>NZ_OY762229.1:0-5370000 GCF_963665355.1 uncultured Desulfobacter sp.
GCCATCATGATCACGGCGTTTGGTTCGGTGGACACCGCCGTCAGCGTGATGAAACTGGGAGCTGACGATTTTATTGAAAAGCCAGTGGATCTTAAAGAGTTACTGGACCGCATACGGCGCATTGAACAGCAGGTGATCATTGAAGAAGAAGCTGCAGAGATTGCACTATGCCTTGACAACACGCCCTTGCCCCTTCGCATCATCGGGGATGGTCCGGCCATGAAAAAAGTGCTGTCACTGGTCCGGCGCATCGCCCCCACCGAATGGACCGCCCTGATCCACGGAGAAACCGGCTGCGGAAAGGAGTTGATCGCCCGGCTCATTCATCTTCTCAGCCCACGGCAAAATCAGCCCTTCATCGAAGTCAACTGCGCAGCCATCCCTGAAAACCTGTTTGAATCAGAGTTGTTCGGCCATGAAAAAGGCGCGTTCACAGGCGCATCCGGTCAACGGAAAGGCCGGTTTGAACTGGCTGACAAGGGCGTGCTGTTTTTGGATGAAATCGGTGAGCTTTCCATGACTGTTCAGGCTAAACTGCTCCGGGCTCTTCAGGAAAAAAGAATTCAGAGGGTGGGCGGAAACAAGCTGATTTCTGCTGATGTCCGGGTGCTGGCGGCCACCAACCGGGATCTCAAACAGATGGTGCTGGAAGGACGGTTCCGGGAAGATCTGTTTTACCGAATTAATGTGCTGGATGTCGAACTGCCGCCCTTGCGCCACCGGCGGGAGGATATACCGGAACTGGCCAAATTTTTTATCCAGCGCTACAGCCCCAGAGAAATGTGGTTTGATGCAGATGCGCTGGCCACACTTCTTAAATATAACTTTCCCGGAAATGTCCGGGAATTGGAGCATATGATTCAGCGGATGACAACTTTGTCCCGGGGACCTGTGCTCCGGACAGCCGACCTGCCTGTGGAGGTACGTTTTCATAAGGCAGCGGATGCCGGGGGCAGTCTGTCGGAGAGGCTGGATGCTGTTGAACGGGAGATGGTCGTGTCCGCTCTGGAAAAACACCAGGGGATTCAAACCCAGGCAGCCGCATCACTGGGCATCAGCGAGCGGGTGCTGCGGTATAAAATGAAAAAACACGGCCTTCAAAATCCGGTCAGATGACTGTTTATATTAGAGTCAAGACAGGCCATTAAACTCCTTTCATGGTTGATGTCGGTGCGGCGCTACAAAGTATGTTCAAACACTATCCTGCGGGAATCACCTCAAGCCAGTACCCATCCGGATCATTAATAAAATAGATGCCCATCGCTTCATTTTCATAGCAAATACACCCCATCCTCTCATGCAGGGCATGGGCCGCGTCAAAATCATCTGTTTTAAATGCAATGTGAAACTCTTCATCGCCAAGATCGTAAGGCGTATCCCTGTCTTTGAGCCAGGTCAGTTCCAACTTGGTGGATGACTGATTATCCGTTAAATAGACAATAACATAGGAACCGTCTGTGGCTGTATTTCTTCTGAGCTCTGTAAGACCCAACGCTTTTTCATAAAAAACCAGACTTTTTTCCAAATTCAAAACGTTGATATTAAAATGATCAATTGTAAATCCCATATTTACTGCTCCTATTTTCTAAAAAAGTTTAAGATTAAGCCTTAAATTTCTGCGCTGCACAAGCCGGTAATTTTTATATGAAAGAATGGGTAAGTCACCAAGATCTTTCAAACTTTGTTGTAGGCTGAGCCTGGCAGCTGATAGGCCAGGTCGGCCCATGGCCGTTCGTTGATTTCTTTCACGGCTTTAAATCCGTATCCATGGTGCCACCATAGGGTGGTCTTTGCCGGGGGTCAAGAAAAAAACAGTGTCGTTCCCCTGGCCATAGAGTAATTAATTTTTCACTATCTTCCAATCTTGAGGCTGTGCTGATATACTTTGGGTCCATGAATACTGAACCCCGCACCATCTTTTCTTTTTCAGGAGGCTCTTCTTTGATGCTGGTTGCTACCCTGGTACTGGCTGTCATGCTGCTGATCCCGGCTCCGGCCCGGGCCGCACATACTTATTCCGAATCAGACCTTGTCCGTTTCCAGAACCGCATTGTGGACTACCGTAACCGGATTAATCCGCAGTTTGAAAAAAAGATACGCAGCCGCACAAAGCTTATCATTGTGCATACTTCAGAGCTTGGCCTTAAAAGCACCTTGCGGGTGGTTTCCAGGGGAAAATGTTTTGAAAACGGCCGCACCACCCCCGGCGGACATGCCAATTACGTTATTGCTAGAAACGGAACTGTTTACCGGATTCTGGATAAAAAATACCGGGCTGACCATGCCGGCCTGTCTATGTGGAACAATGAATCCAATGTCAGCGACATTTCCGTGGGCATTGAATTTGTAGGCTACCATTATGCACCCCTGACCGACAGTCAGTACAGGTCTGCAGAACGGTTGCTGTTTATTCTTAAAAATTTTTACAATTTACAGGACAAGGACATCCTGACCCACAGCCAGATTGCATACGGCAAACCCAACCCGTGGTTTATGAAAAACCACAGGGGACGTAAACGGTGCGCAAAAAATTTTGACAGAACCCGGGCCGGCCTTGGCCCCTCCTGGCCATACGATCCCGATGTGCGTGCGGGACGCCTGATGCAGGACCCCATGCTGGCCCAAGTTTTTTATAGTGGCCCCGGTACTGTTGTGTATACCGGGAAAAAGATCCCCGAAGAGCTTGAATCCAATATCATCTCACAGAAGAACTCAGCCTGGTCCATTGCCGGCGAAGATTATGAAGCCCCCACCACAATCTATGTCCTGCCCGGTGGTAAAACCCTGGCCGGCGACAGTGTGGCTTTAAAGTTAGGATGGGACCACCTGCCTGTGGGCACAAAGGTGTTGCTTAACCAGGAAACAGTACAAAAGGTAAGCGAGCAGGCTAAACTCATTATAAAAACCATATCCGATCAGATGACCGCCTGGTCCCATGCTGGCCTTGCGTATCATTCCCCCAGCACCATATATTTTCTTCCATCGGGCCGGGTTTTACCCGGTTCCGCCATCTCGGACTGGGATGACCTGCCCATGGGCACCCGCCTGGTGGTGGGATATAAAGGCCCTTTTACCCTTACAAAGAATAATACCGCCTATGGGATAGCCGGTTCAAAATTTAAAGCCTCCGGCACCATTTACCATGTTCCGGGACAGGGCCCGCTTCCGGGCAACAGGATAACCGATTTCAACGATCTGCCGGTGGGAACTGGTATCTATCTTCCCATTGCCGGCTATTCACATTGAAGGCTATTCCCCCACCGCAATTATGATGGACGATGGACGAGCCTGCAAAAAAAACAGCCGTTACGGTCCAGAGAAAAAGAGACATAGTCCAAACGACGACGAAACAGGCTATAAAAAATTCGCAATGACATATTAAATTCCTCTGTTTTTGTCGCGGGGATACAGCATACTGTCAACACGCCCCTATTTACACCCGCTCTTTAGCCCTGCCAATTTATTCTCTGTGATTTTAGGAAGAAAATAACCCAATTTCGCAATGTATTAGATTGATTTAGCAAAAAAAGTGAAAAAAAATCAGGGATTCCCCGATTGATTTGCTCTGTCCTCCATTGCTATTATGTCCCCAATGTGTGTAATAGAGGAAAAAAAATAGAAAAAAAATCAATTTCCTCTGAATAAAACCCTTTAAGATTGACGCAGGGAGGAAAAGGCAAATGATTGAAGCAACTGAAATCCAAGCACAAGGCGATCTTTTTGATTTTTTGAGAATAATCGACGATGGAATTATAGAAGTTATGGGATCAGACGAAATAAGTTCAGATTCTAGCTTCAGCTCACGTTCTAATCGTCAGACAGAGTCTGTTATTCTGCCCGAAACAAAAATAAAAGAAAAAGCCTGATTTCCTATTCTCTGTTCTTCTTGGTTCGAAAAATTAGCTCGAAAAATTAGTTCGAAAATTTCTTCTTTCTTATATTCGGCACCGCTAAAAAGTTCCTTTTTAGCGGTGCCGAATTGCTTTTATCCATATAACAGCCATGGGCTGACCTGACATATCAGCTGCCGGGCTTAGTCCGCAACGAAGCAAGAAAGAAGCCGAACAACATATGGACACTTTCATATAAATTGTATACAGTTTTAAAATGCTGCAGATGGACGATTCAATATTCAAACACCAGATCCGTTACCTCTATCGTATGATTGACAGCGCCGATGACATCGTTATAAAAAAGACCATGAACCATATGTTAATTCAACAGAAAAAGGAAAAAAGAATGAAAAAACTATTAGTTGCAATGGGTTGTCTATTGGCTGTCTGTTTAATATTTTCCTGCGGAAAGAAAGAAGAAGAGCAGAAAATTAAACTGGGCGTTGCCGGTGCACATTCAGGAGACCTTGCATCCTATGGTCTTCCGTCAGTGAATGCTGCCAAGCTGGTGGTCAAAAAAATAAACGCCAACGGTGGTGTTTTAGGACACCAGGTGGAACTACTGATTGAAGACGATGCCTGCAAACCCGAAGTGGCCGGCAATACTGCAACCAAACTGGTTTCAGACGGCGTGGATGTGGTCATGGGTCATATCTGTTCCGGGGCAACCAAGGCGGCCCTGGGCATTTACAAGGAAGCCAAAATCGTCACCATGTCCCCTTCCGCCACCAACCCGGATCTGACCTTGTCCGGTGATTATCCCAACTTTTTCAGAACCATCCCCCATGACGCCAAACAGGCCCAGCTCCAGGTTGAATTTGCCACAAAGACCCTTAATGTTAAAAATGTCGTTATTCTGCATGACAAAGGAGATTACGGCAAGGGCCAGGCGGAACTTGCAAAAAAATACTTTGAGGAAGCCGGTGTAAATGTTCTGCTGTTTGAAGGCGTTACCCCGGGTGCCGTGGACTATTCCGCCATTGTTACCAAGGTGGAAAAAGAGCAGCCGGACCTGGTTGTATGGGGTGGCTACCATCCGGAAGCATCCAAGATCGTCACACTGATGAGAAAACAAAGAATGGATACCCTTTTCATGGGTGCTGACGGTGTAAAGGACGATACATTTATACAAGTTGCCGGCGAGTATTCCGAAGGCGTCTATGCCACAGGTCCCATGGACATTTCCGGCAACCCCATGGCCAAAATGGCCAAGGAAGAGCACCAGAAAGAATTCGGTTCTGAGCCTGGCGCATTCTTTGACGCCGCATATGCGGCCACCCAGGCCCTGCTCAACGCCATTGAAAAAGCCGGTTCCACTGACTATGACAAGGTGGTTCAAGCCCTGAGAACCGAATATGTTGAGACCCCTTTGGGAAAAATCCGGTTTGATGAAAATGGTGACGCCACCGGTATCGGGTTTTCCGTGTACAAAGTGACCAATGGTCAGTTTGTTGAAGAGAAATAACATTTAAGTCCCAAAAGGTAGATTCGTGATCCAAGAGATAAGGGGCGGGCATTTGATGCCTGCCCCTTATCTCTTGGCAGATACCGGCCTTTTGACTTGCATTGACAAAACAGGTTACTCATGGATTTTGATTTTTTTTTAAAGCTGTTCCTGGGCGGATTGACCCGGGGCAGTATCTATGCCCTGATAGCACTGGGGTACACCATGGTGTACGGCATTATTGAGCTGATTAACTTTGCCCATGGTGAAATCTATATGATTGGTGCGTTCACCGCACTTATCATCTCCACGGTTCTGACCATGTCTGGATTTCCGGCTCTGGCTGTAACGCTGATCGCAGGGGCTGCTGCTGTATTTTATGCCTGCTGCTACGGATACACCATGGAGAAAATCGCCTACAAACCGCTGCGGACCGCTCCGCGCCTGTCGGCACTGATCAGCGCCATCGGCATGTCCTTGTTTCTTCAAAATTATGTACTTCTTGCCCAGACATCGGATTTCCTGCCCTTTCCCAGCCTGATCCCGGATTTTGCATTCTGGGAACCCTATGCACATATCATGTCTGCCCAGGAGCTTGCCATCATTGTCACCACGATCATCGTCATGGTGGGACTGACCTTTCTGATCAAGTTTACCCGGATCGGCAAGGCCATGCGCGCCACATCCCAGGATAAAACCATGGCTATGCTGCTTGGGGTTAATGTCAATCGGGTCATCTCCTTCACCTTTATTATCGGATCGGGCACGGCTGCGATAGGCGGCATGCTCATAGCCTCGCACATCGGCCAGATTAATTTTTACATGGGATTCATTGCCGGCATTAAGGCCTTTGTGGCAGCGGTGCTGGGCGGCATCGGCAGCATCCCCGGCGCCGTGTTGGGCTCCCTTGTTTTAGGATGGACTGAAAGTTTTTTCACCGGTTATATCTCCAGTGATTATGAAGATGTGTTTGCCTTTTTATTTCTGGTTCTGATTCTGATTTTCAGGCCTTCCGGAATTCTGGGGCGTGCTGAAACCAAAAAAGTGTAATACCAATGAATCTTTAATCCCATTGAATCAAAGAGAACCATCAGGAATCTGTTACATATGAACCTTTTACAAGAACTCAGACAATCCATCATGGCAGCGGTCTGGTTTATGTTTTTAACCTTTCCCATCATGGTGATCAGGGTCAATACCGTGACCAAAACCATTGAATGGCGCTGGTGGAATATGGCCTTTGTGGGCATTGCCTTTTTTTTCCTGTCCGCCCTGTGGCGATATATGCTCAAACGCAAAGACAAAAACACGGGGAGAACGGCCCGGGGGAAAAAAATATCCGTGATCAGGAATCTTCTGGCAGAGAAACGTTTTTTTGTCCCCGCCATAATCCTGCTGACAATATTCACGCTGGGGTTTCCCCATCTTTTTTCCATGTACCAGACCAACATCATGATTTCAGCATTGATTTATGTGATGCTGGGGCTGGGACTTAACATCGTTGTCGGCCTGGCAGGCCTTCTGGACCTGGGGTATGTGGCCTTCTTTGCCGTGGGCGCCTACGCCTATGCCCTGTTAAATCTTCATTTCGGCATGACCTTTTGGATGGTTCTGCCTATAGGCGGCCTTTTGGGGGCCATTCTGGGCATCATCCTGGGGTACCCCGTGCTTCGCTTAAGAGGTGACTATCTGGCCATTGTCACTCTGGGCTTTGGTGAAATTATCCGGCTTGTGCTTGAAAACTGGAATGAATTTTCCAAGGGCCCCAGCGGCATTGCCAACATCCCCAAACCAAATCTGTTCGGGCTTGATCTGACACTTCAGCAGCACTCAATCTACCTGTATTATATTATCGTTGGCCTTGTTATTTTCACCATCTTTGTGATCAACCGTCTCCAGGACTCCCGGATCGGACGGGCCTGGATCGCCCTGAAAGACGATGAAATCGCCTGCCAGGCCATGGGCATTGACAAGGCCGGCACCAAACTTCGGGCCTTTATGCTGGGCGCCACCTGGGCCGGCATGGCCGGTGTGGTTTTTGCCGCCAAGACCACATTTGTGAATCCGGCCAGTTTCACCATCTGGGAATCGGTTATTATTCTGTGTACCGTTGTACTGGGGGGCATGGGCTCCATTGCCGGTGTCATTTCAGGCGCTTTGATGCTGATTCTTCTGCCTGAATATCTTCGGGCCGTTTCTGAATACCGTATGATTGTCTTCGGCGCCGTTCTGGTGCTGATGATGGTGTTCAAGCCCGGGGGACTCATTGAAAATGTCAGAAAAACATACCACTACAAAGAACACCAACATACCGCAGAGCAATAGTTATGGACAAACCCATTTTGGAAGTTAAAAACCTGACCATGGATTTCGGCGGCCTTCGGGCCATCAACAATCTGGATCTGAGCGTTAACCAGGGTGAGATTGCCGCGCTGATCGGCCCTAACGGTGCAGGAAAGACCACTTTTTTCAACTGTATTACAGGGATTTACACCCCCACCGGAGGGAATATCTTCATCCGCCCCAACGGGGATGATGCCGCAAAGGAACGTATCAACGGCCTTAAACCGAATCTTGTGACCCGCAAGGGTCTTGCCCGGACATTTCAAAATATCCGGCTGTTTGCATCCATGACGGTTCTGGAAAATGTAATGATCGGATGCTACCCCGTTACAAAGGCCGGCATCCTTGGCGCCATTTTCCGAAACCCCGCCACCCGGGCCGAAGAGCAGTTTATCGTGGATAAAAGCTATGATATCTTAAAAAAAATCGGCATAGAAAAGTACGTGGATGAGCTGGCACTGAACCTGCCGTATGGTGCCCAGAGGCGTCTGGAAATTGCCCGGGCCATGGCCACAGACCCGTTCCTGCTTCTTCTGGACGAACCTGCAGCCGGCATGAACCCCCAAGAGACCCTGGCTCTGAACCAATTGATTTTGCAGTTAAGAGACCAAGAGCACATTGCCATCCTCTTAATCGAGCACGACATGAAACTTGTCATGTCCCTGTCAGAAAACATCTTTGTTGTGGATTACGGTAAGAAAATCGGTGAGGGCACCCCGGACCAGATACTGAACAATCCGGTGGTGATCAAGGCTTACCTGGGGGAAGAGATCGATGCTTAAGATCAGAAATGTACAAACCCATTACGGCAATATTCAAGCCTTAAAAAATATCAGCATGGATGTTGAAAAAGGCGAAATTATTACCCTGATCGGAGCCAACGGTGCCGGCAAATCCACAACGCTCATGACAATGTGCGGGGTGGTGCCTGCCACCAGCGGCACCATTGAATTTGAAGGCCGTGATATCACAGGAATGCCTGCCGACCAGATCGCGGCGTTGGGTATCAGCCAGGTTCCGGAAGGCCGCAGGATTTTTCCCTATCTGACGGTCATGGAAAATCTGGACATGGGCACCTTTCTAAGAAATGACAAAAACCAGATCAAGCAGGACTTGAAAAATGTATTTGAACTGTTTCCCATTCTGTCAGATCGACGGAACCAGCAGGGCGGAACCCTGAGCGGCGGAGAACAACAGATGCTTGCCATTTCCCGGGCCATCATGAGCAAACCCAAACTGCTGCTTCTCGATGAACCGTCCCTGGGGCTTGCTCCCATTATCACCAAACAGATTTTCAATATTATAAAAAAAATCAACCAGGAGTATAAAACCACCATATTCCTGGTTGAACAAAATGCCAACCTGGCTTTGAAGATAGCGGACCGGGGATATGTCATGGAGACCGGTACCATCACCATGACCGGCACAGGAGAAAAACTTCTGGCCAATGAAGCAGTTAAACAAGCCTATCTGGGGATGTGACATCAATGAAGCTACTGAAGACACAGGATAAACTTTGCGCTCTGCGCAAAAAAATGGATACAGCCGGGGTCACGGCCGTGATTATTCCCAATGCCGACCCCCATCAAAGCGAATACCTGGCAGGCTACTGGCAGATCCTGAAATGGCTGACCGGATTTTCAGGCTCCGCCGGTACAGCCGTGGTCACAAAAAACCAGGCTGGGATGTGGACCGATTTCAGGTACTGGATCCAGGCCGGAGCCCAACTGGATGGGGTTCAGCTTTTCAGGCAGGGAGATACCGGGGTCCCGTCCTTTGACAAATGGCTGACCGATACGCTGTCGGTCAATGACCGTATTGCCCTGGATGGTAAAATTGTATCCGCGTCACAGGCCGGAAGCCTGAAAGAAAAATTTATGCAAAAGGGCATTGTCGTGGACACCACCATGGACCTGATTTCAGATCTGTGGCAGGATCGGCCGCCCATGCCCCGGACTCCTGCATTTGAACTGGATAGTATCTATGCCGGTGAAACCCGGAAAGAGAAAATTTCCCGCATACGCAAAAAAATGGCGGATTACAATACGGACTGCCATGTCCTGGCTGCATTGGATGACATTGCCTGGACCTTTAATCTGAGGGGGCAGGATATTCACACCAATCCTGTGAATATGGCCTTTTCCCTGATTACCATGGATAAAATCAACCTGTTCATAGATCCAGCCAAGGTCAATACACCACTTAGGACAGCCCTTGAGGCGGACGGTGTTGCATTGTTTGACTACAACTTTTTTTACGAAACAATTCAAAAGCTGGATAAAAAATCCAGGGTTCTGCTGGATACGGAAAAGGTTTCAGACTTTATTTACCAGGCCGTAAAGAAGAGATCGGATATCACTGAGGCGCCAAACCCAAGCGCTATGCTGAAATGCCTGAAAAATGAAGTTGAAATTTCCCATATCCGTGATACGGCAGTCAAAGACGGACGGGCCGTGGTCAATTTTCTGCACTGGCTTTGCACAAGCGATACGCCCAAAACTGAAATCTCTGCCGCACAACAGCTTTTAAACTTTCGTAAAGAACAGAACGCCTTTCTTCACCCCTCATTTGATTCCATTATGGCGTTTAAAGAGCATTCAGCCATCTGCCATTACAGTGCCGATCCTGATACGGATCTTCCCTTAAGTCCTGATGCCATGTTCCTGACCGATTCCGGGGGCAACTACCTGACGGGCACCACGGACATTACGCGCACCGTTCATTTAGGTACGCCGTCAAGCCAGGAAATCCGCGATTATACCCTGGTTCTCAAAGCCCACATTGCCGTAGCAACGGCACTCTTTCCCAGCACTGCCAGGGGATACCAGATCGATGCCATGGCCCGGCGTCACTTATGGCAGCAGGGTCTTGATTTTGGCCACGGCACAGGCCACGGGGTGGGTTTCTTCCTTTGTGTGCATGAAGGTCCGGCCCGCTTAAGTTCACTTCCCGTGGATATCGCGCTTCGGCCCGGCATGCTTTTAACCAACGAACCCGGTCTTTACCGGGAAGGTCAATACGGGATCAGGCTGGAAAATATGGTGCTGGTGGTCAAGGAGAGGGAAACGCAATTCGGCAGTTTTTTAAAATTTGAGAACATGACTCTCTGCCATTTTGAACGTGATCTTGTGGATAAAACCATGCTGGGTGCCGAGGAGATCTCCTGGGTCAATGAGTATCACCAGATGGTGTATGACCGGCTTTCACCGGGGCTGGCTGAACCGGTCCGGGAATGGCTTGGAAGCAGAACCCGCCCCCTTTGAACGCATTTGATTAAACCACGAAGGACACGAAAATATTCGTGAACTTCGTGGTTTTAATCTGAAAGCCTTTCAGCCTGCCACAAACAAATCCAGCAGGTCTCCGGGATCCTCTTTAATGATGAGTTTTCCATGAGTCGCACTCCGGATGAACCCCTGGTTGACGCCATACTGCATAAACGCATTGAGATGATCATAATACCCCACGACATTGAGCAATCCATATGGCTTTTTATGGAATCCGAGCTGGGACCAGGTCATCACTTCAAAAAGTTCCTCCATGGTTCCGATACCGCCGGGCAGCGCAATGAATCCGTCCGACAGATCGGCCATCATGGATTTTCTTTCATGCATTGAATCCACAACCACAAGTTCGGTCAATCCCTGGTGACTGATCTCACGGTTTACCAGGTGTTTGGGGATAATGCCCGTAACTTTTCCGCCTCCGTTAAGAACGGTATCAGCCACAGTGCCCATGAGTCCGACACTGGCTCCGCCATAAACCAGATCAATATTTTTTTCCAGCATGGCACACCCAAGAGCTTCTGCGGCCTTTGCGTATTCGGGGCGGGCCCCGTCACTTGAACCGCAGTAAACGCATATTTTTTTCATTCTTTACTTTACTGCGGCTCCCATGAAGTGGATACACCCGGTGGGGCATTTTTCCATGGCATTCATGACATCTTCACGTTTCTGGGCTGAATAGTCGTCATAACTGCACTTGGACAGATTGTTCGTAACCGTGAACAGATCAGACGCCTTTGTACAGGCTTTGCATCCAACACATGCATTGTTGCACACGGCTTTGGCATCCTTTGCCTTGTCTTTATTGGAACAGGCCACCACAGGCAGAATATCTTCCTTGAATCCCTGAATGGAGATAATACCCCTGGGGCAGGCCTTGGAACAGGCTCCGCAGCCGATACATTTTTTATAGTCCACCCGGGCAAGGCCGTCTATAACTTCAATTGCATCGTAGTTACAGGCCTGAACACAATCCCCAAACCCGAGACACCCAAAGGTGCAGCCCTGAACGCCAGCCACCTGCTGGGCAGATGTGCACCGCGGCTCACCTTTGTACTGGGTAAGGCCCAAACGGCCGGACAATGGGGCGTTGCAGTGGACAATGGCACGCAAAGCCACCATATCACCAACCTCCACGCCCATGATCCCGGCAATCTCTTTGGCACAGGCGGCGCCGCCCACCGTGCACTTGTTGACCGGATCATTTTTTTTGACTATGGCCTCGGCATAGTCGCTGCAACCGAGATAACCGCACCCACCGCAGTTTGCACCGGGAAGTGCTTCTTTGACTTCTTCGATTTTGGGGTCCACCTCAACCATAAATTTTTTATTGGCCCATCCCAGGATATAGGAAAATATCACGGCCATAACCAGCATGCTTGCGCCGGCAATTCCAAGGGAGATCATCATGGCATTATCACTTTCTTGATGTTGCAGTCCTTAATATCGAGCAGGGCAACACTTTCCGCTTGCTCCATAACCTGTGAAACCTTTGGTGCCGGTTTTAAAACATTTTTAACGCCTGAATCCACACCGGTAAATCCCATAAAGGCAATGGCGATAATCCCCCCGATCACCAGGGTAATGGCTGCCCCCTGAAAGGGCTTGGGAATATCGCAAAGTTCCAGCTCTTCCCGGATTCCGGCCATAATCACGATGGCAATGGTGAATCCAAGTCCGCCAAAAAGGGCCAGGGTCATGGCTTTGCCCAAATCCCACACCTCTTTGGGATTATCCACCCCCGCCACATGGCTCATGATGGTCAGACAGGCAAAGAGAATGGCGCAGTTGGTGGTAATCAGAGGCAGAAACACCCCGAAGGACTGGTAAAGCGGCGGAAAAAACTTTCTGACATACATCTCCACAAACTGAACCGAAGAGGCAATGGCAAAAATGTACACAATGTAGCTCAATACCGTCAGGTCAATCTGGGCCGCCACCTCGGGCGTGGTAAAAAAACTTGCCACCCAGGTTGAGACAGGCGCCCCCGGAATCAGTACGAACACGGTGATGCCCCAGGAGAGGAACGCTGCAATACTCATGACAAAGGTCACGGCGCACCCCATGCCGAATGCCATGTCCACCTTTTTGGAGACGCCCACAAACGGGCAGATACCCACAAAGTAATAAAATATAAAGTTGTTAATTATCGATGCTGACAGGGCAATCAGCAGGATATCCACAAAATAGTCCATTAGATCCGCCTCAATATATTATAAATTTTCATCTAATTTTGTTTACGGGCTTGTTCCCGTTTAAAATCGATATAGTTCACCAGCCCCAGCAGGAGCCCCAGTGTGATAAATGCGCCGGGAGGCAATACCATGATGACCCAGTCCGGCCAGCAGGCCGGCAGAACCCTGAATCCCATGATCATACCCGTACCCAAAATTTCACGGATGGCGGCAATACTGGCCAGGGCCAGACCGAACCCGATGGACTGGCCCAGGGCATCAGCAGTTGCAACCACCACGTTCTGCTTGGAGGCACATACCTCGCAACGACAGATGATCAGGCAGTTCACAATAATCAAAGGAATATAGGGGCCAAGGGTTTTACTCATCTGGAACATATAGGCGGCCAGCATCCTGTCTGCCACGGTTACAAAGGTGGCGATGGTCAGGGTAAAGACCACGATGCGCAGATGTGGTTTCAACAGGTCACGAATCAGGCTGATCACGACATTGGCGCACACAAGAACAAAGGCCACGCAAACGGCCATGGTCAGCGCCGGTTTCATACCATTGGTAACAGCCAGGGTGGCGCACAGACCAAGAAGCTGCCGGTAAACCGGATTCTCGGGCAGAATCCCCTGTACAAATCTCTCCATTGCTGTAGGTTGATCAGCCATCAGGAACGCTCCTCATTCTTATTGGGTTCCTCGTTTTGAACCGCCGGGGTTTTATCATTATCAGTGCTGTCAATCGATCCCTCAGTGGAGGCGCCTTCAGCAGAGTCTCCAGTGACCTGAAGCTGGGAAGCGACATTGGCGACGGTGGTATTCACAATGCCGGTCACGCTTCTTGAAGAGATGGTGGCACCGGAAATGGCGTCAATCTGATCTTCCTTGGCCCCGCCGCCTTTAACAACGGAAAGGGCTTTATCCGTGGATTTTTCCTTGAACTGGCCGCGCCAGGAGTCTTCCAGGATCTTGGCACCCAGGCCGGGTGTCTCTTTCTGGTCCAGGACAAAAAGCCCTGTAATGCTCTTGCCTTGGGCATCAAAACCCAGCAGCAGCTCAATTTTATCCGCATACCCCTGGCCGTCGGCTTTGACCACATGACCGGCCATCTTTCCGTCGGGCAGCCAGGCATCATAAACAGTGTAGTATTTTGTGGTTTCGTTTTTCTTTACTTCAATGACCCGTGATTTGATGGTCAACGACTGGTTGTCGGCGGCAAGTTCGGCAGCCAGAGCCTCTCCAAGCACCAGTGCCGGGATTTTTTCCTTGGTCTCTTTGACCTTGTTGGCCTCAATCACAGGCCCAAGTTTAACCTGTATACCGGCAAGGGCCGTGCCGAACAGGGTGGCAAGCAAAAGAACCAGCCAGGCCTGGGCCAGGTTACTGTTTTTCAATGACATGTTATCTGGCCTCCCTTTGTCCCACGGGCGCTGGAATGGTCCAGCGGTTGATCAGCGGGGTCATGGCATTCATCATCAGAACGGCAAACATCACGCCCTCCGGATAACCGGAAAGCAGGCGGATCACCATGATCAGGCACCCGGTACCCACACCGAAGAGCACTTTTCCTTTAGCAGTTAACGGAGATGTCACAGGATCCGTGGCAATGAAAAAGGCACCGAACATCAGCGCGCCTGCAAACAGATGGTGCAGCAGGAACAGTCCCTGGTATCCTCCTGCCAGGTCCACAATGCCCGCAATCACAGCAACGGTTGCAATAATGCTCACAGGGATCTGCCAGGAAGCGGTCTTTCTGTAAATCAGGTAGAGCCCGCCGATGATACATGCAAGGGCACTGACCTCACCCACGGACCCGTTGGTAACGCCCAGAAACAACGGCTTAATTCCGGTTGAAACACCGTTGAATTTCAATGCACTCAAAGGTGTTGCCCCGGACACGGCATCCACAAGTCCTGTTACATTTTCATAGGCACCGGCCCCCATGAGCTGGGCAAAGGCAATCATGACAAAAGCCCTTCCCACCATGGCAGGGTTGAATATGTTCATGCCCACGCCGCCGAAGATGACCTTGCCGATTCCGATACCCACCACCGAAGCCAGTGCCCCCACAAACCAGGGAGCTGACCCCGGCATGGAAAGGCCTAAAATGACGCCGGTGACTATGGCGGAACAATCTTTCAAAGTAAAAGATTTCCCCCTCATGCGGACAAAAATATATTCCGCCGCAAGGCAGGCAGCCACACAGACAACAAGCTGTTTAAGGGCATAGAACCGAAATAAATAAAGAGAGACGACAATGGCAGGTGACAGTCCAAGGATTACATCGACCATCATCCTGCGTGTGCTGACCCGGCTGTCCGAAATATGCGGGGACGGGGCCACGCTGATGAAGGGCGGCTTTCGCCCTGGCCCGCCTCCGGGCGACATGGCTGAATCTATCTGTCTGGTTGTGTTTGACACGTTTTGTTCCTTGTAACAATTAATTTCTGTATTTTCAAATCAATCCGGGGTTCACCGGATCAGTTCTTTTATCCTTCAAGGGGCCTGCAGCAACAGCATAACGCCGCTTCCAGAGGTCTTTATAAGATCGGAAATCAGCGGCGTTCCCAGGCGTTCAACTGCACCTTGCCCTCACGAATCAGCTGGACCAGGTTCAGCTTTGCAGGACATACATAGGAACAGCTCCCGCATTCAACACAGGCCCGGATATGGTACTGGGCGGCAAGTTCCGGGTTTTTATACCGGGCAGCCAAGGCCAGTCTCGTGGGCACAAGGTTCATGGGACAGGCATCCACACAGCGCCCGCATCTTACGCAATTGGTTTCATCCGCCTTGCGGATGTCATCATGGGTGAGCACCGTCAGCCCAGATGTACCCTTGGTTACGGGAGCACTAAGATCTGAAAATGAAAATCCCATCATGGGGCCCCCGGAGATGATCCGGGCCGCGCTGGGCGTAAGCCCCCCGCAGAAATCGACCACCTCGGCCAAAGAGATGCCGATGGGCACAAAAAGATTTTTCGGGTTACAGATGCCGCGTCCGGAAACGGTGATCACCCTGTGTGTGAGGGGCGTGTCCTTGATAATGGAACGGGCCACTGCGGCCATGGTCTGCACGTTGCTTACGGCAACGCCCGCATCAGCCGGAAGTCCCCCCAGGGGGATATTGAGACCCACCACGGCTTTGACAAGCTGCTTTTCACTGCCCTGGGGGTATTTGGTCTTGAGCACGGCAATCTTCACCGCAGTCTTCTGGGCCGCTTCCTGGAGGCGCCGTATTGCCTCAGGTTTATTGTCCTCGACACAAATGACGATTTCCCTGGCTGAGACAGTTCTGCCCGTCAAAAGCGCGCCGGTCACAACAACCTGTGGTGCCTCAACCATAAGTCTGTAGTCACAGGTCAGGTACGGCTCGCATTCACATCCGTTCACGATCAGGGTATCAATCACCCGGGTATCATTGGGCATCACTTTGACGTGGGTGGGAAATGCGGCACCGCCCAGGCCGACAATGCCGGATTCCTGAATCTTTTTCACAATGTCCATAGGCGCAAATTCTGAAAATCCGTCCATGGGCCATGGGGTGAACTTCACCTCTTCCCAGATTCTTTCCGGCGGGGTCTGCTCCCCTTCGGCTTCAATGGTGATGGCGTCGACACGCCTGCCGTTGGGCATGGTCACCATTACATTTCTTTTAACTTTTCCGGCAATTGGAGAGTGAAGACATGCTGAAACAAAGGCCTCTCCCTTGCCAACCATCTGCCCGTAACCAACCGTTTCTCCAGACTTGACCATCTGCTTGCTGGGCACCCCAAGATGCTGAAGCAGCGGCAGCGTCACCGTCCTGGGTGTTTCCATCACTTCCACAGCCATGTTGGCGGACAACTCTTTATTATCCGGAGGATGAACCCCATGGGGAAAACTGCCGGTTCCGGGAAATCCCTTTAATTTTAATAAGCCCATAAGTTCCTGTACACCTTGTTTCTGATATGCCTAATACAGCCTCTAAAACAAAAAAAGTCCATAAAAAAAATGTAGGATTCCAGATTTTTTCATTTTTATCAAGACCCAAAATAAGACAGCAAATAATTTTCTTGGCTGTCTTATGAATTTATATTACCTTATTATGGTTTTGATTTTACACCCATCAGCCGGATAAATGTAACTGACAATAAAACAGGAATAAAAAAATGGGAACCATACTTATTGTTTATTCATCCAGAGTAGATGAAACAAAGGGAATCGCGGAATTAATCGCTGAAGGCGCTCGTCAGGCAGGGCATCAGGTGCAGATTAAAACCGCCACGCAGATAGACAGTGAAAAAGACCTGGAAGGATTCGATGCTTATGTATTCGGTTCTCCCACCTACCATGGAGAAATGCTGTCTTCCATGAAACAGGTTTTATTCATGGCCGAGCGTGCACAACTGAAGGACAAGCCCGGGGGGGCCTTTGGTGCGTACGGTTGGAGTGGAGAGGCCAATAAAAGAATATTTGATACAATGAACTATATTTTTAAGATGAAAATGGCATCCGGCCCTTTGATGATCAAGGCATCCTGGGTCGAAGACGGCGTTGAAACAGCCCAGGCCTATGGAAAAGAGATAGCAGAAATGATTTAGTGTCTGCCGGCAACGTCAGCCATCTGCGGCGTTGCCGGCAATTCTGAATTGAATAAAATATAATCCTTCTTCCATCAAAGAAGGAAGTATCACAAAATCAAATATGTTCATTTTTTAAATTGATGAAAATTCCAAGTTGGATATATTTTTTATGCCGATGGGTTTTGGGAACGGTTTTTATTTATGCCGGGACAACAAAGCTGATTGAGCCACAAATTTTCGCCATTTTGATAGATGCCTATGGGATTGTACCAGAGATAATGCTCATGCCGGTTGCTGTGTTGCTGCCTCTTCTTGAGGTCGTTGCCGGAATCGGCATTTTGTTTGATATCAGAGGCAGTCTCGCCGCCATTTTAGGATTGTTGATTCTGTTTCTGCTGATTCTTGGATACGGAATGGCCATGGGGCTTGATGTGGACTGCGGCTGTTTCAGCCCGGGAGACCCTGAAGCCAAAGCGTTTCATGGCTTAAGGCAGGCTTTCTACAGGGATCTTTTTATGATGGTCCAGGTAGTGTTTGCTTTTGGATGGCGGAAATGGAACAATATTCAACCGAAATCCATCATGCAGTACCTTCAATTTTTAAAACATAAACAAACCAGGGAGAATTTACTATGAAAAGCGTCGGACGAATTTCAAAGCTGTTAATTGTAACATGTGTACTGATGGCATTTGCTACACCGGCTTTTGCGTTATTTGATGATAAGTTTGAAAAGGAAGTGGAGAAAGAAACGGGTGCCGTTAAACTGGTCCGGGAAGTACAAAGAGGCAACTATGATCTGGTAACCACGGATGAACTCAAACAATGGATTGATTCAGGGAAAGACATGGTCATTGTAGACACCATGCCCTATGAGGAGAGCTACAAGAAAAATCACCTTCCGGGCGCTGTGCAGTTTTTATTCCCAATCCCTGATATGAATGAGTGGGATACAAAGGAAACAGCCGGCAAAACCCAGGCAGACTATGAAAAATTACTGGGGCCGGATAAAAATAAAGTCATTGTAATTTACTGCGGCTTTGTAAAATGTACGAGAAGCCATAACGGTGCGGCCTGGGCTGTGAAGTTAGGATATAAGAACGTATATCGTTACACTGGCGGAATTTTTGCCTGGAAGGGGGCAAAATATCCCATGGACAAAGTTGATTGATAAAATATCGCATTTATATTTCAATCGAATCAAAAAGGCAGTGCTTAAAAGCGCACTGCCTTTGACATACAAAGGCAATAAGTTATCAAAAGGCTGCGTTAAAAAAATAAACCCAGCAGTTTAAATTCGCCCTTGCCATCCAGCTGACAGTCAGTATACCTTTAGTCTTTTTGATTCTCAAACTTGTGAGAACGTATTTATATGATTAAAACTGATAGGCTCAAAATACTCATAGTCGCATTATGATTGAAAAAATTAATTGGAGTTCAAAGTATGATGTTGGTATTACAGAAATCGACTTCCAGCATAAATATTTTTTGAAACTTATAAACAGATTGGCCTTGAACCATGATTTTTTCTTAGAGAAAGGCCTAGTTAAAACGCATCTTTCCGAGCTGGACAAATACGCACGATTTCACTTCAAAAGCGAAGAAAATATTATGCTTTTAGTTGATTATCCAGATTTAGTGCATCACATGCAATTACATATAGAACTTATCGAGCAATTAAATTATCAAGGCTTTAAAGTAATAGATTCAACTGACAATATGAGTCGATTCATTATGTTTTTAAGAGAGTGGTTTTTAAATCATACGGTTAATGAAGACAAAAAATTATTTGAATATATTGAAAAAGTGGATGGAAATTTTTCTGGTTTTTTTGACAAGTGACTGAAGTGACACTGAACTGTCCGTGGATGACATTTTATCCACCCATGCGCTTGCCAGCTCCCATGCCGTGACCCTTGGCACCACGCTGAAAACCGCCAACATGTGCTTTCCCAAAGTGTTTGAAAAAGCTGATCTTTCCCATTGGATGGATCGGCTTTTTTTGATTTAAATCTAATACCAGTTTTTTATGGCAGCACTTTAACCATCATTTTAGGGTTAACGTTGTTTATATAGGTGGGTATGTCAAAATCAGGCCTGACCATAGTGGGCCACCAGTTTTTCATTCCGCCCAGACCAGTCAGTTCCTTAACCCCTTTGTTACCGTATCTGATATGGAAATGGGGCTGGCCGTTCTTGTGCTCATGAATTTTGAGCAGAATAACATATCTGTATTCGGAATCCTCAACTCCTTTTTCTTTTGCTTGGAATGAATACCATTCAAACTTGTAGTCGCCATAGATGTCCGGAACGGTGCCAAGTGCTTTATATTGGTGTGTAACTTCTTTGCCTCCCTTACTATAGAATCTGATTGTATCGCCGGTTATTGACAGTTTGTCAAAGCTTGTGGGGCCCATTTCCCTGAAATATTGTTTCACCTGCCCGGCTGTATATCGTTTGCCTTGTTTTTGGGCTTCAACCGCGACTTTCCGGTAAACCGTATCCATTTCGGTTTTTTCATTTACAAAGCTTCTGTTTATAAAAGTCCCCTGCCAGTCAGCCAGAATATCATTTGGCGTTTGGGTGCCGGCCTGGGCGATCATGAAGACAGACATACTGATTATGATAATTATTGTTCGTATTGCTCGGGTGTTAATATACATCGTGGTGTTCTCCTTAAGTAAAAAATTAAAAACTGACATTCATACCAAGCATGGTGTTGAATCCGGATATGGGATACAAGGCCTCGCTTCCGGGGTTGCCGCTGCCGTATCCCACAGCACTTTCATCAAACAGGTTGTTTGCTGCAAGATAGAGTTCAACACGCCCGAATTTTTTTAAATATCTGGCGTTCAGTACCCAGTAACCGTCTTCTTCACTGGTGTTGGCATAGTTGAAATACTGCCTGCCGGTGTACACGGGGTTCAATGAAATATCTCCGAAACGTTCATTCCGGTAGCCCAGTGTAAAGGCAAATATCATATCCGGTACGCCGGTCAGTTTATTTCCTGCATAATCAACCCCCATGCTGACAAACTCTTCAAATTTGGCTTCCTGGTAGGTAAAATTGGCTGACGTGTAAACGCCATGGGGCAGTTTCAGGCCGATACCCATTTCAACGCCTTTTGAACTGGTTTCCCCGGCGTTTTCATATGCGGCTGTCCAGTCGGCACTGGGCAGAACAAACTTGTCTTTTACGGTTTGCCAGAAAAAAGCCAGATTGTAGTTGAGCCAAGAGGGTATATTGCCGCGGATGCCCAGTTCATAGGCCTGAAGTTTTTCCGGGTCCAGTTGGCCGTTTGTATAGTAGACCGGTAATCTGACCGGGCTTTTAATGCCGCTGTTATATCCTGCAAACAGATTTACCTCATCGCAAACCTGATATGTAAAGCCAAGCTTGGGACTTACACTGCCTTTTTCCTGGTCCCAGGAGTTACTGGAGGCGATATGGGCTTCCTGCTCCAGGTCAAAAAAATCATACCGAATACCTGCGGTAATTGTGAGCGCAGCCGTAACACGCAACTCGTCCTGCAGATACCCGGCATAACTGATATCTTTTCTGGTGAAATCCTGGTTAACGGCGGTTATTTCATTAAAGCTTGATGCCGTATATCTGTTCACGTCGTAATCATGGTATCGATACTCACCGCCGATCACCAGTTTGTTTGCCATGCCGGAAATATCATGGTTGAATGTCATGCTGGCTTCCGGATGCACCTGCATGGAATCCATGTGGGTTAAATGACCCCAGAAAAGCTTGTAATCGCAGTTTTGGAATTCCATTTTTGCCATGAGTTCATGAACGCCCAATTGCTGTTCATAGACCAGGGCACCCAGAATATCTTCGGATTCATAGTCATAATCAGCACCTGCATTGGGATTCTGGGACGGATCTTCATCGAATTGATCCCGGGTCAGGCTTGCGGCATAAAGGCCTTTTGCGTCACTATAGGAGCCGTGGAAGGTCAATTGTGCGTCGTTGTTGAGTTCATAGCCCACCCGGGTATAAAAATTATTGCCGTCCTGGAATCCTTTATCCTGGTATGTATCTTCCCGTTGGGCAGAGGCATCAATATAGTATTCCCATTTGTCCTGGGTACCGTTGATCACGCTGTAACCATTGCCGCCCCCAAGGCTTGTAAAAGCAATACCGGCCTTTCCTTCCACGGGTTGTTCTGCTGCTCTGGTAATAATATTGACAACCCCGCCGATGGCCTGGTCTCCATACTCGGCCGAGGGGGTTTTGGTGATCTCAATTCGCTCTATATCGTGTACGGCCAGGCGACCGGCTGATATATTCCCGTTTGCCCGGTTCAGCTCAATCCCATTGATCATAACCTTCATGCCCCAGCTTGAGGCTTCACTGCCCCTGGTGCTCATTGAGGTGCTGGCACTTCCGCCGCCAAAGACATTGCTGGAAAAAAACAGCCCAGCAATGTTTGCTTGCTCAAGCACGGTAAGGGCATTGTAATGGCCTGGAAGTTTTTTCAGTTCTTCACGAGAAATAACGCTGATATTGGTAGGTATTTTGTCCACCTGGGTGGATATTTTGGTGGCTGTAACCGTTATGTCGCCAAGTTGGATGTTTGACGACGCCTCGTTGCCATCCTTTGCCCATACCGGTCCGCCCAACAGGCAGGTGACGATTGCAATGGTATAAACAAGGCATACTATTCTGCCGGGTTGCAAATGATTTGCTTTTGTCTGATTCCACATGTGTCCTTCTCTCCTTTTTGAAAATATGATCAATTCAACCTGGATACGGCTGCTTAACTTGCTGTTACAAATTCAGCCTCTCCACTGGGCAAAAGGACCATCCTTGAATCAATCTGTTTAAATCCGGCCTGTTCCAGATAAGAGGCGATTTCTCCCTTATTAAAGGTATAAGCGTGCCCACCCGGGGCATTTACGCTTTCAAGGGCACTGGAAAGGCGCATCAGAACAATATCGCACGGCGCGGTCTGCTCACGGACCAACCCTTCATGGAGGCAGGCAAAGCGCCCGTTGTCTGCCAAAGCAGCTTTGACACGTTTAAAAAAAGACACCCTGTCCTTGACAAAGTACAGGTTATGGCTGGCCCAGATCAGGTCATAGCCGCAGCCTAAATCCGTCTTGTTGTAGTCCCCGGCAATAAAGGAGATCCTGTCGGTCATTCCTTGTTGTTCGATCTGTTGCCTGGCAGTGCCGATGACGGCCGGTAAATCAATGAGCACCCCGGTGGCCCCAGGGATACGGCCAAGAATTTCAGCCCCGATCAGTCCTGGGCCTCCGCCTAAATCAAGAATTTTTTTTATGTTGTCGGACCCTGGAAGCTCTTGTACAAGATCCGCATAAACGGCAGCTATCCCTGCACGCTGGCCGGTTGCCAGATGGGCCGCGGCGCTTATCCAGCGGGATTCGTTTTCCCAGGTCCGGATTTGCGAAGTATCCAGGATGCCGGTTTTTATGATTTCTGCCATGTCGGCCAGGTTCTTTTGCACCAGCTCTTTCATGTTTGGAATGTAACGACCCAGATAAACAGGGCTTTGTTTGTCAAAAAAATGGGTGCCGGTATCTGTGTTGGTGTACAGGTCATTTTCCTTGTTTGCCAAACCGATTGCGACCATGGCATCCAGGAAACATACAAGCCCTGCAGTACCAGTCTGTATGCCTGCTTTTTCGGCAATTTCATCCACCTTTGAGGTGGTGGAAAGGATATGGGCCATATCCAGCTCAAGGGCAGTTTCCATGACAGCAAGCTTTACCGGGGCCACCACGGCGTCAAACAGGAACCCAAGGGGCGGGTACGGGGAATTGGGCGAATGAATGGGGTGTGCCATATAATTTTTCCCTTTAGAAAAAGTTTTAAGTATTTTTTGTATCAAGCCCGTTTTTAACCCTGTTCGTCCTTGAAATAATATCATCTGCGTAAAATGAGAGCATTT
The DNA here is from genome assembly GCF_963665355.1 of uncultured Desulfobacter sp. GTDB lineage: Bacteria > Desulfobacterota > Desulfobacteria > Desulfobacterales > Desulfobacteraceae > Desulfobacter. The sequence continues at coordinate 23,632 of NZ_OY762229.1, forward strand.
GCGTAAAAATAAGGCATGCGTAAAAATATTATATTGACAAAATAAGACTGTCTTGATTTACAATGTTTTCTTGGTAAGAACTGAAGATAAAAGGAAGTCATGTGTGCTGTCTCAAATTCTGATAAAAGACCATAAAGGCAACTATGTTGATTTCAAGGCCTTTATGCCTGAAGATGAAAGCGTGTATTCAAATGAAGTGATCCGCCCCTTGCCCAGGCAGAAAGGACGCGGTCATTTTTCATCTTTTGCCATATGTAAAGGTCTGGACTTAGGCATATGCAGATGCCGGTTTGACGAAGATTACATGGCCCGGTTTACATTGGAAAAGCCTTTTTTCACTTTTGGATTTTGTCTTAAAGGGCAGTGTTTTTCCCAAGGCTCATCCATGCCCTATTCAGTCCCAATGGTACCGGACCGGTCATCTGCCTATTTCTTTAACGACCGGTTTGTTGAACGGAAAATCAAAGGGCAACAGGAAGTGCTGGCCCTTGCCATACACATATCTCCTGATTTTTTATTGAAGCGGATTTGCCCGGATTACATTCGGCCGGATCACATTCGGCCCGGGCTTATGCGGGATGTACAATATGGTGATTTGCCGGAAAACTTCCCTGAAAACCGCAGGTTTTATGCCGACCACATCATGACAGCCCAGATGAAAACCGCAGTTTACCAGATTTTGAATAATCCCCACAAAGGCAGGGTGGGCAACATCTATCTGGAAAGCAAAGCGCTTGAACTCATTGCCTTAAGATTGGAGCAGGTCTTCCGGACCGATGGTTTTCCCGGGCGTAATTCCACCATAGACCCTGAAGAGACGGAGCGAATTTACCGGGCCAGGGATCTACTGGTTGAAAACCGTCAATTCCCGCCGTCTTTAAGGGAACTGGCCGGACAGGCGGGGATGAGCCACACCCAGCTTAACAAAGGATTTAAGGCCATGTTTGGCTGTACGGTATTTGAATATCTGCGAAAGGAGCGCCTGGCCTACGCCCGTATGCTGATGGAAGAAAACCCGGCGGATTTGACATGGATCGCTTATGAATCAGGATTTTGCAGTTCAAGCCATTTTGCCGCATCTTTCCTTAAAGCGTATGGTATCCGGCCGTCGGCCTACCGCAAATCTTTATCCATTAAATAAAAAAGCCGAATCGTCATGAACAATGGACAGGCTACTTTGTATGATAATTGATCTGCTGGCCCTGACACAAGCTGCCCGGCTTTGATTGTTTCAAAAACTGTATCGAACGGCCGTATAGACATTGGTATTGTCTTCAAGCTGGCCGAAGAAAGTGTATGCATGCCTGCCGGTGAAGATATTGGCCCCGGCTTCAACCACGAGGGCGTCGCTGAATTTATATTTTATCTTTGGTTTCAGGTATGCATCCCGGTCACTGGGGGACAGCCAGGCGCTTAAAGACAGTTCAAGGTTCTGGTTCATCAGCAGTTTTGTCAACTGCAGGGTGATGACATGCCTGAACCGGTCCCGGGCGGCTGTTCCCCGGGGAAGGCCTGCAGCATAATTGTCATATTCAAGGATCTGTTCAATATAGTATTGCAGGCCTGCATTAAAATTTGCCGCCAGGTCCTGGTTGTAGCCGACCAGGTATCTAAGTTCGCTGTTGTTAATGAACGGGTTGGTGCCGCAAAGATCCTGATCAGACCTGTACCAGGCAAACTCGATGTTGCCGATGCCGCGTCTGACATTTCCCCGGGCACTGAACCCGTAGACCGACAATTGGGGAAAAAAATCTTCTCCCGAAGCGGACTGGCCTGACGGCTGTTTCCAGAATCCATGGTAGCCGTATACCGCAAGCTCATAACTGTGGACAGTTCTATAAAGACGCAGGGCCAGTTCATCGTCTTTAAACCACTGGTCCGGGGTCAGGGTGCAGGATAGGTTATCCCGGCCTGTCAAATCGCTGCCGTCCCAGTGGGAAAGATATTGCCCTGTAATGTACCGGTCCGGATCAAACTGGGGGGTATAGACCAGGTCAATGTTTGCAAGGGCACTGAAAAAACTTAATTTTACGGCATCGGACGGGGCTTTGAGGTACTCATTGTCCCGGCCGATGAAAAAGGACTGCCAGTCCTTGGGGAACAAGTCGTTTAGAAAAACAAGGTCACCGGTGCCCCAGGTCAGGATCTGGCGGCCGATTTTTATATCCACCGCGTCCGATGGCCGGACAAACATCCAGGCTTCCCGGGTGTCATACGCCCATTTGTCTGTTATTCCGTCGGCCCGGATATCGCCTTTGTATTTGAACTGTGCCCACGAGGTATAGGTAAACAGTTCAGCCTGGATCCGGGACTCCATGACAGATGCCTGGTCTTCGTGGGGATCATCCTGGATCCGGCATCCGGCCCGGACTTCGGCAAACCCGTTGAACTCCACCGGGGAAAAGGACTTGAATATAGTCTGGGCCCCGGCATTGAGGGAGAAAAGGGTGCCGTATACCAAACCGGCCCAGATCAAAAAGACAGGCAGCCGTCTTTTATGTGATACCTGCCTAACGGATAACATCTCTGGGGGGCCTGCGCAGATAACGTTCGGTAAAAAGGTCATCGCTTAAACCGGTGTTGTAACGGATATGGGAAAATGCCATGGTGGTCCGGCTGCCGGTTTCAAAATTTCTGGCTTCGGTCAGCACGGCCGTGGGGTAAACTGTTGCCTGATTGTTCTGTTCTGTTTCAATGTTTTCAATTTTTAACACCTCAATCTGCCGGGTGCACTGGTCAGCCCTTTTGTAAAACTGCATTTTCACAGGCATAAAGGTTTGCCTGTCAATAAATGAGATATAGTATTCAAACTCAACACTGTCCGGGTTTTGGGGTGTGCTTTTAATTTTATAAAACCTTTGCGTCGTTTCAATCAGTTCGTGCCGGTCTTCCTCGGGGCTGCGGCCCGAGATATCTTCATATAAGAAGTCTGATCCTGCAAAACTTGTGCGTTTGTCCCCTGCAGCGATGCGTTTGACCAGATCAAGGCCCGGCATGTAAAGCCAGCGGTCATCGTCCATGTCAGGGGCGGCATGTTTGTGCACCATAAACACCATTTTGCGTAAGTCTGCCGGAGTCTTGAAATAGGTAAAATAGAGCTGGTCCCGGTCTGTGGTGCCTATATTTTTTCTTAAAATATTAAAGGAGCGGCTGCGGGTGCGGCCCTGGCGGTCTTTGATCTGCATTGTTACGGTTCCTTTGGTGTCCTGACCCTGGTAAAGGGCGGCGTGGTTGGCCTTTTCTACGATCTGCGCCACTGTCATGGCAGACGGTTCTGCAAACAAAAGGGCGGGCAGCAGAACACAGATCATGGTGGTGATGGTTTTTTTCATTTTTTGTCTCCTTTTAAAACCTGTCTGGGGGAAAGTGATTGGAAAAATATCTTTTCCCCCACGGTCAATATGGCGGGCAGGACAAAAAGTGTGACCAAGCCCGAGCACGACAGAATCATGAACAGCATGATGCCGGTTGTCTTGTATGGCACAAGGGATGCGGAAAGCAGCGGCAGAAAACCAATGGCAATGACAAGAACGTTTCTGGTAATGGCCCGGGCCGGTTCATCAAACATGTAGCTGACCACCCGGGCCCAGTTGCCGGTTTCTTTGTATGCGGTCCTGGCCCGTTCCAGAAAATGGATGGCAAAATCCACGGCCATGCCGATGGACAAGGCGCTGAGCACGGCAATGGGAAGGTCGTAATCTTTCCCGACCAGTCCTGTCACCCCGTAAATGGCGGCCAGGGTGATGGTCAGCGGCACCATGCACAACACGCCCCAGAGCATGGAACCAAACAGGTATGACATCATGATAAAAACAATAAAAAAGCTTCCTGCAAAAGATTTTAAAAAGCCCCATACCAGCTTGCCTTCAAGTACCAGGTTGATATAGTGAAGCCCTGCAAACCTGTAGGTTAATCCGGCAGGCATGGGGTGGCCCTTGACATAGGCGTTTACTTCGTCAACCAAAGCTTTTGTGTTGATGCTGTCCCCTGTGGGGAACTGCAGATAGATATTGGCCCGGGTATAGTCCGGGGTGACCATGTGCCATAAATCGTTGGGCCTGTGGCTTTGCTGGTATTGAAAGTAGCATTCAAAGATACTTTGGGCGCCTTGGGGGACGGCATAGCTTTCAGGGCGGCCGTCGGTGAGTTCCTGGTTGACCTTGCGCACCACATCGGCCACGGAGCTTGCCTTGCCGATCAGGCCGGTCTTTTCCAGGTGGGCCTGCAGAGTCGCCATATAGGTAAGTATTTCCGGGCGCTTAAATGGTTTGCTTTTCTCCTTTTCCAGATCGAAAAAGGCCTGAAGTTCTTCCAGGGTGAACAGGTCTTCTTGGACCGCATTTTCTTTCATTTTTTGAAGATGGCCCGTTACATTGCCTGAAAACGCCTCATAATAATCGCCGGATTCATGTGCAATGGCTAAAAGATTGTCAGCCACAACAGCAGCAAGATCCGGGGCGTTGGGAAACTGGTCTTCAATGGACCGGGCAAATTGCCCAAGCCGTGTGGCAAGATCTTGAATCTGGCCTTCATCAGGGCGTTTACGTTCGGGACCTTCCAGCACCAGGTAGGCCGTGTAGGTGCCTGCAAAGTGCTTGTTTAAAGCAATATCGGCCTGGCGGATGGGATGGGTCCGATCGAATCGTTTGGCATAATTATCATTGATCCGTATCTGGCTGATGCCCCAAATGGAGACCATGGTCGTCAAGGCCAGAACCCCAAGAACCGATGCTGCATGGTTGAGGGTCAAACGGCCCAGGGCGGCAAGGGGCCCCACAAGCAGGCTTTGCCGTTTGTCCTTGGCAGACAGGCCGAAGCCGGCAAAAGCCTTTTCAGGCATCATCATGATACAGGCCGGGACAAAGAGTATGGTGATCCCCCATGCAATCATCACCCCGATGCTTAAAAAAAGGCCGAACACCCGTGCCGGGGGGATGGGGGCCAGAGTCAGTGAGAGAAAACCCGCCGCCGTGGTCAGGGAGGTATAAAGCATGGGGGTGAACAGGGTGGACATCACCTCACATATGGTTTTCTGCCGTCCTTTTTCAGGGGTATAGACATCAAAAAAGCCGGACAGGACATGTACACTGTCCACCATGGCAATGGACATCAGAAAAATAGGAAGCATGGAGCTTAAAATATGAACCGGGAACCCAAAGGCAATCATCATGCCCATGGCAAGGATGATGGAAACCGTTGCAATGATCATGGGCAGGATGATGATCCGCCATTTTCTGAAAAAAATAAAAAGAAGGGAAAAAATAACTGCCATGGAAAGGGGGCAGGCCGTTTCCATCTGGGTGAACATTTCAACACCCACGGCACCTTCGGCCACAGGAAGTCCTGTGATATGAAACTGCTCGCTGCCCTGGAATTCTGATATTTTTTTCTCAAGGGCCTTGTACACCCGGTAGCTTAGCAGCTTGTCGGTCAGGGGCAGGTAAATACACAGGGCCCGGCCATCCCGGGAAATCAGGTGGCCTCTAAGAAGGGGATTGGACAAAGCCTTGTCCCGGATCTCTACGGCTTTGGCCCGGGTAGCCGGCGGTTTTGCCATGAGCCACTCAAATTTGATGGTCCCGGGGCCTTGTCGGCTCATGTGGTCCACCATGGACGGGGCCACCATGTCCGCTTCAATCACCCCGGATATGTACCCCGGTTTTTTTTTATCAGGCCATTGCAGTGTTTTGGCAAATTGAGTCAATTCATAAATATGTCCCAGACTCTGGGGGTTGAACACCCCGTCAGGGTCCTCTTCGTTGATCACCCCGATCACCACGGTATCGCTTAAATTAAAACTTTTTTTTGCCTCATTGTGAAACACCCGGGCCGGTTCATTTTTTTCAAGCATGTTTTCCGGATCTGTGTCCATTTTAACCATGGGAAAAAAGGCAGATGCGGCAAGGGTGATCAGTAGGGTGCATCCCAGTACCAGCCTGTGGTGGGTGACAGAAAAATCAATAATGCGGTTTTTTAGATGTTTCATTTTAACTCCGGTTTAAAAAAGTTAAGCAACTTAACCTTTAGCGCAAAAAAATATGCCGCCGTTATTTCCCCGTATTCTCCTGGTCCCGGGTGGACAAGCGTTTTTCCATGATTGTGCCGATGGATTCCATCAATACGGAAAGAGTGGCGATCTGGGAGATGGAAAAGGATTCAAGGCCGTCAATCAAGGTGTTGAAATCCTTGCCGTGAAGCTGTTCATGGATCCGGAAAACCTTTTGGCCCAGATCGGTCAAGGAAAGCACAAACTCCTTGTTGCTGTGCGGTGACTGCCGTTTTAAAAGATAGCCTTTGTTCTCAAGTTTTTTAACCATCTGGGATGCGCCGCTCTTGGTGATGCCAAAGTGGTCGGCCAGCTGGGTGACGCTTAGATCCCGGCCCTCTCCCACGGCCTGGATCATGTGGGCTTCCCGGGTCGAGACCTGGTCGCCGTCGTTGCCCACCGGGATGGGCATCTGCTCAATGCGCTGGTACATGGCAGCGATACGCAACAACTCACGGACCGTATCTCTTATCAGTTCTCTTTTATCTTCCATGGGCAAAATAGTAAAGTGGCTTAATCTTGTTGTCAACAGTTTTTTTTCGGACTTTTCGGGCAGAACAGATTTGGGGGGCTTTGATTGACCGTAGATTTGGGCACATGGACGCAGCTTGTTCGTGCCGGAATAAAATTTTTATCATAAAAGACTTGCAAATATAGTTAAGCTTCTGTATCAAGTTGATTAAAAGTTAGGATGTACTTTATAACTTATGCATGAGATATCTATCTCTTGCAACTGCTATACTGTGGATTGGTAGAGATTTATATGCAGGATGCTGCATATATTTTTATATTTATTATATTAAGTTGCTTAACTAAATATCAGGAGATCTTATATGAAAACCACCCATTGCCGTTCCAACGGGCATCATAAAAGGGGCCGGTCAGGTGCCCCGACCAGTTACGCCATCCAGGATGCCGACGCACTTTTTGATGTACTTGAACTGAGACCGGGGGATACCCTGGCAGACCTTGGCTGCGGCCATGGAGATTACAGCCTGCGGGCCGCTCAAATGATCGGGCCAAAGGGAAATGTTTACGCGGTTGACCACTGGCCCGGGTGTGCCGGGGCGCTGGAAGAACAGGCCAGGGAAAAAGGATTGGATAACCTGGTCTGCCTGACCGCCGACATCCGCAAAGAGATACCGCTCCCTGATGGTTCCGTGTCCGTCTGCCTGCTGTTCACTGTTTTGCATGCCATGGGGTTAAGCGTGCTGGAGACACAATTTGGCAAAGAACTTCATCGCATCCTTAGGGCCGGATCAAAGGTGGCCATCCTTGAATTGAAAAAGGAAGAGCAGCCCTTTGGCCCGCCCCTGTCCCAGCGCCTGGCACCGGACCAGGTTGAAACGGCATTTGCCCGGCAGGGTTTTACCCGCACAAGTCTTACGGATCTGGGGTTTACCTATCTGATGCAACTTCAAAATTAGAGGAGAAAAATCGTGTTCAAAAAAACAACCTCATTAACCCTGGCCTTTTCCGGGCTGATCATGCTGGTCACCAGCATTGTTCTTTACTTCGGACCGGCAGGCCAGGTGGCCCACTTTTGTCCCTGGCAGTTCTGGGGGTTGAACCGCCATTACTGGATGATGCTTCATTTAAATTCCGGCGTGCTCTTTTGCCTGGCTATGCTCGTCCACACCTGGCTGAACTGGCGGCTTTTAACGGCCTACATGAATTTAAAAAAATCGGGCCTGCGCGGTATTGCATTGGCAGTTTCGCTGGTATTAACCCTGTATGTCTGTATTGGCGGCTGTTTCAACCTGTCGCCCATGAAGCAGCTGATCGGGGTGGCAAGAAATTGCCGTATTGCATCCCTGAAAGCATACGGATCCCCGCCATACGGCAGTGCCGCGGATTACCCGGTGGCACTGATTGCCGGATATATGGGCTGGAACCCCCAAAAGGCCATGGCCCGGCTTACCAAAGACCACATAGCCCTTGAATCGCCGGAACAGTCCCTTAATGACCTGGCCTGTGCCAACCATACCACCCTGGGGCATCTGCTTGATGTGATGTGTCCGGATTCCAGTGAAAATTAAAATGGTTAAAGGAGAAAGAGATGAGAATGAAAGTTATTTCAGTGTTGTTCGTTATCGTGGCCATTTCTTTTGGGAATATACCGGCAGTTCTTGCACAACCCCGACAAGTTCAAAATGAAGAAGAAATTGAAAAAAACCAGGATGCACTGGAAACACAGCAGTTGGAGCAGGTGGTTGTCACGGCCCGGAAAAAAGAGGAAAATGTCCAGGATGTGCCCATCAGCATGGATGTTTTTTCCGATTCACAGCTTGAAGAAAGAACGGTTCGAAGCATGGTGGATTTGATAAAATTTTCCCCCAATGTATTTATCAAAGAAAGCCATGTGGAACATGCTCTGACGATCAGGGGGATTTCATCTTTTAAATCGGCAATTTACTCCCCGGCAGGTTTTTACGTGGATGATATCAGTTATCCGTTGCACTATACCCAGAACACGGCCCTGTTTGACGTGGAGCGTATTGAGATACTCAAAGGCCCCCAGGGAACCCTGTACGGCAGAAATTCCGAGTCCGGTGTTCTCAATATTGTCACCCGTCAGCCCGGCAATGAACCGCAAGCATCCGTGTCCGCAGAATATGCAAGCGATAGCACATACCGTTTCGGGGCAAACTTAAAGCAGCCCATTGTCAAGGACACCCTCTATTTTGGCGGGGCGTTTCAGTTTGATACGTCCGATGGGTATTTCACAAATATTGCCGACGGCGATGATGAGGTAATGGACTGGGAGCATCTCAATGGCCGGGTCACTTTAAGATGGACCCCGGCAACTGCCTGGGACATTGCCTTTATCACGGATATACAAAGTGAAAATGACCATGGCGGCGGGTTCAGGTACATTGACGGCCCCTGCGCCACGGATCGTTTTGAGACTCAAAAAGATACCGACGAGTATGTGGACCAGGACAGCAACAGCCAGAATCTTCGGGTTAAATATAAGGCGGATAATTTTGAAGTGTTGTCCGTGACCAGTATGCTGGACCAGTCTTTAGATAAACAAAACGATGCCGATGCCTGGAACAGTTCCTCAAATCAAAAATTAAATATTTTCAAGATTGATGAACACCAGTACAGCCAGGAACTTCGCATCTCATCCACCGGGCCGCGCACCTTTGAATGGCTGGCCGGGGTATATGGTTTTATCGAAGACACCACCTTTGATTTTCAATATGACTGGATTTCCATGTCAAAGACGATTAAGCATCCGGTCACCGACATTGAGTCGTCGGGCCTGGCCGCTTTCATGCAGGGGACCTATACCCCGATGCAAAAGCTTCATATCACTGCTGGTCTTCGCTTTGACCATCAAAAAATGGATGGCCGCCAGCATGATGATGTCCAGGGAATCACCAATGACGATTCCCAGACCTGTGATGAAATCCTGCCAAAGATAGCCGTCAACTATGATATTGCTCCGGACGTTATGGGGTATGTCTCGGCATCCAAAGGGTATCTGGTGGGTGGCTTTAACTGGCTGAACTCTCCCAACGACGATACCTTTACCTATGACTCCGAATATACCTGGAATTACGAGGCAGGCGTAAAGACGGCCTGGTGCTCCGGGCGTCTGGTGTCCAATCTGTCCGTTTTCTATATTGATATAAAAGATAAACAGGTGACCGAAACCGACCCGGACACCATGGCCACAACCATTACCAATGCAGCCAAAGCACACGCCCAGGGCCTGGAGCTGCAATTGCAGGCAAAGCCTTTGACGGGCCTGGATCTGTTTGCAGGTTTCGGGTACACCAAATCAACCTTTGATGATTTTAAAGCCCTTGTATGGAATGACGACAACACCGCTTTAATTCAAAAGGATTACAGCGGAAATGATTTGACCTATGCGCCCCGGTATACTTACAACCTGGGCGTGCAATACCGTTTTTTAAACGGCCTGTTCTGCCGGGCGGACTATTTTGGGACGGATAAATTCTACGGAGATTCTGCCAATAAAACCAGTCAATGTGCATACGCAACCCTGAACCTTAAGGTGGGGTATGAGCAGGAGGGCTTTGATGTCTACCTTTGGGCAAAAAATATACTGGATGAAGAATACCTGACCTGGGTCAACACCTCCGGAAACCACACCATCGGGCTTGACGGGGATCCCAGGGTTTGCGGCGTTACTGTAAATATAAGGTTTTAAAATCACATATTATAAACATCGGCTGAAAAGGAACAAATAGTGGAAAAGATAAAACAGATTTTTAATAGCCAACATGCCAATGCCTATGATCAGAAAGCCATGAAGGCCCGATGGCTGGACCCGGCCATTGTATTCGGCATGGCCTACAGGTTTGTTAATCCCCAAGAGCGGGTTTTAGATATCGGTATCGGCACCGGCCTGTCATCTGAGTTGTTTTTCAAGGCCGGACTTGAAATCTACGGGATCGATTTTTCACACCAGATGCTTGAGTTATGCCGTTTAAAAGAGATGGCACAGGAATTAAAGGAGCATGATCTCTCCCTGACACCCTATCCGTATCCGGATAGCTTTGCCCACCATGCCGTGTGCACCGGGGTAACCCATATTTTTGAGGACATCACCCCGATTTTTAAAGAAGTCTCAAGGATTATTAAAAAAAACGGCGTGTTTGCCTTTGTGGTGGCCCATTGTGATGAGGGTGAAAAGCGGAAAAGACCTGTTAATTCCCATGGAAATCCCCGGAAAGACAATATGCTCATGTATGGCTATTCTGACAGACATATCAAAACCTTGATGGAAGAACACGGGTTCAGTCCAGTTTATGACCTGCTGTTCAATGCATGCGCCATTGGAAATCAACCCGGGCGGTATAAAGCCCGGGTCATCCAAAAGTTGCCGTAAGTTCGCAGTCTATTTTGTCTTGGCAGTCCTGATAAACTGCACCAGTACCAGGGAGATAAAGCTGATACCGGATCACGGCTTATACCCGGATTGATGTTGTCCAGAACGACTATAATGGCCGCTTCTTTGAACTGGCCTGCAGCCATGCGTATGAGCGCTGTGATCAGAAAAAACATTGATGCCACAAGGATGATTGCCCCGCCAGAAGGAACCGGAATTTCCAGTTCTATGGGCAGGATTACGCCAAGAAGGCAGCTGGCAGTGGAAAAGGCCACCGAGTAAAAGAAAAAGCTTTTCATGAACCGGCTGATGTTCCTGGCCGATGCCGCCGGGATGATGAACAGGGCCTCCACCAGCACGGCCCCCACGATCTTGAGGGACGCCACCGTGATAATCGTGATCATGAGAAGGATAAAAACACCCCGATCACCGTGTCCGACGACATTTTGGTCCGGTTCCGGGTGAAATTCATCAACAACCCGAACAGGAGGCAGAACCCGAACAGGGAGGCGTAAGGTGAGGTGTAAGGCTTTTTGAGCACAATACCGATGGCCACGCCGGTCAGGGCGGCCCATGGCTGTTATTAGTCACAATCTGCCGATACATTCAAAAATTCCAACAAATATTTTCAACTTTACAATTCATTCTTCCGGTTTCAATTGATTATCCAAAAATCAGATGGTTTAGACAAGTAAAGTTAGATTTTCTAAAAAAAAAGGTACTCCTGACAATAAAAAACGGACTTCAGGCAATGCTGTCATTAAAATTATATTTTATAACAGCCATGGGCTGACCTGACATATCATCTGCCAGGCTTCGGCATAAATGGCAATCACATAGTTGTTTATAGATCAGGAAGCCTGAATTGATGCGCAGACTTCATAAAAAAATTTACCATTACGTCAGCACCCGGGAATTACAAAAAAATTAATTTCCCAAATTTTTTAACCAGGAAAAAAACACCATGCGAACTCTTATTGCTGTTACCATTTTTATTTCCATCACTCTTTTTTTTGCAGGATCTGTTCAGGCCCATACACAATCTGAAACTGCCTTGGAAACTATAACAGTTACCGCCCAGAAGCAGGAAGAAGATGTTCAGGGTGTGCCCATGAGCATCAGTGTGTTTAATACCCAACACATTGAGGCGCTTAATATTGAAGCCATCTCGCAGTTAAGTGATTTTGTACCCAACCTGACCTTATTCGACAACGGCGCTTCAGGCTTTGACAGCCCTTCCATGCGCGGTCTCCATGCTTTTCTGGATTCCGCAACCGTCTCTACAGGTCTTTTTGTGGACGGCGTACCCATCCTCATGGCCACAGGTTTTGAGGATACCTTCCTGGATATAGAGCGGGTGGAAGTTCTGCGCGGCCCCCAGGGGACCTTATACGGAAAAAATACGGAGGCAGGGGTCATCAATATCATCACCCGGCAGCCGGACAATGAGTTTCGCGGCAAAATCGCAGGCGAGTACGGAGAAGATAATAAACAAAAAGTCAACCTCAACCTGGCAGGCCCCATCATGAAAAGGATAAGAATTTGCTTTTTGCTGGCGATTCCATAGGAAATCCACTATTTTTTTACAGGTGGTTTTATAATAATCGATTTTCCCGTCTTGGGATGCACCAGTTTCACTTTGCCGTCACCCAGGTCATGGATTTCGACAGGGTCGCCCTTCTGTGCCCTGATCCCATGTTTGGACAACAACACCGGGTTGGCAACACTGCCCATCTCAGCCTTGGACGTGATTTTTACCCCATAGGTTTCATTCATATAGCCGTAAAAATCCTGTACAGTCACATCGATGGCGTTTACCGGGGCCGGGGACAGGGTCTGCAGTATGATCAGGGCCAATAAAAATATGGCAAGGACAAAGGGGGAGCTAATTTTTTTCATTTTTTCTCCTTTTATTTTTTCACCACGAGGGACACGAAGGCCAAAAAGGAATATTGTATTTCTTTCTTCGTCTCCTTTGCGCTCTTCATGGTTTAAAATCATTGTTTAACAAATTTCAATCGGTCTTTGCCTGTTGCCAGGCAGCCCTTTATTTACCCCTGGCTATCTTTATATTAACCTGGAACATACCGGTATTATAAAAATCCTTTTTAAAAGAACAGTCATTGACACCGATGAACAATGGACCTTTTTTCCGGTTAGGACCTTATCTTTTCCAATATAAAACATCCACTGGCTGTCTTTACCGATGAGACCTGCGTGGGGATCCAGTCTTAAGGGATCAAAACAGTTTGCCGCATCATCCAGCACAAAATCCTTTTCATAGGCTTCCCGTTTGTACCCGGCCGGTGATGTCTCGGAATGGACCTCTCCATTTGGAAAACGAATCTGTCCTGTGGCCTTTATCGTAATCCGGTCGGACGGTTTTACTACAAAACCGGTATTCAGCCATGCATTATCTGCATTGATCACCATCATCTTTGTGTCGGTCTTCCCGGGTTTTATCTTTTTAAGAGCCATAGACATAACCAGTGCCGGGAGTGCAATGATTAATAATATTACAGTCAGCATACCAGCAACTTTTACGCTTTGATTGGCTCTCATTTTTTTTATTTCCTTCTCTTATTATTTAGCCGAGGTGCCACACCTGTAACCGGCACCGCGATCTGAATTCCTGTTACAGCTGATGCAGGCATGGAATTTAATTATCAGGTCCGTTGAGCTGCATCATGTAAAAATAGCTGTAATCTCCCTCTATGCCCGGATTCTTTGCCGAAGAAATACTCAGCCGCTGTTCCCCTTTGCTCAGGTTTATAGATCCCTGGCCGTCCTGAAGATACATGCCCCCATCTTTCCAGCCCTTTGCCGTCAGCTTGTTTTTATAAAATTTAAATACCGACTCCAGCGGGGTACGGGTTCCCATGGTGACATTGAGGACATTTGTGGTTTTAAATTCAGCACCCACCTTGTCTCCCGGTCTTCTGGGGATTATCTGCCAGATTCTGTCTGCGCTTCCCGGGCCTTCATTGGTATCTTTTATCCGGTTCTTGACCTGATTCATGGTCCGCATGAGCTGTGCTTTTTGCTCAGGGCTCATATTGCCGCCCATCTGCTTCATGATTTTGTTGATATCCATATTTTCAAGATTCCGCTGTTTGGCCTGCTGACTTTTTTCTGAATTTTTCATTCCGCCAGCAGCAGGATTCGACATGGTCTGGGCATCTTCTTCCTTTTCGTCCATGGCATTTTTCTGTGCCATCATGGCACCAAAATCCATGCCCATGACTGCCATCATGCTGTCAACTTTCTTGTATCCGGGCATGGGACGGAAAAGTTTTTTGGAAGGTTTCCCGGTCTTGATATTACGCATCTCTTCAATGGCACCATCTTCATCCATGGTTCTTAAAGGCATATCAAATTTATCACTTTCCCAGACAATCAGTTTGGATTTTATGCTCCTGCCCATGGCTTCAAAACTTGCGACCACTTCTTTTTTCACACACTTGTATCCAGATACCTTTTCTTTGCCCAGCACCTTTTCCGATTCTATATTATCCAGTGCCTTGTAGCCTGCTGAATAATCCTTTTCATCGGCCGGGGCTTCAAACACCAGTTTTTTATCATGATTATAAAAGTATGATTTTTTCTGTTTTTTCAATATCAGCATGGATAAATTTATTTGGGGGCCTTTGCCCATGCCGGCACCGGGCAGGCCGTCTATTCTGACGGCATCTTCAGTAACATAGAGTTTGGCTGAATTAATTATTTTCCCGGTTGAATCAATATGTACGTTGTCTGCGGTAAAGGCATCCACCTTTCCGCCGAACAATGCCCATGCAGACGTTCCAACTGTACATAGGGCAAAGACAGTCAAAACAAACAAAACTACTCTTGTTTTTTTCTTTTCCTGATCAACCGAGGATAAAAACTTGCTTTTTACTGGCGAATCCATAGGAAACCCTCCAAAATCTAAAATATTATCATTGACCTGCTAAAGATATAACATGTTGTGTCTTTAGCAGGTCAATGGAAACTGAGTCAAGATTGAAAAAATGTTAAAACCAACAGGTCCTCTGGAATGGTATCTCAGGTTACTTCACAGAACCTGAGAATATCCTCGTCATAGGCGAAACAGACTAAATAACTTTTTTCACATGCTTTACGAAGTTTAATTGGGTCTCTTTCTCCTACGTTCTGTTGACATTTTAACGTAAACATATCAAAGCTGCAGCAAATCGAACAAAATACATATAATTTTTTGCCCATTTTTCAAACCGAGAGAAAACCCGACGGAATTGTTTCAGCTTGCCAATAAAACGCTCAATAAGATTGCGTTCTTTATAGATATGCTTGTCATATTCCCGGGGTAACTTTCGGTTTGATTTGGGGGGAATAACAGGAATAATCTCCTGTTTCTTAAGCTGTTCAATCAGTTTATCTGCGTCATAAGCTCTATCCATCAATGCATATGTAGCCCGTATCCCTTCAATAAGAGTATAGGCTTGGGTTACATCGGCTGCCTGTCCACCTGTGAGAATGAAATTGAGCGAATTTCCAAGAGCATCGCACATCACGTGAATTTTTGTTGTAAAGCCGCCTTTAGAGCGCCCAAGAGCCTGATCAGGAAGATCACTAAGATGCTTCTGGGGGGCTCCGGCCGCACAAGCATGTGCACGTACTATAGTACCGTCAATCATAATACATTCCATATCTGGATCATCTGAAAAATGGGAATGTATGGCATCCCAAATGCCTTTATCCCCCATCTAATGAAACGTTTGTATACACTGTTCCACTTGCCCCTGTCTGGTGGCAGTAATCGCCACTGCGCACCACTGCGAAGAACCCAAAGGACTGCTTCAATAAACTTTCGGCAGGATTTTTCCACTCCGCTATAAATCGTTTTTAGGGTTTTAAGAAATACCCAGATTTTATGCCAAATAAGATCCGTAAGATTCGCGTTTCCCATGGGTTATCCCTCCAGATGGCTAATATTAAGGAAGGCAAATTATGAATGCTTTAACAAATGTCAACAGAACGTAAGGGTCCGCGCAAAAATAATTTCACATTTTTGAAGGTGTCAAAATGTAATTCCATTGAGGCAGTATTTCACTTTTTTCAATATTTAATTGCTTCATTTTTTTATCGGATACTCTTTCACCAGTTTCATATTTTTTTCTTACAAAGTGAGCCTTGACTTCCAGGCCACCCGATGTCGTCTTGGTTGTTCGAATATGCTTCATTACAGTTTCATAACTGATAAGAGGCTTGCCTTTCCAGTTCTTTGAAATTTCAGAAAACAAGCGATGCTCTATTGGATTCCATTTTGATGATCCAGGAGGATAATGGCAAACCCTGACTTTTAAGCCATAGTTATCGCACAAGCTTTTTTGCAGTCGATATTTCCATACTCTTGAACGTGCACTGTTGCTACCGCCACTATCGGCTAAAATGAGAATCTTATCAGAGGCGGGGTATCGCTTTTTTCCCTCGGTTCTCCACCATGTCTCAATTGAATCAACGGCAAACGCTGGGGTGTCATGTGTAGTTCCTACAAAGACAGTGCCCTGATTCATTTGGGTATCATAGATGCCATATGGAATCGCTTTGCCATCAGCATCTGATGGAAAGTCATGGTCTTTTACCAATACAGGTTCCTTTTCCCAGCTGCTGCCCGCGTTTTTAAAGTTTCCAATTAATTCTTTTTTTTTTCGTATCAACGCTGATTACCGGGTTCCCGGCTTTTGCATATTGTTCTCTTTTTTTCTCAATACGCTTGAACTGACAATCGCGATCATGCGGATCCGGAGGGTTCTTATTACCGCATTCGACGCTTTTATGGTTGACTCTCAATGAGTATTTCATGTTTTTCAATAGCCTTGCGATTGTATTGGGGCTCACGCTGATATCGATCGAATTTAACTCGGCAGCGATTTTTTGAGTCGTTTTCCGGGTCCATTTTAAACCGGTTATTGGCTCCCCCGCTGTTTCGTATTTCATCAATCTTTCGATTTCTTTGATGACTTTTGGAGTTTTTTTTCAACCGGCTTGCGACCGGCGCCCTTTTTTCGAGTTCCTTCTAATTCAACGCTATCGGTAAAAAGCTCTGTGCGTCCCCTTGCAACGGTATGGACATCAAGCCCGAGCAGGTCGGCAATTTTTTTATCACCGCCATGGCCTATTTTAACGGATTCCAAACCGGCGTATAGACGCCTCTGTTTTTCATCAAGTAAACTGAAAAACAATATGATGGCCGCCTTGAGTTCATTGGAATGCCTATCAATCTCTGAGGTTACCTCGAAAGGGATGCCGGCAACTTGATCTTTACGGTTAAGCCGCTGACTTTTAGATTTTTTGGGGGCGTTGGAAAAATATACATAAACTTTTTCGATTCGTTCACGGTCAATACGATTTTTTTTGTAAAGATTTAAAAGTGCCTGTTTGACTTCGACATGAAGAATGCTTTCCATTTCTTTTGCAGAATATCCGGCGCTTGAATTGTCGATAAAATCTTTAACCGTTTCTACCAAATTGCCATATTTTGAAAACCACACAGATTGATGGGACCAAAGGCCAAAATCATCAAAATCTGCGATATCGAAAAGGCTATAATACTTGCCCCTATGGGAATAACTTGAAATGTATTCTAAATCTTTAAGCTTTCGAAATATCGTCATCGTACTATTTGTTTTCAATGCAGCTTTCATTTCTGACAATATTGCGATTTTATTACCCTTTAATAGCCCTTCGAGAATCGATTCATCAATTTTTTTCGGTGCCATATATGGTATAGTTCCCCCTGTTATGTGTTATTTAGGGTTAAAAATACCAAATAAAGCGCCGCAATGTCAATAGTTAATTTTGTAATGTGTTCAAAATGTTATATACGACAACTGGATCCATTCAGCATTGTGTTAAATGGTATAGTTCTTCCAATATATGTTAAATTATTTTTGCGCGGACCCTAAGATCAATTCAACAGAAGGGCTGATATAGGTGAAGACACCGTTTTCATCCTGGGAATAAAAGAAATATTCTCGTCTGAGGGATTCAACAATCCGTTTATATTTTTGTTCGCTCTGTTTCAATTTCTGACGTTCATATTCAAGGTCCCTGATTTTTTTATCAAACTTTCTGGCAAGGACATCGTTATATTCCAGTTCAAGATTGATTTTGATGAGGCCAAGCAGGTGATCAAGGCCATTGATCTGGGATTGATTTAAGAATAAAAAGTGTACGAATGTTAAAACAAAAGGCATGGCTGAAAAACAGCCATGCCTTTTGTATGAATTAACATTTTATAATCAGATTTTTTTTCTGGTTATTCCTGACAAACCCAGCAAACCCAGGCCAAACAGCAGCATGGTCGTTGGTTCAGGGACAACTGAAGGAGGCATGCTTTCATAGGAAAGCGTAAAATTCCTGATCTCGACTTCATTTATATTGCTTCCGACAGAACCAATGGTAAAGGCAAGGGTATTGCCAGTCATTCTCAGGTCTTCATCTCTAAAGAACCAGCTTTGGTCCACCCAGCCTTGATTATTGCCGTTTTCTAAACCCAGGCCTCCGGATTGCACAAATGGTGTCAAGGCAGTTCCATTGACTGAGAAGAAAGTTTCATATGGCGGTGTTAAATCAGGCCTGGAGCCATAATGCTGAATGGAAAAGACGACAGACTGTCCTGAAACAGGTGTCTCAGTCAGGTCAAATGTTCTTGAAATTGAAGTAATGCCGCCGTAATCCAGTGTACTGTCGGAAAAAGCAACAGTCGTAGACGTCTGGTCACCAAACCGGATGACGCCGTCGTTTTCGCTTGTTTCGAACGGGGCAATCAAATCAATTGTCGCCGCAGTGGCTGAACTGTGGAAAGCAACGATTCCAGCCAGTAACAGGGTAAATAAAAGAAACTTTTTTTTCAACATCAATGGGCCTCCTTGTTTTTAATGAAAAATTTGCATCGTCTTCAATCCTAATTGAATCTACGCAAAAAAGGTGCCAGATATCAAAACAGGGAAGAGTCCCAATGGAAGCGATTTACGATAAAATTATTACCTGTTTTCACAGAAGAAAAGGTAATAATTTGGAGAAAAAAAGGTAATAATTTGGGTAAAAAAGTTCTTAAAGATTGTAAATTAATAGGAAGTTGCTTTTTGCCAAGCAAGGTATAACAAAAGTTGAACAGATGCGCAAACGTCTGAAATATGGCCCCAACCGGGCACGGCCACAACATGTTGTGGCCGTGCCCGGTTGGGGCCTCGCCGCATGAACGATGGTTGGGGGGCAGAAACAAGCCCCAAGAGAGAAAATAAAAAATCAGGCCTTGATCCACTTAAAAATCGTTGAACAGCTATCTTTTGGACTATTTTTGAGCATACCCCGCCAGAAATCCCCCAAAACGCAAAAATTAATGATATCCGTCGGCAGGGATTTGAGAATCGGAAAAGTCGTAAACCAAATCAGGAATAAAATCAGAAATATCGGATTTCGGCGGATCATGGTTGTGTATATCCCAAAGTTCAAGATGTCGTAAAATTTTTTCGATAAGGTATAGTTCTTCAATGAAAGCGATTATTTTCATGGAACCCTTGCATTTGGGGCATATAAGAGGATTAACTTCATAAATTTTCTGAATTAAGCGTGCCCAATTCTGCCGTGATTCTTTAGAAGTCATTTCATTTGGCATGATTGCAGGAATAATGTCATCTGTTTTAGCTTTTTTTCTCATACCTCTGGATTTATTCGAGTACCAGCCGTAGTACCTCACCATTTGTTCATATCTGTCGGGTATATGTGTCACCAATCTGGCAAGCCAGTCCAAGGCATCGAAAACTTCCTGATCTTTACCATTTTTTGAAGTGTAAACCACTTTAGCAACACCATCTGAGGACTCTTGAGCTGGGATATAAACCAATCGATCCTGGGAAAAGCAGGCTCTGATGATGTAACGGGCCAAATTACCAAGACTGGTTGAATCTGAAGTTGTAATACGCTCACCAATATAAACATTAAATCCGGAATGATGCCAGGATAGCATGTTTTCGATAATTGCATCATTGATTTTACCCTCCTTCTTAAGCATTTTTAAAACCTCATACCGAAAAACTTCTTCTACAAGGGCAGCGCATATCCTGGCATGCGCCGGCCAGACGGAAGAAGCCATCGCACTGGCAAAATCCGCTGCTGACTGGCCTCTGCTGTGCAAACTCATCAACCTGCAGGCGCCCGCCATGTTTGCTCAGCAGCGCTTTCAGCAGCTGGAGCAGTGGTTTAAACAACTGCCGTCAGAAGTGCTCGCCTCTTCTCCCTGGTCTCTCTACTGGCTCGGTTCCTGCCGCCGCCCCTTTGATGAGCGGGAAAGCGGCAGCCACTTTGCGGCAGCCTACACTGGCTTCAACAAATCATTGGATCCGTGGATTGAGGAATTGAACGAGATGGTCAGCGATACCCCGGCCTATCCATCCGCCACGACAAAGGCAATGGTGGTGCTGGCTATGCTCGGCGGCCTGCTTTTCCGCATGCCCCAACATCCTGCCATGGGGCGCTGGGAAGCGCATGCTGAACGGCTCCTCCGGGATGAAGAGGTTGATATCTCACTTCGCATGGATATCGGAAATGTGCTGGTGCATTGGCAATACTGGAAAGGCGACCTGGCCGCTGCCACACACACCACCGATATCCTGGCCCGGCTCGTCGATGCCGGCGGATCTGCCACCCTGCCCCGGCTGCTCTCCGCGATGAATCATGCCATTCACGATTGGCATACCGCTGACTTTGACCGCTGCCTGAACATCATTGACAGTGGACTGGCATTGGCGGCGCAGGTGGGCATTTATATAATGGATGACCGGTTGATAGCGCAAAGCGTTTATGGCAGCCTGTCACGAGATGACCTGCCGACCGTCAGGCGATTACTCGATTCGACGGCCACCATACTGCTTTTGGGCGCAGGACTTGGCAGTATGGCCTTGGTCCGCCGGAAAAAAACCATCAGATAACGAAAAGCATTTTATCAGTAGTTCCGCCCGTAAAGATACCGGGATTGTTAAATTTTGATATGCTGTAGTTGGTTCAAGATTGTTTTCGGCCTGTCCAGAAGATCCTGGTGGGTCCCCTGCTCTATTATCCTGCCCTTATCCATGACAATGACCTGGTCGGCATTGGCAATGGTGGAGAGCCTGTGGGCGATGACAAAACTTGTGCGGCCGCGCATTAATTGGTCCAGTGCCTGCTGGATAAATACTTCGGTGCGGGTGTCAACGGAACTTGTTGCTTCATCCAGTACCAGGATGGCCGGGTCGGAAAGGATGGCCCGGGCAATTGCCAGAAGCTGGCGTTGGCCTTCGGAAAGATTTGACCCCTGCTCGGAAATCCGGGTGGCGTACCTCTGGGGCAGGCGAGGGTTCTATAATGTTGAGGGCTCAAGACTAAAAATACATCTTGGATATAGTTGGAGCCCAGTGCCCCGCACCCTGACCAGGGAGCTAATAAGGGACAGACCAAGATTAATTTGCCGAAGCTGGGCGTAAACGTGGAGGGTGCAAATAGGAAAGGAAACGTGGTCTGTCCCCTATTTATTCTGTATTTATTCTGTGTCCCCTATTTATTCTGTAGTTGGCCCAAAGGCTGGTTTGCATAACCGCCGCAGCCCCAGCCGGCATTCCATGTTGCCAAATGCTGTCTGGGCAGGCGGCTTGAACCATTCGGGAATGCGAGGATGAAACCTTATTTCTCCGACTTTTCCATCCAACCGTAACATTTTAGTGTTTCAGCAAACGGTTTTCTCGTTCAAAATAATTATGGGTTTACGGCATGGGCAAATCTTGACAGCAACAATAAAACAATTGACAGATGCACAGGAATCCTATTAATTGTTATGAAAACATAAAAAAGTTTCAACTTTTATAATATCTTATTACCGATGAACAAATGAAAATAATCAAGCCCGGAACGCCCCAGCCGACCGACGTGCCCAACCGATTCAAGGTAGATTTACCCTCGTTACCCGGCCGGGGTGGGTGGGACATTGATGTTTTCAGCTCCGGGCTGACGCTGGTTGTCATGGACACGGCATTACACCAGCCTATCAAGACACAGGCTACGGTTGCAAAACCGATTATAGGTTTTGGATTTTGCCTGGCAGGAGAGTTTGGTTTCTCTCTTATGTCATCAAAGACGCGGTTGAACATCCGGGCCGGACAAAGCGGTTTTTTTACTTTTCCCCAGGACATAGAGATTACAGAACATTTACCAGCCGATCATTTGCTCAGGATTTACCTCATGCTTGAAGGTGAGATATTATCATCTTTTACCCAAGGAGATGAAGACTATTTCTCCCCGCTAATTAAAAGCGTTGAAAAAAAACGGGTCAACCGAGTGGTTCATTCCACCACGGCCCTGATGCATGCGGCCCTGTATCAAATCCTACATTGCCCCTACTACGGTAAGGCCAGGCATATCTACCTTGAAAGCAAGGCCATGGAAATGCTTTCCCATAAATTGGCACAGCTTCACCCTTCCTTTCTTGGTCCGGACAACAAATTAAAACCTTCTGATTATGACCGAATCATGCATGCTGCAGAAGTGCTTGTGAACAACCTGGATAATCCACCGGATACAATGGAACTGGCCCGTTCCGTCGGTTTGAGCCGCGCCAAATTACACCGCTGTTTTCGCCGGGTCCACGGTGTCTCTCCTTTTGAATATCTGCGCAATCACCGCCTGAAAACCGCCATGATGCTGCTTCAAAGTGGCAAAATCAATGTAACGGAAGCTGCATTAAGCGTCGGTTACGCCAACCTTAGTTATTTTTCCAAAGCCTTTAAGGCCATGTTCGGGGTATGTCCTGGAGAACTTCTGCGTCATTCCACGCCCAATTAATCTTTGTCTCAGTCGACTATGCATTAAAATTTGAGTATACAGCGTCAAAAAAAGAGCCGCAAACGTTAGCCGTATTTCATATTTTCCGGTATTCACATCCCTATAATTGATTTTCATGCCTAACATCATGATCATTGCTGATTAATATTACTCAACAAAAACAAAGGAGGCGATTATGGGGATACAATTCAAAAAAATCTGTTGGATTACACTGTTTAGCTTTGTATCGGCCTTGGGTTATGCAGAAGAAAAGAGTGCCGAAGTATTGGAAACTCTGACAGTTACAGCCCAGAAAACCGAAGAAAATGTTCAGGATGTCCCGGTTGCCATCAGTGTGTTTGATGGCCTGGAAATTGAGGATAGAATGGTGGAAACCCTGGATGATATAGCCAAATACACACCCGGCTTAATGATTATCACGCCTTCGGCAGTTAAATCTGCCCCATCCATTCGTGGGTTGTATGCGGATTACAGTTCGGGGAACGCCACGGCCGGACTGTTCGTCGACGGTGTCCCGGTAACAAATGGCACGGGGTTTGATGAAACACTGATGGATATTGAACGTATAGAGGTGCTCAAAGGTCCCCAGGGTACGCTTTACGGGAAGAACACAGAAGTTGGGGCGGTGAATATTATCACCCGGAAACCGTCAAATGAGACAAGGGCACGCATTACCGGTGAACTTGGCGAAGACAACAAACGCAGCTTGGCTGCAAACATAAGCGGTGCGATCGTAAAAGATAAACTTTATTTAGGCGTCTCCGGCAAACATTATGAAAAGGATGGCTATGTCATGAACACAATAACCGGAGACCCCATTGATGACAGAAAATATGATTATGGAAAGATCTATTTAAGAATGACGCCCACCGACAAACTGGAAGCGGCCCTGATATCTTCCTATATCAAATACGATAACGGAGGCAACGCCTCGGGGACAACAAATTCTGAATACAGAAAGGTCAGCAACGACCTGGATACGTTTAACAAGTCCTCTGTGTGGTCCAATTCTTTAAATATTAATTATGCAGTGAATGACAGCCTTACCTTTACCACAATTACCGCCTACAGATATTATAATGAGTACCTTGCCAATGATTTCGATTATACAAGCGACCCAAGTAAAAAATTTCATGTCTTTGCCGATTCCACGTATGAAACCCTTTCCCAGGAATTGAGGGCAAATTACGAAGTTGACCGGTTCAATCTGGTCTCAGGCATCTTCTTGGAATCAAGCAACACCCAGATTGATAAAGATAGAGACACAGCCTGGGGCTTTAAAGACGGGCTGACTGAGACCGATACCGATTCCATAGGTATTTTTTCCCATCTGACCTATAAAATAACAGATAGATTATCTGCTCTTGGCGGCCTCAGATATGACAAGGTAGCGTTGGAATACCAGGATGCAAGCCAAAATATTGATAGCAGCGAAAATGAACTCTCGCCAAAGGTGGGTTTGACCTTTGATCTGCTGGAGAACCTCATGACCTATGTAACTGTTTCCAAAGGATACCGTTCCGGAGGATTTAATTATCTTGAGGGCTATTCCAAAACATATGACCCCGAAATTTTGTATTCTTACGAAATCGGTGCCAAGGGCATTTTGGCAAACGGCAAATTATCCTGGGATGTGGCCCTATATCACATGGATATCACGGATATGCAGGTGAGTGTGATGGTTGATGCTCAAAATGTTATCACAGACAATGCGGCAGAAGCGACATCCATGGGGGTGGAGGCCTCGCTGGCATATCAGATAACCCGGGGCCTCAACATGTTTGCCGGTTTTTCGTATAATAAAACGGAATTCGATGAATACAACGACGGATTCACCGATTACAGTGGGAAAAAAACAACCTACGCACCGAACTATAATTATACCCTGGGGATGAAATACCGCGCTGAACAAGGGTATTACGCAAGTGCGGATCTAAGCGGATACGGGGATATGTACCTGGATATTGCCAATAAATATAAAAGGCCGTCCTATGAACTGGTCAATACAAAGATCGGTTATGAAACAGAAAAATATGACATCTATCTGTATGCCAAAAACTTGTTTGACAGAAGTTATGAGAGCAAGGGGCAATACTATAGCAGCTTTGCCTCCCAGCCCAGGGAAATAGGAGTGAGCGTAACCTACCGTCTTTGATGCTTTCATATAACGGCCATGGGCTGATCTGGCCTATCAGCACCCAGACTCAGCCCACAACGAAAGTTAAAAAATCTTAATAGGTTACACATTTTTTTCCTATTAAACATCAAAAGCGGTAAGTTAGTTTCAGGCCTATCCCCCCCCGGGTCACTATAATTGATGTAAAATAAGTATCTGCTTTCCCAAAGCCGTATTCCGGATTGTGATATGGACCATTTACGCAGCGTCATGGATTACCTGAATAAGAATTACACCAGCCATATTTACCTGGATGAATTGTCCCATCGTGCCTGCATGAGCCGGACCAAACTGACTTATTTGTTTAAACAGGTCTACGGTATAATCATATCCGACCAGATAAAGACACTGCGTATCAATCTTGCGAAGGAGATGCTTGCGGATAAACGCATGAAAATAAAATCGATTGCCAATGCAGTTGGGTACAAATTGCACGGGAGCTTTTCCGAGGCATTTAAACATGCCACGGGGATCACCCCCAATCAATACCGAAAAACAATCCGTTAATTTCTTTAAATTTATAAAACCCAAGCCATTGATTAATGTGGATAAACGTTCCCCATACAGCAACAGGTTGACCCCATGCATCCGTTTATCATCGTTTTTTTCACGGGACTCAATGCCTTTGGGTAAAGAAAAAAAGCCGATTTCCTCTGCGTTTATCGTAACCGGCCGGTCAAAACAGGTAGGGTGGAAATCATACCGGCCCGGGAAACTGCAAATACCGTCACTGACGGCCTAAATACCCCAATTGTGCCTGAGGTTTCTATGGTAAGGCTTTGATCCGGGACCCTGAAACTTTAAGCCTATTCTAAAGATACCGCCTTAAAATCTCCAAGACCTTAAAATTTAATTTACAATTAAAACAATTGACAAATTATAAACATTAGTTAGATATTTGAAACAATATTTGAGATTACCAATGAATCTCACCCCCAAAACAAAATAAAATAAAAGTAGTTGATTCCGGCAGATTATGGATTTGAATGGTTGGTTTGGACGTGTCATCGGTTTATTCAAAATTGGTTACAAGGATCTGTTGAAATGGAAAAAATATATAAAGCACCTCAAAACCTGGCAAATGCCACGGAAAACAACCGGCTATCCTTTTCCCCGTCCATGGGAAAGGGATACATACAAAGGGTTCGCCTCAAATCCGGGATACAACTGAACATATCGGATTACACCCTCCGGCACCCCGTAGCCATGGATTTGAAGCCTCCCTTTCAGCCCATTGGATTTGGTTTCCGGTTGTCCGGGCACAGCCGGGGCTATCCGGCAGGTGAAAAAACAAGGGACGTCAAACCGGGGCAAGCCGGTTTTGTCTGCTTTCCGGACATAGAAGGTCTTACCATAACCACGGGTCCGGAACGGATCGTACACATTGGTATTTTTATGGATTTTACACAGTTTTGTGCCTTTGCCCCGGGGGAAACTGAAAGGTTTCCGTTTCAGCTTGATAACCTGTCAACCGGAGCATCCATCCATGAAGGCCGGATCACGCCGGCCATGCGTGACGCCATTTTCCAGATATTTAACTGCCCGTATCAGGGATGGGCGAAAAGCTTTTTTCTTGAAAGCAAAGTCCTGGAACTTATGGCCCATAAAATCGGGCAAATTGAAGCTGCCGACACCCGGACACCTGATGTCAATCCTTTGCCGTCCCCGGATGAGGAACGGATACGGGAAGCGGCTCGCCTCTTGGCCGGTGATCTGGAAACACCCCCTGACCTGAATCAACTGGCCCGGTCAGTGGGAATGTGCCGCAGCAAACTGCACCGCTGTTTCCGGATGTTTTACGGTATTACACCCTTTGAGTACCTGCGCAACCGCCGCCTTGAAACTGCCATGGATTTTTTGATGGACGGCCAGATGAATGTCGCTGAAGCTGCCTATGCCGTGGGCTATTCCTGTCCCAGCCATTTTACCAAAGCATTTAAAAAATATTTCGGCCACCTGCCCAGTAGAAAGTTCATCAAATAAGGTTTGAATAATTGTACCGTTTGTCACTAAAAAAATATGATCGGCCTAATCAAAAAGAACCAGAGACCAGACCCTTTCCTAAAAATGTATTATATGCCTGTCTTTATACGGGCCATCTGGCAGCGCATTCTTGATGATGCCTGTCAGATGAAAAAACGATAATACATACGAAAAAGGAAGGAGAGATGAACTTGTTTTTCAAACCAATGATCTTTCTGGGAACGACAATTCTGATGTTTTCAGCCTACCTCCCGGCCTTTGCCGGGCACCCCCTTAAACATCAGTCTGGAACCACGGAAACGCTGGAGACCATAACCGTAACCGCCCAAAAGCAGGAGGAAAATATCCAGGACGTACCCATGGCGGTCACCGCATTCACGGCCCAGAGGATTGAGGACGCAAAAATCGAATCCATTTCCGATCTTGCCGATTTTGTCCCCAGTTTAATGGTATTTTCCCAAGGCGGGAGTGGCAGAAGTACACCATCCATGAGAGGTATTCTTGCCTCCTTTGAAACCGGGACGCTTTCCACCGGACTTTTTATAGACGGTGTCCCGATCCAGTCGGTGGTTGGATTTGAGTCTACATTTCTTGATATTGAACGGGTAGAGGTCCTCAGGGGCCCCCAGGGCACCTTGTACGGGAAAAACACGGAAACAGGTGTAATCAATATCATTACCCGACAGCCGGACAACGACTTCAGGGCGAGCCTGTCTGCCAATATCGGCACATTGCTATCTTCCGAGACCGATGACCCTTTAACCCAAGCCTACACCGTCAAGCTCAGCGGTCCTATTCAAACAGACAAACTTTTTTTGGGTATTGCCGCAAAGTTCTACCAGAAAGACGGTTTCATCGAAAACACGGCAACAGGAGAAGATGAGAACGACAGAGAACACTGGTTTGGAAGGGCGCATCTGCGCTGGACACCCACGGATCAACTGGACATCTCTTTCATTGCATCACAACTCCAATATGACGATGGTGGGTATCAGATGAACCTGACGGAATCTACGGCGTCGCTATTCGGATTACCTGCGCCCGACTATCGCAAGGTCTCTTCCAATGGTAAGGCCGGATACGATAGTTCAGAACAAACCCAATCCCTTAAAATTGATTATGAGATCAATAACGCGTTTCGATTGACGTCTGTTACGTCAAGAAGATACATAGATATGAAGCGCCCGTGTGATTGGGATTTCAGTAGTGCAAGTATATCACATGCGGATAATGAAGGCGAAAGCACTGCATTGTCCCAGGAACTGCGCCTGAACTATGACAATGGCGGCGTGAAGTGGGTTGCAGGCTTATATGGTGATAAGGATGAGGGAGAAAGCAAGTCTGTGACCTTGACCAAGGTTAAACACACTGAAAATGATCGAAACACCTATGCTGTTTTTACCCATCTGACCTATCCACTATTCCAACGGTTCAGTCTCACCGGCGGTTTGCGGTACGAAACAACGGAAAAGGAATATCAAAATCATATCAGCACCAAGCATCTCGATGATTCATGGGATGCCGTAACGCCCAAGCTTTCCCTGGAATACCGGCCTTTGCCCGGAATCATGACTTACATAAGCGCATCCAAAGGATACCGGTCCGGCGGATTTAATACTTTCGCCCCAGATGATTCGGAATATGTCACCTATGATGAAGAAGAACTATGGTCTTATGAGATCGGAGCAAAAAACACCTTTTTTAATAACAGACTGATTGTCAACGCCAGTATTTACCTGATGGATATTTCCGATATGCAGGTTTCGCAGAAAATTTCACCATTGGAATCTTATATAACCAACGCGGCCGAAGCAACTGCTAAAGGGTTTGAATTGGAGTTGACGGGCAAAATAACCTCTGGCCTGACCATAATGGCCGGTATCGGCTATACCCATCTTGAGTTTGACGAATTTAAGGATGAGGACGGAGATTACCAGGGAAATAAAAGCACCTATAGTCCGGAGTACACATTTAATATCGGTGCCCAATACCGTTGGGAAAACGGATTTTATGCCAGGACGGATTTGATTGGTTATGGTGAAATGTATTTTGATAATTCCAATGAACGCAAACGGGATGCCTATCAAATCGTCAACGCCAAAGTCGGATATGAAACGGAGCATTTTGATATCTATATCTACGGCAAGAATATTTTTGACGAAAAATACGATTCCTATGACTACTATAACGGTTATTATACCGTCTATAGTGATCCGGGAGAGGTGGGTCTTCAGGTGACCTATCGTTTCTGAAATATTCGAAACGGCAAATATATAATTTTTGAGACTGCAGCGTCAAAAAAAGAGACGTCAACGTTAGCCGCATTTTTTAGTTTCTGCTATTTAGTCAACCTAAAAATTATTTGCCTGACTAATATTATACTCAATAGAAATCAAAACCACTTTAAAACAACAAAAGAGACAACAATGAAAAAACTAATCATCCTATTGGCACTAATTTTCTCAGCTTCTTTTGCCCACGCCCATACCATCTGGATCAACGCGTTTGAATCCCACGGCCATGGGGCGCATAACGCCATGGTTTGCCTGGGCTGGGGACATGCCCTGCCCATGGACGATATTCTCAATTCAACGAATGGCCGTATCGCTGTGGAGCGGTTCGAACTTTTGGATCCGTCGCTGAAAAAGACAGAACTTCTCAAGCCGGAATTCAAGCTCGCCGAACCGAAACTGTCCAATGGAAACTTTGATCTGTTTGCCGCCGATCTGGCTACCCAGAAGATCGCGTTCAAGGAAAGCAGTGCTCCCGGTGTTTATCAGCTTGGCGCGGTATCCCGGGCCACGTTCTATACCCAGTATATTGATAAGAAAGGCAAGAAACGCCTGAAGCTTAAGCCCATGGATGAAATCAAGGATATCCAAAAAGTTCTGATGGCCGTAAAATACCAGGCTTTTGCCAAATCCTGTCTCACGGTAGGTGCATGGTCCGCACCCAACCCCCTGGGACATGGCCTGGAAATCATTCCGCGCACCGACCTGAGTAATCTGCATGCCGGCGATCTGGTGGAGGTGGATGTTTTGTTTGAAGGCAAGCCCCCGAAAGGCATGCAGCACATCACCGCCCACAGCGGCAGCTTCGGCCAAAGCGACGGGTTTTCATTATTTTCAAAGGTAAAGAAAGGCAAGGCCCAATTTCGCGTTCAAAGCGCAGGTCAATGGATGATAAGCACCGCCCACAAGGACGACGTCACGCAGGACGGTCCTCTTAAGGATCTCTATGGCAAGGCGAATGTGGTGTCCCAAGCCGCCAGTTTGACGTTTAATGTCCAATAACGGCCATGGGCCGACCTGACACCTGCCAGGCTTCGTCCCAAAACAAAAGATGAAAGAAACTCAACTGGTTATTGCGTTCTTTCATATAAACGACAATGGGCTGATCAGGCTTATCAACTTACATTCAGCACCCTTTTCCATTGTTCGAGGACATTTTCTTGTTACCTGTTGAGTATCCTCATCATGGCGAAACAAAGCATTTGGGGTTTACTTCCAAGGCCTCAAGATATTGAAGTTGTGTTTTGTTGAAAGGTTTTGCCAATTTTCGCTGTTTTCCAACCGTGATGATTAAAATGTTAAGAAATTTTGTAGTCATCATGAAGGATGTGGGGGTTCTGGTTAACTGCTTCTTCCATCCTGGCAAGAGATTGCCTGTATTTTTTACATACAGTTTCAAATTTCTTTCAACCAGACGCCAAAGGAGGAGAGAAATAAGAAGGATCAATCCCAAGGCCTCCACACGCTGGGGTTTTTTCAGGAATATAGCGTTAACGATAGCGGGATCCTTAAGAAACCCGAAATTTTTTTCGATCCCGTCTTGCTCTTTGTAGAGCCGAAGCAATTCAGCTCCCGACCAGTTCTGATCTTTATCCTGAATCGGGACATTGGTAATGAGTACAAAGCAACCTGCATCAAGCCTGAGTTTCTCTATCTTTTCAGAATCGTCTTCGATGGTGACTTTTAAATCATATTCAATCCGTTGTGGCTTTCTGACTTCTCCAGTTTTGGGACGTCCTTTACCGTATTTGGGTATTTCGGCAATGTCCACACGCATTTTATGAAGGCTTGTTTCAGCAGCCTTGGCCAACTTTTCTGCCGCGATTTCAGCATCTGGTCGGCATTTAAAGGGCTGGGAAACCATATTCTTGATTGTTTTTTCGAGTTCGTCCTTGCTGTTTTTTATAATGCGATCAATACGCTTTTGCCGTCTTTTATCATTGGCGCTGGAATGAACCACAATTGCCCTGTAACATGTATCTTCAATGGTGACCGTTGTATCGAAATGACGATAGATGGCCGCAGGGCGTTTTTCACTTTGGCTTTCGGCCAAGACCCCGATATCTTGCCAGTCATCAGCCGAAACAGCTTCCGATATGACCCGCTTGCACTCACTGAAGTTGGCCGGTAGTCGGCTCAAAAAGCGGATACCGTTCTTGTCTGCAACTGTCAGATTATCAGTGATTACAAAGGCTGAATCGGCCACATAAATGGATGCTCCGGGAGAAAAACCATATTCGGCCATATGGGCTGAAATATTGGACAGAAGTTCGTTATTGAGGGTTTTGTCCGAGGCGTTGCCGTCCTGAGTTTTTCCTATGATTGGAATGTTACGATCCACGCACAGCATAGAAACCATGAATTGTTTCAAATCCGGTCGTTTGGCCTTACTGTATCCGTAGGTGATGTTCAAAGGTTGGTCGGGGTGATCGTAATCACCAAATACTGAAACGGATGTAGTGTCAAAATGGTGATAGCGTGTGTCCAGCTTGAAACAACCGATGGCATTCTGGGAAAGTTGAGAAAAAATTTTGTGCGTCCCTGCGTGAAAAAGCTGATCCATTGCCCGTCCAAGATTGGTATCATTGAATTGGCCAGGGGCAATGGTTTTACCAAGAAGGAGTTCGGTGTCCATGCCATTGAAGGATTCTTCAAGGCGGTACAGTGGAGTTCTTCCTGAGAGGGTATCAATTATCATTGCAAGAACAGTATCTCCCATAGATAGCTCCATCTGTGTATCAACCATAGCATTAATCGTCTCTACCAAATTGATCCGCTTTGCGTATTCTTTAAAAATCGGTAGAAACCGGACATCGGTGAAACGCCATTTTTCAGTGTTGGGTATTTCCATGCTGAGCTCCTTATCGCCTTTGGGTCATTTTAGGAGCAGTATAATAGAAAAATACAAATATGTCTAGGCAAACTTTTATTTACTATTTAACAATTTAAGAAGTTGCTAATTATGGCTATAGTGTATTGATTTTAAACAAAAATAAAATCATGCGTGCTTATTTCGATGGGGTGCTGAATGTAAGCTGTATTTATTCTGTGTCCCCTATTTATTCTGTAGTTGGCCCAAAGGCTGGTTTTGTTTCCTTGTTGTAAAGGTAGCTCATTGCCCGGGGAAGCAATTTCGGTGGATATGCGGTGACAATATCCTCACTCCTTGCTATTTAAATAATATTTAAGAATGGGTGCTCCAGAACATAAGAAGTTGTGGATAGTTAGAAAAATGCTACAATACAAATTATTAGTGCGGCAGTTTTAATTTTTTTATCCGGGATAATAATCAATCGCACAAACCGAAAGATCCCATCGAATTAATGGTTATAAAAAGGGCGCAAATATGAGGAAAAAAGATCTGACCCGTGATGAAGTCATCAATGTACTCAAGGAACGAAAAATAATATTTGAAAAAAAATTCGGGATCAGTGCCATAGGTGTTTTTGGATCTTTTGCAAAGGGAAAGAGTGGACCTGGAAGTGATGTGGATATCGTGGTGAAGATGGTCAAACCGGATCTTTTTTACATGGTTCACATTAAAGAAGAACTTGAGAACAATTACCAGACAAAAGTTGATATTGTCCATTATCGTGACAAGATGAATCCGTTTTTAAAAAAGCGTATTGATTCAGAGGCTGTTTATGTTTGATACGGAACTTGTGATGAAATACTCAGCCAAATTCTAACGGCAGCACACCGTATTGAGAGACGATCCAGAGACATCTTTGAGCCCGATGATTTTCTTATTTCCGATGCAGGAATTGATAAGCTTGACGCTATTTGTATGATGTTAATCGCCATTGGCGAGAGTCTGAAGAATCTTGACAAAGTAACAGACGGAAAATTTCTTGTAAAATTTCCCGATGTAGACTGGAAAGGAGCCAAAGGAATGCGTGATATTATAAGTCATCATTACTTCGACTTAAACGCCGAAATCGTCTTTCCCATTTGCAAAAATCGTATTCCCGGTTTAATCGAAACAACAATGAAAATGAAGACGTCCTTGTACCCCCTGTAAATGTTAAAAACTGATAGTAATTACACCTTGCCCGGTGGACGACGGCCATGAAATTTACCTCCAGCGCCCTACTGTCAGAAGAATCGAAAAGGAGCCTTTTGGGTGTTCAACGACAATCGCATTTCACGGATAGCATTGCCGTGGGCAACAAAACCTTTGTAACCGTGGCTGAAACCATGGATTATATCAAAGAAAACCAACGCTGATTACACAGTCCGGTAAGGTCCGGCTGCGACGAAACCGAAAGGAAAACAATGTATTCCGATTCGGTCCGGCAACGGATAAACCAGTTAATTACAAGGGGGTAAAGCCGTCTGGAGAACCACTGGTGTAAGACGATATTTTGTACACACAAACGGGAATGATGAAGGCTGAAAGAAAGAATTTCCCGACAGTCTTCATCACCCCATATCTTTGTTTACTATAGTGCGGCCTGGTCTTCAACCACCTCAAACAGTCTGCAAAGCGCCGGATCAAGCCCCCAGCTTTTTTTCACTTTATCATAAAATTCATGAAACACCAGGGGACCCGAACTCTGGGTGATCCACTCGCCCACGAATCGGTTGAAACGATCATAACCAACGGCACCGGCCAGTTTGTACAGGGCCATAGTCCCTTTATTCGCCTCCAGATAGCCGATATTATCGGCAAAAATCAGCGGCGGTTCCCGGATGGGCTCATTGGTCCGGTCTTTATGGTAGGTTTTGCGCATCTTGACAAAGAGCGCCTCCACTTCCCTGGCACCCACCCGGCTGTCCACCACCTGCAATGCAAGGGCACCGGGCAGTGCGGTCCAGATCATATCCGCCCCCTGGACATCTGGAATAAAACTGTTTGCCGCAATCCACTGCCGGATCAGATCCCGGGCCAGGACATACTGGATGTATCCCCGTATCTCGCCGACATTACGGTCGCCATACCACCCCTCTTTTTCCGAGAGGGCAATGGCGCCGGCCATGGCATAGGAATCCTTCTGGTGATATGGGATTTCCGCCACCCGGAGTTCGGGATAGGGATAGACGCCAAGTTCCGTGTTGATAAATGCGATGCCCGCCCCAATGGCCTGTTCAAATTCATTTAGATTGTAATCATGACCTGGATGATAAAGCAGGTTCACCTGCACCTGCTCTATGAGGCTCTTGCGGCTCAGATAAGCGGCGGAACCGATATAAGGCTGAACCATATTGGGGATATCCACCTGAAAAAAGGCATAGTTTCTGTTGCCATCCTGCCATGTCCTGATAACCCGACCCGGGGCAAAGGGCTGCTGGGGCGCACTGGTGCTCACGGTCAGGTTCAGCTTTTGCCTGCCGTCAGGCTGCTGCCAGGATGAAACAAATCCCCGGCGCAACCCATAGGCATCGTCAATGGGATCAAGACGCGAGACCAGTTTGGTTAAATGATAAGTTTCCCTGTCCCGGTTATCCTGGAGGATTTTATCCGGATCAAATCCGCTCAGGGGAAGCGCTTCTGTAAAAAACAGACCGTTAAATGCAAGATCGGCTTGGGGTTCGTCTGCGGTCTGGGGAAATCCCCGGTATTGGCGGGCCGCTTTGATAAAAAGGGTCGCTTTTTCTCCGGGTTGAATGGGATCCGGCAGGTTGTACACGGACATGCCAAGGGCAGCATCCCTTTTGGCAAGATCCAGGGGGGTATTTTCCAGGGTCAGCAAAGAAATCTGTGTGTGCCCATCCACATTCAGATAAAGGGTTCCCAAAGGTTTTGTTGACAGGTTGGCCAGGGTCATTGTGGCGGCATACTCAGCTCTTCTTTGTTCGGGGAACAGGTCGATTTGCAAATCATTCACCTGCCTTGCCAACCGGCTGGCCCCAGCTGCCTTTTCATACACGGTTTCATACAAGGCAGCTTCGGCATCTGCCTGGTCAGAAGAGATATAGTTTCGCAGTTCGTTTGATTGACGCACGATAAAGCCCTGCAGCACAAAGAACACAACCAACGCAGCAAGGCCGGCAACCTTTGCCCCGGCCGTCAGTTCGCCGCCCAACAACTGTTTGAAGGAAAAGACACGCTGTTCCGAGCCCCGCCGCCAGAAGTGGATTCCGGCCAAAACAAACACCACGGCAAGGGCGGTCCACATCAGGAAAAAAAAGAACGACGACCGCTCCCAGATGCCGTAGCCCATCATTTCAGAATAATCGTCCAGTCCCGGGGTCAGGGAATACCCAAAACGCACCTGCTCAATCAAACCGATGTCAAAACTGATAATAATGAACAGATAATATCCAATGGCAACCACATGGGTCAGGTAGCGGTTATTGAACAGGCCTGCCAGAAAAAAGACCAGGACGATGTTGAACATATAGGTAATCCATCCAAACTTGTAACCGAATATATCCCCCATATAGAGCGCCAGATCCATGTCCCAGAATCCCTGCAGTGCCTGGGCGCATATCCCGCCCCCAAATATGGCCAGGGCAAAGACAAAGGCCACGGCGAACATGGCCAACAGCTTTGGCACCTGCAGCACCCAATTGGGTGACGGGGCGGCCCCCGTAATCTGCCAGAATCCGCTGGTCCGTTCCTTGTAAAAAAGCTCTCCGGCCAGCAGCATGAGAATGACCATGAACAAAAATCCGTTGGCCAGCCGGACATTGCACATCCCCGATGTCAGCGGCACCTGGTGGCCGATGTAATAGGTGGAGTTCCAGAACAGGTTCTGCATAAAAATGATAAAGATGAGCAGACCGAAAATAATTTTGAATGATGCGGGTCTGACCACGCTAAGAAATTCAACTTTTGCAAGCCGCAATACTTTGAGCAGGTTTTCTTTTCGGCCGTATTGACACAAGACCTTTGGGATCGGCACCCCGTCACCGAATGAAGATGCACAGTCTGACTCCTGCCTGCCGGCTTTCTGGCGTATGGCGCCTGCCGGCGCCCTGAGAAAATATTGAAAAGAGAATCGTCTGTAGCTCAGATAAAGGCCTAAAAGCCCCATAAATATCCAGACCAGACGGTTCACCCAGAACGACGCGGTCATGGGGAGGAACCCGCTGTTTTTCAAGGCCACCGGCAGCTCATGGACCAGCAGTTTGCAGTAGACATACCCAAAGGGATCCATCACCTCCAGAAAAAATCTGTAGGGTGAATTTTCACTCATCACCTCACTGACCACAAACAAAACGGTCAATGCCACCACCCCGATATAGGCAGCCGATATTTTGCGGACATGAACCAGACAGAAAAAACAGACCGCCGTTAATACAAAAAGATTGGGAACGCAAAAAATCAGATAGCCGTGAATCAGTTCCGGCCACTGTGTCGGCCCCAACTGATGGGACTCGCCCAACCCGGAATATTTAATCAAAACCATACCCAGAGGATAAGCCGCCACCAGCAAGAGATTGATGGTATATGCCGTAATGAAGTGGGTGAGAAAAAAACGCTTTTCATTCAGGGGGCAGGCATACACATAATCGGCCGATCCCACGGCGATATCCCGGTACAGGGTCGTGCCGCTGATCATGGCCACAATGGCCACAACAAGCATCCCCCCGCCGGCCAGACACTGGTAGAAAATGCCCGCACCGTTGAGCAGGGTTTCATCACTGGTGTAATAGTCATAGACGCCAAGGGCATACCAGACGCCCTGGCCGGCCAGCATGAAAAGAATCAGATAGGTGAGCGGATGCCTGAACCGGTACCTTAACTCAAAAGAAAATATGTTCGAAATCATAACGGGCTCCTACTGATTGGACGTCATTGTTTTCAGGGTATGAAAATAGGTATCTGCCAGACTGGGCGGTTTCGGAACAAAACCGTCACCGGGGTCTGCTTCGGCACAGATGGTAAGATTGAGCGTGCCCAGGTGAAAGTGGCTGGAAAGTACGTCCGTTCGTTCACGATACCCATCCAATTCCTCTTTTTGAATTGATTTGGTCCACAAAAGGCCGTCAAGGCTTTGTTCAAGCTCTCCGGGGGTGCCCACCCGAAGGACCCTGCCCCGGCCCAAAATAGCCATGTTATTGCAAAGGGTGCTCACATCCTCGACAATATGGGTGGACAGGATCACCACCGTGTGTTCGCCGATTTCCGACAGCAGGTTGTAAAAGCGGTTGCGCTCCACTGGGTCCAGACCGGCGGTGGGCTCATCAACAATGATCAGTTTGGGGTTGCCCAATAGGGCTTGGGCAATGCCGAACCGCTGTTTCATCCCACCGGAAAACCCGCCTATTTTTCTTTTCCGCTGATCCCAGAGATTGACCTTTTGCAGCAGCGCATCCACCTGGTCCTTTCGTTCACCAACACTTGCAATGCCTTTTAAATCCGCAATATGGGTGAGCAGTTCCTCTGCGCTCACAGAAGGATACACCCCGAATTCCTGGGGCAGATACCCCAGTTGTCTTCGCAATTTTTCGGGCGCTGCAAGCACATCAATATCATTGAAGCGCACCGTTCCCGAATCTGCGTCCTGGAGTGTGGCGAGGATACGCATCAAAGAAGATTTTCCGGCCCCGTTTTCACCGAGCAGGCCGAACATGCCGGTCCCGATGGTAAGGGAGACGTCCTTTAACGCGGCGATTTTCCCGGCATAGGTCTTGTTCAAATTGGTTATTTCAAGCTGCATATGATCAGTCTCCGTTCTCTAAATTAATAATAATGGCATGACAAAGACTGACATGATGACAAATATTGATAAAAAAAACTGTCGATTGAAGAACAAAGACTGTCTTTGGATGAATTTAATTGAAGAAAGGAGCATATTGAATATGCATCCGTTGATGAGTAAGGGCTATCCGATTAAGAACTTAGCGCGCTAAAGCGCGGGTTTTTACCCCTCTACGAATTGCATGGTTTCTTGATTGCAACCAGGGCACCCTAAAACCGGCATAAAGCCTTCATAATATCTGCCTTCAAACTCAACAATCCCCATCTCAACATCAATGATTGCTTCATTTACCTTCATTTCACAATGACAATGGGAACAACGACAGCTGTATTTCTCCGGAGGAGGGCCGAACATGAGCAGAAAGGCAGACAAATACAACGCAACGTTTTTTATCCTTGTTGTTCCGTTTCCGGCGATTTCTGCTTTAAGGCATTACGCAATATACATAATTGATTTCTAAGTCATGCCTAAGTGTGTCCGACCATGGCATGGAAATAATTTTCGGTCAAGGATGAAATAGATTGGCATTCAGTTAAAATTTCCATATTCTCAGCAAGCTATGAGTTGGACTGTTTTCAAGTAAAGGAATTTCACATGCCGCCTAAAAAGGACCCGGTACAGGACCGTATCAAAGCGTTCAATTCAAAATGTGAACACAGTGATCCTGAAACCGTTAAAGAGCTTGTAAAACAGCTGCTCGGCGACCGCCACTGCCTGCCTGTTGCCCGTGCGGCACAGGTCAGTTCCCAGCGTTGTTTTTATGATATGGAAGATGATCTTTTAAAGGCATACCGGCGTTTTCTTAAAAACCCGGTTAAAAATGATCCCAACTGTATTGCAAAGGGGGCCATTGCACGGGCATTGGTTGACCTGGACTGCAAGGATTACACTTTTTTTATTGCAGGGCTTCACTACCGGCAACATGAACCGGTATGGGGAACAACGGTTGATACCGCTGTTGAGGTGCGTGTCAGTTGCGCCATGGGGTTGGCCCAGACCTCCTATCCCCGGACTTTGATCGAGCTTGTGGCAACCCTTCACGACCCGGAAGCGCCGGTCCGGATCGGAGCCGCCCGGGCAATTATCTGCACCCAGCCCCTGGCAGCCGAAGCAGTGCTGCGGGCCAAGGCCCTTGCAAAAGATCCTGACTTTGATGTTACGGCCCAGGTTTTGACAGCCCTGCTTCATGTCGCACCCGAAGACTCACGGGATTTTGTATCCGGTTATCTTGAAACCCAAACCGATCCGGAACTGATCGAAGCCATCTCCTTTTCACTGGGTGAATCCAGGCTTGAGGCGGCTTTGGATGTGCTTAAATTATGCTGGGACAATCAGCCGTTAAAACGGAAACAGGAGCACGCTTTTCTTAAGGGCGCTGTTTTTCATCGCAGTGAACACGCATTTTCATGGCTGCTTGATGTGGTTGCTGAAGAAGACAGGATAAGTGCGATGTTCATCATTGAGGCGCTTGCCATATACCGGACAAATGAAAGACTCAAAGCCAGGCTGCAAAAAGTTGTGTCCCAAAGGGAGGATGACAAATTGTCCGATCTTTTTCACCGTGTATGGGAAAAATAATTGAGGTCAGAGTAAAATTACATCGACTATATTGTTTTTGTAAAAAGAAGATAATAAATGAGAGAAAAAATGTAACTTTTATCAAGCAGGATATCGCCAATTGCACGCAGGAAAAAAGGCCGGATAAGATAAATGAACAGGTCACCCGGTCGTTTTTTGATCGTGTGGTTTCAGAATTGCCATTATCTTGGGAGAAAGAATAACATATTGGTTTTATAAGAAAGTCGATGGATAGGAAGACGCTTTTTGTCAAGCAAAGTATGACGAACGTTTGACAAAGATGATTACGTTTGAAATATGGCCCCAGCCGGGCACGGCCAGTAGAGTCAAGGACAGGCGCGGTGGTGAAATCACCCCGTTTCCTGTCCCTGCTCATCAAACCGGACGTGCGGAGCTACCGCATCCGGCTTTCCGACTGACTTCACCTTAAGGCACACATCGTACGACTCGTTTCATCGGTCTCGGCAAGAGTACTCCAAGCTCACCGAACACTCTTTCCGAAGGGAACCGGCGTATGCCTCGCGAATGCACTTTGTGCCCATCAACCAGAAAACGTCTAACGCGATTATAAACATGTCGCTCAACAGCACGATAGGCTATCTGAATCGTGCCGTAACAGAAGTAAGCGCTCCAGCCCTGCAATAAGTCGTTCAGTCGGTCTCTGACATCAGGCCATGAACCCTTTTCACAGGGTCTTAGTATGTTCCTTACTTTCTGTTTCAGCCGGTTCACACTCTTCTTTGACGGGTTTGCTCCCATATATTGCTTCCTGTTTTCCGAAACCAGATTTGACCAAAAGTATAACCAAGAAAATCAAAGCTCTCATTTCGGTCATCTACAACGACGCTTTTATCCTGATTTAATTTCAGTCCAAGTCGTTCCATAACAGCACCGGTTAATTGCAACGAGTCCTTTGCTCTGCCCCGGCTTAAAATAACAAAATCATCAGCGTAGGAGACAATCCGAGCGCGAAAAATTTCATTACCCCCTTTAATCCGCCAGTATTTCAGAAACCTGTTCATATACAGTGCTTGAACGAAAACCCCTTGCTTATTCTTGCGGCCACCGCTCATTTGCCCTCGTCTATCTTTATCCCGCTCCTAATAGTTGAGCCTTAATGTTTGGGCAATCTTATTTATACTCAGGCCATAAGAATGAAAAAGATCTACAGCAGCAGACCATAACGAATCCGGAATTCGCCCTCTTTTTGTCCACGTTTCTCTTCAGGCTGCAAACTGCTGTTCCGCCTTTTCCAGTGCTGAATACTGTGTGTCCGTCAGCTTTGTTTTATTCATGGGTCCCTCCTTAAAATATTGATGGGACCGTTATATCAGCTGGGAAGATTGAATTCATGCAGGCTTACCGAATGGACACAATAGATCTACTGCCCTCAACACGATTAATCTTAAGACTATTTCTTTCCGATGCACATGTCCATGGTTTCCCCCATGGAAAAAGATATGGGTTTAATCTTAACTGTTTTAAACCCGGCCTGAAGCATGGCATCAGGGATAACATCCCTGTCAAAAGACAGGTCAAGGGAAGAAAGACCGGTGGGAAGCCAGCTGATGACCATGTCCGCAGGTCTTGTGCTTTCGTTGGTAAGTCCGTCATGAACAGAGACAAGATAGCCGTCGGGGTTCAGGGCATCATAAATTTTTTTGAATAACGGATTCAAATCATCCTTAAATAAGCTCAGCGTCGCTTTTGCGTAAATCAGATCGTATCCACTGCCCAAAGGATCTGTTCCATAGTCTCCTTCCATGGTCGTAACCCTGTCTTCCATCTTGTGGTCGGCAATGATTTCCCGGGTAACCTCTATGACAGCGGGTTTATCAAAAATAACACCGTTCAGGGAAGGGTTCTTTTGTGTCATGGCAATGCAGTCCATGCCGTGGGCACCCCCTAGTTCAAGCATCTTTTTCATCTCCATAAATGCCGGCAGTTTGCAGATCTGTTTTGCCAGTAATTGCGAAACACCGGCGCGGGCAAAATTCCGCATGGGCTTTACATAGGGTGCGAACAGTTTCCCCATATCGTCAAAATCTAATTTTGGGGGCTTTGGACCATTTAGGATACAATCTTTCATCTCTTCTTTGGTGTTAAAATTCCACTGGTCACCCAGGATAAGGAACTGCCCCAGATAGCAAGCCGCTCCCTTGACCAGGAACGCGTCAGACAAAGGAGTGTTGATATAGGCACCGTTCTCTTTTTCAAGCAGGTCAAGGGAACAAAGGGCGTTTAAAAAAAGAGCCGTGTTGGCCCCATGGGTACCAAGAGTGACTGCAATTTCAAGTGCGGATTTCTTTTCAACCGTTACATCGAACAACTTTAATTCTATTGCAATGGCCAATATCCATGCCTTTGTCGTTCCATTAAAAAGATCGAACAGTCTTTTGGGAGCCATTATGTTATCAGGCGTTTGCATAGTTTTTTCCTTGTGACGTTTATATGGTTGGGTTTTTGAAAAACTTGACCGGCAATGCTTTTTAAAACCGGTATACAAGAGTTGTCCCGATGATCCTGGGGGACCCGTCCTGGGCTATGTGACCACCCAAATAGTAGGATTTGGTTACGATATACTCTTCATCAAAGAGATTTTCACACCACAGGCTGATTTGAAATGAGTCGGTTTCATATCCGACCTTAAGATTCACGGTTTCATGACCGTCAACTTTCACCGTGTTTTTTGCATCCGTGTAAAAACTGCTGCACCCGGTCATGTCCACCCTGCCGAAAAACCCGGAAGCATGATTGTATTGTATCCCGGCATTAAAAGTGTATTCAGGGGCATAGGTCAGGTGGTTACCGTTAAAATCATAGGCGCCGCCGCCGTTCAGGTCCGATACCCACTCTTCAAATTGTGAATCAGCATAACCGCCCCCTGCAAAGATCTGCCACCCCGGAAGCGGCCGGGCCGTGATTTCAAGTTCACCGCCCTTGGATGAGGCTCTTGCCGCATTGCTGATTTCCCTTAAGGGTCCGCCATTGATGTACTCTTGTACCTGTTTGTCCTTGATGTCGATATAAAAGACAGCGGCATTGATCATCAGCCGGTCATCAAACCAGGAGGTTTTTAGTCCGGTTTCATAATTCCAGGAAAATTCCGGGTCAAAGGTCAGGGTATCGGAACTTGAGGCAAAGGCATAATCATATCCCCCGGCAAGCATGCCTTTGGTGACTGAAACATAGCCCATGACCGGCGCATTGAAATCATAGGAGACTGATGCTTTTGGCAGCCATTCCCCATGGTCGAATTCGGAACTGTAGGGCTCGGCATATGCGCTTGCTGCCTGCTCTCCTTCGTATTCCTGGTAGTCGTACCGCAGTCCTGCCGTCAAGTGAAGACGGTCCCAAACGGTGTAGGTTGCCTGCCCGAACATGGCAAAGCCCTGGCTTTCATAATTTGTAATATATGAGGCACCAAAATATTGCGCAAGGGCATCCACCTCTTCTGAAAACCCGTAAACACCGGCAATCCATTCAAACGGGCTGCTTTCATCTGCCGAGGAAAACCGTAGCTCCTGGCTGTAAATAGTATCGTCAAAGTCAAAAACCTGATCCGGATAGACAGTTGGGCCAAATTCCCCGTCATTAATGAAATAGGTGGAATATTCATTTCTGGTGGTGATGGAGGTCAACCGGTAGCTGCCTGCCGAATAGTTTACACGAAGGGCCTGGCCGTTATTTTTATCTATCCATTCGTTGCTGCCATCCCAGTTAACGGTATACCGGTCGGACTGGGCAGCCCCGTCAATGTACCGAAGATAGCCGTAGCCGTCATCGGTTTCATAGCCGTTGACCACCATGGTAATGTCCCAAGGGTCACTGGGGGTCCAGCGGATTTTGGCCTGGCCGTTATTATGGTTGATTTTTCCTGCCTTATCATCGTTGTTGTATATATTTTCGGTGTAGCCGTCACTGTCTTCATACTGATAGGAGACACCGAAAAACAGTTTGTCTTTCAAGATCGGACCACTGATGCTTGCCCCGGTCCTGATGCTGAATACGTCCTTGCCAGGCACATCATAAAATGAAGGTTCTATAAATACTTTGCCGCGCATATTATTATCAGGCTGCTTTGTAATGATATTAACGGCCCCGGATTCGGTATTGCGGCCGTACAGCGTTCCCTGGGGGCCTTTGAGCACCTCAATACGTTCAATATCCATCAGGTCCGGATTCTGCATCAAGGTCAGCGGATAACTGATGTCATCCACAAAAAGTCCCACCGGGGTATTCAAGGCAACCGAGTGGGAAGAGACGCCTCTGATCAGCAGCATATTCTGATTAACAACCTGCTGACTGTAGAGGTTGGGGGTAAAAAATGTCAACTCCTTAAGATTTTTGATGCCGGCATCTTCAATATACATATCCGAAAAGACACTCATACTGATGGGGACATCCCGGACATCTTCGGTGCGTTTCTGGGCCGTCACGGTCATGGTTGTAAGTTCGGTCTCCCCCGGCGCCGGGGGTTGCACCTGCAAGGAAGTCTCCTTGGCTTCAGCGGCAAACCCAGCAGCGGCAATTATCATAACAACCCAAACAATTCCAAGTTTCAACAATTGCGATTTGCATATCATGGTGATTCTTTTCTTCATTCTTTTTTCCCCTTTTTGTTGATCTGTTCAGTAATTTCATCCATAAACGCTATAATATGAAAACAAAAAGGGCGGCTAATCCCATTTGAACTATTTTGAATCTGAAATGAACAGGTGAATTTTTTAGCGCCGGTTGCGGGCTACACAGCCCTTTTTTCCAGGCATTGGTTCGGTGCCATGCCGTACTGGGCGTAAAAAGCCCTGGCAAAGGAGGAAAGGGATGAATAACCAACCGCCATGGCCGTTTCCGTTACATTGAACCGGCCTTGCTCCAACATTTGTTTTGCCTTGAAAAGCCTGATAGTTCTTAGATATCCAAATACTGTGGTGCCGAAAACCTGATGGAAACCACGGTTGAGTTTGGCATGGGAGATACCCTGGGAAGCAGCCAGTTCAAACAGGGATGGCGGATTTTCAAGGTCAAGGTTAAGCTGTGCAGCTGCCTGATGCACCTTGTTGATATCCAGGGCGCCTAAT
Source organism: uncultured Desulfobacter sp. (assembly GCF_963665355.1). Classification (GTDB taxonomy): domain Bacteria; phylum Desulfobacterota; class Desulfobacteria; order Desulfobacterales; family Desulfobacteraceae; genus Desulfobacter. The sequence goes on from NZ_OY762229.1 coordinate 68,137, forward strand.
TCCTTGATCCTGGTCTGATCTTTAGTTTCTGCCGTCAGTTGCGACAGCCTTAAAGCAATCAGTTCCATGGCTTTGCTTTCAAGATAAAGCAGCCGTGCAGCCCCTGTAAAGGGACACAGAAAAAACGGCTCCAGGGCCTGGGAAATCAGAGAGGTCATCCTGCCGTCCAGGCTGTATCCGCCCAACCGGCTTGTGCCGTCCAGAAACGTCCTGAATTCCCTGGGAATGCCATCCAGACTACCTTTAAGCAAGCGGTTGAACCGCTCGGGCTCCACGATAAGAGAAATGGACCGGCGCCTGGAATTTTTCATATCCTTCATAACGCCGCTCTGGTCCGGATAGAAAAACACCGAACTTTTACCGGCCATGAAATCCCCCAGGTATGGTACAGCATGAGCCCTGGCCCACCCGGAACCGGACAGAAGAAAGCCAAATCCTACGGCGGAATCGCTTGATGCAAAAGATGTGATCATGGTCTTTTTAAGCTCAAAATCTGCCACATAAATGACAAACCCCGGTTGGGGTTCGATTTTTGTGATGGTGCCCGACCCAACGTCTTTGGTCAGGGACCAGCAGGTTTCATATGGACTTTTATTTTGCGGGACCGGGCAGCAGTGTTCCTGGTGAGCTCCATGATCCAGATCAATTTTAAAATCAATATCCATCCTTGTTCCCTGGCCTAAAAAAGCAGTGGTTGAAACATCACAGCAAAAATCAGTATAGATTTATTATGTTAGTCCAAAACAACAATAAAGGCCAGCAAAAATTTAAACCGGGAGGGGCAGGTGCCAAGGATGCTGGAAGTGTATCCCGATATTCTGTAACTTTTTATTTATAGAGATAGTCAACCTGAAGAACGGTTTTTTAAAGCACAAGTTATCTTATCCGTATCACTTGTGACAAAAAAGGAAAAAGCCGGAAAAAACAGATACAGATAGGTACCAGAACTTGCTTTTTCACTCCCAAAGTATAAAAAATGTCAGAAGCTTGAAATGTGCCCGGCTGGGGCCATATTTCAAACTTAATCATTTTTGTCAAACGTTCGTCATACTTTGCTTTACAAAAAGCGTCTTCCTATCCTACTGAATCGTGCCGTAACAGAAGTAAGCGCTCCAGCCCTGCAATAAGTCGTTCAGTCGGTCTCTGACATCAGGCCATGAACCCTTTTCACAGGGTCTTAGTATGTTCCTTACTTTCTGTTTCAGCCGGCTCACACAATAACAGCCTGGTCAATATTTGCGGGCAGATCATCCCGGCAAAATGCCAACAGGTCGTGGGCGCTGAAGGTGTATAGTTTTTCTGCCACGGTCCAGGTAAAAGAGAACCCTTTGAGACCGCCGGAAATCCTTTTTGAAGAACAGACTTCCACCACAAAAGAAATTTCATCCAGCGTCAGCCAGGCTAGTGAAGAGATGAGGATATCAAGCGACCAGGTGAAAGCCAGTGCATCTGAACTTTCCCAAATGGCAGAGAGCCCCGGCCAGATGGTCGGGCAGTTCAAATTTCAACACGGATAAGGATACAGCCTAATGTGAAATCTGCCATTGACCCTTGTTCGGGAAGTTCTTGCGGCAAAAAGGCAGACAGGCAAGCTTCTAAAATTAAAACAAATAAAGAATGATGGGTGTAACTTCTGGGGAAATACCATGGATCTCCCCAGAAGTTTATCGGGAATCAATTAAAACCGATACGTGACGGTAACCCCGACAGTTCTCGGATCACCGTTCTGGGCTACGCCGATGGGCTCTGTGGCACCATAATCAAAGGCTGAGGTGTAATATTCCTCATCAAAGGCGTTTTTACACCATAAAACGACATCATATTTCTCAGATTCATAACCCATCCGAAAATTTACAAGACAGTAGTCGCCAAGTTCTACATGGCTGTCATTTTGAACATTTCCGTACATTTCTCCTGTTCCCAGGAAATCCACCCTGCCGAAAAATCCGGATACATGACGGTATTGGGTGCCTAAACTGTATGTGTAGTCCGGCGTATTGGGCATCTTGTTTCCTGAGTAATCCGAAGATCCTGACTCCCACTTATCAATTTCGGCATCCACATATCCAAAGGTGGCAAACAGCTCGAATCCTTTGATAGGCTTGGCCTTAAGTTCAAGTTCTATCCCCTTTGAATGGGCTTCTGCTGCGTTTGAAATGGCAACAACGGCCCCACCGGCCGTATACTGGGATACCTGCTTGTCTTCCATGGAAATATAATAGACCGATGCATTGGCAATGAGCCGTTTATCAAACCAGTCTGTTTTAATCCCGAGTTCGTAATTCCAGGTATATTCCGGGGCATATTCAAAACTATCCTCGTCTGTTGCCTGGGCGTAGTTGTACCCGCCTTCGAGATATCCTTTGGCCACAGATACATAGACCATAGCGTTGGGATTTACATCATAGGAAAGAACCGCCTTGGGCAGCCACTCGCCAAAATCAAGATCCTTACTGTAATCTGCAGAAATATCATTGCCGGACCAGTCATACCCGTCAAGATACTGGCTGCCCTCAAGGCTTATGGCGTCATATCTCAGGCCACCGGTCAGATGAAGCCGGTTAAAAAATGTATAGGTTGCATTGACAAATGCGGCTGCACCGCTTTTATCGATCTGTGTATCCCTGATCTGCAGATCATCGAATTTTGAAAAATCAATATCTACTTCCTCTTTAAAACCATATACCCCGGCCAGCCATTCAAAGGGGCCTGAGTTTTCCTTTGAAGAGATCCGAAATTCCTGGCTCAAAAACCGGTCATCAAATTCCCAGACATTTTTACCGTAATCTTCAACCCCCACACCACTGCCAAGAACTGAATGCTGGTCATAATCTCTGTGGCCTGTGACAGATACAAGGTCAAATGCATCCGCTTCATATTCAACCTTTAGTGCCTGGCCCGATCCTTCCTGATCAAAGGTGGAATCATAAAACCCTCTCATCTCAGTGGGATTGTCGTTTTTCAATCCACCGTCGCTTGTAAATACTCTGTAAAGCCCCTGTCCGTCATCATATTCGTAGGCATCTGCAATCAATGAAACAGACAGCCTGTCACTGGGCAGCCACAAGGCATTGGCCTTAACGCTTTTTCTGTCTATCTGTGCAGCATCTTCTTTCCCGGACCGTGTATTTTTCATAAATCCGTCACTTTTAATCCCCTGGCCGTCAATCCCCAGAAAAAATGTATCCTTTACCACCGGAATGTCTAAACTGACACCAGCTTCGTACTCCGGAACCATTCCATGGGAGGTATCAAACAGGCCGTAAGTGGCTTTAACAGTCCCGCTGAATTCGTTTCCCGGCTCTCTGGTAACAATATTCAACACGCCGGATTCCGTATTTCTTCCGTAAAGGGTCCCCTGGGGACCCCGGAGAAATTCCACCCGTTCAATGTCCAGCAGTTCCAGGTTATGCATAAACTGAAGCGGATAATTAATGCCGTCAATGTATACACCCACCGGCCCAATGGTCGCGCCGTCCACGGAAGATACGCCCCTGACCACCATGATGTTTTCCATGGTTGCTTGCTTGAAATAAACATTGGGAACAAAGCGGATAAGATCAGGCGTATTTCCCACGCCCGCATCTTCCAGGTCCATGGCGTCAAACGCATCCATGCTGATGGGCACATGCTGTTCATCGGCCTCTCTTTTTTCCGCTGTTACCGTCATCGTTTCCACCTGAACCACATCATCTTCGGCCCGCACCTGCAGGGCCGTCATCACAAAAAAAAGAATCACCCAGACTGACATTTTTTTTCTCATACCGTTTTCTCTTTTCTTTTCATCGGTTAATAGTCAAAAACTCAAGTCGTATGGGTAGCAGAAGTCAAAGGCAAAGGGCTTTCACTTTCGTACATATTGTTAGTTAAAAAATACATTTCCAGGTAGATATTAAATTAAATAAATATTGGATGACAAAATTATTGCAGAAAAAAAGGAACGACGGCAGGTATACACAAACCCGTTTCAGGCTGGAAAAATCAGCGCCCTTTGCCGTCGTGCGCCATTCCGGCATATTGACTTGGGGGAACACCGTAGTAAGTGCTGAATGCTTTGGAAAAATGGCTGGAACTTGCATACCCCACCATTAAAGCGATTTCCGTAAGATTTTTATCCTGTTCAAGAAGCATCTGTCTTGCCAGTTTAAGGCGAATATCCCTGACGTAAGCACCGGGCGTGGTGCCAAAAATATGGCTGAAGCCATTGATCAGCTTGGTCCTTGAAATGCCGACACGCCTGGATAGTTCACAAAGCCCGGGCGGGTTCTCTATTTGGGATTTTAACAGGTCCTTTGCAAAGTAAAGGCGGTCAATATCGTCTTTTTTAAGGGCAGAAAGCATTTTTGGTCCGTTTTTACCGGATGATGCGGCAAGGTCGTCGAGTTTACACGCAATCAACTCCATAATTTTGGCCTCGGCAAAATAATCGGCCGCAATTCCCGTATACGGGCAATGAAAAATATGGGTCATCAACTGCCTCATCCGGGGCGTCATCCGGCTCGGTATTCTGAACGGCTCAAAGGAGTTTCCAAGGGCAAGCTGCCGTATGCATGGAGGAAATACCTTTGAATCCGATTCAACCATTTGGCGCAGGATATCATCGGGAATATTCACGCTCATCCGCCACACCCCATCCTTTGAGGATGTCTGGGACCTTACCTTGATTTCAGGGAAGTAATAAACGGCACTTTGCCCGTCCCGTATCTCGAACTCATTTCTAAAGCATGACACCCGACTCCGGGTAAATCCCCTGACACAAAAGCCAAATCCAAACACCGGTTTTTCCGTCTCAAGGTTGGAAACAATGGTTTCACCAAGGGTATAGCGCATCAGTTCAACCTTAATGCCCGAAGACAGCGTGATGACCTGGTACAGGGGGTGCTGACCAATGCCATCCTTTTTTTCAAAATTCACCTACCCCCCCTTTTTAAGGTATGCTTTAAAGGAAAAATCCTGGATAACCATGGATATGCCGCTTTGGAAATATGTTACTTTTGAGAGCCAGCCGGTTCCGTAGCTGGGATTCAAACGGACTGAATGAAGCCGTCCGTCTTCCCAGCACATAGAACCGTCAGCCAGTTGCTGCATTTCCATTGAAACCATCTCTTACTCCGCAAAATAGATTAAACGCAAAAAAAGTGGACCAAACGTAAGCAGGTAATAATGTTTTTATGATAGATACCTGTCTTTATTAGGCTGGTCAAATATATTTATTTTTTTTGTTATATTAGGGGCAGATAAGTCAGGAGGGAAATGATGTTCCCTATTCCCCCAAATGGAATACCACGGTGTCCATCTCCCGCAATCTTGCCCTGCCGGATTTCTGGGGAATGACCTCCCCGTCTCTTTATACATCAGTGACCAACCGGTATATCGGGGACAGGCAAGGGGACCCGGAAAACAGTTTTGAACTGGATACCTGCAACAAGCTGGATCTGCGCATGGGAATCATGAGCGAACACCTGGAATTTTATCTGTGGTGCGACAACCTTTTTGATGAAACATACGACCTTTACGGATTCAATCTTGGCACATCGGTGATCGACGGCAGCACCGTCCTTGCAGGCACGCCAGCCAGGGGCCGTATTCTGGGCATCGGCATTGCATATTATTTTTGACTTTTGAGTAATGATTCTCCCAGGCACCCCGGGGCCGGATTGTTTGAACGGCTCTTTGGGTGCTGCAGGGGGGCGTTGACCTGCTGTAAAATGTATGGTATTGACAAATAAAGTTATGTAACTCTAAACATTATCAAGGATTGATACATGCAGCAGCCTATGTACCGGGGTGATGGCGGGGCAAAAATCTTTCGGATCAACTACGATTCCGCCGATGATCTGGCCGGCAAAGACCCGGCGGATTCTTTGAAATCACTGGATTCGGGCTGGACAGGGCTGGATATGTTTTCCATTATCCCGGTTCGTAAAGGCTTTTGCATGTATGCCGTCCGCATGGACCCGGAGCGTATGCCTGAATACCAATTTGAAATTGAGCACGCCCCTCTGCAGTTCGCCTACTGCCTCAGCGGCACCACCCATACCCGGTATACCGGAAAAGAGAAAAGCATTGGGTCTGAGTTCACCAACCGGGCCGGAACCAATTCCATTTGCCGCATGTCCGGCACGTCAGGCGTCAGCCGTATTTTGACCCGGCAGACCGTCAACAGTATTGCCATCCAGATCAATCCAACCCTTTTAGCCCGGTACCTCAACTTTGACGGGAAGGACATTCTTGAACCCTGTCGCCGTGTCATTCAGGGCCAAGCCCCCATATGCGGCCTTCCCATGACAGGGGCCATGCTGAATGCGGCATACCAGGTGTTTGCCTGTGACCTTACCGGCGCCTCCCGGCAGCTGTTCATGGAAGCCAAGGCCCTTGAACTGCTCTCCCTGCAAATTGACCTGCTCACCCGCACATCAGGGGGGTGCCCCACAAGGCCGCTGACACCGGAAGAAGAGGATCGCATCCGCAATGCCGCCCGGATTCTGATCCGGAATATGCAGGCCCCGCCCACCATATCGGCCCTGGCCCGTAAAGCATGCCTTAACGAGTTCAAGCTTAAAAAGGGTTTTAAACAGGTGTTCGGTGCCACTGTTTTACAATTTCTGCAGCACCATCGCATGGCCTGTGCCCGGGATATGATCCTCAACCAGGGCGCCAATGTAAGCCAGGCGGCTGATGTGGTGGGGTACGTCAACATCGGCCATTTCATTGCCTGTTACAAAAAGCAATTCGGTACCACCCCGGGAAACCATAAACGAAGCCTGGGATAGACGTTGCGGTGCCATATCCTGTCCGGCAGTCATAAATACACCGATCCGGATTATTCATGATCGAATCCGGATTTTGCCCCGGCAATCCCTTGCAGACCCGTAAACAATTCATTATTAGTTAGCCGTGCGCATAAAAATTATACATTAAAAATAAAAATTAAAGAGGTGCTCATGGTTCACTTATCCAAACAAACAGGCCGTGTTCTGGCCGGCCTGCTCCTGTGCGTCAGTCTGACGGCCGGCCAATCCGCCTTTGCCGCAGGCATGGAAGCAGCCCCCCAAAATAAAGTTGATTCTTTAAAAAATAATGAAGACAAACCCGGCACAAACGATTCGGATGCGGTCCATCCCGGGGCAGAACAAGAACTGGCAGAACAAGAACTGGCAGAAATCATGGTCACAGCCCAGAAACAGACCCAGGACGTCAGGGAGGTGCCCATCACTATGACGGTATTCAGCGGCTTTGATCTGGAAGACATGAATGTTGAAAGTGTCAAGGATATCATGGCCCACACCCCGAACATGTCCTATTTTGCGGCCGGGGCAGAGGGGCTCGGCACGCCCAATGTCCGGGGGCTGACTGCATCTTTACGTTCCTTTGGCACATCCACGGCCATGTATGTGGACGGGGTTCCCTATACCAGCGGATTCGGGTTTGACACCCTGCTGCAGGATATCCAGCGCATTGAGGTCTTAAAAGGCCCCCAGGGCACATTGTACGGGAAAAATGCCGAGGCCGGGGTGGTCAATGTAATCACCATGAAACCGTCCAACGCGTTCACAGGCAAGGTCACAGGCGAGATCGGGGAAGACAGCAAGCAGGTGGCCTCGGTCTCAGTGAGCGGCCCCGTGGTCAAGGATAAATTTTACATTGGTGTGTCTGCCAAATACTATGAAAAGGAAGGCTACATTGAAGATACCTCCATGAATGACACAGCTAATGACCAGGAATACGGGTTCGGCAAGATCAATCTGCGCCTGACCCCGTCCGATGATCTGGAAGTCTCCCTTTTGGCCCAGACCATACAGTACGAAAACGGCAACATCAACATGAACGATATTTCAGCAAACGATCCCAGAATGATCACCTCGGATCTCAACGGCGGATATTATGACAAGCCTTCATCCACCATCAGTGCCTTAAGCGCTGCCTACACCTGGAATGAGATCAAGTTTGAAACCGTTGTAACGTACTGGAATTACCAACAGGATTCTCTGGCAGAATTCGACTTCACCGACAATGCCCTGGCCATGTATCATGTTTTGAGTTTAAACGACTTTCAAAAACTGTCAGGTGAATTCAGGGTCGGTTCCACCACAGGAAATGTTTCCTGGCTGATCGGGGCATATACGGACAGGGACGACAACCTTGTGGACAACACCATCTCCATGATGGACGGCGGGTATACCATGTATGTCACCCACGAACTTGAGGCCGTGAACAAGGCATTGTTTGCCCATGCCGCCTGGGCCGTCTCCGACCGGTTCTCTGTGATTGGGGGGGGTGCGGTATGACCAGGATGAAAAGGAATTTTCCCAGGCCGCCACCAATATCCATGATGAGAAAACCTATTCCACGATCTCTCCCAAAATCGCGTTTTGCTATAAAGTCATACCGGATGCATCGGTATTTGCAACCGTGTCCAAAGGATACAGGGCCGGGGGCTTTAACTCCTTTGCACCGACTTACACCGGTTCCACTGAAAACCTGAGCTACGGCAAGGAGACTGTGTGGAATTATGAAGCCGGGATTAAGACCGGTTTTTTCAACAACCGCCTGAATCTTGATTTCAGCGTGTTCTATATGGACATCAGCGACATGCAGGTGGAAACGGCTGTAAACAACACCTATACCTGGGTACTCAACGCAGCCCAGGCCACTTCCAAAGGCGCTGAGCCCTCTGCCGAATTTAAAGCCACCCGGGAGGTCAGCCTGTTTGCCTCAGCCGGCTACACCGATGTCACCTTTGACGCGTTTTCCGATGCCGGCGGGGATTACAGCGGGAACACCAATCCCTTTGCACCAAAATACAACTTCAACATCGGAGCCCAGTACCGCTCCGGAACCGGCTGGTTTGCCCGGGCCGATGTCAACGGATACGGCAAGATGTACCTGGACAAAGCCAACCAGTATGAACGGGATGCGTTTTTCCTGGTCAATCTCAAGGCCGGATACGAAGCCCGGTTCTTTGATGTGTACCTGTACGCCAAAAATTTGTTTGATGAAGAATATGACAGTGTGGGCTATTATGACGGACGGTACACCATCCCCTCACCGCCCCGGGAAATTGCCATGGCCGCAACGTTCCGGTTTTAGGCGAGCGCTTTATCCAAGGCAATGTCTACCTGCTCTTCAATTTTGCCTTTCATGGCTTTGGCGAGCAAGCCCAGGGTGATCTCCACATTGATTGCGCTGTGGGATTTGTTGATATTAAGATCTGCCATTTCAAATATTCAGACAACCGGTGGGCACAAAAAGCGTGCCCACCCTACCGCGCTGAGAGTCTATCCGCTATGCTAATTTTGAGCATACCTCACCGGAAATCCCCCAAACAGTGAAAATCAATTCCAATACTCAACTGCCGGGATTTGAGAGACCGAAAAGTCAGAAACCAACTCAGGAATGGGATCAGAAATAACCGCCTGCGGTGGATCATGGTTGTGGATATCCCATAAGCCCAGGTGAGGCAAAATCTTTTCGATAATATCACGATCTTTGATTTCAGAGAATGAAATGCCAGTGGGGAAAGATGGATATGAACCCCTTATCAGCCATTTCCATACGGCTCATTTAATAGGGTTTAAAATCTGTGACGGACGCCCCATGATGCTGCCCCAATGATGATAGAAAACGATGCGCCGTTACCTTTGCCGAGATTTTTGAACGGGTGTCATCTGTGATGTCAAGAACGCCTCCCTGGTTAACGGGACTGTGGCCATATGCTTCACATACCCTGATTTCATATTCACGCCGAAGATTTTTAAACGAGGCCTCAACCTCCGGGAATTCCGTCCGTTCCCGGAACGGCAGCCGGAGAAACCCCCGGGTGTGACCATCCTTGAAATGGGGGACCTGGAGCACGTGGAACCTTGACGGCTGCCAGCCCGGAGCACGTTCATCCTCCCCGGGTAGGCAATAGCTCAAATGGGGCCTGGGCAGCATGGGAATCAGGCTTTCCACCTGGACGGCATGGATGGCCAGTTTCTTTTCAAAGGGTTCCAGGGTGAATTCATAGCTGAGGCCGGGCCTGAAGTTGCCCCTTTTTTTGCGGATTTGCCAGCTGATCTTCATATGGTTATCCTGTCAGAGAGATGTTTTCAATGGTTGAGGGTTATGATGCGCAGGATTGACACGGTGTCACACGCTGTCATGCCGGTTTTCCGGAAGCATATCAATCACTTCGCCGAAGGGCGGGTCCATGCCGCCCTGCCCTGCTCTGATCCAGAGCACGGGATAGGCCGGCGACCGGGCCGGGAAAAGGGTGCACTGCATATCCGTGAAATAAATCAGACAGAACGGGGCGATGCCGTTGGTCCGGACAAATTCAAAGACTGCCCTGAAATCCGTACCGCCACCCCCTTTGGGTAAAAGGTCCGGGTCCATCCGGGACCCTTCTATGCATTCATACCGGTTGACTGTCAGATCGGCATATAGCAGGTGGACCCGGCTGGGATTCAAGGAAAAAATGTCAGAAAGCTCCTCTGTAAAGCGGGCCAGCTCGCCGGGCTGGACACTTCCCGAGGTGTCAACGGCCAGGACCATTTCAGGCATCTGGTCGGAAACCAGTGCCGGGAAATAGAGCCCCTGGTGGATATACCTTGGGTTGGGCCTTGCCCAGGTATAGTCCTGCCGGGCGGACTGCTGGATGAAGCGGGCCAGGATTGCCTGCCATGGCAGGATTGGGCTGAACTTCTCCTGAATCAGGATCTCCACGCCCCGGGGCAGTTTTCCCATAGCTCTGGCATTTGCCGCTGCCTGGATCAGTGCCCGCTCCCAGTCATCCTGTTCGTCGTCCACTCCGGCAAAGCTTTTTTCATTTGACCCGCCCCGGTCCCTGACCTCTCCGGAGCCGCCCGGATCCGGATCCTGATGCGGGTCCTCCTCTGCTTCATCGGCTGCGGCTCCGTTATCTGCATTCACGTTGGATGCCTCTTTTTTATCCTGATCTCTGCTTTGATCCCTGGGGGCTTCATTGGGCCGGGCGTCGGGGTTGTCGTCTGTCTCACTCAGGTCATCGGCTCCCCCCGCTTTCAAAATGCGGTAGACATATTCGGCTGTTTTGCCGGCATATCCGTCGTCCCATAAAAAGCCGTCGGGCAGCACCAGTCCTGCATCCAGAAGGATGGGGTTGATGACGTAATCGCAGGCCTGGTTCCACAGGTCCGGGTCCCGGCTGCCCCTGCGCATGTGGTGTCCGCAGGCCGGGTGCATCACCGTGTGCGCGGATAGTCCGATGAGCTTTTCCCGGGGAAGAATGTTGATGTAATCCGGGTTGTAGCCGAATATTCGTCCGTCGGTCCAGGCAGTCCGGCAGTTTCTGTCTTCCTTGAGGGTCAGGCGCATGGCGAGACAGGCAAAAAACGGGTGGCTGATCACCATGTCTGCCCTGGCTTTCAGCAGCCGGGACTTTGCTTCGGGATTGGTTTCCGCCACCGCTACACCAGAATCTGGGCGTTGGACGAAGCCCAGTTGGTGAATGCCGGGGTCTCCACGACACCGGGAGTTCTGCGTACCGCCTCCCTCATGAGAAGCACGCTGAACTCCGGGGGAATCCGCCTGGCCCAGGCCATTACCCGGGCAATGTTGTCAAGGGTGACAGCAGCTCCCATCATCTCGCTCAGAGCAAACAGGACCGCCGGGTTGTCCGGAATTTCCACCCCGTCCGGGTCCGTGAGAATATCTTTTGCGGCGGGCAGCGTATGCCACATCTCAAGGAACCCGGTGAACTCCGCGGCAGCCCCCTGGCCCACGCTGCCCTCCACAAGCTGGTGTACCAGGTCCGGATCCGGTTTTGACACCAGCAGGTTGGAGACGAATTCCCAGGACCTCGGCGCAGGGAAGGCCCGGGTATCCCGTTTGGGATCAAAATCATGGAGGAGCTGGGGCCTGAACCGTATAAATGCCCGGACTTCCCGGCAAATACCGGCCCGGGAGGCCCATGCCTGCCACTGGTCCGCATCCACTTCGAAATCAATGTGGACAAACCGGTTTGCCAGGGCCGAGGGCATCCGGTGGGAGACAGCCCGGTCCTGCTCCCGGTTTCCTGCGGCCACCACGGACCAGCCTTCCGGCAGCTCGTACTCCCCGAGTCTTCGATCCAGCACCAGCTGGTAGCAGGCAGCTTGAACCAGCGGCGGGGCCGCATTGAGCTCATCCAGAAAAAGCACGCCCCGGCCGGCCATCGGCAGGAATGCCGGGGCGCACCAGCGGGAGAGCCCGTCGGGGCTGATCTGCGGCAGCCCCCGAAGATCCACCGGGTCCAGAAGGATGGCCCGGATATCGCGTATTTCCAGCCCCAGGTCCACCGCAGTCTGTTTGACCACCTGGCTTTTCCCAATGCCGGGCGGCCCCCATATAAACACAGGCTGGTTAATGGTTAAAAGGGAGGTCAATGCAGATTTAATATGGGCAGGTTTCATGGCGTCCTCAATGTGTCCGGTTTTGCAGTTATTAAAATACTGGCTTCTTGTACCATCTAAAATATTTTCATGTCAAATAATTTATTAGCCATAAATAACTTTAGCGCGCTTAAGATACTTGTTTGATAGTATTATGGTTTAATCTTTTATAAATCGGCTTTATGCCGGGCCATGAGTCTGAAAAACGATTAAAAAAATGCTTGACATAATTAATTTTAACTTCAATTGTTAGCCATTCATAATCGGGAGGTATCGCCAAAAGTGAATATCAGAAAAATCTTGTCTATCTTCTGGATCAGGACATAAGCGCAGCCTGACCGCGCGCTCTCTCTCCTCTCCTGCTGCCGGGATCTTTTCCCGGCAGCATTTCCCCCCATCTTTGTACGTTTCTGCGTCTTTTAAATGTTGCATCCAAGCCTGTAAGCAGAGGGTCGGATGCCGTAATATTTATAGAAGGCATGGGCAAAGTGGCTTGAGCTGCTGAATCCTGCGTCAAATGCGGCCCGGGTGATGCTCATCCGGTGTGTTGAGATCAGCATTCTGGCATATGCCAGGCGTTCCCGGCGCAGATACTCGAACACGGTGCATCCAAACACTTTTTTGAACCCCCGGGTCAGCCGGGCATGGCTGATACCCACCCGGCAGGCCAGATCAGGCAGGGTTGGGGGATATTGCAGACGGGAGACAAGGATGTCCCGGGCGTCAATAATCCGCTGCCGCTCATCTTCCCGGACCGGTGCGGCCAGGACCGGGCGGGCAGCGTCAGATGCCTGGGACAGGGTGAGCGCAGCAAGCTCCATGGCTTTGCTTTCCAGATAGATTCTGCGGACCGCATCCTGGTAGGGGCAGGCAAACATCTGAAACACAATGGACTGCATGGAAAAGTCCATGTCCCGTGCCGAAAACCGGCTGCCGTCACCCAGGGAGCGGGCCAGTGCAGGTACATTGCATGCGTCCGGATCCGGAAACAGCAGTTCGGCCAGAAGCCCGGGTGAAAAATGGATAACCACAGCCTTAAGATCTCTGCCTCCGGCCGTGAGCCGTTCCAGAACCGGCTGTTCAAAATAAAGGATGTCGGCCTGCCCGGCATGGATTTCAAAGGAAGAAGTCCTGTCCTGACTCCGTGTCCGGGTGGCGCCGGACACGCAAAAGACAAAGGAGATCCTGGGTTCGGCCCAAAAGATTCTGGCCTGGTAATCCCGGATAAAGCGGCAGTGGCTCATGCACAGATCCAAGCCGGGCCGGCAGGCCAGATTATAAAACCGCCCCTGACCCAGATCCGGGGGCAGGGGCCGTAAGGTTTCCCAGCCGGTTCCGCAGGAAGGCGCTTCTCCGTCAAACCGGATAAATTTACCTTTGGAATTTTTTACAGTTATATCATGTGTCATGACCTTATCCATCAGGACGTTTTGCATACAAGCTCTATGTTATGACTGACTAATTAATACATCATGCGCAATCTTTTTTCAATTCCATTTATTGTTCCTGAAATGTTTAAAAATGTTCCGCAAGTTGTAGTTTTCAATACCGGATCCGGGGTAAGAGGTTTCATGGCACTTTCCCTGATCACAGGGAAAAAATGACAGACATCCGATTGATACCCCATCCGGAGGAGAAAAGAGATCCATGAAGAAGAGAAGAAAAACAGCCCGCTTTCTGGCGGCTTTGATATTGACATCCACTGTTTTCATGCTGACCGGTCCGGGCTACAGTGATGAGGCCCGGGACATAAACCCCGGGAAAACTGACGTCTGTCTGGGCGAAACCGTTGTCACAGCAAGCAAGCAGAAAGACCTTGAAAAGGACTTGCCGGTAAGCATCAGTGTGGTGGATGATCAGACCATGGATGATTTCAACATCCGCACCACGGAAGAGATGACAAGATTTGTGCCCAACCTCTATTTCAAAACCGCCACATCGGGCAATGCCCTTGTCAGCCGGGGAATCTCCACCATCGACACCTCCTTGTTTTCGCCCATGGGGTTTTATGTGGATGATGTGGCTTCCTCCCTGAGCTATATGCTGACCATGCCGCTGTTTGACATAGAACAGGTTGAGGTGCTCAAAGGGCCCCAGTCCACCCTTTACGGCAAGAACAGCTCATCCGGGGTGGTGAATATGGTTCTGGCTCCCCAGGGCAATGATTTCAGGTCAAAGGTGATGCTGGAGGCCGGCTCTTATGACACCTGGTCAGCCGGGGCCATGGTGGGCGGTGCCATCAGAAAAGACACTTTGTTCTATACATTGTCCCTGCTGGAAACCACATCCGACGGGTATATGGAGAATACCACCTTTAACAGTGACAAGGTGTCCGACGACCGGACCTTTGCCGGCAGGGCCAGCTTGCGGTTTACCCCTTCCCCTGACCTGGATGTCACACTGGCCCTGGATGGCACGGACCGGGACATGGGCATTGATGATCTTCGGTATGCCGATGGAGCCAGCGCATCGGACCGGTATAAGGTGGTCAGCAACCAGGAGTCCCGGGCGGACCAGGACAGCCTGAACCAGTCCGTTCACCTGAAATACCGGTTTGACGATATGGATCTGGTGTCAATTTCCTCACACCAGGATTTCAACCGGGACCATGTCATGGATTCGGACAGAAGCGCTTCGCCCCTGAGTGTGTCGCGCATTGTCCTGGATCAGGAGTCCTGGGCCCAGGAGATCCGGCTCTCCTCGGACGCCCGGGGGTTTTTCTCCTCCTGGCTTATAGGGGCCTATGCGGCCACGGAAAATCTGGACAATGCCCGGCAGTTGGATCATGTCAGTGCGGCGCTTGCCAACCTGCGGGTCACAGAATCAGACACCGACAGCCTGGCGCTGTTCGGCCAGGCATCCAAAGCCCTGACGCCCAGGCTTACGGCCACAGCCGGGCTGCGACTGGACCACTCTTCCGCCTCGGGGGCCCAGCTCTACACCAGCAGCGCCGGAACGCTTCTGTTCAGCGAGGATCTTTCGGATACCGAACTTCTACCCATGGCCTCCCTGTCCTGGGAATTCAGCGAGCAGGCCACGGGGTATATCTCTTACTCCACCGGCTGGATGGCCGGGGGATACGACTATTATTCCGCCACCTCCCAGTCCGGCTTTACGTATGACCCCGAATACACTCAAAGCTTTGAGGCCGGTATGAAAACCGCCTTTTTCGACAACCGGGTCCGGGCCAACTTCTCAATATTCTATACGGATATCCGCGACAAGCAGATCAGAGAAGAGGTGGTGGGCGGCGGTGTGGGGGCCTGGAAAATCACCAACGCCGCCAGCGCCCACACAGAGGGCGTGGAACTTGAGGTCCGGGCCCTGCCCACCCGTCACCTGGAACTGTTTGGCGGCCTGGGGTACACCCGGGCGGAAATCGATGACTGGACAGGGACCCTGAACGGCACCGCCAAGGACTACAGCGGCTGCACGCTTCCCTGGGCCCCGGATCTCACCGCAAACGCAGGCGTCTCCTATACCGGAGACAGCGGCTGGTATGCCACAGCCCATCTGTTTTTGGCCGGTAAACAATACTTTGACGCGGCCAACACCCTGGAAGACAACGGGTACGCCCTGGTAAATCTTAAAACCGGATACCGGTTCGGCCGGTACGACATCTCCCTTTGGTGTAAAAACCTGTTTGACGAGGAATACGCCCAGAAAAAAGTCAAATCAAACGGATATACCCTGATGGAGGACGGCGAGCCCATGACATTCGGAATAACTCTTATCTGGAGGTTTTAACCATGACAGACAATTTTTTTCCCCCGGCCCTGACCCCTTTGTTCGATATTTTCACAGGTCCTGTGAAAATGGCGGTGATGCAGGCGGCTCTGGAACTGTCCATCGCTGATATCCTGACAGAGGCGATGGACGCCGAAGCCATGGCCCGGGCATTGAATATTGACGCCGACCCGGCCGGCCTGGCATATTTTCTGGACAGCATGGCCGCCGTGGGATTTGTGACCAAAATCTGCGGTCAATACCGGAACACCGACTTTGCCGACACCTATTTCCGGTCTGAAAGCCCCTTGTATATGGGGCCGTTCATCGCCCGGATGACAGCCATGCAGCATAAAAATCTGAGCCGAATCGTACAGCTGGTCACAACCGGGCCGCCAGCGCTTGCAGAAAAAGAGACATTAGAGACCGAAACCCGGTGGGAAAAGGCAGCCGCAGACCTTGCGGTTTATCAGCAGACCGGTGCGGCACAGGTCGCCGCAGACCTGGCCCGCTCCCTGCCGGAGTTCGAAAAGGCCAGGAAACTGCTGGACCTTGGCGGCGGACCCGGACTGATCGGTGCCACCATTGTAAAGCAGCACCCCACCATGGCAGGGGTGCTCCTGGATCTTCCCGCCATCATCCGCCAGGCGGAAAAGCATATCCGAAAATTCGGTATGGCAGACCGGATTTCCTTTATTTCAGGCGACTACAACGAGGCGGACCTGGGCCGGGGATATGATCTGGTCTGGGTCAGCCATAACCTGTATTACGCAAAAGAGAAGCCTGTTTTTTTCAATCGGTTGAAAGCCGCCATGACGGACGGCGGCGTCCTGTTATGCGTCCACGAGGGACTGACCCATGAGCGCACTCAACCTGCCCCCATCGTCCTGTCCAGACTCTCCCTGGCACTGGAAGGCCAGGATGTCTCATTTAACAAAGGGGAACTGGCGGACCATTTTCGCAGGGCAGGCTTTGCAACCGTAGAGAGCCGGCCGCTGAATTTCGGCATCGGGCAAAGCGAGCTGGTTATTGCGCGGAAGGGGAAAGGCGGTGCGCAGCAATGAGACGTTTATGGAAGGAGTCATTGTCGTGCCTGCTGGCGGTTTTCGCGGTCCTGGCCCGGCCCGCCTTCTGTGCAGACTCTTTTTTCATCACCGGTCCGCCGGTGGCTGAAAGCCTTGCCTTTGCCGTGATGGCGGACCGGAATCTGGCAGGTCCCGGAATTGAGTTTATCATGTGGAACTCTCCGGACCAGGCCCGGGCCATGATTGCTGCGGGCAAAATCCGGGGGGCTGTGATCACCACCGGCGTAGCCGCTCTCTTTTACAACAAAGGAGCCCGGGTGCGCATCGCCGGTGTATTTTCATCCCCTTTGTGGGTGGTGAGTGAAAAGACACATGGGGAGACACCGCTCCGGGGCACGCTGCTCTTCCCGTTCGGCCCGGGGGAGATGCCTGAACTCTTATTCCAGGCCGCCATGGGCGACAGCACGCCGGCACTTGCCACCGGGCATACGGGGGGCGCCCTGGAGGCGGTCAACCGCCTGCTCATGGCCAGAGCCGAACACGCCCTGCTGGCGGAACCGGCCGCATCCATGGCGGTCATCCGTTCCCGGGAACGCAGTGACGGCCCCCAGCTGTTCAAGCACCTGGATATGCGCAATATCTGGGCGGAACGGTTCAACAACCGGCCGTTATGTGCGTCATCCTTTGCGATTTTTGATGATGCCGTGGACTGCCCGGAACGGATAAGGGGAATCATCAAAGGCTACGGCCTTGCCCTTGAATGGATTGCCGCCCACCCGGAAGAGGCCATGTCCGTCGTAAGGAAGAAGATCCCGGCCCTGGCCGACCAGTCGGCAGGCCTGTCCGGAAATGCCGGGGTTATTCACACCGATGCCGCCACGTTTGATGCCACCGGCTTTTTCCTTGGAAAAATATATGCCATGGACCCCGGGGCCGTGGGCGGGAAACTGCCCGGCTCAGGCCTTTTTCTGGACCTGGCCCGGGCAACGCAAGGACCTTAAATGACACCCGGGATGAAGAAACCCCGCGTGACAGCGCTGCTGTGTACCCTTCTTGGCATCGCAGCCCTTGCATTCGCCTGGCACCTGGCAAGCCAGAGGTTTTCAGGCCTTGTGGTCCCCCGGCCGCTGGAAACCCTGGGGGCCGGGGTGCACCTGCTGTCTGACACTGATTTTTTGAGCCGCCATTTGTGGATCAGTCTGGAGCGGATGTCCGCAGCCCTTGGGGCCGGCATCATGATCGGCGGGAGCTTCGGGCTTCTGGCCGGGTTCGTCCCCCGGGTCCGGGCCTTTATAGAACCAGTGCGCTGGATGTTGACCACCGTGCCCGGGGTGGTGATTGTCATTGTGTTCATGCTCTGGTTCGGCATGGGTGACACCATGGTGGTTGCCATTTCTGCGGCCATGGGGGCGCCGGTTATCTTTGTGAATCTGGCCGATGCCATGGGCCAAGTGGATACGGCGCTTCTGGAAATGGCCCGGGTCTACCGGTTCAGCCCTTGGACCCGGCTGACAAAAATTTATGCCATGGCAGCGGCAGGCCCGTTTTTTTCAGCCCTGGTCATTGCCGCCGGCACCATTGTCCGGGTGGCGGTGCTGGCCGAGGTGCTGGGGGCGGACCAGGGCATCGGCCACTGCATGTCCATTGCCCGGACCCGGATGGACACACCTGCCCTGTACGCCCTGGCATTGATCAGCATGTGCGTGGCCGGCGGAGCAGAGTTCTTTATCTTTCGCCCCCTGGAGCGGCGCATGACGGGCAGATGGGAATAAACGCGGACATGGCCCTGGAATAAAGAGATGGAATGGAGGGATGGAAAAGAGTATGAACACGGCGACGGGCGTAGAAAATTCTCCAGAGGCCGGGACGGGGCAGGCAGTGCCCCAAACACCCGTGCTTGCATTTGAAGATGTGACCATGACCTACGGCGGCCTGCGGGTGTTCGCCCACTTCAACCTGTGGCTTCTGCCCGGCCGGGTACTGGGTGTCCGGGGGCCCAGCGGATCCGGCAAATCCACCCTGTTGAAAATGGCGGCAGGCCTGATCCCTCCGGCCGAGGGCAGGGTAACCCTGCCCCGGGGCCCCATCGGATACGTATTTCAGGAACCCCGGCTCATTCCCTGGTACACCGCCCTTGAAAACATCTGCCTTGCCATGACCGCCTGCGGCCATCCCAAGGCGGCGGCCAGGGAAACTGCGGCCGGACTTCTTTCGGACATGGGCCTTGAATCCTTTGAAAACCATTATCCCCGCCAGCTGTCCGGGGGCATGAACCAACGGGTCTCCATTGCCCGGGCACTGGCTGTAAAGCCTGTCCTTCTGCTTCTGGATGAACCCTTCACCGGCCTTGACCCGGCCATGAAATCCCGGGTGCGGGACAACCTGAGCCGTGTGGTGTCCGATCAGGGAATCAGCGTCATGCATGTGACCCATGACACCCGTGAACTTTTGCCCCAGACCCGGGAGGTGGTCACTCTTGGACAGTGGCATGATCCCCGGCGCTTCGGGCCGACTCGTTATCTTGGTTAGCGGCAGCTAATCGGTGCAAGGGATAGTCCAGCTGTCTCCAGGACAGACGGATCGGGTTCAAAGGTTCCTGCTGTCCCCAATGCGCGGGCCACACTGATCATCAGTCGCCGGCACAGGTCAAGATTCTTTTTGAATTGGTTTATGACTTTTCAGTCTCCCAGATCCCGGCAGTTGAGTATTGGAATTGATTTTTCACTGTTTGGGGAATTTCCGGTGAGGTATGCTCAAAATTAGCCGAAAAGATTGCTATTTCAGCCCTTTTCTAATGAACTGAAGTTTCCTGATTTTTATCAGTCTATCGATTGTTTATAATGTAGGGTTTTAGCAGGGCTGAGTTTAATTTTTATAGGTTTTGCCATGCAAATAGCAAAACCCCATTTTATTCTCCCCCCACACAAACCCCTATCACAGACAAACAAGCTATAATTTCAAGACGATACACAAATCAGCTAAAAATAAAAGCAAAATAGAAATCAGGAAACTTTAGCTAATGAATTCGGTCCGATTTTATAATGTACTCTCTTTGGGATTGTTTTTATCTCAACGGCCTTTCTGACGCCGAAGCCCCAGCCGGGCACGGCCACAACATGTTGTGGCCGTGCCCGGCTGGGGCCATATTTCAAACTTAATTATCTTTGTCAAACGTTCGTCATACTTTGCTTGAGAAAAAGCGTCTTCCTATCCTACCATATCCGGGACAACCAGGAAATTGCCGAGATTGTCCTGAATGAAAGCATTTTGGAAGGAATGATTGCCAACGCAACACTGTCCCACGAAGATCGCTTAAGAACTTTCTACAAGGCCATGTTGTTTTCCAGCGGTATGCTGAAACAGGAGGGTTGGGTTAACATACCCATCAAGCTGACCAGCGAAGAGCTGGGCATGATCATCAATTCCAGCCGGGTCACCGTCAGCCGCATCCAGAACAAATGGATCAAAGCCGGACTATGCAGTAAGGAAGGATCACGTCTGCGACTTGATCAACATCTGTTTCACGGCATTTATGACTGGCGCGACTGCCGCAGCGAATGATTCGTTACAGTTTATCATTATCTCGTTAATACAGAGCGTTCCCCTTATGGGAAACGAAGAGAGTAAAAACCTTCAGTGCCAATTGATAAGCAGGGAGAAGCGAGTCTATAGACGGCGGTTACAGAGCATGTTGTTCTCCAGTCAAGACAAGTCTATTCAACAGGCTACCAGCAAAGGGTAAAACGAGCACCTCCCAGCGGGGAAGGTTCGGTCCAGACGGTCCCGCCGTGCAAGGAGATCACCTGCTTGACGATTGCCAGTCCCAGGCCATGTCCGCCGGTCTCTTTGGCCCGGCTACCATCCAACCTGACGAAAGGTTTGAAGATCCGTTCTCGATCAGCGCAGGGAATTCCCGGACCATCATCATCAATATGAATAAGACAACGCTCTTCCTGAAATTCCAGCCTGACAACGATCTTTCTTTTTGCATATTTATCGGCGTTGATTATTAAATTGCTGACCGCCCGGCCCAGGTAACGTGGAGCCACCAGTGCTCTGACCGATTCAGCTTGCTCAGCAATCAGACATGTAACCGTTGTTCGTGTTAGTGCGGCTGCCGTCTCTCTGATGGTTTCCAACAACCATGGGGCCAGGACCAACTGTTCCTGATGAAGTTTTGGCGCCTCCCGGTCAAAACGAGCATAGACCAAAAGCTCGGAAACCAGTTCGTCCAACTCATCGACATCGCGCCCAATATCGGCAATGTAATTTTGCCGTTCCAGTTCCTGTGTTGAGGATTGCGCCATTTCCAGGCCAAAACGAATGCGCGATATTGGGGTCCGAAGCTCGTGAGAAACGGCCCGGGTCAATTCTTTGTGCGACCCGATCAGTTGCTGTATTCGTCCGGCCATGTCGTTAAAAGTTCCAGCCAGCGGCGCCAGAGCCGAACGTTGGGGCAATTGCGCTCGAGCACTAAAGTCTCCCTGACCGAAAGCTTGAGCCGCATTACTGATTTTTCTCAATTTCGACCAAAATGGGCGTGCCCAAAGCATGGCCATCAGTCCAAAGAGCAGGGTAATCAGTGCCCAAGACAAAAGATGAACCTGTAGTGATATATCGAAATCCAGGATTGGCCCCATGGTGATAACCCGGTCTGTCCCCGGGATGATTCGATAAAACAGTGAACCGTTGTTTGTGACAACAATTAGATGACGATTTAACTGCTGACGTTCCGCCGCCGACAATACAAGATGATCGGCAGCGACCAGGCTAATCGGATAACCAAAATGATTGTGCAGTTGCTGCAAACGGAGTTCCTGCTGAGCGGGGGCAAGAGGCTGCAACTCCCTCAACAGCAAATGAAAGGTCCCCTGTGTCAAGTTACGCCAATAGACAAGGTATTCCTGCCGATAAAATTCCTGCATAGGCTTGCCTATCAGCAACGGCTGAGCATACTGCAACCCGATCATACTGATCATGATAAACAGAAAAAAAGAAAAAAATATCCGCTTCATCAGGACAGCCTCAACTGTTCAGGGCAAATAGGTATCCTTGCCCCCAAACCGTTTTTATCCGTTTGGGATGATCGGCATCATCTTCCAACTTTTTACGCAGATGTGAAATGGTCAAATCCACAGATCTGTCCAGCCCGTCATACTCGATTCCCCGCAGTTTTCGATAAATGGTGTCACGGTCCAAAATCCGTCCGGCATGACTGGCCAACAGCCACAACAGGTTAAACTCGTTAGTTGTCAAGAGAACAGGCTGCCGGTCAAGCTGAACACTTTGAGCAGCCCGGTTAATGCGTAATTTGCCAAAAACCAGTTCATCTATTGTTTCCGGGGGGCTATCGCTTCCTGCAGCCGTTTTTTCCCAACGGCGCAACAAGGCCCGGATACGGGCAAGCAGCACTCTTGGCAACACCGGTTTCTTGACATAATCGTCTGCACCCACTTCCAAGCCGGCCACCTGATCCATATCGTCTTCAAGAGCGGTCAGCATGAGAATCGGCCCTTCATATTCGGCCCTGACCTGCTGGCAGATGGTCAAGCCATCCAAACCTGGCAGCAGCAGATCAAGGATAACCAGATCTGGCCGTTGACCGAGGATGCGAGCCGGTGCGTTATCCCCTCTTCGCTCCAGAACGATATCGAAACCCTGTTGAATTAAATAGGAACTGATCAAGTCCCCCAGCCGTTGGTCATCCTCAACCACTAAGATCCGTTTTGTGAAATCCATGATACCTCTGTCTAACCCACTACATTGTGCTGCAGGGTCCGCAAGAAATATGGTCCTTTAGCAACAGGTTTGCTCACCAGCAATAATAATTAAACTGAGTACGGCCAGCAAGCATGCAAATTGTCTCACATAACAAACGCATTGTCCCATACTCGCCAAGCCACAGTCAACGACTTCTGCATTGTAACATACAGGGAAGAGATGAAATCCATTGTACATTTGTCAGCGATTGTCAGTTTTTGTATGCAGCAACCCAAATAGCCAAACTTACAATTACAGACAATTCCATACAGAAATTCCACAGCGTTGAATCACTGATTACGATAATGTTCGAATATCAAAGAAAACGACGCAGGACAGCAAATAATTGGCTCTCACCTAAATTGACAACATAAAAGGAGATATAATGAAAATGAAAGGGTTAAAACAGATACTGATTGCAGCCATAATAGTAGCAGCCACGACCGGAGCTGCTCGAGCAGAAGGCACTGGCAATGGGTTTTATACCGGAGCAGCCGTTATCGGTTCCGGTTTTGTTGTGGACAGCGGAGACAACACGGAAAAACTGGATGGTGATTCCAAAGTTTCCGGCGGTGTCTATGCCGGCTATAAGCATAGAATTTTCAAAGGATTATTTGCCGCAGGAGAACTTTTCTATTATGACACGACAGCGAATAAAAAATCCTCTTCCGGTGACAGGATAAAACTGGACCCTCAATACGGGCTCAAGATTCACCTCGGCTATGAATGGGACAGCTGGTCAGTCTACGGAATTTTAGGTTCGGCCTACCTGGGCTATGATATCACCCAAAATGGTGAACAAAAAGATAACGGGAGCTTCCAGGCCCTGCTAGGCGGAGGAGCTGCATACCAATTCAATAAAAAACTATCCATCAACCTAGAAATTACCACAACCGGTGAAGAGATCGATATAGCCGGGGACAAAAACAAAACACTTGGGCTGATGACTTTGGGTCTTGGCCTCAGTTATCACTTTTAATTGCAGCACCAAAAGCAGCGCCAGGGTTTACTGCTCACACCTTGGCGCTGTTCATGGAACTGACATAGCACCTGTCCGATGGGTTTTATGATGATACGGTGCTGCGGAGAAACCAATTCGCTACACATCTTGAATAGCACTTCATCAAGAGCACTCCCCTCCATGGTAATTAACTTGATATCTACCACCTGACTCGTCCCTCCCCTCCGCGCTTATTGCAGAAAAGAGTTGTTTCAGCACAAAGGATAGCGGCACCCTGGGCACTAAAGAAGCAAGGCAGAATTGGGCCAGGTTAATCCAAAGAATTTATGAAGTTGATCCCTTGGTTTGCCCAAAATGTCAGGGCCAAATGAAAATTATTTCTTTTATCGAAGATCTTGATATTATCGAAAAGATTTTGCGTCACCTGGGCTTATGGGATATCCACAACCATGATCCACCACAGACGGTTATTTCTGATCCCATTTCTGAGTTGGTTTATGACTTTTCGGTCTCTCAAATCCCGGCAGTTGAGTATTGGAATTAATTTTCACTGTTTGGGGGATTTCCGCTGAGGTATGCTCAAAATTAGCCTAAAAAATTGCGATTTCAGCCCTTTTCTAATGAATTCGGTCCGATTTTATAATGTACTCTCTCTGGGATTGTTTTTATCTCAACGGCCTTTCTGACGCCGAAGCCCCAGCCGGGCACGGCCACAACATGTTGTGGCCGTGCCCGGCTGGGGCCATATTTCAAACTTAATTATCTTTGTCAAACGTTCGTCATACTTTGCTTGACAAAAAGCGTCTTCCTATCCAAAACCCTGAAAACATCAGTGGATCAATTTAAGATTTAATTTTTGGGCCCGGACCGCATGCTTAAACGTGTTAACCTGGTGTGGGGGCAATGTCTGCCCCGCCCCTTTTCCCGGAAAAAGGTGTCTGGGCGTAGTGGTGCCGTATATGGTGATGCCATATAAAAAAAGC
Source organism: uncultured Desulfobacter sp. (assembly GCF_963665355.1). Taxonomy (GTDB): domain Bacteria; phylum Desulfobacterota; class Desulfobacteria; order Desulfobacterales; family Desulfobacteraceae; genus Desulfobacter. Next base: position 92,984 of record NZ_OY762229.1, read on the forward strand.
GTTGACTTTAATTTGAAATTGAATTAGCAAATTCAGAAGCATTAACCTTTAAGATTAAAAAAAGAATAAAAAATCAGCTTATGAACGCTTCCTTCACAGACATTTTGAAAAATACCGACATTGTTGAATCGGTCGTCATGTCTGTCGTGGGTGTGGTAGTATCCGTCGGCCTGGAGGGCCGATACCGCCGTCGGTGGAAGCGTATATAAGCTTTAAGATCTTATAAAGACAAAAAAAAACCCCCGCCGGCAAGAGCCTGCGGGGGTTTTTTTGTTTTGGGAAACGGACCAGAACATGAAATGAATATTTAAATATCGGGAAACGAACATGGAAATGAACGGCGCACAACTGATTGTAAAACTCTTGGAACGGCAGGGGATAAAAATCATCTGGGGCATTCCCGGCGGGGCCACCCTTCCGCTCTACGATGCACTTTACCAAAGTCCTATCCGGCATATCCTCACCCGGCACGAGCAGGGGGCGGGGTTCATGGCCCAGGGCATGGCCCGGACCACCGGGAAGGCCGCGGTCTGTACGGCAACCTCCGGCCCCGGGGCCACCAACCTCATTACGGCCCTGGCAGACGCCCACCTGGATTCCGTGCCCATGGTCGCCATCACAGGCCAGGTCCCCACGGCCCTGATGGGAACCGATGCCTTTCAAGAGGTGGACACCTACGGGTTGACGCTGCCCGTCACCAAACACAATTTTCTGGTCAAGGCGGCTGCGGACCTTTTAACCGTCATCCCGGAGGCGTTTCGGATTGCCGAATCCGGCCGGCCCGGGCCTGTGGTCGTTGATGTGCCCAAGGACGTGCAGACCCAAAAGGTGAGGTTTGGGCAATGGCCCGAACCGGGCGTCCCCGGACCGGTCCTGTGGCGGGATAACGGGGACTTGGAGCGCATGGCGGAAATGATCCGGCAGTCCAAAAGGCCGATGTTTTACGTGGGCGGCGGCGTGGTGGCATCCGGCGGGGCAGACCTTTTGCGCTGGGCAGCCCAAAAGAACGGGATTCCAGTCGTCTCCACCCTCATGGGGCTTGGGGGGCCATGGCCTATGACGATCCGCTTTTCTTAGGCATGCTGGGTATGCACGGAACCCCTGTGGCGAACCTGGCCATGGCCCGGGCCGATCTGATCATCGCGCTGGGAATCCGTTTCGATGACCGCGCCACCGGCAAGATGGAGGCCTTCTGCGCTGATGCCGCCGTGATTCATGTGGATGTGGATGAAAGTGAAATCGGCAAGATCCGGAACGCTTCCCTGGGGGTTTGCGGGGATGCCGCCACCGTGCTGGCAAAGATACTGCCGCGAATGGATACCTTCACCCGGGAGGGCTGGCACGGTGAGATTGGGTCCTTGAATGCCCCGGCTCCAGCAGCGGTCGAGATCAAAAATCCGTCCCATCCGTCCGGCATTATCCGCTATATCGGGAACCGGGCCCCGGAAAACGCCATCGTGGCCACCGACGTCGGCCAGCACCAGATGTGGACAGCCCAGGCTTATCCTGTCCGCCATCCAAGATCCCTTTTAATGTCCGGGGGACTGGGCACCATGGGCTTTGGCGTGCCCGTCGCCATGGGAGCCGCCTTTGCAAACCCTCATAAAAAAATCGTCTGCATCACCGGGGACGGGTCCTTTCTGATGAATCTCCAGGAACTTGCCACCCTTGCGGAACATGAACTCAACGTCACGATTGTTCTGATGGACAACGGGTACCTGGGTCTGGTCCGCCAGCAGCAGGAGATGTTTTACAGCAATCATGTATTTGCTTCGAAGTTCACGCGGTCACCGGATTTTTCCGCCATTGCCCACGGGTTTGGAATCCGGACCTGGGATGCCGGGATCAACGGATCGAACCGTTCCGCCATAGATGAGGCACTGGCATTTCAGGGTCCGTCGCTGGTGGTTGTTCCCATTGACGGGACCACCAACGTTTACCCCATGGTCCCTCCGGGGGCGTCCAATCTCGAAATGATTCAGGAGGCATAAACATGTACGATACGATTGTCGAGTTGACGGTCCGGAACCACCCGGGCGTCATGTCACAGATTACAGGGCTTTTTGCCCGGAGAAATTTCAACCTGGAAGGGATTCTCTGCCGTCCGGAAGGCGATGGGGGCTTAAGCCGGATGCGTCTGATGATCTATACCGATGAGCGCACGGAGCAGCTGGTCAAGCAGCTTTCAAAACTTTACGATGTGATTTCTGTTTCAATCCGACAGGACAAGGAGCCGTCAAACAAGGAGCCGTCAAAGTACCGGCAGCTTTTCGAGGGCTGCTGGGATTAGGCGAACAGCAACCGCTATTTCATTAAACAGCAGCGGGATATGAAATACGGTTGCGCCCGTCCTTTTTGGATTTGTATAGCATCTCATCGGTCTCTTTCAGCATTTCGTCAAAGGATTCAATGCTGTCTGAGTAATGGGCCACACCCAGGCTCAAGGTCAGTTTCAGATTGGCGGCGCCCTTTACAGCAAAGATTTTTTTTCCGAAAACGGCGCGTATCTTGTCGGCAACAGGGATGGCGCCCGTAATGTCGGTTCCGGGGAGAATGATCATGAATTCGTCCCCGCCATACCGTCCCGGGATATCGGTTGCCCGAAGATTTTCCCGGATGATGGATGCCACCTGTTTTAACACCCTGTCTCCGATATCGTGGCCATACCTGTCATTGACTTTTTTAAAATGGTCAATGTCTATCATGATAACGGACAGACTGCCTTTTTTACGCTTTGCCGTTTCAAATTCCCGGTTTCCGAAATTCATGAAATATCTTCGGTTGTAGAGCCCTGTCAAGGGATCGATATTGGCCAGCCGGGCGTTTTCAATGGCTTTGGACGCAGCGTATTTCAAGGAAATATGGGTATCAATTCTGGCCAGCAGTTCGGTTTTGTCCACCGGTTTTACGATATAATCATTGGCCCCCACGTCAAAGGCTGTGACAATATCACCGGGTTGATTTTTTGCCGTTAAAAATATGATGGGCAGCTCAAACGTGGAATATTGTTCTCTCAACTTCCGGCAGACCTCATACCCGGACATTCTGGGCATCATGATATCAAGAAGCACAAGGTCAAACCGGCTGGTCTTGATTCTTTCCAGGGCCAGACGCCCGCTTGGTACGAATTCGGCCCCCAGTTTTTTTATCCCCAGGTAGTTGAGCAGAACCTGGCCGTTTACCGCTTCGTCATCCACGATGAGCACTTTTTTTGAACAATTGCCGGTGCGGATATTCGGTAAGGGGCAGCTGGCTTCGGGAAAATGAAGAATGCTGCTTAAATGCGTTGACTCAAAGTTAATCCCTTTTGCCTTTTTCCCATTGGCGGCAACCTGCGGGAGCGTAAATATAAAACAGGACCCCTTGCCTGGCTCTGATTCAACCCGGATTTTGCCGCCGTGCAGTTCCACCAGTTTTTTCGTGATGGGAAGCCCCAGTCCGGTTCCTTTGTATTCCCGTTCAATGGAACCGTCGCCCTGCTCAAAGGAGTTGAAAATACGTTCTGTTAATGAAGGATCAATACCAATCCCCGAATCCTCAACCCGGACCTCCATGGTATCTGTCCCAGGGATGGCCCGGACCCTGACATAGCCTTTTTCCGTATATTTTACACCGTTCCCGATGAGATTATACAGGATCTGCTGAAGCCTGTTTTCATCTCCATAGACAAAGGGCGCATCCTTGGGGATATCATTAATTAATTGAATGGCTTTGTTTGGAGTCGTGGATTTTATAACGGTCATGACAACACAGACCATCTGCCTTAAATCCTGGGATGTTTTCGACATCAGGATATCGTTGTGTCTCAGCTTTGAAAAGTCCAGGATATCATTAATGAGCGTTGAAAGTCTTTTCCCGCTTGAGACAATAAGGCCGAGGTTCTGCCGGGCTTCCCCGGAAAGCGGGCCTGCAGCGCCATGAATCAAGGATTCGGCCACGCCGATGATGCCGTTGATAGGGGTTCTCAATTCATGGGAGGTATTGGCAAGAAATTCATCTTTGAGACGGTCAACAACCTTGAGTTTTTCAGACAGCATGGCAACCGTTCTGTGCTCCCGTGAGAATTTGATGGCCAGCATGAGGGAGTGGATCAGAATAAATCCAAGAAAAAACAGGGCCAGGTAATACCCTGTATTGATCACCTGCAGGTAGTGCAGCATGTCATTGGCAACCCCTGCAGCAAGAACCATGCTTCCGGATAAAAAGAGCATGGCAAAAGCTGTTTTGTTCACAATCGCTTTCAGGTTAATGTAAAGGACAAACAAAACGCTGGCCCCCACCGCCACCAGATAATATTTGAATATAACGGAGTAAGCCATTGTGGATACAAAAGGGATACAGCCGGCATAGATAATATGAACAGCCGTCATCAGCCAGAAAAAAAACCGGGGAAGATCTTTTTGAAAAAAAAAGTAGCTGAAAAACTGAAACAGGATGGCACAACAGGGAATCGTGACTGTTGAGAGTCTTGATGCGATGTCAAAGGGCAGGTCGGGAATGATCCAGGAAATCAGGGTATTGCCCGTGAACAGGGTTCTGAGGGCAACCATGAAACAGAACAAACCGAAATAAAAAAGTTCTTTTTCTTTTTGCCGGAATAAAAAGATGATGGTGTGGTAAAATCCGGCAAACAGACAAGTGGAAATGAGCATGATTTCCATGGATGTGCTGATCATGAACTTTCGATACATCTGTTTTTCCGTACCGAGAATAAAACTTTGGGCAATCCCCGCGTTTCCATGGCGGCGATTTTTCATCTGCAGGACAATTTCCACATCATCCGTATCAGGGGAAAAGGCCAGGATGTCCGGTTTGAGGAACCCGACCGGTTCGCCCGGCAACATACCGTTTTGCCGAATCAACCGGCCATTGATCCACAGACAGTATTCCGTAAACAGTTCCGGGGTCTGTAATACCAGGCTCTTATTTTTTCCGGATATTTTTACAATAAGCCGGTACGTGGCACATCCCGCGGCTGGAAAGTTGCGGCCCGGATAGGCTGTCCAGAACCGGGGAACCGGATAAAAACCGATCAGGTCAGGATCTGACCATTCCCGTGAATCAGGATCAAGAAGCCTGTTCCAGCAGAATTGCCACTCTCCGTCAAGTTTCACCGGCCCGGTTTTTTGCAAATCCAGGTCTCTTAAATCTAAAACCCCTTTGCCGGCTTCAGGCCCTGCCCAGACCCGGGGGCCGGACAGGTTCATTGTGATAAAAAATGCAGCGGCCAGAACCATTGTCTTTTGCAATTTTAGGATATGTTTAACATCTGGCCGCATAATTTGTGGCATTTATTTTTTTCGAGTTTCTAACGCAGGCGCACCTGCCCGGAGTTTGAAGTATTTAATTATGAGTGAATGAAACGGTCCAGTCAATCCTTTTTGAATATTGCCGAAGGTCGCGGGAAATAATAGGTTGATCTATACAGTTTTCAGCATCCCTAAACGGTTACGGATTTATTTTCTCTATGACCGCACTTTACTGGCAAAACGTTCTAAGTGCGCATGGAATGTTATTGCAGCTTATCTTAAATCTACAGCCTCGGAGGATGGCGCTGCTCCCGGCGCCTGCATTGCAGTGCAGACCTATGAAGAAGTTCTTTGAAAGTTTGAAGCCATCCACTCGACCCTTAACTAACAGAATTCATTTCAAATTCGGCGCAAGTATCCAGAAGCTCGAGCCACTTGAAGAGACCAAATTATTGACCAATTGGCACCCTTGATGGTGGATCAGGGGTTCGAATTCAATAGATTATAGATGGATTTCTTTGTATATTACCCGAATTTCCATTTTTAAACGGACTCAAAAATGATTGAATTGAATATTGTATTATTGGAGCCTGAGATACCTCAGAACACCGGAAACATTGGCAGAACATGTAATGCTATGGGTGCTTGCCTGCACCTGATAGAACCATTGGGGTTTTCCATTGAGGATAAATATTTAAAGCGTGCCGGACTTGACTACTGGAAAGAACTCAATGTTAAATCATACAGCAACTATACTGATTTTCTTGCCCGAAATCCCCAGGGGCAGAAAATATTTCTTTCAAAAAAAGCGACAATACCATGTGACCGGTTTTGTTATTCAGATAATATTTACCTTATTTTTGGAAAAGAATCCGTGGGACTTCCTGAAAAGATGCTAAAGGAAAATAAGAATTCCTGTGTCAGGGTCCCCATGTCTTCCTGCGCCAGATCTTTAAATCTGGCCAACACTGTAGCCATCATCAGTTATGAGGTAATGCGACAACACTCTTTTGTAGGATTAGACATCGGAAACATCAGGTGAGCAATGGGCAGAAGCAAGGCTCGCGGCTCTTGTTTTAAAAATAGGGGGTCTTGCCATTTTTTTGATTCTTTAAATTTCAGGAATTCTAATTGACGCTGGTGCTTGATGTAAAAGGCTTCGGGAATCTGAACCATTTCTGCATTGCCCTGGACAAGGCGGCCTGGGATGCTCTTGTGAGCCGTCTTGAACAGAGCAATGTGGACATTGAAAACGGCCCTGTGATCATACGTCCTGCCGGACTGGCCGGCAGGACGATTAAGGTTAGATGGTAAAACGGTTCACCATTTTATTAAGATCCTTGGCCAGTTGTGACAGATCTGCGGCCCGTGATTTTACCTGAAGCCCGCCGGTTTTCATTTCCTCGGCAGCCTGGTTTACCTGGCTGATATCAACATTTATTTCAGCAACCACAGAAGATACCTGGTTTACGTTTTCATTGACCTCTCCGACACCTGATGCGGCCTGGGTGATATTACTGGAAATTTCCTGGGTGGTTGCGGACTGCTCTTCAACCGCGGTGGCAACGGTTATAACAATCTCATTTATCTCGTTGATAACGGTAACAATAGATTCAATGGCGCTGACAGATTCTTTGGTGGTATTTTGTACTCCGGTGATCCTGTCGCTGATTTCATTTGTGGCTTCGGCAGTCTGCAGAGCAAGGGCCTTGATCTGTCCTGCCACAACGGCAAACCCTTTTCCGGCGTCTCCGGCCCGTGCCGCTTCGATAGTGGCATTGAGCGCCAGAAGATTGGTCTGTTCAGAGATATCGGCAATGGTGTCAGTAACCTTACTGATTTCTGCTGCGGCTTTCCCCAGTTTATCCACTTTACTGGATACATCCTGGGCCGTCTGAACCGCTTTCTGGGTGGTTTCACTTCCCCTGGCGGTGTTTTTAGAAATTTCACCACGTAAAGCCGTGCCAAAAGCAAGTTTCGCATGGCCATTCCGGCATGAAATGCGGCTGTCACATCATCATCGGTGTTGGCTGAAATCATGATGTCTGTCAGAGACTTTTCTAAAACCGCCCCTTGGACATTCAGGACGTCATTGACCAGTTTGTTGCGCTGCTCTTTATATTTTATAATCCGGCCAAATCCTTTATAATAGTCTTCTAAGGCATCTTCAACCTCATCAATCTTAGCGGCTCTCTCCGGGTCATGAATGTCCTTATGGGCTTGGGCCTGAAACTGCATCATGAGTTTCCAGCGTTCGTCAAAGTCGGCCAATATTTTCTTGTTTCCTGAAATTAGAAAACTTTTCACATCCATGCGGACCATCAACATATTGGCCTGAAGCCGTCCTGCAAGGTTTGTTTCCCTTGCCATCTCCCGGTAATGTTCAAAGCCGGTAGATGCGCCTTTTAATGCATAAAAGCCGGTGAGCGAGATCACAAAGAGCAGCACCAGAATTACCGTGAATCCACTGATCAGTTTTGTTTTTAAAGATAGGGTACTTAATTTCATTCGAACGTCCTCCAAATCATTTTTTCAGCTTCGCGTTCTTCCATTAGGGGGGATGCTATTTTGATGGTTGTGTCCCATGGGCCCGGATGATTTTATTCAATACAGCGCACACATCGCCAAAGCCGACACCGCTATATGAAATATAGCTTGGCTGCAGGGATAATGCCTTTGAGGTCAGGTCGTCCCTATTATCAGGCAGAATGATGATGTGCCGGGCGTTGAATATAAATGGGACAGCTGAAGAAAGAACCTCGATTTCCTTTTCATTGGAAATCAGAGAAACGATAATCACACATTCTGAACGCTTTCCCCGCAACAGGTCAAAAAGTCTCTCAAAATCAAAGACCATAACCGGCTTGGAGGTGACGTCCTGAAAAATCTTTTTCAGGAGAACCTCTTTTTTTTTATTGTCCGGATGGGCGTATATGACCACTTCCATTGTTAGCCTCATTTAAATTCGAAACTATTGGGTTTTTAATTATTTGGCCTCTAAAATACAAAAAGAGTGCCAGGGAAGTGGGATTGGTGAATATGCCGTAATTACAGATGGATATGTGGGCGAGGTGGTGAGGAGGACATGAATCTACCCCGAAAATCTTATTAAATAATACGTGGTTATTATTTTTTCGTACAGATTAAGATGGGGTGGTGGCGGGAAGGTACTTTCGGAGTAATGAATAAAAATGGCTTTTACTGATACCTGCCATGGTACTTGCTCTGTCTATATCACCCATGGTGACTTCCATAAGTTCTTTGAAGTATAGTTTCTCAGCTTCCCCTGTAATATAGTTTTTTAATTCTTTTAAGGGTTTAATGGGAGTGAACAGCTCATCCGGCAGAAAAATAGTTCGCATGCCTTCCGCTTTAGCCAGGGAGCGGGGCTTTGTACTCTGCTGTTTTGTCATGGAGGACCGAAGATTCTGGAGTCTGATGGCGTTCGGTAGAAAATTGGGATAAAGCATGGTGGATTCCGGGTTGGCAAGAACCGCTTTTTCTATGCTGCTGATGAGTTCCCTTGCATTTCCGGGCCAGTCGTATGATTCAAGGGCGGTTAAAAAATCCGGTACAAACCCTTTGGTTTCAAAACCGTGACGGGTACATAAAAGATGAATATAATGTAAGGTTAAATCCTTGATATCCGCCTTACAGTCCCTTAAAGCCGGTAGTTGAATATGAATGGTTTTTAACCTGAAAAGCAGATCATTACGGAATTGACCGCTTTTTGTCATGTCTTCAAGATCCCTGTTGGTTGCGGAAATTAGTCTGAAGTTGCTTTGAATTTCCTCTGTGCCGCCAACGGGTTTGAATTTTTTTTCCTGTAATACCCTTAGGAATTTGGCCTGTATGGATAATGGGAGTTCTCCCACCTCATCCAGAAACAGTGTACCGCCGTCTGCTTTTTTAACCAGTCCCTCCCGGCTTGTATCCGCACCGGTAAATGCGCCTTTTATATTTCCGAACAGGACAGATTCCACAAGCTGTTCCGGCAACGCTGCGCAATCCACAACAACATAACGATCTTCTTTTTGCCTGCTGTTCATGTGAATCGTTTTTGCAAACAATTCCTTTCCGGTCCCGGTTTCACCGGTAATCAGCACAGCAGCATCGCTTTCGGCACTTTGGGCCGCCATATTCAAGCTTTGCATGATTCTGTGGCTTGATCCTATGATGGGGGATCTGTCAAAAATAGAGTTAAATGATGCACGCAATGCTTTTTTTGACATTTTATACTCAAGGGACCGCTCAACACTCAATTTAATGTCATGCGCTGCAAAGGGTTTGAGAATATAATCCCAGGCCCCATGCTCAAAAGCCATTTTGGCACCTTCGGCAGTGCCTTCTCCCGTTATGATGATGACTTCAGGTTCGGATGTCACCGACTTGAGTTCGGCAAGCCTGTCAAGACCATTCCCGTCGGGAAGGTTTACATCTAAAAGGACAAGATCAAACCCGCCATGCAGGGTCATGGCCAGTCCATCTTTTAGATTATCTGCAATCATGGGCATGTGCCCAAGATCTTTTAACTGGGTCACCAGTATTTCCCGTATTTCCGAATCATCCTCTATGATTAGAATTGCCGCCATGGGTCTCTTTTATTCTCCATCAAGTGTGTCTTTGATCATATTTGCCAGCGTTGCCATAAGAATCGGTTTTTCCAGATATCCTCGTATTCCTAATTCCCTGGCCTGGTCGGCGTTTATGAGTTTGCTATGCCCAGTACAAATGATGATGGGCATACCGGGTCTGATATCCAAAATATGTTTGACAAGTTGTGTGCCGGTCATTTTGGGCATGGTCATATCGGTGATGATCAGGTCAAAATCATCCGGTGACGCTTTAAATGTCTCCAGGGCTTCGACGCCGTTGTTTTTTGCGGTAACCTCATATCCGAGCTCCTCAATGATCCAGCTGTTCATATGCAGCAAATTTTCTTCATCATCGATCAGGAGTATGTGGCCGGTTCCTTTTACAATAGGGTTGGAAGGTCCGTCATCACGGTCTATGGTATGCGCTTTTTTAAGTTCAGGGAAATATACCGTAAACCGTGTTCCTTTTCCCGGTGTGCTCTGGACGTCAATTCCCCCGTCAAGACTTTTAATGATACCATGCACAACCGAAAGGCCAAGCCCTGTACCCTCATCCTTGTCCCTTGTGGTGAAATAGGGTTCAAATATCTTGTCTTGAATGCTTCGGTCCATTCCCCCCCCTGTATCGGCAACCTCTAATTTTAGATATAAACCCGCCTTAAGCGTGCCCGAATCGACGAGTTCTTGATTTCTCAGCCGTATGGGGTGCAATGCAATACCTAAGATTCCGCCTGAATTTTTCATGGCATGGTAGGCGTTGGTGCATAGGTTCATGACCACCTGATGAACCAGGGTCGGGTCGGCCAGGATCTTTTTGCAATTTCCATCGATATCTGCTCTGATATCAATGGTTTTTGGAATTGACGCTTTCAATAGGGTTAGACACTCTTTGATAATGGGCTGGATTTTGATGGGTATCAACTGTCGCTCGTCATTTCTGCTGAATGTGAGAATCTGCTGGACAAGGTCTTTTGCACGCCACCCGGCTTTTAATACCTGTTTCAGTTGCTGCCTTTTGCGACTGCTTTCCGGAAGGTCTGATATCGCAAGTTCAGTGTACCCCAGCATGGCTGATAGAATGTTATTGAAATCATGGGCAATACCACCGGCCAGGGTGCCTATTGATTCCATTTTTTGGACGTGTTGAAGTCGGTTCGTAAGTTCTGAATTTTCTTTTTCAGCCTTTTTTTGGTCTGTGACATCAAACACAATACCATCCGTGCCTGAGTATCTTCCTGTGTCCCCGAAGAGTGCACTTTTTCGGTCTTCAACCCACCTGATCTCCCCAGTTTTAGTTGTAATTCTATAAAGCTGGACAAAATTACGGGGGCCGGACCTTAAGGCTGACGTGTCATCAAGAACCGAATTCAAATCTTCGGGATGAATAATACTGAACCATTTTTTCTCTTTTCGGTTTAGTTCTTCAATGGTATATCCGCAAATTTTTTCAAGCCCGCTGGCAAGTTCAATTGACCCGTCAGGGGACATCATGTATACCATTCCCGGAATATTCTTAATTAAAGATTTATGTTTTAACTCACTTTTTTCGAGTGCCTCCTGGGCTCGTTTCCGTTCTGATAGTTCGGTTTCAAGCTTTTTGGAATTTTGCAGGATCTGGTCATATAGCAGGGAATTATCAAGGGCGATTGCCACGTCATGGCTAACGGCTTCAAGAAAGTGTCTTTTGTCTTTGAAATCCCGCTTTTCGATGGAGGCAATGCCCAGGGTGCCGATAATCTTGTCTTTGCACTTTAAGGGAATGGCGGCAAAAGAAGTCATTCCGGCATTTTTGCATTCTGTCAATGTGCATCGCGGGTCAGTATGAATATCTGTGGAATAAACCGCATTGTCCGAGCGTACGGATATTCCGCAAAGGCACTCACCCACCCTGTGAAAATGGTTCGCCTCAATTGAGCATTTTTTGTCTTTTTGATGCATCCCGGCCAAATGGAGGTCTTGGCCTTTTCGTAAGAAAAGCATGCACATGTCAGGATCAAGGTTTTTTGATATCTGATCCAGAATGGTTCCGATGATATCTTCCAAAGATGTGGAAGATATCACCTCTCTGCCTATGGTGTGTATAGCGGACAGTTCTTCTTCTTTTTGAATCAATTTTTGTTGTGTGATTTTTTCTCTGGTAATGTTGATGTGAGAGATAACCGCTTTGCCCTCCGAAAGCGTCATGGGCGTTATCCGCATTAAAAACCATCTTTTTTCTTCTGGCGAATGGCAATCGTATTCAAGTTCAAATTCATCAATTTCTTTGTCCAGGATCTGTTGAATGCCTTTTATCGTTTTTTCCGCTGTACATGAATGGTTTTGCAGAAGGGTTCTTTGACACACGTCAATATAGTTGGTGCCCACAGACACAGAGGTGCCGCCGTTCTGGGCTGCAAAATTTTTCCAGGCCTGGTTGACTGCAATGATGGTTCCCGTGCTGTCGACAACGGCAATATGTGCCGTTAAAGAGTTAAGTACATCTAAACTGTAAAAATCCATTTGTAACCCATAGCCCTCTTTAAAATTCTGAACTGAAAAATGTTTTCCGCCCTTCAATTTTTATGTTTTAATTATAATTAAAGATGCTTTGAAAACAATCCTTAATACATTAGTTTGGTTTTCAATTCAAAAAAGAGTTGGCAGTGCCGGTTACGTGGACATTATAGGCAGCTGATCAAACAGAGCAGTACTGCTATGGATCAGAAGGCTTTGATTCAGTCCAATGATGCATCTGCCCCGTGTACTGGCAGGGACCGGAATGCCAGTCAGATATGAAGGAGTGTCCATGTCAGATCCCGCCAAATTTCGTTTTTCCGTTGACCGCAGCGGCACCTTTACGGATGTCTATGCCGAGGTGCCAGGGAGACCCGGGTTCAGGGGAAGCAAGGATCGTGAAGGGGATTAACGGTGACCGCCTGGCAGTGATCCGCCCCCTGGATACAGAGGCCGTAAGATCCGATCTTAAAGCCGTCTATGACCGGGGCATCCGCAGCCTTGCCGTCGTGCTCATGCACGCCTATGCCTGGCCGGATCATGAACTGGCCATCGGCCGTCTGGCCCGGGATATGGGGTTCACCCAGGTCTCCCTCTCCTCCCGGGTCATGCCCCGGGTGAAGCTGGTGGCCAGGGGCGATACCACCATGGTGGACGCCTACCTCAACCCGCATATTCGCACCTACCTTGACAACTTTAAATGCGGGTTCAAGGACAAACTTGTCCATACGGGCCTTCTTTTCATGCAGTCCGACGGCGGCCTGGCCGGTGCCGAGGGGTTCACCGGCAGCCGCCCATGACAGTGGAGGAGGCTGCCCTGGGCTTCATCCGGGTGGCAACGAGGTGATGGTGAGGCCCATCCGTGAGATTTCGGTGATGCGGGGGTTTGATATCAAGGAACACGTGCTGGCCACATTCGGGGGGGGGGGACCGGTCCCCAGCATGCCTGCGCTGTTGCCCGGGCACTGGGGATATCCAACATTTTTATCCACCGGTTTTCCGGCATTTTGTCCGCCTACGGCATGGGACTGGCCGATGTGGTCACCGAGCGGCAGCAGCCCTTTGCCGCCGTTTTATGCCCCCGGGCCTTGAAAGAGGCTCAAAGGATTTTTGAGCGGCTGGAAAACGAGGCCCACCGGGAACTGCAGGACCAGGGATTCTCCCCAAAGGCCGTTGACGCCACCCGGTTTCTTAACCTGCGGTACCATGGGACAGATACGGCCATCATGATCCCCGGGCCTGAAGACAATGACTATGCCGGGGCTTTCAGGGCCTTGGAACGTTGCCTCCAATGAATAGTCAGATTTGCATGATACAGACCGTTCAATGTTATAAACTTAAGCATTGAGTATTGGGTTACCTAAGGGTAATTACTCGGTATTTTGCCGAAGTTGACTCCTGACAGATAATACCATTATGTTGCGAGCGGGCCTAACGCACTGAATTTAAAAGCTATTTCTATCAAACGCCTTGCAAATCAATATTATATTAAAATTCAACACGTTAAAAACAATTTTGAAAATTTTAAAAATCAGTGGCAACATAATTTTTTGTTTTACTACATACCCCTCCAAGGATAGCAAAAGCTGCTTCAGTGATTTATAAACTGTCAAGCCAGGCGAGGATTTCAGCACTATTTTCCCAGTCGATTAACTCATCAATTTTTTTGTCATGAGTTATTTTCGATTGCATGTATTCCATGAGCGTATTTTGGACTTCCCGTTTTTTTGACAGATCCAGCTGCAGATAGGTCATTGTTGATTCAATACTTTGATGACCAAGACGATTTTTGATATCCGATACCGGAGCACCTAAGGTGACCATATTGACCGCACACGAATGCCTGAAGCAGTGAGCCGGACTCAGTCCTTTCAGCCTTTTTGCCGGCAATACTGCAGTCAAATATTTCCTGCAAATTTTGTTGATGCCGTGCCGGGTCATTTCCCGCTTCCGTTGGTTGATAAAAAGCCTATGGGCAAACAAAGGGATGGGATCTACCCTATGATTGGTGATATAATCCGAGATCAACGAGGCTGTTCTGGAGCATAGATTAATCAAGCGGTATCGATTTCCCTTTCCCAGGACTGCAATGGTCTCGTTTTCGGGATCAAAATAATCAAATTCCAATGTGGCAATCTCACTGGCCCGGGCACCGGAGTCATAAAGCAAATGTAGAATGGTAAAATCCCTCATGCCTTCTTTCTTTTTCAGGTCCACGGCACTGAAGACTTTCATGATTTCTTCAGGATATAAAAATCCCATCACCTTTTTTTGAGATCTTTTTTGAGGGATGTTCAGGAGGCCTTCGGCGATTCGTTTTTTGTCCGGATGCATGAAGCGGATCATCTTGGCCAAAGACTTGATCACGGCCAGGCGCTGATTTCGAGTCTGCACGCTATTTTTTCTATTTTTTTCCAGATGCTGTAGAAAGGCAAGCACGGCATCCACCGTTAAGTGTTCTATTGTCAACGACTTAATTTTTATTGAGTGATGATTCGCCAGGAAATGCAGGAACAAAGACAGGCTTTGCCGGTAAGCTTGGACACTTTGTTCACTCGTCCCTTTTATCGAGGGCAAGTATTCATAAAAATACTGGTGCAGGCAACTTGTCAATCTCATGCGTCCTCGCTTTTTGATATCGAAAAATTAAACAGTTGCCGACGGTGCTCAGCATCCAGTACCTTCAAATAATAGGTAGTGTATTTGTACTTGCTGTGCCCCATGTAAGCTGCCAGTACAGGCAGGGCATTTTGACAGGATTTTCCTTGCTGTTTAATTCGTTTTAGTGTGTTCACAGCAAACGAATGCCGCAAGGAATGATGTGAAGGCTGGCTGAAGTTTGTAGTACCGATTATTTTCCGGGGCTGTTCAAGATTAATATATGTGAGCGCCTGTTTAAATCTGCGATTTATAAACATACGGACCAGTTTATTGCCTTTCACCTTTACCAGTAAAAAAGGACTGTCATCCTCATCGGGGAATAACCGACGCACTTTTAGCAGGTTGTTTATTTCATGGGCTACTGCTTTGGGTATAGGGATCAATCGATCTTTTCTAAATTTTGTCTTTTCAATATAGATTGTTCTTTCTTCGGGCCTGTAATGGGTTTTCAATAAATTAAGTGTCTCCGATGTTCTCAGTCCGCACCGGGCCATCAACAAAAAGGCAATATAAGCACTGAAATCTGACACATAGAATCTCTGGCTTGTTCGCATCGACTTGATTACAGCTTTGAGAAAACGATCTGTTTCTTCCGGAGAAAATATAAAAGGAATAACGAGATTTTCCTGTAGCTCAGTGATTTCCTGTAACGGATTTTCCAGGATCACATCTTTGCGTATAAGATAATTGAAAAAAATTTTGATCATTCTGAAAATCATATTTATGGACCGGGGTTCAAGATCAAGATTTGCTCTGAACCGGATAAAAAACAGCGGATCAAAGGATGCCCAAGTCACTTGTTTTTCAGACACATATCGATCAAGCACCTTAAGACAGTACATCATTGAGGTGTTTGAGTACCCCAGTTGAAAACGATATTCAATAAACTCTTCCATTTGTTCTGCCAAAAAGCTTTTAAAACGTTTCATCAAGGATGATCTCCCGCATCAGGCCGATATGAATGCTCAGATACTTTTTGGTCGAATCGAGGCTTTTATGCCCCATCATTTCTTTAATTTCATAGATGGGCATACCGGCCTCCAACATGTTCTGGGCAAATGAATGCCGCAGCCAGTATGTGCTTGATGCAAGATTACTTTTCGTCATGCATTTTTTTATATCTCGGGGGATATCGCTCCTGTTGGCCGGTTTATAAGGTGGTATCAACTGTAAAAATAGAACTCGGGATTGAGTTTCAGGTCTCCCGCCTACAATATATGCAGTAATCGCTTTGATGATGTTGTCGGGAAGGGGAAGATGGGCAGGATTGCAATTTTTTCTTGAACGGATAAAAATCTCTTTCTGCCTAAATGAAATGTCATCCAGGGTTAGCAACCTGATTTCTTTGGGTCTCAATCCCAGGTAATACGCCAGGTGTATGGCGGCATTCGTGCGAAGATCTTTTGCTGTTGATAGATCCAGGCTGTCAAACAATTTTTGAACTTCATGAGCGCGTAAAAATTTGATTGGTTTTAGTTGTCCGAACTCTGGAGGGCTAACTATCAAAGGAGCGAGATCTTTTTTGATATATTGGTTCAGATAAAGATATCTCAAAAACAGCCTCAGATGTGACCGGTTCGACTTAGCGGTTCCTATGGAATAATTGGCATTGTACAGGGCTAAAAATTGATCAACCTTTTGGATGGATATCTTATCCAGGGGGACGCCTGATTTTTGCAGATAGATATCCAGACTTGTCAATATCCGCTGCATTCCCATAACACTTTCCTGACTACGGACTTGGTGTCCATAATAATCCAGATACCGCTGACAAATTTTCGGCAATAGATGATCAGGTGCCATGACCGGATTCCCTTACGTTTAAAATCGCCTGCAGATATTTTACGCTGCTGACAAAATCGGTGTTGCGCCAGACCATTACCATATCGATGGTGTTAAAATTCTTTTCGCATCGAAAGCACCGGCTCAAGTTCGTTCTGGGATTAACAGCGGTCTGAAACTCGTTGCACAAGGGACACAGAAAACGGAAAACCCCTTCACTGATTTTAGCCGGGATACCCAGTTGTGTTTCGATTAACACATGAATGGGGATTGAATTTCGTAATTTATAAAGTTCCATTGAAGAAAATCGTTTGCCCATGTTGACACCTCTTCTTTTGGGTCAGTTCTTTTAGGATATCTGGCGTCAATTTTACCGTCTCCTGGTCCGTGGCATCAATAATCTCTTGTAACGCATTTTTGTTAAGGAAGGTGTCAAATCCAATAAAGACAAGGGTTTTGGCCGATATTAAATCTTGTAACGGTATTTGGATTAAATCTATCGAAGATCCTTTACCAGCAATGGTTTTGCCGTTTTTCATCTCTTGTAACGCATCTTCAGTTAAGGATAGCGTTTCTGAGGGCTTTTTTCGCTTCCAGTAACCAGGATTGCTTTTGCGCCAATCCTGAACACGAGCCACATTCTCAGGTCCTGAGAAATAATCCCGATTCTTTGGCTTATCCAACCATTTTTGCTGGCTGTGTTTTTTGCTGGCAATTTTGCATTCGGGCTTGTCACAGAATTTTTGCCGCTTCACATGGCGGGAATCGGGCATGAATAAATTTTGGCAGTTTTTACACCTGCGCTGGCGAATTTGCTTTTTCATAGACCTGATACCTCCTTAGGTCTATGATCGGATGAACGACATGGCGGGGTAGTATTTTTTCAAAATATGGCGGGGTCCGGCGAGGTCCGGCTGGATCGGGCGGGGTAGAACTCGCTACAAAAAAAACTCGCTACATAAATACCATAAGTAAACGTCTTGGCATTACTCATTTTTCTCGTTGATATCGTCCGAATATCTGAGCGCTTTTGGAATATTGATTGATGCAAGAATACATGACTACTGAATGGTCAAATTTTGTATTTTCTGTTGCTTTTTTCGGGCGAGGGTGGTTATTTCAGTTTAAGTGATAATTAGAGCTTGATTCAATATCATAATTTTTTTAGGCGCATGTAATTCAGGTATTTATGATATGCGGCTAACCGGATACACAAGAGAAACGGAACCGTTCAATTTCTTGTTATGATTTATCTGAGGATCTATGGAAATATCTGGAAAAAGACCACCCATATATGGACAAATAAGATTTGAAATTGATAGGGCTCCAGTGTCTTTACAAGCAAAACGGAATAAAAAAGACGACCTAAAGGAATTCATTCTCAAAGTATTGGAAGAAGCTCAGTATTTTTTGACTGGTGATGTCAAAATTGAAATTGAATGGCATGTCCACGAACAAAAGAGGTATGAAACAGATACAAGTGCGGACATCGACAATATTATAAAACCATTATTGGATTCCCTCTGTGGCCCATCTGGCATATTAATTGACGACAACCAAGTTCAATGCGTAACTTGCTCTTGGTTGGACACCTACGACTATGAGTCAGAAAAAATCTATATCTCTGTTAATTACATGAACGATGAATTTATTTCAAAGGAAGGTTTGGTTTTCATAAATGTTGAAAATAATTTGTGTCTTCCGTTCAACGAAAAGAATCCAGCTGAAGTTCAGAAAATAATATTAAAGCAATGGCTCAATATGTTTTCTACTAAAAACGAGCTAATTTCTCACGGGTTAGGGTACTATGATGCTCAAGGCGTAATGCCTATTCAAAGGGTCTTTCATAAATCCAGATTAAATAGTTTTAATATATTGGAAATCAATGAACAATTGAAACATCTTAATAGTAACTAATCAATCCAGAGGAACACCAGTAGAGGCTTTGCTGCCCAGGTACCCGTCTCTATCAAGACGATGGATAGAAATAACCCTACAACGCGACTTATTCGTTTGCAAACAACATGTGGTATCTAAATTGTTTCAGGAAGCGCAATACGTTGTGTTGATTTTTCTAAGTTGCATTGTAGGGATAATAAGTGATGAAACATGAATTTTCTAAGATTCCAACAATATGCCCATTTAATCCTACTCTTCATTCTCATTTTCATCTATCTCCTATGCAATAAAGTCAACAGCCAAGGTGCTAAGGGAATTAAAACAATACAGACAATCATCCAAATCGGTGGATTTGGTTGGACTGCATTTCTGTCTGTGATTGCTGTTAGACACGGAATTAGCTTGGATTTTCCAAAAAAGCTATTTCAAACTTATCGTCAGGCACTTACAAAATTATTCTATGTTACTGCACTAAACGTCGTTCTTGTTATTGGTATCGGAGTTTTATCTTACCACCTTACTTTTTATCGAGATGTAGAATTTCTTTCAAATAAAAAAGCAGACCTTTTACTTAACGATGTACCAGGTAAAGTGTTATTAATAGCTAAACTTGAAAAAGGCAAACAAACAAAAGTGAGATTGAAATATGGATTGCGCCTACTTGTAGCGCGATCAGGTAAAGAACTATTGGCTATAGATGATCTTAAAATTCAGCCCAGGTGGAAGAAGCAAGTAACAGACATAATCAAAATTGAATTTCCGGAAAATAGTTATGAAAAAACACTTTAAAGTCCAAGTCGTTATTGTATTTGTAATCGCATTGCTTATCAACTCCTCGGCATCGGCTGATCCTAATTTAACTATGCAATGGGGATTGGAGAATAAGAGATTCTTTCAAGAAACTGAAGTGCCTGCTGATGCATCATCAGCTATACGAGCCCAAGCAAAGCCCGGGGAAGCATTATACAGATTTTTCCAAATAAACGATTATTATAATGATGTCATCATGGGGGTTTTCCGACGTTTCCACGAATCATGGAATAAGTATTCAGAAAACAAGTCCTCAGATGTGTCAATAGTAAAAAAAGAATTCTCGGGTTACCTGAGGAGAAATGACCCAAGACTGTCATCCATAATTCAACAAATGGCCCCAACTGTTTATTTCGACTTTTTAGGAGATTCTGGTGTTCAATATGTACTGCAAGAAATTGAAATAAAAACAATTCGCTTCGAAGAATATGCTGGCGGAGGTTTTGCTGATAATGAAGCATGGTATGACATTGAACTAAAGCACCTTGAAGGAATATATAAATATCCAATCGGGGGGAAGAAGCTTCGGTTTACAGGTAGCGGTAGGACTGTATTAAGATTTTGGTCGGATAATTATTACGAAAGTATGGGGATGGCTCCGATGGGGTGTTATGATATTGATATTACCTTTCATTTTTTTGTAAATGGCAGTCGAATAAGTATTTCCTCCGGTAGATTCAAGATTGATGTTTAAGTGCAAAATATAACAAACTAAATTTGGAAGGATTGATTTTCAATTGAGATTATCCATCCGGACACTTTCAGTCGGAAAACGAGGACACGAAACCATACGAATACAGCTAACGCAAAAAAACACGCGGCTGATTTGCAGTATTCAGTAATTTTTTGCAGGAAACCAGGACCCCACAATCTGTCTATTTATGTATCCGGTTTTGTATGTGGCGAGATTTTCTTCTATGAAAATTTCTAAATAAGTCATTTTCTTTGGATGTAATTCTTTTACTTTTTTTCTTCCTTCATTTTTTTGGCTTTTGAGAAGAAGTGTTCAACAGTTTCCGGATCAAAACCAGGCATTGTCCGAGCAAACTCAGCGGCTTTTTGATAATATTCTCCAGCTTCGTGCCTCTTCCCACGAGCTTCATAGACCTGCCCCAATCTGTGAAACCCGTCAATCTGATCAGGATATTCAAGCAACAATCTCTTTGATACAGCTTCAGCCTCGTCTAATTTGTCTTCATTGATCAGATCCGTTACACTGTTTGAAAGCAGATCCAATTCCGTGTAAACTGGTGTAAATCCGGCAGGATAGGACTTAGGTTGAGCCCCCGCTGACTGCAATAATAGACAACACTTTTTATACTTCTTACCGCTGCCGCAAGGGCATGGTGTATTTCGACCGATTTTTGCCATGGAAAAATGTTTCACATTTTGAATTTTAACGCAAGGTAAAGATCATGCAGCTTCGATTCGCCACCAACATTTCTGTTGAACAATATATTCAGCAGGAAGCATGGCGGGATGCAAAACTGGACCAGTGTCCATTGCACCCGGAAGGTGGCTGCAAAATTGCCAGGCATGGGACCTATCGCAGAAAATCCCCTGACGGCGCAAAGATCGCCCGGTGGTATTGTCCTGAGGGCAGGACCACTTTCGGGATGTTACCGGATTGTCTGTGCTCTCGCCTTCCCGGAACATTGATCGAGGTAGAAACGGTTATCAATCAGATTGAAGCCGCCTCCAGCCAGGAGGCGGCAGCAAATAGCATGCGCCTGGACATCAGCCTGCCTGGTGTTCTGCGATGGATGAGGCGAAGACTATTTCTGATTCGCTTAAGTTTAATTTTATTGATCGAACTTCTCCCATTATTGTCGAATAATGGTCAGGAGACCTTATCATCATTTAGATCCGCACTTGGGGTTGAGTTTGTTTTACCCCATCTCAGGGAACTTGCGGGTCCATATCTGGATATCCTGCCACCGCCGTTGGGGTTTGGCCCCTGGTCTCAAAAAAAATATCGTAGAAAAAATCGTTTTCAACAACAAACGGGGCCTGATCCTCCCTGAAAAACAGGGTAAATTGCCTTAAACGATCATTTCAGGGAGGCAATGCCATGAAGACCGGACAAAATAGAGCAAAAAATTCAAACCCAAGGTCACAACGCCGTTTTCGTGCGTCTATTGCAAAAAATCCCATAGATCCCCACCGCATCAGAAAGATTTCAGGAAGCTTTGCTTTTATCGAGCACCGTTTTCTGCGGGACGGGTTTTGGGCAAGCCTGGATCATCATCAACTCCTGCTGTATCTGTTTTTGATTATCGTGGCTGACCGCCATGGATTATCCTATTACAGCTATGATAAAATCTGCACCCTGCTCAGAATTGATGTTGATGATTACATTCTCGCCAGGAACGCCTTGATTGATAAAAATCTGATCGCATTTGACGGCAGTCTTTTTCAGGTGTTGTCTCTTCCGGAAAAAGCGGCTCTGTACTCACCGGCTCCTCTTAAAGATCAAAAAGATATGGAACTGCATGATCCGGCAACCATCCACAACCTTATCTTGCAATCTTTTGGAGGAGATCATGGCTGAAACTGAAAATAAGCTCACCAAAGCAGTGGAGAAATACCTGGACTATTATCGAGATCAAACTTCCGGGAAGACGATATCCCATGCAAAAAGAGCATTAACCGGTTTTGCGGCCCATCTTCAAACTTCAAATACCCCTTTAGATAACATATCCATTCAACAGGTTGATCACTTTTTAGCCCTGTACAATGCCAATTATTCCACCGGAACAGCCAGAACGAACCGGTCATATCTCCGACAATTTTTGAAGTACCTTTACCGGTACGGACATATTAAAAAAGACCTCTCCCAACTGGTGGTAAGCCCCCCGGAGTTTGCCCGATCAAAACCTCCCAAATTTTTGCGTCCTCATGAAATCCAAAAGCTGTTTAGCAGTCTGGATCTGTCAACAGCAAAAGACCTTCGCACCAATGCCACCCTGCACCTGGCATATTATCTGGGGTTAAGGCCGAAAGAAATCCGTTTATTAACTTTGGATGACATTTCCTTCAGGCAAAAGGAAATTTTCATTCGTTCAAGAAAAAATTGCGACCCGGCCCATCTTCCAGTATCGGACAACGTGATCAAAGCCATCGCCGCTTATATTGTCGGCGCAAGACCTGAAACTCAATCCCGAGTTCTATTTTTACAGTTAATACCACCTTATAAACCGGTCAACAGGTGCGATATCCCCCGATATATAAAAGAATGCATGACGGAAAATAATCTTGAATCGAGCACATACTGGCTGCGGCATTCATATGCCCAAAATTTACTGGAGTCTGGTGCGTCCATTTATGAGATCAAAGAGATGATGGGGCATAAAAACATCGGATCAACGCAAAAGTATCTGAGCGTTCATATCAATCTTATGCGGGAGGTTATCCTGGATGAAACGCTTTAAAAGTTGTCTTGCCGAACATATTGAGAATTTCATCGAATACCGTCTTCAGTTGGGATATTCTGATAAAATGCTGATAGTCAGCCTTGGATTACTGGATCGGTATGTTGCCGAAAAGAAGGTAACCCTGACATCATTTGATCCATTGTTCTTCATCCGGCTCCGTTCAGATCTTAATTGTGAAAACCGTTCCATCAACACGTTTTTTCGTACGTTCAAAATGTTTTTCAATTACCTGATCCGCCAGGATTTGATCCGGGAAAATCCATTGCAGGAGATTGCTGAACTGCCGGAAAATCAAATTATCCCTTTTATTTTTTCACCGGAAGAAACTGAACTTTTGCTGGAGGTTGTCATTAAATTGATGCGAAAGACCGAAAGATATTACCTCGCCGATTTCAGCGGTTACATTTCCTTTTTGCTGATGGCCCGGTGCGGATTAAGGATATCAGAAACCCTCAACTTACTGAAAAACAATTACCGGCCTGAAGAAAGGACAATTTATATTGAAAAGACAAAGTTTAAAAAAGATCGACTGCTTCCGGTACCCAAGGCGATTTCTTGTGCAATAGACAATCTGCTGAAAGTTCGCCAGTGTTTTTTTACCGCAGATAATCATCCTTTATTGCTGATAAAAGAAAATGGAAAAGGGCTATCCCGTTCTTACATGCGTTGGAAATTTAAGAACGCGATTTCAATTCTTAACCTGGAGCAGCCCAGAAGAATCATTGGTGCGACAAACTTCAGCAACCCGACGCGGCACTCCCTTCGTCATTCATTTGCCGTAAATACCCTAAAACGGATTAAACAACAGGGAAAGTCTCCCCAAAATGCCTTACCGGTACTGGCCGCTTACATGGGCCACAGTGAGTATAAATATACAACCAAATATTTGAGGGTGGTGGATGCAGAGCATCGCCGCCAGATGCTTGATTTTTCAATGTTAAGAAGCGAGGATGTATGAGACTGTCCTCCTGCCTGCATCAATATTTTTATGAATATTTGCCCCGGATAAAAGGGACCAGCGAGCATAGCATCAAGGCTTACCGGCAGACCTTTTCTTTGTTGCTGCATTTTCTGGCCGATTATCACAAGATGACAATCAAATCTTTGAGAATCGAACATTTAACGCCTGAAGCGGTGCTGGCTTTTTTGCACCACCTTGAAAAAGATCGGAAAAACAGCATTCAGACCCGAAATAACCGTCTGGCTGTAATCAAGTCACTGGCCAAGATGATTCGGTTCATGCATCCTGACAAAAAACAAATCGCTGAAACGCTCCTGATCATCCCACAGAAGAGGGCTCAAAAAAAGGTGATGGGGTTTTTATACCCGGAAGAGATCATGAGGGTGTTCAGTGCCGTTGACCTGAAAAAGAAAGAAGGCATGAGGGATTTTACCATTCTCCATCTCCTCTATGACTCCGGTGCCCGGGCCAGTGAGATAGCCACTTTGGAATTTGATTATTTTGATCCTGAGAATGAAACCATTGCGGTCCTGGGCAAGGGGAACCGGTACCGGCTTATTAATTTATGCCCCAGAACCTCTTCGTTGATCTCGGATTACATTATCAACCACCGGGTAGATCCCATCCCTATATTTAGCCAGCGGTTATTTATAAACCAGCGGAAGCGGGGAATGACCCGGCACGGTATTAACAAAATCTGTCGGAAATACCTGACCAAAACATTGTCGCCAAAACGGTTGAAAGGATTGAGCCCGGTTCATTGCTTCAGGCACTCGTGTGCGGTCAATATGGTCACCTCAGGAGATCCGGTATCGACCATCAAAAATCGTCTTGGCCACCAAAGTGTTGAGTCAACAATGATCTATCTGCAGCTGGACTTGTCAAAAAAGCGGGAAATCCAGAATAAGCTCATTGAATACATGCAATCGAAAATAAATCATGACAAGAAAATTGATGAACTGATTGACTGGAAGAATAATGCTGAAATTCTTGTCTGGTTAGACAGTCTATGACTTACTGAAGCAGCTTTTGCTAGCCTTGGAGGGGTATGTAGCAGAACTAAAAATTATGTTGCCAGTGGTTTTTAAAATTTTTAAAATCGTTTTTAACATCCTGAATTTTATAATGATATTGATTTGCACGGCGGGTAATGAAAACTTCCTTTAAATTTAGTGGGTTAGACCCGCTCGCAACATAAGTCTATTATGTGGTGTGTAATGTTTGATAGTAAAGGCGTTAACTATTTTTGTTATTGGGTGCCTGGTATATTAATTTAAAAAGTTGTATTTCATGGAACGGGGTATTCGGAATGCTGATTCGTGGTCGTGTACTTAACCAGGTTCAATACTCTGGATAACCGGTAGATTTTGATTGATAAAGGCATGGTAGGTGTGCCATGATCAACGCTGGGGAATCGTGTCTCGGGTGATTCAAGGATAGCATTTTGGCTATCGAACGAATATGTACTCATATTTTAGGAAACTAATATGCTGAAAACAACGAGGTAGTTATGCAATACAATAAACTCGATATACAATATCCACGAAATTGGCTTGATGTGCTTCATTTGAATAAAGAATCTTTTGAAGATGAAGCAAAAATGGCAATGGCTGTCAAATTATTTGAATTGAAGCGTCTTTCTTCCGGAATGGCAGCGAACCTTGTCGGCATATCACGCGTTCAGTTTCTTTTAAATCTTCACAGGTTTAATGTGGCCATGATTGACCTTGAAGAAGAAGAACTTCTGATGGATATTAATAATGATGGACTCGTAAAAAGTCCAAAATCAATTTAACAGGTTAATATTATTGGCTAAAATTCGATTTTTAGCTTGTATTAAAAATATTTATTTTGTATAACATACTCTATGTTATCAATAACTTATGGTTGACTAAATGATTAAAACAAATGACCACAATCAGCTCCACCTTTTCGATCCTTGGGACTTTTTAAGCCCGAAGCGCAGGAAATTGCTCGATGACTCCTGGGCAGGGCTTTTTCAAAAAGAAATCCTCCGCTCATTACCGGTCAATCTGATCAAACCCTATTTCTCAAGAGAAGCAGGACGTCCTACAAAGGAACTCTTCACCATGCTCGGTGTTTTGCTGCTCCAGCAAGCTCATGATCTTACTGACGAAGAAACCGTATCGCAACTGGCATTCAATATTCAATGGCACTATGCCTTGAATTTAACGGAAGAATCGGATGCCGCCAAATATCTATGTTTGAAAACCCTGTGGACCTTCCGTCAACTCATGATCGAAAAGAAACTGGACAAAGCCCTCTTCAATGCTATTACAGACAAACTTGCAGCAGTGTTTGAAGTCAATTCTGACAACCAAAGAATCGATTCGGTCCATGTTAAGTCAAATATGCGACGGCTGGGAAGAATCAGTATCTTTGCAGCGAGTATCAATAAATTTCTGGTTAACCTGAAACGCAAGCACCCTGACCATTTTTCCGGTATCAGCACCGATATTATCGGGAAGTATATTTCGGAAAAGGCATTGTCCTGCTTTTCCATGGTAAAACCCTCTGATTCAGCTAAAACTCTTGCAAGTGTCAGCAAGGATCTTTACCATCTGATCCAGGAATTTAAAAGCGACTCTGATGTTTCATCCATGTACAGCTACAAGCTGCTTGAAAGGGTTTTGAAAGAGCAGTGCAATCTGGAAGTTGATCCTGAAAGTGGCCAGAAGGTTGCGCTTAAAGCTCCAAAAGAGATTCCTTCAGACTCACTTCAAAATCCTTCAGACCCTGATGCGACCTACAGCGGACATAAGGGACAAGGTTACCAGGTTCAGGTGATGGAAACCTTTACAGAAACAGAGGATGAAGATGAGAAGGCCGGAACCTTGAATCTTATCACTCATGTTGAGGTGGAACCTGCCTCGGCAAGTGATGCCAATGCTCTTATCCCTGCAATTGATGCCGCCAAGCAGAGAAACCTTTCTCCCAAAGAACTCCAGGCGGACTCTCTTTATGGAAGCGATGAGAATCACCAGATTGCCCAGTCAGATGGAATTAATCTTGTTTCGCCCACCATGGGAACGACCAAAAAGGAAAAGCTCAGCCTTACTGATTTCAACCTTGCGGCAGATGGGCAGATCATAACATGTCCGCAAGGGCATGCCCCGGTTTTTAAAAAGAAAAAGAAGGAACGGATTACCCAAGGTTTTCCCCTTGATACCTGCATGGGCTGCCCTCAACTGGAAGATTGCCCGGTAAAACAGGGGAAAAAGTACGCGTACAGTCGATATACCGCTAAGGCTGCAAGGATCGCCCGAAGAAGAGCTTATGAACAGACAGATGAGTTCAAAGATAGATATCGGTGGCGAGCCGGAGTCGAAGCAACAATGTCCGAATATGATCGACGAACCGGGGTGAAACGATTAAAATATCGAGGTCTCCAAGCAGTAAGGTTCGCGGCAACCTTAAAAGCAGCAGGAATCAACCTCTTCAGGGCAACTATTGTCCAGAAGGCGCTTAGCTATGCATAAAGGAGGCATAGGGGAGCCCTTTCGGGGTGTAATACACTGCTTTTTGGAATGTCAAAGAGCAATTTGGCTTATAAAAATTGTTTTTTAACAAGTTTTGATCATATGATCAAAATAGTGTTCAAACTCAAAAACAGGAGCTTGATTTGGGCTCTGACTTTTTACAGGACCATCAATAATGCCTAAATCAAATAAAATTGTCATTAATACCGGCCCTATTTTAGCCTTAATCGCGGGGCTTGGCAATTTAGACGTCCTGAAATTAATGTATGTCAGGTAATTGTTTCTTACGAAGTATGTAAAGAAATCGAAGCTGGCGGCATAACAGGATTTGGGCTAAAAGAATTTAATGAAGCAGAATTTTTGATCAAAATCCAGAAACCATTAATCATACAACCATATTTGCAAAACAGCCTGGATTTAGGTGAAGCCTCTGTTATTCAGACAGCTATTGACCAAAAAATTACCACTGTATGTATTGATGAAGCTTTAGGAAGGCGGGCAGCCAGATTGAGTGGTTTGTCTTTAACCGGCTCACTTGGAATTATTATACGAGCAAAAAAAAATGGCCATATACGCCCCTCTCTACGTCAAGTTACAAGTCAGATGCAAACTCAAGGTATCTATTTAAGCGACAAACTTATAGCGTTCACATTGAGGCAGATTGGCGAGAAGAAATGAATAGTTGACGTTACAGTAGGGGGGGAAAAAAATTTTAACCACCGAAATGCTGCGGATACGCCGCATTATTTTGGAACATTAGTAAATTGCTCAATTTCAGTATTCTATCAGCAATCGAAAACACCACAATCTGTCATATCATGTGTCGCCGATAGGCTTGCCAGTAAAGTCCGTCATTTCTTTTTTCAGTGCTCAGGTCACTCTCAATTGAGTGCGAACGTTACAGGCCTTGATCCGCTTTATGACGGGACATTAAGAAAGAGACCAAGACCTGTGTTGAAACGTTCCGGATTTACGGCGTGCTGCCGTATCCCATGGGCAGCTGCTTGAACCGGCCGCCATATATAATGGGATCTCCTTCATACCCCAAGGCTTTAAAGTTAATGTAATCGGTTTTGTTGATTAAATGCTCAACATCCCGGCCTCTGGATTTCATATAGGAAAAATCGGTACCCTTGTGGGCGATTTTTTTGAAATCCACATTGCGGTTGTCCTGGTGACACCGGTTGCAGGTTGCCTCCCCTTTCAGGCTTTCATGGCACTGGGCACAGGAAAGGGCCATATCCGCAGGCATCACCTCATGTTCAAGCCGCCAGTACATCCAGGTCTTTTTCCATTTGTATGATCCTGAATAGGGCAGGCCCGCCACGGACATGCCGTCCTTAAAGGCCTTGTCCCAGTCCCGATTCTTCCAGAATGCGGTCTTATCCTTCTTGTCTCTGGGAAACAGATGGGGCACTAAAACGATGTCATGGTCCGCATCCACAGCCTGGATTCCCTTCATGATCTTAAACGGTGTTATTTTTGACGAAGGGTCTTTGATGGAGCCCACCGGCGTGGTCAAATTGATCACTTCGGCATTGATATCCACCTTGTCTCCCAATAGTACCCGATGCATATATCCCGAATACCACCGGTAATCGGGTACCGCCGACTCTTCCCACTTAAAAAAGCCTTTTTTCCAGTTATAATCCGGCTTGCCGTACTTATCCATTTGGGGCTTTCGGTCTTTATCCCCGGCCTGGGACCAGTCCCAGTATGTTTTAGTGGGTTTGCACTTGGCAAATACCGGAGAGTGGCACACATTGCACTCCAGGGTTTTACAGTGATTATCCAGATGATGGTCCAAAAGCCCGCCGCTGTAATGGGGATTTTCTCCATGGCAGTCCTGGCAGGAGACCTTGCCCTCGGCCACGGGAACCGAGGTGCTCCGGCCCGCAATCCGGTGGTTCCGGGTTTTGTGGCATTCGGTACAGGAAAAATCATATCCACCCATGTGGACATCACAACTGCGTTCCGGGGTCAACAACTGCCTGGACATATCGGCATGTTTGATGGCATCGCCGCCCCCGCCGTTGAAATGGCATGCACCGCAGGTGGCGCGGCTGGCATGTCCGACCTTTGTGGCCACCATCTTCAGATCAACGTCTTTAGCGGGCATACCCGCCGCCGTGGGCTCTTTTTTATAGGTACCCGTGGTATCATGGCACACCAGGCAGTCAATTTTTGACATGTCCGTAAAATCAAAACTTGCATCTTTCCAGCCGTAACCTGCATGGCAACTGGTACAGCGCGGCTCGTTACTGATGACATTGATGCAATAGTTATTCAACGCCGTAGCCGCCTTGCCGTGCAGAATCTCTTTGCTGTGGCCGGTGGTATACGGGGACGGCCCCTTCCAGAGCCAGTGGGCGGTTTTAATCATATCTTTACCCTGGGTTTCATGGCATCTTAGACACTCGGCGGCTACCTGGAACGGATCGGCATTGTCCGGCAGGTTAACCAGTTGGGTGTGGTCCGGCACATTTTTCAGGTGGCACCCTGTGCAGGTCGTCGGCCCCTTGGCTTCAGCCTTATGGCATTCCATGCATTGTTGGTGATAGGCGGCTTTCAGACCGATCCGTTCAGGGTGTTCACTGTTAAAAGCATCCTGGTGGCAGGCTGAACACCGGGTGGTTTCAAGCGCAGCCTCATCTTTGGGACGATAGTGGTGGCACCGGGTGCAGTCCTGGATCAAAGCGGCATGCCGTTTATGGGCAAACCTGACCGGACCGTAATGGTCTTCGCGGTTTTTAATAATGGGGCTGTCCAAAAGAAAATAGACATCATGGATATCCGACAGGGACAATCCCTGATCCAAAAGCCGCATTTTACGTTCCGTATGCCCTTCGTTTTTGTACGCACTGACAAACGGGACCGTCTCCTTTGCCCGCTCTTTTGCCGCCTCCTGGTCCGGTGCGGTCCACGTGTTGGCCGCCCGACCGGGCGATGTCGCAATGAACAATACACCTGCCATAACAACAAAGACTCTTATCCTTTTTATCAATTTTATCATCGGGACACCTCCTGTGAGCCTTGGAGCACCGGCAGATAGGTCACCGCGATCCTGTAGATGAACATAAGCGTGGCAATCAATCCAAAGGTCACCATCATCTCCCCGATGGAAGGGAAATACCCCGGATCACTCAGCGGCGGTTTAAATCCGACAATAAATACGTTGATCCGGTTCAGGACCACCCCAGCCACAATAAGCGTTGCCGCAATAAAAAGGCCTTTGCGCGATGCCCTTATTTTGGAAGAAAGCAGCATAAGCCAGGGAAGGATCACACCCAAAACCAGCTCCGCCACAAAGGCATTGCTCTGGGCCGTGCCGTCCAGAAGATAGATCCAGGTGCCCCGGACCGCCATATCCCCGATTTTGAGTACCATATAGAACCCCAGAAGAAAGATGGTGATCCGGGTTAAGGGCGTCAGAATATTCATTTCCGAATCCAGCTTGAACGAAGAGGTGGCAATGGTGGTTTCAAATACCACCATGGGATAGCCCACGGCAAACGCTGATGTCAAAAACAACAGCGGCAGAATGGGCGTATACCACAACGGATGCAGTTTGGTGGGAGCAATGAGCATCAACGATCCCAGACTGGACTGGTGCATACACGAGAGTACCACCCCCAGAATAATCAAAGCCCACATGATCTTATCGATAATGGCGTCCCCGATGTGTAAAATGTCATCCACCAGGCCGTTAAGCAGGGCCAATGGACCCGGCAGGTTTACATTTCCTTTAAACTGCTCTGCCACAATGGGAAAGAACTCCAGATAAAGTACATTGAGATAGCACATGACGCACATGGCCACTTCAAACAATACGGAGTTGGTATTCCAGTTGAACATGGGTTTCCAGATCGCCCAGGAACGGCCGATATCCACAATCAGCCCAAGAACCACAAAGGTGTACCCTAAAACAGCGGTGAGCAGTGCTGGCCGGGTGACAGGTTCATAGGCATGCCGACCAAAAATATGGGCCACAGCCGCCGTCGTAAATCCGCCGGCAGCCAGGGCCACGCCTGTGGCTACATCCACACCCACCCAAAGCCCCCAGGGCCGGGCCGTGCTTAAATTTGCCACATATCCGATCCCCCCGGTAAACCGGGCAAGAATGGCGACAGCACCGGCAATCATAAAGGCCACCATCACCAGAACCCCGGGGGTCCAGAACGGTTTTCTTAATGCCATGGGTTTATGCATTACGACCTCCTTTCTGAGAAGGCGTCTCTTTGGGTTTTTGGGCTTTGTGTGTGCCGAACATAATCGCGCCTAAAAGGCTGAAAAGTGCAATGGGCGACCACAGATAACTGAACAGTGAGTGCTGGATGTTTTCCGACAGCTTTGGCATGGGCTTATCCGGCAAAACCGGCAGGTTGACCGTTTCAAAGGGAACTGCAGAGATATAAAGCCAGGAGGTGCCCCCCGCCTCTTTCTCCCCGTAGATGTGGTCAATATACTTACCCGGGTTCTGGGCCAGCCGTTTTTGGGCCATGTTTAACAGGGGGTTGCGTTTGCCGAATGTCAGGGCTTCGGTGGGGCAGATGGTGGCGCATCCGGGCAGTCCGCCATCCTTTGATATCCTGTCGTAGCAGAAAGTGCATTTCATCACCCGGGGGGTGACAGGATCAAAATACTCGTATGCCGGAATCTCAAAGGGACAGGCCACCATGCAGTAGCGGCAGCCGATGCATTTATCCACATTGTACCGCACCGCACCGGTCTCGTCCTTGGTTAGCGCACCCACAATGCAGGCCGACACACAGGCCGGATCCTGGCAATGCATGCACTGGACCTTGGCAAAGGTGGGAACCGGGGCATCATTTTCATCCACTGTTCCGGTAAAATATCGGTTGACCACCGTATAGGCCTTATCGTCCGGACGCCGCTTCTTTTCAAAAATAGTACATTGACAGGCAGCCCGTTCCGGTGTTGGCAAATGGTTGACTTCGGCGCAGGCCTCTTCGCATTTGCGGCACCCCACACACCGGGTCAGGTCCACCAGGCACCCGAACGGATCAGGCGGGGATTTAGACTGCCAGGCGTCGGCGGCTGCCGGCGCAACGGTTGCCGTAGCCGTAGCCACGCCCATGATTTTAAAAAAATGCCTTCTGCTCAGCTGCATTGATCCTCCACAAAAATTGAAGCGTCATACTGCATAAATGATTCATGCAAACGCTTGGTTTTCTCTTTTCTTTGCCTATTTCGAATTTGATGGAATATTGCAACGGTCATGCCGAATTCCTATGAAAATCACAACCTGCTATTTTTACGATATTTTTTGAAATTTATACTGGCAGACAAGCGCCCAAGGTGTTAAATTTGTTTAAACATGTGTTAAAATATTTACTGGAAAGCTTAAACACATGTTTAACGCTTAAATAGAATAGCAATCGTGAGGGGATGTATGCAGATACATGAACACGAAATGGATGTATTCTGGGAAAAGATAGTCAACACGATCAACGATGGGTTGATGTTTATTGGGCCGGACGGGACCATTCAGATGGTTAACAAGGCTTTTGAAAATCTGACCGGCTATACATCGGCCCAGGCTGTGGGTATGTCCTGCCGTATGTTAGAATGTGACGCCTGTGAGCAGACCCTGGCTCCCTTAGATAAGTCAGTCTGGTGTCGTCTGTTTGCCCCCCGGGAGGCGGAAATGCAGAAGTGCCGATGCCTGATCAAGCGCAGAGACGGCAGCTATCTGCCTGTTTTAAAAAATGCCGCGGCATTTAGAAATGAACACCAGAATGTGGTAGGGGTGGTTGAAACCTTGACCGACATTTCGGAACTTGAGCGCCTGGATAAACAGGTGAATATGCTTGCCAGACAGCGCAGCCATGACAATGACTTTTTTGGCATGACAGGCAAATCACAGCAAATGGAAACCGTGTTTGACATGATCCGAAAGGCTTCGGATTCCAATGCCCCTGTAATAATTCTGGGAGAAAGCGGGGCCGGCAAGGAGTTGGTTGCCGATGCCATTCATCTGAATGGTGCCAGAAAACAAGGACCGTTTATCCGGCTCAATTGCGCGGCCTTAAACCCGGCGGTCCTGGAAAGCGAGATGTTCGGTCATGTTAAAGGGGCATTCACCGGGGCCCACAGCAACCGCGTTGGCCGATTTGAGGCGGCACACCAGGGCAGTTTCTTTTTGGACGAAATCGGCGACATGCCCCTGCCCCTGCAAACCAAACTGTTGCGGGTGCTTGAGTCCGGGCAGTTTGAACGCGTGGGCGAGATCACCCCCGTCCGGGTGAATGTCAGAATCATCACAGCCACTAACAAAAATCTTGAAGCACTGATTGAAAAAAATGAATTCCGTCAGGACCTGTTTTTTCGAATCAACGTTATTCCCATTTACCTGCCGCCGCTCAGGCAGCGCACCGAAGACATCCCGTTGCTTGTAAACACCTTTATTCGGCAGTGCAATCAAAGCACCGGAAAAACCATCTCCGGCGTCAGCCGGGACGTGATGGACTTGTTCATGTCATACCAATGGCCCGGCAATATCCGTGAACTCAAAAATGCCATGGATTACGCATTTGTGACGGCTGACGGCCCGACAATCCAGCTCAATCATATTCCCAAGCGCCTTGGTGCAGATGCCGCGATATCGACCAGGCCATCAAATACAGAGCGTCCAGATGACACAACCGATGAAAAACAGCAACTAATTGATGCCTTGAGAAAGGCAAACGGAAACCAGACCTGTGCAGCAAAACTTCTCAATATCAACCGTGTCACGGTATGGAACCGAATGAAGAAGTATCAGATCGATTTGCAGAAAACGTTGACATGCAAGTGATTTAAAATTACCGGAATCATCAATATTAAAAAGCCCGCGCATTAGCGCGCTAAGTTCATGACGGTGATAACAAGTGAACCCGTTATTTCAGCCGAAGGAGGATGGCGCTGTTCCCGGCGCCGGCATTGCAGTGCAGACCTATGGCGACTTTCTCAATCCTGAATTGGTTTATGACTTTTCAGTCTCCCAGATCCCGGCAGTTGAGTATTGGAATTGATTTTCACTGTACGCGGGGTTTCGGGTGAGGTGCGCCTAAAACCAGCTTAAATTTGGGAGTTTTCATATTTGCTTTGGAGATTTATGATACCGACTGTCCTTTTGCCTCTGTCCTGCTGCATCCCTTTTTTTCGGAGAATGCCCCCGCCCGGTCACAGGCACAACATGTTGTGCCTGTGACCGGGCGGGGGCATATTTCAAGCGTCTGATATTTTTTTATGCTTTGGGAGTCAAAAAGCAAGTTCCTATCTGTCCGGGTGGCTTTTTGTCCAAACAAAAGTTCCCGTTCAGGAACTAAATATTACAGACCATTAGTTCAAATACTAAAGTTCAAACGTGGTCATAGTGTTCACAAGCTCAAGCGCCTCAATCTCCTTGACCACCTCAGGCGGTACCTGGGTATCGGTTCTCAGGAATATAATATTTCTATCTCCGTCGTCCTCACGCCCAACCATCATCCTGGCAATGTTGATGCTGTGCTCGCCTAATTTCTGACCGATGGCACCGATGGAGCCGGGTTTGTCCACATTGTGGATTATGCTCAGATGCCCCTCGGGAATAACTTCCAGGCGGAATTTATTAATTCTTACAATACGGGCGTCATCCTTTCCAAAAATGGTGCCTTCCAAAATATTGGTCTGGGTGTCCGTAACCACAGTCATCCGGACCAGATTCAGAAAGTTTCCGGCCTCCTGGGATGTGGATTCGCTGATTTTGATTCCCATCTCATTGGCCAGGGAAACGGCATTTACAGAGTTGACCTCGTCCCGGACGTATTCATTGAGCATGCCCTTGATTCCATTAATGGTCAGGGGTTTGAGATCAAGGTCCGGAAATTTTCCAATGTACTCGATCTCTATCTCACGCACACCGCCCTTGCTATACTGGGCCTGCATTTTGCCCATTTGCTCCACCAGGTAGAGAAAGGGTTTAAGCTGTTTCAGCACATCACCGGTCACCGAGGGCACATTGACGGCATTGATCACGGTGTTGTGCAGCAGATAGGCAATAATCTGATTGGCGGCAGCCACGGAAACATTGGTCTGGGCCTCTTTGGTGGAGGCACCCAAATGGGGTGTGGCAATCACCTGGTCCAGCTGGAGCAGGGGATGATCTCCGCCCGGAGGTTCGGTGGCAAATACATCGAGGGCGGCACCGGCCACTTTTCCGGACTGGATGGCGTCATACAGGGCTGCTTCATTGACAATGCCGCCCCTGGCACAGTTGATGACCATGACACCGGTTTTCATCTTTGCGAACGCCTGGGCATCCAGCAGATCAATGGTGGCATCCATTTTGGGCACATGGATGGTGATGTAATCCGACCGGGCATACAGTTCATCTAAAGTCACATATTCAAAACCTGCTTTTTCAATGTGCTCCGAGGAGATATTGGGATCGAACACAATGACGTTCATGCGCAGCCCTTTGCCGAGTCCTGCAGCAATGGATCCGATATTTCCAAATCCCACAACGCCTAAAGTCTTATTGAAAAGCTCGCGCCCCTGGAGCAGTTTCTTATCCCAGCGCCCGGCTTTCAGGGATGCGGTTCCCCTGGGAATATTGCGGGTCATGGCCATCATCATGGCCATGGCATGCTCGGCTGTGGTAATGGTGTTGCCCCCCGGGGTGTTCATGACGGCAACACCTTTTTTGG
The DNA here is from genome assembly GCF_963665355.1 of uncultured Desulfobacter sp. Lineage (GTDB taxonomy): Bacteria > Desulfobacterota > Desulfobacteria > Desulfobacterales > Desulfobacteraceae > Desulfobacter. Next base: position 129,058 of record NZ_OY762229.1, read on the forward strand.
TGGCGGCGTCAATATCCACATTATCCAGGCCGATGCCGGCCCGGGCAACAACTTTAAGTTTCGTTGCGGACTCAAGCAGGTCCGCAGTCACCTTGGTGGCGCTGCGGATGGCCAGGGCATCGTACTGCCCGATGATTTCTTTGAGTTCTTCGGGTGAAAGCCCGGTCTTGACATCGACATCTATACCTTCCTGGTTTCTGAAAATATCAATGCCGGACTCATCCATTTTATCACTGACCAGTACCTTCATTATTTTGCCTCCTTTTGAAATACATCCATAAATTCCACCAGGGCTTTGATGCTCTCCATGGGGGAGGCATTGTAAATAGATGCCCGGCATCCGCCAACGGATCTGTGCCCTTTAAGACCGCCAAGGCCTTTTGCTGCTGCCTCTTTGATGAATTTTTGTTCAAGTTCCTCACTGGGCAGACGGAAGGTGACGTTCATCAGGGATCTGGAACCCTTTTCCGCCGTGGCCCGGTAAAAACTGCTGGCCTCAATGAGATCGTACAAAAGGCCTGCTTTTTCTTGATTATAAGCTTCCATCTTTTCAAGGCCGCCCATCTCCTCCTCGATCCATTTGAGCACCAGATCAATGGTATAGATGCCGAAACAGGGCGGGGTGTTATACATGGAATTTTTTTCTGCAAAGGTGGAGTACTTGAGCATGGAAGGCAGATCCGCATTGGCTGTCTCCAAAAGGTCTTTGCGCAGAATCACCATGCAGGTGCCCGACGGCCCTAAATTTTTCTGGGCGCCGGCATAGATCATGCCGAATTTTTCCATGGGAAGGGGCCGTGAAAAGAAATCGGATGACATATCTGCAATAATGGGAATCCCGCCGGTATCGGGAAAATCGGCATACTGGGTTCCCTTAATGGTGTTGTTGGAGGTTATGTGTACATACTTTGCATCTTTGCTGAAGGTGATATTTTTAGGGATATATGAAAAGTCCTTGTCCTCGGAAGAGGCCACAACCACATGTTTTTTCTTCTGAATTTTAGCCTCTTTGATGGCTTTGGTGGACCAGGTCCCGGTATTGACATAGTCGGCACTTTGATCGCCTGAAAGAAAATTCATGGGAATCATGGCGAACTGCAAAGAAGCCCCGCCCTGGAGAAAAAGAACATGGTACTGATCATCCAGGCCTAAAAGTCGTTTGGCCCGTTCCACGGCATCATTGATAACATTATCAAAATATGAAGATCTGTGGCTGATTTCTGTGATGGACATGCCTGAATTATTGAAATTCAGGAAAGATGCCTGAATTTCTTTAAGAACCGACAGAGGCAGCACTGCCGGTCCGGCATTGAAATTGTGAATTCTATGGTCTGTCATTTTTTACCTTTCTGTTAGGGGTTATCATTGCATATTATATGTAATAATCATTATTCCTTTGGTTCAAATCTTTGTGCCTCAAGGCGCCTTTCAATATCACGGTGAAGAATATACGTCCACCTGTGAATCAACGGTTTATCTTAAATATAGAAACACGTCTTTGTTTTCACTTCCCGTGTCTTTCCATTGCCTCACAACAAAGGCAATCTTATTTCCAACCCTATTCATTAACGCCGTCGCTGATGAAAATCAATAGCTTAACACTCCTTGTGTAAAAAATCATTGACCTGCAAACGAAAAAGCAAGAAGGCTTGCCCCGGCTCGTCTTCCTTTGGTGCACCGGGAAGTTTCTGTTGACAGCAAATCACGAGGCGTGATTATCTCCATCACGCAGATTGTGCCAGGCACAACAGTAATGTAAACAATCCAAAAGTGGGAACAGGTTTTATATGAAGATCGCGCTGGTGGCTCCGCCGTATCCCCTGGAAGAGGCACCCTCCCCGCCCCTGGGCATCTGCTACGTTGCAGCAGCCTGCATCAGGGCAGGGGCGGATGTTGCAATTTTCGACTATATTGTCCGCAGATACAGCCCTGAAAACCTGGCCCGGGATATTGAACGGTTTGAACCCGATGTGCTGGGCATCACGGCCGTCACCATGAATTATAAAAAAGCGGCACAGATCCTGGTCCAGGCAAAAAAAATCAAGCCATCCCTGGTCACTCTCTTTGGAGGTCCCCACGTCTCATTTGATGTGGAAAACACCCTGATGGACTATCCAGCAACCGATCTTGTGGTCATCGGCGAGGCAGAAAAAACCCTTGAAGAGCTGGTGCCGGTGTTGACCCGGAAAGAGCTCTGGCCAACCATCCCCGGCATTGCGTTTTTACGCAACGGCAATGTCATCCGCACCCCGCCCAGACCGTTTATCCAGGACCTTGACACGCTGCCCATGCCGGCCCGGCATCTTCTGCCCCTGTCGCGTTACCAGGCTTTAGGCTATCCTGTGAGCATCATTACCAGCCGGGGATGCCCCAACAAGTGCATCTTCTGCCTGGGGCGCAAAATGGTGGGATTCAAGGTCCGTCACCGGTCTGTCCAGAAGGTGGTGGATGAGATTGAAACCATCCTGAATTACGGCATGACTTTCATCAATATTGCCGACGACCTTTTCACCTCCAGCCGAACCCGGGTTTTTGAGTTCTGCGAAGAGGTAAAAAAAAGGAAACTGTGCTTTTCCTGGAGCGTGTTTGCACGGGTAAACACCGTGGATGTTGAAATCCTTGAAGCCATGAAGGAAGCCGGGTGCCATGCGGTCAGTTTCGGCATTGAGTCGGGAAACAGCCAGATGCTGGCCCGGGTCCGCAAGGGCATCACACTGGACCAGGCCAGGGCCGCCGCTTCAGCCTGCAAACAATCCGGCATTATTGCCCATGGCTCTTTTCTGGCGGGCCTTCCCGGAGAGTCCCGGGAAAGCCTCAACGATTCCAAAAAATTCAGCCAGGAGCTCAACATCCTCTACGGCTACCACTTTCTGGCGCCTTTTCCCGGCACCACCATCCGTGAGAATGTTCACGCCTATGACCTTGAAATTTTGAGCAATGACTGGGATCTGTACGATGCGGATCATGCCATTGTACGAACATCAAACCTTTCGGCCCGGGATATTGAACGCTTTGTCAATGATGCCGTGACACCCATCGCAAAAAACTGGGAGGAAAAGGTGCAGCGGTTTCATACGAACCGTGTCAGCGCTGACGAGTGGCTTGAGGTGGCGGGCCATTTCCGGACCCGGATGATTTTTACCGCCCTGAGCCTGGACCTGCTGGAAATCCACGGGACCCAGCCCGGGAATTTTGACCAGGCCCTTGGTTTGCTGACGGATAAAATCGCAGAAGCGTCCCGGCTTGAACCAGACTTTGTAAAGGAACAGCTGTCCGATCTGATTCAAAAAAACCTGATCCGGTTCACCCCCCATGACGGTGGCATCCGTTTCTTTTGGGGACATAACAACAAAATACCTGTTTTATAATTCCGGGGGCCGCGGGATTATAAAGGGAGAAAAAGATGCCTGAAAAGGTCTGCATGGAAAATGTCGCCATTGTGCTGCATGACACCCGGGTTCCGGAGAACATCGGCGCTGCGGCCCGGGCTGCGGCCAACATGGGTGTGGGAGAACTGATTGTTTCCGCGCCCAGAACTCTTGACATGGAACGGATTCTGAAGGTGGCGACCCACTCCGCGTCGGGACTGGTTGAAACCATGACGGTGTGCAAGACCCTGTCCGAAGCACTTGGGCCGTTCAACTGGATTGTAGGAACCACGGCACGGCTTGGCGGTACGCGCCGGGTGAACACCTGCGTGGCCGATCTTGCCCAAAAGCTGATTCCCATATCTTCGGAAAACAGGGTGGCTGTTCTTTTCGGCCCCGAGGACCGGGGGCTGACCAATGAAGATTTGCGCCTGTGCCACGACCTTGTGAATATCCCCACGGCCGGGTTTTCTTCCCTGAACCTGGGCCAGGCCGTCATGATCATGTGCTATGAACTGTTCAAGGCCCGCAACCGGACACCGGAATTTCATATCCCCCGCCTGGCCGGCCGGCATGAGCTTGAGAACATGTATGAAGAGCTCAAAGAGACCCTTGCCCTTATCCACTACATCAATCCAGAAAACCCGGAAGACCGGCTCGACAAGGCCCGCGGTTTTTTAAGCCGCTACCAGCTCAGGGCCCGGGAGGTGAGTATAGTCAGGAGCATCTGCCGCCAGGTGGCACGGTATGGCGACCAGTGTTACCGGGCCGGCCAGGCCGCAGGTGCGACTGACGGCCCCAAACGCCAGGAGCCGGAATCATAACAGACAAAATGATTGGTGTGCATGAAAACCTCACATCAATGTTTTCAGCACATCCTCCTTGCCCACAATACCCACCACCTTATTTTCGTGAACCACAGGAATGGTGTGAAAGTGCTTTTCAACCATCAGGGCTGCAATGTCACTGACCGGTGTGTCCGGTGTTACGGTGACAGGGTCTGTCACCATGGCCTGGGCCACGGTGACGGCGGCCATTTTTTTCATTTCATGTTCAAGTTTTTTAGATGAGGACAAAGGAATAATGCTGTCCAGGAAGGTGAGAATGGGGGGTAAAGAGATGTTCTTCTGCTGGAAAATAAGATCACTCTGGCACAAAATTCCTTTGAGTTCGCCATCCCCATCCACCACGGGTACGCCGTTAATGTGGTTGGTTAAAAGAATTTCCACGGCCCGGGTGATGTCGGTTTCCGGGGTAATTGAAATAACTTTTTTTTCCATGATGTCTTCAGCAGTTTTCATTTTTGACTTTCCTATGCCATGGGTTACAGGGGAACCGGAAATTTGCGCATCTCCGAATAGTTATATACTCAATAAATATACCTTTGGTAAAAAAACTGCAATGCCGTCATCATCCCGCCCCAAAACATTGGAAATAACAGTTTCCTTTTAAATGAAATTTCAGTATGTTGTAATCCTTTTCAACTGGAGGAAATCGTGGAAAAACTAGTTTTCGGGCTGCATGTCAACAGCAATATCAATATTGAAATCATAAAAAGATCTCTGCTCTTTCAACTGATCAAAGAAGAACCAACAGAGCTTTTTTATATCACTGAAACAGGAGGTTATATCTTTATTGCCAATTACGGCAGTGTGGTATTTGTCGATGTGGACCAGGGCGAACAAACCCTTATTTTACGATCCATCCGCGATCTTCTGGACATTGAATCCACACCACATTTTGAAAGTGAAAAATATACCATTGAAATCGACAGCAAAAAACAGCGCAGGGTTCTTTTCAATAAAGTCATTCTGACTTCATACGAGGTAGATAAGATCTACACGATCATGTTCTCCATCGCCCAGTCCATCGCCTTAAGTTATTACTGTTCACAGTCTGAATCTCTTATAGAAGAGACAAGGATCTACACCACCCAGCTGGAGACAAAGGGGAAAGTCGATCTTAAAGGCAGACAACTGATCCAGTATATCGGAAAAGTCCTGAACTTAAAAAATCAGATTGCCCGCAACCTCTATGTCTTTGACACCCCGCAACTGATGTGGGAAGAGCAAAGTCTTGACGAGCTGCATACCGCCCTGACCCGGGAACTTGATATAACGCTGCGCTACCGTTATATCCAGGAAAATTTAGGAATTATCCAGGAGAATCTTGAGCTGTTCAAGGATCTTTCCCAGCACAGCCACAATGCCCAGCTGGAGTGGATTATTATCATTCTGATCCTCATTGAGGTGGTTGATCTGTTTGTAACTAAACTACTCCGCTGATCCTTTTGCCTCCCCCAGACGGATGTCCAGAGACAACTGAAAAAATGATATTATCCCGGTGGTATGATTTTACGAAAAGATCCTCAATGACAGCATAATTTTCGAAAAGTGTTTCATCCAGCCATTCTATTTTTTTCACCGAGGCTTTTAAACCGGTCCGCCGGTATTTGAGCATCGCTTCTTTAATGGTCCAAATTTTCAGAATGGTTTCAAGATCTGCGCCGGCATATGTCTGTTGTTCTTTTTGGGAAAATCCGGCATGTAAAAGCGCCGGGATATCCACAGGGCGTATGACCTCCATATCAATGCCCAGGGCATTGGCTTTACCGGGCAGGGCTGCGGCCAGGGCATAATCACCGGCATGTGAAATGGATATGGCATAATCAAGAAAGGCTGGCAAAACGGGTGCCCCGGATGAATCATTGTGTATTTCAATGTCATCCGGGGAAAGTTTTGCCTGCTGCATGACAAGGTTCTTGACTGCCCACCGTCCGGCCAGGCGCTCCACCTGTTTTTTCAGGGCAAACAATTGATTGAGTCCGGTGAGTTCAGCTTGAGACAGCACAGGCTGTGCAAACTCATCCCGACGGAATTGGATGCCGGGCCTGGTCTGGTAACCAGGCCCGACACTTTGGGGTAACAACGCCTTGAGCATTTCCGGAATGTGGACAAGACAGAAATGAATGCCCTGGTCCCGGAACAGCAGGCGTGTGTTCTGCATTTATCCGGCCATCAGACCGCTGCCGGCCAGTTTGACCTTGGACATGTCGGGCAGTTCCTCCTGGGCCAGACGATCGACCCGGACCATTTCAAAGCCCTGGATATCAACGATCACACGGCCTGAAGTATCTGCCAGCTGCATGTTATAGGTCTTTGTGTCACCATCCTGGGCCAGACGCCGGGTCAGACAGAAATAAGGCGTATCAGGCAGAACAGTCCCTGCGAATGAGGCCTTCTGGATGGAAAAGGGCAATACCACGTCCGTACTGGTGAAAAACTCCAGTATGCCGCCGGTCTGGAACATGGCATCCATGATCACTACGGGGGTGGCAAATTCAGGATAGGTCTGTCCTTTAAAGAATTCGCGCCCGGGCCGCCATTGAACCACGGTGACAAGACCATCCGGGTCCAGTTCAACCAGCTGATCCACGGAGCGGAACAGTCCGTCCATGAACAGGCGGTCCGCATGGTAGATCTGTTCCTGCCACCCGGGATCAACCTTTAATTCGGCTACCGCCGGGATCTGGGTGGTTTGGGGTGTTGATGGCGTCATTGCAATCTTGAACTTTCCCTGGAAATGCAGGGTATCCTGGACCGGCGCTTTACCGCCCGGAGGAGTGAAAACAGAGTGTATCCGGGTGGCTATCATCCCGTCCGCCATTTTTTCAGCATACACTTCAATCTCTTTGGGACGGTTTTTCAACAGCTTGATGCCATAGGGGATTTTAAAATCACTGACCTCAAGGATGTGTCCCCGGCCACCGCTGCACTCCAGGGCTGCTTCAGCCATGGTTTCCAGACCGGTGGCACCCAGGAACAGAGGCACACCTTTTCTTTCGTGGTCAAAAAGGAAAAGATCTCTGTCAGCTTCCAGAAGGCGTTTGAACTTCAGCCCCTCCCGGCCGGCATCCTTTTCCACGGAATCCAGAAAAGGCCCCACGGCAAGCAGTCCGTCCGGATCAAAGGCGGCCGGATTTTTTTCCGGGGGCGCACCAATGAGAATCTCAACGCTTTCCGGATTGTGCAGCTCTTCCTTGAAAAACCGGATACCTTGTGCCACCGGCAGAAAGGCAATGCCTTTTTCCTTTAACACGGCTTCAATGGTGCCTTCCGATGCCATACCGATTTCGGCCCAGGCGGTCCAGTCAAAAATTTTGAAGGTCAATCCCTGGGTTTTCAACGCCTGTGCCTGTATCATGGCCCCCATCATGTCGTTTCCGGCCGTGTAGTCTGACTGGGCTTCGTTGCCGAATCTGGCCGTGATGGATGAAAAACCGATGAGATACCGGCAGTTTTTGTTTTCAATGGCTGCCAGCACATTGGCCAGTCCCTTGACCTTGGTGTCAAACACCACGTTAAAGTCATCCATGGATTTTTTCTCAATCATGATGCTTCTGTCCACACCGGCGGCATGTATTACCCCGTCAATGCGCTCGTATTGGCTGATGGCCTTTTGTACGGCATCGGGATCGGTGACATCCACAGCATGGTAGTCCACGGTTTTTACCTTGCTGCGCAGCCGGGCCAGATTGTCCCGGGCGGTGAGAATGCGCCGCAGACCAGCAGCCCTTTTTTTCAGCTCAACGGGCTTGGCGTTGGGATGTATGGATTTGAGAGCCGCCATGATCTGTGTGTCACTCATGGCTTCGGCCCCGGAAACTTCCAATTCGTCTTCCACACGGCTGCGTCCTAAAATGACCAGGTTCATATTGGGACCTGCAATCTCCCTGACCAGTTCATAGGTGATGCCCGCAGCACCGCCTGTGACCAGCAGAGTATCGCTCCCTTTTATGACGGAAGTCTCTTCTCCCGAAAGCTGTGATTTTTGCCCGCCGCCGCTCTTTGCCCGGATACCGAATCTCAAGCCCTTTTCATGCCCCACCTCCAGATGGGTTGTGGCGCCAAAAACTTCACCCAGGAACAAGGCTGCGGCACCGGCCATATCGGTCAGCTCGTTTTTATCCATGAACTCCACAAGTTTGACCCCTGTGCCCGGGTACTCCTTGGCAACCGTTTTCAGCAGACCTGAAATACCGCTGAAAACCGGATAAATCCGATCCGGTGCCGGTGCCCTGAAACGAGCCAGGGCGGACTGGACCGACACGGCAGCCAGACGGCCCCGGGATTGATCCAGCTGGTCTGCAAAGGCCTTGCACAACAGGAATAAAAATTTAACTGCATCTGCCCCCTCCTGCAGATTTTCACCGCCATCCGCAATAACATCCAGGGGATGGAGGAAAAAGATCCCGGAAAGGTTTTCATGATCCACCTTTATCCGGTCAATGATCTCCCGGGCTTTGTCAAGGGTGTTCAAGTCTACTGTATAATCATCCTGCTCACTGCTGCCCACGCAGATGACATCTCCTTTGTTTGCCCTGATCAGGTCAGCCACAGCCCGGCCAAATCCCTGGTGATCCATGGTGATCAAATAGGTCTGTCCTTCAAGGCCGGGATTGACCGGTACAGGGTCAGAAAGCTTGCGCAATCCAAAGGCATAACGCTGGATTCCGGCCGGACTTGATTGAACCGGCTGCTCTGTTTCAGTATCCTGTGTGCCGGGGGCTGAAGGGGCGGGCGTGGTCACAGGCGTCACATCACTCTTTCCCCCCAGGCCGGCTTGGACATATTCACTGATTTTCCGGATGGTGTTCAATTCAGAAAGATTTATATCCTCGGGCACGGACAGTCCGTACTCTTTGGTGATCTTGCCGAAGGTCTCCACCTGTTTCACCGTGTCAATGCCCAGATCAGCCTCCAGGTCCAGGTCCGGTTCCAGCATGTCCAGGGCGTAACCGGTTTGATCGGCGATCATGGCTATGATCTCACCGGTGATGTCCGACGAGGTGCCGGCACCTGAATCCGGGGTCTGGGTCACTGCCCCGGAGCCAGGCTGTGCAGGGGATTCATCTGTCTGAATCTGGCTGCTGATGTAGTCTGCAATTTTCCGGATGGTGTTCAGTTCCGAAAGGCTGATATCCTCGGGCACATTCAGGCCAAAGGATTTGGTGATTTTGCCGAAGGTCTCCACCTGTTTCACCGTGTCAATGCCCAGATCCGCTTCCAGATCCAGGTCCGCTTCCAGCATGTCCCGGGTGTAGCCGGTCTGATCGGCGATCATGTCGGTGATGGCATCCAGGACGCCTGCGGACGGGGCTGATCCGGAAACCCCGGCTGCGATTGCACCTGTGTCAGATTCAGGCTGTCCGGGGATGTCATCGGTCTGAACCCGGCTGCTGATGTAGTCTGCAATTTTCCGGATGGTGTTCAGTTCCGAAAGGCTGATATCCTCGGGCACGCTCAGGCCGAAGGACTTGGTGATCTTGCCGAAGGTCTCCACCTGTTTCACCGTGTCAATGCCCAGATCCGCTTCCAGATCCAGGTCCGCTTCCAGCATGTCCCGGGTGTAGCCGGTCTGATCGGCGATCATGTCGGTGATGGCATCCAGGACGTTTGCAGACGGAGCTGATCCCGAAGGCGCCGGGGTTGTTGCCGCTGAACCGGAGTCAGGCTGTTCCGGTGTTTCATCCGTATTAACCCGTTCTCCGATATAACCTGCAATTTTCCGGATGGTGTTCAGTTCCGAAAGGCTGATATCCTCGGGCACGCTCAGGCCGAAGGACTTGGTGATCTTGCCGAAGGTCTCCACCTGTTTCACCGTGTCAATGCCCAGATCCGCCTCCAGGTCCAGATCCGGTTCCAGCATGTCATGGGTGTAGCCGGTCTGGTTTGCAATGAGTTCGGTAATCTGGCTTAAGACATTTTTGGACCCGGCATTGCCTGCAACTTTTTTAGGCTGTTCTGCCGGAGCAGATACCGTCGGTACGGGTTTCAGGTCTGCCTTGGGCGCCGAAACCGGGGCTTTAGGCGCATTTTGCCCGGCCGGCTGACGGCCTTTGTCCGCCAAACCGTTTTGTGCCTGGGCCATTGTTTCTGCACGCTCCTCCCTGGGAAAAACACACAGGGTTTTATGTATGACGCTGAGCATGGGATCCGGGCTGCCGGAAATCCGGGTCAGCCACTCATGATAAACCGGGTTGTTTTCCACACCGGCTTCTTCAAGTCGATCCAGCATCAGGAAGGCAAAATGGGACCCGAAACCTGCGCTGAAATGCAGACCATATCGGTAATCGCCCTTCCCTTCCTGGGCAAAATTCAGATCTGAAAATTCGTCAGGCACATGAACCAGGTTGGCCACAGGCGGAATTTTCCTTGCCTGGAGGCCTTTCACCAGTATGGCATCCTCAATGCCCGCCCCCAGGGTGTGGCCGGTGTATCCCTTGGTATTGGTGACCACAATCTGCTTATAATCATCGGGGAATGCGCTCTTTAACGCCTCAACCTCTGCCGAGGCACTGCCGCCCCGGGCCGGGGTAAAGGTCTCATGGGACATGAATACCAGCTGTTTTGCCATGTCCGACCGGGAGATGGCGTTTTGCTTTTCCACCAGTCCCACGAATTTTCTGAGCTCACCGGCAAGGTGGTTCACATCAATACGGGAGGGATGAAATGCACTGTTGCCGATATAGGAACCCATAATTCGAACCTGGCCGTTCAATCCCCTGCGTTTCAGGGTATCTTCCCGTTCCACCACAACACCCACGGCACCTGAACCTAAAATGGTTCCGTTGCGGTCCGCATCAAAGGGTTTGGCTGCGTCGGAGATCACTTCCTTGCTGGTGGCTGCGCCCATGGCCAGGAATCCTGACCCCACCCAAGGCATCTGGGCATCAGTTGTGGCCGCTTCACCGCCGATGACGATCACCCGCTCACACCGGGCGCTTCGAATCCAGTCCTGGGCCACGCCAATGGCCTGGGTGGTGGATGCACAGGCACCGTGCAGGTGAATATTGGGTCCCTTTGCCCGGATGAGACTGGCAAAATGGGCTCCGCCCAGGGAGACGATGTCAAAGAGGATATTGCGTTCAAATTTGTACTGGCCGTATATTTTGCGGCGCTCACGAATCTTAAAAAACCAGTCCGTGATAATATCCTTCATATCCCTGTCCGTAAGATTTTCCATCAGATGATAGTAGATATTTTCCAGCTCATCATAGGGTCTGACGTAGAACTTGTTGTAATAATATGCATTGAGATGATGCAGCAGGGTTTCAAATCCCGGAAAAATACCCGTCATGATCACGCCTGTCGTCTGCTGCATCTCTTCGGGCAACACCAGTCCGTCTGGGATTTTGCTGCCGGTGGAGGTTTTTTTATACGCTTTGACCAGGGGGATATGGGCGTCTTTCAGCGCCTCAATCCCTGCGGCCATGGCCAGTTCATCCACAAGGTCAAATTTTCTGCTGATGCCGTATTCCGTAGCCAGATCAAAATACCCCAGTTTCCCGGCAAGCTGGATCACATCACTGGTGTTCACGATATCCACAAACTTGGCATTGCCGTTGGGTTCCTTGAATACACGGGTGATGTTCATGTCCACAATTTTCTTTTTCTCTTCCTGGGTCAACGGCTCAATGAAATTATTTCCGGCAAGAATCCGGTCAAAATTTTTCTCATTGAACACCTGATTGCCTTTGCCCGGCAGCCCTATGGCCGCACCCACGATACAGACCGAGCCGGTATAAAGGCCCAGATTCTCAACGGCCTCCAGGGCCTTTTTCTTCTGAAATGCCTGATATTCGCGCTGTAATACGGTTTGAACCAGATTTTGATTCTGCTTTACAAAAGTATCAAAATCCACATCGCTGTTCATCGCTTCTTTGGGCACTTCCGTTTTTTGCAGCTCTTCAGGTTCGGGCGTCATCACTTCCCGGGAAGCCGGCGCAGTTGCCTGGACAATTTGCTTTTCAGAAGATGCGATGAACTGCTCTATGGCCAGGGTGAAACATTCAAGCTCGCCTTTTTTGGCATCTGCCGTGGGCATGGATTCCGGATTTTCGATGGAGATGTTTTTCAGCAGGTTGCACAAAAGCCTGCCCGGTCCGATCTCAATAAACCGCCGGCAACCCTGGGCATGAACGCCTTTTACGGATTCTACAAATTCCACAGGAGAGACGATCTGGCGCGCCAGATGCTGCCGAATCATCTGTTCATCCGCAGGATAGGGTTTTGCGGTGAGGTTTGAAATAATTTTATGGGCATTTTTAAGATTGAATTTTACAGCCCCAAGGGTCTTGGCCATATTCTGGGCCGCAGGTTCCAGCAACGGGGTGTGAAAGGCCGCGGACAAAGCCAGTTTTTTATGGAAAATATCTTTGTCTTTCAAGTGGGCGCAGAAAAGATCTATGCCTTTGGTTGTCCCGGCAATGGCGGTCTGCTTTTCACTATTTTTGTTGACCAGCCAGATATCGGAAACCCCGGATTCTGAGATCATATCCTGGGCGCCTTTTTCCCCGTCAAATACCACCATGATCCCGCCGGGGTTTTCGTTGGAGGCCTGGGCCATGAAGTCAGCCCTGGAGATCACAAGGTTCATGGCTGTGCTGAAATCAAGCAAGCCTGCACAATAAAGGGCGGAGTATTCCCCGACGCTGTGGCCGATATAAAAATCAGGCTGAAAACCTTTCAGGTCCAAGGCATGATAAATGGCGGCCGTGGACAGGAAGATCGCGGGCTGGGTATTTTCCGTCTGGTTGAGCGGGGCACCTCCGGCGTTCATGATATCCAGAAGAGAAGTTCCCCTTCGTTCCTGGAAGATGGATTCTCCCTGATCCATCATGGTTTTGATCTCAGGAACAGACTCATAAAGGGCTTTGAGCATACCTGCAAACTGGGCGCCCTGGCCTGAAAGCAGAGCCGTGACAGCATCGGTCCGAATCTTATCCGGCCAGACACCGGGGGTGACTTCGGACAGTTCAGCAGTTGCGTAAGCGCTCTGGGGCCGCAGGAAACGCGGCAGGCGACCGATGACCACATGGGCGTGGTTGCCGCCGATACCGTTGACATCTGCGCCGAGAAGCGCATTGTCCGCCAGCGGCGTTATCTCTTTGACCGGGTGCAGCAGGCTGTCCTTTTCTATGAGCGTGGAGTCGGCTCTATACCCGTGGGTGGGCAGCAGAACCCCCTTATCCGACATCATCAGAAGCCTTGTCATGACCACCCCGGGATTGGCTGCTTTAAAGTACCCGAATTCGGTTTTGATATTACCGTACGCCAATGGACGAATCAGGCTTTTTTCAATGGCCTGTTTTTCCACCAGATCCAGGAAGGGATTGGACACGCCGAATACATCCAGGTAGGCCAGATCGGTTTTCCGGGTTTTAAACACCCCGGTATCATTTGCCAGAACCTTCTCATATTTGTTTTCAGAAGGTGACAGTAAATGCTCAGGCGCACTTCCCGCCATATTCAGGCATTTCAATTCACCCAGGATGGGCATGTTGTTTTGTTTGGCATAGGCATAGGTGGTGACAACCAGGCAGGCTGCCCCCTCGCCCATGACATACCCGTTGGCCTTATTGTCAAACAAGGTGGGTTCAGTCTCCGCCAGAATACCCAGGCGCTTGAATGCCAGCAGTACCCCCGGATACAGGTTGGTATCCACCCCACCGGTGACCACGGCGTCCAGGTTGCCTGCCCGCAAATTTTTAACAGCCAAGTCCAGGGCCATGGTGGCCGAAGCACATGAGCCATCCACCACAAAATTGGTGCCCTGGGTATTATAATGTTTGGAGATGCGGGCAGACACAATATTTGACAGCATGCCGGGGATGCTGTCCCCGGTCATGGCCGGATACCTTTGCCTCAAAAGATCGCCTATGTTTTGTGCAATGGCGGAAAGAGCTTTTTCATCCACCTGTTCGGTGGACCGGATCATGCGCTGGAGCAGCGGAATCCGGGTGCGGATAACAGACTCGACATTCCGGGTTCCGGAGATTGTGCCCAGGATGACCCCGACCCTGTTGCCGGCCGGCAGCCTGTCCAGTAGTCCGGCATGTGCAAGGGCCTGGCCCGCCGCATCCAGGCCGAACAACTGGGCCCGGTCCATGAATGTCATGGCGGAAGGCGGAATTTTAAAAGCTTTGGGATCCAGCATAAAATCGTCGACAATGCCGTTTTTCATCATGGGCAGGTGAAATCCCGAAGATACGTCCTCCTCGGCATAGCACGCATTGGCCAGGCGCTGGGCTGGCATAGGCTGGTAAGACTTTTTCCCGGCGACCATGTTGTCCCAGAACGCATCAATGTTTCGGGCCTTGGGCAGAACAACGCCCATGCCGGAAAAGACGATTCTCTGGCCATTGGGATCATGGTCAAGGTCTGTAAAAATTTTGCGGGGCAGAGTCGCGTAGTCCCCGTTGAACTCGCTGACCACGGTATGGTAGTTAATCCCCCCGAATCCATAGGAGCTTACCGCTGCCATGCGCGGGCCGGTGGCGGGCGTCTGCCAGGGCTTCGGGCTCTCCAGGATAAACAGGGATGACCCGGGAATGTCGATTTTGGGAGAAATTGTTGCAAACGCCCCGTTGGGAGGCAGAACCTGATGGTTTATCGCCAGCAGCGTTTTGATCATTCCGGCCATGCCGGCAGCTCCCAGCAGATGGCCGATCTGGGACTTAATGGATGAAACCCCGATGGATCCGTTTCGGTCATACACCTGGCGCAGGGTCTCCATCTCCACGGCATCCCCCACCTTGGTGCCGGTGCCGTGGGCTTCAATGAACTGCACCATTCCGGGGGAGAATTGTGTTTTTATCTTTTCATGGCAGCGCTGGAACGCCAATCGCTGTCCCTCTTTATCAGGGGCGGCAATGCCTTTGCCCTTTCCGTCGGAAGAGGCGGCAATACCCTTGATGACCCCAAGAATGGAATCATTTTCCCGGATGGCATCTTTGAGGCGTTTCAGAACCAGGACGCCGGCCCCTTCGCCCAGGGTAAAGCCGTCAGCCCGTTCATCAAAGGGATATGATCCGTTGGCAGACAGGGTGCCCATCTTGCAGAATCCCACAAAGGATTCCGGTGTGAGGTTCGTGTTGACACCGCCTGCGATGACCATGTCATGGGTTCCGCTTAACAATTCATGGATGCCGCACTCAATGGCGGCAAGGGCTGTGGCGCATGCGGCATCAACCACGTAATTGGTGCCGGTAAGGCCCAAATGGTGTGAAATGCGGGCCGCTTCCATGTTCAAGGTGACGCCGTGCACGGGTTCGTAAAGAGAGCCCTGGGACATTTTTACGCGCAACTGGTTAATGATTTGATCCTGTTCGCCCTGGGGCAGTGCATTGAATTCAGGAGTGCTGCGCAGGTACTGTTTAACCTCGGGAAAAAAGTATTTAAAATGCAGGTCCGATGCCATTTCATTGCCAAGGCATGTGGCCACAACAACGGCCGTGCGGCTCTGTTTATCCGCTGCAATCCGACGATCCTGGGTTAACAGATTTGCGTTTTCCACTGCCTGATAGGCCGCATGAAGCAGCATCTGCTGGCTGCGGGACAATTTGGATGCCTTGGCCGGCGTATACCCGAACCGTTCATTGTCAAACTCAAAATCATTCACCAGGCCTGCGATCTTTGTATAAGACTTGTCTAAGGCTTTGGGATCAGGATCATAGTACAGGGTTTTTTCCCAGCGGTTGTCAGGCACCTCGGAAATACTGTATTTCTTGTCAAGGATATTCTGCCAGAAGGTCTCTGTGTCATGGGCGTCGGGAAACACGCATCCCATGCCCACCACGGCGATTTCATCATTGATCTGGCCGTCCGGGGAAAAAAGAAGTTCAAGGGCGTCGAGGCGGGCAACAAGCCTATCCTTTTGCAGGAATAATTTGCTATGAATTTCGGCAATGGTGGTCTGTTCTTCAAAGAACAAAAGGCCTTCTCCGGTCATGAAATTGCCGTTTGCCCGCTGTTCTTCTTCGGTGTATACAATCCATTGACCGTTGTTTTTATGTCCGAAATCAGGGGTCTTACCTTTGGCACTGATGAGAAGTGATCCTAAGTTATCTTTCTCAAAGGCGCTTTTGCGTGAGCCTAAATTCATGGTGTCATCGGCCAGACGGCAATGTTCATTTTTCATCATCTGGCCGGCAAAGACCGTGTCTGCGGTGCGGCAGGGAAGGCCCACGGTGGATCCGATGATGGTGGTGCGCTGGTGGGACCGGACCACCTGCTGGTAGACGGGTGTCAAGGCACCGGTATCAATAATCTCTTTGGTGAACAGGTAGGCCGTGCCCAGTTGAATGCCGACCCTTACCCCTTCCCGGGCCAGAAGCGCGGCCATGGCAGATATGAAATGGGAACCTTCGGCGCTGATAATGCCCCCGGCAAAAAGCACGCTCATATTGGGGCGTTGATCCGAAGGAAGATCCAGCATGGATTCAATGCTCAGTTCCCACAGGATGGTGCTGGACAGACTGCCGATATGACCGCCGGCTTCATTTCCTTCCAGGATAAAACGTCTGGTCCCTTTTTCAAATGCGTTTTTCAGCACGCCCGGCATGGGGGTATGAAGATATGCGCGTGTGCCGCAGGCTTCCAGTTCATTGATTTGGGAGGGAATGCCGCCGGCAAAAAGCGCAAAGGGCGTCTTCTTTTTCTTAATCAGGTCCAGGTGATGATCCAGGGTGGGGTTAAAAGCTTTAATACCGATCATGCCGGCGCCAAACACGGGCAGCTCATCTGATTTTTCCGGCAGGATCTGGTCTGCGATCTCCACGGGAAGACTGCCCAGGGCAAAGAAAGGCAGACCGCCGTTTTCATAAACAGCCCTTGCGAATGCCTTGTTTTCGGAAATGTTGGCCATGGGGCCCTGGGTGATGGGAAAACGGGTTCCATGGTCCTGTGCCAGGGATGTGTTTTCCGTCAGGGGATCAAATTGTTCCACAGCATTCAGGGCTTTTCCCACAAACGTGAACAGGGCATGGATGATCTGGACCAGCCGGCTGCCGCGCTTTTTAAAGTGACGGGCAAACACCGCGTCCTGGCCAAGATAGAACAGGGACTGCATGGGTGTATCATGATCCTGGCCCAGGGATGCCATATTCTGTTCAAGTGCGGTGTCAATGAACTCCAGCCCCTGACCTTCTGCCTTTTTAATGCAAATCTTTTTGATCAGGTCCTGGACAATCTTTGTCCCGGGCTTGGCAAAGACCCGGTGCTGTGTGTTGCCGCCCCGGTCCAGGATAACGGTGTCGGTCTCTTCCATTTTTTCAAGGACCGCTTTAAAGCTTTCTGAAACCGGAGCATCTTCGGCCAGGTAGAGCTGGCTGTCCAGAACCAGGCCTGCGGCACCGGATGCAAAAAAGCCCGGAGCCGTGTGAAAGCCCACACCACCGTGGACAAAATACGGCAGGTTGCTTTTTTGCACATAATACTGGCTTAACATGAAGCTTGACGCAGAAGATGTTCTGCCCCCGGCCTCCCGGCCTTTTAAAATCATCCCATGGGGGTTGATCTCTTTGATGATGGTCTCAAGTCCGGGTTCGTAAATTTCAACCATGAAAATTTCAGCATTAACCGCTTGCCTTTTGGCAAGGGATTCCGGGCTATGATACGCAACGATGACACATTCGGGTAAATTGTCCGGGTGCTGTTCAAAATAATCCCAGATATGTTGATCTTCGGCATAAATGCGTATACCATGGCGCAAATTTTGATTTTTAAGCTGGGACAAAAGATCAGAAAGTTTAGACGCGCCTATAAATTCTGTATCCAGAACAGGCATTGCACCGGCCTGCCAGATGTTTTTAAAAAAATCAAGGTTATATGTTTTGGGCGGATGATATGCCAGAAGGGGTAAACGGGTGGTCAGTACTCTATTCAGCACAGGGCTTCTCCTCTTAGGTTGTGTTTGAACGGCTGGTTTTAGAGGGGCACATGCCCGCAAAGCGACCCATCTGTGACGTTGTAAAAAACTTGCAAGATTCACAACCCGGGGGGGGGGGGGTGATTCCGACTGCAATTTTTTCTGGGCCTTGCATGTGGACAACTGTTTGCCCAGACACTGGGTGCCGTTCAGAGATAAAGTTCCTTCGCAAAATGCTACAAAGATCGTGCCACCCCTTGGATCAAAACTTTAATAGCCTGATTTCACGAATAAAAAAAAATCCTTACCCATAAATAAAATTTAAATTGCATGGCATTGTACAAAAAACGCATTCGTGCCATACATTATATGAACAAGCAAAGGAACAACCATTGGACTGTGGTAACGGAATTGGGAATATGAAACAAAACATCTCGTTGCTGCCCGAAGAACTCAATTTTTTTAAATGTGTGCACTACGCCAGTGCGGCCAACCCCTTCGGCAGGGAGCGGATTCTGCGGGAAGCTGAAATTGCAGGCGTTTCACCGGACAGCCCCAAAGAGATCAGGGTGCTCAAGGCATGCCAGGCCGTGGCTCATCATCTGGCCCAGGTGGAAGAGCGATGCGGCATCAATATCCATGCATTTAAGGGAGAGGAGAGGTATTTTTTACGCTCTGCACTGCTGTTTGACTATTTTCACCTGTTCAGAAAAAAAATCGACGCTCTGATCACAAGCCAGCTGGACAATGCAGAGACCTCTTTGGATGCGCCTTTTGCGCCCGAGGCCCTGACCCTTTTGCGCGGCTGGGGGTTCAGCATAGAGGAGAGCAGGCGTTTCATTGCCCTGGCGTATCAACTGCGCCGGGCCTATTATTTTATTTTCCGGCATCTGGTGGGACGCAGCCGCTGTATGCAGGAGCTGCGACGGGATCTGTGGCAGAACGTGTTCACCCATGACATCCTCATGTATGACCAGTACCTGTGGGACCGCATGGAAAATTTCTCCACCCTTCTGTTTGGAGAAACCGGCACGGGCAAGGGAACCGCCGCCCTGGCCATGGGGCGCTCCGGATATATTCCCTTTGACGAAAAGGAAAACAAGTTCACCCATAATTTTGTGAACACCTTTACCACGCTCAATATCAGCCAGTTTCCTGAAACCATCATTGAATCCGAGCTGTTCGGCCATGTGCGCGGCGCATTTACAGGGGCCGTCAAAGACCATAACGGGGTGTTCAGCCGGTGCAGCCCCAATGGCTCCATTCTTCTGGATGAAATCGGTGAGTTGTCCACCCATGTCCAGATAAAACTGCTCAATGTGCTCCAGGACCGGTCCTATTCTCCTGTGGGCAGCGATGAAAAACACCGTTTTCACGGCAGGATCATTGCCGCCACAAACCGCAGCATCCGGGAGATCCGGGAGAAAAAGATATTCAGGGATGATTTCTACTACCGCCTGTGTTCCGATATCATCACGGTGCCGCCCCTGCGCAAAAGGATTGCCCAGGATCCCGAAGAGCTGTCGGATCTTTTGACACATACGGTGACCCGCATTGTGGGCCAGCCTTCCCCGGAAATTGTCTCACGGGTGCTGGGCTATATTGAATCCAACCTGACCCTGTCATATCCCTGGCCGGGCAATGTGCGTGAACTGGAACAGTGTGTCCGGCGTGTGGTGTTGCGTAATGCCTATGAGACAGAGGAGGTGCCGGAACCCGCCTCCCAGACGGATTCCCTAACCCGGCAGATCCAGGAGGGCCGCCTCAGTGCCCAGGACCTGCTTATCCACTATTGCACCCGCCTGTATGAGAAGCACGACACCTATGAGGCTGTTGCCCGGATCGCCGGACTGGACCGGCGGACAGTTAAAAAATACATTGATTCCCAGGATCAGGTTTATTGATCGTCCCCCCCCGGTCAGGAGCGCCTCTTGTCGGCCACCTCCCACTCATGAATCGTGGTGGCTTCATTAATCTCTTCCCATCCCGTAATCATGCCTGCGATATGGCTGAACAGGGAATGCCCCGTTGTGGTCATATAGACATGCACAACCAGAAAGGAAAGCAGCAGAAATGCCACCAGGGTGTGGACCAGTGCCACAGGTGCCAGGGCATATGCCACGCCCCCCCAAAGGTTCCAGGTATAATAGAGCATGCCTGACAACATCTGGACCGGCAGCATCAAAGCGGACAACGCCAGATAGGTCAGACGCTGCAGGGGATTGTGCTTGGCACCGGGTGTTTTTTCAACCGGATGGGGTCTGCCCTGGAAGATGCCGTAGGCATAGTACAGGGCCACATCAATGAGTTTTCTGGTTGTGGGGATGTATTGACGCCACTCCCCGGTGGTGAAAAGCCAGAATACAAAAAAGGCAAAAAGCACCAGCCATGAAAGACCCACAAAATTATGAGCCGCCACTGCTGTTTCGTACCCCATCAGGGTGTAGGTGCCATGGATTTCAAAGCCTGTGATCAGAAGAAACATGATCATCGCCGCCTGCAGCCAGTGCCAGAATCTTTCATAACGGGTATACAGATATACTTTAACTGTTTTTGTCTGCCTCATGATATTATATTCCTTTCTCTAATGTTTTTCGTTTCTGGTGAAAAACCGTCCCAGGCCATGGAGGATGACACCGATCAGCGATCCCAGCACAAGGAGCCGGCCTGCCCAGTCCAGCATGACGGAACGATCCCGCCCCGGCATGTAAAACCCTGTCAGCCCGGCCAGGCGTCCGGTGTCTTTGACATGGCATTGGATGCAGGCAAGGACATTGTCCCTGGGGGCCACCATATGGGTGATGGGAAATACATAGGAGGTGTCAACAAAATCAAACTCGCCTGAATAGGGAAGGTCTAAATAATTCTGTCCGTAACGAATGGCCGCATCCCAGTCAAATCCTTTCCAGTAAGCCGCCGTATCTGTTTTATCCCGGGGAAACAGGTGGGGGGCCACAAGCTTTTTATTCACTTTATCATAGGGGATTTTACCCCGGTGAACCTTGAACGGAAAGATGCGCGACTTTTCATCAGCCATATCGCCGTCGGGTCTGCTCACCGCCACTTCGCCGGATGGATCAATGGTATCCTTCAAAGTGAGATGTTCTATGGATCCATTGAACCAGAAGTATTCGGGCACCACGTTCTTCTCCCACCTGAATGTGCCTTTTTTGGTGACATATGCGGGTTTTCCCAGGTCATCCTTCAGGGTATAGGGTTTGCCGTCTTTCATTTTTCCTGCTGCAGACCAGTCCCAGTACATTTTGGTGGGATTGATTCGGGCATATTGGGGAATATGGCAACTCTGACAGGCCACCCGGTCTGTATGATCATTGGCTTTGGCGTTGTGCCGGTGGGGTTCCCTGCCGTGGCAGGAGACGCAGGTAATTTTTGATGTCAGATCGTCCTCAATTAAAGATTTATCATTTTCCGCCGCAGGCCGGGTATAAATCCGGCCTGCAATATGGTGTTCTGAGGTGGAGTGGCACCGGGTACAGTTAAAATTCTGGCCGTCAGTGCCCATATGGACATCCAGGTTCCTGGCGGGGTTGGTCAGAGAAGAATCCAGATCGCCATGCTTCACGCCGTCGCCGCCGCCACCGTAAAAATGACAGGTTCCGCAATTTTTACGCCCGGGCCGGCTCACACTCTGGGCCACGCGGTTCCACTCCGGAGGATCGTATGTTTTATGATCTTCTTTGAATACTGTGGTTTCCTTAGCCGGATAGCCGGCCCCGGTGGGGAATTTTTTATAGGTACCGGTGGTTTCATGGCACACAAGACAGTCCACTTTCGTTTGATCGGTAAAATCAAAGGATTTGTCTTTCCAGCCGTATCCGGCATGGCATGATGTGCAGCGGGCCTCGTTGCTCTGGGCGATGATACAAAAATTATTGACGGATAATCCGCCCTTCCCCAGGGGGGCGGCCTGATCTTTGCCCGGGGCTTTCCAGGTCCAGTGAATGGTTTTATGAAACTGCAGGGCTGCCTCGTTATGACAGGTCAGACAGGCCGCCGTGACTTCCGGGCCTGAAGTAAATTCCTTTTGATTAGGGAGAGCCCGACTTTCTTCTTTTTAACCTCTGCGCCCCACTTTTCCCATCAGGGAGGGGGCTTTAAGTTTGACGTACAGCAAAATAAGTTCTTACGATATTGACAGATCAGCGAATATGCCGGCACCATCATTGGCGGTCGTTACAGAGAAAACAGTGCCACGCGGTGTCTTCCATTCATTCACAAAACAAATTGGTTACATTGTTGACTGTTAAAAATAATGATTCTTATTGTATTGGAATTCAAAAAAAAGCAAAACACAAACTGATAAACGGCATAGATGTTTTTTACTCCAAAGTTTATCGTTGTCATGTACAGGTTCATTTATCTGGGTATGACCAGTGCTTTTAATGGCTTTTCAACGCATTTTGTGTAAAACTTGCAGCGCAATAGTTTAATGGAACAGACCAGATAAGGAAACATACATGTCAAGTTCATTTGGAAAATTGTTTCGTGTTTCAACCTTTGGGGAATCCCACTGTCCCGGGGTCGGCGTGATCGTGGACGGGTGCCTTCCCGGAATGTCCCTGACCGAACCCGACATCCAGTGCCAGCTCGACCGCAGACGCCCGGGCCAGAGTGCGGTATCAACGGACAGGCAGGAGTCGGACCAGGTGACCATCCAGTCCGGTACGGAACACGGTCTTACCCTTGGCACACCCATCAGCCTGTTTGTGCCCAATAAGGATCAGCGCCCGGGTGATTACAAATCCATGGCAGATATCCCGCGGCCCTCCCATGCGGATTTCACCTACCAGTCAAAATACGGCATCCGGGCGTCATCCGGCGGCGGCCGCTCGTCAGCCCGGGAGACCATTGGCCGGGTCTGTGCCGGGGCCATTGCCGAAAAAATGCTTAAAACAACACTGGATATTGATATTGTGGCCTGGGTCAGCCAGGTCGGGCCCATCAGGGCACCGGAAACAGATGGTTTACATCTGACCCGGGCCATTGTGGATGCCAGCATGGTCCGCTGCCCGGATATGGATACGGCAAAGGCCATGGAAGCGGCGATTCTCCAGGCTAAAGAAGAGAAGGACTCCATCGGCGGTGTTGTCTCATGTGTCTGTACCAATGTACCGGCGGGCCTTGGAGAACCGGTGTTTGACAAACTTGAGGCGCTTCTGGCCCATGCCATGCTTTCCATTCCCGCCACCAAAGGATTTGAAATCGGGTCGGGATTTGCAGGCGCCCAGATGCGCGGTTCCGCACATAATGATCCCTTTATTCTAAAAGACAGCCGCCTGGGCACCACAACCAATTTCAGCGGCGGCATCCAGGGCGGCATTTCCAACGGGGAACCCATCACATTCCGGGTGGCGTTTAAGCCCCCGGCCACCATTGGGCTTGCCCAGGACACTGCCGATTTCCAGGGTCGCAAGGCGTCACTTGCGGCCAAGGGCAGGCATGACCCCTGTGTTGTGGCCAGGGCCGTACCCATTGTGGAGAGCATGGCAGCCCTTGTATTAGCCGATGCCATGTTGCAGCAGCAGGCCCGGTTGGCAGGTGTGGCGCTCATGGCCGGACACTGATAGTGCGGGAAGGCAAGCGCCCCCCCCCCTTAAAAGTGGCACATTGATTGCAGTTTATGAAAATTGATGGAATTTTAACCTAAAAATAAATAAGGAGAAACCATGTCAGATCCCAAAGATATGTACCAGTGCCAGGTTACCAATTGCGGATTTATTTACGATCCGGACAGGGGCGATCGCAAAGGAAAAATTAAAAAAGGAATAAAATTTGAAGACCTGCCCGAAGACTGGCGCTGTCCGGTCTGCGGAGCCAGCCCCAAAAGTTTTAAGTGCCTGGGCTGAACAGCAGCATCCTAAGACATCTTCAGTATACAGATAATCGGACAGCCACATAGAGACACAACTGTATCTATGTGGCTGTCTCTTTTTTGTCTCATCTCATATTTTCCGTTTAGCCTTCCGACCAATATCGTTTGCAACACTCTGTTATACAATGAGATACACACCACAGCTACAATCTGGCACATAGTTTGCTTTTTTAATTTCCCACGTATGGAAATTAACTGCAAAAACAGGAGGCTTATATGAGACTCAACGACATAAAAAAAAATTACAACCTGATAAATTCCGTGGACTGGGAAATGACCCCGGAAGAAGCCATTGCCCTGCACCTGGAATGGGGTCCCTTACGTTCCCAGAGCTATTACAACTCCAGGGACAACAATAATGAAACCGTCTATTTTGTCATCAACACCTGGAAGAAAAATCCCATTCTGACCCTTGTAAAAAGAAAGGGGTTTGATTCCGAAGAAATTGGCAACTTTGATCTTCCCGAAGATGTTATTTCAGAATTCATGCAGGGTATCGGCAAATACAAAGGGGTCTATGCCGTGGAAGGAAAGGTAAGGGACTGGCTTAGAAAGGAACTTGATGCATAACCACCCAATTCCAACCAACCACCTCAGTTAAGTTCCTTTTTTCCCGGAGCCGGCGGATGGACTTCATAGTCCATCCGCCGGCTCTTTCTTGATCCTAAAGGAAGTGACTATTGAATAAAAATGAACCTGCCCTGCCCTTGCTCCAGGTTATGAGTGCAGGCAAAAGCAGGAGCATCAGTTTATTTGTCACAGACTGTGGATATTCTATCCGTTTTCAGCATTTTTTATAAAGTCTTTCACCATCATCTCCCCTAATTCCATGGACCGTTTGGTGGCAGACTCAACGGCATTGATCATGGTTGTACGAAGCCCACCCTGTTCCAGGGTGTGGATGCCGGCAATGGCTGTCCCGCCCGGTGAGGCAACCCTGTCTTTGAGTTGTCCCGGATGTTCCCGGCTTTCAAGAAGCAGGCGGGCGGCACCCAGCACGGTCTGGGTGGATAAAAACAGGGAATCTTTTCTGGACAGTCCCATTTTTACGCCGGCATCGGCCATGGCGTCCACAATGGTAAAGATGTATGCCGGGCCGGAGCCGCTTAAGCCTGTGAACGCATCCATGAGTATATTCTCCTGGATAAATACGGTTTTGCCCACAGAGTCAAAAACCGCCCGGGCCAGTTCCACATCGCCTTCCTGGACAAACTGCCCCGCACACACGGCTGTGGCGCTCTCTTTGACAAAGGCGCAGATATTGGGCATGGACCTGATCAGGCGCAGTTCCTTTTGAAGGCCTGCGGCAATGGCGGCCAAAGGCACACCTGCGGCAATGGAGATAATGAGCTTGGATTTATCCAGGGCTGATGCCGTCTCCTTGAGCACAGAGCCCAGAATCTGGGGTTTGGTGGCGTAGATAATGATTTCTGATTTCTCACAGACTTCGATATTGCTGGTTGTGGTCAGCACCCCGTATTTTTCCTGAACGTTCTTAAGTGTTTCCGGAAAAACATCCGAACAGATAATGTTTTCGGGCTTGGCTGCCTTGGACATTACAAGCCCGCTGACCAGCGCTTCCCCCATGTTGCCGCTTCCAATGAAACCAATTTTTTTATTCTGAAGCATTCTGACTCCTTTTGGGACTGAAGTAATAACGGCCATGGGTCGACCTGTTCTGTCATCCACCCAGGCTCAACCCACAACAAAACATGAAAGCAACCTGTCAACTTATCGGTACCTTCATCTAAAAATAAGGAAGTCTATACTATGGCCCTATCTGAATGCGTGTCAAGGCAAATATCATTATTGAAATAACAAGACATTTCCCAACGAGATCCGGTTCCCGGAGCAAAATCACACCGAAGGTGTAAGCCGTTCCAGAAACCTTTTCGGAATTGTTGATACTTTATTCTTTTCATAGTCAAAAAACACGATGCCGTTTTTTGCCTCAAGAACAAGTTTTTGATTCTCCGCATTTGTTGCACGATAAAATATATCGCACCCGTATTTATTAAAATCACCTGCCCCCAACTCAAATTTCAGGCGCTCGCCATAATAAGATTGTGATTTATAAACAACTGCCAGGTCAGTAATTATAGTTCCCTTGCCTTCAACATCCAGATCTGAATAGCCCAGGGATATGAAAAACCGGGTTCTTACTTCCTGCATAAGAGAAACAAAGGCATCATTTCCCACATGGTTGCCAAAATTCAAATCTGTTGTCCTGATGGTCAATTCGGTTTCAAATAAAAAAACATCTACCATTTTGATTTCAATGCGTGCCATGATATCCTTTAATGAATAAATTATGTAGGTTCCACCAAGCCGCACAAAGAATGGCCGTGTTTGACAACCACCACAATGTGACATACGCGACCTGATAAACTGATCTATTTTGTGAAAAAAAACCATGGACAGCAAGGAATTTATAACATTGAAATCCCGTGTGAACCGGCTCCCCAAAAAGCTGTACCTGGTTTTAGGGATATCCGTTCAAGGAGCATATACCAGATGAGCCCGACAAATAACAAAAAAGCGATGTGCCGGTATGCGGGCGCACAAAACCAGAATGTTCAAAGGACTGCCCTGCCCGAAATTATTGACCGGATTGTCAATTCATTGGATGACCCTGAATGCTTTGCCCATATTGGTGAAGAACCGATTCATTTTTCCACATCTGTCCGGGAGATGATTGAAAAATTCAGAAACATTCTGTTCCCCGGATATTTCTCGGATGCAAAAATTGACAGTGTCAATGTGAGCTATCACATGGGTCAGGAAATTACACGACTCTACGACATCCTTTCCAGACAGATTATTCATGTACTGCGCCATGACTGCCTCAGATATGACAGGGAATGTTCGGAATGCGAGCGACGGGGCAATGAGGCCGCGTTCTGCGTAATTGAACAAATTCCGGTTCTCAGGCAAAAACTGGCAGCAGATGTCAGGGCCGCCTATGACGGAGATCCGGCGGCCAAAAGCCATGATGAAATTATTTTTTCCTATCCGGGTCTGTATGCCATCACGGTTCACCGGATCGCTAATATCCTGCACCAGCGCAGTATTCCAAAGCTGCCCAGAATCATGTCGGAACTGGCCCACAGCCTGACCGGCATTGATATTCATCCGGGTGCCACCATTGGAGAGCGTTTTGTCATTGATCACGGGACCGGCATTGTCATCGGGGAGACATCTGTCATCGGGGACAATGTGCGCATCTACCAGAATGTCACCATTGGGGCCCTCTCCCTGCCCAAAGATGCCGGAGAAAAGCTGCGCTGGGCCAAGAGGCACCCCACCATTGAAGATGATGTGATTATTTACTCCGGGGCCACAGTCCTCGGGGGTGACACAGTTATCGGGGCCCGTTCCGTTGTGGGCGGTAATGTATGGCTCACCCGCTCCATACCGGCTGATACCAAAATATTTATGGAAGAGCCCCGCCTGATTATTAAAAATCAACCAAAGGAGACAGACAGTGAAGGCAATTGACAACATTACCCAGGCCTGCGGCAATACCCCCCTGGTATATCTGGCAACACCTTCCAAAGAGTGCGGGGCACATCTGTTTGCCAAACTGGAATATTTCAATCCATTAAGCAGCGTCAAGGATCGAATCGGCCTTGCCATGATTGAGGCGGGCCTGAAAAACGGACAAATCGGACCTGATACCCTGATCGTGGAACCGACCTCCGGGAACACAGGCATTGCGCTGGCCTTTGTGGCCCAGGTAAAGGGGCTGAAACTTGCTTTGACCATGCCGGAGACCATGAGCATAGAGCGCCGGAAACTGCTGCACCATTTAGGGGCAGAATTGATTCTTACGCCGGGACACCTGGGCATGCGGGGTGCCGTGAACAAAGCCGCAGAGATGGTGGAGACCCACGGGAATGCCTATATGCCCGACCAGTTTTCAAATCCGGCCAATCCGGCGGCCCACAGAAACACCACCGGCCCCGAGATATGGGAGGCGTCCCAGGGCCGGGTTGACATTTTTGTGGCAGGCGTTGGTACCGGCGGCACCCTTACCGGAGTAACCGAATACATCAAAAGCAAACACCCGGACCTTGTGTCCATTGCCGTGGAACCGGCTGAATCGCCGGTCCTTTCCGGGGGAAAAGCCGGTCCCCATACCATTCAGGGCATTGGCGCAGGTTTTGTTCCGGCCAACCTGAACCGGGATCTTGTTGACCACATTTTTCAGGTCAAAGGAGAAGATGCATTCAACGGCGCCAGAACCCTGGCCAGATCATGTGCAATTCTTTGCGGCATCTCATCAGGTGCCAACTTCCATGCCGCCTTTCAGACAGGCCTGAAGAATCCGGGGAAAACCATTGTTTTTATGGTGTGTGATACCGGAGAGCGTTATATCAGCACCAGTCTTTTCGACCTGTAATGGTCCTGGGGTCGGTCATACATTCCGGGCGCAGCATGTCATCCAGCTCGTCCCGGGTGAGCAGCTTTTTTTCCAGCACCAGGTGGTACACACTCTTGCCTGTTTTGAGCGCTTCCTTTGCTATGGCCGCGGACTGTTCATAGCCGATTACCGGCACCAGTGCGGTGACCAGTCCGATGCTGGTCTGGACATAGTGACGGCAGATATCCCGGTTGGCTTCAATGCCGTTAATGCAGCGTGCAACAAGCGTTATGCAGCCGTTTTTTAGAATCATCATACCGTGAAGCAGATCATAGGCAATAATTGGTTCGCCCATACACAGCTCCAGCTCGCTGGCTTCGGCGGCCATGGAGACAACTGTGTCATATCCCATGACCTGATAGCAGATCTGGTTCATCAGTTCGGGAATAACCGGATTCACCTTTCCCGGCATAATGGAAGATCCGGGCTGCATGGGGGGCAGATTAATTTCATTTAAGCCGCATCGGGGACCGGAAGAGAGCCAGCGCAGATCATTGCATATCTTTGAAATCTGTACAGCCGCAAGTTTAAGATTGGCAGACATGTGAACAAAAATACCGGCATTCTGGGTGGCCTCCACCAAATTTTTTGCCTTGCGTAACTGAAAACCGCTGACCTGGGTCAATTTTTCCACCACCAGGGAGGCGTAGCCCGGGGGACTGTTTATGCCTGTGCCAATGGCTGTTGCCCCCATGTTCACATCATTGAATGCATCCGCCGCCTGGGTGATGGAACTGATGGCGCTGTCAATCATGACCGCATAGGCGCTGAACTCCTGTCCAAGGGTCATGGGAACGGCATCCTGATTTTCAGTGCGCCCCATCTTCAGCACGTCTTTAAACTCGTTCCCCTTTCTTTCCAGCGCATCGCGCAGTTCCTTCAGCGCCAGGACCAGATTTTTTCTGGAGAGCAGCACCGCAAGTTTAATGGCCGTGGGATACGCGTCATTGGTGGATTGGGAGCAGTTCACATGGTCATTGGGATGCAGATATTGATATTCGCCTTTATTGTGGCCCATGATCTCAAGACCGCGGTTGGCAATAACCTCATTGGCATTCATATTGGTGGATGTGCCGGCACCGCCCTGAAACATGTCAACAGTGAACTGGTCGTGCAGTTTACCGTCCAGAATTTCATCACAGGCCTGGGTTATGGCTTCCATTTTGGCCTGATCAATGCGTCCCAGTTCTTGGTTGGCCAGGGCAGCGGCTTTTTTGACCATAGCCAGCGCCTCGACCATATGCTCGAAATTATGGAGATGGACACCTGAGATGGCAAAATTATCCATGGCGCGCTGGGTCTGTACACCGTAGTAGGCATCATCGGAGATTTCCCGGGCGCCCAGGGAATCATGCTCCAGCCGGAACCCGCTTGTGACCACATTATCATTTTTCCTGTTTTCAAAAAGCTTGTTGCCCAGCATGCGCAAGCGCCTGTTAATGCCCACGGCGATCTGGGAAACGATCCTGTAAAAAAAATCCGGTTCAGCTTCCCTGAACGCATCAATGTTCTCCCGGGATATCTGCCAGATCTTTGCGCCGGTGCGGGTAAAGGCGCCGGTGGTGTGTGAATCATTTCCCAGAAAAGCGCCCTCGCTGATCATGGATCCTGCAACCATGGATCCGAGCTTGCGGGAGGTGCCATGCAGGCCGCGCACCAGTTCCACGTCCCCTTCAAGGATGATACCGGCCCATTGCCGGGGTGTTGATTCATGGAATATCCATTCATTGGGCTTATACTCCTGCTCCCGGCCCTGGGCAAGAAAACCGGCAAGATCCTTTTCGCTGACGCCATTGGTTTTTGCGGCCAGCTTTATAATGCTTTGTTCTATAAACATCGATTTTTCCTACTAGGTTAGAGTAATACGGCAGTTCGGACCTGTTACCAGCAGATTATTGGTGACGGTTGACTGAATATGCTCCATTTTGCTTCCCAGAAGAATTTCCTTGACCACACCATGTCCATAGGCCCCGAGCACGATCAGAGAGTCATGGGGCACCTCGTACAGCATACGCTCAAATTCAGAAGATTCATAAAAACACCACTCTTTGACATACTGGTCCACAAGATCTTCATACTCGGTTCCCCGGACCATATCCCGGTAAACATCCTCACTGCCTTTTTCAAGAACAGTATAAATTTTTAAAGGAAAGCCCGAGGCAATGGCAACCTTGAGCCCTAAAACAAGGGCATGCATGGCATTGGATGAGCCCCCGAAAAATACGGCTACACTGTTCCACTCCTTGAACACGGGGCTAGCAATGAGAATGGGAAAGGTAGCCTGTTTAATCATCCGCCGGACCTTGGGGCCCAGATGGCCCAGCCCTATTTTAGATGACAGATCGGAGATAGAACGCGGAGAGCACATATAATCGAACTGACTGGATATATCCGGCAGAGTTGAAGCCGTAAAATTTTTGGGCTCATAGAATCGGGGCGGCATCCCTGCCTGATCAAACAGTTCGATCACATGTTCATGGGCTGTCTCCGGAAAGGCCAGAAAGGAGCTGTCCAGGTTGATCTGCACCACATCATTGGAAAAATACATTAGGAACTTGTCTGTTTTGGGGATATACACAACGGCCGAGGCGTGGATGGTTTTACAAAAATGCAGGGACTGCAAAAAAGTTTCCCTGCCAAAGGGGGTATTCCTGAAAATATGAAGCAGTTTATAATTCATTGGAAGTCTCCTTGAACCCATGAACAGAGGATTATTGTATATTGGTCTGCATGATCAGCTCCCTGCGGTACAGATCAAGTATCCGTGCCTTGGAAATCATCCCGGCAAATCTGTGGTGATCCACCACCGGGATGTGATCAACATTAAAAGTTTCCATAAATTCCAGCACATCATTGAGATCATCGTCAAAGGATGCCGTCACCATATCCGTATCCATGATCTGGTTCAGAAAAATCATGTCATAAAAGGCCGGATCCAGAGCATATCTACGGATATTTGAAACCCGGATCATCCCCAGGTAATTACCGGTTTCATCGGATACAACCGGGTAATGGTTGCGGTCTGATTTCTTGATTTTATTGATAAATTCCCTGAAAACCATATTTTCGGACACAGTGGTGTAGTTGGTGTCTATGATTTCGTTTAAGCTTAAATCCGATAAAATTCTTGCATCTGTTCCGGGCCGCATGAACTCGCCGCGCTCAATAAGGTCTTTAAAATAAAAGGATGAGGGTTCGATAATATGGCTTAACGTTGATGAGATGGAAGAAACCAGCAGTAAACACAAAATCGCCTCATAGCCACCGGTAATCTCTGCAATCAGAAAAATACTGCTCAGCGGGGCCTGCATGACCCCGGCCATGATACCGGCCATGCCCAAAAGGGCATAGGCACCCTCCGAGGCCACCGCAGCATTGGGGAAAACAAACATCATGGCCTTGTAAAACACCACCCCGGAAAGACTGCCGATGAGCAGACAGGGCGCAAAAATGCCACCGGAACCGCCCCAGCCAAGGGTTATGGCCGTGGCCAATATTTTTAGAAAAAGACCGGCGAATATGAGCCCGAATGCCATGGGAAACGTGCCGCCCACCATTTCCATGATGGGATGATACCCCTCACCCAGCACCATGGGCATAAAGATCCCAATGCTGCCCACAGCGCAGCCGCCGATCAAAGCCTTAAGCCAGGGGGAGACAGGTGTGCGTTTGGCCAACGTACCGACTTTTCTTAGCATTCGTGTGAAAAACACGGATACCATGGCGGTGAACAGGGCAAGTCCGATGCCTCCCAGAATATCACCGGGAACAATACTGAAGGGGTGATGCTGGAAAAGCTCTTTTTTGGGGATAATGGCTTCACTGATCTGGGCTCCGGCCACCGCTGCAATGGTAATGGGAATGATATTGACAAACTTCCACTCCCCGAGAATGATCTCAACGCTGAAAATAAGACCGGCCACAGGAGCATGGAAAATGGCTGCGATGGCACCTGCCGTACCACAGCCCACCAGAGTCATACGCTGCCGGTCGTTCAGACCTAAAAATTTGGCGATATTGGATCCGATGGCAGACCCGCTCATGACAACCGGGGCCTCGGGACCTGCGGATCCGCCGCTGGCAATGGTAAAAAAACTGGATACAAGCCTGGAGTAGGTGGAACGAAACCGTAAAAGCCCTCCCCTTCGGGATACGGCATATATGACTTCCGGCACACCATGTCCGGCACCTTCCCGCATCACCTTATCGAGAAATACAAAGGAAATCAGGGCACCGATTCCGGGAAGAATAAAAGCCCAGGCATACTGGCGGTACGGCTGAAAAAATTCAAGGACCGTGGCCAGGGAAAGCCTCAATGCCACGGCTGCAATGCCTGCAAAAACACCGACAACGGCACCGGCCGTCATCAGCACAAGCCGGTCATCAAAAAGAAAAAACTTTGCATAAATAATATTATAAATTTGTTTAAGCGTGCGCATGATGGATCCGGATAACCACTTACATCTTTTCGGCTAAATGCAGGGCATCAATTTTTTTGATTAACTCGGATTTTTCCGGGCAGGTTTGTAAAAAATCACTGAACGGCCTGTTCCGCAAACAAAAAGAAAGAGAAGAGAGCAGGTGAAGATGGTATTTTAATTCCGGAAACAGGATAAAAAACAGAATAGATACAGGCCGGTTGTCCAGTGCATGATAATCCACGGGTTGTTTAAGAAAGCAGGCAGCGACCATGGGTTGTTCAAGGTATCCCAGGGGGGTCCTGGGGTGGGGAATGGCAACGCCGCCCCCAACTCCTGTGGACAATGCCTCTTCCCTTTTAACAAGCTGCAGGACAAGATCGCCTTTAAAATCGTCCGGTACCGCCGTAATTCTTTCAACACATGCGGCAATGACCGACGGCACATCCGGCCCTGTTTCAATGTCGTGATACACCCCTCCGGCATCAAGGGCAGCGGACAAAGAAATCTGGACTTTTGTATCAGATCCCTGGGCGGAACGGGGCTCCAGGTTTAGGGAAATGTGGTTTTTTGTGGCCCAATTTTTCAAATCCCTGGCATGAAAGCTGTAGGTTCTTCCCGTTTTGGACACAGGCAACTTTCCCTGGCGGATCCAGCGCTCTATGGTCGTACGGGATACCCCCAAAGACTTGCACAATTCAGATATTAGAATTTCCATCTTTTCCTGACATCGTCTGCTGTATAATAAACCTCGTTTTTAATTTCGATGATTTATATAAACCAAACCAGCCGGAATAACAACCCTGCTTGGGCGAATCGCCTATGGCTTGCCGGCAGCATAATGTCAATGGATGATACGGAATATGGTCTTATTTTGTGATTGCCCCGTCAGATCTTTTTAACAAAAAAAGGGATAAAAGCAGATTGACACGCTTTTGTCCCTTTTCTCTGTACGGTCACAAACCGGTAAAAATTAATTCCCAGGATCTACCATCCCCGGGTTTCCATAATATCCTTGATTCTCTCCTCGGCTTGTTTCTCCACCAGGATCATTTTTTTAGCCTGGGCTTTTTTGATCTTTTCAGTCAGTGTCGCCATGTCAGCCGGTTTTTCAAGCAGATCCATGGCTCCAAGCTTCATGGCCTCTATGCCTTTTTCAACCGTGGCATGTCCGGTCAAAAGGATCACCTGGAGTTCGGGTTTTTTCTTTTTCAGAATCTTTAAAGTTTCGATACCATCCATTTCCGGCATCTGCAGATCAAGAACCACCACGTCAAAGGATTTCTCTTCAACGTTTTTCAGGCCCTCAATGGCAGAGGTCGAAGTGCTCACCGTCATGCCCCGGTTTGTCATTCTTTCTGCCAGGGCTTCTGTAAACTCCTGTTCGTCGTCTATAATTAAAACTTTTTCACTCATTGCCGGGGTCTCCTTTTATTAGTTGATATTAAAGAAGCTGTTGTATGTTGATCTTGTTTCATTTGCCAAATACCAGATCAATTTTGGTGCACTGATCATTCAATACAATTTTCGCCTGGAGCAGATCCAGGGCCTGGCCGCTTACCTCACGGTCACAACCCGATGCAAACGGCTGAT
Source organism: uncultured Desulfobacter sp. (assembly GCF_963665355.1). Taxonomy (GTDB): domain Bacteria; phylum Desulfobacterota; class Desulfobacteria; order Desulfobacterales; family Desulfobacteraceae; genus Desulfobacter. The sequence goes on from NZ_OY762229.1 coordinate 163,462, forward strand.
CACACTGAAAGCTTAAACCGATTTGATTATTTTCATCCTGTATAGAGGATATATTGAGAACGGCACCTGATGCAAGAGTTTGTGTTGCATTTTCGAAAATTGACCAGATCAGAAACAATAAAAAGAACTGAGATCCGTTGACATGACGTTTGTCCACAGCCCGGGTGTGAATGACCTCAATGCCTTTATTGGAGATAATTCGGCCACCAAGGCCAAGGGCAAGGCCCACCGCCTCGTCCAGATCTATCGGCTGGAGTGGCTTATCCATACTGTGGGAAAAGGAACTTAGAGATTTCACGATGCCGTCAGCCCGGGATATCTGTTTTTCAATCCGTCCGACAATCCCTGAAAAACGCTCGACATCGGGAGGAACGCCTTTCTTCTGGGCCATCATAAGATGATCGGACATCAGCCCTGCGTTTTCATTCATGATGGCCAGGCAGTTTTTTATATCATGGGATATGGATGCCCCCATCCTGCCGAAATAGGCCGGGCCGTAAAGATCGGTAATTTCCTGAACCGTGTGTTTCAACTTTTTCCTCCATTAAGCATGACCTGGTTGAGTTTTTCAATCAGGCTGTCAATATCCACAGGTTTAACAAGATAAAAAGCTTCTCCGGTCTGGGAACACCCTTCATGGTAGCACTCTTCGGACCCGTGGCCGGTCATGAAAATAAACTTGAGTTCTGAAGATAGGGCCTCCATCTTCTCCTTGAGCTCAAAGCCGTTCATTTCAGGCATCTGAACATCCAGAACCGCAATGTCATAGCTTTGTTTAGACAGCATGGCAATGGCATCACTGGGTGTGACAGCCCAGTGTGCATCAATCCCTCTATACCCAAGGCGCTCTGCCAGGGTAGAAACCAGTTCCTTCTCATCGTCGACCAGAAGTATCTGCATAATTCACTCTTCTTTCCCTGTTGTTGTGGGCAGATATATTATAAATGTTGTGCCCTCATTAATCTTGCTTTTTACTTCAATCCGTCCGCCCATTTCCTGGATAAGGCCGTATGTAATGGAAAGCCCTAGGCCGGTCCCCCCCTGATTGGTCTTTGTGGAGAAGAACGGTTCAAAAATATGTTTAAGATTTTCAGGTGATATACCACTGCCGCTGTCGCATATGTCAAGGCGTACAAACGACTCCTGCACTTTTTGCGCCCTGATGGAAAGCTTTCCGTCCCTGGGCATGGCAGCAAATCCGTTATTAATTATATTTAATAGGATCTGCTGCAGTTTACCCCGGTTTCCGATGATCTGGGGAAGAGTATCGGGCACATCTATATCAATAAAGATATTTTTTAACTGGGCTTCTTTTACCAGAAAAACCAGCACCTCATCGACAATGGTCTTAAGAATTAAAGGCACCGGAACGGTCTGGGTCTGGCGCCCGAAACTGAGTAATTGGCGTGTGATCCTGCTGCACCTCTTTACAGAAGCAAGGATAATATCAACAACCTCAAGAAGTTTGGGGTCATTTTTCAGCTCCTGCTTGAAATAGATCATATCCTTTATCAGCCCGGCCTTTTCATTGATAATGGCCAAAGGATTGTTAATCTCATGGGCCACACCTGCGGCAAGCCGTCCAATGGACGCCATTTTGTTTTCGTACTCCGCCATATGAAAATATTTGTGACGATTCTGGTCTGAAATTTTCAGACGCCGTACAAAATAACCGGTTACCGCCCATATCCATAAAAAAATAACGGATATGCTGACGCCCAAGTATTTGAGCAATGACATCTGGCTTTCATGCCAGGGGGACATGATGACCTGTTTGGATTTTAACACAACCAGAATAAACGGCGTATTGAGTATGTTCCTGAACGCCGCGATCATCTCCTGTCCGTCTTCAAGGGTCAGAGTCATGGTATGGGTCTCATCCGTAGCCGGGGGTAAGGCAATGTAGGTTTTTTCAAGCACATTACCCAAATGGTGGGAAGGTGTCTGAAGCACACCTTTGGCATTGATCAAAAACGCATCACCATTACCCGATGTTTTAACTTCGGATAAAATCCCGGACAGCTGGTGCTCAAGGGTGGCCCGGATAATAAAATATGTATTATCCGGGGCTGTATGACGCATGGCAATGGAAATATGGGGAACGTTCCTGAACCCCAGAAACACATCACTGACAGAAGCACCATGGGCCATGGTGTCCTCGAACCATTGCTGATCCTTGTAATTTTTGCCGGCAAGGCCATGGGGACCTGCATAGGCGATTTGAACCCCGGTGGCGTTAATTATGCCGAGATCCGTAAACCCGCCAAAGCTTTGATGCAAAGAATTTAAAATCGTTGCCAGCTGTTCAGAATCCTGAAGCTGCTCAAAGGCGTTGGACCGGACCACGTAGCTCAATGCATTTTTACGTTCATCTAAAAAAAAGGACAGTGAACGCCAGGTGTTTGAGGCCAGGCGGGAAGCCCTGGCCTCGGCATCATTTTCCAGGGACCGGCGGGTCAGGTTGTAATCCAGGACGCCAAAAAAGATAACAGGTATAATGGCAAAGGCGGCTGTCAATACAAAGGAAAACAGCCAGACCCTTTTGTAATTAAGGAATTCGCCTTCGGCAGGCCTGGTGTCCGGGCCTGCGCCATCCGCTTTCTTTTCCGTATTCTTAGTTTCCTGAACCATAATGGTGATCCTGATTCCTATACTTTCCGGCTATTTTTGTTTCTGCCGGATTTTTTCATTGGCAGCCTTCAAATTCCGGCTTAACTCTTCTATGTCCACAGGCTTCTGCAGATAGGCAAAGGCCCCAAGCTTGATGCAGATCTCCTTGTCAGCATCGGACCCATGGCCTGTAAGAATGATGACTTCAATGTCAGGCCTGGATGTCTTGACTTTCTTTAGAACTTCAATACCGTCAATGCCCGGCATCTTCAAATCCAGGATCATCACATCAGGTTCATCGGCTTCCACAAGATTTAGAGCGGATTCTCCGTCATAGGCAATGGCAGAACCGACGTCACGCATCTGAAGCCTTTCGGAAAGGGTCTGAACAAATTCACGCTCGTCATCCACCAAAAGAACTTTTGACGGCACCTGGAAATCAAATCTGCGATAGATGTCTGCCTGGTAAAAACCCTTGCCGATACGGGTTTCAACCGAAGAGACCCCTTCAACCTGTTGTACTATATTTTTAAGCTCTTCTTCAAGCTTTCCCAAAAGAAGAACATTGGTATTGATGGTCAGGGTCACCAGTCCGTCCCGGGCACTGACACCAACCGCATGGCCTTCTTTGGACAGTGCGACCTCCACCCGTGCGGCCAGGCCAAAGTCCTCGGCAGCCTTTTTTGACACCTTGGTGGGCTGGATGACTTCATTTTTTAAATTTTCAAGAATCAGGGATACGGCTTCATCTTTAGTCATCTTGTCCGTGGGCAGAATCATGTCGTAAAGGGACGCATCCCAGGGATCGGTAATTTTATAAAGCGTATTGGACCATGCACTGGTTGCTTCATCGCTTTTTGATATCAGGTTCGATGCTTCTTTTTCACTTACGTTGTGTTCTTTCATGGCCTGTTCAATGCGGGAAGTCTTATCTGCAATGAGGCAGATTCTTAATGCATGGCTTATGGATGCAGGGATTAAAAGGCTTGTAAATCCTTCAATCATTATTTCATCCTGGGACATGCACTCTGCAGTGGCAAGGCGCAGGTAAGCAATGGCGCGCTCTTTTTCATGGGTAAATTTATTGAAAACCGATGTTTTCTCAAGAAAAGAGCGGGCAATTTTCTTTTCGGGCATTCCGGACTGCCGGCTGGCCGAAGCTACCAGATCTTTGTCTGTCAGCAGTTTAAAACCGCTTTGATCAATAACATCTGAAATAATTGGCGCTTTGCCGCAATATGAACCGCTGAAAAATGTCAGTATAGACATGGTATGTCTCCTTTATTTTGTTGATTGGGGCTCCAGGCAGTTGACGAGTAATGGGCACTCATTTTCCGTGGTGTTGGCATGTGTCAGGGGGTGAACGCTTGAGAGCGCTGTTTCCATGGTGGGATAAATGTTGTGCATTCCGATTTCTTCAAGCAGATGCGTACGTGCAAGCACCTTGTAAACCGCATCATTGACCCCGCTCAACGATACGCCGTATCCGGCACTTCTCAAACGCTGAATGATCAGGGCCAAAGCTTCCTGGCCCGAGGCATCAATATCGTTGATGCCGTTACAGGCGATAATAAAGTGCTTTAGATTGGATGACGCCTGTATCCGGTCGTTGATTTCATCTTCAAGGTAACTGGCATTGGCAAAAAACAGCGGACCTTCAAAACGGATCAGCTGGATGTGCTCACAGGTGGCAAGTGCATGTACACACGAATCTTTAAGCGCCTGGTCTTGCCCCCTGGAAAGAAGGCTGATTTTGGGGCGCATGCTTTTGTATAAAAATACGGCCAGGGACAGGCCGACCCCCATATAAATGCCGCTTTCAAGGTGAGGTGCCACAGCCAGGGTGACAATAAAGGTAATCACGGAAATCACACCGTCATACCACTGTGCATGCCAGGCATGAACAAAACCGGAAACGTTTACAAGCCCGATAACCGCCATCATGATAACCGAAGCAAGGACTGCCTGGGGCAGGTGGTAAAGCAATGGTGTAAAAAACAGCAAGGTGATGATAACCATAAGGCTTGTTATGACACTGGAAAGACCTGAAACAGCACCGGCCTGGAGATTAACGGCACTTCTGGAAAAAGAACCGGAGACCGGATAACTTTTGCCGAAAGAGCCCAGGATATTGGCAAGACCCTGACCGATAAGTTCCTGGTTGGGGTCAAGCCTTTGGCCTGTTTTGGCCGCCATGGCTTTGGCAATGGCAATGGCTTCCATAAAACCAAGCAGAGAGATAATAACGGCATAGGGCAAAAGCTGAAGGAATGCGGAAACGCTAAGATTGGGTATTCCTATTTTGGGAAGCCCTTTGGGAACGTCACCGACCACCGCACCGCCGCCAGACAGTTTTAAGGCATCAGTGTTCAGCGCTTTATTGCCTATGCTGATACGGTATACCCTGTCATCTATCTTGGCATCAGGCATTTGGCCTTCTTTGGGATAAAAAACAATACCTTTAGTATTATCTTCAACAGCGCTGAAATGCATCTCCCTAAGGCCTGTACGAATTTCAGAGGCATGATGTTTGGCCTCATCAATTCTAGTGGTAAGTTTCCTGGACTGGTATTCAAGGTCCAATTGTTCAAGTGCAGGGGCCTCCTTACTGGCCTCGATTTTGGCCGTCAGCTTTGTACGTTCGGCACTTAGTTCGGCAATGGATGCAATGGTATGGTTAAATGTCTTGATATCTTGTTGAACCTGGTCATCCATGATTTGGTTTATGGCGACCGTTTCATTATGCTCGAATCCGGTGGCCCAGGAAATGATGGTTGTGATGGCAACCGCAGCAAGTACGAAAGGAATTCTGGGATTCAGTCGTTTTAACCCCACCATGATGGCGATGGATAAAATCCCCATGCCCAGGGTGGGCAGATGGGTGTAGTGAAAGGCACTCTCAATCACACGTATAATGGTTTCATAGTGGTGATGCGCTTTATCCACATATACGCCGAACAGCTTGGACAGCTGGGAAGTACCGATGATAATTGCCGCAGCATTGGTAAAACCGTTAACAACAGGATGGGACAGAAAATTAACAATAAGGCCCAGGCGAAGAACGCCAAGCAGCAGCTGAAAAACACCGACCGTGAGAGCCAGGACAATTGCATAGGCAATGAAGGCTTCGCTGCCGGCTGATGCCAGGGGTTCAAGACTTGCTGCGGTCATCAGAGAGACCACGGCCACGGGACCGGTTGCCAGCTGGCGGCTGGATCCGAATAAAGAAGCAACCATGGGGGGCAGAAATGCGGCATAAAGGCCGTAGTAAGCCGGCAGACCTGCCAGCTGGGCGTAGGCCATGGACTGGGGAATAAGCACCAGGGCCACTGTAAGCCCGGCCAAAAAATCAATTTTGAATTTGGACAGGGAGTAATCCTTGAACCACTCTATGAACGGCAGTATTTTGGTTAACATGTCGAACACCTTTCTAAGTTGATTGTCTAAGTCTTTAGCATGCGCCTGCAGGAGATAACCAGTTCATTGAACAAGGCATTGGCATTATAAAGATTATACGTTTTAAACCGGACCACCCCGTCCACCATGGAAAAGATAATCAAAGCGGTTTTGCGGGCCGGTAAAGGATCAATGGAACCATCCTCTACCCCCATTTCGATACCGTCTTCATAAATAGACACAAGACAGTCGTAAATGGCCCCCAGATAATCGCGGCACTCGGGTACTGTCTCTGCCATCTGGTAGGGATAGTACCTGTGCAGGAGAAGAAACTGGTTCTCCATCTTGCCGGCCAGGTATAAATGGAAGGATACCGCACGTTCAATCATGCCCATGCCATTGTCAAAATGCAGATTTCCCATATGTGCGTCAAATTCCTCAAGGATCATTTTTTTGGTCTCTTCAAGGACTGCTAAAAACAATTTCTCCTTGGTCTTGAAGTGATAAAAAATGGTCCCTTCCGCTACATTGATCATTTTTGCCAGATCAGCGGTGGAGGTCTCTTTGAATCCATTTTTGGAAAACAGCACGGTTGCGGCCTGCAGTATGGCATCTTTTTTTGACATAAAGCCTCTAAAACTAAAACTTGAGTGACTACTCATTTTATTTGAGTGTATACTCAGCAAATTTTTCCATGTCAAATGGAATTTTCTATTTTTTTGAAGCGATTGGTGTCATACAACACCCTGAAACAGCAGTAAATATTGCAATAAAACGTTAAATTTTGCTTAAAATTCAATCGTTTCAATGTGCAATTAAAGCGTTTCACAATGCAATAAAATTGCAATAATTTTTTTACTGACAAGTATCAATTTTGCCCTTAAATTAATACTTGGATGAAGCACAAAACCCTAATTGACACAAAAATGAAACCGGATGAAAAAGTTAGAAAAATATTCCATGTTTACAAAAAGCCTGAAACTTAACTATAATATATGGTCATTTTTCAGGAGGAGTTTGGACTGAAATACAATTCAACTATAAAAAAACAAGTGTCATGGCGCCCTTGGGATCAGCTTGAAAATCTTTTGTTCAACTATAGTCTTCAAAAATTTCCAAGCGTCCCGGTGACAGCAACACAATAAAGGGAAATACACATGAAAGGCTTTAAATTTGCCGGAGTCCATGCCGGAATAAAAAAGAAGAAAAACAAGGATCTTGGGCTGATTTATGCTGAAAATCCTGCGAGTTCCGCAGCATTATTTACAAGGAACCAGGTGGTTGCCGCCCCTGTCATTCTTGGCAGAAAAACCATGGAAAAAGGCATTCTTCAGGCCGTGCTGGTCAACTCAGGCAATGCCAACTGTTTTACCGGGGAGCAGGGTGTGGACGATGCAAGGCAATGCGCAGGACTTGTGGCAAAAGCCCTTGACATTGATCCTGACCATGTCCTTGTTTCGTCCACCGGGGTTATCGGTGCTCCGCTTCCCATGGACAAATTTGAAGCAGGCATACCTGAAGCTGTGGCGTGCCTTGATTCCTGTACGCTTGAAGATTTTGCCCAGGCCATACTCACCACCGATACCTGTACCAAAATGATGTCCCTCCAGGGAAAGATCATCACATCCGGGGATGAAAAAGACTTTACCGTTACAGGCGTGGCCAAAGGTTCCGGCATGATCCGGCCGGACATGGCCACCATGCTGGCCTATGTATTCACAGACGCCGGGATTTCCAGCGACCTGCTGAAACAGGCCCTGACCCATGCCGCCTCCCGCTCCTTTAACCGGATCACCGTTGACGGAGATACCAGCACCAATGACACCCTTGTCTGCATGGCCAGCGGGGCCGGACAGGCCGTTGTAGGCAATGATGAATCCTTTGAAGCATTCCAGGCTGTTTTGGATGATGTCTGCTACGGACTTGCCAAAAACATTGTCAAAGACGGAGAAGGCGCCACAAAGGTGGCCTCCATCACGGTCAAAGGCGCATTAAGCCAGCAGGATGCCTTCAAAGCCGCCGAAGCCATTGCCCACTCGCCCCTTGTCAAAACCGCCATTTACGGCCAGGACCCCAACTGGGGGCGGATCACTGCCGCCGCCGGAAGATCCGGAGCCACGGTGGATCAGAACAAGATGGATTTATATTTTGATCATGTCCCCCTGGTCCAAAAGGGACAGTGGCAGGGTAAAGAGTCTGAAATCCAGGCTGCAAAGGTCATGAAACAGGATGAAATCAGCATTGTCCTGGATCTTAATCTCGGGGAAGGCCGGGACCAGTTTCTGTTCTGCGACTTCAGCGAAAACTATGTAAAAATCAATGCAGACTACAGATCCTGAAACAGCCCGGGGAATCCGGCTGCAAAAAATCCTGGCCCATTGCGGGCTTTGTTCCCGCAGAAAGGCCGAGACCCTTATCCTTGACGGCAGGGTCACTGTGAACGGCAAACTTGTTAAAGAGCTTGGCACGCGTGCAGATCCGGCAAAGGACAACATATGTGTCGACGGCAAACCTGTTGAGTTCAATACAGACGAAGATGTGCACTACACCTATATTGCCGTAAACAAACCCCAGGGAGTGGTCACAACCTGCGCCCAGAAAGATGCAAAAATTATTCTGGACCTTGTGCCGGTAAAAATAAGGGTTTATCCCGTGGGGCGGCTGGACAAAGATTCCGTGGGGCTTGTACTGCTGACCGATGACGGTGAATTGCATAATCGGTTATCCCACCCCTCCCACGACCATGAAAAAGAGTATCTGGTGTTTACGGTGCAGCCTGTCAGTGACCAGGATCTTGCCACCATGGCCCAGGGCATGGTCATAGACGGAAAAAAAACCCGGCGGGCCAGGGTCCGCAGGGTTTCTGAAAACGGATTTAAAATTGTTCTGAAACAGGGCTTAAACCGCCAGATCCGGAAGATGGTGGGCAAAACCGGCAATCAGGTGGCCATGCTCAAACGGACCCGCATGGCCAATATCCATCTTGGCAGCCTGCCTTCGGGCAAGTGGCGATATCTCACCGAAAAAGAGATTAAACAACTAAAACAGTGATTGAATACCAACGCTCTTTCTGACTTTATCCAGGAAGGGCACGGAATATTCCCTGGCCCGAATCGCGCCTTTTTTCAAAATATCTTCAATATCTTTGGGGTTGGCCATCAGCTCGTCATACTGCTGCCGGGGTTCCTTTAAAATATCATTGATATATTCAAACAGCTCCTGTTTCATGGTTCCCCAGGCAATGCCTTCCCTGTACCGGCGGGCCAGGTCCTGTGTCTGCTCCTTGGTGGCAAAGGCCCGGTAAATGGAAAACAGGGTACAGGTATCGGGGTCTTTGGGTTCGTCTGGCCCCAGAGAATTGGTCTGGACCTTCATGATCATTTTGCGCAGCCTCTTTTCCGTATCAAACAGCGGAATGAAGTTGTTGTAGCTTTTGCTCATTTTACGCCCGTCAAGGCCACAGAGTACAGCTGCAGTTTCATCCACAACCACCTCGGGCAGAACAAACAATTCCTGATACATATGGTTGAATCGGGCAGCAATATCCCTTGTCATTTCAAGATGCTGAATCTGATCCTTACCCACGGGCACCTTGGCGGCATTGAACATGAGAATGTCTGCCGCCATAAGAATGGGATAGGAAAAAAGGCCCATGGTGACGCCCTGGTCCGGATCTTTTCTCTCCTGCTCCTCGTTTTCCTGGACAGCAGCCTTATAAGCATGGGCACGGTTCATCAGCCCCTTGGCCGTCAGGCAGGTCAAAATCCAGGTAAGTTCCGGAATCTCGGGAATGTCAGACTGCCGGTAAAACACACAATTATTGTAATCCAACCCTAAAGCAATCCAGGCGGCTGCTATTTCCAGGGTGGATGTTTTTCGTTTTTCCGGATCATGATTTTTGATAAGGGAATGGTAATCTGCCAGAAAATAATATGAGGTCAGGTCCGGATTTTTGCTGGATTCAACAGCCGGACGGATGGCACCCACATAGTTGCCAAGATGGGGGGTGCCCGAAGTAGTAATACCGGTTAAATAGTCTGCGTTTTTCATTTATATTCCTAAAGCGTTAATTGGTGTTATGCAAACAAAAATGGGAAGTACCAGAATTCACCTGTTTTTTCAAGCGTGCCGTCCTTAATTTAAACAGATCTAACAGGTTAAAACCAAATTATTTTCAAGGGCATAGCGCTTTGCAAATTCGATTTCTTCCTCCAGGGTGTTCAATTTACCATCCAGTTTTTCGTCAATAATTCTATCGAGAATCGTGCTGTAAACCGGGCCGGGCTTTATTCCGGCAGATTTAAGATCTTTGCCCCCGGCCAGTGGTTTAATCTTTCGCTGGTGTGTATAAAAATGGGAGATGGCTTTGCGCACCGGTTCATTTTTGGTCAATGCCAGCATAAACAAAAGGATTTCTGTTTTAAAATAGATCAGCCACCAGTACATCTGCTGATTTGAGACCGGATAGCTCCTCTCAATGAGCCGAATCCGTTGTTCGGCCTTGATGCGCTGGTCAAGCAGCAGCTCCCTTTCCTTTATGGGAAACATGAGCCGGTCCGCAATCTGGGTACTCACCGAGACGGTATACCCGTGAAGCCAGGCCATAAAGTAAACCGCCCACCTTGGATAATCATCATCCGCATACAAAAGATCATGCCATGCCAGGATTTTTCCCACCGATTCAAACAGGGCACTGGTGGCATCGGTTAATTTCAGTTCATGGTGAATCACCTTGTCCAGGCCGTAATCCGCCATGGTCTGCACAGCAGGCAACGGGTTCTCTTCACTGAAAATCTGTTTGAGTTCCGAAAGGACCCGCAGTCCGCTTAAATTTTTCACAGCACCCACATTCATGGCATTGCTAATGAGGTTGGAGGTCACTTTCCCAATCCTGAACCCAAACCTGTTGGAAAATTTAATGGCTCTGAAAATCCGGGTGGGGTCTTCAATAAAACTTAGGTTATGGATAATTCTTACTATTCTATCTTTAACATCCCGGACTCCGCCAAAATAATCAATAAGCGTACCAAAGCTTTCGGCATTCAGGGAAATGGCCAGGGTATTTATGGTAAAATCCCTTCTGGCAAGGTCCATCCTGATGGAGGAGTTTTCCACCACAGGCAGAGCCGCAGGGGTCTCATAATATTCAAGCCGGGCAGAGGCCACGTCAAGTTTATACCCGTCTTCGAAAATAATAACGGCTGTGTTGAATTTGCGGTGGGGATGGAATCTGCAATTATGTTGTGAGGCAAAATATTCGGCAAAGGTAATGCCGTCACCCTCCACCACCACATCGATATCTTCATTGGGCCGTTCCAACATCAGGTCCCGGACAAAACCACCCACCACAAACACCTCCACCCCCAGCGTGTCTCCGGCATGGCCAATATCGCTAAGCAGAGTGCGTACGCTCTTTTTCAAGCGGCTGTTCAAAAGATTTCCAACATATCTTGTCCTGGGTTTCAGGCCGGTAATATCTGTTTTTTCGCTCAAAACGACTTCCCGGCTATGTTCCACCAGAAAATTTAAAAGGTCGGTGCGCGTGATAACCCCGACAATGGCGCGATTTTCTATGACCGGAACGACACGCTGCTTTAAATCAATGATCTTTTGCTCAATTTCAGCCAGATCACTGGTGAGACCAACACTCTGGGTGCCGGATTCAATGTAGTCAATGACGGGCTGGTCCCCAAGCTTATGATGCAAAATCTTCTCGGCCAGATGCCGGGTAATAAACCCCAGATATTCAAGTGTCTGTGGATCAAGGATCAATAGAGTGTTGATATTGTACCGGCTCATCTTTCGCGCTGCATCCAGGCATGATTTATCAGCGGTGAGGGAGATGGCCGGGCTGGACATCAGTTTTTTTGCCACACGCACATGCCGGATCTGTTGTTCAACAATCTCCATCAGACGCATCTCAACCTGGGGAAGAGTCTGATTTTCCACCTTGGCCGATGCCGCATAAAAATGGCCGCCGCCCCCAAAGGCCCCTAATATTTTACCCACATCCAGTTCATGCAGGCGATTTCGGGCAATGATATGCACCTTGGATCCCATGAGCACCAGTGCAAAAAAGCAGTCCAGATTCTCCATTCTCACAATTTTCTGCACAATGGAGGCAAGATCCGGAATATAATGGGAGGCAGCAATGGCGGACAGATGGATACGTATACCGTTGACAGCAACGGTTGTCATTTCATTGATCAATTCATTGAGCCAGGTGACCTGTTCGGTCTTCATCTCCTTGACCACAAGGCTTGATATGGTGGAAAGGCATGCGCCGCAGGCGATCAGAAAGCCGGCCTGCTCAAAATCCGCCGGAGTTGTGGAAGAATAGGTAAAGCTGCCGGTATCCTCGTAAATCCCAAGGGCCATCACTGTGGCCTCATCACTGCTGATGTCGATTTTTTTTTCACGCAGAAGTTCACACATGATGGTGGTGGTGGCTCCATAGGGCTTTGACAGATCAAAGGAACCTTTAATTTCGCCTGGCAAAGACGGATGGTGATCGTAAATGTCAATAATCAGATCGGGTTTTTCCAGGAGGTTTTCAACACCGGAAAGGCGGCTTTTCTGCCGGGTATCCACAATAACCAGACGTTTTGTGTCACTGAAATCTATTGTTCCGGGATCCGCCATATTAAACAGGTATCCCATGGAGTGAATGAAAAAATCCCTCAGATTTTTTTCCTGGGACCCGGGGAAGAGAATTACACCTTCCGGGTAAAGCTTTTGGGCGGCGAGCATGGCCCCAATGGCATCAAAATCAGAATTTACATGGCTGGTTATGACCGTTTTTGGGGATATTGCCTGTTTTTTTGGGGGCACCGAATAACTCCTGTTGAAATGAACTTTCCAAATTTATATAGTATATCTATATTGAATTTACAATGTTCAGACAATCCTTGAAGATTTTATCGCAAAAAACCAATCAACACTGGATACAATTTTGCATATATACTTCAAAAAACAGTGCGTTCAAACATTAAATAAGGAACGGGTATGGCAGTTATTTACGAATGGAAGGGCAAGAACCCTAAAGGCCGGAAAATTAAAGGAGAGATGGAGGCTGAGAGCCCCGAACAGGTAAAAAGCAGCCTGTCGCGTCGCAAAATAACCCCCACAAGAGTCAGGAAAAAGCCCAAAGATCTTTTAGAAAATGTCTCCTTTCTTGCGCCTAGAGTAAAGGAGAGCGACGTCATTATTTTCTCACGACAATTTTCCACCATGATTGACGCGGGCTTGCCGCTTCTGCAATGCCTGGATATTTTGCATTCCCAGCAGGAAAATCCAACATTTAAAAAACAGCTTAAACATATTAAAGAGTCTGTGGAATCCGGAGAAACCTTTGCCGATTCATTAAGAAAATACCCAAAAACATTTAACGAACTTTTTGTTAACATGATTGCAGCCGGGGAGGCTGGTGGTATCCTTGATGTGATTTTACAGCGTTTGTCAGCCTACGCTGAAAAAATGGTCAAACTTAAAAAACAGGTCAAGGGGGCCATGACCTATCCCGCCATTACCATCGCGGTGGCCGTTATTGTGGTCGGTGTTATCCTGGTATTTGTCATACCTGTGTTTGAAAAAATGTTTTCCGACATGGGCTCGGCCCTGCCCCTTCCCACCCAGATGGTTGTAGGGCTTAGCAACTTTGTTGTGGGAAACATCCTATGGATGATTATTGGATTGATTGGCGCTGTTTTTCTTTTCAGACAAACGTACAAATCCCCCAAAGGCCGCATTTTTCTTGACAACATGTTTTTACGCCTGCCCGTCATCGGCATTTTGATCCGAAAGGTGGCCGTGGCAAAATTCACCCGCACCACAGCCACCATGATTTCATCCGGGGTGTCCATTCTTGAGGCCCTGGACATTGTGGGCAAAACCGCCGGCAATAAAATCATTGAATTTGCCATCTCCGATGTCAAGGTCGGTATTTCAGAAGGCCGGTCCATGGCGGACCCCTTGCTGGAAAGCGGGGTATTTCCGTCCATGGTCTGCTCAATGATCGCAGTGGGGGAATCCACAGGCGCCTTGGAAATAATGATGGCCAAAATTGCGGATTTCTACGATGATGAAGTGGACCAGGCCGTTAAAAACCTGACTGACATGATCGAGCCTTTCATGCTTGTATTTTTAGGTGTCGTGGTCGGCGGTCTAGTTATTGCCATGTATCTGCCGATTTTCACAATGGCCAGTGCAGTCGGATAGCCAAAATATTTTACTGCGCCGAACCCGGGATCTGTTCATCCAGCTCAAGTGGATATCCCTGGCCAGGGCTGTATTTGCCCTGATACTCATCTTTTCCACGCTTTTTTTCCCCGACAGTGGCCAGTCCGTCCATAAAGATCAATCCGTTGTGTCTCTCTACAAAATTTCGGGAACCATTCTGGGCCTGTCTTTGTTTTATTCTGCGTGGCTTTGCAAAAAAAAATATCTGTATATCCTTGCCTATACCCAGATTATTGCGGATACAGTTATCGTCACAGCCATTGTTTTTATCACCGGATGCTACCACAGTATTTTTACATTCTTGTATCTTCTGGTCATTATCTATGCCGCCATGCTTCTGCTTGCCCAGGGCAGTTTTACAGTGGCGTTGGCATCAAGTATCCAATATGGCATTCTTATTGAACTTGAGCATCTTAGAATCATATCCCCTTTTCAAGAAAATCCCCCCCTTGTTCTGGGGGTAGACCAGCACCATATCCTGTACCGGATTGTCATCACCATTTCAGCCTGTTTTGCCACGGCCGCCCTAAGCGGCATTCTTTCCCGGCAGCTAAAAACAGCCAGAAAAGACCTTAAAATCGCCCAGGAACATTTAAAGCGGGTGGAAAAAATGGCGGCCGTGGATGAAATCGTGTCCGGCATTGCCCACGAGATTAAAAATCCTCTGGCATCATTGTCAGGCTCCATACAGATGCTAAGGGAGGACATGGCACCCACAGGAGAAAACGACAAACTGATGCAGATCATTTTGAGAGAAACAGAGCGCCTTAAACAGATTGCAACGGACATCCGGCTGATTTCAAAACCCGGAAAGGCCAACGCAAAATTGATTAATCTGTCCAAGGCAATTGATGATGTCACCACCCTTTTTAACAATACACCGGACTGGAACCAAATCAGCATCATTGCCTGGGTTGAACGGGATCTGCATGTGTACATGGATGCAGTTCATCTTCAACAGATTTTATGGAATCTGATTAAAAACGCAGCTGAATCCATTGAAGGAAAAGGCAAAATCAAAATCTCCTCGTATTCACCTCGACACAAACGCATTTACCTGACCATTCAGGACACAGGTTCAGGCATTGACAAAAAACATGCCTCCCATATTTTTGATCCCTTCTTCACCACGAAAGGAGATGGGACAGGACTTGGGCTTTCGATCATCCACAGGATTGTTGACGCCTACGACGGCATGATAGACTTTGAATCCATCCCCGGAAAAGGCACTGTTTTTACACTAATATTCAACAACCCTGCATTAGAGGAGTAAACTCCTCCCTTAGGTAATCGAGATATGAGAATCGGCCTGCAAAAACTGAAATCAAAGCTTGATCAACTTTATTCGGTATACAACAGGAAACAGTATGTTGATCCGGACCCACTGCTGTTTCTCTACAACTACCCGGATGTCCGGGACAGGGAAATTGCAGGGATTATTGTTTCGAGCCTGGCATATGGACGGGTGGCCATGATCATGCAGACGGTGTCTGCTGTGCTTGAAAAAATGGGGCCTGACCTTTACGAGTTCATAATGAATGCCGAACCGAAAACAATATCCTGCCTGTTTCAAAATTTTAAATACAGGTTTGCCACAGCAGATCATTTGTGCGCCCTGATCATGGGGCTTCAGGCGGTTATTGCCGATTACGGATCCTTAAGCACCTGCTTTACCATGGACCCGACAGGCAAGACAGATCTGTCCGGGGGACTTGCCCGGATCAGAGCTTATGTACTTCGGGCCGGGGATGCCGGACATCTTCTGGCTGATCCCGGAAAAACGTCGGCCTGCAAGCGCAGTCATCTGTTTTTAAGATGGATGGTGCGTAAAGATCAGGTGGATCCGGGGGGATGGTCCAATGTGCCGGCAGCGGCACTGACCTGTCCCGTGGACGCACACATGTTTAAAATCGGCCATATGCTTGGGTTCACAAAACGCCGCAGCGCCGACGGTATATGTGCCGCCCAGATCACCGAAGGTTTCAGGCGGATCAGCCCCGACGACCCGGTGAAATATGATTTCTGCCTGACCCGGTTCGGGATCCGCAACGGGCTTGATCTGGCTGAACTGGAACAATTCTTAAAAAGTGATTCACATCATGTATAAAGGGTATGAACTTCCGCCTTTGATCAAGGGGAAATTTCTAAGGCGATACAAACGATTTCTGGCGGATATTGAACTGGAAGACGGCGAAGTGGTTACGGCCCACTGCCCGAACTCGGGATCCATGAAAGGCTGTGCCTGCCCGGGCGCTGACGCATGGATATCACAAAGCACCAACCCGAAACGAAAACTCAAATACACCTGGGAGCTCACCCGGATTGACGGCACATTCATCGGCATTAATACTCTTGTGCCTAACCGTCTGGTCAAAGAATCTGTGGAAAACAACCTGGTGCCGGAGCTTTCCGGGTACAGCCGCATAAAATCTGAAGTCAAAACATCCGCACATACCCGTCTGGATTTGATGCTGGCAAATCAACACGCAAACCCGTGTTTTGTGGAAATCAAAAACTGCACCCTGGTGGAAAACGGGGTAGCCATGTTCCCCGATGCCGTAACCACAAGGGGACAAAAGCATATCCAGGAACTTGAAGCCCTTGCTGCGGACGGGAACAGGGCGGTTCTCTTCTTCCTTGTCCAGCGCACAGACGCCCATACCTTACTCCTGCTGCCGACATTGACCCGGAATATGCTGAAAAACTGATGAAGGCCAGATCAAGGGGCGTGGAAATTATCGTCCGGGATGTTGTTTTCGACCTGGAGGCAAACCCGGCACGGATTCGCCTGAATAGAGTATTAAGAACAACATAAAACCACCATTGTCAAAGCCGCAATGCCCCCCATCATGATAACGTAATTGTGGAGATCAACTCTTTTTGTGCAGGGTCGTATCCCATATATACAGAATGACCCCGGCCCAGATAAAGACAAAGGTAATCAGATTATGACGGGAAAAGGGTTCCTTGTATACGAATACCCCGAGAACAAAGGCAATGGACGGGGCCAGGTATTGAAGAATCCCGATGGTGGACAATTTTAAACGCTTCACGGCCGCTGCAAACCACAATAAAGGTAGACTTGTGACCACACCTGCGCCGATGCACAATACAGAGAGAGCAGCCTGCTCCAGAAAGGGCGTGGTGCCCATGGCGACCCTGAAGCCGATGTATGCCAGGGCCGGGATGAACAGAATCAGGGTTTCAATAAAGAGCATGGGAATGGGCAGGGCATCAATTTTTTTCCGGGACAATCCGTAAAAAGCAAAGCTGAATGCCAAAGCCAGGGCGAATACAGGCACCGTGCCATAAGCTGCCAGGGCATAGATCACACCTGAAAGGGCAAAAAAAACGGCGCTCCACTGGATTTTGCTGAACCGCTCCTGGAGCAACAAATAGCCTAAGCCCACATTAATCATGGGATTCATATAGTACCCCAGACTTGTCTCCACCACCCGACCCGAGTTCACGGCCCAGATATAGACAAACCAGTTGAACCCCACAAGAAAACCACTGATGACAAGAATATTAACAGCCCTGGGGTTCTGGATAATTTCAAGCACTTCATTCCATCGCTGCTGCCAGGCAATGATACCCCCAAGAAAAATACTGGACCAGACAATGCGATGACATAAAATTTCAAAGGCATTGACCGACTGCAACTGCTTCCAGTAAACCGGAAAAAAACCCCAGGCACCAAAGGCAGCCAGACCGAACAACACCCCTTTTATATTTTGTTTCATTTTGTTTTCCCGAATTAAATGTCATATATTATGGATTTAATTCGGGTTGGCAAGTAAAAAAGCAGGAGATACCCCCGGCTTTTCCGGTGGTCAGGCACCTGGGCTGCTCCGTCAGGGTAATGTCTCTTTTAACGGCAACCCGAAACGGTCTTTACCCAAAAGATGCATGGCATCCGTCCCAAAAAGATTTTGAAGAGACCCGTCAGCAAGGTTACACCTGAATCCCCGGCAGGATTCTGGCCTGTAGTGGTAGATTTTGCAATAATATTTATCGTTGCGTTTTTCCAAAAAGACGCAACCGGCTTGATCCGGATGAATCATATATATCTTGCCCTGGGCTTCTGCCTGTTTTGAAAGTTCTTCCAGGGCGTTATTCCGCAATGCATTCAGGGACAGACCAAAGCCGACATGACCGCCCATTTTTTTTATAAATACTGCTTCCTCCGGCTTAAGAAGCACTTTTCTATACCGCTTACAACATGCGCCACATTGACGGCATTCGTAAAACAAGGAGTTCAATTCTGCCGCCGGCACCTTCTCTTCTCTATCAAACATTCTGATTTCCTAATCAATCAACAACACCAAGTTGAACCATGCTACATTACAATGTCCAAAACTGCTTTAACGGGTGATCTATCAGAATCCGGTCTGCACGCCTGGCATGCATGACCCCCACCGGCTCCACTTTTCTATCCAGAAGCCCGTCCAGGGTGGATAGGATCGACGCCTCCAGACAGCAGGGATTATATCCGCCCTCAAGGACCAAAAGCAGGCGATTGTCACACACCTGTTTTGCATGGAAGCGCAGCATCATGGCAATGCTCCTGAACCATCCGGTACTCAGACGAATCTGACTGATACTGTCATCCTCATGCCCGTCATATCCGGCTGAAACTAAAATAATCTGGGGAAGATACTGGGCACATACGGCATTGAGCAGCCGACCGAGAAGAAAAGTATACTCGCAGTCACCAAACTGTGAATACACCGGCACATTGATCGTATACCCAAGGCCCTTGTCCACACCCGTTTCTTCCACCTTGCCTGAAAAAGGGAAAATACCCTGCTGATGAACAGACAGCACCATCACTTCATTGGTATCGTAAAATATATCCTGAGTTCCGTTGGCATGGTGGGCATCAAAATCCACAATTAAAATACGGCTCAATCCATAAGTATTTCTTAAATATTCTGCAGTGACGGCAATATTATTTACAATACAAAATCCCATGCCCCGTCCGGTACTGGCATGGTGCCCGGGGGGCCGGACAAGGGCAAATCCCTGGTCCAGTTCTCCTGTCATGATCTTATCGGCCAGGTTCATGCACCCGCCCGAGGCCAGTAGAGCCGTGACAAGGGAATCCTCCATCAGGTAAGAATCCCTGTCATAGGAAAAAGGATCAGGATTAACAGCGTGTTTGCGTATCTGCTCCAGGTAAAAAGAGGAATGCACTGCCAGAACCTCTTCAATATTTGCTTCCCGCGGTTCAATGACTCTGCAGCGTTCTGTGTATCCGGACAGGCTTAAGGTAAGGTAAAGACTTCGCATCCGGCCCGGATTTTCAAGGCTTGCCAAAGGAATACAATGATGTAGATAACGCTGGTCAAACACCAGGCCGGTACGCAAATCACTCATCGCTACCGATCGTTGCCCTATTCATTGTGGTATCGGTAAATGGGGTGGCGTTCAAAATTTTGCTTGGACAACACATAGAGCAATCCGTTCCGCATAATTTTCTGGTCCTGGTATTGAAGGGCTTCCTTCATATCAAATCCAAGTTTAACAAGACACCGCTGCTGGGAGATATTATTTATGTCCGTATACATTTGCACCTGACGGATGTTTTCATTGTCCATTAAATGTTTAATTAAAAATTTCTGGGCTTCTGTACCATACCCTTTTCTGCGTTCACTTGCCCGTGCAATTTTAACGGTGACAACAACCGTATTGACCTGACCGGACACCGTCCAGTAGCGAATGCATCCGATGGGTTCACCGTCCTTTAACCATATCACAAACCGCTTTTCTTTATCGTTCCATAGGGCACCGGAATTCAGCTGATGACTCAAGTGTTCAACATCAAGATTTTCGGCAGAAAGATACAGGCCGTTGGCTTCCGGAGCACAGCTCCATTCAGCCATCAGTTCAAGGTCGGCCACGGCCGGCTTTTTCAAGCACAGCCGTGTCGTAAATATACAATTTCCGTAAAACGCCATAACTCATCACATCGCGCTGATTGCATCACTTAACTCTTTACTGGACTGGGCCAGCTTTTCAAGGGCAGCCATGGTTTCGTTAATGGAGCCGCCCACAAGGTCCGCAGAAGATTTATTTTCATTTGACGCAGTCACCACGCCCTGGATCTGGGTTTGAACCTCCTGTCCGTTATCACTCAAGACTTCGGATTTTTTATCGATCTGGTCAATGGAGCTGGAGATCGCAACAATGCCCTCGGAAATTTTATCCATGGACTCAAGGGCACTATTTATGACCTCACTTCCCTCGCCAAGCATTTTCATACCATCTTTCATGGATTCTATGGTATCCCGGGATTCTTCCTCCACTTTCTTCACAATATCGGCAATATCCACTGCGGATTTGGATGAATTCTCAGCAAGTTTTCGCACTTCATCGGCCACCACGGCAAAGCCCCGCCCTGCATCACCGGCCCGGGCAGCCTCAATGGCGGCGTTAAATGCCAGAAGATTGGTTTGGGAGGCAATGTCTTTTATAATGCCCACAAAACTGCCGATTTTCTTCAACTGACTCACCAGGTTGGCCACCATCTGGTTGGACCCTTCCATGGACAGATTAATGGCCTGCATTTTTTTGCCGGCATCGGAGCCGGCCTTTTTTCCTGCAGCCGCATCCTGGGCCACACTTGTGGCCATCTTGCTGGAATCGGTTGTCAAAGAGACCATTTCAGCCGCAGATTTCATCATGAGCTGAATAACTTCCATTGATTTTGCCAGATCCTTTACTTCTTTTTCAATGGTGGCATTCATGTTCAATACATTGGTGTTTGCATGTTCCATTTTGGCCAAAGAATCTGAAACCAGGGAAGAGACCTCTTCGCCGGCCGCGTTAATCAATCCCTCCACCTGGGATTCCCGGGTGACATCCACGGCGAATTCAAGTCCGCCCTTCATATTACCCTTGGCGTCCCTGATCGAAACGCTTGTCACTTTCAACGGAATCTTTTTGCCGTTAATATTGGCCGTGACTTGTTCCGTGAATACAGTACCTTCCCGCATGGCCTTTCTCACCCCGCACTGTTCCGTATTGCAGCGTTCTGTGCCAAACACTTCATAGCATTTGCGTCCAATGGCATCTTCCACTGAAAGCCCGAGCAATTCCGCACCGGCCGGATTAATATAGGTAATGTTGTGCTTCAAATCCACGGCATGGATGGAATGGGGAATCACGTTTAAATTTTCTATTTTTTCGGCAGCCTCCTGCCGCTGGCGCGCTTCTTCCGTAATATCCAGAATAAATTCCAGACCGCCTTTCATATTGCCCTTGGCATCCTTTATGGGGGCGCCTGTATATTTGATGGGCATGATCACCCCTTCTTTGGGGCGTGCAATGGTCTCTTCATAGACAACCCGGTCCTCTAACATGGCCCGGCCCACCGCGCATTTTTCCGTGCGGCAATGGGGCGTTTTAAACAGATCGTAACATTTTTTGCCAATGACCTCATCCACCTCAAGTTCCACCACGGCCGCCCCTGCCGGGTTAACATACGTGATAGTAAATTCGGTATCAACAGACATAATCGGGGTGGGAATGGCGTTAAGGTTTTCAATTTTTTCTTGGGCTGCCTGGCGCTGGGCCGCTTCTTGGGTCACATCCATAATGTACTCCAGCGCCCCTTTGATGTTGCCCTTGGCATCCTTAATCGGCGCACCGGTATATTTAATGGGTATAATCACACCGTCCTTGGGCCGGGCAATGGTTTCGGCGCTGACCACCGAATCCGTTTTCATGGCCCGGGCACAGGCGCATTTTTCTGTACGGCAATGGGGCGTTTTAAACAGATCATAGCATTTTTTACCGATGACTTCGTCCGGTGTCAGGCCGGCCACGGCCGCCCCGGCCGGATTCATGAACGTCACAGTGAACTCGCTGTCAATGGCCATGATGGGCGTGGGAATAATGTTCAGATTGTTGATCTTCTCATTGGCCATCTGGCGCTGGGCCGCCTCCTCGGTCACATCCATGATATATTCCAGCGCCCCTTTGATGTTGCCTTTGGCATCCTTAATGGGCGCACCGGTATATTTGATGGGGATAATGACACCGTCTTTGGGCCGGGCAATGGTTTCGGCGGTGACCACCGAATCTGTTTTCATGGCCCGGGCACACGCACATTTCTCTGTACGGCAATGGGGCGTTTTAAACAGATCGTAACACTTTTTGCCAATGGCCTCATCCGGTGTCAGGCCGGCCACGGCCGATCCTGCCGGATTCATGAACGTCACAGTGAACTCGCTGTCAATGGCCATGATGGGCGTGGGAATAATGTTCAGATTGTTGATCTTTTCATTGGCCATCTGGCGCTGGGCCGCCTCTTCGGTGACATCCAGGATATATTCCAACGCCCCTTTGATATTACCTTTGGCATCTTTGATGGGCGCACCGGTATATTTGATGGGTATAATCACGCCGTCTTTGGGCCGGGCAATGGTTTCGGCACTGATCACCGAATCCGTTTTCATGGCCCGGGCACAGGCGCACTGCTCTGTGCGGCAATGGGGTGTCTTAAACAGATCATAGCACTTTTTGCCCAGGGCTTCGTCCGGTGTCAAACCCGCCACGGCCGCACCCGAAGGATTCATATACGTAACCGTAAACTGGGTATCGATTTCCATTATGGGCGTGGGAATGACGTTAAGGTCGGTCTCCATCTGGGATAACCGATATTTCAACCCTTTAACCGCTGTGATGTCCCTCAAAAGAATCAGACTGCTCTCTGTTTCATCCGGCAGGGGAATAGTGGTGGATTCGTACCAGGTAAAGGTATCTGAACTGCCTTTAAACAATATTTCGGCACTGGTTCGCTTACCAACACGCCTGGATTTGGAAACAGGGCAGTCCTTGGTTCCGCAAAACTGGGAGCAAATCACTTCCTCGCACTTTGCTCCTTTCAGGATTTGTTCCTTTGAAACGCCAAATGCTTCATAGAATGCCGTGTTCACCATGGTAATGGACATATTCCTGTCCACCACGCAACCTGGGTCAGCCATCAATTCAAGGCATTGCTGATTAAACATTTCTGACTCATTATTGGGACTTGACATGATAAAATACTTCTCCTCTGATGGTTGGTTGCCGAAGGTTAATCCGCAGACACGTCCTGTTCAGCAGTTGGGTGATGTCCGCAGTTTAAATGATTGCAAACCAGATTGCGGATATTAATTACTAATACATGCTTTTGCCTGCCTTCCTGATCAGAAAGATCGATCAAACGATCCACCGTATCTTTTGTGGCCTGGAACCGATCATTCAGGGAAGGGGAATCAAAGTGCTTCTCCTGCTTATATATGGTATTTATATTATCAACCTCCAGAGCCACGGTCACCGACTCGGCCCTGCAGATGATCAACTGCTCTCCGGGTCTGTTGCGATCCGGATATCCGTAAAAACGGCGCATGTCCACCACCGGAACCACAAGTCCCCGTAAATTGATGACCTCGGTGTCATGCCCCCGGGCGGAAGGTATGGGCATAACCGTTCCCCGGGGGATAATTTCCTGAACATCTCTGATCTGAACTGCGAAAAGCTGCTCAACAGTAAACACCAGATAACCATTTTCAGTAATCAAATGGTGAACACCTGTCACATCTTTTGTGTTTTCATTTCTGTCTTTCATATGCGCCATGGACTGCAGCGTATCCACATGATTTTGGATCATTTTATCGACATCAAGAAGCATAATACTTGATTTCTGGTCTGTTTCATAAAGACCTGTTACACTTTGCTGCTCCCGGAATGGCATGGGCAGAATTTCATGGGTCCCCACCGTTAAAATCCGATGCACTTTGTCCATGATCATGCCAAAACGTATATCTGTGGCGTCTATGATCAAAATACGCCGATTCTCATTGTCTTCGTCCAGATTTCGTTTGGAATCGCTCTTCCTGTCCAGCAGCACAAAGGAGTCAACCACAGGAATCGTACGGCCGCGAAGACGCAATGCTCCTTTAATACAACCGTGACAAAATGTTTCATCCACTGATTCGCAATAGGTCAATTCCTTGGCATTCTCCACAGGTACACCGTAATCCTGACCGCCACAGGTAAAAATAATAAACCGGCGGTAGACCTTTTCCTGTTTCTCCGCCTGGGCCTGCTCCTGGCCGGTATCTGCCCGGGACAACAGGCTTTCATTGTCAAAAAGCCGATTTAAATCCAGAAGTTCCAGATTTCTTGTGCCCTGGCGAATCAGACCCGAAATCAAACAATCTTTAGCAAGCAATGTGTGGGGGATGGCAAAAATATGCTCCGGTGCCACACGCAGCACATCCAAAATATCATCAAAGAGAAGACCAAAGCGATAACCGGCAAGTGAAACCACCGCCACCCGGGCATTTTCATCATATTCGGTCTCATCAAGCCCAAATCGTTTTTTTAGATTGATCACCGGAATGACATCTTCCCGAAGACGCATAAAGCCCTCGAAAAAGGTGGCACTGTCGGGAACCGGCTGGATAGGGCGAACGTTTGTTGCCTCAATGACATTCAGTGCGTTAACCGCTATGTCAAATCCTTTGGATCGGTCCAAAAGAAACGATGCGAAAAGCTGCTCGCTAATCATGACAATCCTTATGTTTTTATATGAAAGACTGAGTAATTCACCAAGATCTTTCAAACTTTGTAGTGGACTGAACCTGGCAGCTGATATGTCAGATTCAGCCCATGGCTGTTATATGAAAGTCTGTGAAACCTATGCAGATCTCTCAACTTTCGTTGTGGGCTATGGCCTGGCGGGTGATATGTCAGGTCAGCCCGTGGCTGTTATTTAGAAAAAGTGCTGAATGGTGCGAGAGGCGACCTTGATTCCAGCATTTTCATTGATTTTTGTCCTATATTAAGAAGCTCAAACGACTATTTTGTCAAGTCGGAATTCTCATTGCTCATTAATTTTTAATTTACAAAATTGTTTCTTTTCAAATAAGTGTTTTAATTTTAACTTGAAGTTGATCAGCTGTGAACGGCTTTTTCATAAAATCGTCAGCACCCATCTTTATAGCCAGTTGTTCTTGGGACTCCTCGGATTCCGTTGAAACAACCACAATGGGAATTTTTTCCACAGAAGGGTCGGTCCTGATTTTCTGGGTTAGTTCTATCCCGGTCATGACCGGCATGTTAAGGTCCGTCAGGATCAGATCAAATAATTTGTCCTCTTCCAGTATATCCAATGCTTTTCGGCCATTTTCAGCCGTTATGACCGAAAGCCCCATGGCGGAAGCAATGCTGCGGTAAAATGCCAGCATGGATTCTGAATCATCAACGATAAGCACCCTCTTTTTCAGCAGCACCGAAGAGACGGAGCTGATTTTATCCCTATCAGATTCTGCCCTTTTGCTGTCTATGGATTTCAGCTTTTTTAAAAATGCGCCGCAAAAGCCCCTGTCGCTTGATTTGATAATCACGTCAACCATTTTGTCACCGATTGCCTGATCTTCATACAAAGATTCAAACAAGGAGAGCGCTCTTGCTGCAACAACGGCATTGATCAACCGCGAAGACTGGTCGTCACCTTTATCGATCATATTTTTGAGTTTTTTTACCACGCCTGGATTGATCTGATGATTCAGTGACGAAATCACAGCAATCAGTAATGAAGGCTCCTGCTCAAAAAGTCCGTCAACAAGGCGAACAAGGCTCCTGATTGAAAATATTTTACCCAACGCTTCATACACGGCAAACTTGACATTGGGATGGTCGGCGATTCCTTTATCAATGGCCTCCTCAATGCAGTCCACCCCTTTTTTATCGCCAATGGTTCCAAGCAGGTTTACTGCCATAATCTTTAAATCCGTGTTGTCCTCGTAGATAAACGGTGCGATAAAACGGATGGTTTCCGGTCCAAGCCGAGGAAACACTGCATGAATGATTCTTCGGGCTACCGGATTGCGGTGGTGAATTTTTGATGCCAGAAAGGATAATGCCTTGTCGGTATGTATCATTGCCAGGGAATCAATGGCGCCGGCGACAGTGAGATCGCACTGTTCGTAACGATCCCCAGCCTCTGATTCCTCCACAATTTTGCA
Organism: uncultured Desulfobacter sp.; assembly: GCF_963665355.1. Taxonomy (GTDB): domain Bacteria; phylum Desulfobacterota; class Desulfobacteria; order Desulfobacterales; family Desulfobacteraceae; genus Desulfobacter. Next base: position 189,726 of record NZ_OY762229.1, read on the forward strand.
TAACGCATCAACGGAATCAACATCATTATATTTTCCAACAGCTTCAATGGATAAAGACGCGATTAACGAATCCTTGTTGTGCAGATTTTGACGAAATATGCCAAGGGCTTCGGGTGGCTGAATCAAAACGAGTGCCGAAAGGATTTCAAATCCTTCTTTATAACGCGGATTCAACTCATCGGACATCAATTCACCGGATGCCATTTCGGATGTTTGTTCTGACATAAGATCCGTAAAGAGTTTAAGCAGAACAGGAGCAGCGGACGGAAATTTTTTGCGGCAACAAACCTGTAAGCTGATTTTTTTAATATTCCCATGATCGGACATAAGGCATTTTACAGTTTGCGCCTCGTTTTCCAGCAAAAGGGACCTGAGTGTATTTTCGGCCATGACAGCTGCCTGATCTGACGGATCACTTTTTTTACATAATTCGACAAGCCCGGGTATTGCAGCATCTTCCTTCTTTTTTTCGATATCCTCTAACAGCTCGACCTGTTCAATGAAACTTTTTGAGGCGAAATTTCCAAGCTCGTCCATTACGATCTCCTTTTCTGTTCTTAGAACCTTACATAAAAGCTTCCGCCACATGCGGAAAATACATTTAGAAGCGAATCAGATCTGTTTGTTACGGCAAAAAGTTTAATTAATATAAAAGATGGTGGACGAAACAACCTCGCTTACTTATTGGGCATTCTATCTAAAAACAACGTCATTGGCAACATATCATAATCGTTTAAGCGGGCAAAAATCCATATCAGACACCGGGTTTATCTTTGCACCCCAAAGCAAGGTGTCGTTTGATTCTTGAATTTTAGATGAAAGTGCAATAAACTCTTAGTCGGCTTTCATGCTTTGTTGGGGGTTGAACCAGGGTGTTGATAGCCCGATCTTCCAGGGAGGTGCAACGTGGTGTGGTTTAAATCAATTCAAGATGGCGATGCCTGCCGCCCTCTTTTTGCCATGGATCCGGAGCAGACCGCTCGATATAATCATTTCAGGGCGTTGCTGGACCATAATCGCGTGGCGATCAACCTCATGACAGACCTTGAGCAAACCTACTATGACAACCGCCCCTTCACAGCGCAGATGGTGGAGCATAAATGCACAGGTCTTTTGTCCGAGGTCCAGGCGATGGTTCAATCGCTGTCCGGCCTGTCGTCCAGACCGTATGAACGGCTTTCAGCAGTTTTGCAAAGCCTTCTGCGCTATTTCAGGGACGAACTGAGGCCCCCACTGCGTGCCGCCACGGACGCCCTGACCTTGCCTGTCTCCCGTATAGAGTCCGCCCACGACAGGGCCGTGGGCGCCAAGGCAGCCAACCTGGCCCGGGCCCGGCGCGAGTTAAACCTTCCGGTCCCCAACGGTTTTGCCATCACCACCTCCGCCTACCGGCTGTTTTTGCGCGAAACCGGTCTCTCGGAGAAGATCGACGATGCCATGGCGCAACTGACTGCCGACGACCCGGCGTCCATAGAGTCCGCCGGACGGGAGATCAGGTCACTGATCCTTGGCACCCCGTTGCCTGGAATTATCCGCACCGCCATTGAAAAGGATGCAGCCGAACTGGCCGGCGACGCATCGGCCGGCTTCCGCCTGGCGGTGCGCAGCAGCGCCATCGGCGAGGATGGAGAAATCTCCTTTGCCGGACAATACACCTCGGTCCTGGACGTGCCCATTGAAGACCTGACCAAGGCCTACACGCAGGTGGTGGCAAGCAAATACTCCACCCCGGCGCTCTCCTATCGCCTGCACCACGGCGTGGATGATGGCGAAACCCCCATGGCGGTCCTGGTCCTGGAAATGATCCGTCCCCGCCTGAGCGGTGTGCTCTACACAGCCGATCCCGTGGGTGAAGACCGGGACACCATCCGTATCAGCGCCGTACATGGCCTTGGTGACACCCTGGTAGGCGGGAAGGCCTCCCCCCAACGCATATACCGGATCTCCAAATCCGGGTTCAAAATTCTGGAAATGGCCGGAGATGTTCCCTCCCCAGGGGCAAACGCATCAGAAACAACATTTTTGAGGGACCTGTGGCGGTACGCCAAACTTCTGGAAGATTGCTTCCAGCGCCCCATGGATATCGAATGGGCCGTGTACGGTGATCATCGTGTGTACATTCTGCAGGCCAGACCTCTTCTGGTGAGCGAACAGACAACCGAGCCGGAAATCGAACCTGCTGTTGATTATCCGGGTCACCCCGTGCTTATTAATGGAGGCAAGTGCGCTGCGGGTGGTGTTGTCTCCGGCCGGGTTCTGGTGGTTAAAAACACCGAGGCGGACAATCCCATCCCCAGGCTTGAGCCGGACACAATCCTGGTCGCCCGGGCGGCATCCACCTCCATCACCCCCTGGATGGGCAAGGTGAAAGGCATTATCACCGATGTCGGCGGCACTGCCAGCCATTTGGCCTCGGTGGCCCGGGAGTTTGGCGTGCCTGCGCTCTTTGGCACCCAATCCGCCACCGAAACCCTCACGGACGGACAGGAAATCACCCTGTGGGCCAGCCGCGCGCGGGTCTACGACGGTGTGGTGGAGGAGCTGACCCAGGCCATGCGGCCGGTAAAGCGCCCCATTTTCGCCAGCTCGCTCCACCTGAGGTTGCAACGCATGCTGGACCGGATTACGCCCCTGAACCTCACCGGGCCCGATTCTCCCCAGTTCACCCAGGAAGAGTGCCGGACGGTTCACGATATCATCCGCTATTGCCACGACATGTCCGTGCGCGAGATGTTCCGTTTCGGGAAATCCGCGGGTCATCCGCGTGGCGCGTTGCGTCTCAGGGCGACCCTCCCGCTTCAACTTTATGCCCTGGACCTGGGCAACGGTCTGCGGTGGGGGTTGACCACATGCGACGACATCAATGTCCACGATGTAACCAGCGCGCCTTTCCGCGCCCTGTGGCGGGGGATTTCCCACCCGGGCGTCAACTGGACAAGTTCCATTGCCATGAATCCTCACAACCTCATGTCCCTCATGGCGGGTGAAGCCGGATATGCCCTGGTCTCCGCCGACTATATGAACTTAAGCCTGCGCTTCAACTCTCATTTCGCCACTGTGGACACCCTGTGTGGGACTGATCCGGAATATAACTACATCAACCTGCAGTTCTCCGGCGGAGCGGGCGGCTATTTCGGGCGCTCCCTGCGGATTCAATACATGGCCGCCGTACTCAGCCGGCTTGGTTTTGAAACCAGCGTCAATGGGGATCTGATTGAGGCCGGCCTGTCACGGCTCGAGCAGGCCTCCATGGAGGAAGCCCTTGATCAGCTGGGGCGTCTCCTGGGCACCAGCCGATTGCTCGACATGACCATGAACAGCCCGGAGCAGGCTGTTTCTTTGACCGAGTCCTTTTTCCAGGGTAAATACGATGTCCTTGGGAAAGAACACGAAGGCGCGCCCAAAGACTTTTATCTGATCACAGGGAACTGGAAAGAGAGCAATTCGGAAATGGAACCAGGCGGGGTGCTGCAGGACGGTTCCCATTTCGCCTCCTGGATAACCACCGGCGTATCCCAGGCCATGACCCGGCTGCTGGGCAAGCGCTACCGGGAAATGATGGACAACATCGGTGCCTACCATTACTTCCCTCTGGCCATTGCCAAGGACAGCACCATGACCGGGGGCACCGTGACGGTGAAGGTCAAGCCGCTGTCCGGCACCATCGACCAGGCCGGCGGTCTGGCCTTTGCCATCCGCGACTTTGGCAACTACTTCGTCTTTCGTGTCAATACGCTGGAGGGCAACGCGGTTCTATTCGAATTCAAAAACGGCAAGCGCGTTGAGCGGGCGAATATCGACACCCCCGTGGCCGGAAACGTGTGGTACCGGCTGGGCGTGACAATACGTGGGCGCTGCATCCAGGCCTTCCTTGATGATGGGCTGATGGTGGAATACGAGCCTGACCGGGGCCTGGAAGGCCATGTGGGTCTGTGGACCAAAGCTGATTCAGTGACTCTTTTCAAGGAACTGACTATTAAACGCAGCACCAGTTAAATCCGGCAGCGCATAACGCCAGCAGTTATTATATCATGACCACCTGATTGATCCTGATTTCCACATCCCATTTTACCGGCATGCCCGTCCTTTTTTGATGTTGAAAGATTTAGACCCCGATGTTATGAAAGTAATATTGGTAATATCAAAACCGTTCGATTTTATTTCACATCCTTTTTAATCGAGAATGGCAAACATGATGTTTGAACTCAAAGGGAAAAGATGTTCGTTCAGACTGTGGCGATGGCGGTTCGTCTGGGTTTTTACTTTTCTTCTTTGCTTACAGACAGCCCTTTTTGCATGGGAAAAAGTCCCGGAAGCAATAACCGTTGTTTACAGTACAGACTGTGTGCCGTTCCATTTTCAGAACAACGATTTTTTTCCTGCTGTAAAACAAGGACGCACCGAACTGTTAAGGATGATCACGGCGGGCATGAACCAGATCACAAGCCATGAGTCCCGGCATATTGCCAGGGAATGGGCATCCGGACAAAAAAAACCAGATACCGACACTTTGATCATTGCGATGGACAGGCACTGCCCGCCCCTGACAATGATGGATACACAAGGAGACCCCAGCGGACTTTTAGTGGAGATGTGGCAGTTATGGAGTGAGAAGACCCGGACCCCGATTACATTTCGTCCATCCAGTTGGGAGGAGAGCGTCGACGCGGTAAAAAACGCAAAAGCAGATATCCACTCAGGACTATTTAAGAATGATGAAAGATCTCAATGGATGGACTTTTCAATTCCTATTTACCGGTCTGAGACCGCCCTGTATTTCAAAAAGTCCACCCCGGATTTTTCCTTGAAGGATCTTGCCGACTACAGGGTCGGGGCACTGGCAGGTTCTTATCAGGCAGATTATCTGACCCGGTATTTCCCCAAAATCAACACGGTGCCTCAAAGCGATGGAGAGGCTATGATCTTTTCCCTTCTGAAAGGAGATGTTGCAGCCATTCTTCATGAAACCATGACTGTGGAAGCAGATCTGAACCGTATGGGCCTGTCCGGCAGGTTGAAAAAAGGATCCCAGAGCGTGATGAACAATGCCATCCATGCAGGGGTTGCAAAGCAAAATAAAAAAATGCTGGATCTGATCAATGAAGGGTTTGCCGCCATCGGGCAAAATAAACTGGCCGAAATTGAAAGCCGATGGATTCCAAGGCAGGAAAACCGGTTTTATTCAACCAAATCCCAAGAGGTTGTATTAAACGAGGAAGAAAAACTGTTCCTGGCCAACCATGCGCCTTTGACCTTCAGTGAAGTCAACTGGAAACCCATGTCAATTGTTGACGGCACCAATCAATTTGACGGCATTATCGCTGATTATCTGGATCTGATCACACAGCGCAGCGGTCTTCGGTTTAAATTTTACCAAAGTGACACCTGGGAGCAGGTTCTTAAAAAGTATATTGACGGGGATATCGACGTGGTCCCGGCATTGGCGAAAACAGATAAAATTGACAGACCCATACTTCGTTCCAAACCCTTTGTGCGGTTTCCCCTTGTGATTGTCACCCTGGACAATGCGACCGCCCCATCCGATGTGTCCCAGCTGAAAAACCGCAAAGTTGCCGTGGGAAAAGGTTACACCAGTTATCATTACCTGAAAAACAACTATCCAGAGATAGAGCTTATTGAGACCGACGATGTCAAATCCGGCCTTCTGCTGCTGGCCAACCGCAGAGTATCTGCATTTGTGGGCCATATGGCGGTTGTCACCAGCTGCATCCAGGAAAATGGATTAACCAATCTCAAGATTGCCGGAGAAACAGATTACATTTTTGAGCACTGTATCGGGGTGGATCCCCAATACACTGCGGCCGTATCAATCATTAACAAAGTTCTGGATACCATGGCAGATCAGGAGCACCAAAAAATTTATAATCGCCATATCAGCGTACATTATGAAAAAGGTGTTGATTATTCGCTGATTTTAGAGGTGATGGCCGGGACCTTGTTTTTCGGGGGCTTTGTCCTTTACTGGAACCGTAAATTATCCCGGGAAGTGACGGAAAGGAAATTAACCGAGCAGCGTCTGGTGGAAAATGAGCGCAAAACCCGGGCCATGAGCGAAGCCATCCATGACGGTCTGGTGATGATTGATGAAAACGCTAAAGTGATGTACTGGAACCATGCCGCTGAAAATCTGTTCGGAATTAAAGCGGAAGATGCCATGGGCAGGGACATGCATGGTTTGATTGCACCGGGACAATACATTGAAAAGGCCAATGAGGGCCTGATGCGGTTTGCAAAAACCGGCCGGGGAGCCGTGGTTGGCAAACTGCAGGAGATTACCGCCCGACACAACGACGGAACAACCTTTCCAGTTGAAGTCGGTGTATCTTCATTCCAGATCGGGGAGAACTGGTATGCCGTAGGCACCATCCGGGATATCACGGACCGTTTGAACGCCCGGGAAACTGTCAACGCGATTCGTGCTGAACTCCAGCAGATCTTTGACAACACCCATGTGGGCCTTTTTTTACTGAATTCTGCCAACCAGATTCAACGCTGCAATGAACGAAGCGCCCAGATTCTGGGGTATGATTCACCCGTACAGATGTGCGGCATTGATCTTGCGCAAATACACCTTAACTGCGAAAGCCACCATGTGTTCATTGAAAAATGCCACGCCACGCTGGATAAGGGTGAACAGGTCCAGATGGAGTATCAGCTAAAGAAAAAGGACGGCACAACGGTCTGGTGTTCGCTTTCAGGCAAATCCCTTGATAACGGAAACCCAATAGATCTGAACAAAGGTGTTATATGGGCGATGGATGATATCACCGAGGAAATAAAAACCCGCACGGCGCTTCATGAAAATTTAAAGGAGCTGGAACGATTTTACAAGATGGCAATAAACCGGGAGGAAAAAATGATCGATCTTAAAGCAGAGGTCAATCTTCTATTAAAGCAAACGGGACAACAAGAAAAATATATCGTCAGGTAATTGAACATCGTAACAACAAACAGCAACCAAAGGAGATACGTCTGATGAACAATCCGGGCATTGGTCAAATTGACGGGACCCTGGCAGTAAACATTCTCCAGCAGATCCCCACCCCGATTATGGCGGTCAACCGTGGCATGGCAGTCATATTTCTTAACAGGGCGGGACTAAAGATACTAGGCAAATCCTGGAAAGAAATCCAGGGAATGCCATGCCGGGAGGTTTTTCAATCCCGGCATTGCGGCACGGATGAGTGCCGGATGACGCAGGTGATGGACGGGGGACAGACGGTCACCTCCCGCAATGAGATGAAAGTGAACGACAGATATATTCCCATTGAATACACCGCCGCAGCCATGAAAGATGATCAGGGAAATATTGTGGGAGGGCTTGAATATATCCTTGATATCACAGAACGGGTCCGCCAGGAGAACAAACTTAAAGAGCAGAGCCGGACCATCATGGAAATTTCAACCCCTGCCATAAAACTGTGGGACAGGGTGGTCATCCTGCCGGTGGTGGGGGTAGTGGACTCCCTGAGGGCCCAGCAGATGATGAATACCATGCTCACAAAAATCATGGAAACTGCGGCAAAGGTGATCATCCTGGATATCCAGGGCGTGGCGGCCGTGGATACGGCTGTGGCCAATCATCTGATTAAAATCGCCAAAGCCACCAAGCTGATGGGCTGCCGCTGTATTATTTCCGGCATTTCACCTGCAGTTGCACAAACACTGGTTCAACTGGGCATCGAACTGGGGGAGATCTCCACCAACTCCACACTGAAGGACGCGCTTTCAGATGCGTTCAAACTGATGGATTTAGAGGTCCGGCCAAAAGGTTAAAATTAATGGGTAAAGAGTTAAAACATTCCGGGGCAGCCCTTCATCAGGTGGGTGAATTCATGATTGCATCCATACACAACTATTCGGATGAAAGCGGTATCTTTGCAACAGGCAACGCGATCCTGAACAGGTTGAGACAGGACACGGCCAAAGGCGTGGTCATTGATTTATCGGAGGTAACGATTCTAAGCACCAAAGAATTTTTTATCCTTAAAGATATGGCCAAAGCCATTGCCGTGATGGGGACAATCACGGTTCTATCAGGTTTTCAACCGGGTGTGGCAGCCTCATTGGTGGATTTTGACACAAATTTTGATGACATTTTGACCGCACGAAACACAGATGATGCCCTGGAAATTTTAGCAAATCATGCCATGTTAAATCGTGCCAATGGAACCTGGCCAAAAGGATTTTAATACCGATGACAAATGCCACAACAAGTTTGAATGAGCAGGCAACCTTTGAACTGTATGAACCGTCGGACAACGCCCAGGTGGTATTCACGGCTAGAAAAATGCTGGCAGGGATGGGATTTGACCCCACAAGACAGTATTTAATTGCATCTGCGGTGTCTGAATTATCCACCAACATCATCCGGTATGCCCAAAAGGGAAAAGTTACGTTAAATGTCATTCACAATGGAGACAAGGCAGGATTTCAAGTTCATGCCCAGGACCAGGGGCCGGGCATCAGTGATATGGACAAGGCCATGAAAGAAAATTACAGCTCCGGCAACGGACTTGGACTGGGCCTGCCCAGTGTCAAACGGATTATGGATGAATTTCAGATTCAATCGGCCCCCGGCGAAGGCACCCGGATAACAGCCATAAAATGGATGGATTAGTTGATGGAACCAAGCGGGCAGATCATTGATTTTCACATTGAAAAAAAAGCCTTGAGCGGAGAGCCCGACGAGTGCGGAGACACAGGATTAATCAAGATGTACGACAATTTTTGTTTCCTGGCCCTGGTTGATGTGCTGGGACATGGAAAGCCTGCGGCCCGGGAGGCGCTGCTTTCAAAGGATTACCTGGACCATAATTATACAAAGCATCTCACCGACATTATCAACGGCATGCATGAGTATCTAAGAGGAACCCGTGGCGCCGTGGCCGCGGTCTGCAGGTTGGATTTGACCACCGGTATTCTTCAATATTCAGGCATGGGTAATATTCATCTGCGACTATTTGGCACAAAACAGGAATCCCTTGTTACAAAAGACGGGGTGATCGGCTACATCATGCCCTCCCCTGTCCAGGACCAGACCCGTCTGGTATCCGGCGATGTTCTGGTTATGACCTCGGACGGGATAAAGGAGCACTTTGATCCCCATGCCTATCCGAGAATCACCACGGGACGGGCAAAGGAGATCTGCAACAATTTCATCAAACTCCTTGGGAAAGGCACGGATGATATGTCATGCATTGCATTGAGGTTCGGAATATGATCGAACTTGCAAACTTTTCACTGGGCACAAAATCAGGTTTGAAACAAATAGGGCTCAAACTTTACAACATGTCACTCTGGCTTGGTTTTAACGATATTCAGGCCGCCCGATTCGCAACTGTTTTTACAGAACTGGTCTCTTGGGACAATATGTCTGAAGATAAAAAAACACAAGCCGCCATAGAACTGGACAGCCTGGAATACGGCCATGCCATACGCATCAAGGTCCAACCGTTTGACCCTGCTAAAGAACCTTTTGCAAAAAATTATTTCGACCACAGTGAAGTATCCGGAACAGATCAAAAGCAGACATGGTTTACCGGCGTCAAAGCACTGCCTGATCCGGACTTTCATCTGTCCCAGCTCCTGATTGAAAAAACCCGGGAGATGCTGGGAAGGCCGCTCAAAGAAGAGCTGATCAATGACCTGGTAAAAAAGAATCGGGAACTGAAAACCGCCCAGCACAAAACCCACATGGCCACCCTGGAACTTAAGGAACAGGTGGAGGAACTTGCCAGGGCCAAACGAGCCATGCTCAATATCATGGACGATCTTGATGAAGCCAAAAAGCAGGCGGAATCCGCCACCCGGGCCAAAAGTGATTTTCTGGCCAACATGAGCCATGAAATCAGAACACCGATGAACGCCATCATCGGCATGACGCATCTGGCACTTCAAACCGAAATGACCCCTAAGCAAACAGATTATTTAACCAAAATTGACGGGGCAGCCAATGCCCTTTTGGGCCTGATTAATGATATCCTGGATTTTTCCAAAATCGAAGCCGGCAAACTGGATATGGAAATGGTGAATTTTTCCATTGAGTCCATCATGTCGCAAGCCTCGGATCTGGCGGCGGTCAAGACATCGGAAAAGGGACTGGAGCTGCTTGTCAAAATTGCCCCGAATCTGCCCAAGATGCTGACGGGCGACCCATTGCGCCTGAAACAGATCCTGGTGAACCTGGCCGGAAATGCCGCTAAATTCACGGAAAAGGGTGAAGTGGTCATGACATGCGACATTGCCCGGAGGGATGACAAGAGTGTGTTGCTGAAATTTTGCGTTAAGGACACCGGCATCGGAATGACACAAGAGCAGCAAAGCATGTTGTTCCAGGCGTTTTCCCAGGCCGACACCTCCACAACCCGCAGATATGGCGGAACAGGCCTTGGGCTTACCATTTCAAAACGGCTGGCTGAAATGATGGATGGAACCATTGGTGTTTCGTCCGAGCATGGCAAAGGCTCAACCTTTTATTTTACAGCACGATTTGGGATTGCCGACAGCAATGTCTATTGCAAACAGGTTGAAATCGATGACCAGCTTCATCAAATGCGTGTTCTGGTGGTGGACGATAATGCCACGGCCCGGGAAATCTTTGAATCATATCTGGGGTCCATGGGATTCAGGACCGAAAGCGCATCCAACGGCCAGACCGCCATTGATCTGATTCAACGCGCCTCAAAGACCGATCCGTTTCGAGTGGTGCTCATTGACTGGCAAATGCCGGGCATGGACGGCATACAGACATCCCAGAACATCATTAAATTACCAGGCCTTGAACCAAAGCCCAAAATCATTATGGCAACAGCTTATGACCGCAGTGAAGCCACTGAGCATTCCAGGGGGGTAAAGTTAAACGGCATAATTGTCAAACCCGTCACCCTGTCCGCACTGTTTGATGCCATCATGGTCGCCTTTGGACGCGGGGTTCAAATCAAATCACGGCAGGATCACCCCAATCACGATGAACTTGACCATATCCGCGGGGCATGGATACTTCTGGTGGAAGACAATGAGATCAACCAGGAAATTGCCGTGGAAATTTTAGAGGGAGCCGGTCTGATTGTTGATGTGGCCGGCAATGGGGAACAAGGAGTTCAGGCGGCCCTTGGAAAAAAATATGATCTGGTTTTGATGGACATCCAGATGCCGGTGATGGGCGGCATGGAGGCCACAGAACGCATCCGGAAAGTCAAATCAGCTGACACACTTCCCATTATTGCCATGACCGCCCATGCCATGTCCGGTGACCGTGAAAAAAGTATAAAAGCAGGCATGCAGGAGCATGTTACCAAGCCCATCAATCCGCCGGAGTTATTCAATGCTTTGATTCAATGGATAAAACCTGAAAAAATAGATACCTCGTCCACTATTCCGGTTACCTGTCAGCCCGGAACCCCACCGGAAATACAGACGACAGATGACCTGCCCCAGTGGCTGCCCGGCATTGACATGGCCCAGGGACTGGACAGGATCAACAACAACAAAATACTGTATAAGCGACTGTTGTTAAAAGTCCGAAGGGACTATGGGGATGCGGCTGAACGATTATCGTCCTTGATAAAAGACAACGACCTTGAACAAGCCCGGCGCCTGGCCCACTCCATCAAAGGTGTAGCAGGAAATCTGGGGGCCGGAAACCTTCAGGCTGCGGCACAGGTTATTGAGGCCGGCCTGAAGCCTTCGCCGGACCAGATGTTACTTTCCAGGGAAGAGATGGAACAGTTTAACATGGAAATGGCCGTGGTTCAAAAGGGACTGGCCATGCTCAAAGAAGAAGCAACACCAACGGATAACGCTTACCCGGTCGCGGATACTGACGAATTGATTCAATGCATTGAAGAACTGATTCCTTTGCTGAAAAAAAGTCAGGCCAAACAGGTGAAACTATGTGCAGCAAAAATCAATACCCTGGGATGGCCCGAGGAGTTATTGAACGATATCCAGGAGATCACCAACCTTGCCGGACGCTATAAATTTAAAGAAATACTGCCCATTTCCCAGGCTGTTTACAAAAAGCTTCAAATCCTGAATGGACACAACGCCTGAAGCCCCAAAAAAATAGGAGGCCTGCAATGAAAGAGAACAGAGAGTTTGCCATTCTGGTGGTGGATGATACCGAAACCAATGTTGATATATTAATGGACACACTGGGTGACGATTACGACATCCGGGTCGCCATGGACGGGGAGTCTGCCCTGGAAAACGTGGCCGAAGACAAACCGGACCTTATACTTCTTGATATCATGATGCCCGGCATGGACGGTTATGAGGTGTGCAGGCGTTTGAAAGACGACCCGGCCACCCATGATATCCCCGTGATCTTTTTAACTGCCATGACCGATGAACAGAACGAAGCCAAAGGACTGGCCATGGGGGCGGTGGATTACGTCACCAAACCCTTTTCCTCCGAGCTGGTCAAGGCCCGGGTATCCAACCAGCTGGAGCTGAAAAAACACCAGGACCATCTCCAGGAACTGGTGGATTTGAGAACAAAGGAACTGGCGCTGACCCAGGAAGTGACCATATACAGCCTGGCCAGTCTGGCAGAAACCCGGGACCCTGAAACCGGCGGCCATATTTTAAGAACCCAGCGCTATGTCAAGACTCTTGCACATCAACTTAAAAACACACCCGAATTTGAAAAAACCCTGAATAATGAGGTGATTGACCTGCTTTACAACTCAGCACCTCTCCATGATATAGGCAAAGTCGGGGTGGCGGACAGCATCCTTCTTAAACCCGGCAAACTCACCGATGAAGAGTTTGCTGAAATGAAAAACCATACGATTTACGGCAGAAATGCCCTCAAAGTGGCTGAAGAGAAACTGGGGGATAATTCATTTATGCAGTATGCCCGGCAGATCGCTTATACCCACCATGAAAAATGGGACGGATCAGGATATCCCAACAGCCTTAAAGGGGAAGGAATCCCTGTTTCCGGGCGGCTGATGGCCATTGCAGACGTCTACGACGCCCTGATTTCCAAAAGGGTCTATAAACCACCCTTCAGCCATGCCAAGGCCATTAGTATTATAACAAAGGAGAGTGGTACTCATTTTGATCCGTTAATGGTTGAACACCTTTTGATCATCAAGGACCAGTTTTTACAAATTGCCTTTACCCTGGCAGACTCCGAGGAAGAAAAAGCAGCCCTCACCGCAGAAGGCAATGCCTGAAACCGGGCAAAGGAACCCATTCATGCCCGATATAGGACAAATAAAAAACCTTATCACCTATCTGGTCATACTCGCACTTTTTACGCTTCCTTGGCAGGTTTGGGCAAAATCTCTGCCCGGCCTTACAGACAAAGAGGTTCAGTGGCTCACAGCGCATCCCCGAATTCAAATCGGCGTCATGGACGCCTGGCCGCCCATGGACTTTATTGACAGCACAGGTGTCCCGGCCGGTATCGGCGTTGATTATATCCAGGCAATGAACGCCTTACTGGGGGGGCGCCTGACAGTGGTGCCGGGTCCTTTTGCAAAAAATCTGGAAAAAGTGATCCGGGGTGAACTGGATGCCGTCATGGACATCACCCCCCGGCCTGACAGGCAAAAAATTTTAAATTTTACAAGCCAGTATCTGAACATTCCCCATGTCATTGTGGGCCCAAGGAACGGAGCGTATTATGGATCTGAAAACGAACTGGCACAAAAGACTGTGGCCCTGGAAAAGGGTTTTTACAATGTCACCTATTTCAGGCGGAATTATCCAGATGTTAAAATAAAAATCTACCCTGATACCGCCCTGGCCCTGGATGCCGTGGCCAGGGGGGAAGCGGATGCCTATGCAGGCAACCGGGCTGTTGCGGCTTATATTATGGAAAAGGAAGTGATGGCCACACTGAAGTTCCATGGCAGACTGAACAAACCCGGGTCCGTGCTTGCCATCGGGACACCCAAAAACCTGCCGGAACTTACGGCGATCCTTGAAAAAACCTTGAATGCCATCCCTGATTCCCAAAAACAATCCATCATCAGTCACTACGTCAGCCCATCCGGCAAACCCCAATCCCCTACCGCACCGGTCGAAACCATCACATTAAAAACCCTTGGCATGCTGATTGCCATTTTTTCAGGCACCATCCTTCTTATGCTGCTGATCCTTTCCCGGGTGATGCGACAGAAACGGGCGGCGGCTCTATTCGGCACCACTTTGTTCCGCAGCCTGATTGTTGCGGGACTATCTGTCTTTGTGCTGACAATCTCGGGTTTGGGATGGGGGCTGATGGAGAACACCCGAAATTCCACAATAAAAGACATGGCCGCCCACCTGCGCCTTCTGCTGGCTTTAACCCAGGACCGGACAGATATGTGGCTTACGGATCGAAGGAGATCCATATGTCACCTGGGCACCCAGCCGACGCTTGTGGCCATTACCCGGCAGTTGCTATGGGACTATGACGCAAAAAAACAGATGACGGCATCCCTGGTCCAGGCAGATGCCCGGACCTTTTTTGCCGCCAACAGACAAGGATTTTCCTACACCGGTTTTTGCATTATCAGCCCGGACCGTTTGGTCATCAGCTCCCACGACAATGCACAGATCGGAACGCAACATCCGGCAACCATGGAATACCCGGGCCGCCTGGAAAGGGCCTTTTCGGGAGAAACCCTTTTCATTCCCCCGACGACAACAGCCGGTAACAGCAGTGAATCAAAAACAAAATCCGACATGCTGGTCATCAGTCCGGTGGTCACCCCGGAAAATGATATCATCGCCGTTATCGCGCTTATGTTCGACGCCCGAAAAAATCTGGCACAATTTACGCGATCTCCGGGCCGCTGGGCCACAGACGACATCTATGCCTTTGACCGGACCGGCAGGATGATCACCCCCAGCCGTTTCGATGATCAGCTCAAGGAGATCGGACTATTAAAACCAAATGAGTCAAGTGCGTTGACATTATACCTCAGAAATCCGGGCGGGGATATGACCCGGGGGTTTCACCCCAGAGTGCCGCGCCCTGAACAGCCCCTGACCCATATGGCAGAACATGCCATACAGCTTCGCAGCCAGATGGCAGGCCAGTACATTGTACAAAGGGACTTGCCAATAAAAGAAAACATGCAGGGATATCTGGATTACAGGGGGGTACCGGTGTTCGGTGCCTGGCTGTGGAATCCGGACCTGGACCTGGGCATTACGGCAGAGATAGACATTGAAGAGGCCATGGCCGGATTTCATAAAATCCGATTGGCCGTTTTTATCATTCTCGGGGTTACCCTGGTGCTCTCTGTATTGTCCGTTCTTCTGGTCCTGGTCCTGGGAGACCGCACCCGAAAAACCCTTGAAGCTGCAAAAGAAGAACTTGAGGAAAAAGTGGGAGAGCGCACTCTGGAACTTAAAGAGAACCAGGAACTGTTTTCGGCTTTGCTGGAATCGGCACCGGATCCCATGTTGGCCTGTGATGAAGACGGCAAAATAGTTCTGATCAACTCCCAAACCGAGCTGTTGCTGGGGTATGAACGGTCCGAACTTCTGGGCGCAGGTGTGGACATGCTGCTTCCGGAACAGGCAGACACCTGTATGCAGGAGGTGAAGTCCCAATTTCTCAGCGCCAGGGATACCAGAAGAAAAATGGGATTCAGCATAGAGCAAACGGCCCGTGCAAAAAACGGGAATCTTATTCCCGTGGAGATCAGCTTAAGTCCCATACAAAGCAGGTCCGGCCTGTTAGTGATCTCGTCCCTGAGAGATATCTCCGAGCGCAAAGCAGTAGAGGAAGCCCTGAATGCATCAAAGGAAAACCTGCGGCGAATTCTGGACAACAGCCCTGTGGCCATCACATCGTCAACCCGGGGGGTGATTGGGTTCTGCAATCCCAAATTTGTGGAGATGTTTGGCGTGAAAGAGGGAGAACAATATTCCCATCTCTATGTCAATCCTGAGAAGCGGGACGAGCTGGTGAAAAGATTGAGCCCAGACCAGCCGGTGCTCAATCAGGAACTTCAGATGTACAGCGCCACAGGGGGCATCCTGGATGTCATGGTCAGCTTTCTTGCGCGCAACAACGGCGAACAGGGGATTATGGCATGGATGATGGATATCACGGAGCGAAAAAAAGCCGTGCAACAAATCATAACTGCCAAGGACATGGCAGAAGAAGCCACCCGGGCCAAATCTGATTTCCTGGCCAACATGAGCCATGAAATCCGCACCCCCATGAATGCGATCCTTGGCATGAGCCATTTGACCCTGAAAACACAATTGAATCCCAAACAGCGGAACTACATTGAAAAAATGCACCAGTCAGCCCTCAATCTTCTGGGCATCATCAATGATATTCTTGACTTTTCCAAAATCGAAGCCGGCAAACTGACCATCGAAAAGATTGATTTTAACCTCAACGAAATCCTGCACAACCTGTCGGGGCTGGTGTCTGCCAAAACCCGGGAAAAGGGTCTGGAACTGATATTCAACATGGAGAGGAACCTGCCGGTTCTTCTTAGGGGAGATCCCCTGAGATTAGGACAGATTCTGCTTAATCTGGCCAATAATGCCGTTAAATTCACCGAAACAGGGGAAATTGAAATCTGCATTTTCGGGGTCGACGTTCAGCCCCATGAAGCCATGCTTAAGTTTGAAGTACGGGATACAGGCATTGGCTTAAATCAGGCCCAGCAGGCCAATCTGTTTCTATCCTTTCACCAGGCAGACACCTCCACCACACGGCGTTACGGTGGGTCCGGGCTCGGCCTTTCCATCTGCAAAAAGCTAAGTGAAATGATGGGTGGCACCATCGGGGTCACCAGCCAGACGGGCAAAGGTTCCACATTCTGGTTCACAGCCAGATTTGACAGAACTGATATGGAAACACCGACACAGTTTATCCCCGACGCATTAAATGGCCTGAAAACCCTTGTGGTGGACGACAATCAGACCTTTTGCCATGTCATGGCAGGTTATCTGGAGGCATTCTCTTTCCATGTGGAGAGTGCGTTTTCAGGCCGTGCCGCCCTGGAGATGGTCAAAGCGGCAGAACAGGAGCAGAACGGCCAATATGATTTAATACTCATGGACCGGCAGATGCCGGATATGGACGGCATTGAGACAGCCCGGCATATTATCCAGGATGCAGGACTGAAAAGCAGACCCCCAATCATCATGGTGACGGGCAATGACCGGCAGGATGTGACGGAGCAGGCCGGCAAACTGGGCATAAAAACCATTCTTCTCAAGCCGCTGACGCCGTCCATGCTCTTTGACGGAGTCATGGCGGCCTTTGGCCGGCGAGAATCAGATGCGGTCAACCACATGGTCAAACGATCGGAAAACCTGCCGAAAAATTTTGACGATATCCGGGGCGCCAGACTGCTGCTGGTGGAAGACAATGAAATAAATCAGGAACTGGCTGTGGAACTGCTTGAACAGGAGGGTTTTTTTGTTGAGGTGGCGGATAACGGACAAATCGCAGTGGAAATGGTGTCCGCCAAAGCCTTTGATGCCGTGCTCATGGATCTGCAGATGCCGGTAATGGATGGACGGACTGCCACCCGGCACATTCGCACTCTTAATCTTGGGGCGGGACAGCCGCCCATCATTGCCATGACCGCCGACGCCATGAGTGGTGTCAAAGAGGAGGTCCTGGCCATCGGAATGAATGATTACGTGACCAAACCCATTAATCCGTCAGAATTTTTCAAGGTCCTGGTCAAATGGATAACGCCAGGCAAGCGGGAAAGCAAAAAACCAAACACCGGTGCTGGACAAGCCGACGAACCGGGCCTTCCCGTCTTAAAAGGCATTGATTCGGCCCAGGGACTGGCCAGGATGGGTCAAAAAAAAGAGCGCTACATCAGAATACTTGCAAAATTTCATTGTGAAAACCAGGATACAATAGCCGCACTTGAGAAAGCAATCCAGGCCCAGGATCAGTCAACCGCCGTCCGCATCGCCCATACCGTTAAAGGACTTGCCGGCACCATCGGCGCCCAGGCGCTTCAGACGGCTGCCGCGGCTCTGGAAGCCGGTCTGATATCGGACCTGGATTCAAATCAAAATAAAACACTGCACCGAAACTTTAACATGGAACTTGGGACGGTTTTAAAATCCCTGTCCCACCTGCCCGGGGCAGATGACCCCCCAAGTGCCCCAGGATCCCGCAAAACCGGCGAGCCCGGGCAGTTATTGCAACTCCTCCAGGCCCTTGCCCCCCACATCGGCATACACCAGCCCAAACCTGCAAAAAAGGTGCTTGAAAAAATCAATGAATTTGCCTGGCCCGGGCAATACAGAACAGGGATTGATGAACTAAACACCATGGTCGGCAAATACAGGTTCAAGGAGGCCGAAGCTGTTTTAGAATCGTTGATATCCGAGCTGTCTGCATTCAATGGCTGAAGATATGGATAAACTGACGCAAAACAGTATTCCGGGAGTGAGACCTCTCATCCTCAATTTTTAATTGTACAATCAGATGAATTCAAATAAAGTAGTGAATATTATTTTATATCGTCATTGGGGAACAAATTATGACACAGGGTTCCGATAAACCTACGATTCTCATTGTTGATGATGTCCCGGACAACATTACCGTTTTGTCCAGCATCCTGGTTGACTACAACTTGAAAGCGGCAAACAACGGTGCCAAAGCCCTGGAAATCGCATCGCGCTTCAAACCGGACATTATTCTGCTTGACATCATGATGCCTGAAATGGACGGCTATACCGTGTGCATGCGACTGAAGCGTGATTTTAAGACCAAAGACATCCCTGTCATATTTGTCACGGCAATGGATGAGGTGTCGGACGAGGCCCGGGGCTTTGAACTGGGTGCGGTCGATTACATCATAAAACCCGTCAGTCCCCCCATTGTCCGGGCAAGGGTGAAAACACACCTTCACCTGTACGATCAAAACAGGGCACTGGAGCACCTGGTCCATGAACGGACAAAAGCGCTGAACAAAAGCAGGCTTGAAATCATCCGCAGATTAGGCCTTGCCGCGGAATACAAAGATAACGAAACAGGCATGCACGTCATCCGTATGAGTTATTACTGCAAAGTCATGGCAACGGCAATGGGAATGGGTAACGCAGAGGCTGAACTGTTATTACACGCCTCACCCATGCACGACATCGGCAAAATCGGCATTCCGGACAGTATCCTCAGCAAGCCGGGGAAACTGGATGCCAAAGAAAGAGCCATCATGGAAACCCACACGGAGATCGGGGCCCGGATTATCGGGGAACATGACAGTGCGCTTTTGGATATGGCACGGACAGTGGCGCTGACCCACCATGAGAAATGGGACGGTACAGGCTATCCCCGGGGGCTTAAGGGAGAGGATATCCCCCTTGTGGGCCGTATCGTAGCTATTGCGGATGTCTTTGACGCCCTTGTCAGCAACCGGCCCTATAAAAAAGCGTGGCCCGTTGAAAAAGCTGTGGCCCTTATCAAAGAAGAGTCGGGGAAACATTTTGACCCCGGGGTGGTGAATGTGTTTGTGGCGAACCTGGATGAGATACTATACCTTTCTAAATTGAATGCAGACCCGGATTAGCCTTTTGATGCAGATCGCGCTAAAAAAAGTACGACACCAAACTAAACACAAGGAGTATCGTGAAGCTTCGTAACTTTTCCAGATTGTCCGTACTTGCTGTGGTTGTTTTTTTTATCCTGTTTCACCTGATTGCTTCGGAATTCATCGTCAAAAAAGGATTTCAAACCCTTGAGGATGATCACACACGATTTCTGGTGAACACTGCCGGACGCGCATTGGACCATAATCTTGTGATTCTTGACAAACTGTTGTTAGACTGGGCCAACTGGGACGATTTGTATGATTTCATGCAGGCCCCGACCCCGGAATTTGTCCAATCCAACCTTCCCATGAGTACATTTGTTGACCAGTCCCTGGTGTGCGTGATGCTCCGGAACAAAAAAGGAGAAGTGATTTATCAACAAGCCGTTAACCAGAATGCAGAGTTTGACAGTGAACTTGCCCATAAAATTTTGGGGCAAATCGCAATGAAGTGTCCGTCTCTGGCAGAAAACCAGGACAAACAGTCAGGACTGCTCTTGCTTAACTCCGGTGAACTGGCGATGATCGCAAAAAGACCGGTCTTAACCAGCCAGGCCTCAGGGCCGCCCGTGGGAACCATCATGTTTGTCCGTTTTGTATCCCAGGACATACTCAATGAGATATCCTCATTGCTGGGTGTGCAAATTGCCCTGATGCCTCTGGATGAAAAACAGGATATGGCGGCCAAGGCCATGCAATCCCCCGGCAAGGTGTTTATTGAACATGAAGGTAAAAACCACTCAGAGGGATTCAACGCTATCCTTGATATCAAGGCTGAGCTTACGGCTCTTATGAAGGTTACTCCAAAGCAGATTCTTTTTCAACACGGTGAGAAGATAACAAACTATTTTTTCTACGTTTTCACATCTGCTGTTCTGCTGTTCAGTCTTTTGGGATATTTTCTTCTCCATAAAAAAATCCTGAACCCCCTGGAATCGCTCATGCATCAAATTTCCCGGCGCGATGATCTCTCCGGGAAAGCACCGTCCCTCTTCATCAAGGGGAACGATGAAATCCACGAATTGAGCGTCTGTATCAACGACATGGTTGATCACATTGACAAATCAAAACAAGACGTTTTAGAAAAATCTATAAAAATAAGCAAAAACGAACGGTTTCTCAACCAGTTGTTCAACTCCATTGAGGCGGGAATTCTACTCGTAGACCCGGACACCAGGATTATTGTTGATATAAATAAATATGCCCAAAAGCTTACAGGGTACTCAAGAGATGAGGTTATAGGACATGTGTGCCACAGGCTGACATGTCCGTCCGAGGTAACCCAGTGCCCTCTTCTGGATTTAAAACAACCCAAAGATATGTCCAAACGAAAACTTCTGCTTAAAGACGGTTCAACCATCCCAATCATGAAATCAGCTGTTTTTATAAACAAAGGAGACCAGTTGCTTTTGCTGGAAACCTTTGTGGACATCTCCGAGACCGAGTACAACCGCCAGCAACTTGAAAAGGCCAAAAAAGAACTGGAAGATAAAGTCGAAGAGCGCACAGCCTATCTGCGCGGCATCATTGACACAGCTTTCAACGGCATCATTGTTGTTGACGGCCAGGGGGTTATCAATGAGTTCAGCCCGGCGGCCCAGCAGATATTCGGCTACACCAGAAAAGAGATTATCGGACAAAGAATTAACATACTGATGCCCGAGCCCTACAGCCGCGAGCATGACAAGTACATTCACAACTACCTTGAAACAGGCGTGGCAAAAGTAATCGGCAATCAGACGGTGGTCCCGGCACTGAGAAAGGACGGCTCTCAATTCTCAATGGAAATCGCCCTCAATACGGACATTGTTAACGGAGAACCGATATTTGTGGCCGTCATGAGTGATGTTACAGAACGCATCAAAGTGGAGGAAGCCGTCGCCAAGGAACGTAAACGGCTCAAAGAGATACTGGACACAAGTCCCGTGGGTGTGGTGATCACCGTTGACGGTGTTGTTAAATTCAGTAACCCCAGCATGACGGAAATGGGTTTCGAGTCCGGTCAAAAAACCATGGGCACCTATATTGATCTCCAAAGCAGGACACACCTGCTTGACGAACTTGACAAAAAGGGCGTTGCCTTAAACTTTGAAACCCAGTTTCGAAATAAAAACGGGCATCCCATTGATGTCCTGATATTTGCATACAACTATAATTATGAAGGCAACCAGGCTATTCTGGGCTGGATTATTGATATTACCCACCGCAAGTCCATGGAAAACGAAATCCGGGAAGGACGGACCAAATTCCAAAGACTTGTGGAGGAGCTGGGTGGAAGGTTTGTCGTCTTCAGCCACAAACCGGACGGAGAGATTTTGTTTATCAGTGAAGGGGTAAACTCCGTGTTCGGTTTAGACAAAGAGGACGTCCAGGGGAAACGATGGCAGGATGTCATCAACTGGCTTCCCGGAGAGAGGGAAAAAATGGTGGAGGCCTTCAGGAATTTCCTGCAAAATGATTCTGTCTCCCACGAAACCGAGGCCTCGTTCATACACGCGGATGGAAGCATACGAATGCTGCTCATCTCCGAACATGCGGTTACGGATGCCACCGGGCAACTGGTCACCATTGAAGGCATTATGGAAGACATCACCGCCCGTAAAGAAACGGAAAAGGTCCTGGCCCAGGCCAAGGAGGCGGCCGAAGAGGCCACCAGGGAAAAATCCAATTTTCTGGCAAATATGTCCCATGAAATCCGCACCCCCATGAATGCCATTATCGGCCTGTCCTATCTGGCCCTGCAAGGAGATCTTGACGATAAACAACGCGGTTACATTGACAAAGTGCACAACTCGGCCGACTACCTTTTAGGCATTCTCAATGATATTCTGGATTTTTCCAAAATTGAGGCGGGTAAGCTTGATATGGAGCAGACCAGCTTTTTCCTTGAGGATGTGTTTGACCACATTGGCAGCGTGGTGGGTCTCAAAGCCCAGGAAGCCGGGCTTGAGCTGATGTTTGACCTGCCCTGCACCCTGCCCACGGCACTTGTGGGAGATCCCCTGAGGCTGGGGCAGGTACTGCTCAACCTCGGGAACAATGCAGTGAAGTTTACACCCAAGGGGGAAGTGGTGATCTCCGCACGCGTGGCAGAAGAGAGTGAAAAGGAAGCGACCTTCAAGTTCGCCATACGCGATACCGGCATCGGCATGACAAAAAAGCAGCAGGGAAAACTCTTCCAGCATTTCAGCCAGGCCGATACCTCCATCACCCGGAAATACGGCGGGGCCGGACTGGGTCTGGCCATCTCCAAAAAACTGACGGAAATGATGGGGGGCAGGATATGGGTGGAAAGTACACCTGATGCGGGCAGCATATTTTTCTTCACAGCCTGTTTTGCCAAACAGGCTCAAACAGAAACCCTGATCCGGCATAACAAAAATTCTGCCCCCCTGCATATCCTTGTGGCCGATGACAACGCCACGGCACGGTCCATTTTCCTGGAGATGCTGACAGGATTTGGTTTCACGGCAGATCTGGCGGAGAGCCCCGAAGCCGCGCATCGTTTGTTAGAACAGCAAAATATTGCCCGGCCCTACGATCTGGCCATTCTGGACTACTCCTTTTCCAATACCAACGGCATTGAAATCGCGCGGACCATGCAGGCCAACGCAACAAGAACACATGCGCCCATGGTTATCCTGGTGACAGCCTACAACAACATGAATATCACCCATGAGGCCAGGGATGTACACATTATAAAAGAAGTTTTAAGCAAACCCATCATGCCCTCCACCATGTTTGACGCCATCATGATGGTCAAACAAGGTAAGCTTCGCAGGGAGAGCAGATCAATGCTCCGGCAGGACGAAATAACTCAGCAAACCGCCAGATTGAAAACCGCCAAGATTTTGATCGTGGAAGACAATGATATCAACCAGGACGTAGCGGCAGACTTGCTGACCAATCACGGCATTGATTACAAGATTGCCGAAAACGGACAAGTCGCCTTGGAGATGCTTGAAAAAGACCATTTTGACGGCATTCTCATGGACTGCCAGATGCCGGTGATGGACGGCTACACCGCCACCAGGAAAATCAGAGAGGATAAACGGTTCAAGGACCTTCCCATCATTGCCATGACCGCCAACGTCATGGCCGGAGACAGGGAAAAATCCCTAGCAGCCGGAATGAATGACCACATAGGCAAGCCCATCAGGATCAAGGAGCTCTTTGAAGCTATGGACAGATGGATCAAACCGGCAATTTCAATGCAGCCCCAGCCTTCCCGGGAAACTGAAAACAAATTGGGCAACATTCCGGGTATAGACACCACCGCGGGCCTGGAGACCGTCCAGGGCAATCATGAACTTTATCTCAGAATGTTAGATAAATTTTTCAATCGTTACCGTGAGTTCGAAAAAGAGTTCATTGCCGCCAGACAGGATAAAGATGAAACCGCGCCCATGAGATGCGCACACACCCTTAAAGGATTAGCCGCCAATATCGGTGCCCTCGGTATCAGGGAAAAAGCAGCCATCCTTGAATCGGCCTGCAGAGATCATCAACCGGAACAGGAGATCAACACACACCTTCGGGACATCGTTCAGGCGCTCTCCCGGATAATGGATAAATTGCCTGCATCTGAAGCGTCCAGCACCTCTGTGGCTGTGGAAGTCACGAGGACCGCAGATATCATCCCCATGCCGGAAAGAACCGTTAATTTCATTAAGACGCTGGCCCGGATGATTGATGAATCAGACATCGGGGCATTACGGATTGTGGCTGAGATGCAGGACGTCCCCGGTATAGAAAACTCTTCACAATATGACCAATATGCTCAAATAATGACTGCAGTGACCAGAGCTCTGGAGGATTACGATTTTGATCTTGCCAAAAAACATATTAATGAACTTGATCATCTGATTTCATAAAGTCTTAGACTACGGCCTGCGACACAACAAAGTCATAGTATGGCTCGCTTTTATACAAAATTTTAAGATAGTTCTGATATTCAAGATACACGCTCTCCTTGACGGCACCGGCGTCATAGGCGCCAATGATCACACTATTGAAAAAAAAACACACCGGAAGAAACCGTGTATGCAGTAATGGATGAGATAAAACCGGAAGAACAAGCCAAAAGAACAAGTTTGATCAGGCATGTGAGAACTGGTGTTCTGACAACCAGGACTCAAGTTCGGGCAAAGGCATGGGCCGGGCAAAAACATATCCCTGAATATCCATGTCTCCCAGCTGTTTTAAAATTGCCAGCTGTTTTTCGTTTTCCACACCTTCGGCCACAATACCTATGTTCAGCTTGCTGGCCATCAGGACAATGGTTTCAACCAGGGCCAGGGCATTGGCATCATCAATAATATCGTCGATAAAGGATTTATCGATTTTCAAGGTGGTGATGGGCATCTGCTTGAGATAGGCCAGGGAGGAATAACCGGTGCCAAAGTCATCAATGGCTGTTGAGACCCCTATCCGGGACAAGTTTTTAAGCCGGGTCATGGTGGTGTTTATATCCCGCATCAACAAAGACTCTGTAATCTCTATTTTCAGACGACCTGCCGGGTACGAGGTCTCGTCCAGGATATCTGAGACCATTTTTTCAAATAAGGGATCATCCATCTGCCGTGCAGAAACATTGACGGACAGCATCAGATCCTGTTGATTTTTTTGTCTGATGCCGCAGATCTGTTCAACCGCTTTTTTAAAAATCTGTTTCCCAATGGGAATAATCAGGCCGGATTCTTCCGCCAGGGGAATAAACCGGCCGGGGGGAACAACAGCTCCATCCGGCTTTACCCAGCGAACCAGGGCTTCAAACCCCGTGGGCTTTAATGTTCTGATATTGACCTGGGGCTGGAAATAGACCTGGAATTCATCGTTTTCAATGGCCATGCGCATATTCATTTCCATCTCAATGCGCTGGGATATCTTTTGGGCCATTTTCTGTTCGAACAGATAATATTTGTCTTTTCCTTTTTCCTTGGAGTGATACATGGCAAGATCGGCGTGGCGTACAAGGGTTTCTGCATCATCGCCGTCTTCGGGAAAAACGGCAATACCGATACTGCAGGTGATATGAAATGACTTGCCGCCAATATTGAAGGGGGCTGAAAACGAACCCTGGATCCGTTTGACCAGGCCGATTATTTCCATCATATCGTCCACGTCGGTGACCATGATCACAAATTCATCCCCGCCCAACCGGGCCACGGTATCACTGGCCCGTGTCACGGCATGCAGTCGTTGTGCAGCCTCTTTTAACAGCTCGTCTCCCTGGGCATGCCCTGCCGAATCATTGACGTTTTTAAAATTATCAAGATCAATGAAGATCAACTGAATCATTTTTGCATCGCGCCGGGCTCTTCTTATGGCATGTTCAAGCCTGTCCTTGAGCAAGGTCCGGTTGGGAAGACCTGTGAGGGGATCATGGTAGGCCATATATTCGATCTGCTTTTCTTTGGTTTTCATTTCAGAAATATCATGAAACACGGCCACGTAATTTTTCACCTCTCCGTTCTTATCCCGGATGGCACTGATGCTTAAAAACTCCGGATATGCCAGTCCGGATTTTTTCCGGTTCCAAATTTCACCGGACCAGTGACCCTTTCGTATCAGGGACTCCCACATGGCGGTATAGAAAGTTCGATCATGCCGGTCTGATTTTAAAATCCGGGGATTTTGCCCCAGGGCCTCTTGGGCGGTGTACCCGGTAATGTCGGTAAATGCCTTATTAACGGCCTGGATCGTGCCATCAGGTTCAGTTATGGTGATTCCCTCATTGGCATTTTCAAATACCTTTTCAAATAATTGCAGCTGGGTCTCCGTTTTTTTACGAATCAGATTTTCCGAGATCAGATTTTTTTTATAAATTTCCAGCCGCTTTACAAATTCGTTGAAACTGGATTCAAGGTCGCCAATTTCGTCTTTACGCTGGCTGTCCAGCGGCTGCATCTGCCAATCCTGGTTCATATTGACATTTAACCGGTCGATGAGGTTGGTCAGCGGCCTGGTAATGGTGGTGCTCACCGCCAGAGTGACCAGGGCAATGACGGCAATGGACGCAGCCAGGATCACAAAAAACATCCGGCGCATCTTTGAAAGCGGAGCAAAGGCTTTTTCAGTATATGTCGAAGAAGCAATGAACCAGTCAAAATCCGGTATATAGTCAAACACCATCAATTTTTCTTTAACAACCTGATCTTCAGGATTTTTCCAGAGATAGTAGGTCATCCCCTTTTTCTGTGCGATTATTTCCCGAATCTGTTTTTTATTTTCGCTTGTTGCATAATCCAGCATGTTGCCGGTTATTTTAGGATGGATGATGATGTTGGCCCGGCTGTCAAAAACAAAAGCGTAACCTCCCCCCACCACATCCATTGCCAGCACTTTTTCCTTGAAATCTTCCACAGAGACAAGCCTGGAAAATTCAGATTTGTACGATGATACTGAAATGATCCAGTCCCAGGGCTCAAAATAAGTCATATGCAGCGCCTTGGCATGTTCCTCAGTATCCTCCGGGTTTTTCCACCAGTACTCCAGGTATCCGTTTTTCTGCATCATCTGCTTCTGGACAAACCCGAATCCGGAAAAATTTTGCCCTCTGACCTTCTGTTTCGGATGGATTTTTACCACTCCTGAACTGTCTATAACGTATATGTACCCGGTCCGACCGATTTTTTGACTCAGCAGCAGGTTTTCTGCCTGCTCTTTTGCCTCTTTTTCGGATATCAGATGATTCTGGAAATCCTGGTAGATGTGTTCAATGACTTCCAGGTTTTTTTCAGCAATGGCACGCAAATGAATTTTGATGGAAACGGTTCCCGCCGTTTCGATCAAACCTTTGATTGACTGGTTGGAAAATGTCAATGCAGTCTTTATCTGATGTTCGAGATAATTTTCTACATGAACATAGTACATGGTGAAGCCGCATGAAAAAACAGCTGTGGCCACCAGCGAATAGATAAAAAACAGCTTGAACCGTATGGAAATACGTCTGGGCATATTGAGTCTTAAATTTTAAGGTGTTAAATTTTTTTGTGCCTTGCATCTGGGCAACTTTTCGTCCAAACACGGAGTTTTCGTTCAGGCACTAATTAAAGATACTGGAAAAGTGTATTTCAAAATGTTTGTGAAATCAACACAGTATTCCGGCCGGCAGAGGGGAAACTTGAATGTTTTGTAGATGGCAGACGTGAAAAACCTGTTCTATGCCTATAGGGTGAATATACCATACATGGCGGGATCTTAAAAATAAAGTACCTTGAAGGCCCCAATTCACCCCCAGGGCAATGGCTGTTATGAATTTGTTTCCTGGTACATATGAATGTCACGCTGGGGAAAGGGAATGCTGATACCATTGGCATCAAGGGCCAGCTTGATGTTTTCATGGAGGGCAAAATAGACACTCCAGTAATCCCCTGTTTTGACCCAGGGCCGGACCACCAGGTTTACACTGGAATCCGCAAGCTCAGACACGGCAATGAGGGGTGCTGGTTCAGGAAGAACTCTTTTTTCTTCGGACAGGACTCCTTGAATAACCTCTTTGGCTTTTTTGATATCATCACCATACCCAATGCCGATGACAAGATCGACCCTGCGGGTGGGGTTGGCCGTAACATTGGTAATAATATTGGAGGTAATACTCGCATTGGGCACGATCACTTTCTGATTATCCGTGGTATTCAACTCCGTGGTGAACAAGGAGATACTCATGACATTTCCGGTAACCCCGCCAATGTTCACAAAGTCATTAACCCTGTAGGGCCTGAACAGAACCAGCATCACGCCCGAAGCAAAGTTGGACAAAGAATCCTTCAACGCAAGACCAATGGCCAGGCCGGCAGCACCCACAATGGTCAAAAAAGAGGTGGTGTTGATGCCCAGCTGGCCTGCGGCAGCAATAACGACCATCACCATAAAGGAATAGTAAATGATACTGTCAAGGAACCGCACAAGTGTGATATCCACCTTGTTTTTTTCCATCAGTTTGGTGATCAGATTTGTAATTCGTCTGGCCAGCCATTTCCCGATCGCCAGGATCAGCAGTGCAGCAATGATCTTCACAGAGTAAGTGGTCACCCAGTAGGTTACCATCTCCATATATTTTTCAACGTTAATTTGCTTCAACCACTCCATTTTTTCTCCTTTCAACTTTTCTTTTATAAAATTGTATAAACTGTTTTTCAGTTCCGATTTTTTACCGGCAATGGCAAACCTATACACAAGCAAAAAAATTGTCAAACAAAACGGCAGGGTATAACAAAATTAAACACAACATTACGCAAATAAAAAATCAACCCGGACAGAGCGTTGTTTAAAAGAGATTACCCAGAGCCCGGGTCAGATATTTATTTACATCAGCCGGATTCGCCTCTATATTTTTGAGATAGTTGTATTCGTAACGACACATAACCGCATGAAATAGACGATCAGGAATTGAGACGAATTTATGGAGTCTGTGCCTAAAAATTCAGAGATAAAACCATTTTCCCTGCTTTTTGTTGATGATGAAAAAAATATTTTGTCGGCCTTGACCAGGGCGTTTTTTGATGAAAACTACACGCTATACCAGGCCGGTACAGCTGACAAGGCCCTTGATCTTATGTCAAAAACAAAGATCAATGCGGCCATCATTGATTTAAGGATGCCCGGAATGAGCGGACTGGACCTGCTCAAAGAGATAAAAAGCAGGTATCCGTCCGTAATGATCATCATGCTCTCGGGCCACGGCAGCATTAAAGATGCCGTGGAATCCATCAGCAGCGGTGCAGAGGATTTTATTGAAAAACCATTTGTCAGGGAAAGCCTTGTGGCCAAAGTCCGGCAACTATTTGAAATCTATAAGTTAAAAAAAGAAAATCAGCAGCTCAAAGAGGAGATGGGGATTCGTTTCAACTACAATAAATTGATCGGAACCTCTCCCAATACACTTCAGTTAAAAAAAATGATCAGCAAGGCCAGTCAATGCGAAGCCACAGTTTTAATCCAGGGGGAAACCGGAACCGGCAAGGAACTGGTGGCAAAAGCCCTCCATCACCACAGCCCGCGGTCAGACCAGGCATTCATTGTGGTTGACTGCACCACGATAAATGAAACCATGATGGAAAGCGAGCTGTTCGGACATGTTAAAGGTGCCTTTACAGGAGCCCACCAAAATGCTGAAGGTCTTGTTCTGGCTGCGGACAAAGGCACACTGTTCTTTGACGAAATCGGGGAAATCCCCCTCAAAATCCAGGCGAAACTGCTCCGGGTGCTCCAGGAAAAAGAGATCCGCCCGGTGGGCTCCAGCCGGGCAAAACAGGTGGATATCAGAATCGTGGCAGCAACCAACCGGGATCTGAAAACCGAAATCGCTGAAAACCGATTCCGGGAAGATCTATATTATCGTCTGGACACGGTAAAGATTAAGGTGCCCCCCCTAAGGGATCGTGTGGAAGATATTGCACTTCTGGTCAAATATTTTATCCACCGTTATAAAACTGAATTTTCTTCAATCGAAGCAATTTCAGCAGATACACTGATCCATCTGGAAAAATATTCATGGCCGGGGAATATACGGGAACTGGAAAATGTCGTACGCAGAGCCATGGCTTTGAGCAGAGAAAAAGAGATTTTGGTTTCAGACCTGCCGTCAATGATATCCGGCTCTCCTATGCAGAAGCCGGCGGCCCATCCCCAGGAGGATTCAATGGAGTCCTATGAAAAGGCCGCCATCAGGAATGCCATGGAAAAGTGCGGAAACAACAGGCGTGCCGCAGCCGAAATGCTGGGAATTGGTGAAGCCACCCTTTACCGTAAAATCAACAAGTACGGGGCAACGGATCTGATGTCCCAATAAATTGGTCTATTCCTCTTATCTGGTTAAAACACAGCCTGTTGCGAAAGTTATGTCAAAAGGGATAATTGAAACTCATCCCGGTTTTGCCACATGTTCAACAATGCGCTGGGCAACCACAGCCGCATTATCAAGGTCACTGATTTCAGGCAGAACTACCGTAAATTCATCCCCGTCCAACCGTGCGGCAGTCCTGTCCTTACCCATCCGGGAAACCGTATCGGATAGACGCAGGCTTCTCACCAGACGCTCTGCCATGATCTTAAGAAGTTCATCACCCACACTGTGGCCCAACTATCATTAATTCGTTTGGCCCAACCCTTCCTTGCCCTGAAAGGCATATTCAATCTCAAACTGGATTTTTTTCATTGGAGTTCATTAGCTCTCCCGTATGGGGCAATGTCAAAGCCTGATTTTTCATTATTCAGCCTTGCCGTTATCCTGGCGTGCAGAGAAGCCGGATCAATGGGTTTTGTGATATAGTCTTCCGCCCCCATCTCAATACTTTTCACCATATCCTCAGCTTCTCCTGAAGCCGAAATGACAATTACAGGGATATGCATCAGATCCGAATTGGATTTAAGCTGTTCCAATACCTGAAACCCATCCATTCCGGGCATAACGATATCCAGCAGAACCAGATCCGGGGCTTTCTTATTTATCAACTCCAGGGCCTGTATTCCATTCTCAGCCATACTGACTTTAAACCCTTTGTTGCCAAGACTTAAGGCTAAAACTCTGCGATTCAACAAATCATCATCCACGACAAGTATCCGGAAATCATCTTGGTTCATATAACCTTCTTGAGCTTAACGGTAAAAATAAAAATTGATCCAACACCGGGCGTACTCTCCACACGGATTTCCCCGCCCATCAGATTGACCAGCTGTTTGCTGATGGCCAACCCCAGACCGGTCTCTCCACATTTTCGGATGGATGAGTCATCTATCCGGCTAAAGGGTTTGAACAGGCGTTTGAGCATTTTTTTATCAATGCCGACACCGGGATCCTCAACGGCAAGTTCGATCTCTATCCACGTCGAATCGTCCCCGGCTTCCGCCTTGGCCACGGGGCAGACCGCCACAATGATCTCACCGGCTTCGGTGAATTTAACTGCATTGCTCAACAGATCCACAAGTACCTGCCGAAATCTTGTTGCATCACCTTCAACAATAATGGGGGTATGATCTTCAAAAATCACGCGCAATTCAATCTTTTTTTCTGCAGCCTGGGCGGCAACAATATTCAAGACGGAATAAACACATTTGCGGAAATCAAAAGGTTTGCTCTCCAGGGTCATGCAACCGGCCTCGATTTTTAAATAATCAAGACTATCGTTAACAATGGCCAAAAGGGAACTGCTGCTCTCTTTAATAACATTCAAAAAACCAGCTTGCTCGGTTGTCAGGGATGTTTCCTGAAGCAACGTTGTCATTTCAAAAATGGCATCCATGGGGATACGGATCTCATGGCTCATGGATGCCAGAAATGCACCGTTTCCCTTATCTGCGGCAAGGGTCAGCTCAGAGTCTGACGACTCCGGGGTCTCATTCACCTCTTTTTGTTTGTGGCTAATGACGGACTGATCTTTCACAACCGCTTTTGCTGAATTATTTTCCATTTTTCCCTCCTTTGCCGTCGGGCCTGGTCCCGTGATTGAGACACACAGGCAGACGGACCGTAAAACAGCTCCCGAATCCCGGTGAGCTGTCAACCGATATCTCTCCGTGATGCGTTTTAATGACCTCATAAACAATACTCAACCCCAGGCCTGTGCCCGTCCCCACTGGTTTTGTACTGAAAAATGGGTCAAATATACGGTTTTGATCAATTTTTGAAATACCGCACCCCGTATCTTCAATCCTGATCTCAACCCATCCGGTTCTCTCCCGGGGTCCTGGGGTGACCAGGCCGGTGGAGATCCGTATAATGCCCTGGTTTTCAATGGCCTGTCCCGCATTTATCAGCAAATTCGTAAAAACCTGACTGATTTTCTGGGGATAGCATTGAACCAGGGGAAGATCACTGTATTGCTTTTCAATTTTGGCCTTTTGCGAAAGTTCACTCCACAGAACACCTAGGGCCGTGTCCAGGATTTCATTGATGTCAATCCTTTTTAAGTCGGCCTGATCAGCGCGGGAAAAAAACTTCAGATTCCGGACAATGGTTTTAATCCTGTCAATGCCTTCAATGGATTCATCTGACAAGTTTTCCAGATCCGACATGATGAAATCGATTTTATGATCCTGCCGAAAACGCCGGATATCGGCCAAAGCGGCAGCTTCCTCCGGTCCATGAACCGTCTTGGCCAGTTCAGAAATCACCGTTTCATACTGGCTGTTGAGCATAGAAATTTTTTTCAGATAACTTTTCACGGTGGCCAGATTGGAATTTACAAAGGCAAGGGGAGTATTAATTTCATGGGCCACACCCGAAGCAAGCAGGCCCACGGTTGCCATTTTTTCTGTCTGCACGATGATAGATGTCTGCTCTTTGACTTTTGACTCAAGGCTTTCATTGATATTCTGAAATTTTTTTTCCAATTCATCCCGTTTTTTTTCAAGATTCCACTCATGGGTCAGGGCCCTGGCGAACTGGAGGATCTCTCCAGGGTTAAAAGGCTTGCGCAGGTAAAAGATATCGTTACGGCCCACGATCCGGGTGATTTCGGCAGGGGAATATTCGCTGTAGGCTGTAACGATGACAATCTTGATATCGGGATCAATACACCAGATATTTCTTGAGGTCCGTGCTCCGTCCAGGCCGGGCATCTTCATATCCACAAAGGCAACGGCAAAGGGCTGCTGCCGGGACAAGGCATGTTCAACTTCTTCTACGCCCCGGCTGCCGTTGCAGGCCAGTGTGACGTCATAGGATGGGGGGACTGAACCGGGGCCGAACGTGTCCCTGTTATCGGAATCGAAAAGCGAGCGGCCTTTGTTCAGAACATCCGGCGCTGTCTGCGGAGAAAGGATATCCCGGTAGGTTTCCAGGATGTCCTGGTCATCATCTATAATCAGAATTCTTTTACTCTCTTTCATCTGTACCTCTATGTCCCGCAAATTGTCTTTACAGATTTCTTTATTTCCGCCCCAAACTTATTCCCGGTTACTGTTGTCCGCTGTGATGCAGGTCAATGATCCGGGTGTTGTTTGCATAATAGCATGTCTGATATGCATCAAAATGCATCACCTTCTGGAGCAGATCGCCTAGCCGGATTACCTGTGAATGAATCATTGCAATAATATCTTTGGGGCAATTATTTTCCGGTGTCTCCATGAGCAGCTCACAATATCCGGATATAACCTGAAGCGGCTGGGAGAACTCATGGCAGACAGCACCAGCCATTTCCAGAGCGCCTTTGAACCGCTCATCATGATTTTCAATAACAGAACCAGCGCATTTTTTTTCAAGGGCATTGAGCTCTAATGTCATATGAAAATACTGTATAGCTTGCCGAATTTCCGTTTTGAAGTGAAGGTCCGTCCACGGCTTTTTAACAAACCGGAACACCTGATCTTTATTGATGGCATCAATGGTCGCGTTGACATCGGCATATCCTGTGGTGAGGATTCTTACGGCAGACGGAATAATCTCCCGGATTTTTCCCAAAAATTCTACACCCGACATTTCCGGCATGCGCTGGTCTGAAATCACCACGGCAGGGTTAATACAGGAGACCATTTCCAGCGCCTCCAGGGGAGAAGAAAAGGTCACGCATTCATAGGGTTCATTCCTCAACATCCTGCGGCAGGCCTTTAATAACGGCATTTCATCATCTACGATTAAAATTTTGTCTGTCATGAGGCCTCCTGTTTTCTGTTGTGGGGGATTCTCCTTAATGATTTTATAACAGCAACATCCGGACCAACTTTTAAACAGCCTGGAAACCTGCAGCAGGCCAGACAAGACAGGCGCTATGGCGTTATGGCCAAGGAGTCAACCTCCTATCAAAATGACAAGCCAAAGCGTCTTTGATATATCAAAATGATAGCAAGGCAACGCCAAGACACTATCTTTAAAGGATTTCTGGTCCATGCACACAAAACGGGTTAGAGTATTGACCGGAATTCTGCTATAATTGGGGCCATAAAATCGAACAGTCCGAAGAAACTATCAGAAAATAAAAGCATTGCTGTCGTATATAAGGAGCACGCAATGGATCAAAACAACAGAATTCTGATTATTGACGATGATGAAGGTGTTCGCGAAACATATGCCGGCATTTTCATACCTGAAAAAAAATCCTACGTATTGTCCCGCGGGCAACAATTATTCGATAAAGAAACCTTTGAACCGCCTCCGTTGAAGAGAAGGACATATGATATCTGCCTGGCTGAAAATGGGCTCCAGGGCATTGAAAAAGCAACTAAGGCCCGGGAGACAGGAATGCCCTTTGCGGTTGCGTTTATTGATATGAAGATGCCCGGCCTGAATGGCGCCCAGACCAGCAGAAGGTTATGGGAAATTGACCCGGATTTAAAAATCGTCATTGTAACGGCATACAGCGAATATACACCCGAAGACATTATTTCGGTCACCGGCAGAGATGATATTTTCTATTTGAGAAAACCGTTTAACTATGAAGAGATACTGCAGTTTGCAAGAGCCCTGACCAATGAATGGAATCTTGAACGTAATCGGAGTACTCTTGAAAAGAATTTAATAACAGCCAATGAAAAACTTGCCGACATGAACGACAATCTGAGAGCCAAGGTACAGCAACAGGCGACATTGATTGTTCAGGCCGAAAAAATGGCATCCGTCGGTATCCTGGCCGCAGGTGTGGCCCATGAAATCAACAACCCGCTTGCATTTATTAACTCAAATCTGGCAACCATCAAAAGTTACTTTGAACGGATTATCACCCTATATGAAAAAATGGACGCCGTGGCGTTATTTTTAGATACTTTGGCCAATCCGGCCGCAGAAGAGCTGCTCAAGGATCTGTCCGAATTCAAAGAAAAAAACAAAATAAAAGATATAGTTGAAGATCTTGACTATATTGCGGATGAATCCATTGAAGGACTTAACAGAATAAAAATGATTGTCCAGGATCTGAAAAACTTTTCAAGACTTGATGAAATGCAGTTTGAAAAAACAGACATCAACAATGCCATTGAATCCGCCCTGCATATGGTTTGGAGCGAATTGAAACATAAGGCCACCATTGAAAAAAAACTGGGCGACATACCTTTGATCAACGGTTTTCCCCAAAAAATAAGCCAGGTATTTCTAAACCTTTTGATCAATGCAAGCCAGGCCATTGAAAAAAGCGGCACCATTACGGTGGAAACCAAACTGGTGCATTTGGGGCGGCGAAAAGGAGACAGGTTTGTCGAAATAAATATTTCAGATACCGGATGCGGCATTCCCGAAGAGAATATCAAAAAACTTTATGACCCGTTTTTTACAACCAAACCGGCTGGAACAGGCACAGGGTTAGGACTTAGCATTGTTTACGAAATCATAAAGGCCCATAACGGAGACATTTCGGTACACAGTCGTCTGGGTGAAGGGAGCACATTTTGCGTACATCTGCCGCTCATCAATAATTCTTAATCCCCAACAAAAGGGACACCTATGCATTCTCAACTATTTTACAGGTATAAACAGTTTAATTTTAAAATCTTCATATTGGGCATCGTATTACTTTGCCTGCCGGCGACACTGCTATCATGCCCAGATCAAAAAACTTCTGAAAAAAAAGAAACCGTACAATTCTTGAACGACCATAAGGAAGTGCAGAGTCAAGAAGAGCTGTTGATATATTGCGGCATCACAATGATACGGCCCATGACACGAATTGCTCAGATCATTGAACAACAGAAAAACTGTAAAATCACCATTACCAAAGGCGGATCAGGGAATCTGCTGAAAGCAATTGTTCATAACCAGGCCGGAGACCTGTACCTGCCGGGATCAGAACGATATTATGAAACAATCAATGAAAAATACCCAGGTCTTGTGACAAAAACACAATTTGTGGGTCATAACAGGGCGGCACTCATGGTTCACAAGGGAAATCCCCTTCATTTTACCAATGACCTTTCGGTTCTTACGGACAGCCGGTACGGGGTGGTCATCGGGAACCCCGATTCAGGCAGCATAGGCCGGGAGACACGCAACATTCTTGAAAAAAAAGGAATATTTGAAGACGTAGTGAAAAACGCCCTGTCTTTAACAACCGACTCAAAAGATCTTGTCAAGGCAATCAAAAACCGGGAGGCAGATATTGTCATCAACTGGTACGCGGTCTCCACATGGGACCATAACCCCGAAATCATGGATGTCATCGACATTGCACCTGAATATGCACAAACGAAAAAATTAATTTTAGGCCTGCTGAAATATTCCAGATACCCGGATATTGCTGAAGAATTCATGGCGTATGCCGGTTCTGAAAAAGGCCGGGAGCTATTTAGGATCTATGGATTATACTTTGAGTAGATGTCAGCCATGAAACAGGTCCCTGCCTCCATAAAATCATATTTATCAGAACCCATTATTTCATTAATTGCCTACCATGTTGTGTTTATTATTCTCGTCGCGGGAATCATTCTATATGCCCAGTACCATGCACGTGTCCACTATCTGGAACCTGCCCGTGAAAACATTGAAAACCAGAATAACAAAAAAGAACTTGCTTATATAATTACCAGGGAGCTGCAGGGTATAGAAGTGCATTATAATGAAATGCTTCTCTCCAGCAACCTTAAAAAAATTAACATATTGTCAAAAAAGTATAATGAGTCATGGATTCATATTAACAAAATTCTTTCGGTCCTTGAAAACGGCGGCCAGGTAACAGATAAACTTCCTGTCAATTTTTATGATAAAGATGAGCTTAAAGAAAAAATCTCATATGTGAAAACCGGCCACCAGGAAATCCTGCTTGAACTGCTCAACCTGTCTCCCAAACTTGAAGAACTGAACAATCTGTGGAATAAGACTGAAACCCAACTTGTCCAAAAGCTGATCCAGAATAATTTGAACCCCATATCCGCTGATTTTGACCTTCTGATGGTGACCAGGCAGACACACGCGATTTTGCTGCGGTTGCAGGAAGGGGCGAATAAAATATTTTATGATATCAAGCTTGCCAACACAAACTCCCAATCCCGCATTGTCAAAGTGCAAACCACGGTTCAACAGATAGTATTGGCCATCAATATCCTGGGCAATTTTCTTGTTATCTTATTCGCATTCCTGATCGCAATCAGAATATTTAAAATACTTCAAAAAGAAAAAGAATCCACCGCCGACAACAAAAAATTGTCAACTGTCATAGAACAGACCCCTGCGTCCATTGTTATTACCGATGCATCAGGCAACATTGAGTATGCAAACCAGTTCTTCAGAAAGATAACCGGTTATGCCAAAGAAAGCCTGGCAGGGGTTCACATAAGGATACTGAAAAGCGGAAAAACACCGGATGAAACTTATAGACAGATGTGGGAGACCATTACGGACGGCAGAACCTGGGAGGGAGAACTGTGCAATAAAAGGCAAGACGGTTCTTTATTCCATGAGCATGTCGTGATTGCCCCGGTATTTGATGCCCGCAGTCAGATCAATAATTTTGTTGCTGTTAAGCTGGACATTACAGATAAAATTGAATTGCAGAAAAAAGTTGAAACCTCCAATGCGGCCATGCGGGCAGTGGTAGAGAATATACCCGTTGGCGTGGTTTTGATAGATGCCAATAAAAAAATCATCCAGATCAATGAACCGGCATCTAAAATACTCAAATTTGACAGCTTTGAACAGGCAAAGCAGACACTGCTGTACAGCTATTGTTACGAAACATACTGCGACATTAATCCTTCAGCCTGCCCCATTCTGGATCTTGGTAAAACAAACATGCAATTCACCGAAAAAGAATTGATTTCTGGGGACCGACATTCCAACGAAAAAATCACGATTTTGAAAAGCGTCATTCCCATTTTCATGAACGATCAGTACTTATTAATGGAAGTATTCATTGATATATCGGCAAGAAAAAAACATGAACAGGCCCTTGAGACGCTGGTTAAAGAACGGACAAAAACACTTGAAGACACCCAGAAGGAACTGATCAACAAAGCCGTCGATTCCGGACGGGCCCAGTTGTCTGCCATGGTTCTCCACAATATCGGCAACGCCATTACCCCGGTGACAGTCGTTGTTGAGCAGATCCGCCAGAATAAAATCAGTCAAACCCAGCATTACCTCAAGGCATGCTACAATGACCTTTTACAGCATAAGGATGATTTGAGCCGGTATATCCAGAAGGATCCCAGGGGGATGAAAGTCGCCGAATACATGGGGGAATTGATTAGGGAACTGGGAACACAACTGAAAAAAGTGGATGACATGACCGACAAATGTGCGACCGGGATTGCCTATGTATCTGAAATATTAAGTGTTCAAAGCGCCTATGCGCCGGGTCGTGAAGAGATAAAGGAAAGCGTTAATCTCAATCGGATTGTGGAGGATGCGTTAAAAATTCAGGAACGCTTTATCCGGAAACAAAATATCATATTAGAGACCGACCTTGATGCAGGGATTCCCCGTCTGGTAATCGAAAAAAACAAAATGATGCAGGTTGTGGTCAATCTGATTAAAAATGCCTGTGATGCCATAATTGAAAACAATCCTACCAAAGCGCACACAATCCATATTGCTACATCTGAAAAAAACGACCGTGTCTGCCTGGAAATTTCAGATTCAGGCTGCGGGATAGATCCGGATAAACTGGAAACCATTTTCAACTTCGGTGTTTCAACAAAGGGGTCTTCGGGTTTCGGCCTCTATTATTGTAAAAATTTTGTTGACAGAAATAACGGCAGAATGCACATCACAAGCAAAGGCAAAGGTCACGGAGCTGTCGTAACCGTAGAACTGAATCATCCAATAAATGCTGTACCTGAAGATTAAAAAAGTTCGATAAAGACGTAAATGCTCACAAAATCGCCTCCCCGTGCCTTGCCCCCCGGGAACTTTTTACCCTGACCCGGGTTTTTCGTCCAGGCGTTCTTATTGCAAAGAAAAACTCAATCCCCGGAGTTTATAGCCAATGCCGGAGACTGGTCCACCAAATACTCCGAAAGCTCACCCACCTCAGAATACACACGGGAATCCAATTTTTTCAACCAGCGCTTGGGTATTGCGTCCTCCCCATAAACAGCCCCGGCAAGCATACCAATCAATGCGCCGGTGGTATCCGCATCTCCCCCCTGATTCACAGTGCCGATGAGAGCATCTTCAAAGGTGGTCGTTGAAAATAAAAAATGAAATACAGTCTGCACTGTTTCCACAACAAAGGCTGAACTTTTACCCGGATATGGAGAATAACGAAAATCCGGATAGTTACCCACAAAATCGTCAGTATAAATGAAAAGTTGGCTCAATGAGGCACCCATCATGGCATAATGGAGCAGACGACCGAAAAAAATACATGCCACATCAGACAAAGGATTATTGTGCGTCAGGTGGGCCTGTTCCACAACATATTGGGCAAGGAGTTCCTCACTGCCCAGGGTGTAAAGGGCAACAGGAAGCATGCGCATTAAGGCCCCGTTGCCGGCACTCCAGCGGCTGGGAGCCACTTCAAGGGATTGGTTAAGAATATAATTTCTGATTCCCCTGGCACATGTGGAACCGACATCCACCGGTCGTCCTCTCATCCAATCGGCAAATGCCTCTGCAATGGCGCCAAGGTTCCATCCGTTTGAATTGCGAATGGCCCGTCCGATACACATCGACATTTCAGTGTCATCTGTCACCTGGCCGGCTTTCAGATACAGCCAGCCTTTCCCGATGATCTGTTTGTGTACACCATACTGTTGTTTGATTTCCTGGGGCGTCATGAACTCGCAGGTCGCCCCTAAAGCATCTCCAACGGCAAGACCAACAAAGGCTCCCTTTGCCTTGTCCACAATTTGTGTTCTCTCAGGGATATGCTCCGGCTGCATTGATGATAAGTTCCTAATTATATTATTCGCCTGGAAATATCGTACACACCACCAATGACCAGGACCTCCTCTTCCCCCTTGAGTATCCCGGCATGGAGAAAAGCACCATCAAAAAAAATTTTTGACACAGGAACTTTGGCTTCAATAATGAACGTTCCAAATTCCCAGGCCCGTTCAAAATCATGGGTAAAGGAATTTAGATTATTGAGACGGATCACTCCGTTTCCTTTCTTGGCGTCCCATTCAAGTATATCATGGTCGTAAAATCCATGAACCCCCCTAAACAGGGTAATGTGAGTGGTGTCGGGATCTCGACGTTTTATCTCATACTGAACAAACTCATAGAGAAGATCCAGCTGGGAAAAAATACCGTTGGTGCGGGCGGCCCCGTTCATGCGATCTGTCAGATATGATAAGTACTCTTGGCTGTCTTTGCCTTTGATCCGGCCGCCATGATAGATTGGGGGTAACCCCATCCTGCTTTCCACCCACCCCTTCAAAACAGCTCCGTCAACGGAATCTGCATCAAAAAGCCATCCCCGAAGAAAGCTTAAGTAACTGTGTTTCAGGCCTGGTGTCCCACCTGCTTCACCATTTTTACGCCATTGATGAAGGTGAAACGCAACATCCATGTAATCCTGAAATATTCTTGCCCTTTCTTCCCAGCTGTCGAGTTGATCCAACTGCCTGAAAAAATGAGCATGTTCAGTCCGTACGCCATGGACACTTAACGGTTTGGGATTCGCATTGAATTCCCGGGATCCAATGACCCAGGCCGGCACATTGCACAAGCTGTACTGATAATCGGATCTAACTGTTTCTATAATGAACTCCAACCTTTTGGGACCGTATTCAAAATAATATACATGATTGGGCCGGGCTTTGCTGTATTGAGCACGCCAGGTGTCTCTGATGAAATATTATTTTGATTTATTTGTCGGCCTCTATTACCCTGTTTCCATTACCTGATTTGCCATAACCCACCCCCAAACACATAAATTTGATGTTTATCAGCCCCGGAATCCCAAAGCAAGTGGATACTGCTAATATGTTAAAAATGATTTTAAAAATAGGGACCGGCTTGGGATGGCATGTATGTATGCACGCATCCTGGTAAGCATTTTGGCAGAGGTGTGCCATGACTGTGATCTATTAAGATCTACAAAAAGGAAGTTTTTATCCGATATATCCTAAATCGACTTTTGGTAAGGATGCTTTTTTTACAAGTGTTAACGGACACTCAGAGACAGCCGTTTGGGCTTCAGTTGTCTGTGAATATGCGGCAAGAACACGGTTAATCATATCAAGCCCATAGTATCTCTCAACCCCTTGTTTTCCTTTTTCCAACGATAGGTCAATGCAGGTTGGTTCCGCCTCAAAAAAGAAGTGATACAAATTTTTCTTTGTCGGTTTTTGGGCATATGCTTTTTTGTATTTCTGGGCCATCGTTTTCAAATTCAACCGAAGGGCCACGGCAGGATTATTATTCACATAAGAATAGGAAGAAATCCATCCGATTCTCTCAAACAAAAGAATATCTTCGTAAATTTTTAAATATTTAGGATGAACCGTAATCAGCAGATCATCTGCTTGGAGTATTTTAGCCGCATACCACCAGATCAAGCGATTGCCCAGCATGGGGATGTTTTTGTTCCCTTTTCGATACAACGGATGGGATGCCAAACACCCGACTTCCACAAGGTTGTGCCCCTGGTTTCTTAATACATCCACCTCACGTTTAAATCCAATATCCATGGGAAGTCCCTGTTCATGATCCGGAAACAGGCTGGCTGTATATATGGGTACTGTTTCACCGGAATTATCGGTTAGACTCCCCAGAAAGACTCTGGATTTAGGATCCGAGTGGTGGGGGACAATTCTTAAAGGAATACGGGAAGGGTTACTAAATCCGGCGCCTACATAAACATCATGGAGGAGCCTGAAACAGTTAGTATAATCCTCGGTATCAAATGCCGGGCGAAAAGTGATTCCATCCAGGTTAGTTTCAAAGGTCGGAAGGGCTGCCCTGACGATTTGTTTTCTAAAACCTGGTGATAGGTAGCACAATAACGATTTTGAAAGAGAGTTTAATATATTCATAAATTTTTTCTTTACATGTTGTTTTAATGTTGCCTTAATTAATGCCAGGTTTAAAGTCCCTGAAGCCTTTGGCAGGATGCCATTTCCCGTATTAGAACATAATTGTCGTTCAACGAAAGGTTATTAACTATTCAATTTGTATGCCAGGATTAAAGCGCCTGAAACCCTTTGATAGAAGGCGCTTTCCGCAGATAAAGGTATAACCGTCGCTCAACAAAAAGATCATAAAGTTACAAAAATTGCAGCTCTGGTTACGAAATATGCACATCAAGGTACTCAAATCAATATACCCAAATCAACGGGTGCAGTCTCAAAATTTAGATTTCAGCATTAATTGCTATCGCCATGAAATCACAGCACAATGAGACAACCGGACGAGGCAAGCATGAAAATCGGCATATCAAAATCAGATCAATCAAAGCGGTCTGGGGATATCCTCTGGTGAAAAATTTCAGAACGCTGTAATTTCATAGAGATAGCAATTAGGGCTGACCGGAGACTGACAACAGTACGCTATTTTTTTTACAAGCGATGCCCCTGTCCTTTTCGGCAGCCGCAGTTAATTCTTCAATCAGAGCAGACAAATTCAGTTTGTATTTTTCAGTAACTGTTTCAAGAGATTCAAACAGTGCGTTACAACAGATACACTCCCCTGCCCGGCCATCCCAGTGTTTGAACACCTCCTGGGTGGCGCTGTATTTTGAAACAATGTCCAGCACTGTCATGACTGGCTCAATAAGGCAGGTCGAAGAATAATTTTTTGATTTGTCGGTCATTTTTCCAGTGTCTTTCACAATTAGGTGGCCTATTCTTTCAGAACCCGGGCCAGGGCCGTGGGGATCTGGAAAATAGAACGGGTGCCCCCCGGTTCACAGGTACGAGAAAGCCATTAACGAGTATCTCATCGCCATCCAAGACCGGCACGCTAAAAGTCAAAGAGAAGGCTTCATCCGGCACTATGACAACCATCAGGAGCGTTGGTGGGTCATCTCCTTATGGGCCAGTTCCAAGGCATATCAACAAAGTGTATGCCCAATGTTGCCGGCCTTGGAGCTTTGTCCAGGTGTTTGCCCACCATTTCGCAGGCAAGGCAGGATACATCCGGACATCCGCAGTCTGAGACATTAACGATGATTTTTATTTTCTTGTCAATAGTAAGCTTCATATTGGCAGTCCGGACCACATTCTCTCTGGAGGCCATGTTATCCACGATAATTTCAAACTCACCATCGCTTTCGGACTTTATAGCGTCCGGGGCAGCCACCTGGGAATATATAAACATAAGAATCACAAGACCGGGCATCATCCATCCGAAACCAGTATGGGTATGGGAGAGTCC
The DNA here is from genome assembly GCF_963665355.1 of uncultured Desulfobacter sp. Taxonomy (GTDB): domain Bacteria; phylum Desulfobacterota; class Desulfobacteria; order Desulfobacterales; family Desulfobacteraceae; genus Desulfobacter. The sequence goes on from NZ_OY762229.1 coordinate 233,466, forward strand.
CAGGTTATTTCCCAAAGCTGACTACCCGACAATAGGTTCCACAAACCGGGGCTCAGAATCCCAGGGAAAAAGAATCCAGGTGTCCTGACTGACCTCCGTGACATGGTCATCTACCAAAGATTTTCCGGCAGGCTTGGCATAAACGGTTGCAAAATAGGCCATAGGCAGCATCTGTCTTACAATTCTGGCAGTTCCTCCCGTATCCACAAGATCATCAATGATCAAAAGGCCTTCTCCGTCACCGTCCATGGGCTTCAGGATGCTGGAATCCCCCTGGTTCTGCCAGTCATAACTTGTAATACAGATGGTATCAATCAGATGAATACCCAGTTCCCGGGCAACGATGGCTGCCGGCACAAGACCGCCCCGGGTGACGGCCACAATACCCTTCCATGCCCGGTTCAGATCATGAAGACGCCGTGACAGAGCCTTGACATCCCTGTGCAACTGCTCCCAGGAGATGGGATAGCTTCGGCTATAACGCTCGTTTTTATCCGACATGTTATAGGATCTCTCCTTCTAAAATATCTTCTGTAAAATATTCCAAGTCTGTTAGTTTTATGTTATCCGATGGAAAAAGGAAAGAGTCACTGACACACAAAAATAAAGGAAGCAAAATGAAAAAAGATCCCAACCGTTGCCTGTCATGCGGCGGAAAGCTTGTTGTCCGTCGCGCCTGTCCACATGTGATTATCTGCTGTGACGCCTGCGGGAAAAGCTATCCCCAGGAAAAATACAAAGATCTGATAGATGATTACTGGGAAAATAAACTGGCCAATATTCCGGTTAACCGGCTTTAATTGATTTCCCCGACATAGGCTCTGAATTGTGAAAAGTAATGACCCGACTCTGGGGCATACAACACCAGCATCCCCCAATCCCCTCCCCCTGTCAAAAAAATTGTGATGCCCAGCCAGAAAATTGCTTGAAACGGCTACCCCACATTTTTCCACATAAAAACCCGCCTACTTTGCAACATTTTGTATTTTTAAAAATAAAACTCTGATACAGTGGAGCTATTCGCGAATAAATTCTTCAACCATTTTTCCCTCTGGAGTTAATATGACCCGAATCCCAAGACATTTGGTTTGTTCTTATGTTTTCACATTCATTATATTCAGTGTTTTCAACATCGGGTCGAACTGCCTGGCAGAATCCTCCACATCCCAGTTTAAAGAGGCAGAGGTTTTTCCGGTTGATGACCTTATCAAACCCAATGTGACATTCTGGACCAATGTGTTCTCAAAATACACCCGGGCCCAGGGGTTGGTTCACGATATGGACGACCTGTCCAGAATTTATGAAGAGATTAAACTCGATCCGTCCAAAACCGAGGACGCAGCCCTGGCAAACAAGGAAACCCAAAAAGAGGCGATTAAAAAATATAAGAGGATACTTCTCGCATTTTCCAAAGGCAAGGTTCCGGAAACATCCCAGGAAAAAAAAATTGCAGCGCTGTTCCCAGATAAACCCAAGCCGGAGATCTTCAAACTGGCTGCCGAAAGGCTTCGGGTGCAGACGGGATTAAAAGAGCATTTCATGGAAGGGGTAATTCGCTCAGGCGCCCTGATAGATGAATTTAAAATGATATTCAAATCCTATGGCCTGCCCGAAGATCTGGCCTATCTGCCATGCCTGGAATCTGCCTACGACATCCAGGCCTACTCAAAATTCGGGGCTGCAGGTTTATGGCAGTTCACCCATTATACGGGAAAGCTGTTCATGGATATCAACAGCGTGGTGGATCAGCGCCGGGACCCCATTGTCTCCACACATGGCGCAGCCCAGCTTTTGAAAAAAAACCATGAAACTCTTAAAAACTGGCCCCTGGCTATTACAGCTTACAACCACGGCCTTTGCGGCATGTCCCGGGCACAGGCTAAGCACAAGACCTATGCGGCCATATACACAAATTACCGCAGCCGATCCTTTAAATTTGCATCACGCAATTTTTATCCGGAGTTTATCGCCGCCCGTAATGTAGCAAAAAATTACACTGACTATTACGGCGATATTACCCTGGAGAAACCCGGCCAGCAGACCCGATACAAAGTTAAAGGGTTTGTGGCGGCAACAGACCTTGCAGGAAAACTACCGGTTGATCTGGAGACTTTGCAGGCCATGAACCCGGCATTAAGAAAACCCGTTTTTGACGGCACTAAATACATCCCGCCGGGGCACACATTATATCTTCCCAAGCATATATCGTCGAACCTTCTGGACAAAACACTTGAACCTTTATACTGCACCGCCCAAAATCCCTCCCCCTTCCACCGGGTTATCAAGGGGGATACTGCCGGCAACATTGCCCAAGCCTACAAGGTGCCCGTTACAGACCTGATCGCAGTTAACGGCCTTGGAAAAAAAGCGGTGATCCACGTTGGCCAGACCTTGAAAATTCCGTTGAAATAATAGGCCTTAAGGACCTCACATAAGGCCCGAGAGATCAAAGCTGTCAGACCTGCTCAATGTAACAATGAAGCGTTTCAGCAGTTCCCTGTCAAAACAGTGGGACATGCCATGATCCCGTAATTTCACCCTGGCTTCCACCCGTTTGGCAGCCTCTTCTTCAAGCATCTGCCGCTCCCTTAGGCGTCGCAGCTTAAGCTCATAATCATCACGCACAACGGCGGTGACAGGTGGCCGGGCGTTTTTCACGGCTTCAGCTTCAAAGATCTTTAATTTATCCAGATACGGATTTTGACCGGCCATAATTTTTAAAGCCTCCAACGGGGTTTTTGCTTTTTTATAAGGCCTTGCCGAAGTCAGCGCGTCAAACACATCCGCAATGTGGCAGAGTTTTGCGGTCAAGGGGATATCATCTCCGGTTAAGCCACAGGGATAACCGCTGCCGTCTTCATTCTCATGATGATATAAAATAGCCTGAACAGTCTCTTTGGGTAAATTTTTTTCAAACAGGAGCGCCACACCAAAGGCGGGGTGGGACTGCATCAGGACATACTCAAGATTATTCAGACGTCCGGGCTTATGAATCACATTTTCAGGAATTTTCACTTTACCCAGGTCATGGAGACAGCCGGCTACAGTGGCTTGAAGGAGGAGCCTCTCCAACTGCTCCTTGTCAGGATTGCCGAAAATATCCTGGTTGGACTTGATGAAAACAGCGGTCAGCCAGCCCACCTTAACCGAATGGGTATGGGTATCATAATCATGCCCGATCATGGAGGCGACACCGTATAAAGACTCTATGCCGGACAGAAAATCAAGGGCCCGGGACATGAGTTTTTCCAAGTTATCTACAGTTTCACCGATTTTAGCCTGGGGAACAAACGGGGCCGCAAAAGTCTCTTTGATTGCATCGGTGGACAGATTGACCAGAATACCGGTTTTCTTCTCAACAGAGATGGCTTTATGGTTCAGGATAAATTCAAGGTTATCTTTGACGTACGATTTATATGCCGGAAGCTCTCTTTTATGAATATAAACCGTATCCCAGTGTTCAAGCATCACCTTAAGGCGTGTGGTTGTAATTTTCCCGGTATCTACCAGCAGGCACCGGAATCTGTAAACACCCTCTTTGGGAGGATATCGTTCAAACAGCGAAAAATCTGTCAGAGAGACCGGATTTATGGATAAAGGATCAACAGCAAAAAATGAACTGCCGTCGTCAAAATATTCTGGTGCCAGACCCATATGTATCGCTCCTATTCACGTTGCCGGCCCGCTTTTTCGACAGTTTATGCAAAATAGCAGCAACTGTAACCCGGCATATTGGCAGACATGCGCCTATTTTCAATCCAGATTTGCTTGTCTTTTCACCTTGGATCAATTCCAGACAATGAATTATAAATGCAGCGTTGTTGAAATGGCGACAATTTTGGATTTTTTATCAAACATCATCGCCCATGTAAAGCACAATGCCACACATCTGTTGGCAGTTCATTTTATCCTTGACTCACCAGGAAATCGAGTCTATACCATTTTTATTACAGTTTCTACAAAAGGAAAACCTATGACTACTCGCAACACAGGCAAATTTTATTTTTATTTTCGGTATTATGCTTATACCGGCCTGCCTGTATTGCGCTAAATAGTTAACTACTTAAAAGCCGCAGGCAGACACCGCCTGCGGCTTTTTATATGAAGTTTCAGGCGACAAGAGCCCGCGAAAGGAATCGCCATGAAATTGATTAACGATGTAAATGTAGAATCATTTCTCACCCTGACATCCCCGGAAGTCATACGCACAGAATTGCCTGTATCGGATGAAACCGAAGACAACGTGCTGGCCGGCCGCAGAGAAGTCCAGAATATCCTGACCGGAGAGGACAAACGGTTGATGATCATCGCAGGCCCCTGCTCCATCCATGACCTGGATGCGGCCATGGAGTACGCCCGGAAGATGAAGGCCCTGCGTGAAGACGTCAAAGATAAAATCAGCCTGATTATGCGGGTCTATTTTGAAAAACCCAGGACCACCGTAGGGTGGAAGGGCCTGATCAATGATCCGTTCCTGGATTCATCCTATAATATGGAAGAAGGTCTTCGAAGGGCCAGATCCCTGCTCATCGACATTAATGCCCTGGGCCTGCCTGCCGCCACAGAAATTTTAGATCCCATCACCCCCCAGTACATTGCCGGGCTTTTAAGCTGGGTGGCCATTGGCGCACGCACCACAGAGTCTCAGACCCACCGGGAAATGGCCTCCGGGCTGTCCATGCCCGTTGGATTTAAAAACGGCACTGACGGCAGCCTGACATCGGCGATCAACGCCACCCAGGCAGCAAAAGCCCCCCAGCATTTTCTGGGCATTGATCCAGATGGGAAAACAGCCGTTGTCTCAACCCGGGGCAATCGATTCGGCCATGTTGTTCTGCGCGGCGGAGCCACCCCCAACTACGACCCCGTATCTGTGGGAAAAGCCCAGGCCCGACTCAGGGAACGAGGCCTTTTAGATGCGGTGATCATTGACTGTTCCCATGACAATTCCGGCCAAAAATACACAGGCCAGGCCTTTGTATTTAACAGCGCCGTAAATCAAAGGATTGACGGCAATGACAGGATCGTAGGCCTGATGCTGGAAAGCAATCTCTTTGAAGGCAATCAGAGATGCAAGTGCACCGGTGGTGATGCAGACACACTGAAGTACGGGGTCTCCATCACCGATGAATGTATCTCATGGGAAACCACGGAAAGCCTTATCCGTGGCGCATTTGATAAGCTGCCGGCATAAAAAGCGCCCTGTTTGATTTTAATATTGCATTTATCCGGGGCGTGGGCTATCCGTATCGCCCCGGAGATTTTACTTTCTGCACCCACATAGTCGCATTTCCAGCACAGGGTCGCTTTTTTGCGCCCACTCTCGGCCCGTCTTTTTTCACACACCCCTTGCAAAAAACATAATACGCCTTACTTTTCAAATCATTGCAAATAAGTTTGATATTACCCGTGTGATGGCACACACTTTGCTAACCTGTATCCCACAAGATTTCGGCCCCATCGAAATCCTGGAAATTTGAATGAAATGAGACTGGAGATGTATAAAATGAAACAGGCGGTATTTGCGAGCAGGGACAAAGCTCAATTTACGGGACTTGAACAAATGCTGGGCAAAAACAGTATTGAAGTGACATGGTGCGCAACCGGCAAAGAACTTTTATCCCTGCTTGCCGACACCCCCAAAGGACAGTGGGTTGACCTGGTAATTATGGAAGAAAACCTGCCGGACATGAATGCCAAAGCCCTGGTGGAGGCCGTAACCGCCCAAAGCCCCATGACCAATTGTGCCATTGCCGGCACCATGGATCACAAACAGTTCCACGATGTATATGAAGGATATGGTGTGCTGATGCAGCTGCCCGTGCAACCGGGACAGGATGATGCCCAAAACCTGGAAGATCACTTAAGAAAAATCAGATTGCTGGGGTGAAGGGAACCGCCCGGACCGCCAAGGAGATAAAACGATATGATCATCAGCATAGCAAGCGGAAAAGGAGGCACAGGCAAGACCACAGTGGCCACAAATCTTTGCGCAAGCCTTGATGCAGACCTCATGCTTTTAGACTGCGATGTGGAAGAACCCAATGCCCATCTTTTCCTGAATCCTGACATAACCAAGAAAGAAAAGGTCAATGCCCCTGTGCCCAAGGTGGATCAAAGCCTTTGCACATATTGCAAAAAATGTATGCAGATCTGCAGATACGGCGCCATTGCCGTGGCCGGAAAAACAGTGGTGACATTTCCGGAGCTCTGTCATTCCTGCGGCGGCTGTACGGTTGTCTGTCCCGAGAAAGCCATTACTGAAATTGAGCGTGTCATCGGCACGGTGGAAATCGGCAGCATAAACCTGCCCGGCTCCCCATCCTTCGGCCGGGGACTTCTGGACATAGGTCAGGTCATGGCACCGCCGGTCATCAGGCAGGTGCGGCAGCTTGAAGGCAAAAAAGAGCTGACCATTATCGATGCTCCTCCGGGCACCTCCTGCCCCGTAATTGCGGCCATGAAAGGAACAGATTTTGTACTGCTTGTCACAGAGCCCACGCCCTTTGGCCTGCATGACCTGACCCTGGCCGTGGAAGCGGTTAAGCTGCTGGGCATTCCCTGCGGTCTTGTGATCAACCGGGCAGGCCTTGGCAATGATGATGTGAAAGTTTACGCCCAAAAGGAAAGCATTCCTATTTTACTGGAAATTCCCTTTGACAAACGCATTGCTTCGGCCTATTCAAAGGGCGAACTGCTTGTCCAGGCATTGCCTGAATACAAAAAAATTTTTAAAGCTTTGTTCACATCCATTGAAGCTATTGTAAACCGGAAAGGGGCTGCCTGATGAAAGAACTTGTTATTTTAAGCGGCAAAGGCGGAACCGGGAAAACCAGCTTAACCTCAGCATTTGCAGGCCTTGCCGGAAATATGATGCTTTGCGATGCGGACGTGGATGCAGCAGACCTGCACCTGATTATGGACCCGGATATTCAGGAAACCCATGATTTTGCCGGTGGCTATGAAGCCGAAATCATCCCTGAAGCCTGTACAGGCTGCGGCTTGTGCATGGAGCTTTGCAGGTTCGATGCAGTCAAACATGTGGAAGGCAAAGCCATATTCCGTATTGACGGCCTTGACTGTGAAGGCTGTGGGGTCTGCGCAGATCTTTGCCCTGAATCGGCCATAAAATTTGAAGAAAAAATCTGCGGCCAGTGGTTTGCTTCCAAGACCCGGTTCGGGGACATGATCCATGCCCGTTTAGGCATTGCCGAAGAGAATTCAGGCCGGCTGGTGGCCCTGGTCAGGGAAGAGGCCCGAAAACGGGTCGTGGCAGGCCACATTGACATCCTGCTCACTGACGGCCCTCCGGGCATCGGCTGTCCGGTTATAGCCTCCATGGGCCAGGCCAACGCAATTCTCATTGTCACAGAACCCACGGTGTCGGGCATACATGACATGGAACGTGTGGCCCAGCTGGCAGCTCATTTTAAAATCCCGGCCATGATCTGCATTAACAAATATGATTTAAACCCGGATCAGGCCCGGGCCATTGAAGTTATTGCCGAAAAAAGAAATATGAAATTTGTAGGAAAAATCCCCTTTGATCCGGCATTTACAAAAGCCATGGTCCAGGGCAAATCCATCATGGAAACCCATGCTGACAGCCCGGCTGCAACACAAATCAAACAAATCTGGGACAAAATCATGGAACATCCGGCCATGAAGATGGATAGACTGTGTTGACCATGACAATATAAAAAAACAATATTTTTAAGGTTCAATAGATACAACTATAAGGAGTAAGTGAAAATTATGGAAAACGGTAGAATTGCAATTCCCTCCAACGGAGAAGGTGGACTTTCCGGCACCCGTGCAGGTCATTTCGGACATTGTGACGTATTCACTTTTGTGGACGTTAAAGACGGAAAAATTGAAAATGTATCCACCATTGCCAATCAGGAGCATGTCCAGGGCGGCTGTATGGTGCCTGTAAACCTGCTTGCCGATCACCGGGTGAACGCCCTGATCGTGGGTGGAATAGGCATGCGTCCTCTCATGGGCTTCCGCCAGGTGGGAATTGATGTTTATCATGATGACCAGCGCGCGGACATTGAACCTGTTGTTATGGACCTGATTGCAGGCAAACTTTCCCAGATTAGCAATGATCAGGTGTGTGGCGGCGGAGCCCACTAAATATTTTTGAGGACAGCAACAATGAAAATAGCGATCACATCAACGGGCAAAGATCTTGATGCCCAGGTCGATCCCAGGTTCGGCAGAGCAGCCTACATCGTTGTGGTGGACACAGATACCCTGGATTTTGAAGTTATTGACAACTCTGAAAATAAAAATGCCTTTAAAGGCGCGGGTATTACAGCGGCCTCGTCGATCTGCGACAAAGGCGCCCAAGTGCTTCTCACAGGTTTCTGCGGGCCCAATGCATTTAAAACCCTTGACAGCGCAGGCGTCAAGGTGGCCAATGACGCCTCCGGTACCATCAAAGATGCAGTTGAGGCCTACAAAGCCGGCAAATTCACATTTGCCGACAGTGCCAATGCCGAGGGACACTGGTAAACTTTAATATGGAGGCACCCTGTTTTGGTGGCATCTTTTTACCCCTATCTTACCCCCGTCTCATTTAAGAAGGTGTCACCAGCACAGGGTGTGCTCCATATGTTTGTTCAGACAACTACATAGCACTTGAACCAACACCCCGTGTTTGGGGTGACTTTTCGTTCTAACACCACAAGGAGATGTTATGCCTTTATATGACTTCCATTGCCCGGAATGCAACCGGATCGTTGAACTGCTCATGACCAGCCGGGATGACCAGGCGGTTTGCCCTGAGTGCGGCAGCACCCGCCTTGAAAAACTCATGGCAGCCCATTCAAGCCTTTCGGGCAAATCCGGCAGTTCCCTGCCCGGCCCCAAGGACACCGCCTGTTGCGGTTCCAGACCCGGTGAAAAAAGCGGATGTGCCGGACCAGGGTCCTGCTGTGGCAGGACTTTTTAAAAAAATTGCGCAACATCCCCTCAACCTTTGAAAAACGCGTCAAGCGCCGGGTTTCCGGAAGATCCCATGTTTTTTTTGCCGTATGTCCGCCGGGTCTTGGCGGCATTTGTGAAAAAGAGGTGGCGCGGGTATCCCAAAAAGCGGAAGAATTATTCTCACAGAACCACAAGCTTACGGATATCAAAGTACTTCCCGGAGGCATTGAATTCACAACAAGGTTGAAAACCGCCTGTCTGACCAATATTCTGATGGGATCTGCCACCCGGATTCTCATGCGTATTGCATCGTTCAGGGCAGATGGGTTCAACCGGCTTGAAGAGCAGATTAAAGCCATTGACTGGGAATTGTACCTGCCGCATCAGACCCTGCCCGACATCCGGGTTTCCACCCACAAATCACGCCTGTACCACTCCACAGCCATTGCCGACCGGATCAGCCCCATAGTTCATGACCGGCTCTTCTCAAACAGTATCCCTGTGTACCGGGATTTTCCAGGACCAGCCGAGCCCACTGTTCCCCAAACCCTGATGGTCCGGGGGGAAAACGACCGCTTTGAACTCTCCCTGGACATGTCCGGCACACCTTTATACAAAAGGGGAATTAAAGAAAAAATTGTCAGAGCCCCTTTACGTGAAACCCTGGCCTTTGCCATCCTGACCCGGCTGAATCTGTCTGAAAAGGATACCATAGCCGACCCCATGTGCGGCTCGGGCACTTTCAGCCTGGAGGGCGCCATGATGCAGAACGCACTGCCTCCCGGGGCGTTCCGGTCCTTTGCCTTTGAAACCTGGCCCGGATTTGAGGAAAAAAGCTTCACACACGCCCGGGACAGGCTCATGGAAGCAGCCCGGACAGACATGGGCTCCCAGCCTTTACAACCCATCCTGGCCCGGGATCTGGACCAGACAGCCATTGACCATCTCAAACAGAGCTGTACCCGCCATAAAGTATTTCAACGTATCGATCCAGTCTGCGATGATTTCTTCAACATGAAGCCCCCCCCCATCACAGACAATCAGGGCGTGGTGGTTCTGAATCCGCCCTATGGTCTCCGCCTGGATAAAAATGATGACATCACAGCCCTTTATAAAGAGATCGGACACAAGCTGGCTGCTGATTTCAAAGGATGGCGGGCGGGAATCATCTGCCCGGGCAGAAAAGAGTTCCAGGCACTGAACTTACGCCTGTCAACCATGCCCCTTTTCCATGGCGGACTTGATCTTAATGCCGCCATCGGCGTAATCGGCTGACAAATAAAAAAAACCTGATTATAACGGATTTGGGACCCGTCCGTAAGCCTCCCAGTGAGCCCGAAATTAAAAGGTTCTGAAGCCGGTTTCCGTGGTACTTAAATTCGTTAACTCTTTCAAAAGAACTCACATAGCCTTTTTGCCTTACCGTCCATGGATTGAGTGGAACAAAATTTCAGAACCCTCATGACAAGATTGCCCAATGAAACCATTTAGTCTGAATGAGGAAGAGTTTGACGCGCGTATAAAATGAAGGAAAATCAAGACAAAACAGTAAATGAACGAACCGGGATATTTACCACGGGCATCATTTCTCAAATCGGTGATGACCGAAAAATTGCCCTGTTTTACACAGGGCGGAACCATGCCGGTGAGAACATCGCCCGGCTTTATGGGATACGTGACAAAGACTGTCTCCAGCCGATTCAGATGTGCGATGCCTTGTCACGAAATTTCTCTGATGAATTTAAAAGGATTCTTTGTAACTGCCTTACCCATGCTCGTCGAAATTTTGTGGATGTAGAAGATCATTTCCCGGATGAATGCGAGTATGTCATAGATGTTCTTGCTGATGTTTATCATAATGATGACCAGACAAAAAAAAACAGGCGATGACACCGGAACAGCGATTGGCTTATCACCAGGAACACAGTGGTCCTTTGATGGCGGATCTTCTGTCCTGGTTGGAGAAACAACTTAATGAACATATAGTGGAACCGAATTCCGGCCTGGGTAAGGCCATCGCTTATATGATTAACCATTGGCCTGAGTTAACCCGTTTTTTGAAAGTGCCTGGAGCCCCCCTGGATAACAACATTTGCGAACGCAGCTTGAAACAAAGCCTCCTGCATCGGAAAAATTCACTATTTTATAAAACAGAACATGGTGCCTTTGTTGGTGATATGTTCATGAGCCTGATTCAGACCTGCAATCTGATGAGGGGCAATCCATTTGATTATCTGGTTTCATTGCTGAATAACGCAACTGAGCTGAGAACTGATCCTTCCCGGTGGATGCCTTGGAATTACAAAACCGCGTCAGCGTAATATAATCGCAGCATGCCCGCCCCCTCTCTTGTGACGAATTCAGCTGAGTTGCCCTAAAAAAATCCTTTGTGCATGTTTACCGAAGGGACACACTTCTTTTGTTATTGGAGACTGTTTTTAAATTGGCTTGAGCGACAGATGATACCATTATGTTGACCTTGGCAGTTCTCATTTTCAACTTTCTGAAAAAGAAATTTAATAGGGCATTCAATTGATTGTTGCAATTTTGAAATAGGGATGTTTAATTTCCGATAACCTTGATTATCGTTTTTGACACCTGTCCGAATTGGTTGGATAACATTTCCGGACGCTCAGGCCAGCGTTACGATTTACAGTCTGATCGAGACCGCAAAAACGAATGGACTGAAACCATACAACGTCGATAAAAATCAGCTGATCGACGCGCCGACCTCATGAGGGTGGTTAAAATCGCTTACCAAACTCATGGTATCTGTAGTCCGAACCACGCTCAATTTTGAATTCCTGATCATTTTTTTCCATTTTGTCACATCAGGAGCCACGCCCTGCTTTTCCGGGTGTGGCTCGGATATAGGATAGGATAGGTTAGGTTAGGTTATTTATATATTTTTCGGGTCTACAGAGGTTTCTTTGTGCAGTTGTGCATATACACATTTGTGTGGGGTTGCAGCGGTGGATATAGGTATATTGCAATAAGATGTAAGTTTCGTGTAAGAATATGTAAGCGGTGTAAGCGGTCAGGCGGGGTGAAGTGTGCTCTTTTGGGATGTGCAGATGACGTGGGATGGTGGCAGGCATTAAAAAGGCGGAGCATATTAGCTCCGCCTTTAGTTGTTGTTTTGATTTTATCCGAGGAGTTTATTTCCCGGATTTATGTTTTGTTGGATCATCCAATGTGAATTTCTGACCGGATTTAGGTGTCGGAGGCAGAGGTTCGCCTCTAACAACCGTTCTTTCTTCTCCCGTTTTTCCTCCACGGGGGCCAACAATTCCGTACTGTCCAGATCTCGGTGCTTTTTCGCCGGGTTTATATGTTTTCGTCATTATATATATCTCCATAAATCAAATCATTAAGAGAGGTGGCAGGCCGGTCAAGACCCGCCAGGTCATCAGGTTAGGTTAATAGGTACAGTTTGGTACTGCTGCTGCGTTTTCAAGCCAGTCCCAGACTGTTTTCTTCATCCAACCTTGCCGAGGTTGTCCGGTGATATCAACGACAAAGATGTAATCATTCTTGTCTATCACTTTCATCAGCCGATCGGCCCATGTGCTCACCGATTCATTCGTTGAAATGAACCAGAAGCTGTCCATTGCCCGGATATATCCAGGAGCAGTTTTGATTGTATCATAGAGATCAGAGTAGTTCTGACCAGCCTTATTCAAGTCGTATGATATACTAAGTATCATATTCAAAATCCTTTATCCAAAATTCAAAAACATGTGTCCGTACAGGTTATCCGCAGGGACTATATGGAAAAAGGGACGCCAGGGTAGTTCCCCTGAACTCGGGGTGCTTATGAGTCAGGGGTTAGGCTGGTGGTGGAACGTATAATGTCATAGGACAAACCCTCCTTTGTGCATTCTTACACAGCACAGGAAAGCTTGGGAGATTCCTTCGATAATCACATTTTGCTTGACACTATATGCCGATATGATAGTCTGAAGGTGTCTGTAACCTACCAGCTTTCATGCTGCGTAGCTTTATTTGAAAGCCCCTGGCGACCCTGTGATCCCCAAATCACAGATTGATGTCTGGGGTTTTCTTATTTTTACATCACCATGTATATCATTTATTTAGTTTAAATGCAAGCTTATCCTCCCACATTTTATCATTTTTATTTGCGCGACTTTGTTCCACGCATTTCATCTTGAAATAACACGTTCCAGTTCAAACTAGTTTGCACCTATTAGGTATATTAAACTCAAAATAGATCCGAACTATTCACTATTTTCGACATCAGTATGTTCGTCACACTCACTACTTGACTCGGATTCTGTCGATTCTTTATCCAGCTCTGGTATCTGAGCAATGGCAACTTGTGCTTCCTCGTTCCAAGTTGCGTCCATCGGCATAGTTTCTTCATAAGAAACACTATAGAAATCCAGGAATGATTTTCCGGAAACGAAATAATTATTCTTGCGCTTCACAAGCTTGATTGCGCCATCCTTATTAGAATCGTTTGTGAATTCAAAAGCTATTTTATTCTCATCCTTATTCATATAAAGGATAACAAAATCAAAACTATCCAGCTTGAACTTATTGATAGAGCCGTTATTGAAGCCTATCTGGCCTCGCTTGCGAATCGAAATCTTCGGCTTGAAAGACCTCCCTTGCTGTGTAAATTTCTCGAAACCTTCTAACATAAAAATCACCTCCTTTCTAAAGTTCCCTTCTCACACTGATACCATTCTAAAGCAATGGACGGTGATGTCAATAACTTCGCTCAGAAATGTGCATTTATTCGCTCAGGAATTCCAAGAAAAAAGTTCGTTCTAACGCATTTATTAGCCCATAGGTTATACTAATACGCAAAAAGCACTGCAACAGACGCTTACACACAATCATTTACCTCAGGTTACCTTCACATACCTTAACATACCATCCTGTGCACTTAATTGCATTCCGATGCAATCAATCACCGTCTTTGAAGTATCCGCTTACAAAATACCATGCTCATCCCACTGCCATTTATATAAGCCCTCATAGATGGGGCAGATTGACTACAATATATGAGGATGAATGAGGAGGTGTGTATGTTGGCGCATATAAGGCACAGCAATTATGCAATGGCTGACAAGATCCTGGCGGTTTTGGCTGCAGATGGGTCTGCGGTGCGTTGGCTGCGTAGCGAAGCAAAGGATGCCGGGCGTTTGATTGATGCTACGGCTGGAGGTCGGATTCGGAGTTTAATTGTTGCAACGTCGGGCCAGGTGATCCTTTCGGTCGTGCAGCCGGAGACAATCTGGAAGAGGATGCGGGTGGTTGTCGGTGATTGATGAAAGGATTCATCATAATGCAGGAGGAATTCCGGGGACAGTTTACTTAATTCAAACAAGAAACATGCTACGGTCAGGCCGTAGATGTTCATCGTTCGCTCGGACTCACGGGAGCGAGCTGGCAAATTGCCCGATTTTATGGTACGGCTTAAGCTTTGCTTCGCTGCCGCAGAACTTCGTTATGACGGACAAAGCGAAGCAAAGCTTAAGCCGTAGTCAAAGGAGAATTTACCACCCCACTTTCCCGGGCCGTTGAACAGCCTGCTACACTCGAACGAGTCGGTGAGCTTAACATTAGAATTTTTGAGGAATAGTAAAGCGAGACTTTTGTCTATGAAAAAATTGGGCTTGATCATAACTTCGGCCACTTTGTGCTCATCTTTTCAGAACATAAAAAATAACGCTGGAATTACAATCGGTTGGTAGTGCCCTGAATCGGGTTTTCTCATGAGTGGCCCATGTTATGATCATCCCCAAAAAATTCTATTGTTCCCCAAAACCCCATGAGCACTGGCGTTTCTATTGTTGGGGATTGGGATCACCCCAATCCCTTTCGATTTTTACCGGTAAATATTCCAATACATGGCCTCGGTGTCGCTGATTTTTCCAAGATACATCTGGGCGGTGGACAGGAACCGTCTATTTTGTACGTTCAAATATTCATTTTTTCGATTGCTCTTGTTTTAACCTTTCGCTCATCCCCGGACGTTCATAACCATATACTTCCTTTGACCAAGTTGCTGACCAATCTGCAAGCGGAACAATAAATGAACGTAACTCTTTCCCTCTTTCCGTTAAAACGTAGCCATCAAGACTTCTTGCAACAATTTCTGCATTACGTAAGTCCTTTAGCCGACTATTAAGGACGGATGGAGAGACCCCTCCACAGCGATCCTGAAGATCTCTAAATGAACATGGGTTGTCCCCGAGGTACCAAAGAATGCCTAACGCCCAACGCTTTCCTAAAAGGTCAAAGAGTGCGTTGATTGGTGAACCGGAACTTGAACCTCGAACCTTTTTACCAGGCTGTGATGAAGACATCTTAGAAAGATGCCTCAGCAATGATCTCAGCTCGTGTTTTGCCTGCGAGCCCGATAGATTCATTTTGGTATTCATCAATAAAAACTACATACTTGTCTGCAGGAACTTTAGTTATTTCCACTGCGGTTTTAGTGATTTCCTTGATTAAACGAGCTTTTTGTTCTTGATCAATTGGATGAATAGCAACAGTAATAACAGGCATAATTTTATTTTCTCCTTCGATTAATTCAACTGCTACGCATTTAATAGCATGATACGAAAATAGTATCAAAAAGATTTTTATTCCGATTATTCTATGCAAAGGGCTAACCCTCGAAAATTTTCCAAAACACCCAAAGCAAATTAAAAATTTAGAATAAATCGGAAAATGCCTATACCGTGGTCATGTGTACTTGATCTGTTATTGGTGAGGGCCGCTGAACTTCAAATAGTCCGGTTCAATACCAGGAGTGATTGCTTTCAATCGCTTCTTTTTTAACAGAAAACATATTCCGGTATTACCTGCGAGATACTAGGATTTCGTCAATTAATCCATATGCTTTTGCCTGCTCCGCCGTCATAAAATAATCCCGTTCCATATCCTCCTTAATTTTTTCAAAAGGCTGTCCTGAAAGGTTGCTATATATTTTATGGAGTTTCTCTTTTGTTTTTTCAAGCCACTCACTGCGGATTTTAATGTCTGTCGCCTGACCCTGAAGCCCACCGGATATCGAAGGCTGATGAATCAATACCTCACTGTTTTTAAGTGCAAATCGTTTGCCTTTCGTCCCGGAAACCAAGAGTAATGAAGCGGCGCTCCCCGATTGCCCAACACTGATGGTTGATACATCACATTTGATGTAGTTCATGGTATCCATAATGGCGAATCCGTCCGTTACGGAACCGCCAGGGCTGTTAATATAAAAATGAATATCTTTTCCACAATCAGCAGATTCTAAAAAGAGCATCTGTGCTATAATTACGCTCGCAAGTTCATTGGTCACCACACCGTTAAGCATTACAATGCGGTCACTCAACAGCCTTGAAAAAATATCATAAGAGCGTTCTCCACGGGATGTTTGCTCAATTACCATAGGTATGAGGTTATTCATATTATAATCTCCACATATCGCTTTATGCGGCCATATTAGTGATTTTATTTCTGTTAAAGTAGCTGCTAAGGTCGATCACCTTATTGGACGTGTTACCCCCACAAATTTTTCGGTATTTTCCTGGTGTCAGGCCATAAATCCTCATAAATGCCCTTGAAAATGATTCCTGCGACGCATATTGATAATTCAGAGCGATATCAATAATTGGCTGCGCTGTCTGAGTAAGATCTTCAGCCGCTTTTGCCATCCGTCTTTTAGTGATGTACCGATATACAGATTCTCCGACTATTTTGTGAAAGAGTCTGTGATAATGATACTTTGATAATTTAGCTTTCTGGGCCAAATCGTCCAGTTTGATCTGGTCTTTCAAATTTTTTTCAATATACTCAACTGAACCACGCAGTGTTGTGTAATAATCCATATGTCTCCTCCTTTCCAAATAATGTTTTATCATTATAGACATCCATAAAATTAAATTATTGATAATTTTTGCTTAAAATAAACTCCGCCTTCCGAGCAGGCTTTTTTAAAGGCCATTTCATCGTATTCTGGCCACAATCGAAAAAGGTCTTCAAACTGTTTACACAGGCGGATCTTTTGGTTATTGATGATTTGTTCCTCCGGAAGAAAATGCCTAAAGATGCAGGTGACTACCTGCTGGATGTCATCATTAACCGATATGCCAGAAGGAAAAGTACCGTGATCACATCCAATCGACCCATTGAAGACTGGGGTCTGCTTCTAAAAGACAATGCAGCAGCATCGGCCATACTGGACCGGTTGCTTCACCATGGTCATCTGCTAAAATTTGAAGGGAAGAGTTACCGGCTCAAAGAGGCCGCCCAGCGGCTCTCCCGGCGGCCCAATACTAAAGAGGGATGAAAAAAGGAGAAAATGAGAAATATTGAGAGCATAACTTAGATCTTAATATTCTGTCGCCGGGGGATTTTGACCCGGCCACGGGTGGGGGATTTTAAAGTGGCCATCCGGGAACAGCTCTCTTTTCAAAAATACTGGCTGTGGGCTTCTGATTTGAGACCGTTGCCATTCTTGCCATTCATACTTTAATGGTGTATGTTTTTTCTATGGAAACCAGTGAAAAATACCAGGATCAGGCCCGGATGCTGGCCAACCGGGTAAAAAAAAGATTCAAGCATCTATACAAACGGTTCACGAAACAAAACCTGGAGGTTTTCCGGCTCTATGACTGGGACATCCCGGAAATCAGGGCCGTGGTGGACTGGTATGCAGGCCATCTTGTGGTGGGAGAATATTCCAGAAAACAGTCCACCCCAGACTGGCTACCCTTCATGGGTAAAGCTGTGGCCCAGGCCCTTGATGTCCCGCCGGCCAATCTTCACCTTAAAATCCGCAAGGCCGGTGTCAAGGACGGCGCCCGGTACCACAGGATTAATACGAAAAACCAAAAGATCCCCATGTGGGAACGCGATCTTCAGTTTCTGGTCAACCCCAGCGACTACGTGGACACAGGTTTGTTTTCCGACCACAGGGAGACCCGCATGATGGTCAGACAAATGGCCCGGGATAAGGATTTTTTAAATCTGTATTGCTACACAGGGGCATTCACATGCTATGCGGCAAAAGGAGGAGCAGCATCCACCCTGTCCGTGGACCGGGCCGAAACCGCCATCACCTGGGTTAAAGAAAACATGACATTAAACAATTTATCCGCACCCTGCCACACCCAGATTCAGATGGACACTTTTGCTTTTCTTAAAAAAGCCCTTCGACTTAAACAAAGATACGATCTGGCGGTGGTGGACCCGCCCTCCTATTCCACCACACGCATGGACAACAGACACTTTGACATCGCCAAAGACTACCCTTTTCTGCTTAACCAGGTCTTCAAACTTATGCGGCCGGGCGGCACGGTATTTTTTTCCACCAACCACCAAAATTTTTCCATGGCTGAAAACCAGCTTGACGCTGCGGATATCCAGGAAATCACTGAACAGACTATCCCCGAAGATTATGTTTCTGCCAAAAAACAGATTCACCGGTGCTGGCGAATCATCTGTTAAGAATTTAGGGCCGCATTACCTTTGCTATACAAATTTCCAAAGGCCTTCTCCTCTCTCTCATTACCTGTTCTATATGAAAATTTGTGTAGCCTGCACAGATCGTTCAGCCTTCGTTGTGGGATAGACCCGGCAGTTGAAATGTCAGGTCAGCCCATGGCTGTTATTGAACAAATCTATTTTTATTCCCCTGGATGGTTTCTATTCTTTTGGCGCGTTCTCGTTCCCAGTCATCAACCGGGTCCTGCCTGTCCCATGCCTGAAACAGCTTGATATTTTTTTTACTGATTATTCCATGACCTGGATATGCATCATCCATATAGAAATAAATTCTTGCGATATCTCCGCGGATTTCGGGTCTTGGCTCGACTTTCTGGTTTTCGATTTCAAAATCGCACTTTCCAAACTGTCTATATTCCCCCGGGATCATGGCATAGGAATAATTGGAGCGCAGAGCATTGATCTGGCCGTCAGCCGGTGTCAGATTGTAGAGGTCTGCTTGCATATGCCTATATTCCATACTAACTTTTTCAGCGCATTTTCGGCCTTTAAAAGATTTTCCGTTGCGGCCGACACAACCTTCGGCACCTTCCCGCCACTCTTTAAATGATTGTCCAAAACTTTGGGCCGGCACCACATGTTCCCACTCCACGCGTGCTGATCTCTTAAAATGTTTCGTCATTGGAGAAAACTTATCAGTGGGCACAATGGTTTGATCTGATTTAAACGGACAGTCGCAATAAAAGGAAATTCTATGGTCGTAATAAACCTTATTTAAAAGCAATTTCTTGGCTTTTGAAAAGGAGTCTATGGTCATATTTCCCGCAGCATACGCCATTATAGGCAAAAAACACAGAAGCAGAATACAGGCAACAATTAACCCTGAATTTTTGAATCGGAACATGGTCTTTTCCTTTTAATTTTAAGTTGGCAAATATTACGAACTTATGAAATTATACTAGGAAAATCGCAACATGTGAATAGATAAATTCCAGAGTGGCCGCATGAAAAAATAGGGGACAGTCTTTGTTTATGGAATAAACCACATTCCTGGCCCGCATGGAAAAAAAGAACTGTACCTTACTGAACCAAGCTTGCTTGTCTGGCGCATATAAAGATAAGTGCCAAAACCAAACGTCGCATCTGCATTCTCGCTGATAACCGCCAAAATGGTTTCACTCAACGTATCAACATAGACGATGGTTGCATTGGACAAAGACCGGGCTTTAATTTCCTGGAATTTCAGTCTCTTTTGATCCGCATTTTTTTTTGCGTAGAGCGCGGTGAAAGCCCACAGCGCTGCAGACATTAAATCTTTTAAGGGGGGGATCAGTTAATCATTGATAGCAATCGGCGACAAAAAAGAAAAAGGAATATTTAGCCTTACGGACAGTAACGGAAGCCAAGCCCGTATAGACAATGAAGGACATGAATATTCTTCATGTCCTTATGGAAAAATGGATTTTCTGAAATATCGGCTACACAAACCCTTTCTCACTGATCAACAGCAGAATCTGCTGAACAGCCTCATCCGGGGTCAGGTTTGAAGTATCAATGGACAGTTCCGGATTTGAAGGTTCCTCATATGGATCATCCACTCCGGTGAAGCCTTTGAGAAGTCCTGCTTTGGCTTTGGCATACATGCCTTTGCGATCCCGTTTTTCGCACACGCTGATGGGGGTGGCCACATGGATTTCAAAAAAACCGCCATGGGCCTCGATGGATTCTCGAATTTTTGACCTTGTCCTCTCGTAGGGAGCAATGGGGGCGCAGATGGCAATGCCCCTGTTTTTGGTGATTTCAGACGCCACGAACCCAATGCGCCGGACATTGATGTCACGGTGTTCTTTGGAAAAATTAAGCTCAGAAGAGAGATTGCGCCGGACAATATCTCCGTCCAGAAGAGTTACGGGCCGGGTGCCGATTTCCATAAATTTTGAATACAGTACATTGGCAATGGTGGATTTTCCGGCTCCCGAAAGTCCTGTGAGAAAAACAGTAAATCCCTGACAGACAGGAGACGGATAGGAGCGGCGCAACTCTTTGATCACATCGGGAAAACTGGCCCATTCCGGTATGTTTTTTCCTTTTCTGACCCGGTCACGGATATGGTCATTGGTAAAGGATAGGGTTTCCTGACCCTCCTTTACCTCACTGGCCAGTTTAAATTCATCCTCAAAGGGCAAATAAACCATCTCTTCAAAAAATACAGGCTCAATGCCGATCTCCTCGCCGGCCTGCCGGGCCAGTTCCCTGACCTGGGGTGTATCGTAGAACGAATTGCCGCAGCTGTCCTTTCCGGGGGTTGCATGGTTGTGCCCGATGACAAAATGGGTGCACCCGAAATTTTTCCCGACAATCATGTGAAGCACCGCATCTCTCGGGCCGGCCAGCCGGGTGGATAACGGCAGCAGATTGAGCATATGGGTATCCGGAGGATAATGGGCTGCCACCTTCTGATAACATCGCATACGGGTATAATGATCAAAATCTCCGGGCCTGGGGATGCCGGCTATGGGCAGCATCAACAGATTTGCCTTTGCTTTTTTCATGGCCTGGATGGTCAGCTCGAACTGGGGACGGTGAATGGGTTGCCGGGTCTGAAACCCTACCACCCGTTTCCATCCAAGCTTGACAAACTGTTGCCGCACCTCCGAAGGCGTGTTGCGGATCTGTTTGAAATCAGAATGGATCGGAAGATTCAGGGCTTCAATAGTGCCGCCAACGTAGTATCTGTCCCGTCCACTCTGAAGCCTGGCCACCTCATCATGGGCCATATCTGTGGTGCCGTAAACAGCCATGGCCTCTTTTTCCATATCAGCCTGCCAGATATCCTCAATGGCCATGAGACCTAAAGGGAATCCTTCGGGGTCACGGAGTACAGCAGACTGCCCGGCCTCAAACCGGTCTGCAAGATCCCGGGAAACATCAAGACAGATGGGCACAGGCCAAATTTCACCGGAAGGCAGGCGCATGCGGTCCAGGACACTTTCATACGCCTCCCGGGTCATAAATCCTTTCAGGGGACTGAATACACCTGTGGTTAACAGTTCAAAATCACAGATCTGACGCAGATTCAACGTGATATCCGGTAAAGAGGATAACAATTGTTTAAGTGCTGTATGACGCTCCTGATCCACCAGAAGATTGACAAGACATATTTCTTGGGGCATGGAATTTCCCTTCATTGCATTACGGACCTTTTAATCTTTTATAACGGCCATGGGCCGACCTGGTCTATCAGCCCCCAGGCTCAACCCACAACAAAACATGAAAGTGATCTAACTATATCATCAAGTATCTGGCGGTTGGGAACAAAAAAAGCTTTTCCGTCAAAAATTCTCAGGCGCGTATTCAAAAACAATGAAAACCGTGATTTTCTGTTTAATCATCCTTGCGACAAAATACGGTAACACAAAAGGCCGGAAAACCTGTTTGGTTTTCCGGCCTTTCCTAAAGATTTGACAATGGTTATTGCTATTTCATCAGCTCTTTATGGCTGCTGATCAATGTACCCACAACTTCGGGATCTGAAAGGGTGGATATGTCCCCAAGCTGATCATACTCATCCGTTGCAATTTTTCTTAAGATACGTCTCATGATCTTGCCGGACCGGGTTTTGGGAAGGTCCTTGGCAAAATTGATGATATCCGGTGTGGCAATGGGCCCGATTTCATCTCTCACATGCCTTTTCAGATCAGCCATGAGTTCATCGGAGGCAGGTATGCCGATATTCAGTGTAACAAAAGCATAAATCCCCTGCCCCTTAATGTCATGGGGATATCCGATGACTGCGGCTTCGGCCACATCAAGATGGCTTCCCAGGGCAGCCTCCACTTCTGCTGTGCTCATGCGGTGTCCGGACACATTGATAACGTCATCCACACGCCCTGTGATCCAGAAATAGCCATCCTCATCCCTGCGGCAGCCGTCCCCTGCAAAATAATATCCGTCAAACATCTGGAAATAGGTCATTTCAAAACGGTCATGGCTGTTATAAACCGTGCGCGCCTGACCGGGCCAGGGCTCCTTGATGGCAAGAATCCCTTCGCAGGCCCCTTCCATCTCTTTTCCGTCTTCACCGAGCACCACAGGCTGCACCGAGAAAAACGGCAGGGAGGCGGCCCCGGGCTTCTGGCCAATGGCATAGGGCAAGGCAGAAATCATGATGCCTCCGGTCTCTGTCTGCCACCAGGTATCCACAATAGGGCACTGCCCTTTTCCCACATGTTTATGGTACCACAGCCACGCCTCGGGGTTGATGGGTTCACCCACTGATCCCAAAACCCTCAGAGATGAAAGATCGTATTTTTCCACCCATTGATCCCCCTGGGCCATGAGCGCCCGAATGGCAGTGGGGGCGGTATAAAACTGATTGACTTTCCATTTATCAACCGTGGCCCAGAATCTGCCTGGATCCGGATAGGTGGGGACGCCTTCAAATATAATGGATGTGGCACCCTGGGAAAGCGGACCGTAAACAATGTAGGAATGGCCCGTGACCCACCCGATATCCGCCGTGCACCAGTACACATCTCCTTCATGGTAATCAAATATATATTTAAAGGTCGTCCCGGTATACACCATATAACCGCCGACATTGTGCTGAACCCCCTTGGGTGTACCTGTGGAGCCTGATGTATAAAGAATAAACAAAGGATCCTCGGCATCCATCCATTCCACGGGACACTCAGCACTCTGGACCTGGGCCGCCTCGTGCCACCAGACATCCCGGTTTTCCACCATATCAACCTGGGAACCGGTCCGTTTGACCACAAAACAGGTTTCAACGGTGTGCCCCTGGCCTGCGCACATCTTAAGGGCCTTGTCAGCATTCCCCTTGAGAGGAACAGACTTGGCCCCGCGCATGACGCCGTCCGATGTCACCAGAACCTTGCAAAGGGAGTCCATGATCCTGTTGGCCAGGGCCTCGGAAGAAAATCCTCCGAAGACAATGGAATGAATGGCCCCAATCCTGGCACAGGCCATCATACTTATGGCCAGTTCCGGAATCATGGGCAGGTATATGGCCACACGGTCGCCCTTGCCCACTCCGCTTGCTTTCAGGGCATTGGCAAACCGGCACACCTTTTCATGAAGTTCACGATAGGTGATCACCATATCCTCATCCGGGCTGTTTCCCTCCCAGATCAGCGCAGCCTGGTCACCCCGGCTTTCCAGATGACGGTCCAGACAGTTATAGGTAATATTGGTCTTGGCATTTTTAAACCACTCAATGGACACCGGCCCCTTGGACATGCTGTAGTTAAAATCCCGGACCTTGTCCCACTTTTGATCCCAATAAAACGTTTCCGCAATTTCACCCCAGAATCCCTCAGGGTCGTCCACGGATTTTTGGTACATGGCCTTATACTCGTCCATGGATTTAACCCAGGCAGTTTTACGAAATTTATCCGGTGCATGAATAATATTCTCGTCCATAGTAGGAATCTCCTTTTCTTATAAGTATTTTATCATTAATATATTAATGATAAGAGCAAGCTTTGTACCAAAGACGATTTTAAAACCTAACTTACCGATAATAAATGAAAAATAACAATATTGCAGATTCTTTCGGCAAAAGCATAGCCACAATAAAAGTTGTTAGCCTCTTGGAGGCATCAAATCAAAAAACCTTCCAGAACAAGAAGATAGCAATACAACAACAAATATTGTAAATACAATTAAGTTGTAGGCAGGTCGGACTATACCTCTTTGCGGAGTTTTTGAAGACGTTTGCTGAGTGCCTGCTGCGAAATACCCAAAATTTTGGCCGCCGCTGTCTGGTTTCCCCCTGTATGGGCCATGGCTTTTTCCACCAGGGCATCAGAGGCCTGCTTCAATGTGGGAAGATCATGGCTTGAAAGCATGGGCGCCCCGGCCCCATGATCGGCATGGGCGGCAATATTAAACAGATCGGCAGAAATGGAACCACCCTGGTATCTGGACATGGCATCGTACACCATGGACTTCAACTCCCTGATATTACCCTTGAACGGGTATGATTCCATGGTTTCGATGAGACTTTTCGGGATATCAGGAACCGGCTTGTCCAGTTCATCGGCAGCCTGGCAAATAAAGCGATCCAGAAGCAGTGGAAGATCTATGATGCGTTCCCTTAGTGGCGGTATGGTCAACGTATGCGTAGAAAGACGGTAAATCAGATCCTTTCTAAACTTACCTTGTTTTTCAAGTGCCCATAAATCCTGGTTGGTGGAAGCAATGATCCGGGTATCTGAATGTCGGGTGATATCTGACCCCAATGCCAGATAATCACCCCCCTGGAGCAGCCTGAGCAGCTTAACCTGGGAGGACAATGCCAAATCCCCGATCTCATCGAGCATCAAAGTGCCTCCGGACGCCTGAAGAATCAACCCGGGCCGGGCGTTCTGGGCGTTGGTAAAAGCGCCGGGCACATGGCCGAACAGGGTGTCGGAAAACATATTATCATCCAGCCCGGCCACATTAACCTTAACCAATTTTCCCTTGCGGCCGCTTAAGTTGTGGATGCATTGGCCGATCAACTCCTTCCCCACCCCTGTTTCTCCAAAAATCAGCACCGGCTGGGGAGATGGCGCCACGGCTTCCACATAATGGAAAATGGCATGCATCTGACTGTCCTGGGTAATAATAGCACTGAAGGCAGCAGGTTTTTTTATCTGGGCAAAAAGTTCCTGATGCCGGGGGGATGAAAGCCGCCCCAGAGCCTGACCGCCATCAAGGGCCTGTTTCACCGACTTGACAAGGCGATCCGGATCAAAGGGCTTAAGGATATAATCCATGGCCCCGATCTTCATACATTTAACAGCCGTATCCACTTCAACATCGCCTGTAATTACAATCACAGGTATTCTTGGCCAGGTTTTGCGGATACTTTTCAATAAATAATCACCATTGATATGAGGCATATTCAAATCCAGGAGAACCAGGCCTGGAATTCTGCGCTCCATGTTCCTGATCACATCCCTTGAATCTTGAATGGCAAAAATATTGTCAAAACCTGCCATTCGCAAAGCAGCTTCTACTGCAACAAGAATATTTGGATCATCATCCACTATAAATATGGGATTATCCGGATTTGGTGAATTCAAAACGCTTATAATCTCCTTGATGCTAATATAAATCCTGGCAGGGCAATACCCCCAAAAACCGACGAGGCTCCTTCAGTCAACCGCAGATCACCTTCCGTCTTGCCATCCATTGAAAATTTTTCTATTATGGAAGAAAGCAACATAAAAATGTGTGGCGGTACACAAGGCAAAGGTCAATACCGGGGGAATAATCATCCTCTATCGAAATATTCTTATATTCATAGTCCGACGCTTTAAAACCAGAGTCAAGCAAGTCAACCTCCCTGAATTTAAGGGTTAGGCAGGCATCTTTGTTCTCTATCTTTATCCGGAAAAATTATCGCATGTCAACCGCTGTTCAAAAAACATGACAAAAAACCGAACAAAAATGTAAATTTTTACCCAGTTATTCCGATAATAACATCATGGGGGTTTCTACCGATAGATACAAGCACAACCCACACCCCAGCCCTTTTTGAGTTTCAACATTTTTTTAACGACTTAAAACGAAATGGCATATAACTTGCTGTACTTATTTTTAACAAAACTTATGACAAACACACAAATCAATTACTTATAAAAAAGGAATTAAAAAATGGACAGCAATAAAAAAATATTTGAAGTACGAAAGACTTTTGGACTCAGTGTCCTGCTTAAACTGACCCGCAAAGCCATAGACGGAATAGAGATCAGCGAAACAAACGGAAAATACCGCTCTAATCTTGACCACGATGAAATGAACCGTGCCGTGACCCGCACCATGGCTTCCCACAACATTCAGTTGAAGATCGGATAATTTTTTCCCGCATACCTTTATGAGGTATGTGGTTTGGCCCCGACTAAAGTATTATCTGTCCGGACACCGGAAAGCATTGATGTGCTTTCCGGTGTTTTGTATTTTTTGGCGCCTTCATGGAAAAATAACGCTACAAAAATAAAATATTCCATATTTGTAACTATAATCATATGCCGATTTCCTGATAAAAAGGTGGCATTCACTTCTAATTTACTTTATGACTGTCCATGAAAGTTTAGCCAGGGCACATTACTGGTATAACAGCCATAGGCGGCCCGGCCTTTCAACGTTTAAGCTCACTCCCTATACAAAAAAGGAATTTAAACCCGTTGGAGTTTTTAATTAGAAGGCCAGGTAAAAGCTATTACATGACAAACCGGTTACATATAAAATGATCAAAATAGTAATGGTAGGATTGGGTGGCGCCATGGGAGCCATGTGCCGCTATCTGGTATATGAAGGGTATATCAATGCTGTAAAAGATGAACCCCTTCCTTTAGGAACCATCACCGTCAATGTTTTAGGATGCTTTATCATTGGTTTTTTAGGTGGCCTTGCAGATGCGCGGCAAATCTTTCCCCCTGAGATAAGATTGCTTATTTTCACCGGATTTTTGGGGGGATTCACCACATTCTCCACCTTTGGTTTTGAACTGTTTTTATATATGCGCAACGGACAGATTGGCCTGGCCATTCTAAACGGGCTTATTCAGTTATGTGCGGGGCTTGTATTTGTATGGGCGGGTTTTATGCTGTCAAAAGCTTTCTAAAAATAGATAATACATTTTTGTCTCCAATTTGTCTCACCCTCTATTATCCAGCTCCTCCCCCCCCCTCAAAAAAAACCGGGCCACCCATTTTTTAGCAGGGTTGCCCGGGAAGGGAAAACGAAGAAAGTATACTGAAATATACAGGAAATGATCAGGCGGTCACAAGATCTTTGCAAATGGTTGCAATTTCAAGCTCTTCATCTGTTGGGACCACCCAGACTTCCACGGCACTGTCATGAGTAGAGATCCGGCCGGATTTACCCCTTAACCCGGCATTTAGCTCTTGATCCACTATAATACCCAGGTGTTCAAGCCCTTCCAGACATTTCTCCCGGACCTGGCTGTCATTTTCCCCGATACCGGCGGTAAAGGCAATGGCATCCAGCCGGCCAAGCACGGCATAGTAAGCACCGATATATTTTTTAATACCGTGACAAAGCATCTCAAAGGCAAGTCTGGCATTATCATCTCCCTGGCTTATGGCTTTGTGGATATCCCGCATGTCATTCATTCCGCAGATCCCCAGAAGACCGCTTTCACGGTCAAGAATGGTCTGAATTTCCGCGGCACTTTTCCCCGTACAGGAAGATAGATAAGCCGGCAGAGAAGGATCAATATCACCACACCGGGTTCCCATGATCAACCCTGACGTGGGCGTCATCCCCATGGAGGTTTCCCGGCAGATGCCGCCTTTGACAGCGGTCATGGACGAGCCATTGCCCAGGTGGCAGACAATATTGTTCAAATTGTCCAAAGGTTTTTCCATCAGATCGGCGAGTTTCCTGGTGACATAGGCGTGGGAGGTGCCATGAAACCCATATCGTCTGACTTTGAAATCTTTGTAAAAAGCTGCAGGCAAGGCGACCCGGTACACATAATCAGGCAGACTGCCTGCAAACAACGTATCAAATACAGCAACCGAAGGCACGCCGGGGAAATGAGCCATGGCCGCCTCAATACCGGCCAGGTTGGCCGGGTTATGCAAAGGCGCCAGCACAATATTCTGCCGAATTCCTTCAATGGCCTTTTCATCTACAATGCAGTTTGCCTTGAAAAATTCGCCGCCCTGGGCCACCCGATGCCCAATGGCTAAAAGCTCCTGTGCTGACCTAACAAGCGGATCATCACCCGCCATAAGAAGCTCAGCCACCTTTTCGATGGCCTGGGTGTGAGTCTCAAAGCATTCGAATATCTCACTTTTCTCACCGGGACCCGAATCAGGGTAGAGCGTGTGAGCCAGACTGCTTTGGGAACTGCCAATACGCTCCACCAACCCCGCACATATGGCCCTGGGGCCGGCCAGGTCAAACAATTTATACTTCAAGGAGGAACTTCCTGAATTAATGACAAGTACTTTCATTTTTCCACCCTTCTTTTAAATGCTTTTAATTTTGACCCGGGCGTCAGACATCCGACACCTGTAGTCTAATGATTTCTTACGATCCCAAGACCCTTGAATATCCCCATGAAGATTCAGAAGAGCTGGTTTTAAGTCCTGGGGTGATAATAGTTTTAATCGAAGCTGTTTGCCGCGTGTTGTGACTTCTGACCCGTAAGCAGGTCTTTATACGGCAAGCCCCCTGAGCCTAGTTCCTTAGGGTGGCGACCAATCGTCTGGGATTTTCAAAAAAAGCAAAGACATCCAGAACATTGCGAACCATCACATCGGCGGCCATCAAGGCCTGCAGCGCCATCCCTTCATCCCCGACCACGGCAACGCCCAATTTGGCATGCTTAAGCATCAAGGCATCGTTAACACCGTTGCCCACAGCCATTGTGGCATCCGCACCCATGCGGTTAAGCACATCCAGCTTTTTTCGATCCTGATCCTGGTTTGAAATGAGCACAACTTTAGCCTTCACCCCCTCAAGCTGGGTTCGAACTGAACCGAAAGTGTCGGCCGTCACCACATGAAAATCAAGCTGTCCGGCAAGCCGGTTCATGGCCGGCCCCACCCCGTCAAAAAGGCGGCCATCCGTTGCGATGGTGCCGTTGTAGTCAAACATCACATTTTGAATATCAACCGGACCGGTGCCTGGAATTTCAATGCGGATCATGCCTCCTCCTGACAAAACTTTAAATATATTGTTCAGTTATCTATATCTATCCGTACACCTTATAAACCGCACCAGGTGATATTATTTTCTACGTCTTCCCGTGGACTGATGACCTGGTTCGCAGGAAAATCCCAGTCAGGGTAACCCATTGCAATGGCTGCGAGCAATCGCTTATCATCGGGAATTTGAAGAATTTCTCTGATTGCGTCGGAATAGGTGATGCCCTGGTTCTCAATGCAGGTGCCAAGCCCCAAATCAACGGCAGCCAGACAGATATTTTGAATGACCAAGCCGGCATCCAGGTAGTCGCCTTCAATGGGACGAGATTTATCACCCACAAGAACGATGGCAGCAGGCGCATCAAAATACCGGAGTCCGCGAATGCTTCTTCTCTGTTCAATGGTATCCTTTAATTCCATTATTTCCTTTCCTTCTTGGCTGACTCCTATGTTTCATGTATTAAAACTTGTGGATTAATGCCAGGCAGTTTAATGTTAACTGCAATTAATATTCAATACTTTTTATGAAATTTAATGGTGTATAAAATTATATTATTATGATGAACACAAAACAAATCACCAATAGACACTCAGCGGATCAGGACCCGGCCATTCACCACTTTCAGGCCCAGGTGTATTATGAAGACACGGATCACTCCGGCGTGGTTTACCACTCCAACTATCTGAAATTTTTTGAACGGGCCAGAGAAAATATCTTCGGTGTTCAAAACCTGGTCCAGATGTGGCACGACAAACACATCGGTTTTGCCGTCTACAAAGCAGATATCGGATACCACGACGGGGCGCAATTCGGGGATCTTCTGGATATACGGACCACCTGGGAAAAACAGGGCGCATACCGGGTGGTATTTTTCCACAGTGCCTGGCGGCCGGGCCAAAATAAGCCAGCGGTGACCTGCACCCTGGAGCTTGTGTGTCTGGGGCCGGGCAAAAAACTGTTACCCATTCCTGAATTTGATTTTCTGGATCAGGAAAACTTAAACTGACAGGATTTTACAACTTTTTTACAATCGTTTTACCCCGGTTTGACACATGGTTTTTTCCAATGGGCTATCCTTGGGCCGTAAGTAAAAAACAGCCGAATAAAAAAGCGCGGTGACTTTGACTTGCACTTTAAAACCCATACCTCACAAAAAGGAGAACGCCATGACAACCAGGATAACCCAAGCTATCTTAATTTTTACTCTTTTCATTTTTTCGGGCACCCAAGCCATGGCAGCCCAAGGCAGCATTCTCTGCCGGGTGGAAACCGACAGGTCCATACTGCCGGCTGATGCTCCCCAGAACGTAATTTTAAAAATCACCCTGGATGCCCCGAAGCTGCCCGAAAACACCAATCGTCCCCGGGTGAATATTGCCCTGGTCATGGACCGGTCAGGCTCCATGGGCGGCACTAAAATTGAGATGGCCAAGGCGGCAGCCATGGAAGCCCTGGCCCGGCTGGGCAAGAATGATCTGTTTTCCCTTGTCACCTATGATACGGATGTCACCACCCTGATCCCGGCTCAGAACGTAAGGGAAACA
Organism: uncultured Desulfobacter sp.; assembly: GCF_963665355.1. Classification (GTDB taxonomy): domain Bacteria; phylum Desulfobacterota; class Desulfobacteria; order Desulfobacterales; family Desulfobacteraceae; genus Desulfobacter. The sequence continues at coordinate 264,101 of NZ_OY762229.1, forward strand.
GCCGCCATCATTGGCGCCATAAAAAGAATTGAGGCCGGCGGAAACACAGCCCTTTTCGGCGGTGTAAGCCAGGGTGCCGCAGAAATCAGAAAAAACATTGAAGACGATTATGTCCACCGGATAGTGCTTTTGTCCGATGGACTGGCCAATGTCGGTCCGAGCAACCCCGCGGATCTGGGGCGTCTTGGCGCTGGCCTGTTCAAGGAAAACATTTCGGTCACCACTGTGGGCGTGGGCACGGACTACAATGAGGATCTCATGGCCCGGCTGGCCCAGAAAAGTGACGGCAACACCTACTTTGCCCAGTCCGGCAGGGATCTTCCCCGGATATTTGCAGCGGAATTGGGCAATGTGCTCAATGTGGTGGCCAAGCAGGTGGTGGTGACCATTACCCTGCCTTCGGGCATTGAACCTGTGGAGATCATCGGCAGGGAAGGTCGAATCCGGAACAACCGCATTGAACTGGCCATGAACCAGCTTTACGGGGGCCAGGAAAAATTCGCCCTGGTGGAAGTACGCATGAAAGGATACAAAGACGGCAGTTCAATTGAAATTGCAAAAGCCGATGTCTCTTATCAGGATCCTTTTTCCATGAAAAACCTGAATACCCAGGCAAGGGCCACAGCCCGCTTCAGTCGAGACCAGACCAAGGTCACAGCGTCCACCAATGCCCAGGTGATCAAGGATTATCAGCTCAACCTCAATGCTCTGGCCCAGGAAAAAGCCATTGAACTGTCCGACCAGGGAAAAAACAAAGAGGCTGTCCAGGAATTGAGACGATCTGCGGCTGCACTTTCAGGCTTTGCCGGCAAGTATGATGACAAAGACGCACTTGAAGAAGCCCGGGAGACCGAAGCCCAGGCAGATATGCTTGAAGTTCAGGGCATGAGCAAAAAAAGCAGAAAAGAGCTTCGGACCAAATCTTACCAGATGAAAAACCAGCAGATTCAAAAATAGGCCTTGATGACCAGTCGGCGCTCAATCATTATATTCTGGACCCTGCTTATAGTCCCTGCACTGGTGCTGGCAGGGTCTGCCTTTCGCCACCTCAGCCTTGAACAGGATCGGATACGCATGGCCGGAATCACTGCCCTTGAAGACCAGGCCCGGCTGGTCACCGAAAATATAGACCGGACAATGGACGCCATCCAGATCAATCTGACCCGGTCCCTGCTTGATATCCATGCAAAAGACTTACCCTCCCATATTCTTGGAGAACGTCTTTTAGCATGGGAAGCAGTCAATCCCCTGGTGCGCAATGTGTTTATTTTCAATCCCCAAAAAGGCCTGCTGTATCCCCGGCGATCCCGGGCAGCCACTGGGGAGGAAAGGCAGTTTATCAACCGGTTCACCCCGCTTATGACCGGTAAAATTCCCTTTAATTTTAATCACCCGGCCGATGCGGAAAATAAAACGGCTGCCACAAAAACAACCCGGTCCGGCAGCCTTTACACGCTGTCCAAGCAATCCGTTCCCCCGATACCAATGAAAAAATACACAGAGGCGGGTACTGCAGCCCAGCCCCTGGGCCACTCCGGCTGGATACCCTGGTTTAGCGACAACCAGCTTTATGTACTGGGATGGGTACAGCCAGAGCAAAAAGGTCTGATCTATGGGGTTGAGCTGGAGATGATGGCGCTTTTATCCCGGCTGATAACCACCATTCCCCTGAACAGCCGTCCCGGCACAGCTCTTATGGTCATGGACGGCAACGGCGCCATCATTCACCACACAGGCCCCCTGAAATTTGACCATACACCCAGCACAAAGGAGGCAGTAATCAGAATGGATATATCCCCACGCCTGCCCCACTGGTCTGTGTGCGTGTTCATGGATGATTCAGTCCTGTCAGGACGTAACACCTTTCTGGTTCTTGCCCTAATTCTTGTGGGTATTCTGGTGACAGCAATTATATCCGCAGGTATCTTGATCACCCGATTGACCCTGGCCCAGATCAGAGATGCCAGACAGAAAACATCCTTTGTGGCAGCAGTATCCCATGAGTTGAAAACCCCTTTGACCAGTATTCGCATGTATGCGGAGCTGCTGTTATCAAAACGGGTTTCTGATCCTGAAAAACAGCACTCATATCTTGATGTGATGGTGGCGGAAAGCCAAAGGCTTACCCGGCTGATCAATAATATTCTTGATTTCGGAAAAATTGAGCAGGGTCAAAAAAACTACCAAATCAGTGAGTTTGACATGGGTGAATTTCTATACGAATGCATTGCCACAAATGAAATCCGGTTAAAAAAGGCTGGATTTGAGCTTATCTTACAAATTCCAGACCAGGCATTTCCTGTAAAAACAGACAGGGATGCCATGGCCCAGGTATTTCTTAACCTCATGGACAATGCCATCAAATACGCAGGATCAGGCCAATTCCTGAAAATCATTATGGACAGGTCATCCCAGAATATTCAGATAAAATTCCAGGATGACGGCCCGGGCATCCCCCCGGCTCTAAGGGAAAAGATATTTGACAAATTTTTCAGGGCTGACAATTCATTAACCACATCAAAGCCGGGGTCGGGATTAGGCTTGAGCATCACCCGGCACATGCTTCGGGATTTAGGCGGCGATATCGTCATGGACACAAATCTTTCCCGGGGTGCAGGCTTTAAAATAAGGATACCCATCCATGAATAATACAACCATACTTGTGGCCGAAGACGACCCCAATATCCGCACCGGCCTGATCGACACCCTGGAAAGCGAAGGCTATCAGGTCATCGAAGCAGGTGACGGCAATGAAGCCCTTTCCTCCTTTGAACAACAAAAACCGGATCTGGTGCTTTTGGACGTGATGATGCCAGGAAAAAGCGGTTATGATGTGTGCCGGGCCATTCGGACAAAAGATGTTCGGGTGCCGATAATCATGCTCACAGCCAAAGGAGAAGAGATCGACAAGGTGGTGGGCCTGAAACTTGGCGCAGACGATTACATCACCAAACCCTTCGGGATTCATGAACTTCTGGCAAGAATTGATGCGGTTCTCCGCCGGTCCCAGTTGGCAGGAGTCCCGGCACAGAAAAGCAAGGAACTCTTTTCATTTTCAGGCTTTACGGTGGACCCCAAACGATTCAAACTCACAGGCCCCGACAAAAGTTTCGATTTATCAAAAAAAGAGATAGATCTGCTGAAGCTTTTTACCGAACATCCCGGTGAAGTGCTCGACAGAGACACCATTTTGAACCGGATCTGGGGTGTGGGATATGGCGGTACCACCCGGACCCTTGATCAACACATTGCAATCTTAAGAAAAAAAGTTGAAAAAAAACCGGCTGAACCCAAAATCATCACAACCGTTCACGGGATTGGGTACCGGTTTAAACTACATAAGTAGCTAAACGGACTCTTTCTCCAGAACACTCAATCCCACGATTTTATGACCTGGATGCCGTCCTTGTTCAGGGTCTGAAATATGACGGATTTCCACTTTGTACACCTCCAAAGAAAGGCCGGCACCCTGGCGAAGAGTAACTGAAAAGACCTGCCCCTCTTGGATGTATTCCAGTACCTTGGAATCCTGTCTTGCCAGGATACCTAAACCTGTGCCACTCCAATCCCTTAAAGGAAACTGATAGACAATCACACAACCTGGGAACGTAAATTCAACGCTGGCACCGTCGGCAACCGCTGTCCTCACCTGTGCACGGAGGTCTTCGTTTCCTGAATAATTCTCATTTTCCATAATCAGCCTGATTGTTAAATAAAAGTATGGATTATATGTAAGCCATTTCACCCATTCAAATCAACCCTTTGTTACCCTGCTCCGCAATTTCCGGTTAAAATATTTAATTTTTTATAAATTTTTGTAAAATATTAATTTTTTTTATGAATTTCTGATTAAATATGCAATTTTTCTATGACAATATTGACATGGCTATAGCCAAAGCCTTATACACTGGAAATTATGAACAAAATCCGCTCAAGGAAATACTGCAAGGAATGCAGCAAACCCAGCGGAACTGATTTATGTACCAGTAGTATTTTAACAGCATCTAGGAGGTGCCCGTGAAAAAACAACAGACGTTGCCTGGAATGCAACATGAAAATTTAGGAGTAACCAGGCGGTGCTTCCTGAAAACCGTTGCCGGTGCAGCAGCCGGCATTGGTGCATCCCAGGTGGTGAACCCGGCGCTGGTTAAGGCCCTTGAAAAAGGACTGACACGACATCCGGTGCTCTGGATTCAGGGACAGGGATGTACAGGTTGTTCGGTCAGTCTGCTCAACAGCGTTGATCCCCCCATAGCAGATGTGCTTTTAAAAGTTATCAGCCTGCAATACCACCCCACAGTAATGGCCAGCGAAGGCGAGACGGCCCTGGAAAACCTGTTCGGTATTGCCAAGGAATACCAGGGAAAATTTTCCATCGTCGTGGAGGGAGCCATTCCGACAGCAGCAGATGGCAAGTACTGTGTTGTCGGCGAATACGGACGCACAGAGTACACCATGGTTGACCTGATCAAAAAAGTAGCTCCCATGGCCGGTTCCTGCATTGCCGTGGGCACCTGTGCCGCATACGGCGGTATTCCTGCAGCCAAGGGCAATGTCACCGGTGCCACCGGCTGCACAGATTTTTTCGCGGACAACGGCATTCAAACCCCGCTTATCAATATCCCGGGTTGCCCGCCCCATCCGGACTGGATTGTCCTGTCCATCGTACATCTGCTGGAAAATGGCATTCCCGATCTGGATGACCAGGGCCGGCCCATGCTCTTCTTTGGAGAAAATATCCATGACAACTGCCCCAGACTGGAAATGTATGAGGCAGACGAACTTTCAAAAATTCTGTCGGACCCCAAAGGGTGCCGCATGGACCTGGGGTGCAAGGGACCGTCCACGTATGCGGACTGTTACAAGAGAAAATGGAACAGCGGCTTGAACTGGTGTGTGGATAACGCTGTCTGTATCGGTTGTGTTGAACCCGGTTTCCCGGATGAGTCATCACCCTTTTACGAACCCGCATGATTTACCGAAACAGATACACACTGAGGAGAAATATTTATGTCAGGCTGCAAGCCGGCTTCCGACCCTGTCGGGAGCACTAAAAAACTTAAAATAAGCATTGATCCGGTCACAAGGATCGAAGGCCACCTGAAAGCCGAGGTAGAAGTCAAAAACGGGGTTGTTGTGGACGCCCGCATGTCAGGCGGCATGTATCGCGGATTTGAACAGATCCTTGTGGGCCGAGATCCCCGGGATGCGGTACAGATCACCCAGAGAATCTGCGGCGTATGCCCCACAGCCCATGCCACGGCCTCGTCCCTTGCCCTGGACGATGCTTTTGGCGTAACACTCACGGACAACGGACGAATCGCCAGAAACCTGATCCTGGGTGCCAACTTCATCCAATCCCATATCCTGCATTTCTACCACCTGGCTGCACTGGATTATGTCAACGGCCCGAACACAGCGCCTTTTATCCCCAGATATAAAAACAATGATATCCGGATACCCAAGGAGATCAATGACGCAGCCGTTGCCCAGTACCTTGAAGCCCTTGAAATGCGTAAAATCTGCCATGAAATGGTGGCCCTTCTGGGCGGCAAAATGCCCCATGTTCAAGGTATTGTCGTGGGCGGAACAACGGAAATCCCCACCAGGGAAGCCCTGAATGCCTATGCGGAGCGGTTCAAAAAAGTTAAAAAATTCGTCATGGAAAAATATATTCCGGTGGTTTACACCCTGGCAGGACCTTACGGTGATCTGCTCAAGACCGGTGTGGGCCATAAAAACCTGGTCTCCTGGGGCGTTTTCCCCATGGACAGCAAAGGCACAACCCTACTGAAACCGGGTGTTTACACCGACGGAAAAGATTATAAAGTGGATCCCGCCCAAATCAAGGAATATGTCAAATACTCCTGGTTTGAACAGAGCACCACCGGTCTGAATCCCACCAGGGGCCAGACCCGACCGGAACCGGGCAAGGCTGGCGCATACTCATTTATCAAGGCGCCCAGGTACAATGACAAACCCCATGAAGGCGGTCCTTTGGCCAGAATGTGGGCCACCAATCCGGAACTGTCCAAAACCGGCCAGCAAGCCCTGGGCGTAAAAAAACTGCGCGATATCGGCGATGCCTGTTTCTCAATTCTGGGGCGTCACGTGGCAAGGGCAGAAGAGACTGCTCTGGTTGCCGGAGCGGTTGAAATATGGCTTGCCCAGGCCACCCCGGGCAAGGAGACCTTTGTCCCGGCGGATATCCCCGAAAACGCAGAAGGCCTTGGTATGACAGAAGCGCCCCGGGGCGCGCTTCTCCACTATGTGGACATCAAGGACTCCGTGATATCCAATTACCAGATCACCTCCGCCACGATCTGGAACGCCAATCCCAGGGACGATATGGACCAGAGAGGGCCCATTGAAGAAGCTTTGATCGGCGTACCCGTACCCGATGTTGACAATCCGGTAAATATCGGGCGCCTGATACGCGCCTATGACCCCTGACTGGGTTGCGCCGTCCACGTGCTGGACGCAGACACAGGCAAAGAAATAAAAGTGGAAGTTCCCCTGTGATGGGAAACCCCATTTCCTGATCCAACTATAAAAACAACAGGGTGGCGCTTTACGGCCCCCTGTTGTATCAATCTTCAATTACGCAGCACATCGAAAAACAAGATCGGCAATCAGACAATGAAAAAATTACTGGTGCTTGGTGTGGGAAATATTCTCATGCAGGACGAAGGCTTTGGCGTCCACGCCATCAATGCATTTTGGGAGGAAAAAGAGGACTGGAAAGACGCAGACGTGGATTTCATAGACGGCGGTACCTTTACCCAGGACATCTTTTACCTGTTTGAAGCGTATGAAAACGTTCTGGTACTGGATATTGTCAGAGCCAATCAGCCCCCCGGCACAATTTTCACGCGGGAAGAACACCAGCTGCGAAAAGACAAGAAGCAGATGCTCTCTTTGCACGACATTGATCTTTTGGACTCCTTAGGTATGGCTCAGATGCGTGGCCACAGGCCATATCTGAGGGTCGTGGGCATTGAACCGGCCATCATTGACTGGGGAACACAACTTACACCGCCTCTTGCTGCCGCATTTCCTGATTATTTAAAAATAGTTCGACAACAGATTATAAAGCTCCTTGGAGCATCCGACAAAGACTGATGCCCCAAAAAACCGGGGTCGGAAAATCATTATTTTTGAATTCGACCCCGATGGTACTGTCATTCTATTAGCGGTTCGTCTGATGCACAGATGAACAGGCTTTCATCAACTGGGAAACATGTCGTCTGCAATATCCACAGCCACGGAGCATGTGCCAAGCAGTGCTGCAAACCGTCCCATGGTAACGGGCAGTACGGTCTGGGCATAGAACTCAAGACTCTTGATCACGCCCTGGTAAAAAGAAATATCTTTCTTTTTGGCCTTTTCAAGCTTTGTGGCCGCAGTCACACTGCGCCACAGCAGCATCCATGCAAAAATGGTGTCGCCCACAGCATCCTGGAACGGATGGGCATTGGCAAAGGCGGCAAGAACGTTGGGGCTCATGGCGGTGGTTCCCATGTGAATGGCCACCTCGGCTAATTTGTTTACCACCTCTTCCACCTTAGTCGCTGTTTTTTCAAGTATGGCAATATCCTTAGCTAAAGCAATTGTTGCCTGCATTTCACCAAACAGATCCATGATTGGCTTGCCCTTTTTCATGCCAAGTTTACGCCCTAGAAGATCCATGGCCTGAATGCCGTTGGTCCCTTCATAGATCATGGTGATTCTGACATCACGAAGCAACTGGGCCATGGGATACTCCTCGATAAATCCATAACCACCGTAAACCTGCATACCCTGGGAGCAGACCTCAAAGGCCCGGTCCGTGACATACCCCTTGGCAATGGGGGTGAGCACTTCAACAAATCCCTGGTACCTGGCCTTTTCTTCGTCGGTTGGCGCATATTTTGACATATCAATACAGTAATGAAGATAATAGATTAGGGTGCGCATGGCTTCCACATTGGATTTCATCACCATGAGCTGGCGTCGTACATCCGGATGGCGGATAATGGCAACAGACTGGGCGTCTGGATTCATGATCTCAGTCAGGTTGCGGCCCTGGATACGTGTTCTGGCATAATCCAGGGCATACATATAGGCAGCGGTGGCACAGGCAAAACCCTGAACCCCTACGAGCAGCCGGGCTGCATTCATCATTAAAAACATGGCTTTCATACCTTTATTCTCTTCACCCAGAAGAGTGCCCACACAAGCACCTTTGGATCCCAGTGACAAGGAACAGGTTGAGTTGCCGTGAATGCCCATTTTATGCTCAATTCCGGTGCAGATGACATCGTTGAACTCGCCCAGGGAACCATCCTTGTTCACCCGAAATTTGGGAACCAGAAAAAGGGAGATGCCCTTGGTACCGGCAGGGGCACCTTCAATGCGCGCCAACACGGGGTGGATGATATTTTCTGCCAGATCATGTTCACCACCGGAGATAAAAATCTTTTCACCCACAATGTTGTAAGTACCGTCTTGGTTGGGGATGGCCTTGGTGGTCAATGCCCCAACGTCGGAGCCTGCACCGGGTTCGGTGAGCAGCATGGTACCTGTCCATTTGCCGGTATACATATTCTTAAGATAGGTGTTTTTCTGTTCTTGGGTACCAAAATGATCAACAAGATGACCTGCCCCCTGGGTAAGGCTGAAGTACATCATGAATGGATAATTGGCGCCGTTGAAATATTCAGCTGCTGCCGCGGCAACGGTAAAAGGCATGCCCTGGCCACCCCATTCCGGATCTTCGGTGGGGGCCAGCCATTCCCCTTCATTGAACAGATCAAATACACGCTTGAAAGACGGAGGCGTCGTGACCTTGCCGTTTTCAAGGGTGCAGCCGACTTCATCCCCTTCCTTACTTATGGGCAAAAGCTCCTTGATTGCCAGATTTTTTGCCTCTTTAATAACCATATCAATGGTTTTTTTATTAAAGTCAGCATAATTGTCGTTCAGCTCCGCCAGGGTCTGCGCCTCAAGCATCTCGTGAACAACAAAATCAATGTCCCGCTGGTCGGAAATTACCTGTGCCATGTGTCCTCCTTAATAGGGGGATTGTTAATGAACAAACCCTCACTATGCCATTGTATTAATATCATGAATCTCCGCTATCACCCGCACGTGTATTTTTTTGTTTATTATCTTTTAATTACAGAACATTATAAAAAAATAGCCTTTTCCTCTATATTTGGGACCCGCAGGAAGTCTCATAATGAACATTAATTCATTGCATTAATCTTTCTTTTTAGTCAAGAAATTTTTGCATACCACAACAGTGGCATGGCTTGGTGCAAACAAATTGATACGCCATCATTCCCTTAACCCTGGCCCTGATCTTACCTTAAATAAAAGGTATTAAACCAGGAGCCGGGTCAAGTGAATGAACAAGAAAAATGCGGGATTGTTTTTTGGCTGAAGTCCTCAGACAGAATCGTATGATGGTGTTGGGGAGGGAATTTTTCCATTGAAGGGTGATTCAGGTCAGGTAAAGCGGTTGTGAAGCCCCCCGGCACCTATTTTGCGTTGTCGGTTTTTATTTTTTCCTTGGCCCGGATCAAATTGAAAAAAGTGCTGTTCACAGGCGTGGGGATGGCATCCTCTTTGCCCATGCGCTCAACAGCACCCGCAAAAACCTCAACTTCAGTTTTCCTATTGGCCTCCATATCCTGGAGCATGGATGTTTTTCCTTCCAGGCCTAAGGTATTGAGCATTGCCATGCACTGATCGATGTCGGATGCGTCAAGATTGATGCCCCGGTGCCGGGCCAGGGCCACCACCTCCTGCATCAACCCGACCATCAGCCTTTGAGCCTCAGGAAGATTCCGCAGAATGCCATAGGGCGTTCCAAGCACTGCAGACACCTGATTGACCCCCACGTTAATCATAAATTTCCACCACATAACCCGAATGATATCCGGTGAAATTTCATTGGGAATACCACCCGAATCCAGGGCATTTTTGACCAGTTCCAGGCGATCTTCATCTATGCCATTGAAAAAAACCGGATCATTACCAAAGATAATTCTTCCCGGATTGGCATAGGTAAAACAATTGTTTTCATGCACGGCATCAATCCCCACGGCAATGGCCGGAACGATTTTCTCCAGGCCGCAGGCATGGCCGAGCAATTTTTCACTTTCAAGCCCGTTCATCACCGAAAGAATCAGGGTGTCCGGCCCGGTCAATGCCTTAATATCTTGCAGTACCGGTTGTGTCAGATGGTGGTGTTTCAAGGCGACCAACACCAGATCAAAGGGGCAATCCACCCGGTCGGGATGCGCCACGGGAATCTTGTAGTCACGGCCGTTAACGGTTATGACAGCACCATCAAGACGGTTAAATCGATCCCCCCGGGCTGTAAAATAAACACCAAGATCTGAGTTGTCCGTAAATAAACCGGCATAGGCCGCGCCCATGGCTCCGGCCCCGAATATTGCTATTTTTTCTATGGATTTCAACATGTTTTCAGACTTATTTAAGGTTTATCAATTTCACAGGCAGCAGTTATACCAGCTTACGCCGATTATAAAAAGTTGATTTTGCATGAAAAAAATGATTTAAACCTGAACATACAATTAACAAGGAATTAAATTATGTCAGCTGAAAAAAATATATGTCCCAAATGTAATTCACCCTACGCCTATTCCGATGGACTCCTGTGGATCTGCCCGGAATGTACTCATGAGTGGACACCTGATCAGGCCCCTGATACACAATCGGAAGACGGACCACGATTCCTTGATGCCAACGGGACGCCATTGCAGGATGGAGATACAGTCACCACTGTTAAAGACCTTAAGGCTGGGAAGGACACAATCAAATTGGGTACAAAGGTCAAAAACATCAAGCTGCTTGACGACCCGGTAAATGGCCATGATATTTCCTGTAAGATTGCAGGATTCGGGGCCATGTACCTTAAATGTTCTGTTGTTAAAAAGGCGTAAAGACCGATCCCAACTCTGATTTTGCCCTGAATGGCAGCTCATTTTGAATCAGTATTCCGGTCCGGGTGCCCCCGGACAAAGTGACCTCGTCAAGGTTCAGCGCCCCAAGTACCAGCGATGGTAATGCTGTGGTATAGTTCTATTTCTCTCAATTCATCGTTGGAATCGGATTTCAATGCGTTGGCTTGTTTGCCCACGCAATGGGTATTGCCAGGCAACCAATAAAAACAGAAAGGAAAAATACAATGAAAAAACAAGGTATTAAATTAGGTCTATCCCTGATGTTTTTGGTATTGTTTTTCTGTATCGCATCTCCGTGTGCTGCGATACAGTTTGGCGGCAAGGTTGAGCATTTCAGTGCCGACAGTGTCACCATTGATCCCTCCGGCAAGGTTATGAATACAGGAAAAATATATGTGTCCGGACCGGTTATGAGAATGGATGGTATAGGTGGGATGATGGGCCGGGGAATGGGTGGAAAAACGCCGGATATATCCATTCTTACATTTAAGAATCAAAAAACAATGTATTTTTATAACCACGACAAAAAACTGGTATACCAGGGGCCGTTGGAAGAAGAAGATATGCTGCCGGGATATAAAGCCATGGGGGATGTGGTATCTGAAAAAGTCCTGGGAGAGGAGAAGGTATCAGGTTACAAATGTGTTAAAAAGCAGATCGTCACCAGCACAAATATAATGGGGATGAACCAAAAAAGCACCCTGACTGTCTGGGAGAACGATAGGTTTGAAGCTCCTTTAAGAACCATGACCGATGGCGGGGCCATCAATGAACTTCGCAACATCAAGGAAGGCAAACCACCTGCAAAATTATTAAGGCTGCTGCCCGGGTATAAAAAAGTGGGGAATATGATGGCGGTCATGGGAGTCGATTTTGGTGCCATGAGGGATCAGAACCAGAAGGGAAGAGACGGCGGGGGGCGGAACGTGCAGGACTCGCCCCGGTCCAGGACTAAAAAAAATCGGAATGGCCAGACAACAAATCCGCAAACCCGGGAAAACATGAATGTCAACGACATGATGGCCCAGATGAATGAAGCCATGGGTGACCAGATGGATCCCGAAGAAAAAAAGCAGTTGATGGCCATCATGGCCAATGCCATGAACAAAGCAAAAAACACAAAAGAGGGTACCGGGGCTGCAAAAAAGATCTGGCAGTTCATTCCCCAGCGGCAGGGAGATCAGATCGGAGCTGAACTGAAAACAACAAATGTGCTGACAGTTACCATGGGAACCAGGGCAGACTTGATGTCCGTATTCACTTTTTATAAAACAAAGCTGGCGTCCCAGGGGTGGCAGGACCGGGGTATGTTTCTGCAGAGCGGGGAAGGCCATCTAAGCATGTCAAAGGCAGATATGACCTTGAGCATTTCTTCGGCAGACAACCCGGGCTTACAGGGCAGCTATGCTAACTTTTACATAATGCAGCTGACCGGTCCGGATTTATAGCCGAACAACACACTATTCAAGTTTAAAGGATTTGATTTTACGCCATAACGAAACCCGGTCAATTTCCATGATTTCCGCAGCCCGGGTTTTGTTCCAGCTGGTTTGTTCCAGAACCCACTGGATATACCGCTTTTCCTGCTCCTTCATGGTGGGAATTTTTCCTTCCGGGGCTGTGCGGTAAATTTCAATGGCCATCTGGGTAAGATGGTCGGGAAGTGCCTCGGGATGGATGACCTCGCTGTTTTCCATAGCCACGGCCCGTTCTATGATATTTTCAAGTTCCCGGACGTTTCCCGGCCAGGTGTAATTCACAAGAAAATCCATGGTGGTCCGGTCGATCTCCTTAATACTTTTTCCCATATCCCGATTTTTCTTTGCCAGAAAATGATAGGCCAGCAGGGGAATATCTTCTTTTCTGTCTGCAAGTGCCGGCAATATGATGGATGCCACGTTGAGACGAAAATAAAGATCCTGGCGGAAATGGCCCTTATCAACCTCCTGGCGCAGATCCCGGTGGGTGGCCGCAACAAATCTTAAATCCACGTCTATGGTCTGGGTGCTGCCCACCCGCATGATCTCTTTTTCCTGGATCACCCGCAGGATCTTGACCTGCATGGAGGGCGGCATATCTCCGATTTCATCAAAAAACACAGTGCCCTGATCGGCAACCTCGAACAGGCCTTTTTTGGTTTTCATGGCACCGGTAAAAGCCTCTTTCTCATGGCCAAAAAGCTCATTGGCCATGAGATCTTCCGAAAATGAGCCGCAGTTAAAGGCCACCATCTCATGATTCTTCCGGCTGGAAAGACTGTGAATTGCCCTTGCCACGAGCTCTTTGCCAGTGCCGCTTTCACCTAAAATCAACACGGAGATATCGGTCTGGGCCACCTGGGCAATGGTCTTTTTCACCTGGAGCATGGGTGCACTGTTACCGATGATGTCAGGCAGTTTTGCCCTCTGGTCAAGCTGCTTTCTCAAAGCCTGATTTTCCACTTGAAGGGATCGTTTGAGAAGAGCCTGCTTGATGATCTGCCGGACCTCGTCTATTTTGTAAGGCTTTGCAATATAATGATAAGCCCCTTCTTTCATAGCGATAACGGCATTGTCCACGGTGGCGTAGCCGGTGATCATGATCACTTCGGAGTGGGGCTGCAGTTCCCGGCAATGTTCAAGGATCTGCATACCGTCAATTTTTTTCATCTTGTAATCGGTGATAATCAGATCAAAGGTTCTGGTTCTCATAAGGTTCAGCCCCTTGGTTCCGCTGTCTACGGCTGACACCTTGTATCCATCCTTGACAAGAATATGTTCAAGGTTTTTAAGAGCGATCTGCTCATCTTCAATTATAAGAATATGTTCCTGCATGGTTCTTCCTTGTGTCAATCCGGCAGACTGACGGTAAATATTGTGCCCTGCCCCAGGCTGGAATTCACGCTGATTGTCCCGCCGTGCTGCTCAATGATACCATGAATAATGGAAAGGCCCAAGCCCGATCCCTTTCCCACTTCCCGGGTGGTGAAAAAAGGGTCAAAAATTCTGGCCAGATGTTCTTCCTTTATCCCTTCGCCCGTATCCTTAACAGTAAAAACAAAGGTGCGGGCCTGGCTGTCCTTGTATGCTGAAATGGTGAGATGTCCCCCTTGCTGATCCTCCATGGCATAGACGGCATTAATGATCAGGTTGAGCAGAACCTGCTGGATACGTCGGGGATCCATGCGGCCCTCAAGATCATCGGGAACACTGATTTCCACCTCAATTTCCGAAGGGATGTCCCCGGAAATCAGGTGCATGGTTTTATTGACCAATTTTTTAAACAGGATCGGTTCAATACTAAAATCACTATGCCTGGAAAAATCAAGCAGGGCCCGGATAATTTCCTTTGAGCGGTGAATCTCCTGTTCCACATTGTCCAGAAGCATCCTTTTATATTCAATATCCGAATCTTCAATTTCCTCCTGGATAATCTGGATACTGGTGGAGATATTGTTCAACGGATTGTTCAGTTCATGGGCAACTCCGGAAGTAAGGGTTCCCAAAGAAGACATTTTCTCTGCCTGTATAAGCTGGGTCTTACGCCGGTCCAGCTCCTCAATCATGTCGTTTAAACTTACGGCCAAAGATTCAAACTCGTCTCCGGTGTTTATTTCCGGAATTTTATCATAATCCCCCTTGGCAATGTGTTTGATCCCGGTTTCAATGGCTTTTAATGGACGGTTGAACTTGATCACCAAAAAAATTGTGGCCAGCACCGTGAGAATAAACAATAAGAACAGGGAAATCATCAGGTATTCCCTGGACCGGTCCAGCAGTTCAAACACCTTTCTTTTTTCTGTTTTCACCACCTGTTCAATATCGGTGGTCAGTTCCCTGCCAAGCTGGGTCACCGTATTTTGAATCTGAAAAGACTGCTCAGAAGATACTGCACCATTTTTATACAGGTTCAACAGGGTTTCCAGGTTGGTGCGGTAGGCATTAATGGACTTCCTGCGTTGCTGAACAGAGGGCTCCTTTGCCACAAGGTCGGGAAACACTTTTTCAATAGATGCCTGCTTTTCATCAATTTTATTGATGTATGACAGGGCCAGGGACAAATCCTTGACATCTTTTCTTAAAAAAAAATTTTTCTCGTAACGGCGGGCTTCCAGAATCGTATCCAGCAGATCCCGCTTCTTTTCTATGAGCACCAGAGTGTTTAACACCGTGGAATTGCTGTAGTGGTTAATAAACCAGATAATGCTGTTCACCACCATGAAAACCAGGAAAAGAAATGATATTTTTTGTCTGAGACTGAAACTCATAATTCACTTATATCTTTGTTGATAAGGGGAAACAAGACCATGGCCGGTTTAATTTTATCACTTTGAGACAAATGCAGTAAAAAACGGGCCGACCAGACAAAAGGTAATCCGATCGACCCGGGGAGGTGCTATTGCTGTCTTTATTTACGAAATACCGTAAAACAGGTAAATGACGGTAAGCTCCACGGTCAGAAACAGCAACGTCATTACAGTGCCGGCCTTGGCGTAATCAATGGTTCGGTAACCGCCCGGACGCATGACCAGAGCATTAACCTGATGGGTCGGCAACACAAAGGTGTTGGACGCTGAAAGCCCCACCACAAGGGCCGCCATTCTCGGATCTGCCCCGGCCATCACGGCCATATTCATGCACAGGGGAACCAGAAGTACCGTGGCCCCCACATTGGAGATCACCAGGGTAAAAAAGGATGCCATGAGGCCCACAACCGCTAAAAGGATTATGGGTGACGGCGTTCCGATCAGGTTGAGCACGGTGTGGGCAATAAACCCGGCCGTGCCTGTTTTTTCAAAGGCAATTCCCAAGGGGATGAGCCCTGCCAGCAGAAAAACCGTCATCCAATCCACCGCCAGATATGCCTCGTCAACGGTCAACACACCGGTAATGATCATGCCAAGGGCCCCGGACATAAGCGCAACTGCCAGTTGGATTTTCAAAAAAACAATCTGGAAAAGGGCAAGTGCCAGCCAACCCACAGCCAGCATGGCTTTCTGGGGCCGCAGGATTTCACCCTCCAGCTTGGATGCAAATATCAGGGCTCTGGGTTTGGGCCTGTTCATCAGGATATGAAATTTCTCCCAGGGACCCTGGAGCAGCAGCGTGTCGCCCATGGCCAGGCGAATATTGGTCAGTCCTGAGTAGTATTTACGGTTGTCCTTGAAAAGCACGAGGGGATTGAGCCCGTACATCTCCTTGAAATTAACCTCGTTCAGGGTTCTGCCGATGAGTTCGGATCTTGGTGCGACAACAACCTCGGCCATACCGGCATTGGTATTGGCCAGAAACTCTGCAAAGGTTTCAAGGGCAGGCTTTATCTGCCAGCCGAACTCCTTTGCCAGCTGCTCAATATTTTCCCTTTTACCGACCACCGCAATATCATCGCCACTGTTGATTGATTCATAACTGCGGGGCACATGGTTGGTGGTCCGGGTGGAGGGAGAAGAGATGCCGATGACCGTAACAAGAAACTTGGGACGAATGTTTAAATCATCCAGAAGCCCTGTGGTACCGGAACCTTCGGGAACATGCATCTCCACCAGACTGTTGACACCCTCGTATTCATTAATAAGCACATCCGTGGCACCCTTGCTGTCCTGGCCGCTTGCGCTGGGAAGAATGAACCGCCCGAAAACCAGAAAATATAAAAGTGCTGTCCCCAGCAGACACACGCCAATGGGGGTCTGGGTAAACAACCCGAAAGGTTCAAGCTTTTCTCCGCCCAATACCATAAGGTCATTGAGTAGAATGGTCGGACTTGCCCCCACAAGAGTGAGCGTGCCGCCGATAATGGCGCAAAAGCCCATGGGCATCAGGATGCGGGAGGCGGGAATACCCACCCTCTTGGAAATTCTCTGGGTGGCCGGCAGAAACAGGGCTGCAGCACCAATGTTCTGCATCATACTGGAAATGATGCCCACGGTGCCCGACACCAGAAGCATAATCTTGCCTTCGCTTTTGCCGGCAAGGGCCAGGATCGGCTTTGCCACCTTATTCATAACGCCGGTTTTATCCAGGCCTGCACCGATAATAATAACTGCAATGATAGAACAAACTGCATTGGAACTTAAGCCCACAAAGGCTTCTTTGGGAGAGATCAGTCCAATCAGGGGGAGAAGGACCATCATCATTATCCCGACCACATCCACCCGTACCCATTCAAACACAAAGAGGCAGATAACAAAAACCAGGATGATCATGGTCATAATCATATCAGGGGTCATTGAAAAACACTCCATTAAGTCTAACTGGTGTTTGGACTGAAAGCCCCTCATCGGGACAACTTTATATGAAAGTCTGTGTAACCTACAAAGATCTTTCAAACTTCGTTGTGGACTGAGCCCGGCAGCTGATATGTCAGGCCAGCACATGGCTGTTATATTCCAAACACAGAATTTTTGTTCAGGATTTAAAAAAAAGACTGTTATTCATCTTCATTTCTGTAGATAAAGCACAGCACCGCTGTAAACAAAATCAAACCAAGGCCTATGAAAAAATGAGCATCCATGAAAGAATCCTCCTAACTCACTGAATAAACGCAAAGCCGCTGGGCAATCCGGTTCTGGTTCACGGCAGCATCTCTAACAGCAGCAGGGTTTTTGTTCTCGGAGATAATGAATTCAATGTGGCCGCATTCATTGGTAATATCGGAAATGGCATGATCAACGTCTGCCTGGCTTGTGGTGTGGGCAAATTTGAGTCCCATTTCTGCAGCCTTCTCCTTGAACGGCACCACGTTTTTCGCAGCGGTCTCCTTGAAATCGGCGTACAGTTCTTCCTGAGTGGTGGAAAAAAACGAGGTCACGTCATGGGTCAGATTGGCCGCATTTACCGCGATAATGCCGTAATCCATACGTTTGGCCATATCCAAAGCATAACTGGTCATCTCGTCTGAAAACCGGCTTTCAAGGGTGGCAACCACAAGGTTTTTACCCTGGTTGGTCCTGCATGATATGGTACATGAGCACTGATCAGTACCGTCATCATCTTTAACACAAGGCCCGGAAAACATAATCGGGTTCTCTTTGCCGTGCTTTTTTCCAAAACTTAATCTGTCTTTTAATCCATTTAAAAACTGCATAATCAACCATCCTCCTTTAGGTGTATTAGGTTATCAATCTTTTTTGTGGAATAATGAGCAAGTTGCATACCAGATTTTCAAAATGTCTATAGAAGCGCTTAGAATAAGGATTTCCATAATCTGGGGGCCATTTACCTGCCCAAGATTGCGTTGCATATTGCAATGTATTTTTTGATCATCGCCCAAAGCCTTGCCATATAGCGGTTTTCGGGCATTGCATTTGTCAATGTTCGCGTTGCGAAATGCATCGATTTACATCAAGATACAGTGATATTCTTACCTGGCTTAAACAGAAAAACCTTTAGTAATGTACTTTTAAAGATGCCTTAAAAAGGAATCAGACATCAGGCATGGTAATTGCTCCAATGCTGAAAACCATTTATAACCTTTAAGCTTGAGAGAAAGGGTCTTCATGTGAAACGGATTTTTAAAAAAGAAGAAGCGCCGCAGGTTGTTGATGCGGGGGCAGAAGAGATTGCGGCCCTGCGCGAGGCCGTACTGGACCAGAAAATCCCGGCCGAGGTTGAAAAAATTCTGCTTAAAGAGGTGGAGCGGCTTGAAAAAATAAACCCCGCGTCGGCAGAATACACCATCGGGCTTAACCATATCGATTATGTGACCACCCTGCCCTGGAACCGATACACCCAGGATAATCTTGACATCCAGCGGGCGGAAAAAATTTTGGATTCCGACCATTATGGACTTGAAGAGATCAAGGAGAGAATTCTTGAACATCTGGCGGTGCGGCAGATGAAACTGTCCCGGAAAAATACTATTCTTGTGGTGGATGACGAGCAGATCACCAGAATGAATCTGGAACATGTTCTGTCCAAGGAGGGTTATGAAGTCACCACGGCTGACGGCGGCACCCAGGCCCTTGAATTCTTAAAAAAAAATACCGTGGATCTGGTGATCACAGACCTCAAAATGGACAAGATCGACGGCATGGCGCTTCTGGGACGTATAAAGGCCAACAGTCCCGGCACAGAAGTGATCATTATCTCGGGTTATGCCACGGTGCTCACGGCCGTGGACGCCATCAAGCGCGGATCCTTTCACTTTATTCCCAAACCCCTCAAGCTCGACGACATCCGGGAAACCGTAAAAAAAGCCTTAAGCAAAAAAACAGGACTTGTGGAAGCCAAGGGACCTGTGATCTGTTTTGCAGGCCCTCCGGGTACGGGCAAAACCTCTCTTGGCCAGTCCATTGCCCAAAGTCTTGAACGAAAATTTGTCCGGATTTCCCTTGCCGGTGTGAAGGATGAGGCTGACATCAGAGGACACAGGCGCTCCTATGCCGGTGCCCTTGCCGGCCGGATCATCCAGGAAATTCGACGGGCCGAATCTCTGAACCCAGTTCTCATGCTTGATGAGATTGATAAAATCGGACAGGATTTTAAAGGAGATCCCGCCTCAGCCTTGCTTGAGGTCCTGGATCCCCAGCAGAACTCAAAGTTCATTGACCATTACCTGGACATCCCCTTTGACCTTTCCAAGGTGATGTTCATTGCCACGGCCAATATGGTGGCAAGGATCCCCGGGCCTTTACTGGACCGGTTTGAGGTGATCTCCATGTCCGGATACACCATCGAAGAAAAAATCCACATTGTCCAGCGCCACCTGATCCCCCGGGCCAAGGAAGATACCGGACTTTCGGGATTTGATCTTAAATTTACAGAAAACGCACTTCGCATCATCATCAGAGAACACACCCGGGAAGCAGGATTAAGGGGACTTGAGCGGAAAATTGCCGCGGTCTGCCGCAAAATTGCCCGGCAGTATCTGGATACACCGGATGGCCCCCGGAAGATAAAAATTGATGAAAGTGCCGTTGAAAAATTTCTGGGGCCTGCCCAATATCACTATGAGATTGCCGGGGCCCGGGACCGTATAGGGTGTGCCACAGGCCTTGCCTGGACAGAGAGCGGCGGAGAAATCATCTTTGTTGAGACCACACGGATGATGGGTGCCGAACGACTGATCCTCACCGGATACTTAGGAGAGATAATGAAAGAATCGGCCCAGGCCGCCTTAAGTTATATCCGCAGCCACACCGAACAGTTTGGCCTGGCCCCGGATTTTTTTCAAGGCCGGGATATCCACGTCCATGTACCCTCGGGCGCCATTCCCAAGGACGGCCCTTCAGCCGGGATGACCATTGCCGTGGCACTGGTCTCTCTCTTAAAGGATATACCCTGCCCCCGGGATACAGCCATGACAGGAGAAGTGACTCTAAGCGGCAGAATCCTTCCTGTGGGCGGCATCCGGGAAAAACTTCTTGCCGCAAAAACTGCTGGAATCAAAACGATTATTTTCCCCGCTAAAAACCAGGCTGAGATTGCCGCCATGGATGACACGCTCAAGCAGGGAATAAATATCTTTACCGCAAGTGAGCTTGATGACGTCATTCGGCAGGTATTGGGCATGGAAGCCATTGATTGATTCTGCCGCAGCGCCTAACGAACTTTAACAAAACATACCCATCAATGATCGTCCAAACACTATGATAAAAGCCGGCGGATAAACTCGTGATACAACACAGCAGCCTGAACCACCTGGCTGTAGGGGACCGATTCGTCCTGGGCGTGAGCATTTTCAAGCTGCCCCGGCCCTAAAATGACAGGCTTTGTACCGGCCGAAAAAATATGATTGGCATCGGAATGGCTGGGAAATGGGCCGGGCTGCCAGGGAAGATCCATTTGAGCGAAAACTTCTTTCAGGCAATCCTGCACCCGTCCCTTGTCCGGCAACGTATACCCGGCATCAATGGTATGGGTCCTGAACAGAACCGGAATCCCGCTCTTTTTGACCTCCGGCCGGACAACCACATCTTCAAGCTCGGATATAATCTCGCCGATGGGGGCATCCGGCGGCAAGTGAATATCAATCCAGGCCTCCCCGTATTCGGGAACGGCAAAGCCTGCCGGCGGAGTGGACAAATCCCGGATATTATAGATCAGTTCCGGGCGACGGCTTTCCACATAGCTGGTAAACCGGATCAAACTGTCCAGCAGTGACTTTACGGCGTTTTTTTTGCGACCGGCCATGGAGGCATGCTGGCGTTTACCCTGGGTGCTGATCTGGCTTTCCACGTATCCATAACTTTCAAAGCAAGGACAAAGGTTGGTGGGCTCGCCGATGACCGCCCAGGGAAAGGTGAAATCTTTCATAAGGCGGACGGCACCATCTCCTGTTTCCTCTTCTCCCACCACCAGGCACAAGGCCACGGGCAGAGACGGCTCCTTAAAATCATCCAGAAGGTTCAGGTAGGCTTCAATCATGGCGGCACATCCGGCCTTCATGTCCGCCGCACCCAGGCCTATGATGTCTCCGTCATGCTCACCGGCCATATAGTGTTCCAGATCATAGGCGGACACTGTGTCCACATGACCGATCAAGGCGATGGCAATATCCGCGCCTTTAGGGGCTACGATCAGGTTATGGCGATGCTCATCCACGTCCTGGAACTGAACGTCAATTCCCCGTCTTTTCAAAAAATTCTTAAGAAAAACCAGAATATCTTCCTCTTTTCCGGACGGGCTGTAGATGTCGATCATGCGCAAGAGAAGCTTTTTCAAGCGGGTTTCATCCATTATGGAATCACCTTTTTCTTTTTCTCATGTTTGCCTTGATGCGCGCCGTGTCCCAACGCCTTTGATTTAAGGCGCTGCTGGTCTGCGGCCAGGTTCAGTGTACGGTAGACATGGGGGACGGGAGGTCCGAACCCTATTTTATCGAAAAATTTCAAGGCTTTTTTGTTTTCTGCCGGGGTATCCACGATCATCATGCGCACCCCTTCTTTCAACATCAGGTCTTTGAAGCGGTTAAACAGTTTTTCAGCCACACCTTTTTTATGATATTCGGGCAGCACGCCCAGCCAGATCAGGTAACCGTACTTCCAGGCTGAATGCTCTTTTTCAATGGTGGTCCCCAGGGCAAATCCAACAATCCGGTCGTGGTCTTCAGCCACCAGACAGAATTCCGTATCGCTGTTATACAGGGTTGTCACTTCAAAGGGATCCCAGGTCCTGTACATGGTGGGAATCTCATCGGCTTTGAACAGAAGCTCTCCGATGTGATAGACTTGGGCAATGTCGTCAATATCCATTTTCCTGATTTTAAGGGTATTTTTTTTAAGGCCGTGAACCGACTCTTCACAATCCATTGGGTATGTTTTCCTCGTGGTTAAATCAAATTTTTGCCCAAGAATAATATCTATTTTTTGTCCGTCAAGAGAGAATGATTCATCAGATATGCCGGGAAGGAATCGGCCCAGGCCGCCTTAAGTTATGTTCTCAGCCACACCGAACAGTTTGGCCTGACCGCAGATTTTTCCAGGGCCGGGAGATCCACGTTCATCTACCGCTACCGGTTTTTACTTGTAATATGGTCTTGCTTTAGAATTGCACGGTTGATAAAGATCATGATCATATATGGTCAGTCAAAAGTTGGAAAATTAATCCCAGGAAAGGAAACACAAATGTCTGAGGAGAAGATCCGGCAGAAAAAAATTGAAGATTGGCACCTGAAGCGGCGTAAATGGTATCAAATTTACTTTTTTGCAGGCGTGGGCATCAATTTTTTACTGTATTTCACAAAACCCTATGGATTTGATCCCAGCGGAAGTATTTTTTGGGGCTCTTTCTTTGGGATCGCAATTCCCCTTGCCACCATGTTTGCCGGTGTTTTTATTCATGAAAAAATCATCGGAGTGTAAATTCAGATTCAGCGCCTTTTTCCTGGGTGTGATGTTTTTGCTGTGGGCAGGGGCGGCGTCCCAGGCAGACGTGCTGTTTACCCATGAGGAGACAAGCCATGATTTCATGCTGGGTGAAACCAGTGCAAAAGTGTTGTTGGGCTATACCGACCATGGCAAGTACAGTGACAGGCAGATTTCTTATCAGTCAGGCTTTTTAAAGCGATTTTTCGGCAAGGTTAAAACCGGCAGAAATACAAGCCAGTTTGACTTGAAGGAAAATACTGTTTCCGAAGTGGACTGGGAAAACCGCTATGTCTATGTTTACGCCATTGCAAATATTTCCGACCCTGAATGGCACCGGAAAAGAAACCCCATGATGAAAGAGCGCCGGGAACTGGTTGAACAAAGATATGAAGTGTCACCTCCGGAGATCTCTTTTGAGTTCAACGAAGAACCTGAAACAGTAAACGGGTATTCCACAAAAAAGGTGGTGATCAAACTAAATCTTGAAACCACTGACAAGAAAAAAAATGCAAAAAGCATTACAAGGATCACCCAGTCATTATGGCTGTCCACTGAGGTGAAAGGATATGATCTCTACACAAATTTTAACGAAGCGCTTTCCAGGAAAACAGGAGTGAATTCCCACAGACTGGGGCTTTCCGGGGATCTTTTAAGCTATTATCCCCTGGATCTAAACTCAATTGAGGATGATCTTTCCAGGGTTTACGGGTATGCCGTGAAGGCGAAATTTCGTCTTGAAGGGTCATATATCCAGAATTTTGCGGATAAGCCACCCCAAAAAACAGATAAGGTATTTAAAGACCAAACCTCTGTGTTAACCAGTGTACAGGAAACATCGTCTCTTGATTCAAGCTTGTTTCTGGCACCTGAAAGCTTTGCCAGAAAAGAGATAAAATAAACCGGGAACCAGATATAAATGAATCAAAGCCTGGGGAGCATGATATCCCCCAGGCTTTGCTTCTTTGTTATGAAGAGTGTTATTGAACGACCGTCATTCGCCCCTTCTTTAGATCCGATCCTGTTTAGGCTGCCTGGGCCTTAAATCCCTTACATATTTCTGGATGGCCTCTTCACTGTTCCTGGGAGTGACAAGACTCACACAGATATAAAAGATAAACCCGACAAAGACCCAATAGAATTGATGGGGGGTTGACAGTTTGTTGGCCGGATCACTCAGGAAAAACCAATGATAGCTTCCCAGATGGTTTTTTGCATACATCCATGACCCTGTGGAACAGATGGTCATGACAATGATGTTAAGCATCGCAGCGATGGTGGTCCCCCGTTCCCACCACAGACCAAGAATGAGAGGAGGCCCTACGGAACAAAGGATTACGATAAATGCAGCGCCCGAAATATCAAGTACAAGCGCCGGCGGCTTAAAGGAAAGCAATCCACAGACAAGGATAATAAAGATTGTCATATACCGGGTACACTGAACCGGATTTCTATCAGGCCATGAAGATCCGAAAACCTTGCCGATAAGGTCGCGGCCCAGAACAACATTCAATACCATGGTCCAGCCTGCTGCGGTCGCCATGGCGATGGCAAGGCCTCCGGCAGCAATCACAGCCAGCAGGAACGGGCTGTTCAAGGCTTCGTTGGCGGCGATCATGGAGTAATCCGTGACTGATGCGCCGGCAACGCCGTATGCGGTTTTCATGTGTTTCAACAGGCCCATGGCGCTGTCAATGCCTTCTGTCTGCATAAGGGGATGCAGCTGCTCTATAAGCACCTTGGTTCCGGTTCCGATGATGACCAGCCCCGCATACATGGCACCACCGATAAGGACTGCCCAGAAAACACTTCTGCGTGCTGATTTAATGTCCTGGGTTGTGAAGAACCTGACAACTGTGTAGGGCATGGCGGAAAAACCAAAATGCCAGACAAAAAAGAAACCTATCACCCCGGTCCAGGTGCTCATCAGAGGATGGGATGCCTTTTCCGCAACATAGGGCATATTAAAAAATGTGGGGCTGTTTGCCAAAACCGCATCAGTAAGGCCGTTAAACCCGCCGTAATGGAATAGAACATAAAACATTGCCACAAGTGATCCCACGGTCATGGCTATCCCCTGGAAGGCGGTGGAAAAAGTGGTGGCAACCATGCCGCCGTAATAAATATATGCAAAAACGATTACCGAGGCCAGGATTACGGAAATAGTAAAGTTGACCTTCAGGATACAAAGCAGGAACAGAGCAGTGCCGACGATGGAGAGGACAACATAGGCAAAGCCGCCGATAACCGTCGGAATGGCGGCCCAGAGCCGCATCCATCTGGTTTCGTACCGGTCTGCATAGTAATCGGTGAAAGATGTTGGTTCATACTTTCTTAAAGGCGCAGCTGTCAGAAGAGTGGCAATGGGCATACCGCCGATAATGCCGACCAGAGCCCACCAGAAAGGATAACCAAGCAAAAAGATAAATGCCGGAAGCCCTAGGAAACTTGCAGGGCTGAAATAGGTAGCAGCAAGGGCGCTGCCGTTGACAAAAGCACCGACCTTCCGCCCTGCAACATAAAAATCAGATGCGTCAAGGGAGGCCTTTCGTGAGGTCCAGCCGATGTAAAAAATAACTACAAAATAAGCAAGTGCGCCAATTAAAACAACTGGATTAACGCTCATATTCCACCGCCTTCCTGTTTTAGCTTTTCCTCTCTTTTCTCTTCAGACCAGTAAAATAGGAAAGAGATGAAAACATTGATAACCCAGAGTCCGAAGAACCAGTTGTAAAGATAGCAGGCTGGAATACCGAAGATTTTCTTCAGTGGAAGTCCCGGAATCGTCATCTCCAGGATCATGAAAAGAAACACCCAACAGTACATCAGGCCTGTGCCTATCCAGAAAATTTTCGGCATGCCTTTGAACATAGAATCCTCCTAATTTTAGGATCGTTTTTTGTAATCCCGGAAGACCGCTATCTTTTCCGGGAAGCTAAAGTTTAAAGTTCAGTTGAGCAATGTACGTTTTTTTCTCTCCTTGTGCGCTTGTGCAATGAAATCTGCCGGCTGCCTATAAGCTACAGCATGGCCGTTTTCATCTAATCCCTCCTCTTGCCTAAGCTGCTCCTTTAAAGTGTCAGCATGCGCTTTACCGTTCAACCATAAAAGTTGTTATCAGCTGGAAACAAGGGTATTTGACGGATACAAATATGAGAGCTGAGGGAATTTAACAATCAGCAAATGCCTGATTTTAAATGTGAGCTGGAATTCCGACATAGGATAGGTTTTTTGCCTATAGCGATGTGTCGTCCATGAATATGACGTCCCGGATGGTGAGAGATTGCCTTAAAAATTGTGTTGTTATTGGTATTTTGGCGGGTTCGGCGTGAAGATTATAAAATCTTCCGGGACCATTATAGAGCCGTGAAACGGAACATGTCTCTTATTTTTTATGGCAACCCTTACGAATAATTGTAACACTTTCTTCGGCTTCAGGTGCAATAATAGCGGTAATCCGCATGTGATCTTCAAGAAAAGTGTTTGCCGTGGGAACATACTCTTTCCCGTCCACCATATACCGGATGAGCAGGCAGCCGCTCGGAAGCCGAAGATCTCGTATCCTTTTCCCGGAAAAGGAAGAACCCTCCTCGATTTCAAAATCAAAGAGGGTGGGTTCACTCAAATTCAACCGGCTTGAGTCCCGGTCAAGATCCCGTTCAAGCAAAGTTTCATAAATAGGCAGATTGTTCATCATTTCCGCAACAGCGTATGCGCAAAAGCAGCTGACAAGCAAAGGCAGCATCTGCTGATAGCTTCCGGTCATCTCAACAATCAGGGCCACTCCGGTCAAAGGGGCGCGAACGATGGCCGCAAAATAAGCCGCCATCCCGACAACAGCGAATACAGCAGGCTCAGTCACAATGGACGGTGCAATATAATGGGAAGCGTGGCCCACCGCAAACCCCATAAGAGCCCCAAGGGACAAGAGCGGAGCAAAGATCCCCCCTGAGGCGCCGGTGCTGTAGCTGGTGATTGCCAGAAAAAACCGAAAAACAAAAAAAAGTGGAATCCAGGAAAGGGCAAATTTGCCCACCATAACCATTTCAGCCAGGGCGTGGCCACTGCCGATGGCAATGGGGGAAAACCAACCCGCCAGTCCGGCCAGAGCGCCTACAAAAGCGGCAATACCAAGCTTACCTTTGCCGCTGAAAAGATCAAACAGATTGACGGTCCTGATCAGGCTCCAATTGTATAAAACGCCCAGCAATCCGGCCACAAGGCCGAGCAAAACAAAGAAGGGCAATGATGCGATGGAAAGCGCAGGATAATTGGGAACCAGAAACGACATCTGCCCCCCTGAAAAGTATCGCACCACGATGTCTGCAATGGCCGCTGCAAGAAAAACGGCTCCGAACACAAGGGGATGAAAATCGCGCTGTATTTCTTCGAGAACAAACATCACGCCTGATAACGGAGCATTAAATGCCGCGGCAAGTCCGGCGCCTGCTCCGGCACCGATGAGTGTCCGTTGTTCCCGGGGGCTGCTTTTAAAAAAAGTGGAGACGGCATTGCCGACAGCACCACCCATCTGGACGGTCGGGCCTTCACGCCCCAGGGCCAGGCCACTGCCGATGGACACAATTCCGGAAATAAATTTAACGGGCAGAACCCGGGACCATTTCAATGTCCGCAAACGGCTCATGACGGCTTCAATGTGAGGAATCCCACTGCCACTTGTTTCCGGGGCAAATCGGCGAACAAGAAACACCGACAAGACCGCTCCGGTTACACCGAACAACACCGGGAAAATCCATCCCCACTCCGGAAATTGCGCAGACCATTCTATCAGGGTATTTCTCAGGTTGTCAGCGGCCTCTATAAATACGCTGAAAAATGCAGAAACAACCCCGGCGCCCAACCCGACAAGGGCTGACAAGGGAAACAAATTACGGCGCTGGCGCCTGGTCTGAAGGGTCTCATATATCCCGGACCGGACTGTTTCAAGCCCGGCAGGTGATGTGGAAGATTCGTTGATGACTTTTAGAGGCATTGAAATTTTATGTCGGTTCAGTTTAAATCAGTTTTGTATTCCTTAAAGCAACTACCACTTGGGATAAAATACCGCAAGTTTGAAGATTTATTTTTATGGTTCCCCTGTAGGCCAACTTGATTGCAGAGCCAAGAGTGTTATCTCTTTTGGCCATGACGAAAAATGACTTTCAGGCCTTAACAGAAGGTCGCTGTCGCTGTCCCTGTCTTTGCCCCTTACATCTCAAATCTGTTTCGGTGATATTGTGTATTTTTTTTTTTGATAATCTGGTACCGGACAATATCCTTTGGTAAAAGCCGGTCAGATCTCCATGCACAAGGTAGAAATGGCCATGGCCATGTCGTTGGTGGTTTCGCAATTCAAAGCGTTGTTCATAGCCATATATTACTCTATAATAAAAACATAAAAAAATAATGAAGATTTTATTGACACAATATCTTTTGTGAATATTTTATTTTCAAACAATCGGACGGCGGATTTAAACAAGTCTGCCGGAAAAAGACAACAACATGAAAAGGAGTCGGAACTATGTTTACAAGAAGAAATGAAATAGACAGAATGTTTGGGGCCATGGATCTGCTCCGCACCAGAATGGACAGACTTTTTAATGAAAATTACAGACCTTACCTGCATGGACCGGCATTTACCCTGGGAACCAATTCACCCAGAACCAATCTTGTGGAAAATGGTGACAAATTTGAAGTCCAGGCTGAACTGCCCGGTCTCTCAAAGGATGACATCAGCATTAAAATCCAGGGCAATTACCTTGAAATCAGCGGTAAACGGGTTATTGAATCCCCTGAAGGGTATAAATCCCACAGAAATGAACGGTCTGCCACCACATTCTCACGCAGTTTTACCCTGCCCGAAGAGGTTGATGCGGAAAAAGTTGATGCCCAGCTTAAAGATGGAATTCTGTATCTGACCTTGCCAAAATCAGAGGCAGCCAAACCCAGACAGATCGCTATCAATTAACTATATAGACACACAAAAAAAAGAATTAAATAAAATTTCAGGAGGTTACCATGAGCAACAGACAAGAGATCACCACAACCGAAGACAAGACCATTGAAAAAAACCGTGAACTGAGAACCGCCACCCCGTCAGTGGACATTTATGAAAATGAAAATGAGATCCTGCTTTATGTGGACATGCCTGGGGTTCACAAGGAAGATGTAAGTGTGAATATTGAAAACGGCAAGCTGTCCATCTCCGGTGTACGCAAGCTGGGCCAGCAGGGCGTGTCCAACTGGGCGGATTTGTTGATGTGGAATATGTCAGAAGCTTTTCCATCCCCCAGACCATTAAAGTGGAAGATGTCGCGGCCAAACTCAAAGATGGAGTACTGACCCTTCATCTGCCCAAATCTGATGCCGCCAAACCCAGACTGATTGAAGTCAAGGCCGCATAGAACAAGGTAAAAAACATGACTAAAGGCCAACGATGGTGATATAGTTGGCATGATATCAGACATGAACACCCCCGACCCATTCTTCCCCGAACAAGGGAGAATGGGTCGGGTATTCTATTTTTTTCCGGTTTTCGGACCCAAGGAACGGAAACCTGACAAAATACCGATTTCCAAGGAGGCAAAGACATGGACCAGGTAAAACCCAAAGGTGCAGGCAAAAGCAGCTTTGAATTGATCAACACCAATATTTTCAAACAGATGCTGCCAATCCGCCAAGGCGGTGTCATTCTGGATCTGGCCTGTGGAAAAGGCATGTACTCTGTGTTTCTTTCACAGCTTGCAGGACCGTCCGGACTGGTATATGCCGTTGATCTCTGGGAAGAGGGACTGGGGATCCTGGAGGAAAACGCCCGGGAAAAGAAGATCGACACTATTGCCACCATAAAGGCGGATGTCACCAGGCAAATTGACCACATAGAAGCCCATAGCCTGGACCTGTGCCTGATGGCCACAGTACTGCATGACTTTAAAGAGATGAACGCCGACCGGATCGTTTTAAAACAGGTTCGTAACCTTCTTAAACCCGGGGGACGCCTGGCTATTGTTGAATTCAAAAAAATGGACGGCCCTCCCGGTCCGCCCGAACATATACGCCTGACCCCGGAAGAGACAGAAAAAATGGTCACGGCAGAGGGGTTTAAAAAAGTAAAGTCGGCAGATATCGGGGACTATAACTATATGATGACTTTCAGCTCACCGGGATAAGGCTCCAGGATTAGACGCATGGACCGATAAAGATTGACAAGAGCACGGCAAAAAATATAATCCTTGGACTCTGTTTTAAGCGCCTGAACCATGGGAAAACTTATCCGGCAGATTCAGGTGGAACTGAGTGAAAGGAAAAAAAGATGATAATGACGATTTTTGCTGTGCTTACCGGACTTGGGCTCCTTGTGTGGGGGGCAGACCGGTTTGTGGACGGAGCCGCATCCACGGCAAAACATTTTGGCATGCCCTCACTGCTTATCGGCATGGTCATTCTGGGTTTTGGAACATCTGCCCCTGAAATGGTTGTTTCTGCCCTGGCGGCCATGAATGGCAATGCAGGCATAGGTCTTGGCAATGCCTACGGATCAAACATCGCCAATATCGCCTTGATCCTGGGTGTCACTGCCATGATAAGCCCCATCAAGGTCTCTTCCGCCGTCCTGCGCAAGGAGCTGCCGATTTTAACACTTGTCACGGCTCTTTCTATTTTTTTTCTGGCGGATTTATATTTATCAAGGCTGAATGCAGTTATACTGCTGGTTTTGTTTTTTTTTCTCATGGCATGGGCCATTGTCCAGGGAGTGAAACAGCCTTGCGATTCTGTGGAACATTCGGATCCTCTGGCAAAGGATGTTGAAACAGAAGCTGTCGAATATAGCCTGCCCCTTAACCGTGCCATATTCTGGCTGGCAGCTGGACTGCTTTTGCTTTTGGCAGGATCCCGCATCTTTGTCTGGGGGGCTGTGGCCATGGCCGGTATGCTGGGGGTCAGCGACCTGATCATCGGCTTGACGGTTGCGGCAATAGGCACATCTTTACCGGAGCTTGCATCTTCTGTCCTGGCCGCCCGGAAGGGTGAACATGAACTGGCCCTGGGCAATGTGATCGGCTCCAATCTGTTCAACACACTTGCTGTTGTAGGCATATCAGGTGTCATCTATCCTGTTGCCGTGGAAGCATCGGTCCTTTATCGGGATATGGCTGTCATGGGAATACTGACACTCTCCCTTTTTGTCCTTGGTTATGGATTCAGGGGAAAGCAGGGCCGTATCTCCCGTTTTGATGGCGGCATACTTTTTCTGGTATATGTATGTTACACAGCAGGACTGGCCATAAGTGTCATAAAATCATAACGGTTCAGACACCAATTCAAGGTGCCACACAATTTCATTTCCTGTCTGATTTGTCCTTTTTATCCTTACTGACTGCTTGTTTCATATTGATTTTTCATCAGGCTTTTAGTTTATTGACGAAATAAACTAAAATGTTACAATAACTTCATTTATAGTGCCTGAACGGAAACCCGTGTTTGGAGAAATGGATTGAATTACGTTTCTGGTAAAAAAAACAAGTCCAGCTCTAAGCTCAGCCCTATTGATGAATTCGCAACGGGAAAAAAGATAGCCGGTTCATTTAGAGTCCTCGCGCCTTTGTATGTCGCATTCCTAATCTTGATCCTGGGTGTTTTTTTTATTCTCATACCCAAAGGATTGATAAATATTTATGCTGGTGTCCTTATTTTCACAATCCTTGTCTGCATTGACGTCACAAGACAGATTTTACGAATTGAACAGCAGAACAGGAAAGTTCAAACCGAAAGAAAGCTGGATGAACTGCGCTTTAAAAAAGCTGAAATCGAATTAAAAAAGAGCGAGGAAAGATATCGGCTGCTCGCGGACAATGCCACAGATACAATCTGGATTGTGCAGCTGTCCGATTTTAAAATGCGCTATATCAGTCCGTCCATCGAATATCTTCTGGGATATACCCCTTCCGAGTTTATTCATCTGGATATCAAAGATTATATGACTCAGCCCTCATTGGAAAAAGTTCCTGTAATCATATCAGAACAGCTTGATCAGGACCTTGACCCCGGCCTGGATTCAAAACGGCTGGAGGCAATAGAGCTGGAGCTGATTAAAAAAGACGGAACGACCATCTGGGTTGAGATCACAGCCAATTTCCTGAAGAATGATGCAGGAGAATTTGACAGAATACTTGGAATTTCCAGGGATATATCGGGTCGTAAACACACTGACGAAGCGTTGCAGAGAACCACGGAACTGCTGCGGGAGGCTGGCCGAATTGCAAAAGTCGGTGGATGGAGCATTGATGTTGAAAGCAAGGCAATAATATGGTCGGATGAAATGAATGACATCCACGAAAGACAGACATCTTCCCCTCCGATGTTTGATGGAGTGACCGGTTTTATCGCCCCTGAATGGCAGGAGAAAATTCAGAACTCATACTACCGTTGTGTTGATGAAGGCCGAAGCCTTGATGAAGAGTTCGAAATTATCACAGCCCAGGGACACCGCCGCTGGGTCCATGCCACCGGAGAGGCTGTAAAGGATGATACAGGAAAAATCACCCGCATCACAGGCGCGCTTCAGGATATTTCAGAGCGGATACATGCGGATGAAGAGAAAAAAAAGCTCCAGCAGCACCTTGCCCAGGTTAGAAAAATGGAAGCCATCGGGGTCCTGGCCGGCGGTATTGCCCATGATTTTAACAATATCCTTTCGGGTGTGATGGGGTTTACCGATCTTGCAATGCATGAAGCAAAAGACAATGAAACTTTGAAAAGATATCTGGACCAGGTTTCAGCGTCCAGCCTCAGGGCCAGGGATCTTGTAAGACATATCCTGACATTCAGCAGAAAATCAGATGTTGAGAAGCAGCCCGTCGACATTAAACCGATTATTAAAGAATCATTAAAGTTTATACGTGCCTCCCTGCCGGCCAGTATTAAAATTCAACATGATTTAAAGATTGAGCATGGCCGGGTATTTGGCGATGCCACCCAGGTGTATCAAATTCTTATGGGCCTTTTCACCAATGCCGGCTACGCAATGAAAGATAAAGGCGGGGTGCTTGATGTTATCCTGAATCGTGTTAAACTTGATGACACCCGGACTGGATACTGGAGAAACATATCTGCGGGGGAATTTATAGAAATCATCGTATCAGATACCGGATGCGGCATCCAAGAGAAATATCTTGACCGGATCTTCGAACCTTTTTTCACGACCAAAGAGCGTGGGGAAGGGACCGGGATGGGTCTGGCTACAGTATATGGGATCATCAAGGAGATGGATGGCGCCATATCGGTTTACAGTGAAGTCGGGGCTGGGACAACCTTCAGAGTTCTGTTACCGGAGCACAGCCAGGTCCAGCCATCTGAAAAAAAAGTTACCGCTGTTTTAAAAGAAGGCCGGGGCAATATCCTGGTTGTTGATGATGAAAAGATTATTGCAGAAGCCAATTGTGAACTGCTGACTATGCTGGGTTATTCAGTGACAATGCTTACGGACAGTATTGAGGCCATTGAAAATGTGAAAAACAACCCGACACAGTATGATCTGGTTCTGACCGATATGACAATGCCCCATATGGATGGCTTTGAGCTTGCAAAGCAGATAAAAAAGATCAACCCGGATATTTCCATTGTTTTGGTCACAGGTTTCAGCCATGGGTTAACGGAAGAAAAATGCCGGGATGCCGGGATAACAAACATGGTGATGAAACCCATGACAGCCAGCGAACTGTCATTAACCATTAAAAAAGCGATGAATAACAGAGAATTATAAAAGGTCTATATGTTTCGTGTATTGATTATTGATGATGACCCCAATATCTGCCTGCTGTTTGAAACCATCCTTGCAAAGATGGGTTGTGAGACATTTACCGCACAAAGAATAAATGAAGCAAAGGCAATAAGTCTTCAAAATGAATTTGACCTGGTTTTACTTGATCTTGAACTGCCGGACGGCAATGGCCTTGATATCATGCACGATCTTGTAAATCTGTCTTCTGCGCCGGAAATAATTATCATTACCGGCACAGGCGATGCCCGGGGCGCTGAGATTGCATTTAACAACGGGGCCTGGGATTTTGTACAAAAACCATTTCGTCTTGACGATGTCACGTTTCCCATTCAAAGGGCCCTGAATTACCGGAAGGAAAAACTTGCGGCCCGGGAACTCATCATTTTGAAGCGATCCAAAATTATCGGGGAGTCCCCTGCTTTAAAAAAATGTCTGGATGAAGTGGGGAAAGCCGCTTCAACCGATGCCGGGGTCCTGGTAACCGGAGAAACAGGGACAGGTAAGGAGTTGTTTGCCAAAGCGATCCATGAGAACAGCAAACGGGCATCAAAACCATTTGTGGCGGTGGACTGCGCCTCTTTGACGGAGACGCTGATTGAAAGCACCCTTTTCGGACATGAGAAAGGCTCTTTTACAGGTGCCGTATACCAACAGGACGGCCTGATTGTCCAGGCAGACGGCGGATCCCTGATGCTCGATGAAGTGGGAGATTTGTCACTGTCAATCCAAAAAGCACTGTTAAGAACGCTCCAGGAAAGATCGGTCCGCCGCATTGGGGGAAAAAAAGAGATAGACGTGGATATTCGTCTGATTTCCGCTACCAATCTCAACCTTGATCAATTGGTTCAAAAAAATCTCTTCAGAAAAGATTTTCTCTACCGGATAAGGGCCATGGAAATTCATCTCCCCCCGTTGCGGGACAGGGTAGACGATATTGAAGAGATTGTTTTAAAAAAGATTCATGAACTTTCAAACAGATATAATCTTGAACCCAAGGCCGTTTCCAAGGAACTGCTTGAAACATTGATGTCAAATACCTGGCCCGGCAATATCCGGGAACTGCTCAACGTCCTGGAGTACACCCTGGCATCGGCCGGAAGCGATCCAACCCTGGTGCCGAAACATCTTCCACCCAACTACAGGCTTTCAACACTGACGTTTCACACCCCTGCGGTTCTTCCGGAATCACTTTCACTAACCAGTGAGGCCCTGGACAGCGATTCCGATTTTCCTTCCCTGAATACCTGCCGGGAACAACTGGAGAGAAACTACCTGATCCGTTTATTGGAAAAAGCCGACAGTGACAGGAAAACGGCCTGCCGGTTATCAGGCGTCTCCCAGGCCAGATTATACACCTTGCTCAAAAAATATAATCTGCCCGGATTTGGTTCCTACCAATAACAGGGGATCTCCACAAATTTTATAAAGGCCACAAAGTCCGGCGACCGCCTTGTGGCAGAAGCCATGGAACAATCCCAATCCGGTCCGATGGTTCTGTATGATATCATTTGAAATTTGGTGTACAAAGATCATGTCTCAGCCCGTATACACCAAATTTTTATTTTATTCTTGGGCCGTTACGGCTTTATTCCCAAATCAACCGCCCCGCTTTTTTACCTTTCCCACAGGAGCAAGATATATTACAAATTCTTCGTCACCATCAAGTCCAAGCAGTTCATCTAATTTTTCCTGATCATAAGCGGCAATGGCACAGGTTCCGGCATCAATAGCTTCACAGGCAAGGTATAGATTCTGACACACATGGCCGGCATCCAGAGCAATCACCTTATGAGCTGCCAGCCCGTACCGCCACTCCATTCTGTATGGTACGGCAGCCCAGATGAACGTAACGGCTGATTTCCCCGGATAAGGCTGGTTCAGGGAAGCGACGATCATCTCTTCTGACAGCATCTCATCCCTGAATTCAAAGACAAGCTGGTGGGAAAGGGGTAAATATCTGTACACCCCGGGATCAATTTCATCCACATTGAAAATGGCAAGATAGGTTTCAAAGGCATGGCGACACCCGGCAGAAGGGACCGTCCTGTATGCATGGCCCTGGAATCTTTTCCCCCTGACACCCTGGGTACACCACAACAGGTATGCCAGCTCCTCCAAAGTAAGGCTCTGTTCCAGATAAACCCGGTGGCTCTTTCTGTTTCCCATGGCATATGTGAGATCTGCCCTGGGAATCCCGTGCCACTCATCAGGACCGGGAAGATCTATGAGGGCTGCACCCTCGGGGTAAGGCTTTTCAATGGGCGGCACCGGAACACCCTGATTTTGATCTGTAAATTGGAAAGCGATTGTCTTACGGATACTATCTTTGAGAAAGTACCGGTAATTTTTGATCCTGTCATCCTTCATGGTTTCCCCCCGGGACATTGATTTTGACAACCTGTATCTACTACGGATTAGTCATCTGGAATTTCATCTCTAAACATAATTCAAAACTGGCTTTTGGGAACCTGAAATGCGAAAAATAAAATTTTTATTCGGACCATCACGATCACTTTCTTATGGTTTGGAATAAAGGGGAATCTAACAGGCCGACAAATTGTCTGTTGCAATTTTCCACGGGGGGATGTTTAATTTTCAAAAAATGTTTCGAAATTCAATCATTGAGACCTAACTTTCACAGATCAGTGTGACCACCGGACCAGAATGCGCAAATGGGTCCGGGACAGGAAACAGGAGACAAAAGATGAAAATGACCGTACTAATCATTAACGCCTTGGCCGTGCTCATTGTTCAATCCGTTATGGGTCAGCCTGGGAAACCAGAGTTGAAAAAAATAACAGAATCGGTTTATGCATATACAGGCGTGCCTATGGGAACACCGGGTAACATATTTTCCACCAATGCAGGGATAGTGATAGGAAACGATGCCGTACTTGTGGTGGATACGCTGACATCCGTCAAGGAAGCCGAAGGTTTTGCGGCAGATATTCGGAAAATATCGGACAAACCCATAAGGTATGTTGTTAATACGCACTACCATCTTGATCATGTTTTCGGGAACAGTCTTTTTGCCGACATGGGAGCCCGCATTATCGGCCATGTGAAATGCCGTGAAGCCATTATTTCCGACGGGGATAAAATACTTGAGAATCCGGCTGCCTTCGGCCTGCCGGCGGATTTCTGGGAAGGTACCCGCACTGTTGCGCCGGACACGGCCTTCGAACGTGGGATAATTATTGACCTGGGCGGCATTACCGTAAAACTGATTCACACCGGCTTTGCCTCACATTCAGCAGGATCCATAATTGTGCATATACCCTCACAGGATGTCCTTTTTTCCGGGGATATTCTTTTTACCGACGTTCATCCGTATATCGCTGATGGTGATCTGCCCGGATGGGAAAAGAATCTTGATTTTATACATGCAATGAATGTCAGTCGTATTATTCCGGGACACGGCCCCTTATCCTCAAATAAAGACATTGAAGATATGAAGGCTTATCTGCCGTTTTTTGATAAGAAGGCAAAAGAACTGTGTGCTAAAGAAAAAGATGTCGGAAAACTGACTGCGGCCATGCTGGAAGTACTTCCCCAAAGAGGTGGCGGTGATTTCATCGTGACAATGAATCTTCAACTTCGCTATCTGTCGGAAAACAGGGACGGGCAGTACAGGAAACAGTAGGCGTCATGTCTTTTTTATTAATCCAAAGAAACAATCCAATGTTCTGGAAATTTCCCTGGAACCAAAGGTGCGGCCAGGACTTTATTAATATTTTCAAGTACGACCCTGGATAGACCGTTTAAAAAATTCAATTGCCATTCCAAGCCTTCATCGGCAGTTTGTTGTTCTGCTGCAATGAAAGCGGGGCCAGCTGTCATAAAAGCCCAGACCGAATAATTAAAATAGTGCTCGGATCCCAACCGTCTGGAGATTTCCAAAGTAGTATTATAAGCCTTGGTTAAAAAGACAGAATGATAATCTATAAGCTCTATGAGTTCTGGTAACTTTTCAGGGAATTCAAAAGGATCTATTTCCAGTATTGTGGTGCGGACTTTATCAATATCAAATCTGTATTCCATAAATTTCTCAAACATTAAAGCTGTTAAATAAACATAATGGTATATATCCTCCCCAAGACCTATCGTAAAGCAGCTTTCAATACCAGAAATATTATGGGGTGGCTCTTTCATATTCTATTTGACAATGACATTCCTTTATATATAGGTTTTCCCACAAACTTTAGGAGCGTTGATTATGCCAGACACCCCCATTTTGGTCCATGAGGCTGAAAACCAAGCAACAGTTATCACCCTGAACCGGCCCGAAGCCTCCAACAGCCTGAACCGCGGTCTGCTTTGTGCCATTGAGAGCGCTGTCGGACAAATATCGACGTCCCGGGAGATCCGGTGCCTGATCATTACCGGCCAAGGGGAAAAAACCTTTTGCGCCGGGGCCGACCTCAAGGAGAGACGCGGCATGGATGACGCCCAGACACACCGGTTCATATTAAAATTAAATGCCGTGTTTACCATGATCCGGCACCTGCCCATTCCCGTCATTGCCGCCATAAACGGTGCGGCCCTTGGCGGCGGACTGGAACTGGCCCTGGCTGCCGACATACGCATTGCCGCAGACCATGCCGTTATGGGCCTGCCTGAAACCCTGCTTGGAATTATCCCGGGCGGCGGTGGCACCCAGCGCCTGCCAAGGCTCATCGGAGAGGCCGCGGCAAAAGAACTGATATTTACAGGCCGCAGGGTGGATGCCCGGCAGGCTCTGAACCTGGGTCTGGTGAACCGGGTAACCTCGATCCAGGACCTGATGCCCCAGTGCCTTGACATGGCCGGAATGATTGTCCAGACCGCTCCTGTGGCCGTTGAAATGGCCAAATATGCCATTAACCTGGGCATGCAGACCGATCTTGACACAGGCCTTGCCATTGAATCCAATGCCTACCGGGTCACAATTCCCACCGAAGACAGACGGGAAGCCCTGGCCGCTTTCAAAGAAAAAAGGCCTCCCCGGTTTCAAGGGAAATAGGAGACAATTTTATATGAAAGACTGGGGAAGCCATTCAGATCTTTTAAACTTTGTTGTGGGCTGGGCCTGGCAGCTGATATGTCAGGTCAGCCCATGGCTGTTATAAGGAACAAACCATGGACACATATTACATTGACGGACAGTTCGTGTCCGAAGACGAAGCCACCCTTTCTGTAAAAGACATCACCGTTCTGCGGGGATTTGGTGTCTTTGACTTTCTGATTACCTATAACAAACGCCCCTTTCGTCTTGAAAAACATGTGGCCCGCCTGGAAAATTCCGCCCGCCATATCGGACTTGGGCTCAAGCATTCCAACAAAGAAATCTGCGGCATTGTCCTGCGGACCATAGAAAAAAATCCCCACCACAAAGAGGAAAATATCCGTATTGTCTACACCGGCGGCATCAGCAGTGACGGTGTCAGTCCCCAGGGCAACGGCGTTCTTATGGTCATGGCCACGTCCAAACACGAACTGCCGGAGTGGTGGTACACCAGGGGCACCAAGGTGATCACCGTGGACATGGAGCGATTTATCCCCGAAGCCAAGAGTACCAACTATCTGTCAGCTGTGTTTGCCCAGCAAAAGGCCCACAGCCTTGGTGCCGTTGAAGCCATCTACAAAGACAAGGACAACCGGCTGCTGGAAGGCACCACCACCAATTTTTTCGCGTTCAAAAACAACACCCTGATCACCCCGCCCGGCGGTATTCTGCCCGGCATAACCCGGGATGCGGTGCTGGAAATTATAGAAAAAAAATATGACATTGTCCTGGATTTCCTCCCCCATGAAGACCTGACCGACGTGGATGAAATGTTTCTTACGGCATCCAACAAAGAGATCGTGCCCATCATCCAGGTGGACGATACAGTTATCGCCGACGGCAGGCCCGGTGAAAAAACCCTTGCCCTGATGGCGGAGTGGAAAGCCTACACAACAGCCTATGGTCTTGGAGAGGCAGACTGATGAAATCCCCTGATACGCCTTACTTTCTTGAACCCCAGAGCCGGGTTCAGGTGGATCTGTCCGCCTTTGGACACAATGTGCGGAGTCTTAAACGCCTGATTCCGGCAACCACCCGGTTTTGTGCCGTGGTCAAGGCCAACGCTTACGGCCATGGCGGCATACAATGTGCAAAAACCGCCCTTGAAAACGGGAGCAGTTTTCTTGCCGTGGTCCGGATCTCGGAAGCCGTGGCCATGAGAGAGGCCGGCATCACCGCGCCCATCCTTCTTTTGGGAGAAGCCCTGCCCGAACAGGTCTCTTTTCTTGCGGCCCACGGCATCCGGGCAAGCGTGGCTGACATCAGGACAGCCAGGGCCCTGTCCGCCGCGGCCCAGGCCTTAAATACCACGCTTAAAATTCACATCAAACTGGATACGGGCATGGGACGCTTAGGATTTCTTCATCCCGGCGCGGTGATACAAGGCCCCGGGGAAGAGGCCGGCATACTTCAGGCCCGGGGTACTGCGGATTTAAAAGGCCTTGAGGTGGAAGGCGCCTACACCCATTTTGCCAAAGCAGACGTAATCGACAAATCCCATGCCCGGGGACAGTTGGTCCGGTTCAATGAGATGGTTGCCATGCTCGCGGACATGGGAATTCACCCTGAAATACGGCACGCAGCAAACTCCGCGGCTGTTCTTGAGTTGCCCGAAGCCCATTTTGACATGGTGCGTCCCGGTGTGGCCATGTACGGAATGGCCCCTTCCGATGAGGTGGACATTACAAGGCATTCGCTTATCCCGACCATGTCCATCACGGCAAAGGTCATTTATGTCAAGGCGGTGCCCAAAGATTTCAGCATCTCCTACGGCTGCACCCATATTACAGCGGCCCCCACGGTCATTGCCACGGTACCCGTCGGGTATGCAGACGGGTACAGCCGTCTTTTGTCCAACCGGGGACAGATGCTGGTCAAAGGCCGGAAAGCCCCCATTGTGGGCCGGGTCACCATGGATTTTACCATGATTGACGTGGGGCACATCCCAGGGGTCAAACCCGGTGACGATGTCACCATCCTGGGCTCCCAGGGCAATGAACAAATAACGGCGGACGACATCGCAGGACTCACCGGGACCATTAATTACGAGGTCACCGCAAGCCTGACCGGGCGGATGCCTGTATCATACGTGTAAGAAGGCTGTGCCCATGCCGGATACAGAACATTTTAACTTCCGGAGCGGCTCCTGGTCCGAAGATACCGGGGCCGGAGATACCGCCACCCTGGTCATTGCCGGGGACTGGGCGCCCATCCGGGCCTTTGCCCCGTTGATTGAATCTGATCCCCAGGCCATTTACGGCGATGTTCTTCCGGTCCTGCAAAATGCCGATTTAACCCTTGTGAACCTGGAGGCCCCGTTAAGTGACATCGGCCGGGAAGCTTGTAAAAGCGGCACTGTGTTCAAAGGCAATCCCAGCCATATAAAAGGCCTGACCGCAGTACCTTTTTCCGCCGTCACCCTGGGCAACAACCACACCTTTGATTTTGGGGTGGAGGCGTTCCGGCAGACCACCGGACTCCTGGACCGCCACAGCATAGCCCACACAGGGGCCGGCATGACCCGGGAAGAGGCCGAGGCACCCCTGGTCTTGGAAACAAGAGGCATTCGCATCGCCATTGTCAACATCAGCGAAGGTGAAGATCTATGGGCCGCCGGGCCAGGGCCGGGCGTGGCCGGATGGGACATTGAAGGGGCCTGTGCCCGCATCACAAAGTTAAAAAAAGAGAGTCCCCGGGCGGCCCATGCCGTAATCGCCGTGGTCCATTGCGGCCTGGAATACATTCCCTTTGCACCTGAATATGCGACCAACGCCTTCAGGAAACTGGCGGATGCCGGTTCAGATGCCGTCATAGGGCACCACCCCCATGTGCCCCAGGGTCTATTCTTCCATGGGAAGACGCCGGTGTGCTGCAGCTTGGGCAATTTTGTCTTCTATCAGCCTGCAAATTTGTTCTGGCGAAAAATAGGATATCTGGTGCGCCTGCACATCAGCAAAAAAGGACTTGCCGGACTGGATATCGAGCCCTACCGGATTCATAACCGGGGCGTTCAAATGCTTGCAGGCCCGGACCGGGAGTATTTTTTCAAGCGGTTTAAGGAAATCAGCGAACCACTATCCACCCCCCAGGGCAGCAGACTGGCCTGGCAGGGTTTTCTGGATTACTACGGGGTGGGCGGACTCAAAAACGAAGTCCATATGATTCTCAACAAACTGGACGACACACCTGGAAAAGGTGCGGCCATGTTCAGAAACCGGCTGACCACGGCCCAGCATTTTCACCACTGGAAAGATCTGCTCACCCGTATAATGCAGGAAGAGATGGGACAAAGCCCGGCCTGGGCCCGTGATCTGGCCCGGGAGTGGCTGAATAGGCCGGTTGCACATGGGTGATAAAAGACAGATGACTCTGCTTGTCACCGATTCCGGACTTGGCGGTCTTTCCATATGTGCCGGCATGGCCGCACGATTTGCCAATGATGCACGGTATGATCTCATTGAGATTGTGTACTTCAACGCCTGGCCCGAACAGAACAAAGGGTACAACCACTATCCGGATCCGGCAGACCGGCCCAGGGTATTTCACAATGCCCTGGCTGCCATGGCCCGGTTCAATCCCGATCATATTTACATTGCCTGCAACACCCTGTCCGTGATCTATCCGTATACCCGGTTTGCAAAAGAGACAGTCATTCCTGTCACCGGCATCGTGGAATACGGGGTTCACATGATCCACAATGCGCTGACCCAGGATCCATCGGCCTGCGCCGTAATTTTTGCAACGCCTGCCACCATCCATGCAAACAGCCACAAGACAGCGCTGGTTAAACAAGGGATTGCCCCTGAACGTATCATCACCCAGGGATGTCTGAACCTTGCCGGTAAAATTGAACGGGCCCCGTTCAGCCACGAAGTCAAAACGCGTATTGATGACAATGCCGCCCAGGCAGCCCGCAATCTCACTAACACCGGAGCCACGGTATATGCCGGGCTTTGCTGCACCCATTTCGGCTATTGCCAGGACAGCTTTAAAAATGCCCTGGCCAGACATTCCGGCAGAACAGTAAAAATCTTAAATCCAAACCACGCCATGACCGATGCCGCCTGCC
This sequence comes from uncultured Desulfobacter sp., assembly GCF_963665355.1. GTDB lineage: Bacteria > Desulfobacterota > Desulfobacteria > Desulfobacterales > Desulfobacteraceae > Desulfobacter. Next base: position 306,749 of record NZ_OY762229.1, read on the forward strand.
AGGGAATCATTTCCGGAGGCTCTCCCCAGATGTCTATTAATATTGTATCCAGGGTCACGTGGGAGCCGGCCGGGATTGAAGCTTATGAGCGCCTGTTGTGCCCAATTTCACCGGAAGTGGTCAAGGCCTTGAAAAACTATCGGCTGGATAGGAATCTGTTCAGCACGGTCATTGAATGAGGAGCAAACATGAGTCGTATTTTACTGGTTACAGGTCCCGGTGGTGATGCCCAGGGCTGGGGCGACATGGCCGTCACCCGGCAGATTGAAGCGGCCATCAAAGGGTCCGGCAAATCAGCTGAAATCGCTTTCGTATCAAATATGGCCGGATTGCTCCGGGAACTGGATTCCAGAAAATTCGATCTTGTCTGGAGTGCGCTCTACCATGTGGCGGAAAACCAAGACTTCATAGGCATGGTGAAAGGGGGTGATAAGTGGGTTGCCGATATCTTGGACAAGCACCGGATTCCCTATATCGGCCCGGATGCAGCCACCATGAAGGCGTTGGTTCATAAAACCGCCACCCACAACATCATGGACAGGGCGGGTGTTCCCGTGCCCCGCCATTTCGAGGTAGAACAGGGCCAGACCCTTCCCGGCCTTACGTTCCCGGCCTTTGTCAAACCCAGCTGCGAGAGCCGGTCTTTAGGCATCAATGATAACAGTGTGGTCAGTACCATGGAAGAGCTGGAAGCCCAGGTGGGTTTTATCCATGAAAATTTCCACCAGCCCGCCCTTATTGAAGAGTACCTGCCGGGCCGGGAATATACGGTGCTGATGCTGGGTAACGGTGCACACCGGGAATTTTTACCCGGGATGGTTAAGATAGACCCCAAACTTATGGGAAGACATCCCATCCTGAAGGCGGAACTGCGCGGTGTGGGTGCCACCAAAATCCGGGCGGCCCAAGAGATGTCTGAAAAAGCCATAGACGCCACAGCCAAAGCCATGAAAGCGTTGAACTGCCTGGATCATGTCCGGGCAGACATGCGCCTGGACAGCCAGGGGAATGTAAAGATCATTGAGGTAAACGGAATTCCGGGTCTTAAACCCGTTAAAAGCTGGAGCCCCCAGCTTTACACCCTGCACCATGCATCTGACAAAGGACAAATGGAAGACTACCGCGCCTTAGTCGACCATATTGTGAGCTCGGCCCTGGCCCGGTACGGCATGTCCTGATTAGATGACGAATTTCAAGGTGTTTTCAAAAGCGTTTTTCACCATGTCGGCGATGGTCCGGTCAACGGCCTTGGCCGCGAGCTCAAGCAGATCGGAGAAAGAGATTTCTTTATCATCCGCTTTGCTCTCATCCGTTAAAGATTCCTCGCCATTGCCCTGTGTCCCGGCAGCGTCGCTGGCCTCCTGGGTATCCCTGTCCTCCTGGGTTCGCAGATAATAATCAAACAGGTTGCCCAGGGGTTCCCGGGCCCGGGCCAGGGAATCTTCCCGCTGTTTTTCAAGAAGTCCGGTCAACTGATCCACCAAAGAGGTTTCCAGATCACCCACTGCGCGCGTGTTTCCGCCATCATCCATACCGGTACCGTCGCCCTCCCCAAGATAAGCTGCGGCCAGATCCCGCCCCAAAGCGCCTGTGGCGGAAGTCTGCTCTTCACTGTGCATGGCGTATCCATACTGAACGGTAATATCGGCTTCATAGGAGGAGATACTGTCGTAATACCCCATTTGCATGGCCTGGGAAACAGCTTCCTGCAAATCCCCTTGCATCATCTCACCAATAATGCCGTCCACACCAGTGATGATGGATTTGACATCCTCAATTTCCTCTTCGCTCAAGTCCCCTTCCACCGTAAACGAAAAAGTCTCTCCGGTACTCAAAGTAATTTCCCGGACATTGTAGGAAGCCGCGGCAAAGCCGTCTTGGTTACTGACCACACCCTGGCGGCTGTATTCATACCCTTCAAGTTCGGAATACTGGTTGCTGAACAGGGTGACCACATCCCCTTCCCGGGTCTGGATGGTCAGCCCCGCATCAAGACTTGAATAGGAATTGACATAAAGTTCCCTGGAACTTGAAGCGGTACTGGTATCTGACAATGCAGCCCGGTTATGCATCCCCGGGGAGTTGATTTGCGGCACGCTGGTCATGATCGGTCTCCTGATTAAACTGTTTCTTTTACGATTTTCTTTTCTATCTGATTAATTAAAAGTATCGGCCCCAATCGTAAAAACCTAAATTTTTTACAAATAAAAATTTATAACAGTCCGGTGAACCGGTTTCAGGATCAACTGTCCAGAAGCATGGTTATATGGTAGACCCCGCTGTCAATATTTGATGTTAACGGCAGTCCTGATTTTTCAAACACCTTGAGCATGGGCTGGTTATCGGGCAGGACCTGGGCAATGAGTTCTTTGAGTTTCCGGTTTCTCCCCTCTTCGACCAACAGTGACATCAGATAGGAACCCACCCCTGAGCCCTGGTAATTTTCGTCCACCAGAAAAGCCACTTCACCGGCTTTTCCGTCATCGCTGACAACCAGACGGGCCTCAGCGACAATCCGGTGGTCTCCCTTTTTGCCACCAAACCCCACCACAGAGAACTCTTTGGCGTAGTCTACATTGACATACTCCTGCATTTTGTTGTGGCTCATGGTTTTGATGGAATAAAAAAATCGATAAAAGACCGTTTCATTGGAACAGCGGTAAAAAAACCGGCGCATGGCTTCTTCATAGGAGGGCTTCATGGCTCTGATCCGAATGGTTTTATCGCCCTTGAAGGTTTTGGTATAGGAAATATGTGCCGGATAGAGATGGGCGGAATGGCTGACAAAAATCTGGTTGGAATAGATAAGATTTTTTTCCCGGGCCCTTTTAATCAAGGCTTCCCTGTCGTCGGGATGGGCCACGTCAATGATGGCCTGGGCCCGTTCCCGCAGGGGGCGCCACTTGAGCATGGCCACCCCGTATTCCGTGGCCAGCACATGGACCGATTCACGCAGACGCAGCTGGTTGACATACCGTTCTATGCTGAACAGGATATTGGACTCGCCGTCTTCGTTGCGGCTGGGCATGCCGATGATGGTGTTGCCGTCCTTGGAGGCTTCTGCGGCCTTGTAAAAATCAATCCCTTCACCAGGCCCTGAAATCACGGTTCCCTTTAAAGGAAAGGCCACCCGGCCCTGGAGATCCACCTTGCGGCCTTCATATATGGCGACAAACTGGGGGTTGCGGGCAATGAGCTGGGAGTTGCACACCCAGTCAATACCCTGGAACTCCACCAGGGGATTTTTATGCAGCCATTTCATCAGCTCCTTGGTGCCCAGGGCGTAGGATGCCAGAGATTTTCCCCGGAACGGAGATTTGCGGCTATTGGTCACAGCTCCGGAATTGACCAGCTCTGCGGCTGCATCCGTAAAATAGAGGGAGTGGATGCCAAGATCTTTTTTATCGGACAGATAGGGCACCAGCGCTTCGAACAAAGGCCCGAGGGAATAGTTGATACAGTCACCATCCCGGATTTCATTGGCCACATTGGCAGCCACTTTTTTCATGACATCGCTGACCGGTTCAGGTGCATAGAAAATCGGCTCCCGGTCCGAGCGCACCAGAAGATCAAACTCCTCTATGGAGACAAAGGTGTCCCCATAGGTAAAGGGCATCTCCTCATTTACCTCACCCACCACAAGGGTTGCCTTGCTCATGGCTTCCCTTGCCACATCAACGGCAAGGCCCAGACTGCAATACCCGGCATCATTGGGCGGGGTGATCTGGATAAAGGCCACATCCACATTGATTCTGCCGGATCTGATGATTTTCGGAATCTCGGAGGAGTAGGCAGGAATAAGATCCACCTGACCGCTGGAAATGGTATCCCAGTCCACATACCCCCCTGAAAAAAATGTTTTCAACCGGTAGTTGGGGGCATTGAGCCGGTCAATGGACAAAATGGTTTCCCCATGCACAGCCAGCTGCACCAGCTCAAGATCCCTGATATTATGTTTGTCCACATCAAGCAACGTGCGGATCAGCCTTCTTGGCGTAGCCGGCCCTGTGCCGATGAACACGGTCATTCCCGGCCGGATATGGTTTAAAACCGTATCCGGGGGCACAAGCTGACTCTCCCAGTTGCTCAAATTTATTTCGGACATAAATCACTACTCCCTGTATAAAATGTACATTGATCTGTTTTACCAGCTAAAGGACGTGTAATCAAGGCAGGGAAAACGCCCGGACGAATTCCGGGCAACTTTTCGTCCAGACATGATTTTTTATCCAGGCAGTACTTTCAACAGCAGCACAGGCACATGCCCTAAGAACATCCTTTTTAAACACTCTTCTAATCAAGCGATAACCAATTCTTAAATATTTTAATGTAATACTTACCAAACTAAATAACAGCCATGGGCTGATCCGGTATATCAACGGCCATATTCACCCCCCCCAACGAAGGTTGAAAGATCAGTATAGGTGACACAGACGTTCTTACAAAAACCAACAGGACAATTTATGAATTTCACTATTGAGGTGTACCAGGACCCCGGACGCGTTCTTCCCGATGAGTCCATTGACAACCTATCCCGGGATATCCGGGAAATTGCCGGTGACTGCTTCCACGACCTTCCTGAGTATCAGGCCATTGTCGGCACCCGAGGCGCACTTTGTGACAAACTGATCACCCTTGCCAGGGATGAGAACAGTACGCCCCAGGGATTCTGCTCCATGGTGTTTTTAGACATTGAAGACGTGGGCCGGGTTCTGCATCTCGGCCTGACCTGCGTTCGGCCCGAAGCCAGGGGGAAACGGCTTACACATCTGCTGGTAAAAAAAGCATTGACCAGCTATCTTCTCAAGCAAAACCCCTTTGGTAAAATCTGGATTTCCAATTGCGCAGGGGTATTGTCAAGCCTTGGTAATGTGGCCATGCACTTTGAGCAGGTATTTCCTTCTCCCTTCCACGCACAATGCCCCGGTGCCACTCACTTGAAAATTGCAAGGGCCATAAACGAACAGTTCAGGCCGGCGATGTATGTGCTGCCCGAAGCCCTGCTTGATGAAGAGAAGTTTGTGTTCCGGGGCAGTGTAAAAGATACGGTGTTTCATAAGGAAAAAGATGATTTGGCCTATCATCACAGAAAAAATGGTCTGAACCGGTTTTACGCCAATATGATGAATTTTGAGCAGGGAGACGAAGTACTCCAGATCGGCTATTTTCGCATGATCTCTGTGGTTAAATATATATTGCGCCAGCGCAGGGTGAAGCAACTGAACAGGCAGCAGGAACACCCGGTGCTGGAGTTGTAAATGTATGGCCGATCTGAAATCTTTGTACAGGTTGTTCTGGGTCATTGAATTTACATTATTTTCTCTTTTACGCCTGGCTCTGGTTGCGGCCTCTTCGGGATGGACCCCGGATCTGGTGGCATCCAGGGCCCGGCAGTGGGCCGGGATACTGGTTAAAGGCCTTGATATTGAAATCACACAGACCGGTGACATCCCCGGCTATGGCGCACTGGTGGTTTCCAACCACAGGTCCTACCTGGACATCGTTATCATCCTTTCCCAGCTGAATGCAGCCTTTCTGGCCAAAAAGGAGCTGAAGTCCTGGCCCATTTTCGGCCTGGCGGCCAAACGGGGAAATACCGTATTTGTGGACAGATCCTGCGCAGAAAGCAGGACCACGGCACGCCGGGCCCTTGCAGAAAGGCTGTCCCAGGGGATCAGCGTAGTGGTTTTCCCGGAGGGCACCACCTCGGCCGGCCCGGGCATCCTTTCCTTTAAAAACGGAATATTTCACCTGGCGGCAACAAAAGATATCCCCGTTGTACCCGTGGCCATCTGCTATGAAAATCCCAGGGCCGCCTGGATCGGGGACGATTTTTTCCTGCCCCACTTTCTAAAAATATTTAAAACCGATGGATTAAAAGCCCGTCTGAATTTTGGACCAGCCCTGAGGATAAACGACGGCGCCACCCTTAAAGCGGCAGCGCATACCAGTATCCAAAAACAATTGCGGGCCATGGAATAACGGCGTGGTCAGTTTTCGGTATTATCGTGGCTCTGTCTTTGGGAAATGCTGTATCTGATCTGAACCTTCTTGTGCTTGTCATCCGGCCGCAGGGAGGCTGGATTCATGATCAGCGCCACGGTAACAGCACCCGACGCTGTCAAAGTGTCAAGGGAAATTTGTTCGGTAAAGACCGTGGTTACGTCATCCAGAACAAGCTCCCCGCCAAAGAGTCTGACAGCTTCGGGAGTAATGCTCAGACCGGTCATGATAAGGCCTTCCGGCAGTTTCCCTGAAAAGTCCGCCTGGACAGGCACCAGTTTGTCCGCCCGGGTGTCCAGGGTCACCTCCACCTGATCCGGTTCAACCTGTTTCAGACGAATACCCGGAGGCAACTGAATATTGTGTCTGGCAATATCCAGTTTGTTTTTCCCCACTGTGCTGCCGTCAAGGGAGATCTTGATGCTCATCTGGTCCAGGGTCAAAGCATTGACCAGAGGCCGGGCACCGCTGATCAAAAGCCTGGCCCGGGAAGCGGACGTATTAATAATATTCATTTTTTTGTCAGGGATCATGAACTCAATGGGAACATCATAGTTGGCCAAAGTTTCCATACCCCGTGAGAAACTCAGCCACAGGCCTGTGGTACATAAAAGGCACACCACGGCCGCCCCAAGCAGTTCCCGGGTCTGCCGGCGCATTCTATTCAGCGGTTCAGGGCCGCCCATATATTGCCTGATCAGCTTTTCAACCTTGTCAGGATCCCTGACCTCTTGAATCCTGTTGTCTTTTACAAGGGATACTTTTCCACGTTCCTCAGACACAACAATCACCAGGGCGTCGCTTTGTTCGGTCAGGCCCAGCGCGGCTCTGTGCCGGGTGCCGTATTTGGAAGCCAGATCCCGGTTCTGGGACAAAGGCAGAATGGTCCCGGCCCGGGTAATCATTCCTTTCTGGATCACAGCCGCCCCGTCATGGAGCGGTGCGCCGGGCCAGAAAATACCTACCAGCATTTCCCTGGACAGTGATGCATTAATCTCTATTCCGGAAGTGATGATGCTGTCCACCCCGGTTTTCAGGGGCATCACAATCAAAGCCCCGATTTTCGACCGGGCCAATTCCACCACAGCATCCGCAATAATACGCACCGGAGTATTAATCTGGGCCCTGGGAATTTCCCATAGAAAAAATCTGAGACTTCGGGTTCTGACCACCCCTGATATCTCATTGCGAAACACAATGATGATCACAAAGGTGGCAACGGTGATCACACCCTGCATGGCCCAGTTGGTAATGACCAGCCCCATGGCGTTGGCGCTGCGGCCGATGATCCACATGGCCACCACAGACAGAAGAACACGCAGGACATTGGTGCCCCGGAACAATACATACAAACGAAACAGAATATATGCATTGAGAACGATATCCAGCACATCTTGCCAGCGACACCCGGAAAATAATAAAGAAAGCTGTTCCATGGGCATCAGTCAGACATGCAGAACCGCAATGTTTTTAAAAGCTTATTGTCTTCATCCCTGATTTCCACCCGCCAGGGTCCCTTGTCCGCATCGCGCATCTGGACCCGTGAGAAGGAGGACCATTTGGGAACGGAAAGAACCAGACGCATGGAAAAAATAAGTTTGTCCTTTTTATACCAGTTATGCAACACCGCTGTTTTTTCATACACCGGATCAAAGGCGGTAAAGCAGAACACCTCTCCCTGGGAAACGGAAAAGACAACGGCGGGATTCACCGGCCTGAAACTGGATATTTCTTCACACATAACCGCTTCGGCCAAAACCATAAGGGGCTGGTCAGCCGAACCGGCACTGACCGGCATGATCAACAATCCCACCAGGCCCCAAGAGATAAGAAGACGGAAAAACAACCCAGAACATTTCCTTGTATCAAAATCCGGTATGTTATTGTCTGATGCTGTCATACACACTGCTCTTTGCTAAACGTAAAAAAAACATGTGGGACTATATATATATACCCGCCGGAGAGAAAAAAAAAGTCTGGATTTCCGGGCTTGACAGACGATGATCCCGGGCGGATTTACATGGACCGGCGAAGCTCCAGAGCCTCTTTGTTTTCAGGGTCGAGACGCAGAACCTCGGCCAGAAACTCGTCTGCCTGGAGAATTTTTTCCTTGGCCATATAAATCTGGGCAATGGAAAGCTTGGTCTTTATAGGTTCAATGCCATTTTTATTTGCCTCAAGGAGATATTCAAGGGCCTTGTCAGAATCGCCCAGGGCTTCGTAAATCTGGCCGGCTTTGAATTGCAGGCCCTGATTCCCGGGAAAATCTTTAAGCAGCTGTGTCAGCAACTCTCTGGCATATATTTTTTCCCCGTTTTCAGCGCACAGATCTAGGATCTTCCCTTTGAGGTCCAGGTGCTTGTCAAGCTTGTTCACCAGCTTGGTAAATAGCGTGGTGGCCAGTTCGTTCTGTTTCATTTTTAAAAGGGCCTGCCCCGCCTTAAGTGCATAGTCATTGAACCGGTTGGTCAATGTCAGCACCTCGCAGGAATATTTGACCGCTTTACTCCACTGCTTTTTCTGCCAGTAAAACCTGGAGAGCATGTGGCGGGTTACGGCGTCCTGGAGATTATCAGCCGCCGCCTCAAGATAACATCGCTCCATCTCCTCAATCTTGCCGGCCTTGCCGTAAAGGATACCAAGATTGCGTTTCAGTCGTGATGCATGGGGTCTTAAGGCCACAGCCCGCTCCTGGCAGATAATGGCCATATCCAGTTTTTCAGCCTCGTCCAGGCTTCTGGCTTTTCTGACAAGCAGGGTGGCTTCATCCGGGTCATTGGCCTTTTCCACGGCCTGGCGGATTTTTTCCTCAAGCATGGTGGGGGTCAGGGGTTTGAGCAGGAAACCGTCAACCTCGACTTCTGCGACTTCATACACCACATCCTTTTCCCGCTCTGCTGTCACCATCAACACGGGCATATCCCTCAATAGTGGTTCTGCCCGCATGGCATCCAGCATCTGCATCCCGTTCATCACCGGCATTTTCCAGTCCACAATGACAAGGTCAATATGGGTGTGTTCAAGTACGCGCAAACCATCTCTACCATTTTCTGCGACATAAATCTCCTTGCCCAAATCCAGATGTCGCAATGTTTTTTTAAGAAGCGTACGCATACTCTTCAAATCATCAACAATCAACACAGACATATTTTCTATATCAATCATGTGGCCAGCCCCGTACTCATAAAAAACAGAACAGAAAGTCGCATTAACTTTAGAAACAGAATTCTTATAAAACACTTAATAACACGCCCCAAGAGGGCAAATCAATCTTTAACAACGTATGAAAAATTTAGCGCCAGCTCCCCTCATCACCTGTTGAAAACAGTATCAGCGGGAGTCATCCCGGCTCTGATCCAGACGTTTATATTGAACCGCCTCAAGTACATGGGATTTGTGAATATCCCTGGTACCTGCCAGATCCGCGATGGTCCTGGCAAGCTTTAAAATGGAGGCATAGGCCCGGCCGGACAGGTTAAACTGTTTCATGGCCTGTTCAACCACCCGCCGACTCTGGACATCAAGGGGACAAAACTGCTGCAAAAGCTTAGGTCCCATATCTGCATTGGAAAAACAAATGATTCCGGCCTGTTTAAACCGATCGGCCTGGGTGTCCCGGGCCTTTTTCACCCGTTTCCGGATGGCTTGGGAAGACTCCTGCTGTCCATCCGCGGTCATCTCCTTAAATGACAGCCGGGGTACCTCCACAAGGATGTCCATCCTGTCCATGAGCGGGCCTGAGATCTTGTTTTTGTACTGCTCAATTTTAGTCGGCGTGCAGGTGCATTCCCTGTCCGGATTGGTGAAATTGCCGCAGGGGCATGGATTCATGGCTGCAGCCAGCATAAACCGGCATGGATAGGTGGCCTTGGCCTTGGCACGGGCCAGGGTGATGACGCCATCCTCCAAAGGCTGCCGCAGCACCTCCAGCACACTGCGCCGGAATTCAGGCAACTCGTCCAGAAACAGAACACCGTTGTGGGACAGTGTGATTTCTCCGGGCTTGGGTATCGTGCCGCCGCCCACAAGACCGGCATCGGAAATGGAATGGTGGGGGGACCTGAAAGGCCTTGCGCCAAGGGGCTGCCCCGGTTCCCGGGCCACGTCTGCCACCGAATAGACCCGGGCGATTTCCATGGCCTCTTCAAAGGACGGTTCCGGCATGATTCCGGGCAGGCATTTTGCCATCAGGCTTTTCCCCGATCCCGCCGGGCCATTGAGCAAAATATGATGATGGCCTGCCGCCGCCACCTCCATGGCCCGTTTGACATGGGTCTGGCCCCGGACATGGGCGAAGTCGTTTTCCAGGTCTGTCCCATCTGTCGCCAGAAGCATGGACAAATCGGGCTCCAGGGGCAAAAGTTCTGCCTTTCCCGCCAGAAAATCCACAACCTGGGACAGATGATCCGGAGCCAATACCTCAATATCCTTAACAAGTGCGGCCTGGGCACCGTTATCCCGGGGCACAATAATGCCTTTAAATCCATTGTCCCGGGCAGCCAGGGCAAAAGGCAGAGCCGCCTTGACCGGCCGAAGGTATCCGTCCAGGGAGAGTTCAGCTGCAAAGAGCCAGGATGCTGCGGCAGACGCCTGGAATAAGCCCTGGGCACAAAGAATTCCCAGAGCCACGGGAAGATCAAGGCCTGTACCCTCTTTTTTGAAATCCGCAGGTGCAAGGTTCACCACCACTCTGTCCATGGGAAAGCGGTACCCGGCATTCTGCAGGGCAGACCGGACCCTGTCGCGGCTTTCCCGGACAGCGGTTTCAGCAAGGCCAACCATGTTGAATACCGGCAGGCCCAGGGTGATATCCACTTCAACATCCACAACAATGGCCTCAAATCCGTTGATTGCGCAGGACTTCATTTTTGCTATCATAAAGGAACCTGATTTATAAAGATGAAAGTCAATTTATTGAATTTATATTAAATTATCAGAAAATTACTGCAAACCAAATATTTTTCTCATTTGTTTTGCTTTGTATTTTCAAATCAGCTATATATACCACGTTCTATATCAGTCAGACATTTTGGGGCGAATAATGACCAGTTTCTACAATCAGCAGACCATCGCCGGAGAGGTGAAACTTTCGGGGACGGGCGTTCATTCAGGTAAGAAGACAAACCTGACCATCCGGCCGGCCGAAGAAAACCACGGCATTAAATTCCGGCGCCTTGACCTTCCCGGGACTCCGGATATACCGGCCCTTTTCAAGCTGGTGGTGGATACCAGTCTTGCCACGGTTATCGGGGGCAATGGCGCCATTGTTTCCACCATTGAGCATTTGATGGCAAGCTTTGCGGGCCTTGGCATTGACAATGCCCTGGTGGAGGTGGATGACTATGAGATCCCCATCATGGACGGATCAGCCAGGGAATTTACCCGGTCCATAACCGCCGTGGGCGTAGTTGAGCAGGATAAACCCCGGCACATTTTCATCGTTAACGAACCCATAGAAATTACCCAGGGGGATAAATGGGTCCGGGTGGAACCGGAACCCTGTTTCAAAATCACCTGCACCATTGAATTCAACCATCCGCTCATCGGCCTGCAGGAAATTGTCTATGACAGGGCAAAAAACAACTTTGAGCAGGAAATCTGCGGGGCAAGGACCTTTGGGTTTGTAAAAGATCTTGAATTGTTGAAAAAATTCAGCCTGGGCAAAGGCGGAAGCCTGGACAATGCCATTGTCATTGATAATGATAAAATTTTGAATGAGGGGGGATTGCGGCATCCGGATGAATTTGTCCGCCACAAACTGCTGGACTGCCTTGGGGATTTCTCCCTTCTGGGGATGCCCATCCAGGGACATATCATCACCCATAAATCCGGACACCTTTTAAACCATCTGTTTATTAAAAAATTTCTCGATGAAAAGCAGGCCTGGGAAACAGGCCCTGCAAAACGCTGATCAGAACTCAATGTCTAAAATAATTAAAGGTGCGGTTGCAAAATTTTTATTTTCAGTTCTTTTTTTTATCACAGCCTCTTTATTTATTGCTCCGGTGATGGCGTATGCCCACGATGACGCGTCTCTTTCCCATATTAAGTTAGCCAACACCCGGGATGACCTGCTTGCATATTTCAGGGTGGAAAACGCCTTTACGGAAAAAAATACCCAAGCCATTGAAAATGGTATTTCCACCTCATTTACGTTCTATGTAACCTTGTACAAAACTTCAAGCGGCCTGTTTGACAAAAAGATCGCCAGTATAAAAACCAATGCAACAATAAAATACAATTCCATGAAGCAGGAATACGCGGTTGCCTGCACATGGAAGGATGGCCCTTTGCTGATCACTAAATCCTTTGACGAGGCAAAAACCTGGATGACCGAAATTGACAACCTGAAAGTGGCGCCCCTCGACAGCCTGGTAAAAGGGGATAGATACCAGATCCGGATCAAGGCTGAACTTGAAAAAGTAAGATTACCTTTGGCGTTGCACTATGTTTTCTTTTTTGTCTCTTACTGGGATTTTGAAACGGACTGGTATGTGATTAATTTCATTTATTAACCATCTGCCGGACAGGCATGGCATCTATGACCCAGAGACTTCAGGACACAGAACGAAAACAGTCCGGCCGTAAAAGAGAAGGCATTATCATTTTATGCCTTTTTCTGGCCGTAGGGGTTCTGACGGCGATCGAAATCCGCATCACACCCTTTGACACGGGGCTGCCCCTGTCGTCCACCGTGCTGATGTTCATTTTGATAAACATCAATCTGCTTCTGCTGCTGACCCTTCTGCTGCTGGTTTTCAGAAATCTTGCCAAACTCTACTATGAGCGGAAAAATAACATCCTGGGCTCCAAAATAAAGACCCGGCTGACCATTGCCTTTATCTTTTTAGCCCTTTTGCCCACCACCGTGCTTTTCTTTTTTTCCATCCAGTTTATCTCCTCCTCCATTGCCTTCTGGTTCAATGCGCCCGTGGAGCAGACCCTGGATGCCTCTTTGGCCGTTGGGCAGACCCTGTATGACTATATTGAAGAAAAAAATGCCTTTTTTGCCAAAAGAGGGGCGTTTCAGATTCATTCCCGGGAGCTGCTCAAGCCTGAAAATCAAAAAAAACTAACCCGGTATTCCCAGGTGATCCAGCGCGCCTTCAACTGCAACGCCGTAGAAGTTTACGCCCCCAATGCCCAGCGGGTAAGCCTGTCCTTGGCCAGCGAACTGGAGAACATGCACTTTGGGCTTCTGACCACCACGGAATTAATGGGCATTCCCAATGGCAGCACCAGCCACACCGTTTACCAGACCATGGACCAGGGAGAATTTTTACGCACCATATGCACCATCCCCTTTGACGTGGCACCGGGCAAGGCCGACGGATTTATTGTGATCACCACCCTGACCGCCCCGGAGCTGTCTGAAAATTTAAAATCCATTCTCAAGGGTGTCGAGGAGTACCACCAGCTTAAACTAACAAAGAGGCCGGCCCAGATCTCCTATTATATTGCTTTGTCCATTGTGGCTCTCCTTGTCGTATTCTGTGCGGTGTGGTTTGGATTTCAGATTGCCAGATCCATTACCATTCCCATTATGAAATTTGCCGAGGGAACCCGGCGAATCACAGACGGGGATCTGGAATATCAGATCGATTTCAAAACCGACGATGAAATCGGTACTCTGATTGACAGCTTCAACTCCATGACCCGGCAGCTGGCCGCCGGCCGCCGGCAGCTCGCTCTGTCCGAAAGCATGCTCAAACAGCAGAATGTTGAATTGGAAAAAAGCGGCCAATACATTGAAACAGTTATAAAAAACATCTCCGCAGGTGTCGTCTCCATTGACAATGAGGGCACGATCACCACCATGAACAAGGCTGCCGAGTCCATGCTGGATCTTAACAGCCATGACATTCTCAATAAAAATTTTAAGAAAGTCCTGACCGAAGAATACCTCTCTTTGGCCAATAAGATATTTGAGCAGGCAGAACAGGGGGGCACCCACTTCAAGATACCCGTTTCTGCCTCGATTGCCGGTGTTCCCAAACATTTTTCCTTGAATTGCACAACCCTCAAAGACGATACCGGTCAGAATCTGGGCGCGGTACTGGTGTTTGATGACGTTACGGAACTTGAAAAAGCCCAGCGCATAGTGGCCTGGCGGGAAGTTGCCCGCCGCATTGCCCATGAGGTGAAAAACCCGTTAACACCCATCAAGCTTTCTGCCCAGCGGCTTAAGCGTAAATACGGCAAAATAATAGATGATGAGGTGTTCACCGGATGTGCCGATACCATTGTGGAGCATGTTGATCTGATCCGGAACCTGGTGAATCAGTTTTCAGCCTTCGCTAAATTCCCGGATACCAATTTTGCTTCTGCCCGCATTGAGAACATTATTCTTGAAACCGTTGCGCTGTATAAGGAGGGGTTGGAACAGGTGGATATCCAGACCCGGTTCAAGGATAATATCCCCACCTTGAAACTGGATCACCAGCACATGAAACAGGCCTTCATCAACCTGATTGACAATGCGGTCTACGCCATAAACAAAAAAGGCACCATTGTCATTGACCTCTCCTATGACCCCATTCTAAAAATCGTACGCACTGAAATCGCAGACAACGGCAAAGGTATTTCGGACAAGGAGAAGACAAAACTGTTTGAACCCTATTTTTCCACCAAAAAAACGGGGATGGGCCTTGGACTTGCCATTGTGAACTCAATTATTTCAGACCATAAAGGCGTGATTCGGGTCCAGGACAACCGGCCCAAAGGCGCCAAGTTTATCATAGAACTGCCTGCCGATGAGCCTTAATGTAGATAGAACCAAAGGTTTTGCCCCGGCGGCTTAAAATATAGAAAGGATTTTTGACTATGTTCCCGGCAGTCCTGATTGTTGATGACGAATCCACCATTATCGATTCCCTGGAAGGTATTCTTTCCGATGACGGATTTGAAGTCATCCATGCATTCAACGGATACGAAGCGCTTAAAAAAATTGACTCCCATTCCCCGGACATTGTGCTGCTGGACATCTGGATGCCGGGCATGGACGGTATTGACACCCTCAAAGAGATCAAACAGCACCACCCCAATCTGCCGGTGGTCATGATCACAGGCCATGGCTCCATTGAATCTGCCGTGGATGCCACCAAATCCGGGGCCTTTGATTTTCTGGAAAAGCCTCTCTCCATTGACAAGGTGATTCTGACCATCAACAATGCCCTGAATTTCAGAAAACTTGAGGAGGAAAACCGTTACCTTCGCAAAAAAGCCATTGAAAAAAACTCCATTACCGGCACAAGTCCGGCTGTTCGGAAACTTTACGGCGAAATTATGGCCGCAGCACCCACAGACGCGTCTATCCTGATCACGGGTGAAAACGGCACAGGCAAGGAGATGGTGGCCCGTACCATTCACCAGTTCAGCAAACGGCCCGAAGGACCCTTTATCATTATTAACTGTGCGGCCATACCCGAAGAGTACCTGGAATCCGAACTGTTCGGCCATGAAAAAGGAGCCTTTGAAGGAGCATCCGCAAAAAACAGGGGCAAATTTGAAATGGCTGCCCGGGGAACTCTGTTCCTTGATGAGATAGGGGATATGAATATCAGTACCCAGGCCAAAATGCTGCGGGCCCTGGAATCCAAAACCTTCCAGCGCATCGGTTCCAGCCGGACCCTGCACATGGACGTGCGTGTAATCACCTCTTCCAACAAAAATCTTGAAGCTGAAATCAAAGCAGGCCGGTTCAGGGAAGATCTGTTTTTCAGGCTCAATGTCATACCCATCCATGTCCCTGCCCTGCGGGAAAGAAGCGAAGATATCCCCATTCTGGTGGATTTTTTCCTGACTCACCTGGCTGAAAAATCATCTGCACCTAAAAAAACGCTGTCCAAAGAGTCTGTTGAACTATTAAAAAAATGGCATTGGAAGGGAAATGTCAGGGAACTTAAAAATTTAATGGAGCGTTTATCCATAATGGTGGAGAGTCAGACCATTGAAAAAAATGATATCCCGGCACCCTACAACCCAGAGATTGAAGCCTTGCCCGAAACGGACGAAGAACGCACACGCATTTTTTCCATGGAAAACCTGGAACAGGCAAAGGCCGCCTTTGAAACTGAATTTATCCGTCTCAGGGTTGAACAGATGAACGGGGATCTCCAGGCAGCAGCCAAACAGATGGGAACAAGCCTCAACCTTGTCAAAAAAAGAGTGCCTAAAAGCTGATGCGTATTATCAGTGGCGCCTGCCGGGGCAGAAAACTGGTTCAGATCCAGGGAAAGGATATACGTCCCACATCAGACCGGGTCAGGGAAGCCTTGTTTAATATTCTTGGGCCAGGTATCCGTGAAAAAAGAGTTCTTGACATGTTTGCCGGTACCGGGGCCTTTGGACTTGAGGCCTTGAGCCGGGGAGCGCAATCTGCGGTGTTTGTGGATGAAGCCCGGTCTTCCTGCAATGTAATCAAACAAAACATTGAATTATGCCGCATGGCGGATCAGGCCCAAATTATCTGCCATGACCTTGTTAACGCAGCTCTACCGGAATTCCAGCAGCCCTTTGACCTGATCTTCATGGATCCTCCCTACAATAAGGGATATCCCGGACAGGTGATGGGAAAGCATGGGTTTTCAGAACTCCTTGCACCAGGGGCAACTCTCATTGTGGAACAGTCTGTCAAAGAAACCCTTAACAATACCCTAATCAGCCTTGACAAATACCTGGAAAAAAAATACTCAAGGACAACTCTTACATTTTGGCGGAAATCCGCCACAGACGACAAGGATATCTATGACTGCCCCTGAACGGAAAATTGCCATCTACCCCGGTTCCTTTGATCCCCTGACAAACGGACACCTTGACGTTATCAGGCGCGCCCAGGAAATTTTTGACCACGTGATCGTGGGGGTATTATACAATTCGTCTAAAAAAACACCATTATTTTCCCCCGAGGAGCGTGTCAGCCTGATCAGGGAATGTTTCCAGGACCCGATGGTGGAAGTGGATGCCGCGAGAGTTGAGGTGGAGACCTTTGGCGGGCTTCTTGTTGAATATGCCCGAATGAAAAAGGCTGTGGCCATTATCCGGGGCATGCGGGCCTTGTCGGATTTTGAAAGTGAGTTTCAAATGGCGCTGATGAACAGAAAACTTAACAGGGAGGTCCAGTCGGTCTTTCTTATGACCGGCGGGCGCTGGATTTTCACCTCATCGTCAATTATCAAGGAAGTGGCCCGGTATGGCGGAGACATCTCCGATATGGTTCCCGAAGTCGTGGAACGTAGGGTAAAGGAGAAATTTGCCCAGGCCGCCCAGACAGCGACTTGATAACCATCGAATAACAGCCATGAGCTGACCTGACATATCAGCTGTCAGGCTCAGCCCACAACAAAGTTTGAAAGATCTTGGTGAGTTACCCAGTCTTTCATATAAACAGCCATGGGCTGATCTGACATATCAACTGCCGGGCTCAGCCCACAACGAAGCAAGAAAGAACCTGAACAACAAATGGGGCCTTTCATATAACACGAGAAGGATATTAAAACGTGGACTTGTGGCAACTTCATATTTTTGTTTCCGTGGTTGAACAGAAAAGTTTTTCCAGGGCTTCGGAACAGATTCATCTATCCCAACCCACAGTGTCTACCCATATCAAGGAGCTGGAGGCACATTTCCAATGCCGCCTGCTGGACAGGCTGGGCAAGGTGACCGAACCGACCCGGGCCGGTGCGATTCTGTATGACTATGCCAAACGCATGCTGGATCTCAAACAAGAGACCCAGTCAGCCATGCAGGATTTTTTAGGACAGACCAGAGGACAACTGCTCATCGGAGGATCAACCATTCCGGCAGGGTATATACTTCCCAGGATGATGGGGGCATTTAAAAACGCTTTTCCGGATGTATCCATCCTTATGACGGTGGGGGATACCGGCCAGATCACCCGGGCCGTGAAGGAGGGTGAACTGGAATTAGGCGTGGTGGGTGCAAAAACCAGTGACCCTGACATTGTCCAGGAAAAATTGGTCGAAGATGAAATGAAACTGGTCATTCCCAGCAGCCATGAATGGGCGGACAGGGAAAGTGTCTCCTGCAAGGCATTGCTGGCCCAGCCGCTCATTGCCAGGGAGCAGGGATCTGGAACCTGGAAAACCGTTATAGCGGGCATGGAAAAGGCGGGGGTTGACGTATCCCGACTTAAGCCTGCCGTAACCATGGGCAACTGCGTTTCAGTCATCCAGGGTATTCTCAACAATGTGGGCATTTCCATTATTTCCACCATTGCCGTGGCGGATGAACTGGACAGGGGGCGCCTGCATGCCTTAAGTGTTGAAGACCTTGATCTGTCGAGAAATTTTTATCTGACCCTGGCCCGGAAACGAACCCGCTCCCCCATATGCACGAAATTTATTCATTTCCTGAAAGACCAGATTTCGGCCTGAACCGATTAGTCTTCAGTCACAAACAGATTGAGCGTATCAATAAATTCCGGATCCTGTTCATCAATGATCCGGATCAGGTCCTTGTGAATCCGTTTCTTCAGCTCCCGGAAAATGCCTCGTTTTTTATCGAATCCTGCGGCAAAAGCCATGGCTTTGGTCATCAGATCTTCCCGGTCATCACAGGCTTTGACAATCACATTGGATTTTTCAAGATCCGGTGCGGTCATCCGCTGGCCGGACAGCAGCATATGGTTGAACATATATTCGGGGACAGCTTTGCGCACAAAAGCAATCATGCCGGGAAGAAAAGGGATGCTGATATCCACCTCGGGAAAACAAAAAAATCCTTTGTCCTTTCTCATGAATCTGAAGTCGCAGGCACAGCTTAAAATGGCACCGTTGCCAAAGGCATGGCCATTGATGGCAGCGATTACGGGTACGGGAAAAAGCAGCAACCGCTTGAATATGTCGTTCATGGCATACATGAAATCAATGACGTCCTGCCTTTGACCGGCAGCTAACCTTTCACCGAGCCATTCCACATCAATACCCTGGGAAAAATTTTTTTCATCCGTGGCAGTTAGAATTATGGATTTTACCGTGACATCTGCCTGGATCTGATCAAGACACCGTGAGAAATCCCGTGCAAAGATGTTATTCATCCTGTTGGCAACGTTACACATGGAAATAATTGCCACAGCATCTTGTTTCGTCCACTCAACAACGGACATAAGCGCTCCTGTTATTTTTGTTTGTTTGGGAAGATAAATTAAAAAACTGCATATTTCAAGGGGCTAAAACTTCATTGACAAGCTATTCGATTTCTGACAAGCTTTTCGAACTACCGTATATTTCGGCGCAAATCTTTAGGCCAAGGAAGACGCCATGATTTTAGGACTAGATGTTGGGGGCACACACACGGATGCTGTTTTGCTAAGCAGAAAAGGTGTTCAAAAATATGTAAAGGTGCCCACCCAGCCGGACAATTTGTTTAAAAGCGTTCTTTCAGGTTTCACCCTGCTCCTTGAGGACGTTGACCCGGGAAACATTGAGAGGGTTGTTATCTCCACGACACTGACCACCAACGCCATTGTCCAGCAATCCGTGACACCGGTGGGCATGATCGTTTCGGCGGGACCGGGCATAGATCCCGAAAATTTCAGGACCGGGGATCACTACTATGCCGTGGGCGGTTCCATCAACCATCGTGGCCGGGAAATAGAACCGATCAATGAGATGGAAATTCAGGATGTGGGTGAAAAACTGAAAAAAGCCGGTATTGAGTATGTCGGAGTTGTCAGTAAATTCTGTGTCCGGAACCCTTCCCATGAAATTGTGATCAAGCGGATATTAAACAAGCAGTTTAAACAGATTTTTCTGGGACACCATGTTTCCGGCAATCTGAATTTTCCCCGGCGCATTGCCACCACCCACATGAACGCGGCCGTATATCCTTTGCACAAAGACTTTTTCCAGGCCGTTGAGCAATCCCTTGAAAAAATGGGACTAACCGTACCCATTCAGATTCTCAAGGCCGACGGCGGCACCATGACATTGGAAGCATCAATGGATTTCCCGGCCCAGACTGTTCTGTCAGGGCCTGCAGCCAGTATCATGGGGGCGATTCCCTATGCCCCCGAAGGCCAGGATGCCGTTGTCCTTGATATCGGCGGAACCACCACGGACATTGCATTTCTGGTGGATAAAACCCCGTTGCTTGAACCCGTAGGTATCCAGCGCGGGGGGTATAAAAGCCTGATCCGGTCCCTGCGAACCGATTCCAAAGGACTTGGCGGCGACTCGGCCGTAAGGGTGAATGAAAAAAAAGAACTTACGGTGGGACCGGACCGTGTGGGACCGTCCATGGCTTTTGGAGGGACTGTGCCCACACCCACGGATGCGTTGGTGGTTTTAGGGCTCATGGACGCCGGTGATCAGGACCGGGCCCGGCAGGGCATAAAGTCCATTGCAGAGCAACTGGGCATGGAAGAAAAAGAGGCCGCGGAACACATATTTAAAATCTGCTGCAATATCATCCTGAAAAAAACATTTGAGATGATCGACACCTTGAACGCCAAGCCTGTTTACACTGTCCATGATTTCCTTGAAGGATACAAGTTCAGTCCTGACACCATTCTTCTCATGGGCGGACCGGCCAAATACTTTGCCGAAAAGATCCAGGAGATGTATCAGCTTGAAACCATAGCTGTTCCCTATGCTTCAGTGGCAAACGCCATTGGTGCGGCACTTGCCAGGACCACCTGTGAAGTCACGGTGAATGCCGACACAGAGCAGGGCACCGTCACCGCCCATGAAGAGGATTTTGCCGAGCCTGTTTCCAAATCCTTTTCCCATGACGATCTGGTGGAGACTGCTTACAGCCTGCTCAAGGACAAGGCGGAAAATGCAGGGGCTGACCCCGACAATCTCAACGAGGTAGAAGTTGTGGAATTCCAGGAGTTTAACATTGTGCGTAACTTTTCTCCCAGAGGAAAAATCCTCCGGACTAAAATTCAGCTTAAACCCGGCCTGATACATGGGTACGAATCAATGCTTAACCCGCACGCGACACAGAGTTAAAGGGGACACCATGTTAAACGCACCTCATAAAACCGGACTGGTCTTTTTTCCTGCATTTGACTGGGCCATTGACCCCACCCATCCTGAAAGGGAAGAAA
This sequence comes from uncultured Desulfobacter sp., assembly GCF_963665355.1. Taxonomy (GTDB): domain Bacteria; phylum Desulfobacterota; class Desulfobacteria; order Desulfobacterales; family Desulfobacteraceae; genus Desulfobacter. Next base: position 327,825 of record NZ_OY762229.1, read on the forward strand.
GGCTTCTATATACCCAAGACCAGGTCACAGAAGAAGGGATCTTTGATATCCCCGAAATCATAGAGTACAAACCTGAAATTGTAACACCACACGATCTGCAAAGGGCGCATTTCTGTGTGCCGGATGAACACAGCGTTACAACCGAATCCCATCTGATATCCGCCGGCGGCGCCAAGGCCATTGCCAATGCCGTTATGTTAAAAGAGGTAAAAAACGGTTTTGCCCTGGTCAGACCGCCGGGGCATCATTCCATGCGGGTAACCCACGGAGGCCGGGGATTCTGCCACATCAACATAGAAGCGGTCATGGTGGAATATATCCGCTCCCAGTTCGGGGTCAAACGCATTGCCATCATTGATACGGACTGCCACCACGGGGACGGCACCAATGATATTTTCTGGCACGATCCGGAGGTGCTGTTTATCTCCCTGCACCAGGACGGCCGGACCATGTATCCGGGCACAGGTTTTCCCGGCGAGCTGGGTGGCCCCAATGCCAAGGGGTCCAATCTGAATATCCCGCTCCCCCCGGGGACCTCCACCAAAGGGTATCTTTATGTTATCGAAAATTGTGTGCTGCCGGTACTTGAAGCGTTCAAACCTGACCTTGTGGTGAACTCAGCCGGCCAGGACAATCACTACACCGACCCTTTGACCAATATGAATTTTTCTGCCCAGGGGTATGCGCGTCTAACCTCCATGCTGAAGCCGGACATTGCGGTCCTTGAAGGCGGATACGCCATTGAGGGGGCACTACCCTATGTCAATTTAGGTATTATCCTTGCCATGGCAGGCATTGACTATTCCGGCGTAGTGGAGCCTGATTACAATCCGGAACGGCTCAAGCAGTCGGTAAGTACCACGGACAAAATCAAAAAGACCTGCGACCAAATCATGACCTACTGGGGTCAACGGTACGAAATGAGAGAAGCCGCCGGAGAACCCGGGCAGATTGTGATTCGCCACCGTGAAGTCTTTTATGATACGGACAATATTTTTGAACGCCAGAAAGAAAAAGTCCGGGTCTGCAGGGATTGCGGCGGCTGTTTTGAGGTGGATTCCAAGGCCATGCCGGGCAATCACATCCTGGGCGTTCATATTCCCATCAATGCCTGCAAAGCATGCCGGGAACAGGGGTATGAATTTTATGACCAGGCAGATAAAAGCAAATACCAGCGCATCTATCTCCAGGACCGGACAAAGGATCTCTACGAGGTCAAATAATAGGCCTGCACCCGCAGAACAAAGAAGATGACGCAGTCTCAGTTGCTGGAAAACTTAAAAACAAGATCCCTTGTCATGGAACTGACAAGGGATTTTTTCCGTTCCATGGACTTTCTCGAAGTGGAAACCCCGCTTCGGTGCCCATCAGTCATTCCCGAAGCCCATATTGATCCTGTAACATCCCAGGGTGCATATCTGCAGGCCTCTCCAGAGCTTTGCATGAAACGGCTTTTGGCCCGGGGGGCTGAAAAAATTTTCCAAATCTGCAAATGCTTTCGAAAAGATGAGCGCGGCCGACGGCACCTGCCTGAACTGACACTTCTTGAGTGGTATGCCGTGCACCAGACCTACGAAGACCTCATGGAGCAGTGTCAGGGCCTGTTACGCCATATTGCACAAGGCTTGGGCACACCTGGTCGCATAGTCTACCAGGGAGCCTGCCTGGACCTGTCAGATGATTTTGAGCGGATCACGGTTGCCGAGGCATTTGAACGTTTTGGCCATCTGCCTTTAAACCAGGCCCTTGATGCAGGGCGCTTTGATGAGATTATCAGCTTCGAGGTTGAACCCCACTTAGGCACATCCCGGCCTTGCTTCCTCTATGATTACCCCATATCCATGGCCAGTCTTTCTGCGGCCCATCCTGAAAAACCCTATACGGCCCAACGGTTTGAAATGTATGCCGCAGGCATTGAACTGGCCAACGGTTTCACGGAGCTGACCGACCCCGTTCTTCAGAGAAAACGGTTTGAAATGGAAAATGAAATCCGTATCAGCCAGGGAAAAACAAAACTGCCCATTCCTGAAAAATTTTTGTCCGCCCTTGCCCTGATGCCCCCTGCTGCCGGCATTGCCCTGGGCATGGACCGTCTCGTCATGCTGTTCTGCGATGCCCCCAGAATTTCACAGGTTGTGGCTTTCCCTCCGGAATCGTATTAATCGAGGAGTAGTCGGTTATGTGTTATTGCGTTTCATACGGGTTGAGCCCGGGGAAAACCCCATAATACGTTTAAAAGTGCGGCTGAATGCGGCTTCGGACTGGTAACCCAGGCGATGAGCCAGTTCACATAAAGAGTGATTCTCATTTTTCAGCGCGGTTAAGGCCAGGTTCATTCTCCATCGAGCAATATACTGCATGGGCGACTCACCCACAAGTTTCTTGAAACGGGCAGCAAATGCCGAGCGGGACATGGCAACCTCATTTGCCAATGATTCAACCGTCCACCGCCTAACAGGATCGCGATGTACAAGCAGAATGGCAGAACCAATTTGCTTATCCTGCAAGGCGGCAAGCCAACCTGTTTTTGCCTGGGAATCATTTGCCATCCAGGAACGTATGGTTTGGATGACCAAAATATCAGCTAAGCGGGTAATGATGGTTTCGCCCCCCGGACGCATGGTTTTTGCTTCAAACGCCATCAGTTTCAAGGTGCTTTGAATCCATTCCATTTGGGGTGATTGCCAGACATCAACGCAAATTAACCTTGGCAATAATCGGATCAACTCATGCGCAGACGGGTGATCAAACCGAACAGTTCCACAGATAAGAGTAGAAGGCTCTCCGCCCTGGCCATGTCGTATGATTTCGTAACGGTCACTGATCTCTTCCCTGGGCAGGTCAAAAAGTTTTTCAGCAGGTACATTGGGTTCACTCAATAATAGATGCCCATCTCCGTGGGGCACCAGCGCCAAGACACCAGGTTGGAGCAGGTAAGGATCGGCACCTTCAACTTCAAGCCAACAGCGCCCGTTAATAACCACATGGAACATGAGACAGCTTGGAAAGGCTGGTAAGGATAAACCCCACGGTGCTGTAAATTCTGAGCGTGTATAAAAAGCGCTGCTCATATGAAGATAATGAAGCGCTTCGCCAAGAGGATCGACCGACTTCCATGGAACACTTGTAAGGTCAATGTCAGGTATTATGCTATTCATTTCATGAATCTATCACTGTCCCAGAACATGGTCAAACCTTTGTATTTGGACGATTGAGCATAACTTATGGAGTTATCGGCATATAAACTCTTTTATTTTGTATATATATTGGACAAAAAGCCATCAACAGATTTTTTCAAAATACAAACAGGGAGGAAGGGGAAATGAAACTGATTATTTTTGGTGCAACAGGTGCGACGGGATGCCAGGTTGTAACGCAAGCCCTTGGACAGGAGCATCATGTCACTGCGTTTGCACGTAACCCGCAGAAATTAAAAATAGCCCATGAAAATCTGCAGGTGATCCAGGGGAATGTTCTGGATTATTCTGCTGTGGAACAAGCTGTAACAGGCCAGGAAGTAGTTCTTTGCACGCTCGGGTTACCAGATATAAGGAATAAAAGTCAATTGAGGGCAAATGGCACAAAAAATATTATCCGGGCCATGAAAAATACAGGTGTCAGACGATTTCTCTGCCAGTCTTCCCATGGAGTCGGGGACACTCAAACGACACTTCCTTTTTTTATGAAGTATATTATGGCACCATTCGTTTTAAGGCGTGTGTTTGAGGATCATGAACTTCAGGAGAAACTTGTCAAAGAGACCCAACTGGATTGGATAATTGTTCGCCCGACCAACTTAACTGATGGAGATAAAACAGCAAAATACCAGCAGGGGACAATTGATAACAAAACGGCCAGGTTTAAAATTTCACGGGCTGATGTTGCAGATTTCATGTTAAAGCAATTGGTTGATAATCTCTATTTGCATAAAACACCCAGCATTTCCTACTGAGACATCCTGGTACTCCTTCCCGGAACGTGGTGGTTTTTCACCCGGGATCTTTGATGGTCTGATAAAACATGCCCCGTTCCAGGAGGAGCGATTCAACCTTATTTTCCAGAATCAGCCGCTTCATTAAAATTTCAAGTTTTGCCTTTTCAAGGTTCAAGGCCCCAGTCAGGTCATCCACAGTGCAGGGGCGGCGATGAATGGTTTCCATCACCATAGCCTCCATCTTATCGTCGCTGACGTGGTTCCCTGAAGCCAGATCTTTCACACGGGCAATGATCTCCACATTGTCCGCATTAATAATCTGCGCCACCCGGTCAAGCTCCTGTTTTGAAGCCGGTTTAAGCCCGGCCACAGCCCCGGGCCGGTCCATGGTATTGAGCTGAACCCGGGCAGGGTTAATGCCCCTGATTATATCCCCTATGGTCTCAAGCTCTTCTTTGATATCGTTGACTCCGGGCAAAATAAACACCTCCACCCAAAGTTCGCCCTGGAAGGATCCGGCAAAAACCTTGAGTCCGTCAATCACCTTTTGGATGTCAAGCTGCCCGGAAGGCCGGTTGATTTTTTCAAAGGTTTGGGCCGTTACGGCATCCAGGGAAGGCATAACCAGGTCGGCCCGGTTAAGATCCGCTCTTACGACGGGATCCCACAGCAAAGTGGCATTGGTCAGTACAGCCACCCGGATTTTCGGCCTCTTTTCTTTTATAAACGCAATAACCCGGCCGATATCCGGGCTTAAGGTGGGCTCGCCCGACCCTGAAAAGGTCACATAGTCCGGATCAGGATGGTTTTCAAAGTAATGGGCAAGTTCGGCTTTAACTTCATCAAAGGGCACATATTCCCTGCGATCAAGGGTCAGGTTGGTGGTTGGTCCGCACTCACAGTAAATACAATCCAGGGTGCATGTTTTGTGACAGACAAGATCCACGCCCAGGGAAAGCCCAAGACGCCGTGACGGCACAGGGCCGAATATATGGTTATATCTCATAAAAATATTTAATCAGAAATAAAGGTCTCGGTTACAACAATAAAAAAAGAAACTTTGGCACAGCAAAAAGCCATGCCAAAGATAAAAAAACTTAGGTTCTGCTGGCGATGTCCCTGTGGGCCATCAGGCGGATGGCGTTGACGCGGATGAAACCGTCAGCATCCTCCTGGTTGTAACCGCCGGTAATGTCCATGGAAGACAGATTCTTGTTGTACAGGGAAGATGGCGAGGTCCTGGCGATGGGGTAGGCTACGCCTTTGAACAGTTTCAGGGTCACTTCGCCGTCAATGAGTTCCTGGCTTTTGTCCATGGCCGCCATGAGAAAGTCCATTTCAGGGCTGAACCAGAAGCCGTAGTAAACAAGTTCACCGAGCTTGGCGGCCAGCATATCCCGCAGACGCATGACCTCACGGTCCATGGCAATGCCTTCAATGTCCTTGTGAGCCTCGTGCAGAATGGTACCGCCCGGTGTTTCATAGACGCCCCTGGATTTGATGCCCACAAACCGGTTTTCCACCATGTCAAGCCGGCCGATGCCGTTTTCTGCCCCCAGCTGATTCAGGTATAAAAACAGTTCTAAAGCATCTGTTTTTTCGGTGCCGTCCTCCAGATTTTTCACCTTGACCGGCAGACCGTTTTTAAATTCAATGGTGATGCGTGTAGGCGTATCCGGGGCTGTTTCAGGAGATACGGTACGGCAATAGATGCTTTCCTCGCATACTGTACCGGGGTCTTCAAGGATACCTGCTTCATGGGAAATGTGCAGCAGGTTATCATCTTCGCTATATGGTTTGGCTGCGGTCTGCTTGGTGGGAATCCCGTGCTTTTCAGCATAGGCCAGAAGGTCGGAACGGCCCTGGAACGTATTGAGAAAATCCGAATTTTTCCACGGTGCAATCACTTTTATGGTGGGATCCAGGGCATAGTAGGAGAGCTCAAACCGGACCTGATCATTCCCCTTGCCTGTGGCGCCGTGGGATACATACTGGGCGCCCATCTGCTTTGCGATCTCAATCTGCTTTTTGGCAATGATGGGCCGGGCAATGGCGGTACCTAAAAGGTAGCGGCCTTCGTAGACCGCATTGGACTTGAAAACGGGGAATATATAATCGGTGACAAATTCCTTTTTCATATCTTCGATAAACACTTTTGACGCACCGATTTTAAGGGCCTTTTGTTCCGCAGCCTGAAAATCTTCCTTCTGGCCGATGTCAGCCATGTATGCAAACACTTCGTAGCCTTGTTCCAGCAGCCATTTGAGGATGACCGAAGTATCCAGCCCGCCTGAATACGCCAGAACAACTTTTTCCTTTGCCATTAAAAACTCCTTCAATTCATATGGTATTTGACCAAAAATTATATTTTTCGGTCCTTTTATTTCTTATGCCTGGCTATTAACGCAAAAAAAAAGATAACAGTCAAGCACATAGGATGACTCAAAGGAATTTATTCCCAGATAATCAACTCCTTAAGAGTTATATCTATGTGGGGGAATGCATTGTGGCCGGCTGTGTCCAAGCTCCAAAATCGGCAAAAAAAAAGCAACGCAATCGAGCCCTGGGGTTACGGCTACCCCAGTAATCACCGGACAAAACATGAGCCATTTAAAATTTGTGGCAAAAGCATTGCGGAAAAACAGCAGGGTCTGGTAAATATATTCGGGCATTTGAAGGGCCTTTCTTGTCTGAATATGGTGTTCATAACATCAAAGCGTTCAAAATGCTGTCATCACCTTTTTTGTGTCACGCTGTTATTGAAAAAAACTACGACTCACGAGGGCTCTATGGTGAATGATGAAATTGTGACAGTGCAAACACGCTCTCGCTCACGGAAAAAGCCCATCCGCATTCTGTTTCTGATTGCAGGGATGTGTGTAGCACTGGCAGGAGTGTTTGAACTTAAGACCTTTCGCATCCAGGCACGTTTATTCGCGCATATCGCCCAGGGACTGTCCTACCGGGTTGAAAACGGCCCGGCGCATACCATCCTTTTTCCCCAGAGCGGCCCCTATGATATCCGGCTTGGCTACACCCGAATTCCTGAATGGATAGAGACCCTCCAGGCAAAAGGCTTTGCCATTGACCGGCAGGCGCGCTGGTCGGAGGATCTCTTCTATTACACCGGCATGGGGTTGTTTCCCATCTATATGGAAAAAAATCAAACCGGGCTGAAAATTGCCGACTGGCAGGATAAACCAATTTTCCAAAGCTCTTTTCCGCAACGGGTCTATACCGATTTCAAATCCATTCCTTCACTTGCCGTTACAATGCTCCTCTTTATCGAAAACCGAGAACTTTTGGATGAAACAACACCGTACCGCAATCCATCCCTTGAGTATGAACGTATCTTGAAGGCCATAACGGATGCCATAATCAACGCGTTCATTCCCAGCCACAAGGTTGCCGGAGGCAGCACCCTTGCCACCCAGATCGAAAAATTCCGGCATTCCCCCAATGGAATAACGGACACCACCAAGGAAAAGCTTCGGCAAATCATTTCAGCCTCGCTGCGTTCTTATCAAAGCGGCAGAAATACCGAAAAATACCGCAAACAAATCGTCTTGGATTACATCAACGGCATTCCCTTGAGCGCCTCCCATGGCGTCGGCGAGGTCAACGGGCTGGGCGACGGCCTGTGGGCCTGGTACAAAATGGATTTTGACGAAGTAAACCGCCTCCTGAACACGGCTGAAAAGACCGGCATGAGCCCGGAAGATGTGCAGGAGGCCGGTAAAGCCGTCAGGGCGGTTTTAAGCCTGTTTATATCACAGCGGCGGCCAAGCTATTATCTGCTGCAAAACCATGAGGCTCTGCAGAAGCTAACCGATTCGCACCTGCGACTGCTGTATTCCAAACAAATGATCTCTCCCCTACTCTACAAAAGCGCACTGCAGGCGTCCCTGCAATTTGTAAAAGATTCAAATCCACAGAATACATTTGACCCCACACAACGAAAAACCGCCAATATCATTCGGACGCGGCTGCTGGGAGATCTTGCCTCGGCCAGCACATACGTCCTGGACCGCCTGGACCTCACGGTTAAAACCACGTTGAATAAGGCACTTCAGGAGGCCATAGCCAAGAAGCTTGTCCGTATGAAAGATCCCGAATATATCCGCACGGGCGGTTTCATGGCACCCCATATGCTCGACACAGGAGATCCGCAAAAAATAGTCTACAGTTTTTCCCTTTACGAGCACACATCCCAGGGAAATGCCTTGCGGGTGCAGACCAATACCTTCGATGGACCCTTTAACATCGACGAACAGATGAAGCTGGACCTCGGCTCTTCTTCCAAACTGCGGGCCCTGGTACATTATCTTGACATTATCTCGCAACTTTATGATACCTACGCCGGGCAGTCCAAAGCCGAGCTGGATAAAATCCTAAAAAAAGAGAATATTGATCCGCTCACACGCTGGGCCACCGGGTATCTGCTCGGCACGCCCCATCCAAAGCTTGCAGACATACTCGATGCCGCCATGGAACGTACCTATTCCGCCAGCCCGAAAGAATCTTTTTATACCGGCGGCGGAGTGCATCACTTTGCCAATTACAAGAAGACAGACGACAATAAGACAATGACACTCAGCAATGCCTTCCGGCATTCGGTCAACCTGGTCTTCATCCGGATGATGCGGGATATTACCAATTTTTATATCCACAAACGCTACGGTATCACCCCGCGCAGCCTCAATAACCTGGAGGTCGCCGAAAAACAGCGCCTGCTCAAGGTCTTTGCCGATAAAGAAGGCACATCCTTTATCAGGACATTTTATCGAAAATACCGGGGCAAAAACCCGGAAGAATCCAAAGAGCTCTTTATGAAACAAATTTATAACACCCCGGTCAGAGTTGCAGCTGCGCTAAGATATCTGAGCCCCACAGACACACTGGAAAAATTTGAACGGGAACTGGGCACATACCTTCCGCAATCCAACTTGACCAAACCATTTATTCAAAAACTATATCTGCAGTATTCCCCTGATGGTTTTGCCCTATCCGATATAGGCTTTCTGGTACATGTCCATCCCCTTGAACTCTGGATGGTTCGCTACCTGCAGAACAATCCCGAAGCAATTTTCCCCCAGATCGCAGAGCACAGCGTCAATGAGCGCCAAGAAGTCTACCGCTGGCTTTTTAAAACCAGAAATCCGAATAAACAAAACATCCGCATCCGCACCATCATAGAGCTTGAAGCCTTCAACGACATAAAAGACGTTTGGAAATCATATGGATATCCCTTTGACTATCTGGTGCCGTCCTATGCTTCCGCCATCGGTTCTTCCGGAGACCGTCCGTCGGCTCTATGTGAACTGATGGGGATCATACTCAATGACGGGATGCGCTACCCGTCAATCAGAAACACCAGTTTCCATTTTGGAGAGGGCACTGCCTATGACACCCTTATGCGCCGGCAATCGGCCCAAGGTGTGCGGATACTCAAACCGGAAGTGGCCCGGACAGTGAAAAAGGCCCTTGTGGACGTTGTCCAGCAAGGCACGGCCATCCGCATAAAAGATCAAGCCGTTCAAACAAACGGCAACATTGTTGACATGGGTGGAAAAACGGGCACCGGCGATCATCGGATTAAAAAATTCGGGCCCGGCGGTGTGTTGCTGGAATCAACGCCTGTGAATCGGGCGGCGATCTTTGTGTTTTTCATGGGAGACCGGTATTTCGGCACCATCACCGCCTATGTTCCTGGCGCGGATGCAAAAGATTATACCTTTTCAAGTTCGCTTACGGTTGCAGTCCTGCAGACCTTGCTGCCTGAGCTCATGACGCTTTTTGAACAACCCGCTGCCTAAGTGGTTGAGCGCTATCGATTTTCCTTTGCAACGATTCCGTTCAACCCGGAATTTTCAATTCCCATATTGTAAAACAGAGCAGCCCTGGCGATCTGATACTGCGTATAGGCATCGCTGATATTGGTGAAGGCCTGGACAATGGCGGCAGTTGCATTGGCTGTCTTGTCTTGAAATTCCTTTTCCAGGGCATTAATGTGCCTTAAATCCCCCAGGTGGGTATAGGTTGTGCTGCCGCCGTCAAAAATATTCCAGTTCAAGTTCACCCAGATGGTGTAAATGCCTTGCCTGGATGTGGAGCGGGTATAATTGGAATAATCATTATGCTGTTTGATCCATGAATAATCCAGGGTCACCCGGGGATAGTACGAAGACTCAGTTCCCTATAAAATTTTTAATCTGATTTTGAACCTTGATTTTATCAGAATGGGCTTTTGCCAGGGCAACTTCATTTTTCAGCACATCGGCGTGCGGACTGAACCCGGATTTAAAAAAGACCTTGGATTCCTAAATTTAGCGCGCTAAAGCGCGGGTTTTTACTCCCCTACAAAGTGCATGGTTTCTTGATTGCAACCAGGGCACCCTAAAACCGGCATAAAGCCTTCATAATATCTGCCTTCAAACTCAGCAATCCCCATCTCAACATCAATAATTGCTTCATTTCATAATGACAATGGGAACAACGATAGCTGTATTCCTCCGGAGGAGGGCCGAACGGAATGTCCGCCCCCTCTATCAACTTTTTCTTGCTCAATTTTCACTTCCTCTAAAGTCGAAAAAATATCAAACAGAGTACCGTATTGGGGATGCCATATCGACATCAATTCCATAACGTTTTCGCAAGATTGACACCGCATGGGATCTATCCCGCTGATTTCCTGATATCTTTCCCGATAGTTTTTGCGTTTGACTATTTGATAAACTGCGATAATAGATCTTTATTAAAACGCTCCTTGAAAAATACCGGCCTTAATTGTTCCGGCAGCGTTAACACTATGTGCCTGTAAATCACACCAGGATGCAGCATCGTGCTGACTTGGCCTACAAAATTATCAACATATTGTTTCGCGCATGAAAGACAGAAACAACTTTTACAACTGAATGGAATTTTCCTTCTATCCTGGCCACAATGCATGCAAATGTACTCGCTATATCCGTTTGAAGCGTCTCTACAGCCAAGCATCTTTTGAACTGGGGGGCTTCGTATTGCTCATTATCATATCTCCGATGAACTTTTTTTAAAATCTTCCCAATGATCATCAAAGATCGTCTTAAACACATCAGCATCTAAAAAGCTTATTTTTTTATCCGATAGCAAAGTCATGACGTGAGTTAAACACCTTTTTGTCAATATCACCACAAATGAAGATATCGGACGGTAAAATGGAAATTCCTATACTCTGAACTTATTGAACTGCTGAGCCGGGGTCACTGCATTAAAAGCTATGTTTACCCGGCTCAGATGCGCCGTTAGTATACACGGCATAAAGGAATCTAGGGCAGACGAATACGAATTTCGTCAACATCCCATATTTCTGTGGGACCGTATCCGGCCAGGGTCTGAATCTGACGAAAACTTACCTTGGACCAGTAGTTACCCTTTTCATCCTTGGAAAGAACGGCTGTACTGACATAGCGGAATTCCCCGGCCTGGACCCACCAGTCTCGATCTGTAATAACAAGATTTTGGGCCTTGATACCGCGATTCTCAAGCAAGCCTTCCATTTCCTTTTCCAGGCCTTTATTTTTCATTTTTGCTTCGGGAAACGGACGGGGGCGCTCCATCCACTGTTGTTTTTTCCCGGTCCAGGAGGCGTTTTCTTTTTCGAGTACGGCCAGTCTTTTTGCGAATTTTTCGCCATTGACCGGATCCGTTTTATGCAAATCAGCAATTTGGCTTTTCTGATAGGCCAGTTTCTGGGGTGTAATAATGAACAATGCCCGTTCAGAGCCCTCACGCCAGTTTTTGTTCTCGGCAAACCGCTTTTCCCAGTCGGAAAGAGTGCTCTCCAGTGGAATAAGACGATTTTGGGAATCGGCAATCTTGGCGTCATCATAGACCTCCAGGGCAAACCGGAGATCTTTAACTGCTTTTTTTAATTCATCCGGCTGTTTTCCGGCAGGAACTTCACGTTCCACATCGCCCAGAACCTTTCGGGCCTGCCGGTACAGATCTTCCTGTTTGTCCATCATGCTTTTGTCATGTGATCCAAGATACTGAGGGTATGTGGCTGCATTTCTGGTTGTAAATTTAGATAGTAGAGGCAGCCATTTGTCGTTAATCGCTTTTGCACCGCGTGCTGCATCGGCTGCGGCAGAGTGTTCATCCGTCTGCTGCGTTTTTGCTTTTTGTGTAAATGCATCAAGCTGATGGGAAATTTTCTCAAACCGGGCATTGGCGGCAGCAACCTCTGGGTGGCTTGGATCAGCTTTGTTGTTTTTGACCACTTTTGCCAGCAGATCACCCACCGTATCCAGGTTTGACGTTGTATTAAAAATCCGGGAATCAACCATGTTATACTCTTTGCCCTGGAGATTTTGTTCCGCCTTGGCCAGCTCTTTTTCCGCAAAATCCATCTGCCTGTGGGCTTTTTCAAGATTGCCTTTTGCGCCATGACTTAAACTTTGAGATCCCGAATCATGAGGCCCTCCAGTTTTCACGAAGGAAGACGCTTGTGATTCAGTCGATTGGCCTGCGCCCAGTTTTTTATCAACCTGTTTTTTAAGGCGGTCATACTTCGACGTTAACGATTTAAGACTTTTATGGGACGCATCCTCCTTTTGCAACTGATCAAGGCCTGCCCCGGCCTCATTGAGAAGTTTTGCAGCCTGGTCAAATTTTCCTGCGAAAAACTGCTTTTCTGCCATACGAATCTGCTGAGTTACATTTTTAGACATATCATCTGCGGGTGAGGCCATGACCGTACATGCCCACAGTACTGTAATAAAAATTAAAATAATCCTTTTCATCCGATACTCCCTAAAAATAATTAACGTTTCAATTCAGACATACACCTTCGCGACAGTCATCCTACCGTTTTAAATAATTGATTTCAACAAGGGATGCAATTCCATGTTTCTCCGCCATAGATAATATCTGTCTCTGACAGATCCGTTGAAAAACTCATCCGGTGCAGCTCCGGCCCCGAAGACTGGGCTCCTCTGATATCCCAGGTATAGGAGGCGCACCCTATGGGGCGGAGAATAAGGTGCAATGCGTCGGCAATGGGGTAAAGCACCATCCTGGAGCCGCAGAACACGCAGGCCCTCTGGTTTACTGCCCCCGCCAGACTCTTGGTTTCACATGTCATCTCAAAGGGCTGTTCACCTTTCTGATAGATCTGTTTTTCCCGCTGTTCCAATATAGATATGAAGGTCCTTTAATTTATCCTTTACTGCTGTCGTTTACCCTACCAGTTCAAAAGATTTTTTCAGGTGCATCCCGATTGGCGAGGCCATACCCAATAACGCCCCGGATTTTTCCCCAAAAACACCCCGGTCAAAAGCCACTCCATTTGATATTTTTTTCCAGGTTCACTCCTGATACAACATCCTTGGTTGTAATAGTTTCAACCACATTACCCTTCCCTTAAAATATTTGATTTTTCACATTTCCTGAACAAACTAATCTTATAAATTAATAATCATTTAATTACTGTTAACTAAGATAATTTCAATGATCTGACTTTAAAGTAAAAAAAGTAGTTTACTAAGACCGGACATTGTGCTAAACGAGTCTAAACTCGATTACATTGAGTAACACGGCGATTATTTTTTCCAGTAATCCCACAATAAAAATCCATCTGAAATGTAGGATGACATTCAAATTTTAACGACAAGAAACTTCAGCCCATGTGCTTGATGGCACCACAACAAACCATTATTTACTTACATCAGCTTTTTTTGCTGCCACATACACCGAAGAACCCGAGAGGTAAAGGGTGATTTCGCCATCCTTTGCCGTAGCCTGACCGCAGAAGAAAGAAAGGAGAAACGGGGGGTTGCAGTCCCGCGAAGGCTTTTTTTGTCAATAGTCGTATCTTTAACAATAATTTTCTAAATTTTAATGAAAAGGGAACTCTCATGAAAAAAGCTTTGACGATTTGTTTGGCATTGGTAATCGGAATCTGCCTGTCCACCGGCGCTATGGCGGCTGACGAAGGCGCAATCAAAGGAAGCGTGGATGCAATCGTAACCGGCATTGACGCAGGTAAAGCGCCCACAGATTACAAGCCGGGCGATTACAACCCTTACGTGTTCATCATGGAAAAAGGCGGGACGATGGTGGTCCATCCCAAAAAGCAGGGGCAAAGTCTGAATACCGACGAATTCAAGCCGGTATACGATGCGTTAGTCCACTCCACGCCCCAGGGGGTATGGGTGGAATATAAGTGGGCCGGAGCCGATAAAAAAACCTATGTCAGGACTACCGCAGGCGGATTAATCGTGGGAAGTGGCTACACGAAATAACACACTTCTAAAAGCGGCCAGGTTTCACTGACAAAAAAAGCCGGGCGCGGGGTGAATAGTCCCCGCGCCCTTTTTTACGGCCGCCCTTCCAATCCCCCCCCCAGGAGGACCAAGTCGGCTCTTGGCTCATTAAAAATCAAATCAACACGGCATTTACGATCTAACTCATCATGTTTCACAGCGAAGATCTTCTATATACCCGGGCAAGATCTTCCGCCCAATCACCCTTCCAAATATCGGGAACAGTTTCGACCACCTTGGTGATGGATTCCCAGCTGATGCCGATTTCCGTAAAGATGTCCTTAAGGATCTCTTCAGAGGGTGCCAGCCAGATGCAGAAGCGTATACCTTTTTCTTCGTTGAAGTAAGTTCTGACCCAGGTAGCGGCTTCAACAGATGCCAGTTTACGCCAATTCTCCTTGACGACTTCCCAGTCCACATCAAGGTTTTTATGAACCATGACATATTTATGCATTTTATTCATGTTGCCCCCCTTTTCTTTTGTTATGTGTTATATTGAGTTTGCTACCCCTTCCAGCCATAGGCTGTCTGGTTACATACAACTATACTCAATAAACATACCCAAAGCTGTCCATTCGCTCAAAATAAAACGTAACGATTTAATATAATAACACAACACATTCCAGAACCACAAAAGATTGACAATCTGCTACCCGCCACTTATGATAAAAACATATTTCGTGGCGCCATAAGTAGCGCCACGAAACCATCCAAAGAATAAGCAAGTCAAACAATGGAAAACATTCAACAGGCAATCGAAAAAAACAAACTGCTTAAGCGGTTTTTGGAATCCATGGGAGACGGCGTATTTGTGCTTGATCCCACCGGGAAAATCGTTGCCTGGAATCCAGCCATGGAAGCCATCACCGGTTATTCATCCAGGGAAATTAAAGGGAAGAGTTGCCGGATACTCAAGTTCAGTAAATGTTTCGGTAAGGACTGCCCTTCCGGGATGCATGACTGCAAGATACTTCAGACCGGAAAAGTCATTCCCACAGAATGTGTGATCAGCCACCGGAACGGACATCTCCTGGAAGTGAGTAAAAACGCCAGGGTCATTAGGGACGACAGCGGACAGATCATGGGGGTGATTGAAACAGTCACTGACCTGACCGAGCTTAAAAACACACGGCTGAAGATAGAGCAAGCCGCACGCCGCCTGGGCGAGTTGAACAGACTGGGCGGCATCATAGCTAAAAGTGAGGTTATGCAAAATGTATTTTCTTTCATAAAAGCTTCAGCAGCATGCGAAACGTCCATTTTCATCCAGGGTGAAAGCGGAACGGGCAAAGAACTTGTGGCCGGGGCTATTCACTCCATCGGCGAGAGAAAAGACAAGCCCATGATTACGGTCAACTGCAGCGCGTTATCCGAATCATTACTGGAAAGTGAATTGTTCGGACATGTCAAAGGTGCATTTACCGGTGCGGTCCGGGACCGGATCGGACGATTTGAGCAGGCTGATCAGGGTACTATATTCTTAGATGAAATCGGTGAAATTTCACCCTATATTCAGATAAAACTCTTGCGCGTACTCCAGGAAAAAGAGATAGAACGCGTTGGGGATTCCAAGAAACACAAGGTAAACATCAGGATCATCACGGCCACCAATAAAGATTTAAAATCACGGGTTGATGAGGGTTTTTTCAGGGAGGATCTGTATTACCGGCTCAAAGTGTTTCCCATCTACCTGCCCCCCTTGAGAAATCGCAGAGAAGACATCCCACTGCTGGTGGACCATTTTATTAAGCTGAACAATAAAATTTCCGGCCAGACCGTTACCGGCATGGCAGAACCGGCCAGGAAAGTTTTCATGAAATATAGCTGGCCAGGAAATATTCGGGAACTGGCCAATGCCATTGAACATGCATTCGTGCTCTGTTCAGACAACCAAATTGACCTGAAAGATCTTCCCCTTGAAATCAGCGGGCAGAACACCACCTATGCTGCCCCTCTCCCACGTTATCCCAAGCCAGCCTCTCCCCGTAAAAAACAGCGGGAGTCTCTTGACCGAGACAGCTTACTGACCATCCTCACAGAGTCCGGATGGAACAAAGCTGAAGCGGCCAGACGGTCGGGCTTCAGCCGGGCAGCCATATGGAAATACATGAAAAAGTGGAACATTCCCATGCAGTCTGAATAGCGGCCATGGGCAGACCTGACATAGCGTCTGCCAGACCCACCCCTGAAAAAACATGGCAATCCTCCCATATGAGTTGGCAGTTTACACAGGTGCCGATTACTGTTATTTTTCCGATATGCCGGAAGAGCCCGGTCCTGATATCGCTGTTGATTATATAAACAGATACCGAAAGAGTTCGAAAGGGTTATTTGACCAAAGGCCCTGGAACCCGGGGCTGAGTTATGGAGGGGTATGGGATGAAACTGAAACAGATTGCTGCGATTGCCGTTCTGGCCTTGTTTGTCGCGGGATGTGCCGGTCAAAAACGGGTGGTGACCATGGAGACCACCGGTTATTGTGGATGCGGTAAATGCTGCAGTTGGGAAAGGGGGAGCTGGAAATATCTTAAGCTCAATTTTTGGCATCGCTATGTAAATGCCGGAAAGGACAAGGGACGAACATACACAGGCCATACGGCCAGCGGCACCAAACCCGGGGTGCCTCATCCCGGACTCTTTTCCTGGGACAGCGTCAAACACCCCTGGATGATCCCTGTCCGCATCGTCTTCTTCCCCTGGCTGTTACTCCCCCAGGACGGAACCATCGCGGCTGATACCCGATACCACTCCTTCGGCACCCGGATGTACGTACCCGGCTGGGGATGGGGTGTGGTCGAGGACCGCGGCGGTGCCATCAAAGGGCCCAACCGCCTTGATCTTTATTACCGGTTCCACGGTCAAGCCCTTAAATGGGGGCGACGAAACGTCGATGTGACCATTGATGATTGATGATTCACTTGCATTAACCCCTTTGTGCTGGTAAACAGGCAAAAAAAGTCTTCGTCCCAAGAGCTTGGCTGATAATTAGGGCTCAAGGGTGAATTTTATCAAAACAATGAAAGTTTTATTTTAGGAGAGGCAAGTATGCCAAAAGCATGTGATTTAAAAAAGGGGCAGGTGGTGGATATCAACGGGGAGCCGTATCTGGTCAAACATATTGATGTAAAAACCCCGTCGGCAAGGGGGGCTGTCACTCTTTACAAAGTCAGATTCAGCAGTATCAAGACCCGGCAGAAATATGAAGACTCATTTAAAGGCAATGATATGCTTGATGATGTGGACCTGCAAAGGAAATCTGTCCAGTACCTCTATCCCGACGGGGAGCTTCATGTGTTCATGGACACCATCGAATATGGTCAGTATATGGTTTCCCAGGACAGCATTGAAGAGGAGCTGGTCTGGCTCACCGACGGCATGGAAGATATTGTGGGCATGTTCATTGACGGCAATCTGGTGGCCATTGAAATTCCTGCGTCCCTTGTTTTTGAAATCACGGACACCGCTCCAGGCATCAAAGGGGCCAGTGCCACAGCCCGCACAAAACCGGCCACCCTTTCCAACGGGATTGAAATTCAAGTGCCTGAATACCTTGAAAACGGAGAAATGGTCAAGGTCAACACAGAAACCAGAAAATATATATCCAGGGCTTGATTCTCCAGGTCGGTACGGTTTAGGATTAAAGAACTCCCCGGGATATCAGAATATATTCCTTCACCATGATTTTGCTAAAAAGGGTTTTCAAACAATGATCCATTCAAAAAAGCGTCCATTCGACATGAGAAATTTATCGGTTATCTTTGTGTTAATCATTTCTCTTTTGCTGGTTTGCGGCTGCAATGGGGGGAGTGATGACGAAAATCCAACTACCGATGGTGAAAGCGCCACCTATAGAACAGTCAGCGGAACCATTACTTCAGCTGGGAACATGTTTGCAGACAGTGACGTCAATGATCCCAATGCAAATTACACCAGCAACGACTCTTTTGACAGGGCCCAAACCATAAACATATCCGATGATAGGGCGACAGTCAGCGGCTTTGTGAATGTGAATTACTCCGGCCCCATGGGCGGCCGGTTCAGCATAACAGGGGATTATGAAGATTTTTACCAGGTTGTTTTAACTGAAGGAATGACCATCACCCTGTATATGGCTGAAAATCTCCGGACATCAGAGCTTGACCTTTATCTGTATGACAGCACCGAGACCCTGACAGGATCAGCCACGACGAACAGCAACGGAATTGCTTCCTTGACTGTGCCATCCAACGGCACCTATTACATCCGTGTGGTGGCTGTGGAGTCCACCACACTTCGCACATCCACCATGTATGCCCTGATCCTGGGGCAAATAGATATCAATGGAACCGGCCAATTGCGCCTGACTGACGATTTTGTCAGCGGCGAGGTACTGGTTCAGTTTGAAGACAATTGTTCTGATGTTGTCTCTTTATCTGCCGCAGAATCAAAAGCCGTATCTGCGTTAGGGTTTACCACAAAAGCCGGGACAACCAGCCGGGACAAACTGCTCAAACCCGATGCATCAACAGACCGGGATACATTGTTTGACACCCTGGGAGTGAAAGACGCATTTACCCGAAGTATCGGACCTGGATACATGGATGGAACAAGCAAAGAAAAACTGGAAACCCTGTGGATGATCCGGGGTTTGAGAAATCAGTCCGGTATAAAGTATGCTGAGCCCAATTACATCAGAAAAGCATTTAACATCCCTGACGATACGTATTATTCACAAGGAAAGCAGTGGAATTTGCCCTTGATCAATCTTGAGGATGCCTGGGATGTTTCCACGGGCAGCAGCAGTGTGATCGTGGCTGTGGTGGATACCGGAGTTCTCCTGGATCACCCGGATCTTAAAAACCAGCTGGTGGACGGATATGATTTTATTTCCGACGACACGATTTCCGGAGATGATGAATCCGGCATCGACAGCAACCCGGACGATACCGGGGACCAGAGCAATTCCGACGGCACCAGTTCCTTTCACGGCACCCATGTGGCCGGCATTATTGCCGCCCAATCCAATAACACCCAGGGTGTGGCAGGGGTTGCCTGGAATGTGAAAATCATGCCGGTGCGGGCCATGGGCATTGGTGGCGGGACCACCTATGATGTTATGCAGGCGGTCAAGTTCGCTGCCGGGCTTGACAATGATTCCGGCACGGTTCCCGTCGATCCGGCAGATATTATCAACTTAAGCCTTGGGGGAAGCGGCTCCACAACCTATGAACAGGAAATATTCGATGATGTCCGGGACGCGGGTGTAATTGTAATTGCCGCTGCCGGTAACGATGGAGAAAGTACAAAATCTTATCCGGCTGCCTATGACGGCGTGGTGTCCGTCAGCGCCGTTGACGACAGTAAAAATTTTACATCCTATTCCAACTATGGCAGCTTCATTGACCTGTCGGCTCCCGGGGGGACTTCTGATCAGCAGATTTACAGCACCTGTGGATACGATGACCGTTCCGGCACGGATGTTTCATATGCCTATACCTATGGGCAGATGTACGGAACCAGTATGGCCGTCCCCCATGTATCCGGTGTGGCCGCACTCATGAAAAGTCTTTATCCCGGTCTGACCCCGAATGGATTTGACGGTCTTCTGGCCGGCGGATACCTGACCCAGGATTTAGGAGATTCAGGGTGGGATGAAAAATTTGGCTATGGGATGATTGCTGCCAAAAAAGCCGTGGATATCGCCTACCAGAGTTCTGTAGACGACTCACTTCCGGCAATCCTTGCAGTCACACCATCAGGTCTCAGTTTTGGAACAGCATTGACATCCAGCGATGTGACGTTGTCCAATCAGGGCGGGGAAACATTGACCGTAAGCACTGCTGTCAGTGATGCGTCATGGCTGTCGGTCGCCGCCGCAGATGTCGACGACAGCAGTCTTGGCACCTATACGGTCACGGTTGACCGTTCCGGGCTTTCCGACGGATCTTATTCGGGAACCATCACCTTCTCTGGTTCCAGCCGCAACGACGCTGTCGTTGACGTCGCCATGCGTGTGGGAACTTACGCAGAAACCACGGACGGCGGCTACCACTATGTGTTGCTCATCGACTCCCAGACTGACGAAATACTGGAACAATTCTCATCCGCAGGTGACAGCGGAGTATATCAATTCGATCTGACCCAGGCACTTGAAAATGAATCCGTGCTGATCTATGCGGGTACAGATGCGGATAATGACGGATATATCTGTGGTGAGGCAGAAGCTTGCGGGGCCTATCCATCCCTGGATTCGCCGCAGGCAATAACCATTAAAGGCGATATGAATGGAATTGATTTTGCCACGGACATCAATATCAATTTCCCCGGCGTATCGGTCCCCTCAAACAGAACAACAAGCCGGTCTACCCCGGCAGGATTTCCCCTGAAGCTTAAAGACACAGCGGAGTCTGAGGAAAAAAACAGCGCATCAACAAACCGCGGTATTCGGCTGAGAACGCCTTAGGTGGAAATTTTTATTACACCTGTTTAAAGTTTGAAAAATACCGGTCCAGCACTGGTTCAAGCTTTTTTCTGGACAGACTCAAATTACCCTGGCGGAAGAAATGAACTTTGCCGCAGTCAAAACCCGGCGGCCCAGGTATGACTTCAAGGTCAAGGTTAGATGCCAGCATGGCGGAAATGGTTGTGAACAGATCGGGGGATTTGCAGAACACTGCAATTCCCCTTGAAAATCTGGGGGTGCGCTGGGTGTTCATGGTCATAAGGATATCGGCCTTCATTTCCCTTGCATAGGCCTCAATGCCCCGGGCAAGATTCATGTCCCTGGCCATCCACTTTTTAAGGGACAAAGGCACGGATGAAACCGTACAGCACACCGTGTTGAACTGAAATGTCTTACAGTCCCGTCTGAGCAGATCCCTTGTGTTCATTTCACTGATATCTGATTTAGCGGCACGGATACCCTGGTAAAACATGTCTGTGTCCAGGTCAGCAACAGCCTTCAGATGATCCGCCACGGCATGATCCCTGGGAGTTGCCCGCCCGGCGCCGGGATCAAGATTTACCGTGTCAATGAGAATGGCCCCCAGCAAAAGAACGGCCAGGCTTTGGGGGATTTCACAGGCAGCCTCCCCTCCGCACCCATGGATCAGGTCTTCGGCCACCAGGGTGGCACAGGACCCAACAGGCTCAATGCGCCGCAGGGCATCGGGGTACAGCTTTAAATCTTCATGGTGATCCACAATAAGCCGGACTTTTTCCCCGTATTCTGAAAAAGCGTTTGCCAGCCGGTTATGGTCCACCAGGGCCAGCCCTTTGAACCTGGAAAAAAGGACATCCAATGACGGTACATCGTCCAGAAAAAAAAGCATTTCAGCATCAATGCCGGTCTGGGAGAGCACCCACCGGCTCTCTGTTTTCAGCCGGAAATCGTCTCGTTTAACGGGAATCAGGGGCAGTGCCGAACAGGGTTTTTCACCCTTTCCCAGAACCCAGGCAAGCCCAATGGCCGCCACCACGGAATCCAGATCTGCCGCCTCGTTGCCGAAAACCAGCATGTCGGCATCGTGGTGCCGGGCCCGGGCATCAGACAGAAATCGGATAACCGGGTCTGCCCTTTTATCTTCCATGGGATCCTCCTTTTATTTTTTCCAGTATCGGCATGGGCACAGGCTCACTGATCTGTGCGGCAATCTGTAGAAAAGCATCCAGAAGCGCCTCCTCAGGCACGGGATGGTAAAAGGGCATACCCAGGATCTCTTTTATTGTCAGGTTGGCCCCCATGGTCCAGGCCAGAAGATGGGCCATGTGTTCCCCGGCCGGTGCCATAATCTCAGCGCCCAGCAGCCGCCCCTTGTGGGGTTCGGCATAAATTCTTGCTCGCCCGGCCGCTTTGCCGAGAATCATCCTGGCCCGTCCAAGCTCCTCCCAGGACGCTTCCCCCACCACAAAATCAATGCCTTTTCCAGTCAGAGCTTTGTAAGACAGACCGGCGATGGCGATATCCGGCGACGAGAAGGTAATATGCAGAGGCGTTCGTTTTTTAAATCGGGTCATGGTACCGGCACAGGCGTTGTACCCGGCTATGGTACCGTCATCGGCAGCTTCATGGAGAATGGGTTTAAGCCCGTTGGCATCCCCGGCCAGAAACACGGGCAGGTTCCCCACCTGCAGGGTCTGGGGGGCGAAAACCGGCATTCCTCTATCATCCAGGTCAACCTTTAAGTTTTCAAGGCCTAACCCTTGAAGCATGGGGCGTCTGCCCGTTGCAATGAGCACCCGGTCCACGTTCCAGCGCTTGCTGCCGCTTCCCACTGTAAGACCTGTTTCGGTTTTGCCGACAATTTCAGCGGTACCCAGTTCAAGGTGCATCTCCCGGGAAAAATGGTCAAAGGCATATTCGGCAAGTTTGGGGTCTGTCAGCCCCCCTGCGGTTTTACGGCGGCTGACGGCTGTCACCTGGACCCCTATCCGGTGCAGGGCCTGGCCCAGCTCAATACCGATAACCCCCAGGCCGAACACGGCCATGGTCCGGGGAAGGGTTTCAAGTTCAAAAAACTGATCCGTGTCGATTATGAACTCTTTGAACGGCAGCCAGGCATCAGGGATAAAGGGCTTTGATCCGGTGGCGATGATGATGCTTTTGGCCCGGATGGTTTCGTCCCCTAAATCCAGGGTATTGGCATCCAGAAACCTGGCCCGTTTCCGGATAACCTTGTCCATGAATCCGGACATATCCTGGATCACGCCGCCTGAAAACTCATCCCGCATGGACCGGACCCGCGCCATGATCCGTTTATGATCCGGGATCAGCCCCCGGGAGCCGTCAATGCCGTATTCATCAAAAAAACTGCACTTGTGAAAATCATCGGCCACGGCAATCAACGCCTTGGAGGGCATACAGCCCACCCTTGCACAGGTGGTGCCCAGGGGACCGTCATCAATGAGAACATAGTTGTCCGTGTGCTTTACCACCTCTTCCTGGGCCGTCAGGCCGGCCGTGCCGGCACCGATGATCGCCACATCATATTCTTTTGACATAATTTTTCCTTATTGGGTTGTACTTTGGGAACGGGAGGTACTATCCTAAATACAGTAAAAATATAAGCCCTGAACAAAAAATTCAATAGAATGATGACAAGGAGAGAGAATGACTTTATACGCATACCAGAATATCCGGCCCCAAATTCATGAATCCGTATTCATTGCACCAACCGCCCAGGTCATTGGAAATGTGAATATCGGCAGGGACTCCTCGGTCTGGTTTCAAACGGTTATCCGGGGAGATACGGCCGCAATCACCATTGGTGAAAGGACAAATATCCAGGACTTAAGCATGTGCCATGTTGATGCCGGGGTTCCTTTAACGGTGGGAAACGGCGTCACCGTGGGCCATCAGTGCTGCCTTCACGGCTGTACCATTGAGGATGGCTGCCTGATCGGCATGGGCGCCACCGTGATGAATCATGCGGTTATCGGGACCGGATCAGTTGTTGGCGCGGGTGCGGTGGTGCTGGAAAACACCATTATCCCGCCCTACTCCCTTGTCACCGGGTCTCCGGGAAAGGTGAAAAAGACCTATGAAAACAAGGGTCAGATTGAAGAGATGATAAAAAATTCCTCCGACGGCTATGCGGAGAAAGGCCGCATCTTTGGCTCCAACGACTTGTTTCATGAAATCGAAAGGTGATTTAAAACCGGGCCGTACCTGATAAATCACCAGGTACGGCCTTGTATCATTCATCTGATTTCGGCGGTATGACCATTAAGGTGGCACTGCTTTTCGAAATATTTTTTCCTGTGTCATCTCTGACTATGCAGTCAACAAAAACAAGGGTCCGTCCCCTTTTAAACACCATGGCTTCGGCTGTCAGGCGACCCTTGGACGCCATGGAAAGAAAATTATTTTTCAGTTCAATGGTTGTCAGGTTTTCACCCGGCGCCAGGGTGCTCATCACGGCATGGGCTGCGGCTTCACTGGACAGGGCAATGCCTAAACCGCCCTGCATGATTCCGGCGCCCTGGAGAAATTCGGGCCGGATCTCCATGCTGAACCGGGCATATCCTTCTTCAATCACTTCAGGCTTTATCTGTAAAAAATCCAGGAAAGGGTTGTTAACCGGTTCTCCGGCTGTCAGCTGCTTCAGGTACGAGGGGTAGTCAAACACTTAGAGTCTCCTTTAATTCTTCTTATCATAATTTTTCTTACATTAAGTCTTTTTGTTAAATGGTGGGCAATTGTAGAGAAAAAAGTCCATTTTTTAAACAGATTTATTGACCCGGGAACAAGACCCGGGTAGGGTTTCCTGTCCGGTTTTAATGGCCCTGCAAAAACAGTGAAGACTGATGACCCTTCCCCATGTATTCTGCGGCAGCGGCAGAAATACCGTGACCATTGAGATTTCCCCCGGGGATCTGGCAAAGGCCGGCCATGCCAGGGTGGCTGCCATCAGCAGGCTTTAGGGGGACACCCAAACGCAATCACCCTATTTCACCAATCTTTCCAAACACATAACCATTACAGCCCCCTGCGCGCAACCAATATTTCACGCATCTATTGTAATAAAAAATTTTAGTACTATAATTGCTGTTCGTATTTTAAGCTTGAGGAGGCTGTATGCATACACTGTTAGTAGTAGTTTTCGTTCTGGCCTATTCGGCCATTGCCTTTGAGCATCCGCTCAGGGTCAATAAATCTGCTTCCGCCCTGCTGGGCGCCGGCATTATGTGGACCATTTACGCCGTTGCCACGGGCAATCATCACCTGGTGACGGAACAGCTCAATGAGAACCTTGCGGCCACTGCCCAGATTATCTTCTTTCTGCTGGGGGCCATGACCATTGTTGAACTGGTGGACGCCCATGACGGATTTGAGGTGATCACCTCCCGGATCACCACCACCAGCCAGAGTGTTCTGATTGTGCTCATCGGAATTGTCACCTTTTTCCTTTCCGCCATGCTGGACAACCTGACCACCACCATTGTCATGGTGTCATTGACCAAAAAACTATTGGACAATCACGATGACCGGCTGATTTTTGCAGGGATCATTGTTATTGCCGCCAACGCCGGCGGAGCCTGGTCCCCCATTGGTGATGTCACCACAACCATGCTGTGGATCGGAGGTCAGATCTCTTCGTTCGGGGTCGTTAAATCGGTTTTCCTGGCCTCTGTGGCAGATCTTGTTATTCCCCTGATTGTCGTCAGCTTTATGCTGAAAGGCAAATCTGTGGGAGCAAAAACGGAACAGGCCGGATCCGGGACAAGCACAAAGTTCGAACGAAACCTGATGTTCACTGTGGGCTTGGGATCACTGGTCATGGTGCCGGTGTTCAAGGAGATAACCCATTTGCCGCCTTTTATGGGCATTCTGTGCGGCCTTGGCGTTCTCTGGCTGGTGGGAGAGCTTGTACACAGGCAAAAATCCGACGAAGAGAAACAACCTCTGACCATCGTACATGCCCTGACCCGAATCGATATGGCATCCATTCTCTTTTTCGTCGGTATTCTGCTGGCTGTATCAACCCTGGAAGATACCCATATTCTGGCTACACTGGCGACCTGGCTCAACCAGACCATTGGTCAGCAAAGCATTATCGTTTCGGTGATCGGTGTCATCAGTGCAATCATTGACAATGTGCCCCTGGTGGCCGCATCCATGGGTATGTATGATGTGCATCAGTTTGCCACAGACAATTTTCTTTGGACCTTTCTGGCCTTCTGTGCAGGAACCGGTGGCTCTCTGCTGATCATTGGTTCGGCGGCAGGCGTTGCTGCCATGGGCCTGGAGAAAATTAATTTTTTCTGGTACGTGAAAAAAATCAGTGGACTGGCAATTCTTGGCTATATTGCAGGTATCCTGGTTTTTCTGGCCCAGGTTAAACTGCTCCACGGCTGATTATTTGCCCAGGATACAAGGCGCAAGAAAATGTGCAACCGGAGCATACTCAAGTATGTGAGGATTGCGCATTTTCTTGCAATGTCGCAGACGGGTGACTTTGTGGGTATACGCCCCTCTTCGAGCCGTTGGCACTGGACTCCAACTATTCCAAGATGTATTTTTAGTCTTGAGCCCTCAACATTATGGAACCCTATGCGGCTCTTTGCATTGTGAGGATGCTCTCAAGGCTCAAGGCCTCCGACATGATTCCCAAAGCAACTGCCGGCACCTTGCCGGTAGTCCAATGAGGTCGAACATAATTGTGTATGATTTGATGAACATTCAGGGTTCGTTGTAAGCCATGCTCTGTTTTAGCGTATGTGTTTGTTTTTCTTCTTAAAGTACTGTTTCTTCGCCTCGTTGCAGCACTCTGAGCCTCAAGATGGTTGGCGTGGATTTCAGTTATAGCCAAACTTTGATCAGTGTCCGGGTGTTCCCGTTGAGTTACTTGGTATTTTGGACGTTTGCGGCCTTTCTTTCGTTTTTGATCACCCTTGTTTTTCACACGCACTTTGACGCCTTTGGGCAGCGTTTTGGGGGGACGCCCAGCTCTTTCTGTTTTCAAAACCTCCGAACATAAATCAAACAGCATGTTGCCATACCGTCTTTCTCCATCCGAGAGAAAAGTCAGGTCTTTGGTATGATGAACATATTTGCATACAGTTTTCATAACCGACTTGAATAATGCGGCATTTTTCTTACCACATCGTTGGTCTACAATGAACCGGCTGGCTGGCTCCATGATGACTGCAGTCCACCCTTTGGAGTCCGAAGGATCGGTACGCTTTCCCACCACGGTGTATATCTCATCCCCTTCAAATGTGAGGGAGACAAATTCATGACAAAAGGAATAGAACATCAGCGTTGCTTTCTGGTCTCCAAACAGTTGCTCCCAGCGGGCAATGGTAGCTTTATTCGATCCTAGTATCCGACCGGTTGCCCGAAGGCCAGGGCCCTCACTGCGAATCCGCAGTGCAGATGCAACCTTGCTGATTGGTGTCTTCAAATTTTCCATGGCTGTATTGCTGGTTTCAGCAAATAACCGATTACAGGCTTCACATCGAATCAGATGTCGAGAACCATTATGTACCGTATTGTAAATCCTAAAAGGAGTTGTGTCGGATGATCTGCAGCTTGGGCATCTGGGAGCGTTTTGAGGTTTCATGGTAACTATAAAACACAAAACCAGTGTTTTGAAAAGAGGAGGCTTGAATTGTTCGAGCCCAGTGCCTCCCCCCGAAAAAAGGTTGAAACCAAACCGCCAATTTCGTATAGCCCACATAGATAAACTAAAAGCAGAAGACCAAAAGGGAGATAAGCTTAACATGATTCCATTCAAAAAGCGTTGCTTTAGAATTTCAACAATTCGAATTTTAATCGTAATAATTGCTCTGACTGCCGGCAATGCATTCGGAAAGCCGGTAACGTTCACTGAAACATATATTTATCAGGTAGGTGATGCGGACAGCAAACTGTCATGCCGGGCTGTATCATTACAACAAGCAAAACGTCTTCTTTTAGAAAAATTAGGTACTTACATTAAAAGTAATACAGAAATAAAAGAGTTCCAGTTAACTAAAGATGAAATCATTAGTATTTCAGGCGGAATTGTTCAAACCGAGATCCTGGATGAAAAATGGGACGGTGTGCAATATAAGCTTACCGCGAAGTTAACCGCTGATACGGAACAAATAAGCGAATCCATAGATAAAATAAAAGGTGATACGCAAAAAAGGCATGAGCTGCTTGAATTAAAAGCAGACATCGATATGCTTTTGAAAGAAGTTGATGCTTTAAAAAAAGAACTGCCAAAATCAAATGACGACAAGCAACAAAAAAAATATCGCCAAACCATAAAAAAACTTACCGCCGCTAACTGGCTCCAGGACGGTGAATCCTATGTTTTTAATCAGAATTTTGCCGAAGCGATAAACGCGTTTGAAAAAAGCATCGATGAAGATCCTACCAATGTAAGAGCCTATTACGGAATCGGGTTTGCCTATACAGCGGCTTCAAACAGCGATATCCAAATGCTGAATAAAGCCATAGATTATTACAGAAAAGGATTACGTATCGATCCTGGTTTTACGAAGATTCGAGATAACCTTGTCGCAGTCATCGGCAGTATCGGCAATATTTTTGCTCAAAAAAAGAACTATAAGGAAGCGATCACCCATTTTACACATGCAATTGAAGCCGGCGAGGGCCGATCAAAAGCCGGACCTAAAAAAAGATCGACGTCCTATTATAATCGAGCCCTGGCATACACGTATACCAAAGATTTCCAAAAGGCTTTTGCGGATTGTAATCAGGCTATAAAAATACGACCGGAATATGCTGATCCCTACATGCAGAAAGCCAGAATTTATAGCCAGTCGGACCCGAATTGGCGTTTGAATCCGGACGTCAAAAAACATGTTATGAATGCCGCAGCGCTCGGAAATAAAGATGCACAAAAGTTTTGTAATCAGAACAAGCTGAACTGGAAACATATTCAAAAGCTAATTGCACCGGCTTTTGCCCAACAGAAAAATCCCGACGCCGCCAGATCCGTGCAAGAGTTTTTAAGTTCAATCGCATTTCCCTGGCAAAGAATAGGTGAAATCATTAAAACCGCGATTGACGGTGATACAGACGCTCAAAAATTTCTTGATGGCATTAATGTCCCCTGGAAGAATTTTTCTTAGTGAATTCGAAAATGGATATTGATAACAATACGGTCACCATTAAACAACACTTTGGAGCTCGTTAACTCGTCCAAGTGCGGCTACCTTGTCGGCGATGGACTGAATAGAAACCCCTTCTGTTAAGGTAATCAAAGAAAATGGCAACTCCGTGATCAACACTGTCCTGCATTGTTGCTAAAATGCATCGGTGACAGATATTTTCCTAATGCTCACATCCCTTCACTGAGAATTGCTGGTTCAAACACGAAGGGGAGAATAAGCCTGTGTAGAAAAGGATAGCTTTGAAGTGTATACCGGCTACAAAATTTTGAAAAACAGATGATCGCCCATAAGTTTTGACACCACCCCTTTTTTGCCGCTGACTGGACGTCGCCTCTCCAATGGAATTTCATCGCGCCTAAGACACATGTGTGCCGGCAGCAAGTATCGAAAATCCATTCCTGCCAGATATTCGCCGGAACGGATCTGTTCTGCTCTATCATGAAAAACGGGAACCAACCCTGCAACATGAGGTGTCAGCAACGATAATGCACATCCGGAAAACAGAGATCCTGTTTCCCGGTGCAGGTATGCCATATGTCCGGGAGTATGCCCCGGGGTATCTATGGCCGTAATGCCGTATTTTTGGTGAAGAATTTCACACCCGGCAGTATTCAGAGGGCAGAATCGCGCGTTGGAGGAATTGGGCAGTCGCCCCGGACCATGGAGAACGGGCAGTTGCAGGAAGGGATGAAACCGCAGAAGATGAAAACTCTGATCCTTTAACAAAGGCAGATCTGCTTCACCTATAAAAATATCCAGGCTTTGGTTCGCACCCAAAAACGCTGTGATCCCGGCCAAACCGCCGGTATGGTCTCCGTGCCAATGGGTAAGGCAGATGGCTTTGATTGTTTCCGGTTCAAACCCGGCGGCCTTGATTGACTTCAGAATCCTATCTGCGCTGCCATAACTCCCGGTATCGAAGAGGATAAGACCTGTATCTGTTTTCAATACAAACACATGAGTAGGGATTATCGGTACTCTAAACAAGAAATCCGTTTTTATGGCTATCACCGTTTCTGAAATCCGCTGAAAATTAATTTTCATATCCACCCTGATCAAATTATTGTTTTCGACATTTTTTAATAATTAGGAACAAAAGCGTGTAGACCTCTGCCGTCTCTTTGTCCTCACTTTTTTTTCTTTGGTTTTTCCAGATAATCGACGCCCTCCTCATAGAGGTCCTTGAGCTTGGCCTCGACTGTTTCACACAATGTTTTGAGTACTTTGATACGGGCAAAATATTTGTTATTCGCTTCTATCAGGGTCCATGGAGCATAATGCGTGCTGGTCCTGTCCACCATATCAGCAACCGCCAGTTCGTACTGTTCCCATTTTTCCCGATTACGCCAGTCTTCTTCTGTGATTTTGAACCGCTTGAAGCTGGTTTGCTCTCTGGCATGAAATCTTTCCAACTGCTCATCTTTAGTGATAGCCAACCAGAACTTGACCACCACCATGCGATGGCGGGCGATCTGCAACTCAAACTCGTTGATTTCACTGTAGGCCCTCATCCAGTCGGCCTCGGAACAGAATTGCTCCACCCGCTCCACCAGCACCCGGCCATACCATGACCGGTCAAATATAGTTACGCGGCCTTTACGGGGCAAATGCCGCCAGAATCTCCAGAGATACGGCTGTTCCCTTTCCTCCTCAGAGGGTGCGGCAATGGGTATAATCTGATACCCGCGTGCATCAAGGGCCCCTGTGATACGACGGATGGCCCCGCCCTTCCCTGCTGCGTCATTACCCTCGAAAACGGCTATAACAGAGGTGTACTTAAACTTTGGGTCCCGGATCAGCAGGTTCAGCTTTCTCTGATATTTTTTTAACTTTTTCTGGTACTCTTCCTTTGTCAGGGATTGAGTCATATCCAGCGTCTTCAGCACATTGACATTATCAACAGACGGCATTAGAGGAGGAACAGGGGTGTCCTGGGAAGGCTGTTCATCCTTGTTCAATCGATCCTGAATCGCATTGAGGATCAGCCTGCCGACGGTTATGTTCCGGTAGCGGGCATCAGATCCTTCGATGACCATCCAGGGCGCCTCAGCGGTTGAGGTCTGGCGAATGACCTTTTCGTGAACCTTGCGAAACTCGTCATACTTCTTAAAATGATCCCAGTCACGCGAGGTGACCTTCCAACGGGTTAACGGGTCTTTCTCAAGGGATTGCAGTCGTTTTTTCTGTTCTTCCCGGGAAAGATGAAACCAGAGCTTAATGACAAGGGCCCCCTCACTGACCAACATCCTTTCTAATTTTATCGCCCGGCCCATGCTCTGTTCCAGATCCGCATCCTTTGTTTTGCCATAGGCCCTGTTCAGCATCGGCCACGTATACCACGACCCTAGAAAAACACCAATTTTACCTTTTGGCGGCAAGGCTCTCCAGAACCGCCACATCATAGGACGATCCAGTTCCTCGTCCGAGGGTTCTCCCATGCCGTGGGTTTGAATAAAGCGGGGATCCATCCATTCGTTTAACAAATTCACTGTGGCACCGCGCCCGGCACCGTCCAATCCGCCCACCAGAACAATAACCTGAAAAGCACGGGATTCGTTCAATTCCAACTGTGCATTGAGAAGTTTCTCACGCAGGACAGGTTCTTCTTTTTTGTAATCGGATTTGGATATCTTATGTCCCAACTCGGCAGATTCAAACATACAGTTTCTCCTTTATGGCTGTTGAATCTCAATTATTTCATACAAAGTTATTTTTGTCATTATCAGGCATTGGTTACAGCAATTAAAGGGAATGCCGCCTGATACATTGGTGATCTGACCGTTATTCCCAATCTATCTTTTCTTCTTTTATGAGCTTCAGGCAGGCATCCACGGAAGGGGCATGGAATCGAATTCCCCGGCCGCTCTGTATCTCCTCCAGTGCGGCTTCCATACCCAGAGACGGTCTGTAGGGGCGGTGGGAGGATATGGCCTCCACCACATCGGCCACGGTCAGTATTTTCGCTTCAAGAAGAATTTGCTCATCGGTGAGATTTCTGGGATAACCCGAACCGTCAAGATATTCGTGGTGCTGGTATACGATTTCCGCAACCGGCCATGGGAATTTAATGTTTTTCAAAATATCGTACCCGGCCAGGGCATGGCATTTGATGATTTCGTGCTCCTGGTAGGACAAAAGGGTCGGTTTGGACAAAAATTCCGATGGCAGGGCAATTTTGCCGATGTCATGCAGAAGTGCGGCAAAGTGAAGTCCTTCAATCTGATGATCTGAAAGTCCCAGTTCCCGGGCAATGGCACAGGCCAACCGGTCAACCCGTGTCTGATGGCCGGCCGTGTAGGGATCACGCTTTTCCTCGGCAGAGGCCAATGACTTCACAGTCTCCTCAAGGTTTGCATGCAGGACGTCTCGGCTCTCCTGAAGGGCTTCCATGGCCATTTTACGCTCCGTGATGTCCCGGGTTACCCCTCTGTACCCCAAAAGCCCGCCGTCTTCTGAAAAAACCGGGACTGCATTGTTTTCAACAACCACATTCTGGCCGTTTTTTTTCCGGCATGTGGTCTCAAACCCCTTAAATGATTTTTGACTGCCAAGCAGATTGTTGAAGGTTTCCTGATACCGGCCCTTCAAATTAATGGGCACAAAATCCATGATGGTCTTGTGCATTGTTTCTTCCGAGGAAAAACCCAGCAGCTCCTCCACCCTGGGGCTTGAATAGGTATACCGACCCTTTCCATCGCTTTCCCATATCCAGTCGCTGGTGTTTTCCAGAAGACTGCGAAAGCGCTCTTTGCTTTCTTTCAGTGATTCATTCAGTTCGTTGCGTTCAATCAAGGTGAGCATCAGTTCGTTGTCGGCCTTCATGGTCTGGCGGATGGAATATAGGGACAGCATCAGAACGATGCCCAGGATACCAGTGGAAATGGCGATAAACTTATTGCGTATGGCGTTGATTTCATCATAAATGTCATCAACATACATACCGGTACCCACAATCCAGCCCCATGGTTGAAACCCTTTTATATAAGACAGTTTGTTTGACATCCTGCTGGGGTCGTCTTTCCATTGCCACTGATAATTAATATAGCCGGCGCCTTTGCTTGCGACCACCTCGTTAAACCGTAAATAAAGCCTTTTGATGTCCGGATCCTGAATATCCTCGATATCCTTGTTCACAATATCCGAACGATAGGGGTGCATAATCATCCGTGGCGTCATGTCGGTAATCCAGAAATAATCCTTCTGTTCAGGACCGTACCGGAGTGTACCGATCCTAAGAAGTGCCCGGTTTTGGGCATCGGACCGGGTTAGTTCCCCGGACAGTTCCCGTTCCCGGTAGTTCTCCACCAGGCTCCAGACTGTTTCGGTCAACTCGCGGATCATCTCCTTCTTCCTGCTGATAAAACTTTGTTCAATGTGAGGAAGAAACATAATAAACATAGCGATGACATAAAGAACGATCGTCAAAAGTGCCGGGACTGCAATTCGACGCGAGGTGGTCTTGAACATCTTCTGCATTGCATTTTCCAGCATATGACCCGCCCTCCCAAAAAGATGAAATAAAAATAACTATTTTAATTTATCATAAATAACGTTTTCATATCTCTACAAGAACGTCAATCTTGCCCATTGATACTAAATTGATGCCAATTTGAATAGAATCACACTCTTTCCATACCGCCGCTGTCCAATGGCGGTATCTGTATCTTCAATGCAGTCATGGAGGATTGCATTGACCAGAAAGCATCAATTGATCTTATCATTTTCATATCTGTTTTCAAGTTTAAGAAACAATTGCCTGTATCGACACAGACCCGTTCCACCGGCATAGGCCTGCATATTTCAACAATGGCAATAAAAATTAGAATTTCGATGGGAAGAATGTTATTCATTGAAGAATTTTTAACTGATCTAAATCTGTATGGCGGTGAATATGAAAAAATCGAAAGATACGCTGGCAATCGGTAAAGGTGTTAAATAAAAAATGCTGACAAACTCTTTTCAACACATACCCGGCATTGGAGCGGCAACAGAAGCACAGTTATGGGGATCCGGACTATTAAACTGGCAGCATGTTACACATGATAATACTTTGAAAATTTCACCAAAGCGCCTTGAGACCATTGCCACATACACTAAAGAGTCTTTGGCTCATCTTGAAAACAAAAACCCCGCCTATTTTGCAGACCTTTTACCGGCAAAGGAACAGTGGCGGTTGTTCAATGAATTCAGGGAATCAACTGCATATATTGATATAGAGACAACGGGCATAGGGTTGTACGGTTTTGAGATTACAACAATTGCACTCTATGACGGGCAAAATATCCGATATTACATACAGGGCCAGAATCTTGAAGATTTCTTAGAAGACATTCAGAATTACAATGTCATAGTCACATACAATGGCAAAACCTTTGACGTGCCGTTCATCGAAGGTCAATTCGGGATCAAGCTGAATCATGCCCATATAGACTTGAGATATGTTTTAAAAAGTTTAGGATATTCAGGCGGCCTGAAAGCCTGTGAGAAAGCCCTGGGGCTTGATCGTGGAGATCTGGATGGTGTCGATGGTTATTTTGCTGTTTTCTTATGGCATGATTATCAGCAGAACAAAAACCAAAAAGCTTTAGAAACTCTTCTGGCCTATAACATTGAGGATGTCGTTAATCTGGAGACACTGATGGTCATGGCATATAACATGAAAATCAAGGATACGCCTTTCAGCCGGACCCATGAATTATCGTTACCCAAGGTACCGGAAATTCCATTCAAACCGGATCTTAAAACCATAGACCGGATTAAAAGCACTCTGATCAGGACGTTGCCAAATAATAATTTCCATGAAAGGATTCCGAAGGATGGATCAAAAAGATATCCTCAAACACATTTTTAACAGTTGGAACAAACCGAAAGTTTTTGTGGGTACGGATCACATAATAAAATATTTGAATACTCCGGCAAAACATCACTATGCGAAATGGGGTGACATAATGGGGAAAAGCATTTTTCACTGCCACAATGAAAAATCAACCCTGATAATAAAAGAGGCCCTGATCCAACTGGAAAACGGGCAAGAGGAAGTGTTGCTTGTCAACGATGAAAAACACCGTGTATACATGAGAGGGGTCAAAGATGAAAATGGTGTCCTTGTGGGATACTTTGAAAGATATGATCCACCATTGGGCAAGTGACACAAAAGATACATAGCTTAAGTTGTGACAGATGGGAAATACACGCATCAGAATTTACGGGGACAAAGGGCCGCCGGTGATGGTCCTGCATGGTGGCCCCGGTGCACCGGGAAGTGCCGCACCCGTCGCCGCGGGTCTGGCCGGTGATTTCAGAGTATTTGAACCCTATCAGCGTGCCGGCGCAGAAACACCGCTATCTGTTGCTGTTCATATTTTCGATCTTCATGGGGTGATATCCGCCCGATGCGGCGGCCAGCGTCCTGCACTTGTCGGTGAATCATGGGGGGCAATGCTCGCATTGGCTTATGCGGCCCAGTATCCGGAAACCGTCGGCCCCCTTGTACTTATCGGTTGCGGAACCTTTGACACAGCCTGTCGTGAAGAGATGATCCGAATAAGGAAACGCAGAATTTCGGACTATATAAAAAACCACCCGGAACATAGTCCCGATCTTTATCTGCCCTTCCAGGAACAGATCATGAAGTGGCATGAAATGACAGACAATTTCCATTGTGAGGCGGACGCCAACGACAATTTGGAAGCTGAACCCTTTGATATGAGAGCCCATACCGAAACATGGAACGATATGATCCGCTGTCAGGAAAAGGGTATATATCCCCAGACATTCACAAATATAAATTTGCCGGTAATCATGCTGCACGGCTCATATGACCCGCATCCGGGAAAAATGATAAGAGATCAGCTGAAACTATATATCCCCCAATTGGAATATCATGAATTTGAAAAATGCGGGCATTCGCCTTCAAAAGAAATATATGCAAAAGATGATTTCTTCCAGGTCATGCGTTCCTGGTTGAGAGAAGCGTTAGGCAAATTGCATGCGTAAACCGGTGCTGCACTATGCGGACGCAAACTCATTTTTCAAAAAACATTTTCTATCATTTTTTTTTATGCGGCTTCTATTTCGGGGTTTTCATGGTTAGGTCTTTATGTTGGAAGAAACGGCACCCCATGGCTTGGCTGTTTAGGCATGGGCGTAGTTGTTCTGATGATTCGCCATGAATATCTTGCAACTGCCTACCGCATTGACGTTATGGACTGCGGTCTATTGATAGCGTATCCGGCAAACAAAAGAACCATTGCGTATTCAGATATCTCAAGCATTAAAATGCCTGACTCCTTTCAAAAAGGAGCAAGACATCCAGAAGTATGGGTTATAGTACAAAACGATAGAAAACCATATAAATTGAAGCAACTTGGTGTTGATGCGAACACCTTGTTTTTGACCTTGAAAAAAGCTAAGGATACGAAGACATAGGTTCTTCTTTCCATGCTATTTAACCTTAGATTTAATGAGCACCTTATCCAGAACTGACGGGGCCCATTTGCTCAGGAACAATCCAATTTTTTCTTTGAGTCCTGCCGGGAACACATCCCGCTTGCGATGTTCAATCCCGTCCAGGATGACTGCCGCAGTTTGTCCCGGGGTCAACCCGCCTGCCAAGGCTCTATCCATTTTTCCGTATCGGCTGCCATCTGCCGTAAGCGCATTTACGGAATTTTCCGTTTGTACGAACCCCGGGCTGATAACCATGACATGCACACCCTTTTTCATGATTTCCAGACGTACGCTGTTCAAATACCCCTGCAAGGCATGTTTGCTGGCATTGTAACCGGATCGTTCCTGGGTGGAATACCGCCCCATCATACTGGAAACTGCCGCAATATGGCCTTTAGTTTTAATAACATGCTGCAGACCATGTTTAAAAAAATAGAGCATGGAAAAAAAATTGGTTTCCATGATGTCTCGATAAACCTGGATGTCGGTTTCCTCAGCCAGGGCACGCATGGAGACCCCTGCATTGTGAATAATGCCATCAAGCCGTCCTGTAGTTGACACGGCCAGTTCAATGGCAGATCTGCAGTCATCCTCCCTGGTGACATCCCCCTGAAAAACAATTATATTTGGCCCTGCCTGGCTTTTCAAAGCCTCTAATTTTTTCAATGTGCGGGCCATGGAAACAACTTTAACCCCTCTTTTGGCCAGCCTGGCGGATACCGCCCGGCCAATCCCAGAGCTCGCGCCTGTAACAACAAAAGTTTTGCCCTTAAAAAATTTGTTCATTCATATCTCCTTTTCACTAAATGCACCATTAGCCGGGATGCTTGCAAATCCAATTCTCCGGGAAGCAGGGAACTAAGACTTTTAATTGTTAACCATAGAACTTGTAAAGCAGTATTTTTTTTGCAGTTAATCAACTATTTTATCAAAATTTTAGACCCAAACAGTGGCACGGGTTTAATCTGCTTGATATAGACGGAACGACCGTCCGGTTAGCCTGGTGGCCGCAATTAGGTCTTCTTTAAATTTTTTGACAAAAAACGTTTTCCTATCCATGTGCACCTGTCATCTTTTTTTACACACTGTCTTCCAATATGATGCTCTTACTTTGTTTCCCGGCCTTCCCCATCTGGGAGGATTTTGCCCAAAACATTATTCATCCAGTCGTTACAGCTTTTCTTCCCCCAAAATCATTAATGGCATACTTGTTGATAATACAGCTGTTGAACGGGCAAAGTGCCTGCGGGAATAAACCTTTAAATGTTTTTAAGGCAGGTCAACTGATGTACAACCTAAATGAGAAGGGAGGCAAAAAAAATGATACATGGAAAGCCTATAACAATATGTATTCTCACCATGGCATTACAGGTAAAAAAACTGATGATAATCACAGCACTCTGCCTTACGGCAACATTCACCATGGCCCCGGAGCATTTAAACGCAGGGGAGAGCACTGTCTGGAATAAAGGGATCATAGATGAGCTGACCCAATATTATTTGGCCAGGGCATCCGTTGAAAAGCAATACGGCATGCTTTCTGACTATCAGGCCGATAAGGCCATGCACGACTTTTTAACAACCAGGAAAACTCAGTTGCAGTCTGTCCTTAAAACAAAAGGAAGATCAATGGAGCTTGAGGACGCAAATAAAGCGACATTGGAATATTTCCGGGATTGCTCCAAGGGAAGAGCTTCAGGGACTGCCGCAGACCGGGTATGTGATGAGCGTTATGTTGATATAAGAACCGGGCATCTTTACGTGAAAAACAGTGAAGGAAACTATGATGAATTTACCAGGAAAGGGGCGTTTTTCAAAACTGTTCCCGCAGACCTTCCCCTCCTTTTAAAAGGAAAGTCCGTTTATTCCGTTTCAAATAAAAATTATCTGCTTTATTCCCAGAAAGGGCGCCTGCCCGATTCCCGGGTAAAGGTTCTGCCTGCCATGGCACCACACCCCAAGGGCTGGTCCCTGGAAACCATTCTTGTGGGTCTGAATTTTAACGCCACAGAATATAACGGAAAAATCACCCAAGGTGGAATCGAAAACCAGACGCTATTTCAACACCCTTGAAAGGGTAAGAAACGCCAATCATGGAATTTAGTCTCCTATGGTTATGCGATTTAACAAAAATTTTTTCGATAAAATTAGAGTCAGTCTTTGGGTGAGATAAAAAACCTTAGGCTTATTTCCCAACATCATGAATCTATTGTTGTTCTTTATAACAGCCATGGGCTGACCTGACATATCAGCTGCCAGGCTCAGCCCGCAGCAAAGCTTGAAAGATCTGAGTGAGCTACCCTGTCTTTCATATAAAAAAGCATCCTATACAGGATGATAATCTTACCCGAACCAATATTGCAAGGTAGGATAAATTCAAATCTTTAAGATTGGATATACGTAGAGGAACAACAATGAAGTTTGAAGAATTCGTCGCTGGTAGCCACAAGCAGCAATTTCAATTATATTTACGGGATTATGGACAGGTGGTTCGTTTGTCTTGGGATATGAGTTTCTCCAAATGATTTGCAAACGCATTGCAGTTCTTTGCAGCTAATGGAGGCGGACCACCGGTGTCGATACCACTGGCCCGCAAGGACTCCTTGAATTCTCTCATGTGAAGGTGGCCTCTGATGCTGTCTGAAGAATATAATTCACCACGGGGGCTGAGGGCATGGCCACCCTTTTCCAACACTTGCGCCGCCAAGGGGATATCGCTGGTGATGACGAGATCTCCAATCTCAAGTCTTTTCACAATCTCATTGTCAGCAACGTCAAAGCCGGGAGCAACTTGTAATAGCTTAATCCACTCCAGTCGTGGGATGTGCATGTATTGATTGGCAACCAGCGTTAATGGCACTCTTGTACGCTGGGATGCTTTAAACAAAATATTCTTAATCACTGCAGGACATGCATCGGCATCTACCCATATTTTCATTTCACTCTCCCAAAGCCGTAAGGTATTATCCCCCAGCTTTTTTTGCTTTATATCCAAGAGAGTTGAGATGTTCGGTCAATAAATCACGGTGATCTCCTTGGATTTCTATAGTACCGTTTTTTACCGTACCGCCAGTACCGCATTTTTGTTTTAGTTCTTTGGCAAGCTCCCTTAAGGAGGTGCTTTCAAGCGTAAGACCCGTAATGAGGGTTACGCCTTTTCCTTTCCGTCCCTTGGTCGATCTTTCCACAAGGATCTGCCCGTCACCTCTGGGGCTTGTATGTGTGTTTTTCTTTTTGCAGATACATTTAGCAGCCTGCTTACCACAGGACGGACAGATCCTTCCTGATTCAGTTGAATAGACAAGTCTGCTATTTGAGTCTCGATTTTTCAATTTTAACTACTCCGTTTTTGATCCTCAATGTCAGGGAAAGTATCATTATATGATCATCGATTCTTCCGTTTTTCCACAGGGGGGAAGATATGTCGCAAATTTTTCTTCTCCATCAAAGCCGAGCAGTTCATCTCATTCTCCCTGATCATGGGCCGCAATAGTACAGGTCTCGGCAATTTGTTAATGGTTATACAATATTAGGCTCTGATTTCATATTGAAACCTGATTGCCGCATAGGCGTTGGATATCATGACAAAAAAAGAATCCCGGCAGCGTTCCGGGAGCATGGCATCTACTTTGTTTCGAATATCATCGTTGATGTGAGCATATATCTGACTGATGAGCAGGGCCATAACTGCCAGATCATCGACAAAGCCTATTCCAGGGATGGGGTCAGGAACTGCATCCAGGGGGCAGATCAGATATCCCAAGGCACCGATGATAGCCGTTTTTGCCCACAGCGGGGTGGACGATTCTTTCAGCAGCACGTACAGGGCGAATGCTGCTCTCAGGACTTAACATCCGGCTGTTTCAGGCATTTTTGTTACTTTGTTCCAGAAGTTCTCATCTGAATATGAGTCGCTGTGATCTTTTTCCGTC
Organism: uncultured Desulfobacter sp.; assembly: GCF_963665355.1. GTDB lineage: Bacteria > Desulfobacterota > Desulfobacteria > Desulfobacterales > Desulfobacteraceae > Desulfobacter. The sequence continues at coordinate 368,051 of NZ_OY762229.1, forward strand.
ATGATGCTATTCTCCCGTGCCATACTCCATTAATTATTTTTTTCATTAGTTTCTTCCTTATTTGATGAGTTCTCAATTGATCCTTTATGTTGCTAAAATCATTATATTTACCTATATTTTGGGTTAATACGAATAGGGAGTTGGAAAAATTGCTATTGCCCGTACGAGAAAGAATGACGGTATAATCAAAAAGCTCTTGTTTACAGCCTTTGCTTTTGGTTATCGACAGTGTATTGTTATGCTGTTGTATTCGATATTTGTCTTAAAATCGGAGGTGTCGAAAGGACGGTCATGTACTCCATTAATAAGACCGCAAAATTTCTAAAAGGGTTACTGCCTTCCTTATTCACAAAAATTATTCAGGACAAAAAATATTATGATGTTGTTTCTCAGTTCACAGATAGTGCTTCCCATAATCGTTCTTGGCATTCTCTTCGTGTTTGTAAGTATTTACCGCTTTGTAGAACTGAGAAAAAAGAGACGCTCTCCTTTTACCGATGCTGCTTTACTAAGGCTTCCTGGTCATAGTCTTAACAATCAGATAGAAGAACTGTCAGAAAACTTAAATTTGTATATTTTCGGAATATTTTTTTCTGCTCTGGTTTTTACCCAGATTGTCGTGCTGTTGTCAGAACTAAAAGGTGTTGCACCATACCCCTCAAAATTTCCACTGCATTATTGCATGTTGATCATCATTATTGGTGTTCTCCTATATAAAATAGCCAAATGTTTAACCTATAGAAATAGGCTGAGATTGGGTTATGAGGGGGAATTAGTTACAGCACAGGAACTGCATCATCTGATGCCGGAAGGTAATTATGTATATCATGATTTCCCCGCTGGCAATTTTAATATTGACCATGTTGTTGTTGGCCCCGCCGGTGTTTTTGCCGTTGAAACCAAGACACGATCAAAAAGAACATCCGGAGACAAAATTAAAGAAGCCAGTGCGGAGTATAACGGAAAGGAAATAGTTTTTCCGGAGTTTAGAGACAAAAGCTACCTTGATCAAGCTCAACGACAGGCAAAGTGGCTATCTAAATGGCTGACAAGTGCCACAGGTGAACATGTTGAGGTTTTTCCAGTGGTGTCGCTTCCTGGATGGTATATTGAGCGAAAAACTGGCTATAATGGAACATTCGTTGTAAATCCAAAGCAACTGAAAAGTGTTATCCTGTCAAAATCAAATCATCGAATAGATTCTAAAAAAATTCAGCAGATTAATCATCAGCTGGAAGCTAAATGCCGTGATATTGAAATCAAATCTAAACAGTATGACAAGTGATAAATTGATATGAATCTGGATGCCTACCTGAAAAAATTTACAAAACTGAGAACTGGTGTAAGTCATGGTCATCTTAAACCACACAAACCGTTGATGATGCTGGCTATACTCTCATTGATAGAGAATAGAAAAATTACATCCAACAGAATTGATTATTCACCGCAGTTGCTTGAACTCTTTAAACGGTTCTTTGATATTGTCAGGGCAGAGCAGGATGCGTTGAATCCACTTCTGCCCATGCGACCTGCACTAAAATCGTTTTGAATGGATGATTCCGAACCGCGTTCCGGCCACTTTTTCTTTTACCTGCGCTTTATTGTTTCCAGGGCACAATCCGGCCCATGCAACAAAAGCAACCATGCTTTCAAACTCATCCAATGTAACACCGGTTTCGCCAAGAATGGATTGTGCTGACTGCTTATCGATCCCGGGAACTTCATCTAATCTTTCCAGTAAATTTGCATGGTCACGGGTAAGCATTTCCAATCTGACATTAATCTGTTCAATCTGTTTTTGAAACATCTCAATGACTTCCATCATACCAGTCAACTGGAATCAATGATGATCTTTAAAATATCCATGGAGAGTTGATCAACCATCGTGTCCTATTTAGGCAATGGGCTCGAGATATAATCATTCACCTGTCTGTCTGGTTTAGAAAAGGGTATGATAAATTCTAACTTTCGGCGGAGGAAACGCTTCAAGAAACAACACGCAAAAGCTATCATGCTTTTTGCACTAAAAGACAGGCTTTTTTAAACCGGTAAAATTTGTTCGTGATCAGTGAGAACTTGATGTATATTGTTATGATATCGATCATGATTCGAAGACGAATCCCATAACTGACTAACGGCCATGGGTCGACCTGGTCTCTCAACACCCAGGCCCAACCCACAACAAAACATGAAAGTAACTCAGCAGCTTATTGGTACTTTCATATAAATTTCCAAACAGGCTCTTACAAACTTAGGCCGGGGTGGCTATGATTTATGGCTATATTGGGCTGTCATGGCTGATGATCCGGTGTAACACCCCACTGTGCAATGGAAAGGGCAACCCAGGCAATAATAATCGAAAAAAACTGACGCCCGCCAGTAGAAAAAAACTGAACAAGAAACTTTCGTATCTTCTGTGAGACAGTTCCGATTTGAATATGGGATTCCATCGTGCTCATCATGAAAAGGGAAAGATCCATGACGGTCATACAGTAGACAAGCAGGGAGGCGACAATGAGAGAAATAATTCGGACGTCCCTTGAAATAATAGGCCATGCGATCAGCAGTGAAAAGGTTATGGCAGGATACAGCACCAGAAAAGAACCCGAACAGCAAAATCGGGATATATATTCGGCCTGAACGTATCGGTCACCCATCTTTACCCCTCCTTTCAGGCAAGCCTTAAACTTTATCTTGTGGTCTTCAGTATCAAATTTAGGCATCCGGAATTCAAAATAATCCGGATAGAGCAAACTAAGGATAGCAGGAACCACAGGCAGATAAATTTTGGCGTACCGACCAACAAAGCCATTAAGCATACCCGACAGCATTAAATAGAACAGCAGACAGATGATTACAGGCTTAATCTTCCCGGACATGTGTGCTGTCCTTTCCGGTTCCATAACGACTCACCCATATCAGAAAAAATATCCCACCTGCGAATATCACCATGAACTGTCCGATATAAATATGAAAAAAGTCGAACCACTCAGGTATCTTCAGCAGAATATAAAATAAAAGGACAATGCGGATAATATTTGTAAGATAAACCACCAGTATCCCGATTGCCAAGCCTGGCAGTTTATATCGGCACGCCATGGGAAAGGCCAGCATGGCAGAAAGAATAATCAAGATACCATCCATGCCGTCACAACCGGTAGCCACGGTCATGTTAACAGAAGTGGACTTAATATCCCTTCCGTTCTGGACAATCAACAGGTCCGGTGAAAAAAAGTTGATCAGTTTGACAGAGACATTGACATTCAGTCCTTCAATTAGGACTGGTTCAAGACTGGATTTTGACAGATAATACAAAAAGTGCCCTATCAGCATGAACAATGCAAAAAACAGTATAAATCTAATTTGATATCGTTTTTTCATCTTCTCCCGCAAACCATCTGAGTCTATTCAGGGAAAAAAAGGGGGGGGGCTAATTTAATTCCGGCCAATTGTAATACCCCCTATCTCATTCAACCTCCACGACAACATTTTCCAATAAGGCGGCGGAAAGATATGGTCACATACATAGCCCAGGCCCCAGTTGACAATTAAAATGGCAAGTTAAAAATCCTATATAGCATGATTATTTTGGAGACGGTTTAATTTCCGGATCGCAATGCCACCCAGGAGGATTGAAAAGAGTATCATGCCCAATTCGGATAGTGTCGGGATAGCGGTTGCCGCGGGGGCAGGATCATCTATCTGCACACTGAAAAAAAAATCGGTTGAGGCTGCTTGCCATACACCTGCATAGTAGGCGTTACCGTCAGGATAGTTGTCAACGCCGCCCCACATTAGCTTCAGGCCATAAGGCGAGGTCCCGCCTGTCAAATAAAAGGTATACTTCTGAGCACTCGTTACGGCTACGGGTGCGGTAAGGTTTATCACGGTTGTCCCCGAAGCAATGGTAATCCCTGCCTGTGTATACAACAAATCACCCGCAGCAACACTTTCTCCGGAATATATTGAAAGAGTCACGTTATTACTGGTGTTAAAGAGACTATAAAGCGTGACAGAAGACGCCTCTCCATCACAGGTAGCGGTAAAAGACTGGCCGACATCTGTCGTGTTTCTGATGCCAGTTTCTATAGCCTGAGTGTGAGTTACAGTACAGGCAGCGTCCGCCTGGGTGATCATTCCGAAACAGATTTGAGAAACAATCATAAACAGTAACAAAAACTTCATTATGCCTCCTTGGGAAAAGTAATTGAAACGATCTGGCGCAGATTTAACTGCAAAAAGTATCAAAGAAAAAAGTCTCTGTCAAAACCATACTCAAACCAGAAACCTCCAATATTGGTGCAAACTAAATCAATAGAAAATAGTAATCTGGTGGCAAGATACGGTTCTATGCCCAAAAAGGGTTTTCTGTTCCTTACTCAGGGGTTAAGACACGACTCTGAATGTCATCCATTCGTTCGGGTTCGTAAGACCTACGAAATGTGATCTTCTATTTTTTTTTGATAGGTAACGACTTGGACTCAAAATTGACTGATCAATTGCCCTTATCCCCTCACACAAGCTGTCCACTATGGGACTCCCAAATGACTGCTATAGAGATTTCAACAAACCCCAATCACACAAAGGCAAAATTTCTAAAGGACCGGAGGCGGACCGGAAAAACAAAAAGGATTTCGGGGCAATTCCTGAAATCCTTGTGTGTTATGGTGATCCCACCGGGAATCGAACCCGGGTTTCCGGCGTGAGAGGCCGGTTAGTATGTTTTACCTTGTTTTTTATGCACCTACCAAAACCCCTTATTTAAAGCATATTTGAGAATATCCGTTTTTCTTGACTTCCTTAAATTTACCCTGATATACTCCCAAAAGGTTGGAAATAGGGTTGGAAAATTTGAAATCCAACTTTTTACCCAAAATGGTCTAAAAAAGCCGGGAAGCACAAAATGCAAAAACGCTCGAAAACAAAGTATCCTGGGGTTTATTACCGTGATTCCAAAAGAGTTGGCGGTCCGGGGATAGAACGGGTTTATTATATTGTCTTCAAAAAAGACGGAAAAACGATAGAAGAAAAAATAGGAAGGCAATATGTAGATGACCTGACACCAGCAAAAGTAGCTGGGATTCGGGCAGAGCGTATTGAAGGGAAACGCCTGTCCAGAAAGGAAAACAGGGCATTAGCCGAAGCTGAAAAGGCTGCCGAAGCCAAAAGATACACCATAAACAGATTATGGGATGAGTACAGGCTCAACCGAACCCATGGCAAGGGGCTTGATATAGATACCAATAGATATGAGAATTACCTCAAAGAGCCGTTCGGCGAAAAAGAACCACAGGAGCTTGTCAAACTGGACGTTGACCGTATCCGGCTAAATCTTCTCAAGAAAAAATCCCCGCAAACAGTGAAGCATGTTTTGAATCTCCTTACCTGGATCATAAACTATGGAGTCAAAAACAATCTATGTGCAGGGGTATCCTTCCACATCCAGAAACCCACCGTGAACAATGAAAGAACAGAAGACCTGAACCCTGAACAGTTAACAAGCTTGCTTTCAGCAATCGAAAATGACCCTAACATTCCAGTGGGCAATATGATGAAAATGGCCCTGTATTCCGGCATGAGACGCGGAGAGCTTTTTAAATTAAAATGGAATGATGTGAGTTTTGACACAGGTTTTATCTGGATTCGTGATCCCAAGGGCGGGAAAGATCAAAAGATTCCCATGAATGATATGGCCAGGGGCGTATTGGAAAGCATTGCCAGGACAAAAAGCCCATACGTTTTCCCCGGCCAGGATGGAGAGAAGCGGGTAACGCTGGGGCGGTCAGGAACGAGGATTCGTGAAGCTGCGGGGCTACCTAAAAACTTTAGACCCATGCACGGCTTGAGGCACGCTTACGCCTCAATGCTGGCCAGTTCCGGCAATGTTGATATGTACGTTCTCCAAAAACTTATGACGCACAAATCCCCGCAGATGACACAGCGGTATGCACACTTGAGGGATGAGGCGCTAAAGAATGGTGCTGGTCAGATTGACGATATCTTCAAAAAACAGGCTGAGAATTCCCAGGAAGAAAAAATAGCAAATATCAAGGACCGGAAATAAATGGAGATGTATCCCTGATGGAAAGCGATTCCAGCATACTGATTTACGAAGGCCAGGAGGGTAACGTGAAAATTGATGTTCGCCTTCAGGATGAAACCGTATGGCTGACCCAGAAGGATATGGCCGAACTCTTTCAGACTACCAAACAGAACATTGGCCAACATCTCAAAAAGATTTTTGCAGAAGGTGAACTGGATGAAAATTTAGTTGTAAAGAAATTCTTTACAACTGCCTCCGACGGGAAGAAATACCAGACTGCCTTCTACAGCCTGGATGCAATTATCTCGACCGGCTACCGGATCAAATCCCATATTGCAACCCGGTTCCGTCAGTGGGCCACCCAACGGCTAAAGGAATATATCATCAAAGGGTTTACCCTGAATGATGAACGATTCAAGACCGGATCTTCCATGAACTATTTTACCGAACTCCAGGAGCGTATCCGGGAGATCCGCCTTTCAGAGCGATTCTTTTATCAGAAGATCAAAGACATTTACACCACAAGCATTGATTATGATCCCAGGGACGAAAATACAGTCTTGTTTTTTAAAACGATTCAAAACAAACTGCTTTGGGCTATCAGTCAGCAAACAGCCGCCGAGCTGATTTATAGACGTGTGGATGCCTCCTTACCCCTTATGGGTATGCAATCCTTTGATAAGAAGGGCAATGGTGCCGTCACAAAAAAGGATGTCAGCATTGCCAAGAATTACCTGGACGAAGATGAAATGAAACTCTTGGGTCTGCTGGTGGAACAATACCTTGCATTTGCTGAAACCATGGCCCAGCAGCAGACACCCATGTATATGAAAGACTGGATACAACGGTTGGATGCCATTATTCAATTGAACGGGCGGGACCTGCTCACCCATGCCGGTAAAATCAGTCGTGTTATGGCTGATGAAAGGTCCGCTATTGAATATGACAAATATCGCCAGGAGAAAAAGAGGCTTAATCGTGAAGAGAGCATGAAAGAGTTGGAGCGGGATATTAAGCAGCTATCCCCAAAAAAGAACGAAAAATAGCAATTTGTGTTTTCCCCAGGATAGGGTCCGGCTGATCACCGGTTCCGAACAGGCGGTTTCCTGGCCGCCCTTCCTGGGGTTTTTTAATCAGGGATCACAGCAGGAGGTGATATATTCAATTTCTATTTGGTGTCTCCATTGAAGAGATAAAAAAAAAAGCGTTTGGGTGTGGGTGCTTAAATGAGATCCAACTTGCTTATCTGCTTACAGCAGAAAGACAGTACTCTCTTGAGCAATTAGAATCTATTTGGCAAAGCATCGATCATGGAGCAAAAGACTTCATCAATTCCCCTGACTTTTCAACCCCTGGTAAAATAGTGCTAACCTGGCTCCAGCTGATCCAAAGCTTTCCCACATATTATGATTATTATCCAGCATGCTTTGAGTTTGAAAAAATATCAAAGCATTTTAGAGATATCTTCACATTACCCAAGCCTTTATTTTGCGAAGAATACGACGAATACCGTCTTCCTTCTAAGTATAAACCCCAAAAGCGAAATGAAGATTCGGACAAAGGTAAAGCTTATATTAGGGAACATCTGGATTTAGATCGTCTTGAAAGTATAGCTCAAGATTGGTTTGGGGTTTATGCCGTTAAGAAAATCTTGATTGAAAAAATCACAATTTGTCAGATAAGTATACCAAGTTTTTTGCAGGGGCATGAGTCATGGAACAACCATCAAAAGTACGGGATAATATTTTATTGTCCTACATTTTTTGAAGAGCGTATACCGACAGATAGCGGTGAATTTCAGAGCATGCTTAAAAGCAAACTGTTTTTACCTTCAATACATCAGGTTTTATTAAATGATATAGCAAATTTTGAGCTAAATTTGGAATTTGGCCCTCCTTTATTCAGCAATTTTTTTGATAGCGTTTACGAAAAAACAGCACCGAGTAGCTTTAAAGTGTCCCTCCGGCAAGCATGTGTATCCTGCTTTTTTCAGGAATGAGTTTTCCCTGAAGACCAAATTTATAGCAGCTACAACAAGTCTACAGAGCGTTGTCCTTATAATTCCAAGGCAACCATTTGGAAGGGTCTTTGAATAAGGCGGAAGAATTTTGTATCAGGGTAACCAGGTAATCAAGCGGATTGATTCGCATCAGGCGGCAGGTATGGATCAAACTCATGAACATGTCTCCAATGAAGGCGCCATGCTCTGTTCGGTAAAACAATGAGTTTTTCCGGTGTTGAATGCAGCGTTTCAAGCTTTGTTCACAAATATTATTATCCAGAGGAGCCCCCGGTATCTCCAAAAACCGCGTCAATTTGGCCCAGTGGTTTTTCATGTACGTGATTGCCTTGCCAAGCCCGGAGTTCGGCTCCACCAGATTTTCATCCGTCTGGCGATTCAACCAGGCTTCAAGTTCTGTCATCAGAGGACCGCTGTGTTTTTTATGATAGACTAGCCGTTGGTCTGGTGACATTTTCTGCTCTTTGGTCCTGGCGTCTATACAGTAAACTTCAGCGAGCATTTCAATGACATAGGCGGCTTCATCAGGAAAATTGTCAATCTCATCTACAAAATTCCTGCGGGCGTGTGTCAGGCAATTGCACAAAATCGCCTTGAACGCTTCACTAATATTGCGTGACAGGGCGTCACACATCTGAAGCGGTGCCGGTCTGCCGGCATCTCTTTTCCTGTAAAGATCGCTGATGTTTTCACCCGCATGATTTCGTCCGGTATAGAACAGCGCAATCTGTCTGCCATCATCGAATCGGGAGATGATTCCCGTGGTAAATATCCCGGTTCTTTCACCTGCTGTTCTGTCCTTGTTTTCCTTCATCAGAGACAAGATTTTCATGGTGGTATCATCATTGTGAAAAACCTCTCCCTGGGCTGCTTGATAAGCCAGTTCACGGAAAACCGGATAGATGAGGTCTGCAGCAGTTTCGGACTTATCCCACTGGGTGGTGGCAGGAAGTGGTATACCAAAACTTTCCTGAAGTTTTTCCAGCCGGCTCCAGGGAAAACCACAGCCATACTTAAGAATGGCAATCATTGCCAGGGCACTGGCATCATAATCTCTACCGGTTCTGTTTTCTGGAGCTTTTGCCGTAAAGACCATGCCACACAGATTGCAGCGGAGTTTTTCCAGTTCATAAACGGTAGCCGTTACCGGTACCTGACCGGTAAAACAGATGACCCGGCCCGGTTTTTTGAGTCGATAAACAATCCCTTTGAGGCATTCGGGACAGGTGTCTTTATGTTTGAGGTCTCCATGGGTAACCGATTGTCGGTCGGCACCTGTGAAATCGTCGGCAGCCCGTCTGCCATGTCCCTTTATAGTCGTTGATTTATCTTGATTTCGGGTTCCGGGAGGCCGATTTTTGAGAACTTTATCCTTTTTTTCGGTCTTTGGGCCGAACACCATGGCCAAAAGCTTTTTAATGGAGGATGCCTTGTCACTGACCGCCCGGCTCAAGACTTTGACGGCATTGATCATGGCCTTGATTGTATCAACATCCCCATCGGCAAGACGACCGGATTCCGCCCGTTCAATCAGCGCATCAAGCTCGTCTTCTGTCAGGTTCAGCGCTTCCATTGGGGAGCCTTGTCATGAGTTGTCGAAAATCGCGGATCAGGGGATATCCCCAGACCGCCTTGATGGAGCGGGTTTTTATATGCCTGTTTTCCTGTTTCCCCCGTCCGGTGGTATCACCCAGATAGTGCCAGTTTGCCGCTTTATAACAGGTGCCGGCAAATAATTCGGTGTCAACAAATGTCTCGAGATAATAGACCGGATGGCAGTAAATACGCTCCCAGTCCCTGGACAAATTCCTGGCCATATACCCTAACAACCATGAGGCCAGGTGAGGTACCCGGAACCAGGGCAGGATCAGAAACCGGCTGTTATAGGCGATATAGCGAAGGTTGTGATCCCGGTGCTGTTTCTTCCAGCCGATATGTCGGTCTCTGGCACCGATATGCCGGGGTGCCGATGACCATGAAAAACATGCCACCGGCCGTTTGTCGGCAAAGACCATATATTTAAGTTGCTCTCCCACAGGATGGCAATATCCCAGGTAATGATGATGCTCAATCAAGCTGTTAAATAAAGGTTCATTGGGTGTGTTTTTTACCAGTACAATATCAAGGGGGCTTATTTCCCTGAGCGTCATCGTCACCGGGGTTTGATCGATTTCCGGTTGTTCCGGCTTTTTGCGGTTTAAAAACGGGTTGGGCGGGTTGTGTTTTCTGGCCGGAAGATTAATATGCCCGTTTCTATGGAGTTCAAGCATAAATCCCCGGGCGATCATATCACGAAGGCTGCCGTTGGCCTGAACCCAGTTCCATTCCCGGCACAATATCTGTGACAGAGCGCGGCGGCTTGCTGTGGGATTGTCGTCGATCAACAGCCTGATAAATTCAATATCAGCCTTAGTCGCGCTTCTGCCACGGTATGTGAGTACAATGTCGTTGTCCATAACCACCGTATATGCCGAAATATACCGTGGAACGCAAGTGAAAAATGAAACCGGCTGAAAAATTTATACGGACAGTTTTCGCCATACGGGAGCAGCCCGGGTATGAAACGGATCACCATTCCAAAGCAGCATCTGAAGCTCATGCGCTTCAAGACACCGGCCGGCAGACTGATCCCTTTTGGGCCACCAGTTGAAACGCCCCTTGGAGAGCCGCTTTTGGCAAAGCCAGAACCCCTGGCTGTCATAGCATAAAACCTTGATGGCCGTTCGTCTTCGGTTAATAAATACGAACAGGTATCCTGAAAAGGGATCTGATTGCAGGACCTTTCGGCATATACTGGCCAGGCCGTCGATTCCTTTTCGAAAATCTACGGGCTCCGGAGCAAGCAGTATCCGCATATGTGGTGTGACCTGGATCATGGCGCACCAGCTAGTAAATATCTGCCAAGACTGATCACTGCAGGATCTGCCCTGCCGTTGAAGCACATGCGCATTTTTATGCCGGTTTGATTTTCTATTTCTATAACGCAGTTGAAACTCTCCGGCAGGGATACCATTTCAATAAACATGGAAGATTCATCGTCTGCAGGCAGATTAATTTCAGCAGGAGGCATGTCAATAATTTTTTCTTTAAGTGCTGTGTAATTCAGTCCCAAGCCTCGGGCAATCTTATTTATACTCATACCCTGGATGTGGTAAAGATCTGCTGCGGTTTGCCATAGATTATCCGATATACGGGGCCGTCCGGTTTTACTATTTCGCCAATTTGAAAAAAGTTGCTGGGCTTTTTCCAATGCGGCTGATTGTTCGTTTGTTAATGGTTGGTTGTTCATCGGTTCTCTCCTTTGCAATGTCTATGCTGGAACCGATAGTATCACCCGGGGATGATTATTTCATGCACGCTTACCGAAGGGACACGCTTTAAAAGGGAATGGAGTTTTTTCATCCAAGGTGGCGATACAGTTCTTCCATCATATCTTGATTTAGATACAGAGATTCCACTTTTTCCAGAGCTGGAAGCTTTTAAATATGAAACCCAGGAGTTAATGGATTTGCAGGGTAATTTGACTCATTCTTTGCCGGAGTACAATGCTGAGTCTCGGCAGGTCAAAAAAGGATTGAACAGCGACACCGGCACCAGCCTACGGGAGATTAGCCGGACCGTGGTTGCTGAGGTTGAGAGGTATTTTGAGACTAAGGTGAATCCTGGAACGATTAAGGAAAGAGCCAGGCGGACGCAAGCTGGCACAAATGTGCCACCCGTCGAAAACCTAACAACGGCGGGGGATGAGGGTGGGGACAGTGGGGACAAAACAACCACGCCGGAAGCCGTGGCCGCAGTTAAAAGGGAAGTTGAAAAAGGAACGCCAGCCAGGAAAGTTGCAGAGGAAACACGTATAGAAGCCGATGAATTTGTAAAAAATATTACCATCCGGTACGAAAATGATTCCCAGATAAGCATACAGCAAAAAAGAAAAGCCAAAGTGAATGTTGAAATGACTGCATTGGGGTTTAGAGAAAGTGGCAAAGGTGGAGAACGTAAAACATGGGATAATTTTATTGCTGTGTTGCAAAATCCCCCGAACTATTATTGGTATGCCCCGGAGCAAAATGATAAACAACAAGTTTATAACGTGAACAAAAAACTATTGAAATTCCTTTCAACAACTTTCAGTGTTAATTTTTCTGATGGCTTCAAACTGATAGAAAGAGTCTCTGGTGCTGGAAAAGGCATCTATGGTTTTAACTGTAAGATTGAATATAAAGATACTGAAGACATAGGATCTAAAGATAAAAATAGCTTTAGAGATCTTTTTTTTAGCACTGTGGAGAAATGGGAAAAAGCATTTACTGACAAAGAAAAAAACCACTTGTCTGAAAGAATTCAACAGTTAGCCTCAGAAGGATTTGAAAAAGGTTTTCTAACGAAGTCCGAAGTTGCAGAGTTGTTTTCAAAACGCGATTTAGCAAAAGAAACAATCAAGGATTTTCAAAATAATAACCCTGCTACAATTTCCCATAAATAACACTTCTCGTCGATAATAAAAATGAAGGTCTTTATAAAAATTAAAGATCTTCATTTCCATTTTTGAAGGTCTTTTCGTAAACTCTCCAAATTTTTTTCTCGCTAAATCCCGTGCTATTTAAGTCTTTCTGCCTCTGGTAATATTTTTTAAAAAATTTTGCTCTACCCAAAACTGAAGATCTTCAGGGTTTCAATTAAAGGCCGGTAAGAATCGGCAGAACCCTAAAAGAGAAAGGACTTAAACTATGGATAATGTAACTCCTGGATATTTCGGTAAAGGAAAAAAACTCCGAAGCACAAAAGAAGTCGCTGCATATCTCGGTGTGGCAATTCAGACCGTTTATAACTGGAGGCACCAGCGCAAGGGTCCGGACTATGTGATGGTGGGCGGCAAGCCCATGTACGAGGACGAAGCTATCGATAGATACCTGGATAATAACCGTGTTTACTTGTCCGCATAGGCCTCAAGCACCAATCCCGGCCTGGCCGCCGGGAAAGGAGATGAAGTAACGATGTACCAGAATAATAGCAGTCACCCTTCAAACTGTCAAATGAGCAAACAGCGCCTGATTGATAACCTGGGCCGTGATCGTGAACCCAACGTTCATACTCATGAAGAATTTGGTTCCTTGAGAAGCATTGACCATGAAGATGGCACCCTTTGGTGGGTGGCAACGGATGTATGCCGGGCTTTGAGTATCAAAGACGTCAGCATGGCAATAAAAAAGCTGGATGATGATGAAAAGGGTACCAATAAAATTGGCACCCCTGGTGGTCCCCAGGAATTGACCATTATTAATGAACCTGGATTATACAGCTTGATACTGCGATCCCGCAAACCGGAAGCTAAAATATTTAAGCGCTGGGTAACCCATGATGTTCTTCCCGCTATTCGAAAGACTGGTGGATACATCGCAGCTGGTGCCAAAGATACCGATGACGAAATCATGGCCCGGGCGCTGCTGGTGGCCCAGGACACACTTAATCGGCGTGACACCCGTATCAAAGCGCTTGAAGTTGCCAATAAAACAATGCAGCCCAAGGTCCTGTTCGCGGATGCTGTATCAGCCTCGACCTCTTCCATTTTGGTGGGCGAACTCTCAAAAATTTTGCGTCAGAACGGCATCCAGACCGGGCAAAATAGGCTTTTCGTTTGGTTGCGTGAGAACGGTTATCTCATCCAGCGCAAGGGCAGTGATTTCAATATGCCCACGCAGCGATCAATGGAGCTTGGCCTGTTTGAAATTAAAGAACGTACCATCGTCAACCCCGACGATTCAACCCGGATTACAAAGACATCCAAGGTAACTGGCAAGGGCCAGCAGTATTTTATCAATATGTTTCTGGGTCAGGTCGGAGACTAATTCAATGGATAGGGGCTGGTTCAAAATATATCGCCGCTTAGCAGAATCTGACTTCTGGGTATCGGAGCCCTTCAGTAAGCCCCAGGCCTGGGTTGATCTCATTGCTTTGGCAAACCATAAACCTGGAACCGTTTGGATTCGAGGCGTTGAAATCAGCGTCAACAGGGGGCAGACAGCACGCTCAGAACTGACTTTATCTAAGCGGTGGAAGTGGTCAAGAAAGAAGGTACGAAACTTTTTGAAATGGCTCGAAAAAGAACAGCAGATAGAACAACAAAAATCAAACGTAACATCTTTAATTTCCATTATAAATTATGACCAATATCAGACAGACGGTACAGCAGAAAGAACCGCAGAGGGTACAACAGAAGAACACCAAAAGAACACCAAAGGGTACACAAACAAGAATGATAAGAATAATAAGAATGAAAAGAACATAATAATATCCCCCCTTACCCCCCAGGGGGGAACCGTTTCCAAGAAAAAAGAATTTGAAAAATATCTCATTGGAAAAATTCAGGGCACTTCATTCGTTCAATATCAAAAAAAGCTCATAGAGTTTGTTGAATACCGCATGAGTTTCCCGGCTGTAAAGCGATACAAAACCACAAAGGGGATTGATGGCCTGCTAACCAGTGTCGGTGATCTTATACGGGCTGGCCTGGACCCTATCGAATGTCTTGATAAAACCATGGAAGAAGAATGGCTTAAACCAAAGCCAGAATATTTTTCCAAGGGACAACAAAATAGCGGCCGTGCAGTTGGCAGATCGGAGCAAAACAAGCAGGCATGTGCCAGTTTTATAGAACGGATGATGGGAAGGAGCGATTATGAAGAATGACAAACAAGACTTGGCTATGTTTTCAAAAGTGATGTGGGGTCTTGCCGAGGATTTTGGAGGTAAAATCTCAGAAGATAATCTTAAAATGAGATTCAAGGCCCTGCAGGAATTTTCCATTGAACAAATAACAGCAGCTGGCACCTGGCTGTTGAAACACAGGGAAAAAGATTTCCCAGCAGTGCCCACAACAAAAGAGATTATCGATGCGGTAAACACCCAAAACAACGGGTCCGTTAGTGTTAAAACGAAAGCTGGCCTTGAGGCTGATAAAGTCCTTGAGACCTTGAAAGAGTGGGGCCGTGATGCAGAGCCGCTGTTTTACGATAAAACAACAACATACTTGATGACACACCGCTGGACTTTCCAGAAGCTGGACACGATGGCTGTCAAGGACCCTGGGTTAGTTTGGTGGCGTAAAGAGTTTATCGAATCTTACCTTGAGCTGGCAAAAGATCAGGCCGCCGGCGGAAATTTGCTGCCTGCCCTGTATAAAATTTCATCTAAAAAATTAAACGAGCTTGCCCAAAAATCCGTTAAAAGGCTGCCCGATTCGAAAAAAGAGCGGCCCAAGGGGCGCTCGAATTAAAAAAAGGAATCAAACATGACTGACGCAACACAAATCATAAACGTCATTTCAGCCCAGCCGGGATGGTCTGCCCTTATCGAAATAGAAAATGTTGTGCCAGATTTCCGGCCAGAGCCGGTGCTTGGTTGGATTGTCATGCAAGACAACGGCGGGATTAAGGCACACCCTCTGCTTGTAAGTGGGATGATCAAAAATGCAAGGTATATCCAAAGGCCGGATGGCCGCATCATGGACGTGGGAAATGCAGTTTTTAGCAATCTGAACGACCTTATTGAAGCCATCCAAAAACAACCGCAAAAATAAGATTTACACATTTTAAAAGGAGTCAAGATGACTGAAACAGCAAAAATCAAACAGGCCCAAAGCAACTTGGAGACAACCCAAAAAGAACTTGAATACATGACCACCGGCTTGGAAAAAGCAAAAGCTGAAATCACCCGGTTGGAATGGCAGATCAAACAGCTTGAGGCAGAAACACCGGAGCTTGCGGCCAAAATTATCCTGGGCGAAATCAAACAGGAGACCCTTGAAAAACACCTGGATAACATGTCAGATCTCAAACAGCAGGCAGCGATTTATAAGGCCGCTTTGCCGATCTTGGGGTCCTGGCTGGAACAGGCAAGAGCGGATCGCAACAAGGCAAACGACGATTTGAGAAAAGAAAAGAATTGGCAGTGGTTTGAAGAACTCAAAGACCAACTTCTGGAAAAGTTCGATGAAAAGATTTTGTTGGAAGCCCGAATGTCGGTCCATGCCATTGGGCGCCAAGGACCGGCTGTTCATGCCTATGGCATTTTGGTGGATAAGCTTAGAAAACTAAATCCACGCAGGATATCCAATATTAATGTCAACCAACCGTCAAACAGGTGTCAAGTATGGCAGAATTGAAATTCAATGATCGCGAGCTGTTACGGTTAATTGACAGGGAAAAATTGAGTCAAGCAGCCGCAGCTAAAAGACTGGGTGTCAGCCGGCAAGCTGTAAATACACGCTTGCAACAACTACGGGGAAAAACTACCCGGGCAGTTGTTGCCAAAAAGGTTGAAGAATGTGTGGACCAAAAACTTGATGCCATGGCCCAGCTGCAAAAGATAAACGGTTATGCCAATGAACTTTTAGATCTGTGCATGGCTTGGGGCCGGGGTGATGATAAAGCCCTTCAAATCTTGGAATCCCAATGCCAAACCCGGAAAGTCCGTGTAGGTGATGAAGAGATTGATGTCACAGAGTTTAAATTCAAAGATCCCCGGGAATTGGCCCTGAAAGCCATGGCCGAAATCCGGGGACAAATGAAGCTGCAGCTTGAAATCTTCCAGGCACTTTATGACCTAAAAGCAGCGGAAGAATTTCAACAGGAAATATTACAGACAATCGGAGAGGTTTCACCAGATGTTAGAGCAAAGATCATTCATAGACT
This sequence comes from uncultured Desulfobacter sp., assembly GCF_963665355.1. Taxonomy (GTDB): domain Bacteria; phylum Desulfobacterota; class Desulfobacteria; order Desulfobacterales; family Desulfobacteraceae; genus Desulfobacter. The sequence continues at coordinate 384,804 of NZ_OY762229.1, forward strand.
CAACGAAAAACGCGCTATTCGATCAGCTGTTAAATTCACTGAATCAACAGTTCGGTAATGGTGACGCGGGGACGTTTGCTCTCTACCAGCAGGATCCGGTTAAATTTGGTGAACAGGTCCTGAACGAAACCTTCACGGATGACGTCAAAACAATGATGGAGTCCGTCAGGGACTACGCTATCACCATTGCCAAGTCTGCCAATGCTACCGGAAAAACCCATGCTGCGGCCCGGGTTGCTGTTTGGTTTTATAAGGCTTTCCCTGATTGCCAGGTGTACACGGCGGCAGCTCCGCCGGAATCCAACCTGAAAAAGCTTTTGTGGGGTGAAATCGGAAGCCTTTCAGAGAAACACCCGGATCTGTTCAAGGAAGATACCATGAAAAGCCTTCATATTGAACGATCTGCTAAATCTTTTGTCACAGGCGTGACTATCCCAATGTCAGGCACCGAGGCTCAACGCCAGGCAAAGTTTTCAGGTAAACATGCGCCCTATCTGCTTTTTATTCTGGACGAAGGCGACGCCATTCCAGATGAGGTTTACACCGCCATTGAATCCTGCCTGTCTGGTGGACATGGCCGGCTCCTGGTAATGTTTAACCCCAGGTCGGAATCCGGGGAGGTCTACCGGATGGAACGGGATGGCCGGGCAAATGTGGTGAGTCTGAGCGCCTTCAACCATCCAAACGTAATTTCGGGAGAAGACCGAATTCCCGGTGCCGTTACCCGAGAAATCACTGTCCGAAGAATAAACCAATGGTGCCGCCCACTGGCAAGTGGAGAACAGCCAGATTCAGAATGCTTTCAACTGCCTGATTTCCTGGTGGGTGAAGTTGGTACCAAACAGAACGGTGTCCCATTCCCGCCGTTGAATCCTGGCTGGTACAAAATTATGGAACCGGTCTTTTCAGTAATGGTCTTGGGGCAATACCCGGCGCAGAGTTCAACGGCGTTAATCAGTAAGGAATGGATCAACGCAGCCCGGGCCAGATGGGATGCCTATGTTCTGGAGCATGGGGAAACCCCACCTGCATACACCCAGGCAATAATGGGCTTGGACGTGGCCGAGTTCGGTGCTGATTCAAACGTGGCAGCTTTTAGGTATGGCGGATTTGTTGAGCGCCTTATCTCATGGGCAGGGGTGGACACCATGACCACAGCGGACCGGGCCACGGCAGAATATAAAGGCAGATCTGTTCAATACTGCAATGTTGACGGCACTGGTATCGGTGCTGGTGTTGCGCCTGCCATGCAAAGAAATAGCTGTGTTGCCAATTCCACTAAAGTGGCATCCAGGCCAACAGAATCAACCGAGATGGGAGAGTTTCACATCCTGCGCGATCAGCTTTGGTGGGCCTGCCGGGAATGGCTGCGGACGGATTCTGGGGCCATGCTGCCACCTGATGAAGGGGTTGTGGAAGAACTCATGGTTGCCACCTATGAGATCGTAAACGGCAAAATCAAGGTCATGCCCAAGGCCACAATGAGAGAATTGTTAAAACGTAGTCCAGACAAGGCAGACGCGCTTTGCCTGACATTTGCACCGGAAGATAAGTCCGGGCGGATATTTCCATATCTTTAAGAGGTAATTATGATTTTTGGCACCATTTTAAACTCAAAACAGGATGATCGGGGTATCATCACACACCAGGTATTGAAGGACAGCAAAGAATCTAAAAACAACTATGCCCAGGTTGCAGCAGGTTTGCATTGGCCTGAAAAAGGCTCACCAGGCTTTAGCGTGATCCTGGGCGAAATATTTAATCCGTACAAGGATAGCGGAGAATATGTCCGGGGGCCGCTGGTGCTTCTTGCTGAGACAGAATACCAAGAGTCTCTGTCAACCATGTTCTCAAAATTATCGGATGAACTCGGGCACATAGGCTGCACTGATATTTTTTGTGATAGCCAGTCCACTGGCCGGCGTGAATTTGCTGAAGCGTTTTGGGATTTTAAACATCAAAATATACAGGTAAAAGGTTCTCTGTGCATGCCGCCTTTCCCTGAAAACTTTGGAGTTGGGTTTCATGAGATCCGCCACCAGATAGAAACCGGATTACTGGAGATTCCCAAAGAATCAATCTGTTTTCAGCAACTCCAAAAAATAATTTTCGATGATCTTAGAGACCCCATGGTTCATGCGAAGTTTCCCGCTTTAGAGGCCCTGCGGTTTGCAGCCGGGGGGATTATGAACCGGACTCCAAAACCGTACAGGAAGAAACGCAAACGTCGGCAACGGTCGGCTATGGCTCTTTAACCGAATACAAATTGCCCAGGGCTGGTTCCATGGGCCTTGGAAGCAAAGAAAGACACAGGGGCCAGCCTGCGGAAGATTGGCCGGACTGTTGCCGCTGAGGTTGAGAAGTATTTTGAGACTCGGGTTAATCCTATGACCATTACCAATAAGGCCAACAAAATTAACCGCGTATCAAATGATACACCAGCCTAAAACCCAGCAACGGTGCTGGTAGATGGCGGCAACACTGGCAACAATATCACCACACAAGAAGCTGTTGCCGCCGTTGAAAATGAGATCGAAAAAGCCACCCCTGTCAGGGAGGCATCCAGAAAAGTAGCAGAAAGCACAGGAATGAACGATGGCTCCTTGAGAGTAGCCCACCAGCGCGCAGAGAAGAAAATGAACAGCGCAAAATTATCCAAACTGCAAAGATTCATCCTGGTGGAGGCATACAAGCACGGTGAGATCCAGAACGCTGATATCCTGATGCGTTGGTATAGCTTCCAGCCGGTATCTCATGAAAAAATCAAATTCAACCGGAAGCAGATCAGCATGAAAAAATAGCTGCGCGCCACAGTCTCCACGGCAAAGGTCCTAACCCGGCTCAGGTACCGGAGGGTATTGCGGCGGGTAGGCTAAGACTTAGGCACAGCTTAATACCGACCAGCAAATCAAAATTATTTACCCCACAATGCTTTTGTTATTGAATGATAGTTTCAAATAGGCCTGGGTGACCAATGATACCATAAGTGCTTAGGCAATTACAGATCACAAATAGTCGATTTTGGACCGCCTAAAATGAAGGAGTATGTTCTATAAAATTGATTTTGCTTCCTGTTGAATTATCGAAAAGACGGATAATAATGTATTAACGGAGCCTATGAACGGCTTGTTTTCCAGTAACAAGAAACCTTTTTGAAAAATACGATTTGCTTAGTTTTCTTGTTTTGTTTGGTTTGTCAATCTTTCTGCTGTGAGAATCAAATATGGCGCTTTAGATAAAATATTGTCTGTACCATCAATCAAATCTTTTGAAAGAAATGTTTTAGCTTCAAGCATAGTGATATTTTCCCTAACATACTGATTAATATCAGCATCCGTTGTTGCGTTTTTATTTACGAAGTAATCAACTTTTCCTGATCCAAGAATTAACAGTTTGTCTGTTTCGTCATCTTTCATCCTACTTGTTACATAAATTGAATGTTCAAACACCTTTGTTGCATTTAAATTGGCTGCCCAGTCATCTAACGATTTGCCTGTTACTGAAAGCACAACATCAAACACGCCAAAGACTATATCTTTGAAGCCTGCTAGAAATGTATCCCCGGGTGAAAAACTTGATTTTTCAATGCTAGTTATATCTGTCGACCTAACTCTCCTCAATGCTTTCACTAAAGCTTTTGTATCTACCTCATATCCTTTTAATATAATGTGGTAATTAGTATCAATTGTTTCTGTAAAAAATATCTGATTTTGTACAACAACTGGTTGGTATGTTGCCATATGTTCTGCAAGATCAGTGATTTTTGAATACCTTAAGAATTGACCATTTTTATATATCATCGCATAAAGCATCAATTCTCTATTTCCAACCTGGCCCTTACTAGTTGCACTTTTTTCATCTAATTCTGTTAAGTACGCACAATCTAAAGACAAGCGAATAACTGACCCTTCTTTTACCTCTATTGCACTAGTGGGGTGGCGAGTTAATTTTATCATTGGAGTTTCAGCAACAGTACTCGTGACACCTGATTTTTTGGATAATTTAAACGTATACGATGGTGCGATCTGTGACTTTCCTGCACAACAAAATAAAAATAACGACGTCGCAATCATTATCAGGATTTTTTTCATAGTTTTTTCCCTATATTTTTAAACAATATGATTTGTAGGTTTGTTTATCACCTATCCTCTTATATCCAATGGCAAATTCTGAGAAAATGTGTACTCTCACCATTTCTCTTGAGGCCTTACAGGATATATCCTACAAAAATAAAGATTATTGAATAACTAATCACCCCCTGATGAAAAATGCAACATAAAATTTTACATATAATCCTGCCTCTGCTTGAATCCCCAAAAAAAAGCGAGCAATTTGTCTATTTATGTGGTGTGCAACCCTTGATAATAAAGGCGTTGACTACTTTTGTTATTGAGGGCCTGGCATGCAAAATCCGGCAGATCAAACCGAGACGTTTGCAGAGAGGCCTACTGCCAGAGTGAAGTCTGTTTTTTGGGTGGATTAAAACCCCCAATTTATATACCCCTCCCCATTGCCGGGATCACCGCCGGCGTTTTCCAGGAAAATAAGCCCGGACCTAAGCACCAAGGTATTTGTGGATCATAATCCGGAAAATATAAGCCACAAAATAATTCCTTGACACCATCCCACAGACCCGGCTAATGTAAACCATTCCTGCAAATTCAGGGATGCCGGTTTGGTCACCGGGAACCACGGACGCGAAGAGGCGTCTACATTATTATGTGAACGCTTTTTTTCGTTCCATGTGTCTATATTGGGCAGCATGGGGGATACCTTCGGGTATGCCGGTTCCGTGGACCGGTTGACCAACCCCTATGTTGCCCTTTTTGTTTTTGGTCAAATGAAAAGGGCTTACTCACAAATCCACGGAGGCCCTACAATGGAACACCAAGCCCTATCACAAATCACCCCAACCGAAGCCCGGACCCTGCTGTCATTTATGCAGGCCCACATTCCCGCACCTAAAAGACTTAACCCTGCCATGACCTGGGAGGAAAGCCACCATATAGACCGGCTTTTTGACAAGGTCCGTGCAGTTCTTTCTTGCCGGGCGGACAAGGAGGTGGGCAAATGAAACCAAATCAAAATTCCACCACGCCTATCGTTCAACTAACATCCTACAAACAATCCACATGGAGGCAGCAAGCCAAACGGCTTCATGATGACGGCCATGAGGATTTCCGCATGGTTTGTGCTACTGCACGAGCGTGCGCACAGCATCTTGCTTTCCCAAGAGACAATTCGTTTTTTGCTCTGATTAACAACATGAAGTTTATCGAAAAGAGTTTTTTCGAGCTCGAACACGCAACAGGGCAAATCGAAGAAATCTATAACAAGGCCTATTCTATTTCTGCCAAGGTAGATCCTTCTCAGTTGGCAGATGTGATCCAGTTTCCGGGAGAAAGGAGGGTGGCCAAATGATTATCAGAACAGAAAAAAGAGCCAACTACACAAAATTGCCCAATGAGTTCCTGCTGGACGAAACCATTTCCGACAAGGCCAGGGGAACCCTTGCCCGCCTGTTGTCAAGACCGGACAAGTGGAACCTTAACGTCAATTACCTCGTGAAGACCGGCAAGGATGGCCATAAGGTCCGCGATCCGTGAACTTGAAGAGGCCGGATATATCCAGAGAGAAGTTTCCAGGCATGAGAACGGGCGGATAATTGGGGTTGAGTATATCATCCATGAAAGCCGGGTTAAACCCTGCGGGGATCGACCGGCACCAGAGCAACCCTGTGTGGTGGCAGGTGAGGAGAACGATGTCATCATTCTGGACCCCGAACCTGAATCAATCATCCAAGAGCCCCCATCCCTGGTGGAGCCTGAGCCGGGAATCAACGCTAAGAAAGCCCATATTGAGGTTGCCGACATTACGGAAAACCACATGCGGGAAACCGTAATCAAGGAAACCGCTCCTATAATAACAAATGATATTAAACAAAGACTGAGGGTAACAACGACTACTACGCCGAAATCTGAACCGGTACCTGCCATCTGTGATCAGGACATACCCATGCCGTTGCCGTCGTCGTGTTCCTCCAATGCCATTTTAAATCTTATCCCTGAGAAACACAAAAGCCCCATGGTGGTCACCTTTGTGAATAAAGCCATCGTTGACTACCCCGCAAAGGATGTTGAGGAGGCCGTTGCCTATGAAGTGGACCCCATGTCAAGACTGATTTTGACATTTTTTAAGCTACATTTTTTAGATTGAAACCCGCCTTCTTCCGACGGGACCGATGGCTTTGTTGTCCTTTTTTTTGTTGAAAAATTTCCCTCCTATGATATTTTCCGTCCGCCAGCTCGGAGGATAGGGCAATGCTGGGAAGCAACCCGAGCGCCGTAGCTGGTGATGGAAGCATGAGAGCAGTGTACAAGCATGTATGCTGCTCTTTCCCATGCATCCATCCTTAATGCGATAAATCCAATCCCCGCGCCTTAGCGCGGAATAATACCCCGTAGGGTCGCCGGGGGCATATGGATTTCCGTCAAGCGGTTCGATAAACGGATGCTGGCGCCTTGTACCCCAGGGCTTGATGCAGCCTTTCCTTATTATAGAAGTTAATAAAGGCCTTTAAGGAGCTCTGAGCCTCCCTCATTGTCCGGTAATCCTTCAGATAAACCTCCTCATACTTGATGGTTCTCCATAATCGTTCAACAAAAACGTTGTCCAGCGCTCTCCCTTTTGAATCCATGCTGATTCGAATCTCCCTCTCTTTCAAAATAGACAAGAATTTCAATGAGGTATACTGACTGCCTTGATCAGTATTGAAAATTTCAGGTTTAGAAAGGCAGAGAGCCTCTTCCAAGACCTCTATACAAAACGTGTTTTCAAGGGTGTTGCTGAGCCGCCATGACAGCACGTAGCGACTGAACCAATCTATCACCGCAGTCAGGTACATGAAGCCGTTCCCGATTCTGATATAGGTAATATCTGTGCTCCAGACATGGTCCGGCCTGTCAATGACGACATCTTTCAGTAAGTATGGGTATATCTTATGATTTTCATTCCTTTTTGTAGTTTGGGGTTTAGGATAGATGGCTTCTATCCGCATTAGTTTCATCAACCGCTGAATTCGTTTCCGGTTAACCGGATGGCCGAGGGCCTTGAGGTAAGCGGTCAACCGCCTACTCCCGTAAAAAGGGGTCCTGGTGTGCTGCTCATCCAACAGATCCATCAGGGTAAGAGTATATGAATCTACAAGCTTCGGCTTGTAATACAGGACCCCTTTTGAAATTTGCAGCAGTTCACACTGTCTGGTAATGCTGATCTCAGGATGTTTTTTGTCAACCAGGCGCCTTCTGTCAGCTACTGATTCTCTCAACCTTTTTTTTTAACCAGTCATTCTCAACGCTGAGCTGACCGATCTGTTTGTATAAATTTTCTATCAGGTTTTGTGTGTCGTGACTTTCCTTTCTGTCCTTCTGGGCTGTTGAGAAGAGATTGGGAAGCCCCTCCAGAGCCTCCTTCTTCCACCTGGTCAGCAATGATCGGTGAACTTCGTATTTAGATGCCAGCTCAGAAATCGTGTTTTGTTCCTTAATCACCTCAACTGCAACTTTTGCCTTGAACTTGCCGCTGTAATTCTTTCTCATGGACCTCCTTTGTCTGGTGAAAATCGAACCGGGCTTTTAGCACGTCAAGTGTCTCTTAGCAATCGGTTCAAATTTCGGGGTCCATTATAGGGCTGCCGGGTATCTTGATTCGATACTGGAACAGAGTGCCCAGGGATTCACATGGGGCCAGATGCCTAGGGGTGGGTTCCACAATGGATTTGTCACCGGCTCCAGGAGAATGGATGCCAACCTTGCCGCCTGCCTTGACTTTGTGGCCTATTGCGAAGGGCAAAAGGAGGTGATGGCATGATACCTGAAACCGACGGCAAACAGTTCAGTGAAATCATGTTCGGCCTTGCTGAGAACTACCCGGGCACGAACCTTACCCCGAACGGTTTAAGGATGCGCTTTGAAGCCCTGAAAGAATTCAGTATCGATCAGATCTCCCAGGCGGCCACACTCCTTTTGAAAAATCATAGATTCAACACCATGCCCACGGTGGGCGACTTCATCCGGGTCATTGATTCGGCAAGCGGGAATATCCCGATTGAAGACCGGGCAGAGATCGAGGCTGGGAAGATTCTTGACCACCTGCACAGATACGGCAAAGCGATTATGCCTGAATTCGATGATCCGATCACACGGCATTTGATGACCACCAGGTGGAAATACGGCTCATGGGCGGCATATGTGGTTGAGGCTGATCTCAAATGGTGGCACAAGGCTTTTGTTCGGGCCTATCAAGCCTATACCGCCGGGGTTGGTATGGATTGTCTATCTAATCTGGCTGGATTGAATCAGCTTGCCGGGGAAATCGGGAATTGGGGAAAGGGGGCCACTCATGCTTGATACCACCAACTCCACAGATAAAGACGAAATCAGATATGCCATAGCAAAACAGACATCCTCAATGCAGAGTATTGAAACCAGTTACGGGAACATTGATCTTGACGACGAACTGAACCAGGCCGTCCAGGATGCCGTTGAGCGTGTTCTTTACAAGCGCCTGGGAGAACGCCCACACCTGTCCATCGAGACGGTGGAGCTGGCCGACGTGCAAATAGAAGCCATTGACAGAATGGTGGATCTGACCGGGAAATCATTTGATAGCCTGGTGCAACTGATGTTTGATTGGGGGTTTTGAATCCTGGGATAGTCTGGCCCGGTTTATAAAGTCCGAATAGTGTAACCTGACCCACACGCCCCTGGTTCGCCGGGGGCTTTTTGTGTGGCGGAAAGTTACGGCCCCCTCTTGAATCTTAGAGTTTCACTAACTCGACCATGAGTCGAATTAGATTCACTGTACAATTGATAATCAAAAGTACAATTGTGATTAATGCAAAAATAGCCTCCATCACATCGCCTCCTTTCAAGGGTTAAGGGTTAGTAGTTAGCATTTGGGTTGCTCTTTAAATAGAGCCCCTTGGCATATTTCATCCTACTTCCCAAGGCTTAGATCAAGGGGGGTCGTAACGCCTCAAAAATTATCAATATATATAAGATTATACTTGCGTTTGAGGATACGAAAAATCAATTATTATGAAACATTATTGAGGAGGTTGGATACAGAAGATTGGCCGAAAATTCGGCTGAATATATCTGTGGCGACGCCTGGGAGGACTCCCCATTTTTGGGGAGTGTATCGTTGTGGGATTTTCCCGTAACGGAATAGAGGGGTGTCATGTGATATGATACCCCTCGTTGGTGGCGCTGTGTCAACTATCCCTTTTAAGTGTTGAAATTCAACCCATGATTGCTATCTTTTGGATATATCCAAGGATGTTATTATGATCGCTAAAATAATATCAATTACCAACACAAGGACCAAAAACAGAATAGATTCCAAAGACAGAATGGGATTCAATGCTGGGGTCCCGGGCCGTAAGAAAGAGCGGCGCAATAAGCCGTATGACCGCAGAAAAAGTGTCAGAGAAGGTGTGATTGTTACGTTGTCCTTTAAGAAAGATCGCAGAAAAAATCCTGACCGTCGCTATATTCATGCATCAGGCGGGCTCGTGCCGGCAGATAATTCCAAAGGATCTATTTATGATGTTAATGGATAATTAAAAGGTTTCCAGGGACCAATTACCCGCGGCAGGGTAATAAAAAACTGAAACCCTTCCCGGTATTCACCCCTATCAAAATTAAAATGAGGTGGTTGGATCGAAAGTTGTTTACCTGTATTTACCCTGATTTTATAATCAAAGGTTGGAAATAGGGTTGGAAAATCATTAATCACAAAAACAAAAGGCTCCCAGCAAAAACGCTGAAAGCCTTTATTATCAATGTGGTGATCCCACCGGGAATCGAACCCGGGTTTCCGGCGTGAGAGGACTTTAATACCACCCCATAAACACTGAAACCCCTGGTTTTTCGTTACAAGGGGAATAAAAAAACACATGAAATACATAGCGTTTTGTATCCGTATTTGTATCCGGTATTAATTAATACATCACCAGTTGTGCACCTGCTCCGCCAAAGACGTTTTACTGCTGTAACGACCTTGATTGCCCTTTAATTCATCGCACCTTTTTTACAATTTTTTCATCGCAGGCTTTTTGACAATGCCCTCAACCATTAATGGTAATAAGGATCATAAAATTTACTGGTAATGTTTCCGGGTAGACACAATATTCGGTGGTCGGATAATTTTAGAAAAAGTACTCAATCATACCATTATGTTGGCCATAGCATTTCTCATTTTTGATTTTCTGAAAAAGGAAATTAACAGGGCATATTCTTTCCTGCTTGCATTACCGGTTTTAGTATGTTTAATCTTTGATAATCTTGATTATCTTTTTTGACCAGCCTGTCTGAATTGGTTGGATAACATTCAAATTTTCAGGATATTCAGAAAAAAACTGGATAATAAGCGGATGTACAGAACCACACATCATATTGTTGGCATTTTAATATTAAAATTGAAACTACGAACATAATGGCTATTCATAAAATTTAATTTCATTGTTCAAATGCAGGGTTTCAATAAAGAGTTAAGGAGTACTATGATTGCTTTTCTTTCTATTTTAGGAACATTATTATCAGTTGTAGCTTCCTTTATTGCTGGCTGGTTTGTCGCAACCGACAAAAATCGAAATGAATTATTCAAACAAAAATTAGAATCTTATAAAAAATTATCTGCCCAAGTTGCAAAAGTTTACACACTTGGAGGGGCTCTCGAAAAAATATCAGATAGTGAAATTGACAATGAAACAAGAGAAGACGTTTATAAAAAAGAAGCAGTTATCTTGCTAAATATGACTTTTAGTGAAATGCTTTTTTTAGAGCAAGCCACATTAAAACAAGTTTACAGATTTATTCAAATGAAGCCTTCTGAATACAACAAAAATAAAGAAGAAATTAACAAAATAATAGATATATTTCGAGAAGATCTCAGCCTGCAAAGGCTTAATGTGATGAATCAGTTATCGACATTAGCACTCGACATCAAAAAGCTTTTATACAAATAAAAAACTAGAAAATTTACAAAGTTTAAACATAATGCACATCACAAACATCTTGTGTCTCTTTTTTCTTCTGTTTATAAATGATTATAAAACAGCAAACGAAGCGCCTGGAACATCCAGCGCGGGTACCAAGCATAGACCAAAGCCCTTCAAAGAGTCCCATTTAACTCTTTTTTTCCAGACCGATAACCTATCCAGAACCATAAACGCTTTTCTCTCGGCGAATGCCACTATCCAGTCTTTCAGCTTTTAAAAAAAAGAAAATTTATTTTCTCTTGGCCTCCGCGGCCTGGAGCTTCGCTCAGGGTCACAAAATCTGCATCATTTCTGCCGGCTAAAAAAGCAACATGTAATTAAAAAACTGAATCCGGCAAAATGATGTAGTTTTGTGAGCCCAACAACCGTAGGGCGTTAGCGTATTGCCACTGGTTTCCCCCTGGAGCTCGTGAAAAGCGTTTCTATAGCCTCATACTCAATGAAATTATCAATGATCTTTTCTGGTATTTCCAGCCAAGATCTTCAAAAAATATATATAAACAGCTTGACAGGTATGAATTAGTCTTATATATGCTTATCAATACGTACTTATGCATACTAATGAAAAGGATTATTTCTATGTCAAAAAAGACCAGGTACACTTTAACCCTTCCAGACGAAGAAACAAAAATTGTAAAAGAATTTTTGTCATTGTTTGAACTCACCCTTTCAGGAATACTCAGTCAATATATTATAAGTCTCCATGATAAAATTACTGAGGCAAAAGGTTTTTATAGCAAACGTCCTGGATCTTGGACACTTGACGAATTAGCAGCTTTTAAAAAGCAAATAGCCACGATACCAGATTTCGATGAGGATATTAGTGAATAAGAGTGCATAAAAAACCTCTGGTCGGTGTTCCAGCACCAACCAGAGGCCAGAGTCCCAAAGAGAGTAAGAGTTTGCGGAAACTTTATTAACTCGGGACGCTTCTTTTATATATTAGTCTAAAAGTTGTGTCAATTTAGAGCCTCTTTGGGTGTTTGAGTCATTTATAATTTCCAAATTCTAAAGAGGTTTTTTATGAAACAACGTCAACAGATTTGTTTAAAAGAAAAGCGCAATGACGACCCCGTTATGTTGAAATCTTCTTGTGAGGAATCTTCGCGTTCCCTCATTGGAACTTCCACGCGCGGCAGCGCGGGGGAGTCCAGTGAGGGGGGACAAACCCATATAACATGTCCCCACCAACTCTCCAAAAAACTTAAAAAAGTTTATTCAGGAGTAGATACCCTTCACCTTTCTCTTTTTGCCGATTTTACAGAAAGTTTCATAATTGATGAAATTGAAAAGGTCCGTGATCTTTGCAGAGAATATGATCAAGATAAAATGCCTTTCATGTTCTTTTCACGCAATTGGAATGTTCATCGTTCAGGGCGTAAACGTTACCCCTTTCATATTTCTACAGGCGATGTCCATGTTTTTTTAAATCGTTATCCTGTAACAAGTTTTATGCCCACATGCTCAATTGAAATCGGTTCTATTTCCTGCCATGCTCCCGGGCCATGGGAAATTTATGAAAAAATTGTAAAATTTTTTGATTCTTGTGAAATTGTCATCTCTAAATATCATATCAAACGTGTTGATTTATCCGCCGATTTTGTAGGGATCTCAATTGAAGATATTGACCTTTGGGATATGCGGAAAATCGTATCTAGAGCTAACAAAAGATCTGTACATTATTCTGGCGCCACTTACTCAGGTGTTTCAATTGGCAGGGGTAATATCGTGGCCCGAGTCTACAATAAACAGCTCGAATTAAAGGAAAGACAAGCGACTGCAAAAGCAGACCTTTTCAGGCGTTTGTGGGATTTGGATCTCACTGATTCTGATACCCCTGTAGTCCGTGTTGAATTTCAATATCGTAGGGAGGCCTTAAAAACTATGAAAATAGAGGGGCAGAACTTCATAGAAACCCTGGATGAACTTAAAAATACCATGAATGGGATCTGGGCTTATTCATCACAAACTTGGTTACAACATAAAGTAGATGTTGTTGATCGAAAAAATCGTCATCATGACAGAGCCGACCTTTCACCATTCTGGCTTGAGGTTCAAGCTGTAGAATTTTCGGAAAAAGATCTTCAAATAAATCGCAAAACCAAAGTTCGCGGTTTTATCAATGTTAAAGCATTAATAGACCAAGCTGCAGGCTGTCTTACAACAGCTTGTGCCGCTCTAATGCCCAATTTAGGGGAAACAAGATCTATTCCTCAAATGGCTTCAAGCGCAATTAAAATGCATCTTAAAAGACGAGTTCAATACGACTTCGATAAATTTTCTGACAAAGTGAAAATTACTTTTAATGATTCTCATCTATGTCTTTCATAAGAGATGAAGGATCATAAACTTATGAACCACGCCACACTTGAGCAAGATTATGGTCGAGTGATAAAACCGGAGGAGCTTGCAACATTTCTCGGGGTTGACCGGCGAACTGTGATCAAGTATTCAAACAGGTGGGGTGGTATCGAAGTTTCTCCCGGTAAATACAGGTTTTTCGAAAAATTGATCAGGAGAAAAATTGATGCCCAGTTTAATAACGAAAAGAGGAAAGAAAAGGTGGCGGGCCACAGTAATGGTCAATGGCCAAAGAAAGGACAAATTGTTTCCAGACAACTCAAAGGAAGTCTTTCGGGAAGCAGTTCTATGGGAAAAGGAGGAAAAAGTGAAGTTAACAACCGAACAGATCGTCACGGATTGCTTGACACTGTTTGATTGGGCCGGAGAATATTTGGATTATTCCCAAAGCAATTTCTCATTAAAAACATACAAAGAAAAGAAAGGAGCTTTTGCCGGACTTTTTAAAGGAATGGATGCTGATTTAAGCCCTGATAGTATAACACCGGGTATGGCAATGAGATATCTAATGGAACAGGCAAACAACCGGTCCGGAAATGCCGCAAATAAGGACAGAAAAAATCTTGCAGCAGGTTGGGAATGGGGTCGAAAATATATCAGCGGATTTCCCCTGGAAACCCAAAATCCGTTTAAAGCGGTTGATAAATTTTCAGAAAAGCGTTCTCCCAGGTATGTACCACCAGAAAGAGATTTCTGGAAAATATACAGTGAAACAAAAGGGCAAGACCAGGTGATGTTGCTAACCTTCCTTCATCTGGCAGCCCGCAGAAAAGAAGTGTTTAATCTGACTTGGGAGGATATTGATTTTGAAAATAGTCTGATTCGGATCTGGACGAGCAAGAGAAAAGGTGGAACCAAAGAGTTTGATTGGCTGCCCATGACATCTGAACTAAGAAAAGTCATAGTGAAATGGTGGCAGGAAAGACCCGTCAAGGAATCACCATACGTCTTTATCTGCCTGAATCAAGAAAACTTTTGTGTGGAATATTTTGGGAAGCCATATCAAAACCGGCAACATTTTATGAAAAAACTTTGTAAAAAGGCTGGTGTTAAAGTTTTTGGTTTTCATGCCATCAGACACCTGACAGCAAGCATTTTATATCATAAGGGATATGACGTATCGGTGATTCAGTCCATTTTAAGGCATAAAAGCCCGACAACAACAAATAGATACTTGAAATCTCTTGGGCTTGAGGCGACCAGGGATGCGCTTGAAAAAGGTTTGAGTGGTCCAGGAACAGTTATTCCATTCAAAACAAAAAGAGCATTATTAAGATAGTACGAAAGTTTTTTGTATCCGGATTTTGTATCCGCCAATAAAAAAGCTCTCAGAAAATTCTGAAAGCCTTTGTATTAGTGGTGATCCCACCGGGAATCGAACCCGGGTTTCCGGCGTGAGAGGCCAGCGTCCTGACCGCTAGACGATGGGACCACATATCGTTATAGGGGAGTTTGTATATAGCAGCTGAATTCAAAAGTCAATAAAAATCCAACAAAACTACAGTTATCTTTGAGTTTTTCCACCGGAAGTTCTCATTCTCCTCCTCCCCAAAAAGACAGCACCGAAAAATCAATCCAGCCCAAACATGGCCTTGCAGGGAGAAGCCCGCCAAACCCCAAGGGCTTCGGCAAAAAATAAAAACAATATATTTTACTTATGATCCTGCGGCGAGTATGTTCCCTTCCAGGCCTTTGGGGAGAAACAACAGCCGCAGCAAGGGAGGTAAAGTGGACGATACAAAATTTATGCACAAGGGCAGCCGTCGATACTATCTGGCCAACCTGGCCCTTTTTCTGGCCGGATTTGTCACCTTTGCCTCTTTGTATGATTTTCAGCCGCTGTTTCCCAATCTGGTGCAAGAATACGGTATAACACCAGCCATGGCCAGCCTCTCCCTATCCGTTGCCACCTTTTCCCTGGCTTTTGCGCTGCCGTTCTCGGGCTCCCTGTCCGATGCTGTGGGACGACGGCCATTGATCTTTTTTGCCGTGATTCTGGCACCGATACTGGCCCTTGGCGCAGCACTTCACCACGCTTTTTCAGGCATGCTTTTTTTGCGCCTGGGGCAGGGCATTATCCTGGCCGGTGTGCCGGCGGTAGCCATGGCCTATCTAAACGAAGAGACCGAACCTGACGCCTTAGGTGCGGCCATGGGACTTTATATCGCAGGAAACGGCATGGGCGGTATGTCGGGCCGTATTTTAACTGCCTGGTTTACGGATCTTAATGGCTGGAGATGGGCTCTTTCGACCATGGCATTGCTCTGCTTTGCCTGCGGCCTGTCGGTCTGCGTCTGCCTACCTGCCTCCCGGAATTTCACCGGCAAAACTTTTCAACCCAAGGCACTGCTGATGTCCATGGCGGATCATCTTAAAAATCCGGGATTGCTTCGATTGTATCTGATCGCTTTTTGCTGCATGGGGGGCTTTGTTACCCTTTACAATTATGTAACCTTTCGGCTAATAGGCCGTGATTTCGGACTGAGCCACACCCAGGTCGGTTTGATTTTCCTGGCGTACGCCTTTGGATCGGTCAGCTCCACTGTGATGGGCAACCTTGTAAATACCTGCGGGCGGCGGCGCACTCTATCCCTGGCACTGGGCATTATGACCACAGGTCTTTTACTGACAGTCGGCTCTGGCTTATGGATGGTGATCCTGGGTATCGTAATTTTTACCATTGGTTTTTTCGGTGCCCATTCCGTGGCTTCGGCCTGGGTGGGTCGGCTGGCCTGCCACTCCCATGCCCAGGCCTCATCTTTGTATCTGTTTTTCTATTATATGGGGTCAAGCATATCCGGAACCATTGGCGGCACCATTTATCATGGATGGGCCTGGCCGGGGGTGGTGGTGCTGGTCCTGGCTCTCATGGCCATGGCTTTTATCATCAGCCTGGACATTCCTTCGGCACAGCACCGATCAGGACCACCCTCCCCCCATGCCATATGACCTGACCGACCATATTTTTTATATTTCCCGGGATTGCCTGTGACGTAAAATAAACGTTGTTGACAACTGCCAAAACAATTTTCTATTTATTATAAAACCTTATTCTAAAGACAGGACTTATGAAAAAATATCTTCTCTGCTTAATGACCCTTCCGTTTCTTGCATTTGCATGCGCCGCCATAGAAGTAACAGCCGATTTTGACAAGACGGTTGATTTTACCGGATACAAAACCTACTCATTTCTGGGATGGAATAAAAAAAGCAGTGAACTGCTCAATGCTTTTGATAAAAAAAGAATTGAAACCGCATTCTATAATGAGTTCAAATCCAGGGGTATAACTTTTGTGGAAACCGGCGGGGATATTGAAATCTCCTTGTATCTGGTAACAGATACCAAGACGGCAACCACGGCCTACACAGACTACTACGGCGGCTTTGGGGGATATTATTACGGACACCCCTGGGGATGGGGAAGAGGGTTTGCCACAACAACCTACCACCAGTATGATTATACCGTGGGCACACTGGTCTGTGATATCTTTGACAGCAGCGGAAAAAAACTGATCTGGCAGGGAGTGGGTTCAGGAACTGTGGATGACGACCCCGCCGAAAGAAAAAAAGACATAACAACGGCCGTGAATAAAATTATGGCTCTTTATCCCGTGGCCCCGGCTCAATAAGTCAAAAGGCAGTTCAGGCAGCTAAAGCTCAATGCCGGAATGCCTGCAAAAAGCATTGAGCACCTCTTGGGCCTCGTCAAAATCGTATTTGCTGATTTTTCGGGAAAGCTCATCAAGCAAGCCACCAGAGGTACTTGCCCCTATTTCATCCTTGAGTTGCCGGACAACACTGCCGGCTTCGGTATCATCATCCTCAAGCAGGGCTTGAAGTTTCATCAGCAGCGGTCTGAGATTTTCACAATGACCGGCCTGCGCCCCGGACGTTGATGAGGCGGTGGCCGGGTCTTGCTGCATTGCATTGACGCCCTGAATAACCTCTCCCAGACGGGCCGTAAAATCAGGCAAATGAGCTAAGGCATCATGGAGATCTTCCTCTTTTACGGCTGCATCCAGCAAGGTTGCAGCACCAAACAGGGACTTTGCACCGATATTGCCCGAAACCCCTTTGATGGTATGGACCAGCCGCCGGGCCAGGTCCATGTCACTGCGTTCCAGGGCCTGTGCAATGTTATCTGCCGTATCGGCCTGGCTCTCTGCAAATTTTCTCAAAAGTTCCCGGTACAGCTCACAGTCTCCATCCAGACGCCCCAGGCCATCCTCAATATCAATACCCGGCAGGCACCCTATACTCGCACAGGCGCAACCGAAATCTGTTTTTTTGTTTGCTGCAGACATTCCCTGACCTGAAGCCGGTAAAATATCCTTTCCGGCAGGCCTGACCCATTTTTGCAGCACATCAAGAAGTGATCTGACATCAATGGGCTTGGCCACATGATCGTTCATTCCGGCGGCCAGGGCCTTTTCCCGGTCGCCGGTCATGGCGTTGGCGGTCATGGCAATGATGGGCAAATCCTGCAGCTGAGGATTTTTCCGAATTTCACGGCTGGCCCCATACCCATCCATATCAGGCATGTTGATATCCATGAGCACGGCATCATACCGATTATTTTCCACAGCCGCCACGGCCAGACGGCCATTGTCAACCATATCCACCACAAATCCGTTGTTTTCCAGAATCCCTCTGGCCACCTGCTGATTTACCTCATTGTCTTCGGCTACCAGCAGTTTTGCACCCTGTATATCGCCCACATCGGGTAGAATTTCGTTTATTCTGCGACGGACAGAACGGGTAAATACATGACCCTTCAAAGCGGATATGATTGAATCGGCCAGCAGGGAGGGAGAGACCGGCTTAATCAGGTACCCGTCCAGGCCGATGCGTTGCGCCTGCTGCATGACCTCTTCACGGGCATAGGCAGATACCATAATAATGGAAGGAATGTTCTCCTGCGTGGAATTCTTAATTTTTTCAGCCGCGCGCAAGCCGTCCATCCCCGGCATGTGCCAGTCCATAAAAACCAGATCAAAGGGCTCCCGGCTCCTGACAGCCGTCTCCAGCTCCACAAAACCGGCTTCCGCACTTTCGGCCTGGATTACCTTAAAGGACATGGCGTCCAGCATTTTGGCAAGCACGGTACGGGATATATAATTGTCATCCACCACAAGCATTTTCTTATGCTGAATATTGGCATAGTGCAGCCGGGAAGCAATGGTATCGGAATCCACGCGCTTCAAACGCACAGTAAAAAAGAAAGTGGACCCTTTTCCATATTCACTTTCCACCCAAATGCGGCCATTCATCATCTCCACCAAAGACTTGCTGATAAAAAGCCCAAGACCGGTTCCGCCGTGTTTACGGGTGGTGGAGGAATCAGCCTGGGAAAAAGACTGGAACAATCTATCCTGCTGCTCCCGGGTCAATCCGACACCACTGTCCTGGACATAAAATTTCAGGTGCGCATCATCGCCCCCATTGCCCGACAGTGCGCACCCGAGGACAATTTCTCCGGTCATTGTAAACTTGACAGCATTGCTCGTCAGATTCAGCAGAATCTGCCCTAAACGAACAGGGTCGCCAATCAGCAAACTCGGAATTGACGGGTCAATATTGTAAACCACTTCCAGGCCTTTTTCCTGGGCCTTGATGCCCACAAGATCGGTCACGGTCTCAAGCACATCTTCAAGGGAGAATTCAATGGACTCTATACCGAGCTTGCCGGCCTCAATCTTGCTGAAATCAAGGATGTCATTGATTACCCCTAAAAGCGCTTTGGAGCCGTTTTGAATTTTGTTGATGTAATCACATTGAACGGCATCAAGTCCGGTGCGCAGGGCAAGGTGGGCAAATCCGATAATGGCGTTCAGGGGTGTGCGGATTTCATGGCTCATATTGGCCAGAAAATCACTTTTGGCCTTTGTGGCCTCTTCAGCCACAAGCTTTGCCTCTTCCAGATCACAAGTCCGCTCTCTGACCAAATCTTCAAGATGGTCACGATAGTCTTTCAGCTCTTTTTCCGCCTGCTTGAGTTCAGTAATGTCCTTGGCCATGGAAGCAATTCCCAACGGTTTGCCTTCATCATTTTTCAGCAGGGAAAAAGTGAACAGATGGGGAATCCGGCTGCCGTCTTTCCTGATTCTTTCCCCTTCAATATTTTTCAGAATTTCTCCGTTGATGCAGCGCCGGAACAAGGCCTTTTCCCGTAAATCAGCCTCTTTGGACACAAGCACCCAGATCTCTTTGCCGATAAGTTCTTCTCTGGAATAACCGTAGGTGGAGACGGCCTCTTCATTCAACTCAAGGATGATTCCTTCAAGATCTGTGATGATGATGGGATCGGCCCCGTCTTCAAACACCCGCAGCATCAGACGCAGGCCCCGTTCCGCCTCTTTTTGTTCGGTGATATCCTTGGCCACGCTGACAAGCCCCATAATCTGCCCGCTTTTATTGAGTACCGGCTCATAGGCAGCTGAAACAAATACCCGCAGACCATCCTTTCTGTGGATACGCAGGACACACTCCTGGCGGCCATTCCCCTGCAGGGTTTTTCGTGTTTTTTCCCGGAAATAGTCCCAGTCCCGCTCATCAATCAGCCGCCAGGGATAATCCTTCATGGCCATACACTCTTCCACGGTATACCCTGTCAGCCGTTCAACAGCCCGGTTCATCCAAACCAGCCTGTCATTAATATCCCACCAGACCTGCCAGTCATGGGTATGCTCTGAAATGATCCGAAGCATCTCCCGGGACTCTTTAATTTCCTCAAAAAGTTCCTTACGCTCCGTGATGTTCTGGGCCATACCCGCCATTTTCAGGGCCGTTCCCTGACTGTCTCTTTCAATGATACGCCCCAGGATATTGAGCCAGATCCACTTGAAATTTTCCTTCACCTGAATCCGGCAATCTTCGTTGATCACATCAATATCGCCCTGCAAATGCCTTTCAAATGCATTTTTGATTCTTTCCCTGTCATCCGGATGAACCTTTGAAAGATAATCGTCAAAATTTCGGGGAATATCTTCCCGGCCATATTCATAGTCATCAAAAAAAGAGAAATCATTATAAGACATGGTATTGTCACGGCAGTCGATCTGCCAGAAGAAGGCCTCTACCGCATGCAGGGTAAAGTTGAGATGTTCCCGGGACTGTCGGATTTTCTGCTCGTCCTTCAGACGCTCTGTAATATCCAGAAAAGAGACCACCGCACCTATAAATATCTGACTTTTATAAATAGGATTGGCCATATATTCCACAGGAAGCGGTGTGCCGTCTTTTTTCCAGAAGATATCCGATGACACATGACTTTTTTTCTCTTTGGCATAGGTCTGATACAAAGGACACTGGGCCGGCAAACAGGCTGCACCGTCCTTGTTGGTATGGTGAATCAGGCTGTGCAGCGGCTTCCCTTCAAGGTCTTTGGCACAGTATCCGAGCATGGCCAGGGCATTGCCGTTGGCAAAACGCAACATTCCCCGGGTATCTACATCAATGACCCCGCCGCCAACGGACTCCAGCAGATGGCGGCTATGGGCCTGACTTTCCCGTAACGCATCCTCGGCCTGTTGACGAATATGAACCTCTTTTTGCAGCCGGCGATTGGCAACCAAAATCACCGCCATGACAATCAGGACAACAAGCATAGCCGGTATTAACAAGGTCAAGATCTTTTTCCAGTCAATACCCTTGTCAAAATCCAGGCTGATCCAGTTATTGTGTATGGCCGCGGTCTCCCTGGGCGTCAGGGATGCCAGGGCTTTATCAAGGACCCCGGCCAAGAGGCGCCAATCCTTTCTCACACCCATGTGAAGATCGGAATCTATTTCCGGCAAAATGCCTGCAATCTCCAGCTGACTTAAACTGGCCCGCTTAATCTGGTATGCGGCCTGGGCAGCATTGTTGATAAAAATAGCGGTTTCGCCCCGGGCAACGGACAAAAGCCCCTGCATCTGGTTGTCCACCTTAACAATGTCCAGCCCCGGATACAGGAGAGGCAATCGCGCTGCAATGGAATAACTGCCCACCACAGAAACCTTTTGCCCGTAAAATTCAGTGATCTTTCCTGAGTGTTTTGTTTTCCTGTCAGCAATAAAAACCCATGGGAAATCCATATAGGACCGGGTGAAATTAAGATAACCGTCCCGTTCGTCTGAACGGACTAAACTGGCAATGACATCCAGCTGTTTCGCCCGGGCTGCGTCCTGGATTTCAGCCCATGTCAAAGCACTCCCATCCGCCTTTTTCTGGCGTTCAAATGTGATGTGCAAACGCTTTTGAATCAAATCAAGGTAATCTGCAACTATCCCGATTCTGCCGCCCTGGGCGTCAATGAATTCAAAGGGAGGGCGGTCAACGGAAAACCCTAAACGAATCAGGGGATGGGCTTTAAGCCATTGCTGTTCCTCCCGGGTCAGGGTGCTGAAAAAGGTGGACCCGGGATCCAGCATAGACGTTTTTGCCCCTGTCTGACTCAACGCGGCATCCAGAACATGGACATCGAAATATCCCATCCATGAACCACCGCATAAACACAAAAAGAGGAAAATAAAAAACAACCGGATATGAAAGCGCATCACTTTATTCCCGTACGAAAAAATATTTAAAACAATACCGTGCTGTTAAATGTTTCGTAACCCGGGGAGCAAGTTCCGATTATCGGGTTGGGTGCTGTATCTGAAAGTGCAAACAGAATAAGCCAATGCGTTGGGTTCTGTCAAGACGGGTTGCCGGGACCACCGGCGAATTTACGAACTTTTTTTACGGTCAGCAGCACATTGCCGGTAAAGATGAGAAAAGCTCCGATCCATCCGGCAAAGGAGAGAGCCGGATCCATGACAAGGACGGGCCCCAAAAGCGCTGCCAGAAAAATTCGGGTGGAGGCGATGATTCCCCCCTCTATGGCAGTGACGTATCTAAACCCCTGGGTCAGCAGGAACTGGCCGGCAATGGCAAGGGTCGAACACCAGAACAGATATATCAGTTCGCGGGAATTGGGCAGCTGCATTTCATGGAAAAAAATCCAGGGCAGCAGGGCAATAAACAAAGGAAAGGTCATGTTTAAAATATTGGCCTGGGCCACGCTGGTCAGGGCCACGGCCTTGAAGAAACAGAAAACGGCCAGGATATTGAGCAACGCCTTGCCCACAAGAAATTTTTTTTTAACAATCCTGATTTTATGGCCGCCTAACCATATGGCAATGCAAACAATGATAAATCCAAGGATAAACCGGGCCACGGTGAACATGGATGTTCGGATATGAAGCCCGGCCATGGCAGACCACTTGATCACCACTGTGGACATATAAAAGCAAAAGGCTGATGTAAACACAGCCAGGTATCCAAGGGTTGATTTTGTGTCCATTTTTGGGATCACACCGCTCAGCATTACAAGTTCCTTTCAGGTGTTCAGGGCTGACCGGTCCGGGAATTTTATATAGCCCAGGGGGGTTTGTATTGCCAGCCCCCACAGACTGATGATACTGTGGATCGTGTTAACCCGTTGCTATAAACATAAATTTTTCATAAGACCATAAATTATGACCAAAGACAACTTCTCTTTTGCACAGCAGGTCAAGCCCTTCCGGGATGAAATAGACGCCATTGACGCCCAGATTATCTCTCTTTTAAGCAAACGCCGGGAACAGGTGGAAAATATCGTGGCGGTAAAAAAAGAGCACAAGGTGCCCATTTACCATCCGGCCCGGGAGGAAGATGTGATCTCCCGCCTTCGGGAAAAAGCCTCAGGCATGGCTGTGGATCCCGATTTTGTGGAAAGCCTTTACAGAACCATCATGCGCCAGTCCAGGAAAAACCAGACCCGCATATCCAAAACCGCTCCGCTCCGCCCCCAGGCAAAAGTCCTCATTGTGGGGGGTGCCGGGGAGATGGGCCGCCTGTTTGTCCGTTTTTTCACCGAAACCGGATACCAGGTGGATATCCTGGATAAAAATGACTGGGGTCGTGCCCAGGAGTTGTGTAAAAACGCAGATCTTGTCATTGTCTGCGTTCCCATCAATGTTACCGTAAAAGTCATTGAAGACTTGGCGCCCCTGATAAGGCCCGATGCGGTGCTCACGGATCTGACTTCGGTCAAGGCGCTTCCTGTTGAAGCCATGTGCCGGGCACACAAAGGACCTGTTCTGGGACTGCATCCCCTTTTTGGCCCCACCACAGACAACCTGGACAAACAGATCATCGCCGCATGTGCTGGACAAAACGATGCAGCCTGCCAATGGGTCGTTGACCAGCTGATTGCCTGGGGCGCCGTGGTGGTTGAAGCAAGCCCCCGGGAACATGACCAGGTTATGGAAATTGTCCAGGCCCTTCGGCATTTTGCCACATTCTCCTTCGGCAGTTTCCTTTATCGCCAGGGCATCCCTATTAAGCGCACCCTGGAATTCTCAAGTCCGATCTACCGCCTGGAACTGGGTATGGTGGGCAGGCTTTTTGCCCAGGATCCGGACCTGTATGCTGAAATCATCTTTGCCACGCCTGAGCGGCGCCAGCTTTTGAAAACATTTGTTCACTCCCTGACCCTGTTCCTTGATATGCTTGACTCCGGGGACAAGGAAGCGTTCATCAAGGAATTCAACCAGATCGCGGAATGGTTCGGGCCCTTTGGCCACCAGGCCTTACGTGAAAGCACCTATTTTATCAATAAACTGATTGAAAGATTTTAACCCGACAGATTTTACAGGACTCTTTTTTCAATCCGTATCTGCCCCATATTGCTTAAGTTTTTTAAGCAGCGTTTTCCGGGTAATGCCAAGTCTTCGGGCCGCTTCGCTCTTATTGCCCCCGGCAGCCGCCAGGGTTGAGAGGATGGCCCGTTCCTCCACTTTGGACAGGGATATGTTTTCAAGATTCAGTGCTGTATCGCGATTCTGTTCAGGTTCATCATCCAAAATAAAGGAAAGATCAAGCGTGCGCAGGTAATCGGTCCTGGCCATAACCACGCCGCGCTCCACGGCGTTCATCAGTTCACGGACATTGCCGGGCCACTCATACCGGATCAGGGTATCCATGGCATTGGGGGAGAATCCTTTGATTTCCCGGCGGTTTTTCCGGGCAAACTCATCCAAAAAGTGCATGGCAAGTTCCGGGATGTCCTCGGGGCGCCGGCGCAGGGGGGGGATATCAATGTGAACCACATTAAGCCGGTAATAAAGATCCTCCCTGAATATTTTTCCTGCGGACATGGCTTTTAAATCCTTGTTCGTGGCGGCGATGACCCTGACGTCCACAGCAAGGGTCTTTTCCGCGCCCACGGGGGTTATCTCTTTTTCCTGGATGACTCTCAGCAGCTTTGCCTGCATGGCAAGGCTCATCTCTCCGATTTCATCCAGCAGGATACTGCCCTTGTCTGCCAAAAGAAACTTGCCCTTGCGGCTCTTGTCCGCCCCGGTGAATGCACCCCGCTCATGTCCGAACAGTTCAGATTCCAGGAGGGTTTCGGTGATGGCTGCGCAGTTGATCCGTACATAAGGATGCTTTTTTCTTGTACTGTTATTGTGAAGAGCCGCAGATACAAGCTCTTTTCCTGTGCCCGACTCCCCTGTGACAAGCACATTGGCATCGGTGGGGGCCACCATGTGTATGGTATCCAGCAAAGCTTTCATGGCAGGACTTTTACCCAGGATGTTGTGATGAAAGCTGTTTGTTTCCAGTTGTTTTCGCAAATCCTGGTTTTCGTTTTCCAGGTGAAGACGTTCAAAAACCCGGTCCACGGTGAGTTTGAGCTTGTCAAAATCAAGGGGTTTGGTCAGGTAATCGTAAGCCCCGATTTTCAGGGCCTGGACCGCCGTATCCACTGATGAATAGGCGGTCATGATGATTACGGGAAGCGCCGGGTTAAAGACATGAATTTTGGCCAGAGCTTCCATGCCGGACATTTTCACCATTTTCATATCCATGAGCACCAGGTCAAAGGGGCTGTTTGTCACTGCATCCACACCTTCATCGCCGTCCAGGGCAACCTGCACGGTATATCCCCATCCTTTCATCAGGGTTTTGAGCATGGTGGCATGGGCGGTATCATCATCCACCACCAGTACTGTTTTGTCACGCATCAACATATCCTTGAATCTGTCTATTTTATCGTTTCGGTACCGGGTTCGGCCTGCCCCGATTCAGTGTCAGGCAGAGTGATATAAAACACAGTGCCTTTTGCCAGGTGGCTTTCCACCCGGATCTCACCGTTGAGATTTTCAATGATCCTGTGAACAATGGAGAGCCCCAACCCTGTTCCCTTGGCCCGGGTGGTGTAATAGGGATCAAATATTCTTTCAAGATCTTTTGACCGGATACCGCAGCCGTTGTCCGCCACCCGGATTTCAAGATTGTTTCCCGCATCTACCGCGCTGACGTGAAGAATGCCATTGCTGTCCATGGCGTTTAAGGCATTCATGTACAGATTGAGCAGCAACTGGCTGATTCGTTCCGGATCCGTATTAATGGTTTCTCTTCTGGTTCGAATATCTGTTTCAACACAGATCTTTTGTTTCTCAAGGTCATGGGAAACCAGTTTAAGGGTGTGCCGGATAAGGGGTTCGATCCGAGTCGGCTTGATCTCCACGGCCATGGGTTTGGCAAATTCCAGCAACTGGGTGATGGAACGGTTCATGCGCTCCACTTCCTGAACCATAATTTTTGCAATTTCCACATCTTCGGGTTCATTTTCATACTGCCGGGCAAAATAGGTGGCAAAACCTTTGATGGAACTTAACGGATTTCTGATTTCATGGGCCACTCCTGCGGCAAGTTTGCCTATGGCAGCCAACCGCTGATTGGTTTCCACCTGTTTTTTCAAGTCCCGGATCTGGGTCAGATCCCTGAATAAAAGGACAAAGCCCTGGATCTGACCTTCATCTGCCGGAATGGCCGAAACAGTCATGTCCAGCCGAAGCTCGCCGTGCTCTTTCCGGTTC
Organism: uncultured Desulfobacter sp.; assembly: GCF_963665355.1. Lineage (GTDB taxonomy): Bacteria > Desulfobacterota > Desulfobacteria > Desulfobacterales > Desulfobacteraceae > Desulfobacter. The sequence goes on from NZ_OY762229.1 coordinate 411,117, forward strand.
AAAGCCACTTCCCCGGACACGGCCCCCCCTGATCCTGAAATTTCAGCGGCTAGGGCAGCCATCTCGGGACAGGCTTTTGCAGGAATTTCACATAGAATCTTTTCAGCAGCCCGGTTGGCGAAAGTCACATTGAAATGGGTATCCAGAGTGATCAGGCCCGAGGGCATATTCTGGACCACATTGTCGGAAAACGCCTTGACCCGTTCCAGGGAAGACTGGGCGGCATTGTAAGCCTGGAGGGCAAACAGGGCAATAATGCCCGAGCAGCAGAAAATAAAAAACAAAACGCCTTTGACAACAATATTCTTTAAGCCCTGGGCCTGGGCCGCCTGTACCCCGGTCATGGACATTCCGGCAAAAATATAATGATCAGTCTGCCCAAATGCGTCAAAGGACAACCGGGATAACAGTTCACTACCAGGTGGCCCGGACGGTATCATTCCGCGCCCAAAACCAGGCCCCGGCCCCCTCCCCCGAAGTATGAGATTAAACGGCACAAAGCGCTTGGCCACTTCCAGTACCGGTCCGTCAGGGGTATTCAGAGAGCGGCTGGAGATCCTGTGGGGCTCCCTGGGCAACGGGCCCAAATCAGCCCATCCGTCGTAAATTTTACCCACCATGGCGGCATCAGAATGGGCGATGATCTTTCCCATGGCGTCGGTGATCATGATATAGGCAACATCAGGCTGACCCGCGGTTTCCTCAAGCATGGATTGAATTCTTTCCGTACCCCACTGCATGGACCCCAGGCCGATCCGGGTGCCGGCTTCAAATGTGCGGATTAAAGAGGTGCCTGTGATTAAAAACTTTTCCTGGATAAATTCATCCTGCTTTTTTACCCGATCCAGGGTCATCAGGATAAATACCGGCAGCAGCACCACCAGAACCCCCACCAATGCCAGGGGAGGCACCAGTCCCGGCATTTTACGGGTAATACTTAATTTGAATCTGTTCATCCTGAAGCGCTTATTATTCAATTCATGTTTCATCCCGGACAGGTTTAACATTATTCTCTTCTTCTATTTTGCAAAGCATATTTTTCTGCAAAGCCAATACCATTGGTACCCCAATTTGCTCTTTATTTTCAAAACTGTTTTCACCAGGGCCTTGGGCGTTAAAACTGGTTTATTTGAATTTTACATCCTCAAGTATCATCGAGGTGGCTCGAATGAAGAAAACGTATACTTTCTACCCAACTGTATACCCCGAACCGGGTAAAAAGTATACATTCCATCTGTTTCAAAAGAATAACATGGCATCAGACAGACACCATAACAACTTGATATAAATATATTTTCGCATAAAAACAAACGAGCGGCACGACATTTGCTCTATACTTTGGCAGTTTCGATCAAAAGCTATGGGATCGAAAAAAAACAGAGTATGGATAATAAACCAAGAGCCTTCAGGAGGCAGATATGAAAAAAATATTGACCGTATTAACCATCGTGATGATGACAGGCACCTTTGCAACCGGTGCGTTTGCGGCCCCCCCCAAACAGAACAACGGGAAGGGGTTAAAACAGGATGCCCCCCGGGGATGCATGAATCTAACCGATGAGCAGCAAAAACAGCTTACCAAGCTGCATCAAAAATTTATTGATGATACATATGAGATGCGCTCAGAAATTATGACCCTGGATCAACAGATCCGCATGTATATGGAAACATCGCATCCAGATTCGGCAAAACTGAAATCCATGGTCATAGAGAAAGCAGACTTGGAAAAAGATCTGGCGGTTAAACGCATGGAATTTGCACTGGACGCCAGAAGAATTTCCCCTGAACTATTAAAATACATCCCCATGGGAAAGGGCTTAGGATTTTGCGGCCCTGGTATGGGGAACATTCCCGGCCATCAGAATCTTGACAGAGGAGCAGGCTTTAATGGTGGCTCCGGCCAGAGCGTTGATTGTCCCCGCATGACGGACGACAACCAGACGCCCCGGGATTAAGACTATAGGATTAAAATTAAGCTTAGTTAGTTAGATCCCTCCAAACAAGACACCCACTCTCCGCTCAACGATCCTTCCAACAACTCTCTTCTCTCCTGTCCCCCCGGATAACACCCCGGGGGGACACCCTTTTTTTTAAAATTTATTGCTCTTGTATTACAGGATTCTCAAGCACACCAATACCTTCAATTTCCACCTCCATGCGATCTCCAGGTGCTATGTACACACGGGGTTTACGGGTAAAACCCACGCCTTCCGGCGTACCTGTCAGGATCAGGGTGTTGGGCAAAAGAGTAGAAGACTGGGACAGGTAGGAAATCATATTGGCGATGCTGAATACCATGTCACTGGTGTGGCTGTCCTGCATGACTTCACCGTTCAGGCGCAGTTTAATGGCAAGATTCTGGGGATCGGGAATTTCGTCCGCCGTGGTCATGACCGGCCCGCAGGGACAAAAGGTGTCATAGCTTTTACCCCGGGTCCACTGGAATGCACCGGCATGTTTCTGCCAGCGGCGTGCAGAGACGTCATTGGTGCAGGTATAGCCAAGCACATAATCCAAAGCCTCATCCTCGGGCACATTTTTAGCAGCCTTTTTAATGATCACCCCAAGCTCGGCTTCGTAATCCACTTCTGGCGGATCCGAGGCACATTTAGGAATTACGACAGGCTCCCCGTGACCTGCCAGGGACCCGGGATATTTCATGAAAATCGCCGGATATTTTGGGATTTCCTGGCCTGTCTCCTGGGCATGACGACGGTAATTAAGGCCGATACAGATAATAGCCGGCGTCTCCACCGGGGGCAGAATCCTGACCACATCCACCCTGTTCTCTGTATCAACAAAAGTGTTATCCGGATGCTGTTCCACCAGACTGGCTGTTTGTCCGTCCCAGTCACACCCCACGACTTCCTTACCCTGCTGGGTAATAAAACGAATGATCTTCATTGCAGCCTCCTTTATTCTTTTTATTTTTTTATCACATGGGCTATATACAGTCAGAAATAATCACATCCGGCAAGGAAAAATGCAACCTATTTTCACAGGCACACGACTCAGGGAAAGCAGCAGAAAGCAGGCCGATCTTATCCTGGTGATCCTGGCCTCCCAGTCCGTCAGGGCAGTCATTGATACAGATCCCGACGGATTGTTCAGCATCCTTGTACCCGATGACGATGCATCAAGTGCCCGGGATCAATTGAAAAAATACGCCAGTGAGAATAAAGATGTTCCAAAATCATGTCCCCCTGCCGGGACCCCAATTTTTTTCAGCCCACCCGCCCTGGCGCTGGCCTTTTTTCTTTCAGCACTCCACTACGTGATCACCATCAGGGGACTGCACAAACAAGCGATTCTAAACTTTGGTTCATCTTCGTACTATTTAAGCCAGGGGCAAAATTTCAGGGCAATAACAGCCTTATTTCTGCACAGCAATACAGATCACCTAATAGGAAATGTGGCGGGAATACTTGTCCTTGCAGGCCCTTTACTGCGCGTGACCGGTTACGGACAGGGTCTTTTGCTGCTTTTAGCGGCGGGCACGGCGGGCAACCTGATCTCTGAAAGTTTTGGCAGGGATTTACGGATCTCCATCGGAGCCTCCACGGCGGTCATGGCGGCAGCCGGTCTTCTTGGGGCCCGGCGCATGACCATAGACAATGCACCCGGCTATTCAATGTTTTCCAAACTGAAAGGGCTGGTCCCCTTTGCCGCAGCAGCAACCCTTACAGCCATGTTCAGCCACGGCGAAAATACCGATGTATCCGCCCACCTGTTTGGTTTTCTTTCCGGTACCGGTATAGGGCTTTGTTACTACCCCCTTTCAGAACCGTTGTCAGGCCAGGTAATAAGCCGTATCTGCTTTGGCATAGTCCTGGGAATTTTGTGCATGGCCTTTATCCAGGGATTTAGACTTTTCTGGTGAAATGTCCCACTGTTTCATTGAACTGCCTGGAACTTGGCTTGCTGGCCACCTTGCTGCAATATCGGACCTGAAATTGTTTCATATGGAGAATAAAAATGCTTCACGTTCGATCTATTTTAAAACAGGATCTTGAAATCATTTGCTCATTTCCACAGAGCAAGGAAGAATTATTTTATTTTTTCCCCAAAGCTGTTCATCCCTTAACCCCGGAGCAACTGCAACACGCCATAGGCCAGCGATCAGACTCCACAGTGGTTGTGCAGGACAATACCGTTGTGGGTTTTGCAAATTTTTATCGTTGGACGGCAGGCACCTGCTGCATAGGGAATGTTATCGTAGCACCGGTCGCCAGAGGCCAGGGTGTGGCAAAATTTCTTATCAGGGCAATGATATCTCTTGCTGAACAAAAACATTTTGCAACCGTAATCCAGGTATCATGTTTTAACCAAAATACAGAAGGGCTCTTGCTGTACAAGGCTCTTGGTTTTGAACCAGTTGATATGGAGGAGCGCAAATACATTGACGGCAAACGGATAGTGCTCATTCATATGCAGTATCGAACACCCAAAACCCAGTTGCCGCGTCACACGCCACCCTCAAGCGGGGAGTGAACGTTGTCTGCCAATAATAAAATTTAAAAATTTATCGGAAAATAAAACATGCCGATTGTTTCCATCAAAATAGCAAAAGGCCGGAGCACTGAGCAAAAAAGAAAACTTGTTCAGGCAATAACCGATTCAGTTGTTTCAACACTGGATGTCAAACCGGAATGGGTTACAGTATTAATTGAGGAGTTTGACCGAGACAACTGGGCAACCGGAGGCGAACTGCACATTGATAAATTCGGTGCCGGGTGTGGAAAACAAACCAAATAAATCACACCCGCCGACTTTACTTTGACGCAGGATCATTAAGCACCCCGGGTTGACACAGTATGAATTCACTCATGTGATTGGCAACTGTGGTGACCTTGTGGCTGAAAAGCCGGGCCTGGTGACAATCCGTGGTGAAGTCTCCGACAATGTAGCTCTTACCGATTCTGCGTGAACGTATGTCTGCCAAATCGGACCCGGCAATGCCACAGGCGCAAACCACCTGTTTTTTGTCTGCAAAGATTTCGATAAGCATTTTTTTATCGGCCTGGCGGTCAAAGCCCTCAACAATAAGGTCGCAGTCATGGAACAGTTCTGCGCAGTTTTGCGCATCTATACGTCGGACCTGGGCCTCAAGATGCGCACTGGGATCAATGCGGTGCAAATTAACCTTAAGCGCATCGACCTTGAACAGGCCCACCTGATCGGCAAAATAAAATTGACGGTTGAGATTACCTGGTTCTACACGGTCGAAATCAACCAGTTTAAGCTGCATGACGCCGCTTCGAACCAGATTAAGTGCCACGTTGGATCCGATCCCGCCGACCCCTGCAATACCGATTTTCATCAGATGCAGTCCCAGTCTTTATAAATCGGCTGGTAACCATGGGCCAGAATGGCATCCGCCACCTGTTCCACACTGCGGGCATCGGTAATTTCGAACTGCGGAGTCTGACCGTCGGGTATCTCGGTGTATCCGCCAACGCCGGTGCTTGACCCGGCCGAGTAGCGGGTCACCCCCAGGGGGAGAATGCGATCCCGGAAGGTGGCGTTCTCACGGGTGGAGACAGTCAGTCCCGAACGTGGCAGGAAGATGCGCAATGCGGCCATGAACTGAACAAAGGTTTTGTCATTCACCAGGTAGTCGGGTGTAAAGTTTCCTTCTGCCGCGTTAAACCGGGGCAGGGAGATGGCCACCTCGGTATCGATATACTTATTTTCAAGGTAACGGGCATGCAGCCCGGTGAAAAACATTTCCCGGCGCGGTTCGGAAAGACCCAGCAGAGCCCCGAGATTGACCACCCGCATACCGCCCCTGGCAGCCCGTTCAGGCCCGTCGAGCCGCCAGCGGTAATCCATCTTTTTACCGGCCAGGTGAACCCGTTTATAGACGCCTTCGTCATAGGTCTCCTGGAACATGGTCATGGAATCCACACCGGCCTCGTTGAGTTGGCGGTACTCCTCAACTTCCAGGGGGTAGACTTCAATGGCCACCGAGGCAAAATGCTTCTTGAGCAGTTTGGCGGCATCCACCAGGTATGACATGGGAGTTATGTGCTGGGCTTCACCGGTGAGAAACAGCACATGCTGCATGCCGGTTTTGGCAATGGCCCTGGCCTCAATCTCAATCTCTTCCAGACTGAGCTTTCGACGAAGAATGGGATTTTTATGATTAAACCCGCAATAGGCGCAGCCGTTATTACAGTGATTGGAGATGTACAACGGAATAAACATCTGAATGGTGCGCCCGAAATACTGCACAGTCAACTGGTGGGCTTTACGGGCCATGGCCTCCAGATGTCCGGCTGCCCTGGGGCTCAGCAGGGTCAAAAAATCCATGGGCCCTGGTTTTTCCCTGGCCAGGCTGAGAATGATCTCCTCATCTCCCACCTGGTCAAAAAAACGGGGCACATCAAAATCACGGTACTGCTCAACGATCTTGTAAAATGACATGATTTAGTCCTCTATCAAAACGCTTCAAGCTAATTTGTTTTCAGGGGTGGTTCCTGGTTTTTACCCTTCATCGAGAAATCCGGTCAGCGGTGAAGAGGCCCGGGCAAAAGTGGACTCCTCGGCCATGTCCGCCAGAAAGGCGGCCCGCCCGGCTTTGACCGCAAGATCAAAGGCGCGGCCCATGGCTTCGGGATCCCGGGCCGTGGCAATGGCGGTGTTCACCAGAACAGCGTCCGCACCCATCTCCATTGCAGCAGCAGCCTGGGAAGGCTTTCCGATTCCCGCATCAACCACAATCGGCACGGAAGCGTTTTCAATCAGCATGGCGATCAGCGGTTTTGTCTCCAGCCCCCGGTTGGTTCCGATGGGGGCGCCCAACGGCATGACCGCTGCCGCACCGGCATTTTCCAGACGTTTGGCCAGGGGCAGGTCCGGCAGAACATAGGGCAAAACCTTGAATCCTTCTTTGGCCAGAATTTCCGTGGCCTTCAAGGTTTCCCAGTTGTCGGGCATCAGGTATTTCATATCGGTGATGACTTCGATTTTGATGAAATCACCACAACCGGCTTCCCGGGCAATGCGGGCAATGCGCACAGCCTGTTCCGCGTTGCGGGCGCCGGATGTATTGGGCAGCAGGGTTACATTCTTGGGAATGTATTCAAGAATATTTTCAGACTGGGCAGTGATATCCACACGGCGCAGGGCCACAGTGATCATCTGTGAACCACTGGCCGCAAGCATCTTGGGAATCTGTCCATGGTTGCCGAATTTCCCGGTACCGGTCAGCAACCGGTTGCTGAATTCCTGCCCACCCAATAAAAGCACATCATTGTTCATAATCATCCTCCTGCGACAAAACTGAGCATCTCCAGGCGATCGCCCTCCCGGAGCTTTGTTGTCGGCCAAAATTCCTGTTTAATAATCTGCTGGTTAAGTTCAATAACCAGGGATCCTGCATTGAGCTTTTTAAAAGCAATCAACTGTTCCAAAGTGCAGGACTCCATGGATTCCTGTTTTCCGTTGACAAAAATATTCATAGGCAAAAATCCTAAAAAAAAAGCCGCTTACCCCTCAAATGAAGGGTAAGCGGCTATGAAAAGGCCTTAATCCGGATATTCTCGGTTTATTGCTGTCTTATCCGCTTTTCCCTTCGCCAGTATTACCCGGATCAGGTTCAATGGGTATTATCTCAGACGCTGTGCGCCACCCCAAACGATGAGACAGGCTATATAAAGAATGAAACGGTTTGTCAACTCCGGGTTGAACAAAAAAATTTAAAATTATGCCGCCGGTTGAATTTTAAACTCAACCCGCCTATTGCTCCGGGCGTCGGTCTGCCCCTCTGTGTTGAGAACAGGAGAAGTTTTTCCAAGGCTGACCTCAGTCAGACGCTGGGGGGAGATACCAAGCCCCTCAAGAAAGGCCTTAACCGCGTGGGCCCTTTTTTGTCCAAGAACCACATTGTAATCGTCGGCCCCCCTTTGATCACAATAGCCGACAACCTGAACACGCACATCAGGATTGTCTGCCATCCAGGCGGCCTGCTCTTTGATCAAAGCCCGGGCCTGCTCATCCAGTTCTGAGCTGTTAAATGCAAAATAGATGTGCCTGGACAAAAACTGCTGTTTCTCCTCCTCTATATCCATTGTCGCTGACTTTTCATCGGCTTCTGGCGCCCGTTCTTCAACCCCAGGAACATTGGCTTCCTGCCGTGTTTCAATAACAACGTCTTCTGATGCCCGGGACTCTTGTTCATCTGGCAAAAGCGCCTGGGGTGCAGTGGTGTCGGCATCGGTTGCCATTGCCGCCACAGGGACTAAGAGCGTTGAAACAAAAAGCCCTGCCGCCGCCAGGATTAAAACGATTGAAAATTTAACCGGGGTTGCTGTTGTTCTGTTGTTGAATTTCATTTTTCTTTTCCTTTATCAAGTTGAGATTAAAATGGAAGTCAGATGCTTCCGCACTCCTTGGAACTCCTGGAATATGCGAACCCCATGCCAAAACAACAACACATTGAAATAAAACGATATTTTGAGATAAAATTTAAAAAGACAGATGTTGTGGTTACAAGGATTTCACCACAGATTACGATTCTTGCAACAGACTTGCAGCAAAGATGATGGGTGACTTTTCGGTCAAACGCTAATTGATAGAGGCACCCTAAATATCAATATTTCCTTTAAAAACGGCCTGGGCTGGCCCGGTTTTAAAAATATGGCCGCTGGATTCATCCCATGAAATCTGAAGATCGCCTCCGTCCAGATGAACAAGGACTTTTCGTCCGGTGCGTCCCGTCAGATGTGCGGCCGTGACAGCGGCGCAGGCACCGGTGCCGCAGGCAAGGGTTACGCCGGCCCCGCGTTCCCACACCCTCATTTTCATTTGACTGTCATTGAGGATTTCAATGAACTCCACATTGGTTTTTTCAGGAAAACGGTGATGATTTTCCACCATGGAACCAATTGATTCAATGTCCACCAGTGACAGGTCATTCACAAAAATTACGGCATGGGGGTTTCCCATGGAGACACAGGAGACGGACAATGTACCCTGGGCTGTTTCAATGGGCACCCCAAGGGCCATGGCCCCGTCATGAACAAAAGGAATCTGTCCGGGAACAAGCCTTGGCACGCCCATATCCACACACACCGAGACCACCTGCCCGTCCTGCTTTTTTTCGATCCGGGGAACCACGGTACCAGCCAGTGTCTGGACCTTGATTTCATCCTGGACAAGGATACTGTTTTCATAGAGATATTTGGCAAAACAGCGCATGCCGTTACCGCACATCTCAGGCTGAGATCCGTCGGAATTGTAGATGACAAACCGGATATCATGGGTATCGGAATGCCGGGCCAGAATAACACCGTCGGCACCAATGCCAAACCGCCGGTGACACAAACGTACAGCCAGATCCGAATAATCAATGTGCCCGGCAATGGCCTCGTCTCTGTCATCCAACACAACGAAATCATTACCGAGACCATGCATTTTCCAGAAATTTATCAGCATTTTTCCTCCTGTTGATATTATTGCCTGTTAACCTTATGTCTTAATCAGTGGGTCCGGGACAGGGTATCTAAAATCTGGTCCCCCAGAGCCTCAACCTGCCAGCGGCGCATACCCGGAATCTGCCCCAGCGCGTCCAGGGTTAAGGGATTGGCTGTTGCCACAGCCGCAATTGTATTGTTGTTAATCAGAAATCCAGGCTCCATGGCCAGGGTCCGGGAAGCTGTTTCACGCATTTTCTTTAATTCATCAATGCGATTAAGGATCTGGGGGGTCTTTCTGGGCATCCGGATTTTGGGGTAAGAGGGCAGTTCCCGGTGGGGTAATGCCAGGGCGGTTTCAATGGCCTCAACGCACAACTGCCCGTACATGCCGGCCTGCTTAGGGCTGAGAACCTGTCTTTTTAACACAGTGTCGATACTGGTGGGCCTGTGCTGAACCATGGCCATAATGGACTGGTTGGACATGATTTTAAAGGGCGGCAGATCTTTTTTTTCCGCCAGGGCGAGCCGGACCGCCAGGAGATGCTCCAGCACGGCAAGGCTTCGGTTGTCAAGTTTCCCGGCCCCCTTGAAACGCTTAAACAAAGGTCTTGAATGATTGCTCTCGTACTTGACCCTGGCCTGCAGATCAAATTCCTCCTGGGCCCAGGCCAGGCGCCCCATTTTTTCAAGGCGGTCTTTGAGCAGGTCGTGAAGCTGTACAAGCGTTGCCACATCTCCCACACTGTATGCAATCATATCATCTTTCAAGGGCCGTTTTGACCAGTCCACCTTCTGGTATTTTTTATCCACATCAATATTAAAAAAGGATTTCAACAATGCACCCAGACCCCGCTCCTGAATATTTAAAAACCGGCAGGCGATCTCAGTGTCAAACAGGTTCTCGATTTCAACGGACAGTTCCCGGTCAAGACTTCTGACATCAAAATCAGAACCATGAAACACCTTGATAATGCCAGGATTTTCAAGGATACGGGAAAAGGGTGAAAAATCACTGACCAGAAAAGGGTCCACCAGCCAGGCCCGATTTAAACCCGCAATCTGGATCAGGCATATTTTTTCCGAAAAACAGTGCATGGAATCGGCCTCCAGATCAACGCCGATGATATCACAGGGTTCAAGTTCCAGGCACATGTGTGCAAGCTCTTTGTCCGTTGTTACAAACTGATAAACCACCTTTAGTTTTCCCTTGATTGTTTAAAACACTTCTTTTAAAATTCTTTTCTTTATATTTTTATATTTAACGGCTTTTAATTACAATGCTTAATCATAAACGCCCGATCATACGCTGCCCTGAGGTTTTGGGCAAGGACCGGACATGATAAATAGCCACGGGCTGGCCTGCTCTGCTGACACGTAAGGCTCAACCCGCAACAACGTATGAAAGTATCTTAACTACTTATCGGAACTTTCATAATAAAAACAGGAAGCAAAAAATGATTCAAATTACTTTCCCGGATAATGCCGTAAAACAGTTTGACGCACCGCCCACGGGCATGGACGTGGCAAAAAGCATTTCCGAAGGATTTGCCCGCAACTGCGTGGCCATGGAAATAGATGGAAAAGCCCTTGATTTAGGCGTGGTCATTGAAAAGGACAGCAAGGTCAGTTTTATCACAGCCAACGACGACCAGGGGCTGGACATCCTGCGCCACTCCTCGGCCCATGTCATGGCCGAAGCCGTACTCAACCTCTATCCGGACGCAAAACTGACCATCGGCCCTGTGGTGGAGGACGGATTTTACTATGATATTGACATGGTGCCGGTGAGCGAAACAGAACTTGAAAAAATAGAAGCCGAGATGAAAAACATCATCAAGGCCAAGGCAGGATTTGAACGCCGGGTGGTTACACGGGAAGAGGCGCTGGCTCTTTTTGCCGACAACCCCTTTAAGGTGGAGCTGATCAACGACCTGCCCGAAGGAGAAGAGATCTCTTTGTACCAGAACGGTAAATTCGTTGACCTGTGCCGGGGCCCCCATATCCCCAACACCGGCATGATCAAGGGCGTCAAACTGCTGAAAACATCCGGCGCCTACTGGCGGGCGGACCAGTCCCGGGAGCAGCTCCAGCGGCTTTACGGCATCTCCTTTTTTGACAAAAAGAAGCTGACCGCCTATCTCACCATGATTGAGGAAGCCAAAAAACGGGACCACAGAAAACTTGGCACCCGCCTGGACCTGTTCTCCTTCCATGACGAAGCACCGGGCATGCCCTTTTTCCATGCCAAGGGCATTGCCATGTGGAATGCCCTTCTGGATTACTGGCGCATGGAACATAAAAAAGACGGGTATGTGGAGACCAAGACCCCTGTGATGATGACCAGAAAACTTTGGGAACAAAGCGGTCACTGGGAAAATTACAGGGAAAACATGTACACCTCCACCATTGACGATGACGAGTACGCCATCAAGCCCATGAACTGTCCCGGCGGCATGATCCTTTTCAAGACAAAATCCCACTCGTACAAAGACCTGCCCCACCGGGCCGGGGAGATCGGGCTTGTGCACCGCCATGAATTTTCAGGGGCCTTGTCAGGACTGTTCCGGGTCCGGGCCTTTCACCAGGATGACGCCCATATCTTCATGACCCCGGACCAGATCCAAGAAGAAGTCCTTGGGGTTTTAAAACTGGCTGAACGGGTCTATGCGCGTTTTGGGCTCTCCTTTCACCTGGAGCTCTCCACAAGGCCGGAAAAATCCATCGGCACGGATGAACAGTGGGAAACCGCCACCAACGGCCTCCGCAGTGCCATGGAAGCTTATAATAAAGATTTTCTGATCAATGAAGGGGATGGCGCATTTTACGGCCCCAAAATAGACATCCACATCAAGGACGCTTTGGGCAGAACATGGCAGTGCGGCACGATACAGCTGGACATGGCCCTGCCGGAACGTTTTGACCTGACATACAAGGGCGCGGACAATGAAAAGCACCGTCCCATCATGATCCACCGGGTCATCTACGGTTCCATGGAGCGGTTCTTCGGCATCCTCGTGGAGCATTTTGCAGGAAAATTTCCCCTGTGGCTGGCCCCGGTCCAGGCCGTGGTCCTGCCCATCACCCAGGAACTGGCCGACGACGCCAAAGAGATCAAGCATCTGCTTGAGGTCCATGGCATCCGCTGCGAAGTGGATGACAGAAGCGAGACCCTGAAAAAGAAAATCAGGGAAGCCCAGCTGGACTATATCCCTTTAATCATCACCATTGGTGACAAGGAAAAGGAAGACAAGGTTTTGTCCGTGCGCACCTTAGACGGCAAGGTCAAGATGGGCGTAACCCACAAAGAGTTTCTGACCAACGTCTGCGCCCATATCAGAAACCGGGTTCTGGAGGATATAGACCTTTAACAGGCTTGCCAAACAACACGGGAGACCATGCCATGGAAATCATCTGCCTGCTTGAAAACAACACCACGGACCCTAAGCTTGCACCGGCCCACGGTTTAAGTTTTTTTATCCGCACACGGACCCGGTCCATTCTTTTTGACATGGGACAGGACAGCAAGTTTGCAGACAACGCACGGCACCTGGGGGTGGACCTGGGCCAGGCGGATCTGGCAGTGCTCTCCCACGGACACTATGACCATGGCGGGGGGCTTCCGCTATTTCAGAAACTGAATTCAAAAGCCCGGACCATCATGACCCGCAAGGCCATTGAAGGCCAATACTATGCCCGGTATCTGAAGTATGAACCCAAATATATCGGCCTTGACGCCCAGGCCATCGACCAAAGCCGTTGCCGGTTCATTGATTCAGATCTGGCCCTGTCAGAAGAGTTAACCATCATCACAGATTTTTCAAAAAATGGCTTCGTCCCCCAGGGCAATGCAGGGCTTTTAAGAATGCAAAAGGACGGCCGGCTCATTGAGGATGAATTTTTTCATGAACTGGCTTTGCTGATTGAGGAGAACGGCACCACGGTGCTGTTCACCGGATGCGCCCACTCGGGCATGGGAAATATGATTGATACGGTCCTTACCCGCACAGGTCGGGACCATATTGATCATGTGATCGGCGGATTCCACCTGTACAACCGCGTCACCCGGATCTCTGAAGCCGACAGCCGCCTGGATATCCTGGCCCATGAACTGTCATCCCATCACCGCACAACCTATTATACCGGCCACTGCACAGGCCCCGATGCCCCCGGCTACATGTCCCGAAAAATGGGACGCCCCATTCATGTCTTTGCCACCGGCACACGGATTAAAATCTAAATAGTGCCCGACCGAAAACCGCAAATTTTGCCGATTACGGCGTTGGTCTAAAATTTTAATCCTCGAAAGACTTCATGTATTCCTCCGGTTAAAATTTCAGCCCGCCTTGTACTCAACAAAATTTCCAGGTTTTCGTTCAGGCATTAAATAATTATCCCGGTATTTCCCGGGAAAAGCCCTTCAATTTTCTTGATGCCGAATGTGTCATGTGTTAGACAATATTGATTACACCACTTCAATTTTCTTACTCACTGTTCATTTTATTTTTCATTTTTCTTTGTAACTTGATCCAGATCAAGTTTTTTATTCTTCGTCAATAGTATGGTGTACCTGAAAGATGAGGACTTACTTTATCAGTTATCTTAAAAAAGGAGGCTTTTGCATGTTTTGTTTTCAATGTCAGGAAACCGCTAAAAACAATGGATGTACCATTAATGGAATGTGTGGAAAAAAAGGGAGCACAGCGGATCTTCAGGATCTTCTGATTTATAATTTAAAAGGGATTGCCGTCCTTGCACACAAAGCCAAGACCGCTGGCATAAAGGTCCCGGCGTCCAACGGGCAGTTCATCGCCGAAGGGTTGTTCACAACCATTACAAATGCCAACTTTAATGATGAAGATATTGTCAGCTGGATCAACCGGGCCCAGACAGTTAAAAAGAAACTTCTGGAAAGCGTCAAAGACAAAGTGGGGGCAGATCTTCATGACTGTGCGACCTGGTTTTCCAATGACACATCCCAGTTTGGCGCCAAAGCAGAGGCTGTGGGCGTTCTTTCAACTGAAAATGAAGATGTCAGATCTCTTCGGGAGCTTCTGGTCATCGGGCTCAAAGGCATCTGCGCCTATGCGGATCATGCCTGCGTACTGGGTGTGACCAAAGATGAAATCTGGGATTTTATATATGAAGCATTAACCTCCACCACCCAGGATTTAAGTGTCGATGAAATGGTTGCCATGGTCATGAAAGCCGGTGAAACAGCCGTAACCACAATGGCCGCCTTGGACCAGGCCAACACCCAGGCCTACGGCAACCCGGAAATAACGCAAGTCAACATCGGTGTGGGAACAAACCCGGGCATCCTGATTTCCGGCCACGATCTCAAAGACATGGAGGAACTTCTGGCCCAGACAAAGGGTACAGGCGTTGATGTGTATACCCACGGTGAAATGCTGCCGGCCAATTACTATCCCGCATTTAAAAAATATGACCATCTGAAAGGCAATTACGGCGGCTCCTGGTGGCACCAGAATGAAGATTTCGAGACCTTTAACGGCCCCATTCTGATGACGACAAACTGCATCATCCCCATCAAGAAGAAAAATACATATCAGAACAGGCTCTTTACCACCGGGGTTGTCTCTTATCCCGGCACAACCCATATTCCGGAAAGAGCCAACGGCGGGGCCAAAGATTTTTCAAAAATTGTGGCACTGGCAAAAACCTGCCAGCCCCCCACTGAAATAGAAACAGGCAAAATTGTCGGCGGATTTGCACACAATCAGGTACTGGCTCTGGCGGATAAGGTCATAGAAGCCGTCAAAGCCGGTGCGATCAAGCGCTTCATCGTCATGGCCGGATGCGATGGCCGCCAGAAAGAGAGAAACTATTTCACCGAAGTTGCTGAAAAATTACCCAAAGATACCGTGATCCTTACGGCCGGATGTGCAAAATACAGGTATAACAAACTCGATCTGGGAGATATCGGCGGAATTCCAAGGGTGCTTGATGCAGGACAGTGCAACGACTGTTACTCTTTGGCTGTAATCGCCATGAAACTGCGGGATGCATTTGGGCTGGATCACATTAACGATTTGCCCCTCTCCTTTGATATCGGCTGGTACGAACAAAAAGCCGTGGCTGTGCTGCTGGCATTGTTGCACCTGGGCGTCAAAGGGATCCGTTTAGGCCCCACCCTGCCCGCCTTTGTTTCACCAGCGGTGTTGAAAGTCCTGGTTGAAAACTTTGATATTAAACCCATTGGTGACGTTGACGCAGATATCAAAGCGATGATGGCCGGCAATTAGCCGAAGCATTCAAATTTGATCATAAAAAAATACAGCCACTGGAACCAAGCGCCAACGGCTGTATTTTTGTTTGTACCTGTTATTTCAAGGTGTTTGTTTTTTGAGCGGACCTGTACTCATGACCGGGCTGTACTCTTCAATTTTGCCTGTTTCAAGCCGTTGTTTGTAGGTATTTTCCATATCCTGATACACCTGGAAGAAACCATGCCAGTGCGCATAATCCGGCGCATTCATTGCCGCACCCTGACGCGCCCTGCGGCCGGTGTGGTGCCACAGGTAGTACAGCAGCTCCTGGAAGCCGTCCTTCCAGGGATCAGGACCAAGTCAATTCTTTTCCTCCAGCTCTTTTTTCATTCGCGCCGCACCTTCCCAGTATTGGTTGTACAGGGCCACGAAGTTGTCCAGGGTCTGTCTCTGGGTGTTCACATGGGTGGGACCATGGCAGTTGGCACAGATTTTTCTCATATTTTCTTCACCCTTGACACCCTCACCACGATTGCCCGAGCGGACCACGGATTTCGTATGCATCAAATCCCATTTGAGCCGCTCCTGAACATTGTGAGTGGTGGCCAGTTCTCCGATGCCGCTCATATGACAGGCACCACAGGCTTCGGGTTTTCGGGCATCTGCTTTGGAAAACGTGTGCCGTTCGTGACACACGGTGCAGGTACCGATGAAACCATCCGGGTAGCGGGTTCCCACGCCGCCGGGCCAGGTCTGGTTGATGGGCTTGTTATCCGGGCCCAATTCAACCGTAGTGCCGTGGCACATCTGGCAGCCGGAAGTCCTGGGCGCCAGTTCTTCCTTGGTGGCCTCCCTGGGCGTACCCCATTTCCAGGTGAATGATTTATCGGACATAAAACCTGCACCTTTGCACAGACTTGAACAGCCAGGGGCATGTTCTGGCTCACATCGCCGGTTCCGGTGACGGCCTTGGCCGTGACATATTCCACGAAATCGCCGTGGGGCAGATGGCAATCCACGCAATATAATTTGAAAGATCCGCCAGGTTAGTGTAGACTCTTATAAATTGTAAATCTGACATAATTTATTATTTTCCTTACTATTTGAGACTAAATGAAATCCTGACCTGGATGAAAAGTCCAGGCATCGCATCATGTAATCAGGGCCTCTCCGGTCTGTGGGGAAAATTTTCCCCCAGCGCAACCTATGGGAGAAATTAAAGGAGGAATTTCTTTTGCATAACAAACATCTCGGAGGAAATATGGACAATAAACCAATCCTTAGAATCGGCTACCTGAATATTGCCGACCATCTCATTTTAGGCGTTACGGAAAGAAAGGTATTAAAAAAAGAGGAGGAATTTAAATATCTTCATCTTGAAACTGTGCCCTTCATCGACTGGCACACCTTGAGTCTTGCGCTTTCCAGGGACGAAATCAATGCGGCATTTATGCTGGCCCCCCTGGCCATGGACCATTTCAGAAAAGGGGAGGACCTGAGACTGGTGCTTTTAGGGCATCGTAACGGCAGCGTACTGATCACGAACAAAAGCGCGAATGTTAAAACCATCCAGGATTTGAAGGGGAAAGATATTTTAATACCGTTTCATTTATCCACGCATAACATACTTCTGCACAAATTGCTGGAAGATCACAACCTGGAAATCGGCATTGGAAAGGATGTTGAAGTACAGACCGTACCACCCTCCAAAATGCCCACCCATGTTGAAATTGACACCGAAGGGATCATCGGGGGATTTCTGGTGGCAGAACCCTTTGGATCCAATGTCATCAAGGCCGGATTAGGCGACGAATTCGAACTGTCCAAAAATATCTGGCCCGGACATCCCTGCTGTGTTTTGGTAGTAAAAACCGACATCATACGTTATTTCCCCAATGCGGTTCAGGAGCTGACCAACAGTCTTGTGAAATCCGGCAGATTCATCAAAGATAATACCGCGGAGGCGGCAAGGATCGGTGTGTTTTTTCTGAACCAGGATATCAATGTTGTACGAAATATCCTGAATTCGCCTGCAGACCGCATCACCACAGACAACCTTCTGCCCCAGATCAAAGACTTTGAGGAGATTCAGAATTATATTGTCAAGGTAACCGGCAACATTTACGAAAAAATAGACCTGGAAAAATTCATTTATACAGGATTTGCCCTGGAAGCCGGTGCAACGTGACAGCCATGGCCCCAAAGAGTGCTGAATTCCACATGCCGTCGTTGAATTCATTCCGGGTGCGGTCAAGGTATTCTGAAATAGATTTCACCCAAAAACCATCTGGCAAATTTCGGGCATCCAAGCTATAACTTTTTTGTTGCCTGGCAGGTTAGGATTGCGGGAAGGATTGCAAGATAGGATTATTGATGACAGAGCCCGGTTGCTCAACGAGGGGCTCAATCTTCCGTAATCGACAGGATCTTCATTGCTTGTTACATGGAATTTAAACGCCGCCTCCTGCCGGCAGTTGAACTGATATAACATTAAAAGAGGAGATCCCCCCATATGACAAACCAGGCAAATACTCCGGCCGCCCCATGGAACAGCCCGTTTTGGCCCCAGGGTGTTGCACACAACGTCACAGACTACAACTACCCTGTTTTCAAACTGCTGGACGACGCAGCGTCCCGTTATCCCAATCAGGTTTTCACCATCTTCAACGGGGCAAAAAAGACCTTTTCCCAGGTCAAGGATACGGCGGACCGAATTGCCTGGTTTCTGGCTAAAAAAGGCATCCGCAAAGGGGATAAGGTGGCTATTTTTTTGCCTAACCTTCCCCATTTTCCCGAAATCCTTTTCGGTATTACAAAGGCCGGGGCCGTGGCCGTAAACTGCAACCCCGTCTATACGCCCACGGAATTAAACCATCAGCTTTGTGACGCCACTGCAAAAATGGTTTTCTGCATGGATCATCCCACCTTTTACCCCAATACTGTCAAAGCCATAGAAGACACAGATGTCGAAACGGTTGTAATCTGTAATATCAAAAGCTACCTGCCGAAAATCCAGGGGTTTTTAGGCGGTCTTCTGGGCAAAATTCCCAAGGCCCCCCACCATGAACCCGGGCATATCATGTTCGACGACATGGTGGCCCAGTCCAGGCCCGAGCCGCCGGAAGTCAATATTGACCCGGTGAACGACACGGCTATTATGCTATACACCGGCGGTACCACAGGAGTCCCCAAGGGTGCAGAACTTGTGCACATCAACTTTACCTACCAGGTGGCGGCAATCATGGAATATCTCAGACTGTCCCACGATGAAAACAAACCGCTGGAAAAAGCATATTTCGGGGGGTACCACTGTTTTCTAGGCATTTTGCCCTGGTATCACAGCTTCGGCATCTCCGTGGCCCTGCTCTGCGCAGTGGGCTCAGGCAGCAGCCTGATATGCATACCGGATCCCAGAACGGGAAAGCCCCCCTTTACGGATGTCCTCAAGGCAATCCAAAAACACCGCCCCACGCTTATGCCGGCCGTGCCCACAATTTTTGTGGCCGTTACAAACCATGCCAAGCTTGATGAATATGACCTGTCTTCCCTGATGGGCTGCTTTTCGGGAGGCGCGCCCATGCCGCCGGATGTATGCCGCCAGTTTGAGAAAAAAACCGGTGCTGTCATCTTTGAAGGATACGGACTGACGGAAACCGCACCGGTGCTGTCAGTCAATCCCACTTACCGGGAGGGAAGAAAAATAGGCTCTATAGGATTTCCATTACCCGGAACCGACATAAAAATCGTGGCCATTGATGACCCCACAAAGGAGATGCCCAGGGGTGAGGACGGAGAAGTGGCTGCCTGTGGCCCCCAGGTCATGAAGGGATACTGGAACAAACCCGATACCAACAATGACGTGTTCGTCTTCTTTGAAGGAAAACGCTATTTTCTCACCGGCGACATCGGCCATATTGATGAAGATGGGTATATTCTGATCACGGACAGAAAGAAAGATATGATCATTGTGGGCGGGTTCAATGTTTACCCCAGGGATGTGGAAGATATTCTATATACCCATCCCAAGGTTGAATTGTGCGCGGTGGTGGGGGTGGCCAACAGACACAGCGGAGAGACCGTCAAGGCGATTATCAAACTCAAGAAGGGCCAGACAGCCACCCAGGAAGAATTCATGGCCTTTTGCAAGGAAAACATGGCAGGATATAAACGGCCCCGGATCATTGAATTCAAAAATGATATGCCGGTTTCCAACATCGGCAAAGTACTGCGCAGGGAGTTGAGGGAATCCCATTCCGATCAGCAGTAAACCGGGATTACAGCGTTTATCTTTAAATCCATAATTAAGAGCCTGCATGCTTAATAGTTGGATGACTCCTGTATTTAAAATCCAACATAAAGAATAAGGAAAAAATAAACATATGAATAGATATGTATGCGGCCCCGGCAGTTATGTGTATGACGATGCCCCGGGCTGTGACGGCAGCCCGGGACCAGGCCGATCCTGTGATTACGAGTATGACCCGGCCCTGGGAGATCCCGACAACGGCATTGATCCCGGCACTCTTTTTAATGACCTTCCCCCGGACTGGACCTGTCCCGTGTGCGGGGCAGTTAAAGACGAATTTAAAAAGGCATGACCACTCTTTTCAGAAAAGCAGCGCCGGTCCATCCGGTACCCGCCGGAATCAGCCTTTTTCCCTTTTTAACCTGGATACGTCAGTTCAGTGCCGCGTCACTGCGTGCTGATTTACTGGCCGGACTCACCGGTGCCTTTATTGTGCTGCCCCAGGGCGTCTCCTTTGCCATGATCGCAGGTCTGCCTGCACAATATGGACTTTACACGGCCATTGTACCGCCGGTGATCGCCGCGTTGTTCGGATCTTCCAGACACCTGGTCTCCGGCCCCACCACAGCGATTTCCATTATCTTGTTTTCGACCCTGAGCCCCCTTGCCGAGCCCGGGTCTGCGGACTACATTCGCCTGGCCCTGACCCTGACATTCATGGCCGGCCTTTTCCAGCTGGCCTTTGGCCTGGCACGCCTGGGCACCTTGATCAACTTTGTATCCCACTCGGTTGTCGTAGGCTTTTCCGCAGGCGCCGCTCTGCTCATTGCCACCTCCCAGCTGAAACACGCCCTGGGCGTACCCGTGCCCAGCGGCTCCTCTTTTCTGACCTCCTGGGCCTTTCTGCTCAAGTCGACCGGCCAGATCCGCTACTATGAGGTATCCATTGCCCTGGTTGCTCTTTGCTGTGCCATTGTCGTAAAGAGATTTAAACCCAAATGGCCGGCGTTGCTTTTTGCCCTGATCGCAGGGTCCCTGTTCAGCCTGGCTGCAAACGGCCAGGCACACGGTGTCAGATTTTTAGGAGAATTGAACGGCCGGCTGCCGTCCCTCTCAACCCCGGATTTCACCCTGGACACATTGAGAACCATGGCTCCCGGTGCCCTGGCTGTGGCTTTTCTGGGACTCATTGAGGCATTGTCCATTGCCCGGTCCATCGCAGTCAAGTCGGGCCAGCACATTAACGGCAGCCAGGAGTTTATCGGACAGGGCCTGTCCAACATCGCCGGCAGTTTCTTTTCGGGCTATGCCAGTTCCGGGTCCTTTACCCGGTCCGGAGTCAACTACGACTCAGGCGCGGTCTCCCCGCTGGCATCCATCTTCTCCGCCTTGTTTTTGTCTGTTATCGCCCTGCTGGTGGCCCCTTTGACAGCTTATCTGCCCCTGTCCGCCATGGGCGGCGTTATCCTGTTTGTGGCCTTTAAGCTCATTGACGTACATCATATCAAAGAAATTCTCAAAAGCAGCCGGCCCGATACCTTTGTCCTGGCCGCGACCTTTGCCGGGACCCTGTTGTTCACCATTGAATTTGCCATCTATGCCGGCGTTCTTCTCTCCATGGCCATCTACCTGACAAGAACCTCCCATCCCCATGTCACGCCCCTGGTGCCCGATCCCCTGGATGACCGCAGGACACTGATCACTGCCCCGGAAAACAACAGCGAATTGTGCCCCCAGCTCTCCATGGTCCGGATCCACGGCTCTCTTTTTTTCGGAGCGGCCAACCATGTGGCAAAAACCCTGGAGAATTTTGATAAAGAGGCGCCCAGACACCTGCTGATCGTTGGGTACGGCATCAACTTTATTGATGTATCCGGTGCCATGGCACTGGTTCAGGAGGCCCAGCGCAGGCAAAAAATGGGGAAGTCCCTCCACCTGTGCCGGATTAACCAGGATGTCCGCCAGTTCCTGGTTCAGGGGGAATTCATTCAACAGGTCGGGGAAGATCATATCTTTGACAGGGAAAACCAGGCCATCAGCACCATTTACGAAAAGCTGGACCGAAACGTCTGCCTCTCCTGCCAGTCCCGTATTTTCAGCGAATGTCAAACGTTGTGACCCGGATGCCGCAGGCCCTTTACGACCCTATTAACGCGTGATTTCCGCAATGCGTTTTCGGCAATCATTGTTTTAAACACCCGCCTGGCCAACCAAAAATCATTTTTCAATGGGGTATCAGTCAATATCCCGGAAATTAAGTTCTATCAAGGGTTCTTTGAAGCAGATGGCATTCCTGATCCCTGATAAATAAAGGTTGCGGAACATATCCGTTTCTTTTTTTTTAGATTTTACTTGAGGTTAAATGCGATTAATTCTATAAGACCAGGTGGTATTTAAAGTAAGAACTTAAACGGATGGCTACCGGTTGTGGTGGGTCATCCTTGAGGATCATAACCAGACGACAACACAATTTTTTAGGAGGTTTTATGTCAACTCTCGTATTTGGTCACAAAAATCCGGATACCGACTCTGTAGTAGCAGCCATCGCACTTGCCGATCTGAAAAAAAGCCTTGGTGAAGACATTGCACCAGCTATTCAGGGCGAGCTGAACCCCGAATCCAAATTTGTCCTGGACAAATTTGGTCTGGCTGCCCCCGCAGTTGTCACCAGCTATGCAGGTAAAGATGTTTACCTGGTGGACCATTCCGACCTGGCCCAGAGCCCTGACGACCTGGCCAAAGCCAATATCCTGGGTATTGTAGACCATCACAAACTGGGTGATGTAACCACCGGACAGCCCCTGGAATGCTGGATCTGGCCTGTTGGCTGCACCTGCACCGTAATTGCTTCCATGTACGATTACTTCAATGTTGAGGTTCCCAAGGGCGTTGCCGGTGCCATGCTGTGCGCCATCCTCTCCGACACCGTAATCTTCAAATCCGCCACCTGCACAGACAAAGACAAAGAAGTTTGTGCAAAACTGGCTGAAATCTGTGGCGAATCCGACCTTGACGCTCTGGGCATTGAAATGTTCAAGGTAAAATCCGCTGTTGAAGGCACCCCCATCCGTGAACTGGTTCTGCGCGACTACAAAGATTTCAAGATGGGTGGTGTTGGCGTTGGCTGCGGCCAGCTTGAACTGGTTGACCTGTCCATCGTTGACGGCATCAAGGCTGATCTTGAAAAAGACATCCAAGCCATGAAAGCAGAAAAAGGCAATCACACTGTACTGCTGATGCTCACCGACATCATGAAAGAAGGCACCGAGCTTCTCGTGGCTTCCGATGACGAATCTGTTGTTGAAAAAGCTTTTGGTACAAAACCGGTTGACGGCAAATGCTGGCTGCCCGGCATCATGAGCCGTAAAAAACAGATCATCCCCTTCCTGGAAAAAGTATTCGGTTAATCCGTAATTCAAGGGCTTTTGGCATTTTGCCAAAAGCCCTGCCCGTCCCGTCAGACAATCAACGCACCACGCCCCCACCCTCTTTCCCCCACCCGAGAGTATTTTCGATATTCCTTACCGCGTATAAGACCAGGACTTCCGGATGGCTTTTTATTACCCGCCCCCAGATAAAAAGCCAATGGCAACACCAACTGGACGGACCCCAATATAACATCACAACTTTGCGGAAATCAGCACCAGAAAAATAAATTTTTTTATTCTTTCTTTTAATAGAGGGTTCCAACTCTCCCAACCAAGTTCCAAGAAATGCAACATGAGCCAATGTTTTTATGATGATTTTCTAAGACAACCAACAAAGGTGTCCATACCTCCCCGTCCCAGACAAAAACAGATCAGTATTGCGCTAAGCGAGGAAGAAGTAAGAAGAATCATATATTCCTGCAGCAACCTCAAACACCGCACCCTCTTATTAACGGTTTACAGTGCCGGCCTCAGAGTCAGTGAGGCTGTCAAACTTGAGCCGGTGCATATCGAAAGGTCTCGTAAGATGATCCGGGTTGAACAAGGCAAGGGCAGAAAAGACAGATACACGCTAATGAAACCATTTCCAGAGTTGTCAGTCTTCTGGATACGCTTCCGCAATGAAATCCGAATGCTGCGATAAAAGCAGCAGGCCAAAATATGACATCGCAGATATCTTTCGGCAATATGGGGAACAATTTTTAAAAATCCATGGTTCATCCTATGAACAGGTAAAGGGTTTGAATCATATTGTTGCCTGCCGAACGGCAAAGTGATATTTACATAGAAGGATCAGGCAGATAATAATGCAACAAAGGAAATGTGCCTGGATGCTGAAGAGTTCATCCGCAGATTTCTGCTCCATGTTTTACCCAAAGGATTCAGAAAAATACGACATTTTGGTTTTCTGTCCCCGCGGTACAAGACAACAAACATTAATCTGATCAGGCAATTGATGCAACCCGCTTTTTTTTGAAAACATTTCTAAAAATCTTACCAAATTATCGTTGTACCATAAAAGCGCACACGATATAAACCCCATATCAGGAATTTGTATGCCGGTCTTGAACCTGCGGCATTGTTCAACAGCGTTTTATCAATAATCCCGCTCTCTTTATCAACCGGCTTTAATTTTAGTAACAGCACGTCCAAGTGCTACTGCCCAGGCGTTTTTATCGGCGGGACTATTGATAAAACGCTTCTGGTTGGCCTCAAAAAAACGATGAACTATGATTGAATACACAGAATACGACGGCGAGGTTATTGATATTACCCTAAACGGTGAAGTACTCGATTCCGATGGTGGCGAATCATGGTATACACCCAAAGCCCTCCTTAACGGAATTAAGGTTAATGATCTTCCCAAAGGAGTTTCCTTTGCTTTATGTGAAAAAATACAAGAAGGAACTATATTCCTCGATACGATACCCGTTTATATTACGAAGATAGCCTCTGATCGGTTAAAACTTGCGTTTGAAGATGGCGGGACAAGGAAATACTGGAACGGGAAGGTTGGTTTTAGCCATTATATGGAAATGAAAAAGACTATTGTAGAAGAGCGTCAGAAAGAGGACGGAGATATTAAGCTTGATTGGTATGACGATGATGGAGCTTATATTTTTTTGAATTTCTCTACTGAGATCAGCTGTCACAGCTGTGAAGAAGCAATTCAAATATCTGAACAGATCGCAAATGAAATTGAAGGCGCTGCTGAACTCCGTATAGGGGTTGAATTATTCCCTGTTACCGAGGCGGAAAACGAAAAAGGATTCACTCTTCGCGTTGTGTTACCGATTCTTCGTAAACTTGGATTTTCAAATGTCAAATACAATCATGGAAAACGGGAATATGGCAAGGATATAGTCTTTTCTCGATTGACGGAGTTTGATGAGATTGAACATTGGGCTGCTCAAGTTAAGTTTGGGGATGTTAAGGGAGGAGTTAATTCGGACATCGATGAAATATTTTGTCAAATTGAGGATGCATTCAAGATGCCGTTTTATGACCTTTATACCAAGGCCAAAGTGAGGCCATCCAAAGTGTGTGTGATTATTTCAGGGAAATTTACAGAAAACGCAATTGAAAAAATATGTGATAAAATTGAGTCGTATGCTATGAAGAACAATGTTCTGTTTATTGATGGTTCAAGAATTGACACTTTAAGTGAACGGTTTCGTAGAAAATAAGGGCCAACAAAACGCTGGTCCTGCCCAGATAAATCCGAATCGTTGGGATTCAACCGAACAGGAGGATGAAATTCGATAATGTTACCCAGTGGGTGTAAGTCCCACATGAACAAAGCTTAGCCGGCAGTTCATTAGTGAAATCCACAGGCAAACCCGGAGACGAAGGTCTGAAGCTGGATGGAACAAGATTGCAGGCTCTGTACTGAACTCCGAAAAATGTATAGTTGTGGTCCATAAGGATAAACCCTGCAAATGTGGGGGGAAAGCCGACGCATTCCAGCGTGA
Organism: uncultured Desulfobacter sp.; assembly: GCF_963665355.1. Lineage (GTDB taxonomy): Bacteria > Desulfobacterota > Desulfobacteria > Desulfobacterales > Desulfobacteraceae > Desulfobacter. Next base: position 436,908 of record NZ_OY762229.1, read on the forward strand.
CGGAAGGCAGCAGACTTACAGGCGCTATGGCAAGCCTGTGAGCCACCACCGGGGTCTTCGACCAGGGCTTGTCCTCAAAGGGGTAGCTCGGGCACTGGGGAGGGCCAATTGGTTCCTTGCAGAAGAAGAAAGGTAACAGGAGATCCGGCCATGGGCAAAATCCCGGCATCTGTTTGGAGACCCCGCCGGCAGATGAGTCTGCCACAGGCGGAGACACAAACATAAAAGAAGGGCAACGCAAGGTAACGGGGGCGGATAGTTAAGAGCGAACAAACCCGTGATGGCCAATTGGCAGTCTTAGCGGATTATAGTACCGATGTATCGGACTTAACCGATACGCGAAGGTGGGGAAGTGGCACCCAAAGCGACCCACTGCAGGGAAGGTGAAGCAGGGTATAACGATCTACTGCAAGGAAAGACGGGATGGACTCAGAGCCAACAAACCGTGTCAACGAAAATGCAGTAGAGTGCGGGCAGATAGTCCAATAAGTCAGACTTCTGCATGGGTAGCATAGTTATGCGCCGAACGGGGTGTCGCCTGTCCGGTCGATGATCCGGTCAAAAGGATCTGAGCCGAGGAACCGTATGAGGGAAATCTTCACGTACGGGTCTGTGGGGAGGGCGTCGGGTAACTGATGCCTTTACCCGGAAGCGGGACCAGGCTTACAGAGCGGCTTTCCGGAAGTCCTTGGTTCAGGGAAATTTTACCTTTTATTGGAGCTTTGTGGGTTTAAAAGCCTGTCTAATATTCGGATTTCGAGCAAGCTGCGTTGAAGAACTCGGGAAGCCCCATTGTGCTCCTGATGTATGGAGTTACAACACGATCCATTGGGGTGCAAGGGAAAGGTCTTGCCGGAATTAGACAGATGCGTAAACCATGCATGCAAGGGAAAGGACCTGACGGAAGGGCGCAGCCCACAAAGGAAACTCGTGCCGGACATGTAGGGCTGGATAACACTGTAACTGTGAAGATCCGCGCGGAAGCGAGTCTAACCGAAGAACCGGATGCGGGAAAACCGCAGCTCCGCCGTTATGCTCCCATACCACCAAATCAAAAACTCACACGATATGGTGTGAAATACAACCTGCTTAACCCTGATGCTTCTTTTTCATTTTTTAATTGCATTACAAAAACAGTTCTGTTAAATTGAGCACGCTCAGTTAACGAGCGTAATCGCAACCACCATTTTTGAAGGGAACAATGGATAGTAAAGAAACCAGTACCGGAAGCCGGAGGCATATACAAAAAGAGGAGACGCGAAAAATCATCCTTGATAGATCCCGGGAGCTTTTCAATGAGCTGGGTTTTGACAAAACTTCCACGCGGGCCATCGCAACACGGGCCGGTGTGGGCGTCGGAACGGTCTTCAGCCATTTCCCGGACAAGTCATCACTGCTTATTGCCGCATTATTGGATGATCTCACTTCCACCCAGGCAAACGCCATGAAAAGCATGCCCAAAGACGCTAATGTGGGTGACAGATTTCTTCATCTTGCCCGGTTTTTTTACACCTATTATTCAAAACGCCCTGATCTGTCCCGGACATTGTTAAAGGAACTCTGGTTTGTAAAAGGGGAATGGGGAGGGAAACTGACCACACAAGCTTTTGAATTCGTTCTTCTGGTCAGAAATATGCTGGAACAGGCAAAGGAAAGAAAGGAGATTCGGCCCGAAGCCGACACCCTCCTGTGCGCCAGGGCCTTTTTCTCCCACTATTTGATTGTCCTTTATGAAGGACTAAACAGTTCCGAAGTCGATGTAAAAAATATGCTCGACACACTGAAAGGAATGCTCAATCAGCTCCTGACCGGTGTGGGCAAAACCATTGATATTAAAGGAAAATAAAATGCAATTAAAATATATGTATTCGTTCTTTAAAACATTCAAAATACCAGGGCTTTTTTCCGTATTTTCAGACTTTAAAAGGATCGTCAGATATCACTTTCTGTACGCTGCGGTTGAATCCGGGCTTCTTGAGGCATTGAGAAGCCCTTGTTCCAGGAACGACCTGATTGAAAAACTGGAGGTTAAAAACCCGGACATATTGGATGCCTTGCTCAAAGTCGGTATTTCTATTAAAGAACTGAACTGCAAAATGGATCGCTATGGTATCAGGGGTAAAAGATCTCTTGCTATGGTTGGTGCACACGGGGATACCCTGTCAGCAATAATTCAGGCCAATGTGACTTATTATAACAATTCATACCGCCATGCTGCAGCCAGGATGAAAGGCGCTGCCTTGGGTGATGACCTTAAATGGGCCGGTGATATTGTTGCCAGATTTTCTAAACTCTCAGACCCCGTGATCAATACGTTTCTGTCGGACATCGTGCCAACGGTTCCGGGATTGCGGGTCCTAGACATCGGATGCGGATCAGGTCTTCTTTTAAAAAGCATTTCGCAAATTAATCCGGATCTGTCCGGCTTGGGGATTGACGTCGATGAAGCCGCAGCCAGGCAGGCGATGCAGAATATGGAAAAGTGGGAACTTCAGGAGAGGGTTGAGATTATCAAGGGGGATATCAGGGATCTGCCAGAGAATATACCCCATTTTGATCTGATTACCCTGGTTAACGTTGTATACTATTTCCCACTTGAACAGCGTCCCGAACTTTTCAAAACGCTGCGATCCAGACTGGCACCCGGTGGTAGCCTTGTTATCATCATGAACATGCAGGGAAAAAACTCTGATTTTGGGGCGGCCAACCTGAATATGGCCAACGCTTCCATCCAAGGGGTCACATTGCTGCCTGATCCGGTGAGACTCAGGGAGCAGCTTAGGGAGAGCTGATTTTCAACCGTCAGAGTTTCAGACCTGATGCCGGGCAGTTCTTTCGTGGGTATGCAAGCAAAATAAAAATATGGGTGGATTTTGGTTTGACACTCACTTCAAGTAATTTCCAACAGCAAACATGCATCGGGTTTCTCCAGTGATGTAAAAAGTTATGCAAAGAGCTTAATCGAAGGCAAAGGCATGATACAAGATAAAAGACAAATCCAAATCAAGGCTCCTTCTCATGCTATCTTTGACTTGATTGACAGGATGCCTAACAAATTTCCTGTTTACAGATTCCTTGAGGCTAAACCGCTATTTTTCATAAGAATCCTCTTAGTAGATGGACTAAGTTCAGCTTGGGCAGCAGCAAATCTTAGAAGGCCGGACGATGTGCTGAAACTAAATGTGGGTGATACAATGGGGCCATTTACTCTGACAGGATTTGAACGGCCGATGAAATATTGGTTTTCCTTGAAATCAGTCTTTTTCGATTGCCAGACAGGATATTCCTTGCATTCACACGACGGTGTGACAGAACTTAGCTTTGACTTGATTGCAGAGAATCCAACCTTTAAGGAAAGAATATGGTGGTTTATTTTCAAGCCATTTCATGGTCTTTTTGCCAATAAGGTTTTGCATGTGATTAAAGAAAAAATTGAGCATAACCATGTTTTTCAAGGGACGCGCAAAAAGCGCGCGCGCCCCTGAAAACTACGTTCGATATCAAAGACCAGATGGAATTCAAATGGAATATGTTCAAAAAGACAATATAAAGAAACACACCACGATGGAGTATAGAAAGCGCGTTTGTAATGCCATGAATTTTATAAGCCATAATCTGGATCGCGATCTCTCTTTGGAGGAAATTGCGGAAACGGCTTCTTTCTCCATGTTTCACTTCCACAGGATTTTTAAGGCTGTGGTTGGAGAAACAGTTGCTAGTTTCACGCGAAGGTTGCGTCTTGAGTTTGCAGCAAACCGCCTTCTGTCGAATCAGCATGATGATATCACCACAATTGCAATGGATTGTGGATTCTCAAGTTCACAAAATTTTGCCAAAGCATTCCGCCGCCATTTCGGTACGAAACCTTCAGAATATCGTAAAAGCAAGATTGGAAACAAAAATAGCAAAGGAGAAAACGCATTATCCCTCCAGGCAGTCTATGATTCTGACACTGCATTCGTAAACGTATTAAACAATGAAAGGAGAAACGCAATGAACGTAGCAGTCAAAGAAATGCCGGAGTATAATGTTGCCTATGTACGCAAACTTGGACCCTATGGTAAAGAGACATGCGAACAGGCATTTGGAGAACTGATGCAGTGGGCGGGCCCACGGGGTTACATAGGTTCAGGCACGATACTTGGAGTCTATTGGGATAACCCGGATATTACCCCTCCCGATAAATGCCGTGTTGATGCTTGCATAACCGTTCCTCAAGGAACATCCTCTGAAGGACAGATTGGAGTTCAATCCATTAGTGGTGGTTCCTACGCCGTGTGTCATTTTGAGATTAGTTCCGACAGTTTCCAGGAGTGTTGGGAGGATGCTTTTACATGGCTTGTAAACAGTGGATACGAGTGCCATGACAAACCATGTTACGAACTATACCATAACAATGCGGCTGATCATCCAGAAGGCAAATGGATATTCGATATTTGTATTCCCTTGAAACTTAAAATCTGATTTGCATACTGGAAGGGGTAGTCGAACAAAGGAGCTGAGCAGAATCTGCTCAGCTCCGCCGTTGTCGCGCCGAGGAAAGCTCGGCGCATCTTGCAGGGTGAAAGTCCCTGTCGGGTGAAATTCAGTAAGGGTTTTCAGTAAGGGTTGGCCACCCACCCGTATCGAGCCTTGGACCCATGGCGGAGATATTTCGGCTATTGTAAGTTAGGACGTCAAGGGAAATTGACTGGAAACGAGCTGTGCCCGGAACCCCGGATACAAGCGCAGATGGACTCACCCAACTGAAAGAGCAATAAAAGGGTATTGAACAAAAATGGGTTAAGCGTAGGCAGAGAATCCTGTAGGCCGTAGGGGAGACCGCGCTCCCTGAAGTGCTGGTACAGCTTCGAAAGAGCAACTTGTGGACGCCGAGGGTTTTAGCGGTCACCGAAGGCTACACAGAAGCATCCGTTAAAGGCAAGGGTGTGGAGGTCCGCCGGAGTCAACAGGTCGTCGCAAGGCGGCTATATGCCATTGGGGTGTCTTATCAGGCATAGTACTCAGAGGTCTGGAAAGCCGGCCACACGGATGCGTAAACCATGCATGCAAGGGAAAGGACCTGACGGAAGGGCGCAGCCCACAAAGGAAACTCGTGCCGGACATGTAGGGCTGGATAACACGAGCCAACCTCACTGCGGGGAATAGCAACTGGATCTTGTAACGGGTAACTGTGAAGATCCGCGCGGAAGCGAGTCTAACCGAAGAACCGGATGCGGGAAAACCGCACGTCCGGGACTGTGCGGGGGGCGCTGGGTGACCGGCGTTCCTACCGCGAGATAAATATAGGCGGTCCGTTGCAAGTGGTCCGGCTTAATTTTTTGATTATTCATCATGATCCGCTTCCCTGGTTTGATTTGTTTTTTTCAAGTAGACGCATTTGCTGACAAGACGTGATAGTACGGTTATGATTTTTTTCTTCTGTTGAAGATTGAGACTGTTCCAGATTTCTTGAGTTTTCTGCTCCTCCTGATCGGGCCAAAGTTCCAATTGCTTTTGCATGAGTATGTCCCTCCTTTAAAGCGATTTCAGATTGCTGCTTTGGAGGATATATTTTCAGGAGAAGGGTATCTACTATCTTCCGTACCTTTAGTAAGTTCGATCTTGAGGCAATTAGATCCGTCTGTTTCCGGTTGTCTGGTGGTTTGAATTGGGGGCAAATGTCACCCAGATTTGTCCAATCAGCAGGTATATAGAATCTCGTGCCATCAGGTAAAACCAGGGTCAAATGTAAAATCCCATTTCTGTGAAGCCAACTGAGGACATCAAGGGCTTTTCCCTCCAATGGATGAAGATTTTTTGTTATCGTTACTTTAGGCGGAAAACCGTCGAGGTGGGTAGTCTGTCGTGTGTTCCTTTAGAATTTCAATACATTTGGCAAGTCTTAAACCCAGCCTGATGGAGGCGAAGGGTGTAGTGGTATGGCAACGGGGTACCGGTGACGATACTTCGGAAGGAAGCCGTCCTGCCGAGGCAGGGCACCACAAAAGTACGGGGTGACCAACAGAAATCGGGTATGAGGCGCATACACCGGGACGAGCCTGCACAACAAGGTAAAGTCCTCTATCCATTATAGGGTGTATCCGTAAACCCGGCATCCACGTACTGAAAGGCATGTGTTTACCCCGGGAGGTCTCCCATGTGCCGGTAAAACGGCTGAAGGCCGGGCAACCGACCTTGACCGCATGGGAGAAGTCAGCAGAAGGTATAGTAGCCGGTGGAAACGAGCTCCACAAAGGCGGGGAGGTCTCACCCCGGTAAAGGCCTGAACGGTGCCTGGGCTGAATGGCCCGGGTAAATGATAACGACAAATAGGAGGTGTGTACTTGTGAACAGACGGCCACAGCAGATGGAATTTTTCCCAGCGTCACAGATTGCCGAAAGTCTGGGAAACAACGACCGGTTAATGGAGATGATCCTTGAACGCAACAACATTATCCAGGCATGGAAACAGGTTTGTGCGAATAAAGGTGCCCCCGGGGTAGACGGTATGAAAACCAGTCAACTCGGGAACTACCTGGCAAAGCACTGGCCTGAAATTGAGCCAGACCTGCTTAACTGCAGGTATAAACCGTTGCCGGTGAAGCGCAAGGAAATCCCCAAACCGGATGGTGGTGCCCGTTTACTGGGAATCCCCACGGTGCTGGACCGGTTTATCCAGCAAGCCATATCCCCGATTCTGGAACAGGTATGGGAATCCTTTTTCTCTGAATGCAATTATGGATTCAGACCCGGCAGATCCGCCCACGATGCGGTGATACAGGGCAAAGAGTATATGGTTGAAGGTTATACCTATGTGGTCGACATGGATCTTTTTAATCAACTTTCATGAAAGGATGTGCAGTATGACGATGGCTCCATTGATTATCGACATTACCCAGCCCGAAAGGGAGCTGACGTCCGGCGGGTGTGACTACAGACACACCCGGGCAGGTGTTTCTTTGCGAGAAAGTTTGGAAAATCTTTGAGGAGGGGAAAGCAAATAACGGCAATAGCTGGTGCGCCCATCAGCAGTTTTATGCGGTTAAAAAAATGTAGATGCGTATCGCAAAGGTTGTTGAACAGCAACACAGCATACACATCCGAAGGCATATTTCAAAAGTATGTATATTCTTTTGACCCGGAAAAAGAACAGTACTTTCCGGTTAAATGCTTACGGAAGTATGCTATGAAATAACTGTAAATTTCATTATTGCTAAAACAACCGGGCTGCCCCGCAAGGCTTAGCCTTAGAAATGCTTGAGCCGTATGACGGGAAACTGTCACGTACGGTTCTGAGGGGGGAAAGGGATTGAAAAATCCCTGACCTACCCGATCTTCTAAAACCCCACGATTTTGATTTGACAAAAACAGAATTACGTGATTATGTTGTAATTACATGAATCAAAATTAGAGGTGATTATGGTCACATTAATAAAAATTGGAAATTCACAAGGAGTAAGAATTCCGAAAGCGATTATTGAACAAGCACAACTTAATGAAAAAGAACTTGAATTTAAGGTGCTTGATGAAGGGCTGTTAATAAAACCATCCAGAAAACCCAGGCAGGGATGGCAAAAACAATTTGAAAAATTTAAAGTGGAAAAAGAGGATGAGTTGGACCAAGAATGGTTGGATGCTTCTCTGGTTGATGATGAGGATTGGGAATGGTGAATCAGCCAATAAGCCGATTCGATATTTGGTTGGTTCAATTGGACCCGACACAAGGTCACGAAATAAACAAAAAAAGGCCCTGTGTTGTAATATCTCCAGACGAAATGTCTTCATTGAAAACAGCTATTGTCGCACCAATGACCTCTAAAGGCTTCAATTTCCCCACAAGAATTCAATGTACATTCCAAGGGAAAAAGGGGTTGATACTATTGGATCAAATAAAAGCTGTAGATAAATCAAGATTAATCAAAAAGTTGGGAATTATTTCAAAAACAACTCAAATTAAAGTTTGTGATTGTTTGCAGGAGCTTTTTGCATACTGATGAGTCGAACCAATAAGGATAGATCGTGTGAGGAACGAACCACGATCTTATCCGATTGTTGAACAAGCCCGGCCATGAACCCGGCTGCTTCAATATATGAAAATATCTTTTTTATCAATTGGTTTCAACCGTATTAAAGAAGTTGAAGATGCCATTGAACAAGTAGGTGTAAAAGTCTTGGAAATTCCACGCGAAGCTTCGTTTTTGCCTGGAAAAATATTCCTTGATTATCAAAGAAATCAAGTAGAATGGCACAAAACCCAACTGCATGGATGATACAACTTAATGGCTTTATAGTTGATGTCAGAACTCAACCAAAATAAATTCGGCAAGTTGCTTGCCAGTACAATTTTTCTGTTGAAAATATCTATGGTACGAATTGGAGCTATACTGCCAATTTTTCGAAAAATTAAAGAACTGAACAAAAAGAGACAGGGACAAAAACAAGGTGATCCCACTGCCCTGTTCCCAGCCATATAAAGCCGGATCGCATTTGAATACAATCGTTCATAAACAAGTATCTCTAAACCCATTGCAATTTTCAATACAACAAAAAGTTTTATTCGGCTAAAGAAGTAACGTCCACTCAAAATAAAACTTGACATACTCAAATCTTCCGTTTAAAAATTTAGTCGAAACTAACTTTTCTCAATGGGCACAATCGACAGAACCCTAAAAAAATTATTCAACAAATAAACGCTGGGCGCCATACTGATCTTCTCGCCCCCAGCAGGACAAATAGAATCAAAGGAGAAAATCAAATGGAAAACAATTTTACCATGGAAACCTACAGCCAGGATCAAGATTTTCACATTGACATGAAAGGAACATTTGACGGGGCTTCTGCTTTTGCCCTGATTGAGGAAATTGACAGGCGGATTGGCGATAAAAACAACAGTGTTTATGTGGAAACTACCAACATATCAAAGGTTTATTCGTTCGGGCAGTCGATTTTGGCCTCAAACATACCCAAAACCGTCAGAAAGAGCATTTGTTTCTGCGGTGCCATGGCTGGACAGATTGCCCCCAAGGGATGCGCCATAGAAGACAGCCCCCTGAAACAGGGTTGCCATAAATGCACCGGGGACTGCAAAAACTGCCCGTGCAGTCAATCAGACAAAAGAAACTCCCAAGCATAGGCAGATTGAGCAGAAAACAAAATTAAAATCCAGATTGTCAATTCACACTATCACCACCGGGCTGGACAGATTGATATCTGTTCAGCCTCTATTTTTCCTGAAAATGAGAACTGATGTTTTCCAATTCAAATTTCTGACACCTTGAATCAAAATATTTCCACCATGATCTTTCAGGCAGGCACGAATCATGCTGAGCTGAATGGTGTATCAAGTTTTTTTTACAACCCGACAAAAAGTCAGAAAGGATAAAAAAATGACTGGCATTAATGACATCCAGACCCTTAGAAATCAGGTAATTCCCAACGGCCATGCCTCCGGCACCGCCTGTTATGTTGATTCGGCCAAAGGGGCCGTTATCACGGATATTCAAGGTAAACAATATATTGATTTTGCCGGCGGCATTGCCGTGATGAACGTAGGCCACAGCCATCCCAAGGTGGTTGCGGCCATTAAGGCCCAGGCCGAAAAATTCACCCATACCTGCTTTATGGTCAATCCCTATGATGTGGCGGTGCGCCTGGCGGACCGGCTGTGCAAAATCGCCCCGGGCGCCTTTGACAAAAAAGCCCTCTTCGTCAATTCAGGCGCCGAGGCCGTTGAAAATGCGGTGAAAATCGCCCGCTATTACACCAAACGGCAGGGTGTTGTGGTGTTTGACGGCTCCTACCATGGCCGGACCTATCTCACCATGGCCATGACCACCAAGGTAAAGCCCTACAAAAACGGATTCGGCCCCCTGGCCCCGGAAGTGTACCGGGCCCCCTATGGCGATTTCAAGGCCTTTGTCGATTTTTTCACCACCGGCATTGCCCCGGAACATACTGCGGCTGTCGTCATCGAACCCATTCAGGGTGAAGGCGGCTTTATTGCCCCGCCTGAAGGCTTTCTGCCCCAGGTGGCACAGTTCTGTAAAGACAACGGCATTGTTTTTATTGCCGATGAAATCCAGTCCGGCATGGGCCGGTCCGGCAAGATGTTCGCCATTGAAAACTTCGGCGTGGAACCGGACCTGATGACCGTGGCCAAAAGTATTGCGGCGGGCATGCCGCTGAGCGCTGTGGTGGGCAGAAAAGAGATCATGGATTCCGTACACCCCGGCGGCTTAGGCGGTACATACGGCGCCAACCCTGTGGCCTGCGCAGCAGCCCACGCGGTGCTGGATATTTTTGAAGAGGAAAACCTTCTGGAAAAGGCTGAAAAGCTCGGCGAAAAGCTTGGCACAACATTTGGTGCCTGGACACAGAAATTTGATTGTGTGGGTGAAGTCAGAGGTATCGGCGCCATGCGCGGATACACCATTGTCAATGCCGACGGCACCCCGGCCCCGGACAAAGCCAAAAAACTGGCCGCTTACTGTTTTGAAAACGGTTTGATTACTCTTGTCTGCGGTATTGAAGGCAATGTCATCCGGGTGTTGATGCCCCTGGTCATTGAAGATGATCAGCTGCAAAAAGGGCTGGATATCATGGAAGCGGGCCTGGCCGGTCTTGGCGACTGATAAAAGGAAGTAACATGTTGAAATTAAAAAACGTAAGTCTTCTGCGTAATAATTGTTTTATTCAGGGTGAATGGGTGGCCGCAGACAGCGGTAAAACCGTTGATGTAACCAATCCGGCCACAGGCCAGATTATTGGTACGGTTCCCTTTTGCGGTGCCGATGAAACACGAAGGGCCATTCATGCGGCCCAGGAAAGCCTGGATGCCTGGCGGTCCAAAACCGCCCAGGAACGTTCGGCAATCCTGAGAAAATGGCACGATCTGCTCATGGAAAACCAGGAGGATCTGGCCGTGATCATGACTGCGGAACAGGGAAAGCCCCTGGCGGAATCCAAGGGCGAAATATCCTATGCCGCCGCATTTTTTGAATGGTTTGCCGAAGAAGCCAAGCGGGTATACGGAGATGTGATTCCCCAGACCGTGGCGTCCCAACGCCTGGTGGTGATCAAACAACCGGTGGGGGTGGTGGCCGCCATTACCCCGTGGAACTTCCCCAGTGCCATGATCACCAGAAAGGCGGGTGCGGCCCTGGCCGCCGGATGCACCATGGTGGTCAAACCGGCCACAGCCACACCGTTTTCAGCCTTGGCCATTGCGGAACTTGGCCGGCAGGCAGGCGTCCCCAAAGGTGTGTTCAATGTGGTGACAGGCTCGTCTTCGGCCATTGGCGGGGAGCTTACAGCCAACCCCATTGTGCGCAAGCTGACCTTCACCGGTTCCACCCAGGTGGGTAAAAAACTGATGAAAGACTGCGCCGATACCATGAAGCGAATTTCCATGGAGCTGGGCGGAAACGCCCCGTTTATTGTGTTTGACGACGCAGATATTGATGCGGCCGTGGAAGGCGCCATGGCGTGCAAATACCGCAACTCCGGCCAGACCTGTGTATGCGCCAACCGGATGTATGTCCAGTCAGGGGTCTATGATCAGTTTTGCAAAAAGCTGACAATGGCCGTGGAAGGCCTTAAGGTAGGCAATGGATTGGATGATGGGATTCAGCAGGGCCCGCTCATTGATATGACTGCCGTGGAAACCGTGGAGAGCCACATCAATGATGCCGTGACAAAAGGTGGAAAAATCCTGACCGGCGGTGCACGCCATGCCCTGGGCGGCTCCTTTTTTGCGCCCACGGTTATTGCGGATATCACCGATGATATGCGGGTGGCCAAAGAGGAGACCTTTGGTCCCCTGGCCCCGGTTTTCAAGTTTGACACCGAAGATGAAGTGATCCGCAAAGCCAATGACACCGAATTCGGGCTGGCCGCTTACTTCTATACCAGGGATCTGGGCAGAAGCTGGCGTGTCGGAGAAAAACTGGAGTATGGCCTGGTGGGTATAAATTCTGGTATAATCTCCAATCCGGTGGCGCCCTTTGGCGGTATGAAAGAGTCGGGCAACGGCCGGGAAGGCTCAAAATACGGCCTGGATGATTATCTGGAAATCAAATACCTCTGCATGTCAGGTATATGACGCTTAAAATCAACATAATGCTGGTCTCCATACTGGTGGCGATTATTCTTGTTCTGGCGGGCATCACCTACACCTATACCCGGACCATCAGCCGGCATACGGTGGAAAGTCACCAGCAGGGCCTGGCCCAGGAGGCGGCCAAGATGACCCAGATGTGGCTGGACCACCGGTTCAAGCTCATTGATGCCCTGGCCCGCACCCTGGAAGATCTCTATCTCACCCGGGGACAGGACCCAAGACCCATCCTGAAAATGACCATGGCGGCCGGGGATTTTTCCGATGTCTATCTCGGACTTTTTAACGGCACCATGATAGATGGGGCCGACTGGCGTGCCCCAAAAGATTATGATCCCCGGACCCGACCCTGGTATACACGGGCCATGGAAGAAAAAAAGCTGGCATTGACCCGGCCTTTTCTGGATCAGGGCTTCTGGAAGATGGTCATTGCCGTGGTGGTGCCCCTGGTCCATAACAACCAGGTGGTGGGGGTTTTAAGCGCCAATATCATCCTTGATACCCTGCAGGCTTCGGTGATGGATCTGCGCATCGGCCGCTACGGGTATGCCTTTATCATTGACAGCCAGGGCACCGTACTGGTCCACCAGAACAAAAGCCTGATGATGACCACCAAAATCCAGGAATCCGACCCCGGCCTTTCAAAATTCGGCACATATTTCCCCGGGCGGGATGTGGGTTCTTTTTCCTACCGGGATCGCATCTTAAGCTTTCACAAACTCAACGACTCCGGATGGTATCTTTGTACCAACGTGGATCAGGAAGAGGCCCTGGCCCTGGCTAAAAACACAGGCATGCTCTTTGCCATGGCCATGGTCTTAAAAATTTTAGGTATCCTGGCCCTGCTGCTGTTTCTGGCCGTGGGCGGTTTTGCCCTGATTCTGTTCATCTCCAAAAACAGGTTTGAGGCCATTGTTTCCGGAAAAGATAAAGATCTCAGAGGGGAAATTATCCGCAGAAAGGAGCTCGAGACACGGTACCACACCCTGTTCAACATGGCCACCAATGCCATCATGCTCACAAAAAACGGCACGTATATCGAATGCAACCAGAAGGCTTTGAATATGTTCGGTCTTGCCCAAGACCAGATCATCGGCAAGACCATGCTGGATCTATCCCCTGATACCCAGATGGACGGCACGGCCACAAAGTTGAAACTGACCCAGGTTGAGCAGCCGAACGCTTCGGGCGGCTCCGATGTTTTCAAATGGACATTCAAACGGGCAGACGGTTCCGAGTTCCCGGCCGAGATCGGGATCTCCACGTTGAAACTGGATCAGGAGATGGTCAATGTGTACAGTGTCTGGGACATATCCAAACGTGTGAATGCCGAGCAGAATCTGCGCCAGGCACAGAAAATGGCCGCCATGGGCGAAATGCTTTCGGCCATTGCCCACCAGTGGCGCCAGCCGCTCAATGCCCTGTCTTCATACATTGCCTCTTTGACCCCGGCCTTTTACAACCAGATGATTTCCTCTACATTCATCGAAAAACTGGTCCGGGAGGCCGACACCCAGATTCAGTTCATGTCACGAACCATCAATGATTTCAGGGAGTATTTCAGGCCGTCCAAAAACAAACACACCTTTGAAATGATGGATGCCATACAAAGCGCCATCAAGCTGGTAAAACCCCAGCTCAGGCAGCACCATATCACCCTGGACCTGGATCAGGCCGACCCGGGCGCTCCCATGCCCATCCTGGGCTATAAAAATGAATTTGTCCATGTCCTGGTCAACGTCCTTTCCAATGCAAAGGACGCCATCAACGAACGTCAGGCAGGCTCGCCAAAACGGTCGGTTCACAAATTGATCAATCTGTCTGTTGTCAGACACAGCGATCAGGTTTGCCTGGAGATTCAAGACACAGGGTGCGGGATCCCTCCCCACTTGCTGGATAAGATATTTACACCCTATTTCACCACCAAGGGAACGGCCACAGGCACGGGCATCGGCCTGTACATGGCGAAAATGATTGTGGAAAAGGAGATGAAAGGTATAATTCAGGTGGAAAACCGGTATACAGGAGCCATGTTCAGAATCTGCCTGCCCCTGTCCCCGGAAGAAAATCCTTTAAAGGACAAAAGAGAATCATGATTAATTTCAGCCATTCCAAGGTTCCGGTGGTTCTGGTGGACGATGAGCCGTCAGAACTTGACGCATACGGTTTTTTGCTCACCTCCATGGGCGTCAACCAGGTGATTCAGGTCCAGGACAGCCGGCGTCTGCCCGGGGTAATGGCGGATCTTGGCGTGTGCGTCCTTTTTCTCGACCTGAATATGCCCCACAAATCCGGCCTTGAGGTATTAAAAGAGCTGCGGGTGACCCATCCCCACATCCCCACAGTGATCATCACCGCCAATTCCGAGGTTGAAAGCGCAGTGCAGTGCCTGAAACAAGGGGCCCATGACTACCTGGTCAAGCCCATAAACATGAACACCTTTGCTTCGGCACTGAGAAATGCCCTGGAAATCTGCGCGCTAAGGAATGAAGTGCTGACCCTGAAAGGGGTCTCCTTTAACCGGGATCTAAAACGCCCGGATCATTTCCAGCACATTATCACACAGAACCCCACGATGATCGGGCTTTTTCACTATATTGAATCCATCTCGACCAGCCGGGAGCCGGTTCTGATCCTTGGCGAAACCGGCACCGGCAAGGAGCTGATTTCACGGGCCATCCATAATGCATCCGGGCTTGAAGGCCCCTTTGTCACGGTGGATGTGGCAGGGCTTGATGACAACCTGTTTTCAGACACGCTGTTCGGCCACAGCAAAGGCGCCTACACAGGAGCCGACAAAAACAGGGAAGGCCTGGTGGAAAAGGCCGCAGGGGGGTCCCTGTTTTTAGATGAAATCGGGGATCTTTCTGCGGCCTCCCAAGTCAAGCTGCTGCGGCTGGTTCAGGAGGGCATTTTCTATCCTCTTGGATCGGACCAGCCCCGGACCTGCAAAGCACGCATCATTTCGGCAACCAATAAATCCCGCACTGAACTTGCTGCAGTGGACCAGGACCAGTTCAGGTCAGACCTTTTTTTCAGACTTTCCACCCACCTGATCCAGGTTCCTCCGTTGCGGGAACGCAAGGAGGACATCCCCCTCATTGCAGCCTTCCTGAGAGATCAGGCCGCCAAAGCCATGGGCAAACCCGTTGTTGAAACCGGACAGCAGGTTGCGGACGTTTTGTCATCACACCCGTTTCCCGGCAATATCCGTGAGCTGAAAACATACATATATGATGCGGTGGCTCAAAGTACGGACACAAGCCTTAATGTTGACTCGATTCTGGAGCGTCTGGCAGATACGCCAACCGTTCCACAACCCCGGACATCCCATACAGCCCCCGTCCTGGAAGACTTAATGGGGAGATTTCCCACTCTTACGGCACTGACCGAATATGCCATCGCCCAGGCCCTGGAACGTACCGACAACAATCAGAGCCAGGCAGCAAAACTTTTAGGCATCTCCAAACAGGCATTAAGCAAGCGCTTAAAAAGCCGGGATAAAAGTTGACCCCTGGCGTCAACCAAAATTGACATCGTCAACTTTGGTTGACACTATCACGTTTAAGACAGAATTGACCAACGTTCCACTCGCTATCGCTATCGGAATCGCTATCGCTTTCGATTGGGTCCTGAAATAAATTGCATATGCTCACCCGGCCATCCGGGTCACACAATCCTGCTTTTTCAACAATTAAAATCTCTTGGCACAAGCCTTGCTCCTGTCCCCCTTATTACGTTTGAAAAACCGCGCGGGAAAAAATTTATAATTTGCGCGCCATGTTAACATCCACAAGGAGGAAACTATGAAGTTTAATCGTTTTTGGACCGCCACGACAGCCGCCGGACTTTTAATCAGCGGACTTATTTTCACAGGCCCCGCTGCAGCCGGAGAAACAACCATCAAGATCGGTAACATTATCCCTTTGTCAGGCCCCTCAGCCTCTGTGGGACAGCAGGGCAAAAATGCACGGGAGATGGCCATTGAGGAGATCAATGCCACCGGCGGCATCAAATCCCTAGGCGGCGCCAAACTTGAAATGCTTTATGCCGACTCCGAATCCAAACCGGAAAAAGGCGTGTCCGAAGCTGAGCGCCTGATTAATACGGAAAAGGTCAACGTGCTCACCGGCTGCTGGAACTCTGCGGTCACCTATCCCACCACAGCCGTGGCCGAACGGTATGGGGTGCCCTTTATCGTACCGGTTTCCGTATCCGACAAAATCACAGAACAAGGCTTTAAAAATGTTTTCCGCATTGCAGCCAAAGACTCCTGGTGGACCAGGGATCAGTTCGCCTTCTTAAAAGATATGCAGGCAGAATTTAACACCCCCGTTAAAAAACTGGCCTTTGTTTACGAAAACGGCGACTGGGGACAAGGTATGGCAGGACAGTGGAAAAAACTGGCCCAGGAAAACGGATATGACGTGGTACTGGACGAACCCTACCCTTCCACCGCCACCGACCTAAGCCCTGTGGTCCAGAAGATCAGACGCTCCCGGGCAGATGTCCTTTTACTGGTCTCCAATGCCGCCGACGCCATCCTTCTGACCAACACCCTGGCTGAATACAAGGTCCGGTTAAAAGCCATTGTGGCCACCGGCGGAGGGCATGCGGATCCTTTTTTTATCAAGGCCGTGGGTAAAAACGCCCAATACCTTTTTGACATTGTGGAGTGGGAAACCGACATCAACAAACCCGGTGCCAAAGAGACCAACGAAAAATTCAAGGCCAAATACGGCTATAACCTCACCGGAGAGGCTGTGGACGCCTATGTTTCCATGTACGTAATCAAAGATGCCCTGGAACGTGCCGCAAGCCTTAATAATGATGCCATCCGCAAAGCCCTGTCCGAAACCAATCTCACCTCAGGCCCGGGCATGATCGTAGGCTATGATGCGGTTCAGTTCGATGCCAGCGGCCAGAACTCCCATGCATCCCCTGTCCTTGTCCAGATCAATGATGTGGGCAACGGCCTTGAAAGAATTACCGTATGGCCCAAAACCGCCAGACGTGCCGGATACACCCCAGTTTTTCCCAAACCATAAAAGAGCCCATCCTAAGTACTCCGCTTTGAAACGGCCGACACCGTCCCAAAGCGGAGCATAACCGTCCGGAGAATAAAATGATTTATTTAATTGAAGATACGATCAACGGTATCCTGATGGGCTCGATTTATGGACTGACCGCCCTTGGGCTGACCATCGTCTTCGGGGTTCTCAAAGTGGTCAACTTTGCCCACGGCACCCTTTTGATGGTCAGCATGTACGTTGCCTACTGGACCGTTGCCCTGTCAGGGCTTCACCCCTATCTTGCCCTGGTTATAGTTGTTCCGGTCATGTATGTATTTGGCTACTATCTGCAGGACATTGTGATAAAGCCCATATTCAAGGCGGAAAAAAATGTCCGGGAACCCAGTACGGTCATTATTGTCACCACAGGCGTCTGGTATGTGCTGGACAACCTGACTCTGATGATTTTTGGCCCCCAGTACCGGTCTCTCACGGATAATCCACTGCAGGGAAAAATGATAGAACTCGGGGATATGTTTATCTCCGTGCCCAAACTGTGGGGCGCCATTACCGCCCTTGCAACCGCTTATGCGGTTTACTGTTTTTTTCAGAAAACCAGGACAGGGCGTGCCATCAGGGCGTGCAGCCTTGACCGGGATGCGGCCAGCCTGTCCGGCATCAACCAGTACAAAATATACAACATGGCCTTTGGCCTGGGCACGGCAGTGACCGGTATCGCCGCTGTCACCCTGGTTCCCTTTTACAATACATTCCCGTCCGTTGGCGTCCTGTTTGATATCAAAGGGTTTATCATTGTGGTGTTGGGAGGACTTGGCTCCATTCCCGGGGCCATTATCGGCGGGATCATTATCGGGGTCATAGAATCCGTAGGCCCCCAGTTCATGACCGCCACCTGGACAGAGGCCATTGTATACGGTCTGTTTCTTCTGGTCCTTTTTGTTAAACCCTCAGGATTGTTCGGAGTAAAATATGACTGGTAAATCCATGGCATCCACAGGGGTCAATACACCCCCTTACGATACGGACGACGGCTTTCTTGACAGATCCGCCCTGGCCCGCCAGGTGGTCAAGGACACCATTAACAAGGTTCTGCTGGGAGCGGTGCTGATTCTGCTGCTGGCCCTGCCTGTCGTCATAAGCAGTCCCACCTGGCTGCATATCATTGTTCTGATATTTTTCTATGCCTACCTGACCACCTCCTGGAACATGGTGGGCGGCTTTGCAGGTGTCCTGCCTCTGGGGCACGCCGTCTTTCTGGGCATCGGCGCATATACCTCAACGGTACTTTCCCTGCAGTACGGCATCAGTCCCTGGCTGGGCATGTTGGTGGGCGGTGTTTTAGCTGTTGCCGCCGGCATGGTCATAGGACTTCCCACTTTGAAAATGCGCGGTGCCTACTTTGCCCTGGCCACCATCGCTTTTTCCGAAGGCATCCGGGTCATGGTTGAAAACATAGATTACCTGGGCCCCTTCAAACTCAACGGCCCCAGGGGATTGCAGGTACCGCCTTTGAATACGGGCTGGGCCAACTTTATGTTTTCATCCAAGGTGCCGTATTATTACATCATCATAGGCATGCTGCTGGTCATTTTGTTTCTGACCTGGGCTGTCTCCAGGTCCAAGCTGGGATATTACCTGACCGCCGGCGGAGAGGAACCGGAGGCGGCCCAGGCCCTGGGCGTCAATGTCTCCCGGGCCAAAGTGATCGCCATGGCTCTGAGCTGCTTTTTCACAGCCCTTGCCGGAACATTCTATGCCCAGTTCTCCTTGTTTATTCATCCCAAAAGCACCATTTCCCTTGATATCTCCTTTGAGATTGCCTTTATCGCCTTGATCGGCGGCCGAGGCTCCATTGCAGGACCCGTTTTAGGGGCATTGCTTCTGCGGCCGGTCAGTGACCTGTCAAGAATTTACTTCGGGGATATCCTGCCCGGTATGCATCTGGTGATTTACGGCGTTGTTCTGATTCTGGTGATGATCTACCAGCCCCGGGGGCTGCAGGAACCATTGACCCGGATCTACGACAGGGTCATCAACCGTATGGCGGATGGGTTTATCACTGGTGATTTACAAGGAGGGGATAAATGAATCTTCTTGAATTAAAAAAAGTGACCAAGCGGTTTGGCGGCCTTACGGCGGTTGACAACTTAAGCCTGTCCCTGGAAAAAGGCGAAATTCTTGGGGTCATCGGTCCCAACGGGGCCGGGAAATCCACGGCATTTAACTGTATTGCCGGGGTGTTCGCCCCCACAAAAGGGGAAATTCTTTTGGACGGGCAGGTGATCAACGGGCATAAACCCTGGGATCTGTGTAAAAAAGGGCTGGCCCGGACATTTCAGATCGTAAAGCCCTTTGCCTCCAAAAGCGTGCTTTATAATGTTACAGTGGGGGCCTTTGCCACCACATCCAGCAGGAGTGAAGCCGAAGACAAAGCACTTCAAGTCCTGAAACTGCTCAATTTCGATAAGAAAAAGGATGCCAAATCATCTGACCTGACCATCGCGGACAGAAAGCGCCTGGAGATCGCCAGGGCCCTGGCCACGGAACCAAGACTTCTGCTTCTGGACGAGGTTATGGCAGGCCTGCGTCCGGCCGAGGTGGACGAAATGGTGGAAATTATCCGGTTTCTTCGGGATCAGGGCGTCACCATTCTGGTCATTGAACATATCATGCGGGCCATCATGGCATTGTCCGACCGTCTTGTCGTCATCCATTTCGGTAAAAAAATCGCACAGGGAACACCGCGAGAGGTGGCATCCGACGAAAACGTAATCAAAGCATATCTGGGAGATGAATATGGGGTTTCTTGAGATAAATAACATTGATGTCAGCTATGGCGATGTCCAGGTCATTTTTGATCTGTCCATGCGCATCGAAGAGGGGGAAGTGGTCTCCATCATCGGTGGAAACGGCGCCGGGAAATCCACACTGCTTCGCACCATCTCAGGGCTGATGAAACCATCTTCCGGCCAGATCACCTTTAAGGGCAGCCCCATGCACACCCTGCCCCCCGAAGAGATCGTCAACCACGGCATTGTCCATGTCCCGGAAGGACGCAGGCTTTTTTCCCTGATGACCATAAAAGACAATCTCATTGTGGGTGCATACAACAAGGAAGCAGACAAGTGCAAGGAGCAGACCCTTGCCCAGGTATACGAGATGCTGCCACGATTAAAAGAGCGGCAGAATCAAACCGCGCTGACCCTGTCCGGCGGAGAACAGCAGATGGTGGCCATCGGCAGAGGCCTTATGGCCCGGCCCAAAATCCTGATGCTGGATGAGCCGTCCCTGGGGCTGGCCCCTGTTCTGATCAACAGCATTTTCGAAACCATTCGCAAAATTGCAGACCAGGGCACCACGGTCCTGCTGGTTGAACAGGATGTAAACCACTCTTTGCGGTTATCTGACCGGGGATATGTACTGGAGCACGGCAGGATTGTCATGGAGGGGAAAGCCGATGAGCTATTAGGCAATCCCCACATCAAAGAGGCATATCTGGGGATTTAATGGATATCCTTAAATGTGCAATAAAAAAGAACAAGTTTGGAAAGTATCTGGACGTCAGGCCAACCATAGGCATCCTTTCTGGTTTTCAAATACTTTTGAATAGACTTGGACAGGTCTATCTCTTTGACCATGTCCAGATAAATCGGCAGACCGGGCAAGGAAATCATCCCGCTGCCGATTTGTTCTTATTTGTACTTCAATGGTCATAAGTCTTGTGCCATAATTATTTCACCCCGTTGATGATAGATTTTTGGTCACGCAAACATTTTATATACTTGCTTCATCAAGCTCAACGGGGTTTTTATTTTTTAGATGGCTGATTAGGACAGTAAGAAGACGAACTTAAGAATGTGCCACCACCATCATCAGATAGTTTTAACAGGGCGACAAAGCCTGTGCGGGAGCTGATACAGTGACGCCCAGTTTATTTTTTTTGGATTAAGGCCTTTGCATACCCCCAATAATGCCTGCGCAGTCGATGGGCATACTCACAGGGGTCTCTCGTTCATGAATGACCCAAATATCATCTGACCCCTTATTGACAACCACGATTTCCATTCGGTCGTCGTCATCGATATCTGCTGTCAAGATCGCTATGGGTTGCTCTCCAACCGGCAGAGTGGTGGCCAGAAGGTCCCCGGAAGAATTGACAAATGAGCCACCGCGATTTCCCAATAAGACTAAAGAATCTTCATCAGGATTGGCGATAACCATATCCGGATCTTCGTCTCCATCCATATCGACCGATGATATGGCCTTACCGCCGGTTTCATATTCGGTCATATAATAGAATCGGTCCCCCTCGCATGTGCCGTGGCCGGTTCTGTCGATGCAATCCCGCCCGGAATTGAGCATCACCGTCAATACTGAAATAGATACGGAAGACAGATCAATGAGGCCGTCCGAATCATAATCTCCGGTATCAATATCAGTGCCTCCCCGCGGGTGATAGGTCCAGTGCAACCATTCCGAAAAGGGAGTTGAAGAACTGGTCGTATTTTTAATGACCGTGATTGCAGTCCGGTTAAAACCTGTCACAGCAATGTCCAAATCTCCGTCATTGTCAAAATCTGCAAGCTCAATTCTATTGGGACCGATAACAGGCAAGAACTTATGTGCCGGAGAAGCGTAATTTTCATTGGAAACCAGAGTCAGCATCGCAGTTCCGTTGGCTATGCCGGACCCCAGGAGGATATCGTTGCCTCCGCCATCTATATCCGCAATTTGAACGATATCAGGCGGATGATTCAAACCAAGATCATCGCTGACCGGGTAATCCTCTCTCATGAATCGGCCGCTGTTATCATCGTTTCTTAGCACCGTGTAAAATGTGGATGAATGATGCCCCACCACAATATCCTGATCACCATCACCATCCAGGTCTCCAACGGCAACACTGCAAGGCTCCTCCCCAACGGAGATGGTGGTCAACGTCCTGAATTTTCGGTTGGACCGCTGATAAAGGATAGTGACGGTATTGTCCCCCTGGTTGGCCACAACAAGATTCAACAGACGGCCGCGGTTCAGTCTTCCCATGGCAACAGCAACAGGCCTGTCGCCCACAGGATAGGGCCCTCTTGGAATAAGGCCTTTCCAATCGTAGGCATCATTGATTCCGTTGCCGTTGCAATCCTCCCCAACATCATGACCGGGGATGTCGACCAACTCAAGTCTGCCATTCCCGGGCCGTATCTCCTCGTGAACGTCATAATCGAATGGCTTTACGTACCGATAGCCAGAAGTACTCGGACCGTCTAACCTTGCGCATCCTATGAATCCAACTACCAATATAACCGTAGCCAGCAAAGAGAACCTCTTTTTAAGAGTATTTTTCCATTGACATCTTAAACGATTTCTCATTTTTCCTCCTTTTCCTGAATACATTTACGATTGATGAAAACGATAAAAAAACAAGAAAATCCTTACCACAAATCCTGGAATTCTTTTCTTCATCGTTTTTTCCTTTTAGAGATAGGGCGACAAAGTAATCTCTCTGCGGTATTCAATAAAGTTAGACCGGATTATAGACTTGTTCCTTCCATCCGGGCCATCTTGTGGGCGTGCGCCCTCTGGCGAGCTGTCCCAACACGTTTTTTTCTTCAGGCTCTATCTATTCCCGGTAACGTGGCGCTGGCCGGTAAACACATGAATAGACCGGTCTTTGTCTTTACCGATTGCCGGATCATTCGGTGCGTTCCCATCCCAGGACACCAGGGATTCCGGGTCCGTCACCACAATGACCGGACATCCGGCGCGAAAGGCTGTCCGCTCCACGGCACTGCCGGCATACCATTTCCGGGCCTTTTCCTTTGTGTGTGATCCCAGAATAATCAGGTCGGCACTGTTTTTTTCAGCACATTTAACAAGTTCCAGATGGGGTAACGCCCCGCCCCAGAGCTGATAGGCGCAAGGGCTGTCTTTGACTATATCCCGGCAAAATTCTTCCAGACGTTTTTCCGTGTTTTTTCTGTCTGCGTCAGAATCTTCCTTGGTATATTTGGGATACGGCGGCACAGGGATCATGTGAAAGGGAAAAATTGTCGACCCGAATTTTTCCGCAGTGTTCCGGGCAAAGGCCAGGGCGCATTCACAGGATACGGAAAAATCCACCCCCACCACAATTTTTTTAAATGCCGCCGAGGACAAGCGTACCCCGGGATTGATTATCATCACCGGACAATTTTCCCGGGTCACTACGCCTTCTACGGTGCTCCCGATCTTACCGGCCACCCGTACGGTTCCCCTTTCCGCGGCGCGTTCGGAGTGGGGGCCTACAACAATCATGCCCGCGTTAAGATTCCGGGAATGGCGCACAATCTCTTCCCAGGGGAATCCGCAAACCACCCTGACATCAAAATCCATATTCGCCGGCAAGATCGCCTTATAAAAATCAAAGAGTTCTTTTTGGACAACGGCCTGGTACTCCGGTGAAAAATTGATCTCCTCATTTGTTTTATAATCTTTAACCAGGTGTCGGCTGTTTTGGTGGGAGGACTCCGCCACATGGAGAATGTCGAGCTTAGCCTGATGGGTTTGGGCGACTGCGGCAGCGCCTGTCACCACCGGATCCTCGACACCCACAAGGTCTGTTGCTGCTAAAATATGCTTGAACATGGATTCTCCTTTATTAATTTTTTCAAAGCATCCAGGGTAAAATCTTTGCAAGACATTCATCCATGGAGGCTTTGGTGTTCACCGTTAAATGATGGTCCGTCTCTGTTTTTTCAATGGGTTCAAACCGGCTTTTAAATGATTGAAAATGGGAAATCCTTGCATCAGATACGGTGTTCCGGCCGGTTCTCATGATCAGCCGCTCCTGCAGAACAAAATCCGGTACCGTGCATTGAATAAACACGATGCCGGCACCTAGCTGCCCGGCCAGAGCAATAGCTTGTTTTCGATATTTTTCCCGGCCGAAGGTGGCATCCAGAACCACGGAATTACCTTTTAAAATCTCTTTTTGGGCCAGGGACAAAAGCGCGTCATAGGTCTGGCCGGTTGCAGCTTCGCAATAAATTCCCTGCTCAAAAGGCATGGTCCCGGGATCGGTGGGCGGGGCCGGAAACATTTTTTTCCGGACCACATCCGAATTGAAGGCCCGGATATTCAGCGCATCGCAAAGAGCTTGTGCCAAGGTGCTCTTTCCGGATGCGGGCATGCCGCAGACCACCCAGATCCCGGGCCTGGAAAAGCCATGGGCATACCGGTCCGAAAACCCAAGATATTTTTTTGTTTGCGCCAAAAGTTGATTGCGCTCCTCTTCGGAAACATCATGTTCCTGCAGGCGGATGCAGTTCACCTTAAAACGCACCATGGCCCGGTAGCATTTATAGAAATTGATCAGTGTGTATACTTGCGGGTCATTGCTATAACCGGCATAGGCCAGAAGAAACTTTTCGGCGAGGGCTGAAAATCCCAAGGATTCCATATCCATGACCAGAAAGGCCAGATCCGCGCCCACGTCCTGATACCGGAACCGGTCATTGAATTCAATACAGTCGATGATCTGAATCCCGGTATTTGTGAAATAAATATGATCTGTTCTCAAATCCCCATGGCAGTCCCGGAACCGATTATCTGCCATGCGGCGAAAAAACAGGGCTTTCTGCCTGTCCAAAAAGGCATCTGTCCTGGACCATACCGACTGAAAACAATCGCCGTCAAACAGAGACCCGAGCCAGGGCCGGGTCTGTTCAAAGTTTTCATCGCAGTTCTGCCGGATCGTTTCAAAAACCGATTCCCTGTCCGGCGGCGTGTCCGATGTGCCGGAATCGTAAAATTCCGACAGTTTCATTGCCAGCCGGTCAATATCCCCGTCACCGATCTTTCCAGATTGCAGCAACTGTTTCATGGAACGGGTTTCTGACAGTTTGCGCATCCTTACGGCATATTCAACAACCGTCCCGTCGCCGCCCAGGTAAAATCTGTCGCCTTTTTGTGTAATTTCCGTCACGCCAAGGTAGATGTTATCTGTCAGCCTCAGATTTAATGAGACTTCACGGGAACAATAATGCCTGCGGTTTTCAAGGCAGGTAAAATCAAGGAAATCCAGACCAATGTTTTTTTTAATTTTATATACAACGTCGCCGGCCAGGAACACCATGGAAATATGTGTTTCAAAAACCGTTACGCCGGCAACCGGATGAGGATAAAATTCCGGGTTCCGCATCTGTTTGAAAATAGCTTCCTGAAGGGCTGATTTTTCCATCTTCACCGGTCCACCCCCGTTTAGAAGATTTCAGATAATTTTAACTATAGCATAAATACAGTTAAAAACTTGGAAAAATCCTTACACCGGCCTGCTCATCCACCAAATTCATCTTTGAGAACATCTTCAACAGATTCCGGCGTGTCTATCTTATGGACTTTTCTCGCGTCGGAGGCGTCGGAAGACGGTACGGATTTTTTGACGATATTCATGGCGCCCAGACCGGCTGAAATGGCCCAGTCATCCATGTCGAAATTAAGAAAGCGGATCTCGGCAAGGTTTGTCAGGGACCTGCACAGGGTGTCCACCTCCTCGAACTTCATCTCCTGCCCGGATGTCTTTAAAAACCGGCCCGAAAACCGGGCTGTCTTTCCGGAAAATGAAAAAAAGATTCTGGTAAGATCTGTGCTGTGACTGACAAGGATTTGTTTGATCTTTCGATTGGTATCATATCTTGTTGTGTTTTGTTTCATATAACGGCACATTAAAAACAAACCCGGGAAAAGTCAACTTATGTTTCCCGCCTGGACAGCAAGGCCAATCTCATTCTTGTGTTGACACCCATTTTAATGATATCTAATTTAGAATATCTGCTGGCAACCATGATATGGTAGTGGTTGCAAGTCTCAACAAAAATGGCCCCTTGAATGTCCTTAATTTGGGAGTAAAACTATGGAAAGAACTGATCTTGGCCCAAAAATACCCGTACGTCTTGATGCGTTTCGCCGTCTGCACAGACACACGCTTGACAATCGTGAACAATTCTGGGCTGCCCAGGCAGAACGGTTGCAATGGCAGACGGCTTTTTCCTGTGTGGTCAAGGAGGATTTTTCCACGCCTTTTTTCTCCTGGTTCTGTGACGGACAGATCAATGCGGCCCAGAACGCACTTCACAGAATCATTGAACAGGGAAAGGCAGAAACACCGGCCCTGGTCTATTATCAAAAATCCGGACATGTCAGTACCCTGACATTTAATGAACTTAAGGACAACGTTCTCAAGCTTGCAGCGGCTTTTCACCGGGCGGGCCTGGTTCCGGGAGACTGCATTGCCTTAAATCTTCCCAACTGTCCTGAATTTATCATCAGCGCCCTTTCAGCCGCCTATCTTGGCATCACTTACCTTCCCCTGGGCTGCCATCTGCCGGCGTCCACTGTGGCCGAGGATGTCACTGCATCAAATGCGAAACTTTTAATCATGGCAAGCAGCAACGGGGACGAAGAAAAAAAGGACCAGATTCTGACGGTCCGAACCCTGCTTAAAGGCCTGCCCGTTCTCATTGCAGATGAAAAGCGTGAAGGACTCCCAACCCTTGAAGAATACATGGCCGATGCAGATCCTTGCGGGCTTGAACCAGCCAGCCCCAATGCCGACCATCCCCTGTTTGTGGTTTATGAAAACCGGCTGGCCGGCAAGCATGTGGGGTCTGTTTTCCCAACCGGTGGATTTCTGGTCCAGGCCCACGCCTCCTTCGATGATATTTTCAAAAAAACCCTTAATGGGGACGAACCCGAAATGATTGTCAACACGCTGGATATGTGCAAAGCACCGACCCAGGCCTATGGTCTGTGGGGGCCTTTGACCAATGGCACGGGTATTATCCTCATTGATAATGAGATTGATAACGAAATCCGGATCAATACCATTGAAAAAATTCTCAATGAACAGCCAAATCCGGCACTGCTCTGCCGGCCGACTTTGATTTCGGAAATTAAGGAACAACTGGACCAGGCCAGGCTGAACACAACCAATCGGTTTCCCGTCATTGCCTGCTGTGGCAACGCCCTGCCTCCAAGGCTGGTCAAATATGCAGACGGCATATTGGTAAACGGTCCGGAACGGGTGGTGAATCTTTGGGTGCAGAGCAGGAGCGGTACCGCACTGCTCAATTCATATCCCACGCCGGAACTGAACCGTCCCGGTACTCTGGGATTCGGCGCTTTAGGGGTGGAACCTTTGATCATGAGCGATTACGGCCAGTTTTGTAAAACAAACATCAGCGGCAATCTGGTATTTGCCCAGTCCTGGCCGGCCATGGCAATGGCCAACAGCGGTACGGCCCAGCATTTTAAAAGGACCTATTTTTCAAGATTCCCCGGATATTTTTATACCTACGACGGGGTCAGGTCCGACAAAGACGGATTTTTCTGGTTCATGGGACGGCTTGACGACGTCATTAAAGTCAAAGGACAGGGCCTGGGCGCATCCCTGATTGAAGGTGTTCTGACCTCCCATCCCCTGGTTGATGAAGCTGCGATTATCGGTTCCCAGGACAAATCCGGGGAGGATATTGTGGCCTTTGTGGTGCCCAGAAGTCCCATTCAGGATGAGCAAAAATGTATTGACCAGATAAAAGAGTATATTGCCGATAAAATCGGTCGTTTTGCTGTACCGGAAAAAATATTCATTACGGAAAAGCTGCCAAGAACCCCCACAGGAAAACTGTTCCGGTCTGTTTTGCGCCGCATTGCGGCAGGAGAAGAGAGCCTTGACTGACCTATCGGTGCGGGGCCAATGAGGGACTCGGAAAATTGATTGACGATAAATAAAAGGAGCCCTAGAAAAGTGAGCGCGACACTTCGTAAAAAAATAATTGAAACAATGGCAGAAATTGGAAAAATAAATGTGTCCATGTCCGCCTTTGAAAGGGATCTGACAATGGCCAGTGAAGCATGGCTGGCCGATCTTTCCGAACAGATAAAACAAGGCATGGGCGCTTCGGAGGCCAGGATACTGCAAAGCGATCTTGCAGCCGTCATTGAGGTCCTGATCAAAGCCCCCCCTTCCCCGGATATCAATACCATTATTGGCAATGCCCTGACCATGATGCTGGAAATGGAATGCATGGGGCAGGATAACAGCCCTATCATACAGCGTCTTTTGGGTCCATCCCTGGCCAAGGAAGCCCGACAACAGGAGATGAGATTTCTTTTGCTGAATCCGGGCACACCATCCACCCGGCTTGCCCTGTATCAGGGACTGAAACAGGTGCACCGTTTTGAGATACATGTTCTTCCCGATGAGGAAGACAGTCTGGACCGCAGGGTAAAGGCTGTGGCGGCACATCTGAAACAGGCAGGAATTGACCTGGCCTCCCTTGACGGCATTGCCTGCCAGGGCGGGTTTCTGAAAGCCATCCCGTCCGGAACCTACCGGGTGGTTCCGGAAATGGCCCTGGACCTTGTGGAAGCGCCGTTGCGGTCCCATGCCAGCAATATGGGCATTCCCATGGGCATGGAACTGGCCCGGATGGCAGGCAGCCAAAAGGATCTGCTTTTGACCACCACAGATCCCTTTGTCTGTGACGAAATGGATCTGGTGGACCGGGTTACGGGATTTGTAAAAATCAAGCGCAGCGGTGTCGGGGCACATTATTTAAACCACAAGGCCGTGTGGCGGATTGTGGCATCTCTGATGAACCAGGCCCCCGAACAGGTGAATGCCGTTACCGCCCATTTAGGCGGGGGGACCTCCCTTGCCGCACACAGACAGGGCCGGGTCACCATGCTCATAGACGCCTATTCCGGCCTTCCGTCCACAAGCAGAAGCGGTGCCATAGACATAGACCGGATCATTACAGCCATCAAATCCAAGGATATCTCCATCAGGGACCTTGAGCAGGTCATAGAGAGCCGGGGCGGCCTTCTCTCCCTTGTGGGCACCAATGATTTTTACGCAATGATCGGATTCCTGCGCCAGGGTGCCACCCCGGTGCAGCGCAAAAAGATAGAACTGGTCCAGAACTTTCTGGCAAGAAGAATCGCCGCAGGCATGCTGAAACTTACTGCGGACGGGGCAGATGTCAGGGTGATGGTGATCACCGGCGGACTTGCCAAAAATCCGGACATGATGCACCGTGTCAAGCAAAATATCGCAGGGCGTTATCCCGTGGTGATCATGTCCGGCTACTTTGAACATGAAGCCCTGGCTGCCGGGCATATCCGGGGATATTACGCCCCTGAAATACTCAAGGACTACGAAACCGAACGGGATGCCCTGGCCAAAAAAAGGCGTGATGAAGACGACTTGATTAACACCCCCGTATTCAAACGCGAAATCAGGTTCAAGAAGAAAGGGGCCCCGCTGACCACCCTGGACGATATCATTGATGCGGCATACCTGACGGTCAAAGAAAATTATGCGCCCACCATCGCCATTGTGGGCGCCAACAACGAAGAGGCGATCCAGGCTGCCAAAAGGGCCAATGAAGAGGGCCAGTTCCGGATCTCCAAATTCGTTCTCCTTGGCGATTTCCAGGAGATCAGCCAGATGGCGTATGAATACGACCTTGTCATTGACAATGACAACTACACCATCGTTGATACGGAAACCCCCGTGGAAGAGGCTGTCAGCCTTTTGGACCAGGGCAAGGTTGATATCCTTATGAAAGGGTCTGTTCATACCGAAGATATTCTAAGGGGCGTTTTTAAATATCTCAAATCCAGCGGCCGGCTTCAGAAAGGCCAGGTCATGAGCCACACCGCCATTGTGGATATCCCCACCCGAAACAAATTGCTCATATTCTCAGACGGCGCGCTAAACACTTACCCTGATGAACAAAAACGTGTGGCAATCCTTGAAAATGCCTTAAAAGTAGTTCACAACCTGAATATCAAGGTTCCCAAGGTGGCCGTAGTTTCTGCCGTTGAAAGCGTAAACCGCAGCGTGGACAGTTCCATTGAGGCGGAACGTATTGCCGGCCGCTTTGCAGGCAGAGACGACTGCATTGTGGAAGGCCCCTTATCTTTGGATGTGGCCATGGATCCGGCCATTGCCGAAGAAAAGCATTACACGGGCCGAATCAGGGGCAACGCCGATGTACTGATCCTGCCGGACATTGATGCGGGCAATATTCTATGGAAGACACTTACGACCCAGTCCGGAGCGGCCCTTGCCGGGATGATTCTTTGTGGTGACATGCCCCTGATCCTGACGTCCAGGGGGGATTCGACCCGGTCAAAACTGGCGTCGCTCTCCCTTGCTGTAAAATTTTACTTTGATCTTAAAAACGCATCTTAACTTTACCCGGGAAGTTGAACACAGATAAGCGGACTTGAGCCTTCCTGTTCAACTTCCCCAATGGCCCGATTGAAACCACAGACATCAGTACTGGCTTAACGCCTCTCTTTCTTCGTCAAAATCCGCAAACTCAAGTGCTGCTTGGCGAAAATTATTCTCACACGCCATAAACGCTGCCACGACATCGGGGTCAAAATGGCTGCCGCTGCCTTCCAGCAGACAGTTTCTGGCCTTTGCATGGGTAAACGGCGGCTTGTACACCCGCTTGCTGATCAGGGCATCATAAACATCGGCCAGGGCCATAATACGTCCGGATAGAGGAATCTGCAGGCCTTTCAACCCCTGGGGATAGCCGGAACCATCCCACTTTTCGTGGTGGGTATAAGCGATCTGCCGGGCAAAACGCAGAAAGCCGCTGGCGCTCCTGTTCAGCATGGATTCTTCTGCCCGCAAAATGGTGTCCCGGCCCAAAATGGTATGTCTTTTCATAATGTTAAATTCCTCATCCGTTAACCTGTCCGGCTTAAGCAGGATGGCGTCCGGAATTCCGACTTTTCCAATGTCATGCAGCGGCGCAGATTTATGTATAAGGTCAATGGTGGTGCTGTTAAGAAAGTCTGTCCATTTCGGTTTTGCACTTAATTCCAAAGCCAGGATGCGGACATATTCCTGGGTTCGTCTGATATGGCCTCCAGTGTCATCATCCCTGGTTTCCGCAAGGGAGGCCAGGGTTAAAATGGTCACATCACGTGTCAGCTCCAACTCTTTTGTACGATTATGCACCAGCTCTTCGAGGTGATCGCGATGCATTTTCAGTTCAAGCTGGTTGTGAACCCTGGCCTTGACAATATGTGGGTACACGGGTTTTACAATATAATCCACAGCGCCATATTGGAGACCCTTTTGTTCATCTTCCGGAGAGTTCATGGCTGTAATAAAAATAATGGGGATACTGCGGGTCCCAACATCTTCCTTAAGAATCCGCGCGACCTCATAGCCACTGACATCCGGCATCATGACATCCAGGAGAATCAAATCCGGAGGATCAACATCCCGTACGATCCGAATCGCCTTCTGTCCTGTCAAAGCAATCCTGACGTTATACTCGGATCTCAAGATATTAACCAAAATGTCTATATTTTCAGGGAGATCATCAACCACCAAAATGGTTTGCCTGTTGCTTATCATGTGTTACCTTCCTTAACTTCATCCAGGGCTTTAAAGAGCCTGTCTAAAGTCTTTCCGGCATCGTCATAGCTGTAAGTCGAAACCTGCCTGGATAAAATGGAAAACAAAGAACTGCTTTTCATACCGGGAAAAAGACCTGTCAACTCCTGTACAACGTCCCCTGCACGTGAATCATCACGCGCCAGCAGCTTTTGCAAATCCAATAATAGTTGCCTGACGATTGCATAGTCGGGTTCCTTATCCGATCCGGCAACGGTGTCAGCATCTCTGGCATCAAGACCCTGCCGTACGGGCAAGGCAGATCCTTCAAACTTCTTTGTGAAAAGTGGTTTTGTTTCTGTGGGCAGTGGCCCAAGGAAGTCACCTTCTTTGCAGCGGACCCACTTGCACAGGACAGCAAGCAACGTAGGAATATGTATAGGCTTGCCCACCAAATCATCCATTCCCGCAGCCACAACTTTTTCTCTGTCTTCGGCAGTGGTATTGGCAGTCAGGGCGATGATCGGCAAATCACGGTTCCCATGGATCTGCCTGATTCTGCGGGAGGTGGTGTACCCATCCATTTCAGGCATATGAATATCCATGAGAATCCCGTCATAGTCATTTTCTTTAAGCTTTTCAAGGACCATTTTGCCATTATCGGCAATATCCACGGCAAAACCGTTTTGTTCCAAAAGGTCGCGGACCACCTGCTGATTAAAAGCATTATCTTCCGCAACCAACAATCTCACACCTTTGATGCGTTCAATGTCAATCAAAAGTGTTTTCTTCTGATCCGGATACGAGACATAGAGACCTTGCTTTCCAAAGGCCCTCATAATTGTATCCAACAACAAAAACGGGGTAACGGGCTTAGTCAGACAGGCATTAAATTCGGACATGCCGGTTTTTTGAAAAAATGCATCCTTCGAATAAGAGGTAATCATAATAATAAACAGCGGGGCTTCCTTTAAATCATGCTTTAATTTTCTTATCACGTTAACGTCACGGGCACCGTAAATATCACCATCCAAAAGCACCAAATCACACGCCCCGCTTTCCCAGACGTTTTCACATGCCTCCCGTCCCGTTTCAATACCCGAAGCCTGGGCCACCTGAAAAGCCATGGACTCCAGCATCTGCCCAAGGGCCATTCGACAGACCGAGTTATCATCAATTAGCAAGACCTTATTATGCCGGAAAGACACATCAGGAACCAAATCCAAGGCTGGTAACGATACGGCTTTTTTCAGACATACGGTAAAAGAAAAAGTAGCGCCTTTGCCGAATTGACTGTGAACCTGGATACCGCCGCCCATCATCTCCACTATGTTTTTCGAGATGGAAAGCCCAAGCCCGGTTCCCCCATATTTCCGGGTGGTGGATGTGTCGGCTTGGGAAAACGCTTGAAATAACCGCGCCTGGTGCTCCTGTGTTAATCCCACGCCACTGTCCTGAATGGAGAATTCTAACTCAACACCATCCGCGCCGTCTTTTACAAGACAACAACTTAAAAGTATCTGCCCCTGGTCGGTGAATTTAACAGCGTTGCCGATAAGGTTGACCAACACCTGGGACAACCGGAGAGGATCTCCGGCCAGGGCCTGGGGAATTCGGGGATCAATATTGAAAACAAGTTCCAGGCCTTTTTCTCTGGCCTTGATGTCGATGAGATTGGTTACGGTGTCCAGGACATCCCCCAGATAAAATTCAGTGACTTCCAGGGTGAGTTTGGCCGCCTCAATTTTACTGAAATCAAGGATATCATTGATGATGTTCAAAAGAGATTTTGTGCTTTTCTGGATTTTGGTCAAGTAGTCACGCTGTCGGGAATTAAGACCGGTCTGCAAAGCCAGATGAACAAAACCAACAATGGCATTTAAGGGGGTTCTGATCTCATGGCTTATGTTAGCCAGAAAATCACTTTTGGCCTTGGTTGCCGTCTCAGCGATCTGCATGGCCTGTGCCAGATCAGCGGTCCTCTCCCGAACCAATTCCTCCAGGTGATCTCCGTATTCCTTAAGCTCCTGCTCGGCTTTCTTTAACGCACTGATGTCCCGGCTCATTGAAGCAATTCCCTGAATTTTACCATCTCCATCTTTCAACAAGGAAAGGGAAAGCAATACAGGCAGGATCTCCCCATTTTTTTTTCTGCGCTGCCATTCTATACTGCGGCAGAGTTCTCCGGTAATACAACGGCTATACAATACATCAATCTGTTCAATCAGGGGTTCCGGAGTCACAAGAGTCATATATCCGCCCAGCAGTTCTGCCCTTGAATACCCGTAAGCAGAAACTGCTGCCCGGTTAAAATCTACAATCTTACGGGTTTCATGATCCACAAGAAATATAGGATCAATGGAATCCTCAAACACCTTGGACATAAGGCGAAGCGCCTGTAAAGCCTCTTTCTGAGGGGTGATGTCCTTGGCCACACTGGTAATTCCCATGATCTGACCTTGTGGATTCCTGACCGGCTCCATGGACCAGGAGACCCAGACCAGACCACCATCTTTTTGGCGTATCCGCAAATTTTTTTCCTGCCGGACATTATCGGCAAGTACATTCTTTTTTATTTTCTCAAACAAGGCTCTGTCATGTTCATCTATCAGAGGAACCGGATAATTGGCCATGGTCGTGCATTCGTCAATGGAATAACCGGTAATCCGTTCAACAGCCCTGTTCACCCATAAAAGCTTTCCTTCAAGATTCTGCCAGGACTGCCAGTCATAGGTGTGCTCTGAAATAATATGCAGGCGCTCCTGGGATGTCTTAACTGCTTCAAGGAGTATCTGACGGTTTGTTATGTCAAGGCTAAGACCGGCAACGGCAATGGGCCGGCCCTGCTCATCCACATCAACAGGCCGCCCGGTGCAATGAATCCAGCGCCATTGCCCGGTTTGTTTGTCCCCAAAACGATAATCCACCTTGACAAAAGGCACTTCACTTCGAAAATGCTGCAACATGGCATTGCCTACACGTTTTTGATCTTCGGGGTGAACAAGGGCAAGGAATTCTTCCAAAGTTTTAGGCGTATTTTCATCACCATACAAATGTACATCAACTGTGATCCGGTCATGCAGCCAGTCGTAATGCCAGTAAGACGCATCCGCGGCCTTAAGGGCAAAACGCAAATTATCCTCACTGGCCCGCATCTTTTTCTCTACCTGCAGCCGTTCTGAAATATCCTGAAAACTAATAACCGTGCCAATATTTTTTTGATTTTTTAAAATGGGTTTGAATAAATATTGAACCGGAAGCAGGGAACCATCTTTTCTACAGAAAAAATCTTCCATAACACAGGAACCTTCAGAAATCCCGGGATTGCATATCGGGCACATCTCCTGGGGCAAAGGGACTCCGCCGCTGCTACGGCTATGAATCAAATCATGCAAAGGGGCTGCTCGTAATTCCTGTTCCGAAAATCCCAACAAAGATAGACCGGAACTATTGATAAAAGTTAAATATCCCTCTTTGTTCACCCCCATAATACCTGTCCCAACGGATTCCAGAATCAAACTGTTTTGTTCGAAGCTGTTCGCAAGTGCCTGATCAGACTGACGACGCAGTCTGATTTCTTTTTTTAGGCGAATATAGGCAAAGGCTATGATCAATATGATCCCCAGAGACCCCAGTGCAGCAGCCAGCATTATTTTTCCGGTTGCCTGCCAGTTGTATCCTTTATAGAACTCCAGTGAAATCCATTGATCATGTATGGCCGCCTGCTCTTCAGGCGTTATTGACTTCAGGGCCTTATCAAGGATAGCCACAAATTCCGGCCAGTCTTTTCTGACACCCATGTGAAACATAGCTGCCATGCCGCCGCCGATAAAACTGACAATCTCCATACGATGCAGAGAATTATGCCGGCTTAAATATGCGATGACTACGGGGTCGCCGGCAAATGCAGCGACATCGCCTCTGTTTAAAGCCCTGAGGCCTTGCAATGATGTTTCCACCAAAACAAATTCAACATCAGGGTAAAGCAGATCTAAGCGTTTGGCTTCATTAAGATATTTTACAACGGCTATTTTTTTATGATGGAAATCCTGAATTCTTCTGGACATCCCATATACATATGGGGCAATAAGCAGAGTGTTGCACTGAATATACGGCTCGGAAAAAAGAAGAAAGGATTCTCTGTCTTGTCTTTGGAACAGGCAGGGTATTAAATCAATCTTCCTGGTACGGGCACCTTCAAGGTCTTCACTCCAGGAAAAAGCAGTGCCATCACTATGCTTCACCTGCTGAAAAGTAATTCCAAGCTGCCCGGCGATAACATCCAGGTAGCTCGCTGTCATGCCCCGGTACTCCCCCTGGTCATCCACAAACTCGTAGGGCGGCCGGTTAGGATCAATTCCGATTTTAATCACGGGATGTTTTTTAAGCCATGTACGTTCACTTTCGGTGAGTCGCCCCAAAAAATCGTCGGCGTTCGGGAGATGGGAATTGCTGCTTTGTATGGAAATATTAGTCGAATACGGACCTGTATCCTGGCAGAAACCCGGTTGAAGAGACAACAAAAGAAACAAGGCGACAAAGGAAATAATTTTCCGCATAGAATGAAGAACCCCATGAATATGAAACCATAGAAGCAACTTTTGCTTACGTCAGTGAGAATATTTTTATTGTTAAGATTTAAATAATCCGACAAAAATCAATTTTTGTCAATTCACGTCTTAAAGCAATGTCACTTCTATGAACCACTTTGGAGACATTTCATGGAAATCGGTTCTTTCGTTCATACGGAGGTATCCAGCTGGGTCATACACGACCGCCGTCACAGGGATTTTGCGTTTTCAACACGATGATTAATGGCAACAGCATAATGATCAGATATTTTCCGCATCCATTTCATGGATAATCCCCAATGCCCGGGCTTTATACCCATCATGGCATGCCACCTGTTCAAGGGCTTTTCGGGCCGTAGCCCTGTCCCCGGCCCGACAGCGCAAAGGCCGTGTAAAAACAGGGAATTGATATCATTATGATCCAGGCCGCTTGCTTTTCCAAAGGCCTGGGCAGCCGGCCTATACTCTTTGTGCTCATAATGGATCCAGCCTTTAATCCGCCAGAGACGGCAGGACAGGGGAAAGGCTTCCAGACCTTTTTGGACTGCCTTGAGCGCCTTGTCATAATCACGGGCTTCAAACCAGCAGGCCGCAGTCCGTTCCCAGAGTCCGCAACAGGGGTGGGCTGTGACGAGGACCTGATAATTATCGGCAGCCAGGGCCGGTATGCCTAAATTGGCATAAAGATCTGCCAGAAGTTTTCGCTCCTGCCGGTTCAGGGTTTCAATCAGACCGTAGGCTTCCAGGTTTTGGGCCGCTTTCCGGTAATCGGCCAGGTCCAGGTACAGGCCCGAAGCCAGACGGAACAGATATGCCTTTGGATCAGGCTGCCCTAAAAGCCGCTCCACTGTTTTCAGTGCTGTTTGGGGCTGTTTCTCGGCCATGGAGATCTGAACAAAAAGCTTCACCCATTTATCTTCAGGAGGGCCGGCCTTTCCCGAACATAGATCAGCCAGTATGGGCAGTGCTTTCTGTTCTTCCTTTCCTGACAGATAGGCTGCAGCCGCCTGGAACCGCAACAGATGATTTTTTCGGCCGGTCAGATCCCACGCCTTTTCCAGGGCCATACCGGCCCTGTTATAAAATTTTAAGTCAAAGCAGACCTTGGCCAGATTCTGCCAGGCCGGGGCATAGACCGGACAGAAATCAATTGTTTTTTCGTACTGCTTCAGGGCGGATTCAAGTTTATCCAAGTCCAGGTAACAGGCGGCCAGGGTATATGTCACAAAGGCATGGTTTTCATCCGGGTTCTGGCTGACAAACTGGGTTAAAATTTTTCCGGCCTGGGTCATTTTTTTTTCAGTGATCAGCTTCTGGGCTTCCGCCAGGGCAGTTTTGGCCTTTGGGGTTAAACTCTTTTCATCCGGGCATGGACCGGTGGAAGATGCCTGGGCACACACCTGGGACACACATAAAAAAAATACAAGCACACACATTGAAATAAAATATCGTCTCATGGCTATTTCTCCAATTGAAAAACCACAGAAGTGGTAACCAGCGTCGCCACCTTTCTGCCCATAAGTTCGCCCGGTGCATATTTCCACGCAGACACGGCATCCAGGACCGCCTCTTCAAAGAATCCCGGGGGATTTGCTTCCAAAATTTTGACGTCTGACACATTGCCGTCTTTGTCCACCAGAAACCGAATCTTAACGGTTCCCTCCCGTCCCATACGCTTGGCCCGGTAAGGATACCGGGGAGCGGCCTTATACCGGGGCACAGGAATGGTATCCACGGCATCAAGATCCATCACAGCATTGAAATCCGGACCGGTTGCCGCCACAGGCCCGTGGGTTGCCTGTGCAACCATGGGAATGCCGCCGGCAAGCCGTGGATCAATATCCAGATCCAGGCTGGGCAGTTCCATCTTTAACTGCTGTTTGGGTACGTTTAAATTTTCATGGTGAACAATATTATGAATCTTTTCTGGTTTTTTTTCTTCTTCAGCTTCCTCTTTTTTCTTGGGCTCCGGCTGGAGCGGCTGGGGTTTAAACCGTGTAAAGGTCACCACATTGAGGCTTTCCAAATCCCCGGAACGGGTATCCATATGAATCATGCCGGGCAAAAGCCCGAACAGGGCCAGGTTAATGATCAGGGCTCCTAAAGCGCCCTGGAGCAGATACGACTGTTGATAGGACAGTTTCATAAACCCGAGTCACCCGTCCTGGTGGCGGCAATGCTCACCCGTTTGGCACCGGCCAGCCGACACTGGTCCATCACCTGTATCACCTTGCCCGTGTAGCTGACCTTGTCTGCCACAATCACCACAGCCCCTTCGGGATTCTGGGCCAAGGCCCGGGTAATATGGGCTCTGACGCTTCTGACATCAATCTTTTGCCCGTCAAAATGAATAGTGCCTTCCTGGGACACGGCCACAAGAATATTGCCGTTTTCCGTCAATGTGGCGGATGAGGCGGATGGCCGCTGGACATCAATGCCTGTTTCCCTGACAAAACTTGTGGTCACCATAAAAAAAATCAGCAGCAGAAAAACCAGATCAATGAGAGGACTCATGTTGATATCCATCTCATTGCTTTTCATGCGCAAAGAATTTCTCACATTGATCATTAAGTTCACTCTCCTTTTTACAGCCTTCTTTTAAGAATAATAGCCGCCTCTTCCAGACGATTTTTGGCCCCATGGGAACGCCTGAAGAGCAACGCGCTCATGAAGAACCCGGGGATGGATACCACAAGGCCGCTTTGGGTTGTTACAAGGGCTTCGGAAATACCGCCGGCCATGGCTTTGGCATTGCCCGTACCAAACAGGGTAATGACATCAAAGGTGGTAATCATGCCGGTGACGGTGCCCAGAAGACCGAACAGAGGCGCCACAGCCGCAAAAACGGCAATGGCGGCAAGGTGCCTCTCAAATCCCGGAATCATGGCCATGCAGCACTGATCCACAACCCGTTTATTTACCTGGTGATCGTCGCTCCGATGGGCCAGGACATGGCTGACAAGATTGGTCCTGGGCCCTTTTGCCCCGGCCGGCAACAGGCATTTGGAGGCAGGATCTTTATCCAGGATTCTGACCAGGGCATGAAGGGCAATGTCTTTGCGCTCCAGGCGGGAGAAGAAAAGCATCCGCTCCAGGATCAGGGTCCACATGGCAAAGGAGCACAGTATCAAAGGAATCATGACAGTACCGCCCTGGCTCAGGTAGGCGATAATATCTGCGAAAAGATGGGAATTCATGCCTGTCTTGTTCCCCTGAATACAATATTGGTCAATGCCACGGCTTTTTCTTCCATATCGCCGATCACATGGGCCACCCGGCGGCATAGGAACGTATACAAAAGCATGATGGGAATCGCTACGGCCAGGCCGAGCATGGTCGTCACCAGGGCCGTGGAAATGCCGCCGGACATCATCCGGGGATCACCTGTTCCATACAGGGTAATGACATGAAAGGTTGAAATCATGCCCGTCACCGTACCCAGAAGGCCTAGAAGCGGAGAGATGGCCCCCATGATATTGAGCATGGGTAAAAACCGCTCAAGCCTGGGCAGCTCTTTCAAAATAGACTCCTGAAGCACACTTTCCAGGGTTTCCCGGTTCTCCGTTCTGGCATTGAGCCCTGCCCGGAGCACGTTGTACACCGGAACCGTTTCCCTGCCCACAATCTTTTGGCAGTCATCCCAGGCCCCCTGGGCCGCCAGATCATTTACCCGGCCCATGACCTTGTCTGTATTGGCATGAACCCGTCCCAAAAACAGGGTGCGTTCAATGCCGATGGCGATGGCGAATACGCCCAGCGCCAGGATCGGCCACACCAGGGCGCCGCCCTTTTCAATCTGGTCCTTCAGGGTCTGCTGGTGGGTGATCTGTTTGAGCGCCCCACCCCGGGAGATATCAATGTAAACGGTATTTGTATTCCCGTTCATATAACCGGACAAATTCTTCTGAATCCCCATAGAGGGCAGTGCCGAGAGCGCATACAGCTTTTTTGTATCCTGGGAATATTCAAGAAAGCCGGCCTTTCCATCCTTTTCATAGGCCCAGGTAAATCCGCCCAGGCTCAAAACCCGTCCTTCGACCGTTTCCCCAGCATCTGAAATAAAGGGCATGGTCCGGATATCAATACCGCCGGTAAGGCTCATCTCTTCTAAAAACAGCTCGGCCAGTGCGTCCATGTCGTCCAGCCCCGGAAACCGGCTGGACTCCAAAACAGGGGAGAGGCGACTTAAGCGTCCAGGTTCCCGGGCCGTATATGCGCTGGCTGCCAGCAGGGCATTGAGATTACCGGCAGCCACCCTTACGGCACCGGACAGTTCATTGAGCCGGGTCTGGCGTGCCCCTGTTTTTTCATCCAGTCGTGCATTTTCCAGAACCAGCGCCTCCACTTGCCGGGATTTTTCCTGAACTTCACCCTCAAGCGCGGCAACCCGGGCCTTTAAACGGGTGAGTTCCTGGGACATCCGGGTTTTGTCCGCCTGGATCTGGGAGCGTACGGCAAGGTCCTTTTTGCGGGACTCTTCCAGTTGCTTCTGGGCTTCAACCGCAGCCTGGCGCAGGTCCCTGGCCTGGACTGTTCCGGTTAAAACAGTCAACACCATTATAGAAATGATCAATTCTGATATTACGTCTGTAAAAAATTTCATTGTGCAGCAATCCTTCCCAGCGGAAGCTTGACAAGTTCAATGCTTCTCTCAAGGCGGGCCATGGATATGGCCCGGGCAATATCGCGGTTAACGCCTTCGGGCAATACCTGCCAGACTTTCCGGCACGGATCAAACACCGCGCTCTTTTTCCGGTCAATGGTCTGGCACAAAAGGCTGACCCGGCCCACCCGGAGCAGATCCACAAGCACCGGCACCTGGTCCAGTGCCACGGTGGTCTGGATGACCTCCACGGTGATGCCGTATTCCGCCTCAATCTGAAGTGCCTCAAATATACGCCTGAACTTCTCGGCAGAAGAAGTCTGGGGGTCCACCATCATCATTTTCAAATCTGCCATACGGCCCCGACGCTCTTCCTCCAGGAAGGGCAGATCTGCGGTAATGGCCGAATCCAGACGTGAAAGCACTGAATCCAGAAAAACCTCCAGCTCGGCTTCCACCCGGTCGATCTCTTTTTCCCGCCTGAAATTCTCATCCAGGCGGGCCTGTTCCAGTTTCAGACGCAGGTTGATTTTCTCCAGATGCTTTTCCTGTTGCGCGACTCGGGCTGTCAGGGCCTGTAACTCATCAGCCATGGCCTTTGACTGCCCAGACCAGTCCACCCTCATATCCTGGACATCTTTTTCCACCTTGATGGCCTGGCCGAGATCTTCCCTGATCACTGTGCTTAATATTTTTTCGCCGGCAAGTACGGCATCTGGCGAAAAATAAGGCTGGCTGAACAGCACGGCCAAAAAAACAATCCAATTGAATCCATACAATTTTAAAATCTCCTTTATACGCCTCAACACACATTAACTATTTGATTTTTAAAGACACCCATACGCCGGCTATGCACAGGCCGCTCTTTTAAGAAAATCTATATATCTGAAAAAATATTAAGTCGCAACTAAAAAAATAGTTACGAGCATTTAATTTTTACTCCGCATTATAAATTAAAACTTCACAATAAATTTGACTTGACTTAATAAATAGTTTGCAATACATGACTTTCGAGGCGCCTTGGAACAGGAAAACTAAAAACGTGCCCATTCAACTACATCCCCAAGAAAAGGAGGTTGGTCCCCACCATGACACAGGAAATCAGCACCGCCCGCCGTGACGCCAACGCCAAGCTTAAACTGATGGAAACCTTTGGCGCCACCTCTTTTGACCGTCCTTATTTTGCCGAAATCTGCGATAACCCGCTCACCGGCGCATTTAGGAAAAAAGCCGTGGTACATGCAGGAATAGAAGGCACTGCCGTGCCCCAGGAAGTGACGGCCAATGTATGGCAAACCCTGTCCAAGACACAACGCCGGGGCAAAACCAGCGCATATATCCACATTCCCTTTTGCAGCACCCACTGCCTTTATTGCGGTTTTTTTGCCAACCCGGCCCAAAAAGATAAGATGCAGGCTTATGCCAAAGCCCTGGTCCGGGAACTTGAAGGGGACCGGGATCTGGATCTTGTGCAAAGCTACCCCGTAAATGCCGTCTATCTGGGCGGCGGCACCCCCACAGCCCTGGAAAGCAGCGATCTGAAACGCGTGCTTGATACCGTGCGCCGCTGCCTTCCCCTGGCCAATGACTGTGAAATTACCGTGGAAGGCAGGATCAGTGATCTTTCGCAGGAAAAAATCCAAGCCTGTATCGACGGCGGCGCCAACCGGTTTTCCATCGGGGTCCAGACCTTTGATACCGGCATCCGGACAGGCCTGGGCCGGGTGGCAGGCAGGGAAACGACCATGGAACGTCTTTCAGACCTTAAACAGACCAATCATGCAGCCATCATCATTGATCTGATCTTCGGGCTGCCCGACCAGACCATGGAGACCTGGGAAAAGGACATTGACTCCTTTCTGGATCTTGAACTGGACGGTGTGGACCTGTATCAGCTGATCCGCTTCCCCGGCGGCAGCCTTGACAAGGCAGCCAGGTCCGGGCGGTTCAAAACCCTGGCAGACCAGACCCAGCGGGCCCTGATGTTTGAAGCGGGCGTGAACCGCATGGCCCGGGCCAGATATCAAAGACTGTCCATCAGCCACTGGGGTCGAAAATTTCGGGAGCGCAACCGTTACAACCTGGCCATGAAGGAAAAGACAGACTGCCTGGCCTATGGTTCCGGGGCCGGCGGTACTGTGAACGGCCATTTGGTTTTTCTTAACGGCAATCTTGACGCCTACCTTGAAACAGCGGGAAAAACCAAACCCGTGGCA
This sequence comes from uncultured Desulfobacter sp., assembly GCF_963665355.1. Classification (GTDB taxonomy): domain Bacteria; phylum Desulfobacterota; class Desulfobacteria; order Desulfobacterales; family Desulfobacteraceae; genus Desulfobacter. The sequence goes on from NZ_OY762229.1 coordinate 479,829, forward strand.
CGCATCATGACCCCATCGCCCCATGCAGACCTGATCGCCCTGATTTCAGGCAGCCTGGAACTGGGGCATATGGATCTGCGAAGTGCCGGCAGTCGGCTGGGCCTGGACCTTGAAACCATCTTTTCCCCCTTGACGGAACAGTGGGAAAGGGCCGGACTTATTACACGGGAACAGGGCTGGATTACCCTGACCCTGGCCGGACAGTTCTGGCAGACCAACCTGGCCCAGGGCATGATTGACTATTATAAACAACCAAGTAGCACATAAACCATGAAACTGTTTTCATCAGATTACTGGACCCCTTCCGAACTTATCCTCATCGGCACCTTCACAGGACTGATTAAAATTTCGACTCTGCTCATTGCCCTGGCCGGCGGCGGCATGAACCCGGTGACCCTTGTGCTTAAAAACACCGTGGCCACATCCCTGCTCCTCATCCTGGTATACAAAATCAGAAAATTCGGTATCCTTACCCTGTTTTCAGTGATTAACAGCCTGGTGTCTCTGCTGCTCATGGGCGGCAATCCCATGAGCATTGCAGGGGTAATTGTTTCAGGTATTGTGTGCGATCTTTTCATTGCACCATGGCAGGGATTTCAAAAGCCCATACGCCTGATCATTGGCATTGCACTGTTTGATTTTCTATCCCGGGTAATTTCCCTTGGCTATGCCTATTTTCTGTACCAGGAGCAGATGGGAATGTTTGTCATGGCGGCGGTGGTGGTGGGATTGGGCTATTTGGGATGCTTCATGGGTCTGGGTACGGGCATTATATTTGTCAGGGAGCTGCGTCATGCCGGCATTATCCGCGAGTAATCCAGCAGATCATCTGGATATACGGACCCGGATACTGATCTGCCTGATCTGTTCAGCAGGCATCCTCTTTATCCAGGCCGCTATAGCCCTTGGGATTCTGGCCCTGGTCAGCCTTGTCTATGCCCTGGCCCATGGCCGTATCAGGGTCCTGGCCGTGGCATGGTGCGGCGTGGGCATCCTGTTCGTCATTGCCATGGGATGTGTCCGCATCATGCTGATATTCTGGCCCGAGATAGGCCAGGCCGGCCTGGGCGCATTTTTCAACCCGTTTCTTCGGATACTGATTTTGGTGAACACAATTTTTGCCCTGGCTGTGTCCAGCCGGATCCAGGATGTGATGACCAGCCTGAAAACCCTTGGCCTGCCCTTTGTCATCTATCTGCCGGCATCGGTGATGGTCCGGTTTATCCCTGAATTTATCAATGATGTCAAACTGATCCGTGAAAGCATGCGGATCAAAGGGTTTCATCCGGGTATCCAGTTTGTCACCCTCCACCCATTCCTGGTTGTCCGTCTTCTTGTGGTGCCGTTGACCATCCGTGCCTTACGCTCGGCAGACACCCTGGCCGTGGCTGCAGAACTTAAGGGAATGGATGCAAGCACCCCCATGACAAAAACACCGTCAACCTGGCCCGGGGCCTGGGACATTATTGTGACGGCCTGTGTGCTGGTACTCACTTTTGGCAGCATTGCCGTGGAGAAATTGCTGTGATTGAATTTGACAAGGTCTCTTATACCTACCCGTTCCAGGACAAACCTGCGGTAACCGATATCTCATTTTCTGTTTCCAAAGCAGAAGCAGTGGTCTGTACCGGGGCCAGCGGATCAGGAAAATCCACGCTGATACGCCTGATCAACGGCCTTGCCCCCCATTTTCACAAGGGAACGCTTTCCGGGCGGGTCCGGGTGGCAGGAAAGCAGACCGTTGAAACCCATGTCAAGGCGCTGTCATCCCATGTGGGCACCATGTTCCAGGACCCGGAAAACCAGTTTTTTGCGCTCAGGGTCAGGGATGAGCTCAAGTTTGCCCTGGAATGCCGAGGCAGATCCGTTGAAGAGATTGAAAAGGTCACCCTTCAGGAGGCAGACAGATTGGGCATCACCCCGCTTCTGGACAACATGATTTTTGACCTGTCCCAGGGGGAAAAACAGAGAGTGGCCCTGGCCGGGATCATGTGCATCGCCCCGAATATCATTATCCTGGATGAACCCTCGGCCAATCTTGATCCCCAAGCGACAACGGAACTGGCCGGACACCTCATGGAACTGAAACGCCGGGGCATCACCTTATTCATCGTGGATCACAGGCTTTATTGGCTGAAAGATCTTGTTGATAAGGCTCTTGTCCTGGACCAGGGGCGTCTGGTCTGCCAGGGAAAATTTGAATTGTTGCATGATCCCGGCATACGCAGCAAGTTCGGCTTAAGAAAACCGGAAGTTGTTGCCCCGAACCTTCCGGAAGCCCAGATTTATGCATCCGGCCAGGACAATGCAGCCCATTGCATTGATGTGGAAAACCTCACCTTCGGGTATAAAAAAAAGCCGCTGCTTTGGAATGATGCATCATTTAAGCTGCCCATGGGCCAGGTGGTTGCCGTCACAGGCGCCAACGGGACAGGAAAAACCACCCTGGCCCGGCTTCTGACAGGTCTTTTGCCGCTTAAAACCGGCACCATCCGCATCAACGGGAAAGCCCTTCGGCCAAAGGATCTGCTGGCCCGGGGCAGTATTGTGCTGCAAAACACAGATCATCAGCTTCACATGAAAACCGTATGCCGGGAACTTGCCATTGCGGCCCGGAACAATCCGGACCGGGAGTGTGCCGTGGCCGATGTCACGGCACGTTTCGGTCTGGATTCGTTTTCTGCCCGCCATCCCCAATCCCTGTCCGGGGGCCAGAAACAGCGGCTTGTCATTGCCGCAGCCCTGGTAAAAGCCCCGGATATCCTGATTCTGGACGAACCCACCAGCGGTCTGGACGGCACCAACATGAACATGATTGCAAGGGTGATGACCGGCATGGCCCATAAAGGGGCCATGGTTCTGGTGATCACCCATGACCTTGAACTCATGGGCCTGGCCTGCGACTGTGCCCTATCTATGCCATTATCATAACAAGGAGAAAAAACAGTGAAATCCCTGGTTGTTTATTCCAGCAGAACCGGCAATACCCTAAAAGTTGCCCAGACCATATATGACGCTTTGCCCGAACCCAAAGAAATTTTTCCCGCCAAAGAGGCCCCGGATCCGTCCGGGTATGATTTTCTGGCCCTGGGCTTCTGGGTGGATAAGGGCACGGTGAATTCCGAGACCGCCCAATACATGGAAACAGTAACCGGTAAAAAAATCGGAGTGTTCGGCACCCTGGGCGCCTATCCCGACTCCGACCATGCCAGACAGTGCCTGCAAAAAGCAAGACAGCTTGTAAAGGACAATGAAATCCTGGGGGAATTCCTGTGCCAGGGCAAGGTGGATCCGGACCTGGTTAAAATGATGGAAACAAAGATGAAGGACGATCCCCATCACAGTATGACCCCGGAGCGTAAGGCAAGGCTTGAGGAGGCTGCCAAACATCCGGATGAAAAAGATCTGGCTGACGCCCGGGCACTGTTTTCTGAACTGGCACGGATAGCTATGGGGAAAAGCCTGCCTGATGCGCCGGATAATCAATAAAGGGCTTCCAACACAACAGGAATTGGGGAATCGGACCAGAACAGAATCTGAACAGTGACCCATTAAACAGCTAAAAGTTGGAAAGGCAGGCACATACCTTGGCCGGCAAACCTGCCTTTCCGTGGTTAAAACCCGTTGAAAAACAGGTAAACGTTTTTGCGTACCAGATCCAAGGCAGGGCGTCAAGCGCCTGTTATGGAATTCTTGCGTCCGCAGATCAAAGAAAGGACTAAAATAAAGATGTGGAAAAAAATTTTTACAGTGATCGCGGTGGTGGCCATTACAGGGGCAGGCAATGCACCGGCTGCAGACACATCAGACATCTCAGCCGTGGAAAACAAAATGGTGATCACGGCAAAATCCAACCAGGCAGACCATGACATACCGGCCTCATCAACCATCATAACATCCCAGCAGATCATCTCCTCCAATGCATCATCCATCAAGGATGTGCTTATTGAACAGGCCGGAATTGATTTTGGTGTCAACAATTCATCCGTCTACGGACGAGGGAATATCAGCATCCGGGGTTCAGCCACAGGTCACGTCTTGGTTCTGGTGGACGGTAAAAAAGTGTCCGGTTCCGATGCCCAGATCGGCCATACGGATTTCGAATACAACTGGGTGCCCATGGGCTCCATTGACCGTATAGAAGTGATCAAGGGACCCATGAGTTCAATTTACGGCTCCCAGGCCATTGGCGGCGTTGTCAACATCATCACCAAAAAGAGCAGTAAAAAATTTTACGGGGATATTGATGCCCAATATGGTGACAGCAGTGATGACGGCGGCGATGAATACAAACTGGGTCTGAATATCGGCGGCAGGATTGCAGACCAGGTCTCACTGTTCGTGGGTGCGGAGCATAGTGACCGGGACCCGTCAAGGGACGAGGATGACAACACTGAAACAAAAATCGAAGGCAAAAAAATCAACAACGGGTTTGCAAAAATCCAGCTTGACATAGACAAATCCCAGTATATTGAGGCCTCCTATGGCCAGGGCAACGAAGACCGTCTCAAGGTCGATGATCTGCTTTACTACGACATTGACCGGAAAAACTACGCGGTGGGATACAGCAAACAATTCAGTTCCGTCACCCTGGACCTTGACGCCTATGCCACAGATTCTGATATGCATTACAACACCGAAAGTGCAACGGGCGGCTACACCCACAGCATGACGGACTCCGTAATCCGGGGTGAAGTGGATATCGCTGCCCTTAAATCCAACTATATCGTGACAGGAGCTGAATTCAAAAATCAGGATTATGAAAAAAACTATGACAAAGCGGCAAATGCTGATAACAACTTTGCCAATGACCTGGACAACACCTCGGTGTTTCTCCAGGACGAAATCAATATCGGAAAAGCGTTTATTCTCACCCTGGGGACCCGGTACGATTACCATGAAAAATTTCATGGTGAATGGTCGCCAAAGATTGGGGTACTTTATAAACTTGCGGAACACCACAGGGTAAGAGCCAATTACGGTGAAGGGTTTATGGCCCCCACAGTGACCCAGAACTCGTCATCCTATGCGGCCACAGCCATGAAAACCACCATCTACGGAAACAACGATCTTCAGCCTGAGACGTCAAAATCCTTTGAACTGGGATATGAATTTTTCACAGACACCACGGTGTTCAAGGCAACGGTTTACAAAACAGATGTGGATAATCTGATTGACACTGAATACCTGGCCGGATCTTCCAATGAAAAAATGTATGTCAATGTGGACAGTGCAACCATCCAGGGGTTTGAATGTGAATTGTCCCAGGATGTCACACAAAACTTCAACATCCGCGTCGGGTACCACTACCTGGACACCGAAAATGATTTAACTGGGCAGGATCTGACCTACCGCCCCAGACATAGCGTCAATATTGGGCTCAACGCAACTCTGCCATGGGACATCCATGCCACAGTGAATGCCGATTACACCGGCGAGCAGACCGACGGCACAGATGAATTCGATGATTTCATTGTCTTCAACGCCCATGTTTCCAAAACGTTATATGATAGAATTACAATTCGTTTAGGGGTGGATAATATCAGCGACGAAGACTTGGACGACGAACCCTATGATATTGAAGGCAGAGTCGTTTATGCCGGCGTGAACTTCAGATTTTAGCCTACGTCCTGATTTAAGCGAAACCGCATAGAAACAAAAGTACGGCGGAAACAAATTTTTCGACCGTACTTTTGTCTGGCTATGGTGTCTGGCTATGGTCAGTTGTGTCCGGTTCTCTTGCCCGGACTGTCGGATGAAAAATTTGCATGCCCCAATTTGCACGCCAACGTTTGCACCAAAGTTAACTTAGGATGGCGCGACGGTATTTGAATCCAGGCAAAGCGTCAAAAATTGATTCTCAGTTCATTGCCATGGTGATATATGTTCAGATACATCATAAAAGAAGAACAAACGAGCCCATAAAGGAACTTTACATGCAAATAACCTACATCGGCACAATACAGACACCGTTTGAAGATCGCGAAGGCATGCCAATTCAGCCCACCGGCGCCAAAGATGTTCAGGGCCGGATTATCATTCACCCGGAGTACGAACAGGGCCTGTCGGACATTGACGGATTTTCCCATCTGATCCTGCTCTACCATTTTCACCAGTCCAGGGGATTTGACCTTATGCTCACCCCTTTTATGGATACCCAACCACGGGGACTGTTCTCCACCCGGGCGCCCCGGCGTCCCAACCCCATAGGTCTGTCCATTGTCCGCCTGGTCGCGAGAAAAGGAAACACCCTTGATATTCTGGATATTGATGTTTTGAACAACACTCCGCTCATCGACATTAAGCCTTATGTAGCGGGATTTGATGCCAAAACTGAAAATGTCCGGGCCGGGTGGCTGGAAGAAAACCAGATCAAAGCCCAAACCATGACCTCAGACAGCAGGTTTATATCCTGACTTTAAGAAAATGTTGGTAAAACATAAAGGGTCTTGTCTTTGTGGTAAAATTACTGAGGAACAAATACCCCACGCGGCCAGCTTGGGGTGGCAATCGGATCTCCAAGATTATAATCAACCAGGCGATCCCGAACCTCTAAAAGCTGCCTGACAAGTGCGGGTTCTGCTTGGGAATAGGCCTGGGCATCAGGTATTCTGCGCACCACAAGCCATAGAAGCTCGGTAATGGCGTTTCCCACAGAATTCTGACTGATAGTCACGATAAGTCTGCCAACATCATCTCGATATAAAAGCTGCTTATAAGCCGGTTGCCACCGGATTTCATTGGCAAACATCGGGTCATGAATTACTTGCAGCCTGATCATCCGGGCGGCCTGGTGGAATTGATCGCTGAACAGCAGGATATCCTCAATACGATCCGGAAATGCTGCATCTTTTTGAACTTTGGTACTTCCCGATGACACCAGCGTAAAAAAAGTGCGGTAAAAGTCTAAAAAACCCTTAAGAACAAGATCATATTTATGCCAGAATCGACCCGAGGACAATGCCTCGATACCGCCTTTGACCTCCCATGAGGGAAGCCCCTGGGGATAACCTGTTAATTTGAGTCGACACTCAATGGGGGGGATGGGATTCAACACCTCCAAATCAAGAACATCAAAAAATTTCAGATAGACACCACTTAAATATTTTAAAAACAGACCATTATGATCACTATCCGTCAAATCAGGGTTATTTTTATCGGCCAGTGACGCCTTGCTGATTGTCTCGTTTTCAAACGCCATATGTTCTTAAAAGACCGTTATCCCTGGCCAAATGCCTCAAATTGTTTTGACTGTTAAAAAATTCCGTGGGTGAAAACCCTTCGGGAATTTCCAGTGGAATTTTACGATGAGGGATTATAATGTCCCTGGGCTTTGCCATTGACATGTCATTCTCCAGTTTTAAAAATTATTTTTTCACCACTCTTCGAAATACCAACAACTGCTGCTGCTGCCGCCGCCGCCGCCACATAACGGCCATGGGCCGACCTGGCCTATCAACATCCAGGCACAACCCACAACAACATATAAAAATAACTTAATTGGTACTCTTATTTAAACTGCAGCGAAAACGGATGTGATTAAAAACGACTATCAATCATCTCAAAATCTCTATTTTATTGCAACAAGTTCAACAGTGAAGACCAATGTCGAGTACGGTTCAATGGTTCCCCCGCTGCCGGCTGATCCGTAGGCAAGCTCAGATGGAATATACAGTTCATATTTTGAGCCCTCGGCCATAAGTTGCAGTGCTTCCGTCCAGCCTTTAATGACACCATTGAGTGGGAAAGTTGTTGTTTGTCCGCGTTTGTATGAACTGTCAAATATTTTACCATCAAGGGTTTTGCCTTCATAATGCGTTTCAACAGTATCGGTGGCAGTCGGTTTTTTACCGCTGCCTTCAATGATTACTTTATACTGAAGTCCGCTTTCGGTGGTTTTCACCCCCTCTTTTTTACTATTTTCTTCAAGAAATTTTTTTCCGGCTTCAACGTTCTTTTTACCTGATTCCATCCGCGTTGCCTGTTTTTTGTCCTCCATTGCCCTTTGAAAATTTTGCATAATATGCCGCATTTCACCAACAGGCATTTCGGATTCTTTGCCGTTAAAAGCCTCAATAAACGAATCCGCAAAAAGTTTAGGATCAATCTCAAAACCCTGTCTTCTAAAATCACCACCGACACTTTGTCCAAGAACGTAACTGACCTTATCTAAATCAACTTTCATTTTAATTCCTTACCCCTCATATACGGTTTTTATAAAAATCCGCTTAATATACACAAAAAGCGACCTGGTTGCATTAAAAACCTGTGGTAATACCATCCCTTTGATATGATAATTGCGCCCCATGCCGGTATATGGTGCTTGTAGTCAATAATGCAAAGGTGGCCATTATTGAAATGGGAGCAGGCCTTGCCGTACCTACGGTAAGATACAAATCCCAACGAACCGGCCGGAACTTAAATTCAACCCTGATACGCATCAATCCAAAGGAACCTACAAAAAAACAACAGGTTCAATTACTTTTTTCATCCAGTATATTTCTCAATTTTACAGATAGGGCCTGTTTTGAAAAGGGTTTATTGATAAAATTGAGACCCTCATCTAATATGCCTCTATGGGCAATCACATTGCTGGTGTATCCTGACATATACAGGCATTTTATATTGGGGCTTCCCTTCAAAATAGTGTGGGCAAGTTCTCGTCCGTTCATTGAGGGCATCACAACATCGGTTATCAACAAGTCAATTTTTTTATTGTAACGGTTACAAATCCGGATCGCATCTTCTGGTGTATTAGCCGGTAAGACCATATAACCAAGTCGTTCCAGCATTGTTTTTGTCATTTGAAGAATTGCCTGCTCATCTTCCACCAGAAGAATTGTTTCAGAACCTTTTTGTAAATTTTCTGTTGCAATGACAGGTTCCTGGGGCTGACAACCCTCGTGTCGTGGTATGTATATTTTGAAGGTAGTGCCTTGTCCTGGTTCGCTATATACATTTATAAACCCATTGTTTTGTTTTATAATTCCATATACCGTTGCAAGCCCCAGTCCAGTTCCCTTTCCGTTCTTTTTAGTTGTAAAAAAGGGCTCGAAGACCCTATCGATAGTCTCTTTATCCATGCCACCGCCATTGTCACTGACGCCAATGAGGACAAACTCGCCAGGGGAGAATCCCCGATGTTCTCTACAATAATTATTATCAAAACAAATATTGTCGGTTTCAATAGTGACTTTACCGACGCCTTTTATGGCATCCCTTGCATTGATGCACAAATTGGCCAATATCTGATCGACTTGTGACGGGTCCATCTTAACGGACCATAACTGCTCATTCGGGTTCCATAACAGGTCGATATCTTCCCCAATCAATCTTTTCAGCATGTTAAGCATTCCGTCAATTGCGCTGTTTGGGTTAAGAATTTTCGGTAAAATCGTTTGCTTGCGGGCAAAGGCAAGTAACTGACGAGTCAGATCGGCAGAGCGTTGGGCAGCTTTTTTTACTTCATGAATTCTTCGGAGCAAGGGACTGTCAGGGGTGATATCCTCCTGCAGCATTTCAATATTACCAAGAATAATGCTCAGCATATTGTTGAAATCATGCGCTATACCCCCGGCAAGCCTTCCCACAGATTCCATTTTTTGTGATAGTTGAAGCTGCCGTTCCATGTTTTTACGCGCTGTTATATCCTGGGTCACACCATATGTTTTCACCGTTTTGCCACTTTCGTCCTTAACGGCAAAATGATGAACGCTGGCGTAGCCGACTTGCCCATCAGCGTATATTATCCTATGTTCCAGTTGATTGCTGAAGTCGGGATCGGGAGTTTCGATGGCTCTACGGATCCCCTCTCCAACGCAATCCCTGTCTTCAGGATGCAGAAAACGCTGGGAGTATTCCGCCGACGACATGGTATACCCGCCAATTTCCTTGGATGTGGTGCAAAAAAGTTTGTAGAAATAATCATTGAACGTAAAAAGGTCCTTGGCTATATCATATTCCCAAGGACCGAGATTGGCTATTTCCAAAGCGTTGGACAACTGAGTCTGTAATTTATTCCGCTCCTCTTCATCCTTCTTACGCTCAGTGATGTCCTGCACTACCCCTTTTATTTCAGTGAGGTTACCGTTGTCATCATAGACGCCCATAAAGCTTGAGAAGTAGTGCCCTATACTGCCATCGGGTCTGAGGAATTTTTGTTCATAGGAGCCGACTTCATGGCTTTCGATTGCTTTTCGGATGAGTTCTTTATCGCGTACGTGATCCTCAGGCCAAGGGGATAACTGTAGAATGGAATCAATCTGAGGCGTGAATTCTTTAGGGTCAAGTCGGAAAATTTCAAATACTTCCTTGGACCATTCCACTTTACCTGAGCTTACATCCCAAGACCAATGACCCATGTGGACCAATTGCTGGGCTTCTCTCAATCTGTTTTCGCGATCCTGAAGTTTACTTCCAGCGTCCTTGAGTTCAGATAATTTTTCCTCCAATGCCTGAATTCTTTGCACCAATTCTTCATAGGTAGGTTTTTCAGACATAACTTTTTTACCTCCTGTCGATCGTCCCGGGTTGTGCTTGCATCATTGGCACCCCCTGCTGTTTGCCCACTCAAAAGGTGTTGATAAAGAACAGTAACAAAGATGGTAAACAGCCTGATGAACAATCATTATGATTTGTGAATCATAATCACATTATACAAATCAAAATTAAAAGGCAAAAAATATCCTGAGATTTGGAAGGTTACTGCTATTTAGGAATGGCAGGCAGGATAGTTCAAACATACCCCAACACCGTATTCAATAACAAAAATATTCATTAGTGACATTTGTCTATAAGCATCCGGGACCGAGACTGAATATCCTTCACCTCTATCTTCGATATTCCTAAGGAAAGCAAAAAGTCATGGTGGGCTCTTGGGGATCGAAATTCAAATTCGGCGTGCCATTTCATCATGGCTGGTTCGTCCATGCCGGCAGCCTGAAGCATTTTTACCCACATCTGTTTGTCAATGACAGGCCCGCAAACGTCACTGGTCATTTCTTTGAGTAAGCGGATTATGGATTGCTGCTGACTCCGCAAATCTGTTATCTGCTGTCCGATTTCCCATAGTCGATTCTTAAGTATTTTTACACTTGGGGCATTATTCGAAGACAGCATTTTTTTTATATCAGCCAGAGCCACCCCTATATTGCGCAAGGTACAGATTTGAGCAAGTCGATCACGATCTCTTTGGGTATAGAGGCGATAACCCGCCTCTGATCTATCAGAAGGGATTAAAAGACCAATTCGATCATAGTAAAGCAGGGTGCTGCGCGAAAGATCGAATAATCTGGCCAGTTGAGAAATGCAATAGGTTTTCATTTTTTAAAAAGAATGGCGACAGCCAATGCTGTCGCCACTTTTGTCCTATTTGCTGTTGTCCCGGATCTCAACGATTTTTTCGGGAGGAATCCCCAACCAGGAAAGAAAAGCCTTGTGTCCCTCCGGGTGTTTTTTTTCAAAATTATAATGCCATTTTTTCATTTGATCTTCAGTCAGCCCGATTTGCTTGAACATATCAACCCAATCTTCTTTGGTCAATTGATGTTGCATGATTATACTACTCCTTTTTATGATAGGTTTCAGTTTCTGCCACGGCCATGACAATGCCAGTTTTAAACTGTAAACCTATAAACGGGTCAAGAACTTTATTTTATTGTGTGAAATCGTGTCCCGTTTTATCCATGGACAAAAATAAGCCTTGCTGATATGAAAACCCATTGAGCTGATAACCTAATTAACAAATACGGTACAATGAACAAGACCAGTATTGAGGAGCGCGACCAGCACCTCATAAAAAAATTCCGGAATATTATTGAAGAGAAGAAGTGGCTTGAGCCCCAGGAACCTGAACCCCCAAGACACCCATGGCCCCTCTTCACGCTGGCAGGAATAATCCTGGGGTTAGGTATCATGCTCATAGCCTTTTACATGATTCCAGAACACGTGCCGACGGATTCCCCATCCACTCCGGAAAAAGTTGAGACCGCCGCCCCGGAAAATCCGGCGCCCCTGGCCCAGCAGACATTCCCTGATGGTGAAAAACTCAATCGTCCCGATGAAACCCAGGTCCCATCACCGCTTCCTGAACCAGCCCCTGTTCTGCCGACAGAAGATGTACCACCTCCTTCCGAGGTAGTACAGGCCATAGAGACAGACCCCATGGAGATACTTCCGGAGGTTGTCAGCAACACCGATGTGACCATCGACGAACTGGTTATTTGCCGCCACATCAAAAACAGGATGTATATCTCTCCGGAAAACCGTTTTTCCATGGCAAACGGTGCAGCCCCTGTGGTCTGGACATGGATGAACGTCCTGACCGACAAGCCGCCCCAGACTCTGACCCATATCTATTACCTTAACGGAGAACCTTACAGCCGGGTCATTCTCCAGGCCCCCTACCCCAGGACCCGCACCTGGAGCAAGGTGACACTGAACAGACCCAAGCTTGCCGGATCATGGCGTGTGGACGTTGTGGACAGCGGCGGTCAGGTCCTGGCAAGAGCCGATTTCATTGTCGAAATCTGAAAGAGAATATTTCCACCTAACTGCCTGAAACTTTAAACACAGAAATCATATGGCTTAAAGTAACTGAAAGATCCGTCAAACGGGTGGCATTTTGATTCATCTGGTGACTGTTATCAGTCATCTTTTCGGCCACGCCATTCATCCCCAGTGCCGGCCAATCTATGCGAAAATTTTCGCAGAAACCCCAATAAATGCAAATCCCGGGCACGAAAAAAATACAGGCCAGGATTTTTAACAAGTTAAGGCACCCTTGGTGTCAGGAACTGAAATCAGGAGGATGTGGTCAGGCACCAGATTCCATGTTGGGACCTCTTAGGATTTCTTATAGTATTGTTTAAATTCTTCCGAAGGTTCGCGGTCGGAGTAGATGTAAACACTGTTCCCAATGGGATCCATAACCGAAAACCCTCTGTCTCCCCAGGGGTGATCTTCCAATGGCATTGTGGCCTGTAACCCGGCTTGGGACAGTCTCATATATTCGGCATCAACATCATCGACTTTGAAATTGAGCATGACGCCTGAACCGTCAAATGTCGGCATATCTCCTTGGGGCCGCATAAATTGAATGCTGGGGCCCTCCTGACCAATTATCAGATTGATATACCAGCCGCAGTCAAAAATGGCCTTTGCTGAAAAATATTGACTGTAAAATTCACGACAAGCATCGACATCGTTTGTGCAAAAACAGGTAGAGAGTTCATTTGTTTTCATGGCAGCTCCTTTTTCTTTTTTTTTTGGGGGGGGGGGATTTTCGTTCAAACATCAGTTAAAAATTACAAGGTATGCGCCGGCGACTGCCAGCACAATGGCGGCCAGCCGCTGGGCCGTCATCTTTTCCTTAAGCCATACCGTGGCCAGAATAAAAATAAAGATAACGGACATCTGGTTCAAAACGCCGGCCCTGGACACGGTGGTGTATTTCATCCCCGCCACCCAGAGCAGCAGGGCAATATAGTTGCCGCTCACCGTTGCCGGAAAAGCATTAACCCAGGCCTTTGAAAATTTAAGTTCCCCGGCAATCCTCATGCGCTCCGGGTGGCACAACACAATGGGCACTAGACCGATCACACCGGCCGTCACCCGGATAAAGGTGGCCCAGAATACATCAGCCTGGTCCAGCACATCCTTGGCAATGACAATGCCCAGAGCCATGAACATCATGGCAAGCAAACCTGCGCAAATCCCCCAAATCTGAGAGCTCTTGGGTATGGTTCCAAGTTTCAAATCGGTTAACGGTACGGCCCCCACCAGTATGGCGCAAAGGACCAGACCGCCGCCCATGATTCCCAAAACACCCATGCGTTCTCCTAAAAGGATGTAGGAAAACCCGAGCACACAGGGCAGATACAGGCATTCCACCACAGCCACCATGCCGGCCCCCAGGTGGTTCAGGGCGGAGAAATAAAATATGTCAGCCAGGGTAATGCCCAATAATCCCGACAGGGCAAGAATCCACCACACACGAGGCGCCACATCGGGGAAAAAAGGGGTGCCCAACACCAGCATGGTCAGACCCACCAGAACCATGGCCACAGCACTTTTATAAATATTCAGGGCAATGGGCGAGAAGCTCTCCCCTGCTTTTTTGAACAGGATAACGGCAAAGGCCCAGAAAAATGCGCATCCCAGAGAAAAGGCTGCTCCCATAAATTCCCTTCCGGCGTTCCCCGGTATCAGATTGCTGTGGAAGAAAAGCGGAAACTGCCTTTCAGGTGGGGTACACCTGTTGCTTCGTCCCGCAGTTCAAAGCCGGCATCCGTTTCCGAAAACGCATAACCAAGGGTGATCCGGGCAGGCATGAAAATCGGCAGTTTCAGATATCCGTCCATCCCCGTCAGCTCCGGATACCCCGCAGCCTTCCCAAGACTTGCCCCGGCCCGGGCCATACTCCAGATGCCGTGGGCAATGGGTTGTTTAAAGCCCATGGGCCGGGCGGTCCAGGTATAAAGGTGGTGGGGGTTGACATCCCGGGATACGGCCGCATAACGCCGACCTGTATTTCCAGGCACCTCAATGACCTCCTTCACCGGCAAAGGCGTATCCTGGGGTGGCTGTTTTTTCGCCCTTGGCCCCCTGATTTTGGACCGGGTCAGATAGGTGGCAATTCCCTGCCACACCAGATCTTTTTCTTCCGCCTCATCAAAGGCCCTGGCTGCCGGATCGCCCCCTGCCATGGCCGCTTCCATGAGAAAACGGGATACGAGGCCTTTTTCTGTCCGGGTCATGTCTAAAATCCGGCAGTAGAGATCCAGTTTAAAGCCCGGTTCCACCGGCCGGACCAGCTCAAAGGACTGGGCGGTCTGGATCAGTCCCATGGGGCTGACGGGAAAGAACGAAGACGATATATACCGTGACATAATGGGGATGAACAGGGACTGGATAAATGATGGCGGCACATGGGCTCTGTCCATGTCGTATCCGCATACCTGCCGGAACCGGCTTACCCTATCCGGGTCAACAGTGACACCGGGATAAACCACGCAGGCGTTTTCAAGGATTGTATCCGGGGCCGGGGTCGCGGGACGGACCATGGACAGGCTGACCAGCCGGGCAAAGAGTCCCGGGATTGAGGGCGGGGCATCCATGACAATCACCCGGCCTTGGCCTGAAGGAAGAAACACAGTGTCAAGCACAGTATCCAGAGGCATGATGTTCATATCCTGTTTTGCATTAAAATTCCCAGGCATCCTATCATCTCCGGCAGGCTTGTCAATATACGGGTCAAACACGAACTCTCAAAGAAATTTCCTTCACGGCCTTCCCAAGCCATGGTAGAATTAGTTGTCTATGTTCAAAAGGTGTCCGACGATTTTGCCGGTACCGGGACCAATCTTTCAATGGCACAAAGTAATCACCCTTAAATGCAGGAGACGATTCAATATGGAATCCATCATGGACATTGTCAAAGGCAGAGACCCTTATGAAAAAGAATTCCACCAGGCGGTTCACGAGGTAGCGGAATCCGTAAAACCCGTGCTTGATAAAAATCCGGAATACCGGCATGCAGGCATCATGGAGCGTATAGTGGAACCGGAGCGCGTGATTCAGTTCCGGGTGCCCTGGGTGGATGACCAAGGCCGGGTGCAGGTGAACAGAGGTTTTCGCATCCAGATGAACTCGGCCATCGGTCCCTACAAGGGAGGGTTGCGATTTCACCCCTCCGTGAACCTGTCCATCCTGAAGTTCCTTGCCTTTGAGCAGGTCTTTAAAAACGCGCTGACCACGCTTCCCATGGGCGGCGGCAAAGGTGGGTCCGACTTTGACCCCAAGGGGAAATCCGACTTTGAGGTGATGCGGTTCTGCCAGAGCTTCATGACGGAACTGTACCGCCACATCGGCCATAACACGGATGTCCCGGCAGGTGATATCGGCGTGGGAGGCCGGGAGATCGGTTATCTGTTCGGCATGTATAAAAAGCTTAAAAATGAATTTTCCGGTGTGCTCACCGGCAAGGCCCTGAACTGGGGCGGTTCCCTGATCCGGCCCGAGGCCACGGGGTACGGTTCTGTGTTCTTTGCCGATGAGATGCTGGCCACCCGGAACGACAACCTGAAAGATAAAATCTGCCTGGTGTCCGGTTCGGGCAACGTGGCCCAGTATACCACAGAGAAGATCAACCATCTGGGCGGAAAGGTGGTGACGCTCTCCGATTCATCGGGCTACATTTATGACGAGGAAGGCATTGACGAAAACCGCCTGCAGTGGATCATGTACCTTAAAAATGTAAAACGTGCCCGTATCAAAGAGTATGTGGAAAAATATCCCAAGGCCCGGTACACGCCCGTTGACGGTAGCCTGGATCACAATCCCCTGTGGGATCATAAAGCTGATTGCGCGTTTCCTTCCGCCACCCAGAACGAGATCAATGCCAAGGATGCCCAGAACCTGGTCAACAACGGTGTGTTCCTTGTGTGCGAAGGCGCAAATATGCCGTCAACCCCGGAAGCCATTAATATTTTCCTGGATCACAAGCTGCTCTATACCCCGGGCAAGGCATCCAATGCCGGGGGCGTGGCTGTATCCGGCCTGGAGATGTCCCAGAACTCCATGCGCATTAAATGGTCCAGGGATGAGGTCGAAGCCAAGCTCAAAGGCATCATGCAAAGCATTCACCACGCCTGCCTGGATGCGGCCGAAGAGTACGGGACGCCCGGCAACTACGTGAACGGCGCCAACATTGCTGGGTTTGTCAAGGTGGCCGACGCCATGATGGATCACGGCATTGTCTGATTGCGACTCAAAGGTCAGGCTGGTACAAAGTGAAATCAATATTGCCGGAAACAGGATATTTGAATACCTTTTATTGATTCATTGGTATAGCCTGACCTTTTGTTTTAAATCAATAAACGTTGAGCCTGACGTTATTTTCTATCTTTTCAGGCAAAACGCTCCCATTCAAACCGGGTGATGTTGCGCTCGTTCCGGTCAAATTCCACGCCGACCAGGTAAATTTCGGCCACGTTTCCACGATATTTGTCTGCATAGCCCTTTTGCCGGATCTGTTCAAGGGCTGTTCCGGTGGTTTTGTCAATGTCCACAACTTTGAATTCAAAAATATAGACTTTTGTGTCCATTCGAACCGTCATATCAATACGGCCGTGACTGGTTGTGTCTTCTGGGGTTACATCAAGGCCGATGGCTGAAAAATAGCAGTAAAAAATAGAAGCATAGTATCCATCGTATTCGGCAAGCCTGTTTTTCCTGTACCAGTCATGGGGGATAGCGGAAAAAAGCGCATGAAAGACCTGCCTGATATTGTTTATGTCTGTCGTTGCAACACACTGATACAAATCAATTTTATACCGTTCATAGACAGGCCGCCTGGACAGCAGATAGGCTGAAACCGTATCGGTAAAACTTTTTTTGACTTCCAGGTTTGGAAAATCCAGGCGGTATACCGTCATATTCCCGAGTTACTCTTTTTTCTTTATGGTCAGGTATCCGGTTTGAAACATGATGGTTTCAACCTCTATGGTCTCTATGTCAAAACTTCCGAGAAGCGTGTCTGTTGCAACCGCATCTTGGGCTTGATCATAACTTCGGCCACCTTGTCCCCATATTTTCAGAACATAAAAGATAATGCTGGAATTACAATCGGTTGATAGTGCCATGAATCGAATTTTTTCATGAGTGGCCGATCTTATGATCAAGCCCAATTAAATGATTCCCACGATATGATTAAAAAGCGTATAGCGCCACGGCCATACGCCTGGACTGCAACTGGTCTTGAAGAGGAAATGATGAAGACATATTCATCAGCAAGATCAGCACAAATAATTATAATTAAAGGGGCATCCTCGGGTATAGTAGGGGATTGCATGGCGTTTAATTTTACTCTAACCTCACTTCTGCGTTTATCCTATCTTTTTTGCAAAAAGGGAACGGATTTTGACGCTATGAGACCGTTCTTCCTGATATAAGATAGTAAAAGCCTGTTTCACTGGCTCCAACTTGCTTTTCCCCGACATTAACCGATAAAAATCAGCCATTACCAACTGGCGATCGTAAAGATCTTGAAAAAGAAGGAAATCTTTGTCACGATAGACATACTCCTCAACCATAGGCGCAAAACGTGTTTTTTCCTCCTCTGTGAGAATCTCGTCTGTATCATTTATTCGGGAAAGACTTTTTAGGTGGTCTTTATCTTCAAGGATTATATCGTCTATAACCGACAGGCAGCCTGGCTCCCTAATTAAGCGGCGTGCAGACTGAAGCATATTAAGTTCCTGTTGTTCAAATGCTTTGGCGGCTCTTATTGCGGATTCTTCCAGAAAATTTGCTGATGCAGCCAGTTGTTTTGCCTTAGTCTTTTCCGGAACAAAAGCGTCCTTAATGTACAGTATACCGAATACAATAAATAAAATCCCTGCCGTTAATTTTACATACTTGATAGGGAAGTTTCCCCCTATTAAGGACCCGATGGCAATTGCCAGTACAGAAGAAAATACCAGGGCCAGTGAAGCACCCAAAAGCACGGACAGCGGTTTATTACATCCTGCCGATGCTGCCAGTGCGGTAAGCTGTGTTTTATCGCCAAGTTCTGCCAAAAATATTAAAACAAAGGTTGATATAATAAGCTTTAAATCCACTCTTTTCTCCTTTTGGTTTTGACTTGCCCACATTGGATTATATTAACATCATCAGCCAATATTCCATTTTTTGCCGTTCAGTTGTGCCTGCCACAACGCATAATATTTACCATGCTTTTCCAGCAAAGATGTGTGCGTTCCGGTTTCAATCAACTGCCCGTTATCAATCACAAGGATCTGGTCCGCCCCTGCAATTGTTGACAGACGATGGGCAATAACAATAACTGTTTTGTCCCGGACCAGGGTATCAATGGCCTTTTGCACGGCAAGTTCGCTTTCCGTGTCAAGGGCGGCCGTTGGCTCATCTAAAATGATAATGGGGGCGTCTTTGAGTATGGCCCGGGCAATGCTGATGCGCTGGCGTTCGCCGCCTGAAAGACTGCCGCCGATATCTCCCACCCGGGTATGGTAGCCGTCGGGCAGACGTTTTATGAATTCGTGGCAACAAGCGGCTGTTGCGGCCTGGATGACCTGTCCATCTGTTGCCCCGGATTTTGCCATGCGGATATTTTCGATAATGGTTTCATCAAAGAGATAAACATCCTGGAAAACAACGGCAAAATAGCTCTCAACCTCTTTTTGACTTATCTGCCGGATATCGGTTCCACCGATCATGATCGAACCTGCCTGGGGGTCTGCATAGCGCATCATCAGCCGGGTAATTGTGGTTTTACCTGATCCTGACGGCCCCACAACAGCAGTCATGGCCTGTCCGGGGATGGTGATGGTACATTTTTTAAGGGCCTTTTCCTTTTGACCATGGTAGGTGAATTCAACATTATTAAAAACAATGTCAAAACGTTGGGCTTTTTTTGGGGGACTTACCGTTTTCAGCGGTGGTGTTTCCATAACGGCTTTGACCCGCGCAAAGCCTGCGTTCATGATATCCAGCGCCGAACTAATAGCCAGAAACAATGACAGCGGCTCCATCAGCCGTGAAACAATGATAAGCAGTGCGGCGATGGCAGGGATACTCATTGTTCCGTTGCCCACCCAGAAACTTCCTGATATTGCGATGACAACCAGTGCAAATAAAATCAGCATGTCGGCCATGACCATACTGACAATGGAATCTAATATTGACGCGCGTTGAAGGTCCCTGACATGGATAATGCCGTTGTAAAGGCGTCCGGCGTTTTTCCCGGTCTGGTTGGTGGTGCGCAGAACGGCAAGCCCCTGGATGTATTCTATGATGTCCGACTCCAGTGCGCTGTTGGCTTGTGCATTTTGTGTTTTTTCATGAATGCTGCTCTTTCGTTTCCTGCGATACAGGGGAATGACAAGGGGCATGATAACAACCAGAAGCACCGCCATGCGCCAGTCAATGAAGAGCATGCCGATAACAACGACCATTGGCGTGAGAACAATTTCGATAAACATGCCTGAAACCATCCCAAGCATCATCACGCTTTCATCAACATTGCTTGACAAACCAGCGTTAAGTTCCCCGGTTTTATAATTTCCCAGTACCTCAAGGGGCATGGTGCGAAGTTTTTTCCCAAGTTTTGCGCGCATATTGTGGGTGATATCGGCTACGGCGTCCCCATAATCAAAATCATGGGCAAACCAGCGCGCAAACCCGTTGATCAGAACAAATACAGCCATTGCCCCCAACCAGATCCAGGCACGCCCGGCATCAACCGGGGTACGGAAAAGCGATGCCATGACACCGTAAATGCTCAGGTAGGTCAAGCCCTGCATCGTATACGCCAAGGCGTAAAAAAGCAGACTGCGATTGAAATTTTTTGCATGGTTGCCGGCAATTATTTTGCCGGTTTTGTAGGTTTCCTTAAACGTTGCATAATTGTTTACGCTACTCATTTACGGCTCCTTTTGCGTGAAGGTTCCAAAGTTGTGCGGCTTCATAATTTGCCCACAGCCTTGCATACAGACCGTTATTTGATAAAAGCGCGCCATGGGTCCCCTGTTCGACAATACGGCCCTTATCAAATACCAGTATCTGGTCCACATGGGTTATGGTTGACAGGCGATGCGCAATGGTAATAACGGTTTTATTTTTTGTCAGGCAGGCTATTGCCTTGATAATCTCTTCTTCGCTTTCAGGATCAGCAAATGCGGTTGCTTCATCCAGAACAACAACCGGTGCATCCCGCAGGATGGCCCGTGCGATGGTGATTCGCTGCCGCTGGCCCCCGGACAGGCGCGTGCCTCTGTCCCCGGCCAGGGTGTCATATCCGTTGGGAAGGCTTGCGATAAAGTCGTGGATCTGTGCTGCTTGCGAAGCCGCAATCACCATTTCATCCGTGGCGTCGGGTTTTGCCATTCTGATATTGTTGCCCAGGGTGTCATGAAAAAGATAGGTGTCCTGGAATACAAAGGTGACGGTGTTCATCAGATCTTCATTGTCCATTTGACGAATGTCGATGCCGCCGATGGTAATCCTGCCGCCCGTTACATCCCAAAACCGCGGCAAAAGCTTTGCCACCGTGCTTTTTCCTGCACCGCTTGGCCCCACCAGTGCCGTTGTTGTTCCGGGTTCAACAACAAAATTTACATCAGTTAATGCATTTTCTTTACGCGTTTCATACCTGAAATCAACGTTGTCAAAACAGATGGTCATGTTTTCAGGCGTAAAGGGTTTTTCAGCAACCGGCATGGCCGGTATCGATAATAAGGCCTCTATACGATTGGCGGCTGCTTTGGATTTGCGTAAAAAATTGTTCAGCCACATCAGCTGCATAAACGCATCGACCATCCCTGTGGACAGAAAAAGAACGGCAATCAGCGAGGGAAGGGACAAGGTCCCCGCGTTGACAAAATAAATGCCCCCGGCTAAAACAGCCAGTATCGTGGGCAGGGGTGCCAGCAGCACCAGGGCGGTTCGTGCCGGGGTTCCGCTGATTTTAATCCATTCGATGTATACCTGCCGGTACCGGTCCAGGGCTTTAAGGTACCGCTTGAAAGAACTTGTCCCGTCATCAAAAGTGCGCACCACGGGCATGGCCTGGATGAATTCGATCACAGCGGCATTGATCCGGCCCTGACTGTTCTCATACTTTTCCTGCATGGTTTTCATATCGCGCATGGCAATACACATGACAAACATCCCCATGAGCATCACGCCCAGTGCAATACAGGCCAGGCGCCAGTCAATAACAAACAAAAGCACCAGGGTTACCAGCGGGGCCGTATATCCCCGGCCAAAGGTCGGGGTGCTGTCCGCAACAAAGACGTGCAGGTTCTTGACATCTTCGAGCATCACCTTTTTGAGTGCACCTGTTCCTGTGGTGATAATAAAGCCTAAGGGCAATTGGGCCAGGTGCTTTGAAAGGCGGGTCCGAAGGTCTTCTTCCAGATAAAAAGCCCCCAGATGAGAAACCCCGAAACCGGCCATGGTCAGACAGAACGCCAGAACGCCAAAAACACCCACACCGGCCAGCGCTGTGGTGATCGTCCATGATATGCCGTAAAAAAGCAGACCCTGTGTGCCTTTGATCAGTACTGCCACTGTCAGTGAAAGCATCAAAAGGGTCACAATGGTGGCCATTGATCCAAGCGCGGCAAGTCCCATCGCGCTGTAGATATATTTGTTGACCGGCCTTATGATTCTCCATAAGACCGCGTATCCTTCAGATGTTGTGTCAGACATTATTTACTCCTTTATATGCATGCATTACTCTCAAGATCAGCCGGTGATTCTGATTTGGACAATTTACGAAATTCCCGCAGGATCATGACCAGCCCTATCAACGCGGTCAGAAAATCGGTAACAGGCATGGAAAGCCACACTCCTTTTACCTGCATCAGATAATAGAAGAGCATGATCAAGGGAACAAATAAAACCACCTGCCGTGCAATGGCCAGTTTTCCGGCCGGTTTGGGCCGCTCAACAGCGATGAAAAAAAGCATGGTCGTGGGAATGGCACCCATGACAAACAAGGACAGGTTCAAAATCCTGAAATAGGGAACGCCCATACGGGCAAGGGCGGGGTCGGAAATAAACCAGCTGAGGATCAGGTGGGGACAGGCCATAAACAGTATCCAGAATCCCAGGGTAATGGTAACGCTCACCGCTGTAAAATATTTCCACGCGTATAAAACCCTGCCATAATTGCCGGCCCCGAAATTCATGCCCACCACAGGCTGCATGCCATAGGCAATTCCGAAAATGATAAAAAAAACCAGCGTATAACACCGCAGTCCCGAAGTCATCAGGGCAAGGTGATCCGCGCCTCCGGCATGGGCCAGGAGCTTGTACAACACCCCCATCTGGATGACGGTCATGATCTGCATGAGCATGGCAGGGGTCCCGGCTCTCATCACCCGGGCCGTCAACCTGGTAGATATCCTGATTTTTGCCGGAACCAGGACAAGGGTGGTGTCACCTCGCCAATGGAACAAAGCCTGCCACACAAAATAGACGACCTGGGCAACCACTGTTGCCCAGGCAGCGCCTTTGATTCCCCAGCCTGCCCATGCAATGAGAACGGAATCCAGGATAATGTTCAAAAGAAATGAACCCGATGCGATTGTCATGGCTGTTTTCATTTTTCCTTCTCCCCGCAGCAGCATGTTCATGGCCGCACCGGTAGCCATAAAAGGCATGCCCAATACCAATATCCGAAGATAGGCAACTGCCATGGAACGTAATGTCCCGTCACCGCCTAAAAATTCGACAATACCCGGGGCAAACAGGTACAGGCACAGGGCAAAGGCGGTGGAAGCCATAAAGGTTATGGGAATAAGATTACCCAGTAAACGTCCTGCGGTCTCGTGGTCTTTTCGCCCCATTGCAACGGAGAGCACCGCACCGGACCCACTTCCCATGATCACCAGGATTGCCTGGTTCATGATTACCAGTACATAAAGCAGTCCCACCGCTCCCACAGCTGCCGGCCCCACAAACTGACCGAGAAAAATGGCATCCACAAAGTTATACAACCCCATGACCACGGTCCCGATGATACCGGGGATGGCCATGCGCAAAAACAACTTGCCCATGGGCTGGGTCAGGGCCGCTTCTGTGTTCTGGTTCACTGAATATCTCCTTGTTCTTTAATAAAATTATACGAAGCATACTTATAATTGAATGCACAATTTTTTCACACCGCCTAAAAACATTTTTACACCTCTTCACTGCAAAAAATCGCCTTGACTAAACAACGCGGAGAAGACTAAGTTATATTTTTTTGCATAATAAATTATAAAGGTTCTTTTGCATGGAAAAACGTGTTCCTGTCATTGTTTCAGCTCAAAATTATTTTGGGCCCTGCCATAACATGAATGATTTTTTGAGAAAAAAAGACGGGTATGAAATCTTTTATAACCGGTCCGGGAACCCGGACAATCCAGTTAAAGGCTTCGTATATCTGCTCAAGTGCCGGCCGGGTTTGATTTTAACCATTGCAAGGCATTATCCATCCACAGCGTTCAGCATTTCTTATGAGGAGGAAACAGATTGTGTTTCCTTTTTTTTTATTCTTGGTGATAATTCCCATATCCAATGCAACAGCAGGGAGCAGAAAATCACTTTTTGCTCAAATCAGGGGTATTTGACCTATGCACGAAACTTCAAGAACGGACTGATCCATTGCCCGGCAACACCTTTTTGCACCATTGGAATTTCAATGGAGCCATGGTTTATAAAACGTTTTTCCAAAGAGACGGCAGGAAACCTAACCCGGGAGATTGAAGACGTACTGACGCTCCCGGATAAGGAAGATTTTTTTTGCTGCCCCGTATCCATGGTTCCGTC
The DNA here is from genome assembly GCF_963665355.1 of uncultured Desulfobacter sp. Taxonomy (GTDB): domain Bacteria; phylum Desulfobacterota; class Desulfobacteria; order Desulfobacterales; family Desulfobacteraceae; genus Desulfobacter. The sequence continues at coordinate 504,165 of NZ_OY762229.1, forward strand.
CATTCATGTTCGGCTTCATGAACTTTTGGGATGTCCTTATAGTGATGCCCGCAGGCCCCTGTTTTTAGCAGGAAAAGCGCTGGACCTGATGGTTTCCGGTTTTGATCAGTTCAATTCGGATAAGGGACAGGCCGTTTCATGCTTTGACCCGGCAGCCGACGCCGGGGATTTCGTTCACAAAGCCCGGGACATCATAATTTCCGATATTAAAAATCCGCCGTCCCTAGCAGAGCTTTCCAGGATGCTGGGGGTGAACAGGACCACGTTAACCAAATGTTTTTCCAAGGTTTATGGTGTCACGGTCTTTAATTTCCTTCGCAGGTACAGGCTGGAGCAATCCAGGCGCCTGCTGCAAGCCGGAAACCAAAGTGTGACACAAATTGCCTTTGACGTGGGGTACTCCCACCAGAAAACCTTTTCCAGGGAATTTAAAAAGTATTTTGGTAATGCGCCAAGCCACTATCTGGGAACATAAATTACAGGACCATCCCGGGGAAAAACAAAAAATTTCGGGTTCACATCTTGATTAATGATCATATTTCTACTTTCTGTTATTTCTGAATTGATCCGGTATTACCCGTCTTAAAACCGGTAGGTTAGTGCCATGGCTACTTCCCGGGACCGTTGGTCTGGCGAAAATCGGCGGTTCGAAATCGTTGTAACACAAAACCACCACAAGGCTAAGCATTCCGACTGCAACAGCGGCGGTCAACATCCCGGCATAACCAGTAGATTCGGCAAGCGTCAATGCGCCAGCACCGGCAACAAATCCTGCACCCCTGTTAAGCGAAAATTGCAGGGCATAGTCCGTACTGGCTGATGCAGGGTCACTTTTGTCCATCATAACGGTCGCACCGATGGAGCCGGCTGCACCCGTAGCCAGCATTACAAGCACGATGGAGCCGTAAATGGCAGCCATGTTGTCCACACCACGGGTCGGCAAGTACAAGCCGATAATTGACAAGGTCATAAACAGCGCTGTCCACAACATGGTCGATTTGCGGCCCAGACGCTGTACAGCAAGCCCGGTCAGGATAGCTCCTGTAATTGAAGCAAGCATCCCGACAATGTTAAAGGCAAAGCCAATGTGGGCCAATGACCAGCCCAAATCAACAAGCATGGGATTGATAAGGCAGACAGCCATTGATAAGGGCAACCCATAAAACAGCAATACCAGCACCCAACGCCAGCTGCCGGGCCGTATGAAAAAACGGTATAAATCCTTTATTCCGGCCTTTTCCTCTCGCAAATCTGCAGGAGCAGGCTGTTCTTTGTGCCGCAGAATATTGACCAGCGGAATCGCCGTACCTGCTGCAAGAATGAGAAGACAGGCAGACCATCCGATCCATTCATAAGCGATTAACACCAGGCCGCCGCCAACGATATGACCGATAAATCCGCCTGATACCTGAATGCTGTTACCCAGCCCTCGCTCTTCGGGTTCCAATATTGTTATGGCAAGTGCGTCGGCGGCAATATCTTGTGTTGCTGAAAAAAGAGAGACCAAGACAAGAAATGCAGCCAAAACCGGCATCTGTTTGTTCATGTCAAGCGTTGAGGCGATGACAAGGGAAATGATGATAAGGCCCTGCATCACGAAGAGCCAACTGCGATAGTGCCCGAATCGTTTTGAGCCGAAACGGTCAACCAGAGGTGCCCACAAAATTTTGCCCACCCAGATCAGCCCCAGACTGTAAATCCAGGCAATACTTTCCAGTCCGGCTCCGGATTTGCGCATAATGGCAGGCACAGCCGAAAGAATAAATCCGAATCCCAACATCTGGGTAATATATAACCCTGCCAAAAACAGCATCTTGTGGCTTTGTTTATATCTTTGTCCAAGATTCAAGGCCATTGTCTTCGATATCTCCTGTTTCGCTATTGTGGAACCCGGCCAATGTCCAGCAGCAATGGGCCCATGGACGTTTCAACCTTGCGGGATTCAACGGGTTCCATACCGGCCCGGGCCATTGCATCGGCGATACTGGCAGCTTCCAGGTAAAAGTCTTCTCCGGCAAGGGCCATGGGCAGAAAGCGGCGCACTGAAACGCCGGGACCCGTACCGTCAGGGGTAAGGACGTCATGGAGGCTGATGAAAATGCCGCCCGGTGAAAGGGCGTTGTATATCTTGGCCATGACCGGCTCCAGGAGATCCTTGGAAAAATTTAAGGTGCCCCCGGCCAGGATCAGGTCATAGCCGCTGCCCAGGCCGCCTTGTGTAAAGTCTGCGCCCAGCGTGGTGATTCGATCCTCCATCCCGTAGTCCCGGATATAGTCACAGGTCTTTTTCGTCACGGCAGGAAAATCAAAAACAGTGCCTTTCAGGCAGGGATGGGCACTGACAATCGCCACGCAGTTCAGGCCGGGCCCGCCCCCAAGATCCAGCATCCGCTTCATCCCGGGGAATTCGGGTAGATCTGACACAATTGATGCGACCAGATGGGCATAGGTCAACTGGAGTCTTGCCTGGGCATGGATGCCTTGTGCTGCCATGGCCTCCATGTCCGGTCCCTTATCATTTGTCTGGGGCGACATGTCCGCAGGACCCTGTTGAATTAATGTGCCCATGGTCTGGGGGGTCTGGAAATACATTGCAAAGCAATTCTCCAGCATATCCCCAAGATAGTTTTTTGATCCAGTCACGAGGTAGGTTCGAGATACAGCCGTGTTCTGAAACGCCCCGTCTTTTTTTTTAAGCAGCCCGACAGCGGCCAGGGCATTGAGAAAGTGCTCGGTGTTTTCAGGGTGCCAGCCGGTCCGGACCGCCAGATCCCGGGCCGGCGACGGGTGGCAAACCCTGTCGAATATTTCTAAATGAACGGCCGTGACCAGCAACGGGGCATAAAGCGATTCGTCAATCATTTTGTAAAGGGGCCAGAATTCCGCTTCTGGTGCAGAAAATGTTGTCATGTGCATATCCTTTGTGTGTGCATTTTTTTTGCGGCTGCATGATCGTTTTGTCTTTTGGCCTGCATCATGCTGATCATCATGCCCCTTTAAAACCGGCAGGTAAGTTTGAGACCCATCTCACGCGGGTCACTGTAGAGGTTCCAATACCCATTGCCTACGCCCGCCCATGTGTAGTCTTTGTCAAAGATATTTTTGCAGTAAAGGTAAATATCCCAATTATCAGCCTCATAGCCAATTTTGCCGTTGATCAGTTGGTAAGCATCTCTCATATAGGTGTTGGCAAAGTCCCCGTACGTCTTGCCATACCCCACCATATCAACGCCTGCAAAAAAACCGTTTTCCATCCGGTAGATACCACCTATGGAAAACGTATACGCCGGCGCATTTGGCGCGTTATTGCCACTATAATCATCCAGCGCATCCTTAAATTCGTCAAACTCCACATTGGTATAGCCAAGGCTCCCGGTTAAAGTGAGCCGACTGGTAATTCGTGCCTGTATCTCCAGCTCTGCGCCATAGGATACCGCCGTGGCAGCATTGCTTATCTGGGTCCACGGCACGTTTTGTACAACAACCGTCTCAGTTACCTGCATATCATCGATATCCATGTAAAAAAGAGCACCGTTGACAATTAGTTTATTGTCAAAGAACCGGGCCTTTGCCCCAACTTCATAAGACCACAATTGCTCTTTGTCATAGGTTTTGTCTAAACCTGTAAAACCACTTTGCATATTAAAACCACCCGTAAGAAATCCTTTTGCAACGGTCGCGTACCCCATCACTTCCGGGGTGAAGGAATAGTCCAGACTGAACTTGGGAGAGACATCCTCCCAGCTGCTATCCAGGGTACCGGTATTGTCCTGAAAATCTTTATCCTGATGTTCATAACGCAGACCGCCTGTTACCCCTAATCTATCGGTTAAGGCGTAGCGTAATTGACCAAACAGGGCATAGGTTTCACCGCCGGAATCGCTTGCATTAACACCGTTCATTGTTGGATAAACCGAAGTTGTAACCGTCGTGAACCCGTTATCGTCTTTGTCGTAATAAAATCCGGCGACCCATTTCATTGTGTCCGTGGTCGAGGAAAGCCTAAGTTCCTGGGACCACGTGGTATAATCTTCGTTAGAGCTGGTGTCCATCATTCCTATCGGATTAAAATCCCAGTCAATTGTATTACGGCCTTCATATTCGCGATGGGTGGTAGTGGATGTCAGGTTGAGTCCCTTTCCCAAGTCATAACTGATCTGTAATGACTGCGTATTGGTTCTTGACTTTCCCTCAGCGTCGAATCCGCTGTAGACCTCCCTGTCCCCGGATGCGAGCAATCCCATAGTCCCCAAAGGATCAAAAGCCGCAGCCCCGGTTTCACTTAATCCCATATTCGGACCCTTGTCATCATATTGAAGATGTGACACGATGAGCTTAATGCTCAGATCATCAACAGGTCTCCAGTTCACCAGCCCCTTGCCATACCAGTGCCCTTTGTCATTTTCGTTGTCTTTGGTATTGCCGTTCTTTATAAATCCGTCTTTTTCATAAAACTGGCCGGCCAGGCCAAAGAAGAGTTTATCCTGGACTATGGGCCCGTTTAAGTTAACAGAGAACTCTTTGCGGTAGTCCTCTGCGCCAACAGCCGACACCTTGCCTTCAAACTCATTGGAGGGTTGCCGGGTGATAATGTTGATCACTCCGCCCAGGGCATTTTTCCCGTATAAGGTTCCTTGCGGGCCGCGCAGCACCTCTACCCGCTCGATATTCTGTAGTGTATCTTCATAGCCTGAGAACGATAATATCGGAACACCGTCTACAAAAATTGGTGTGGAAACCGAATAAGTGCCCATTTCATTATGGATGCCCCGCATAACAGGCATATATACACCGGGGGTCCCTCCGCTGATAATGGCCAGATTGGGTATAAAATCGGCCAGCTCAGTGAGAGAAGATATGTTCTTATCCTCAAGGGTGAGCGCGTCAAACGCAGTAATACCGATAGGAACATCCTGGATATCTTCTTTTTGCTTGTTTGCAGTAACTGTTATGGTATCCAGCGTTGTCTTCTGCACCTCTTTTGTCCAGGCAGGCTCAGATATAAGTGCTGTACAGACGATAAGTGCTGCAATGGTAGAATACAATTTTTTATACATGGCTTCCTCCTTTCCTTTTTTTATATGAAAGAGCTCGATAAGTTACTGAGTTCTTTCATTCTTTGTTGTGGGCCGAAGCCTGGCAGGTGATATGTCAGGTCGGCCCATGGCCGTTATTGACGGATATTTTATGAAAATTGTCCGCATTACTATTTTGTTATCAAACAGCTAATAGCATCAGGCAATTGCGAATGCTTGTCCCAAATGAATTTTTAATGCTTGTCCCAAATGAATTTTTTGTGTTTGAAATAAAAAAAAGGCAGGAAGCCGGATAATAAACCCCAATGTCGGGGTAGACAATGACAGGAAGGGGCTATTGCCGACAGCCCCCGGGATGAAGCAGACCCGGGGAAATCAGTAACGGCCTGATCCGTTTTACGAAAAGCCCTTCACAGGTGGGGTTTGAAACAAAGGGACGGTTTGATGCCGAATTGATCGGAAAATGCTTGGATGAACGAAGACAGGCTGCTGTAACCCACGCTCAGGGCAGCCTCGGTGACATTGATCTGTTTTTCTTCAAGTAAGAACCTGGCCTGTTCAAGCCTTGCCCGGCGCAGAAAACCAAAAACCGTGGTGCCATATACCTGCCGAAAGCACCGGTTGAGTTTGGCATGGGAAAGTCCGACACTGTCGGCCAGTTCGTACAGGGTTGGGGGGGATTCAAGGTCCCGGGTAAGTATCTCTCTGGCATGGCACACCCGGTCAATATCGTCTGATTTAACGGCCTTATCCAAAACGCCCCCCTGGGCCGTCATCTGTTCAAGCTTATATACAATCAGCTCCAGGACCCTGCTTTCAAGATAGATCCGTTTTGTGACTCCCTGATACGGGCAGTTGAGAATCTGATGAAGCGCTCTTTTCATTGCAGCGGTATTTCGGCCTTTGTCAATATATGGTGCTTTCCTGCGGCCGCCGGAAGTCTTGGCAATGGAACCAGCCAGTCTGTCAAATTCGTCCTGGGCAATGTCGGCAAATAGATCCGCACTGATACAGATCGTGACACCCAGCTTTTGTCCGGCAGCCTCGCTGGAGCTGCTGGCACGGGGCATATAGAGCAGGCCGTTCTCTCCTGAACCGCCGGACACCGGGTCTTTGATACCATGTATCCAGGTCCTGGTTTGCCCTGAAGCCAAAAACCCAAGCCCATAGGTCTTCCAGTAGGTTTCTCTCATATCATCATCAATGGACAGATCTATGGGCCTGTTCAGCCGGTAATTCATAACCGACAGCTCAAGCCCCTGCTTAATACGGGTTGTCAGAACGGTCCCCTCTCCGAAGGATGGTGATAAATGCAAGCAGGTTTCCAAACAATCCTGCGCAGCCCCATCCTCCTGGAATACATCTTGGAATGTTTGGGGGGTGGTGGTCGTGATCGACATTTTGCTTTGTATCCTTAGTTCTGTGTGTGCCTGAAAACTTCATGCCCTGTTTCGTTACAAGTTTTGGACCCTTACTGATACATCAGCATGTTCGGTATCTATTTTACAGCGTTGTGTGACATTTCATTGAACACCTAACAGTGTTGAGTGTACATGTCAAGCTTTGGCTTTGAGTTATGAGAGGCAGGGTGCAGCTGGAATTCTGATTTTTTTTGGGTGGGCAAATTTTTCAGACTACCGTTATCGGTTTTACCTGTGGATTTCACTGATGAACTGCCGGTTAAACTTTGCTCATGTGGAACTTGCACCCACTGATCACAATATCGTTGTGTCTGGTGTCCTGGATTAACTGCCTCCTCCATCTTGAGAACTGGAAGCAAAGCATTGCTGGAAAAAGGAAAGGGTTTCCCCTGCCGGGCCATAACCCTTTCCTCGGGGATTAAAGTAGATCTGATCCGGTATTACCCGTCTTAAAACCGGTAGGTTACTGCCATGGCTACTTCCCGGGGCGGTGAGGGGATGCTGTAGAGCCCGTCATAGTACCCTGTACTGCCATAGGTTTCGTCAAACAGGTTTTTGGCATACACGTACACATCAAAAGACCGGGCCTCGTATCCGGCCTTGAGATCGACCAGGAAAAATGCGGCCCGTTCATATTGGTTGGCCTTGTCCAGATACATCTTGCCGTATCCGTTGACATCAGCCCTGGCAAACCAGCCGGCTTGTGAGCGGTACTGCGCACCGACGTTGAAATTGTATTTAGGTGCAAAAGGATTGGTGTTGCCGCTGTAGTTTCCGGTTGCATCACAAAATTCGTCAAAGGTCACATCGGTAATCCCTGCCGAGGCAAACAGGCTGATTTCGTCTGTTGCCTTGAATTGAGCACTGATTTCAACACCTTTGGACGTGGCCTGGGCCGCATTCAGAATCCATGTAAAGGTGTTGTCCACAGCCGTTTCCACCTGCATGTCGCTGATATCCATGTAGAACAGGCTGAAATCAAGGTTCAGGCGGTTATTGAAAAAAACGGCCTTGACCCCGGCCTCATAGTTCCACACCGTCTCCTTGTCAAAACTTAAATTTTCAGTGGACCCGGTATAGGTCGGGGCAAAGGAATTAAACCCTCCGGCCCGGTACCCTTTGGATACAGTGGCAAATACGCAGGCATCGGGAATGGCTTTATAACGAACGGCGATTTTAGGAGAGATCGTGGAATAGGATCGCTCATCATGCAGGTTCGTGGAAGCCTGGGAAAACTCCTTTTCATCCCGGTCATACCGCAACCCGCCGATCAAAGAGAACTTATCGGTGACAGACCAGTCTGTATGGGCAAACACCGCTTTGTTCTCTGCCCCAAGCTCGTGGGTCACATACATGGTATACCCGCCGCCCATCATGGAGATGGTGTTATCCACAAGATTGTCGTCTTTGTCCGTATATGCCCCGATCAGCCAGGAGACCGCTCCTGTGGTGGAACCGACCCTGAATTCACCGGACAGTTTTTCAAAATCATTGAGGCTTAAAACATGATACATGGCCATGGGATTGTCGGTGAAATCAAACTCTGCCAGGGAGTCCTGTTTATAATTCCAGTAACTGAAAACAGCCTCGAACTTGATGTCATTCCAGATATAGGACGTGTTCAGGGCACTGATGGTGGATGAGGGCTTGTCATAATATCCGCCGTTGAGATCTGATGTGATCACCCTGGGATCACTTGCTGAAATATCGTTCATGTTGATATTGCCGTTGTCGTACTGGATTGTCTGGGCCAGAAGGGACACTTCCAGGTCATCTGACGGGGTCAGGCGCAGATTGATTTTGCCGAACCGGTATTCCTGGTCATTGGCCGTGTCATTGATCGTGGCATCTTCAATATAGCCCTCCTTTTCATAGTATTTGGCGGACACGCCCATGTAAAATTTGTCTGTGACCACGGGCCCGCTCACGGATGCCGAGGCCACGTGCTTGCCGTCTTCTCCAATCTCGCCTGTGACCTTTCCCCTGAATTCGTTGGACGGTTTCATGGTAATTACATTAACCACACCGGCTTCGGCATTTTTTCCGTACAAGGTGCCCTGTGGGCCTTTTAACACCTCAATGCGCTCGATATCCTGCAGCAGGGTATCAAACCCGAACCCGCTGGTGTAGGGAACCCCGTCCACATACATGGCCGTGGAGGTGCCAAAGGAGCGCAAAGAGGCTGTCAGTCCCCGGACATTGGGGGTGCCAAGCCCTTCGGCTCCGGCGGCAAAATAGGACATATTCGGGGTGTGGACCATAATATCGTCGATACTTTCAACATTCATGTCTTCCAGGTCAAATCCGCTGAATACCGACATGGTGATGGGTACATCTTTTACGTCCTGGGTCTGTTTCTGGGCGGTCACCATAATTTCCGGAATCTCTTCCTCGTTTTGAACAACCGCCTGAATATCTGCGGCAAATACGCATTGACCCACCGACAGCCCGGCGCAAAGCAGCAGCACGGCCAAAGCGCGGCCAATTTGTTTGGATAAGTAAACCATAAACACCTCTGTAGTTTTTATTATAACTATTTAACTTTTACGCGAACGACTAACTGATAATGGATTGTCTACAGATGTGCAAGGGCGTGCAGGGTCAAAATCCGGATTCGATCAGGAATAATCCGGATTGGTGTATGCGTGAGAGCCGGTCAGGAATCCCTGTGGCCGCATTTATGGTTGCCGGGAGTGGTGCCGAACTGCCTTTTGTAACAGGCAATGAAATGGCCGATATTGATGTAGCCCACAAAATCAGCGGCCTGGCTGACATTGGCTCCCTGGTTGATGATCATATCCCGGGCACAGGCCATGCGGTGGTGCTGAAGATATTGTAAAATCGTGGTGCCGAACACCTGCTTAAACCCTTTTTTAAGCTTGAATTCATTCAGTCCGGCTTTGCGGGCAAGAATCGATATGGTGGGCGGGGCCTGCATATCCCGGATCAAAATCCGGGCGGCATTACGGATACTCTCCTCCTCTTCAGGCATCAGGGGCCTGTCCGGGCTGACACCTGGTGTGCGGGTGAGCAGATCAATTTGCAGGGAGAGCAGCTCAACAGCTTTGGCCTCCATGAACAGCTGCCGGGATGATCCGGAAAGATCACAGGCAAACACCTGGTGTGCCGTATTGAGCATGGCGCCTGTCATGGGAAGGCCGCAGATGGGACTTTCACCTTGCAGAATCCTGCGGCACGGTTCAAAAATGTTTTTCAGATCAACGTCAAGATAGCGGGCTAAAAGTGCGGCATCGATCTGGATGGCAATGCTGTTGAAGGTCTCTTGACCCAGCAGGCGGCTGACGCCTGAGGTGCCGGACATGCGGCAGATGGAATTGGTACCGGCCTGGTTGGTAAACTGTGCACCGGTGCTTTTCTTTTTCCCGGTATAGACCGTATGGGTGCTGCCGCTCAGGCAGTACCCGAACTGCAGTGGCGCGTGTTCTATTTCAAACTCATATTCAGCCAAATGCTTAGGATCTATCCGGGCGGCATACATGCAAAAGCCTTGACGGACCGGCGTGATGGAAAACATCTCCGGCCCGGTCTTTTGTCCCGGTACCAGTGACTTGGAAAGTTCAACCGGATCTTTGCAGGCCAGGTCATCAGCGGAATTATAATTTATCCGAAAGGTGTTTGACGTTCCGGCATCCCGTTTTTCCGCCTGCTGCATGGATTCGCACCCCGATAATAATTAGCAATACATAACTTTATTCACCATTAGCATAATTTTTTACAACAAATCAACACTGCGTTTGATAACGGTGAAATAATTAGGGGACAGACTACGTTTTGTGAAAGGCTTGCGGAAATCAACTCCAAGACCTTGCTTTCAAGAAACATTAAAAATAACAGCCGGTCTCCGTTTTTTTTTGTTGTAAGATCCGGTTCAATTTGATGGTGCCCCACATGCCTTAGGATTTATCCCGTACTCTTTGCGAAAGGTCTTAGTGAAGTGGCTTAAGCTTGCGTAGCCTACATTGTAAGCCGCTTCCGATACGCTGCATTCACGGCTTGCGATCAGTTCCCGCGCCGTTTCAAGGCGTATGACCCGCAGGTACTCGAAGGGAGACAGGCCAAACATCTCTTTGAATCCCTGGGTCAGGTGGTTATGGTTGAGCCCTACCCTGCGGGCAAGATCCAGCACCCTGGGTGGTTCCGCCATCTCTTTTCGTAAAATCTCACAGGCAAAGGCAATTTTTTCCGCACGGTGTTCAACGACCTGCTGTTCAGGTGTGTTGCCTGTCAAATAGGCCAGCTGTTTAAGTTGCAATGCGACCAGTTCAAGGGCCTTGGCTTCCAGAAAAAGGGTTTCAGCGGGATTTTGCATAAAAGAGGTCACCGCTTGATACCCGCATATTTTCTGGGCAAAATCGATATTTTTTAATCGCATCAGTGTTTTTTGTTTTTTGATACCTGTATCAAGATAATCCAGCGACGCCGTCAGTTCGTTGCTGCTTTTTCCCGTCAACCTTGTAAAAACAGCAGGTGCCATGAATACACTGACCGTTTGGACAGGGATATTGGCAGTTACATCCACAAAAAGTACAGGGTCGTGTTCAGGCAGATCAATGGAGGAAAATCCAGCCCCTAAAGGAATCCTGGGCCTGGCATAGGAAAAATGATCAATGCCTGACAAATCAATGAAAAAACCAATAAGCGGCGGCATTTGTTTTACCGGAAACAGTCGAATTTTCCCGGCCCCGTGCAGAAAAAAATTTTGAATGATTACAGCGATGCCGCTTTGAAAGGAAACAAGCCGGGTCAGGAAACCTGCGCCATAGCCGGGGCTGACTTCAATAGACTGAAGTTGTTCGCCACATTTGGAAAAATCGCCTTTGATTATTGTTTTTACATCCATTGAAATCATAACTGTTCGATCCCTGTCACAACCCTGAAAAATGAACCCAGCGCCAAAAAAAATGAATATACCGCAAACATGCTGAATCAGATTATGATAAGTATTATCACGCTGTCAAATATATTTAGTCACAAGCTATAATATTAGGAATGAAATAATGATACTCAAAAAAATACGACTCTCAAAGTTTGAAGCAACTGTAGTTTTACTTCTTATCGGACTGTTCTGTATTCCGTTAGTTCCACTGTGTTTTGCATCCGAAGAGGACCCAAACTCCTGGAAAAAAACATTAGAAACGGTCACGGTCACTGCCCAGAAAAGAAAAGAAGATGTCCAGGAAGTGACCAGTTCCATAACGGTTTTATCCGATGTGACAATAGAAGATGCGTCCATTGAAACCACAAAAGACATATGGCGGTATGTTCCCAACATGGCCACAACATCGACAGGTTCAAGGAGCCATTGGAGCCGGATAAAGATGAGGGGCATTACAAACGCAGCCTTTGGAGACCCGGCCGTAGCCCTATATATAGATGATGTCTCCTATGCCGGATTATATGCCTTTGATTCTCCATTGTTTGATATCCAACGCATTGAAGTATTAAAAGGCCCCCAGGGAACTTTATATGGCAAAAACACCGAAGGCGGGGCGATCAATATTATCACAAAGCCTCCGGGAAATGAGTTCGAAGCCAATGTGGGCGCAGAAATTGGAGATTATGATAAACGCCGCATCAACGCTTGTGTCAGTGCCCCCCTGGTGGACAACAAATTTTCTTTCAGGCTGTCCGCGTTAAAGTCTGTGCGTGACGGCTACATCGAAAATTTGTTCAACGGCGAGGATATCGATAATCAGGAGACAACTGCGGCAAATGCGCGTCTGCTCTTTACCCCCGGTGACAACTTGTCTTTCGACCTGAAATTCAGAACTTATGAACTCGACGATGATGGCGGATTTCCCACCGTTCCTCTTGATAAAAACCAGTATAAATCGGTTACCGGCCTGACAAGCCTGGATGAATTCCAAATTTCAACAAATTACAAAGGGCAGAGCACTTCAAAAAGCAATGCCTCTTCCCTGCGGGTAAAATATGAGTGGGACCGCATTGACCTTGTCTCGATAACGGCATACAGGGACATGGACAATGAAAACTCCTTGGATGGAGATTTTTCAGCAAGTGCCCTGTATACCTCGATCAACACCGTTGAATCGGAATCTTTTACCCAGGAGTTCAGACTGCAGTCCAAGGATTCGGATGAATCCTTTAAGTGGCTTTTGGGATTGTATTACGGCGATAAACGTGAGGATTGCGGGTATATTTATAATATGGATCAAACCTATGCCGATATGATGGGTGTGCCGCTGTATACCCAAATGGATGCCGCATCCGGAACCAATGGGGCTGAAGATATGGCCGCCTTTGGACAGTCTACATTGAGATTTTTTAATAACGCCTTTGGACTGACGGCCGGTCTTCGTTTTGAACAATCGAAAAGAACACTGGAAGACCGGCAGCACATATCTTATGGGGGCACAGCCATTGTAACGGATAATTTGGAACGGACAGATTCGGAGCTGCTCCCCAAGCTGGCTTTGGATTATCGACTCAACGGGAACATCATGACCTATGCAAGCGTGGCAAAGGGGTATAAAGCCGCAGGGTATTCGTATGCAGTGGATGACCCTGACCTGGCCGTTTTCGATCCTGAGGTCTCAACCGCTTTTGAACTGGGTATTAAAACCGAATTTCCCGAACAGAAACTAAGGGTGAATCTGGCCGGATTTTATACCAGTGTCGATGATTATCAGGACAGGGTGATGCTTGATTATTCAACAGTTATCCAGGCAAATGTCACGGAAACGGATATTTACGGCTTTGAACTGGAGGCTTCTTATGCCTTGACCCAGACCCTTACCGTGAATGGTTTTATCGGATACACAAATGCTGAATACGGTGATTACATTGATCCCATGACCCAGGTGAATTATCAGGGGAATCGTGCCGCATTTATTCCGGAATATGATGCCGGGCTCTTTTTGGAATACCGGAATCGTTTCGGTTTATTTGCAAGAGCTGAAATGCAGTATATCGGCAGCACTTACTTTGACAGGGCAAATACCCAAAAGCAAGGTTCTTACGCCCTTTACCATATGAGGTTGGGATATGAACAGGAAAAGTGGGATGTTTACCTGTCTGCCAACAATCTGACAGACGAACAATATGTTGTAGATGCCTTTGATACAGGCTCCACGGCTGGGTGGATGGCTTCTATGGGAGATCCCCGAACCGTCAGCCTGATTTTCAACTACAGATTCTAAAAAAAGATAAAAACCTATGAATGATAACGCATACATAAACGCATTGGAAATGTCGGCCCGGCTTACAGAGCGCCCCATTCGCAAGGCCATTAAGTCACTGGAACTTAGAAAGGACGCTCAAATTCTTGATGTGCCCTGTGGAATCGGCAACCATATGCTGTGGATGCTGGAAGCTTATCCGGATGTATCCATCACGGGTGTGGATATCGCACAAACGCATATTGAATATGCAAAAAGCAACCTTGGTAAAGCAGGTAAAACAGATTCATACAGATGTCTGACGGGTGACATAAACCGCCTTGAGTTTCCCGACAATACCTTTGACCTGGTCTGGTGCTGCGATGGATTGTATCCAGGGCCTAAAGAAGAAGGCTATCTTGCTGAAGAGCCCTATGAAATTTTAAAGAATATGTTCAGAATAACGAAAACAGGAGGGACGGTGGCGCTTCTTCTTTTGTCTTCCCAAAAATTGCTTCCCGGATATCCTTTTATCGAAACTGCGTTGAATGCGGCAGACTCGGCAATTTTACCGTTTACCCCGGCAGCAGACCCGGAACTGCATTTTATGTGTGCTCCGGCTTGGATGCGGAAAACAGGCTTTGTAAATATTGAAGCCAGGACTTTTACAGCCGATTTTCAAGGGCCTCTTACTGAACAGAACAAAACAGATCTATCATCAATAATCAATATGTTCTGGACACCACGGGTTGAAGCCCAAGTTTCCAGAGAAACCTGGGAAAATTTCAAGCGCATAACAGATCCGGCTTCATCCAGGTGTATCCTGGACAACCAAGATTATACGGGCATGATCACATATACGATGTATTCCGGTGTTGTGGAACATTAAGGTAGTGTTCATAGGCAATGGATACATTGCGTTTGAAAAGAGAGTAGGAGATCTGGGTGCCAAATGTACCGAAAACGGAATCGTACTCCTGTTCAGAAAGATTGATCAGCCTTGCCCAATTTTTCGATTAAAAAATGTATGTGGCTGTAATCCTTTAAATTATTAATTTTAGAATTTTTGTTATGGCACTACTTTTGTTAAAAATAATTTTTAATCACCGATCCTGGATATAAACCTATCTCCAAAGCGTTATAAATTTTTTGTTGTCTGGGTTCAATTGCACTCCGATTTCCCGGGGCTGTGAATAAAACACCATATATTCTTCTCTTGAATCATACTCTTTATCAAAAAGGTTATCGGCGTAAAGATAAATATCAAAAGAATCTCTTTCATATCCTAATTTTAGCATTAACCCGGGCATAGGCGTCCCGCTCATATCTATTTGTCTTTTCAAGATAGGTTTTGCCATAGCCGCTTCCTCTACTTTACCCAAAGGCCACGGAGGAGGGGGTGTAGCTACGAAAATATTCAAATCTAAATTTTTCTTTGACTCCAAGGTTTAAAATCTGTATTTTCCACAAAATTATAGTAACTATTTAATTTTTTTTAAATATTGGACATATATTTATGCAGAAAAGAGAACAATGGGGTACGCGAACCGGTTTTGTTCTGGCGGCTATCGGATCGGCTATTGGCTTAGGGAATATCTGGCGATTTCCCTATGTTGCCTATGAAAACGGAGGCGGCGCCTTTTTTATCCCTTATCTTTTTGCCATGCTTACAGCTGGCATTCCTTTCCTGATTTTGGAATTCGGCGTCGGCTATAAGTTTAAAACTTCTGTTCCAAATATTTTCAGAACCCTGTCAGGGCGATGGGAGTGGCTCGGTTGGTGGCAGATTCTGGTATCCTTCATTATTTCCATTTATTATGTGGCGGTGGTGGGCTGGACCATCTCCTATTTTGTTCTGGCTTTTACCCAGGGCTGGGGAGCTGATCCTGCCAATTTCTTTTATAAATCCTATCTTCAGCTTTCAGATACCCCTTTTGCCTTTAACGGCATCCGGTGGCCCATACTTGGGGCGATCCTTTGCGTCTGGCTTATTGTCTGGGTGGTGCTTTTCTGTGGTGTAAAAAAAGGGATTGAAGCGGCCGGCAAAGTGTTTATGCCTGTCCTGTTTATCATGGTTCTGATCATCACGGCACGGGCTGTAACCCTGGAAGGGGCGCAAGAAGGCCTGAACTGGATGTTTAAGCCCGATTTCACGGCACTTTTAAATTTCAAGGTGTGGGTTGCGGCCTATGGGCAGCTTTTTTTCAGTCTTTCCATCGGCTTTGCCATTATGCTCACCTATGCAAGCTACCTGCCTGAAAATTCGGATATGGCCAATAACGGTTTTATCACGGCTTTTTGCAATTGCGGATTCAGTATCATTTGCGGTGTCATGGTCTTCTCGGTTTTGGGAAACATGGCTTCCCTGCAGGGCGTAGGCGTTGATAAAGTGGTCAACTCGGGCGTGGGCCTGGCTTTTGTCACAATTCCCTCGGCCATTAACAGTCTACCCAGTCCTGTGTTTTTTGGCACCCTGTTCTTTGCGGCACTGCTTTTTGCTGGATTAAGCTCCATGGTATCCATCTGCGAAGTCTCGGTTTCAGTACTTATCGATCGTTTCCACATCAGCCGTAAGCGCGCTGCCGGTCTTTTCTGCGGCATCGGCTTTTTGTGCGGTATCGTGTTTGCCTCACATTCAGGTCTACTGGTTCTGGATATCGTAGACCGGTTCATCAACAATTTTGGTGTACTGGCCGGTGGGCTTGCGGAGATTATATTCCTGGCCTGGATCTGCGGCCTTGACGGATTTAAGGAAAAAATAAACCAGACCAGTGATTTTAAGGTTGGGATGTTATGGGGCTTTTGCCTTAAAATAATCACCCCTGCCATTCTGGGCTATATGATCATATCCAACCTAATGGCAGATATTAAAACCCCATACGGTGGGTATCCGTCTATAGCCTTGTTCGTATTTGGCTGGTGCGTGGTGGTGGGTATCATCATTCTCAGCGTAATTACCAGTCTTACCCTTAAAGGAGATGAAAAATGATGACTTCCGCGATTGTTATGATGGTTCTCGGGCTCGGCATTACCTGGATTGGGGCTGGTGTCTGCATTGCCATTGCCATCAAGAAAAAACAACTTTAAGAGGCTTGGAAGAAATAAATGACACAATATTGCGCCGGATCTTTGTTCCCCTGCTGCTGTGCCGGCCAGTCGTTTCCAGCTGATATGAAGGGTGCCGCCCAGGGACGGACGCATGATCACCAACACGGTAATGGATACCCACAAGGCGTGGTAAAGGGCTGTCTACCATAAAATCGGGCAATTTGCCAGCCCGCTCCCGTGACCCAAATCCACCACCTAAATTTCTGAACACCTGTCCAAGGACAATTTCGGGGATTTTTTTCTCGGAGTGCGGCTATTTATGCCTGAAAAACGACGTTTGGGGTAACGTTAATCTCTCCTGCAGGACAATTCATCTTATTAAGGTGTAATGCAGTTTATTTTTATTCAGCTTTCAGGCCGATAGAGCATTTCTGCAGGCAAAAGCAAAGTCCTCGGGATAACACCCGGCGATAAATCGCATCTGGGCCTCGGAAAATGTGCCCGGTGCATAGGGCAGGCGCGGGACAAACGAATATACAAGATGCTGGGATGTGACCAGGCTATTGAACCGGCCTGAAAATTCCACGCTTGTAACCATCTGCACGCCCAACGTTTCCAGGGTCTGGATGGCGATGCGGATGCCGGTATCCAAGGACTTTCGTATTGCTGTATCGGCGCAAAGCACATGGGGGCACGGGGCTTTAGTCATCAGCATCAGCTCCCATTCACTGACCTGGGCCTTGGGGGCAAACAGTATCACCTCGTCATTTTCCCACACCACCAAATCCCTGGGGCCGTTGGGGTTCATGTCTGTTCGCCGGTTGTTTTTAATGGCTTTTATGAACGCGTCAAAAAAACCGATGCCGTGG
Source organism: uncultured Desulfobacter sp. (assembly GCF_963665355.1). Classification (GTDB taxonomy): domain Bacteria; phylum Desulfobacterota; class Desulfobacteria; order Desulfobacterales; family Desulfobacteraceae; genus Desulfobacter. The sequence goes on from NZ_OY762229.1 coordinate 521,678, forward strand.
GCTGCCTTGTAATCCTGGATAAAGTCCGCCACAAGGTCTCCGCAGGCAAAACAGGAATAGGGGTTGCCGTCACTGTCCGGGACGCTTTCCGGAACCATGGCGTTCTGTTGGTGGACCATCTGGTGGGAGGCATGCAGCCGGTGGCCGGACTGGGCAAACCCGAATCCGAAATTCCATCCCCATAACGACCCTGTGAAAAAGGGCGATTCACTGTCCCATGGACTGGGGTTTCTCAATGCCGGAGAATTAATGATTTCCCGGCGCAGCGTCTCAAGTTCAGAGCTGGATAAAGACCTGCCAATTGCAGGCAGCGGAACGTTCAGCATCCGGGCCGCCCGTGTATAAATGCGCTGGTAATACAGATGCCGGATACCTTCCATATCCGAAGGGGTCAGATCATTGGCCCGGTAGCGTATTCGGTCATTGGCCATGTTATCGGCATAATGGCCCCAGGGAATATATGAATTGGCCCGCATATATTCATAAACATGGGTGTCATCCAGACTTTCACCCACAATGGGACTGTTTCCCTGGATACCGGGCTTCAGCACCATCACCTCTTTATATGCATCGGGCAAAGCCGGGTTATTGCCAAGCACATCATAGAGGTCATGGTCGTGAACCACCGGAAAGGTCCTTCCCACATCGTTCTTTGTATAGGCAACCCCCGTGGGCGGTTCATCCTTGCCGTTGTCATACACAAAATCACAGGCAAGGCCGGCAAGGGCACTTAGCTCCCAAGGATCCGTGGACGCCTGGGCCAGGGCCAGTTTCAAAGGACGGGGCAGCACTTCCAGTATCTGAACAACAGAACCCCGGGACAGGTCACTCTCCTTGTGCCACTGTTTCAGGCAAGCGGTCAGGGAACAGTCCGGCCGGGGGGCAAGAGCTATGGTATCCGGCCGCTGGGCCTTGCGGTCCGCCCAGGCGGAATTGATAAAGGTACTCCCCCGGAATGGAAATGCATTGGCGATTTCATAAATCCGGTCCGCGGTGTCTGCCCGGACCTGCCCGCCGGGAAAATTGGCCTGGTTTTCCACAGCGTCTCCGTTGGGAAGGCGGCCCAGCACATCTTTAGAGGTGTTCTGCCTGAAATTATCCACGACAAATTCAGGTTCGTGGATTCCCACCACAAACCGTCCCCGGGGGCTGACGCAGGTCCTGGGCGCTCTCATCTACATCTCCGGGGCTGCCGGCGGTACCAGACACAGAAACGCAAAATGCCCATCCGAACTGTTTTTGATCTGATGCTCAACATTGGGGGGAATATGGATGGCTGTTCCCTGGGAAATGCCATGCCACTGATCCCCGATGAGCACCTCTCCTTTGCCTTCAACCACATAAATCTCATGATCCCAGTCATGGGTATGCCGGGGAGCATGCCCGCCGGGCTCAACGTCGAATCGTCTCATGCAGAAATTATTGGCACCGTCACCCTTGCCGATGAGCACCCGGCCCGTGACAAGCTTAACCATGTCGTTGTTCAATTCTTTACCCGGAATATCCGTATAGTGGGCTACTTTCATTTTTTTCTCCTTTAAACGGCACTGTCAGGCCGGTGATTGTCAATTCTAACCCTTGAATTTAAAACCTCGGCCCTGATTGTCAATGCCTGTTTCTTATTGCTGAATTCTGGCAACGTATAAACGATCAGAAACCGATTTCATAGGCTTTGAAGCCGGATGACCGCAACGCCGTTCTTTTTTTTCCATCCTGGCGGATGATCAGACATTCGGTATTATCAAGGCTGTTGATAAGGGCCAGGGCCTTGTCGGTATCCATAACCATGAGCGCTGTGGCAAGCCCGTCGGCCCTGGTGCAGGTATCGGAAATCACCGAGGCTGAAACCACGGCGTTTTCAACAGGATAACCGGTTTTGGGGCTGATGATGTGGGAATAAATATGTCCGTTTTTTTCGAAATAGTTTCTGTAATTGCCACTGGTGGCAATGGCCTTGTTGCTCAAACGTACCTCTTTGAACAAACCTGAATTCAAAATGCCTTGATCAGGGTTTGCGATGCCCACGATCCACGCCTTTCGGTGTCTGTTTTCACCGCCACCGGCCAGCTCTCCGCCAATCTCCACAAGATAATTCTCAATCCCGCCCTCCCGGATCAGGCGCGCAATTTCATCCACACCATATCCCTTGGCAATGGAGCCCAAATCCAGTGTTATGCCGGGCATGGTTTTGGTCAGGACATGGTCCCCGAGTTCCAGGGCGTTAAAGCCCGTATGCATCAGTGCGGTTTTGATTTCTCCGGGTTCAGGCGGCGTTTGTCGCCGTCCTTTGGTGCCGAAGCCCCACAGATCCACCAGGGGTTTCACGGTGCCGTCCCAGGCCCCGGAAGTCAGACGATACAGATCCCTGCACTGCTGGAGAACCTGGTAAAAATCCGCTGAAACCCGAAAAGGCTGCCCCTTGTCAGCGGCATTGAACCGGGACAGTTCACTGTCTTTCTGGTACATGGACAAACGGGTATTGACCTGTTTTAAACGCAGGTCAATTTTTTCCTGCCATAAGCTTTCGGACAGCGGTTTGGCAGAAACCAGCTTGATGGAATAACTGGTGCCCATTGTCTGTCCGGTAAACACATATTCCTGGGTTGCCAGGGACTGGTCAGGCAAAAGCAGGGCCGTTGCGGCAAGCACCATCAGTGCAAAAATAAAAGGTGTAATATATTTGGTTTCAGACATGAGTCATTGTCTCCTGGTTTAGGTTAATTTTACAGGCCAATGTTTATCATACGGGAATGGATACGTCTTGTAATTTATCTGATGTCTGTCAGGGGCCCGGCGCAATAAGATCTCCACAGGAAGTAAATGAAAGCCGGAAGGGTGTCATCTCCTTAAGGCAGGACAGCTTTTGGGTTTCAGGCCCCAAGGCTTCGCTGGCAAGAAAATCGGTCGTATGCATGGTGTCCCGGATAATGACCGCTCTCACCTTTTCAGGGGGCATGGGGCCAATGGTTTGAAATCCGGCCTGCACCGCCTTCTCCTCACTGGGCAGCCGCACCGGGATGGCTGCTTTTCTCAGGGACATGGAGGTCAGGGCATTCATGAGGGTAGATTGGTAATCCATGCCTTCAAATACTTTTTCGGTGATGATGTCGGCGTTGCCCAGGCCAATGGCGTTGCCTGCCGTATTTGCGGACAGGTCCAGGACCACCAGCCGTTTGGCGTAAAGGCTTTGGGAAAAATCGTCTTCCATGAAATCAAATGTTTTACCGGTGACATTGGGATCCATGCCCGATCCGCTGATCTCCTTGCCGATCTGCCGGACCACAAGAAGGTCCAGTTGTTTATATGGCAGGCTGGGGAAGTGGGCTTTGGCCAGGATTAAAAGGTCCGGCTCCCGGGCGCTGATCTGGGCCGCCGGTATCACTTCAATCTTCATGACCCTGTCATAGGCGTCCTCCACCACACCAATGCCCAGGCAAAGGTTGGTCTGTTCAATAATGGTGTCGCCCATGGCTTTGAGAAGCTTATGAAATCCATATTTCAGGGCAAAATTATGGTAGGTCAGCGCACCTGTGTGTTTACCCATGCCCACCACAAGCATTTTGTAAAGTCCGCTTTCCACATCACCTTTGAATTTGGTATGGGGCTTGATGCGGTTGATGCAGATGCTGTGATCCGCTTCCATGGCATTTTTTGAAAAATAGACAGGCACGTCGTCAAACACGCGCCCCACTTCAACGGCATCCATTTGACAGACAATGGGAGCCCCACAGAAATCACTTGTAACGCCTAATTTTGCAAGGGTTTTTTCCTGGCCTTCGGGGGTGGCGCTGCCGTGGCTTCCCATGGCCGGGATGATAACGGGGTGAGCGCCTTTGTCTTTGATGCTCCGGCAGATTTGTGCCACAAGATGGGCAATTTCATTCATGCCCCGGCTGCCCACACCAACGGCCACGGTCTGTCCGGATTTAATGTTTGACGGCTCCAAAGCCTTTGCCAGTTGTGATCCCAGGTCACTTGCCGGATCCGGCAGCCCCATGGACGGCAAAGCCAGTTTTACCCGGTAAAACCCGGGGAAGTTAAATTTTTTTTCAAGGTATGCCGGGTAGCGCATTGTTGTTTTCCATATTCCTAAGGGTGACAAAACAGCCTGATGATGTCCACCGTTTTGGCCAGGTAAAGCATCCGCAGGGTTTAAAATAATAGCCCGGAAAGGTGTGTTATGGCAACAGCAGGTCCCATTGAAAAAGCAGAGCAAACCGATGCCCAACCCATTCCTAATCCAATCATAACGCCCGTATAACAAGCCCTTAATCACAACCACATACAGGCTGTGATATGGTTGGTCCAAACAAATACAGAAAGAGAAACAGATGAAAGAAAACCTTGAGACAGCAGATGCCAGCCCCCGGCAAAACTGGATCCGGCTGCTTTCCAATGCAGATGTCACTGACCTGGGCACGGCATTTACGGCCCTTGAATCCGGGGTTTCCTGGCACTGCATCACCGGACCGGAAACAGGTCTTCTGATGGTCCAGGCACGGGCTGACGGGACCGGCGGCCGTTTTTACATGGGAGAAGTCAGTGTCACCAAATGTGTGGTGGAAATTGACGCAACGTATATGGGGTACGGCATGGTCACCGGATCAGATCGCGACCACGCCAGGCTTGCGGCACTGCTTGACGCACTTTTACAACACCCCGCATATCACGATGAACTGGAAAACGGCCTTCTGGCAAGGCTTGCTGAAAAGCAAAAAAAAGCGGCCCGGGATCTTGAATCTTGCGTGGCGCCAACACGGGTTAATTTTTTCACGTTAAAGCGGGGGGAATAGTTCTTAAAGATGCACAACGGATTCATATCGGAAACAGGCGACAGCCAGCAGATCTTCCGCAAACTGCTCACCGCCATGGCCCATCCCGGTACCATCCTTGACACGGACCTGAACCTGGAATGTCCCGGCAGCCTGAATCCGGCCACAGGGGCCATCCTTCTGACCTTTCTGGACTTTGAGACAACCCTCTGGTCTGACCTTGACAGCGGCACACCGGAAATCCGGTGGATCTGTTTTCATACCGGAGCACCGGTAACGCCGCTGGAAAATTGTGCTGCGTTTGCCCTGGTTACCGATTCCGGCGACCTGGAAGACCACAGCCGCTTTAACCCCGGCACCCTCGAAGCACCGGATCACTCCACAACACTGGTGATTCAGGTTCAGGAACTGACCGACAGGGGTCGGATCAAACTGTGCGGACCCGGCATCGAAACAGAAAACCACTTGAAGCTGACCGGCATCCGGTCCGGGTTTCTCAGTCAGCGGACCCGCATGAACGAAAACTATCCCCTTGGCATTGATATGATTTTCACCTGCGGCAGCCGCTTCACCTGCCTGCCGAGAACCACCCTTGTGGAGGTGCTCTGATGTACGTTGCCGTCAAGGGAGGAGAAAAGGCTGTTGCCGGTTCAAAGAAGCTGGTGGCAAAGACCCGCCGGGGTCCACTTGACATCCCTGAAATTTCCACCCGGCAGATTGAAAGCCAGCTCGGGCTCGCCGTGGACCGGGTCATGGCCGAGGGATCACTGTATGATCCCCATGCCGCAGCCACGGCATTGCGCCAGGCCCAGGGAGATGCCGTGGAGGCCATCTTTCTTCTGCGGGCCTATCGTTCCACGTTAAAACGGTTCGGCAACACCCGGCCCATTGATACCCAAGACATAGAGATCCTGCGCCGGGTATCCGGTATTTATAAAGATATTCCAGGGGGGCAGATTCTGGGGCCCACCTATGATTACACCCATCGCCTGATTGATTTTGATTCGGAGCAGCCCTTGCCCGCAAGTGCCCCCACAGATCCTTCGGAAGATGCATCACCCCCAGCAAACAATGATCCCACCCGGTATATCCGGGTAGTCGAACTGCTCCGGCAACAAAAACTGATGAACGAACCGGATGAGGATCAAAGCGGAGAAAAGATTCCGGACCTGACCCGTGAACCCATGAAACTGCCTTCAGACAGGAGTATGCGGCTGCAGAACCTGGCCCGGGGGGACGAAGGGTTCCTGTTGGGGGCGGCCTACTCTCTCCAGCGGGGGTTCGGCCTGGACCGCCACCCATTTCTCGGAGAACTGCGGGTGGGTTATGTGGAACTCTCCTATACCCCGCCGGAACTGGGATTCGAGATCCGGATCGGAAAAATCAAGCTTACGGAATGCTTTATGGTGAACCGGTTCGACGGATCCGACACCCAGACGCCGGGATTTGAAAACGGATACGGCCTGACTTTCGGGCAATGTGAACGAAAGGCAATGTCCATGGCGCTGATTGACCGGGCTCTTCAGAACAGTGAACGCAGCGGCAAGGTGGATTATCCGGCCCAGGATCAGGAATTCATCCTCTCCCACAGCGACAACGTGGAGTCCGGCGGCTTTGTGCAGCATCTCAAACTGCCCCACTATGTGGATTTCCAGTCCGAACTGGTGTTTGTCAGAACCCGAAAGAAGAACCATCAACTGAACCCGTCACCGGTAAACGGAGCCCCCCTTGAAACAGAAATATAACTTTGCCTACCTGGATGAACAGTCCAAGAAAATGATCCGGCGGACCATCCTGAAAGCCGTGGCCATTCCGGGATTCCAGGTGCCCTTTGGGGGACGCGAGATGCCCCTGCCCTACGGATGGGGAACCGGCGGCATCCAGATCACGGCATCGCTGTTGGGCAGATCCGACACCCTGAAGGTGATCGACCAGGGATCCGATGACACGGTGAATGCCATCAACATCAAACATTTTTTCAAAACCACGGCGTCCATAGACGTGACGGAGAGTACGGCCCGGGCCAGCATTATCCAGACCCGCCACCGCATTCCCGAAACCCCGCTGGCTCAAGGCCAGATCATGGTCTATCAGGTTCCCATTCCCGAACCTTTGCAGTTCATCGAACCCCAGCGGGCACAAACGGCAAAAATGCACGCCTACCGGGAATATGGCGCCATGTATGTCCGGCTTTACGAAGACATTGCCAGATATCATAAAATCGCCACCGCCTTTGATTATCCGGTTCAGGTACACCAGCACCACATCATGAGCCCCTCGCCCATTCCCAAATACGACAACCCCAAACTGCACCGCTCCCCGGCCCTGCACCTGTTCGGAGCGGGAAGGGAGAAACGCATCTATGCGGTGCCGCCGTATACCGATGTGAAGAGCCTTGATTTTGAAGACTATCCCTTTGAGCTGGAAAAATGGGACACCCCCTGTGCCATCTGCGGGGCCACGGACTCCTTTCTGGACGAGATCATTACAGATGACCTGGGAAACCGCATGTTTATCTGCTCTGACACTGAATACTGCCGCCGCAACACCGGGAAAGAGACCCTGTCATGACCATGATGCCGGAAAAAGAACGCGTTCCTTTGCTGCGGGTTCAAAACCTTTCCAAACTATACGGACGGCAGTTGGGATGCCGTGACATCAATTTTGAACTGTCCCAGGGAGAGGTAATCGGCATTGTGGGAGAGTCCGGCTCCGGAAAATCCACGGTGCTCAACTGCATTGCCGGAAAACTTCCTGCCTCCACAGGTTTTGTGTTCTTTAACAGTGATGAAGGACTGGTGGACCTGTGCCGCTCAGATGAAGCCCGGCTTCGCAGACTTACCCGCACCCAGACCGGATTTGTCTGCCAGAACGCCAGGGACGGCCTTCGCCTGAGGATCAGTGCCGGCGGCAACATCGGCGAGCGGCTCATGGCTAACGGTATGCGCAACTATGGCCAGATCCGGCGGATCGCCCTGGAGTGGCTGGCAAAAGTGGAGATTGATCCGGCCCGCATCGACGATCCGGCACTCACCTTTTCAGGCGGCATGCAGCAGCGGCTTCAGATTGCGGTCAATCTTGTCACCGGTCCCAAGATCATCCTGATGGATGAGCCCACCTCCGGCCTGGATGTATCGGTCCAGGCCAGGGTGATCGATATCCTGCGCAAACTGGTGATACGCATGAAGCTGTCCATGATCCTGGTGACCCACGACCTTGCCGTGGCCCGGCTGATGTGCCACAGGCTTTATGTGATGAAAAACGGCCGGATCATTGAGGACGGTCTCAGCGACCAGATACTGGATGATCCCAGAGAGCCCTATACCCAGCTTCTGGTCTCTTCCATCCTGAGACCTTGAACAAAAGACCGGGGCAAAGATATGGACAAAAACAACAATAAAAACTGGATCCTGAAACTGAGCCATGTCCGGAAAGATTTTGTTTTTCACCACCAGCAGGCCACCTGCCTGAAGGTGCTGGACGATTTCTCCATGGAATTTTATCCCGGAGAGGCGGCGGTGCTGTCCGGTCCATCCGGTGCGGGAAAAAGCACCCTGTTGCGGATGATCTATGCCGGCTATAAAACCGGCCGCGGCGAAATTCTGGTGAAACACCGGGGCAGGCCGGTGGATATTGCCACGGCCGAACCTGCCGCCATATACGAGATCCGCAGGGAAACCATCGGCTATGTAAGCCAGTTCCTCAGGGTGGTGCCCCGGGTGTCGGCACTGGATACGGTGATCGAGCCCCTCACCAGCCGGGGCATGGACGAGGAGATGGCCCGGGAAAAAGGCCGACGCATCCTTGCCCGTCTTCACATTCCCAAAGAGCTCTGGCACCTGTCCGCCACCACCTTTTCCGGTGGAGAGCAGCAGCGGATCAATATCGCCAGGGGATTCATCGCCCATTATCCTGTGATGCTGCTGGACGAGCCCACGGCATCTCTGGATGAAAAAAACCGCAGGGTAGTGCTGGAACTGATTTCAGAGGTGCTTTGCGCCGGAGCCAGCATCATTGCCATATCCCATGACCTTTCAGATCAAAAGGCCATTGCGGACCGGATCATTCCCATGGCTGCATTGGCGGAGTCGTAACCCCATGACCTTTAAAAAAGTGATATGCAACGGACCGGTGTTTGACGGCCGGCATCTGTTTCACAGTGGTGCGGTCCTCATGGACGGGGACAAAATCAGCAGCGTATTCGACGCGCCGGTGCAGATTCCGGATGCCCGGATCATCGATGCCCGGGGGCATCTGATCATGCCGGGTATTGTGGACCTGCATTCCGACAGCCTTGAGCGCAGCATTGAAAAAAGAAAAGGGGTGTTCTTCGACATTGATTTTGCCATCCTGAACCTGGACCGGAGCCTGGCGGCCTGCGGCATCACCAGCTTTTTTCACGCCATCAGCTTTGCAGACAACGAACTGGGACTGCGCTCCCCAAAGGCGGCACTCCAGTGCCTGCGGCAGATCAAGGATTACAACGACTCGGGCCAGGCCCTGGTCAAACATTTCACCCACGTGCGGTATGAAGTGGGATCCGAAGAGAGTTTTGCCATCATCAAGGAGCTGGTTCAGGAAGGACTGATCGACCTGCTTTCCATCATGGACCACACACCGGGCCAGGGCCAGTTCACCTCCATGGCATCATATATCAAGTTCCACGCCTGCGAATATGCCATCCCCCATGAAGAGATCCAGGCCAAGGCCGTGGAAAAACAGTCCAGGAACATACGTGCGTGGCAAATGGTATCGGAGCTGACACAGCTGGTGGCCCAAGCCAATATCCCCATGCTGAGCCACGATGACGACACCTTGAGCAAAATTGACCTGATTCACCGTCTCGGGATCCGGGCCTGCGAATTTCCCGTCACCGCCGAAGCGGCCGAGGCGGCCCACTGTGCCGGCATGAAGATCTTCATGGGCGCTCCCAACCTGCTGAGAAATCAGTCCACCAACGGCAACCTGAAAGCATCCCAGGCGCTATCTTCCGGCCACTGCAACGGCCTTGTATCGGACTACTATCCGGAATCCCTGGTTCAGGCGGCCTTTGTGGCCGCAGAATACACCGGGGATCTTCCCTGCGCCCTCGGTCAGGTCACATCCGGCCCCGGATCCTTCATGGGCCACCGGAACGGTGCGGGCACGCTGGAACCAGGCAAGGACGCCGACATCATCATCGTCAACCGGCAGAACCGGTGGGCCCATGTGACCCGGGCCTTTGTCCGGGGCAGATCTGTTTATGACATCCAAACCCCGTGAAACTTTTAAGGAGATTATCCATGGCGTACTCCCATGAAACCGTTATGCAGGTGGAAGCATTGACCAAAGTCTATCCCGGCGATGTCACGGCGGTCAACAACGTCTCATTCACCATCCAAAAAGGCCAGATGACTGCCGTGCTGGGGCCCTCCGGTGCAGGTAAATCCACCCTGCTGCGCTGCATGAACCGGCTGATCAGCCGGACCAGCGGACGGGTGGTGATCAACGGAAGGGATATCACCCTGTGCCGGGGCAAGGCACTCAGGCAACTCAGAGGTGATGTGGGCATGGTGTTCCAGCAGTTCAATCTGGCCCCCCGCCTCACGGTGTTTGAAAATGTGCTGGCCGGCCGCCTGGGCCACATAACCCATCCGGTCTGGTTTTTTGCCTCCATTTTTCGCAAATTTAATGAAAGGGAGAAGGAAAAGGCGTTCCAGGCCCTTCGCCGGGTGGGCATTGAGCATCTGGCCGCCAAGCGGGCCGACTCTCTTTCCGGAGGCCAGCAGCAGCGGGTGGCCATTGCCCGAACCTTGGCCCAGGAGCCCTCGGTCATTCTTGCCGACGAGCCGGTGGCCAGCCTGGATCCTGCCAGCTCCCAAAGGGTGCTGGGAATTTTGAAAAAAATCTGCGATTCCCGGGACATCCCGGTGATTGTGAACCTGCATCAGGTGGACCTTGCCCAGCAGTATGCCAACCGGATCCTAGGCATCCAGGGCGGGTCCTTAGTGTTTGACGGACCTGTGACCGATTTCAGCATGGATATTGCCCGCAGGATTTACGGCACCCAGTTTGAGTCGGCCATTTTTCATCAGGACCACAGGAAGACTGCCGCAGCCTGATCCGTTACCCTGTTTTTTACCCGGGCAGCTGAATTTCTCGGCTGTCTGAACTTGAATCATATTGACATTCCCAGGAGAAAAAAATGAAAACCGTTTTAAAACTGTGCCTTGCTCTTTTGTGCGTCCTGCTCTTTTCTGCCGCAAGCAGTTCCGCCACCCCCGCCAGCTGGCCCGACACAATCCGGGTGGGTCTGATTCCCACCGAAGGCGGCGCCGATATCCAGGTCCGTTTCAAGCCGCTGATGGATCACCTTGAAGCCAAACTGGGCATCAAAGTGGAACCCTTTTCGGCTTCCGATTATGCCGGAATTATCACTGCCATGGCCCACAAACATATCGATTTTGCCTATTTCGGACCCAAAAGCTACGTGGAAGCTTCCGCCCGGGCCGGTGCCGAAGCCGTGGCCCTGGAACTGGACAAAACCGGAGCCCAGGGGTATTACGGCATCATCATCACCAACAAAGCCTCGGGTATCACCACCCTGGATCAGGCCATTGACAAGACCAGAACCTTTGCCTTCACCGATCCCAACTCCACTTCCGGCTGTCTTGTACCCAGCGTTCTGTTTTACAGAGACCTGAAAACCCCGCCCGAATCCCTGTTCAGGGAAGTCTCCTTTTCCGGCTCCCATGGGGCCAGCATTCTGGCTGTCAAAAACAGCAAAGTGGACGTGGCCTCCACCAACAATATCGACTTGGACCGCATGATCGAGAAAGGCGCTGCCAGCATGGATGATTTCAACATCATCTGGAAATCCGAACTGATCCCCGGTGCCCCCATGTGTGCCAGAAAAGATCTGCCGGAAAGCCTGAAAGCCGCCTTTACCGGCGCACTGATGTCCTTCAACTTTGACAAAGCCGGCATTGAAAAACTCCAGAACGGCGGATATGCGCCCGTGGATGACGCCACCTATGATGTAGTCCGCTACATGCAGCAGCTCAAGGCCAAACTCCAGGAAAAGAAAGGCAACTAACCATGAAAAAGGGATACAGACTCTGGAGCGCCGGTGCGGCGACCCTGATTCTGCTGGGATTCTTCCTTCCCTGGATTGGGAAAACACCCGTGAGCTGTTCCGGTTTCTCCCTGTCCATGATGGGTTTTGCGTTCCTGTGGCTGCTCCCCCTCTCCAGTGTGGGTGTTGCCCTGCCCATGGTTCTCAAAAAAAAGCCCCGGCCCTTCCATCTGCTGTATCCGGCAATCATCTCTGCCCTGCCCCTCGTGATTCTTATTTGCACGATGATTGTCCAAGATACCGGAACCCTGACACTGGCCTGGCCGTCCGACACCATGGAAATACTCAGGCTGAGCACCAGGGGGGAAACGCACCTGCTGAACCCGGTCACAGATCTGGGTATCGGGCTGATCCTGAGTCTTGGCGGCATCGCTCTCCAGAGTCTGATCCCTTTCTTTTTTAAATCCATTTACAGTTTGGCAGGATCAGAAGAACCCACCTACCGGACTGTGATCAAGCCTTCCGGAATTTCAGCGGAATACAAAAGAAGCACTGTCATTTTTCTATGTGCCGCCATCCTTGCGGTCACCTATGTGTGGTGCGGAATGAGCCCCTTGAAGCTGTGGGAAAACCGGGGCCATGCCAGAGAGTACCTGTTTGGCCGGGTGCTTTCCGCCCAGGATCTGGCCGAGGTGGAGGCCCGGGCCCGGCGTGCGCCCAATATCGAGGCCGAAGGGCTGGCCCGGGAGTACATGTCCAACAAATACCGGGATGTGCCGTTTCAGGAACAACCCGATGCAGCCCGCAAGAGGGAGGAACGTGAAGAGGTCAAGCAGCAGATTCTTTCCCGGATGGCCCCCCGGAAGATTGAAAACCTGATAAAGGAGGCACGGCGCACTGCCCTGAAAAACAAGAAAGGCGGATATTTCCCGCCGGAAACCGCATGGCCAAAGATCAAGGGATATCTTGTCGCCCTGCTTGAAACCGTGGCCATTGCCATATGGGGAACGCTTCTGGCACTGATATGCGCCATTCCGATCTCTTTTTTTGCAGCCCAAAACACCCTGGGCCTGATCTTTCCGTCCGATGATCTGCGTTCAAGATCCCTGAAAAACAGCATCTCCTTTTTTGTGCGACGATTTCTGGATTCCTGCCGGGGCTTTAACGAATTTGTCATGGCCCTGATTTTCGTTGCCGTGATCGGGCTTGGGCCCTACGCCGGAATCTTAGCCCTGTGGATCCATACCTTCGGGATCCTGGGCAAAGTATTTTCAGAACAAATTGAGGCCATTGAGTCCGGCCAGGTGGAAGCATTGACCAGCACAGGTGCCAGCGCGACACAGGCCATTGCTTTTTCCGTCATGCCCCAGGTTTTGCCGACGTTTGTCTCCTACACCCTTCTGCGGTTTGAATCCAATGTCAGAAGCGCCGCCATCCTGGGGTTTGTGGGTGCCGGAGGCATCGGATTTCTGATTTTTGACAAACTCAACGGGTACCTGTTCCGGGAAGTATGCACCATGATGATCATCATTATCATCACCGTGGGCATCATTGACCATCTGTGCAGCAGAATCCGCATGAGATTCATATGACCCCAACCCTGACTATTCCGCTTAAAGGAGAAATATAATGCATCTGATCGGCATGAAAATCGATGAGGTCCGGATCGACGGCCGGATGGACTGTTTCCAGAAAGATCTGGAAGAACTGAACTACATGGGTATTAAGGCCGTGGAACTGCCGGTGCATGGGATGGACGTCATCCTGAACGGACAGATCAACCACCGCCGGATGGATCAGGTGACCGAAATTCTTAAACCCTTTAAATTCCGCTATTCCGTACATTCTCCCAATCCTTTGAATCTGATGGACAAAGAGGAGCCCAAACTGCACGCCGATATTCTGGCAGCCTCACTGGAATTTGCCAGACAGGTGGGGGCAAAGGCCGTTGTGGTGCACAGCGGCCGCTTTATTCCCGAGGAGCTCTTTACCCTCTGCCCTGCCCGGGATATTCCGGAACGGGAAAAAGCGCGACTGCTGGCCCAGGAGGCCCGGATCCTGCAGGAGGTCTGTGCCCTGTACCCGGATGTGACCGTGGCCCTGGAAAACGCACGCCCCTATCTCAGCCAGAGCCCGTACTGTTACGCCGAGCGCCTTGGAAATCTCAAAACACAGGTGCTGGACGTCAATCGGGACAATGTCCGAATTAATCTGGATTTCGGCCATCTTTTCATGTGCGCCACCTTCTATGATTTTGACCCCATGGCAGAAGTCTCCCAGATCAGGGGACTTGTAGCCCACACCCACATCCACGACAACTTCGGGGGTGCGGTCCATCATTTCCAGAAACAGCAGACCCACCAGCTGCCCCTGGGCAAAGGCGATTCCCATATGCCCGTGGGCTGGGGCAGTGTTCCCGTTGCCGGAATGCTCCAGCAGATCCTGCCGGAATATGAGGGGCTTTTCATGATGGAGCTCCGGAGCCGGTACTTCAACGATATCCAGGAATCCAAGCTCAATCTGAGAAAGATCATCATGCAAATAAACCAAGGTGAAAACGGTGTGAATCTTTCAAGAGATCTCCATCCTGACCGGTCAACCACCCAGAAAACTCATCATCGGCATCAAATATAAAGAGCAGCAAATCAGCTATCAAACAGCTCTCCTGATCATTTTTTAGCAGTACCTGCTCTAAGATCGTCTAAAATAGATAAAACCGTTCTTGATATTTCGGTCTTTTAAGCACGGCTTTTCGTTCTGCACAGAACCCTTATCCGCAACTCCGACAGTAGATCTTTTTGGGAGACTCTATTTTCTATAGCCACCACCATTTCTATTTATTTATTCATACAGTCAGTTACCAACTCTTTATTTTTTGCCGGATCAACGAGTTCTAATTTTAATTTTGGATATGCCCAACCCATTGTGGGTGTCACAGTGATGAAATAATCCTTATTTTTCTCAATAACAAGCTCCAGATTTCGCTGCCCTTCAAATTTACCTATCGCAGAAAATATGTGTGCTCCCGGGACGGCAGAAGACCTAATACAACGACTCATTTCTATACATCCAACAACCCTTGAATCCACCGTGGGGCATACCTTGTTATTGCTGGCAGCACCATGAAAAGTTCTGGGCCTCATGAAATAAAGATCTCCGTAATCTTCCTTCGGGGGATTGGTGGTGTAGTCCTCATATACTACAGAATTAAATCGCTTAAGCCCCATTACAATCTCTTTTGCATCGTTTGGATCAAGTCTTTCAATCTGCAAACCCGGTGAAAGAGCGATGATGACACTAATTTTTACTTTAGGGTACATCTGGATAAAATAAAGCTGTCCGGCCTTGGCATCAATCTGAATAGCTCCAGGATCTTGCAAATTTCCAGCGGCTGAGACTGAATATTCTCCGGGATCCAGTTCAATCAACATATAGGAACCGGATGCCAGTGTGCCGGAAGCGTATTGATTCACTGTTGGAAAAATTTCCACACCGGCCCCGCCGAATTTTGACGGCCGGACAATATAGAGTTTGGCTTTAGAAGGAGAAGTCTCAAAATTTTTAGCCAACTGGTCCAGATCATTTGATGCCATATCCGGATGTTTAAACCCACAGGAAGCCACCATAAGAAGCAAAACGATCAAAACCATGTAACTGCCTTTTTTTATAGATCTATTTTCATTAAACATGATTCATTCCTCCTGTTTTATAGTTTGCTTTCCCCATCGCTTACTCTTTATCAATAACCTGAATAAAAATATATCAGAATAGTCTTTAATTTCTTATAACAGCCATGGGTTGATCTGGCATATTACCTGCCAAACTTAGCCCACAAAGAAGGTTGAAAGACCTTGTGCTGGTTACACAGACTTTCTTATCAAACGTCTTATGATAAAGGATCGTTTCAAATTCTCATTGAGAATTACATCAATAATCAAACCTTATCAATGCCTAATTTAAAACCCCATAAGCACTGGTATCTCTAATGTTGTGGCGAGGGCGCAGTCCACTCTTCTGAAATTTCACCGATAAATATTTTCGTTCCAACACACAATCTTAAAACGAAATACTAACGCAGGCTTAGTACCCGCGTTAGATGTTTTTCGCGGGTCAAAATCAGCGGGTTGCCAGATTCACTTAGAATTTGACCCGAATACCGCCGTAATAAACAGCTTCTGCCGCAGGATAGTAAGATCCGCTGTAGCCGTCACAGTATTCCTCATTAAAGATATTGGTTGCATTGGCAAAGAACTCCACCTGCTTGTAGGGGTAAGCCAGGTATACATCAACGGTATGGGCCTGGTCGAGCTTTTCATCGGAATTATTAAAATCACTTCCCGCGTACCTGTCATCCAGATAATTATACTGGCACCTGAATGTCAGGCCAAAGTCAAAGTTCAAGGCAAATCCAAGCGTTGCCTTGAACTCAGGGACCAGAGGAATTTTGTTTCCGCTGATATCAACACCATAATACTGGCCGCTGACGACTTCGGCATCGGTGTATCCGGCACCTGCGAACAAAGTAATCAGCCGGTTTGCTTTATAATCAACATTCAGCTCGCCACCCCGGTGCCGGGTTTTGTTCAAATTCTCATTCTGACCGGTCAACCAGCTCCCCACCCAGGTAATCTCATCATCGGCATCAAATGTAAAAAGCCGCAAATCAGCTATCAGACGGCTTCCCATCCCCACAAACCGGACACCAGCCTCATAGCCCTTTGAGATTTCATGGCTCAGTTCCTTATTTATGGCTCCTGTGGAAACATTCATGAATTCATCAACCCTGGGGAATCTGTATGCCTGGTAAGCCCGCACATAAACTTTTGACCGATGTGAAAAAATATATGCCAGACCGACATTCCAGGCCCATTCATCCTCATCCACATCCTTGTTCGTACCCAACATGACATATTTCAGGCTGGTGTTGCACTCTTCATACCGGGCACCAAGATTTAAAATTAAATTTTCCAGTATGCCGAACTCGTCCTGTAGATAAAACCCGGCTGTATCCTGGCTGTGGTCATAGTCTGAATAGTGATAAAACAAGGCATCATAGTCTGTATCGTAATATTCAAACCCAAGGGTCAAACGATTCTCTTTTCCGAAGATGGAATGGTCCAGGACATACTGGGGAGTGACGCCAACGGTGTCCAAATCATAATCAAAGGACGAGCCCCAGGAGATATCGTGCCGCTCATAGGTTCGATAGCTGAAATCAACATTGAAGCGGCCAAACGTCCCCCAGTCAGATTTAACCGACAGGATATACGCGTCATCCTGGCTCTCTCCTTTATCATCGGGGAAATCGGGATCAGCCTGTTTTCTGTCCGTCTCCATCTCGGCTTTGGTCAGGCCGCCGGGGTATTCATAATCGGCTTTGGTGGTTGACGCCTTAAAGGAGAGCCCCAAGGCATCTGACGGATCATAGTTAAACGTTGCCTCAGCATTTTGCCGGCTGGCATCGGAATGGTCTCTATACCCGTCGGTATCATAAAACCCTCCGCCGATACTTCCTGCAAATTTTCCGGAGGAAAAACTGACCCCGGCAAGTCCCTTGGCTGTACCATGGGAGCCGATACCTTCCTCCAGCCATCCGTGCACACCGTCCCGGGCCTCTTTGGTGATAATATTAATGACACCGCCCATGGCATCCCCACCGTACAGCACAGAGTTACCGCCGTGAACCAATTCAATTTTTTCAACATTTTCGATGGGGATGGAAAGGAAATTGACCGGCGACTGGTCAATGGGGTTGATTTTTCTCCCATTGACCAGAACCGCCACATGACGGTCGCAAGATTCACCAAACCCGCCCATATCAACTTTTTGATACATTGAGTTTCCGTTGAGATCTGAAACAACAACCCCGCCAAGGTGTTTAAGCGCATCGGGCACGGACTGGGCTCCGCTGGACTTAATCTCCTCGGCCGTGATCACCGTAATCTGGGCCGGAACCTTTTCATTGGCCTGTTCGGACCTGCTGGCCGTAACAATCATATCGTCCACCAGCACCACATCATCCTCAGTTTTCGTCTCGTCTGCCATACCCGGACAGGGCAGTGCCAGAAAAACAGACATCAAAACCAACCACAACTCTTTTTTCACTTTTTCCTCCTGAAGGTAATGGTCCGGGCATAAAAAAACCGGACCGATAAAATTCAATCCGGGATGTCCCAAACTATCTCAGGATTCTTCCGCGCCAGCCCTCTCCTCGAGGCTATAGGCACCTTGTCCAGGCAGGTCTTCTGACTTCCGGATCTTGCTCTCCCTGCCCCTTCCCGGCAAAGTGCGCCAGTGGTTTAATGCAGAGACCTCTTTTTTCCGGTTACAGCGGCGGGCCCGTTCCTGACTTTCACAGGATTCCCTTCCAGCAGTTTCTTTCTGAAACGGCCATTGTGATGTTACACACACCTAAACAAATTTTTTTTGTACTTTTAAACTGATGTATAACACTTGTCAAACAGTATGAATATTGAGTCAGCTGTTCTGGAATTCGGCAAAAAGTATGATATAAAATCCATATGTCCAAAAGCCCTGCCCAGACGATTTATCCTTGACAATTGGTCCGGGGTCTTGAATATGAAAAGATCTGGGGGCCAGGCAAAACAATTTTTTTACCGGGTGAAAGGAAAAAGAGGGTGCACCTGCATTTAAAATATTTACTTCGGAACCGTTATCTTCCTTTTTTTTATATTGTTGTGTTTCTGCTCACAGCGGTTTGCCACGGGCCTTTTACAGTGTTTGCCGCCCCGATTCAGGTCCGGGACAGTACCGGGGCACTCCTTGTTTTTGAGCAGTATCCCCAACGAATTGTCAGCCTTGTGCCCACGGCATCGGAAATACTTGTGGCCTTAGGTGCCGGAGACCGGCTAAAAGGGGCCACCTACCATGATGTGACGCTTTTAGGATCAGGCACCCGCCAGGTTGTGGGCGGTTTTTTCAACCCCTCCTGTGCCCATATCAAAAAAGTGCATCCGGACCTGCTCATCGCCGCCTCTTTTCACGACCGGATCATTGGGGATGCAAAGGCATCCGGACTGAACGTATTTGTCTATGAGACAAAATCCCTGGACCAGGCCTGGGCCGGGATGAAAGCCCTTGGCCGGATCACAGGCCATGATGCCCGGGCCTTGACCCTTGTAGAAAAAAATATGGACAATATAGCCCATGTCAGAGCAAAGCTGGACAAGGCCAAGGTAAAACATAAGCGGGTGATGCGGATTATGGGCCGAAAGAGCATCATGACACCGGGAGCTGATACATTCCAGGCTGAAATGATTCGGGCCGCAGGCGGTCAGCCACCGGATTTCGGCAAGAGCGGAGAGATTGTACCTGTAACCATGGAAGAGTGGACCCGTTTTAACCCCCAGGTGATTTACGGCTGCGGAGATGACAAACTGGTGGCGGAGAAATTTTTCCCATGCCCGGGGTACAGGGATGTGGATGCGGTGAAAAATCACCAGATTTATTACCTGCCCTGTGACCTGACCTGCAGGGCGTCGGTTCACACATCCGATTTTGTGGGTTATCTGTCTTCATTGATTTACACCCGGGAATTTGCCGATGCGAAAAACGATGTCCGCTCGCCCGGGATTATTGATGAAACGCCCCTTGAACACGATATTTCAAAGGATCTGCCCTATGTGAAAAACGCATCCATTGTCAGTGCATATGTATTTGACTATCCCAATAAAACCCTGGAGGTGAATTTCAAGGCGCCCATGACTGTTTTGTCCACCCTGGAAGGGTGGCGGGATAATATTACAACCGTGGGCAACCACTACACCCCGCCGCCCACCTGGATGCCGGGACATTTTTCGGGCATGGATCATCTTTACACCAGCATCCTTGGCGCCATCGGTAAAAAAGCCGAAACCACAGCCCTGCTCATGACAGGGGCGGATATGGACAATCTGGCCATCCGGACCGAAAAATTTAAAGATATGAGCGTCACGGTGCTTGCCACGGCGGGCGTGATGTCCAATGCCCTGCGCATGGGCGCAGACCAGGGAACGTTTTATGAACCGGGCACCATTAATATATTGATATTCACCAATACACACCTGACTCCCAGGGCCATGTCCCGGGCAATCATTTCAGCCACGGAAGCCAAAACCGCCCTGCTTGAAGACCTGGACATCCGGTCAAGCAGTTCCGGGGCAAAACATCCGGCCACGGGCACGGGCACGGACAATATCCTGGTGATGCAAGGAGAAGGGCCGGCCATTGATAATGCCGGGGGCCATTCAAAAATGGGAGAACTCATTGCAAAGGCGGTATACGCAAGCGTAAAAACCGCTGTGGAAAAACAGAACAGAATTCTACCCGGCCGCCATATTTTTCAACGTTTGAAAGAACGTAATATCAGTATTTATGAAATCACCTCCAATGCCCTTTGTAACTGCCAGAAAACAAAGAGTGAATTCAACGCCATGGTTGAGCATCTGCTGCTGAACAAAGAAATTGCAGGGTTCATGGAATCTGCCCTGGCCTTAAGTGACGCCCATGAACGCGGGCAGGTGAAAAATCTTGATGCCTTTGACCTGTGGTGCGGACAGATCGTGGAAAAAATCACAGGGCAGCCCGTTGAAAGACCCATTGATACGATGGATATAACGGATATGATCCATGATGACCGCATTCCCATTGTGATCATAAAAGCGCTGAATGCCGTGATGACCGGAGCCAGAGCCAGGGTTGGAGAGGAAAACGAATAATGGTCAGATCCAGGACGGTTAAAATACTTCTGCCATGGGTGTCGATACTAATCTGCATTCCGGCTTGGGCTATAGCCCAGGCCTCTTCACCCGCTGTACGGGTGATCTCTTTATCTCCTTTTATCACGGAAACCATTTATCTTTTGGGTGCCCAGGATCAGCTGCTGGCCGACACCTCTTATTGTACGGTGCCCCCCGAGGCTGCCCAGAAAGAGAAGATCGGGTCCGTAACCCGGGTGAATGTGGAAAAGATCATCAGCATGCAGCCGGATCTGGTGATCGCCTCTCCTTTGAGCCAGGAAAAACAGCTTAAAATTCTTCGATCCCATGGCCTTTGGATCATGGAGATCCCCAATCCCAAAACATTTGACCAGATCTGCGCCACGACCCTGAAAATCGCGGACGCCCTTGGCAAAACAGCCCAGGCCCAAGCCCTTGTGCAACAGTCCAGGGCTGATGTTGACAAAATTTGCGGCCTGGTCACAGGTTTGAACCCGAGACGGGTATTTATCCAGATTGGCATAAAGCCCCTGCACACGGTGAACAAGGATCTGTTCATCAACGAATATCTTATCCGGGCCAATGCCGTTAATATCGCCGAAAACCTCCCTTCGGGCGTCTATTCCCGGGAAGAGGTGATTAAACAGGATCCGGATGTCATTCTCGTGGCCACCATGGGGTCGGATAAAAAAGCGGCAGCGTTTGAAAAAAAACGGTGGATGTCCTTTGCGTCCCTGACAGCTGCCAGGAACAACGAAATTCACGTGCTCGACCCGGAGGTGATCTGTCACCCCACACCTGTCAGCTTTGCCTCCGGCCTGGAGCAGGTGGCCGGCCTGATTCATCCTCAGATCGGTAATACAGGAGGGATCAATTGAAATCCACTGCCGGGTCCTGGGGCCTGTTTGCCTTCAGCCTGCTTGTGCTCCTGGTGTTCACCGCAGGCCTGTCCCTGTCCGTGGGCAGTGCCGATATCCGCTTTTTTGACATCCCAGGGATTATTGCCGCAGGACCGGGCACCCCCGAATACGGTATCCTCATGGGTATCCGGCTGCCGAGAACCCTGCTTGGCATTGCCACGGGCGGAGCCTTGAGCCTTGCGGGCACCCTGCTCCAGGGCATGTTTAAAAATCCTCTGGTGGAACCATATACCCTTGGTATCTCGGGCGGGGCGTCCCTGGGCGTCTGCATGAATATCCTGTTCAGGCTTTATGCGGTCATGGGCATGATTGCCTATCCCCTATCCGGATTTGCCGGTGCAAGCCTTGTTATTTTTCTGGTGTACGGACTGAACCGCAGCACCCGCCACATCCGCTCCAACCGGATGCTGCTTACCGGGGTCATGATATCCTATGTGGCGTCCTCCCTTGTCATGCTGCTCATGGCCCTGGCCCGTTCCGACGATCTTCAGACTATAGTGCTGTGGATCATGGGGTCTTTGGACGAACCGGACATGACCCTGATCTGTATGGCTGTGACCGGTTCCCTGGCCGGACTTTTTCTCTCCTATTTTTTCTGTCTTGACCTCAACGGCCTGGCCCTGGGCGAAGAAGAGGCTGAAAACCTGGGCGTGAATACGTCCCGGGCCAGGAAGGGCATTTTCTTTATTGCATCGTTTCTCACCGGTCTGTCCGTATCCATGACGGGCGTGATCATGTTTGTGGGGCTTGTTGTCCCCCATTTCATGCGCCTGGTCACAGGACCGGACCACAGAATCCTTTTGCCGGCCACCTATCTGGCCGGCGGAATATTCCTGCTGGTGTGCGATGTGGTGGCAAGGACCGTGATCGCACCCATGGAACTGCCCGTGGGCGTGATCACCGGAATCATTGGCGGCGTTGTGTTCATCCGGTCCATTGCCGGTAAAAAGGAGGCGTTGTGACCGCCTCTGCACTGGTGAACATTGAGGATGTCGCACTGGGCTTTGGCAGGCGCCGGATATTGTCGGATATCCGTTTTGATGTGCCGGCCGGCCGGATTGTTTCCATCATTGGTCCCAACGGTGCCGGAAAAACCAGCCTGTTGCGCGCGATTTGCGGCAACCTGAAACCGGTGACGGGAAGAATCATGCTCAACGGGAGCGACATTGCCACCCGCCCACGGGACCATATTGCCCGGCAGATGGCTGTTGTACTGCAAAGCCAGGTGCCTTTATCCATGAGGGTTCAAGCATATGTGCTGCTGGGCCGCCTGCCATTTTTCAAGCCGTTTCAATTTTTTGAAACCGGCCGGGACAGGGAAATGGCCCGCCACTTTATGACGCTCACCGGAATCGCGGACCTTGCCGATGCCGCCATGGATCAAATTTCCGGCGGACAGCGGCAACTGGCAGCCATTGCAAGGGCCTTGACCCAGGAGCCCCAGCTCCTTGTCCTGGATGAACCCACAGCACATCTGGACATTACCCACCAGGCCCGGATTCTGGATCTGATTACCGCATTGCGCAAGGCCCTTGGCCTCACGGTGATCATGGTGATCCATGATTTAAATCTGGCCTCTGAATATTGCGATGATCTGGTGCTGCTGGACAAGAACAAAGGACGGATTCATACTCTGGGCACCCCGGAACAGGTCCTGACCCGGGAAAATATCCAGGCCGTGTATCACACCCCTGTCCGGGTGGGAAAAAGTCCCGCATCCGGGCGGCCCTGGGTGTTCCTGGACCGCCCGGTACCTTCCGGGCCTTAACTTCCGGACTATAACTTGATGAAATTCCTCTTTCGGGTTAAAAATATGGTGACGGATATAAACCCGAACAATTGGAATTGTTAATTTACCCGGACGTATATCAATTCAACTCATGGATAATTTTGATCGACAATAGGAGACTGCAGCGTGGTTTTCACAGGGATTCACCATCTTGCTCTGATCACCGATGACATGGACAAAACCATTCGTTTCTGGAGAGATCTTCTGGGAATGAGGATGCTTGCCGCCACAGGTGACGGGAGAAACAAACAATACTTTTTTGAGATTTGTGAAAATGCCATCGTCTCCTTTTTTGAATGGCCGGAAGCCGTGAATCCCGAGGAAAAGCTTCATGGAGAACCGACGGAACATCCCCAGGCTTTTGACCATGTGGCCATCGGCGTGGAAAACCACAAGGCCCTTGAAGAGATGAAGGTTCGGCTGGAATCCGCAGGGTTCTGGGTCTCTCCTGTAGTGGACCACGAATTTATCCATTCCATCTACTCCTTTGATCCCAACAACATCCCCATTGAATTTACCACGGAGGTCAAAGGACGAAGCTTAAGGGAGGTTCTGCGCATGAGTGACCGGAATATCACGGACATTGCACGGGAAGGCCAGGAGCCGCAACCAGGGAAAAAACCGGCACCCAAACCGGGAAAGCCCCAGACAGGGCAGCCCACAGGGTAGGCCGTCCTTTTTCCTTATTGGGGCAAGAAGACGGTTATGGTGGTGGTGCCGGCCTCCTCGGATAACGAAAAGCTTATGCTTCCGTTATGCAGTTTTGCCGTCAGCATGGCGGAATATGTGCCGATACCGGTTCCCTGGGATTTGCCATAGGTCACAAATTTATCAAAGAATTTATCCCGGATGGGCTCCGGAATAAGACCTTTATTTTCGATCTCTATTGTTACCCTGCCCTGCTCTGGGCCATGAATACGAACAGCAATGGTTCCCCCATCCGGGGATGCATCCAGGGCATTGGCGAACAAATTGTTCATCATAATGTAAAAAAGCATCTCATCGCATGAAATCACACAGGGACAGCCGATATCGGCAGGGACTCCGTTAATGAACAACTTGAACAGAATCTGCCTTTTGGCCATCTTTTTGGCAAAGGCCATTGTGATGCGCTCAAAAAGAGGCATGACATCCACCCGGGTTATATTGACCGGACAGATCTCCTGTTCCATTTTATACAGCACCATGGTCCTGTTGAGCATGTCAATCATGGTAAAACAGGCATTGATCTGCTCCTGCAACAGGTTTCGCCGGTTGGTTTCATTCAGGTCCCCAGGCAGGCTCATGAGCTGTGCCGCTCCGAGAACCACCTGAATCGGGGTCTTCAGGTCATGGCGATAAATCTGTTCCATCTGTTCCCGCAATTCAATATTCTCTTTAAGAATCCTGTTCTGGCGATCAAGTTCCTTTTTTGCCAGGGCCAGTTCGAGATGGGTTTTTATCTTGGCGCGAATAACCGCAAAGTTAAAGGGTTTGGTTATATAGTCCACAGCCCCCATCTCCAGGCCTTTGGTTTCATCCACCACTTCGGTCAGACTGGTGACAAAGATGACCAGTACATCCTTTAATTCGGGGTCATTTTTAATTTGACGGCATACCTCAAAACCATCAAGTCCCGGCATCAAAATATCCAGAAGCACGATATCAGGCACATCCTGCCTGATACATTTGAGGGCGCTGTCCCCGTCAGTTGCCACCCGGACCTGGTAGTTGCCGCTTAAACAGGCCACCAGTGCGTCAATATCCGATTCGCAATCTTCAACCACCAGCACCGACTGCTCATGTATGACCGTCTCTTCCGAGTTCATTTTTCCACCTCATATCCAATTAGCGTCTGCACGGTATCGTGTTTGGACGTAAGATCCTTAACACTGTAATGTTTTAATTTCATCCTCATGGTCTGCAAACTCCAGGGCAATGGATCTGAACACGTCGGCGTGCTGTTCAAACACATCCACCATGTCAGGATCAAAATGTTGTCCCTGTCCCTCAAGGATAATGGCTACGGCCTGGGAATGGGGAAATGGCGGCTTATAAACCCGCCTGGAAACCAGGGCATCATAGACATCTGCGATGGCCATCAACCGTCCCGCCACAGGGATATTCTCTCCTGAAAGCTTCCGGGGATAGCCGGAACCGTCCCATTTTTCATGGTGGGTCAGGGCGATGGTGGCTGCGCATTTCAGATACGTGCCGGTATCCAGACGCGTTTTGCCGGACAGCAACACCTTATATCCATGTAAGGTGTGAGTTTTCATCTCATCGAATTCTTCTTTGGTCAGTTTACCCGGCTTCTTAAGGATGGCATCCGGTATGGCTACTTTTCCGATATCATGCAATGGTGCGCTCTTATAAATCAGGTCAATGACCTCTTCATTGAGTACACAACTGAATTTAGGCAAAATCTTCAGCTCATTGGCCAGCGCTTTGATATAATGCTGGGTGCGCTTGATATGCCCGCCGGTCTCCGGGTCCCGAAATTCGGCCAGGGTACCGATGCTTTCCATACTGATTTCCTGGGCCAGCAAGACTTCCCGGGTTCTCCTGGCCACAAGGTTTTCCAAATGGTCCTTGTGCTGTTTCAACTCCAGATGATTTTTGACACGGGCCTTGACCAGTGCCGCTCTAAAAGGCTTTGTAATATAATCCACCGCCCCCAGGGCAAGCCCCTTGGCCTCATTTTCCTCTTCGGACAAAGCCGTCAGAAACACCACCGGGATATCCCGGGTTGCGGTTTTGGACTTAAGCCGTTCGCACACTTCGTACCCGTCTATGCCGGGCATCATAATATCCATAAGAATAATATCCGGAGGCTCCTCCTCAATAATCTCCAGGGCGGACTCGCCATCCATGGCCACACTGACCCGGTAATCATCGCCCAGAGCATCCACCAGGATATCTACATTGGTTTCCACATCATCCACAACAAGAACACGCATTTGAGATAAGTCGGTCATAATCTATCCTAAAACGTTGAGTTCCACCAACACCTTTTCAATAATTTCTGCCGCCGGCTTGAATTGATACCCCGCAATGAGGCGGCCTAATTCCGTCACATCAGGCTCAAAATTTTTGGGCCATGCCAGGGCTGTAATTTCTTTCATCCGATCCTTTGCAGGTTTTGCCTCCCGTTTTTTAACAAACGGGACAAGCTCGTTCAGCATCACAGCCAGCTCTTTTTCAGATTTGATCTCCATACCCTCCGGCAACGGCGCATCTTTAACAACGGATCCTGTAAGTTGATCCACTGAAGACAAAACAACAGGCAACTCCTGAGAAAACAGTGTCATCAGGGCATTATATTCAGCTTTAATTTTGTCACGAAAAGCGGTTTCCAGATTGCCTGCCGCCCGTTGAAGGCCAGTCATGCCGATATTTCCGGCAACACCTTTGATGGAATGGGCCATGCGCCGGGCCTCTTCATCCTGTCCCTTTTCAATGAGAGCCCTTAAATCCCGGTCGGCAAGGGCATAATTTCGCCTGAATTTATCCAGCAGATCCAGATAGAGCGCCTCATTTTTATCCAGCCGGGAGAGAGCCTGTTGAACGGATATCCCCGGAACGTCGCCAAGAGTGATGTGTGTATCTGATTTTTTTTCAAATTTCTCCGGCAGGGGCCTGTTTCCGGGTTTGATCCACCGGGAAAGGGCCTGGAACAGCTCTTTTAAATCAATGGGCTTGCTCACATGGGAATTCATGCCCACAGCCATGGCCTTTTCCCGGTCCCGGGGCATGGCAGAGGCCGTCATGGCCACAATGGGCAGCTCCTGGGCTGTTTTATGCCGCCGTATTTCACGGGTGGCCTGGTACCCGTCCATCACCGGCATTTGAAGGTCCATGAAAACCAGATCAAAATCCCGGGACAGTGACATGGAGAGGGCTTGTTCTCCATTATTTGCAATTTGCACCACAAAACCGGCACCTTCCAGAATTTCCCTGGCAACCTGCTGGTTGATGTCATGGTCCTCGGCCAGAAGGATATTGGCCCCCAGAATGGTTCTGGGCAGCTTTTGCTCGTCTCTTTCCTGGCTATATACCAATTTCTGATGGCCAAAGGCCCTGAGCAGGCTGTTAAACAGCTGGGAGGAGGTGGTGGGTTTTACAATAATACATTCAATTCCCATATCTCTTGCCCGGGAACGAACCTGCTCATCTTCTCCGGTGCAGGCCAGAATCATTTTGGGCCGGCTGTGGGCCTGGGTAACCCCGTGAATCTTGCGGACAGTTTCAAACCCGTCCATGTCAGGCATCTGAAGATCAACCAGCACAAGGTCATAGGGCTGCTGGGCCTCAGTAATTATGGAAAGCCCTTCTTCTCCGGACCCTGCACCCTGGGCGGTTATGGAAAAATTGTTAAGCATCTGGATAAAGATCTGGCGGGATGCGGGATTATCATCAATGACCAGCACCGTGATTCCGGCCATGACCTCATCCAGCTTGGGCAGCTCAGGTGCCTCATTAGGCCCGATATCCATGGGAATGGTAAAGGAGAAGGTACTGCCTTTCCCGGCCGTGCTTTCAAGAAATATTTCACCGCCCATCATTTCAACAATTCGTTTTGAAATGGCAAGTCCCAGGCCTGTGCCTCCATATTTTCGTGTTGTGGAGGAATCGGCCTGGCTGAATGCTTTGAACAGCTTGTTCTGCTGTTCCGGCGTCATACCGATACCGCTGTCCGTGACACAGAATTTTAGCACAGCCTGATCTTTTTCCATCTCCAGCATATCCACAGACACAATGATGTGACCTTTATCGGTAAATTTCACGGCATTGTTGCCAAGATTGACCAGGACCTGATTCAACCTTAGCGGGTCGCCTTTCAGGATATTGGGAATCCGGGGATCTATCCTGAACAGCACCTCCAGGTCTTTTTTGGCAGCCGCTTTGACTGTAATCAGATCCGCAAATTTTCCCATGGTGTCATCCAGGCTGAAATCCACAATTTCCATGTCCATCTTACCGGCTTCTATCTTGGAGAAATCCAGGATATCGTTGATCAGGTTCAGCAAGGACTTGGCAGAGGAATCAATTTTGGCCGCATAATCCATCTGTCTTGTATCCAGACTGGTCTGCATGATCAGATGAGTCATGCCGGTGATGGCATTCATAGGGGTCCGGATTTCATGGCTCATATTGGCCAGAAATTCGCTTTTTGCCTTGTCTGCGGCCAGCGCATTCTGCTTTTCCTCCCTGGCAACGGCCACGGCCTGGGCCAATTTTTCATGGCTTTCCATCAAAGAGGCTTCCGCCTGTTTCCTCAAGGTGATATCCCTGAAAACAATCACCGAACCTTTGGCCTGACCATCCTTTTCTATCCGGGTGCTGGAATAACGAACCGGAAAAAAGGTGCCGTCCTTCTGCCAGAGCACCTCCTCCTGGGCACTGTGCGGGTCCGTGATATGCGCACGACACATAGAACACTCTTCATAGGGATAAGGGGTATGATCCGACCTGGTGTGGTGGATGGTGTGGTGGACAGACCGGTTTAAAATCTGACCCTCTTCAAGGTTGAGCATATCCAACGCCGCCCGGTTTATAAAGGTGCAGTTTCCTTTATCGTCCTGGCCGATAATCCCCTCCCCCGCAGAATCCAGAATCAGCCGCTCATGTTCCTCGGCAATCCGAAGCGCCTGTTCGGCCTGTGTTCTGTGTTCCACCTCTTTTTTAAGCTTAGCGTTGGAAAAAAGAATAATGCCCAGAATGGTGCATGAAACAAGAGCCATCCCGGAAATCCATTTCCACAGAAGGGTCCAGTTCATTTTGTGCTCAAACTGCATGCGGACCCAGTCATCCTTGATCCTGTTTTTTTCAGATTCCGGCATGTTTGCCAGAATTTTGTCCAGGATGGAGACCAGTTGGGGCCAATCCTTTCGCACCCCCATGGAGAGTTCAAACTTGTAGGGGGTCACAGCGGATATTTTGATATTGGCCAGCCCGGTCTGTCTTGAACAATAGGTAATGGAGGCAAGGTTTCCCACAAAGACATCCGCTCTGTTTCGGCTGATCTGCCTGAGCCCCTCGGTCACCGACTCAACGGGTGAAAGTTTAAGTCCAGGAAAATCTTTGTTAAGAATTTCCTGGGACACATACCCATCCACCACGACAATTGTTTTGCCCTTCAGGTCTTCAAGGCCACTGATAAACGGGAAGTCCGTTCTTGCGGCAATGACCATGGGGAAAGACAGATACGGATTGGTAAAATTAAGAAACTTTGCCCGGTTGGGGCTGGGGGTAATGCAGGGAAACAGGTCAATTTCTTTTTGCAGCCCTTTGTCCAGGGCCTGTTGCCAGGTTAGACCGGTCTGAGGTTCCATGGAGATATTGAGTCTTTTTTCCACGTTTTTAATATATTCGGACGCCAGGCCGGAATATCCGTATTCCCTGGAGTAGAATTCAAACGGCGGCCAGGCGGGATCAATTCCCAGCCTTAAGACCGGGCGGGATTTCAGAAAATCCTTTTCTTCGGGTGAGAGCAGAAGCATGGTGTCCTGGCCCATATTCTCCAGATCTTCCATCCAATGCTCGTTGATCAGCCGGTGGGATTCCTGGGAGATATTTTCAATGGCTTTATTGACGGATGACACCAAAAGGGGCCAGTCCTTCCGGATTCCAAGGCAGAGTCGGGATTCCGGCCAGGGCGCCGGAGCGGCAATTTTGAGCGTATCAACACCCTTTTCATTCAACAGATATTTGATGACCATGAGATTGCCGACATAGGCATCGGCTGTACCGTTGGCTACACTATCAAGGGCATTGACCGTATTATTGACCGTTTGAAGTATGACTTCAGGATATTGTTCCTTCAATCTGGACTGTAAAAAGTACCCGTCCTCAATGGCCAGGGTTTTCCCGAACAGATCTTCAATCCCGGTAATGGCAGGCGTCTGTTTTTGGGTTACAATCACATAGGGACTGACAAAATAGGGGGCGCTGAAAGAGAGCCATTGCTCACGCTCCTTGTTTTTGACAATGCAGGTCATGCCGTTTGCTTTACCCGCTTTGATCAACTGGATCATCTGATTCCAGGGATAGTCGCAGATGACTTCAAACCGGATTCCCAGGCGGCGTCCGATCAGGTTTATATAGTCCGCAGCCACCCCTTTATACCGGCCGGTGGGATCTGAAAAGCCAATGGGCGGCCATCCGGCATCCCCCAACAGCGGAATCACCTGGTGGGTTCTCAGCCAGGCTTTTTCTTCCGGGGTCAGGATATTGGCCATGGTGTTGTTTCCATACTGTCTCAGGGAGGGATCTTTGATCCAGCGCGCTTCGATATCGGCCAGTTCAACATCGGACATGGCGGCAAGGCCTTTGTTCACCGTCTCTAATAAAGCCGGATTATTTTTGGCCACACCCGCATAAATGGGCTGGGTCATTTTGCCCTGGGACAGAAGACCGTACCCCCCTTGCTCTCCCCGTCGTTCAAGCTGGGCCGAGACATAGGGCAGTTCTGCGAAAAAGATGTCAAAGGCCCCCTGGGAAGCCTCCTGGAGAAGGTCCTGATCCGTGGGCTGCACCAGAAAGGACGTTTCGCTTGCCCGTATATGATTTAATTGAATGGTACCGGCATCTGTCCCGATAATCTTTCCCTGTAAGTCGGCCAGTGTTTTGGGGGCATCCGGTCCAAGTTTGTAAAAAAAACCGCTTTCCATCCTGTAGAAGGCTTGGGAGAATGCAATTGTTTTTTCCCGGTCTCTGGTCTTGCTCAGGCCGGAATGGATATCTGCCCGTCCATCCTTGATGGCCTTTAATGAATCTTCCCAGCTGAAAAATTTAATATTTATTTTGCAGCCGGTTTTGGCGGCCCACAGCCGCCATACATCCACCAGCATACCGGACGGATGCCCCCCGGCACTGATCATGGACATGGGCGGGTACTCATTGGAGCAGGCAATGGTCAGTGCATTGACTGCAAGATCCTGGGATCTGCCGGTCCATTTGCGGAAAACAGCGGCCTTGTCAGCCTGTGGTATCTTTTGCATACCGTTTCGCACAACCTGAGCCAGGGCGTCATTACCTTTGCGTACGGCGCAAAGCCAGTCCGCTTCGTAAAGGGGTTCCTGATCAAAATACCGATACTCGTTCAGTATCCCCTTTTGTTTGAGCATGGCCAAAGCGATATTGGTGTCTTTGACAAAGGCTATAACATCACCGGATTTTACAGCATTAAACAAAGATTGGTTGTCCGGATATACAGCCAGGGTGGCATCGGGTATTTTCTGTTTAACATAATCAATGGCCGCATCGCCTCGGATAATGCCGATGCGAAAACCACGCAGATCATTAAGACGCTTGATGCCCAGGATATTTTTTTTCACAAAAAAATGGGTTCTGACCTTCACCACAGGTGTCACGAAATCAAGGGTTTTACTCCGTTCCTGGCTGAAAAAACACCCGGCGTGGACATCGGCATCTCCATTTTGAACGGCTATGAGGGTCTGATAAAAGGGAACAGGTTTGAAAACAACTTTTATTCCGGTCTGTGCGGACCAGATATTCCAGATATCCACCACCAGGCCTGCGGGGTGATTTTCCTGATCCAGGAAATAATAGGGGATGCTGTCCGTGCCCACAGCAACGGCAACCTGTTTGGGCGGACTGTTTGCCAGACAGGTGTTTGCCGCAAAATCAAATACAAAAAAAATGGCTAAAATATAGAGTACTGCCGTAATGGATCTATTTGAGTTCATTTTGTTTTTCCAGCAGAAACTTAATTTTCGAAATATTGAAAAGAATCTTATTACGTTAAGTTGGAAAAAGCAACTGTGGGGTTCGCACCGCACGAAAAGTGAAGCGTCCCAAGGTTAACGCCAATCTTTGCCTGCAGTCTGAATTTGCACACGGATATTTATCGGATTCTTCCCATTGGGGCTTTGAATGTTGAAAAAAATTTTGTAAGCTGTTTTCGGATGTTAACCGTGTTTGGAAACATAACAGGACTGGGATTGCCATGCCGCTGGACATTGATTTTGATTCCATTGAACAGATTTTCTCCAATACCTGGGACCAGGACTGGGATTTTCTCTTTGAATTTGAAGTATACGAACTTCTGGCGAAATCCGGGTCGGAGACGCCGCCCCGGGTCCGGGTGATTGGCAATGCGCCCAATAAGATCCGCTCCGCCGGACAGTTCAGGAGTTACCCATGACTGAAAAAAGAACTGTTTATATTACCCGCGCCACTGTGGAATTATATAAAGTGCTCAAATTCGAAAATCTTGCGTCCAGCGGCGGCGAAGCCAAGCACATGATTGCCGACGGGCTGGTCCGGGTTAACGGGCAGATTGAGACAAGAAAAAGAAAACAAATTTTCCCCGGCGATGTTATAGAATTTTACGATATCACCCTTGATGTCTGCATGGAGAAATGAGGGACGCATTGCCTTGCCCCTGAGCTATAGGATCTTCCGGTTCTTCAGGATAAAATCCGGTGTGGCCGTCGGGGTGGGTCAAAGGCCACCCTTTTTTGCCGGGGGCACCAAGCCAGGGGGCAGCCAGGGGCACCTTTCCGCCCCCCCCGGGGATATCAACGGCAAAAACAGGCATGGCCAGACCGGACACATGCCTTCGAAGTTCATTGACAATGGCAAGGGAGCGGCTCAAAGGGACCCTGAAATGGGCGGTGCCCATTGCCAGATCCCCCTGGAAAAGATAATACGGCTTTACGCCCAGACCCACAAGGCTGGTGAACAGCCCGGCTAAAACATGAACCTCATCATTCACCCCTTTGAGAAGGACCGTCTGGTTGGCAAGGCTTAAACCGTTTTTTCGCAAGCGTTCCAGGCATGCCCTTGTTTCAGCGGTCAATTCATCTGGATGGTTGATGTGAGTCATGATCCAGGCCCCGCCATGATCTGCCAGCAGGTCCATCAGCCGACCGTCCTCAAACCGGGCCGGGTCTGACACCGGCATGCGGGTTCCGATCCTCAGGGTGATATGGGAACGGGTCTGCCTGATTCCGTTGAGCAGGTATTTCCACTGGTCAGTCCCCATGGTGAACGGATCACCCCCGGATAAAAGAACCTCTTTAATCTGACCATTCCCTTTCAGATAGTCCAGAATCAGCCCTGTCTCCCGTTTATCAAGGGGGCCGCATGCCCGGTGGGTTCCGGTGCGCCTGAAACAGTAACGGCAGTGGGCCGCACACTGGCCAGTCACATGCACCAGCAGCCGGTCTGGATACTGGTGAACCGCCCTCCCGGCTACAGTATAGCGGCCCTCCCCGAGGGGATCGGCCAGTTCATAATCCAATGTTGCCTCTTCCCGCTCATCATACCTGAACATGGCGGCAACCGCACGGCTGTCAAGGGTTAGGGCCTCAAGGTGGGGTGTCATTTTTTCCGGGTACATCATCAATCCTTCTTTAAAATCCGGATATCATAACACACCGCCACCTTGACGGCCATTTCAAATTCGGCTGAAATCAAGGAGGGGGGGCATCTATTTTCCGATCTTACCGACTAAATATTGCCAGAGCGCCTCAGAAGCAGCCGAGCTTCAGCCTTGCGGATACGTTCTTCCTGTTCTTCCTTGCGCTTCCAGGCGTTGGCCAGTTTTTCACTGATATCCTCAAAATCCGCCGGTTTCATCAGGTAATCAAAAGCGCCTTCCTTCATGCCTTCCACAGCGGTCTCCGTGGAGCCGTGGCCGGTGAGAAGGATGACTTCCGCCAGGGGATGACCAGCCTTGATTTTTTTCAATGTCTCTATACCGTCCATGCCGGGCATGCGGATATCCAGGATCACTACGTCGATGGCTGTTTTTGCGAGCATGTCAAGGGCCTCTTGGCCTGAATTGGCGACAGATACCTTTTCCCCCTGCCCGGTCAGGCGCAGGGCAAACATCTCTGCAAAATCTTTTTCATCATCAACGATCAAAATTTTTACCGGTATTTTTATCATGGGTTTTTCTCCTTAAAAAATTTATGAGAGCGCTCGTCATTGTTTTTTTATATGAAAGATTGGGTAAGCCACCAAAATCAAAATTTCAAACTTTGTTGTGGGCTGAGCCTGGCAGCTGATATGTCAGGTCAGCCCATGGCTGTTATATCAGGCCCAGAAACTTCCACCAGGTGCAGACCACACCCACCAGTATCAGAAGCAGGATTGGAGTGGTTACAAGACCCAACTTGGTCAGGTCCGAGGACTTGAAGTATTTGTATGAATAGGCAATGGCATTGGGCGGACAGCCGATGACCAGCAGCATGGCAAAGGATGTGGCCATACCAAGGCACAGGGCCAGGATGGTGGGATTGACTCCTTCGAGCTGGGCCATGGGAATAACAATGGGCAGAATTAAGGCGGCTGCCGCCACATTGGCCATGGCATTGGTCACAAGGGCGCCGAACACGCCTACGCCCACAAAGAGTACCAGCCATCCTTTGCCCTCAATCAGCGGGAAGAACAGGTTGGCAAAATAGTCTGCGGCACCGGAATATCCCATGGCAAGACCTAAAGAGATGCCGCCGCCAAAGATAAACAGGGCTGTGCCCCACTCCAGGTTATCGTTGATGTCCCGCCATTTAAGCACGCCGAACAAAACCAGTAAGGCCACCCCCACCATACCGGTGACGGAGTAATCAATACCGTGGATGCCTTTGGTGAGCCATGATACAAAGGAGATACCGATAATAATCAATGCTTTCTTTTCGTCTGCGGTCATGGGCCCCAGATCCTCATCAAAAGCCGGCATCTTGATATTTGGATCGGGCCGGTAAATCAGATAGGTGATGAACACAGCAGCAGGGACGCAAAACATGGCTGCCGGCATACAATATTTGATCCAGTCCAGAAAGGTAATTTCAATACCGGTGAACTCCTTTAAAAATGCAGCAGACACCATGCACCGGCCACCACCTATGAGAGAACCCATGCCGCCGCAGGAGCAGGCAAAGGGAAGAGAGAGCATCATGAATTTTGCCGTATTGGAGTGGGGTTCAATGCCCACGGCCCTCATCATGGGCAGCATGGTGACAATACCGATGGCGCAGGCTGCGGCGTCGTGCATGAACGCAGACGCAAAGCCCAAGCCCAGAGCAATGATAAAGGTGAACCGGGTCACGGAATTGCCTGCTTTTTTGATAATAAAATACCCCAGGCGTTTTGTCAGCCCCACCTTGTCCAGAGCAATGGCAAAGATCAGGCAGCACATGATGAAGATAACAACCGGATGCATATAGGGCGCCCATGCCCCTTTCACATCGGTAAGGCCCAGAATAACCAGGGAGGCACCGATGAGCACCGCTGTAATTTCAAGGGGTATGGGCTCCACCACAAACAGGATTACCAGCACGGCCAGCACAGCTAAAAACCGTTTGGCTTTGGGGCTCATCCCGTCCACATAATCCACATTAACTTTAGAAAGCCCCATTTTCTTGGCCTGATCGGCAAGATACTGTGCCCGGGCCTGCTCAACGCCAGGGGCCTTGGCCGTTAAAATAACGGGCTTTCCGGGTGCTGTTTCCTTGGCTGAAAAATACTCTGAAACTGACTGGCTTAACTGGTCTGCACCGGTACCGGAAACTTTAAATTTTGTTCCTTCCGGCCTGGGCAGAATAAACACGATTACACCGATAAACACCGCTACCGCTAGTTTGAATCCGCTCGATTTAAGTATCATTGGTTTATTTCTCCGTTCTGTTTGTTTTTGGCCTGCCATACAGGCTTATTTTCCATTAATTCTTTAAATTCAAATGGTTTTGTTAAACCATCAAAAGCACCTAAATCATGTTCAAGCTTGGTGATAAACTCTTCAATATTGCAGGGCCTCATCAGACCGCCCAATGCACCGCGTTTCATCTTTTCAATGGCATTGTCCACTGTGGCATGGACTGTGGGCATGATCACTTCCAGCAGCGGGTTTTCGTTTTTAATAGGGGTATATTTGTCTTTGAAAATGGAAAGCGGCAGGATACTGATACTGATATTGGGAATCAGTACCTGATAATACTCTGTTCTTTCATCTATGGGGGCGTGCATAATATCAATGGCTCTTGTGGAACCGGTTTATCCGGCTTGAGCTCATCTATCAAAATATATGCCAGACGAGAAAAGGCTTAACGAACGATACAACATCTTGAAATAATACACAATTCAAAGACGTAACGGGTCACTCAAACGGTGATCGCCTGTCACGTTTTTTTACGACTTGTAAAGATCCGATTTTCCGATGGGAAATAATTTTACACGCCCCGGGACAGGGGGAGGACCGTTTTAAACCCCGAGCCTGCCGACAAACGGGACTTACCGGATAACCTGGGTGGACGAAATGGTGTTGATTCCGTATTTGTCTATTTTGGCATGCAGGGTGGGCCGGGAAACATCCAACAGCCGGGCAGCCTGGGAGCGGTTACCGTTGGAAATTTTCAAAGCTTCTTCCACAGCCATGGCACAGATGGTATCTGTGAAAAATTCAAAGCTGTGCTCGCCGGACGGATCGGCCAGACAAGTGTGGACCCATTGGCGAATGGCCTCTTCCTGATTTGAATTCTGAGGGAGGTCCCCGGCTGTTTCCTGTTTCCGGATGATCTGACTTAAATCACTCACCGATAGAGGATTTCCGCGGTTAAAGATCAGGGCTTTGTGGATCAGATTGGCAAGTTCCCTGACATTGCCCGGCCATTCATATTTTTTCAAAAGGTCCAGGGCATCGTCCCGGATACCGGGATTATCGATTTTCAACTCATGGGAAAAACGTTCCAGATAATGGGAGGTCAGGGGTTTGATATCTCCTGTGCGATTCCTTAAAGGTGGCAGTTCAATGGTGACGACCTTGAGACGAAAATAAAGATCCTCCCGGAAAAGCCCCTGGGCAATGGCGGCTTTAAGATCCCTGTTGGTTGCGGCAATAATGCGCACATCCACAGGGATGGTCTCATCGCCCCCCAGCCGTTCAATGCATCGTTCCTGGAGCAGGCGCAGAATTTTGGCCTGGATGGAGATGGGCATATCCCCGATTTCATCAAGAAACACCGTGCCGCCGTTGGCCTGCTCAATTTTGCCGATATGCCGCCGAGCCGCTCCTGTGAACGCTCCTTTTTCAAATCCGAACAGTTCGCTTTCCAGAAGATTTTCGGGAATCGCCACACAATTGATGATGGACAAATTTTTAGCTGACCGGATGCCGTGCTGATACACGGCCCGGGCCACCAGTTCTTTGCCTGTACCCGATTCGCCCTGGATCAGAACCGTGGCATCTGTCTGGGCCACACGCCCTATGGTTTTATACACCTTCTGCATACCCGGGCTCTGGCCCACAATGGCGTCCGGGGAATAGGTCGCCGGTTCGGCATCCACATGCACCGGTGTACGCATGCAATAGCCGGCGTCAATGGCCTGGGTGATCAGGTTCAGCATCTCGGGGATGTCAAAGGGTTTGAGCAGGTAGTCAAAGGCCCCGGCCTTGGTGGCCTCAATGGCTGTCTCCGTTGTACCGAATGCCGTGACAATGATGGCAGGAAGTGTTCCGTCA
The DNA here is from genome assembly GCF_963665355.1 of uncultured Desulfobacter sp. Lineage (GTDB taxonomy): Bacteria > Desulfobacterota > Desulfobacteria > Desulfobacterales > Desulfobacteraceae > Desulfobacter. Next base: position 559,397 of record NZ_OY762229.1, read on the forward strand.
ATCTTTTTTATCTCTTTGAATGTTTCAAGCCCGTTCATGCCGGGCAGGCGTACATCCAGGATCACCAGATCAAGGGGGGTGGTTTTGACAATGTCAATGCCGGCTTCTCCCGAGGCGGCAGAGACCACATCATAATGCTCTTCGGTGAGCAATTTGGAAAAACTGATTCTCAGCTGGTCGTCGTCATCAATGATCAGAATCTTTGCCATGAACTTCCTCTCCTGCCGGCAGTGTGATGGTGAAACAGGTCCCCTGGCCTTCCTGGCTGTCCAGCATCAGACATCCGCCATGTTCACTGATAATATTAAAGCAGATACTTAACCCCAGACCCGTACCTTGTTCCTTTGTCGTGAAAAACGGGTTAAAAACCTCTGCCTGGATTGATGCGGGAATACCGGGCCCGGAATCCTGGATTCGTATCACCGCAGTATCCCTGTTTTTGTTAATATTGTCCATGGTTTCTGTAATGGTGATACAGCCACCTTTTTCCATGGCTTCGCAGGCATTGATGATAATGTTGGCAATGGCCTCCTTGAACTGGCCTGCATCCAGCCGCACCGCGTCCAAAGGTTCACTGCGTGCCACATGGACCTTTACCCCATAGGATTTCAGCCGTTGTTCCAACAGCCGCAGGGTATTGTCCACCACCAGGGAGGGGCTTTGTTTTTTCATGGTCAGTTTCGGAGGCCTGGAAAATTCTAAAAAGTTTTCCAGAATTTTATTGATCTGACCGATCTCCGTTGAAATAACACTGATGTTCTCCTGTTGGTCCGGTGACAGCGTGGTGGACCGCCCTAAGGAAAACAACCGCATTTTAATGGAGGTCAAGGGGTTTCTGATGGAGTGGGCCGTGCCTGCGGCAAGTTGTCCCACCAGGGCCAATTTTTCCGACTGCATCAGGGACTCCCGGCTTCGCACAAGTTCGGCATGGGTCTGCTCTGCATTTTCAATCAGACCGTGGACACTGCTTTTCAATGCGGCCAGTTCGTTGCCGGACACCCGGCCGTCACCCATCTGGTCTGCTTCTGCCGCAAGTTTGCGGATGGGTCCCAGAATATGGCGTGTGAAGATATAGTTGATCAAAAGACTGAGCAATACAACAGTGACGATGGCCAACAGACCGATATATCTTAAATTTACCGCATCGGAGCGGCTCTGTTCCACGGCAAGGTCTATGGCCTTTTTATGTACAGTCTTAAATTTTTCACATAAATCAAAAATTGTAAAAAAATTTGCCCTAACCTCCCGGTGCAGGGCGGCCCCGGCACCAGGATCCCCCTTTTCATACAAAGCCAGTACCCTGTCCTTGGCCGCAATATAAGTGGCATACACGGATTCAATCCGGGAAAGTGCCTCTTTTTCCCAATCTGCTGTGACCAGGGGTTTGGCACAGGCCAGCTGGCTTTCAAAATCCTGCTTGGAAGCTGCCAGCTGCCTGAGCCATTCTGAATTTTTGTCCAGAAGATAATAGGACAAATATCCTTTCTGGTTAAGCAAAGAAGTTTCAAGGGCCTCGGCTGCCTGGTAGACAGGGACATGTCTTGCAACAATACCGGAAAACAAATCTTCAGTTTTATAGGTATACCAGATCATGGAAATGGCCCCCATGACCGTTATGCCCAAAAGCACGGCATTGGCAAAATAAATCCTTTGTTTCAGGCTCATTGAGAACATTTTGGTAACCATTGCCTTATCTCTTCTTTCAAGTCATACTGACAAGATTAAATATTGCCGGAGCGCCTCAGCAGCAGTCGGGCTTCAGCTTTACGGATACGTTCTTCCTGTTCTTCCTTCCGTTTCCAGGCATTGGCCAGTTTTTCACTGATATCATCAAAATCCGCCGGTTTCATCAGGTAATCAAAGGCGCCTTCCTTCATGCCTTCCACAGCGGTTTCCGTGGAGCCGTGGCCGGTGAGAAGAATGACTTCCACCAGGGGATGTTTCGCCTTGATTTTTTTCAAGGTCTCTATGCCGTCCATACCGGGCATGCGGATATCCAGAATCACCACGTCTATTTTAGTTGTTTCAAGCAGGTCTAAGGCCCTTTGTCCTGAATAGGCAGAAGATACCATTTCCCCCTGTTTGCTCAGGCGCAGGGAAAACATCTCTACAAAATCTTTTTCATCATCAACGATCAAGATTTTTACCGGTATTTTTACCATGGGTTTTTCTCCTTAAAATTTATGAAAGAATCTGTATTTGTTTGATATAAAAGTTCTGACAGCTTATTAACTTACTTATTGTTTTGTTATGGATCGAGCCCGGATGTTCATGGATCGGCTCAACCCGGCTGCTCATCGGAATGCCATTCAGGCAGGCAAATTGTAAAGGTTGCACCATGCCCGGGTTCTGATTCCACACGGATGCTGCCTGAAAGTCCGGTCATGATCTTATGCACCACAAACAGCCCCAATCCGGTACCGGACTCATTTTCAGACACATTGGGCTTGGTGGTGAAAAAGGGATCAAATATTTTTTCCATATTTTCCGGGGTGATACCGCTGCCGTTATCCCGGACTTCAAGGCAGACTGACTGCTCCTGTCTATAAAGGGCCAGCCGGATCTGCCCGCCGACATCCACGGCATCCACAGCATTTTCCAAAAGATTAATCAATACCTGGCGTACCTGGAAAGGATCGGTGTACATCTGCATCTGGCCTTCCGGCTCAGGATCCCATTGCACAGATACCTTTTTAACTTGAGTTTTCTGCTTAATCAACACCATGGTATCCTCGATGAGCGCAACGATATCCACCGGGGTAAGATCACGGCTCTGTTTGCGGACATAGCCCAGCAACTGGTGCGTAATGCGCCTGGCCCTGTCTACGCTTTTCTCAATTTTTTCAAGGCATTTGAAAAGCATCTCTTGCTCCGGAATCTTGTCCGATTGCTCCAACACCATGCGCATGAACCCGGCCGACTCCTTGATAATTGCCAAAGGATTGTTAATTTCATGGGCAATGCCTGTGGACATGGTGCCGAGGGAGGCCAGTCTCTGGGTGTGGATCATGCGTTTTTCCAGGCGGCGCCTGAAAATTTTATCCCGTTCCCGGGCCGCTTCCAGGCGTTTGAATTCCCAGGCCTGGCGGATTTTGCTTGCCAGATGGTCGATCTCCACGGGTTTGGACAGGTAATCAAAGGCACCGGCCTTAACCCCTTCCACCCCTTCGGAAACAGCGGCATTTCCGGTCAGAAAAATTACCTGCAGGCCGGGATAGTATTTGCTGATGCCCTTAAAGGTCTCCATACCGGATATACCTGGCATCTTCATATCCAGCACCACCACATCGACTTCGTTACCGGCGAGATATTCAAGACATGCTGTCCCGTCCGGCGCCTGGCTGACGATCATATGCCGCCGTTCCAGACGCCGGGCAATGGCATTGCGATAGCTGTCTTCATCATCCACCAGCAGTACGCGGATAACTTTTCCGGTATCATTTTCAAGGGTATTGATTTCCATCAGCTTCAGCAAATGCCTCCTATATTAAGCCCAGGAATTTCCACCAGGTACAGACGACGCCTACCAATAGCAACAAAAGCACCGGTGTCGTCACAAGACCGAGCTTGGTCAAGTCCGAGGATTTAAAATATTTGTATGAATAGGCAATGGCATTGGGCGGACAACCGATGACCAGCAACATGGCAAATGAGGTCGCCATACCAAGTCCTAGAGCCAGAATTGTTGGGTCGACTCCCTCCAGCTGGGCCATGGGGATAACGATCGGCAAAATAAGCGCTGCAGCTGCCACATTGGCCATGGCATTGGTAACAAGGGCGCCGAATACCCCCACGCCCACAAAAAGTACCAGCCAGCCCTTGCCCTGGATCAGCGGGAAGAACAGGTTGGCAAAGTAGTCTGCCGCTCCTGAATACCCCATGGCAAGGCCTAAAGAGATACCACCGCCGAAGATAAACAGCGCTGTGCCCCACTCCAGGTTATCGTTGATGTCCCGCCATTTAAGCACGCCGAACAGAACCAGACATGCCACGCCCACCATACCTGTGACCGAATAGTGCACCCCGTGCATGCCTTTGGTCAACCATGATACAAAGGATAATGCAATGATGATCAACGCTTTTTTCTCGGCCGCTGTCATGGGACCTAAATCCTCATCAAAATCGGGCAGCTTGATATTGGGGTCCGGCCGGTAGATCAGATAAACAATGAATACCACGGCCGGCACACAGATTATGGCCGCGGGCATACAGTACTTGATCCAGTCAAAAAAGGTAATCTCAATCCCGGTGAACTCTTTGAGAAAAGCAGCAGCCACCATGCAGCGGCCACCACCCACAAGGGATCCCATACCGCCGCAGGAGCAGGCAAAGGGCAGGGAGAGCATCATGAATTTTGCCGTCTTGGTATGGGGATCAATGCCCACGGCCCGCATCAGGGGCAGCATGGTGACAATACCGATGGCACAGGCTGCGGCGTCGTGCATAAAAGAGGACGCCAGGCCCAAGCCCACGGCAATGATAAAGGTGAATCGTGTTACGGAATTGCCCGCCTTTTTAATAATATAGTAACCTAATCGTTTCGTCAGCCCCACTTTGTCCAGGGCAATGGCAAAGATCAGGCAGCACATGATGAAGATAACAACAGGATGCATGTAGGGCGCCCATGCCCCTTTTACATCGGTAATGCCCAGGATGACAAGGGAGGCGCCAATGAGCACTGCCGTGATTTCAAGGGGTATGGGCTCCACAACAAACAGAATAACCAGCACCGCAAGCACGGATAAAAATCGTTTGGCTTTGGGACTCATTCCGTCCACATAATCCACATTAACTTTAGAAAGGCCCATCTCCTTGGCCTGGGCAACAAGGTATTTTGCCCGGGCCTGATCGGTACCAGGCGCCTTGGCTGTAAGGATAACGGGCTTGCCGGGAGCAGTTTCCTGGACTGAAAAATACTCTGAAACTGACTGGCTTAACTGGTCTGCACCTGTGCCGGAAAGTTTGAATTTTGTTCCTTCCGGCCGGGGAAGACTAAACACGATTACACCTACCAACACTGCTACCGCCAATTTAAATCCGCTCGATTTGAATATCATTGGTTTGTTTCTCCGTTCTATTTGTTTTTAGCCTGCCGCGCCAGGCTTATTTTTTCCATTAATTCTTTGAGTTCGCAGGGTTTTGTCAGATAATCAAAAGCACCTAAACGCATACCGTCCTCTGCGGCTGTTCTTGAACCATGTCCGGTCAGAATGATCACCGGCAGATCTGGGGCCATTTTCCTGACAATTTTCAAGACCTCAATGCCGTCCATGTCCTCCATTTTAAGATCAAGAACCATGACATCGAAGCGATTCTGTCGCAGGGCCTGCAGGGCCTGAGTACCTGAGTACGTTTTGACGACGTCTATCCCCCGGCGTCCCAACCGGTTGGTCAACACATCCACAAAGCCTTGTTCATCATCCACGATCAGCAGGCGAGTATGGGGTGAAAGGGTGTCTTTCATTTTTCTATACCATGCGGCCTGTAATTTCCTTGGCCCTGGCCTCCATGATCTTTTCTTCATGTTTAAATTTTTTGGTTGCCGCCTCTTCAATCTTGGCCACAAGCTCTTCCAGATTGCAGGGCTTCATCAGATAATCAAAGGCACCGCGTTTCATCCCTTCAATGGCATTGTCCACTGTGGCATGGCCCGTGAGCATGATCACTTCCACAAGCGGATTCTCGTTTTTAATGGCCTGCAGTGTTTCAAGTCCGTCCATGCCGGGCATCTTCACGTCAAGAACCACCACATCCGTACTGGGATTTTCTGCCAGAAAATTTATGGCTGATTGTCCGTCATAAACGGCATCTGCGTTGAGTTCGCGTTTTTCGAGCCGTTTAATCAGGGTGTCCAGAAAGGCTTTTTCATCATCTACAAATAAAAGTTTCATCTACAAAGTCTCCCAAAATGGTTTAAAGGTTTGTTTGGCAGTTCCAATAACTTGCTAAGCTCCAATTATATTCTGTTGAGGATTGAGCCTGATTATTCCTAAACCAGGTCAACCCATGGCCGCGGCCGTATTATTTGTTTACGGTTTAGCCGTCTGGCGGGCATTGACGGGCAGCTGGATTAAAAAACTGGTGCCCTGCCCCACCTGGCTTTCAACTTCAATCGTACCGCCCATTTTCTGAATAATGCCGTAACAGATGGAAAGGCCTAACCCTGTGCCTTTTCCCACGGCCTTGGTGGTAAAAAACGGTTCAAAAATTCGGTCCAGGTATTGGGCGGGGATGCCCGGTCCGTTGTCTTCCACTTTAATTTCAATCATATTATTGTCCTGGTCATTAATGCCGGTTACGATTTCAACAGTGCCGCCGTCTTTGTCCATGGCATCAATGGAGTTGTTAGTCAGGTTTAAAATGACCTGCTGAAGTTCAGACGGGGAGAAGCGGATAAATGGTAATCCAGGCGTTAGCTGGGTGGAGATGGTGACATTGTTATATCTGGCCATCTGAGCTGTAAGTCCGACGATTTCCCGGATGGTGTCATTGATGTCGATATCTGCCACCGTGGCATCACTTTTTCGGGCAAAACTCAACAATTTATGAGTAATATCCTTGCAGCGCCGGCCTTGGGTTGTAATTTGTTTAATAGCCCTGTCAAACTCACTCCTGTTGTCCGAGGTCATCCCGGATTCCTCTTCCAGAAGATCGCTCATCCATCCAGCCTCTTCCACCATGATGGCCACAGGATTGTTGATTTCATGGGCAATGCCCGCAGCAAGCCTGCCAATGGAGGCTAATTTACCGCTTTCCACCACCTGCTGGTTCATGGCTTCATTTTTTCGATCTGTCTTGGCGATGTGTTTGACAAGATTCCTGGAGAGTGTAAAAGAAACTGATACTATGGCTACACATCCCAACAGGAATATGACAAGGGTGAGTATTTCGGCTTCCCACATATCCCTTAACGCATCCCCGGCATCCTGACGAAATACCATGCGCCAGTCCACTGTTGTAAACAGGGTCAAGGCATACAGGCAATTCTTGCCCTGGTCATTTTTATGCTTGAGAATGAGGGTATTCTTATCTTTGAAAATGGTCGGATCGGCAATAAAAGAAGAGACGATTTCTGTGGTGCCCATGCGGGGATGGGTCTGGAGCTCTCCTTTGGAATTGACAATAAATGCTGTACCTGTTTTGCCGATCTGTACATTTTCCACCAGACTGTTAAAGGCTGTAATATTAATGGTGGATCTTAAAATATAGGTGCGGCCCTGGGCTGAGAGCTTGACGGCCAGAATAAAATGGGGGTGCCCCCGAAGCCCTGCAAACACATCAGAAATATAATAAGGACTGTCCATGGCCTTTAAAAACCAGGTGGCTTTGCTGTAATCGGCATTAATAAGACGAAAAGGACCTTCATAGGCAAGTTGGATCCCGTCCGAATCCACAAGCCCCAAATCCGTAAACACATTTCCATATTCGCTTTTGAGTTCAGTCAGTTGTGATGTCAAAAACTTCTGAGCCATCTCGGGATCTGTGGTAGGCAGCAACTTGGCCAGATAACGGATATTCGCAAGTTTTTCCGTAAGAAATGCATCAATGTTCTGGGTATGCTTGAGCACCAGTTCACAGATGTGGGCCTGGATCTTTTCAGAATAGGCCCGGTGAAACTGCCAGCACAAGATGCCCAGGGTCAGCATCATGGGGATAATGGAGACGAGAAGGATTCGGATTCGGATATTTCGTGTGAGGACTTGATAAAATTCTTTTCTGTCAGATATAGATTCGTGCATCATATCAAAGGCTCCTGTGTGGCCGTTTCATCCGGCTTAATTTTTTATAATCACAAGGATATCAAGATATATGCCAACGAAAGGAAGGATGTCGAAACAGCAGTTAATGAGTTGAAATAATACGATAATACAAAGAACATGACAGATGGACAAAAAGGCTGTCACCTGTCACATTCTTTTACAGTATGTAAAAATATGATTTTTAGATGTAAATGATTATTTCAGTTGAAGCAGGAGAGATCAAAGGTTTTAAATTCTCCCGGTCGGCAGATAGATAGGAATCACTAGGGGAACAACCAGCCGGGAAAAACTTGCAGACTACATTATAAAAGATTTTTATGTGTCCCAAATGGATAACAGTTGGGGTAAAAATTCACCACCAGACCCGTCAAAGACAATCCCCCGGTCGTGCCGGGCAGCAAACTGCCTGAAAGGATTATCGCTCGGATTAATGTCCACGATGACCGCTTCAGGATTTCGGGCAACCATCATGCCGATCTGCATGGGAAGGTTGGTGGCCCCGGCCGTACCCACCACCAGGAGCAGATCAGTGGACGTGGCCCATCCCATGGCAGATTCGGCCTTGTACCAGGTTTCGTTGTAACATTCGTCAAACCAGAGGATATGGGGCCGGAAAAGGCTGCCGCACCTGGAACAGGTCAAAAGATCTTTTTCCTCCTCGGTGACCGGATCATCTTTTTCTTTGTCTGTTATGCCCTTGGGGAAATCAAAAAGGGCTGGGGTGCACTCCCCTGAACACCTTAAATAATTGATGTTACCGTGAATCTGAAAGGTTCGTTCAGAGCTGTTGCCGGCACGCAAATGAAGACCATCCACATTCTGGGTGATAAGACAAAACCTGTCTTTGAAAATCTCTTCCATCCGGACAATGGCTCTATGGCCAGAATTGGGTTCTGCATTTCTACACACGGTTTGCCGGTAAAGATACCAGGCCCATACTTCCCAGGGGTTTTGGGTAAACATGCTGTGGGTGGCCATCTGTTCAGGCCGATACTCTCTTGATCCCACAGTCCAATATCCTTCAGGTCCGCGAAATGTCGGGATTCCGCTTTCCGCTGAAATACCGGCTCCTGTTAAAACAGTGATTCGTTTGTTGTTATGCTTAAACGGCTCAAGCAGTCTGGCTGTATCCATTTTCCGGCCTCCTTGTTTGTTTAGCTGCAGTTGAATAACCCATTAAAAATATGAGAATACCATTAAACGAACACGATAGGAACCTCCTTTTAGCATGGGTGATTTTTTAAGAGCCAAACATGGGTTTTGGTAGACCCGACCCCGAACAAAAATCTTAAATGCATAGTTGTTCGCTTGATTGTATGGGCAAAATAGTGCCCCTCTTCAAGCCGTCCTATCACTAAATAAAAAAAGCTTTGACAGAAATCGAATGATACTGTCAAAGCTTTTTAAAAACTGACGATTATTAAGAATGAGCATGGTTAAGCCATACCCACTCTTGAATTTTAATTAATCGGTGATCAGTTCAATCTGAACCATGGGAGCAACATCCCCTTTTCTTGGTCCTAGTTTGGTAATTCTGGTGTATCCACCATGTCTTGAGTTAAACTTCTCTGCAACCTCTTCAAAAAGGGCATGCACAACATCTTTTTCACGGATTACCGCCAAGGCCTGACGTCTGGCATGAAGATCCCCCCGTTTGGCCAGGGTAATCATTTTATCGGCAATTTTTCGAAGGCCTTTGGCTTTAGCCTCTGTGGTTTTGATGCTGCTGTGTTTGAACAGAGAAGTTACCATGTTCCTAAACATCGCCTTTCTATGGGCGCTGGTTCTGTTCAGCTTTAATACGGATTTTCTATGCTTCATGGTATTTATTCTCCTTCCTGAGTATTCACATCTTCCGGCGGCTCGATTCCTTCAAGGTCCATCCCTAAAGACAAGTCCATTGAATGAAGCACTTCTTTGATTTCGTTGAGTGATTTTCGACCGAAATTTTTTGTCTTGAGCATCTCGCTGTCAGTTTTCTGGACAAGCTGGTAAATAGTATGGATTCTGGCATTTTTAAGGCAGTTTGAACTGCGGACCGAAAGTTCGAGCTCATCTACGGAACGATAGATATTCTCATTGAATCCTTTTTCGCCTTCATCGGCTTTATATTCCGATTCATCGGGTTCAAGTTCTTCATCAAAATTGATGAATGGATTCATCTGTTCCTTAAGGATTTTTGCTCCGTAGGCGACGGCATCATCAGGTGTGACACTGCCGTCTGTCCAGACTTCAAATGTCAGTTTGTCATAGTCGGTCTTTTGACCAATACGTGATGTGCCCACCACGTATTTTACACGTTTAATGGGAGAAAACGCTGAATCAATGGGGATGGTTCCGATGGGTGCATCGTCATCCTTGTTCGCTGATGACAGGGCGTACCCCTTGCCGGTTTTTACGACCATGACAATATTGAGTTTCCCATTTTTATTTACCGTGGCAATATGCTGTGCCGGGTTAAGAATTTTAACCCGGCCGTCCGGACTGACGATGTCTGCCCCGGTAACTTCGGCCTCGCCGGTGACATTAAGGGTCAGTATTTTTTCCTCTGGATCGTCGACTTTGAGCTTTAATTCTTTTAAATTAAGAATGATCTCGGACACATCCTCTCTGATGTCCGAAATAACGCTGTACTCGTGAAGTGCATCATCGAATTTCACGGAGACTATAGCTGCACCATAAATTGATGACAAAATAATTCGCCGAAGTGAATTACCAATGGTGATCCCGTATCCTCTTTCGAGGGGTTCACACACAAACTTGCCATAGGTGGAAGTTGTGGTAACATCAAGCTTTTCCGGCTTGATCATCTCTCGCCAGTTAACATATGCAAGATTTTCAGATGACATTTAAATCTCCTGAATAGATAATTTGGTAAATCATGTATATGATAAACCTATTTTGAATAGAGCTCGACGATCAACTGTTCCTGAATCGGCAGTGAAATATCTTCCCGTGCAGGAAGGCCTTTTATTTCACCCTTAAAACTGTCTTTGTTAATTTCAAGCCACTGTGGAATACCGCGTCTAACAATCGCGTCCAGAGAGTCTGTAATGGCTTGAATCGTTCTGCTTTTTTCACAAAGTTCGATAACATCCCCTTTTTTTACCTGATAAGACGGGATATTAACCTTTTTGCCGTTTACAGTAAAATGATTGTGACGAACAAAATGACGACCCTGGTTTCTGGAATTTACGAATCCAAGTCTAAATACGGTATTATCTAACCGGGTTTCAAGTAATGTCAACAAATTTATACCGGTGATGCCTTTTTGACGGTCAGCTCTCTTGAATGCATTTCTAAATTGTTTTTCAGATACGCCATAAATCCTTTTTACTTTTTGTTTTTCACGAAGCTGCATGCCGTAATCTGATTGTTTTGCTCTTTTCTGACCATGCTCACCAGGAGGAAACCCTCTTCTGTCAAAGCTGCATTTATCTGAAAAACAACGGTCCCCTTTTAAAAAAAGCTTTATATTTTCACGTCTGCATTGCCTGCAGACAGATCCTCTATATCTGGCCAAGTTTCCTCCTTTATCACTTTAGATAAAGTTTACACGTTAAAAAAATTCTCGGATTAATTTCTTTTCCGAAATAATTGAAATAGTTTCATGTTTGAATAAAAATTTACACAAATTCAAGACTCCCCCAATTTTGCCTGCAACATCCGTTAAGCTGTAAGAGATACAAATTTTTTGGGATGATCCGAATTGAATCAATGTTCGTTCAAACAATTTTATACACGTCTTCTTTTGGGTGGGCGGCAACCGTTATGCGGTACCGGCGTCACATCCTTGATCATGGAAATATTAAATCCCAGTGCATGAAGTGCCCGAAGTGCAGATTCTCTTCCTGGTCCAGGGCCTTTAACGAAGACTCCGACATTTTTCAGACCATGTTCCATTGCCTTGGCTCCGGCATCTTCTGCAACCAGTTTGGCTGCGAAAGGAGTTGATTTTCTGGATCCTTTGAACCCCTGCATTCCGGCGGATGACCAGGAAATTGTATTGCCGTTTTCATCTGCAATGGTCACAATGGTATTGTTAAAGGTAGACTGAATGTGCACAATGCCGGTTGATATATTTTTTTTAACCCGCTTTTTGGCAACGACCTTTTTAGATTTTTTCGCCATAATTGTTATCCCTTATTATTTAAGTCCTACTTCTTCTTCTTCACTGCCGCGCGTTTAGGACCTTTTCTGGTTCTGGCGTTGGTACTGGTCCGTTGCCCGTGGCAGGGCAGGCCTTTACGATGACGCAACCCTCTGTAACATCCAAGATCCATCAACCGTTTTATGTTCATGGATACTTCAGAACGCAGCTCACCTTCCACCTTGAACTCGGAATCAATGACCTTTCTGATTTCATTGACCTGTTCTTCGGTGAGATCGTTGGCTTTGATTGTAGGCTCAATGCCTGTTTTTTCAAGTATATGCAAAGACCTGCTACGCCCAATACCATAGATATAGGTTAAAGCGATCCACGCATGCTTATCTCTTGGTAAGTCAACTCCAGCTATACGTGCCAAATTTTTCTATCCTCCTATCCCTGACGCTGTTTATGGCGCTTGTTTACACAAATAACTCTGATGACACCGCGCCTTTTAATGACTTTGCAGTCCCTACAGATTTTTTTTACTGATGCTCTGACTTTCATCTAACTGCTCCTCATCTGATTATTTCAGTATGCACTAATTCTTTTTTATTCACCTGCCGGATTTATTTATACCGGTAGGTAATTCTGCCTCGGCTTAAGTCATAGGGTGAAATCTCAACGGTCACCCTGTCACCGGGAAGTATCTTGATAAAATGCATCCTCATTTTCCCGGAAATATGTGCCAGCAGAACATGTTTATTTTCCAACTCAACCTTGAACATGGCATTGGGAAGCGTTTCAAGGACTTTACCATCTACTTTGATGGGCTCTTCTTTTGCCATAATTAAATTTTTCTCCTTTGTGGTGCCGTATCAGGACCGGCTTTTAATCCGCTTACTCCCGGAGCGTCCCAGGAAACCATCATAATTGCTGGTAATCAAATGGGACTCTATCTGGGAAATGGTATCAATAGCAACACCAACAACAATCAGCAGAGCTGTCCCGCCGAAATAAAAAGGTACATTAAACTTATTCATCAAAATGGTGGGTAACACGCAAACTGCCGAGACATAAACCGCACCGCCCACAGTAATTCTTGTGAGCACTCTGTCAATATACTCAGCTGTTCTTTTTCCCGGACGAATGCCAGGGATATACCCACCGTTCTTTTTCATATTTTCGGCTACATCTTCAGGGTTGAACTGAACTGCGGTATAAAAAAAACAGAAGAAAATGATAAAACCAACATATAACAGGTAATACCAGATTGTTCCTGGGCTGAACATGCCTGCCACTGTCTGCATGACCGGTAGATTGATGAACTGGGCCAGCGTAGTAGGAAACATGATGATGGAAGATGCGAAAATAGGTGGAATAACGCCTGATGTATTTATTTTGAGCGGTAGATGCGATGTCTGTCCGCCATACATCTTTCTACCGACCACTCGTTTGGCATAGTGGACCGGTATTCTGCGTTGGGCAAGTTCCATGAAGATAATAGCAGCAACCACGCCAACCATCAGAACAACCAAAATAATGGTTGAAAACAGTCCCATCTCACCTGTGCTCAAAAGCCGTCCCATCTTAATACCAGCTGACGGCATGTTGGCAACAATACCGGCAAAAATGATCAAAGAGATGCCATTGCCGATCCCCCTCTCGGTAATCTGTTCACCAAGCCACATAATAAATGCGGTCCCAGCCGTCAGGGTGATGATTGTGATCAGTCTGAATCCCCACCCTGTGTATGGTACAATGGGGATTCCGGCAGGCGATGTCATGGATTCAAGGCCAACAGCAATACCAAAACCCTGTATAGCGCTTAAAATTACAGTACCATAACGGGTTAACTGCGTTTTCTTTTTACGGCCGGCGTCCCCCTCTTTCTTAAGCTGTTCAAGATAGGGAATAACCACAGTCATAAGTTCCAGAATAATGGATGCACTGATATAAGGCATAATACCCAGGGCAAAAATAGAAAGCCGCTGCAGTGCACCACCCGAGAACATATTGAACATGGAGAATAAAGTACCCGACGCCGATGCAAAAAAAGATTCCAGTGCCGCCCCGTCAATACCGGGAGTTGGAACATGCACCCCAACCCGGTAAACGAAAAGTAAGGCTAACGTTATCAAAAGCTTCCGCTTCAGTTCCGGCAATTTGAGCATATTCTGGTAGCTGTTCTGGATCATCTGGACTTTTCCTTATACCTGGACACTTATTCTATGGTGCCACCGGCAGTTTCTATTTTTTCCTTGGCTTTCTGGGAAACCAGGATTTTTCTCAGGACTATTTTTTTGGAGATTTCACCATCTCCAAGGATTTTGATACCGTCCACAGAACCTTTCACAAGACCGGCTTCACGAAGAACGGCTTCTGTAATTTCAGCCCCATCTTCAAATCGCTCAAGATCCTTAATATTAAGCACGGCGTTATAGGTTTTAAACATATAATTTTTAAAACCGCGTTTGGGGAGCCGCCTGTAGATCGGCATTTGACCGCCTTCAAACCCGGGCCGGACAGAACCACCGGAACGTGCCTTAAGTCCTTTATGACCTTTGGTTGAAGTTTTGCCCATACCAGAACCGGGTCCCCGCCCAATTCTTTTTCTATTTTTTCTGCTGCCGGGAGCAGGAGCCAGATCGTGTAACTGCATCCTAAACCTCCTCTACTTTCACCAGGTGTGAAACTTTTTTCACCTGCCCCATAATAACAGGTGTATTATCGTGCTCCACAGTGTAGTGCATCCGCTTGATGCCCAGGGAGCGAATAATCCGTCCATGCTTTGCTGGACGGCCGATGGTACTTCTTATCTGAGTAATTCTGATTCTATCAGCCATTGTCCGTCTCTTTATATTTCTTCAGGTTTAAGTCCGCGTCTTTTGGCAACTTCCTCCTTGGTACACAAGGACTGGAGGCCGGCCATTGTGGCTCTTACAATATTTTGAGTGTTGTGGGAACCAATACACTTGGTCAAAATATCTGTTACGCCAGCTGCTTCAAGGACCGCACGGATTCCGCCGCCGGCAATCAACCCTGTACCTGGGGACGCCGGTTTGAGCAGAACCCTGCCTGACCCAGCGTGGCCCAAAACTTCAAAGGGAACAGTGCCATTCAGGATGGCGACCTTTTTCATATTCCGTTTGGCTTTATCCATTCCCTTTCTAATGGCTTCTGGAACTTCCTGGGCTTTACCCAGTCCGTAGCCCACGCTGCCTTCGCCATCCCCTACTACAACCAAGGCCGTAAAGGTAAAATTCCGGCCACCTTTAACGACCTTCGCAACACGGTTAATTCTGACGACTTTATCGATCAGACCCGTTTCTTCCACCTGCTGTTGTTGTCTTGCCAAGGGTGTTCCTCCTTAATTAGAATTCAAGACCGGCTTCCCGGGCCCCGTCAGAAAGTGCTTTTACTCGTCCATGAAAAAGGAAACCATTTCGGTCAAAAACGACTTTTCTGATTCCTTTATCCATTGCCCTTTTGCCAATAAGGTTGCCCACCGCTTTTGCAACATCCAGCTTTTTTCCCTCAACAGGGGCGTCTTTATATTCTTTGTCAAGGGTTGACGCTGCAACCAATGTCGTGCCTTTGGTGTCGTCAATAACCTGCGCATAAATATGTTTGGCTGTTCTAAAAACGCTCAATCGAGGACGTTCCTGATTACCAAATATATTTTTCCTAATCCGTTTTTTTCTTTTAAGCCGAGCAACCAGCCTTGGTGATGTATTTGCCATAATCTATATTCCCCACCTATTAATCTTTACCAGCAGTTTTACCTGCTTTTCTGATAATTCTTTCGTCAGCATACATAATGCCTTTACCTTTGTAAGGCTCGGGAGGTCTAATAGCTCTGATATTTGCTGCTGCCTGGCCCAAAAGCTCTTTATCAATACCGGCAAGGGTAACTTCGACGTTTTTGTCAACCGCTGCTGTCACACCGTCTGGAAGGGCAAAATCCACAGGGTTTGAGTAACCCACAGACAGTATCAGATTGTTTCCTTTGGTTTCAGCACGGTACCCAATACCGGATAGTACCAATTTTTTCTCATAACCTTGTGTGACGCCGTGCACCATATTAAAAATAAGAGACCTATAAAGTCCCTGCAGGGCCACTTTCTTTTTATCAGAGGTGTCGGTGGTAACATTCAACACCTGGTTTGAAACTTCAATATTCACTGCCGGATGCAGTTTACGGTCAAGACTGCCTTTAGGCCCTTTGACATTGATGGTATCTCCATCAAGGGTGATTTGAACCTTATCGGGAAGCTGAACCGGCTTTTTTCCTATTCTGGACATATTATAGCTCCTGTCTTACCAAACGTTACAAAGAATTTCACCGCCGACCTTCGCTTCTTTTGCCTGCTTGTCGGTCATCAACCCCTTAGAAGTAGAAATGATGGAAATACCTAAGCCATTTAATACCGGCTTGAGATTTTTTGATTTAGCATACACTCTGCACGAGGGTTTGCTAACACGCTGTATACCAAAAATAGTTGGTTCGCCTTCTGAAACATATTTCAAGGCCACCCTGATAACACCCTGAGTCTGGTCTTCTAGATATTTGTAATCTTTGATATACCCTTGTTCCTTCAGCACCCGCACCATTTCGAGTTTGATCTTTGATCCGGGGATATCCACCTTGGCCAGACCGGCTTTACCACCATTTCTGATTATGGTCAGCATGTCTGCAATGGGATCACTAGTTGCCATTATAAATTCTCCTTAAATAAGCTGATATTTAAATAATCGTTAGAATCTGGATTGATTACCAAGAAGACTTGGTTACGCCCGGCAGCTTACCCTGTGAGGCAAGGGTTCTAAAACAGATTCTGCAGATACCAGCTTTTCTGATAAATGCACGTGGTCTACCGCATAAGGGGCACCTATTATAAGACCGGACACCGAATTTGGGTTTCCTTTGTGCCTTTGCGATTAAAGCTTTTTTAGCCAAACGATCTTCCTCCTTAGGTCCTTAGTTTTTAAAGGGCATTCCCATTAATTTAAGAAATGCTTTTCCTTCTTCATCGGTTTGGGCTGTGGTGACAACCGTTACATTGAGGCCCTTGATAGCGTCGGTCTTATCATAATCAATTTCAGGAAAAATGATATGTTCCGTGATACCTAAACTGTAATTACCGCGGCCATCAAATGCTTTCCCTGAAATTCCTTTAAAATCCCTTACACGGGGAAGTGCAATGTTGATCAGTCTGTCAAGAAAATCATACATTTTTTCCCGTCTAAGAGTTACTTTACAGCCAATGGGAAGATCCGCCCGCAATTTAAAATTTGCAATGGGTTTTTTTGCACGGGTGATAACGGCTTTCTGGCCCGCAATCAATCCAAGTTCCTGGGCTGCTGTTTCAACAATTTTCGGGTTTCTGACCGCCTCGCCAAGACCCATATTCAGTACAATTTTTTCCAATTTGGGCACCTGGCACTGATTAGTGTACTTAAACTCCTCCGTCAGTGCGGGAGCCACTTCATTGGTATACTTTTCCTTAAGCGTAGTCATTTATTTTCTCCGACTATAGGTGTTATGAGTCTATCTGTTGATTGCATTTTTTGCAGACTCTTACCCGTTTTCCACCTTCCAGTTGTTTAATTCCGATACGGGTCGGTTTTACACAGGAATTGCACATCAGCATAAGATTAGATATATCCATGGGCATGGGTTTTTCAACAATTCCCCCCTGGGGGTTTGCCTGGGAAGGACTCTGGTGAACCTTGACCACATTGATGTTTTCAACAACAATTCGATTGGTCTTTTTCACAACTTTGAGTACCTTTCCGATTTTTCCTTTGTCCTTGCCGGTCAATACCTTGACTTTATCGTCTTTTTTTATTCTTATTTTCATGACTTAATTTTGTCTCCCTGGCCTTGGATCAAAGTACGTCCGGTGCAAGGGAAATGATCTTCATAAAACGCTTGGCGCGAAGTTCCCTTGCCACCGGTCCGAAGATACGGGTTCCCACCGGCTCATTATTTTTGTTAATTACAACAGCGGAATTATCATCAAAACGGATGGATGATCCGTCGGGCCGGGAAATTTCTTTTGTGGTTCTGACAATAACGGCCCGGACTACATCTCCCTTGCTGACTTTTGAGTTGGGAATAGCCTCTTTAACGGAAACGATAATAACGTCTCCGATGGTGGCGTATCTTCTTTTAGAACCGCCAAGAACTTTAATGCAGTACAGTTCCTTGGCGCCTGAATTGTCAGCGACTGTCAGTCTGGTTTCACTTTGAATCATTATTCAACTCCTTGGACTCTAAACCGCTTTATTAACAATTTCAGTGATCCTAAACCGTTTGTGTTTACTCAGCGGCCTGGTTTCGATAATTTTGACTTCGTCACCAATTCTGCATTCATTTTTCTCATCATGGGCTTGATATTTTTTGTAGCGTTTGATGAATTTTTTATACACCTTATGCTGTACAAATCTTTCAACCCTGACCACCACGGACTTATCCATCTTGTCGGACACGATCAGACCAATCAGCTCTTTTTTATTTTTTTTTGTAGTTTCCATATCGATACTCTTAATTAGCTAATTTTAACGTTCATTTCTTTGGAAATCGTGTAAAGTCTGGCGATGTCTTTTTTTACACCGGACAGATTGGCTGTATTCGAGAGCTGACCAACATTATTCTGGAAACGAAGATTAAAAAGTTCCTTTTTGAGCTCAACGATTTTATCTTTAATCTGGCCTGCATCCATCTCTCTAATTTCACTGGCCTTTAACATTATTTTCTCCTTTCCACAAACCGAGTTTTCACGGAAAGTTTTCTGGCGGCCAGCCTTAAGGCCTCTTTGGCCAATTCTCTGTCAACACCTTCCATTTCATAGAGAATTTTGCCAGGTTTTACCCTTGCCACCCAAGCGTCAGTTGCACCTTTACCTTTACCCATCCTGACTTCAGCCGGTTTCTTGGTAATGGGATGGTCAGGAAAGAAACGAATCCAGCTCTTACCTTGCCTTTTTGCCTTTCTGGTCATCGCAACCCTGGCGGCCTCAATCTGTCGTGCATTCACATAACCGCATTCCACTGCCTGAAGTCCAAAATCTCCAAAGCTAAGCGTATTTCCACGCGTGGGAGTTCCTTTGGTTCTACCGCGAAACTGTTTACGGAACTTTATATTTCTGGGACTCAGCATTTGCTAATTTCTCCTTATACCCTCTAATTAGTTGCCAGAGTCTGTTCACCAGGGCTTAAAACTTCACCCTTGAATATGAACACCTTAATACCGATGAGTCCATAGGTGGTCTTGGCTTCAATGAATCCGTAATCCACATCTGCTCTAAGCGTATGCAACGGAATTCTGCCTTCCTTGTACCATTCGGTTCTGGCCATTTCAGCACCACCCAGACGACCGGAGCAAATGATTTTGATACCCTTTGCACCAAATCTCATGGCAGAGGAAACACTTCTTTTCATTGCTCGTCTAAAAGCGATGCGTTTTTCTAGTTGGCTTGCAATATTTTCTGCCACAAGCTGTGCATCGGTTTCAGGTCTTCTGACCTCTTTAATATCAATCAGCACTTCAGGATTGAGCATTTTTTCAAGTTCACTTTTCAGCAAGGCAATCTCTGCACCTTTTTTGCCGATAATGATACCTGGTCTGGCTGCAAAAACTCTAAGCCTGATCTGTTTGGAAAACCGCTCAATCTCAATCTTGGAAATTCCGGCGTGGTATAATTTCTGTTTCAAAAATTTTCTTACTTTGAAATCTTCTTCAACAAAGCTTGCATACTCTTTGTCGGCGTACCAACGGGAATCCCAGGTCCTGATGATGCCTAATCTTAATCCGGTAGGATTTACTTTCTGGCCCAAGCCTTTTTCCTCCTTGTCTAGACGGTTTCTTCTACAACCACTGTTATATGACTGGTTCTTTTTAGAATACGGGCAGCTCTTCCCCTTGCCCGCGGCCTGAACCTTTTCATGGATGGTCCATGATCGACAACCACATTTTTCACTACCAGTTTATCCACATCCATCTCGTTGTTATGTTCAGCATTGGCAACGGCAGACTGCAGAGTTTTATACATTATACCTGCAGCCTTTAAAGGCATGAACTTCAAGAGAGTCAGCGCCTGTCCCGCGTTTTTGCCCTTGATTTCGCTGATGGGCAGCCGAAGCTTTAACGGTGAAATTCTTGCATATCTTGTAGTCGCTTTAACTTCCATATCTTAAATTCCCTCTAAATCACGGCAGATCAGCGTTTTGCTTTTTTATCTGCGGCATGACCCCAATAAGTTCTTGTGGGTGAAAATTCACCAAGTTTATGCCCCACCATGTTTTCCGTAACAAAAACAGGAATAAATTTTTTCCCGTTATGAACAGCAAGGGTGGTGCCGACCATTTCAGGTAATATTGTGGAACGGCGCGACCAGGTCTTGATAACTTTATTACTGTTGGACTTCTGACCTCCTAAAACCTTTTTCAGAAGCTCAGACGCAATATAGGGTCCTTTTTTTAATGATCTTGGCATAATTTATCACCTATTTCCTTTTAGCCCTTCTTTTAACAATAAAAAGATCTGTTCTGGCGTTGTTGCGGGTTCTTTTACCCTTGGCAGGCACACCCCATGGAGAACAGGGTTGACGACCACCAGAAGAACGCCCTTCGCCACCACCCATGGGATGATCCACCGGGTTCATGGCAACACCACGAACAGAGGGCCGTTTTCCAAGCCATCTACTACGTCCGGCTTTACCAATACTTACGTCGCTGTGTTTTTCATTTCCCACACGTCCGACAGTGGCTTTACATTTAAGATGAATCATGCGGACTTCACCGGAGGGAAGCAGAACCTGGGCATAGGTACCTTCTTTAGCCATGAGACGGGCGTATCCGCCGGCGCTTCTGACAATCTGCCCACCCTTGTTCTGTTTCAATTCTATGTTATGAATTCTGGTACCGGTGGGAATATTCTCAAGCGGCAGACAATTACCGGGTTTGATGTCAGCATCAGGACCGGTTTCAAGGATATCACCTACCTTGATATCAAGGGGCGCCAGAATGTATCTTTTCTCTCCGTCAGCGTAGGTCAGAAGAGCAATTCGTGCAGATCTATTCGGATCATATTCAATTGCTGAAACCTTGGCCGGGATACCATCTTTGTCCCGCTTGAAATCAATAATACGATATTTTTTCTTAGCACCACCGCCTCTGTGTTTAGCGGTAATTCTTCCGTAGGAATTTCGGCCGGACCGTTTATTGAGATTTTTAGTCAGCCTGCGTTCAGGGCTTTCTTTTGTAATTTCTTCAAAAGAAAGATACTCTTGAGCGCGTCTTCCCGGAGATGTCGGCTTGGTCTTAACTATTGTTGACATATCAATACCTCTTTACACACCTTCAAAAAAATCAATTCGTTGTCCGGGCATCAGGGTGACAACGGCTTTTTTCCAATCTTTTCTTTTGCCGATAATTCTGCCACGCTGCTTTACTTTGCCTTTGACCTGTACGGTTCTGACCTGCTTGACCTGGGTATTGAACGCTTTTTCAACAGCATTTTTTATTTCAACCCTGTTGGCATCCTTAGCCACTTTAAAAGTAACCTGGTTAAGCAACTCTCTTTGAAGGGTGGTTTTTTCAGTAACCACAGGTCCACGAAGAATGTCATATTCAATCATCTTAGCTCAATCTCCCTTTGATGTTTTCAATGCTGGATTCAACGATCAGAAGGTTTTTAAACTTTAAAATGTCATACACATTAAGACCTTCGGTTTTAATCACCTTAACATCCGGAATGTTTCTGGAGGACAGAGCAAGTTTTGTATCGTCGGTGTCTGAAACAATAAGAAGATCATCAAGATTCAGTACTGAAAGTATATTAGCCAACACCTTTGTTTTGATATCTTCGAGTTCCAGCGAATCAATGACAAAAAGTTGGCTGTCAGAAACCTTTGAGCTTAGAGCCATTTTAAGCGCGAGCTTTCTGACTTTTTTGGGAACTCTTATTTCATAGGATCTTGGGCTGGGGCCAAAGATAACACCACCACCTTTGCGCAGAGGTGATTTTATGCTTCCGGCCCGGGCGTTCCCGGTTCCTTTTTGCCTAAATAATTTCCTTGTTGAACCCGAAACCATACCCCTGGTCTTAGACGCAGCGGTCCCTTCTCGTTTTGAAACGAGCTGGGACCGAACGACTTCGTGAAGAACACTTGTTTTGACCGGTATGCTGAAAATTTCGTCAGGCAGCTCAACTTCAGACACTTTAGCGCCTGCACTGTTTAATACATCTACAGCAGCCATTATTCTTCCTCTTCAATTTTGATCGACTATGCATCACTGCGAAATACATGCAATACCCATAGCCGCTATTAGTCTATTTAATTAGACTGATGTTCTGCCGTGTTTATCTCAATGCTCAAACACGGCTTCAAAAACTGTTTTATTTTTTTACATCAGCTTTGCGCACCTCAACAACACCCGTTTTAAAACCGGGAACAGCTCCTTTTACAAGGATAAGATTGTCGTTGTGCTTAATATCTACAATTATTAAATTTTTTACCGTTACCTTATCAACACCCTGGTGACCAGGTAATCTTTTTCCTTTGATTACCTTTGCGGGCCATGCAGAGTTACCGATGGAACCTGGCTTTCTGTGATTTCGGTTACCATGGGTTTCAGGTCCTCTGGAAAATCCGTGACGCTTGATGGTTCCCTGGAAACCACGCCCTTTTGAAATCCCGGTCACAGTTACTTTATCACCAATGGAAAACATATCAACGCCGATGATGGCGCCAGACTCTATATCTTCAACCGACTCTTTTCTGAATTCCCTTAAAACCCGAAATCCCTTTTCCGTTGCTTTCTTTAAATGCCCTGCAATGGGTTTATTCAAGCGCTCAACCGGCTTTTCATCAAACCCAAGCTGCAAGGCTGTATACCCGTCTGTTTCTTCCGTTTTAATCTGGGTTACGACACAGGGGCCAACCTGCAGCACTGTAACAGGAACGAGCTGTCCATCGGAGGCAAACACATTGGTCATTCCGATTTTTTTTCCAAGCAATCCATTCATCATAATAATGTCCCTGTTATTGAGCTATAATTTAATTTCTACATCCACGCCTGGGGACAGGTCAAGTTTCATCAACGCATCCACTGTCTGCTGTGTAGGCTCAAGGATATCCATCATTCTTTTATGCGTTCTGATTTCAAACTGCTCACGGGATTTTTTATTAACGTGAGGAGAACGCAACACAGTAAACTTGTTGATCCGTGTAGGTAAGGGAACCGGCCCCACAATTCTGGCGCCGGTCTTCCTTGCCGTATCAACAATATCTACTGAAGACTGATCAAGCAACTTATGATCATAAGCTTTAAGCCTAATTCTTATTTTAGTCTTCAACATTGTTATTGTTCTTTCTTATTCTACAATTTCACCAACAACACCGGCACCAACTGTACGGCCACCTTCACGAATAGCGAAACGAAGCTCCTTTTCCATGGCGATGGGGTTGATCAATTCGACGTTAATGGTAGCATTATCACCAGGCATAATCATTTCAACACCTTCGTCAAGCGTCAAAACACCCGTAATATCGGTGGTTCTAAAGAAAAATTGGGGCCTGTATCCGGTAAAGAACGGGGTATGACGACCGCCTTCTTCTTTACTCAAAGCGTACATTTCTGCTTTAAACTTGGTATGCGGAGTAATAGTTCCGGGCTTGCAAACAACCTGGCCACGCTCAACCTGGTCACGCTTCGTACCACGCAGCAACAAACCAACATTATCCCCAGCCTGGCCTTCATCCAGAAGCTTTCTGAACATTTCAACACCGGTGCATACTGTTTTGGCAGTATCTCTGATACCTACGATTTCAATTTCTTCTCCGGTCTTGATAATGCCACGTTCAATACGACCCGTAACAACTGTGCCGCGGCCAGAAATGGAGAATACGTCTTCGATGGGCATCAGGAAGGGTTTTGCTGTATCTCTCTCGGGCTCAGGAACATAGGAGTCAAGGGTATCAAGAAGCTCAAAAATGGGCTTTGCTTCTTCTGCGTCGACACTTTCACATTCCAGAGCTTTAAGTGCAGAACCACGAATGATCGGGGTTTCATCACCCGGGAACTCATAGGTATCAAGAAGCTCCTGCAGCTCCATTTCCACTAACTCAATCAGCTCTTCGTCATCGACCATGTCGCATTTATTCAGAAAAACAACGATCTTGGGCACACCAACCTGACGGGCAAGCAAAATGTGCTCACGGGTCTGGGGCATAGGGCCGTCATCGGCGGACACAACAAGAATAGCACCATCCATCTGGGCAGCACCGGTGATCATATTTTTGATATAATCAGCATGGCCCGGGCAATCAACATGCGCATAATGACGGTTGTCGGTTTCATATTCAACATGGGCGGTCGCAATGGTGATGCCGCGCTCTCTTTCTTCCGGAGCCTTGTCAATTTCATCAAAGGGAACATATTCCGCATGACCCTTCATACCACAAAGCTTGGTTATCGCCGCAGTCAGAGTGGTTTTACCATGGTCGATATGCCCAATTGTTCCGATGTTCACATGCGGTTTGTTCCGCTCAAATTTCTCCTTAGCCATCTTCTGTATTCCTCCTGTGGAATGTTTACAAAGATATTTTTAAATTTCTACCACCTAAAATGGGCAAATGCCTTGTTCGCTTCAGCCATTTTATGTGTATCTTCTCTTTTCTTGATTGCTCCACCACGCTCGTTATAAGCGTCCATCAACTCAGCAGCAAGCTTATTTGCAAACCCTTTTTCGGAACGATTTCTGCTGAAATTGATAAGCCACCTGAAGGCAAGAGCCGTTTGACGACCGGGCTTAATATCAGTAGGAACCTGATAGGTAGACCCGCCGATCCTTCTTGATTTCACTTCGACTGAAGGCCTGATATTATCAATCGCTTTTTTAAACACTGCCAGAGCAGGTTCGCCAACTTTATCCTCAGCAATCATCAACGCAGTTGCCACAACGCTCCGGGCAGCATTCTTTTTGCCGTCTTTCATAACGCAGTTGACAAACTTGGCAGCAAGCTTCTCCCCCTGCGTGGCATCCTGCATGAAACTTTCTTTAAAAACAATTTTTTCCGCCATCTTAAAAATCCACCAAATTTAGATTTTATTTATATGAATGCTTAAAAACCCATCATGATCACTTGGGACGTTTGGCACCATATTTTGAACGTCCTTGACGACGATCATCCACACCCAGCGTATCAAGGGCGCCCCTGACAATATGATAGCGCACACCGGGAAGGTCCTTTACTCTCCCCCCCCTGACCAGAACAACGGAGTGCTCCTGGAGATTATGCCCCATACCCGGAATATAGGCTGCGACTTCCATACCGGTCGTCAAACGAACTCTTGCAACCTTCCGCAAAGCTGAGTTCGGCTTTTTAGGAGTAGAAGTATACACCCTGGTGCAGACTCCGCGCTTCTGCGGTCCGCCCTTCAACGCAGGCGTACTAACCTTTTTTTCAGATTTCTTTCTACCATTTCTTACCAATTGATTTATGGTCGGCATATCTCTCCACACGCTCCTTCATCAAACTTAATTGGTCGTCATACACGACAAAATATTTAATTTTACTTATACTTTTTTAAAATGTCAACATTATTTTTATTTTTCTATACTTCAGCAAATTCCCCATACCCCACTTCCAAATTGCGATAACCTGGAAAACCTGTCCCTGCGGGAATGAGTCGGCCCATAACGACGTTCTCTTTCAGTCCCTTGAGCCCGTCATACTTACCCTCAATGGCAGCAAGGGTCAACACTTTGGTTGTTTCCTGAAAAGATGCGGCTGACAAAAAGCTGTCAGTGGATAAAGACGCTTTGGTAATACCAAGAATCAAGGGTTCGCCCTTGGCGGGCTCACCGCCCTGCATGGCAACTTTACGGTTGGTTTCCTCAAAAAGAATTCGGTCAACCTGCTCATCCGGAATAAAATTGGTATCTCCGGTGGAAATTACTTTAACCCTGCGCATCATCTGGCGGATAACAACCTCAATGTGTTTGTCGTTGATTCGTACACCCTGAAGCCTGTAAACTTCCTGAACTTCGTCAACCAGGTATTTAGCCAGTGCCACTTCACCCTTGATATTCATAATATCCTGGGGATTGGCAGAACCTGCGATTAGCGGGTCTCCGGCCTTTACATAATCACCGTCGTACACAGATACGTGCTGGCCTTTGGGGATGGCGTATTCTTTTGCCTCCCCGACATCGCTGGGTTTAACCGTTACCTTCTGACGCCCTTTAGTCCCCTTTGCCACAGTAACATATCCGTCAATTTCAGTCAGAACAGCCGGATCTTTTGGCTTTCTGACCTCAAAAAGCTCAGCAACTCTTGGCAGACCACCGGTGATGTCTTTTGTTTTTGTGGTGGCACGCGGCAGTTTGGCAATAACCTCTCCGGCCATGATATTGTCATCCTCATCAACGGTGAGAATAGCATTTACGGGCAGGTAATATCTGGCTGGGGTTTTGGAGTTCGGCAGTTTAACTGACTTACCCTCTTTATCCTTGACGGTTATCCTGGGCCGAACCTCAACATCCTTGCTTTCAATTATCGTTCTTGACACCTTGCCGGTAACCGGGTCAATCTGCTCCTGAACCGTATTTCCCACAATAATGTCCGCAAATCTGATCCGGCCTGACACCTCCGTGATAATTGGTGTGGTAAAGGGATCCCAGGAAGCTATAATATCACCCGGTTCAATCTGCTGGCCATTCTTGACATGCAAGGTGGCGCCATAGATAACGTTTTCCTTGGCACGTTCACGGCCCTCCTCACCGACAACGGTCACACCGCCGCCTTTTCGGTTCATGACAATGACGTCGCCCTGGGCCGATGTTACGGTCTGAATATCATCATTGAATTTTAAGATTCCCCCGACACGGGCCTTAATTTCTGCAACCTCAACCTTTCTGGAGGCCGTACCACCGATGTGAAAGGTACGCATGGTCAGCTGGGTACCGGGCTCACCAATGGACTGGGCGGCTACGATACCAATGGCCTGGCCAATTTCCACTGTTGTGCCATGGGCAAGGTCACGACCGTAGCATCTTGAGCAGACACCGTGTTTGGAGTTGCATGTCAATACGGACCTGATCTTCACTCGCTGAACACCTGCGGCTTCAATTTTAGCCACATGGGATTCATTAAGCTCCGTGTCGGACGCCACAATAAATTCATCCGAATAGGGGTCACGGATATCCTCCTGGGTAACACGCCCAAGAATTCTCTCTCCAAGGGTCTGAATAATTTCACCACCCTCATATAGTGCTTCGACTTCGATGCCGTTGATGGTTCCGCAATCAGGTTCAACAATCGTGCAGTCCTGGCCGACATCAGCCAAACGGCGGGTAAGGTAACCCGAGTTGGCTGTTTTCAGTGCTGTATCAGCCAGCCCCTTTCTGGCGCCATGGGTGGAGATAAAATACTGAAGTACTGACAAGCCTTCACGAAAGCATGCCGTGATGGGATTTTCAATAATCTCGCCGGACGGTTTAGCCATCAGCCCGCGCATACCGGCCAACTGACGCATCTGATCCTTGGAACCACGGGCCCCGGAGTCGGCCATAACGTAGACCGCATTGAGTTCTTCGGAACTGTCTGCCCCCTCTTTTTGGGGCGGATTCTTCATAACTTCCATCATGGCGTTGGCAATATCGTCTGTGGCCTGGGCCCAGATATCAACCACCTTATTGTATTTCTCGCCCTGGGTAATCAGACCTTCTGAATACTGGTTTTTAATATCTTCGATATTTTTTTCGGCTTTACCTATGAGCTCCCATTTATTCGCCGGAATGATCATGTCATCAATACAGATGGACAGACCGCCAAGTGTTGAATGTTTATATCCAATATCCTTAAGGCGGTCCGAAAGGATAACGGTTTCCTTTAAACCGATATTTCTGTAGGCATAGTCAATGAGCTTTACAATGGATTTTTTATCCATCAGCTTGTTTACCAGGCTGAATGGCAGGGTAGAGGTTCTTTCATCCACTTTAAAAATGGTGTACTTTTCACCCACCATCCGGACATCTGTGAATTGTCCTTGCTTAAGTCCGTATAGCTGCTCCACCACGACGTCGGAGACCTGAAAGATATTTTTGAATTCCTTGCGTGCCAAAAGCCCTGTTGTCCCACGGGTCTTTTTAATTTCCTCATCCCCGTATTTATCAAGGACAGCATCGAAATCCTCACCAGCCTTCAATTCAGCAAGGGCTGCTTCAGCATCTTCGAGGCTTTCGGTTCTGATACGGCTCATTTTTAACAGTACGTCACCGGGGATGGTTTCCCACAAAAGAATCCGGCCGGTGGTGGTATCATAGATCACATCGTCAATGCGCACCTTGATTTTGGCGTGGATATCGATCTCCCCCGCATCAAAGGCGAAGCGGACCTCGTCCAAGCTTGAAAAGGTCACACCTTCTCCCTGCCTACCGTTCATTGCCCGGGTCATATAGTAAATACCCAATACGATGTCCTGGGTAGGAACAATAATGGGCTGGCCGTTTGCAGGGGACAGAATGTTGTTGGTGGAGAGCATCATAACTCTGGCTTCCAGCTGGGACTCCAGGGAGAGCGGGACATGAACGGCCATCTGATCACCGTCAAAGTCCGCGTTAAATGCCGGACACACCAACGGATGGAGCTGAATAGCCTTACCCTCGATCAGTACCGGTTCAAACGCCTGAAAACCAAGACGATGCAGGGTCGGCGCGCGGTTAAGCATCACCGGGTATTCCTTTACCACAGCTTCAAGTGCATCCCATACTTCGGTCTCTTCGCGTTCAACCATCTTCTTGGCGCTTTTAACTGTGGAGACAAGGCCTTTTTGCTCAAGGTAATTATAAATAAACGGTTTGAATAGTTCCAAAGCCATTTTCTTTGGAATGCCACACTGGTGGAGTCGAAGTTCAGATCCTACGGTAATAACGGTTCGACCGGAATAATCCACACGTTTACCTAAAAGGTTCTGACGGAAACGCCCCTGCTTGCCTTTCAGTGTATCAGACAGGGATTTCAAAGGACGTTTGTTGGTACCGGTCACCACCCGGCCATGGCGCCCATTGTCAAAAAGAACGTCCACAGCCTCCTGGAGCATCCGCTTCTCGTTTCGGACAATAATATCCGGAGCGTTGAGATCAACCAGACGTTTAAGGCGGTTATTTCGATTAAGTACCCGGCGATAGAGATCATTGAGATCCGAAGTGGCGAACCTTCCGCCTTCGAGGGGCACAAGGGGCCTTAAATCCGGAGGCAGAATGGGGCAGGCCGTCATAATCATCCGGGAAGGTTCAATTCCTGAGCTTAGAAAGGCATCAATTACCTTCATTCGTTTGGCCATTTTCTGCTGTTTGGCCATGGATTTGGTCAATCCGATCTCTTCCTTAAGTTCATCATGCACAGCCTGGAGATCAATCTCATTGAGAAGGGTTAAGATTGCCTCCGCACCGATCCCTGCAACAAAGCCCTCTTCACCAAACGCTTCAATGGCTTCATAATACTGATCATCCGAGAGCAGCTGCATTTTTTTAAGGCCCGAGCTCTTGGGATCGATAACAATATACGAATCAAAATAGAGCACCTTTTCCAGATTCTTTAAAGTCATATCCAGAACATTGCCGATTTTGGAAGGCAGGCTTTTCAGAAACCAGATATGGGAAACAGGCGAGGCGAGCTCAATATGAGCCATGCGCTCGCGTCTGACCTTGGACTGAATTACCTCAACCCCACATTTTTCGCAAACCACACCCCGGTGCTTCATGCGTTTGTACTTACCGCAATTGCACTCATAATCCTTGGTCGGTCCAAATACCTTCGCACAAAAAAGACCGTCACGTTCGGGCTTAAACGTTCTGTAGTTGATGGTCTCGGGCTTTTTTATTTCGCCGTAGGACCATTCCCGAATCTGATCTGATGATGCAAGGCAGATCTGAACGCCCTCGTAACTTTGTGGATCCTTGGGTTTTGCGAAGAAATCATAAATATTGTCCAATGTCTTCTCCTTATTTGCCGCCTTCTATAAGATTCATATCCAGCCCCAGAGCATTGAGCTCTTTAATCAGAACCCTGAAAGATTCAGGCATTCCTGGTTCCAGGACATTCTGGCCTTTAACGATTTTTTCATACATACGGGTTCGCCCGGTCATATCATCGGATTTCACCGTTAGAAATTCCTGAAGTGCATGGGCAGCGCCATAGGCTTCCATGGCCCAGACCTCCATCTCCCCAAGTCTCTGGCCGCCAAATTGGGCCTTACCACCAAGGGGTTGTTGGGTAACAAGGGAGTACGGTCCAATGGACCGTGCATGCAGCTTGTCATCAACCAGATGGTGCAGCTTAAGCATATACATGGTGCCCACGGTAACCGGTTTATCAAAGGGTCTACCAGTACGACCGTCATAGAGAATGGACTGGCCCGAGGGGTCACTGTCAGACATTTCAATCAATTCCTTGATCTCTTCCTCAGTGGCACCATCAAATACCGGGGTGGCAGTATGTACTCCATTTCTATAAAGTGAGGCAAATTCGATAAGCTCTTCCTCATTCATACCATCAATATCACGGACAATGGCATCATCAACTTGTCCTTCCCTTTGTTTGCGGGTCAAAGAGAATATTTGTTTAGCCTTGTCCCGCAATGCGCCCAGACGGTTTTCCTCCAGCATTTCATCAATCTGCTGGCCCAAAGTATAGGCTGCACGGCCCAGATGGATCTCAAGAATCTGCCCCACGTTCATACGAGAAGGCACACCTAAGGGGTTAAGCACCATGTCAACGGGACGGCCGTCTGCGAAATAAGGCAAATCTTCAACTCTCAGAATTCTGGAGACAACGCCCTTGTTTCCGTGGCGCCCAGCCATTTTATCTCCCACGGAAAGAACCCGTTCCATGGCAACAGAAATTTTAATAAGTTTAAGAACCCCCGGAGGAAGATCATCACCCTTTTCAAATCTGGAAACCTGACGGTTGAAATGCTCCCTGGCTTTTTTAATATGCTCTTGGGCCTGTTCAAGGATAACCTGAACCTTTTCGGTCAATACGGCATCTTCAACAGTAACATTTACCAGGATGGACACAGGTATTTTTTCAAAAACACCTGGGGCCACTTTTGTTCCGGCCTTCACAATGGCCTTGCCGTTTCTTTCCAGATCATTAAGAAGTGCATGACCTTCAAGTACGGATTCCACTTTTTCCCGACCGACTTCGGTAATGATTCTTATTTCGTCATCACGGTCTTTTTCAAAACGCTCAATCTCTTCATCTTCGATCTGGCGTGTTCTGTCATCTTTGGGCAGTCCACGGCGGGAAAAAACTTTGGCATCAATGACTTTTCCATGAACACCCGGAGGCACACAAAGTGACGTATCTTTTACGTCCCCGGCTTTTTCACCAAAAATAGCGCGCAGCAGTTTCTCTTCCGGAGAGAGCTGGGTTTCACCCTTGGGCGTGATTTTACCCACCAGAATATCACCGGGTTTGACTTCGGCGCCCAGACGGATAATGCCGCTGTCATCCAAATTCTTTAAGGCATCTTCGCCAACATTGGGAATGTCCCTGGTGATCTCCTCCTTACCCAGCTTGGTGTCCCTGGCCAGGACTTCAAATTCTTCAACATGGACAGAAGTATACACACCATCTTTGACCAGACGCTCGGATACCAGAATGGAATCCTCATAGTTATAGCCGTCCCAGGGCATGAAAGCTACAGTCACATTCTTGCCAAGCGCTAATTCCCCAAGCTCCGTAGACGGGCCATCTGCGATAACCTGCCCTTTTTTAACCCTCTCATTTTTCTTCACAATGGGTCTGTGGTTAAAACAAGTGTTCTGATTGGAGCGAACAAACTTAATGCAGTTGTAAATGGAAACAGCCTTATTAAATTTGGGGTCATCAATATCATCATTTTTAATAACGATACGCTTTGAATCCACATCAACAACCACCCCGTCACATTCAGCAACAATGGTAACTCCGGAATCCCTGGCCACAACTGCTTCCATTCCGGTACCCACTAAAGGCGCTTCACTGCGTATCAATGGCACGGCCTGGCGCTGCATGTTAGACCCCATAAGCGCTCTATTGGCGTCATCATTTTCCAGAAAGGGAATCAAGGATGCGGATACGGATACCAACTGATTGGGAGACACGTCCATAAACTTTACTTCTTCGGGTGCCACCATCTCAAATTCTCCGGCCACCCGGGCTGATACCGTGGGGTTGATAAAATTTCCGGCGGCATCCAAAGCCGCATTGGCCTGGGCAATGGGGTGTTCCTTTTCTTCAAATGCACTTAAATGCTGTATTATTTTACTGGCATTTCCTTCGGCTACAATCCTGAAAGGCGTTTCAATAAATCCAAAATCATTTACCCGGGCGTAGGTACACAGGGAAACAATCAGTCCAATATTGGGACCTTCAGGGGTCTCAATGGGACAGATACGCCCATAGTGAGAGGGATGAACGTCACGAACTTCGAAGCCGGCACGTTCACGGGTCAGACCACCAGGACCCAGAGCTGAAAGACGCCGCTTATGTGTGGTTTCCGACAAAGGATTGGTCTGATCCATGAACTGGGACAGCTGGGATGTGCCGAAAAATTCACGGACAACTGCCGACACGGGCTTGGGATTGATCAGATCATGGGGCATCATAGCATCCACTTCCTGCATGCTCATCTTTTCTTTGATGGCTCGTTCCATACGAACAAGACCGATGCGGTAGTGATTTTCCAAAAGCTCTCCCACGGCCCTGACCCGCCGGTTTCCTAGATGGTCTATATCGTCTACCTGGCCCTGGGTATCCTTCAGTTCTATCAGAGTGGCTGCGGTAAGCAGTACATCCTCTTTTCTCAAAGTCTTTACATCTATTTTCGTGTTAACTCCGAGACGATGGTTCATCTTCAGGCGGCCCACCTTGGACAAGTCGTAATACGCCTGGCGAAAAAACAGATGGTCAATAAAATCCTGGGCCACTTCAATGGTGGCAGGATTACCAGGTCGAAGCCTGCGATAAATATCCATCAAAGCTTCTTCTTTGGATTCGATTTTATCGGAAACAAGAGTCTTACGCATGGAATCTGAACTGCGGGGATCTACATAAAGAATTTCAAAGGTATCAATTCCCTTTGCTTCAAACAGTTCAAAAGTGTTTTCTGCAATGGTATCACCGGCCTTAAACAATGGCACTTCATCTGTGCTTTCCAGAAAAAAGTTGCTTGAAAATGCTTTGCCAATGAGCTCTTCCTCAGAAATCGGAATAAAATCAAGATGTTCATCAGCAAGTTGTTTTAAAGCACGTTTGGTAAAAATCCGGCCAGCCCTGACAACAACTTCTCCAGTCTCAGGGGATACTATATCGTAGCCAGCCCGCTGACGAACCAGGTTTTCAGGAATAAACTCCCTGAAATAAGAGCCATTTTTACGAACAATTTTTTCTTTGGTATAGAAAAAATCAAGGATATCTTCCCCGGTGTATCCAAATGCTTTGAAAAGAATGGAAACAGGAAATTTACGCCGACGATCAATACGGATATATACGATATCCTTTGCATCAATTTCCATGTCAATCCAAGAACCCCGCACTGGAATAATGCGGGCATTATATATGATCTTACCCGTGGAATAATTCTTCCCTTTGTCATGATCAAAGAAGACACCTGATGAACGGTGAAGCTGGGAAACAACAGCACGTTCAGTACCGTTTATTATAAAAGTACCTCTAGGAGTCATCAAAGGAATTGTACCGAAATATATCTCCTGCTCTTTTATGTCCCGGATGGTGGACACCCCTGTGTCTTTGTCATGATCATAGACGACAAGCCGAACCCTGATATTAACCGGGATCTCATAGGTCATCCCTCGACTGATGCACTCCTGCATGGAGTGTTTTGTTTCCCCAAAGGAATATGAGACATATTCAAGGGAAGATGTATCGGTAAAATCTTTGATGGGAAACACGGACTTAAAAACCGAATGCAGTCCCTTTTCTTCCCTGTCCTGGGGTAAAACATCGCTTTGAAGAAAGCCTTCAAAGGATTCTCTTTGCATCCCGATCAGATCAGGAATGTCTATAATTTTTCGTTTACCACCAAACTCTTTTCTAATACGCTTGTTCGTCAAAAGACTTCCGGTCATGATATCTCCCGATGTGAGTTTTTCCAACCGTAAAAGCGGAGACATGACCCGCCGGCCTTGCCCCCGCATATAGTTTATGCACAAACTATTTGTGCTTATCAGCTATGCAAAACTACTTTACAGACACCTGAGCACCGGCACCTTCGAGCTGTTCTTTGATCTTATTAGCTTCTTCCTTGGCAATACCTTCTTTTACAGCTTTGGGCGCTTCTTCAACAAGAGCCTTGGCCTCTTTCAAACCAAGACCTGTGATGGCACGAACTTCTTTAATGACATTAATCTTTTTGTCACCGGCAGCTTCAAGGATAACGTCGAATTCTGTTTTCTCTTCTTCTGCTGCAGCACCGGCGTCGCCGCCAGCAGCAGGCATTGCGCCAGCAGCAAAAGCAACAGGTGCAGCTGCAGATACACCAAACTTGTCTTCGAGCTCCTTAATCAATTCGGAAAGCTCAAGAACACTCATATTTGCAATAAATTCTATTACAGCATCTTTTGTAATATCAGACATTTTTATCTCCTGAAAAGTATACGAATATGTGAATCGTATTTTAATCTTAAAGTTTTGGTTTAATTTAAGTTACGCTGCATCTTTTTGATCTTTAACCGCATTAAGCACATTGAGAAAAGATCTGGGCACTCCGGCGAGAACGTTGACCAAATTCGTGGGAACAGCATTGAGAGTGTATACCAGTTTAGCCAGCAATTCTTCTTTGGACGGCATCTTGGCAAGTTGCGCCACATCTTCTTCGCTTAAAAGTTTTCCACCAAGGGCGGCTCCTTTAAGCTGCAATTTCTCATTGGTTTTAAGAAAATCTGTAATAATCTTGGCAGGTGCCACAGGATCATCCTTGGAAATGATGATCGCATTGGGGCCTTTAAAAAGATCTATTAATACCTCTGAGCCGGTTCCTTTCGATGCCAGCCTCATCAAGGTATTTTTTACAACCTCCATTTGAGCACCGGCTTCACGAAGTTTTGCGCGAAGTTCGGTCACCTGGGACACCGTTAGCCCCTTGTAGTCGACCAAAATAGAAATTTCTGCATCGGCGAGCTCTTTTGCGAGCCTTTCGACCAGTTCTTTTTTCTGGGAAATATTCAGCATTTTTTTTACACCTCCTTCCATAAATAAATTAGCGTCGAAGGTGCCAACGAAACCAAAACAAAATTTATTTTCTGTCTCGGCAGGCCGGCAAATCCGATTATGCATATAATATGCACCTACTGTCTAGGACAGGTTTAAAGCACACTCTTCAAAAACTGATTTATTTAGAGTGCGCTTTTAATTCAAAGCTTATTTAATCAACAGCGGATCAACTTTAATACCAGGACCCATTGTTGAAGACACGCTGATGGATTTCAGATAGGTTCCTTTGCTTGCTGCAGGTTTAAGCGCGACAATTTTATCAAGAAAGGCAGTTACATTTTCCAGCAGCTTTTCAGCACCAAAGGATATTTTACCAACAGGAACATGAACGATACCAGCTTTCTCAACCCTGAAATCAATTTTACCGGCTTTCAATTCGTTAATGGCTTTGGCAAGTTCAAATGTTACAGTACCTGTTTTAGCATTAGGCATCAACCCCCTTGGGCCAAGAATCCGGCCAAGCTTACCCACAGTACCCATCATATCTGGCGTGGCAATTGCCTTATCAAAACCAAACCAGCCGTCTTTGATTTGTTCAACAACCTCATCGGTGGCAATAAAGTCTGCGCCGGCATCAAGGGCTTCCTGCTCTTTTTCACCTTTGGCAAAAACCAGGATTTTTACCTCTTTCCCAAGTCCATTGGGCAGAACAACAGTTCCACGAACCATCTGATCGGCATGCCGCGGGTCAACCCCCAGCCGTACAGCAACATCAACCGTTTCGTCAAATTTTGCATAACTGGAAGAGACCGCTATTTCCAGGGCATCTTTGGGCCCATACTGAGCAGTTCTGTCAACCTTGCTCAGTGCTTCGTTATGTTTTTTACTCCGCTTAGGCATTTTAATCACTCTTATATTGAAAGTTAAACGATTTCTATTCCCATACTTCTGGCGGTGCCTTCAATGATTCTAACAGCAGCATCAAGATCCGAGGCATTTAAATCCGGTTTTTTGGTTTCTGCAATTGCAACAACCTGATCTTTTGTCACCTTACCGACCTTTTCGCGATTCGGCTCCCCAGACCCCTTTGAAAGCTTTGCTGCAGCCAGAAGCAGCCTTGAAGCCGGCGGGGTTTTGGTTATAAAACTAAAAGATCTGTCCTGGTACACAGTGATAACCACCGGAATAATCTGTCCCGCATCATTTGCCGTTTTAGCGTTAAATGTTTTACAGAAATCCATGATATTGACACCGTGCTGCCCCAGAGCCGGCCCAATAGGAGGGGACGGATTTGCCTTACCAGCTTCGACTTGAAGCTTAATCTGTGTCATTACTTTTTTTGCCATCTTTATACTCCTGAAATACTCCTGAAACTCTCTATTTTTAACACGACTAAATCTTGGTTACCTGTATAAAATTCAACTCTACCGGCGTGGCACGCCCAAAGATACTCACAAGCACCTTGACCTTTTCCTTGTCCGGTGATACTTCTTCAATTGTACCATTGAAATTGGAAAAAGGGCCGTCTACAACCCGCACATCGTCACCCGGTTCGAAATAATATTTGGGCTGGGGTTTTTCTTTACCCTGCTCCATTTTTTCTATGATACCTTGAGCATCTTTGTCAGTTATGGGAGCAGGTTTGTTTTTACCTCCAAGAAAACCGGTAACCTTAGCAGTTGAACTTACAATATGCCACGTTTCGTTGTCCAAGTGCATGCGCACAAGAATATAACCGGGATAAAATTTCCTTGAAGATTGCCTTTTTTTACCATCCACCAACTCGACAACATTTTCGGTGGGAATCAGGATGTCCCCGAATTTTTCCGGATGTTTTAATCCCTGGATTTTTTCTTCCAGAGCAAGCTTCACCTTTTGCTCATGACCGGAATAAACGTGGACGACATACCATTTTAAAGACATCTCATATCCCTTAGCCTAATCCTACGTAAGGACGACTTGAACGAGCCTGGACAGACTGTAGTCAAAAATACCCAGAAAAACAGCAACAATAAACACAAAAATTATTACCACAACCGTTGTCCCGGTTGTCTGTTTTCGTGTCGGCCAAATCACCTTTTTCAGTTCGACTTTTACTTCCCGGAAAAATTCCATAGCCCTGGTAATAAAAGTCTCTTCCCCAGGCTGCACCAATGACCTTTCGGGCTTGACGCCCGATACGGATTGCGTTGGCCTCACTGCCGAAGTCGATTTTACAGCAACACCCATCTCGTCTTCGCCTTCAGCAAGCCGCTTACGCTTCTCACCTTGAGGTTTTTTTTTCTGTAATCTCGACATATCCCACCGACCCTAAGTCAAAAAAATAAAATTACTTCAGAAGTTTATTTAAGTGGCAGGTCAGGAGGGAGTCGAACCCCCAACAGCCAGATTTGGAGTCTGGAGCTCTGCCAATTGGAGCTACTGACCTGCATGGTAACTTATTTAATTTTTGTCTCTTTGTGGACGAGATGTTTATCACAAAATTTGCAATATTTTTTAAACTCTATCTTGTCCGGAGTCTTGCGTTTGTTTTTGGTCGTTGTATAATTTTTTCTCTTGCATTCAGTACAAGCAAGAGCAATAAGCACTCGGTCCACTTTCAACCCCTTGACGTTTGTTTTTTGAAATTGCCTGCCTTCTCCAATGCGAGACACACTCTACAGATACACTCTGCATGTCGAAAAAGCAATACGTTATTCAAAGCCGGATTACATATCTTTAGCATAAGTTGGAGCCCATGACCAGAATCGAACTGGTGAACCTCTTCCTTACCAAGGAAGCGCTCTACCGACTGAGCTACATGGGCTTAGACGCCTTAAAATCTAAACCAGCGTATAGGAAACTGCGGATGGAGCGGGAGACGAGGTTCGAACTCGCGACATTCAGCTTGGAAGGCTGAAGCTCTACCAACTGAGCTACTCCCGCTTATGATAAGACTTAAGTCAAGTCAAACAACCAAATCGACCATGTAGTCCCAGCAATCCAAAAGACAGATCTCCTACATTTGTTTTGGTGGTGGGGGGAGGATTTGAACCTCCGAAGGCTGAGCCGTCAGATTTACAGTCTGATCCCTTTGGCCACTCGGGAACCCCACCTAAGCTATTTTGGAGCCGATACCCCGAATCGAACGGAGGACATTCTCATTACAAGTGAGATGCTCTACCTACTGAGCTATATCGGCTTGCTTTTGCTGTACATCTGCCTCAGCAAAAAGACCGCGTAGATATAACAGAACATTTTTGACATGGCAACCCCTTTTTCACAAAAAGTTAAAAATATTTTTTAGCATGGAATTAACTTCTAAGGATGTGGCCATAATTGAAGGCGACTTAATTTTGCCTAATTCAGCCTTGGAATCGATTGGAATCGAAAAGACGACACATAACTTGCGTGAGACTGGCTACACCTACATTATGGAATTTCACAGAAAAACGCCCTCTTTTATAATTCTTTCTGCAATCATTCATAACCCAGAACATAACTTTTCAAGTCATAATTATATTGAGGATCAATACGAACAACAGTTCCACGGTTTTATATTGACATTCCACGCAATCTTTATTACACAAACAATAAATAGAGTGAAATTCAATAATTTAGGTTTTGGCCCATCAAGGACATTCTACGCAATTAAGTCAATAATGCGGCTATCACAATTACCTAAGCACAATAATATAAATTTTATGATTTGTCCGTTATATTTCCCCAAAACATTGAATCTGAATTATCAATATGCGCCCAAGAAAATTCCACAATGGATAGCAGTAAGGAGACGACGTGAATACTCGTAAACTGGCTGGATTTATTTTTGCTTCATTCCTGATTACCGGTTGCCAGCAGTCCCACCTGACAGTTAGCAAACCCATAACAGACCAGACCATCAATATTAATAATGCCCAAGCCTCCAATGCTCCCCAGGATTGCACCGGCGATGAAAAACAGACTCCTGATACAGATCAAAGCAGAGTCGACCAAGCCCTTGAATTTTGTGATTTAGCACAAAATTACTGGGAACAAGGCAATCTTGAAGAAGCATTGTCAAATCTTGACGCAGCCTATGCTCTGATTCTTGAAATTAATGCTACGGAGAATTCCGAGGTTGATCAGCAGAAAGAAGACATCCGCTATCTCATCTCCAAACGCGTCCTTGAAATTTATGCATCCCGGCAGATTGTTGTAACCGGCCACCACACAGCCATCCCCATCACCTTGAACGACCATGTGAATACAGAGATAAGACGCTTAACAGGGCCGGAACGTAACTATTTCATCCGTGCACTCAATCGTTCCACGCGCTACAGACCCTTTATTGTTCAGGAACTCAAAAAATCCGGACTTCCCGAAGAAATTTCATGGTTGCCCCTGATTGAAAGCGGATTTCAGATTAAAGCGCTGTCCCCTGCAAGGGCGCTTGGTCTTTGGCAATTCATACCGTCCACAGGAAATAAGTTCGGGTTAAGCCGCAATTACTACATAGATGAGCGTATGGATCCTGAAAAATCCACCCGGGCAGCCATTGATTACCTTAAAGAACTTCATAATCTTTTCGGAGACTGGACCACTGCTTTGGCCGCGTACAATTGTGGAGAATATCGTGTGCTTAAAACAATCCGCAAACAGAAAATCAACTATCTGGATAATTTCTGGGACCTCTACCAGAACCTCCCCCAGGAAACGGCAAGGTATGTGCCACGATTTCTGGCAACCGTACATATTGTCAACAATCTGGATAAATACAATATTACAGCCACAGACCCCTTAGAGCCTCTTGAATACAAAGCCATTGATGTAAAACAACAGGTTCGTTTAAGCGAGATCGCCAGTGCAATTAATATAGAAACTGACACGCTTGCCACACTTAACCCCGAACTGCGTCACCAAGTTCTTCCACCGGAACCATATACAATTAAAATCCCAAAGGGGTACGCTGATCAGTTCTTAGCAAAAATCGAGGACATTAAAACGACATACCGAGAAGGTCCCCAATACACCTACTATCGAATACGAAAGGGAGACACATTATCCGGCATTGCAACGAAATTTAAAACTTCCGTGGGAGCCATTACCCGTTGTAATAAAATTTCAAAAAAGAGCCGTATTATCATAGGCAGAGTATTAAAAGTTCCCGGCTCAAATCATCATGTAAGTTCAAGCACCCCCCAAATGGACAGCGAGATTTCTGCTCCCGCATCAAGCAAAAAATTCACCTACACCGTACGCAGTGGAGATAATCTATGGTTGATCGCTAAAAATTTTTCCACAACGACCAAACAAATTCAATTACTGAACAATTTATCAGGGACAACATTAAACGTTGGGCAACGCCTTACCATTGTTTCCGGGGAGGATTTGAAAAATAGTAGACGCACTAAAAAAATTTCACAATACAAAGTCAAGTCCGGCGACAGCCCTGTCTGCATTGCAAAAAAATACAATATGAGCCTTGACCGCCTGTTATCCCTAAATCATTTGAGTAAAAGAAGCAAAATTTATCCCGGGCAACATCTGTTGGTAGAATAACAGCCATGGATTCATCTGGCATATCAACCAATAGACTCAAACCACAACGAAGGTTATAAGATCTGAGTAGGTTACACAGGCTTTCATGTAGCCATGAATCAGCTGTTTCAATTTTTAACTTGCCTTGTTACTGCCTGATAATGTATAAGAACGACCTGTTTCAATGTATTGATAGGAGAAATTGTGACCTGATCAAAATATTGAGTGCTTTTAGCCCCCGTAGCTCAGTGGATAGAGCATAGGATTCCTAATCCTTGTGCGCAAGTTCGATTCTTGCCGGGGGCACCACCCAAAGGACCCTGCTGTACGGGAATATTCGCCGTGCTTGGGATATCATGCCGAATACGTTAAAAAAAATTGAATTGCTT
Organism: uncultured Desulfobacter sp.; assembly: GCF_963665355.1. GTDB lineage: Bacteria > Desulfobacterota > Desulfobacteria > Desulfobacterales > Desulfobacteraceae > Desulfobacter. The sequence goes on from NZ_OY762229.1 coordinate 600,366, forward strand.
GCACCGGCCGGTAACTTTGAAAAGCTTGAAATTGCCGTCCATTACGGCGCAGATGCAGTGTATCTTGGCGGCAAAGATTTCAATCTAAGAAATTTCTCAGGCAACTTTACAGACCGCGAACTTGAAGAGGCGATAAGATTTGCAGAGAAGCACCGGGTTAAAATCTATCTTACATGTAATATATATTCCCGCAACCATGAACAGGACAGTATTACAGCTTTTCTCGAAAGAATAGGTAATATTGGCCCCCATGCCGTTATTATTTCAGATCCCGGCATTATTTTTCAGGCCAGGCAGATTATTCCACATATCGATATTCATTTAAGTACCCAGGCCAACACCACAAATTATAATGCGGCCCTATTCTGGGAACAGCAGGGAATCAAACGGATAAACCTTGCAAGGGAATTATCCCTTGAAGAGATAAAAACCATTACATCGCGCACAACTATTCAGACCGAAGTTTTTGTCCACGGCGCCATGTGCATGTCCTACTCCGGCAGATGCCTTTTGAGCAGTTTCTTAAGCGGCCGAGACAGCAACAGAGGGCTTTGCAGCCATCCCTGCCGCTGGAATTATGCGGTTATGGAGGAGCTTCGCCCCAATGAATATTTCCCTGTCCAGGAAGATCGCCGCGGCACTTACATCTTTAACTCCAAGGACATGTGCCTGATTGATCACATTCCCGAATTAATCCAGGCGGGGATTTCCTCTCTCAAAATAGAGGGGAGGATGAAAGGAATAAATTATCTGGGTTCGGTGGTAAAAACATATCGTAACGCCATTGACGCATATATCGCAGATCCGACTTCTTATAGCGTCCGTCCGGCATGGCATTCTGAACTTTACCAAATATACCATCGGGCCTATTGCACAGGGTTTTATTTTGGCCATCCGGATGACAAATCAGATCACACTTTAAACCCAGACAACACGCACAAAGGCAAAATTCATAGTTTTATCGGAAAGATTATTGAAAAGCGTGACAAAAATTTATATTTGATTGATATTAGAAACAAACTTTTACCTGGTGACGAAATCGAAATTCTAAGCCCCCAGGGACCTGCACGGCAGACCAAAGTATTGTCACTGACAAATGAGCAAGGGCAACCCGTGGATAATGCGAAACCCAATACCCACCTGCTGATCGGGATACCCATAGACGTTTATCAAAACGATATCGTTCGCAAGCTATAGAAAGATATTTGCAATAACAGCCATGGGCTGTTATTGCATATCAACCACCAGATTCAACCCACAACGAAGGTTGAAAAATATGCGTAGGTTACACTGGCTTTCATATAAACAGGCCAGCATCTTTAATTTGACTTTACATGATATCTTCTGTAGATTATCTTCATATCACGATATTAAATCATTTCTATGACATTCTTTCAGGAGCGTTAACATGTTTGAAGACGACGAAACCTTACAGATGTACATTGAAGAATCACTTGATCACTTGGGAGATATTGAAAGTGATTTGCTGACGATTGAGGAAGGCGGCGCAAACATTGACCTTGATCTGGTTAACAATGTTTTCCGGGCAGCCCATTCCGTCAAAGGCGGCGCCGGCTTCATGGGTCTGACAACAATCAAAAACCTTGCACACCATCTTGAAAATGTACTAGGGATGATTCGAAACAGAGAATTGGTCCCAGATTCGGAAAAAATCAGCATATTGCTCAAAGGGTTTGATGAACTTGAAAATCTGTTGAATAACATTCAAACCAGCAATGAGGTTGATATTTCGGCCCATGTCCAGGCATTGGAAAATATAACCACTGCGTCTGCACCGAATCCTACCCAAGGAATGGCACAAGAGATCCAGAGCGCTGAGTCAGCGACAGAACTTGCAGATATTTCCCTTAATGACGGCAGAAAATTTCAGCAGGTACCACTTAAAGAAATTGAAGCCTGCTGGGCTGAAGGCAAAAATATTTTCCTTGTTGAATATGATTTGATTAGTGACCTTCAAAAGCAATCGAAAAAGCCCCTGGAAGTTTTAAACAATCTGTCTAAAACCGGCACAGTTATTGAGACCAGAGTTGATACTGCCGGTGCCGGCTTGCTCCGCGACGCAAGCATGCCCGGAAAAATTCCCTTCCAGATACTATTCGCCTCAATTATTGAGCACGATATGGCCGAGACACTATTTGGTGTTGTCAGTCAGTGTATACATATCATTAGCGACGATATGATCAGCCCTGCAGCCGGCAACACCGGCAAACTTCCGCCGCCTTTGCCCCAGCCTATTGAGACCGTTCAGGCAGCGCCCCAGCCTGCAATGGTGGCCGCCCAACCCGCCCCTGTGGTCACTCCGGTGCCCGTAGCTGCCAAAGAACACCCTAAACCGGTTATCCAGGAAGAGGCTGCTGGCAAATCCCAGGAAAAAGATCTGAACATTGGCGGGAAACCCCAGAACTCTTTACGTGTGAATGTCGGGCTGCTTGACACCTTGATGAACCTTGCCGGAGAACTTGTACTCAGCAGGAATCAGCTTCTCCAAGGGGTCAATTCGTCCAACGTAAAGGCGACTGAGTTGTCCAGCCAGCGAATTGACATGATCACATCCGAACTCCAGGAAGCGATCATGCGCACACGGATGCAGCCCATTGCCAATATACTGAACAAGTTTACCCGGGTGGTCCGGGATCTATCCCAACAGCTTGGAAAATCCATAGATCTGGAGATCGAAGGTAAGGATGTTGAGTTGGATAAAACCATCCTGGAATCCATCAATGACCCACTGACTCACCTTGTAAGAAACTCCGTTGACCATGGCATAGAAACACCCATGGAAAGGGAGCAGATGGGCAAGAAGGGCACCGGGAAAATTATTTTAAAGGCTTTCCACGACGCAGGCCAGGTCAATATCGTAATCTCAGATGATGGAAGGGGACTGGATCCCGCCAAGATTTCTTTATCTGCCGTTGAAAAAGGCCTGATATCCGAAACAAGGGTTGCGGAGATGTCGGACAAGCAGAAAACTGAACTGATTTTTCTCCCCGGCTTTTCAACGGCCAAGGAAATCACGGACGTATCAGGCCGTGGCGTGGGTATGGATGTGGTTGTAACAAACATCGAGGCCCTAGGCGGAATTATAGAGTTGGATTCAACACCCGGACAGGGCACAGACATTCAAATCAAATTGCCGTTGACCCTGGCCATTATTCCCAGCCAGATCACCTCTGTGGGCAATGAACGCTATGCCGTGCCCCAGGTTAACCTCAACGAACTGCTCAGGATTCCGGCAAGCCAGATCAAAGAAAAAATTGAAAAAGTCGGTGATGCGGATGTTGTCCGGCTCAGAGGCGAACTTTTGCCACTTTTGAACCTGGCAGACATGCTGGGCATTCAACGCACGTATGTTGACCCTGAAACCGGCGAAGAACTCGAAGACCGCAGGACAAGACTTTCGGATCGCCGATCAAAGGTTCACATGCCCACTGCAATTTCTGATTCTGATGATCAAACAGACGACGAAACAAAAAGAACGAAAAGCGACCGACGCTATCGCGCCGCATCTGCAATTAATATTGCGGTTGTATCTGCCGGCGCATTCAAGTACGGTCTTGTGGTGGATCAGCTCCATGATTCAGAAGAAATCGTCGTTAAACCTGTGGGTCGCCACTTAAAAAAATGCACAGCCTATGCCGGTGCCACGATTATGGGTGACGGTAAGGTTGCATTAATCCTTGATATCTCCAACCTTGCCCAGATGGCCGACCTTTCAGCTGTTGCCGAAGCCAGCCAGAATGCTGCCAGGGCGGCAGAGGAAGAAGCGGCTGCCAGAGCCGATAAGGTCGCATTACTAACCTTCAAAAATAACGAAAAAGAACATTTTGCCGCAGCTCTTAGTATTGTGGAGCGAATTGAACGCATTAAGACATCAGAGATTGAAAAGATCGGCGGTCGCAAGGTCGTCCAGTATCGCGGCGGTTCCCTGCCTCTGTACGAACTATCCCAGGTGGCAAACGTTGAACAACTGCCGGAAAGAGACCAGCAAGAAGTCATTGTGTTCAAGGTTAAAGATCGTGAATTGGGGTTAATGGTGACCCCGCCGGTGGATGCCCAGGAGGTTGTACTCAACATTGACAGCTCTACCCTGAAACAGCCGGCCATCAGCGGTTCCATGATTATAAACAACCATACCACATTACTGGTGGATATTTTTGAACTGGTCAAAACATTAAATCCGGAATGGTTTGAAGCCGAGGCCAAGGCTGCAGCAACGATGGCTGAAGACGGTGGAAAAATAATCCTGTTTGCTGAAGATTCAAACTTTTTCAGAAGCCAGGTCAAACAGTTCATGGAAGAGGACGGCTTTAAAGTCATTGAAGCAGAAGACGGACTGATTGCCTGGGAATTGTTAAAAAAACGTGCAGAAGAGATTGATCTTGTTGTAACAGATCTGGAAATGCCGAATATGGATGGATTTGAACTTACCAAGCGCATTAAAACTGATCCTAACTACTCACACCTTAGCGTTATTGCCTTGACCTCCCTTGCCAGTGAGGCACATATTGAAAAAGGCAAATCCGTGGGTATTGACGAATATGAGATAAAACTTGACAGGGAAAAATTGATGGCTGTTATCAGGCAGTATATGAATTTGTAAAATATCCACAAAACATATACCCGTTAAGGAGATAGACATGGAAAAAGAGACCAAAGAACCTACGTCCAATGATATAGAATTCTCCACATTCTACGTTGGAGGAGCCATTTGCGGTATCGACATACTAAATATTCAGGAAATCAATAAACATTTTGAAATTACACAAGTGCCCCAGTCTTCGGAATACATCAAAGGCATATTGAATCTTCGGGGCAGAATTGTCACCATTATTGATCTTGGCAAAAAACTGGGTTTATCTCCGGTTAGCACAAGTAAAGACAACCGTAATATTATAGTCAACTCCGAAGATGAGCATATCGGTCTTCTGGTGGATGCCATATCCGATGTGGTCATCACCCAGAAAGAAAATATAGAACCGGCACCGTCAAATATTGGTGGTGTCAAAGGCAAATATTTCCAAGGAGTTCTAAAAACAAAAAATCAATTAATCGGAATTCTGGATATTGATGAGGTGCTCAAAGAATAATGGATACCATCAAAGCGCTTGTGGTTGATGATACAATCGTTTACCGAAAAATTGTTGGCGATGCACTAAATCAGATCCCCGGCATTGAGGTCGTAGGGACTGCCAATAACGGGAAAATTGCTCTTTCAAAAATTAAAACGCTTAAACCGGATCTGATGACTCTGGACATAGAAATGCCGGAAATGAACGGCATTGAACTTCTTCAGGAACTTCAGAGTATAGAAAACCCTCCCTTGGTGATCATAGTATCTACCCTCACCCGCCAGGGTGGAGAAATGACCCTGCGAGCTCTGGAATATGGCGCATTTGACGTTTTAGCTAAACCTGAAGAGGGCAAAATGGCAGAAAATATGCTCAAAGTTAAGAAAGCCCTTGAGCCTATTGTACGCCATGTCAAACGCCGTAAATTTGGAATAATGGATCCTTTGACTCGATCCAAACCCGCTGTATCAGCCCCGGCAAAGCAGGAAGGACCAAAGTCTGCCCCCAGGCCGACACCGATAAGACCGGCCGGTATACGGTCAAAATCCGAAATTATTGGCATTGGTATATCCACCGGCGGGCCAAACGCATTGACAAAAATGATTCCCATGCTTCCCAAGGATCTGAAAGTACCCGTTCTCATTGTGCAGCATATGCCGCCTGTATTTACGGCGTCCCTTGCCGCCAGTCTGAATAAAAAATCAGCCCTTGAAGTTGTAGAGGCCAAGGAAGGAGATACCATTGAACCCGGAAAAGTCTTCATTGCACCCGGGGGAAAACAGATGAAAATTGTGGCTGGAGCCGACGGTTTGACCCGAAAAATAAAAATCACTGATGATCCACCGGAAAATTCGTGCAAACCCTCGGCAGATTACCTGTTTCGCTCCATTGCCCAGCACTATGTGGGTAGATCCACAGGCGTCATCATGACCGGCATGGGGTCTGACGGATCCAAGGGGCTTGTCCAGATGAAAAAAAACGGCAGTTTTATTATTGCCCAGGATGAAAAAACATGCACCGTTTACGGCATGCCCAAAGAACCCATTGAATCCGGGATAGTCGATATCATCGCCCCATTGGAAAAAATTGCGGATGAAATCGTCAAAACTGTCTAACCTGAAACCAAGCCGATACTGAAACGACACTTATGAGCAAAATAAAAGTAACTCCGGAAGAGTTTAAAACATTTTCCCAATATATTCTGGATATATCCGGAATTGCACTAACTACGGGGAAGGAATACCTTCTGGAAACCAGACTAAATCCTCTGCTTGCCAAATATCAGTGCAATTCATATTCGGAGCTGATGAAAAAATCCAAACTCGGTTTAAACAAAGAGTTGGAAGGCGAAATTATTGACGCCATTTCCACCAATGAAACCTATTTTTTCAGGGACAAATCACCGTTTCAACTTCTCCAGCATAAAATTTTGCCGGACCTGATTGATAAACGCTCTAAAAAAAGTTTCGGCAAACCTGCCATAAGAGTATGGAGTGCAGCCAATTCAACCGGTCAGGAAATATACAGTCTTGCCATGACCCTGATCGAAATGGGCGTCACCCTTGACAAGTACAACATCAGACTGTTTGGTACGGATATCTCCGATGCCGCCATAGCCAAGGCCAGTTACGGAATTTACAACAAGTTTGAAGTGGCTCGCGGACTTGAACCTTCCCGGCTTAACAGATTCTTTCTCCCCACGGAGGATAAATACAAGGTTAAAGACGAACTTAGGGCCATGGTTCAATTTAAAAAAATGAACCTGATGAAACCGTTTATTGGTATTGGTAAGTTTGATATAGTTCTTTGCCGCAATGTGATGATCTATTTCACCACTGAGGATCGCCGGAAAATATATACAAACATATCAAAAGTTATGGAACCGGATGGCTATCTTTTGATTGGTTCCACAGAATCATTGGTTAATGATACTGACCTTTTTGCATCTTTCAGATATTTAAACTCGGTATTTTACCAGTTCAAAAGCTAGCGGAGTGACTTTATGGGTGGTATTAATGCACAAGATTTCATTAATGAGCTTATTTTCTGTCTCAACGAAAAAGATATAGTTAAAGCCAAGGCCCTGCTTCAATTTGCATCGGACGCCAATGTTGATGTCCAGGTTCAGAAAATGGCCCTGGCAGAACTTTCCAAAGGACCTGAAAACGTTGTTTTTCCTTTACTTGAATACCTCACAAAAATAGAAATTTCCAACCCGGAAATTCAGGAAAGTCTGTATGAATTAATTCTGGACAAAGCATACGGCAATACCAGTCTGGTCATTGAATACATTATCAACAACGAAAAAAAGACCCGGATTCAGTTCATCCGCGCGGCCGGAGATCTGTTTCTTGATGAAACCATTCCGGCCTTGATCCAGGTTGTACAGGGCGAAGCAGACCCGGACATTATTACTCCTGCCATTCGGTCACTTGCGGTATTCCGTACCCCCGAACATCTTGAAATTTTTTCTTCATTTATAACTCACTCTTCCCCCGATGTAATCCGGGCAGCCATTTTCGCCATAGGAGCCATAGCCAATCCCCAGGCAGCAGATACTCTGGTAAGCTTTTTATGCAAGGATGAAACCATAAACAAACTGGTTGTCCAGGCCTTGGCCGAGAAGCAAGAGCTTTACGATCTGGAACAAATAACCCTTCTTTTATCATCACCTGTCACAATTATCCGGGATACGGCCATTGACGAGCTTATCAATATGGGTAAAAAGGCCACCCCCCTTCTCACCAAGGCATTCCAGAATGCTGAAGCCGACTATATGGTGCATTTGGTTACCACCCTTGGCTACATTTCTGATCAGGCTGCCATTCCCGCCATCATGGATATTATCAATACCCAACCCAAGGATGCCAATATCCGTCAGGCTGCGTACGAAGCCATGGAACGTATTCCATCCCCCCGTACAGCCATTTGCCTGGTCCAAGGCCTCCAGGACCCGGAAGAGTCTGTACGTATGAGTGCGGCCCGTGCCATAGACAAAAACCTGTCAAAACCATTGGTGGCCGGATTAAAAAATATTATCCGGGACAAATCACCTGAAGCCGTATCAACTGTAGGCGCACTTATAGATACGGATGCAACCAATATATTCAGCTTTATAATTGGCGAAGACGCCTTCAAGGAACTTGCGATAACCCATATTACTGAAAAGGCAGCCCCTTCAGTCCGGAAGGCCTTTTTAAAGAATATGGCATCCATTGGTCAGGTTGAATTTGCCAAAGAAATTGCCGCCAAAATCACCGGGGCGGCTCAGACAGAAAAAGCATCTTCGGTGAAAATTGTGGTGGTGGATGATTCAAAAATGATGCTCAAACTATATCAAAATAAATTATCACTCTTAGGACTTGCCTGTGAAACATATCACCGTCCAGAGGATGCCGTTAAACGAATACTGACAGAAAAACCAGACCTTGTCATTACGGATTTGAACATGCCCAACATCAGCGGTCTAGAACTTACCATGGAAATACGGCGCAAATTCACCCGGACGGATCTTCCCATCCTGATGATCACCACCCAAAGTGATTTTGTAGAGGAAAAAGGCGGAGATGTGGATGTAAGCCAGGCTCTTTTAAAAAAATCCGGCATAAATACAATCCTTCACAAGCCTTTTAGTGACGATGCTTTCAAAGATTCCGTCTCTCAACTACTTCCTACATAATTTCACCTTAAAATGATTCAAACAAACTTTTTTTGCCACGAAGCGCACAAAGATAGTAGAGCACAAACCTTGGTGGTCTCCATGGTGAATTAAAAAGTCAAAAAATTATTTGTGGGTTTATTTTTCCATTTAATCCGATTATCATGATTTCGATATCCTCGATTCAATAAACATGGTATATATCCCCGCTATGGTGATCCATCCAAAATCATTAGACTGAGATCAGCAGACGTTAACACAGGAATCTATCCTTAGGAGCCTCCATAAAAAAAGGGATTTATCCATGATAAGAAAAGCCCTCATCCATGATGTTGTCCCCATACATGCCCTGCTTCAATCTTATGCCCAAAAAGGCGAGCTTTTAGGCCGGCCTTTAAGCAATCTCTACGACCACTTACGGGATTTCTGGGTATATGAAGATGATCATACAGGTATCATAACAGGCTGTGCAGCTTTAGCCTTTTGCTGGGAAGATATCGCGGAGATCCGTTCCGTTGCGGTAAAAGAGGGATACCAGGGACAGAAAATCGGATCGGCCCTTACGGAACGTTGTATTCAGGAAGCCTTTTATTTTAGATTAAAAACATTATTTGCGCTGACCTATCGCCCCACATTTTTTGAGCGTTTCGGATTTGCAATAACTGAAAAAGAGAAACTTCCCATGGTCAAAATCTGGGCCGGGTGTCTGGACTGTGTTAAATTTCCGGATTGTGATGAAATAGCAATGATCAAACAGTTATAGTTCCATTCAGGTATAAACTATTTTGTAGGGAATGGGGGCATATTTGGTTACGGACGGTTTGGGAAGGATTCGTTCCTCGGCTACGGTCAACCAGTTATTATCCGGATTCAGTTCCCGAAGGCGTCCTCCTTCCGAAGGAAGGGCATGGCTGGTGTAATCATACCAGACATTGAAAATACAGATATAAAATTTGCCCTCCCGGGCCACCACATAGTTATTGGTAAAGGTGCTCTGGGGGACACCAACCTGCTGGGACAATGCTTTAACTTCGTCAACCACAAGCTTTATAAGAACGGACTTTGACACGCCTTTTTCATCGAAACGCAGCAAACTTCGCGATTCGCTGGATGCTACATAAATGGTAGTAATTGAGTTGAGCTGCCGGAAATACTGGGCAGCCACAATGGCCGCCGTCCGCCTGCCACCGGAGAGTACCGGAACGCCATAATACTCAAACAATTTTTTTTGCATATTTTCAGCGTAACTATCTCCTTTTTCATACAGATCTTTGGAGATGTAACGTAAAAATTTGGCAAGACTTTCCGAGGCATCGGCAATGGGCCAGTCCACCCTGACGTGAAAATGGGTCAGGGCGTACTGGGTTTTCATCCGCTGATTGGGCTGGATTAAAATGGCATAATCCACAGGCAGAAGGTTTTTAAGAAAGGAAAAAAAACCGTCATTCTCAAAACATTTTATATTTCGGTTATAGTTCTCAAGATCAGGAAAATCTTTGAGCCGCAGAAGATTGGCTTTCGTGGTTTTATTAACATCAAAGTACCGAATATATTTTTTATGAATTTTATCAATATAATTTTCACAAAAAATAATCAGAAAGGAATTTTGTGCTTCAAACTCCACGGAAGGGATACGCGCCCTGGGCTTGAGTTCTCTTAACTCAACAAAGGGGTAAGGGGTCCGAAGCTTTAAAAAATTATTGTAAGACCCCACAAGGGCGTAATCCAGGACAAACTGATCCAGTTCATCCCTTAGAACCTGGTAATAGGACCGGCGCAGCCGGTCCTCCCTGCTCAGAGCGTGTCGTAACTTGCAGAATTTCACCTCACGTTGATCCTTTCCGAGACTATAACTATTCCAATGCAGCCACTCCGGGTAGTACTTTTCCTTCCATCATATGCAGAAAAGCCCCGCCTCCAGTGGAGATGTAGCTGACTTTTTCCGTAATTCCGCATTGTTTGGCTGCAAGACCCGTATCACCACCTCCCACAACGGAAAAAGCAGAGGAGCCGGCAATGGCATCTGCAACGGCCTGGGTACCGGCAGCGAACGGACCCATTTCAAACACGCCCATGGGGCCGTTCCACACAATTGTTCCTGCACTGGCAATGGCATTGGCAAAACGTTTCGCACTTTCAGGACCAACATCCAGGGCCATCCATCCATCCGGAATTTCATTCAAAGAGACTGTACGTGACTGGGCATCCTTGTCAAAACGATCCGCAACAACCAGGTCTGAGGGTAAAAGCAGGTTAATGCCCTTTTCCCTGGCATGGGCCATGATACCAGAAGCCGTATCAATTAAATCAGTTTCAATCATGGACCCCTTGGTATCCACACCGTTTGCAGCAAGAAAGGTATTGGCCATGGCGCCGCCGATAATCATGCAGTCCACAAATTTTAACATATTTTCAAGGGCGGCCAGTTTGCTGGAGACTTTTGCACCGCCAATCACGACGATCAGCGGTTTCTTGGGATGTTCCACAGAATCGTAATATGAACGGACCTCTTTTTCAAGCAGAAAGCCGGCTGCAGACGATTTCGCATATCTGGTAATGCCGGTAACAGATGCCTGGTCACGATGTGATACGGCAAAGGCATCGTTCACATAAACATCGCAAAGATCTGCAAGGGCCTTTGAGAAGTCAGGATCGTTTTTCTTCTCCTCTTCGTGAAACCTTAAATTTTCAAGCATGAGAATCTGTCCCGGTTCAAGGGCTTGTACCTGTTTTTTCACCGCGTCTCCAATGCAGTCTTCGGCAAATGCCACAGGCATGTTCAAAAGTTCCGACAGCCTGACCGCTGCGGGCTTAAGGCTGAATTTTTTGTCCCGGCCGCCCTTGGGACGGCCCAGGTGGGAGGCCAGTATCAGTTTGGATTTTTTTTCAATCAAATAGGTAATCAGTTCCAGGGTGGCCCTGATCCGGTTATCGTCACTTATATTGCCTTGGTCATCCATGGGCAGATTATAGTCCACCCGGATAAAAAGGGTTTTACCGCTTACATCTAAATCTCGAACCGATTTCATATTCCCTCCTCATTGGAAATACATAGGGCTTTTGCGTTCCTGTACTATTTCTTCATTTTCAGACCACGTCTGTATGCCTGTTTTTTCCTGGACCACCGTTCAAAAAAAGAGATGGCCCCGGCTTTTGTAGAGCGTTCAATGACCTCTTCTTCCACTTGAATCCCGTTCTTTGTGGCCATGGCCTGTTGAAGGCACCTTGTTTTCACAGGACAGTGGTAAAAGCATTGTTCCGGGGTTTCCCGCAACCCCTTGGCCCCCATGGGAAATACTTTTTCAAGTTCTCCGAAGCAGTCGGGAAGATCGTCTTGACTCGTCATTTAATTTGTTCAAACTCCTTTTGGAACTGGTCCATAACCCCCTGGGCCGCAAAACTGTAATACCCCTGGCTGCCTGTGACGAGATGATCGTGGACATGAATGCCGGCAAACGCCAGGGCAAAAAAAAGGGTCCGGGTAATACGGATATCCTGGGCTGAGGGCGAAATGTCCCCGGACGGATGATTGTGCGCTAAAACCACTGACGCCGCATTATGTGCAAGGCTGCGTGCAATCACTTCCCGGGGGTATACTGCCGAGGCTGAAAGGGTTCCGGTAAAAAGAATCTCAGATGCCATAACCCTGTTTTTGGCATCCAGGAATATCCCTAAAAAATGTTCTTTATTTTTATAACCTATGGTCTGGTTCAAATAGGCAATCAGACTTTCAGGATTACTGACCACATCCATTTTGAGTATCCGGGTTTCCAGATACCGGTCTGCCACAGCCTTGATCAGATGAATTCCGAAGCTGTTGGCAGGCCCCACCCCTTTAATCCGGCAAAGAGCCTGGGTATCAGCCTCCAGTACCCGGGGCAGGGTTTTAAATTCTGCTAAAAGATCTTTGGCTGACTGTTTGGTATCCTTTCGGGGTGTATTCAGGGCCAACAGCAATTCCAGGACTTCGTAATCCTGGAACCCTGACAGGCCGGCCTGAAGAAAGCGTTCCCTCAGGCGCTGCCGGTGTCCTGCACCCTTATTCGTCGTCTCCCTGATCATCTGTCTCGTCATCTGCCGGGTCATCCCCATCAAAGTCATCCTCTTCAGGATCATCCTCATCAAGGTCTTCCGGATACATATCCGTATCCTGCTCATCTATGATGTCAGTATCATCCCCATCGGAAGTAAAACAGGTGTTGTCATCATCAGGGTCGCGGTCCACTTCAGGTAGACGGGCAATGCCGATAAGGGCCTCTCCACTGGCAAGGTTAATGAGTCTGACGCCCTGGGTATTTCTGGAGATCACGTTGATACCGCAGATATTTGTACGAATCAGTTTCCCTTTGTCCGTAACCATCATCAATTCATCATTGTCATCCACCAGGGCAAGGGCCATCATTTTACCGTTGCGTTTGGACGTTTTAATTGAGAAAACCCCCTTGCCGCCCCGGGCCTGGGTTTTGTACTCCTCAATGTTAGAACGCTTTCCATAACCGTTTTCCGTAACAGTTAAAAGCGTGTCCTCATCCCCAAGCACTTCCATACCCACCACCCGGGAACCTTCTTCTATGCGCATACCCCGGACGCCCATGGAGCCGCGGCCCATATCACGTACGTCTTCTTCATTAAACCGGATGACTTTCCCCCCTTCGGACCCCAGAAATATCTCCTGGCTACCATCGGTGATGCGTGCGGCAATAAGTTCGTCACCCTCAGCCAGCTTCACACCGATAAGCCCCCCTGCCCGGGGACGTGAATAGGCCATCAGCTCGGTTTTTTTCACCCGGCCGTTTTTGGTGGCCATGACCACGTACCGATTTTCTGTAAACTCGTCCACAGTAAGCACTGTGGCAAGTTTTTCGCCCTCATCAAAGTTAAGCAGATTCACAATGGCCTTGCCAAGGGTGGAACGCCCTGCCATGGGCAGTTCATACACCTTGGCCTGATAAACCTTGCCGAAATTGGTGATAAATAGGAAGGTGGCATGGGTGGAGGCCACAAAAAGATGCTCCACAAAATCGTCGGACTTGGTTCCCATGGCGGTCTTGCCCTTGCCGCCCCGGTGCTGGCTGGCATAAAGGGAGACGGGATTGCGCTTGATATATCCGCTGCGGGTTACTGTGACCACCATGTCTTCTTCGGCAATAAGATCTTCAATGGAAATTTCCGCAGTGCTCTCCACAATACGGGTGCGGCGGGCATCTCCAAACTCTTCATTAAGTTCAGTCAATTCATCCTTGATCAGTCCCCGGACCACGGCTTCAGAGCCAAGGATCTCCTTGAACCAGGCAATGTCCTTGAGCAAACCCTGGTATTCGGTTTCAATCTTTTCCCGCTCCAATCCGGTGAGACGCTGCAGCCGCATGTCCAGAATGGCCTGGGCCTGGATCTCCGTCAGATCAAACCTGTTTATCAGGCCGGTTCTGGCCTCTTCCGGTGACCGGGAAGCCCGGATCAGAGCCACCACTTCATCCAGGTTGTCCAGGGCGATCTTCAACCCTTCCAGAATATGGGCCCGTTCTTCAGCTTTGCGCAGGTCATAGCGGGTACGCCGGATAATGACGGTGATTCTGTGGGCAATAAAGTGGTTAAGGATTTCCTTAAGAGAAAGCAGCTCAGGCCGGTTGTTGACCACCGCCAGAAAAATGATACCAAAACTTGTCTGCATATTGGTGTGCTTGTAGAGCTGGTTTATAACCACTTCAGCAAGCTGGTCGCGTTTGAGTCCAACGGCCATGCGCATGCCCTGACGATCGGATTCATCCCGAACATAGGAGACACCGGTGATCACCTTGTCCCGGACCAGTTCGGCAATCTTCTCCACCACCTTGGCCTTGTTCACCTGGTAGGGAAGCTCCGTAACCACAATGGTTTCCTGGCCGGTTTTCTTATTTTCCTCCACCTCGACTTTGGCCCGCAGCGTGATAATTCCCCGACCGGTGTCATAGGCCTCAAAAATTCCCTTGGTGCCGTAAATATGCCCGTAGGTGGGAAAATCCGGCCCCGGGATATGGGCCATCAACGCCATTGTGTCCATATCCGGATTGTCAATGAGCGCCTTTAACCCTCCAATGACTTCATTGATATTGTGGGGCGGGACATTTGTGGTCATGCCCACGGCAATGCCCGAAGACCCGTTGACCAGCAACGCCGGAAATTTTGTGGGCAGAACCGCAGGCTCTTCCAGGGTTTCATCATAGTTGGGGATGAATTCTACGGTTTCCTTCTCAAGATCAGCCAACATCTGGTGGGAGAGCTTGCGCATACGGATTTCCGTGTAACGCATGGCTGCCGGAGAGTCGCCGTCCACCGAGCCGAAGTTGCCCTGACCATCCACCAGGGTATAACGCAGAGAGAAATCCTGGGCCATGCGGACAATGGTGTCATACACGGCAGAATCCCCGTGGGGGTGGTATTTACCAATAACATCACCCACGATACGGGCAGATTTTTTATAGGGTTTATTCCAGTCATTGTGAAGCTGCTGCATGGCGTATAATACACGCCGGTGGACTGGTTTCAGCCCGTCCCGGACATCGGGCAGGGCTCGCCCGATAATGACACTCATGGCATACTCGAGATAGGACTGCTTCATCTCCTTCTCGATGCTGGTACTTTCGTTTTGACTCATCCTAAATTAACTGCTCCCGATTAAATTGGCTTTATAATTATTTGTCAGCCCATGAATTCAGCATCCCTTTGCCCGGTTCCACCATGGACTGAAACGTGGAAAAATAAATATCGGAAAGGGTTAAAAACAAAGTAGCAATCAAAGGTCCGTAGATTATACCTAAAATTCCGTATACTTTCAAACCGCCGATAATGGCAAAAAAAACAATGAGCGGATGCATGGCCACCCGGTCTCCCATCAGTTTGGGTTTAAAGATATATTCAATGCCCCATGACAAAACAGCATAAACTCCAAAAATGAAAAGGCCTTTACCCACACTGCCTCTCAAAAGAAAGAACAGGGCCACAGGCAGCATGATCGCACCAATACCCACAATGGGCAGAAATGCCAGAAAACCCATGACCACGCCCCATATAAAGGGGGAATTCAGGTCAAGAGACCAAAACAGCAGCCCGCCTGCAAGTCCCTGAATAAGCCCGCCCAGCCCGTTGCCAATGAGCACGGCACCGGCCATATCGTTGAACTTTTCAAACAGCTTGCGGTTATGCTCGTCCCTGAGCGGAGACAACTCATTCATGTATTTCATGAACCGTTCGCCGTCCATGAACATGTAGAAAACCACAATGAGCATCAGACAAAAGTAAAACACCAGGTTCAGCAGGTTGGAGGTCAGATACCGGGCCTGCTGGAACAGGGAAAATCCCAAGTTTTTCCCAACTTCGGTCAAAGGGTCCACCAACTCACTCCAGGAGATCTGGGTGTGAATATTGGCTCTGGCTAAAAATTCATTGATCCGTTCAACGGCCCGGGTGCTTTTCAGAAAGTTGATCAGATTGTCTGAAAACATCGCATCCTTTGCCAGGTTGTAGAGCCCCAGGGCTTCCTTGGAGAGGATACCCACAAAATAGACCACCGGAATAAAAACAATGAAAAAGACAGCCAGGCAGGTGACAACCGAAGCTGCCCGAGAAGGCATGAATTTATCCAGTTTTTTAAACACCGGGCTGAAAATACCGGCAATGACGATACCCAGAAGCAGGCTCGCAAAAAACGGAGCAATCAATTTTCCCACAAGGAAAATTGCTATACAAAACAGGGCCAGAAAAAAAAAGAACACTGCCCGCTGGAAAATATTCTGCTCCAAAAATTACCTACCTGGCGACTGAAAAAAACCGATTAATGGTTAAAAGGAAAGGTCCTAAATACTGCCTGAACTAAAACCCCTCGTTTGGCGGGCTCGGCACAGGGACTTATGCCCGCAAAAGTTATCCAACGGGAAATGGGAGACTCTGTGATCATACGCTCTTACTAATGAGCCGTTCAAACGAGGTAAAGCCGCACTTGTGCAGAAAAATTTCTGCACAGGTGCGGCTTTGCCTTTAATTAACTAAAAGCCCGGTGTTAACTGCTGATAAATCCCAGGGCAGCCAGCACCAGTAATACTTCCCAAATAATAACCTGGGTAAAACTTCCAAAAAAATGGTACACAATACCGCCGCCGACAATGGCAGGTACGGCCGTGTATATCAGAACCCCAAGCTTGCGTGGAATATCCATGGTTTCACACCTCTTTTTTCAATTCAATTTCAATCAGTTATATCGGCAAATAGTATTTTATTTTCTTATCATTTTAAGAACTCCAAGTAAAGGAGAACATAACAAAAATTCCCTTTAACAGCCATGGGCTGATCTGGCATATCAACGGCCAGATTCACCCCACAACAAAGGTTGAAAGATCTGTGCAGGTTACACAGATCTTTGCTTACCAAGACTACCGTTCAATAATCATTGCCATACCCATGCCGCCGCCGATGCACATGGAGATCAAACCGGTGCCATACCCTTTTCTTTTCATCTGATGAATGGCGGTGACCATCTGGCGGGCACCCGTGCAGCCAATGGGGTGCCCCAAAGAGATACCGGAGCCCAGTTCATTGGGTCTTTCCACATCAATCTCCAGTTCTCTCATGCAGCCGATGGCCTGGGCAGCAAAGGCCTCGTTCAGTTCGATCATGTCAATATCGGACAAGGCCATACCGGTTTGTTTAAGCACCCGTTTTACCGCAGGCACCGGCCCCAGCCCCATGTATGCCGGATCAAGACCGCCGGAGGCAAAGCTTTTTACCTTTGCCAGGACTTCAAGGCCAAGCTCTTTGGCACGCTGTGCCGTCATCATGAGCACAGCGGCAGCACCGTCGTTGATACCTGACGCATTGCCGGCAGTGACGCTGCCGTCTTTTCTAAAGGCCGGACTCAGTTTGGCCAGTTTTTCCATACTGGTTTCCATGGGCCGTTCGTCCTTATTCACCACAATGTCACCTTTACGGTTTTTAATAACAACGGGAACGACCTCCTGGTCAAAGGTGCCGTCATGAACCGCACCAAGGGCTCTGGTGTGGCTTAAAAGAGCAAGTTCGTCCTGCTCCTTACGCGTGATACCGTATTTTTGAACAATATTTTCGGCGGTCTGGCCCATGTGGTAACCATAAAAAATTTCATAAAGACCGTCATAAACCATCAGGTCATGGATCGGACCCTGGCCGGTAAGTTCCATACGATGTCCCCATCTGGCCTTGAGCAGGGCCATGGGGGCATTGCTCATGCTTTCCTGGCCACCGGCCACAACCACTTCTGCCTGGCCTGCCATGATGGATTGGGCGCCTAAAGCGATGGCTTTCAGGCCTGACCCGCAGATCTTGTTAATGGTCATGGCCGGGGTCGTGCGGCTGATGCCGGCGCTGATCATGGCCTGGCGGGCGGTATTCTGTCCCTGGCCAGCCTGGAGCACGTTGCCCATGATGACTTCATCCACATAGATGTCTGCCAGGTCATCGCCATAATCATATCCTGCATTCTCAATCTCTATCATTCCCTGATCCTTGAGGGTCACAGGAGAAAATTCATCATTTCCGGGATCCTGCACAGGCTTCAGTCCGGCACGCTTTAATACATCTTTCATGACATAGGTGCCCAACTCCACCACGGGCACACTTTTCAATGATCCGCCAAAGGTTCCCACAGCCGTTCTGACGCCACTTACGATTACCACTTCTTGCATATCATCCTCCAATTGGATTGATTTCTTCCAAGTCATTGATTCAGTTTTCCCCCCAATTTGGGTTAAACTGGCATAGCAAAATGAGTAGTAAAATACAAGGGAGCGCCATCAGTTGTCCCCGGCCTTTTTTTTTAAATCCAGCCATGCCTCAAGGCGCTGCTTCACAGTTTTCTCATACCCCCGGGCAGTGGGGTGATAAAAACGTGCGCCTTCAAGGGGGGGCGGCAAATAGGACTGGGGTGCATACCCGTCTTTGTAATCATGGGCGTATTTGTATCCTTTGCCGTAGCCCATCTGCTTCATCAATCCGGTGGGGGCGTTGCGGATATGCATGGGCACGGGAAGTGCCCCGTGTTTTTTCACGGCGTCCTGAACCTGTTTCTGGGCCTCATACACGGCATTGCTTTTAGGCGCCGTAGCCAGATACACGGCGGCCTGGTACAAAGAGCCATCCCCTTCGGGACGGCCCAGGCGCCGGAATGAGGCATCGGCATTCATGGCCATGGTCAGGGCGCCGGGATCGGCAAGGCCGATGTCTTCGGTGGCAAGGCGGATCATTCGCCTTAACAGGTAAATAGGATCGTCCCCTGCAGACAGCATCCGCTCAAGCCAGTACATGGCCGCATCGGGATCACTGCCCCGCACGCTTTTGATAAAGGCGGAGATCAGATTAAAATGTTCCTCTCCTGCCTTGTCATGGCGCAAAAGCTTTTGGGCCACCATGGCCCTGACATCTTCCACATCCAGTGTTTTGAGGCCTCCTTGATTCAACGCACATGTTTCAAGACTTGTCAGTGCCGCCCTTGCATCCCCGTCAGCCGCAGCGGCTATATATTCAATGGACTCTTTGGAAAATGTATCTGGACCAAGCCCCAACCCCCTGCCCTTATCGGTTAAAGCCCGGTTCAAAATCTGCACAATGGCATCCTGGGACAGGCTGTTCAAGGTAAAGACCCGGCATCGGGATACCAGGGCGGGATTCACTTCAAAGGAAGGATTCTCCGTGGTGGCCCCGATCAGGGTGATCAATCCGTTTTCCACATGAAAAAGAAAGGCATCCTGCTGGGATTTGTTAAACCGGTGGATCTCATCCACAAACAGCAGGGTTCGCCGGTTGTGAAGCCGTCTTCCCTCCCTTGCCTCCTCAATGATCTGCCGGACCTCCTTGACGCCTGACAACACAGCAGAGATCTTGACCCACTTATTTTTCGTCTGGGCTGCAATGACATTGGCCAGGGTGGTTTTACCACACCCCGGAGGTCCCCACAGAATCATGGAAAAGACCCGGTCCTCGGACACGGCACGTTCAAGCAGGGTGTTTTTGCCTGTAATGTGTTCCTGGCCCACAACATCTTCAAGACGTTTTGGGCGCATACGTTCGGCCAAAGGCGCCGTCCCGGCCATATCCAGTTCTACGGTATGGTCAAAAAGATCCATTACAATACGTTTTTCTGATCCCGTTCTCGCTTCTTGCGGCTCTGCTCTTTGCGCTGTTTATCCCGCTTTGTGGTAATCCGCTTTTTTTTCTCCTGGATTCTTTTGAACTCCTTTGTGTTGCCGGAAAATTCAATCTTACCGGTTTTTTCCCTGAAATAAAGTTGAACAGGGGTCAAGGTCAAAGGATCATCTGGCGCAGCTGGTTGACCAGATACCGTTTATAGGAAAAATGTACGGCTTCGGGATAGTTGACAAAACAGACAAAACAGGGGGGTTTTATCCCAACCTGGGAGGCGTAAAAAAACTTGAGACGCCGGCCCTTGTGAAGGGAGGGCTCTTCCCGGTAAACAGCATCCTCTATAATACGGTTGACCATGCCGGTGTTGATTCGATGGCAGTACTCTTTATAAACCTTCTCCACTTCATCAAAAACTTTGTGGCAGCGCTGGCCGGTTTTGGCTGAAATGGTCACAGCAGGCGCAAAGGACAGAAACCGTGCCTTCTGACGCAACTCTTTGATAAAGGCCTGCTGGCCCTTTTCCGATTTATCCACAAGGTCCCATTTGTTGAGCAGAAAAATGGCCCCGCATCCCCTTTTTTCCGCATAGCCTGCGATGGTGATGTCCTGGTCCGTGATCCCTTCGGCACAATCAATGAGGATCAGGGCCACATCACACTCTTCCATACTGTCCAGAGCTTTAAGAATGGAAAATTTTTCAAGCTTGTCCGAGACCTTTCCCTTCCGGCGGATGCCTGCAGTATCTTTGAGGATAAATTCCCGGCCGTTCCGGGTCACGGATAATTCAATGGCATCCCGTGTTGTGCCGGCCTTATCGTCCACCACCACACGCTGTTCTCCGAAAAGCCGGTTGGCAAGGGATGATTTACCCACGTTGGGACGCCCGATAATGGCAATACGAATGGGCCCGGAGTCATCATCCTGCTCCGGTTCCATTGCTTCCTCCGGAACCGCAGTGTCGGGGAACATGAAAACCAGATCTGAAAGAAAATCGCCCACCCCCAGGCCATGTTCGGCGGACACCCTGTAAAACCGGTCCACGCCCAGGGTGTAAAACTCCCCAAGTTCCTCTTCCTGCCGCTGCAGGCTTTCGACCTTATTAATCAAATAAAAAACAGGCTTTTCCGTACGGCGTAAAAAATCGGCAAGATCCCGGTCATAGGGTGAAAGCCCTGCCCGGCCATCCAGTATAAACACCAGGACATCGGCCTGGTCCACAGCCCGCATCAGCTGATCCTTAATCTGGGATGCAAAATAGTCATCATCCACACTTAAAAAACCGCCGGTGTCAATCAGGGTGAAGGCTTTATCCTCCCACTGGGCATCGGCATATTGCCTGTCCCGGGTCACACCGGGCATATCATCCACCAGGGCCTGACGGGACTTTGTAATTCTGTTAAACAATGTGGATTTTCCCACATTTGGGCGGCCTATGAGGGCCACAACCGGTTTCATATTCGCTTCTCCCGAATAAAAATAAGGATAAAAAGGATAAAAAAAATACAACTATACCATAATATTAAAAATACAAACATTGCCAATCTTTGAAAAAAAACAGACCACACAAAGAAGAACTATTTATTCCTATTTAATTTCAATCCAAAAGTTTTAACACCCATAGCTCCGCTTTTTATTCGCCTCTTCAGTTAACGCCGACACATGAAATTTCACTGAAAAAAAGGACCATTGGCATCTTTTCCACGCCTTCCAAGATCCCTGAGTTTATTTTTTCCGATATTGGCGCGCTTTATGAATCACACACCGCACCACAAGGCCGTGACCGGTTGTGCACCGATTGGCTTTGTGGTGCTTTAGAAAACAGGGGGCAAATGGCCTAACAGATGCGGGAAAGTCGGATATAATGGAAAATACTGCGGAAAGCAGAGCAAAAAGAATACAAGGGTATGACCTGGCAAGGGGCGTCGCGATACTTGCCATGGTACTCATTGATTTTAAATCGTTTTTCTGTGTTGATCCCACTTTTCCGGAATGGTTTTGGGCACTGATTGACTATATGGACCGCAGGGCCGCTGTTGTCCTGGTAATGGTTGCCGGGGCGGGGATGACCATAATGTCGTGCAGATCCGGCATAAAAAACAGCCGAAACACGCTCGCCAAAAGAGCGGCGTTCCTCCTGCTTTTCGGTCTGTTGCTTTCCAGGATATGGCCGGCGGACATCCTTCATTTCTACGGATTTTTTATCCTAATCGGACTGGCAATGGCGCAGCTTTCCAATGCTCATCTCTTAACCGGGGCGGCCCTTTTCTGGTCAGTCGGTTTTCTGGGGTTTTCCGACACTATGTGCAGATACCTGGAAAGATTTGGATCCGACAGTCTGTCCGGCTGGCTGGCAGACCTGTTTTTCACCGGTTTTTACCCGGTTTTTCCATGGGCCTCGCTCTATATTCTGGGCATGTGGCTGGGGCGGCAGAATTTAAAAAATTATCGTATCACCATTCCGCTCCTGGCTTCAGGTTTTTTACTGGCAGTGTTATCGGAATGTGCAAGATATTTTATACCCGCCATGGCGTTAAAGGCAATTTTGGCTCATTGCACCTGCGATGAAACAGCTGCACAAATTTTTATTCTGCTGTCCAAACTGACCGCTATGGATCTGGCTCTGCCAAGTCCGGTTGCCATTGTGTCGGGGGCTGGTACCGGGCTTTGTGTGATCATGATGAGCTTTCTATGCGCCGTTGGACTAAAACAGGGACCGCCGCAATATTTCCTGATTGCAGGCAAAAACACCTTGTCTTTATATGTGCTGCATATCCTTGTTATCAAAGCAATAGAAAATCTTCCAGGCATGGGGGAGGATTACTCACTTCTTTGGGTCACGGCCGGGGCACTGCTTTTTATTATGGCGTATACGTCGTTTATACGCCTGTGGCTGAAAAAATTTAAAATGGGACCCCTTGAAAGTGCCATGAGAAATTTCCCCTATATAAGGAGGGTGCCCCGGATCGTCAAAGGGCATCCTGGTGCCAGTATGGGATGAGGAACGAAATCAATCCTCCACTTATGGCCTATCAGTTTAACTGCATTTATCGGAATCAACAATTCCTATGGAAAGACAAGAAAGACACATCTTTTCTTGTTTTGTCCTGCCCAACACCGACAAAACAAAACAATTATAGATAAAATCAAATAGATAAAAAAATACATTGCCATGGCACAGGCGTTGCTGAATGTTGTCAACCATTGGCGGTTGATAATAACGCCACCATTTATATGATCGCTTTCAAGTGAGAAGCGTGACTAACTATACCCCAAGGAGAAAAAAATGATGAAACGGGTTAAAGCACTCTTGTTAATGATGGTAATGGCACTGGTTGTAATGACATGGGCGGGCTGGAGTCCGGCCATGGCCTCCAGCCAGGCTGATGATACATTCGTTGAAGAATCCGTAGAGCAGGAAGACGGAACGGCTGAAGAACAATGGAACAATCAGGGGAATCCTGAATCTGAAGCCCAGGAAGAATGGAACGATCAGGAGAATCCTGAGTCCGAATCCCAGAAGGAAACCCCTTACAGCAATTAATCTCTTGTCACTGCCCCATAATGATTATCTCAAACATTGAGGCTTAATGGGATAGGATCTACGAGTCAGCCTGCAATGAAAAGAGCACGAAAAAAATTTCGTGCTCTTTTATTTTTTAAGGCCAATTTCTGACTCTCCCACCACCGGTTTTCTGACCCACCTGACCGGTGAAGTGACTCCTCAAGTGCTCAATAAAGTTTGACCCACCTTCCGACATTTTATTGTTTTTCGTGCACTCATCTGATTCCCTCAATTTAATTCCGTTAAAATGAAATTTTGGGATTGATCATCTAAATTTCATATATCAGGCCGTTCTGATAACCGTTCAATAACAAATCAAAACAATGCCCTGTATAAATAGAGATCAAGGAGATTAAATTCGCCCTTGCCATCCAAACGATAGTCAGTTTATTCTTCAATAAATTTGAATGCCGATTTTTTTTATGGCGGCACAAAATTTTCTTAAATTGTAGGGTGTTGACCTTTGTATCGGTGGGACTACTGATAAAACGTTTCTGGTTATGCCTTCAGAGAATATGGAGACTATATGAAAAAGACAAACAAGATCGGGATATTTATTTGTGACCGATATCGGAGATGTGCCGGAGGAAAATGTTTCAAGTCACTCAAGAATCGGGAGGGTGCATTCAGCAGATACAAGGACATGAATGTTGAGGTTGTTGGATACACCAGTTGCGACGGATGCCCTGGAGGCAACATCGAGTATGCCGTGGATGAAATGAAAGCAAATGGCGCAAATGTAATCCACCTGGCAACCGGGTTGATTGTCGGATATCCGCCATGCCCTCATATCGTCTATTTTCATGACTATATCGAAAGGAAATATGGCCTTGAAGTCGTATACGGTACCCACCCCATACCGGAAAAATATCTGAAGATGCATGAAAAACTGGGAACGTGGAACAATGATGAATGGCAGGGAATCATTGGTGCGACAATGAATGATGAAAAAATGCGCCTGGCCTATAACTGAGAAAAGATATAATCATAAAGCACAATCGGAATAGGACTCCCCATCACCGAGGAACCCTTTCACGCGAATCAAGGATACACCTTGATTAATTGTTGTTGGAATTAGGCAACTTTTTTCCTTATTTAGCTGTTGTTGGGAATCAGGTGAGGTGTCCTCTGAAATTTTTAACCAGAGATGACAAATGGAAAAATTCACATTACCAGCGTTCAAAAAAGAACTATCCAAGAAAAAAAAGAAGAGATGAATTCGGCGTTGATGAAGAGAATTACTATTCTGAACCGGAAGATATGTTTGAAGAAGCTTTAAAACTGATTAATGAAAATGGGTTAACAAAAAAATTTGAAGCAAGGGCTTATGATATTGTTGATCAAGCAACTTCTGAATCATGGGGCCATTTTGATTCACTCCAGGAAAGATATGAAAAAATTTACGGAGATTTTATTCGATAGACTTCGGTTTAAAAGTTTATTCCATTAGGAAATGATATGATCAAAAGCATTAAGGCTGGTAAAGAATATCCTTCTAAATCCCAATCGCCTGTTGGAGCTGTTTTGTTCAAGGATCAAAAAAAAAAGGGGGGGGGGGGGGGGGGGGGGGGAGTATAGAAAAAGCTTTCTTTCTTCCCATTCCCCAATTTGATCCACCGGATATTCGATATCAGTCCCCCAATAATAAAAATAGTCAACACTCGTTCAAAAAACACTTGGGAGTTGATAAATACCATTATTGCGGACCCTGGTATTTCTCAAATAAAAATGGCATTATGTGTATTCTATAGGGCTGATATTTTTTTCTTGTAAATTATATTGCTGCAATATATCCATTAAAATAGCAACAAATTGTTGCTTAGTCGGTAAGGCTGGGATTTATCCAAAAGCAGTCTGGCAAATCGTTTCACTGGCAAATTCGATTTTTTGACTCACCGGTGCAAAAAAGCTGAGTTTGGGCAAAATAGACTAAAAACGTGCAGCAACATAATTACTGTTGACACTTAACAAATATAACGAAATAAAATGCTGAATTCATTTTTCAAACTTAACGGTGAATTTAAAAGACTTGAGTCAGAAGATGAATTTCTTGAACTCATAAGACATGCTGATGCATTACGAGATCTGGAATATCGTCCTAACCAATTGCGCCCAGACAGACCTATGAACAAATTTTCAGGGAAAAAATTTACAAATATTAGTTTTGCAAAAACTGAATTCATAGGTCTTGAGTTTAGCTGGTGTGAATTTATAGATTGCTTATTTATAGGAACAATTTTTATAGATTGTGAATTTCATGATTGCACCTTTAGTGGATGTAATCCGCATAAAGTTAGGTTTAAAGGAACATATATTGATCCAATCTGCTTTTCCAAAATGCTATCACCGACAGAGCATGCCAACATAGGCACCTGGTTATTCCAGCAATTGTTAAGAAACAGTGCAGAATCCAGACAACCGTCTTTTGCACAGACAGCACAATACTATTTTCAGAAATGGAAACGATATCAGCTTTGGTATGACTACAAACAAAAAAATATTCCAGCATACCAATTTTTAAAGCGTTGGATTCCGAGTTTACTTTATGATCATTTAGCGGGCTACGGTATTCGTATATTACCTTTAGTTCGGCTTACAGCTGGATTCCTGTTGTTTTGCACTACGTTCAATCATTACGCATGGCGTTTTTTTGGTATTCATTCATCATCAATCAAAGACCTTACTCCATCGGTTACAAAATCCATTTATTACACTGTAATCACAGTAACGACCCTAGGCTACGGTGACTTAACACCCACTTCTGAATTTGGGATGAACACAGCAAGTGTTGAATCTTTATTCGGGGTAGTATGGCTGGGACTTTTTGCAAATACGATTATCAAAAGGGTGACAAAATGATATGGCATAATACAAGAGCCGATGCCATAGCATTATATGGCTCTCAATTAAGATCTGATTTCGATGAATTGAGCGACAAAGATATAATGCTTGTTGGTAATTGTATCAATGATCTTTGCGTTGAAAAGCATAAGTTTGAAAAACTTGGTTTTTCTTGTGGATTGTATACTTGGGATAGACTTGCAAGAATGAAAGAAAAAGGCTCCCTCTTCATACAACATTTGAAGCAAGAATCTTTAATACTTAAAGATGAAGGATTCAAATTAGCACTTTTTCTAAATAGCTATGAAGTAAAACCAGATTATAGTAAGGATATTGATTATACTAAAAGTCTTATTGCTTCAACAGAATACATTGCAGATGACGAAATAATTAAAGGGTGGGTGCTTGATATATTAGCCGTTGCTGTTAGAAACATTGGAATTCTAAAATTAGCAAATGAAGGAAAATATGTTTTTGGTTTTCCATATATTCTTAAAGAACTTGAATCAATTAGTGTAATTAATAAGGAAATGAGATGGCAGCTTCTTCAATTAAGAAGATGGAAGCAATTGTATAGAAATAGAGCATTCCATTTAATGCCAAATATTAAGGCACTACAATCTTTTCAAAGCACAATAGGTAAAGCATTCAACATTGATTTTGATTCAAAAATTCTGTCAAGTGAAAATTTAAAAAATAATTTAAAAACAAGAGGTTATCGCCATTCAGACAGATATTGCCGATTCCGGCTTTTTGAAGCAGTAATCGGACTATATATTTATCACCAATCACCAATTGATAGTTCTCTAATCCACAAATTTAATCTAATAGTAAAAAATCAAAACCAATATGGGTTATTTTGTAATGATTTATCACGTCCACTGAAAAAGATAATTAAAGAATTGAATCAAAGAACTCTGTGCCAAAAAGTGTTTCAACCCGACGTTTTTCGCCGCTCCTTCGTCGCTCTGAAAAACGCAGGTTAAACAAGTGTTAGCGAGAACAAATGGTCAATTTAACCAAACTTCTCAAGGAAGGTGAGTTGCGCTGGATTGGGAAAAATTATCCAGGCCTATATCCAAAGAACTTACCAATCGCATCGAAAGGACTAAACGATTTTTCTGAAGTCACAGGATTTAGAGTCTATAAGTTTGGACGGTTCAAAACAGAAAATGCAATTATTCTGCATGGTGGCCGAAAATATTTTTATGCTTATGTAAATCCTACATATAAAGGCTATAGGGGGTTCTTCAAAAAATTAATTCATACTACCCAACAAGAATTTGATGTTGACCATGTATTATCAAGAAACTTGGCCAAAAAATTAGAATACAAATATGTTTTGCTTAGCATTATCCCCTGCAAGGTGAATCGGAAACATGGTAATTTTGAAAAGAAAATATTAAACATTCCATCACCAAATATTTGTTTTGCTGATGAGCGTATTTACAATAAAGTGTTGTCAAGAAATCCATTGGCAAGATTGGATGATTCAGATTTCAAGAAAGGTTTTAATCCCAATCAAAAACCCAAATATGGACTTACTTTGAAGCAAGCTGGTTTATGGAGTTCAGCTTTTGGTTTACATCTGATCAATGCTGAGACCACAAAACATAGGCTTAAACCTTTATGGTGATCCGCTAACAAATAAATCCAGCGGAGGTAAAAAGCCGCGCCGCTGATTTTCACGTTCCAGCCCAGCAAGACTGTTGACTTTGTCTATAATTGAACCCTGAGAACCTTTCCAGACAGTGCGTTGACTACTTCAGCATTGTGTCACCGAAGCTTTGCATGAGGCGGTGAGCACTTCTTCAGACAGCCATCGCCAAACGACACAAACTTTTTTTGCCGTTTCATCGATGAAACAGCTCACAGCAGCTCGGAATGATTTTTGTGCCCGGACCATTTGCACAGATCATCCTGTATTTCAATCACCCTTGAACCATAAAAGAGATGGCATGTCGGTTTGAATGTCCCCGGCACATTGGCTGGATACCCAAAATCAAATAATGATGGGAAAGCGAGCCACATCCTTCGTCCCTCATCAGCAATAGGGGTGTCACATTTACCGCAGCGAACTTTGCAGGGAAGGATGCGCTCTGGCGTGTTTTGTTCACTGTTATAAAAAACCAGATCCTCCAAACCAGCGGTGAATCTCACATGGCGTTTGTGGAAAATTGCTGCCCACTGCATAGGAGCTCCATGTAGCCTTTGGCAAGTCGTACAATGGCAAATTTTGGCATCCACAGGGTCGGAACTCACCTCATAGCGGACGGCTCCACAAAAGCATGAGGCTGTGTATTTGGGAATAAACTCTGTGTCTTCCAATGAAGAATAGTCTTATATGCAGTGGTCAATTTTTTTGTCATTTCATTGCATTTCTCATTATCGTCGGGGTATTTATCTGGATGCCACTGCATGATAAGTTTTCTGTTGATCAAGGAAATCAAGATAATATCCTTATCCGACCAAAATCTACAGGGAAAAAATATGGTGCATGAAGAATTAAAATAATATCGCCAGCCCCCGCCATAGGCTTTTGGGTGTGCGGCCTCTTCGGACCTTATCAACGTGGACCTCAACATCACCTCTATAGCCATGCCCTATAACCTCTGTCAACAAACGCTCACAAAATGGATCAGTATGCCCGGATCCCTGTTGTTGCCATTACAGCCCAGCCGATATTCAGCTTAAAGAAATTGAGCAGCTCCTGGATCAATTATCCAGGCACAGCTAAGACCATCAACCGTCCTGAAAACCAGGTTTCATGTGACAGCCGCGGTGGGAAAGACTGTGGGCTACCCCAGTGCAATGCGAAACCGATCAATGACGCGCAACATATCATGATCTGACATGGCCGGAAAAAGCGGCAGGCTCAGCGTCTGGGAATAGTACAGTTCGGCATCAGGGCACTTGCCCTTTGGGTACCCGTATTTAGCAGCATAATAGGGCTGACGGTATATGGGTATATAATGAACCTGACACAATATATTATCGGCTTTCAGCGTTTCATACACCTGCCTCCTTTTTGCGGCACCGGCCTTCAGACGGATGGGGTAAAGGTGGGGGCATGCGGTTAAGGCAAGGTTTTTGTGGGGCAATAACAGATCATCGCGGTCTGAAAAGGCATTGTTATAATTGGAAACGATCTGCCTGCGCCGATTTCTGAACTGATCCAGCCGGGACAGTTGAGAGATACCCAGTGCGCACTGGATATCCGTAATCCGGTAGTTAAATCCCAAACTGTTCATTTCATAAACCCAGCCGCCATGCTGACGGAGCAGATCATCATAACGCTCCATGCCATGGTTTCGCAAACATCTTACACGATCTGCCAGGCGTGCATCATTGGTCATAACCGCCCCGCCCTCTCCGGTGGTTATGGTCTTTACCGGATGAAAGGAGAAAATAGCCGCATCCGTATGGGTGCAGCTCCCGCAGGCATATTGTCTGCCATCAAATTCATAAAAAGAGCCCAGGGCGTGGGCCGCATCTTCGATAAGTGAAAAGCCATAGGTTTTGGATAGTTCAGCCATGGCGGGAAGATCTGCGCCAAGACCGGCAAAATCCACGGGAATTACCACCCTGGGTGCTTTATGTTTCCGGCAATATGCGTCAAGGTGCTGCGGGGACAGACAAAGCGTTTCCGGATCAATATCAATGAAATCTGTCCTGCCGTCACAGTATTCAATGCAATTGGCGGAAGCCAGAAAGGAGATGGGAGAGGTCAGGCCAACCTCTTCCCGGCCAATCCCAAGCGCCATGCATGAAAGGTGCAGAGCCGCGGTGCCGCTGGCGCAGGCTATGCAGTGCCGTGACCCTGTAATTTCACACAGCAGGGCTTCAAACATCTCCACCCTGGGGCCTGTGGTCAAATAGTCGGCCGCCAATACATCCGCAACCGCGGAAATATCCATCTCACCTACACTCTGGCCACCGTAGCCCAGAATCTTCGGCAAAAAATCTTCAGTGGGTGCAACCAAAACCTCAACTCCTGTTTTCCAAATGTCAGTTTTTTTTACAGATTGAAAAACCCATCGACAAACTTAAGCGTCAAAATTTGCGGCTCTACCGATGCCGCAATAAATACTCTCTTTTATTTCAAACCGTTAAAATTTTTCCAGAACTGTTTTTTTATCCGGCACCATAGTTGCTCTTAGATAGGCCCAGACAAGAGATCCTTTTTTAAACAAGGAACAAAGGAGCAAATCTTGAGCAAATTAAAACAAAACAGACAGCGGCTGAAAAGAACAATTTTCCTTAATATGACATTTTTCCCCATGATCCCTTTTATTATTGTTCTGGGGGTCAGCTTCTATTTCTTTTCCTCAACCCTGGATAAATCCACCCAGGCCAGCCTTGAAAGAACCCTGACAGACCACCGCAAGATGATTGAAGCATTCCTTCTTGAAAGACAATCCGATCTTGAGCTGATCACCCGGGCATATACTTTTGAAAACATCATATCCGAGGGCGCCATCGGCACCATCTGCCGCAGTCTGCAGGAACGCTCTGCCGCCTTTGTTGATTTAGGTGTATTTGACGAAACAGGTAATCACTTAAAATATTCAGGGGCCTTTGCCCTGGCAGGAAAACGCTATACCGACGAACCCTGGTTCCAGCAGACCATGCTCCGGGGATTTTTCATCAGTGATATTTTCCTGGGGTACCGCAAAATCCCCCATTTTGTCGTTGCCGTACGCAGAATTGAAAACAACCGAACCTGGGTGCTGCGCGCCACCATTGATACTGTATTCTTTGATTCCATGGTATGCGGGGTACGCATCGGCAAAACAGGCGAAGCCTACATTTTAAACCAGGACGGGGTTGCCCAGACCGCCAGGCGTTCCGGGGACATCGCTCTTCTTGATAAAGATCCGGCCTTTGGGTGGATGAACAAGCAGTTTTCCTCCAGCCGACAAACCTTCCAGCTATCACCCAAAGGCCAACCCTTCTTATATGCAGTATCCAAACTGGCCAATAAATCCTGGTACCTGGTGGTCCGCCAGGAAAAAAGCGATGCCTACAGTGCCCTTTACTCTGCTGTCCTGATCTGTGTGGGCATCGCCATTCTAGGCCTGGCAGCCCTGGTGGTACTGGCCTACTTTACTTCCGAGGCCATCTGCCGCCGCATGGACAGGCTGGACCAGGAAAAAGAACAGCTGGGCAGCCAGCTTATCCGGGCCGTTCAGCTGGCTGAAATCGGGGAAATGGCAGCCGGTTTTGCCCATGAAATCAACAATCCTTTGCAGATCATCAAAAGTGAATATGCCCTGATTAAAATTCTCATGGAAGAGCTGTATCCGGAAAAGGAGAGCAGCGACAACACCCTTAACACCCAGACCTTCAATGATATCCAGGAAAGCGTGGACCAGATCCACAAACAGGTGGAGCGATGCCACGAGATCACATCGGCCATCTTAAAATTCGGCAGAAAAAAAGAGGTCAAGCCCATCGTTCTGACGCCGGACACGGTTATTCCCGAAATTCTCAAGCTTGTTGAAAACTCCGCCCGCACCAGCGGTGTAGAGATCACCACCCGGATTGAAGAAAATGCACCAAGCTTTATGGGCGACCCGGGGCGGTTCCAGCAGGTCCTGCTGAATCTGGTCAACAATGCCATACACGCCGTGACCAGCCGGCACGGCGCCAAAGGCGGCGAAGTTGAGATCAGTGCGGCCCGGGCCGAGAATGATGAAGGCCGTGCCATGGTGAACATTCAGGTTAAAGACAATGGCTGCGGAATAGAGCCGGAACATATGAATAAAATTTTTTCACCCTTTTTTACAACAAAAGCCGTGGGCAAGGGAACAGGTTTAGGACTTTCGGTATGCTTCGGCATCATCGAAAGTTTTGGAGGGACCATGTCCGTGGACAGCCGTCCCGGAGAAGGCACCGTGTTTTCCATTCAGCTTGCGGCACATGAAACCCAATCATCCTAAGGAGGAACCCATGGAAAAAATGAAACTTTTACTGGTAGATGACGAAGCCCGTTACCTTGAGACCACCAAAAAGCTTATTGAAAGAAAGGGTTACGATGTATGGACAGCCCCAACCGGAGAAAAAGCCCTTGAAACCCTGGCCGCCCACAATATCCATGTGGTGGTCCTGGATGTGAAGATGCCCGGAATGGACGGCAATGAGACCCTTAAACATATCAAGGAGATGTACCCTTTAACGGAAGTGATCATGCTCACCGGTCATGCCACGGTGGATTCTGCCATAGACGGCCTGAAATCAGGTGCCTGGGATTATCTGATGAAGCCTGCCGATGTCGATGAAATCGTTGAAAAAGCAGAGCAGGCCTTTCAAAAACGAATGAACCAGGAGGAAAAAATCCGGTCCGCCCAGGCTAAACAATATCTGAAATCCCCCCGGGAAATCCTCAAAGAGGGGCAGGAATAAAAACGATAACAAGGAGTTACCTAAATGAAACCAGAAAAGAAGAAAGTCACCGGGTATGACAAATATATAGACTGGAAAATTTTTTCCATTCCTGTTGCCCTTTTACTGATACTTCTACTCATTCCCACGCCCAAAGGAATGAAGGACGTCGGCATGGAGTACCAGATCGGCACGCCAAAGGTTATCAATTTCATCGGCCAGCAGCTGTTTCAAAAGGACAGTTCAGACCTTGAGCAGTGGCAGATCCTCACCTCCCAGATCATGGAACAGAATATGCGCATCGGCGCCTTGACCAAAGACCGGTTCCTTAAACGGGATGCCAAATGGTGCAAAAAGTATAAAATCCCCAATGACAAAGCCAACTTTAAACGGGCCACGGAATACATTAAAGAACAGGTTCCCGAAGAGACCTATCTGGCAACCATGAAAGCTGCCATGGAACTTCGTAAAGATGGTTTGAGATACGAAAATTTAAACGATTCTGATAAAAAGGCGGCGGACAAAGGTGCCTGGCATATCAAAGTGTCTGTAGCCATGGGCGCGTTCGTTGTACTATGCTTTTTAACCGAGTGTATTCCTTTGCCGGCAGTGGCATTCTGTATTGGCCTGATCGTAGTCATGACCGGAGTTACTTCATACTCGGAAGTGGCCATGCTTTACTGGTCCGATGCCTGCTGGTTTATCATGGGTTCGCTGATGTTTGCGGCTGCCTTCGTAAAAACCGGTGTTGACAAGCGCGTCTGCCTGATGATGTTCAAAAAACTGGCCGTGCCCAACACCAAGTGGATTACCCTGATCTTCTTTCTCATCATTACACCCCTGGCTGCTTTTATCTCTGACCACGCCCTGGCCGCCATGTTTCTGCCCATCGGCATGCTGCTTTATCAGAACAGTTTAACCGATGAGGTGCCCGAAGACATGGAGCTTGCCAAACTTTTAATGATCTCCATTGCCATGGCCTGTAACATCGGCGGGCCAGGTGCGCCTTCCGGCGGTGCCAGAAACGTTATCATGATGACTTATCTGGCCGACATGTTCGGAGTGGATATCGGATATTTCCAGTGGGTCACCTACTGCTTTCCCTTCCTTGTTATCATGATCCCTGTGACCTGGTTCATTGTCAACATCAGGTTCCGCCCCAAAATAGTCAGTCTTGCGCCTGCCATGAATCATCTGCAAAGAGAGATCGGCAAAATGGGCAACTGGAACAGCAAACAGATCTGGGCACTGATCATCTTCATTGTCATGGTATTTGGCTGGTTTACTGAAAAAGCATTCTTCCAGCTGGGCATCTACCCCGTACGAATGGGCATCGGCTCCATTGCCGTGGCCGGCGCGATGGCCTATATCATAGCAGGCGTCGTCAACTGGCGTGACTACCAGGAAAAGGTGGACTGGGGTGTGGTATGGCTGTATGCCGGTGCCATGATCTTTGGCCGGGTTCTGGACAAAACAGGCGCTGCCTACTGGCTGGCCAGAACGGTTATTGAGTTCCTGTCTCCTTTTGGCATGGATTCAGGCCTGCCGCTGATGGCTGTCTCCAACGGCCTGACCGCTATCCTGACCAACCTCATGGCTGACGGTCCTGCTGCCGCATCCGTAGGTCCCATTACCCTGAACATGGCCGGTATGGTTCATCCGGGCTCCACCTATCTGCCCTTCATGGCCATGGCCACCGCCATTGCATCATCCTTTGCCTACTGCCTGATCATTGGTACGCCGCCGAATGCCATTGTATACGCATCCGGCTACCTTGAGCCCAAAGATTATCTGCGGGCAGGCATTCCCTTGTTCTTTGTTGCCAATGTCGTATTGTTGCTTCTCACCGGCGTATACTGGACAATCAGGGGATTCGGCACCATGCCCGGATTCTGACGCAAGAGTTTAAGGAGGACTTAAAATGACACAGATTGCATCAAAAACAGAACCTAAAACGACCAATAGCAGAATCTATTTTTCAAAAAAGAGTGAACAGCGGTTTTTCTTCTACATGACGCTTATAATGCTTGCTGTAGGGCTTGTGAGCCGACTGATTTAAACAAAATGGTTTAGGATAGGAGGAAAGTCCAGTGAAAAGTCTTTCAGAATACGCCTTTTCGCCTAAGGAGGATGAAATGAATAGATCAGGCGCACTTGCGGCATTGAAATTTTACAGCCAGGGTGTCATCCGGCTGCTCATCGAACCAGTCCTGTTTTTTGAGCAGTTTCCCGGGGTCCACACCCTGGGCAGAGCCTTGGGGTTTACGGCCCTGTGTGCTGGATTTTATGCCGGTGCAGGACTGCTCACAGGCCCTGGTCCCCAATCTCCTGCGGTCATGGCATTGATCTATTTTATCAATGCAGCAGGCATGGTGCTCATCAGCTCTGTGACGGGCTTTTGCGCCATGGTGATGACCGGCGGCAAAAGCCGGAGCTTTTCTCTGGTGTTCGGGCTTTATGCTTATGCTTCGGGAATCACCATGCTCATCTCATGGCTGCCGTTCATGCTCTGGTTTACGGAGCCGTGGAAATACTGGCTGGTCTATACGGGATTCAGGCAAAGCTGCGGCCTGTCCAAAGTCCGGGCAATTACTGTCCTTTTGATCTCTGTGCCTGTCCAGTGGTGCCTGATTTATTCGGCCATAACAGCAGTCACCGGCCGTGTGTAAAAAATATTTTAAATAGGAGCAAAATAAAATGACACAACCCATAAAGGTATTAATGGTTGATGATGAAAAACGGTTCCGGGAAACCACGCGCAAGATATTAGAACGCAACGGTTTTCAGACTATTCTGGCCGAAAATGGCGCCGAGGCACTGAAAAGCCTGGACCAGGGGCCGGATGTGGTCATCCTGGACATCCGCATGCCCGGTATGGACGGACATGAGGTCCTGGAAAAAATCATTGAAATAAAACCTGATCTGCCCGTGATCATGCTCACGGGTCATGGAGAGAAAGATTCGGCGGAACAGGCCCTGGTATTGGGTGCCTTTGACTACCTGTCAAAACCCTGTGACATTGATCTTTTATCCGATAAAATCCGGGAAGCGCGCCGGAGCAGACAGCAGGCGGGAAAGCCCCAGGAGGATCTGGTGGGTTCGGTGATGATCCCCTTGAGTGCGTATACCACCATTGACGAAGATGCCACCATTGCCCAGGCGGTTGAGGCGCTTAAAAATTCCTTTGTGGCCCTGACCGCCACAGACCGGATCATGGAAACCGGCCACAGATCCGTACTGGTCATGGACAAGGAAAAGCAGATCCAAGGCATTCTCACCATCCGGGACCTTTTAGAACTGGTTTTGCCCGGTTACCTGACATCGCCCAAACCGTCCATGGCAGATTCCATCCAATACTCCCCCATGTTCTGGCGGGGGATGTTTACAAGTGCCATAGAACATGTCCGTTCGTCAACCATCAGTGAGGTTATGTCCCCTGTACCCGTATCCATTGATGCGGACGCCACCCTGATGGAAGCGGCCTGGCTCATGGTGGACCAAGACCAGCGCCGTCTCATTATCACCCAGAACGGTAAACCTTTAGGGGTGATCAGGGAACAGGATCTGTTTTTTGAAATGGGAAAAGGATTGATCCCTTCAAGGACAAGGAGCGGCAGATGACGGAAATCAAATCAATTATGGCCTGCATCGACCTGTCCGCCTATTCTCCCATGAATCTGGGTTATACCCTGGGTCTGGCGGAACAGGGAGATCTTAAGGTCACCATTTGTTCCGTCATTCCCCTAAGGGAGGTCACCCCGGTGTTCATGACGGGGACCATATATCACTGCAGAGAAGACACAAAGGAATATCTGGATGAGCTCAAGGAAAATCGGAAAGCCCAAATCAATGACCTGATCCAGAAGCAATTTCCGCAATTCAGTGGCGAAACGGACATCTGCATTAAAATGGGATCTCCGCCAGATGCAATCCTCGACATGATTGAAAGCATCAACCCCGACCTTGTGGTCATGGCAAACAAAGGCCGGTCCAACCTGTCAAAATTCATGTTCGGCAGTGCTGCGGAATATATATTCCGCCATTGCAAGGCACCGTTGTTAAGTGTCAGGGACAAACATATTTTTAACCGCACTTATTCGGGGTCAGCCACCCCCGAAGCCGGAAAGATCCGCACGGTTATGGCGGCGGTGGACTTTTCCCCCTGGTCCACGGAGATCCTGGCCTGGGCCGGGTGGCTGGCGAAAATAAACGGGGCAAAGCTGCATGCCTTCAACTGCATCAGCAGCCAGGAGATCTCCTGGGTCAAATCCCATTATGTTCCTGAAAATTCCTTTGACCTGGAACAGTTCCTGCCCAAGGAAAAACAGCGGCGTCATGAGCTTTTGGCCGACCAGATCAAAGCGGCCGGACTCAGCAGTATTGAAGGCGTTGAAATTTCAGTTGATTCGGGGGTACCTTACGAACAGATTCTTTCGATCTCACAGAATACCGGGGCCGATATTCTGGTGCTGGGTCCCAGGGGGCGCAGCCGTTCAGCCAGATTTGCCATCGGCAGCACCATCGAAAAAATCTTTCGTCACAGCCCGGTACCGGTACTTCGCCTAGGTCCCAGTATGAACAATTAAAAAAGGGCCCGGGTTCGGGCAGAATGAACCGAACCCGGGACTTTTCCCCCAAGGAGGTACCCATGTCAGACGAAAAAAAAATATTAGTGGCCCTTGACGGCTCGAAACGTTCGACAAGGACCGTTGATTATCTGTGCAGATTTAAACCGTTCAGAAACCGGAAGATTACCTTATTTAATATAACAACGCCCGTGCCCGAAGCCTATTACGACCTGACCCGGGACTCCTTCAGCAAAGTTGCCATATCCCAGGTCAAAGCATGGGAACTGGGCCAGAGAACAATAATGACCCAGTTCCTGGAAGAGGCGCGCCAGAAAATGATAGCGTCCGGTTATGCCCCGAATAATATCGGTTTCAAGCTTGTGGGCCGGGAAGGGGGAGTTGCCCGGGGCATTCTCAATGAAATCAGGGGCAATGAATACCACACCCTTGTTATCCGCAGACGCGGCAATGCAAACTCCATTATCGGCGTCACCATAGGCGGCGTGGCTGCCAAGCTGGTGGAAAAAGCGGACAAAATCCCTCTGATCATTGCCGGAACCCGTGAGATCCGCCACTATCTGTGCATTGCTGTGGACGGTTCCCCAGGGTCCAGGAACGCGATCCAGTATACAGCCGATATGATGGGAAAAACGGACTGCCGTATTCTGCTTTGCGCCATCATGCGCACGACGGTTGCAGATTCAGTGCCCGAAGGAAAGGACCCCTTTGCAGACATGGCGCTTCATGGCAAACGCATACTTGATGATGCCCTGATCGAAGCAAAAGAGATTCTCACCCGGGCCGGACTTCCGGAATCCAAAATCGAAACCCGCCTTATTCAGGGTGCCGACAGCCGGGCAGGCGCTCTTCTGGACACAGCCCGGGCCGCAGAATGCGACACCATTGTCCTGGGGCGTAAAGGCGTGTCGGATGTTGAAAATTTTGATCTGGGACGAATCCCCAAAAAAATTATTTACGCGTCCAGAAAATTTACCATCTGGCTGATTCCATAATTCAAGAGTTAAGGAGAAAGGGACAAATGGGGACGCAAAATCTATCCAGAATGTTCAATCCGGGTTCCATTGCGGTCATTGCAAGCTGCGAAAAACAGGGCCAGGTGGGTCACACCCTGATACGCAACCTTATTGAGGGAGGCTTTAAAGGCGCTGTCTATCCTGTCGATCCGGATCATTCCAAAGTCATGAATCTGCCTGCGGCAAAAAATGTTCATGACATCCAGGGCATTGTGGACCTGGCCGTGGTGGCAGCGCCCATCGGTGAGGTTCCCCGGATCATCGGGGCCTGCGCGGACAAAGGTGCAGCGGGGGCAGTTGTCATCAGCGGCGGAGGCAGGGAAACAGGAGATCAGGGGTCCAGGCTTGAGCAGGAGATTAAGGCCGTTGCGGAACAAAGCGGTATACGCATCATCGGCCCCAACTGCATCGGCATTGCCCATCCCGCCCTGAACCTGAATGCATCCCATATGCCGGGGTGCCCCAGCAGGGGACGTGTTGCCTTTTTGTCCCAGTCCGGATCCGTGTGCGCTTCCGTCATGGATCTGGCTGAAAAAGAGAACCTGGGATTCAGCCACTTTGTCAGCTTAGGATCCATGCTGGATGTCGATTTTGCCGACATGATCGACTATTTGGGTGAGGAACGGGGCGTGGACAGCATCATTATGTACATGGAAAACATGACCCGAATCCGGCATTTTATGAGCGCAGCCCGGGCCGTCTCCCGAATTAAGCCTATTATCTGCCTGAAATCCGGACGGTCGGCGGCCGGGGCCCGGGCGGCATCCTTTCATACCGGCGCCCTTGCCGGAGAAGATGCGGTGTATGACATGGCCTTTGAGC
Source organism: uncultured Desulfobacter sp. (assembly GCF_963665355.1). Lineage (GTDB taxonomy): Bacteria > Desulfobacterota > Desulfobacteria > Desulfobacterales > Desulfobacteraceae > Desulfobacter. The sequence continues at coordinate 639,473 of NZ_OY762229.1, forward strand.
GGGCAGGCATTATGCGTGTGGACACCTTTGAACAACTGTTTGACTTTACCCGGATTCTGGCAAAACAGCAGCGCCCCACAGGCAGACGCCTGGCCATTGTCACCAATGCCGGAGGCCCCGGGGTTATGGCGGTGGATGCCCTTTCATCCTTTGGTATAGACCCGGCTGTACTCAGCGTTCAAACCATTGAGGCCCTTGAGACTGCCCTTGAAAAACCATGGAGCAGAACAAATCCGGTGGATGTCCTGACAGATGCGTCGTGTGCCCAGATCGGCCGGGCTGTCAGCATTGCAGGCCAGGCACCGGAGGTGGACGGCATACTCATGATCCATGCGCCGGTGGATCACTTTGCCCCGGCTGATCTGGCCCAGGATCTGGCAGAGCTGCTACCTTCCCTGCACTGCCCCGTACTTACGGCCTGGCTGGGCGGATCAAGCATGGACAAAGCCCGGCAGATTCTCAATGAAAAAGAGGTGCTGACCTATGACACCCCGGAAAAAGCGGTCAGGGCGTTTGTGGGACTTTACCGCCACAGCCGCAATATTGACATGCTCAATGAAATACCCGTCCGACGGGACATCAAGCTGAAGATTAACCATGATCAGGCGGGATCAATTATTGAATCCGGCCTGAAAAGCGGCCAGCTCCTGCTCAGTGAAACAGATTCTAAAACGGTGCTGGAAGCCTATGGTATTCCTGTCAGCCGAACGGAGTCTGCCCGGACTGCGGTACCGGATTATGAACTTTATCTGGGTGCCCAACTCGATGCCCAGTTCGGACCGGTTATTAAATTCGGCATGGGCGGTGCCATGTCTGACATTATCCAGGATACGGCCCTGGCCCTGCCCCCCTTAAATTCAGCCCTGGCTGCCCGGGCCATCAGTTCCACAAAAATAGCCAAAGTCTTAAAGGGATACGGTCAAATCAAAGCCGTGGACCAGGATCTTCTGGAGACCCTTTTAATACGCATAAGCCGTCTGGTTACCGATTTTCCCCAGATCTGTGAACTGACAATCAACCCCGTGGCGGTCACCAATGGCGAAGTGATGGGGATTAACGCCGGCATCTGTCTTGCTTCTCCTCCGGCAGCTGCACCCGACCACCTTATTATAAGCCCCTACCCGGCCTGGCAGGAACAGCTGTATACCACCCAGGAGAGTGAACAGGTGCTAATCCGGCCGATAAAGCCCGAGGATGCGGTGCCCATGCAGGATTTTTTTGAAAGTCTCTCCTCCCAGACCGTATATTTACGATTTTTCACACCCCTTAAACAACTTTCCAAACGCATGCTGATCCAGCTCACCCAGATTGACTACGACCGGGAAATTGCCCTGGTGGCTACGTTTCCGCCCCAGTCCGGAGGAAAGATCATTGGAAGCGCCAGAATCATATTCACGGCCAACGGCACCGAAGGAGAGTTTGCCATCATGCTGGCTGACTCCTGGCAGGGAAAGGGAATCGGAGCGGCCCTTCTGAAGTCGTGCCTGGCGTTTTCCAAACGATACGGCCTGAAAAGGGTGTTTGGCGTGGTGCTTCGTGAAAACAAGCAGATGCTCCGCCTTGCCGACAAACTGGGATTTAAAAAGGTCAGCACCCCGGCCTCGGGTGAAATTGAACTTATTATTGACATCGAAAAGCTGGATCTTTACATGCTGTAAGGTGAACAGCTATGCCCTGACTTGCGGATACCCTGGCCGAAGCTTGTACGGTCTCATCTTTACCGGATGGTGTTTCACAATTGTTTTTGTTCAAGAAAAGAATAATATCCTTTTTTCCCAAAAATAATGTGATCCAGCAAGTTGATTCCTAGAATTTGGCCTGCAGCTTTAATTTTTTCGGTTATTAAAACATCATTCTTGCTCGGAGTTAAATTTCCGGAGGGATGATTATGAGCGATAATTATTGCACAGGCCCTATCTATAATGATATCAGCAAAAATTTCTCTGGGATGAACCTGACTTTGATTCACAAGCCCAATGGTAACCACCCGTATATTCATCACTTCATTAGCTCCATTGACAGAGATGGCAATAAAATGTTCTTGGGGACGATCTGCGTAATGTTGAATGAGTTGCAGCACATCTATGGGCTGTTTTATTTTTATCCCTTCCGGTTTTATTCTCCTGCGGACAAATTCAAACGCGGCAATTATGGTTGATGCTTTTGCAACCCCAATACCATCCACATTGGTCAAATCACCTATTGCAAGCCGGATTCCTTTTTCATCTATTACATGGATGATTTTTTTTGCTATGTCTGTTACATGGCTTTTTGAGGTTCCAGACCCAATAAGAATTGACAGTAACTCCAGATCCGACAATGCCTCTGCTCCATTTTTCTGAAGTTTTTCACGGGGTCGGTCTGCTTCCGGAAGATCTGGAATGCGCTTAGGCATTTTCCTCCTTTAAACTGAAAAAATTATTTGGTCATTTTTCTCCAAATATCAGCCAATATCCAGCGCTGTAATTCAGGTATCCATAGCTCCCAATCTCTCCACCCATTCCTACTGGTTTGTGAAATCTTAACGGAAGCTGCCGAAAAAGAGGGGAATGCGCCGTAATTATCTACAACGATCTGATTGTCTTGTATTTCTGCTTTGTATAGCTGTTCTTTATAAGCGAATCTGCACAATGTCCCGTCAGGTGGAAACTGCTTGGGAAGCCTTGGCTTCCTATTGGGGGTCATTTCATCTTTCTTTTTTTTACTGAGGTTTCTGGTTTGACCAGGAAAAATACGCTGTATATTTTCTATTAATTCTCTTTTTAAAGCTTTTTGTTTTTCAACGTCGTCCAACCCTGAGAGAAAATCAAGTTTCAATTTACGTAACTCAGGAGGAATGTCAATTCCTTTTTGTTGCATGCTATCGATGGTTTTTTCGATCTCCTGAAGCTGAGCGAACTTTCCTTTTTGGGAATCCTGAAGAAGCATATCAAAATAATTCATCAGGGATTCACATTCCCTTACGACAGCTTCAATACGATTTTTTAACTTGCCATAGTCATCCATAATCGCATCTTCTTTTTATGTTGGGCCAAACTAATAATTCTTATAAAAAGCCTCAGCCGTAAATTTAGAAAATTCCTCTGTTTTAATCGAACTTCTGGCCACCACCTGCCAGGGCTCAAGCCGTGCAATTTCCGCCTGAAGGTCTTTGGCTGTTTTATTGCTGCATCCCAGAAGGTCCTGAACCGATTTTGCAGAAACGCCTTCACATTGAAAAATATATGTAAATTCAAGCAATTCCTGAAAATTAAAAAACTTTTGCTGATAATCATTGGGAGACTGGCTGGCAAAAAAGACAACAATGCCCTTTGATCGTCCCTCCCGAATAATCCGCTGCAAAAACATATTTTTCTGTCCCAGGTAATTATGGGCTTCATCTATGACCAGAATGGTTCTTATGGTCCTGCGCCCATCTTCCACAGGACTGTCCGGCAGGGCTGCCATCTCTTTATAAATTCGTTCGATAACCAGATAAGCCACCAGCTCTTTCAATACCGGCATGGCATGGACATCAATCAAAAGGGTTCGATTGGTCAACCGGTCTATGGGGGGAGTTTCACTGCCATGTTTCCAGAACAGATCAAAATCAGCCAGGTCCCTCAACACCTCTATCAGACTGTCATCCTTTTTCCCATCCTCTTCATACATGGCAAGGGCTATTTCCAGAATATCCTGAAAATCAGGATACGGCATTTCAGAATCCTGCCGCCTGGCATAAGCAGCCCTTATAGCCTCTGTTAGAGCACCTTTTTGAACAACGCCGAGTTTGGCGTTGATCGAGGCAAAACTCTCGGCTTTTTCTCTGGCGGAAACATTAATGTTTTGTTCGTCATATCCGGGAAGGACAAAAGGATTGATGGGCAGGGAGACCCCGCCCTGAAGAAGTTGAAACGACTGTACCCTGGCGGCCTTTAAAAACTTTTCATTATCAACCACATCCCCCTTGTAATCAAAATAGATAAAATTGGTTTGAAAATTGGATTGCACCCTTAAATCCGTAAGGATTTTCAATAAAAACTGTGTCTTTCCGACACCGGGCTTCCCCATAATGGCCATATGGGAATTGGCGTGAATCCGGGTGTTGTTCAATTCCAGGAAAACATCTGTATTCTGCAAAAGGGTTTTCCCGATAAAAATATCAAGCCCCTTTCCCTTCATCTCTTTTCTGCCGCTGAACTCTACATGATCCGTCAACCTGGACAACAGTTTATTCCCATCCCTGCCGCATTCAATGAAAAATTGCGACAGATAACGGCACCCATTATCAATATGATTCTTAATGATGGATTTATTGGAATAAAAATCTTCTTCGGGAATATCAGGTTGTTCATATACATAGGCAATCAATGTCCTAAAAAAGAGTTCATCATCACCGATAAAGGTGGGCCGTTTCATCTCCCCGCCGGTAAATTTCAAACTTATGGGAACATCTTTTCCGTCTATCTTTAAAGACAGGGCAAATGCAATTTTGGCCAGCACTGCTTTTTCAAGCTTGGTTTCAAATCTCAGAGCACTTAACACATCATCCGCTTCACTGCTGGTATATAAACGATCCGCCATTTAAGCCTCCCAGAAATACCCTGTCTTTACGGTTGTCAGTTCCTGACCCTGATTAAATTCAAGATGAACCGCGCCATTTAAATGCGGTTGCAGTAACCGGTAATAGTCATTATCGATTTCCGTGTCTGTGGACAGAATGACAACCTGTTCTCCGGCATTGGGGAAGTAATTATTGACGATATTATCCCTGTGGGTACTGTCCAGACGGGATAACGGTGTATCAACAATAATGGGAAGTGACAATCGGCTGGTTTGTGCAAGCCCCCACAGCAAAGAGACCGCAAACACCTCTTTTTCTCCGGCGGAAAGACCTGATTTCTTAATTTCATGCCCACTGCGGTCCCTGATTTTTATTTCATAGGTTTTATCATTAATAGAGATGTCTTTAATCAGCCCGCTTTTGCTGGAGAGCTGTTTATACATTTCAAAGGTCTTTTCCTGAAGCAGCTGTATCTTGCTCTTTCTTAACCGGACAACAAACTGGCTCAGCAGTCCGGCAATGGCATCACACTCATTGATGAAATCCGCCTTGTCTTTGGAGACATCATGTCGTTCATACAGTTTCTCAATTTCCTCTTCAACGATATTGACCTGTTTTTCAAGACGAATGATATCTTCTTCCACTATTCTCAGCTGTTCGGTTTTCCGTCCGATTTGAGTGGTACAGCTTTCCATTTCGCTTTGAAGCTGATCAAATAACTCTTTTTCAGATTCACTGGCAGCCCCTGTTTGGAGGCTGGCTTCAATCTGCTTGATCTGTGCGTCAAGTTCCTGTTTTTCTTCCAATAGCGGCCGAATCAAAAACACATCCGAATTTTCAAACTGTTCAATCCGGAAAAGCATTCTTGCCGCATCTCTTTCGGAAAGATTCAGGATCCTGGGCACATCGGCAATGGCAGTCCCCTCTTTCAGTATTTTAAAAATACGCCCTTCAAGCTCCTGCATCTTTTCATCTGACAGGGTCTCTTTGTAAATGGGTTCGGGCTCTTCCACCGCACGAACAATTTTTTGGGCCAATTGTCCGGCATGGGCCTTGATGGCTTCTCCTTCAGCTGTTTCATGTTCTGCTTCGATCTGTTTTTTAATATCGTCAAAAAAGACGCCGGCAATGCTGAAAGGCAGAACGCTCTCACTCAATCCTTTGATTTCATTTTCCAACTGAGCCAGTCGGTTGGACTTTTGTATCCGCTGTTTCTCTTTTTCTTTTAAAAGCTCCCGGGTTTCCGGCTCAGCGTTGAATATGGCCTGGAACCTTGTCCGGGCTTCATCATACTGATGCCTGAATTGATCCAGTTCCTGGGTAAGATCTGCCTGTTCTATTTTTTTGCGGCCCAGTCGAGTCTTTTCTTTTTTAAGTTCCACCTGTTTAAACTCCAGATCATCATCTGAAATTTCCACAAAACCTTTGCGCTCTTCATTTTTAAGGTAGAGCATGTCACTCGAAAGCTGATTAATATATTGTATTCCCAAAGCTGCTTCCAAAGAAGACTTCAGTCTGACCTCGGAGTGATCATCCGCCGCGATCTCCTGGATCTTTTCCCCGTCGAAAAAAAAGAACTGGGTAATACCGGGAGGAATGGCCGCACGGATATAATCCTGCCATATCTGCTTGTTTCGAACAGATACCCGTTTGCCGTCCCGGACCACCACAAGGTGTTCCTGCAAGTCATTGGCTTTGGGAGAATCCACGGCACCGGCACTCCAGGATCGTTGGACAATCAATTCTGAACAATCATCCATTTCAATAACCAGTTCAAACGCCACCTTTACATTGCCCAAGTTTTTTTCTTTCCGGTTCACGGCGTTAAAAATATCATGGGCCTTGCCACCATAAAGACAGAAATTCACCGCCTCCATGATGGATGTCTTTCCCGCACCGTTCATACCGCCAATCAAAAAAATACTTTTCCCGTCATCACCCTGGGGAAAATGGATCTGTGTGGGAAATTGAAACGACTTGTAGTTTTCAATCATCAACTTTTTGAATTTCATTTATCTTCCCCGTAATTCCCAAATCCCATGAGGAGAACCTGATTTTAAGGCACCTTCCCGAACCATGAAACCACGTTCTTTTGTTATATTTAGAATCCATTGTTCGGTGCCGTTTTTTTTAATCCGGTCATTTTTCTTGAACTTTCCATCCAGATTGCGCTGAATTATCTCAACAATTTCCTTCTTTCTTCCTTGTCCACCCAGCTCCCGCAACGCCTTTCGAATCTCCTTTTGCAAAATCGCAGGCGATGTCTCAAGCACATATCTTTTCTTGAGCCTTCGGGTTGTTGCGGCTTGCCCTTTTTTCGACAGCATTATCCTCAGCCCGTCGAGGAGTGTAGAAAGACGGATTTCCAAACCCTGAAGCTGTTGAATGATTTTTTCCTGATCATGAACAGCTAACGACAGGGTGCTTTTCAGCCGCCGGAGTTCCTCCGGAACATCCACATCTTTTTCAGCCAACGCCTCAATGGCCCTGGTCACCTCTGCCAATTTTGCGGAGTTGGCATCATAATTGTTAAATTCAACGCTGCCGGAAATTTCTTTTATCACCTTTTCAAGGATATCAATTACCTTACCCGGATGGTCAATGTATTTTTTCAGATAAGAAGCCATTTATTTCAGCTCCCTTTTTTTTCCAGAACGATTTTTTTCAATGCCGCATAAATACCGGTGCGCCGCTCCTTGAATTCATACTCCCGTACGGTTAACAGCAGCTTGACCACCTTTTCAACACTGACATCATGTTGGATACACAGTTCTTCCAGCAGGTCTTTATCCTGTTTCGACAAATTGATCATAATTAATTGGCCTCCTCTAAACGTCGGCGTTCCCGGTGAAGCTCTCTTTCTAATTCTTCCTCGCTGGGCAGGTAGGTCACATACTTTGCCGCAAATAATTGTTTGCTCTCATTTAAAACCGAGTACCGGGCCACGGCTTCATTTTTTTCAGAACACAGGATCAGTCCGATGGTGGGGTAATCGCCCTCAACCTTATAATTGGCCTCAAACATCCGGACATAGCCGTCCATCTGCCCGATATCCTGATAGGTCAGCTTCCCGATTTTCAGATCAATCAGTAAAAAGCATTTCAGGTGAAAATTGTAAAACACCAGATCAATGTAAAAATCTTCATCCTCAAACCGCATCCTTTTTTGCCGGGCCACAAATGAAAAGCCTTTGCCAAGCTCCAGCAAAAATTGCTGCAAATTGGTGATAATGGCTGTTTCCAGAGTGGATTCGTGAATTTGTTCTGCGTCGGGCAGGTTTAAAAATTCCAGAACATAAGGGTCTTTTAAAACATTCGTTACATCAAGGGGCCCGGCCGCCTCCTGCCTGGCCTGGACCAGCATCCCTTTTTTATCCTTGCTGGCCAGAATCCGTTCGTAAAACAAGGAGTTGATCTGCCGTTCCAGTTGCCGCCGGCTCCAGGTGCCGGCCAGGGCTTCTTTTTCGTAAAACTGCCGGGCTTTTTCATTTTCAACCCGCATCAGCACCCGGTAGTGGGACCAGCTTAAATCCGGGTGAAAGCCGTTATCCGGTCCCAATTGGTCACCCACCGGGTGACCTGTTGCAGGCAATTTGAATTGGTCACCCGGTGGGTGACCAATTGAGGATAGTCGGTCCGGGTAGACTTGGTAAAAGGATCTGAAGTATTTCAAGTTGGTGGTGGAAAAGCCCTTACCGTATCGGGCCTGTAGTTTTTCCGAAAGCTGTTCCAGCAGCTTTTGACCGTATTGTGCCCTTTTTTCCCCAGCCTGAAGTGCCTCAAAAATTTCTCTGCCGATATGCCAGTAGGCTGAAACGATTTGGGAATTTACGGTGCGAACGATTCTATACCGGGACTGGTCCAGGATGGCGGAAATCCGGTCAAACAGAGGGTCAAAGGTGAATTCATTTTTTTCGCTCATGTTTGCCCCGCAGCCTGTTCAATGAGATCCTCCACCATTTGTGTAACTTGTTCAAGGAATTGTTTGGATTCCTCTTTAAGACGTAAAGACTCTTTCAATTTTTGTGAAATATATTCTTCTTTCGCAGTTTCAAGCCTTGGGATTACTATTTTGCCAACATCTTTAGGTGAGAGATGTCCGTTGGTTGACCCGGTGATCCACCGGCTGCACTGACTCTGACCAATTTGACTTTGCATAACAGCTAATAAATAAAATGGATTAATATTGTTACATATTTCAAGCTTTAATAAGTCTCCACTAAAGGCAAGTTTTTCATATTGATTTACTATACCGATTTTTCCTATGGTTGCGCCGGTGATTGCCAGCAAAAGATTTCCACTTGTTGCAATCTGAGCCTCTTTTGTTGGAAAACAATAAGATTCTGCCACAAGTTCAATACCATCAATATCTTTGATACTTGCATAAGGCATTGTTCCCGAAGAATTAATTGGCATTTGCTTCCCTTTATCCATTGAAGATATTAACAGTCTAAGAAATGTATAATCCACATTTTTTTTCTTTAAGTGTTTTTCGTAAGCGATATAATTCGGGTTATAACACTGGGCATCTATTCTAAATGCACTTGAAATGTCACTAAAGCTTGTCTCATAATCCACAACGTCTTGAAATTTAATATCATACAGCCCAAATTCTTGTCCAATGACACCTTGTGCTTGATCATATAGTTCGTTAGATTTTTTTCTTGCAGCATATGATTTTTTTAACAGTTTGCAGATCATTTCCTGCTGATATATATTTATTATCGGGATGATAAGACTCTCCAATATTTTTAAATTCACATGCCCCTGCACGCCTCCACTTGCAAAGCGAATTAATTGCTCGGAGCCGAATCTGGAATTTAAAAAGCTCAGGAAAAATCCTTTTGATATAATAGATTCTTGGATATCAATTATAATGATATCCGCAGAATTTATTGTGTCTTCATCTAAATAAATACTTGCCTTTCCAAATGAACCGCTCCTGGCAACCAGAATGTCGCCCTTATGAATTTGTGATTTCTTTAGCTTTTTATGAAATGCCGGCGTAATTTTGACACAATTATTTAAATTCAAAAAAAATTGATCAATTTGTTGAGTTTGTAATAATATTACCCCTTCTTGACAATAGTTTTGCACCATACTGCCAACATGCCCAACATCAATTTTTTTTGAAATGCTCTTTAATTCTATATTCGCATTGTTTAATAATTGTCTTTCTATTTCTATATAATCGGGCTTATAGAATTCAGAGTCCACTCTGCCATGTTTTAATTCTGTTAAAGCGACTTCACTCCAAACAGCCATCACCCAACCCTCCAGAAATCAAGATCATGCTTCTGGGCAAAACGGACAAAGGCTTCGGCCACGCAAAGGCTTTCTTCCGGCAGGGCGGAAGCATCACTTAAATCATTATGCTTCAAACTGTAATTCACAAGATCCTGATCGATAAGCGGCTGGCCCGAAGCATCTTCCAGAATATTGCCGTCTGAATCCATCTGGTATTCATAATCCCCGGAATTGTTCTTCCCGCCCCGTTCGCTAACGGCCATGAAAATGGGGTAATCCAGTTTTTTGGCCACCTCTGCGTCGATCCAGCGTAATTTTAACCCTTCGATCATCTCTCCGTCTTCTATAGCCAGTTCCAGACGGCCTTTCAGGGTCAATCTCTTTTTAGCCTCTTCTGCAAGAACCAGATTTTTTTCCAGGGAGACAATCATGGCTTTAAGCTTTTTCCGGGTCTCTTTCTGCTCGGCCTTAAGCGTTTTTGTATCGGCTTTGAGTTTTTCTTTTATGGGCTTGAGTTCTTTGTTCAGATCTTTTTTGGTTCCTTCCCAATTTTGGGAGATCAAGTCGATTTCCTGAGCGGTTTTTTGATCCAGGGCTTCCAGGTCACTGTCCAGGTCCATCATCTGGGTTTTGGTTTTAAGAATTTCTTTTCTCAAGCCCGAGATCTGCTCCCCGGCCTGCTCAAGCTGGTCTTCAAGGTCCGGGGTCCCGTCAGCCGCTATGCCGAAACCCTGATCTTCTTCATCCATGGTGATTCCCAGATCTTCGGGTTCGGGATCTGAAAAATTTTCCTGAATCATCTCCATGACCTCTTCAGGAATCTCCTGTTCCGGGATATCTGTCTCATATACATGGGTCTGAATCAGGTCTTTGATTTGACTTGCATAGTCCGGACATGATGCCTGAACCTCCTGTTTGACCTTTTCAATTTCAGCCAGTTGCTGTTCGGTGTATTTCTGGACAAACAGAACGGAAGTTTTTGTGCCGGTATGGGGTTTGAATGTATTGGGATGGAGCCCCACCACCGCCAGAAGCCTTGCCTTTCTTAAAATCCACTCCCGGATAAAGGCAAGGGATGAGTTGTTGAATTTCCCTTGGGGCAGAACAATAGCCGCCCTGCCACCGGGTTTGAGAAATTTCATAATCCGTTCAATGAACAGGACATCCCGCTCCTCTTTGGCGGATTTATTTTTGGCCCGCTTTAGCGCCGGTTTGGCCAGATCATAATGTCCAAGCATGGCTTTGTCTTTCATTTCACCGGCAAAGGGAGGATTGGCAAGGACCACATTAAATTGAAGGTTGTCAAAATATTTCCAGGAGAGGTCATCGTCCTTTAAGATTTTATCCTTGTCCTCCGGGTCAATGTTCCGGCTCAATAACTTGGCCTTGACCAGTTCCTGCATCAGGGTCTGGCCGGACATGGTTTCATGCCAGGTCTTGGGGTCCAGGCTGGACACATCCGGCCCGAAAATTTTGGTGTGGCCGTCTCCGGCAATGAGCATCAATGCCCGGGAGGTTTTGGCGGCCCGCTCTTCAAAATCGACACCCCATAAATATTTTGACGCATATTTATGCATGCGCAACTCCCGGTCCGCATGGTTATCTGCCGGATAACACCACTCCATGGCATGGAGCAAAAAGCCTGCCGACCCGCAGGCCGGGTCCATCACATATTCTTTCTGGGTGGGATTGAGCATGCGCACGCACATTTCCACCACATGCCGGGGGGTAAAAAACTGCCCCTTTTTTTTTTTGGCCTCTGTGGGGAGCAGATATTCAAAGGCATCATCCATGATTCGCAGGTTTGATCCCATAAGCCGGACCCGCTCGATATTACCGATGCAGACATGCAGATGACGTTTGGTCAGCTCAATGTTCTCGTTGTCCCGAAAAATCCCCGGCCACTCGTCACAAGCCTTACGAAACAGATTGTTGATCCGGTCATATGTGATTTCAGGATCCAGTGCTTTACAAAATTCCACCTCTTTACCCGGCCGGTTTTCATCCGCCTCTTTTTCATCCCAGATTTTGGCAAAAATTAATTTGAAAATTTCGTTGAATTCATCTTTGCCGCTGTCCGCCAGAACCAGCTCTTCAAGACCCTGGATGATCTCCTTGAAGTTAAAGTGCCGCTCCAGGTGACCAAGGGTACGCCTGGCTTCCAACACATCCCTGGGTTGCTGGTTCCGCTTGGGAAGCTCGGATAAAGTATCATTAAAATCTTTGGGATATGGTCGGTAAAGGATTATTCGGTCGCTGATACTGCCGTTGGACCAAAGGCCCACCGGCGACCCTTCGGCATTCAGATAACTTTTAAGCTGCTCTATACCGTCTTTTCGTTTGGGCTTTTTAACTTCAACAATAATTTTAGGTGTCTGTTTCGAATTATCCGTATAAACAACGATATCCGCAGCTTTTGTTCCTTCTGTAGAACCGAAATATACACTTTTTTCCAACTCAATCTCATCGGCCTGATAGCCATAGGTGTGAATCAGCTTATAAATCCAGAGCTGTCTCACAATCTCTTCAGGACAGGACTTTCCGCCTTCAGCAAATACCTGAATTTCCTCTTTCCCCGAAGCAAGGGGAACGAAGCTTTTTAAAAAATATTTTACCTTGCCGATATCCCTGCCGGCATCGGTTTGTTTGGGATAGATATCAATAATTTCTTCAAATGTTTTACCAAGAGTGTCAAATTCACTTAAGTCATACTTTGTCTTCGGGTCTTTAAATATTTTATCAATCAGTTTTTTGGTGTCCATTTATGTCGAAGTTCCAATCCGTAGAGAATTTGTATTTTACTACCTATAATCAATTCAGGTCAAAAAACAAATAATAAATGAGCAGCGCCTCAATTTTCAATGGTGATTATGATCTGGGAATTGCCATGGTGGCGCGTTTTCCGCCCCAGACCGGGGGAAAGATCCTTGTAAGCGCCAGAATCATATTCACGGCCAACAGCACAGAAGGGGATAAGGGGATTTTGCCATCATGCTGGCTGACTCCCGGCAGGGTACGGGGGTCAGCATCTAAAAATAGGTTCAAACACTATCTAATAATTTTCTCATGGTGTTAAGCAACTGGTGTGTATCCAAAGGCTTTTCAAGAAAGGCCTTGACACCGATTGCTTTGACCTCGGACTTGGAAATGGTTTCATTAAAGCCGGAACATAGAATTATCGGCATATTTTTATTTTCCGACAAAATGGCTTTTGCCAGGGCAATCCCTGTGATCTTAGGCATCGTCATGTCTGTGATCACCAGATCAAAGTTGATATGACCATCCTGGTAGGCATCCAGGGCGCTTCGTCCATCACTAAACGTATGTACGGAATAACCGAATTTAGTAAGCAGCTCTTCAATCAAAGCCAGGATATCAGGTTCGTCATCCACCACCATGATGGTTTCTTTGCCTGATGCCACAGACATATCAATTCCTGTGTCACTTTCCGGGGATGAATCCTTTTTCGTTACCACTGGCAGATAAACGAAAAAGGAAGTCCCTTGTTCCGGGATACTTTCAATGAGGGAAAGGCCATTATGCTCTTCGACAATGGCCCTGACCAGGGCAAGCCCCAATCCTGTGCCCGAGCCCATCCCTTTGGTTGTAAAATAGGGATCAAATGCCTTTTCAATGGTTTCCTTATTCATACCGTGGCCGGTATCTTCCACCACCAATTTTAAAAATGGGCCGGGCAGAGAATAATCTTTATTCTGGTGTTCCGGCGCAATGTGATCAACTGTGGTCAAACTTACCGTCAAAGTCCCGCCGGATATCATCATTGCATGATAAGCGTTTGTGCACAGGTTCATGATCATCTGATGCATTTGGGATGGATCTGCATTCACCATATCTCGTGTTTCCACCCGGGTCACCATTTCGATGGTGGTGGGTATGGAAGATCTGAGAAGCTTAACTGCTTCTTTAACCACAAGATGCAGTTTCAACGGACTTTTTTCGTTGCCTGCCTGACGGCTGAAGGTCAGAATCTGTTTAACCAGGTCTGATGCCCGCTGGGCACCTTTAAGAATTTGATTCAGGTGATACGTAAGCTTCTCCGGGCTATCTGTGGTCATCAAAGCCAGTTGGGAATAACCGAAAATGCTGGACAAAATATTATTGAAATCGTGGGCAATTCCTCCGGCCAAAGTGCCGATGGCTTCCATTTTTTGTGATTTTTGCAATTGGATCAGAAGCTTGCGGCGTTCTTTTTCCACAAATTTGATCTCTGTAATATCTCTGCTTTCAGCGACAATAAACTCCACATCTTTGTCGTTGCATACAGGTTTCAAAGAGATGTCAACTTCTCTTATCTGTTTATCACCATCAATAAAAGTGGTCACAAGGCGAACCGCCTTCCCTGATGTCGCACTGTCCACAGCCAGTTTAATGTCCTGCCGGCACGTTTCATCATGCAGACACCAGGGACAGTCCCAGTAAGGCCGGTACAAAACATCAGTTGCCGCGCATTGGGAAAATGCAAGCTGGCTTTCATTGACATCTTCAAGAATCCCGTATGGAGAAAGAATAGATATCAGTTGAAAAGACTGGTTAAAATAAACCTGGCGCTTTAATTCATTGGCTTTAAGGGTGTCCTGGGCTGCACTGATTTCTTGACACTGATCATCTCGCCGATCAGGATATTTTCCTTTTTTTTCGATGGGTTTGGAGAGTAATCGAGACAATAGATAGATTAGACATACACACATCACAAGAAAAAATAAAATATCCAGGATAACCAATGCATAGAATCTGCTTAAAGACGTGGCGCCCCCATCAACAGGACCTGTGACACCAATAATCCAATTGTATCGGGCAAGATATCTGAAAATGACCAGCTGCTCTCCTAAGGAGCTGTCCGGGGAAGACAACCCGGACGTTTTTATTTTTCCTGATTTTTCATTGATCATTTTTTTAACAACCCTGGAAAAAGCTTCGGGCTGTTCAAGCAGATTTTTCCCCTGCAGAAAAGGATGCATAACTGCATTCCCCGTTTCATCAACGATAAAGGCATACCCGTTTTTCTGAAATTTAAAAGCCGTTGTATAATTATTAATTTCGCTGATATCCACGAGGTGGGAAAAATCGTCTTTATACGCTGAAACACAGATAATCCAGTCAAGCGGTTTATAATAAGTTATGAAAACAGCTTTCGGATATGTATCGTCCCCCTTGGAAATTTTTCCCCAGTTATACTCCAAATATCCATCTTTCATTCGCATCAATTTGTGAATAAAATCAAGCCCGGAAATATTTTTCCCCCGAATTTGTTCGTCGGGATGTAAAATGACATCACCCATTGAATTGATGCAGTAGATATAGCCGCTTGCACCAATGGTCTGGGAAGTGACGATATCTTCTATGGTTTGCATTGCCTGGTGCTTGTCCATCAGACCGGATTGATATTTTGAATAAAAATAATCAACAATCTCAACATTTTTTTCAGCAATGGTTTTAAGCTTGTCTTTTATACCTATGCCTGCCGCTGTCCGGATCAAATCCTTGAGAAATGTTGCGCGCTGGTTAAGATCCTTTTCAATACAGGCCTCAATCAGTTTTTGACTTTGAACATAGACCAGTGTTTTGGAGATTAATATGAAAGGCACAAAAATGATGAGAAACGAAATCAGCAGTTTGTTTCTGAATTTAAGATCCCGAATGTCGGCTAATGTGATCAATGGTCGTGGCGAATCCCTTGGCCTGAATTATCGCATTATTAAAAAAGTCTAATATAAACTTAGATAAAAAGCCATAAAAATTGGAAAAGAAAAGTTTTGGGCAACCAGGGATGTTGCCAATGGGAAGAATGGGATTATTAAAAAGAGAAAAGGATCAGAATTTCTTTTTTTCGGCTTTGTGCCGGTACATTTTTGCATCTGCGGCTTTAAGCAGTCCGGATGGATTAGACACGCCGTCATCGGACAGACCTGCTATGCCATGGCTTATTTGAATGGCAAAGGTATATCCACCGGAAACCAGAGGGTTCTCATCAAGGTGCTCGTTAACCCGCTTGATAAATTGTTCGGCATGCTCTTTACCGGTGGAAGGCAAAAGCACGACAAATTCATCCCCGGAAAGCCGGGCCACCACATCCTGTTCCCGTTTCATGCCCCCCAGAATGTCTGCAAGAAAACGTAAAGCCTCATCGCCAATGCTGTGCCCGGCGGTATCGTTTATGATTTTGAAATCATCAAAATCAACGAAAATAAGAGACAGTTCAACATCATAACGTTTGGCCCTTGAAAACTCCCGCTCAAGGATACGTTCAAAAACCCCCCGGTTAAACAGTCCTGTCAAAGGGTCATGATAGGCCAGAAATTTCAGTTGCTCATGGGCGGTGACATTGGACAGACACAGGGAGACTTTCTGAGCCAACTGCTCCAGAAGAGAGGTATCAATACCCGGTTCAAAACGGTGAGCATCAATATCCGCCTGGTTAATACTTCCCACAAGTTTTCCATCCAGGGTTATCGGAGCTATGGCAATGGACCCTAAAGGCTCGGTCAGGGTAGCTGGCATCAAGTCTTTGAACATTGTTAAATTCCTGTTGGCCAGCACAGGTTTTTGATCCCTGATAATGGAAATAAAACGTTCCTGGGACACAACAGTGATCGAGGATTTCAGCCCTTTGCCTCCATGACACGCTCTGATCTGATCGCAAATAATGCTTTCGCGGATAATTGAAAGCCATATATGGGGTATACTGAATTTGTCTGCGATCTGAAACAAAAGCCGTTCAAAAAAATCCTCAAAATTCAGGATACTTAAAATACTGATTTCAATCTCGTTGAACTTTCTGGCAATTTCCTCATTTTTTTTCAGTCGCTCTAACAGATATCGCGGTATTTCCATAAATGATCCTGTCTCAAATAAAGACATGCCACTCAACGCCCTGTATTGAAACCGAGTATGAGTGTATTATTCCCATTTAATAAGCATTGGCCGTAACGTCAATATAACTGAGGATTCCGCTAAGTTCGGGGCATGCGTTACATGGTTAACAGATGCCCCCTGTTCTCTCTATAACTATTAAGAAAGATCTGTGTAATCTACACAGATCTTTCAATTTTCGTTGTGGGCTTAAGCCTGGCAACTGATATGTCGGGTCAGCCCATAGCTGTTATGTTGAAACACCGGACATTTCTTTTTCATAATGCGCAAGCAGTGCATCAATCAAAGCCTCAATGGTAAAAGGATCAGCTTCGATATTCGGTTCAAGCCCCTTGGCGCGAATGGTATCCGATGTGATGGGGCCGATGCTGGCAAGGGTCACTCCGTCAAGCAGAGCAGACGTATTTTCTCCGTCAAGCAGGGTCAAAAAATTGGTGACCGTGGAAGATGACGTAAAGGTCACCGCATCAATATCCCCGGATTTAAGCATATCAATGAGAAGGTCTTTCCCCTCATCTGCCAGCCGGGTTTCGTAGGCCGTAACCTCATCCACATGGGCGCCCATACGGGCCAGCTCTTCGGGCAGGATGGTGCGCGCCTTTTTCGCCCGGGGTAGCAGGACCTTTTTGCCGGTCATATCAAGGCCTGAAAACGCATCCACAACAGATTCCGCCCGGTAGGTTTCGGGAAGAATATCGGAAATGATACCGTAGTCCGCCAGACGTTCCTTGGTCACAGGACCGATACAGGCAAATTTAAGGTGCCCCAGGGCACGGACATCCTTACCCTTTGCAAACAGGGTGTCAAAAAAGAATTTGACCCCGTTCACCGAGGTGAGCACCAGCCAGTCATACCGGTCCAGATGATCAATGGCCGCTTCCAGCGGGCCGTTATCTTCAGGCGGCGCGATTTTAATGGTGGGAATTTCTATGCACTGGGCACCCAGGCGGCCAAGATCGGCCACAAGGCCCGATGCCTGGGCCCGGGCCCGGGTAATCACAATTTTTTTCCCGAACAAAGGCTTTTTATCAAACCAGGAGAGCTCATCCCGTAAAGAAACCACATGGCCCACAACAATGATGGCAGGGGATTTCAGTCCGGCTTTTTCAACCTCGTCAACAATGGTGGCAAGGGTGCCGGTAACGGTCTGCTGACGGGTGGTGGTCCCCCAGCGCACCAGGGCCACGGGGGTATCCGACGGTTTGCCATGTTCCATCAACTTTGTCACGATATTGGACAGGTTTTTCACCCCCATGAGAAACACAAGGGTGGCGTCGGACTTTGCAAATATGTCCCACTGCATCCGGGACTCTTTTTTATCAGGCCGTTCGTGACCCGTGATAAAGGAGACAAAGGAAGTATGATCCCTGTGGGTTACAGGAATCCCGGCATAGGCCGGGGCTGCCACGGCAGACGTGACACCGGGGATCACCTCGTAACTGATGCCGTACGACAAAAGCTCCTGGGCCTCTTCACCGCCGCGGCCGAACACAAAGGGGTCTCCGCCCTTGAGACGGGCCACGTTTTTGCCTTCCCGGGCCTTGTCCACCAAAAGCAGGTTGATCTTGTCCTGGGTCAGGGTGTGATCTCCGCCTTTTTTACCCACATAAATAACTTCAGCATCTTTCCGGGCATACCCCAGCAGAACGGGGGATGCCAGGTAATCATAAACCACCACATCCGCAGTCTGAATACACTCTTTTGCCTTTACGGTGATAAGTCCGGGGTCTCCCGGGCCTGCGCCAATCAGATAAACCTTGCCACTGATTTGTGTCATGGGATATTAAGTGCCTCCAATATGCGTTTTCCGCCTTTATCAAGAACAAGCTTTGCAAGTTCCCGGCCCTTTTCAGTTACCTGCTCAGGGGAGGATTCAACGGTTTCTTTAATTAAGGATCCGCCGTCCTCGGCTGCCACCACGGCAGTCAGCATCACGCGGTTGTCCTGAATTTTGCCGAAACAGGCCACGGGAATATGGCAGCTGCCTTCAATCTCTTTAAGAAAAGCCCGCTCTCCGGTGACACACACCCGGGTGGGTTCATGGTCCAGGACAGATAAAATATCTGCCATATCCGGATCATTTTCCCGGGTTTCAATACAGAGCGCGCCCTGGCCAACCGCGGGCACCATGTCCGTTTCAGAAAGGTACTCGGTGATCTCATTGCCCTGCCCCAAACGTTCAAGCCCTGCCGCAGCCAGAACAATAGCCGAATATTCACCGGATTTAAGTTTTTTAAGCCGGGTATCAAGATTTCCCCGGATGGATTTGATTTCAAGGTCCGGACGCAGGTGCTTAAGCTGGGACCCCCGGCGAAGGCTGGACGTGCCGATGACCGCGCCCCGGGGATATTCTTTAAAAAGATCACCCCGGGCGGATATGAGTACATCAAAGGGGTTGGCCCGTTCCGGTATGGCCCCGATAACCAGTCCTTGGGGCAGATCTCCGGGCATATCCTTCATGGAGTGGACAGCCAGGTCAATACGGCCCTCCAACAATGCCGTCTCAATCTCTTTAACAAAAAGACCTTTGCCACCCACCATGGCAAGGGGGCGGTCCGTTATCCGGTCTCCCGTTGTTTTAATAATTTCTATATCAACACGGATATCTGGAAATACATTTTCAATACAGTCTTTTACATGGTTGGCCTGCCACAGGGCTAACGCGCTTCCCCGGGTGCCGATGCAGATACTTGATTTCATGTTCACCCGATCGTTGCGCTGGAGCTGCAGGAACTGCAATTTTTTGAAGAGCAGCTGGAACAGAGTGAACTGCCCGCTGATGAGGTTGTCTGGATCTGGCCGCCGGGGCCTGTGGATTTGGAGACAAACCCGCATTTTGACATCAGCCGTGCCAAGTCTTCGCTGCTGCACGCCGGACATTGAGGGGTATCACCACCCATCACCAGAGTTTCAAAATTTTTACCGCAGGCGTTGCAGGTATATTCATAAATCGGCATTCTTCCGCCCCTTTTTATTGGTTTACAGTTTAAAAATAACACAATAATATACTGGCATGGGGTCTGTTTTTCAAGGCCATGATCCAAATTGTAATAAAAGTCCGATCCCACACGCAATGGCCGGGATCTGGGAGACCCAAAAATCATAAACCGATTCTGACTATCGGTTAAATGCGTAAGAGCTGACAAACAGTGTTGACCCTATGCACCTTGCCCACACAATATTCACCGCATCGGGATCAATGGGAAGTTTTTGCTCCAGGACCTTCCCTGAAAGATTTGACACCTTGATGGTCAAGCCGGGTTCGTCCAGATTGCCGCAATAGAAAAGAGTTTTCCGGGGCACCATGTTCCAGGCCCTAAGATCAGCCTGATTGACAACCAGATTGAATAAAGATAAAAATGCTTTCACAATTTTTTCCAAAACCTCGTCTTGGGTCTCTGATTTGGTCTTATCAATTAAGCCTTTATCCCTGATGGTCTGCCAAAGCACCCTTAATACAGCCTTGGTGATCTTGAACGGAAGATCTTCCTGGTACTGTTTTAACGCAAGCTGATCCAAATCGGCAAGAGGCATCATCCGCCCTGAAACCCGTGATGCATTGTCTAGAATATCAACGGCAGCTATGGTGGAGGGAACCCGTGCCAATTTTGAAATACAAAACGATGTCAAGGTTTTACTGACAGGATTGTAAAAGGGGAACTGGGCATTTTCCCGGGTCGGGGCAAATCCTGTCTGGGTAAAGACAAAGACGTTGTTTTTAGATATCAGGGAAGAGCTGTCTTTGCGGAAATCAGAAAAAAGACGTTTTACATACTGATTTTCCGTGATGTCATTGGCGTTTTTAAGCTGGGGCCGGGCATTTTCCGGCTCGTGGTTCAGGCTGAAAACCAGGGCCGACAACAGATAGGTGAACCCGTTTTCATAGGAATTTCTCAAAGAGATAACCGCCTGGGCCTGATTGGCTGAAAGGCCTGCCTGTCGGGTCAGGTGATAAATTTGATCATCCACGTTAATGTCATTTATCTCCGCCTGCTCGGCCTGCTGTTTCACCAGGGCTTTGCTTGTGTTTATCTCGGCGGTTTTAAATTCGGCCATCTCCTTTACCCGGGAATGCTGCCTGATCCCTCGCATAACCTCCACACGGGCCCCCTCAACTTTTCCAATCATCAGGTAATTCATGGCCTTTATGGTGTGGAGATAGATTTTCTCATAGAGTGCCATTTCGTATGGGCCAGACCCTTCTGCCAGTAAAATGTCCAGCATCTCAGTGGTCGCACCCCTGACATTGATCCGGGCACGTTCCTCGTACTGGGTGTACTTGCCGTGGGCTGATTCCAGAACCTGGTTACTGGGGACATATTTTTTCTGCAAGGGATACATGGCGCCTAATTCAAGCAGTTCGATCAGATCGGCGCTTTCTTTGACCATGCCGTGGCTGTCAAAAACATCCTCTTCAAGCCTGCTGGTATTGCACACCCCTTTTTGAACAAGATCCTGTTTAAAAACATCCATAGTGGATGTGTGCATGTGTGCGGCACAACCAACTATTATGACCAGAACAGTAAGTGAACAAATTTTCATAATGCGGGTTTGAAAATACGGCCTCAAGAGCTCCTCCTCAACTGTAACTTACAACAAACAGGAAACCGTCTATTGATTTTTTAAAAAGAGCAAACTGGTCCCTTCTGCCAAACCGGTTCGTAATGAAATTCCTTTTTTCCCAAGCCCGTTTTTGAGTTCCCGCTGGAGGTCAAAACTTTTTCCCAGATAATTGACATCCACTTGAAGCTGGTCGGTGGACAGGCGCCGCACATTGTTATCCCTGGTACCGGCCATATTTTCGATGACACCAACGATGGTTGTCATCTCGTCCTGACTGAAGCCATTGAACCGGCAGGTGAAAAGTGTTCCGTCATTGCTCCGGCGTTCAAAATAGGCCACCGTATCCTCAAAGGTGAGTTCGGCAACTTTTTTAGCAAGCTCCCTCATGGGGGCTGCAATGAGCGGATTTTCGTCGCTGGTCTGCTGGGCGGTTCTCGACGTCCTGACCACCCTGGATTCTTTGTTCACACATACCTCTTCCGCACTCCCGCAGGCCACGGCCTGAACAGTCACAGAGAGTGAAATCTCTTTAAAGTAGGGATTGCTGAGCCCCGTACGCTCCACGGCATCTACGTCGAAAAGCAGCAACAATTCTGCCTGATAGGCCAGGGCAAGCTGGGAGATCCCTTTGAAATCGGTTCCTGGGAAATCCTGCCGAGCCATGCGGCGGGAGAATTCCCTGCTGGCAGAACGGTTGATCACGATAAATCCTTTTTTCAGAAATGCATCCTTGATCGCAGTTTCCGCTTCCCTGACCGCAAGGCTCTTTGCGTTGGCAGAGGCGTTGCTTTGCGGCAGGTAGGCCACCACAAACCGGGGATTTCCCACGCGTTGTCGAAGGATACCCATGGCCCTTAAATCATTTTCAATATCTGTGGTTGCAACGGTTGCCTCGATGCAGGTTTCAAAGGTTCTGCCGCTGGACGTCAGCCCTTCGGCCGTAACATGGTAATCGGTAACGTATCCTTTTGCCTGGGAATATATACGGTCTTTGATGAGAACAGCATTGTTGACGATGGTATCGGCAGCGACCAGGGTGCCAAGGCCCTTTTCCACGGCATTGCGTTGTGCATCCGCCAGGGCCGAGGCCATAGCCTGTGCCGTGTTCCCGTCCACCACTTCACCCATACCGCAGGCGGTTACGGTTTTTGATTCACATATTGCCCTGCCGGGAAACAGGCATACCAGCCCCAGCAAAATAACAGGTATCAGTCGGATACGGATCTTTATCATCATCAAGTCCTTTTAAAAAAGCGTGGCAGGCCCGGCATGGGGAAAGCCGGAATTGCTGTCCTTTCAAATCATTCGTCTTACCAGCCAAAAAGTTTCTTCTTCGCCACTTTCCTTAGTTGGGCCTCATCCATCCACTCCAAAACCCCGGACTTGAAATCCACCAGTTTCAATGAAAACTTGTAAAAAACATCTTTGGTATCCTCGGTTACCGTTTTAATTTCAGTCAGTTCTCCGTAGATGCGATACCGTGGGGCAGCCTGGTCGGAAGTATACATCTGCCGGTCTTCATCGCTGATCCGGCCTTCAAAACTCTCCTGGGCAGCTCTTTTTTCATACTCTTGTATTTCCTCGTAATCCACGGCAAACCGGACCTTTCCACTTTTCATGATTTTTGCAGTGATGGTGTCGGTGATGGCTTTTGTATCAATGTGTTCATCGGTTTTATTTTTTACGACATCGACGCGAACCAATGGCCGCTGGTCACCGAAATCAAAATGATTGACCATGGAGTCCGCTATTCTTTCAGCCACAATGAGCAAATCCGTGGCACTGAATGTCGTATACGTCTGTTTGCTGTAATCAGCATCAACCCTTTGGGTTTTCATGCCTGAACATCCTGCCAGAAACATGATGCCAATGATTACAACCATGCCGATTCCTTTTTTAAACATAGCTTCCCCCTCCATATTTCATATAACAGCCATGGGCTGACCTGACATATCAGCTGCCAGACTCGGCACACAACATAGATTGAAAAATCTGTGCAGGTTACACAAATTATCTTGAAAATTATCAACGGACTTTTTCGTACGGTATAGGACAGAAATTTGCTTTTTGTCAACCAAAGTATAAACGCCAAATCACGGAGCCATAAAGGCGTTGGTGACTTTGCACCTAAAATCTTGTTCGATGATGAACTGCAAGGCCATCCGGGCAAGGATCCGGGCGGTTTTTTTCATCTGGGAAAACGCAAAGTCCGTTCCTGCAGCCCGGGCAAATTCTCTGGAATGAAGACTGATGTCGGGATTATCCCGGGTAATGTTGAAATAGGCATGCATGGCCGGCACTTCATAGGTGACATCGCCGAAATCCGAAGAGCCCCGGGAGGGCTTTGACCATTGGGGCTGCATGCCGGCATCCCGGGCAAGGCGGAAAAAGGCCTGGTTTAAAGGATCATTGGGAATACCCGGCTTATACGGGTTGGGGATTTCCGAAAATTTCAGGGCCGTATCGGTCATAAGTGCCGCGCCTTTGGCAATATTCTCAAAACGGACCTGCATCTGATCAAGAAATTTAAGATCAAAATCCCGTAAGTAGAACTTGGCCCTGGCAAAATCAGGGATAATATTTGGGGCCTGGCCACCGTCCCGGATTACCCCATGAACCCGGCTGGTTTCTGGGAGTTGCTGGCGCCAGGCATCTACGCCGTTAAACAGAAGCCGCACGGCATCCAGGGCGTTGACGCCCTTTTCCGGGCAGTCCGCTGCGTGTGCGGGTTTCCCCGTATAGGAGACCATGAACTGTCTGATACCGGACTCTCCGGCATAGGGGGATGTGGCACCGTCCGACGGGTGCGCCATGAGCACCAGGTCCACACCCTTCAGTGCCCCGGCCTTTATCAGATCAATCTTGGCGCCCCGCTGCTCTTCGGCAGGGGTTCCCATCACCGCCACCCTGCCTGAAAAATTGTGGTGTGCCAAAAGATTTTTCAACACCACTGCCGCGCCCAGCGCCACCCCGGCGATCAGGTTATGGCCGCACCCATGCCCAATACCGGGCAGAGCATCGTATTCAGCCAGAAAACAGACATGGGGCCCGCCTGTGCCTGCAGTTGCATTAAAGGCCGTGGCAATCCCTTTATAGCCTGTTTCCACAGAAAACCCCCAGGCTTTAAGCAAATCTGCCTGCCAGGCACATGCCCGGGTTTCTTCTTGGGAAAGCTCGGGGGTTTCATGAATGTTACGCACCACGGACACCAAATCCTGTTCGTGGGCCTGCCATATGACTTGGATCAGTTCTTCGGGCTTTGTCATCTATTTGTCATCTATTTCCCACCTAAGGGCTTTTGTGATTACGATGTTAAAAAAACAACAAACCATTTGTTTTTCAAGCTCAATGAATGAAATTTTTCAGGATTGGAGTAAAATGTCAAGTTGGAAAACTAAGAATTAAAATAGTGTGGTATCCCTGAAAACAAAACGATATACTGCGGCTTTACTAACGGCCATGGGCCGACCTGGTCTCTCAACACCCAGGCCCAACCCACAACAAAACATGAAAGTAACTCAGCAGCTTATTGGTACTTTCATATAAATTTAAGGATATATTTGGATGAAATTCATATTTCTACTGGTTCTTGCCTTTGCGGCGGGCATGCTGGCACCTGTCCAGGCCGGAATGAATGCAAAGATTGGCAAAGCGTTGAACGACCCCTTTTATGCAGCCCTGATTTCATTTGCCGTGGGCACGGCAGGTCTTTTAGCCTATGCGTTGACCGGCAAAATGGATTTTGCCGTAATCCGAACCGTTTCCGGCGTTCACTGGACGCTTTGGCTGGCAGGGCTTTTAGGCGCCTTTTATGTAACCGCCACCATCGTACTGGCACCACGGCTGGGCACAGCCCTGACCTTTGGACTGGTGGTGGCAGGTCAGCTGGTCATGGCCGTGGTCATGGACCATTTTGGTCTGTTCGGCATGCCGGTTCAGCCGGTTAACTGGCCCCGCCTTGCCGGCATTGCGTTGATAGTCGGGGGGACCATGCTGATACGCTGGTTTTAACCGGGAAACAGCATCCTTTCGGCAAGATCGCAAAGAATATGCCCCAGGGTAATATGAACCTCCTGGATACGGGCCGTTACAGGAGAGTCCACACAAAAGGCCATGTCACTCATCTCTTTTAACTTTCCCCCGGCCCCGGAAAATCCCACCAGGGTGAGTCCCTGGTCCTTTGCCGCGGCAGCCGCCCGGATCACATTGGCAGAGTTGCCCGACGTTGAGATACCAATGGCCATATCCTGTTTGTTGCCCAGGGCCTGGACCTGCTTTGAAAAAATTTCGTCAAAGGAGTAGTCATTGCCGATACTGGTAATAATCGATGTATCGCAGGTCAGGGCAATGGCGGGTAAGGGTCTACGTTCCATCTGAAACCGGTTGACAAATTCCGCGGCAATGTGCTGGCAGTCCGCCGCAGACCCGCCATTGCCGAACAGCAGCAGTTTTCCTCCGGATTCAAGGGTTTCTGCCATTTTCCGGGCACAGGTTTCAATGAGATTCTCATGGGCTGCAAAGAACTTTGTCTTGGTTTCAATGGCATCCTGAACAGTCTGCCGGATCAGCGCTTTCATTTTTTTCCTTTAATTTGGGGTCCCGTGATGTCTACAATATCAGGCTGATCTGATGGATCTGTCCTGATTTTTTTCCTCAATCTGGTCGTGGATATTTTGTATTTCTTCAAGACAATTTCTGTAATCCTCATTTTCAGGATCCAGCCCCACACTCTTTTTTGCAAAGCTTAAAGCAATGGGCAGATTCTTTTTCTGCAACGCCATGGCCCGGGCATAGCCATACAATGCCTCGGGATCATTGGGAGTTAGTTTTACGGCCTGGTTGAACTGGGCTGCCGCGCCCAGGGCATCTTCTCTGTCCAGAAGTATCCGGCCTTTAATCCTGAATGCTGTGCCTGATTCGGGTTTGATCCGAATGGCGGCATCCAGGTGGACCATGGCCTGGTCAAATTGCTTTTTCTTGTACAGAAGATGCCCTAAAAGCAGTTCAATTTCAAAAACATCAGGATTGATTCCATGGGCTTTTTTAAGGTAGGCCAAGGCGGAATCGGTTTTATCGTTGATCCGGTGAATCAGACCGATGTTGTAAACAATCATCACCTCTTCAGGACTAATACTGCGGGCCTTTTCAAAAAACTCCATGGCCTTGTCCAGGCAGGCATCCACCCCAAAGGCCACACCCAGGCTGTTGAGCAGATTGATATCGGCCGGGGCAATGAAAAGCCCTTTTTCGTATTCTGCGATGGCGGCATCAATTTTATTAAGCTGAAACAGTCTGTCGCCACTGATGTTCAGGGACAGACCATCAAATTCCACAACATGCCCGGGGCCCAAAAATGCCGCATGATCCAGAGCCTTAAGCGCGCATCCGGCCATCTCTTCAACCGGAAAATCATGAAAAGGAAAGGCAATTGTTCCCATGATCAGTTTGACATCCAGGGCCTGGGAGATTTTTTCATTGAGCAGGTCAAGCATTTTTTTACCCTGGACCGCTGTTTCATAATCCCAGAACACCAGGATGGCAGTGAAGGGGTCCAGGCATTCCCAGATGCCTCTGTTTTCATCCAGCACAGAATGAAAGCAGGCATGGAAGACCTCATTTGCTTTATCAATGGTTTTCACCGATGCTGCCGGATCAATCTGCATGGTTGCCGTGATAAATGTTTTTTGGGAGGCGCAGGTGTCTGCCATCCGCCGGGAAAAAATTTCAAATTCCCGTGAAGGCTGTATCAGCAGATCTGAGTAATAGGCTTTCGGGGGACTAAGGTCCGGAGCGTCCGAAGCTGGTTTTAAAAACTGAATCTCTCTAGCAATGAATTTTCGCATCATAATTAATCTGTCAGTTTTTTTAAAATGTTGGCAAGTATCTGATCCTGTCCGGGTTGAAGTGTTCTGGGGTCAATGACGAACCAATCGTCCTCAATGCGTCCCATTACCGGCGGATCAAAGGCCCGCAGTTTTTTATCCAGGGCAGTTACGGACATGTTTTTGGGGCGGATGGTCAGGCAACGGGTGGGCAGGGTCAGCCCGGGATAGGAACCGCCACCCGGCCTGGACGCCATATCTGCCAGGGCCAGTTCCGCCCGGTCCCCCACCGCTTCTGAAACCCGTGAAAACAACGTTTGTGCATCCCGGCAGATCTGTTCATAGGACAAGGTCAGCATTCTCAGGGTGGGGATCTTTTCAACAGCCGCCAGGGGATCCCGGTAAAGTTTAAGCGTTGCTTCCAGGGCCGCCAGGGTCATCTTGTCAATGCGCAGAGCCCGGGTCAGCGGATTGGCCTTAATCTGATCCAGGTATTGCTTTTTACCCACAATAATTCCGGCCTGGGGACCGCCTAAAAGCTTGTCTCCGCTGAAGGTGACCACATCAGCACCTGCGGCCACCTGTTCAAAAACCGGAGGTTCCAAAGGCAACCCGAATGTACGGAAATCAATCAGGGTCCCCGAGCCAAGGTCTTCCATGACCGGAATGCCATGGGGTTTTCCAATCTCCACCAGTTCCTTGAGGCTGACCGATTTTGTGAACCCCTCAATTTTATAGTTGGAGGTATGAACCTTAAGCAAAAGCCCTGTATCTTCGGTGATGGCATTGGTGTAATCATGGGGATGGGTGCGGTTGGTGGTCCCCACCTCTTTCAATATACACCCGCTTTTTATCATCACGTCCGGCACCCGGAAGGAGCCGCCGATCTCCACAAGCTCCCCCCTGGAAACAATAACTTCCCGCCCCTGGGCCAGGGTGTTTAACGCCAGCAGCACGGCACCGGCGTTGTTGTTGACGGCCATGGCCGCCTGGGCTCCCGTCAACTCGCAAAGCAGCTTTTCAATTGCCGCATACCGGATGCCGCGCTTGCCCGTTGCAAGATCAAGCTCAAGGTTGGAATACCACGAGGAAACCGCCATGACATTATCCAGGGCGTCCTGACAGAGCAGTGCCCTGCCAAGATTGGTGTGCAGGACCACGCCGGTGGCGTTGATCAGGGGGATAAGCCGGTTTTTCATTTTCCGGGCAGCAAACAGGGCCGCCTGCCTGATGATAACTTCATCACTGACCATAACAGGCCGGTCTTCAAGTATTTGTGTCCGGATATCATCAATGGCCTTTCGTACGGATTCCAATACGAGGCTGCGCGGTATCTGTGTAAACCGGTCATCGGTTTCGGCAAGGACCAGAATGTGATCCACACCGGGCAGGGATTTGAGTTGCAACTGCTTATCCGGCATTGGCTGTGTCATGGGGTGATTCCTGTGTCAGTCTGTCCAATGGTAAATCGTCAATGAACCGGACCAGTGATGCACCGTCCAGGTCCATTTTTTTGATGATGGGTTCAAGGTGCAGGGCATTTATTTTATCAACATCAAATCCTGTAAAAAAACTTCCCACGATTTGGTCCGCCAGATAGACAATTTCCACCAGATTTGTATGATGTTTCGCGCCCTCCGGGTTATGGTGGTGGCGTATAACTTCGGTCAGCGCGTCTGAAAACGACCATTTTTTCGCCAGGATAACGCCGGCCCGGCAGTGGGTGAATCCCAGTACCTCTTCTTCGGCCTGAACGATGCTGTGTCCCTCTTCTTCCAGGGTACGGAAAAAAAGAGGCAAATGATCCGATATATGCTGGTCCAAAACGACCTTGCCGATGTCGTGAAGCAATCCTGCGGTATAGGCCTGCCAGGGAGGGGCGAGACCGGTTTGTCTTGCGATCTGTTCTGCAAGGCAGGCCACACCCACGGCATGAAAAAAAAGCCCTCCCTTGCACAGGGAATAGCCCGACGGGCCGATCTGGTTGAAGTAACTTTCAAGGGCCGTTGTAATTATACTTTTGACCAGCATCTCCCCGCCAAGCATCATCACCGCATCTTTGAGCGTGTCAATTTTTATGACTCCCGAAAAAAGCACGGAGTTGCACATTTGCAATGTCCGGGCAGACAGCACCTGATCCCGGGACAGCTCCTTGGAAATATCATCAAGGCTGTGAATGCCCTGGTTGAACATTCTTAAAATTTTTAATGCGGTCTGGGGGATGGGTTTGAGAGTATCAATGGTGGCCAGGATGGCTTTGGTATCCGGGGCCTGGGCAATGTCATCCGGATCAAAGGCCGTCTCCCAGGACGGTGCAATCTGCGTCTCACCGGTCTGCAGGTCCAGTGCAAGGGTGCAGGCGAAAAAGCCGCCGGTTTCAGAGCTGATGATTTCAATGCCCTGTTCTTCCAATATCCGGCAGGCGATATTTGCGGAACGCCCCCCGATGTCCAGTCCCAGGTCCATCCGGGAAACCGGCCCCACCAGGGCACCACCGGCAATGGTGGCTTTCAGATTTTTGGTGGTGCATCCCATGCGTCTAAGTTCGTTAATCAGCATGGGAATGCCCAAAGAGGCATATTTCTCCGGGGTATCAGGTTGAAAATCTGTATTTCCCAATGGAGAGGGCAAAAGAATATGAATCAGTCCTCCGGCTTTTTGCTTGTGGTCATATAATGCCACTCCCAGGCAGGTGCCAAGGATAGCCTGGAATATTTGGGCAGACTGTTTGCTTACCCTGAAGCGGCCTGTGGGAATGTACTCGTTGTGTATACAGTTCATCAAATAAAAATTCAGATAAAAAGTTCAGATGCTGATTTTTCGGTAAAATAACTTTAATTATCATCAATGCCTGAAAGGATTCAAGCCCAATCTAACGGATTGGGCGCCATAAGGGCAATTCGGATACGGATAAAGTTATCAGTCTTTGCTGCCGATTTATCTTTTTAATCCAGTTTGTTTCCTAAGAATTGTACGCGGTCAAAGGAGGGGCCATGAAGATATCACAAAGCATTGTGGGGTTATCATCCTCTTATTTGCTTGAACAGGAGGATACAACAACCCGGGAGAAAACATCATCAAGAACAACCACAGCCAGAACCTTATCATCAAGGCGCAATAGTACGGCATCCGAAACCGACGATGCCCTGCCCCGTATGGTGGTAGATCGGGTCAGTATTTCCGGGACTGCCATCGGGGAGATATGCACTGAATACAGCCACTCTTTGTCATCACAATCCAGTGTCTGCTCTGGTGATAAAAATAAGGAGACTGAGTTTTCCCAGCAGGAGATGGTGGAAAAACTGGTGTCTACTCTGGTCAGCGAACAGGTTTCAGCCACAAGCCTTACGGCGTCAGGAGCCGTGCAACAATTCGGGACCAACACCTTTTCTTCGGAACAGGCTTCAGGACAGATCCGTTCAGCAAAGACCACCATCACCCTGGATCGCACCACAAGCCATTTTGAGCAGGAGCAGATGACCTTTGCCTCCCGGGGACAGGTGTTGACCCAGGACGGCAGGGCCATCAATTTTTCCCTGGAACTGGCCATGGACAGAACAACCTTGACCGAAACCCGGGAGGCGGCGCTAATCAGTACCTGGCAGGAGGAAGTGGCCCTGATTGATCCCTTGATCATAAATCTTGAAGGCGGCGTACCGGCATTGAGCGATACCCGTTTTGAGTTTGACCTTAACAATGACGGCATCACCGAAGAGATCAGCTTTGCCGCATCAGGTTCGGGATTTTTAAGTTTTGACAAAAACAATGACGGCATTATCAACAACGGCTCCGAACTGTTTGGCCCGGGCACGGGTAACGGTTTTGATGAACTGGCGGATTATGACCTGGACGGCAACGGATGGATTGATGAAAATGATGACGTGTTTTCCAGGCTCTCTGTATGGACCCGGGATGACACCGGCAATGATGTGCTTGTCTCTTTGGCAGAGGCCGGCATCGGAGCTGTTTACCTTGACAGTGCCGCCACCGGATTCCAACTGACGGATGGGGATAATACCCTTGCAGGAGAAGTGGCGCGCTCGGGCCTGTTTTTATTCGAAAACGGCAATGTGGGAATTATTCAGCAAATTGACCTTGCAGCTCAATCGACCCAAGCTCAACAGGAATCGGACAACCAGACAGACCTGTCCCAGAGCTTTAACGCGTCCCGGGCAGGTGCAGGGACCATTGATGCTGAAGTATCCCGGCCCATGGCCCAGCAGCCATGGCAATCAGAGGCTAAAACCCTTCTGGAAGAAATGAGGCAACAGATTCGTGACATGGAAAAGCAGATTCGCAGGCTTTTAAATCTGGAGTCAAAACCGGGGAACAGACTGGGAAACACCAACCGTCTTTTTAACCGGATCAGGCTTCACGATAAAGGGCTAACACACCGGACCGGGCAAGTTTTTTGATGCCGAAGGGTGACAGCTTTTCAAGGAGGATATCAATGGTGTCCTCATCGCCGCACACTTCGAAAATAAAGTGCCGGGCCCCTTCATCCATCATGGTGCCGTTGAATTCCTGAATCAGATTTCGGATCTCATCCTGGTTTTCAGGCAGGGCTTTGACACAGATCAGGGCCATTTCCCTTTTCACGGCCTTTTCACCGGTCATGTCCCTGAGTTTGATGACATTGACCAGGCGCTTGATCTGCTTCATGCACTGGTCTAAGATGTCAGGACGTGTATAGGTGGTGATGGTGATTCTTGACATTTTTGGATTTGCTGTGGGCGCACCGCAGATGGTTTCGATGTTATAGCCCCTGCCCGCAAAAAGCCCTGTGATTCTGGCCGTCACCCCGGGTTCATTTTCCACCAGCATGGTCAGGGTATACCTTTTTTTTTTCAAGGAAGAACCACGTCCTTGCCATTGTGGGTGCCCGTGCGGTTCCGGCCGTTATTTTTGGCCGCATACATAGCCTTGTCCGCCCGGACAATCAGGGAGTCTAAATCTTCACCCGGAATGAACTGGGCTACGCCCATGGAGATTGTTATGGTGCCGATATCCTTGCCTGAACTTTTGGATTGCCATCTCATTTTTTCCAGGCTGGTACGGATCTGTTCTGCCAGGACAAAGCCGCCGTCCATTTTGGTTTCAGGCAGCACCATGATAAATTCTTCGCCGCCAAATCTGCCGGCAAGATCCTTGCCTTTGATGTGTTTCTGTAAAAGCTTGGATATCAGCTTGAGAACATTGTCGCCGGTAAGGTGTCCATAACTATCATTTATCCGTTTAAAGTTATCGATGTCGGCAATGATCAGGGTTAAAGGCGCGGTCTCTTCCTGGGCATCTTTCATGGGCCCCGCAATGGCATCCTCAAAACCGCGGCGGTTAAGAAGCCCTGTGAGCATATCTGTTTTTGCCGCCTCCCGCAGGTTTCTGAGTTCCAGCTTCAAGGCATCAAGTTCGTTGATGGTATTGTGAACATTATTTTTAAGGTCGGTATTGCCGTCAATGATCCGCAGGGTTTCCGAAACAATATCCTGGGAAATATTTTTGATATCGTCTTCATCCGACGCAATGCTTAAAAGTTGGTTATGGGCTTTGAGCTGCTCTCCCTGCTGGCCCATGCGAAGTTCGGCATCAATAAGATGGAAGGTCATCCCGTCAAGAAGACTCCCTGCTTTTCTGGTTTGCTGTTCGGTGACAAGCAGTTGCCTGTTAGAAACATGGTGCCCGAACCATTCGAGGATCTTTTGATAGTCTATGAGAACCTTTTGCTTCCGCGCTGCCTTGATCGCCTTCTGAAGTGCTGGATTCCGGCCCGAGACATACTCATACCACACCGCGTATACGATCGGGTTAAAAGGAAGTTGTAGTTCAGAAATTTCTTTAAGAATTATTCGCAAATATTGCCCTGATACTTCAAGGGAATCAGGATATAAATTTTTAAACATTGAGTTCCCTTCTGTTACATGTAATTGGAACCAGAATTAATGGTTGTTAATAATTTATGTTACACTCGTATCTTAATGAAGCAATGCTTGTTCACCGAAAGGACAATAATAATAAACCAGTTATCATAAAAACAGCTAAATGATCAACATAATTTCTTGTTTACCCACAGGTACTGACTGCTTATTACAAGTTTTTTACCCGTGTTTTTTTAAAGTAAAAAACAACCTTTTATGATAAGATTTGTACAATTTTTTTTATTTGTGAATGTGAACTATCCTTCTTGGTATCAAATACAAGATCGCAAAGGGAGCCCATGCAGAAAACAGCAAAAGACTATATCATTTTTCCTCTGGATTTCCCCTCCATGGGGGAAGCCCAATCTCATATCCGACAGCTTGACGGCCGGGTGGGCATGTTTAAAATCGGCCTTGAACTGTTTATCCGCCAGGGACCGGCTGTGGTGGAGATGGTCAGAAATATGTCCAGTGCCGGTATTTTCCTGGATTTAAAACTGCATGATATTTCAGCCACGGTGGGCCGGGCCATGGCCCGGGTGGCGGATCTCGGGGTGGATCTGGTGACGGTCCACGGGGCGTCCTGTCCCAAAATGCTTGGGGCTGCCGTTGCAAATGCGGGCAAGACCAAAGTCCTTGCCGTGACCCTTCTTACGGACAATGATGCCGATACGGTCCGGGCCCAGGGATTTAAGGATGAATATGTCCATGCCCCGGAAAAGCTGGTGCTGCTGCGGGCCCGCATGGCCCTGGATGCCGGGTGTGCCGGGGTGGTATGTTCGGGACAGGAAGCCGCCATGCTGAAGACCCAGCTGGGTCAAGGATGCCTGACAGTGACGCCGGGAATTAGGCCCCAATGGAGCCTGCCCCCCGGGGATGACCAGAAACGGGTGGTTACGCCGGCCAAGGCGATCCAGGCAGGTTCTGACTATATTGTTATTGGGCGGCCCATCAGGGATGCTGACGATCCGGCCCGGGCCGCTGAGAAAGTGGCTTTAGAAATTGAAGCCGGCCTGTCCGGCCCTGGCAAATAGGGCCGGACAGGCCGGCTAAAAAAAAGAATGGCTTTACTTTGTTGTGGGCTGAGCCTGGCAGCTGATATGTCAGGTCAGCCCATGGCTGTTATTGATCTCTACTATCTTCTTGACTATCTTCTTGGCCCAGCCCAAAGGCTGCATGCAGCGTTCTGACGGCCAGTTCCGCATATTTGGCCAGAATGACGCATGAGATACGGATTTCAGAGGTAGAAATCAATCGAATATTGATATTTTCTTGGGCCAGGGCTTTGAACATCACTGCCGCCACGCCGGAATGGCTTTTCATCCCCAAACCGATCACAGATATTTTGGCAATCTCGGTGGCGGTTTTTATCTCTCCGGCATTGATCTGCTTGGCTATCTTTTCGGAAATTTCCAGTGCCCTTTTAAAATCATCCTTGGTCACGGTAAATGTCAAGTCTGTTTCACCGCCGGTGCGGGTGTTCTGGATGATCATGTCCACGGAGATAGCGGCTTCGGCAAGGGCGCCGAAAACCTTGGCTGAGATGCCGGGCTGGTCAGGGACGCTTTTGAACGTGATTCTCGCTTCATTCAAGTCACAGGTGATGCCAGACACCACCGGGCTTTCCATATCCTCGCTTTCGTTGACAACCATGGTTCCTTCCTCCTCATTGAATGATGACCGGACATGCACGGGCACATTGTATTTTTTTGCAAATTCCACAGACCTGATCTGGAGCACCTTGGCTCCCAGAATGGCCATTTCAAGCATTTCTTCATAGGAAATTCTGCGGATTTTCCTGGCGTCGGGACAGATTCTTGGATCGGTTGTGTACACCCCGTCCACGTCAGTGAAGATCTCACAGACATCAGCGTTGAGCGATGCGGCAATGGCAACGGCCGAAGTGTCGGACCCGCCCCGTCCCAGCGTGGTGATGTCTCCGTGGTCATCCGCACCCTGAAACCCGGCCACCACGACAATATTTCCCTCATCCAGGGCATCGCGCAGGTTCTGGCTGTCGATATCCCGGATTCTGGCCTTGCCTGACATATGGTCGGTATGGATGCCGGCCTGGAAACCTAAGAAAGATTTGGCTTTAAATCCTCTTGCCAAAAGCATCATGGCCAATAAAGCCGCAGTGGTCTGCTCCCCGGTGGCCAGCAGCACGTCCAGTTCCCGTTTATCCGGTGTTTCAGATACCTGCCCGGCAAGACTGATCAGCTTGTTTGTCACACCGGCCATGGCCGAAAGCACCACCACCATCTGGTCTCCATTTTCATGGGCCTTTTGTACCCGGTCGGCCACTTTGGAGATCCTTTCGATATCTGCCACAGATGTGCCGCCATATTTTTGCACCCGTAACGCCATTGTGTCTCCCAAAAATTTAACTCTTGTTAATATAATGATTTACAGGGATAGATTGCTTAGCAGATTTATTCCGGCTTGTCCAGATGGGGAAAAGGTTATTTTTCTATTATAGTCGGCATCAAACTCAAAATGGATGTGAAGATCAAATGCAAATCCGGTTTCAACAAGAAGATCCGGCCACTCCACCACGGTGACACTATCCGGCCCCATCCGGTCCTCAATGCCGATATAGTCCAGCTCCCCGGCGTCGGAAAGCCGGTACAGGTCCAGATGACACAGGCGCATGCGTCCTGCCGGATATTCATTCATGATGGTAAAGGTGGGGCTTGTGATATAGTACCCGTCCGCCACGCCCAGCCCCCTGGCAAGGCCCTGGACAAAACAGGTTTTGCCGCAGCCCAGATCTCCTGTCAGGGCCATGGCGCAACTTAAATTCTGTTCCCGGATATACCGGCCCAGCTGCCGGGCCGCATCCTGGGTCTGTTCCGGGCTTTGGGATAAAAGCTCTTTCATGACAAAACAGTACCCAAGGCGCAGGGAATACCCGCCACCATATCCGATGCCGAAAACCCGACAGCGTGCTCTTCGGCCAGAAGATCCCCGCACAGCCCGTGAATATAGACACCGGCAAGGGCAGCGGATTCAGGGGCCAGGCCCTGGGTTAAAAATGCCGCGATCATGCCGGTGAGCACATCACCCATGCCGCCGCAGGCCATGCCGGGATTGCCCGTGGGACAGATAAATACGGCCCCGTCCGGACAGGCCACAAGGGTCTGGGCCCCTTTGAGCACCAGAATAACCTTGTATGTCTCTGCAAAATTCCGGGCGGTTTCCATGCGGTTGTTCTGAACATCTGCCGTGGTTTTTCCGGTAAGACGGGCCATTTCACCGGGGTGGGGGGTAAGGATCACCGGGGCCTTGGCCGTGTGCAGAATATCAGGGTCATCGGCAATGCAGTTCAGGCCGTCGGCGTCAAGGACCATGGGTACGGATGCAATGGGGATGATGCTTTTTATCAGTTCCCGGGTGCCGGAATCCGTGCCCATGCCTGGGCCTAGGGCCAAAGCCGCTTTGTCTGCCAGAAGGGAGACGATATCATCCAGGGCAGCGGCATCCAGGCCACCGGAAGGGGTCTGGGCAAGGGCGGCCGCCATGGGTTCGATGACCATGGGCTCCATGACGGGCATAAGCCTTTCAGGAACCCCCAAGGTCACAAGCCCCGCACCGGTTCGCACGGCAGCGTTGGCGCACAACGCCGCGGCCCCGGTTTTGCCCGGAGAACCTGCCAGCACCAGCAGATGACCGAAACTGCCCTTGTGGGCATTGAAATCCCTTGCCGGTATCAGCCCTGCAATATCATGGGGTTCAGGCAGAAATATATTGGGAGACTGTGCTTTTGCAATGTGGCCGGGAATGCCGATGTCAATGACCTCCAGATCTGCTGTATAAAAATTGCCCGGGTACAGAATGTGCCCGGCCTTGGCAAAGGCAAAGGTAGCTGTGGCATCTGCCTGGATGGCCACCCCGCACACGGCACCTGTATCTGCATTGATTCCCGACGGAATATCCACGCTGAAAACGGCTTTGCCCGAATCGTTGATCAGTTCGATAACATCACGGTAAACACCCCGGATGTCCGAATTAAGCCCTGTGCCGAAAATGGCGTCCACAAACAGATCGTGGTCTGCCAGGATTCCGGCGGCCGCTTCCAGGGACTCCTGATCGGGAATTTCAATGAACTGGGACAGTGAATGTTCGGCCAGAAGATCCAGCACCAGATCCATATTTGCCCGGGCATCGCCCTGGACCCGCTCCCGGGTGGATAAAAGAAAAAAACTGACGCTCACCCCCATCTCCATCAGGTATCGTCCGATCACAAACCCGTCGCCGCCGTTGTTGCCCCGGCCCGCCACCACAGCCACCCTGGCCCCTTCAAGCTCAAAGTACTCGGAAAGTATCTCCAGGGCACCCCGGCCTGCATTCTCCATGAGCACCCGGCCCGGAATACCAAAGTTTTCAATGGTGTTCTTATCCATTTGCTGCATCTGTTGGGTGGTGACAATAATCATGACTGGCGCTCCTTATTTTAAAGCCATTACCTCTTGATATCTGAAACAGGACACCAGGTGATCGTTCACCATGCCTGTGGCCTGCATGTGGGCATAGATGATGGTGGAGCCTGCAAATTTGAATCCGCGTCGGCATAAATCCTTGGAAAAGGCATCGGACTGCCTGGATGTGGCCGGGACCTGGTCCTGACGGGTATAGTGGTTGATGACAGGCGCACCGTCCACAAATTGCCAGGCATAGGCATCAAAGGAACCGAAGGACTCCTGGATTTTTAAAAACGCCCGGGCGTTGGTAACCGCAGACCGGACCTTGAGTTTATTCCTGATGATACCGGGATCCTGCAGCCGCTTTTGAATATCGTCTTCGCTGAACCGGGCGACCTTTTCAGGGTCAAACCCGCAGAATGCATTAACGTATCCCTGGCGGCGTTTAAGGATCGTCAGCCAGGACAACCCGGCCTGGGCCCCTTCCAGGATGAGAAATTCAAAAATTTTACGGTCATCATGAACCGGCACACCCCATTCCGTATCATGGTAGCGGATATATTCAGGGTCACCGGTTACCCAGCCGCAACGCGTAATATCGTTCATGACAGATTTATACAGTAACTTTTCGTCCAACACGAGCTAATAATGTTTCATAATATCAAGGGCCCGCTGAAGTCTTTGGCAGAAAAACTGAATGCACTCTTTCCTGAATGCCAGCCCCTTGAAATATTCCTGGGTTCCGCAGGTGATGGTGGGACAGTCCACCTCCATCCCCATTGCTTCAAACCTGGTGCGCCAGCTGCCCTTTTCACCCATGAGGTCATCTTCCACATGAATGCCGGCCAGCAACATCACGGGGATCAGTCGAATTCTGGAAAACGGTGTGCGGGCATGGTCTTTTCTGATCTGACTGGCAATGCTTTCAATATGGGGTATCCCTTCAACCGTGGCCGCATACACATTATCATACATACCCGAGACAAGATGGCCGATGCCCATATAAACCATGTTCACAGGATCTGCCGCCAGCGGGGTGCCGTGCAGGGCAAGCAGGTTGATTTCCCCTGCCCCGGTGAGAAAGTCCCCTGACACCTCTGCCAGGACATCTTCAATAAAATCCCACCGATGGCACAGGGTCTCGCCCATAACCACCCGCAATCCCGGAAAATATAAAGAAGTCTCCTTGACCTGCTGGTACTCGGTGCCGGGAAAAACATGCAATGGCTGGACAACAGCTTTTCGATAACCGTCAGACTCTACTTTGGCCAGGGTCTCCAGAAGACTGGGCAGTCCTCTTTTCCTGCGGATAATTTCTGATGTATATGCCCAGTAGATCTGATAATCTGCAAAGGTCTCGGTCAGCTGGGCTTCAACGGCGTCCATGGCGGCCTGTCCCCTGGACGACGATCCAAACGCCGCAACAATGATTGCCGGTTTATCCTGAAGTTTCGGCAGCCGCATTTTGCGGCCAATGTAACCATGCTGATGCATATAATACCCTTTTTTATGGATTGCCGGCGGGGTTGCCAACAAAGACTGCCAACGGTTCTCACCCGCACTTGAATTAATTTTTACCATTACTATTCCGATTTCCCGCAATTGTCAATTATATGGCTTTCGGCATAAAAACCAGTGCCTGAACGCAAAAAAAGAGGCCAAAAATTTAAAAAACTGTTTGCAAAAATTCAATGCCGTGTAATAAAACTCAACACCTATCCAATACTGTCATGAAGGCAGCACTTAAAAAATTTAGGGATTCAATTCTTACTTCGAACTTAAACCCGGACTATATCCGGGTGTGGGGTTCGTGACTTCAATGCTGATGAAAGGTAAGATAATGGGAAGTGAAAAAAACAATGAATCCCGGGATTATGACAGAAAATGGATGAAGTGCGCCGTCATTGTATCTCTGCTCATACTCCCGGCATGGACCGGATCTGGCGCCCTTGCCCAGGTATCGGTTCCAAAGGATATTGAAGCCCCGGTCGGCAATGCCGTGGATACCCGCCAGGCCACCCAGGAAACCAGGGAAAAATGGGATGCCCAGCGCCAGGCGCTTGCAGAGGAGTATGACCGCCTTAAAGAAGAAAATGAGCAACTTGCCTTTGCCAACGCCAATCTGACCCAAAAGCGTGGGGATCTGGAAAAATCAATTCAGGACCTGACCCGGGAAAAAGAAGAGGCCCAGCGGATCAGGACGGAACTGGCCCCATTCTTAAAAGAACTGCTTAACCGCCTGAAATCCCTTGTCACATCGGACATCCCGTTTTTATCCCGGGAGCGCAACGACCGTCTGGCCCGCCTGGAGGTGATCCTGGATGATCCTGATATCACCATCGCCGAAAAATACAGAAAAATGATGGAAGCCCTGTTTGTGGAAGCCGAATACGGCAACACGGTGGAGGTGTACCGGGAAAAAATTGTTGTGGACGGCGCAGAAGTCCTTGCGGACATTTTCCGCATGGGCCGGGTGGCGCTGTTCTTCCTGGCCCTGGACCGGGAAAACGCAGGAATTTTTGACGTAGCGGCAAATCAATGGCACACCCTGGACAAAACCCGTGTGCCGGCCATTGAGGCTGTGGTGGAGATGGCGGCCAAACACAGGCCCATGGAGGTGGTGGCCCTGCCCCTGGGCGCCATTGCGCCGGAAGGAGAAGATCAGAAATGATACCGGCGAAACACATCTCCATTCATTTAAGGAAAGTAAAATTACTGATCAGCCTGGTCGTGGCCGCGGCAGCCGTCGGCCTGGCGGCCCCTGCCCCCAAAGCCCTGGCAGCTGATATGCGCAAGTCCTATGCGGATCTTGAACAAAAACGGGAAGCCATGGCTGCTGAAGCGGCAAAAGAACTGGCAGCCGCCAGGGCCGAGGCCCGGGAAGAGGCCCAGTCCATAAAAAATGATAAAGAGGCCCTTGTCTCGGCCATTGCAGCCCTGAAAGCCCGGAACGGCGTTCTTCAGGCCGCCAATGAAACCCTCAAGGAAAAAACGGATGCCATGGCCAAGGAACAGGCCGAACTGCAGAGCACCCTTGAAGAGTCCAGAATGGTAAACAAGGAACTGGCAGGCTTTGTGAGAACAGGGGCCAAG
Source organism: uncultured Desulfobacter sp. (assembly GCF_963665355.1). Classification (GTDB taxonomy): domain Bacteria; phylum Desulfobacterota; class Desulfobacteria; order Desulfobacterales; family Desulfobacteraceae; genus Desulfobacter. The sequence continues at coordinate 679,967 of NZ_OY762229.1, forward strand.
GATCTCAACAGCCTTCTGGTTCAAAGCCCCCAAAGCGCCTTTGACAAAAACCGGAACAGTTTTCTTGGACCCGTCATCAACCAGGAGCGGTTCTGGTCCATGGACGACATCCGCGGGATGTCCGATATCCTGTTTGACGAAATCCTGGCGTCGGGGGAGGTCTGCCTGCGCCGGGGCATGGTGGTGGACCGCCAGGGAAAGGACAGAACCGCCCGGATTTTGAGCATCGGCAATTTCACCTCCCTTTACGTACTCAATGATGATGCAGGCCGCAAATCGGAAACCGGTTTTCTGCTCTATTCGGATCAAAGCAGCCGGTTCTTTGCCCTGTCCAGACTGCCCTCAACGAAACTTGCGGACCAGATTGATGACTATATTGCAGGTCAAAGCGACTGTGTGCCTGTGGATATCTCCAAAGGCGGGGCTCTCAGGCGGTTTACCCACGAGTTGAACCTGATGGATCAGATACCCAAAGGCGGCCCCCTTGTCTGGCCCATCCTCGCTCTATTGGCAGTAGCCGTTTTTATCCTGCTGGAGCGTGGGGTTTTCTTTTTCCGGCATCAAATCCGCATTGAGCCGTTTATGGCGAAACTTTCGCCTTTACTTGAATCCGGAAACTTCCAGGCCTGCCGGGATCTGCTGCAAGGCAACAAAAACGGATTCATACCCCGGGTTCTGCTTAAAGCCCTGCCTGCCCGGGAGCAGAGCCGCATTGATATGGAGAATATACTCCAGGAAGCGATCCTGGCGGAAATCCCTGCCATTGAACGATTTCTCTCCACCCTGGGCATGCTGGCCGCCATTGCACCGCTCATGGGACTTCTGGGAACGGTGACCGGCATGATCAACACCTTCCATGTGATCACCTATTACGGGGCCGGAGACCCCAGAATGATGTCCGGCGGCATCTCCGAGGCCCTTGTCACCACCATGCTCGGATTGACCGTGGCCATTCCCATCATGCTGTTCCACACCCTTCTGGCCCGGCAGGTGGAGACCCAGATCAGCACCATGGAGGAAAAAGCCGTGGCCTTTGTCAACATGGTGTTCAAGGCAAGGAACGGCTGCCGGTCCGCCGCCATGGACGATCAAAAAAGCCGGGATTAAGGAGCTGGCCGCATGGACGAGCTTTTCTACCAGATGACCGCTTATATCCGTTCCGGCGGAGTGGTGATGGGGCCCATTTTGTGCGTCTCCCTTGTGATGTGGGTACTGATCTTCAACCGCCTGTTTTTTCTCCACCGCCTCTATGTGAAAAACATGCCCAGGGCCATGGCCGGGGAACTGGTCAGAGGAAATCTGTGGCCCGAAACAAAATATAAGGGGGCCAATGCTTTCCTGGTCCGGGCGTTTCTATCCCGGCGCAGCCCGGTATCCGACCCGGAACTTGACGAGCGGATTCTTGATGAAACGGTTATGGCCTTGACCGCCTCTTTGGACCGTTACCTGGCCCTGATCGGCGTGCTCTCTGCAGTGGCGCCCCTTATGGGTCTTCTGGGCACGGTGGTGGGGATGATGGAGACCTTTGATGTGATCACGGTCTTCGGCACGGGCAATGTCCGGGCCATGGCCTCGGGGATCTCCGTGGCCCTTGTGACCACCCAGACGGGCCTTATGATCTCCATTCCCGGACTTTACATGAGCGGGTGGCTGAACAGGCGGGCCTCCAATCTGAAACACCGCATCGCCTCCACAGCCATGTATCTTAAACCCTTTATCCGCAACAGGAGTGTGTCATGCTGAATATATCCGCGTCCAGGCGGGCCGCAAAAAAGAGCCTTGAACTCAATATCGCGCCTTTGATCGATATGGTGTTCATCCTTCTGATCTTTTTTCTGGTCACCACCTCCTTTGTCAAGGAGACCGGCGTGGACATCTCCCGGCCCACGGCCAGTACGGCTGTAGCCAAAACCAAATCCACCATTCTCATCGGCATCACCCAAGACAATACCATTCATCTTGACCGCAGGGAAATCGATATCCGGGCCGTGCGCTCGGGTGTTGAGCGGGCCATGGCGGAAAATCCCGAGGCCTGTGTGGTGATTGTGGCGGACAAGGAGAGCAAAACCGGTATAGTGATCTCGGTCATGGATGCCTGCAAACTGGCCGGGGCGGAAAACGTGGCCATTGCCGCAAGCCAGCCCCAGGGTGAATAAATGACCGGTACTGCCCATACGCCATACAGGATATCATACAGGGAAAAGCCCCGAACATTGTATGCGGGTACGATCCTGGCCTGGACAGGAGCCATTGTCCTGGCCCTGGGGCTTAATCTGTTCATTTTCGGAATTCTGCCCACCTTTATCCAAAGGGTGCCGGATGCTCCGGAGAACACCGAACCCATCCAGGCCATCCAGGTTGTCCGGATCAAGCGTCCGGAGACGCCGCCACGCAAAAAAGAGCCGCCCAAACCCCATGAACAGCCCAGGGAAATGGTGTCAGCCGCCAAAATTGTGCAGAAACAAATTCAAAAACCCACCATTGACAGGCCGAATCTGTCTTTGGAGTTAAATCCCAACCTGCCCCAGCTGCCCAACAGTATTGCCCTGGGCCCGCTGTCAGATTTTTCCATGACAGCAGAAATGCCCCAGGGGCTGTTTTCCACGTCAGAGTTAGACCAGCCCCTGCAGACACTGGTCCGGATGCCGGCCGCCTATCCCATGCGGGCCAGAAGACTTGGCATAGAAGGCTGGGTCAAAGTGGACTTCATTGTCACAAGAGAAGGCCTTGTCAGGGATATTACGGTGGTTGATGCTGAACCCAAAGGGGTATTTGATTCCAGTGTAACCCGGTCCGTATCCCAGTACCGGTTCAAGCCGGGAACTGTTGACGGCAGCATTGTGGAGGTGCGTGTCATAACCACCATCCGGTTTAAAATGGAGGAGTGATGGCAAAAGTATTATGGGCTTGCCTTGTGTCTCTTTTAACGGTTCTTTCAGTCTGTGCCCCTCTGTCGGCGGACCCGCAGAAAGATCCTCTTCCGGTTGCCGCAGGCATGTGTGCAAACAAGGTGAGCGCGCTTATGGACAAAGGAAACTATGCCGATGCTGTCCGGCACATTGAATCCTTCCAGGCCAAGGCCAAAACTGTTGATCCGGATACGGCACACAGCAAGGGCTACACCCACTATTACCTGGATTTTCTTCTGGGCAACTGCTGCATGATGATGGAAAAACAAGGGGCTGGCTATGTGAAAAAAGCTGTGTCGGCCTATGAACAGGCCGTTAAAAAATATGACGGGTTTTACCAGGCATGGCTGAATTTAGGTCATTGCCGGTATTCCCTTGAACAGATGGACAAAGCGGCCCTGGCCCTTATCCGGGGATATGACACGGCCCCGGAAAAAAAAGGGGTGTACCTTTATCAGGCTGCGACATGTTATTATTTAAATGCCGATTATCAAAAAGCCCTTGATGCCTTCAGCAGGCTGCAGAAAGACCATCCCGCCGAAGTCACACTCGACAGAACCGAGGTTCTGGTCAACATTCTTTTTTCTTTGAAAAAAAACCGGCAGGCCCTGCCCTATCTCAGGGAACTGGCTGAAAAATCCAAGGCCGAAAAGAAAAAGACCTGGCAGGAGGTGCTGCTGTACCAGTACATGGAACTTGGCATGGAGAAACAGGCCCTGGACTATGCGGTGACCCTGACCCGGCAGGAACCGGAAGAACCCAAGTGGTGGCGGGCCCTGGCACATATCCATCTTGATAAAAACCGCCTTGAAAAAGGGCTTGAGGCGTTCATGATTTACAGCTTCACCACGCCTTTGTCCGCATCCGAAACCAAACTTCTGGCAGACCTGTTTGCCGGGTGCAATATTCCCCTGGAAGCGGCCAGGGTGTATGAAGCATGGCTGGAAAAAATTCAGAAAGACCCGACAGATCCAACCGATATCAAAGGAAAAAAGATGACAGACCGCTTCCTTGCCATAGCCCAGGCCTACCTGCAGGGCAGGGATTACGAAACAGCCCTTAAATGGGCGGAGACCGGCCTTTCCCAAGGATGTGATGCAAGGCTTTTAGCCTTTAAGGCGGACCTGCTGTTCCGGGAAAAAAAATACCAACCGGCATATATCGCATATAAGGAACTGGCGGATCGCGGCAATTCCCCGGGCCGCTCCTGGCTCATGGCCGGATATGCAGCCTTGAGCAGCGATAACCCGGAACAGGCAAAACAGGCCTTTTCCCGGGCCTGTAAATATCCCAAGGAAAAACCAACAGCCCTGGCTGCCCTGAAACAAATCCGGGCAAGGCTGGCAGCAGAAGAAATTTAAGGGGCTGGCACAGCATATGGGACTGGATAACTTCAGAAAAAGTATTCGATTATACCAAATAATCGCTCGATCATAAATTGCGTTTTAGTTATCTTCTGAATTCAACGATAAAATACTCTGAAAAACAAATACGGTTGAAAAGTGGTCTTGTATGACCATTGATCATATATGATCATTCCTTGATTCCATATTTAACTCTCATGCAGATCCGTCATATAAAGATTTTTGCGTATAAAACAGCCTGTTGTACAAAAAAAAAAAGATTTTTCCACCTGGTATGAAACTTGAATATATTATGTCGATCAAGATGAAAAAAATATTGCGATGTCTGCAGCAACCCCTTTTTCATATATAGGGACACTATGCGGACCCGTTGATTAAATTGTTAGACGCATCCATTGAATGGGTTTCATTGGATGCAGCCGTTAATTACAATTACACCAACCCAAAGTCACAAGGAGTTTAAGATGATGAAACGAACACTGATGATGTCTACCTTGGTTGCTGCCTTGGTTTTGTTTAGTGGATTCGCGTTCGCGGCCGACCAGGACGAACAAATCTACGGCAGCCAACTCATGACGCAACAAGAGCGAGCTGAGTATCACGCAAAAATGCGTGCCGTAAAAACAGTCCAGGAACGAGAGCAAATCCGGAATGAGCATCACGAGCAGATGCAAGAGCGAGCCAAGGAACGCGGTTTAACACTGCCCGACGAGCCACCTTGTAGAGGGGGGGGTATGGGTCGCAGTGGCGGAGGTATGGGACCGGGTGGTGGTCGTGCCCTCTGACATCGCGTGTACGATAAGAATCGTTGGTGGGTTGGTTGACAGACCAAGTCAGTCCATGGCTGTTATAGCACTACAGCGACACTTGTTTTTTTCACACAAAAAAGGGTGGAGAATCACCATATTTTAGCTGATTTAGAGCTATAAAATGCTCCATCGACAGGGGCGATTTCGGAAGTGTCGCTGTAGTGATAGGAAGCTTCAGTTGAACATAAACAACGCCGAATTTTATTCGGTACATAAGACAGATAGCCCATTATCTTCATGGGTATTCGAGGAGAAAAAGATGAAACTTTGCATAACATCAACAGGGAAAGAGATTAATGCCAATGTTGACCCCCGATTTGGCAGGGCACCTTGGTTTTTAATTATCGATACAGACACTGGCAATATCATTGAGGCCGTTGAAAATCATGCTGCCACCCAGGGGCAGGGGGCAGGAATCTCTGCGACCAACCTTTTGTCAGATAAAAATATTGATGCGATTCTCACCGGCGCTGTCGGCCCCAATGCTGCCCAGGTATTTCAAACAACCGGGATCTCTCTTGTGGAGGGTTTATCACCCCAGGATACGGTACAAGAGGCCTTGGCCAAATTCAAACAAGGTTCTTATGCCCAGGCTAAGACCTCCCAATCAACTGATGCACCCCAGGGTCAGGGTGGAATGAAAGGGCGGGGGATTGCTGGCGGCGGCCGTGGTATGGGCGGTGGTGGTGGTATGGGTATGGGCGGCGGAAGCGGTCAAGGCAGAGGTAAGGGGGGTGGCGGGGGACAACGCAGATAATCCCGAATATCGGGTTGATGGGTTCAATTAAACATTTAGGGGAAAAGCCCCACATAATTTTTGGAAAACTTTTGAATTTATTAGATTTTGTTGAAGTTCATACTTCCCGATTTTTATCCATTTATTAACCGGGGTTTTTTGCCCATCCCCCCGAAATCTGCAACAAGCCATTTAGTTGAACAACAAATTAGCCTTCAATTCCGCAATTCCAAGTCCGCCGATGGAATCAATTATTTTCTCTAAGTCCAAACGATGCTTCTGTTTTTTAAACTGAGATCAGCCACGGAGGTTAATATGCTGCCAGGCCACAGGAGACACCCTCTTGATTAGGTCGGCCTCATCGTGCTGCCCATTTTCCTCTTTAATGCTCAGTAAGATAGATAAACGAGAATCAGGAATTTATCACGGCATTCAAAGCTGGGAGTTTTGCTAACGCCATGATTAAAATCAATAACGATCCCGGTTCAGCACAGGGCAGGTTTGGCGTCGGGCAAATCGCCAGCATTCATGAATTTCTGATATCCATGGAAAAGGGAACCGCAGCGCATATGAGATCCATCTGGCCTGAAGGCAGTTGGTCCGATGAATGATAACACATGTTCCGGCCATGTGTTATCATTCATCGGAAATTTTGCGGTTTTGGACAAAAACCCCCGGTTCTCAAGAATTCAAATACGATCATTGCTGTTCAAATTTTTATCGAGTTTGGAGAAAAAGCCCCTTATTGCACTTTTCGGGGGGATGGGCAAAAAACCCCAACATGTGAAATGCTGCGGGTAAACCGCATATTTTAAAAGTTATATTCGTCCGTTTTCAGAAATTTTTAAGGAGTCAATTACCCCACAATATGTCTATGATTTGTCACTTTTTGCTCGATTCGTCCCACTACAACATGTTGTATTTGGAAACCTCAGAAAGTCTGAATTTATACCGGCATTATAAACAAAATTATTAAAAAGGTTATTTTACTTATGAAAAAAAACAAATTAGTTCCAATTACATTTTTTATAATGTTCATTATTGCGGGTTGTGCGGCAAGCTTGGAAAACTATAATAGAGAATCTTGTAAAAACATTCCGGATGATCAAATATTTAATGTGTTAAAAAATAACTGTGTCCGGTGTCACAAAAATGATTTTCAAACCAAATTTGATATTTGCAGCAGAAAAACGATCATTATTGATGCCGTAAAAAATGGTAGAATGCCCAAGTATGGTTCGATTTCTGAGAATGACAAGAATACTATTCTTGAATGGCCTGCTGACAAAAAATAATATAGTCTGTTTCACCTAAATAAAACCTTGCCAGCAAAAGCTTATGATCAGTGGTTTTGGTAAATTTCAGGTCAATGAAAAAAAACCAGAAAGGGACGGAACCCAGCCACCGGGAAATAAATAATGCTGGACAAGAGACGGGTAGTTATTTTTAAATGTGCCGGGCAATTGAAGGACCGGATCAACGACTGAGAATCCGCCGCCGGAAATAATTTAACAATCAACTTTATGGAATATAATATGAAAAAACTTTCAAAAGGCATTTTAATTGGTATCATAATTTTGGGTTGTTCTGCCACCTGCTCAGCGAGTCCTCTATCCAATTTATTTTCAATTTTCCAAAGGGATTTAGTGATCAATGTTCAATACAAAGATCACAAAAATCTTATCCAAGGAAGTGAAGTATATCTGGCTAAAGATCCCAAAGGACAGAAAACTCTAATTGGTAATGTTAAGAAAATTTCGTTTGTTGAACCAAAAGCATCGAATGTCGAAATCAGTATAGATAAAGAATACAAAGAAAAGATATATGAAACAACACGCTTTGTATTGATACCCGGACTTTTCGCTGAAAATTCGAAACCATATATTATTGCTATTCCCTCCCTGGATTCATCTCCTCAAACACCTTTAAAGTCAGGAGCTTCAGTTAAAGGGTTCACTTTTTTGGAGTATACACTTGCTGTCGCCGGGGAAGAGTTAACGGAATTGATGGACAGCTTCAGAAAACAAAACGAAGAAATTTTAAATCAATTTGAACAATATATTAAAAATTTTGATACAGACGCTTTTCAAAAACAAATGGATGATTTCATCGTTAAAATCTCAAATTTTTCAGCAGAACAAAAAGAAACGTTTAAAAAGGAAGTACTCCCATCTCTAAGAAAAATGTTTGAATCAATGATGGAAAAACTCGAAGAGCAAAATAATATTGAAAAATCAAAAGAGTTAGAAAAACAGTTAACGAAAATTGAAAAGTCCGTCAACGTGTGATTTTCTATCTCTGAGGGGAGTGGTAGAGCCCAAATACAGTTACCCCGCAGAAACAAGGTCATCCGAATTTTCGATTTGATTTTGTTTGCCGGCAAAGGTATTATCCTTTTCTACGAATTTCCTTTTTTTTGAGGTTTTTGTTTGCCGACTTAACCATATAAAAAAATGTAAAATTCGTTGATTTTTATAGTATTTTGAACAGTTGTTTTTCAATTAACTACCGTTTTTGATCATCGAAAGTTAAGTTAAGGATTATAATGAATATCAACGAAAATTTGTTACAAAAAATAAAACACAAAGTGACCGGCATAACCGCTGCACCTGAAACATCAAAGGAAAAAAGTTTGCAACCGCCTGAAAAGGAAATCGGCAAAACCGCAGAAATAATCGAGGTGATTAAGGCGGCGGATGAAACACTTTACAAGAACAAAACCCCGCATTATGAAGAAAAGCTGGCCCAAACCCTTTTGGCATCCCCGAATGAGACTATTCGTGTAATTAACGACAGGGGATGGCAAATGCGTGGAAATGCCGAAGAGACCAATCTTTTTTTGATCAGGGTGTTGTCAAGGATCTTGAATGAAAACGAAGAAACGCTCAAAGAAAAAGCTCTCGAAACACTGATTAACATATTGGCCGTCCCGGATGATAATACAACAGGATGGGTCTGCATTCTTGAACAATCAGCCAATGAAATTGCCAAATCCAATATGCCCGGTGTAAAGGCTAAACTCGAAACGCTGAAATCTAAGGTTTCCGGGAATAATATAGACGCAATTGACTATACCCTGAATCTTTTAAAAAAATTGGATAAATAAGCAGAATTTATCATCAACATTCTTATTTTTAAATTGTGCTTCCTCCTGAATCGTCCATAGGGACTGTTTAGCAGATTACGTTTAAGGCCTAAATAATAAGATTGATAAAATAAATTATTATAAATATAATTTATTTTTACATTGCAACTATCTTAGCAAGGCCTTATTGATATGAAAAAAATTTTCCCTGCACCATCACTGTTAACTGAAGTTGCCGACCCAATTATTTACCATCTTCCCGAACAGGTGGGCAGTGGTACAGTACGCATTGACACCTTTTCCTCCGGCCTGCGGCTGATGATCCTCGATCTGCAGTTCCAGGAAAGAGTCAGCTTTGTCACCGGACCATCGAATTGGGGATTTGGGATCGGTTTCAGCTTAAAAGGCCATTCCATAGTAAGCGCCTCGACGCTTCAGGACGACTTTCATATCGAAGCCGGGAAAAGCGGCCACTTTTTCTTTCCCGACACGACGGTCCTGACAGAGGACATCTGTTCTGATCAACGTGTTAAAATCAATGTTTTTTTTGACGCCAACGCATTGTCGGATTTCGCAAAGGATGATGAAGAGGCATTTCTCCCCTTTTTACAGGGGGTTAAAAATCAGGTTCCTTTTTCAGATCTCGACGGAATCCTGCCCCAGATGCACCAGGTCTTGAATCAAATCCTCACCTGCCCCTACACAGGGAAAACCCGTGCCTTGTTTATGGAGGGCAAAGCCCTGGAACTTTTGGCCTACAAATTGGAACAGATCCGGTCCAGGACCCGCTCTTCTTTCGGGCAGAACGGTATTACGCCCTACGATATCGAACAAATACGCCAGGCTGCCGGACGTTTGCGCCAGGATCCGGTTAATCCCCCGGATATCACAACCCTTGCCGCAGGAGCAGGAATGAGCCGCAGCAAATTTTATCGGTGCTTTAAGCAGGTTTTCGGACACTCTCCCCTGGATCACCTGCGCAGCCACCGCCTCCACCTGGCCAAACATTTTTTGGCCCAAAAAAAACACAACGTCACCGAGGCCGCTTTTGCGGTGGGCTACAATAATCTGAGCCATTTTACCAAAATTTTCACTGCCGAATTCGGGGTTACCCCCCATAAAGTATTCTGATCCATCCGACCTAATCCTGATACCAGACCACCTCTGATTGTTAGAGGCACCCGTCAGATTGACACAATACCGTTAAAATTTGGGACAAATACATTAGCACGGCTTTTATAGTTAGGCTATTTAGAGTTTTATCGCTATAACAAATAAGACTTTAATGAACTAACAAAAAGAGAGCAAAGGATGAAAAAAAGATGAATTTTTTGCGAGGCTGGATGTTGAAAAGTCTTCTCATCGCTTGGTGCATGACAATTTCGGGGATTACCCAGGCACAGGACACCCTGAGTTTAGAAGAGATAACGGTAACGGCACAAAAACAGGAGGAAAATGTTCAGAACGTATCCATGGGGATCACGGTATTCACAGGCCAGGCCATCGAGGACGCAAAAATTGAATCCATGTCGGATCTGGCAGATCTTGTCCCCAGCTTAATGGTATTTAACGAAGGCGGGGCCGGCATGAATACACCATCCATGAGAGGTATTCATGCCCCCTTTGACACAATGGCGCTCTCCACCGGACTATTTATAGACGGTGTCCCGATCCAGTCTATTCTTGGGTTCGAGAGTACATTTCTTGATATTGAACGGGTGGAGGTGCTCAGGGGACCCCAGGGCACATTGTACGGGAAAAACACAGAAGCCGGTGTAATCAATATCATTACCCGGCAACCGGACAATGATTTCAGGGGCAGCGTCTCCGCCAATATTGGCACATGGCTCTCTTCCGAGAACGATGACCGTTTGCTGCAAGCCTACACCGTCAAACTCAGCGCTCCCATTCAAACAGATAAACTTTTTTTAGGTATTGCCGGAAAGTTCACCCAAAAAGACGGCATCATCAAAAACACAGAAACCGGGCAGGCTGCCGACGACAGAGAGCACTGGTTTGGCAGGGCACATCTGCGCTGGACACCCGCAGATCAATTGGATATCTCTTTTATCGCATCACAGCTCCAATACAACGGCGGCGCGGCCCATATGAACTGGGGAGAATATGGCGCGCTGGCATACGGCCTGCCTTCGCCCGAGTATCGAAAGGTCTCTTCCAATTTGCAGGGGGAAAACAATGGTTCAGATCAATCCCAATCCCTTAAAATCGATTTTGAAATCAACGACGCGTTTGAATTAACGTCTGTGACATCGAGAAGAGTCTATGATGACGAGGCCACCAGTGATTTTGATTTCACCAGCGCAACGTTAATGCACACAAAAAAAGACAACCAGTTCTCCACATTGTCCCAGGAACTGCGATTGAGCTATGACAATGGCGGCGTGAAATGGGTGGCAGGCGTCTACGGTGATAAGGAAGAGATGAATTACGATGTTGAGATGGCCTATGGCAGCATGACCAGTACCACGGACAGGGATATCGATGGAAGCTCCTATGCCGTTTTTACCAATTTGACCTGGCCATTGTCCCGGCAGTTCAGCCTGGTCGGCGGTCTGCGCTATGAAACAACGGAAAAGGACTTTCAAGATCATATCAACGCAAAGGATGCCGATGATTCATGGGATGCCGTAACGCCCAAGCTTGCCCTGGAATACCGTCCTTTGCCGGGAACCATGACGTACCTGAGCGTATCCAAAGGCTACCGCGCCGGCGGATTTAATTTTCAAGCCACAGATGAACAATACTACACCTTTGATGAAGAGGACCTGTGGTCCTATGAAATCGGAGTGAAAAACACCTTATTCAATAACAGATTGATCGTGAACGCCAGTATTTACAAAATGGATATTTCCGATATGCAGGTGTCGGAAAAAATTTCATCTCTTGTGTCTTATATAACCAACGCAGCCGAAGCTACCGGCAAGGGGGTTGAGTTGGAACTGGTGGGCAAAATAACCACCGGACTGACCATGACGGCCGGTTTCGGCTACACCCAGATTGAATTTGACGAATTCAAGGATAGTGACGGAGATTACCAGGGCAACAAAACCACCTACGCACCGGAATATACATTTAATATCGGCGCCCAATACCGTTGGGAAAACGGCTTTTATGCCAGGGCCGACCTGATCGGTTATGGTGACATGTACTTTGACAAAGCCAACAAATACAAACGGGATGCCTATGAAATCGTCAATGCCAAAATCGGGTATGAGACGGAGCATTTTGATGTCTACCTGTACGGTAAAAATATTTTTGATGAAAAATATGATTCCTACGGCTACTACAGCGGTTATTACACCATCTACAGTGATCCGGGCGAGGTGGGCCTCCAGGTAACTTACCGCATTTAACCATTTGAAAATTTTTATACCGGGCTACAAAGAAAGGAGCAAGGAAAACCAATGCAACTACCTGATATCTCAATAAAGCCTGAAATGCTTTACAAACTTGTTTACGGCACGACTAAGTCGTGGCTGCTGATTACGGCAATTGAATTTGAAGTATTCGATCTGACGGCTGAATACAGGGCAGCGGATGAAATCGCGGCAATACTGAAAACCCATAAGGCAAATACCATACTTTTTTTAAATGCCCTGTGCGCCATTGATCTTCTTGAAAAAAAGGACCAGGCCTATCGAAATACCCCACTATCCGACACCTTCCTTGTCCGGGGAAAGGATTGTTATCTCGGACAGTTCCTTACCATATCAGAACAATGGAATTTTCAGACCCGGGAACAAATGAAAGAGTCCATTAAAAACGGTCCTGCTCCCCACACAGATAAAATCGGTGACCGGGAGGATATGTTTGCGCCCCATGTGAACGCCATGAGAAATTATGCCCGAAGCGGCATTTCCCAATTTATGGCAAAACAGATCAGCAGGTTGCCCGAATTTGCCGGGATGAAAAAAATGCTTGAGCTCGGCGGTGCCCACGGCATGGATTGCATTGCCGTTACCCAGAAAAGTGCAGAGCTTCAAGGCATTGTATTTGACACCCCGTCAGTGATCAAGACGACCCGGAACATCATCTCCGGATATGGAATGGAAAAAAGGGTCACCGTTATGGAAGGAGACTATACAACAGACCCCATTGGCGTGGGTTATGACCTTATTTACGCCAAAGCGACGTTGAACTTTTTTAAAGACAATCTTGATCCTTTATTTACAAAGATTCATGGGGCCCTTAATCCCGGGGGCCTTTTCATCTCTGTCCATGACGGCCTCACCAACGAAGGGACAACACCCCCGCACATGGTGATCAGCTGGCTTCCCACCGGACTGTCTTCCCGGGATCTGTCCCTTGACCGGGACGTTATACCCGATGCCATGCTCCGGGCCGGGTTTAAAACGGTAAAGATAACCCCCCTGTCCTTTTCCATGGGTGATTCCATGGATATGTGCATCGGCAGAAAATAGACCCCTGATTAGAAGCCTTCCCCAAACAATCTTTTGGGCCACATTCTTGGCTGAAGTAAACGCCTTATTTTGAGAAGGCTTCTAATTCCCGATCCGGGCATAAATGCTCCCGATCCGGGTAGAAGTTTTCGCGAAGGCGTGTTAGTGCTATCTAACTTTAACTACAAACAAAGGAATTATTATGCTGACAAGCATAGAAAAACCGTGTGATTTTTGTTTCCTGGTCTGCCTTTCTGCTGCTGCAATTTTTAGTTTCACTTCCCTTGTCTGCTATGTGGGCTCTGCCCGGGCCGCTTCTCTTACAGGCCGGGATATCATGGTCATGGTGGATGAAGCCCCGGACGGGGATGACCGGAAATCAACCATAGAGATGGTGCTGGTTAACCGCCGGAATAAAAAACGGGTCCGGATGATGTCATCTTTTAGCAAGGATTACGGCAAGGACACCAAAAAACTGATGGCATTTAAGCAACCCATGGATATCAAGGGCACCGCCTTTTTGTCCTGGGAGTATGATGATCCGTCCCAAGACGATGATAAGTGGCTTTACATGCCGGCCCTGAGAAAGGTCCGGCGCATTTCAGGGGCAAGCACCAACGACTATTTCATGGGATCTGATTTCACCTATGACGATATGGGCGACCGCAACGTGGATGAAGATGACCACACACTGCTGGGCGAAGAGACATTGAACGGCCAGGCGTGCTGGAAAATCAAATCCATACCCAAAGAGGACGACTCGCTCTATGACGAAAAAATCATCTGGGTCTCCCGGGCCGCCCGTAAAACAATCAAGGCTGAATATTACGACGCCCAGGGCCTGATCAAGACATTTACCGTGGAAGATTTCCATGAGCACCAGGGATTCTGGACCATATTCAAAATGAAGATGGAAAATCACCGGGAACAGCACACCACCCTGATGACCTTGTCCGATGTGACGTACAACACCGGCGTGGATGACGGTTTTTTCAGCGTGAACACCATATCCCGGGGACATCTGCGGTGAATATGATTTCTGCGGTCATTTTCAGCCTGGCCGTACTGCTGGTCCAGGTTTTGCCGGGACCCCGGTCCCTGATGGCCATGGACACCGAATTTTCAGGTTTCCTGGAGACCCGCCACAACGTCCAGGTCAAATCTCCCAACGATATTCTGGCCTCGGAAACCCTGGCCCGCCTGGAACTGACCGCCGTCCAGGGAGGTTTTACGGCCTTTGGAGCGGTCAATCTGTCTGCCAACCATCTGCTGGAGGAGGAATCGGGGGTCAGCCTGCACGAAGGATATCTGGATTATGTACGGGGCAATGCCACGCTGCGGGCCGGCCGCCAGATCATTATCTGGGGCCAGGCAGACGGCATTCGGATCGTGGACAATGTATCCCCCCTGGACTACTCCGAAACCATCACCCGGGACTTTGACGAAATGCGCATGGCCGTGGATGCCTTCAATTTCAAGTATGCATCCGGGTGGGGAGACCTGCAAATTCTGTGGATTCCGGTTTATAAATCCGGGGAACAGCCGTCCACGGACAGCCCCTGGTACCTGGGCGGCTATGGCGACAATACGGTGGCACCGGCCAACGAACCCGATGACCCGTTCAAAGACAGTGAACTGGCATTGCGGTATACCCGTTACCTGTCCGGCATGGACCTGGCCCTTTCCTATTTGTACGCCTGGAACGATTTCCCCTGTTACCAGCAGTCCGGTACTGTCCTGGAGCCGGTGTACGACCGGGTTCATATTCTGGGCGCAGAATTTTCAAAACCCTGGGGGGAATTTGTTTTCAGGGCAGAAGCGGCCTGGTTTGCGGGGAGCCTGGTCCAGGGATATGACAGCGATTATTTTACCGCACAAAAGGATCGTATCAAATGGCTCGCCGGTTTGGACTGGTACCCGGGAGGTGACTGGACCCTGTCCTGGCAGTATTCCCAGGACCATATCCTGAACGCCGGAACAAATCTGACCGAAAGCGGCTGTGCCAAAACAGCAACCATGAGCCTCTCAAAGGATCTGTTCAGGGAAAAGCTGACCCTGTCGGCCTTTGGATACATGGATGTTGACAAAAAGGACTATCTGGTCCGTCTGACCGGGGAATACCAGTTCATTGACAACCTGGAAATTTTTCTGGGGACAGACATTTTCGCAGGCGACCGGAAGGGAAGCTTTGGGCGGTATAAAGACAACACCCAGGCCTGGACAAAGATAAAGTATCATTTTTAAGGAATTGGATTTGATTATGATTAACATCAATAAAATCAACATGATATTTGAAAAATTCGGCAGCCTGATTATCCGGTTGCGTTATGGGGTGGTGGCCGTGTTTATCCTGGCCCTGGTGTTCGGGGGTGCCGGTTTAAAACGAATTCAGACCGATGCGGGCTGGGATAAGTGGCTTTTGGACTCCTCCGAACTGAAAATGGCCGAGGATGAGTTTAAAGAAATTTTCGGCAACAACGACTATGTGGGGGTGCTGGTCCAACCGGACAATATGTTTGATCCGGATAGCCTGGCCCTGATCCGCAGCCTGGGCAAGGAGTTGAAAACCAAGGTGCCCTTTGCCGATGACACCATGTCCATCACGGACTGCGAATTCTCCCAGGGGCATGAAGGGGGTATTGAGATCATTACACCGGTGCCTGATCCGATTCCCGAAGACAGTGAATCCCTTGCAGCCATCCGGGACCAGATTCTGTCCAAAAAACTGCTCAATGGCAAATTGATTTCGGCTGACGGCCGGTTTTCCTGGATTATTTTAAGGCTGACCCCCTTCCCCGACGGATGGCGAAGCAAGGACAACAAGTCCGCTGAGATGGTGGTGGGAAAAGTGGCGGCAGAAATCATTCGCCAGGACAAGTATGCGCCCCTGAACCCGAAATCCTCGGGCATGCCCATCATCGCCCATGACAAAACCGCATTTTTTAAAAAAGAGATGTCCCGGACCATGGGGTTGTCCCTGATCGTCTCCCTGGTGGTGCTTTCCCTGGCCCTGCGTTCCATCAAGGGTATCATCATGACGGTAATTGTCACAGCCGGATCGGTGATCTTGACCTTCGGCATCCTTGGATGGATCGGAAAACCCATTGACGTGGGCATGATCATGGTGCCGCTCTACCTTGGCATTGCCGTATCCATCGGGTACTCCATCCATATTTTCTCCTTTTTTAAACGCCGTTTCATTGAAACCGGTAAAAGAAAAGAATCGGTCCGCCTGGCCGTAAAAGAAACGGGCTGGCCCATATTGTTTACGGCACTGACCACGGTGGGGGCGCTTTTTTCCTTCCACTTTGTGGATGTCAAGCCGGTGCGCTGGATCGGATCATCCACCTCTTTACTGGTTTCCATCATTTTCCTCATGGTGATCATCATGATTCCGGCCCTGCTTAGTTTTGGAAGGGACCGGGATGAAAAACAGATCCGGCGTAACGCCAATCTTTGGCTGGAAAACCTCATGGCAAAGCTGGCCGACCTGGTTCTGGGCTACCCGGTTCCCATCATGATTGTATTTATCCTGGGCATTGTAACAGCCGTGACAGGGCTGCGCCATTTTGAAGTTAACTTTGATATCCGCAAGAACATGGGACTTAAGGTGCCTTACGTAAATCGCCTGGATCAGGTGTGCAACTCACCTTTGGGCGCACTTTACTCTTATAACCTGGTGGTGGAATTTCCCCGGGAGAACATGGCCCGGGAACCGGAAAATTTAAAAAAGCTGGATCTTTTGGAACAGGATGCAAAAACCTATCCCCTGACCAAAAAGATTACCTCCATTACCGAGATCATCAAGGATATGAACCAGGTGCTCCACGACGGCGATCCTCAATTTTTCGCCATCCCCGATACCCGGGAGATGGTGGCCCAGGTCATGCTCCTGTACGAAAATGCCGGGGGACGGGAGGCCGAAAAATGGATCGATTACGAATACCGCCGCCTGCGCATGACCGTGGATGTCAAGGATTACAATACTGCGGAGATATACCGGGAGCTGCAGCGGATCACAGATAAAGCCCACCTGCTTTTCCCGGGCGCACAAGTGACCCTGGCAGGCTCCGTGGCCCAATTCACCGTCATGCAGGATATTGTGTCCAAGGGCCAACTCACCTCGTTTCTCATCGCCATCTGCGTGATTACAGGGCTGATGGTCCTGGTGTTCGGCAGCTTTAAAATCGGTTTGATCGCCATGATTCCCAACATCACCCCGGCACTGGCCGTGGGCGGGCTCATGGGATGGATGCGGGTTCCCATGGACATGATGACCATCACCATTATGCCCATGCTGCTGGGCCTTGCCGTGGACGACACCATCCATTTTATCAACCACGCCAAGCTGTCCTTTGAGCGGAATCATGACTATGATTCCGCCATACGCCACACATTCAGCGCCATCGGCATTCCGCTTTTGTTCACCTCCGTGATCCTGACGGCCAATTTCAGCGTCTATTTAAGCTCCCCTGCCAAGGTTCTTATTTTCATGGGTGTTTTCACCGGCACAGGCATCATGACCGCCCTGCTGTCCGATTATTTTGTCACCCCGGTCCTGCTTCGGGCCATGAAGGCCTTTGGCTTGGGGACACAGTACCAATATCATTTAAACAAAGAGGTAACCCAATGAAGAAACATCTATGGCCTTTGCTTGCAGTCCTTGCTGCCCTGGTGCTTGTCACAAGCCCGGCCTTTGGCCACACCCTTTTCATGAATCTGACAGACAACCAGGACGGCACAGCATCCGTGGAAGGGATGTTCTCCACCGGCGCTGTGGCCGCAAACCTGCCCCTGTACCTGCTGGATGAAAATGAAAAACAGATTTTAAAGATCAAACTGGATGAAAACGGGGAAGCCGAATTTACAATTCCGGATCTACCCTACACCGTGTTTCTGGATGGCGGTCCGGGACATACCGTGCGTGAAGACGGCCCCATGAAATCTAAAAAACAATAACAACAACTAAAAGGAAAGATCACATGTTACACAAGTTAAAAACAACCGGTTTAGCCCTTGTCCTGACTTTACTTTCATCGAACTTAATCCATGCGCACTCATTGTGGGTCAACATCAACGAGTCCCTTGCCCATCCCCCGGGACATGTCATCACAAGCCTGGGATGGGGACATGCCCTGCCCCTGGATGATTTTCTGGTCTCCGAGGCCGGTGCCATCGAAATTGAGAGATACAGCCTGGTGGGGCCGGACAATTCCATATCCCCCATTGCTTTGCCTGTCTTGAACCAGGAACATGCCAATAACTCCAAAACCGGAATGACTATTGTGCCCGGAGACCTGGGTTTGCGTAAAATTTCCCTGACGGATAAGACCATGCCCGGTACCTACCAGGTTGCGGTTGAATCCAAAGCCACCTATTTTACCGGCTATATGGATGCCAAGGGTAAGCAAAAGATGATTACCAAACCCATGGACGAAATAAAAGGGGCGAAATCCTTTAACTTCAGCACCCGATATAAAGCCGTGGGCAAATCCTATTTCGGCATTGAAAAATGGACCCAGCCCCAACCCATGGGATATGATCTTGAAATTATGCCCGACACCGACATGAGCAATGTCAAGGCCGGTGACCTGGTGAAATTCACGGTCACGCTCAAGGGAAAACCTTTGACCTGCGATATGCAGGGCATGAATTATCTTCACATGACCTCCAATACTTTCGGCGGCCCGGACAAATACATGCTCGCAGCATATATCATGGATGGCAAGGCCCAAATTCGGGTGCCAACCCCCGGAGCCTGGGTCGCCTCGGTCATGGTCAAAAAAGTGGTGACAAAGGACAATGAACTCAAAGATCTGGCCTCGAAGTGCCAGTCCATTTACTACGGATCCACGGTGTCATTTACGGCAAAGCCCTGATAACAACTGAATTTGGAAATTATAGGAAAAAAGATGAACCGGAAAAAAAGTGTGCTGTTCTTATGTCTGCTGGGCTGGGGGCTATTTTTGCCGGCCAACCTGTGGAGTGAAGAGACAGGGCAGGAAAAACAGGCGACCAAACATGAAACCATCACTGTTACAGCCAATAAAATGGAAGAAGATGTCCAGGATGTTCCCCAAAGCATAACGATTCTGGATGAGGTGGTTCTGGAAGAAAAAGGCATTACCGATATCCCGGATGTGATCAGAAATATCCCCAACATGTATGTTTCCGAAGGGGTTCATGGAAACGCTGTGAGTTTCAGGGGGCTGAATCCGTCCATGTTTACAAACAACAATCCGGTGGTCATTTATCTGGATGGCGTACCCATTATCAACCGGTATGGCTTTGACGCCTCCCTGGCCAATGTGGAACGGGTTGAAATCTTGCGCGGCCCCCAGGGAACGCTTTACGGCAAGGATGCCATCGGCGGGGTAATCAATATCGTTACCAAGCAACCGGAGAATGCGTGGCATGGCATGGCAGGCGCCGAATACGGCAGTTACAACTATATGCAGGGGATCTTCAACCTGAACGGCTCTCTGGTTGAAAATAAACTTTTCGCCGGAATTAACGGCAAATACGAACAGGATGACGGCTGGATCGAAAATACCTACCCCGGCATGGATTCCGCCGGCAATGAAGCGGAAAATATGCAGTTAAGCGGTTATTTTCTGTATACCCCCACTGACCGGTTGACCGCCAGAGTGACACTTGCCATGAACAACCAGAGTGATTCATGGTGCAATGGATATGCGCTGCCCGGCGGATCTTTCTTGAGCGATTTCAGCCGGGATGATGCCGAAAACGTCAGTTATGACGTGCCCACCACCGTTGATAAGGACACTTTTTCCCAGAGCCTGCATGTGAGCTATGCCTTTGACGCCATGACCCTGACATCAACCACCACCCACAGTTTTCTGGATATAGACGGTGATCACGATGCCGATTACGGCGACAACCCCGATTATGCCGGACTCAAACAGTATAGTTACAACGAGGTGGATGGCTATACCCAGGAACTGCGCCTGTCCAGCAACAATGACAGCGGTATCCGCTGGGTAGGCGGTCTCTATTGCGACATTGAAAATGAAGATACAGGCCCGTATGGTATGGAGTTCCCCTATTATGACACCACCGGGACAATCTTTTACGGAAATTATGAAATGAATGCCGTATCTGAAACGGACAGCAGCACCCGTGCCGTATTTGGCCAGGCCATGGTGCCCCTGGGGGAACGGTTTGAATTGACCGTGGGCGGCCGGTACCAGCATATTGAAAAGGAAATGGATTTCAATATGTATTACCTGCCGGTGGGAACCACCGGACCCGCTTCTTTTTCTTACAACGCCGAAAAAACCTGGGATGTTTTTCTGCCCAAGGCAGCTCTGAAATACAGTCTGAGTAAAGACTGGAATACCTATGTATCCTATTCCCACGGCTATATGCCCGGCGGATTTAATTACTTTGCCTCCTCGGGTACGGGGGAAGAAAACAGCTTTGAGCCCGAAAAGTCGGTAAACTACGAGCTTGGTGTCAAGGGAAACATTGACCGATTCCGGATGTCTGTTGCCGTGTTTTACATGGATATCGAAGATATTCATGTATACAAATCCGTGGGGACAGGCCTTTTTTATACATCCAATGCCGACAGTGCCCATTCCCAGGGAATTGAACTGGAGGTTGCCTATCGGCTCACAGATACCATTGAGCTGAACGGCGCTTTTAGCGTGATCGAAGCGGAATATGACACCTATGACGCCGGGGGCGGGATCGTCCATGACGGAGAGGATATCCCCTCAACACCGGCCTATACTGCAACGGCCGGTATTTCTTTCCGGCATCCCGGTGGCTTTTATTCCCGTGTGGATTTGCGGGCAGTGGGAGAAACTTCTTTCTATGATGATGTCAACAACACAAGTGTAACAGAAGATGAGTATATCGTCCTGGATGCCAAGGTGGGATATCAGACCGGGGCCTGGGATTTTTATGTGTATGGAAAAAATCTCACCGATGAGGCCTATGTGGAGGATTTCATGTCCACTACGTCAATGGCGATGGTTGACTACGGTGATCCCCTCACCGTTGGTGCCGGTATCCGGTATCGGTTTTAGGTCATTCGGCTGAGGACGGCCAGACAGATTCAGTTTTGTCTGTCTGGCCGCTTTCAGCCCATCAGCCTCACCGAATCACTGGGGGAAGCGCCGAATTGTTTTTTATAGGCCTGGGAAAAATGGCTCACCGAATCGTATCCCACATGAAATGCCGTTTCCGTCACTGAATACCCGTCCTGCTGGAGCATGCTTTTTGCCCTGTTAAGCCGCTCGGTCCGGATGTACTGGAAAACCGTCATCCCATACATCTCTTTGAAACACCGGTTGAGTTTGGGATGGGACATTCCGGCTGTTCTTGCCAGATCCTTCAGGCAGGGCGGAGCTTCCAGGCTTTTGTCAAGAATCTGTCGAACGTCTGCGATCTGTCTTTTATCCTGGGGGTGCATTCTCGGGCACGAATGGTCTAAAGAAGAGCTGTCGCATATCTGATGCAGTTGAAGAGAAAGAAGTTCCAACGCTTTGCTTTCAAAAAACAGCTTGCGGGCAATGCCATGGTAAGGGCACCCGAGGATCTGATGTATGACCTCCCGAATGGCCGGTATGATTGCGCTTTGGTACAGATAACCGGTTTCCATATCCTGGGTCATCATTTTGTGGATCACGGGCGGCATCAGTGTCATGTGGTCTTCAAAGCAGGATGCAAAAACATCCGGTTGAAGGGTTAGGGAGATGCTTCGTGCGGGAACATCATGGAGCACCTTGCAAAAGGAGCAGGGGGTGTTGTAAAAGCTGATGCCTTGAAATTCCCCGAAAAACCGTTTGACATCCCGATCCCCGTCAAGACGGATACGATAGTGGCCGGACAGGGTAAAGTTGAACTGGATGGTTACCGGGGTCTTATAATTTTGAAAAATGATATCCCGGCAAAAGGCACAGTCTGTCAGCCACAGGTCAAATCCGGGCCGTATCTTTATCCTCTGGAAACTGCCGCACCCAAGTTCCCGTGGACAGTGCCAGAATAATTCATTGGGCTCGGGTTCGGTATGGGAAAATAATTTTTCTCCGTGATAGGTGATAAAATCGTCATAGTTGAACTCCAGGGCGATTGTATCAAAGTTCAGGGGTATTGCTTGGTCCAAGGTCTTTCCCTTTCCGGATAAAAAGTTAATCGAACAAAAAAATAAAAGCATCTTCTAAGTTTATATTCATACAAAAACTAAGTACCTGTGTCAATATGATACGGACAACCATAAACAGAGGAATTACCGGCTGTTTTACCCCGATCAACGGATCTATCTCTGCAGTTTTTCGATCAAGTTTTCTTTTACAGACATAATTTGTTCTGCATTCGACAGCATTTTCCTTTTTTTCATAGTAGGTTATCTGCGTTGGATTTCAGGATAGGAACAGTTAAAAAATAATTATAGCTGGATGAACACAATGAAAAAAAACGAAATAAAACGGGGGCTGTGGGCGATCATGAATCCGGTCATGCCCTGGATTTATACGGCAATGGGTGCCGCCGCCCTGGGCACCATCAGTTCCATTGTCAGTATCTATTTCATGGCAGGCGCTTTGAACGCCGTTATGATGAAAAGTCCTGCGGCGGTATTGGGACACAGCTTTGATCTCTGGCTGCTGCTGATTCTGATTGCCGTTCTGGTCATCGTCAGTTTTACGTGCCGGCAGGCAGGTTTTCTTATTTCCCACCTGGGCGCTTTCCGGCTTGAGCAGATTCTTAGAACCCGGCTCTCGGACCATCTGGCCAAACTGCCCCTGGGGTTTATTACCAACAGCGGTTCAGGCACACTGAAAAAAGTCATTGTGGACGATGTGAACATGCTCCACGCCTTTGTAGCGGACAGCACTCCTTTTGTGGGCAAAAGCCTTGCCGGGCCGGTGATGTCTCTTGTCATGATGTTCATCATTGACTGGCGGCTCGCCCTGGTCAGCATCGCTGTTCTGCTTTTTGGCGGGATCTTCATGGCTCTGTCCATGCGGGACAGTGAAGCGCTCAGAAACAGGTATGATGAAAGCCAGGAGATGATCAACTCGGCTGTTATTGAGTTTGTCCAGGCCATGCCGGTGGTCAGGACCTTTGATGTGGGAACAAGTTCCTTTAAGCGGTACACAAAGGCCCTGGAGGAGTTCAGGGCCGCGGTCAAGTCGTGGTATGACTATTCGGGAACCGCATCCAGGATGGGGATATTGATCTTAAGCCCCATGCCGACCCTTTTGGCGGTAACAGCCGCAGGTATCTATTTTATCTCCATAGGAACCCTTGCCTTCCCCTATTTCATTGCGCTCTTGATGATCAGCACCGGTATGGCCGATGCCATGATGCCGCTGATGTGGCTTAATAACTTTATTAAAAAATCCGAAGCCGGCGCTTTCAGGATTCAGGACATCATGGCCATGAAAACCATGCCGGCGGCGGAGCAGCCCCAGAAGCCCGAAGATGCATCCGTGGTCTTTGACAAGGTCTGCTTCAGGTACGAAAACAGGGACCGCTATGCCCTGCAGGATGTCAGCTTTGAAGTCCCGGAAGGCACGGTAACCGCTCTTGTCGGGCCTTCCGGTGCCGGCAAAACCACCGTGGCAAGATTGATACCCAGATTCTGGGATGTTGAAAAGGGAAGTATCCGGATCGGCGGTACCGACATACGCAATATGCGCGCCGAAACATTGATGAGCCATGCCTCCTTTGTATTCCAGGATACCTTTTTATTCAATGACACCATTGCAAATAATATCCGGCTTGCCAAACCGGATGCCTCTGACCAAGAGATCCATGGGGCGGCAAAGGCATCACAGATCCATGATTTTATCTGTTCACTTCCCGACGGCTATGAAACCGTTGCCGGGGACAGGGGATTGCGGCTTTCAGGCGGGCAGAAGCAGAGAATCACCATAGCAAGGGCAATTTTACGAAACGCACCCATCGTCGTGCTTGACGAGGCCACGGCCTTTGCCGATCCGGAAAACGAGGAGGAGATCATCAGGGCGGTTTCAAGCCTGATGAAAGGCAAAACCGTTATCATCATCGCCCACAGACTGTCCACCATAAGAGATGTGGACCAGATCGTTGTTTTTGACAAAGGCATGATTGCCGAAAAGGGGCGTCATGAAGAGCTGATCGACAACAATGGTATCTACGCAGTGCTCTGGAAAAACTACGAGCAGGCCCAGGCGTGGAACCTTCACCAATAAGAGGAGTGTCATGGATTCGAAACAAAAACCTGTCACCATTATGGAATCATATAAGGCCGCTCAAACTGTAGCAGGCGAGAACAGTCCCGAATACAAAAAAAGCATGCTCTTGTTTGTAGCCGCTTTTACGGCCGAAGGACTGGCATATCTGTGTTTTTTCCCGCTGCTCGCCTGCCTTTCCGATGCAAAGCCGTTGATTGGCAGTGCTGCATTATGGCTTTGTGTCATGTTTGTAATGGTGGTTTTGGAGCTGTATTTCAGATGGCGCGGGCATGACTTTGATTTTAAGGGAACCATCGTGGATGTTGCCCACAGGCTGCGCCTTAATCTGGGAGAAAAACTTAAGGTGATGCCCCAGGAAAGGCTCTATTCGTATAAAACCGGGACATTGAATAATATATTTTCCGTTGGTGTTGAATACTGTGTACTGTCCATGGGGATTGTCAGTTCCGTTATCATACAGACGGTTATTCCGCCGGTTCTTTTAATTGTTGTCACCTTTTTTATTGAATGGCGGCTGGCCGTGGCCATGCTTGTGCTTTTCTGTATTGCCGTACCGGTTCAAAAGTGGCAGAGAAGCGGATCAAGCAAAGGGAAAAAAGCGTGTGGCCTAGCCTTGGCACGGGTGGAGTCCGATGTGCTTGAATATGTCCAGGGCCTGCCGGTTCTGCGTTCTGCAAACCAGACCGGGGAACGCTCCGCCAGCCTGCAAAGCGCGTTGCAGAACCACAGAAATGTGCAGACAAAGGTGGCTCTTGAGATTGTCGCACCCATGGTTCTGATGGCCGGAATCGTGGAGATCGGCCTTCTGGCGGTTTTGACCATGGGCGTGTTTTTGATAACAAAAGGCAGTCTGACGCTGTCTGTGGCCGCTGCACTGCTGGTGATTATCTCGCGTTTCAGCGAACCCCTGTCTTTATTTTCAAGCCTGACCCAGGTTTTTGATATTGTGGATGCAGCTTTAGTCCGAATCACCGAACTGCTTTCGATAAAACCATTGGAGGTCTCTTCTGAGCCAACCGTTCCCGGACAATTTGACATTGAGTTCAAACAGGTTTCTTTTGCCTATGCCGGGCAGGATCAATATGCCCTGCAGGATGTCTCGTTCTTTATTCCCGCCGGAAAGCTTACGGCGCTTGTGGGCCCGTCCGGTTCCGGAAAAACCACCATCACCAAGCTGATCATGCGTTACGCCGATCCCCGGAAAGGTACCGTGAAAATAGGCGGTATCGATCTCAGACAGATCAGACAGGAAGATTTAATGAAAAACGTGTCAGTGGTGTTCCAGGATGTTTATCTGTTTGATGATACGATCCTGAACAATATCAGGATGGGAAACCCGGATGCGTCGGACGAACAGGTGCGGGCAGCGGCACAAAAGGCGTTCTGCCATGAGTTCATTGACCGTTTGCCAAACGGATATAATACGGTGGTGGGGGATATCGGAGGCGCCCTGTCCGGCGGGGAAAAGCAGCGGATAAGCATCGCAAGGGCCATACTCAAAGATGCCGCCATTGTCATGCTGGACGAACCGACTGCCGCATTGGATACCCAAAGCGAAGTGGCCGTTCAAAAGGCCATCAACACACTGGTTGCAGACAAAACCGTGATTGTGATTGCCCACCGCCTGTCCACCATTGCCGGGGCCGACAACATCCTGGTGGTGGAAAACGGCACCATCGCAGAACAGGGAACACACACCCAATTAATGACACTGCAAAAACGGTACGCGTCCATGTGGGATGCCCAACAGAGAACAAAGCAGTGGAATATCGCCGCCGCTTGATCCTTCAAGATGGCCTTTAATGGAAAGGAAAAAATAATGACCCAGAAAATACGAATTAAAACAGGTACTGTTGAGGAGACGCTTTTACTGCCTTTATGGGGCCGGGCATATGAAACGCAAAAAAGCGACCCGCAGCTGGTTGATGAAAACGCTGTAAAGATTATCGGTCAAATTGATTATGATTTTTCAGATATAGAAAAGACCCAGGCCATGTCCCAGCATGGCTGGGTCGCACGCAGCCTGCACACAGACAAAATGGCTCTTGAATTTATAGAAAAATACCCTGAAGCGACAATTGTCAATATCGGCTGCGGGCTGGACACCACCTTCAGCCGAATCGACAATGGCAGGATGATGTATTACGAGCTTGACCTGCCCGATGTGATTGCACTGAGAAACAATTTTTATGAAGACAGCGACAGACATAAAAGCATTGCGTCTTCATTTCTGGATACCCGGTGGTTTGAACAGATAAGAGTCCGGGACGGTTTACTGTTTCTGGCCGGCGGCGTGTTCTGCTATTTCGAAGAAAAACAGATCAAAGACTTTTTTATTAAAGTGGCGGATTATTTCAAGCAGTGTGATTTCTTCTTTGATGTGCTGTCACCCATGGGAATGAAATTTGCGAAAAAGCAGGTTCTCAAAAAAGGCGGCATGGGGATGTCCATGGAGGGCGGATGGGGACTGAAACCTGTATCATCCCTTGAAAATTGGGATGAAAGGATAAAAGTAATTGACACCTTCTCCATGTCCAAAGGGATAAAAAAAGGCGTTCCCCTGTCGTTTAAACTCATGTCGGCCATCTCGGATATGCTGGGTGTATGCGCCATGGTGCATATGAGAATTCAGACAAGAATCAGTCAAGAAAAAAACACCTGAAAACGCCATAATCCCCAAATGCGATGGTTCCATTAGTCTGCTTGAAAAAATGACATTGAGTGTCAATTTAGGCCAGGCAAAATCATTAACCAGACTAAACCATATTTTGACATGGACAAACTTATCATTGTTGTATGTAGATTAGCAATGTCTTGGAAAGAAGCCGTTCAATGACCGATTGCATTCAGACAAAAGCCGATGTTATCTATCCGGTTGCCGGACAGTTGGGCGAACTTGTTTTTAAAATTAATGGTAAGGAAAAAAAATACTGCATTGGACCCAACGCCAATACCATTGGATTCCTTAAAGGAGTATGGGGACGGATGGACATTGATTCCGGCCTGCCTGTCACCTGTGTGGAACTGCACATTGATCCACGTCTTCTGAGCAGTTATCTGCCTGAACAGCTTATTGATGATGCACCGGGGGACAAACAGATCCGGCTTTTGCAAAAACAGGAATTTATATCTTTCCCTCTGGATCCGCAGTTGAGAAAAATCGCTCTGGAAATCCTGAATCCGCCGCCGGTTAATGGCCCTGCCCTTGAGTTATTTTATCAAAGCCGGGCTATGCTTCTTCTCTCCCGACAGGTGGAATTGTTCTGCCAAAATCTCCCAAAGTGTCAGGCAGGCCCTTCAAAGCCCGAAATCAAAGGCGGACTGGCCCAGGCAAAATCTATTTTGACGGCGGATTTCCTGAATCCGCCCACCATCCCTGTGCTGGCCAGGCGCTGCGGCCTCAATGAATTCACCTTGAAAAAAGAGTTCAAACGGACCTTTAATTCCACCATTTTCACCTTTGTCCAAAAGTTGAAAATGGAACAGGCCTGGACCCTGATCAAAGAGGAAAACCATTCAGTGTCCCAAGCGGCAAATGCTGTTGGGTATGTCAATGTCAGCCATTTTGCACATGCCTTTAAAAAACATTTCAACATCAACCCCGGAGCACTGAAAAAAGAATGTGCAACCGGAGTATACTCAAGTATGTGAGGAGTGCTCATTTTCCTGGAACACCGCAGATGGGTGACATTGTGGGCATTTGCCCCTCGTCAAGCCGTTCAAACGCCAATTAAAAGAAGACTTGTGATTGCCGCAGCAGTGCTGAGTCACTGATCACTTGTTTGACTTCCCGTTTAAAGGTTGTCCAATTTTTGCAGGAAATACATGCGTTTAGACGCCGGTTCATCCTTTGCCAGGGCCAGTACCAGTTCAAGCAGTTCTTCCCTGGACAACCGGCTGCAAAAGTCCTCAATGGTTTCCAGATAAGGTTTCAACGAAATTCGGTTGCCGTTATTTTCAATCTGATCCAAATATTCAAATACAGCCTGCTGGAGTAGAATTGATGAATCACGCTGTACACAACAAGATCGTTTCCTTAAGACCGGGGAGCTGGATCATCCATTTCATACTCTTTTCTTTGGATAAAAATATAGGACTTGTGCTATACCTAATAAAATTTGAATTGGCATTGGTGTTAGCACCAGTGCTAAAATGAATAAAATCCAACGAGTTCAAACTGTTCATATCCAAGGCTCATGTTCCACGCATAGTTGGGAATTAACCTTCCGGAATAATGCAGAATACAAAAAGATGATGATGAACATAATTTTAAATGGTTATTTTTACGAAGAAGATACAACAGTTTCACACCGGTAATTTTATGACATATTCAGATCACCGCTGACAGGCATTGGAGGAAAACTATGAAAATTTTGATTGTTGACGATACGAAACTATCAAGAGCTATGATTTTAAAACGCATCCCTGACAATGTGAAAAACAGTTCAAAAATTTTCCTGGGAACGAATGGCAGGGAAGCTGTGGAATTATACAAGGAGATCAAACCCGATATTACTTTTTTAGATTTGACCATGCCGGAAATGGATGGTTTCGAAGCCCTTGAAATCATCCGCGCCCACGATCCGGATGCTCAAGTCTATGTTATCACAGCCGATATCCAGGCTAAGGCCAGGGAGCGAATTATGGCATTAGGCGCAAAAGGCATCGAAAAAAAACCCATAGATGAAAGTCGTATAGTACAAATCCTTGCTACTATTCAATGAAGGATTTCTGAAAATGATTGACAGTGATATTAAAGAAGCATTGGGAGAATTGATCAATATTTCATATGGATCCGCCACGGCGGCAATTGCAGATCTATTTGACAGCTTCGCTCGATTGAAGGTTCCCGGAATTCAGATCGTTTCTGTGGAAGAAGTGGAACATGCAGTTCTCGGTAAAATCAATAATGAAGCAAACCTCTACATCACCACACAGATGTTTAAAGGCGCTTTTGAAGGCGAAATCCTGTTTATCATAGACCAGCAAAGCGCTTATAATATGCAAAACGTAATTTGTCTGCTGGAAGGAGTATGCACAGACCAGGAAGAAGATGATACAGAAACCCGGCAGAGCATCTTGGAAATTGCCAATATACTGGGAGCTTCTTGCATTGGCAAACTGGCCGAGCTTTTGGATTCGGTCGTCTCGTTTTTACCGCCCAGCATCGAATTAAACAACCGGCTACTTATAGCCCGGGAAAAAGCTGGCTATAGTAAGGTGCTTATTATTTCCACCCTCCTGGAGTTCGAGAAGGAGCAGATCACCGGTCATCTGTTCATTCTGTTCGATGATGAAATGTTTATCTGGCTAAAGAAAAGCCTATATGCGTTCATAGAGGATAATACGTGACCTTTGTAAAAACTGACATTCTTGATGCTCTGGAAAATGGGGTTATCATTACAGATAAGGATTTGAAGTTACTGTTCTGGAATAGGTGGCTGTCCGTTCGTACAGGGATCAGTCAAGAAAAAGCACAAGGAAAGAGCTTGCCAGAATTGTTTCCAGATACTTCATTTTCCATCCTAAAACGAAAAATCCGTATCGCGTTCACTCTAAAATCCCCGTCTTTCATGAACGCATCCGTGGAAAAATACGTTATTCCAATCAAACTGAAAAAAATTACTAAATCTATTTTTCGCTTCATGCGCCAGGATTGCGTTATCAATACCCTGGATGACACCCACGTTGCCATTCTGATATATGATGCCACTCCATTACTGGAAGCAAATGCAATTATTGAGACTCAACTCAAGATAGAGGAAAAACAGGCTCGTACTGACGGTCTTACCCAATGTTACAACAAAACAATGTTTAATAAGCTTCTATCTATAGAAATAAAAAAAGGGAACCGTCATGGCTACACCTTTTCCATGATTATTTTAGACATTGATAATTTTAAATCAGTGAATGACACTTTTGGACATTTGGTTGGGGATTATGTTCTTAAACAGGTAGCAACCATTTGCTCCCAAAACATCAGGGAAGGAGATGTCTTTGCCAGATGGGGAGGAGAAGAGTTTTGTATTCTACTTCCTCAAACCACGTTAAAAAATGCGATTGCCGTAGCAGACAAGCTCAGACGGATTGTGGACGCCCACGATTTTGGAGAAGCAGGTCGTCAGCAATGCAGTTTTGGTGTGGCTGAATATCCCAAGAATAACCAGCAAGCCGCTCTGGTTCGCCAAGCTGATGAAGCTTTATACCATGCCAAACACAATGGAAAAAATCGGGTAGCCGCATACCTGGACGACCAAAATTTTACCCTAACGCCCTGATCGTTAATCAAAATACAACTGGATCCGAACGTTCTTGACGCCTGCGCCGCCGCCGAGAATCGCGGTGCTGAATGCGTCCAGCACCGCGATTATGCTCTTCATAAGGCCTAAACCGAATTTTCCTTTAGTTGTAAAGAGATCCGTTCAAATTTCATAATTCACTGCTTCCCCCCTCCAAAGCTCAGGAAATAATTCTCATAATTTTTTCTTGATAAATCTGTTTAGCACATATACACTACGTATATGGAAAAAATAAAGCAAAAACTTCACTCTGTATTGAAATTGGCCCAGCAAATGGAGACTGAACCGAAAAAGTATGGCACTGATATAATGCTTACCGGCGTAGAAATCCATCTCATTGAGCTTGTCGGAGATAACGAAAGCTCCAGTGTGACCGATGTCGCAAAATTGTTTGGAGTGACTAAAGGCGCGGTCTCACAACGTTTCAAAAAGCTTGAGCATAAAGGACTCATTAAAAAAAATATCGACCCGGCCAACGCATCCCGGACAGTTGTAACCCTTACATCAAAAGGCAAGGTAGCGTATTTTGCCCATAAGCACTGGCATGAAACCATGGATGGTGGTTACACCGAGTATTGGAAAACCCTTGGGCCAGAAAAAGTTGCTACCATAGAGGAATTTTTAACCAAAATCGAATATTTCTTTCAACGCATGCTCGCAAAAGAATAGTTTTTTTCTTTAAAGTGTATATCAATTAAACGCTTAAATAAATACAGGAGAGACATCATGATCTATGAAAACAAACAACGTATATGCCCGGTAGAAAATGCGGGCAGCTTGGACAATGTCATCAGAAAATGGCTTCAGAACCCTGGAAAAATCCTCCGGCCCTATATACAACCCGGCATGTCGGTGATGGATTTTGGCTGCGGCCCTGGTTTTTTCACAATGAAAATGGCTCAAATGGTAAAGGAAGGTGGGACGGTGTTTGCCGTAGACCTTCAGGAAGGCATGCTCCAGAAACTCAAAGAAAAAATTCAGTCAACTGAGTTGGAAGATCGTATTAAGCTACATCAATGCAAAGAGAGCGGCATTGGAGTATCAGAATCGCTCGATTTTGTGCTGGCGTTTTATGTCGTTCATGAAGTGCCGGACCAGGAGACCTTTTTTTATG
The DNA here is from genome assembly GCF_963665355.1 of uncultured Desulfobacter sp. Lineage (GTDB taxonomy): Bacteria > Desulfobacterota > Desulfobacteria > Desulfobacterales > Desulfobacteraceae > Desulfobacter. Next base: position 711,911 of record NZ_OY762229.1, read on the forward strand.
AGCTTAAATCCATTGTTAAACCAGGTGGCACAGTACTGATTGCAGAGCCTCCGTTTCATGTATCAAAAAAGGCGTTTCAAAAATGCATTCAAAAAGCTCGAAAAGCTGGCTTCAATGCCGAAAAGGGACCGAGTGTTATACTGAGCAAGACAGCTTTGTTGAGCACTGGTCAATAGCCATATAAGCACCTGCAATAACAAACGGATTATACTTCATACCCCCATATGACCATCCAAAATCTAAAGCAAACTATGGACAAGTGACAGGCGAGCACCATTCCTTCATCCTTTTGATTCCGCCAGAAACAAATGAAGAAAGCACGACCCGGGCTTTGCGGCAACTTAATCCCCAGGATCAGGAACTGCTTTTTACGGTCTCTTCACAAAACCGGACCTGCGCGCAGATTGGAAAGCATTTAGGATTAAGTGAAGGCAATGTCAAAGTCAAGGTTCATCGGGCTAGAATCCGGCACAACAGAATAATATATATCTTCTGCCGTGCCGAGAATTATCAGATCAATCAGCAGCAGCACGACCCGTTCCCCGTAAAGTCTTTAGGTCCGGTGCCGTCGCCTGGTTCATAGCCGCCCCGGGCCACCCTCATTAACACAATTTTGTCCGGCTTGTCCGGCAAAAAGTTGCATGGGATCAGCTCAGCCCATGGCTGTTATTGAAATCAATACGATCATGCGGCATTGATAAGTTTTTAAATGCTGTCCCTTTGAGACTTCTTTTCTTTTTTTTCGTTGCGCTTTTCTTTCAATGTTTTTTCCGATTTTTTCTTAACCGATTTTTGCGCATCTCTTCCTTTGTTCGCCATTTTTTACACCTTTATTTAGATTGATTAATCTGACGGGTCAAACACACACATTTATTGTATTGCCATTATGTACGGAACACAAGCGGTCATCATAGAAAGTTGTCAGGACAAGGAGGTCGGTTCGTCATAAAGCATATATCAAAAATCCACAATCAGGGTCGGCTTTTCTATTAATTGTCAACAGTGTCCGGCACAGCAGAACAATATATCTTCTGCTGTGCCGGACAGTATCTCCACTTAACTTTAATAACGAATCTGTAATGAAAAGGTTACATCTTTCGTTAAAAAATTAGTTCCCGGGTTAATCTTGTCATGAATCCACTTTCTTTTCTTTTATTAATCAGCCGTTGCGTTTTAAATTCTTTAAGCATGACAACTAGTTAAAAAAATTAATTTTTTTAACGGAAAGACGTCAGCAAAATCTTTAAAAAAAAGGGTTGACGGTCCCATCATCCGTATTGTAACTGATCAACCTTACATGTTTAAACGACATAAGACGTTTTTAAATGTCGATAAAAAAATTAAACCAGGCTGTGGCCGATTTGGCGGCAGAGCAGGACGGGCCAGACAGAGCAGTACCCCCAAAGGTCCGGTGTAAGGGATATTGAGATGATCTCATTTTGGAAAATTGGATTTGCTTTTCTTACCGCTGTATTCATGCTGTCATCCATCAGAATTAACCGTCAATATGTCCGGTCAGTTGTTTTCAGGTTCGGCCGCCTCAAGGGGGTAAAAGGCCCGGGAATTTTTTGGATAATTCCGGTCGTGGATCAAATTGTCCGGGTGGATTTAAGAACCCGGCAGCTTGACGTTCCCAAACAGACCATCATCACCCGGGACAATATCAGCGTGGATGTGGATGCCGTTATTTATTACCACGTCATTGATCCGGCCCAGGCCGTGGTGGAGGTTGAAGACTATGAAGGAGCCACGGCGCTCATTGCCCAGACCATGCTCCGGGATGTTCTGGGGCAGAACGAACTGGATTCGATCCTCTCGGACAGAGAAGTTCTTAACCAGAAAATTCAGGCCCTTCTTGAAACCGTGACCGCGCCCTGGGGTATCCGTGTGGAGATCGTCACCATCCGGGACATTGCCCTGCCCGAAAACATGCTTCGGGCCATTGCACGCCAGGCCGAGGCTGAACGGGAAAGACGGGCCCGGGTTATTCTCGCGGACGGAGAGTTCCAGGCATCACAACGGATGAGCGATGCGGCCAAAATTTACGAAACCACACCGGCCGCACTCAAGCTTCGGGAGTTTCAGACCCTGTCTGAAATCGCAAAGGAACGTAACCTGATCGTGGTCACCGGCGGCACAGATTCCACCGGCGCCATGATCGGATGCGCAAAGGCCCTTGACCGATGAGACAGGCGCTTTTACGCACCACGCCGGCACTCTCCTGGCAGGTTGCCGGGAAAACCCGCACCGGGAAAATAACGCAGACGCGGCAGGCCCACGCCCGCTCCGTTCAGGCAAAATTCTTTTTTCTGGGGACCCTGCTCCTGCTGCTGATCATTTCGGCAAGTGTCATCATCACCCTGGGACAGGTTCCCATGACGGTCCGCCAGGTCTATCTCACCCTGTTTAACCGGTTGATCCCGGGCGGACTTGATATTGATCCCATTATCTCCCATGTCGTCTGGCACATCCGTATGCCGCTTATTACAGGAACCGTAATTTGCGGCGTGGGCTTAGGGATATGCGGATGTGTGATGCAGGCGGTTTTAAAAAATCCCATGGCAAGCCCCTTCACGTTAGGAATCTCCTCGGGTGCCCATTTCGGTGTCTCACTGGCCGCAGTTTTCGGCATCACCATTCTGGACGGGCCCTACTTTCTGGTGGGAAATGCCTTCCTTTGCGCCACGCTTTGTTCAGGCTTCATCATTGCCCTTTCAGCCCTGAAGGGCGCCACCTCGGAAACCCTGATCCTTGCCGGTATTGCCGTCAACTATCTGTTCCAGGCCGGCAACCAGCTTTTAACCTACATTGCCGATGATGAACAGCGCACAGTCATGTCGTACTGGGGCATGGGATCTCTTTCGGATCTCAACGGAAACAGTCTGCTGTTTTTGGGCGTAATCTGTCTGATCTGCCTGCCGGCGCTCTATCGCAAGGCCTGGGATCTGAACCTGATGACCACGGGGGATGACTGTGCAAAAAGCTTAGGCGTGGATGCCAACAGGGTCCGCATGATGGTGATGGTGGCGGCAAGCCTGCTGGTTGCCGCCATTGTCGCCTTTACCGGTGTCATCGGATTTGTGGGGCTTGTGGCCCCCCACATCACCCGGATCATCATCGGCAATGACCACCGCTTCCTGATCCCGGCATCCGGCGGCATCGGCGGGGCACTGCTTTTGATTGCCAATGCCGTATCCATGAATATGCTGGGCGGCGTTGTCATACCTGTAGGCATCATCATGTCCATGCTGGGCATTCCCTTGTTTCTCTATCTGATCATCAGGGGCAAACGCCGGGAGTTCTGGTCATGATCACCAAGCTTACGGTTAAAAACCTTTGTTTTGGCTATGCCGATACCGATGTGCTGCACGACTTTTTCATGTCTGTGGAAGACGGCCGGATCGCCAGTATTGTGGGACCCAACGGGTCCGGCAAATCAACCCTGATCAAATGCATTGACCGGATTATTAAACCCCGTTCCGGCGGTGTGATGGTAGCGCGCCGGGATCTGTTGAAAATGAACAGAAAGGAAGCGGCCCGCCTGATCGCCTATGTTCCCCAGAACTCTGTCAGGGTATTTGCCCATACGGTCTTTGACGTGGTGCTGATGGGGCGAAGACCCCACCTGGGATGGCGGGCAGATGAACACGATGAGGGCAAAGTCTGGGAAGTGCTCAGGCTTTTGGGCATCGAAGAGCTGGCGCTGGCATTTTTCAGCGAGCTGTCCGGGGGCCAGCAGCAAAAGGTGTTGATCGCCCGGGCCCTGGCCCAGGATACAGGTCTGCTGCTTTTGGATGAACCCACCAGTAATCTGGATATCTGGCACCAGATCGATGTGATGGAAATTTTGCGCACCCTTGTCCGTAAACAGCGGATTACAGCCATTATCGCCATCCATGACCTGAACATGGCCGCCCGGTATTCCGACAGGATGCTGATGATGAAAAAAGGAAAAATACTGGCAAGCGGAACTCCGGAAGAGGTGCTGACCCCGGAGAACCTTGAGGCGGTTTACGGGATCAAGGCCACGGTGAAACGCATCGGGGATTGCCCGTTCGTGATTCCGTTGTCACGGGTCTTGCCAAGCAGCCGGAGCAGAATGTGATGATCCATTGGAACAAGGAGGAAGGAAAAGAGAGGATGATTCGAAAATTAGGCGTCTTAATCAGCATACTGATGCTGACAGCCCTTTTTCCGGCAGGGGGAAGCAGCAACCCGGCTGCCGGATTATACCGGGAAATAACGGACATGGCCGGCCGGAAGGTCAAAATACCGGCAAGCATAACCAAAGTGCTGACCACATCTCCGCCGCCGGCGACATTTGTCTACATGATCGCACCCGAAAAGCTGGGCGGATGGTTTATGCCCCCAACCGGCCAGGCCCGCAAGTATATCCCGGAAAAATTTCACCATATCCCGGTGATGGGCAGGGAACGACAGGCCTCGAACTACGAAGCCTATATTGCCGCACGTCCCGACCTGGTGTTTGTGTCATATGAAGCCGGTACAGATCCTTCAAATATCGACCTGATTCAGGAGAAGTTCGGCATGATCCCGGTTGTCTGTGTGGAAAATACCAGAAACGCGGTGGGTTATGCCGACACCCTGCGGTTCATGGGAGAGGTTCTCGGTGTACCGGCGCGGGGCAACGCTCTGGTTGACTACTATCTCAAGGTATTGCAGGAGGTGCAGCAAAAGGTTTCCGGCGTGCCGGAAAAGAAAAGAAAACGGGTCTATTATGCCGAAAAGGAGAACGGGCTTGCCACCGATCCTGCCGGCTCCTGTCATTCCCAGCTGATCGATGTGTGTGGCGGCATCAACGTCGCCCAATGTCAATTTTCATCCGGGCGCGGCATGACCCAGGTGACAATGGAATCGATATTGATGTGGAATCCTGAGATTATCATCACCACAAGTTCGGAATTTGTCCGGCATGCCTATGGTGACGGAACCTGGAAAAAGATTCCCGCCGTACAAAACCGCCGGATCCATTGCGCCCCCCGGATACCGTTTAACTGGTTTGACCGCCCCCCCGGGGTCAACCGCATCGCGGGCATTCCCTGGACAGCCCATGTTCTGTATCCAAAGCTTTTCCCGGAAAACTGGGCCAAAACAAAGGTGAAGACCTTTTTCTCCCTGTTTTACCATTATGACCTAAGCGAAGATGAGCTTTCCTCGCTGATAAGCAGTTGAAAAGACGACACCGTTACCACAATCAAAGGAAAAAAGATGAGAAGAGTGAACTATTGGGCTGAAAAGTTGATGAATTACGGCGAAATGAAATTATGGAAACTTGTTTGTGTTACGGGGTTATTGTTGATCCTGATTCTGAACACCTCCCATGTCATGGGTGCTGAAACCGAAACAGTTGTAAGCGAAGGCGAAGATACGGCGGCCGTGACAGACGATAAACAGCAAAAATCAGACGTTGAGGAACTTGCACCGCTCACCGTGACAGGATCAAAAAGATCGACCCGGCCGGATCTTCACCCCCACAGCCTGACCAATCTCTACAGGACTGAAGTCAGCACCGAATTTGCCTCGGAGGTGTTCACCCGGCAGGATATTCAAAACTTCAAACCCAAAGACTTAAACGATCTGATCGACAAAGCCGCCGGGATTAATATCACATACCAGGGCCGGAAAAGCCCTTATATGATTCAAATGAGAGGCGGCGGAACGTTTACCTACATTATCGACGGCGCTGTTCTGCCCAAATCCGTCAACCGGATTCTGTATAAATTCCCGGTCGCTTCCATTGAAGAGCTGAAAATAGTCAGGGGCGCCACCTCGCTGACCCTGGGGCCGACGATCCCCATTGGCTCATCCGGTTCGGGATCAGGTATAAACACCGGATTCATCATCATCCGGACCCGGCAGCCGGAAAAAACCGAAGGCACCTTGCGCGCCAACGTGGAAAAGTCCATAGGCGGACACCCGGCGGGTTATTCAACCGACCTGTTTGTGGGTACCCGCATGAAAAACCAAGCCGGTACCGAGGCTTATGTCAGCGCCCTGGCATCAAAAATGGACCGCCCGAGCCAGGATACATGGTTTGACGGACAGGAATCCCATGGGGGAATGGCCAATACCGGATTCACATCAGGGAAATTCAACTTCAACATGATGGTGTACAAGGACTCCGGAGAATTCGAAATGCAGCGCGGCGTCAAGGAAGACGGAAGCCTGGACACTGCCAAATGGTACTACGATCCCCTGGAGGTCAAGATATTGTCAACGGACGGGAGCCTGCAATGGACTCCCGATCAGGTAACGCTGTTCAACGTATTCAAAACCGACTATGAGCAGCATGAGCATAACGAAACCTTCGGTTCCACAAGCGGTACGGATAGAGACCAGTACAACGAGGATACGTCCGGATTCGGCCTGCGGCACAATGCCCGGTTTGCAGACACCCTGATACAGGCAGGGTTCCAGATGTCCAGCAGCACGGGATACGGCCCCAACTTAAAAACCAGTTACAACAGATACGATACAACCGTCACAGGGTTCTCGGCCTCGGTGGAGCAATCCCTTTTCAACAACAGTCTGGTTCTGGATCTTGGCGGGCGCTGGGATGAAAAACACATCGACAACACCAGTTCCGCCAGGAGCGCCAGCCTTGCCACCGATGATGCCAATAATGATGTGGATATGGCCCCGGCAAAGGTGGTTGCCTTCGGTGCCCATTGGAAGGTGACGGACCGGGTCACCCTGGACGGCCGGTATTTTTACGGGGATCAGGGAACATCCGGGGATTTTGATATGCGCCTGGAAGACGACGCCACCCCCCATGCCGAAAAGCAGGAACGTGTTGAAATCGGTTTAGGCGTGGCGATTGCTTCCTTTTTCAACCCGACGCTAACCTGGTTTAACATTGATACGGAAAATGAAAAAACAGCCACCACCGCCACCTACGAACTGGACTCCGGCACCTATTACTATTACACCGAATCCGATGAACTCAGACGGGGAATTGAGCTGGCGATTCAGGGAACGATCTTGAAAAACACTTTTTACAAGGCCAGTTGGACCCGCATGATCAAAAGTGAAAGCACCAGCGACGGCGTCACCACCGATGCCATCGGCGTCTCCATACCCGAAAATATCTTCGGGCTGACCCTGACCCACCACTGGAACGCTTACCGGTTTAATATATCCGTCAAACAGGTGGACGAATGGATCGAAACCACCAGTGGCATGGGAACCGCCTCAACCGGCGGGCTTGGCGATTATACCCGGGTGGATGCCAACATCTCCAGGGATTTTGCGTTAAAAAACATAATCATAAACGCAGCGATTTTCGGACGGAATCTGGGAGACGAAAATTATTCCACACGCTACGCCACCGGATACTACCCGGATCGCGGGCGAACCCTTGGTATGGAAGTCTCATTCTCTTTTTAAGGAAAATTGTCATGGTTAATATAGCTTGCCATATCTGTGAACAAGGATGCGTACTGGCCGAAGGGAAAACAGGAGTGTGCGGCATGTATGAACAAAAAGACGGACGCATTGAAGAGCGGTTCGCCGACCGGTATCTGCTTGTCTGTCCCATCTCCATTGAAACCATGCCCATGCTGCACTATTTTCCCGGGGGAAAATTCCTCCAGATCAGCACCACCGGCTGCAATTTCAACTGCCCGGGCTGTATTTCCGCTGTCATTGTCCGGGAGATGCCCTCGGACAGCAAGGCGTTTCACACCCTGACACCGGAACAGATCGTTGAAAAAGCGATTGAGGAAAACTGTGAGGGCATCGCGTTTTTAATGAATGATCCTCTGGCATCCTTTCCGACATTCCTGGGCGTGGCAAAACTGGCACGGTCCAAAGGGCTTAAGGTCGGCTGTTCTTCAAACACCTATTTTACCCCAAAGGCACTGGACCTGCTTGTGCCTTATCTGGATTTCATCAACATCGGCATGAAGGGATTTACAGACAAAGCCTATTACGCCTGTGGTGCGTCTTCCGGCATCGCCCCGGTTCTGCGCAATATCCGGGCACTGGTCTGTGCAGGGGTTCATGTGGAGATCTCGTCCATCCTGATGAAAGATAATGCCCGGGACCTGCTGGATCTGGCGAAATTTATTGCACAGCTGTCCCCTGCCATTCCATTGCAGGTGATGCGGTTCATTCCCTTTGAAAGTGCCGATATTTCACAGGAGCCCGGTGTGCGGGAAGCCGAAGCGTTCTGCTTTGAACTTCGCAAAACTCTTCCCTTTGTTTATCTTTTCAATACCCCCGGGACAACGCTTCTCCATACGGCCTGCCCCAATTGTAACCACACGGTGTATAAGCGCAACTTTCACGGCCCCATGGGTGCCAAACCCTATGAAGTGCCCGAGGCATCCCTGCAAGACGGATTGTGTCCCCAATGCCGGCAGGGTTTGAATATGATGGGTGTTTCTCCGCAAACCCCGTACCAGGAAAGAGACTTTCAAGGCGGATACCCCTTTACCCGGGCCCTGGAAATGGTGGAAGCCATGCTCATCGCCATGGGGGTGAAGGAAAAAAGCAAACTTGCAACGGCATGGGAGTCCCTGCTTGGAAAGGAGGGGTTGAAAAAACTGCATCATACCATCCAGACGCCTTACACCTATATCCAGGGGCTGCGCCATTTCGGAAAAATTGTCCAGGTCCCGGATGCCGCAGAAGAACTGGCCGTATACCTGGAAGAAAAACTTTTGGCCATTGAATCGGGGGTTGCATCGGTGACGACATCTCCTCTGGTCTATTACACCATGGCAAAGCCGATGTTTTACCTGAATTACAGCCGCTTGGAAAACCAGCTCATAGAAACGGCCGGCGGAACCAGTGTGAACAAATACCTTGAATCCGGGGGAAGGCCGGGCCTAAGTCTTACCGTTGAAAAACTTAACGAGCTGAATCCGGATATTATTTTTATTTCCGCGTTTATTTCCAACTCCGTGACTGATTTTTACCAGGATTGCATAGAGCTTGGTATTGAGGTCAATGCGGTAAAAAACCGTCAAATTTTTACCCCGCCCTGTCCGGGATGGGATTTTGGCAGTCCCCGCTGGATATTGGGACTGATGTACATGGCCAATGTACTGCATCCGCAAATTTTTGATTTCAATGTCATGGAAGAGGCAACATATTTTTACCGTAAATTTTATCACATGGAATTTTCACCATCCCGGATTAACCGCTCTTTCAGTAAACCGGACAGAGAATGGCAATGGAGATAAAGATGGATGTTTCTAAATATGACCATAGCGCCAGGGGTAAAAACGCCCCCTTGTATGCGTACTACGCAAAGAAAATAAAAGATGAAACAGGTGTCGTGTCGGGCCGCTGCCTTGATGTGGGCTGCGGCGGCGGGTATCTTGGACTGGCCCTTGCCGGCATAACGGATCTTGAATTTACCTTTCTTGATATTTCAGCTCAAATGCTTGAAAAGGCAGACGCCCATATCATTGAAGACGGTCTTCAAAACAGGGCCAGAACCCTGCAGGGCGATGTCCACCAGATTCCTTTGCCGGACCAATGCATGGATCTGGTAATCAGCCGCGGATCAATTCCGTTCTGGGAAAATCCGGGCAAAGCGCTGTCGGAAATATACCGGTTGCTGGCACCCCATGGGAAAGCATTTGTCGGCGGCGGCAGGGGAACGCCTGAAATGCGCAAGCAGTTTGAAAAAAATATGAAAAAGGATGGTTTCTCAAAACCGGGAGGCAAAAAACGGCGCCCCGGTGGCCCGGACGATCCCTGGAAAATAATGAAAAGCCGTAACTTTGACCAAATTTTAAAGGATGTGGGAATTACCCGTTTTTCCGCCCCTATAGAAGAGGATGGTCGATGGATACGGTTATGGAAATAATATTTCTGGTTTGAATTCAAGGTTGATGGAAGGAAAGATCATGGGAAGCCCAAAGAATCTAAGATCCCAAGGTAATGGCAAAACATGGATGAAGTGCGCCGTCATTGTATCTCTGCTCATACTCCCGGCATGGACCGGATCTGGCGCCCTTGCCCAGGTATCGGTTCCAAAGGATATTGAAGCCCCGGTCGGCAATGCCGTGGATACCCGCCAGGCCACCCAGGAAACCAGGGAAAAATGGGATGCCCAGCGCCAGGCGCTTGCAGAGGAGTATGACCGCCTTAAAGAAGAAAATGAGCAACTTGCCTTTGCCAACGCCAATCTGACCCAAAAGCGTGGGGATCTGGAAAAATCAATTCAGGACCTGACCCGGGAAAAAGAAGAGGCCCAGCGGATCAGGACGGAACTGGCCCCATTCTTAAAAGAACTGCTTAACCGCCTGAAATCCCTTGTCACATCGGACATCCCGTTTTTATCCCGGGAGCGCAACGACCGTCTGGCCCGCCTGGAGGTGATCCTGGATGATCCTGATATCACCATCGCCGAAAAATACAGAAAAATGATGGAAGCCCTGTTTGTGGAAGCCGAATACGGCAACACGGTGGAGGTGTACCGGGAAAAAATTGTTGTGGACGGCGCAGAAGTCCTTGCGGACATTTTCCGCATGGGCCGGGTGGCGCTGTTCTTCCTGGCCCTGGACCGGGAAAACGCAGGAATTTTTGACGTAGCGGCAAATCAATGGCACACCCTGGACAAAACCCGTGTGCCGGCCATTGAGGCTGTGGTGGAGATGGCGGCCAAACACAGGCCCATGGAGGTGGTGGCCCTGCCCCTGGGCGCCATTGCGCCGGAAGGAGAAGATCAGAAATGATACCGGCGAAACACATCTCCATTCATTTAAGGAAAGTAAAATTACTGATCAGCCTGGTCGTGGCCGCGGCAGCCGTCGGCCTGGCGGCCCCTGCCCCCAAAGCCCTGGCAGCTGATATGCGCAAGTCCTATGCGGATCTTGAACAAAAACGGGAAGCCATGGCTGCTGAAGCGGCAAAAGAACTGGCAGCCGCCAGGGCCGAGGCCCGGGAAGAGGCCCAGTCCATAAAAAATGATAAAGAGGCCCTTGTCTCGGCCATTGCAGCCCTGAAAGCCCGGAACGGCGTTCTTCAGGCCGCCAATGAAACCCTCAAGGAAAAAACGGATGCCCTGGCCAAGGAACAGGCCGAATTGCAGAGCACCCTTGAAGAGTCCAGAATGGTAAACAAGGAACTGGCAGGCTTTGTGAGAACAGGGGCCAAGGATCTCAACAGCCTTCTGGTTCAAAGCCCCCAAAGCGCCTTTGACAAAAACCGGAACAGTTTTCTTGGACCCGTCATCAACCAGGAGCGGTTCTGGTCCATGGACGACATCCGCGGGATGTCCGATATCCTGTTTGACGAAATCCTGGCGTCGGGGGAGGTCTGCCTGCGCCGGGGCATGGTGGTGGACCGCCAGGGAAAGGACAGAACCGCCCGGATTTTGAGCATCGGCAATTTCACCTCCCTTTACGTACTCAATGATGATGCAGGCCGCAAATCGGAAACCGGTTTTCTGCTCTATTCGGATCAAAGCAGCCGGTTCTTTGCCCTGTCCAGACTGCCCTCAACGAAACTTGCGGACCAGATTGATGACTATATTGCAGGTCAAAGCGACTGTGTGCCTGTGGATATCTCCAAAGGCGGGGCTCTCAGGCGGTTTACCCACGAGTTGAACCTGATGGATCAGATACCCAAAGGCGGCCCCCTTGTCTGGCCCATCCTCGCTCTATTGGCAGTAGCCGTTTTTATCCTGCTGGAGCGTGGGGTTTTCTTTTTCCGGCATCAGATCCGCATTGAGCCGTTTATGGCGAAACTTTCGCCTTTACTTGAATCCGGAAACTTCCAGGCCTGCCGGGATCTGCTGCAAGGCAACAAAAACGGATTCATACCCCGGGTTCTGCTTAAAGCCCTGCCTGCCCGGGAGCAGAGCCGCATTGATATGGAAAATATACTCCAGGAAGCGATCCTGGCGGAAATCCCTGCCATTGAACGATTTCTCTCCACCCTGGGCATGCTGGCCGCCATTGCACCGCTCATGGGACTTCTGGGAACGGTGACCGGCATGATCAACACCTTCCATGTGATCACCTATTACGGGGCCGGAGACCCCAGAATGATGTCCGGCGGCATCTCCGAGGCCCTTGTCACCACCATGCTCGGATTGACCGTGGCCATTCCCATCATGCTGTTCCACACCCTTCTGGCCCGGCAGGTGGAGACCCAGATCAGCACCATGGAGGAAAAAGCCGTGGCCTTTGTCAACATGGTGTTCAAGGCAAGGAACGGCTGCCGGTCCGCCGCCATGGACGATCAAAAAAGCCGGGATTAAGGAGCTGGCCGCATGGACGAGCTTTTCTACCAGATGACCGCTTATATCCGTTCCGGCGGGGTGGTGATGGGGCCCATTTTGTGCGTCTCCCTTGTGATGTGGGTACTGATCTTCAACCGCCTGTTTTTTCTCCACCGCCTCTATGTGAAAAACATGCCCAGGGCCATGGCCGGGGAACTGGTCAGAGGAAACCTGTGGCCCGAAACAAAATATAAGGGTGCCAATGCCTTCCTGGTCCGGGCGTTTCTATCCCGGCGCAGCCCGGTATCCGACCCGGAACTTGACGAGCGGATTCTTGATGAAACGGTTATGGCCTTGACCGCCTCTTTGGACCGGTACCTGGCCCTGATCGGCGTGCTCTCTGCAGTGGCCCCCCTCATGGGTCTTCTGGGCACGGTGGTGGGCATGATGGAGACCTTTGATGTGATCACGGTCTTCGGCACGGGCAATGTCCGGGCCATGGCATCGGGGATCTCCGTGGCCCTTGTGACCACCCAGACGGGCCTTATGATCTCCATTCCCGGACTTTACATGAGCGGGTGGCTGAACAGGCGGGCCTCCAATCTGAAACACCGCATCGCCTCCACAGCCATGTATCTTAAACCCTTTATCCGCAACAGGAGTGTGTCATGCTGAATATATCCGCGTCCAGGCGGGCCGCAAAAAAGAGCCTTGAACTCAATATCGCGCCTTTGATCGATATGGTGTTCATCCTTCTGATCTTTTTTCTGGTCACCACCTCCTTTGTCAAGGAGACCGGCGTGGACATCTCCCGGCCCACGGCCAGTACGGCTGTAGCCAAAACCAAATCCACCATTCTCATCGGCATCACCCAAGACAATACCATTCATCTTGACCGCAGGGAAATCGATATCCGGGCCGTGCGCTCGGGTGTTGAGCGGGCCATGGCGGAAAATCCCGAAGCCTGCGTGGTGATTGTGGCGGACAAGGAGAGCAAAACCGGTATAGTGATCTCGGTCATGGATGCCTGCAAACTGGCCGGGGCGGAAAACGTGGCCATTGCCGCAAGCCGGCCGGAGGGTGAATAAATGGCAAATACTGTTCAGATGACTTCCCGGGAAACATCCCGTACATCGTATTCAGGCATAATTCTGGTCTGGATCTCGGTCATAGCCCTGGCTTCAGGGCTTAATCTGTTTATCTTCGGAATATTGCCGGCCCTGATCCAAAGCATTCCCCATGCACCGGATGATACAAAGCTCATCCAGGCCATCCAGGTTGTCCGGATCAAGCGTCCGGAGACGCCGCCACGCAAAAAAGAGCCGCCCAAACCCCATGAACAGCCCAGGGAAATGGTGTCAGCCGCCAAAATTGTGCAGAAACAAATTCAAAAACCCACCATTGACAGGCCGAATCTGTCTGTGGCGTTAAATCCCAATTTGCCAGAGCTGCCTAACAGTATTGCTTTGGGCCAGTTAGCAAATTTTACCATGAAAACACAGATGCCCCCGGGTCTGTTTTCCACGTCACAGCTTGATTATCCTTTGCAGACGCTGGTGCGTTTACCTGCCTCCTATCCCATGCGGGCCAGAAGACTTGGCATCGAAGGCTGGGTCAAAGTGGAATTTGTTGTCACAAGAGAAGGCCTGGTAAGGGATATAAAGGTGGTGGGAGCCCAGCCCAAGGGTGTGTTTGAATCCAGTGTAACCCAATCCGTATCCCAGTACCGGTTCAAGCCGGGAACCGTGGACGGAAACACCGTTGAGGTGCGTGTCGTGACCACCATCCGGTTTAAAATGGAGGCGTGATGACCAGATTATTGCGGGCTTGTCTTGTGTCAATTTTATTGGTTTTTTCTGAGAATGCACCTTTGTGGGCCGGCCAGAATGAAGATCCGCTTCCGTTTGCCGCTGGAATCTGTGCAAACAAAATTGTGGGGCTCATGGAAAAGAAAAGCTATGCCGATGCTGTCCGGCACATTGAAGCCTTCCAGGCCAAGGCAGAAACCGTTGAGCCTGATACGGCAGACAAAAAGGGCTACACCCACTATTACCTGGATTTTCTTCTGGGCAACTGCTGCATGATGATGGAAAAACAAGGGATCGGCTATGTGAAAAAAGCAGCGTCGGCCTATGAACAGGCCGTTAAAAAATATGACGGGTTTTACCAGGCATGGGTGAACCTGGGCCAGTGCCGGTATACCCTTAAACAGATGGATAAAGCTGCCCTGTCCTTTATCCGGGCCTATGATACTGCCCCGGAAAAAAAGGGAGTATACCTTTATCAGGCAGCGGCATCTTATTATTTTAACGCCGATTATCAGAACGCCTTTGATACCTTTAACAGGCTGCAGAAAAACCATCCTGCCGAAGTGACCCTTGACAGAACAGAGGTGCTGGTCAACATTCTTTTTTCTTTGAAAAAAAACCGGCAGGCCCTGCCCTATCTTAAAGAACTGGCTGAAAAATCCACGATAGAGAAAAAAAAGACATGGCAGGAGGTGCTGCTGTACCAGTACATGGAACTTGGCATGGATAAACAGGCCCTGGACTATGCCTGCACACTGACCTGTCAGGAACCCGAAGAACCTAAGTGGTGGCGGGCCTTAGCACATATCCATCTTGATAAAAACCGCCTTGAAAAAGGGCTTGAGGCGTTCATGGTTTACAGTTTCACCACGCCCTTGTCCGCATCCGAAACCAAACTTCTGGCTGATCTGTACGCCGGGTGCAATATTCCCCTGGAAGCGGCCAGGGTGTATGAAGCATGGCTGGAAAAGATTCAGAAAGACCCGACAGATCCAACCGATGTCAAAGGAAAAAAAATGACAGACCGCTTCCTTGCCATAGCCCAGGCCTACCTGCAGGGCAGGGATTACGAGACAGCCCTCAAGTGGGCAGACACAGGCCTTTCCCAGGGATGTGATGCAAGGCTTTTAGCCTTTAAGGCGGACCTGCTGTTCCGGGGGAAAAAATACAAACCAGCATATAGCGCATACAAGGAGCTGGCCGATCGCGGCAATTCCCCGGGCCGGTCCTGGCTCATGGCCGGATATGCAGCCCTGAGCAGCGAGAATCCGGAACAGGCAAAACAGGCTTTTTCCCGGGCCTGTAAATATCCCAAGGAAAAGCCGACAGCCCTGGTTGTCCTCAAACAAATTCAGGTAAGGCAGGCAGAAGAAGAACTTTAAGGGATTGGTACAACATATTGGACTGGATAATTTCAGAAGAAATATTCGACCATGCCATAAATGATTTTTCTTACCGTTCAAAGCTAAAGTGAACAAAAACGTTTCCGATAACATTCAAAGAGCAGTATTGATCGACCATTTTCCAAATCTTTTTCTACAGAAAGGAAAGGGTATGAGCCTATCTATTAACCAATCCAATACCATGCCGTCCATTGGTCCCACACTTGTCACAGCAGATGACATCGCACAAATGGTGCCGGAGGGATACTTTGCGACCCGGCAACTTGCCAGTGTAACCACAAACGAAACTACTGTTGAAGTGACCACAACCAAGGGAGATCAGGTAACCTTGACCCGGAGCTCTTCCCTGATTAATTACACATATCTGAGACCTGAAGGCATGGATGTCCCGGAGCTAATTGATGCCCAGGTTTTAAGTGAAAACGTGTCCATAGAGATCCAAGGAGAACTGAGCCAGGAAGAGCAGGATGATATTGCAGCCCTTCAAAAAGACCTGGTCCATTCCATTGCCAACAATTCAGAAACGAACAACACGTCCCAACCACGGCTTTCCGACTATGAGACTTTAAGCCGCCTCTCCCTTAATGCCCAGGTAGAAAAAATCAAAGCAAGCGCCAGGGAAATGACCATTGTACCAGAATCTGGCAACACGGCCCGAAACGTAAAACAGGCCGATGGCTTCCTTGTAAATTCGTTCCAGACCATCGCTGCCGCCACGTACCTTTCCCTAATTGTATAATAACTTCTTGTTCGAAATTATAATCTGCTCAATCGGCATGCTTATTACGGAAAATTCAGATTTATGGATGGCGTGGCTATGTTGGCGACCCTTCCCGGGCAACCGGATCACGACGCGGGTTTTGCGCGTTTTTATGGGGATACGCTAGCTGTCCAGCTTGCCGATCAAACGATTCATATTTTTAAGATTGACCTTTAATTCTGATATAATCGTCTGTTTTTCTTCATCTTTTTGATTTGAAGCGTTGAGGGTATCCCGATGGTGAGATTTCAACAACCCGCCCTCTATCAGACCTGTGAACTGCTCAATAATCTCATCCGCTGAAAAAGTGCTGTTTTCAGGCGAATACCACCGGTATAACCAATTACACATGCCAATGACGGCATTGGCGTACAGCTTGGAATTGACTTTCCGAAAGTATCCTTGAGTTATACCATCTTCGATAATGGAGGTGACAACTTTGGTAAATTTTAGTTTTTCTTTATGGATTTTGTCAAAATCTGTTTTGGGCAATTGATTCTCTTCACTGAAAAATACCGTGAACATGGTTAAATTCTGAATAACGACGGTCTTGAGATGCCGGTGAATAAAGAGCCTCATTTTTTCAGGAGGAGATAGATCCATTTCATTGATTTCATAAATCGTATCAAAAAAGCTCTCCAGCGCTTGAAGATAAATCTCGGACAAGACCTCTTCCTTTGAAGAGACATAGTGATAAAGTGCCGGTTTGGTCACTCCCAGCGCTTTGGCAACGTCATCAAGGGTTGCCGATCGATATCCTTTTTGGTGAAACAGTTTGGCGGCAGTCTCTATGATCACCTGTTTTCGAAGGCTTTTATCAAGACCTTTGAAACGCTTTTGTTTATTCATTTTTATTAATGGTGTGTTCACAATTTGAATCCTGAGACATCCTTTAATTTGGCGCGTCAATTGATCCGAACAGTCAACGGTCAATTATTCCAACGTCTTGCTTGACGGCTTTTTTTTAACTCATTATTAACATAATTGCATTTGCGGGCAAAGTTTAATTGCTGTTTCCAACGCCATCTGATGCCTGATAAACCGGAACGATTTTGCGGAACTGTTTGAGGGTTTTTAAATTCGTTTTCTTTTAAAAAATATGGTTGACTTGTCGGTAGAAAAAAATTACCTACGGGTAAAATATTTGTTGGGTGCTATAATTTTGACCTTAAAACGGGAAAGGAGTTTCAACCGATGCTATCCCATCTATTCCAGCCTATTCAAATTGGAAATATGACCATAAAAAACAGACTGCTCATGTCTGCCATGAGTATCAATTTCGGAGTCGATGAAAACTGTCATGTAACGGATCAACTCATCGAATATTTTGTGGAACGGGCAAAAGGCGGTGTCGGAATGATGCTGGTAGGGGGGGGAGGTGTTCATCCGAGCGGTCAGGAGCTACCTGATCTGCCTGAAATTTATACCGATTCCTGTATTCCCTCTTTGAAAAAGATGGTGGAGAGAATCAAGCCCTATGATGTGAAATTCGGAGTTCAGCTGATGCATGGCGGGCGTCAATCCTATCTGCCGGAAAAAGTGGCCCCTTCGGCCATTCCTGCCCCTGCGGTGGTTAAGGGAGAGGTTCGTGCACTTGGCATTGAAGAGATTCATGAACTGGCAGTCTGTTTTGGAGAATCGGCCCGGCGCTGCCGGGAAGCGGGATTTGATTTCATTGAAATCCACGCTGCCCATGGGTATCTCATCAACCAGTTTTTCGCTCCCAACTCAAATATCCGGACGGATGAGTATGGCGGATCATTTGAAAACCGAACCCGTTTTCTGTTTGAGATTCTGGATGAGATTAAAAAAAGGGCCGGCGATGATTTTCCCATTGGCGTTCGCATTAACGGCAATGATTACATTGAAAACGGTTGGGAACTGAAAGACACCCTTAAGCTGGCCCCGGAAATTGAAAAGGCGGGGACGGCATACCTGCATGTTTCAGGCGGTGTGTACGGTTCCACCGAGTTGACCATCCCATCCATGTATACGCCGCATGGCTGCTTCGTTCACATGGCGGAAGCTGTTAAAAAGCGGGTGACGATCCCTGTAATCACCGTGGGACGGATTAAAAAACCGGAGCATGCCAATCAGATCATTGAGGAAGGAAAGGCAGATATGGTCGCCCTCGGCCGCTCCATAATCGCCGACCCACACTACCCCAATAAAGCCAAAGCGGGTAATTTTTCACAAATCCGGCCTTGTGTGGGATGCTGCCTTGGTTGCATTCATGCCGTTCTTGCCAAGGAACCGGGGGGATGTGTCGTCAATCCCGATGTGGGCCGGGAGTATAAACTGAGTCAGGACCCTTTGCCGACGTCAAAGAAAAAAGTTCTAGTGGTGGGAGCCGGGCCTTCCGGAATGGCCGCAGCAAGACTTTTTGCCATTCGCGGTCATGAAACCCGGATTTGCGAAAAGGAATCAAATAGTGGCGGGCTTCTCCAGCTTGCGGCAAAAGCTCCGGGACGGGGGGAACTTGGTGACATTCTCAATTTTTTCCACGAAGAGCTAAACCGCCTGGGAATTGAAATTCAATATAATACGCCCCTGTCCCATGAATTGATCCGGAAGTTATCTCCGGACCTGGTCATCCTTGCCACCGGATCCCTGCCGGAGATGCCCATGATCAAAGGGCTGTTTCAATCGGACATGGCAGTTGTCACCAATGTGGATCTTCTCAAGGGGAACGAGGCTGCCGGAGACCGGGTCATTGTCCTCGGGGGGGGGATGACCGGGCTGGTTACAGCCGATTTTCTAGCTGATCAGGGTAAGGAGGTGGTGGTTTTGAACCGTAAAAAGAGTTTTGCCGAGGAGATGTCCTCCAATGATCGCTATTATCTTCGGGAACGGCTGAATTTAAACAATGTCGTTCTTTATAAAAATGTCAGTATTCAATCTTTTACATCTAATGGCGTTGAATTCAAAACCCAAGGAGAGAAGATGGGCTTGGCGGGGTTTGATACCGTGGTGCTCTCTGAAAAACATCAATCCATTCAGGACCTAAAAAAGTTCGAAAAAGACAGCCGGGCCAGTTTCCATCTCATTGGAGATGCCAAAACACCGCGGCATCTGATGTACTGTATCAGCGAAGCCGAAGAGATCGCCAGATCAATCTAAAACTGGAAATCCGCAACCCATATCTTCTTTTATATGAAAGTCTGTGTAACCTACGCAGATCTTTCAACCTTTGTTGTGGGTCGAAGCCTGACAGATGATATGTCTGGCTCGGCCCATGGCCGTTATATGAAAGATCTGATATATCCGAGACGCTCTGGTATATCGTCGAAGGTAATGATAAAAAGCGTGCCCGCCTTAACTGCATCCATCACCTGCTGGATCAACTTCCCTACGAGGAAGCCCCCTAAGAACCGGTCACCCTGCCGGATCGAAAACACAATCCTGACTATGAGCGCGCTGCGCGTCCACCAGAACTGTATGTCCCCAAACGATACAGCCTATTGCTTTTGAAGAAAAACAACTGGGCCGGAACAGCCCCTGCCTTTGCCACAACCTGCACCCCCTTTAAACGAATCGCCTCATAAACCTATCTGATGATTTTCCCACTTGCTTTATTTCAAAGATTTCCTTTCATAAGGCTTTGTGCTAATAAAATTGAGAGAAAGGCAGCGCTTTAATTTTTATGAAAAATTTAGGAAGACTGATCACAGATGCCAATAAAATTCTGCACCCAATGCGGCCATTCCATAACACAGCAGGTCCCGGAGGATGATGACCATGTCCGGGCGGTATGTTCCTCATGCGGCCATGTCCACTATGAAAACCCCAAAATGGTTGTGGGAACAATTCCTGTTTTCCAGGACAGGATTTTAATGTGCAAACGCAATATTGAGCCGAAAAAAGGATACTGGACCCTTCCGGCAGGATACCTTGAAAATGCGGAATCCGTTCAGCAGGGTGCCGTGCGTGAGACGCTGGAGGAAACCCGCGCCCAGGTCCAAATATTGTCGCCGTACAGACTGTTCAATATCCTGTTTGTAAATCAGATTTACATGATGTTTATTGCCGAACTGTTATCCCCCAATTTTGGCCCCACCTCGGAAAGTACTGATGTTCGCCTGTTTTCCCAATACGATATTCCATGGGATGACATTGCCTTTGACGTCATCCGTCAGACCCTGGAAGACTATTTCAAAGACCGGGGAAATGCGGGAAAGCATGCCTTTCAACCCCATGACTTCGGGTTTAAAATCAAAGATCTGGAAATTCACCCGCCAATCAGGGGGATTTTATAATGGCCGATCAATTATTTTAACAGACAGGTTGTAAATTCTTTAAAAAACTGCAAGTCGAACTTTCCTGCCAGAACTTCTTTTTTCATAAGGTTCAATGTGTCATAGGGCTTTTTTGCCTTACGAAAGGCTTTATTCCTGAACGTTAAAGCCTCAAAGGAGTCGATGAACCCGATGGCCTGACTCTGCCAGCAGATGATATTGGTTCCCGTAGGGTATCCGCTTTTATCCAGCCGCTCATGATGCTCCAATGCCACATTTGCCACAGCAATATTAAAATCCGTGTGCATGATGAGCATATCATGGCCCAGTTCAGGATGGTTTTTATATTGTTCAAACTGGCTCTGGCTTAACCGTTCTCTTGTTTTAAGTATACCATGGTCTAAAAATGCAGTGCCCATGTCGTGGAGAAGACCACACAGTCCTAAAATCCGAGTCTCTTTTTCCGGCAGACGTTGACAGAAACAATAGGCCAGGGCCAGGGCCATGACATTAATGGAATGCTCAACAATGGCCAGTTCTGTGTCTATGTGCTCTTCGGCCAACTCTTTCATGAACTTATAATTACGTTTGGCACCCCGGATGATGATATCAATGGTGTCGTTAAGTGCCATTGCCGCTTTTTTCTGTTCGGGAAGCAACACTTCGTACATGATCTGACAAATCACGGTTTTCAGCCGGAAAATATTGGGGGAATCAAACTGTCTTTCCAGTTCATAGTTCAGCCCTTTGGTGATTTGTGCAACAGCTTTACCCAGATTGTCTTTATGAACAAACAGCCTGGGCAGTCCATCTGTTGTCGAAAGATCTCTGCTTTCATGTTTAAACGGCGTGAGTTTGTTACCCTCACCCTGGTAATAAAGGGGAATAGCCTTTAAAAATTGGAGGTTTGATTCTCTGATTTTAAAAAAATCCGCCATGAGATGCTATATTCCAATGGTAACAATTTGAAAATGATTATGAACTTATGGGAATTCTCTGTACTCTAAAGTATTAGTTCCGGAATGTCAAACACTCCCGATGGACACGCTTCTTGACTTTGGTACAGGTGCATCTTATATCTGAACAATATTTCAAACTTTACTCTTTCTTTACAATCAGGCTGTGGAGCTTAACCAATGAAAATTCACCAAATAATAGTTGTGCTGGGCACAGTACTTTTAAGCATGGCAACCTTTCCGGAAAAAGCCCTGCCCCATTGTCTTCAACCCCTTGAAAACGGAGACATAGACTGGACTGTCGGCCTTGTGACGGCCACAGGCCATGCAGATCCTGAAATCAATGCCGAAGGCAAAGCTGTGCCCATGCCGGGGTCTGCCAGAGCGAATGCAGTTCGAAACCTGATCGACATACTTAAACAGATGAAAATTTCCGGTGATCTGACAGTTGGAGAATACGCGTCAAACCAGGATGCCATTCTTTCCGGAATTGAGAAAATTGCCCAGGATGCCAGGATTGTCCGTCAACGGTATACATCGGGTCTGGATGTGGAAATCCAGATACAAACCCCGATCTGTGGCGGGTTTCTTCAGCTGGTGCTCCCGGACCACATCCGGCAGATTCCTAAAATCAGCGAACTGAGGCAGGGTCCGGCCAGCCCGGTTCACGATACAGCCGCGGACGTTGGCGGAACAAAACCATACACAGGACTGATTGTAGATGCCAGGACATTGAATCTTGATCCCGTGCTTTATCCCACCATTGTCAGTGAACAGGGAAAAGAAATATACTCATCTGTTTTCGTAAGTCGGGAATTTGCCGTTCAATACGGAGTCGTCACCTATTTATGCGACATGGACCAGGCCCTTGACTCTGACAGGGCCGGATCAAATCCTCTGGTGTTCAAGGCCTTGAGAAAAACCGGAGATAAAACGGCGGCCATTGTGATGAGCATGGCAGACGCCAAAACCCTGGACAGAGCCACCGAACGCCACATCTTTTTAAAGGAGTGCCGGGTGATAGTCGTGGTAAAGCCGCCGTTGTAAAAAAAGGTTAGTTCGACTCCGGTTCAATAAGGGCATTATCAATCAGCCTTGATTTGCCCACCTGGACGGCCAGGGCCACAAGGGTTTCTTCCAGGATGGTTTCCACCGGCTCAAGGGTGTGGGGATGGCACAATTCAATGTAGTCAATCCGGGTGTGGTCAAATGAATGGATAAAGGCCTCCATTTCCCTGACAAGATCCGGAACAGACCGGACGCCCTGGGCAACCCGTTGTTTCAAAAGGCCGATGGCCCGGGAAAGGCAGACGGCTGAAGCACGCTGCTCCGGCGTAAGATAGGCATTTCTGGAACTCATGGCCAGGCCGTCTTCTTCCCTGATAATCTCGCCTCCGACGATGCGGATATTGAAATCCAGATCCTTGACCATCTGCCTGATGACGGCAAGCTGCTGAAAGTCTTTTTTCCCAAAAACCGCCACATCGGGCATGACAATGTTGAACAGTTTGGTCACCACTGTGGCCACGCCTCCGAAATGCACAGGCCGGGACCGGCCGCACAGATACTGGGGAAGACGGTCCAAAGAGACATGAGTCTGGTAGCCCGGGCCGTACATTTCGTTTTTATCCGGGAGGAAAACGGCCGTCACACCAGCCTTGAGAGCCATGTCAAGGTCGTTTTGGATGTTGCTGGGATAGGCGTCCAGGTCCTCATTAGGGCCAAACTGGGTGGGATTGACAAAAATGCTTAAGACCAGTTCATCACTTAAGGGCCGGCCTATTTCAAGCAGCGAAACATGACCTTTGTGAAGGTAGCCCATTGTAGGTACGAAACTGATGGTTTTTCCCTGCTTTTTTTTGCCAGCAGACCAGGCCTGCATATCTGCTTTTGTTTTTAAAATATCCATTATCTGTCCAGTTCCTCTTTTACGGCAATGCCCATATCCAATATGGTGTAGGGTTTTTTAACAAAGGCGCCTGCGCCCTCAGACAGGGCTTTTAATACATCTTCTGACTGGGAATGTCCACTTGCAATAATGGCTTTCTGGTCCGGTCGTTTTTTTTTGACCTGTCTGTACGTCTCAAGCCCGGAAATGGACGGGGCCATGACCATATCTAAAATCAACAGGTCCACAGGGGTCTGCATGATGAAATCAATGGCACTGATCCCATCTGCAACACTAAACACCTTGTATCCTAAATTTTTCAGGATGATTTCCGCAATTTTGCGCTGGCTTGCCAGGTCATCCACAACCAGAATGGTTTCCCCGTTTCCCTGGATTTCTTCGATGGAGGCCGGTTGATCCGCCAGGGACATTTCCGGACGAAGGGCCGGAAAGAGCAATGTGAACTTTGTGCCTTTTTCATCAGACGTTACAAAAATTTTTCCCCGATGGTTGAGAACCGTATTTTTCACCACGGTCAGGCCCAGTCCGGAGCCGGGTCTGCCCATTTCCTTCTGGATGAAGAAGGGCTCGAATATTTTGTTCAGGTATTCTTCGGGTATGCATTTACCTGTATCCATCACCTCAAGCATTACATATTCACCAGGAGGCAACTTTATGTCTTTCTGACTGTCTGCATAATGGTTTGCAGTTGAAATCATGATTGTGCCGTTGCCGCCATCGGCCGCCGCAGCCGATTCAAGGGCATTGAGCATAAGATACCGGATACTTTTTTCAACATGTATATAAGAACCGGATATGGTTAAGAGCTCTGGTTCCAGGTAGATGTCGATTTCCACCTGACTGTATGCGGTTTGCATTTTCTTAAACTCGGCGGCAGCCATGAACCGCTCAATTATTTTATTTATATTCAGGACCTGGCTCTCCTCTTTGATTCCCCGGGCAATGGTGAGAAGATCACTGACCACGGCAGAGGCGTTCTGACCGGATTCCTTGATAATGGTAAGACTTCTGCGGACCTCGGGGTCCAGGGTCGGGTTGAGAAGAAGGATTTCAGGATAGGTGGCCATGCCTGACAGAATGTTATTCAGGTCATGTACAATACTGCCGGCAAGAAGACCGATCTTCTTCAATTTTTTTGAGCGGCTAAGTTCTGATTCAAGGACTTGAATTTTTTTTTGATTTGTTAAATCCGTTATAATCCCGTGAAAGGTATTATGCCCGGATAGATGAATGGGGAAGGCCTTTATCTCCACAGGCCGTGTCATATTTTCGCCGTTGGTAATACGGCACTCCATGGAGAAGGGAGCGTTATCCCGGACAAGGGTGTTAAATCGGCTGCCTGCATCTTCGGGTAAAATAGACGCCAAAGGTTTGTTCAAAAGCCCCATGGCATCCGTACCGGCTATATGCCGGCAATCTCCCCAGACCCCTGTGAGATTCAACCGGGAATCCATGGCCCACATCAAGTCCCTTGAGGAAGACATAATCAAAACGGTTTCAGTCAAAACCTTCTTAATGCGGCTGAGCCAGGAAAGCATCAGGATAATAAATGCGCCGTTAAGTATAAAAAGACTCAGACAAAGAGGTTTGCCTGTCCGGGCGGGCAAAAAAAGAATCAACAGGGAAAAAATCATACACAGAACAGCACAGATCAGTAAAAACCCTGTCATGTTACGCAATAGCTTCGTACATCTGGGGGGAATGAGAATCGTATTATCCATCCTTTACCTTACCATATCAATAAGTCAGCTTGGTGTTCGACTCGTTCTCCGGTTCAAGCTTTTTGACGCAATCATAAGGTTAAATTAAATTCCCTGCAATGACAGAAACATCATTGCAGGTGTCAGTTTGTTGGCGGGGCCGGCAAATGGCAGACGCAAGCCCTGCAAATTTTTCCCGGCTGTGGCAAACGAATCACACACAATGTTCGATAACATACTGAAAAACAATACGATACAACCACAATAAAAAAATGGCATGCTTGTTGCTATGATCTCTTAACAGATTTCAATTATTCAAAAAAGGAAAAATCATGAATAAGACCCTTGATAGATTCAGCCTTCGGTTATCAGATGTATTCGGCCTGGTATTCGGGTCTTCCCTGCACAGGGCCCAAACACAGAATAAACTGGCCCGCCACATTGTGGCCCTGAATGGAAAAACATCCCCTGCAGAAATCATAAATGAAGTGGCGGACTGCCTGAAAGACATTCTTGGATACAGGCTCTTTGCCTTTGTTAATAAAAAAAATGCCGGGGTGGATATCTGGCTGGACCCCCAAATGTATAAAGCCTCCATTGAAGAGATTATTATAAAGGACTTCCAGATTGAGGACATCAAGGATCTGACCTATCTTAACGCCCATAAAGACCAGGAAGAGTGCCGGGAAAAATTCAATCTGAATGCCCTGGTATACTACGATCACAAAGAAGAAAATTGTTATTCACGGCTTTATATGCTGCCCGGCAGCCCCATAACAGCATTTCATGACGATGTGGTCAGTATTGTCCTCCAGGGCTGTTCTGCTGCCCTTTCAAGGCAGATTAAAATCCAGCGGCTCAAAGATGCCGCCGCCATTGATCCTTTAACCGGATGCTATAACCGCAGGGCGTTCGAGGTTCAACTCAAGGCATATGCCTCAGGTGCTGAGCGACACAGAAATCCATTGTCTGTTTTCATGTTTGATCTGGATCATTTTAAATCCGTCAACGACACATACGGCCATTTGGGAGGAGATGAAGTATTAAAGGAGGTCAGCCGGCTGATCCGCGAAAACATACGCACAGAGGATATCTTTGCCAGGTATGGCGGAGAAGAGTTTATCGTCATTCTGCCGGAAACCAATAAAACCCATGCCATTGAACTTGCAGACAGACTCAGGCAGAAAATCGGTGGCATGCGCATCCCCTTTAATAATCAGACCATACGGGTAACGTCCAGCTTTGGCGTAGCGCAGCTGGGGGAGGATGCCGATATTGTAAAACTGGTTGAAGATGCCGATTCCATGCTTTACAAGGCAAAACTCAACGGCCGCAATACAGTTATGCCCGGCCTGATCAAAGTTCACAGAGATGAGCAGGCCCAGCCGGTGCCCCAGGTAAAAAGTTCACTAAACCTGCAATAACAGCCATGGGCTGATATAGTCTGTCAGCCCCCCCCCGGGGTTAACCCGCAACGAAGGTTGTAAAGGCCATTATCTGGGATTTTCTTTTCGCCATGTTTTTGGGCTCTTATAAGCCTTCCCCAGTGACCACATGCCTGCACGCCTGCGCCGGGCGGCAGCTTCAGCCTTTTCATAAGATCCGAAATCAAGACTTTCAGGTAATCTGCCCCGGTAGACTTCAGCAAGCCCCCGGCGGACCATGACCAGATTAATATTGACGTCCTGGGAAAAAATTTCCGCCAGAACCCGGTTGTACCCACCGGTACCGTATTGCTTCAGCCGGACCTTTTTACCCTGGATAAGCTGCGTCAAAGCTTCTTTTGCCCTTTGGGAATATGGCTGACCATTTTTCTTTGATCCGCCCGTTTCCGGGGCATCAATGGCCACCATACGGATTCGAAACTCAAGCTCCCGGCCTTGAACCTGCACTGTGTCCCCGTCAAAAACCTTTGTGACCAAAAAATTGGATTTATCTATGACAGAACTGACAGACTCCGGTATTTGTGTTGCTTTCTTCCCGTAAGGAGAACTGACATTGGAAAAGTGCCTGATTCCGTTTTCGTCTGTCCAGCTGTAAACATCACAGATAGCCTGGGAAGCGCTTAAAACCCAAAATACGATGACAAGGATGTGAATGACAGGGCGCATATCCTCCTCAAGCTTTTTTTGCCAGGGCCAGGGTCCCCCACATCTTTTCTTCCCGCTCCCAGTCCAGGGAAAATCCCATGGTCATGTAATGTTTTTTTAAATCATCCATTTCCCAGGCCCTGGCCCCTGAAAGAATCAGATACCCTCCGGGCACAAGGATTGAATAAATATCGCTGGCAATCTGTTTAAGGGTGGGAAACCGTAAATTGGCCATAACAAGGGAAAGCTCTAAATCCTTTGGCCTCATGATGTCGTGGATAACATGTACTCTTGTTTCAAGGCCGTTGGCTGCAACATTTCTCAACGCCTCACACACAGCGTTGAGATCCGTTTCCCAAGCCATGCACCCGGACATACCGGCAAGGCAGGCTGCCATGGCGAGTACCCCCGAACCCGTACCGATGTCACCAGCCTTCCCGCCTCGAAGATGGTCAGGTACGCCTTGTGAGAAAAAAAAACGGTCCAGGGCTGCCAGACAAAGCCGGGTGGTGGGATGGTGGCCGGTGCCAAAGGATATGCCCGGGCTTATCCGGATATCTATATCATTGGGTCCGGCAATGCTTGCAACATCCGGAGGAAGAATAAAAAACCGATCCGTAATCCGGACCGGTTTCGAAAAACTTTCCATGACATAGGTGGACCCGTAAAGATCCTGGTAAGCCACATCCCGGCCATCCACCAGGTCTTTCAGCACATTTTTCGCCTTAATCGGCGTCAGGCCAAATTCCCGGCTGATTTCACGGATATAAGCCCGGGCTGTCAGACGTTCCGTGGCATTATTAAGAATATCCAGAGCACGGTCTTTGTCAAAGGGGATCATGTCCCTCTTTTTCAAGCAGCCTTGCATACCAGTGGGCAAAGTCAAACATGCCTCTGATTTTCTCTTCGTCATTTATGATTCCCAGGCACATTTCAAGAGCGCCCTGGGCATAACTGTTGGAATAATCATCCGCATCAATGGCTGTGAGAAATTCCCGGATCAGCTCCTGGGATGTCCGCTTGGTTTTATCCTTACGAATATCAATGGGATCTTTGGGTTCCTGGAACGGATCCCATTTGTCATACCCGGTTTTCATAATTTGCCGCTGTCCGCGCTTGCCCATGGCATCGAAAATGGCCTTTTTTCTTTCTGCAACCTCCTCTGGGGAGAAATGGGTCTCACTCATTTTCTTTGACTCCAAGGAATTCTTTATTAAACAAAGTCACCATGGCCATGGATACAGGGATAAGCAGTTCATGCATTCGGATGTTGGATGATTTGATGTCCTTTACAAGTTCCGCAGATAAAAGCTGGAGCTGGGTGTAAATTTTGTCCATGTTCAGGGTGGGATAGGCCTTGCCCTGGACAAAATTGGTCCGTCCACAGATGTGGGAGACCCCTGCCGTGGAGGTGGGAATGCCGTAAACCCTGCAGGTAATGGGACGATACTCGTACATCAGACACAGATTATTTTCCCCTAAAAGAGGACAGCGGACCCGTTCCTGGGACATTTTCCCCACAATTTCCAGCTGGTCAGCCCCGTCCTTGACTTTTTTATAGGCGTCCCGCTTCATCTTGGCCAGGGCACGGTCTGTCTTATCGGCAACGGCAATGAGATCAGCTTTTTCATTGCCTGAAAATTTTTCATTGAACTTGTGATTCAGGTACAAGGCTTCAATCAAGGTCAGATCAAAAATGGCATAGCAGCAGTCCGAACATTTTTCCCTGCAGAACACCTCTTTGGGGAATTCTTTTTTAACCCGGTCAAAAACCTGGTCCACCATGCCGACAACCGCTTCATATTTTACAAAATGTTTATCTAAATCCATGGGTCTACCTTTTTTTAGATGAAAGTCACTCTTTGTTGTTACATTACTTTCATGTTTTGTTGTGGGGTTCAGACCTGTTATTTATAAACCAGGCCGGCCCGGAGCTGTTATTTCCCAATGCAGAAATTGTTAAAAACAGCATCAAGGATATCCAAAGACGCCGTATCTCCGGTAATTGTCCCCAGCTGGTCAATACAATTTTTGGCATCCAGCGCCAGTGTCTCCTCTTCCTGGCCTTTATCAAGCCCTTCCATCATTGCTGTCATGTGCTCAAGGGCATGGACCAGGGCATTTTTATGCCGCAGATTGGGAATGACCGCATCATTTCCAATCTCAAGATTGCCTATGCAGGTTTCCAGAAGTTTTGTTCTAAGGCCATTGATGCCATGTCCCGTGAGTGCAGAGATCTCCAGGGAACAAGAGCCTGCATATTGCTCAGGGAAATGGGGCAGATCAAGTCCATCCGCCAGATCCATTTTATTGATGGCAAAAATAACCGGTTTATCCCTGGGAAGTGTCTTTGATGCAGTTTTTTCAGGAAAGGGTTTTCCCGGTTCAAGAACATACAGAACAATATCAGCAGCCTCTATCTGATCCTTGGCCTTTTCAATGCCGATAATCTCCACAAGATCGTCTGTCTGGTGGATGCCCGCCGTATCAACAATGACAAAGGGAATGCCTTCAATGGTCAGGCTGTCTTCAATGGGGTCCCGGGTGGTGCCGGGGATGTCCGTAATGATGGATTTCTCTTTTTCCAGAATCCGGTTCATGATACTGGATTTTCCAACATTGGGCTCCCCGCATATGGTCAGGCGTATGCCGGTTTTTAAAAAACAGGCATCTTTGTGCTGCCGGATAAGATCTCCGATTTTATCTGCAACGGATTGAAGCGCGGTCTTATCCTGGCTGGTGTAAAAAAATGCACCGGCTTCATCGGGAAAATCAATGGCAGCCTCAAGCCTGGCCAGGAAACCGGTCAAAATGGACACCATCTCCTGGATACTTTGACGCAATACCCCCACATTCTGAGAGGCGGCAAACTTAAGGGAGGCGTCTGATCTCGCATTGATAATGTCTGCAACGGCTTCGGCCTGGGTCAGGTCAATGCGGCCGTTTAAAAAGGCCCGCCGGGTAAATTCCCCGGGTTCTGCAGGGCGCACACCATGGCTGAACAGAAGATCTAAAATACGTCGCAGAACGATGGTGCCCGAATGGGCCTGGATCTCCACAACATCTTCGGCAGTATAAGAGTGCGGGGCTTTCATGGGGATGACAAGCACTTCGTCAATGGTGGTATCCCCGTCACATATAAAACCGTGGCTTACCCTGTGGGACACAAACTGCGGAACCTTTTTCCCCCCATCGGCCGGCGTCTTTGAAAAAATTTTCGCTGCCAGATCAAATGAGCTGGGTCCTGAAATCCGTATGACGCCGATGCCGCCGCTTCCAAAAGGGGTGGCTATTGCGGCAATTGTATCTGTCATTTACTTTTTGAACCGTTTTTTCCCTCGGTAGGTATTTCGTTTTTTGGGAAAAATCACCAGGCGTCTGTAATACCCGTCGCCCATACTCTGGGTGCGGACCTGATTATCTTCTTTGAGGGCAAGATGGACAATCCGGCGGTCCTGGGCACTCATCTGGTTAATGGTGGCAGGCCGTCCGGTTTTTTTGGCTTTTTCCGCCATTTTCAAAGCCAGGTGCTTTAAGTTGGCCTTCCGGGTTTCCATATAGCCTTCAATGTCAACTTTAACCCTGACACGGGCCTCACTCTGACGGTTGATGATCTTATCAGCAAGGAACTGCATGGCGTCCAGGGTCTGGCCCTTGCGACCGATGAGAATGCCGGTGTTTCCCCCGTTGATTTGAAGGGTAAGCCTGTCCTCATGGGTTATGGCTTCCACATGGGCGTCTTCGGTGATCAGGTCTGCCATTCTTTGCACCGCTTCAACACCCAGATCAATGGCGGCCTGGGATACAGGTACAGGCGGTGGTTCATTTTTGTCCGGACTTTCAGATCTGGGAGCCGGACGGTCGTCCCACCGGCCTGTATCTTCATCGTCAAATTCCGAATCTGATTCCGGTTCAATGTCAAAGCCCTGAAATTCCTCATCCAGGTTGTCAAGTTCTTCTTCCGGTTCTGGTTCTGGTTCTGGCTCTATTTCCGGTTCTATCTTTTGGGGCGGCTTGGGTTTAGGTGCGGGTTTTCTGGGTGCAGGGGCTGGGCTTGGGGGCTTGGGCTTGCTCTGGCCAAAGGCCTCATCCACAATGGAAAGGATGCCTTCTTTCTCTTCCTTGGTTTGCACGGCCTCTTTGGCAGGAACCGTTACCCGGATCCGGGCGTCCTTGCGGCCGACAATGCCAAAAATTCCGGTTGTTCCTGTTGAGATCACATCATATCTTAATTCTTTTTTGGGGACACCAAGCTGCTTGCAGGCCGCTTCAACGGCAGAAGTAACATTCTTTCCTGTAAATTCAAGAGATTGGTTCATATATACTCCTTAGGCTAAAATCTTTTGTGTGTAATACTGCTGGCCCATTGAGATGACGTTGTTGACAAACATGTACAGAACCAAACCTGCCGGGAAATTAATAAACAGGACTGTCATGAATATGGGCATAAGCATCATCATTTTTGCCTGCATGGGGTCCCCGCCCGTGGGGGTCATTTTTTGCTGAAGCAAAAACGATGCGCCCATTAAAAGTGTCAGCACAGGGATACCGTAGGGAGCTTCCATGAAGGGAATGGCGAAATTAAAGTGAAACAGCCGGTCAGGACCGGACAAATCGGTAATCCACCCCACAAATGGCGCGTGACGCAGTTCAATGGCCATATAAAGCATGCGGTACAGGGCAAAAAAGATGGGCATCTGCACCAGCAGAGGCAGGCACCCGGATGCAGGGTTGACTTTATACGTTTTGTACAATCCCATGATCTCCTGGTTCATGCGCTGCTTGTCGTTTTTGTATTTTTCCCGGATTTCCGTCATCAAAGGCTGCACTTTTTTCATCTCATTCATGGACTTGTAGCTTTTGGTGCCCAAGGGCCAGAATATCAGCTTGATGAAGATGGTCAGAAGGATAATGGCCACCCCGTAATTGGGAATAATGTCATGGATAAAATTCATGGCAATGAGCAGAGGCGTGGCCAGGATATCAAAGAAACCGAAATTGACGGATTTTTTCAAAAGGTTGTCGTACTGGCTTAAAATTTTGTGGCTTTTGGGACCCATGTACAGGGTAAAAGACTGCAGATTTTGTTTTGCCGGATCCAGTCTCGGCATTTCGGCAATCAGCCTGCCGGTAACAACATTATCGGCAAAAGACAGTTTCAGGGTGGCGGCTTCCGGGGTGTCAGGCATAACGGCCGTCAGAAAATAACGGGTTGTGTAGCCGGCCCAGGCCACGGTCCCCGAGTAAGTGTCCTTGTCTACAATGTCTTTGACCTTGATCGTATTGAATTTATTGTCAATATAGGCCACAGGCCCTTCAAAGGCAAACCGTGAGCGGTGCTTGACATCTTCATTGAAATATCCGGGAATATTAATGCCCATGGCGTCGTTGAGCGGCATCCCGGAATCATTCTGGACAATGATATCGCAATGGATAAGGTAGGAGTCGGCCTTGAAGGACAGCACTTTTTTTACGGTAATGCCGTCGGGGTTGGTCCACGAAAAGGTAATCTTTTTTTCCCCCTGGTTCAGGGAAATATCCGTACCGTCAACATCTGATGAAAAAACCGCATCTGCCAGCCCGCGGATACCGCCATGGGCCGAATCAATGGAGAAGATGCCTCCGGTAAGATCGGCCAGCTCCTTGGGGACCAGCTGCTTTGCGGGTGATCCTTCTTCATTGGTTTCCCTGTAATCTTTCAGGGTCAGACTTGTTACCGCAGCTTTGTATTCACTTACGGCAATGGTGTAATATGGGGTGGACAGCGTAATGGTGCGAAAATCCCGTAAAGCGGCCTGGGGTACCGGGGCAGGTGCGGGTACTGTCTCAGGGGTAAATTCCGAAACCTTGCTGGAATCTGATTCAGACGAACCCGTCGTCTGTAAGGGGGCTTCCTGGTTTTGAGTATTAAGGTTCTGATTATCCGGCTGGGGTGCGGGGGCGAAAAAGTACTGATAGCCAAAAATAACCGCAACCGACAGCACCACAGCTAAAAATAATCGTTTTTGCTCATCCATCTTCTCTCCTAAAAACAAGGTGGGTTGTTTAAACTACAAGAAGAGGAATACAGGAGCGGTTAACAGGTTGTTTTTAAAGCTGGTTTAAGGGACCGGATCATAACCTCCAGGCCGGAACGGGTGGCAACGCAATATTCTTTTGACTGCTAAAATCATGCCTTTTATACTGCCATATTTATGAATCGCTTCCAGGGCATAGTTCGAACATGATGGTTCATACCTGCAATGGGTGCCAAGGAGCGGCGATATAAAAATCTGATAAAACCTGATCAATATGGATAACAGCTGTCTGCTCATTTATGCCGATGCTATCTTATTAAAAAGCTTATCAAGCTTTTCATTAATCTGTTTATTGGACAGTGTTGTCAGACCCTTCCGTGCAATTATGCTGATGTCGTTTGTTCCGGATACAAAGTCTTTCCTGTGTCTGAAATACTCTCTTACAAGCCTTTTTACTCTGTTGCGCGCGACTGCATTCCCCACTTTTTTAGATACGGTAATTCCAATTCGATTGTTTTTTTCTGTTCCCTTGGAAACAGCAGCTATAAAATAACTGGTTCGTATCTTTCTGCCATGTTGTGAAAGCTTTAAAAATTCGGCCCGTTTCCGGAGCCGAGCATCTTTGGGTAAAGAAAAGTTAGTCAATAAACCCCTGAAAGATTTAAACCGTGGTCAGTCTTTTTCTTCCTTTGGCCCGCCTGGCATTAATGACGCGCTTGCCGCCCGGAGTGGACATTCTTTTCAGGAATCCGTGAGTTCTGGTTCTTTTGCGGTTGCTTGGTTGATAAGTACGTTTCATAAAATCTTTGTTCCTTGTCCTGTGTGGTTATTATTTATCAATATCAATTGCATAAGCTACAATAAACATAGAATACTAATCCATATATCCATTAATGTCAATCAAACAAATTTACCGCCGCTCTTCTCATTTTGAAGATTTCGGAATAAAGGACTCAAAAATATGGTATTCCTCAATATGGTAATTGGGTTCCGGATAAATGGAAATGGGTTTTGCAAATTTTGATTCCAGGGAGACCAGCAGATGATTTTCGCTGCCGTGGAAAAGCTGGGCAATTTCCGGATGCACTTTCACCGTAAACCTGTTGCCCATCATATCCCGGGCTTCGGCGGCCAGATCCCTGTAAATCTTGTAGCAGATGGATTTGCCCGATAGCAGGTAACCGTTGCCACTGCAGTAAAAACAGGGTTCACAAAGGGTCCGGGTCAGATTGCGGCGGGTGCGCTTGCGTGTCATCTGAACCAGGCCAAGTTCCGTCAGGGGAAGGATATTGGTCTGGCTTTTATCCTTTTTCATGGCTTCGTTAAGCTGGGCCATAACCTTGTCCTTGTGGGCGGTCCTGCGCATGTCAATGAAGTCAATAATGATAATACCGCCGATATTGCGCAGCCGCACCTGGTATGCAATCTCCTTGACCGCTTCCAGGTTGGTTTTCAGAATGGTTTCATCGAAGTTGCGCTTACCCACATACCGTCCGGTATTCACGTCAATGGCGACCAAAGCCTCGGTCTGCTCAATAACAATATACCCCCCGGACTTGAGCCAGACTTTTTTTTTCAGGGCCCGGGTGATGTCCCCTTCGATATTGTATGCGTCAAAAATAGGCTCCTGGCCCTGGTACAGCTCCACGGACAGATTGACATCGGGCATAAGTTTTTTCAAAAAATTCTGGACGCTGTCATATTCTCTTTTTGAATCAATGATCAGTTTATCCGCTTCATTGGCCAACAGATCCCTCACCGCCCGGAAGGTGGCATTCAGATCTTTATAAACCAGGGCTGTGGCCGAAATGGTTCGGTTTCTCTCCTGGATATCCTGCCAGGTACTGTTCAAAAAATCGATCTCTTTTGACAGTGTGTCTTCATCGATATCCTTGGCCTGGGTCCTGAAAATATAGCCGAAATTATTTTTGCGCAGCTCTTTGAGCATCTCCCGCAGCCGGGTGCGTTCTGTCTCGTCGGTGATCCGTTTGGAAATGCCGATGTGATCCACCGTGGGCATGAGCACCATATATCTGCCGGCCAGGGAAATATGGGTTGTAACCCGGGGGCCTTTGGAGCCGATGGAGGATTTTGCCACCTGGACCAGGATCTCCTGGCCTTCCATGAGAAGGCCCTCGATGGCGCATTCAGGTGCGGGGGGTTTCCAAGACTCGGAGTCTTCATCTATTTCATCAACGGTCAACCCCTCATCATCCCGCTCTTCTGCATCCCGCTCTTCTGCATCCGAATCCTGTTCAAGCCGTCTGCAGAATTTAAGACTGGCGGAATCCAGCACATCATCCACATAAAGAAATGCCGCCTGGTCAAATCCGATATCCACGAACGCCGCCTGCATTCCCGGCAGCACCCGCTGAACCCTGGCCTTATATATATTACCTGCAATACTTGTGTCATCCCTGCGTTCATTAAAAACTTCAACTATGGTTCCGTCTTCCAGCAGAGCGACCCGGGTCTCATGGGGCGCACAATTGACGACAAGCTCTTTGAGCATAATAAATCCTTCTAGCCTATTTGAGTTAACTCTTTAGTTTTTTTATTCTTGCATCCATGACAACCGCATCATCAACACCAAATCCTCTGGACAACACCTCTGCAGGCCTGACGATACGTTCATTATATGATGTCAGCGTCATTTCAAGGCAGACAGGGGAGATCAGCCGGACGGATGAAAGCGCTTTTCGCAAATCTGTTTTTCGAATTTTACCCTTTTTGCTGATATCTTCAACCATAAATTCAGGCAGAGCCAGAAAGCGGTCCAGTTCGGAGTGGCTGAGACATGGCGTGGGAAATGAAATCTGATAGGCGTCCTGGGGGAAATGATTTTGCGGTGATCTCCGGAAAAGTGTGCAGTCTGTAATCTCAATACCCCGGGGCAACTGGGAATTAAGAGCTGACATGATTTTTTCGGGCTTGGATCCTTTTCCAAAATAGATATAAAGAGTTTCCTGCTCGCTCTCCATTCCCAAAGGCAGGGCCGCGACAAAGGAGATGCGCATGGTGGGATTAAACCCGCTGGAGTATTTCACAGCAAAACCTGTACGCTTGACAGCGCGCTCGAAGATGGTGGCCATCTCCAGGTGGCCGAAAAACCTGGCGTCTTCCAGCTTGG
Organism: uncultured Desulfobacter sp.; assembly: GCF_963665355.1. Taxonomy (GTDB): domain Bacteria; phylum Desulfobacterota; class Desulfobacteria; order Desulfobacterales; family Desulfobacteraceae; genus Desulfobacter. The sequence goes on from NZ_OY762229.1 coordinate 748,121, forward strand.
AAAATTTTAATTCATATTTGATAAACGCATCGTCCGGCAGGTGGTTCGGCGATCCATTCATCTTTTTATCCGGACTTTTATCCGGAAAAGCTTCTTTTTCGGCACCACCTTTTTGAAGTACAGGCGCAATGGTTTTAAAATTACAAATGCCGCACCCGGTGCAGGAATTTTCCCTGCAGTCCAGGGTAAGGTCCATATTTTCGGCTTTTTTACATTCGCTGTCCAAAAACGCCTTGCTGATTCCGGAATCTATGTGATCCCAGGGAAGCGGCTCATAGGGATCTCTTATGCGGGAGGTATAAAACGCCGGATCAATGCCCGTGGTTTCAAAGGCCTGCTCCCACAGGCTGAAATTGAAATGGTCACTCCATCCGTCCAGGCGGCATCCCAGCTCAAATGCCTTGACAAGCAAAGACGACAGGGCCCGATCGCCCCTGGCCCAGACCCCTTCTAAAAGACTCATTTTCGGGTCCTGCCATTTTAAATTGACCTTGGGGTGCCGCAGATTGTCTTTCAGGTACTGCAGCTTTTCACGGGTCTCTTCCAGGGTCATTTGGGCATGACGCTGGAACGGGGTATGGGCTTTGGGGATAAAGCAGGTCACCGATACGTTGATCATCTGCCTTCCTTTGGTGTAGGTGGAGGCCAGTCGCCGGGAAAGATCGGCAATACCCTGGACGTCATCCATCTGCTCAAATGGAAGGCCTGTCATGAAGTACAGCTTAATGTTCTTCCAGCCCAAAGACAAAGCATTTTCAACGGTCTTTGCAATGCTTTCCTCGGTAAGATTTTTATTGATTATGTCCCGGAGACGCTGGGTTCCGGCCTCGGGTGCAATGGTAAAACCGGTTTTACGAACACTTTTGATCAGCTCCATGAGCTGGGGTGTCAGTTTTTCGGCACGGATGGACGGCAGGCTGATGGCATTGCACTGGTTCTGACTGAGCATCAGAAGCTCTTCCATCAATGTGGACAACTGGGAGTAATCTCCGGTACTCAACGACAAAAGCGAGATATCCGAGTACCCCGTGGCTGCCAGAGACGCTTTTGTGATCTCAAGAAGATCATTCAGACTTCGTTCCCGCACAGGCCTGTAAATCATTCCGGCCTGGCAGAACCGGCATCCCCGGGAGCACCCCCGGGCAATTTCCAGGCGCAGGCGGTCATGCACCGGTTTTCCAAAGGGAACAATGGGTGAAACGGGAAAATCGGCCAGGGTCAGTTCCGGCAAGATGGCACGTTTAATGTGGGCGTAATCCCCATAACATGGGCTCAGAATCTGGTGGCCATCACCATCCCGGGATGCGGTGAAAAAGCAGGGTACATACACACCTTCTATTCCGGAAAGTATCCTGAGCAAACTTTTTTTACTGCCGTCGCCATCCCGCTTAAAAGCAATAACAGCATCTGCCACCTGCGTGATGACCTGTTCTCCGTCACCGATGACAAAGGCATCGAAAAAATCAGCCAGGGGTTCAGGGTTAAAGGCGCAGGGACCTCCGGCAATGATCAAGGGGAAACCCGTATCCCGCCGGTCCGCGTAAAAGGGGATACCGGACAAATCAAACAGAGTCAGAATGTTGGTGAAATTGAGTTCATACAAAAGGCTCACACCGATGATGTCAAATTGCCCCAGGGGCGTCCGGGTCTCCATGGAGAGACAGGGCACCTTTTTTTCCCGCATCAGGGCTTCCATGTCCGGGGCCGGGGTAAAGAACCGTTCTGCGGCAATATCTTCCCGGCTGTTTAAAATGGAATAAAGAATTTGAAGCCCAAAGTGGGATGTCCCTATTTCATACAGGTCCGGAAAGGCCAGGGCAAAGGTCAGATTAACCCGGGACAGGTCTTTTTTCACTGTGTTGATTTCATTGCCGGAATACCGGGTCGGGGTCTGGACCCGGTTAAGGATGTATTGATAATTTTGTTCGTGCATGATACTGATTTTCTTTATATTCTAACCTTTAGTTTACCTGTTTGAAAATTATCAAATATATATTTTTAAAACGGAAATTGCAATGAAAAGAACCAAGATAAAGGCAGTTCTGGATATGCCCGCCTCACCGGGGCAGGTCTTTGTACAGGGATGGGTCCGGACCAAAAGGGACGCAAAGGATTTTTGTTTTATTGAACTTAATGACGGGTCCTGCCTGGCCAACATTCAGGTGATCGCCGGAAGCGATCTTTCTGGATACAGTGAGGTGGAAAAACTAACCACAGGTTCCGCGGCCGGTGTAACCGGGAAACTGGTTGAATCTCCCGGCAAGGGTCAGAAATGGGAAATCCAGGCCACGGCCGTGGATGTCATCAGCATTGCGCCGGAAAATTATCCGTTACAAAAAAAACGGCATACAGACGAATTTTTGCGCAGCATTGCCCACCTTCGGCCCCGGACCAACAAATACGGAGCCGCGTTCAGGATCAGATCCCGGATGGCCCAGGCCATTCACACCTTTTATCTGGAAAAAGGATTTTTTTATCTTCACTCCCCCTTGATCACAGGTTCCGACTGCGAAGGCGCAGGTGAGATGTTCCGGGTTACAGGACTTGATCCGTCTGATGTCCGGAAACTGGGGAAAATGGATTTTTCCAGGGACTTTTTCGGCCGGGAAGCCAATCTCACTGTATCGGGCCAGCTCTCAGCCGAAATGTTTGCCCTGTCCCTGGGCGATGTATATACCTTCAGCCCGGCCTTCAGGGCGGAAAACTCCAATACCCGGCGCCATGCCGCAGAATTCTGGATGCTGGAACCGGAAATGGCCTTCTGTGATCTTCAAGGAGATATGGACCATGCCGAAGAGCTGGTTAAGTATCTGGTCAGCCATGCCATGACGCACTGCAAAGAGGATCTGGGCCTGTTCATGAATTTTGTGGACAAAACTTTGGGCCCCAGACTGGAAACCATTGTCCATAAACCCTTTGCCCGGCTCTCCTACACGGATGCCGTGGAAATTTTAAAAACCTGCGGCAAAACATTTGAATACCCCGTTGAATACGGCATTGATCTGCAGTCCGAGCACGAGCGGTTTCTGGCTGAAGAGCATTTTAACACCCCGGTATTCCTTACAGATTATCCCAAACAGATCAAACCCTTTTACATGCGCATGAACGATGACGGCAGAACCGTGGCGGCCATGGATCTTCTGGTCCCGGGCATTGGCGAGCTCATCGGGGGAAGCCAGAGAGAAGAACGCCTGGACCGCCTGGAAGCCCGGATGGATGAGATGAACCTTGATAAGGATGCCTACTGGTGGTACCTGGATTCCCGCAGGTTCGGCACCGTACCCCACGCAGGTTTTGGCATGGGATTTGAACGTTTTTTGATGATGATCACCGGGATTTCCAACATACGGGATGTGATTGCCTTTCCACGCACCCCGGGTTCCATTGATTTTTAATCCATGGCGGAATTCTTGTCCCTTAATACGAAATCTTGACGCAAGCCCCCCTGCTTTTAATCAACCATGATACGACACCATACCATTAGGAGCGTCTGTTTTGCTCGGCGCTCCTGAACCTGCCTGGAAGTATCCTGCTGCAGCACTCTCATTGGACATTGGCTAAGAATAAAAATTACATACACTAAGAAAATGCAATTATGATAATGCGTTGATTGAAGAAAATTTAGTCAAAAAAACGGTGGTTGAATGAAAGATTCCATTGAAGCAGTCCTTCGGGTTCTTCGCAGTGGTGCGCAGTGGCGATTACTGCCACCAGACAGGGGCAAGTGGAACAGTGTATAGTAATCTTCCTGATCAGGCTCTTGGGCGCTCTAAAGGCGGCTTTACAACAAAAATTCACGTGATGTGCGATGCTCTCGGAAATTCGCTCAATTTCATTCTCACAGGTGGACAGGCAGCCGATGTAACCCAAGCCTATACTCTTATTGAAGGGATACGGGCTACATATGCATTGATGGATAGAGCTTATGACGCAGATAAACTGATTGAACAGCTTAAGAAACAGGAGATTATTCCTGTTATTCCCCCCAAATCAAACCGAAAGTTACCCGGGAATATGACAAGCATATCTATAAAGAACGTAATCTTATTGAGCGTTTTATTGGCAAGCTGAAACAATTCCGTCGGGTTTTCTCCCGGTTTGAAAAATGGGCAAAAAATTATATGTATTTTGTTCGATTTGCTGCAGCTTTGATATGTTTACGTTAAAATGTCAACAGAACGTAAGAAGACAACACTTCTATTCATCTTTTGATTTATCCAACTGTTCTCTGATTGCACCAATCAGTTTATGAATGGCAACAGGCTTCATAAGGAATTCGTCGGCGCCCTTCTCTAAATAATTCCCATTGGAAATATTCTCACTGAATCCGGTGCATATAATAACAGGTACGTCTTTTTTAATGCGTTTGGTATGTTGTACCAGTATATCTCCTGTCATGTCCGGCATGGTCATATCCGTGAGTATGAGGTCATAGGAAGCAGGATCCTGTTCAAAGGTTTTCAGAGCTTCAATGCTGCTGGTAAAAGCAGAAACATGATAACCGTATTTCTCCAACACTTTTTTCCCCATTTGAGCGATGCTCCCCTCATCATCGATGAGCAGAATTCTCTCTGTTCCTTTTGCAATGCTGATATTTTCCCCCGGCTCCTCGACCTTGTTTATGCTGCTCACCGGTATGTAGACATGAAAGGTCGTTCCTTTGCCAGGCTCGGAATATACTTTAATGTCTCCATTGAGCTTTTTTATAATACCATATGAAATAGAAAGGCCCAGTCCGGTCCCTTTTCCCTCTTTTTTGGTTGTAAAATAAGGGTTGAATATCTGCTCCAACGTGCTTTTATCCATGCCGCATCCTGTGTCGGAGACTGTCAGGCGGATGTAGTCGCCGGCAATTAAACCGGCAATGCCGTACTGGCCGTCTGCGGTGACCAGCACTTCTTCTAAAGCAACAGCAATCGTTCCCCCGTTTTCCTGGACTGCATGAAAGGCATTTGTGCAAAGATTCATGACGACCTGGTGAAGATTGGTGGGATCGGCAAAAACCGGCCGGCACTGGGGAGTGACCTTTTGCTGAATCACAATATTTTTGGGAATTGTTGACCTTAACAGTTTTAACGCCTCTTTAATAATGATTTGGAACGATACAATCTGTTGTTTCGTTTCCCCTTGGCGACTAAACGTCAAAATCTGCTCAATGAGTTCTTTGGCTCTGGAAGATGCCCTATAAATTTCATTTGCCATTTCATATTTAGGATCTTCTTTGGGAAGCTCTTCTAAAAACATTTCAGCATAGCCCTGAATGGGAAATAAAACATTGTTAAAATCGTGGGCAATGCCGCCGGCAAGGGTGCCAATGGCCTCCATTTTCTGATAATGCCGGATTCTTTCTTCAAGCAGATCCTTTTCTTTCTGGATTATGTTTTGTTTTTTCCTTTGTTTTTCCAATGCATCGGCCATTTCGTTAAACCCGTCTGTAACAAGCTTACCGGACTTAATGTCCGGCAATCCATCGAGACGATATGAAAAGTCTCCGGATTTAACCTTCTCAAAAGCCGTTTTTATTTTTCGGCTGATCACATCTTCCATGGCTTGACGGGGAAAAACACAAAACAATAACCAATGGATGCCTGGAATGGCATGATAATATCCTATCAACTCAGAGTCAGTTTCTGGATTAAGTTCAAATCGTCCGCTTTTTTTTCGGAGTAACTCCAAGGCCGACAAGGATTGAAATTCGGCCCCAAGTTCATGGAAGTGGATCTGGGAAATGCTTCCTTTTTCACTATCAATCCGGGTTTGAATGTTAGGATGGGCGACCAGGAGCCCGTCCCGGTCCACAATGAAATTAACCTGTCCCTCCAAAAGAGTGTCAAATACGAACTCCGGATAAAGAGTTTTCATGGGCAGATCAATACTCCATAATCCGAGAAAGCGGCTCTGTACATTTACCGGGATGGAAACGGATAGGATAAGGCCCTCTCCTGCATAATCAATTGTCGGCCTGGTCCACTGAATTCGTCCGTCCGGATTGTTTTGAGGACAGACAGATTGATAGGTATGATAAGTGCGCCAGTCAAACTCCGGTGTGATGGCAGTGCATTGATCAATATATGGAAATTGTATAGATGTATTGCTGATATCTTGATAGTAAATCCAGGATGTGCCAGGCATGCTGTCCCATATCTCTTTAAGGCATGGGCCGATATTTCTCAACGCGAACATTCGGAAACAGGCCTCCTTATTGCTGACCACATCAGGATGCCAGGAATATGAGATTATATCTTTTGGCGCACGTTTTTCCCGAAAGGCTTTTAATGTCGGCTGACTTAACCAGAAACCGTCATTATCAATGCCAAAACCATCATCCAGAAACCAGTTTTCAATATCGTTATCTTCCGCCTGGATATTCAAGAAGAGCATCTGTGCCAACCGCTTCAATTCATGGAGTCGATCATGATACCGTTGGATATTGGCGCCTAAGGTTGCTGCAATTTGCTGGACTTGCCTTTGAATTGAGTCTTCGTTTGTCATCTTTCCTCCAAACAATTTCTCACTATTTATGAAATCATTTCACATAAAGGCTTGGAATTCCGGCCACAGCCTTAAAACGATGTTTCATATTCATCAGACTTTCAGCGTTGCCAATGGCAAAAAAGCCGTTGGTCGATAAAGCATGGTATAATTTATTAACTACAGCTTCACTGGTTTGATGAGTAAAATAGATCATTACGTTTCTGCATAACACGGCATCAAAATCCGAACCCGGGATTCGGTCTGAAATCAAATTAAATTTCTTAAAAGTAATATGCTGGCGGATTTCATTTTTGATTTTTAAATGCCCCTTATACTTTTCAGTCCCTTTCTGGAAAAACCGATGCAAAACAGGTAGAGGAACATTTTTGACTTTATCATTTTTGTATATCCCCCTCTGGGCCACCTGGAGTACAGAATGGGATATATCCGTGGCCAGAATAGAAAAAGAAAGACCCAGGGCTTTTAACTGTACGGCAGCACTATACGGTTCATCGCCGGTTGAACAGGCTGCACACCATATTTTAAAATGTTTTGTCTCTTTTTTAGGATGGTGGTCAAACTGCCTGACAATATATTCAATACTTTTATTTTCCCTGTAAAAAAAGGAGTGATTTGTTGTTATTGTATCTATAAATTCAATCACTTCGCGTTCATTTGACCTTAGATGTGATAAATATTGCTGAACATCCATCTGGGTTAAACGCATTCGTTTGGCAACCTTGGATTTTAACAATTCAAGTTTGCCATCATGAAGATTGATACCACAGGTTTTATACACAAGGTCTTTTAATTCAGTCAGCTCTCTTGGTTTAAATAGTATTGAATTCATTTTTAGCCCAACTCTTACATTTTTTTCCAGCGGTTCACTTTTTCAAACGCGGATTCAGCGGTTTTCAGCAAAGTCGACATATTCACCGGTTTTTTAAAGTAGTCTTCAAAACCTGCGTCAAGGCATTCGGACAATTCAAATAAAGACGCATAGCCGGTAATGGCATATATAATTGACATGGGTTTCAGGCTTTTGACTTGCCGGCATAATTCCATACCGTTTATCACAGGCATATTTAAATCGAAGAACATGACGATAATATTTTCCTCTTCAATATATTTTAAAGCATCATTTGCATTTTCGGCTGTGGATACATCATATCCGGCTTTGGTGAACAGTTGGGAAAGAAGCCTTAAAATGGGAGCCTCATCATCAACGACCAGTATTTTATTCTTTTCCATCACTTGTCCTCCTCAAGATTGAAATCGGTTCCGGTAATTGAAGATGCGGCGTCAAGATCTATTATTTCGGAATTCAAATAGGCCTTTGTTTTATAGTGTGTAATCGCCATCAGCTTGTTGGTAATATCTTTGAGCCGTTCTGCCTGTTCTTTAATTTCATAAACATTTGAATCCTGAACCTGCCCGTGGTGGAGGTCGTCCATTAACAGCTCCGAAAAACCCAGAATTGCCATTAAAGGCTGGTTGATTTCGTGGCATATTGCACCGGCCAAACGAATCATAGCTGTCAGTTTTTCCTTTTCTATTTCTGAACGTTCATATTTTTTTACCGGTGTAACATCCTCAATGAACAGCAGCGCTCCATTTTTTTCTTGAAACATCAAGGGTTGGGTTGTAATTCTCAAATACCTGCGTCCAATGGACCTGAAGACCATTGATGTCTCAACCATAAAATGGCTTCTGCCGTTTTTAAGAGTATCATCCACCGTTATTCTTAATTTACATTTAAGACACTCTTTCCCAAACCCGCAGCCTTCAGGGCTATCTTCGTAATGAATACAGCCCAAAGCCCCCCCTCCGATACCACCAACCAGCTCATCGTTATTTTTGTTGACAAACCTGCAGACCATTTTATTGGCCAAGGCAAGTTTCCACTCCGCGTCAATCACCGCCACCGCAATGGGTAAACCATCAATAATGCATAAAATTTCTTCTTTTGAAAACAGTGCGGAGAACCCCGATATGATTTCAGTTTTTTTATCCATTTTTTCTCCTTTCTCCGGGCGTTAACAGTGTTGATTCATCTGGAGTGACTGATCCAGAAGCGTACGAACACTGCATAAAAGTTCATCTTTTCCTGAAGGCTTCATCAACACCTTATCCGGTTTTGGTCCGGTTATCTTAATATTCACCATTTTTTCGCTGAAGCCTGTACATAAAATGACCGGGATCTCTTGGCGAATGGATTTTATATGTGACACGACTTTATCACCGGTGATATCAGGCATGGTTAAATCCGTAATAACAAGGTCAAATTCATGGGGGGACGATTCAAAACAGGACAATGCATCCACACTTTTATCAAATGCTGTGACCTGGTATCCCAACCGGGTGAACATTTGTGTCACCATGGATAAAATCGCTTTTTCATCATCGATCAGCAAAATACTTTCATAGCCCTTTAGCGAAGAGGCTGATCGGGTTGCATGATTGTTGTTTTCCTGTTTATCTACAAATTTGGGCAAATAGACAGAAAAAGAAGAGCCTTTTCCAGGAGAGCTGTGAACACAAATGTCTCCATGCAGATTTTTTACAATTCCGTGCACCACAAATAGCCCCAACCCGCTCCCTTTTCCACTCTTTTTAGTCGTAAAATAGGGCTCATAAATACGTGAAATGGTTTGTTTGTCCATACCACACCCCGTGTCTTTGATTGTAAGACACAGATAATCGCCTGGAAACATTTTAGGAACCGGCGGGTCAGATTCCGTGACCAAGACCTCACTTATGGCCACAGACAATTCGCCCCCGTTTTCTTCCATGGCATGGAAGGCATTGGTCAACAGGTTCATGGTGATCTGGTGGATCTGGGTCGGATCAGCCATAACCATGCTGAGGTCTTTGGGTATGTTTGATGTAATGCGAATGGTAGACGGCAGGGATGCCCGGGCCAGTTTCAATGCTTCCTTAACGATTAACTGTAACTTCAACGGCCGGTATTCATGCTCTGTCTCACGACTGAATGTCAGAATCTGCTGAACCAGATTCTTGGCCCGCAGCGCACCATCAAGCACAGATTGAACCTGATTTTTCATGATACTGTTTTCCGGCAGATCATTTATCATCATTTGGGAAAAACCGATGACCGGAAATAAAATATTGTTAAAATCATGTGCAATCCCCCCCGCTAATGTACCAATTGCTTCCATCTTCTGGGAGTGGTGAAGGCGGTTTTCCATCTGACGGTTTTCTTTTTCCGTGTGATCTCTTTTATGAAATTCATCAGTTAAGCTTTTGAATCGTCGGGCATTGTCAATGGCAAGGGAGGCCAGGCCCGCAAATTGCTCAAGTATTTCTACTGAATTGTGTTCAATTTTTATCCCGGCTGTATGCTGGCTGAGCCCAAGGATCCCCGCAATATTTTCTTCTGAACCCAGGGGAACGACGACCATTGCTCTGACAAACTTAAATTCATCACTGTCATTGTTTTCCGCCAATGCCTGCCAATCATCGGTTTGCATGGTTTTACGCGATTCCCAAACCATTTTGGCAATGTCATGTCCAGGTGGGAAACCGGTGTCTTTTAATTTTTTATACCCCCCGCAGACGGCTTTAAGTTCAAGTCCACGGGTGCCATAATCATAGATGTAGATAAAACCGTCTGGAATTCCGGTCAATCTGGAAGCCCGTATGATAATAGCCTCCAGTGTCTGTGACATATCATGGTACTGAAACATACCCAGCACAGAGTCATGGAGCGTATCAATGTATTCATTCTTTTTTCGAAGTTCGGTTTCAAGCCTTTTTCGATGGGATCTCTCCATGCATAACAGTTTTTTTGCATTTTGAAGCTCAGTATTCTTTTCCCTCGGCAGCTTTGATGCACCGATTCCCTGCCCAGTCAATTTCTGCATGGCTCTTTTTTCTTTCAACGGACTGGCCTGCCAGGGTGGCTTATTAAATTTATAACTGTCAATCATACTCCCCCCTTTGCATAGGTCATACAACTGCAATTATTTAAAATAGAGCGAACCCTTCCTGCTATATTGTTAATATCTTCCACATAATCCACCGCACCGATCATGCGGGCCTCCTTGGGCATGCCATAGACCACGCTTGAATTTTTATCCTGGGCAATGGTCACCGCACCTTCATTTTTCATTTCAAGCAGGCCTTGTGCACCGTCTTTACCCATACCGGTCAAAATAACACCCAAAGCGCGGGCTCCGGCCGCTCTTGCTGTAGATCTAAACAGGATATCCACAGCCGGGCGCTGATAGTGAACAAGGGGCCCTGTTTTAATCTGCACGCAATACCCTGTGCCCCGTGATTTTAAAACCATGTGATAATTGCCCGGAGCGATAAGGGCTGTTCCCGGTGTCACGGGATCTCCATTTTCAGCCTCTTTTACCCGGATCTGGCACAGTTCATTCAGCCGCTGGGCAAAGGCGCTGGTAAATTGAGCCGGCATATGCTGTACAACAACAATGCCGGGCGTATTTCGCGGTATCTGCGTCAGGACAGTTGTAATTGCTTTGGTGCCTCCGGTTGACGCACCTATGGCGATAACATTATGGGCCGTCTTTGCCTGGTAAATGGCAGCGTCCTTTGTCCGGGTGTTTAAAGATCTATTTTCCCCATTCCGTGTAAATTTAACCCCATGGACTGCCCTGATTTTTTCAGCAAGCTGGATACTGACATCTCCCACGGAATAGGCTTCGTTGGGTTTAGCCATCACCTCCAGGGCTCCGATGGCTAAAGCCTCCATGGCCAGCTGACTTCCTTTTGTACTCAAAGAACTGACAATGATGACGGGCAAAGGATAATATTTCATTAGTTTTTTTAAAAAGGTAATGCCATCCATACGCGTCATTTCAATGTCAAGGGTGATGACATCCGGTTTTAACCGTACAATTTTTTCCCGGGCGACGTAGGGATCTGGGGCCGTATCAATGACTGTGATCCCTTTATGCCTGGACAGCTCCTCTTTGAACACCTTTCTGACAACAGCAGAGTCATCAACCACAAGAACTTTTATCTCTTTTGACATTGAAAGGCTCCCAGCCCTTGCTACGCTGCATCCATGGTCAATATCAGAGCCAATCGCTCATCCATGATCTCGATCAACTGGCATTCTAAGGTGTCATTAAGATCGGTACAGGCAATCATTTCAGGTAAACCCAAGGCAAAGGGCAATTTGCTTTTTATTTTTCGCAGGGCATTTCCACAAACCATATTTAGCATTTCAGTCAGTGTTCCGCACTGTTGTTCCCAACTCAATTGGTCTTTAGATTCTCCCATGAAGTTGGACGCAAGCTCCGAAACAAGCGAATCCGGAGAGACAATGACCAGGTTGCCCGAGATATCCCCGGTAAAGCTGAGCCGGCATGCCAATGCGTCATTGGGGTTGATCTGCGCATCTTTGAACAGTGCTTCTGGGCCAATATCCGCGGGCATAAAAAACATGCTCTCCATCACTTCAGAAATCGAACTGGTCATCGCCTCCATTATCTGTGTTATCCTGTGTTCCATCAATGATTTCTTCATAGTCTGCTTCTCCAAGTATGCTGACAATTAAATCCCTGAGTGATTCAGGGGAAAACGGTTTGGTAATATATCCAGAGGCTCCGGCGTCCATAAATTCTTTGATTTTTAAATCATTGCCTTCGGTTGAAATGACAACCACGGGAAGCTCTTTGAACAAAGCCTCGGCTTTTACCTGTTTTAAAAAATCAAGCCCGTTCATTTCCGGCATGTTGTAGTCGGTCAGGATCACATCTATCCACTCCCCTGACAGAATTGTTAGCGCCTCCTTGCCGTTGGCAGCCTCAAAGATCTTGGAACTGACATATCCTGCTGCTGCAAGGGTACGTTTCAAAACGCTTCTCATGGGCATTGAATCATCCACAATCAGTATTGAATAAGACATTTGATTCCCTTTTATGTTTAAGCCATTTTCAATAAAATTTTCACTTCATGCATATTAACACCAAATTCAGCCATCAGCTTGGTGATATCCGAGTGGGTAATGCCGTGATTTTTCATTAACTGATCTTTAAATCGGTATGACAGGCCGTCTGCACCCACACCGATTCCCATCATCATACAGATGCAGTCTGCCAGATATACCGCAGCCACCTCTTTATCTTTCATCATGCTGTCATCGCTAAGATGATGGTGGCGGATCAGTTTAATCATGCGGGGGCTGAACTGCCAGGTTTTGGCAATCAAAGCACCAAGCTCTGCATGATCAATACCCAGTATTTTCTTTTCAGCCTCCCTGAAGCTGTAGCCTTGTGTTTTGACAAGCGCGTTGATCTTATTAAAATCCTTGGACACATATTTTTCCAATATAATTTTACCAATGTCTTTGATCAGGGCCGCAGTAAAAATCGTACTTTTATTCTTTAACCCCAAACGCACCGCCGCCTGTTTGGCGATGATGGCCGAAGCGATGGAATAGCGCCACAGATCCCCATGGGCCAGACCGTACCCCTGGGGGGCTGTGGTCAGAACTTTGGCGCTTGATTTCACCAGTGCCAGCTCAACGATCCGGTCAATACCCAGCATACTTACGGCGTCTTGAATTGATTCAGCAGGTTGCTTTAACCCCATGTACGCCGAGTTGCATGTTTTCAGAATGTCCACGGTCATGATTGGATCATATTGGATTATTTCGGCAATATCTTCCATTGAACTGTCCGGCTTTTCCGCAACGTCCAGAAGAAGGGCGGCAACCGCCGGTATGGGCGTAAGATCCTTGATTTCAGCAATCATTTTATCCAGAGTTGTCATATTTTTACTTCCTGTGACCCTGATGTTTTTAAAAAAATATTTCCGGATGCAATTTCAATCCTGACAGTACGGTTTATATTTCCCCCGACTTCCTGTTTGTCGATCATCACCTTGTTTCTGAAAAACATTTTTCTTAAAGCCATGTAATTTCGTTTGCCTATATTGAAAAATCCGTTCTGATCAAGGATTTCGGCACCGCCTGCTACAAATATTTTTATCCTGGCTTTTTGGGCGCCCAATGCGTACGCGGTTTTAAATAAGCGGGGAATGCCGGTATCTGCGAACATATAAGGCTTTTGGGTGGCCTTTTCTTTGTCTATGGAGGATTCCGGCAGCATATAATGAAGGATCCCTCCAACCCTTGCGACCGGATCATAAATGACCAGGCCTATGCATGATCCAAGAGAGTATGTCACGACATCATCTTCAGGATTATTGCTTACTTTCATATCTGCAACGCCGACAATTTGTTTCATATGTTCATATCCTCATCTCATTAACGCCGCAGGCTCTATTTTTCCGAAACAATGGAGAAAACACCATGTACATCTAAAATCAGTCCCACCTTTCCGTCCGCCAGAATGGCACCGCCTGCAATACCCTGAATATTATCCATATTCCCGCCGAGATTTTTGATAACATACTCGTCTTTACCCAAAAGTTCATCAATGAGAAAAGCGCGTTTCTCCTCTTTGGACTCGACCACCACAACCAGACTCTCTTCAACGGGAGGCATATTATCACTCGTCCCATAGATCTCATTCAATCGGACCAGGGGAACCAGGCGACCACGGTCTTTGACCATCTCTCCTTTTCCCTCAACGGTGAAATATTCACCCGGACCCGGCCTGAAAGCCTTTTGAATTGCAATGGTTGGAATAACGTATCTTTCATCATCCACCCTGACCAGCATGCCGTCAATTATGGCCAAGGTTAAGGGCAGACTGATAATAAACCGTGTTCCGCGCCCCTTTTGGGATTCAATATTCAAATGCCCACGAAATTTTTCAATACCCGCCTTAACCACATCCATGCCTACGCCCCGGCCGGAGACATCGGTAATCTGCTTTGCTGTTGAGAATCCCGGCTCAAGAATCAGACTAAAAACCTGGGCGTCCGTCATCTGTTCGTCTCCGGTAATCAACCCGGTGGCGGTCGCCTTTTCAAATATTTTTTCCCGGTCAAGGCCTTTGCCGTCGTCTTCAATCTCAATGACAATATTACCGCCCTTGTGGTAGGCCCGCAGATCAATGTTTCCCTGCTGGTCTTTATTGCTTTCCTTACGTTCCTGCACTGATTCAATGCCGTGATCACAGGCATTCCTGATCATATGAACCATGGGTTCATAAAGGGCATCCACGACATTCCTGTCAATCTCAGTGTCTTCACCGGCCATGGAGAGATTGATTTGCTTGCCGGACTTGCGGGACAGATCCCTCACCAGGCGGATCATTTTCATAAACGTGGCTTTAATAGGTATCATCCGCATGGACATGGCAATATTCTGCATGTTGTTTACAATCTGTCCCAGTTGTGAAACGGTCTGGCTTAAAGCAGGATTCTCCATGGTTTGCTGCCGCAGCATAGACTGCGCAATCACAAGCTCTCCGGCATAATCAACAAGGTCATCCAGCTTCTGGGTGCTGACCTTAACTTGAGAGTCCACTCTTTTTTTAGTTGCAGACTGTTCCATCAGCGCAGACGCAACCTGGGCGGGAGCAACCTTTTGATCTTCGATCAGGATTTCGCCAAATTTTTTCTCGGGATTTTTTTTCTGTATTTCCAGTGCGTCATCAATGTCCTGGGCCTTAAGATTATTTCTTCGAACCAGAATCTCACCCAAAGGCTCCTTTTCCCCTTTAGTCAAAGAGATCTGAAGCTTGTTAAGCTTATCCCTTAAAAAATCGACATCGATATGGCCGTCCTCCTGTCGACATCCTTTGAAGAGGCCTTGTTTTACGCTGTCGATAAGTTTTTTCAGTAAATCAACGGATTCCAGAATGGCATCCGTGGCAGAATGATTAATGATAAAATCACCGCTTCTGGCACTGTCCAGCAGGTTCTCCGTGGCATGGGAAAGCCGGTTGATTTTTCCCAGAGATAAAAATCCGGAGACCCCTTTGATTGTGTGAAAGGGTCTGAAAATATCGTTTATGATATCAGTGTTTTCAGGATCCTGCTCCAGTTCAATCAGAGACACTTCAATATTATTAAGGTTATCCTCGGCCTCGGATATGAAATCAGTCAAAATTTCGATATCATCGTCTGACAGCTTCTGAAGTATCTTTTCCGATGCGGACTCAGGTTCTTCCAGCTCTGTTGTACTTTCATCGGGACAGTCATCGGATTGTTCTGTGGCAACAAGACTTTCTTCAAGGAGTTCAAGTACATCCGAATAGTCGAAGGTAAAAGGCTCTTTTTTCTTTAAATAACTTAATATGGATTTTAACAGCAAAATGCCTTCTTCAATGGGCTTTGTGGTGCACATCGACCCAAAAGACATATTCTCCAGGTATTTTTTTAATAAATTTGAAATATCGTAAAAGGATGACGGCTGAATATTTTCAGATCTTTTGATAAGATCCTCGACGTTATGGATTATTTCTTCCATATCAATTTCTTTGCCCGGACAAAAACCGGCAATGAGCATTGAAAGCTCATTCAATTTCGCCTCTAAATCTTTATATTCACCGTTTTGGGCCTGGCCGTCGGTCTCAAGGGCCTTCCGGTTAACTAATTCTTTATTTTCCGTGGGGTAGAGGGTATTCAGTTCTTCGCTGAAATTTGAAACAATTATGTCAAGATCTGCCAACAAAGGTCCTTTAGGTTCCGTTTCATTACTTACTATGGCATCAATAATGTGTTTGGCCTTCAGAATCTGTTCCGCCTGGGAGTGAAGGCCCTGCTCTTTACACTGGGTGTGTAAGCTTTTGAGAATGGGCAACATTTTTTTGATGGAGTCCGGCTTGTCAGCGTCGGATAAAATCAATTCTGATGCCAGCCTTTCCGTCATTGCGATTATACTTTCATAAGACATTGGCATTTCCCAATTTTAAAGTTCTTGAAAGAATAATAAGAATACTGCCCGGCACAGGGCTTGAACAATTCGTTTCAACCCTGTGCCGGAACAGTTCTCTATTACATATTAAAAGTCTTCAAACGTTTCGTCTTCATCAAATGGAATGATCTGATCCGGACGGGCTGAATTAAAATGGTGATCTGTGCGCTTTACCTTAGCTTTAACCTTGCCTGGTATTTGTTTGGGGACAGGCTTGCCTGCATGGTAAGTTCCCATGACCTGGGTGGAATTTTTGCTGCCGGAAACCAGCATGATCAAATTGTCCACATACTCCTTGAGCTGCTCGGCCTGGGCGCTCATCTCCTCTGCGGCAGATGCGGATTCTTCGGCATTTGCGGCATTTTGCTGAACAACACGATCCATTTCACTGATGGCATTGTTCACCTCTTCGATGCCATTGGACTGCTCGGTTGATGCCACGGAAATTTCAGCGATCAGGGCACCCACTTTGGCCGAACTCTCTGCCACTTTGGAAAAGGCCTCACTGGTTGAAGAAACGATATCGGAACCATCATTGACCTTTTTCACCGTGTCTTCTATAAGTGCTGCTGTATCTTTGGCGGCATTGGCCGCCCGCATGGCCAGGTTTCTGACTTCATCGGCCACTACCGCAAAGCCGGCTCCGGCCTCGCCGGCCCGGGCCGCTTCTACGGCCGCGTTCAAGGCCAGCAGGTTTGTTTGAAATGCGATTTCATCAATGGTTTTTATAATTTTTGATGTTTCTTCCGAGGCTTTGGAAATTTCTTCCATGGAGCTGGTTAGTTCTCCCATGGATTGGCCGGCGGTCTTCACAACCGCATTGGCGTCTTTCATCAGCCCATCGGCATGGGTTGCATTCTGGGCGTTTTTCTTGGTCATTGAGGACATCTCCTCCATGGATGAAGAGGTCTCTTCAATGGAGGCGGCCTGCTGGGACGCCCCTTCAGCCATGGATTGGCTGGAGGAAGAGACCTGCCCGGATGCCGAAGCCACCTGGACGGCACCTTCGTTAAGCCCGGCAATGATTTTGTTGATGGGCTTGGTAATGCTGCGTGTAATAAAAAATGCGGAAAAAATACCGACGATAAGCGCAACGATCAGGCCAGCAATCATGAAAACGGAAGATCTTGAAAGCGCTTTCTCAGCGTCCTGGGCAATTGTGTCTGTTGCACTCATTCCCGCATTTGCCATGGTTGTACAGGCATCGCCAACTTCGTGGCCGGCAATCCGGCGTTGGGCCGCTATATCCTGCATTGTGAGCCAGTTATGAAGAAAATCGTTCATGGCTGTCTGATATTCCTGCCCGGCGGCTTTAATCTCTTCAATCCGCCTCAAATCCTCAGGAAGCCGTGTAATTTTTTCCAACTCCTCAAATTTTCGATCTATTATCGGGAAATTTTTTAACGCGTTTTTAATGACTTCAGGGCTGCGTAATGCCTGGGATTTGAATGCACCGATGCGGGTTTCATTTCCAAGGGTGATAATATCGTTTACCAGTGTGATTTTCGCGTTTCTTTCAAGCATGTCCCTGTTCAGCTTTTCGTGCTGTCCTTCAAGAAAAGCATCGCAGTTTGATACATAGATGCCGGCACTTTCATCCATCTGATCCAGGTACTTATTCAACTCTTTTTTGTCTGTGGACCGGTCCTGATTAAACGCATTCATAAATTGCTTGATGGCTTTCTGGTAAGTTTGTGCTGCGGACTGAATGGCTTTCAGTCTTTGAATATCTGCGCTGTCCCGTATCATAGACCTTAAATCATTTATGGGTTCGGCAACAGTATCCAGTTGGGACATCGCTTTTTCCATAAGCCTTGGATCATTGGCTGCCTGGGCTTTAAAGTTGGTCACCCTGAAGCTGGAACCGATATGGACCAGGTCTGTGGCCAGTTTAATCTTTTGCTGACGCTGTTCCAGGTCTGTTTTGAATTTTGCGTTTTGGCCGGTTAAAAAATCAGCTGAATTTGACATGTACTTTCGGGCTGACTCGTCTAGTGTCTGCCTGTTGGCAGCAAGCTTGGCGATGGTATCAACGGTCTGCTTCATTAAAGTTTTATAGGTCTCAACAGCCTTGGAGGCGGTGTCAACCTGGGCTTTAAGCGCTTTTAAATTCTGGGCGGTCTCTGCGAGTTCACGCGTTTTTTGCAGGGCCGCATCCACAGACCCCATTGCGGCTTCTCCCTGTTGATAATACGTTGGATCTTCCGTATGCCCATATCCTCTCATTGCATACATGACCTGCTTGGCCGCATTGTTTAATTCCATGGCAATGGCAACTTCGGGTATATACTCATCTGCCAGCATGGTGCTTTTTGTCCCTACGCCTCGCATATTCACAATAGCCATTAAACCAAGGGCAATGGCAATGACAATCAGCACTGCAAATCCATATGTAATTTTTAATCCCAGACTTAAGTTTTTCATCTTCAACTCCTTTATTGTTTGAATCCGTATTTATGATGCATGTTGGATGGTGGCCATTTCGCTCGAAGAAAGGACCTTGTCTATATTCAACAAAATTTTAACCGTCCCCTCCTGTTTGGCCATGCCCAGGATATACCGTGTATCCAGTTTGGTACCGAACGCCGGGGTTTCCTCGATTTCATCCTCTTTTATGTTTAAAACCTCGGAGACGGTATCCACCACGATGCCGATCAATACAGTGGACTGTGACGCGTCAATTTCAACGACGATGATGCAGGTTCTGTCATTATAAGAAATCGATTTCATGTCGAACTTTGAGCGAAGATCAATGACCGGAATTACTTTTCCCCTCAAATTTATAACACCTTTGACAAAATCCGGCGTTCTGGGAACAGACGTAATCGGCAACATACCGATTATTTCTTTGACTTTGAGAATGCCGATTCCATACTCCTCCGACTCTAACAAGAAAGTCAGATACTTACCTGTTTTAATTGTCATGTCGGCCACTGCTTTATTCATGCTGTCAACATGATCAGCCATTCCGTCCTCCTTTGATTTTAAATTTTATATTACTTACCATTTTGTTTAGTATTAAAAGGATGTCGTTGTAGTCACGTTTCGTATGTGTCATATATCGCGGATACAACCTGATGGCCTCGGGGGCCGTATCATCGATGCTGCTGTCAAGAATTAAAATGATCAAACGATCTTTCAATTTTTCCTTCAACTGGTAAATTTGGCTCAACTCGTGCTGGCTTCTGGCGACCACCAGCACGACACAAAGTCCGTAGAGCAGTGATGTAAGATGATCAGACAATTCGACCGTAGTACTGCAATACAGGATTCTCTCCTTGGGGAAACATTGCAGACTTAAACCTGATAAATTTTTATAATGCTCATCAAATTTTGAAGAAAAAAAGACAAGCTTGATATCGTCATGGGTCTCACACATAAATTTGCCAGTCCTTAAAATTATAAATTTGAATTAGTTGGCCAATTTATAAACGTATATAACAAGTTTTGTGCCAAGCAACAGAATTGCGACAAAATCAGTTTAATATCAGTGTGTTGAATACAACTTGAGAAGGTTTTGCAACAAGAATTAGGTCAAAAATAAAAGCAACAAATGTGTCAAAAATGAGATTCGTACCAATAATGGGACAGAGAGGATGGAATTACGCAGAGATATTATGCTTTTTTAATTTCCTGTACAGAACTGTTCTGGAGAGACCTGTTCTTTCCAAAAGGCGCTGAATATCACCGTGGCTGTCTGAATAAAAAAATTCAAGATATTTCTTTTCAGCTTCATTCATGAAATCAGTATGGGGCAATGATTCAGCCTGAATAAAAATATTCGATTCTGCAGGCTGCTCTTCAGGTTTTTGAGGTGTTTGTAATGTAGAAATTTTTGAACGAACGATCAGGGCCCGCAGTTTGGCAGGAAGATGAAAAGGATGCAAAGTATCCTCAAACAGAGCACTGGTGACACTTGTTTCCACCACATTGATTAATTCCCTGACATTACCCGGCCAATTATATTGTTCCAGGGCGTTCATAAAATCCGGGGAAACATTTTTTTCGCTTGTTTTATGTGTTTTACAACTTTTTTTGATTTGATCAAGGGCGATAAGCGGAATATCCCCCTTCCGAGTTACCAAGGCCGGCAAGTGCAAAACAAAATTTTTCAGCCGGAATAACAGGTCAGCCCTGAATAATTTGTCAGATACCATTTGATCAAGATTTTTATTTGTCGCGCAGATCACTCTGAAATCACTGTAAATCTCTTTTTCGCTGCCGACCGGACGAAATTTTTTTTCCTGAAGCACCCTTAAAAATGAAGACTGAATCATTTCCGGCAACTCCGCCACCTCATCTAAAAACAGAGAACCGCCATTGGCAAGCAGTACAAGACCTTTCCTTTTTCTGTCCGCACCGGTAAATGCACCTTTTTCATGTCCAAAAAGAACACTTTCGATTAAATTTTCAGACAGAACGCTGCAATCCACCACAATAAACTCACCATTTCGCCTGGCACTGTTATTATGAATTGCCTTTGCAAAAAGTTCTTTACCCGTGCCCGTGTCTCCGGTGATCAACACATTGGCATCACTGTTTGTAATTTGGGCCGCATGGCTGATGCACTGCCGCATAACATGACTTTGGGCAATGATATTAGGCGCTTCAAATAAATTGTTTTGTGCGGCCTTGATCTTTTGCTCCTGATACTGAAGTGCTCTTAGAGTCTGCAACCGGATATCTTTGGGAGAAGCAGGCTTTTGCAGATAATCCCAGGCACCGCTTTCGATGGCATACTGTGCACCGTCAGGGTCAGAATATGCGGTCATAATTATAACCTGGGGAGAACTGGCGCAGGCAACAATTTCTTTTATGGCCTCTACACCATTGCCGTCCGGCAAGTTGACATCCAGAAAAACGAGATGAAAATCATTTGTTTCCAATTTTTGAAAGGCATCTTTCAAGTTGTATGAAACAACCGTGTGCAGATTCAGCTTTTCAAGAATCTTAACCATTGAATAAGCCACACCCTCATCATCATCAACAATTAATATTCGGCCTTGCTTTGGATTATCCATAAAACCCGATACCCATTCTATTTCTTTCTACATTATGCCCTTTTCGGAGTTGTTCAAAACCTGCCGGACCTTTTTTGCCAGGTGCTGTTTTGAAAAAGGCTTGCCTATAAAATGAACACCACTGTCCAGAATGCCGTGATCAGCAATAACATTTGCCGTATACCCTGACATAAAAAGGCACTTGAGATCTGGAAATCGATTGCGAATCTCCCCAGCAAGTTTTTTCCCATTCATATCAGGCATGACAACATCCGTTATAAGCAGATCAATGTGAACATCCGCCCCAGCGGCAATTTTGATTGCCTCTTTTGGCGTGGATGCAGACAATACTTTATACCCCAGACGTTCCAGCATCATTTGCGTCAAACGGATGATGGAGGGTTCGTCTTCCACCAGAAGAATGGTTTCAGTACCCAAGTCCGTTCCGGATTGAAAATTATTTTCATTATTGTGGTCAGCCTTCCTTATATGCTCAGGAAGATAAATTTTGAATGTTGTCCCCTTTTCATGTTCACTGTATACATTTATAAACCCTTTGTTTTGTTTGACAATACCAAACACGGTTGATAAACCTAGCCCACTTCCTTTATCAGCGTTTTTGGTCGTAAAAAAAGGTTCAAAAATATTTTCCAATGTGTCTTTATCTATACCAATGCCATCATCGGTCACAGCGATCATAACGTAATTACCTGTTATCGTTTCAATGTGATCTTTACAGTATTCATCGTCGAAATTCACATTCTGGGTTTCAATGATTATTTTACCCACACTTTTAATCGCATCACGGGCGTTGACACAAAGATTAGCCAGAATCTGGTTGAGTTGGGACGGATCCATTTTGACAGGCTTCAACCCTTTACCCGGCAACCATTTCAAGTCAATATTCTCCCCGATCAGACGCCGTAACATTTTCAGCATATCATCTATAATATCGTTCAAAAATAGCACCTTAGGTGAAATAACCTGTTTACGGGCAAAAGCCAAAAGTTGCTTGGTCAACTCCGCAGAGCGATTTGCGGCCTTAAAAATTTCCTGTAAATTTTCAAAATACAACTCATAGGGGTTCATTTCATCCATTAGGATTTCTGTATTGCCGAGGATGATGGAAAGCATATTATTGAAATCATGGGCCACACCCCCGGCAAGCCGTCCAACAGATTCCATTTTTTGGGCCTGAAGCAACTGGATTTTTAACTTTTCCTGTTCAGCTTCAACGCGTTTGCGTGCGGAAATATCCTGGCTTGCGCCTCTCAGGCCAATCATGTTCCCTGCTTTATCATTTTGGGTTTCGCCATGGACCCACATCCACCCCTGACTTTTGTCATTACGAACCGTTTCTAACTCGAGATCATATGGTTCGCCTGTATTCATGGTATTCTTGAGTGCGACAGATAATTTTTTCCAACTTTCAGGTGTAAACAGTTTGTGCTGTTCTGCAAAGGCAGGAGGCGGACCTGTGGAATCAAGACCATACATTCTAAACAGTTCCTCCGACCACACGACGTCATTTGTCAAAAGATCAAGCCGCCAGCTTCCTACATGGGCAATGCGTTGGGATGCTTTTAAGTCTTCCTGGCTGTGTCTCAACGCCTCTTCATTTTTAACCATTTGCTCATTAAGTTTGATTTGTTCCAATTTCTGAAAGGTGATTTCACTTATCAATTCAGTCATATTCACCAAAAAATGCATCGCCGTTTTAACCTCATTCTCCGAAACCACCGGCACTTCCTCAAACGCTTGAAGGTATAACGCTTTATCAAACCCGTATTTCTCCGCTTGTTCCTCAAAAAAAAAGCGATCCGGCGTTTTAAAAAAAAACTGTCCGGTAAAAAGGGTGGCGGCATGCTCCCCTCTGATTATAATGGGAACTGCCACATCAACCAGTCCGTTCAGGCATTCATAGCAATGGTATCTTTCCTCCTGATCCATTTGACCGGCTAAAACGGTATCACTGATTTTGCACCGTTTTGCGGTTTCAGGATAAACACGGTGAAAATGAGTACAGATCCGTCGCCAACCGGATTTTGATAAAATATTGCCTTTGAGATCCAAAATCGCAGTGACAAACCCCGTTGTCTGATTAAATCCTTCAAGCAGGGTATTCACTATCTCAAAGTCAATGTGATCTATAATTTTTACATCCATGTCTCAATAATATCCCCCGATCAGAAATCTGTCCTGATATCCATATGAACCAAGCAATGAGCATAATCCGCGATACAATGGGTAGCATTTCTCTTGTCAGAAGGCGAATACATGTACAAATAACGAACATAAGTCACTCGTCTCCAATATAAAATAAGCCTCCAAATTAATCAAAGATATTTTATCAGTATAGAAATTTGTAAAAAAATTCTTTTTAGAAAACTTACCGGATTCCTAAAATATCTTGCGATTATACGCTGTTAAAGGTACTGTTTATTTTATTATTTCTAAATTTGAATCCTTACATAACCTTATCAACATGATCAAACAGTGGACGGAGAAAAATATGGGCACTGAAAAAAATGAGATATTCAAAAAAGGAATCTGGTTAAAGGAACAGCAGGGCGTCTTAACCGTAGGTTCCATGGATAAAAAAAGTACAGATATCATGGTTGTACCCGATGAATTACGAAGCAGGCTCGACGCCTTTGAATCAGATATGATGGAAGCCCTCTATGGTGAAGACCGGGAAACGTTTCAGCCCGGGATTCTTGATATTGAACTTCTGTTCAGGCAGATTAAAAAACGGTTTGGAGATGTGCAGCTGAACGTATCCTTTGATAAATCCGATGAGCATCCTTTCGTATGTGATTTTGATACGATTTTTTCTTTACTGGAAAAATTGGTCTTAAGTTCCATATCCGGCAGCTCCAATCCTGTTATTTACATCAGTGCATCCCTTGTCCAGGATCATCTGTGCATTATTTACCGGGACTCTGAATCAGCTTCAAGTCCGTCAGACCTGGACCCTGAATTTTTCCTGATAAAAAACCGCCTGGGCGGCGATATGGAATTTAAAAAGGCAGATAAAAAAGGAACCTACTACGACCTAACCATTCCTTCGGCCGATGGTTGATTTTATCTGACCCGGCAGGGCAGCCCATGGCTATTAAAAAGAAAAGCCATCTCAATTTTTTTGAGATGGCTTACGACGTCTAATTATCAGTTTCGGCAAGCTAATTTTCAAGGGCGTCGGCATAGATTTCAATCACATGCCTGACCGTTACCTCATCCTTGTTCTGGGAAAGCACATCCCGCATCTGCATCATGCATGCAGGGCAGGAGGTGGCCACGACGGCTGCCTGGCTGGCCAGGATATTTTGCCTTTTCTCCATACCGATGTCCCTGGACAGATCATAGTTCTGCAGGTTAAAACTGCCCCCGTTGCCGCAACAGGTATCCGCACCGGCCATCTCCACAAAGCGGCATCCCGCATTGGCCCGGATCAAATCCCGGGGCTGGCTTTTCACCTTCAGGGATTTGGCCAGATGGCAGGGATCGTGGTAGGTCACGGCGATGCCTTTGCTGCTGTCGCAATCACCCGCCGGTGTCACGCCGACCAGATCCACCAGGAACTGGCTGATGTCCATGGTTTTGGGTGCCCATTGGGTGGCTCTGGACCGGGCAATGCGCCCCTGCCGGGCCATCATGGGCCAGATCTCCTTGATGGTGGCCGTACAGGTGGCACAGGGGGTAATCAGATAATCAAAGGATTGTTCTGCAAACAAAGCGGTATTGTGCGCCACAAGGGTGTCAAAGGTTTTGCGATCCCCTGATGCCAGGGCGGGAATCCCGCAGCATGCCTGGCCTTGTGGCATAAACACCCCCACACCGTGGTGCTTGAGCACCTTGAGCACAGCCTGGCCGATTTCCGGGTTCATCTTATCTGTAACGCATCCCGGGAAAAGGGCGACTTTAAGTCCTGATTTTCCGGCCCGGGTATTCAAAGAAGGGCAGGTGTTATGAAACGGGATTTTGGCCAGGGGAAGGAAATGCCGGTTGCCGATCACCCCGGACAGAAGCTTGGAACATCGGGTCCCCTGTTGGGCATCGGCTTGTGAGGTACCAAGATTCTGGAGCCGGGATGCAGTTTGAATCACGGCATCCATGCGTTCCGGATGTTTGAGCATGCCCCTGAAAATCAGTTTTTTCACCGGCGAGAGCCCAATATATTCGGTGAGTGCGGCCCTGGCTTTAAGAAAAATTTCCAGAATCTTCACCCCCGAAGGGCAATTGGCCGCACAGGTGCCGCACATCAGGCATTTTTCAATCCTGGTCTTGGCCCCTTTGGCATCCAGGAGCATCTGCTCGGCCAGGCGCTCCAGAAGAAAAATTTTGCCCCGGGCCACATCCCCCTCATCTCCGGTCTGCCTGAAAACCGGGCAGACCGCCTGGCACAGGCCGCACTTCATACAGTCCGTGAGCTGATTTTCAATCTCTTTAAGGCTTTGGGCCAGTTCATTTAATTCTGACATTTTATTGTCCTATGATTTTTCCGGGGTTCAGGATGTTGTTCGGGTCAATGGAGGCCTTCATGGTACGGCAAAAGTCAATGGAAGACTGCCCCACTTCATTTTTCATGAATCCGGCCTTGGCAATGCCGATGCCGTGTTCCCCGGAAAGAGTCCCCCCCAAAGAGAGGGCCGCGTCAAACAGATCCGCCACACAATGTTCCACCCGTTCCCAATGGGCCGCATCCCGTCTGTCCGTCAACAGCGTGGGATGAAGGTTGCCGTCCCCGGCATGGCCAAAGGTGCCGATGGGAATATCATATTTCCGGGCCAGTTTTTCCACAGCACTGACCATGGCCGGAATTTTACTCCTGGGCACGGTGGCGTCCTCGAGCACCAGGGTGGGTTTCAGCCGGGCAAGGGCGGACAAGGCGGCTCGTCTGGCCTCCCATACCTTGTCCTTTTCCGCCTCATTTTTGGCCACCTGTATGGCTCTGGCCCCTTCCTGTCTGCAAATCTGCTCCACCTTTTCGCCGTCCTCGGCCACCTGGGCCGGGTGCCCGTCCACTTCAATGAGTAACAAGGCTTTGGCATCCCGGGGCAGTCCCACTTTTGAGAAATCCTCCACGGCATTGATGGTGAAATTATCCATAAGTTCCAGAGTGCAGGGCACGATTTTCGCCGCAATAATGGCGGCAACCGTCTGTGTGGCACCCTCCACACTGTCATACACCGCCATCATGGCCCTGGAGGCCGCGGGCGGCGGGATCAGCTTGAGCGTGATCTCGCTGAACACACCCAGGGTGCCTTCGGACCCCGTCATCAACCCGGCCAGGTTATATCCGGTGACGCATTTCACGGTTTTGGATCCGGAAACAACCTTACGGCCCATGGCATCAAAGAACTCCACGGACATCACATAATCCTTGGTCACCCCGTATTTAAACCCCCGCAGACCGCCTGCGTTTTCCGCCACATTGCCCCCAATGGTGGAGACGGCCTGGCTGCCGGGGTCCGGGGGGTAAAACAGCCCCTTGGCCGCCACCTGGGCCGCCAGATTGGCCGTAACCACGCCAGGCTCCACACGGACATACATGTCGGTTTCGTTCAACTCAATGATCCGGTTCATCCGGTTGGTGAGCAGCACAATTCCGTTTTTCCGGGGGATGGTGCCCCCGGACAGGTTGGTACCGGCCCCCCGGACAGTGACAGGGGTGCCGCTGTCGTTGCACAGGGCAAGAATCCGTCCAATGGCCTCTTTGCTGTTGGGACGGACCACGGCTGCAGGGACCGTGGGTTCCAGGACCGCAGCATCGTATGAATAATTCTGGCGATCAACCTCAGAGGTCATCACGGCGTTTTCGCCGCAGATCTGTTGAAATTCGCTGATTAAAGATGAAGGTAAATTCACTGTTCTTCTCCTAAAAAGTCCCTGGAAACAGGATATAAATAAAAAGCATGCCCATGATGCCGGCCACAACGCCGTAGAGCAGACAGGGGATCATGGTGCGGCGCAGGATGGTGCCTTCCATGCCTGCAAGGCCCACGGTGGCGGATGCCGCCACCACGTTGTGTACACAGATCATATTGCCCATGGCAGCCCCCACCGCCTGAAGGGCTACAATAATGATATGGCTGGCGCCTGTGGTGGTGGCCACGCCATACTGAAAATCGGCAAACAGCAGATTGGAAACCGTACACGAACCGGTGATAAATGCGCCCAGTGCCCCCACATAGGAAGCCACCATGGGCCACAGCGATCCGCAGAGTCCGGCCACAAATTCGGCCATGGTCAGCGGCATGGATGCATAGCCTGCGGTGCCGTGCCCCGATTGTTTAAGAATCTCCACCATGGCCACGGCAAAGAGCATGGCAATGGTGGGGTTTTTCATCTTCACGATGGCATCCTTCCAAGCCAGAACCACCTTGGACCCGGGAATCCTGTGGATGAATATGGTCAAAATCGCCACCAGCATAAAGGGCACCACCCCGGGCAGGTACAAGGGTTTCATGGAAAAATTAACAGTTTCCCAACCCAGAATTTTGGGAAAAGAGATCACAAAGGATGTAACCCATCCCTTGAAGGGCAGAAAGGAGAGCCGGGTGAGCACCAGCAGCAGAGCAATGAGGATATAGGGCGTCCAGGCGGCGAACTGGCTCATCTTAGGCCTCAGGTTATTGGAACCCGGTTCAATATCCCCAATCCACTGCTTTTCCCAATGGGCCCGGTCTGCAAACTCCCAGGTATTTTCGGGCAGAAACAGCTTGAGCCGGGCTCCTGTGATCACAAGTCCCAGACCGATGAGCCCGCCAAGCAGGGAAGGAAATTCAACACCAAATACGAAAGCTGTGAACAGATAAGGTATGGCATAACACACCCCGGCAAATACGGTAAACTTCCACACGCCCAAACCCTGGGACCAGGACTTGTCTTTTCCAAAAAAACGGGTGAGAAAACAGACCGCAAACAAAGGAAGCAGTATGGCGGCCACGGCATGAATCAAGGCTGAATAGGTGCCCACCTGGTACATGAATGCATCAAACGAAGCCACGGGCGCGCCCTGGGCAATGGCTGACTCCACGGCAGGCTTAAGATTTTTCAACCCGAACCAGATGGGGGTACCCACTGCTCCGAAGGTGACGGGAATGGAGTTGAACATAAGGCACAGGCACACGGCAGCCAGTGCGGGGAATCCAAGGCCCAGCAGCAGTGGTGCGGCAATGGCGGCGGGTGTGCCAAACCCTGCCGAGCCTTCGATGAAGGCACCAAACAGAAAGGCTATGATAATGGTCTGGACCCGGCGGTCCGGGGAGATGGTGGTAAAGCCGTAGGAGATGGTCTCCATGGCCCCGCTCTCCCTGAGGGTATAAAGAATAAGAATGGCCCCGAACACGATGATCAGCACGTTGATGGCGCTGCCAAACCCGCTCAGGGTGGAGGCGGCCACAAGACCTGGGGGCATTTTCCAAAGGGTTGCACCGATGAGGGCGCAGATCAGCCATGCAAGGGGCATGGCCCGGGTGGCTGGCCACCTTAAACCGACCATGAAGATTAAGACCAGGGCAATGGGGATAAACGCAATAAATGCTGATAAGCTAAGAGACAAACCACTCCTCCTTTTTATCGGGAAAAACTTGATACCCGGGTGCCGAATCAACACAATCGCTTTGCTCTTAATGCCGGTGCCGGGCGGTTAATTTCATCTGCGGGTTACAGGTGAAACCGACTCCACCCGCCGCATGCCTGCAGCAGTTATTACACAAAGGATGCCAGAACAGATAACACATTAAAATCACTTAAAATAAGAACAATATGTCGTTTTTTCAGGGACTGACAAATTGCCCGAAAAGTCCGAAAAAACGGACTAAAGGACCGGATTGGTCCTGGAAATCGGACTGTCGTCTCCCCCCCACGGTTGGATTAAATTTCGCGGATTTACATGCATTTTCTTTTTTCTGCGGCGATGATCCACACGGGGTTGAGCGCTTCCATGCGCCGTCCCCAGGGCATATTCCGGGATTTGCTGATCTGGGCCTGGGTCAGGCTCACGTCAAATCCCTTTTCTTCCAGCACCGATACCGCCAGGTTCAGGGTCTCCATCAGTACGGTATTGATAACGATTCTGCCCCGGGGGTTCAAAACATCTGCCGCCACCGCCAGCACCTGATCTATGTTTTTGCCTGAACCGCCCACAAATACCCGGTCGGGCCCGGGCAGGTTATCCATACCATCGGGAAGTTCGGCCATGATGACGGACAGGTTTTTCACCTTGAACCGCTCAACATTGGCTTTGATCTGTTCAACACGGCTCTGATTTTTTTCAACGGCATAAACATACCCACGGGGCAGAAACAACGAGGCTTCAATCCCCACAGATCCTGACCCTGCCCCCAGATCCCACAATATATTGTCAGGCATAAGCGCCAGGGCCGCCAAAGAGAGCACACGAACCGGCGCCTTGGTTATCAGGCCCTTTTCATGAACAAACCAGGTGTCCGGGGTCCCCAAACGCAATGGTCCCGGCAGGGCTGCGGGCCCACCTTTTTGAAGCACCACCACATTGGGCCGGGAAAAGACCTTTTGGGTATCTGTGTGTTCATCCACGGCCAGAATTTCTTCTTCCGGGGCACCCAGGTTCTGCAACACCCACATCTGCCAGGTATGATCATGGATATCCACCTGTTTTTTAACTACCCAGGGATCATTTCTGGGATCTGTAAGCACGCACAGCAGATCTTTGCCATCCATGGCCTTTACCAGGGCCGGCATATTGTCCCGGCCATGCAGACTCACCCAGGCGGCATCCTGCCAGGGCAGTTTCAGCCTGGCAAAAGCGGCGGCCATGCTGGTGACATTGGGATGGATGATGACCAGATCCTGCCCGAAACGTTGGATCAATGTCTTGCCAATGCCGAAAAATAGTGGATCCCCCGAAGCCAGAACCACCACAAGCCCGCCGCCCATATTCTCCTGGATGAAATCCAACACCCCGGACACAGGACTTGAGATCTCTTTTTTTATGGCCTTTACATTCTCAAAATATGACAGATGCCGTTTGCCCCCCACCAGAACGGAGGCTCTTTCGATCAGAGCCAGGTGGGATGCGGTAAGATCCGTGGGGCCAAGGCCCAGACCGATCACGTGAACCGGTTCATGCATGGTTGTATTTCCTCCCGGGGGAATCAGCTGATCTTTATACTTTTTTTATTTTCCTCTTTTTGTATAGCGTCTTGGGCGGGAGAAGCCAATATCCACGCAGGATTTTTTGCCGGGATTTTCGAATGAAAATGCGGCTAAAATCGGCTGGACTTTGGCGATTCTGCTTGATAAATTGTTCAGAATCGATGATTTCCCGGAGAAAACCCGATCAAACCGGCACCGATATTGGAAATCATATTCCGTGCCAACATTCCGGATTATAAATGACGCCAATGGAAAACATAGAAGAAAACATCAGACACGCTTCCAAAGCCCTTAAAACGGCAGACGCACTTTTTATAACCGCCGGCGCCGGTATGGGTGTCGATTCAGGATTACCTGATTTCAGAGGAAATTCAGGCTTCTGGAAAGCTTATCCGCCCATAGCAAAAATGGGCAAATCCTTTACCGAAATGGCAAACCCTGTGTGGTTTGACAAAGATCCTGAAATTGCCTGGGCTTTTTACGGGCACAGGTTGAATCTGTATCGTGAAACCACTCCCCATGACGGCTTTTTAAAATTGCTCGAATTGGGGAAATCTAAAAAATACGGATATTTCGTATTCACCTCAAATGTTGACGGGCAGTTTCAAAAAGCCGGCTTTGACCACGCCCTGATTGAAGAGTGCCATGGCTCCATCCATCATCTTCAATGCATCAGGCCGTGTTCCCACCAGATTTGGGACATGGGAGAAAAGAGCGTCCATGTTGATCTGGAGGTCTTTAAAGCGACAGGAGAGCTTCCAAAATGCAAAAACTGCGGCGGGCTGGCCCGCCCCAATATTTTAATGTTTGGGGACTGGAACTGGATAGGGGCTCGCAGCAATGAACAGGGAGAGCGTTTGAACAAATGGTTTCAAGGGCTCAGCGACCGCAATGCCAATTTAGCGATTATTGAAATGGGGGCAGGCCACGCGGTCCCCACGGTGCGATTACAGTCCCAGCGGACCATCAGAGGCATAAATTCAACTTTAATTCGCATCAATCCCAGAGATTTCGATGTGCCCAGAGGCGCCATTGCCATACCCCTCGGCGCCAAGGAAGGCATAGACAGGATTTTATGTTGATACTCAAAAATCTTGCCCAATTTTCAAAGTCCGACAAAAGAAGGATCTCAGGAACGGATAAATAGTTTCGAAAGGAAATAGAATGACGACTGATCTGCGAGGGTGTCTGCATACCACCCTTTTGTTTCCATTACTTGCACTAATCTTCTGCCTTGGGGCCGGACCGGTACCGGTCTGGGCAGATGGCAGCAAACCCATTCTCACCGTGGATACCGGGGGGCATAAGGGCATAATTAATGATCTCATCGTCACCCCGGATAACCGATATCTTATTTCCGCCTCGGATGACAAAACCATCCGGGTCTGGGATATCAGAACGAAAAAGGAAGTCAGAAAGATCCTGGGTCAGGTGGGGCCGGGCAATGAAGGAAAGATTTTTGCCATTGCCCTCTCCCCGGACGGGCGGTGGCTGGCTGCGGGGGGGTATTTTTTGCCGGATGATGCTATCC
The DNA here is from genome assembly GCF_963665355.1 of uncultured Desulfobacter sp. GTDB lineage: Bacteria > Desulfobacterota > Desulfobacteria > Desulfobacterales > Desulfobacteraceae > Desulfobacter. The sequence continues at coordinate 780,090 of NZ_OY762229.1, forward strand.
GCATCTATAACTTCGAAACCGGAGCACTGCATCAGGTCCTCAAGGGCCATACCAATGTGGTCTATGATCTCGCCTTCAGCCCGGACGGAACCCTTCTGGTGTCCGGTTCCGCAGATAAATCAGTAAAACTGTGGCAGGTGAACAACCACTTCAGCCTGAAAGAGACCCTTACAGGCCATAAAAATGATGTTTATGCAGTGGCCGTACTTGAAGACAATACCATTGTCTCGGCAGGCTATGATGAACAGGTCATTATGTGGAAAAAGGGCAAAAAGGTGAATGCATACCGCCACAGCCATGACCTGAAATACATTGCAATCAGCAACAAATGGATCGCGGTTTCAGGCAATCGGAATGACGATAAAAAAATCCTGATCTTTGATCATCAGCTTAAGCTTCATAAGGCCATTACAAGCCCAACCACACCAAACGGTCTTGCCTTTTCCAGGGACGGCAGACAGCTTGTTGCCGGCACAGGCTCCTCTCCCTATGTTTCCATCATTTATGACGCTGAACAGGGATTTACCGAACTTAGCCGGTTCCAGGGGCATGATAACCTGGTGATGGCCGTGGCCTTTCTATCCGATAACACGGCAGTTACAGCAGGAGGGGCTAATAACGACATCTTCTTCTGGAAACAGGGAAAAAAACTTGGGCAGATTTCCGGAGCAGGGAAAAGAATCTGGGCTGTGGGGCTCGATAATAGCGGCCTGCACTGGGGCACAACCTGGAAAACATCAGTAAAAAAACATGCCAATCCCCTGACCCAGAGATTTGATCTCACCTCCTTTACCCTGGGCAATTCAGGCGGCACGCCTGCCCGCATCTCAACCACCAGCGGTGCCTGGACGCTTTCCCACTCTGGGGGCGGGGATTATGGATATGCTGATGCCACCCTTGTTATCAGTAAAAACGGACAGGAACAGGCCCGAATCACCAGGGATTCAACCGATGGTTTAGGGCATAATGCCTATGGCTTCCTCCCGGAAGGAACCATTGTTTCTGGCGGTTCGAACGGGTTTCTGGCCACCTATGACAAAAAAGGCAACAAGCTGGCCCAATTCATGGGCCATACAGGAGAGATATGGTCCATTGCCGTACTCGGAGACCGGCTGCTCTCCGGTGGAGACGATCAGACCCTGATGCTCTGGGATCTTGGGGCGCTGAAGCGGGGTGAAAAAGAGATTTACCCCATCCTAAGCCTGTTTGCAGGCGATGACGGCGAATGGGTGGCCTGGTCCAAATCAGGCTATTACACCTCCAGTGCGTCCGGGGATAAATATGTGGGGTTCCATGTCAACGGCGGGCCGGAACACGAGGCCCAATTCTATCCGGCATCCCGGTTCCAGGCAAGCCTCTACCGGCCCGATATCATCAAGGCCCTGATTGAGACAGGCAATGAAGAAGAGGCCGTGGCCCTGGCAGCCCGGTCACGGAAAACCCAAAAAGTGGAGGCCGCCGACATCCTGCCGCCGCTCATCGAACTGGTCCGGCCGGACACCACCCGCAAAGAGGTTCCAGGGGATTATTTTGATCTGGAGTGTATTGTCAAACCCCAATCCGCCCATCCTGTCACCGAGATCCAGATTCTCGTCAACGGCCGCCCCGAAGCGGACACCAGGAGTATTGCAATAAAAAACACCGGCCGGGAGATCCGGGTGAACCGGCGGCTGGAGCTGCCCCTGGCCCGGAACATCATCACTGTGTTTGCCCGCACAGCCTATTCCTCTTCCAATCCCCTGGTGCTGGAGATCAACCGGAAAACCCAGGCCCAGGATATTTTCAAACCCAGTCTGTACATGCTCAGTGTGGGGGTGTCCCAATATGCCGACCCCAGCTACAACCTGGCCTTTGCCGATGCCGATGCCCGGGACACCGCAGCCCTGTTCAAAAAACAGGAGGGCAGGCTTTACAGGGAGGTGAAAACCCGGGTGCTGACCAATGAAGAGGCCGACCGGGGCGCCATCCTTGACGGCCTTGACTGGCTCAAGGACGAAACCACCCAGCGGGATGTGGCCGTGATCTTCATTGCCGGCCACGGGCTGAACGAAGATACCAGCTACTATTTCCTCTGTCATGATGCCGATGCCCAGAGGCTGCGGCGGACCGCAGTAAACTGGCGGGACTTCAAGGATATTGTGGCAGGCCTTCCCTCCAAGGTGTTCCTTCTGGCCGACACCTGCCACTCCGGTGCCATCATCGGCGGAGGGCGAAGAGGTGTTGACAACTCCATGACCACAGCAGTCAAGGAGCTTTTAGCCGCCGGTACGGGCCAGGTGATCATGACGGCGGCCACCGGCGCCTCCTATTCCATGGAGGATGCCACCTGGGGGCACGGCGCCTTTACCAAAGCAATTCTTGAAGGCCTGGGCCACACGGGAAAGGCTGCGGCCGATTTTGACCGCAACCACATTGTCACCATCAAGGAAATTGATCTTTACGTCACCCAGCGGGTCAAGGAACTCACCCGGGGCAAACAGAAACCCACCACCATTGTGCCGGAGTCTGTACCGGATTTTGCTGTGGCTGCCGGGCTGTAAACCGGCCGGCATTCCATTGCCGAAGCTACTGGTTCAGCACCACCTGGTGGCCGTTGAGAAACAGTTTATCCTCCCTGATGTGCACATCAAGGGATAAAAGGTCTCCTTGAATAATGAACAATCCTGTTTCCATGCCCGGAAACAGGGGGTCAGTCAGATTCGACCCGCTGCCCACAAGGGCATGGGGCAAGCTGAGCTGGGCATCCAGGTCAAAAAATGAAAAAATCTGGTCCGGCTGCATGGCAAAGACAAAAAATCCGGAGGGGTCCAGATCCTTTTTTAAACCCAGATCCAGCCCGCCAGTCACCTTTCCCTCGGGCAGATCAATCTCCAGGCCGGAGATTTCCATGCCCAGCCCCTTTTTAAGGAACCCCGCGAGCACAGACATGAGTTGCGGCGTATTCCGGGCCATTTCATCCTTGAGAATCTCCTGAAAATCACCGGGGTGCCCCCCCGCCTCTCCAAATCGTCGGCCTGTCCTGGCCATCAGGTTTGAATACAGGACCATACCCTGGTCAAAGGATGCCGTATCCATATGTTTGAGCTTGAGGTTACCGGCCCAGTCCGCCAGCGACTTTCCGCCCAGTTCAATGCTTTCCACATGAAAATCCGTGACCATGGACATTGTTTTTTTATCGCCGGGTGCGCTGATCTCAAAATTGACGCTAAGGCCCGAAAAATCCACGGGATTTGATTTCCCGTCATCTATTTTCATCTGCTCCAGTGAGAAGGTATTTTTCCCGGCCCAGATCATGTCGGTGAGCGGATACAGATCCGATGTAAAACGGACCGGTCCCAGCACAACCTCACTGCCCAGGGATGCCCCTTGCCACAGGCCCTGGGCCTTCAGGGTTTCAAAGCCGTTTCCCATGGAAACTTCAAGCTCCAGGGGATGGAAATCAAATTTTTTCCCCCTGTCTTCAATGACAAAGGCGTTCATATGTATTGTGGATGCCATGGCGCCGGCAAGGGAAAACCGGGTCTGGATGGTCAGAGGATCCTGACCGTTCAGACGGGTGTTCACCCACTGCATGTACCAGGGGTTTTCCTTCATATCCGTTTGTGAATCCACACTGAAAAATTCGTGGGTTCCCCGGGTTACAAACACCAGCCGGGTCTGATCGTTTCCGGGAAAACCGCTTGGGTTTTCGACGCACCACTTTACACGGGAATCAAACAGGCCCCGGTCATACTCAAGGATTGCCAGTTTCAGACCTGTCCCGGCCTTGGCAGCCTTGCTGTTATTGTTTTCAACAACGGATTTAACAGTTTGTTCCATGATGATGCCGTTGGCAATGGGCAGGCCGGCGGCACAGACAACCGCCAGGCCGATTAAAATGAGCAACCATTTTTTCATAATTTCTCCTCCAGACGGTCTTTCAGTCCGGACCGCCGTAACGCGGTCCTGTTATTGTCAAAGGCCGTTTTAAAGGCCCTGGTGGATCCCACGATAATCACAAGAAATTTTCCACGGGTCATGGCCGTGTACAGCAGATTTCTTTGCAGAAGCGGAAAATGGGCCGTGGTCAGAGCGATGATCACCGCATCATATTCCGACCCCTGGGCTTTATGGACGGAAACCGCATAGGCCAGGGTCAGTTCGTCCAGTTCCGGCAGATCATAGACAACGGTTCTGCCTTCGTAATCCACGAGCACCTGGCCCGTGGATTTATCCGCCTCCACCACCCGCCCGATATCTCCGTTAAACACCTCTTTTTCATAATTGTTTTTCAGGTGCATGACTTTATCGCCGGTTTTAAAGGTGTGGCCATGGGACTCAATACCCAGGGGCTGGTCATTTAAAACCGCCTGCAGCCGCTGGTTCAGGCTGATGGTACCGGCCTCTCCTCTGTGCATGGGGGTGAGCACCTGGGTCTCCCGGATATGGGGAAAAGCCTTTGGAATTCGTTGGGCACACAGCTCACAGATGGTGTCTGCCACCCGGGCCGGTGTGCCGGTTTCAATAAAATAAAACTGGGAAGCCTGGTCCGGTGCGGCTGATTTTATGTCCGGCATCTGGCCGTTCCTGATACTGTGGGCATGCATGACAATGGGGCTTTTCCGGGCCTGGCGAAAAATCCGGGTCAGGGGAAATACGGCCACCTGGGCCGAATCAATAATGTCTGACAAGACATTTCCCGGCCCCACCGAGGGCAGCTGAAAGGTGTCTCCCACAAGGATCAGCCCGGCCCCTGCCGGCAGGGCCTCGGCCAGGCGGTACATGAGCTGGGTGTCCACCATGGAGGCTTCATCCACCACCAGAAGGTCCAGGTCCAGGGGATTGGTAAAATCATGTTCAAAGGATTCCGTGTCCTGGTTAAACCCCAGCAGTTTGTGAAGGGTTTTGGCCGAACGGCCGGTCACTTCGGCCAGACGCCGGGCGGCCCGCCCCGTGGGTGCGGCAAGCATCACTTTCAGGCGAAGCGTCTTGAAAACAATGCACAATGCCTTGACAAGGGTTGTCTTTCCCGTACCCGGACCACCGGTAATGATGGAAATTTTCTGCCCCATCACCCGGGTCACCACATCCATCTGCTCCTGGGACAGCTGAACCGCCATGGCGGAAAGCACCTGGGCCTGGATCAGATCTTCATCAACTTTGAAACCGGGAACGGGCATGGATAAAAGCGCCCTGATCCGCCGGGCGATCCCGGCTTCGGCCTTGTGTAAAGGTTCAAGATAGACCCGGTCCTTTTCAACGACCACCTCGTTATTGTCTTCCAGATTTTCAAGGACCTGGGAAAACAGTTCCCCGGACACCCCCGCCGTCCGGGCACAGGCCCGGATCAGGGCCTCCTTTTCTTCAAATACATGGCCATCCTGCTCCAGGTCCATGAGCCGACAGACCAGGCAGGCTTTAAGCCTTTCCTGGGCCTGGGTTTCCGCGCCAAGCTGTCTTGCCAATTCATCCACGGCGGCGAATCCAATGGCCGGGATATCCCTGGCAATGCGAAAAGGATCCGAGGTCAACACCTCCAGGGCGTGGTTTCCATATGTTTTAAGGATGGCTGCGGCCTGGGCCGAATCAATACGGGTGCCCTGCAGGGTCTCCATGACCCGCCGCACTGAATGGTGGGCATTCCATGCCGTTTCAATGCTTTTCTGTTTGGTTTTGCCGATGCCGTAAACATCAAGGAGCTGGTCCGGATCATTCTCAATGATCTCAAAGGTTTGTTCCCCGAAGGTATCCACGATTTTGTCGGCCAGGTCCCGGTTAATGCCGGGAATGATACCCGAACTTAAATATTGCCGGATACCTGCCGTGGTGGAGGGCAGGGTTACTTCAAAGGAAGCGGCCTTAAACTGCTCACCGTATTTGGGATGGCTGGTCCATGTGCCTTTGAGTTTAACCTGCTCCCCCAGGGCCACGCCGGGAAGATGCCCCACCACGGTAATGGCATCGGCCACCTTGGGCACCTCCACACGGCAAACCGTGTAATGATTTTCCGGATTCTGGAATGTAATCCGGGACAGGGTACCGCTGATGGTAATCATGGCGTCATATTGTCGGGCAGAAATTTGCAGTTATCCAGCAGGCGGCCTCGTAAAGATCTTCGGCAACAAAATCCGGGGTGATGCCTTTTTTTTTCAAAGCGGTAAGGGCTTTTTCCCCGTTGCCGGTTTTCACCAGTATGGTTACGGAACACCCGGCATTTTTACCGCACTCAATATCCTTGGCGGAATCCCCTACCATAAAGGCGTTATTCAAGTCAATGCCATGGCGGTCCACGGCCTGAAGAATCATTCCGGGCTCAGGCTTTCGACAGCCGCACCCCTGGTCCGGGGTATGGGGGCAGAAAAAGATATCCCTGATCCGGCCGCCGGCCTGTTCCACCCCCCGGGTCATTTTTTTTAAAATGTCATCAAGGGTCTGGCCGGAGATCATGCCCCGTCCCACAGCCGATTGATTGGTAATCAGGATCACCTGGAAGCCTTTGGCATTCAAAAGAGCTATGGCGTCCGGGCTTCTGGAGATGAAATGAAATTCGTCCGGATGTTTGATGTAGGCAGGAGAATCGTGGTTGATCACACCGTCCCGGTCCAGAAAAACAGTATATCCCGTCATTGGTTTGCCGCTTTTGCCGCCGTTATTCTTCGGCCACGGCAAAGGCCTGTCCGACGCCTTCCCTGCCCGACAGTTTTTCGCTGAACGTTACGGCATCATTGAGGTTATTGAATTGACCGACCCTTACCCGGTAAAACTGCCCCCGGTCATCCGCATAGGGGACAACATGGGCATTAAGATAGTCCCTGGACAATTTGACCCGGTACTGATCCGCATTGGTTCGCATCTTGAACGCCCCCACCTGAACCGAAAAATTGCCTTTCCAGTAATCCACAGGTGTGAAGTCCACAGGGGCGTGGTCTATCCTGGAATAGGCCGTGGCCTTTCCCAGGGCCGTCACCTTTACCCGGGCTGTGCCGGGTCCCACCATACCCATGGCCTGGGCCGCAGTATAGGACATATCAATGATCCTGCCGGCCACAAAGGGACCCCGGTCGTTGACGCGCACCGTGACGGCTTTGCCGTTGTCCAGATTCTCAACCCGGACCCATGTGTTCATGGGAAGGGTTTTATGGGCTGCTGTCATGGCATACATATCATAGGTTTCACCGTTGGAGGTTTTTCGGCCATGAAATTGTTCGCCATACCAGGAGGCCCGCCCTTTTTCCACATATCCGCTGGCCGAAGCCATGGGATAATAGTGTTTGCCGTCAATGCGGTATGGTCGCTGGGTGGGTTCGCTTCCGCAGTATGGCGTCGTATCCCCGGGCCGTTTGTAGCCGGAATCATAGGCCCGGGCACTGCATCCGGCAACGGTAACCGCAAGGCTGAAAATGAGTGCCGGGATTAATATTCGGGTCACAAATTTATTCATACAGGGCTCCATTCTTTATTCCTGTTTTATTCCAGGGCGGTGTTCAGGACCTCTTCCATTTTATCCGTGAAAAAAAAGGTCGTGGTGGACATAATATGCTTAGGAACATCTTCCATATCTTTTTCATTCCAAAGGGGCAAGATCAAAGACCGGATACCGGCTCTGTGGGCGGCAATAACCTTATCCTTAATGCCCCCCACCGGCAAAACTTCTCCCCTGAGGGTGATCTCTCCGGTCATGGCCAACCGGGATTTTACCTTCCTGTTGGTGATCAGGGAGGCAAGGGTCACCAGCATGGTCACCCCGGCAGAGGGGCCGTCTTTAGGAATGGCCCCTTCGGGCACATGGATATGAATATCATGGGTATCAAAAAAGGTATCATCCACACCCAGCCGGCCGGCATTGGACCGGATAAAGCTCAACGCGGTTGACGCGGATTCCTTCATGACATCTCCAAGCTGTCCGGTGAGGGTCAGACCTTTTCCGCCCTTCATGGCCACGGCCTCCACAAAAAGCACCTCTCCGCCCACAGGGGTCCAGGCAAGACCCACGGCCACGCCCGGTGATTTGATCCGGGCGGCCATATCAGGCATGTTTTGGATGGGGCCCAGGTACCCGGGAATTTCTTTGGTGCCAATGGTCAGATTTTCCACCAGATTTTCCACGATTTTAGCGGCAACGCCTCTGCATACAGCCCCTATCCGGCGCTCCAGGTTGCGTAACCCCGACTCCCTGGTATATCCGGAAATAATCTGTTTAACCGCGCCTGCGGTGATTTTGATCTGCCCGGCATTGATACCGTTGGCCTCCCTCTGTTTGGGGATGATATACCGGGTGGCGATTTTGAGCTTCTCCTCTTCGGTATATCCGGTCAGCTCAAGCACCTCCATCCGATCCAGCAGGGGCGGTGGAATGGTGTGCAGGACATTGGCTGTGGTCAGGAATATGACATCGGACAGATCAAAGGGAACGTCCAGGTAGTGGTCTACAAAGTGCTGATTCTGCTCGGGATCAAGGACTTCAAGCAGGGCGGATGAGGGGTCTCCGTGGTAGGAGGAGCTGACCTTGTCAATCTCATCCAGCATGATGACGGGATTTTTTTTGCCGGAGGTTCTTAACTGCTGGATAATCCGGCCCGGCATGGCGCCCACATAGGTCCGCCGGTGCCCTCTGATCTCCGCCTCATCCCTGATGCCGCCCAGGGCGATGCGGACAAATTCCCGGCCCAGGGCTTTGGCAATGGATTTTCCCAGGGAGGTTTTTCCTGTGCCCGGGGGGCCCGCAAAGCAGAGTATCGGCCCCTTGGAGTCATTTTTAAGCTTACGCACGGCCAGATATTCCAATATCCGCTTTTTGGGCTTTTCAAGGCCGTAATGGTCCTGGTCCAAAATTTTTCTGGCCTCGGCAATATCCAGGCGGTCCTGGGAATATTCATTCCAGGGCAGAGAGGTCAGCCAGTCAAGATAGGTGGATGATACCACATATTCCGAAGATGAGGGGTGCATCCTTGAGAGACGGTCCAGCTCGCGCTGGGCTTCCTTACGCGCCTCTTCGGGCATGGGCGTTTCCCGGATCAGGGTCCTGAATTCCTGAAGTTCCACTGCTTCCTGGTTGTTTTCCCCCAACTCCTCCTGGATGGCTTTGAGCTGCTGGCGCAAGTAGTATTCGCGCTGGCGTTTGTCCATGTCTTCCCGGACCTGACTCTGGATTTTAAAACCCATTTCGAGAATATCAAGCTGGTCATTGACCAGGCGGGTGACCTTTTTCAGACGGCGGTTCACATCAATCAGCTCCAGGACCTTCTGCTTTTCAACCACAGGAGCATTAATGGTGGAGGCCACCATGTCGGCAAGGGCGCCGGGCTCCTGAATGGTCTTGACCATCTGGCCCATTTCCGCAGGCAACCCCGGCGAAAGCTTCACGATTTTTTCGTACTGCTCTACAATATTGGCCATCAGTGCCCTATTTTCCTTGTTCTTGTCATCGTTACGACTTTTGAGCACTGAAATGCCGGCATGCATATAATCACGATTTTTCAGGAAATCTGTCACCTTGAACCGGTGCAGGCCCTGGATCAGCAGCTGGGCCTTTTCATCTTCCATCTTGGACATTCTAAGGATTACCGCCACAGTACCAATGCGGCACAGGTCGTCAGCGGTGTGCCTGGAATCAATGTCCGAACGTTTTGACAATAAAAGACCAAGCATGCGGTTTCCGGCCATGGCATCGTCAATGAGGTCTATGGCCTCTTTCTGGATCAACACCAGGGGCAGCACCATCTTGGGAAACAGATTCGTATCCACAATGGGAAGAATGGGCAGTTCGTCGGGGATGTCGTCAGTGGTGATAGGGGCGGAGGGATGGTTTAAGTCATCCATTCGGTGTCCTTTATAAGAGAGTCTGTGTAACCCACACCGATCTTTCAACCGTGGTTGCGGGTTGAGTCTGGAAGTTGATATGCCGAATCAGCCCATGGCTGCTATATGAAAGCCTGTGTAACCTGCACAGATCTTTCAACCTTGGTTGCGGGCTGAGCCTGGCAGCTGATATGTCAGATCGGCCCATGGCCGTTATAAAAAATCCATGGGCAGTTTCTGCTCCGAGGCATAATTTTTATTGAGCTGTTTCCCTAATTTAAGTTCAAGAAACCCGTTGGAATATGAAGCCGTCACTTTTTTCATGTCAATGACATTGGGTAAATAAAGAACCCGCTCAAACCGGCCGAACTGAATTTCAGCCAGTCTGTAGGTGGCAGTGGGATCCGGCTGGCTGCTCTTGCGCTCCCCGGAAATCTTTACGGCCTTGCTGGAGAGTTCAACAACCATGTTCTCCTGACGGACCCCTGCCATTTCGGCCTGAATAATAATTTCATCCCTGGTTTCAAAAATATCCATCTGGGGTCTCCAGACGCGTTTTGAAAAGCAGAACATGGGATTAACGGATTGAAACATCTCTTCAAAAGATTTTTCCTCCGTGGCCGGTGTTTCAATGAGGTCCCCAAATCGAATTTCTATCTGTTTCATAAAACACTCCTGAAAATGGGACTGGAACTGCCTTGAACACTGTTACCCACTCCCCTTAATCAATTCTGTCTAACTACCATCTGCCTGGAACATTGTAAAGCACTATCAAAAAAGACCGTTAAAAATTAATCAGTTATCACTCATGCCGATCAAGTATCTCCCGAATAACCTTTGAAAACCGGTCCATGGAAAACGGTTTCTGTAAAAAACCATGGCGCCTGTCAGTGCCAAGCATATTATTAATCTCCTCATCCACACTGGCACCACTGAAAATCAGTATTTTTATGCTTGGATCCAGTTCCCTGATCCGATGAAACGCCTCCTTGCCGTCCATGACGGGCATGACCAGATCCAGAATGACCACCTCTATTTTACCGGGATATCGTTCTAACAGGTCCAGGCACTGTTTCCCGTTGCGGGCCTGGAGAACCTGATACCCCAGCGCTTCAAGCAGGCTTGCCCCCACCTCAAGGACTTCATCTTCATCATCTACAATAAGAATGGTTTCATTGCCTTTGGGCATCAGGTCAAACACACCGGATTCATCTTTGCGCCGGAAAGCCGCCCCGGGTATCTCACAGGGCAGCGCCACCCTGAATACGGATCCGACATTTTTTTCGCTCTCCACGGTGATGAACCCGCCGTGATTTTTCACAATGCCGAACACCGTTGACAGTCCCAGTCCTCTTCCTTTTGCATCCCCGGGCATCTTGGTGGAAAAAAAGGGATCAAACACTTTTTTCTGGATGGCTTCATCCATGCCGATCCCGGTATCTTTCACACTGATTTCCACGTATGTGCCGGGTACCACTTCAAAATGATAATTTCTGATATCGTCAATTGTTACAATCCGTGTTTCTATGGTCAGGGTACCGCCGTCCACCATGGCCTGGGCTCCATTGACCAAAAGATTAAGCAGAACCTGTTCAAGCTGGGAACGATCCCCGCATACCTTGCAAAGCTGCGGGGACATTTTTTTTTCAATGACGATATCTGTTCTCCCGGGCTGGAAAACAGCGAGGGCCATATCCACAACCTGGTTAACATTCAGGGTATCCACCTGGTACTTGCCGCCCCGGGCAAATCCTAAAAGACGATCGGTAAGTTCGGCGGCAGCCTCAATCAGCCGGGTCATCTGCTTGATATGGTCCTTGATTTTTTCCGGTCGATCTGCATGGATCCCCATCAGAGACAAGTGCCCCTGAAGGGCCATGAGAAGATTGTTGAAATCATGGGAAACACCACCGGCCAGAACTCCGATGGCTTCCATTTTCCGGATCTGATTTTCCCTGATCTGTCCGGAATTGATTTCCGTAATATCCGACACCACAATCAACAGGCCCTGGGAGTGATCGTTAGGATCCAGCCAGCAGGCCCGAAGGCGGCAGTCAAAGGCTGTGTTGTCCACCCGTAACAACCGGGAGTCTACCGTAATCGACCCCGTTGGATCAATTCCTGTGATAAAGACACGATACACACGTTCAAACTCTTTATCCGTAGGGAAAAGAGTCCGGGCGGATTTTCCTTCCAGACTGCGGTATTCACGGCCGGTTATGGCGTAACAGGCGGGATTTGCCCAAAAGATGTCGGTGTGGTGAAGAATACACATACCCACAGGGGAGTAGATTAATACATTTTTTATATTTTCCCGGGAAAAAATATCCAATCCCGTCAAACAAGGCGGATCCTTTTCAGGTCCGTCTTGTCCGTTAGAACTTATAGAACTTAGATCAAGCGATGTACGATCATGCCCATGGGTCATAAAAACACACTGCCTTCCAAAAATTGACGAACGCATAGATTATCTGGTAAATATACCAGAATTTTTAATTAAGGCCACTTAAAATGTATTTAACATCCATATTTGGTTTTCTACTCCCCCTTGTTCCTGCATTGGTCAGCGGTCTTATGCTCTATTCTGCATTTCCGGGACCAGGCCTTTATCCGGCGGCCTTTTTTGCCCTTGTTCCATTATGGTTTTCCCTTGACCGGCTCAGTTCAAAACAGGCTTTCTATGCAGGCATTACCACAGGGATAGGATTTTTTGGGCTCCTGATCTACTGGATTTGTCCCACCCTGACCCAGTACGGAGGCCTTTATTTCTGGGTTTCCTTGTCCTGCCTGGTTCTTCTGGTTTCTTATCTATCTGTTTATACCGGCGTTTTTGCCCTGGTGATGAAAAAGATCCCTGCCCCTGCAGGCCTTATTCCATTCTGGGGGGCTGCGGTCTGGGTTGCCCTGGAATATATCCGGACATATCTGTTTTCGGGCTTTCCCTGGGGCGTGCTGGGGTACAGCCAGTATCCCGATCTTGTTATGATTCAGGCGGCAGACACCTTTGGGGTTTTAGGGATCTCCTTTCTGGTGGTTCTTGCCAACGGCATCCTCACCATTGCCCTTAAGGCTTTTTTTCAAAGGACATGGCCTAGAAAACATAGTATGGCAGGCTTAAGCCTTGCCATGGCACTGCTTTGCACAGGCTTTATTTACGGCCACTTTAAACTGGCACAAGTCCAGAGCCAAATTAAAGACGCACCGTCTAAAAAAATCGGCGTTATCCAGGCCAATATCCCCCAGGACGAAAAATGGGATAACGCATTTATCGACAAGACCATAGAGGAGTATTCCCGGCTGTCTCTCCAGGCGATTCCCTGCGATCTTGTGGTGTGGCCTGAAACGGCCCTGCCCTTTTATTACGGCCTGGAGCCTGAGCCCTCGAACCGGGTGGATGCCATGATCAGAAAGGCAGGCACCTTTTTTCTCATAGGCATCCCGGCAGCCAAGCCTTCGGACCAGGGGTACCGGTATTACAACCGGGCCGTAATGCTTAACCCCCTTGCCCTGCCCAAGGGCTATTATGACAAACACCACCTGGTTCCCTTCGGGGAGTACGTTCCCTTTAAAAATTTACTCTGGTTTGCAGAAAAACTGACCGCCGGTGCCGGTGATTTTTCAAAAGGGGAGACCGGACCCGTACCCCTAAAATTCGATACGGGAACAACCGGGGTGTTGATCTGCTTTGAAATTATTTTCCCCGATATTTCAAGGGACTTTGTGCGCAACGGGGCGGACATCTTAACCACCATGACCAATGACGCCTGGTTTGGCCGGACCCAGGCCGCGCTCCAGCACTTTTCCATGGCTGTGTTCCGGGCTGTTGAAAACCGGCGCAGCGTGGTCCGGGCGGCCAACACAGGCATCTCGGGATTCATTGATCCTTGCGGGACCATTCTTGACACAACAGACATTTTCACAGCCTGCGCCCTTACCCGGCAGATTCCGGTTCTGTCCGGCACAACCATATATACCCGCCACGGGGATTTTGCCGCCCAGGCGTGCCTGGTTGCATTTATTTTGATTTGTGTGATACAACCCATGAAAAAAAAATTTAGGAGAACCTTATAATGAGTGTAGAATTCAAACAGATCATCTCTTCCATCACTGCCAAAGCCAACCGGCTTAAGGAGTATCTTTGACCTCCCTGTAAAGGAAAAACGGCTTCGGGAACTTGAGCTTCTCATTGCCAGGGAAGACTTCTGGAATGACGCGGACAAAGCCACCGAGATGCTCAAGGAGCGCACCACCATCGCAGGCCTCATTGACACCTGCACGGCCATATTTTCAGAAATCGAAGACATTGAGGTGATGCTGGAACTGGCAAGGGAGGAGTCGGACAAGGAGGCCGAGCAGGAAGCGGCACATATGCTGGCTGACTTGGAAAAAAAGGTCAAGCGCTTCTCCCTGGAGATCACCCTGGACGGTGAGGATGATGCAAGGGATGCCATTGTCTCCATCAATGCCGGTGCCGGGGGCACGGATTCCCAGGACTGGGCCGAGATGCTGTTCAGGATGTATACCCGGTGGATTGATAAAAAGGGGTACAAGTGCCAGGTCATTGATTACCAGGAGGGAGACGAAGCCGGTATCAAGGGCGTAACCCTTTATGTCACAGGACCCAACTGCTACGGATTCATGAAGACTGAATCCGGGGTACACCGCCTGGTCCGTATTTCCCCCTTCAACGCCAGCGGCAAGCGCCAGACCTCTTTTGCGGCAGTCTTTGTCTATCCGGAGATCAAAGATGAAATCAATATCGACATTGATGAAGGGGATCTGCGCATTGATGTGTACCGGGCCAGCGGAGCCGGCGGACAGCACGTCAACAAAACCAGTTCAGCCGTGCGCATCACCCACATTCCCACAGGCGTTGTGGTCCAGTGCCAGCAGGAATCATCCCAGCACCGAAACCGGGAGATTGCCATGAAAGTGCTGAAATCACGGCTTTATCAACTGGAAAAACAGAAACAGGATGAAAAAAGACAAAACCTGCATGACGGTAAGGATGACAATGCCTGGGGCAGCCAGATTCGATCTTATGTGCTTCATCCCTACAGAATGGCAAAAGACCATCGGATTGACCTTGAAATCGGGGATGTGGACCGGGTGCTCAACGGTGATCTCGACCCATTTATCGAGGGCGTACTGCTGTCCAGCAGTGCGGGCGGGTAAGCATGAAGATAGATCCAGTGGAAATCATCAGGCAGTTTTATGATCCGGATTCAAAGCTTTTTGCCATTTTGGTGGAGCATAGCAGAAAGGTGGCTGAAAAAAGCCTGGAAATTGCAAAGGGCGTTGTTCACCTGAATCCGGACATGGACTTCATAGAAAAAGGCGCCATGCTCCATGACATAGGCATTTTTAAAACCAGCTCCCCGAAAATCGGCTGTGCGGGAGAATATCCCTATGTATGCCATGGATACCTTGGGCGTGAACTTCTGGATGGACTTGGGCTGCCCCAGGCGTTCGGACTTGTGTCCGAACGCCATACCGGAGCCGGCATCACCCTTGAAAATATTATTGAAGCAGACTTGCCCCTGCCCCACAGGGACATGGTGCCGGTCACCCTGGAAGAAAAAATTATCTGCTGCGCAGACAAATTCTATTCAAAAAGCCCCAAAAGCAAAGATAAAATCATGACCCGGGAAAAGATCGAAAAAAAATTGTCCAAACTTAATCCGGGTCATGCACAAAGGTTTGCCGCCTGGGCAGATGAATTTAAACTCTAATCAGAAAAGTTTTGCGTACTTTTCATATCCCTCTTCGGCCAGTTTGTCTTTGGGGATAAACTTCAAGGCCCCGGAATTAATGCAGTACCGAAGGCCTGTGGGCGCCGGACCGTCGTCAAACACATGGCCCAGGTGGGAATCGGCTACCTTGCTTCTGACCTCGGTGCGGGTCATGAACAGACTTCTGTCCGTTTTTTCAACGACATGCTCCGGTTCCAGGGGGCGGGTGAAACTGGGCCAGCCTGTGCCGGACTTGAACTTGTCCGTTGAGGAAAACAAAGGCTCTCCCGACACGATATCCACATAAATCCCCTCTTTTTTATTATCCCAGAATTCATTCCGGAAGGGCGGTTCCGTGCCTTCATGCTGGGTGATTTTATACTGCATGGGGGTCAGCATTTTTTTGATGTCGGCATCCGATGGCCTTGTCCACATTGACATCTTGTCCTCTTTCATTTTATTCACGGCGTCCATCTCCTTGCCCATGGGGGCTTCGTCCATCCCGTTTTTTTTCATCTGATTGTTTTTCCATGTCTTTTCTATGAAATTATCACGACCGGAATTCCACCGGTAGTATTTGTAGCGGACAGGATTTTTTTTATAGTAGTCCTGGTGGTACGCCTCGGCAGGATAAAAGGTTTCAAATTCCGTGATCCGGGTGACAATGGGCTTGTCAAAGATCTTGGCGGCCTCCAGGGCCTTTTTGGAAGCCGCGGCCTCCATCTTTTGCCTGTGGGTGTGGTAGAAGATTTCAGAGCGGTACTGGTTTCCCCGGTCCACAAACTGGCCGCCGGCATCCGTGGGATTGATGTGGCGCCAGAAGTAGTCCAGAAGTTCTTTATAGGTTACGACCGTTGGGTCAAAATAGACCTGAATGGCCTCGGTATGTCCTGTGCCGCCCATGGAGACCTCCTGATAGGAGGGATGGGGCTTATGGCCGCCGGTGTATCCGGAAATCACCTTTTGGACGCCATTGACCTTTTCAAAGTCTGCCTCTGTGCACCAGAAACAGCCCCCGGCAAAGGTGGCAATCTCAATTTCCATCATATGATCATCCATCATGCTCTTATCCATTATATTTTCGTCCATCATTTTATTATTCAAGACCTCTTCTTTCATCTCCCCCTCCATGCCGGCAAAGGCATAAAATCCAAGGGCGATGAACAGGGTGGCAAGGATCACAATGATCAGTTTGGGTTTCATGGCGAATCTCCTTTTTATGTGTTTTGGGTTGCCTTAACCCTCATATTAGAAAGATAAGATCACAGAAAGATTGGTCAAAGGTCACAAGTTTATCACAATACACGTGTACTATACGCTTGCTATAGAAATACCCGGTTGATAAACATCAATATCATGTATTGCCCTTTGGGCCATCTGTCTTAGAATGATGCCCGGAGATGTGCAAAAAGAACCACCATCGACCATTAAAAAACATAACAAAATAAGTGAGGCGTCATGAATAATCATCAGAAAATTGTCAGCCTGTTTCCCGCAGAATCAGACATCCCGGAAGAGTTTCGAATTTCGGAACCCCTGGAGCAGAAAGAATTTCTGGTTAACGGCCAGATCCACCACTGGGATGGTCCGGTGCAGGATGTGTTTTCACCCGTATGCGTGGCGCTGGACGGCTGTTTTAAAAAAAAGCGCATCGGCAGCTATCCGCTGCTCACGGAAAAAGAGGCACTGGAGGCTTTGGAGGCAGCCAGCCGGGCCTACGACAGCGGTCGCGGCCACTGGCCGACCCTGGCTGTGGAGGAGCGTATCCGTCATATGGAAAAGTTCGCCTACCTCATGAAGGAAAAGCGCGGGGAGGTTGTTCGCCTTCTCATGTGGGAAATCGGCAAAAACTTCCAGGATGCCTGCCACGAGTTTGACCGTACCCTGGATTATATCCTGGGCACCATTGAAGCGCTCAAGGATCTGGACCGGGCCGGATCGCGGTTCGACATCACCCAGGGGGTGGCCGCCCAGATCCGCCGCGCGCCTCTGGGGGTGGTTTTGTGCATGGGGCCGTTCAACTATCCCTTGAACGAAACCTTTACCACCCTGATTCCGGCCCTGATCATGGGCAATACCGTGATCTTCAAACCGCCCAAACTGGGTGTTCTGTTGCACCGGCCCCTGCTTGAGGCCTTTCAAAACGCCTTTCCGCCGGGGGTTATCAATACCGTATACGGCAAAGGATCCAGGGTTGTGGGTCCGCTGATGGAATCAGGCCGCATTGATGTACTGGCCTTTATTGGTACCAGCCGGGTCGGCGACAGCCTCAAGAAGCAGCATCCCCGGCCCCACCGCCTGCGCTGTGTGCTGGGGCTGGAAGCCAAAAACCCGGCCATTATTCTGCCGGATGCAAAACTTGATGTGGCGGTTAAGGAGTGCCTTCTGGGCGCCCTGTCATTCAACGGTCAGCGCTGTACAGCCTTAAAGCTTTTGTTTGTGCATGAATCCATTGCCGAAAAATTTCTGGACATGCTCTGTCAGGAGGTGGAAAAGCTTGAACCGGGTCTGCCCTGGCAAAACGGGGTGGGGATCACCCCCCTGCCCGAAGAAAACAAAACAGCCTATCTCCAGGAACTCATCACAGATGCCCGGCAATCGGGGGCGGCGATCCGCAATAAAAGCGGCGGCCTGGTCAATCAGACCTTCATGTTTCCGGCTGTGCTCTACCCGGTGACCCCGCAGATGCGCGTTTTTAAGGAGGAGCAGTTCGGCCCTGTGATTCCCGTGGTTCCCTATAAATCCATTGAAGAACCCCTGAGGTATGTCACGGATTCAGAATACGGCCAGCAGATCAGCATCTTCGGCACAGATCCCGGCCCCATTGCGGAACTCATCGATCCCCTGGTGAATCAGGTCTGCCGGGTCAACATCAACAGCCAGTGCCAGCGCGGTCCGGATACATTCCCCTTTACCGGGCGTAAAAATTCCGCCGAAGGGACTCTGTCCATGTCCGACGCCCTGCGGGTTTTTTCCATCCGCACCCTGGTGGCCGGAAAACTCAACGATCTGAACAAGGAGATCATCTCGACCATTACCCGTGAGCGCAAATCCCGCTTCTTATCCACGAATTTTCTTTTGTGAATCCTTGATTTGCGGCACTTATGTCCAGTCGAAATAAAACGGGAGATTTATCGGGGGGCGGGGCCTATAGAACTTGGGCTTATTCGGTACAAATTGTTTGATCTTGGCAATTTATCAATGTAATTGTGGGGAACTAAAATACGGTATGGAATAGGGAAATGAAGATGCAAAGATATACTGATCACGAACTGGAAGCTCTGCTAAATGATACGGAGTCCGACCTTGCAGAACGAAAGAAATCATTCAAGGGAGATACGCCAAAGAAAGGCCGTCAGGCCGTTTGCGCGTTTGCCAATGACTTGCCAAATCACAACAAACCGGGTGTGCTTTTCATAGGGACCTGGGATGATGGAAATCCTTCCAATGAACCCATTACCGATGAATTGCTGCGCGCTTTAGCCGACATTAAAACGGATGGCAATATTTTGCCGCTCCCTGTCCTGTCTGTGGAAAAACGCATTTTAAAAGGTAAGCCATGAAACAGCCGGTATTGACATTTTTCAATAACAAAGGCGGGGTAGGAAAAACTTCCCTTATTTATCATCTGGCCTGGATGTATGCCGCCCTTCGAAAACGGGTGGTCATTGTCGATCTTGATCCACAGGCCAATTTAACAGCGATATTCCTTGATGAGGACAGGATTGAAGAAATCTGGGACAAACAAAAAACAGGCTCGACGATATTTCAATGCGTCAGGCCCCTGACAGGTGTCGGCGACATTGCAGAGCCGGTTCTGAGGAATGTGGCAACCGACCTTTATCTGCTCCCCGGAGATGTCAGCCTCTCCGGATATGAAGATGCGTTGTCCGCTGAGTGGCCTAACAGCATGGGGGATAACAATCTTTACCGGCCAATGCGTATTTTAAGTTCGTTCTGGCAGGTCATGCAGATGGCGGCAGCAAAAGTTCAGGCAGACATCATTCTGGTCGATATCGGTCCGAACCTGGGGGCGATCAACCGATCGGTTCTTGTAGCGACAGACTATGTGGTGATTCCTCTCGGGGCGGATCTTTTCTCCCTGCAAGGTTTAAAAAACCTTGGGCCTACCCTGAGAAGCTGGCAGAGCTTATGGAAAAAGAGGCTGGACAACTGGGAAACCTGCC
This sequence comes from uncultured Desulfobacter sp., assembly GCF_963665355.1. Taxonomy (GTDB): domain Bacteria; phylum Desulfobacterota; class Desulfobacteria; order Desulfobacterales; family Desulfobacteraceae; genus Desulfobacter. The sequence goes on from NZ_OY762229.1 coordinate 799,786, forward strand.
CCGAAAAAAGCAGCTATCCGGATTTTCACCTCCCCCAGGGCAAAATGCAAACCATCGGGTACCTTTGCCAGCAACACAGTGTACGGTTTGACAGACCGGTGAAGGCTTATGACAAATGGGTAAACCGCATTCCCAATGTCTACCGTGATGCGGTCCTTAACCAGGCGTCAAACACGACCGTCAAGCAGAAAGATGATCCATATTGCCTGGCCACAATCAAACACTACCGCAGTTTAATTCCCATGGCCCAGGAGCATCGTAAACCGATATTTAACCTGACATCAGCGGATGGTGCCATCGGTAGTCATGCGAATGCTGTCCAAGATGCCAGAAAAGATTTTAAGAATCTTGCATCAATAATTGCAGGAAAGATAGGATTGCAACTATGAGTCAAAAAAGGGGGTTTGACTCGATCCTGGAAGAAGGTCCCAAGCTGCTCATGTGGTACGACCAGGCGGTGACAAAAACGGGAGGAGAATAATGGCTCTTATAGAAGGATTACGGATTCAGAATTACCGCTCATTACGTGATATTTCAATGGGCAGAATCGGTACAGATTCAACATTGCGCAGTGCGGATCCGCTGTCACCCTTAACCGTAGTTATTGGTAAAAACGGTGTCGGTAAAAGCTCAATTTTCGATGCATTTGGTTTTCTTGCGGATTGTATGGAAACAGATCTGGAAACAGCCTGCAATGCCAGGAACCGTGGAGGATATGACAAACTCATTTCTTCCGGCATTGATCAATCGATTACAATAACAATTTATTATCGTGAATCGAAAAACGATCGCCCCATCACATATGAAGTGAGTGTTGCTAAAGAAGAGAAAACAGAATTGCCCATCGTCCTCAGTGAGCGTTTAAGACAACGTGCAAAAAGCAGCGGGGGATCAGGAAGGCCGAGGTCTTTTCTGAATCTTGAAAAAGGAAAAGGCTCGGTTTATGTCGGTGACGATGCGCTTGAAGGGGATGAGGCATCAAAGCGGATTGTTGAATTTGATCCTCATAAACTGGCCATTGTCTCCCTTGCAGAGCAATTTTCAGAAAACCCGCGCATCGCTCAATTTAAAAAATTCATTCAAAGTTGGTATCTGAGCTATTTCACGCCGGATTCAGCAAGAAAAATTCCCCAGGCCGGCGTGCAAAAACACCTGAACCTTCATGGCGATAATATCGGTAATGTTGTCCAGTATATGGAGCGAAATCATCCTATTGTTTTTAAACGAATTCTTGAAGAAATATCAAAAAAAATACCTGGTATCGGCACCATAGAGCCATACAGAGACAGAATCACCAACAACCTTTATCTTCTTTTCAAGGATAAAGGCTTTGCCAAACCATTTACCCAGCAGCAAATGTCCGACGGAACATTAAAGATGTTCAGCTACTTGCTGTTGCTGAATGACCAGGAACCAGCCCCATTTATCTGTATAGAAGAGCCGGAAAACGGATTGTATCATAAATTATTGGAGACTCTGGCCCGTGAGTTCAGAGGGCACGCCACAGGCAGAAAAGGTGCTTCACAAATATTCATAACCACACACCAGCCATATTTTGTAGATGCTCTGGAACCGCACGAAGTATGGATCCTGGAAAAAGGGCAGGACGGATTTTCCACTATACGCAGGGCAAGTGACGATTCAATCGTAAAAAATATGGTTGCTGAAGGCTTGCCGTTAGGCGGACTTTGGTACAGTGATTATCTGGACGCGAGGTGATCTGATGCATTTAGAGATCCTCGTTGAAGACCAGTCCGGCAAAAAAGCCCTCGATATTCTTGTCCCCAAAATCATCGGGAATGACCATACGTTCAATGTTCACCCTTATAAAGGCATAGGCCGCATTCCGAAGAACCTTGGTGGCAAGGCGGATGTCAGCAAACGCATTCTGCTTGATCAGCTCCCGAAGCCCCTCCGTGGATACGGGAACACTTTTGCTAATTATCCAGCCGGGTATCCGGCTGCCGTCATTCTTGTCTGCGATCTTGATGACAAGTGTCTCAAAACATTTCGCCAAGAGCTTTTAGCTATTTTGAATGTCTGCAACCCCAAACCTGAGACCCGTTTTTGCATCTGCATTGAAGAAGGTGAGGCCTGGTTTCTTGGCGACATTCCGGCGATCAGATCAGCTTATCCAAAAGCCAAACACGCTGTCTTGAATGCATACGTAAATGATTCCATTTGCGGCACCTGGGAGCGCTTGGCAGATGCCGTATATAAAGGTGGTTCAACCGCACTTTCAGCAAAAGGCTGGCAATCTGTCGGTGCTGAGAAATCGCAGTGGGCTGAAAAGATTTCCCCGTACATGGATGTAACAAATAATGCTTCCCCAAGTTTTGCTTATTTCCGGCAAAAGTTGCTTGAACTCTCTGGATCAACGAAATGAGTACAGGGCTTTCAAAAAAGGGATTCTCTGTGGCCTGTCTTAACTCACTGGCCTATTTCTGGTCCAAGAAAACGCCGGGAACGGCCGCCCGGGATCTGGATCGCATCATCAACCACTATCTGACCCGCTGGGACAAAAACAAGGTGTGGCTGACCGGTGTGGCCCTGATCAGCCCCAGCCTCCATTCCGATTTCGAGATCTCGATCAGTTCCTGGCGGGGAAATTCAAAGCGGGAGCCTAAGTATCCGTTGCTTCCGGAACTGACCAAATCCGAGGCCTATCCCGTATTGTGCCTGGCCGGAGATGATGATGATGATGACTGCCTTTGCAAGAATCTCAACCTTACAGGGGTAAAATCAGTCTTGCTTCCGGGAGGACACCATCTGGGCGGAGATTATGACAGACTCGTTGACACCCTTGTTCTGGGCCTTGAAAAGCAAAGAGGTAAGCTATGAAAAACACAATAAAACCTTTCCTTGGTTTGACACTCAGCCTGGCACTGTTCGCAGGCGCCGCATTTCTGATGCACAGGGAGCTTTCTGTGTATCATTTCAACGAGGTGATTGCCACTTTTCGAAGTATTCCTTTGGAAATCCGGTTTTCCGCCTTTTTTTTAACCTTTATCAGTTACGCTGTCCTGACGGGCTATGACACCCTTGGGCTGAAATATATTCATAATACTTTGCCCTACCCGAAAATCGCCCTGGCCTCCTTCACCGGTTATGCCTTCAGCAACAACATCGGACTGTCAATGATAGCAGGCGCTTCGGTGCGGTACAGACTGTATACGGCATGGGGGCTTTCAAGTTTCGATATCGCAAAGGTGGTGGGATTCTGTGCCGTCACCACATGGTTGGGTTTTTCTCTTTTGAACGGCCTGGCCCTTGTGGCCCACCCCGGACTTCTGGGTGCCGCTGTTCACATCACGCCATGGCTGATCCGGCTTCTGGGCCTGTGCTTTATAATTATAGTCGCAGGGTACCTGGCTTTTTCCCTGGGTGGAAAGAAGATGTTTTCTCTTCGGGGTCGTGAAATCCGCGTGCCTGACACTTTTATCGCCTTTTCCCAGGTCGTGCTGGGTGTTCTGGACTGGACCCTGGCCGGCATGGTTCTCTATCTGCTGCTGTCCCATTTTGCCGATCTGTCCCTTCCGGGGTTCCTGACGGTCTACCTGGTCTCACAATTGGCGGCTCTGTTCAGCCAGGTGCCGGGCGGACTGGGTGTATTTGAATCACTCATGGTCATGTCCCTGTCTGCACAGATTCCGGCGCCCCACATCCTGGGGGCTCTGATTGCTTTCCGGGTGATTTACTACTGGATTCCCCTGGGGATTGCGGCTCTTCTTCTGGGAGGCCAGGAGCTGCTTCGCGGAAAAAAACACACCACAAAACTGATATCCCTGTTCGACCGCTGGGTATCCCCCATGATACCCAGTGTATTGGGATTCACGGTGCTCCTCGGGGGAGCCATCCTGCTGTTTTCCGGGGCGACACCGGGCCTGGAGCCACGGATTGAGCACCTGAAGGAATTTTTCCCCCTGCCTTTCATCGAAGTCTCCCATTTTCTGGGAAGCATTGCAGGGATGGGCCTTCTTCTGCTTGGACGGGGCCTTCAGCGGCGTCTTGACGCGGCATATATACTCAGTGTAATTCTGCTTTTCCTGGGCATTGCGGCCTCCCTGGTCAAAGGGTTTGACTATGAAGAAGCTGCTGCACTTGCCGTAATTCTGGCAGCCCTGCTGCCCAGCCGCAGGCATTTTTACAGAAAAGCATCCCTGTTCAGCCAGAAATTCAGCCCGGGATGGACCACGGCTCTTTTGATTATCCTTGTATCATCCACCTGGCTGGGATTTTACGCCTACCGCCATGTTGAATATGCAGACGCCCTGTGGTGGCAGTTTACCTTTAAAGGAAATGCGGCCCGTTTCCTGCGGGCCACCCTGGGCGTGTCGGTCATGGGGCTGTTTTTCGCCCTGGCCCGTCTGATGAAACCCGGTATGCCCAAGGCCCGGTTTCCCAATGACGATGAGTTAAAAACAGACATCCTGCCCATCGTGCGCCGGTCGGAAAGCGCCACGGCAAATCTGGCCCTTCTGGGCGACAAAATGATTCACATGAACCAGAACAAAAACGCCTTTATCATGTACGGCGTTGAAGGAAAAAGCTGGGTCTCCATGGGTGATCCCGTGGGGCCGGTGACGACCTGGCCGGATCTGATCTGGCGGTTCCGGGAATTGGTTGATCAGGCCGGCGGATGGCCCGTGTTTTATCAGATAAGCCATGAATGGCTCCATATGTACCTGGATATGGGATTTACCATGGTTAAGCTCGGTGAAGAAGCCCGGGTTCCCCTTGAAACCTTCAATATTGACGGCCATTCCCGGAAAAATTTAAGAAGCTGCAAAAACAAATTTGAAAAAACGGGATACGTGTTCACCGTTCTTGAGCCGGATCAGGTCCGGCTTCGCATGGAAGAGCTCAAGGCCGTTTCCGATGCCTGGCTTGAGATAAAAAGCGGTAGGGAAAAGGGATTTTCCCTGGGTTTTTTCAGTCCGGATTATCTATCCATGAACCCCGTGGCCATTGTGGAAAAGGACGGAAAGATCGAAGCCTTTGCCAATCTGTGGCAAAATGCCGGAAAGCAGGAACTCTCGGTGGATCTCATGCGGTTTACACCCGGTGCACCCAACGGTACCATGGATTACCTGTTCACGGCGATCATGCTCTGGGGCAGACAGGCCGGCTATGCCTGGTTCAACCTGGGCATGGCGCCTTTTTCCGGCATTGAGGCCTCCCATGTGGCACCGTTCTGGAACAGACTGGGCGCCTTTGTGTTCAACCATGGGGAGACGGTGTACAATTTCCATGGATTGCGGCAATACAAGGAAAAATTCGACCCGGTCTGGTCGCCACGCTACCTTGCGGCACCGGGGGGATTGGCCATGCCGGTGGTTTTTACCAATCTTGCGTCACTTATTTCAGGCGGTGTCAAAGGACTGCTTCTGCACTAAACAACCCGGACCGGGTATTTTTATTCATACCCGCCAGGGTATTGCAAGGCGGTCAATTTATAATCATTCATAAGGACGTTATTATGATCTAACCGGGGGTAAATGATTACAAAAGCAACCTGGCACTGCCCTGGGGATGGGAACGCGATATCATACTTTTTACCCAAGGAAAAAAGGTTTCCCTGATACAGGAAGATGTATTATCTTGAAAAAACAAAATTAATTACGGGACATTTTTAAACAGCCATGGCTGGCCTGCCATATCAGTTGCCAGGCTCAGCCCACAACGAAGGTTGAAAGTTCTGGGCCGGTTACACAGACTTTCATTTAAACTATTAGGAAAGGATGGAAAAATGCGTAAAATTATTGTGTTATTGTCTTTTGTATCTCTTCTTTTTATTGCCGCATGCGGACATGACAGCTCTAAGCATCTTCTTGTCGTCGTAACAACAGATGATCCGGTTACACAATCAATGTCAATGGTGCTGGCTGAGCAGTCCATGAAAAAAGGGGCAACTGTGGAGATTCTTCTGTGTGGCAAAGCCGGTTCTCTGGCCATCAAGGATTCTGAACAGGTATTGTTAAAGCCCCAGAATATATCCCCCCAGATGATGTTGCAAAATCTGATCCGCAACAAAATCAGTGTCGAACTGTGTCCGATATTCCTGGCAAATTCCGAGAAAAGCATTCCAAATCTGATAGATGGCGTGACCATTGCCAAGCCGTCCATAGTGGCGGATAAACTTCTTCGGGAAAACACAAAAATCTTAAGTTATTAACGGTGTTTGATTGATCCACAGGCATTGCAGTCACAGAAGTCATAAGTTTAAACGCTTATGACTTCTGTGACTTTGGGGTTTAATGTCCAAACATGACAGACGTATTAATCCTATTATTTGATTACTCAGGCACCTTTGCTTTTGCAGTTTCAGGAGCACTTGCTGCCAGTGAAAAAAAGCTCGATTTATTCGGCGCTTTGTTTCTTGGATTTGTAACGGCTATTGGTGGTGGTACAACGCGCGATATGATGATTGGCAACACGCCTGTGTCATGGCTTCAAAACCCTGTTTATTTTTATATTATTGTGGCTGCTGTTGGGCTTACATTTTTATTTACCAAAACAATATTGCGGTTTCCCAGAGCGCTTTTCTTTTTCGATACGGTGGGAATCAGTGTCTTTACCATTATTGGCATTCAAAAGGGACTGCACGCCGGTATTCATCCGCCACTGGCCGTTATGATGGGCATTTTGACAGCTGTTATGGGTGGAATTATCCGTGATGTGCTCTGTAACGAAATCCCTCTGATTTTCCATAAGGAAATATATGCCACAGCCTGCTTCGCCGGTGGTGTTTTCTTTGTGCTTTTTGTGTTTTTCAACATGCCCGAACCTTTTACTGCTCTGATCGCTGCGGGTGTTATTTTTACAATCCGCTCACTGAGTGTCCGAAAAGGTTGGGCACTGCCGCGGTTTAAATGATTTATTGGGGCCGCTGCCACGGAGGCAGAGAAAACGAAAAACAGCTGCCGCTGCCGGGACGGCTTTCAACCTGGACCTGGCGGCCGTGGAGCTGGAGAATTTTTGCGGTTATGGCAAGGCCCAGGCCGGTATGCCCCCCGGTTTTCTTGCCGAGCGAATCGGACTGGTAGAAGCGGTTGAAAATATGGGGCAGCTCTTTTTCAGGAATGCCCGGGCCTGTGTCGGAGATCCGGATCACCACCTCGGTTTCCAGGGAAACCGTGATGCCGACCCGGCCCTTTACCGGGGTATAGTTCAGGGCGTTTTCAATGAGGTTTTCCAGGGCTCTTTCGATCAGGGCGATGTCTGCCTCGACAAAGGGAACGCCCCCTTCAAACTCTTGGACCAGTTCAATCTCTTTTTGTTCTGCGGCAAGGGTGAATTTTTGACAGATATCCTGAATCAGCTCCCTGGGATCAAAGATTTCCAGAGAAAGATCCATGCGGGCGGATTCCAGCCGGGCCAGCTCAAGCAGTTCCGAGACCAGGGTGTTGAGGCGGCGGCAGTGGCGGATGGCAATATCAAGGTAATGACGCCGTTCTTCCCCGGAGTATTGATTGTCCTTGATGAGCAGGGTCTCGATATATCCCTGCAGGGTGGCCAGGGGGGTGCGCAGGTCATGGGAGACATTGGCCACCAGCTCCCGGCGCATCTGGTCGGATGCCTTCAGCTCCGCCACCTGGGCCTTGATCCGGGCGGCCATCTCCCTGAAGGTGGTGCCCAGCCGGTCAATTTCATCGGGCGGACCCTGTGGCCCGGGCAGGTACACATCAGCCCCGGCACTTCCGCCTTCAAAAGCCGCCATCACAGCGGCAAGTTTTTTCAGCCGCCCGGTGAGAAGACCGAAAAGGACCAGCCCCGCTGCCAGTGCAAAGAGAAGGCCGGCCCCGATCATCCAGGCGGAAAGCCTCAGGATATAACTGCCTTTAAGTTTCTGGGCCACGGAATCGTATTCCTCCCCGCCCAAAATGACGTAGAGATAACCTTCAAGGATGCCGTTTCGTTCAATGTGTGCCGCTGAAAAGACTTTTTTCCCGGTGGGGTTTTTGGGGTCATCTCCCAGAACCGGTGGGGTCAGCGTACCGTCCAGCCACTGCTTTACCGGGGCCAGAGACACTTTGCTGCGCTTGACGCTTCCCCCGGGTGCGGAAAAGGTCAGGATGTTTCCCCCAACGTCCAGAAGGTAGATCTCAATGCCGGGGTTGATGACCATGAGCATGTGAAAGATGTCCCTGAGGGCCTCCTGGTTCACCCGGCCCCCTTCCATGAGAATCCGCTCTTTGACGATTTGCCGGGCAAGGCCCGTATTCAGCTTCTGGTTCACCTCCTGCTGGTACATGTCCGTGGCAAAGACGGTCACCCCGAGAAAAATCAGTCCCACCACAAGAAAAAGAACGGAAAGGCCTGCGGCAATTTTGGAGTACAACGAGTTAAGCATCTGCCCCATCCGTGTCCGTGAATTTATACCCCACACCCCAGACCGTCAGGACATACTGCGGATTGGCCGGATCAGTTTCGATCTTGGCCCGCAGGCGGTTGATATTGGAGTTGACGGTATGGTCGTAGCCGTCATGTCCGTATCCCCAGACACTTTCCAGTAGCTGGGACCGGTTAAATACCCGACCGGGGTGGCGGGCAAAAAAGGTAAGAAGATCGTACTCCTTTGCGGTGAGCTCCACGGGCTGCCCTGCCACGGTGACCTTGCGCTTTTCAGGATCAATGACCAGCCCCCCGGCCTGGATAACGGGTTCTGACACGGTTTTTTTCATGGCGGAGAGGTTTTCCATGCGCCGGAATACAGCCTTAATCCGGGCAACGAATTCCCGGATGGAAAAGGGCTTGGTAATATAGTCATCCGCCCCGAGTTCCAGGCCCAGGATCCTGTCGATCTCCGAAGACTTGGAGGTCAGCATGAGCACCGGAGCGACCAGGCCCCGGCTCCGGATATTTTTAAGAATATCTATGCCGTCCATGCCCGGCAGCATAATGTCCAGGACAATGAGGTCGTACTCTCCGGTGGTGGCTTTTTTATAACCGGTAAGGCCGTCACGGGCCAAATCCACCAGCCAGGACTGGTCGGAAAGGTGAAGAGTAAGAAGGTCGGAAAGTTCGGCATTGTCTTCCACCACAAGAATTTTTTTCTGCATGGGGGCTCCTTTGGGTTTGGGGGATACGCGATGCACATATTGTTGTCCTGTCCAGCCCTTCAGTGATTTGTCTCAATCATAGCGGCCCTTGCCGGAGCCCGTCAAATGAAAACACTCTTGTGACTGATTTGTGATACTTTCATGAGATCCTGGGCCTAAAGTTGGGATAAGAAGACTGCCGGAAAGCAGAATCCATGATTCCAAAAACAGCATTTACGGCATTGTGGCTACATGCTATTTTTTTTGCTAACTAACGGCCATGGGCCGACCTGGTCTCTCAACACCCAGGCCCAACCCACAACAAAACATGAAAGTAACTCAGCAGCTTATTGGTACTTTCATACAAATATTTGGATATAGAAAATGAATCAACGCATCTTTAAAGTACTCACTCTTGGCCTGCTTATCCTGGGTGTTATCCTGTTTTTCTCATTGGGCCTTCACCGGCAGCTGACCTTTGAGGCCCTCAAATCCCAGCAGACCGCCATGGAACAGCTGTATGCCGAAAACACAGCCCAGACCATTCTGGTATATGCGGCGGTCTATATCCTTATCACCGCACTGTCACTTCCGGGGGCTACGGTGATGTCCCTGGCAGGCGGTGCTGTGTTCGGTCTTTGGGCCGGCACACTCATTGTCTCTTTTGCCAGCACCATCGGTGCGACCCTGGCCTTTCTTGGATCAAGATTTCTGTTAAGGGATTTCATCCAGAATCGATTTTCCGACCGCCTTAAGAAAATAAATGAGGGCATTGAAACCGACGGGCCTTTTTATCTTTTCACCCTGCGCCTGGTGCCGGTGTTCCCCTTTTTTGTGATCAACCTTGTCATGGGGCTGACCCCCATCAAGACGGGTATATTTTATATCGTAAGCCAGGTGGGTATGCTTCCGGGGACCCTTGCCTACATCAATGCCGGTACCCAGTTATCCCGGGTGGAAACCCCATCGGAAATTCTTTCCTTGCCATTGCTGGCCTCCTTTGCCCTTCTAGGTGTTTTCCCCTGGATTGCAAAGGCATTCACCGGATTTTTGAAAAAACGGCGGATCATGGCAAAATTTTCCAAACCATCAAAGTTTGACTACAACCTGGTGGTTATCGGTGCCGGTTCTGCAGGCCTTGTGACCGCTTATATTGCAGCGGCTGTGAAGGCTGGTGTGGCATTGGTGGAAAAGGACAAAATGGGGGGAGATTGCCTGAACACGGGATGTGTGCCCAGCAAAGCCCTGCTGCGTTCGGCAAAAATGCTCTCCTATGCCAGAAGGGCCAGGGAGTTTGGTTTTGAACATGCCCATGTTGACTTTCAGTTTAAAGCGGTCATGGATCGGGTGGGCGAGATTATTAAAAAAATAGAACCCCACGATTCTGTGGAGCGGTATACCCAGCTCGGGGTGGACTGCATCCGGGGCGAGGCCCGGATTCTCTCCCCCTACAAAATTGAGGTGAACGGTGAAGTCATCACCACCCGCAGCATTGTCGTGGCAACGGGTGGCCGGCCCAGGGTCCCGGCCATCCCCGGCCTCGGCCAGGTGCCGTATTTTACCTCGGACACGATCTGGTCTTTAAGGGATTTGCCCCAAAGGCTGGTGGTGCTGGGGGGCGGTCCCATCGGATGCGAGCTTAGCCAGGCCTTTGCCCGTTTGGGGGCCCAGGTCACTCTGGTGGGCAGGGCGGCCCGGATCATGGGCCGGGAGGATAAGGATGTGTCCGATCTTATCCAGGAAGCCTTTGCCCGGGAAGGTATTCAGGTCCTCACCGGGCATGCGGTAAAGGAAATCCGGGTGGACAATGACGAAAAAAAGCTGATCTGCCTCAGGAATTCCGACGGACAAGAGGTAATACTTGGGTTTGACGCCATTTTGATTGCCGTGGGCCGTGCGGCCAATACCAAAGGGTTTGGACTGGAAGAACTTGGGGTGGCGCTGAACCCCGATGGCACCATTAAAACCAATAAATGGCTGCAAACCACCATTCCCAATATTTATGCGGCCGGAGATGTTGCAGGCCCTTACCAGTTCACCCATGTGGCCTCCCACCAGGCCTGGTATGCATCTGTAAACGCATTGTTCGGTTCTTTTAAAAAATTTACGGCAGACTACAGGGTGATCCCCTGGTGCACCTTTACAGATCCCGAAGTGGCCCGGGTGGGAATGAACGAAAACGATTGTCTTGAAGCCAGCATTCCTTACGAGGTGACCTGCTACGGGATTGACGATCTGGACCGTGCCATTGCCGATTCCGAAGCCCGGGGATTTGTCAAGGTGCTGACCGTGCCCAAAAAGGACAGAATCCTGGGGGCAACCATTGTGGGAGCCCATGCCGGAGATTTGATCCATGAATTTATTCTGGCCATGAAATATAATATCGGACTCAACAAAATCCTTGGTACCATTCATATTTACCCGACCCTGGCCGAATCCAGCCGATTTACCGCAGGTGTCTGGAAAAGAGCCAGGGTGCCGAAAACCGCTTTGGGAATTGTTGCGCGGTTTCTGGCCTGGCAGCGCAAATAGCCTATTTTTAAACATAGATACATGCACAACAATAAAACGGAGTACGCCATGGACACCGCTCAGTACAATAGCTGGATCAGACTTGAACAGGACAGCACGGCAGTATATGTCAACCCCGATTCTGTGGACTGGATCGTGCCCAGTGCCGCAGGAGACCGGCTGCTTCAAAAGCTTATGTCGCCCAAAGGGCAGAAGGGGATGAACCATGAGCCGGGGCCGTCTTTGGCACCCGGTAATACGGATTTTAACACCGTCATTCGTGAATCCCAGTTTCTCTCCTTATTAAAATCACCGGACGTGGCCGATTACAAGGGCCGAGCCCATGCATTAACCCTTAAATCGTTGAAAGAGTTCTGGCTGCATATCACCGACCAGTGCAACCTTGCCTGCCGTCACTGTCTTTTTTCCTGTTCATCAAAAACAAACCGGACCATGGATTTTGACATGATCACCTCCACGGTTTTCCAGGCCTATGGTCTGGGCACCCGGATTTTTTATTTAACCGGCGGAGAGCCCCTGGTTCACCCGGATTTCCAGAAAATATGCCGGCTCATTTTAAATGAATACTCCGACACCATGCTGGTGATCTTAACCAACGGGATACTGGTTCCGGCCCACCTGGATTTTTTCAACACCTTGCCGTGCGACCGCCTGTTTCTCCAGGTCAGCCTGGATGGGATAGAAGAGACCAACGACCGGTTACGGGGCAGTGGCGCATTTGCCAAAACAACCGCCGCCCTCGGGGCCCTGAAAGGATCGAATATCACCACCACCCTGTCCATGGTGGTGCACCCGGATAATTTTCATCAGATGACAAAGATGGTGGAACTTGCGGTGGAGTTTTCGGTTAACGCCATCCATTACATGTGGCTTTTAACCACGGGGCGGGCATCCGCCCAGCCCGCGGTGCCCATGGATGAGTTGTTCAATTCTCTGATTGAAGCCCACGGCATGGCGGAAAACCACGGCCTGGCCATTGATAATATCACCAACCTGGCCGCCAGGGTCTTCTCCACCCCCGGCACCAGATACGACCTGGGTAACGCCGGGTGGGAGTCCCTGGCGTTGGCCCCCGGCGGCATGATCTATCCCACCCCGGCCCTGATCGGCCGTAAAGAAACAGAGTGCGGCCAGATTTCCCAGGGACTGGAGACGGTCTGGCGCAACAGTGAAGTCCTTGAAACCCTGCGAAGTTTATCGGTGAAAGCTGATCCTGTATGCGGGAACCACCCATTAAAATACATTGTGGGCGGCCCGGACATTGATCACAGCTTTCATACCGGCGGATCATACCTTGGGCACGACCCCTACCTGCCTTTGTATGGCCGTCTGGCATTGTGGTTGATGGTCCGATCAGCCCAAATCACCCAAGAAGCGCCCTGGCCCCAGATCCGGCGCAAAATGGGGGAGAAGCTGCTGCATTGTGAAAAGGAGGGAGAAGTTGTGGCCCTGACCCACTCCAATTGTGTGCTCACCCTGGCCGATACCCATGGTGTTGTGGGTCAGTTTTATTCGGCTGCCGCACAACAGGAGAATACGGACATCACCAATCCGGTCTGCTATCCCGATTCTGAAATGCCTCACATCCCCCCATATGCCAGGATTCGTTCCTATGGGTGCGGAAGCCCGGTCCTGGATGCAGGCATCTCTTTGGGGGATACTGTGGTTGATCTTGGCTGCGGCGCAGGCGTAGAGTGCTACATTGCCGCCCGGAAAACAGGTCCTTCGGGGCAGGTCGTCGGGGTTGACATGCTGGACCACATGCTGGCACTGGCCCGAAAACCCCTTGAAGATGTGGCCCAAAACCTGGGGTACCGGAACGTCTCCTTTAAAAAAGGGTTTCTTGAGCAACTGCCCCTGGCAGATGAAACCGTGGATCTGGTCATCTCCAACTGCGTCATCAATCTATCCCAGGACAAACGGCAGACCTTTGCTGAAATTTTTCGCATACTGGCCCCCGGCGGACGCATTTTTATTTCCGATGTGGTCACCGATGATCCCTGCCCGCCTGAAATCCAGAATGACGCCGTGCTCCGGGGGGCATGTCTGTCGGGAGCCCTTGTGCAGCCCCAGCTGGTGAGCATCCTGGAATCCGCCGGATTCAGCCGGATCAGGGTGGTGAAACGCTTTTTTTACAAAGAGGTGTTGAACCACAAATTTTATGCCGTCACATATACGGCTTTTCGGCCCAAGAATGGGGAAAAAACCATGATTTTTTACCCGGGCCCCCATGCTGCAGTGATGACTGACCACGGGCAGCTGCTTTTACGCGGGCAAACGTCGGAATCCATCAGGCCCTCCGATGCCCGGGAGGACACGACGATTTTTGAACTGGATCATATGGGCAGTGTGTCCAATATCGAAGCCATGAACGCCTGCAGCTGCGCGTTGCCCCCCCCGCCTGTGGACGAAAAAACCGTCACCTCGGGCCAAAAAGCGTCTGTCCAAGAGAATCTGGTGATGTCAGATATCCAGGCAGCCCCGTCCCTGACAATGGGTACGAAGTTTCAACAGGACTGCATGTTATGCGGCCGGCCACTGGTCTATCTGGAAGAACAAAGGCCGGAAGCCTGCGTCTTCTGCGGCAAGAAATACCCTGCCAACGCCCTATGCGAGCAAGGGCATTTTGTCTGCGACCACTGCCATGGAAAAGATATTGTGGATGTGGTCAAACACATCTGCACCCATACCGATGCAACAGACATGATCGATCTGATGAACCAGCTTCGCAGTCATCCCTCATTTCCCCTCCATGGCCCCGAGCACCATTTTGCAGTGCCCGGTGTCATTACCGCAGTATATAGAAATCTGGGCGGTGATATCACAGACAGCGACATCATCACGGCCATTGACCGGGGAAGAGCCGTTCCCGGCGGTGTCTGCGCATTCTGGGGGACATGTGGCGCCGCTGTGGGGGCGGGAATTGCCTTGGGGGTCATTTTGAAAAGCACCCCGTTAAAACCCAAAGCCAGACAAATAGTCCAAAAGGTGTCCGAAACTATTATCCACGACCTGAACCGTATAGAGGCGGCCCGCTGCTGCCAGCGGGAGGTCTGGACAACATTTAAGACCATGGCCCGCTTGTCTGAAGTCTACTTGCCCCTGATCCTGAGGGCGCACGGGGATGTGCAGTGCCGGCAACAGGGCAAAAACAGAGAGTGTATCCGACAAACCTGCCCCTATTTCAAGGTGTCAAAATGACAACTGACAACGCCGTCATCGTTTTCATCAAATCCCCGGAAAAAGGCCGGGTCAAGACCCGGCTGGCCAAGGGTGTGGGGGAGACAGCGGCTCTTGAATTATACCGCTGCTTTGTGATGGATGTTCTGGATATGGTTAGATCAACCCCTTTCACGTTGCGGGTGTACCACCATCCAGAAAACGCTTTTAACCGTATCAGATCCTGGCTGGGAGACGATCCGGATCTTTTCCCCCAAAAAGGCGCCACCCTGGGAGACAAAATGGCAAATGCCCTGGCCGAAACATTTGCCGCAGGATTTGAACGAGCCGTTCTCATCGGCTCTGACTTGCCGGATCTTCCGCCTGGGATCATTGATACGGCATTTAAAGGTCTGGATCAGTGCAGCGCGGCCATCGGCCCAAGCCGGGATGGCGGATATTATCTGATCGGGTTTACGGCCATAGGATTTACCCCCCGGATATTCCACGGCATCCCCTGGGGAACCGATCAGGTCTTTGATGTGACCCTGAACAGATTTTCGAATCATCATGTCTCACACTATACGCTGCCCGTGTGGCAGGACATTGATACCCAAGAGGACTTACAATGTCTCGATCCTGATCCGGCCGGCAACACGGCCTTACACACAACCGCTTACCTCTTAAAACAAGGAGTGAAGCTTTGATTCGACAAAAACAAATCTGGATGATCCTCGGCGTTATCATGGTTTTCCACGTCGCCGTTGTGGTTTGCGCCGAGCCCATTGTGACCGTAGGGAACTTTTCCCAGGCAGATCCAGGAGCAATACTTCCCCGATTCTGGGAGCCGTTAACATTTAAAAAGATAAAAACCCATACCTCATACGAGATCGTTGAAGACCGGGGGCGAACCGTGGTCAAGGCCCATAGCCGGGCATCCGCTTCGGGGCTGATCCGCAAAATCAGCATTGATGTAGAAAAATATCCCATCGTTCAATGGCAATGGAAAATCACAGGCATTAATAAAAAAACCGATGTGACCCAGAAAAGCGGGGATGATTATCCGGCACGAATTTATGTGGCGTTTGTATACAATCCTGATGAGGCAGGGTTCTGGGAAAAAACCCGATTTGAAACAGTCCGCCTGATATACGGCGAGTATCCGCCTGCAACAGTGGTAACCTATATCTGGGCCACCCGCGTCCCGAAAGAGACCCGGGTGCCCAACCCCTTCGTTAAAAGGGTTATGATGATTGCTGTCCAGAGCGGCGAAGAGAACGTGGGCACCTGGGTCACCGAGGAACGCAATATTTATCAGGATTATCTGGACAGTTTCGGCCACCCGCCTCCCGTCACTTCGGGGGTGGCGATCATGACCGACACGGACAATACGGGTGAGGCGTCAACGGCCTTTTACGGGGATATTATATTTAAATCAACTTCAGGCCCCCCTGTCCAATGAAGCCTGTGATCTCCGTTGTCATGCCGGTATACGGCGAAGCGGACCGAATCAACCGGACCATTGACAACTTTAAATCATCGGTATCGCAGATGTTGTGGGCCATAGAAATTATTGTGGTGGACGGTGACCCTGACACACGCACCCTTAAAGCGATCAATGACCCGGATGTTATAAAAACAGCATCACCGGCGGGCCGGGGCGTACAGATGAACCATGGCGCCCGGATCGCAACCGCAGACCTGCTGCTCTTTCTTCATGCAGATACCGTTTTGCCTGCCAATGCTTTCAATGCAATTGTGCATGCCTGCCGGGATAAGGGGATTGCTGCCGGCGCATTTGATCTGACCATTGGTGCATCCCATCCGGGGTTCCGGATCATCGAAAAAGCGGCAAGCCTGCGTTCCCGGATCACCCGGATCCCCTTTGGAGATCAGGCCGTATTCTTTAAAGCACAATGCTTTTGGAAATTGGGAGGATATAAACCGATTGCACTGATGGAAGATGTGGACATCATGCGCAGGCTTAAGAAAAAAGGATATAAGATCCGGTTCATTTCAGATCCGGTTGTGACCTCGGCCCGGCGATGGAAAAAGGAAGGTATGGTATATACAACCATCCGCAACTGGGTTCTTCAACTGTTTTTTTATATGGGGGCCAGCCCGGAAAAATTAAAAGCGTACTACCAATAGGGTGAACAGATACCCCGGCCAAGGGACTTGAAATTCACCCAGTCCCTTAACCCGGATATTTTAGGCGCCCCCCGACCTAAGCCAGTTGAAACCGGCCTACCATTGTACTAAGGTTTTCAGCCAGCCGGGACAATTCGCCGGCACTGATAAAAATCTGCCTGCTGCCGTTACTCATCTCATCGGTTGCATTGCTGACATCGGTAATATCCTTTGTAACCTCAGCAGCCACAACAGAAGTCTGGGTTACATTTTCATTAACTTCCTGGATTCCCTGTGAGGCCTGGGCAACATTATTTGCTATCTCCTGGGTCGTGGCCGCCTGCTCTTCGATGGCAGAGGCAACAGAGGTAACGATTTCGTTGATCTCATTAATAATTTCCACGATGGATCCAATGGCGGTTACAGATTCATGGGTTGTTGTCTGAACCCCTGAAATTTTGTCGTTGATTTCCCTTGTTGCCTCGGCAGTCTGCTGGGCAAGTGCCTTAATCTCTGCTGCCACAACGGCAAAACCCTTGCCGGCCGCACCGGCCCTTGCCGCCTCAATGGTTGCATTAAGGGCCAGCAGGTTGGTCTGCTCGGATATGTCAGCAATGGTTTCTGTTACCTTACTGATTTCAGATGCCGCCCGTCCAAGTTCATCTACCTTTAAAGATACCTGTTTCGCTGTTTCAACAGCCATGGCCGTTGTTTCGCTGCCTTTGGCCGTGTTACCGGCAATTTCGTTTATGGTGGACGACATCTGCTCGGCTGCAGCGACAATCATTTGGATATTTACAGTCGTCTGTTCTGTGGCTGCTGCAACGGAAGTCATATTGGTTGCCATCTCCTCGGCAGAGGCAGAGACATTATTGGACCTGTCCGCAGTCTGTTCCGAATTTGCGGTTATTTGCTCCGAAATGACAGATAACTCTGTTGCGGATGCCGTCAGGGTCTGTACGCCATCTGCAATATCCTTGAACATATGGATCAAATTTTCAGCCATATATTTCATGTTGTTATACACACCTTTATCCTTTTTCGGATCAAACTTGACAGCCAGGTTACCGTTCGCAATACTGTTGGTAATATCTACGATATCTGCAGGATCCCCTCCAAGCTGGGAAACAACACTACGTCTGATAAAAAAGGCTGTTCCAACTCCCATGACAATGGCCAGGAACGCAACCCCGATAATCAGCCGCTTTGCTTTGATAATTTGCAGATCTGTTTTTCGCTGCTGGCCGTCCAGGGACACCTTGACGGTATTCTGGACGTTTCTGGCGCATGCAACCAAGGTATCATTAATTTCATTTTGTAAATTTTTCAATGTGTTAAGTTTGGAAAAAGCCTGACGATATGTATCTGCGGCCTCTATTATCGGTCTTACAGACTTTCCTTTTGCGACGATTTCATCAAGTATACTGTTAACCTTTATGAAATAGGACTCCTCTTTGCGGACCAGAAAATTTTTTTCCTGACGACGGCATTCCAGCACCTGTTGGATAATGGCTTCGGTATTTTCAGCGATCTTCATTGAATTTATAATCTGACTTGGCTCTGCATTCCCGGCCGTCAGGCGTTCACATTCATCACGATCTGCTTTAAGAACAGCCCTGGCGGCTGCTTCCATCTGACGTGCCGATGCCACCATTGTTGCATCCGCTTCTTTTATACTGTTTTCCAAAGAAATATAGGTATCAAATGCCTGCCGGTATTTGTCAGCCATCTTGACCATGTCATCCAACTGTAGAAGGGTTTCTGAATCAATTGAACGGGCCTTGATTGCTTCGATTTCTTCTTTGAGTAAATCCGATTGCTCGATGACGGCCTTGACATAGGATTCATCACCCCTGATGATGAAATTTTTTTCCTGCTGCCGCGACTCGTACATCGTCATCGTCAGATTCCCGGTGTCAATGGCATCGGTCATTTGCCTGACTACGCTTGAAAGTCTGTTAAGGCCTACGGTTGAAGCCACCAGCATCAAGATCAAAATGACGCCGAATCCAACACTGATTTTTGTTCCAAGTTTAATACGCGTTGACATGCTTTTTACTCTCCTGTTTAAACTATCGCCTTCAGACGGACTGTTAGCCTTTAGCTGTTAAAAAATGGAAATTTTCATACTATTTAATTAGTTTCCTGTCTCGCCGGTGCCGTTTATCGTTTTTGATATCAATATTGACAGCTCCTTCATATTTACGGGTTTTAATAAGAATTCCTTGACATTAGAAGAATATGTCCACGCCTTTCTTTGATCTTTTTTAGATCCCGTACAGATAATTACAGGAATATCAGGATTAATCTTTTTCAGTTCCCGGGCCAACTCTTCACCTGTCAACTCAGGCATCGTCAGATCCGTGATCATCAGGTCGAATGTATTTGGATTGGTTTTCAATATTTCAAGAGCCTTAGCACTGCTTGTACAGACAGTGGTTTCATAACCGAGCCGCGGAAGAAAATTTTTCCCCATTTGTACAATCTGTTCTTCATCATCTACCAGCAGGATATGCCCCGTCCCTTTCATGCAATTATTCTCGGTGACCGGAAGTAATGTGGCTTCTGGGCATGAACCAAGAACAGGCAGGTATATGTAGAAACAGGTGCCTTTATCCGGCTCACTGATCACTTTAATGTCCCCGCCTGCTTTTTTAACGATTCCATGAACAACCGACAGGCCAAGCCCAGTACCTTTTCCAATTTTTTTGGTTGTAAAATAGGGCTCGAATATTTTCAGAGCAATCTCTTTGTCCATGCCCATGCCTGTATCGGAAACTGTCAATTGTAAGTATCTGCCAGGTTGCAGTTCCAAAAAGCAGGGGAACTTATTTTCATCAATGTCCGTTTCACAAAGTTCAACGGTAAGTGTTCCGCTGCTGTTCTCCATCGCTTGATATGCATTTGTGCACAAATTCATGATAACCTGATGAATCTGGGTGGGATCCGCCATGATGCGGCTACAGTTCATATCGATTTTTTGTACGATGTTAATGGTTTTGGGAATGGTTTCTCTTAAAAGGTTAAGCGTTTCCTTGACAATGGGTTGAACCAGTACAGCCATTGTTTCACCCTGGGTTTGCCTGCTGAACGAAAGAATCTGATTAATCAGTTTTTTCGCCCGGTCTGCTGCTTTAAGAATATTCATCAGATACTTATGGGAGTCACTGTCTTTGGCAGCATCCATCAACAGGAGCTCAACATATCCCGTAATTGGGAAAAGGATATTGTTAAAATCATGGGCGATTCCGCTGGCCAAAATAGCGATGGACTCCATTCTCTGGGTCCGGATCATATGATCTTTCAACCGTATATTTTCGTTTTCAACGGATACTATTTCGGAAATATCGCCAATAACCACGATAAACCCTTCCGAGTGATCCGAGGCATCCAAAGGACAAGTTATGAATGAACAATGAAGATCTGTTCCATCCCTTTTGATGCACCGGCTTGTCGCCTTGAACGGTTTTAATTTGGTATCATCAGAATAGAGTATCTTACCCATCTTTTGATACGTGGCTTTATCCGGGTAAAACATTGACGTACTTTTCCCCACCAACTCATCATTGGAATACCCGAACATTGCATGCAAGGTCTCGTTTGCCCAGTAAATTTTACGCTGTTTAGCCAGGCAGATCCCCACCGATGATGCCTGGCTGATTGCACTGAGTTTCTGCTCATTGAATTTCAGTGACTGGGCATACAAACAGTATCTCTGACAGCTGCTTCTGAATAAAAGTATCCCTCCCGTCGAAAAGATGAGAACAATGAAGGACAGAGTATAGTCGTGGTATTTCTCTGTTTTTTCAATGATTGTATCAAGGGCGTTTTTCGGGGAACAAATCGCCACGGACCAGTTTGAATCCACTATTTTTACCGGCGAATAGGCCACGAGTTTTTCAATATATCCCTTTTGATTTCGATGCCATCCAGAGGTATATGTATCCGTACCTTCATGGCCCTGTATCATTTTTTGCTGAATTTGTTCTATTCTCTCATATGAAAAAGCCTGATTTTTTTCCTCCCTGGCGCCAAAACTGCTTTTGCCTTCAAATTCTTTAACGGGATGTATGAGAAAATAACCATCTGAATCCAGAACCCATGCATATTCAACAGCTTTATCGGATACAATAGGGGTTATAATCGTATTCAAAACACTTACCGGATCAAAGGATCCCACCAAAACACCTTGGAGGCGGGGAGTCATTGAATCATTTTTACAAACGGGAATGGCGATCCTGATTCTTGGTTCATTTTTTTCATTATAAAGAAAGCTGGAAATCGCTATTTTCCCAGTTGATAATGCTTTTTTATAATAATCCTCAACATCATATCTTTTTCCGATCAATTCCCCACGAAACCCTTCATTGGGATAAATAAATGTCAACATTCCCTTTGTATCTAAAAATCGTATGGAGGTAACTTTTTGCAACCCTTTATATCGATTATAAAACAATTCATCAAAATGCAGGATTGAGGACAACTCCTGGTCGGTATTTGCCATGAAATAGAGATCGGAAATAAATCGGTCAAAATATTTTTCAATAACGGATGCTACTAATTTTGTCTCCATCAACTGCTGAATGCCATACTGAGTGGCAGCCATATACCGTAATTCACGTCGGCTATTTTTGTTGATATATATCGCAATGATCGTAACTATAATGATGGTCAGGGTAATATAGAATAAAGACAGTTTTTGGGGCGCCCTCATTCCTTTTTTCGGAATATCCATAATTTCAATTCCCAGTTTTGTATTTTCAAACTCTATTTTAAACTCCAATAATTCCCGTCAATTAATCATCCCCAACAGGTCTTTCTTGACAGATATATTGTTATTCGACATTTTGCCCCGAATATTATGTTTCAGCTTTGACACGTTTCGAAACATATCCGGCATTCCCACATGAGCGCAATGAGGGCAAAGCAAAATACATACCTAAAACTTTAAAACGACCTTGTAATTACAAATGTATAATCACAAGATTCAGCCGACCATTTTCGGGCATAACATATGACTGTACAGAAACTTGGGAACCGTAAGGAAAATTTGGTTTTTATATTAACTGAATAAAGTGTCTTTCATAGAGTATTAAGAGTCGGACGGAAAGGGGAAATCAACATTGAGCGGCTGTGATTGTTGTGATTGAATGTCACGATTATTTTCAACGTGTAAATTTTTTTGACAGTGGGTCAACCATATTGATCAAACAGCCTTTAAGAAATGACTGGCAGTTAAATAATACCGGTTGATGTACATGCCAATGATATTGTCGCCTCATCAGATTCCCATGATCAGGTCGCCCCCCAAAAAAAAATTGATGTCCAGCTGGCCGGGCGGATGAAAAGCGAAGGGTTTGAGACCGTTTCGATTCAAAGTTGTACGGGTAGTTCAGATCAGCGGATGTTTTTATACCGCTTCAAAGAATTTTTTACAGGGTCGGTCAATAACCGGTATCAATCCACGTTGTTCAGTTCCCATGTTTCCTGGATTGTAGAACGTATATGATTCCAATTATTGTCTTTCACAATAAAGTTTGAAGCGCCAAGATTCAGGCACTTTTCCACTATATTTCGCTCAGAAACAGAAGTCATTATAATTATAACAACTTCCGGATTTGCATTCAGAATCGGATCAATTGCGTTATCACCAGTCATTACCGGCATATTTATATCAAGCAGAATCAGATCCACATCCTGCCTTTCAACTTCGGCAACGGCATCTTTTCCGTTTTCAACCTCAGCCACCACAGTAAAACCCAGTTCACCCAAAACCATTCTCAGCATAGCTCGCACTGAACGACTATCATCGGCAATTATCGCATTAGCCATTTTTATTTTCCTTATCGTCTGAGTTATCACTATTAAGCGGAACGCTAATCTCCGCTTCAGGAAGAGTCTGAAAGAGTATTCCCAGTCTTACAATCAATGCTCCTAAAAGCATATACCCTATCATAACATGTAGTATTATAACAACATTGCTAAGAATGGAAGTTCTTGAAGCACATATATCTCCAAAACCCACCGTCGTGGTGGTTACCACAGAAAAATAGAACGATCTCACAAAACGCAACACCGGGCTGAGATTTTCCACATGTTCACTGGTCAAGGAAGGAAACAGTGTGTAAAGAACCGCAAAGGCCAAAGATACAATCAGCAAGGACTTCAATACTCTTCCCGTGGAGGAGCCATAATCCGTTATCCACCAAAAGAGCTCTATAAATAGTATTGTAAAATATTTAAGTCCCCATCTTAAAAACGCCAATGGGTTGATACCAACCTTCCGAATAGAACCAAGTTCCCTCTTCTTGGATTCAATGTACCGCATCCACCATCTTCGACGAATATTTGTTTCAAAACGGGAACAAAGTTGCGGTTCCACACGTGCCGCCGAAATACCAACACCGGTGAAGTCAGTGGTGAGATCAACTGCACAGTCCCAAATCAGTGTCCGGCCATTGACAATCGCAGCATTGAACCTGGTTCCATACAACCGGGATTCAGTCAATGTAATCGCTTTAATATTTGCGTGCTTGAGGGTACTCTTTGTTAAATCGGCTGCGTGAAACACAGCCCTTAAAAGATCTGCACGATCAAAATTTGCGCCCGTCACATCGGCCTCGTGAAAGTCGGTGTACATCAATTTGGCAAACGTAAAGTCAACACCTTTTGCCAAAACAGACGTAAATCTGGCATTTTGGATATCAGCAGCAGTGAACTTTGCCCCCGAGAGATCAGCCCCATCAAATTTCGTATTTCGCAAAGCAGCATTCATAAACATCGTTTGCTTCAATGTGCAACGACAGAAAGACGCGTCATTCAGATGAGCATTTTTTAGGTCTATTTTTGAAAGGTCAAGCTCTTCGAAATTCGCACCTTCGAGAAGAATTGGAAGTTTTCTGTTTTTGCGGCGATAGAGAATCCACTCTTTACTGCTCCCGGAATCACTGCACTTTCTAAGGAGATCATACTGTTCTTCTGCAAAACGGTCCTTCCAATACAAAGGATCCAGCGTTGTCTTTGAACCGGTAAATTCCATAGTGTGTTCTCAATGTTAGAAAATTTTAATCTGTCGAATTGCTTATACAATACTGATACGATAATTTTTCCACTTTGTAAAGAAGAGCGATAATGAGTCTGAGATAACTGTGGGGTCAGGATACGGTCGGATCTTAGAGGAATGGGCTCATCAACTCCGGCACGAAAGCCCCTGCTTGAGATCGTCAAGAAAACGGGTGGTTATCAACGCCCGTATGACGTTTTGGATTGTGATAATAAAAATCTCTTTTACGCCGAGCTTATGTTGTATGTTTTTTTAGAGCCTCTTACAGAAAAATATTACCTGCAAGAGGCCCAGAGTTAAAGAGTTTTTTCTATGGCCTGAAATTTCTTCATGAATTTTTTGTCTATATAGTTTTTGATCCAGAATGCCGGTTGCCCGCTGAACACGATTCCTCTTTTTTTCAGAACACCATGGTTTCCGCCAAGGTTAAAAATCAACAGATACTCCGGTCCCGGACTAAACACCTGCAGGGGACGCCCTTCAAGTTGGGCAAACAGGTTATTCAGCAGCACCGGATTTTGCCGGACAGCATATACGCCCACCTTGTCCAAGGGCTTATCCTCAAAACTGATACAGTCTCCCCCGCCGAAGATATCCGGATACGTCACGCTTTGCAGGTATCTGTTGACCAGCAACCCCTTATCCGGCCCAACCGGCAGGCCGGATGTTTCAAAAATTTTTGACGGTTTCACGCCGGAGGCAAGAAAGGTAAAATCAGTGGAGAGTGATTCGCCCGATGCCATGAGAATGGATTCGGGAGTCACTTTTTCCACATACCCGTTTTCAAAAATCCGGATTCCTCTTTGTTCAAGGATGCTGGTCACACGGCTACGGACGCTTTCAGGAAACCTGTCCATGAATCGGCTGCCGGCAAGGATTTTTATTTCCGGCATATTATGCTTGGTCTGTCTCGCCAACTGCCATATGTTCCCTGCCACTTCTGCCGATGAAGGGCCGCCGCCGACTATTGTCACCACGGCTTTTTTACGTTTAAAAAGCAGTTTAAGCTTTGCCGATGCTTCCATAAGCTTTTCGATGGGCTTGACCGGATAAATATTTTCCGCATTTTCAGGCACATCCTGCATGGAGACATAGGATCCGGCATTCACGGAAAGCACATCATAGGCCAAACTCTGGCCGCTGACAGTACGAACCGTTTTTGCCTCCGGGTCAATCAGGTTAACATAATCCTTTACAAAAAAACCGCCCTGTTTGCAGACAACATCACGGGTGGCGAAACGAATGTCCGAAGGGGTGTATGTCCCGCCCAGCATACCCGGTCCCATGCCGGAATAATAGTGATGGAAGGACGGACCGATTACGGTAACCTTATAACCCTTTTCAACAAATCGGGAAATATTCTCAAGTGCCGTCATGTGGGCATGTCCGCCGCCGATGAGAACCAAGTTTTTTTTCATTAATTCGTTCCCTTCAGCATATCCACCAGTTTCCCCAGGCTTTGGATGTGGGCTTTTTCTTCATTGGCGATTTTTTGAACAACCTGTCTTGACTCAGGGTTGCCGATTTTTAATGAGATCCGCTGGTAAAGATCCAGGGCCTGTGCTTCGATGGACATGGCAAGGGAGATCACATCCGTTTCCTTCTCCAGATCCGGGTTGAACAGTTCAAGATACTGGTCCGTTGAAAGACCGCCTTCCAGAGCTTTTACTTCCACCATAGATTCGAACTCTTTTTGGGAGATCTTCTTTGTTTCCCCTCCGATATCCAGGTACGCCTGAAAAATAGACTTCTGATGATTCAACTCGATTTCAGAAAGTTTTGCAAACAGGTCTTTCACCTTCTGGTTCTTTGCCTGCCCTCCCAGAGCAAGATAAAAATCCCTTAAACCCTGTTCCAGGGAGTAGGCAACCTTAAGCACATCTTCCGGCTCTTCTCTCCCCGAGAACAGGTCTACACCAAGATCTTGAGGGCCTATGGCGATTTCCGACGCCCATGCCTTTATACCGCCGGAAACATTGATGACCTGTTTAAAACCCTTGCCCGCCAGCATCTGCGCCGCAACCCGGCTGCGCCCGCCTATGGCACAGTACACCAGGGTCGGCTTGTCCGGATCGAGTTCCCCCAGCCGGTCCGAAAGCTCGGACAGAGGGATAAGGACTGCCCCGGGAATGTGGCTCTCTTCATATTCAGAGGGTTGACGGACATCCAGGATAGTGGTTTCCCCGGTGGGATGTGTAGAGATAAACTTTTTTGCCTGCCCGGTATCCATTGATTTGGCGGGCGTAAAAAACTGTAGCCATTTCATTTGTGAACCTCCGCTATTTTCAGCCAATGAGCTTGAACATTTGATTACTCCGATATTGGATTGTAAACAAATGTGCAATTATTACATATCCAGCTCACCATGGTAAGTCCCCTTTATCTGAATAGGTTAATTTTTAATTTCAGGATACCCTATTGACCCATAATGAAGATAGAACAGGTTCTGGCTGCAAGGTTCCATTCTCTATCGCTATCGGGATCGCTCTCGCTATCCATCATTCTTTAAAGCCTTGTTGATTTTAACTGACACGTTGGAACAGGAAAACATGGAAGAATATATCGAGTTCAGTGCTGCGCACTGGAAAATTTTCGATGGCGATAGCGATCCCGATAGCGACACGGGGCTCTCCCAAACAAAAGACAATCCCTAAACCTATCGGCTTGTACAGGGGTACAAAATCCGCTAACCTTCAAAAATACTTATGATAAGAGCAACAACCATGTCAATGCAAGGAGCCGCCATGAAGATAGGTGTGAAACCCGGCAAAATCGGTTTACGATGAAGCCGAGCAATGCGGCAAAGCCGGTTTTGAATTCCTGGATCTAACTTTGGAAGGGCCCAATGCCGCAGATGTGGACACCCAACGACTTAAAGCCATTCTGGATGCCCACCAACTGGATATCACCGGACATACCGACCCCTGCCTTCCCTGGGCATATCCGGTACCCGGAGTCAGGGAAGCCTGTTTAAAGGAACTTGAACGGTGCGCGCGAATATTTTCCCATTTAGGGGCAAGGGTGATGAACATCCACCCCTGCTATTTTTGCCCGCCCGCCATGAAAACTCAACTGCTCTCATTCCAGATAGAAGCGTTACCGCCCATTGTTGAAATGGCCGCTTCACATGGGCTTATCCTGGCGGTTGAAAACTATAAAGCACCCTTTGACCGGGTGTCGATATTTAAAGAACTCATAGCCCGGGTACCCGGCCTGAAGCTGCATCTGGACTTTGGACACACCAATTTCGGTAAGGATAGCCATGAGATCTTCTGCAAAGAGCTTGGTGAGCACCTTACGCATGTCCACTTTTCCGACAACAGGTCAAGAAACGACGATCACATGCCCTTGGGTGTAGGCACCGTGGATTGGCGACAGGCGGTGGATTCATTGAAATCAATTCCATACGACAACACCATCACCCTGGAAATTTTCTGCAATGATCCACAAATGCAGGCCGTCTATCTGGACCTGTGCCGGAATATGGTACGCAATTTGTGAGATTAATCTTCCCAATTGGCCGTAACCAGAAGACTTTTTACGTTGTGGGACGGTAGGTTCTTTCCCGGAAAAAAGCATGCGTCATAGCTTTTTTTATTTTCCGCTTCAGGGCCAATCGGTGAAAATAGGTCAACGGTGCCTTTGCTACCCCCAGGCGCCCGGAGCCCACCTTCTCTGGAAAAAAGAGGAGATCCAGGATGTGAAAGGTGGTAGTTCCTCTGTTTAAAAACCCCGCGCAGCCGGCGCAATAAGTGACAATGGGCCTGGAACCTGCGACTTTTTTTCGTTTCTCGGTCCAGGCCCGGGCAAGTTCAGAATCAATAAACCCCACAGACCCGCCCTCCCCACAGCAAAGTGTCTTCTTTTTTTCAAAGGCCATTTTTTCCACAGGCAGGTTCATTCCCGCCAGAAGAGACCGGACCGAT
This sequence comes from uncultured Desulfobacter sp., assembly GCF_963665355.1. Taxonomy (GTDB): domain Bacteria; phylum Desulfobacterota; class Desulfobacteria; order Desulfobacterales; family Desulfobacteraceae; genus Desulfobacter. The sequence goes on from NZ_OY762229.1 coordinate 827,637, forward strand.
TCCTGAACCAATACTTCATCCCGCATGGGACAGGGGTCATGGATCACCAGTGGGGAGTCCTCAAGAAGGCGGGACCCTTCAGAAAATTTGCAGGGCAGACCTGTACGGCTTATTACCTCATACACGGTTTCCACTGTCATTGCCGGTGCATAGGTTTTAAAAACTTTATAGCAGTTGGGGCAGGCAAGCCAGACCCGTTTAATCCGGTGGGCCTGTAAAAAGCCCAGCATTTCCCCAAACATGCTTTGAAAATATGTTTCACGCCCCAGATCATGGCTCGGTTTGGTACAACAGTCCAGAACGATCCCCAAATCCGATTTCAGGGCACTTAGGGCTTCAAACAGGGCCCATGTGGTTTTCGGCCGGGTTCCGGGAAGAGTACAGCCGGGAAAAAAGACCGTATCACAGCTCCGGGGAAGGGCATAGAAGGAAAACAAAGCAGAAGTGCCTTTTTTTTCATATCCCAGGATCGTGGAATACGTTGAAAGGTCAACCTGCCCCTTGGTTACGGCATCCCTTCTTAGGCTCAGAAATGCTTCCCCCGGGTCCAGGTTTTCTGGACAAACCGCCCGGCACAAGCCGCAAAGACTGCACTCAAAGGCCAGAGAGTACTGTTTTTCCGGACTCAGGGCAGTGAAGATCTCTTTGGGGGTGCCGTACCGGGTTAAAAAGGCGCATTGGATCTGGCAGGCACCGCAGTCGGTACATTTTTCAAGAATATCGGTGGGCACTGGGATTAGGCTATTCTGTTTTCACCATCTCTTTATGGGGCCAACCCAATTGGCCTTTTTCCAGAATCAGAAGGCGATCTTCGGCAACGCCGTTCTCTTTAAGATAGTTATAGCACCGCTCGGCCCCACCCTTGCCTCTTGGACAGACAATGACCACCGGATCATGGTTTTCCTTACACTCTGCAACGGCATGGTCAAGCTTGGCTCTGTCACTATCGGATTTTACCGGATAAGAGTAAGTGGCTTTGGCTCCGGGCAGATGATGGGCCTTAAACTCTTCGGGTTCCTGAATATCCACAATATTCATGGGGGATCCGTTTTCAATCCAGGTTTTAACTTTGTCTGCGGACACGTAGTTATATCCGCCTGCGTAGGCCGGGACAGCCAGTGTCATCATGACCAGAAACAGAAACATTTTTTTCATTTTCTTTTCCTTTTAACATGTTAAAAAATCGAGTAAACTGAACCAATTATCGAATCAAATTATAAAGAACATATTCATTGTTCCAACACTGTATTTGATAATTTAACTCTATTTCAGAAAATTTTGCAAAGTGGTTTTTCTCCTTTTTGTTGGGTGTTGTTTCCCAAGGCATTTTATAACGTGCTGAAATAAAATTATCTGAACTCTCTACTTTGCGGGGGTTGTCACTTGAACTTCAAGCTGATAAAAATAGATATACCGCTTTTTAAAAGGATGAACATAACTTTGATAAATCCTTTCTTCCGATGGATATTTAAACCAGCGTCCGTTAATGAAGACAGTATTGAGGGCAGTGAAATTCTAAGAAAGCAGATGGTATTGTACATCCTTTCCCTGCTTGGTATCGTCTTCCTTCTGATCATGAGTTCCCGGCTGTTTTCTGAAAAATCATATTTTTATGTTTTCCTGAATTTATCTTTAGCCTGTTTTTTACTCGTTCTGTTTTTTCTTACAAGAACCGGGAAATATTTACAATTATACGGCACATTAGCCACCCTGATTCTTCAGTTTTATTTTATGTTCATATTCCACAGCGGGGCCGGCAACCAAATGGCCTTTGTGTGGTATTATCTTTTCCCTCTTGTTTCGCTCTTTCTCCTTGGCCTAAAACTGGGAAGCATTCTGTCGTTATCCATGATCGGCCTTTCGGCACTTCTGAATTTTAATTCTGATATCCTGCCGGGGATTGTTCCTTTTTCCTCACATATGTTTGTTCGGATTCTTTTGAGTTATATGGGGGTTTTTCTTTTTGCCTTTGTCTTTGAGCAGACCAGGCAGTCGGCCCAGATAAAGCTCGAAGGTATGATGAAAAAGCTCAATGAGCTTGCCATCCGGGATACGCTGACCGGACTGTATAACCGGCGATATATGGATGACGTTGCATTCCGGATTCTTAACCAGCGCAGCCGTTCAGGATCGGCCATTGCCTTTATCATGGCAGATCTGGATTATTTTAAAAAATATAACGATACCTATGGGCACCAGGGCGGAGATAAACTTCTGGAAGCGTTTTCCAACCTTCTGATTTCTCTTGTCCGGCGGCAGACTGATTTTGTGTTCCGGTATGGCGGGGAGGAGTTTGCCCTTCTCCTGACTTCAACCTCACGGGAAATGGCCGAAAATCTGGCTGAAAAAATTGTTGCTGAAACAGCGAATCTTCCTTTTTCCCATTCAAAAAATCCCCATGGGAAAGTGACGGTTTCAGTTGGATTGGTCTATGTTGATTCCCATAGGGAAGTAAAGCTTCATGAACTGATATCCCAGGCAGATTCAGCGCTTTATGAGGCAAAAAAATCAGGAAGAAACCGGTATGTGCACAAGTTTAAATAAAAGGGTAAAATACATGGCGGTTTCCTCAGGCACACCGGTGGGTCCCCGGGTTCCTGCTTTCCTTTGAATGACTCCGCCTTCAGGCTCTTTTGTCTCTTTGGTGATATTTATCTCTTCAAGTATCCGGCTGTTACCTGCCATCAGATGGGAGGACATGTGCATAACCAATATGGGATGGTCGGTGGAGACAGCATCCAGATCCTCCCGGGTGGGATGCGCTTCTCCTGTATGCCCGTATCATCATAGCCCCAGGCCAGGATCTGCCCCTGGACTGCCGCAAGGGCCTGGCTCCAATCATTTTTCCCTGTCATGGTCAAAATAGGGCCGCCGTGACAAATGATGCCGGCCCTGATGTCCAAGGGAAGTGCTTGGGAGACAAAGATACACGAAGATAATGTTAAAGTGTTTGACAAATTTTTGGAACCACACCATTAAAGCGTGTGAATAGACCAATTGAAACCATAGAACCGTAAACCCTTTGTGGCCGTGGCTGGATTTCCAGCTTTTTCAGCGCTCCGGGATTGATGATGAACTATCTTTTAAAACTATTGTATACCCCTGCAACCAAGCAGGTTTTTAATCCATGGGTTGAGTTTGATAAGGAAAATGACATTGATAAAACGGCTCCCGGAAAAAGAATAGCGAACCTGAAATGTTACCTGAAAGAACGCACCAATGCCGAATATCTGCTGCTTGCCGAGGCTTTGGGATATCAGGGAGGCCACTTTACCGGCATTCCCATGACCTCAGAAAGGATCATCCTGGGGCATAAGGCGGATGAAGGGATTCATCCTGATCATGTATGCCGTTTACCATTATACAGGACAAGCAACACAAAAACACATAAGGATGGTTTTAACGAACCGACTGCAACAATTGTCTGGGGAAAGCTGATCAATGAGGGATTGGACACAAGAAATTTTGTTCTCTGGAATGCCTTTCCCTGGCATCCATACAAAAATTCAAAAGGATTGTTGTCCAACCGGACGCCAACCAATAACGAGATGCTATACGGGGCAAAGGTTCTGGAAGCTCTTTTAAAGGCATTTGATTTCAAAAAAATAATAGCGCTCGGTAACAAGGCAGACGGAGCCCTTAAAGCCATGGGCATAAAAGCGGAAAAAATCAGACATCCTGCCATGGGTGGGGCAGAACGTTTTCGGGAACAGTTTTTAACAATTGTCAAAGGTTAGGCGTCGCTTTATCTTCTCTTTTGGCCCATTGATCAGCTGCACAATGGAGCAGAATAGTGAATAATAGCTTCGACGCCCTTTACGGAACCTGACAGTCAAACCCTCGGCATGGTTTTTATCAAAAAAACAGAAGCATAATATGTTGGATCAGGGAGTTATAAGGGACCTGTACAATTTAAAGCCGGGTCAAAAAAATTCAAAATTGTATTTTTTAATTTGATTTTTGGGCCATAAAGCTGTATTTCCTTAAGCAATTTTGATTATTGTTGATGACTGCAGGAACAATAATTTTTTTAAAAAACATGAAATTAAAAACCACAATAGTGATGCGGAAAACCTCTTTATGAAGTCCATTGAAGAAACGTCTTTACTGTACGAAATCAGCGAAGCATTAAACCAGCACATGGACATGAAAAAATCCCTGTTCAAGGTATTAAGCGTCCTGTCTGAATCATTGAATCTTGTAAGGGGAATCATTTTTCTCACCAATACTGAAACTGGTGAAATCCGCATTGAAATCGCCCACGGCATTTCCGAAGACACAACCAAACAGATTAAATATCTACCCGGGGAAGGCATTATCGGTAAAGTAATTCAGACAGGGAAACCCGCCGTAGTGCCCAGAATCAGCGAAGAGCCCTTATTTCTAGATAAAACCCATTCCCGGAATCTGGCCCAGGGCCAGGATTACTCCTTTATCTGCGTGCCCATAAAAAAAGAGAACCGGGTGGTGGGTGCCATCAGTGCAGATCGACCCTATGAGGGAAAACGCTCCCTTGAAAATGGCGAAAAGCTGCTCTCCGTAGTGGCAACCATGGTTGCCCATCATGTCATCAACATTGAAACCATCCGGGTGGAAAAAGAACAGCTGAAAACCGAGAACCTGCGGCTGAAATCAGAGCTGGAGAACAAGTACAGTTTTTCCAACATCATTGGAAATTCAAACAAAATGCGCGAAGTCCTCCAGATGATCTCCCAAGTATCCTCCTCTTCGGCTACAGTATTGATCCGTGGTGAAAGCGGCACAGGTAAGGAACTGGTGGCCAATTCCATCCATTACAACTCCGAGCGCAACCAGAACCCCTTTATCAAAATCAACTGTGCTGCCATTCCCGACAATCTCATTGAAAGCGAGTTGTTCGGCCATGAGAAAGGCGCATTTACCGGAGCCTCTTTTACCAAAAAAGGTAAATTTGAGGTCGCAAATACAGGTACCATTTTTCTGGACGAAATCGGTAATATGGATTTAGGGGCCCAGGTAAAACTCTTACGGGTGCTTCAGGAAAAGGAATTTGAGCGAGTGGGCGGATACAAGCCTATCAAGGTGGATGTCAGAATCGTGGCTGCCACAAACTCCAACCTGGAGGATATGGTTCAGCAGGGCAAATTCAGGGATGACCTTTATTTCCGGCTCAATGTATTTCCCATTTACATCCCCAGCCTTCGTATGCGCAAAACCGACATTATTCTCCTTGCCGATCATTTTCTGGAAAAATACAGAAAGGAGCATAGCAAGGAGATCAAACGCATCACTACACCGGCCATTGACATGATGATGGAATACCACTGGCCGGGCAATGTCAGGGAGCTTGAAAACTGTATTGAACGGGCCGTTATTCTGTGCAATGAGGGCGCCATCCATTCCTATCACCTGCCGGCAACCCTTCAAACCGGCACCAAGTCCAAAACCCTTCCCTTGTCCCTTGAGGATGCCGTGGCAAGCCTGGAAAAGGAAATCCTCATGGATGCCCTGAAAAATACCCAGGGCAATATCAACAAAGCGGCCAAGCTGATTAACATCACTGTCAGAAAATTTTCCTATAAGGCTGGCCGATATAATATCAATTACAAAGATTATCGATAGGGTTTTTTCCTCTCTTGACGGGTCTATAGCCTGTCCTTAGTTTTTATAAAGTATGAAACCATACGATAAAGGAGAACTCATTATGAAAATGGAAAATTATATCCGAGCCATTGCAGGCTCTGTTATCCTTATCACGCTGTTTTTGGGCTGGCTGGTTTCGCCCTATTGGTATTTATTTACAGGCTTTGTGGGAATAAATCTTATCCAGTCGGCTTTTACCGGATTCTGCCCCATGGAAATTATTTTGGAAAAAATTTTCCGGGTGCCCCGCTGAAATGCAGATAGCCTGAAAGCCATGAACACCAAGGCCTTACAGCAATCCCGGTAAAAAGGTAACAATCCAGGGAAATACCATGAGTAAAACAATGCAGACCAGATAGGCCGGCAGAAAAAACGTAACACCCTTGAATACTTCATTTAAGGTGCTTCCCTTGGCCATACCGGCCACAACATAGGTGGTGGCACCCACAGGCGGGGTGACTGCCCCAAGGGTTGTGACCACGGTGATGAGAACCGCAAACCAGATGGGATCACACCCCATCTGGGCGGCCACGGGGAAAAAGATGGGAATGGTGATCAGCAAAAGAGCCAGGGCATCCATGATGGCACCGCCAATGGCATACATGCCGAAAATTACCGCCAGAACCACAGGGCCGGGAACGTTCAGGGTGGCCACCCACGAGGCCATATTAAATGGAATGCGGGTGATGGTTAAAAATTTGCCCAGGATCATGGCCCCTGCGATGAGCATGATAACCATGCAGGAGACCCGCAGGGTATCCATAATGGCCTTTTTAAAATTCTGCCAGGAGATCGTCCGCTGGACCAGACTGATCACCACGGCAAAAAAGGCCCCTGCCCCGCCGGCCTCGGACGGGGTGAAGTAACCGGCGTAGAGTCCGGTCATGATCAGAAAAAACAGAATCAGCATCTCAACGGCACCGGAAAGAGAGCGGATGCGCTCGCCAAAACTCGACTTTGGACCGGCCGGACCCCATTGGGGATTCATGCGGCACACCACATACACCGTGAGCAGAAGCAGCAAACATAAAAGAAGGCCTGCTCCGATACCGCCATAAAACAGCCGCGCAATGGACTGTTCCGTGGACAGGCCGATGATGATGAGAACTACTGACGGCGGAATCACAACGCCCAGGGTAGAGCCGCATGCAATGGCCCCGCATGACAGCATGGGTTTGTACCTGAAATTGGACATCTGGGGGAATGCCACCGTGGTCATGGTGGCGGCGGTGGCAGTGTTGGATCCGCAGATGGCGGCAAAGGCGGCGCAGGCCAAAATGGTGGCCATGGCAATGCCGCCCCGGATATGGCCCACCCACTTGTAAGCAGCCTTATAAAGCCGTTCGTTGACCCCGGAATAAAAAGCGATCTGACCCATGAACACAAACAAAGGGATCACGGTGAGCCCGTACTTGGAAAACACCGACCAAAACTCCTGGCTGACCATGTTTACACCGGCATTGAAGTTGATAATATAGGAAAAGCCGCCAAAGCCCACCAGGGCCATGGCAAAGCTTACGGGCATGCCGAACACAAAAAGCAGAAGCATCAGGATGACAATCCCGAGGATGCCCACCAGGGTCAGACTCATTTGGGATCCTTTAAAAAAAACAGTTTGAGCAGATCAATAAACAGCATGGCAGCCAGCAGAAAACAGCCGAATGCCACGACAAATGCAAAGGGATAATAGGCCATTCTAAGGGTTTCCGACACCTCTCCGGTTTCAAGAAGGGTCATGCCCCGCCGGCCCACAAACCAGGCCGCCACAAGGAAAAAAGCTGAGCACATCACGGTGTTCACGGCAAAAATAACCTTTTTCACAGCCCGGGGAAAACGGCTGATCAAAATGTCCACATGGATATGCTCTCTTCTTCTCTGGGTAAAGCCCATGGCAAGGGCCGTGATCACGGCCCCTGCAAATCCCATGATTTCATAGGTGCCCCGGATGGGCACCCAGACCCTGCGCAGCACAATATTTCCCATGGTCAAAACAATCATGAACACAAGAATGATTCCGGCAATAATCCCGGCCCACCGGTTGAGAATGTCGCTTATTTTTTCAATGGTTTCCATGGGGTATAGCTATTTTACACTACGTTTTACAATCAGGTCTTTTATATCCTGAACAATCTGAGCGCCGGGCAGGCCGCTTTCTTCGGTTGTTTTAATCCAGTTTTCCGTAATGGGAGCGAGTTTAGCATTCCACTCGGCCTTTTTCTCAGGGGTAAGGGTAATCACCTCAACCTGATGTGTCTCCTTGGACCAGGTAATGGCATCGCTGACATGGTTGTCCATGTAATTGCCGGTCCAGGCAGCCTGTTCTTCGATCATGCCGTCCATGGCCTGTTTTACATGGTCGGGCAGCTTGCCCCAGGCGCTTTTGTTCATGATCACGGCAAAGGGGTAGATCACGGTATCGGTGATGGTGATGTACTTGCAGATTTCAGCAAATTTAAGGTCCTTCATGACCTCCAGAGAGGAGAACAGACCTTTGACCACACCTTTCTGAAGGGCTTCGGGGGTGTCTGACATGGGCATGCCCACCTGGTTGGCACCCCAGGCTTTAAGAATCTGGGCCGCGCCGCCGGACGCCCGAAGATCCAGACCTTTAAGATCAGAAAGCTCGGTCACAGGCTCCTTGGACATGATATTTGCAGGGGCTGTGACAAACATGGTCAGGACCTTGACCTTGTCAAAGGCCTTGGGCTGATATTTATTGTACAGATCCAAAAGTACAAGGCTCCCGGTTTTTGCATCGGGAATGTCCAGGGGCAGACTTGTGGCATTGGTCACGGTGAAACGGCCGGGCTGGTATGCCATGCAGATACAACCGATGTCGGCCTGACCATTGATCACTCCGTCCATCATGTCTTTGGCACCCAGAAGCGTTCCGCCGGGAAAGGTGTGAATCTGTACGGCGCTGTCCGTGCGTTTTTCAATTTCGGTTTTCCATCTTTCCATCTGTACGCAGGGAAAAGTGGGAGCCGGGGGAAAGTTGGCATAATTCAGGCTGATTTGTTTGGCCTGGACCTTTACAGGGGCTGTTCCGGCAACAAGGGCAAACGCTGCCAGAACACAGAAAAACAGTGAGACTCTTTTCATTTTAACTCCTTTGTCTTTCGGGTATATTTATTCAGACGGGCGGCTGTCAAACACCCGTTTGCTCTTCTTCTCGGTTCTGGGCAAAGCGCCGTACTCCACAATTTCAACCCGGGATCTGACCAGCAGTTTTTTACGGATCCGGCCGGACACCTGCTCGGCCAGACCGTTGTCTTCCCCTAAACCTGCACCGTTGGTGCGCTCCACCCGGATGGTCATGTAATCCCTGCCGTCGGCATCCTGGTTGAGGTGAATCTGGTATTCGCTGCCCACCCCGTCAATGCCGCTTAAAATATGGTCGATCTGGCTGGGATAGATGTTTACGGCCCTGAAAATGAACATGTCATCGGTGCGGCCGGAGATCCGGGCATGCCGGGGAAAGGGGTTGCCGCAGGCGCAGGCCCCGGGAATCAGCCGGGTGACATCGTGGGTGCGGTAACGGATTAAAGGCGTGCCCTGCTTTTTCAGGGTGGTCACCACAAGCTCTCCCTCTTCACCTTCGGGTACCGGTGTCAAAGTCACCGGATCAATCACCTCGAAAATAAAATGGTCGGCCCAGTAATGCAATCCTGCATGTTCCCGGCAGTCAAGGCCGGTGCCGGGTCCGTAAAGCTCGGTCATGCCGTATATGTCATGGATATGCTTTGCTCCGGTGATCTCCTGGATGCGTTTACGCATGGATGCACTGTGGCGCTCGGCTCCTAAAATAATGGTTCTTAATTTGACTTTTTCTGTCAGTTTGCGCTTTTCAATCTCTTCGGACAGAAGAAGGGCCATGGAGGCTGTGGCACAGAATACCGTGGATTCAAGGTCCAAAAGCATGTCAATGTGCATGTCCACGTTGGCTGGCCCCAACGGCACGGCCATGGCGCCCAGCCGCTCGCACCCGTTCTGAAAACCTACGCCTGCGGTCCACAGGCCATAACCCACGGCAATTTGAACCCGGTCTTCTTTGGTGACACCGGCCAGTTCATAGCACCGGGCAAAGATATTGGCCCAGTTGTCCACGTCTTCTCTTGTGTAGCACAGGATCTTTCTTTTACCCGTGGTGCCGGAAGATCCGTGGATGCGTATAATGTCGGACATGGGTACAGAGCGTAATGGAAAGGGGTAGTCTTTAAGAAAGTCATGCTTGTCCGTAAAGGGCAGGTTTTTCAGATCCTCTAAACTTTTAACGTCCTGGGGCCGGCAGCCCGCATCTTCAAGCTTGCTTTTGTAATAGGGGTTGTTGTTATAGGCGTGGGACACGGTCCATTTCAGGCCCTGTTCCTGAATATCGGCGATCTGTTCGACCGTTATGTCTGAAGGAATAAAACTCATTCATTTACCTTTTATTATATAATTGCATGCCTGACTCAAGCAGGCTCAATACGTTTGCCGCCACAGCAGGTTTGGCCCGGAACTTATCCTTGATCATACGGGCAAGGCTGTCCGGACTGAACAGCCGGGATTCGTTCTCCATGGCACCCAGGAAAAATCCCAGCATGGCCACGTTTTCATTGCGTGCATCACCGGCCTTGTCAGCAAGGGCTGCGGCATCCCCTGAAAAAACATTGTACCTTTCATCAACCACGGGTCCAGGACTGTTCACCACAGCCAGGCCGCCGGGTTTAAGGAAATAACAATGGTGGGCAAAGCTTTCGGCTTTCAGGGCGATCAGGACGTCCGCCGTGGCAGGCCGGATCAGGGGCCCTGAAAAATCACCGATTTTAAGATAGGAAATGACGTTTCCGCCCCGCTGGGCCATGCCGTGGGTTTCTGACGTGAGTACGGGAAGATTGTCCGCCATGGCAGCACTGGCAAGCAGTTTTGTTATGAAAAGAACCCCCTGCCCGCCCAGGCCTGAAATGATAATCTGTTGATTATTTGACATGATATTTACTCCTGGTTTTCAAGTACAAGTGCACCCTTGGGGCAGACAAAGGAGCATACGGCGCATCCGGTGCAAAGACCGGGATCGATGCTGATCTGCTTGGTTTCCTGATTAAGGCTTAAAGCCGGGCATTCAAACTGGCTGACACAATAGCCGCAGCCGTCACAGATATCCTGATTTACTGTTACTTTTTTAAAGGAGGCTTTAAGTTCGGCCCTGTCCAGATTAAGCAGGCAAGGATGTTCGGCAATGACCACAGCCGGTCCATTTTCTAGGCAATACGCTTTGGCCTCTTTGAGAATTTCGATAAATGCCGGCAGGTCATAGGGGTCTGCGGTTTTGATGAAGTTCACCCCGCAGCCCTTGACAATGGCCGGGATATTCACGGCTGTGCAGGGTTCGCCTGAGGCATCCCGGCCCGAGGCCGGGGTCGGCTGGTGCCCGGTCATGGCCGTGGTGCGGTTGTCCAGAATCACCAGAACGTATGGGATTTTTTGGGTGACGGTTTCGATCAATCCGGGAACACCGGAATGAAAAAAAGTGGAATCCCCGATGGTGGAGAAAACAGGCGGTTGCTTTTCGTTTTTGGCATAGGCAATGGTGAAGCCTGCGGCCTGACTTATGCCTGCGCCCATACAAGTGACCGTGTCCACGGCCCCGAGGTTGCAGCCCAGGGTATAGCATCCGATGTCGCTGGTGAATATCCCCTTGGGCGCAGCCTTTTTAATGGCGTAAAAACTGGCCCGGTGGGGGCAGCCTGCGCACAGGGTGGGACGCCGTCCCGGCAGCATGGTAATCTGCGGGGCCTGGTAAGAAAGACCGGCAAAGGCGCAGATCCGCTCTTCCACGTTTTCGGGCAACAATTCACCTGCCGGAGATATAAAACCCGTGTTTTTTCCTTTGACTCGTTTTTTGTCCGCCAGCTGCATTTCAATGACGCCCCAGGTCTCTTCCAGTACCAGGATCTCGTCGTAGGCATCCATTTCCGCAATAAATTCCCGGTGCAAAGGAAAGGGCTGGATCACCTGGTACACGGGAATATCCAGGTTTCTTTCCCTGATGATATCCTGGGCGTTGGCCGCGGCTACGCCAGCCACCACAATGGCCTGCCCCCGCCCTTTGGCCGTGCCGGACACCAGCCGGGGGCGGGTGGGTTCATAATCTGCGATTTTGGCAAGCTTGGCTTCCAATTCCTTGTGGAGCTGGAGCCGAAATTTTGGCGTGGCCGCCCATCTGCCCGGATTTTTCTCAAACGCTGCCGGACGCAGGGTCATTTCGACCTTTTCCACGTCCATGCTCTGGCGGGAGTGGCACACCCGGGTGGTGGGTCGCAGCATCACCGGAATTTCAAATGCTTCGGACAGTTCAAAGGCAATACCGGCAAGCTGGGCCGCCTGGAGGGGGGAGTCCGGATCCAGCACCGGCAGCTTGGCCATAACCGCCATCAGGCGGGAATCCTGCTCGGTCTGGGAGGAGTGGGGACCGGGATCATCAGCGCTGATCACCACGAACCCGCCTTTAACGCCCAAGTATACGGAGCTCATCAAGGGATCTGCAGCCACGTTCAGTCCAACCTGTTTCATGGCCACTGCGGTCCTAAGCCCTGCCTGGGCACCCGCGTAGGCGGTTTCAAATGCCACTTTTTCATTCACGGCCCATTGAGCGTGAATATCCAGATTCATCTCTTTTTTCAGGGAGACAACCGCAGACAAAATTTCCGAAGAAGGGGTACCCGGGTAGGCGCAGATCATCTGGCAGCCGTTTTTCAGCAAACCATAGGCCAGGGCCTCGTTTCCCAGTATTAATCGTTTCGTATTCATTTATTAGATAAAAGCCTTAAATAATAGTAATTTGTTTCTGCGGAGAGTAACATGCCAAAAAACAAAATAAAAATCAAATAATTTATTAGCAGCAATTCTAATTTGGTGGATCGTAAACAAACGATTCATTTTCTGATAATCCTATGACTCATGTGAGAATTCACATCTGATTCAGTTATTGACCCTTTCCGAAAGACGCTCAGGATTTACCTGATTTGCGGGAAAAACACGATTTACACCATAGCGTATGCGGCCCTTGCTGTTTTCGGTTTTTTTTAAGTCCTTGATTTTTAACGTTTAAAATCAATGCAGCAAAATAAAGGAAAAAATAATGCCCAATCTTTATTCAGGGTACAGGCTATTCCTAGTGATAACCAAATTAGAAATTTATTAGATCCGGTTCCGCCAATCATCAGACCCTGAAAGAAAGAATGGCATCCAGATCGGTGTGGACGGCGTATTTCTGACCCACAGACGGGATTATTACTACTTCAGCGGCTCGTAACCCAGGATGCCTGGCTATACGTGTCCCTGGAATATGAGCCCCTGTAATTGTTGCCCCCGGTAACAATAACGTCATACCGCTACAGCCGGAATTTATCACACCGCAAGATGGTCATAAAAAACAAGATTGCGAAAATGCCGCTGCAAAACGCTGGATACGCCTATACTCCCAAGGGTATAGCCAATTCGGATTTACCATTTTAGGCGATGATCTGTATTGCAAACAGCCTTTATGCGAATTGATGCTTGACCAGAACTTTGATTTTATTTTGGTTTGTAAACCAGATTCACATAAAACCTTATACCAATGGGAATCGGTTGGATTCAAACGACCCACATTGTCCGATGGACAGGGAAACCAGGAGATTGATACCTATCGTTTTGTTCAACGTCCCCGAAAGATGGCGCTGACGCATTTGTCAACTGGTGTGAACTAACGACAACACTGGCAGATCAAATTATTTATAAAAATGCCTTTGCCGAATTTTGAAATCCATAAAGAAAATGTAGAACGCTTGTGATCAATGTCCGGGCTCCTGGAAAGTTGAAAATGAGAACAATCAGTTTTAACAGAGCTTATCATCATGGAGCATAATTTTGGACACGGGAAGAAGCACCTTTCCTCAATTCTGGCGACGTTTAATCTATTGGCCTTTCTCACACCCTATTGGACAATGTCGATAAAAAATTGAGTTGGCATCTTCCAGCAAGAAAGAGATGATATCCGGGCACTCACCAGGTATTTATATTTTGACAACTGGGAGGCACTTTTAGACTTCATGATACGCGGACTTGAATTGGAAGCACGACCTGATACGAGTTGATACCGATTCATTTTGCTTTCCCAGACTTGAAATTATAACAAAATTTTCCTTCCAGATATTTGGGGATAGGATAGTTGCGCTAAATTGATATTATTTCGATGGTTTTCTTACAGCCAGATTAAAGATTGAATGTCAAAACTTAGATGGCCGCCTTGCTGAGATGCGCTCATCGAACAAAAAAGTGTCCAATCGAGTTTTCCTCTGAAACAAGTTAATGGCAAATTTAGAATTGCTGATTTATTAGAAACCATAATGGACGGGACCCAAAACCCTGTATGTGGACCATGTATCAAACCCTTGAAAATCTCAAATATGCTGGTAAGGTACCCGGGTGGTTTTAAGTATTGATTAACGAAAACATCGTGAAGAAAAATGATAGACAAGCTTTTACCCCTGGATCTGACCCCTGAAGCAGAAATCAGCCGGCGGATACAGACCCTGAAAGAAAAAATGGCCCAGACCGGTGTGGACGGCGTGTTTCTGACCCACAGACCGGACTACTACTACTTCAGCGGATCGGCCCAGGATGCCTGGTTATACGTGTCCCTGGAATATGAGCCCCTTTTATTTGTAAAAAGATACCTGCCCAGGGCGGTTGCCGAAAGCCCGCTGACCCAGATTGTCCCGGTGCATTCCGTCACGGAAATTCCCCATATTATCAAGGACAGCCACGGCAGTTTCCCCAAAACCATGGGAATCGCTTTTGATCTTGTCCCGGTCCGGGATTTTCAGTTTTATCAGTCGTTGTTTTATGGGTGTGCCTGGCAGGATGCCACCCCGCTCATCGTCTCCTGCCGGGCAATCAAATCAGAATATGAGCTTGGCATCATGCAGGAGGTGGCAAAAATATCCAGCCGGGTGTTTGACTTTATTGCCCAAAACCTTGAACCCGGCATCCGGGAAACAGACCTGGCCGGACGCATCGAGTCCTTTGCCAGGACCCAGGGCCATTCGGGCCGCCTTCAGATGCGCCATTACAGGTCCATCGGGTTTTCCTTTCACATCATGGGCGGTGAAAGCGGGGGACAATCCGGAGCCCTTGACTCTCCGGTATGCGGAACGGGTATGTACACAGCCTATCCCTTTGGTGCCGGCACAAGGATCATTGAAAAAAATGATCCGGTTCTCATTGATTTGGGCACCATGGCCTTTGGCTATCACATTGATGAATCCCGGATGTTTGTGGCAGGAAAAATGGACAGCCAGGCCGATGCCGCAAGCCAGGCCGCCATGGATATTCTTTACCAGGTCAAGACCGCCATGAAACCCGGTGTGCCATGAAAACGATTTTTCATACATCGGTGACCATGGCGGATAAACTTGGATATGGGGAACAATTCCTGGGGATTCCCGGATTAAAATCCAAATTTATAGGACATGGTCTTGGCCTGGAACTTGTGGAAGATCCCATCATTTCCAAGGGCAGAAGCACAGAACTTGAACCGGGAATGGTGTTTGCGGTTGAGCCCAAATTTATCTTCAAAGACCGGTTTGCCGCGGGCATAGAAAGCGTAATCCAGATCACGGACAATGGCAGCCGCTTTCTGAGTGTAACACCCAACAAAATATTCGTGGTCAGACACTAAATATTTCCTCTTTCCCTGGCCATGGTTAAATATGTCTCAAAGGTATTTTCCGGGGGATCATATTGATCTGCCCGGGGCTTTTTAACCAGGGCAATGGCCCCGGACGGACAGACAGGCACACACACACCGCAGCCGATACAGCGGTCAAGGTTCACCTTTGCCGCGTCTTCCATGACAACGGCATCCATATGGCAGCGGTCCATACACGCCCCGCACCCCACACATTCATCCGCATCAATCCGGGCAAAATAGTTGGAATGTACAGCCTTAGCCGGCTGTTCATATTTTTTCAGGTTCCCCAGCACCTGGCAACAGCATCCGCAGCACATGCAGATATTACCCGGGTCCTTTGCATTGCCGGGCTGGAGCACAAGTCCGGCCTGGCGCCCTTTCTCAAGGATGGCCAAAGCTTCTTTAACATCAATGGACCGCCCAAGACCGTTTCCCTCATAATAGTAGGCCCCGGAACCAAAACACAAGCACACCTCCATGGGGTAATCACAGGTTTGGCCCACCATGTCATGCTCCTTGCGGCAGATGCAGTCACTGACCACAATTTTCTTTTGTTTTGAAATAATCTCCTCTGCCGTCTCATAGGGCATTGTGGCAAGCTCCACAGTCACTTCCTTTGATACCGGAATGACGCGCAGCTGTTTGGTTTTATGCTTGACCCAGCTTTTTTTCATATATTGGGGCAGGTATTCATTCACGTCCCTGATCAGGTCCGGATTAAGCCGGTTGAGATTGAACTCCCAGATCCCGATCACAAACTGGATGGCCATGTAAGATGGGGAATCATCTTTTCCGGACCTGAAAATCAGCCCTTTTCTGGACATTTTCATAAGCGTGTCACCAAGGATTTCCGGATCCATTGCCAGACGTTGGGCAATAACCGGCACTGGTTCGGGCCACATGTTCAGCCCGAGAACAATGGATGCCTCTTCCTGGGTAAAAAGCCTTTCAAGAATTTTCACTTCAACACCGGAATCTGTTGCCGGAAACCCCGCCGGCATTTTATCCAGGTGCCGTGCCAGTTTTTTGTAAAGATCGGTCACGGTGCAACTCTCCCTTCATGGAAAAATCAATTCTTCATATTTTATAAACGTTTACCTGTTTGGGGAGAAAAATGAAAGGCACAAGTTTTTTGGGACCCGTTCGGTGTATAGTCCGCAATTAAAAAATTAAACCGTGAAAGTAACCTGAAATGATAATTATCAACACCCTGTTTCTCTTGCTCGCCATGATGGCACTGGGCGATATTACTCAAACGCCGGGAACAGCAAAGCAAGACAGCACTCAGGGCTGCGACGGGTCACATGCTGATTTGCAATTTAGAATTTTCAAGGTTGTGTTCTTAAAAAAATCAGCAACCTCCTTGATAATCTCCGGGTCATCCAGTGAATTTTTTACAATACCGAAGCCCTCTGACAGGGCAAAAATTTTGGCGGAGGCTCTTTTTTTATTTTCCACACTGGCAAGACCTGTCTCTTCCCACCCTGCAATCTCTTCAATGCCGAATTCAATGAATTTAAGCATCATGTCCCGAATTCTTTCCCTGATGTTCTCATCCCTGAATCCCATGGCATAGCAGGACCAGAATACAGCATCCCGCTGGGGCCAGGTACCGCTGGTGTCAAAAAGGATATCCAGCATGGTATCCATGCGTTCCTTGGGGCTGGTGAGTGTCTCCAGTTCCTTGAGATAATGGTTCATGGAAGATTCATAAAGGAAATCCACCATTTCCATGATCAGGCCTTCCTTGCTCTTGAAATAGTGGATAAGCAGACCTGAATTGACACCCATGCGTTTTGCTATTTTACCGATGGTCATACCCTTGAAGCCTTCTTCTTCCACAACTTTGTACGTATGCCGCAGTATTTCAGGTTTTCTGATATGAGATATGCTCTTTCTTCCCATCAATTATTCTGCCTTTTTTATTGTTTATACGCTAATTTATTTATAATATATACGGGCACTGTCTTTTTTTGTCAATTTTTATTACAGGTGGCTTGCCCTAAAAATCCGGTCTCATCCCAAAAAAATAAACGGCCCTGGTTTTTCTGTGCACACAAAACCAGGGCCTGTCCTATAAAAAAATTTTTTTTTAAGCTTACAAAATCTGCTTGAGAAACAGCTTTGTCCTGTCATGGGACGGATTGGTGTAAAATGCCTCCGGGGTTCCCTCTTCAAGAATCTGTCCCTGGTCCATAAAAATAACCCGGTCTGCCACCTCCCGGGCAAATCCCATTTCATGGGTAACGCAGACCATGGTCATACCCTCCTTGGCAAGGGTTTTCATCACATCAAGCACCTCGCCGATCATCTCCGGATCCAGGGCTGATGTGGGTTCGTCAAACAGCATGATCTTGGGATCCATGGCAAGGGCCCGGGCAATGGCCACCCGCTGCTGCTGCCCTCCGGAGAGGTTGGAGGGCCAGGCATGGGCCTTGTTGGCAATGCCCACTTTTTCCAGCAACGCCATGGCCTTTTCCTCACGCTCCTTTTTGCCACGTTTTCTGACCAGTTTCTGGGCCAGGGTCACATTGCCCAGAATGGTCTGGTGGGGAAACAGGTTAAAGGACTGAAACACCATGCCCATTTCCATGCGCAGCTTATTGATATCGGTCTTGGGATCAAAGAGGTCCACACCGTCCACTATAATCTGT
Source organism: uncultured Desulfobacter sp. (assembly GCF_963665355.1). Taxonomy (GTDB): domain Bacteria; phylum Desulfobacterota; class Desulfobacteria; order Desulfobacterales; family Desulfobacteraceae; genus Desulfobacter. The sequence goes on from NZ_OY762229.1 coordinate 845,631, forward strand.
CCGCGGTCTGCTGTTTCAAGGCGGTTCAGGCATCTGAGGAACGTGGATTTTCCGGAACCCGAAGGCCCGATAACAACGACCACCTCGCCTTCATTAATAAAATTGGATACATTATCCAGGGCCTTGACTTCGTGGGGCACATGGAATGTTTTATAAAGATTTTTAATTTCAATCATTTGTTGGCCGTCCTCCTTTCCAGATACTGTACAAACATGGACAGCGTGAACGTCATGCTAAGATACAGCACCGCACACAGCAACCAGAGTTCAAAGGTCTGCAGACTGGTGGTGATGCCTTCACGGGTGGCTTTGGTCAATTCGGTGACGGAGATCATACCCAGAAGGGAAGAGTCCTTGATCAGGTTGATAAACTGGCCGGCAAGCGGAGGCAGGATGGTTTTCAGGGCCTGGGGCAAAATAATATGGAACATGGTCTGAAAATAGGTCAAACCCTGGGATCTTGCCGCTTCAATCTGTCCGGGATGAATGGCTTCAATACCTGCGCGCACGATCTCCACCACATAGGCACCGGTAAACACGGACAACGCCATGATGCCGTACCATTCCGGATGGATAATGGGCATCCCATGCATGGATAAAATGCTGTTGATGGTAGTTCCCAGAACAAAGTAAAAAATCATGATCTGGACCAGCAGCGGCGATCCCCTGACAATTTCCACGTAGGTAATGGCGGACCATTTCAGCACCGGCGTATCCGACACCCTGGCCACACCCCCGATGATTCCCAGCAAGATACCGAAAATGGTGGACATAAAAGAAATTTTCAGGGTAAGCCACAGACCTTTGAGCAAAATACCCGGTTTCCACCCATCCTTATATTCCGCAATGATGTCACCGGGGGAAAGCATGTCCCCTTCATCAAGCGACAAGGAACCTTTGGGAACCATGTATGTGTGGGTTTCACCCCCCTCTTCCACGAGAAGTTCAACCTCACCCCCTTTTTCGGTAATGGACTTGATCTCACCGTCATCTTCCGCGTAGATGGTAACGGTAGGTTTATACATGAAATACTGGGGGACCTTGAACCATCTCCACTGATACTGCACCGCAGCCGTGGCACCGTAAACAATGCCGACAGCAAGTCCCACTAAAATAAAAAATCCGACCACGGACAAAAAATAGGAGGTCGGATTACTCAATCGTTTAATATTTGATACGTTTTTTTCCATATTATATTGCCTTAATAAAACTGCCGACAGCTATTAAACTGCCGGCAGTATCACTTGCAAAAATTTATATAACGGCCACGGGCCGACCTGACATATCGTCTGCCAGGCTTCGGCCCACAACAAAGCTTGAAAGATCTTAATAACTTACCCAGACTTTCTTATAAAACCTATTGAGCCAAATCTTTTTGCCAATCGACAGACTTGATCCATTTGTCATAGGACTTCTGCCATCTGCCGTCATTTTTGTACTGGCGGATGAAATTGTTCAAAAAATTAAGAAAATCAGGATCGCCCTTTTTCAGGCCTATTGCCAACGGCTCAAAGGTAAAGGGTTCCTCCAAGGCAAAGGTTTTGCCTTCACCGTGAGCAGCCTGGAAACACCAGATAAAGGGCAAATCATAAACAAAGGCATCGGCATTGCCCTGGATAACTTCCATGGCGCCTTCAGATTCCACCTCAAAAGATTTATATGTTGCTTTTGGAATGTATTTTTTTGCAGCCTCTTCACCGGTTGTACCCAGTTTTGAGCAGACAACATACTTGGGATCATTTAAATCTTTATAAGAATTGACGATACCTTTCAGTCTGTTGCTGACGATAATGGCCTGCCCCACGACAATGTAGGGATCCGAAAAGCAGATGGATAGATTTCTTTCCGGGGTGATGGTCATACCGGCGATAATGACATCAATTTTATCGGTAACCAGAGAGGGGACAATGCCGTCCCATGCAGTGTTCACAGGTTCAAACTTAACTCCCATGGCCTTGGCCAGGTGTTTGGCCATATCAATATCAAATCCCATATAGTTGCCCTTGGTGTTGGTCATCTCAAAGGGCAGGTAGCCGGATTCGAATCCCACACGGATTTTGCCGGCTTTAAGAATGGACTCGATTGTGGATTTGCCTGCAAGCTCGATATCAGCACTGAATGCCGGTGCATAGACCAGTGCAAATGCGGTAACAAGCAAGCATACAATAATTTTTTTCATTCCCTTATCATCTCCTTGAAAAACGTTTGTGTCCGGCAGCGTCTCACACAGCTCTTGCCAGCCGGAACAACATGCCTTAACATAAGTTAAAAATTCCCTATTAATTTAATTAATATTGATTTTTAACATAATATTATCAAATGGCAAACACTATTGTGCCTTTCCCGGCAGGAGGTTTTTCTTCCACAGATTTGCCCTTTGAAAAATTTCAGGCTAAAACCGTCTATGGTTTACCAACACAAGCGTAAGATTTTTTTGGGCACATAAATCGGCAACAGGGACAAAACAAGCTATGAAAATACTACTGACAAATGACGACGGCTACCAGGCCCCGGGTATCCGGGCCCTGTTCAACGCGCTGAAATCAAAACATAAAGTGACACTGGCAGCCCCGGACAGGGAAAAAAGTGCCGTGGGCCATGGGATTACCTTGCATATGCCGCTGAAACATCAAAAAGTGAGACTGGGCCACAATGACATTGTCCATGCGGTGGCAGGAAACCCCGCCGACTGCGTCAAACTGGCCCTGTTTGATATCTGCGACCAAAGACCGGATCTTGTGATTTCCGGAATCAATGCCGGGTCCAACACCGGGATAAACATCAACTACTCAGGAACCGTGGGCGCAGCCCGGGAAGCAGCCATCAATAAAATTCCCGCCATTGCCGTATCCATTCAATTTGGTGAAATCATGGACTTTCACGGTATGGCAGAGTATACATCATCCATTCTGGAAAAGGCCATGGCCCTGGATCTTCCCCCGGGGGTTTTCCTGAACATCAACGCTCCGGCCATCCCCTTTGACCGAATCGCCGGTACAAAGGTAACTTCCCAGGCCGATAACAACCTGGCCGATGTGTTTGACTGCCGCCGGGATCCCAGAAACCGGACATACTACTGGTATGCCCCGATGAAAACGGAAGTGCCGTGTGAAGGATCAGACAACAATGCGCTTCTTGCAAACTTTATATCCATTACACCGCTGCAGTGCGACATGACCGCCCATGCCGCCATGGATATGATTACAAAGGCTGGATTTTAAATGACGACACCAGATAAAACCGCGACACAGGATTTAGAAATTCAAGCGCCGGAATCTGAGACACCAAAATTTCAGGCATCAGACTTTCAGACATCCAGGGTAGCCACCATTGCATTTGCGCATTTTGTCCATGATCTTTACACAAGCTTTCTGGCGCCCCTGCTGCCCCTGATCATTGAAAAGCTCTCCTTAACCTTGAGCCAGGCAGGCCTTTTATCCACGGTCATGCAGATTCCATCCCTGGCCAACCCGTTCATCGGCCTGTTTGCCGATAACAAAGGGCTTGCCCGGTGGCTGGTAATCCTGGCCCCGACCCTCACCGCCATTCCCATGAGCCTGATCGGCATTGCCCCGTCCTATGAGATGCTTCTGGTCCTGGTTTTTGTCGCAGGCATTTCGGTATCCCTTTTCCATGTTCCTGCCCCGGTAACAGTGGCAAGATATTCCGGCAAATTCAAAGGCCGGGGCATGAGTTTTTTCATGACAGGCGGAGAATTTGCAAGGACAATGGGACCCATTGGTGCCGTGGGCGCGGTATCTTTTCTGGGACTGGCCCGGTTCCATTTTGTCCTGGTCCTGGCCCTGGCCACATCCGTGATGCTTTTCATGGCCCTGGAGCCTTCCCGGGAACCGGTCAAAGCAAAACGCCGGGGGTCTTTAACCCAGGCCTACAAAGAGGTGAGCCATGTACTCAATCCCCTGGCAGCCATTCTTTCGGCCCGGGCCATGATGCACGGCTCCATGGGCATGTTTCTAACGGTGTATGTGGAACAGGCCACAGGCTCGTTGTGGCTGGGGGGTACGGCGCTGACCCTGTATGAGGCCACAGGCGTTGCAGGCATCCTGTCCGCAGGCACCCTGTCCGACCGACTGGGACGCCAGAGGGTGCTGTTCTGGGCACTGGCCGTGGCGCCCGTAAGCATCCTTCTGTTTACACTCACCTCCGGGGTCATCCAGATTATTTCACTTCTGGTGACCGGATTCACCGTATTATCAACCACCCCTGTGATGCTGGCCCTGGTCCAGGAAAATGCCGAAGAAAATCCCGCAGCCGCCAACGGTCTTTTCATGATGATCTCCTTTGCCGTAAGATCCCTGGCCGTTGTGGCGGCAGGTGCCATTGCCGACGCATTCGGAATGAACATGATGTTTATCATCGCGGCCCTGGCAGGTTTCACGGCAATTCCGTTTCTGATTAAATTAAAAAAATAAGGTGCAAATCATGTCAAAAACACACCAGTTAAAAACAAATAAAGACAAAGTGGTTGAAATGTTTCTGGCCTGCAAACCCGGCATGCCCCGGGCAGGGGCAGGTTGGAAAGTGGACCATAAGGGAGTCCCGTTTCTTCTGCCCGGTATCGGCGGCATCACCCTCAATGTCCAGGCCGGGGATTCGGCATTCGGACTGGCCGGAGACCATATCGAACCCGGGGTTTCCTGCACGGCCAATATGGAACATCCCAATGACTTCCCCAACAACACCCTGCAGCTTTTCTCCTGTGTGGGCAATGAGGCCAGAATCATTTCCGGAGACGCCCAGGGAGAAACCGGCGTGGTCATCGGCCACCACGGCGGCTCCGAACACATAATTGTGGAGTTTCCCAGGAAAACCAAGGAGAAAATGAGCTATGATGACAAAATCCTGATCCGGGCCAAAGGCCAGGGGCTGGCTCTGACCGACTACCCTAAAATCAAACTGTTCAACCTGGACCCGGATTTGCTGGAAAAGATGAACATTGTTGAAACCGGAAAAGGGACACTCCAGGTGCCTGTGACTACAATTGTTCCTGCGCCCTGCATGGGTTCCGGTGTTGGGAGGGCCCATGTGGGGGCGGGTGATTATGACGTGATGACATCAGACCCCGAAACCGTAAAAAAGTACAACCTGGACAAAATCAGGTTCGGGGATTTTGTGGCCCTGATGGACCATGACAACTCTTACGGCAGAGCCTATGTCCAGGGTGCGGTCACCATAGGTATTGTGGTGCACTCGAACTGCCTGCTGGCCGGTCATGGTCCCGGCGTCTCAACGCTCCTGACCTGTGCCGCCCCGCTGATTGAGCCCCAAATTGATCCGTCCGCCAACATCGCGGATCTTCTCGGGATCGGGAGCGCCGGATCCGACGCAGAATAATCATCAAGCCCGTAATCGGGTTATACCTGGCCTGGAGACTGGAAACACTTGGATTCCTGATCTGGGCCGGATATTAAAAATGATCCTTCCCCAAAAAATAAAAACCAGTGTATCTCCTTCGCTGTGAATGTTTTACACCGGTTTTATTTTTTCAGCAGCTTTGCTTCTATGTTCTAATTCGCATAATACTTTTGGTATATTTCAACCGCCGTATCCCTGCCCGGAAAATCCATATTATTATCCATCACCGTTTTCAGCGCTTTCGCAGCGGTTTCGCGGTTGCCCAGGTTATGGTTGAGAACGCCCATGTGATAAGCAAGAACAGGGGTATCCGGCATCTGTTCATAGGCACTGGAAATATATTTTTCGGCCTCTTTTACCTCGCCCTTTTTATACAATGCCCACCCCAGGGTGTCCGCCATAATGGGTGAGCCCGGGTTAAATTTTTCCGCCTCCCTGGCCAGCGTCACGGCCCGGTCCAGGTTTTCCGCTGTCGGAGATAGTTCAGTCAGATGGGATGCCAGATTATTGGCCGCCATCCAGGAATCCGGATGATCTTTAAGAATCTGTTCATAAACCTTTACAGCACCGGAATAATCTTTGAGCAATTCATGGCAATTGGCCAGGCCGAACCAGGCAAACCGGTCGTTCGGATTCACCGTCACGGCTTCTTTAAATTTATCAATGGCCTCTTCATACCGTTCCTCTTTCATGTACAACCGGGCAAGGGAGGTGATGAAAACCGATGACTGGCTATTATCCTCATACCCGGATGTCATCTCTTCAATGGCCTCATCCAGCTTATCCTGACGGGCCAGAGCATTGGCCGTTTTAAGCACGCCTAATTCCTCACCCTTTTCCTGGGTCTTGAGCTGTTGATACTGGGCCAGGGCCTCATCATAGCGGTTCATGGCCAGATAAAAATCCCCCAGCCCGGCAATGGCACCAAGATTATGCGGCTCCAGAGAAATAATTTTTTTCAAATTCCCCTCGGCAGCCGCCGTATCATTCCTGGCCAGATTTACCCGAACCAGGGCCTTGAGGATAGCCGTGGAGTCCGGCTTCTTTTTCAATGCAGTCTGCAACACGTCCAGGGCCATACCAAAATCCTTGTTCAGTGCATGGGCACTGGCCAGCCCCAGATATCCGTCAATATAATCGGGATAATCATTGATCACTGACCTGAACTTGGCCACAGCACCGGTCCCGTCCCCTCTGGCAAGCGATATCCGTCCCTTAAGGTAATGAGCGTCCGCATTCCCGGCCTCATCCGCCAGTACCTCATCAATCAGCACGTCAGCCTCATCCACCTGTTTCTGGAGCAGTTTGAGCTTGCTTAAGCTCAACTTTGCCTTGACCATATCGTTCCGGGCTACATTTTCTCCCCGTGCGATATAATCTTGAAGCATGGTTTCAGCTTCTTTGATATTGTTACTCTTTAAATTAATCTCGCTGAGTACCGCGTAATAGATATATGCATTGGGATGCAGGGCCATCCCTTCTTTGATGATGCTTAAGGCTTCATCCTTGAGCCCGCCCTTCATGAGCAGCACAGCCCCGGCAACTCTGAGCTGATCATTTTCAACACGCTCACTGACCAGATCCGTCACCAGGGCCAGGGCTTTTTCCTGCTCTTTTTTTACCAGGTAAAGCTTGCCCAGACTAAGCTTGATGCCGTCGGCATCCGGAGTCACTGCAATGGCCTTGCTCAAGTATTCCTCCACCCGGTCCAGATCCTTTACACTGCCGTAATATTTGGCCAGAGCCAGGATCAAAGGCATGGATTCCGGATGCATTGCAAGCCCCTGTTCAAGGGTCTGGGCAAAGGCCTTGTCCTGGCCGATCAATTTCAGGTAAGAAGCCATCAGCAAAAAATATTGCTCTCCTTTTCCCTCCGGACCTCCCAGGATGTCCAGCACCTGTTTTGCCCGGGCTGTATCTTTCTGCTTAAGATAAACCATGGCCTGCAGATACGGAGCTTCCTTATTTCCAGGCTCTCGGCCCAGGACTTCAGCCACCTGGGCCAGGGCCTGGTCATACATATTTGCACCGGCAAGCATCTTGCCCATATCCAGTCGAGCCTCAAGATGATCCGGATTCAGCTTAACAGCCATGGCAAAATTCTGAAACGCGGACTTGGGATTTTTCAAGCCCAAATTGGTTCGTCCGAGCATATAATAGGCCGGGGCGAATTCAGGATCCACCCTGAGCGCATTTTCCAGTTCCTGTTGGGCTTTGACAAAGTCTTTTTGTTCAAAATAGGCTTTGCCTTTTTCATAAAAAGCCATTTTCTTTTCTTCCGGCGTACCGCATGCCACAACCATCAATGCCAGCCCGACCGCCAAAAGGCCAACCAGCATTTTGAGCGATTTATCTGCCATCATAGAAATCCCCTTACTGCAATAGTTAAAAAAATAGTCATCAGGCTGGTATTCATAAAATTATATCCTTATACCAACTCTTCCCTAAGCACATCATAACTAAAAAGCGAAATCAAGGTTTAAAGAAGGGAATACGCCAGCCCATTGATTGAACAAGGTGAGAGAATATAAAATACTTTCAAACGTAATTGGGGCACTCAAACCCTACCGTCACATTGAATGTTTATGTCCGCCTGGTGAAACAGAGCAACCAGGTGTCAGCCATAAAGCTTGAGCAGGCTATTTTTAATCAGTTATTTGGACCGCAGCCGGTAACAGAAAAACAAACCGGTCGCAAAAATTAAAAAGGGTTTAGAGCAAACTTTTCTAAACCCTCATTTTTTTATGGTTGGCACGAGCGGACTTGAACCGCTGACTTCTACCGTGTCGAGGTAGCACTCTACCAACTGAGTTACGCGCCATTAAATTTAGAATTGCTTTTAACAGACTCTTAATATTATGTCAAGAAGATAGGCGTTATTCCCTGCAGACTCCCTATCTTCATATTGACAACCATTCCTTCATAGTCTACATGTTCCTGAAAAATTAATAGGTTGTCGCAGAAACGTAACATTCATAGAGGTACATTATCCGGGAAGGACCGGTTTAAGATCAATTAACACATTGTTCAGACCATCATTTTTTGAGATGTTCGCGGTAAATTAAAGGAAGGTTGGTTATGCCCAGATTTCTCAACAAGTCAGAAAAAAAAGCAGGATCTCCCCCAGGCCTGGAGATTGAATCACGGTCCACGTCGGGCGCACTGGCAGATATTTGTGTTATAAACTACTCCAAAGACTCACTTGAAACATACCATCCTGCTGACATAGATGCCACCCCGCCTCTAATTGAGAAAGAAAAGACCGCATGGATTCAGGTAACCGGCATACATGACCATTATTCCTTCTCACGGATGGGAGAGTTATTCAATATCCATACCCTGACCCTGGAAGATATGGTTAACCCGGCACACCCGCCCAAATTTGAAGATTTTGACAACTATTTCTATGTCACTCTCAAGCAGATGGCCTTTAATCCCGACAATCATGAGGTCTCAGAAACTCAAGTCAGTATAGCCGTCATGGAGAACCTTATAATTTTTGTCCAGGATAAACCGTCCCCCTGCCTTAAAGCTGTGGAAAAAAGACTTGAGGCCGGAAGGAAAAACATACGCACGGCCGGTCCCGGTTATCTGGCATACGCCCTGATTGATGCTGTTGTTGACCATTCTTTTGATGTGATAGGCCAGATTGCCGAAGCCGTGGAGTCTGTTGAACGTGACATGCTCGAAGAGTTAACACCCGAACATCTTGAACAGATACACAGACTGAAACGTGAGGTCATCTTTTTCAAAAAGCAGCTCAGGCCGGTGCGCGGGGCAATTCTAAGCTTAATAAAATCCGAATCCCCGCTTATTCCCGATGCCGATATCCGTTTTTACGCAGATGTTCTGGATCACGTAAATCATATTCTGGATGTGGTTTCTTCCCTTCAGGAGCTTTTATCCAGCATGCTTGATTATTACATGTCTGCCCAGGGCAACCGTATGAATGAAGTGATGGCCACTTTGACCATTATCTCCACCATTTTTATCCCTTTAAGCTTTCTTGCCGGAATTTACGGAATGAATTTTAAATTCATGCCTGAACTTGAGTGGCAATGGGGATATTTTACTTTGTTGGGTGGCATGGTGGTGATCGGTGGTGCAATGGTTGTATATTTTAAAAGGAAAGGGTGGTTTTAAAGAAAACATGACCGAAAAAAAACCTGCTCACATCAAAAAACTGAACAATCAATTTATTTTCAAATTTTTTGTATCCCTGTTTATCTGCGCGACGTTTTTCAATGGGTTCACTTTTGTTTCAGCTGAACCCGAACAGGGTTCGGCGTCCAAGTTGATTGATGAACTGGGCACGATCCTTGAAAAATCCTTGAATGCTGAACTTAGCGACCTTGAAAAATATAAAGCCCGTTTAGCGGTAGAAGATCAGGACCAGAAATACCTGACAGCAGCATATAATGGGTACTGGGTCCAGTTGTCCTCTTTCCGGAACCAGCTGCTCTCCGACGAGGTCGATACTGCCCGTCTCCAGAAAGCCAGGTCTGACCTGAAAAACTCCATGGTTGATGCTCAAAAGATGTTTCAGGGTTTAATTCCGGGGGAGCAGACCCTGAAACAGGAACTTGAAAATCTGGAAAAGCAGAAACTGCTTGTGGACAAACAATTGGCAGAGCTTGCCAAGGTTAAAGAGAATACAGCTTCCGGCAAGAAGACCCAGGATATTGAAAAGACGGCAACCCGCCTGGCAAAAGTGCTGAAAGAAAAGGAGAATCTGGTTTCCCGGCTGAATCAGATATATAGAAGCCGTCTGGATAAAATGGTGGAAATAAAAGATGCCTATTCAACACTGGATGCACAATTTGAAAAAACCATTGAACAGAAAAAAGCAAAAGGGTTGTTCGAGCGAACAAAAAAGGAAGCCCGGCTTGGTGCACTGAATTCGCTTCGACAGGATTTTAAAACCCTGACTGAAAGAGCCTATCTGATTCTTGATCCCCAGTTCTGGATATCAGGAATTCAACAACTGTGGCAGGACGCGGAGCTTCTGGCAGTATCATTTTTCTTTGTCCTGGCAGCTGTGCTTGCCATTCTCACACGGCTTAGGAAAGAGGCGTCCGGTTTAATCACTCTGCCTGTGGTGCAAAAGCTTGGGGCCTGGCATCAGATGGCCGCAGACCTGCTGGTCATGTCCATTATCCCGGGCGGTGCCGCCTTGACGTTTTTTCTGTACAGCCGACTGGACAGAATGGCTCTGGTGGGAAGCCTTTTTGAAGGGGTTGCCCTGGCGATCATGATTCTGCTTGTGTGCAGGTGGACCTGCAAGTCTTTAAAAACAGTTTTTGTTGATGCCGTGGGCGGAGAACCCAATGCCCGGAATCTGATCCGTTTTACCCGGGCCTGTGCAATTTTTATTCTTTCCCATGGACTGTTATACGCTGTTCTGGGGGAAAGTTCGGGCCTGCTGATCCTGCTGCGCATGACAGGCACACTCATCATGCTTGTCTGGACCCTGAAAACCTGGCGGCATGTTCGTTTCAGTACGCTTCAGTCCCCGGCAGAAAATCAACAGGACAGAAATAAGCTGCTCCGACTTTTGACCACCAAATATATGATGCTTCTGATTTCCGGAGTTTCTCTCATGCTGGATATGACCGGCTATGAGCTGCTTGCCTCCCACTGGGTTCTTTCCTGGATTCAAAGTCTTGTGGCGTTTTTCTGGTGGGGAATTTTTTATCACCTCCTCCAGGAATGGGATCTCTATTACAGGGAGGAAAGCCATACCAGACAGGAAGAGTTTGTTTATGACGATTATCCGGTTCAATGGCTGATCATCCGGGCAGGCCAGTTCTGCTGGCTGGTTACCCTTTCCGTTATTCTGCTTTTGACCTGGGGTGATCCCCAGACCGTACTGGGACATCTGTACCAAATACTGGCCCATCCGTTGTCCATCGGCAATATGCAGTTCAGTTTTCTGGGGGCCATCAGTGCAGGGCTTGTGCTTATTTTCACCTATGCCCTGGTCCGGATATGGAGATGGCTGTTCCAGAACAAATTCTTAAGCCAGTCTGGCATGGTCCAGGGACTGCAGGAGTCCATCACAACCATATCCGCCTATATTATCTGGGCCTTAGGTCTTCTTATAGCACTGCATGCCTTCGGTCTGAACACAGCCTCCCTGGCCGTCGCTTTTGGTGCCCTGGGCATTGGTATCGGCTTCGGTCTGCAGAACATTGTCAACAATTTTATATCCGGCATTATTCTGCTGTTTGAACGCCCCATCCAGGTGGGAGATGATATAGAGGTCAACGGCATATGGGCCCAGGTCAGAAAAATAAACGTCCGGTCCACAGTGGTGCAGACCTATGACAATGCCTCCCTGATTATTCCCAACGCCGATCTCATCAGCAACCAGGTCATCAACTGGAGTTTCAAGGATAAACGAATCCGGCGCAAAATCAGCGTGGGTGTGGCATACGGATCGGATGTGGAGCTGGTAAGAACTATTTTGCTGCAGATTGCAGCGGACGCCCCCCATGTCCTTCGCTATCCAAGGCCTGACGTAATTTTTACGGATTTTGGCGACAGCGCCCTAAATTTTGTATTACGGCTCTGGACCGATATAGATCATATGCTGGTTGTAGATACGGATGTCAGATTCAGGATCGATAAAAATTTCAGGGAAAATAACATTGAAATAAGCTTTCCCCAGCGGGATATTCACATCCGTTCCATTGAGGGAGTTGACAAGTATTTCAACCGGGAGGAAAAAAAATAGGCAACGCCGGTTTTCTCCGAAAGGAAAACCGGCGTTGCCTGACAGGATTAGAGTCTTTCAAATACAGCAGCAGCCCCCATGCCGCCGCCAATACACATGGAGACAATACCATATTTGCCCCCCACTTCCTTGAGGTTGGCAAGACATGTGGCGGTCAATTTGGCACCGGTGCACCCCAGGGGATGGCCAAGGGCGATGGCGCCGCCGTGAATGTTGATTTTATCCATATATTTTTCAATGCCGATCTCCCGGATGCAGTGCAGGGCCTGGGAGGCAAAGGCCTCGTTGATCTCATAAATGTCGATGTCGTCAATGGTCAATCCCACCTGTTTCAGTACTTTGGGGATGGCATATTTAGGGCCTACGCCCATTTCATCTGCCTTGCAACCCACTGTGACATATCCCACCAGTCTGGCAATGGGGGTCAGCCCCAACTCTTCACATTTCTCTTTGGAAGCCACGATGGTGGCTGCTGCCCCGTCAGTGGTCTGGGAAGAGTTGCCGGCGGTAACGGAACCGTTCACTTTGAACACCGCCCCAAGTTTGCTTAAACCTTCGGGTGTGGAGGCCCGGATGCCGTCGTCATGCTCAACAAGAAAGGACTCTTTTTTATATGTCCCGTCAGCCTGTTCAACATATTTATAGGCCGGGGTGGGGATGACCTCAGTAAATTTTCCGCCATCCCTGGCAGCAACGGCCTTTGCCTGGGACTGGGCCGCAAATATATCCTGGTCTTGCCTGGACACGTTGTAGCGGCTGGCCACATTTTCAGCGGTGATGCCCATGGAGACATACATTTCAGGGTTGGTTTTCGAATAGTCCGGATGGGGCCGGGGAACGTTGCCGCCCATGGGTACAAATGTCATGGACTCGCAGCCGGCACCAATACATATTTCCGACCAGCCCGCAGATACCCGCACAGAGGCCAGGGCAATGGCTTCAAGGCCCGATGCGCAGAACCGGTTCACCGTGGCACCGGAGACTTCGTCCGGAAAGCCTGCCATTTTAGCCGCAATCCGGCCCAGATTCAGCCCCTGTTCCGCCTCGGGGAAGGCGCAGCCCAGCATGACATCGTCAATGTCTTCGGGCTTCAGGTTGGCGGTTCTTTCCACAGCTTCTTTCATGATAAAGGAAATCAGCTCTTCGGGCCGGGTCTGGTTGAACAACCCTCTTTTTTGCTTGCAGCCCGGGGTCCGTACGGATTGTACAATATATGCGTCTCTCATTATTTTGTTCTCCTAATTTCTAAGGGGCTTCCCGGTTTTCAGCATGTGGTCGATTCTGGCAACGGTTTTTTCCTCTTTGCAAAAGTCCACAAACGCTTCCCTTTCAAGCTTGAGAATGGCTTCTTCACTGATTTCACTGCCAACACTGGCATCACCGCCGCTGACGACATAGGCGATGCGTCGGGCCAGAAAGGCATCATATTCACTCATAAATTTGCCGTTGAGCAGATTGAACAGCTCGGCATTGACCATGCCCTGGCCGGCATTGCCGATCACTTTAAGCTTCTTTTTCAGCGGGGGAACATATCCGTCATCCACCATCTTAACCACGTCTTTCCTGGCTTCGCCCACAAGGTTGTCGCGGTTCATGACAATGCGGTCGGCAAGACCCAGAAAGCCGTTATCCCGGGCCTGGGCTGCGGACATGGATACGGCAGCCATGGCGATTTTCATGAATGCCTGGACAAAAAATTTGGCAAGATCCACCTCTTTCACGGTTTTGCCCGGCAGGGCATCCACATATTTTTTCCACAGGTTCATACAACCACCGCCGGCAGGCAGCAAACCCACGCCGATTTCAACAAGACCCATGAAAAGCTCTGTGTGTGCAACGATGCGGTCGGCACCTAAACAGGTTTCGCATCCCCCACCCAAAACCATGCCGTAAGGAGCGGCAACAACGGGAAAGGGTGCGTATTTGGCTCTCTGGATGCCCGCCTGGGCTTTTGCCAGGAATGCATCAATTTCAGAATATTTTTTATCATGGCACAGCTTGGATACATAGGAGAGATCCGCACCGGCGGAAAAAGCACCGGGCATGCCGCCGGCTTCGTTGCCGATAACAAGACCGGCACCGTTTTCCTCGACATAATCAAGGGCCTTGCCGATGGAATCGACGATCTCAGCATTGATGGCATTCATCTTGGTGTGAAATTCAAGACAGAAAACATCCTCTCCAATATCCACCAGCGATGCAGAGGCATTTTGAAAAACAATTTTATTGTTGCCTTTGGCTGCGGCAATGGAGACCATATTTTTTGAAACAGAAACAGCCTTGTATGCGCCGGTGGAAAAGTCATAGAAATAACGGATACCGTTCTCAAATTTGTAAAAAGACTTTACACCCTTGGCCAGCATTGCCGACACATTGCCCGGCACATCAAGCCCTTCGTTTTTCATTCTTTGAACAGCGTCTTCAACACCGTAGGCATCCCAGGTTTCAAAGGGACCCATCTCAAAGTTGTACCCCCATTTCATGGCGTTATCTATTTCAACGATGGTATCGGCAATCTCGGGCACCCGGGCGGCAGCATACTGGAAGGCATTGGCCTGGCATTTCCAGGCGAATTTGGCGCCTCTGTCATCGCCTTTGAGCACACAAGTTACCTTCTCTTTCAATGTGGCTTTTTTCCTGGCTTCGTCCAGGCAGGGAAACGTTGCCCTTTCAAGGTCTTCATATTCAAGGGTGTCAATGTTAAGAACCTTGCGCAGTTTTTTCCACTCCGGGGTCAGCTCTGTCTTGTAGAACCCCCCATGGGTTTTGTTGCCCAGCATTTTCTTGCCGACCATGGTGGAGATAAATTCAGGCAGAACCAGCGTGTCGCGCTGCTCGTCTTTTTCGCACAGGTCATAGGAGTTTTTGGCCACATGGAGCATGGTGTCGATGCCGACCAGATCGCTGGTTTTAAATATGGCTGTTTTGGGGCGGCCCAGGGCCGGGCCGAACAGGGCATCCACTTCGGGGATGGTCATTTTGTCTTCACCCATGAACTTGATGCAGGCGCCGATACCCTGGACGCCGATTCTGTTGCCCACAAAGTTCGGGGTATCCTTGGCCCAGACAATGCCCTTGCCAAGGTTTTTTTCACCAAACCGGGCCATGAAATTCATGACTTCGGGTTTGGTCTCAGCGCCGGGGATAAGTTCGAGCAGGTGCATGTAGCGAACCGGATTAAAAAAATGGGTACCCATGAAGTGTTCTTTGAATTCCTGGGAAAAGCCTTCGCTCATATCCTTGAGGGGAATCCCGGAGGTGTTGCTGGTAACAATGGTGCCTTCCTTTCTGACCTTGGCAACCTTTTCGAACAACGCTCTTTTAATTTTGAGATTTTCCACGACCACTTCAACAATCCAGTCGCATGCCGCAAGTTTTTCAATGTCATCATCCAGGTTTCCCGTACTGATGCGCGAAGCGTCTTTTTTGCTGTAAAACAAAGAGGGATTAGAGGCCAAGGCCGCATCCATCCCCGCCTTAACAATGCGGTTTCTGGCTGCAGGATCTTTTTTTTCTTCGTCAGTTAAATCAAAAGGAACAATGTCCAGCAGCAGCACGTCAACACCGGCACCGGCAAGAAGGGCGGCAATTCCGCCACCCATAATTCCGGACCCGATGACTGCCGCTTTTCTGATCTTTCTTACCATAATTTTCTCCTCAAGTTGGGGTATCCGATTGTCTGAATGAATATTCAGTTTTGTTTACCTAAACAGGTATGGATTGTCAAGAAAAAATATTTTTCATGCACTCCGCTATATTTTGTTTGAATTTCATTTTATTTCAAAATGTTATATGTATTTATCATTGAATATCTTCTACCGATATCACCAGTGACAAAAACAGTATTTATCGTGAATTATCATTCATGAATTAATAACAAATCAGCTTGTAAAACAGATACGGGTCTGATAATTTAGACCTGTTTTTACAAAAGATATTATTATTTTTTAAGAGAGTCAATGCACCGTTTAAATGCAAAGCTACATCCTGATTCATCCCTGAACCCCGACTCAGTTGTTCGTATGATTTCCCGTCTTCAAAGAGACAATGGCGACATCCCCTGGCATACGGGAGGGAAAACCGATCCCTGGGATCTTGTGGAATCCGTTATGGGCCTGAATATAGGCGGGTTTCATGACCAGGCCATGACGGCCCTGGAGTGGCTGGCCGCCCTTCAGAATGAAAACGGATCCTGGTATTCATCCTATATCGACTCTGTTCCCGAGGACCGGACTACCGAAAGCCACATGGCCTGTTATCTGGCCGTGGGGCTGTTTCATCAGTTCCTGATAAAAGAGGATAAGGCTGATCTGCAGAAATTCTGGACAGCCATGTCAAAGGGTATCGGGTTTGCTTTGGATCTCCAGGCAGCCACAGGAGAGATTTACTGGGCAAAAAGCCCCGAAGGCAAGATTGATCCCATGTCTCTTCTGTCAGGCAGCTCGTCCATATTCATGAGCCTGAAATGCGCCCTGGCCATTGCAAATATTCTCGGCCACGAGCGTCCGGAATGGGAGAGTGCATATATACGCCTTGGCAGATCCATCAACGAAAATATTTTTACGTATAACGTGTCCAAGTCCAGATTTTCCATGTACTGGTTTTACCCGATCCTGTCCGGGGCATTGCAGGGAAACCGGGCAAAGGCACGCATTGACAGATCCTGGCATAAATATGTCATAGAGGGCCAGGGATGCCGCTGTGTGTCCGACCAACCCTGGGTTACCATTGCCGAAACCTCGGAACTGGTCCTTGCTCTTCAGGCCATGGGACGACGGCAAAAGGCCGGGATCGTTTTTTCCTGGATCCACAACCGGGTGTTTGAAGACCAAACCTTCTGGTGCGGCTATACCTACCCGGATATGGTGGTCTGGCCCGAGGAAAAAATATCCTGGACCAATGCTGTGGTTTTGATGGCCGCCGATGCCCTGTACAATCTTACGCCCGGAGCCCGGTTGTTTAATCATGATGCATGGAACGGCTGTAAATTTAAATATTGAACTTCGGTATCAACGATGATTCGGGACAAACGCCCATATTATATCAAACAGGCCTGGTACCGGTTTCAAAATTTTTATGTCCGCCGCTATCTTGCTCCCCAGCTTAGCGCCCTGGGCCCCCATCCCTATATAATCAAACCCTGGTATATTGAATTGTTCGGCGGCCCCATCTGCATCGGCAGCCATGTGACGCTGCTGGGATGTACGGATAAAAGAACCCGGCTGACGGTGTGGTCTGAAAGAAAGGACATTGACGGTATCCGTATCGGGGACCATGTTCTTATCTCTCCGGGCGTACGGATTTCCGCGGCCAATTCCATTCGCATTGCAGACTCCTGCATGCTGGCCAGCCACACCTACATTACGGATTCAGACTGGCACGGTATTTACGACAGGTCGTTGCCGCCGCGAACCCGGTCAAAAGTGGTCCTGGAAGAAAATGTGTGGATCGGAGATTCCGCCATTGTGTGCAAAGGCGTAACAATAGGTAAAAATACCATTATCGGAGCAGGCGCCGTCGTCACCTGCGATATTCCTGCCAATGTTGTGGCCGCAGGCAACCCGGCCAGGGTAATCCGGGAACTTGATCCGGCCCGGGAAATCATCACCCGCAAAGACCGGTACGGGGATACGGAGAAAATGACAAAGGTACTGGAAACGGCTGAAAAGAATTGCCTTGAAGGAAATACGCTTTCCGGATGGATTCGCAGTCTTATCGCCCCCGGCAGGGAGCAACCTTAAAACGGTTTATCTATTCGATCAATGGTCTTAATAAAACGTTCAATATAAATCTGAATCTTTGTAATATCAAAGGCTTTAGACAACTGGAGAAGCTCTGTTCCAAATATTTTGAACCCTTCGATCCCAAAGGCGTTTCCCTGCTCCGTAATCCTTTCAGCAAACCGCTGGATGTCTGATATTTTTATGGCTTCGCGGGTTTGCGGAATATAGGGGGTAATATCCCTGGGCAATATGTCCAGAAAATCAGAAGGCAGACCGTCCCGGTCCAGGATGTCCAGAAGGCTTAACGCAGAAGATCTCCCGGTTGAATCCGTGGTGTCACACGCCATGCTGATGAACTGCTTTAAAACCGCCATCAGGCTGTCAATGGCAATGGGCTTGGCAATGCTGCAGGCAAATCCTCTGGATTCAAGTTCATCCTTGGGCCACATTGTCATGCCGGCAGTCATAAGACATATGGGAATCTGGGCAACGTCCTGGTCTGCCTTCAAACGTGCTGCGGTTTCCATGCCGTTGATGTCAGGCATTTTCAAATCCAGGAAGATCAGGACAGGTTTCTGGGCACTGGCATACTCAATGGCCTGGAGGCCGCTTGCCGCTTCAATGACTTCAAGGTTGACTTTTTCCAGAAATTCCCTGAGCATGAACCGGATATCCCGATGGTCATCCACGATAAGAACCCTATCTTTGGCGAACTGCATGCCGGCCAGAGCTGATTTGCTTGCGATCGCAGGTGCGGGTATGGCCGTGTGATATCGTTCGACGCCCGGCAGGAAAATGGTAAAGACACTGCCCTGATCCGGCCTGCTGGACACGGAAAGTTTTCCGCCCATAAGCACAATAAGTTGTTTGCAGATGGCCAGTCCCAACCCGGTGCCGCCAAATTTTCGGCTGGTTCCGGCCGATGCCTGTTCAAACGCTTCAAATATTTTATCCTGCTGGGTTTCGCAGATACCAATGCCTGTGTCTGCCACCTTGATCATAAGATCCACATATTTTTCGGCATTTTCCTGGCTGGTGCGCATTTCCGCCCCAAGTGTGATAGTGCCGGATTCGGTGAATTTCAAGGCATTGCCCACCAGATTGGTAATGACCTGGCGCAAACGCATTTCGTCCAGGTTCAGTGCGCCTTTGCCATTTTCAGGCAGTTCAATGAGAAAGTTCAGATTTTTTACATCCAGTTCCACCTTGAACATGTGGTGTATTTCATCAAAAAGAGATTGCAGAAGCACAGGTCCCCGGTTGATTTCAAGTTTGCCTGCCTCCATTTTAGACAGGTCAAGTATATCGTTGATCAGGCCGGAAAGGTTTTTCGCAGCTGTATTGATGGCTGAAAGGTAGCTGATCTGCTGTTCCTCACTGATCATTGTCTCCAAAAGCTCACTGAAACCAAGAATCGCGTTCAAAGGTGTTCGGATTTCATGGCTGACATTGGCCAGAAATTCATTTTTTGCCCGGCTGGCCTGTTCCAGTTCTTTCTCCTTTTGTCTGCGTATCTGGATTTCATTGTTCAGGGCCTGGTTGGCCGCCTGCAGATCCATGGTACGCTCTTTTACCCGGCTTTCCAATTCCTGGTGGGATAACTTCAGAGCCTGTTCAGCCTGTTTACGTGCGGTGATATCCCTTAAATTGACAACCATTCCCTTGATGGTGGGGTGATCCATGAGATTTTTAGAGATACATTCAATAATGCACCAATAATTGGCCGCGTGTCTGAAGCGAACGGTTGTCGGGTGTGCCTGGATTAAAGAGGCCACCCGAAGATTGAATCTTTCGGTTGCGTCCTCTTTTTCCAGGGGATGTATAAAATCCTGGGCACGACAACCCAGAAGTGCTTTGGGGGGATATCCCAGAATCCGGAATGTGGACGGGCTGACATACCGGAAAACCCCTTCCCGGTCAAGGATACAGATCATATCGTTGGCGTTTTCAATTAATGCCCTGAAATGCTCTTCATTCTGTTTTAATGCCGCCAGACTGTCCTGGAGTCTGAATGCCATCCGGTTGAACTCTTTTGCCAGAAGCCCGAATTCATCATCGGACTGAATATCGATTCGGGTGTCAAGATTACCCTTGCCAAAGGCCTGGGTACCTGAAAGAAGAACTTTGAGCGGACGGATCAGGCGCATGGTTGAAAAAAACAACACCATGGAGAGAATGATGGCGGCACTAATAAACAAGACATATAGATAGGGCTGAACCCGATTGATGGCACCGTACACCTCATCCATGGGGGCCGCTGCCAGAACATACCACTCCCAGGGCGTAAAATACCCAAATCGCACAAGCAGTTGCTCTCCGGAAAGGTTGATAATCGTTCTTCCCCCCTGATCTGCCAGGGAAGAGAACCATTTTTCATGTCCCATACCCGTATCATGAAGATTTTTATCGGGATGAAAGATGATGGTACCACTGGGATTCATTATAAAAATAAAACCGTTATTCCCGATTGTGATGTTCCGGATACGGGTGTACGCGTTCTGTTTTGCTTTGGCAACACGTGCAGGATCATTTTTCAGGCTGTAATCACGAACATTTTTTTCCTGTTCGCGGATGACATCCATGGCCTGATCCAGTCGTGTGGAGAGCCAGACGTCTCCAAGATCAAGAAGGGCTGAACGTGAAAAATGATAGGTGACCGCGATGGATGCTCCCAGAAAGAAGAAAACAAGCGGAAGGGTGGGAAGCAGAATCCTGGTGTAGGTTTTCATGTCAGGGTTGTTACAAGCGTATCAGCAAACCGCCTGGATTTGAATTTAAAATATGACATTTTTCCTGTTCCCTTTGTGATATCTGCCTATAAAATAATTATGTTACTATACACAAAAGGAACAGAAAAATAAATTTACTTCCTGTGAAATCCGTTGTCCGTAAAGCCGCCTCTATTCTTCCCGTCCGGGATCTGTTCCAGGGTCAGAGCCAGCCTGTTCCCCGGCCACGCCGGAAAACGGTGTCCAGTGGCTTTGCTGACGGGATTGGGGTTTAGGCTTGCGCAGTTGCAATTTGGACCACAGGTTGGGTGTACAAAATCGGGCCCATCCCCATTTCAGAATATTGATCAGCCAGAATGAGACCCAAAGCGCCCAGGCCAGCATGGCAACCCGGTAGGACCACATGGGAATGGACACCATCCAGGTCCGGGGCAGTACGGGTCCGGACACATCATGGTACCAGCGCAGCAGATGGGCACTGGAACCATTGCCCCGGATGTTCATGTCCGGATGGCCTAAAAGTCCGTTGGAGATGCTGAAAACCAGGCATGCCCCCGAGACCAGGGTCAGTGCCACGATGCCCAGCTGTATCAGGTTAAACTTCATACCGGTGAACTCATCGGCTCTGGGGCGCAGATCCAGGGCAATCAGCCAGCCCGCCACAACAATGGCGGCGGCCGGATGACTCATGGTGATGCCGATGAACAGAAGAAACCACTGGAACAGATTCAAGGGCGTTAAGCCGGTTCGCGACAGAATAAAGGCAATGATCAGGATCACGATCAGTTCGGACCAGAACAGCACGGCCGGACCCAGGGCCGGTTCCCCGCCCAGAAACAGCGGCCATCTGCTGCTGCCGGGTTTTATGTCCACACAGGTGTTGGCACTGTCCATACCCAAATCCACGGCTGGTGTTTTGTAAAAGGGGGTAATACCGCCGGCAGAGACCCATTGAAGCGAAATTTCCTGGTGTCCGGGAACAATGGGCAGGGTCACCTGGTTCTGATCCTGCCGGATGGGTCTTATACGGCCTTGAATTTTCACCTCCTGGAGCCTTCCGTCCTTTGGCAGAAAAATGGTGTGACGTCCCCCCTGACTGCTGTTGATGGCAATATCCAGCTGGGCCGTGGTGGCTGCCCGGCCCGGCGAAAGGGTCAAAAGGCTTTTTTCAATGGTCATTGTCTGCCCCTCAATGCCCGGAGGCCTTGTCACCGTGAGAGTCAGAGCCTCCCCGGGCCAGGGGTGCCAGGTGGGATACCACCGGGTGCCGGTTTTATGAAAGATCACAGGGGTTCCCTGGTACTCCATATGGAAAACAGGGCTGACATCCACCTTCCATATTTCGGTCCACTCCAGAGTTTCGGCGTGTTTTAACTCTATTTTATCCGAAGGCGCCAGAAATGATTCCCAGGAAAGGGTTTTCTGGCCGGACTGAAAATTAACCTTTGCCGTATTACCCTCGACCCGGATGCCTTCGGTGGTGATGGATTCACCGGGAAGCAAAGGTATGTCAAGGACCATGCCTGACGTTGATTCTCCTTCACGGATGACCTGGGTATTGACTTTCCACACAAGTCCGATCAGCACAGTCCGTTCAACCCTGGCAAAGACCGGCAGGACGCCTGTTTCCAGCACCTGCTGCTCTTTATCATCTGTCCGTGCGTTTCGTTTAAACTGAAGCTGGGCATCAAAGCTGCCGTCGGAATGACTGCCGTCCACTGTCCAGCCGTCCATGGCAATATCCAGATGGCGGGGTTTTAAGGGAAACAAGAGCTGAAAACTGCTTTGCTGTCGTATGGGACCTTCAAGGTCGATTTTATGGATGCCTTTGGGGACCATCACCCAGAATTGCCCCTCTTTTTTGAAAAGACCGGCAGCGGTCCGGCTGTCCACCTGCACCTGTGACGGCAGCCACTGGCCGGCATTTCCGGGGATGGGAATCGCCGTGTCAATGGCAGCATGAACCTGCATGCCGACCTTCATCGCATCCATTGTCAAATCAATGGATGCCAGGGGCAGATTTGCACAGCTGTTAAAACAAATATCCTTTTCAAGCAGCCGTTTTTCCAATTCGTCCAGCATCTCCCGGGGCGGAAATTGGGCTGCCTGGGACAATGACGGCATAAGGCACAGCACAAGTGCAAAAAAAGCGGGAAGCATTTGTCTCATGCCGATTTCACTATCCTTTTTAACACCGCCCTTACCAATGCCCAGCATGCCGGCGGCTAAAAGTACCACAAGGCCCACCCGCAAAAATGCCAGCACCAGGTTGACTTTTGGCCCGATCAGAAAAAAAACCATGGACTGGTCTTTACCCACAGGGCCGGACCAGGAAAAACGGATGGTATTATATGCCGGCCACAGGGGCATGCCCGGGCCTGTCTGGGTCCGGGCTTTGGGGTCATACTGCATGACTTGGGCGGAACTGGCCACTGGTGCCGGAACCTGGGCGCTGTCCATGTACATGGCCTTGGCCCTGGTGCCCAAAAGTCTTTTTGGGGTTGGTGGGGCCTGTTGTTCCGCCTGTATCCTGGCCTGGTTCTGGACATTGTCCTCCGTCATTCCGACCAGAGACAGAGACCGGGATTCAGACCGGATTACGGTATTTGAGGTATCGGTCCATGTGCTGGCCAGTTCCGGGTATATGCCGATGCGGAGGGTCTGGATGGCAAATGGAATCACTATGGCGGCAAAGCCGATCAGCGCCACACCCTGGCAAAACTTGAAAAAATTACGCAACCGGCCCGGGGGCAGGTGTTTGAGCAAGGTGAACCCCACCAGAAGAACCAGCCAGATATATTTGGGGGCCTGGGATTCGTGAAAGATCAGCACCAGGGTGACAAAGGCCAGGAGGGCTAAGGGTTTTGAGTAAACCCGGGACAGGGCAATGGTAAAAATAAGGACCACGAAAAAATCAAGCAATGTCCATTTGCCCACCCAGGTGCCGGGGATAAAATCCACCCCCCGGGCATTTATCAGGGTCCAGCCCGCAGGTAAATTCAAGGTACCTTTTACGTCATTGAAATCATGGTCCCAGCCCGTTGCCGGCACATTGGAAATCCCGTTTTCAAAGGTGGCATCTGCCACAATATTTATCTGGCCGTTTCTCAGCTCAATACCGGCTTTGTCGCTGGCTGTTCTTTTTGTGATCAACTGTTCTTTACCATCCACCAGGACCTGGCCCGGATGAATGACCGGATCCAGTTCCAGGCGCCAGTTGGTGTTCTTTTTGCCTGTGATTTTATCCTGAATAAAATAGCCTGCACCGTCAAAACGCAGCCACAGGGTACGACTCAAGGAGAGCTGGTCCGGTGCGGGTTCAGGATCTCCCCGTTTGATCTGATTAAAGACCAGTGTGGTGTCAGGTGTCATCAGATAAGCGGGGAAAGATTGCCATTTTGCAGGCATGGCCGTCTGCTTAGGATCAATGGGGTCTGCCCCTGAGATCTGCACACGCCTCAGGTCGGTTCGGGCACTAAAGGACCAGATCTCCTTGTCCGGCCAGAATGCCTGGTCCGGACGGATGAACTGGACGGTCTGCAAAGGCCCTGCATGGCGCAGATTAAGGCCAAGAGTATAGCGTCCGGGCCTAACCTGGACGGTGATCCGGCCGTCGGACTCCAGACGGGCGGGCAGCGGGCTTTCAAAGGATACCGGAATGAAAGCACCGCTTTGATATACCGGCCCCAGCACCATCTGCCGGGCCTGCCCCGACACCTCCAGGGTAAGATCAATGGACATCCGGGCCGGGATGTCATCCTCAATCAGACGGAAACATTCAATTTTCAACCGGTCTTCCATCCGTTTTTCACGGTCCCTGTGTTTCAGCCACAACCGGCCTTTGTCGTCCAGGTCAGGAAATTTTATGGACTGATTATTCACCTGCAGGCGTACCAGACCTATGGATGCCGGGATGTTCAGGCTTTCGGGCATGATTCGCCAGAATAATTTCCCGCTGATTTTGTGACTGCCGGCAGAAAGTAACAGCCCCGGGGTATTGTCCTGATCCAGGACCACGGCAGGCTTATCGTCTACCAGCACTTGCCCGGGCCAGTGGCGGTCATTGCCGGGCAGATCAACCCGGGTCTGGACATAGACCTGCCATGGCTGTTCAAACGTGCCGCCACTGTCTGTCAGATCCAGGCGTAGCTCTCCCGGCCAGGCGCAAAGGACCTGTCCGGCATTGTTGTACATGGGAACACACGACAGTCGCTCTTCTTTTCCGTGCAACACCCATTCTTTCCAGGGTTCAAGGGCATCGGGAACGTAAACAGAATCCGTGGCACAGGCCTGGCCATATACTGCCAGAAAGATTGCGGCAGCCATAAGAAATATACGAACAGAACCCATATTTCGCTGAATGATCATGACATTGTCCTTTGGGGAAAGAATCTGACAAAATTTAGGTTGGAAAAACGAATTCAACCCGGACCGTAATTAATTAAGCCACAGTCTATTAGGAATATGCATAAAAATCAATATTGCCCTGCTGTGCAGACAGGGAAATTGCATATTACTGACTTACGAAGGTTATACATTCGCCCTGATACGGTTCTTTTACCATATTTAATAAAAAAAAGAGGCATTGGGAATGTAAGTTTTCACTAACGAATAAAATAGGTTGGACTTTGGTGATGCTGCTTGATAAATTGATCTGAATTGATGATTTTCCCTAAAAGACTCGTTCTGCATACAAGTTACGAACGGCTGTTAAACACTTTCAACAATATTTTCTTAAAGGATAAAATATGAGTCAGGACTATTTTGTGTTTTTATCAAAAACTGAGCCTTTTTCTTTTTTGCCTGAAGAAGAGATTAAACATATAGCAGAGTTGATTCAAGTTGAACTCTTTAATGAAAAGAAAATATTGTTTCTTCAGGGAATATCAAGATTAGAAAAAATTTATATATTAAAAGAGGGGAAAGCAGAGCGATTCTATGAAGATATAGATAAAAAAAAAGTAGCATGTGCTCTGCATCAAGGTGAGGTTTTTGGCGGGATATCCATTCTTTTAAATGAATCTGTTGTCATAAGATCTTTGGGCATACAGGATCGTACTTGTTTTTATACATTTCCTAAAAACGTTTTTATATCCTTATGTGATAAATATGAGGCATTTAAATATCATTTCATCACTATATTCGGGCAAAGAATGCTTGCTGATAAAACATATTCAAATCTGATTGCAAATAAAAGAAGAGATAAAGATCAGTCCATACAGTTTTTCAGTAACTCCATATCCAGCGTGATAAGAAAAAATGTACTTTTCTGCGGTGCAAACAATTCCATCAAAGACGCTGCAATTCTGATGAAACAGCACAGATGCGGTTCTATTCTGATAAAACAGGACGGCAGATTTATCGGTATAGCCACAGATCAGGATTTTAGAAACAAAGTTGTGGCGGCAGAGTTAAAAAGTTCAAATCCTATTTCTGATATAATGTCTAGCCCTTTAATAAGCATACCGGAGCATTCAAGCGTATTTGAAGCCTTCATAAAAATAATGAAGGCAGAAGTAAAACATCTGGCCGTAATCAACAATGAAAATGATGCCATCGGTGTGATTTCAAACAGCGATCTTATCAATGCCCAGGGCAAACTTCCCTTTTTATTTATCACAGAAATCAATAATGCGGCATCCTATGAAGAGATATCAAAAAAACAAAAACAGCTTCCCCAAAGCATATATATTTTAATCAATGAAGGCGCAAAAGCCCAGAATGTAAACAACTTCCTCACGGCAATAACAGATACGATTTTAGAAAAGCTCATAAAATTTGCTTTACAGGAGATAGGGCCGCCCCCTGCCCGATTTGCTTTTATGGTTATGGGAAGTGAAGGCAGAAAAGAACAGACCCTTAAAACAGACCAGGATAATGCCATTATTTTTGAGGACGTCGGTGAGGAAAAACTGGAATCTGCCCATGCATATTTTTTAAAGTTAGGTGAGCATGTATGCAATATGCTTGACAAAACAGGATATGATTTTTGTCCTGGCGATATAATGGCAAAAAACCCAAAATGGTGCCAGCCTGTTTCCAAGTGGAAAAAGTATTTTAAAGGGTGGATTGATAACGCAAGTCCGGAATCTCTTCTCCAGATCAGCATTTTTTTTGATTTTCGTTTTGGATATGGAGATATCAGTCTGGTCCATGAGCTTCGAGAGCATCTTTTTGATTCTTTTGGCAACAGGAAATTTTTCAGGTATATGGCTGAAAACACATCTTACTTTAGACTACCCATAGGCTTTTTTGGTAATTTTATCGTTGAATCTAAGGGTAAATTCAAAAATACTTTTGACATTAAAAGAGCCATGATGTTTGTGGTGGATTTTGTGAGAATATATGCCCTTCAAAACAGAATATCTGCCACGAACACCATAGAACGATTAGAGTTGCTGTATAAAAAAAATATAATAAGCGAATCCGATTATAATGATTTAAGCCAGTCTTACAGCTATATGATGAATTTAAGATTTATTAATCAGATACATGGAATTATTAACGAAGGAGGAGAACCCAATAATAACATCAATCCCAAAAAGCTATCAAAAATAGAGCAGCAGACATTAAAAGAAATATTCAAGAAAATAGAAAAAACAAAGACAAAGCTTCAACTGGATTTTTTGGGCGTCGTGTGACGGAGATGAGCTGGATACTGTCCCGGATCCCGGAGAATCGGAATAGCATCCAGTCCCTATCCTTCTGCGGCCTGGATTCCATGGGCCGCCGGATGGAAACACCCCGTGGACAACATCTTATTCCATGGACTCTGCAATACTCACAGCCCTGTCACCCAGCATATTCACATAGGAAGCCATTTCATTGTCATACCACCCGTAAATAACCGCCTGGGTAACCTGGATGGATCCCACATGGTCCTTGATATTTTCCAGTATTTTTTTATCAATACCCTGCATATGTTCCAGGTTAATGGAAATAGACGCCGTGCGGGTATGGGTTTCATGGCCCTCAATGACCGCCGCCGCCCTGGGGGTGCCAATGATGTCCGAGGAGACATTCTGTTTATTCGTAAAGATCAGATACCCGTCGGACTGTTTCTGGGCCGTGTCTTTATATATCTGGTTGATCAGGTCCCTTCTGACCGGCGGCTTGTCCAGTTCTTCCTGCAGGTTGATCACCAGAATGATTAAAGAGCCGGTGGCGGTGGGGATACGCACGGACTCGGCAATGAAACCGATGCCGGCCATTTCAGGGATGACCTGTTGCAACGCCTTGGCCGCACCCGTGGTGGTCAGAATGATGTTATTCATGATGGACCGGTTTTTTCTTAAGTCTGTTTTCCCGGTTCCAGGCAGCCTGTCCAGCACCTGCTGTGAGCCTGTGGCCGCATGAACCGTGGCCATGGATGCGGATAGTACGCGATCCAGTCCAAAGGCATCCAGCAACGGCTTGATCATGTGGGCAAGACAGGTGGTGGTGCAGGATGCATTGGAAATCAGACAGTGGCGGACAGGGTCATAGTCCTTGTCATTGATGCCCATGACCGTTGTCACGGCATCATCAGGTATCATAACGCCTTGTTTCAGTTTAAAGGGTGCCGAGGCAATGACTTTTCTGACCCCAGCCTCCAGATGTCCCCGCAGGGAGCCCCTGGGAGCGTCTGATTCAAGGGAGGGATCAAGAAACTGGCCTGTGGTATCCACCACCAGTTCCACATTATTATCCGCCCATGGAATATCTTTTGGGTTTCGTTCGGTGGAAAGTATCTTTATTTTGACCCCATTTACCACAAGGGTACCGGAACCGGGATCAACATCCGTGATAACCGGTTTCCCCTGGAAACCGTGCAAAAAGGCCTCCAGACGGCCGTAGGTGGAATCCCGTTCAATGTAGTGGATAAGATCATCCATACAGGTGCCCACTTCTCTGCCCACATTGATGACGATTTCATCAAAGAATTTTCTGCCGACATGGTGCCATAACGTCAGTTTCCCTATTCTTCCAAGTCCGTTGATGCCCAGGATCTTTGATGCGTGTGTACTCATATTCCCTTTGCCTTTATTAGATTGAGGTTAAATGGTCACTGATTTTCATCTGTCCCTGGTAAACAATGCCCTTATGGCCGTCCAGACTGATGAAATCCCCTGTATTCATTTTTACACCATTGAGCTCACAAAAGCCTGCCTCTTCATTGCAGACCAGATTTTTACACCCCACCACACAGGTTTTGCCAAGATTGTATGCCACTACGGCGGCATGGGAAGTCAGCCCCCCCCTGGCGGTCAAAATGCCGTCTGTGGCGTCAATTTCCAGAATGTCATCGGGCACGGTGTCATTGCGAATCAAAATCAGGCTGGTATCCGGATCCTGCCGCCTGAAGCCGTCGATCTCTTTAAGTGAGAATACGATTCTGCCGCTCATGGCGCCTCCTGAGACACCTATGCCCTGGCCCAGTCGGATTTTCTCAAGTCTGTCCGGTGCCGCATCAAACTGTTTGACTTTCTTTCTATCCCGTAAAGACAAATCCCTGGCCTGGAGAATAAACACATCTTCAACCGATTCTCCCTCGAAGGTGAACTCCATCTCCTGGGGATTCCAGCCCTCCTCGTAAATCAGCCGCTGGACAATGGTTTTCAATTTTTCATAAACCACGGGAAACCGCTGCTCCAGACTGATTTTAACGTCTCTGCTTTCCATCTCCCGCTGCAGTTCGGATATGGGCAGGGTTTTCACCAGACCGGATACCACATCTTCCCCCTGGTTGCCAATGGTAAAATCCCCCCATAACCGAATGGCGTCCCCAGGCAGTTTGGGGCTGTGGGTGAATACCACGCCGGAACCGGACTCCCTGGACCGGTTGCCGAATACCATGGCCTGGACTGTGGCAGCCGTGCCCCAGTCATCGGAAATCCCCATAATGGTCCGGTAATTTTTGGCCCGTTTGGAGTTCCAGGATGCAAACACCTTTTGAATGGATAAAAAGAGCTGGTCCATGGGAGACTCCACGATTTCGATGCCCTGGTCCAGCAGAAGCTGCTTGTACGCCAGGGCAACGTCGTGCATCTGATCCCCGGTAAAAAAGCGTTTGAACCGGATGTCGGCCTTTTCCTTATGGCTTCTAATGATGGCGTCAAACCGGTCTCTCTGGATGCCGAACACCATGCCGTAGGCCTGGATAAATCTGCGGTATGAATCCCACGCAAACCAGGGGTTTCCCGATTTTTCAGCCAGATTTCCGGCAATTTGTTCATTGATGCCCACGTTTAAAAATGAATCCAGCATCCCGGGTTGTGAAATGGACGAGCCCGAGCGAACGGACAGCAGCAGGGGATTTTCGGGATCACCGAATTTTTTGCCTTCAGTTTTTTCAAGCTGGGCAAGCATATGGGCCACCAGTTGCTGGAAATTCACCGATGCGGGGATGTAATTATCAATGAGATCCAGACATTTGAACACCTCGGTGGTGATGATGAATCCATTGGGCACCTTAATTCCCAGGCGCTTAAGTTCAATCAGGTTCAGCCCTTTGTTGCCAAGATAGATGATATTGTTGCTGAACAGGGCCTTGGCATCAATGGAGCAGACCGCTGACTTGGGGTCGTAGTTGAGAAGGGCGGACAGTTCATCCTGGGTCAGCCGTTCAGACTGGCGGAACAGAGTGTGTAAAATCCGGTTTAAAAATACATCCAGCTGCTGTAAGCCCAGGGATGTGGCAATCCGGTCCCGGAAAAAAATATCCGCCACCCGCTGATCCAGTTTTTTAGCCATTTTGGCGGCTGCCGGTGTATTGGGAATTCTGGCCGATGGACAAAACCCTTCGGGCAGGTATTTTTCAAGTATATTTTCCCGGCCGATGCGGCTGTCCAGGTTGTTTAAGTTCAGGGAGTGCAGATTGTTGAAATGGTCGTTTACCGCATCGGCAACTGCCCTGGTAAATCCCTTGAAAATATCCAGGTACTGGGTAAAGGAGCAGGTGGTGATATTGATGGCATATTTTAAAAATACCAGCTGGGTATCCAGTTTGTTGGATACAATGCCGTCCAGGGCCAGGGCCTGGCGGAACAAATTAAGAACGCTGAAAATCTTTACAAAGGTGGGTTTGGTGATCAATCTTAAGTCAATGCTGTTGATCAGCTCCTCGAACAGAACATTGATGACATTTTCAAGCCTCAGGGTCATGCCCAGGGCATCAAACTTGGCCTCGCTGTAAGACCCGTACATGGACGGAATGTCAACGGCAATGTGGCGCTTATGGTAAATGGATTCGTTTACGGCAAATTTTTCCCTGGACAAAATAATGTTTTTCAACTCCGCCATATAGGCCAGAAGTCCGCCAATCCTGTTTTCCAGTTCAGGCTCTGCAAGGGCATGCAGAATATCCCTGGGATCGGGTAGACCCAGGGACATATGGGTGTTGACATAACTTTCAAGGTCCAGGTTCTCAATGCCGTATTTTTCATTGAGAAGGGCGTGGAACCGGATCATCAGTTTTACCCTCTCTCTGTCCAAATCTGTGACCCCTTCTGTCTTGTCAATGACGCTCTCAATGTCGGCTCTGGATGCGGCAAGAAAATCAGCCGGCGTGGCAAGCTTGTTCAGGGCCAGGGTATGGAAAAGGGCATGGGGACCGTCAATATAGTCTCCCGTGGTTGAAATGCCATTATATATGGACGGGGGCAGATAGGGTTTAAGCGGTGTTTTATCCAGGGTTTTCCAGAACATCATGACTTCCCGGATAAAATCTACGATTCGAGATGAACTTTCCACATGGCATTGTTTGCGCAGGAAATGAACCAGCTTATCCCTGCGGAACACCGATTCATCCAAACGGGTGGAAATATCCCGAAGTTCACCTTCTGCGCCGATCTCGTTGAAAAAGG
Source organism: uncultured Desulfobacter sp. (assembly GCF_963665355.1). Lineage (GTDB taxonomy): Bacteria > Desulfobacterota > Desulfobacteria > Desulfobacterales > Desulfobacteraceae > Desulfobacter. The sequence goes on from NZ_OY762229.1 coordinate 877,038, forward strand.
TGGGCAACAGACGGGCCAGTTGTTTGACCAGATTGTACACCGGCGCAATGTCGGCATTCAGGAATGTGGTAATATCCCGGGGAAACAGGTCTGTGTCCCGGATAAACACCCCGCCCACGGCCAGGGACGTAATCAAAGCGGAGAGCAGGCGTTTGGATTTCTTGGGATGCCGGGCCACCAGGGTTAAAAATACCCGGATATTTTTCACATGGGCCACATTGCATTTGATCTGCCAGTCTTCACCGGTTCCTGCGATATCCGGGAACTGAAACCCGTGGTCCACGGACCGGTCAATGAAATGATTGATCAGCTCGATCTCATCGGTATTGTATACCGCATCCCCGATTTTATGGATGCATTCCAGCACGGTTTCCGGATAGCGCCCTTTATGTTCTTTGAGCAGGGCAAAGGTCTGGTCAACAATGACCATGTCCTTTTTATAATCCTTTCGTTCTCCGATCAGGGTGATCAGGGTGCGGTGGATATCGCCCAACGCCTCCCTGTGTATGATGGAAAGCCCCGGTGCGTGAATAATATAAAATAAAAACGTCAGCTTAACATATTTTCCATAGGTCTTTTCCGGGGCAAGGGCAAGGATCTGCCGGGGGATCTGCCTGAACTGTTTGACATGGTCCCTGTGCCCGGTCAGTTCCATTAAGGCGGACAGGGATTTCAAGTCGTTTTCCGGCAGAACCTTTATCTGCTCCAGGGTATCTTGCTGACTTTGAATCCGCTCCCGGGATACCTGGTTTAAAAGCGTAAGTATGTCCGGTCCTTCGTACCACTCATCTATATTGGTTTTCATCCAGGCCACAGGGTCATCCTGACAGAGCCAGAAGGCCAACGAGGCCTCAAAAAAACGAATCAGAAATCTGTTTAAGACCGATATCAACTTAGGGTCGTTTGGGAGTGCAGCCTGTTTCTCCATGAGCCTGACCAGAGCGTCGGGCTGGTAATAGGAATTCACAAAAAAAAAGAAATCAGAATCCTGTCGATCTAAAATACCTTTAATTTCATGGATAAGTGTGTCATTGAGCTGATTAAACTCTTCTGGGCCTGCTTTGGCAATATAGTGCAGAACCTGCATGAGATTATCTGCGGCACTGGACTTGATTTCCGAATCTGACCCGGATTCAAACGCCGTGTTAAAAACATCACAAAGCAAACCAAGTGCCTCCGGGCCATGGGGCTCACTGCCGTATAAATGAAAATAGTGGAGGGAAAAATGCCGGGACTCTCCGACAATGAAGCTCCAGTTTCGGTACGGATGGGATAGTTCCTTTAAAAATGTTACCAGGCGGTTGACAATACCGACATATCCTTTAAAAAAATCAAGAAGCAGAAGATATCGTTCATCAATGGAGACGTCTGCCCGGGTATCTGAAAGGTTGACTTCAAGGGCTTTTGATTTCACAGCAATGACCTCTTTATTTTTTTTAACACGAAACAAAGCGCTTTAGATTATCACGACAGAATGGGTTTGTAACCTATGTTTTAATGAATTTAAAAACACCTTTTTTAATACCTGCCTTGACAACAGTTCCGACTTGCTTATCTTAGCTGACTTTTATAAGATAAATTTTATAAAATTTAATTCATTATCTATCAAAACTGCATTCAATTAAAAATTAAAATCTGACACAGATTTTTTTAAATTTGGTGAACATTTAATTTAAGGAGCAGCAACCATGAGTAATAATCCCTCTCAATTTACACTTTACAGCGGCGGGCACAGAGGCGCTGAAGCACAGTTTGGAAAACTTGCCGAAAAATACGGCGTCAAGGAAGTTAATTTTTCCTTTGAAGGCAATACCCTTGACAGAGATGCAGGGATGCGGCTGTTGAACCAGGAGGAGCTGGAAAAGGGGAACATTTCAATGGATATTGTCTCGACCCGTCTGGGCAGATCCTTTTCCAAAGGAAATAGAATCAGAAAGGTTATCCAATCTATTTTTCATATGGTCAATAATGGATATGAGATTTTTGCCGTGGGATGGATTTTGCCGGACAAGACAGTTAAGGGCGGTACCGGCTGGGGCGTGGAGTTGGGCAAACTGTTCAACCGTCCAATATTCGTTTATGAGCAGGACAGAAAAGCCTGGTTTTCCTGGGTAAATAATGACTGGCAGATGGCCACCCCCGTAATTCACCATAAAACCTTTGCAGGGACAGGCACCCGGAATCTTACCGAGGATGCTGCCGCTGCCATGCAGGATCTGTTCGAGCGCAGTTTCAAATAGTATTCGTTGGGATTGATTCGAAAACTAATACTTAGCTTTTAAGAGCTTGTTTGGTAATCAGGGGATCGAAGCAGAATCTCATGAAAAGGGCTGGCGCGATATCATCCGCCGTCAGCCCCTCCCAAGGGCCAACACGGGTACTGAACCTATGCTAAAAAACGAGGTCAGCGGCTTTTACACCGCTTCTCCTTGACTGCAGCCGGGACCGGATATGTTCAATTCTATCCTGTATGCGCATAAACGCATCCACAACCTCCGGGTCAAAATGGCGGCCTTTTTCTTCGATAATGATGCTTTTGGTTTCCTCATGGGAAAAGGCTTTTTTATAGTTTCTTTTGGATGTCAGGGCATCATAGACATCGGCCAGGCTAACAATCCGGGTGGATAAGGGAATGTTTTCTCCTTTCAGGCCTTTGGGATAACCGGTACCGTCCCATTTCTCATGGTGGGAATAGGCGATCTCCTTGCCCAGTGTAACAAAAGACTGACCCTCTACCTTTGACTCCACCATTTTCAGGATGTCTCCCCCGTAAGTCGTATGGCGCTTGATGATCTCAAACTCTTCGGGATCCAGCCGGCCGGGTTTGAGCAGAATGGCGTCGGGAACCCCTACCTTTCCAATGTCATGAAGGACAGAGGAAAGGTATAGATCCTCAATGTAATCTGTTGTGATATAAGACTTATATTTTGAAAGCTTAGCCAGCTCACTGGCAATTTCCCGGGTGTACTCCCGGATCCTTTCCAGATGGTTTCCGGTATCCGTATCTCTGTACTCCGCAAGTTTCGCCAAACCCAGAATGGTCGCTTCCCGGGCGTTCTGGAAATCCTTGTAAGACGCCACAAGATCCGAATCCAGTCTCATTTTCAGAAGGAACTCCCTTTTCCTGGCCTTGGTTTCCTGGGCGCACTGGATAATGGCTATCCCTATAAAAGACAGAAAAAAGAAACTGTTGCTCACAAACATGGGAAAATTAAAATGCAGGCTGTCTCCCAGAAAATAAACAGGTAGGACATAGGCAGCATAAAAGATAAAGGAGGAAAAAGTCGCCTGCTTAGCGTTCAAGGGCAGAACCATGGCGCAGATCATCAGGACCATGATGATACCCACGTAATAGAAAGAATCAAAGTCGCCCAGTTTGAGAATCATAAGGGAGATGACCAGAGAGGCCATGCTGAACCAGATCAGGATCACGATCATCAGCTTGTCTCTGAATACTTTTGTGGGATGGAAAATCAGCAGCAGAACGCAGGACAGGGAAAAGAAAACCCGGTATTTCAAAAACAGCGTAAAATACTGGGGCGCCACAAAATAATCCAGAAAGGAAAACAACGGGAAAAGTACAATCCCTAACCAGATACACACCCGCATCTGCTGGTGCAGAAGCTGTTTTGTCTCTTTGTTGAAACGGGCTTCGATCCGGTTGATTTGCTGGGTGGTCTCCATGAACTGCTTCAAATCATTTCCCTGAAAACTCTCATGAGTTCTCAGGGCCGGCAGTGGCAATGGCAAACAAATTAATGCTCTCCTCTTCTTCCACAACCTTGATATCCGATCCAAAAGGAGAACGGGCAAAAAGCCTTTCAAAATCTTCTTTTTCCCTTAAAATAAGTTTCCAGCTTAAAAGATGATCCATGAAAAGCCGATCCGGCCCGTCCTTGAAATTTCCCACGATCAGGTGCCCTCCGGGCTTTAGGTGGTGGTGACACCGGGTAATGAACGCGGCAAACAGGTCGTCATCCAGATAATCCAGAAGCCCCGCGGAGTAAATAATGTCTTTTTTACCGAAATCCTGATCGGTTTTTCCAAGGGCCCATTTAATCAGATTCTCATTCATGAACCGGATATTTTCATTCTTGCCGTTCCCATTCAGGTTCCTTGAAGACATTTCCAGAGCTTCCGGATCTATGTCCACACAAAGTACCTCTATTCTGTCCGTATATTCACACTGGGCCAGGAAATCACACAATTCCCTGCTGGGTCCGCAGGCCAGGGGCATAATACTGATCGGTCCCGTGTTCGCCTGCTTTTCATCGCATATTTTTTTTAAATTTTCCCTTAAAAGTTTTCTTCTGCCCCGCACGGCCCGGCACGAGGCGCTATCAAGACTCCACTGATCAATCAAGAGTCCGATTTTTCCATCTCCTTTGGGTTCATTGGCATAGATCATCTCGATCATGTTGCAGTCCCCTGCATACCCCTTGGGCTTGAAATAAGCTCTTTCCAGGTAGCGGCTTCTCATGAAATAGGGGAAAACCTCTTTGAATATGTGGCCCCAGATGGTATCTGCATCCCCAGACCGTTCAATGAGAGGCCCCTGTATCCGAAGCCATTCATGCAGATCGTCCAGATACTGGTATCCCTTTTCAAGAGAACTTTCCGGTATGTCCAGGCCATAGTGCTTCTGAATTTCAAAGGAAAGTTCAAACATTTTTGATTTGAATTCATCCACAGCGAACTTGATCTGCTGCCCTTCGGGTGTTTCAAAGAACGCATCCGGCAGGGGGGTTGATTCTCCCATTTTCCGCTGGCCCGTGGACAGAGATTCGGCATAGCTGGCCAGCGGATCCCGTTCGGACAGGATTCTTCTGAATTTGGTGCAGATCCGCCGGGCCAGGAAAACCATAAAATTGCCGAAAAGAGAGGGGTCCTGGACCTGTATCCTGTCCAGATCCTGTTTTTCCAGGATCAGGATTTCAGATTCCATTGTTGCCCGGATATCGCGGACCCTGGAGATATCGTCAAAAAACCCGATTTCACCGAAGAAATTTCCCGCCCCGATAAGGGCAACCAGGATCTTCGTCCCCTGGGACCGGTAAGAGACTTCAATGGACCCGGTTTTCAGATAATACAGTGCGTTGGCCTTATCGCCTCCTATGACAATTTCAGAATCCGTGCTGCAGGCAATGAGGCGGAAATAGGGCAATATACAATCAATCAGATGGGCTTCATCCATAGACATAAGCATTCCTTTTTTTTTGCAGGCAAGCCGCCGTCCCGGAAAACGATTTTTCAAATCCCGGAAAACTTACTTTTTCCTTATCGCAAATCTGGACGTTTTGCATAGTAAAAAATCTTCCCAAGAACAGGCAGTATGTACATGTACTTTAGACAATACAGCAAAACTTAAAAACAACTCTAACCCGAGAGAAATAATTTCGTCAAGAATCTAATAAAATAATGCGCTTTTCTCTTTAATAAAATGCCCCCGTTAATGTTAAACTTGATTTATCGTGCCGGAACCCATATAAAATGTAAATCGCTGTCGTTATTTTCTTTGATCCATCAACCAGAATGAGCCATGAACAATATTTTTGAAAAGATAAAAAGCGCCACGTCATTGCCCCAGCTGCCCCAGATCATGCTGCAGTTGATCCAGGCCTGCGGCAAAGAGAAATCACATATTGACGAAATCACCCAGATCATCGGCAAGGATGCTGCCCTTACTGCAAAACTGCTTGCCATCATTGCCTCTCCCTATGTAAACCTGGCAAAACAGGTGACCACCATCAAATCCGCCGTGGTTTACCTGGGGCTGGATACCGTACGCAATATTGCCATCAGCTCCTCGGCCATGCAGTTTTTTCAGTTTTCAGACAGTATAGAAAATTTCGACATCAACAGGTTCTGGTACCATTCCTACAAATGCGCTGTTCTGGCCCGGCGTATCGCCATTGAGGAAAATCAGGTCAATCCGGACCAGTATTTTCTGGCAGGCCTTCTCCATGATATCGGCACCCTGGTTCTCATGGCAACCTTTCCGGAAGAATACAAAGTTATTGAAGCCAGGCTTAACCAGGGACAAAATGAGTTTAAGGCCCAGGCCGATATATTAGAGACCGATGGGGCCCAGGTCAGCGCCTGGTTGTTCAACCAGTGGCACCTGAGCCCCATGACATCGGATGCCGTACGATGTTTAAACCAGCCGTTGACACACATCACCAAAGAAAAATCCCATGTAAAGATTCTTTTCCTGGCCAATCTCATGGCAGAGCCGGAACGTACGGAGGTGATACAGGATGCACACCTTCTGACAGGCCTGTCCCCTGATGTATTGAATGACATGGCTGTTCAGGCTGAAAACGAAGTACACCAGATGGCCAAAAGCCTGAACCTTATTCTAAATAAACGCCCCAAAACCGCATTAGCCCCGGAACAGGAAAACAGTCTTCTGGCAGAAGGCCTCAAGGACGCATCTGTGTTTTTTGGAACCCTTGACAACCTGCTCCGGGCAAAAGATGTGGCAACTGTGCTTGAAACGGTCCAGCGGGGGCTGGAAATCATTTTCCAAGTTCCCCGGGTCTTCTTCTTTCTCCAGAACCCGGAAAAAAATCTGCTCATGGGAACCTGCACAAAAGCAGATCGACATTACAACGTTGTCACAAGCATAGCTCTTGCCGGAAACAATAATCCCGGCCTGATTGTAAGCGCCGCCAAAACTGGGAAAATCGTAACCAGTGCGGACCAGAAAAAGCCGGCCCAATCAGATATCCAGATTATCCGCCTTCTTGAAACGCCTGCCTTTTATGCCATTCCCATTCCCGGACACAACGGATGTGCGGGTGTCATGGTGCTGGGCGTGGACAAGGATCTTGCCCGGACCCTGGATAAAAACAGAACCCTGTTGCAACTGTTTTCACAGCAGACAGGCATCTGTCTTAAGAATCTAAATTTTCACAAAGCATATGCCAGGGATATCAATGATAAAAAAATGGAAGCCTATGCAATCCTGACGGACAAGGTTGTCCACGAGATCAACAACCCTGTTGCCATTATTAAAAATTACCTGGAAACCTTGAAGCTCAAGCTGCCGGAGAAGCATCCCGCCCAGGAAGATCTTTCCATAATTAATGAAGAAATGAGCAGAATTTCATCCCTGCTTGAAGGGCTGACCTCGTTTTCAAGGCCCGGAGTGGGAATGGGGCCAGAATCCATTGATCTCAATCAGCTATGCGGCCGCGTACTGTCAGTGTTGAAAAAATCCCTTCTTCTGCCCAGACAGATCCACCTCCAGACAGACCTTGACGACGCCATACCCAAGGCCACCATGGATATCAACGGATTGAAACAGGTGATTATCAATCTGGTGAAAAATGCTGCCGAAGCCCTGGAAAAAGGAAATGAGATCCGATTTACAACAAAGCTTGTTCCCGGTTCAACCAAGGTCTTGATAGATGAAAAAAGAAAGCTGCCCGGTTTTGTGGCAATCACAATTCAGGACAATGGCCCGGGCATCCCGTCACATATCAGCGAACGGCTTTTTGAGCCCTATAATTCAACCAAGAGTACCTCTGCCGGTTCAGGATTGGGTCTTGCCATAGTTTACTCTATAGTTAACAAAATGCAGGGACGCATTACCTGTAACAGCGATAATGGTAAAGGGACCTGCTTCACCATCATTCTTCCCCTTGAGCCCGATACCGGTTCCGGGTGGCCTGACGAACATGACCGGTAAGGAGTTTTTATGAGTAATTTGCTTGACCACCCGTTAATTGAACAACGTTATTTTTTCCCCCGTGAGGGATTTTTTGCCGACCCTTTTTGGGTTGATGTTGATGGTGCCAGACTGGCATGCAGCTACCATGAAATTAATCCCGGGGCAAAAACCCTGGTACACTTCCACGGCAATGGTGAGATTGTTGATGACTGGCAGGGTGATTTTGTCTCCTTGATTAATCAGATGGGCTGTAATTGCCTGCTGGCAGAACTGCGCGGCTATGGCCAGTCCAGTGGCCGGGCGCAACTGGGTAAAATGGTTGCGGATGTGGCGCCGACTATCCGGGCATTGAAATGCAGAGAGCAGGACCTGATTTTTTTTGGCCGCAGTGTTGGTTCTATTTTTGCTCTTGAAGCTGCAGCCCGCTTTCCCAATGCCGCCGGATTAGTTCTTGAAAGCGCTGTTGCCGATGTGCTTGAGCGTTTGCTGCTCCGTGTCCATCCCGATGAACTTAATGTCGATTTGTCAACTTTTCGCAACGCCGTGGATCAGCAGCTTAATCATCAGCAAAAAATTGCCTCATTTAAAGGAGCTGTGCTGGTGCTGCACACCATTCATGACGGCCTGGTTGATGTCAGCCATGGTCAAAGGCTTTATGACTGGGCCCGGGGGCGTAAAACCATTAAGCTGTTTGACCACGGCGATCACAACACCATTATGATGGTCAATGCCCCGGAATATTTTGCCAGTTTAAATCAATTTATCCGTGAGTTGGACTGACTGCAATCATCACAGACCAAGTGCGTTTCGGCAACGCGTCAACTCTTCGGGATCTCCGGTGTGTTTGCCCGGATCATCGGACAACTTAACCGTGGACCGGCCTTTCATGCCGGGTTCGGGCGCTGCCCAAGATAACTTGATCACAATATTCAAAGGATCAACCCCCACATCATTGGTCAGATTGGTGCCGATACCATAGGAATCTTTTACCTGCCCCCGGCAGAACCCATGAATTTTTATTGCCCTGTCCACGTCCAGGCCGTCTGAAAACACTATGGCCTTGGTCGCCGGATCAATGCCCATTCCCCTGTAATGGTTAAGAATGTCCCGGGTAAAAATTTCAGGATCACCGGAATCCTGGCGAACCCCGGAAAACCGGCCGGCCCTGTCCCGGGTAAAATCCCTTAAGAAAACCTTTGTGGTAAATGTATCGGTCAGAGCAATGCCCAGCACATCAGGGTAGACCTTAAGCCAGGCATCCATGGCAGCGGCATTGGCCGTTTCATAATCGGTCAGGGCCGAATGAAACATAATCCACTCATGGGCCAGGGTCCCCACCGGGGCAAGTCCGTAAATTCTTGCAAAATGCACATTGGAGGTACCGGCCAGGTGGTGATGGTCCATGGCCAGAACGTCCTCAAGGAAATGACTATGGTTGGCAGCCGAAAACCGTCGCCGGGTGCCGAATTCCACAAACGTCAGACCGGCATCGGTCATTCTCTGGGCCTTGGTCTGGTTTCGTTCCCGGATGGCCTGCCGGGACAAAATTTCCGGATCGGTGACCTTAAAATAGGTTTCCGAAATTATGGCCATCAGCGGCACTTCCCACAAAATGGTCCGGCTCCACGGGCCTTCAACCCTGACCGAAAGCGTATCTCCCTGCTGGGAAATTTCCACCTGGTCCGGGTCATAACGGAACGACGCCAGATAGTCCAGGTACGCCTTTGTAAAATAGGGACAGGCCGTCTCCAGCCACACCCTCTCATCACGGGTTAAGCTTAATGCTGCCATACGGGCCACCCGGTCTTTAATCAAGCCGGCAAAACCTTCCGGAAAGGGGGTGCGGCCCCGGTTCGTCAGTTCGTACCGGACCCGGGCCCCGGGATACAGCCGCCACACGGCCTGCTGCATGGTGAATTTATACAGATCATTGTCAAGTATGGTCTCAATCATGGGTCCATATTTTTCTAAAAAATTTTTTGTATATGAATTCCAAAAGGATTATCTTAGGGCATAATTTTCAAAAAGGATAGATACTTTATGCAGATAAATACAAAACAGAACCATACAGCCGTGGTTGTTGTGGATATCCAGGCAGATTTTACCCAAGCCTTACAGGGCAGTCTGGCTGTTGGGGGCGCTGACAGGGACTACCTTGATGCGGCAGAAAATGAAACCCGCCGGCTCAAGGCACTCGGGTACCCGGTCTATGCCACCCAGGACTGGCATCCGGCAAACCACATTTCATTTTTTTCCAACCATGACAATGCCAAGCCCTATGATGTCATTGATATAGAGGGCCGCCAACAGGTATTATGGCCCCCCCATTGTGTCCAGGGAAGTGCCAATGCCCGGATTCTTATGGATCAATCCCTTTTTACGGCCATTGTCAAAAAAGGCATGGACCCGGCCTTTGACTCCTATTCCGGTTTTTTTGATGACGGGAAAAAAGATACCGGCCTGGCCGACATCCTTAAAAAGGCTGGTATAAAGAAGCTCATTATTTACGGACTGGCAACGGATTATTGCGTCAAGGCCACAGTCATGGATGCGAAAAAGCTCGGGTTTGACGTGACACTGATCAAGGACCTGTGCCGGGGTGTTGCCCCGGAAAGCACGGCAGCGGCACTGGAAGAGATGCAGGCCGCCGGCGTCGATATTTACTGATTCCTTAAAAAAAACAACCGAAGAAGGAGGACCTTTATCATCCCCCCATTTTTTTCTGCCCATAGGTTTTGAACTTTTCAAGCACGGTGTCCATCTCTTCGTCCGGAAGGATAACGGGATTTCCGATGCTTTTGGTCTGATAATAGATCCGGGCCACAAATTCAATCTCTTCGGCAACGGCAAAGGCTGCGTCCATGCTGGAGCCAACAGCCACAAGTCCATGGTTGGCAAGCAGCAGGGCGTTATAATCTCCGATATGATCAGACACGATGTCAGCCAGTTCCGGCGTACCAAACGTGGCATAGGGGGCCAGGGGCACTTTTTTACCTGCAAACCCCACAAGATAATGAACCGCAGGAATTTCCCATCCCAGGCAGGCCATGGTGACGGCATAGGGGGAATGGGTGTGAACAACGGCCTGTATGTCCTTGCGCCGGCGGTACAGGGAGAGATGAAATCCAATCTCGCTTGAGGGTTTGGTTTCTGCCTCCAGGGCATTTCCCCGGATATCGGTGAGAACGACATCCCGGGGCTGCAATGCGGCGTACTCAATTCCGCTTGGACTGATTGCCACCTTTCCTGACTTTCGGTCAATAATGCTCAAATTCCCGCCGGTGCCTGTGGTCAGGCCTGACTCCACCATTTTAAGCCCAAAACGCACAACCGCTTTTCTTTCACTCTCCAATTCCATAAATACCTCCATAAAAATTGGTTGGATCTTGTGTCTATGCAGTACATGCCGGCCGGTAAATAGTCAAGGCAGGGCGTCCAGGATTAATTTCTGGGGAACAGATAACATCTTGACAGGCCATACTATCCGTGAAAGATAAAAGGCAAACCGAGTGCGCGCTCGAAAAAAATATCCACAAGGAGCACCCATGACCCGGCGAAAGACAGCCCCTGCATCCGGTGCAGATGTCCCCACCCAGATAAAAAATGAAAAGCTGGTTCGTGAACGGCGGCGGCAGATCATTGACGCCACGGTCAAACTGGCCATCGAACATGGTTACCACAACACCACCACGCGGATGATTGCCAAAGCCGCCGGTTTCTCCATCGGCTCTTTGTATGAGTATGTCAGCTCCAAGGAAGATCTTTTGTATCTGGTGTGCAGCGCCATCCATGAGGAGGTCCGGAGTGCCGTGGAGATTGCCCTGTCCGGCGGGATCTGCGAAAAAGCGCAACTGGCCGCAGCCATACGCCAATATTTTATTGTGTGTGATAAAATGGCGGATCATGTTCTGCTCATGTACCAAGTCACCCAGTTTCTGTCGGACAAATGGAAAAAAAGGGTTCTGGAAACTGAACTGGATATTTCAGATACCTTTGTCACGGCCCTGACCCGGCTGTCCGGAAAAAATGATTTCCCCCTTCTGGATGAAAAAACCTGCTGCCTGGTGGGACACAACATTTCCGTGCTTGGGCATATGTGGGCCTTTAGGCGATGGTACCTCAAAAAAAAATTCACCCTGGACCAGTACATTTCCATTCAGACAGACTTTATTCTGGGTCTGATTTATTAAAGAAAGAATTAACTTGAAAAAGACCAGGAAGCTTGGGATTATAAGCTGCCTGAAATTTTGACTTCAAAAGATCAGGATAAATGAATAAAGGAGTTTAAAATGAATAAAGCAGTTATCGTCAGTGCCACCCGAACCCCTTTGGGCAGTTTCGGCGGTTCATTGAGCGGCATAGGGGCTACAACACTTGGGGGCCTGGTCATCAGGGAAGCAATCCGGCGCGCTGATATTGAAGATGACGTGGTGGATGAGTGCATCATGGGCATGGTTCTGCCCTGCGGATACGGACAGAATCCCGGCAAACAGGCTGTGGTGAAAGCGGGTCTTCCCTGGGAAGTGCAGGCCATTACGGTCAATAAGGTATGCGGATCGTCGCTTAAAGCCGTTATGCTGGCCGCCCAGGCCATCCAGTGCGGCGACGCTGATGTTGTGGTGGCCGGCGGCATGGAAACCATGAGTATGGCACCCTATTATATGGATAAGGCCAGATGGGGGCATCGCATGGGCCCCGGCCGCATTGAGGACCATATGGTCCATGACGGGCTCTGGGATGTTGTCAATGATTTTCACATGGGCATGTCCAATGAACTTTGCTCCGAGCGCTGGGAAGTGACCCGGGAGGACCAGGACCGGTTTGCGGCCCAGTCCTATGCCAGAGCCAACAGGGCTGTGGCCGAAGGGCGGTTTAAGGATGAGATCATGCCCGTTTCGATCCCCCAGCGAAAGGGTGATCCCAAGATTTTTGATACGGACGAATGCCCCCAGGAGACAAGTCTGGAATTTTTATCCAAAATGAAACCCGCCTTTAAAAAAGATGGCGTGGGCACGGCAGGCAATGCCTCCATCATCGCCGATGGTGCAAGCGCTTTGGTGCTGATGAGTGAATCAAAAGCCAAGGCGCTGGGATGCACTGTCATGGCTGAAATCGGCGCCCAGGCATCCTATGGCATTGATATGAAATATGTGCTCATGGCGCCCATTTATGCCATCCCCAAAGTATTGAAAAAACAGGGGATCAATATCAATGACGTGGGCCTGTTTGAAATCAACGAAGCCTTTTCCGGAACCTCCACCGGCATCAACAAGGTTCTGGCGCTTGACCCTGAAAAGGTGAACGTGAACGGTGGTTCCGTGGCCTTGGGTCACCCCATCGGTGCCTCAGGTGCCCGGGTTCTGACCACCTTGTTGTATGAAATGGCCAAAAGAGACGTGAAAACCGGTCTTGCGTCCCTGTGCTTAGGTGGCGGGGAAGCTGTGGCACTGGTTGTAAACCGGTAGTGCCCGTTCATTTTTGAACAGACACGTAAACAATATTCAAGCCCGGTGCCCATTGGTGTGCCGGGTTTTTTACTTTTGAATGAATAGGAGAACAGAACAATGGAAGTTAAAACCTTTGGTGTTGTTGGTTCCGGTCAGATGGGCAACGGCATTGCCCAGACGGCTGCTGCAGCAGGGCTGAATGTAATCATGAGCGATATTAAAGAGGAATTCTGCCAAAGAGGCCTTGCTACAATTTCAGGCTCTTTGGACCGCCTGGTAAAAAAGGAGAAGATAACCCAGGCTGACAAGGATGCCATCCTTGCCAGGATCACCACCACCACGGATTTGAAAGATATGGCCAAGGCTGATTTCGTTGTTGAGGCGGCTGTGGAACGTGAAGATCTGAAGTTTAAAATTTTCAGGGACCTGGACGAAATCTGTCCTGCCCAGGTGGTCCTGGCCAGCAACACCTCATCCATTCCCATCGGCAGTATCGCAGCCCAGACATCCCGGCCGGACAAGGTTATCGGCATGCACTTCATGAATCCCGTACCCATGATGAAGCTTGTGGAGGTCATCAAAGGGATTGCCACGTCCGAAGAGACCTTTAAACTGACCTGGGAGCTGTCCAAAAAATTCGGCAAGGTACCGGCGGAATCCAATGATTACCCCGGGTTTATTGCCAACCGGATTCTCATGCCCATGATCAATGAGGCGATTTTCTGTCTCTACCAGAGCGTGGGCACCAAAGAGGACATTGATACGGTCATGAAGCTTGGCATGGCCCATCCCATGGGGCCGTTGACCCTTGCCGACCTCATTGGCCTGGACACCTGCCTTGCCATCATGGAAACCCTGTATGACGGCTTCAAGGACTCCAAATACAGACCCTGCCCCCTGTTGAAAAAATATGTGCAGGCCGGCTGGCTGGGACGCAAGACCGGAAAAGGATTTTACGACTACAAATAGTGTTTGGACGAAAAGTCACCCATCTGCGACGTTGCGGAAAAATTTTAAATCCTCACAACCGCCAGGTTGCTCCGGTTTCAAATTTTTCCGCGCCTTGCATTGAGGCACCTTTTCATATGAAAGTACCAATAAGTTACCAAGCGACTTTCATGTTTTGTTGTGGGCTATGCCTGGGTGTTCATAGACCAGGTCGGCCCATGGCCGTTCGTCCAAACACTGGTTTCCGGTCAGGTACTATGTAAAAAATACGGTCAAGCCCGAAATAAAACGGAAAAAACGATTCAGTAATTCCTGAACGATTCCACGGTGGAAAAGCACCTGTTAAGGCTCTTTTCCAGTGTCTTGGAAAAAATAGATTTCAGATCAACATCATACATCTCAAAATATTCTTCGCGAATCGGATATATTTGTTCGCCCTTGCCGTAATGCCCATAAGTCTTGCAGATAAGGTCTGACAAACAGATGATGAAACTGGGCAGACGATAAGCCCTGGGGATTTTTTCGGGGGGAAAGAACAGGGGATGATGATGGTAATAGATGGCCTTGACAGTGACATCGGGCAGATTACACTCTTCTGCAATATAACTGCCTAAAATCGCATGGCTAAATCCATATTCAGCATCATTACCAATGCAGGACGAGATCCCGTCCGCTGCCGGATTTTTTTTATCAAACAACGGCAGATAATATTTGCCGATATCATGCAAAAGCCCCATTGTGGGCAGCTCCTGTTCATACCGCCGGCGAAAAATATTTTGCCCAAGGTAGGCCGCACAGGTGGACACCATGGCAGAGTGCAGCCACAGTCTACTGTACACCCTGACCAGGTCCTCATCCTGAATTTCGGATAAAAAATCATCTAAATTACATGATTCCACCAGTTTCTTGAACTTATGATACCCCATCACAAGAATGGCTGTTCCCACGGAATTCACCTTGGAAGACAGGTTGAACTGGGGTGAGTTGACAGTTCTTAAAACATGTACGGAAAAAATCGGGGATGTGGCAACCAGCCTGGCAATCTGTTCAGGTTTGGTATCATGGGACCTAAGAAATTTCAGAAGTTTTAACCCTGCAGGAGTGGCCGGCGTCAAGGTTCTTACCTTTTGACGAAGTATATCCGACAGTCCCTCATCAATATTTTTCCCACTTAGAAGGGAGAGGCACTCATCCGGACAGGAGTACTCAACTTCCGGGCCTTTATAGTCATCCAAAGGTGGGGGCATCCTTGGGAAAACCTCAGTCCCGCCATCGTCATGGCTTATTTTTCTGATGATATGAAAAACGATTACAATCAGGGCCAGGGGACCGACTATAATTAAAAAATCAATCACTACCATGGTCTTCCTTTTTGGGTTAAAAAGGTTGAAAAAACGCACAGCGATCTGCAATAACTACACATTGAGGGGCATAGATAGATTTTTATCAGGGAACCCCATAATTATTGGGCAAAAAGTATACTTTTTCAACCATTAACTTTGATGGACTCGTAAAAAGTCCAAAATCAATTTAACAGGTTAATATTATTGGCTAAAATTCGATTTTTAGCTTGTATTAAAAATATTTATTTTGTATAATATACTCTATGTTATCAATAACTTATGGTTGACTAAATGATTAAAACAAATGACCACAATCAGCTCCACCTTTTCGATCCTTGGGACTTTTTAAGCCCGAAGCGCAGGAAATTGCTCGATGACTCCTGGGCAGGGCTTTTTCAAAAAGAAATCCTCCGCTCATTACCGGTCAATCTGATCAAACCCTATTTCTCAAGAGAAGCAGGACGTCCTACAAAGGAACTCTTCACCATGCTCGGTGTTTTGCTGCTCCAGCAAGCTCATGATCTTACTGACGAAGAAACCGTATCGCAACTGGCATTCAATATTCAATGGCACTATGCCTTGAATTTAACGGAAGAATCGGATGCCGCCAAATATCTATGTTTGAAAACCCTGTGGACCTTCCGTCAACTCATGATCGAAAAGAAACTGGACAAAGCCCTCTTCAATGCTATTACAGACAAACTTGCAGCAGTGTTTGAAGTCAATTCTGACAACCAAAGAATCGATTCGGTCCATGTTAAGTCAAATATGCGACGGCTGGGAAGAATCAGTATCTTTGCAGCGAGTATCAATAAATTTCTGGTTAACCTGAAACGCAAGCACCCTGACCATTTTTCCGGTATCAGCACCGATATTATCGGGAAGTATATTTCGGAAAAGGCATTGTCCTGCTTTTCCATGGTAAAACCCTCTGATTCAGCTAAAACTCTTGCAAGTGTCAGCAAGGATCTTTACCATCTGATCCAGGAATTTAAAAGCGACTCTGATGTTTCATCCATGTACAGCTACAAGCTGCTTGAAAGGGTTTTGAAAGAGCAGTGCAATCTGGAAGTTGATCCTGAAAGTGGCCAGAAGGTTGCGCTTAAAGCTCCAAAAGAGATTCCTTCAGACTCACTTCAAAATCCTTCAGACCCTGATGCGACCTACAGCGGACATAAGGGACAAGGTTACCAGGTTCAGGTGATGGAAACCTTTACAGAAACAGAGGATGAAGATGAGAAGGCCGGAACCTTGAATCTTATCACTCATGTTGAGGTGGAACCTGCCTCGGCAAGTGATGCCAATGCTCTTATCCCTGCAATTGATGCCGCCAAGCAGAGAAACCTTTCTCCCAAAGAACTCCAGGCGGACTCTCTTTATGGAAGCGATGAGAATCACCAGATTGCCCAGTCAGATGGAATTAATCTTGTTTCGCCCACCATGGGAACGACCAAAAAGGAAAAGCTCAGCCTTACTGATTTCAACCTTGCGGCAGATGGGCAGATCATAACATGTCCGCAAGGGCATGCCCCGGTTTTTAAAAAGAAAAAGAAGGAACGGATTACCCAAGGTTTTCCCCTTGATACCTGCATGGGCTGCCCTCAACTGGAAGATTGCCCGGTAAAACAGGGGAAAAAGTACGCGTACAGTCGATATACCGCTAAGGCTGCAAGGATCGCCCGAAGAAGAGCTTATGAACAGACAGATGAGTTCAAAGATAGATATCGGTGGCGAGCCGGAGTCGAAGCAACAATGTCCGAATATGATCGACGAACCGGGGTGAAACGATTAAAATATCGAGGTCTCCAAGCAGTAAGGTTCGCGGCAACCTTAAAAGCAGCAGGAATCAACCTCTTCAGGGCAACTATTGTCCAGAAGGCGCTTAGCTATGCATAAAGGAGGCATAGGGGAGCCCTTTCGGGGTGTAATACACTGCTTTTTGGAATGTCAAAGAGCAATTTGGCTTATAAAAATTGTTTTTTAACAAGTTTTGATCATATGATCAAAATAGTGTTCAAACTCAAAAACAGGAGCTTGATTTGGGCTCTGACTTTTTACAGGACCATCAACTTTGGAATACTGAAATAATCAGAACCGAATCCTTACAGCCAATACAACACGAAGTTAATTTTGATCATGCACGTTGTCTATTTTTTAAGTTGCAAGGGACATAGAGGATACGTTATCTATTAAAAATTATGACCAAGATAAAGCATATTCTGGTGCTCGGCGGCTGCAGGAGCGGCAAAAGCCGTTTTGCCAGACAGACCGCAGATGACATGGCCATGGATAAAAAAATATATCTGGCCACCTGTGTACCCACGGACAGGGAAATGGAAGAACGGGTGAATCGCCACCGGGATGACCGCGGACCTGGCTGGTCCACAATTGAAGAGCCGGTGCTCGTCCATGAAGCCATTGACCGGGCCTGTGCACAGGCAAAGGTGATTTTGGTGGACTGCCTGACCCTTTGGACCAGCAACCTTCTGTTCCATGGAAAGGATGAATCCGGCGTTATGGCGTCGGTGGACCTGCTTTTGGACGCGTTAAACCGATCTGCCTGCCCGGTTATCCTGGTTTCCAATGAAGTGGGATATGGGATTGTCCCAGAAAACAGCCTTGCACGGCAGTTCAGGGACATTGCAGGTCTTGTCAACCAGCGGGTGGCCCGGGCCGTTGATGAGGTCATCGTCAGCATGGCGGGCATCCCTGTCCAGATCAAACCCGGCAGGATGGAGCCCTGAGCGGACAGCGGCCAGGGAAATAAGAACGGAGAAGTTAAATGACACCGTCTGGTAAATCATGTTTTTTCAAAGACTTACAGGCCTGCATCGCCTTTATTACCATTCTTCCTGCGGGAAAAAAGCCGGTATACTCTCCTTTGGGGATGATCCGCTTTTTCCCCCTGGTGGGACTCATCATCGGTGCCCTTCTGGTGGTCACCGACTTCCTGGCATCCAAGGCCTGGGCCCCACCTGTTGCAGCCCTTGCTGATCTCATGTTTCTGGTGGCCGTAACCGGCGCATTCCACCTGGACGGGCTTGGAGACACAGCAGACGGAATCTTCAGCCACCGGGGACGGGAAAGAGCCCTGGAAATCATGAAAGATTCCAGAATCGGCATGATGGGCCTGGTTACGGTTGTACTGGGTCTGGCTGCAAAATTTGCCGGAATCTGGTCTGTGAAAATCAGTTGCTCACCGGTTCAGACCATGGCCATATTTTTCCTGGTGCCCTCTTTTTCCAGAGCCTCCATGATCTTTGGCATAAAATACCTGGATTACGGAAGAAAAGACAAAGGGACAGGCAAGGATCTGTTCACCCGGCCCCTTAATGCAAAAGATTTTTACCTATGCCTGATTCCGCTGGGTTTTTCCTTATTCCTAGGGTATAGGGGCCTGATATTAATTTCAGGATTTGCCCTGGGGTGTTTTACTATTTTAAAATTTTATAAACGGAAAATGAACTGCATCACGGGTGACATGCTTGGTGCCATGACAGAAGTGATGGAAGCCGGACTGTTCATGGCAGCCGGCATGAATATCATTTTTTAAGCAGGAATGGATGGGCAAGGATGGATAAACAGGGATGATTCAGGGCCATGGCGGAAATAGGCAATTGTTAGCGGACCGTATAGGCTGCCGGGTTGAAGATATCATTGACATGAGTTCCAATCTCAATCCATTAGGTCCCCCTGAACGTATTCACACCTTTATCCGGGATAACATCCATCTGATTCATGCCCTTCCCGAACCGGATGCCGCAGGCATGTCAAAGGGGTTTGCGGACCATCGCGGCATTGATCCCGGCTGTGTGATAGCCGGCAACGGCACCACCTTTTTCATTTATACCCTGCCCCTATCCCTTGGGACGAAAAAGGCACTGATTCTGGGACCGGCCTATGCCGACTATGAAGATGCCTGTGCCGCCCTCAATGTAAAGAGATCTTACTGCATGACCCTTGCCGAAAACGATTTCGTTCCGGATCTCGACCAGTTATCTGCCAGGGCCCGGCACGCCGACCTGGTGTTTATCTGTAACCCGAATAATCCCACAGGCACCCTGATTGGCAAACAGGATCTGGAAACCCTGATCCGCCGGCACACAGATACCTGTTTTGTGGTGGATGAATCCTATCTGCCCTTTGTTCCGGATGCAGAAGACGTTTCCCTTGTGGCGCTGACGCACCTGCCCAACCTTTTGGTGCTCTCCTCCATGTCAAAAATTTTCAGGATTCCCGGGCTTCGCACGGGTTTTTTAAGCGGAGCCAAAGCATTGATCCGGAAAGTCATGGTCCACTACCAGCCCTGGAGCGTCAACGCCCTGGCCCAGGCCGTAATCAGGGATATTTATAATCATCCCCAAGAAATTTTACCCTTTTACCGGCAGACCCGGGAGTTCATTGTTAACGAACGCCGGGCTTTTTTCCAGGCCCTGACCGGCACACAGGGAATTCGGCTTTTTGACACCTTTACCTATTTTATACTGGCCCGGCTGGACCGGATTTCTGCGCCAAAACTGTGCAGCCGGATGGCTGACGACAAATTCCTGATCAGGGACTGCTCCAATTTTCAAGGTTTGTCCCATCACTTTGTCCGGTTCTCCCTGAAAACAAATGAAATCAACCAGGCCCTGGCCCAAAGCCTCAAAAGAGCACTGGCCCGGGAACAAGGTTAAAATGGTTTTTCATGTTACCTGGCAGATATTAACCGCCGCTTTTATCCTGGATCTTCTGGCCGGAGATCCGGGATGGCTGCCCCATCCCATTATCGGGATGGGGCGGGCCATTTCGTTTTTTGAGCCTGTCTTCAGAAAAAACATTGAAAACCCATTGAAAGCCGGGCTTTTTTTCGCCTTTTTCCTGATCGCCGCAACCTTTGGCCTGGCCTGGGCCGCTGTTTTTGTCGCCGGACAGATTCATCCGGTTGCGTCCGCCATTGTTCAGACCATCCTGATTTTTTACAGTTTTTCCACAAAAAGCCTCTACAGGGCCGCCATGGACGTTTTTAATCCCCTGGTCCAAGGCGACCTGGCCCGGGCCAGAATCAAGGTCGGGTATATTGTGGGGCGCCAGACCAAATACCTGGATGGGCCGGGCATCACCCGGGCGGCCTGTGAAACCGTGGCGGAAAATTTCGTGGACGGATTTCTGTCACCTTTGTGTTTTGCCCTGGTTCTCGGAGCCCCCGGTGCCATGATGTACAAGATGATCAATACCCTGGATTCAATGGTGGGGTATAAAAATGACGCCTATATCCTGTTTGGCCGGGCTGCGGCCCGCATTGACGATGTGGCCAATTATATTCCGGCCCGGCTTTCCATCTTGGTGATTGCGCCGGCAGCCGCGGCGCTCTCCCCTTTCCGGGGGAGACGAGCGCTTTTTACGGCACTGACCCAGGGCCGAAATCACAAAAGCCCCAATTCCGGCTTTCCTGAGGCTGCCTTTGCGGGGGCGCTTGGCGTGCGCTTTGGCGGTCCCAATATCTACCACGGAAAATTGGTGGACAAACCCTGTATCGGCGGTGAATTCAATGATCCCAGACCTTTCCACATTGAGAGGTCCTGTGAATTAATGATACTGTCATCCCTTATTTCCATGGTCCTGGGCTGCCTTGTGGCCGGAAGTTTATTTTAGTATGATCAAACGACCCTTCAGGCTGGCCACCACATCTTTTATCTATCCGGATCACATCATCCCCAATGTCAAAAAAATAGGCGCCTTTTTTGACGAAATCGAACTTCTTGTATTTGAAAGTCAACCCCAAGAGGTGATACCGTCCCGGGACGATGTGAAGGAGCTGACCTGCCTGGCCAAGGACCTGGATCTGACCTATAATGTGCACCTGCCTGTGGATATCAGCTTATGTGCACCGGGCCCCAGAGATCGCCGGAATGCCGCCGACACCCTGAAACGGGTTATTGAGCGATTTTCCCCCGGGCCTGTCACAAGTTTCACCCTTCACCTGGAGATGGATAACCCCCTGCCCATAAAGGATGGCATTGCCGCCTGGCAGGAAAATGCACGACAAGGCCTTGAATTGCTGATACCGGACTTGGAAAATCCGGCGAAAATCACCGTGGAAACCCTGGGGTATCCCCCGGATCTTTTCACAGATCTGGTCAATGAATTTGGCCTGTCCGTCTGCGCTGACCTTGGCCACCATATCAAATACGGGTATGACATGGCCCGCACCTTTGAACTGTTCGGCCCCCAAATACGTCTGATTCACCTCCACGGGGTGAATACCCGCCTTGAACCACCCAAAGATCACATCGGCCTTGACAAAATGGCACCAGACGAATTTGAGAGGACCATGAATCATTTGAAACGCTATACGGGAACCGTTTGCCTGGAAGTTTTCAAACTTGCCTGCCTGCAAGGATCGTTGGCCGCATTATCCAAAAACTTTGACGATATACCCGGTATATAGCCCCGGGCACCCTGATTCAACTTTACTCAACTTCTTGATTCTGATATTTTTGACAAAATAAATTAACTCGTTGATTCAGCTCAGATTTCTGTAAAAAAAATTAGCCATCACCCCGAGAAAGGAGTCAGGATAAGATCATGCGGTCTATGTTTAAATTTATTTTCTTTATCTGGTTCCTGCTTTTGTATAGCGCTCCAAACCTGTGCCATGCCCATGATGGTAAAGCCGCTGATTTTCTCAAAACACTGACCCGGGAAGAGCAGCAGTGGCTGAAAGCCCATCCGGTGATCAGGCTCGGGACGGGGTCTGATCGGCCGCCATTTGAATTTGTCGATGACCAGGGAAAATACCAGGG
Source organism: uncultured Desulfobacter sp. (assembly GCF_963665355.1). Lineage (GTDB taxonomy): Bacteria > Desulfobacterota > Desulfobacteria > Desulfobacterales > Desulfobacteraceae > Desulfobacter. Next base: position 899,236 of record NZ_OY762229.1, read on the forward strand.
AATTGTTGCCGATTATCTTGAATTGATCGTAAGTCGCCTTCCAGTGACCTTCAGGCGTGTGGAAAAAGAAGACGGATCCCAGCTTTCATGGACGCAGATACTTAACGCAGCCCAAAATAAGCAATTAGATTGTGTGGCCTGCCTGGTGAAGACTGGGGAACGAACCCGTTATCTTGATTTTACCAGACCCTATCTTGATTTCCCTTATGTTGTGGTGGTGGACCGAAATAATGACACATACAGAAAACTATCCGATTTTAATGGCCAGAAATTTGCGGTGGTGGATTCTCACCCCGTCAGCAAACAACTGCGCATGCAACACCCGGAACTGATCTATGTTCCTGTGGAAAATCCGCTGCAGGGGCTGCGGGCCGTTGCCCTTGGCAAAGTTGCCGGTTATGTTGTTAACGCGGGAGATGCAAGTTATCACATAAAAAAACACAGCTTAAACCAACTGAAGATTGCAGTGACTTTGGAAGATATAGATACTCAGCTTCATATGGGTGTGCGTAAAGACTGGCCATTGCTTGCGGTCATCCTGGATAAAGCTCTTAACTCTTTGACAGCCCGGGAAACAATGGCTATCCACAACCGGTGGATCTCCCTTGATTATGAAAAAAAAATAGCCTGGCACCACGTTCTGAGCGTTGCTGCCCCCCCTGTTTTTATTTTTCTGGTTATTATTGCGCTGGTGTTAATGGTGAACAGGAGATTAAAAAAAGAGGTTGTCAAACGGCAACAGACTGAAAAGCTGCTACTAAAAAGCGAAGAACGTCTCCACTTTGCCCTGGACGCAGCTAACGCCTATTATTGGCAAATTGACATGCAATCCCGGGAAATTACCTATACTTCATTACAACTTTTTGTTTGCGCAGGATATTCAGAGCAGGACGCACCGCAGACCCTGGACGCTTATTTTTCTTTGATTCACCCGGATGATAAGGCATTGATAGATGAAGAATTTCAAAAAGTTTTTTCAGGCAAAACGACCTTAAAAAACGATTACCGGCTGCGCCGTAAACAATCCGGCTGGATATGGATCCATTCCGCAGGACAGGTTGTGGAATGGGACACCCGAGGGAAGGCTTCCAAAATCGCAGGCCTGACCATGGACATTACGGAACGACACAGCCTGCTTAAAAAAATCACCCAGTCCCAGGAACAGTTGCGGATTATATCGGAGTACACCCACGACTGGCAGTCCTGGCGGGATCTTGACGGCAAACTGCTATGGGTGAATCAGGCCGTTGAACGGGTGACAGGCTATACTGTGGCCGAGTGTATGAAGATGCATGACTATCCCTTTCCGATATATGATGAAAGGGATGGAGATGTTTATAGAAACATCACAAACGCCGTGCTTAAGGAAAAAAAGCGCCAGGAGGCACAGCTTCGCGTGCGCCGTAAAGACGGCCGCCAGGTATGGGTGTCCTCGGCCTATGAACCGGTCCTGGACCAAAACGGCCGGATCATAGGACTTGCCGGCGCCGCCAAGGATATTACAAAACAAATAAAGGCGGAACAGGGCCTTCGTCTGTTGTCCAAAGTTTTTAAAGACAGTTCGGACCCGATTGTGATCACGGATCTTTCCGGAAACATTACTGATTTGAATGAAGCAGTGATTGAAGCTTATGGATATTCCAGGGAGGAGCTCCTGGGTAAATATATCGGAATATTTGCCGAGAAAGATGCGGAGACCACCCACAGTACCCTTTACCGACGCTGTATCAAGGGAGAAGTATTAAAAAATATCGAGGGCAACCGGGTCAGAAAGGACGGGACTGTCCTGCCCCATCTGTTTACCTATTCCCTGCTGAAGGATGACAAAGGCAAGCATCTGGGCATTGCATCCATTGCCAAGGATATTACCTGGATCAAGGAGGCGGAAAAGGAACTTAAAGACTACCGAAGCCACCTGGAAGACCTGGTCAAAGAGCGAACCCGTGACCTGGAAGAGGCAAGGCAGGTGGCCGAAGATGCCACCCGGGCAAAAAGTGATTTTCTGGCCAATATGAGCCATGAAATCCGCACCCCGCTCAATGCTATCATCGGTTTTGCCCATCTGGCCCTCCAAACCGAACTGGATTCAAGACAGCATGATTACATCCACAAAATTCAAAACGGCTCCAAGGCGCTTCTCGGTGTTATCAATGACATTCTCGATTTCAGCAAAATTGAGGCCGGAAAACTCACCATGGAGTCCATTGAATTTTTCCTGGAAGAGGTTTTGGAGACGGTTACCAATCTTGTGGGCATCAAGGCCCAGGAAAATGGGTTGGAGGTCATTTACAACATTGATCCGAACATTCCCCGCACACTTATCGGAGACCCCATCCGACTTGGCCAGATTCTTCTCAACCTGACCAATAATGCGGTAAAATTTACAAAAGAAGGGCAGATTGTTTTAGGGTGTGCATTGGTCGAAGAAGAGGCAGATGAGGCTATGCTCGAATTTTACGTCCAGGACACCGGCATCGGCCTGACCAAAGCCCACCAGGACAAATTGTTTCAGGCCTTTTCCCAGGCAGATGCCACCACCACCCGCAAATACGGGGGCACGGGCCTGGGGCTGTTTATCAGTAAATCACTGGTGGAAATGATGAACGGCCATATCCGGGTGGAAAGCGAATATGGACAGGGCACCACCTTTTTCTTCACTGTCCGCCTAAAACGAGTTGGGCTGCAGACGATTACATCACGCTTTGCTGCCTCTGACACCCCAAAGAAAAAAATTCTGGTGGTGGATGACAATTCCATTTCACGCACGGTGCTGGAAAAAATGCTCACAGCCATGTCTTTTAAAGTCATCCAGGCTGACAGCGCAGAAGCCGGCCTGGATGAACTGGAGGCGGCCGGCAAACAGGGTGAGCCCTTTGATCTGGTCCTCATGGACTGGCAGATGCCGGGAATGGATGGCCTGCAAGCCTCTGAAACAATAAAAAATACTTTGGGCACCCTCCCCCCTTCGGTGCTCATGGTTTCGGCCCATGCCCGGGAGGAGTTAATACAAAAGGCCAATCGCCTGGGGCTTGACGGCTGTCTGATCAAACCGGTTTCTCCGTCTTTATTATCCGATTCAATCATGACGGCACTGGGAGAAAAAGTGCAGCCACGCACAAATCCGTGCCCAAACGAACGACTTGCTTGTGTGACAAAAATACAGGGCGTAAAACTTCTGGTGGCCGAGGACAACGAGGTGAACCAACAGGTGGCCAAAGGAATTCTTGAAAACTACGGTTTTATTGTAGATCTCGCCGATAACGGCATCCTGGCATTGGAGGCCGTGCAGAAAACAAAATATGACGCCGTGCTCATGGATATCAATATGCCGGAAATGGACGGTTACGCAGCCAGCCGTGAAATCAGACAACTTTCCGGATATCAGGATCTGCCCATTATCGCCATGACAGCCAATGCCATGAGCGGAGACAGGGAAAAAGCTCTGGCCGCCGGAATGAATGATCATGTGGCCAAACCCATTGATGTCAAAAACCTTTTCAATACCTTAAGTACATGGATTAAGACTTCCGGTCCCGAATCCGGCCAGAACATGGAAATTCAGCCAGGCACAAAAATTAATAATGCCTTATCATCTGAAACTCTGGGGCCTCTGCCGGGTATTAACATTAAAGCAGGACTGAACCGTATGTCCCAGGACTCATCTTTATACTTGAATCTATTGAAAAAATTTGCCGAAAGTCAGGCGGATACCGCAAATAAAATCCAGCAGGCTCTGGTCAAAAAGGACATTGAAACAGCCCAAAGACTTGCCCATACAATTAAAGGCGTTTCAGGCAATATCAGCGCAACCCTTGTTTTTGAATCCGCAAAACGGATAGATAATGCACTCAAAAACATAGACATTGAGGCGGTCCTATCCCTGCTGCCGGATTTTTCAGCGCGTCTTTCGGAAGTTGTCCAGGGAATCAACAGCCTTGAAACAGAAAAACAAACCGGAAAAACGCAACAGAATGGGCCTGTCCCTGACCTGGATGCGCTCAAACCGATACTTTTGGCACTTCAAAGGATGCTTGACGAAAATGATACCCACGCCGTCAGCATTGCCGGACAGCTCAGGGATCAGATTCCGGGAGGTTCGATGGAAGGCGGCCTGATGGATCAGCTTGGCTGGGAAATTGGTGAGTACGATTTTAATAAAGCCAGGATTACACTTCAACATCTTTTCCAGAAAATGGGGCTTGACTGAAAAAAAAAGAGCATGAAGACTTGATTTCTTCATGCTCTTTATGTGTTTGTATGATTAAAAATTGACGTATTACGCGGTAAACGAGATCAGTTCCTTGCAAAAGGAGTCGATCTTCTCAACCATGGCCTGTTCATCCTCGACGGTGGGAGCGCCCTGCCATTCATAAAACCCGAGCATATCCCATCCGGACTTTTCAATTCTGGCTTCAAAATCACGCTGTGCTCCCCCGACCCATCCATAGGAGCCGTATCTGAAAACCTTTTTGTTGGTCACTTTTTTTACAATCAGCTCGTCAATGATATGTGCCATGGGGGGAAAGACTTTGTACTCGTAAGTGGGCATGCCGAAAATAAGCCCGGCGGACTTCCAGGCGTCGGCCAGGATATAGCCGATGTCATCACCGGGGACCTGGTAAACATGCACCGGAATTTTGTGTTTTCTTATGGTCTCAATAATAAGATTCAGCATTGATTTTGTGTTGCCGTACATGCTGGACCAGACCAGGGTGATTTCCCGTTCCGCCGGTCCCTTGCTGTACTCTGCATAGCGTTTGTAATGGTCGATGATCACGCCGGGATTCTCCCGCCAGATGATTCCGTGGGACGGGCAGATGACTTTAACTTCCAGTCCGGACAGTTTGGCAAGGCCTTTGAGTACAGGGCCCGAAAATGTGGAAACGATATTGGCGTAATAGCGTAAAGCCTCATTTTCAAAAAAAGCATGTTTCTCTTCGGAGAGCTGGTCGTCAAAAAAGGTGTCCCCCTCCACCTTACCGTATGAGCCAAAGGCATCGCAGGCAAACAGAATTTTCCGCTTGGTCTCATAGGTCATCATGGTTTCGGGCCAATGGATATTGGGCGTTTCAAAAAACTGGAGTTCATAATCCCCGACTTCCAGGGTCATGCCGTCCGTGATGGCTATGGCCCGGTCCGCAGGCACTGCGGCAAAGGCCTCTAACAGGGGAATTGCCTTTTTGGTACAGTAAATCACGCCCTTGGTATTTTTTTGACAAAATTCCCTCAGCCAGCCGGCATGATCCGGTTCCATGTGGTTTACCACGATGATGTCAATGTCTTCCACGCTTAAAGAAACACCTTCCATCTGTGCGGTAATGGCCGAGGGAAAGTCCATGATGTTCTGGGTCAGATCAATGAGCACATTTTTTTCACCCTTGATCAGATATGCGTTTATGGAAATGCCGTGGGGAATCGGCCAGATTCCTTCAAAAAGGTAATTCTCATCTTCAATGTTAACCGCAAGGCGGTAAATATCATCTACTATTTTCTGAAATTTCATTCTGCAATTCTCCTTGTACCTATTCGTGTTATAAAAATAATTTTTAAAAATGCCACGTTCAATTTGTAAAATCAATTTACAGTTTTTATAAAATAATTTTTTCTTTTAACGAACAAAAAACATTTAACCTTATATAATACCTCTGGGGAAAACCCATGTTTGGACGATCAGTTACCCTTCTGCAAGCATCAGGTAATGGGCACCTTCTTCCTTCCGGCCCCGTTTTATACACCCGTTGGCAAAAATCCGGCACTTTTCTTTGAATACGTTTAAAGCGGCCTGCTCATGATCCGGAGAAAGTACATTGGACTTAATTAAATTCAGGATGGACTGGATCCGGTATTTATCCTGGGAGTGGGTGGCGGAAAGCTGATCCCCGTGTCCCCCGGTTTTTACCGTTAAAGGGGTGTCAATGAGAAACACGGGGGTATCATGGGAAATACGAAGCCACAGATCATAATCCTCGCACACCGGGAACGCCTCGTTAAACATTCCTTTGCGGTCAAAGAGCTGTTTTTTGATCATCACGGCCGAAGGGCTGACCAGGCACAATTTTAAAGACGGCTCAAAAATCATGCCCGACGGTTTTTTATGTTTGTTCTTTGGGTTAACCCGTTTCCCCTTTCTGATCCAGATCTCCTCGGTCTGGCAGATCATTGCCCCGGGATTGGATTGAAAAAAAGCCATCTGGCAGGAAAGTTTGTTCTTTTCCCAGGCATCATCGGAGTCAAGCAGGGCAATGAAGCTTCCCCGGCTCTCCCGGATCCCCAAATTCCGGGCAGCACTCACCCCCTTGTTGTCCTGAAACAGGACCCGGATTTTATCTTTATATCCTGCCAGCAGTTCCCGGGTCCCGTCTGTTGACCCGTCATCCACCACAATGATTTCCCTGTTCAGGTAGTCCTGGGCAAGGGCAGAATCAAGAGCCTTTGCCAGGGTCCAGGCCCTGTTAAATGTAGGGAGAACAACACTGATCATATCTTTTTTTTGAAATGTCATAATCCCGGAAAGTAACCCATCGAGAGCCTGGAAACAAGCATGGTTAGCAATTGCTAAAAAAAAAAGATAAAAAAAGTTGTAAACAGACTTTTTTTTTGATAGAGCTTTGTAAATTTTTTAATTAACCATGGGTGAAAAAATTTTAGTGATACAGAAATTAAAATTATCCTTAAACCTTATGAACCAACTAAGACCAACTTTCCATATTCCTTATGGGCACCCCTCGGTTCCAAGACCAGTTCTGTCCATAACGATTACATATGGAAATTTTTGACAAGCACATTTAGTAGATCTCTTAAACAGATGCCCAATTTTAATCCGGTTTAAACCGAGGATGAGGAATTTATGGCAAAAGGAAAAAACGTCAAACACATTATTGACAAGAGCTGGTGCAAGGGGTGCGGCATTTGCGTTCACTTCTGCCCCAAACAGGTTCTGGAACTGAACAGCGATGAAAAAGCTGTGGCAGCCCGCCCTGAAGACTGCATTGCATGCAAGCTTTGCGAACTTCGGTGCCCTGATCTGGCAATTCAAATTTTAGTTGAGGAGGGGGAATAAATAATGGCTGAGAATATACAATTTATTCCAGGAAGTGATGCCTGTATTGAAGGCGCCCTGTATGCCGGGTGTGACTTTTTTGCAGGTTATCCCATCACACCGTCTTCAGAAGTTGCAGAGGGTTTAGCTGCTGCACTTCCCAAAAGAGGCGGCAAATTTATCCAGATGGAAGACGAAATTGCATCCATGGCCTGTATCATCGGCGCAGCCCTTGCCGGGAAAAAGGTTATGACCGCAACTTCCGGCCCCGGCTTCTCCCTGAAACAGGAAGGTATCGGATACGCCTGTATGGCGGAAGTTCCCTGTGTTATCGCCAATATCCAGAGAGGCGGGCCATCCACAGGTAACCCCACCCATGTCGCCCAGGGTGACACAATGCAGGCCAGATGGGGCTCCCATGGTGACCACAGCATTATTGCCATGACAGCGTCCAACCTCCAGGATGTATTTAAAATTACTGTTGAAGGCTTTAACCTGGCTGAAAAATACCGGACACCTGTTATTCTGATGTTTGATGAGGCCACCCAGCACCTGAGAGAAAAAGTGGTCATTCCCGAACCCGGCGAGATCGAAGTTGTCGACAGAATCAGAACCACGATTCCCGTAGGTGAAAAATACTATCCCTATCTTACCGATGCAAACGGCCAGCGTCCCATGTCCGATTTCGGTGCAGGCCATCGTTTCCACGTGACCGGTCTTCATCATAACATTATGGGTTTCCCCGACGTGAGCCCTGAGAATGTTAACATGCTGATCCACCACCTGGTGGATAAAATCGAAAGTAAAGCCAACGAAATCGCCATGTACAAAGAGTACTACATGGATGATGCCGACTATGTCATCGTTGCCTATGGCACAACAACCAGATCCGCCCTCCAGGCTGCCGAAGACTATCGCAATCAGTTTGGTATCAAGGTCGGCGTTTTAGAGCTTCAGGTTGTATGGCCCTTTGCAGGGGATATTGTCAGAGAAAAATGTGCCAATACCAAGGCCGTGATTGTAGCGGAAATGAATATGGGCCAGATTGTCAACGAGGTAAAACGTGTTGTGGCTGAGCCTGAAAAGGTTTACTTCTCCAACCGGGTCGACAACCAAATCATCAAGCCCAGCGACATTAAAGCTGCTATCAGAATGATCACAGGAAAGGGGATATAACATGAGCGAATTTGATGTAAAAAAGTATATCCGGGCCCAATTTTTTCCCCATATGTGGTGTCCGGGTTGCGGACACGGAACTGTTATGGGTGCCCTTCTCCGGGCCATCCATGATCTGGGATTAGACAACAATGAGGTTTCCGTTGTCTCCGGTATCGGATGTTCTTCAAGAATCTCCGGTTACCTGGATTTCAACACCGCACATACCATGCACGGCAGGGCACTTCCCACTGCCACAGGTGTTAAGCTTGCCAACCCCAACCTGAAAGTTATTGTCCCCTTTGGTGACGGTGACTCCACGGCCATCGGCGGCAACCACTTCATCCATGCCTGCAGAAGAAATATCGATATTACAGCCATCGTCATGAACAACAGGATCTACGGCATGACCGGCGGACAGTACTCACCCATGTCCGGCTGTGGTGTAAAAGCAAGTACTGCCCCTTATGGTGTTCCCGATCGTGCATTTGATCTGGTGGAACTGGCCAAAGGCGCAGGTGCAACTTTTGTGGCAAGAACTACCGTTTACCATGCCAAAGAAGCTCAAAGTACAATCAAAAAAGCCATTGAACACAAAGGCTTTTCAGTGGTTGAAATTCTGTCCATGTGCCCAACCCAGTTCGGCAGAAAGAACAAGGCCGGTGAGGCGCCCCAGATGATGGAATGGTACAAGGACAATACTGTACCCATAGGTTCCAAAAAACTGGAAGAAAATCCGGATCTTATTCAACGCGGCGTTTTTGTTGATGAAGAAGCACTCGAATATTGCGAAGCTTACCAAACAAACGTCATTGACAAGGTAATGAAGAAAGGATAGGCATAATGGAATCAACAGGAATGGTATTTACAGCTTCTGGCGGACAAGGGGTCATCACTACAGCCATTATCCTTGCCAGAGCAGCTACAATCTTTGAGGGCAAAAACGCTATTCAGTCCCAGAGCTACGGAGCTGCTGCCCGTGGCGGCGCTACCCGTGCCGACATTTTAATTTCAGACGGCAATCTTTATTACCCCAAGGTTGAAGAGGCTGATGTTTTTGTCGCCCTGATGCAGGAAGGCTATAACAAATATGTCAACGTGATTAAACCGGGTGGTCTTATGATTGTTGACCCAAGATATGTTACAACCGGCAATGTTAATGCAAAGATCCTGGCGTTGCCCATGTATGACACAGTTGTTAAAGAACTCGGAAAACCGATTGTTTACAGTGTCTGTGTAGTTGGCGCTCTGATCGGTGCCACAGGCATCTGTAAACCCGAATCAGCTATAAGTGTTATCAAGGATGCCATGCCCGCAGCTTTCTTTGACCTGAACACGAAGGCTCTGGAACTTGGTATTACCCTGGGAAAAGAGGCTGCTTAAGAAACGTTAAGCAAATTCTATTAGTTTAGAAAAAAGCCGATCTACCCCGTCCGGGAAAGATCGGCTTTTTTATGCTTTCAGGTTTCATCCTGAGTTTTTGTCAAATGTTGTGTTTAGAATCAAGCGGCGTTCCCGTCTTCAATTCCATCTACAAACTTAATTCTGGGGTGTCTAAAAACGTAAGCGCTTAATAAACCGCACCTTGTCTGGGGAGGCTCGTTATGCGATATGAGGAGGACCGGCAAGTTCGGTCTTGTCGAGGTATTGAGGTAACAAAGCTTTGTAATCATCCTCGGTCATAGCATCGGGGAGTTTTTCCAGAAGGTAACGAAAATACCAGTATGGTTCAAGACCATTTGCTTTGGCGGTTTCAATTAGGCTGTAAATGGCTGCACTGGCAGCGGCGCCTTCAGGGGTTACAGAGAAGAGCCAATTTTTGCGTCCGATCACAAAAGGGCGAATGGTGTTTTCGGCCATATTGTTGTCCGGAGTGACATGGGCCGTATCTGCATAGATGACCAAGCGGTGCCATTGATTCAAAGCATAGTTGACGGCTTTGCCAAGCAAGCTTTGGGGAGGCGTTATCTCGACAGTCGCATCCAGCCATTTTTTAAACTCATCCAGCACATGTTTTGCCTTGTCCTGACGTTCATGAAGCAAGGCCTCTCCGGTAAGATTTATTGCTTTGGCATCTTTTTCAATCTTGTAGAGCTTCCGGATGTATGACAACGCCTTACCTGTTTTCTTTTTGCCCTTTGGTTTTCCGGCCGCCTTCACCACGTCCATGAACTTACGACGCACGTGGACCCAACATCCCATATGAAGAATTACCCTGCACCACATCAAGAAAGGCATAGGCGCTATAACCGTCCGTCTGAACTACCCCTTGATAGCCATTCAAAAAAGTGTCAGGCACATCTCCTGACCTGGACGGATGATGAATGGAGTTTCCGACGTTATTGCAGCCAAAATCAAGAAGCTCAGGGATAATATTCCACAGTTTTCCCAAATCTATGATTTTCCTGGCGCACATAGAACGAGCAACATGGTTGACCGGTTGATGCAACGAATGGATCGTCATTTGTTCAGTACAAAGTATTTTCACGGTACCATGAAATCGGCCAATCTCAGCATACGTGCCTGGGCACTTATCCAAAATTTTGCTCCACTCAATCCATGAACGGTAAGGCAAAAAGGATAGGTGAGTTCTTTTGAAAGAGTTAACGAATTTAAGTACCACGGAAACTGGCTTCAGAACCTTTTAATTTCGGGTTTTTTGGGAGGCTTACGGACAGGTCCCCCAAATCCGTTATAATCAGAATTTTTTTTATAGGACATCGGGTCCTAAATGACAAAAGGCCACACTTATTCCGCTACAATAGCCCTTACTCTAGCCAAGGTGTCACTTACTACTGAGACAGGGGCCTTTTCAGCAAATGTTAATCCTCTTTCCACAAAATCAATTGTCTTGACCTGGTGGCAGAGGACAGCACCAGAAATCTTTTCCCCGGTTAAAGCGACTTCAAAGCCATGCCCCCGGACCCGACTTGTGACTGGGGCCACCAGGGCCAGCAGGAATTTTTTATTGAAAACCGCAGGAGAAAGGACCAGTGCCGGTCGAGGTCCCATCTGTTCATTACCGGTTGCCGGGTCAAAGTCTGTCCAAACAAGATCGCCACGTTCGGGGATATACTGTTTTTTTTTAGATCTTACGGCCATTACCATTCCTTTCCTACAGGCTTGTCGTTCAACCATGCCTTATCCTCGGCATCCAAATCAACCGCCCTGGAATCACATTGGCTTAAAAGCTCGTCAAGAGAATAATCTTTTTTCTTCTGAACCGGGGTAATAATGATTCTGCCGTCTTTAGCCTCAATGATTACGGTCTGATCCTTTTCAAGCTGAATCATATCAGCGATTACTTTTGGTATCCTGGCGGCCAGGCTATTGCCCCACTTTTTAATAACCAGCTCTGTCATTTCGCGCTCCTTGATAAGTTTAAATATTGTATAAACACATTAAAACATGAAAAACTGCGTGTCAACAATGTATAAACTTATTTGGTGAATAGATATTTTTCAGGGCATGCGTTACAGGGATAGTCTGGAGTGGTCTTCCATACAAAAAACGGATCTTGTTTTGGAGGTAGTCTTCACCTCAAACACCTCAGTTTGATCGGCCCAATTTTATATCTCAGGTCCTCAATAACAAAAGGGGGCAACAGCGCTTCCATAAAGGCTTTGGAAATATATGAATTGCATCTAAAAGAGATAGAGAGTAAGGATAAAAACTTAAAAATCGGAGAAAGCACGTTTTCCTGGTGATTCAATCATTGGAAGTAGCTTGTGGGGAAAAAAGAGAAAAAGAAGAAAAGGAGTGAGAGCAATCACGATAATCCATGGACAGGCATCCAAGATAAATTAGGGTGTGGCGAGAAGGTAAAATGTCCGAGTTTAACCGATAATGTTTCAATTGATTCGGTGAGGTTGATTTAAAGAAGTCGCTTCGCTCCTTCAAAATGGGTTTTTTAAGGCATAAGCAGGAAGGCTTGAATAAAAAACAAGCAGGAGCGGCAATTAGAACCACTCCTGCTTCACTGTTTAGGGCATTTTATTCAATGCCTCCTGCTTCCGGTTATCCCTTGTCAGGTTTCCTCCCCAGGATATCCTGACTCCGTTTCACCGAAACTCTAAAAATTGATGTGCCGGCTATAGAAACCCGGGCATATAGTTTTTATAGCCGCTCATCGCAGTCCATAGAACCATCCTCTGACTTTCTTTTTTGGAATTGCCTGAACAACTGATATTCTTTACTTAAATTTGCAAGTCCTGCTTGAAGCATTTCCAATATAAGACACTGTAATTCTATATTTATTTCCTCAAATAGCATGTCGGGATCATCAAAACGACTCATATTGTTCTCCTATTATTTTTTGGGTGGTTGTCTGGAAAAAATTTCAATAAAAAGTTTTTCATCCAGTTGGTTGAGTTCTTTTTCAATACCGGAACTCAACATTTCAGAGGACATATTGTTCAGGACCCGTAAATTGCCGGCACAATGGTCCACAAGAGTTTTTATCAGGGTTTTGGTCATCAAATGCGGTGCACCGGCAGTGTTCAGGCAATGATCCATATAGTTCATCAAGTCTTCCCTGATATAAGGGTCAAGCTTCATCCGGAACTGCATCCGGCTTCCCAGTGACATCAACGCCCTTGTCCTAAATCGTTCCGGCAGCCGGGTATCTCCACACAAAATAGTGGTCAGCAGATTTTGGGAGTCAAAATCCGTGCTGTTTAACAGGCGTAACTCGTTTAAACAGCCGGTCAGCATCTCCTGAGCCTCATCTATGATAAGGATGGGTCGGAACAAGGTTGTTTTCACATGATTTTTCCAACGTTCACGAAGGTCCTTAAATCCGCCGTAGCGGTTGGCAGGGCTTAGATTGACGCCAAATAAAACACCCATTTCACGGTAAAAATCACCGACACTGCTTTGAGGACGTTCCATCACTCCAACAACGACCTCATCCAGTTTGCCGAATTTATTAGCAATGAGCTGTAGTGTTTTGGATTTGCCCAGGCCGGGTTCGCCGCTGATCAATGCAAACCCGCCATTCATGGTCATATTTTCAAGGCGAAAAATAAAACTGTTCATTGATGGTGGCTGCCATAATGCTTCCACCGGAATACTGGGTAAAAACGGATTCCATTTAAGGCCGTAATAAGCCAGAAGTTGTTTGTCGTTCATGATTCTCCTTTGGGCAGGTAGGCCGGTGGCATGCCGCTTTGGGCATACTCAGCAATCAATTTTCTCAATAAAGCAGGTTCTGACTCCCTCAATGGCTCATCCGGTACAATCGTCTGTTCAGGCCTGGATTGGATCTTTCGTTTTCCGGACGCATTCTTGATTTTGTCCTGGGTATAGATGGGAGCAATGTTTTTTCCTGTTTTTGGGTCCATGAGCCATGCTATGGATTTGTCCCAATTGGTAAAACAGACATGAAATTGCGGGATATGATGAAACCGGGAAGGAATTTCAAACCTGACGCTGTTGATGGACACGGTGCCGTCAGACTTCCTTTGCTTTCTGGATTCGCATACCGTAAAGGCGAACCGCATATGTTCTTCATCCGGTGCAGGACGGGAAACGCCTTTACCTTCCAGCATGCATTTGATAGGCGGCATACCGATATCACGATGCGTATTTTTGTTGTACTCCATTTCGACCCAGGCCTGACTGGTGTAATTGAGATAGTCCAGGGTCAAGGGTTTGACCTTGCTCAACATAGCCATCAGACGGCCTTCAAGGGTGCCCCAGAAGGCCTCCTGCTTACCGTTTTGATAAGGGCTGTAGGGCAACGTTGTCTCATGGAGTATCCCAGTTTTTTTAAGACCGTTGCAGAACTCATGGGAAGTCATGGCAGCGCCATTGTCTGTCATTAATGCCCTTGGCAGCCCTCGTTTGAAAAATGCTTGGGTCAGTCCATGGATTAGATCTTGGGTTGTTTCACCCAGATACCATTGGATGTGGCAACACAGACGGGAATGGTCGTCAAGGATACATAGGGCTTTGGGTGTATACCAATTGCCATTGTTATCTACTACCCGCAGGCTGCCTTCGTGGAAATCCAGGTGCCACAGGCCGTGAACATATTCTGCCTCATAACCACGGATTTCATGCTTTTCAAATCGCTGTGCGGCAGCTTTCATGCCCGCTGTCTGTTTTTTCTTTACCGATGGTTTCCTGCTCCACCCCCTTTCCACCATACGTCTCCTGACGCTGGAGTAGGAAGGGATTGCAACTGACTCATTTTGTTCCTGAAGTTCTGCTGCAAAATTATCTGCGTGCAGCTTATAACTCCAGTTTGGATAGGTGCGGTATTGCCTGCCAAGCAACCGGATCAATTCCGGGGTAAATACAATTGATCCTCCATAGTCTGAACGGACCTTTCTGCCCAGGGCCACAATAGGATCTTGGGCGTTTTTTGCTTTGTAGTACCAGCTTTCAATGGTTGAAAAATGAAAAGCCGTTAATTCGTTTGTAATGGGATGAATGTAAAACTTGCAGGCGAGCCGCTCCAACTCTTTGCGCAACTTTCCCTTGGCCGGCGGCTGAGCTAGTAAGCTGCCAACCACGGAAAAGCGAAATAAAGCCCATTTATCAACCGGACTTTGGGTTTTACTGTTCATAGGGCGGGTTCCTTTCAATTTTGAGTTAAAATTTTCAGCGCAGTGCTGATCAAAATCCTGGAACTCTTGATAGAACAGTTAATTTTGCAGGGCTATGCCCATCCTCTGCGTGAAATTACCCCGCCCTTATATTTTGCGACATTTCGCTACCTTGGGATAAAAATGACAAACAGCGTATCAACGCTTTTTCGATGGATGGGAATTGGTTCCGATAAAAATTGAGCAGACTGCCGGGCAGGGTGTCATTTTTTATAGCTGGCGACACTCGGCCCCGAATTTTTTTCCATGAATGGCTTTCTGGAAAGATCTCTTTAAATAAATTGATCCAGCGTTTAAGGGTGTTACGGGAGATACCGACTTTTTCAGCAAGCCTGGAAATCGGAATGCCGTCGGTCGCATGCTGCCAGTCAGATACAATTGTAATAATTACGGCATACCAGTATATATTTTTTCCCAAAAAACGGCAGGTTGGAGGAATCAAACGGCGCCGACACCCCTCCTTGCCGCAACATAAACTGAATTGTAAAAAATATTCTTCAGATAGTCCTTCTGGTTCTCCACGGGGTTTGCGTGGGTAATTGGCATAATACAGTGGCCCTTTGCAGTGGGGACACTTCATTTCTCGATACCGTTCAGCGGTTGATAGGTCTATCTTGTATAGCTTACAAAAAAGGCTTTCGTTTCTTAGTGCTTCTGATAGCATATCTCCTGCCCTGTTATTGGGTGGGGAGGCAGGAGTTCCATTGATTATTTGCGAGATAAACGGGGGAGCTTCTGCCTCAAACCTTGCATATCTTGCAAATTATCTTCAATTTATCCATGATTTTTTGTGATTGCTCTCAAAGGAGACTTAAGAAAAAAATGTCAATCCATGATACCAAGGAAAACCGTTAAGGTCAAAGATATCACTGTGTTGAACAAGTTTCATGATAGTTTGAAAGGCTTTGTCCCTAAACACAAGGACTTTTTCGATGAGGGACTGGAGGAGGTGATTGATCTTGATTGTCTGATTGACGACCTGAGGAGGGCTACGTCCATTATCGAGAACCCTATAGAAAAAGCCAATGCCGCATATTCCCTAATGATGGAAGGGTTTCTAAAATCCATTTCGGAAGTTGAACGTATGCCTATTCATTTCTATGAAGATGGGATATCCAACCTAAAGGGGCGTCTCTCCTTGCGAGAAATAATTGCCATGCAGTATTGGCAAGGAAATAGCGATTATTCGCTCAATAATGTATTCGAGCAAATCTTGCCACTGATGTTGCCATCACCGAAATCCGAAAAATAGAGGGGGAGAAAATCGGGTCAGGTTTTGATTATATTTATAACCAATGAATGTACCGGATAACCTCGTTGACAGGATTAAGGAATCGACAAAAAAATGATTTACATACCACCGCAGTCGATTATTTTCGCAATTCCAGAACATATCAGTTTTGATATTTCTATCGATCAAATAACAGGCATTTGTAAAAGATACAGATTAGATTATTTCTCAGGAGATATTTATGCCTTCAGAGATGAAAATGAAACCCAAATAGGCTTATTAACCTATGATGGCCATGGAATTCAATGGTGTATAAAAAGATACTCAGAGGGAAAAATCAGTTGGTGGCCTCATGATACTGAAGTTGTACAATTGTTGCCAAGAGATCTACACATCATGCTTTGGGGAGGTAATCCCAGCAAAATTAAAATGCCAGAGATGTGGAAACCAATCATAATCTAAAGCAGTAAAGCGCAACTTTTTTAAATGAAAACAGCGCCTCAAAATATTACGATTTGATCTGCCGGATTTTGCATATCAGGCACCACAATAACAAATGAAGTCAACGCCTTTACCGGCAAGGATTACACACTACATAAATACCGGTACTCTCCTTGGTATTGCTTGTTTGCACGGATAGCGCACGATAACTTTAGCATTCCAAAAACATAGGCTGATACAAGGATGGTTAACTTCTATCAAATCAATTTTCAAAAGATTTTGCTCTGAATAATCTTTACACGCGTCAACCATACTGATATGCAATTCAGGTAGATACTAAGATGATAACCGACCCGGTTATCTGTCTATTTTTCATGATATGCGGTTAGATATCAGATTATTCAAAATAACCGGACAACCGGAGAATAACTTGTTCACTCGGACTCACGGGAGCGGGCTGGCAAATTGCCCGATTTTATGGTACGGCTTAAGCTTTGCTTCGCTGCCGCAGAACTTCGTTATGACGGACAAAGCGAAGCAAAGCTTAAGCCGTAGTCAAAGGAGAATTTACCACCCCATTTTCCCGGGCCGTGGAACAGCCTGCTACACTCGAACGAGTCGGTGAGCTTAACATTAGCTCAGAAAGAATTGTTAAATGACAACTGCAAAATTAATTGAGGAAATGTCAGATGCCGGTGCATTTGAAGTATTGGCGACGCGAGTTCTTCGCCAAACTGATACTGACTATGCGCGGATAGAACATTTGGGAGTCAACGCCGACGGCAAGACGGTGAAAAACCCCTTAGATGGTTTTTGCAGGGTTCCCGGTATAAGTCCTTCTCGATATGTAATGGCTGCGTTTTCCACTGACGTCGCAACCAAAATCGAACGAAAGCTACTTTTCGACCATACGAAATCAAAAGGGGGAAAATACAAGGATGCAGATGACGGAGATCTCGTTAAAGCCGCCAGAGCTGCAAGTCAGCTCCGTGAGAAAGATGAAGGTGCAGAATTTATCTTCACATTTTGCACGAACAAGCAACCAAATGCTGAGGTAATGCAAGAAGGATACACTACAGGGAAAGACGCGGGTATAGAAGTACGCTTTTTGGCAAGATCCAGCATAAGAGACCATTTAGATACTACTCCTGGCGGACAGTGGCTAAGGAAAGAACACCTTGGTATAGAGGCTGATACATTATCGTTCCCTTTGCTCCGTGAGTTGGCGTTAAAAAGTATCGAAGAATACTCCTATGAGCTATTTTGCTCAGGCATAGACATCGTAGAGACGGTAACCACTAGACGGGTAGCGGCCCTCTCTACACAGAATCAGCCAAACATAAACGTCTTGATTGGCGCATCGGGAAGTGGCAAGAGCGTTGCATCTTTCAAAGCACTCACAAATGTCATTAAGGAAGGTGGGATCGCTCTTTGGCTACCTGCGGAGGTAACTCTAATTTCACTGTCTTTGGACATGGCCATCACCACTTCATTACAGTCACTATGTCCGACATTGGGGGCTGAAGCTGGTAGAGACTCGGTAACATTGGCTGCAAACCATAACGTTCCGTTTTTGATAGTCGTTGATGATGTGAATCGAACGGCAAGCGCCGCACAAGCAGTTCAGAAACTAATTACTTGGCACAAGCGAATGGTTTCAGGAGAATCCGCAATGGATTCTACAAAACGAAGCTGCCGAGTTCCTTACTTGATCATCCCAGTTTGGAACCATTATTGGTCATCAATTGCAAATCGGTATCGCAGTGACGGGATGGTTGGTGAAATAACGGCTCAAGTGATGACTTCACATGAGGCAGTCGATTGTCTAAGGACTTGTTCAAGCCAACAGTTAGATCAACGAACAGCATTCGAAGTTGTCGAACGTCTCGAATATGATCCGATTCTTATTGGATTATGGGGCCAGCTGCATAGTGATACACTATCTAAGCAAGTAGACGTAGACGCGCATAGTCTGATTGAAGAATACATACAAAGTTCAATCGAAGAAGATTCAAATAATAGCGGTTTGCTTGCAGCTGACATTAGAATGGCACTCGAAAAACTTGCGTCAAAAATGCTTGATGAACGTGAGCTCTATCCAATGTGGTCTCATATTACTGAATGGCTTTCCAATTCGCAAGTTGACTCGTTGAGGCGACTATGCGTAAGTGGCAGGATCTGTCGAGTTATCCATCGAAATAATGTTTACAGATTTGAGTTTCGGCATGATCGTCTGCTCGAAACGGTTCTTAAAAGGCCTCTCATATCATGCCTCACCGATGTAGAAAACAATCGAGATATTGTGTCTGATCCTTTTTTCACGGATTCGATTGCAAGAGCCTTAATCGCATCAGGTGATTCAGTAAATTTAGTTTCCAAACTGAAAGACTCTGCACCGCTTGCAGTGTTAAGGGTATTACGCCATATCATGAAACCGGACACCTCGTTTGCGAAAGCCGCTGTGGCTATCGCAAATAAATGGCTAATTAATGCAACGAAAAATGACACCATGCCTCCTGAAATAGTCTTTGCCGCCTCTCTAATTCTTGAGGCAACCCAGAGTCCGCTGGTGCTTGTAGTTACCGAGGAGATCAAGGACGATCACAGATTCAGCGGTGCGCGATTAGTGAATGGTGACGCGGTTAATGGTAAATTTTTTGTGGCGAGTAGGGACTTCTTCCCCAGTTCCCGAGCTCCGTTCATTGAGGACGCAATAAAACGAGCATGCCGATTACATCACGATCGTCTATGTGAGGAGCTTTCAGCTGACCTCAATATAGGTTGCAATTCGAAAAGTGAACTACATGCAGCTTTGATTCTCGCAGGGTACTTGGGAGAAAGCTCCTTAGCCAAACCGATACTTAAGGCATGGGAACAGGATCAGAATAATCAATGTCTTCTGGAAGCGCTATGGGCATCGATTCGGTGTTCGACTTCACCAGAGATTACCCTATCCCCGATACTCGACTCGTGGGCAGATCTTTCAGATAAAAGGGACAAGTTTGGTAGTTCAGAGCGCAATAGGCTTCTTATTGACTTGGAATTCAGCATGCATCATGGCGTGAGTGAGACGGTGATTAAATTTCTTGTGTATCGTGCAGAGCATGACGACCGCTTATCCTCTTGTATAGCAGGGTTACTCAAAAGAATTGATCATCCGATCGCTGTGAGCTTTGTTGCAACTCAAATTGCAGATATCGACAAAAAAATTGACGGCACAGATAGTATTAATTTCTGGGGCTTCCATTGTCGGGATGACTGGGATCCGACAAAAGGCTCTGACAATCGTCTGTCAGATGCCTCAAGGTCTGCTATCTTAAGTTTGTGGAATGAATGTGGAGATGAATTGATAAAAAAAAGCCTTCTTCATACTTGGATTGCTACAACGGATTCTGTCGCTAAACTTGCCTCCCTTCCAAATCAGTACGCAACGTCACAAAAAGCACTGTGGAGACGAGCAGGTCTCGGGGACCAGTCGATAATTGACTTAGTACTTGAGCGTGTTAAAAAGGAGTCTCATTGGTGGGAAGTAATTCCGTCGATTTGGACAGACCAATTCTTAGTTCCATTGGACAGTGCCCTTGAGGTTTTAGGAAGAATGACACCAACTGACTTTTCTGGCGGTACAAGCAACGACCATTATTCCTTGTCACGCGTCCTGCAGGAGATCCCTTTGGAAGTCGCTGAAAAACAACTTCTTAAACATTGGGAGTCGTTAAAGTTCAGTTCTCGCTTTGTGCAAGCAGCCCTTTATATTGGTGAGGAATCTCTATTGATAGCTGCTGAAGAAGTTATAAACAATTCTCCATCAGATTGGAAGCCATTCGAGCACATCGGTAGCATGTTTGGGTTCAAGACAATTGATTTACAGGATCGCCTCGCAGACAAGCACATTGATGCCTTGCTGCCATATGTTGCCCAATTGTCCGATATGGACTTAATGGGGGTTGCAGAATGGTTGGTTGACCACGAAAGGGAAGAGGACCTGCGTGTATTTGTATTGCAAGAGATAAATCGGCGAAAAGAAGAGCAGCGATCGGAGGGTGAAAATTCTTACATCATTCGGCTCAGCCGTTTGCACTTCCCGACAGACGAGGAACTGCTGGAGCAACTCACTGAAATTAAAAATGATGAACGTCTAAGTGTCTGGCGTTGGTGTCACTATGCAACTGAACGCGGTGATTCTCAAGAACGCGTTCGAAGCGTTCTTCGAGAATGGTTCTCGAAACAACCATCGCCTAAGCGTATACGAATCATGGCAAAGATCATCTTGGAGTTGGGATATCGAGAAGACGTAGTAGGCTTGCAAAAGTACCAAGCTGAGTACGGTGATGAATCGACAAACACACTTGTAGACGGAGTGATATTTGGTGTTCGCTATCGAACATTACATTGATCCAAAGTAAAGGGTTAAACCTTGTTTAATGTCCTTAAATCTCAACAATCCAAATGAAGGCGGATAAACCGCTTATTTGGGACGTTAATAAAAAGAAATTTAAATATGAAGGTATTCAAACCAGAGGATTTATTAAATTTCGGTACCACTCCAACGAATAAAACGGCTTTTTCAGAATGGGTTAATCAAAGTGACGTGGTTGATTTCCTGTGTGATGATCTGCAAGACCCAGATATCATTTTGCATGCGTCCTTTGACACTCTTCTTTTGAACTCTGTATTGGCACCTGCAGAGGTGCTTTCAGAATTAACACCAAAAGCATTATCTTCCTGGAGCCATGACAATTCTTCCGGATGGTCTATCTGTGAGGGTATGGGACGGGATAAACCTTGGCTTGAACCACCTATGTCATCTTCACAACCGGAGCAATTGAAAGTTGGAGAGCAGTTGCTGTTTCAACGTTCTTTTTACGGTGTGAAAGGTCGAGAACACTATTATGAGCTTTCTGATAAATTTCTTCAGATAATGGGTCTTCACTATATGCATGAACTCAGCGCCTGGTGTAAATTGGATGACAACGGTGATATTGACCAACTCGTCAAAGTCCATTCTATAGGCAAACGCGGCATTGTTATTTCTATTCGATGGAAACTGCTTGCAGAATACTGTTATTTAACAGAAACCGTTGTCGTTAGGTTGTTTGATGTGGAGAGGGTTGATCGCTCAAATTTTACGGCCTGGGATGATGATCATGAAGAAATGGTGAATGATCGAGGGGTGTCTGGAAAAAGAAAAATAATGCCCGGACATGCGAGTTATTTTAGGGGAGGCCAAGCATTTAAACCAGAGTTCAAAAAAGAAGCGGTTGAGATAAAACAATTTGAAAGTTTTATAGCCTTAGACTGGAAAAATGGCCGTACCGAAGAAATCTCTTGTGCTCCAGAGGCAATTGATAATTACTTCACAAAATCAGATAAACCGTATGAGATGAGTCCTGCGTTTTTTAAAGCCGAGGTTTTGTTGAAATATAAAGGTGACATTGACAAGTATTCGCTAAGTGAACGAAGGCTTACCTCAAGAGCCGGGTGGGAACTTAAAACGTTCGATATAAATGAAGCAGGTCAGGTTCACACCTATCTTATTTACCTTCAAGGATTACCTCACAGAGAGCAACTGCATTGGAAGCAGTATAATGAGCAACCTAAAACCGCTCTCTCTGACAGAGCAGTAGCGACTGATTTCCAGGGAAACTTTTACGATGGTTATTATCCTGTAGCTGCCCTGAAAAAGACATTGGAAAAAATAGATAATCAAGGGGTGACTTGGTGGATAATGAAAAATCGAGTTTTGAAAGACGCTCTTCACCCAGTGGTTACCCAATCAGCAGCAGAGTGGAAAGAAGAGATTTTAAAGTTGGATCAAGTGTTGATAGAGGGGTTTGTCAAAAAGGAACTGAAAGTCAAGGCCATAGAATTGGGGCAGAAACCACCTGCAAGCGATAGGGAATTAAAGCTTCTTGAAAAATCCCTTATCGGGTCTGGATTTGATGAAGAACAGGCCTATGATGTCCTGACGCCATTTCACCAGGTACATTACTGGAGAAGTGTTTTGAAAGGACACATTTTTGGAAAGACAGCTCAAAATATAGAAACTGATGCACTTAATGAGTTCGGAACCTTAAGAGCCCATTTTGATGACCTGTGCGAAAGATGCGATGAATCAATGAAAATTATCCTTGAAGCTATAGGGCCTGCAGAAAAGTGAAAAGGCATTAAATTTAGGGTTGAGCCTTGCTGAGATAATCAACAATTCAAATGAACCGGGCAGACCGGTTATTTGGAAACGTTAACAAGGACGGCGAGAGCGGGGGATGGACAATCGCCCGATAATATGTTAGGGTTGTAATTTTGCAGCGCGGCCGCTCAACATTCATTAGGAAATCTACCGCTTGCTGTGACAGGATATTATCAAAATTATAGCAGTATCATAAAGACAATTAAACATAATCATATTGACAGCATATCGAAGATAGAAATGCCATTACTCTCCGTAAATGACCTCCGACAGCGCAATTCCGATACTCCCTTGCAAATCATGCGCCGAGCATGGAATATGTCTGATGATGAAAAAATAGAACAAATCTTGATAGTATCCGCTTTCACCGACGTGAAGGCGATCAGGAAACTGATTAATGAACTTCGTGCTGAAAAGACTCAAAATATTAAAATACTTCTTGATTATGGAGCAAGTGGTTACCATCGTGACAGAAAAACGACCGAAGAACTTAATAAACTATCTATGCTCGCTAAAAAACACTTCTCGCCAGACAGCGGTTTGTTTCTGATTCAAATTGGCAGATTCCTCCACTCCAAAATTATTTTTCTTCGAACTAACAAAGGCAAAGATTTTGCATCTGTTGGTTCCTTGAATTTCACATTTCGTGGACTATTTAGCAATGAAGAAATCATCTATAACATCAAAAATCCCAAAAGCGTTATCAAATACGTTAAAGAACTAAAACAATACGCAACCGAGATTCCTTTTGACGGGAAGAAACCACTGGACGCTTGCACATACAGGGACTGGATGCTTCAAGGCTCCATGTTCTATGAAGACAAAGACTCAAATCCATTCAATTTCAAACTAAATCTACCTGAAGATATACGACAACAAGCAAACGAAATTGTTGGCCTTCCTGCCGAAACGCCGGACAACCTGACTGTCTTCTATGTGCTTAATATTCCGAAAATCAAGATTAGGATGGGCTGGAAAAAATTTTGCATATCCACTTGCTACGGACACTGGTGTCCTAAACAGTTGGTAGCAGAGACGACAGAATCAATAAATAAGAAAATTGAATCGACTGTCCGAAAACGTATAAAACCTATACTTGATGACAAGAAAAAACTTAAAAGTAAGTACTTGGAAAAGTTTGACTTAATTGAGGATAAAATTAATAAATACAACAAAGTCCATGGTACGAGCTACGAATGGGACAAAAATAATGCGATTAAGCGTATAGATAAGTGGCTCGAAAAAACGCTTAAAAAACTCCAAAACGACGATCAATTGAAACGACTTGTTTCTGGTGTAAGTGGCCCGGTAGTTGTTCCGGATTTTTGGTCAGGAGACCTCTTGGCATTGAAGGATTTCGAGCAGTCGTTTTGCGAGCATATGATTATCGAACTATCAAAAAAAAGTGTTCAAAATTGGGTTGCTCAATGGTTCAGAGACAACTTTGAATTTCCTGAAAACCACCCTTTGGGTCAAGACTGGGATGAAGCATGGAGTGACGAAGATAACTGGTTGTCTTGGCTAACAAAACAAGATCAAGATCCGTTAAAAAAACTCCCCGAAGAATGGTTTGATTAAGAGGGCGATACACTTAGGCGGTTGAGCAATATATTGTGCTATGAGCGAACTAATACCTAACCAGGCTAATTCAGCCGACGCAAAAAACCACGCGGCTGAATTAGCGACGTTAAAATCTCAAAAAATCAGAACTTTTAAGGAATAGCAAAGCGACAGATAAGTCAATTTATGCTCGCCAAGGCCTATTTTAAAGCAGCTCTCAATAACAGAAGCATTGTGGGGTCGGAGCTATTTCAAATTTCTCACAGAAGACTATACTAAAAACAAATCTCATCCAATGATGGGCTCAAACCTCGGACTATTATCAATAGCCCACATGGGCTGTTTAACATTAACATTCACCTTGCAGGAAAATTTTCATAGGAAATTGCCCTGGTTCATCCGGATATGCCGCGATAACAATCTTTAATTGAGATCCCGGGACCTTTCTGGTATATCCTGCTTCATCATGGCATATATAAATAAACAGATGCTCACGGCGGTGGTGGCCGATGAACAGGGAAATATTTTTGAACTGGACGGATATGCGGCTGCGGGTATGTCCGGAAATGATTTCTTTATCCTGACAAAATCGGGCACATGCCCCATGCCCCACGGCAGTGAGCTGATGATGATGCCTGACCGCGCGCCCATTGTATTCAACCTTGTCACGGATCAGTTTGAGGCCCTTGAATTCAATCCGTTCGAGCCTGACCAGCGCATTTTCCCGGTGGGCGTGTTCAACTCCCCGGGGTATGTAAACCTGCATTTCTGCGCCTATGATGATGCCGGCATAGATAAGCCCCTTCCCCTTTTTTCCTATGGTGCGCTGGGGTTTGGAAAAGATAATTTCAGATCCGCAGCCCTTCAGGTGGATGATGAGCCCCGCCAGGATCTGCGATTAATGCCCATTGACCAGGTCCGGAAAGGGGTGGAAAAATACAGAAAAAAATATCCGGACAACCGGTTGATGCGCCATCTGGAAAAATGTGCCCTGGAATACGGATGCCCGGCCGGCAAAAATTTTTTCCTGGGCCGGTATGAAGCCCCGCTGCCCACTTCCGTAGTCTGCAATGCCAGGTGTCTTGGGTGCATTTCCCTTCAGACCGAAAATAACCTTTGCGCCTGCCAGGACCGGATCAATTTTATCCCGGACCCCGAAGAAATTGCCGGTGTTGCCCTGGAACATATCCTGAAGGTTGAAAACGCCGTGGTCAGTTTTGGCCAGGGGTGTGAGGGAGAGCCTTTAACCTCGGCCGATGCCATTGAAAAGGCCATTGTTCTGATCCGGGAAAAAACCGGTCAGGGCACCATCAACCTGAATACCAATGCCAGTCTGCCCCACCGGGTGGATCGTCTGTGCAAGGTTGGCCTGGACAGCATGCGCGTGAGTATGAACTCAGTACGCAACGCCTGTTATACAGCCTATTTTCGCCCCAAATCCTATTGTTTTGAAGATGTTGTGGACAGTATTAAACGTGCCAGGGGCAACGGTCGTTTTGTGGCAATCAATTACCTGAACTGCCCGGGATTCACAGATTGCCAAAATGAAAAGCTGGCGCTTTTTGAATTTATCCGGGATACGGATATCAACATGATCCAGTGGCGCAATCTTAATTTTGACCCCCGGCATTATATCCGCATCATGGAGACCGCCGCCCCCGGCGGATTTCCCACCGGCATGGCAAACCTGATAAAAGAGTTGAGCCGGAAATTTCCCCGTCTGATCCACGGCTATTTCAATCCGCCTAAATAAATATTGAAAAACCTACCCCGATTTGATTTAATTCATAGTTTGGGATTATTTAATGGTTTTTTTAACCCGTTAAGGAAAGGGCGGTATGTTACCTGACATCAGCGGCATTATTATCATAGCCGGCAATTACGGCAGCGGCAAAAGTGAGACCGCCGTCAATCTGGCAGCCGTATCCCGGAAATCGGGTAAAAGCGTCAAGATAACGGACCTGGATCTGGTCAACCCCTATTTCAGAACCAGGGAAGCCCAAAAGCCCCTGGAAGATCTCGGGGTAGAGGTGGTGCTGCCGGACAGAAAATACATGCATGCTGACCTGCCCATCCTCACCCCGGCTGTGGCCGACATGATTAAAAATCCTGCGGAAGTGACCATTCTGGATGCCGGCGGCAATGACGTGGGCGTTAGGGTGATTGCCGCCCTGGCAGACGGGCTTAAAAAAAGCCATGTCAAATTACTGATGGTCATCAACTCCCTGCGCCCCGATACCGGCGATGTCCAGGGCTGCCTCAGGATAAAAGCCGAAATCGAAGCGGCCGCAAAGCTGCCTGTCACAGGTCTGGTTTCCAATGCCAACCTTCTTGACGAGACCACGCCCCAAATTATTTATGACGGCTACAATCTGGTGACCCGGGTGTCCGAGGCCACCAATCTCCCAATTGATTTTTTAACAGCGTCCACCAGGCTTGTGCCCCAACTGGACCCGGAACGGATCTGTTGCCCGATCCTGCCCATTGACCGGTTGCTGGCACCCTGCTGGGTACGCACTTAACACCAAGGAGTACTACTTACAATGGCCTATAAACACATTATTGATGCCGAAAGGTGCAAAGGGTGCGGTCTTTGTGTGCATTTCTGCCCGAAAAACGTGCTTGAGATCACCGACAAGGTAAATGCAAAAGGACATTTTCCCGTCTGCCAGGCCAGGCCGGAAGATTGCATTTACTGTGCCATCTGCTGCACC
This sequence comes from uncultured Desulfobacter sp., assembly GCF_963665355.1. GTDB lineage: Bacteria > Desulfobacterota > Desulfobacteria > Desulfobacterales > Desulfobacteraceae > Desulfobacter. The sequence goes on from NZ_OY762229.1 coordinate 926,177, forward strand.
ATGTGTCCGGATGTGGCTATAAGTATAGTTGAAGAACAAAGTGCTTAATTATTTATAAGGACAAGAGATAATGGCTAAAGTCTTAATGAAAGGCAATGAAGCAATCGGCGAAGCCGCCATCAGGGCCGGCTGTCTGAACTATTTTGCATACCCCATCACGCCCCAGTCGGAAGTCGCCGAATATCTGAGCAAGCGCCTGCCCGAAGTGGGCGGCGTGTTCCTCCAGGGCGAAAGTGAAGTGGCCGTAGGGTATATGATCTTTGGTGCCTCGGGTGCCGGTGTGCGTGTCATGACCACCTCATCCTCTCCGGGCATCAGTCTCATGAGTGAAGCAATTTCCTATATTGCCGGGGCCGAGTGCCCGGCCGTATTTGTCAATATCATGAGAGGCGGCCCGGGATTGGGCGGGATTCTGCCGTCCCAGGGTGATTATTTCCAGGCAACCAAAGGCGGCGGTCACGGCGATTATCATCTATTGGTCCTGGCACCGGATGGTGTTCAGGAAGCCGTGGAGATGACCATGCAGGCGTTCACCCTGGCTGAAAAATATAGAAATCCCGTCATGATCATGGGTGACGGCATGATCGGGCAGATGATGGAGCCGGTGGAATTTCCCGATGATTTGAAAACCGAGCCCAGCAACAAGGATGACTGGGCCACCAACGGGATGTCCACCCGAAAGAGCAAAAAGCCGAATCTGGTGAAATCCTTGTTCCTGGATCCGGTTGAGCTGAACCAGCACAATATGAATCTTAAAGCCAAATACGAACAGATGAAAAAAGAAGATGTTCAGTATGAGCTTTATAATACGGACGGGGAATATCAAATTCTGCTGGCAAGCTACGGCACCATGAGCCGTGTGTGCCGCACCGCCATTGACATGCTCAAGGAAGAGGGCATTGAAGCGGCCATGTTCCGCCCCAAGACGTTATTTCCCTTCCCTGAAAAACAGGTGCATGATGCCGCAGCCAAAGAGAGCTGCAAATGCGTTATCAGCATTGAAATGAGCATGGGCCAGATGGTGGAAGATGTCCAGCGTTCCGTTATGGGCAAAAAACCGGTGGAATTTTACGGGGAGTGCGGTGGTGAAATCCCGTCTCCTGAAAAAATCATCGAAATCGTAAAAGAGCTGATCGGGTAAGGCGCCGGTCAAGGAGAACATAATGGGAAAAACATTTTCTAAGCCAGAGGCGTTAACAGACAATTATACCCACTATTGTCCCGGCTGCACCCACGGCATTGTCCACCGGCTGGTGGCCGAAGCCATAGACGAACTGGGCATCCGGGAAAAGACCGTGGGCATCGCCCCGGTGGGATGCGCTGTCATGATCTACAACTACTTTGACTGCGACTTCCAGGAAGCCGCCCACGGCAGGGCTCCTGCCATGGCAACAGGCATCAAGCGGGTACGCCCGGATCTGATGGTATTCACCTACCAGGGAGACGGGGATCTTGCCAGTATCGGTATGGGTGAAATCATTCATGCCGCCAACCGCGGGGAAAAAATCACCGTCATATTTATAAACAATGCCATTTACGGCATGACCGGCGGGCAGATGGCCCCCACCACCATGCCGGGACAGCGGGCCACCACGGCCCCGGCCGGCCGTGATACGGCCCAGACAGGCATGCCCATTCGCATGGCCAATCTGATGAGTGAAATTGTGACCCCGGGGTATGTGACCCGGCAGGCCGTGCTCAAGCCCCAGATGGTGAATAAATGTAAAAAAGCAATTAAAAAGGCATTCCAGTACCAGATGGACGGCACCTGTTTCAGCTTTGTGGAGGTGATCTCCACCTGCCCCACCAACTGGGGCATGACACCCGTGGATGCTTTGAAATGGGCCGAAGAAACCTTGCTGCCTTATTATGAACTCGGCGATTACAAAACCCCTGAAGACGCCAAATAGATTGGGAGAGACCCATGCAGACAGAAATTAAATTTGCAGGATTCGGCGGCCAGGGCATTCTTCTCAGTGCCAAGCTGCTGGCCTATGCCGCAATGAAGCAGGGATACCAGGTTGCCTGGATTCCCTCCTATGGACCTGAAATGCGGGGCGGCACCGCATATTGCACCGTTGTGATCAGTGACAAGCTCATCGGATCACCCATTATAAAAAGCCCCTCCCACCTGGTGGCCATGAACCGGCCCTCCCTGGAGAAATTTGACGACACCGTCAAACCCGGCGGGGTTGTATTCATTAACTCGTCATTGATCCCGGTCAGAAGTCAGCGCAAGGATGTGGTTGAGCTGGCGGTTCCGGTCAATGATATTGCCATTGAGGCCGGATCTGTCAGGGCTGCCAACATCGTTGCGCTGGCTGCGTTTGCAGCCAAAAGCAAAGTGGTGGATCTGGATCTTCTTAAAAAATGCGTCCAGGAGGAATTTGCGGCAAAACCCAAAATTGTTCCTTTGAATATGGAGGCATTTGACAGGGGCGTGGCCGCAGCACAAGCTTAAGAATGCCTGTGGCAGTTCCCAAGCGACCTAAATCAAAGGCGGGAAAAGGCGATTCAAACCTTTTCCCGCTTCTCAAGCACCATTCAAGCAAAACCGTCACCACACATCAACTTGCATAAATTTAACGGATACCCTGTAGCGATGAAAGATAAAAACTTCGAATACCTTTCTTTCTTGGGTTGGGCTGCCTGTTTCCAGGCAGATCTGGAGAATCTTGACAGTAATTCTCTTATTCCGGCCCGGGTAACCGGGATCAGGAGAAAAACTTTTTTTATCAATGACGGTAAAGAAGAGCGCCCGGCCTCCCTGGCCGGAAAGCTTCAGCTTGAAAGCAGCAGCGCATACCCGGTTATCGGAGACTGGGTTCTGGTCAGGCAAACCGTTGTCACCGGGATATTGCCCCGAAAAAATGCCCTGATCAGAGGCGCTTCAGGCATGCGCAGCCGAAAATCAGGGGAACACAAAGAGCAGGTCATTGCGGCCAACCTTGACAATGTATTCATCGTTACCGGCCTTGACCGGGATTTTAACCTGCGGCGCATTGAGCGCTACCTGACCCTTGTCTATAACTGTGGGCTCAATCCGGTAATCATCCTGACAAAAGCAGATCTTCACCAGGATCCCGAACACTTTGTGAGCGAAGTGGAAACCATTGCATTCGGCGTTCCCGTACATCTGATATCCGCCTTGGATGATTCCGGGCTGTCCAACCTTATGCCCTATCTAAAGCATGGCCGGACATGTATTATGGTGGGATCTTCCGGTACAGGCAAATCCACGCTGATCAACCGGCTGTGCGGAGAAACCGTCCAGGACACCGGCGAGGTAAGCGCCCATGTGGGAAAGGGGACACACACCACCACGTCCCGGGATCTGATCATGATGCCCCAGGGCGGCATGATCATCGATAACCCCGGCATCCGTGAAGTCAGCTTCTGGGATATTGACCAGGGTGTTGAATCGACATTTCCGGAAATAGAAGAGCTGGGAACACAATGCCGGTTTTCAGACTGCACCCACACCCATGAACCCGGGTGCAGGGTTCTTAAGGCAATCCGGGACGCAGAACTGACGGAAGCCAGGCTGGAAAATTACCTTAAGATGAAGCGGGAACTGGAATATATCTCCTCCCGGAAGAAAAAGAGCGCAGACCGGGTGGAAAAAGAACGGTGGAAAGATGTGGCAATCCGAATCAAACAGATAAACAAAAAGAAGTCGTAATAACCATGGGCTGATATAGCATATCAACGGCCAGATTCAACCCGCAATGAAGGTTTAAAGATCGGTATAGGTTGCACAAACGTTCATTATAAATGAGACAATAAATCAAATTGACACACTTGTGCTGTTTCTTTATACTCCCTGGATTGATGACAATACCTGTCGCCTGATATCATTTTTGAGCGGCGCATTTTGATCTGAACCTTACATTTGGGAGAAATCCATGCATCGTGAAAATTATATGAATGCCCTTCGGGAAGATATCGTGGATACCATAACGAAGTACCTGACACCCATGGCCCAGCGCTACGGTTACAGCGATATCCCTTTGGAGACCAATGTAAAATGGCGGCCCATGGTGCTGGTCATCGGCAATTATTCATCAGGGAAATCTTCTCTGATCAATGAGTTTCTCGGTGCAAAGATTCAGGATACAGGCCAGGCCCCCACAGATGATTCATTCACCGTACTGACCTATGATGATACCGTGCCGGAAGCAGAAGGAATACGGGTGGTGGAACACCGGGACGGCAAAGCCCTGCTTAATGATCCAGAATTTCCCTTTTCCACCCTTCGCAAGCACGGCCAGCGTTTTGCAGCCCATTTTCAACTGAAAAGAATTAACTCTCCTTTTTTAAAAAATTTGGCCATCATTGACACCCCGGGTATGCTTGACAGTATTACCGAGCGTGACCGGGGGTATGATTATCAGGAGGTCATCGGGGATCTGGCCCAAAAGGCGGGACTCGTTCTGGTTCTGTTTGACGCCCACAAGGCCGGAACCGTGCGGGAGGCATATAAAAGCATTCGGGATACCCTGACCGCCCATACCTTTGAAGACCGGATCATCTTTGTGCTCAATCGTATTGATGAGTGCACCACTTTCAATGATTTGCTGCGGGTTTACGGAACCCTGTGCTGGAATTTATCTCAGATTACGGGTCGGAAGGATATCCCCATGATCCGGATGACCTATTCGGCAAATGCAGCCGCCAGCAGTAACAATTCAGCTCATCTGCCCTCGTTTCTTCCCCTTCTTGAGAATCAGCGGGAGGATCTCAGGCAGATCATTTTACAGACTCCCCTGCGCAGACTGGACCATCTGGCTTCTTATCTGGAGATTCACGGGGAGCGTCTGTCCCATTATATTGAAGCGCTTCAGAACTTTGCGCTGGAATTCCAAAGTTTCAGACTGCAGAAAATTTTTATCGGGTTTCTGATCAGCCTTCTGGGGGGAGGCCTGATTGCCTTTCTCGTGATGATGACGGCCGGGATAGCCGCGCCCAATGCCCTGTTGTCTGTGGGCGGTATCGGTGCTGGCCTGATTATGATTTTATGGATGTCATTTTTTCAGAAAAAGCTGGACCAGAAATTCCGCACCAGGCGGCTGGAAAATCTTGATACGCTTACACCTGTGGCAGACCAGACCCGCAAAGACAGTTGGAGCGCCATCCGGGATCTGGTGGGCCAGACTCTGAGAAAAAACAAAGGCGACTATACCCTTTATGACCTCAAAATGGATCTGTTTGACATCCGGCAGGTTAATAATGTCGTCACCCAGAAGATTCGGGAGGCATTGAGCGATTTCCGGGGCATGTCTGACCATGATTTGGAAGAGTGGGGAAAAGATGCCTGGTCCGTGACGCCCAAGAAGCCGTCAAAGCTTTAATTCGGACATTTTATCTTGGTCTAATCTGGCTTTCACCGCAGTTCGAATAGACGTTGTTCTGCCTTCTGGTAAAGGCTTGAATTTTCAGGGGCCAGTTGCATGACCTCCTGCCAGGATCTAATGGCCTGGCGGGTCCTTCCGCATGTTTCATATGCCTGGGCAAGATCTGCATGGAGTATGGCAATACCCGGATATCTTCGTATGTTTTTATCCAGATAATCAATGGCCCTGTCTGTCTGGCCGCAACGGATATACAGCAGGGAGAGGCCATGAATGGCATTAATGTGCCCTGGCTTTTCCTGTAATGCTTTAAGAAAATATTGCTGTGCCAAAGGGTAGTTGTTCAATTCCATATATGCCGACCCGATATTGGTCAAGGGGTGTTCGGGGGTGGGATAGGCGATGTCTTCAAGGACCTTGTTGAATGTTTTAATGGCAATGCCCCACTGCTTTTCAAGAAGATAGGCTGCCCCAAGGTTGTTCAGGGCCTCGGTGTTATTGGGCTTGGATGCTATGGATTTTTTAAAGGCGTTTATGGCCAGGTCATACCTGCTTTTTCCCATGTAGGCCAGCCCCAGGCTGTATTGTATATCTGGATCGTCCGGCATGATTTTTTCTGCTTCAAAAAGTTTGCCCAATGCTGCCGTGTAGTCCCCCTGGACATAGTATACATCCCCCTCCCTCTTGATGGCCTGGGCGATTCTGTTCTCTTTTTGGGCCTGCAGCGCCGAAGTGCAGGAGGCCATCACCATACAGATACAAATACAGATGCACGCCGGGAAAAAGAGTTTTGTTTTCATGGGACAGGCTCCTTATTCAAGCAGGATCACATTTACGTTTTCATTTTCCAGAAAGCTCAGAGCTTCTTTAAAAAGAGACGTTCTGGTTAAAAAAAGCCTCTCCACTCCTTTTTCAGCATAAACCCCTGAAAGATTGTTTACTTTCCGGCCTGCATTGAATGCGGGGTTTTTCCATACCTGGTACCCGAGCTGGGAGAAAAGGCGGATACAGATCTCTTCAACGGTGAAATCCCAAGGCAGATCAAGGATCTGGTATCCCTGGCTTTTTAAGATATCAAGGGCGGAGCCGTAAACGCTTCCCGAATTTATCAATATATCAGGGTCGTGGGCATGGCTGATCCTGCCAAGTGAGACGCTCATCTCTACATTGTTTAGGGAGACGGGGATAACAGCCTTTGGATCATAGGCATAGGATGTTGCCGCCAGAAGAGTCTCTATCAATGATTCCTGGCAGCTGGGAACATCTTCCATGGAGTGGGCGCCGAGCCGGTCCCTGTCTTGGAGGATCTCACTGATTTTTTTAAATTCCAGATCCTTCCAGTAGGCTTTCATGGCGGCAACAAGATCTGAATCCATGGTCTCTTCAGTGATATCCGGCCCCAGAAGCACTGTTTTATTGCCGGCATCATTGCTGAGGACAGGTGTTTGTGACAAGTCAATGAATTCAGGCTTTCTCCCCTGGCTGCCGGGTGGAAAAAACAGCTTTCCCCGGTGCATAAGACGGCCCCGGATAAGCCGGGTGTAGCGTTTTAAATAAGCCAGATCCTGCTTGGATAAAGGGGGGAAGGCAGGCGTCGGGGATTTTTTTTCCCCGGCAATACCGGCGGGTTTCGTCCACCCAGGCCCAAGGATTTTCTCCCCCATAACAACGAAATCGTTAAACCAGGGCTGGGAAAGAATTGAAGGGTCAGGAATGACTATCTTTGCTCCCTGGTAGATGAGATTAATGTTTTTTATGGTCGGATTCAGGTGAAAAATGGTTTTTTCCCCGACCTTGGATACATTGCCCCCAGAAGTTAAAAATTCTTTGGAAAGCAGTCGGGATAACGTGTCCCCAGCTTTAACCTCGTGTTTGTAAGTGTGTTGGGATACAGCGGCTGGATTAATCTGGGCACTGAATTCCAGTACCGGAACCTCAACGGTTCCGTTATTGTCGTGTTCGTAATCGTTTTTATCCACCGGTTTAAGGGGAATCAGAATCCGACTGCCCGGAGAGATGGCGTCAATATTGCTGATTTGCGGATTAATGGTTTTAAATATTTTTAGGAACAGCGGAAAATCCGATGAGGATATTTCTCCTTTCTGGCGTAAAATTTTATACAGCCATTCATCCTTCTGAACCAGGTAGGGTTCGCAAAGATAACTGCGGTCATTGTAGGTGAACAGGGAGTAGGTTTTAAAACTGGTTTTCACCCCTTGGGCTGAAAAGCCGGGGCAAGGGGTGATAAGAACCAGTATGACCGGGCAGATAACAAGACAATATATGCTGGCCCGGAAAAAAGACATGAATCAAAACCCTAAACGGGCAGCTATTCTTTCGGAGACATCCTTTACAAATTTCTGGAACTGGGATGGCCCGAGGGGTTTCTCCTGGCTTGGAATCAATTCGGGATCATCGGGTGAAACAAAATCCGGTAAATTGATAAACCGGCTGTCTGATGAAATGCCATAGCCGTCTGCCAGTTCACCTTTAAAATAAAGGTCCTGGAAAGCATAGAATTTAATGGCATGGGCCGTGGCGTCCAGAATTACGGTTTCGCTGTCATCCACAAGGTTTAATGCCTTTGCCTGGACCATACCTGCAAGACATTCGCCACCCTGGGTACAGGTGATATGTCCGTTCTGGTTGGCTGTAAGCTGCCAGTCCATGATCTGCTGTTCTTTGGCCTGGACCACGAAAACATTTTTATGACCGCTGGTGGCATCATATTCCCGGGCAATCTGAATCACCCTGGGCATGGATACAGGATTGCCGATCATGGAGGCCTGGGCCACGCTTGGCTGGGTCTGGACCGGAATAAATTCGCGCTTGCTTTCATCGGGCTCAAGGTAATAACGGTATACTGGGTCGGCGTGTTCAGACTGCACCCCGATGATTTTCGGCAGTTTTTTGATGATGCCCGTGTTGTAAAATTTTAAGAAGCCGTTCATGAGCGCGGAGATATTTCCGGCATTGCCGACGGGGACCATGACCACTTTTTTATCCATATCCCAGTCAAAGTCCTGGGCAATTTCATAGGCGTAGGACTCCTGTCCCAGAATCCGCCATGCGTTTTTGGAATTGAGCAGTGCCACAGGATAGCTTGAGGACAGATACTCCACAACTTTCATGCAGTCATCAAAAACTCCTGGTATTTCAAAAACCCTGGCACCGCTTCCCAGGGGCTGGGCCAGTTGGGCTGAGGTGACTTTTTTATGGGGCAGAATTACAGCTGATTTTACTTCAGGCCCAAAATAGGAGCCATAAAGGGCCGCAGATGCCGATGTGTCGCCTGTGGAGGCGCATACCGAGATCACTTCGGAGACAAGTCCCTGGTCAATAAGATACTTTATGCTGGACAGGGCAGAGGCCATGCCCCTGTCCTTAAATGAGGCGGACGGGTTCTGGCCGTCGTTTTTGTAGTAAAACTTTAATCCTGTTTTTTCCTGGAGCACGGTATTGGCTTCGATCATCGGCGTATGTCCTTCACCCAGATAGATGATGGAGTCAAGGGGGATGCTGGGGCCAATGAATTCATGGTACCGGTAAATCCCTTTCAGGGCTGGGACCTTGAGCATTTTGCGGTAATCAAAAATTTTTTGCCAGGTTTCACCCGGAATGTCTTTGAGTTTATCTTTGTTCCGGTCATGGATCAGCAGTACCTGATTGCAGGCCGGACACACATACAAAAGTTCCTGGATGCCGTATTCTGCACCGCAGCCAAGGCATTTATAGTACATTTCCCCCTTGGGCGAGGGGATGATATATGGTCTGATATCCTCAGGGAATAAATTAAGATTCATGTTTAATTACTTCTATCCCTCCCATATACGGTACCAGTGCCTTGGGGACTTGGACGGTTCCGTCTTTCATTTGATAGTTTTCAAGTATTGCTGCAAAGGTTCTGCCCACGGCCAGTCCGGACCCGTTGAGGGTGTGGCAGAACTCGGGTTTTTTAGTGTTTTCCCGTCTGAACCGGATATTTGCCCGCCTGGCTTGAAAATCAAGACAGTTGGAGCATGAGGAGATCTCTCTGTATTTATCCTGGCCGGGCATCCACACTTCAAGGTCATAGGTCTTGGTGGCGGAAAACCCCAGGTCCCCGGTGCACAGGGTGACCACCTGGTAGGGCAGTTCCAGGCGCTGGAGTATATCTTCCGCATTGGCCCGCAGTGATTCAAGCTCGTCAAATGAGGTCTCGGGGGCGGTTATTTTCACCATTTCCACCTTGTTGAACTGGTGCTGGCGAATCAGCCCCTTGGTGTCTTTGCCGTAGGAGCCTGCTTCGGACCTGAAACAGGGGGTAAATGCCGTATATTTCAAGGGAAGTTTGGATTCATCCAGGATCTCTCCGGCCGGGATGTTGGTCATGGGTACCTCTGATGTGGGGATCAGGTAGTAATCCCAGTTCTCAAGTTTAAAGAGATCTTCCTCAAATTTAGGCAACTGGCCCGTACCGGTCATGGTTTCCCTGTTTACGATAAAGGGAGGCAGGACTTCCTTATATCCGTGCTCTGTAGTGTGAATATCCAGCATGAAGTTGATTAAAGCCCGCTCCAGACGGGCGCCAGCACCCAGATACAAAGGGAATCTGGAGCCGGCAAGCTTTGCGGCACACCCAAGATTGAGAATTCCTAAGCCTTCGGCAATGTCGGCATGATCTTTGATCTCAAAATCAAAGGACCTGGGCGTTCCCCATGTTTTTTCAAGGCGGTTTTCAGTGTCATCTTTTCCCGTGGGAACATCTTCATGGGGCAGGTTGGGAATATGAATAAGGAAATCCTTGATCCATGAATCCAACTCGTTGAGATCCTTGTCCATTTCCTTGATTCGCTCAGAAACGCCTTTCATTTTATCAATGCTTGGCTGGGCGTCCTGGCCGGATTTCTTCATTTGGGCAATTTCATCAGAAACAGTATTTCTTAGATGGCGTAACTCTTCAATATCAACTAAAAGGGATTTCCTTTTTTCCTCATTTTCAAGGAACGGGGAGAAGTCAATATCAGCCCGGCGCTTTTTCATGCCCTGGACAACAGTGTCCAGGTTGTTTTTAATCAATTTAATATCAAGCATTTTTGATTTTTGTCCTGCATGATTATAGGGTTGAAAGGTGGCTGGTTATAATATTTTTACAATTGTATTCAGATAACACGGGCTATGTAAACAGTCAACGATTATTGCCGGTTGACAATTCCCCAACAGTGTATAATATTTCTCAAAACTTTTTGCGCACTAATTAAGGAATGTGACTATGGATGAAACTAAAAGCGGTAAAAACAGTGTGTTAAGCCTTGTGGCGGAACGTATGAATGCCCTGTCCCCGGAACAGGTTGAAGAAAAATACAACACCATTGAAAATAAACTGTTTGACTTTGCAAATTTCCTGGAATCCCAGCAGGTACTCCTCTATCCGCCCGGAAGTAAGGAAATTCCTACGGAAAAGATTATTCGCAAGGCCATGGAAATTGAAAAAAGTGTTATTCTTCCAGTGTTTACGGATGTTAAAAATACTTTTCTTTTGTACAAAATAAGTCATTTTGACAGGGATCTTATTACCAATGCCCACGACATGCTTGAGCCCAATCCGGAACGGTGTAAAAAAATCGCCCTGGATGATGTGGATATTGCCATTATCCCGGGCCTGGCCTTTGATGACAAGGGCGGGCGCATGGGATTCGGCAACAACTATTACTCAAAGCTGATAACAAAATTGCCGGAAACCTGCCGCAAGGTTTCTCTGGCGTATGAAGAGCAGATTGTAGACCAGATTCAGATGGAATCAAGAAAATATACAGTGGACATTATTATTACCGATACCCGGGTTATTTACAAAATTTAACTATTGCCCAACGCACGCCTGAACGCCGTTAAATCTGCGGTCTTGCCCATGACAATCAGAGTGTCGCGGGGGTGGATAATGGTTTCAAAATGGGGGGCAAATTCCATGTGGCCGGACTTCTCTTTGATTGCAATGATAATCAGATTGTAATTCTGCCGGATACCCGAATCTTTAAGTTGTTTTCCTACATAGTCCGATGTCTCCGGTACAAATGCCTCCTCAATCTGGATGGCATCGCTTTGCCGGGACAGCGCTGTATCCAGAAAGTTGGAAACCGTGGGGCGCAGCAACTTTAAACCCATGGAAACCCCACCGATATCATAGGGGGATTCCACCTGGTTGGCACCGGCCACATAGAATTTTTTTCTCACCATGGGGTTTGATGCCCGGGCCATAATATAGATGTCGGGATTGAGCTGTCTGGCAGTGAGCACCAGGAACACATTTGCTGTATCTGTTGCAAGAACTGCCACTATGGCCCTGGCCCGTTTGATCCCGGCTTTTTCCAGCACATCCTCGTCTCCGGCATCTCCGATGATATAGTGGATTTTATCCTGTTCCAGGGTCTCTTTGAGCTCCTCACTTTGTTCTACGACGACGAGGTCCTTGGTGTCTTCAGCCACGAATTTGCAAAGGACCCTTCCGATGCGGCCGTATCCGCAGACAATGTAATGGTTATTCAATTTTTTTATTTTGTTGTCCAAACGCTGTCTCCCCAGCATGCGTTTAATTTCACCATCCACCACGGAACTGATGAAAACGCCGCCCATATAAAGAAAGTAGCCCACACCTGTAAATATCAGAAGAATGGTGAACAGCCGCCCACCGTCCGACAGGTCGTGGACTTCCAGAAAACCCACCGTACTCAGGGTAATGGCCGTCATATAGGCGGAATCAAGGATGCCCCAGCCTTCAATGGCCATGTATCCGCCAGTGCCGAGTATAAAAAACAGAACTGCGACAAATACGGTGACCTTCATTTTTAACGTTTTATCCATGGCTGTTTATGTACTTTTACTTACGTCCAAATGCAAGGGAAAGATGTGCGGATGAAAAATCCCCCAACCGCTTTGGTTACGGGCTTTAAACTCGTTTTCTAAAGCTTGACGCCCCCGGCGGTTGCTGCTATTAAAAAGCCATGAGTGATGAACCCGCAAAATTTTCGCGCTGGCGCAGGGATATGGTGGAAACCCAGATCATCGCCAGGGGCATAAGTGATCCTCTGGTGATCCAGGCCATGACCCATGTTCCCCGCCACCTGTTTGTCAGCGAAGCCCTGGTGGACAGTGCCTATGGGGACTTTCCGCTTCCCATCGGTGAGGGGCAGACAATTTCCCAGCCTTTTATCATTGCCGAGATGACCCAGAGCCTGGCCCTCACAGGCCAGGAACGTGTGCTTGAGATCGGCACAGGGTCCGGATACCAGGCGGCTGTGCTGTCGCGCATTGTTTACAAGGTATATACCATTGAGCGGAATAATACCTTATATTTACAGACCCGCAAGCTGTTTGACCGTCTGAGATACCACAACATCGTAACCCGGTATTCCGACGGCACCCAGGGCTGGAAAGCCGAAAGCCCCTTTGACGCCATCATTGTCACGGCCGGGGGAAACCAGGTCCCCGAGCCTTTGGTGAATCAGCTTGCCGAGGGCGGCCGCCTGGTCATACCCGTGGGGGGGCTGCATGTCCAGGAGCTTTTGCGTGTTGAGAAAACCAGCACCGGCATCAGAACCGTTAATCTTGGGGGATGCCGTTTTGTGAAGCTTATCGGCGAACACGGGTGGTCAGCGTAATTCCTGCTGAACTTAAACCCGTGTTTGGACGCTATTGACGACCGATATCTTGAACTGACCTGAATATTCTGAACTAAATATCCTGGCCCGAATCTAAAAGAGGTAACTTTTCATGTTCTTTTCTTCTTCCTCCTTGACAACCATCAAAGAGTTGCTCATGGGGTTTTGTCTGGGCGTTGCCAATATTATTCCCGGGGTTTCCGGCGGAACCTTTCTGCTGGTTTTCGGGATATATGAACGGGTATTTTCAACCTTAAACCGGATCAATAAATCCTTTATTCTGAAATGCCTTGGACTTGTTCTCTCCTGTTTCACGAACCCGGTTCAGGGAATTAAAAATTTATCTGTATTTTTTACCCAAAATGGTTTCTTTTTCCTGTTTAAACTTGCCGCCGGTACTGCTGTGGCCATTCTATCCCTGTCAAGCCTGATGAAATATCTTCTGCTTCACCATTTTTGTGTCACCTATTCGCTTTTTTTCGGGCTGATTCTGGTCTCCATCATTATTCCGGTAAAAATGCTCAAGAGGTTTGATGCCTGGGCCGTTGTTTGTCTTCTGGCCGGGATCGGCATCACCGTGTGGGTATCTGCCATGGTAAACCCCTATGACAAAATCAAGATGAAGTCCGATCATCTGGCCCGGGCCTATCAGGTTCAGTCCGTTCCTGCCGCCGGTCTGGATCATTCCGGGCCTGAATCGGAAAAAACCGTTTCATCTGTCCAAGGATATTCTTCGGGGGATTATCTGTACATTGCACTGTGCGGAGCCCTTGCCATTTCCGCCACTGTGCTGCCGGGCATCAGCGGTTCACTGGTGCTGATTTTAATGGGTGCCTATTTTGATGTGATTTCGGCCATCTCCGAATTAAAATCCCTGCATCTGGAGACGTTCATCTTTCTTGGCATATTCGGCCTGGGGGTGGTGGTGGGCGGTCTTTTGTTTGCCCGGCTGGTCAGTTTTGTCCTTGCCCGATATTATAATCCCACCATGGCTTTTTTGGGCGGTCTGATGGCAGGATCTCTTTATGCCCTGTGGCCCTTTAAAGAGACCGTGCTCATGGCCCAGCAGTATGTAAAACAGGCCGGAGAAGTGGTCTGCCTTGAAAACGTGGTAGTCCAGACCAACATCAATATTCTTCCCACAGGCGATGATCCTTTGATGGCGGCATTTATCTTCTTTGTCCTGGGCGGTATTATCATGATGCTTTTTGTCAGAAAAGAGACAGCTGTTGCACCGGCAGACCGGTAAGCTTATATGATTTAAAGTGTTCCCCCCCATTGTTTGTAAACAGGCCTGATCCATAATGACCCCCGACGATTTTTTACAAATAGAAAAACAGTTTTATGCCTATACCATGCCCTTTGTTGACAGGGCCGAAGATCCCTACCCGTTTGTGCTCAAACAGGAGCACACGACCCGGGTCTGCAGGGCCATGGAAATGCTTTGCGCATCCCTTGGTCTCGACGGCCCGACAACTGTCCGGGCCTGTGCTGCTGCCATGGTTCATGATATGGGCCGGTTTCCCCAGTTTGCTGTTTTTCATACCTATTCGGATGCCCGATCCAAAAATCATGCCGCCCTGAGCTGCCGGGAAATAGTGCGCAGCAACATTCTTTCCCGATTATCCGTTACAGACAGGCAGCTGATTTTACGGGCCGTGGCCCTGCATAACCGCCCCCGGCTTTCCTCAAATCTTGGGCGTGATTTAGATCTTCTGGCCCGCCTGCTCAGGGATGCCGACAAGATGGATATTTTTTATGTGATGAAAGACCATTATCTGAATCTGGAGTTAAGTCACAGCTTTATTACCCATGATCTGCACGATGACGGCAAAATACCGGAAAAGGTTGCTCTATCCCTTCTTGAAACACGCCAAAATAGTTTAAGACATGTCAACACGCTCAATGGCATGAGGATCTTCCAGGCCGGGATGGTTTATGATTTGAATTTTCCGGCTGCCGCCGCCGCCATACTGGAACTGGACGTTATTCCGGTTCTGCTGGGCGGCATCCCTTCTTCAGATCTGATTGCCCGGCTGGAGCAGGCGCTTTTGGCTCACCTGAGATCTCTTGCGGCATCCGGGACTCGGGCGTTTAGTTAAAAACGTTGGCTAATTCTTCTTTACTGAACCCATAGACTGAATTGCAGTGATGGCATCTGAGCTCCAAGGGGAAGGGACCGTTGGCCAGGATGTCGGTACGGTCTTCTCCGGGCAGCTGCTTGAGGTAGTCTGCCATTCTCTCCTTTGAGCAACGGCAGTAAAACTCAACCCGGGAACTGCCCAGAGGTCTGGGGGACAAGTCGGCAAAAGCGGTTTCGATGACGGACTCCGGTGTATGGTCGGTTTGATCGAAGGCGAAACAGTGGCCTAACGTGTCAATTTTCCGGATCATGGCTTCGGCCCGGGCAACATTCTCTGGCTGTGCACCCGGCAGTGCCTGCAGAAAGATACCGCCGGCACCGGTAACGTTTTCATTGTCATCAAAAGCCACGCTCAGAGTGAAGCCGGAAGGAATCTGTTCCGAAGTCAGAAAGTATTCAGCCAGGTCTTCGGCAATGGACCCGTGGACCAGGGCAATCTGGCCGGTGTAGGGTCGGTTGGCATCCTCTATGTATCGGGTTACCGACAAAAAACCTGCCCCGTAAAGGGTGGAGAGCCATTTGATTTTTTCGGGATTTTCCACTTCTATGGGGTTGGCCTTTAAATACCCCCGGATCTCTCCAAAGGCATTGGCCTCCACATCAAGGCCCTTTATGGGGCCGGAACACTGGATATTCATTGCAATTCGGTCCCGTCCCTTCAAGGGCGCGCTCAACAGGGCGGCTGCAATGTATGCCTGGCCCAGGACCAGGGTTTCCAAAGGGCCAAGATCATGGTTTGCCTGCATCTCTTTGACCATCCGGGTGGCATGTACCACCACCCCTTTGATCTGGTCATCCGCCATGAAGAACCGGTACATCCGTTCATTGGCCGAGGCCTGGAACTGGGCTTTTACATCATGATTAAATATATCTTTTTTTATCATTTTCTAATTCCCAAAAGTCATTAATGCCAGGGTATTATAAGGCCTGATTTATAAATGTAAACCGTTGCGGATTAATCAAGTCCGTCCTTGACACAGGTATTTTATTGGGCGATTATGGGCCCGTGTTGAGGTGCCCGTTGGGGCCTAACAGGGAATTCCGTTAGAATCGGAAGCGGTCCCGCCGCTGTAACCGGGGACAAAACCTGCACATAGCCACTGTTCGTTTCAGTTTCAAGGCGAATGGGAAGGCGCAGGCGTTTGGATGATCCGGGAGCCAGAAGACCTGCCTGAACAGATGACCTGCGTTGTGCGGAGGGAGCCGCTGATGTTGCCATAACCAAATACAGGGCCAAGAAAACTGGGTGCAGCCCTTCAAGTCATAACAGGCTTGAAGGGCTGTTTTGTTTTGGGCGCGCTGGGGGTTCCGGACGGCTTACAACGCATTTTTCTTAAATCCAGGAAGATAAGGAGAAAGTTGTATGAGAAAGTTGATTTCTGCGGCAGTCGTGTTGGCCATGGTGTTGTGTGCAGCAAATGTTTACGCCCACAAGGAAGCAAGACCGATGAAAAAAGGCATTCTTCTGGTGGCGTTCGGTACCAGTGAGGCCTCGGCAAAGGTCTCTTTTCAAAACATTGAGGCAAAAGTGAAAAAGGCGTTTCCCGGCGTTGATGTATTCTGGGCCTATACCTCCCATATCATCCGCCATAAACTGGCCAAGCAGGGTGAAAATATTCTTTCCCCGGCCGAAGCCCTGGCCAAAATGATGGATGAAGGGTACACCCATGTGGCGGTTCAATCCCTTCACACCATACCGGGGGAAGAGTACCATGAACTGACCATGACCGTGAATGGTTTCAAGGCCATGCCCGGTGGGTTTGACAAGCTCATCCTGGGCTTTCCCATGCTGGGTGCCCAGGACACGGTTGCCAGGGCTGTGGATGCCGTCATCGCCACGCTGCCCGGGGCGCGTAAGGCCAATGAACCTGTTGTGCTCATGGGTCACGGCACCCACCATCCGGGAAATATTTACTACTCTGCCATGAACTGGCAGCTTCAGCAAAAAGATCCCAACATCATCATGGGCACCGTGGAAGGGTATCCTGAACTTTCAGATGTAATTGCCTGGCTTACGGCAAAAAAAGCCAAAAAAATCTGGGTGATGCCGTTTATGTCGGTTGCCGGTGATCATGCCAAAAATGATATGGCCGGCGACGAGGAAGACTCCTGGAAATCCCAGCTTACCAAAGCGGGATTCTTGTGTGAGACCGTGCTTAAAGGTACGGCTGAATATGATGAATTTGCCGACATCTGGGTGGGGCAGCTGGCAAAGGCAATGGCCCATTTCAAGTAAGAAAAGCTGAAAGGAAGTTTATTAACGTTGCCGGCTGTAACAGGCATAAAAAGTTCCCCCGCCCGGGTGACGATAGGTCTTGGCTTGCTGCTGGGCGGGGTCATTGTTTTGTCTGCGGCCATGGGCGTGGTTCATCTGTCTTTTGTACAGGTGGTGGTCGTGATCTGGGAACAACTTTCGGGACGGCAGCCCGCGGACGCCCTGGCTTCGGCCATTATCTGGGATGTTCGTCTCCCCAGGATTTTTACGGCCGCCATTGTGGGGGCCGGGCTCTCTGTTTCCGGGGTGGTGTTCCAGGGGATTTTGAGAAATCCCCTGGCAGATCCCTATACCCTGGGTATTTCAGCAGGGGCTGCCTTTGGGGCCTGCGTGGCCTTTCTTTTCAACATGAGCTTCTTTCCGGGGTTGAGTGTGGGTTTGTGCGCCTTTGCCGGTGCCGTTATGACTTTGGTTGTGGTGCTGTATCTGTCCGGCGGCACTGCCGGCGGGTATTCGTCCAACAATTTGATTCTTTCGGGGATTATCGTTGCCGCCATTCTTTCAGCCGGGATCAGTTTTTTAAAATATGCGGCTGACGAACGGGTTTCGGTCATTATTTTCTGGCTTTTGGGCAGTTTTGTCTCCAGGACCTGGATGGATGTGGGGATCTCATTTATCTTTGTTGGCATTGGCACCGCGGTGTGTCTGTGTTTTGGCCGGGACTTGAACCTCATGGCTTTAGGCGACAGGACCGCCGCCTCCCTTGGTGTGGATGTAAAAAAATCCCGTCTGATTCTTTTGGCCACCGCGTCCCTCATGGCGGCAGTGTGCGTGTCCGTGTCCGGCATTATCGGGTTTGTGGGGCTTTTAGTGCCCCATATGATGCGCGGTGTCCTAGGCGCGGACAACCAGTGGCTGATGCCGGTGTCCCTTCTGGCAGGGGCGGTGCTGCTGCTGGGTGCGGACACCTTTACCCGGGCTGTCCTGCCCTGGGAACTGCCCATTGGGGTGCTCACGGCATTGATCGGGGGGCCTTTTTTTTGTTATGTGTTTAAACGGCAGTTTTCCGGAACACAAAAGTTCTAAAGCCCATGGGATACACATTAAAGGATATCTGGTTTTCCTATGAAAACCGGCCCATTTTTTCAGGCATCAGCCTTGAAATTCAGACCGGTTGTTTCCATGGTGTGCTTGGCCCCAACGGCAGTGGAAAAACCACCCTGCTTGATTTGATCACAGGGCATTTAAAACCGGGAAAAGGCAGTATCATTATGGATGATCGGCCTCTGGCTGGGTTGAGCGCCAACGAACTGGCAAAACAATGTGCGCTGGTGCCCCAGGATTTCCAGGTGAACTTTCCTTTTACCGTGTATCAGGTGGTGATGATGGGCCGGTATCCCCATCTGGGCCGGTTCAGTGCCCCGGATGCAAAGGACCGGGACCTGGTTGACCAGGCCATGGCTGCCACGGGGATCCATGATTTTTCCCAGCGCCTGGTTACGGAACTGTCCGGCGGGGAGCGTCAGCGGGTGGTGTTTGCCCGGGCCCTGGCCCAGGACGCCGCCTGCCTGATTCTGGACGAGGCCACCTCCAATCTGGACATCCGCCATACCCTGGCGCTGATGGCTCTGGCTGCGGACAGGGTGAAAAATAAGGGGCTCACGGTCATCAGTGTCATGCAGGATATCAATCTGGCCGCCCGGTTCTGCAAATTTCTGCTCTTTTTAAAAAATGGTCGGGTCCAAGCCCATGGGACGGTGGATGAGGTGTTAACCGAATCGGTAATTCATAAGGTCTTTCAAGTATCGTCCAGGGTCTATTACGATGAACGCATCAATTGCAAACAGGTGGTCTTTTTATAGTGAAAATTAAAAATTTGATCATGGTCATATTTTTTTCAGTTGTTCCGGCCTTGGCCGTGCCGGTGCCAAGCCATGCCGGAAATGCGGTTACCGATGCTGCGGGGCGCAGCATTCAGGTTGATGCACCCTTTACCCGGATTATCAGCCTGTACGGCGCCCATACTCTGAATTTGAAGACCCTTGGGCTTAACGATGAAATCATCGGGGTTTGTCCCATGGACGAGTGGGCGGGCAAACCGGAATACTCCTACCATGACGGACTTGAAAAGTTTCTGGCTGCCCGGCCGGACCTGGTTTTGATCCGGCCCATGATCGACCGGGCCTATGCTGCGCTGGTCAAGGGCCTGGAAAAAGCAGGTATTGTTGTTGTCTCCCTTCAGCCCGGCAGTCTGGACGAAATGTTTGATTACTGGGTGGTTCTGGGTACCCTGACCGGCAAAGGTGACCGGGCACGGCAGATGATCGCCTCATTCAAGGATGAAGTTGCAAAAATTGGGACCCTGACCCGTGCGCTTCCCAATAAAAAGCGGGTCTATTTTGAGGCCATTCATTCCCGGATGAAAACCTTTACACCCGGCTCCATGGCCATCTTTGCCCTGGAAACAGCAGGCGGGGTGAACCTTGCCCGGGACGCGTCGTCCGTCAGGGGCACCAATATCGCCTTTTACGGCAAGGAACGCATTTTATCCCATGCCCATGAGATTGATGTCTATCTTGCCCAGAAAGGCACCATGAACCAGCCCACCCTGGAGATGATTAAAGATGAGCCAGGGTTTAATGTGATCCGGGCGGTAAAGGAAAATCAGATCTTTATTGTGGATGAAAAAATCGTATCCCGTCCCACCATGGATCTGCTCAAGGGCATTCACACCATTGCAGAGATTCTTTATCCCGGGCTGCTTGACAAAGGCGCTGCCCAATGAGGGGGATCGTGGTGGCAGGAACGCACTCCGGGTGCGGAAAAACCACCATAACCCTGGGGCTGATGGCGGCATTCCGGCGCCGGGGACTGCGTGTGGCACCCTTTAAGACAGGTCCTGATTTCATTGATCCGGGGCACCACACCGCCATCACAGGCGTTGCCGGCCGGAATCTCGATGGGTGGATGCTGGAAAAACAGACAAACCTGGAGATTTTTAAACAAAACACGCGCCAGGCCGACATTGCCGTGGTGGAAGGGGTGATGGGGCTGTTTGACGGGTATGACGGAAAAAGCGAGGCCGGTTCCACGGCCCAGCTGGCCAAATGGCTGGACCTTCCCGTGCTGCTGGTGGTGGATGCCCGGAGCATGGCCCGGAGCGCAGGAGCCCTGGTCCAGGGGTTTGAAAACTTTGACCCGGATCTTAAATTTGCAGGGGTTGTGTTCAACAGGGTGGGCAGCCCCGTCCATCTGGACTACCTGACCCAGGCCCTGGAGGGCAATGTAAAGATGCCGTGCCTGGGCGGGGTGGGCCGCAATCAGGACATTGAAATCCCTTCCCGGCATCTGGGCCTTGTCACCAGCCACGATCATGGCCTTTCACGCAAGATGAAAAATGACCTGGCTGATCTGGTGGAAAGCGCCATGGATCTTGATGCGCTGCTGGACTCACTGCCGTTTCGCCCCATATACACCCCCGCATACACCCCCGCATACACATTGACAGCTTCGAAAAAGATAAAATCGTTCGTACGCATCGCCGTGGCCAGGGATGCGGCCTTTTGTTTTTATTATCCTGAAAATATTGAACTGCTGGAACAGGCCGGTGCACATATTATTTATTTTTCGCCCCTTGCAGATCCCGGTCTTCCGGACAACATAGACGGCCTGTATTTGGGGGGCGGATACCCTGAACTGCATGCCGCAACTCTTACTCACAATACCGGATTCAGACAGGCTGTTTTTTGGGCAAGTCAAAACGGGATGCCCATTTATGCCGAATGCGGTGGATTCATGGCCCTGTGCCGCACCCTGGAGGACTTAAGCGGACAATGCCATGACATGGTGGGCTGTTTTGGATTTACCTGCCGCATGTCCAAAACCTTGCGGGCTTTGGGATATCGGGAAATCACCTTGAACCGGGACACGATCCTGGGGGCTGCGGGTGTTACAGCCCGGGGGCATGAGTTCCATTACTCCGGTCTGGATGACCATATGGAAAAAAGCGTTTATAATGCCAGTGACCGGACCGGCAGCATGCGTGCCGTGCCGGGATTTGCAGTCAACCGGACCCTTGGCAGCTATCTGCACCTGCACTTTAAAAGCAACCCGGACGTGCCCCGAAATTTTGTACAGGCGTGTTTTCAATATCAAAGTGAAAGGAAATTCCCAGAAAAATGAAGCCCCATGAAATTGAAGCAAAAAGTTTTGCCATCATTGACCAGGAGGCCGGTCCCCACAATTTTGCCCCGGATGAATGGACCATTGTGCGCCGCATGATTCATACCACAGCGGATTTTGAATACATGGAGATGACCAGGTTCTCCGGGGATGCCGTGGCCGCAGGCATCAAAGCCATCCGCAACGGGTTCACCGTAATCACGGACACCAATATGGCAAAGGCCGGTATCCGCAAAGGACCTTTGGCGGCTTTTGGCGGCCGTTGTGAATGCCTTATGGCGGATCCCCAGGTGGCGGCGGAAGCCAAAAAACGAGGGGTGACCAAGGCCCATGTGGCTGTGGAACACGCCAGATTCATGATGAAAAACGGTATTTATGTGGTGGGTAATGCCCCCACGGCTTTGCTTCGACTGCTGGATATGATAAATAAGAGACAGGCTGAGCCGGCCCTTGTTGTGGGACTTCCCGTGGGATTCGTCAATGCGGCGGAATCCAAGGCAGACCTGATGAAAACCGGCATTCCATATATTTCAAATGTAGGTCGCAAAGGTGGTTCCAATGTGGCGGCTAGTGTGATTAATGCGTTGGCTTTAATTGCAGGAGAGAAGATTGCCGGTGAAAGGAGGTAAAATGGCCCAGGGCATTTTGTACGGCATCGGTGTGGGGCCCGGAGACCCGGATTTCATCACCTTGAAAGCCGTTAGAATTTTAAGCCAGGTGGATATTGTGTTTGCCGCCTCCTCTGCCAGAAACACTCACAGCCAGGCGGTGGAGATCGCCAAACCCCATTTAAAGGCCGGTGTGCCCATTCAAATGATTTCCTTTCCCATGATACGGGACAAGAAGGCCATGGAGGCAGCGTGGCAGGATAATGCCAGAACCGTCATCAAGGTACTGGAACAAGGTAAGAATGCGGCTTTCATCACCCTTGGGGATTGTCTGACCTACTCCACCTACGGGTATGTGCTTAAACATATCCAGAAACTTGCCCCGCACATTGAAATCTGCTCCATCCCGGGCATCACTTCCTACCAGGCGGCCGCAGCCCGCATCAACACGCCTCTGGTGGAAGGAGAGGAATCCATGATGCTTGTATCCGGGGTCACGGGCGGGGACAAGTTCCGCAAGCTCAGTGACCGTGCAGACAATGTGGTTTTTCTTAAAGCGTATAGAAATGCCCATGACATCACAAAGGCCCTGGATGAGGCCGGAATGGCCGACAAGAGCGTGGGGATTGTCAGGTGCGGGCTTGAAGGCGAACAGATTATCAGCGATATGGATGTGTTTCAGAAGAAAAAACCAGATTACTGGACCCTGATCATATCTAAGAAAAGCGGGCTTTGTGTCCAAGACAAGAAAGAAACAGAATAACGCCCTGGCGCTTTTAGCCGGGCTTGTGATCACAGTTTCCGTGATTGCCGCAGGGCTTGTCTGGGTGGATGGCGTTACCGCGGCAAAGCTGCCCAGGCGTCTGCTCTGGCCGCTTTCCCGGATGCTGGCCTATGTCGGCATCGGTCTTGTGGTGGCCCAGGCCATTGATGACACGGGCTGGACCCGCAAACTGGGAATTTTTGCGGCCCCGGTCTTCAGATTTGCCAACCTGGGGCATCGGTGTTCCGCCGCATTCACCGCGGCCTTTTTTTCAGGGGTGTCGGCCAATGCCATGCTCCTGGATTTTTACAAGGAAAATCAGATTACCAGGCGGCAGCTTTTTTTGACCAACTTTATCAATCAGTTTCCGGCCTATTTTCTGCACCTTCCCACCACTTTTTTTATTGTGGTGCCCTTAACCCGTACGGCAGGACTGCTCTATTTCCTTTTAACCTTTCTGGCCACCTGTGTTCGCACATTTGCGTTTGTCCTGTTCGGACACTTTTTTGTGGGGGGCAAAGAGCCCCAAAAAATAGAGAGTGAAGATGCTTATGCCGGAAACACCCAGGGCGTTTCAAAAAAGAAAAGACCGCTGATGCACTCCATAAAGGAAAAACTTCCCGCCCGGTTTGCCAGGGTTGTGGCCTTTGTGATTCCGGTCTACACCGTGGTCTATGTACTGACCGCGGCAGGCGCCTTTGATGCCATTGAAACCTTTATGACCCGGTTTGCCGTCCAGAATTTTGTTCCGGCCCAGTCTTTGAGCGTCGTGGTTCTCAGTTTTGTCTCGGAGTTTACGGCAGGATTTGCCGCAGCCGGCGCCCTGATGGATGCCGGCACCATCACCATGAAACAGACAGTGATTGCATTGCTTTTGGGCAACATCATCGCCTTTCCCATCCGGGCCATCCGTCATCAGCTTCCCCGGTACATGGGCATTTTTTCGCCGGGCATGGGCCTTTCCATGCTGCTCATGGGCCAGGCGTTCAGGGTGGCAAGCATTGTTTTTGTGGGATTGGTGTACTGGATTGTCGGATAGAGAAAAAAAAACATTAAGAACAGGATTTACCACAGGCACGGCAGCTGCCGCCGCAGTCAAAGCCGCCCTTGTGTATCTGTTTACAAAACAGATTCCCGGATCGGTAAACATAAATCTGCTCAACGGCCAGGTCATTGCGATTCCCGTTGATTCGGTATCCGTCCGCAATGGCCTGGTGCGGGCCGTTGTGGTCAAGGATGCAGGGGATGACCCGGATATTACACATCTGTCCAGAATAGGTGCTGTGGTGGAGCTGACTGCTGATTCCGGGGCTGTGCAGATCACCGGCGGCCAAGGCGTGGGCATGGTCACCAAACCCGGCCTTGAAATTTCGCCGGGGGAACCTGCTATCAATCCCGGCCCCCGGAAAATGATTCGTGAATCGGCCCTGCAGGTGCTCAGCCGTCATCACAGCCATGCCGGCGTGAGCGCTGAAATTTTTGTGGAAAACGGGGAGGCCCTGGCCGAAAAAACCCTGAACCGCCGGCTGGGCATAGAGGGTGGGTTGTCCATTCTGGGCACCACAGGACTTGTAAAGCCTTTGTCCCACCAGGCTTACATCTCCACCATCCGGTCCGCCATGTCCGTGGCCGGCGCCTGTGGATGCGATCATGTGGTCCTGACCACGGGCCGGCGCAGCGAGAGGTTTTCCCAGCAGATTTTTACCGATCTCAATGAAGAAGCTTTTATTCAGATCGGCGATTTTTTCGGCATGTCCATGAAATGCCTTGGTGAGAATAAGATCCCCCATGCCACCCTGGCCGTATTTTTCGGCAAAGCCCTGAAAATGGCCCAGGGCTTTGACCATACCCATGCCGCCAAGTCCGAGCTCACCATGGAGTGGCTTTCGGATGTGGTCCAGAATGTGACCCGGGATGAAAACCTGGCCCGGAAAGTCTTGGACGCCAACACGGCCCGGCACGCCTTTGGGATGGTCTGGCCTGCATACCCGGAAGTGCTGGAAAAGGTCGGCTGCGCCATGATTCGCTCCGCAGAAAAATTTTGTCCGGCACCATGCCGGTTCCGGACCATTATTTATGATTTTCAGGGGACCATTGCCTTTGATTCCCATAAGATCGAAGGAGATGAAACTGCATAATTTAATTTGCAGATCAGAGACCGACGATAACTTTGGCCTGGCTGCAGCTCACCACAAGCCCTGAGGGCATATTGGCGTTTGAACCGTTGTGACTGGTGGGAGAAGTCAGGTGGATGCAGCCGTGTCCCTCAATGATCACCTTTGAGCTGCCCTTTTTAAACATAATTTTGTCCATGTTGGTCCCCGAGACGACCCCACCGTTGACCCCGGCTTCGTCCCCCTGGCTTTTGGGGATTTCAGATTTTTCCGTGAGTACGGGTTTGCCTGCGAACAGTACCTTTTGGGAGGTCTTGCGTGCCTGGGCCGAATCCCCTGTGTTGGGAAAGGGGGTGGGGATGTCCGGGGCCGGAGGCGCCGGGACCCGGCAGACATCGGGAAAGCCGAAGCATTGCCCGCCGGCCTTGGTGAGCGCATTAAAAAACGCAGTCATATGATTGCTCCTTGTGATGAAACGAATTATCCCAGATGGATCTTATCCCCTTTGATTTTTACATCCTGTTCCGCTTTGACAAAAACTTTCCGGCTTTTGAAATGAAGGCTTTCTTCCACCAGGGTCCGTATCCGCCCGGCTGTTGTCTGGCAAAGGCCTCCACGGTCTGGTAAACATCTTTTACCTGCTGAACCATTTCCCGGAGCCTGGTTTTGCTGGATGACCGAAACGTTGAAAATGTTCGCAGATTATCCAGATCCTTTGTGATCAGCGGTTTGCAGCGGGAACAAATTTCAAGGCGGACCATGGATTTTGATGGTTCAGTCCTTTCTACCAAAGGCCATGCCGAGGGCTCTGCTATTGGATTCAATAAGGTCAAAAAAGGGGCTCGCAGTTATTATCCATTATTCTGTACCGTTGCCCAGACTGGGCGGTTTTTTGATATGCCCCATCGACCGGGGAATGTCCATGACTCCAATGGTGCTGCTGAATTTATGAAAGACTGCTTTTATCACATGCGCTCCCAAGTTCCGGGCTGCATCCTTGAGGCACGCATGGACGGGGTTTTTTCTCAAGATAAGAACTTTTCCAACGATTTTTTAAAACGTTGGGGTATAGAATATGAGTTGTTTAAATAGATATCTATAATAGAATGCCAGTGAGAGAATACGCTCTCGCCAAACAATATACGTCATCGGGAGGCGGCCAATGAAAATAAAATATAATTCAGGGTTAACGGGTATCCTATATATGTTGATTTTGTTTTTGGTTTTTGGTTGCAGCAGTGACCATTCCAGCGATCATGACAATACCCCACCCAATATCATTTCAGCCACGCTTATCAATAACAGCCTCCCTGAAGTCAGTGCCTCGACAGAATCTTTTTGGGTGGGAAACCAATTGGGATTTCAATTGCATGGGGAAGATGCGGACGGGGATGCATGTAAGTTAATTACAACAATGGCGTATTTCGAAAATGATAATTGGATTTCTTTAGATCCGGTGGCAGTGGATTTGGAATTGGAAGATCCGGTTGATTTTACCTATGCCCATGATGATTTTTATACAATTACAACACCTTCAGGTGAATGGCGCATTTCTTTTCAATTGGAGGATGCCAAAGGGAATAAGAGTGAAATTGTTGAAATGGTATTTTCTGTGGCAGAAAATTCTCCTCCGGTAAGTTCGTTTGAAAGGGTTTCAACAAATTATGGACAAGCGATCACTGTTGACTTGTCTGACTGTATCTCTGATCCGGATGGCGACGCCTTGACTATCACAGAAGTTACGATAGAAAATATTGGGCTGGGTGTTAATAATGGCGATGGTACCATAACTGTCATACCGGTTGAAGGGTTTATTGGTAGAATTATATGTTATTATATGGTTAGCGATGGGAAAGGTGGAATGGTAAGGGGGCAGTTATTGGTTGATGTTGAGACTCCGGAAAAAGATGCGTATATCAAAATTTTTGATTTTAACAATACGGAAATGAACTACATCGCATCGTTAACCTTGCCGGAAGCGTCTGACGAGGGCTTTTGGAGCATGAACATCGATAATTCATGGGCGGCTACGGATACCGTTACACTTTCCATGTCTGGGGTTTTGAAAGAAAATGGTGAAACGCCTGTTTTTCTGGCCTTTAGTGCAAGTGAACCCGTAACCGTTGATGTTACGGTGTTTGATACCAATTTGAATATCGGTGGCCTAAACATGGAAGTTCTTCAACAATCGCCCACCGGTGAACGCGAAAACATATATGGCCCGGTTGCTGTCGTATCCGGAGGAAGTTATTCAGTGTCAATACCGGAGGAAGGATTTTACATTATAAATGTTTTTAGCTCTGAGGATTCGGAAAGAGGAGTGTGCCGAATAGATCTGACAGGTTCATCCCTGGTTAACGGCTTTATTGCAGGGGGATGGATCGATCATCGGGAGGAAAGTGGTCTGTTCTGTTATGCCGTTCTGATGAGGGCATCCGATCGGTACTCATGGGGGAGTTGCAATATATCAGTTTTATTTGGCGAAAATTATGGAGAATGGGGTGCAGAATCTCCCGAACTCAAAGTCTATATGGATAACTCAGGAGAGTTGACACAGTACTGGCCTGATCCTATTGACTATATCGTTTCACCAGGAAGAACCACAAGAATATCCCTTAATGCGGATGGCAGTGAATCTGAAGGCAGTTCTATTTATTCTGGCATTGTGTGGCCTTGTGTAAGCGAGGATGGACGCTACGTGGTTTTTTCATCCGAAGCTTCGGACCTGGTTGATAATGATCTAAACGATAGCTCTGATATCTTTTTATATGACCAGGATACCGGACAAATTGAACGGATTTCGGAAAACGCTTCCGGTGAAGAAGGGGATGAGGATTCGGAGAAGCCCCAAATAAGCGCTGATGGCCAGTATGTGGCGTATCAATCCTTTGCTAAAAACCTCATCGAATATGATGGTAATCGAACAACCCATGTTTTCCTTTATTCTGTAAAGACCGGTGAAACTACTTTGGTATCCGCTGATGAATCGGGAAATGCCGGGGACGACATGAGTTATATGCCTGCGATATCCGGTTCCGGACATTTTGTCGCCTATAAATCCTATGCAAACAATCTGGTAGACGGAAAGACGGCAGGAGTGTTCATGTATGATTGGGAAACGAAGAAAACGAGTTACTTAACCGGCGGGTATTCTGTCGATAATATTTCGATAGGCGGGAATGGCAGTTATGTGGCCTATGTTACCCGTGAGGATGTTGTTTCGGATGATACGAACAATTTCTATCAGGATATTTATGTGTATGATAGAAATACCGGAGAAAATCGGTTGGTGTCGGCAGATAGCTCCGGTATTGTGGGTATTTATGGAGGAGATTCTCCTGCAATTTCGGAGGACGGCAGGTATGTTGTTTTTGAATCCTCATCGACCAATTTGATTGATAATGACACAAATCACGTGAGCGATATTTTCCTTCATGATTTAACGACAGGTGAAACCATCCGTGTATCTGTCGGCAGTTCGGGGGAGGAATTGTTGTCGGGCTCCCGGAGACCTTCTATTTCTGCTGACGGCAGATACATTTCATTTGTTTATCAAAGTGTAGACGGCAGCCAGCAAATTTTCGTAAAAGACCGGACAACCGGTGAGTTGAAACTGGTCACGGTTAATATCTATGGAAAAATTTCGGAAAATGAGAGTCTTTATAGCTGGATATATCAGTCTATAAGCGGCAGCGGGGAATTCATTGTGTTTTCCTCCGCTGCAGGAGATCTTGTCCAGAATGACACAAACGGGCGTGAGGATGTCTTCATCCATTCGTTGGTTGACGATTAAAATTGTATGGATGTAAAATATCGAGAGAGGGGATCAAGAAAATAATTGTTATATTCATGCTTATAAGTTGTTTTGGGAGTGTGGCAATTAGTGAAAGAATTTTAAGCCAGGTGGATATTGTGTTTGCCGCCTCCTCTGCCAGAAACACACACCGCCAGGCGTTCAGGGTGGCAAGCATTGTTTTTGTGGGATTGGTGTACTGGATTGTCGGATAGAGAAAAAAAACATTACGAACAGGATTTACCACAGGCACGGCAGCTGCGGCTGCAGTCAAAGCCGCCCTTGTGTATCTGTTTACAAAACAGATTCCTAAATCGGTAAACATCAATCTGCTCCGCCGGCACCACAGCAATGCCGGAGTGAGTGCTGAAATTTTTGTGGAAAACGGGGAGGCCCTGGCCGAAAAAACCCTGAACCGCCGGCTGGGCATAGAAGGCGGCTTGTCCATTCTGGGGACCACAGGGCTTGTAAAACCGTTGTCCCACCAGGCGTACATCTCCACCATCCGGTTCGCCATGTCCGTGGCCGGCGCCTGTGGATGCGATCATGTGGTTCTGACCACGGGCAGGCGCAGCGAGAGGTTTTCCCAGCAGATTTTTACCGATCTCAATGAAGAAGCCTTTATACAAATCGGCGATTTTTTCGGTATGTCCATGAAATGCCTTGCCGAAAATAAAATCCCCCATGCCACCCTGGCCGTGTTTTTCGGCAAAGCATTGAAAATGGCCCAGGGCTTTGCCCATACCCATGCCGCCAAGTCCGAGCTCACCATGGAGTGGCTTTCGGATGTGGTTAGAGACGTGGGCACTGGGCTCGTATCATTCTGCGTAGCAGAAAATCCACAAGATATCGTGGGTTTTCAATTTTAAAAAGCACAACTTATGGTGTTCTGGAATAGTACGAGCCCAGTACCGAGACGTGACCTGGGATGAAAACCTGGCCCGGAAGGTCTTGGACGCCAACACGGCCCGGCATGCCTTTGGGATGGTCTGGCCTGCATACCCGGAAGTGCTGGAAAAGGTCGGCTGCGCCATGATTCGCTCCGCAGAAAAATTTTGTCCGGCACCATGCCGGTTCCGGACCATTATTTATGATTTTCAGGGGACCATTGCCTTTGATTCCCATAAGATCGAAGGAGATGAAACTGCATAATTTAATTTGCAGATCAGAGACCGACGATAACTTTGGCCTGGCTGCAGCTCACCACAAGCCCTGAGGGCATATTGGCGTTTGAACCGTTGTGACTGGTGGGAGAAGTCAGGTGGATGCAGCCGTGTCCCTCAATGATCACCTTTGAGCTGCCCTTTTTAAACATAATTTTGTCCATGTTGGTCCCCGAGACGACCCCACCGTTGACCCCGGCTTCGTCCCCCTGGCTTTTGGGGATTTCAGATTTTTCCGTGAGTACGGGTTTGCCTGCGAACAGTACCTTTTGGGAGGTCTTGCGTGCCTGGGCCGAATCCCCTGTGTTGGGAAAGGGGGTGGGGATGTCCGGGGCCGGAGGCGCCGGGACCCGGCAGACATCGGGAAAGCCGAGGCATTGCCCGCCGGCCTTGGTGAGCGCATTAAAAATCGCGGTCATACGATTGCTCCTTGTGATGAAACGAATTATCCCAGATGGATCTTATCCCCTTTGATTTTTACATCCTGTTCCGCCTTGACAAAAATTTTCCGGCTTTTGAAATGGAGGCTTTCTTCCACCATGGTCCGTATCCGCCCGGCTGTTGTCTGGCAAAGGCCCTCCACGGTCTGGTAAACATCTTTTACCTGCTGCACCATTTCCCGGGCAATGGTTTCCATCTTGTCTGCTGAAAGCCTTATATCCTGTGCAGTGAAATCCAGCCAGTTGCCTTTGACACATGCCTTTTCCATATTCAGATGTCCTGACCGGGCACGGATGTCCACCTGGTCCGACTCCGCCGCCATCACGCCCGGCTTCAGCTCTATAGAAGACCTGTTCGTTTTTTCATCCGGACCGCTCACCGAAAGGGATAACCCCTCCTGACTGCTCAGGGCCAGGGGGCCGCCGGAAACAAACCGGAATCCCTCTGCGGCAAAAAAATCCATCCGGCCCCGGTCAGCGCTGAATGCCATGTCCCCCGAAGGCAGGTTCACCCGGCACTTGCCGCTGGCATCGTCATACTCAAAAACCAGGCCCCCGGTTTGGGAATAAAGCTTCAGTCCGGTGGCATTGCCCACAACATCGGCCCTGGCCCCGCTCTCGAACCGGATGATTTTATCTGTTTTCTGTCGCCTGCCCAACGCATCCAGAATTCCCACGATATAAAGGATTTCATCCTCCCCCCGGGCCACCAGCACCCGTTGGCCGGGCCAAAGATCCTGTCCGCCCCCGGAAAGGGCAGGCACGGCGGAAAAGGTTTCAGTTGCTTTCGTACCGGACCCAAGCGCCACCAGCACCTGGCCGGTTTCGTCATCGATGTTGGCGATCAAAGCCGGTTTCAAATAAAAGGGAGCCCCGGTATCTTCAGGGGATTTTAATGCATGGATCATGGTTTTTTTTATCCTTAAATTGACGTCATCATTCAATGTCTTTCAGCCAGTCTTTAAGAGAGGTGCCTGGTTTGGGCAGGGTGTAATCCTCGGCCCGGGCCAGATCCTCATCCGTGTACCGGACATCTGTCAGCAAAGCCCCATCCATCAGGGTTCGATGATCCTTAATACGGTGAAGCCTGGCCTGGAGCAGATTGGCCCTCCTGAAATCCGCACAGCTGAGATCGGCATGGGAAAAATCCGAAAAAGAGAGAACCGCTTTTTGAAACAAGGCGTTCGGGCACCGGGCATGGTTGAATTCGGCCCTTTCCAGTAAAGCGTTTGAGAAATCAGCCGAATCCGCCTCGGCTTTGTCAAGGCGGGCTGATGTCAGCATTGCCCCCTTCAGGTCGGCCCCGGATAACCTGGAACCGGAAAAATCAACGGATTTGCCCTGGGCTCCTTTAAGATCTGCCTTGGAAAGATCGGCACCTGAAAAATTCACCTGGTGTAGCTTTGAAAACGAAAGATCCGCGCCCTTGAGATTGGCAAGGCTCAGATCTGAATCGGAGAAATCGCACCCTTTAAGATCTGTCCCGGCAAAACAGCATGATTTCAGGCCGCAGAGGATAAAGGCCGTGCCAACAATCTTGACCGTGGAGAAATCATTGCCCTGGAGGTCGCTTTGATTGAGCCGGGCTTTTTCAAAATCCGATCCTTCCAGCCGGCACTGGCCAAGATCGCAGTAATCCAGCACGGCGCCCCGAAAAACGGCCCCGCCAAGGTCTGCCCCGGCAAGGGTGGTGTCCTTGAGAACAGCCATGGAAAAATCAGCTTTGGCAAGGCAGGCATTGGAAAAATCCATATCTTCCAGGGTGCAGCCCGCAAAATTCACCCCGGCCAGCATAGCTCCGCTTAAATCTGCCCCGGAAAAGGCGTGCCCATTAAGATCAAGTCCGGTAAGGTCACAGTGATGAAACCGGACTGTCTTGAGCAGGGTGTTTGTCAGGTGAGCATTTTTAAGGACCGTGTCCCTGAATTCCACCCGGCTGAGATCGGCTGCAATGAGATTGGCAGAACCAAGGTCCACCCCCATGAAAAGAGCACCGGCCATCCGGGTGGATGAGAAATCGGCGCCCTGAAGTCCGGCCGATGTAAACCGGGCACGGGTGAGCCGGGCACCGGCAAAGCAGGTCTGGCCCAGGTCGGAATGGGACATGCAGACATCTTCAAGGTTGCCCTGGTCAAAACGGGCCTCCCGGGCCTTTGACCCCGTGATGGTAGCGGCGGTGAGATCGGCGTTGTGAAACATGGCCTTGTCCATGCTGGTGTCGGATATGGAACAGGCAGCCAAGATCGTTTGTGTAAAATTGCAGGCGCCAAGATTGCACCCTGAAAAAAAGGCCTGGCTGAAAACCGCGCCTTGAAATGAGGCTGCTTCGGCCATGACCCCGGTAAAACGGGCGCTATCCATGACAGCGGATGAAAAATCCCCATGCCCGATATCGCAGTTTTCAAAAATTGAACGGGAAAGATCGCTTTTTTGGAATCCGGCATTTTTCAGGTTCACCCCGGAGAATCGAATCCCTTGGAGATCCTGTCCGGAAAAATCCCGATCCCCGAGGTCGGCTTCGGCGATCACGCACCCGGCCAGGTCGGACGGGAAATTGACCACTGCTTTTAAGTCCACATCAAAGAAGCGGGTCCTTGCCACTCCGGCTTCGGCAAAATCGGTCCGGTCCAAGGTGCAGTGGGTAAATCCGGCATCCCGGATATCCGCATTTTTAAACACCGCCCCGGAAAGATCTGTGTGAAAAAATCCGGTATTGAGAATCCGGGTCTGGTCCAGTCGGGACCCGGCCATGCGGCACTCTTTGAAAACCGCACGGGTCAGATCCGCATGGGAAAACCCGGAATTCCGGAGCCCCACAGACTCAAACCGGGCCTGAACCATATGGGAGAATGAAAAATCAGCACCGTCAAAGCAACTTTTTCCGGGTTGAAAATCCTCATCCGAGAGCCCCAGGTCCCCCAGGTCAATATCCATCTCCAATGGATTTTTTTCTGACAGGTCGGTCTGCATCAGATCCAGGGCTTTTTTTGACAGGGTCATCTGCTCCGGGGCCTTTGTGAGGGTCAAGGATGTGGTGACGGAGAAAGAGGTCAGCACAGCATTCCTGAAGACAGCGCCCCGGGCGGTGGTGTTCTCCATGACGGCTTCCGACAAGTCACAACCCGGGAATAGGGCGCCATCCAGATCCACGCCACAAAATTTTGTCCCGGACAGGTCCGCTCCGGTGAAATCAGCGCCTTTTAAACAGGTATTCAGGATCATGGCCTCGGACAGGTCTATTCCGGAAAAATTCATCCCTGGAAGGTCAAGTCCCATGAAAATGACACCGGCAAAGGATTCCTTCTGTCGTGCCTTTTGCCGGACCGTTTCTTCTTCCAGCATCCGGGAGCCAAAATTGCGGAAGGCTGAGGAAAGCTCACTGAAGTTCATGTTTTTAAAATCAAAGGTATCTTTATCAGCCATGGCGGATCAACTCCTTTTCCCGGCAGCCAGCTTGGTCATGGTCAGGTCGGCTCCGGCCACCAGGGTGTTTTTAAACCGGGAATTGAGGAACTCCACCCCATAAAGACAGGCCCCCCGCAAATCAGTACCGTCCAGGTTGGCCCCCTTCAGGCTCCCCTGAAATAGGTTCGCCCGGACAAGGCAGGCCC
This sequence comes from uncultured Desulfobacter sp., assembly GCF_963665355.1. Classification (GTDB taxonomy): domain Bacteria; phylum Desulfobacterota; class Desulfobacteria; order Desulfobacterales; family Desulfobacteraceae; genus Desulfobacter. Next base: position 960,194 of record NZ_OY762229.1, read on the forward strand.
GGGTAAGGATGGCCTTGGCGAACCGGGCGAATTTCAGGTTGGAAGCGCCAAGGTTGGCCTTTTCCAAATCCGCGCCCTTAAAATTTGCCCCCTCAAAGGTTGAGAATGAAAAGTCCGTATGTTTCAGGACCGCCTGGCGGAAAATTGCCTCGGCCCCGGTGCTTTCCTGAAACCGGCTGTGGGAGAAATCCGAATCGGCGGCCCTGGCTCCGGTGAGATCCGCCTTTGAAAAATCCGCATGGGTGCAGCGCACCCTTTCAAGGCGGGCTTCCCTGAGAATGGCTCCGGAAAAACGGGCCTGGTCCATGACCGCTTCTGAAAAATCCGCGCCGCTGGCATCAGCCCCGGAAAAATCTGCCCCTGTGAGCGTTGCCGTCACAAAAAGGGTATCCCGGGCCTGACAGTCCCTGAGATCCGCGCCGGTCATGACGGCTTTTTCAAAAACGGCGTCATCCAGCCTTGCCCGGCGGAGTACAGCCCCGTGAAATATGGCGTTGGCAAAATCAAGGCCCGAAAGATCCAGTCCCGAGAGGTCAAGCCCCGTAAAATTTTCTGATTGAAAAGACTCCCTGGCTGCGGCCCGTTCTTCAACCCGCCTTCGGGTCAGATTCGGCTCGGCTGACTCGCCGGACTCCAGGGGTGCCGCCGCCGGAGTCGCAACCTCAGGATGTGGTGATTCCACCGGGGCTGGAGCGATAGGATCCGCCTGATCCCGGAAAAGGGACAATGCTTGGGCCTGAAGGATCAGAGGTTCCAGATTTTCAGGATCCAGGCCCCTTTTAGGAAAGGCGGCTGCCATGATGCCCTGGAACTCCTGAAAGGATGGATCCCGGCCAAGGGTGTCGATCTCATCCGCCCCCAAGCCCATGGCTCTAAGAAGCCGGACCTGCTCGGCCCGGGCTTTGGGTGAAGGTGCAGGGATATGGTCCGGGCCGAAGCCCAGGTCATCCAAGGCACTGCGCTTCAGGATTTCGACATTTTCAAGATTTCCAGCCGTAATTTTTTCCGGATCGGTTTTCAGGAGCTGATTCACAAGGGCCTTCTGGCGGGATTGGACTTCCTGTCTGGTAACAGGGTCAAGACCGTCAAGCAAAGGATCCAGCCCGGCCAGAAAAGCCGCCACTTCATCATTTTGCTTTTCTGCGGTATCTTCGACAGCGTCCTCTGCCCAATCCGCCACCGTGCCCGCGCTCCCCGGACTGGAGGGAACAGGCCCCGATGGCCATGTTTCCTGGGGTAAAGGGACTGTTTTATCAGGCCCGGGAGGCAAAGGCCCAGGTTCCCATTTCCGGTTTTCCCGGTCCAGGGCCTCGATGAATTTTTCCCGGTAATGGTCCAGGGGCAGCGCCTTTGTTTCCAGGGGTTCAGACAGAATGTAAAGATAATCAATCTCTTCATGGTCCGCAGATCCCGTTGTGGTCCATCCCCGCCAGACCAGAATCAGGATCTTTGAATCCGTATTGGCCCACAGGGTATCCAGATTCATGGCAACTTCCGCGAACAAGGGGCCTTCCGGTCTTTTGCAATCTGGTTTTTTGCAATCTGATTGCTGAACAAAACACCTGACCCGGATGCCGGGCAAAGAAGATTTGAATTCCGGAAGATCCCGATCCAGATGGCGGAAATATAGGTGCTCATCGCCCTTGAGCCCGCCCTGGACTTGCTGGTCCGGCCAGGCCTGGTTGAAATGGGCAAAATCAAAATCTTCGGGGAACCAGGGCCACCGGTCCACCTGCCACCGGCCATCAAAGCGGCCCATCCGGCCAAGCCGCTGGGGGCTGTGAACAGGGATGGGACCGAATATTCTGCCGGACCCGGGAATGCCGGAACATGTCCCCGGAACCATCAGGGTCTTGATGCGGTTCCCGACCCCAAAGGCCACGTCAAAGCTCTTTTCCGGCCGGCTCTGCAGGTGCCAGCAGGTGCCTGCCAGCAGGAAATCTGCTGCAGGCTTAAAGTACGTGAAATCAGATCCGTAATAGAGCGCCCCGGTTCCGCCCGGATCATCGGGATAATAGGTATCTCCGGCAGGCCGGAGCTGGTCGGACGAAAGGACGCAACTTTTGCCTGGTGCCAGCACATAGGTGGCCTTAACCGCCAAGGTTAAGGAATGGCCGGGAAAGGGAATCCGGCCCGGAATCGGGGCAATGGTGAACGGGGTGTCGTTAATAATTTCCAATTGGATCAGTCCTTTTCTGACACAGTTCTTACAGTTGCACTTCCAGATTCCGGTGGATGATTTTGGCCTTGACATTGACGGAGCTGCTTTGAAAAGTGATTTCGCCGTTTCCTGTCGCGGTCAGTTCGATATTTCTTCCCGCTCCGCTGGTCAAGGAGATCTTGTCCTTGCTAAACAAGGAAATTTTACCTTCATTTGTTGCCGTGTTATTTAAAAAAATATTTCCCGAAGACTTTGCAATGGAGATATAAGATGTATTCTCTTGTTCGTCATTAACCTTTATTTCCACACCATTGCCCTTGACCAGAATCTGTGAGTCCGGTTTCGCCTCTGGATCAGTTCCCCCTTCCCGAATATCGATCCAGTCTTTTTTAATGATGATGTTCGAGCCTTGCCCCAGTTTTTTGCATGAATTAGTGACAATGGGCTTATTGGGGGATTCAAGTCCTAGAAAATCTTTGAATTTACTCTTAACAGGGGCACTGTTCACTTCGTTCTGGGCGTTATAGAAAAATTGACTGTCTGGTTCCCCGTCTATTTGCTCATTAACCCCGATGATGATTTTTGCCTTTTTATCAGGCTCGTTCTGCCCTTTGGTGGAAACGATACCGATGGTGCCATCCTCGTACATCCAGATTTTCTGGGAAGGTTCCTTATGTGTTGCAGGTTCAATCATGGAATCGGATAAATTATTGCGATGCAGATGCTTTGCCGTGATGGCGGCTGTCAACATAAAAATCGTCATGGCAATACCGGATACAGCTTCCCCGCCTTTGCTGTTTTTCCGGATGCTTTCCAAAAGGCCGGCCATGGATCCGGCAAAGGCAATAAGGGAGACCCCGTTGGCAAGTGCCCATTTTGTATCGTCCTCTATTTTTGAGGTTTCCGTGGGGTAGAACCAGTGGGCCTTGCCGTTTCCTTCGGCGGTTTCTCCCAGGCAGGCGCCCAGGGACAGCGTAATGCCCTTGCGGGTAGCCCGGATAACGGATTTATTTTTGTTGTCGATGTCATAATTGGAATCTTCTTTGGGACGCTGGGTTCCGGCGGCCAGGCAGAATTCATCGCCGGCCCCCAGGATAATGTCTTCCCTTGCCGTGATCATGGCATCCTTACTGGTTGACTGTACAAACGGCCCCTTGGACCATTCCCAGCGGTACCCCAGGGTCCAGTTATGGGACGCTCCGGCCAGGACATTGTGCTCCGCCCCCATTGTGCCTCCTATCCTTGCCCCGCCCAGGACATCGATGCCGAAACCGCCGGTGAAGCTGGTATCCGAACCGAATCCGGCCTTAAGGCTGTTTCCCAGGAGCAGCGCAGTCTTGTCAGAATCTGTCCATTGTTTTTCACTTCTGCCAAGCTCCCATCCGGAATTGTGGTGGGGGCTATAAAGCCTGATATGCTCATCCCCCGGTGTTGAGTCAAAGATCATTTCATTGCCGAAATGGTCCCGGAAAATATTCCGGGTCTGGTTGTTTTCATCCACCGTGCTACGGGTAAGGGGATTGGGCACGGCCCCGGCAATGACCGGACGGTCGGGGTCGCCGTTAATAAAGGTGAGCAGAACCTCGGTGTTTTTCCGCAGGGGCAGATGAAAACCGGATGGTAGAGGGCCTCGGCTCTGGTCAGTCACAGGAGGCCCGGCATGGGGTTGAAGCATGCGGATAAAACAGGATGCTTTTGCGTCCATATGACTGGAATGGATATCAAAGGGCAGGCGGATCTTGTACCGGCCTTTTGCATCCAGTTCTGCATAGTCTCCGCTGCCCGATGCATCCACCGTGGCGTGCAGGGTTCCAGGCATTAATGGTCTGGCGGTTTTCCGCTGGGCTCTGAACTGGACATCGGCCGGGATGGCGGTAAAGGAGTTCCTGTAGGCCACCTCCTGTTCCAGGTGAGCCAAGGCTTTTTGGATTCCTGAAATAAGGTATCCGGTCTGGGAACCCTGGTGCATGACCTCCACGATCAGATATTTCTGGTTGAATGCCTGGGTGAAATGGTTGGTGAGTCTGAAAGTATAGCCTGGTGTCACATCCGGCACGCTGCTTTCACAAAAAAATTCCTTTTTCCGGCACCTGAGTTCATCCGCCCGGATTCTGGCCAGGGCATCGCCCTCTTCACTGGTGAAAAAATGCTCCCCATAAGTATAAACCGATCCCCGGCCGTTTTCGTCCACCACGGCCCGGCCCTCCACATTCATGGACGGCCTTTCATAATTATAATCCTTGAGAAGAATGTCATGGGGAAGCTGCCGCCGCCGGCAGCTCAGAGACGTCAGAGTATGTTCCATTCTCAATGTTTCCTGGCCCGATGCAGGCTGGTAGGACAGGCTCGGATGAATTTTCAAATCCGCATGGCAGATGTTGGCATCGGTGAAAATAATTTTTTCACCGTTTTCTGTCTGGTCAAAAAAATAATACAACCCGTCATGCTCCAGCCACCGGGAAATGAAATTGAAATGACTTTCACCATACTGGCAGACATACTCTTTTTTCGTGCAGGGCGATTTGAGGTTGAAATCAAAACCAATGCCCTGGAAAATCCTCACCCCTTTGAGCAGGCGGGATATAATGTCATCCAGGCAGTGATCGATAAAGACCTGGTTATTCCGGTTCAGGGTCAGCCACCAGAGTCTTGGCACCAGTACGGCCCGGTAAAAGAAATAGGGGCCGGTTTGGTGGAGCTGCTCAAATCCGGATAAAACCCCTCTGACGGTCACATCCTTTTCATCCGTCCCGTGGATGGAAAAACGGGCCGTATGATTCATTGCGGCGTCCATGTCAACATCCGGTTCGTCGGTCACCAGCATGATATCGAATTCAAAGGGTCTGGAAAGGGCTTCAAACCCTTTGAACATCACCACCCCAAATGTTGCTTCGTCAAGGGCATCGCAAATAAAAGAAAATTTTTGCTGTGTCAGATACTTCATTTCTTTCCCCCATTTTCTTAAACGCGCTGTTTTACGGGTTGCATTTGCCTGTTTGTGCTTTTTTAATCTGTTCCAGTGAGATGTAATTCAACAGAAGCTGGAAAAAATCTTGATCTTCATATGATTACTGGTTGTATTCGCTTGAATATGCCGAGTCAAGGGGCGAGATCATCATTTTTGTTGTTATTTTTATCAAAAAGTTCCAATAACTTGTTTGACTACTTTTCGTCTTTTGTTGTGGGTTGCACCCGGGTGTTGACAGCCCGGACCAGCCCATGGCTGTTCTTGAACATCAACATGACTAAGGAGGTACCATGGAAACCCCGGATAACTTGGACAAAGATGCCTCAAAGATTATCCATTTAACCGCAGCATTTGGCAAAAAAAACAGACTTCCCAAGTTCAACTTCAAAGTGCCGCTCATCATTAAGATCGTTGTGGGCGTGGTGGTGCTTGCCGGTATGGGGTACGGTTCGTTTCTGAAGTATATCCGGCCCTATGAATACGGCATAAAGGTCAATAAAATCGGCCTGCACCGCGGTGTACAGAAAAATGTTTATGAAACAGGTCTTTACCTGGTGCTTCCCTTTGGGATTCAGGAAATGTACAAGCTGCCCAAGGCATTGCAGGTCCTGGAGCTGACCAACAATGATCGGACAGCCGCCTCTGATGCCAGGGTTGAAAAGGCGGCCCATATTCAGACCTCTGACGGATTTTTCGTGGATGTGGATGTCTCCATTATTTATCGCATCAGTGACCCTTACAAGGTCTTTACCGACATTGGTCCCGGCCGGCTGTTTGAAGACAACGGCATTATACCGAAAACAGAGCCTGCCCTTAAAAACAATCTGGGAAAACTGACCACCGAAGAGTTTTTCAACAGCCCCATGAGGGTTGAAAAGGCCCTGGCGGCCAAACAGGAATTAAATGAAGAGCTCAAAGATAAGGGCATTGTTGTGGAGTATGTCCTGGTCCGTTATTTTCAGTACAGCGATGAGATTCAGAAGAATATTGAAGAAAAGAAACTCAAAGACCAGCTTGTGTTTAAAAATCAGGCTGAAGCCCGGGCTGCCATTGAAGGTGCCAAATTGACCAAAATTGAACAGGAAGGCAAGGTGCGCGTCTCGGTTGAGCTTGAAAAGGGAAAAGCCTATGTCACCAGAAAACAGGCGGAAAAGGATCTGTACTACAGGAAAAAAATGGCGGAAGCCGACCTTCTTGTAAAACTTGCGGAAGCAGAAAAAATTCATTTAAAAAATGAAGCTCTCCTGGGCAAAGGGGCTGAACGTATGGTGGGGTTGAAGATGGCCGAGGTGTATAAAGGGATCGATGTCGTCATTCTGCCCAGTGACGGGCCCTCCGGTGTCAACCCCCTTGATCTGAACAATGCCCTGGAACTTTTTGATGTCCGCACCAAAGGAGGTGCCAAATGAAAGAACTGATGAGAAAACTGATTCTTTTGCCGGCTGTGATCTTGATGGTTCTCCTGGCCGGCTGCGTTCCCCATTCCACGGACAGCACCGAAGTGGGCGTCAGAACCATCAAATTTTCATTTTTTGGGAAAAAGGGCGTGGAAGACAAATATTATGCGCCGGGTTCCACCTACTTTTTCATGCCCTTTATCAATGACTGGAATACCTTTGACACCAAGCTTCAAAACCTTGAAATGACTTATGATTCGAACAAGGGCGACAGAAGGACCCGGGACGATCTGCTGTTTAAAACCATAGACGGCAACGACATCAGCCTAGATGTTATTATCGTATATAAAATTGATCCTGCAAAGGCCCCCTATATCCTGCAGCATGTCGCAAAAAACGATCGGGATCTTCGACAGAAAATCGTGCGCACCGTTGCCCGGAGCAAACCCCGGGATATTTTCGGCGAACTGAAAACAGAAGAGTTTTACGTTGCCGCAAACCGGGGTGCCCAGGCCCAGAAAACAAAGGAATACCTGCAAACCATGTTCAAACCCATGGGCATCATCATTGAAAAGGTGCTGACCAAGGATTACCGGTTTAATTCCAAATACCAGAAAGCCATTGAGGATAAAAAGGTGGCTGACCAGCTGGTTGAAAAGAATAAATCTGCCCAGCATGCGGCCCAGGAAGAGTACAACCGAAAACTCGAGGAGGCCAGGGGCGAAGTCAACCGGATGATCGCCGATGTGGACGGAGAATTCATGAAAGCCAAAATCGAGGCAGATGCTTATTATGAACAACAGCAGCTGCTTGCCAAAGCCATTCAGGCGGAAGGAGAGGCCGAGGCCAAGGGTATTCAGGAAATGAACAAGGCCATGAGCAGCGCCGGGGGCGAAGCCCTGGTCAAGATGAAAATCGCCGAAGCTCTACAGGGCAAAAAAGTAATTCTTTTGCCTGTTTCCGAAGGCGGAATGAATTTGAAAACAACCAATATCAACGAGTTGATCCAGACAATGGGAGTTAAAAAGCTGGCAGACTAACGAATAGCCCGGGCAGGCTTCCTCCGGGCTGGAAAAAGCCTGTCAGAGGCAAATGCAGCCGGCCGTGAATGATGCCCATAAGGGTGGGGGGGGAGGAGCGGTTCCCATTACCGCTGCTCTTCGCGGTAACGATTTGTTTTAAAGATAGATATTTTTAATTTGTTTTGATATTATAAGCGCAATGATCTCTTACTAAATCCGTTTTTCCCTTTTCTCAGTCGTAAGCTCATGAAACGCTACACGAAAGTGCTAATAAATTAGTAAGTTATCTTCGTGTGTTGCTGTGGGTTGAGCCTGGGAGTTGATAGACCTGGTCGGCCTATGGCAGTTATTAATAGTGAATTTGACCTTTTTGATTTTTTTACGAATCCAGCGACTTTATTACATTTGTTAACATTTATTAATTTGTCTAAAGTAAATGTATTAGTATCATGTATGGGATGAAATAATAACAGCAACCATGGAGGTGCTATGGAAACAAATTCCAGCAAAAAATTTTATGAAGTATTAGAATCAAAAGGGGTCTCAAGAAGAGACTTTCTCAAGTACTGCACAGCCCTGACCGCAACCATGGGCTTGTCTTACTCCTGTGTGGGGCAGGTGGCCGAAAAGATTGAAAAAGCGGCTGCGATACGTCCCCCGGTGGTGTGGCTGCACTTTTCTGAATGTACCGGGTGTTCAGAAGCATTTCTAAGAACTCCGGATGTGGGCGGCATCATCCTGGAAACCATTTCCGTGGAATACCATGAAACCATCATGGCTGCAGCCGGTGAACAGGCCGAAAAAAGCCTCCATGATGCTGTTGAGAAATACAAGGGTAAATTTGTCTGCATTGTGGAAGGAGCCGTCGGAACCAGCTACAACGGTGCCTACGGTAAGGTTTCCGGTAAAACTTTTCTTGACATTGCCCGGGAAATCATTCCCAAAGCGGCAGCAACCATCTGCGTGGGCACCTGTTCCGCCTACGGCGGCATATCAGCTGCCGCACCCAACCCCGGCGGGTATAAAGGTGTAAAAGATGCCATCGGTGTTGAGACCATCAACCTGCCCGGTTGTCCTTTCAATCCCTTAAACCTGCTTGCCACCATCCTCAAGTATTTAGGCAACGAAAAGATGGAACTTGACGATTACGGCAGACCCCTCTTTGCTTATGGCGAAACCGTCCATGACAACTGTCCGCGCCTTGAACACTATGATAACGAGGAGTTTGTCGAGGAGTTCGGGTCCAAGGAAGCCGAACTGGGATACTGTCTTTACAAAATGGGCTGTAAAGGCCCTGAAACCTATAATAATTGTCCCACCGCAAAATTTAACGATGCGACAAGTTTTCCCATCCAGGCCGGTCATCCCTGCATTGGCTGCAGCGAGCCCGGTTTTTGGGACAACATGACACCGTTCTACGAAGAGATGTAGAAATATCGTTCAGATAGCGGGCCATCATTTAAAACAAAACACAACGCATATGATGTGAAAGGATATTATTATGGGTAAAAGAATTATTGTTGACCCCATTACCAGAATAGAGGGCCACCTTAGAATTGAGGTGGAAGTTGAAAACGGCAAGGTTGTTGACGCCTGGAGTTCCGGGCAGATGTTCAGGGGTATTGAAATTATGCTCAAGGGCCGGGATCCCAGGGATGCGCATCATTTTGTCCAGCGTTCCTGCGGCGTGTGCACCTATGTCCATGCACTTGCTTCCGTCCGTGCCGTGGAAAAGGCCTGCAACATACAAATTCCTGAAAATGCACGGATCATCCGGAACCTTTTGCACGGCACCCAGTTCCAACATGACCACATTGTTCATTTTTATCATCTGCATGCCCTGGACTGGGTGGATATTGTCAGTGCCCTGTCTGCGGATCCGGCCAAGACGGCAAAACTGTCTGAAAACGTGTCCGGCCGCCCCCAGAACTCCGCCTACTTCAGCGAAGTTCAGACCCGGCTGAAAACTTTTGTAAACAGCGGACAATTGGGCCCCTTTAACAATGCATACTGGGGACATTCAGCGTACAGCCTTCCGGCCGAAGCCAACCTTATGGCAGCGTCCCACTACATCGAGGGTCTTAAACTGCAGGCAAAAGCTGCGCGCATGCATGCCATTTTTGGCGGTAAAAACCCCCATCCCCAGTCCCTGGTGGTTGGCGGTATTACGTCCGTAAAAGATCTGACACCGGAAAGAATTGACGAATATACACAGATCTGGAAAGAGACCAAGGCGTTCATCGACGAAGTGTATATTCCCGACCTGCTGGCCGTTGCATCTTTTTACAAGGAGTGGGGTGCCATCGGCGGAAACAATGACACCTATCTTGCCTATGGCGAATTTCCCCAGAAAAATATTGATGATGATCTGCTGCTGCCCGGCGGTGTTGCCGATGCACACCTGGCATGTACGGATGTGGACACAGATAAAATTGCAGAAGATGTGACCCGGGCCTGGTATGAAAAAGGTGAGGCCAGACATCCTCTTTCCGGAGAAACCAAACCCATCGCCGGAGAGGTTTCCTATAATACCGACGATAAATACTCCTGGATCAAAGCGCCCAGATATGCGGGCAAAGCTGCGGAAGTCGGGCCTTTGGCCCGTGTTCTCATCGCCTATGCAAAGGGTCAGGACCACGTGAAAAAGCTGGTTGACCATACCCTGAAGACCCTTGGGGTGGGCAAGGAGGCCCTTTTCTCCACCCTGGGCAGGACAGCGGCCCGGGCCATTGAGACCGCTGTCATTTCAGATGCCATGGAAGGCTGGATCGAAACATTGAAATCCAATATCGCATCGGGCAATAAAAAAACCTACCAGCCCTGGACCATGCCGGACAAGGGCCAGGGCTGCGGCCTGAATGACGTACCCCGCGGTGCGCTTGGGCATTGGATCGATATTGAAGGCGGCAAAATTAAAAATTACCAGTACGTAGTGCCCTCCACCTGGAATTTTGGTCCCAGCGACGCCAAGAATCAGAAAGGGCCCGTGGAAAGATCTCTCATCGGCACGCCTGTGGCTGATCCTTCCAAACCCCTGGAGGTGCTGCGGACCGTCCACTCCTTTGATCCGTGCATTGCATGCGCGGTTCATGTGATTGATCCTCACACCAATCAGACCTACGAGGTAAAAGTTATTTAAACGGATTCACACAGATCTTTGAACATCGGGGTGCGGCAGTGTGTGTTGCCGCCCCCCCAATTTATAAACGAAACGGACACAGGCATTTGTATGGACATTAATAATATAACAGTGCTGGGCGTGGGCAATATTCTTTACTCAGATGACGGTGTCGGTATCCGGGTGGTGGAAAAGCTGGGAAAAGAGTACGAATTCTCTGAAAATGTAGATATCATAGACGGCGGTGTGCTTGGTGTGAATCTGCTGGGTGTGATATCCAATGCCGGGCGGCTTATTGTGGTGGATACCGTGCTGAATCACGGCCGACCCGGAGATCTGCACCGCCTTGACCACGATCAGATCCCCAACAGAATTCTGGCAAAAAATTCGTTGCACCAGGTGGATCTTATTGAGGCGTTAACCTTGTGCAAGGCCCTGGATCATGTGCCCAAGCCCACCATCATCGGCATTGAGCCCAAGGATCTTTACACTTTAAATGAACATCTGACCCCGGAAATTGAGGCCCGGCTGAATGACCTTGTCCAAAATGTTCTGGAAGAAGTAGCCCGCCTTGGCGGATCATTTCAGCCCAGGGCATAACCCTTAAGCTGTTTGCTGACAAAATATGCTCCGGTTAAAAGAAAGGCTTAAAATGTCCAAAAAAAATCAAAGCCAATGAAGGAGAAACTTGTCCCGGCCAAACTTCTTGTATAGAATGCAAAACAAGTATTCAAACACGAAAGGCGAAAAACGGGTTGCGCCCCTTATAAGGATGACTGACTGATGAAAATATTGCCCCTGCTGTTCAAGATGCCAAAATACCTCGGCTTTTGGATACTGGCAGATACGGCATATGTTTTTTTTCTGTCCTTTTTTTTAGACGCCATAGCTCCATTGAGCTTTTCCAAATTTATTTTTGTCCATTTTCTGGCCATTGGTGTCGGCGCCATGGTGATGTTCACCGGACTGGGGGCCGGTGTCCTCTGGATACCGGTTTTGACTTTTCTGGATGTCAGGCCGTCTGAGGCTGTGGCCATTTCCATATTTACCCAGATTGCCGGCAAAGGCACAGGCTCGCTGACCTATTTTTTCAACGGTATGGTGGACGTAAAAACAGCTGCGTCGTTTATCCCCATGGCATTGACAGGTGTAACGCTGGGATTTTTAGCCAGCTTCTACATATCCAGGGAATACGAACAACTATTGCTGTGTATTTTTGTGCTCATTGCCGCGTATCTTCTGATCCGTACCATCCAGTCCCTGAAAACCCCGGTCCCTGTTATTGACTCATCCCCTGTCACCCGGTCTGTTAACCGTTTTAAAAGCTATCCTGTGGTCATTGTGTCGTCATTTTTCACCGGGCTGCTAAGCATCGGAAATACCGACTGGCTCATCCCCCATATGACTGTGAAACTCAAGATGCCCACCTCCCGGGCCGTAGCCACCAGCTTGCTCATTATGTTTGCCACCATTATGTTTTATCTTTTTCTGGTCTTCGTCAGTGTACGGCAAGGGTATGCGTCATGGCCCCATGGCACTTATCTGCTGTATGCAACCTGCAGCGGGGTTATTGTGGGGGGGCAGATCGGCACCCGTCTGATTCGCATTCCATGGTTTGAAAGATATCAGAAACATACGTTTATTGTGCTGCTGGGCCTATCCATTATTCATTTACTGTGCTGATATGATAACGTCCTAGATAAAATACTAAAGGAGGTATGCTATGACATACGAAACCATTATTGCAGAAATCCTTGACGACCATGTGGCCGGTGTGACCCTGAACCGTGCCGAGGCGATGAACACCTTTTCCAGCCAGATGGCAGAGGAACTGTATGACGCGCTTAAGGAATTTGACGCCGCCCGTGATGTCAGGGTCATTATTATCAAAGGCGCAGGCAGGGCATTTTGCGCCGGTATTGATGTCAATGAGCTCAAAGGCAAAACAACAAACCAATACCGTGAATGGATTGAAAAAATGGAAGCCCCTCTGGTGCTGATGTCTAAAATGCAGACACCTGTGATGAGCCAGGTCCATGGGGTCGCGGCAGCCAACGGTATGGGGCTTGTGGCGGCATCTGATCTGGCCATTGCCGCCGATAACTCAAAAATGGGGCTCACCGCCATCAATGTGGGATTAAACTGCGTGGGGCCGGTGGTTCCTGTGGCCCGGTGTGTGGGACAAAAAAAGGCATTGGAACTGCTGCTTTACGGGGACCTGATCAAAGCGGAAGAAGCTTTGAGTTTAGGTCTTATCAACCGGGTGGTACCCAAGGAAGAGTTGGCTGACGCCGCCCTTGCCTGGGCCCGGGACCTGGCCAGAAAAAGTCCTGTGGCTGTAAGAATTGCCAAATCAGCTTTTTATGCGTCCCGGGACATGGCCTATGATGCCCAGTTCGCATACATGAACGAAGCCTTTGCCAGATTATGCGATACCGATGATGCCAAGGAAGGGGTGGCTGCTTTTTTTGAAAAGCGTCCGCCGGTATGGCAGGAGAAATAAACACAACGGCAAGAAGTTAATTCATGTTCAACGGGATTAAAGCCCTGGTCTGTAGCTATTTCCAGAGCCGGGGCGTTATTTTTTTTTGTGTGTATTATGATGCTTTCAGCCCTTTTTACCCGGGGTCTCTGCATTGCCCGGAACAACAGCCCGGGGCAGCCGCTGTAAATTCCGGAAGGCAGACTGTCGGCGATACAGTAGGGGAAACACTAGGGTACCCAATACCATGATGAGGCTCCCGCAGGGAAACGCATAAGAAAGGCTATAGAAGTCCATGGCCAGCCCGGCCATAACCGAACCTGTAAACATACCAAGGGAGTGAGCGGATGTTAAAATGGCCATCACAGAGCCCAGGGCCTGCCGCTCCTCTCCTTTGACCACGGCAAGGGCTGTCAGGGCCGGCATGGCGATGCCTCCTCCCAGTCCGAAGACACAGACACCTGCAAACAGATCCATAAAAGAAGAGGCCCAGAACGGGTATACAATACCCGCAGCAGACAACATACCGCCGATAATCACCATGATCTTCCTGTTCCACCGGTCTGCGGCATAACCCATGGGCACTTGAAGAGCTCCGGAAACAAATACCCCGGCAGTCACAAGCAGTCCGATTTTTCCCCCTGCCAGGCCAAAGGTCTTGCTGGCATACAAAGGCATAAAACACCACACAATGCCGATGCAGGAGGTATAGGCATACCTGAAAAACACCAGGCCGGCCAGCTCCCGGTCCCGGATCACCACCGCCAGGGAGGCCGGGGCCCGTTTCTTGGTACGGATCCGTTCCAGGGACAAAGGGGGCAGAAAGATAAAACAGAGAATGGCTCCCAGGGCAGACAGTACGGTCATGCAGTAAAAGGCGGCATTCAAAGACCAGGCCTGCTGAACCACCCCGCCCATCACCGGCCCCAAAGACAGACTTAAAAACATGGACAGGTTAAACAGCCCCATGGCGTATCCTTCATTGCCTTCATGGCTGATTTCCCCCACATAGGCCTGGACCACGGGCATGATCATGGCAGAGCCTGCCCCCTGGATAAAACGGATGGCGATCAGCCCCTCCACATTGGAGGTCCACACAAAGGCAATGGCCACCAGCATGTATGTTAAAAGTCCTGCCAGGATAAAGGGTTTGCGTCCCTTTTTATCCGAAAGGGCGCCGAACCAGGGCAGAAAAAACGCCCGGGAAATGGAAAAGGCCCCGAAAATCATGGCCACGTAAATACCTGCCGCGCCAAGATCATGGGCATAGATGGGCAGCAGGGGCACCACAATGCCCACTCCCGTCACCGTAATAAAAATAATAAAAAATAGGGTGATGAATACCTTTTTGTGGTCCGAAGGGATGGCCCGGTACCCGCGGTGCAGAATCCGTGTAGCAGCCTGGGATACGGGTTCTCGTAAGCCGAAAAAAAAATCCATGGTAAAACGCTTGCGCCTTAAGGCCTAGGCCAGGCACTCCCTGACCTGGTCAATGAACCGGCTGGGCGTGGCAAAATCGCCTTTGCGGTAATTGACATGGCTCAGGTACAAAAAACGCTCGGCCCGGGTCATGGCCACATACATGAGCCGCCGTTCTTCGGACAGGGCCATATCGCCCTCGTCAATGGAGCGCCAGTGGGGAAACAATCCCTCTTCGCACCCGACAATAAACACCACGTCAAACTCCAGGCCCTTGGCCGAATGGATGGTCAGCAGCCCCACCCCGTTTTCATCCTGGTCGTCCTCGTCTTTGTCCTCCCGGATCAGGGCGGCCTCTTCCAGGTATTCCAGCATGGTGTCCTTGGCCCGGGCTGTGTGGATCAGCTGTTGGATATTCTCTTTTTTGGAAATGAATTCGCCCTCGGTTTTTGTCTTGCTTTTCAGATAGTCATAATACCCGGTGCGGTCAATGACGGTTTCCATGGCCATGGCCGGGGCCATGTCATGGATGGCATCCAGGATATCCAGGGCTTCGGACATATTTTCATGTATCTTTTTGGTCACAAGCCGGTCCCGGACCATGATCCGGGCCGCACCCTGGAGAGAGCCGCCCTGGCTGCGCAGGTCTGCCAGCTTTTTAATCATGGACGGCCCGATTCCCCGCTTGGGTGTATTGACTATCCGCTCAAAGGAGAGATCGTCATTGGGGAAAAACGAAGCGCTTAAATAAGAGTTGATGTCCAGTACTTCCATACGTTCAAAAAAGCCCTGGGAGCCCATGAGACGGTAGGGGATGCGAAAGCTTCTGAAAATTTTTTCAAAGGGCAGGGAGCAGAATTTGGTCCGGTAAACCACGGCCATCCTGTCAAAGGGAATGCCCTGGCCCTGTTTGTGAAGATTTAAGATGCGTCTTGCAGCCCATTCGGCTTCGTGGGCATCGGACATGAAATCGTAGATCTCCACCACCCCGCCTCTTTTCTGGGAAAAGCAGCGCTTCTCCATTTTGTCGGGGTTGTGGTCAATGAGATCATTGGCGGCCTGGACGATCTCGTCGGCAGACCTGTAGTTTTCCTCCAGTCTGAAAATTTCTGCATCGTTGTATTTTTGTGCAAATCTTAAAAAGTGGTTCACATTGGAACCCCGGAATCCATACACCGCCTGCCAGTCATCTCCCACACAGAACAGATTGCGGTGTTCCCCCAGCAAAAGCGAGGTGAGCTCCTCCTGCAGATTGTTGGTGTCCTGGTACTCATCCACCAGAATATAGGAAAAATGGTTCTGATAAAAATTGCGGACTTCGGCATTGTCCCGGAGCAGATCCCGGGTTTTAAGCAGGATATTGTCAAAATCAACGCAGTTCATTTCAGCAAGACGGTTTTCAAACTGGGTATATATGTCGGCCATCTTGATGTTGAGAAATCCAGGTTTGCGGTCAAAATATTTGACAGGCTCACCGTCGTTTTTGGCCCGGGAGATGGATGAAAGAATCCGGTTTGCGTATTTTTTGTCGATATTGTTTTTTACGCACAGCTCTTTGATCAGTTTGTCCTGCTGGTACACGGTGAACACCTGCAGGGGCGGGGTGTACCCCATGATCTGGCAATGCCGTTTCAGGATCATCAGGCAGGCGGAGTGATAGGTTCTCACCCATTCAAAGCGCATCTGGGGAAGGCCGGTCATCTCCATGAGCCGATTTTTCATCTCCTGGGCTGCCTTATTTGTGAAGGTGATGGCCAGAATACGCTGGGGGTCGTGGCCCCTGGCAATGAGGTGGGAAAATTTGGCGGTAAGTGTCCTTGTTTTACCTGAGCCGGCTCCCGCAACCACGAGGGCCGGGGAGCCGGTATGATCAACAGCATCCTGCTGGGGCTGGGATAATTGCATAAAACCTGGTTACATGTCCTCTATGATTTTTTTCAAATCGGTTTCAATTTCGGTTTTAATTTCATTCAGACGGGCTTCGGTCAGGGCCTCAAAGCGCAGCACCAGAGCCGGCTGGGTATTGGAAGCCCGTACAAGTCCCCACCCGTCTTCATAGATGGCCCGCATCCCGTCAATGTCTATGACCTTCTGCCGGGCTTTATACAATGCCACTATTTTTTCCACAACCTTGAACTTGACAGCATCGGGACAGTCAACCCGGATCTCGGGTGTGGTAAATGTTTTGGGCAGGTCTTTAATTAATTCGTCCACTCCAAGGCCTGTGCTGTCCATGATTTCCAGAAGCCTGCACGAAGCATACAGGGCATCATCATATCCGTAGTAACGATCTTTGAAAAACATGTGCCCGCTCATTTCTCCGGCCAGGGCTGCATTCTCTTCCTTCATTTTCTTTTTGATCAGGGAGTGGCCTGTGCGCCACATGATGGCATTGCCGCCCATTTTTTCAATCTGATCATACATGACCATGGAGCACTTGACCTCGGAGATAAAGGTGGCGCCGGGATGTCTGGACAAAATCTCTTTGGCGTAAATCACCATGAGCTGGTCCCCGTAAATGATGTTGCCGAACCTGTCCACCACACCGATGCGATCGGCATCGCCGTCATACCCAATGCCAAGATCCAGATTCTTCTTTTTCACCAGGTCAATGAGGTCTGTCATATTTTTTTTCTGGGTGGGATCTGCCTCGTGGTTGGGGAAGGTACCGTCCAGATCGCAGTAAATATCATGGACCTCGCAGCCCAGTCCCCGCAGCACCGGTAACGCTGTCATGCCCCCGGTGCCGTTTCCCGCATCAATGCCCACCCGGATTGTATTCTTCAGTTTGATGTTTTCCTGGATCATGGCCATATAGGGGGTCATCTCATCTGCCGTTGTCAACGTGCCCTGGCCCTGGGTATAAGCCTTATTTTCTATGATCTTGCGGATATCCTGCAGTCCGTGGCTGTGAATGGATTCCAGTCCGCTCATCAGCTTGAACCCGTTGTATTCCGGAGGATTGTGGCTGGCCGTAATCATGGCCCCGCCTTCCAGGGAGAGATGAGGAATGGAAAAATAAAGAACCGGTGTGGGGCAGACACCAATATCCACCACATCGCATCCTGCGGACAACGCCCCGTCGATAAAGGCCTTTGAATAGGCTTCAGAAGTGATGCGGCAATCCCGGCCCACAGAAACTTTTTTACGGTTCTGCCCCATAAGCATTGATCCGTATGCCTTTCCTATGGCCTTGGCGTCCTGTTCGGAAATTTCTTTCCCTGCAATACCGCGAATGTCATATTCCCTGAAAATGCCAGGATGCATAGTTACCTCCTTTATATGAAATTTGAAATAAGCGCCAGAATTCCGGCCAGCCAGCAATAGGGTGCAAATAAATGAAATTTACCGGTATTGACCAGTTTTAATAAAAGTTTCAGTGCTGCCAGGCCAACGATGAACGAAACGATTGTACCATAAATGGTGGCAGGGTCAATGTGTCCCTGGGATTCCATCAGATCTTTGATGCTCAGGATCTGGGCACCGAGAATGGCAGGGATGGATAAAAGAAATGAGAACCGGGCCGCTGTTTTTCTGTCCAGGCCGGTGAAAAGTCCGGTGGCAATGGTGGAGCCGGACCGGGAAATGCCGGGAATGACGGCAAGACCCTGGACAATGCCGATGGTGACAGCCCTGGAAACGGTTAACGGTTTACCCTGTTCAATCCTGTAGTAGCGCCTGGAGATCCACAGCAGGCACCCTGTTACCAGAAGCATGGAACCCACCAGCAAAGAGGAGGTAAATAAAACGTCCTCAAACTTTTTCAGAACCAATCCGATAATTGCCGTGGGCACTGAGCCAATGATAATGGCGGCGGCCAGGGCCAGGTTTGTTTCATGTCCGGACGTGTCCCGGGTTCCGGCGTAGTATACCAGGCTTTTGAAGATTTCCAGGATATCTTTAAGAAATACAAGGACAACAGCCACCAAGGTCCCCATATGCACGGATGCGTCAAAAACGAGGTTGCTCTGGGTAATGTTGAAATAGATCTGGCCCAGGACCAGGTGGCCTGAACTGCTGACCGGCAGAAATTCAGTAAGTCCTTGAATGATACCCAGGATGATACCCTGATAGATTTCCATATTTTTATTCCGACTTATAGTGTTGCAGTAAAGATTAGAAGGTTAATGTTCAAGTTAGGGAGATATATAATTGTTTAACTTAAATTGCAAGAATCCAAAAGGCCCTGTGTCCACCCTGGATTGAAAAAGAAGTTTTAATTTCATCCATTGTCTTCCAGGACTTTTAAAATTTTTGCAGGGGTAAACAAAAATCCCTGCCGCACATTGGTCCGGCAGGGATTTTCAGCTGGGACAAAATTAAGAATATCAAATTTAAGAGTATAATGTGGGTCTGGAGATAAACACACTTCTTTGTTCTGCTTCAAATTCTTCTAACGCTTTGATGGACATGGAGGCAAAAGGAATCGCTTCCAGTCTCGGCAATCCGATCTCATCGCCGGTCAGTTCACAGTATCCGAAACTGCCGTCGTCAATGCGGGCCAGGGCGCGATTCACCTGGTCGATGGCATTTGAATGGCGTTCAAAACTTTTTACCTCAAGCTCCAGATCAATATATGAGTTGCTCCGGTCAAGGATATCGGCCTGGGCAGCTTCAAGGGTTTTAATTTTTTTGATGGAGTTGGAAATTCTGTTGCGCAGTTCATCCTTTCTTACCATCAGTTTATCCTTAAAATAAGCGAGCTGTCCTTCACTCATATAAGGCTCATTGTCCAAAGGAATATACCTGTCCAAAGATAATTGCGAAATCTGTGTCATTTTCTGTATTTGCCTCCATGACAAAAGAATTGGAAAAATACAGAAAACTGTTTACCAGGCCAGGGTTAAAAAGAGATTATAATGGTGTTAGAGTACTGTTTTTTTAGAAGAATGGGATAATTCTGCCCATTATTTTGCCGGGCTGAAGGAAGACGTCGTTGTAATGAGTTTTGAAAGGCATCCCGGGTGTGTATGTCCGGGATGCCATAAGAAGGGTGAACCAACTGATTATTTTAACACCTCTTTCACGCGGGCCATGGCCCTTGCTACATTTTCAGGGCTGTTGAACGCAGAAATTCTTATATATTGCGCGCCGCACCGGCCAAATCCCTGGCCCGGTGTACAGACCACACCGGCCTTGTCCAGCAGCAGGTCAAAAAATTCCCAGGAATCCCGGCCTTTGCCGTCAATCCAGATGTATGGGGAATTTTCACCCCCGACATGGTCAAATCCAAGATCTGTCATGGTCTGGCGAACCACCCGGGCATTGGCCAGATAGTAATCGATATTTGCTTTTACCTGGGCCTGGCCCTCCGGGCTGTAGATCGCTTCGGCAGCCTTTTGCACCGGGTAGGAGACGCCGTTGAATTTGGTGGTCTGCCGACGATTCCACATGCTATGCAAAGAGACCTTTGACCCGCTGGCTGTATAGACCATGCATGCTTTGGGAACCACCGTAAATCCGCAGCGGGTACCTGTAAAACCTGCTGTCTTGGACAGGCTTCTGAATTCCACGGCCACCTCTTTGGCTCCGGGGATTTCATAAATGCTCCGGGGAAGATTCTCATCCCGGATAAACGCTTCATAGGCGGCATCAAACAGGATCAGGGCTTTATTTTCCCGGGCATAGTCTACCCAGGCTGCAAGCTGATCCCGGGTGGCTGTGGCCCCTGTGGGATTGTTGGGAAAACAAAGATAAATCAGATCCACGGCCGAATCAGGCAGATCCGGCATAAACCCCTTTTCTTTCAGGCAATCCATATAGACAATGCCCTGGTACCGTCCATCCCTGAACTCTCCGGTTCTGCCGGCCATGACATTGGTATCAAGATACACAGGATAAACCGGATCCGGAATGGCAATTTTTATGTCATTGGAGAACAGCTCCTGGAAATTTCCTGTATCACATTTGGCCCCGTCGGACACAAAAACTTCATCGGCCTCAATATCCGCCCCCCTGGACTGGAAATCACCGGCTGCAATGGCCTGTCTTAAAAACAGATAACCTTGTTCCGGCCCATACCCTTTGAATGTGGCATCATCGGACATCTCCTCCACACCTTTTTTAAACGCCTGAACAACAGCGGGGGGGAGCGGCAGGGTCACATCGCCAATGCCAAGGCGAATCACCTCCTTGTCAGGATTGCTCTCCTGATAGGCTTGAACCCGTTTGGCTATATCCGCAAACAAATATGAAGCAGTAAGTTTGTTGTAATGTTCATTGGCTGTAATCACGCGTAAATTCCTTATTTCATTATTATCGGTTCCAATTCGCCGGCAGCCTGCCGGGCAGAATTTGTGGTTTCTTAAGACTAACCCCGGTTTTAGTCGAAACAGGCTCTGATGTCAATTTTCATTAGTTGGCCCCGCCGGCATAGAGACGATTTTTCGATATTGCGATTCTTAAAAAAAAACATTATTTAGCACCAGCTATGCGCAGATGGCTTGGTTTGATCCTCACATTAAACATTTAGAAAATTATGCCAATCGTGCGGGTTGAGTATAATGATAAAAGGTAAAAGGTTTATGACAATTATTTTCCCCGGGCAAACAATTCAAAGGGTGGAAAAGAAAGAAGGTGATGATGGGTATTAGTCATTTCTCTGCTGTGTTCAGTGCCCTTGGCAAATTCATTTATGCATGCATGGGCTGGACCTACGAGCCCTTACCGGACTATTGGGAGCCCAGGTGTGTGGTCATCGGTTTTCCCCACACAAGCAATATGGATACGGTTCGAGCGCTTACCTATATCAAGCTTGCCGGGGTGAATGCAAAACTTCTGATCAAATCCGTGTGGTTCTTTTTCCCCATGTCATTTGTTTTGAAAGGCCTTGGCGGACTGCCGGTAAAGCGAAACAAATCCTGTGGATTTGTGGACAGTGTAATTGAAAAGTTTGAAGAACAGGAGGATCTGGTGGTGGCCATGGTACCCGAAGGTACACGCAAGTCCGTGTCCACCATCAGGACGGGATTCTGGTACATTGCCAAAGGTGCAGATGTTCCCATCATTTGCTGGTATCTGGACAACCAGAGCCGGAGAACCAGGTGGCTGGGTAAAATACATCCCGGGCAGAGTCTGGAGCAGGATCTGCGGAAAATATATGCGATTTATAAACATGCGGGATTTTCAATTCCGATCCAGGTAAAAAACAGTAATTTCTGATACCTTTTTGGCACTTTCTTTAAAGCCTTTTTTGTATGAATTTTTCTGGGTGGCAAATCTTTTGCATATTTTTGTGCGCCGGGTCGGTGCGTTTGTATGTGGATAAAACTTAATTTTTTTGGCCGGTTATAAAGTTTTATGCATCACTTCCAATATGCCAAAGCCTTGGCCGGCCATGCTTAACGAAAAAAATAAAGATTGACAGTATTAATAAGTGCCTTTAGTGTTTAAGTTTCGAAATTTTGGCCCGCAGTCTTTTGGCTGCTTAAAGATAAGACCATAAGGAGTTGATAAAAATATGTGTCGTCTGTTTGCAATAACCAGCAAGGATCCTCAGTCGCCCATGCTGGCCATCAAAGCCCTCGACGTGATGAAGGAAGGGCATGACGGCTCCGGCGTGGGGCTTTTGCTCCAGGACCTTGGTGGCACTTTTGAAGAGATGAAAGATGCCCCGATCCTGTCGGGAATCTTTACGGAAGAGGGCATCCGCCGTCTGGACCTTTTCATGATGAATCTTGGATTCATGACCAAGCATAAAGTCTCTTTGAAACCACCTAAAACCCAGATCGAAGGTATTCCAAGACGACATGTCTATCTGATTAGAGCGTATGAACTGCCCGAAGGCTGGGATGCCCTGACCAAGGAAGAACTGGCCACAAGGCTTTTGGATGTGCGCCTTAAAATACGGGAGATGGGTGAAGAGAAAAATGACATGATCGTGTTTTCTTTCTGGCCGGACACCATCATGCTCAAGGAGATCGGAGACCCCATGAAGCTGGCCGAATACCTGGGTCTGGACAGAAAAGAACTTGAAGCAAGGACGATCATGGCCCAGGGGCGGCAGAACACAAATTACGCCATCAATCTGTATGCCTGCCATCCGTTCTTTATAAAAGGATACTGCACCATGACCAATGGTGAAAATACGGCCTTTATTCCCATCAAGGATTTTCTCTCCTCACGAAATATCCCCGGGTATACAGGCTATCAGTCCGATTCCGAAGTGTTTGCCCACATCCTTCATTTTTCCATGGAAGAGCTGGGTCTGGGCATTGACGGGTATAAGCATGTGATTACACCCCTCCAGCGTGACGCCCTTGAAAAGCATCCCAATTTTGAATTCTTGAATCATTTGAAAAAGACCTGCCGCCCCTTAATCATCGACGGTCCCAATATGGTTATCGGCACTTTGCCGGATCACTCCATGTTCATGGTCCAGGACCGCAAGAAACTGCGGCCCGGCGTGGTGGGAGGCAAGCCGGGTATGTTTGCCTTTTCATCCGAGATCTGCGGGTTAGACGCTGTCATACCAGACAGAGACAAAACCATGGACATTCAACCCATGCACCTTGACACAGCCATTGTAAGCCCTGAGCGGCAGGAGGTAAATATATGTCGTCAAACAGAAGCCTTGAACCTTCCTCTTTAAGCCTGAACGATCTGCCCTGGCAGGTCGAATATAATAATGACCGGTGTACCCTGTGCGGTCAGTGCACGGCTGTGTGTCCGGTCAAGGCCATATCCCTTCATCCGTTCCAGAAGAGGATCATAAAAACGTCTGTGAGCAAAAATGCCCAGCACAGTAACGCCTATGATACCTTTTACGGCATCCGGCAGGATACCCGGGTTGAAAATGCCTGCATCGGCTGCGCCATGTGTACCCTGGTCTGTCCCAATGATGCCATCAGGCCAAGGCGGAATCCTGGCCTGGACAGGATGAAATTTCACATCAACCAGCATGGCGTTCCCCGGCGCAGAGGCGGTCGGCGTAACGATTCAGGGTCTGTGCTTGACAGGATCAAGTTCACCAGAATTTCCATGCTCACGGACCCGGCTCTGGATGCCGGACGCCATGAATTTGAGATGCGCACCCTGTTAGGACGGGTACTCCCCCCCAGGGAAAACATGAAGCGCCTGCGGGAAAAAGGATGGATTCCGCCGGTCAGGGAGATCTATCCTCTGATCATCGGCGGCATGTCTTTTGGGGCGCTGTCTCCCACCATGTGGGAAGGCCTGCAGATGGGAGTTGCCTACCTGAACGAAGAGATGGGCATGCCCGTTCGCATCTGCACCGGTGAAGGCGGGTGCCCACCGAGACTGCTGCGCTCCCGGTTCCTGAAATATGTCATTTTGCAGATTGCGTCCGGCTATTTTGGCTGGGATGAGATCATCCACGCCATTCCCCATATGAAGGAAGACCCCTGTGCCATTGAGATCAAATACGGACAGGGTGCAAAACCCGGTGACGGCGGCCTGTTGATGTGGCACAAAGTGAATAAGCTGATTGCCGCCATCCGGGGTGTGCCCCAGGGTGTCAGCCTGCCCAGTCCCCCGACCCATCAGACCCAGTACTCCATCGAAGAGTCCGTGGCCAAGATGATCCTGTCCATGTCCATGGCATGGGGGTTCAGGGTTCCGGTTTATCCGAAAATTTCAGCCTCATCCACCTCCCTTGCGGTAATGAACAACCTGACCCGTAACGAATATGCGGCGGGACTGGCCATTGACGGTGAAGACGGCGGAACCGGAGCTGCCTACGCCGTGTCCATGGATCACATGGGCCACCCCATTGCCAGCAGTGTCCGGGACAACTACCTGAATCTGATCTCCATCGGCAAGCAGAACGAGGTTCCCATCTTTGCCGGAGGCGGTATCGGCAAAAACGGCAACATTGCCGCCAATGCAGCAGCCCTGATTATGCTGGGGGCATCCGGGGTCCAGATCGGAAAATATGTCATGCAGGCAGCAGCCGGCTGCATAGGCACGGAAGAGGACCGGTGCAACGTATGTAACCTGGGTATCTGCCCCAAGGGCATTACGTCCCAGGATCCCAGACTCTACCGCCGCCTTGATCCGGAAGATGTGGCCCAGCGCCTGGTGGACATTTTTGTCTCCTTTGACACGCAACTTAAAAAAATTGTAGCGCCCCTGGGACGCTCCACCTCTCTGCCCATCGGCATGTCCGATGCGCTGGGAATCGATGATAAAAACATTGCTGACCGCCTCAGTATCAAGTACGTGGTGTAAAGGAGGACGGGATATGAAAAAATGTGACTATATTTTTGTAGCAGGTAAAAGAGACGAGAAACGGATTTCATCCCGGGTGCTTGAAGAGATGATTCAACAGCACGCCAAAAAGGGGAACAGAAAGCTCGAAGTCCAGGCCTTTGGCCAGCACGGCATTGGCGGACGGCTCTGGGACTCGGCCCCCGACACCATGGACATCCGTATCATTGGTCATTCCGGCCAGCGTACAGGTTCTTTGGGAACGCCCTATACCAGAATAGAGATTATGGGTCCTGCCTCGGATGATATTGGCTGGCTTAATGCCGGTGCTGAAATCATTGTGCACGGTTCGGCCTCCAACGGGGCCATGAACGGTGCAGCCCAGGGTAAGGTTTTTATCGGCGGCTCCATTGGCGCCCGGGGCATGACCATGACCAAGCGCAACCCCAGATTTGAGCCCCCTGAGCTGTGGGTGCTGGGGGCGGCCGGGGATTACTTCGGCGAGTTCATGGCCGGCGGCATTGCCGTTATCTGCGGCGTAAACGCGTCCAATCCCAAACAGCTTCTGGGCTACAGGCCCCTGGTGGGCATGGTGGGCGGTAAGGTCTTCGTGCGTGGCGAGGTCCAAACTTATTCCGACAAGGATGCCAAGGAAGTAGACCTTGATGATGCTGAGTGGGAATGGCTGACCCAGGGGCTAAAGACCTTTTTGAAAAAAATCAAACAACCCAAACTGTTTGACGAACTGGCTGTAAGGAAAGAGTGGCGGCTGCTTGAAGCAAAAAATCCCCAGGAAAAGACCGAAGGGCCGGGTCTGAAATCCATGTCCTGGTTCAGGGAACAGGTCTGGGATGTGGAGCTTGGCCGCGGCGGCTTGATCGGTGATCTCCAGGCAACTGAAAAGGGTACTGTGCCGGTCATTACCAAGGGTGAGTACAGAAGATATATTCCGGTCTGGGAACAGGGAAAATATATTTCGCCGTGCCAGGCGGCCTGCCCCACTGGAATCCCTGTCCAGCAGCGCTGGGCCATGGTCCGGGCCGATAACATTGACGAGGCCATCTCCATGGGCCTTGAATACTCCCCGTTCCCGGCAACTGTGTGCGGTCACCTGTGCCCAAGCCCCTGTATGGCCTCCTGCACCCGGAACATGTCATACATGTCACCCATTAATGTCCGCCTTCTGGGCCAGGCTGCCCAGAATGTCAAGCCACCCAAGCCGGCCAAGAAATCCCGGAAAAAAGTGGCGGTCATCGGCGGTGGCCCTGGCGGTATTTCTGCGGCCTGGCAGCTCACTTTAAAAGGCCACACAGCCACAATATTTGAAGCCGGGCAGACCATTGGCGGCAAAATTTCCGCTGTAATTCCTGAGTCCCGGATCCCTGCGGAGACCCTGAGTGCTGAAATTGACCGGATCAAGTCCTATGTAAAGGATATCAGGCTGGGAGAAGAAATTGATGCGGAAAAGTTCAATGAGATAAAAGACAACTATGACTATGTCATTGTGGCTGCCGGTGCAAAAAAACCCAGATCCCTTCCGGTCAAAGGTGCGGAGCTGGCTCTCTTTGCCAATGATTTTCTTGCGCAGGCCAAGGAAAACACGTTGAAACCCGGGAAAAAGGTGGTGATCATCGGTGCGGGCAATGTGGGTTGTGATGTGGCCACTGAAGCCCACCGGCTGGGTGCTGATGAGATAACCCTTATTGATGTCCAGAAACCGGCCGCATTCGGCAAGGAGAGAGAGGACGCCGAGAAATGCAGTGCCCAGTTCCGCTGGCCGGTGTTTACCAAAGAGATTACTTCCAAAGGGGTTAAGCTTGATAGTGGAGAGTTGCTGCCGGCCAATACTGTGGTAATCTCCATCGGTGATGTGCCTGATCTCTCCTTCCTTGGAGACGGGCTTGAACTTAACAGAGGATATGTCAAGGTGGACGCAGTCGGCCGTTCCTCCGACGAAAAGGTTTTTGCCATCGGCGATGCCGTGGGACCGGGACTTATTACCGATGCCATCGGGGCAGGCCGACGCACAGCCACGATCATTGATCAGCTTCTCAACGGCCAGGTACCGGATATGGACGGCCTTGACCCCATGATCGATACCCGGCGAGTAAGCCTGACCTATTATAACCCCAGACAGGATGCCGACAATCTGGAATCGTGCAGCCATGACTGCGCCTCCTGCGGAAATTGCAGGGATTGCGGCATCTGCGTGGCCGTCTGTCCAGAAGGGGCCATCAGCCGACTGGAAAAAGAGATCGGCTTTGAATATGTGGTGGATGAATCCAAATGCATTGGATGTGGTTTCTGCAAGGGGGCCTGTCCCTGCGGTATTTGGGAACTGATACCCAATTCGCCACTGATGTAACGATACGAAATAATTGGGGTCAAGCCGTTGACCCCAATTATTCCTACTCCTTTGAAGCCCAACCTTTAAGCTGGTTTTTTATATGAAAGACAGGGTAGCTCACTCAGATCTTTCAAACTTTGTTGCGGGCTGTGCCTGGGTGTTGATAGACCAGGTCGGCCCATGGCCGTTCGTACATACCTTCAAGCATTTTCACATGCAAATTCATCAATAACACACTCTTTTATGTGGTCATCCTGCTGGGCTGCCTTGAAAATAGAGGCTGATACATATATAAACAGAAAAAGAATCAATACACATAACAGCGTTTACCTTTAAAAGAAAAGAATGATATCAAATCAGACCATCAGACAAAAAATAATAACGCTGCTTGAACACAGGGCCATGACCGTTAAAGATTTGTCCCAGGAGGCTGGTGTGATGGAAAAGGATGTGGGGTTTCACCTGGCATCCATTGAAAAAAGCCTGCGCCACCAGAAAAAAAAGTTGCACATGTCACCATCCTGCTGCCTGAAATGCGGATTTGAATTCAGCGGGAAAAGCATGTTCAAACGCCCGGGGAAATGCCCGTCCTGCCGATCGGAAAGAATATCGCTGGCGCTTTTCCGGATAGAAAATATATAATTTTAAGTCAGGATTCTCCGGCTACGATATCCCACAACGCCCGGACCCTGGGATTGGAAAGGTTCGCATCCCGGGTGCAAAGGGCTATTTCATAAGAGGGCAACTTCGGCATGTTCTCCAGCGCAACAATATCCCGGCAAAGCGGGCTTTTTTCAAGAACCAGCCGGGGAACAAGACCGATGCCGAATCCAAGATTCACCAGGGCGATAATGGCTTCATGGCCCGTAACTTGGGAGTAGATGCGGGGAACCACGGCATTTTCCAGGAACCATAGATCAATACGCTCCCGGCTTAAGCCTTTGTCGGCAAGAATTAAGGGGATTTTTCCCCAGTCCGGATTCCCTTGGCTGTCTGTCACCAGGATATCAGGATAGTGCCTGGCACCGATAAAAACCAAGGGACTGACAGCCATGTTTAAAAAACTGATCTGTGGACCGGGTTTGGCTGGAAGCGCTGCAATGACAGCGTCTGCATCGCGGCTCATCAATCTGCCAAAAGCCTGCGCAGGGTCTCCTGTTTCAAGGTAAATCTGGACGCCGGGGTGCTCGGTCCGGTACCGGGGAATTATCTGGGGCAGAATACTGTAAGCTGCCGTTACCGAGCAGTAAAGGGAAAGTTGGCCTGACAGGGCCGCATCTTCAGATAATTCTCCCTGGAGTCGTTCAAAACGGCCAAGCACATCCTCTGCATATTTTTTAAGGACCTGTCCGGCATAAGTCAATTCCACACAGCGCTTGCCCCGGATAAAAAGCTGTTTTCCCACATCTGTTTCCAGGCGCTGGATCACCCGGGTAAGGGCCGAAGGCGAGATATTGCACGACTGGCTTGTCCGGGAAAAATGAAGGGAGCCGGCCAGGTGATGAAATAATTCAAGGGTGCGTAGATCCATCTTTTATTTTGAGCCCTGATAGGGTAAACGATTATGGTTTGGGTATTTTAATAGGCTGTTTCATTATTTGCAATGCAAAATTGCAAATGATTCATTTGACGCAATGAGTCTTTTAAGTCATTATCTTCAAAGACTATTTACCTATTGACTGAATGAAAATAAATGTTTGGACTATAATTTGCCCAGATGCAATGCGGCAGATGGGTGGTTTGGCGAGCATGAGTTCTTTAACGAGCCGTTCAAACATCAAATTAAGGAGTCGAAAAATGGGCACCAATTATTTTAATACTCTGCCGTTACGGCTGCAACTTGAAGAACTATCCCAGTGCCGTTTCATGGACCCTTCAGAATTTAATGGGGTTGAGGCGCTCAGAGGGAAAAAAATTGTGATTGTGGGATGCGGGTCCCAGGGCTTGCACCAGGGTCTGAACCTAAGGGACAGCGGCCTGGATGTCTCCTATACACTAAGGGAAGCCGCCATTTCCGGGAAACGGCAGTCCTGGAAAAATGCCACGGAGAACGGGTTTGCCGTAGGTACCTATGAACAGATGCTGCCTTCCGCAGATCTGGTCATCAACCTGACTCCGGACAAACAGCACTCCAATGTCATTGAATCCATCATGCCTCTGATCAAAAAGAATGCCTGCCTTTCCTATTCCCATGGGTTCAATATTGTTGAAGAGGGCATGCAGATTAGAGATGACCTCACCGTTATCATGGTGGCCCCCAAATCCCCGGGAACCGAGGTGAGAGAAGAGTATAAAAGAGGTTTTGGCGTACCCACCCTGATTGCGGTACACAGGGAAAACGATCCCCAGGGCGTGGGGCTTGAACTTGCCAAAGCCTATGCAGCGGGCACGGGTGGCCACAAGGCCGGTGTTTTGCAATCCTCGTTTGTGGCCGAAGTTAAATCAGATCTCATGGGCGAACAGACCATTTTATGCGGGGTTCTGCAGACAGGTGCACTGCTGTGCTATGACAAGATGATTGAAGGCGGCATGGATGAAGGATACGCCTCCAAACTGGTCCAATATGGCTGGGAAACCGTAACCGAAGCCCTGAAACACGGCGGTATCACCAACATGATGGACAGGCTGTCCAATCCGGCTAAAATCAAGGCCTTTGAATTAAGCGAACAGCTTAAGGAGATCTGGACGCCCTTGTATAACAAGCACATGGATGACATCATGACAGGCTATTTTTCAAAGACCATGATGGAAGACTGGGCCAATGATGACGCCAATCTGCTCAAATGGCGTGACCAGACCCAGGATACGGCTTTTGAAAAATCAACGTCCCAAGGTGCAGATATCCCGGAACAGGAATATTTTGACAACGGCATTCTTATGGTGGCCATGATCAAGGCAGGCGTGGAACTAGCCTTTGACACCATGGTGTCCGCCGGTATTATTCCGGAATCTGCCTATTATGAATCTTTGCATGAGGTGCCGCTGATCTCTAACCTCATTGCCAGGAAAAAACTGTATGAAATGAACGTGGTGATCTCAGATACTGCGGAATACGGCTGTTATCTGTTTGCCCATACTGCTGTGCCCCTGCTCAAAGAGTTCATGGCAGGCCTTGATACGGATGTGATCGGCAAAGGTCTGACTGTCGAGGACAACAGGGTGGACAACATCCGTCTGATCCAGGTCAACGATGCCATCCGGAATCATCCTGTGGAGATTGTGGGCAAAAAACTGCGCGGGTATATGGGGGCCATGAAAGCTTTGCGTTAAAAATTCAGCTTTTCTGCTGGAACGACACCATGCCAGGTGTGACTTAGGCGTTGATGCAGCCCTCCTGCATCAACGCTTGCCCTAAAATTCTATCTTACCAAAAATCTCTTCTTGAACCATCTCGGCCAGTTCCCTTCCGGTTACAGGTTTCTGGACATATCTCCTTATACCCTCCTGCAGAGCGGCTTCCCGTGTGTAGCTTTCATGAAATCCCGTACACAAAATAATCGGCATATCCGGTCTTAGCGCAAGGATGCCCTTTGCCAGGTCCCTTCCGTTCATTCTGGGCATACCCATGTCTGTTATGACAATATCATACCTGTCAGGGGAATGCTCAAAGGCTTCCATGGCGGCCTTTCCGTCAATAAAAGCCGTTACCTGGTATCCCAATGTTCTAAGAATTCTCTGGGTGGCCTGGAGTATAAGGACTTCGTCTTCGGCCAGCAAAATTCGTCCCGTGCCACGAAATATTCCCCGGGGTATGGGCTGAACTGTATTTCCACTGTGTGATGGTTCCGCTATGGGTAAAAAGATATTGAATTTTGTTCCCCGGCCCACCTGACTGGTAACAACAATGAACCCCCCATGCTTTTTGATAACCCCTTCCACCACGGCAAGTCCCAGTCCCGTCCCCCGGCTCATCTCCTTGGTGGTGAAGTACGGATCAAAAATTCTGTCCATGGTCTCCTGCTCAATGCCTTTTCCTGTGTCCGTCACCCTTAACCGCACATAATTGCCGGGGGAACAGCCCTGGCGAACACGGGTTTCGTCCAGATAGAAATCCTGAAGGGACACGGTAATACGCCCCTGATTGTGGTTTCCAATGGCATGATAGGCGTTGGTGCACAGATTTATGATCACCTGGTGGATCTGGGTGGCATCGACCATCACCTGGCTCTGGCTGCTGATAGTTTCTGAAATTTCAATGCTTGTGGGGATGGATGATCGCAAAAATTTTACGGATTCCCTGACGATTAGATAGAGCTTCAAGGCCTTGTGTTCATGTTCCACCTGCCTGCTGAATGTCAGGATCTGTTGAACAAGATCACCTGCCCGGGTGGCCCCCTTAATTACATGGGCCAGATTTTTGCGGACCGCTTGGGTGTCGTCGATTTGCATCTCCAGAAGTTGGGCATATCCCAGAATACCGGACAGAATATTGTTAAAATCATGGGCAATACCACCGGCCAGAGTGCCGATGGCCTCCATTTTTCTGGAATGCTGGAGCTGCCGTTCCATTTCAAGGTCCTGGCTTATATCTCTGGCAATCTCAATCACCTGATGATCATCCAGGGGAACAACATTTACCTTGGCAGGGCACCGGCTTTTATCCGGACGGATGTAAACGATTGTTTCCGGTGGGATCATGGACTGGGCCGGGCCTGATGTCCGCATGGGATCGCCCACCTCTTTTTCCAGTCCGGTTAAATCATTTCTGGTTAATTTCCGGATCTCTTTTGTGGAACGGCCGGTGAGTTTCTCTGCGGCTCTGTTGCAGTCCCGGTATTGGCCGTTTTTTTTATCCACAATAAAGATGGCATCATTGGATCTCTCAAATAAGGTGCGATATCGGTATTCGCTTTGCTGGAGCGCATCAAAGGCCCGGACCGCCCGTAGGCATTCCTTGGAATAGGAAGCAAGAATAGTTCCGACCTCCTTGTCCTGGGCAGTGAAGGGTGGTGTTTTTTTGTTGTGGAGGCTGACTACGGCCTCAACCTTTGTGCCGTCGAGGGAGTCAAGAATGGGGAAAATGATGAGCGAATTGTCTTTATATCCACCCCATGAACTTGAAATAAACTGGTTTTCCCGGGTGATATTCCTGATGAGTAACGGCGTTTGGGTTGTTACCACATGATTCAGGATTGAATGTGAAAATAAAGGCGAAGGAAGGGTCACGGCAGCATGCCCCGGATCCAGAGACGCCATAAGTCGCAGCCCGGTGCGGGTTGACATATAGAAGCTTCCGCCATCGGCATCCATAAGCATTGCAAATTTTTCAAGAAGCAGGCCTGGAAACCTGACCATGTCACTGCACAGATGAAGTCCGCCAACAGTTTCCACCAGGGAATGCAGACGGCTGTTAAAGTCGGACAGTATTGAACAGGTCTGTTCAAGCTCTGCAGCTTTGTCTGTGACGTTATTTCCAGATTCAGGCATGAATAAGCGTATCCGAATTATTTCCCAAGCAGGCCCCCGAAATAGGCAGCTACTCCTGCAAAGATTCCTGACTACCTCCCTGTCCTTGAATTTCCTGGGGGGCAGGGTTGTTGTTGGAAGTGGCCACAAATTTAATCTTCACCGCATCATCCGAGTCCATGGAGACATCAATGCCGAATTCATCGAATGTTTTCAGCATCACTGCATTGGCAAACTGCGTGGGCGTACCTTTGTATCTGACCTCCATGATGGCATGGGAAGATCCAAGCTCTTTGGGTGAAATATCTTCAATGTCCTTGATCTCTTTGAGCTGATGCTTCAGGGCAATGAACCGGTTCAGAAAATTGTCCCCCTCCACATAGAGATCAAAGGTTTTTTTATCTTTCACGGCTTCGGTCCAGAACCCTTCAATTTTTTCCTTCAAGGCAAGTCCCGCTGTGTCTGCGGCCAGGGCCAGGGCCTGGCCCGCACCCTGGGTATCGATGCTTTTGGCCGTGGCCGTGGCCTTGGTCTGGATCACCTCTTTCTGGGAAGCCATGTCCAGCACCGTAAACGAAACGTTGGCTTCAAAGGTTTTTTCATCCCCCATCCGGTTAAAGGACTCCTGGGTCGATGCCATGCCAAAGATCACCATGTCAGCTTTAAGAGCCTGTCCCAGGGTCATGGCTGCTGTCTGGTCATACATGTCAGAAAATACAATATTATATGAAGCAGGGTCCGGGTATTCATTTTCTGTGGCAATCAAAGGTATATGGGCTTTCTTGAACACTGCTTTCAGACTTTTTTCCGTGACGGATGAGAGTGCGGGCTGGCCTTGTGACGGCCACCACCAGCACCGGGGCTGGATATCTTCAATCCCCTGTTCTGCAATGAGCAGAAGAACCTTTGGATTGTTAAAGTCCTGGTTGAAGATTCCGGAATCAGACAGGAAATTTTCCACAAGTTCCCGGCTGATTTTTGACTCCACGCCCACAAGATATTCCTGGTTGTGGCTCATGCCGTTGATGATCCGGTACGTGGTTACAAAATCCATGGTACGGGCAAGAAGCTGATCATAAAGAAAGTCGAGATTTTCGCCCAGTTTCTGCTGGGATACCGCTGCGGCAAAGGCATTTTGAACAGCTTTTTCCAGGGCGTCCCTCACTGCCGCCTCTTTGGCACCTGAAATATCCTGGCCTTTTATGATATGCCGACCCGTGGTGATGTGGACACTGTCCTGGGGGGCAGCCATTGCCCCGGTCAGGGGGAAGAAAAAAAATACGGATAGATAAAAAATAGATAAAAACCGTAGGTTGAGCATCATGATCATACCTTTCTGAGGATGGAATAATCCGCAATCAGTTCCAGCAAGTGTTTTGAGGCGGATTCAGGAAAAATATCCAGAGCGGTTCTGGCTGACCGAACATGGGCAAGGGCCCGGTTGTTTGTGTATTCAATGCCGCCCAGGCGGATCAGGCGCTCTCTCAGGTCTTGAAATTCTTCCGGGTCAAAATGCGGCCGGGCCATGACAGCCAGCATCCATTCGCGGTCCCGGGCATCAGCCTTTGCAAGGCTGTAAATCAGGGGTAAGGTCAGTTTTCCTTCGCGCATATCTGCTCCGGGATTTTTCCCCAGCTGGTCAGCTGTGGCAGTATAGTCCAGCAGATCGTCCGCCATTTGAAAGGCCATGCCCAGGTGCCAGCCGTAATCTTTAAGAGCGGTTTCCCGGTTTTGATCTGCCTTGGCCACAATGGCACCGGTGCAGCAGGCACCCTGGATCAGAACCGCTGTCTTACGCTCTATAATGTCATTGTACTGGGCCTCTGTGAGGTTCGGATTTCCCTTTTTTTCCATCTGAAGAATTTCGCCCTGGGACATGTCTGCTGTAATTTGAGCGATCACTTCAATAACCCGGGCTGATTTTGTTCTTGCGGCAATAATCAGCGCTGTGGCCAGAAGAAAATCCCCTGTGAGCACAACCGTTGGCGCATCCCACAGGGTGTGGGCACATGGCTTGCCCCGGCGGGTATCCGAGCCGTCCACCACATCGTCATGAAGCAAGGTGGCCGCATGAAGATATTCAAAAATAGTGGAAAATTCGATCTCCTGTCCGGTCTGGAATCCGCACATGCGGGCGGCATGGATCATGAGCAGGGGCCGCAGACGTTTCCCGCCGGCAAACAGCAGGTGGCCTGCCACCTGCCTGACCAGATCCAGATTCGGGGTCAAATTAACTTCAAGGGCCGGCTCCACCAGCGCAAGGTCAGGTCCGGCCAGGTCCATAATCTCTTTTTTTATATTTTTTGTCACACCATCTCCCCGGCAATATCATATTCAAATGCATCGGTTATTTTTACCTGAACCAGGCTGCCCATGTCCAGCCCATCCGAATAAATAAATGTCACACCATCCACCTCCGGGGCCTGGAACGGAGTCCTGCCGATGTATACCCCCTCCTCGGGGTTCTCTTCCACAAGAACCGGATAGACGCGGCCCACATGGCGGGCATTGCGTTTTTCGGAAATTTTTGCCTGGGCTGCCATAATGGTGTCATGCCGCAGTTCCGCAAGCTCTTCGGGGATATGGGCGCTTAACTTGTGGGAGGGCAGATCCTGGGAGTCGGAATAGGTGAATACACCCAGGTGATCAAATTCCACCTCCTGAATGAATGTCAGAAGGTCATTGAACTGCTCATCTGTTTCCCCGGGGAAACCCACTATGACGGTTGTTCTTAACGCGGCGTCCGGGTCCAGCCGGCGGATGTCGGAAAAGAGGCGGGTAAGATCCTGCCGGGTGTAGGGCCGGCCCATGCGTTTCAGGACCTCATCATGGGCGTGCTGGATGGGCACATCATAGTACGAACAGATGCTGGTGTGGTTTTGCACCGCTTTAATGACCCGTTCGTCAAGGGTGCCTGGGTGGGTATATAAAAAACGAAGCCAGGCGGCTGGATCTTTTTGGCGCATTTTTGAGGCAGTTTTTTCAAGTACCGTATGAAAGGCCGCTCCGCCCAGGTCCAGGCCATAATCCGTCGTGTTTTCCGCTGTGAGGATGATCTCTTTAACCCCCTTGTCCAGAAGGAGGGACGCTTCCTTGCAGATGAGCTCAACGGGCCGGGAACGCTGGTGTCCCCGCAGGGTCGGAATAATGCAATAGGTGCAGTGGCGGCTGCACCCTTCGGACACCTTGATGTAGGCGGTTTTTTCATAAAAAAGCGTGCGGTTCTGCACAGGGATGTTCACCGACCGGGAGTCAGGCTCGGGGAACATGGTAAACGGCACATTGCCGGTATTTTTCACTGCATTGACAATGTGGTCACAGGCTGCGGTGCCTAAAAACGCATCCACTTCCGGAAGACTGTCCATAAGATCCGGGTCGTCCTTATACCGCTGGACAAGACAGCCGGTGACAACAAGCCTTTGACACGCTCCGGTGGTTTTAAATTCCGCCATCTCCAGAATAACATCAACCGCCTCCTGGGAGGCGGTTGATATAAACCCGCAGGTGTTGATGATGATGGCTTCGGCCCGGGCCGGGTGGGTTATGATCTGATGGCCGGCTGCAATCAACCGGCCAAGCATGATCTCGCTGTCCACCAGGTTCCGGGAACAGCCTAAGCTTTCAAGGTATATTTTCATATGGATTTTGCCATGAGATCTCCCACAAGCGCGGAAAACCGTGCCGGATTATCAAGCTTGCCGCCTTCGGAAATCACGGCAATATCATAAAGCAGGTCGCAATAGTCCGTGATCACCGGATTTGTGGTATCAGACTCAAATAAGGTTTTAATCTTTTCCATGACCGGATGGTTGACATTGACCTCCAGGGCGCGCTTCTGATCCGGGGCTTTCTGGCCCGATGCTTTCAGGATTTTCTGCATGTAAGCGCTCATGGCCCACTCGTCACCTGTCAGGCAGGAGACAGAGTCCTTAAGCCGGTTGGAGACAACCACATCCTTGACCTTGCTCTCCAGTTTGCCTTTAAGGAAAGAGAGCAGGGCCGAGTATTCGTTTTTCTTTTCGTCATCCACCTTTTCCAGGTCAAGATCGCCTTTTTCGGCACTTTTCAGTTTTTTCTCCTTGTATTCGGGCAGGGACTGGGTCACCCATTCATCAATGGGGTCAACCATGAGAAGCACTTCGTAGTCCTTTGCCTTGAGTGCCTCAAGAAGGGGGGAATTGATAAGGGATGCCAGGTTTTCACCTGTAATGTAGTAAATCTCTTTCTGGCCCTCTTTCATGTTTTCAATGTACTGGTCAAGGGTCACATATTTGTCACCTGACTTGGTGGTCTTGTAACGCAGAAGCGCCGCCAGCCGCTCCTTGTTGTCGTAATCCGTGGGGATACCGGCTTTCAGTGCCTGGCCGAACTCCTCGTAGAATTTAATGTATTTTTCATCGTCCATCTCTTCGAGCACGCCAAAAATCTGCTTGACCAGGTTCTTGCGGATATTTCTGACCAGGCGGTCTTCCTGGAGAATCTCCCGGCTGACATTAAGATTTAAGTCCGGTGCATCCACGATGCCCTGGACAAATCCCAGGTATTCGGGCAGAAGCTCCTTGCAGTCATCCATGATAAACACCCGTTTGCAGTAAAGCTGCATGCCGTGTTTACGTTCGGGCCGGAACATGTCAAAGGGCGCTTTGGAGGGAAGATACATCAGCACATCATATTCGGTCACCCCTTCAAATTTTTTATGGATGATTTCACAGGGGTCATCCCAGTTATGGGAGATGTGCTTGTAGAACTCCTTGTGCTCCTCTTCGGTCACATCCTCTTTGGACTTGGCCCAGATGGCTTTCATGGAGTTCAGGGTTTCGTCTTTTTTGACTTTTCGATAGGTGTCCCCGATGGGTTTGCCGTCCTTATCTTTGATAAGCTCCTTTTCGGGAATGGGCTCCCGGGTCTCCACGTTCATGATGATGGGGTAGGTGACAAAATCGGAGTGTTTTTTAACGATGTGTCGGATGGTGTACTCTTCGGTGAAGTCCTGGTCCCCTTCTTCCGGTTCTTTAAGGAACAACGTAATTTGTGTTCCCCTTTTTTCTTTGTCTATCTCTTCAAGGGTATATTCACCCTTGCCGTCGGATTCCCACCGTACACCCTTTTCCTGGCCCGGAGCCCTGGTGTCCAGACGCACCTTGTCTGCCACGATAAAGGCAGAATAGAAACCCACGCCAAACTGGCCAATGAGTTCCGGGGAGAGCCCTGTTTCATTTTTGGATTTTTGAAGGGCTTCCATAAAGGCGGCCGTGCCGGACTGGGCAATGGTTCCGATATTATCGTTGACCTCGTCAAAGGTCATACCGATGCCGTTATCCGTGATGGTGAAGGTCTTGGCGTCCTTGTCCGCAGCCAGTCGGATATGGTAATCATTGTCATCGGCAAACAGCTCCGGTTCGGTCTGTTCTTTGAACCTGGCCTTGTCAATGGCGTCCGAGGCGTTTGAAATCAACTCCCGGATAAAAATTTCTTTGTTGGAATAAAGAGAGTGGATGATCAGATGCAAAAGCTGCTGAACTTCTGTTTTAAATTGTCTGGTTTCTTTTTCTGCCATTGTAACTCCTCAAACGTAACGGTTTAATTAACGGTTAAAATTAAATTTTTTAATAATAATTGTCGCAAAAAGCTGATTGTCAAGACAACGGGTTAAAATTCAAAAAGGCCCGGTTTGACAAGGACTCATTAAGCTTGTAGGTTTAATGAATATTGTTGAAAAGGACGGCCCATGGACAGCTCTTTATATACTGACAAAATTCATTCTGCCATTGTTTCAGCGTCTCATCCTCCGGCTCCGGACCCGGATCTGTATAAGCCCACAGCCGTGATGGCGCTCTTTTTTTTCAGCCGGGAGCCCGCCCTGCTGTTTATCCAGAAAGCAGACCGGGAAGGATATGCCTGGCGAAACCAGATGGCTTTTCCAGGAGGCCATGTGGAGAAAACCGATGCCTCGGCCAGACAGGCGGCCTTTCGTGAGCTTTACGAAGAAACCGGCATTGTTTCTGAAAATGTGCAGTATATCGGATCTCTGGGCCATTTTCAAACCCTGAAAAACAGGGATATCCAGGCGTTTACAGGTATCTGGAATCAGGAAGATGAAATTGTTTTTGATACAGAAGAAATTTCAAGGGTGATTGAAGTTCCCCTTGAAACACTTTGGCAGACCCATATTGAAAAAGGTTTTGCCGGCCGAAGGTCCAGACCCGGTGTCATGGAGCTGACCTACCCATACGATGATGTGGTGATATGGGGCGTCACTGCTCAGATTGTCTATCACCTTCTGGAGGTGGTGGGAGGCATTTTAGAATAGCTCATCCATTGCGGATTCTGTTTGTTAACCTCACATAGACCTTAACAGCCAGAAAACCGGAAAGTGCCGCCAGCAGCAACGGAAACCATATATGGGGGACAAGTTTCGGGTCGTCACCAGCCACAATTACCCCGCCCACGGCAAAACAGAAGACCAGTATCATGGACCATATCAGGGTCCAGCAGGCGAAATTGGAATCATACCATGGCGTTATTGTTTTTCTAAAAAAAGGGCTCTGGTCAAGCTGCATGGTGCTCTTGTGTGATATAAGTTAAAAAGACACAACATGTAGTTTTTTTATCTTGACACATGACTACATATTGCGTTAATTTTAAGCCGTTGTCCGGGGTCCCCCGGCTGCTTTCTCACCAGAATATGCCAATATAAATCAGATTTCAAGAGGTAGTCAGATGTTTGAACAAATCAAAAAAAGAGACGGGCGGGTAGCTGCTTTTGATTCTTCTAAAATAACAAATGCTTTGATCAAAGCAGGTGCTGCAACAGGAGAATTCAACGGCAGGGACGCCAAAAAAATGACCATGCGGGTACTGACCCTTGCCCGGGACCTTCAACTGGGGCCTGTTCCCGAGGTCGAAGAGATTCAGGATATTGTGGAACGGGTGCTTCTGGATTCCCCGTTTTACAAGACCGCCAAGGCATACATCATCTACCGGGAGCAGCACAACCAGATCCGGAAAATCGCCATCAATGAAAATGTCGGCCTCATGGAGTCTTACATCAGCCGCATGGACTGGAAGGTCCGGGAAAACTCAAATATGAGCTACTCGCTGCAGGGGCTGAACAACTACATCTCCTCGGATATTACTGCCGAGTACTGGCTCAACAAAATTTATCCCCCGGCCATCCGGGATGCCCATTACAGCGGAGATATTCATATTCACGACTTAAGCCTTCTGTCTGTTTACTGCGTGGGCTGGGATCTGCAGGATCTTCTCATTGAGGGATTCAAAGGCGTGGCCGGCAAGGTGGAATCCTCCCCGCCGAAGCATTTCAGAAGCGCTCTGGGGCAGATCGTCAACTTTTTCTATACCTTGCAGGGCGAGGCGGCAGGTGCCCAGGCCATGTCCAATTTTGATACCCTGCTGGCCCCGTTTGTCCGGTATGACGACCTTGAATACAAGGAGGTCAAACAGGCGTTGCAGGAATTTGTTTTCAATATCAATATCCCCACCCGTGTGGGATTTCAGACGCCTTTTACCAATATCACCATGGACCTGAACGTGCCCGCCACACTCAAGGACAGCCCTGTGATCATTGGCGGAAAATACCAGAAAGAGACCTATGCCGCATTCCAGGAAGAGATGGATGTGATCAATGCGGCTTTCGCAGAAGTAATGATGGAGGGCGATGCCAAGGGCCGGGTGTTCACATTCCCCATCCCCACCTACAACATTACGGCTGATTTCAACTGGGCCAATCCCAATCTGGAAAACATCTGGAAGATGACGGGCAAATACGGAATTCCCTATTTTTCCAATTTTGTCAATTCCGACATGGACCCCGAGGATGCACGCTCCATGTGCTGCCGGCTCAGGCTGGACAACCGGGAACTGCGCAAGCGCGGGGGCGGGCTTTTCGGTGCAAATCCCCTGACCGGTTCCATCGGGGTTGTCACCCTGAATCTGCCCAGGGTCGGTCGCCTTGCCCTGGATGAGGATGATTTCTTCAAGCGCCTGGATAAACTGATTGATATAAGTGCCGAATCTTTGGCCATCAAACGCAAAATCCTTGAAAAGTTCACCGACGGTGATCTGTATCCCTATTCAAAATTCTACTTGAGAAAAATCAAGGAAAACACCGGCGTTTACTGGAGAAATCATTTTTCCACAATTGGTGTCCTTGGCATGAACGAAGCCTGCTTGAATTTTCTGGGCACGGATTACGGCATTGCCACCCCCAGAGGCCAGGCCTTCGCCATCAAGGCCATGGATCATATCCGCAGCAAAATCGAGAATCTTCAGGAAAGTACCGGTGAGATATTCAATCTGGAAGCAACCCCTGCCGAAGGTACCACCTACCGGTTTGCCAAGCTGGATAAAAAGAAATTCAAACGCATTGTGTGCGCCAATGAAGAAGAGTACAAAAACGGCTGCGATCCCTTTTATACCAACTCCACCCACCTGCCGGTGAACTATACCGACGATTTGTTTGAGGCGCTGGAGCTGCAGGATGAACTGCAGACCAAATACACCGGCGGCACGGTCCAGCACCTGTTTCTGGGAGAAGAGGTCTCAGACGTTGAAGTGGTCAAGCACATGGTGGCCAAAGTGTCCAACTCCTTTCGTCTGCCCT
Source organism: uncultured Desulfobacter sp. (assembly GCF_963665355.1). Taxonomy (GTDB): domain Bacteria; phylum Desulfobacterota; class Desulfobacteria; order Desulfobacterales; family Desulfobacteraceae; genus Desulfobacter. Next base: position 1,001,304 of record NZ_OY762229.1, read on the forward strand.
ATTTCACCCTGACGCCCACCTTCAGTGTCTGTCCCTCCCACGGCTATATTTCAGGGGAGCATGCCACATGTGAAACCTGTAATGCCGACACGGAAATTTACTCTAGGGTGGTGGGATATCTGCGGCCCGTGAGCCAGTGGAACAACGGTAAGCAGACCGAATTTAACATGCGCAAAACCTATACCGCCCAGAAGGTGGCGGAAAAGATGGCATCCTAAGTCTTTTAAAAACGGTTATCCTATGTATATTGGCGGATTTCAGAAAAATTCCCTGATTGATTTTCCGGGAAACATAGCCTGTGTCGTGTTCACTAAGGGGTGCAACTTCACCTGCCCCTACTGCCATAATCCGGATCTTGCTGCCGCCCCTGACAGGGGCGGCAGTTCCGGTTTGAATAGCCCGGGCCAGGAAGATATTCTGGCTTTTCTGGAAAAACGAAAAGGCATGGTTGAAGGGGTTGTTATTACCGGCGGAGAACCCACCCTTCAGGGGGATCTGATTGATTTTATCCAAACGGTCAGGCTGATGGGTTATAAGGTCAAACTGGATACCAACGGCACGGCCCCCGGTATTCTGGACACGCTTTTTGATCAGGGCCTTGTGGATTATCTGGCCATGGACATTAAGACAGACAGGGACCACTATCCCATGGTCATGAAAAATCCGGGGCTACTGGACCGGGTCATGGAGAGTATTGCGCTGATCATGGAAAAAGCCCCGGCCTATGAATTCAGGACCACCTGCGCAAGGCCGTTTGTCACGTCTGGCATCATGGAGAATATTGGCAAAATGATCCGGGGGGCCGCATTTTATGTGCTCCAGCCCTGTTCCCGCAACGTGGATATCCTGGATCCCGATTTTGCCCTCGTGGATGATCATTTTCCAGACAATGATGAAATGAAGGCGCTGCAGGCAGCCGTTCTGCCCTTTGTCGAGAATACCAGGATACGATAGAACCCCAGGTCGTAATTAATTATAGATAAAGGTTATAAGAATGAAAAAACTTACCCTTGTATACTTCAGTCCCACCAAAACAACCGAAACCGTGCTTAAGGCCATAGCCCAGGGTCTTGCCCAGGGCCTGGAGATCAGTGGTTCGGCTATGACATCGGTCAATTTTACCCGTCCGGAAATCCGGCAGACTGGACTTGCTCCCTTTGGTGGCGATGATATTGTGCTGCTGGGCGCGCCCGTATATGCAGGCCGACTGCCTTCGGATGCCGCTGATTTCTTTAAGAAACTTAGCGCGTCGGGCACCCCGGCCATACTCACAGTGGTCTACGGCAACAGGGAGTATGAGGATGCCCTGCTGGAATTAAAGGATATTGCGTCGGCATGCGGATTTATTCCGGTTTCCGGTGCTGCCTTTATCGGCGAGCACTCCTTTGCAAGCACTGAGATTCCCGTGGCCATGAATCGGCCCGACGGGACTGACTTGCAACAGGCGCAGGATTTCGGCAGCAATACCGGTGGATTACTCAAAGAGACCCATGATTTGAAGAGGATTGGTGGTCTGAAAGTTCCCGGAAATTTTCCCTATAGAGACGGTATGGGTAAGGGCGCTCCTGACTTCATTGAGGTAACGGATATGTGCACCAACTGCGGAATCTGCGCCACGGTCTGCCCGTCAGAGGCCATTGATGCACAAAAAGGGTATGTCACCATGGCTGCCGACTGTATTCTTTGCTGCGCCTGCATCAAGGCATGTCCTGAGCATGCCAGGGTCATGAAGGACGGCCCCATCAAAGATAAGGCAAAATGGCTGAATGAAGCCTGTTCAACCCCCAAACCGCCCCAGGTGTTTTTTGCCCCAGGATCTTAATTTTTATTATCTGTCTTCCCCGATCAGTCTGAAAAGGCGTGTAAAGCAGCGTACCAAGCTTTACCGCCCCTGGCATTCCTCTTGAAAAATCAGACGGTTTGTTATAAACTTTTTCGGATCAACAGATGATAAAAAAGGATTCTAAATGAAATTTTCCTTCAGTAAAAAGGATATCCTGGAAGTTCTGGCAAGAATTCAGGGTATCACGGGCAGAAAAACAAATTTAAAAATCACCTCTGATATTTTGATCAAGGCGGTGGAATCAAAGATCACCATCATGGCCAACGACCTTGAAACGGTTTTCACCGGGACCTATCCAGCACAGGTTGAAACCCCTGGGATTCTGTCTATCAACTCAAAAAAATTCTTTGAAATCATCAGGGAATATCCCAATGAAAATATCTGCATTAATGAGGTTGAAAACCGCTGGGTGGAGATAGGATCCGGAGACAGTATTTACCACATTGTCTCTTCGGATTATGAAAATTTTCCCGAGACTCCTGTGATTGAAAACGTCACCTTCATAGAAATTGCATCCAAAGATCTGAAAAAGATGGTGGCCGTCTCTTCTGTGGTGGGATACCAGAATGAAGAAAAAAGAACGTATGTCCTGGGTTCCCTGATTGAAAAGGCCGTGGTTGAAGAGCAGGAAGTGCTGCGGATCGTTTCAACGGATTCAAGACGCCTTCATTGCTTTGATGCGCCGTTTACAGGAACTCTTGATCTTGGGGAATCCCGGGTGATCATCCCCAAAAAAGGGTTGTCAGAACTCGGCAAATTCATTGATTCCGACATAGAAACCATTAAGGTGGGCGTCAAGGACAATCATTTCGTGTTCCAGCGGGCCGATGAATCCATAATGATCAAGCTGCTTGAAGGCGACTATCCAGACTACAATCTCGTGATTAATCTTGAGAACATGATTCCCATTGAAGTTGACCGGGCAATGTTTCTAACCCTGATGAAACGGGTCTCCATCCTGACCTCGGAAGATTATAAAAGTGTTATATTCAACTTTACGGAAAACAGCCTGACCGTTACCATTACCAATCCTGAGATCGGCGAGTCAAAAGAACAGCTCATGGTTGGTTTTTCAGGCGAGGAAATAAAAAGCGCCTTTAATCCCAGGTACTTCATGGACGCATTGAATCTGTTCGAAGATGAGATTGTGACCTTGAACATAAAAGACAGCAAAAGCCCCTGCATCGTTAAAAGCATGAAAAACAATAACCTTATTTGCGTAATAATGGCCATCCATCTATCATGAATAAAAATCAAGGCAGTAAAGATTATGGTGCGGGCGCCATCAAGGTTTTGGAAGGCCTTGAAGCTGTCCGTAAAAGACCGTCCATGTACATCGGAAACGTGGACCTCGAAGGCCTGCACCACCTGGTATATGAGGTGGTGGACAATTGTATTGACGAGGCCATGGCCGGTTATTGCGACACGGTTCTTGTCACCATCCACGAGGATATGTCTGTGAGCGTGGAGGACAACGGCCGGGGCATTCCGGTTGAAATGCACGAAACCGAACATATACCGGCCTGCGAGGTGGTCATGACCAAACTGCATGCCGGCGGAAAATTTGATAAAGACGCCTATAAAGTCTCCGGCGGTCTGCATGGTGTAGGCATCTCTGTTGTCAATGCCCTGTCCGATCATCTGATCATGCAGGTGTATAAAAATGGTAAGATCTACAACCAGACCTATTCCAAAGGGCGCAAACGCACTGAACTTGAAGTGCTTGGCGATACGGAAAAACAGGGAACCAAAATTACGTTTATTCCGGATTTCACCATTATGAATCAAAACGAGTTCAGCTATGACACCCTGTCCCGCCGTATGCGGGAGCTCGCCTTTTTGAACAAAGGGATCAGGATCGTCATAGAGGACGAACGTTCTGCCCAGAAGGATGAATTTTATTATGAAGGCGGAATCGTCTCCTTTGTGGAATATCTGAACCGGTCCTGTACTCCGTTGCACGATCCCATTCATATTGAAGGGGATAAAAATGATGTCCAGATAGAGGTATCCATCCAGTACAATGATACCTTTAAGGAGAAACTGTATTCTTTTGCCAACAATATCAGAACCATTGAGGGCGGAGCCCATGTATCCGGGTTTAAAGGTGCCCTGACCCGCACGGTAAATGCTTATATTTCAGGCAACCCCAGTCTTCCCAAAAACATGCAGAGCATCAAGATCAGCGGGGATGACATGAGAGAAGGCTTAGCCGTTATCATCTCCGTCAAGCTCATGGAGCCCCAGTTTGAAGGCCAGACTAAGACAAAACTGGGCAACAATGAGGTCAAAGGCATTGTTGAATCCCTGCTCAATGAAAAATTGGGCCAGTTTTTGGAAGAAAATCCCAATGTCGCCAGAAAAATCATCGCCAAGGGCGTGGATGCAGCCCGGGCCAGGGATGCGGCCAAGCGGGCCAGGGAGCTTGCCCGTAAAAAAGGAACACTGCTTGATTCCACACTGCCGGGCAAACTTGCCGAATGCCAGTTTGCCGATCCGGCAGAGCGTGAACTGTTCCTTGTGGAGGGCGATTCTGCAGGCGGATCCGCCAAACAGGGCCGGGATCGGCGCTTTCAGGCCATCCTTCCGTTGAAAGGTAAAATCCTGAATGTGGAAAAGGCCCGGTTCGATAAAATTCTTCGAAGCGACGAGATAAAAAATATCATTACGGTTCTGGGCACAGGCGCGGGCAGGGAAGAGTATGACATAGAGAAAATCCGCTACCATAAGGTGGTCATTATGACGGATGCGGACGTGGACGGCTCACATATCCGGACCCTGCTTCTCACCTTTTTCTACCGCCAGATGCCGGATCTGATTTCAAGTGGCTATCTCTATATTGCCCAGCCTCCGCTTTTCAGGGTGGGATCAAGAACAACAGGGGTGTACCTGAAAAATGAAAATGAATATGCTGATTACCTGATCCGCAGAATTTCTTCCCAGAAACAGATTGTGCTTAACGGCAACGAGACCCCTTTGGCCGAAGATGAATTTTATGAATTCCTTCTGAATATGACAGAGTACTACAGCAGCATGAGCCAGCTGCACAAACGCGATTATGATACGGATCTTTTGTTTATCCTGATCCGGGAGGGGGTCAGCTCAAAACGTTTTCTGGAAGAGCAGTCCAGCCTGGAAGCCCTGGCCATGACTTTGAAGGATGAAGGATATACCCCCCGGGATATTGAATTTGACCAGGAGCGAGATATCCATGAAATGGATATTCTGGACAAAGCCGGACAGACAAAACTGCTGCGTGTGGGACGGGAAATTCTTGGCACAAACGATTACCAGAAAATGCGCCAGGCCTATGAAAAAATAAAAGATTTGAACTGCCCTCCTTTTGCTGTTTCCTCAAAGGCGGTTGATGCAAAGACCGTAACAACCCTTGATGATTTGAAAGGGCTCTATGAATTTCTCATGGCTGAAGCCAAAAAGGGTATCAATATTCAGCGCTACAAAGGTCTGGGTGAAATGAATGCGGACCAGCTTTGGGAGACAACCATGAATCCGGAAAAACGGATTATGCTCAAGGTGGATATCGAAGATGCGGAAAAGGCTGACGAGATATTTACCCTGCTCATGGGAGAAGAGGTGGAGCCCCGGCGCAATTTTATCCAGAAGCATGCGCTGGAGGTATCTTCCCTGGATTATTAAACAATTAGTGCTCAAACACTAAAAAGGAGAGTTGAATATGGCAGGTCTAAATAAAGTCATCCTTATCGGTAACCTGGGAAGAGATCCTGAAATCAGATATTCCCCCCAAGGCTTGGCGGTGGTAAATTTCACGCTTGCCACTACCGAAGTCTGGACCGACAAAAATACAGGCGAACGCCAGGAAAAAACCGAATGGCACAGGATTGTGGTCTTTGGCAAACAGGCTGAAACCTGTGAAAAATATCTGTCCAAGGGAAAACAAGTTTATATAGAAGGGCGGCTGCAGACGCGGTCCTGGGAAAAAGACGGCCAGACCCATTACACCACGGAAATTGTCGTTTCAAACTTCATGTTTCTGGGGACCCGGGATGGTGGCGGCGGTCAGCCTGGCCCTGGCCCAGGCGGTGGCGGTTACCAGAGAGGCGGATATCAGAATCAATCGGACCCAGGAGGTGGGGGCGGATATTCCAAAAACCGGCCTGCACCCAATGCCGATAATTTCCAGGGGCCAGTCCAGCCCGGTATGCCGGACGAATACGATCCATCCATCCCGGATGATGATATTCCCTTCTAAACACTTCCCCTGCTATTTATGTGGTGTTTGGACGCAAACTCATCCCTATGTCGTTGTGCGGGAAAATTCGAATATAGGCAACGTTGTGAGTACACGCGTCTCCATCGAAGTTCCCCGCCATGGGTTGCGTTCAGGCACTATTTAACAGCGGGAATCCGTTGGGCAACCTCTCTTCCATCCACCTTAATTCAAAGCGGTTAATATTAATTCATCGGCAAGCCGGAAAATTTTTTCACGGCATTTCTTTTCATGACAATGAAATGTATTTTGGTCTGATCATACTGAATTACGCCAAAATAATGCTGTGGCAGTGTCTCAACTGTCTTGACATTCCAAGCGTGAATCACTTATGATGGGCCAAATTCACCCGAAATTGAGCAACCTTTTGAAAATGTTGCGTAAGAATGCTTTAAATAATTGTGGGGTGCCGGGTTTCCGGGATATTCATCTTGTGTCGTGCAATCAGGGAAAATGTATGCAGACTATTTCGTTTTCAGGCTCTTAACGGCGGTTTTTACGTGTGAGGATTTGACCCCGCATTTATTCTAAGAAACAGAGGATACATGGAACATATCGTAGACGTAGCAGATATGAAAATCAGCAACCAGGCCGGGGACACCATTGTGACATACTCGCTTGGTGCATGCATCGGGATTGCAATATATGATTCCCAAGCCCAAGTGGGGGGTATACTTCATTATATGCTGCCGGACTCCACCATTGATAATACAAAGGCAGAAAGCAATCCGTACATGTTCGCTGATACCGGCATTCCAACATTGTTTAAACAGGCGTATGAACTGGGTGCCGAAAAATCAAGAATTAAAGTCTTTGTTGCCGGCGGCGCTGAGTTTATGGAACAGGAAGGCATTTTTAATATTGGCAGGCGAAATTATTCAGCATTGATGCAGATATTGACCAGAAACAATGTTTCCATCTGGAAACAGGCTGTGGGGGGCAATTTAAACCGGACAGTAAAAATGGAAATCGCCTCCGGAAATATTTATCTGAAAACATCCGGAATAGGAGAGGTGCTGCTATGATCAGTCTGCAAGTACTTATCAGAGAAATAAAAAATCTAAAACCCATTCCTGCCGTGGTCACTTCCCTTATGGAGGTCATAGATGAGCCCAATGCATCCATGGAAGATATCACTAAGATCATCCAGTATGATCCTGCCATTACCGCAGAAGTCCTTCGCACCGCCAATTCCGCATATTTTGGTTTGAAGTATCCTGCTGAATCCATCATGGAAGCAGGCATGATGCTGGGGATAGACCGCCTTGTGGACCTGGTAATGCTCAAGGTCGGCCGGCAGATGACCAAAGGCCCCCTGAGCGGTTATGATCTGCACGAAGGTGCATTGTGGAAGTATTCCGTATCATCAGCCCTCATTGCAAAACAGGTGGCCGGCCAGCTGAATCTGCCTAAAAAAAACAGTATATTCACAGCTTCACTTCTCAAGGATATCGGTAAAACCGTTTTGGATAAATTTGTCGAGGATGCCTTTGAAAAAATTTCCAATCTGGTGCTCAATGAAAATTTCAGTTTTATGGAGGCTGAAAAAAGGATTATTGGCGTGGACCACGCAGAACTTGGCGGAATGATCGCCAAACTATGGAAATTTTCACCCAAAATGGTCAGTATCATCCGCAATCATCACCTGACCGGTGAGACCATGGTCAGAGACAAGGATATCGCTGTGGTCTACCTATCCGATTGCATATGTATGATGATGGGCATGGGCGTTGGAGCCGACGGACTTGCATATCGATTTCACGAGCAGGCCATGAATTATGTTGGCATCTCAGTCGAAGATACATTGAAAATCATCGCAGATTTCACCTGCCAGATGGAGGCCGTAGAAGAACTTTTAAAGGTTGCGTGAATTCACGGATTGTGACCTTAATATTTAAAAAATCTCAATTCCATTACATGGATTCTGAATCTACTATTGCCACATAGTTAGAGACTTCCTTATGAAGGGGCGTGCCTCTAACTATATGATGTTATTTCCTTCTCTTATTTTCTCACCTCAATACCCTGTTCGGCAAGATGCTCTTTCACCAATTGAATGGGAACTTCTTCTCTGTGGAAAATACCTGCAGCCAATGCCGCTTCAGCCTTGGTATATTTAAACACTTCGGAAAAATGCGCTTCACACCCGGCACCGGAGGAGGCAATCACCGGGATGGTGACATTGCTGCGTACGGCATTGATCAGGTCCAGATCAAATCCCGAGTTGGTCCCGTCCTTATCTATGCAGTTGAGCAGGATTTCTCCTGCCCCCAGCTCTTCACAGGCTTTTGCCAGGGCCACCGCATCAATGTCCATGGCTTTCCGGCCACCGCTTACCGTACACTGGTACCAGCAATATGCTTCGCCGCCGGGGCCTTTTTCGCCGGATGTCACTTTGACCACATGGTGTTTGGCAGCATCTTTAGGGGACGCTACCCATGCCCGTTTGGGATCAACGGAAATCACCACGGCCTGGGCGCCGTAAACCCTTGAAATTTCTTCAATGGCGGATTTACCCGTTTTCTGCCCGGATTCGAGGTATGCCATGGCAATATAAACCGCATCGGATCCAATGGAAATTTTATCCGCACCGGCTCTAAAATACCGAGCCGCAACATCCAGGGATGAATAGTGACATCCCTTGGCATCGGTGAACTCCCGGATGCCTCCGCCAATGGTCAGGGGAACAAACACCTGCTTGGAGGTCTCTTCCAGCACCTGGAGCATGGGCATATCCTCCAGGGGGAAATCCCTGAAACCGGTTATGTTTAAAAAGGTGATTTCATCGGCACCCTGCTCGTAATACTTCCGGGCCAGGGCCACGGGTTTGCCGAGATTTCTGACACTGCCCTTCTCCCTGACATCGTACTGGTCCCCTTTGGTTACCACTAAATCCCCATTGTCGTTGGACCGGACATCAAGACAGGCAATCACTCTTTTGGACAGGCCTTTGGCCGGTATATCCGCAGTTCCCCGGGATTTAAGGCTTTTTGAATGGATGAAATTGTCAAGCAGCTTCATGCCGGCAGATCCGCTTTTTTCCGGATGGAACTGGGTGCCGATGATATTACCCTGCTGCACAGCCGAGGCATAGGGGTAATCATAGGTGGTGGTGGCCAGAATCACATCGGGATTTTCGGGTACGATATGGTAGGAGTGGACAAAATAAAATTTTGTATCCGGCTCCACCCCGTCAAGAAAAGGGGAATCCTGTTTGATGTGGATGCCGTTCCATCCGATGTGGGGCACGGACAGTTCGGTTCTGAATCGTTTCACCCGGCCCTTGAAAAAACAAATGCTCTCATTGGCATTGGGAACCACTTCTTCCTCGCTGCCTTCAAAAAGAGCCTGCATGCCCACGCAGATTCCCAAAAACGGCCGATCCGCGTTAAGATATTCGCGCAGAGGCTCAACAAACCTGCGCTCATGGAGAATTTCAAGCATGGCCCCATAATTGCCTACGCCGGGAAAAATCAGCCTCTCAGCTGCCAGGATATCTTCAGGTTTTTCAACCATTTTAATGCTGCCGCCCATCTTTTCCACAGCATTGATCAGGCTGCGGACATTGCCGGCCCCATAGTCTAATACGGTAATCTTCATAATCTTATTCCAGCCGCTGTTGTCATTAACTTAAATCTGCTCCCAAACGGAGCAAAATTAGAAGGATAGCCAATTCCCATCCAGGTGTCCAGTTCATTTATACGCACTACATTCGTCAATCCGCCGGCTGATCTCGTCGTTGATCATGGCATATGCCTTTGAATCAAGGTCTTTGTATTGCCTTTTAAACTCCAGCTCCATGATCCCTTCGGGAAGATTATCAATCACAGGCATGAAGTCGCTCTCACTTTTGACAGCGGCCATTTTCTGCTGCAACCGGGATGCTTGGGTCGCCGATTCAATGGCCAGTTCTGCAAGCTTTACCCCTGCTCGGTCTGCGGCGAGGTCTGCAAAACTGAATCCGCTTCCCTTATCTGAATCATCCACCTCCTTGGAAAGTCCGGCAAAATTACTCAGTTTACTTCCGGCTGAAACGGTCAGGCCAGCCGAAATCAGAAAGTGTTTGGGAAGATCATGTCGGCCGTTAAGGGTAAAACGAATATGCGTTTTGGGTTTGACCTGTTTAAGTTTTTCTTTACTGACCAGTTTATCGATCCCCTGATTGATGCAGAATAAAGACAATGCCTGGAGCAATGCCCGGTTCTCCAGCACGGGATTATTAGAAACGGCGCTTTGTCCGGCGGCCAGTTTAAACAAGGGTTGAATGACCCGGAAAAGGGATATGGACCTGCTATGATATTTGCGAACGGTAACGACAAGGTCCGTCAGGGCGTTGGTGTAAAAAATCAATTTATCCTGGTGTTCCGGGGAGATCATGAATGCTTTTCCGCTTTCATGGATTTGTGCAATAGAATCCGGATTCCATTCATAGGTAAGGATTAACTGCTTTTCGTGGATTGAAACAGAGTGCAGATCATTCATCACCTCGACAATTAATTTATAATCCTGGGGGGACAGAAAATTTTGACAGACAAATGAGGCTGCAAAGGCAACAAAGGCAACAAAGGACCCTGGAATTTCAATTTTTCCGACATGGATATAATTGACATCAGGCTTATTCTCTTTAGTTGACAGCGTAAATTCCATGTTGACATATGCGCCCAGCACGGTTTTGGGAACTTTTACCGTTGCACCCAGATGGATCAGCGGGTCCGATAATCGGATTTCGGTACAGATCAAGTTGTTATCGTTTAGTTGGGAGACACCATACTCTGCAAGAAGGTTCAAGTCCTCTTCAGACAATATTACCCGTCTGATTTCTTTTCTATGCATTGAATTGGGTTTGTTGTTTTTGACAATTTTTTCCACCCGTTTCACATTGTCAAAAGACAGCTCCGGAGGGGGGCTGACCTTGGGACTTTTTTCAATGACACAGAGCAGAAAAACAACAGGACCACCCACAAACATCAGTATGCATAGGAATAGAAAACACTTGGCGATGAATTTGATCATGGTTCCTGCCTTAGCCCAAATTTTCGATTGCACAATATAATTTGTTGTAATTACGCGGTTTGTTCTTTTTAATCGCTTGTTTATGGCACTACTTTCGTGTAAAAATATTTTTAGTCACCGGTCCTGGATATAAACCGCCCCCCAAAGCTTTATAACTTTCTTGTTTTCTGGGTTCCGGCCGTGTGCTTTTTCTGATGTGAACGGTTTGACCATCCTTGCATTGAATTGAAACTGTCACCCGGTTTTGGCCTTCGAGCTGATTTCTCAGTTGAGACCAATTTCTATTAATCTGTGATTGTTTCAGCCAATATCGAACGCTATGAACCAAATGATAAGCCAGAATATTTATAAAAAGGTACCCTGTGAATCGTTCGGTAACCTGATGGAATACTGGCAGAATGTCCAATTCCGATTTCAATGACCGAATTCAGGAGGTCACCTCAAGTGAAGTCCAGTAAAGCACAGATTTATACTAAATTCCATAAAATTCCCGAAATCAATTTTGAGGAAAGAAAGCTGATATCATTCGCTGGGATTCTTATTTTCCAGATGTTGTTGAAACGACTTGGACTGAAAAAAACTGCAAAGATGCTTCACCCATTTAAAGCTGTTCCCCTATTTTCGTCCATCATATCATCGTTACGCTTCTTGTCGTTCACCTGATTCTTGGTTTTAGAAGGATCAGAGAAATCAACGCATGGAGTTGCACTGGCCGCGGATAATTCTTATTATCTGCCATAAAATTAAAAACAAAAATTCTGGGTGTTTTACTGGCGGTGCTCCTGGTATACGGTATTCTCAGCTGCGGAATTGAGTGCTTCGTTGAAAAACTCTTAAAACAATGCCGCCCCCATATTTGAAGAACAGGATAAAAACAGGCTTTTCGTGTACGACATATTTAAAGGGTTGACCGATTCCTCAGATATCATCATCCAAGCCGAACTTCCCCGGCAAATTATGAAATATGCCCAGAACACCATGTTTTTTGTATTGATTTCTACCGGGATTGCTGGAATTGCCCTGCTGCTTGTCATATATTTTTTATTAAACCTGGTAACTGCAGTCACACCGAACCCGGTTGCGCCATCCTACTTATAAACTCCTTCTAACTGAGGAAACCGAGCGACGACGGCTTGCATCGGATCTTCACGATCAGATCAGTCAAAAACTGGCCATCTGCCAGTTAAAACTGGCTATGCTCAAGGATTCCCGGGCAATGGACAATGCGGGCGGTGTCCGGGAAATGGAAGACCTGGAGGATATACTTGAAGACATTATCCAGGAAACCCGTACCCTGCCCTTTGAAATCAGTCCGCCGGTTCTTTATGGGCTGGGGCTGAAGCCCGCACTGGAGTGGCTTTTAGAAAACACCTGCATGCAAAGCGGCATTGATTCCGTCTGGAGGGTGATCTGGACGGGAAACGGCTGGATAACAGTCTGAATATTCTTATTTTCAGGACGGTAAGAGAACTGCTCCATAATATTATCAAGCACGCAAAGGCTACAAAAACAACCGTCCGGCTCTCTGAGGGAACCAATTTTCTTGAAATCTGTGTTACGGATAACGGGATCGGGTCTGATCCTGAAACGCAGTACAAAAATATGGGATTCGGCCTTTTCAGTATTCGGGAGCGGTTCAGTTCCATTGGCGGTGAATTCACTGTCCTGTCTGAGGCCGGTGCGGGAACCCGGGCAATTCTGAAAGTTCCTTACAATTTAAAGGATTCCCTATAACAGCCATGGGCCGATCTGGCATACCAGCTGCCAGACTCGGCCCACAACAAAGTTTGAAAAATCTGAGTGACATACCCAGTCTTTCATATAAAAAGGACGCATCATGAAAACCAATATCATTCTTGCCGACGATCACCATGTGATCCGTGAAGGGCTTCGGCTGCTTCTGGACAGAGAACAGGATTTTCTGGTGATGGCCGAGGCCGACAACGGCGTGGCCGACCTGTCCGCAGTAAAAAAATTCAACCCGGACCTTGTGGTTGCGGAACTGACCAAATTTGCCATACGGGAAGGTATCACCAGCCTGTAATTCTGCGGCAGAAAGTTTTTTCATCTGAAATTTTAAGCTGTTGGCTTCTCTTAAATAGGCCAACGGCTATGCCTGAACTATGCATTTTGCCAATATCCTTTCACAATTGCATCTGGTAGGGTTCCCAGCTATGGGTATCTATTGATCGCCCGTCGGCCTGAACGCTGCTTCTTCGCAGACGAAGCTTTACCGACCGCGTTTTCAAGCAAAGGAAAGGAGGTGGTTTCCCAAGTCCCGTACATCACTTTTTGTCAGTCATTTTTATATGAAAGTCTGTGTAATCTGATGGTTTCCTGATATTTTTCCCGATAGTTTTTGCGTTTGACTATTTGATAAGCTCCTTTGACTATTCTGCCTATTCGCTTTATCCCTTTCTGAATGACCGCTGACCACTTCCTATGTCCGGGTTGCCTCCAAGCCGTAATACCTTATTCTTTGGAAACCTTTCGGCATAATGTGCTGAACCATCCGCCCAATAAACGTATACACATGTACTTTCTCAAATTTTTTCGATTTGGTTTTATGGTCCTTATACCAATAGCCGACTGTCTGACCATCATAATTTACTATCCGCCTGGCCGCTATCGGAGGAGACGCTACATACTTGGCTAAATACCCGGCCAACCCACGACAAGCCTCTGGGACACGCCCCTTACTGACATTTGCAACAAGCCCTTTGGGATATGTCTTCCACAACATATTCAAAAACTAATTCATTTCCGATGAATCAAAATATCTTTTTAACCATGAAAGACAGAAACAACTTTTACAACTGAATGGAATTTTCCTTCTATCCTGGCCACAATGCATGCAAATGTACTCGCTATATCCGTTTGAAGCGTCTCTACAGCCAAGCATCTTTTGAACTGGGGCTTCGTATTGCTCATGATCATATCTCCGATGAACTTTTTTAAAATATTCCCAATGATCATCAAAGATCGTCTTAAAAACATCAGCATCTAAAAAGCTTATTTTTTTATCCGATAGCAAAGTCATGACGTGAGTTAAACACATTTTTGTCAATATCACCACAAATGAAGATATCGGACGGTAAAATGGAAATTCCTATACTCTTAAATTACTTTCATGTTTTGCTGTGGTTTTAGCCTGGGCATTGATAGAGCACCCGTCCTGGCTGTTACTTCAGAAGCAGCTGCTGGTGTGAGTAGGGACTGCCCTGGAGGATCAGCTGCATCCCTTCTTTTCTTTCGTTGTTAATCACAATGGGGGCCATAAAGTTCGCCGTCATGTCTTGGGGCTTGCCATGGGGAATGGTGATAATGACAAAACAGGATAGCTCTTCCTTTCCAAATTCCCATTTAATCGTGGTATCAAAATCCTTAACAGAGAGTGTGTACTCAGGATAGAAACGAAGGGGGTCCATGACCACAAATGCCAGATTCGGGTCATCCACGCATTGAAACAGATAAAACGGTGATGTCTCTTTTTTTTCAAGGACAACATATCGTTTATGCCGCCTGAATCCGGGAATACCATTCGGCATATTGATGATTTTCTCCCCATCAATACTCACCTCACCGAATTGTTTCGTATTAATCTTCATTGGCTGTTATTCAGACTCCTTGTCCTTATTGCCTATCAGTTTGGCTGCCCTTGCAATATCAATGTGATCTGTCCCCTGGGAGGAAAGAATGTTTTCCTTCTGGATGGCATCAAATATCTCCTGACGCAGAACCGATACTTCCCGGGGAGCATCAATACCTATCCGAATGCTGTTTTTGCCGGCTTCAACCACCTTGACGATGATATCATTGGCAATGACGATACTCTCACCAACTTTTCGTGTTAGAATAAGCATAGGCGTAACATATAATCCACCAGGCTGACATTAATCATTTTAGCCGTTGAGTTCAAAACGGCCTTACGGGCCTTCCCAATTAAGCCAAATATTTATAACCGGACGTGCCATTGTTATAATTCAGATGTAAGATCAGAGTCAACCTTTGTTCATCACCGGCCCAAGAGGCCTCTATCCTGCTACTTTGAACAGGCAGTTGCTCTTTTTTTCCCGGGTCATCATTCCCCGGCCGGTGTATCGGGCCTGGGATGCGTTGTTTGCAATCAATGCCATGATGTCATCCACAACGGCCATATTTTTTTTGACCTGGAGCTCATTGAGTCTTGTGAAATGCGCGACCATGTCCTTTTCTTTATTGATGGCGTGTTTGAGGTATCTTATATCATTTTTGCTTTCACTGGGAAGCGGCAGAGCATTTACGATTGTACTGAGGGTAAATGTTTCCGATTTTCTCTCCATGTCGGGAAAATGATCCTGACAGACGGAAACAATTTTTTTTCGCAATACTTCGATTTTTTTGACAAGATCTTTCTTGGCTCTGGTCGTCTCCCAGATCATACCAAGGTCAATGGTGCCAATCGCCTTTTTTTCAGCCTTCAATACCAGGTGAAATTGCTGATAGCAGGCAAGTTTTTCCTTAAGCAAGGATTGGATGCTGTCGGCAGCTTTTTCCATAACCATTCTCCCTATCTTTCTGATATCAGATGAGATATTAACCTTTAAATAGTAGACTCATTTCAAAAAACCAGGGAAATATTTTCCGTTTCGTTTTTGTATAGATTTAAAAAGCAACTATTATGCCATGATCAGACACAGTCAAAAGGGCTTAAACGGAATCCTGAAGCTGCCGGTATAAAAACTCCTTGAGGCCGGTTACACGTCGGCCCTGGGATAAATTATCCGTAAGATACTGGTCATGCAGGGACTGAAAGACGTCGGACGCGTTGCTTTCGGGGAAAAGACTGTCTCCGGGCAGGGTATCGCGCATACGCGCCATCAGGGTATTGAGCATTAATGCCTCAAACCCCTGACAGGCTTTTTCAAGGTCTTTTTCCCGCTTTAACTGCCGGGCTGTCTCCGTGGTGTCCTGGGACGCTGTAACCGGCGCCATAACTCCGGGCATTTGGACAGACATAATTTTATTCCCCCTTTAAAGTATTTCTAGACTGGCCTGCAATGCCCCGGCAGCCTTGATGCTTTCAAGAATACTGATCAGATCCCTGGGCCGGACCCCCAGCGAGTTCAGGCCATTCACCAGCTCTCCAATGGTGGAGGCACCGGGAAGTTCCATGAGATACTGGGGCTGTTGTCCCTGGATCGTCACGTTTAAATCCCCGTGGGCCACGGCAACATTTGAAATGGTTACCTCACTGCCGATAACCACGGTGCCTGTTTTTTCATTAATCACAACCTTGGCTACCGTATCCGGGACCACAGACAACCCCTCCACATCGGCAATAAACTCGGCCACATGTTCCTGTTGCATGGATTCGGGCACATTCAGGCAGATGGATCCGGCATCAACAATCTTTGCAATTCCTTCTCCCAAAGCGGCGTTAATGGTATCTCCCACCCGCCGGGCCGTTGTGAAATCCGGCCGGAACAGGGAGAGGGTTAATTGTTTTTTTCCATCCAGGTGAAAGGGGATCTCCCGTTCCACCGTGGCCCCGTCCATGATCCGGGCTGTGAGAAGGTGGCTGTTCCTGTCGTTCATGCCCGCAGGGATTGCAAGGCTGACTGCGCCCTGGGCAATGGCATATACATTGCCGTCAATTCCTTTAAGGGGCATCATTAAAAGGGTTCCGCCCTTAAGGCTTGTGGCGTCACCCAGGGATGAAACCGTGATGTCAATACTGTCTCCGATCCGGGCAAAGGGTGGAATATTTGCCGTGGCCATGATGGCTGCCACATTCTTCACCTTGATCTGGCTTTTATCAAAATGAAGATTCATTTTTTTGAGCATATTGGTCAACGACTGGCGGGTGAACAGAATATTATTCTTGTCTCCTGTGCCGTTAAGCCCCACCACCAGACCGTATCCGGTGAGCTGATTGGAACGGACCCCCTGGATGGCGGCCATGTCCTTGATTCTGGTGGCCATGGCAGGCTCACAAAGGGAAAATAGATACAGCAAAATCCCCAGACCTATCATTGTTTGTTTAAATCTATTGTTCATGGTGGCCGCTCCTTTATCCCGCAATGCCTACCAGGGCCAGACATTATCAATTATCCGTGTGCCCCAGCCCGGTTTCTGTTTATCGGCAAGGGCTCCCTTGCCGTAATATTCAATGCGTGAATCCGCAATGGAAGTGGACTCCACACGGTTGTCCGAGTCAATGTCGTCGGGTCGCACAACGCCTGACACCATGATGTACTGGACCTCGTTATCCACCTTCATGGCCCTGCGTCCGAATATGCATAGATTGCCGTTGGGCATGACTTCCGTAACCCGGGCTGCAACAGAGGCTGTTACCTGGCCAGACCTGTCACTTGAGGCCTGTCCTTTGGTGGAATTATCAAAATTTGTTTCAATGAGGTTGCCTCCTGCAGACCCGCCGCCAAGATGAGTCACTTTCCCGAAGGCATTTAATGTAGGCACTCCCACCGCCATGCTGGTTTTCCGCGCGGCATCGGAATTCACCGCCATTGTTGAAGAAGAGTTTTCCACAATATCAACAATCACCGTATCTCCAATATAGGCTGCCTTGGTGTCATCCAGAAGAAATCTGTTTTGCGCTGTCCAAAGAGAGCCTTCCGAAGGCCTTGCCACGATATACTCAGGTTGAACGACAGGTTCAGGCATTGTCTCCCGGGGCACAGCACTTACGACCGGTTCCGGGCCTACGGACATGCACCCGGACAACATTGAGGCCATAAGAATAGTAAGAAATGCCAGACACCCAAGTATTAATTTTTCTTGAATTAAACACATGCCCGACCTCCTGTCTAAATCTTGTTTAAAAAACGACTTCCACAGTGCCGTCTTTTGTAACAAGACCGCGCACCAGTTTACCCGAGGTTAAATTTTCCACTGTCACAGGCTGGCCCGGATACCCGTCCTCCTTGCACACCCCAAGGGTCACAATGGATAAACGATTTTTCTGGGCCACCAGCTTGATCACAGCGCCCTTTTCAAAGACAGGTGCCTGTTTGAATTCATCCCGGGCCACACAATCGCCTTTGTCAATGGTCCGGGTCATAACCATGCCGAGGACCTGGTCAACCGCAGTCAGGATGTTGGGTTCCAGGCCAAACACATCCATGTCACGCAGGGTGACGTCAGCCGGGGTGATGGCCTGCCCCCTTTCCAGGCGTCTTGCCGCAACAACTACGGGTTTGAATTGGGAGAGGCTGCCCGTAGCGGTCAGCCGGCCTTCTTTGACACCGTCCACCCAGACTTCCACATGAACGGATAAACGCCCGGTGTTGGAAGGGGTGTATCGTTTATCAAATACCAGGGATAAATCACCCTGGGGATAGAGCTCAATTCCCCGGACACTGAAGGTTTTCACCTTAAAATCCCCTTTTGGAAAAAAGCCGGATAAAAACTGTCCAAGGGCTTTTTCCACCCGGGACGGGTCAAGTTCCTGGGCGGCGCGTTTGACAAACACCCGTGCAGGCACTTGGATATTCATGTCACTGGCCTTGAGACCCATGGCATTTATGGACGCTTTAATCCGTTCGCCTGATAACTGCTTCATCCGTCCGGCTCGGGGCGATTTCCCCAAATCAATACGGGCCAGTTCCTCCTTGAAAAAATCAGGCGCAGTTATATTTGAAACATCGCCCAAATAAATAACAGGGCCTGTGACTTCTGTTGTCCGGGCAACGTCAATAGTTGTTTTTTTAGGTGTGGTTGCCAATACCGGCAGGCTGAAAGCAAACAGGCCGGCAAGGCAAAACACTACCGTTAAAAATTTCCTATGGTGTGCAAAGGCATTCATGGCGTCATCCATTCAAGTTTTTTTTTTAAGATTTCAACTGAACTGCCGTTCCCAGCATACTATCTGCGGTGGTGATGGATTTTGAATTGGCCTCATAGGTGCGCTGGCCTGAAATCAGGCTGACCATCTCCTCCACAATATCCACATTGGAACTTTCAATATAATAATTCCGTACTGTCCCGGCCCCGTTTTCTCCCGGGGTATTCTCCTGGGGTGTGCCCGACCCGTCGGTTTCCCTGAACAGGTTTCCGCCCACGGCATATAGTCCGGCGGGATTGGCAAAGGTGGTTACAAGGACCTGTTCTGTGGCCAAGATGGTATCGTCGTCGGCAAACACGGTCAGGGTTCCGTCATCGTCCAGGGTGATTGTTACGGCATTGGAAGCGATGGCAATTTCAGGCTGAAGACGGTCACCGGCCTGGGAGGTAATGTACCCCTCACTGTCCAGGGAAAAGTCACCGGCCCGGGTATACATATCCTCGTCGCCGTGCAGAACCCTGAAAAATCCAGCACCCTGGATGGCAAAGTCAAGCTGATTATCGGTCTGGACATAATCGCCCTGGGTAAATATTTTCTGAATACCCGCTGTACTTACGCCCATGCCCACCTGAATTCCCGTTGGGACCTGGCCCCCGCCGGGTGTTGTCTGGCCTGCCACCCGCTGGGTCATATACATTAAGTCCTCAAATGCTGCCCGGGATTTTTTAAACCCGGTGGTGGAAGAGTTGGCCAGGTTATTGGCTGTGACGCCAATCTGCGTATCCTGGGCCATCATTCCCGTAGCTGCCGACCAAAGTGCACGTATCATAAGTTTACTCCTTTATGTGAACAGCCCTAAACCATTCCCACTTCATTTATTGCCTTTGAATCAATTTCATCAAATGTTTTCATGGACTTGGCGTATGTCTCAAACATTCTCTGATATTCAATCATTTTTGCCATTTCCTCCACGACACGGACATTGGCCTGTTCAAGGGAACCCGCTTTCACTCTGACATTTTCAAGAGCAATTTCATCTGTGCTGTCTCCGGTATAGACAAACAGGTTGTCCCCTGTTTTCTCTAATTTTTTCATATCTTCAAAAGAGACCACATCAAGGGTGTCCAGAATCTGATTATCCAAAAAGATCTGTCCATATTCATCAATATTGACACTTGTATTGGGGTCCATGGTATCCATGAAAATGGCCCCGCCCTGCCCCATGACAGGATTGCCGCTTTTATCCACAAGAATGCCTTCACCGCTCAAGGAAAAATTGCCGTTTCGGGTATACCTGATGCCGTCCGGGGTTTCCACCTTGAAAAGGCCCTGGGGCCCCAAAGCCACATCCAGGGGATTATCGGTTTTTATCACATCTCCCTGGGTAAAATCCTGGTCCACCCGGGCCCTGAAGGCCTTGTCAAAACTGACAACATCCTTTTTAAATCCAATGGTGGATGCATTGGCCAGGTTATTGGAAACTGCTTCAAGTTTTCTTTCCTGCCTTAATCCGCCCTGGGTCGGTCGTGTCATTTCAAGAATCATGGGGCAGTTTACTCCTTTGCATGGTTTGCCGGCGTGTTTGCGGCATTGATTCATCTATGTCTACATTGTTCATGTTGTATACAAGACTTTATGCAAATGCAGTGCCACATATCTTTTGATTAAACCCGGGGCCCAAGCCGCCGCAGTATTTAAAAGGATTCTTCGTATTTCCAAGCATATTGCGTCATAAGAGCCAAATGGTCAGGCGCCAAAAGACCGACACCTGAAAAATTTGAATTTGACGCACCCAGAAAAATTTTCCCACCGAATTTGAATTGATTTCACAAAAAATCCCAAAAAAAAATTATTTAAAGAAGATCATTGCCAGGACCTATCCGGGGTGAAATGAAAAAATCCGATGAAAATCCCCTTGCATCCTGGCCCGTTTAGGTATAAAGCAAAATCGCATCCACTATGGATGTAAAAAAAAACCAAAAGGAATTTTATGAGCAATTACGGCGATTACCCCGATACTGAGCATCTTTGTGCTGAACACTCTGCCGAAAAAGACGCTTTGCAAAAAAAGCATCCCCATAACTCGTCCGGTCCGCGGGAAGAGCCAAATCAACATGTAGAAAACGGGTTTAAAGATTATTTCTGTCCGTTTTGCGGCTACAGATTATTCCGGGGCAAAGTCCGGGATTTTAAAATGGTCTGCCATGAATGCAACCGGCTTGTGGACAGCAAAACATTGGAAAAATAGGATCGGCTGATAACTCAAAGAATCAATGTCCAATTTCAGGGGGACCTATGTGACTGAGGTCAACAGTATAATATTGGCCTGCCCGCCATGGATCGTATCGACCCTGGTCAATCTTATTCCTTTTTTAAATTTACTCCTGTAGAAAAAACATTTCTACAATAGTTGTCTTTTGTAATCCAATTGATCATAACTTATGTCTGAACGGGAAACCCGCATTTGGACCAAAAGTTACCCGCATGCGAAATGCATAACATTTTAAAACCATAGTAAATTCAGTGGTGTAAGGATTTTAAAATTTCATTCAACACCGCAGCCGCTCAACTTTGAACTTTAACGCTCTATAGGTTAGGATTCGTCCGAACGCCCCAGCGAACAAAATAAAGACATGTTCGCAATTACTAGAATTATTCTTGACGCCTGTAATCTCGAAGTATATGATTTGGTCATTTGCTCATATCCGGTATGGGATGTTAACGTCCTGCATCGTAATCAATATACATCTAAGGGGTCGTACCCTTTAGAGATCAGTTACGAGGAATATACCATTGAATGTAACGATTGATTCTGAACACAGACTTCATATCAGAAAGATCCTGGTAGACCACGATGGAACGCCGGGTTCGCTTCTTACAATTCTTCAGGCAATTCAGTCAGCGTGTAATTATCTGCCTCCGGGCGCCTTACCGATGGTCGCGGAACACCTCCAGTTGCCTCTAAGCCAGGTTGTTTCCGTGGCTGAATTTTACGGGTCGTTCAGCCTGGTACCCCGGGGAAAGCACATTATAACTTTCTGTCTTGGCACCGCATGCCATGTGCGCGGCGCTGAACGTATTCTGCGGGAGGCCGCGCAAATGCTGGACATTGAACCGGGCCAGACCACCGAAGACAGAAGATTCAGTCTTGAAACGGTACGCTGTCTCGGGGCATGCGCCCTGGCGCCGGTTATGATGATCGACGGCGTTTGTCACGGTAAAATGACACCCAAAAAACTGCGCAACATCCTGCAGCCTTTACTTGTTGAAGAGGAGGTGGCCTGTTGAAAACCATGTTGACCACCAGAACACTGGCAGAATTGCGTGATCATTTACAGAAACCCGCCGCCGAAAAACAACGAAGTATTGTTGTCTGCGACGGACCCGGATGCCATGCTGCCGGAAGCCCTGAATTAGCAGGTGCGTTTGAAGAACAGATACAAAAAGCGTGTGGCCCGGAACTCATTGAGCTTCGCCTGACAGGCTGCCTTGGCCTGTGTCAATGCAGTCCGGTGGTGCTGATCCTGCCTGATAATATCTTTTATACCTATGTCAGCCCTGCCGACGCAGGGGAAATCCTGGATCATATTCTTAAAGACAAACCACCGGTTGAACGGCTTCTTTATCAAGATCCTGACTCACAAAAAAGGGTTTCCCAACTGACTGATATCCCATTTTATAAACACCAGAACAGGCGCCTTCTAAGCAATAACACCTTTATTCGGCCGGAAAGCATTGATGATTATATTCGCTGCGGCGGCTATGGGGCCCTGGCCGAAAGCCTTACCTCATCCACTCCTGAAGAGGTTATCGAGGTTGTTAAGGCGTCGGGTCTCAGGGGACGTGGCGGCGCAGGTTTTCCCTCGGGCCTGAAATGGGAATTTTGCCGTAAAGCAGCCGGGGATAAGAAATATGTGATCTGTAATGCAGATGAAGGCGATCCCGGAGCCTACATGGACCGTGCCGTACTGGAGGGCAACCCCCACAGCGTCCTTGAAGGAATGCTGATCGGCGGATATGCCATGGGCGCTTCCGAAAGCATTATCTATTGCCGTGCCGAATACCCCATAGCGGTCCACAATTCAAAACAGGCCATTGAACAGGCAAGGCAACGGAGACTGATCGGGAAAAACATCCTGGGTACAGGGTTTGATTTTGAGATCAGTGTCAAAACCGGTGCCGGCGCCTTTGTATGCGGTGAGGAGACCGCGCTCATCGCCTCCCTTGAAGACCTGCCCGGAGAGCCGCGCCCTAAACCGCCTTTCCCCGCCCAATCCGGTCTGTGGGGCCAGCCGACCAACATTAATAATGTGGAGACCTGGGCAAATATACCCTTGATTATTAACCGGGGCGCTGAGTGGTACCGTTCGGTGGGCGCTGAAAAATGTCCTGGAACCAAAATCTTTTCACTGGTGGGTAAGGTGCGCAATGCGGGTCTTGTGGAAGTTCCAATAGGTATCAGCCTGCGCGAGCTTATCTTTGACATCGGCGGCGGCCCCTTACCCGGCAGAAAAATCAAGGCGGTTCAAATCGGCGGGCCTTCGGGAGGCTGCATCCCCGCACACCTGCTTGACCTTCCGGTGGATTATGAAAACTTGAGTCAGGCAGGCGCCATCATGGGCTCCGGCGGTGTCATTGTAATGGATGACCGGACCTGTATGGTTGATGTCTCTAAATACTTTTTAGAATTTTTAAAAGAGGAATCCTGCGGCAAGTGCGTTCCATGTCGGGAGGGCATCCCCAGGATGCTGGAGATATTAGACAGGATTACTAAAGGAGACGGCCGGAATGGAGACATTGAGCTGCTCGAAGAGATCGGAACAACCGTTAAGCAAGCCTCGTTATGCGGCCTGGGACAAACGGCTGCCAATCCGCTGTTAAGCTCAATCCGCTACTTTCGAAACGAGTATGAGGCTCACATCCGGAATAAAAGCTGCCCGGCAGCCGTGTGCCGGACCATTATATCTTCGCCGTGTCAGCACCTGTGTCCTCTGGGCACGGATGTCCCGGCCTATGTCAGTCTGATCGGAAAACAGCAGTATCTTGAAGCTGTAAAGGTCATTGCCGAGCCTAATCCCTTGCC
Source organism: uncultured Desulfobacter sp. (assembly GCF_963665355.1). Classification (GTDB taxonomy): domain Bacteria; phylum Desulfobacterota; class Desulfobacteria; order Desulfobacterales; family Desulfobacteraceae; genus Desulfobacter. Next base: position 1,025,278 of record NZ_OY762229.1, read on the forward strand.
CAATGTGTGTGCCCGGGTCTGTCATCACCCTTGTGAAGGGGTATGCTCCTGTGGGGAAGCCGGAGAACCTTTGGCCATCCGGCCGTTAAAACGGGTGGCCCTGGATCATGCCATCCAACAGGGGCAATGGCCCCCCAAGGAAAATCCTGAAGCACAGCGGCCAGAACGCGTTGCCGTTGTCGGTTCCGGGCCCGCCGGCCTTGCCGCAGCTTTTTTTCTGGCCCGGAAAGGCTGCCGGGTGACCGTGTTTGAAGCCGAGGACCGGATCGGCGGTGCCCTTGCAACCGCCATACCAGAATATCGCCTGCCCCAACAGGCCCTGGCACTTGATATTCAGCGGATCAGGAATATGGGGGTTACCTTCAAGACAGGGGTCAAAGTCGGAACGGATCTGACGTTTGAACAGCTTAGAAAAAACCATCAAGCCGTATTCCTTGGCCTGGGGGTAAAAAACATTCTGAAATTAGGCATTGCAGGAGAACAGGGAACAGGCGTTTATGATCCCTTAAGCTTTTTGAAATCCGTTAGAAACGGCCATATGGAAAAACCCGGAGACGCCGTGATTGTCATTGGCGGCGGAAACGTGGCCATGGATGTGGCAAGAACCTGTGTACGTTTAGGTGCGAAAAAAGTCGTTATCCTCTATAGGCGAACGCTGCAGGAGATGCCTGCAGAAAAAGAAGAAATAGAACAGGCCATGGAAGAAGGCGTAGAGATCGAATTCCTTCTATCCCCTGCCCGGATTATGCGAAAAAGTTCAAAAATAACGGGTGTGGCCTGTTTGAAAATGCAGCTGGACGGCATGGATAAACGCGGCAGGCGACGGACAATTCCCGTGGAAGGCAAGGAAATTGAGCTGCGTGCAGATGCCGTGATACCTGCCATTGGACAGGCCCTGGAAGACAGCGTGAAAACTGATTTTCCGGCAACGCTTGTCAGTGAATGGAATCTTTTAAAGGCCGACCCTGAAACCTGTGCAACTGAAATACCCGGTGTTTTTGCCGGCGGAGATGCCGTCACAGGACCTGCCACGGTAACCCAGGCCATGGCAGACGGGATACGGGCCGCACAATCCATGCTCCAATATTTTGACCATAAATCGATAACGCCAAGTTATTCCGGAACCCGGCCCGGGGTAGAGGTTGATCCCATAGAAATTACGGAGATGGAACTGGACGCATTGCTGGAACAGACGCGCCCGAATGTTCCTGCCGTATCCGTTGCTGAACGAAAACATTGTTTTTGCGAAGTGGAACTGATGCTCTCGGCACCGGATGCGGTGAATGAGGCCAAACGCTGTCTGCGGTGTGATAGGCAGGGATGAGGTGATGCCAAATATGATTACAGCAAAAATTAATGATACAGAAGTCACCGTTGAACAGGGAACCACGGTTTTGCAGGCAGCGCTCAAGTATGGATTTTACATACCCACGCTTTGCTTTCATGAAGGGTTGCCGGCCTATGGCGCCTGCCGTATGTGTCTTGTGGAAATTACCCAGTTTGGCCGGTCAAGGCTGGAAAGCTCCTGCACCCGTCCTATAGAATCCGATATGGAGATCAGGACGGATACGGAAGCGATTCTGACACACAGAAAAATGATTATGGAGCTTTTGCTGGCACGCTGTCCGGAATCCAAAGCCGTGCAGGATATGGCAGCCAGGGTCGGCGTAACCCAAAGCCGTTTCAGCCCCTCAGGTAAAGAGTGTATTTTGTGCGGCCTTTGTGTGCGCGCCTGCCGGGATGCCATCGGTACCAGCGCCATTTCCTTTATCAAGCGTGGCATCGACCGCCATGTTGACACGCCGTTTTCCATGAATTCCGATGTATGCGTGGGCTGCGGTGCCTGTGCAAGTGTTTGTCCCACCGGAATGATTACAATCGAAAACCGTAACGGCAAACGGTATTTGAAATGTTTTCATACCGAACTGGAACTTGTGGCCTGTACCCAATGCGGAACCTTCTATACGACCAGACGATTTTTTGAAAAAAACAGAGCAACCTTTATCGGGCCTGACGAACTTCACGGCCTGTGTGATGCCTGTCGAAGAAAACTTCAGGCATCCAGACTGAAATTTGGAAAAACGTTGTCATAACAATTAATTAGACACATAAGAGGAGTAACAATATGAAACGAATCCATTTTGTGCCCAACAGGTGTATTGGATGCGAAGAGTGTGTGGTGGCTTGCGCCAAGACACATGAGCAGTCTCCCCGCGCCTTTGTGGAAGTGGTGGATGGATATTTCCCGGTTCCCATGCGTTGTTCTCATTGCGACGATGCCCCCTGTAAGGCGGCATGCCCGACCCAGGCCATTGTGCGCAACGAATTTGGCGCAATTGTCGTAATCAAAGATAAATGTATTGGCTGCAGCACCTGTGCCGAAGTCTGTCCCTTTGGTATCCCGGTCATGAACCCGGTCCTTGGAAAGATGGTTAAATGTGACCTTTGTTCGGATATTGTTTCAACACAGCCCCCGGTCTGTGTGCAGTCCTGTCCCAAGGAGGCCCTGGTTTTTGTTGACGAAGATGAACCTTTGATGACTCGGCGCCAACGAAAAGCCCGTTATATAAAAAATGCCGTAACCCAGGAAAGCGGCCTTGCAAGCCGTCAATGTTAACGAATACAGGTAACGTATAAAGGAGGCCGATATGGGTGCACTGACACGAAAACGCCCGATGGATGATATTGTAGACGAGCTCAACCCAAACGAACGTATCGCTGTAATCAGCTGTAATAACTGTGTGAAAATATCCGGAGCCGGAGGCGAAGGCGTCTGGGAAGGATTTTGTGATGATCTGGAACAAAGAGGATTTCGCATTGAGGACCGCGTACTGATCACCAATCCTTGTTCCCGGGGATATCTTGAAAATTTGACCCTGTCACCTGTTGTCAAAACCGTTGTTCTGCTCGCCTGCGAAGGGGCGCAAAACGGTTTTAAGACCATTTTCCCGGATATCCGCCTGGTTGCTGCAAACGACACCCTTGGCCTTTTTGTGGCAAGCAAGGCCGACGGGGTGGTGAAACTTGCCATGACTTTCCCTGGATATGAAGCGTTGCAGGACAAGGAATTCAAGCTCAAGGACACCCAGGTTATGCTGGACGGTGAAAAAATTCACCTGGCAGATTAGGAGGCAGTGACATGATTATTTCCGTAAGAAATTTTGAATATGACGGCTTAAAAAAACAGTTGAAACCAGAAGATAAAATCATCGTCTTCAGTTGTAACAACTGCGCAAAAAAATGCAAAGGGCTTGGCGGACGGGCCGGCATGAATTCATTGGGAACCAAGCTTAAAGCCGACGGCTATAATGTTTTGCTCCTGGAATTGTGCGGGGTGGCCTGTTCCCTGGATCTTATTCGAAGACGAGCCAATGAAGCGTCCACAAAAAGCCTGTTTGAGGCAGCTGACGTCATTATCCCTCTTTCCTGTGAAGACGGGGAGAGATCCCTGCCCGTTGTCTTTCCCGGTAAACGGATCATTAAGGTGACCAAAACCCTGGGCATCGGGTGGGGATCTCCAAAGGACGGCGTTCGGCTGACCACACCCCTGTCGGGCATAAATCTGAAGATTGATTCTCCCCAGGGGATCACCATCGACGAAGCCGCGGACCGCTTGGGCCTGTTTGCAGGAGGGTTTTAACTGCAAATTTCCACCCCTTCAGGTGCTGTTCCCTCCGGTGGTGCATTGGTAACAATTTACCTGCCGATATTTGTTGCCAAAGCACAACCGGAAGATAGCTTTCCTGCATGGGGTCGCAAGAGGGAGTCCTCTCATTTATCCATTTTCTCATATTGTCAAAATGGTAAAATTATTACCCCTCAATAATCCACGCCACGACCAAAGGGAACATTCAATTTTTTCATACGCTTGCGCAGGGTTGACGGATGGATGCCCAGAAGACCTGCCGCGCCTTTTTCGCCTTCGATACGCCCTTTGCAAAGGGAAAGAGTCTTTAGTATATAATTTGCTGTCATATGATCCAGGGATAAAATTTCATCTTTCCGGTCATGGAGGTCTGCCTGCCGGGAGACGGGGCGGCAGACAATCTCCTTGAAAAATAATGACCCGTCCCGGTCCAGGATCATAGATCTTTCCACGGCATTTTCAAGTTCCCTGACATTGCCCGGCCATTGATACGCCATGAGCCGGGCCATGACATGGTCCGGGACCACCGGAATTTCAGACAGTTTCATCTCCCTGGCCTTTTTGATGATAAAATGAGTCGTCAAGCTGGGGATATCACCTGTCCGGTTCCGCAGCGGCGGAATGGGAATGGGAAAAACCTGCAGCCGGAAAAACAGATCCGGCCGGAACCTGTTTTGCGCCATCATTTGCTCAAGATCCCTGTGGGTGGCAGCAATAACACGGATATTCACCTTTATGGTTTCTGTCCCGCCGACCCGGTCAATCTCCTTTTCCTGGAGTACCCGCAAAAGACGAATCTGGGCTTCCATACTCAGTTCCCCGATTTCATCCAGAAACAGAGTTCCGCCTCTGGCCCGCTCAATGCGTCCGCGCTTTCCGGTTACCGCCCCGGTAAACGCACCCTTTTCGTATCCGAACAGCTCGGAATCCAGCAAAGAAGGGGGGATGGCGCCGCAATTCACCCGGATAAAAGGCCCCTGGTTTCGAAGGGAAAGGTTGTGAATGGCATTGGCAATGACCTCCTTGCCGGTGCCGGTTTCACCGAGAAGCAGCACCGGGCTTTCCAGGGGAGAGACCTGGCGCACCATATTCATAACTTCACCCAAACCGTTTTCCGCGCCCACAACGGTCTCCCCGGCCATCCGGTTCAGTTCCTTCTGAAAATACCTGGAATCATCAGCCAGCATCTCTTTTAAATCGTTGAGTTCCCTGAACCGCAGGGAATTGGTCAGGGCAACGGCACAGGGTTTGTCCAGGTGACGCAGCAGATCCATATGATCCTGGGTGAATTTCTGCCGGCTTTCGCTGAACACCGAAAAAATTCCCAGCATGGTTCGCTCCAGCACCAGGTCAATAATCACGGCAGAGACATCCACGGCATTAAGACGCCGGGCCACGGGTCCTGTAACAGGATCGTGGCCCAGATGATCTATGTATCTGACCCTGGCCAATTCTCTGTTTTCGATGCGTTTGCGCCCCTGGGCAGATAATTGTGTTTTTATGGATACAGCTCTGCCGCATTCCGGATCGGCAAGGGCCACAGTCTCCACGATACCGGAACTTCTGTGGTAGACATGAAATCCCATTTCCCGGGCCGGCATGAACTGACGGACATAAATAAGGCACTGGTGCAAAGCCCGTTCTATGTCCAGGGTGGAGCAAAGGGTCAACGTGGCGTTTTTGAAAAAATCATTCTCATTAATGGTCCGGTTCATGGTAATTTCCTAAAAATACAAATATAAGACAGATAAACATGAGCCCCAGCCCATTATTTTTCTACTCCATGGAACAGTTTATCCAATAACCGGACCATGGAACAGAAAAAAGTGTCCCATGGGATATTTTATAAATATTTTTTTCTCGAACCACCTTCTACCCGGGCTTCCGGATCCTGGCCTGTTTTTTGCTAACACCCGGACGATACAAGATATTCATGACAGACCGTCTAACAATCTATAATAGGAGAAATCTTATGGAAATTAAGAAAATCACCGTACTCGGCGCCGGAATCATGGGCGCGGGTATTGCCCAGTGTGCAGCCCAGGCAGGATTTGAGGTCAACCTCAGGGACATGGAAGACCGGTTCGTGGAAAACGGCCTGACCACCATCAGGACCAATCTGGACAGGGCGGTGTCCAAGGGCAAGATGACGGCTGACGATGCCAAGGCAACGCTGGGCAGGGTCACCGGCACCACAGATCTGACCGCGGCCGCCAAAGATGCCGATCTTGTGATCGAAGCCATCATAGAGGTATTGGAAATCAAAAAGCAGGTGTTCCGGGAACTTGCCGCCATCTGCAAACCGGAGACGGTATTTGCGTCAAATACATCAGGACTGTCCATCACAGAGATGGCGGTTGCCGCAGGCCGGCCGGACAGATTTTTAGGTATGCACTTTTTCAATCCGGTGCCGGTGATGCGCCTTGTGGAGCTGATCAAAGGTTTTTCAACTTCTGAGGAAACCTTAGAACTGGCCAAGGCCTTTGTGGACAAAATCAACAAAACCGCCATTGAGGTTAAGGAAGCTCCGGGGTTTGCCGTGAACCGAATTTTATGCCCCATGATCAACGAGGCGATCTTTACCCTGGCCGAAGATATTGCCAGCCCCAAAGACATTGACAATGCCATGACCCTGGGTGCCAACATGCCCATAGGTCCCCTGGCCCTGGCCGACATGGTGGGCCTGGATACCCTGCTGCTGGTCCTTGACAGTTTCCATGAAGAGTTCGGGGAAGACAAATACCGCCCCGCCCCCCTGCTGCGCAAAATGGTGCGCGCCGGATACCTGGGCCGCAAATCCGGCAAGGGCTTTTACGATTACACCAAATAACAACCATGGGCTGGTCCGGCATATCAACAGCCAGGCCCAACCCACAACGAAGATTGAAAAATCTGTGTAACTTACACAGATTTTTATATAATTTTTTATCAAGGAGGAGCCCATGGCACAGCAGGTTGCAGACCGCAGGGACATTGATTTTGTTCTTCATGAGCAATTCAATGTTTCGGCATTGAGCGAAAATGAAATTTTTTCCGACTTTAACCAAAAGACCATTGATATGGTGGTCTCAGAAGCACGGAATCTGGCACTCAAAGAGCTTTTGCCCATTCTGAAGGAAGGCGACGAACAGGGCTGCACGTTTGACAACGGTAAGGTTACGGTACCAGAAGTGTTCCACAGGGTATATGAACTGTTCGTTGAAGGCGAATGGATTGCCATGTGTGATGATCCCAAATGGGGGGGACAGGGCATGCCCGCCACCGTGGCCCTGGCCGCCAGCAACTATTTTAACAGCGCCAACTATCCTTTTATGCTTCACATTATCCTGGGCCACGGCGCAGGCAAGCTGGTGGAAAAATTTGGCACGGAAGAACAGAAGAACCTGTTTTTGAAAAAGATGTACTCGGGCGTCTGGGGTGGTTCCATGCTGCTTACCGAACCCGAAGCGGGATCTGATGTGGGGGCGTTGACCACCAGGGCCGTGCCCAACGGCGATGGCACTTACAGCATTACCGGAAACAAAATCTTTATCTCTTCGGGTGAAAACAATCTGGTGGAAAATATCATCCATCCGGTCCTGGCCCGTATTGAAGGTGCGCCTGCCGGAACCGCCGGCATCTCGTTATTCCTGGTTCCTAAAATCTGGGTGAATGACGATGGGTCCCTGGGTGAGCCCAACGACATTGTGTGCACCGGCATTGAAGAGAAAATGGGCATTCACGCAAGCCCCACCTGCAGCATGGCGCTGGGATCCAAAGGCAAGTGTATAGGAACGCTTCTGGGGCAGGCCAACAAGGGCATGAGCCACATGTTCGTCATGATGAACGAGGCACGGCTGCATGTGGGTATGCAGGGATTCGGCTGTGTATCTGCCTCCTATCTCAATGCCCTGAACTATGCAAAGGATCGGGTCCAGAGCCCTGCGCTCACCGCAGCCAAAGGCTCACCCGGTGTCCCCATCATCCGGCACCCGGATGTCCGGCGAATGCTTTTGAACATGAAAGCCTACACCGAAGGTATGCGCTCCCTCCTCTTTTATGTGGGGTATCTGGAAGACCGGATCCGCATTGCCGAACGTGAGGAAGAGAAGGCCGGCTACCAGGGCCTGATCGATGTACTCATCCCCGTGGCCAAAGGCTATATCACGGACCGGGCTTTCGAGCTGTGCTCCGACGGCGTCCAGATATTTGGCGGATACGGATTCACCAAAGAATATCCCCAGGAACAGCTGCTGCGGGACTGCAAAATCACCCAGATCTACGAAGGCACCAACGGTATCCAGGCCATGGATCTTCTGGGCAGAAAACTGGGTCTGAACAAGGGTAAAGCCTTTACCGATCTTCTGGGCCTTGTATCCGAAACCATCAACCAGGCAAAGGCAATTGAGAACCTTGTCCCCCAAGCCCAAACCCTTGAAACCGCATTGAACAAGCTGATTGAAACCGCTAAGGCTCTGGGTGGAATTCTTGGCCAGGGCGGCGTGGAAAGAGCCTTTGCCCAGGCCCATCCATTCCTGGGCGTCACCGGAGACGTGCTCATGGCCTGGATGCTTTTGTGGCGGGCCACCATTGCCGCTGAAAAGCTGACTGACAAGCCCAAGAAAAAAGATATATCTTTTTACAACGGTATCCTTGCATCTGTCCGGTTCTTCACGGCAAACGTTCTGCCGGCCACCCTGGGGAAAATGGATGCCATTGCCGCAGCGGACACCAGTGCGCTGGATATTGAAGACGATGCGTTTGGAACAAAATAATTTATGAAATAAGGATAATTTTTATGAAAGATGTTGTCATTGTATCTGCCTGCCGCACCGCCATAGGTGCCTTTGGCGGTACATTAAAAGACCTGAATGGCGCCTGGCTTGCCAGTATTACCATGAAAGAGGCCATCAGGCGGGCAGGCATTGATCCTGCCATTATTGATGACGTGCGCTACGGAACCTGTCTGGAACACCACGACACCCTGAACGTCACCCGGGTAGGCGCTCTCATGGCAGGTATTCCGGACACCGTTCCGGCAGCCACCATCAACCGGGTGTGCATATCGGGCATGGAAGCGGTTCTGTCCGGGATGGCCATGATCCAGGCCGGGATGGCCGATGTTATACTGGCAGGCGGTACCGAGCACATGTCAGGTGTGCCCTATACCGTACCCAACGCCCGCTGGGGATGCCGTCTCCAGGACTCAGCCTTTGTGGACGCCATGATCCATGCTCTGCACTGCGGTTCCCACCTTCTGCCCTTTGATGACACCTCACCTGTGGACACCACCCAGGCCCCGGCCTCCCATTTTCTGGGCAAACCGTACATCATGGGACACACAGCTGAATTCCTCGCCCAGCTTCTGCATATAAGCCGGGAGGAGATGGACGAAGTGGCCTTGCGTTCCCATAACAATGCGGAACGGGGCACCAAGGACGGCAGCTTTGCCGATGAAATCGTCCCCGTTGAAGTGCCCCAGCGCAAAAAAGAGCCCATCATCTTTGACAAGGACGAACATTTCAGACCCGGCATGACCCTGGAAAAACTTGCCGCATTGCCTCCGGCCTTTGTCCCCAAAACCGGCAAAGTCACTGCCGGCAATGCCTCGGGCATCAATGACGGCTCCACGGGTATGGTGATCATGTCCGCAGAAAAAGCCAAAGAACTGGGGCTGACCCCCATTGCAAAAATCAAAGCCACGGGTATGGGCGCCTGCCACCCTTCGGTCATGGGGCTCTCTCCGGTGCCCGCAGTCAAGGATCTGATGAAAAGATCCGGCATTTCCATCCATGATTTTGACCTTATTGAGGTCAATGAAGCCTTTGCCGCCCAGTATCTGGGATGTGAAAAAGAGCTGGGCCTGAACAGGGAAATCACCAATGTCAACGGCTCCGGCATTGGTCTGGGTCATCCTGTGGGATCCACTGGCGCCCGGGTCATGACCACTTTGATGTATGCCATGAAAAATAGAGGGAAAAATTTAGGCCTGGCCACGCTTTGCGGCGGTGGCGGCGTATCTATGGCCTGTGCCATCGAGATGCTGTAATAGATTTTAGACGCAGGCTCACCCGTTTGTGCGGTGTTTTACAGGCCTTGAACAACCCACATCCGGGAAAGCTTGCGTCTAAATCGCAAAAAAATTTGCTATTCTCTTTAGAAAAGCGTAGATATACGCATTAATTTTTACTATATATCCTCCATGAAAAAGAGAAAAAATATCAAGCAATTCAGGCCTGTTATCGTGGATGTGAAAGCATCGGGATTAGGATGCGAGTCCTATCCCATTGAAATCGGATTGGCTCTTGAGGGGAAGAACAGGTACTGCAGCCTGATTCTCCCGGCGGATCAATGGACCCATTGGGACATGGCTGCCCAGGATACCCATCACATTTCCCGGGAAACTCTGGTCAGCCACGGCAAACCCCTGAACCATGTGGCCAATGACTTAAACCGCATTCTAAACACACAAACCGTGTATTCGGATGGCTGGACGGTGGATAAACCCTGGCTAACCAGACTTTTTTCCGAGGCCGGTATCCGCCGGACCTTTACCGTCAGCCCCCTGGAGCGCATACTCACGGAACCCCAGATGGCCATCTGGCACAGCACCAAGAAAGAAACCATTGATTCCATGAACCTGACCCGGCACAGAGCCAGTTCAGATGCATTCATTACCCAGGAAACATTTTTCCGTACCTGTTTTTCCGCACCAAAATGAACAGTGATAGTAATTTAAAAACAGACAAATAAATGAATTTACCAGTCGACACCAATCCCGAAGAGCCACTAGGCTTAAGCAAAACAAAGAAAAAAAAGATGGCCGCAAACCTCCAGAAGCTTGGGGAGGATCTAAGCCTTCTTTCGGTCAGTCAGCTTAAACGGCTCGACCTTGATCCAGACCTGTTCAAGGCCCTGGTCGAGGCGAAATCCATTACCGCCAATGTGGCGGCCAGGCGTCACAGACAATACATCGGAACACTGATGAGACAAGTGGACCCGGAACCCATTCTGGCCGCACTTGAACAGTTAAAAACAGCCCCAACCGGCCTTTACAGCCCCAAGCCCCAAATTGATCCACAAACAGACACGCGTATCCAGGCTTTTTTAGACAAAGTGCTGTCCTGGGATGATGAGGCCATGGAAACAATCCTGTCAGCCGTTCCCGACATGGACCGGCAACAACTACGGCAACTGGTCAGAAATGCCAACAAAGAGATAGCCACGCAGGAAAAGATTACAAAATCTTTAAAGGCATTGAAAGATATAGCAACCCGGTGTCATAAATAGTGCGGGATGAAAAATCACCCACCTGCCCTTTATCTGGGTAATTTTTCGTCCAAACACGGTTTTTTGTTCAGACATCAATCAAATCTCCGCTTGGATTTCCAATACCGCCTTGGATTTTGGCAGTTCAATTATTGATACACCTTCTGGGGGCTATATGGACCGGCCAGCATCTTCGTCCTCAACAACTCAAAACATTAAATTCCTGGGGGTTTTGGCGTCTCCGATCAAATGAAATCTTACCCGGCTTTGTTTTTCAAGGTGTTTGGCGCCCCTTACCGGCTGGTGTTTTTCCGAAATGACAACCGCATCAAAGTTCTGGACTTTGATGGGACTGAAATGATCTGACAGCATGAATGCACTTCTTAATATTCATTAGGTGTCAAACAGATCCAACAACAAACAAACAGTCGACAGCATGACGCGACAGTACCCTGGGTGCAGAATTTCAAAGCTTACACTGTTACACCCGGCATTATTGATCGGCTAACTTAATTTTTACAATTTTGCCTTCTTTGTTTAAATAGGCGACCCCTTGGCCAAGGGGCGTTCCAGAAGAGATGTCAACGATAACGATGTTTTTTTCGTCCAATACGTCGGTTTTTAATTCTTGTTTAGGCGCAACAGATCCTGAACCGTCTTTGGGAACAGCATCGGTTTGTTGATCCGATGAGTCTGTTTTGCCCTTATACGTTCCTGCTTCTTCGGCTATCTCATAGCGCATTCTATTTCTGTCGGCAATCATCTTCCCGACGCCTGAAAACTTGTCGTCTTCGCCCTTACAGGCCGGCAGTACCGCTACAAAAAAAAACAAGAAAGAGATCAAAAAAGAACGCATTTGCCTATCCTAACCTATTGTGCCGCCTCCACTGTAAAACGGCGGTTCAGCCTCATGGTTGAAAACAGACCAAGAATATCCTGCGCAACATTTACGACCTTGAGCTGACGGTTGGCCTGACTCAGGGAGTTATGGGCGGCAATAATCACACCAATACCAACGGAATCCACCATGCTCACCCCCTCAAGATCAATGACCAGATTCCCCTGGGAGGAATTGACGGCAGAAAGAAGCTCTCCTTTAAACGCTTCAGCCATGGACGCAACAACATCTTCACCGGGCTTAACAATAGTCTGGTCCGCATTCGTGACTATTTCACTCATCTGTCTCTCCTTTTGCAATGAAGGGTTGAATTAAATACATATACTAACTTAAAACCTATTTTTGTTCAAATCCAAAAATCATCCTGAAATTTAAAAAACCACAAAAGATTCACATTTATTTTCCCCTTGAATTTAGATCCAAAACCACGTATATAGTAAAACTTCCCGGCTGACCAAGTCGGGCGGATAATTCTGATCGGTCGCCTCGTAACCGAAGGCCATGAACCTCGTCAGGTCCGGAAGGAAGCAGCGATAAGTGATCCCTTCTGTGTCGTGGATCGATCCCGGTCATGCAATTATCCGCCCTATTTGTTCAGTCGGGTTTTCTTTTTTCCACCACCCCCATTTATATCTTGACATGCTTTCAAACAGACTTATTTTTCAGCCATTAATTTTTAATTACGTTAATTTTTAACCACTTTAATATAAGGGATTTTGGAGCAAACACATTGGTACTCAAAGAGAATAAAAATACAACTGACGGGAAAGAGGAAAACACTGATCCCCCGAATACTCCTGAGACAGACGAGCAAAAAAATTCCGATAACGGAAATTCCCCGGAAGAGATAGATGGTCAAAAAGGGCTGGAAGATCAGTTAAATGAGCAAAAAAACAAGGTGCTCAGATTATCTGCAGAATTTGAAAATTTCAAAAAGCGCAAACAAAGAGAAATTGATGAATTCAAGAAGTTTGCCAATGAAACCATTTTCAGACAGCTTCTTTCAGTGGTGGACAATCTTGAGCGGGCCATTGACTCGGCCTCCGATACCGTGGAGGAGATCAGTCTGCTTGAAGGTGTAAAACTGACACATAAAGAGCTGCTCAAACTGTTTGAATCCTTTAATGTAAAGGGGGTTGAGGCAGAAAATCAGCCCTTTGACCCCAATTTCCATCAGGCCGTCACCCATGCACAGAACAATGACGTGCCGGACAACACCGTCACCAATGTCCTTCAAAAAGGATATCTGCTTCATGACAGACTGCTCAGGCCGGCCATGGTGGTTGTCTCAAAAGGAACTGAAAAGCAGACTCAAAAAAACGACTAAAGAAGATTAAGTATATTTAGAAAGGAACTGTTATGGGTAAAATTATTGGAATCGACCTTGGCACAACCAATTCATGTGTCGCGGTCATGGAAACCGGTGGAGAGGCAAAGATTATCACCAACGCCGAAGGCGGAAGGACAACACCGTCCATTGTGGCTGTCACTGAAAGCGGGGAGCGTATTGTAGGCCAGACCGCCAAACGCCAGGCCGTAACAAACCCTGAAAATACGATTTTCGGTGTAAAACGCCTCATCGGAAGAAAATTCAACTCAAAGGAAGTACAGGCTGACATTCCTATCCTTCCTTATATCATAGAGGCAGCAGCCAACGGCGACACCCGGATTAATATCAGAGGAAAGCAGTACAGCCCGGCTGAAATCTCCTCATTTATACTTGCCAACATCAAGAAAACCGCCGAGGATTATCTGGGAGAACCGGTGACCGAAGCCGTTATTACCGTTCCGGCCTACTTTAACGACAGCCAGCGCCAGGCCACCAAAGATGCGGGCAAAATTGCCGGGCTGGAAGTAAAACGCATCATTAATGAACCCACAGCCGCCTCCCTGGCCTATGGCCTGGATAAGAAAGGCGAGGAAAAAATAGCCGTTTTTGACCTTGGCGGCGGCACATTTGATGTCTCTGTACTTGAAATCGGCGACGGTGTGTTTGAGGTAAAATCCACATCAGGCGATACTCATCTGGGCGGTGAAGACTTTGATCTGCGCATCATTGAGTATCTGGCAACCGAATTCAAAAAAGACCAGGGCATTGACCTGAGAAAAGATAAAATGGCACTCCAACGCCTTAAAGAAGCTGCTGAAAAGGCAAAAATGGAGTTGTCAACATCCACCGAAACCGGTATCAACCTGCCCTTTATTACAGCGGATGCATCCGGGCCCAAGCATCTGGATATGAGACTGACCAGAGCCAAATTGGAGTCCCTTGTGTCCGACCTTCTGGACAAACTGGAGATTCCCTGCACAACAGCGCTGAAAGAAGCACACTTAAAACCCGGCGATGTGGATGAGGTGGTTCTGGTTGGCGGTATGACCCGTATGCCTGCTGTTCAGGAACGTGTGGAAAAAATATTTGGCAAAAAACCCCACAAGGGTGTTAACCCGGATGAGGTGGTTGCCATGGGCGCAGCAGTCCAGGCCGGCGTACTCCAGGGCGATGTCAATGACGTGCTCCTGCTGGATGTCACCCCGCTTTCCCTGGGTATTGAAACCCTTGGCGGCGTCATGACCCGGCTGATTGAGAAGAACACCACCATCCCCACCAAAAAGAGCCAGGTGTTCTCCACGGCGGCCGACAACCAGCCGGCCGTGTCCATTCACGTTCTCCAGGGTGAGCGCCAGATGTCGGCAGACAACAAGACCTTGGGGCAATTTGAACTGTCTGAAATTCCCCCTGCACCCAGGGGTGTCCCCCAGATTGAGGTCACCTTTGACATTGATGCCAACGGCATCGTTCACGTATCTGCCAAGGACAAAGCAACAGGCAAACAGCAGTCCATTCAGATAACGGCAGCATCCGGCCTGAGCGACGATGAAATCCAGCGCATGGTAAAAGACGCGGAGCTGCACGCCGAAGACGACAAAAAGAAGCGCGAGCTGGTGGATACCAAAAACCAGGCTGAGGCCCTGGTGGATCAGACCGAAAAGACCCTGAAAGAACACGGGAGCAAAGTCGATGAAGCCACCAGAAAATCCATTGAGGATGCAGCCCAGGCCCTGAAACAGGCCAAAGACTCCGACAACCTTGAGGATATCAAGGCTAAAATTGAATCTCTTTCCCAGGCATCCCACAAACTGGCCGAAGTGATGTACCAGCAGGCACAGGCTGACGGCCAGACCGGTGATGCGGATGCCGGTGCCGGTCCTGCCAGTGACGATGATGATGTGGTTGATGCGGACTTTGAAGAGGTCAAAAAAGATAAATAGCGACATTTAATACAGTCCGGTTTGAGTTCCACATGTGGATTCAGGCCGGGGGAATTTGATGTTGAATATAATCCTGCCGTGATCTATATTGACCCGGCAGGATTTTTATTAGGCAGTGGCCAACCGGAATCAGCCTTTTTTGACAGGAACGATTAACTACAAAAGAATAGCTTAGTTTTTTACATGATCATCACCGACATCCTCCGGCAAAACAACGTACTTTATCCGGAAAAAACAGCTCTAATTGAAAGATCTCCGGCCACAGGCCGGCGCACAGAAATCTCCTGGTCAGACTTTTACCGGCAGAGCACACAAACAGCCAATGCCATGCTGGAAAAAGGCGTTAAAAAAGGTGATAAAGTGGTTCAGCTCATGACCAATTGCCTTTCGTGGCTGCCCATCTATTTCGGGGTACTGTATACCGGTGCCTGGATCGTCCCCTTGAACTTCAGATTTGAATCAGACAAAATTCGTTTGTGTGCCATAACTGCAGAAGCCAAAGTTTTTATTTTCGGACCGGAATTTGTGGATCGACTGGAGGAAATCAGGCAGGAATTATCCCAGTTTGTGGAGTTGTGGATATACACAGGACCGGAAGGAGATTGTCCCGCCTGGGCCTGTTCCTTTGAAAAATTCATTTGTGAATTTGACGGTGTTACACCTCCGGATGTGCAGCTATCCTCTAAAGATGACGCAGCCCTGTATTTCACATCCGGTACAACCGGCACCCCCAAAGCGGTTCTGCACACCCACAAGGCGTTAATGCATGCATGCCAGGTGGAAAATGACCATCACGGCCAGACCCATGATGACGTATTCCTGTGTATCCCGCCCCTTTATCACACCGGGGCTAAAATGCACTGGATGGGTTCTTTTCTGGTGGGAGGAAAATGTGTTCTGCTCAACGGCGTCAAATCAGAATGGATTATTGAGGCCGTGTCCGAAGAAAAATGCACCATTGTCTGGCTGCTGGTACCCTGGGCCCATGACATTCTCATTGCCATTGACAACGGGCAGATCAGCCTGGCCGATTACACACTTTCCCAATGGCGCCTGATGCACATCGGTGCCCAGCCCGTTCCCCCAAGCCTGATCAAAAACTGGCGCAAACATTTCCCTGGTCAGGATTATGACACCAATTACGGACTGACCGAATCCTCAGGTCCGGGATGTATCCATTTAGGCGTGGCAAACGCAGATAGAATCGGCCCCATCGGCCTTCCCGGATATGGCTGGCAAGCCCGGATTGTGGACAAGCAGGGAAGCCAGCTTCCTTTTGGTGAAACTGGGGAACTTATAGTCCAAGGCCCGGGGATGATGAAAGAATATTACAAAAACCCCGAAGCCACAGCCAAAACCATAAAAGACGGATGGCTGTTTACAGGGGACATGGCCAGGTACGACAAGGACGGATTTATCTGGCTTGTGGACCGCAAAAAGGATGTGATCATCTATGGCGGTGAAAACATTTTTCCTGTGGAAATCGAAAATTTCTTTCTCAAACATGAAAAAATACGAGACATTGCGGTGATCGGAGTTCCTGACGAACGGTTAGGAGAGATCCCGGCCGGGATTATCAGCCTTAAACCCAACACCATGATGTGTGAGCAGGATGTTATTAATTTTCAAAGCTCACTCCCCCGATATAAGCAACTTAAAAAGATATTTTTCGGGGATGTTCCCAGAAACCCCACGGGCAAAATAGAAAAACCGAAACTGCGAAGAATTTATGCCGAAGACAATCGCAAATCCATGGACCTGCTGCTTAAATAATAAGGATTCCAAAATGAAATATATGACCCGGATTTTTATTCCATGGACAATGGCGGTTTTTATCCTGATGATACAGGTGGCCATGCCATGCCATGCATCCCAGACCCTTGATGACGAAACCGCCCAGATCGTTTCCGGAATTGAGGCAAAATACGCCAACAAAAGTTTCAGTGCCGATTTTGAGCAGGCATCACATTTGACCGCCCTTGATGTAACTGAAATGGCCACAGGAAAAGCCTGGTTCAGCCATCCGGGAAAGATGAAATGGATTTACAACAGTTCAGACAACCATGAAATAATCACCAATGGAAAAAATCTGTGGATTTACCGTCCCGAAGAAAAACAGGTGATGGCCGGAGATGCCGCGCCGTTCTTTCAGTCCGGATCCGGCGGTGCATTTCTGGCAGATATTCGGAAAATAAGGGAAGAGTTTTCCATCCAACCGGGAAACGTAAAAGAAAATTCTGTACAACTTGTGCTGACCCCGAAAAAACAGACCCCTGAACTTGCAAAAATACGTATTACAGTAGCTCTGCCGAGTTATGAAATCCCTGTGGTGGAAACCGAAAATACTTACGGGGATACCACCAAATTTATATTTACCAATATCCAGTTCAGCACGTTTGATGATCAGATATTTGAATTTACCCCCCCACTAGGGACAGAAATTATAGAAATTGACTGATGAGATTTAAAAATTCTACGCTGCACCAGCAGATCCGGGACCTGGCCAAGGCAAAAAAGGCCATTATCCTGGCCCATAATTACCAGCCCGCCGAGATCCAGGATGTCGCAGACCTGTGCGGCGATTCCCTTGAAATGAGCATAAAGGCCGCAGCCACGGATGCGGACATCATTGTCTGCTGCGGGGTACGCTTTATGGCCGAAACCGCAGCCATCCTGTGTCCGGACAAGATAGTCCTCATGCCCAATCCCGATGCCGGGTGCCCCATGGCAGACATGGTCACCCCCCAGGAGCTGGTCAAACGTAAAGAAGAACTTGGGGGCATCCCTGTTATCACCTACGTCAACTCATCTGCGGCAGTCAAGGCAGTATCTGATATCTGCTGCACCTCGGCCAATGTGATCAAGGTGGTGAATGCTTTAAAAGAGGACGAAGTCCTCATGACACCGGATCGGAACCTGGCCCGGTATGCTGCGGCCAACACTGATAAAAAGGTGCACTTGTGGCAAGGCTACTGCCCCTTTCACAACGATTTAAGTGTTGAGGCTGTTAAGGCGGCCAAAGCCGCACACCCCAACGCCTTGTTTGTGGCCCACCCGGAGTGCACCCCTGAGGTACTTAAGCTTGCCGACAGTATTGAATCCACATCGGGAATGATCCGGTTTGCAGGGGAAAGTTCAGCCGACCAGTTTATCCTGGGCACGGAAACAGGCCTGATCCATGCTATTTCAAAGGCATATCCTGAAAAGACTTTTTTCCCTGTATCGGACCAACTGGTGTGCACGGATATGAAAAAAACCAGATTGCAGGACATTCTGGACTGCCTTGAAAACATGTCCGGAAAAGTGACGGTTGAAGAAGCAATTCGTATCAAAGCCATGGATGCCGTCAGAAAAATGATAAACACAAAATAGGTTACGACGACCAAAAGGTGTAAAAAAAGCCTTGAGCCCCTCACCTGACAGCCCCCCCAGAGCATATCCAGACAGGCCCACCCTTGCGGTGGGCGCGGTTGTATTTAAAGACAACAAAGTGCTTCTTGTTAAACGAGGCAATCCCCCGGCCAGAGGCGTCTGGGCAATTCCGGGCGGCAGTGTGGAATTGGGAGAAACCCTTCAACAGGCAGCCGAAAGGGAAATTTTCGAAGAAACCGGAATTATCATCCAGGCCGGCAAACCCATATTTTCATTTGAATCCATCCTCAGGGACGACAAGAACCGGATTAGATTTCATTATTATATCGTAGATCTTGAAGCAAGTTACGTAAGTGGTGAACTCACTGCCGGAGACGATGCCCTGGATGCCGGGTGGATCTCCAAGGAAAAGCTGAGCAGCCTTAACGTCACTTCTGCCACCCGGGATCTTCTCATCCAGTCCTTTAATTTTGGATAACGTGTTTGTTTCTTGACAAAATTTTAACAATCAAGCTATTTATTTTTATATGAAAGTTCCCATATGTTGTTCGGATTCTTTCTTGCCTCGTTGTGGGCTAAGACTGGCAGGTGATATGTCAGGTCTGCCCACGGTTGTCAGTTAAAAATTTAACGATGCGATATTAAGTACCAAATAGTACCCGGTATAAAGATGTCACCAGGTGCGTTTTTATTCTGGAACAGTATCTTAAATCCCACCCTCACCTGTTTGATAATAATGAATTAATTAAAAGGAAAAACAATGTTAAAATTTACTGATGCGTTAGAATATCACAGCAGCGGTCGTAAAGGTAAAATTGAAGTTATTACCACAAAACCGTGTGCAACGAGCAGGGATCTGTCTTTAGCCTACAGCCCGGGTGTTGCAAAACCATGCCTGGAAATTAAAAAAAATCCGGATATGGCCTATGAATATACCGCCAAAGGTAATCTTGTCGCCGTTGTTTCCAACGGAACGGCAGTTCTTGGCCTTGGAAATATCGGTGCCCTTGCCGGCAAGCCGGTTATGGAGGGCAAGGGAGTCCTGTTCAAAAGCTTTGCCGATATAGATGTTTTTGATATTGAACTGAACACCAAAGATCCCGATGAATTGATCCGTACAGTCCAGGTGCTTGAGCCAACCTTCGGCGGTATCAACCTGGAGGATATCAAAGGGCCGGAATGCTTCTATATTGAAGAAAAACTGACGAAGACCATGAATATTCCCGTGTTCCACGATGACCAGCACGGCACTGCGATTATTGCCGCCGCCGGAATGATCAATGCCCTTGAACTCGTCGGGAAAAAAATTGAAGAGATCAAGATTGTATTCAACGGGGCCGGTGCCGCCGGTATTGCCTGTGCCAACCTTCTGATCACCATGGGTATCAACAGGAACAACCTTATCCTCTGCGACTCCAAGGGCGTTATTTATAAAGGCCGCACCGACGGCATGAACCCGTACAAAGAACGATTGGCTGCACAAACCGATGCCCGGACCCTTGAAGATGCCATGAAAGGCGCGGATATTTTTTTCGGGGTGTCAGTCAAAGGGGCGCTTACCCCGGACATGCTGCGCGTCATGGCCAAAGACCCCATTGTTTTTGCCATGGCCAATCCTGATCCGGAGATCACCCCGGGCGAAGCAAAAGCCGTACGCAGTGATGTTATCATCGGCACCGGACGCTCGGACTACAATAACCAGGTGAACAATGTCCTGTGCTTCCCATTCCTGTTCCGCGGTGCTCTGGACACCCACGCCAGCGCCATCAATGACGAGATGAAACTTGCCGCCGTTCACGCCCTTGCCCAGCTTGCCAAAGAAGATGTACCGGATTCCGTGCGCCGGGCCTACAGCAACAGTGAAATTCAATTCGGGCGTGAATATCTTCTCCCCAAACCGTTTGACCCCCGGGTCCTGTTACGCATGGCACCGGCCGTTGCCAAGGCCGCCATGGATTCAGGTGTCGCCAGAAGACCCATCCTGGACATGGAAAAATACGTTGAACACCTGGAGGCGATGCAGGGGCGCTCAAAAGAGATTATGCGGACCATTATCAACAAAGCAAAAACAGATCCCAAACGGGTGGTCTTTCCGGAAGGTGAAGAAGATAAAATCCTGCGTGCCGCACAGGTCCTGCTGGATGAGGAAATTGCCATCCCGATTCTTATCGGCAATGAAGAAATCATCCGTAGCAAAGCCATGGAACTAAATATTGACTTACGCGCCACCGAAATTATAAATCCCCGCAGAAGTGAAAAGCTCAAAGCGTATTCGGAAATTCTTTTTGCCAAACGTCAACGCAAGGGCATGACACGATATGATGCCCGACGTCACCTGCAGGAAGATGGAAATTACTTCGGTGCCATCATGGTGGAACAAGGCGATGCAGATGCTCTGCTTTCCGGCATCAACGCCCACTATCCGGAAGTGATCCTGCCTGCCATAGAAGTAATCGGCAAAAAGGATGGTTTGTCCAAAGTTCATGGCCTGTATATGATGGTGTTCAAAAAAGATGTAATCTTTTGCGCCGATACAACCGTGACCATTGAACCAACGGCAGAAGAGCTTGCGGAAACAGCCATCCTGGCAGCTGAAGAGGTCCGGTATTTTGATATCACACCACGGATTGCCATGCTCTCCTTTTCCAACTTCGGCAGCGCCCAGCATCCATTGACCCTGAAAGTGAAAAAAGCAACCGCGCTGGTCAAGGAGTGGGCCCCTGAGCTCACGGTGGACGGGGAAATGCAGGCCAACATTGCCCTGGACCCGGAAATCGTTGAAAAGCAGTACCCATTCTCCAAGCTCAAGGGGGATGCAAATATTTTCATCTTTCCGGACCTGCAGTCGGGCAATATCACCTATAAAATGCTGGCCAAACTGGGAAATGCCGTTGCAGTCGGCCCCATCCTCATGGGGATGAAAAAACCCATCCATGTGCTGCAGCGCGAAGATGATGTCGCCGACATTGTCAATATGGCGGCGATGGCTGTCAACGATGCCCAGATGAACAGAATGAGAGACATAGAATAAAAAGTTATTTCCAAAACACTCGTTAGGCCAGTTCCAGGAAGATCGCCTGCTCCCATACACGGCGGGCGATACGGACAGTGGCAAGATCCACCATACGGCCCTGGACAGCCACGGCCCCGGTTGACTGATCACCTGCGGCATCCAGAATCTGCCGGGCCCTGACGATCTCTTCCGGTGCCGGTGTAAACACCTGGTTCACGACCTGAATCTGGTCGGGGTGGATCACCCACTTGCCGTCACATCCCAGTGCCCTGGACTGCCCCGCCGACTTTCTCAGGCCGTCAGTATCTTGGAAATTGCCATAGGGGGCGTCCAGGGCCAGAAGGCCCTGGGCCTTGGCGGCCATGACTACCCGGCTGATGGGAAAATGCCACCGGTGGCCCGCATAGACCTGGTCTTCATTTTCACCGTGGCCGGATAATGAAATCAGTCCGGCACCGATACTGGCCTGGTAATCGGCAATTCCAAAGGCCAAACTGGATATCCTGTCAGCGGCACCGGCAATCTGCCTGACCCGTGCAAGCCCCTGGGCCGTTTCTATACAGGCCTGGATTCGAATTTGTTTTTCCAGTCCAAGAGCCATCTCAAGTCCGTCCAGCAACCGGGATATAAAATGGATGTCGCCCTCATGGTTCACCTTGGGCACGACTATTGCGTCAAGACCCTCCCTGGCAGATTCGACCACCTGTATCAGGTCTTTATAAGCAAAGGGGCTATCCACACTGTTGATGCGCAGATATATGGATTTCTGGTTAAAGTTTACAGAGGACAACGAGGCCATAATCGATTCCCGGGCAGCCTCTTTTTTGTCAACAGGCACACTGTCTTCCAAATCCAGCATAATCACATCGGCTTGTGAAAGCGCTGCACTGGCGTGCATTTTTTCCTTGTGGCCGGGTACGGAAAGTATACTTCGGCAAGGCTTGTTCATATCCGTTTTTCTCCTAATCATTACAAAAAGTTACGGTTTGGCATCATTTCTTTGATGCTTCGGCTCTGTTGAGCAATCGATGGACAGAATGCAGATAATCCATGTTTCTGCAAGGTTTGGACAGATGATCAACCCAGGCATCTTTCTGGGTAAGATCCCTTATAGATTCCAGAAATTCTATATTTCCGGATATGAAAAGAATGGGAATATCGGGGGTTTTTTTTCGGATATAATGATAGACATCCATACCGTTGATGCCGCCGGGAAGCATATAATCCAGACTGATAATATCATAAAAATTCCGGTCAAATAATTCCATGGCGTTCAGGCCTGTATCCGCCAGATCTACCTGGTGGTTGCAGGGGGGCCGGGTTAAAATCCGAAACTGGAGATCGGCGATGGAAGCCTCGTCTTCCACCAAAAGAATAGATTTGCCGGAACAAAAATTTTGTGCCTCAATCTCCTGCACTTCTTTGGGGGTTAAATTTTTTTCAATCACCGGGAAAGCCATCTCCACCCGGGTTCCCTGCCCAAGCGTGGAGTGTACTTCAATCAACCCATGGTGCTGGGACACATATTTTTTAACGTTGGCCATTCCATAACCGGTTCCCTTGATGCCCTCTTTGTAGGCACGGGTTTTATCCCGGGAACCTTTGAGCGTAAAGGCGGGCTCAAAAATCCGTCCAAGAAAGTCCTCGGGGATACCGCATCCATTATCCTCAATCTTAATCCATAAGTATCCGCCTTTATCATAGGTTTTGATAAGAATTGTCGGCTGGGTGGAAAGACTCAGGGCGTGGATAGCGTTTTGCAGAACATTTACCAATGCATGCTCTATCATTCCGGAGTCGGCAAACAAATCCGGTGCTGTTTCGACATAATCCCGGATCAGGTAAATACCCTCCAGATCCATTTTTAAAAGCGTTAAAGTCTGCTCTATTTTCTGATCAACAGGAAAAAATTCCTGCCTGGGCTCCTGGGCATTGGCAAAGGCCACCAGATTTCTGGTCAAATTTTTACCTCTGTGGGTCTGCTCAATCACCAGTTCAAGGGTCTTTCGGATTTCCGGATCCCGGCACTCCAGAAGAGACAACTCCACATGGCCCATCATGATCCCCAGGATATTGTTAAAATCATGGGCCATTTTTCCGGCCACCTGCCCCACCAAGGCCAGCTTACTGGCGTCGGCAACCTGGTCAAGCGCCTGGATCTTTTCTTCTTCAATTCGTTTTCGCTCACTGATATCACGCACGGCTGTACTTCGAATTCTTCGGCCAAAGGCCATAAACATCCGGCCTTGGATTTCAGCGGGAAAGGTGGTGCCGTCTTTCCGAAGGGCTGTGACTTCGTAGGGCTTTTCATAGCCTGACAAAATATTGTGCCGGACTGTTTCCCGGTCTGCGGACTGGATCCACTCCATGCCGGATCTCCCCACAGCTTCATCACGGGAGTAGCCGAACATTCTTTGGGCTGTCAGGTTCTGATCCAGACAGACCCCCTGGTCGGAAAGAAAAATAGATTCAAACGAGGCATCGGAAAGAGCTGCCAGGCGGGCCTGGCTCTCCTGCAGTTTATTTTGATACTGAATCCGCTCCGTAATCTGCCTGCAGGTGCAGCACACCATCTTTCGTCCCTTCCACATGGCCGCTTTAGTGCTGATCTCTGTATCAAAAATAGAACCATCCTTACGAAGATGGAGGGTTTCAAACAGATCCCCCGACATATCAACATTTTTCAGTTTCTCAAGTATATCCGACTTGGACAACCGGGCGTCCCAATCCCATACAGACAAGTCAAAAAGCTCTTCCATGGTGTACCCCAGAACCTTGGCAAAGGTCTGGTTGGCATCATGAACCCTGCCCTGCTTGTCCACCACAACAATTGCGTCACGGGATTCCTCCACAAGCATTTTCAGCCAGGCTGATTCCGTTTCAAGCTCTTTGAACCTTTTTTGCCTTTCCTTTTCCATATGTGCTGCATGGATGCCAAGTTCCAGATTCAATTTAAGTTCAATATCCGAACAGGAATCAGAAATAATTCTAAAAACAGGATTGTATTCTTCGGGAGTCAGGTCGGCCATATCCTTGGGCCCGACAAGAAACAGAGTGGGAATGAACCATTGTTCCCAGAGCATCCCGGCATGTTCCAGGGCAGTCATTCCGCCGGTCAGGGCCATATCCGCCACAACTATTTTTGGATGATCTGACTGATTATTTTCGCTCAAATCTTTAGGAAAACCAGGATGGCAGGCCCCATTAAACTTCATTTTTCCCAAGCGGGCAGCCACGTTGTCTCTCCTGCTGCCGGGGGGCATGGCAATCCATATTCCTTTCTCTTGCTTGTGTATATCCATATCATGTACCATAATAAAAATCGCGATTTGCAGAAGAACCTAAGGAAAAGTCTAACTTAATTTTTATCTTTTTCTATATACAAAAGCAATTTTTTATAAATCTTAAGTAGATGCCCATAACTTTGCTCCATGTGAAACCCAGACCGAAAAAATAAAGACAGGTAATTATTTCCCTTTTTATATTTTTCCATGGGAAATTCCTGCCCCGGCTACTGCTTAATTTTTAACTTTATGCGAAATCACGCCAATAATAACACGCTTAAATGATTATATATTTTTTACATACCCATTTATTGGCATGATGGTTGCTATTTCATCAGTAAAATTCATAAAAAAAGGCAACCAAATTAAAGGTGACTCATGACATCAAATGTTTCAAACATTAATGTGTTACTGACAGGAAGCGCCTCCGACGCCCTCATGGGTGCAGCCAGTACAGGTACTGTGTCCAAAGACAATGGTTTTTCGGAATCTGCATTCCAGGGACAGCTGGACAAGGCCATGCAGAGGGATACGGACATAAGCCTTTCAGATGATATCAGTGCTCAGACGGAAGAATTATCCCAAAAGCCCAATCTTGCCACAAAGAAACAGAGCTCTGAAATATCCACGGTGGATAAGTCCAGTTTCGCGGTACGTACCATCAAACAAAAGGTCGCAGAGATTGAAGATGCCCTGGAAAATGGTGGAGGCCTTGAATTCCTCTCGGAACTGAAAAACCTGCTTCTGTCCCTTTCCAATTGTGACCTTGACAATATGTCCATAGATAAAGACGGGCTTGAAGCCCTTGGCGATCTGCTCGTCCAGGCAGGTTTTGATCAGACTTCTGTGGAAGAACTGGTATCAGATCTGACCATTTCCCTTGAAGAGGGGGACGGCCTGATGTCCGTATCACATTTCATGGATGACTTGTTTGAACTGCCCCTTGCCGAAGAGGACGATATCACCCAGGCCGAGGTGCTCATGCCCACCTCGGATCTGCCATATATAAAATCCCTTCTGTCAATGATGGGGGTGGATGAACAGGAAATTGTCTCGGTCATGGATGAGGCATCCCAAGGAGCCCGGGGATTTGATTTTGATGATTTTATAGAACAGCTTGATCAACTGCTGCAAAGAGCCGAAAACTCTGGCCAGACTTATGCTGCAGAGGGTGAGGACGGTGCATTGACCACACTGGTAGAACAGCTTGATCTGGATTCTTTTATAGACGGCTCCGGAGAGCCGTTGACACTAGCTACATTAATTGACGCTTTTACCCAGAAACTTAATCTGATAAAAGATAATCCTGAAGATCAGGCAGAACAAATCATTGCAGACATGTTTGAAACGAATTCTTTTGATGCACCCCCAACGCAGTCCGGCCAACAGGAGTTGCTGAATCAACTTTTGTCCGGATTGAATATTCAGACGGACAATGAGGAAACTGTAGATTCTGCCATAACGATTAGCGCAAATTCCGATGCCATGGTCGAGGAAATTGAAGACCACTTCCATGTTCAGTTCATAGATCAGATCAGTAGGGGCAATGTGACTACAAAAACTGTCACCGATGGCCAGGCAACGGACAATGCAACTCCCACGGACATCCAAACAGAACAAACCGATTCTGATGATACAGTTAATAAGATGGTCAACACTGTTTCCGACACGGCAGGATACACCAAGGAATCGGTATCACAGGTAGCCATGAAAACGCCCCAGGCCGATGCTGAACTCGAAGAGATTTCATCCACCACAAATTCCCAGTCAGGGGAAACAACATCTAAAAATTCAGAAAACCAGACTCTTGTTTTCGGTGTAGAAAAAACAAACACAACGACAACATCGCAAACTTCAGGTACACAACGAATGAATCAGTCTTTCTCCACACTGCCTGATTTTGTCACCCGGCAGGTGGGAAAAAGCCTTGTGCGGTCAATAAATACAGGTGACGACACCATACGGATGCAGCTCAGGCCGCCTGAATTAGGCCGTGTGTACATGAGTATTGACCACAATGGAAATACCATGAAGGTCAGTGTAATCACGGAACACCAGTCCACAAAAGACATCCTGGCGGCCAATGTCAATGAAATCAGAACCATGCTCTCCTCCTCCGGAATCACACTTGAGAGCTTTGAAGTGGACATGAGCAGCAATTTCCAACAGTCCATGACAGATGCCCGGGCCCAGGATCGGTCAGCGAAAAAGCAACAGACAAAAAACGGGGCCGGCAACAATGGTTCAGATGATGTGACAGAGAATTTAACAGTCCAGGATAGTTATATAACCAACGGTGCCTCCTTACACTTTGTTGCATAAATCATGACATTTTCTGCCGATGGCCCTGTCAAAACATTGACAACGCTTCGGCAGAAATGACGATTTTTTATTTGTTGCCCGGACGAAAAACCACACATCTGCCGCGCTAAAAAATAAATCATTTTGCAAATTCTATCTTCTTTTCTATAATCCTTCCTATAAACTTTTTATTTCCGCACTGTCCAGGTAAAAACGAGACCAAGCTGGCATAAGGCTTGCTGTCAATTCTTGTAACCTGATTTATCAAAGGATACTCACAACACAGCCGGCAAGGACCGGTTGGACACACCTAAAACCGGACTATTTGGGGAGGTATTGTGGCTGAAGACCTGCTGGAAGACATCGAAGGTGATAAACTGGCCGAATCCACAGACGATGGTGGCACAGGATCTGATGAACAGCCTGCCAAAAAGGGATTAATCGGCAAACTGTTGTCAGGGAAAAAAAAGCTGATCATTATTCTCCTGCTGGCTCTGTTTTTACTGGGCGGGATAGGTGCCGGTGTATTCTTTTTTCTTTCCGGCGGTAAGAAAGAAGAGGTCCCGGAGCAGCCCGTTGACAAAGATGCCGTGACAGAAGAAAGCATTCAAGCCGCCCTGGAAGACCAGAGCAAAGCCATATTTGAGGATATTGTCCAGCTTGAACCCTTTGAGCAGATCTTTTTACAACAAAATTCATACAAGCAGTACATATCCCTTGGTATCGCCCTTGAGATGATGGATCCTGGACTTAGAAGACAGGTGTATTCCATGGAACCCAGGATAAGAAAAATTATTGAAACCCAGATGAGACAGATGAAATGGATGGAGTTGCGAACCCCCCAGGGAAAACTAAAGCTTAAATTTGAGCTGCTGAATCGGATTAACCAGATTTTTCCCAAAGTTGCCATAAGGCATATTTATTTTACTAATTTCATAATGCAGTGATGGTGCCATGAGTGAAATTCTATCCCAGGATGAGGTCGACAGTTTATTAGACGGACTGGATTCCGGAGAAGTAGAAACAGAGAGTGATATTCCGGAGATTGTCGAGGAGTCGACTGACGGGGTTGTTGCTTATGACTTCACCAGCCAGGACAAGGTGGTCCGGGCACGGATGCCCACATTTGACGTTATTAACGAACGTCTGTCCAGGGAAGTTCGGGCCACTCTGTCTTCACTTCTCCAGACCAATGTGGATGTCTCTGCCAACCCCTTCGACACCCTGAAATTTTCCGAATTCGTCCGAAGTCTTCCCGTGCCCACAAGTCTTCACGTATTCAGAATGGAGCCGCTAAGGGGGCATGGGCTGGTGGTGTTTGAAAGCCAGCTGGTTTATAATCTCATTGACACTTTTTTTGGCGGCGAAGCCCTGGGGAAGGCAAGGGTGGAGGGCCGTGAATTTACCACCATTGAAGAGGTCATGATCAAAAAGGCAGTGGTGGCGGTGCTTAAAAATATTGAAGCGTCCTGGGCCCCCATTGAACCGGTAAAGGCATCCCTGATCCGCTCGGAAATGAACCCGCAGTTCACGGCCATTGTACTGCCCACCGATCTTGTCATTGTGACCCGGTTTGAAATTGAGCTGGAACAGGCCGCAGGCAATCTTGTGGTCTGCTATCCCTACTCCATGATCGAACCCATGCGAAATAAACTGTCATCCGGTGTCCAGGCGGAAATTGAAGAGATTGATTATAACTGGCGCAGGATGATTGAGGAAGTTATTCTCAACTCCGAGGTGGATTTAAGAATTCTTCTGGGTAAAACCGAAATCACCGGCGAACGGCTTTTGTATATGCAGCCCGGGGATGTCATCCAGCTGGATAACGACGCCTCTGATCCTTTGTCCTGTTTTGTGGGCGGTCTGGTCAAGCTGACGGGTTATATCGGTATCCAGCGGGGGTTTCAGGCATTTAAAATCAAAGATAAAATTATAACCGACTGTGAGGGGTAAACATGGTTGATGAAAACGGCACCGTAAATGATCAAAATCTGGAAGAAGAGTCCGGCCATGAGGAGGAGCGGAGTGCAAGGGAACTGGATTTTATTCTGGATATTCCCTTGGAGCTTTCCGTGGAGCTGGGTAAAACCAAAATGCTGGTCAATGATCTTCTGCAACTGTCCCAGGGGTCCATTATTGAGTTGAACAAGCTTGCCGGCGAACCTTTAGAAGTCTATATCAACCGCAAGCTCATTGCCCGGGGTGAAGTTGTGGTGGTCAATGAAAAATTCGGTGTTCGTCTCACCGACGTGATCACGCCCATTGACAGGGTCAAATCCCTTGCTGCGGAAGATCAATGAGTTCCCAGACGGATATGTGGATGGAGTTTGCCAAAAGCTTTGGCCTGCTGTTTGCCGTTCTGGCCTTTTTTTTGATGTCACTTTATCTTATTCGCAGGTTCTCTGGTCGGCTTGGCACAAAAGGCTCTATAGAACTGATAAAGGTGTCATCTGTCTACCATTTATCACCCAAGGAAAAACTTGTGCTGGTATCTGTCCTGGGGGAATCAATACTCATCGGGGTTTCACCGGGCGGCATATCTTCTCTTGCCCGCTTTGACAAAAGCCCTGAAACGCCATTGAAACCTTCGCAAACAGCCGCAGGATTTCAGAATCTTCTTAAAAAAAGTCTGAAAAAAAGCAACCGTACAGACGAAATGGCCCAGGATAGTCATTCATCCAATTTCTGTGTCGATTCCGGTAAGGAAGAGGCATCATGATCAAGTTTACCCGGTTGACCCAATGGACAGGATGTATTCTGCTTGCAGTCATTGTAATTGCAGGCCTTGCTGGTACGGCAGGTGCCGTCACCTTCCCGATCCCGTCCCTGGAACTGAATATCGGCACAGCCCAGGAACCCGAAGAAGTGGCCGTGGTTCTTGAAATTATAGCTCTCTTAACCATCATCTCGCTGGCCCCTGCCATCTTGATCCTCATGACACCTTTCGCCCGCATAACTATGATATTTCATTTTTTGCGCCAGGCCATCGGCACCCAGTCAAGCCCGCCCAACCAGATCATTGTTGGGCTTTCACTTTTCATGACGTTTTGTATTATCAAGCCCGTGGCATTAGAAGTGTATGATAAAGCCTTAAATCCCTATCTTGAACGTAAAATTTCCTATGAAGCGGCCTTTGACGAGGCCCAGAAGCCCATACGAAAATTTTTACTGCTCAACACCAGGGAAGCCGACATTGCCCTGTTTGTCAAAGAGACCGGCATGAAAAAGCCTGAAACCCGGGATGATGTGTCGCTTCTGGCACTGATCCCGGCCTATGTGATTTCCGAGCTTAAAACCGCATTTATCGTGGGCTTTATTTTGTATGTACCGTTCCTTGTCATTGATATGGTGGTTGCCTCGGTTCTGCTGGCCATGGGTATGATGATGCTGCCCCCGGTCATGATTTCCCTGCCTTTCAAGCTGATGCTTTTTGTCCTTGTGGACGGCTGGAATCTGATTACCGGTTCAATCATTAAAAGTTTTGGAGTATAAAATGACCCCTGAATTTGTTGTGGAATTCGCCAAACAGGCCATCACCCTGACCATCCTTTTATCCATGCCCATGCTGGGTCTGGGACTGATTGCAGGCCTTACCATCTCTGTCTTCCAGGCCGTTACCCAGATCCAGGAGATGACGCTCACCTTTGTGCCCAAGATTCTCGCTGTTTTCCTCGGGCTTTTGTTTGCTGCGCCGT
The DNA here is from genome assembly GCF_963665355.1 of uncultured Desulfobacter sp. GTDB lineage: Bacteria > Desulfobacterota > Desulfobacteria > Desulfobacterales > Desulfobacteraceae > Desulfobacter. The sequence goes on from NZ_OY762229.1 coordinate 1,056,005, forward strand.
GGATGATGGAAAAATTAATATCCTTCACAACCAATATTATTATCAATATTCCCATGTATATCCGGTGATCCAGGGAACGGACGACCGTGGAACTTCTTGATCTCATTGATCCCATTCGCTTCAGAACCTTTATGCTGGTTCTGGCAAGGATCTCTGTGTTTTTATTTTTGTTCCCTATTTTTTCCTCCCCTGTGTTTTCCAACCGGCTGAAAATGGGACTGGCTCTGGTTTTAACACTGTTGTTCTATACGGTGGTACCTGTGGATCCGGCACGTTTCCCAAAGGATGTCCCCACCTTTGGCCTGATGCTTGGGGCTGAAATCATGGTGGGTCTTACTCTGGGGCTTTGCCTGCGAATCTTTTTTGCAGGGATACAGATGGCCGGCCAGGTTATCGGCTTTCAGGTCGGGTTCTCCATGATCAATGTCGTGGACCCCCAAAGCGGTGAAAACGTATCCATCATGGATCAGATCGGTTACTGGGTCTGCCTGGTCGTTTTCCTTTTGCTCAACGGACACCATATAGTTATCATGTCCATGATTGACAGCTTCGAACTGGTTCCTGTGGGTGGATTTGTTTTGCATCCTGCCCTGTTCCCAAAAATTTCGGAGGTTGCGGCCGGGTTATTTGTAAATGCCATCAAGATCAGCGCCCCGGTCATTGCCGTTTTAACCTTTGTCAATACAGGCTTTGGACTGATTGCAAAATTTTCACCCCAGACCAATGTCATGATTGTGTCCTTCCCGGTAAAGATCGCAGTGGGGCTGACCTTTTTCTCCATGACCCTGCCCATCATTGTCATCGTTACCCGGGATTACATCGGGCCCCTAAGAAAATTGTTTCTGGCATTATTGTTTTATATGGGCGGAGGATAAGATATGGCCGAAGATCCAGAGGGTGGCGGCGAGAAGACCGAAGACGCGTCGGGGCGAAAACTCACCAAGGCAAGGGAGGAAGGCCAGGTTGCCAAAAGCATGGAAATTCCTTCGGTGTTTGTCTTGTTGGGCGGCGTTATGGCATTGTATGCAACGGCTTCCTTCTTCTATCAGAACTGTGTGGAGGTGTTTCGTTACAATTTTATATTTGAGCGGATACCGGAACTGGGCGTGGCAGACCTGACAACCATGCTGATTTATCACGCCAAAAAGATGTTCTTAATGTGCCTGCCTGTATTTGCAGCAGTTTGTACTATGGCCTTTTTGTCCAACGTTGCCCAGGTTGGATTCCACATCTCCTGGAAGGTCTTTGAACCCAAATTGAGCAAGTTGAACCCTGTTAGCGGGCTCATGAATAAATTTTCATCCCGGGCCTTGATCGACTTTCTGAAATCACTGGCAAAACTTGCCGTGATTGCATCAATTTGTTATCTGGCCACAAAGGACGAGCTTTCCAGGATTATTACCCTTTACGATAACTCCATCGCCCAAATCCTTGTTTTTCTTTTTATCAAGTCATTTTGGATTTTCATCAAAGTTTGCATGGTGATGGTATTGGTTGCCATCCTGGATTATGCTTTCCAGAAATGGAAGTTTTTGGAAGACCAGAAAATGACCAAAAAAGAGGTCAAAGACGAGCGCAAGCAGACGGACGGTGATCCAGCTGTTAAATCCAGGATTCGGCAACTCCAGATGGCTGCCGCCAGAAAACGGATGATGGCTTCCGTGCCCAAGGCGGATGTGATTGTAACCAACCCGACACACCTTGCCGTGGCCTTGCAATATGACAAAACAAAAATGGATGCGCCCACGGTTGTGGCCAAGGGAGCCGGGGCCGTGGCCGAAAACATCAAAAAAATTGCCCGGGAAAATGATGTTCCCATCGTGGAAGACAAACCATTGGCCCGAAATTTGTATAGATCAGTAGATATCGGCGGGCAGGTTCCATTTGAATATTACCAGGCGGTAGCTGAACTGCTTGCCTACGTTTACGGACTTAAGAACGGCCGGAAAGGTTAATTTTCCTAAAAAGTCAATTTTTTGGCATCAGGTGTCAAACGCTCATCGGTAAGGAGGACAAATGGCGGCAGAAAACGTCGGTATTATGGCCACAATGAAAAAGGAATCATCAGATATTCTGATGGTTCTGGCCTTTATCGGCATTCTTATGGCAATGATTCTGCCTTTACCCCCCATTATCCTTGATTTTTTTCTTGCCTTGAACATCTCCCTTGGCATAGTGGTGCTGATCACTACCATGTATACCCAGAAACCACTTGACTTTAGTATCTTCCCCTCCCTGCTTCTGATGCTCACTCTGTTCAGGCTCTCATTGAACGTTGCATCCACACGGCTGATCCTTCTGCACGGCAGCGAAGGCCCGGAGGCTGCCGGGGCGATCATCATGTCATTCGGCGCCTTTGTAGTGGGCGGCAACTATGTGGTGGGGTTGATTATTTTCATTATTCTGGTGCTCATCAATTTTATGGTCATCACCAAGGGCGCCGGCCGTATTGCAGAGGTGGCCGCCCGTTTTACCCTGGATGCCATGCCCGGCAAACAGATGGCCATTGACGCGGATCTCAATGCCGGCATGATTGATGAGATAGAAGCCGGCGAACGAAGGGCCGCCATTGCCAGGGAGTCGGAATTTCACGGAGCCATGGACGGCGCCTCCAAATTTGTCCGCGGAGATGCCGTTGCCGGTATTGTGATCACTTTAATCAATATCGGCGCGGGCTTTATTATCGGCGTGGTGCAGCAGGGCATGCCCCTTGGCGAGGCTTTGACCAATTACACCCTGCTCACCGTGGGTGACGGGCTTGTCTCCCAGATACCAGCGCTTTTGATCTCTGCCGCCTCAGGTCTTCTGGTCTCCCGCTCTGGAGCAGACAGCAAGATGGGACAGGCCTTTGCCAAGCATTTATTTTCCAGTTCCACCCCGGTCATGGTGGGGGCTGTGATTGTTTTCCTCATGGGCGCGATCCCCGGCCTTCCCACCATTCCCTTCATGACTTTAGGAGTGACCATGGGAACCGTTGCCTGGTATTTTCTGGGCCAGGAAGAGAAAAAAACCGAAGAAAAGCAGCAGGCCATTGAAAAAGCTAAAGACCAGGCCCAGGAAGAGACGCCAGGCAAGCCCGAAGATGTTGATCATCTGCTGCGCCTGGATACCATGGAACTGGAAGTGGGATATGGCCTGATTCCCCTGGTGGACAAGCAGCAGGACGGTACGCTTTTAGGCCGGATCAAGGCCATCCGCCGGCAGTTTGCCACGGAAATGGGCATTATTGTGCCGCCCATCCATATCCGGGATAATTTAAATTTAAGCCCGGCCCAGTACCGCCTGCTGATCAAGGGCGTTGAAACGGCCGGTGCAGAACTTATGGTCAATCACTATCTGGCCATGGATCCCGGCGGGGTGGCGAAAAAAATTGACGGGATTGATACGGTTGAACCCGCCTTCAACCTGCCCGCCCTGTGGATTCCCATGTCCAGGGACGAAGAAGCCAAGTTTGCCGGGTACACCGTGGTGGACAACTCCACGGTCATTGCCACCCACCTGACGGAAATCATCAGGAACAATGCCTACACCCTTCTCAGTCGCCAGGATGTCCAGCATCTTCTGGATAATCTGGCCAAAACCAGTCCCAAGGTGGTGGAGGAACTGGTGCCCAATATCTTAAGTGTCGGTGCCGTCCAGAAAGTCCTTCAAAATATTTTGCGGGAACGGATCTCCATCAGGGATCTGCTGACCATTGTAGAAACCCTGGCAGATTTTGCACCGGCCGGCAAGGATCCGGATCTGTTAACCGAATATGTACGCCAGCGGGTTGCCAAGGGCATGCTGGCGCCCTACCTGCAGCCTGGTAAAAAGCTGCAGGTCATGACACTGGACCGCAAACTGGAAGAAATTTTAACAAAAAACCTAAAACGTACGGATCATGGAGCCTTCCTGGCTCTGGAACCCGCCATGATCACGGAATTTGTCAATGCCGTGTCAAAACAGGTGGAAAACCTGATCACGCTGAATACCCAACCCGTACTCATGACCTCGCCCACACTGCGCCGTCATGTCCGCCGCCTGATTGAGCCGTCGCTACCCACCGTATTTGTGGTATCCCACGCAGAGATCGTGGATGATATAAATCTGCAGGCTGTCGGAAAAGTGAGTTTAAAGCCGTGAGAGTAAGATATGAATAAAAAAATTTTCAGGGCACCCAATATCCAGAACGCCCTTGCCAGCATCAAGGAGGAGCTGGGGCCGGAAGCCATGATTCTTTCCACCCGAAAGGTGCCGAAATCACCCAAAGACCCTTATGGAAAGACCATGTTCGAGGTTGAGGCAGCCATCCCTTCGCCAGAAGATGACAAATCTGCTCCCCCGGTCCTTCAGGATGTGGAAGCCCTTAAGGCAGATCTTGCGGAGATAAAGGATATCCTTTCCGTGGCCGGTTTCGGTTCCGGGATGCCCTCCATTCTGTGCAACCATTTTGAATCCGTGGGCGTACTTGCCTCCCTGCTGCGCAGTGGTGTCAGCGAACGACTGGCAACGGATCTTGTGCAAAAAGCGGCTGCAGATCTGGATAAGGACATGGATACGGCAATGCGGATGAAGCAGTTGAAAAAAAAGGTTATGGGCCTTTGCCTGGACCAGTTGCGCACCAAGGATTTTTTCACCCGGCGCAACTCGTCGGGTCTTCCCCAGGTGGCGGCCTTTGTGGGACCCACCGGTGTGGGTAAAACCACCACCATTGCCAAACTGGCCGCGGGCTTAAGCTTTACCCGGAAAATGAAGGTGGGGCTGATCTCCATAGATAATTATCGGATCGGAGCCTTTGAGCAGCTTAAAGCCTATGCGGGTATCATGGGCTTGCCCTGCGTTCCGGCCTTTTCACGCCAGGACCTGGCATGCGCTCTGGATCGGATGAAATCCATGGATATGGTGCTTATTGACACGGCCGGGCACAGCCATTATGACAAGAAAAAAATTGATGAAATCCTTGAGCTGATCAGAAATGATTTCCAGATCAGCGTTCATTTAACCTTGAGTGTTACTTCTGAATTGATTAATATGAAAGAAGCGGCACATGCTTTTTCCGTATTTAATCCAGACACATATGTGTTTACAAAAACAGATGAGACAAAAAGATGCGGAAAAATCCTTGACCAGGTGGCAAACCTTAACCTGCCCGTGTCATTGGTGACCAACGGCCAGAAGGTGCCCGAGGATTTGATAATTCCGGACAGCCATGAGCTTTTAAAGATAATTCTTAAAAAAGAGCCCAAAGGAGATTAAGTGGATCAGGCAAAAGGACTGCGACAGATGGCCAGGACAAGTGCTATCCAAAAACGGGAACAAAACGGGGCTTCCAACGGCAGTACATACCCCAGGGTCATTGCTGTGACCAGCGGCAAGGGCGGGGTGGGCAAAACCAATATTGTGGGAAACCTGGCCGTGGCCCTGACCCGACTTGGTAAAAGGGTGGTGATCATCGATGCCGATGTGGGTTTAGCCAATATTGACATCGTATTTAACCTGAGGCCCAAATACAATATTCGCCATCTGGTATCCGGGGAAAAAACATTAGCCCAGGTGCTGGTGACAACGGATCATGGCATTGGGATTCTTCCCGGAGGCTCCGGTTTTGCCGATCTGACCCGTTTCAGTGAAGGTGAAAAACTGACATTGCTGTCGGAGTTTGAGGCTTTTTCCGACATGGCAGATATCATTCTGCTGGATACCGGGGCCGGTATTTCATCCAATGTACTTTACTTTAATGCATCTGCGGACCAGTGCCTGGTGGTGGCCACCACGGAACCTACCTCCATCACCGATGCCTATGCCCTGATGAAGGTCATGTCCCAGGAATACGGAACCAGGCATTTTAAACTGGTGGTGAACATGGCGGACAACCAGGCCGGGGCAAAAAAAGTATACGGATCTTTGAGCAACGCCCTGGATAAATTTTTAAAAAATGTGGTTCTGGAATACTGCGGGTATGTACCCTTTGATCCGGCCCTGCAAAAGGCGGTTCGAAACCGCAGCATACTTCTGGATACTGTCAAGCACAGCCCTGCAGCCGATGCCATGTCCGGACTTGCAAAAACTCTTCTTAACGACGGCAGGACCAATCAGAACCAGGGGAATCTGACCTTTTTCATGAACAGGGTCTTTGCGGCCGCCCAATGAGCGGTTATGGCAATTTTAAAAAAGGAAACAATAATATTTCCATGAAATATCCCCGGAAAAACAATCAAGCGGCATGGGAAGCCTGGCGGCAGGAAAGCATTGTAAATTATGCTTATCTGGTCCGGTATATCGCTTCACGCTTTGCCATGCGTCTGCCATCCAGCGTGCTTTTTGACGAACTGATGTCAGCCGGCTCCCTGGGGCTCATTGACGCAGTGGACAAATTTGACCCGGGCAAGCATGTCAGCCTTGAAACCTATGCCCGCTATCGTATCAAGGGAGCTATTCTGGATGAACTTCGCAGCATGGACACCTATTCAAGATCCATGCGCAAAAAAATCCAGGACATTACACGGGCTGCGAAAACCATTGAAGATGAAAAGGGGCGGCCGGCGGATGACGATGAAATCAGCCAGGTATTGGGCGTGGATCTGGAAACGTACCAGAATATGCTCACCGACATCCATGGGGCTGCAGTCCTCAGCCTGGATGATTTCATTAAGACCAAGAAAAATGAGGCGTATTCCCAGACCCGCTTTCAGGCCGGACTAAGCGGAGAAGAGAACCCCGAAGAGGATTTTTACCGGGCAGAATTGAAATCTGTTCTGGTGGAGGCCATCAAAAAATTGACGGAAAAAGAGCAGATTGTTATCTCCCTTTACTATTATGACGAGCTGACCTTGAAAGAGATTGGCGAAGTATTGTCTTTGACGGAATCCCGGATCTGTCAGATCCATACGGCGGTTCTGCTGAAACTGCACGCCAGCCTGAATAGTTATGGAGAATAGGACTTCTGGCCTGAAGTTTGCAGTTTCTAAACATTAAATATTTGTAATAGTTCATTTCAAATGAGTTCATAGAGTTTATTTTTTTGACTACAAGGGGGAGTTATGTCAGACCCGATTTTGGAAGAAGAAGATGATCTAATTTCCCAGGATGATATTGATAAAATGCTGAATATGTCCTCCGACGATGACGATGTCGGCGAGTTGTCCCAGGACGATATCGACAGCCTGCTCAGCGACCCTGAACCGGATGTGGATGACCCAGAGACAGGCGAACTGTCCCAGGATGACATTGATCGCATGATGGCTGGTGATACACCGGATAATGGTGATAGTGCAGAAGATGACGGCGAATTATCCCAGGACGATATCAACAGCCTGCTCAACGACCCTGCACCGGATACAGATGATTCTGATGACGGCGAAGAGGAGGTCGCTGAACTGTCCCAGGATGACATTGATCGTATGATGAGCGGCGATGCACCGGACGAAGATAGTCTTGAAGATGACGGTGGTGAGTTATCCCAGGACGATATCGACAGCCTGCTCAACGGCCCCGCACCGGATGCAGATGACTCCGATGACGGCGAAGAGGAGGCCGCTGAACTGTCCCAGGATGACATCGACCGTATGATGGCGGGAGATGCCCAGTCAGATGACACCTCCGAGGATGATGACGAGTTCATTTCACTGGAAGATATCCAGGTTGCCATGAGTGCAGACACCCAGGACAATGATGCATTCGGTTCCCAACCAGACCCCGCTCCAGTAGTGGAAACAGAACCTGAACCTGAGGCGTTGGAAGCGCAATCAAACCAGGAAGATCTCGAGGAGCAAAACGAAACCAACGAAAACGCTGACGATGCATCAATGGCGGAAGTATCGGATTTGGAGGAAGATCCCTTTGATGAGCCCATAGATGAAAGCCAGGCAGCAGACATGGCAGATTGTATGATTACCCAGGAAGCCATGGATGCCCTGATTGAGGCTGGTTTTCCGGCTCCTGATATCCCACAGACAGATGCAGGAGACAGCGAAGGCAATCTGTTGGAGGAAACAGAACCAGCCGCTGCAACGGATGCTGGTGCCACGAATGATGCCGCCGCAGAAGATGAAAATGACGTCACCCAGGAAGATATTGATGCTCTTCTCCAGGAGTCAGATGAAACGGACGGGTCTCTGGATGAAGATATCCTAATATCCCAGGACGACATTAATACCCTGCTCATGGCCGCGGATCAGGAGGATGACGACGTTCTTGCAGATATTGCCGGAGAAGACAACGCGCCTGACCTGGAAGACCATCTTGATGATCTTGAATCCGATTCGGCGGATCAGGTGGTCCTGGAAGGTATAGACGGTACCGGCGCAGAGGACTCCGCCCCTGCTAAGGCTAAAAAAGGCGGGAAAATAAAAGCCCTTCTCAAATCAAAGGTGTTTCTTGCGGCAGCTTCCATATTGCTGTTCATGGGCATATCCGTTCCTTTGAGTTATTTTCTGTTTTTTTCAGGTGGCTCTGGGCCAAAGCCACAGCCGGGAAGACAGACCGCATCCCTGACCGAGATTGATCTTATCCGGGACGGGCAGGCAAAAGGTTCCGCGGATGTACCGGCTCTGCCGCCCAGCCGCAGGCCGGGGACCATTGTATTGACGGATTTTATAATTCTGGCTTCTGATCAAAGCCAGACCATGACCTATGTGTATGCCGACGTCTCTATTGATTATTCCGATCAAAGGGCTTATGATGAAATAAACAGTAACATCGCCTTTTACCGGGATTTGATTTACGGGGCGATTCATTCCCGGCTGATCTCGGAAAAAAACAATGAGGTGACCGAAGCTGATCTGCTCTGGGGTGTGGAAGCTTCACTGAAAAAAGTGTTGCCGCCCCAATATATCGACAAGATCAGTTTCAAATCTTTTAAGGCAACTTAATTTTAGGGAACAAATGACCACAGTTCATGGACATAACCAGATTTTTCAGCAATCCGGTCTTGCCCAGGAGTTGACCCACCAGATCCATTCCCCGAAACCGGATCCTGCCCAGGCCGCAGTGCAACATCAGAATCAGCAGGTGGTGGAAAACACAACTGTTCAGGAAAGCGAAGAATCCATTGCTTTAAAACAGGAAAAAGAGAAGGAAAAACGGCAAAAAGCTCTTAGGGCCAAACGAGCAAAGAAACAGGACCCCAAAGACGACCTGCCTCCGGATCCGGATGGACCGGGCCGGCTTTTGGACATCACTGCATGATGCTGCCGGTCCCCACTGAGTTTCTTGTTGTCCTGCTATTTTTCATTGATCTGTTTTTAATCTTTCTGTTGTTTCTTTTTATCCGGCGGGTCAAGCGGCTTCAACCAGGTTCGGCACCTGTACCGGGCATCGACCTTAGCGACATAGTCGCCCAGACCCGTGAAGAAGCAAAAATTGTGGCCAGGGAAATATTGGCTGAAACGTCCGAGACCATCGAACCCATTTTGGAAGCCTCAAAGGAGGCGGCCATAGAGTTTGAGCGCCTGGTGCAGGAGAAACAAGCACTGACCCGGAAACTTGACCAATCCCTGGATTCGAAAATTATCAGCATCAACCTGCTGTTGTCCAGGGCCAACGCCCTTTACAGCCAGCTTGAAAATCAGCACAACTCCCTGCTCAATACCCAGCCCAAAGGGGGAACAGCCTTATTTCACAAAGAGACTGATGTCCTTGACCAACAGCAGCGTATTATAGATCTTTACTATCAGAAAATAGATATTGACACCATTGCAGAAAAGCTTTCCATACCCAAAGGAGAGGTTGCACTTGTCATTGATCTCAAGGAAAAGTTTATTGCAATGGAGAAATCCTGATGATTCCCAGCCAGTTTCTTACGCTTCTGAAAATTCCCGGTGGCGACCAGAAACAATCCGGGTTATCCGGCCCCATTAACCTGAAACCCGGTCGGATTATTGACGCAAAGATACTTGACGTCAAACCCGAAAATCATGTTCAACTGCTTTTATCTGGAAAATCACAAACCACGCACAGTTCCGGGGAATTTATCCGAAATCGGACTCCATTGTTGTCTGGCCAGGAAAAAGCTGCGGTTGCAGCGTCGAAAAACCTTTCAAGTGAATCAGGACAACCCCAGAGCACCGGTCAAAAAGTTCAAGCGTCAACTTTACTGCCATTGAAGCCGGGTATGTCGCTGACGCTGATCGCTGTTGCCACCCGGGAAGGCCTGGTTCTTAAGCCGGTCCCATCCTCGCCGTTTTCCTCTTCTCTGTCCCTGTCTTCCGCCAAGACCGATGCCACACTTAAGATTCTTCCCGGAACACAAAAATATTCGGCATTACCCGCCCCGGGTATAACACCCGGCCAGACAGTGGATGCAAAAGTCCTTGATGTTACACCCCAGAACCGGGTTCAACTGCTTGTGGGCGCTCAGAAACTGACGGTTTCCACTCAACTTACTTTGACTCCCGGCACGGATATTCCCATGAAGGTTGTCCGATCCCAGGACGGTATCGCGTTAAAGCCGGTTCCTATGTCCACAGGCAGTGCTCCCCCTGCCGTGAATACTGAACGGCCAACACCTTCGCTTCCGTCCATCATTCCGGACTCACCTCCACTTTCCGGCACGGAAAAACCTTTCTCGGCCCCCTCTTTTCAATCCGTCTCCCTGGCAAATATTTTCCAGGGGTTGGATGCACTTCGCCAGATCCGGGAACCTCTGTTGAATGATATTCTTATGGGACTTTCCCTTAAATCAGATGTCCGGGATGATCAGTTTCTGCCTAAAATTATAGAGAATATGGGCCTTTTATTTGAAAAGAAACTGGCAAGCGCCATTAAAGACACCAGGGATAAAAAAACGGTGGCGCATATGATCAATCAAATGGCCGACCAGGACGTAAAAGCAGCCTCTCTGTCTCTTTCCGGCAGGGAAAATGACCCGGGAAAGGCCTCCATATTTAAACATATTGCAGATGCATTGGAGAACTTTGCCCAGTTAAATGTCAAATCCGGGGAGAGCGAACACCCCCAGGATGGTGCACGATTTCTACTGCCATTCCCCGTCTGGACGGAAAATGGATTTAATTTTGGCCAGCTCATGGTGGACTTGGGCAAGACAGGCACTGCCAATACACAAAAAAAAATGCTCAGTATCTCCTTTCTATTGAACATGACCGCCCTTGGCCCCTTACGCGCGGATTTTTCCACTCTGGATAAAACCATTACCGGCAGGTTTCTTCTAGAAAATCAGGAAACATGTGACTATCTTGCCCCCAAAATTTCAAATTTAAAACAGCGTCTGTACGGGATCGGATACCAGGCCGGCAATATTGATTGCCAGGTCGCCCGGCCGGAGCAGATCGCTCCGGCCAGTTTACTGCTTTCCATGAAAGAGTCCGATGTCATTCAGGGCCTGAATATTGTGGTATGACCATGGCACCTAAAAATAAAATAAAAAAAGCTGTTGCCCTGAAATATGAGAGACTTAAGGACACTGCACCGAAAGTTTCTGCCAAAGGTCAGGGAAAGGTGGCTGAAAATATAATTGCCCTGGCGCTGGCCCATGGCGTGCCGGTAAAGGACGATCCAGACCTGGTGGAGGTCCTGACATCCCTTGATATCGACCAGGAGATTCCGGCTGAAATATACGTGGCCGTAGCCGAGCTCCTCGCGTTTGTTTATGGTGCCAATGCGGATAAAAAATCCTGATGTTGTCCCAAAAAAATTAATCTTCAAGAGCCCAAGGGGTAAGTCAGATTTTACTTTTCTGGTTTTTAATACTATGGTCTCAAAAACCAATTCTCAGCTCCTGACTCCCATTGATGTGATGGCACAGGATTGGGCGACACGGACAATTTTATATTTTAACCGAAAAATTGAAAGGGAAAAAATTATGAAACGCTCATGTATGGCTGCCTTGCTAATGGCCTGTATGCTTGTTTTCGGCTGCAATCAGAAAACAACCGCCCCGACAATGGCCGATGGATCGAAAAACATGATCATGGTTTTGTTCGACCGCGGAATTGAGGACTCCTTCACGCCCAAGCAGGTTGAGTGGCGCAATGAGGTCGGAACATTCATGGAGGCAGATCTTGTCAACAGGTTGAACAGGACCGGGTACAGCGCCAGATTAATTCAGGCTCGAAGCGAATATACACCCGCAAAAGGCGTCTATCTCCTGCCTGTCAAAATAACCAGTTACAATCCCGGCAGCCAGGCAGCCCGTTATCTTGTGGGATTCGGAGCGGGAGCCTGCGGTCTTGACATACACTATGAGCTGATTGACGATTCCAATACTGTCCTCATCTCCATGGATGACGGGGCAGGATCTTCCAGAGGTTGGCGTCCCTGCGTCCAGAAGCTTGACAACAACATCGTCGCAGCCATCGGTTACAAGCTCTGATTGCGACAGCATTAAACGTATCGTCCCATCATACGTATTATGAGACTGAAGCTTGCTCTTCAAACCCAACGATACAGCCGGACGATACGTTTCTTGAACTTCTCCAGAACGATGCCGGCAGGTGTTATGATATCCACCTTCAGGCATTGGGTTTTGTCAAATCGATGGTAATGGCATAAGCACCACCTTCAAGTTTGGCCATCAGCGAATATTCGCCCTTTTCAAACACTTTGATCATGGCCCGGTTGGAGGAGAGAACATCTGCTGTTACCTTTACGGCCCCGCGCTCCTTTGCCAGACGGCAGAGCATCCTGAACAGAAAGGAGGCAATGCCTAATCCCTGGTACTCCTCGTCTACAACAAAGGCGATATCCATGAACGGTTTGTCCGGATGCTTGGCAATCCTTGCCTCGGCTATGATGGTCTGGTTGCCCGGTTCGCCGATAAGACCCACCACGGACAGCACCTCCCTGTAGTCCACATTGACATAGGCCTGCATTCTGGCATGGGGCATGGTTTTGATGGGTGCAAAGTAACGATAGTAGATGGCGTCATCGGAGAACCGGTAAAACAGCCTGCGCATCTGCTCTTCATCCGACGGCTTGATGGCCCTGAACCACACCTGCAGATCATCCTTGAACCTGTGGGTAGTTTCGATCTCCTTGGGATAAAAACGGGCGGAGTCGGCAATAAATATCTGGTCCGGATAGAGCAGATTCTCTTTTTTGCCGCCCGCCACAAGGCCTGGGCGGTCTTCGGGATGGGCAATCTCAATGAGAGCCTGGGCGCGCTCCCGCAGGCTTCTGCCCTTGATGTGGGCCACCCCGTATTCCGTGACCACAAGATCGATGCATTCCGGAAAGCTGAGCAGGTCCGGGGTACTATCAAGAAATAGACGGATATTGGGCGCACCGTCCCGGTTCCGGCTGGGCAGGGCCACAATATTATACCCGCCCCGGGAGAGCTCGGCGCCATTGAGTATATCAGCAATCTGGCCCGGATCTGCGGAAATATTGGAGGCGCTGGAATGAAGAGCTGCCCGGCCGGACAGGTCCACCCGCCGCACCGGCAGAATCATGACAAACTTTTTATTGCGTCCGATCTGCAGCGGGTTAAATACCTTGTCAATGCCCTGGAACTCCACCATGGGATTTTTGTCAAGCCAGGCCATCAATTTCTGGGAACCTAAAGCATAGGTTGTCAAAGACCGCCCCGTGAACATCCCCTTTTCCCGGTTGGTAACCGCCCCGCTTTCAGCAAGCTCCATGAGTGCATCCGTGAAAAACGGGGTATGAATGCCCAAATCTTTTTTCTTGGCCAGGTGCCGGGCCAGGGCCTCGTAAATGGGACCATAGGTAAAGGCCACGCAAGACCCGTCATCAATCACCGAGGCCGAATTTTCGGCAATCTTGTCAAACACCGGATCCACGGGGTACCGTGGGAAATAAAAGGGCGGAACTTGAGCTTTGACCAGCATGTCGAATTCGTCAATATGAACAAAGGTGTCCCCCAAGGTAAAGGGAATGCGTTCATTGATTTCAGCCACCACAAAACGGGCCTGCTTCATGACTTGCCTTGCCACATCCACACCAAGCCCAAAGCTGCAATAGCCGCTGTTGTTGGGCGCAGTGATCTGGAGAAACGCCACATCAATGGGTATCAGTCCGTCCCGCATGAGCAAAGGCACCCTGGAGAACCGGGCAGGAATCAGGTCCACCAGGCCTGCGGTGATGGCCTGGGCCGACACCCATCCGGAAAAAAATGTTTTCAAGCGGTAGCGATGGGATTCCAGCGCCTTATATGACACGGCATCTCCGAAGCTGACCAGCTGTATCAGGGTCAGGTCCTCCAGGTTGTAGCCTTGGGCGCTCATGAGCGCATTCACAAGGGTTCGGGGTTCGGACGTCCCCGTGCCAATAAAAATATGCATGCCCGGCTCGATCTTGGACAACACTTTATCCGTGGACACACAGCGCGTTTTCCAGGCAGGTATTTTTTTATTGAACATACAAGGCTCTAATTTTTTAGTTTTTCGATATTATCCCGTGCAAATCCTATGGTTGGATCTATGTTCAGCGCCATTTCATAAAATTTGATGGCAATTACGGGATTTTTAAGCTCCCGGTAACAGGACCCCATATTGGCATAATTGATGGCCTGGCTTGGATCCACATCAAGTGCTTTTTCAAAATAAGCAATAGCGGTATTGAAATCCTTTTTCATAAAACAGCAGGCCCCGGCGGTATTCAAAAGATCAGGGCGCTGGGGGTCGGCATCAAGTCCGGTTTGACATGTTTCAAGGGCCTGGTCCAACAGTCCGAGATTTTTCTGGGCAGCAGCCATATGGGAACAGATATCGGGCAGGTTGCGCCTGGCACAGCCACGGTCAAGGGCGTCCTGGAACTGTTTTACGGCAGCCTGTGTCTCTTCCAGGGCGGTCAGCATCAGTCCTTTGTAAAAACTGGTGTAATATTTTCCCGGAATGAGCGTTTCCAGGTCCTCCAGCTGGCCAAGGGCAAGTATGGGGTGGCAATTTTCGGTAATCAGCCGGGCGGCAAACATGCCCACGCTTGCCTCGTCTGCCCGCTCCCTGAAATGGGCACCCGGCATGATGGTGTAATAAGCCGGGATATTCAGGCCGGGATGGGTGGTGCAAATGGAGAGCAGATGAAAGCCTTTACCGGCCAGAATCCGGATCAGGTTTTCCACCTCCACCTTCATATTGTCGGCAGACAAGTCCGGCAGGTCCGCGGCATCCACCATGGTTTGGGGATGGGTGATATATCCGGCGGCTTCGATATCCGTAAATTTGGGCAGGCCGGATGCCACGTAATTGGACCCGGTGTTAAAATCCCCTGCAAGCTGGGCCACTTCGGTCAGTGCCCGGCCCATGGCCTTTTCCGGAGACGGGGCCGTACCGGCGGTCCATACAATCTCACTTGTGTCCGGAAAGGTGGACGGATCCCAGGCCAGTACCGCGATGGTGGGAATCCCTGTATCAAGGCTGAGGTCGCTTGCATGGACCCTGATGCCCTGGGCGTCATATTTGGCAAGAAGCTCCCGAACAAGGGGATCTTTAAAGGAATCCAGGCGGATACCGGGCACCTTCAGTTTCTCCCGGGATACCCGGGAGCTGACGTGGCGCTCCACAAGCTCACAGATGCCCTGGGTCAGCGCCTCTTCCGTGCAGTTGCCCGCACTTGGCCCGTTAAACTCATTGATCATATAAAACCAGTTAAAGGGGATATTCACCTCTTTGTTATCGGTCAGATCATAACCCCTGGTCCATTGCAGGGACAAAGAATCAAATATGGGTTTAACTTTTAACGCTTCTGTCTCATCGTCATGAACAGACTGGGTGATCAGGGCATAATCCAGGGCTTCTTCCCCAAGCTGTTCAGGCGTGGCATGAACAAAGTTGTTTTCATCTTCGGCAAAGGTGAAAAAGCTGAACCGCTCCACCAGCTCCATGACAGCACTGGCCTCGGACTGCTCCGGGGTCCCGCCTTTGCCCATCTGTTTATTTGTGCCGGTCACCCGTTTGGCATCGGCACCACACTCGCTGTAAAACACCGGGATATCCAGGCGCCCGTTGTCGATGCGCCGGGTCCGGCTCAGGATATCAAGATCCAGGGCCGCCGCCCTTTCCCGGAACCGCTGGACGGTTTCGGAGGGTGAAATGATTTTATCCTGGTCAAAGGTATAGTTTTTGGGGGCATCCTGGAGAATTATTTTATAACCCATGGGGTTTAAAGCCTTTCATATCTGTTTACTGGTCTCTATCCACTCGTTTTTATTTACTTATTTTTATTTATTGATTAAGCCCATGAACTTCAGATTGGCCCGGGGAAAAGGAAACTGGCTAAGCTGATCCACCCGGACCCATTTATGGTCAATGGGGCCGTTGAGAATAACCCGGCCTGAAATATAATCGCAGAAGAACACATCCATTTCAATTTTAAAATGGGTATAGGCGTGGAAAACGGTTGTTAAAAATTGCAGATTCCCGGCCTGAATACCTGTTTCTTCCCGGATCTCACGGATGCAGGCCTGTTCAGCAGACTCATGGGGTTCCACCTTGCCGCCGGGAAATTCCCACAATCCGCCCAAAAGCCCGTCAAGCTTTCTTCTGGTGATCAGAACCTTTCCGTTTTTTTTGACAATGCCTGCTGCAATATGAACAGTGGGAACCTTTTTTCTCTCCATGCGCCGGGGGAAAAGCGCTGTGGCCTGTTTTTCAAAGGCGCAGCATTCCCGGACCAGGGGACATGAAGCGCAGTCCGGTGTTTTAGGCGTACAGACCAGAGCCCCAAGTTCCATGACCGCCTGGTTGTATGTGCCGGGATCCTTTTCATATAAAAGCGTTTCGGCTATGGACTTATATGCCTTATGGGCACCACTATGGTTTACAGGGGTATCTTCGCAGAAAAGCCTTGCCAGAACGCGCTTGACGTTTCCGTCCACCACGGCATGGGGCTGTGCCCCGGCAATGGAGAGCACAGCCGAGGCAATATAGTCCCCCACCCCCGGCAGATTTTTAAAATCTTTATAATTATCAGGAATAATACCATGGAAATCACGGACCACAATACCAGCCGCCTTGTGCAGATTTCTGGCTCTGGCATAATAGCCAAGGCCCTCCCAGGCCTTAAGCACGGTTTCAAGGTCTGCGGCGGCAAGATCCGAAAGATCGGGCCAGGTTTCCATGAACTTGAGATAATAGGGAATCACTGTTTTAACGACAGTCTGCTGGAGCATAACCTCGGAAACCCATACCCGGTAAAAGGATGTATCCCTGCGCCAGGGAAGCTGTCGGCAATTATCCCGGTACCAGGTCATTAAGGCGGTTTGGACTGTTTTTATTTTTTGGCTCATGTTGCGTTTCAAGGTTATATAACGGCCATGGGCCGAGCCAGACATATCATCTGTCAGGCTTCGACCCACAACAAAGGTTGTAAGATCTTAGTAACTTACCCAGTCTTTCATATAAAATAGTAAAAGGTGATCTACTTTTGGTTGTGATAACGTTTCTAACCTGATGTCATTTTTGCCACGGGCAGCAGGCAAAATATAGAATCACTGAAAAAACTACTTAACTTTAAATTCTTTCAGTCGGGTACAGTCAATAAGACGATCCAACGTTTTAGCTGTGAATACTTTTCCCCTGGTTGCCTGAATCATTTTTTTCATATCTTCCCTGCGCACCCCAAAACCACGGCCGCCTATACAGGCAATCACTTCATACCGGGGATCATCCTCGGAACGACCGGCAAGGCTCAATTCCCCAAGATGCTGTATGCGCGTCACTTTATCTCGGGCTGTTCCGTCATCCTCGGTAATTTTTGCTTCAATAATAACTGCGGGATTGAATTCACTTGGAATAATAAAGTCCGGGGCTTGATCAAATCCCTCAATTCGCTCTGCTCTTTTCGTTTTCCTAAAACTGATGCCTGCGTTGGCAAGCACATTCTCAATTGCAGATTCAAGGCTATCTCCGATTAGGTCACTTACCGAATCCCTGTGTCCGGCAAATGGTCTGCCAAGAAACCTTTCATAAAGCAGCATTGCATAAGGAACACCCATCCCTGAAAGATTCCGAATTCCTTCAAGACCATATTTTGTATCAGCCTTATCCAGGCGATGCAATTGATCTGTATTCACTTTCGAAACCCCAGAAGCAAGCAATTGACAAACCGTATCAATCATTGCCTTAAGTCGTTCCCCTGTAACGCCATTGGTATTTAGTTTTGTTTCGGGTTCCATTCTCACTTTTCTGTCCAAAGAACGGACAAATCCCTGAGTGACTAAAACACCGGTCTTTTGTGTTGCAACATATCCCCATTCAGGCGGAGTGAACCCTAACATCGAACGGAGAACTATGATGACTATGGGTTCAGTGACTGTCACAGATAAAATTTTATCCGGGTCCAATTGCAAAAATCCCTTAGTTGCCATTTTCAATGCCTCGTATCCACGCTCAAAAATAGGATATTCTACAAATCCGGCCCCTTTTGGCATAACCAAAAATTCTGATTCCAGACAAGAAAACACACTGTCAACGTAAGGTTCCGGGTTTTTAAGAATGGCATCCAAAGATACTTCAAAAGGAAACATCGGCGTACTCGGCTCCATATTTGATTTCACTTTCATTAACGGCAAACGACAAAGGTAAATTTTTCTGCAGAGCTACTCTTTGGCCGGTCAGACAATTATATACCTGTTCCCAACTTCCAAACTGGTGAAGCCAATCAGCTACTTTTGATATACGTGAATTTGTCGGTTCTGTTTTTTGCCACCCAAGACGTAATGACCAGATTGCCAGACGAATGAAATGCCCGTAGATAACACATCTGGTATCTCCTAAGGTTGGTTTGACATTTCCGGCTTTAAGCAGGTCAAGATCATTTTCAACAATTTGCACGACGCCTTCTGGTGAATCGGCTATCCATTTTCGGAGCATGGTTCCGGTTTGCCGGCATACAAAAACTGTGTCAATGATTGATGAAGAGGTCCCCTTTATATGAATGGAGGCTCCCATTTCAGCAGGACAGGAAAACGATGCTGAGCATGCCAATCCTGCATCAAGGATTGCCACGGCTATCGGGTAATAGGCCTCAAGCTGGTTATGATGATAGGTGAATACAAGAGGAGCCCCTGGCTTTAATGCGTTTGCCATGCGTTGAAAAACCGCTGAAAGTCCATCCGTAAAATGTTCAATCCCGCGCCCCATGTCTGTATTCCCGGTCAATTCACCTTGTGTTCGGGTGGAGTCGGCACTGAATGTACTTAAATTTTTGCCAATCAGTTTTCTAAGCCAGACATAACAAAAATCCATAAGTTCGGCATACTGAACGTTTCCGAAATACGGCGGATCAGTAAAAACAGCATCCAGCGAATCGTCGAGAACGTCACAAGATGCGGCATCTCGGCATGAAATATTGACAAGTCGCTTTTGTGCAGCCTCGTTACCGTTTAAATGATCACCGATCCATTCTCCGTTAAGAGGAATAATTTTTTTTGTCCGACCGTGATACCTGACCTCGAAGGGCTCTTTGCAATAAACCTTGGCTTTTTTAAATTTTTCAATGATATTGGCCCACCCTCCACTGCCAATACACACATTGCGCCCGGTCTCCTGAATACCAAGAAAATTTGATTCACATTGAATTAAGCCTACCGGAAAACCATGGACAGAAAAAATATCAAGGGATTTTAGTGCTCTGGTGTCATATCGGCACAGCATATTCTGATATCGAAGCAGATCAGAAAAATTTGTTGCCAACGCGTTTCTTACCCGTTCATCCGGTATTTTTGCAATAAAACGGGCTGATAGTTCCATTCCTAACAGCTGCCGGTTATTAAACATCTGTTGATAGTGTGTATATCCCCAGCGGTGAAGACGGTCCGTTTCATCCCCGCTGGGAATGTGATCGCCGGGAACATATTCAGGCTGCATTCTGGCCCAAAAATTTTCTACCTGGTGAAGCCGAATCAAATCGTTTTCATCGGGAACTTTAAAAAAACGACCGGTATGAAATGGTTTGCACTCCGGGCAATGATATTCCATTGCAAAGAGTCTGTGACGAGGCGCACCATGGCTGGCATTAGGATAAATGTTAATTGTTCCACAAGCCGAACATTTGCAGCGCCCTCGGCTTGCCGGGCCATTCATCTGTAGTTTTGCGGCACAATAGGTGCAGGAACCGTCTTTTTTTCTGTCACTGGTTTCAGTCAGATTCCCACAGGATGGACAGAGAAAAACATTTTTAGGGTGCCTGGCATCGGAAGACAGAAGATAGCCTGGAAATAGATCTATACTCGCTCCACATTGGTGGCATGATATGATTTTAACCCATAAAAAATATTTTACATGGGCTTTCTGTGAGCCGCAACATGAACAGCTGGTTCTGTAAAATGCCCCAATCTTATGTTCCAGTGTTGCCCTGAGAGCCTGGGCAGTATTTAAATAGGATTCAAGGTCAAGGTGGTCAATCTCCTGTTTGACTATCCAGAAAGACATGGGATTGATATCAAATCCCGTAACATCGCATCCGACACGATTGGCTTCTATAATGGGAGTTCCACCTCCCATAAAAGGATCGCAGATATGAAGTCCTGAAAGGTTATTGGACTTGTAAAACGTCTCCTGAAGTTGTCCTTCTAAAAATTCGGACAGAAGAAGACCTCTGAATAATGTGCCGGGCCGCCTTGCAAACCATTTGTGTACCCCGATAATCGGGCGGTAGTTCTGTTGAATCTGCTTTTCCCGAAGCGCAATACTGGAAATAAAAGACATATCAAATTTTTTTTCTATCATTAGATGATGATTATCCGTAACCGGTTATAGTGTCAAGACTGTTTGGGACTCACGAAGCTTGAACAATAGGCAAATCTGGCATCGAGACTCAATGCCGAAGGTGAACCCAGACAGCTCTATTGTTCCGACGTCTCCCGCATTTCCCAGCCGCCGTCACCCTGGATGAACAAAATTTTGTCATGATACGCTTTCAAAGTGGGACGGTGGCCCACGCTGATGTAGGCAATATCGAGTTTCGACAGGGTGTTGTACAGTGCCTTTTCATTGTCCACGTCCAAAGCGGAGGTGGCCTCGTCCAGGACCGCAAACCGAGGCTTTGTGATCAAAAGTCTGGCAAAGGCCAGGCGCTGCTGTTCTCCCTGGGAGAGAATCTCTTCCCAGTTGTTTTCCACGTCCATGAAAGAGTTGTCCCCGGCTGCGCGCTGCATTTTCTGGTACAGGTCTGTGAGATTGACCATCTCCATGACTGCTTTGATCTGGTTGTCGTCGAGAGGATTTCCGCTGGGGTACTGGAGCTGTTCGCGCAGACTGCCCAATACCATATACGGTTTCTGGGGCAGAAACATGACCTTGTCCGCCGGCGGGTGTTCAATGGTGCCGGAACCCGAAGCCCAGAGCCCTGCAATGCCGCGTAGCAGGGAACTTTTCCCGGCACCGGAATGACCCATGATCAGGATGCTTTTCCCTTTACCAAAGTCAAGACTCAAATTCTGGATCAGGGTGCGTTTATAGTCAGGGGTTTTCAGGGTAAGGTCTTGTACCCGGATGGTCTCTTTGGTAATGCGTTGAATCCGGGTTTGGTTTGTATCATTCTCCGATGTTTTTGATCCGGATGCCGTAAAGAGTTTATCCTTAAACGTAGATACACGGTTGATACCGGCGGCAAAGGCGCTGATACTGTCAAAATACTGGACAATAATGGAAAAGGCACCCAATACCTGACCAAAAGCGAATGAGGCCTGGGAAATTTCGCCGAACTCCACCTTGCCTGCAAAATACATGGGCGCCACAATCATGGCGGGCAGGATAATGACCAGGTAATTGTAGCCGGTGGTAAAAAATTCAAGGTTCCGTTGCCAGCCGATGAGAAAATTAAAATTTCTCAGCACTGCTTTGAATCGCTTGAAGATCTGCTCCTTCTCCCCTTTTTCGCCCTGGTAAAAGGCAATGGATTCGGCATTGTCCCGGATATGAATCAGGCCGTACCTGAAATCGGCCTCCTTGCGCAACTGGTTGTAGTTGAGCCCCACCAGGCGTTTGCCGATGAATATGGTGATCAGAGTGCCGCAGAAAGCATAGACGAAAAGGATGCCGGACAACAGCCTGGAAATGGACCATAAAATTCCGGTAAAGGCCACAAGGTCAATAATGGCGCCCAGGATGACAAGAAGAAAACTTAAACTGGTGACAGTAAACTGCCTTAAATCTTCGGCCAGACGCTGGTCCGGGTTGTCAATGTCCTTGCTGGTGGTCAGGGCATAGTAGGCCCGGTTCTTAAGATAATGGTCAATGAAACTGGTGGTGACCCACTCCCGCCAGATCAGCCCCAGTTTTTTTCTGATATATGAATAGATCACCACAATGGGGGTGCCGATTACAAACACCGAGGCATACACATAGAGAAACCGCCAGAATGTGGGCTGGTCCTTCTGGGCAAGGGCTGTCTGGAAAAAACGGCCCACATAGCTTAGAACCACGTTCAGCCCTGAAACCGTAAATGAGAGCAGAAGAAGAACCCCAAGAATGCTCCAGGGCAGAAAGAATCCCTTGAGCTTTTTTGAGTACAGGGAAAAAACCAGGGCCGGAACAAGAAAGCCTGCGCCCAGAGCCCAGATCAGACCGGAGTGCACAATGCCCTTGATCCAGTCCATCAGGCCCGGAGCGGTTTTGGTGACAAATTCAGGGGCAAAAGCGTGGGTGGCGGTGGTGACCACGGCAATGAACAGGAAAAGCAGAGACGCCACAAAAGCCATTAAAAGGCACAGCATCACAATAAAACGTGTTCTGCTTTTAAGGCTTTGGGGCAGCCAGAACTCCTGGGCAATGTCCAGGTATTCCTTCCATAGGTTGAGATCCAGCCTTGAAAGGCCGGAGATGTCGCTGGGGTTCATTCAATTATCCTGTTATAATTATGAAATTTTTTCTCTTTTTATCCACATGGCCTGGTATGGGGCAAGATCCAGTCCCTTGTCAAGCTGCACGCTTTTTTCCGAGATCAGATCCTCCCCTGCCTGCCGCCACTTGGCGGGCAGATCTTCCGGGGGAATGAAGACAGCCTGGTCCGTGATGTTGTGAATGCACAAAAGGGCTGAAGTGGTGCCGGTTTCATCTGGCCTGCGCTGGAAAGCCACTACTTTCCTGTTTATATTAAAAATGGTTTGCCCGGCATCGGGATAAAAGGCAGGCTGCAGCTTCCTTTTGTCAATGAGGGAACAAAGGGCAAAGAATACCTGATGGTGATGGTTGTCGGGATCGGCCAGCTTTGCGCACAGATCCGGGTAGTTCCAGATATGGCGGTTGACGGCCCGGTTGGACTGCAGATTTTCCCTGCGTTCATAATCATTTTCCGTGCCCAGCAGGCTGTGGATGTAGATGGCCGGAATGCCCTTGAGACCCAGCATAATGGTGTGGGCACAGATAAACCGCTGGGCCTGGAAATTATCCTCCCCGCCGTGAACCGTTCCCTTCATGGCATCCCACAGGCTGATATTGATTTCGTAAGGATTGTCCTTGTGGTTATTGAGCGCCCTGGTGGAAATCCTACCGCCAAATGCCTTCATCAGATTAATGAGCTGTGTCCTCTCCTGTTGGGAAAAATAGTCTTCCACGGGACGTAACCCAATGCCGTCGTGGGAGGCAATAAAATTCAGGAAAGTGGTATTTTCCATGTTGTCGGGCACGGCTTTCAGCCAGTCCGTAATCCCTTTACTGTTGCCTGTGACCATGGTGTTGAGCAGAAACGGAGGCAAAGGGAAATTGTAAATCACCTGGGCTTCATCGCCTATGCCGAAATAGGAGAGATTTTCCCGGGCCGGCACATTGGTTTCCGTAATGATGATGGCCCGGGGGTTGTGGGCCTGGATCAGGGTACGCATGAGTTTGACGATTTTATGGGTCTGGCCCAGGTGCAGACAGGTGGTGCAGACCTCTTTCCACAGAAATGCCACGGCATCCAGTCTGAATACCTGCACCCCGTTATCCAGGTAGTGGCGGATAATGGTTAAGAATTCCATGAGGACATCCGGGTTTTTAAAATCCAGATCCACCTGGTCATGGCTGAAGGTGCACCAGACATGCCGTGGGCCGTCAGGTGTGGCCACCTCCCGCAGCAAGGGCGTTGTCCTGGGCCGGATCACTTTGGACAGGTCACTTTCCGGGTCCACGGTCACATAATAGTCCTTCCCCGGGTGGATCCCTTTTTTGAAATTCTCAAACCACCAGCTCCTCGATGAGGTATGATTGACCACAAGATCAGCCATAAGCCGGCAGCGCCCGGCGATCTTGCGTATATCCTCCCAGTTTCCAAGGCTGGGGTTCACTGTGTAATAATCCATGACTGCAAATCCGTCATCCGACGAATATGGGAAAAAGGGCAGGATGTGGACGATGGAAAACCGGTCAAGGGTATAGTCTTTGAGAAACCGGTCAAGGGTTCTTAGAGGCCGGACATTTTCTTCCTCAAGGGAGTTGCCGTAGGTGAGCAGGGCAATGTCCTTTTCAGACCACAGGGGTCTTGCTGACGCACAGCTGTCGCCCAGGGAATCATGAATGGGTTGGAAAACAGCAATGGCCTTTCGGGCCAGTGTATCCGTATCCTTTCCGGGGTAAATGATTTCAAGATAGGCCCTGACCCTGTCAAACAGACAGGCCGGCGCTTCAAGGACGGTATTGTTCATAGTCTTTTTCAACCGCGTCTTTTATTTCATTCATAACATCGGGAAAAGCGGATTTTACCCGGTTCCAGGCCGGAATAAAAGGCATCAGGTGGGGCTCTTCAAGAAATGCATTTCCGGCAGCCAGTATATTCTCTGCAAACAGCTCCACGGCCTGTTCTTCCCTGTGACGGTCCAGATTCAAGCCGTTCATTACTGCGTCATTGTGGTAGATTTCCACAAAATCCAGAGCCTGGCGGTAGTAGGTGGCCTTAATGGTTCGAAAGGTTTCCGGGGTAAATACCTCACCTTCCGTGGCCAGTTTCTTAAAAATAGCCTTGGCAATGTCAATGCTCATCTTGGAGAGGCCTGTATCTGCATCTTTAAAACTCATTGGCTGATGCTTGTGATCATAGGTGTCGGCAATGTCCACCTGGCAGATCCGGTTAAGACTGTAATTTCGTTTCATCTCGTACAAGATACCCACCTCAAGCCCCCAGTCCGTGGGCATGCGTAAATCTTCAAGAACATCGGTCCGCATGGAGAATTCTCCGGCCAGGGGGTACCTGAAGCTCTCCAGATAATCCAGGGATTCCGTTGATGAGCAGATTTTTTTCAATGCGGACAGCAGAGGAGATACCAGAAGCCGGCTCACCCGGCCGTTGACCTTGGACTCGGTAAACCGTGCATAATAACCTTTGCAGAATTTGTAGGCAAAGTCGGGATGGGCCACAGGATAGATCAGCCGGGCCAGCAGGGAGCGTTCATAGGTTAAAATGTCGCAGTCATGCAACGCCACGGCATCCACCAGCCCGGTGGCCAGGATATATCCGAAACAATACCAGACGTTTCGGCCCTTGCCCGGTTCCGTGGGTGCCAGCCCCATTTGTGCAAGTTTATTGTCAATGGCCCGTAGTCTCGGCCCGTCGTTCCAGAGGATGCGGTGGTGCTGGGGCAGGCGGGAAAAAAATTTCAGTGCGTGCCGGAACTGATCTTCACTGGCCCGGTCCAGACCGATGACAACCTGGTCCAGATAGGTGACACTGGCCAGTTCTTCCACAATATGGGATAAAGCAGGCCCTTCAAGTTCGGAAAAAAGAGAGGGCAGCACCAAACCCAGGGGCTGTTTTTCTGAAAATTGATTGAGCTGGGACTCCAGAATTTCTACCGGCTGCCGGGAGAGGTTGTGCAATATGGTGATAATACCGTTCTGATGAAAATCTCCCATGTTTCAATTCCTCCTTGATGTGTCGAAAATGGTATTCATGGCCTCCTGCCACCCCTGGGGACCGCGGGCCGTGGTGCGGATAACGGTTTTGGCCCGGCTCAGTGTAATCTGATCACTGCGGGCTGAACAAATCACAACAGCAATGTCCATCATATCCAGCATGGCCTGGTCATTGGGACTGTCCCCAAGACCAATGGTAAAGGGGGCACTACCCATGTCTGCAGTATAAAGGGCCAGCAGGCAGGCCACCCCGTCCTTTTTATCAAAGGGACGGGATATGGAAATAAATCGCCCCCCCTGGACCCAGCCAAGGCCTGCACCGGCAAGATGTCCGGCAAACGCCTGCCACTGCCCGGGGGTGTCCTGCCAGAGAATGGGTTCGGTACACAGGCGCTGTCCGGCCTCAATGGCCTGACCTTCCGTCAGCCCTGTCACCTGGGAAAGCCGGCCTGGATCCATATCGGCAAAACCTTCAAAGGCAAAACCATGTATCCGGCGCAACTTGTTTAATATATTCAAAATCTCTTCCCTGTCGCCTCCGAGACGCTTGACCATCAGTCCGGATTGGGATTGAAATAAAGAATCGTTATCAACAAGGTCGGCAAAGGTAGGTTCAGGCACCGCCACCACAGATCCGTTCTCCGCAATAAATGGGTGGCCATTGCCAAGGGCACTGCGGATTTTCAGTATCTCAACCAGGGTTTTGCTGGAATTAAGAATGACAGGGATCTTTTTTTGACCAAGCATGGCCAGAGCCGGTCGGGCCGGATCAAAACCATAGGTGTCATGGTCCAGAAGTGTGCCGTCAAGATCCGTGAATACTATTGTTTGGCTGCTATGTGGCATTTCAGTCATTGGGGCATTATAGAGGGCAAATTGGAAAAACGGAAGTTACGGATAAATTAATTTGATAGATATCTGTCGCAATTATGCGACCCATGGTGTTTGTTTTACTTCTGTCGAAGAAAACTGCCAAAGGATAACATCCTGAAAATAAGGAGCATAAAATTTGGTATGGGTTTTGCTAATATTTTCTGGTGGAGCAATCTTTTAACCCTTTAAGTTTAAGGAGCATTCATGAAAGTTGCAATCAGTGCATATGGGCAGAATCTGGACGCTGAGATCAATCCCAGGTTTGGCAGATGTGAATATTTATTGATCGTTGATACAGACAGCATGGCTTGTGAAAGCTTTGCCAATGAAAGCATGGACCTGACAGGAGGGGCCGGTATCCAGACCGCCGCCTTTGTGATTTCCAAAGGCGTTCAGGCGGTTTTAACGGGCAGTTGCGGCCCCAATGCCATGGAGGTCTTTAATTCTGCCGGCGTGTCTGTTTATCCGGGCCAGGCCGGTTCCGTGATCCAGGCCGTGAACCGGTTGAAAAATAATGAATTGACAAATGTAACCCAGGCCACGACCACAGAAAAAGCAGGCATGAATCAGGATAACGCCACCCGGGGCCCCGGCATGGGTATGGGCGGCGGCAGAGGCATGGGAGGAGGCGGTGGCAGAGGTATGGGCGGCGGTGGAGGCAAAGGTATGGGCGGCGGATGCGGTATGGGCAGGCGGCGTTAAAATCAGTCGATTTGATTTCTTATTGAGGGATAATTGGAGGTGCGTATGACAAAAGTTGGACTTATCCGGTGCGAAAAAAATGAAACCAGGTGTCCTCTGACCAATTGTTTTAAAACAATGATTGAAACCACCCAGGGGTTTGCAGGATATGAGGCCTGCACACCGGCCGGCGTGTTTACCTGCCGGTGCCCCGGGGACAATGTGGGGGACATGGCAAAAATTCTTAAATCAAAAGGCGCCCAGGCTATTCATTTGTGCACCTGTTCATTTGCGTCCAAGACCGAAGAAGGATGGGATAAAACCAGGGGAGGATTCTGCCCGGATATTGAAAAAATCGCGACCAATATTTCCCGGGCCTCGGGACTGCCCTGCACCCTGGGAACGGCTCACCTGCCCAAAGGGTACACCCCGCAGATCTTTGAGTAACAAGATAGAATAAAAATATCTTTGTCCAAAAATCCAGTTTCATTTTTAAAACTGGATTTTTGTATTTAGGATGAATATATTAATGGGCCAATTTGATACAAAGGAGACTTGATCGCAAAATGCAGATAAGAGTGGGCACAGGAACCGATGTCCATGGGTTGGTGGAAGGACCCAGGCTGATCATCGGCGGGGTGGAAATCGACCATCCCATGGGGCTGAAAGGACATTCCGACGCGGATGTACTCCTTCATGCCGTTTGTGACGCCCTTTTAGGGGCTGCGGGCCTGGGAGACATCGGCGAACACTTTCCGGACACGGATCCGGCATTTAAAGGCATGGATTCCACCCGGTTTCTGCAAATCTGCAAAGAAAAAGTCCGGGCTAAAGGCTTTATGGTGGGAAATCTGGACTGCACCATTTTTGCCCAGGCCCCCAGGATGAGTCCTCACAAAAAGGCCATGGCCGCCTGCATTGCCCGGGTTTTGGAATTATCCCCGGACTGTGTGAACATCAAGGCCACCACCACCGAGCATCTGGGATTTATCGGCAGAAAAGAGGGAATTGCAGCCCAGGCCACGGTACTGCTGTATAAAAATGAAAGTTAAGTTACAGGATCACAAGCAATGAGTTTACGGATTTATAATACCCTGAGCGGGAAAAAAGAGGAGTTTGTTCCAATCACACCCCATAAGGCGGGCATGTACGTGTGCGGCCCCACCGTGTATGACACCAGTCATATCGGACATGCCAGGTCCGTAGTGGTGTTTGACCTGGTGTACCGGTGGCTGATGCAGCTCGGGTATGAGGTAACCTACGTGCGCAATTTCACGGATGTGGATGATAAGATTATCAAAAAATCCAATGAAACCGGACACTCCTGCGCGGCCATCACCACAAAATATATTGACGAATTTCACAATGAAATGGACGCCCTCAATGTGCTTCGGCCCACCATCGCACCCAAAGCCACCGAGCACATTGATCATATTATCCGTTTTGTCCAACATCTCATTGACCGGGGAAAGGCCTACCATGTGGAGGGCGGGGATGTCTATTTTTCCATCTCATCCTTCAATGACTATGGAAAACTGTCCCACCGCAACCCCGATGACATGCAGGCAGGTGCCCGGATCGCCGTGGACGAGAAAAAGAGGAGCCCCATGGATTTCACCCTGTGGAAACCGGCCAAGCCCGGAGAACCGTCCTGGGACAGCCCATGGGGAAAGGGCCGGCCCGGCTGGCACATTGAGTGTTCCGCCATGAGTTACGAGTACCTTGGTGAAAGCTTTGATATCCACGGCGGAGGCAAGGATCTGATTTTTCCCCACCATGAAAACGAAATCGCCCAGAGCGAGGCAGCCTTTGGCGTACCCTTTGTCAAATACTGGATCCATAACGGATTTGTGGACATCAACAATGAAAAAATGTCAAAATCCTTAGGGAACTTCACCATGATCAAGGAGGTTCTCGCCAATTACAGTGCCGAAGTGATCCGCATGTTCCTCTTGTCCAAGCATTACCGCTCTCCCATTGATTACAGCGAAAACAGCATGCGTGAGGTATCCGCAGGCCTTGACCGTATTTATGCATTTTTGGAGCGCCTTGATAAAGCGGGCGTTCAACCGGAAGCTGCCGGAGAAGAACATGGCCCTTTGTGGGCGAATATTGTTGGGGCATTGAACGATGATTTCAATTCCGCAAAAGCCATGGCCGAAATCTTTGATGCGGTTAAAAAAGGCAATAAACTGCTGGATGATGCCGATGATGCTCCCGGGGAAAGTGACAGAAAAATGCTGGCCGGTATTTATGCAGATATCAGGTCCGCTTCAAAAATCCTGGGTATTTTCATGATGTCCGCTTCTGACTATTTTGCGGCCAAAAAGGACAGGGCCATGGCAGACCAGGATGTGGATCCTGCCATGATTGACGGACTTATCGCCGAACGGGCTGCGGCCCGCAAGTCCAAAAATTTCGCCCGGGCCGACGAGATCCGGGACCAGCTCCAGGCCATGAAAATTGTTTTGGAGGATGGGCCCCAGGGCACAACCTGGCGAATCGAATAAGTAGTGATCGAATAAGTAGTGTTTGAACGAAAAAGTCACCCATTTGCAAGGCGCAGATGGGTGACTTTTTTTGCCCGAATACGGATTCGTTACCGTTCAGACTCTATGTAAACCTGTTTAATCAGCCTGGTTGTTACTTGTTTACTACCTTTGCCCAGGTATCCTTAAGGGTCACTGTACGATTGAAAACCGGTTTTTCAGGTGTGCTGTCCTTGGAATCCAGACAAAAGTAACCCAGGCGCTCAAACTGGTACACCACTTCAGGTTGGGCGTTCTCAAGGCTTTTTTCCAGTTTGGCGTGTTCCAGAATTTCAAGGGAGTCGGGATTGAGGTTTTCCACAAAATCCTGGCCGTCTTTTTCCGGGTTCTCATCCTTAAAAAGCCTGTCATAGAGCCGAACCTGGGCATCTATGCACTCTTCCGCATTTACCCAGTGGATGGTTCCCTTGACCTTTCTATTGTCCGGGGCATTGCCGCCCCGGGTTTCAGGATCATAGGTACAGATCAGTTCAACCACTTCTCCAGCCTCATTTTTAATGGCCTCTTTGCAGGTGATCAGGTAAGCGGCCCGCAGACGCACTTCCCGGCCAGGTCCCAGTCGGAAGAATTTTTTGGGGGGATCTTCCATGAAGTCGTCCTGCTCAACATAAATATGCTTGGAGAAACTGACCTCCCGTTTACCTGCTTCGGGTTTCTGGGGATGGTTCATGGCCTCCAGGGTTTCGGTCTGTCCGTCGGGATAGTTTTCAAGGGTGATTTTCAAGGGCCGGATAACGCCCATCACCCGGAGAGCATTTTCGTTGAGATCGTCTCTGAGGCAGGATTCGAGAAGGCCCATGTCAATGCGGCTCTCTTTTTTGGATACCCCGATGAGATCGCAGAAATTACGGATGGCGGCCGGGGTGTATCCCCTGCGGCGCATGCCTTCCAGGGTAGGCAGTCTGGGATCATCCCATCCGGAAACCACGCCTTCGTTGATCAGCCGCTGCAGTTTTCTCTTGCTCAACACCGTATAGTTGATATTCATCCGGGCAAACTCAATCTGCTGGGGATGGCAGGGTACGGTTATATTGTCCAGAGTCCAGTCGTACAGGGGCCGGTGATCTTCGAATTCCAGGCTGCACAGGGAATGGGTGATCCCTTCCAGGGCATCGGAAATGCAGTGGGTGAAGTCATACATGGGGTAGATGCACCATTTGTCTCCGGTGCGGGGGTGGAGTGCTCTTTTGACCCTGTAGATAACCGGATCCCGCATGTTGATGTTAGGGGAAGACATGTCGATCTTGGCCCGCAGGGTATGCTCGCCCTCTCCGAATTCCCCCTCCTTCATGCGCCGGAACAGATCCAGATTTTCCTCAACACTTCTGTCCCTGTACGGGGAGTTTTTTCCCGGCTCGGTGAGGGTGCCCCGGTACTCTTTCATCTCTTCGGCGGAGAGACTGCACACATAGGCTTTACCTGCTTTAATCAGTTCAACGGCATAGTCATGAAGGGCGTCAAAGTAATTTGATGCATAAAACGGGGTATTGTAGTCGAATCCCAGCCATTTGACGGTGGACTTGATGGAGTCGATGTAAATCTGTTTTTCCTTGGCCGGGTTGGAATCATCAAACCGCAGATTGCACTTGCCGTTAAACTGCTGGGCCATTTTAAAATTCAGGCAGATGGATTTGGCATGGCCGATGTGCAGGAATCCGTTGGGTTCCGGCGGAAAACGTGTGACCACACGACCATTGTTTTTATTGCTGGCAAGATCTTCCCTGATTATGTTTTCAATAAAATGCCCTTTGGCGGCTTGTGTTTCCATTTATTCTTCTTTCCAGATGGGTTGCATACATAAATTTTAAATACAGAAATCCTGTGTTTGGCCTAAAAGTTGCCCAGATGCACGGCGCAGAAAAATTTAAAACCGGAGCAACCTCATGGTTGTGAGGATTTTAAGTTTTTCTGCAACGCGGCAGATGGGTGACTTGTAGTCCAAACACTAAATATCATATTCGTATTAATCATTAAAGGATTTCGTGTACTGTCCGGTTCTCAAAAGAACAAGGGTGCAGGCCTCCTGGGCCTTTATTCCGACGGATTTGAGTTTTTCATAGGCTGCTGGATTTTCCGTGCCGGGATTGAAAATCACCCGTTGGGGTTTGAGGGCCAGAATCTGGTCAATAACCTTGTCCTGCCGGGCCGGACCCAGATACATGGTCACCGTGTCAATGGGCTGGGGAATGTCTGAAAGTTCATGATAGACGGTTTTGCCTTCAATGGTTTCATGTTTGGGAGCCACAGGCACCGGGGTGTGTCCGTACTCTTCCAGCATATTCTGGGCCTTGTTTGAATATCTGTCCTTCAAGGGGCTTGCACCGACCACGGCAACGGTCTCTTTTTTTTCTTCCATGGGCTTTGTATCTCCTCTGTGATATAAAAATGTTTGGTTCAAACACTAAGTATCTGTCCAGAATAACGGAAAGTACAGGAAAAATATATGGGACTGTTCAATCTGGTATCTCCATACGGCCCGGCCGGGGACCAGCCCGGGGCCATTGAATACCTGGTCCGGGGAATAAAGGATGATGAAAAATACCAGGTGCTTCTGGGGGTAACCGGATCAGGCAAGACCTTTACCATGGCCAATATCATCAGCCAGGTGGAAAAACCGAGTCTGGTTATTGCACCCAACAAAACCCTGGCGGCACAACTCTACAACGAGTTCAAGATGCTGTTTCCGGACAATTGCGTGGAGTATTTTGTCTCCTATTATGACTATTATCAGCCCGAAGCCTATGTCCCGTCCTCGGACACCTATATCCAGAAGGACTCCTCCATCAATGAGCTGATAGATAAAATGCGTCATTCGGCCACCCGGAGCGTTCTGGCCCGAAAGGATGTCATCGTTGTGGCCTCGGTCTCCTGTATTTACGGTCTGGGGGCCCCCGAAGAGTACCTTGATCTGCGAATCACCCTGGACAGGGACATGGAAATTTCACGGGAGGAGGTGATCCGCAAATTTGTGGATATCCAGTACACTCGCAATGACGTGGATTTCCACCGGGGCACCTTCAGGGTCCGGGGGGACAGGCTGGAGATTTTTCCGGCATACGAGGAGGACAAGGCCGTCCGAATCGATTTTTTCGGAGACACCATTGAAGAGATCAGTGAGATTGACGCCCTGAAAGGTCAGGTAATCAAACGTTTTGACCAGATGACCATCTATCCGGCCTCCCATTACGTGACCAATAAAAAGACCCGGAAACAGGCCGTGGAAAGTATTGTGGCCGAACTTAAGGAGCGCCTGGCCTTTTTGAATGACCAGAACCTCCTGGTGGAGGCCCAGCGCCTGGAAGAACGTACCCGGTACGATCTTGAGATGCTGGAGGAGATCGGATATTGCAACGGCATTGAAAACTACTCCCGGCATCTCACGGGCCGGGCTCCGGGCCAGCCGCCGCCCACGCTTCTGGATTATATTGACCAGGATTTTCTGCTCTTTTTTGATGAGAGCCATATTTCGGTCAGCCAGCTTGGGGGGATGTACAAGGCCGACCGCTCCAGGAAGGAGACCCTGGTCAAGTACGGGTTTCGCCTGCCCTCTGCCGTGGACAACCGGCCTTTGAAATTCGAGGAGTTCAAGGACCGGGTTCCCCGGACTATTTTCGTATCCGCCACCCCCGGGGACTATGAACTGGAAAAGGCAGGTGTCCGGGTGGCCCAGCAGATTGTCAGACCCACGGGTCTGCTGGATCCCGAAGTGGAAATCCGGGATGCCAGAACACAGGTTGACGACCTGTACCAGGAGATTATCAAACGGGTGGAGGCCCGGGAGCGGGTTCTGGTGACAACCCTGACCAAACGCATGGCAGAGGACCTTACCGACTATTATACCGATCTGGGGCTCAAGGTAAAATATCTGCATTCGGACATCGGCACGGTGGAGCGTATTGATATTATCCAGGACCTGCGAAGGGGACTCTTTGACGTTCTCATCGGGATCAATCTGCTGCGCGAAGGCCTGGATATCCCGGAAGTGTCGCTTGTGGCGATTCTTGATGCGGACAAGGAGGGTTTTTTGCGCTCCTTTCGCTCCTTTATACAGATCTTCGGCCGGGCCGCCCGCAATGCCTATGGCCGGGTTATCATGTATGCGGAAAAAGAGACCGGATCCATGAAACAGGCCCTGGCAGAAACCAGCCGCCGCCGCAAGATCCAGAGGGCATATAACCAGGCCCACGGCATTACACCGGCCACCATCAGGAAAAAGATCAACGCCTTTGATTATACCATGGCCGACATCAACACCAATACCGTTGAAGCGGCTGTAAACGAGGAACTCAAAGCCTACGAGGCGGATGAACTGAACCTGGACGACGTGATCCAAGACCTTGAGTCCAAAATGAACGAAGCCGCTGAAAAGCTTGAGTTTGAACAGGCAGCACAGTACCGGGACAAGATCCGGGAGTTGAAAAAGATCAAAACTGCCCAGCCATGATCAGTGGCCCCTCTTAAATTTCCTTTCTGAGCTGAGCCTAAAGGTCCCCTAATATTTTCCTGGCATTATCAGCTCCTTCAAATGAGCTGTTCAGCTCCAAAGCTTTGGATAAATACTTCTTTGCATTGGCATCATCCCATTTCTTCTGATATGCCAGCCCCAGATGGTAATTAAAAACAGGATTTTGGGGCTCTTTTTCCACGCAAAGCTTGAATTCTTCCATTGCCGAATCGTATAGTCCCTTCTTAAAATAGACCCATCCCAGGGTATCCATGATCGGTGCCACTTCGCCTGCCAGGCTTTTAGCCTTTCGGGCATACTCCAGAGCCTTGTCCGTCTCTTTGTCGCTTTCGGCATAGAGATAGGCTATATTATTAAGAGCTGGAATATATTGCGGATTTGTTTTCAGAGCAGCCAAATAGCACTCTTCAGCAAGGCCGGGTTCTCCTGTTTTTTCGTAGAGTGTCCCAAGCTGGGTGTGAGCAATGGGTTGATCCGGTCTGTTGGCAATCAGTTTTTTATACACCGCCATCACCTCGGAATCGTTTTTTTCCATGGCGTAGATCTTGGCTAAATCAAGATACGGATGGGGGAATTTGGGGTTATTCTCAATGGCCAGACTCAAGCTTTTCTTGGCTCCGCTGAAATCCTTGGTTACGGCTTGAATTTTTCCTTTTAATGAGAGAACTACGGCAAGGGGAACAGGCTGATCAGAAAACAACTTAATTTTGTCATCACATTTGGAAAGCGCAGTTTTAAACTCTTTGCGATGCATGTGAATGTTGATGACATTGGTGAATACATCCAGAAGAGAGGGATTAATGTCCAGGGCCTGGTTGTAATATTTCAAAGCTGACGCCTCGTCTCCCTGACCTAGAGTGAGGGAGCCCATGGCAAAATAGGCGGCCGGTATGTCGGGGTGTTTCTGAATAAGGTCTTTATATTCAGCGGCAGCTTTTTCCTGTTCTTTTTGCGCACCCAGGATATTGCCTTTGAGCATGTGGGCCCCGTAGTCATCAGGCTTGATTTTCAATGCCGTGTTGATTTCTGATTCCGCAAGGAAAAAATCTTGGTTTTGGAAATAGAGATCCGCCATAATCATGTGCGCTTTGAAGTGTCGCGGATTATAATCAAGGGTTCGCATAATATAGGCCTTGGCCTGTGCCGGATCTTTTTTCCCCAGAAATACAGACCCTAACAGAAAATTGTATTCAGGTGAATCCGGTTCGTCCGTCAGAAGAGCAGAAAATATAGCCTGGGCCTCATCCCACTTTTTATTTACCATAAGCAGCTTGCCCTTAAGGGCCTTTCCCTGGGGATAATCAGGCCGCCTGACCAGGATCTCGTCCACAATTTTTTCAGAGTTATCAAATTTTTTGTGAAGGAAAAAAAATTCTCCATACGCAATTTTAACCCCGTCATTTTCCGGGTCCAGTTCCAGAGCTTTTTTAATATAGCCTTCTGCCCTGTCAGGCTCTTCATTGGCGTTATAAAAGCGGGCTGCCAGCAGATAGACAACACTTTTTTTCGGAGCAATTTCAATGAGTTTTAAAAACTGGGTTTCAGCCTTTTCGGTCTCTCCCCTGGCTGCAAGAAAATTCCCCAGCATTGCCCGGGACTCAACTTTGTCAGGGTGTTGTTCCACCATTTTTTCAAGCACGCTCTGGGCCTGGTCCATCTTTTTATTTTTCAGGTATAAAGAGAAAAGGCTGGCCTGAAAGCTCATCTCATCAGGATCTGCCGCGATGGCTTTTTTCAGCATATCCTCAGCTCTGGACATCTGGCCGGTTTGCACATAGAGCCTGGAAAGCAAGGCCATGGCTTTTGTGTTCGCCGGATCAAGCACCAGAATGCGGTTTAAAATCGCTTCTGCCTGGGGGACATCTTTTTTACCCGCAGCCAAAAGCCCGGCTTTGACCAGAAGGGCCTTGGTATTGTCAGGTTCTGCTCCGAGAACCTGGTCGATGCGTTTTTCCGCTTCGGTGGTGTTTTTCCCCAGCATAAACAGGGTGGCAAGAGTCAGCTTGGTCTCCATATCTTCGGGGTCCAGCTGTTCCAGGCGCAGATATGCGTTAAAAGCCTCCTTGACCTTTGACAGTTTCATATAGGTCTGGCAGAGCAATTTGTAGGTTTCAATTGAATCCGGCTCAATTTTTAAGGCGTTTTTAAGCTGGATTTCCGCTTGGGAAAATTCCTGGTTTTCAATATATTTTTTTGCGTCCTTGATATAATATTCCGCACTCTGCTTTGCAGATGCGACTCCGGCTGCCATAAAAAAAATCAGAAAAAAAAGAATATAAATACGCTTCATACAGAACTCCAGATTAAAATGAATAAATTAAGAAAACAAATATGTCTTTATTTACCATTACATAATCAAAAGGCAAGGGGAAATATGGAGACGATAAATCTTCTTCCATGTGGTGGGGGTCTTAAGATATATTAACTTTTAAAGTAAGAACGCAGCAGAGAATCCCTGATTTGAGCCGTTTTCCAGTACAGGGATACAATCCGGGAATTGAGAAAGACCCAAGCAGTCCAGATATGATTTCTGAAAAAATAAAAGAAAAATACGACCAGGCTCCCCATGCCCCCGGGGTTTATCTCATGCGGGACAAAAAGGGAAACATCCTTTATGTGGGCAAGGCCAAGGATCTGAAAAAACGGCTGGCCTCATATTTTGTGAGAAAGGATCAGCCCGAGCCCAAGACTGCAGCCCTTCTGGCCCTAATAGATGATTTTTATCTGGTGGTCACCCAATCCGACCAGGAGGCCTTTATCCTGGAGTCCAACCTGATCAAGGAACATTGCCCCAAGTATAACGTACTTCTCAAAGATGGTAAAAACTATCCTCTGCTGCGCATTGACATGAATGAGCCCTATCCGTCCATCCAGCGGGTGCGGCGGATTGAAAAGGACAACGCCCTGTATTTCGGGCCGTACTCTTCCTCCAAGAGCGTGAACCAGACCCTAAAACAGATCCAGCGGATTTTTAAACTTAGAAAATGCCGGGACGCCCAGTTTAAAAACAGGTCCAGGCCATGTTTGAATTACCAGATCAAGGCATGCCTTGGGCTGTGCTGTAATGAGGTGGAGCCCGGGGAATACCAGGACAGAGTTAAGGATGCCATATTGTTTCTCCGGGGACGGACCAGGGAGGTGATCAAAAAGCTCCGTCTTGAAATGGCGGACTTTGCCGGTGCTCAGGAATTTGAAAAGGCGGCCCAGATCCGGGATACTATTTTTGCCGTTGAACGGATCATGGAGCGTCAGGTGGTGGTTTGTCCGGACGGTGCGGACCGGGATGTGCTCGGACTTGCCTGGGACCGTGACAGGGCCGTGGTCACGGTGATGCAGGTGAGAACAGGACATTTGATAAACACGGCTTATTATCCTTTGGATCTGGGATTCAAGGAACCCGATGAAGTTCTGGCCGCCTTTGTGACCCAGTATTACGAGAAGGCGGCCCAGATTCCCGGAGACATCCTGTTCAGCCATACGTCCGAAGACCTAATCCGGGCCGAAGTCCGGATCAATGAGATGGCGGATCATCGTGTGTATTTCCACTATCCGGTCCGGGGAGAAAAGAAACGGCTGGCTGACATGGCCCACCTCAATGCTAAAGCAGAGCTTGAAAAAATTCTGGCCCGGGAGGAAGAGGCCCGGGCAGGACTTACCATGCTCCAGCATCTTCTGGGCATGGACCGGGTGCCCGAACGTATGGAGTGCTTCGACAACTCCAATCTCCAGGGGAAAGATCCTGTGGCGGCCATGGTGGTGTTCACCGGCGGCAGGCCGGATAAAAATGCCTACCGTAAATTTATTATCAAGGACATTGAACACCAGGACGACTATGCCTATATGACCCATGTGCTCTCCCGTCGATTCCGGCACGACCGGGAAAACATGCCCCTGCCGGACCTGCTGGTGGTGGATGGCGGTAAGGGACAGTTGTCCATGGCCGTGAGTGTGGTCAGGGAGCTGGGTCTGGAAGGCCAGTTTACCCTGGCAGGCCTTGCGAAAAAGGATGCGGACAAGGGAGAAAAGACAGATAAGATTTATTTGCCGGGGCGGTCCAACCCCTTGAATACGGCACAGTCTGCCAAGGCGCTCTTTCTTCTGGAGCAGATCCGGGACGAGGCCCACAGGTCTGCTGTTACTTTTCAGCGTTCCCGCAGGGAAAAACGGGGAAAACTGTCTCTCCTTGACGGGATCCCCGGCATTGGGCCGAAAAAAAAGAAGCTGCTGCTCACCACCTTCAGGGGCATAGATAATATCCGAAGCCAGTCTCCCGAAGCTCTTGCCGCACTTCCAGGAATTACGCCGGAAATGGCAGAAAGACTGCTTCAGGTACTGTCTGAATAACAGCCGCCATGGGGCTGTGATCTGGTATATGATTGCAAGACTCAACCGGGACAACGAAGTTTGAGAGATCTACGTAAGTTACACAGATGTTAACAAAAGAAAGATAAAGAGAGTTGTGAGGGAATAACACCTAAATATTTTGTGTCACAATACAAAAGGCTCCCAGCAAAACGCTGAAAGCCTTTATTTTCAGTGGCGTCCCCAAGGGGATTCGAACCCCTGTCGCAGGCGTGAAAGGACTTCGATACTACCCCATAAACACTGAAACACGCGGTTTTTCGTTGCAACGGACACAAAAAAACTCATCAAATACATGGCATTTTGTGTCCGCTTTTGTGTCCGGACTATATCATCGCCAGAACCTAAAATCAAAAGAGGCTGTTTATTTTTCACGTTTGGAATTTTTCTTTCATACCAACCCCAAAGCCGGGGATACACTTTTCCTTGACAAGGTTGTCAAAAATGATAACTTATATTAAAACTATTGACTGGATATCCAAATACTAAATTATGACGTGGACAGTTACTTTTTATAATACCAACGTTGAGAACCAAACCCTGTCGTTTCCAGCCGGAATTTTGGCAAATCTAATTCACATTTTGGAATTGATAGAAGAATTCGGGCCGAACCTGGGCAAGCCCCACACCTCACCCATGGGTAAAGGGTTATTTGAAATCAGGGCAAAAGGCAAAGAGGGAATTGGCAGATCTTTTTTTTGTACAATTAAGAATAATGAAGTCGTCATTCTTCATTCAATTATTAAAAAGACTCAGAAAACACCGAAAAAGGATTTGGATCTGGCGATAAAAAGAATGAAATACGTTAAAGGAGATTAGAAACAATGAACAGACCAACCTTTGAAAATTTCAAAGAAAAGGCATTGAAAGGCCATAACGTCAAAAAAGAGTATGACGCTCTTGTCCCTGTTTATGAACTCAGAAAAAAACTAATTGAGATGAGGATAAACAAAGGCCTAACTCAAGCTGAAATTGCCAAAAAAATGGGGACCAATAAAAGTAACATTTCCCGGCTTGAGTGCGGGGAAAATGTTTCTTTTCCGACTCTGGCAACTATTTCCAAGTACGCAAATGCCCTTGGCTATAAAGTAAATGTTGAGTTTGAGCCTATTTCCTAATATTTGACTGGCATTACCCTACAATACTTTTGGCATTCATTGCCTTTTTAAGCCGGGGGATTTTATGAATAATAATCATATTCAACAGTAGATTACAGTTTATAATAAATTATAACTCTTCATCTGAAGTTTCCTGAAAATTAAAATCGGGCGGAAGAAGATTTAAAATTCAATTGGCATAGAAATTGAGTTTCATTTTTCATGCCAAGCGCAGATGTTATTCAAGATAACATACTGAATTTATTTGAATTAAGCACTAAATAAACCTTGGAAGGCAGATGCTCCTATGGTATATTTTAATTGGCTAATCAATTGAAATTATACCAAAAAAGGAGCGACCTACCATGTTTATATTACGTGATTTGCTATTACCTCTGCAAGCGGTATTTTCTAATACTGCCCAGGGACAGAAACGTAAAGCCTGGTTTGTATACACGCTATTGGCTGTGGTGGTTCCATTTACATCCTCAATCACCTCCAACCTGTTACGTGCCTTGCAAACGCTATTTGGTTTAAAGCTGAAAAGTCAGCGCTTTTATGCCTTCATGGCGAGCCCTACATTGCCATGGAAAAAGCTATGGCATGCCATGTGGGGAATGATTCCTTCACCGGCTGAAGAAGAACGACTGATGTTAGCTCTGGACGATTCGATGAACCCAAAGAGTGGGAAAAAAATTTTGGGTTGCGCACATTTTTACGACCATGCCGCAAAGGTCAACCAAAGTTCGTATCCATGGTCACAGTGTATTCTGGTAGTAGGGTTATTGAAAAAAATAAAATCCCGATGGGCCTGCCTGCCTCTTGATTTTCGGTTTTATATGATGAAAAAGGATATTGATGCCGAATCGGCTGACCGCCAGCATCCTTTATCACAAAGGATATGACGTGTCTGTAATCCAGGCGATATTAAGGCATAAAAGCCCGACAACGACAAACAGGTATTTAAAAAAACTTGGTCTTGAATCGACCAGGGAGGCCCTTGAAAAAGGGTTGGCAGGACCGGGAACCCTTGTTCCCTTTAAGACAAAGAAAGCTGCGAGAGGATAACGCCGAAATTTTTTGTGTCCGGATTTTGTGTCCGCAATACAAAAGGCTCCCAGCAAAACGCTGAAAGCCTTTATTTTCAGTGGCGTCCCCAAGGGGATTCGAACCCCTGTCGCAGGCGTGAAAGGCCTGTGTCCTGGACCGGGCTAGACGATGGGGACGTACTTGTATTTCATAAATGGTGCCCAGGAACAGAATTGAACTGCTGACACGGGGATTTTCAGTCCCCTGCTCTACCGACTGAGCTACCTGGGCCCATGAGCCACAGAAACTAATCAAATTTTATGTTTCTGTCAATATTTTTTTAACTTGTGTGTAATTTTATTCAATTTCAAAACCGCGTTCACCGTGGATAGCACTGTCAAGACCGGTTCGTTCTTCTTCCGGGTTCACTCTGATTCCGCCGGTGAGCATTTTGGTTATATATATGACGATTAATGTGGCAACAGCTGCAAAGGCTGCTGTGCCGATGACCGAAAGAAGCTGGATACCAAATTGTTTTGTATTGCCGTAAAAAAGGCCAACAGCTCCCTGTGTAACTGTCGGTGTGGCAAAAAGGCCAGTGGACAGAGCACCCCAGATGCCGCAAAGGCCATGGATGCCAAAGGCGTCAAGGGAGTCGTCGTATCCGATTTTATGCTTGATTATGGCTACACCCACATACCCTAAAACGCCGGCAACTGCGCCGATGGCAAATCCACCGCCAAGGGAGACAAATCCTGCTGCCGGTGTGATACCCACTAAACCTGCGACCGCACCGGAGGCAAGTCCGAGAACCGTAGGTTTTCCTGAGATTTTCCACTCAACAAACATCCAGGCAAGCCCTGCGATAGATGCTGCCGTGTTGGTGACCATAAATGCGGATGCCGCCACGCCGTCGGCGGCCAGCTCGCTGCCTGCGTTGAAGCCAAACCAGCCAAACCACAGAAGCCCGGCTCCCAGGGCGGTAAACGTAACAGAAGAAGGGATCATAGCCTCCTTTCCATAGCCTTTCCGCTTGCCCAAGACCAGGGCCAGTACCAGGCCTGATACGCCAGCATTGATGTGAACCACATTGCCGCCGGCAAAATCAAGAGCACCGATGTGATGCATCCATCCTCCTCCCCATGCCCAGTTGCATACGGGAGCATATACAAATGTAATCCACAGGAGGGTGAACAGTATCCAGGAGGAAAATTTCATTCTGTCCACGACTGATCCCAGGACAATGGCAACGGAAATGCAAGCAAAGGTCATCTGAAACAGGACAAAAATCAAGGTGGGGATAGTTCCGGATACCGAATTGATGTCAATTCCGGATAAAAACAGATGATTTAAATTGCCGATAAAAAGAGAGTTGCTCTCTCCAAAGGCCAGCGAATACCCCCAGGCTACCCAGACCACAGATGTAAGACAGTAGGCCACAAGTATCATGGCAATAGTGTTCAACAAATTTTTGTACCGAGACAAACCGCCATAGAACAGAGCCAGGCCGGCCGGCGTCATCATCATGACAAGGGCCGTGGACATGGTTACCCATGCAGTGTCTCCGGTATCAATAGTACCTTCTCCGGCCAGGGCCGGGCATACGGTCAACAGGATCAAGCCAATAGTAAGTACACATTGTCTGAGCATCATTTCTTCCTCTTCTCGTGTTAATAACGGCAACAGTGAATCTGCAAAAAAAATTTAATTTTTTGCAGATTCATATTCATAAACAAATTGTGTTTTACGAACAGCAAATACTATACCATGACATACTGGACGAGATGTAAAGTGTAATCAATACACTGAATTTGAAGCTAAAAAATAGCTTAAACCCTTGCCCAAAATTATCTCATGAAGTATATTATTTTTTTTATTACACAAAAATGTATGTTTTTCAATTAAAATATGAAGCAAAAATGTAATTTCATTCCATTTGTATTTTGAGTGTTGCTGTTTATCTCTATGCTCAGGTAGGGTGTAAGGGTAATAAAAATACCAGAAACATAAACCCTGAAACAAACTACATAATTGTTATTTTGTATCAGATTCGACACGCCTGGAAGACCGTTAATGTGATCGCGCCCCAGTCATTTTCCACCCGACCGGAAAGCAAATATGGGTATCCATTGTTAAGGATATGGGAAAATCTGGCATAGGTTGTAGGGAAGAATACGGTTTCCACTAAACCTGTATCATCTTCAAAGGTAACAAATTTCATGGGATCACCCTGCCTGGTCTTAACAAGTTTGTCTGTAATCAGCCAACCTGCAAAACAGACTTTCCGACCAACCATACTGGGCAGCTCCACTGCCTTAATCGACTTGATATCTTTGCGTTTTTCCCTGATCAGAGTTATGGGGTGTCCGGCAGGAAGAAAGCCGAGTACAGCAAATTCTCGGCGAAGCCGTTGCAGCGGAGGGTCCGGGGGTAAGGCCGGGATTTTATGGATCTGGGCTCCAAATAGATCTATCCGACCTGCCATGGACCGTCTACTATCCTGCCAGCTATAATATGCCCAAACCAAGGCAGCACGGCTTTTGTCCGGCGAAAATTCGTCAAGGCTGCCGCTGTCCGTAAGAACCAGGGCCTCGTCTTCTTTTGGGGTGATTCGGTTAAAAAAATCAAAACCATCTGAAAATACACACTTTTCCCGTTCCAGCACAATCTTGTTCATGGTTGCCCGACTTAAGTTTTTGATGGCCATTAAGCCAACCCTAATTTCGTTTTTTAATCCGCTCCAGTGCACCTGGCTGAACCGGACATCCGGACCCAGAATCGTCACACCCATACGCCGGGCTTCGGACACGTAGGCAAAGGTGGAGTAAAAGCCGCCCTGGTTGGATATCACAGCTGCCATGAATTGAGCCGGGTAATGGGTTTTAAGGTAGGCCGCCTGGAATGATACCCGGGCATAGGATGCTGAATGGGGCTTACAGAAACTATAGCCTGAAAAT
Source organism: uncultured Desulfobacter sp. (assembly GCF_963665355.1). Taxonomy (GTDB): domain Bacteria; phylum Desulfobacterota; class Desulfobacteria; order Desulfobacterales; family Desulfobacteraceae; genus Desulfobacter. The sequence goes on from NZ_OY762229.1 coordinate 1,099,742, forward strand.
GAGATGATCATATCCCAGATACGTTCAATAGCGTCCAGGGAAACGCCTTTACCGAGGGCTCCTTCAAAGAATTCGGACCTGAAGACCCCAAGTTTTCTATGCCTGTCCTTTTTAGACATGACCTTGCGCAGCTCATCTGCCCTGGCATGGGTGAAGCCGGCCAGCCGGACTGCTGCCTTTGACACGTCTTCCTGGTACACCATGATGCCGAAGGTATCATCCAAAAGCCCATCCATTAAAGGGTGAAGCGGCTCCCAGACGCCTGAATGCAACCGCTTGAGATACGCATTTATGAATTCATTGGCAGCCGGACGGATAATGCTGGAATGGATGACCAGATGCCGGAAATCACCCTGACCGGATTTTTTTTGAAGCAGACACATGGCAGGGCTTTCAATATAAAAACAGCCCATGGTCTGTCCCTGGGCCACCTGCTGCTGGGTGGCAGGATCATCTTCCGGATCCATGTCCTGAAAATCCGTAAATCCCCCCCGGGTCTCCCGGATTGAGGCAATGCAGTCTCGGATGACCCCAAGGCTGCGGTTGCCCAAAAGGTCAATTTTAACAAGCCCTGCCGCTTCTGTACTCTCTTTTTCCCACTGGATGACAGCCATGCCCTTGGAGGCATTTTCCACGGGCACATAGGCGTCAATGGGGTCCGGTGTGATAACAACGCCTCCAGGATGAACCGACAGATGTCTGGGCGTTTCGATAAGTCTGTCTGCAAGACGGATAATTTTTGACCATGGATCAGCCGGCCAGCCTGATTTTCCTGGATGTCCGGACTTCCAAATATTGGCGCCTTTTAAAAACGGAGCATCGCTGTATAGACGTGAAATTCCCTGCTTGATCTCTGATTCGGGCAAACCAAAGACCCTGGCTGTTTCCCGCACCGCCATCCGGGGCTGGAACAGGATATGGCTTGCCACCATGGCAGATCGGTCGTTAAACCGGGTCAGCACATGGTTGAGCACTGTATCCCGTTCATCCCATGCAAAATCCACATCAATGTCCGGTGGATCCCGACGTTCAGGGTTGAGAAACCGTTCAAAATAAAGGTTGTGTTTGATGGGGCATACATTGGTAATTCCCAGACAGTATGCCACGATGGAGGCTGCACCCGACCCCCTGCCGCAGGTGCGCGATGCCTGCTTTACGATGTCTGCCACAACCAGGAAATAAGCGGAAAAACGTGTTTGTTCAATAATGGATAGCTCGTGGTCAATCCTCGCCAGCATCTGTCCGGAAAGATTGGGTCCATACCGTTTCAATGCCCCTGCCATGGTTTTTTCTCTTAGCAGTCCCTCGCATGTCTGATTTAAAGGCGGTGTGTATGGGGGCATGACAATACCAAAGTCAGGGCCTTTGAATTCAAGGCGTTCTGCCAGAATCCGGGTGGCTGTCACTGCGTTGGGCATTGCGGAAAATTTTTGGGAATAGTATGCCGGGCTTCCCAGAAACGCCCAGGCCGATACCAACTGGTCAAAAGGGAGCCGGTGCAGGCTGGTGTTTGTGTCAATGGCCCGCAACAGGGTATGGATTTCATGATCCCCGGGGGATAGAAAATAACTGTCCGGAGCAGCCACTAAAGGCAGCTCTGCTGCCCGGGCTGCCCGGCACAGGGGGTGGTTGCGGGAAAGCGGAGCGCGTCCGATAAAGGCTGCGATATCCAGATCCATGCCCTGGTGGGCAAGTTTGTACCATTGGTTCAGACACCGGACAGATGGAGTCAAAAGGATCAGCCCATCCCCAAGGGGTGGTACGGCTTGTTCCAGATTAAAATTTGAATCCCTGTGACGCCGGGTCAGAAGCCTGCACAGATTGGCGTAGCCTGCGTCGGTTTTAACCAGGGCGATCACCTTTGCATCAGAGATTCGGTCTGTAATCTCAGCACCAACAACAGGTCTCAGGCCAAACTCCGCACAGGCGCCGAGGAAGGGCCACAAGCCGTAGAGATTATTGGTGTCCGTCAGGGCAAGGGTCTTATAGCCCAGCTCCTTTGCCCGGCCGCACAATTCCCGGACCCCCGGAACACCCCGCATTAGCGAATAGTGGGAGTGAACTGCCAGCGGAATCATGGTACAGCATGCTTGGCGGGCATTTTCAAGGCTGCCCCAAGGGTCACTGCCCCGGACCCGAACCGTTCCATGACCTGGGTGGCGACCCTTTGAACCATGTCGATTTTTAACATTTTTTCATCCCTGTCCAGCGCCTGGAACAGGTCGGCCTGAATCGGCCGAAAGGGCTGTGCCGCCCGGACAGGAACACAGCTGCAGGCAAGGCTGATGTGCCGGATACGGGTTCTGCGTTTCCACGTGCGTACAAACAGCTCCCATGCCTGGCTGAATATGAAAAGACTATCGTTTCGTATCCGGGTGAGTTTTCCGTGATGCTGAATTCCGTCGGTGTAGGACAGGTCCAGATCTAAGCCCCTGGGGTATGCCCGTCTGCGCGCCAGTTCCCGAGTGATTCGCCGGCTTAAAAGAGCAATGCAGGCTTTGAGCTCATCTGCGTTATTTGTGTCTGTGGTAAATTCATGGTCAACGGTCAGATCCGGAGACGGACCCGGCCTGACCGGATTGGTGTCTATGCCCTGGATAATTTGATGAATGGCATAGGCCCTGTCTGCAAAAGGGATGGTCAGTTGGGCCGGAGTGAGCTGCCTCAGATGAGATACCGTTTCAAGATTAAAACGGGCGGCAGTGTGTACTTCATGAGGGTTTATTCCGGGCAGCAGTTTAAGGGGAAAGGGGGCGAGAAAATCAGACTCCTCACCAGGACCAACAATATATTCCCCCAGGGGTTTGACCAGCCGGGTGGCGGCTTTGGCCACCAGTTTGTTGGCGGCAAGGGACCATACGGAGTCCAGGTCCATCTGTTTTTTGATTGCCTTTTTCAGCCGGAAGGCCACATCCGGACCCGGACCATAAAGCCTTGTGGTGCCGGTGATATCCAGGAAAATATGGCCGTCTGCGATGCCGGATTCCACTGCCGGGGTAAATGTCAACCCCTGTTTTGCGATCTCTTTCATGGCTTTTGCGTACCGATTGAAACGGGGCGGCAAAACCCGGATGTGTTTGTAATGTGACAGTACCTGGGACAGGGGCATGCATTTGCGGACACCTTCCCGGAACGCCGCTTCATTCATGTCGTAAACCATAGCCCTGGGGGCTCCCATGGGCGCAATGACCACGGGTCTGTCTTTTAAAACCGCAGATGCCATGGTTTCCAGCTGTGCGGCAAAATCGGCAATGTTTAAATGGATGATGGACCGGGGTCTCATGACTGAACGCTTATCATGTCGATCAGCCGCCGGCAGTTGTTGGGCGCCTGCCCCCTGACATGGTTGTTGAAAAATACGACACCTGTATCTGCGGCAGGGCCAAGGGTGTTGGAAATGGTGTCGGCAAGGATCCTTAGCTCGGTTTCGCTGTAATTGTAGTCAAATTGCTTTTGCATGTTGCCGGACCGCCATCCCTGGCTGTTTCTGCCGTGCAGTCGCAGATAGAAAAATTGATGATTGGTTACGATGTCCAGCCTCGGGAACAGGTTGGGCAGATCCGGACCGTCCACGGTCACCAGGGTGATTGCCCGCCGTTCAAATTCATAAAACACCTTGTCATGCACCCAGGAGGGGTGCCGGAACTCAACGGCCACAGGCAGGCCAGAGAGCTCATCCAGCAAGGCGGCCAGATAGGTACGCCGTTCCGGAGTCCGCGTAAAATAGGGCGGCAACTGAACCAGTATGCACAAAAGGCGGTTCGTGGTGTTAAGGGGGGCAATGCCCTGGCGGAACATCAGCACATCCCGGATCCATCCTGTTTTGTCCACTTCGTGGGTCATGGTGCGGGTGAGCTTGGCGCTGAATTTGAACCCTTCGGGGACCTGGGCTATCATCCTCTCCAGGGACCGGGCCTTGGGCATTTGATACCAGGTGTAGTTAAGCTCCGTGGCCTTAAACATCTGGGCATAGGCCGACAGCATGCCGGCTGCGTGGGTACCGGACGGATAAACCCCGGCATCCACCCATTCCGCATAGGAGTAGCCGCTGGTGCCCGCATACAGTCGGTCCATCAGTCTATTCTCCTTCCATGGCCTGGGCGGAGCGAATAATACCGATCACCTTTCCCTGGATCATGACATCGTCAAAACCATAGGTCTGGGGGCTGAAATCAGGGTTTTCCGGGCGCAGTTCAATGTGATCAGCATACAGAAAAAAGCGTTTGACCGTGGCTTCCTCTCCGTTGATCAGAGCCACCACAATTTCCCTGTTCCGGGCATACTGCCGGGGGGTGCAGATGGCAAGATCCCGGTCAAGGATGCCCGCATTTTTCATGGACTGGCCCTGGACTTTCAGGGCAAACAGATTGTCTTGGGGGTACAGGGCTGCATCCACCACCAGACTGCCGTCCCACTCCTGGCCTGCGTATATGGGAAGCCCGGCTGTGATCCGTCCCACAATGGGGACAATTTTTTTGCGCACCTCCGTATCCGGGTCTCCCATATCATCCAGAATGACAAGGTCCCGGCTGTACCGTCCCTGTCTGCGGATATAGCCTTTTGTTTCAAGCAGTTTCAGGGTCTGTGCCACGGCTGCATGGCTGACGGAAAGACTTTTGGCCAGATCCCTAAGGCTTGGGGCCTGGCCGGATTGTCCAAGCTTGGACTTCAGAATCACCAAAAATTTTTTTTGTTTTTCTGTAAGCGCTGGTCTCATTTTTACCTGCAACCTTTTTAATATTTTTGACAGTGTGGCAAAAGCCATGCTCAATGTCAATTATAATGTTAATGTTTTTACAAGAAATGTATATGTAAAAGTTAAGCAAATACTGTCAGGATAGGATTCAATGGGACAACCGTATCAGAAAAATGGGTTTAAAAACAAAACAGCCCAAGTGATAACGCATTTTATCACTTGGGCTATTTGTTGAAACGAACGGCCATGGGCCGACCTGGCCTATTAGCACCCAGACTCGCCCCACAACAAAGAATGAAAGAACATTAGCAACTTTTGGAACTTTCATATAAAAAGAGTGGGTAAGTCACTCAGGTTTTTCAAGCGTTGTTGCAACGCCTCAGATGGGTGATTTTGTGGGCATTTGCCCCTCTTCGAGCCGATCAAACACTATTTAAGAAGGGTGACGTCGAATTTCTGCCCCCCTATGGCTGCCTCATACATCAGTCCGCCTTTGACCTGGATAAAAACAGCCATACCTTTGAAATACCCCGTTTGCGCCTGTACGCACGTCGCCGGTCCGGCGCTGGCTGCGGCGGTTCCGCCGTCACTGCCGGCCTTGGCCTGGACCCCTGCCGTGATCACTATGGCTGAAACCGCGGCATCAAACTCAAAGGAGCCTTTAGTAAAGTCATCATAGGCCCGCTTGTCCTGGAAAAAGATAATTTCTGAAAAAGCCTGTCCTCCCAGCTGGAAACCAACGGTAAGCTTTGCAATGGTGGCCGTACCGGTGATCAGATCGTTCTGATAAACCCGGCCCTGGCCAAAGGCGCCTCCCACAACAAAGCCACCCTTGCCCACTATGGGAAATACCGCATACCCATAGCAGCTGTTGAAAAAGGGCTGTACCGCCTTAGACTTCTTAAATTCATTAATCACGTTGGTGCATGAATCGGCAAACACTGGAGCGGTAAAAAAAAGAGAGAGAAGACCTGTCAGCACAATTATAAGAAGTTTTACGGATTTCATGGAATCCTCCTTTAGAGCTGAAATGGTATGTCTGAAAGGGTTGTCAGGAATGACAGGCGTTGCAATTGGTTGGCCCTGATTTTTTTCCGGCCTTCTTTGTCTCTTTATGACAGGCGATACAGGTTTTAGTCATCACCTGTTTTGCTTTAAGAAGACCGGCTTTTTTTGCTTCATCCAGGGCACCCGGTTTTTTTTCAAAATCTTTGTGACAGACCGCACAGTCTTGTATCACTGCCTGGTGGAGCTGGTGTTTTAAGAGGACCGGTCCTTTGCTGCCGCCGTTCAGTGTCAGTTCAGGCCGCCCCTTATCCTGGGCCATTACGCCGGATACCGGGATCAAAGACAGTCCAGTAACAGTAATGCAGACGGCAAGGCTGATTGTGATCGCTTTTTTGTTCATTTTTTTTCCTTTTTTAATGTTAGCGAATTAAAAATCCTGGCTCAATGCCCAGGTGTTTCAGTAATTTTTATATATGACTTTCAATTAATGTTTTTCGGATCAGGAATCTCGCGCTCATGAATTCCCAGCAGGAACAAAAGTCCATCCAGGCCCATGGTGGAAATGGTATTGGCCGCTTTTTCCCGGACAATAGGCTTGGCGTTAAAGGCCACACCGAGTCCGGCAATGGTGATCATGGGAAGATCATTGGCTCCGTCACCCACGGCAATGGTCTGCTGTATGGATAGATTTTCTTTTTTTGCAAGCTCGCGTAAAAGATCCGCCTTTTTCTGGCCATCCACAATTTCTCCGGTAACCTGCCCTGTGACTTCCCCATTCTCTATTTCAAGGGTATTGGCAAATACATAATCAAAACCCAGGGTTTCTTTAAGATAATTACCCACAAAGGTAAAACCGCCGGAAAGGATAGCAAGCTTATAACCCAGCCTCTTCAGGGTCCGGGTAACAAGATCGGCCCCATCGGTGAGAGGCAGGGTCCGGGCAAGGCCCTGGATATCCTTTTCCTTTAAACCCTTCAGCAAGGCCACACGCCGTCTGAAACTCTCCTTAAAATCAATTTCTCCGCGCATGGCGGATTCCGTGATCCGGGCCACCTGATCGCCTACACCCGCCAATTTTGCCAATTCATCAATCACCTCTCTTTGGATCAGTGTGGAATCCATGTCAAATACAACCAGCTTGCGGTTTTTACGGTAAATATTGTCCTCATGAAAGGATATATCAATACCCAGATCCCGGGATATGTGAATGAATCTGCCCTTCATTTCAGGGATACTTTTGGGTGTTCCGGATACGGCGAACTGGATACAGGCCATGGGGGGTACCTGCGGTCTTTTCAGGGATCTGCGGCCGGACATACGGGTAATGGAGTCAATGTTAAGATCATGATCGGTAATCACGGAGGAGACAGCCGAAATCTGGGCAGTGGTAATGGCCCGGCCCATGACCGTAATAATTCTTCTCTCTTTGCCCTGGGTCTGGACCCAGGTTTCGTATTCACCAGGATCCACGGGCACAACATCCACGGCCAGACCCATTTTGTGTCCCTCAAAAATCAGATCCTTGAACATCAGAGAAAAATCCTGGGGAGAGGGAATATCCACCAGCATGCCCAAAGAGATATGTTCATGGATAACAGCCTGCCCAATATCCAGAATGCTCACCCGATACTGGGCAAGGATGGTTGAAATCCGGGCGGTAAGACCTTTTCTGTCCTTGCCCGTAATGCTGATAAGAACAATATCCCCCATAATATATCCCCTGTCGTAAATAATCTTTAAACGTGTCGTCTATTCAGTATTGTCACCATGGCTGCTGCCGGGTCTAGTTTATAGCCTTGCCATCTGAATCTGTAAAGTTGTTTCGGGCCATTTGCCGGACCAGGTCTTCCAGGGTCGGCCTTTGATTCAGGGACGGGTCATCCAGTACCTGCTCAAATAAAAAATCCTTCACCTTTCCAATGGCCGGCCCCTGGGGCAGGCCCAGAATCTCCTGGATCTCCTTACCTGAAATGTCAAGGGCATTAACATTAAACGGGGGGTGCTCATCAAGGGCATCCAGGATTTTACCCAGGCGCAGACGGATGTCCCCAAGGGTATACGGCTTTTTGACCGGATTCATATTGCCTTTTTTATCGGCAATGCGCATGCGTAAAAAATCCTGATAGGAGAGATTGAGATCATTCAGCATGACCAGAAGCCTGCGTACCGCTTTGAGGGAAGTGTCTGCTTTCAATGGACGCATGTGTCCCCGAACCAGGGCGTAGATACGGTCCATCTCCTTTCCGGAAAACCGAAGACGCTCAAGGTCGGCCATCAGGGCCTGGGTGAATTTCTGATGCCCGGGGAAAGTGTTTCGCCCCTCCTTGATTTCCAGTGCATCCGCTTTCCCTGTGTCATGGAGAAAACCGGCCAGCCGGAGTATGGGCATGGATGCCGGCAGGGCATCTCCCACCATAAGGTTATGCTCAAATACGGTTTCGCCGTGGTGGGGGCCGCCATCCAGATCGTAGCAACGGTCAAGGCTTGGCAGAATCAGGGCAAGAAGTCCGGTATCATGAAGCAAGTTGAAAAAGCCGGAAGGCTTGTCCATGTCCATGGCTTTTATAATTTCCCTTTGAATCCGGTCAGCGGCCCCTTCGGCAGTAATTTTATGGGCATGGGCACGGATGGCATTAAAGGCGTCCGGCGCCATTTTGAACCCGAAACGGGCCGCAAACCGGCAGGCCCTGACCATACGCACGGGATCTTCCTCAATTCGGTCAACGGGATCCCGGGTGAACCGGATCACTTTATGTTCAATATCTTTTTGTCCGCCAAAGGGATCGGCCAGGGTTCGGGTGTCAGGGTCCCAGGCCATGCTGTTGATGGTGAGGTCCCGACGACCGAGATCTGTGGCCGGAAAGGTATGGCCGGCCCCCTTTGCCTTTTGATCTGCCGGCCTGCAGGTTGCCACCTCAACTCTGTTGACCAGGGTTACGGCAAAGGATTTTCCTACATATTTAGGTTGCTGGTCGGCAAACAGGCGGGTCAGATCTTCAGGCAGGGCATTGGTCAGGATATCCACATCTGCGGGGTCTGTGCCCAGAAGGGCGTCCCGAACTGCCCCACCGGCCAGAAAGGCTTGAAATCCCTCGGCCCAAAGTGTGTCGAGGATATGGGAAATGGGATGGCGTACCTGGATGGTATCCAGAATGTCGGCTGCTGAACGCATACAAAATATTTTTCAATATATCCCGAACACAGGCGCTGCGCACCCGGGACATTTGTTGGTCTGGGTTAAAAGATTTTCCACTGTATAGCCAAATCGTTTGACAACAGTCCTTCCGCAGGCTGGGCAACAGGTATTTTCCCTGGCTCCGGGCACATTGCCGGTGTACACATGAACAAGTCCGGTTGAAAGTGCGATGTCGCAGGCTGTTTCAAGGGTTTCCACAGGTGTGGAACCGATCTGCGTCAACTGGTACGCGGGATGAAACCGGGACAGGTGCCAGGGGGTGGAAGACCCCAACTCCCCGGCTATAAAGGACGCCATCTGCTCAAGTTCGCCTGGGTCGTCATTGAGCCCCGGGATCACCAGGGTGGTGACTTCCACCAGAAGACCCAAATCCACCATGGTCTTCAGTGTCTGCTTGACCGGTTCCAGGCGACCGTTGCAATATTTGATGTAAAATGCATCGCTGAAGGATTTAAGATCCACATTGGCGACATCGAGCACAGCAGCGGAGGCCTGCAGAAGTTTTGGGCTCATAAATCCGTTGGTCACAAGGATATTGGCCAGTCCTGCATCCTTTGCCAGCATTGCTGTGTCCAGAACCAGTTCAAAAAAAACTGTGGGTTCGGTATAGGTATAGGAAATACTCTGGCACCCGAGTTCCACCGCCTTTGCGACAATCGCCTCGGGCGTCATTGCCTGGCCTGCAAGGCGGCCGGAGAAAGGATCTGCACCCTGGTCACGGACCTGGGAAATATCAGCATTCTGGCAGAACCGGCAATTAAAATTACATCCGGGCGCGGCAATGGAAAAAGAACGCGAGCCGGGTTTAAAATGAAAAATGGGCTTTTTCTCAATGGGATCCACACTGGCTGCCACCACCCGGTCATACACCAGGGAAAAAAGCTGACCATTCCTGTTTTCCCGGACACCACACACGCCGGTTTGCCCCGGTTTAATCTTGCAGTAATGGTTGCAGGCCAGACATTTGACCCCACCCCCGGACAAGGTTTCATAAAGGCGGGCACGTATCATTTTTTTCCCTTGAATCCTAACGCCAGGCCTGTGGCCGGCTTATATGATTTGCTGTTTCGAATTTTCAGAACCAGGGGCCGGGTGCGAAAGGTGGGCACAGGCTTTATGCGTATACCAATGAAACTGCCCCAGTAAGACCACTGGAGAAGGTGCCAACTTTCCACCCTGGAGACCAGGCGCCCCGACATAAACGGAAATTGTACGGTTGTCCGCCACTTCATGGGAACTTTTCCCAATATTGATGTCATCATGACTTTCAACTCCCATACACTGAAGAAACGGGCCTGGCTGTACATATCCGGAAAAAAGAAACCTTTGGCCCGCCGGACCATATTCTGGGGGGCATATCGATTGTGAACACCTATCACGACCTGTTCCCGGGCCACCCGGCATGCCTCTTCAATAACCTTGGCCGGCCGGTCTGAAAATTCAAGGCTGAAAAACAGTAACGCCGTATCAAAGGCGTTATCGTCAAAAGGCAAATCCTCGGCCGTACCCCGGTGCAGCTCAACACGATGTCCGAGCCGGGCAGCAGCCTTATCCAGCATATACGCAGATGGGTCAACTCCGGTCAGGTTCATGCCCAGATCCATAAAGGGTTCAAGGCTTAACCCCGTACCACAGCCAATGTCCAGGAGGCGTTTGTCGGGCGTGGGGTCGATCAGGGAGGTGATCAGTTTGATCTCAAGGTCAAGGCAGTGCCTGGCCCGGCCCTTTTCAAAAAAGGCATCATATTCCTGGGCCGCTTTGAAATCAAATTCATACACCATGTTCAGGCCATACTCTCCAAACTGCTCCATATTAAATAACCACATTAAACATAACGTAATTCAGGAAAAAAGCAATCAAACCCTTAAAAAAACAGCCGGGCTAATGGAGAGCAAGGATTTCTTCAGGCAAACTCTTTGAAAAGATCTCACATGCTTTTTTGTGCTTTACCGCCTATAGACTGAGTGGGCAATTGGGGAGATAGGTGTCCAGGCTTCTTTTTTTACGGACTACCATGAAGCCGGTTTGTCTTTTGGAATTTGCCTTTTTTTATGATCATCATCAATGGCAACGTACACGAATCTGGCTTCGGTAACTTTATAACGCTCCACACCACCGGGGTGCAGTATGGGTTTGACCCATACTTCGAGCTTCAATGTAATGGAGGTATTTCCTATTTTTTCCACTTCACCATAGCAGCAAAAGATATCTCCCACCTGAATAGGTTCGATAAATTTCATTCCTTCCACAGCAATGGTCACGACGCGTCCACCCGAGATCTCCTTGGCCAGGATGCCCCCTGCGATATCCATCTGGGACATGACCCATCCGCCAAAAATATCTCCGTTGGCGTTGGTATCTGCCGGCATTGTCTGGGTTCTAAGGAGCAGGTTTCCTTTTGGCTGGTTTATATATTCCATGGATATCCTATCTTTCGTCTGTTGTTGTACATCCCCGGGTATCCGTGGCGCGGTTATTGTTTTTTTTAGATTTTTTGACTTTAAAAAAATCCCATATGCCCCAGGGAATCAACACTGCGCTCAACACCTGGTTGAAAAGCGCATGTTCGGCCATTTCAGGGTCCGTCGTCAGCCACCCGTCCCAAAAGCACCACAAACCGAATCCTAACAGTAAAAAAGTAAACACATAGGGACTCATCTGAGGCGGAGAAGGTGTTTGCTTTTTTTGCGTTTTTTTATCTTCCATGAGACGATTGTTCTCCTTGTAAAGGTATTTGACAAAATATTTATCATAGAATTTTTTGATTGAGAAGAAATAAGAAGCAAATATTTTTTAAAAAAAGAATCATTTCGATGGGTTTGAAAATAATAATGGCGATTAATCCCGGATATCTCAGCATAAACCGGTAAAATTGACATCGGGCTGCCGGCTGTCAATTTCGATTTCCCATCGTCCTGCATCTCGGAGTAGACATTTATGCTCAACTGTTTTATTAGACATTGTTTTGTTTCGACAAAATTTAATGATTGTATTATGACCCAAATTTTTTTGGCGAAAACCCAATTAACAACGGACCCATCAGTGGCCGGGAGAGCAAAATGAACGACAGGTTTGAGGACGATAACACCCAGAACACTGACCAAGGCATCAATGAAATGAGCTTTGAACAGATGCTTGATGCCTATGATTCAAAAATCGGCCGGGAATTCAGACCCGGAGATATGGTGGAAGGCCAGATCATTTCCATTGGAGAAAATTCAGTTTACCTGGACACAGGGACAAAGTCCGACGGTGTGGTGGATAAGTCCGAACTTTTGGATGAAAATGGTGAATTTCAGTATTCCGTGGGTGACATGCTCAAACTGTACGTGGTTTCACTGAGCGAAAGCGAAGTGATTCTGTCCAAGGCGGTTTCCGGGGCTGGGATGGCTGCCATGATTGAAGATGCCTATCACGGTCATACCCCTGTTGAAGGCCGGGTGACCGGTGTTGTCAAGGGCGGTTTTTCCGTGGATGTTCTGGGTAAAAGAGCATTTTGTCCGGTGAGCCAGATTGATGTCAAATATGTGGAAACCCCTGAGGATTTTAAGGGGCAGACCCTTCATTTTCTGATTACCAGGTATGAAGAAAAGGGCAAGAATATTGTTGTCTCCCGCAGGGAACTTCTCAACGAACAGATCAGAGAGGAGCGTACCGCGTTCATGAAAGAACTGTCCGAAGGCGATACGGTTCAGGGCAAGGTGACCAAACTGATGTCCTACGGCGCATTTATTGAGCTTGCGCCCGGCGTGGAGGGCATGGCCCACATTTCCGAATTAAGCTGGTCCCGGGTGGAAAAGCCTGAAGAGGTGGTCCGGGTGGATGATATTCTGCCTGTCAAGGTGTTAAAAATTGAAAAACCCCTTTCCGATTCCCCTAAAATTTCCCTTTCCGTTAAACAAACTTCGGGTAACCCCTGGGATAACATCGGCATCACCTTCAGTGTCGGAGACCAGGTGAGCGGGAAAGTGGTCCGTTTGACCTCTTTCGGAGCGTTTGTGGAAATTTCTCCGGGCATTGACGGGCTGGTCCATGTATCTGAAATGAGCCATATAAAAAGGGTCCTGCGCCCCGATGATGAGGTTGGCGTGGGGGATACCGTTCAGGTGATGATCAAGGCCATTGACATGGACAGTAAACGCATCTCTCTGAGCATGAAAGATGCGGCAGGCGATCCCTGGACAGGTGTTCTTGCCAAATATCCCATGGGCAGTGTTGTGGAAGGCACCCTGGAAAAAAAGGAAGGTTTTGGGCTGTTTATCCGTCTGGAGCCCGGCATTACAGGCTTGATGCCCATGTCAAACCTGCGCCAGTCCCCTGATGCAGGAAAACTTGAATCATTGAAACCCGGAGATACGACTCAAGTTCTGATTCAGGAGGTGGATGAGGATAATCGGCGCATGACCCTGGCACCTCCTGACCAGAAATCCTCAGACAACTGGAAACAGTTTGCAAAAAGCGCCAAGGGCAGTTCCTCATTTGGATCCATGGAGAGCATTTTACGCAAAGCTCTGGAGAAAAAAAAATAAGGGTGGCTTCCTTGCATTAAAATGCCGGCAATGTTTATCACCGATTTTGACGGCACTCTGCTTACAGATGACAGGCGTATTCGTAGCCGGGACCTGGATACCCTGGTCCAATTAAGATCTGCCGGTGTCATAACGGTTATTGCCACGGGGCGCAGCCTTTATTCCTTCAGGCGCGCCCTTAGACATATGAATCTTGAACCGGAAGATCTGCCCCTGGATTATCTGATTTTTTCCACAGGTGCCGGTATCATGGCTTGGCCCGGAGATCAGCTGATCCGGGCCTGTGCCATTCCTAAAGATGGGGTCCTGGAAATTGCATCCTGCTTTGATCGTCTGGGCTTTGATTATATGATCCACAAGGCCATTCCCGACACATCATATTTTCTGTTTAAATTTATATCCGGAGACAATCCGGATTTTATCCGGCGAATGGCCATGTATCCGGATTTCGCTACACCCTTTGGGACGGAAAATATGATCTATGACCAGTCCACGGAAGTCCTGGCCATTGTGCCCGACGAACTGACCCGGGAACAACTTAATGCCCTTCGTGCTGAACTGTCCGGATTCAGCGTGATTCAAGCCACATCTCCTCTGGATCACAAGTCTTCATGGATAGAGGTGTTTCCATTGGGTGTCAGTAAAAGTGACTCTGCAAAGTGGCTGGCCCGGCATCTTGGTGTTGACCGGGAAATGGTGGCTGCCGTGGGTAATGATTACAATGACGAAGACCTTCTGGTGTGGGCAGGACAGGGTTTTTTGATGGATAAGAGTCCGGATGCGTTGAAAAATAGGTTTTTATCTTCAGGTTCTAACAATGAATGTGGCGTGAGTCACGCCGCAAAGGCGGCAGGGTTCCTCTAAACTGAGACATTGCCCGTATCGTCGTCTGTGTCTTCAAAGTTGATGCCCGGATACAGTTGTTCGCAGCAATTCGGGCAGATGCCGTGGGAAAAGACCAGGTGGCTAAACGCTTTTTCAATGTCCCGCCATAGGCGGTCCTTTCCTCTTATTTTCTTGCAGTTGGCACAGATGGCAATGGCATGCTCGGGCATGCTCGAAGGATGTTTGATAAATTTCTCGTATTGGTTCTTCAGCGCAATGCGTCGGGATATGTCCCGGGCCATGACAATGGCACCGGCGTAAGACCGGCCCTGACCCAGGTTCATGGGGCTACAGGTTAGTTCCACATGTACGGGGTCTCCGTTTGCATGTACCAGCTGTATTTCATACCTGCTTGTTTCACCTTTTTTTTGGATCTGGGTCTGTTCCAGCACGACCAGAAAACTGTCCGGGGTGGAGATTTGTTCAAGATTCATTGCTAAAAGTCTGTCTGCCGGATAGCCCATCATTTTGCAGAATGCCGGATTGACAAAGGTGATATTCTCCCGGGCATCTATGGTGAGTACACCTTCGGCAATTTGTTCGGTAATGGTCCTGTACTGTTCCTCTCTTTTTTCCAGTTGATTTTTATATCTCTGGTTTTCGTAAGCCAACCGTCGGTTTTCCAGGACCTTTCTGACGACATGAACAATGATGTCAAGATCAAGTATGGGTTTGGAAATATAATCCTTGGCGCCCATTTTAAGGGATTGGATTATATCTTGTTTTTTTCCGACCCCCGAGATTACGACCATGGGAAAATCGGGGTCTGATTTATGGATGGTCCGCATGACCTCAAGGCCATCCATGACCGGCATTCGCAGATCCGTAATGACCACATCCACGTTTTCCCGAAAAAACAGATCCAGGCCTGCCTGGCCGTTTTCTGCCGTCAACACCCGGTACCCCTTGCTCTCGAACAGAATGGACAGGCATTGCCTGATGGAACTCTCATCATCTATAATGAGAAGCGTTTCCTGATGAATTTTGATCTGGTGCATTATGATAATTATTCACCGGGGCATGGTGCCCCGGTATTGGAATTATTTTGTAAATGATTTTGATTAGAAAAACTATACCAGGCCTCTGGAGCAAATGTAAATTAAATATCTTTAATTAATTGCGCCATATCCCTGACAGCTGTGTCCATACCTACCATGATGGCTTTGGAGATGATGGCATGTCCGATGCTGTATTCAGTAATCTCTGACAACCCTTTGAATGCTTTGATTGAGTGGTAGCAGATTCCGTGCCCGGCATGGACGCCTATGTTCAGGCGGGTACCGATCTTTGCCGCATCCACAATTCTTGCAAATTCCCTTTCCCGGTCGTACGAGGTTGCGGCATCGCAAAATGCGCCTGTATGTATTTCAATGGAGTCGGCATCAATTTTATGGGCCATTTTGATCTGGTCCAGGTCAGGATCAATGAAAATACAGGCTTTAATTCCAGCATTTTTCAAAGTAGTTACGGCCTGACGAATATGTTCTGAGTGGGTAATTAAATCAAGTCCGCCTTCGGTGGTAAGCTCTTCTCTTTTTTCCGGCACCAGGGTAACGGTCTGGGGTTTAATATCCAGGGCAATGCCCAGCATTTCACTGGTGGCTGCCATTTCAAGTATCAATCGGGTTTTTATTGTCTGGGAGAGCAGTCGAACATCTCGTTCCTGGATGTGGCGACGGTCTTCCCTGAGGTGGACCACAATGGCATCTGCCCCGGCGGTTTCTGCGGCCAGAGCCGCCTGAACCGGCTCAGGATATTTGACGCCCCTGACCTGACGCAGGGTTGCCACATGGTCTACATTTACTGCTAATTCAGCCATTTTGATATCCTTTCATCTTTTTTAGAATGCGGGCAGGTCGGGATTTTTTTCAATACGTCTGAGCAGCTCCAGACTTTTTTCTTCCATTTCCCGGGCCTGCTCCTCACCCAGTTCATGATCAAAGCCCATCAGATGAAGGATTCCGTGTATCAATAGTTGAGAGATCCGCTCATCGGTGGAAATCCCTGCCTCCTGGGCCTCTGCCCGGGCCGTATCAAGGGAGATGACCACGTCCCCGAGAAGTCCCGGGGTAATGTCTGAAAATTCACCCTCCTGCATGGGAAAAGAGAGCACATTGGTGGATGTATCTTTGCCCCGATATGTCCGGTTCAGATCCCTGACCTGGGCATCATCAGTGATAACAATGGAGAGTTCATGGTCATTACAGCCCAAGGCGTTTAAGATCTGTTCGATCTTTTTGTGCAGGAGCGCTGTGGGGAGCCTCTCCTCTTGGTGGTTGTCTATCAGTATCCTTAGATTTTCCATTCTTCTTGTCCTGGGGTTTGTCCGTGTACTCGATGCGGCTGTGATAAATAGAGGTTAAAATCGTATTAAAACTTTTAGCGATCTGATGCAGATCTTTCAGGGTCATTTCGCACTCTTCAAGCTGACCATCTGCAAAAATATCATTAATCAGCTCTTTTACACGGCCCTGAATTCTGGATGGAGTGGGGCGCTCAAGTGCCCTGGTCGCGGCCTCTGCCACATCCGCAAGCATGACGATGCCTGCTTCCCTTGTCTGGGGTTTGGGTCCCGGGTATCTGAAATCGTCTTCATTGATGTTTTCATTTCCGGCTTTGCGGCTTTTGTTATAAAAATATTTTATCAGGGATGTGCCGTGGTGCTGGATAATGCCTTCCACAATTTCATTTCCCAGTTTATATTTTTTGGCCATTTCCACGCCTTTTTTCACATGCCCGATGAGGATCAGGGCAGACATGGACGGGGAGAGCTTATCATGACGGTTTCGGCCATCGGACTGATTTTCAATGAAATACATGGTTTTGTCCAGTTTGCCGATGTCATGGTAATATGCCATGACCTTGGCCTTTAAACTGTCTGCATGGATGGCAGATGCCGCTGCTTCGGCAAGGGTTGCAACGATGACGCTGTGATTGTAAGTGCCCGGGGCCTCAATCATCAGTTTTTTAATCAGAGGCTGGTCCAGATTGGAAAATTCCATCAGTTTTGCAGCCGTGGTGTAATTGAACAGCACTTCGATTAAAGGCGTAAAACCCACTGTAAGAATGGCCGCAAATACACCCCCGCCCACCGCCATTGTCACCTGCTTAAACAAGATGCCCAGCGGGACCTGGGAGGGCATGAAAAACCCCAAAGCAATGGCAAGGCAAGCATTGAACAACGCCAGTTTAAACCCGGCAACAATGAAATGGTAGCGCTCATTTCGTTCCTTGATCCAGTAGGTGGCTGAAATACTGGACAGAAAAAAGAACAAAAAGACCTGGAATCCGCAGCCAAATGAGATTGTGCATAAACTGCAAAGCACCACAGAAAAATACAGGGCAATGTCGAACCCCAGAAAAATGCAGGTGATCATGGCCGCAGCCGGCAAGGGCACTACCATATAAAAAGCTCTTGAGGCCATTTCCCCGGACATCTCCGGCTTTGAGGCATGGGCAATGTACACGGCAAGTTCGGTAAATCCGATATAAAGCAGAAGGCCCAGGGTCAGAAAGGTCATATGTTTGTTCATGTCCCGTCTGAGTTTTGGATGATCTTTGAGGTAAAGAAAATAGATCACAAAAAGTAATAAACTGGTAAACATGCAGATACCAGTGATGGTCGTGATTAAATTTTTCTCCTTGACCTGTTCGTTTAACGCATTGAGTTTGGCCAGTTTGAATTCATCAACCCGCTCCCCTTCCCGAATGATCATTTCGCCGGCCTTGATCTGGTAAAGGGTGGGTTTGATACGTGCCTGGGCGTCTCTGATGCGTTTTTCCGTCTCATTTTTATTCAGGGTGATATTGGGCCGCAAAAGCCGTTGGCATATATCCACAACAAGATTGGCCAGGCTGTAGTTGACGCCTTTCAGGATGGGCTGGCCCACGATTCTTACCATGGTTTTGGCCTGGTCCGGTCCGTAAAACACCTTCAGGTTGGTAACAACATGTTCCTCGTGGGATTGAATCGTTCTAAGCGTGATACCTTTTTCTTCTTCAGCCAGAAGGATTTCTTTATTTCCCACAACCCCGGTAATCAGAATTTCCTCCATTATGGCCCCAAGATATTCTGTAATGTCTTCGGAAAATTTTTCCTTGAACAGAATCTGAAACGCACCGTTGGAAATTTCTACACCCATTTTTTTTTCAAATTCGGGCTTAAATGCCATGGCCATGGAAAAGGTTGGTTCCGGCGGGTCCGGGGTGCCAATATCCTGGGATTGAAACATCTGCTGTCCGGCATGCATGGCAGATGCAATGCCGGCGGTGATATCGTTTAACTGATCGGCATCAAAATCGTACACAGCTCTGATTGAGGTTTTGGCTTGACTCATTTTGGCCAGGTTGGTGGCCTTGTCTTCTATAAAAAAATCTTTGGTGGCCTTAATGTCTCTGGCGGCCACGTCCCCTATTTTATAGTTATATGATTCTGTGGTGTGGTCAAATATCTGGGCGAGGGCAAACAGGGTCACCACCAGAAAAAACAAAACCAGCGGGAAATACGGGGTGGAGGACAGGGCTTGCCCGGCCCGTTTAAACCAACCCTGATTATTTGCTTTTTTCATAAGCGTCTATGATATCGGACACCAGCCGGTGCCTGACAACATCTTCCTTTGAAAATTCTATAAATGAGATTCCCCGTATATGGGCAAGCAGCTTTCTGGCTTCCACCAGCCCCGATTTTTTCCCTGAGGGCAGGTCGGTCTGGGTAATATCACCTGTAATAATGGCCTTGGAACCGTATCCAATCCGGGTCAAAAACATTTTCATCTGCTGGCAGCTAGTATTCTGGGCCTCATCCAGGATGATAAACGCATTATTCAGGGTTCTGCCCCTCATAAACGCTATGGGTGCGATCTCAATAATTTCCTGTTCAATATATGCTCTGGATTTCTCAAAATCAAGCATATCATAAAGGGCATCGTACAGAGGCCGTAAATATGGGTTTATTTTTTCAGCCAGATCCCCCGGAAGAAAACCCAACGCCTCGCCTGCTTCCACCGCAGGGCGGGTGAGAATGATTTTTTTTACGTCACCCTTTGTTAACGCTGCAACGGCCATGGCCATGGCAAGATAGGTTTTGCCGGTACCGGCCGGGCCGATTCCGAAAAGGATATCATTTGATTTTATAGCCTCGGTGTAGGTCAGCTGGGTTGGTGTGCGGGGCGTGATGGGCTTGTTTGAGGCCGTTACCACGATTATGGTGGTAAAAATTTTTTTCAATGACGGGGAAGAATCGCGTTGAACCGCATTGATGGCTGCATCTAAAACAGCTGGTGTCAGCCTTATTTTTTCTTCCAGAAGGTCATAAAGCTGACTGATCAGGTCAATTGCCTTGTCTGTTTTTTTTTCCGGACCACTGACTGAAATTGTACCGCCCCTTGAGTTTATTTTAACCCCCAAAGCCCGGGCGATTTTTTCCAGATTGACATTGTGTGTCCCAAAAAGTTTCTGGGCAAGGGCAATGTTTTGGAACTCAAAATTTTTCATGGACCATAGGGTGCATTTTATTGGTTTAAAGGTCAATAAAAATCTTGACTGGTAACTTGCCCTGCTGTTATCTGTCTATATTTTAGAATCTTAACTTAATCAAATTAAGGGAATATATGAATTTTTTTGACCTTTGCGTATTGATCATCGTAGGGTTCTGTCTTGTTCGGGGAGGCTTTAAAGGCCTGGTCCGGGAGATCTGCGGTATCGTGGGTGTTGTGGCCGGTTTCTACGGGGCCAATACCTATTATCCCCGGTTGATTCCCTACATTGATTCATGGATTTCATCCCCGCAGATTCAAAAGCTTGTCTGCTTTTTTTTATTGTTCTGTCTGATTCTCATTGCTGTGGGGCTTGTGGGTACCCTGATCCGCAAACTGATGAAGATTGTGTTTTTGGGCTGGGTGGACAGAACATTCGGTGTGATCTTCGGAGCTGCCAAAGGCCTGCTTGTCACGACCGTCATATTTATATTAATTACAAGCTTTGTGCCCAACGGCAGTGACTATATGGCGACATCCCGCACGGCTCCTTATCTTGCCCGGGGCGCTGATGCCCTGACCCTGTTTATTTCCCAAAATATCAAAATGGATTTTAGTAAAGAGCTGGAAGGATTAAAGAAGAAGTGGAAACAATAATTCCCCTGCTTGAGATCATCCGAAGACTTAGGGGGGAGAATGGATGTGCCTGGGACCGGAAACAGACCCCGTCCACCATGTGGAAATGCCTGGCAGAAGAGTTATACGAACTGGAAGAAGCCATTGTCAAAGATGATGGGGATAACATTTTAGAGGAGCTTGGGGACGTTCTTTTTCAGGTTCTTTTCATTATGGAAATATATGCCGACTCCGGCAGATTCTCCTTTGACCGGGTGGTCAATGCAGTGGCCGAAAAAATGATTCGCCGTCATCCCCATGTTTACGGTGACAGTCGGATTACGTCCGAAGACGGGTTAAACAAACAATGGGAAAATATTAAGGCCGAAGAAAAGGCTGGCTCCTCTTCATTCGAAAAACGTTCGGTTCTTGACAATGTGCCCAGCGGGATGCCGGGACTGCTGCGGGCTTTGAAAGTTTCCAAATCTGCTGTAAAAGCCGGATTTGAGTGGGACAGCCTGGATCAGGTGCTGGAGACGGCTGTTTCGGAAATACATGAATTTGAGGCTGCTCTCTCCAGTGACCGGGATGCCGCCATGCTTGAATTCGGTGATATCCTTTTTTCCCTCGTTAATGTGGCAAGATTTGCCGGCTTTCATCCTGAAACGGCGCTTTATCGCTCCACGTCCAAGTTTGAGCAACGATTCAGAATTATGGAAGAGTCCCTTGAAAAACAAGGTCTTGATTTAAAACAGATGCCTTCCGAAGAAAAGGAAAAGCACTGGCAGGCAGCCAAACAACAGGTGTATGCAAAAAAAGGCCTGAATTTACCTATATAATTGGGGTATCAGGCCATTTTGCTCTTTCGCTTACAGGTAATCACCCCTCTGGAATTTCAGATATTCGGTTTTTGCAGTAACCGCGGTGCTGGTGGCAATATCTATAAGGTCCTGGTCATCTTCTCCTAAAGACAGAGTTTCTTCCAATAAGGATGCGGCATCTTCATTGAGTTCTTCAAGTACGGGTTGAATATCCTTTAAGGAGACACTGGCATCATCAAGCTGGGATGCATAGTTTTCCAGGCTGTTCAACAGTTTGTCGGTTTTATTCGTAACAATCTCAGATACAGATTGGATGTCAAAGGCCGGCGCAAAGATTTCACCTAATTCAGTGAGTTGTGTGTCTTCATTAGTTTCTTGTGGTTTAGTCAGTGCGGAGTTAAGCGCAGACTCAAACCCCTGTGTCTGCGTGCCGGCCTTGGATACCTGATTGGACTGGCTGTCAAGTATTTGGGTGATACCTTGGATGTTGTTGATACTTGTCATATTATCCTCCTTTTTAAGGAAGAGTAGTGCAATAAACGCGCCGATAATATTTTAAATATATAATAACGGGAAATTAATATAATTTATATTAAAAATCAATATGTTAACATGATAAAATAAAAATCCCTCCGGCCTGACGGCATTGATTCATCAGGCAAGAGGGAAAAAAATGCCGCCAAGCTATCCTACTTTGTTCACAATGGAACCGATCATTTTTTCCGCTATCTGCTCGGCATTCACTGTGTACTGATTGGCCTGTACCTGCTCTTTAATCTTTTTAACCACTTCGTCCCGGCCTTCGGGTCCTTCGGTTGACGCGGCTAAAATTTTTCCAAGATCCCTGGTGGTGGAGGACAGATTAATCCTGTCTGAAGGAGTCTCTTCAGATTTTTTGCCCTGGTCCGCCGAAGTATTGGCGGTGGTGTTGGGGTTGTTTGCAGCGTAACTTTGATTAATATATTGCTGCGCTGGGGAAGTAATTTTCATATTAAAGATCCTCCTGGGATTCCATGTTAGAATCAGCCACCTGGCGCGCCAGTTCCGTCATCCGCTCAACAACAAATCTGGAATCCTCAACGGACAGGGTCTGGACAACTTTATTATTGTTTTCATCAACCGAGGTGTATGTGAATTGATTTCTACCTTTGGTAAAATCAATTTTTTTTCCCATCTCTTTTTCAATCTGATCGGTGATCTGTGTCTGGTCCTGCTCATTGGGACCTTCGGTGATAATTTTATCAACAATGTTGCTTGCGACCTTATCTATAATGGCCTGGCGCTTTCCTTCCGAAGAGATGCTGACACTGTCCGCAGAAACCTTATTGGCATCGCTGTATTTGTTCTTACCCAGCAGTTTGCCCTGGCTGAATTGCCTTGAATACACTTTCAAGACATTTTGTATTTGGTATGAAGGTATCTGCATTTTAATTTTCTCCTTAAACCCAGTATCGGCGTGGTGAAATTAAAACTTTAGAAAAAATGTTAATCATCAAAATTTCCTTTAGGGCCTTTATCCGCTGTGATTTTGGACGCCTTATGAATAATTTTTTCCTGGGTCCATTCATTTTCTTGTTCAATTTTTTCAGATTTAAAGCCTGGTGTGCATGACTGGGTTTCAAGAATTGCTGTTTTTATAAGGTCGGCTGTGTCGGTTGCGTTAAATACATCGGTGAGCAGCGTAAACACAAATGATTCAACATTTTTTACCATCCGTTCCCGAACAGTGGAATCTTGGGCTGTCAGAATATTTTCAAAAGGAAGGTTCAAATTTTTAAAGTTGCCCTTCTGCCAGCCTTTGGCGGCGGCAAAAGCGCACATCTTTTCCCAGGTTGCCCGGGCGACCCCTTTGCCAGCCTCTTTGATGAAGCTGCCGGATTCATCCATAATAGCATTGCCGAAATCATTCACCTTGACCCCCCAGGAGATCATCTGAAGGGCTGTGGCAACATTGGCTTTTGTGGTCTTTGTGTCCTGGGCAATTTTGCGCAACCTCTCGGAATTGTTCCCCGATGTACCATGCTGGGCCCCGGAAATTCCGTAAGGAGCTAATGCCGTATGGATTTGCTTGGTCAAAGTGACATTGATGCCGGAATCGCTTTGTTCGATGCCGTGGGTGGTACCGTTGTTCAGGGCAATCCAGTCAGGAAAAATGCCGTGGGCATTGAGTCCCTGGATGAGAAACAGGGCTTCTTCAGGTGTTGAAAGGCCATCTTTCCCTTTTATCTCACCAACCTCAGTTTCAAGGCCTGCCCATTCAGGTATATACGGATTTAATTCAATATTCGCCAAAAGGTTCTGGTCATCGGGCATGTGGGATGCGTCAATGGCAATGGAGGTAATGCCGGCATCAAATAAAGACCGGATTTCGGTTTTTGCAGGTTCTACATCCTCGGGGTTCTTAATTCCGAAATGGTCTGCATGTATGGCTACGGGAATGGTTATACCCATCTCATTCATATACGCATCAGTTTGCCTGGCTATATTCCACAGACTGGTGGCACAATAGGCCCCGGTCCCGCCTTCGGAGCGCGCAATTTCAATGATAACGGCCGCATTGGCGCGCTGGGCTGCGGCAAGGGTTCCTTTAATGACAAAAGCATTTCTACCGTTGGCCGCAATGGTCATACACCGACCCTTGGCCAGCATGGCCCTATCGATATATTTACCACTGACAATCAGCGCCCCGGAGTTGGGGAAGCATTTTTTAACATTTGGAGGTCTTCCGTAATCAAGCAGTTTGCGGTATTCTTCGCTTTGTGAGTGGGTCATGATGAAATCCTTTCATATGTGAGTAACATCTTGCTCGTTGAGAATAGTCAGGAATTATAATTTTTGTTGCATTAAAATAATCCAAAATCAAGCCTAAGAAAAGAAATGAATGGATGTTCATGGCCTTTTGGGATAAATGCTGAAACGAAACCGACCGGATATGTCAAAAACATATAGTTTTATCATATTATAACCAACTGACATAACAGTATAATATCTTTCTTTTTGAAATGCACAGCAAGACTTGACATTTGAACGTATCTAATGTTAGATGGATGGCCCGTTATTCATTTATGAAAAAGAAGGATGAACACATTTGCAAAAAAGTAAGTCCGAGAAATATCATAAAATTTTAAACAGTGCCGGCGCAGTGTTTGCAGAGCATGGGTTTTACAAAGCTACCATTTCACAGATTGCTGCCCGGGCAGGGGTGGCAGACGGCACGTTATACCTTTATTTCAAGAACAAGGACGACATCCTTTATCAGTTCCTAAGCTTTAAAACAGATGTGGTGTTTGAAAAAATGAATGCCGCCGTGGCCAAAGGCACAGATGCTGAAAGCAAACTGAGAAATCTCATTCGCTGTCATCTTGAGGAGTTTCAAAATGACAAAAACATGGCAATTATTTTTCAATCAGAAGTGAGATACCTTCGGGATATTGAGTCCCAGATCAAGGATATTTCAAAGATGTACCTTGATCTGTTATCCGATATAATAGAACAGGGCCAGATAGAGGGCACCATGCGCCAGGATCTTTTTGTGGGACTTGTGAAGCGGTTTATTCTCGGGGCTGTGGAAGGTGTGATTTCCACCTGGGTCAGTGCCCATGGCCGCTACGATCTGACGACTATGGCAGATCCTCTGGTGGACCTTTATATGACGGGCGTCCGGGGGGCTTAGAGCTTAACCGGCGTATCACTCTTTTTCTTCCATGAATTTAAATAAAACCATCCATCCGGACATTTCTGGGGATGGATAGTAGCGTTGAGCTGAAATTTATGCTTTTTTCTTGACGGCAAAGTTGATGTTTACTAAAGCACAGTGAGCCTGAATTCATCAAGTTAAATATAATATGGAGGTAAGTTAAGTATGTCTACGATCATAGCTCCGGCACACTATCTGTTGTTCGGTTTTATTCCAACAATGATTTTATCATTTCTTCTGCCGATTGTCGGTGTAGGGCTCTTTACCTACATCATGGCACGAAGGATTGCCCCTCTGGTTCGGGCCAATCCGGATTATCGCTTTAATGATATTCCGAAACGGATCATAAATCTGATTGTCGTCTGGTTGGGTCAGATCCGCCAACCCAGATACATGAAGGCCGGGGTGCTGCACATCATTATCTTTGCCGGTTTTTTAATCCTTTCCATCCGCTCCATCAGCCTTGTTATTATGGGCGTATTCCCAGGATATGTCTTCCCGGGGTTAGACGGGATTCTGGGTGTCGTTTACAGTTATGTAAAAGATTATGCAGCCACCGCCGTTCTTGGGGCCTGTATCGTCGCAGCCTACCGCAGGGGCATTGAAAAGCCCGCACGCTATGCCGTGCCTGAAAAATATGGTCATGACCATACAGCCGAAGCCGTTTTTGTTCTGGGCATCATCTCCACCCTGATGATATCGGAAAGCATGTTTGAAGCTGCCGCCATTGCTTTCACCTATAACAGTGGTGGTGACGCCCATTTCCCGGCACTTTTCTCCCTGGCCTGGTTTTTTGCAAAGATCCTGAGGCTGGCATCCCTGGAATTTCTCCAGGGTCTGCACATCTTTATGTATTATGTGCATGATTTTACCTTTTTCTTCTTTTTGTGTTTTCTGCCCTTGGGCAAACACTTCCACGTCATCACTTCAATTTTCAACGTATTTTTCATGCGCGTAAAAAAAGGCAATATCAAGCCGGTTAAATACGGGATTTCCGACGAGGAACTGGATAACCTGGAATCCTTTGGCGTTAAAAAACTTGAGGATTTTACCTGGAAGCACATGCTTGATTTTTACTCCTGCGCAGACTGCGGCCGCTGCTCAGACCAGTGCCCTGCCAATGCTGCAGGCCGTCCTTTGTCCCCGCGGTTCATCACCATAAAGGCCAGGGACCTTATCTTTAAAAACTATCCCATTAAGACCGGTGTTATTTATAAATCGGACAAACTTCTGGTGGAGGATATTTATACAGAGGATGAAATCTGGTCCTGTACCACCTGCGGAGCCTGTGAACAGGAGTGTCCATTGGGTATAGAATATATTGACAAGATGGTTGACATGCGTCGTGGCATGGTGGATGAGGGCATGGTTCCCCAGTCCCTTCAAAAACCCCTTAAAGCCCTTGAAAAAAGAGGCAATCCCTATGGCAAAATGGAGAAGAAACGTGCAGAGTGGGCTTTGGAAAAGACCTTTGCCGAAACCCATACTGTTAAAGATCTCAGCCAGGAGAGTGCCGAGACCCTCTATTTTGTAGACAGCATCACCTCCTATGACGACAATATCCAGGACATTGCCCGCAGAACCTCCGTTATCCTTGAAAAAGCCGGTGTGGATTTCGGTATTCTGGGCAAGGATGAAAAAGACAGCGGCAACGAGGTGCTCCGGTTTGGTGAAGAGATGCTTTATCAGGATCTTAAAGCCCAGAATACCGCAGCCATTCTTGAATCCGGTGTAAAACAGATCGTCACGGCAGACCCCCATGCCCTGAATGCTTTAAAAAACGATTACAAGGGCTTGCCCCCTGTCAAGCACATCAGTGAGATCGTGGCTGAAAAGATTAAATCCGGCGACCTGATGATGAAACGGTGTAAAAACCAGAATAAAGTATACGTGTACCATGATCCCTGCTATCTGGGACGCCATAACAGTATTTATGAATCCCCGAGACAGGCGATGGATGCCATTGCCGGTCTGACACGGGTGGAACTGGAAAAAAGCCGTGACCGCTCCTTCTGCTGCGGCGGCGGCGGCCTGATGCTGTTTTATGAGCCCGAAGAGGAGACCCGCATGGGCGTTCTCAGGGTGAATATGGCAGCGGAAGCCGGAGCCAATGTGATTGTCACGGCCTGTCCTTTCTGTCTGGTGAATATCCAGGATGCCATCAAGGTGGCCGGAAAAGAGGGTGAGATGGAGGCCATTGATTTTACCCAGCTCATTGAGGAACATTTAGCGTAGTCAACGCAAAACAACAAGTTATCCGCCGGGATTTTTCAAATCCCGGCAGAGTATAAACATGCTTTAAGGAGGCAATAATGGAAATTTTGGTGTGTGTCAAACGCGTTCCGGATACTGCTGAGAACGAATTTGAGCTCAATTCCGAAGGAAACGATCTGGAACGTGATGATCTGGTATATTCTGTGAACGAGTGGGACAACTATGCAGTTGAAGAAGCCATCCAGATTGTGGACAACGTGGGTGGCAGCGTCACTGTTGTAACTGTGGGTGATGACGAGGCAGAAGAGGTTCTAAGACGTGAGATGGCCATGGGTGCCAATAACGGTGTTCTTCTTTCCGATGACGCCTTTGAAGGATCTGACGGCAAAGGCATTGCTGCCATTCTCAAAGCTGAAGTTGAAAAAGGCAAATATGATCTCATCCTTACCGGAGCCCAGGCCGATGAAGGTGCCGGGCAGGTTGGCGGCATGCTTGCGGCCATGCTGGATTACCCTTATGCGTCTCTGGTGAACAAGATTGAACCTGCTGATGGAAAAATTAAAGTGGGCCGGGAAATCGAAGGCGGCAACCAGGAAATGAACGAAATAGAGCTGCCCTGTGTGCTTTCCATTCAGACTGGTATCAATGAACCCCGTTATGTGGGTATCCGTGGTATCCGCAAGGTAGCCAGTGTCGATATTCCTGTAAAGGGTGCCGGTGACCTTGGCGTGGATGCGGGCAGTGTGGGTGAAGCCGGTGCAAAGACCAAACGCGTGGATTATTTTGTACCTGATATGGGTGAAGGCGCTGAAATCCTTGAAGGCTCCACCGATGAAATTATTGAAAAACTGATTGAGAAGTTGAAAGCCAAAGGAGGTCTTTGATCATGACACATATTTTTGCATATGTTCCATTTAAAAACGGGGTGGCCGAAGATGTGGCTCTGGAGTTCCCGGATGCTGCAAAAAAAATTGATGCCGGTGCATCTTTGACTGCTGTCGTTGCCGGTTCCGGCGCTGATCTGGACAAAGTGGCCAATGAGTTGACCAAAACCTATTCAGAAGTCATTAAAATTAACAATCCCGCCATGGCCTATCCCAATGCCGAGATCGTGAGAAAAGCCCTGGTCAATATCATTCCTGCCGACGCCATTGTCCTGGTGCCCCACGATACATTTGGCATGGATTTGGCCCCCGGTCTGTCCATCAAGCTGGATTCAGCCTATGCTGCCGACGTTGTTGATTTCGAAGGCATGGACGGAACCGCCGTAAAGCTTGTTCGCCAGGAACTGGGCGGCGCGGTGTCCACCCATGTAACCTGCGATGCGGCTGCCGGCGCTGTCATCACCATTCGTCCGGGGGCATTTACTCCGGTTGACGGCGGTGCTTCCGGTTCCGTGGTTGACAAATCCGGTGATACCGGTGACCTTTCCGCCAAAAGAACCTTCCTGGAAGTGGTTGAAGCCGAAGTCGGGGATGTTGATATCACCAAAGCCGACGTTCTGGTCTCCATTGGCCGGGGTATTGAAGATGAAGACAACATTGAAATTGCCCAGAACCTGGCTGATGCCATGGGTGCCGTGGTTTCCTGCTCCCGCCCCATTGTTGACGCCAAATGGCTTGAAAAATCCCGTCAGGTCGGTACCTCCGGCCAGACCGTTAAGCCCAAAGTTTATATGGCCATGGGTATTTCCGGCTCCTTCCAGCACATGGGCGGTATAAAGGGCAATCCCTTTATTGTTGCTGTGAACAAGAACCCCAAAGCACCGATTTTCCAGGTTGCTGATGTCGGTATCGTGGAAAATATTCTTGAGTTCATGCCTGCACTCCAGGAAGCCATTGAAGCGCTATAGGCAACCATAGGCACATTGCCGATAAGGATAGAAAGAGGCCCTGCGGACTTTAATGTCTTGCAGGGCTTATATTTTTTAAACTGCAATCTCAAACCGGATGGCCGGGTGGTACCGGTAGTCCGTTAAAATCGTGTCCTTGTACTGCCAGTCAAAAATAGAGGTAAAAGAGGGTATTTCGATACCAGGCAAGGCAAAGGGTTTTCTTTCAAGCTGTTGTGTCAGTCCCTGAATATGATTTTCATAAATGTGGGTGTCCCCTAAAAAGCCCACAAGCATACCAGGCTTGAACCCCGATTCCAGAGCCAGAAGCTCTAAAAGAAGTCCATAGCTGGCAATATTGAAGGGAAGCCCTAAAGCTGTATCCACAGATCTCTGGTTCCACAGCAGATTAAGCCGTCCTTTGATAACGGTGACCTGAAACCCGTAGTGGCAAGGCGGCAAAGCCATCTGATACAGATCCATGGGGTTCCAGGCTGACACAATCATCCGCCGGTCATCGGGATTGGTTTTCAGGGTGTTCACCAGTTTTTTCAGTTGGTCCAGCCCGGTCGGAACCGGTGCTTTGTCCCAGGCCTGATATCCACCGCCAAAATGCCGCCACTGGAACCCGTAAATAGGACCAAGTTCCCGTTCATCCATCATTTTTTTCCTGGTTTCTTCATCGTGCCCGTAGGAGACTTTGGCCGGTGAACACCATTCATCCCAGATGTGGTTGTTCCTGTCCCTCAGCCAGTTTTTATCCGTGATGCCTTTGATGAAAAATTCCAGTTCGCTTGCCACAAGGGCAAAGGGAACATATTTGGTGGTCAGCAATGGAAACCCCCGGGCCATGTCATGTTCAAACATGGCTCCGGCAACGGCAATGGTGTCCACCCCGGTGCGGTTCTCCTTGACCTGGCCCTGGGTCATAACCTTTTTGACAATATTTGAATAAGCGTCCATGTGTATTTCCGTTATTAGGGTTAACAATTGATGAAAAATTTTAGCCGTTTATTATAGCAAAGGATTCTGAAAAAATCACTGATGCAGCACATGCTGGACTTTTTTTGATAGATTCTTTTTTGAGAAAGGCTTCTGGATGAAATTGACGCCATCGTCCAGAACACCCTGATGAGCTATTACATTGGCTGTATAACCGGACATGAACAATGTCTTAATACCAGGCAGATGCTCTGAATCCTATTGGACAGTTCCCGGCCGTTCATTTCCGGCAGAATCACATCGGTGATGAGCAGGTTCAGCCCGTTTTGATGCTGGTGGGCCAATTCAAGAGCCAGAGACGGCATCTGGGCATCCAGAACTCTGTAGCCCAAACGCGCCAATATATTTTGACCCATTTCGCCATAGGAGCACAGCGGATGCCGGTAAATATAAAAACTCTGATTGATGATGCACAATGCTACGGCACTGTTCGGGAGTTACGCTGGCCGGAAGGATGCCAATGTCCGTTCTGTGATTCCAAACGAGTAATCAAAAGGGGATTCGATGAAAAAGAACCTGCCAAACAGCGTTATGAATGTAAAGATTGCAGCAAACGCTTCGATGATCTGGCGGACACCATTTTCGCTGGACATCATCAACCCCTTAAAGTGTGGGTACTGTGCCTCTGTTTTATGGGGCTGAACCTGTCCAACAAACAGATTGCCAAAAAACTGGACCCGAACCGCACCGATGTTCATAAGATGACCACCCAACTTCGTGAAGGCGTGGTAAAAAAAAGCCACAAGTAACCCTTGAAGGCGGGGTTGAGTGCGATGCGGTCTGGTGGTAATCCAGATGCTTGCTAATGTTCGCCGGGTAACTATTGAGCCCTTGATAAAGTCGACCGTTTTGCCAACGACTTTGATTTACGCTGATGAATACGGGATCTATAATCGCTTGCCAGAGTGGGGGTACAAGCATAAGCACGTGAATCACGGGGCCGGAGAATAGGCCCGAGACGAGGGTGGAGATGGTTTCCATGAAGTACATGTAAATACGATGGAAGGCTTCTGGTCTCTGCTGCGTGGTTGGTTGCGCCCACATCGAGGCATTTCACAAGAGAAGCTCCCGTTTTATCTTGGCTTTTTTGAGTTCGTCCATAACGCCGGCAAACGAGGAAAGGCCTTGCTCCATTCTCTTGTCGAGCTTTTAGTTAAATAAGACCTTGAAACGCAACATGAGCCAAAAAGTAAACAAAAAGGGGAAAACCAAGCGGTCTTCCCCTTGAAATATACACTGGGTAAACGGTTAGTAAACTAACCGCCCACGCCAAAATACTTACATTGCTTTATGACAGTCACCGCATTTGGTGCCGACTTTCAAGCCTTTTTCCTTATGGCAGCCAATGCAGTTCTCATGGATGGCTGATTCAAGATGCATGATATCAACGGGTTTGTTTTTATATTTGCCCTGGAAGGTTTTGCTGCCGGGCTTTGCATGGTTGTGGCACTCTTCGCATTCTTTTACATCATCGCCGTCTTTAAGATCAGAAAGGGGTTTGCCGTCTTTGTCATGATGGCACTCGCCGCAGGAAAGTTTGTACTCTTCATGATGTTTTTTATGGGAGAACTCAACCAGTTTGCATGGTTTTTTTGAATCCGGCCCTTTTTTACGTTTATCAAAAAGTTTGCTTTCCATGGTGATAACATCCTCAGCCTTGGTTCCGGCATGAATACCGGAGGCAGTGAAAACCACGGCAATTCCTGCAGCCAGCAGGAGGGTAAAAATTTTTTTACTCATAACCTCTTTTCTCCTTTAAAAGTTAAAACTTTATTGTTTTTATCGACATTACAGCCGATTATATCTTTCTATTCATCCTGCCTTTTTACACCTAAGCTTTGAGTAAAGTCAATACCAAACAGATTGCTACACCCGGGCGTAGTCCTTGTATTCATGGCCAAATTTTAATTTTTAAACCGGAAAATCTATTTGGGTATTGCTACCTTTGTTAAAGGTTATTCAGGGAGTGATCAGGTCTTGAGAACCTCTTCCACCGTTGATTCCAGTTCGTCTTTGTCAATGGGCTTGACACAGTAAGCTGCTGCTCCCAGGGACAGGCTTTCCCTGGCCGTTTCTATGGTGGGATAGCCAGTAAGCATGATCACACGGATACCGGAATCCTTTTTTTTCATCTCTTCGAGGACCTCCACACCGTTCATTTTTTTGAGCTTGATATCCAGGATGGCAAGGTCTGTCCCGCCCCTGGCCACATGGGAAATGGCCTCTTCCTCTTCTGTAAAGGGGGTAACCTTGTGCCCTTTACGTTCCAGTATCCTCTTGATCAGGGCTCCGGCATCCTGCACGTCGTCCAGGACCAGTATTTCAGCCATCGTGTTCTCCTTTTGCAGGTTCATTGTCCAGGGGCAGCAGTACCACAAATTCTGTCCCCTGTGAAAGGGATTTGTCTGACGGGGGGGAGTATGCCTTGATTTTCCCTTTGTGCTCTTTGATGATGCCAAAGGTGACTGAAAGACCCAGCCCCGTTCCTTTATCCGGCCCCTTGGTTGTGTAAAAGGGATCAAATATTTTTTGCAGGTTTTTTTTATCAATGCCGCATCCGGTATCTGTAACACAGATTTTCATCTGTTTGCCTGTTTCATCTTTTCCGGTGCGGACAAAAATTTCTCCATTGGAGTCGATGGCATCAAAGGCGTTGTGGAGCAGGTTGATAAAGACCTGTTTGATCTTTTCCTTATCCCCGTTCAAATACAGGGGGGCTGGGTGAAAGTTGCGGCGTATGGTGACATGGTTCAGGCCAAAGGTATGTTCCACCACCTCAATGACTTCTTCAAGGGCGGTATGAATATCAAATTGTGACGTCACGCTTTCATCGGACCTGGAAAAATTGAGCAGATCCTTGACTATTTTTGCACAGATTTTTGTTTGTTTAACAATGGCTGAAACATCCTGGTAGACTTGCCCCTCTTTTTCAAAATCCTCCAGCAGCAGCTGGCCGTATCCCAGAATAATGCCCAAAGGGGTATTGATTTCATGGGCCACTCCTGCGGCCAGACGGCCCACGGATTCCATTTTCTGGGCATGGGTGAGCTGGTCCTGGACCTCCTTGAACACGGAGATGTCCCTGCCGCTGCAGACCAGCCCTATGGACTTGAAGTCTTTTCCCGGGACAGGGATTTTAACGACGTGGAGCCATTTTATGCCCCGGGGATCTTTGATTTTGTTTTCCTTAACCAGGGGCGTGCCGGATGTGAGGACTGACGCATCCTCATCATCGTAACGTTGGGCAATGACGGAAGGAAACAGGTCTTTGTTGAACCGGCCTAGGATCTGATCCTGGGATCTACCCAGCATGTCGCAGAAGGCCTTGTTCACCGATATATAACGTCCCTGGACATCCTGGAGGGAGATAAAATCGGGAATCGCGTCCAGAATAGTTTGGAGCCGGGCCTTTTGTTCATTGAGAATTTTTTCTGCTCTCTTCAGATCAGACAGGTTGCTCTTCAAAGAGAGTGTCATGGCGTCAAAACTTTCGGCCAGGCTCTGGATTTCGTCCCCTGAGCATTGCCGGTATACCCGGCAATTTTTGCAGGATTCTATCTTTTTGGCATATTCGCCTCCCACACAGGTGGGGCACAGGGTGCCGGCCAGGTACCAGCACCTGTGATGATGACTTTCATAAGCCGGGCATTCGGTACGGTTGCATGCCATGATATCCCAGCAGTTCCTTGCAAGGGTCGGGGCGGTGTGAATGTTAAGATTGCCACGTAATGCCTGTTCCGATGAGGCATGGAGTCTTTTGATGCTCCGAATCACCGGGTTGGCCAGCAGGGTACCCACCAGTCCTGCCAGGAAAATGGCCAGGACCATGATAGTAATGGTGGAAATCAGGATCTGACCCACTATTTTTTCTGCCCGAGAATGGGAAAGCCCCAGGCGGAGGATGCCCAGAAGGTCCTGCTTGACGGTGATGGGAACGGCGTAGTCATAAACTTTTTCGGTGCCGGTGTCCAGAAGCTTGAGTGAGAAGCCCTGGGTTCGGGAAAACGGGTTGACGGTCTTCAGTTCCACTGGAAATCCGTCTTTAAAGGTATGAGCCAGAATATGGCCCTCGGGGTCAAGGACAAAGGTGTAGAAAATATCGTTGCTCAGCCTTGTGGTCTCATCTACCAAAAGCTTCATGCGCAGGTAATCCGTGGCCAGCAACGGTTCCACCAATCCCACGGCAAGACTGGTGGCGGTGGAAAGCCCCTGGTTCCTGATCTCCTTGAGCACAGAGGCTTTCATGGCCTGGCTGAACCAGACAAAGATAACCAGTCCCTGGACCATGAGCAGGGTAAAAAAGCCAAGAAGCAGTTTTCCCTTAAATCCCAGCTTCATGGTGTCAACTCCATGCCCAGAGTGTCCATCAGCTCCCTGACAGGGTAAAAATCTTCGTCTCCGGCCGGGACCACCTTGAAAAAATCAGCCGCCTCCAGTATCTCCCGGTGGTCCTGCCGGTTAAAATCCAACTCTATCAAGGCATTTTTTATTTTATTGAGGTTGTCGGGGGCCAGATTCTTCCTGGCGGCATATACCCATCCTGGATACGTGCGGGTCCGGGACAATATTCGAATTTTAGACACATCTATTCTGCCGGCCACCACATCCAGAGCCCCCTCCCGTATGGTGCCGATATCGTACCGGCCGGAAAATACCGCAAGGATGACCTTTTCCTGCTTGCCTCCAGGGCCGGGGGCAAAATCAATGGCTTTAAAATCTGTGGAAAAAATACCCTGTTTAAAAAAGTGACCCAGGGGAAAAAGGTAGCCGCCTGCCGATGCGGGATCCACAGCGATCCACCTTTTGCCTCGACAATCCCCAAGACTCTGTATGGCAAGGTTGTTTTTCCGGGTAATGATCTGTCCTCTGAAGCTGTTTTCGCCCGCACCTTCAACAATCTGAGCAAAGGCTTGAGCCCCGTATCTTTGGGCGATCTTGACATAGATAAGGGGATTGGAAAAAGAGATGTCGATCTGTCTGTTCCCCACCATCTTCATGTGCTGATCAAAGGTGTCCGGGAATATCTGTCTGATATTCAGGCCTGTCTTTTGTCTCAGGTAGTTGATCAGGCCATGGTGACGGGTATATGAAACCGTATGCGAATACTGGGGCAGGTAGGCGTAGGTAATCTGATCAGGCTCTTCTGTGAAAGTCACCTGTTCGGTCCGGCTTAAATCTACTTTGACGATGGGCTGATCGTCGCCGCATCCGGCAATCAGAATAAGCAGGGCGGCAGCAAAGAGTTTTTTATAGCTTCCCATATAGAGGTTAAACCAGAAAAGATGCAAATTTTCAACGGTTTATTTGCCACGGATATCCCGGCTGAGCCATGTTTCAGGCCCTTGAGAATCTTTTAATTCTTTGTTATATTTTTCTATATTCTTCAATTGTCCCGCTAAACAGACGCGTTCCGGAAAAAGCGTTGGCGATTCCTTGGTCTCGATTTTCATTAAGGAGGAAAAGATGAGTGATACTATAGAAGTATACAAGCCCCGACATAACGTACGTGTCATCACAGCCACATCCCTTTTCGACGGCCATGATGTGGCCATCAACATGTTCCGAAGATTGCTCCAGAGCACAGGTGCTGAGGTTATCCACCTGGGCCACAATCGTTCCGTAAAGGAAATTGTGGACGCTGCCATTGAAGAAGATGTCCAGGGCATAGCCGTTTCCAGTTATCAGGGCGGACATATCGAGTTTTTCAAATATATTGTTGATCTTTTGAACCAGCAGAATGCATCTGACATTAAGGTTTTCGGGGGCGGCGGGGGCGTTATTGTGCCCGATGAAATCCAGGAGCTTCATGATTATGGCGTAACCAGAATATATTCCCCTGAGGACGGCGCCCAAATGGGTCTGCAGGGGATCATCAACCATATGGTAAGGCAGATTGATTTTTCCTCGGTAAAGGATGATGCCGTTGATTTTAACTTGCTGTCTTGTGACAACAAACGTCTGGTGGGCCGCGCCATTACCCTGATGGAACAGGCCGGGGCCTCCGGAAATGGCCGTTTGGAACAATTCAGGTCCCGTCTTTTGAAAAAAATAGGAAATAAAACTGTACCGGTTATGGGGATAACGGGTACCGGCGGAGCGGGGAAGTCTTCACTGATTGACGAACTGATTCTTCGAATGATCCATGATGTGAAAGATGTGAAGATCGCCGTTATATGTTCGGATGTATCCCGGAGAAAAACAGGCGGTGCCCTTTTGGGGGATCGCATTCGAATGAACGCCATCGGAAATGATCGTGTCTACATGCGCTCCCTGGGTACACGAAAATCCCACTCGGAAATCCCGGAAACACTGGGAGACGTCATCCTCGTAGCCAAGGCCGCCGGATTTGATTTCATCATTGCGGAAACCGCCGGTATCGGCCAGGGCGATTCCCAGATTATCGACCAGGTAGATTGCTCCATGTATGTTATGACGGCGGAATTCGGGGCTGCAAGCCAGTTGGAAAAGATCGATATGCTGGATTATGCAGACCTGATTGTGGTCAATAAATTCGAAAAAAGGGGCGCAGACGACGCTGTCAGGGATGTTCGCAAGCAGGTGCAAAGAAACCGGAACGCATGGGAGATGCAGCCCGAAGATATGCAGGTATTCGGCACAATTGCCTCCAAATTCAACGATGACGGTGTAACGGCCCTTTATCAGGCCCTGCTGAAGACTATTTATGTAAAAACCGGCGTTAAGTTTGAAAGCCGGATGCCTGAAGTCACAGTGAAAACATCGTCCTCAAAAACGGTAATCATCCCGCCGGAGAGAACACGCTATTTGTCGGAAATTGCCGACACCATTCGAGGCTACCACGAACACACCCAAAGACAGGCGGACGGCATCCGTAAGGTCTGGCACCTGGAAGAGAGTGCAAAAGCCATTGATGAGAGCCTGCTTGACGGGGATAAAACAACACTGATCGAAAATTTAAAAAAGGCGACTGAAGCTGCCGAGAAAATGGTCGATGGCCAGGCCAGGGATCTGGTAACACAGTGGAATGACATGAAACAAGCCTATACCAAGGACGAACTGGTATACACGGTTCGAGGCAGGGAAATAAGGGTGCCTTTGTATACCCAATCCTTATCCCATCAGAAAATCCCCAAGATCAGTCTGCCCAAATTCAAGGATCCGGCAGAGATCTACCAGTGGATGCGGCGGGAAAATCTTCCCGGATACTTTCCCTATACTGCCGGTGTGTTTCCCATCAAACGGGTGGGAGAAGATCCAACGAGAATGTTTGCCGGAGAAGGAGATCCGGCCAGAACCAATACCCGTTTTCATATGCTTTCCGGCAACTACGAGGCAAAAAGGCTCTCTACAGCATTTGATTCGGTAACCCTGTACGGGTGTGACCCACAAGTACGGCCGGATATTTACGGCAAGGTCGGCAACGCCGGCGTCAGTGTATGTACGCTGGACGATGTCAAAGTTTTGTACAGCGGGTTCGATCTTTGTGCACCTTCCACTTCCGTTTCCATGACCATAAACGGTCCTGCGCCTATCATTCTTGCCATGTTCATGAATACGGCCATTGATCAGCAGGTGGGCAAATACACAGAACTAAACGGTAACGCCCCCACAGAGGAAGTCCATAAAAATATACGAGAATCGGTGCTGAGCAATATTCGCGGCACGGTTCAGGCGGATATTTTAAAGGAAGACCAGGGGCAGAATACATGTATTTTCTCCATTGAATTTGCCCTGAAAATGATGGGGGATATCCAGCAGTACTTTATCGAAAACAATGTGAGAAATTTTTACTCCGTCTCCATTTCAGGCTATCACGTCGCTGAAGCCGGGGCCAATCCCATTACCCAGCTGGCCTTGACCCTTTCCAACGGCTTTACCTATGTGGAGTACTACCTTTCCCGGGGCATGCCCATTGACAGCTTCGGGCCCAACTTGTCCTATTTTTTTTCCAACGGCATGGATCCCGAATATACGGTCATAGGCAGAGTTGCCCGAAGAATCTGGGCCATTGCCATGAAAGAGAAGTATAATGCTTCGGATCGTTCACAAATGCTCAAATACCACATCCAGACATCCGGCAGATCTTTGCACAGCCAGGAGATCCAGTTCAACGACATCCGGACCACCTTACAGGCCCTTTGCGCGGTATATGACAATTGCAACAGTCTGCATACCAATGCATTTGACGAAGCCATTACAACCCCGACCCAGGAATCGGTGCGACGGGCCCTGGCCATCCAGTTGATTATCAATCGGGAGTGGGGGCTGGTCAAAAATGAAAATATGAACCAGGGAAGCTTTATCGTTGAAGAGTTAACGGACCTGGTGGAAAAGGCCGTGCTCATGGAATTTGACCGTATTTCGGAACGCGGCGGCGTGTTGGGCGCCATGGAAACGGGATATCAGCGAAGCAAAATCCAGGAAGAATCCGTCTATTATGAGACGTTGAAGCACAATTCAGAACTTCCAATTATCGGCGTCAATACGTTCCGT
Organism: uncultured Desulfobacter sp.; assembly: GCF_963665355.1. GTDB lineage: Bacteria > Desulfobacterota > Desulfobacteria > Desulfobacterales > Desulfobacteraceae > Desulfobacter. Next base: position 1,138,182 of record NZ_OY762229.1, read on the forward strand.
GATCCAAATATTCAAGACGATGTGCAGGCACAACGCAGTTCCTGCTGTGAACTGGCCAGAGCCACGGATGAAGAAAAACAATCCCAGTTGAAGCGATTGGCTGATTTTCAAAAACAACACGAAAAAGAAGCGCCCCAGGCTCTGGAGAAACTTCAACGGGTTGTCCTTTCCGGGGGCAACATCTTTGAAGAGTTAATGGAAACGGTTAAGGTCTGCAGCCTGGGCCAGATTACCAGGGCCCTTTACAATGTGGGCGGCCAGTATCGCAGGAACATGTAGTCGGCAGGCCGTTATGGAATTATCTATTCCGTAACAGCCTGTTGACAAATTGATAAAGATCTCTGGCTGAAAGAAATTTAACGGACTAAGGCTGAAGTTCTTCCTTGAGCATACAACAGGCGATCTTGTACCGGGGACATCCGCTATCATCATAGGAGAGATTTCCCGGCTGTATTAATTTATTCATCACACAGCCTTCGGGAATCTGCAAAGAAAAAAAATCCGTTTCATTGATTTTGGGGCGGGCCATGAGCTCATTGTCTATTATCTCATGGGAATGAAAGGGAAAATCTTCACATAGAGGGCATATATACACCCGTCCGTTGGGGAAAATAAAATAGTTGTCCGCCACATTGGCCGCACATTCAAATTTTTCTTCATGGGTGAGGAACACCTTGGGGTAGGTGACGATAATACCCTGTTCTGCGATCTGTTCGGCAGTTTTGGGTATGGTTTCCTGCCAGATTGATTTGGATACCTGGAGCCTTGCACCGGTGTTTTCTGTTTCGCCCCGCAGACCCACCACCTGGATAAAAAACCGGGAAATCCCAAGATACTTTACCAGTTCCGGAAGTTTTGAGACCTCATGGATATTTTTTTCAGAAACCGTATAGATCATGGAACAGGAGAACCCTTTTTCCACGGCTCTCTTGATACCGGACATCACAGCATCAAAACATCCCTCGCCCCTGATGGCATCATTGGTTTCCCTACTGACACCGTCCAGGGAAAATGAAAAAAAGTCGATCTGGTCCGGTGTAATTTTATCCAGGATGTTGTGAAACAGAAAACCGTTGGTATCAACTGTAATGGATTTGAACCCCATGGAGCCGGCCAGGGTTATGGCTGAAGCAAGATCCGGATGCAGGGTCGGTTCGCCCCCTAAAAAAATGAGGTTGGTATCCTTTGCCTTTGAAGAAAAGATACCAAGCCACTTGCCTATCGTCTCCAGGGAAAGGGTATTGCTCCCGTGCTGGTCCCGGTTGATATAACAATGGGCACAACGCAGATTGCACCGTGTCAGTATGTGAAAAAACAGATTGGTGCTCTGTTTTGAAAATGCAACGGTTTGTTTTTTCATTCTATCCCATGCACTGCTTGGTAAAATTGGGATCAAAGGGCACAGGGTATGTACCGTCAAAACAGGCTTTGCAGAAATTGGCTTCGGGGTCAGCCACCCCGGAGGCCTCGAGCATGCCTTCAATGGACAAGTAGTGCAGGGAATCCAGCCCAAGATACTCGGTCAGTTCATCTAAGGGTTTCTGGGCTGCAATCAGCTCTCCTTTGGATGAAAAATCAATGCCGTAGTAGCACGGGAACTTGTGGGGCGGACAGGAGACCCGCATGTGTACTTTTTTGGCGCCCAGATCCCTTAGGGCTCTAACACGGGTTTTGGCCGTGGTGCCCCGGATAATGGAATCTTCAACAATGATAATATCTTTACCTTTGATCAGTTCCCGTACGGGATTCAGCTTCACCCGTACGGCAAAATCCCTCATGGACTGGGTGGGCTGGATAAAACTTCTGCCCACGTAGTGGTTGCGTATCATGCCCATTTCAAAGGGGATACCTGATTCCGCGGCATAGCCGATGGCCGCATAATTGCCCGAATCGGGAAACGGCATAACCAGGTCTGCATCCACATGGGATTCCTGGGCAAGGTACTTTCCTTGTGCCTTTCTCATTTCATAGACGTTTTTACCGTCAATTGTGGAGTCCGGCCGGGCAAAGTAGATATATTCAAATATGCACAAAGATTTCCGGGCAGTGGTTTGGGGATGTTTGATACTTTTGATGCCGTCTTCGTTGATGATGACGATTTCACCCGGGTCCAGTTCCCGGATGAATTCAGCCTGGATCAGGTCAAATGCACAGGTTTCAGACGCCAGTACATAGTGACCGTTCAGCTTTCCCAGGGCCAGGGGGCGGAATCCATTGGGGTCCTTCATACCGATGATTTCACCCTTGCAGGTGAGCAGAATTATGGAATACGCCCCTTCAACCTTTGAGACTGTTTTTAACACGGCTGATTCATAATCGCCTTTGACCAGGTTTTTGATGAACAGGTGCAAAAATACTTCCGAATCCATGGTGGTCTGAAATATGGAACCCTTTTCCTCAAGCTCTTCCCTGATGATGTGGGCGTTGACCAGATTGCCGTTGTGGGCCAGGGCATAGGAGCGGTGCCGGTGGTTCACCACAAAAGGCTGGGCATTGGCCAGAATCGAATCTCCGGTGGTGGAGTACCTGACATGGCCTATGGCAGACCCGCCTTCAATACGTTTAAGGTCTTCCATGTTGAAAATTTCCGGTACAAGCCCCATGCCTTTATGGGAGAAAATTTTGTCGTTGATGCCCCGGTTCACGGAGATGCCTGCACTTTCCTGGCCCCTGTGCTGGAGTGCATAAAGTCCGAAATAGGTAATCTGGGCCGCTTCCGGGTGTTTGTACAGGCCAAAAACCCCGCATTCATCTTTAGGCCGCTCGCTGGGTGCAAAAACGGGGCAGGCAGTACAATTTGGATGGATGGTATTCATTTCTGGTTTTTCCAATAATTAGTTCTCTTTGTGATAATCCTGGATCGGCTTGACCGTCAGATTTTTCTTTTTCATGGCCTGGATGGCCAGACTGATGGCTCTTGCCCCGTCCGTGGTGGTGGCATAGGGTATTTTATATTTAATGGCAGCCCTGCGGATTTCATATCCGTCTCTTTGGGTCTGACTGGATGCACCTGTGTTCAAGATAAGCTGGATCTCACCGTTTTTCACGGCATCCACCACATGGGGGCGGCCTGCAGATACTTTCTTTACGACGGTGGCCGGAATTTTGTGTTCTTCCAGGAACTGAACTGTTCCCCGGGTGGCCATGATGGTGAAACCCATGTCGTGGAAACGCTGGGCCACAGGGAGAGCCGCATTTTTGTCCTTATCCTGGACAGAGATGAATACAGTGCCCTGCTTGGGCAGTTTCTGTCCGGCAGCAAACTGGGCTTTGGCCACAGCCGCGCCCAGATCCTTGTCAATACCCATGACTTCGCCCGTGGATTTCATTTCAGGCCCAAGAACAGGATCCACTTTTTCAAAGCGGTCAAAGGGCATCACCGCTTCCTTGACACAATAATAGGGTGGAATAATCTCTTTTGTCAGCCCCAGTTCCTTTAATGTTTTACCCAGCATGATCTTGGTGGCCAGCTTGGCCAAAGGTACGCCGATGGCCTTGGATACAAAGGGGATGGTCCGGGAGGCCCTGGGGTTGACCTCAATGATGTACACTGTGTCATTCATGATCCCGAACTGGATGTTCATCAGGCCCTTGACATTAAGCTCTTTGGCAATGGCTTTTGCCGCATCCGACATCTCTTTGATATGATGGGCCTCAATGGAATAGGGCGGCAGTACACAGGCGGAATCGCCGGAATGGATGCCTGCCTCTTCAATATGCTCCATCATGCCGCCGATGATGGTCTCTTCGCCGTCGGAGATGGCGTCCACATCCAGTTCAAAAGCTTCTTCCAGGAACTTGTCAATGAGCACGGGCTTGTCCGGAGAGGCCTGGACCGCCAGTTCAAAATAGGATTCCAGATCTTTTTCATCATAGACGATTTTCATGGCCCGGCCGCCCAGGACAAAGGAGGGGCGAACCATGACCGGGTATCCGATATCCCTTGCAACGGTTACGGCTTCTTTGTAGGAATAAGCAATGCCGTTATCCGGCTGCCGCAGATTCAGTTTTTTAAGCATGGCCGCAAACAGATCCCGGTCCTCGGCCCGGTCAATGCTTTCCGGGCTTGTGCCGATGATGGGAACCCCTGCCTTTTGAAGATCTGTGGCAAGGTTCAACGGCGTCTGGCCGCCGAACTGGACGATCACACCAAAGGGTTTTTCCTTTTCCACGATGTGGAGCACATCTTCTCTGGTCAAAGGTTCAAAGTAAAGTTTGTCGGATGTGTCATAGTCCGTGGAGACCGTTTCCGGGTTGGAGTTGACCATGATGGACTCTACGCCCTCTTCCCTTAAGGCAAAGGAGGCATGAACGCAGCAGTAGTCAAATTCAATGCCCTGGCCTATGCGGTTGGGACCGCCGCCCAGGATGATCACCTTTTTCCTGTCCGCCACCCGGGCCTCACATTCGCTTTCATAGGTGGAGTAATAATAAGGGGTGACAGCCCTGAATTCGGCGGCACAGGTATCCACCAGCTTATACACCGGAACAATACCCAAGTCTTTTCGCTTCTGCTCGATCTGTTTGTCCGTCAGTCCACCGGACAGATAGGCCAGCTGTTTGTCGGAGAACCCGTATTTTTTCGCCTTTTCAAAAAGATCCTTCGGCAGGTTCATGCCGGCCAGTTGAAGCTGTTTTTCAAGGTCCACAATCTGCTTCATCTGGTACAGGAACCATGGATCAATATCGGTCAAATCATGGATCGTGGAGATGGGCATACCATGTTCAAGGGCGTATTTAATATAAAAAATCCGCTGGGAATTGGGGGTGGATAATTTGTATTCCAGATCCGTACCCGCCACAGAGCCGGGCGCAGGATCTTTTCCGTCGGCACCAAATCCGGCCCGGCCGATTTCAAGGGAGCGCAAGCCTTTTTGCAAAGCTTCTTTAAAGGTTCTGCCGATGGACATGGTTTCACCAACGGATTTCATGGCCGTGGTGAGTATATCGTCTGCTTCGGGAAATTTTTCAAAGGTCCAGCGCGGAATTTTCACCACACAATAGTCAATGGACGGCTCAAAGCAGGCCATGGTCTCGCCGGTGATATCATTGGGGATCTCATCCAGGGTATACCCCACCGCAAGCTTGGCTGCGATTTTGGCAATGGGAAAGCCTGTGGCCTTGGAGGCAAGGGCAGAAGATCTGGAGACCCGGGGGTTCATCTCAACCACGATGATCTCCCCGTTGTCCGGGTTCACCGCAAACTGAACATTGGATCCGCCCGTGTCCACGCCGATCTCCCTGATAATGGCAATGGAGGCATCGCGCAACGCCTGGTATTCTTTGTCCGACAGGGTCTGGGCCGGGGCCACGGTAATGGAATCGCCTGTGTGAACACCCATGGCGTCCATGTTTTCAATGGAGCAGATGATCACCACGTTGTCCGCGTGGTCCCGCATCACCTCAAGCTCATACTCCTTCCATCCCAGGACGGATTCCTCAAGCATGACCTGGTGGATCAAAGAGGCATCAAGGCCGGACTTGGCAAGATTGGAAAGTTCTTCCATGTTGTAGGCCACACCGCCTCCGGTGCCGCCCAGGGTAAAGCTTGGCCGGACAATAATTGGAAACCCGATGCGCTGGGCCACCTCTTCCACCTCGGTCATATCGACGGCAAATCCGGATTGGGGAATTCTCAAACCGATCTTATTCATGGCATCCCGGAACAGTTCCCGGTCTTCGGCCTTGTTGATGGCTTCAATGGAGGCACCGATCAGTTCAATATTATATTTTTCAAATATCCCTGTTTTGGCGGCGTCTATGGTGGTGTTCAGCGCCGTCTGTCCCCCGAGGGTGGGCAGCACGGCATCGGGACGCTCAATTTCGATGACCTTGCACAGGGTTTCAGCCGATACCGGCTCAATGTAGACCCGGTCCGCGGTTTCAGGGTCGGTCATGATGGTGGCCGGGTTGGAGTTAATCAGGACAACTTCAAACCCTTCTTCCTTCAGAGCCTTGCAGGCCTGGGTGCCGGAATAGTCAAACTCGCAGGCCTGGCTGATGATGATCGGGCCGGCACCAATGATCAGAATCTTGTGGATGTCGTTACGCTTTGGCATTTTCCATCACTTTTGCAAACTGGTTAAAAAGATAGGCCGCATCATGGGGACCCGGGGAGGCTTCGGGGTGGTACTGGACCGCAAACGCCCGGATGGTGTCGTTTTTAAGTCCTTCCAGGGAGTCCTCGTTCAGGTTGATATGGGTCAGGTGGCACTTTTTTCGGTCAAGGGTATTCAGATCCACGGCAAACCCGTGGTTCTGGGAGGTGATCTCAACCTTGCCGGTATCCATGTTCTTCACTGGCTGATTGCCGCCCCTGTGCCCGAATTTGATCTTCATGGTTTTACCGCCCATGGCAAGTCCGAGAAGCTGCATGCCCAGACAAATACCGAAAACCGGAAAATAGTCAAGAAGCTGGCGTATGGTCTCCACAATATAGGTCAAGGGTTCGGGGTCGCCGGGACCGTTGGACAGGAAAACACCGTCGGGATTCAGCTGTTTTATGGTCCTGGCATCTGTTTTTGCCGGAACCACCAGCACCTCGCACCCGGCATTCTCAAGGCAGCGGATAATATTATATTTTATGCCGAAATCCAGGGCCACCACAGAGTGTTTTTTACCTTTGTGACGCCATATGGAGGGGTTTTCAAGGCTTGGGGTATCCACATAATCAGGGGTGTTGTCTTTCCAGAAATAGGGTTTGGGGGTTGTGACATATCCCACCAGGTCCGATCCTTCCATGGAAGGAATCAATCTTGCCCGGGCCACAAGGGATTCGGGATCCAGATCCGTGGTGGAGATCATGGCGCGCATGGCACCGGATTTTCTTATATGCCGGGTAAGCGCCCTTGTATCAAGGTCTTCGATGCCCAGTACATGGGATTTTATCAGATAGTCGGCAAGGGTTCCCGTTGATCTGAAATTGCTTGGAAACTCTTGGTATTCTTTGACAATGAAGGCTGCCACATGAATACGGTCCGACTCAACATCTTCCGGACACACCCCGTAGTTGCCAATGAGCGGATAGGTCATGGTGACCATCTGTCCGTAATAAGACGGGTCGGTCAGGATCTCCTGGTAACCGGTCATGCTGGTGTTGAACACCACCTCTCCCTGGGCTTCTCCCGGCCCTGTAAAACTTCTGCAGGAAAATGTCCTTCCATCTTCCAGGGCTAACAATGCTTTCATATGGATTAATACCTGTCCCTTAAATATTATGGTAAAAAGCGTTCCGCAATTTATTTAGAACCTGTTTAAATATCATGAAAAAGCTTTTATTTTCAAGTCCCGGGGTTCATTCAATACAAAGATAGTCGGATTTCATGGTTCGGATATCGGTTGTATAAAATATTTGTCATCGGCTACGAAAAGAGCCAAATTCGTATTTATATCAATGCGTTAAATAGAATATGCCGCTAATTAGTCTTCTTCTGTGAAATACCTGTCGGGACCTTTGATGCAGATCTCTGTTTATCCTGTGAAACGGGGTTGTTCAGGCGATCAAAATTTGAAAATATATTATTGATGGTTGCTCTGCACAGGGTCATATCTTCCGGACTTATTCCATGCTCAGCCTCATCCAACATTTCTTCTACAAAGCCTAAAAGATGGGGTTTTAATTCTTTGGCTTTGTTTGTAAGGTAAACAAGATTGCTGCGTTTATCATTCCGGTCAGGAACTCTGAGCACAATATTTTTTTTCTCAAGTCCATTTAAAAGGCGGGTGATTGCCGCTTTGTCTTTAACGGCGGTCCGGGCAAGGGATTGCTGGGTTTGGCCATCCTGGCGGTATAGATGTACAAGTATGCTCCATTGCTCATAACTCACATCAATTCCAGCATCCTGGAATTTTTTTGACAGCCGCTTGATGATGGCTCTGGATAATCGTCCCACAAGATAGCCAATAGATAAGTCAATGATCTTGCTGTAGTTGTCCACGTCGATTTTCTTTGTCTTGTGACGTTATTTTAAACTATCGCCTGAACTAAAACCCGTGTTTGGACGAAAAGTTGCCCAGATGCACGGCGCCGATGGGGTGGCTTTTTGTCCAAACACAAACTGTGTAGAAATGATAGGGATCCGGATCTGGTGGAATCCGAGCCGGAAATCAGCCTTCAACTTTTTTCCCCCTAAAAAAATTTTTCATAGAAGAGATCCAGATCCCACTGAGAAACCAGGAGTAGGCCCAAGTCCCAAAAAGAATGGCAATAAAGGATTTGACAATGTCCATGGTGCTGCCGTCAAGGGAAAACCCTGGAACGTATCCGAAAAGCAAGGGGCCAAGGTAAAGAAATTTTGCAAATTTAAAAGATGCCAGGGCCGTGCGCCACATATTGGCTTTGGCGATCGTGGCACCAGCAAAGGCGGCGATACAAACCGGCGGTGTAATGTTTGAATCCTGGGAAAGCCAGTAAACAATCATGTGCGCTGCAATTTCATTGACGCCAAGATGGGTCAAGGCCGGCACAGCCACGACTGCAGTGATCAGATAAGCTGCGGTGACAGGAACACCCATACCTAATACCAGGGAGGCCAGAGCCACAAGCAATATGGTCAGAAGCAAGGAACCTCCGGCAAGTTCAATCATGATATCGGCAAAAGTTAATACAAGGCCGGAAAAAGTTAATACACCAATAATAATTCCAATGACACCAACTGTAGCACCGATTTTAAGACTGTTTTCAGTCCCGGACCTGGCAGCCTCAAGAAAGTTGGTTAATCCAGGTTTCACCTGTTCAGGTTTTTTTATGTATACAAAAACAGCGCCGACAACACCGACAAGCAACCCGACCCACTGAGGTATGACTGCGCTGTCAGCACTTCCCACAAATCGGTTGATCAAGGAAATTAAAAATATGCCGGCTACGATCAGCCCCATGGTAAGATCCATGGATGTATCCGCGTTTACTCGACTGATGAAAAGACAGGTTACAAGGCCAAGTATGGCTGAGAATCCGGGCGAATAACCCGTAAGCATCAAGATGGTAATGGCGATCAGGGGCATTGTATAAAACCATTGGGTTTTAAATATATGGCCGGCAGACTGATCACTTTTCTCTCCGATAATATTATTTTTTTTAGCCTCATAATGGACCATGCAGAACACACTGAAAAAATACATTAAGGCAGGGAAAATGGCTATCTGCATAATTCTTGAATAGGGAACGCCGGTCAGTTCGGCCATGATGAACCCCCCTGCGCCCATGATTGGGGGCATGAACATGCCGCCGATGGATGCTGCCGGTTCAATGCCGCCGGCAATATGGGACTTGAACCCGGCTTTTTTCATCATGGGGATGGTAAACATACCTGTTGAAACGGTATTGGCAATGGCTGAGCCGGATATGGAACCAAAAAGCCCGGATGCTATGACAGATACCTTGGCCGGCCCGCCAATTTTATGGCCTACAGCCGCAAGAGGCCAGTCAATGAAAAATTTCTGGGCCCCGCATTTTTCAAGGTAAGCCCCAAATAAAACGAATAAAATTACATAAGTGGCCAAAACATTGGCCATGATGCCGAAGACACCGTCGCTTTTGTAAAATATGCTGATGCATAACTCCGTAAATGGGGCTCCGGCATGGGAAATCAAATCCGGGGCCATATATCCGTATACGCCGTAGATCAGCATCAAGGCTCCGATGATAACAAAAACATTTCCGACAACACGTCGGGCCAGCTCAATGCCGATGAGAACGCCGATGATGGCAAAAACCATATCAATCGTTGTTTCTGCACCGGTCCGGTAATTGATGGTTTCAAACAGAACAATCCAGTATCCAATTGAAGCAATGGATAAAAGGATCAATACATAATCAATAATCCTGCCCATGAAAGATTTTGACTTATACAACAGGAAGACAAGTACATATGTAATGATAACGTATATCCCTCTGTGATACTGGGTCGCCATGGGCTGTACGATGGCAGCCCAGGAGTAAAACAGAACAAGAATTATTGAAAGAACATCAAATATAATTTGTTCAACTTTATTAAGTTTTTCGTACACGGGTCTCTTCCTGTCTTTAATTATCTATTTTGTTACGGATTATTTATGCGGCATTTGGGCAGAAAGGCTTATCAAAGCCTTTCTGCCCGATGAAAAAGATGGGGTCTGCGAAAAAGTTATAATACCCCTTTTTCCTTCCAGAATTTTTCAGCTCCTGGATGCAAGGGAGTAACGATACCGTCAGCACCATGCTCAACAGACATATTTTTAAAAGTTTTTTTCTGGGATTTCATGTGGGCAAGCCCTTCATCTGAAAAAACCAGAGCGAGCATTTTGTAAACGATGTCATCAGACACCTTGGAATTGGCAACCCAGAGCGTTGAATCCTGGAATGAAGGCGTATCATAATCCACACCGTTATATGTGTTTGCAGGGATAATCTGTTTTGCGAAATAAGGATATTTGTCATAAAAACCTGATGATTTTGCATCGGTGTCAAGATCAACCAGATCAATATGGTCAGTCTGGGCGGCCATCATGACAGCGCCGGTGGGAAATCCAACAAACAGCCAGAAGGCGTCAAGCTGATTGTTGCCAAAGGCCTGGGCTGCATCATTGTATCCCATGGCGTTTCTTTCGATTTTATCCCATACACCCATGTGTTTAAAAAAAAGCTCGCAATTGGCAAATGCGCCGGAACCGGCATTACCAACGCCGACTTTTTTACCCACGAGGTCTTTTGTGCTTTTAATACCGGAGTCTTTGCGTACAACAAGCTGTGCCGGAGCTCCATAAAGAAATGCCACAGCCAGTACGTTTTCATATTTTTGGGTATCATTTGAAAGCAGCCCGTGGCGACCCTGATAAACATGCCCGGAATAAACAACGCTCATTTGTTGTCTGCCGGCATCTGTTTTCCTTAGATTTTCTGTTGAGCCGCCGGAGGACTGGGCTTGAACTTTAAATTCTTTAACTGCTTTTATGGGTTTAAAAACCTGGATACTGTTGGCTACAACTTGAAAAGTGCCCCCAGCAGGGCCACCGCCAAATACAATTCTTTCCTTGGCCAGGCCAGGCTGACAACAGATCATGGAAACTGCCCCGATAAAGCCAAGAATCAATAGAAATTTACCTTTCATAATCTACTCCTGTTTAAATCTTTAAAATTAATAAGTGAACCATTATTCATAGTATCAACCCAATTTAAAAAGTCAATAGAAGTCTTTAAATATAGGAACTTGTATCTACGCTCTCGCACTATTGGACGGTTGCCAGCGAAGTCTTCCTTAGCTTTTATCCATGCAGATCCGGGCAGCCACATTGACAGCCTCCACCCCGTCGGAGGAGTATTCCGCTCCTATGGATTCGGCCCACTCCCGGGTCACCACGGCCCCACCCACCATGACCTTGCATCCAAGCCCGCTCTGTTTTGCCAGGGCAATGACCTCGGGCATGCGCACCATGGTGGTGGTCATCAGGGCGGACAGTCCAATAAGATCAGCCTTATGGGTTTTGGCTGCCTCAATGATGGCGTCTGCCGTGATATCCTTGCCCAGATCAATCACATCAAACCCGAAGTTTCTTAGCATCAGCACCACGATATTTTTTCCAATGTCGTGGATATCCCCCTGGACCGTGGCAAAGACCAGAGTGCCTTTTTTTTCATTGGAACCGGACGCCTGAAGGGCGGGTTCAAGAACGGCAAACCCCTTTTGCATGGTCTCGGCACTGGCAATGAGCTGGGGAAGAAAATACTTTCTTGCATCATAGTACTCCCCCACAGTCATGATGGCCGGGATCATCTTTTTTTCCAGCAGTTCGGACGGAGCGATCCCTTTTTCAAGGGCCTGATTGCAAAGTTCTTCAATATCCTCCCTTCGGCCCTCTATCACCGCTGCAACAATCCGATCTTCAACGGGCAGATCCGCTGTTTTTATTTTGGTTTTATCTGTTTTCTTTTCGGCGTTTTTATCCTGGGCAAATCGCTGGATGTATGACAGCGCATCACGGTCTCGTCCGGTCAAAACATCCGAGGCCGCTTTGGTATTCATCAAAAGATCATGGGATGGGTTGGCAATGGCCCAGGAGAGTCCGGCACCGGCTGCCATGGCAAAAAAGCCGGCATTCACCCACCCTCGTTCGGGTAGACCAAAGGAGATGTTGGATAACCCGAGAACCGTGCCAAAACCCTGTTCCGAGGCCCATTTAACGGTTGCAAGGGTCTCTTTGGCCGCCTGGGGATTGCTGGATACAGTCATGACCAAACCGTCCACGATCAGATCTTTATTTGTGTATCCATAGGCTGTGGCCCGATTGGCAATTTCAGTGACCAGCTCTTTTCTGCGCTCTGCCTTGTCCGGCAATTCGTTATCGGCCAAAGGCAGCACAACAAGCATGGCTCCGTACTTGGCCGCCACCGGCAGAAGCTTTTCAAGCTTTTCCTTTTCGGCTGAAATTGAGTTGATCAAAGCCCGGCCAGGATAGTAGCGCACAGCCGCTTCCACCACATCAGGATCAGATGAGTCAATGACCAGGGGAAGACTGACAACCGGCACCACACTTGAAATGATATCTAATAAGGTCTGTTTTTCATCAATACCGGGCATGCCCGCATTAATGTCAAGCAGATCGGCCCCGGCTGCAGCCTGGTCCCGGGCCAGTTTGCGCACATAGCCCATGTTTGACGCCTTCAGCTCGGCCTGCAGAATTTTTTTTCCGGTTGGGTTAATGCGTTCACCGATGATGCGAATGGGGCTGTTTGAATCCGTAATCAGCACCTGGGTGGCCGAAGAGAGCATCGCCTTTTCCACCGGTTTTCTTCCCAAAGGCGCAATGCCTTTCATGCTCCGGGCCAGCTTGCCGATATGCTCCGGGGTGGTGCCGCAGCAGCCTCCCATGATATTGACACCGGCCTTGGCAAAGGGCTCGGCAAAATCGCTGAACTCCTGGGCACCCATGGGGAAAACCGTTTCATTATTTTTTATAACGGGCATTCCCGCATTGGGTTTCGCCATCACCGGGATCTGCACAACCTGCCGGATGCGCCGGATGATATTGAGCATCTCTTTGGGACCGGTGGAGCAATTGACACCCACCACATCAGCGCCAAGGCTTTCAAGGGTAACAGCCATGGCCTCGGGTGTGGTGCCGTTTAAGCTGTGACCGGTTTCATCAAAGGTCATGGACACCATGGTAAATCCGCCGCAAAGCTCCTTGACCGCAAGCAAAGCGGCCCGGCTCTCCTGGATATCAATCTGGGTTTCGATGACAAACAGATCCACGCCGCCGTCAATCAACCCTTTGACCTGGCGTTTAAATCCCTGGATGGCCTCTTCAAATCCAAGGTCTCCAAAAGGCATGATAAATCGTCCACTGGGTCCGATATCTCCGGCAATGAGCGGCCGCCGTCCCTCTTGTGCCGCCAGTTCGTCTGCTGTTTTAACCGCATTTTGTGCTATCCGGCAGTTAATCTGCTCTGTTTTATCTGCGGCACCGAACTCCTCAAGTTTCCAGGGGGTACCACCAAAGGTGCAGGTGTAAAGCATATCTGAACCTGCCCGGGCATAGGCGCGATATATGTCGGCCGATACGTCGGGGTTTTCCATGGACCACAGCTCCGGGCTGACCCCGGGCGGGAGCCCGCGTTTCTGCATCTCGGTGCCCGTAGCGCCGTCCAGGATAAGGATTCGTTTATCAATAATGTTCAGTATGGTGTTATCTTTTTTTCCCACGTTGTCTCTACTCCCCTGTTACTTTTGATATGCCGCAAAAGGCGGTGACGCTTTTTTCCGGCGTCAGGATAAAGGTTTGCGTCATGGACACACCCAGCGTTTCCATTTTCAGCATATTGTAAATATCAGCCTGGAACCGGATGTCAAAATCGCCATAACCGGCAGAAAACCGTTTTAATTTCAAAGCTCTTCGTTCCCTGATCAGCTCTTTGTTGTACAATGCCATCAGCCAGTCAAATCCTTCATCGACAATTTCGGATGCTGCCGCATCAACGATCACAGCCCCGGTCATCCTTTTATCTTCCTGAAGCTGCCGAATCTCGTCGGCAACAGCCTGACCGGCGGTAATGCCCATAATGAGCAACTGATCGGCCTCCCCCAGAAACCGGGTAAATTTATCGCTTTTAAACACTGTATCGGATTGTTTTAAAGCAACGGTACCTTTCCCGTGATCAATCTGTATATCCTTGATGCAGGCCGTTGCCTTGAGACGGATACGGTCTGCCGCATGGGAGATCCAGTCGTCGACCTCGGACATCATCCGCTGTGATATTTCATTTTGACGGCGCTGATACCCCAACCGTTTAAGGATTTTATACCTCGGCACTTTTAAGGGGATGTACGGAAATGTTCTAAGCTGCTGCATTCAGTTAATATACCAGTTTTTTAGTATTATGAAAGTGTTTTCACCCGGGTCGGCATCAGTCAAAACAAGGTCGCCTGATGTTGCGATTCAAAGTCGTATAATAATTCAGATAGGGATTTTTTACCAAATTCATCGTTGGAGCTCAACAGATGCAGGTAAACACAAAGACACGGATTGACGATACACATTGTTACAGAAGTTGCAGTGGCCAATCAGGAATAGGTAACATATAAGATGGTAGAGAATAACAGGTACACCGTAAAAACGACCCTCTTACTTATCGGAATCAGGCTTCTTTCTTTTTTTATACCAGTCATATCCCATATACAGTTTGTCCATGCAGGCCGGACAGATACCGTGGGTAAAGGTCAGGTGGGAGTGGGCCTCAAGATATCTGTCCACATCATTCCAGAAACCCTTGTCGTCTCTAATCTTTTTGCAGTGTGAACACATGGGTAAAAGGTCGCGCAGGGTTTTGAGCTCAATATGGGTTTTGATACGGGCCAGAAGCTCGGCAGAGTGAAAGGGCTTGGTCACATAATCCACGCCACCCGCCTCAAACCCCTTTACAATATCCTGGGCATCAGTCTTGGCCGTTAAAAAAATCACCGGAATATGGCGGGTGGGAAGTTCGGTTTTCAATTTTTCACACACCGTATACCCATCCATTTCCGGCATCATGATATCCAATAAAATGAGATCGGGAAATTCAGCTGTTACAAACTTAAGGGCCTGGGCACCGCTCTGGGCCATGGCAACTTCATAGCCATTATTCGACAGCAGTTTCCCCAGAAACTGAAGATTCTGCGGTTTGTCATCAACTGTCAAAATGAGATTTTTATGGGACATTGCCATTCTCCAGGCCCAATTTCATGAATTAACTACATTTACAGGATCCGCAACAGCCCGAGTTACAACTTCCGGCATTGGTTCCACAGCTGCTTGGCGGGGGTTCAAGCCCGGTTTGAGCAATGGTGATGTCAAACACAAGGGTTTTACCGGCCAGGAAATGGTTCAGGTCCATGGTGACACTTTCCTCGCTTATTTTAGCCACCGTGGCAGGAACCGGATTGCCTGCTGGATCCTGAAGGTGCAGATTCATGCCTTCTCTCAGGGCCATCTCCTGGGGAAACTGGGCCCTTGGGATATCCACCGTGGCACTCTCGTCTCTTGGACCGTATCCCATTTCAGGCGGTATGGTTACGGTTTTTGATTCCCCTTTTGTCATGCCGATGACAGCCTGGTCAAAGCCCTGGATCAGCATACCTGCACCAACTGTGAAGGTCAGCGGCTGTTTGCCTTGGGAAGAGTCAAACACATCCCCGTTTTCAAGTTTTCCCGTATAGTCTACGGCAATGGTATCCCCTGATTTTATTGCTTCGGTCATAAACCTATTTTCCTTCCAGCCGGTGGCTGTTCCGACCGTTATGGTGGTTTTTCGAACAATTGCGCCCGAAAATATTACAATCCTTTTTCAAGGACAGATTCAACACAATGAGTTGAAAGCATAGGGGAAAAACCGGAAGATGTCCAAATGTATTTTAAAATTTTATATTATCCTTTGAAGGAAGTGTGGTATGGTCAGGCAGAAAATTTTTAGATAAGGAGAATAACATGGAACTTTTGAAAATTATTGCAGCCATTATTCTTCCGCCGGTGGGGGTTTTCCTTCAGGTGGGCATCGGCATGCATTTCTGGTTGAATATTGTTTTAACCCTCCTTGGTTACATTCCGGGAATAGTTCACGCCATCTGGGTAATAGCCAAAAACAAATAATTTTTTGCAGAAAATTCGCCCGGCTGCGACGTTACAAAAAAATCTCAATCCTCACAACCATAAGGTTGCTCCGGTTGAGATTTTTTTTGCGCCTTGCACCCGAACAAATTTTCTGCAAAAAATGGCGGTTTGCGGCTGCTGATGCCTGTTTTCTTTAAAAGGGTTGGAACCTAACACCGGCACCTGCCCTTTGTATTGTACTGCACCCGTGGTTACGCCATGAACGGATAGCTGTAATTCACGGGTGGAATCATGGTCTCCTTGATGGTCCGGGGAGAGATCCAGCGGATCAGGTTCAGGTAAGATCCGGCCTTATCGTTGGTGCCGCTTTTACGGGCCCCGCCAAAGGGTTGCTGGCCGACCACGGCACCCGTGGGTTTATCATTAATATAAAAATTGCCGGCCGTGTGGGTAAGGCGCCTCATAAGGGCGTTGATCACATCGCGGTCTTTGGCGAAAACAGCACCGGTCAGGGCATATGGACTTGTACTGTCCAGAATGTCCAGGGTGGCGTCCATTTCTTTATCTTCGTATACATAAACCGTGAGCACCGGTCCGAAAATCTCTTCGGCCATGGATTCATAATCCGATGTTTTGGCAAGAATTACGGTGGGATGAACAAAATAGCCCTTGGTTTTGTCCCGCTGACCGCCAATGATGACCTCGGCATCACAAGAGGCTTCAGCCCGTAAGATATAGCCATCAATGGTGTCAAATGCTTTTTCATCAATCACGGCATTTACAAGGTTGGTGAAATCGGTCACCGGCCCCACCTTGATTTGAGCAATTTTTCCCTTGAGCTGATCCTGAACAGCAGGCCACAGGGACGCCGGGACATAGAGACGGGAACATGCAGAGCATTTCTGGCCCTGGAACTCAAAGGCGCCTCGGATAATCCCTGTAACAAGCTGATCCACATCGGCACTGGCATGGGCAAAGATATAGTCCTTTCCCCCGGTTTCCCCCACAATCCTGGGATAAGAAACGTAGGTTTCAATGTTTTGAGCCGCTTTTTTCCAAAGATTTTGGAAAACCGCTGTAGAGCCGGTGAAGTGCATGCCCGCAAAATCCTTATGAGTGAACAAAATATCACCGATCTGGGAGCCGTATCCCGGGATGAAGTTGACGACGCCGTCAGGAAGTCCCGCTTCCTTGAGAATCTGCATGACATAGTAGTTGGACAGTACAGCCGTGGTGGAAGGTTTCCACACAACTGTGTTACCCATCATGGCCGGTGAGGTGGGCAGGTTGCCGGCAATGGCCGTAAAGTTAAATGGCGTCAGTGCAAAAACAAAACCTTCCAGGGGACGGTATTCCAGGCGGTTGTAAACGCCTTTTGAGCTGAACGGCTGGTTGGCATATATCTCTTCCATATAACTCACATTAAAGCGCAGAAAATCCACCAACTCGCAGGTGGCGTCAATTTCAGCCTGGAAGGCATTTTTGGACTGGCCCAGCATGGTGGCGGCATTGAGTTTGGCCGTATATTTTGTGGAAATCAGATCTGCTGCTTTGAGGAAAACGGCTGCACGCTCCTGCCACTCCATGGTCTCCCAGGCATGTTTTGCGGATAAAGCGGCCTGCACAGCTGCCTTGATCTCTTTTTCACCTGCCATATGCACTTTACCAAGCACATGACCGTGGTCATGGGGGCAGACCACATTGCAGACATCTCCGGTTTTGATCTCTTCGCCATTGACAATGACGGGAATGTCAACCTGGATTGCCATCTGGCGGCTCAGTTCCGCAGACAGCGCCCCGCGTTCCGGGCTGCCCGGGGCATAGGATTTAACCGGTTCGTTATAAGGTGTGGGTATGGTATATATGCTGTTTGCCATTGTATTAATCCTTTTTTTTTTGCTGATTACTGCTGCCCGATATTAAATTCTATACCTTGGGCCAACGGCAGTTTCCTGCCCCAGTTGATGGTGTTGGTCTGACGTCTCATGTATGCCTTCCACGCATCAGACCCGGATTCACGTCCGCCGCCGGTCTCTTTTTCACCGCCGAATGCACCGCCGATTTCTGCACCGGAAGTCCCGATGTTCACGTTGGCAATGCCGCAGTCAGAGCCCTTGTGGGACAAAAACCGCTCCTGGTACTGCAGGCTGTTTGTGAAAACTGCTGAAGACAGGCCCTGGGGCACATCATTATGCAGGGCAAGTGCCTGTTCAAACTCATCATATTCAATGATGTACAGGATGGGCGCAAAAGTTTCACTCTGGACAACGGGGTAGTTATTTTGCACCTCCGCCACTGCCGGGAGCACATAATGTCCGCCTTCACAGCCTTTCACCGTGGTGCGGCCTCCACCGTAAAGTACCTTTCCGCCGGAAATCTTCACCTCTTGCAGGGTCTGTTCCATGGCAAGGACTGCCTCTTCATCAATGAGCGGCCCCATGAGGGTTTCGTTATCCAGGGGATTACCGACCTTAACCTGTTTGTAAGCACGGATCAGGTTGTTGACGAAGATCTCCTTGACTGAAGAGTGTATGATAATGCGCCGGGTGGAGGTGCAGCGCTGTCCGGCGGTACCCACGGCACCGAACAGGGTGGCCCGGATGGCCATGTCCATGTCCGCATCTTCGGTGACGATAATGGCGTTGTTGCCGCCAAGCTCCAACAAAGAACGTCCTAAACGGCCGCCAACCACCTCTCCCACATGTTTACCCATGGCCGTGGATCCTGTGGCGGAAATCAGAGGGATGCGTTGGTCATGGAGCATGGGTTCACCCACATCATCTCTGGAGCCGATGATCATGTTGAAAATTCCTTCAACACCATACTTGTCCACCACAGGTGCAAGAATGTTCTGGACGGCAATACTGGTCAAAGGCACCTTTGAGCTGGGTTTGAAAAGGATCGCATCACCGCAGACAGACGCAATTAAAGCGTTCCAGGACCATGGGGCCACAGGAAAGTTAAACGCAGTAATCAACCCGACAATTCCCAGAGGGTGCCATTGTTCGTACATCCTGTGTTCGGGCCGTTCGGAGTGCATGGTCAGGCCATACAACTGGCGGCTTAAGCCCACGGCGAAATCGGCAATGTCAATCATCTCCTGGACTTCACCTTCGCCTTCGGCCCGGATTTTGCCAACTTCAAGACAGATCAGAGCGCCTAACGCCTTTTTATTTTTCCGTAACGCATCTGAGATTTCACGCACCATCTCGCCGCGCCGGGGAGCGGGTATCATGCGAAATGTTTTAAACACTTCCTGGGCCTTGGCCATCACTTTGTCATAATCTTGTTTTTCAGCCATCAAAACAGTGGCAATGGGTTTGCCGTTGATGGGGGAGTAGGAAACAAGCGCTTTGCCTTTTGTTTCAATCCAGCCCTTGCTGCCGCCGGTTGTGGCACCGTAATTGACGGATTTAATCCCAAGGGCATCAAGAATTTGTTTGACTTCTGCATTGAATGCATCGCCCATATCAATCACCTCCTGACGATATTTATTAACGATTGACATATATTATATGTAATATATTTTCAGTGTAATATTTTTATCGAAAAAGAAAAACGGGAATATATAAAAAATAAGACCCTTATTGATTATCTGACACAGATCAAGCCCAATGAAATCGGGATGGAACAGGGTTCAAAAGGTTACGGAATTTTATCACCATGCAGTTGATTAACAACCGTCAGGCCGACGATTTTTTTGAACGCCTGGCCGCATACATTAAAGAAAAAAATGCTGTTTTCATTGTAGCCAATGCAGCTGTTGTCAACCGTGCTTATAAGGATTTGAGTCCGGATACTTTTTCATCTATTATGCATTCCCTTTGTGATTGCGATACATTTTTGGTCAACCCGTCGGAGCATACGCTGTCCTCCCCGTTTCTGGCCGCCAATACCACCCTGGCTACCCGTACAGCCGAGCTTGCATTTCTTCTGGACCTGGTTCCCCAGGCTGAAAACGGTAAAGCCAGTCCCTTTTATTCAAAAGTGATGGGGGCCGTGGCGACTCATTTTTTTGCAGGAACAGACCAAGTAACCCGTCTGTGGGTGCCATTTGGACTTGAAGATACTGTAGGGCGGGGCGTAAATGTAAAACCGGCAGCACTGGGCTGTTTTATATACAGGGGGTGAACGGGAACCCGCATTGGGGCGGCTCGATAGGCGAACCGCCCCCATGCGAATCACGGTTTTCGTTTGTCTTTTAGTACTGCATTGGAAATGACAATCCGTTGAATCTCGCTGGTGCCTTCGTAAATGGTAAAGACCCGGGCGTCCCTGTAAAACCGTTCCACCGGGTAATCTTTGGTAAACCCGTATCCGCCGTGGATCTGGATGGCCTGGGCCGTGATCTCCTGAACCATTTCAGACGCAAATAATTTCGCCATGGAGGCTTCCCGGGTGAATCTTTCGCCTCTGTCCTTCATGGAGGCCGCAGAAAGAACCAGCTGCCGGGCCGCTTCTATCTTTGTGGCCATATCCGCAATCTGGAAACGAATGGCCTGGTGTTTGGTGATGGAAACCCCGAACTGTTTGCGGCCCTGGGCATACTTGATTGCCGCATCAAGGGCGGCCTGGGCCACGCCAAGGGACTGGGCTGCAATGCCGATCCTGCCGCTGTCCAAACCGGACATGGCGATCTTAAACCCGTCGCCTTCTTTCCCCAGAATGTTGGCGGCCGGCACCCGGCAATCCTCAAAAATCAGGTCCGTGGTGTCCGATGCCCGCAGTCCCATCTTGTCTTCATGATGCCCCACAACAAGACCGGGCGTGCCCTTGGGTACAATAAAACAGGATATGCCCTTATGGCCCAGGGTTTCATCCGTCTTGGCCGTGACAAGGACCACAGAGCTGCTTTCACCGGAAGTGATAAACCGCTTGGTGCCGTTAATCACGTACTCATCGCCCTCCTTTACAGCTGTGGCGGTCTGGCTCACCGGATCAGACCCGGCATCAGGCTCTGTCAGGGCAAAGGCCCCGATGATCTTCCCGGATGCCAGGGGCACGAGAAATTCCTTTTTTTGTTTTTTTGTGCCGAATTTATTAAGGGATTCGCACACAATGGAATTCTGGACCGACATCACCACAGAGGTTGAGGCACAGGAATATGCGATCTCGGACAGTGCCAGTACATAGGATACCGCATCTGCGGCTTCCCCGCCGTACTCTTCGGGCACCATCATGCCCATCAGCCCGAGCTCTCCCATCTGCTTGAAATTTTCCTTGGGAAACGCTTTGGTTCTATCCCGTTCCGCAGCTGTGGGGGCAATGACTTTGCGCGAAAACTCCCGCACCATATTCTGGATCATCACCTGCTCATCAGTTAACTTGAATAACATGGTATCTCCTTTTTCAAAAGAACAGGGTCAGGGTGCATAGACCACCACAATCAATTCGGCGTCGCTTTCACCGATATTGCGCAAGCCATGCTTGATCCCTGAATTGAAATGAAGGGAGTCTCCTGTTTTCAAGGTATTGACATGATCCCCCACCTGGATTTCAACTTCTCCGTTCAGCACATAGGCAAACTCCTCGCCCTCGTGCTGAAAGCCAACCCCTTCATGGCTGGCACCCGCTTCTACAACGATGCGAAACGCCTTTAAGTGGTTGTTTTCAGCCCCGGGCGACAACGGCGTATACGCATAATTATCCGTGCGCTTGGTATAAGCATCGGCCCGGGCTTCTACGGAATCATCCGACTCATTGAGCAAAAAGCCGGAAGACAGTTGAAGGGTGCGTGAGAGCTGGAGCAGCGTTCCCACTGATGGCCGCTGCTCTCCGCTCTCTATTTTTTTGATAAAATCCTTTGACAGCCCGGTTTCATTGGCCATGGCATCCAGGCTGAGTTTTTTGTCCAGCCTGGCTTGCCTGATCCGGACGCCTACATGGGTAACTTCCTTCTTTTTAGCCATACGATCTCCAATAGTTTGAGGGTGATCAAACTCCATCTTTGACTGAGCGCTCGTTCAGCGCCGATGGACTAAAAAATACAAACCTCTCATTTACTTTACAGCTTCAATCCAACCTTCGGTATCTTCAGCTTTTCCGTACTGAATGTCAGTTACGGCATTATAAAATTTCATGCATGTTTCACCGGGATTCCCATCACCGATATTTATAATCCGGTCTTTATAGCGCAGCTCGCCTACAGGGGAAACAACCGCTGCGGTGCCGGAGCCGAACATCTCCTGCAGGGTGCCTTTGTCGGCAGCGGCAATGACCTCATCAATGCTGATCTTGCGTTCACTGACTTTCATGCCCCATTTTTTAGCCAGCTCAAGGACTGAAAAACGGGTAATACCGGGCAGGATACTGCCGTTGAGCATCGGGGTGATCAGCTCGCCATCAATCAGAAAGAAAATATTCATGGCCCCGACTTCTTCAATATATTTGAGCTCGATGCCGTCCAGCCACAGAACCTGATTGTATCCTTCTTTTTTTGCCTTTTCCCCGGCCAGAAGGCTGGCTGCATAGTTGCCGGGGGTTTTGAATTCGCCCACACCGCCGCGCACAGCTCTTACATGGTCCTCGCAAACCCATATCTTAACGGGCTGCAGGCCCTGGGCATAGTATGATCCCACAGGAGAAAGAATGATAAAAAATTTGTATGTGTAGGACGCTCTCACACCAAGGTAGGGGTCGGTGGCCACGATGGTGGGCCGGATGTACAAAGATGTCCCCGGGGTTTCGGGAATCCAGGCTTCCTCAATCTTGACCAGTTTTTTAAGCGCATCCATGACAAAATCGATATCAATTTCAGGAATGCAAAGGCCCTGGCAGGAACGGTTCATACGGGCAAAGTTATCACGAGCCCTATACAGATTGATTTTTCCATCCGCTGTTTTATAAGCTTTCAGGCCCTCAAATACGGCCTGTCCGTAATGCAGCACCATGCTTGCCGGCGACATGGAGAAATCGCCGTAGGGTTCAATGCGGGCATTGACCCATCCCTTGTCCTTTTCATAATCCATGACAAACATATGGTCGGTAAACACCGTACCAAATCCCAGATCTTCATCCTTGGGCCGGGTTCCAGGTTTAGATACCCGGGTAACTTTAACCTCCATTACGCCTCCGTTATCAATTGGTGTTATCTGTCATTCAACCGACGTGGCCTGTTTTGCCTTTATTGTCGGTATGTTCCGGGCAATGCCGTCCACTGCAAAAAGCAGCCCGTACTTTCAGTAAATTGCCATATTAGGACAATAGTAAATTGAAAGCAAAGATATTTTATATGTTTGAACGGAACAGATTCAAATATTTTAGCAGATACCGGCCAAAGTCTTAAATACCAATCAGTCAAACAATTTGTTTACTGCATCCGCAACCTTTTTATCATCTGCCAGATGGGGGATGGTGATTTGGTCTCCATTGGGGTTTTGGGCGTTGTAGTCCACCGCCACCTGCATTGCATTGGGATTGCCGGCCCAGTTTCTTCTGGCTACCCCGCCCATGACATCCCAGAGCATGGCGGATCTGATGATGGAATCCACGCGTTGGCTGCCGTCCAGCACCAGGCCGAATCCACCGTTGATGGCCTTGCCGATGCCGGTGCCGCCACCGTTGTGAAGCGCCACCATGCTCATCCCCCTTGCGGCATTGCCGGCAAAGCAGTGGGTGGCCATGTCGGCGCACACATTGGAACCGTCATAGATATTGGCGGTTTCCCGGAACGGTGAATCGGTACCGCCGGGATCATGGTGGTCCCGGCCCAGCATGATGGGGGCGGATACCTCACCGGTTCTGACCATTTCATTGAATTTCAGGGCAATGGAGACCCTGCCTGCAGCATCCTGGTAAAGAATCCGGGCCTGGGAGCCCACCACCAGTCTGTTTTGTTTAGCGTCCCGGATCCATACGTAATTGTCCCGGTCATAGGGCCTGCGGTCCGGATCAATGCAGGACATGGCTGCTGCGTCTGTTTTATCCAGGTCTTCAGGTTTACCGGAAAGGCATACCCAGCGAAAGGGGCCGTATCCGTAATCGAAAATCGGGCCCATGATATCTTCAAAATAGGAAGGGTAAACAAACCCGTCCTTGGCATCCACACCGTTTCTGGATACTTCGGTGACACCTGCATCAAATACAGCTTTTAAAAAGGCATTGCCGTAATCAAAGAAATAGGTCCCCTGGGCACAAAGTTTTTGGATGAGTTCATAATGCAGTTTAAGGCTCTCATCCACCAGGCGTTTGAACTGTGCCCTGTCTTTGGCCAGAAGCTCGGTACGCGCCTCAAAAGAAATCCCTGCCGGGCAGTACCCGCCGTCATACACCACATGGCATGAGGTCTGATCCGACAACAGATCGACTTTCAACTTTTTTTTGATCAGAAAATCAAGAAGATCCACAATGTTGCCGTGATAGGCAATGGATGTGTTCTCCTTTGCGTCTACTGCGGCTTTGGCCGCCCGGCAAACTGTTTCCAGGTCATGGGAAATCACATCCACCCACCCCTGTTCATGCCGGGTTAAAACCCTTGAGTAATCCACCTCTGCAATGATGGAGGCCGCCCCTGCAATTTTAGCCGCCTTGGGCTGGGCTCCGCTCATGCCCCCCAGGCCGGATGACACAAAGAGAAGTCCGGCCAGATTCCCGTCCGCCGGCACACCGCATCTTTGTCGTCCGGCATTGAGCAGTGTATTGTAAGTTCCGTGCACAATCCCCTGGGGCCCGATGTACATCCAGCCGCCTGCCGTCATCTGGCCATAGGAGGACACACCCATCTGCACGGCAATCTCCCAGTCTTGGGGATTGTCATAAAGCCCCACTAAAAGCCCGTTGGTGATGATAACCCTGGGATTGTCCGGTGCCGATGCAAACAGCCCCAGGGGGTGCCCAGACTGCATCACCAGAGTCTGATGGTCGGTGAGTGCTTCCAGATAGCGTTTGATCAGCTGATACTGCATCCAGTTCTGACACACAGATCCGGTCTCCCCGTAAGTCACCAGTTCGTAAGGGTACAACGCCACATCGAAATCAAGGTTGTTGTCGATCATCACCTGGACGGCTTTGCCGGTCTCACTCCTGCCCTTGTAATCATGAATGGGCCTGGCCTTGATATGCCCCTGGGGACGAAAGCGGTAACCATAAATCCTTCCCCGGTTTTTTAGCTCTTTTAAAAATTCAGGGATAAGATCATCATGAAGCTTTTCCGGAATATAACGCAGGGCATTTTTCAAAGCCACAGCTGTCTGTGGCGGGGTCAGGCGAAATCCTCTGTCAGGAGCCCTGCGGATCCCTGGAAGAAATTGCGTTTCAGGCGGCAGGATATCCGGCAGGCAAATGGTCATGGACGAAGCGAACGGATTGTTCATATTGTTTCTCCTTCATACTCTCCGGCAGGGCATGATGCCTGCCGATGCAGGCGAACGACTTGTATATACAAGTTTATATCGCCCGAAAAAACACATGTCAACGCCTATCGTTCCCGTATATTCCCTACTTTTTCCATGTTCAGTTCAATTATCTTTTTGACAATGTATCTGACTTTATGACAGTTAAAGGAAAAAAATTCAGATCCTGGCCGGCCGGTCCGGGAAAATATTAACGCTTTTCGTCCAAACACTAAATTAAGGATATGCGCTATGAACTCACCTTACCAACTGACTGTTTTTGATTTTTTCCACCGGAACGCGCTGATGAACGGCACAGGATGTGCCTTGTACTATAATGGGGAAAGCCGCAGCCACTCACAGGTGTTTGACGATGCCTGCCGGCTGACCAACGGCATGGCAAAATTGAATCTGGCCGCCGGGACCCGTGTGGCAATTGCAGCCAAAAACCACCCGGCATTTTTCCACCTGTTTGCCGCAGCCTCGGCCTTAAATCTGTGCCTGGTGCTCATGAACCGGCGCCTGGGCGAAGATGAACTTGCCCATGTTTTAGATGATACCACGCCCCAGGTGGTGATTTATGATAACGACATGGAGGGCAAAATAGAGCCGTTGATTCAGGGCAGATCCGGTATTACCCACAGCTATAATCTGGCAGGCAACTTTTCTACGCTTTATGCACCGGACACCCAGGGTGCCGTTGAACGGGCTTCTGATTCAGACCCCAATCTTGCCTACATCATCATCCACACCGCGGCTGTCCAGGGCAAACCACGGGGGGCCTTACTCAGTCAGGGAAATCTGATCCTGGCCAATCTTCAACTGATGCATGCCTATGAATTGAACAAAACAAAAGCCTACCTAAATATCCTGCCCCTGTTTCACATCATGGGGGTGAATATCGGACTTGGTACCCTTATGGCCGGCGGAAAAAATGTTATCATGGACCAATTTTCCCCCAAGGCGTGTCTTGATCTGATCCAGGAACAAAATGTGTCGATTTTCGGATCATTCCCGCCGATCCTGGGCCGGATTCTTGAGTGCATCCGATCCCAGGATACGCCACCGGATCTGGCCTGTCTTGAAATAGCCACAGGCCTTGAGTCGGTGGAGACGGCAAAACTGTGGGAAACCACCACAGGATCAAAATTCTGGATTATGTATGGGCAAACCGAAACCTCGGGGTTGATCACGTTCTCCCCGATTCTTGATCAGCCTGGATCTGCGGGCCTGGTATCTCCTCTGGCCAGGATGATCATTGCCGATGACCTGGACAATGCCCTGCCCCCGGGCAGCATCGGCGAAATTCTTGTCAAAGGTCCGCTGGTATTCAAAGGATACTGGAATGCTGATGATCTTAATGCTTTTACATTCAGAAACGGCTGGCACCACACCGGCGACATGGGCCAGATGGATGAAAAGGGATATCTTTATTTCAGAGGCCGCAAACCGGAAAAGGAGTTAATCAAACCCGGTGGAGAAAACGTATTTCCCGCAGAAGTGGAAAATGCCCTTGCCAGCCATGTGGCCATAGAGCAGGCATGTGTATTCGGGGTACCGGATGAGGAATTCGGAGAAGCCATCAAGGCTGTTTGCACCCTGAGCACCGGGTACAACATTGAAGAAAAAGAGCTGATTGCCTATACCGGCACCCTGATCGCCGGTTTCAAAAAACCAAAGTTCATTGTCTTTGCTGATCAATTACCCCTGACTTCTTCAGGTGACATCGACCGATTTGCAGTCAAGGAGAAATATAGCAACGGGCATTAACAGCAGCCACCTGTTGTGCTGAACTTTCGGGAGAGCACCATCAAACTGCAGGCAGAAATCATGCAGTTTGATGGTGCGTAAACAGCCCTGCCTTGTTATTTTTGTAATTCACTGTCTTTATCATCAGATTCAGGATCGCCTTCTGGCTTGTCGCCACATTCTGAAATGTCTTCTTCCTGTTCATCATGTTGCTCATCAGGATCTTGGTCATCATCATCATCATCTTCTTCTTCTTCAATTTCTGACTTTGATGATTTGCCGAAAATCATGGTCCCGAGAATTCCGATTTCATACAAAAGAATCAGGGGCATGGCCATCATGATCTGGGTAACCACATCCGGCGGGGTAATGACTGCTGCAAGCACGAAAAAAACAAGCAGGGCATATTTCCTGTTTTTCTTTAAAAAGGCCGGAGTAACCAGGCCCATGCGGGACAAAAAGG
This sequence comes from uncultured Desulfobacter sp., assembly GCF_963665355.1. Taxonomy (GTDB): domain Bacteria; phylum Desulfobacterota; class Desulfobacteria; order Desulfobacterales; family Desulfobacteraceae; genus Desulfobacter. The sequence goes on from NZ_OY762229.1 coordinate 1,165,785, forward strand.
TCAGTACAAGGGGCAGCTCAAAAACAAATCCAAAGGCCAGAAGCATTTTGGATGCAAAGGAGAGATACTCCTTCATGGAGGGCATGGCCTGGATGGTTTCCGTGGTAAATCCCAGAAAAAACTGAAACCCGTATGGAAAGACAATAAAGTACCCGAATGAGGCCCCACCTACAAAAAAAATAAGGGATAGAATAATAATGGGCAGAATGTATTTTTTTTCTTCCCGGTAGAGCCCGGGTGAGACAAACATCCAGAATTCATAAAACAGTACCGGGGTGGCAAAGACTATGCCTGCCAGAAAAGCCACCTTAAGATAGGTGAAAAAGGCTTCGGGCAATCCTGTGAAAATCAGCTTTGCATTACCGCTTTCTGCCATGGCGGTTACCAGAGGGGCGGTCAGAAAGTCAAACAGCTTTTCTTTGAAAAAATAGGCTACAACAAATCCTACACCTACGGCAATGAAAGAGTGGATCAGGCGGTCTCGCAATTCGCCCAGGTGCTCGGTAAAAGGACTTTTTTCTTCCTGGTCGCTCATGTCAAATACCTGATGGATTTACGCCTTGGGAGGCTTTGTTTCGGTTTCAGTTGCATTCGGGTCCGGGGACATGCTTGTTTTCAGGTCATCCGCCGTGTCTGAGGCTTCCGTTTCTCCAGACGCCTGGTGTGGTTTGGGGTCATCCGTGCCTATATCCTTGATAACATCTTTGAGCTTTTTGCTGGCCGGCTTCGGCTTGACCTCTTTTACCGTGGTTTCAATATCAATGGAATTTTTCAAATCCTGGGCAGAGCGTTTGAATTCCCCCAAGGCTTTACCAAGGGTTTTTGCCACTTCCGGCAATTTCTGCGGGCCTATAACGATAAGTGCAATGGCCAGAATAAGCAAAATTTCCGGCATTCCTAGACCAAACATATATTGAGTTGACTCCTTAATTAATGGGCAAACGTAATATTATATTAACAGGTTGTTTTTACATTGAAGCCAGTTGAGTGTCAACGGGTCATGGATTTTTGACCGCGCCCGGTTTTGAGGGCTTTTTCCTTCTTCTGTACGGCTTTTTGCCGTTGATAGCCCCTTTTGTTTGATTTTGTTTAGATGTTTGCTTTGCAGGACGTGGGGCTGGGTCAGGCAGATCTGCTTCAAGGGTTGCCGTGGGATATTCACAGCTGATTTTGTGGCCAAGTATCTCTTCGATTTTCGGGATTTGAAATGAACTCATTTCATCGGCAAAACTGACTGAGGTGCCGCTGGCCCCCGCCCGGCCTGTGCGTCCGATTCGATGGATATAGTGCTCGGGTTCTATGGGCAGATCATAGTTGATTACATGGCTGATGTTTTCAATATGAAGCCCCCGGGCCGCCACATCCGTTGCCACCAGAACATTGAGATCTCCTGTTTTAAACCTGTTGAGCACCTTGAACCGTTTGTCCTGGGCCACGTCCCCGGACAGGACGTCAGCATTTTGACCGTATCTGGATAATTTTTCCGACAGATACCGGGCCGTATCCTTACGGTTTACAAAGATGATGACCCGTTCAAGGTTTTCACTGATCAAAAGGTTGCAGACATTTTTAAATTTGTCATTTTCCGTGGTCAGGTAGACAATCTGGGTAATGGACTGGGCGGCGGCCTGTTCCGGATCAATTTCAATGCGCACGGCATCCCGGGTCCAGGATTCGGCCAGACGAAGGACCTCGTCGGTGAGGGTGGCGGAAAAAAACAGGGTCTGGCGTTTGTCCTTGTGGGGTGTCATGTAAATCAGGCGGCGCACATCAGGAATAAATCCCATGTCCAGCATCCGGTCAGCCTCGTCAATGACAACGATTTCCACCCTGGACAGATCAATCATTTTTTTTGAAATAAAGTCCAGAAGTCGCCCCGGGGTCGCTGCAATAACATCCACGGGTTTTTCCGTGAGAATGGTCTGTTGTTTATGATAACCCGTACCGCCAAAGACCGAGATGATTCGAAGATGGGAATATTTGGCAAGTCCCTTGAAATCCTTTTCGATCTGGTGCACCAGTTCCCTGGTGGGCGCAAGGATCAGAGCCCTGGGATATTTTTTTTCCCGCTTGACGGATGTGCGGACAAACCGGTTGATCAAGGTGATGATAAAGGTGGCGCTTTTGCCTGTTCCGGTCTGGGCCTTGGCCGTGGCATCCCGGCCGTCAAGGGTGTGAGGAAGAAGCCGGGCCTGGATATCTGTGCAGTATTCAAACTTCAGATCATGGATGGCATGCATCAGGCCTGTGGAAAGCTTAAAATCATGGAACCGGGTTTTTCCCTCCTGGGGTGGGACCTTAAAATTTTCCAGGGCCCAGCGCGGTTTTCCGGGTTTGGCCCTGGGCGTTTCAGCCCGTTTTGTTTCCCTGTCAGAAAACGCTGTATCCGGTTCGTGAGTCCGACCTTCGTGGGTCGCGGTGCCGGCATCTTGTCCTTGGGGCTTTCCTGTAAAAAAAAATTTTATAAATCGGATTAATAGCTTCAAAATGATTTAAACGTATTTTTTAAGAGGTAAATATCTAAACAGTCAGAGTGTTTCTAACAGACACACGGTTTTTTGGGAAGAAAAATTTAGTTTTGTGAAACGGGCGGGTCCGGTCTTTTGCGTAAAACCCTTTGTATATCATTGTACGATATTTCAACTGGCGGATATATAGTGAAAAAGTCAAAAAAACTTGACTTTTCAACTGTTTCACGATAACAACGTTTCATGAAACTAACCTGAATCAAGGTGAAATGGAATGTTGATATTATCTAATCTCTTTATGGCTGTTGCCATTGTTCTTGACTATGCTTTAAATATCTATATGTGGATTGTGATTGCCTCGGCCGTGCTGTCCTGGGTGAATCCGGATCCGTACAACCCCATTGTCCGGTTTCTTCGCAAGGCCACGGAACCGGTGTTTTACCAGATCCGCAAACATATTCCCGTGACCTTCGGGGGGTTGGACATGTCTCCGATTGTTGTGTTTCTCGTTATTATTTTTCTCCAGAATTTTGTTGTAAAGAGCTTGATTGGCATGGCCCGTTCGATTGGATAACCACAAAGGGAGTTTATTAATGGGCGTAACACCACTGGTGATTAAACAAAAAGAATTTTCCACCCGCTTCAGAGGGTTTGATGTACAGGAAGTGGATACTTTCCTTGAAGAAGTCGCAAAGGAACTTGAAGCCCAGGAAACTGCACTGGAAAATTTCAGGCAGGAAAACCATCGTCTGAATCTGGAAAATCAGGGTTATAGAAAACGCGAAGAATCAATGAAAAATGCCATGATCCAGTCCCAGAAAGTACTGGATCAGATGAAGGAAAACGCTGAGAAATCTGCCCAGGTAACAATCGCCAACGCAGAAGTTGAGGCTGAAAAAATTTTGAACCGGGCTCATAAACGTCTTTCCCAGTTGCACAGCGATATTACCGAACTTAAACGCCAGCGTATCCAGCTTGAAATGCAGATCAGTTCGGTGCTTGAGTCCCACTCAAAAATGCTTGAGATGACCAAAGAAGAAAACAAAGCGGCCGATGAATCAGACACGGCCCTGAAATTTATCCGTCGGGCCTGATTCCTCACAAACAGTGATGTCGGTGGCACTCCCTGCCTGACAGGGCTGTGTTGCTTTGCGCGTATGGGCATTTCCAGTATTCCGAAGCCCAGGAAAACAAAACAATAATCAAAAGGGGTAAAGATGGCTCAAATTGATGCGTTTTTTAAGCTTATGCATGACCAGGGGGCATCCGACCTGCACCTGACGGCGGGGCAGCAGCCTGCTTTAAGGCTTCACGGCGACATTGAGCGAATTAAATACGATAAGCTGACCAGCGATCAGTTGCGCAGCATGCTTTATGAAATCACCTCCCAGGAAAAAATTAAGGAGTTTGAGGAGACCGGGGATGTTGATTTCGGGTATGAAATCCCCGGCCTTGCCCGTTACAGGGCCAATTATTTTATGCAGAAAAACGGCATAGCCGCCGTGTTCCGCGAAATACCCTCGACTATTATGACGGCCGAGCAACTTGGGTTACCCGCGGTGATTTCAAAACTTGCAGACCTTCCCCGGGGGCTTGTTCTGGTGACAGGCCCCACCGGTTCCGGTAAATCAACCACCCTTGCCGCTATTATCGACCAGGCCAACAGAAATAGAAAAGACCATATTATTACCGTTGAAGACCCCATAGAATTTGTTCACAAAAGCCAGAGCTGTATTGTAAACCACAGGGAGGTGGGAAATCATACCAAGACTTTTTCCTCAGCGCTTCGCGGTGCCCTGCGCGAGGACCCCGATATTATCCTGGTGGGGGAGCTTCGGGATCTTGAAACCATTTCCTTGGCCGTTGAGGCGGCTTCCACCGGTCATCTGGTGTTTGGCACCCTGCATACGTCAAGTGCGCACAAAACCGTGGACAGGCTCGTTGAGGTGTTCCCCAGCACCGAACAGGCCCAGATCCGCTCCACGCTGGCAGATGGCCTTCGTGCCATAGTGGCCCAGGTGCTGTTTAAGCGAATTGATAAAAAAGGCCGGTGTGCGGCTATGGAAATTCTTGTGGCAACCCCTGCAGTCAGAACCCTTATCCGTGATTCCAAAACCCATCAGATCCCTTCCATGATCCAGACTGGTAAACAGTATGGAATGCAGCTTTTGGACGATGCCATCATGGCGCTGTATAAGGCAGGAAAAATCAGCCCCGATGATGCCTATTCAAAGTCAAACAATAAATCATTGTTCCGGCCGTTTCTTAAACATCCGCCTGCGGACTTCACAGAAGCGTAACAGCAGCTTTTGGCCAATAATTTAGGAGTAAGGCATGAAAAAACAGCAGCTTGATTATATTTTAACCAAAATGCTGGATTCTTACGGGAATGTGTCGGACCTGAATATTACACCGGGAAAACCTCTTCAGGTGGAAAGTTCAGGCCAGCTTTCTCCCGTCGATCTGGGTGATGGGTTCAATATCCTCACACCGTTTCAAACCGAGGTTTTGGCGCTCAATCTTATCAATAATGACAGAAAACAGCTTGAAACCCTTCTCAGGGAAGGCAGCTGTGATTTATCATACCAGCTGAGCACCAGGGCAAGATTCAGGGTGAACATCTTTTCCAGGTCCGGCAAATACGCCATTGTCTTACGAAAACTTGAAACCACCATCCCCACCATTGAGCAGCTCAAACTGCCGGAAAGTTTTCATAAAATGGCCGATGAGAAGAACGGCATCATCTTTGTTACAGGTGCCACAGGTTCAGGTAAATCCACCTCCCTTGCCGCGCTCCTGGACAAGATCAATGAGACTAAATCCGTACATGTAATTACCCTGGAAGACCCCATTGAATACCAGCATACCCAGAAACGCTCCACCTTTAACCAGCGGGAATTGGGAATGGATTTCGACACCTTTGCCTCGGGTCTGCGTGCGGCCTTGCGGCAGGCCCCCAAGGTCATTCTGGTGGGGGAAATGCGTGACCGGGAAACAGTTGAAATCGGCCTGGCCGCTGCTGAAACCGGTCATCTGGTGGTCTCCACCCTGCACACTGTGGATGCCGGACAGACCATCAACCGTCTGCTGGGTATGTTTTCCACGGAGGAGGAAACCCAAGTTCGCATACGCCTGGCCGATACTGTCAGATGGGTGGTGGCCCAGCGGCTTTTGCCCAAGGTGGGCGGTGGGCGGGTAGCTGCCTTTGAAATCATGGCCACCAACCTGCGGGTCAAGGACAGCATTCTGAACGGGGAGTCCGAAGGCAAAACCTTTAACGACATTATTGTGGCGGGCAAGCCCCAGGGCATGATTTCCTTTGACGAGTTCATCATAAATTTATATTCAGATGGGAAGATAGACGAAAATACGGCCATGGCCTATGCATCACGCAAAGATATCGTGGGCCGGGGACTTGACCAGATCAAGAGTGCCAGAGGTGAATCCACCAGTGGCATTCAGTCCCTTGAAATCGACCGCAGTTATGGGGATAAAGGTGACCACTTATTATGAAAATTACCTGTCCGACATGCGGCAGTGATACAAATCTGCCAGATGATAAGATACCAAAAAACAAAGATTTTTCATTCAAATGTCCCAAGTGCTCAGCCTTGGTTCCTGTTAAGGCTGCGGCCGGCCCCCCCGGCTCAGACGTTTCTAAATCCAATTCATCTGCCATGGACCGGGATACATCCAGGTTTCCGGGCGGTGGCGTAAAGCAGGCCCTGGTCTGCCTGGCACCCGGCCTTGGACGCAACCGCATCATAACGGGGTTGGAAAATGCGGGGTTTACCGCCCATACTCCGGAAACGCCGGCCCAGGCATTGAAAAATCTTGAATATTATGTTTACCCCTTGATTGTGATGGACGAAGCCTTTGATACTGAAAAGGCCATGTCTGCCCACATGAATAATATGGATATGTTCCTTCGCCGCAAGATCTGTCTTATCCGGATCGGTCCGGGGCTTGAAACTGGAAATGCCATGACAGCCCTGACCCTGAGCGCAAACTATGTAGTAAAATCCCAGGACCTTGAATTGGAAGATGCCTCTGTGGCGGATAGTGTTCTGTCCGTGGCTTTGTCCGAACATGAACAGATGTATGGTGTGTTTAAGGATTCAATGAAAGCTGTGGGCAAAGCCTGAGTTTTTTATGACTGTGAGTATGCAAACCTGGTATGGACCGGCAACCTTCACGGAGTGGCTCAAGCGGATATGTTCGGTTTTAAATCTGGCCATTCTTTCGATTTCCTGCATTATTATTGTATCTGAATTTCGTTTTGACTGGTGTGAGCGTCTGGTGGGCAATTATCTTTCCTCCACCAATGACACCCGCCCTGAAAATGGTGCCATCTGGGAGGCCGGACGGCATATGGTCAATGCGATGCAATCCCTGGATCAGATGGCCATTGAGCGTGAAAGCACCGGGAGAACCGTACGGACGGCAGATTCTTTTACAGACCTGATTGATAAGCTGGGGCCCGGGGAGTGGGGCAATCTGGACAAGGAGCGGTTCAGGCAGCTGTATCTGTCTTTACCCCCCTACCGCCGCAGAAATGTGGTGGATCCGGTGCGTCTGGTGTGGTTGCTCAACGGCAGTGCCACGGACCGGATTTTCTGCGAAGGCCGCATGGGCGGCATCAAAATTTTTTTCATTGACAGCCAGAATCGGGTTGTCCAGCAGGTGGATCTGGATGCCAAGGCCTTGGGGAGCAACGGTGGTCAAAACGGGGTGGCAGGTACCCTGGAAGATCTACCTGAATTTTCCGGCAAAATCTATCCATCCTCTCTTTTTTTCTCAGCTGTCTCAAGGCTGCCCGAGGAGATGAGATCATATCTGATACCGGACACGGAATCTCTTTTATCTGAGCAAGGCTCCCTTGACCGGGTGGGCGTGGGCAATTCCGCCCGGGACGGTTTTATCTTTCTGGGATTTGAATTCCGGCACATGGGTGAATCTCGGGTAGTGGAGGTCAAAGCCCGGGAGTGGGCGGTGTGGCAGTTGACCCTGGTGCTGAGGGGCGAAGGATAGAGTGATGCAGCGGTTTGCCTGGCTGATCTTCTTTTTGCGGCTGCTGTTTTACACAGGGCTTCTGGCCTCTGGTATCATGGCTGCGGCAGGCTGTCTGATGGTTTTTCATATTTCACAGGACCTTCCCAAACTGCCCTCCCCTTTAAGCCGAATTATTGAAACCCCCCAGAGCCTGATCTACGCAGAGGATGGCCAGGTGCTTATAGCCCTTGGCGAGAAAACATCCGTTTCCCTGGACATGGTCTCTTCGGACTTTCTCAATGCCATCGTGGCCACCGAGGATCACAGGTTTTTTGAACACCACGGTGTAAATAAACTGCGAACCTTTAAAGCTCTGTATATCACTTTGTTCAAACCAGGGCAGATCCAGGGTGCATCAACCATTACCCAGCAACTGGCCAAAAATCTGTTTTTCAGTTTTGAAAAGACCTGGCATCGCAAAATTAAAGAGCTGCTGGTGGCGTTTCAGATTGAACAGGCCAATACCAAGGAGCAGATTCTTGAAGCCTATATCAATCAGATCCATTTCGGGGCAGGGGCCCAGGGCATCGAAAAGGCGGCCCGCATGTATTTTGATAAACCTGCCCAGGATCTGACGCTGGCCGAAGCGTCACTGTTGGCAGGTCTTCCCAAGTCGCCCACCTATTACAATCCTTTCCGGTATTATGACAGGGCTCTGGCCCGGCGGCATGTGGTGTTAGGCCGTATGGTGGCGGCCGGGTTTATCACAGCGGATGAAGCGGCCCAAACCGATGCAATCCGCCCGGAACTGCACGATGGCCGCAAAGATGCCCGCACCGGCAGTTATTTCCTGGATGCCCTGATTGCCGAACTTGTGGACATTTACGGTGAAGATGTGGTGTATCACGGCGGCATCAAGGTCTATTCCACCATGGATTCAAGGCGCCAGGCCGATGCCCTCACTGCGGTAACGGAAGGGATGGCCCGGCTTGACAAACTCATGGGCCTGGATGAAGGGGAGCAGGAAAAACCCCAGGCGGCCCTGGTGGCCATTGACACCTCCAGCGGCGCAGTCAAGGCCATGGTGGGCGGCAGGGATTATTACGCCAGTGAATACAACCGTGCCGTGAACAGTAAACGCCAGGCCGGCAGCGGATTTAAACCCTTTTTATACTATGCGGCGTTCAGGGATGAAAAGCTGAATCCGGCCAGTGTGTTCCAGGACATGCCAGTGGCGATTCCCATTAAAGGGGCACCGGACTGGTATCCCCAGAATTTTGAAAAAACTTTCAGGGGTCCCATGATCCTTAAGCTGGGCCTGATCCATTCGGTGAACACCATTGCCGCCCAGCTGGTGGCTGATGTGGGTCCTGATGCCGTTGTGGATGTGGCCCGGGCCTGTGGTGTAAAAAGTCCTTTAAAATCCGTATATTCAGTTGCCCTTGGTGCGTCAGAGGTGAGTGTCATGGATATGGCGTCCGGATTTTCCACATTGGCCGGACTGGGTATTTACCATGAGCCATTTTTGTTCTGGCGGGTCGAAGATGCAAGGGGCCGGGTGCTTTTTGAGCATATTGTCAAAGATCGAAGGGTATTGGATATGGCAACGGCTTTCCAGGTGGTGGATATGATGGAAGGTGTTGTGGACCTGGGATCAGGCAAAGGGGTCAGAAGCCTGGGATTTAATCGCCCGGCTGCCGGAAAAACCGGTACCACCAACGATTGTAATGATGCCTGGTTCACCGGATTCACCCCATCCTTGTGTGTGTCCGTATGGACCGGCTATGACAAAAAAAAGCAACTCATAGATAAAAATCGCAGGGGGATTACCGGAGGGCGCGGGGCTGTACCCATCTGGACGGATTTCATGATCCGGGCCATGAAAGGTGAGCCTGAACGTGATTTTTTCATTCCTGCCGATATCCGGTATGAAACCGTGGAAACAACTACGGGATGCCCGGCAGCATCCCGGCAGAACATGGCGGAAGAAACAGATTCTCTCCAGCCTGCGGCAGACTCTTCCGATGTCATCCGTGTGGCGTTGAAAAAAGACCAGCACCCCTGCCGGGAAAATTAAAATGATGCGTATTGTCCGACATATCAGTGTCCGGTTCTGGCTGACAACCCTGATGGTCCTGCCTTCAGGGTTTATCCTGTTTCCTAAGCTTTCGGGATGGCTTTCCGACATGCCGGCCACGGTGTTTATCGCTCTGATGTATGTGGTCTGCGGCCTGGGACTTGGCATATTTATGGATCTTGCCGGGCTGTGGAAAATAAAGGGACTGGTCCGGGATGCACAGTTGTGGGAGCGCTCCGGTATTGCCAGCCGGGCTGAAAAAAAGTTTATCCGGGCCGTGAGAATCTATGACAGCGCGTGGATCTCTCCTTGGGCTGCGCGGCGGGTAAAGCCCATGCTTACCTCTTCCCTGGCCCGGTTTTACCTGGCATCGGGCAGCAAACGCCGGGAAATCCAGGGTGCCGCAGGTGTCTGGCTGGCACAAAACCCCAAGGATGAGAGTCTTGCCAGGTTCTGGCTGGAACGTCTCCAGGATCAGGATGTTTCCAGAACATCCACCCAGTCGATACTGACGGCTCTGGCTGACAACTGGTATGCGGATTCCGACCTTTGTCGAATTCTGGTGGGTATCTTTCTGGATCAGGGTCGGCTGGATTTTTCAGCAAGACGCCTGTACCGGTCTTTCCTGAATATAATTTACATGGCAGGCAAAGACAAAAACTTATCAGATCAGGATCAGGAACGGGAGGAAAGAATACGGGAAATGATGTCCGAAAAACTGGGGACACCTGAACCGGATACCATACCGTCAAGGCCGGAACCGGACTCGGGAACCCTTGGGGATGTAAGGGGTGATCTGGCATCATTTACACCTGGAGATCTGGCGGGGAACCTGGAGAGCGATGGCATGTTGGAAAGTTTTGGGGAGCAGCCCCTTGAATATGGTCCGGCAGGATGGCGGCGGGAACAAGATATTTATGCCGGAAAGAATTCTTCCGGGCGGATGTCAGCTCTCATGTCCGGAATCGGCAGAAAGACAGCTGGTGGAGGCTCTTTTATCGCAGCCGGAACCGGAAGAGCCAAGTATGCTGTTTTAAATCTGATCCAGGCCCGGGAAAAATGGTGGAGCCGGGTCCGGGGCATCATGATTGCCGGACTGGCCCTTTGGCTGATTTTTTTTGCCTGGGGGACCTTTTCCCACATGTTTAAAACGACGGAGCAGCCAGCCCAGCAGATAAAAGTCGCAATTCCAAAACCGTTCACCATCCAAGTGGTTGCCTACCGTAAAAAGGCACATGCGGAACAGTACATGGAGGCTCTTGCCCAGAAGGGGCTTGAAACCTCCATAAAAGTCGCGGATGGCGGAGGCAAAACCTGGTATCTGGTCCGGATATCTGAGTTTACGGACCAGAATAGTGCCCAGGCCTACGGTAACCGACTAAAGGCCGATCACATCATTGACGAGTTTTTTGTAACTAAAAAGTGATTTTGCTGATTACAAATTGATTACCTTGTCTGCCAACTGCATGGCCGTAACAATATCCAGCATGTTGGTGGTCTGGCCAATGGCTTTTTTTTCCATCAGATTCAGATGGGTCAGACAGGTACCGCAGACAAGAATGGTAACACCTGATGTCTCAAGTTCACGCAGATCATCAAGAACCGGGGAGTCACCCGTGGCAAGGGTAACGCCATGGTTCACAAAAACCAGGCGCCACAGCTCGGGTCCCATCTCTTTAAGGGTTTTAATAAAATTTATCATCAGCTTTGCGCCCAGTTCATCATCGCCAACGCCCATTTTATTGGATGCAGCCATCACCATGATTTTTGCAGGGTTGTTTTCTTTTGCCGGCCCCGGGGCGACTCCCGGCTGTCCGGAAGGTCCCGAAGCGGGCTTGGCAGCATTGGCCTGGTCCCGAATACCTTCCACCACAGAGAAGACCCCATCGGATTCCACACCGATCTCAAATCCGGCATAGGCCAAAAACCGGCTGACGTTTTCAACAGCAGCGTCGTTATCCACCAGCACCCGGATATGCGATAATGCTTCGCTTTCAAGGCTTTTTTTTGTTTCCAGCACAGGTGCCGGGCAATCCATTTTTCTGCAGTCAAGTTCTTTTACCATTTTATTTTAACTCCTTCATATGGGGATATTTAGTTGATTTTGCCATGGAAACATACGGATTTTTAATCCATATGCCTGGGATGCAAACCCAATTTGAGTGCCCATCCGCAGATTTGCTCAAAATTTGAAAACCGCCATTTCACAGGAAAATCCCTGCACTGGGCAGGTTTGACCGGGTTGATGCGACAGCCGTTGTTGTCCAGGAAAATACAGGCCCCGCCGGGCGCATCAATGATTGAAAGGCCGTTGCGATCCCGGGTCAGGCATGTGAAGGTCTCGATGAAATCCAGAACATCCATGTTCAGGAAATCCGAAATGATATCGGGTTCTTCCGGTCTCAAACGCACATGACCGCTCTGTCTGCAGCAGGCCCCGCACCCCAAACATTCAAACCGTGTCAGGTCCAGGTTATCATTTTCTGTCATTGTTTGTCTCTTCCCCGGGTTTTATTTTGAAGGACCGGCCAGGGTAATTTCAACTGCCGCCCTGAAAGGTCTCTCTGACGAATCTGTCTGTTTCATATCATGGGATTTTGCGCCGGAGGCCCCCTGGTCTGGTGGTTCTCCCCCCGGTTTCCCGCCACCGGGCGGTCCTCCTTTGGGGCGGTCTGTGTTGTTTTCACCAGGGCTTGCCTCTCGTTTCATGCCAAAAGAGCTGCCCTGGGATGACAGGGTGATGTTCATGACTGTATCTGCTATCCGGGGTACGTCGAAAAATATTGCATCAAGGCTGATCGCCGCTTCAAAAACCAGGGTATGGTGGCCTTCATCTGCCAGGCCAAGGGCGATGCCTGTGGCCCGGGCCTCGTTCATGGACATGATCACGGGTCCCGAAGAGAAGGGATAGGTGACCGTCACAGCGTCAGGCAGCCTGACATCCGGCATGGGCGCTGGTGGGTTATCCTGGGCTGTGGCAGACGGATCCGGTGTCCCGGGATTCTTGGCACCCTCTTGATCCGGACCGGAATCTGATTGGCTGCGGAGTCTTAATGGTGTATGGCCTTTGAGCCGGATTAGAAAAGGCTTGGCATCTTTTTCGGTTGTCTTAATGGACAGGATTAAACCGCCCTGGCTAAGCTGCCGGGCTGTTCCGGGATTTTTGACTTGAACCAGCAGACAAATCTGTTCGGCATTGTTGCTGACCCACATTTTTGTGCCTGTATCGGTATTTTTGTACTGCGGGGAAAATTCGGGCCAGTCTGCTTTACTGCCGTCTGCATTGATATTCAGGCTTTGCCATTTCCCTATGACTTTTTCCGGCGGGGTAGGTTTTGGTGAACCTGCACAACCTATAATGAAAAGCACGGCAGCAATTGCTGTTATTTTTTTAAGGAAATTTTTTTTATCCATACACACTTGGGTATACTCCTTGTGACTTACGTTCAAATAAACAGATTGATATTGGGCAGAAGTAATGTCTGGGGCGGAGGGTCCATAAGCTGGCGAATGTTGTCACAAAGCTCGTTCATGTTTTCAGCCCGTATCAGTGATTTCAAAATAGAGTTGGAAAATTTGAAATTGGCACAGAAATACGGAGCAAATTTTTTAAACATCTTAAGGGCAAAATGATCTTCGTAATGGGTACTCAACAGTCTTGCCATGTCCAGAGCGGTTTCCATATAAATGGATGGTTCCGGTCTAAACCCTTTTGTCCACCGGGCAAAAATCCAGGGCTGGGCCACGGCCATCCTGCCGATGGAAAGCCCCTGACACCCGGTTTCCCGGATCATTCTGATCCCATGTTCGGGTGCAAACAGGTTCCCGTTGCCAAAAACGGGAATGGCGACAGCGTTTTGCACTTTGCCGATCAGTTCCCATTTTGGTCTTCGGCTTCTTCTGTCCGGAGCCACCCGGGGATGAAAGGTTAAGGCATCTGCCCCGGCATTTTCGAAGGCCCGGGCCATGGTCACAGGAAAGTTCTGATCATCCCGCCAGCCGGTTCTGAATTTTACAAAAACCGGACATGACACCGACTTTCGGACGGCAGACACAATGTCAACGGCCTTATCAGGTGTTTTTAAAAGAGCTGCCCCGCACCCTTTTTTACAGATTGCTGCAACAGAACATCCGAAATTTAAGTCCACGCCGAAAAACCCTTCGGCTTCAACGCGTTGGGCCGCCCGGGCCATGATCTCCGGTTCTGCCCCAAAAATCTGGCATACTGTGTGGTCAAGTTCCTCGGGCCGCCAGGAAAACACATGGGACATTTTAGGATTTTCATGGGGAACGGCTTTGGCCGAGCACATTCCCGTGAACAATAGGCCGAATCCTGAGAACCCTGTCACAAGCTGCCTGAACGCAATGTGCCCCAGTCCTGCCATGGGGGCGAGAACCATCCTGTTGGAAATGGTCCTGCTGCCTATGACAAGGGGCTTAAGCAGGTATTGGGCCAGGTCTGCTGTCGTATTGACGTTAGGCTCTGCTGTTTTATCAAAATTCAATTGTGTCATTAAAACCCGCTGTTTAGATCCATTGGCTTCTCATGTGGTCTGCACCTCCTTGATTGTCGTTCAAGGTATGTTGTATCAATCATGGACTGTTCAAGCAAAGCGCTGTCCATAATGAATTTACCCTGGACAAGGTCTGGGAGCTATATTATTTTATAAATTTTTACGGAAGAGTTAAAGAGCTTTTTGTTTGGAGCTGCAAGGCATAGTCCGGGTATGGTCCGGGGCGTGGCATGGCTGTGTTAGGAGGGTTTAAAAAAAATGCCGGAAAGGCATCAGCAGGAAAAAGAGCAGTTCCGTCGCCTTTTTGGCCGGCGGGGGCTTGATCGCTTTGAGGAGCGGTTTCAGATACTGGAATCTTTTCTGAAGTTGGAAAGCCATGTAAGTCTCGCCCAGATTGCCGATCAGGTCAGGCAGGATGGCCTGCGTGTGGATGGCGACTTTTTGCGGCAGTGCATGGAGCAGCTTTGCCGGTTCGGATTTGCCAGCCAGGTGGTGTTTGACCAGGATGATACCATGTTATATGAGCACCGCCACCTTGGGGTGCATCATGATCATATGGTCTGCACCAAATGCGGTGAAATTCTTGAGTTCAATGATGATGCCTTGGAAAATCTTCAGGAAAAACTGGCCGCTGAATATGGCTTTTTTATGCTCCAACACAAAATGGAGATTTATGGCCTTTGCGGGCAGTGCATGGCCCAACGGGATGATCTGATCCCCCTGTCCAGGGCACGAATCGGAGAAAAGGTTGAGATCGTCAATGTGGCTGCCGGCAGGAATATGCAGATACGGTTTGCTTCCATGGGACTTCGTACGGGCATTACTGTTGAAATTATTTCCAGTGCCATAGGTGGTCAGATTGTCATTGCATCGGATTTCAACCGGTTGATTCTTTGTGCGGGAATGGCTTCCAAAATATGGGTTCGTCCCGAAAAAGGACCCGCAGGGGGATCCAATGACGAAGCAAAGAATGAAGACCTGCCGTTTGTCAATAAGTCTTTGCCGTTAGTCCGTATACCACCTGGAAAACAGGGCAGTATTACCCGGGTAAACGGCGGACACTTTCCCCGGCGGCGGCTGGGGAAAATGGGGTTTCAGCAGGGGGTTCTTGTCCGGGTAACCGGCAGCAGTCCCTCTTCAGATTCCATTGAAGTTATGGTACGGGGGCAACACCTTTCTCTATCACAAAAAGATGCCTCGAGAATTTTGGTGGAAAACATTACGTCGTAAATTTGGGTTAACCGCCTTCAGGATAAGGCAAAAACCAAGATTTATGTTCTGGGATCCACATGAGTCCTTCGAATCTGACATTAAGCCTTGGGCGAGGGACATACGGTAGTTCCGGGATGTCACAAGACCTTGCATGCCAAGGTGCTTTTCTGTTATACCGGGTACGATATAATTGAAACTGGAAGTGACCGGAGATATTTATGGATCGTATAAGAAGGGGATGTATTCTATTCATTTCAACTTGTTGTCTTTTTATTGCTCTTGATGCCAGCATTGTTTTAGCCTCGGAACGGCTATCGGTAAAAACTGTAGTTGCCAATTTGAGAAACGGGGCTGGAACCAAATATAAGGTGCTGTGGCAGGTAGAGAAATATCACCCTTTTCTTGTGATCAATAAAAAACAGGATTGGTACGAGGTAAAGGATTTTGAGGGCGATACGGCCTGGATTCATAGAACCCTGCTGGGAAATACGGATACGGTAATTTCCATAAAATCACAATGTAATGTTCGTACAAAACCGGATACATCAAGTGACATTATACTAAGAGTTGAACGCGGTGTCCCGTTTAAGGTGCTTGCCCACCAAGGGGACTGGATTAAGATTGAACATGCTGACGGCGAAGTCGGCTGGATATTTAAAAATTTGGTGTGGTAACCAGGTAATCAATAATTTTAATAAGGTAACACTTCATGGCAAATCAAGGTGTATCAAATGAGCGGAAAAGAGAACTGGAACAGATGGATCCTTTCCAGGAAGCTCTTGCCAAATCAATTAAATGGGCTAAAGCCCACAAAAAACAGTTGATGATTTCGATCGGTGCTCTGGTTGGGGTGGTGGTTGTGTTTTCTGCAATTATGTTTAGTTTTAAACAGTCTGAAATCAAGGCCTCTGAACTTGCTGCAACAGCCTATGAAAAATATGAAAAACAATTTTCCTTAAACCAGGATGCCCGGAAAGGATATGATGCAGTCAAAGGTGATTTTCAAACGCTCCTTAGTGAATATCCCAACACAAGTGCCGGGCGCATGGCATTGATCAATTTCGGAAAAATATGTTTTGAGGCCAAGGCGTATGATCAGGCCTTTGATCTCTACTCTCGGGCTCTGCCTGTACTGGGGGATAAGACAGGCGTGAAAAATTTTTTGCTTTGTACCCTGGGAACTATCTGTGAATTGAAAAATGATCCGGAACAGGGAAAGTCCTATTATATTCGTGTGGAAGAGAGCTCATCCAATCTTCTAAAAGATGATGCCCGGTTTGCACTGGCCCTGATTTATGAGAGTCTCAATGATTCAGATGCCAGTCGTAGAATGTATGAAAAAATTGCCGAAAGCCAGGGTTCGTCCATGTATAAAGACATAGCCCAGGCCCAAATATCTAAATAGCGTTTTACACAATGATACAAACTAAAAAAGGCTGCCTGGGCGGGGCAGCCTTTTTTAGAAAAGGAAAAAAAGATGAAAAAACTAACCGTGGTTAGTGAAAATTATTAAATGCAAAATGCTCGCCACTTCAGTGTAAATCCATCGATAATTTTCTAATTTACTTAAATTTAAAGATAAATTTTAAGAGATTCCCTCTAATGAGATAACGGCTTATGTCGCGATGATACGCTGAAGTTCAAAATTTTGAACTTTTAATGTTTCATTTTTTGAAAAGAGGATGTCATTCCCAAATAATGATCTTTTCCAGGGTTCAAAATTTTGAACCCTGTTTGGCCCCCGGTTTGATATCAGCTGTCATTTTAATTTAATTCCTTATCCAGATTAAATTTTTTCAATTTCTGATTTAATCCGCTTTTTCCGATACCAAGAATTTGTGCCGCTTTGGTCTGGACATTGCCCGCCATTTTCATTGCCCGCAGGATCATTCTTTTTTCGACAGCGGCAAGAGTTTCCGAAAGCCCTACACCATCAGGGATGCCGTCAAGCTGAAGTGTGCCGGATGTCGGATTCCGGATCTGGGCCGGCAGGTCTGACACCGTGATTATACTGCCCGGAGCCAGGATAACAGCCCGCTCAATGACATTTTCCAGCTCTCTGACATTGCCCTTCCACTCATAATCACACAGTCGCTGGACCGCTTCTTTATCAATATTTGTAACAACCCCGGCAGCCTCCGGACCCTGGGTATATTTTTCAATAAAATGATTGATCAACAAAGGAATGTCCTCCAACCGGTCTCGCAGGGGAGGGATGTTGGCTTTGACAACGTTGAGGCGATAGTACAGATCTTCCCTGAAATTTCCTTTTTTAACTTCATTTTCCAGGATTTTATTGGTGGCAGCAATGAGCCTGAAGTCCACAGGCAGGCTTACGGTTCCGCCAACCCGCTCCACGGTACGTTCCTGTAAGACCCGCAACAGTTTCACCTGAAGCGGCATGGTCAACTCTCCGATTTCATCCAGGAAAAGGGTGCCTTTATCCGCCAATTCAAATCGGCCTTTTTTTAACCCTGCCGCTCCGGTAAACGCCCCTTTTTCATGTCCGAAAAGTTCGCTTTCCATAAGAGATTCGGCAAAAGCAGAACAGTTCACTGCAACCAGGGAATGATCCTTACGCATGCTGTTGTAGTGAATCGATTTGGCCACAAGCTCCTTTCCGGTGCCGCTTTCACCTTCAATAAGCACCGAGGCACTAGTCGGGGCGACTTTTTTAATTATTTCGTACAGCGCCTGCATGGGTTTGCTTTTTCCAATGATGTTGTCAAACTGGTACCGGGACTGAATTGCATCCTTAAGGCGCGTGTTCTCCCGGACAATTTTGGAGATGGACAGGGCTTTGGCAATGTGGGCAATGAGCGCTTCATTTTCAAAAGGTTTTACAATATAGGTGTAAGCGCCTTTGTGCATGGCCTCCACAGCCATTTCCACGCTGCCGAATGCCGTCATGATGATCACCGGTAGATCCGGTTTTCTCTGTTTGGCCTTTTCCAGAAGGTCAATACCAGACATGCCCGGCATTTTGACATCGGATAAGACCAGGTCAATGGGCTGGGTATTTATAATATCCAGGGCCTCCATCCCGCTTGATGCGGTGAATGGTGTATATCCTTCTTCGGATAGAACTTCCCCAATAATCATCGGGTAATGTTTTTCGTCATCCACAATCAATATATTTTCCATTATAACTCCCGGATATTTTTACGGCGCTGAGGGCAGGCGTATCTCCACGCAAGCCCCGCAGGGTTCGGCATTGGTTATACGAATCTGACCCTGGTGTGCCTGAATGATGTTTTTTATAATACCAAGACCTAAACCGGTCCCCATTTCTTTGGTTGTGAAAAAGGGGGTCCATATTTTTTTCAGCAGATCTTCGTCGATGCCCGGGCCTGTGTCCGTGAAACTGGTATAAACAAACCCGGGCTCTTGCCATGTGGCAATGGTGATGCATCCATCTTTATGGTCCATGGCCTGAAATGCATTGAGAAAAATATTTAAAAATGCCTGGTAGAGCATGGCAGGGTCACCAAGAATATCCGGCAAGTTATCCTGGTACTTCCGGATGATCCTGTCCACTTGATGTTCGCTGGAAGATGATAGGAAAGTGATATTTTTTTCTAGGATATCTTCCAGGCGGCAGGGCCTTAAATCTGCAATTTTAGGTTTTGCAAAATCAAGGAAATCTGTGATGATGCGCTCCAGGCGAGTGGATTCTTCCACAATAATTCCAGGAATATTGCTGGACGGGTCCAGTTTAGCCATCTTTTTTTGCATCAGCTGAGCAGAGCTTTTTATGATGCCTAACGGGTTGCGAATTTCGTGTGACACACCGGCAGTCATTTCACCGATTGCGGACAGGTGCTCGGCCCTGCGCAGTTTTTCTTCAAGCTTGAGCCGCTCTTCAGCTCTTTGCTTAATAATATTTTCTCCATGTTTCACCACAAACCTTAGAACAAGAAAAAGAAGCCCCATGATAATGGCGCAACTGACGACAATCAATCCCTGGAGTTTAAATACCTGTTGGTATTCATCCGATACATCCCTGATAATCTCGACAACACCGATTACCATTTTGTCTTTGTCCCGGGTAAGTTGAACTTCCTGGGTTAAGGGGGCAAAGGTAACAATTTTTGTCTCTTTGGGAAACCAGAAAGTGAGTTCAATCCAGTTTCCCTGTTGAACCAGCTTGGAGGAGACTTCGTTTTTCATGGCTTTTTCATAGTGAACACCACCGGCATTTTTCTGGCCGACCCTTGTCTTATCCAGGCTGTAGGCGATAACATTGTCCGTTGCATAAATATTAACCATTTCCACATGAAAACTATGCAGAGTACTTTTGACAACTGTGTC
The DNA here is from genome assembly GCF_963665355.1 of uncultured Desulfobacter sp. Classification (GTDB taxonomy): domain Bacteria; phylum Desulfobacterota; class Desulfobacteria; order Desulfobacterales; family Desulfobacteraceae; genus Desulfobacter. Next base: position 1,185,359 of record NZ_OY762229.1, read on the forward strand.
AAGAAGCTGATATTGGCCTTGGTTTCGCAGTTTTATTTCGCCCTGTTTAAAAACCACGGGCCAGACAAATCTCAGAAATATCTGGTGATTGAGGTTTTCCACGAGAAGCCGGTTATACTCTCTGCTTTTTTCAAGTAGGATTTTTCTTACCCAGTGGGCATTCAAAGCGGCTATAACAATGGTGGCCGAAAGCATAACAACAAGGCTTGAAACAGTGAAGGCTTTAACTAGGACAAAAGGCCGGGTGCCCGAATTTTCACTCTCTTTGTGTTGATTTTTTTTCACATTAACCCATCTTTTTATATCTATATTGTGAAAAAAAATTCATATTTCGTTTGGCTTTTAATTTGACAAATACTTTTTTTATTTGCTATTCAACTTGTTAAACAGTTTGATTCCGCTTGACTTTATGTGTATTACATATCAAATATATAGTCATAATAGTCTTGGATATCAATACATAATTATTTGCGCTCTTCAGCTCAGGCCCTTTGCGATAGCCACAATTGAGGATAGATGCGTATGAAATTCGGAAAAAAAAATCATCTTGTAGGTTTGGATATTGGCGCTGCTTTTGTTAAGGTGGCCGAACTAAAGACGACAAAGAAAGGTCGTCAGCTTCATAAATTCGGCATCGCAAAAGTTCCGGAAGGCATGGTTGAGGACGGTCGGATTGCCGATATGGAGGGGTTGGCCGAAATTATTCGTTCATTGTTTAAAGCCCAGAATATCAAGGAAAAAAATGTAGCTCTTTCCACCGGCGGCCACTCCGTTGTCATCAAGACCATCAGTACATCAAAGGTGGCTGATGACGCACTGCATAAAAATATCCGGGCAGAAGCCGAACAATATATCCCCTACGATATAGATGACGTCAATATCGATTACCAGATTTTAGGAGACAGCGAGTACTCTTCAGAGCAGATGAATGTGCTTCTTGTCGCGGTGAAGCAGGATCTGGTGGACGAATATGTCGAACTGATCCATATGGCGGGCCTTAATCCCGTTATTATTGATGTGGATACGTTTGCCCTTCAGAATATTTACGAAACTCTTCCTGATGTTGATCATGGATGCATAACCCTGCTGCTTGATGTGGGGGCTTCCAAGACAAGTGTGAATATACTTCAAAACAAGAACTCCATGATGATGCGCGACATGACCAACGGATGCTATCAGTTGGTTTCTGTTATCAGTGAACGGCTTGGGCTTGACCGGGAAAAGGCATTGCAGATTGTCATGGGCGAGATAGATTCTCCGGAATCTGCACAGGAGCTGGAGGCAGTTTATGAAATGGTTGTGGGCAACTGGTGTGCAGATATCTGTCAGGTTGTTTATACTTTCGAGTCAGGCCCCGGTAATGCCGGGGTGGAAAAGATTATTGTCAGCGGTGGAGGCGGCTTCATTGACCTGCTGGCCGAAAAATTAACTGCAGAGCTGAAAGTAACGGTATCAAAGATTAATCCCTTTGCCGGCCTGATCAGCGACTCCAAAGAACTTGGCGATCTGGAAGCGTACCAGCTTCTGGCCCCCATTGCACTGGGGCTTGCCTCCAGACGGGTGAATGATAAATGATACGAATCAATCTGTTGCCGTTTAGGCTTGCCAGGAAAAAAGAAAATATCCGCCGCCAGGTATCCATTTTTTTCCTTTCCATTGCGTTGATTATTTTGGCACTGGCTTGGGTGTTCGTGAGGCTGAACAGTGAAGTGTCTCGTACACAGAATGAGGCAGCCCAGGTAAAAACAGAAAGTCTCAAGTATAAGAAAGTGGCAGATAAGGTTACCCAGATAGAGAAAAATTTAAAGACTCTGGAAGATAAACTGTCCATTGTCGAGAACTTAAAAAAAAGAAAGAATGAGCAGCAGATTTTACTGGAACAGCTGGCGCAACTGATTGTAGAAACAAAAATGTGGCTCTCCAGTGTGGCTGCAGATAGCCGGACCGTTTCTTTGAAAGGGGTTGCCTTTGATAACCCCACCATTGCCATGTTTATGAGAAACCTTGAAAGTTCCCATATGTTCGAAACCGTGGACCTAAAGCTGTCAAGGACAAAGGAATTTGATAATACTATCCGGTTAAAGGAGTTTGAAATATATTGCACAAAGAGACTAACCCAACCGGAATCCTACACGACGAATAAGGATGGGACGTCCCCAAAAGGGAAAAAATAATGGCCGGAAAAAAAGAAAATAGCACTGTGAAAAAAAAAGGACAGATGGACGTCCTGTTTGAAAAAATAGGCGCCTTGACAAAACTCCAACGTATTTTGATCAGTCTGGGCACACTATGTTTGATTGGTGCCGGGTTCTATTTTTTTCTGCTTGCCCCAAAGCTTGATGCTCTTACCGCAGCAAGAAACGATTTGCAAAATCATAAAAATCTTTTGTCAAAGTACAGAAGTAAAGCCAACACCCTTGCAAAGGTGGAAGCCCAGATGGCAAAAGTCCAGGAGCAATTTAACATTGCCATGACTGCCTTGCCGGATAAAAGAGAACTGCCTTCGTTGCTGGATGAAATATCCAAGGCAGGGATGGATGCCGGGCTTGAAGTCCAGTCATTTGCGCCCCAAAACATGGTGGAAAACCATTCCTACACAGAAATTCCATTGGCTATGACGGTGGCAGGCCGTTACCACCAGATTGCCGAGTTCTTTTACCGGGTTGCAGGACTTAATCGTATTGTCAATATATCCACCATTGATATGAACCGGATTTCCGGAAAAGAGCAAGTTAACAGAAATAATATCCAGATGAAATGTGTAGCCGTTACCTACATGTTTGTTGAACCCCCAAAAAATGGAACTGCAGACAATAAGAATAAAAAGAAACACCAAAAGGGTTAGAAGGCACCGGATATGGTAAAATTAACTAAAGTATGTTGGGTGGCCTGCGTGGGTGTCTCATTACTGTTTGTATCAGCCTGTGAGGAGCAGCCCCCTGCGCCAAGGCTGAAAAGACCTGCCGAAATCGTTTCCAAGTCCATTTCCAAACCCAAGATGCCGGTAACGCAAGCACCTGCCCCCAGGAATGCAGAAGTAACACAGACGCCGGTATCTGAGTTGAAGCCAGCCCTGGATCCCGTAAAAGTCAGCCAGGCAGGAGAGGACATAGCTGGGTCAGTCGGCCTGGAGAAAACTGGTATTTTCACCCCTATGGCAAAGTATGACAGCAAGGATCGGGTGGATCCGTTTATCCCTTTGATAGCTGAAAAAGATACGTCTGCAGGATCGGGTTTTCCTGATAATTTAAAACCCGATAGACCGTTGACGCCTTTGGAAACACTGGAATTAAGCCAGGTTAAGCTGGTGGCGGTAGTTGAAATGCAGGGCAGGACCATTGCCATGGTGGAAGATGCCGGCGGTAAAGGCTATGAGGTCACTGTTGGTACGTATATCGGGCCAAAAGGAGGAAGGGTTGCATCCATCACAATGGAAGGCATAAAAATTGAAGAAAAAGTAAAAGACTACCAGGGAAAAATTAGCAAGCGGTATGAAGAGATTAAATTTCATAAAAGCGAAAATGGGGAATAAGATTATGGTTACGTATCGGTCTGCTATCAGACATTATGGGACTGGTTTTATCATATCGGTTTTGCTGGTTTTCTTTACGTCAGGGTGCGTAACCCAAAAGACCGTAGCGCCCGAAAGTACAGTGAAAAAACAGAAAAACAAGGAGTTACAGTCAAATTCTTCGTCTTTGCCTAAAACAATTGACAAAATATGGGTCAATCCCAAAGCTGATGCGTTTGAGGTATGGATCCAGGGCTCCGGGGCTTTGAACGATTATACGTCCATTAAGCAGCCTTTCCCCTTTGCCGTGAGCGTCTATCTGACCAATGCCCGCCTTGCCCCCGCCGTGGATGCCGGATCTTTTTCCGACCCCCGTGTCAGCAGTGTGAACGTGGGATTTATTGATGATGCCCAGACAACAGTCAAGGTGGAGATCCTGCTTAAAGCAGACCTGCCCTACATTGTGGAGGAAAAACCGGACCGTTTGGGTATCATTCTTAAAGGCAGTCCGTCTGCTGTTGATCAGACGGACGGGGCCGGACCTGTTACGGATGAATCCGGACAGGATCTGGACGATGCTGAAGTGCTGCCCGAAGATGTTCCCATTCCCAAAACCACAGCCCATCTGACCCACATTGAATTTGATAACAATACGCTTGGTCAGTCTGACATTCAGATTCAAACGGATCACCCGGTTCGATACGAAACCATTCAGAACAGCAAGGATTCCCTGGGGCTGATATTGTATAACACAATGGTGCCCCTGCGCCATCAGCGGCCCCTTGTGACCCGTTATTTTAATTCTGCAGTGGTTCAAGTCATGCCCCGGCCAAATCCAGCAAATCCAAATGATGCGCTGGTGGATATCAAGATCCGGGAAACCGTGCCGTTCCAGGTGGTTCAAACCACCCGGGGCATTCATATGACTTTTGAAGCATCCACCGTCTCCCCGCCTGAATTTGATAAAGCCAAAGTGAGTCTGAACGCCGACCAAAAGACCCATGACATATTGCAAAAGCAGGATGTGCAAAAACAGGACCAGGGGCAGCCGGAAATCCAAGGAAATAAGACTGTTATGGATCAGGATCCTTTATTGAATCCTTCCAGTATTCGATACACCGGTGAAAAAATCAAACTGGATTTTTATGAAACAGATATTAAAAATGTTTTCAGGATATTGAAAAGTGTGGGCGGCGTCAACTTTGCCATTGATAAGGATGTGGAAGGCAAAGTGACATTAAGCTTGGAGGATCCCGTACCCTGGGACCAGATACTTGATCTTGTGTTAAAAATGAACAGTCTTGATAAAAAAATGGAGGGCAATGTGATCCGCATTGCCACCGCACAAACCCTTGCCAGGGAGGAAAACGAACGTCAGGATGCCATTGCTGCACGGCAAAAATCCGAAGATCAGAAAAAGGCCTTAGAACCCCTTGTCACCGAATATATTCCGGTCAATTATTCAGATGCAAAGGCTGATATTGAACCCCATGTATCACAGATCCTGACCCCGAGCCGGGGCAAGATTTCAGTGGATACCCGTACCAATATGCTGATCATTACCGATACCCAGGCCAAGGTCACCCAGGCCAATGAGCTGATCTACCGCCTGGACAAGGTAACGCCCCAAATCATGATTGAAGCCAAGGTGGTTGAGGTCACCAAGGAGTTTTCCAGGAAGTTCGGGATCAACTGGAACCTGTCCAATGCGTCGAGTGTGACATCGGGATTTGTCGATGATTACTCTGTTTCTGTTAACGCAGCAACAAAAGTGGGTATTTCCGGGGACTTCTCCTTTTTCGGGCTGTTCGGATCTTCTGTCAGCGCATTGAACGCCAAGCTCGAATCATCCGAGGCGCAAGGAGACGTCAGGATCGTATCCGCCCCAAGAATTCTGACCCTGGACAATAAAAAGGCCATGATCAAGCAGGGCCAGCAATATGCTTATTACGAGCGTGATGATTCAGGCGGGTCTTCTGTGGCGTTTAAAGACATTGACCTGCTGCTGGAAGTAACCCCCCATGTTACCCCGGATAACCGAATTTCCATGACCGTGCGGTTGACTAAAAACGATGTTGGTCCCGAGAATTCTCTGGGTGTCCCGTCTCTGGTGACCAATGAGGCGGAAACAGAGCTTCTGGTCAATAATAATGATACGGTTGTTATCGGTGGTGTTATTAAGACGAATCAGTCCCAGGACAGCGATGGCATTCCTTTTCTGGCCGGAATTCCGGGATTAGGCTATCTTTTTGGTTCAAAATCCAAAACTGACGATCGAAATGAATTGCTTATTTTCCTGACCCCCTCCATTGTCCAGCTTGAGCAGAAAAAGCATACTGTTCAATAGCAGCTTTTACAACGTTTAAAAGAGATGTTTTTCCAAGCGGGCATAACCGTATTTAACGCCATTTTTCAACTGCTTTTGATCTCCCTGACTGCAGGTATCTGCGTCAGGCAGCACTGGGTGTCCAGGGACCAGATTAAATCTTTATCCGCAGTAACAATAAATGTCTTTCTGCCCTGTCTGATCATGGCCAAAACCCTGACGCAGTTTCATCCCCAGGCTATGCCCGACTGGTGGCTTCTGCCTCTGGCCGGTGTGGCCTTAGTGCTGCCCGGACTTTTTTTCAGCGCGCTTTTGTTCAGATTCAAACCGGATAAAAAACATTTCATGGCCATGTCCGGCATGCAGAACGCACTTTTTATTGTTCTTCCCATTGGTCATCTTCTGTTTCCAGAACAGTTTAATCTTTTTGCTCTGTATTGCTTTCTTCTGGTGATGGGCGTCACGCCGGTCATGTGGAGTCTGGGTAAAGTAATGCTCGCCCCGGATACACACGACGGATTTCACTTGAAAAGCCTTATGACCCCGCCCCTGGTTGCGATTGTTATATCTGTCGGTCTGGTTTTTGAGGGCCTGTCCCCATTGGTGCCACATACGGTTATTGCCTCCATGACTCTTCTTGGCGAGGCGGCCATCCCTTTGGCCATTTTTATTCTCGGGGGCACCCTCGGGGCAATTTCAATCGGGGATATTCCTGATCTTAAAGATATTTTCATCGTTTTTATTGTAAAATTCGTTCTTGTTCCGGGATGTGTTTTTACATTGCTCCGTTTTACAAAGGACCTGCTGTCCTCCTCTCTTATCTGCAGCATGCTCATGGTCCAGGCCGCCTCTCCCCCGGCGACAAACCTGGTTCTCATCGCTGAAAACTATGGAGGAGACACCCGGGCCATCTCCTCCATGATGCTGATACAATACCTTATCGCCATTGTAGTAATGCCGGTATGGATTGCACTCTGGCAGTATAGTGCGTGTCTGGATTAAACCTATGATAAAATAGCTCTTGACCACCTTTTTCATGTGTGAGATATAAAAGCAACTTAATAAGCAATAAATCACTAATTTATTGCTTAGAGCAGATTTTAGTATGAAATGGTTTAATTTATAACGCCGATCTTCGGCATTGTTTACAAGCTGATTGTTTTGTTATATTGTTCAACGGATTCTATATGTTGGGAATAAATCTTATTCGCATTACCATTCAATGAGGTGAAATATGAAAAAAAGAATGCAGACCATTGACGGGAACACTGCGGCAACCCATGTGGCATATGCCATGAGTGAGGTGGCAGCGATTTACCCGATCACACCTTCCAGCCCTTTGGGTGAAATTGCCGATTCTTGGGCATCCAAGGGCAGAAAAAACATTTTCGGGCAGATCCTGGATATAAAGCAGATGCAGTCCGAGGCAGGTGCCGCCGGTGCTGTCCACGGTTCCCTTGCGGCTGGCGCTTTGACTTCCACCTTCACAGCCTCCCAAGGGCTGCTGCTCAAGATACCCAATATGTATAAGATTGCAGGCGAGCTGCTCCCCACGGTTTTCCATGTCACCGCCCGCGCCATTTCCGCCCATGCTCTGTCCATCTTCGGAGACCATCAGGACGTTATGGCAGCCAGACAGACCGGATTTGCCATGCTGTCATCCTGCTCTGTTCAGGAAGCCCAGGATCTGGCCCTTGTGGCACACCTTGCCACCATCGAAGCCCGGGTTCCGTTCCTTCATTTTTACGACGGGTTCAGAACCTCCCATGAAATCCAGAAAATTGAAATGATCGAATATGAGGACATGGCAGCCCTGTTTAATTATGACGCATACTGGGCATTCAAAGCCAGGGCCATGAGCCCCGAACACCCCGACACCCGCGGAACGGCCCAGAACCCGGATATCTATTTCCAGGGCAGGGAAGCAACCAACTCTTATTACCTCAAAGTGCCTGCCATTGTTAAACAATACATGAAAAAGGTCGGCGATCTCACCGGGCGCCGGTATCAACCGTTTGATTATGTGGGTGACCCCGAGGCAGACCGGGTTATTGTGGCCATGGGTTCCAGCTGTGAAGCCATTGAAGAGACCATTGAAAAACTCAACGGCATGGGTCAGCGTTTGGGGTTGATAAAAGTACGTCTGTACAGACCCTTTGATATCCAGGAATTTTTGCGTGCCGTACCCACTTCCGTGGAAACCCTGACAGTGCTTGACAGGACCAAAGAACCCGGTGCCATTGGCGAGCCTTTGTACCAGGATGTCTGCACCGCCTTTATGGAACATGGGGAAGGCCCCCGGATAATCGGTGGTCGTTACGGACTTTCCTCCAAAGAATTTAATCCCTCCATGGTCAAAGCCGTGTATGACAACATGGCGTCCATGTCCCCGAAAAACCATTTCACCGTGGGGATCATCGACGACGTTACTCATACCTCACTGGACGTGGAAAAAGGCTTTGACGCCGCTCCCGAAGGCACCATCTCCGCTAAATTCTGGGGTCTTGGTTCCGACGGAACCGTGGGTGCCAACCAGTCCGCCATTGCCATCATCGGTGACAACACAGACAAATATGCCCAGGGTTATTTTGCCTATGATTCCAAAAAATCCGGCGGGCTCACCGTGTCCCATCTGCGCTTTGGCGATGTGAAGATCAAAAGCACCTATTTAATTGAAAATTCTGATTTTGTGGCTTGCCACAAGTCCAACTATGTTCAGATCTACGATGTCCTCAATGGCCTGAAAGAGGGCGGCACCTTCCTGCTCAACTCTGAATGGTCCACCATTGCAGATATGGAAAAACATATTCCGGGCCATGTGCGGCGCACCATCTATGAGAAGCAATTGAACTTCTACAATATTGATGCCGTAAAAATTGCCAGCGCAGTGGGGCTTGGCAACCGCATCAACATGATTATGCAGACCTGCTTTTTTAACCTTGCCAATGTGCTCCCGGTTGAACAGGCCATTGCACTGCTGAAAACCGACATTAAAAAAATGTTTGGTAAAAAGGGTGATGCCATAGTCAACATGAATATTGAAGCCGTGGACAAAACCCTGGACAACCTAGTGAAGGTGGAAGTCCCGGAATCCTGGAAAGACGCCGTTGACGAAGTCACAATTGTGGAACCCGCCACACCTTTTGTGGACAAGGTGATGCGCAAAATCAATGCCCAGGAGGGCGATGATCTGCCGGTATCCGCCTTCTCAGTGGACGGCGTGTTTGAAGCAGGAACCGCCCAGTATGAAAAACGCGGTGTAGCCATCAATGTGCCCGAATGGATTCCCGAAAACTGCATCCAGTGCAACCAGTGCTCTTTTGTATGTCCCCATGCCGCTATTATCCCAGTTGTGGCAACACCTGATGAACTCAAAAATGCTCCGGCATCATTTGTCACCGTGGACGGCAAAGGCAAGGGCATGGAAGAGTTCAAATTCAGAATGCAGGTCAACCCCCTGGACTGCCAGGGGTGCGGCAACTGTGCAGATATTTGTCCTGCCAAAACACCGGCCCTTGTAATGAAGTCTCTGGCATCCCAGGTGGACGTGGAAAAAGAGAATCACAAATTTTCTTTAACTGTTCCGTTCAAGACAGAGATCATGAAACGGGATACGCTTAAGGGCAGCCAGCTCTGGAAGCCGCTGCTTGAGTTCTCCGGTGCATGCGCCGGTTGCGGAGAAACCCCGTATGTGAAACTGATCACCCAGCTTTTTGGCGAAAGGATGACCGTTGCCAACGCCACGGGCTGTTCTTCCATCTGGGGTGCATCAGCACCATCTATGCCCTATTGCGCTAATGCCGACGGACAGGGTCCGGCCTGGGCCTCTTCCCTGTTTGAAGATGCCGCCGAATACGGTTACGGTATGCTGCTGGCCACAAACTCCAGACGCAAAACCCTGGCGGCAAAAATGGCAAAGGCCATTGAACAGGGTGTTTCCAATGATATTAAGGCGGCCATGGAAGGTTGGATCCAGGGAAAAGACAATCTCGAAGAATCAAAAAAATACGGGGATGATCTCAAGCGTCTGCTCAAAGATAGCTCCAAAGGTATTCTTAAAGAGATAGTTGATGAACAGGATTTGCTGGTGAAAAAATCCCACTGGGTTTTTGGTGGTGACGGCTGGGCTTATGACATTGGTTTCGGAGGTTTAGACCATGTACTGGCATCCGGCGATGACATTAATATTCTGGTGCTGGATACCGAAGTGTACTCCAACACAGGCGGCCAGTCCTCCAAGGCCACACCTACCGGTGCCATTGCCAAATATGCCGCATCCGGAAAGAAAATCGGGAAAAAGGATATGGCCCGGATGATGATGAGCTATGGTTATATCTATGTTGCATCCATCTCCATGGGCGCCAGCAAGAACCAGACTCTCAAGGCTCTTCTGGAGGCAGAAAGCTACCCCGGACCGTCTCTGGTCATTGCCTATGCCCCGTGTATCAACCAGGGCATCAAAAAAGGCATGGGCAAATCCCAGCAAGAAGAAAAACTGGCTGTTGAATCCGGTTACTGGCCCATGTTCCGGTTCAATCCTCTCCTTGCCCGTGAAGGTAAAAATCCATTTATCCTTGATTCCAAAGAGCCCGACGGCACCTTGCAGGAGTTCCTGAGCGGTGAAGTACGGTTTGCGGCTCTGGAAAAAAGCTTCCCCGAAGAGTCCAAACGATTGAGAGCGGCCCTTGGAGAAGAGGTTGAGGAAAAATACGCCATGCTCAAAATGATGGCAGATGCCGATAAAAAAGAATAGAATTCAGCCATAAAAACCGTATGGTTCAGGGGCGAGGGCATTTAACATGCGTTTCGCCCCTTTTTATTTGGTATTTTGCCGGTTTGCAGAATTGCACTACGACTTGAAAAAAAATGGGTTTCAGTATACCACTGAACGAACTTTTAACTTCACTATCATTGAACATTCAGCCAAGCCCCCATTGGACCGGAGTAAAAGCACATGAAAAAGTTTCTATCACTTGCCATCACAGTATTGATTTTGTTTCCCTGTATCGCGGTCGGTCAGGAAAGCCAGGCCATCGGCCAGACCCAGGCGGGAGATTCTATCCAGACCGAACAAACAAGTGATGACTCGTCGGCATTGAAGGCTGAACATAATACCCTTGAAATTCTCAAGTCTATTGTAAAAAGCAAGACAACGCTAAAACAGCGCATGGATGAAAAAAAAAAGGCCATGGCCAAGGCCGGCTCCCAAACTGAAAAACAATATCTCACCCAGGAGCTTGCTGATCTGGATAAGCAAATGGCAGATGCTGTGACCGATTTTGAAATGACTGCTACAGGTGTTGAAATAGGTCTTTTTATGTCCAAGAAAAAAGATCGGTTTGACTGGAAAGATGAGCTGCTATCCCTGGCTGAGCCCGGAATTATGGAACTTAAGCGGCTTACAGTCAAGGCCAGGCATAAGTCAAAACTCAATGATGAACTGTCCAATTACCAGGATTTACTTCCCGTGGCAACCAAGGCCGTAAACCGCATTGAATCATTGATCAGCCAGGCAGATGACCGGTCACTGGCAGCCGCTCTTAAAAATCTTTTGCCTGAGTACAAAGGTCTTGAAAACCAGATAAAAAACAAAGTGAACCTGATCCAGCTTAAACTTGATGAAATTGAGCGGGAAGAGACATCGGTCCTTGACAGCACCCAGAACACCGTCAAAGAATTTTTCAGAACCAGGGGCTTGTATCTGTTTCTGGCTATTCTGGCCTGCATCGGTGTGGTGTTTTTAATCAGATTCCTTTACCAGACCCTGATTCGACTTGTTCCCGGATACAAACTGGAGTACCGTCCCTTTCACATACGAGTGTTTGAGCTGGTGTACCGGAGCATGACGATAGTACTGTCGGTAATGGCGGTCATTACAGTATTTTATTTTGTAGAAGACTGGGTCCTGCTCTCCTTGGCCATTATCGTTATTATGGGAGGGATATGGGCAGCTAAAAACACTTTACCCATGTACATGGAGCAAAGCCGGCTGATCATTAACATAGGACCGGTCAGGGAGGGAGAACGCATGATGTATCAGGGTGTCCCCTGGCTGGTTAAACACATTAACATTTACAGTCTGCTGGAAAATCCTGATTTGGGAATTACACTGAGGATCCCCATCTCGGAACTTATTGGCAAAACATCCAGAAAATTTGATTCCCATGAACCCTGGTTTCCTTGCCGGAAAAACGACTGGGTGATCCTTTCCGACGAAACCCGGGGCTGCGTGACCCATTTGAGCCATGAAACCGTGGAACTGGTCATGAGAGGAGGCGCAAAAAAGACCTATCAGACTGGAGACTTCCTGGCCATGGCACCTTTGAATCTTTCTGTCAATTTCAGACTTAAGGTACCCTTCGGTATTAGTTACGGACACCAGCAGGATGCCACCACAGCTATTCCTGAACTTTTATCCGCCTATATCCAAAAGAATATTGAAAAGGAAGGGTATGCTGAAGATCTGTTGAACCTGCGGGTGGAATTTGCCGAGGCCGGGGCTTCATCCCTGGATCTTGTGGTCATCACTGACTTTAAAGGCAACCAGGCTCCATTATACAACCGTTTGAAACGAAGCGTACAAAGATGGTGTGTCGACGCGGCTTCTCAATATAACTGGGATATTCCATTTCCCCAAATTACGGTTCACCAGGGGGCTTGATCAAAAAGAGAAACATGGCACGGCATGAAGGCCTGGGGGAAATAGTTCTAAGTTCCCCCAGGCTCAAACTCCCGAATCATGGCGGATATCTTGTCCACATGTATTGTCTCTTCAACGATAATTTCTTGCAGTCCTGCCTTGACCGATTCTGATTCCACAAAGGCCTCCAGAAATTCGTAGAACAGAATCGTATCTTTTTCAAACATTATGAACGTTTGAAGCATCTGCACGGGTGAGGAGATTTCTGAAAAATCCAAGTCGCTTAAGGACAGGCTGCCGTCCCCCATCATCTCTTTAATAACACCGGGAAGCATAACGCCAAGGTCCAGACTGTTTGGAGAAAGGCTGGCTTTCTGTTTTTCAAACCAGGACTTGTGACGGTTTTCTTCATCGGCCATCCACTGGATAAGACTTGCAATATCCGAGCTGCCGGCCTGTCCAAGTGCCCCAAGATAGACAGCTCGGCCGTTTTCTTCCATTTTAATGGCAATATCGAACAAATCATTGAGGGTAAACATAATATCTCTCCCAATTTTAATGTGTTGATCATATAATACCAACCAATAAATGAAAAACATAAAAAATTGATTCCTATCCGAACGTTCATTATTTCGGAAATCGATTTTGTACGTCTTTTGAAAAAAATGTTTCTGTTCGGGGAAAAGGAGAATAGAATTTATGAGCAAATATATGCAATTGACGGTCGATGTACGTTCGTCCTACGCACAAGGATTAAAAGCGGCATATCCTAAATTAGCCGGAAACCTCATTTATGGCAACGTCATCAAAGAATATGATGATCCGACTCTTTATAAGCTTGTGGCAACATTTGACAAATTGCTTTACGCCTTGGATGGAAACCCTAACGTAAAAAAAATCTTACTCAAACAGAAAGACCGGCTAAAAGCCCTGTATAATGAAGTTGAGGACCATATCGCTGACAGAAATCTTTCCGAAGCGGATAAAGCCTTATATAAAATAGAAGATATTTTTGAAGATATAGAATATGACTTGGCCAGTCTTTGATGCAGAGACTATTTATGCTAAGGCATTGAGCAACGACGCAACATTACGAAAGGCCATGCCGAGGGCTCGGCTATTGGGTTCAATAAGGTCAAAAAAGGGTCTCGAAGTTATGATCCACTATTCTGTACCATTGCCCAGACAGGTCAGACCTTCGCGCTATTTTGCACGCTTATCCTCCCATGACGCCGAATCAGATTCGCTTAGGCTATGTACTGCTCACTTCCTATTACGTCCTTCAGACCCTGCCGTTACCAGCAACTCTTGCAATTCGGATTGTCTTCCCCGTGGTCGGGTGATGCCTGTTACCGCAGCTCGGTTTACCCGCCATGCAGGGCAAACAAAAAGCCGATCCACCCCAATGGGGGTGAGATCGGCTCTCTTTTTTCTTTATACCAAGGCAAAAAATATAGCGGTTATTCTTCTTTCCGCTTAATGACAACTAGGAGATCTTTTGCATCAACTTGTGTTCCCACGGATGTGACGATTCGTTCAACAATACCGGATACGTCAGAAAGAACATTGGTCTGCATCTTCATTGCTTCGATGGTAACCAGAACATCCCCGCGTTCAATTTCCTGGTTTTCAGTAACGCAAACCGCGGAGATCAGTCCCGGCATCGGCGATCCAACTTCGCCAAGAACAGCTGGGTTGGCTTTTTCCCGTGGAGCTCTTTCCGGAGCCTTGGAGCGGTCAGGAACTTTAACGATCCGGGACTGCCCGTTTAGTTCAAAAAAGACCTCTCTTTTTCCTTCGTCATCAGCCTTGCCCCTTGCCATGAAACGAATAATAAGTGTTTTTCCGGATCCGATATCAACAGAAAGCTCCTCTTCCCGTTTCATTCCATAGAAGAAATTAAGGGTTGGAAGAACACTGACATTTCCATAGGTCCTGCGATGTTTAGTGTAATCAATGAATACATCCGGATACATCAAATAGGAAGCAAGTTCGCAATCAGAAATTTTTCTTTCGGCCAGTTTTTCGGCTTCGGCGCGCTCTGCGTCCATGTCAGCAGGGGTAAGCAGTTGTCCGGGACGAACCGTAATGGGTTCTTCACCTTTTAATATCTTTTTCTGAAGCTGCTTTGGAAATCCTCCGGGAGGTTGCCCCATCATGCCCTTAAAAAAGGTAACCACGGATTCCGGAAAAGAGACTTCTTTGTTCGGATCCAAAACATCTTCTTTGGTAATACCACTGGTAATCATGGACAAAGCCATATCTCCGACAACTTTGGAGCTTGGTGTTACTTTTACAATATCACCGAACATCTCGTTTACATCTCTATACACCTTTGCCACTTCAGGCCATCTTTCTTCAATGCCCAGTGCTCTGGCCTGCTGGCGCAGGTTGGTGTATTGTCCGCCAGGCATTTCATGCAGGTAAACTTCACTGGTTCCACTGTGGAATTCACTTTCAAAACCAATATACATCTGCCTTACTTTTTCCCAGTAGTTGGAAATAATGGCCAAGGATTCTGAATTCATGCCGGTATCACGCGGCGTATTCTTAAGTGCGGCAACGATGGAACCCAGGTTGGGATGTGAGGTCAGCCCGCTCATGGAATCCATTGCACAATCAATGGCGTCAACGCCTGCGTCTGCTGCCGACAGCAATGTTGCTGCGGCAATGCCGCTGGTGTCATGGCTGTGAAGGTGTATCGGCAGACCAATTTCATTCTTTAGGGCTTCAATCAGCACTTTTGCTGCCGCCGGCTTTAACAATCCTGCCATATCCTTGATCGCCAGGATATGGGCACCTGCTTTTTCCAGCTCCTTTGCCATATCCACATAGTATTTCAGGCTATATTTTGTTCTGTTGGGATCCAGTATATCACCGGTATAACAGATGGAGGCCTCACAAATTTTATTGTTTTCCAAAACCGAATCCATGGCCAATCTCATGTTTTCGACCCAGTTCAGGGAGTCAAAAACACGGAAAAGATCCATGCCGTTTTCAGCAGCCTGTTTGACAAAGTACTTGATAACATTGTCAGGATAATTGGTGTATCCCACACCATTGGAAGCCCTTAACAACATCTGAGTCAAAAGGTTGGGCATGGCCTTACGCAATCCCTGGAGCCGTTCCCAAGGACACTCTTTGGAAAACCGCATGGCAACATCAAAAGTTGCACCGCCCCAGCACTCTACGGAAAACAGATCCGGCAAAAGAGCGGCATACGCCGGTGCAATCTTCAGAAGGTCGAAGCTTCTCACTCTGGTGGCCAGCAGAGATTGATGCGCATCACGCATGGTCTTGTCGGTAATGAGCAGTTTTTTCTGGTCTTTCATCCAGCTTGCAACGGCCTTAGGGCCTTCGCTGTCCAGCAGTTGTTTAAGTCCGGGCTGGGCCTGCTGTACAGAATATTTGGGTACAGTGGGTTGATGCACATATGATGCCGGAACGGTACGGTTTTTGACGTCCTCATTGCCGTTAACAATTACATCGCCAAGGAATGAAAGAAGTCTGCTTGCCCGGTCACGCCTTTTGGTAAAAGAGAAGAGCTCTTTGGTCTCATCAATGAACTTGGTGGTGTATTCAGCATTTACGAAGGTTGGATGATTAACCAGGTTTTGTAAAAACTGCAGGTTTGTGGCAACGCCCAAAATCCTGAATTCCGTCAGGGCACGATTCATTTTCAAACGTGCCTCTTCGGAATTGGCACCCCATGCGGTTACTTTTGTCAAAAGGGAATCAAAATAGCGGGTAACGATTGCCCCGGAATACGCGGTTCCGGCATCCAGACGAATGCCGAAGCCTGCTGCCGTCCGATAGGCTGTGATTCTTCCGTAATCGGGAATAAAGTTATTTTCGGGATCTTCGGTTGTAATACGGCATTGAATGGCATGGCCGCTCAGTCTGACATTCTCCTGGGTGGGGATCAGGCTTTCAGGGGATCCGATGGTCATTCCCTGGGCAATTCTTAATTGCGCCTTGACAATGTCAATTCCGGTTACTTCCTCTGTTACCGTATGTTCTACCTGGATTCTGGGGTTGACTTCCATGAAGTAGAACTTTTCACTGTCCATATCCATCAGGAACTCAACGGTTCCGGCACTTTCATATCCTACTGTCTTGGCAATGGCCAGACCTGCCTGGCACAATTCCTGGCGCTTTTCCTCTGAAAGGAATGTGGATGGCGCCCTTTCAACAACCTTTTGATTTCTTCTTTGAACTGAGCAGTCCCGTTCGTAAAGATGAATAATATTGCCCTGGGAATCCCCCAGAATTTGAACCTCGAGGTGTCTGGCTTTTCTTACTAGTTTTTCAAAATAAACTTCATCACTTCCGAACGCAGCGCTGGATTCCTTTCGGGCAGCATCAACCTGGGCCAAAAGTTCTTTGGTGCTTTCCACCGCCCGCATGCCTCTGCCGCCACCGCCCCAGCTGGCTTTCAGCATGATGGGGTAGCCGATCTCTTCCGCAATCTCAATGACTTTTTTATCATCATAAGGCAGTGGACCACTTGCCGGAACAACAGGTGCACCTGCTTCTACTGCCACTTTACGCGCTGAAACCTTATTCCCCAGTTTTCTCATAACTTCGGGGGATGGCCCGACAAATTTAATACCGGCCTGGGCACAAGCTTCGGCAAATTCGGGCTTTTCTGCAAGAAATCCATATCCGGGGTGGATGGCATCTACATTATGTTCCTTTGCGAGCCGGACAATTCCTTCAATATCTAGATAGGCTTCAATAGGGCCTTTTCCTTCTCCAATCAAATAACTTTCACCGGTTTTAAACCGGTGAAGTGCAAATCTGTCCTCTTGGGAGTAAATAGCAACAGTTTCCATTCCAAGCTCATGCGCAGCGCGTGTTACACGGATGGCTATTTCACTACGGTTGGCAATCAAGAGGCGCTTGATTTTTTTTCCTACAACTTCCATTTTATATGTCCTTATTTTGAATGATAATACTCCTTGAATCTGTTTGCACTACCGTCAAAAGATTCTTAAATTCCAAAATCGGTTAGAGGTCTTTCCACAGTCCTGATTTGCACCCGCCATGAAAAAGATTAAAAAATCTAATAAAATAGGAAACGCTTGTCAATCTATATTTTAGGAAACACTTATCAATTTATTTTTTCCCTCTTCTGCCAGCAATATACGTGCAAAAAAGTAAAAAAAACAGAATGTTAATTAAATATAAAAGCGCATATATAGTCATTTTATCCACCTTGATTCAGATTCTCTCTCTCAGGTCGACGCTTTTTTATTGACCCTACCACACGAATCAGGTAGTTCTCATAAAAAATAATGATAAAAAATTTAAAACCGATTATGTCTTCTTATGATTATTTTGTGGGATTATTATGATTGACCGTATTCATCTGTCCATATTAAACGAAATAGACCGTAAAGGAACCTTGACAGCTGCAGCCCAGGCACTTTGCCTGACCCAACCGGCTCTTACCCACACCATGAAAAAACTTGAATCCAGTATCGGCATCCGACTCTGGGAAAAAGATGGCCGAGGGCTGCGTCTGACCCGATCAGGTCAATATTTACTCGGGGTTTCCCGTAAAATATTGCCCCAGTTTGTCTTGGCCGAAAAGATGCTTGACCAGTTTGCCCAGGGCAAAAGAGGGATGCTGTGTATCGGAATGGAGTGCCATCCCTGCCACCGCTGGTTTTCAACCATTGTTGCCGAATATCTTGCTCAGTGGGAGGACGTGGAGGTTGATATCAAACAGGAATTTCAATTTGACGGGATACAGGCATTGCTGGATTTTGAGATCGACCTTCTTATTACCCCGGATACCGTAGACACAAAAACCATTTCCTTTACGCCGGTCTTTGAATATGAACATGTGCTGGCTGTTCCCCGGAACCATTCTCTGGCCGAGAAAAGCCACATCATTGCAGAAGATCTGCTGGACCAAATACTGATCACCTACCCCGTCCCCGTAGAACGTCTTGATATTTTCACCCGGTGTCTCATTCCGGCTCAATGTCGCCCCCGGCAGCATAAGACCATTGAAACCACGGATATCATGCTCCAGATGGTGGCTTCGGGCAGAGGCGTCACAGCTCTTCCCCGCTGGCTTGTGGAAGACAGCCAAAAAAAATTTGGATTAAAGGCTGTTTCCATCGGTCCGGACGGCATCTGGAAAGAGATCAGTGTCGGAATTCGGGACCAGGACAGCACAACCGATTATATCCAGGGATTTATCCAGCTTGCCGGACAATGAAAAAATCTGCTATAAAATCCCAAAATACAATTTACCCAAACAGATAGGAATTTCAGTTGAACATACCCAAAAAGGCCATCCTCCAGAAAGGACGGGGCAAAACCCGGAAACTGGCCAAGCTTGAATATATTTACGAGCGGGAATCCCGCTATTTTGCCCAGGTGGCCGAAAGCGTCAAAGACCTGGCCTTAAAAGAGATCCAGGACCTTGGGGGGAAAAATACACAAACCGTATTCCGGGGCATCTGGTTTGAAGCGGACAAATCCACATTTTATAAGATCGTCTACATGTCCCGCCTGGTGTCACGGATACTTGTGCCCCTGGTTGAGTTTGACTGCCAGGATAAAGATGCATTGTACAAGGGTGCCAGAACAATCCGATGGGAAGAATTTTTAACGACCAAAAAAACATTTTCCATCACAGCCAACGTGTCTGAATCACAGATAACCCATTCCAATTTTGCCGGACTCAGGGTCAAGGACGCCATTGCCGATTATTTCAGGGACAGGACAGACCGCAGGCCTTCCGTGGACCCCGAGGCGCCCTGGATCATGATAAACGTCCATGTACATAGAGACAGGGCCACCATTTCCATTGACGCAGGTTCAGGACCTCTGCATAAAAGGGGGTACAGGGAAGCCAGGGTGTCCGCCCCCATGCAGGAAACAGTGGCCGCAGCCATTATCGCCCTGAGCGGATGGAACGGAAAAGAGCCGTTGCTGGATCCCATGTGCGGTTCCGGGACCCTTTTATGTGAAGCGCTGATGCACTACAGCCGGATTCCGGCCCAGATATTCCGTGAAGGGTTTGGCTTTGAGCGCCTGCCCGATTTTGACACCCGGGAATGGGAATCAGTGAAAACCGCTGCAAACCAAGCCATCCGTCCATTACCCAAAGGACTTATCCAAGGCAGCGATATTGATGACACTGCCGTTGAAGCCACAAAAATCAATCTCATGGGACTTCACTATGGCGCAGAAATTGAAGTGAGCCAGGCAGATTTCAGAGAGCGCAACCCGTTGGAAAATGCGGTCATCATTACAAACCCCCCTTACGGCATTCGCATGGGCAAAGATCTGGATATGAAATTATTTTACAAAGATCTGGGCCTTTTTTTAAAGGAACAGTGCAAAGGCGGTACGGCCTATATCTATTTCGGTGACCCTAGCTTTATCAAAAATGTACCCCTGGCCCCCTCCTGGAAAAAAAATCTGGAAATCGGAGGGTTGGATGGAAAGCTGGTAAAGTACCAGTTATACTGATTTTAAACTTTATAATTGAACACTGATCCCGAGCAGCTTTTCTGAAATCACAAACCAGGACAAAAAAAGATGAAAAAATACAGATTCTGTAAATGAAAAGTCGCAAGGGCAAGAACTGCTAACCCGTCTTCCGGAAACAAGCCATGAAAACAAAGGAAACAGGCGCGGGAGCACCTTCCATAAAAATTTATCATGAGCTCATGGCCTACAGGGTGGAGGATATCCTTTTGGTGTCCAGCCCCTATGATGCTTTTATCATGGAGGAAGAGGGTCGCCTTTCGAATCGAATCATCAATGAATACAAGGGGCTGAATCTGTCCCGGCCCCCGAAGCTGACCATTGCATTCTCGGTGACGCAAGCCTTTGAACAGCTTGAACGCAAAGCTTTTGACCTGATCCTTGCCATGCCCGGACTGGCCGGCATGGATCTGTGCGCCTTTGGCAGGCAGGTGAAAACGCAATACTCAGAAATCCCCATTTACCTGCTGCTTCACAACAACTGCGACATCAATCAGTATGAAGTTGCTCACCAGGAAGGCGGTGTTGACCGGACCTATATCTGGGCAGGAAATGCCGACCTGCTCATGGCCATTATAAAAAATTTTGAGGATGAAAAAAATGTGGCCTTAGATACACAGAATGCAAAGGTCAGAGTTATTATAGTGGTAGAGGATTCCCCCTATCATTACTCGTCATTACTGCCGCTTCTTTACAGACACATCGTCATTCAGACCCAGACGGTGATGAATGATTCCATTAATGAAGATCACAGACTTTTGAAAATGCGGGGCCGTCCCAAAATTCTTTTGGCCCATGATTATGAACATGCCATGACTCTGTTCGACAGGTACAGGTCCTATGTGCTCAGCGTATTCACGGATATGCGCTACTCCGTAAACGGCCAGGCTGATCCCCAAGCCGGCTGCAAACTTTTAACCCGGATCAAATCGGAAATTCCAGACCTGCCCACCCTGATCCTGAGCACGGAGGAACAAAACAGAGGCATTGCAGCAGCCATAGACGCCCAGTTTATCAATAAAAATTCAAACAACCTCCATGATCAGATCAAAAGTTTTTTTGTCACACATCTTGGATTCGGGGCCTTTGTGTTCCGCATGCCGGACAGCAGTGAAATCGCACGCGCCTCCAATTTAAGACAGATTGAAAAGCTGCTGCCTGAGATCCCGGACGCATCCGTGCTCCATCATGCCAGGCACAATGATTTTTCCCGATGGCTGCTTGCCCGTGGCGAAATTGATTTTGCCCTAAGCCTTAAGCCATATACCATTGATGATTTCCCCGATGCATGGGAGATCAAGCAGTTTCTCATGGACCGTATTCACTCCCGGCGCAAAGGCTCCCGTCAGGGGCATATCATTGAGTTTGACTCGGAAAAATTTGATTCTGACACCGATTTCATGAAAATCGGCACCGGCTCCCTGGGCGGCAAGGCAAGGGGAATTGCATTCATGTCCCACCAGCTGGGCACGGACCCTTCTCTGGCCCAGAAGTTTCCGGAAATAGACATTACCATCCCCCAGACCGTTGTCATTGCCACGGATGAATTCAAGATGTTTGTGGAAGAAAACAATCTGTCCCGGCTTCTGGAACAGGACGAAATTCTGGATGACGCCCAGATGGTAGAACGTTTTCTTAAAGCAGAACTGCCCCGGTCACTGAAAAAGGATTTAAGGGCATATATTCAAAATGTGAATTACCCCCTTGCCGTCAGATCTTCGTCCCTTTTTGAGGACGCCCATTACCAGCCCTTTGCCGGACTTTATAAAACCTATATGCTGCCCAATGTCCACACAGGCATTGAAAAACGTCTTGAACATCTGATTACCGCCGTAAAGCTGGTATATGCCTCAACCTATCTGAAAGCCCCGAGATCCTATGCCCGGTCCACCATGCATAGAACCGAGGACGAAAAGATGGCGGTCGTGCTTCAGCAGATCACCGGTACCCGGCACCAAAACTACTTTTACCCGTCTATATCAGGGGTGGCCCAGTCCTATAATTTCTATCCCATTGCCCATCTCAAAGCGGAAGAGGGCATATCCTACATTGCCCTGGGGCTTGGAAAAATTGTCATGGAGGGCGGCAAAACCCTTCGGTTCTGCCCGAAGTATCCACAGTTTCTGCCCCAGTTTTCCATGATCGATGATATTCTGGCAAACTCACAGAAATATTTTTACGCCCTGAAAATAGATGAATTTCCGACCCATGAAAAATTTTCCGATACAGGTGCAGATCCCTGCCTGGCAAAACTGGACATTATGGAAGCCAAGGATCACCCGGCCGTCAGGATGTTTTGCTCCACCTTTAACTTACAGGATAACCGTATCCGGGACCGGTATTCCGAAAAGGGATTTCCGGTGCTCACCTTTGCCAGTATTTTAAAATTCAGCTCCTTTCCCCTGGCAGATATCCTGGCCGAAGTTACGGCTCTGGGAGCCCGGTGGATGGGCACATCCGTTGAAGTGGAATTCGCCTTTGACCTGCCCGTTGAAAGTATCCGGTCAAAACCGCAATTCTCCCTTCTGCAGATCCGGCCCATGGGCCGGTACAAGCAGAACCTTGGGGTAAAAATCCAGGAACAAGACATTAAAAACGCTTTCTGCCACTCCACCCTTTCCCTTGGCAACGGCGAATATGAGGATATTCAAGATGTCGTTTATGTGGATCCCCAAACCTTTGAAGCGGATAAAATTCCTTTGATTCCTCGGGAAATCAACAAAATAAATGCCATGTTCAACCATACCGGAACAAAATATATACTCATCGGACCGGGGCGCTGGGGATCTTCGGACCGGTGGCTGGGCATTCCCGTGGTATGGAGCGATATTTCCAATGTAGGCGTTATAGTGGAGACCACCATCAAAAGCATTAAAGCGGATTTTTCCCAAGGGTCCCATTTTTTTCAAAACATCACCTCTCTGGGCATTTCCTATATAACAGTACAGGACAAGGGCAATGATTTTATTGATTATGATTTTCTCTCCAGCCGGGAGCCTGCTACGGCCACCAGGTATCTTAAACACATCCGGTTTGACAGACCTTTAAAAATCCTGGTGGACGGAACAACGTCCCAGGCCGTAATTATGCAAAGCATTGCCGAATCCGGGCCACAGACCACGGGCGACGTCCCTGTAATAAACTGACCATAAGGACCTAATATATGAAAATTCTCATTGTGGATGACGAAGATATCTCCAAAAACATTCTGCTCTCTAAAATGGCCCACATGGGAACCTGCGTGGCTGTAAACAATGCCAAAGAGGCCCTGGAAGAACTTGACAAGGCAAAGACGGACAATCAGCCCTTTGATCTCATAACACTTGATGTGGCCATGCCCGGCATGGGCGGCCAGGAACTTCTTGAACATATCCGGAAAAATGAGATCAAGAACAAAATACCCAAAGACGATCGGGTAAAAATTCTTATGATAACATCCCGGATGAATGTGGGCACAATTAATGCCTGCATCAAACGAGGATGCAACGGATACCTTACAAAACCCGTGAGCCAGACCCAGTTGATTCAAAGTATTTCCCAAATGGGCTTTGAACTTGAGCAGGCAGAAAACAGCGGCGAAAAAGAGTTGTCCTCCAGTTCAGGCGTGGCAGAGATTATTAAACGATTTTATTCGGGAAAAATCATACTGCCGGTGTTCCCGAGCATTGTCAAAGAAATTGAAGAGCTGATGGCCGGCAAAGACCCTTCCGTTGATGACCTGGCAAAAATTGTGGAAAAGGATCTGGTCATCTCAGGCAAGCTCATCACCGTTGCCAACTCTTCCCTATACAAAGGGCTGGACGATGTAAACAGCCTTAATGGCGCGTTGGTTAGGCTTGGGCTTAAACACACCCTGGCCGCATGTTCGGCCCTTGCGACAAGAAACCTTTTTGATTCAGACAATGAAGCGTTGAAAATCGAAATGGACAAGCTGTGGGTTCACTCCTTTGCCGTGGCATCCCTGGCAAGGCGTCTGGCCGAGGAAAAAGGGTTTGACAACCTGGATACTGTTTTCCTGATGGGCCTGGTCCATGATATCGGCAAAATGCTTTTAATGAAGGCTTTTGTGGACGTGTATCCGGATGTCTCCATCAGTGATGAAAGCCTGCAGCTTGCCATTCACGAAATCCACACCACCTTTGGTGGCGTCCTGCTGAAAAAAATGCACTTTTCCAAACAAATCATAAAAATTGCCGAATTTCACCACTGGGACAAGTTTGAGGGTAATACGGACAAAGAGCTTCTTGTAATCAGTCTTGCCGATTCTCTGACCAGGCTGCTGGGATTCAGCGTTCTTTCAAAAAAGGATGAAGACAATACTCCTGAATTTGAAGAAGGCGATCTTGCCCTGGAAGTGGAAAATGATGAAGTTAAAAAATTTGAGCTGGACCACGATAAAATCATGGAAGAACTGTCCGGAGTGTCTGCCCTGAAAGTTCTGGACCTGGATCCTGAAAAGGTATTTTCAATCCTTGAGCAGATTCAGCCCATGATCAAGGAAAATTCCCGTGCGTTCTGATACCCCTGCAACGGGCATCAGAGTTGCTATGAAACCATAGCTCTATATCACTTATACGGTCTGCTCCTTTTGCATGATATCTTTTCTCAAGCAGTCGTGTTTTAGCAGCATCTCAACCTGAAGGGACGACAAGGGGCGATGAAAAAAGAACCCCTGGGCTTCCGGACAATGCGTTGCCGTAAGGGATGAAAATTAAATAACATAGACTCAATTACGTTTCAGCGGTTGTGCCCTGTAATTCCATTTTCCCAAATATTCATCAAAAATAATTCTCATATTCTCTTTGAAACCTTCTGAATATTTTCTTCCTATTTCATATGTCTTTTGCACAATATGAGCTTTTACTTCCAATCCAGTTTGCGTTCTGGTCGTTTCAATCAACTCTTTCACAAAACTATAACCCATTAAAATAACACCTTTTAAAGCTCTTGTGATATGTGGAAACACTTTGTGCTCCACGGGATTCCATTTAGATGTATAGGGAGGGTAATGAGCAACACGGATTTCTACTCCTATCCTATCCGAAAGTTTTTGAAGATCTTCTTTAAAAATATAGTGACGAAATGAGTTACTGCCGCCTCCATCAGCCAGCATAAGAATTGATGTGCAATTTGGGTATTGAAACTGACCATAAGATTCCCAACATAACTGCAATGAATCACAGGCAAACTCGCTTGTGTCTTTGCTGATGCCAATATTGACATAGGCCTTGTTGCATTTTATATCATAAACGATGTGAGGAATTATTACCCATCAGCAAGATATGAAAAATCATGGTCATACACGTCTATCACCTGAGTACTATAAATATGACCATCCCGATATAAATTGCCTAAAAATTCTTTTTTTTTGTATCCACACTGATGATCGGATTGCCATCCATCAGATATTGTTCTCTTAATCTTGCGATATTTTCAAACTGCTCATTTCGGTCTTCAGAAGAGCCAATAGCAATCGTCTTGGCCGCTTTACGTTTGACAAAATTATGTTTTTTTAACAGCTTTTTAACGACGGTAACACTGTTGGAGATTCCGTCCTCTTTCATTTTTGCTGCAATTTTCTTATGGCTTAAATTCGTCCAACGAATTTTGCTATTCATGGGGTCACCAGCAATATGGTTATCTATCACTCTGAGAAATATTTCATCTATATTATCAGTGGTTTCTATAACCGATTTTTCCCCGGCCCCTATCTTTCGAATCATGTCATTTGGAACTGTTTCAGGATTTTCTAACTCGTGTATACCTCTATATAAAGTCATCTTGCTGCAACCAAGGAGCTCCATGATATATGCTTTACCTCCTCGAGGTAATTTAAGAGCTTCAACTGCTGTATATGCCGTTTTTCTTTCTCTGATAACCTGGAATAGGTCTCTTTTATGAACCTCTCTATTTCAGGAGGATACGGTGTTAATGGTTTAGGGCCAAATTTTTTATTTTGATGCTTCACAGTGCCTCGTTTTTTGTATATTGAACGTCACTGTTACCATCTCATATTATAGGGGAAATTCTGGTTACGAAGCAGATTATAAACAACCCTTTGAAATATAGCTATAAGGGGCTTGCAAAAAATAGATTATTTTTCAACGCTGCAGGTGGGAGACTTTTCATTCAAACACGAATAAAAAAAGCCCCCCCCGAAAGCATTTCGGGGGGGGCTTAAGAACGTCAGATGATAAGCGGATTAAGCGTTATCAACAATTTTGTTCAGAGTTGCGGAAGGTCTCATTGCCGCAGTGGTTTTATCGAAATCGATGACGTAGTAACCACCGATATCAACAGGTTTACCCTGTGCAGCCAGCAGCTCATCAGCAATTTTCTTCTCGTTTTCTTTCATTGCGGTGGCAACTTTTGCAAATCTTTCTTTCAAAGCTTTATCGTCGTCCTGTGCAGCAAGGGCTTCTGCCCAGTACATTGCCAGATAGAAATGGCTGCCTCTGTTGTCAATTTCATTGACTTTACGAGAGGGGTTCTTTCCTTCCTGCAGGAATTTAGTGTTGGCTATACCCAGTGCCTTGGCATATACTTTAGCAGTGGCATTGCCTTTGTTTCCAATATATTCCAAAGATTCGGCAAATGCCAGGAATTCACCCAGAGAATCCCATCTTAAATGACCCTCTTCCAGGAACTGCTGGATGTGTTTCGGAGCAGATCCGCCAGCGCCGGTTTCAAAAAGTCCGCCACCAGCCATCAGAGGAACGATGGAAAGCATTTTAGCACTGGTGCCAAGCTCAAGAATGGGGAACAAGTCGGTCAGGTAATCCCTTAAAACGTTGCCGGTAGCACCAATGGTATCCAGTGTTTGTCTTACACGGCCGCAAGAGTAGGTGCACGCTTCAGGCGGTGCCATAATCTTAATTTCCAAACCGGATGTGTCATTATCCGGCAGGTATTTTTCAACTTTTTTAATCAGCTCGGCATCGTGGGCTCTGTTTTTATCCAGCCAGAAAATAACCGGGAAACCAGTCAGTCTGCCACGATTAACGGCCAGTTTGACCCAGTCCTGAATCGGGGCATCTTTCACCTGGCACATTCTGAAAACATCGCCAGCTTCAACAGGACGTTCAAGCAGAACATTGCCGGCAGTATCGACAACCTTAACAGTTCCGTCAGCGGGGATTTCAAATGTTTTGTCATGTGAGCCGTATTCTTCAGCCTTTTTAGCCATCAGACCAACGTTTTGAACGGTTCCCATTGTTGGGGGATGAAACGCGCCGTTTTTCTTGCAGTCCTCAATGGCGGCCTGGAAAACACCGGCATAGGCTCTGTCAGGAATCATGGCTAAGGTATCATAAGCCTTTCCATCCGCTCCCCACATTTTACCTGAGTTACGAATCATTGCGGGCATGGAAGCGTCGATGATCACGTCACTGGAAACGTGCAGGTTGGTGATGCCTTTGTCGGAATTAACCATGGCCAGAGGAGGTCTTTTTGCATAGCAGGCCTGGATGTCTGCTTCAATTTCAGCTTTTTTGTCGGCAGGCAGGGTTTCAAGTCTGGCATAAAGATCGCCAAGACCCATGTTGGGATTCACACCAATTTCTTTAAATGTGCCTGCATGTTTATCAAAAACTTCCTGGAAATAAACATAAACAATATGACCAAAGAAGATCGGATCAGAAACTTTCATCATGGTTGCTTTAAGATGGGCTGACAGCAGAACACCGCGATCTTTAGCTTCCTGGATTGACTTGGCAACATAGGCACGCAGCGCTTTTTTGCTCATTACGCAGGCATCAATAACTTCAGCAGCTTCCAGAGCAAGCTTTTCTTTGAGAACTTTTGTTGATCCGTCTGCACCGGCCAGTTCGATTTTAACAGTACATGCACTTGGAACAGTTGTTGCAACTTCACTTCCGTAATAATCGCCTTCGGTCATGGAAGCAACGTCGGTTTTGGAGTCAGCAGACCATTCACCCATGCTGTGGGGATTTTTCTTGGCAAATTCTTTAACCGCAACAGCAGCTCTACGATCGGAGTTACCTTCCCTCAGGACAGGGTTAACTGCAGAGCCAAGGTTCTTGGAATATTGGGTTTTGATGGCGGCTTCTTCATCATTTTTGGGTTCATCAGGATAATCGGGAACAGCATATCCAGCGGCCTGTAATTCTTTGATGGCGCCTTTCAATTGAGGAACAGAAGCACTGATGTTCGGAAGTTTGATAATATTTGCGTCAGGAGATTTGGCAAGATCGCCCAAAAAGGCAAGATCATCAGACACTTTCTGATCGTCTTTCAAGCGGTCAGACCAGTTGGCTGCCACTCTTCCCGCCAGAGAGATATCTCTTAATTCGACCTCAATCCCGGATCCTTTAAGGTAGGAGTTAACAATGGGAAGCAAAGAATGAGTTGCTAATAAAGGTGCCTCATCGGTTCTAGTCCATCTAATAATTTCACTCATGTTTATTCCTCTATTGAAGTTTAGGTTTAAAACATCTAACACGATTATGTTAAGATAAAAACCTGGTCAAATAATTTCCTGATGGAAATTAAATGTAAGGGCTTCCATCTTCAAAACACAAATAACAAATCCATTGGTCATGAGTACTTCACCCTTAATATTATACAAACAAACAACTATTAAGGTATTTATGGTCTGAATCACTTTGTTTTTAAAACAAAGAACAGGCCCAAAGTTTAATAGCATTCAATAAGATGCAAATCAAGACCGTTATAACAATTACTTTAAAAATTTGTATACAATAAAATTTTAGCATGTTAGGGGACAATAGAGCCTAAGGATTCCTGTAACAGTGTTGATTTACACCCACTCTTTAGTTTATTGTTCTCGGGGGTAAATGGGACATCTATATATTAATGAAGGCGTTGAAAAGGAAGGTGAAACATGAAAATAGTTGTTCTTGATGGATATACCTTAAACCCGGGGGACCTGACCTGGGAAAAATTTTCAGAAATAGGTGATCTTGAAGTCTACGACAGAACAAGCCAGAACCAGATCCTGGAGCGAACAACTGATGCCGATATTGTGTTGACAAATAAAACAGTGCTGACAGCCCAGACCATTGAGGCAATGAACAAGGTAAAGTATATCGGGGTATTGGCAACGGGCGTGAATGTCGTCGATCTTGAATACACAAAAAAAGCTGGTATTACGGTTACTAATGTTCCCGGCTATTCCGGTTCTTCGTCAGCCCAGATGGTTTTTTCCCTGATTCTGGAATTGACAAACAGGGTCGGACACCACAGTCGGACGGTAACTAACGGAAAATGGTCTGAATCTGAGGATTTCTGCTATTGGGATTATCCTTTGGTGGAATTGGAAGGCCTTACCTTAGGTATTGTGGGATATGGGGGTATCGGCAAAGAGGTCGCGCGAATCGGATTGGTTTTCGGAATGAATATTCTGATCTACAACCGCTCTGTCCCGCCTGATCTTCCCGAGGGCATCACCTATTCGGATCTGGACAACCTGATCCGTAACAGCGATATCATATCCCTGCATTGTCCTCTGACGCCTCAGACAAAAGGAATGATCAACAAAGAAACCCTGGCCCAAATGAAAAAAACATCCTATGTGATCAACACCTCCCGGGGACCGCTGATTGTGGAAAATGATCTGGCTGATTTTTTAAATGAAGGCCGTATTGCAGGAGCTGCAATGGATGTCCTTGACAAAGAACCACCGGACAAGGACTGCCCGTTGCTGACGGCCAAAAACTGTTACATTACGCCCCATATTGCCTGGGCAACCATATCATCAAGACAAAGATTGATGTCCATTGCTGTTGAAAACATAAAAAGCTATCTGGCAGGAAAACCACAAAATACAGTTCCCAGAAAGTAAGGACCAGGGTCGTCGCATGCAATTAATAGTGAGAAAGCCGGTTCAACCCTAAGATATTTGTTGACGAATTTTTGCAATTTCAGCGGCCACAAGATCAAAATGCTGGCCCTGAAATTGCGGATGATGGGCGTCGGAACCCAGAATCAGGGGGATGTTTCTTTTCATGGCTTCACGGATGATCCAGTAGGACGGATAGGGAGCTGCAGCCGCATGGTGCAGGCCGTTGGTATTGATTTCCATTTTCATACCTGCACCGGCAATGGTGTCCAGGGTATCGTGGATCAGCTCCCGGTACCAGTCCGATTTTTCGTCAAAATATTTATTGTCCAGATTGTGTTTTTTGAGCACATCCAGGTGACCCACCGCATCAAACCATCCGGTTGAAGCAGCCTGACAAACCAACGCATAGTATTCCCGGCAAAAGGCCTGAAAATCATTCCGGAAAGCCCGGGTCAAAGTCTGCCTGAAATCATCCTCCCGGCCGTTGATCAGAAACACGCCCTGGTGTGTTGCGATTTGATGAACCGAAATCAAAAGCATATCCCACCCCAGGTCCCTGACATTTTTTACCCACTGTTCGTGGCCCGGGATATATTCCATCTCCATGCCGGACAAGATGGTCAGATTTTGTTTGTGGGTACGGGCAGCTTTCTGTATTGCATCACGGTAGTTCCCGATCTGTTCCAGGTCCATGGCATAGCGGGTTTTAAAGGGCAGGGGCATGTGATCTGTGATGGCAATAGTTTCAAGCCCTTTTTCAATGGCGGATTTCGCCATCTGGTCTATGGTTGCACTGCCGTCGGAAAAAGTGGAATGCATGTGGCAGTCCAGCCGGGTGTTAATGATCAAACATAGCCTCCCTGTGTAGCGTGGCCTAAATTTTATAAATATAACACGTCAAAATTAAAAGAGATGGTGCCATGGCAGATTATTTTTTTCAAGACAACGATTTCAGGTTGACAGAAATTCAGTTTGTAAGTAAGTATTACTCACCTATTTTTCCTGCGTAAAAAATTTATAGACAATAGAGGCTGTTTTATATGACCAGTAAAGAAAAACCAGATCCCCCGGGGCGAATAAAAATAATGGCATCCTTTTCCGGACTGATGCGGGAAAAAGATTTCCACTCCATTACCACGGCCCAGAT
This sequence comes from uncultured Desulfobacter sp., assembly GCF_963665355.1. Taxonomy (GTDB): domain Bacteria; phylum Desulfobacterota; class Desulfobacteria; order Desulfobacterales; family Desulfobacteraceae; genus Desulfobacter. Next base: position 1,216,318 of record NZ_OY762229.1, read on the forward strand.
TGCTAAAAATGCCGATGTTACCGAGGGTTTGATTTACAAATATTTCAAAGACAAAAAAGACCTTCTTTACCAGGTCCTTAATACACATTTTCAAGATTTTCATAAAAAAATAATGGCCAGTGTGTCCAATGCCACATCCAGTATTGAAAAACTTGAACTTATTATCCTTGCCAGCCTTGAACAGTATCTGGAAAATCGCCTTCTATCCAAAATTCTGCTGCTTGAGGTCAGAAATTCCCCTGCTTTTTTCGAATCAGGCGCTTATAAAATGGTTACCCTTTATGCGCGCACCATCCTTGAAATTATCAAGGAAGGCATCGCCTCGGGTGAAATCGCCGACCGTACTGACCCTTATCTTTTACGCAAAGTTATTATCGGGGCCATTGAACATGCCTGCCTCGGGGAGGTTATTTTCGACAAGCCCCTGGACCTGGAAAAAACTGCAGCCGGTATTTCAGACATCATCTTCAACGGAGTGAAACAATGACCCAGCTCAAAGATATTGTAACAACCATTGACAATTACATTAAAACCGGAATCCAAAGCCTGAACGAAGATCTGGCCAAAGAAATTTTCAACAAAATGGGGATGCCCGTGGTGCGGGAAATACGACGGCAATCCATTGAGGATATCCCTGGGGCGGCCCAAACTGTGGGGTACCCTGTGGTGCTCAAGGGTATTGCAAAACAGATGCTGCATAAAACCGAGGCCGGCATGGTGGAAGTGGGTATCACCAGTGAGGATCGTCTGAAAGAAGCAGCCCGGAAAATGATGTCCCGGGCCGGTGACGCCTTTGAAGCCTTCCTGGTCCAGCCCCAGATCCGGGGCCGAAGGGAGTTCACCGCAGGCATGTTCAAGGATCCCCAGTTTGGCCCGGTGATCATGTTCGGGGTGGGCGGTGTACTTGCCGAAGCGCTGAAAGACATGGTTTTGCGCCTTGCTCCGCTGTGTGAATCTGACCTTGATGAGATGCTGGACAACCTGAAAGCCAAGGCCCTCCTAAGGCCCTTCAGGGGGGAAGCGGCTGTAAACCGTGAAGAACTGAAATCCGTACTCCGGGGCCTGTCTGACCTGGCCATGGCCTGTCCCGGAATCCGGGAAATTGATATCAACCCTTTGATTATAAGTCCGGACGGGTCACCTGTGGCGGTTGACGGACTGATGATTCTTGAAAAACCGGAGAACACCGTCGCCCGTGTGCATCGAAAAATTGATTTCAAGGCCTTGCACGCCACGTTTCATCCCAAAACCATTGCCTTTGTGGGGGCCTCTGCTATCCCGGGCAAATGGGGTCATATGCTTCCCACAAACGCCTATGCCGGTGGATTCAAGGGCGAAATCTTTCTGGTTAATCCCAAGGGCGGCACGATTATGGGCCGCAATGTTTACAAAACCCTTGACGACATAGAAGGCGATGTGGACCTGGCTGTGGTAACCGTGCCCGCAAACCGGGTGATAGACCTGATCCCAGCCCTGGAAAAAAAGAATGCCAAGGGCATGGTACTGATCACCAGCGGGTTCAGGGAAGTCGGTGAACATGGCAGGCAGCTTGAGGATGAGGTAATGGCTGCTGCAGCCAGTGCCGGTATTCTGGTCATCGGTCCCAACACCATGGGCATGTGCAATCCCCATGCATCACTTTACTTTTCCGGTGCCAACGCCTTTCCAAAGCCCGGCTCCACCGCCATTGTTTCCCAGTCCGGCAATCTGGGAACCCAGCTTTTAGCCTTTGCCGAGCAGCAGGGTATCGGCATCCGGGCGTTTGCAGGATCAGGCAATGAAGCCATGGTCACCATTGAAGACTTCATGCAGGCATTTGAAATTGATGACCTGACCCGTACGGTGATGCTGTATATCGAAAGCGTAAAAGACGGACGCAAATTTTTTGAATCTGCCACCCGACTTTCAAAAATCAAACCCGTTGTACTGCTCAAGGGGGGAAGAACCCGGGTGGGGGAAAAAGCTGCCTCAAGCCATACCGGAGCCATGGCTTCGGATGCAAGCGTGTTTAATGCGGCATGCACCCAGGCCGGCATAATCCAGGTGGAGCAGCCCATGGAACTGTTAGATATGTCTGCCGTTTTTTCATCTCTGCCCATGCCCAGGGGGGGGCATGTGGCCATCATGACCCTGGGCGGAGGATGGGGGGTTGTCACCACAGACCTGTGCACTGAATACGGGCTTGGGGTGCCCAAACTGTCCAAAAAAATCATTGAACGTCTTGACACATGCCTGCCGGACTTCTGGAGTCATGGCAACCCCGTGGATATTGTGGGAGAGGCAGACCCGGAAATTCCCAAAATATGCCTGGAGGAACTTTTAAAATGGGACGGATGTGATGCGGTCATTCACCTGGGAATCCACGGCAGACGCCTCCTGGTCAATGGCATGGCAAGCGCTGTGCTGAAAGCAGATTCCGGCATAACAGAGGAAATGGCCTCCACATTTATGGCAGACGCTCTCAGGAAAGAGGAACAATATACCCGATACACCGTTGAACTGACCCAGAAATACGGCAAACCTGTGGTCGGTGTCAGCCTTTTAACCGATGAATTGAGCCGTGCCCTTTACCGATATGACGATCTGGATTATAAGGGGGTATTTTTCCCATCGCCGGAACGTGCCGTCAAGGCCCTGGCCGGAATGGTCCGGTATAGAAAATGGCTTGATACGACAGGAACCGGCAGATAACAAAAAGAATCAGGAGAGACCCATGAGCACAAAAGTTACCACATCCAGCCTGATGAAAATGAAAAAAGAGGGCAAAAGAATCACCGCCCTCACCGCCTATGACTATCCCTTTGCCGCCATGGTGGATAGCGCCGGAATTGATCTCATCCTTGTGGGTGATTCCGTCGGCATGGCAGTCCAGGGCTGGGACACCACCCTGCCCGTGACCATGGATGAGATGATTTATCATACAAAACTTGTGACCCGGGCATGTAAAAGAGCCCTGGTGGTGGGCGACATGCCTTTCATGTCCTACCAGAGCAGTCTGGAAAAGGCCGTTGAAAACGCAGGCCGGTTTTTAAAGGAAGCCGGTGCCACAGCTGTCAAACTTGAAGGCGGTGCAGATGTCTGTCCTGCCATATCAGCCATGGTAAGGTCTGGGATACCTGTTCAGGCCCACATCGGCCTGACACCCCAGTCCGTACATCAGATGGGTGGATTCAAAGTGCAGCGGGATGAAGAGCGCCTGCTCAAAGACGCAAAGGATGTTGAAACAGCCGGCGCATTTTCAGTGGTCCTTGAAGGCATTCCCTCCACCATTGCCAAAAAAATTACCGAATCTTTGACTATTCCCACCATCGGCATTGGTGCAGGCCCCTCCTGTGACGGCCAGATTCTGGTGTTTCATGACATGCTGGGCATCAATGACGGTTTTATTCCCAAATTCGTGAAAAAGTATGTGGACATTGCAGCCCTGGCTTACCAGGGTCTTAATGAATATATTAAAGAGGTTCAGGAGGGAAGTTTTCCCGCCAAGGAGCATGAATATAAATAAAACATGAATACTGCCAAACGTAAATTTTCCGTGATTGGATGCGGTCGGGTGGGCACCTGCCTGGCTGCATTCCTGTTCAAGAAAAAATACGAACCCGCAGGTTTTTTCAGCAGAAGCAGAACCTCGGCCCAGGCCGCTAAAGCTGCAGCCGGGTGCGGCATGGTGTTTGACACGGCGGCCCAGTGTGCCCGGGCCGCAGATATTGTTTTTATCACGACCCCTGACGGCTTTATAGAGCCTGTCTGCGAGGATCTTGCCCGGCAGAGCGCTCTGGGACCGAAAACCATGGTTTTTCATTTGTCTGGCGCCCACTCTTCGGAAATTCTTGCCCCGGCAAAACAGGCCGGGGCAGTTGTGGGCTCCATTCATCCCCTGCAGGCTTTTACCCCTTACGAACCGGGACAGGAAAATCCCTTTAAGGGGATAAATATTTCTGTTGAAGGAGATCCCGATGCCGTTGCCCAGGGTAAGGACATTGCTGCAGCCCTTGGTGCGCTGGCCTTTGCCATCCCGACGGAATCCAAAATTCTTTACCATGCATCGGCTGTGGTGGCATCCAACTACCTTGTGAGCCTGGTAAGATTTGCCCTGACCCTGTTAATGGAAACAGGACTCAGGGAAGATGCGGCATTTGAAATTTTATCGCCCCTGATCCAGGGCACCCTCTCCAATATAGGTTCAAAGGGCTGCACCCGTGCCCTTACAGGTCCTGTAGCCCGGGGGGATCATGAAACAGTATCCCGGCACCTCGCCGACATTGACCAAAAATTACCACAGTTTTCAACCCTGTACCGCCTGCTGGGTTCCCATACCCTGGATATTGCCAAGGACGGGGGAGGACTGCCTGAAGAGGCTAAGCAAATTTTATCCAGCCTTCTTAAATAGTGCCTATTGGGTAATTTTACGTTCAAACACTCATATTTTATGAAGGGTCAGCGGCTGCCGCCCTTCTGCTTCCAACGCCTGATTCGCCTGATCCAGAAGAGGTTTTGAGGAAATCACGGAAATCCCCTTGTCAGCGTCATCCCGGAAAAAATACCGTGTGGCTGTTTCCATGACCTTTTGCTTGTCCATATCCAGCAGGGCATCCTTGAATCCTTTGCGGATCTCATCGGACAACTTGGTAATCCGGCGGTAAAAGGCTTTCATGGCTGAAGGTGCCGGTGTTTCAGGCTTGTCAATGTCTGAACAGACCTGAAGTATTGCCTCTTTTACGTCTGTCTGGGTGAACCGTCCCTGGGTGATAAAGTCACAGGCATCGGCATAAACATCCAGGGTTCGCTTGATATGGGGATCCCGGTAGGAGCCAAATGAAAAAATACCCTCTTCCATGTTATACAGGGCAAATCCGCCGTATGCCCCGCCTTTTTCCCTGATTTCACGGTGCAGATACAGGGAACGTAAAAGCTTGGCAATAACGGACAGAGCCGGTGCATCTTTATGGGAAATACGCACCGCTTTAAAAGACTGGCCCACAAAGGAGACGGCCGTATTGGTCATCCAGCCGTCATAGGGCCGCATGGTATCTATTTTAATCTTTGGCGTATAAAAGGCCTGGCTGCTGCCGTTGGGCAGGTTGTCGTAAATTTTTGAAATGCGTTTATCCGCCTGGATCATGGAATTGGCAGACCCGATAACAGCAGGCTTAAAATTGTCTTTTTTCATGACTGAACAAGCCATGGCAGAAAAGTCCTTTTCCAGTTCAGCCAGGGCCTGGGCGCATGTTTTTTCATTATTTACCCTTCCGGCAAGATCTTTTATCAGGGAGTACTGGGCAATGCCATGCCACAGTTCATTGATACCGGCAGCTGTTGACAGGTGCCGGGAAGACAGGGTAATGGCATACCTGTGTCCGGATGCAACAATGGAGGCTTCAAGACCGGCCTGATATTGTAAAATGAGGCTTTTGAGACGGTCATGGTCTGAAAATCCGCTGGCATTGATATATTCATCCACCATGTCAAAGAGATGGTCAATATTGCGGTCCAGGGCTTTTCCCTGCAGCGCCAGAAAAGAATGCCCCCCGCCTTGCTTATCAAAATGAGTGCCTGAAAAGGGAGACATGGAAATACCGCCGGTATAAAGATCCATACGTTCGGCCATCTGCACATAGGAAGATTTTTTTGTGCCGGCATTGGTAAAGACCCGTGCGAAAAACGGCACCATGGGGAAAATATCCGGTGAAATGTTGCCGGCACCTGCAGGGCAGGTAAAATAAAAAATACCCGACGTGGCCTTGTCAAAGGCGGTGGCCCGGGTGACGCCCGGGATGGCGTCAGGGTGTACGATTTCAATCTCAGGAGGCACGTCTTCAAGTTCCAGGGTGGGCAGAACATTTAAGTTTTCTTCTGTTTCCTGAAGCTTTTTCAGGGCTGCCGCATCCTCGTTTATCTGCGCCAGTTCGTCCTGGCTTAAGGATTTTAATTTTCTTTGAAGTTCCTGGCGTACATCCTCAGCCTGGCGGGCCTCAAGACCGTCATCCGGTGCCAGGGTAAAGAGCAGTTTGTGGGGGTTATCCAGAAAATATTTGCGAATCCTGCCCTCCAGAAAAGGACCCTTGGCCAGCTCTTCCTGCAATTTTTCCAGATCATCGTTAATATTGATGGCGGTTACGGGATCACCTTCATGGACCATGACCGAAGCAATACCCACAAGCAGTTTTATACCGTACGGGTATGGTGTGTTTGTGATCTCTTTTCTGGAAAATTCGATCTGGTGAATGGCAGAATCAATTAAATGTTGATCAATGCCATTTTTGACCAGGGTTTCAAGGGTGCTGAAAACAATTTTTTCCACTTTGGGGACAGCAGTCACTTCAATATCTTTAAGTCCGCAGACAAACATGGTGTCCCGGTTATCTGAATCAAACCCTGTATCATCACACAGGGCAGACCCTAAACCACTGTCAATGAGCGCTTTTCTCAAAGGTGATGCTGAATTTCCAAGCAGAATCTGTTCAAGCACCGCCATCACCAACATTTCAAAATGATCCGCGATATCAGGGGTCAGCCAGGCCACACACCCCTGATATTTGGAAGATATATTATCCGTATCCGTGTATGCATATGCCTGGGTCATGGTTTTGGGGGCCTGCCACCGGGGTTGGGAAGGCACCCGGGTGTCCATGTCAAGAAAATCAAATCTGGAAAGAACCTTTTGTTCAATAAAGTTTAAGGTCTCCTCCAGGGGAAGATCGCCGTAAGTGTAGAAATAACTGTTGGACGGATGATAATATTCGGCGTGAAAATTTTTAAGTTCCTTGTGGGTCAGTTTTGGAATGTCTGCGGGATCGCCCCCGGAATTATTGGCATAGGTGGTGTCCGGGTAAAGCCCTTTAAGCAGGGCCCGGGACATGACCTGGCCGGCAGAGGACATGGCACCTTTCATTTCATTATACACCACCCCTTTATACACCAGTTCCGGTTCGCCGTTTTCCCCTGGTTCCAATTCAAGCCGGTGTCCTTCCTGTTTAAAGCTTAAATGGTCAATATCCGGAAAAAAAGCCGCGTCCAGATAAACATCCATCAGATTGTAATAATCTTTCTTATTCTGGGTGGAAAAAGGATACATGGTCCAGTCTGATGCGGTGAATGCATTCATGAAGGTGGACAAACTGCGCTTGAGCATGGAAAAGAAAGGATCACGCACCTTGTATTTTTCTGATCCGCACAGCACGGTATGTTCAAGAATATGGGCCACCCCTGTGGAATCCGTGGGAACGGTTCTGAAAAAAACCCCAAAGGTGTTTTCCTTGTCGTCATTGGCAATGTGGATGTGGACAGCTTTTGTTTTTTCGTGGGTCAGTTGGATAAGATGAGCGTTAATTGCGGGCAGGGCCGACACGCGTTGAATTTTATAGCCATTGATGGCCTGCCCGGGTGTAAATGCATTCTGATTCATATATTTTCCTGTCAAAGGTTTCCTTTAACTGTTTTCGGGGCCTAGGCCATGTTTTGCATGGTTTTCATTGGATGGCGAACTCAAGTCATACCGGGTTCATCTTAAAAAAATATTTTTTAAATTAGATTCTTTTATAAATTCCCCGATTCACCCGCTGGATCTTTTCTATTTTATCCAGCCGGAAGATAATATTTCTCAATTTTTTATCGTCAAAACCTGTGGCCGCCTTAATGGTTTTAAAATTGGTGCCTTCCGGGTGGTTGCCAATGATACTCAACACAATGGAAGATGCACTCTTTTTTCTTGGTGTTCGATTCTTGCTTTTCTGCCTGCTCGACGGATGATTCTGATAAATCAATTGTTCTAGCTTGTCAAGCCTCTTGTGGAGATTAGCAATGTCTTCCTTAGTTGGAATATCCAGACGATGCAGAAGCATTTTAATAAAATTCTCCCAATTATCGCTGGCTTCTGTATGTTCCATTTGTCAATCCTCCTTGAAACTGACGTTATACGGTGCTTTGAAAAAAGACCGGTAGATGCTGTTCATCTCCTAGTTGTTAATTATTAATGTTGTAGTAAATTTTAGTACAAGGTTAGTTTATGCCTCAAACCGCTTTTTTAACAAGATATTATAAAAATTACTTCTTAACTCTAATAAAGTCAAGAAGTCCATATTTAAATTAGTAAAAAAGTATCTGGTGACAGTAACTAAATTTTATGGAAATTAATAAAAAACTGTGATTTACTGGTACTTGCTTTAAAAAGTAATTCTAAAAGAAAACCGCTTCTGTCAATCTTTTAACCTCTTTCAAGGCGAAAAATGTCTGACATATAGCGTTCTGAAATAAACAGCCAAAAAATGCAGAACAAAAAGGAGAGCATGACGCATCCTGGGGAGTTATTAAAGAGAAGCGGGTTATACGCCGGAAAGGAGTTGGGTCAGAACTTTTTATCCAACCCGGCTACAGCCCAGATGATTGTGGATAGAACAGGGGTAGATAAACAGACCACCGTGCTTGAAATAGGACCGGGGTTAGGTGCACTCACCCTTCCTCTGGCAAAACGTTGCAAACATGTTGTGGCCGTTGAAAAAGACACCCGCATAATTCCTTTGCTTGAAGAAGAGCTGGCTGGTGAAGGAATCTGCAATGTTACGATTATCAATCAGAACATATTAAAGACAGATATTAAAGATATTGCAGGAACAGGTAAACTTGTGGTGGTGGGGAATCTGCCGTACAACATCTCATCCCAGATCCTTTTTCAGCTGATTACAATCCGGCAGGTCGTGACATGTGCGTTTTTGATGTTTCAAAAGGAACTTGCCCAGCGCATTGTGTCATCTGCCGGTACCAAAGACTATTCAAGGCTTTCTGCGGTGGTCCAGTATGCATCAAAAATCAGCCGTGTTACAGATATCAGTCCCAATGCTTTTTTTCCCAGGCCGGAAGTGGACTCCACGGTCCTGCGCTTTGATTTCTTTGAAACCCAAGGCATGGAAGAAAAGGATGAAACACTGCTGTTCGACGTAATCAAAGCAGCATTTTCCAAACGACGAAAAACTCTTCACAATTCCATGTCCGGCGGCGAAATGGGTTTAACAAAAAAAAGTGTGGGTATTGCCCTTGAAAACGCCGGTATTGACGCTTCCAGAAGAGCTGAAACGTTAAATATACAGGAGTTTATTGACCTGTCAAAAGCAGTGAACGAAATTATCATCCGTGAATTATGATTCAATCAAGTATTTCCATAGATAAACTCATTGATATTGTCCGCCAGGGCGGCCGGGTCAAAACAGGGGTGGATGTGTATGACAGCAACGGCACCCTGCTTTTAGCCAAAGATGTGCTGGTGGATAAGACAAAGCCCCTGAAATTCCTTCGGAACAACGGTCTGAGGAAGGTGCCTGTGGCCAGCAACGGCGGAGTGTTTGACGCATCCGGCAATAAAATTAACATAGGATCTGACAATATACCAGAACCCTCTCCCCGGGATTTTTCCGATCCGAAACCGGCTAAAACCCAAAACGTGACTGAACGGCTCAAACAGATTCAGGAGCTGCGCAGATTTGCCGAATCCATGAGCAGCAAAGCCCAGGCCTGTATAAAAAATGCCGTAAACCAGATCCGGCACACTGAAGGTGAGTTCAATGTGGATGACGTATCAGAACAGGCGTCGGAACTTGCATCCTTTGCCGAACAAAAACACCACCCTTTAGCGTACGCGCCAAGGGAATTGTTTTTCTATGATGACTATTTTTACAGCCATGCCGCAAATGTCTGTGCCCTGGGCTCCCAGGTATTGCACCGATTTAACACTGCCTTTTCCAACGCAGTTGAAAAATCGCTTTGGTCGTCACCGGCCCAGGCCAAAAATAAATCTGCCGGGATGTTTTCCTATTACTATCCCGAGGAGGTGGATGAAATGTGTTTTGGCCTGTTTATCTATGATCTGGGGAAATCCATGGTGCCCGAGGAAATTTTAAACAAGCCGTCTGTCCTGACTGAGGATGAAACCCATCTGATACAGAAGCACACCAATGATTTCGGGTTTACAATCATTGAAAAAAACCATCTGGGCAGTACTGTTCTGAGCAACATGATCCGGTACCATCACGGGCCCATATATGAGGGAGAACCGGGGTGCTATCCCTTTGGTCTTGAGTGCAGGATGATGCCGCCCTATGTGAGAATATGCAAATTAATGGACATATATGACGCCATGATCTCCAAGCGCAGTTACCAGGATGCCATTAACCAGGTTACTGCCGTCACCAGCCTGTTCCGCAATTATGTTCACAAAGATCCCCTCTTGCAGTACATCCTCCATGCCTTTGTTAAAACCATAGGTCTATATCCGCCGGGCAGTATTGTTTTTCTTAAAAACGGACAGATGGCCTATGTCCTTGAAAGCGAAGGTCCCCTTGTTCTTCCTTTTACAAATAGCAGCCAAGCCCCATTAACATCCAGACCGGATCCTTATAACGCCGGAGAACAAACCGGAGTCCTTGCCATTGACAGTACCAGAAGCATCAGACACCCCAAAACTGTCTGGGACTGTCTGCCTGCATTTATCCGGGAGGTTGCCCTGCCCGAAGAGCAGGTAGCTGCGGCGGTTGCTGCGGTTTCTTTCATATAGTACCTGAACGAAAAAACGTCGAATTTAAACGGCTCTATACTATATGAAGGAAACCGAGCTCACAAATATTCCTGTTACAGATGGGCAACTCTGTGAATGTGCACATTACGGTTTAAAAAGTGCTGAAACACTCTCTCCTGTATGGATATGTTTGATAGCCCTTGCAAAAAGCGGAGCCACGGACAGAGATTTAAGCTGGGGAAACTGTTTTTCTGCAGGGACATGCACCGTGTTAGTGACCACGATTTCGGATATCTGAGACCGGCTTAAATTCTCCACAGCCCGCCCACAAAGCACCGGATGGGTCGCACCAACATAAACCGTAGCCGCGCCTGCCTGTTTCAAGGTCTCAACAGTACTCACCAGGGTTCCCCCTGTGGATATTTCATCGTCAAAAACAATGGCATCCAGATCCTTTACATTACCCACAACCAATCCCTGCTGAACATCGGAATCGCTTAACCGGCGTTTATCAATAATGGCAAGTGAGGTGTCCAGACGTTTGGCACACCGGCCAGCTCTTTTGGCCCCGCCCGCATCCGTGGCCACCACCACCACCTTTGACAGATCTAAAAATGCTGCAAAATAATCACAGATTGTGGTCATGGCTGTTAAATGATCCACGGGAATACTGAAAAATCCATGTACGGCATCGGCGTGCAGATCCATGGTCAGAACCCGGTCTGCCCCGGCAGTTTTCAAAAGATCCGCCACCAGACGGGCAGCAATGGAAATTCTCGGGGCATCCTTTTTATCGGACCGGGCATATGAATAATAAGGGATGACTGCTGTAATCCGTTTGGCAGACGCACTGCGCAGGGCATCCAGGGTAATCATCAGCTCCATGAGGTGATCGCTTACCGGTGTGGTTAATGACTGAACCACAAAAACATCCTTTTCCCTGACACTTTCGTTAATTTGAACAAACAAATTATCGTTTGAAAATCGGGATGTTTCCATGGTGCTTAAAGAAATTCCGATATTTTTACAAATTTCCATTGCCAGATTCGGATTGGATCCACCTGAAAATATTTTTAAATCGTTTGTCATTTTAAATTTCCTGAAGGATGGTTTTCATTCGCATTTTTTAATACCAGGTTACCGTTTGAGAAACAACGGATGAATATATTAAGTATTATTTTAAAAAAGATAATAGTAATAATAAGTACCATCGAAATGTTTATAAGTATATTAACTTTCTGATATTATTTATTATTATAGGTTTTATCATGTTAATAGTTTTGAATAAAAACTTTTTAAAAATAGACAGTATTGAAAGCCTGTTTTTCATGGGTACATAACACAGGCTTTTTGAACATTTTTTTGTCAGGATTGAATCCACTCCCTGATATCCTTTAAATCCAGCGTATTCCAGTCATCTGACACCCTTTTCTCAATAAATTTTAAAAACAGGGTGTCAATAACTTTGATAACCTTTATGATTAAAAAGGTTTTTTCAATAATCAGACCCTCTATTTCATCTTCTGATGCGGATGTGTCAATGGTCGGGGTTTTTAACCCGGTGATATTAAAACTTTCACCTTTGATGCTGAATTTATACTCCTCCTCGCCCATCCTGCAGATCAGGTTCATATCCGTCACCCATGCCCCTTTTTTAAGGGCTGTGGTCCCTTCTTCAAGTCCTGCCTGATCACCTTTAATGGTAATTTTTTCCTTTGATTTATCCCCAAGATTGTTTTCAAGACTGATGGAATTTCCAATCTCAAGGGTTACCGTATCTTTTGAATCTGAAAGAGTTGTAATATCTTGTTCCGTTTCAACGAGATACCAGATCCATGTCAAAAATTCGTTGCCCAGAAATCCGTATTTATTATAAGCGGTCGCAATATCCAGCATTATTGAACACCTTTCATATTTAACGGGGCCAATGCCAGCACCCGGTCTTTTTTATCACTTGAAAAACTGCCCAGTTTTTCCACCAGAGTATAGGGAAATATCCTGATGGGTTTATGGTCAAAGGATTTGAAAAACAATGTTTCAAACAGTTCATTGGCCGCTTTCTGGGTGGAGAACAAGATAAGGTTTTTCTCTTCATAATCCCACAACACATCATATATGTTTGGGATAAAGGGTGTTTTGTGCATCAGGATATCCAGAACCATCTCCTTTATTTCAGTTTTTTCATTTTTTGAAATAAAGGGTCTGCCACTCTCCTTTTTTTTCTTTTCCATCTCAATGGCCATATGTTTCTGGACCAGTTTAGACGGTATTGATTTTTTATCAATGCGCAGGGAAAAGGCAAAATAGGTGCCGAATATAAATGAAGCTGATTCAAAATCCGGATTGTACGGTGTTTCAAGGGGGGTCCATCCGGCGCAGATTTCGTCGTATTCGTTTTCAATTTCAGGGATGGCGTTTTCAATCAGTCCCTGGCGGACACCTTCTGCAGCACCATCATGAAACGCACCGTCAATATAATACCGGCTGATGGAATGGGTGGAAGAGATCAATCCCATGGTAACTCCTCTTAATAATATAAAGTCTGTGAAGTGTTTAATAACAGCCATGGGCTGACCTGACATATCAGCTGCCAGGTTCAGCCCACAACAAAGTTTGAAAGATCTTGGCGATTTACCCAGTCTTTCATATAAATTACGAAGAATAAGGCTAAAAAGGCAAGTCAAATGGAGGGTTATTTTTTTGCATATCCTTATTACATATCCATTGAAAATTAAAACCCGGCCAAGACTTGGGGCATCTTTAAAGTCTAAAGCCGGGGAAAAAAAGGAAAAAATTATTTCACGACTCCTTGGATCTGCAGCGTGACACTCTCTTTTCCAGGCACATCGGTTCGTATGATCAATTTGCGTTTGAATGATCTTCCGCCATACCCCGAGGTGTCGGCCTTAACATGTATGGTGCCTGTTTTTCCCGGAGCAACGGCTGATGGATAATCGGCAACTGTGCAGCCGCACGAGGTCGCCACCCGCTGGATGGATAGGACATCATCCCCAGGATTACTGATGATAAAGTCATGGGTGACTTCTGTTCCATCGGTTACACTGCCAAAGAAAAACACAGGTTCTTCCACAACAATATCTGAGCCGGCATATGATGTGCCTGCTACAGCCATCCACATAATACCGATGGCAAAAATAATTTTGATTGATAATTTTTTCATAAAATCTCCTTAAGTGTATAATAAAATTGTGTGGCCGTTAATCAGTGTCCGGCTTTTGATCATCAATCAAGAAAATTCATCTTATATTTTTTCCATATATCCAGGGCAATGCACAAGGGTTTGATCATGGGCACGGTATAGGTATGCAGTTTTCTGTCCGCCATGAAAGTTCTGCACCGGTCCACATATTCACTGAATCCCCTGGGAGATATAATCAATGGCTTGGTCAGTTCCTGTTTAAGCTCCACCAGACGTTCGGGCAGGTATTCGCTTAAAAGGGGCACCTGCAGGTAGATGGCAGCCAATATCACATCGGTATTAGGATCCTGGTCCACGATTCTAATGGCTTCAAGAAGCCTTTCATCCCGGCAGTTTCCGAAAAGATCAACAGGATTGCTTCCCACATTGCTCAGTATCTTGTCTTTTAACACCAGTTGATCAGGTTTCAAATCTTTTTCAATCAGTTCTTTGATTTTTTGTGTGGTTTCAGAGGTAAACTCTGCCAGAGTCATTTTATTTTCTGTAACCTGATCCGCCAGAAGAATACCGGCCCCGCCCCCTATACTGACCACCGCAATCCGGTTGCCGTTTGTTTTGGGCTGACTGGTGAGGATAGACAGTATATTGACTATGATTTTAGGATCTTCCGTGAGCTCTTCGACCAGGTAAAAGCCGGCCTGGTCGCAGCAGGCCCTGAATGCATCATGGGAACCGGCCAGGGAAGCGGTATGGGACAGTGCTGCCTTGGCTCCGCCCCCCATACCGCCTTTAATAATCACCACGGGTTTATTCTGTGCCACCTTTTTTCCCACCTGCAGCAATTTAAGTCCATCAGATACGCCTTCCAGGTAGATGGCAATAATTTTAATTCTGGGGTCATCCCCCATGTGGGACAATATTTCAGGCACCCCGCAGGTGGCCGCGTTGCCGATGGATACCCATTTCCCCAAATTCTGGCGGTCCGCACTCAGCATTTCAAGCAACTCAAGACCAATACCGCCGCTCTGGGATATAATCCCTACACAATTGGACGGGGTAACGGCAACAGATCGCTGTACGGGGATATAGTTGGTGTTCAGCCCTGAAAAATTGTCGATGACCCCCATGCAGTTGGGGCCGATGAACGCCACTTTATAGATTTGACTCAGGGTTTGAAGTTTTTCTTTCAGATCCAGGCGGCCCATTTCTGCAAATCCGTCACTGAAAATGATGGCGCCTTTGCCCCCCAGTTTGCAGAATTGTTCAAAAATTAAAACCGTTATTTCGGCACTTACCGCAAAAACGCAGACATCTGGTACTTCGGGAAGCGTGTCAAGACTTGGATAACAGGTCATTCCGTGAATGGTTTTAAGTGTCGGATGAACCGGATAGAGTCTTTTAATATTCATGCAGTTTTTAAGGATAATACCGCCCTGGGTGCCTGGCAGGGAAGCCCCGACAACGGCCACAGATTGGGCATTGAAAATGGCATTCACACTTTTTTGCTTCCAGTCGCTGATCAATCTGCAGGACAGGGGTACAAAATCAGGATCCTTTATCAGGCGGGTATCCACAATTTCATATCCGTTTTCATAAACAATGACCGGGTTTAAATCCAGCTCACATATATCAGGATTTTCAGCCATCAGTTGGGATACCCTGATGGTCAGATCAATGATGGCGTTCCTGTCATACACCCGGCCCCTGAACCCGTCTAAAACCTTACCGGCCCGGGTCTTTGTCAGCATACGTTCCACATCCTGGCGTGTGACTATGCCTATTCCCGGGGCCGCATCTGAAAACAGTTCCACATAAATGCCGCCCATACCCACCATGGTGATGGGACCAAACTCAGGGTCCTGTCTGGCCCCCACAAGAAGTTCAAACCCTTTTTCAACCATTTTTTGAACAATCAAACCCTCTTTATTTTTCCTGGAGAAACCGCCCATAAGTTTTTCAATGGCCTTGACTGCGAATGTCACTTCATCTGGTTTTTTCAGATTCAGCTGCACAGCCCCCTGGTCTGATTTATGGATGATTTTTTCACATACCGCTTTGATAACCACGGGGTAACCGATATCTTGCGCAGTTTTCAAAGCATCTTCAAGGCAGAAGACCTGTTTTCCGGAAGGGTGAATATCGTATTTTGACAGAAGCCTGGCACTTTGTTCAAAATCCAACGGATACTTTTTCACGGCACTGTATCTCCCTTTTGATAAGATCCAGTTTATTGATTTCATTTTAGAATGATACTATAACAGCTTAATTTAAAAAAATTTTTTTTATTAAAATTTGGCAGGTTTTTAAAGGTATGAATGCTGATGTGATCATAATCGGGGCTGGCCCGGCAGGCGCATCCTGCGCTAAGAGGTTATCTGATGCCGGGGTTAAGGTTTTAATAATAGAAAGCAAAAAATTGCCCAGGGCCAAACCATGTGCAGAACTAATCTCTGCCCAGGCATTTAATTTTTTAAAACAGGAGTTCAAAACTGATCAGAATTCACCTCTTTTTACTTACCAGTCAAGTGATGTCGCTTTTTATGCCGGACAAAAACGGATAACAACCCTGAAGTCTTACTCAAACACCTTTTATGTTGACCGCAGAAATTTTGATAACTTTTTAATTGAGTCGGCTTTGGCATCCGGGGCCGAATTAATGGATGACAGTAAAGTGGTCAACTATGACCACGAACTGAAAAAGGTTTATCTACAGGGCGGAGAGCAGCTTCAAGCTAAATTTATAGTCGGTGCTGACGGTCCTTTAAGCATTGTCGGAAAAAACTTATATGGAAAAATAAAAAACCATAGGAAAAATACCGCCGTGGGCGTAGTTGCCAAAATTCCCAGGGAATCCGTAAAACTGATCATCCCTGATCCCGGGTACTGCACCAGACCCAACATCTACTTTTCGGTTATCAACTGGGGATACGGCTGGGTTTTCCCAAATAAAGAGTATTTAAACATAGGCGTGGCAGGCTTGATTCAGCAAAATAAAAATATAAAAAAAAGTTTTGAACATTTTTTTGAACAACTGCCTTTAAAAGTAAAAACCGCTGTTAACCCTGTTGGCCATATCGTCCCTTTTGGCAAAGAAGCCATCAGATTAGGCAAACAAGATACATTATTGGCAGGTGATGCAGCGGGCCTGGTTGAGCCTGTCACCGGAGAGGGAATCTATTTTGCATTACAAAGTGGTCTATACGCCGCACAGACAATTTTAACAAAGCTGAAGTCGGATTGTATCATGGCCCATGATTACAAAAAACGATGCAGACCTATTCTAAGGGTACTTCGGCAGGCAAACTTTTTAAGGTGTTTGCTTTTTCATAAAAGGTGTCACCACAGCACCATAAAGCTGATTGGAAAACGCAAAAAATACGCCCAAAATTTTATGGACATCCTTTCCGGGGAAATTGACTACATCGGATATTGTAAGAAAAGTCTTTTTTAACGCCGCAGATGGGTGACTTTTTGTCCGACAAATTACCTGAACCGGTCCGCTTCGATCTCGAACCGTTTCATGATTTGCTGAAGTGCCTGTCTTTCCAGTTTGCATTGTCGGGCAGCCTGGGTCACGTTGCCCTTTGTATCCAACAAAATTTTACCGACATAATGGTGATTAAACTCCCTTAGTATCTGCTCTTTGGCCTCTTTATACGGTAAACTGGACAGGGCTGATATTTTGTCTTCCAATTCATCTTTCTGGGGACTTTGCGAGTCCGGCAGAAATTTTTGGTTTTCCTGTGCTTTGGAAATCAAAGGTATGTTAAAAGATGATGACTCAATATCTTTCGGGGTTATGGTATCGCTGTCACAATTGAGAATACCCTGAATCAGGACATTTTCCAGCTCCCGAACATTTCCGGGCCACGGCCGCTCCATCAGACACTCAATCGCCTCCGGGGACAAAGATAACCTGGTTTGATTAAGTTTTTTGCAGTGTTTGTCCATCAAATGCTCGGCTATAGCCGGGATGTCCGTGCGTCTGTCCCGTAAAGGAGGAAGTTCAATGGTAAAAACGTTGAGCCGGTAAAAAAAATCCTCCCGAAATTCGCCGGCAGCAATTTTTTGGGCCAGATCGCGGTTGGTAGAAGCCACAATCCGGACATCCACATGAACGGGACGTGTATCTCCCAAGGGCTTTATCTCTTTTTCCTGGAGCACCCGCAGCAGCTTTGTCTGGATGGTTGGGCCGATATCACCGATTTCATCAAGGAAAATGGTACCTTTATCTGCCTCCTGAAAAAGCCCTTTTTTATTTTGAATTGCATGGGTAAAGGCCCCTTTTTTATATCCGAAAAGTTCGCTCTCTAAAATATGTTCCGGCACGGTAGGGCAATTCACCGGAACAAAATTGTTTTTGTGTCTAGGGCTGAGCAAATGAAGGGATTGGGCGGTAAGATCTTTACCCGTACCGGATTCTCCGGTGATCAGCACGGTGACATCACTTTGGGCCACTTTGGAAATACTTTCATAAACCCGTTGCATGGGCGGGCTGGTACCGATGAGTTTTCCAAAAGTGGCGGCATTTTCCCGGTTAAGGATCTTGTTTTCCTGGATGAGACGGGTTCGCTCCAGGGCTTTTTTGACACGAAATAAAATTTCGTCCTGCTCAAAAGGCTTGGCGATAAAATCATAGGCCCCTTTTTTAATCGCCTGAATAGCCGTTTCAATGCTGCCAAATGCCGTGATCATCATCACGGTAAGATCAGGATATCGGCGGGAAACTTGATTAAGTACCTCAAATCCGTCCATTCCAGGCATCCGGATATCACAAAGCATCAGATCCGTCCTATCTTTTTCAAGCACATCCAGTGCCTCATTTCCTGAGAATGCCATGCTGACCCGGCAGTCCAACTCCATCTCAAAAATTTTTTTTAAAAGACGGGTCATATCCTGTTCATCGTCCACTACAAGAATATGGGGTTTCATTTTGTATTCCATCATGTCGCCAGGGGAAGCGTAAGGGTAAAATGGGCCCCCTGATTTTCCTCACTTTTCACATCAATATGGCCGTTATATTTTTTCACAATTCCATAACTGACCGACAGGCCAAGGCCCGTACCCTCTCCCACCGGTTTTGTCGTAAAAAAAGGGTCGAATATCCGGGCAAGATGTTCCCGGCTGATGCCCCGACCGTCATCTTTGACTTCCACCACCACCTTACCTTTGGAATTGATCTGTCCGAAAATCATGATATTTCCCTTTTTATCAACAGCATGGCAGGCATTGATCACAAGATTGATGATCACCTGGCGAAATTCAAGCTCATTGCCCATCACAAAAAGAGGTGAGTCATCGGACAGGGTCAGGGTCATGTTGACGTTTCTGAAATCAGAGTGGTTGCAAAGAAAGTTCACTACGTTTTCAAGCACCTTACCCATGTCAATTCTGGATAATTCTGTCTGACCCCGTGCCGATAAAGAGCTGCTTGCTTTTCTTGAAAAGGCCAGCATATCGGACACAACGGATTGACAGTTTTTCACCTGTTTTTCGATCACCTTTAAATCATCCAGAATGTGATCATTTTTTCGAATAACTTTATCTTTAAGCATGAACTGGGTGTACCCTAAAATGACACCTAACGGATTGTTGATCTCATGGGCTACACCGGCAGACAGTTCGCCTAAAGCCGCCAGTTTGTCTGCCTGAATAATCTGCTGCTCCATCTCTTTTTTTTCGTTGATATTTTTGATTATAAAGTGAAAGTGTTTCTGGCATCCAAACGGGCCATAATCTATTCCACCGGTTATAATCACATACAGGTTGGTATTGTCAGACCGCATAAAATAGGTTTCTTCATTCAGGATATATTCGTGGGTCTGGATGAGGTCTGCAATGCGTTGCCACTCCTCATTGGATGCAAAAAGCTGATCCATTGAATATTCGTTGGATATCATCTCATCCTTTTTGTATCCGGTCAATTTTTCACCGGCCGGATTGATATCCAGAATTTTCCACTGACTGTCCGTCAACAGTATGGTGTCCAGAGACTGCTTAAAAATCCGGCTGAATTTGTGTTCGGATGCGGTGAGCATCTCGGTACGTTCCACCACTTTATTCTCCAGGGTCTGGTTGAGGTTGATCAGTTTGACATGAATCTCTTTGAGGGCTTCTTCTTTGGAGAGCATTTTCATGTTGATCTTCCAGTTCTGGTTAAAAAAAAGGGTGATGGAACCAACGATCATGAATGAAACCGTATTGATGGTACCGCTGTAAGCACTGATTGCCTGCCAGACTTCCGTCTGTCCGGTAAGAATCGAGAACTGCCTGAAAATATGCCCGAAAGCTCTGGACAGGGCAAAGATTGTGAGCCCTGAACACAACCAGGTGAGATAAAGGAAAATAACGTTATCCGGTGCTTTTGTATGCAGTTTTTTAGCGCTGTAAAGGGACATGGCCGCAAATAGAACCAGGCCCATGGATCCAAGCAAGTCCACGATCAGAATGGGAAAGTAAGGCAGGGTCATGATATCCCTTCCGTATCGTGGGGTCTCTTTTTTTCTTCGGCAGAAGTGGTGTCTGTTTTATAAGCTGTTCCTGTTTTCAAAAGCAATGCGGTTTCAGAAGGGTTCTGCCCTGATATATCATCGGATTTATGTGCAATCAGAAGAAGGGAAAGTCCCCGCCATAAAAAAAACATTCCCGGTAAACATAATAAATGATCCAGCCGCATGAAATAATACAGAAGAGCCGGTCGATGTGAGACGGAAAGGGTTTTAATATCGATTTGCCCCACAGAGAAAATTTGTGTTCGGATCAATCCTGATTGATTGTCCAGGAAATGGACAATAATTGCATCCAGATTCCACAAGACAAAGAAGAGAGCGGAATATTGGAATGCCCGCCATTCTTTTTTTTTATTTAACCCCCTTCTGTGGATGGTAATATAAAGGATGACCATGGAGATCAGAAAAAAAAAGTGGCCGACCTGGTGAACAAGAATTCCTTCGGTTTGACCGTGCATCTGGGTGGCAAGTACCGGACAGGGCAAACCCAATACCAATAGTACAAAAAAAGCTATAAGTCTTAAGTTTCTCATGTCGTTTCATTGGGGTTCAAAATCATTGGCGGTATCTTTTTTTCTTTTTTTTATCAGAAAACCAACAAGGCCGAAAAGGATAAAACTTGCCGGTAGACAGAGGAGAAACCAGAGCAGGGTGCCGACTTGAAAAGCATCCGGGCTGCTGCCCAGGGTGAAAATCCACTGACTGCCAAATCTGGTTTCAAGGCTTTCCCGGGTGTAGGTTCTTGATAGATAGGAGATAACAAGCAGGACCGGAAGAACCGTGGTGATCATGTTTTTCATCAGGCCTTCAAAAAAATAGTCGTAATAAACCTGGTTCAGCTTGGCCTGGTCAATATTTTTGGCCATGGCTTTACCTTTTTCCCTGTCTTCAGCCTCCATGGCCACCTGCCGCACTGACTGCCAGTGGAGAAATTCTTCTTTCAGATTTTTGAGTCGCCGGGTGCGATAGATTTTGGATAAAATTCTTGTGATACCGGCGGTGGCAAAGGCAAGGATGATTACCACCCAGGCCGGACCCAGGACCTCAACAGGAGCAAGAAGCTTATCCAGAGCAGCACAGACATTTTCAAGTCCGTACTGGATTTGCATCCAGACAATGTCTAAAAAGTCATCCATACGGGCCTTTTTGATTAAGATTCGTGTTAACTTATGGGGTCCAGGGCCTGATTGTCAGATTATAGGCCCTGGACAGAGGGGTTTCAAGGCGATTTGCCTTTGATTAGAATTTAGATCCAGATTTCGATCTTAAAGAATCTGAAGAAAAGGAAAAACAGGGTGCAGGCCAGTACCACCTTCAGTGTCATCTCCGAGAACATTTTCTGGGCCCGGGATCCGAGCATACCTCCGGCAAATCCGCCGACAATTATGGAAATGGCCAGGGTCATATCCGGCAGATAACCGGTAATCAGATACCCGATAAAAGAGCCGATACTGGAAAAACAGGTGCCGATCAGGGAGATGGGCACGGCCACATACATGGGCAACGCGCCGATGGATGTCATGGCCGGTACCAGCAGGAAGCCGCCACCCACGCCGAAGGACCGGGAAACCACGCCGATGAGTACGCCGATAATCCCGAAGAGCAGGGGATTGATCCTGAACTCTTCACCCCAGAATTTGAATCGGTAGTCGGTCAACCCGGTTTTAATAGGTTCGATGGAACCCATTTCAGCGGCACGGCCTTCGGCCTTGGCCTTGGCGATTTCGGCATTAAACTTCTGGGTCATGGCCTTGATATTTTTACGTTTTCTCATGGCCTTCGGGCTCATCTCCATAAGGGTCTTGATCCCCATGAGAACAACCAGAACGGCCAGCCACTCCTGGTAGGCCTTCATGGGCAGAACGGCTGAAACGTATTTGCCCAGCCAGATAGATCCGATGAATATACCTACGCCGAAGGAGATGCCCACGGGCCAGGCCACCCGTTTTTCCACCACGGCATACCGCCAGAAAGAGCCCAGGGGGGAGAACAGGGTCAGGGCCATGTTGGAAGGTTTAAGCACGTTGGCCGCGTTGATGCCCACAGGCCCCATGGTGTTGACCACCAGCGCCTGGAAAGCGGCCATGAGCAGGCCGCCGGCCGCACCGATCATGGAGAAATAGGTACCCACCAGGATGGCGCCGATCAGTATCCAGATGGGGTTCATGTACCGGTAGCCCTTGGATAGCCAGAATCCGTTTTTCTCAATGGAGTAGGAGGTTGTTTTTTCGCCGTTGACATAGACATCAAACTTGGTGTCTGGAGGGGTGTGCCTGAAGGATTTAAAGCTGACGGTAAACTGTCCTGTGTTCTTATCCAGGTTGATCTTTGTCCCCTTGTCCCAGTAGTTTCCGCTGGATTCATCCGTAACCACGGTTTTGGAAAAGATCACCACCTTGCCCCTGCGGTTGCCCTCTTTGACAATGGTGTTGATGCCGTAATCGTCTTCATTGGCCCAGCGCAGAAAGTTCCACTGCTTGGCAGAGGTTATGGGACCCATCATGGTCCGGGCATCCGGATCCACATCTTCATAATTTTTTTTCAGGTAGAACATGGTGGTGGAGTAGATGCCGTTTCCCTTGCCCAGGATCACCGAAGGTCCGCCGAATTTCTTTTTGTCCACCTTGCCGAATTTTTCCGGTACGTTGGTCACCAGGTAATACATGGGAGGAATGGCCGTATCCATATCAAAATCCCCCTTGGCGGTGATGCTTTTGAACTTTTTGGTCTCATGGACGCCGGTTGTATCCTTGGGGGCGAACATATCTGTCTGGGACAGGGTGAGGTAAAGGTCGGCACCGGGCTCGATCTGCCCCTTTATCTCCACCACATCTCCGGCTTTATATGATGCAGCCGATACACTTGCACTGGTTGCGGCCAGACACATTTGGGTTGATATAAACAACCCCAGCACCATGACAGCCAGATATGAACAGGTTTTTCTCATTCTTCCTTCTCTCCTTGAAAAATCTTAGGTAATTTAGTCGCCCAAGGGGCGGTAATTTGAAGCTAAAGCCTGGTTGCCAGGCATGACGCCCAGGCTGTGTGCAAAACTCGACTCATCCGTATAGGTGCAAAAAAAATATTGCACCCCCGGCGGTTGTGATCTTTTATTTATTTTTCGGCGGCCTGAAATTTAAGAGCGGACAGAGTTTACAGATATCAAAGCCCGGATAGGTTTCACCTGTTCTGGGGAAGGATACGCCGCCGTCACGAACAATACGTTCCAGCATCCAGTGAACGGTGGGTTCCATCTGTTCATAGGGCATGATCCAGTTAACTTCCCCCTGTTCGGTCTTTCCGGCTGTATAGCTGCTGCTGCACATCTGGGTCACGTTGAATTTGTCCATGACATAACATTGAACACAGCCATGGCAGATGGAAGAGTTCATGGTCATAATCATTTCAAAAGGATGGCTGTCAAAGGCCGCATTCCAGTCGTTGGCCATATGATATGACTGGAGGGGATCGCACATGCCGTGGATCAGGTCGGGTTTAAAGGGGGCCTTGTGAAGGGGGGCGGTTGCAAAGGCCAGGGGGGCCTGGGGAAGTCGTTTTTTTGTTTTGACAAATCGCTCGGCCTGGGCACTATCTTTGGTATACTTCAGGTGGCTTTTGATCTCCTCTTCATCCATCTCTTTCCACTTCATAACGTATTTTGCGTTACCGCATCCGACCTTCTTTTCCGTACCCAGCAGGATATCGCCCCTTTGCCGGCTTGCAGCCACATAAGCACAAAATGTAACGGCCGGACCGGATTCTTTATATTCGACATTGTTTTTAAAATCTTCCAGTTCATCTGCGTTAAAAAAATACTTCACCGCCACCGGATAATATTTCATCTTGAGAAAATTTCTCAAGGCAAATACGATTCCGGAATCACTGATTTTGCCGCCATTTTTGTCCGCACTGGCCAGAATGGATTTTGCCAGAGCCACGTCGTCGAGACATTGATCGAAGTCCAATGAAAAAGAATCATTTGCTGTCATAGTTTAATACTCCCATGAAGACATCTGTCAATGGTCTGGTTTTCCATTGGCACGATGCTTTTGTATATTGTAAAAAGAATTCTAACGAATACCTGGATTTGTTGAATTGCCACAAGTATGCCAGGGTGATTAAAATAAGGATAAAACTTAATTATCTATTATATAATATATTGAATTTAAAATGATTACTTTTAATAAAAACTGAAAGGAAAGCGCGGTTTACCCTGATACGCCAAGCCGTTTCAACTAATTTTCCAGCCCTGAAGTTGCAATAAAATTCAGGCAGTGCAATAAATTTATTGCATTATGCGCTGATCAACGGATAATACCCTCACCTTGCTGCTGAGGGGTGCGTACTTCTTTTTCAGGGGGATGTGTCGATTCTTACACCATTATGATCAATTGAGCCCGGAAGCTTTGTATGGTGTCATTGCAGGTGGAAACCTTTTGCGCAGAAGACTGGTAGAGGGTTAAGCTATCAGATCGCAGCACAATATGCAGTCTCCATCCAGACAGGTAAACTTCATGGATAGGGTCACGCACATGTGCGCTCCTGTAATGGAGAGATAAGGCCGGGTGACCTGGAGTTGGTCTGGGTGGTAGATGGCGCGTCTGAGGTAATGGCGGCGGAACCAGTCGGCACTGTTTGCATCTTCCAGAGGGCTAAACCGCTTGTCTTTCATGGCCTTATATATAGAAGACACCAGAGTTTGGCCGATCTGTATCCCATCAGTATCGATGAGATAGCAGCGGACAACTTCGAGAGTTGACAACATGTCTCTGCAGGCAGCCGACATCTCCCTCCCCGCTTTGAGCTTAGATATGGCCATCTCAAACAGAGTACGGTGCTTTTCGATACGTTGCCTTGACTCTTTTTCGTTGCGATGAAATTCGCTTTTAAAATCGACCAGGAGATGGTCTAATCCGTTGAACTCCGGTGGCGGTTGTTTCAGATTGGTGAAAGGCCTGCCGAAAAAAAATCCCTGTACGAAATCCACATCACTTTCGATGGCTATCATGGCCTGATCCCTGGTTTCAACCCCCTCCATGAGCAATAGAGCGCCGGCCTGGTGGAGTAGTGTAACAATCCCGGGTAGAATTTGCCTGATTTGCGGATCGCGGATGGCCTTGACCATAAAAGAACGGTCCAGCTTGACAATATCCGGTCGCAGGGTCCAAATCCGGTCAAAATTGGAATGTCCGGCTCCGAAATCATCAATGGCGATCAGGCAGCCAAGTTCCTTGAAATAGGCAACGGTCTCCATGAGTTGATCGGTCTCGCTGGTGGGATGTTCCACTACCTCAATAACAATACGGTGGGGCGGGAAATCATGGAACTCCAACAACTCACTGAAATACGAACCGAATGTCTTTTTCCCACTACTGATAGTTATAGGGGAAAGGTTGAGGAATAACCAGTTAATGGAGTTGTTGATGATCCGATAGTTGTGGATGTGGATAAACCGACAGAGCCGGTCCAGCTGAATAGTCTCGGCGGCAGAGCGTTTTTGGTCAAAAAGGGTGGCCGGTGATATGGATGCCCCTCCTTCCTCCTTGATCCGCACTAGAGCTTCATGGCCGACCACCCGTTTGTGAGCAAGGCTGTATATGGGCTGCAGGGCCGTCATTAAATTCAGACTATTAAATTTACCGGTCATGAAAGGGGCGTGATATTCCGCTTGTTGCTGTATATGATTCAGGTCTAAATTTAATGTCTGTTTCATCTTGGATGTTAGTTTTTTCTGTATTACAGTGTTATGCGTGTGTCCCTTATGGGTCATTCTTGTAATGAAAAAAATCAAATTTAACATTTTACCGTAAAAATATAATCAGAGCAAACTGAAATTAATCTTGAAATATTCAAAAATGTAATTCAATTGGTGTTTTATGTTGCATAAATGGAATAAAATATAGTTAAACGACAATACTGCCATTAAAAAACAACATATTTTCAGTTAGATAACTCCCTGGCATCCAATTTGCCTCTTTGTTTGCAAAAAGAATTTGTAGCGCCGATTAAAATGAATAGGAGAGATAAGATGTTGTTCGGATTTATGAAAAAAAAAATAACGGATGCGGGATCAAGTCCAATGAGTGAAATCGAAATAATGCTTGAGAATACCTGGGACCTTACCATGACGCATTCCGTGAAAAATGAGGCACCTGAAGCCAGAGCTGTAAACGCTTTTAATAGTTTTTTTGAAAAGCTTCATGGCACCATTACTGCCCTTCTAAGAAATATAGTAGCCTTGGCCGCCCTAGCACCTCAACTTACCGCCTTTTCGAAAACCTTCCGACAGTTGGCCGACGAACAAGAAACTAAAGTGGCCGATATTGCCGAGGCTGGGGACAGGATCACCCTGGGTATTGAGGACATTTCTACCAGTACGAGTGAGCTGAACCAGAAATTTACTGCCATGAAGGAGGACGTGGAAACCGCCATAAATCAGGGAAATCTTAGCATGACTGGATTCAACGAGATCAAATCACAGGTCAGCATTCTCGTGAATACCATCCAAGTCCTCAGAGAAAATTCGGCCTCAATCGGTTCCATATCAGATACCATCAACTCAATATCAGACGAGACCAATATTCTTTCTCTCAATGCCCGTATTGAAGCAGCAAGGGGACAGACCGATGGAAAAGGATTCAAAGTAATCGCCGAAGAAGTTGGACACCTGGCAAAACAGTCTAAAGCTGCCACCAATGATATCAAGGCACGACTGGAACTGCTGGGGAAAAAAATAGCGGCAACCATTACTGCAGTAGAAACCGTGGAACAGCATGTCGCGACTTGTGAACGGCAAATCCTGGATGCCAATATGTCCCTGGACCATGTTTATTCCCAGTTCATCCCCCTCTCCAAAAGCCTGGACACAATCAGTTACGCTACCCAACAACAGGCCCAAAATATACAATGGATAACGTCTAATATAGATGAAATTAAAGCTTCCGCCAAAAATCAGACAGCTGATGTAAGCACTATCCTGACCATTGCAGACCATGTGGCTTCCGCCTGCGACGGAATGGTTACAGACGCCGGGGGATTCCATATTTCCGGCCACGGCAGCGCCAAAGCAGCCGCCCTTGAAATGGCAAGCAACAAAGATATAGCAAGCGGTGAACTCAACATCCGGGAAAAAGCGTTAATGACATTTCTCGACCGGTTCCCATTTATTGAGTTAGCCTATATCACTGATACGCATGGCAGACAGGTAACCTCCAATATTTATGCAAAGACCTTGGTTGGGAAAACAGAGCTCACAAAAGGTATCGGCTGCGACTGGTCCGGTAAGGAATGGTTCACCAAAGCACTTAACAATAACGCCCCCTTTATATCAAAGGTATACCGGTCATCCGCCACCAGTGAATTCTGCTTTACCGTTTCACTACCCATCAGGCATGCAGGTGAAAATATCGTAGGAATTCTGGGGATAGATGTGAATTTCAGGGATATGCTGGATATATAAAGGATCAGCTATTAGACTTTTTTGTTCAATGCTGTAAGTTTGAGCTAACAGATAGTTCTTCCCTTTTGACAGGAGGTGCACAACCACATCCCTTCACTGAGAATTGCTTTTTAAGAACTCCTCTTCTTTGAGTTGCTGGGAACTTGCTCTGTTCTTTTGTGTCTCTTTCCAGTTCCATATGGGATTAATACGAAAACTATTATTTTGAACAATGTATGGAAGATTGTATATTAGAAAAATATATACTATTCTATGAGTATTCACTTTTAAATATTGTTACTTTTACGGTACCTCCTTATTGTATGACATTGTATCAAAGAAATTTTTATGCTCTGTTATTTGTTATCTCAATTTTGGCAATTGTCTTGATTGCCTTGATAAGTCAAGCCTCTGCATCTAATACTTTTTTTTCAAATAAAGCAGACTTTCTTAGATCAGCAAGTGAATTAGACTATCCTCCTTTTTCAATTATAAGGCCAGACGGTACCGCCGACGGTTTTTCTGTTGAGCTTTTAACTGAGGTGACAAAAGCTGCTGGGCTAAAAGTTAAATTTAAGGTTGGCCCATGGAAAAAAATCAAACAAGAGCTAATTGAGGGAAAATTAGATGTCTTGCCGATTGTCTCATATTCTGAAGAACGTGATAAGGTCATGGACTTTACCGCATCTTATCTACGAATGCATGGTACTATTTTTGTCCGAAAAGAAGAAAAATCCATAGACGATGAAACGGACTTGATAGACAAGGAAGTTATTGTAATGGAAGGAGACACTGCTCATGAATATGCCATCAAAAATAATTTGACCAATAAAATTATTTTGACTGAGACATTTGAGGAGGCAATGAGGTTGCTTTCCTCTGGAAAGCATGATGCGGTCATTATCCAGCAACTGGTTGGCTATCAAATCATTCGAAAACTCAATATCAAAAATTTGGTGGATGTTAGTTCTCTCAAAGAGCAAAGCCTTAAGCCCATTGCGAAACCTTTATTGGGGTTTGAACAAAAATTTTGTATTGCTGTTCCAGAAGGCAATCAAGAGTTAATAAAAGAGTTAAATGAAGGACTTACGATAGTCATAACAAATGGAATTTATGAAAGACTGTATGATAAATGGTTTGGCCCAATATTACCAGACCCCGAAGTCCAGATAGAGGACATTTTAAAATATCTTACATATACCCTAATACCTATACTGGTAATCGGTTCGTTTTTGATCGTTTGGTTGTTAAAAAAACAAATCACTTATAAAACCAAAGAATTATCATTAGCCAATGCAAAATTATCTGAAAGTCAGCAAAGGCTTTCTCTTGCCATGGAATTCGCCAATGATGGTCTTTTCGATTGGAACCTGGACACCAACGAAATTTATTATTCCCCTGTTTGGAAAGGCTTGCTTGGATATAAAGATGATGAGTTGCCTAATGAATTTTCCGTATGGGAAAAATTGACTGCTCCAGAAAATGTTAAACGATCTTTGAAGATGCTAAAAGAGTTGATTAACAAGGAGAGGGATACTTTCGAAATAGAACTCAGAATGAAACACAAAATGGGACACTGGGTTGATATCCTTAGTCGTGCAAATGCCGTTTTCAATGAAAAAGGCGAGGCGGTGAGAATCATTGGTACCCATGTTGATATTTCAGAGCAAAAGAGAGTCGAATATTTGCTTAAAGAAAATGAACAACGGTATAAGAGTGCCCAGAGAATGGGAAAGGTGGGGAATTGGGAATATGATATAGCAACTGAATTATTCTGGGGGTCGGAGCAGGCAAAACGGATTTTCGGACTTGATCCGGATAGTAAGACATTCTCCGTTGAAAAAATTGAAAGTTGCATACCTGAAAGAGAAAGGGTCCACCAGTCCCTTATCGATCTTATTGAAAAAGAGATTCCATATGATATTGAATTTGAAATACATCCTGTTTCAGGCTCTGAAAATAGAACACTTCGATCCATTGCGGAATTATCCAGAAATGATTCAGGAGCACCGTTAAAAGTATTTGGTGTAATCCAAGATGTCACCGGCGAAAAGAACGCGCAACAAGAAAGAAAAAAATTAGAAAGGGCATTAAGCCAGGCTCAGAAAATGGAATCCATTGGACGACTTGCCGGTGGTGTTGCCCATGACTTCAACAATATGCTAAGTATTATTTTAGGGAATGCGGAAATTTTGATAGAGGA
Organism: uncultured Desulfobacter sp.; assembly: GCF_963665355.1. Lineage (GTDB taxonomy): Bacteria > Desulfobacterota > Desulfobacteria > Desulfobacterales > Desulfobacteraceae > Desulfobacter. The sequence continues at coordinate 1,246,132 of NZ_OY762229.1, forward strand.
TCTAACGTCCGTCCATCCTTCAATTAAAAACGTGAGAGAGATCAAAAAAGCAGCAGAGCGTTCAGCAAATCTGACAAGACAATTGCTTGCTTTTGCTAGAAAACAGACGATTGCCCCCAAAATTGTTGACGTCAATCAAACCATTCAAAAAATGCTGAGTATGCTTGAACGGTTGATAGGTGAAGATATAGAGCTGTCCTGGCAACCTGGAACTGATATATGGCCGGTTAAAATTGACCCATCACAAATCGACCAGATTTTGGCAAATCTTTGCGTAAATGCGAGGGATGCCATAAAAGGCGTCGGTCAAATTATTATCGAAACGGGTAATATAAATATAACAGAAACCTATTGCCGGGAACACTCCGGTTTTATTCCCGGCAATTTTGTGCTTATTACGGTGAGTGATACTGGGAACGGCATTAAAAAAGACGACATTGATAAGTTGTTTGAACCTTTTTTTACAACCAAAGAGATGGGAGCGGGGACCGGACTGGGACTTGCGACTGTATATGGTATTGTCAAACAAAACAATGGGTTTATAAACGTATACAGCGAACTGAATCAAGGCACTGTTTTCAAAATTTATTTACCTAAACATGATCAAGGTAAAATTGATACCAACCGGGAAATCATAGAGGAAATTAGCTATTCAGGTAATAAAACTATTTTGCTGGTTGAAGATGAACAGGCAATCTTAAAAATGACAAAATCAATTCTTGAGCGTTTAGGACACAAGGTGTTGACTGCCTCCAGACCCACAAAAGCGATTCAAATCAGTCAGGAGCACAAAGATATTCAATTATTGATAACAGATGTCGTTATGCCGGAAATGAATGGAAAAGATCTGGCGGAAACAATATCAAAAACGCATCCGATAATGAAATGCCTATTCATGTCAGGCTACACTGCGAACGTAATCGCACACCGTGGGATATTGGATGAAGGAGTAAACTTCTTAAATAAGCCATTCTCAAAACACGAGCTTTTTGAAAAATTGCGTGTAATTTTTGATAAAGAAACCTGAATGTAACAGCCAGGTTGCGTATTCTCCATGAAAAATAATTTTTTTGGAAGGGTTACAGTGAGTATCGGCTTGACTGCTGTTGTCCCGGGATTGGATCTATCTGCCTATATTCTGACTTAACATGCCGAATGTTGTATTATCTGCTTTAAAAAGCCTAAAATTAATTTTATAGAAGAACATTAATTTACCCTATGCACATTCTCGATAAAGAAAAAGGAACAACTGAGTATTACAGTGACATACATATTTATGCCGAATGTGTCCGGGTTGTTTATCAAAACAGGATTCCAAGCCTGTTATCCGTTTTAATTGTATCCTTTATCCCCCTGGTGGTCGGCCTGCATGAAAAAACGAGAACAGTCATTCTGATTTTAGTATCCATTCTCTGGGGTTATCTTTTTCTCAACTCTTTTTTATGCATCCGGTTTAACCGGTCAAAAATATCCGATCAAGACACCGTTAAATGGGGTACCCACTTTTATATTCAGCATTGCCTGTTGGCATTACTCCTCGACTCAATCTTTCTTTATTTACAGATACATAGTGTGGAAGGCTCACTGCTTTATCTTATTATGGTGTCGTTTGGTTTTTCCGCCGGCTCCGTCAGTGCCTTCCACCAGTTGCAATGGGCACCTCCCATTTTTATCACCAGCTCCATGATACCGCAGATTATCTATTTTCTCTCCTTGCAATCTAAAAGCAACATTGTTGTTGCTGCCATGATGGCAATCACCATAATCTTCATGTCCATCATCAGCATGAAGCAACATAAAAATTGGATTCGAACACTTGCTCTCAGCTTTGAGCTGCAAGTCGCAAAAAAGGAGGCGGAACGTATTGCCCGGATAGATATCCTGACCGGAATCTACAATCGCCGTGCCTTTTATGAAATAGCACCAAAATACATCGCTGCGGCCAAGCGGTCTAACAGTCCGCTTTCAGTGGTCATGCTGGATATTGATCATTTTAAGTCCATCAACGACACCTACGGTCATGCCGTGGGTGACATGGTTCTGGCAAGCATAGCGAACATGCTTAAACACGAGATCCGGGAGTCTGATATTGTAGGACGGCTGGGCGGAGAGGAATTTGTCATTCTGCTACCGGATAGCGACCGGAACGGAGCCTTTAAAATAGTTGAAAGGCTCAGACAAAAGGTCCAAATTATGAATTTTCCGGGGTATGATTTCAATGTAACCTCAAGTTTCGGTATTGTAGTCAATACAGCCCATGAATCCATCGATCATTTATTAAAGAATGCGGATTCTGCATTGTATGATGCCAAAAATAGGGGGCGAAACCAGACTGTCGTTTATGAACAACCCGGGATAGAGTAATGGGTGCCTCCTCGGTCCGACAAGGAAGCTTAACCGTTAGAATCGCCTATTTTTAAAAATTCTTGTCTTATATCGTAGTCTGCCTTTAGAGTACCGGGCGGCTGCAGAATCGCATCCTGAGAGTAAGAGGGGAAAGGCTCATGCTGATAAAAAATTTATTCAGACACTGGACCTATCAGGTTTTTGCCCCCGGCACAGTGCTCAGGGAAAAGTACGAGGCCTTTAAACGCCTGCTTGAGCACGACAGGGCAGCCCATGAGCATCTGGCAATTCTTGAGGACCTGTACTGCCACCGGCGCCGGGTGGATCTGGAATTTGTGGTCAGAACCTATGAGGCCTTTTCAGTCGCAGTGGCCGGTATGGTCCGGGAGTTGCTGACCATGTGCCCCATGGGATACTGGAGCCTGAAAGACTATCATAAAAAGTTTGATTTCTATGTCCGGTTCATGCTGGCGCCACCCAAGTTTGACTTTTCGCCACCCTTTATCATCACGCTGGACCAGGAGAACTGCCTGGACGAGGATATCTCCGGAGGCAAAGCCTCAGTTCTGGCCCGGCTGAAACAGACTCTTGGCCTTCCAGCTCCCCAGGGGTTTGTCATCACCACCCGGGCCTTTCACTTTTTTATGGAGGCCGGCAACCTTACACCTTTTGTCCGGCAGCAGCTGGCCACCCTTGATATTGATGATCCCATCAGTTTGGCATCTACGGCCCAGGCCCTTGAACAAGCTGTTCTTGGGACTCCCCTGCCCCAAGACCTGGCCAGGGAGATTGAAGAGGCTCTGGTCAGCTTTGAAAATGTTGCTGACAGTTCCGGAAAGAGCAGTGCCTCTTTCCGGCTTGCCATGCGCAGCAGCGCTGTCAGGGAGGACGGTAATACCAGTTTTGCAGGCCAGTACCTGAGCCTGATGAATGTGGACACAGCTGATGTGGCCCTGGGATACAAGCGGGTCATTGCCAGTAAATACAGCCCGGCAGCTCTGGCTTACCGTATCCGGTCCGGGATCCCCGATCATGATACGCCCATGGCGGTACTGGTCCTTGAAATGATCGAAGCCAGTACAGCCGGGGTCATATATACCCAAGATGTCAATGGCCGTGATCCGGGCAGCCTGAGAATCTATTCTGCCTGGGGACTTGGCGGGGCAGTGGTGGATGGCCGGGTAATCCCCGACATGATCCGTGTGGATCACAACGGTGATATTACAGACATCAGGATAGGCGCCAAAGAGAGCCATCTGGTCCCTGATGCGGGACAGGGCATCTGTATGGCAAAAACAATTAAAGCAAAGCGCGATGCCCTGTCCATCGCGACAACAGAGATCATTACCCTGAATGAATGGGCAAGGAAGGTTGAAAAATATTATAAGATTCCCCAGGATATGGAGTGGTGCTTAAGTTCACAAAGGGAGCTGTACATTCTTCAATCCCGTCCCCTGAAAGTACAGGAACCTGTGGAAAAAAAACTGCCTTCGCCCTGCCCGGACATATCGCCTCTCTGCCGGGAAGGGCGAATCATCTGTCCCGGCAAGTCTGCAGGCTACTTGTTTAAACTTAACCGCCTGGAACAGCTGAAAGATATCCCTGAACAGGCCGTTGTGGCCGCCCCCTTTGGCCTGCCCCAGTATGCGGCAGCCATTCACAGGATGGCAGGCATCATCCTCCAGACCGGGAGCACGGCAGGACACTTGGCCTCCGTTGCCCGGGAGTTCGGCCTGCCGGCCATCATCTGTCCCGATGGATTTGACACCCTTGAATCCGGCAGCATGGTAACCCTGGATGCAGATGCCGGAAGGGTTTACCCGGGACGGATCGCGTCTTTGCTTTCTTCTTCACCCGGCCGGTCTGACCAGGACGGGTTTTCCAAAAGCATTCTCATGGATAAGCTTGGGTTTCTCATCCGTTTCTGTGCCGATCTCAAGCTCACCGATCCGGATTCCAAAGATTTCAACCCGGATGCCTGCCGTTCCATGCACGATATCATCCGGTTTGTCCATGAAACCGCAGTCAGGGAGATGTTTTTTCTAGGGCAGAGAAAAGGGACCCGAAAAAAAGGGGCCAGGCAGCTGATATCCGGTCTTCCCATGCTGTTTTATGTCCTGGATGTGGGATCGGGAAACGAATCCGGGCTTATTTTCCCTTCGGAGAAAAATGCGGTCCTGGGCATGGAGGAGTTGGTCTGTATTCCCATGAAGGCCCTGTTCAAGGGAATGTCCCACCCTGATATCTGCTGGGACGAGGCCAGCCATTTTGACTGGGAATCCTATGACAAAATCGTCATGGCCGGCGGCATCATCTCTGCGGATTCTCCACAGTTCGGCAGTTATGCCGTGGTGTCCAGAACCTATATGAATCTTAACTTGAGATTTGGGTATCATTTTGTGATACTGGACTGCATCTGCACCCACCCCCGGGAGGAGAACTATATCCTGTTCCGGTTCTCCGGGGGGGGCGGCAATTCCGGGGGCAGATGGCGCAGGGCCGCTTTTATCGCAGGGGTTTTGGAAAAAATAGGATTTATCACCCAGGTAACTTCCGACCTGATTGACGGTCGGGTCATGGGGGTGGATGAGACCCGGATTCAGGAGATTCTTGATCTGACCGGGCGGCTGCTCGGGGCCACCAAGCTCATGGATATGTATCTCAAGGAAGAGGCAGATGTGGAAGAATACGTCACTGCCTTCATGGGCGGTCAATATGACTTCAGGTCTTTCAGAGGAGAATAGATGAGTTACCGACTGACATGGATCACCCAGAGCCTGGCCGTGGGCCACGCCCCCATGTCCTATGCCCAGCTGGATACAATCCGGGAAAAGGGCATTCACGCCATTGTCAACCTTTGCGCTGAATTCAGCGATCTGCATGAGATTGAGAAAAAGGCCGGATTCGATGTCTTTTATCTGCCCATCTGGGATGAGGATGTACCTGAGATGGATCAGATGGAAGATGCCCTGGCCTGGATGGACGAGGCCATATACCTGGGAAAGAAGGTATTGGTTCACTGCCGCCATGGCATCGGCAGAACCGGTACCTTTGTTACCGCCTATCTGATCCGTAAAGGGTTAGGGTTAAAAGCGGCATCCAAAAAGCTCAAGCGGTCCCAGGCCAACCCCTCCACTTACAGCCAGTGGAAACTGGTAAAGAAGTACAACAAACAGTCAGGCATTCTCAAGATAAGAGAACCCTGTCTGGAAATGAAAAACAAGGTGGATTTGGGCCGGTTTTTTTCAGACTATGAAACCTTGGTGGAGGGAATTGATATGGAGGTGGCTGGGTATACGTCAAAAGAGAAAACACCCTGCGGCACCGGTTCCCATAATTGCTGTAAACTTCCCTTTAGCATGTCCTTTATAGAGGTGATATACATCCACACCCGCATGGGCCGGCAGATGAAGTCGGATCAGAGACCTGCTGCAGTCCAGAGGGCCATGGCTGCAGTGCAGGCAAAGGATCCGGCCTGTCCCTTTAACTGCGGCAAGGGGTGTCAGATTTTTGATTTCAGGCCGGTCAGGTGCCGAACTTTCATGATTAATGGATTTCACAAGGACGACGTTCAGATCTCTAATCAGCTTCAAGAGCTGTCCAGAACAGTTTTTCTGGCTCTTTCCGGAAAGTTTTTAAACAACGGACAATTTTTCTTTTCCATGGCAGAAACCGTATCCGGCAAATTTGTCCAGGCCTATTTCAACTTTATGGCTGCATTGGAGGGATGAAAGTTTTTTTTGTGCCTGTTACTTAATTGGGTTGGAAAAAGGAATACCGTACCCTAATAAAATAAATTTCATGAGATTCAACAGCGTATTATTGATGAAAATGATTTAACGAGATGAGGAGGCCGTACTTGAAAATTATACATAAATATGGCGCGACTATGTTATCGTTTCTTTTGGTTATGACTGTTATATGTTTTGGCCTTGGTGCGGTACAGCAAAGTTCAGAAGCCGGCGACAAGCAAGATAGTATCGCGCATCCTTCCCCGGCTTTGGAAAATCCGGGGAAAAATTCTTTATTTCACGCAGAGGGATACAGACAGAAAAATCTGCGTAAAGGAAATGCTTATGCCATCACCATGGCCGAAGAGAGACTGTCTGAAGCTGAGTTGCCAAAGATGGTCAAAGGCCACCCCAGGCTTCTGGTCAGGCCGTCCGAGTGGAAATATGGTTTGTCACTGGAACAACTCAGGGAAAGAGCAAAAAAGGAACCCTGGGCCGGCCAAATAGCAAAAGACATGAAAAAGCCCCCAGACCATAAAACCTACGCCCCGGCAATTACCCACCGGGCATTACTTTATCTGATTACCGGCGATGAAACGCTGGTGCCAAGAATCGTTGAGTTCATTCTTTCGGCCAAACCTGAATACAATGTTGGAGGTGGCCTGGTTCAGACCGCATTGTGGTATGACTGGATTTACAACAGTCCCAGCATCAGCAACGCACAGCGGAGGCAGATGGCCGACAAAATTGCCGAAGTAGGACTTAAGTGTGCCGGGATTTTCGAGTCCGGACATGCATTCGATATCTGGACCCACCGCGGCTCACCAGGCTGGGCATCGGATGTGCTTGTGGCAGGTCTGGTACTGGACGATCACCCTGATGCCTCCAAACTCAGACAATGGGGTATGGGATATTTTTTAAAGAATTATTTTAGAGCCTGGCATCACAATGACGGCGCATGGATGCACGGCGGCAGTGCCTACAACATTGGACTGATCATACCCCAGGTCATCGCATACTGGGCCAGTGCCGTGGAGGGTGAGGATATTTATGAGACTATTCGTCAAAATTATGGGAATTGGCTGGAAGGTCATTTAAACTACATGATGGCAGAGGTTCTTCCCGATAAAACCCATAGTGACGAGGTGGCTTGGGATTACAACCCCAAAGGCCTGCGCATCAAAGGCCGAAGCAGTCATTTTTTCGCTGCAGCTGCGTGTCAGAACTCTTTGTTTTATACATTCCAGCGCTGGTTAGGCGAAGACCCCAAAAGCGGACATTATGGCCGGTTGATTCGAATCCTCTGCTACGATAACGACCTTGATACTGTCGCAAAAGACGCCTTGCTTGGACAGCCTTTTGTCAGGCTTTGGGGACGTTACGGGCCGGGCTATCTGCAAATGCGCAACAAGGGGTGGCAAGCTGATGGAACCGTGGTGTCATTCAAGTGCGGCGATTTAGCGTGGACCCACACCCAAGTCAATCACAATAATTCTTTCTGGATCTACAACAAGGGACGGCTTGCGGTCCAGGGGGGCGGTTACGGGCTGGATAAGTGCTGGCATGGCGGCAGCGGCAGCCATTACTTTACCCAGTCCATCAGCAGCAACACCATGTTAATTTTTCAGCCAGACGAATTTACCCATGCCGGAGGCCCCGGAGCAGGAGATCTTATTGGACCCAATATTATTCCCAATCCCGGCGGCCAGCGCATGCGCTGGGCTTTCGGGCAGACATGCTTTACCTTTAACGAGTATCTGCGCAGAAAATATGAAGAGAGCGATACCGGATCCGGCTTGTTTGAAAGTGGCGATATTATTGCTTTCGAGTCTGATCCAGGAAATGATTATGCCTATGTCTGCGGCGATGCCACCATGGCCTATAACAATTCCCGTTACAGTTTCCGGTATAAAAAAAGAGGCGAGTTGAAAACCTGGAAAAACAGTCCCAAAATTGATCTGTTTACCCGGTCCATGATTTATCTTATGAAATCCGACAACCTGATCATATTTGATCGGGTGCAGTCACTGGACCCATCATGGCGCAAGGCCTGGATATGTCATTTTCAGGGCAAGCCCGAGCTGATGGACGGAAAACGGACCAACGCCGAAATACCGGAGCATATCGAAGATTTTGATGCCGACACCATCCGGATGACCTGGGCGGACGGTGTTCTTACGCCGCCGGTTTCCAGTGACCCCGGACGGTTATTTATCCGAACGCTGCTGCCCGAGCAACATACGATTCGCAGGATTGGCGGGACTGGCTACCAGGCGTGGTCCAATGGAAAAAACCGGACGGGGGATACGAAAAAATCCGATTCTTTGTTGAAAAACCTTGACGCCGGCAGGTGGCGGATCGAAGTCTCTCCCAAAGAAGCACGAAAGTTCGATACCTTCATGCATGTTATTCATATCACAGATACACGTACTGAAAAGATGCCGGTCACACAGAAGGTCGAATCCGAAAAAGGGCAAATGGTCGGGGTTGCTGTTGACGGGAACCTTATGCTGTTTGGCCGTACAGGATCTGTTGATGGAGAGGTGGCCTACCGTGCCCCCAAAGGAAAGATCAAAAATCTGGTCGTTGATCTTAAGCCTAGGGTAACCTACAAAGTTTCGGGCACGGCTGAGGGTACAACAAAGATGACAGCCAGCCAGGAAGGAACCTTGCGTTTTTTAACCAGCGGTCCTGAAATGGTCCGTCTTATTCCAACCCATGGAGTGGGGTCATGAATTTAAAAAATTTTCGGTGTGGTGTCGTATTTCTAACAATCGTTCTGTCGATGCTGATTTTTTCAACTGCTCTGATTGCCAAAGAATCGGTGGAGACAGATCCTTATTATCGCAAGCTGCAAAAAATATGGGCCCAAGTCAAGCTGGACCGTGATGTGGCCTATTGGCAGGCACCGGAACGCTCACCAGGGCCGTTTCTCTCCCAAAATCCGGCGGCCCATGATGTATGGGTAAGCTGCGACCGCTGGCCCGATGGTTCTGACATGCGGCGTTTTGGCATGGACGCCATACGACTTTCCAAGGCAACCACTGACCATGAAAAAGCGCTTGCCGTGTATCGCTGGGTAAGGCGCTGGATGATTTTTAACAACAAAAAAGGATGCGCAACCGAGCAGTTAAATCCTGATACCACTGGACATCCCTGGGTGATGCAGGCCGACAAGCTGCTGAATGTCCATGGTGTGCATTGGTGCGGCGGCCAGGCCCGGGTCGTGGAGCAAATCTGGCGGGCACTGGGCTATCGGGCCGAAAAAGTCATCCGCGGCAGCCACACCGTTGTTGGCATGAATTATCAGGATTTTGACGGCATTTCGCGATGGCACGGCCTGGACGTTTCCCACAGCGCGGTGGCCTGGCACCATTCATACAAGAGGCTTCTCAGCTTGGATGAGCTTTCCACACAATGGTATGCCTTTTTTTACCAGTATGGATTACCTGGCAACGGGCATCTTTATTTTAACGATCACCGCATGGAGTTGTCGTTCAGGCGGGGTGAGAAATTAACCCGGCTGTGGGGAAACGTGGGCAAACCCTACCAGGATAACGCCGCCCGGGGAAAAGGAATGGCACAAAAGGTTCCGGAAAGGGAACGTGGTCCCTACTTTCCCTTCACCTATGGGAATGGCATATGGACCTATTCGGTCGATCCGTCCCAACCCGGCTGGGAAAGAGGGCTTGCCCAGAATCCGGTGGACATGGAAAACGGCAGGCTTCAACCACTGAAAACCGGTAAGGCAGCAACAGCTGTATGGCATTTTCGGTCTCCTTATATTATTTCCCAGGCAAATGCCAAAGTTCGTTTCTTTCGCCAGACCGCCCATGATTTGATTCGCTTATATTTATCCATTGATAATGGATTAACATGGGTATCCATATGGACATGTCCGGACGACGCGGTCGGTTCAAAAGAAGTTGTTATCCCCATCGGGGAAAAATTTGCTGTGTCGGAAAAAGGCGCTGCACCGCCAAAAAATTTTCAATCTCCATTCGGAAGATACGCCTATCGCCTGAAGCTGGAACTGATTGCCTCGGGGAAGCCGAAATCGTGCCAGGTCAATGGCATTGAGTTTGAAAATACAGTGCAACTCAATATGTTTTCACTTCCACAACTGCAACCGGGGAAAAATAGTATCTTGGTGCGGGGAAACATTGAACCGGGAGAAGCCCTGCAAATTACCTATGTGTGGGATGACCCCAAAGGCAGGGATCGTCGCAATGTTACGGTTGTTGAGGCACTTCCATTTGAATATGAAATAAACACGGCGGGAGAACAATGGGAGGATTGCGTCTGTAAGTCCATCACCATTGAAGCTGTCCCGGCAACCGGGCAGGGCAACCAGACACTTATCAAAGAGGCGGCGCCTGCTTTTACGCCCGCTTTGAAGTTATCGCCAGTGGAAAAAACAATGGGGCGGTGGAACGGGCAGCCCTTGCAGGAGAATTTGCCTAATCCAAAGAAAGTGTTGGCCGCTGTCGGGGATCTTCAATCTTTCAAGCGGTTGCTTCGCGGTGCGGTAATGTTGGCCGATCCGCGCACATTTGATGCGTTTAAACAATTGGCTTACGGGGAAGCAGACCCCAACAATAAACATCTTGCCTTTGTGGGAATGTATCTGTCAGACAAAGAAAAGGCCCGGCCTGTATTGCTCAATATTTTAAATGACCGTTCAGGCAACCGGGTATTATGGAGCAAAGGCAAGGATAAGAAAGATATCGGCTGGGGACGTGAACAGTCCTGGTGCGTTGGCGGCACAGTAATCGGCTATATCGCGGCCGAAGCCGGGTGGAAGGAATTTATACCCGGTTTGCTTAAGGTTCTGGAAAGTGATCAATGCAAGCCCAAGTGGGGGCCGCGTTATGGAATCGTCAGGGTTATCGGCCGTCTGGGCTCAGGAAGCACGGATGCAAAAAACGCTGTGCGCAAGGTGCTTGAAAATGGCTATGGTAAAGAAGCCGGGGATACCTTAATTCCTGCAGCCCTTGCCGCTGGAAATCTGGGTGACACGCTGGCAGTCCCGTCGCTGAGAAAATATCTTGATCGTGATTACTGGCCCCTGAAACACAATGCCGCCCTTTCCCTAAGCAAGTTGGGTGATACATCCATTATTCCCCGAATGCAGCAGTGGTTGACTGTTCCATTTGACGAAAATTTCAGGGGTTATGGGGCTGAAGCTTTGGGAAACCTGGCGGATCAAAGTTCTATCAATAATTTGGAGACGGCGCTGAGCATTGAGCCCCTCCCCTGGGTTCGGGTAAAAATAGAAACTGCCCTTGAAAAAATTCGTAGCAGAGGAACTCGAAAACGTTGACTTAGGCAGGACACAGGCTCGTTGAATACCCACGGCGGACGTCCGTCCGCCGTGAGAACCAGACAGATCAGAATTTATTTTTGTTGTCACCCAGGAAATCAAGCAGTGCAGAATTAAATGCTTCCGGCTGCTCCAGATTTACCATATGACCGGCAGCGGGCAACATGCAAAGCTGGGCCCCTGGAATCTGTTCGGACAGGTCCGTGGATTTTTCCGGCGGAATCGCCTTGTCCTCCCGGGCACCTATGATCAATGCCGGGATTTTCAGTTGAGGCAGCAACGCCGATGAATCAAGCCGATCCCGGATGGCCTCCAGTCCCAAAACCAACCCGGAGGCTGGGGTCGCCTCCATCCAGCCGCGCACCTGTTTCACCACATCAGGACGGGCAGCAACGGTTCCATCAGCAAAAAGAAGGGGGGTAAAAACATTGGGCACCACCTCGGGCCGACCGGCTTTCACCTCAGCGATCAGATGGTTGCGCTTGCCCCGGGCGGTTTCATCGTCGGCGTCGGCCCGGGTGACGATAAAACAGGCAGCGCAAATCCGTTGCGGGTAACGGGCCAGCAGGTTGAGCAGAACATACCCGCCCATGGACATGCCGCCCACCACGGCTTTCTCAATACCCAGAGAATCCATCAGCGCAATCACATCGTCGGCCAACAGGTCCGTCGAGCCGACCTTGGTGCCGGACTCACTTTCCCCAAACCCTCTCAGATCGGGAACCACAGCCCTAAACCCCGCAGCAGCCAACGCCTGCATCTGGGGGCCCCACATGTGACGGCAAAGGGGAAATCCGTGAATCAACAATACCGCAGGTCCCTGCCCTGCTTCATCATACGCCAATTGAATACCGTTAAGCTGCGCTTGCATATAACCTCTCAAATAAAATTAAGATCCTCCATACCACTTACCTGGGACATATCCTACCGGCTGCCTGTGACTTAAAAGGGCCCATCATCTTCCTCGTCATCATAGTCGTAAGGCATCATGTCGCTCATCAAACTGAAAAAGACGCCCAGGGAGTCACATAAATTTTTTACTACACGGCTGTATGCCTCTTTTTCCGCTACATCCTTTGCCTTTGTCATGGCTTTTAACTCGGCGGCCAACTGCTGGGACAACCCATCGATAATTTTATCCGGATTCATAAGTTCTGATCCTCCTTTTTTATATTTGTAAACAAAACATAAAGTTTCACACCAGCCAGGCAATGTAACGCCAAGAGTTCACAAGTGTTCTCTTACAAGCGGACTATGCTCAAAGCTCAATATACAACATTGCATTTCTGGCTCTTCTGCCCGAACATATTGAAGATTGTATTTATTGTCAATTGCCATTACTATTGGCCGATAATCCATTCAAAAACAAAGTGGTCCTGTTAAATGCCATTTGATCGCCATGGAAAGGACGGACAGCGTGAAAATCCATATCCTGACTTCACCCCCCGAAATATTTTTTTCCCGGGCAAGACTCATGGTTCTAACTTTCCTGGGCTTACTGTTTCCCATAATTTTATCGGCCCAGCCTCCCAGTCTGCAAAAACCCGGTGTGTTCCGGGGCGATCAGGATCTATCAGGCTGGGTGATGAGCGAAAAACTGGACGGTATCAGGGGATACTGGGATGGACGGCACCTGGTCACCCGAAAGGGAAGAATTATAAACTCTCCATCCTGGTTTACGAAAAATTTCCCCCCGTTTGAACTTGATGGAGAGTTATGGAGCAGCCGGGGACAATATGAATTTATCCAATCCGTGGTCCTGGATGCACATCCGGGAGAAGGATGGAAAAAAATCACCTACAATATTTTTGAAGTCCCCAATCAACAGGGATATTTTTTCCAGCGCCTGGGCAAGGCAAAATTATGGTTTGCATCCCATCCTCACCCATGGATAAGAATCATTGAGCAGATACCTGTGAAAAATAAATCTGATCTGGATTTTTTTTATAAACAGATTGAATCAAACGGCGGCGAAGGCGTCATTGTTAAAGATCCTCTAAAACCATATGATACAGGACGAAGTACGACCGTTTTAAAGGTTAAAAAGGCCCGTGACATGGAAGGAGAAGTAATTGCCGTCAACCCCGGACAAGGACGGAACCAGGGCGTCATGGGATCCTTGACTCTGCGGCTTGAAAACGGCGTTGAGTTTAAACTGGGGACAGGCTTCACAGATAAAGTCCGGCAGGCGCCGCCCCCCATAGGTACACAGGTGACTTTCAAATACCATGGATTTACAAAAACGGGCGTGCCTAAATTCGCCTCTTTTCTTAGAATCAGAGAAGACTGAGCCTCTCCCCCGGATTACATTTTTTCCGGCTATCCAAACTTTGATGGTCCTGTAAAAAGTCAGAGCCCAAATCAAGCTCCTGTTTTTGAGTTTGAACACTATTTTGATCATATGATCAAAACTTGTTAAAAAACAATTTTTATAAGCCAAATTGCTCTTTGACATTCCAAAAAGCAGTGTATTACACCCCGAAAGGGCTCCCCTATGCCTCCTTTATGCATAGCTAAGCGCCTTCTGGACAATAGTTGCCCTGAAGAGGTTGATTCCTGCTGCTTTTAAGGTTGCCGCGAACCTTACTGCTTGGAGACCTCGATATTTTAATCGTTTCACCCCGGTTCGTCGATCATATTCGGACATTGTTGCTTCGACTCCGGCTCGCCACCGATATCTATCTTTGAACTCATCTGTCTGTTCATAAGCTCTTCTTCGGGCGATCCTTGCAGCCTTAGCGGTATATCGACTGTACGCGTACTTTTTCCCCTGTTTTACCGGGCAATCTTCCAGTTGAGGGCAGCCCATGCAGGTATCAAGGGGAAAACCTTGGGTAATCCGTTCCTTCTTTTTCTTTTTAAAAACCGGGGCATGCCCTTGCGGACATGTTATGATCTGCCCATCTGCCGCAAGGTTGAAATCAGTAAGGCTGAGCTTTTCCTTTTTGGTCGTTCCCATGGTGGGCGAAACAAGATTAATTCCATCTGACTGGGCAATCTGGTGATTCTCATCGCTTCCATAAAGAGAGTCCGCCTGGAGTTCTTTGGGAGAAAGGTTTCTCTGCTTGGCGGCATCAATTGCAGGGATAAGAGCATTGGCATCACTTGCCGAGGCAGGTTCCACCTCAACATGAGTGATAAGATTCAAGGTTCCGGCCTTCTCATCTTCATCCTCTGTTTCTGTAAAGGTTTCCATCACCTGAACCTGGTAACCTTGTCCCTTATGTCCGCTGTAGGTCGCATCAGGGTCTGAAGGATTTTGAAGTGAGTCTGAAGGAATCTCTTTTGGAGCTTTAAGCGCAACCTTCTGGCCACTTTCAGGATCAACTTCCAGATTGCACTGCTCTTTCAAAACCCTTTCAAGCAGCTTGTAGCTGTACATGGATGAAACATCAGAGTCGCTTTTAAATTCCTGGATCAGATGGTAAAGATCCTTGCTGACACTTGCAAGAGTTTTAGCTGAATCAGAGGGTTTTACCATGGAAAAGCAGGACAATGCCTTTTCCGAAATATACTTCCCGATAATATCGGTGCTGATACCGGAAAAATGGTCAGGGTGCTTGCGTTTCAGGTTAACCAGAAATTTATTGATACTCGCTGCAAAGATACTGATTCTTCCCAGCCGTCGCATATTTGACTTAACATGGACCGAATCGATTCTTTGGTTGTCAGAATTGACTTCAAACACTGCTGCAAGTTTGTCTGTAATAGCATTGAAGAGGGCTTTGTCCAGTTTCTTTTCGATCATGAGTTGACGGAAGGTCCACAGGGTTTTCAAACATAGATATTTGGCGGCATCCGATTCTTCCGTTAAATTCAAGGCATAGTGCCATTGAATATTGAATGCCAGTTGCGATACGGTTTCTTCGTCAGTAAGATCATGAGCTTGCTGGAGCAGCAAAACACCGAGCATGGTGAAGAGTTCCTTTGTAGGACGTCCTGCTTCTCTTGAGAAATAGGGTTTGATCAGATTGACCGGTAATGAGCGGAGGATTTCTTTTTGAAAAAGCCCTGCCCAGGAGTCATCGAGCAATTTCCTGCGCTTCGGGCTTAAAAAGTCCCAAGGATCGAAAAGGTGGAGCTGATTGTGGTCATTTGTTTTAATCATTTAGTCAACCATAAGTTATTGATAACATAGAGTATATTATACAAAATAAATATTTTTAATACAAGCTAAAAATCGAATTTTAGCCAATAATATTAACCTGTTAAATTGATTTTGGACTTTTTACGAGTCCATCAAACTTTAATTTACACAGGATACTGCAGAGGGTATTGTAGGCACCAGGAGATCAAATTATGGAAAAGAATATTTTATTTGACCTGGACGGTACCCTGACAGACCCGTTTGAAGGAATCACGGCAAGTATTATTTATGCCCTTGAAAAAATGAATGCCAGGATACCGGAAGCCGAAAGCCTTGGCTGGTGTATTGGCCCGCCGCTGCGGGACAGCTTTTGCAAACTTCTGGATGGAGATATGGCGCTGGCGCAAAACGCTGTGGTTCTTTACAGAGAGCGCTTTCAACGTATCGGCATGTTTGAAAATCAGGTGTACGAAAACATCCCTGAAGCGCTTAACACCTTAAAAGAAAACGGGCATACCCTTTTCGTTGCCACCTCAAAAGCCCGGATCTACGCAGAAAAAATTATCGATCATTTTAATCTGGCCCCTTTTTTCAAATCGGTCCACGGTGCTGAGATGGATGGAACAAGGGGAGATAAAACATCTCTGATCGCCTATATACTGGAGCAGGAGGGACTTGAACGTATTGACACCGTAATGGTTGGGGACACAACCTACGATATGGTGGGCGCAAAAGAGAACAGCATTTACGGATTAGGCGTTCTCTGGGGGTACGGCAGCCGGCAGGATCTGAAAAACGCGGGGGCCGGGCGCTGTATATCTTCCCCCCTGGAACTGAACTGCATCCGGCACATTTAGCGCTTCAGACGGAGTATCATTTTTGGCACCCCTATTTCGTTCAGGCACTATGCAAAAGAAAATCCTGTCATGGGTTGAGTTCAATGACGGAAAAACAAACCTGGTCAAAACTGCCGGATTCATCCACCACGGCCAGGTGATACTGCCCCGGAACCGGCATCGTCATAAAAACCGGGGCTGATCCATCACCATTTACCAAAGGCTTTTTATTCAGGAACCACTGGCGTTCACCCCTTCCGCCCAGGGCTCTCAAGGGGATGGATACAGAGCCGGTCTGACCGGGCTGGCAGGTCAGGATACTGTTGTCCGACACCGAAACAATTCTGATATCCGGCAGAACCAGGGGGGCTATACCGGGACAGCCGGATGAATCTTTAGGCAGCACGGCAGCACGCCGCCAAAGAGCCGGGATAAAGGGTTCCGCCTGCCACGGCCACAGGGCCACCGTCTTTTTTTCAATGCCTCCACAGGCCGGTGCAGCCCTCATCCCTTGGCGGTCCACCCAGAAGCTCCGGACCAGGGGTGCGGTAAGGCCGGTCTCTCCGGTCATGGTGGAGGGAATCTGTCCGTCAAGAATCCAGGCATCAAATTTTTGGACGCAGGCCCCCGTTGCCCTGCCCCGGATTGCCGATGCAGCCAGACCAGACGGCCAGCATATGGTCTCTTTTGTTACGCTTTCAGGCGGCTTCAGCGGACCCGCCCCGACGGAAAGGCTCTCCATAACCTGGCCAAGAAGAGGAAGTGCCGTGATAGCCCCATACTGTCCCGGAGACGGGGAGCCGTCGGGCCGTCCGATCCATACACCCGCCGTGTAATCCCCCTTAATGCCCATGGCCCAGGCATCCCTGAAGCCATAGCTGGTGCCGGTCTTCCATGCCATGGACAGTGCGCCGGACAGCCGCCCCACCCCCTGTCTGCCCGGGAAGGGCCGGGAAAGGATATCCCGGATGATAAAGGCTGCACCAGGACTCATCAGATACCGTTCCTGCACAGGTTCCAAGGGGCACAGCCGGGGCTTTCCGGCAATACCGCCCCGCCCGATGGCTGTATACAGGGTCACCAGGGATTCAAGGCTTGTGCCCACACCGCCTAAGGCCATGGAGAGATTGGGTTTGCCTTCAAATTCAAACCGGGCTCCGGCATTGCACAATCTGTCGTGGAAACGACCCGGCCCCAAAGCGTCGAGCATCTGCACAGCAGGCAGGTTCAACGAATCCTGCAACGCCCGGACCACGGTGACAGGCCCTGAAAAGCCCCCGGAAAAATTGCCTGGATCATAGCTCTTTTTATATCTTGGCACGTCCAGGAGCATGGAATGGGAATGAATCAGCCCCTGATCCATGGCAAGGCCGTAAATAAAAGGCTTTAAAGTGGAACCCGGGGACCTTAACGCCGGTATCATATCCACATGGCCATGCCTGGATGAATCGAAAAAGTCCGCAGACCCTGCATAGGCTTCAATTTCCAGGGTTTTGTGATTGACCACGAGAACAGCCCCGGACTGCTTTGGGGGCAGTCTTTCCATATATGCCCGCAAAAGATCTTCCATGTGCACTTGCAGGGTTTCATCAATAAAGGTGTTGATCACTTGCGCATCCGGGTGCGCTGTTTTCAGACGCCGGGCCGCCAGGGGTGCTGTCATGGATGCGGGAAACCTGAAGGAGATGACCGGTTCCTGTTTGGCGGCCTTTATCTGTTCGGCACTCCAGATACCGAACCGGGCCATCCGGTCAAGGACCTTGTCCCGGGCCCGGGCAGCCCTGTCAGGATGACGGTCGGGCCGGTATAGGGACGGGGCCTGGGGCAATACGGTCATAAGCGCCGCTTCGGCCCGGGTCATCTCCCTTGCATCCTTGCCAAGCCAGGTATAGCAGGCGGCCTGGATCCCTTCGATATTGGCGCCAAACGGGGCATGGGTAAGATATAACCCGAGAATCTCGTCCTTGGTAAAGTGGTTTTCGAGCTGAAGAGCCCTGAACATCTGGCGCAGTTTGACACCCATGCGCGAAAAAAAATATGGGGATGAGGGGCGGCCTGCTTGTTCGCTGATATCAAGAATCCGGGCAGTCTGCATGGTGAGCGTTGATCCGCCGGATACAACCCGGCCATGGGTCAAGTTCTGGAAAAACGCCCGGCAGACAGCCAGGGGATTGATGCCGGGATGATAATAAAACCAACGGTCTTCATAGGCCACCAAGGCTTGAAGGTACAATAAAGAGACCTGGCCAGGCTTTGCCGGATACCGCCATATCCCGTTTTTGTCGGCAAAGGCCCGCAAGGGCGCCTGGCGGCGGTCCACAATAACGCAGGCCCCGGGACGCCCCGTTGTATCAAAGGGAAATAAATGGTCCAGCGCAATAAAGCATATCCAGCCGGCCAGCAGAACAACGAGCAGAGTGCTGACGATTTTTGCTGATTTTCGGACAATACGCCGGGTGGTTTCAGGCATTGTCCCGGCAAACCTCAAAGCCGGAAAATTTTCTTTGAAATGCTTGTTTCATCTCTTGTCTGAACCAAATCGTCCGTCATCTTAAGTTCCTGCCGGGACCGGGAGAGTTTACGCGGGTCTGGACAGCCGTTTCACCCACCCCCCGGACGTAAGGCCGGTACATATCTTCCACCAGGGAGGGCGGCACTTTGAAAACACCGGGACTGACCACACGCACGGCGTAAAAAATCCGGCAGGTGTCATTGTATCCAAGGTTCAGGGCTGCAATAAATCGGTCATCCCTGTATTCGGTGTGGGTGGTATTACAGTCGCCATGCCATTGGGAAACGGTTTTTCCGTCCACTTTTATATCATTAATGAGAAATGATCCCGACACATTGGGGTCTTCCAGCTCAAATCCGGCAGGCAGCATGTCCACCACCAGGGCATGGGGCAGCCTTTGTTTTTTGGATTGAACCTTTAACGCCACAATGATCCGGTCCCCGGAATTCACTGTGGAAATATCCACAGGTTCGGCATGGGTGTCCAGGAATTGTCTGGATATGCTGACTCCGAGGCTTTGGGGAGCCGGCAGGCTGTTGGGATATCCTGTGAGTGCTACATCCAGATAAAGATTGGATTTGCCGGTGTTTTTCACGGCAAACCCTTTGGCTGCCGTACCATTTGTAAATATCACCCGGCCCGGACCAATTCCTTTGTGGCCGCCGGTTTCTTTCCCCACAGTTACGTCGGCAGCCCATGGCCCGGCCGGATGGGCCAGTTTGGCCGCACCTGCCATGACCAGGCTGTTGCGTTCCTGGGTGGAGAGCCACTGCTGTTTTTTCAGTTCCTCAGAAAGGTCGTGGAGGAATACAGCCCTGAATTTATAGTCGGGAAAATAGGTGGTGACATAATAGTAGGCCGCGGCAAGATCCCGGACATTGGAGCCGTAATCACCGCCATACACCCGGCCATCATCCCGCCGGGTTCTGATGGCCAGGTCAAAGGCCTCAAATGCCCTGGTGCGGTCCCCGGCAAGCCCAAGGGCCGTGCCCGCATGGACCAGACTCAACGGTGAAGGATTATTGCTTTTCACATGGGCATAAACATTCCTGGCATCCGCCAGTCCAAGGGAGCTGACCCGGGCAAGGACAAAGGCGGCATACGCCCGGGTTGCAGACCGGAAGGTATCGCAATCCACCCACCCCGGACAGGGAATGGATTTGCCACGGCGGACATATACGATAAGGCGGGCAAGGGCATTTTTCACGGCATTCACAGGCACTTCATAACCTGCGTCCACGGCTTCGACCATCATATGGGCGGCGTAGGCTGTCAGCCAGGGACATTCAGGGCTGTGGGAGCTCCACAGGCCAAAAGCCCCGGAGCTTTTTTGCTTTTCAAGCAGGCGCTGGATACCCCGCCTGATCTTTTCACGGGTGGCCTCTTTGGTGCCGGCCCCAACCCCCAGCTGTGCAAACTGATCAAAGGAGAGCAGTATATGGGGGAAAACGCCGGATACGGTCTGTTCCAGGCACCCGTACGGATAGGCAAGCAATTCACTGACATGCTGGGAAAGGTTCACCGGCGGCTCCGAATCCAGGCCGGCCATGACGGTTACCGTATGGGGTACCAGGGTGTCCACGGCTGAAGATGATGTGGAAAAGCTTTCTCCCGGTGTCAGGACCTCCTGCCAGGTCCAGGTCTGGTGGGGGTAGGGGGATCTGGTCTCCAGAAACCAGGTTTTGGTCATCTCAGGCGATACCCCCGGACCCTGGATTCCTTTTATCCGGCAGGTGATGTGTGCCCGGCCCACCGTGGTGCCGGCCAACAATTTGAGCGTGACGCTTTTGCGTTTCCGGGGTTCCAGGACCATGGCCTGACGGGCCTGCTCTTCAAATGATACCGGTCCGAAGATCTCGGTTTCAAGGGTGATATTCTGGGCAATATCTGTCAGGTTGTTCAGTTCCAGCATGATAAAACCCTGGTCTTTGCAGGAAAGAAACCGCGGCATGGTGGCCTGGACCACGATGGGAGAGGCCAGGATCATCTCCTTGTCTCCGGCACCGAAGGTGGTGTCCGTATGGGCAATGGCCATGATCCGCACCTGTCCGTCAAAATCCGGAAGGTCCAGGTGGAATAGGGCGTTGCCCTGGCCATCGGCGTCAACGGCCTTCCGGTGTATGGCCAGAATCTGCACATCGGTTGAAGGCCTGTCTCCGCCCCGGGTGAGGGTTGCCGCATCTCCGCCAAACCGCATTTTTGCATAACTGCCGTCTGCGGCTTCGATGAGTTTCTGGTAAATATCATGGAGTTCGGGGCTGTATTTCCGGGGCTGGAAAAAGTAGCCAAAGGGATCCGGGGTTTTAAACCGGGTCAGGTTTAAAATTCCGCAGTCCACGGCAGCCAAAGTGACCATGGCATGGGGGACGGGCTTGCCCCGGGCATCGGTCAGATTGACGGCCACATCCACCCGGCGGTTGGGTTCTGTCTTTTCCGGGGCCTGAATTCCAACGTTCATGCGGCGGTCTGTGCGGTCAAGGGGCAGATGGACCAGCCCCACGGACCGCTTGGGCAGCTTGGCATTCCTGCTCTCCCCGGGCCGGACCACAAGGGCGGATACATACAGGTCATGGCGGGTCCAGTCCGGATCGATGGTAACGGCAATCTCTTTTCCCCTGGCCGGAATATCAATGGGCAGGGTCAACAGATTGTCTGCCCCGTCCACAAATAAGAAGCCCTGGCCGCCCTGGGGGGCCTTGACAGTCACCAGGGCGGTGTCCCCGGGCCGGTAGCCGGGCTTGTCCAGGGTCAGATCCACACGGTCCGGCCGGTTCATGTTTTGCTGCTGGCCCTGGCCTTTGGGACGCCAACCCGCCCAGATGCTTTTGGAACTTGTCAGACCTGTGGCAGGATTTTTTATCTCCAGACGGTATCCGCCCCACTCCACGGGAACATTGACCAGGGCTTTGCCCTGGTCCGGAATATCAAGGTCAAAACGGTCCACGGGATAGAACTGGCTGTTGCACCCCCAGTTCCACTCTCCGTCGTTGTACTCCCAGTAATATTCCTGGTGCTCCCGGATCACAGTGGCCTTAAGGCCCTTTGCCGCCATAAGCCGGCCCTGGGTGTCCGCCAGAATGACTTCAAATTTAGCCGTATCATTTTCAGGTACCTGCCCGGGATCTTCTTTTGTACCGGACATGTTTCTGATGCCCACAAGGCTTGGTGCCGGCCACACCTGCCAGGAGGCGTTTCTGACCACCGGGCGCTCCCCGGCATCGTACAGGCTGACATTGGCCGTGACCCAGTGGGGAGAAGTGACTTCCTTCCACTGATTATCAACTTCAATAACGCCTTGTCCCGTTTCATCCAGGCGGATATCGTCACTGGTGCTGGTGGTGTTCACAAGATCAATGGCGGAGCCGAATTCAAAGCCGGGTAAAGTCTTGTCGAATAGATCCCGTGCGGGTTTCACGTGAATCACGGCATTGGCACGGCTGCCGCTTGCGGGTGCACCGTACAGAAAATCGCCCTGGATATGGATGGCAAGTTTATTATTCGGGGCCAGAATGCTGTCGCCTGTCTGGTCAATGACCAGGTTCATGCGCTCGGGCAGAAACTCGGACACCAGAAAGGGATAATCCTCAAACCTGTCATTACCATTGGCAAAAGTCACCCGCCATTTGCCTGTCAGGGCATTGGCGGGCAGTTCGAAACTGGTGTTGAAATGGTTGCCTTTGCCCGGCTTCCAGGCAAATTCCCGGATGACTTTTCCATCGGGTTGAACCACCCTGGCGGCCACCGTTATCTCTGGTGTCATACAGCCATCCTGGTTTCTTAAGATGCCGTCAATCACAACGGTTTCCCCGGGACGGTAGATATCCCGGGGGCCGTATACAAACAGGTCCAGGGGCCGGAACAGGGCGTCGCCCATGGCAAATTCCGACAGATCAAGGGCCGGGGTATCCATGGCCATCAGGCTGGTATGTTTGTCTTTGGAAACCGAAACCAGGTCCAGTTTTTCAAAATGCCCTTTTATGACGCACTGGCCGTCTTTGTCCGTGGATTGCTCAAACAAGGTTTTTCCATCCTTGTCGAACCCCTTGATAACGGCCTTTTTAACGGGGTCTGCCGATGAAAGGTTCTGGATGAAAAACCGGATTGAGGTGTCATATACCCTGGCATGTACCCCTAAATCTGAAATGGAAAACCAGGTCATGCGGTAGCCGTGGCGATACTGGCCCGCACCCCGGAGTACGGCAACATAAATGCCGGGTTTTTTCAGTTCTTTGATATGGGTGATGGGGATATTGGACCGGGTGCGCAGATCTTTTTTAATGTCCAGATCCCAGCGCCCGGAATAAACAAGATCCGCCACTTCAGCCAGCTCATCGGACTGATAATAGTTTAAATATGTGGAATTCCAGAATTCATCCTTGAAGCCCACCATCTGGTCCGGCCGTACCCTGAAAAAATCAATATCTGCCTGCTTTATGTTTAAACTGTCCACAGGAAGCCCCTTGATCAGGTCCGAAGCCAGAATGAACCCCGTGGAGCCGAATGCGATCATGGGTTCCGCCGACCGGGTGGCCACCTCATATGTGGCTTTTCCGGCCAGGGCCTCACCCTGGGCCGGTGCCAGGCCCTTGGCCACAGTGATGGTATAGGTGGTGTCGGGTTTTATCTGGGTAAAATAGGCCACCCTGGTATCCTTGGCCAAAATCCATGCACCATCCACAGGGGTCCCTTCGTTTTCATCTGCCTTGATAATACTGAAATACTTGCTTAAGTCCTGTTTCGTATCCAGGGGCAAAGAAAAGGTAACGGCCAGGGCGTTTTGTCCGTCCACGGTCTGCTGACCGGCAAACCGGGCTTCAAGTTCGGCGCTCTGGGCCGCGCCCTGGAGTACAAAAAGGAACAGACATAAGGATATTACCGGTAAAAAAATCAGGCGAAAATGTTTCATGGTATTGTCCTTCATTGGAGTTGCATGGGAATTTTTTATGCCCCGTTACTGGTGAAGTAAATGAAAAAACTTTGTACAACAGAAAACCAGGGCCGGGGTCGTTATGTTTTCTTTTCAAAACTTGCTTTATTCTACATTTGAGCAATGCCTGTGGCAATACCGGTTTTTATCGGCAACGGATCAACCTCTCTTTCGGCCTTTGTTTTCTGGCTGTTTACCCCAGATATCCATTTTCCAGAAAGCTGTAATGGCCTTTGGGACTGAAAATAATATGATCCAGAACGGCAATGCCCAGGGTATTTCCGGCCTCCTGGAGCTGCCGGGTCAGTTTGATATCGGCCCGGCTCGGCGTCATGTCACCCGATGGATGATTATGGGCCAGGATCACCGCCGAGGCCCGGTCGGTTATGGGGTCGGCAAACACCTCCCTGGGATGAACCTGGGTCTGGTTCACAAGTCCAATGGAGACCACGCGATGGGTGATCACCTCATTGGCACCGTTCAGGGAAATGCATAAAAAGTATTCCTGTTTCCGGTCTCCATAGTGCCGGATCAGGGGCAATGCATCCAGGGGCGTTTTGATCTTGAGTCCTTCGGGATGAATGCGGCGCCGGGCAAACTCCAGGGCTGCGGCAACCAGCATGGCTTTGGCCGGGCCCACGCCTTCCAGTTGCTGGAGATCCCTGAGATCAGGCTGCCCCTTATGGGCATCCACCATCCGGACAATCCGGGCAGCCACGGTCATGACATCATGGCCTTTGGTGCCGGAACCCAGCAGAATGGCCACCAGTTCATCATCGCCTAGGGCACCCGGGCCGTTTTGCAGCATTTTTTCCCGGGGACGGTTGTGTTTGGGGATATCGGACAGTCGTCTGGGCATGGTTCTCTCCTGTTCTCTTATCCTGTCATTAATGCAAAAGAGGTTTTGCCGGCCGGGTTGCCCTGCCGTTTCTTAAGCCGCCCACTTACGGCCGCTGACAGCATGCTGGAGCATCAGATCAAACACGTTGTCACATTTTTCCTTGAATAATAACCTGTCGTAAGTGTCCGGCAATTGTTCGTCCAAAACCTGTTCAACGGCAGAACGGACAATGATCTGTGTGCGGGAATCCTTATGCCAGTCCTGGACCAGCACCCGGGGATGCTCTTCCAAAAGCCTTTTCAACAAATATTTTGCCGCCAGCTTGACCTTTTTCTTTTCCTTCTGGGTCATTTTCGGTTTTTTCAACAGGTCATACAACTCCAGCTCGTCCTGGGTCAGGCCTTCCCGGAGATGCCGTTCGTCTTCGTCTTTCAGGTCCCGGGCCAGGTTCACCAGGTCATCATAATAATTTTCGTTGGATGTGTTGCCCGCATTATAATCATCAATGATTTCCTGGAGCTTCTGGGCAAAATCGGTTCGTGTCATATTCTGGGAAAGCATCTGGTGGATTTTCTTTCCAATGAACGCGCGCAGATCAGCTATTTCAATATTTTTATAGGGATTGGCTTTAAAATCGGCTTTGAGTTTTTCATAATCAATTTTGCCAAGATCCCAGGTTTTCCCGGTCTGGACAATCTGAAAAGAGGGTTTGCCCTGGGCTGCGATGAAATCATCGGGCTTGTCCACCACCACACTTTCATCGAGTAATTCAGAAATGCGAACCGTTACGGCATCAATATCCCGGGCATCGACGATGCTGTCCATCACACCGCGCAGGTATTGAAACACCGCCACCATTTTACCGGTATCCTGCCCGAGCACCTCGGGTTTGCAGGCTTCGTACAGCGAAGAGATGGTATTTTCATATACATTAAATGATTTGCGCCATGTTTCATTGCCCAGCAGGATATCGGCATAATCGTTGAACAGGCCGATATTTTTAAATACATTTTGTTTTTCAAGTATGGACCCAAGATCCATTTCCTGTTCCTGACAAAAGGCAAGCCCCTGGGCAACGGCCTTGTCCAGCATATCAAACAGGGCGGCCTTGTCCCGTACCGGCGGGATTGTTGTGTCATCCGCGCCCTGGGCATAATCTTTCAAAGCCTTTTTCATGTTGCGGAACACATTGTAATAATCAATGATTTCACCGTTTCGCTTGGCCACGTCGTTGATTTTAAAGGAAGTCACCCGGTTGGCCCGGGCAATGGTCTGCATCAGGGTGTGGTCTTTCTGGGGTTTGTCCAGGTAGAGGGAGGACAGGGTCGGGGCGTCAAACCCGGTGAGCCACATGGCGCAGACAAACACAAGCTGCAGAGGGTGTTCGGGATCTTTGAAGTTGTACTCCAGGTCGTGGCCGTGTTTGTCCACCTGGTCCATGCGAATGCGGTGGGGCTTGATGGTCAGTCCCTGGGCGTTGAATTTCTCATCTTCACCGGCTTCGGCGCTGACAACCACGGCCATCTCCACCCGGCGCATGGTCTCCACAATTTTTTTAAGACGATTTTTCTCGATATCATTACCGGACTTTTTGATGCGGCCCAGCAGGGCTTTGATCTGGTCTTTCCAATAGTGGGTCACCTTGTCGTACATGCGCACGGTGGTAAATTTATCCACCGAGATCACCATGCCCTTGCCCAGATACCCCCGTCTGGGGAAATGATACACAATATCCCTGGCAATGGTGTCCAGCCGGTCGTCCCGTTTGATGACCTCAATCTCTTTGGCGAACTTTTTTTCCAGCTTGGCCTGGCTGATCTCATCTAAGTTTTCATCTTCCAGGATTTCATAAAATTCTTCGCTTAAATCCTCGTTCTGGATCAGAACATCGGGGACCCGTTTCTGGTAAAACAGCGGCACGGTGGCCCCTTCGTCCATGGACTGCTGGAAGTTGAACTCGCTGACATAATCGCCGAACCATTCATTGGTTTTCCGGTCCCTTCCTAAAAGCGGGGTGCCGGTAAAGGCCAGAAACTGGGCGTTGGGCAGTCCTTTGCGCATATTCTCCGCAAGGGTTTTATACTGGGTGCGGTGGGCCTCGTCCACGATGACGATGATGTCCGATCGGTCCGACAGCACGGGATATTCCCGGCCCTTGTCATAGCGGAATTTCTGGATCAGGGTGAAAACGATACGCTTGTTCCGGCTTAGGAATTTACGCATCTCCAGGCTGTTTTTGGGCTGGGCCGCCTCGTGCTCTTTCACGGTGCCGGTGTTGAGAAAATTGCGGTAGATCTGGCCGTCCAGATCGTCCCGGTCCGTGATCACCACAAAGGTGAAGTTGCCGGTAAGCTTGCGCAGAATTTTGCGCACGTAAAAGATCATGGAAAAGCTTTTCCCCGATCCCTGGGTATGCCAAAACACCCCGAGCTTGCCCGTTTGCCTCGCCTTGTCCCGGAACACGGCAAAGGCATTGTTGACCCCCATGAACTGGTGGTTCATGGCAATGATCTTCTGGGTTCCCTTGTAATAGATCATAAAGTTTTCAATGAAATCCAGAAGATTGGCCGGATTGCACAGCCCTGTGGCGGCGGTCTCCAGGCTGGTGCCCTGGTGCCGGATTTTTTCCCGGTCCACGGGCTCTTTTTCGTTAGCCACCCGCAGCCAGTTGAAAAAATGTTCCCACCCGGCCGTGAAACTGCCCACCCGGGTCTCCCGGGCATTGGACAGGATACAAAAGGCATTGGTCAAAAAGAGCTGGGGAATGTCGCGTTTGTAGTTGGTGAGGTTGTCGTCAAAGGCGGAACGAAGTTTGACATTGGAATTTTTCAATTCAATGAACACCAGGGGAAGGCCGTTGACATAAAGCAGGATATCCGGCCGCCTGAAATAGACGTCGCCCCTGATCCAGAGCTGGGATACTGCCAGGAACCGGTTCTGCTCCGGCCGGTTGAAATCGATTACCCGAAGCCTTGCCTGCTCCTTTCGGCCCTGCTCCTTTGAATTTTGAACAGGATCAAACTCCACGGGGATGCCGTCCCGGACCAGGGCGTCGATCTCCCGGTTGGCTCCCATGGGCGACATGGCCTGGCGCTTGTCGGTCAAACGGCTTAAGGCCTGGTCAACAACCGCTGCCGGGATGCCGGGGTTAAGCCGGAGAGCCGCCTCCCTGAGACGGTCTTCAAAGATCACATCCCGCTTGTCCCTGCGCCCGGACCGGTCGTTTAAATCTTCCGGGTCACCGGTACAGCAGTTTAACAACTCAAAACCAAACCGCCGGTGCAGCAGTTCAAGGACGGCTTGCTCGATCTGATCTTCTGAGATGTAATTGGCCATGGCGTTTTTCCCTGGGTTAGGTCTCCTCCTCAGTTTGCATGTTGGGCGGAAACTGGATGTCGAGGTCTTCTACGGATAGTTTGTCTGAGATTAGGCGGGGGAGGAGGGAATCCCGGCATAAAGTTAAAATTTCATTTGAAAGAAGAAGTTTTTCTATTTGAGAGAAGAATCCATCAAAAATTTTCTGATATTGTTTAAGCAAATTATCAGTTGGAATTTTTAATTCAAGTTTTTTCAAAAAGTCCCAGTCGGCACGGGGCATCTTTGTGCCTTTTGATGCAATTGTTGCCAATTCAATAAAGGATTCGCTAAAAACAGTAAACAGTAAAAAGCCAATATAGTTTTCATTCTTAGCCCTTAAAATAATAGTATCTGAAGAGCAAACACCGTCAAAGTGTGCCAAAGCCACTTTATGTAAATATGGTCGAATTTTTGAAAACAAAATATCTTGCCGTTTGAAAATAAGCTTGTTGCTTTCAATTGAATCTGTTGTTGTATAATCTTTTATTGAAATTGATTTTCTAGGAATATGTTCCAGTCCAATATATTTTTCTGTGCCAATAAGACTCTTTCTGCTTATTCCTTTCCGGATTTCACCAACAATATTTTCTATTTTCTGTATGGACCACCCCTCAGGCACCCCCTTAACAAACTTCACCTTCTCATGCCCGGGAAACCGAAACCGTACAAACCATTCCCGGTAGATCTCCTCGGCCATTTTTTCCAGCAGGGCGATGCGGCGTTTGTTGTTTTCGATCAGGTCGTCGTAGGCGGAGAGTATGGCGGCTATTTTTTTCTGATGGATTTTGCGCTTTGGAACCTTAACTTCAATTTTTTCGAATACTGATTTAATGACAATCGGCGTATCAATGCCTGAGTTAAATGAAAAAATAATAGGCCGATATATTTGTAGAAGATAGTAAATAAACTTGTAGTAATTTGATCCGTTTATTATTATCGAATTAATTTGTTGATTCGTCAAAGAAGGTCTGCTTGAAATTCCTATTTTTCCAAAAGCAAAACTCAGGCTCGTGAACATAATACTGTTTTTAGGCAATAATTGGTTCTTGAACTTTTCAAGAGCTTTTTGTGTTATTTGTGTTTGAGTCTCACGTATAAAGTAGGCATCATAATCTAAGTCTTTTGGAGATACAAAAAGTTCATTTCCATTGTAATAGTCAAGATCCATTGTCGGCGGGGTTTTCCCGGTCACTACTTTGCCAAGCTGTCGGATTTCCTGAGTAATCCAACCATTCATATATCACCCACAACCTGGCGGATGTTGCTGTCTATAACCAATTCAAGAGAACGGGCCTCTTCATTCAAAGCCGACAGCTCATCGTTCATTTTCAGCAGTTCCTCGACAAACTCCTCCTCAGTCTTCCCATCCTCCTCAATCACCACCCCCACATACCGCCCCGGATTAAGGGAATAATCCTGCTCCTTCACCTCATCCGGGGTGGCCAGTTTGCAAAGACCTGTGACATCCTCATACTCAGCCTTGGGGAACCGCTCCTGGAGCCAGAGAATGTCCTTGAAACTACTTTCAGCCTGTCTGGTTTCCGCCTGCAGCTCTTCCAGGGCCGCTTTCAGCGCCTTTGTCTTCCGGTCCACGGTGACCCGTTTTTTTGCCTTCCGGGCAGCATCGGCCAGCTCTTTTTCATGGCCCCGGATGATCTTTGCCAGTTGTTTCAATCCGTCATGAAGGCCTTTAAAAAAGGGCTCAAAGGTTTGCCTTAAGGCCTGCTGGGCGCTGTTCTTTTCCAGAATCGACAACGCTTTGGCGTGGCTGTCAACATAGGCGTTATACCCGCTTTCCAGATTTTTTAAGGTATCCCACTGTGCCTTGAGATCTGCCACAGCCTGTTTGCCGCCGTTGTTTTCCAGCACATCCAGAAGCTGCCCGCAGACCGGCCCCACCTTTTTTTGGTTCTCTTTGAGCTTTTCCATGCCCTGCTCAAAATAATCGTCAATGAGCCGGACAAATTTCTCCTGTTTTCCCCGGCGCAAATGGCTGATCACGGCAATGTTATTGATCTGGCTTGGGGAAAACTCCCGGTGGGCGCGGTCAATGGGGGTAAAAATGTTCCGGGCGTCGATGAACAGGATGCGGTCATCGGCCTTGGCCTTGTCAAAGAACCAGAGGGTGGCCGGCAGGGTGACGGTGTAAAACATATTGGAGGGCAGGGTCAGCATGCCGTAAATCAGGTTGTTTTCAATGAGGGTCTGGCGGATATCCGCCTCGGAATGGCGGGCGTCGGATGCGGAGTTGGCCATGACCAGGGCGGCCCGTCCCTTGTCATTCAGGGATGTGGCAAACAGGTTGATCCAAAGATAATTGGCATTGGGCACAGTCTCTTTGCCCTGGTCCTTTTTCTTTGCTTTGGTCTTTTTGCGGGGAATGCCGTAGGCGGCAAAGCGCTGGTCCTTTTCCACCTCGCTGAGACTGACATCATCCACATTAAAGGGCGGATTGGTCAGGACATAGTCAAACCGGCCCAAACTGTCATGGGGATTTTCATAGTAGGTGTTGGCCTGCCTCACATCGCCCCTCAGCCCGTTGACCGCCAGGTTCATCCGGGCCAGCTTCACCGTTTCCAGGGTCTTTTCCTGGCCGTACACATAGATATCCCGGCCATTGCCGTTCTGGAGTTCATCCCGATGGCGATCCATGAATTTTTTGGACTGGACAAACATGCCGCCGGAGCCGCAGGCCGGGTCAAACACCGTGCCGCCAAAGGGCTCGATGATCTCCACCATGAGCTGCACCACCGACCGGGGCGTAAAAAACTCCCCGCCGCCCTGGCCCTCGGCCATGGCAAAATTGCCTAAAAAGTATTCATAGATCTGTCCGAACATGTCGCCGTCGGCCGTCTGGCTGATATTGGAGAAGTTTTTCAGAAGCTGGCCGGGGATGCTTTTGTCCGTGCGGGTCAGCCTGAAGTACTCCTCCTGGGGCAGAACCCCGCTCAGTTCGGGTTTGTATTCTTCCACAGCCGCCATGGCCTTTTTGATGGCCCCGGCAATGTCTTTTTCTTCGGGCAGATTAAGCAGATAATCATACCGGGCATGGTCCGGCAGGTAAAACCCGCATTTTTCTATGGCGATGTCAGACAGCTTTTTTTCCGCGCGGCTGCCTTTGAGCCTGGCGTATTCTTTGAGAATCTCCTTTTCAAACCGGTGGTACCGGTTGTCGGCAAATTTAAGAAAAATCAATCCCAGCACCGGCGTGGAATACTCGCTGGATTTGAGATCGGAATTGGCCCTCAGCGTGTCGGCGCTGCGCCACAGATCGTTTTCAAGCTGCTTTAACTCTTCAGGGGTCATGCTAAATTTTGTTTCTATCCTCTATTTCTGGGGCCCGACCAGGCAATTGATTACCCCCACCGGGGCCATGATCTGTTTTTCCTTGACCATGATGCTTTCGGTCTGCTGCCATGCCTTGGTATCTATTGCACCGATTTTTGTCCGGCTGTCGGGTTTGATCAAAGGCCGGGTGGCTGCAAGCTGTTTTTGGCGGATATCATCCTGTGTGCCTTTATCCTTTTTTTTGATCTGGGCCAATACTTGGGCTTCATTGGCCGGATCCATGGCAAATTCCCAGGCCGACAGCAGGGCCGTTATAAAAGCTTTTACCGTATCCGGGTGTTTTTTCACCATGGTACCGGAGGTCACAACCGAGTTGGCCACAAAGGAGACACCGTAGTCCGCGGGGTTAAAAAATTTCACCGATTCACCTTCGGCGGCCAGCCGGTCTTCCAGGACAACTCCCTGGGAGTTGCGGTATACCGGCCACACATCAACTTCTTTTTTAAGAAACGGGGTGAAATCAAACCTGACGCTTGAGATGCGGACATCTCTTGGGGTAAGGCCTGCTTTGGCTAAAAGGGTGTTTATGATGGTTTCGTCATTCCCGCCAAAGGTGACCCCGATATGCCGTCCCTTCAAATCGGCAAGGGTCTTGATTTCAGGCTGGTCCGTGCGGTAGATCCACTGCATGGGGTTGACCTGGAACAGCTGGGCCAGAACCACCACGTCCGCACCTTTTTCCAGGGCCCGGATGACCTGGTCGGCAGAGGCCGTGCCAAAATCTGCATAACCCAGTTCAAGCTCCTTGATGGCATTTTTCCCGGCCCCGCCTTCGTTTACGGAAACATCCAGCCCTGCTTTTTTAAAAAATCCGCCGGTATCGGCAATGATGTCACCGGCCACAGAGGTGTTGAACAGCCATTTGAGACGGTAATTAAGCGTGTCGCCGGCCCAAGCGGGTGCGGCTGCAAAGAAAAGTATCACGGACAGGACCATGAGTCCTGCTTTGATCGCGGTGCGGTTTTTAAATTTTTCATTCATAACAGGTCCCCTCCCTTGGGCGCAGACCATTTGGTTTTCATCTGTTCGCCCACAGTTTCCAGAATGCCCTGGTAAACCGAGATGATAATGCCGATGGAAAACAGGGCCACAAGAATGCAGGCAAGATCGCTCTGGTACAGCGCGATGCGTATACTGTAACCAATGCCTTGATCCGCTGCAATAAACTCGGCCACAATGGTACCGGCCATGGCCAGTGTGGCTGATCCTGCAATGACCGTGGTCAGCTTGTTCAAATTTTCAAAGGCCCGGATCTTGACTTCCAGCTGCCAGCGCATCCGGCCCGTGGCAATGTAAAAATGTTCAATGTCCTTGATGGGTGAGGCCATGATCCCCAGCACCGACAAGAGCAAAGGGAAATAACAGATCATGGAGGCGATGAGCAGCCGGGATAAAAATCCGTCCCCCATGAGAATAAAAATGATCGGGGCCAGGGCCACAATGGGATAGGCCTGAATATTATAGGCCATCACCTTGATAAATGAACCTGCAAAGGATGATTTGCGGCCCAGGATTCCCACAAAAAAGGCCATGAAAATGGAGATCAGCTGGCCCAGCACAGCCACGGAAAGGGTGTTCAGCACATCAAGGAAATAGCCGGACAGCATCCGGTGGGCCGTATCATAGATCAGGGGCAAACCGGGGATAACATAATTGGACAGACCGGCCGCGTATTTGACGGCCAAAAGACCTGCAACACCCAAGCAATAGACGATCAGAAACTGGTAGATTCGCCTAAACAGCATTCATAATCTCCAGCATGGACCGGTCAATGGTCCGGGGATCTGACGTATATCCTGTTTCATAGTTTTGGCCCTGCACCACAACGGCACCTCTGTTTTTCCCCGGATGGGTTAACACCAGGATGTCCTTGCAGAATTTTGCCACTTCCATCAGATTGTGGGAGATATAAAGAAACAGTTTGGCCGGAAACATCTCTTTTATGGCCAGAACAATGGTTTCCCGCAGGGCTTCATCTACATTGGCAAGGCTTTCGTCCAGTATGAGCAGATCAAAGTCCTGGATAAGGTAGCGGATCAGGTTCATCCGGTTTTGCTGGCCCATGGACAACTGGGAGAATCGTGATCCAAGAAGGGTGTCCACTTTAAAGATTTTGACAAGTTCCTTCTTAAGATCTGATTTTCCCTTGGGGCACACCTTTTCAAGGTGGTGGCCGGTGCAGGACCAGCCGGGCAGGCGCTCCTGGTTGTAAGAATACAAAATAGTGGCAATATCTTCATAAATCAAAGCATTGCCCCCGGGGCCGCTGGTACCGCCGGCAAGGATTCTGGCAAAGGAGGTTTTGCCCACCCCTGATGGCCCGAAAACAGCGTTAAATCCGGGTGCGGCCATGGAAAAATTCAGATTTTCCAGAACTGGTTTGTCAGTTTGCGGGTAGGTGAAGGTGAGGCCCCTGCACTCAAAACGCATATCCTTCTCCAATGGATTGTTTAAACTGGCTAATCCATACCGGGTCTGGCCTGAAAAAGCAACGTTAAAGGGGTGTTTTACAAGAGCCATAAAGGTCATGGGGAGGTATGACAAAATATAATCATTTACTTTTTTACAAAATTTTCCTAATTATTAAAGAAACTAACTTAACGATCAATATCATAGTCGGTTTGTTGGCAGCTGATTCCGATTTTACAAGTTCAATCATGGATATTTTCTCCTCCTGAGGTCTCGACCGCGACCCCTGGGCTATTTTTATAACAGCTCTGGGCTGACATGACATATCAGCTGCCAGGCTCAGCCCACAATAAAGTTTGAAAGATCTTGGTGACTTACCCAGTCTTTCATATAAAAAAATAACCAGGCATATATGTTTTAAATTTTCTTAAGTTCCTCTAAACTTTATTTAAGGACTGTGCCCATGAAAATCTCAAATAAAGCGTTATTCTTTTTGTCCATGATCCTTCTTTTTCCAGCCTATGCTTCAGCTGGCGTCTCAGTCTATGCCGAAGGTGCATATACTGACGAGAACCTTGTGGTTTACATTTATGCAGATATTAGTGATGACCCGCTGCTGAGCTACGGTGTCAAACTGGTATACCCCCCGGCGGATTTTGGGTCCCCGGTGGTGGTTAAAAACACAACGGCCTGGTATTTTGGCGATCCCGACAATCCTTATCCCGCACCAAACGCAGAACCGGACGTAAGTACTGCCGGGGAAGTGATTATTGTGGGGGGTAAACTTGATTCAACAGACCCCCTTGAAGGGGTTTCCGGAGATCGGGTTTTTCTTGCGAAAGTCACCTTTACCCGTTTGACAAACAATGCCCCCGGCGCAGAACTCTACCTGGGAAAAGGCACTCCCTATGCCAATTTTGTCCAGGTTGACGGTACGAACCTGGATACAACCCTGGCAGGACAAGATAAGAGCGAACCCATTGGTCAGGTTACGATTTTTAAACTTGGTGATGCCAATGGCGACGGATATATCACATCCTCGGACATGTTTACAGTCAGAGGAACAATTCTAACAGGACTGTATAAGTGCTACATGGATTGCAATCAGGATGGATATATCACAAGCTCGGACATGTTCTGCATAAAAGGCAAAATTTAACTGATACAATTTTTTCCAAGGAGGGCCCTAAAAGTTGAAAAGTATAATTATAACTCTGTACATTTTCTTCAGTTTATCCGTTTTCTGCAGTCCTGCTTTTTCAACGCCGTTTACGATGGAAATAGATAACACATCGGGTCAGCAAATAGCCTCTTTTGCATTCATTTTTGATGTATCCGATTTTTCCATATCTAACTTTTTGCTGGGCGACGCTGCCACAGGATGGACGGTTAATTCCTACGATGTAGTTCCCGGTGGTGACGGTTCTATGGTGTTGAAAATAGATGCATATGACGAAGCCTCTCTATGGGGTTATCCGATTAAAAATTACTTAAGCAATGGAACA
This sequence comes from uncultured Desulfobacter sp., assembly GCF_963665355.1. GTDB lineage: Bacteria > Desulfobacterota > Desulfobacteria > Desulfobacterales > Desulfobacteraceae > Desulfobacter. The sequence continues at coordinate 1,281,354 of NZ_OY762229.1, forward strand.
TTATTCTCCTTTGATTACGACGGTGTATTGTATGTAGACTCAATAAGACTTGCCGAATTGACCTATGATGACGGTGTGTCCGGCTACAACCTTTTTGACACGGGAGAATATAATTTGGTTCTGTCAGATACTAAGGGGGTGATTCAAAGGGCGGGGATGCAGGCCGTACCCTCTCCATCCACTATTTTGCTTGTTTTCACCGGCTTTTGTTTCATTACCGGCCTCACAAGAGGACAAAAATTAGCAATCGCTTAAAAGTTTCCGGGTCAAAATTCCGGACAAATGTTCCTTATGGCGATTTCAAGCCCCTGGCAGTCAGGCAGGGGCTTCACAGTATCGGGAAAATGGCTCTCCCCTTGGATTCCGATAAAATAAAGGCCGGTTTCCCGGGCCGCATTATAATCTGTCAGAGCATCCCCGATGAAAACACATTGCTCCGGTGCAAGGCTGTATTTTGCAAGCAGTTTCCGGATATGCTCCGGTTTTTTGACAGGGGAGCCTAAAATCTCTTTAAAATAGCGGCTCATCCCCCTTTGATCCACCACATATTTGAGCTCTGTTTCCGGGGTTCCCGAAATTACGAAAACAGGCAGTTTTGACGCGAAAGCATCCAGAAACGCTTTTGCCCCATTTATCCAGGGAACACGGATCACCTCCTGGACCACCAGATCTGAAAACCGGTTCGCCCATTCCATGACTTCCTTTTCAGTCAAAGGTTTTTTGATTATGTTTTCATGGGCATACCGAATTTTTTCCACACGGCTGATACCGCCGTGCAGCGTGTGGTAGCTGACAACCGCTTTAATAATTTCATCGGAAAAATCTTGAAACAATATTTCAAAAGCTTTTGTTTTTGTGCGGACGGAGTCTATCAACACGCCGTCAAAATCAAAAAAAAGGGCTTGAATGGATTGTATTGGTTCTGTCATGTTCTCTTCTTCATATTAAAGTTACAGCCAAACACTACACATACATATTGGGGAACCAATCTGAGATAATAGAAAGCAAAAAGCTTCAGTACTCAGGAGATTTCTTCCAGGGGCCCGTCACCAAACAAAATTCTTTCTATCCAGGATAGTCCCAGCATGAGCAGCTCCCGGTCATCGTGCTTAACGGCGTCCAGTTGCCGGTCGGGTACATTATAGCGAGACAGAAAACTGCTTTCAAAAACAAAGCGGCGGAAGGTATCCATGTTGTAGGCCGCCATGAAAGCCATCTTCATGGGCGGGCTGTTGACATCAATGTCCCGGGACCTGAAAGAGTCCGCCTGTAAGCGACCTGCAATGCGTGCCCAGCCGTTGTTGGGTTCAAGATACGGGTCCATCTCCTGATCTGCCATCCACGCTTTGGCGGTCCAGGTTTTATCTTCATCATGTCCCTTGCAGTAATCGTGGTGCATGACATAGTACTGCACATGCATACTGCCGTCGGCATCACCATAGATAGCCGGTTCCAGGGGATAGGCTCTGCAGGAGTAGGGTCTGTCCGGATAGATCGTGCATCCTTTTTCCGTCAGAAAGGTGCAGGGATTGCCATTCCGGTCGCTCATTTTCAGCATCACGTTGGGAAAGGTGGGCATGTCCCGGATGGCTGTGGTGGTATGGGCAACCAGAAATTCTTCCGATGTCATGTTAAGGTTCTGTTTCATGCGAACAACGTCATAGGGATAAAGATACATGTCTGCATTATGGCAGCAACGGGTAAAGCAGGGCACATCCTTGTGACAGGCAAACTGAAATGTGTTGGGGCCAAGTAGAACGCGATTTGCCGTGGTGCCTGTGGTGTTGTCAGATATTGTCATGGTCGTATTTCCAGTGTTTGATTTTTATATGAAAGACAGGGTAACTCACTCAGATCTTTCAAACTTTGTTGTGGGCTGAGTTTGGCTGCTGATATGTCAGGCCGGCCCATGGCCGTTAGTTCATGGTAAAGGCCGCATCATAAATCTGTGCCACTTTGGCGGCCTGCTCACGGAACAGCTCCTCATCAACTGTGGCAGATCGCTCCTGGAGGGTCAGACGATGAATGGCCTTTCGCATGCTCACATAGGCGTTCTGGAGAATGCCGCTGTCCTCACCGGATATCAGGGCATCCACACTCAGGGCTTCAAGTAGACGGATATTGTCTGTCCATTCCACAACGTCGGGATGATCACAGGCGTGGCGCAGCACGAGGTATTGAACAAGGAATTCAATATCCACAATTCCTCCCTTGCTCTGCTTGAGATTAAACAGGCCCGGTTCGTACTTTAACCGTTGGGTGCGCATTCTTTCACGCATCTGCCCTACTTCTTTTTTTAAGACTGCATCATCACGCCTGCGGGTCAGGATCTTTTTGCGAATGGTATCAAATTTTTTGAACAATGCGGGATCACCCGCCACGGGACGGGCCCGTATCAGGGCCTGGTGCTCGAATGTCCAGGCCTGGTTTTCAAGGTAATCCTCATAGGTCTGGATATGGGTGATAATGGTGCCTGATTCCCCGCCGGGCCGAAGCCTCATATCCGCACCGTAAAGGGTTCCGGCCTGGGTATGCATGGTCAGGGCATGGATTATGCGCTGGCCCAGATTGGAATAAAAGCGGGTCGTGTCCACGGACCGTTCAGTCCCATTGGTATATCCGGATTCCGCATCAAAAACAAAAACCATATCCAGGTCGGATTTATATCCCATTTCAAGGCCGCCCACCTTGCCGTAGGCAATGGCAATAAACCGGCATCCGTCGATGCCTTTGCCCTCCATGCCCTTGGGATACCCGTATTTTTCGGTTATGACCTGCCAGGATGATGCCACCACCTGGTTAAGAATGGTTTCAGCAATCCAGGTCAAATGATCACTGACCTTCATCAGCGGGAAATTGCCTGACACATCTGCCGCGGCAACTCTGAGGGTATTGATCTGGCGGAAAATATTGAGTGCCTCCAGCAGGTATTCAGGATCATCTTCCGGGACCCGGGTTATCAGGCTTTCCATCTCCCGTTCAAGCATATCCCGCTTGGGCGGAGAATAGAGGGTTTCCGGATAAATAAGTTCATCTAAAAGAACCGGATGCCTGCTTAAAAACGAAATAATCCACGGGCTTTTTCGGGCAAGAATGATCAGAGTATCCAGAGCGCCTTTATTTTCAATGAGCAAAGACAGGTAACAGGTACGCCGTTCAATGGTCGCCACAAGATCTATGAGTTTGGCTATCACCTCTTCCGAATCCGGATGTAGTCCTGCTTTTTTAATCAGCCGGGGCACCAGCCGGGCCAGTTTTTTGCGCCCGGTCTGGGAAAGCTGCCGGGTGTTGGGATGCGCTGCCAAAGCTTTAAGATGCCGCACCACAGATCCTGTATCTTCGTAGCCGGAAATAGAGATATCTTCGCTTTGAAATTGAAGATCGGTGATACTCTCCCATATCTGCTTCAATTCCTGGCTGTTGTTCTCCTGGTCTTCGTCATCGTCCTGTACCAGAAGTCTGGAAAAATGTTTGTGCACAACACCCTGTATCCTGGACAGTTCTCCATAAAAAGCATTTTCATCATCATATCCCATGGACAAAGCAAGAATTTGCCTTTGAACCGGATCTTCGGGGATGTTGTGGGTTTGCCGGTCCTGGTACTCCTGGAGCCTGTTTTCCACAAGCCGAAGAAAATGATAGGCCTGTTTGAGTTCATCGCACACTGTTTTATTTATCAGATTTTTTTTCACCAGGGTGTCCAGGACCAGCAATATGGGTCTGGCCTGAAGAACCGGGTCCACACCGCCTCTGATGAGCTGAAAAAGCTGGCCGAAGAATTCAATTTCCCTGATACCGCCGGCCCCGATCTTGATATTGTGTTTCAATCTGGCATTTTTTACCTGCAATGTTATGCGCTGTTTCATATCCCTGAAGGAGTCAAAGGCGCCATAATCCAGATATCTGCGGAATATAAAAGGCTTCAGGGTTTGAATAATTGTGTTGCCCGCTGCAATATCCCCACCCACAGGACTTGCCTTGATCATGGCATAGCGTTCCCATTCCCGGCCCTGGGACTGATAATAGTGTTCAAAAGCATCCGCATCCATGACCAGGGGCCCGCTGTCCCCAAAGGGACGCAAGCGGGTATCCACCCGGTAAAAATGGGTACCATGTTCCGTGGAAAACAGCTTGATGAACTCCCGGCACAGTTTTGTGAAAAATTCATCATTGGATATGGATCTCTCCCCGTCGGTCTGGCCCGATTCCGGGTATACGAAAATAAGATCAATATCCGAAGAAAAATTCAACTCGCCGGCTCCAAGCTTGCCCATGCCCAGCACCACAATGTTCTGGACATGGCCTTTACTATCCCTGGGTGTTCCCCATTTTTGGGTCAGAGTGGGATACAGTTGTTCAAAGCCAAAGTTGATGCAGGCACAGGCAAGGTCGGAGAGATCCGCCATGGTTTCAGACAATGGCGCCGTACCTGCCAGGTCCCGCCAGGCAATGCGGATGATTTCGTATAACTTGAATTCAAGCATCCGGGCTTTAAGCCCTGCACCATCCTGGTCATCCCCGATAAAAGCGGCAAGCTTTTTTTTAATGGCACCCGGGGCATAGGATGTGTCAATATCACCGCTTTTGCCAAGCCTTTTGAGTATTAAGGGGTTTGCTGCAATATGTTCAGCAATAAAGGGGCTGAACAGCATCACCCGGGTAAAATCCTGGGCAGTGACAGGCAACTGGCTGATATGCTGTATATCTGCGGCGCTGAAATAGTTCTGGATCCGCTGGTGCAAGGTTTGAAAAAGGGTGGGGGAAAGCGAAGTAAAAACACGGGGAATCAACTGTTCTATGGTGTCTTGGGTCATGGTTTGGCTTTCACGTTTTAATTCATGGACATTAATTGTTGAACTGACGGTCGGACATTATTTTCCTGTAGAAACCCATGTTTCCAGGGGAACAGGGATATTGCACATAACAGAAGTGTCCCGTTTCCATTTGGTTTCCAGTACCTCTCCTCCCATCATGATCGAGACCGGGGTATCGGATGAAACCACAATCACAATAACATTTTTATGTTCTGCCGTGAACCGCAAAGCAGAATTGAACCTGGCACCCCTGGCTCTGTTTTCACCTGGTACATTCCTGCCCTGCAGAAGGCAGGCAAACCGATGCAGTTTTACGTCTGCCCCGATGTGCAGGGCTCCGTCCACCTTGGACAGGGATCTGGCCAGATCACAATTTTCCTGATTTTTAAGATCCAGGGGGTGCAGCAGTGAATGGCCCATGATAAAAACCGGGGATTCATTCAGGTCAATCACAATGCTGCAGCCATGCCGTTGGCTGGCAGCACTATGCACAATTCCGGCAACTATTTTGAACAAGGCCGTTGCGTCTTCGGCGCCCAGATCCGAATCCATTAATGCCTCTTCCACCTGAACCAGTTTTGCTTTATGGGTGGTGGACTTAAAGTGGCCGTCGGAAAAAGAGCACACCAGTTCGTCATTGAGTGCCAGAAAGCCGTACCGGCCTTTAAAATCTGCCAAAATGGATAAATGGGGATGATTTTCCCTGGTGATGCCGATGATGGTGTTTTCAGTGGCAACCAGTTTCAAATCAGAATTTTCAACGGATTGAAGCAGCTTTCTGATATGCTTGACATTGTCCAGGACCGGCTGCTCTGCTTCGGGCAGCTCTAAAATGAAATTCATCTTGGAAAGGGAGTTCTTTTCCACAAAAATCAGCTTACCCCTGGGCCATTCGCCTTCTTCCGGCGTTCTTGAAATTTTAAGCACGGCCTCCAAAAGGGGATAAACCCTGAGTCTGGTATCCCAGCCGATCAGGACATTCATGGCATCCACAATATAATCTCTGATTGCATGGGTGGCGTACTCCTTGAGAAAAGAGCCGGAAATACCGGTGTACAACTCTTCTTCGTTGGCCATGTCATGGGAGAATCTGTACACCGCATGTTCCAGCCACCGCTCCGTTGGCCCTATGGTGCACATGTCCGGGTGGTGGTCGGTAAACCACATCTGAAAACCGATGGCGCTTGATCGGCCTCCATAGGATATCAGTCCGGCCAGACCAAGGTTTTTTTCGTGAACCAGATTGCTGAATTTCTTTTTGTCATATTGGATGAAATTTTTTTTCCGCCACTCCTGGGAATCAATATACAACTCTTTGAATTTGGGTTCGTGTCCGGCCAGAAGGTTTTGGGGATCACAGATATATATGGGGTCTTCGGGTGTTATGGCATATATGACTGCCGCCCGGCTGGGGCCGGAAAAATGAGTCAGGCCCTCCCTCAGTCCCTCTATGGTTTCCCTGATGCATCTGCGGATAAAGCCATGGTTTGCCAAACAGGTACTCTCCCTTTAAAAATGTAGCCCTATTAATGTACAAACGTTTGTTTACTAAAGAACATGATGTTTCTCAATCTATAGTGTAATATTTTTTCAAAATGATGTGTTTACAAGAACAAAGGGGGGGAGAGGTTTTTAAAAGTTCAGCCGCTATTATTATTACCTTGACAATAAAAGAGCCCGTGATTTAGACTATTATCAATTCCTTATTTATATAAAATAATAGTTGTAAAAAACGTTAGTCAATTCTGACTTAACCAACAGCATTAATCTTGATCTGATAGAAAAAAGACGCGCTCTTACCATCACGCCACATACCCATAAGCTCATCCTCCAGCTGGTTGTTTTCAGGTCATTTGCGAAATCCTAGGAAGCACTTGCTGAAGTTGCTTCTCAAAAAACGAAAAAAGGAGATACATTTTGAAAATTTTATCTCACCTATTATTAATTATTTTGTTGTCGGTGGAAATTGTTTCAGCTTCGCCTAAAGTTGGAAAAATCACTTCGCGCAATTATGATCCATTAATACCGCAGGGTAATACAGAGAACCTAAGATTAACAGTTCAGTGTGATATTTCATCCCTTGAAAGGGAAGTGGTTCAGAAAGACGGATATGATTTTTATATGATTGAGGGGTTTGAGCAGAGCGGGGTGGAACCAGGTGGTCCTGTACTGCCCTCAAGCATCATTCAGATTCTGATTCCGGAAGGCTATGAATTTTATAATATTACGGACGTCAATCCTCTGAAACAGGACACAGAGATCGTGTCAAACGTTTTTCCGCAACAAAAGGAAGGCCATCCCGGTGAGGACAACGATCAATCCTTTGTCCCTCTTCAAATCACACCAAATGGCCAACGGGCATCCATTGAGTATGTCCATACGGCAAGGATCAGAAACCACAGCATGGCCATATTGAGATACAGTCCTGTCCAGTTTCAACTTTCGGGTAACGGATACAACAATGAAGGGACCTTTACCATAAGCAGTTCCCTTGAATTCTGCGTGGTTTTGAGCCCGATACAGATCGAAACTGTTACCCAAACTTTCCGGAGAGCAGGGTCTGAAGGCCTTATTGATAGCTACATATCCGATTCTGTTCTCAATCCCGAAGATTTGGAACAGGCTGCAGCCACCCAGTCCGACGAGTCCACGACCTGGGGTTCTACGCCTTGTGATTATCTTATTATCACGACATTAGCTCTTGTGGATGAATTCCAGGTACTTGCCGACCACAGGGCGGCCATGGGCCTGGCGGTGGATGTTGTGGCAGTGGAAGATATCTACGATGAGTATGACGGGGTAGGATCCAACCAGGCAATGATCAAGCAGTGCATACTTGACTATGCACAGACCCGGGGCACTTTGTGGGTACTTTTGGGTGGCGACAACACCATTGTACCGGACCATAACTGCTACGGATCCGTGAACAACGGAGACACAACAGATCTGACAATTCCCACAGACCTTTACTATGCCGGGCTCAATGATATGAACTGGAACGATGACCAAGATTCCATTCCCTGTGAAATTAACGCCAACGGAGATTCCATAGATCTTTATCCAGACCTGTTTGTGGGCAGGGCCCCTGTGCGATCCGCAGCTGATGCCCAGGCCTTTGCTTCAAAAACCATAGCATATGAAACAGCTGCTTATGATCCTTATTTCCATGAGGCCGCCTTATTCATGGGGGTTAAATTGTGGAGCTCCGCCGATGGCAGAAGTGATGCGGACTGGAAAAGTGAAGCCCTTTGGTCCAATATTCACGAAAACCGGTCACCGGTACTACCTGCAGATAAATACAGGTTTTACGACACCGGCACGGACTTTGACGGTGGCGCAGACTATAATGTAACCTTGGCAAACATGTCGGCCCAGCTTAACTCAGGTTATGGGATCGTCTGGACAGCCACCCATGGAGACAAAACTCTTTTCAGCCTGGAGTCAGGATATGGATATTTCAGGTCATCTGCAGCCAGCAGTCTGGTCAACCAGGACCACCAGGGCATTGTATATACCATGGCCTGCAACACCAACTGGTTTGATTCGACAACTGATCCAAGCCTTTCTGAAGCGTTTATCAGGAATCCTGGCGGTGGTGCTGTGGCCTATATCGGATCTTCACGGTACGGATGGGGATACAGCTCTTTGACGCCGACAAATATATATTACGGCTCATCCATGCAGTATGCCGAACAATTTTTTAAAATGCTCTATTACGATGAAGACCTTTTAGGCTCAACTAACGGAAGTGCAGACCCGTCCATGTTCGACAAACGCATCGGTGCGGTGTTCTCCTCCCATAAGATGAAAAAGATACCAAACTCATTGACATACAGCTCCATGCGATGGCTGCAGTTTTCACTGAATCTCATGGGTGATCCCTTTACCAAGGTTATGGTTAAACTGCCCCAGGATTCCGATCTGGACAGGGATTTAGACGGCGAAGATCTGGTGGCGTTTATTAACTTGACGTCAACCACTGCTCCGGATTTATGGGAGCTTGCCCAGCGGTTCGGACAAAGTGCTTTCAAAGAAGATAATTGACCTTGAAAAAAAGACCGGTGGCCGACATACAGGCCACCGGCTGATGCATCAAAACTTTATTTTTTTCGTGTGTTTTGTATTTGATCCACCCCATGACAGGATATTATTCAATCCGTTCCTTTTCAAGAAGCCGTGCATATTCCCCGCAGGCTTTGGCAAGCTGTTCGTGGCCGCCCTGCTCGATAATCTGCCCATCCCTTAACACCAGAATGTGATCACACTCCCTTACCGTTGACAGGCGATGGGCAATGATAATGGACAGGCGGCCGTACATCAGTTTTTTCATGGCGTCATGGATTTTCACCTCGGACTGGGAATCCATATAGGAGGTGGCTTCGTCAAAGATGATCAGATCCGGGTTAAAAGCAAAGGCCCGGGCAATGCAGACCAGCTGTTTTTCCCCCGAAGAGAGGGGACGGCCCCCGTCATACAGCATGGTGTCAAGTCCTGAGAATTTTTCAAACAGGAATGAACAATTGGCACTTGTTAAGGCGGAGATAAGGCGTTGATCATCCTGGCCGGATTCTTCACCCGATTCACCATTCGGGGATCTTTTAATGTTTTCCCGGACAGTTCCTGAAAACAGGATGGGATCCTGCATGACCAGGGCCGTGTGACGCCGGATATCGGCGATATCCATGTTCAGACAGTCCTGATCGTTAATGAGGATGCGTCCGCCGGTGGGGCTGTAGAAGCCTGTCGTCAGATTGATAATGGTGCTTTTTCCTGCACCGGTCTGGCCCACAATCCCCATGGATCTGCCCTTTTCAAGATGGAAACTGATGTTTTTCAATACCGGAACATCCGGGGTGTATGAAAAGACCACGTTTTCAAATGCCAGACACTGGATACCATTAATGGTTTGCCCTTTGGACCTCACTTCCTTCTGGGCTTTGGGCGTGTTCAAGACCGTGATAATCCTCTCGGCTGAGGCCAAAGCATTCTGGAGCAGATTGAATTTTTCGGACAATTCCCGCAACGGCCTGAAAAACAACTTCATATAGCTTAGAAACGCGGCAAGCTCACCAATGGTCAGACCCTGACTTTGTACCATAAAAGAGCCGTTCCAGATAATGACGGCCACGGCCAGGGTACCCATGAGCCCCACCACGGGCATGAAAACGGAAAAGACCCGGATATGGGTCATGGCGGCCTTGAAGTGGGCCATGTTCAGGCGTTTGAACTCATGGATAAAGTGCGGGGCGGCCATACAGGTCTGGATGACCCGGATACCGGTGATCGCTTCGGAAAAGCGGTGGTTGATCTCGGCGTTTTTTTGCCGTAGCGTCCGGAACACCTTTCGCAGGATACGCGAAAAATAAATTACGTTCACAAATACCACGGGAATTATCAGGCTTAGGTAAAAGGTGAGCCGGTGATTGGTGAAAAACAGAATCACAAACACCCCGGCCATGAGCAGAAGATCCCTGAAAATAAAAACAAGAACGCTTGTAAACATTTCGTTCATATTTTCAATGTCCCCTGCCACCCGGGCCACGAGCCTTCCCGAAGCATTTTTGTCAAAATAGGCCACGGGCAGGTCCGTCATATGATCAAACAGGCTGCACCGCAGATGAAGCATTATTTTCTGGCCCGTGTACTCCATGAACATGGACTGGCTGAAATCCAGGACAAAACCCGCCAGGACCACCACGCCAAACCAGATGCCGAAAACGCTAAACTGTTTAATTTCAAAGCCCATGATATGAAGCCCCGGGGTGCCTGAAACAAGGATGAACCCGTCAATGGCCTGCTGGATGAGCCAGGGCTGAAACAGTTCAAACCCGGTGACCAGGAAAACCAGAAACGTCGTCAAACCCAGCATCCAGGCGTAGGGCCGGACGTAGGGGAACAGGGCTTTAAACAGGGCCAGATCCGCTATACGGACCTTTTTTTCTTCCTGGGAAAAGGCATGGGGCTGATTCATGGCTGCTCCCCCGGGGATCGGCTTTCAGACTGCTGAACCTTAAAAGATGTACGGTAAAAGGCATTGGATATCTTGAGTTGCTCATGGGTTCCCTGGTCTGCAATCTTTCCGTTTTCCATAACATAAATCCGGTCACAGCCGGCAAGGGCCGACAGCCTGTGGGAAACCATGATCATAACTGAATTCCGGTGCATTTCGCTGATGCCCTGAATCACCCGCTCTGCGGTGCGGGTATCCAGCTGGCTGACCGGATCATCCAGAAGTATCACCGGCTTGGGACGCACCAGGGTCCGGGCCAGGGTCACGCGCTGTTTCTGCCCTCCGGATAAGGTTACCCCCCGTTCACCAACCAGGGTGTTAAGACCTTCGGGCATCTGGCCAATGGTTTCTTCCAAGGCGCACATGTGAATCACCTGGTCCAGAATATTTTGTGTGCGGTGTTCGGGAAAATTTTTGCCCATAAGGATATTATCTTGAAGTGTACCTGAAAATAAAAACGGTTCCTGGGCCATGAAACTGATATGACGCCTTAAAAATTCAGGGTCAAAGGTTTTAAGATCTTTTCCGTCCATAAAGATCCGGCCGGTGATGGGGTCGTACAGACGCGGGATCAGTGAAAGCAGTGTGGTCTTCCCGCAGCCCGGTGGCCCGGTGATACCGATTCTGGTCCCGGCGGCAATATTCATTGAAATACCGTTAAGTACATTCACTTTTTGATCATAGGAAAAACAGACCCTTTCAAGCCGGATATTTCCATTTACAATATCCGGCATCACAGAATCTTCAGGAAACGTGATCTGGGAACGGGTGCCCAACAGAACATTGAGTCGTTTCAGGGAGGCCATGCCCCGCTGGAGCATATTGGTCATCCACCCGATGGCAATCACCGGCCAGGCCAGAATTCCCAAGTATTGGATAAAAGCCACAAACTCTCCCGGACTTAACCGCTTTTCCATGACCAGGGAGCCGCCGTAAAGGATGATGATCAAAGTGGAGATGTTAAAAAAAAGTTCCAGCAAAGGACGCAGCAGGGCATTGATATAGGCCCGTTTCAGGTTTTTTTGGAAATAATCCCGGGCACTGCTTTCCGTCTTTTGCCGGACCTGGGGTTCAAAATTGAACACCTTGATGACCCGGATACCGAAAAAACTCTCCCGAATCTGTTCGGTGAGCGCGGAAAAAGCTTCCTGGGCTGTGCCGTGGTACCGATGCATTCTGTTGCCCAGATATTTAGTGGAGAGAACCAGGAATGGAAGGGGGATCAGACACAGGGCCGCAAGATCGGGACTGGTCCATACCATGATGCCGATGCAGGCACTGCCCAGAAGAATGGTGTCCACCAGAGCGATGATGCCGAAACCAAAGGCCATGCGCACATGAAGAATGTCTGACGTGGCATGGGCCATGATGTCCCCGGCCCGGGTTTTGTCATAATAGGCCGTGTCCAGAGAAAGCATGTGGGTGTAAAGCTCATCCCGAATGCCCCGCTCAAGGTCCCGGGACGAGCCCATTAAAAGTATGCGCCACCCGGAACGAAGCAGGGCCATGAGAAGCCCGGCCCCCACAATGATGGTGCATTGTATTAAAAGGACATGACGGTCAAAATGAGCATCAGCAAGTGTGTCAACCGCTTTGCCCACAATCCGGGGAATTACGAGCTGGGCCAGGTCCACTACAATCATGCAAAAGACGCCTGCAGCAATCTTTTTTAGATTTTTTTTGAAATAATGAAGGATCAGTTTCAGCTCAGCCATCGGAACATTCTAACGCTGTTGTAAATTTTGTCAACCAGTGTCCCGTAGGGCGGGGCAAGGGATGGCGCATACTTGAACTGCCTGAAAACCGGCCGCAATTTTGAGAATTCAAGAAAGCCTTCATACCCGTGGTAGTGCCCCATACCGGAATTCCCACTGCCGCCGAAGGGCATATCGTGCTGGGCCGCATGCATGGCACAGTCATTGATTGTCACGCCTCCGGACCGGGTGTTTCGGACCATCTTATCGGCCAGGCTGCTGTTGTTGCTGAAAAGATAGAGGGCCAGGGGGCGCTGGCGGGAATTGATATACCGAAAGGTTTCTTCGATATTTTCGTAGGTAAGAATGGGCAGTATAGGACCAAAAATCTCCTCCTTCATAATGCGCATATTTTCATTCACCCGGGTGATAATCATGGGGGACATTTTGCGGGACTGGCCATCGGTTTCAGGGCCGTCAAGAAGATTGATCACCCGGGCTCCTTTTTCCCTGGCATCAGTCAGGATCTGTTCCAGGCGGTTAAAGGCCTTGTTATCAATAATGCTGGTGTAATCTTTGGTGGTTATGGTTGGATAACGTTTTTGAACCACAGTCCTGGCTGTCTTGATAAATGCATCCTCTTTCTCTTTTGGCAGAAACAGATAATCCGGTGCAATGCAGGTCTGGCCGGCATTCATACATTTGGCGAACATAATACGCTTCACGGCCACGGTCAGGTCAAAATCATCGGTCACAATTACAGGGGATTTTCCCCCAAGCTCCAGGGTTACCGGAGTCAGATGCTGGGCTGCCGTAGTCATTACGATTTTTCCCACCGCCGCGGACCCTGTGAACACCAGATGGTCAAAGGGAAGGCCGGAAAATTCAGATCCGCCGACCCCGGGAGCAAAACAGATATATTCTTTTGGGATTTTTTCGGCAAAAAGCCGATCCAGCAACCGGCACAGCCCCTGGCCGCTGGCCGCCTGTTTCACCATGACCCGGTTGCCTGCGGCCAAAGCACTCGTCATGGGACTGAGAGCTAAAAATAACGGATAGTTCCATGGGGTAACAATACCCACAATGCCCTTGGCCTGGGGTATCACCCGGTTTCTGCCGCCGGTGAATAAAAATGAGACATGGCGGCGTTGGGGTGTCATCCATTTTTTCAGTCGGCGCCGGGTATACCGCAGCCCTGTCAGGCAGGGTGTAAGTTCAAGCAACCGGGTTTCGTGGACACTTCGATTTCCAAAATCCCGGGATATTGCCTTACAGATATCCTGATCATTTTCAATGAGAATGGACTCCATGGCGTTAAGCAGTTCAATTCGTTTGGTATATGGGATTTCCGGCTCCAATAAAAAAGCCTGGGCCTGCTTCTTGTACAAGGCAAGAGCATCACAGATGTCACTGGTTTCATCGCAAGAATTCATAGGTGTGGCTCCTTAATACCGGCATCAGTATAGAAAACGCATGAGTAAATTCCCATACAATAAACTTACCTTATTTTTCAAGTAAGGTTTGACAATTCCTTTGTCTCAATTTTCCTGTAAAATCATAGCTTCATCGATTTTTACGTTTCATAATTTTGATTGACAATAAGTAAAAGTCTATCTTATAAGCGACTTCAGAGATAGGTATTGAAAAAACCCATAATTTGTAAATGTGTGTGTTCTCCGGCTGTCTGGGGTCAGGGGAACCGCCATATTTGGAAAAATCATGATAAAACGAATCTCTTTGTTCATCTTCATTTTCTTCACTCTTGTTCTTTTACCCGCCATCAGTCAGGCTGTTATCGTTGAGGGGGGCGGTATCTCCGGTGCCGATGCACTAAACAACGCATTTCGACAGGCTGTTGAGGAGACAGCCGGTACCTTTATTGCCTCGCGGACGGTGGTGGAAAGCGGTGAGCTGATCAAGGATGAAATCGCTGCCCATGCCATAGGGTATGTGACCAGTTATGACGTATTAGATGAAAAAAAGGAGTCAGACGGCACATATTATATCAAGATAGATGCTGCCGTGGATAACGGCCTTATCAATGAACACATTGAAGCCCTTGAAATTCTCATGGCAATGACCGGACATCCCAAGGTTATCGTTTTCGGGTTGGATGATGATATGCATTCCATATCCACGATCATTGATGAATTCGCGCCCCTGAAAAAGACCGTTACACAGGTTTTTCACGATAAATTCCGTTTCGATGTGCTGGAGTGGGAAACACTTCGTAAAAAATACCCGGACGTTGTCGGGAAACTGGATAGAAAAGAATCCATAGCATTTGCACGGCGGGTTGGCGCTGAGTTGGCTGTGATGGTTAAACTCAACGCAAAGCCGGAAAAAGACGGTATCGAAGGCGCGCTTATTCTCGAGGCTGTTCGGCTCCCGGATGCCTTTTTTCTGGGCAAGGAAATTGCCACTTTTAAAACCTCTGGCCTGCCTGAAAAGGAGAACGAAAGGATTGTCTTAACCATCAACCAGGCACGGGAAAAGGTCTTTGGAATATCCGTTACGCTGGCGCGGAAAATGGTGGAAGGCTTACAGCGGGAAACAGAATCCCAAAAGGGGTTGAGATATTCCATCACCTTCATTGATTTTCCCAAAGAAGAGGCAGCGCTTTTTTTCAAGGAAAAAGTGAGTGTATTGAGTGGTCATGTTCAGCATAAAGTTGAAAAGGATACCGGTAAACAGTTGATTGTTTCCTACTGGTCCCTTCTTCCCGGTGATGATCTTTTCAGGCAGATTAAAACAGCTCTGGATGAAAAGGGTTGCAAGTATAAGTCAAAGCTGGAGGGACGCAGTTTGAAATTTAAGTGGGTGAATCCATATTTTGAATAGAATAAAGGAGAGTGACATGAAGAAAGTTGGATGGCTTATGTTGGTGGTTGTGTTGGCTGGCTGTTTTTACACTCCGGTATTTGCGGGAGATTTGCCACGTCTGATGGTCATGGGTGAAGATGAAGATGGAGATACAATCCCCCGCGGATCACGCGTTCATAAACGCGTTATGAATGCTTTTGCAAACGCACTGATCAATGAAGGCTTTGATGTTTATGAAGAGCGGGCCATACTGGAGGATACCGCCAGGCGAAAACGCCGTCCGGTGGAAGAGCTGGTGGATAATGCCAAAGATGCGGGCGCGGATGTTATCGTTTTGTTTACCATTTATTGGAATATTACGGATAAGGGATATGCAACAAAATACACAACCAGAGTAGAGGGCCGGCTTTTGGATGTTCAGGCCGGAAAACGTCTGGGCAATTTTGATGTTCAGGCACCAAGGCAGGGCCGGCTTCCTGCGGACTGCAACCGGGAATGTGTCATAGAAAAAGTTGGGGAAATGGCGGCCACACTGGCAAGCGATGTGGGGCAGGCCTTGAAAGATAACCTCGCTCACCGCGTTGACGGAGCCGACGGTTCCGGTTCCCAGGGCGGAATGGCCTACGAATACAAGCTCATTTTCGATAAGTTTTCCTCAGATGACATGATGGGGTTTGAAGAGTACCTGGAAATGTTCTCCGGTTACATCTCCCATCGCCTGGATCCTGCCGGGATGAACACGGCAACACATCATGAATATGTTTACAACTCCCGAATTGCTTCTGCAAAATTAAATCGGAATCTTAACAAGGCGCTGGAAAAGTTAAACATGAAGGGCCAGATCACCGTCAGCGGAAAAACCTATACCGTGAAAAAAGTGGCCATGCCCAAGGATCGCACCCAGAAAAGCAATGAAGAATGGTAGGCTTCATGGGTCACCGCTGCCGCACAAAAACCCAGCTTACGGTCAGGATTGCCGCAATACTACTTGTTTTTAGTGTTCTGGGGCCAACCGTACCACCGGTGTATTCAAAAAATAAGGATTTGCAAAAGACATTTTACGTGGGGTCTTTTTTTGACTTACCCGGTGGTAAGGATACTCAATTGACCAGATATCTGGTCAGGCCCATTTGCAATGCCAATTCTGATTTGACGGGAGACGAGCTTTCAGATCATGTGAACACTCTTCTCCAAAAAGAGAAATCCTTTTTGAATCTTATCCATCTGGATCTTTATCCCCAGGAACCCGGGGATGAGAACTGGGGCGCCAAAGGAAGTGCGGTGGCGTTCTACCTGTCCAGGGCCCAGCATGAAACGATAAAATACCAGGCCCCGGGTGTCGGGGATGAATATCTTACTGTGGTATCCATTGCCCTCAGCATGGATATTTTTTCGGATCGTGCCGCCCAAAAAAAGCAACTGAGACTGGAATCTATTTTTTCAAAACTTCTGGTGGGGGAGCAACCGGTCATTACCGAAACCCCCTTATCGGAAAATCGTTTGAAATCAGTTTATAGCCAGCTGTTCAAAAAAACCCTGAAGGAACTGGTTAATCAGGCGAAAGACGAACTTAAGTGGGAACGAGACCGGGCAAAGGCGGTGTTCCAGTTCAATGAATTCGTTATTCCCAAAATGTCCAAGGAGCTATCCCAGCTGATCGAAAACGCGATGGCTTCCCAGGGCCAGGGAAACGCCAAGAAAGCGTTGGATTGGGAAACAGAGCGATTAAAACTGGAGCTTTTGCATACCCTGCATCAGTTCGTCTCAAAAAACCTGAGAGAAAAAGGTGTTTTGGATATTGCCCTGATGTCTCCACCAACGCCCTGGGCCCAGGGAGATGTGGGAGAGGTGTTGAAAAACAGGCTGGTCGGGCGTAAACGGGCGAAACAGACCTCCATCAGATTTTACGTTGACCCCACCATGGAGCAGGGCGGCACGTTCAGGATTGGTGGAAAATCGGCTGTTTTGGGCTACACAGTGCGTGCAGTCCTGCCCCGGGCATGTACGTCAAAAGTGGAGGGGAACAAGCTGGTCACACAAAATCAGCTTACAACCCAGCTTGCCGCCAGAATCTACCGGCCGGTTCCCGGCGGTAAACCGAAATGGATGCCGGTTACCGTTGAAAAGGAAAAGCGTACGGCTATAAGTTATGGGTACAAGGTATTCAATAACATAAAAGGAATGCAGCGCCCCACAACCCGCGAATTGATGATGGATTCTTTCCGGAACGCCGCAATAGACATATCGCCGCACCTGATCGGCCTGATGCAGGAGATCGCTGCTAATCGATTGGAAAACAGATAAAGACGGCTGATCTCCCCAAAACGCCCTAAAAAGGAAAACTATATATGTTCTTATCTAAAATAAAACCCGTGTTTGTCTGGGGGTGGCTTTTTACAGTTGTGTTCATTTTATCGGGCGTTTCCGTATTTGCTTCAGATACGGAAAGCTTTGAAGTTGCCGCCGTGGGAAAAAGTCAGGAAGAGGCTGTCGCCAATGCTGTTTTGGATATGCTTGAGGAGGCTTTGGAGGCCGTAGTGGGCGATGAAGTTGGCGATGATGTGGGTGAGTTGTTTTTTGAAGCATATGGCCGCAATTCAGAAGAGCTTAAAAAGAGATATTTTACGTCGGATTTTGTTGTCGTTGAGTGTGAAGACACCGTTGGCGGAAAGCGATGCCTGATCGAAGCTGAAATTAAAATGGCCAAAGTGGACAGGGATGTGAGAAAAATTTTCGATGAAAAGAAAAAAGGATCAAAGAAAGATCTTACATTCGTTGCCCAGACAGGTATCCCGGATACGCCGCGTAATAAAAAACTTCTTATACAAATAAGAAAAACTTTTATGAAATATGGGAACAAATTCGAATATGTGGATCAGTATAGCGAACTGAGCGGATTTGCCATGAACATCCAAAAAGTTGATTTTGTGGGATTTAGATACAATAAATCCACCAAGCGTCAGGAGGGCGGACTCGATGTGACGTTTGAGCTGTTACACATCGACCCGGAAAAAGCTGGAGAAAGATTGATCGCTTCGGATGTGGTAACGGTGTCCACCTATGTGCCCGGAACTAATCCGGATATACTGGAAAGAGAGTTGGAAACTCTGCTTATTGAAGAGGCTGCAAATAGCTTTGTCAGGCAAGTCAACTCAAATATCGCACGTTTTTATGGGGAATAGCTAAATGAAGAAATCTGTACTTGTAACGTCCTTCATTATTTTGATTACGATGAATTTTTTTTGGGCTGGATGTCAAACCACCGATTTAGAAAGTACAATAGGAACGATAAAGGGATTTCTTGAGCCAAAACCAATAGATTTTCAGACTACTGCCAAGCAATATGTCCGGTATCTGGCTTTAGGTACTTCCAATTTGCTGCAAGCATTGAGTGAAATGCAGGAAGCTGTGGGGAACAAGGAACTGGCCGAACAAATTCGGCTTCAGGCAAAGGATCTCCAGAACAAATCAGCCAACGGGAAAGCCACCAATGAAGATTACAAAAAAGCGTTTAAAACAATGGATGAATCCTCGGTTGACAGGGCGCAATTGAGCAAAGTGCCGGCCAAAGAAGGACGTATTTATTTAACAAAATCACTTACCCATGTGGGATTGGGGACAGGCTGGGATGGCAAGGCAATAGAACTTGGTCTCATTCTTGGAAAAAATGCCTCTTGGGAAAAATTCCTGGAAAAGAGTGATACATATATGGATCTGACATTATTATCTTTTGATACGCTTCCCAAGAAAATGAAAAAGGCATATGAGTGGGGTGATGAGCTGCGTCAATACATGAAAGACAATGACATCAAAGAGCCCACAGAAAAGGAACAAAGGGAAGAAGCCAAGACACAGGGCGCCAGTCAGGAAGAGATAGATGCGATTTTTTGAGTAGAAGAAATGGAATGGGCAAAGAAAGAAAACAACTGCAAAGTACCGATAAAGTCCTGGTGCAAAGACCTTGAAGGCCCGGCCCTGGACCAGGCCGAAGATCTGGCCCGGCATCCGGTTGTGTTTCATCATGTTGCCTTGATGCCGGACTGCCACATGGGATACGGGATGCCCATCGGTGGCGTGATTGCTGCCAAAGATGCCGTCATCCCCAATGCAGTGGGGGTTGATATCGGCTGCGGAATGGGATCGGTGGGAACAAACATACCTGTATCTGAAGCCAGCCGGGAAAAAATCCGGGACATCGTTGAACGGGTAAAGGAAACGGTTCCCTGTGGCGAAGGAAACGCCCATAAAATCCCCCAGGAATGGGACGGGCTTGATGACATTGACGCATATGAGGACCGGGGGTGGTATTCTGCCCATGTCAGAGCCCTGGCCCTGAAAAATTTGGGAACCCTTGGCGGCGGGAACCATTTCATTGAAATCCAGGCCGGGGACGATGATCTTGTATGGCTGATGATTCATTCGGGATCAAGGCACCTTGGCAATGTCATTGCCCGCTATTATAACGATATTGCCATGGTACTGAATCGGACATGGTGTATCGACACTCCTGGAAAGGATTTGGCGTTTCTTCCCACGGACACCCCGGAAGGCCAAAATTATATTAAAGATATGAACTTTGCCCTTTCCTATGCCAGAGTGAACCGAAAAAGAATCATGGATCGGTTTAGGGAGGCCTTTTCCCATGTATTTGCCGAAACCCGGTTTTCAGATGAAATAAACATCCATCACAACTATGCCTGCCTTGAAAATCATTTTAACACCAATGTCTGGGTCCACAGAAAAGGAGCCACCTCAGCCAGGAAAGGAGAGATCGGCATCATTCCGGGATCCATGGGCACCCCTTCCTATCTGGTTGAAGGGTTAGGAAATCCGGAATCCTTTATGTCCTGCTCCCATGGCGCCGGACGGGTGATGGGACGGATGCAGGCCACACGCAGCCTTACCCCCGAAGCGTGTGACAAGGCAATGCAGGGGATTGTTTATGATCGATGGAGCAAGGTTCGGAAAGGAAAAACCAAAGGTATGTACGACCTTGGGGAGGCCCCCCAGGCCTATAAAAACATCGAAGATGTCATCAAATCTGAACTGGACCTGATCCGGCCCATAAAAAAGTTTTACCCCTTGGGCGTTGTCAAAGGATAATAACTTAAAAATTAGATAACAATGGGATTTTGCAGCCCAAAACAATTGTTGATCATCAGTCGTCCAGCTTTGTGACAAATTCCTTGAATTTTAAAAAATTTTTATGGTTCATTGCATGTTCCATACGGCATGCGGTCTGTTCAGCAATTTTTTCATCAAGCTGTACATGTTTGAATAAAAAATGTTTGAATACATTGTGACGGGTTGTAACCTCTTTTGCGATTTTAGATCCCTGGGCAGTCAGGGTGATATAACCGTAAGGCTCGTAATGGATCAGTTTCAGATCTGCCAGTTTTTTGAGGGTGCCGGTAACAGATCCGCATTTTATATTCAGTTTTGCTGCAATGTCTTTTGACCGGGCAACCGTATTCATGGTCTGAAGTTCGAGTATGGCTTCAAGATAGTCTTCAAGGCTTTCGGAAAGGGTCTGTTCGCTGTTCATGGGCACAATCTCCGTTATTGATGTATATTGCCAGGCCACCGAATTGCTTGGACTGCCTGGCATATTTTTTTTAATTAACCGGCTTGTCTGCTAAAGCTCTGGTGGTTTTCTGCATCCATGCCGCCGCCTTCTGCCCATACCCCGTCCACGCATCTGATAGCAGCCGCCTTGAACTGTAAGGCGTTTGGCGGTAACCAGCGATTCAGCCATTTTGTAGCGGGCGGTTTTCAGAACCCTTCCCACGGTCTGTCGGGAAACATCCATAACTTCAGCGGCTCCAGACTGGTCCATACCCTCATAATCTATGAGTCTGAGGGCTTCAAATTCTTCCAGGGAAAGAATAACTTCTCCGGTCTCTTCTGTTCCTCTGGGTTTGAACCCTTTAATGGCCGGTTCAGATGCAATGCATCTGGGGCGCTTGGGTCTCGGCATGGTTTCTCCTCATTATGATCATTTGATCAAAAATAAATTCGAATAAAGGCTGTGTCAAGAAAAATTATGATCATTTGACCAAAATAATTTTAATTATAGCTATTGGCAGACTTTATATATTTTGATTTAATAATGGAACAGCTTTTTAAGACTATATGAACATGAATTAGAGAGACACACCATGAAAATATTTAATTACCCTTCACCGGAAGCGGAAAAAAGGGTTCAGGATACCATTGACAGAGGCTTGGGTTTTTCCAGGGAAGACCAGGAGAATGTCCAGGCATTTTTAGATGATGTTAAGAAAAGAGGTGATGACGCCCTTGTTGAATACACCAACAGGTTTGACTCCCCGGTTGTTACCGTGAATACCCTTAAGGTGACGGAACAGGAGTTTGAAGATGCCCTGGCACAGGTGACCCCGCAGTTTTTAAAAGCCCTTGACCGGGCCGTTGAACAGGTCTCCGCCTTTCACGGCCGCCAGCGGGAGAATTCCTGGATAGACACCCCAAGAAACGGGGTGATGGTGGGCCAGATGGTCCGGCCGGTATCAGCGGCAGGTATCTATGCCCCCGGGGCCAAAGGCGGTAAAACCCCCCTGGTCTCGTCTGTGCTCATGGGAGGGATTCCGGCCAAGGTGGCCGGGGTAAAATCAATCTCTTTGATGACCCCGCCCATGGCAGACGGAAAGATCAATCCCCATCTTCTTGCGGCAGCCCGGGCCGTGGGCATTGACTCGGTGTTCAAGGCCGGTTCTGCCTGGGCCATAGGCGCCTTGGCCTACGGAACTGCCCAGGTTCCCAAGGTTGATGTGATTGTAGGGCCGGGCAATATCTATGTGACCCTTGCCAAGAAAATTGTTTCCGGTATTGTGGGTATTGATATGATTGCAGGACCCAGCGAGATACTGATTATTGCTGATAAAACCGCAAACCCGGAATGCATTGCCGCAGACCTGCTCTCCCAGGCCGAACATGATATGCTGGCGTCTGCCGTGCTGGTGACCGATTCCCAGGAGCTTGCACAAAAGGTTTCTGCCGCAGTTGAACCCCAGCTCAATGCCCTGCCGCGCAAGGAGATTGCCGGACCGGCCATCAATAATTTCGGTTCCATTCTGGTGGTGCCGGATATTGACACGGCCATTGAACTTTCCAACCGCCTGGCCCCCGAGCATCTTGAACTCATCGTGGAATCCCCCTTTGATTATATCGACAGGATTCAAAATGCAGGAGCCCTTTTCCTGGGAGCTTATACCCCGGAGCCCATGGGGGACTATATCGCAGGCCCCAACCATGTACTGCCCACAGCAGGCACGGCCCGGTTTTCATCGGCTTTGAGCGTGTCTCATTTTACAAAGAAAACCAGCCTGATCCATTATTCCAAAGCCGCTTTTGAAAAAGAGGCGGATGATGTGATCACACTGGCCCGGACCGAAGGCCTGGATGCCCATGCCAATTCAGTGAGAATGCGAAGGAAATAAGAGTTCAGCTGGTAACTGTTTTTACAGGTTTTCAAGGGCCTGTTTCAGGGCCGTGATGGAAAAGGGTTTGGACAGGGCTGCAGAAAAACCAAAAAAAGAATAGTTTTCCATGACCGCATCATTGGAATAGCCCGAGGCTACAATCCCCTTGATTCCGGGATTCAGGACCCGCAGCTTTTCCATGGTCTCTTCGCCTCCCATGCCATGTTTGACTTCAAGGTCCAGGATTACCTTGCCGATAATTTTGCCTTCCACAAGACAGGAGCGGTATTTTTCCACCGCTTCTTCACCGGATTTTGCAAGGACAGGCTCGTAATCCAGCTGGATGAGAATTTTTTCGGCAAGTTCCAGGATCATGGCATCGTCATCCATGAACAGGACAAGGGGTTTTCGGGTTGCCACCCTGGCTGGTCTCTTGGGTTTAGGTTTCACCTCTATGGGCGTAATGGTCTCTTTGGGAGTATCCTTCGGGAAAATGGGCAGGATGATATCCACACAAGTGCCCTGGCCCGGGGTGGATTGAATCTGGATATTGCCCTGGTGGTTTTTTACAATGGCCCAGGCAATGGAGAGTCCAAGACCGGTACCCCGGTTGCCTCCTTTGGGTTTGGTGGAAAAATAGGGATTAAAAATTTTTTCCAGATCATCGGATTTGATTCCTTTGCCCTGGTCTATAACTGATATGACAATCATGCCTTTTTTGGGGGCATACAGCCGGGCAGTTACCGTTGCCGGGGTTTTATGATCCATGGCTTCGGAAGCATTGATTACAACGTTTTTCAATGCTTCCTTAAGGGCCTGGCTGTCTGCTTCAATAACAGGCGGCAGGTCAAATATTTCAAGCCTGGACAAGATGTTTTTTTCCTGTTCCAGTTCTGCAAGGGCATCGGTAATAAATCCCGAAAGGTCAATGTGGGTTTTAATACCCACGGCGCTGCTGCTTGAGAAGATAACGAATTTGGACGCCAGATTTTTTGCCTGGAGAACCGATTGTTCTGCATCATCCAGATACTCTTTGATGGGTCCGCTTACCGCTGCCATCTGGGCCAGGTTGATATTGCCCAGGGTAACTGAGAGGGTGTTGTTGAAATCATGGGCAATCCCCCCCGCCAATGTGCCGATGGCTTCAAGCTTCTGGGAACGGGCCAGGCGTTCTTTGGCTTTACTGAGCTCGTTTTCCGCCCGTTTTTTTTCAATGGCCGTGGCAATGGTGTCCGAAACAAAGCTGAGGAGCTCCACATGCTCTTCATTGTATTTAACGGAATTGGTATAGCTTTTTACCGCCATTACACCAAGCACTTCGTTTTTTACCATCAATGGAATACCCAGCCAGTTTTTGGGACGCTGTCCCACGACCCTGCCTTGGGCTTCAAGGTCTAAAAGTTGCTGTTCATCCAACAGCAATGGTGCTTTGTTTATAACCACATCACCTGTTAAACAGGGTTTTTCAAGGAAATTGTATATCCATTCAGGAGGTTGGTCAGCCTGCTCGTCCCTGCGAAATACATACTGTATTGCTTTTTGGTCCTTGTGATAAATGGCGATAAAAAAATTTGGGATATCCATAAGACATGATACCCGTTTGTAGATAGAGGCATACAGGCCTGCAAGGCAGTCGCAGGCGGCCAGGTCGGACGCAATATAAAACAGCGTTCTATTGATCAACTCTGCCCGGCGGGCTTTTTGGATTGAGCGCTCCAGTCTTTTGATCTGTTGCTCAAGCATTTCGTAACTGGGTTTATCACTCATTATTATCTTCCGGTGTTAATGCTTGGGCCTTGGGCCCTATTCAAGATTCTTGTAAGACAACTTTGTTGGAAGTGACCATAATATATGATTTTAATAAAAGCATCAAGTCATTGGAAAATCCCTTTTGCTGCCTATACAACCATAGGTGAAGGTGCTAAAATATTTAAAACTGTTCATGGAGTAAAAAACATAGAGTAAAAAAATATACCTTCAGATAAAATTCAGGAGCAGACAATGACCCAATTCAACCATATTATGGCCTGTATTGACCTGTCAGATTATTCACCCATGACCCTGGGCTATGCCCTGGATCTTGCCGGAAAGGCCGATATCAAGGTCACCATTTGTTCTATTGTACCATTGCGTGAGGTTAATCCGGTGTTTATGGCCGGCATGATGTACCCCTGCAGGGAGGACACCAAGGAGTACCTTGAGGAACTTAAAACAAACAGGATTGCCCAGATCAATGAATTGATCCGGACACGTTACCCTGAATTTGACGGCAAAACAGATATCCGCATCAAAATGGGATATCCCGCCGAAGAGATCCTTGCCATGATTGATGAGATTGATCCCGACCTTGTGGTCATGGCCAACAAAGGACGTTCCAATCTGTCCAGCTTTATGTTCGGCAGTTCGGCAGAATTTGTATTCCGTCACTGCAGAAAGGCGCTGTTCAGTGTCAGGGACAAACACATTTTTAAACGGATGTACTCAGGCAACGAGCTGCCGGAATCCTCGGCACTGCGTACCATAATCGCTGCGGTGGACTTTTCTCCCTGGACAGAGCACATTTTGGCACGCGCCGGGTGGGTGGCAAAAATAACAGGTGCAAAGCTTCATGTCTACCATTGCATCGGCACCAAGGAGCTGTCCTGGATTAAATCCCATTACATGCCTGAAAACACCTTCTCTGAAGAACAATTTTTACCCAAGGCCAAACAACGCCGCAGGGAGCGGCTTGAAGACCAGATAAAGGCGGCAGGCATCGGGGAGATGGCAGGTATTGAGATTACCATTGACTCGGGAGACCCTTGTGAGCAGATACTTTCCGCGGTAAAGAATCTGCGGGCAGATGCCTTGGTGCTAGGCCCTTTAGGTCACAGCCGCTCGGTTAAATTTGTTCTGGGGAGCACCATCGAGAAAATTTTTCGTCACAGCCCGGTACCGGTACTGCGTTTGAGCCCTGACATCTGCATTTAAGGCCACCCCTAAGACTCATTGGGGTATGCCATGAGAAGACGATTTTTGGGGGTGATCTCCCCGGGAATTTTTTTGGTCATCACGGTATACCCCTGACAGGTCAGCCGGATGGCACGTACGGCATCGATGGCTAATGGGCCGTCCATCCAACCTTCGAGGCCGCCGGTGTCACAGGTGGTAAGATCATGGCAGCAGGGAAGAACAGCAAGTTTTGCCCTTGCGGACAGGGCTTTTTTGATGACCGTATCCGTAAGGGCCCCACAGGCGTGAACGGATACGACAATATCCTGGGAAGATATTTCCATCTGCTCAAGGGGCATCTGCCTGAAAAGAACCCTATCTTTTAACCGGGGCCATGTCCTGATCAACGCCCGGGAAAGCGTTTCTGCATTTTTGGGAATATGGGTATCAACGGCAACAGCCCCGGGCGAGGTATCATCTAAAAGCAACAGGATATATGAAACCAGGCCATGGCCGCAGGCGAGATCAACGATTCTGCCCCCACGGAACAGCCTTCTGACCCGCTTTGCCACCGCCCATGCTTCGTAAAGTTCTTTTCTTGGCAGGGTCCCGGACCGGCATACAGCCCTGGCAATTTTATCGAACAGGGTATCGCCGGGAAACAACGCCTGCTGATGTAAAGTGAGCCTGTTCTTGGAAGATTTTTTCATATCATAATAGAAAAAGGAGGATAATCAATGATCATCCTCCTTTTTTATCTATATCAAAGAAACGTATTTCTTTGACAAACGTCTATCTATGTAGCAATTATCCCTTGTAGGTTTTTTTGAACAAAGAAAGAGCGCCGCCCAGTTTCAGGGTGTCGATCATGTCTGTGTCAAAAGCACGCTCCAGCGGAAGTTTTTCGCCGTTTACTTCAAGGAACAGATCGCCGGCCAGATCGGTGGCGTCAAAGGAAACAGTGTCGCCCTGGGTGATCTTGTCGTAGTCAGCGGGGTTTTTGAAGGTCATGGGAACGATACCGAAGTTAACCAGGTTGGCCACATGGATACGGGCAAAAGATTTAACGATAACCGCGCGGATACCAAGCCATCTTGGGCAAAGTGCGGCATGCTCACGGGAACTTCCCTGACCGTAGTTTTCAGCACCGACAATGATGCCTTCTCCGCCTGCGTCTCTATGAGCCACAGCGCGTTCTGCGAAGGTGCCGTCAACCAGTCTGTAAGTAGCCTGCATTGCATATTCTTTAACATTGGAGCGCAGGGGCAGGTATACACCGGCAGGCTGGATGTCGTCAGTACTGATGTTGTCGCCAAGTTTCAGCAGAACTTCGCCTTTTACAACGTCAGGCAGCGGAGAGAACTCAGGCAGAGCCATGATGTTGGGACCGCGAACAATGCCTTCGGCCTTGTCGGCTTTATCCGGCATGATGAAGGAATCGGTGTCTATTACCGGCGGAATAACGTTGATAGCGATGTCTTTTGCTTCAGGAACGGTGATAACACCTGTCAGAGCACTGGCAGCCGCAACAAGCGGGCTGATCAGATGACATAGGGCATCGTCTGTACCAGAACGTTTCGGGAAGTTACGGTTGAAGGTTCTCAGAGTGATGCCTTCGCTTGGGGGGGAACCGCCCTGGCCGATACAGGCGCCACAGCCGTTTTCCATGATTCTGACGCCGGAGTTGAACATCATTTTGATGTAACCGGCATCAGCCAGCTGCATGGCAACGGATCTGGAACCCGGATAGAGCATGGTGTCAACTTTAACGCGTTTGCCTTTAAGGGTTTCGGCGAAAGTAGCGATGTTCTCGAAGGAGCTGTTGGTACAGGAACCGATGCACACCTGATGAATTTTAGTTCCGGCATGATCTTTAACTTTTTCAACATTACCCGGAGAGGGATAAATGGCGATCAGCGGTTCGATTTCAGACAGGTTAATATTAATTTCCGCATCATAGGACGCGCCTTCGTCAGCGGACATTTCGGTGTAGTCACCACCGCGGCCACGGCTTTCCAAGAATGCTTTGGTGTTTTTATCACTGGGGAAGATAGAGGTGGTGGCACCCATTTCAGCACCCATGTTGGTGATGGTGGCACGTTCTGTCAGGGACAGGGTAGCAACGCCGGGGCCACAATATTCAAAGATAATGCCCTTGCCGCCTTTTACGGAGACAATTTCAAGCATCTTCAAAATAACGTCCATGGCCATGCAGTTTTTGGCCAGCTGGCCGGTCAGGTAAACTTTGGTCACCTTGGGCATGGGCATGGTGTACATACCGGTAGCCATTGCCAGAGCAACGTCATATCCGCCTGCACCCATGAAGATCGCACTACAACCACCGGCATTAACGGTATGGCTGTCAGCGCCAACACCTGTCATACCAGGTTTAACAAAGTTTTCCATGTTGGTGAAATGGCAGATACCGGTTCCCGGAGGAGAAAAGATGATGCCCAGTTTAGCGGCAACAGTTCTCAGGTACTGATGGTCATCCGGGTTTCTGAAACCGGATTGAAGCATACTGTGATCAACAAAGTTCACAGAAAGGGGCTTTACCTTGTCTACGCCCATGGCTTCCAGTTGAAGCATGCACATGGTGCCGGTGGCGTCCTGGGTGAAAGCCTCATCGATCTTAATTTTGATCAATTCCCCGGGTGCCGGCAATGCAGCAGGCTCAACCAGGTGATCCTTGAGGATCTTATGTGTCAAACTTAAAGCGCTCATTTTTCCTCTCTTTGTTTGTGTTTATGGTTATGATTAATGCCTCAATCCAGATGGCGTTTGCAGGCTTTTAAAGCCTGCCCAGGCCCATCTTCAGTCGAGGACTTAAATCTTTGCCCCTGTGTAATACGATTGTGTAAGCTGTAAGTTCTGGCTCACGATTCGAGAATGTAGGATAGGAAGATACTTTTTGTCAAGGAAAGTATTAAGGATAATTAAATTAAATGATTAAGTTTGGAGTGTGACCCTGATCGGCAGGCCAGTCACCTGTAATCTGCCTACAGTTTGATATCAAATTTCCAATGGGTTATACGAAATTATAAAGAAGGGTTCAATAAAGGGAATGGTTAAAATTTTAATTGTTATTGTTCTTACCTTTATATTAATGGGGGTGGGAAGCCACCCGGAAAAACTTCCCACCCAATGTTTTTTTGATCCTAAAGGCGATAGATAAATGATTCGGGTGAATTTTCGGTTTATGTTGTTTTAATTTCAATCTGTCTGGGTTTGGCTGCTTCGGATTTGGGTAGATGCAGTCTCAGTACGCCATTTTTTAATTCAGCCTCAACCCTTTCCACATCAATGGTCTGGGGAACGGAAAAATTTCTTACATACTCAACATCTGAGAACTCTTCATAGGTAGCTGATCCCTTTACGCCAAGTTTCCTGACACCGGATATCGATAATTTTCCGTTGTCTATATCAATGGATATATCATCTTTTACAACACCGGGCATATCGGCGTGGAGAAGGATTTCGTCCTCATTTTCATAGATGTCAACAGCAGGTGTCATTTCATACAGTGCTCTGGTTTTTTCAACGGCTTTTTCTTCCTGTCTGGCTATTTCCTGGGTTTTATCCATGCTGACCTCCTTTTGATGAATTTGTCATTGAAGATTTAATTAATACTGATTTTTTTGGGTTTCGCGGCTTCGTGTTTGGGAAGAGTAAGATACAGCACGCCATGTTTCAGTGTTGCTTCAACCTTGGTGGAATCAACATCTGCAGGCAACGTAAAACTTCTGGAAAAGGCCCCGATGCCGCGTTCTGTTTTATGTGTCTTGTAATTATCAGGTGCATCGGATTTTCTTTGTCCGCTGATTTCAAGATAATTGCCCTGAATTTTAACATTCAGATCGTCTTTTTCAACTCCGGGCACTTCTGCCCTGATTTCAAAGTTGTCTCCTTTTTCATAGAGATTTGTCCGGGGTGTGGATTGCCCATGTTCCCACTTGTATCCGGATGCTTTCTCATAATCACCGTAAAGAGTGTTCAGCTTTTTCTGAAGAAGATTCATGGTCCCGAACAATCTTTCTATATCACTGATTCTTGTAAACATAAGCCTTCCTCCTTTAAATGTGTTTTGTTTTGGAATGTTGTCTGCTTTTTGCGGGAACGTTCGGCTGTTAGAATCGACGTCTTCATGAAAGTTTTAAGGTTTATCCGTCCCATTCTGAAACCGTTACTCCCACAAAATCATCTATATTTTTTTTGCATAATTTAATTCCGGTTTTTCGTGTGTCAATATTAATTATATTATTTTATATCTGAATAACGAGTTGGTAATGATAAAGCTGGTTTTTAAGGCGGTCACACGGATATAAATTTAAAATTCATATATTAAAAATGTTTTGTATGCATAATTTATATTACGTTTTATTGATTTTTTGACAAAGTAATGATAGCCGGTTATTTTTTTTGAAAAAGGAGGCCAACAATGATAAACGAAAAAGTAAATAATAGAATGTTTTCTTTGGACACCCTTAAGGGGATGCAATCGGTTCGGGCGACGTTTACCCTTCCTAAGCATACTATTAACTTGCTCTCTGCCGTTGCAAACCAGCTTGGTGTAAAACAAAAGTCTATATTTGATCATTTGGTTGAAGATAAAAATGTCATGGGAAAAATTGCCGATGAGGCCCAAAGCTACCAGCCGAAAAGAGATCAACGCAAACAAAAAACCTTTGTTTTGAGCAGAAACAGTTTAAGTGCCATAGATACCTTTGCCAGGAAACACAACTTGCCAAGAGATGTTCTGGTGGAATTTTCCATAAAACAGCTATATCCGGTTGTTGCCCAGGAAAAGAAGCGGCATGAAAATCGCAAAAAACTGCTAAATGAAATGGAAAAATTCCAAGTGCGTAGCTCTCAATTCATGGATAAAGCACGGTATCTGATTGGCGAAGATGACGACATGGTTCAAAAACTTGAAGACGTTTTCAGCCAGTATGATAGAAGTATAGAAGACCTTAAGACCTCCATTGAAAAGGGAAGGTGTATGGAGCAGTTTCAATAATCTTAATTTATTTGGAAAAAAAGGAACTCTTGTATGACAATAGACAAATTTATTAAACTCAAAGAAGGTCTTGAATTGCAGAAGTATGTCAGAAACCTGGATTTTGATAAAAAAAACTGCTGTTCGTTTTACGGATCGCCCAAAAAACATCCCCATGAAAAAAACAGAGTAATTCTTGTTGCAGATCCGTTCAGTGAACATACGTTTTATTATCAATTTAATATTCAGGATATATTGTATATAGAAGAACAGCCCAGCATTACAAACATGGACGGTGAATCTGTATCCATGGTAAGGCTCTGGGTGAAGAAAAAATGCATAGGGCTTCAATGTTTGCCCTTTGCAGTCGGGGATATATCAAAATTGGATTGAAATTGTCCTGCCAACCTGTCATCAGCATCTTGAAAAAAACTGCCCCGCTATGATAATTTACGGGCTACAAAAATATGCTTGCATCTTTAAAAAACCGATGCAGGCATTTGCTTTTTTTAATAGGGAAGGATTTTTTTATGTCGCTGCTCAAAGAGCGCCGGAAAACCCGGCAGATAAAAGTGGGATCTCAAGCTGTGGGCTCGCTGTCTCCGGTTTCAGTGCAGTCCATGACCAACACCCAGACCCAGGATGTACAGTCCACTGTAAATCAGATATTATCACTGGAAAAGGCCGGGTGCGAAATTGTTCGTGCTGCAGTTCCGGACATGGAGGCGGCAAAAGCTTTAAAAAAGATCAAAGAAAATATCCACATCCCCTTGATTGCCGACATCCATTTTGACTGGCGCCTGGCCATTGCTTCGGCTGAATCCGGGGTGGATGGACTGCGGATTAATCCGGGCAATATCGGTACTGCCGATAAAATAAAAGCCGTGGTCGATTGTGCCAAGGCCCATAATCTTCCCATCCGCATCGGGGTCAACGGCGGATCCTTGGAAAAGCATATTGAAAAACGTTACGGTGTAACGGCCCGGGGCATGGTGGAAAGTGCTCTTTCCAATATCCGGATTCTGGAGGACCTGGGGTTTTATGATATTAAAGTCTCTCTCAAGGCTTCGGATGTGGAGCGTACCGTGGAGGCCTACCGGCAGCTTTCACCATTGACCGACGTGCCCTTTCATGTGGGGGTCACCGAGGCCGGTGGTCTTTATGCCGGCATCACCAAGTCTGCCATTGGTATCGGAATGCTTTTGTCCGAAGGGATCGGGGACACCATCCGGGTCTCTTTGACCCGGGATCCTGTGGAAGAGATCCGTACCGGATTTGAAATTTTAAGGGCACTGGGTCTTCGCCAGCGGGGTCCGGAATTGATCTCCTGCCCCACCTGCGGGCGGTGTAAGATAAATCTGTTTAAAATTGCAGAACAAGTAGAAAAAGCTTTACTTGAGCGCTCAGCACGGATTAAAGTTGCTATCATGGGATGCGTAGTCAACGGTCCCGGGGAAGCCAAAGAAGCGGACATCGGAATTGCCGGCGGCGACGGCACGGGAATTTTGTTTAAAAAGGGAAAGGTCATCCGTAAAATTGACCAGGCGTGTCTTGTGGATGAACTGATAAAAGAGATTGACGCAATGACTTTAAATGCGGAGGAAGTAAATGGGAAAGAAAGTTAAAACTGCCATCACCCCCACAAGGGAAGAAGACTATCCCCAGTGGTACCAGGAGGTGGTAAAAGCCTCGGACATGTCGGAAAATTCGCCGGTCCGCGGATGCATGGTGATTAAACCCTGGGGATATGCCATCTGGGAGAACATCCAGCGCCAGATGGATGCCCTGTTCAAGGAAACCGGGGTAAAAAACGCCTATTTCCCATTATTCATTCCGTTGAGTTACCTTGAAAAAGAGGCCGAACATGTGGAAGGCTTTGCCAAGGAGTGTGCCGTTGTCACCCATCACAAGCTGGAAAAAGGCGAAAACGGCCGCCTTGTACCGGCCGGGGAACTGGCCGAACCCCTGATTGTCCGCCCCACATCTGAAACCATTATCGGTGAGTCCATGTCCAGATGGACCTCTTCCTATCGTGATCTTCCCATTCTTCTGAACCAGTGGGCCAATGTGGTGCGCTGGGAAATGCGGACACGAATGTTTCTACGCACCAGTGAGTTTCTATGGCAGGAAGGGCATACGGCCCATGCCGCCAAAGAAGAGGCCATGGAACGTACCCTTCAGATGCTTGAAATTTATGCAAAATTTGTGGAAGAGCGACTGGCCATGCCGGTCATCAAGGGCCGCAAAAGTGAGTCCGAACGGTTCCCCGGTGCTGACGACACCACCTGCATTGAGGCCATGATGCAGGATAAAAGAGCGCTTCAGGCCGGAACCTCCCATTTCCTGGGACAGAATTTTGCCAAAAGCTCCAACATCAAATTCCAGAACGAAGAGGGTCAGGAAGCCTTTGCCTGGACCACCTCCTGGGGAACATCCACCCGGATGATCGGCGGCATGATCATGGTACATTCCGATGATGACGGCCTGGTTGTTCCGCCCCGCATTGCTCCTGCCCATGTGGTTATCCTGCCCATTGTCAAGAAAGGGGCTGACAATTCAAATGTTTTGGAAAGCGCTGAGGCGCTGAAAGCCGCCCTTAGAAAACAGATCTATCACGGCCTGCCCGTGGAAGTGGAGATCGACAGCCGGGACATCGGCGGAGCCAGGGGCTGGGACTGGGTGAAAAAAGGGATTCCGGTACGTGTGGAGCTGGGCCTCAGGGATATTGAAAACAACAGCGTTTTCATGGCCCGCAGGGATACCGGTGAGAAAAAAGGAATCAACAGGGATGACTTTGTCAATACAATTACCGACATCCTGGATGACATCCAGGACACCCTGTTCCAGCGTGCCCAAACCCATCGGGAAGCCAACACCTTTTCCATTGATGAAAAAGAGAAGTTCTACGATCTGTATACAAAAGCACAAGGATATAACAACGGCGCCTTCGTCCTGGCGCACTGGTGCGGATCAGGGGCGTGTGAAGAAAAAATAAAACAAGATCTGTCCGTGACCATTCGCTGTATTCCCTTTGACAGCCCCGATGAAGCGGGAACCTGTATTTACTGTGGCGCAAAAAGTGAGCGGCGGGTTCTGTTTGCCAAGGCTTATTAGGCTTAGGGCAAAGCATCAACCGGTAGGGTAAAATGATTCGAATAACCGACATATTGGATAAAATTTATGAATACAGTCCAGATGCGGATGTTTCGCTCATTGACCGGGCCTATATATATTCTGCCCGGGTCCATGAAGGACAGGTTAGGCTTTCCGGAGAACCATATCTGTCCCACCCCCTAGAGGTGGCCAACATTCTGGCAGACATGAAGCTGGATATGGAGAGTATTTCTGCAGCCCTGCTTCATGATGTGATAGAGGACACCCCTGCCACCAAAGAAGATATTACCGATATGTTTGGCCCCGGGGTGGCCCATATTGTGGAGGGTGTGACCAAGCTGTCCGCCCTGCATGAAACCACCAAGGTGGCCCAGCAGGCAGAGTCGTTGCGTAAAATGATTCTGGCCATGGCAGATGATATCCGGGTTGTACTGATCAAACTTGCAGACCGTCTGCACAACATGCGGACCCTGAAATACCATAAAAAACCTGAAAAACAGGCTGCCATCGCCCAGGAAACCCTGGATATCTATGCGCCCATTGCTGCGCGTCTGGGTATCTTCTGGATTAAAAATGAACTGGAAGAGATTGCCTTTTTTTACACCCTGCGAGAAGAGCATGATCGCATCATGACCCTGGTCAACAAGGCCAAACATGAGCAGGAGGAGTATATCAAAGAAGTCTCAACCTTATTGCATAATAAAATGCAGGAAATGGAGCTGCCCTGCCAGATCAAGGGGCGGTTTAAATCCTTTTATTCCATTTACCAAAAAATGTTATCCCAGGGTTTAGAGTTTGATGAGGTTTATGACATCATTGCCTTCCGAATTATCCTGGACACCATTCCCCAGTGCTATGCGGCCATGGGGGCGGTTCACTCCATGTGGAAACCCATCTATTATAAAATAAAGGATTATATAGGCAATCCCAAGCCCAATATGTACCAGTCCATCCACACCACAGTCATCGGCCCCAAGGGCGAGCGGGTGGAGATCCAGATCAGAACCCATGAAATGGACCGGGTAGCGGAATCCGGTATTGCCGCCCACTGGTCATATAAGGAAGGGACCAATATTGACGAAAACACCGGCGAATTGTTTGCCTGGATCCGGAATCTTGTGGAGAATCAGGAAAACCTTAAAGACCCGGATGAGTTCCTTGAGAATGTGCGTATAGACCTCTATCCCGGTGAGATTTACGTGTTTACGCCGGCAGGTGAGATTAAGACCCTTCCCAAAAAAGCCACTCCCGTTGACTTTGCGTACCGGATTCACACGGAGATTGGGGATCAGTGTACGGGTGCCAGGGTCAACGGCAAACTGGTACCGCTGTCCCATGAACTGCGTACCGGAGATACCATTGAAATTATAACCACCAAGGGACACCATCCCAACCGTGACTGGCTGAATTTTGTCAAAACAGTCAAGGCCAAGACAAAAATCAGGGCCTATATCAATGCCAGGGAAAAGGAGCGAAGCTACTCCCTGGGAAGGGAACTGTGCGAAAAAATATTCAGGAAGCGCGGCCAGAACTTCAATGCTCTGATCAAATCAGGTGATATCGCCAGAGTGGCTGAGGCATTGGGTTTCAAGACGGTTGACGACCTGATCGCCCATGTGGGATTCGGACAAATGACAGCGCTTCAGGTGCTGAAGCGTGCTGTGCCGGAGTTTGAAAAAGAAGCGGATGATGCCGATGGTTCAGTTGTTGAAAAAACAACTCCCCGGCTCTCCACCGAAAGGGCCACCGGCGTTATTGTAAAAGGCCTTAATGATATTCTGGTCAAGTTTTCAAAGTGCTGCAATCCTTTGCCCGGGGACCCCATAATCGGGTATATTACCCAGGGGCAGGGGGTTGCCATCCACCGGAAAAACTGCATTAATGTCTTAAAAATGAGCAGTGAAAGGATTATCGATGTTGAGTGGGCCAACGGTATTAATGAATCATACCCTGCGTCCATCTGCATCAAGACAGACGATCGCCATGGTCTTTTGGCCGACATTGCGGCGGTTATTTCAAAGGCCGGTATCAATATTTTAAACGCGCACACAGAAACAACGGACGAAGGTATCGGGATTTTTTATTTCACCATCATGGTGGAAAGTTCCAGGCAGCTTAAAAAAGTCATGTCAGAACTTCGGCGGGTTAAAACTGTCAACGATGTTAAACGGGTAATTACTGGAGATCAGTAACCCGTTGCTTTCCCAAAACTTTTTCACTGCAGATCGCTTTGATATGCAGATTTCAACATTGGAATATTACAGTTTCTTCATCATTTCCTAACCAAAATTTTTCATAATTTAAGTATACAACAAAGCCATTTTTATTTATGGTCAAGATAGTTGGATTTACTTTTTTTAATGTGTGGGATCCGACTCGAACATTAACACTTTAACCTGGAATACTATGGTAAACGCTTTTAATTTACCAGCCCCCCACCAGAAGACCGGAAAAGGAAGGTCCGGTATCCCACCTCTTCGTCCTCAAGTAACACCTGAATCAACCCCTGAATTTAAAAATCTATATAGTCTAATGTGGAGATCTGTATGAAAAAAATCTTTATCCTGGATACCAACGTCATCCTACATGACAGCGGATGCATTCATCAATTCAAAGACAATGACATTTATATTCCCATCACGGTGATAGAGGAACTGGATAAATTCAAAAAGGGGAACAATGTCATCAACTGCAATGCCCGGGATTTTTTAAGAACCCTGGATGCATTGTCCAGTGATACGATGCTCAACGGCGGGGCACCCATTGATAATGGAGAGGGCCGCATTGCCATTCGCCTGGACACCGCCCTGGATCCCATAATTAAAAACAACTTTAACGAGATCACCCCGGATATCAGAATACTAAATATTGCCTATTCCATTGCCAAGGAAAATGGTTTTACAAATGTTGTTTTTGTGACCAAGGATGTGAACCTGCGCCTGAAAGCCAGATCCATCGGTTTAAAAACTGAAAATTACAACTCTCAGTTTGTTGAAAATATCTCCGAGATGTACACCGGAATGAAAGTGGTGAATGACATCAGCTCCCGGGTACTGGACGAACTCTACCAGAAGCCCTATGAAACAAGCACCTCAAGCCTTGGAGAGGATGTTACTCTCTTTGCCAATGAAAATGTGATATTAAAAAATGGATCAAAGTCCGCCCTGGCCTATTTTGACGGTATAAGCCAGACTGTGAAACTGATTCAGCCAAGAATTTGCTATGGCATCAAACCGCGTAACTCTGAGCAGACATTTGCCCTGAATGCCATGCTCAATCCGGATATATCCCTTGTCACCATTTCAGGTAAAGCCGGTACCGGAAAAACTCTGCTGGCCCTGGCAGCGGCCCTGGCCAAAAAGCAATTTTATCGCCAGATTTTCATAGCCCGGCCCGTGGTCCCGCTGAGCAACAAAGATTTAGGATTCCTACCCGGAGATGTGGCTTCCAAGCTGGACCCCTATATGCAACCCCTGTATGACAACCTCTCTGTCATCCAGAACCATTTTAATGAGAACGGGTCCAACGGAAAAAATATCAAAGAACTGATAGAAGAGGAAAAAATTGTTATCACCCCGATCTCATATATAAGGGGCAGATCCATTGTGCGGGTGTTCTTCATCGTGGATGAGGCCCAGAATCTGACACCCCATGAAGTAAAAACCATTATCACACGGGCAGGAGAGGGCACAAAAATTGTTTTTACAGGAGATATCTTTCAGATAGACCATCCATACCTTGATACCCAGACCAATGGCCTTGCCTATATCATTGAAAAAATGAAGGGTCAGAACCTTTACGCCCATATCAATCTTGAGAAGGGTGAGCGTTCCGAACTGGCGGAGCTGGCTTCCAAGATATTATAGCTATCCCCCCATTCAAACAACAAAATTCCGGTATGCGTGAGCATACCGGAATTTAACACTGATAATATCTTTAACCCTGCAACACCTAAGAGGCTTTGGTGACTTTTCCTGCTTTGATACAGGATGTGCAGACATCAATTTTTCTGACACAACCAGGCTTAATCACCGCACGAACTCTCTGCAGATTAGGGTTGAAGCGCCTTTTATTCAGGTTATGGGCATGGCTGACATTATGGCCAACCATTGGTTTTTTTCCGCAGATTGCACATTCTTTTGACATATTATACTCCTAATAAAATCGCTCTAAAATTAAAACCCAGAATGAATACAACAGATTAAAATAAAAGTAAAGGCTTTTTATTTTATATCTTTGTGGGATTCGGCCGCTTTAATATGCCCAGACACCTTGGGGATTTTTTCAAGGGCGATCTGGCTTTGATCGGTTCCTGCATAGTTTTCCACAATATACTGGTAGCGTTTCAGTGCAGCCTTGTATTTTTTTGTTTTGTTATAAAAATTTGCAACATAGAGCTCATGGCCGGCAATATTGTCAATGCAGGCATCTACATGCGCTAAGGCCTCCAGGCTGTAATCACTGTCGGGGAACAACCGGATCAACCGTTCAAACTCGGCCCTGGCATTTTTTGCAGGTGTTGCATCCCTGTCTATGGTGTCTATCTGATTGAACCAGCACATGGCAATTTGGCTTATGATATACGGAACGGCCTCATTTTTGGGGTGCATTTTTTCAAAATTTTCATAGGCGGCTATTGCTTCGGGGTACTGCTCAAGATGAAAATGGGCATCGGCAATCTTCAACTCCGCCAGAATGGCATATTTACTGAACGGATACCAGTCTTTCAGGTCCGTATACGCCTTGACTGCATCCTCGTAATCCTCATTCATGAATGAAGCAGCCCCTTCAGCAGCCAACTGCTGGGCGGTTTTATTCATCTGGTGGTTCTCTTCTTCAAACAGGGCACACCCTGACAATAAAAGAAAAACCAGTCCTGAAATGAGAATTTTTTTTAATTTACAAGTTTTCCACATAATGCTCAGCACTGACTGCAGCTATAGCACCATCTCCCACAGCCGTTGCAATTTGGCGCAAAGGTGTATC
This sequence comes from uncultured Desulfobacter sp., assembly GCF_963665355.1. Lineage (GTDB taxonomy): Bacteria > Desulfobacterota > Desulfobacteria > Desulfobacterales > Desulfobacteraceae > Desulfobacter. The sequence continues at coordinate 1,320,161 of NZ_OY762229.1, forward strand.
CCTGACATCTCCTATGGCGAACACACCAGGCACATTTGTCTGCATTTTGGAATCCACAAGGATAAAACCGGTTTCATCGGTTTTCACTTCACCTTTTATGAATTCAGTGTTGGGCAGAATACCGATCCAAATAAAGCAGCCGTTGGCCTCAATTTCGGATTCGTTGCCGGTTTTTAAATTTTTTACTTTAACTTTTTCAACGCTGAAAAATCCATCCATACCCGTAACAACGCTGTCCCAGAGGAATTCAATTTTGTCGTTGGAAAAAGCTCTTTCCTGAAGAATTTTGGTGGCCCGCAGTTCATCCCTGCGATGGACCACATACACTTTTTTAGCAAACTTGGTCAGAAAAATGGACTCCTGGACTGCGGTATCTCCGCCACCCACCGCCACCACCACTTTGTCCCGGAAAAAAGGACCGTCACAGGTGGCACAAAAGGAGATCCCTTTACCCATGAACTTGTCTTCGCCCACCCCTGGCTTTCTGGGAGAGGCTCCCGAGGCAATGATCAGGGACTTGGTTTTTATCCGTTTCTCCTTGAGAATAACTTCCTTGGTCGTCCCGGAAAGATCAAGCCCTTTAACATCTGCGGTTTCAATGGTCAGCCCGAGGGATAGAGCCTGCTCTTTTATTTTTTCGGCCAGATCAAAACCGGAAATGCCTTCGGGAAATCCAGGGTAATTTTCAATCCAGTCCGTTACAAGGATCTGACCGCCGGGAACAGATTTTTCAATCAGCAAAACATTCATCCGAGCCCGGGCCGCATAAAGCCCTGCGGTCAAACCGGCCGGCCCGGCACCGATGATCACCAGATCATACTCACTCATTGAAAATCTCCTTAAAGAACGCTCTTGATTGCCTCTTCAAGTTTTTCCTTTGGCACCATGCCGGTAATCTGATTAACAACCTTTCCAGCCTTGAAGAAAATCAGGGTTGGAATAGCCTGTACATTGTGTTTACTGGGACTTATGGGGTTATCGTCCACGTTAACCTTGGCAAAGGTGATTTTATCACCAAATTCACCGGCCAGTGCTTCGACAGTAGGACCAATGGCTTTGCACGGACCGCACCAGGGTGCCCAAAAATCCACCATAACCGGCTTGTCAGACGTTTTTAAAAGTTCGTCAAAGTCTTCATCATTGAGCTCAATAATATTTTCCGCCATAGCTATTTCCTATTTTTAGGTTAAAATTGCCGTAAATATAAGTTCATAATTGGGTTTTGTCAATTTGAGGCGTCAAAAATCAGCGTTGCTGGTGAATAGGGATACTCTTTAATGTGAAGGGTATCCCTATTGATGTTAAAACAGTTCGACCCAATAAATTTCAGCTCACAAAATCGCCCATCATTGTCTCTCATCGGGGTCACTTTGTGTCCAAACAAGGATTTTTTGCTCAGGCGATCATTGCGTTTTTATTACCAGTTTTCGCCAAGAACTTCAAAATGAGCCTGGGGATGGGCGCAGGCCGGACACATTTCCGGGGCTTCAGTTCCTTCATGCAGATAACCGCAGTTGCGACACCGCCAAGTCACCGGGGCATTTTTTTTGAAAACCGTACCCGCTTCAATATTGGCAGCCATGTCGTTGTATCTTTTTTCATGCTGTTTTTCAGCAACAGATACCATCTCGAAAACCATGGCAATGGCATCAAAGCCCTCCTCTCTGGCAATGGCGGCGAATTCCGGATACATATGGGACCACTCCTCATTTTCTCCGGCCGCAGCCGCTTTCAGGTTTTCCAGTGTTGTGCCAATGACACCGGCAGGAAAGGTGGCCGTAATCTCGAGATCTCCGCCTTCAAGAAATTTAAAAAAGCGTTTTGCATGCTCTTTTTCCTGGTCGGCAGTTTCGGAAAAAATATCTGAAATCTGGACATATCCGTCCTTTTTAGCCTGGCTTGCAAAATAGGTATAGCGCATTCTTGCCTGGGATTCACCGGCAAAGGCGGTAAGCAGATTTTTTTCTGTTTTGGTCCCTTTTAAACTTGCCATAATTTTAAGTCTCCTTATTTCATTAAATTCATTGTATGTGTATTAAGGGAATTCGTCTAAGGGTAGCAACGAATTATCATATCTCGTCCAGGGCCTGTATTATAACAATTTTAAATAATAAACTTTTTCAGGCAAAATATCCACGAATAAAACCGTTGAGGTCATCATAACTGATATTCTCCACTCTGGCCTGTCCAATCTGCTCAAGAAAGACAAAAAATAGATTATTACCTTGTTTTTTCTTATCCCTGGATGCCGCTTTAATGATCTCTTCCCCGGGAAAATCAAAGACAACAGGCAGCCCAAGTCCCAAGAGCAAATTTTTGATCCGGTCTACATCCCCCTGATTTATGTATCCTTTTTGTCGGGAATACACGGCGGCAGCCACCATGCCTGCGGCAACGGCACGGCCATGGCCGCAAGGGTTCAGCTTTTCAAACGCATGCCCGATGGTGTGTCCGTAGTTAAGCTTGCGGCGCTCCCCGGCTTCCCGTTCATCGGCCTGGACCACACGGGATTTAATTTCCACCGAATCCGCCACCATTCGGAAAACCGTTTCACGGTCCAGAGCCAGGGCTTTTTCCCGGTTGTTTTCGATAAACTCCAGTAGAGACAGGTCCTTGATCAGCCCATGTTTGACAATTTCGGCAAAGCCGTTTGAGATTTCATTTTTCGGCAGGGTGGACAGCATGTCGATGTCACACAAAACAAATTGGGGCTGATTGAAAACCCCCACCATATTTTTAAAGGCATCCAGATTGACGCCGTTTTTGCCTCCGACACTGGCATCTACCTGGGAAAGAAGAGAGGTGGAGACAAAGCCGAAACGAATTCCCCGAAGAAAAACAGATGCCACAAATCCGGCAATGTCACAGACAATCCCGCCACCGATGGCCAGCAGAAAACTTGACCTGTCACATCCGGCCGAAATCATTTCCCGCAGAATATATTCCACCGTAGACAGGACTTTTACCTTTTCTCCGGTACCGATGGTGATCACATGACCGGCAGGGAATGAGGACCCGTAGAGTTTGAGAATGTTTTCATCGGTCACAATAACCACAGATCCCTGATCCGGCAGGAAATCTCCTACGCTGGACAGGGATGCTCCCACATGGATGGCAGATGTTCCCTGCCGGCCTTCAACTGTAAACGTTTTAATCATATTTTTCCGCCTTGGAAAATGGCATTTATGTTTTTTTTGAAAGTATCAATTAAGTTGCTTTCATGTCTTGTTGTGGATTTGAGCCTGGGGGGTCATAGACCAGGTCGGTCCATGGCCATTATTCTGGCAACTTTTATCAATATTTGTTGGTTTGGGCAAACAAAAAAGACCTCATTGCCATTATCCCGATTTAATAATTTCTTCCATTTTAGTGACAAGATAATTTGAATTATTATTTGATTTTAATTGATCTTCAATATAGAATTCTCCAAAATATTTTGGAGCGATATGCAGGTAAAAGTCCTTATAGCAGACGACCATGCCATCATCCGGGAGGGCTTAAAAACTCTTCTGGAAAACAGAGGCATACAGGTCATGGATATTGCAAAAAATGGCAGAGAGGCTGTTGAAAAAGCAATCAAACTGAAGCCAGATATTGTGATGATGGATATTGCCATGCCGGACTTAAATGGAGTGGACGCCACAGCCAAAATCAGGGAGGAGGTACCTCATACCCGGGTGATTGCTTTGTCCATGCATTCAAGTAAAAAGATTATTGACAAAATGTTTGATTCGGGTGCGTCCGGGTATATTCTCAAAGAGTCTGCCTTTGATGAAATCTATGATGCCATCCAAGAGGTACTCCGAACAAACTTCTACCTGACGCCGTCCATTGCAAGAATGTATGCCGAAGGACAGGACATGGATCCCGGCACATGGGAGGCACCGCCCCAATTTAATAATGTTTCCCGAAAGGAACGGGAGGTTCTTCAGTTGATTGCCGAGGGTCAGAAAACCAGAGACATTGCCGAGACTTTGGGGGTCAGCATTAAGACTGTGGAAACCCATCGAAGAAACATCATGAAAAAACTCAATATTTTTTCAGTGGCCGGATTAACCAAGTATGCCATCCTTGAAGGCATCATCACCCTGGAATAGCCCCGGCAAGGACAATCATCAGGATACGGACCCCATGGAACATATTACAACTGCAACCCAGTTTGAAAAAACAGATGCCGTGGAGGCACTTGCCAACGGCATTGCCCATGATGTCAACAATCTGCTGACCGCCATCAAGGGGCACGCCTCCTTAATGCTGAATAATATTAATCCCACCGACCCTCTCTACAGCCATGTTATTGAAATTTTGTCCTGCGTGACCAAGGGCTCCGATCTTGCCAACCAGCTGCTCGGCTTTGCCATGGCCGATGAGGTTTATTTAACACGCATGGATGCCAACAGGCTGGTACGGTCTGTGATGGAGACCCTTAAGCTGAAAGGGCCCCGGATAATCCTGGATGTCAGCCTTGATGCCAAACCGTTAATCATTAAAGGCGATTCTGAAAAAATCAAACAGGTGGTTACGGCGATTGTCAATAATGCGTTGCAGGCCATGCCCGAAGGCGGCAAGCTTTCTGTGCGCACAGAGGCGGCCGCAATTCTAAATGGTACAGCAGACACCTTTGGACTGGAATCCGGGTTCTTTTGTAAAATCACCATATCCGATACCGGCATCGGCATGGACGGCGAAACCCTGGAAAAAATTTTTAAACCCTTTTATTCCCATGATCATAACCGATTCCCGGAAAAAAAGGGGCTGGGTCTTACCTTTGCCAAAAAAATCGTAAAACATCACAACGGCGTTATTGATGTCTGGAGCTCCTTAAATGTCGGCTCCTCTTTTTCCATTATTCTGCCCTTGGCAGAGCACAAACATCTGAATGACATGCCTTTGACCCAGGAAGAATTGATGCTGGGCCATGAATCCGTGCTTCTGGTTGATGATGAACAGCGCATTCTCAACGTTGGGCGAACTATCTGCAAGGCCCTGGGCTATACGGTTTTCACAGCCGATTCCGGTGAGAAAGCTTTAAAAATATACCAGGAAAAAAAGAACGATATCAATGTTGTGGTGCTGGATATGATTATGCCGGGTATGGATGGACTGGACGTATTTATGGCGTTGAAAAAACTTAACCCTGAAATTAAGGTTCTGCTTTCCACAGGATATGCCATTGATGAAAATGCCCAGGAAATGCTCAGGCAGGGTTGCAAAGGATATATTCTTAAACCCTATTCCGTGGTGGATTTTTCACATAAGTTAAGGGAGATCCTTGGCTGATACCCCGCATATTTAATATGTGGGGTGATATTTCATCATTCCTTGACACATTTTTCCTGATTTTCTATAGTCTCGAGAACATTCTTAAAACCATATTCTGAACAGTTTTTTTAGGCCGGGCAGAAATGGTACGGACCAATCTCAACTTTGCATATGGATTTTAATGATAAATTTTGATAACTCCGCTCCTGTCAAACTCAAAGGTGCCGGCGGGGGGTTGTGGATTACCATAGACCCGTCCTATCCGGAGTCTGAAATTATTGCTGAAATTGACAGATTGTTGAAAAAACTCAAACATCTGGCCATAAATGCGGATGTGACCCTTGATATCGGTGATGCTGAGGGACAACAGGAACTGGTTGAAAGGATAAAGGCACATCTTGACAGCAATTTTGAGCTTGGCACGATTTCGACTTCTCCCCAAAAACGCTCTATTCCCACCGAGCGTCGCCGCCAAAGAGATTTGTCCAAGGGCTGGAACCATCATAAAAGCGACGTGCTTATGCTTAGAGGCCGGGTGCGCTCGGGCCAGACAATAAGTGCCAGAAAACATCTGGTTATCATGGGGGATGTGAATCCCGGAGCCGAGCTCACCGCAGGCGGCGATATTATTGTGCTTGGCACTCTGGCAGGAAACGTCCACGCCGGATACCCGGAAAATGATGGTGCCATGATTTTCTCCCTGGCCTTTAATCCGAGTTTGGTAAAAATTGGGTTGATCACGGCCATTGGAGCCGGTGAAGAAGCAGAGGCCCAGGGGCCGGAATTTGCCTGTGTGGAACAGGGCGCTATTGTGGTTAAATATTATATGAAAGAAAATCCGTTCAAGCGGATGCCCTGGCCGGAAGTGATTTAAAGAAAAAACAATCATAATTATTGAGGTGTAATTTGGAAGGAAAAATTATTGTCGTAACATCTGGAAAGGGCGGTGTGGGCAAAACAACAGCGACCTCTTCCATTGGGGCCGCTCTTGCCCTTGAAGGAAAAAGGGTCGCCATTGTGGATATGGATATCGGACTGCGTAACCTTGATGTGGTCATGGGTCTGGAAAACCGCATTGTCTTCAATATTGTGGATGTTGTTCAGGGCAAATGCAAGATTGATCAGGCCGCCATACGGGACAGACGTATTGACAATCTTTTTTTAATCCCGGCCTCCCAAAGTGATAATAAAGATGTGCTGACACCGGCTGGGGTTGAGCGGGTAGCCCAGGAACTGCGCCAGAAGTTTGATTATGTGATCATGGATTCTCCGGCCGGCATTGAAAGAGGATTTGAAAACGCCACTGTGGGAGCCAATGAAGCGATAGTTGTCTGCACCCCGGATGTCTCCGCCGTCAGAGATGCGGACCGGGTTATCGGTCTTTTGTACGCACGTTCCCTGGAGCCTAAACTCATTGTCAACCGCATTGAGCCGGTTCGTGTGGAGCGTGGTGAGATGCTCAGCCATGAAGATGTATTGGATATTCTGTCCATTGAGCTGGTAGGGCTTGTTCCCATGGATGAAAAGGTACTCATCTCCTCCAACACCGGTACGCCCTTGGTGCTTCAGAACGATTCCCGTGCCGGGCAGGCCTTTCGCAGGATTGCCAAACGCCTGAACGGAGAAGATATTCCCATTGAGGTACCGAATCGGAAAACCAGTGTATGGAGCAAACTGAGCAAAACCTTCGGATTAAAATAAGGAGAATTGAATGCTGCAAGATTTTTTGAGACGGTTCACAGGCCAGAAAAGAAGTAGTGACGAAGCCAAAAAGCGCCTTCAATTTTCTTTGATTTACGATAAACTGGAAGTGAACGACACCACTTTGACAGATCTTCAGAACGATATCGTGAATGTGATATCAAAATATTTTGAAATCGATAAAGAGGCATTGGAGCTTAAGGTGAAAAATGACAAGCAGGTCTCTGCGCTGGTGTTTAATACCCCGATTCTTCATGTAAAAAGAAAACAGGCATAGTCCAGAAACAATATTTTGAAAGGGCTTTACTGATCAGGAGTAAGGCTTTCCTATAGTTATGTATGATATTCAAAGAAAACCGCCCGGAAACTATTTGTTTCCGGGCGGTTTGTATTTTAAGAACACCTATAATATTCTGTCTGGTGCTTAGCTTAATGGTTTTACTGTTTTAATGGCCAACTCCTGGAGCTGAGCCGGGGCCGCCTTTGAAGGCGCCTGGGTCATGAGGCATGTGGCTTTCTGGGTTTTTGGAAAGGCAATGACATTGCGGATGGAATCCTCCCGGCACAGCAGCATCACCAGACGATCAAGGCCGAATGCCAGGCCGCCATGGGGTGGTGCGCCAAAAGTCAGGGCATCCAGCAGGAAGCCGAACTTCTCTTTTGCCTCTTCTTCGCCTATCCCTAAGCATTTGAGCACCTTTGCCTGCAGCTCACTGTCATGGATACGGATGCTGCCGCCGCCGACCTCAATGCCATTGAGAACCAGGTCATAGGCCCGGGAGTTCACTTCCAGGGGGCTGGTCTCCAGTTTGTCCAAATCTGATTCCATGGGTGCGGTAAACGGATGATGAAGCGCCTGGTAGCGCTTTTCCGTTTCATCGTATTCAAACATGGGGAAATGGGTGACCCACGTAAATTTGAACACATTATCATCAATAAGACCAAGTCGGCGCCCCAGTTCATTTCTCAGCTGGCCCAGGGCTTCGTTGGTGATCTTGGGCTGGTCTGCCACAAAAAAGACGATATCGCCGGGTTCAAGATTCAACCGCTGTTTTAACAGCTCTTTTTCATCATCTGAGAAAAATTTGGCAATGGGGGACTGCCACTGGTCTTCCTTTATTTTTATCCAGGCCAGGCCTTTGGCTCTATAAACTGCCGCAAATTCGGTGAGTTCATCAATCTCCCGTCGTGAAAACTCTCCACAGCCCTTGGCATTGATGGCTTTGACCAGACCGCCGTTTTTCACCACAGAGGCAAATACCTTGAAATCAGCATTGGCCACAATGTCAGACACATTTTTCAATTCCATGCCAAACCGCAGATCCGGGCGGTCCAATCCGAACCGATCCATGGCCTCGGCCCAGGTCATGCTGGGGAAAGGTTCGGAAAAATCCATGTCCAGCACATTTTTGAAAATACCTTTGATCAGCCCTTCGGCAATTTCCATCACCTGATGCTCATCCACAAAGGAGAGCTCCATATCAATCTGGGTAAACTCGGGCTGACGGTCCGCCCGCAGGTCCTCGTCCCTGAAACATTTGACAATCTGGTAATAGCGGTCAAAGCCGGCAATCATCAGCAGCTGTTTGAACAGCTGGGGGGACTGGGGCAGGGCATAAAAGTCACCCTGGTTGACCCGGGAGGGAACCAGATAATCCCTGGCGCCTTCGGGGGTGCTTTTGGTCAGAAACGGTGTTTCAATATCTATAAATCCGTTGGCATCCAGGTAATTTCTAACAGTCATGGTCGTTTTGTGCCGGGCCAGAATATTGTTTTTAAGCTGGGTGCGCCTTAAATCCAGATAGCGGTACTGGAGCCGTATGGTTTCCGATGCATCAACCCGGTCTTCAATCTGAAAGGCCGGTGTTTTGGCCCTGGAAAAAATTCGCAGCTCGTCCACAAGCACTTCTATGGCACCGGTGGTCATTCTGGAATTGACCATATCAGCAGGTCTTGCCGATACCTTGCCTTTAATGCCCAGAACATATTCGCTTCTGATTTCCTGGGCTTTTTCATGGACAGTTTTTGAGACCGACGGATCAAATACAACCTGGGTAATGCCTTCCCGGTCCCGAAGGTCCACAAAAATAACACCGCCGTGGTCCCGGCGGTGCTGAACCCATCCCATGAGTACAACGTCCTGCCCCGTGTGGCTGTCTGTCAGCTCGATGCAGGAGTGTGTTCGTTTCATATCTCCAAGTAAATCAGTCACTTTTAATCTTAAACTCCATAACTATATTAATAATTGATATCTTTGGTATCTAATTGACACCCTGTGTTTCGGACGCCCCGCCAACGGGCCGCTCAAAAACCAATGATCTGTGCCAGGTCATTCACCAGGTTATCCAGGCTGAGTTCAGTCTGTTCCTTTGTCGCCATATTGCGCAGAACAAGTTGTTGCTGGGCAAGCTCATTGTCCCCGACAATGAGAACAAAATCAGCATTAAGTTTGTCTGCCCGCTTCATTAACGCTTTCATGCTTTTTCCACGGAAATCAGTATCGGTTCTTATGCCCATGGTATTGAGTCTGCATGACCATTCAAATGCATAATCCTGGGCCCTTTCCCCCAGGCTGATAATAAAAAGGTCCGGGCCTTTTTCGCATATCGGGTCACCAAGCTGTTCCATGACCTCCACCAGCCGGTCAAACCCGATGGCGAATCCGATGGCCGGTGTCGGGGGGCCTCCAAGCTCTTCTACCAGGCGATCGTAACGGCCGCCGCCGGCAACGGCGGACTGGGCGCCAAGTGCTGTGGTCTGAATCTCCCAGGCCGTACGGGTGTAATAATCAAGCCCCCGGACCAGGGTATTGTCCACCGTGAAATCCACACCGAGTTTTTCCAGGCTGCTTTTCACTATTTCAAAATGGGTCCGGCAATCCGGGCACAGATGATCCACTGTGGCAGGTGAGCCTTCAAGGGCCTGTCTGCATGTGTCAACCTTGCAGTCCAGTATCCGCAACGGATTTTTAACCAGTCTTCGTTGGCAGTTTTCGCACAGATTCTCTTTGCGTTCACCTAAAAAATCCAGCAGGGCTTTTTGAAAATCAGGGCGGCAGGCAGGGCAGCCAAGGCTGTTGATATGGGCAGAAAGGCCTTCAAGTCCTAAGCGATTCAGCAATGTGTGCAGCAGAAAAATTAATTCGCTGTCAATATAGGGAGAGTCCACCCCGAAAACCTCGGCATCAATCTGATAGAACTGGCGATAGCGGCCTTTCTGGGGGCGCTCCCTGCGGAACATGGGGCCTGTCAGATAAAATTTGCGCACGGGATCGGCGGCATACATTTTATGCTGGATATACGCCCGGCAGATGGATGCTGTGGCCTCGGGCCGCAATGTCAGCATCTCCCCTTTTCTGTCCTCAAAGGTGTACATTTCCTTTTCAACGATATCGGTTGTTTCTCCGATACTCCGGGCAAACAGCTCTGTCTTTTCCACAATGGGGATACGGATTTCTCTGTATCCAAATGATTCAAACAGTTCTGTTGCGAGCTGTTCCACCTTTTGCCACAGAGCAATCTGCTCCGGTAAAATATCTCTGAATCCGCGTATGGTCTGCATGGTATTTCTATCTTTAATCTTTTGCGTTCATTCCTAAAAAATATACAACCGATGTATATAGATTAAATTCAGTGCCCTGGTCAATATATATATAATAAAACGGGCAGGGTATTTGCTGTCAATGTGAACGTAACGGCAGGCCGTTATCTAATTTCCAGAGGCCTGAAAAGCTAACTAATGAAGAGCTAACTAATACGATAACACCATTTCCTGTCTGCCACCCTAAAAAAAATTTGAAAAATTGTTTGCACTTGATGAATCAAGTCGCTATAGTGTCCTGGAATTGAAAAGCTGGTCACCAGAGGGTGCAACTAAATATGTCACAAGGCGTATTATCATTCAAGCTCGGAGAAAAAAGAAAAAGCTGCTCAGGCTCCTTTACAGATTTGTCTGCAGGTCTTGATCCCGCCAAAATTGCTGGCCCAGGCAAATCCACTGCGCCATTAGCGTCGGTATACAGATGCCAAATGTGATGATAAACAAATGAATGGTTTTAAACGATAGTTTTTGAAAGCTAACAGATGGTGCTTTAAAATTGAGGTTAAAACCCCATGACTGATACCTGCTCGATTTTTTATGAAGGCATATTAAATTTCGGCAGTGAAATTTGGCTATACTATCCTATTGACAAAACGGAAGTTCCTATCCTATATAAACCTGAGCTTGAAAAAAGATCTTTAAAAAAACCGTTTAAATTTAGGAAATCCCAAACAGAAAGGAGGCTTTGTGTGGGAAAAAGTTTAAGGGGGGGTAAACTTTAACTTTAACCTTCTTGCAACGGGAAAAGGCAGCTAACGACCCCTTTAAGTAGTCTCCGGTCAGGATGACATTGCGATAAGGTTAATGTTAGATGCTTGTAAAAAACGGCATTTTGTTTTCTCAAAGAGCAAGGTGCCTAAAATGTGGTCTGTTGGTAATATCAAATGAATTGAGAAGTATTATGTTAACGAAATTCACTACAATTATCAGGGAGGAAAAATGCAACTAACTGGATTAAAATACGGAAAGCAATTGATGGACACGGTTGATTTCCCCGTAGCAGAGACCCTGACAGAAAATGCTACCAAAGAACAGATTGAAGCGCTGATCAAAAAAGGCGGCAAAGTCGTTGTAAAACCGTCTTTCATGGGCAGCGCCGGTAAAAAAGGAAAAGCAGGTCTGGTAAAAATTGTCGACAACTATGCCGATGCCAACCAGGCCAGAAAAGATCTTTGCTTTGCCGAATATAAACAGGGTAATACAACTCACAAAGCAAACGGCTGCACATTCGAAGAATTTGTTGCCTCCGACGCAGAGCTTTATGTAAGTATCACAACTTCTACCATCACCAGAACACCGACCATGCTGTTGATTGTTGAAGGTGGTGTTGAAGTTGAAGAGCTGCCGCCCGAGAAAAAAGCGATCATTCCGTTTAACCCCAACGAAGGTCTTAGAGGCTACCATGTGAATGATGCCCTGATCAAACTGGGATGCCCCAAAGCTTTTATCAGCCCGCTGGTACAGCAGATTCCCAAACTGTGGGATCTTTACAACAATTATGGTCTGACCATGATTGAGCTGAACCCCATTCGTATGAAAAAAGGCAAACGCCCTCTTCCGGTTGCTTGCGACGTTAAAGCCGCTTTAGACCAGGACGATCCCGCACATACCCGCATTAAATTCCCCAAAGAAGTATTTGCTACGGAATTGACTGAGTTCGAAACTGAAATCAACCAGCTGAGAACCTACCAGGGACAGAGCGACGTTGTGGAGCTCAACCCCAACGGAACCATCCTGCCCTTCATGTTCGGCGGCGGTGCCAACAGTGCAGCCACTGAGGTTCTGGGCGACAAAGCAATGTTCTCATCTGACTTTGGTGGAAACCCGCCCTATGCAAAGATGAAAGAGATTGCAAGCATTTGCTACAAACACTTCCTGAAAAATGCCAACATTGTTCAGATTATTGGTGGTAAAGCCAACAACACCGATATTTTCGTTACCATCAAAGCGATGCTGGATGCATTAAGAGAAAACATTGCACTGAATCCCAATGTTCAGGTTGTAATCGGTCGTGGTGGGCCAAACGTTGTGCAGGGAATGATTTATGCCCGAGATCTTCTTGACAGTATGAAAGTTCCTTATAAAATGTTCGGTTTCGACAGTAGTATGATTGGTGTATTGAATTACACCATGGAACTGGATAACTGGATTATAGCAAATAAAAAATAATTTAATTGCTTAAGTCAAGAACAAAGGTCAAAGGTAATCTGAAGATTTAACTATAAATCAAAAGCATTTTAGCAAATTAACCAGAAAATAAATCATTTTATTGGAGACGCTATGAGCCAAACTAACCCCTTCCCCTACTACGTAGGAGTAAATAATCTACAAGAAATAGCAAATAAAGAGACCCGGTGCGTAGTGATGAACATTCTGGGCGGTGAAAGTAAAGGCGTAACCCCCACATCACATGAATTCTCCGGCGGTAACATTGTTGCTGGTGTTCAATACGGAAAATCCGGTGGAAAACTGGAAACCAAAATTGGTGATATTCCTGCTTACGGCAGCATTAAAGAGATTGTTGACGCCGGCATCAAATTTGATACAGGTGTTATCTATCTGCCCCCCACAGCTGTTGCTGCTGCTGCAGCCGAACTGATTGCCCAGAACCCCGATCTGACCAAAATCGTTATCCTGACAGAAAAAGTTGGTGTTAAAGATGCTGCGTTCATCCGCGCCATCGCACAGGAAAACAAAATAGACGTATTTGGCGGAAACTGCCTGGGTATCGGCAACTCCTGGGACCAGGTCCGCGTTGGCGGCGCTCTGGGCGGCAACAACCCTGGTGAATCACTTGTTAAAGGTTCCGTTGCTGTTTTCAGTAACTCCGGTAACTTCAGTACCACCATCCCTGAATACCTGAAAACTGCCGGTTTCGGTACATCCACCGTACTGAGTTCAGGTAAGGACCTTTATATTCACTTTGCCTTCCCCGAATTCCTCTACTGCGCAGAAAATGATCCGCGTACCAAAGCGATCTTCTGCTACATTGAGCCCGGCGGATATTATGAAAAACTGGCCCTTGACTGGATTGCCGACGGCACCATCAAGCTGACCAAACCCATCGTAGCTTGCGTAACCGGTCGCTGGAAAGCAAACCTGAGCCGCGCGGTTGGTCATGCCGGCGCCATCGCTGGTGGCGGTGACGATGCCCTTGCAAAAGAGAAATGGTTTGATTCATATTTTGGCGTGGATATGTTTAACCCTGACAAACCCAAAGCTGGCAAAAAGGGTGTCAGAATTGAATCCATCCAGGATGCTCCCACAGCTATGGCCGCCGTCTACAAAGAGATCGGTGAAAACACCGATTTTGCACCCTTTGGCGACCTGAGCCTGAAACCCTGGTTTGTAAATGAACAGGGTCTTGACCTGCCTGCAAAACTGAAAATGACTGCAGTTGAAGCCATGGCACCCTACAACGAAGCCATTAAAAAACTTGGTAATCAGGTAGGTGCCCAGCTGACCAGAGAAGCTATGCGCAACAAATCCGGCGCAAGCCGCATGAACCCGAAAACCGATGTTACCGAAGTTCATGGTGTTCCGGTTCTTGATCTTGTTGTAAAGAAGTTTGCTCTTTCCAACTACTTTGCAGTATCTTCCGTAATGCCCGATATGAAATATCTGCCGCTTGCAAATGCGGTAATGAACTATTTCACAGCTCTGGGTACACAGTACATGGATATCACAGCCCGCGCCCGCGCTAACGGCGCTCTGCCCAACGCATATCTTGGCGCAGCAGTTTTGACATCCGGCAACTGCAAACTGTATCAGGACATGACAGAGATGACCAAAAAGATGATCGACCTTTTCTATGTTGATATCTTTGGTGATGCTTCTGTAAACGATGCGCTTGCTACTGAAAAAGCAACCCAGAAGATTATGCCCCAGGGCGAAACCACTGCTAAAGAAGCCGAAGTTGCTGCATTCTTCGGTGACCTGTTGAAAAAAGAAGGTCTGGAAACAGTATTCACCCAATATGCCCAGAAATATGCCGCAGCAAACAGCGATGTAAACAAACTTGCTCTGCTTCTGGCTGCCATGAACTTAAGCCTTATCTGGACTCCTCTGGTTGACAGGCAGATGACCGTTGAAACCGCTCATGAAATTTCTACATATCTGGCATGCAACGGCGTTCTGGTTGGTTGCTGCGCACCCCAGTATGAGGTCAATGATTTCTACAAATCCATGGCCGCATGCGATCTGTCCGTATTGAATACTGACTTTGCCACAACCTGCTTTAAACTGCTGTTCAACCGCGAACCGGCTGACAAAGAACAGTTTGCCATCAACGGCCTGCTCAACCTGCTGATGTCCAACGGCCCGGGCACCATCTCTGCCAAGGGTGCCAAGGAATCCGTCAGTGGTGGTAACTTCATCGCTACATGCTACTCCGGCTGGATGAACAACACTGGTCGTGACCATGGCGGCAACGGTTTTGAAGCCATCAAGTTCCTCAAAGATGCCTTTGGCGACTTTGACCCGTACCTGGAACCCGATGACACCAAACGCAATGCCAAGATGAAAGAACTGGCCCAGGCTACTGCAAATAAATACCTGGAAACCAAACAAACCGCAAAACGCGAAGGTGTCATGAACTACTTCAAGGTACCGTGCGTAAACCATCCTGTATTCAAGGGAAAACCGGTTAACTACGATCCGCGCGAAGTTTTCATGGACAAACTGTTCACTGAAAGAAACGAGATCAACCACTTCCAGGTATTCTATCATTACCTGGTACAGGCAATGTTTGACGTGGGTGCCACCAAAAACGTATTCTGCGTTAACATTGACGGCGTTATCGCCACCATCTCTCTGGATCTTCTGTGGAAAGACGTTAACAGCGGAAAAATTGATGCCAAGGCAATGCAGGATATCGCATTTATCATGTTCCTGCTTGGTCGTATGGTGGGTTGCTCTGCTGAAATCGCTGACCACAAATCTCGCGGTAACATCATGGATTGCCGGACTCCTGCAAGCCAGGTTGAATTTGTTGGTTAAGATTCAAGCGATGTAAATAATAAAATTGATTTTTAATTTTATTATGTAAATAGAAAACTGGGCAAGGTTTCAACAACTTGCCCAGTTTTTATTTTTCAATGAAATATGAAAAGAAAATATGAAAAAAATAGATAAAAAAGAAGATCAGTTACATGCCATTTATAATGTCGAGAGCGTGTTTCAGATTCTTTTTTATTTCATCCATGTCGCTTTCACTTAACGACAGGCAATTATTGATTTCTTTCATCACAGCTTCAATTTTTTCCAAAGATATAACTAAAAAGCAGCCCTGTGATTGAAAAAGATCTTTTTTTCCGTCTTCCACCTCACTGTTCCATTCTATATTTCTCTCCTTGGCCAGTTTGTTGACATAGGCATTCACATCTTTTTCCAACTCTGCCGGAAGCTGCAGGAAGGCCGCACGATTTTTCGGTTTTGGCTGCTCACCTTGGGCGCTAATGTTATTGTCGGCATCCACATACAGATGATTCGGATTGATTTGAGTCATTATTCCTCCTGAATTTTCTTTAACAGCGACATAACAAAATTGTGAAGAAGCCTCTCCTTTTGTCAGCAGAATTGTTATGCACTATAGATTTCTTGTATGTCATCCTCTGAAACAATATGAAGATGAATTTTATCGTCAATAAACATTATTTATCCTGAACGTATCATATATATTTTATTTTGTTAAACATTTCTTCGGATACGTGTACCCCAAAGAACCGGGAAAAAATATTTTAGCATCTAAACTTTAGGGAATTGACTGGGTATTCATATCCGCAGGTAATTTTTAACCTTTGAGATCCCGGGGATAATAGTCTGGGTACGGTTGATGCCTTCAATGCGCCGGATATGGACATCCACAAACTCCGCAATGGTTTCTGCGTCTGAAGCCAGAAAATTTCGTTCCAAAACCATTTTTACCAGAATATCAATGCTGCCGTGGACCGAATGCACTTCCTCGATTTCCTCTAAAGCATAAAGGGTGTCAAGAATTTCATCCTGGGGCGCCATGCCCACGTTGATAAAAACAAAGGCGGTAATGGTGCGCTTCATCTCCGGGTATTCAGGACATTCCCTTTCAAGCATGGCTGTTCTGAAGGCTTCCATGGTTTTGGGAATTATTCTGCTGATGCCTATGCCATAGCTTCGCCCCTGGCTCTGGGTCCAGTGGTGATAGGTGATATATGTATAGAGATCGCCAATGGTTCTTTGGGGAAAGTAGTTCAAAAGGTTGCCGCTTTCAATGATTGCGATTAAGGGTCTGTAAATGGTATTAAACCAGTCTCTTGCAGCCTTGGGTAAATCACAATCATCCCCGGACTGGGCAGCCAGGAAAATTTGATGTTTTTTGATCTGCTTTTCCAGAAAATTATATTTGCCCACCTCGGTCAGTTCGATCACTTCTTTTAACCCGGTTTTTTCATGGAATAGTTTTCTTTCCACATAGATCATATTTTCAAGGGTTTTATTACCGGATAAAAGCTCCACCACCTTTGCCCTGATTTCGGTGCGGCCAAGCTCCTTTGCCGCAGCGACACGGTGATTTCCGTCCAGAACATAATAATCGTTTCGGATCTGATATAAATTCACCGGCGGCAGTTTATTTCCTTCACGCATAGCTTTTTTTATATCAGCGAATCGTTTTTTGGATACGTGCTGTTTGGGTCTGAACCTTGAATCAAAATCATAATACTTGCCCACACTACCCGTAATTTTCTCAAGGAGTATGGTTTGAAGGCCATGGTCAATGAATTTAATGTCCTCTTCCTTGGCCTGCTCTTCATTGAAAGAAGAGACATGGTCAGTGGCTGCCGGGCCATTGGCTGTGCGAAATAGTTTTTTAATAAAATTCATTGTATGTTCTCAGACCTCAATAATCGTATGCCCGCATGTATTTATTACTTTTGTTTTTCCCGACAGGGTCACCCGGTCCTCAAATCGGTGAAAATCCTCGTGGATATGCCCGTGGATGAAATAGTCCGGGGCAAGCCGCGCAATGAGTCGATTAAA
Source organism: uncultured Desulfobacter sp. (assembly GCF_963665355.1). Lineage (GTDB taxonomy): Bacteria > Desulfobacterota > Desulfobacteria > Desulfobacterales > Desulfobacteraceae > Desulfobacter. Next base: position 1,337,738 of record NZ_OY762229.1, read on the forward strand.
AACATCAAAGCCTTTGTGAGGCAGGTCTTCTTTGTCATGAATCCCTAAAGGGGGTGCATGGGTGATTACCATATGGATGGGCTTTTTGCGCCAAAGCGTGAAACCCATCCGGAAGAGCAGCTTTTTCATGGCAGCTTCCGTGTACTGGTTGGGCCCGCCATTATACCACATGGAGCCTGCTAATCCCAAAATTCTCAAATTGCCGACAGTGAGCACCTTTCCGTGGATATCCCGGCATCCTTGCATGGCCTCAGGGGTATACCGGATATCATGGTTACCCTTGACGAAGTACAGCGGTGCCTCCAGCCGGTTTCTTATAAACATCAGATATTCCGGTGGCAAGTCACCACAGGAAATGGTCAGGTCTATTGGCGGCAATGTTCTGTTTTCAATATCCTGAATCAACGCCTGTTCTGTAAAGTCGGACACAAGAAGAAGTCTTAATCTGTGTGTGGTTCCAAGGGCAATTGGACGGGCCATGGATTATCATTCCGTTATAGTAATAAATAATAATTGTGGCAGGTGAAGACGGGGCAACTATTCCGAAAGAAGCCGTTTAACAATGAATAATTTCCATATGTGTGTCAGCGATTATGGCAAGCCCGAGTTCGTCTGCCATGTTAAACACTTTATCTATTTTGGAATTGATTGTTCGTGCATCGTTACCCACCATGGCAAATCCGATTTGGGCCCAGTCATGGCTGTCGTTAAGGTCGATTTCAGCCACACTGATGTTAAACCGGTTCTGCAGTTTCGATATCATTGATTTAACGATGGAACGTTTGGCTTTTAGAGAATGAATGTCAAAAAGCCTGAGTTTGATTTGTCCTGTTCCAACGACCATATTAAAGTACTCCGAAAATTTTGTGTATCACGATTGGATGCTGAATTTTTATGTAAAAGCCCACGCAACTTCTTAGATTACTTTTATGCAACAGCCATGGGCTGATCTGGCATTTCAACTTCTCAGCTATGGTACCACACAAATGCTGCATTGCCCAATGACAGAATCGATTGATAGCCGGAAAACCGCATTAATCCAAATACGGATCAGAATCAAACCATGGATCGGGTGCTTTGTAATTGCCTTGACCTGGCCATTTTGCTGATATACAACCTTATAATTTGATTTGGAGCCGGTCTTTTATATGCAATCAACAGCCCGGGGTGAAGGGTTTTCCACCAAGACTTTTTTACGACTGATTTTTACCCTGGCCTTGCCCATTTCCCTGCAATATCTTCTGACCTGTTCCATGGCTGTGATAGATATGCTGATGATCGGCCAGCTCCATGACGCTGCCGTCGCAGCCGTGGGAATTGCCAATCAGTTTGTTTTTATCTCCTTTGTTGTTCAGTTCGGCATCCACTCGGGTATAGCAATTTTTACGGCCCAGTACTGGGGAAAAGGGGACCTTTCACGCATCCATCAATTGTCCGGTCTTGGAATCCTGGCAGGTTTTGCCATTGGTGCGGTGTTTGCCGCAGCAGCCCTGTTTTTTCCCTCAGTGGTGATTTCATTATTTTCCAGTGATGCCGAAGTGGTCGGTCTTGGTGCACGATACCTTCGCATTGTGGGATTAGCCTTTCTTCCTTTTAGCGCAACCTTTTCCTTTATGACCAATATGAGGAGTATGGGGTTTGCCATTGCACCTTTGATATCATCCTTTGCAGCAGTGCTTGTAAATATTGCACTCAACTACTGCCTGATTTTCGGCAATTTTGGCTTTCCCGCCTTGGGTGTAACAGGAGCTGCCATTGGCACCTGCACGGCCAAGCTTGTTGAAACAGGTCTTTTAACGTCAATTATCTACTTGAAACCATATCCCCTTGCCGCTTCCCTAAAAAAAATGCTTGGATTCGACCTTGCTTTTGTCAGGCAGATCATCGCCACCTGCTGGCCCGTGTTTCTCAACGAATTTTTCTGGGTCACAGGTGTGAGCATGTACAAACTTGTTTATGCCCGCATGGGGACCCAGTCAATTGCTGCGGTAAATATAGTTTCCACCTTTGAGGAGTTTTTATTTATTCCCTTTTTCGGTATTTTCCATGCCGGTTCCATTCTTATCGGCAACAGCATTGGAGCAAAAAGATACGAACGGGCGTTTGCCTATGGCAAATTCATCCTTTTATCTCAACTTCCCATGGCACTGGTCGCAGGACTTTTGCTCATTCTCTCAAGGCACCTTATCCTGGGATTTTACAATATTTCCACAGAAGCCTACGGCAATGCCTACTATCTGATGCTGACAACAGGCCTGATCTTTTGGACAAAGACCACCAATTTTACTACAGTGGTGTCGGTGTTCAGGGGCGGGGGAGATACAAAATTCGGCTTTTTTATGGATTTAAGCGCGGTGTGGTGCATTGGCGTACCCATGGCGTTCACAGGTGCGTTTGTCCTTAGCTGGCCGGTGTACGGGGTTATGGCCCTGATTGCCTTGGAGGAGATATTCAAGCTTATTATTGGATTGCCGCGTTTTTTTTCAAAAAAATGGATAAGAAACCTTGTGGCAGATTAAACCTATTGCATAGTTTCCGATTCACATTGTAACCATGCGGCAATCCGAGTGCAGCGACCTATCTGTGCGCCTTAACTTCCCATGTGAATGTGGGAGACAAAAAAGTCCCTGAATTCATCCTCCCTGTGGCTGACGTATAAAATGGTGCTTAATTTTTCTGCTGCCACCTGACCCAGAAAATCCAGGATCGCATTGCGATTGGCCCGGTCCAGTCCGTGGGTGGGTTCGTCCAATACCAGAAGATCGGGCAGTTTTATCAGGGCCCGGGCAATGAGCGCCAGCCGCTGGTCTGCATAGGAGAGGTTGCGAAACGCGGATTGGGCTTTATCTGCCAGACTGATGCGTTCAAGCCAGGCCATGGCTTGTTTTTCGTCTTCAGGTCCCGGACGCAGGTACAGACCAATGGTGTCATAAAGACCAGACAGCACACAGTCCAGGACGCTGCCGGCCACCCGGTAGTTGCGGTGAAAATCTGTGCTGACAATCCCCATTTTTTTCTTCAGTTCCCAGATGGACTCTCCGGTGCCCCGGCGGGTGCCGAATATCCATAGCTTGTTCTGGTAGCAGGCGGGATGGTCGCCTGTGATCACCTGAAGCAAGGTTGATTTGCCACAGCCATTGGGGCCTGACACCAGGGTGTGCTCGCCCGGGGTTATGCAAAGGTTCAGATGGGAAAAAACCGAACGGCCCGAATACCCCGCATGTCCGTCTTCAAGCCTGACCAGCTCCCTATAAATGGGCACTTTTTCGGGGTCGGCATCTTGGGGAAATGCGTTTTCTGCCGGCTTCAAATCAGTTACGTCTGCTGAGAAGCTCGCCTGTTCCTGCAATTTAAAAAGTTGGGGTAAGATCTCCTGCCGGGAACCGTGAAGGGGCATCTGTCCGTTTTCAATAACAGCAATGTGGGTGGCACTGGAAGGAATGTCTCCGGGATCATAAACAAAAGCCAGAATACCCATCCCGCAACCCCTGCAATGGTCCAGAGCCAGATCAAGCTGCCCGCACCCTGCCTTGTCCAGGCCGTCGAAGGGCGACTGGATCAGCAGCCATTGAGCACCTGAACAGATTCTGGCCAGCATCAGCAATTTTCTTGTCTGGCCCGTGGATAGCTGTCGATAACCATGGTCCAGGACCTGCTCCATGCCAAAGGCCCGGATTATGTCTGTGTATTCATTGGAATTATGAATGAAGGCCCGGGCCGGGGTGCCGGGGTCAAGCTGGTCCATGAAGTCAGTGTCGTCGTTTTTAAGTTCCTGTTCAAAGACCTCCTGTTGCCCGGCAAAGGAAAAGATTCCCATCTCCTTGGGTAGACAGATTTCAGCGCCCCGTATCTGCGGGTGGTCTGGGGCCAACAAGTTAAAAAAAGTGTCAATACCGGACCGGTTCTGGCCCAGAATGCACCAGAACTGTCCGGGTGCAGCTTCAAACAAAGTGATCTGTAAATCAGGTGTTTTTACGTTTTTAATTTTCATGGTTGCATTTAATCAAATTCATGGCTTTTCAGCAATCGAGAATTTCTTATTGTGATAGTTTCATCCTATTAATTAATAGTAATTGAATATTTCTAAGTTATAAGAATTTATGAGAAGGTGTCTCCCAGGTTAAACGCTTTCCCTTTTGGGTTTTAAAAGGTGAGTATATTAAATAATTGATTCAAGGAGACAACACAATGCAAACGTTAATCAATACAACAATTCTGGATTTCAATGTCCAGGCCTATCACAATGAAACGTTCAAGGCAGTCACCCAGGATGATCTTAAAGGGAAATGGTCAGTCTTTTTCTTTTATCCGGCAGACTTTACCTTTGTCTGTCCCACGGAATTAGGAGATATGGCTGACAACTATGACGAATTTCAGAAACTGGGTGTGGAAATATACAGTGTGAGCACGGATACGTATTTTACGCACAAGGCATGGCATGATGCCTCAGAGACCATCAAGAGAATAAAGTTTCCCATGCTTGCAGATCCCACGGGCAAACTCTCCCGGGACTTCGGGGTTTACATTGAGTCCGCAGGCCTTGCGTACCGAGGCACATTTCTTGTCAATCCCGAAGGGCAGATAAAACTTGCCGAAATTAATGACAACGGTATTGGCCGTAACGCAGATGAGTTGCTAAGGAAGGTAAAGGCGGCTCAGTACATCGCGGCAAATCCCTATGAAGTGTGCCCTGCCAAATGGAAAGAGGGTGCAAAAACGCTGAAACCGGGTTTGGATCTTGTGGGAAAAATTTAAGGCGGGTGAAGTCCGACTTCACCGATTATAATAGAACCAGAGAGCAGGGAGGAACTCTTTCCTCCCATTTTTAATATTGATTTTGCAAAACGCCTGATATTTTGCTAAAAGCCTTGTGATGGAAAACAATGACATATTGGATATGTAACAGGAAGGGGCGGACTGGTGAACGGCTTTCAACCCAAAACAATATATGTGGATGTGGATGATGTTGTATCCAGAACCACAGAAACTTATCCGGGAGTTGTGGCCCAAACGTTCGGTAAAACAGTCTCTTTTGAAGACTTGACAGGTTTTGATCTGAAACGCTGTTTTCAATTGACGGATAACGAGTTTCAATATTTTTTCGAGCTGGTTCATCAGCCGGATTTTCTTCTTGGCTTTGAGCCGGTGGAAGGAGCAGTCCAGACCCTGAAGGAATGGGCTGACATGGGGCACGTTATTGATATTGTAACGGGGCGTCCCACTTCAGCCCAGGACGCGACCCTGACCTGGTTAGCAAGACATGATGTACCTTTCAGGGGATTCATCATGGTGGATAAGTATAACCGTCCCGGAAACGACATGCCCCTGGCCATTTCAAAAGAAGAGTTATCCATGATGGATTACGACCTGGCCGTGGAGGATTCTCCGGACATGGCTCTCTTTCTGGCCCGGAACATGGGGGTACCCACGGCATTGATCCACCGGCCCTGGAACCGGGAATGCGCCATACATGAAAACTTGGTACGGTGTACATCCTGGAACGAAGTTCATCAGATGATCAAAGAACCAGTGCTTTTAGAAAACGAGTAGTAGATTTGGATTTAGGGACTGCACCAAGAGGATATCTGCAACATCTCAATTTGTAGGATTTTTTAAAACAAATTGACAAGCAGTGGGCTCAAAGTATATTCGTATGAATTGGGGAAGCACGCGGCTCACTGGTGGGGCCCTCGGACTTCAAATCCGATGTGCGGGGCTGATACCCTCGCGGGTGGGTTCGATTCCCATGTGCTTCCGCCAATTATTTCTTAAAAAACAATAGGTTATGTATTTATATTCCTGCCTAAAACTGCCTAACTTACCTAAATGAGCAGCGGGATTTGAACCCGCGTCCCACCACCAAAACCCGTATCAATAGAGGGTCTAAAATGCTCAGTCAGCACTTTTTCCCGTTGGCAGCTCCCCATCAGGTTCCCCTTGCCGAATTTTCCCAGATCATTTTTTAAAATCGTTCGTGATGCTTTTTCCTTCATGGGCCTTGGCCGCGGAGGTGTTGGGGAGGCCACGGTCCCGGGTATCAGTTCCCGCGTGACCAAAATCGTGGTTTGAGCCGGTGAAGCGTTCCCAAGCGTACTTCCCAGTTTGGAATCCGGCTGTTAACACCCAGCACCAGGAAATCTTCACCGTTCCAGGCGTAAGCCAGCGCGTGGAGAGGATGTTGCAATTGATCCCTTCCCGCCATCGGCTCTCGCGGTAAAGATTTTTCAGCCTATGGCCTTCCGGCTGCCCGTCATTGTTTTATCCCTGCTTATTTCCTCTTTACAGACCAAAAAGAAAAACGTTTCCAGAACCAGCGGAGATTATCGCCTGCAGGCGCCTGGATGTTTCCATAACCAAATCAGCAAGAACAACAGGAGTATAAATATATTAAATTTATTCTTGCCTTTCGTTGTTATAGCTGAAGTTTCCTGAAAATTAAAATCGGGCGGAAGAAGATTTAAAATTGATGGTCCTGTAAAAAGTCAGAGCCCAAATCAAGCTCCTGTTTTTGAGTTTGAACACTATTTTGATCATATGATCAAAACTTGTTAAAAAACAATTTTTATAAGCCAAATTGCTCTTTGACATTCCAAAAAGCAGTGTATTACACCCCGAAAGGGCTCCCCTATGCCTCCTTTATGCATAGCTAAGCGCCTTCTGGACAATAGTTGCCCTGAAGAGGTTGATTCCTGCTGCTTTTAAGGTTGCCGCGAACCTTACTGCTTGGAGACCTCGATATTTTAATCGTTTCACCCCGGTTCGTCGATCATATTCGGACATTGTTGCTTCGACTCCGGCTCGCCACCGATATCTATCTTTGAACTCATCTGTCTGTTCATAAGCTCTTCTTCGGGCGATCCTTGCAGCCTTAGCGGTATATCGACTGTACGCGTACTTTTTCCCCTGTTTTACCGGGCAATCTTCCAGTTGAGGGCAGCCCATGCAGGTATCAAGGGGAAAACCTTGGGTAATCCGTTCCTTCTTTTTCTTTTTAAAAACCGGGGCATGCCCTTGCGGACATGTTATGATCTGCCCATCTGCCGCAAGGTTGAAATCAGTAAGGCTGAGCTTTTCCTTTTTGGTCGTTCCCATGGTGGGCGAAACAAGATTAATTCCATCTGACTGGGCAATCTGGTGATTCTCATCGCTTCCATAAAGAGAGTCCGCCTGGAGTTCTTTGGGAGAAAGGTTTCTCTGCTTGGCGGCATCAATTGCAGGGATAAGAGCATTGGCATCACTTGCCGAGGCAGGTTCCACCTCAACATGAGTGATAAGATTCAAGGTTCCGGCCTTCTCATCTTCATCCTCTGTTTCTGTAAAGGTTTCCATCACCTGAACCTGGTAACCTTGTCCCTTATGTCCGCTGTAGGTCGCATCAGGGTCTGAAGGATTTTGAAGTGAGTCTGAAGGAATCTCTTTTGGAGCTTTAAGCGCAACCTTCTGGCCACTTTCAGGATCAACTTCCAGATTGCACTGCTCTTTCAAAACCCTTTCAAGCAGCTTGTAGCTGTACATGGATGAAACATCAGAGTCGCTTTTAAATTCCTGGATCAGATGGTAAAGATCCTTGCTGACACTTGCAAGAGTTTTAGCTGAATCAGAGGGTTTTACCATGGAAAAGCAGGACAATGCCTTTTCCGAAATATACTTCCCGATAATATCGGTGCTGATACCGGAAAAATGGTCAGGGTGCTTGCGTTTCAGGTTAACCAGAAATTTATTGATACTCGCTGCAAAGATACTGATTCTTCCCAGCCGTCGCATATTTGACTTAACATGGACCGAATCGATTCTTTGGTTGTCAGAATTGACTTCAAACACTGCTGCAAGTTTGTCTGTAATAGCATTGAAGAGGGTTTTGTCCAGTTTCTTTTCGATCATGAGTTGACGGAAGGTCCACAGGGTTTTCAAACATAGATATTTGGCGGCATCCGATTCTTCCGTTAAATTCAAGGCATAGTGCCATTGAATATTGAATGCCAGTTGCGATACGGTTTCTTCGTCAGTAAGATCATGAGCTTGCTGGAGCAGCAAAACACCGAGCATGGTGAAGAGTTCCTTTGTAGGACGTCCTGCTTCTCTTGAGAAATAGGGTTTGATCAGATTGACCGGTAATGAGCGGAGGATTTCTTTTTGAAAAAGCCCTGCCCAGGAGTCATCGAGCAATTTCCTGCGCTTCGGGCTTAAAAAGTCCCAAGGATCGAAAAGGTGGAGCTGATTGTGGTCATTTGTTTTAATCATTTAGTCAACCATAAGTTATTGATAACATAGAGTATGTTATACAAAATAAATATTTTTAATACAAGCTAAAAATCGAATTTTAGCCAATAATATTAACCTGTTAAATTGATTTTGGACTTTTTAGGCACTGGGCTCGAATAATTCAAGCCTCCTCTTTTCAAAACACTGGTTTTGTGTTTTATAGTCACCATGAAACCTCAAAACGCTCCCAGATGCCCAAGCTGCAGATCATCCGACACAACTCCTTTTAGGATTTACAATACGGTACATAATGGTTCTCGACATCTGATTCGATGTGAAGCCTGTAATCGGTTATTTGCTGAAACCAGCAATACAGCCATGGAAAATTTGAAGACACCAATCAGCAAGGTTGCATCTGCACTGCGGATTCGCAGCGAGGGCCCTGGCCTTCGGGCAACCGGCCGGATATTAGGATCGAATAAAGCTACCATTGCCCGCTGGGAGCAACTGTTTGGAGACCAGAAAGCAACGCTGATGTTCTATTCCTTTTGTCATGAATTTGTCTCCCTCACATTTGAAGGGGATGAGATATACACCGTGGTGGGAAAGCGTACCGATCCTTCGGACTCCAAAGGGTGGACTGCAGTCATCATAGAGCGAGCCAGCCGGTTCATTGTAGACCAACGATGTGGTAAGAAAAATGCCGCATTATTCAAGTCGGTTATGAAAACTGTATGCAAATATGTTCATCATACCAAAGACCTGACTTTTCTCTCGGATGGAGAAAGACGTTATGGCAACATGCTGTTTGATTTATGTTCGGAGGTTTTGAAAACAGGAAGGGCTGGGCGTCCCCCCAAAACGCTACCCAAAGGCGTCAAAGTGCGTGTGAAAAACAAGGGTGATCAAAAACGAAAGAAAGGCCGCAAACGTCCAAAATACCAAGTAACTCAACGGGAACACCCTGACACTGATCAGCGTTTGGCTAAAAATGAAATCCACGCCAACCATCTTGAGGCTCAGAATGCTGCAACGAGGAGAAGAAACAGTACTTTCAGAAGAAAAACAAACACATACGCTAAAGCAGAGCATGGCTTACAACGAACCCTGAATGTTCATCAAATCATACACAATTATGTTCGACCTCATTGGACTACCGGAAAGGTTCCGGCAGTTGCTTTGGGAATCATGTCGGAGGCCTTGAGCCTTGAGAGCATCCTCACAATGCAAAGAGCCGCATAGGGTTCCATAATGTTGAGGGTTCAAGACTAAAAATACATCTTGGAATAGTTGGAGCCCAGTGCCGAAGGTATTGAAACAGGGGATAATATAGACTGTGGCAGTTGGAATTTTTGATTCGGGAATAGGCGGACTCACAGTCTATAAGACTGTAAATAAAAATTATCCCGAAATGGACATACACTATCTCGGTGACACAGCCAGAGTTCCATACGGGAACAGATCACCGGAAACAATAATAAGATATAGTTTGGAATGTACGTCCTTCCTTGTATCAAACTTTCATATTGATACAGTTATTGTAGCCTGCAACACGGCTTCATCTTATGCCATAGAACATATAAGAAAGAAATTTGGAATAAATGTTATTGGTGTTGTTGAGCCTGGTGCAAAAAGAGCTATAGAAGTTACTAACGGTTATATTGGTGTTATCGGAACTATAGCGACTGTCAGAAGCGAATCTTATGTAAAAGCTGTCAAAGAACTGAATAAAAATATTAAAATCAGCCAGATAGCCTGTCCGCTTTTTGTCCCCATTGTAGAAGAGATGCTTGTAGATACCGAAATAGCCCGCAGCGCAGTTCATCACTACATGGACTCATTGGTGAATGACGGAGTGGATACAATAATCCTCGGATGCACACACTACCCGTTTTTGAAAAATACAATAAACTCAATATATCCTGACCTTAAAATCGTTGATTCCTCAGAAGCCATTCTTGAATATTTAGAAAAAATTAACCTCAACAAATGCCAGTCAGGAAAACGTGAAATATACCTTACAGACGAAGCACCTGCTTTTGAAACATTAAAAACCGTTCTCACAGATGGCATAATATCTCAAAAAATAACTCTGTAACGTTTTTTTGTTCAGATATGACCTGGGACTATGGTGATGGTGATGTAGAGCATGATGATTACTGATATTTGATTAATGCTGAGAGAAAATCGAATTGAGTCTTTATAATTCAAAAACTCGTGAGTCATAAGTTTTTCGGGAGAAGGGTACAGGCGAAAGAAATTTGGGCTGACTCACAGGGAAAGTCCGGGGTGGTCTTCCATACAAAAAACGGACCTTGTTTTGGAGGTAGTCTGCTCTTTTTGAAAAAAGCGAGCCCTACGAGTTGTAGGGTTCACTGGTGCCGATTTGAGACACCTGATTCATTTTTTAGAATTGGTCGCTTAATTTAAAATCTTGCCGGTCCGGCGGTTAAATAGCAAAGTCAACGGTCGTTCCGGTCCGGAATGCACGGAAATTAAACCCAACATTGCATAAAATAAGCACCATTGCATAAAATAAGCACCATTGCATAGGAAGAAGGCTGCTGTTATTATGGAAAATTATTTCTTCAGAATAATTCAGGACCTCACCAAAAGATAACGATTTTTATTCATGGCACGCCTCCTTCCTTTGACTAAACGATTCCACCGTTTACATAGATAGTTTGACCATTCACCCACCCGGCATCTTCACCGACAAGAAACGCTACGGCATTGGCAATATCTTCAGGCTGCCCAAGCCGCTCCAACGGCGGCATTTGAGCCAGGTGTTGGATCTGTTCGTTCGTTTTGTTTTTCAAAAAAAGATCAGTTGCAGTTGGTCCGGGAGCCACGGCGTTTACGGTGATGTTCCTGCCGCGCAATTCCTTGGCAAAAATATTTGTCAGCGTCTCAACTGCAGCTTTGGTGGCGGAATATATAGTGTAGCCTGGTGTGGCGAGCTTGCGAACACTGGAAGAGAAGTTGACGATTCTCCCGTTGTCACGCAGTTTCCCGGCTGCAATCCGAAGCGTATTGAATGTCCCTTTGAGATTAACGGCCACAATTTTGTCAAACAATGCATCATCCGTATCGGACAGAGAGATCAGACCCGGCTGCATGATTCCGGCATTATTGACGAGAATATCGACCCCGCCGTAAAGAGTGATGGCCTGGTCAAACATGGTGGCTACCTGCGCAGGCACGGAAACATCGGCCTGGATTGCGGTGGCCCGGCCCCCCTTGCCCTTGATGGCTTCCACCACGGCGTTGGCTGAATCGGCATTGCCCGCAAAATTCACCAGAACGGCAATGCCATCGGCGGTCAGGCGCTTGGCAACGGCTGCACCGATTCCGCGTGATGCTCCTGTAACGATAGCCACTTTGGTTTCTTTGGATGTATTCATTGCAACCTCCTTTGGTTTGGATGTTTATTTCTTGCTCAACCAACAATATGTTACAGCCTGGAATTTTTGGTAGACGCATAAGCAGAATATCGATTATACTGATTATGTATGACAGTATTCGACGATTTATCCCTGCTGCGCGCTTTCGTCTGTATTGTGGAAAGTGGCAATATTTCTGTGGCGGCCCGCAAACTCCAGGTGACGCAACCGACGCTGAGCCGTTATTTGCAGACCCTGGAAGATCGCTGCGGAGCCGTATTGCTATTCAGAGATACGCACCGGATGCGCCTGTCTTCGACAGGAAACCAGTTTTTACGGGAGGCCCAATCCCTTCTATCCGCGGCGGAGGAAGCCGAACTGCGACTTCAGGACGACCAGGCAACCCTACGGGGTCATATCCGTCTGTTCTCGACAATTGATTTCGGCCAGAGTGTCGTCAGTCGACTTGCCGCAAGTTTCATTCAAGCCAATCCTGCAGTGACAATTAACCTTGCTTATTCCAATCGCCCAATGCATATGCTTGAAGAAGGTTGCGAGATAGGCATCATCGCCGGTACCGTTACGGATGATACGATCATCGCGCACCCACTCCCGGCCATTAAGCGATACCTTGTCGCGTCCCCTGTACTTCTAAAGAAGCATAAGTCCACCGTCTCCAAACCAATCGAACTTCAATCCTGGCCGTGGCTGGCGCTTTCCGGCTTTCAATTTGGTGGGGAAAAGGAAGTCATCATTTATTCGGCTGAACAGAAAAAACAGAGGTTGGAGATAACGCCTGTCCTGACATCCGAAGGTGTCACCAGCCAGCGTGAAGCGGCTCGAATGGGACTTGGAATTGCTGTTTTACCGGAGTGGCTGATCGCCGAAGATATTGTTTCCGAGCGGTTGATAAGGATTTTGCCGGAGTGGCACGCCCAAGATTTACCGGCCCACATCGTATACCCGGCGCAGAGACGCCTGCCATTGCGCGTGAGCAATTTCATTGATTTTGCAACTACTTATATGACAAAGCTTTTAAAGTCTGGAAAATAATTCAAGATTTATCAATGGAGAAGACCAGCTCCTTGAGCACGGGTTATCGATCCAGGGTAAAATAGCTTTATTAAGCGGAGTCTGTTGTGCCTCTTTAATTATATTCTCGGAAGTTTCGATCATCGCTTTGTCATCAACATGATGCGTTTGAACTTGGGACAGGAGTACGGCCATAGGATCGACATCAAAGCCACGTGCGATATGGCCTGATTCCACGGCAACCTTCATAACGGTTCCAGACCCAGACATGGGATCAAGGACAATTGCCCCATCGGGAAGGTCTTTGATGGCTTGAAAGGCTAATTCAGATGCCATTCGGGCTGGAAAAGGATGTATTGGTCGTGGAGGCATATGTCCTCATCAAAAATTTAAGATTTTGTAATAGTAATCTCGGTAATCAGATGAGTCAACGATTTATCAATCGGTCAATGACTTCTATGAACACCTCTCTTAATTATTGACACATTCCGCAGGCTTTAGCATTATTTACTCCTAAAGATTAGATTTCAAAAAGTTTTCTAATTTTACCAGATCCAACCACTCTAGATAATAACTTAAAGTTATGTTGTTCAAACCGAACTCTCCCTGCAATACAAGCTGGATGAATTTTAAGATTCTCAGCTAATTCAAGCACATTTTTTTTTGTCGGATTTATTTTTGCATTGGAGACTGTCCAAACGTCATTCGGTATTAAGGACTCCATAGCAAGAAAATCTGCCTCGTTTTCAATATCGTTTTGTTTCCCCCCTCCAGTGTTCTTAATATCCATATCATCCACAAATACATTTTTATTCGATTTGCCAAGGTGCAGTACTATATGTGCTAACTCATGAAGAAGGCAAAACCAAAAATTATCAATTCGATCATATCTCAGTGTTAATCCAACTACTGGCGTCGAATCTTCAAGTAATAATGCAACTCCATCTAAATATGTTTTGGGGAGATGGCGTTCTATGATCATGTGGATTCCATGTTTTTCCAGAAACTCTCGAGCAAGCAAAGGCCCTTCTTCAAAAAAACTCAACTTAGCAATCTCTTTTAGACTATCAGATGTGAACTTTTCAGGGTCAAATTTTCTCTTTAAGATGTTTTTTTGCGCAAGAGCCATGATTCTCATACACCAAGAATTAAGTGCATAGCTGTCAGCTTTTGCGTTTATCCTATTTCCGGAATTTTCTCTAAAACATGCTTCAATTGTTTCTCCGTTTGGGCAACAATCCTTAATAAAAATACGCATAGTCTCTTCGGCTGAATCCTTGTAGTTTTTTAATTGAGAAATCCATCCTCTTTTTGACATTTCTTTAAATGGGAAAAGATGCCATTCAATATTGGGTATGGCCTTTGGAAAGGTTTTGCCTGTTTTTTGTAAAAAAACTTCAGCAGGTATGCCCAAATTCTGATGGAGGGATCTCATCATTGAAAGAGTTAATGGCCTTTTTTCATTGAGGATCTCAGAGACTTTGCTCTTATTGCCGATAAAGGGTACTAAATCTTGTTGATTGAGCCCTAACTGTTCCATTCTAAATTTTATAGCATCTATTGGTTCTGGTGTATCCATTGCAAAATGTTCATCTTCGTAAAGCTCAACCAACGTAGCAAGTAGTTCAAGTTCTTCCGCTTCAGGTGTGTTTGCGTCAGCATCCATCAGGGCTTCAATGCGGGACAGAACTAAATTATAGTCTTTTTCTGTTTTTATAAGCTTGTTAATCATTATATCTCCTCCGCATTTATTTTATCGTATTCCTTATGGGTTCCCACAAACCGAATATAAACAGTTTGTGCTGGAAAATTGATTTTTACCACTAAGCGGTATTTATTCCCCGCCAGATTAAATACGACACGGTTACCTTTTAAGATACTGGCTGACCCATATTGTGCTTTTATTTCGGTCCAGGATTGCCAATTAGCTCTTTTAGCTTCATGCCACCATGCGTCAATAGGCCCCTTTGCATCCTGGCATCCTTCTCGCTGGTAGAATTTTATCAATTGTGGCCGGGCTATAATATGCATAGTTTATCAATAATACGTTTTTATTTTAGTGTCAATATTAAAGTTCCTTTTTTGGGAACTTTAACCTATGTATTGAGTGTGGGAACTTTTATGTTTTTGATGTAACAAGTTATTCTCCGGTTGTCCGTATATCTTACATAGTTTTGATCAAAGGTCTGAGGTGAAGACTACCTACCTACCTACCTACCTTTCTTCCATACTCTGTTTTTTATGGAAGAACACCCCAGACTATCCCTGTCATCCTGTTTAATTATTTCCGTTGCTCTGCCGATACAATACCTATGGAAAGTCACGTAATCAAAAATTGCAAAGGATGTAATCAGCCTCTTCGTATCCCTGCAGATATTGGGGGAATGCTCATGCGTTGCCCGAACTGTGGGTATGAATTCCATACCGATTTCAAACTCGGAGCAAAAGTCCGGAGAGTTATAGCTGGCAAAGATCCCGGCCAGGTAACGCCCGCCCAAAGGCCCCCATCTACTTTTAAGATCATCGTGTAATCTCCGCAGCACCGCCAAAGGCTCCACCTGATATTGTCGTTGATCAAGGGACATTGTGGACGAAATTATATTTAAGACAAATAATTCCAGAAACCGGTTGATGCTCGAACTGATGGCAAGAGGTGGGATGAGAGTTGGAGAGGTTCTGAAATTAAAAGCCAAGAATGTGCACGGCAGAAAATTGGTTTTATCTGATCCGAAAAGCGGAAATCAGACCGAGATTGTTTTTATCCCCAAATAAGTAGCGGACCGTTTACGGGAATATATCACCACCGTCAAGATAGGAGATGACCACAACGTGTTTCCATTTGGATACACCAGAGCCCGTGAAATCGTTCAAAATGCAGGAAAAATGATAAATGTGAATTTGAATCCTCACGATCTTAGACGCCATGCCGCCACTTATGCAAGCAGATCAGGCGTTCCCATTGAAATCGTTTCAAAAATAATCCTCCGCCATGCGAATCTTTCAACAACTCAGCGGTATCTTGGAAAAGTCAGCGACACAGAGGCTATTCACTGGATTGATAATCTTTACAGATAAAATTTTCGGGGGGCTGGTAAACACCGGTCCCCGATTAACTTTGAAAACAATATATTGCGCCCAGCCTTTATGGCAAGGATATTGAGACTACAAACGCTAAAGCTCGCCCTCGAATTGTGGGAGGCCGAAGGATTGAAAAAAGAATTGAACGCCTTTATTGACAAGGGTTCAGGCCCACAATGATACCATAAATAATCGCTCGATCATAAATTGCGTTTTAGTTATCTGAAGAATTCAACGATAAAATACTCTGAAAAACAAATACGGTTGAAAAGTGGTCTTGTATGACCATTGATCATATATGATCATTCCTTGATTCCATATTTAACTCTCATGCAGATCCGTCATATAAAGATTTTTGCATATAAAACAGTCTGTTGTACGAAAAAAAAAGATTTTTCCACCTGGTATGAAACTTGAATGTATTATGTTGATCAAGATGAAAAAAATATTACGATATCTGCAGCAATCCCTTTTTCATATATAGGGACACTATGCAGACCCGTTGATTAAATCGTTAGACGCATCCATTGAACGGGTTTCATTGGATGCAGCCGTTAATTACAATTACACCAACCCAAAGTCACAAGGAGTTTAAGATGATGAAACGAACACTGATGATGTCTACCTTGGTTGCTGCCTTGGTTTTGTTTAGTGGATTCGCGTTCGCGGCCGACCAGGACGAACAAATCTACGGCAGCCAACTCATGACGCAACAAGAGCGAGCTGAGTATCACGCAAAAATGCGTGCCGTAAAAACAGTCCAGGAACGAGAGCAAATCCGGAATGAGCATCACGAGCAGATGCAAGAGCGAGCCAAGGAACGCGGTTTAACACTGCCCGACGAGCCATCTGGTAGAGGAGGGGGTATGGGTCGCAGTGGCGGAGGTATGGGTATGGGCGGCGGAAGCGGTCAAGGCAGAGGTAAGGGGGGGGGGGCGGGGGACAACGCAGATAATCCCGAATATCGGGTTGATGGGTGCAATTAAACATTTAGGGGAAAAGCCCCACATAATTTTGGGAAAACTTTTGAATTTATTAGATTTTGTTGAAGTTCATACTTCCCGATTTTTATCCATTTATTAACCGGGGTTTTTTGCCCATCCCCCCGAAATCTGCAACAAGCCATTTAGTTGAACAACAAATTAGCCTTCAATTCCGCAATTCCAAGTCCGCCGATGGAATCAATTATTTTCTCTAAGTCCAAACGATGCTTCTGTTTTTTAAACTGAGATCGGCCACGGAGGTTAATATGCTGCCAGGCCACAGGAGACACCCTCTTGATTAGGTCGGCCTCATCGTGCTGCCCATTTTCCTCTTTAATGCTCAGTAAGATAGATAAACGAGAATCAGGAATTTATCACGGCATTCAAAGCTGGGAGTTTTGCTAACGCCATGATTAAAATCAATAACGATCCCGGTTCAGCACAGGGCAGGTTTGGCGTCGGGCAAATCGCCAGCATTCATGAATTTCTGATATCCATGGAAAAGGGAACCGCAGCGCATATGAGATCCATCTGGCCTGAAGGCAGTTGGTCCGATGAATGATAACACATGTTCCGGCCATGTGTTATCATTCATCGGAAATTTTGCGGTTTTGGACAAAAACCCCCGGTTCTCAAGAATTCAAATACGATCATTGCTGTTCAAATTTTTATCGAGTTTGGAGAAAAAGCCCCTTATTGCACTTTTCGGGGGGATGGGCAAAAAACCCCAACATGTGAAATGCTGCGGGTAAACCGCAGATTTTAAAAGTTATATTCGTCCGTTTTCAGAAATTTTTAAGGAGTCAATTACCCCACAATATGTCTATTTATGTATCCGGTTTTGTATGTGGCGAGATTTTCTTCTATGAAAATTTCTAAATAAGTCATTTTCTTTGGATGTAATTCTTTTACTTTTTTTCTTCCTTCATTTTTTTGGCTTTTGAGAAGAAGTGTTCAACAGTTTCCGGATCAAAACCAGGCATTGTCCGAGCAAACTCAGCGGCTTTTTGATAATATTCTCCAGCTTCGTGCCTCTTCCCACGAGCTTCATAGACCTGCCCCAATCTGTGAAACCCGTCAATCTGATCAGGATATTCAAGCAACAATCTCTTTGATACAGCTTCAGCCTCGTCTAATTTGTCTTCATTGATCAGATCCGTTACACTGTTTGAAAGCAGATCCAATTCCGTGTAAACTGGTGTAAATCCGGCAGGATAGGACTTAGGTTGAGCCCCCGCTGACTGCAATAATAGACAACACTTTTTATACTTCTTACCGCTGCCGCAAGGGCATGGTGTATTTCGACCGATTTTTGCCATGGAAAAATGTTTCACATTTTGAATTTTAACGCAAGGTAAAGATCATGCAGCTTCGATTCGCCACCAACATTTCTGTTGAACAATATATTCAGCAGGAAGCATGGCGGGATGCAAAACTGGACCAGTGTCCATTGCACCCGGAAGGTGGCTGCAAAATTGCCAGGCATGGGACCTATCGCAGAAAATCCCCTGACGGCGCAAAGATCGCCCGGTGGTATTGTCCTGAGGGCAGGACCACTTTCGGGATGTTACCGGATTGTCTGTGCTCTCGCCTTCCCGGAACATTGATCGAGGTAGAAACGGTTATCAATCAGATTGAAGCCGCCTCCAGCCAGGAGGCGGCAGCAAATAGCATGCGCCTGGACATCAGCCTGCCTGGTGTTCTGCGATGGATGAGGCGAAGACTATTTCTGATTCGCTTAAGTTTAATTTTATTGATCGAACTTCTCCCATTATTGTCGAATAATGGTCAGGTGACCTTATCATCATTTAGATCCGCACTTGGGGTTGAGTTTGTTTTACCCCATCTCAGGGAACTTGCGGGTCCATATCTGGATATCCTGCCACCGCCGTTGGGGTTTGGCCCCTGGTCTCAAAAAAAATATCGTAGAAAAAATCGTTTTCAACAACAAACGGGGCCTGATCCTCCCTGAAAAACAGGGTAAATTGCCTTAAACGATCATTTCAGGGAGGCAATGCCATGAAGACCGGACAAAATAGAGCAAAAAATTCAAACCCAAGGTCACAACGCCGTTTTCGTGCGTCTATTGCAAAAAATCCCATAGATCCCCACCGCATCAGAAAGATTTCAGGAAGCTTTGCTTTTATCGAGCACCGTTTTCTGCGGGACGGGTTTTGGGCAAGCCTGGATCATCATCAACTCCTGCTGTATCTGTTTTTGATTATCGTGGCTGACCGCCATGGATTATCCTATTACAGCTATGATAAAATCTGCACCCTGCTCAGAATTGATGTTGATGATTACATTCTCGCCAGGAACGCCTTGATTGATAAAAATCTGATCGCATTTGACGGCAGTCTTTTTCAGGTGTTGTCTCTTCCGGAAAAAGCGGCTCTGTACTCACCGGCTCCTCTTAAAGATCAAAAAGATATGGAACTGCATGATCCGGCAACCATCCACAACCTTATCTTGCAATCTTTTGGAGGAGATCATGGCTGAAACTGAAAATAAGCTCACCAAAGCAGTGGAGAAATACCTGGACTATTATCGAGATCAAACTTCCGGGAAGACGATATCCCATGCAAAAAGAGCATTAACCGGTTTTGCGGCCCATCTTCAAACTTCAAATACCCCTTTAGATAACATATCCATTCAACAGGTTGATCACTTTTTAGCCCTGTACAATGCCAATTATTCCACCGGAACAGCCAGAACGAACCGGTCATATCTCCGACAATTTTTGAAGTACCTTTACCGGTACGGACATATTAAAAAAGACCTCTCCCAACTGGTGGTAAGCCCCCCGGAGTTTGCCCGATCAAAACCTCCCAAATTTTTGCGTCCTCATGAAATCCAAAAGCTGTTTAGCAGTCTGGATCTGTCAACAGCAAAAGACCTTCGCACCAATGCCACCCTGCACCTGGCATATTATCTGGGGTTAAGGCCGAAAGAAATCCGTTTATTAACTTTGGATGACATTTCCTTCAGGCAAAAGGAAATTTTCATTCGTTCAAGAAAAAATTGCGACCCGGCCCATCTTCCAGTATCGGACAACGTGATCAAAGCCATCGCCGCTTATATTGTCGGCGCAAGACCTGAAACTCAATCCCGAGTTCTATTTTTACAGTTAATACCACCTTATAAACCGGTCAACAGGTGCGATATCCCCCGATATATAAAAGAATGCATGACGGAAAATAATCTTGAATCGAGCACATACTGGCTGCGGCATTCATATGCCCAAAATTTACTGGAGTCTGGTGCGTCCATTTATGAGATCAAAGAGATGATGGGGCATAAAAACATCGGATCAACGCAAAAGTATCTGAGCGTTCATATCAATCTTATGCGGGAGGTTATCCTGGATGAAACGCTTTAAAAGTTGTCTTGCCGAACATATTGAGAATTTCATCGAATACCGTCTTCAGTTGGGATATTCTGATAAAATGCTGATAGTCAGCCTTGGATTACTGGATCGGTATGTTGCCGAAAAGAAGGTAACCCTGACATCATTTGATCCATTGTTCTTCATCCGGCTCCGTTCAGATCTTAATTGTGAAAA
The DNA here is from genome assembly GCF_963665355.1 of uncultured Desulfobacter sp. Taxonomy (GTDB): domain Bacteria; phylum Desulfobacterota; class Desulfobacteria; order Desulfobacterales; family Desulfobacteraceae; genus Desulfobacter. The sequence continues at coordinate 1,357,978 of NZ_OY762229.1, forward strand.
CCGTTCCATCAACACGTTTTTTCGTACGTTCAAAATGTTTTTCAATTACCTGATCCGCCAGGATTTGATCCGGGAAAATCCATTGCAGGAGATTGCTGAACTGCCGGAAAATCAAATTATCCCTTTTATTTTTTCACCGGAAGAAACTGAACTTTTGCTGGAGGTTGTCATTAAATTGATGCGAAAGACCGAAAGATATTACCTCGCCGATTTCAGCGGTTACATTTCCTTTTTGCTGATGGCCCGGTGCGGATTAAGGATATCAGAAACCCTCAACTTACTGAAAAACAATTACCGGCCTGAAGAAAGGACAATTTATATTGAAAAGACAAAGTTTAAAAAAGATCGACTGCTTCCGGTACCCAAGGCGATTTCTTGTGCAATAGACAATCTGCTGAAAGTTCGCCAGTGTTTTTTTACCGCAGATAATCATCCTTTATTGCTGATAAAAGAAAATGGAAAAGGGCTATCCCGTTCTTACATGCGTTGGAAATTTAAGAAAGCGATTTCAATTCTTAACCTGGAGCAGCCCAGAAGAATCATTGGTGCGACAAACTTCAGCAACCCGACGCGGCACTCCCTTCGTCATTCATTTGCCGTAAATACCCTAAAACGGATTAAACAACAGGGAAAGTCTCCCCAAAATGCCTTACCGGTACTGGCCGCTTACATGGGCCACAGTGAGTATAAATATACAACCAAATATTTGAGGGTGGTGGATGCAGAGCATCGCCGCCAGATGCTTGATTTTTCAATGTTAAGAAGCGAGGATGTATGAGACTGTCCTCCTGCCTGCATCAATATTTTTATGAATATTTGCCCCGGATAAAAGGGACCAGCGAGCATAGCATCAAGGCTTACCGGCAGACCTTTTCTTTGTTGCTGCATTTTCTGGCCGATTATCACAAGATGACAATCAAATCTTTGAGAATCGAACATTTAACGCCTGAAGCGGTGCTGGCTTTTTTGCACCACCTTGAAAAAGATCGGAAAAACAGCATTCAGACCCGAAATAACCGTCTGGCTGTAATCAAGTCACTGGCCAAGATGATTCGGTTCATGCATCCTGACAAAAAACAAATCGCTGAAACGCTCCTGATCATCCCACAGAAGAGGGCTCAAAAAAAGGTGATGGGGTTTTTATACCCGGAAGAGATCATGAGGGTGTTCAGTGCCGTTGACCTGAAAAAGAAAGAAGGCATGAGGGATTTTACCATTCTCCATCTCCTCTATGACTCCGGTGCCCGGGCCAGTGAGATAGCCACTTTGGAATTTGATTATTTTGATCCTGAGAATGAAACCATTGCGGTCCTGGGCAAGGGGAACCGGTACCGGCTTATTAATTTATGCCCCAGAACCTCTTCGTTGATCTCGGATTACATTATCAACCACCGGGTAGATCCCATCCCTATATTTAGCCAGCGGTTATTTATAAACCAGCGGAAGCGGGGAATGACCCGGCACGGTATTAACAAAATCTGTCGGAAATACCTGACCAAAACATTGTCGCCAAAACGGTTGAAAGGATTGAGCCCGGTTCATTGCTTCAGGCACTCGTGTGCGGTCAATATGGTCACCTCAGGAGATCCGGTATCGACCATCAAAAATCGTCTTGGCCACCAAAGTGTTGAGTCAACAATGATCTATCTGCAGCTGGACTTGTCAAAAAAGCGGGAAATCCAGAATAAGCTCATTGAATACATGCAATCGAAAATAAATCATGACAAGAAAATTGATGAACTGATTGACTGGAAGAATAATGCTGAAATTCTTGTCTGGTTAGACAGTCTATGACTTACTGAAGCAGCTTTTGCTAGCCTTGGAGGGGTATGTAGCAGAACTAAAAATTATGTTGCCAGTGGTTTTTAAAATTTTTAAAATCGTTTTTAACATCCTGAATTTTATAATGATATTGATTTGCACGGCGGGTAATGAAAACTTCCTTTAAATTTAGTGGGTTAGACCCGCTCGCAACATAAGTCTATGATTGGAGACGAGTAAAAACTCTGAAACGGCGACCACTACCAGATGAATGGCTCCGGGTCTGGGCCTGCCTGGCAGCGAGGACTACGTCAAATCTCACCTGGAATGTTTTGACCAAAAGGAACCCTGGACTATCCCTGTCACTCCGGATCTTTTTAAGGGCGATTCAACCACAATATGTGGGTTATATCCAATTTCAAAAAAGAGAATCCTACAAAATGCAAAAGCTCGCTCTTAAAATTTTAGCCCTCTAAGAATTGATTGGAGTATCAAGCCACCTTTCTGTAAAGGCTTTGAGCGACACATGACATACCTGTTGCCCAATTCCTATCTTAACAAGCCGAAAAATCAAGAGAAACAGGCCTGTTCAATATACGGATTGCTGTTCCCGCCGTATTTTTCATCCAGGCCTCGGAATATATCCGCAGGGCTTCCTTGGATATTGTTCGGACAATTATCGCCAGAGGATGTTAGTCCTCATACCTGACAAAGGATTCCACGGGCAAGACGCGGATAATTTTTATCCATGGCCTGGGCACTGCGGGAGGAGGAGAACCGTGGTCAGAAAGGGCAACCTCTACGGCCTGATATAGGCGAACCCTTCGGCCTGCCTGTCTATCAATTCCTTTACACCGACAGGAACAATTGAAATAAAATCAAACAGCTCGTCTGAGGAAATATTCAAACCTGTAAGGGAATTGTTGCATGCGCAGAATCGGACCCCCTGCCGGTTCAAATTCATAAGCTCGTTTTTGAATGCCGAGGATTCTTTTTTATAACTCAGCACGGCATTGGAGTTGGCCAGAAGTTCAACCGCTGCATCTTGGGTATCAATGCTTTTACACAGATTGGTCAAATTTGCGATGACCATCTCCCATTTGTCAGCTTCATCAATGTGAAATATTGCCTTTGTAGTCATTCGATATGTCCTTCTGTAGTTTGCTTGGTTGTTCACCCGATTTTTTTATGCCAGAAATCACAAGAATTGGCGGTCGCCTCATATGGTCTGACAATTCAGGTCGTTCAGTGAGAACTTCTTCTAATGGACCTGGTTCAAGGAGCCTTTTTATTGAAAGGCCAGAATCTATAAGTTCGTTTATATATGTCTCGATAGTTCGGTGGTATTTGATAACACCATTAATAAACCAATTAGAAACACGTTTTCCTTCTAACTTATAATCATCAACAGGCCAATGTTTTTTGGGGGTATCATCAGCGGTGTACCACCCCGCCAGCATTGAAGTACAGATTGGGTGTTCAACAGAAAAAATGAAATGTCCATTTTCTTTTAGAGATAGTGCAACTTTTTCAAATATCGGCCTGATATCTTCAATATAGTGAAAACACATTGAAGAAACGACTAAATCGAATGAATTTTCTTCCGCCTCGAAATCCTCAGTGGGGATTACAGCAAAGTTTGCTCTTGGGTCTTTAATACGCTTTTTCGCTTCTAAAATCATATTCTGCGATATATCAGTACCTAAAACAAAATTTGCCCTATTTTGGAGACAAAATGAAACAAATTTTCCGAAACCACAACCAAGATCTAAAACGCGCAAGCCTTCAAGTGGTGGTAACAGACTGTAGACTGCAGGCTCCTCAACAGCGGCATTAAAACCACTTTCACTGTTTCTCAGATCCATGTAACCTTTAAAGAAATCTGGATTATCATAAACGTTTTGTTTCATATTAAAATTGCCTTCCCCCCACGTTGACTCAGTTGCCGCCATGGCTTCCAATGAGTGGCTATATAATTACTGATGAACAATCTCGCATAAAAGTTTTGAAATGGATCTTTTTCAAACTCTCTTTATCGGTGAATACAAAATGCAAACAAGGATCGTCAAACATCTTTTTTTAATCTTTTGCTGAAAACCAAGAACGGTCATGCGGCTTCCAGCACAAAATTCACATGGATAGCGTCAAAAGGAAATTCTATTTGACCGCTTTCTGTTTTTATTAAAAAGCTTGATCTTTAATAAACGACGGTGCTATACAACAAATCTTTAAAACATTGGAGATTACAGTGAAATACCACAAATCAGCCAAACAGGCCTATTATTATTGCGGATATTACATATCCGGGTGCCGTGGTGTTTATTTACTGATCTAACATAAACAAAATCAAAATTTCAATGCTGCGAGCCGAAAATGCCTGCAGCATTTTTTATTTTAAGGGCTGCAACACATTTTCGGGTTGTAGCCCTTTTTTTATTTTTTTCGCATAGGAGTATTGAAAATGAATGTATTAGATATTTTAAAAGAACGTGGTTTTATCGACAACCAAACTCATGGGGAAGAATTGGAAGGCTACCTGACAAAGGAACGCAGGCATTGCTATATAGGCTTTGACCCCACTGCCGACAGCCTTCACGTGGGGCATCTGGTTCCAATCATGTCTCTTGCGCATATGCAGCGGAATGGGCACATCCCAATAGCCCTTGTCGGAGGGGGTACAGGCCGTATAGGTGATCCGAGCGGAAAAAATGAGATGCGTCAGATGATGGCTTTAGATACCATTGAAAAAAACGTTCAAAGGATCAAAAAACAACTGTCGAGATTTCTTGATTTTGGCGAAGGTAAGGCCATTCTGGCAAATAATGCCGATTGGCTTGCATCTCTTGAATATATTCCCTTTCTCAGGGATATTGGTCGGCATTTCAGTATAAATAAAATGATCAAAGCAGAAAGCTATCGCCACAGAATTGAATCCGAAGGTGGATTAAGTTTCATTGAGTTTAATTACATGCTGTTGCAGGCATTCGATTTTTTAACACTTTTTGACGGGCATAACTGCATGCTTCAAATGGGGGGAAGTGATCAATGGGGAAATATACTTGCAGGTGTTGAACTGATTCGCAAAAGCAGGCAAAAAACGGCATTTGGTATCACCTACAAATTGATTACCAAAAGTGACGGGAGCAAAATGGGAAAAACTGCTGGTAATGCTGTCTGGCTTGATCCTAAAAAAACATCGTCCTATGAATACTACCAATTTTGGATGAGTACAGATGACAGGGATGTGGAGCGTTTTCTATCACTTTTTACTTTTCTCCCTATGCCGGAAATCAAGCAGGTCAACAAATTGATTGATGCCGACTTAAATCAGGCAAAAGAAATCCTGGCGTTTGAGAGCACTTGTCTGGCCCACGGCAGGGAAGCTGCCCTAAAAGCTAAAGCCTCTTCTTCTGCTGTTTTTGGGAATCGTATCATTTCTGAAAAGATTCTGCCTTCATCCAGTATTCCCAGGGAAAACAGCAATAAAAGCTCAGTTGCACTACCGACAACCTGTGTGCCCTTCAAAAAGTTTGCGAAGGGAATTCCAGCCTATGAACTTTTCTTCCACACCGGGCTTACCCAATCTGGTGGAGAGGCAAGACGCCTGATTAATCAGGGTGGAGCATATATTAATGGAGAGACGATTGCAGCCTTTGATGTATTAGTTACTTCCGACCATCTTAAAGATGGAGAAATTATTTTAAGGGCAGGCAAAAAAAGGTTCCATAGAATTCAGATAGAAAAAGAATAACGCCAGACACAGAAAGGATCAGTCCTCAAAAAAGCGCTGACTTAAGCTGGGGGAAAGATTGAGGGCCAGGATGTTGCCGTGCACCTGCTTGGTCTTCCCCCCGAGCATCCTGAGGGGAAAAATGAAAAAACTGGGAATCCCAGGATGATCAGGCCGTTGTCCTTATATTCCCGGTAGAGCGATTCCAGCGGTCAGGCCGCATTTACTGGCTGTATTAACCACAAGCCCCGCTTTTCCCCGGTAAACATCCATACTGACCGCTTTGCCCTACAGGCTGTCAGCCGAAAAATCATAGAAGTTTTTATTTATTTTAAATTCCATTATTTAGACGTTTTTATGAAGTGGTCCGGGGACGCAGGCATAAAGCATTAACACCCCCGGATGTTTTCTTTATATTGCCAGGGGCACCCCTTATTGATCCGGGTTACGCGTCTTTTGTCCCGGAAACTTTTTGGGGATCTGCCCATTGCGTAATATTGTTGCCGAAATGAACGTAAAGGCCGTCACTGTCATCCACCGGGATCCAGTATGAATCCACAATGCCAAGGGTGTCATTGTGGACTACATCTCTTTGGGCTTTGCCTTGCTTGCGCATCACCGGGGCTTTGCACCCCTTGCACATCCGGCCTGTCCCGTTCAGGGAGAAGCAGTTGATGCCGGGTTCTATCCCAAGGTCCTGGGCCACTTTGTTCACGGCAACGATCTCATGTTTTTGGTTCAGCAGCAGGGCCACTTCCGGATAGTTGCCCCACATCTGCCTAAACGCGTGGATAACGTGTGTGTTCTGTTCTGCCATTTTGATTCTCCATTATTTAAAAATTGATAAATTATCATTTCGGGTATATCATGCACTATGATGAAAGCATGATAGCAGAATGGTTCTCTACGGTCTTTCATTATTGGCCACAATTATTATCGAATCGGGTAAATTATTATGTACTGGAGCATGACGCTGGATCTTAAGGAATCTTTAGGGTGGCATTCCCATGAAGTATATGAGTTGCTGTACTGCCGAAAAGGGCGGGGACATATCATTTTTGACAATCAGGATATTTCATTTCAAGGCGGCCGCTTCATTCTCATCCTGCCGGAAAGCAGGCATCGATTTCTTTTCGGACAGGATGAGTCGGCGGATTTAAAAATTCTGTGCCTTACGGCTGCGGATGCTGCCATTCATCTTTCCTCCTCATTATCAAACTGGCTCCAAAATATTAAAAAGACCCCGGCGGTTTTTTCCGACCATGAAGAAGACAGTGAATTTTCAGCTCTTTTTGACAAGATCCCGGACGCTCTCGGGGAGACAGAAAAAAAGGACCTTGATATTATCTGGGGCAGAATCGGTCTTATCCTGGCCATTCATTTCAAAAACCAGGGAGCAGGCGACATGGACAGCCAGGGGCGTCATGGAGACACGGTGGATCGTATCTGCAACTGGATAGACGACAATTTGGCAGAACAACTCACCCTTGATATGATCGCATCCGAGTTCGGCATGTCCAGAAGCTTGCTTACCAGGGAATTTAGAAAATTCACAAGCATCAGTATTGTTGAATACATGAACATGCGAAGGCTGCAGACGGCGGGTGCCCTACTTGCGAAAACAGGAAAAAGCATTACGGAAGCCGCCTTGGAAAGCGGGTTCTCAAGTATCGGGAACTTCTATCAAAAATTTAAAGCGCTATATGGTGTGACGCCGTCGGAATTTAAAAAACAGCTTGATCTTCAAAGATAGATGGGTGCTTTCATATTTGGTAGAAATATTTGACCAGCCACCAATGGTATCAAACCAATCTCTATAAAGAGAGTACGATTGGAGGCAGTCTGCTCTTTTTGAAAAAAGCGGGCCCTACGAGTTGTAGGGTTCACTGGTGCCGATTTGAGACACCTGATTCATTTTTTAGAATTGGTCGCTTAATTTAAAATCTTGCCGGTCCGGTTAAATAGCAAAGTCAACGGTCGTTCCGGTCCGGAATGCAAGGAAATTAACCCCAACGTTGCATAAAATAAGCACCATTGCATGGGAAGAAGGCTGCTGTTATTATGGGAAACCATTTTTTCAGAATAATTCAGGACCTCACCAAAAGATAACGATTTTTATTCATGGCACTCCTCCTTCCTTTGACTAAACGATTCCACCGTTTACATAGATAGTTTGACCATTCACCCACCCGGCATCTTCACCGACAAGAAACGCTACGGCATTGGCAATATCTTCAGGCTGCCCAAGCCGCTCCAACGGCGGCATTTGAGCCAGGTGTTGGATCTGTTCGTTCGTTTTGTTTTTCAAAAAAAGATCAGTTGCAGTTGGTCCGGGAGCCACGGCGTTTACGGTGATGTTCCTGCCGCGCAATTCCTTGGCAAAAATATTTGTCTGATCAACGACAATTATTTTTTCCCCTCAACGACAATTAAAATTCCCGTTCTTCATCCTTTATAACTATCTAATTTTGTATCAACTTTCGATTATTTCCTTGCTATTCCTTGTAACGCTGATCATTTGGGGCGCATTCCCATTTTCCCGGTCATGCAGCCGGTACTGGATTGTGCGTGGTTGCCATCTGTTTTAGGCAGTTCCAACGCCCTGCTTTATAAAATGATCGCAGCATAATCATTTTTTCTGCATTCTCCCGATACCAAAAAGTGCATGGACCTTTAAGACGTAAATTCACAACTCTACGAATTGAACTTTCAATAGCACCGCTGCCAATCGGTAAATTCAACGATTTTACAGTTAAGAAATCAAGCCGCCCTTCATTGCGCACAAAACAATCACGTTCTGTCTTTATAGCCTTACTGTTCCTGCCTCGACAAAGTTTCTGAACGACCTGAACCACGTCAGCAGCTTTTCCTTTCAGCAGGAAACCCCGCTGTTTCGATACCCAGTGTTTGCGCTCCCTGGAAGACCAGGTCTTCTTTAAGCCTGACACCGTACCTAAATGCTCCACCGCATGGTAAAAATCAAGGAGTTCATATAACCCTTTAACAGGTGGAATAAGCCATCCGGGCCGCTGAAACTGCCATCAATAAATGGTGAGAAGCTTTTTTCTTGTTTGCCCTGGGCATCCACCACATAAATAATCAAGAGTTTGGGTTCTCGCCACGCCACACGAAATCGGGTTCTATCCTTTTGGATTTTTGGGCCTCTTTTCGTCTCTCTTAGCCGTGTGCGTCCACCATCGGTGCTTATAACCACTCGCCGACCATCAAGTGTATCTGTCTCATTTAGCGGGATTCGACCCGCTTGTTGCTCGGCACGGGCCCGTTCTGCATACCAATAGGTAAGTTTGCGGATAACCTTTATATCCAACACCATACCATGATCACAAAGCACTTGACGGACTTCTTCAAAAGAACTCAATAGCGCTGACCAGGCACTCACCATAGAAGCCAAAGCTGGTGAGCAGCGATCATAAATTCCAAGAAGGATTAAACCGGCGTATGCACCTTTATACCTTTTTCGATTTCGACGGTCACAGGATCTCCGATAATATAGTTTCGCAGTTGCTCGCATACGGATACTGCCGGGAGCATCAAAGTCGGCTCCAAACTGAGGCTCAAGCCCTGACCAAAACCTGAAATGTATATGATAAAAACAGATCGTATATGATCATGTGGCCAGATATAACCTGTTTCTATGGTGGTTTTCTTCTCCGGCCATGATCCATTGATGCAATTATTCTCTGATGATTTAACAGACTATGACGAAAAATAAAAATTTATTATGTTTGGTCCGAAACTTGAATAGGTTATGTTTGGCCCGAAATTTGAGGTTAAATGTGGGGGTTATTCTAAAATGGAAGAACATTCTAAAAAAGTACAACCAGTTGCCGTGCCGGTCTGGCTGATTATGAAACCTGCCATAAGTCCGCATTTCATTCAAAAAATGAAAGCCGAAAGTTCAAATCCAGCAGCCAGGGAGATGGAGAACACATAGCCCTTCTGTTTGCCTGGGGATTGGATTCGGAATGCGGGATAGGGATATTCTGTCAATACCGTACTTGGGGACATGCGGGCGGGGCGGCGGCGGGCGAGGGACATATGGATGCAGTCTTTGCCCTGTTAGGCGGACCGGCCGGGACAGCCCTTTTCGCCCAGTTGCATGAGACCCTGATCCCCATTTTATACGATCCCACCAACCTGGGGCAAATCACCCTGACGGACTTGTTCGACAATTACGCCCTATCTGTGTCGGTGCTGGCCATCGGTTTTAGCCTGTGTGTCTGGGGCATTGGAAAGCTCTGGGGATGAGGCAAACGGTCTGTTCCTTTCAAATCGGGACCAGTTTCATAAATATTCATCACAAAAAATAAGGAGACGTATATGAAAACAAATTTGGGGTTGTGGATAGATCATCGTAAGGCTGTGATTGTGACAGTTTCGGGTAAGGGAGAGGAAACAAACATTATCAAATCAAAAGCAGAAAAACAGGCCGGACGGTTTGACGGGGTACGTTCGACTGCCCCGTATGAATCTCAAAAGGTTCAAGCGGATGGCAGACAGGATATAAAATTCGTCGATGAACTTAACATCTACTACGATGAAGTCATTTCGATTCTTCGTGACGCTGATTCCATTTTGCTTTTTGGCCCTGGAGAGGCAAAAGGTGAGCTGAAGAAACGTTTAAAAGATGCCCATCTTGATAGCCTCATCCAAGCTGTGGAAACAGTTGATCAGATGACAGATCGTCAGATTGCAGCCAAAGTCCGGGAGTATTACAACTAAAGGGGGGGGGGTACCAAACTGATCGGGAGCCGATAGCGAAATCCCCCCCCCCTCCCCCCGCTACAGCCGGAATCAAAGGAGAGCGTATGAACAAACAAAAACGTGTCAGCCATCCAATATATAATCTACTCGCCACAGATATAGAGGGTTTTGAGTTCCTGGCTGAGCTGGCCCTGGATATGCAATGGTCATGGGATCATTCCACCGACGAAGTGTGGCGGCAGCTTGACCCTGAACTGTGGGAAATCACGCATAACCCCTGGGTTGTCCTGGAGACGGTCTCGCGCAGCCGGATCGAGGATATGTTGACCGATTCAGTTTACCGTAAAAATGTCGATGACCTGGTTAATATCAAACGACAGAATCTGGATGCTCCGGCCTGGTTTCAGCAGCATCACGCGAAAAGTCCTTTGACCTGTGCCGCCTATTTCAGTCTGGAATTCATGCTGAGTGAGGCCCTGCCTATCTACTCGGGAGGGCTGGGCAATGTAGCCGGTGATCAGCTCAAAGCCGCAAGCGACCTGGGCGTGCCGGTGGTGGGTGTCGGGTTGTTGTACCAGCAGGGCTATTTCCGCCAGGTGATCGATAAAGATGGGGCCCAGCAGTCCCTGTTTCCGTATAACGATCCCGGACAACTGCCGATTACGCCCCTGCGCCGGGCAGATGGCGAATGGCTGCGGCTGGAGATTGCCTTGCCGGGGTATTTGGTATGGCTCAGGGCCTGGCAGGTTCAAGTCGGCAGGATAAAACTGTACCTGCTGGACAGCAACGACGCGGCCAATATCCCGGCACATCGCGGGATCACCAGCGAACTGTATGGTGGCGGGCCGGAGTTGCGTCTGAAACAGGAACTGCTTCTCGGCATTGGCGGCTGGAGATTGCTAAATGCCCTTGGCTTTAAGCCGGAAGTCTGCCATTTGAACGAAGGGCACGCGGCCTTTGCTATTCTGGAACGCGCCCGCACGTTTATGCAGGAGACCGGGCAGCCCTTTGACGTCGCGTTGGCAGCCACCCGGGCCGGGAACCTCTTCACCACCCACACTGCCGTGAGCGCAGGCTTTGACCGTTTCACTCCGGCTCTGATCAAGCAGTATCTCGGCGGTTATGCTGAACATAGTCTCGAGATACCCCTCCATGACCTTATGGCCCTGGGCCGAAGGGACCCCGATAATATCTTAGAGGATTTCAATATGGCTTATCTGGCAATCCGGGGGAGCGGGGCCGTGAACGGCGTGAGCAAATTGCATGGAAAGGTCAGCCGACATCTTTTTGAGCCTCTTTTTCCTCGGTGGCCTGCAGATGAAGTGCCTGTGGGACACGTGACCAATGGCGTTCATATGCCGACCTGGGATTCGGCCCCGGCCGATGCCCTCTGGACAGAAGCCTGTGGCAAGGACCGCTGGGTGGGGACGATGAAGACCCTGGAACAGGATATCCGCGAGATCTCCGATGCCGGGCTCTGGCATTTTCGCCTCGCGGCCGGCAGGTCTCTTGTGGATTATGTCCGCAAGCGTTTATCCCGTCAGCTTACTGCTTACGGCGCGGCGTCCGAGACAGTGCAAAGGGCGGGAAATCTCTTTGATCCTGGAGTATTGACACTGGGATTCGCACGCAGATTTGCCACGTATAAGCGGCCGAACCTGCTGCTGCACGACCCTGATCGGCTTCTGCTGCTGCTCACCAATCCCGAACAACCCGTGCAATTAATCATTGCCGGCAAGGCCCATCCGGAAGACCGGACAGGGCAGGCCCTGATCCAGGAATGGATACGATTCATCCGTCAACCCAAGGCCCGGGCCCATGTCGTCTTCCTTGATGATTACGACATGCTGTTGTCCGAGCAGTTGGTACAAGGCGTGGACGTCTGGATCAACACGCCCAGGCGGCCCTGGGAGGCATGCGGCACGAGCGGCATGAAGGTGCTCGTCAACGGCGGCATCAATCTGTCGGTATTGGATGGCTGGTGGGCCGAGGCCTATACCCCCGAGGTGGGGTGGGCGCTGGGGGACGGGCAGGAGCATGGCGACGATCCGGCCTGGGACGCTGTTGAGGCCAATGCGCTCTATGACCTGCTCGAGCGGGAGGTGATCCCGGAGTTCTACACCCGGGATGAGAACGGCATCCCTGCTGTATGGGTATCCCGGATGCGGGAAAGCATGGCACGCTTGACGCCGCGCTTCTCCGCCAACCGCGCAGTGCGTGAATACACCGAACAGCACTACCTTCCGGCTGCCGCCGCCTTCCGAACTCGCGCCGCCGATAAAGGCACAATCGGCAAACAGATGGTTGAATGGCGGCACGAGTTGGAAAAAAAATGGGCTGCACTGCGGTTTGGTGAAGTAACGGTTGAAACAAAAGGCAAACAGCACCTGTATGAGGCCCGAGTCTTTCTCAAGGAGATTGACCCCATGGCGGTGCGGGTCGAATTGTATGCCGAAGGAATAAACGACGGCGTACCGGTACGGCAGGAGATGATGTGTGATTCAATTTTTGCCGATGCTTCGGGCTGGGTCATTTACAATGCGGCCGTGTCCGATGATCGGCCACCAGATGATTATACCGTGCGACTGATACCATACTGCGATGGCGTTGCGATCCCCCTGGAAAATAGCCGTATTCTATGGCAGCGATGATGAAAGCTATAAGAAAAAAACGCGGTGACGGTGACTGCAGATGTAATTTTCACGGAGACCGGACAGGTTACGGTTCGTGCCATCCGTACAGACGAAGAACTAATGATAGCCACCTTGGTTTACCGAGTCCTTGGGCCCTTGGCGGCAAAAAGGAGAAATGAATGATACCAACTAAAACCCTGTCCCCTGACCAGCTCGTCAAGATAGATGCTTACTGGCGCGCTGCCAACTACCTGTCGGTAGCCCAGATATATCTTTATGACAATCCGCTTCTGAAGAAGCCCTTGAAACTGTCGGATGTGAAGCCGCTGGTGGTCGGACACTGGGGCACGACGCCAGGCCAGAATTTCATCTATGTGCATTTAAACCGGGTCATCAAAAAGTATGACCTGGATATGTTCTACATCTCAGGACCCGGTCATGGCGGTCCGGCATTGGTTGCCAATACATACCTGGAAGGCAGCTACAGCGAGATTTATCCGGATATCAGCCAGGATAAAGCCGGGCTGAAAAAGCTGTTCAAGCAGTTTTCATTTCCCGGCGGGATTTCCAGCCATGTTGCGCCAACGACCCCGGGGTCGATTCACGAAGGGGGTGAGCTGGGATATTCGCTCAGCCATGCCTTTGGTGCGGCATTCGATAATCCGGATCTCATTGTCGCCTGCATTGTGGGTGATGGTGAAGCAGAAACAGGCCCCCTGGCCACTGCATGGCATTCCACCAAGTTTCTCAACCCGATCACCGACGGAGCCGTGCTGCCGATTTTGCATCTTAACGGGTACAAGATCAACAACCCGACCGTCCTGGCCCGCATCGAACATGACGAATTGGAGCAGTTTATACGGGGCTGCGGATGGACGCCTTTTTTTGTGGAAGGCGATGACCCGGAAACCATGCACCATCTCATGGCCGATACAATGGAAACGGTCATCAAGAACATTCAGCAGATTAAAGACAACGCAACAAAAAACAACGACACCACACGACCCCGCTGGCCAATGATTATCCTCAAGTCCCCCAAGGGCTGGACAGGGCCGAAAGTGATTGATGGGATACAGATAGAAGGCACATCCCGGTCTCACCAGGTACCGATTCTTGTCGATTCCAAGCACCCCGATCATGTCAGGCTGCTTGAAAAGTGGATGAAGAGTTATAAACCGGAAGAACTGTTTGATAAACAAGGCCGTCTCATGCCGGAATTGGCCGAATTAGCGCCAACGGGCGATCGGCGGATGGGCGCAAATCCCCATGCCAACGGCGGAATTCTGCTGCGTGATCTGAAAATGCCGGATTTTCGTCTCCACGCGGTCACGGTACCTTCCCCCGGGGCTGTTGACGGTCAGGATACGCTCGTGCTGGGCAAGTTCCTGCGCGACGTGGCCAGGTTAAATCAGGATCACCATAATTTCCGGATATTCGGACCCGATGAAACCCAATCAAATCTTCTCAGTGCCGTGTTTGAAGTCACCAACCGCCAGTGGGACGGCCGGGTCATGGAAAATGATGAATGCCTTGCACCTGACGGGCAGGTGCTGGACTCGATGCTCAGTGAACACCAATGTGAAGGCTGGCTGGAAGGCTATCTGCTGACCGGACGGCACGGGCTGTTCAACAGCTATGAAGCGTTCATCCGCATTGTTGATTCGATGTTCAGCCAGCACGCCAAGTGGTTGAAAGTGACCAATGAACTGCCGTGGCGTCGAAAAATTGCATCCCTTAATTATCTGCTGGCCTCCCATGTGTGGCAGCAGGACCACAACGGATTTACACACCAGGACCCCGGTTTTCTCGACCATGTGATCAACAAGAAGGCCGATATCGTGCGTGTTTACCTGCCGCCTGATGCCAATTGTCTGTTGTCGGTCTTTGATCATTGCCTACGCGGCCGCAATTACGTCAATGTGGTGGTTGCCGGAAAACATCCGCTTCCCCAATGGTTAACCATGGAAGAGGCAGTTGTGCATTGCACACAGGGAATCGGCATCTGGCAATGGGCCGGCAACGACAAGGGCAAAGAGCCTGACGTGGTCATGGCCTGTTGCGGGGATACACCAACACTTGAAATACTGGCAGCGGTTTCTATTCTGCGCAAGCATTTGCCTGATTTAAAAATCCGGGTCATCAATGTTGTCGATCTGATGCGGCTGCAACCTGAAAGCGAGCATCCACACGGGCTTAGCGAAACAGATTATGATTCGCTCTTTACAAAGGATAAGCACATTATTTTTGGCTTTCATGGATATCCCTGGCTGATTCATCGGTTAACCTATCGCAGAACGAACCGCAATCTGCACGTCCGCGGGTACAAGGAAGAGGGTACGATTACAACCCCCTTTGACATAAGGGTGCAAAATGATCTGGACCGGTTTCACCTGGTACTGGATGTAATTGACCGGCTGCCGAAGCTGGGCAATAAAGGGAATTATCTGAAGCAGATGATGAAGGACAAGCTCGTCGAACACAAAATATATATTGATAAACACGGCGAGGATCTGCCGGAAATCAGGAACTGGAAATGGAATCAAACCAAAAAATAGAACGCATATACGTTGAAACCAGTGCCGGAGAAAGACCTGACGGAAAAGCCATGAGCATGACCGCAACCAGCCCGGGATCTTTGCGCCTCTACCTCATCCGGCACGGTGAAACCGAGTGGGCGCTATCCAGCCGGCACACCGGTCTCACAGATATTCCATTGACCGCCAACGGTAAAACCCAGGCGCAAACCCTTGGCAAGCACCTTTGGGGCATCCGGTTTAACCATGTGCTCACCAGTCCGCTGAAGCGTGCCCGGCAAACCTGCGAGCTGGCCGGGCTGGATAAAGTATCAATCATCGAACCAGACCTGACGGAATGGGACTATGGCGATTACGAAGGAAAGCGAACTGTGGATATCTTCAAGGAACGACCGGCCTGGAATGTTTTTCGGGACGGTTGTCCGAACGGTGAAATGCCCGCACAGGTTTCCGGGCGGGCTGATCGGCTCATTGCCCGCCTTCGAACAATGGATGGAAAAGTGGCGCTTTTTTCCCATGGCCAGTTCGGCGGGGTCCTGGCCGCACGATGGATCGGATTGCCATTAATCGAAGCGTGGCATTTTCCGCTCGGCACAGCAGCTCTCAGCATTTTCAGCTTCAACTCCCACCATCCCGAAATACCTGTCATTGATTTGTGGAATGCAACCGTAAACCAGGAAGGAGTTTCCTGATGAAGGCGCAGACTACCACAAATAAACCTGAATCCAAAATACCATCGGAGCCGGACGCAAAGCACGACCTGAAATCCCTGCCCCTGTCCGAAGTGCAGAAAAAATTGGACAGCTCGCCGGATGGCCTGAGTCAGGCCGAGGCTGAAAAACGGTTGAGCCAATACGGACCCAACGAGATCGAAGAAAAAAAAACCAATCTGTTGCTCAAGTTCCTGTCGTACTTCTGGGGACCTATCCCATGGATGATAGAGGCCGCGGTAATTCTCTCGGGCGCGGTCCAACACTGGCCGGATTTTTTCATCATCCTTCTTTTGCTGTTTGCCAACGCCGTGGTCGGATTCTGGGAAGAACATGAGGCGGGCAATGCCATAGACGCCTTGAAAGCCAAACTGGCCATCAAAGCCCGGGTCAAACGGGATGGAAAGTGGGAGACACCGCCGGCGCGGGAACTGGTGCCGGGAGACGTGATCCGCCTGCGGTTAGGCGACATTGTGCCAGCTGATGCGCGCATGCTGACCGGCGACCCCGTGGAGGTAGATCAGTCGGCACTGACGGGAGAATCCCTGCCCGCAACGTGTAAGTCCGGCGAGGCAGTGTTCTCCGGATCAATCATCCGCCGGGGGGAAATCAGCGCCCTTGTTTATGCCACGGGCGCAGACACCTATTTCGGCAAGACAGCGCAACTGGTTCAGCAGGCCGACACCGTCAGCCACTTTCAAAAAGCGGTGTTGAAGATCGGCAATTATTTGATCATCCTGGCAGTGGTACTGGTCGCGGTGATCATTGGGGTTGCAATCTTTCGAGGAGACAAAATCCTCACCACCTTGCAGTTCGCCCTGGTATTGACCGTGGCAGCGATTCCCGTAGCCATGCCGACGGTATTATCTGTGACAATGGCGGTAGGCGCACGGTTGCTTGCCAAAAAAAAAGCGATCGTGAGCAAGCTTGTGGCAATTGAGGAGCTGGCAGGCGTGGATGTCCTGTGCGCGGACAAAACCGGCACCCTGACCCAGAACAAATTGACGCTTGGCAATCCGTTTTCCCTTAGCCCTGTCTCTGCCGGGGATGTCATCCTGAACGGTGCACTGTCATCGCGTGCCGAAAACAACGACACCATTGATCTGGCCGTACTGGATGGTCTGAAAGACAAAGATGCGTTAAAGGATTTTGAGGTGGTTCATTTCCAGCCGTTCGACCCGGTGCATAAGCGCACCGAGGCCACTGTCAAGACCAAAGACGGCAAGGAATTTAAAGTGACGAAGGGTGCTCCGCAAGTGATCCTGGCGTTATCGACCCATGCCGGGCCAATAGAGGCCGAGGTTGAAAAGGCGGTAGGCGGGTTTGCACAGCGAGGGTTCCGTTCGCTGGGTGTGGCACGGGCCGATGGAGACGGCGAATGGCAGTTTCTGGGTGTATTGCCCCTGTTTGATCCGCCGCGTGAAGATGCCCAGGCTACCATTGCCACTGCATTGGCAATGGGCGTGAAAATCAAGATGGTCACGGGTGATGCCCTGGCAATCGCCCGGGAAACCGCCAAGAAATTAAACATGGGCGCAGACATTCTTGATGCCTCGGGCCTGGGCGACGTCAAACATGATGAGACTGCACAAGTGGCGGAGTCCATCGAAAAATCGGATGGTTTTGCCCAGGTGTTTCCCGAACATAAGTTCCATATTGTGGATGTTTTGCAAAAATGCGGTCACATTGTCGGAATGACGGGCGATGGGGTCAATGACGCCCCTGCTCTGAAGAAGGCCGACTGCGGCATTGCCGTATCCGGGGCTACGGACGCCGCGCGTGCGGCCTCGGACATCGTGCTGGTGACACCCGGCCTGTCGGTGATCATCGACGCAATCAAGGAGAGCCGCCGAATCTTCCAGCGGATGAACAGCTATGCCATCTATCGGATTGCCGAGACCCTGCGCGTGCTGTTGTTCATGACACTGTCCATCCTGGTCTTTAACTTTTATCCGGTGACTGCGGTGATGATCGTGATGCTGGCCCTACTCAACGACGGCGCCATCCTGTCCATCGCCTACGACAATGTGCATTACAAAGACCAGCCCGAGTCCTGGAACATGCGGATGGTGCTGGGAATCTCCACCGTACTGGGTATCATCGGGGTTGTCTCCGCCTTTGGCCTGTTTTATCTGGGTGAGCGCGTTTTTCATCTCGACCGTATGCATATCCAGACGTTGATGTATTTAAAACTTTCCGTGGCAGGACATCTGACAATCTTCCTCACTCGCACCCGCGGACCGTTCTGGTCGATCCGCCCTGCAAAGATTTTATGGCTGGCCGTGGTTGGCACCCAGATTGTTGCCACGCTGATTGCGGTTTACGGGTTCTTCATGACACCGCTGGGCTGGGGGTGGGCCCTCTTTGTCTGGGGCTATGCATTGATCTGGTTTCTGGTGAACGACTGCTTGAAACTGCTGGCCTACAGGATTTTCGACCCGATCGGCGTGTCATCACCCGCCAAAAAATCGGGCGATTTAAACCCGCCAGAATGAGGGAAGAGAGAAGGAGTGGAGTAATGAATATTTTCAAAAACATGGGCATTGGTAAAAAACTTATCGTATCGATTCTTTTTGTCAGTATTTTGGGGATAACCCTTTTATCCGTGTTCATTTATAGCCGGTCAAGGACTCTTCAGATTTTTATTTCAATGGAGAATGCCAGAAACCTATCGGAAAAGTATTCCAAGGATCTCGAGGCCAAACTTGAATTGCCCATGAATACCGCAAGGAACCTGGCCCAAATCATGGAAGGATTTGAGACCCTTGGCCCGGATGAGCGACGCAGGGACTATAACAATATTCTAAAGGGCATTCTTGCTGCAAATCCTGAATTCCTCGGTGTCTGGACATGTTGGGAACCCGATGCTTTGGACGGGCTTGACGCAAGCCTCGCCAATACTCCGGGAACGGACGCCACCGGGAGGTTCATCCCGTACTGGAACCGGGCCAGCGGAACCATAATCTTAGAGCCGCTGGTCGATTATGACAAGAACGGGGCTGGCGACTATTACCAGATTTCCCTGAAAACGGGAAAAGAATCCATCATTGATCCCTACCAGTATCCAATTGCTGGTGAGAATGTACTCCTCACCAGCCTTGTCGTACCCATCAAAAAAAACGGTAGCGTTGTAGGTGTTGCCGGTATAGATATTGGGTTGTCGTCTTTGCAGAGTATTGTTGAGGGGATAAAACCATATGGAACAGGTGTATCAGCCATTTTCAGCAATAAAGGAATCGTAGCAGCACACTTTGACCCATCCAGACTGGGAAAACAGATGCGTGAATCGGAAAAGGATATGAACGGTGAATTTAGCGACAGCTTCGCCGACCAGGTTGCTGTGGGTCAGGAATACGCCTTTTCTATATATTCACCACAGATGAAAACCACTATCCAAGTCATAGCCACACCGTTTACCATAGGAAATACGGTGACACCCTGGTCCTTTGCCGTGGGCATACCCATGGATAAAGTCCTGGCCCCGGTAAAATCAATGATGTATTTTACCATTCTAATCGGGGTTGCCGTTTTAGCGTTCATATCCATTGCCGTTGTTTTGATTTCCAGGGGTATCACTTCTCCAATCCGACGTACAATGGAGATGGTCAAAGACATCAGCCAGGGCGAAGGTGATCTGACCCGGCGACTGGATGCTACAAGTCACGATGAGCTAGGCGAGCTGGCTTTGTATTTCAACCAGTTCATCGAGAAATTGCAGAGCATTATTGGTAGTGCTACAGCCAATGCCGATACTGTGGCCTCGGCATCAACTGAATTGACAGCGATTTCTGACCAGATGACCAGAAATTCCGAGAATACAGCGGAAAATTCACAGGCTGTTGCTGCGGCTGCAGAAGAGATGAGCACCAATATGAACAATGTATCTTCGGCTATGGAAGATACATCGGCGAATATCCAGATGATCGTATCAGCAGCAGGAGAGATGACATCCACCATCCAGGAAATTGCCAACAACACCTCCCAGGGCAATACGATCACCCAAAAAGCAGTCCAAACAGCAGATAATGTATCCCAAAAAGTACTCAACCTGAGCAAAGCCGCCAGAGATATCAGCAAGGTAACGGAAGCCATTGCCGATATTTCTGCACAGACCAATCTGCTGGCATTGAACGCCACCATTGAAGCAGCCAGGGCCGGAGATGCCGGCAAGGGATTTGCCGTGGTTGCAGGAGAGATTAAGGCTCTGGCCCATCAGACGGCGCAGGCTACCAATGAAATCAATACCAAAATTTCCGATGTTCAGGCCACCACAACTGATTCTGTCAAGGCCATTGAAGAGATTGTCAGTGTCATTAATGATATCAATGATATAATGACCACCGTGGCCACGGCCATTGAGGAACAATCGGCCACAACGCTGGAAATTTCCAAAAATGTGAGTCAGGCGGCTTCCGGAGTGGAAGATGTCAACGACAATATGGGCCAGATTTTGGGGGCAACGGCTGAAGTAACCCAGAATATTTCAAAGGTCAGCCAGGATGCGGCACAGATGAATTCCGGCAGTGCCCAGGTCAATAAAGGTGCCAAAGAGCTCTCCAAATTAGCTATAGATTTAAATCAGATGCTCCGTCAGTTCAAAATTTAGAAAGGACCGGTTTCACGGATATTCCATTCACCGCTGAATGCGGGAGTGGTGTCGGGTAAGACATAATCAGATATGACCAAAGGAAGAGACACATGAACATAAGCCCTTATGCAAAAAAACTGGCCAAGCCAGCTATGTTGGTTCGCGTAAAAGGAAAATTGTATTATGAACAATAAGACACTGCAAACTCTTTTACCGAAAGCCGCTGCGACCAGTATCTTTGAAATGAGCGGAGCTGAGTTTGAGCCGGATATTGCTGCTAAAATGTGGTCTAAAATATTAAATCATAAGTGGATTCTTTCTGAAAAAGTCGGCCGGGACGTCGGTTTACGGACCGCCTGCATTGATTTTTTAGAAAATATGGAACAGGCTCATGATGAATACAGGACCTATAAACACAAAGATATCCTCATGGAGATGGGAGCACAGACTTTCAGCAGGGAAATGTGGGATACCATAGCCGACTCTCAGCCCCCAAAGCAATTGGTGCAGCGCAGAATAATTCTGCCCCTGAAAGAAGAAACCCTTGCACAAAAACATGGCGTTGTTCATCCCAGAGCAATCATATTTTTCGGACCTCCAGGCACAGGAAAGACTCATTTTGTAAAGGCCATAGCAGGTGTTTTGTCCTGGTGGTACATTGAGATTCTACCGAGCATGCTTATGGTGGATGGCGTTGAAAAAGTCGGGGCAAATCTGCGTGAAGTCATGCAAAAGGCGGGAAATCTTGATAAAGTTGTCCTTTTTGTAGATGAATTCGAAGAAATCGCCGGCAGCCGTGACAGGGCAGACAGGATTGATAAGTCCATTACTAACGAATTTTTAAAACAGATTCCCCTGCTCAAGAATCAAAAAAACAAAATACTCCTGGTTTGCGCCACTAATTATATCCGGCAGCTGGATGCTGCTATGCTCAGACCTGGAAGGTTTGACTGTGTTATTCCGGTTGGCGGATTGGATAGGCAAGGAAGGACAACCATCCTTGAATATTATATTGCAAAGCTTAATATCGGGCAAATCAATATGGATCAACTTATTGAAATGACATCCGGGCTCACCCCTGCTGACATCCAGTATCTTTTTGATCAGGTTGCATATTTTGCATTTGAGCAGGAGATTATTGATAAAAAGGACTACCGGGTAAGCACAGATACATTCATTCAAATAATGTCAAAAGTTCCCCCCTCTCTGAGCCATGAAGTAATTGAAGAATTTGAAAAAGACAGGATCACCTATTCACGGGTGTAAAGCAGCGTTATGTAAGTGGTAAAATGGACTAAATAGTATTCGCCCTGAACAAACAAACGTCGATGAAGCTGATCGGCTCATTAATCAGGAGGTAAGTTATGACTGAACAGAAGCCCCCCCCGGGGGGATCCAAACCGACTTCGAATGACGTGCTGAAAAAAATTCTACAACAGTTTAATAGATTTAAAGGTGGTCCTGTCTTAATTCTTGTTGCTGGTGTGATTGTGGTGGTCTTATGGACTGCATGGTTCACCGTCCAACCGGAGGAAACGGGGATTGTACAGCGCTTCGGCAAGGTCATACGCACGGCCGGTCCGGGACTGCATTTCAAATTGCCTTATGGTATCGAAAAAGTCAGTTTGCTGCCCACGGCTCGCGTGCTAAAAGAAGAGTTCGGGTTTCGGACGGTTTCGGTTTCCACAGTTCCTGGTGAAAAGACCCGCTATGATACGAGCGGCACCTATAAGGACGAGTCGCTGATGCTCACCGGGGATTTGAACGTCATAGATGTTCAGTGGATCGTCCAGTACCGCATCGAAGACCCGATCCGATACCTGTTCCAGGTCCGCGACATTTTGAAAACAATCCGTGACACTAGCGAGGCGGTCATGCGCCGCGCGGTCGGCAACCGTCTGGGCAGCGATGTACTGACCACCGGACGGGTGGCAGTGGCCAGTGAAGCCAAAAACGAAATCCAGAAAATCCTGACAGCCTATAATTCCGGCGTGCGACTGGTTACCGTGGAACTTCAGGATGTAACTCCTCCGGATACGGTTAAACCTGCCTTTAATGAAGTCAACGAGTCGCGTCAGGACAAAGAGCAAACGATTAATAAAGCCCAGGAACAGGCCAACCGGGAAATCCCCAAAGCCCGAGGGGTGGCGACCCAAAGCATCAGTGAGGCCGAAGGTTACGCACTGGAACGTATAAACCGGGCCAAAGGTGAGGCCAATCGTTTTGAGGCCATTTTAGGACAATACGAACAGGCGCCGCAGGTTACACGCCGGCGGCTGTATCTGGAGGCCATGACCGGTTTCCTGTCAGACATGAAAGGACTTTATATCGTGGATAAGGACCAGAAGGCCATGGTGCCCTGGCTCCCATTGGAATCCAGTGGACAACCATCCGCACAAGGGGGAAAACCATGAAGTTTACCTTGAAAGCAGTAACCCTCGCAATAGTGATGGCGATCGGTATAGTACTCTATGGCGGTCTATATACATTGGAAGAGGGTCTACAGGCCATTGTCGTGCAGTTTGGGCGGCCTGTTGGGGAACCGGTGACCAAAGCCGGGCTGCACATGAAACTGCCATTTGTGCAGGAGGTCCGGCGATTCGAAAAGCGTCTGCTGGTCTGGGACGGAGACCCGAACCAGGTTCCCACCAAAGGGCGCGAGTTCATCTGGGTGGATACCACGGCCCGATGGCGGATTGCCGATGCAAAAAAATTTCTGGAGAATGTGGCCAGCGAAAATGGCGCCCAGTCGCGCTTGAACGATATTCTTGATTCGGTGGTACGAGACCAGGTGTCGAGCAGCGAACTTGTTGAACTCGTGCGCAGCGCATCGTGGGAAGTGCCCGAGGGCGAAGCTTTGAAAGAGATCCCAAAGGAGCGCGAAGAGGAACTTAAAAGGGAGATTGCCCGGGGCAGGGAGGAGATCACCCGAACAATACTGACTGAAGCACAGAAGATCATCCCGCAATACGGTATTGAACTTGTGGATGTGCGCATCAAGCGCCTCGACTACGTTGAAAGCGTCCGTGAAAAGGTCTATGAGCGCATGATTTCCGAGCGCAAGCGCATTGCCGCGCAGTTCCGTTCCGAAGGCGAGGGACGCAGCGCCGAGATCCTCGGCACAATGGAAAAACAGCTGCGCCAGATCCGTTCAACCGCCTACCGCCAGGTGCAGGAGGTCCAAGGCAAAGCCGACGCTGAAGCGACGCAAATCTACGGTCAAGCATACAATAAAAATCCGGAATTCTATGCCTTTTTGCGCACCCTTGAAAGCTACAAGGAGAAAACGAATAAGAATTCCGTACTGATTCTCACCACGGACAGCGACTTTTATCAATATATCAAGCAGGCGAGCCCCGGGGAAAAAAGTCGGGGAGGTCTATAAATGGTACTGGGCTCGTACTATTCCAGAACACCATAAGTTGTGCTTTTTAAAATTGAAAACCCACGATATCTTGTGGATTTTCTGCTACGCAGAATGATACGAGCCCAGTGCCCATCTTGGTGAACCAATAGATATTGCTTATGGAATACTTTATCTTGTATCTGACGAATCAAAATTTATTACTGGAAGTGAATTAGTTATTGATGGAGGTTATACCTGTAAATAAGATGCCTGAAAGAAACTGACCGGTTAGTTCAGTTCTTTCATATAACGGCCATGGGCCGCCTTGAACGTCCGTCAGCGTGCCCACAACAAACCATTAAAGAATTCAGGCTGTTGGTGGTTCTTTCATATAAAAACAGCTTGGATGAGATGTTGGAATATCGTTTGCAATCCCGGGTGTAAAGGAGAGATGAGTAGTGGGTAAACAATCAATTGAACTCAGCTACGCTGTCCGGTTTCGTGTGGTCTTCAAGTATTTCGGTCAACTGAGCCTCGTGCTCGCCGCGCTGTCGCTTGTGCCGTTGGTGATGTCGGTGATTTTTGGTGACACATCCGTCAGCCTTCGGTATGGCATTGTGATCGGCGGGCTCTCAGCCTCTGGGTTCGGCTTGGCACGACTGCGCGCCCCTTCAAGGGTGCAGGTCAATGAAGGCATGGTGTTGGTCGCACTGATGTTTATTTCCACTCCGATAGTGATGTCTTATCCGATGATGGGCTCGGGGTTGAATTTCATAGATGCCTTTTTTGAGGCAGTCTCCGGCGTCACGACCACGGGTCTGAGCACGAAGGCGACGCTTGCTGGTGCGCCGCAGATGTTTCTTTTTGCCCGCGCCTGGATGCAGTGGTACGGTGGGCTGGGCGTTATCGTATTTTCACTGGCGCTCATTATGCAACCGGGTCTGGTGGCCAAAGGCCTGGCTGCAACAGCAGCCGAAACCGATGATTTGGTCGGTGGCACACGGGCATACGCACGGCGAGCCCTGAAAGTCTATGGCGGTTTGACCGCCCTGGGCATCATCGGCTCCTTGGCGGTGGGAATCGGGTTTTTGGACGCGGTGCTGTATACATTTGCGGCGGTCTCTACCGGGGGCTTTGCCCCGAATGACGGCAGCCTATCGACGCTCGGCAGGCCCGCACAGCTGTGGATTACCCTGCTTTGCCTCGCCGGTGCGATCCCGCTGGCGTTCTATTACCGAGTGTTTAAGGAGAAGCAGCGCGTTGCCGTGGACTTTCTGCAACTCCAGGCCGTTATAATCGCTTCTCTGGTCGTTTCGCTGGCAGTGGGTGCCACCATGTGGCTGAGTGCCGGCATGGATTGGCTGCAAGTGCTCCACCACGCGCCCTTGCTCGCCATTTCCGCGCAGTCAACTGCGGGATTTTCCTCGATGCCGTGTGCACAACTTGATGGGGGCTCGAAGCTGGTCCTGATTTTCTCGATGCTTGTAGGCGGAGGCGCAGGGTCGACCGCGGGTGGATTCAAACTGCTGCGGCTGTTGATCGTGGCGAGTGTGTTTCGGTTGATCCTCCTTCGGACCGGCCTGTCGAAACACGCCGTCATCGAGCCCCGGTTGGCTGGCCGTCGACTGATAGATGACGAGATCCACGCGGCCCTTCTCCTCATTGTGATGTTCGTCGCCGTCGTCGTGTTCTCCTGGCTTCCCTTTGTTGCAATGGGATACAGCCCGCTTGACTCCTTGTTTGAAGTGGTTTCGGCCACGGGAACGGCGGGGCTTTCTGTGGGGCTGACGAGTGCAAAGTTGCCCTCACTGCTTAAGGGGATTTTGTGTGTTGACATGCTGATGGGAAGACTTGAAATCATCGCGTGGCTTGTGATGTTTTACCCTGGGACCTGGTTTGGCAGGAGAATGGAGGGAACATGAGAACTGTGTTTATTGGAGCCGGTGAAGTCAGCATTGAAACTGCTAAGGCACTCACCACTAAAGGCCAAGAAGTCATAATCATCGAGACCGACAAGGCCAGAATTGACGAATTGTCTGAAGAGATGGACTGCAGCTTTCTGCAAGGTGATGGCAGCCGGCCCGACATCCTGCGTGAAGTGAATCCCGAACAGACCGACTTCCTGTTCTGTTTGACCGATAGCGACCAGACCAACGTCATTGCCAGCCTCGTGGGCCGATCCCTCGGATTCAAGCGAGTCGTGACGAGCATTCATCATGAGCAATTCGAGGTCATCTGCCACGAGTTGGGGTTGAAGGATACGATCATCCCATCCCGCACGATCAGCCGTTATCTGGCGGATATGGTCGGCGGCAGTGAAAACGTCGAGTTGTCCACGGTCCTCAAAAACGAGGCCCGGTTTTTCACCTTCACCGCCAAGCAAGAAGATGCTGTCGTGATCAAAGAGCTAAAGCTGCCCGCGGAAGCCCGCGTCGTTTGCTATTATCGGGAAGACAAGTTCGCCCATGCCGATGAAGAGACCACGCTGCACACAGGCGACGAGATCGTGATTCTGACACACAGCAAAAACTTGGGTGAATTGGAAAAGCGCTGGCAGCCAAAACAACGGGATGAGACGCTGTCGGATTCGGCCTTCAGCAAGAAGAACAAGCAGAAGTGATCGGTGGTCAGCATGGAAGGCCAAATCATTTTATTAAATTTGCGGTCCTATGTTTTCAGGAATAATGCCCTGCTGCTTACCCCCTGTGTCAGGATAGATGTCGCCTCAATTGAAAAACAAAAGTGGGGCATTGAGGTGATGATATTATTTTCCATAGTTTTCATCATCGCTGCCATAGAATCCGGCTGTTTTCCAGGGGGATCGCAACGCCGTCGCAGTGCGGGTATCAGTCGCGCGGTATAATCTTCCGGTGGCCGGTCCGCGGCCACAGGTGCATTGTAAATGGCCCAACCCGAAGCATCGGCAGGAACCTGATCACACATCATCTCCTGCCGTACCGGTTCGCGGCCGTTTATTCCTTTCTTTGAACGCCTTGTCAAAGGCACAGCCTCGGCGTCCCGAGGTGCCGAAAACAACCTGTTGTTCTTGCACCGCCGGATCAGGCTTCATCGTGTAAAATGAGTAAAATTGTGCCTATTGTCATGATGAATCCTCCTCTTTTTCATTTGATGAAAACAAATTGACAATGGTCTTGACAATTTCGCCGATGATCAAGGCATAGTTTGCCAGATATTGGGCAGTATCATTGATTGTCGATACCGTATCAGTGGTTTCCTGAGAAATGGTTCTGATGGCGTCCCCCGCCTCTCCAATACTTTTTTTGAATTCCTCGCTTATTCTTGCGGTATTCTCTGAAATCTCATCAATATTGGGAATGATCCGGTTAAAATGATCCGTGTTTCTTTGAATCAGCGCATTGGCTTTTTTGATAAAGCCGTTCATGTTTCTCAGGGTCACAATGGCATATCCACCGGCCACTGCAAATAAAATAAAAATGATTAATATGCCCAGCTCATTCAAGGTAATGGATCCTTGCATAAGAATCTCCTTTTTTTGTGTTTTGCAAGGGGTTTCTATTGCTCGCTATTTTTTCAACGTTTCTTTTCCGATCTCATCGCTGTTTTCTCCGGTCTTATGAGATCGGGATTTTTTTTCTGTTGATGAGGCAAACATCCTGGCTTTGGCTGCGACCACATTGTCTTTAAGATTCTTGGCAGTTTTGCCGGTCCGATCGGCAATGACTTTGCGGGTTTCGCTGCCTGATTTCGGGGCGAACAGGATTCCGGCGGCAACCCCCACTGCAGATCCGATACCAGCCCCTATGAGCATATTTCTGGTTCTGTTTCGGCGCATATCCCTTGTTCGTGAATATCTTATCTTTTTTACCTGATTTGCCAATTCATTAAAAATCATTATGTATCCTCCTGTTCTGGTAATTTTCATTAACATTGTTTTCTCCCTCATTTGCCCAATTTTTTAAGTTCAGCAAATTTTCCGATTTTCAGTTTTATTTGTAACTTTACTCGTCCATTCCATTTTTGATCTGCTCGTATTTGGGCGTTTTTTACTACGAAGTTTTCCGACCCCGGATGATTTGGAAAAGAACGGTGATCACAGCTAATACCAAGAGGATATGGATAAATCCTCCCATGGTATAACTGCTTACTAATCCCAGCACCCAAAGAATTACCAGCACTACTGTGATTGTCCACAACATGGTTTTCTCCTTTTTTTTTCGGTTTGTTTCAACGGGAATTATCTTTGACAAGCGGTTCATCGACCCGGTATTCCCGCGGTGTCAACGGCCTTGATGGTATGATTGCTCACATCATGAGTGCTGCGCAAATGGGAATCCTGCACTCTCTCATCCTGAGTGGTAGCCGCCCATTTATCACTGTCACGCACAA
The DNA here is from genome assembly GCF_963665355.1 of uncultured Desulfobacter sp. Classification (GTDB taxonomy): domain Bacteria; phylum Desulfobacterota; class Desulfobacteria; order Desulfobacterales; family Desulfobacteraceae; genus Desulfobacter. The sequence goes on from NZ_OY762229.1 coordinate 1,386,373, forward strand.
TATATGAACAATATTCCCACATGGATTCACCTGTCCAATACGACGGGTATCCATAATATCCGTTAAGGCAATCATTGTGCCAGGGTTCAAAATTACTGGGTTAATTTGCCCATCGTATTGATTTTTAAGCACAAATAATCACAACTTGCAGTTTCAAGCCAATCATCAGCAATCAAATACAAAAGGTAGTATATACTCAAAAGGTGATATAGAACCTTTTTTTATAACGGCCATGGGCCGACCTGGTTTATCAATACCGGTTCCATCCGTACGATGGTCTGGTGCTCCCTCGCCAAACACAGGAGTGCTGCGTTATCCACGGTTTGGATATAACCATTCCCCTTGGCTGCAACTGCCTGCCAGCTCCTCTCCTGCAAGGGGAGTGGCGACTGATCCTCATCATTGTCAACCGGTCCGTTTCCATGCTGCTCTGGAAAATGCCGATCAACGGCCACCATGGTTTCGGCAGCAACCGAGGCGATGATATTCGATGCCTGGATCAAAGAGGCGATGTGATGAATGAAAAAAATGAGGACGCTGATGCCGCCGATTGCCAGAACGACACTGAAAGACACTGCCAGGTTCGGAATAAACCCGCTCTCCTCGCCGCCGCGGATGGTGCGTAACACAATCAGGCAATAGGTGAAAATACCCGTGAAGATTCCGAGTACGACCTGCGTGACGCGGTCACGCATGAAGTTCCGCAGGATACGCGAGGTGTATTGGCTCGAAGCCAGCGCCAGTGTTACCAAGGTCATCGAAAACGTACCCCCCACCACGGTCATCATCGAACCGGCAATCGTGGACAACTAAAGGATTCTCCGGCCCTGAATGATGTTGACCAGTATCGTGATAACGGCAATCACGAGCAGGATATGGATAAACCCTCCCATGGTGTAACTGCTCACAAGTCCCAGAACCCACAGGATTAACAGTACTACAGCGATCATCCACAACATTGGAAACTCCTTTCGAGTTTTTCGTTAGAGCATTGGGAACTCAAATCGTAAAATGCCCACCCGTTCTCCGGATACACTCCGGCTTGGATGGCAGATTTTAGGTGTCAGGTGGGAAGTGTTATTCCGCTGTCCTTTGCTTTGTCCGATTATCTATTCAATTATCTACTCAAGTTACGTGCCAGGTTTTTGTCCATCGTATAAGCAGAACTCAACCTTATGTGCAGAATGGATAATCTTTCAGGTAATCCTTAAAAAAACGGCACTGACAGCCTTACAAAACCTGAAATGTAGATGACCGAAACAGATCATATATGGCTTTCTGGTCATATATGATTTGTTTTTATGATAGTTCTCTTCTCCGGCCATGATCCATTGATGGAATTATTCTTTGATAATTTAGCATATTAAGACGAAAAATTAAAATTCGTTATGTTTGGCTCAAAACTTGAAAATATTGAATATAATATAGACTTCCGAAAAAGCGAAAAGAGGTTTTGCAAATACGTCTATCAATGGCCGAGACTCTCTGGTTTGGAAATGGATGCTCACTAAGAATGAACGCTGAAAGTACGAAGAGGCGCTAGGAAAGGTCTTTATGAAAATTAGAATCTTCAATACGGCAACCCTGACGGTACTTATGATTTGCGCGTGTGTGGCAGGGATATCCGGCTGCCGGCCAGATCCGGGAACGGATGGGCCATCGGATGGTCTTGTTTTTGTCCCTCATGGGTACATGGCCCGGCTGGAGCAGGTGCATGAGGGCGGGATGATCGGGTTCGGACCCTTCGTGGGCTATTACTTTCGGCCGGATGACCCCAAAGATCTGAGTCGCTTGCAATTTGTCTGTTTCAATGAAAACCGGTTCTACAGTTCAGACATGCCCGACGGCGCAAAACTGTTTGAAGGAACCGCGGTGCGGACAACACTGCCCCTGACCGATGCCGTCATACCCGCCCGGGACAGGATTAATCCGGTATTTTTCCATGAAGCACCCGAAGACTGGCTCGCCACACGGCCGGAGCCAGGGGACGAGTTTGTGCATTTTCACTCCTGTTACAACGGTACGGGATCGGTGCTGACCGGATACTGGATTCGCCATGTGGCCCTTTCCGAATTTACTTATGACATGGGGGGATGGGTGGGAATAAAAAGTCCTCTGTATCATCAGGCTCGCAAAGGACCGGACCGGGATTTTGCCAAGATCGTCGAATTCGACAAAGGGCCGAAAAAAAAGGGATCGGAAAAAAAAAATTGAACCGCATCTTTATTGCAAAGCGATACCTAATACGGAAAGGACAAAAAAGGCATGAAAAATGGTAAACTGATTCGTTATGTGGCGATTGTCGCGGTTTTGCTGCTGGGTGTTTACTGGTCGGCGGCTTCGGCGATTAGCGGCGAAGATTATCCCAACGCTGTATTCCTGGCCAGTGCCGAGTGGTTGAAATCCCACAAAGACGACCCGTCCCTTGTGATTGTGGATGTCCGAATGGATAAATACTTTGATGGTAAACTGATTCCTAACGCCGTCCGCATGCCCTGGCAGCAATTCCAAAACGACGACATTGCTGGTAACATGGGCGGGCTGTTCGTGGGCATCGGGCCTGCACAGCAACTGCTGGGCGAACACGGCATCAGCCGGAACGACACTGTGGTGCTTTATGATTCGGTGAAACGGGACGGGGGTGCCACCAGTTCCTACATCTTCTGGGTTCTTGATCTGCTGGGTCACAAGAACATGAAGGTGCTGGAGCGGGGCATTGACAATTGGATCGAGGCCGGCGGAGAAACGGTGTCTGAACCCCGCAAGCCCGAAGCAGTCCTCTACCAGGCCCCGTCAGGAGAGATAAATCTGCGCAAATGGGTCAAGGCAGACTACATTATGCCGCGGCTTGGTGATCCCTATTATCAGATTCTGGATGTCCGGTCCCGGGAAGAGTACTTGGGCCAAAAATCCAATACCGGGCTGGACGGCACGGCGCTCAGTCCGGGTCATATTCCGACCGCAACCAACTACGACTACACCCTCAACTGGACCAGCTCTGAAATCAAGGCGATCAAACCATACGCCGCGTTGAGGGAACTCTACAGCGGCCTTGACCCCGGCAGGGCTGTGATCACCTATTGTCATTCGGCCAGACGGGGATCTTTCGAATATTTCATCCTCAGACTCATGGGATTCGAGGACGCCATGCTCTACGAGCCGTCCTGGATGGAATGGGGCAATAAACGCTACTACCTCCCTGTTGAAACTGCGGAAAACGTCCTCACCCGCAATACCCTGCCAGAGGGCAAGTCCACATCGGGGGTCTTCAATCCCCAGGGAAAGACAAACCGGAAAAGCGGCGTTGCCGCATCATCCGGAGGCGACCGCGGTTCTAAAAGCGGGTACACCTCCTGCGGAGGATAAGCATATGGAAAACACAAACAGACATTGTAGCCCTTACTGGAACTGGATCCCGGCCGCGTTTGCCCTGTCGGGCATCATCATCTTTATTTTCGCGACCTACGGGCCTCCGGCCTCGTCCAGCGGATTCGTCAGCGTCCTCAAAGGCTTTTTCGAGTGGGCTGCGCCGGAATATGTTAGAACCAAGGCTCACTACAAATCTATTCCCGGTCCCGGCTCATGGATCTTCACCTTTGTGCTGGGCATGGCCATCGGCGGTTTTATCGCAGGCCGGACATCCAAAACGATCCCGGTGCATGATGTGCCGCCTATCTGGAAAAGACGGTTCGGCAGCAGCCGGGCAAAACGGTACGCAGCCACTTTTTTGGGAGGATTCCTGATCCTTTTTGGTTCGCGGCTGGCCGGCGGCTGTACCCTGGGACTTTTCATCGCAGGCTCGACACAACTGGCCGTCAGCGGCCTTTATTTCGGTGTGATCATTTTTGCCGTGGCCATGCTCACGGCCCGGCTGATCTTTGGTAAGATCACGGAAAAGGAGGATATCCAATGACGAATATCTGGCTGGGGCTCTTTTCAGGGATTGCCTTCGGATTTGTAATCCAGCGCATCGGCGCTACCGACGCCAATCGAATGGCCCGATCCCACCTGATGCTGGACGCGGATATCCCCCGGTTCATGATCCTGACGGTGGCCTTGTCCGCCGTGGGCCTCTTCGGTCTCCAGGCGGTCGGCGTGGGGCGCATCCTGCCCCTGCCCACCAGCATCGTGGCCACCGGGCTTGCCGCAGTGATCTTTGGCATCGGGTGGGGGCTGACCGGGTACTGCCCCGGCACCACCTGGGCCGCTGCGGGCGAGGGACGTATGGATGCAGTCTTTGCCCTGCTGGGCGGACTGGCCGGGACAGCCATTTTTGCCCAGTTGCATGAAACCCTGATCCCCATTTTATACGATCCCACTAACCTGGGACAAATCACCCTGACGGACCTGTTCGGCAATTACGCCCTGGCCGTCACGGTGCTGGCCATAGGTTTCGGTCTGTGCGCCTGGGGCATTGGAAAGCTGTGGGGATCAGCGGTTCTGCTGAATCGGGATTATGAGACCAGACTGCATGGACATTACCATCTCCATGGATACTGGGTGGATGAATCAATTCCCCGGCAGACTTCGGATTGAACCCAACTGCGTTCTCACATAAAGGGAGTGCTTGCCAATAAATTGAGGACTGTCAAACATTACTATTTGGGGATTTCAGCAGCTATGGCACTGGCAACCAAGGCCTTAGCGGGCCAAGGCAATAGCTTGTTAGAGCGGTAATGTCAATCAATAAGGAGGTTATTTGTAAAATGGAACAACAGACTATAAAAGTACAACAGATTACCGAGCCGGTCTGGCCGGGTTTGAGCCCTGCCCTAAACCCGATCCTGAGTCCGCCTTTGATTATTAGGCCAAAGCGTAGAAAGGAAATCCACCATCTTCCGCATTTCATTCAAAAAATGAACGTTGAAAATATGCATCCAGCAGTCATCAAGACCTTTCAGCATTATTATGCAGAGGTCTGCAACGGTGCCAATGGTATGATTGGGGAAGATGAAATAACCCGCATCAATCCAGTCGACCTTGTTCAGGCGGATCAGCTTGCTGAATTTTCCACGCAAGGGAAAAAAGCGCTTGATAAAGCCGTTATGATCGTACTCAACGGCGGGCTGGGTACCAGCATGGGGCTTGATAATGCAAAATCGCTGATCCCCGTGAAAAGCTCACGTTCGTTCATGGAAATCACCATCAACCAAGCATCTCAACAGGGCGTCAGGCTCTGCTTCATGAACAGTTTCACCACCCATAACGATACCCTTAATTTTATTGCAGCCCAAAATTTTTCCCATCCGGTAGTGCATTTTATTCAGAATAAATTCCCAAAGATTCTAAGAGATACTCTTGGGCCGGCCAGTTGGCTGCAGGATCCAAGTCTGGAATGGAATCCTCCGGGACACGGTGATATTTATACGGCCATTCATGCGTCCGGGATGTTAGGCCAGCTGCTTGATGCAGGCATTAAATACGCTTTTATCTCCAACGCGGATAATTTGAGTGGAACTCTGGATGAAGCACTGCTCGGTTATTTCGTTGAATCCAGAATCCCTTTCATGATGGAAGTCTCAAAAAGAACCCCTTCTGATATCAAGGGCGGACACATCGCCAGAAGGAAAGACGGACGCCTGGTTTTAAGAGAAATTTCCCAATGCCCCCAAAAGGACCTGGTGCATTTTCAAGATATTCTTCGCCATTGTTTTTTCAACACCAATAATATCTGGATAGATCTTGAAGAACTCAGTAAACAGATTAAAAACGACGGATTGATTCGGCTTCCGATGATCCTTAATCCCAAGAGCCTTGATCCAAATGATGAAACTTCTCCCCCGGTTTATCAGGTCGAAACTGCAATGGGGAGCGCTATTTCATTGTTTGAAGACGCCAGGGCCGTTGCCGTTGAAAGAGATCGCTTTTCCCCTGTCAAAACTTGTAACGACCTTCTGGTTCTCCAATCAGATCGCGTTCTTCTAACTCATGACAGCAAGCTGATACCAAATCCTGAAAACAAGGATGAAACGATACACGTTCAGCTCGACCCGAAGTTTTACGGGAAAATAGACAGGTTCCAGGAACGCTTCCCTTTTGGTCCGCCATCTCTCACTGGCTGCCGTTCTTTGACTGTTGAAGGCGATGTCCGTTTCGAACGTAACGTTGTCCTGAACGGCCGGGTTACCATCTGCAACAAGAGGAAAAATCAGGAAATCATTAAAGCGGAATCAATTGTAACCAGTGACCTTCAATTCTAACCCTTACCGGGGAATGTCTTGGGTGGTTCAAAGAATAAATAAAAACAATTGAAAAGAAAAGATTATTACAGGCATCACTTGAAAGGACAAGGTTCATGAATCAGACAGGTTATGAAATTTTAAAAGAAAATTGTGATGGTGTTATTTTTGACCTTGACGGCGTGATCACCCAGACCGCAAAAGTGCATGCCAAGGCATGGAAAATCCTTTTTGACGGGTATTTAAAAGAACGGGCAGCCCGGGAAAATGAAAATTTCATCCCTTTTGACATGGACAAAGATTACCGTACCTTTGTGGACGGAAAACCCCGTTACGATGGGATAGAATCTTTTCTCACTTCCCGCGAAATTGACCTGTCCCGGGGAGATCCTTCAGATGGGCCGGGCAAAGAAACCATATATGGTCTTGGCAATCAGAAAAACGAAATTTTCAATGACTTTCTGCAACAACAGGGGGCCACAGTATACGAAGATACTTTGAGCCTGGTGTATGAATTAAAAAAACAAGGCTGGAAAACAGCTGTAATTTCAGCCAGCAAAAACTGCATTCCAGTGCTTAGGTCTGTTGGTATTTTAGACTGGTTTGATACGGTGGTGGACGGCATCCTTTCCGAGCAGCTTGGAATAAAAGGAAAACCTGAACCGGATATATTTTTTGAGGCTGCCCGCCGTATTGGGGTCACCCCTGCAAGGACAGCTGTTTTTGAAGATGCAACCGCAGGGGTAAGTGCTGCAAAAAAAAGCGGGTTTTACCAGGTAATCGGTGTGGACAGAGCAAAAAATGAAGGCATTCTTAAAAAAGCGGGCGCAGATGTTGTTTTTTCAGATCTGTGTGACATCCGCATCAATGGCAGACTGCCGGTCAGAAAAAAACAAATGGCATCCCTGCCCCCTGCACTGGACCATATTCAGGATATTTTACAGCAGGCAGGTGACAGGAAACCAGTCCTTTTTCTGGATTATGACGGCACCCTGACCCCTATCGTCAATGATCCGGAAAAGGCATTTCTTGATCAGGGCACAAGACAAATACTGGAAAAAGTGGCTGAAAAATGGGTAGTTGCCGTCATCAGCGGCAGGGACCTTAGGACCATTCAACAGTTTGTACAACTGGACAATCTCTATTTTGCCGGCAGCCACGGCTTTGATATTGCCGGTCCCGCGAACTTGACCCTTGAAATGCAGAAGGGAAAGGATTTTCTGCCGGTTCTGGACATTGCCCAGGGCCATCTGGAAGAAAAACTGGCAGACATACCAGGTGCTGCCATTGAACGTAAAAAATTTTCCATTGCCATCCATTACCGGAACGTAAAACAAACAGCAGCACAATCAGTCAAACAGGCGGTTCGCCAGGTACAGGCAGCGCATCCTGAACTGCGCATCACTGAAGGCAAAAAAGTGTTTGAACTGCAGCCGGATATTGACTGGCACAAAGGCAAAGCCTTGATATGGCTGATGGAAAAACTCAACTTAGACCAGGATACATATTATCCCCTGTATATTGGTGATGATATAACTGATGAAGATGCATTTGAGACGCTGGAAAAAATCGGCACCAGTATTATTGTCAAAGGCAGTTTTCACCCGACGTCAGCAGATTTTGTACTTGAAAATACCCGGGAAACCGCCGCATTTTTAATAAAGCTGTTTGATGAAAAGGAAAAATGATATGACTGCCTGGAATTTAACCTATGAGACCTATAAGCCACAGGATCAGGGACTTCGTGAAGCCCTGTGCACACTGGGGAACGGCTATTTCGCCACCCGTGGGGCCAGTGCCCAGGTGTCTGCCGGTGACATCCATTATCCCGGCACCTATCTGGCCGGGGGATACAACCGGCTTACAACCGTCATTGCCGGCAAGGAAATTGAAAACGAAGACCTTGTTAATATGCCCAACTGGCTCTATCTTAAATTTCGTTTCACTGATGGACAATGGTTCTCCCCTGAAACCGCAACCATCCGCTCTTATTGCCAGGATCTTGATATGAAAAACGGGGTTCTCATCCATATCGTTGTTTTTGAGGATGAACAGGAACGCCGCATCAGGATGGAAGAGCACCGCATTGTTCATATGGGAGACCGGCACACGGCTGCCATACGGGTATTGTTAACCAGTGAAAACCAAACAGGGTCCCTTGAGGTGGAATCTGCCATTGACGGCACGGTCCGGAACCAGGGTGTGAAGCGATACCGTGATCTGAACAGCCAGCACCTGGAAATTCTGGAAAGTGAATCAACCCAGAACGAACCGGTATTTTTAAAAGTGCAGACCGTCCAGTCTGAACTGCGGGTGGCCATGGCAGCCAGAACCCGGATAATAAAAAAAGGCAGGCCCTTGGATTTACAGGCAGAGCTGATAAATGACAATGGATATGTCGGCAAACGCTATACCGTGGATATCAGCCAGGGAGAAACCATTCAGGTGGAAAAAATCGTTCTGGTGTACACATCGCGTGATATTGCCATCTCTGAATGCGGCTTGGCCGTCAGGACAAGAATCCTGCATGCCCCGGAATTTGATGACCTGCTTGCCAGCCATAAACTGGTTTGGAAACAATTTTGGCGGCGGTCTGACATGAAAATGACTGACCGTAGAAAAAAACGCCAGTCCCTCCGTCCGGAGATGGTTGTCAGGCTGTATACCTTCCATCTGCTTCAGACCGTATCCAAACAGACCATTGATTTGGATGTAGGCGTGCCCGCCAGGGGATGGCATGGCGAGGCCTACCGGGGGCATATTTTCTGGGATGAACTGTATATTTACCCGTTTATCACCCTGCAGTATCCGGAAATCACCCGCTCTCTTCTGCTTTACCGGTACCGCAGGCTGGATATGGCCCGTGCCGCTGCCAGGGAAGCCGGATACAAGGGCGCCATGTTCCCATGGCAAAGCAGCAGCAGCGGCAGGGAAGAAAGCCAGACAATGCACCTGAACCCCGAATCAGGACGGTGGCTCCCGGATAATTCCCATTTCCAGAAACATGTGAATGCAGCCATTGCATTCAATATCTGGAAATATTTCGAATCCACCGGAGATATCCAGTTCATGTGTGAATATGGTGCAGAGGTTTTGTTTGAAATTGCCCGGTTCTGGGCAAGCATTGCCACCTATAACAAAGATCTTGACCGGTATGAAATCCTCAAGGTGATGGGGCCTGATGAATACCATGATGCCTATCCGGATGCAGAGGCACCCGGGCTGGACAATAATGCCTATACCAATGTCATGGCCACATGGGTATTGACCCGGGCCCTGAATGCCCTGGACATTCTGCCCAGGGACCGGGTTGAGGAGCTGTGTGAAACCCTGGGGATCACAGAATCAGAAATAGAATTGTGGTGGGATATCAGCCGGAAAATGCGGGTCATCTTTCATGATGACAACATCATCAGCCAGTTTGAGCATTATGACCAGCTCAAGGAGCTTGACTGGGATAAATACAGGAAAAAATATCCCAATATCCAGCGCATGGACCGGATACTGGAAACCGAAGGAGACAGCGCCAACAACTATAAGGTAACAAAGCAGGCAGATGTTCTCATGCTGTTTTACCTGTTTTCCGCACCTGAACTTAAAACACTGTTCAAACAATTGAATTATCCCTTTGAGTACGAGACGATTCCAAAAAACATAGACTATTATGTCCGCCGTACCTCCTATGGTTCTTCCTTGAGCTGGGTGGTCCATTCCTGGGTTCTGGCCCGTTTGGACAGGAAACGCTCCTGGAAATTTTTCTTAAAAGCCCTTCAAAGCGATATTGATGATATCCAGGGGGGCACCACCCAGGAAGGGATTCATCTGGGTGCCATGGCCGGCTCCATAAATCTTATTCAGGAAGCCTATATGGGCATAAAAACCCGGGGTGATTTTCTCTGGGTCAATCCGGAGCTGCCTGAAGTACTTGAGAAACTGAGAATGCAGGTGCGGCACAGGGGCAGCACCCTGGCATTTGAAACAACCCAGGATATGTGCAAAATCACCCTCTTATGCAGCCCGAAAAATACGTTTAAATTCGGATTCAATGACAATATGTATGAACTGGCAGTCGGGGCCACCAGAAAATTTCACATCTGACCCCCGGCCCATTCGGCTGCGCATGGTGGGTTGGCTATGCTGTGGCTTGGTCTGTTTCATGACAAAAATGACAGGTTATGCCCCGGGTAAAGATTCCGGGCAAATGTGATCTAACGGTCGCATATGACCTTCTATGTTGGGTTGCTGATCACTGGATTGAAAACAGCAAACAATGATATTTTATGCTTAAAAATAAATATGATGTACAAATTAACCACGGGATTTTGAACCCTGGCATAATAATCGCTATGTATCTATAAAGTATATAGAGCTGTAGATCTGTAGATTATGTGTCAAGATAACCCAGAACCCGGAAGGATAATTTGTAATTTGAAAACATGGCCAGGACAACCCTATCCATTAGGTGCTGTATTTGATGGCTCCGGAACCAACTTTTCCTTGTTTTCCGAGATTGCCGAGCGTGTAGAACTCTGCCTCTTTGACGAGCAAGGCGTTGAGACGCGTGTTAACCTGTCTGAAGTGACGGGCTATTGCTGGCACGCATACCTGCCCTTTGTGGAGCCGGGCCAGCGATATGGGTTTCGTATTCATGGCCCCTGGGACCCTTCCCGGGGACTTTGCTGCAATCCTGCCAAGCTGCTGCTGGACCCGTATGCCAAAGCCATGGATGGACAGGTGCAATGGGATGAGGCTGTATTCCCGTATCCCTTTGATGACGGTCCCGGCATCCGCAGCGACACTGACAGCGCCCCCTTCATGCCCAAGAGCGTGGTTCATCAGCCCCATTTCGACTGGAGCGGAGACCGTAGCCTGCGGATACCCTGGCATGAAACCGTGATCTATGAAACCCATGTAAAAGGGTTCACCGCCCGCCATCCAGGCGTCCCCCCTGACATGTCGGGCACCTATGCAGGTCTTGCGCATCCCGCGATTATTGAATACCTCAAGGTCCTGGGTGTCACAGCCGTTGAACTGATGCCGGTTCATTTTTTTATCGATGACAAGCACCTGGTTGATCAGGGACTGAAAAACTACTGGGGCTATAATTCCATCGGGTATTTTGCACCCCACATCGTATATGCGGCAGACAACCGTCCCGGCGGTGTTGTGGCTGAATTCAAACAGATGGTGAAAACCCTTCACCAGGCCGGTCTGGAAGTTATTCTGGATGTGGTTTACAACCACACGGCAGAGGGAAATCACCTGGGACCCATGTTCAGTTTTAAGGGAATTGACAACACCTATTATTATCGTCTTACCGATGATCTGCAATACTACATGGATTATACCGGCACCGGTAATACCCTGAATATGCGCAATCCCCATGTTTTGCAGCTTGTCATGGATTCTTTGCGGTACTGGGTTTTGGAAATGCATGTGGACGGGTTCCGGTTTGATCTGGCATCTGCCCTGGCAAGAGAACTGCATGATGTGGACCGGCTGTCTGCTTTTTTTGATATCATCCAGCAGGATCCTGTTATCAGCCAGGTCAAGCTTATTGCCGAACCCTGGGATGTGGGTGAGGGCGGCTACCAGGTCGGCAATTTTCCGCCGGTGTGGACCGAATGGAACGGCAAATACCGGGACTGCGTCCGTGATTTCTGGCGGGGGGAGAAGCGGACCATGGGCGAGTTTGCCGCCCGGTTTACCGGCAGTTCCGATCTGTACGAAAACACCTCGCGCCTGCCCTATGCCAGCATCAATTTTATCACGGCCCATGATGGGTTCACCCTGCATGATCTGGTTTCCTATAATGAAAAGCATAACATGGCCAACGGCGAGGAAAACCTTGATGGGGAAGATTACAACCGTTCCTGGAACTGCGGTGAGGAGGGTGAAACCGACCAGCCGAAGATACTTGAGCTGCGAAATCTGCAACAGCGAAACTTTCTTGCAACCCTGCTCCTTTCCCAGGGCGTGCCCATGCTTTCAGGCGGAGATGAAATCGGACGCACCCAGCAGGGGAACAACAATGCCTACGGCCAGGACAATGAACTTTCCTGGTACAACTGGGAAAATAAAGACGAAGCGTTGCTGGATTTTTGTAAAAAACTTATCCAGTACCGAAGAGACCACCCGGCTTTCCGGCGCCGGGGGTGGTTCCATGGCCGGTCGATTCATGGCAGCGATGTTGACGACATCCGGTGGTTCACCATGGCAGGGGAGCAGATGGCTGAAGAGGACTGGGGACTGGGGTTCACAAAATCCATGGGCGTATTTTTGAATGGCGCCACCATTCCCAACCCCAATCCCCGGGGTGAACCGGTAATTGATGACAACTTTTACCTGATTTTCAATGCCCTTCATAACCCCTTGCAATTTGTTCTTCCCGGCCTTGATTATGGGGCCCACTGGGTAAAGGATCTGGATACCCAGACCGGGTGGCTGGAAGAACAAAAATTATTGAAAGCAGGGGACACAATCAGGGTTGCGGCCCGTTCCCTGGTGGTACTGCGTCATGAAACCTGAACCTGTTGCAACCTATCGGCTGCAGATGCATCCCAGGTTCGGTTTTGACCAGGCCACAGAGATTGTACCCTATTTGTATGATCTTGGAATCAGCCATCTGTATACATCTCCATATCTCCAGGCGGCCGCCGGCAGTACCCACGGATATGATATTGTGGATCCCACACAGGTAAATGAGGAACTCGGGGGGACCCGGGCCCATGCCCTTTTGTGTGAGACCTTGGGTGCGGCAGGCCTTGGTCACATGATTGATGTGGTGCCCAACCATATGGCCATTGCAGGGCGCCGGAACGCCTGGTGGTGGCATGTGCTGGAGAACGGACCGTCCAGCTGTTTTGCCGCCTTTTTTGATGTGGATTGGAACAATGGTGCAAATCGCTGGCCCAACAAGATCCTCCTGCCGGTTCTGGAAGATCACTACGGCCGTATCCTTAAGGCCGGACAACTCCGGTTGTCATATACAGATGGCAGGGTTATCCTTCACTATCACGACCATGTATTTCCTGTGACCCAAGCCAGCGTGGCCCAATTATTGCCCAAAGCGGGTGAATCCTGTGGATCGGATGATGCAGTCATCGCCGCAGAGATTGCGCGCCTGAACCGTGATCCGGATGCCCTGGATCTGCTGATCAACCAGCAGCATTACCGGCTGGCTTTCTGGCGGATGGCGAACACAGACCTTGGATACCGCAGATTTTTCGACATCAGGGATCTGGCAGGCATAAGGGTTGAGGATATGACGGTGTTCAACGCGGTTCATGAGCTACCCCTGGCATGGGTGCACAAGGGATGGGTCCAGGGGCTGCGCATTGACCATCCGGACGGTTTGTGGGACCCGGCTCACTATTTTTACAAATTGCAGAAAGCCTGCCCCAATGCCTGGGTTGTTGTGGAAAAAATTCTTGAGCCCGGCGAAACGCTTTCTTCAGACTGGCCTGTTGCCGGCACCACGGGATATGATTTCATGAACCTTGCCGGGGGCCTGTTGATTAATCCTGAAAACGCGGATGCGCTGACACAATGTTATGCAGCGTTTACAGGTATTCAGACAAATTTTTCCGCCCTGGTCCATGACTGCAAAAGCCTGGTGCTTTCCCAGCTTTTGGGAAGTGAGATCAAACGGCTCACCAGCCTGTTTGAACGTATCTGTGAATGGCACCGGTGCCATCGGGATTATTCACGACAGCAATTGCGGGATGCACTGTTTGAGACAGCGGTTCATTTTCCGGTATACCGGTCTTATGTGTCTGCTGCCATGAATAAGGTTTCCCAAAAGGACGAACACTATGTCGACGCAGCCATTGAAGGTGCCATAATGGCGCGGACAGACCTGGACCCTGAACTTTTTTCATTTCTAAAAGATTTGCTGCTTCTGCGGATCAAAGGGCCTCTGGAAGCAGAACTGGCCATGCGGTTCCAGCAACTCACCGGTCCGGCCATGGCCAAGGGCGTGGAAGATACGGCCTTTTACCGCTACCACCGCCTGATCTGCCTCAATGAGGTGGGAGGAGATCCCGGCCGATTTGGTGTGGATCTGCGGCAGTTTCATGGGGCCTGTGCCCGGGCACACACAGAACATCCCCTGGGATTGCTGGCCTCCACCACCCATGATACCAAGCGCAGTGAGGATGTCCGGACCCGGCTGGCGCTGCTTTCCGAGATTCCGGAGCAATGGGCGGACGCGGTTTGCAGATGGGCGGGCCGTAACAAGCGCCACCGTACAGGAGCGTTTCCCGATCGTAATACCGAGTATCTTTTATACCAGACCCTGGTCGGGGCCTGGCCCATTGATCTGAAAAGAATAAGTGCCTATATGGAGAAGGCGGTCAAAGAAGCCAAGGCACACACCTCCTGGACAACGCAAAACCAGCCATATGAGCGCGCCCTGGCTGATTTTATTGCAGCAGTAATGGCAGACAAAACCTTTAGCAGCGATCTTGAAAGTTTTGTCGCAGATCTTGTTTTTCCCGGAAGAATCAACAGCCTTGCCCAGACCCTCATAAAACTGACAGCCCCGGGGGTTCCCGACATCTACCAGGGAACTGAACTGTGGGATTTGAGCCTTGTGGACCCGGATAACCGCAGACCTGTGGATTTTGCCCTGCGCCGCCGCCTGCTCACAGAATTGCCTCAATTTTCTCCTGAACAGATTCTGGCCGGAATGGACATGGGTCTGCCCAAACTCTGGGTCATCCGGCAGGCCCTGCATCTGCGCCGCAGCCGCCCCGAACTGTTTGGTCCCCAAGCCGCATACCACCCCTTGTACGCAACCGGAAAAAAAGCGGATCATCTGGTGGCATTTATCCGGGGACAAGCTGTTATTTCTCTGGCCCCAAGGCTTGTTATGAGCCTGGATAATGACTGGGAGGACACCCTCCTGGAATTGCCCCGGGGAAAATGGCATAACATTCTGACAGAAGATGCCACAGCAGGCGGCCCTGTAAGGCTTAAGGAACTGTTGCACCGTTTTCCTGTCGGGTTACTCATACAAAGGAAATAACGGCCATGGTTGATATGCGTGTCTGGGCACCTGTGGCCTGCGAAGTAAAATTACACAGCAATAACCAGGTGCTTGCCATGGAAAAAAATGCAGGGGGCTGGTGGCATGTGGATGTCCCTTTTATGCACCACGGCGTTGATTATGCGTATGAAGTGGACAGCAACGGACCTTTTCCTGATCCGCGCTCCTTCTGGCAGCCCAACGGGATACACGGGCCTTCCAGATGGGTGGACCATTCTCTTTTTGACTGGACCGATGCAGGCTGGCAGCAACCGCCCCTGGGATCAGCCGTTATCTACGAGCTGCACCTGGGAACTTTCACCCCAGAGGGAACATGTGATGCAGCCATTCTTCGCCTGGATCATCTGGTAAAACTGGGCATCACCCATGTGGAATTGATGCCGGTCGCACAGTTTTCCGGCAGTCGGGGATGGGGCTACGACGGGGTTGACCTGTATGCGCCCCACCAGGCCTACGGCGGCCCCGATGGGTTGAAACGCCTGGTGGATGCCTGTCATCAACGCGGCCTGGCTGTGGTGCTTGACGTGGTTTACAACCATCTGGGGCCTGCGGGAAATTATCTCAGTCAGTTTGGTCCTTATTTTACTGCCCGGTATGCGACACCCTGGGGTGAGGCTGTCAATTTTGATGAACCTGACAGCCATGAGGTGCGGCAATTCTTTGTGGACAATGCCCTGATGTGGCTGCAGGAGTATCATATGGATGGATTGCGCATTGACGCGGTTCATGCCATCCTGGATACATCTGCCATTCATTTTCTGGAAACGCTTGCCAATGCGGTAAAAAATCTGGAAGCCGCACTGGGCAAGCATTTTGTGCTCATCGCAGAAAGCGATCTGAATGACCTCCGGGTGGTGCGCTCGCCGGCGGTGGGTGGATACGGCATTGATGCCCAGTGGAACGAGGATTTTCACCATGCCCTGCACGCGGTTCTGACCGGCGAAAACCAGGGATATTATCAGGATTTCGGCACCTTGTCCCAACTGGCCAGGGTCCTGACCAATGGATTGGTGTATGACGGGTGTTATTCTGTTTACCGGCGTCGCTGTCATGGACGGCCCGCCACCGGGCTGAGTGGCACCCAATTTGTGGGATGTTTGCAAAACCATGACCAGGTGGGCAACCGCGCGCTTGGGGAGCGGACAGGCCGGCTGCTCTCCCTGGACCTGCTCAAAATCGGGGCTGCTCTGGTACTGACATCGCCTTTTGTGCCCATGCTGTTTCAAGGGGAAGAGTGGGGGGCATCAACTCCGTTTTTGTATTTTACCGATCACCAGGAACCTGATCTGGGGGAAGCGGTAAGGCGCGGACGACAAAAAGAGTTTGCCGCCTTTGGGTGGGAACCTGAAAAAATCCCTGATCCCCAGGCCGAAAAAACCTTTCTGCAGTCCAGGCCCAATTGGGATGAATTACACCAGGAGCCGCATAATCAAATTTTGGACTGGCATCAATCTCTTATCAAACTGCGGCGCCGCTTGCCGGATTTGACAGATGGCCGGATGGAAAAAATCTGTGTTTTTTATGATGAAACACAGCAATGGCTGATCATGACACGCGGATCTGTAGTGGTGGCCTGCAATTTTTCACAGGTGCCCCAATCTGTTTCATGTGCAGGTGTAAAAGATAAAAAAACGGTTCTGTGTTCAAAAAAAGGCCTGGTTGCAAAAGAAGATACCCTTTTACTGCCGGAAGGGACCGTCGCAATCTTAGTGGGTTAAAAAACTAACAAGGAGAGATGCCATGCATATCGTTCATATGGCTGCGGAAAATGACAGCCTGCCGGATGCCAAGGTGGGCGGTGTGGCAGATGTGGTGCGGGATATTGCACCGGCACTGGCAGACCTTGGGCACAAGGTAAGCGTTGTAATGCCCGGATACGGGTTTTTGCACCGGATCAAAGGGGCCCAATGGACCGCGGATATCAGGTTTCCTTTTCGCGGGACAGTGCATGAAGCACAGCTCTACAGGGTACCGGCAAAGCGTGTGCATCCTGGTGTAGACCATTATGTGATACATCATCCGTTTTTAGAGGCCATACATGCCCAAACAGGCCGGCACCAGATCTATGTGCATGATCCGGATGATCAGCCTTTTTTCAGCGATGGCTCCCGTTTTGCCTGCTTTTGCAGTGCCGCAGCCGCCGCCCTGACCCAGGGTGCCATACCCTGGGCCGATGTGATGCATCTGCATGACTGGCATATGGCCCTTGTGGCGCTGCTGCGCCGATACCATCCTGCCTGCGCAGCATTAAAGGACATCCGGACGGTGTTTACCATCCACAATGTGGCGCTGCAGGGGGTCCGGCCCCTGGAGGGAAGCAGTTCCTCTTTGTCAGCCTGGTTTCCGGAGATCACCTGTCAGTGGCTGGATGTGGCTGATCCACGGTGGCCGGATACCTGCAATCTGATGGCCTGCGGCATCCGCCTGGCAGACAAGGTTCATACGGTGTCACCCGCCTATGCCCGTGAAATTTGCCGGCCCGATGACCTGCCCCGGTTTTATGGTGCCCAGGGACTTGAAGCCGTGCTTGCCCATGAAAATGACACAGGGAATCTGGTGGGCATCCTCAATGGCTGCGATTACCCGGAACCCCGCTGTCCCCCTGTAATGGAATTTTCAGAAATGACCCGCGGTTTTCAGCACCAGATCATGCAGTGGTCTGCCGGTCGACAGACAGTGTCCAGTGACGCCTTTATCGCCTGCCACAACCTTTCCAGCCTGTGTCAGCGCCTTCCTTGCCCCCGAATGGTAGTGTGCAGTGTCACGCGTCTCACCGAACAAAAAGTGCTGCTCATGCTGCAGGGACAGGACAATGAAATGTCAGCCATAGCCCGTATTCTTACGGCATTGGGAGATGATGGGGTGTATTTTCTTCTGGGAACCGGCGATGAACGGTTTGCGCGGTTTTTTACACAACTTGGTGCCGAGTTTCCCAATTTTATTTTTCTTAACGGATTTTCAGATCAGGCAGCCCAGGCCCTTTATGCCAATGGCGATCTTTTTTTGATGCCCAGTTCTTTTGAGCCATGCGGTATCAGCCAGATGCTGGCCATGCGGGATGGACAACCCTGTGTGGTTCATGCTGTCGGCGGTTTGCGCGATACTGTCCGTCACGATGTCAACGGGTTCTGCTTTGAGGGCAGCGATCTGAATGACCAGGCACAAAATTTTGTTGATACCACCTGTCAGGCCATCCATATGTTCAGAAACGACCTTGAAAAATGGCAGAACATTAAAACCGGGGCCGCTGCTGCACGCTTCCTGTGGCAAGACGCGGCTCGGCAGTATGGTGAAAAGTTATACAAGCCTTGATTAAAAAAATTACCAGCCCAAAAAGAGAAATCTATTATGACAGATATTATAAAACGTGTGGTTATTGAAAATGTAACGCCCAATGTTGACGGCGGCCGTTTTCCCGCCAGACGGGTGGTGAATGACACAGTGGTGGTAACAGCAGACATCTTTGTGGACGGACATGACCGGTTGTCGGCCCGGCTGCTGCACCGAAAGGCCGGGGCAAACCACTGGGAAAAAACCCCCATGCAGCCGCAGGTGAACGACCTGTGGCAGGCTGTTTTTATTCCCTGTGAGCTGGGAATCTATGAATACACTGTCACTGCCTGGATAGACCGGTTTGAAACCTGGCGCAGCCAGATTGAAAAAAAGATCGATGATGACCAGGCTGTCGCAGTGGAGTTGATGGAGGGTGCCGCCATGGTCACAGAAGCGGCAGGGCGGGCCCAAAATGAGGATGCTGAACAACTGCACCTTCTGGCAGGCCGGCTTTTGTCAGAAGAGGCGGTAGAGCAGCCGACGGCCTTTGTCCAGGATACAACCCTTAGCCTGCTGATGGCACGCTATCCGGACACAGGCACACAGATTGACTATCCAAAGATATTGCCCCTGCGAATCGAGCCGCACAAGGCCCTTTACAGCACCTGGTATGAAATGTTTCCCCGTTCCTGTGCTGACACGGACCCACCTTCTCACGGCACATTCAAAGACTGTATCAAACGACTCCCCTATATTGCCGGCATGGGGTTTGATGTGCTTTACCTGCCGCCAATCCATCCCATCGGACCCAGCCACAGAAAAGGAAAGAACAATGCGATTCTTGCCGGACCGGGTGATCCCGGCAGTCCCTGGGCCATTGGGTCGAAAGAGGGGGGACACAAGGACATCCATCCAGAACTGGGAACCCTGGCGGATTTCAGGGACCTTTTGGCCAAAGCCCGGGAGTACGGCATTGACATTGCTCTGGATATGGCGTTCCAGTGCAGCCCGGACCATCCCTATGTTTCGGACCATCCTGAATGGTTCCACTCACGTCCCGACGGCACAATTCAGTATGCGGAAAATCCCCC
This sequence comes from uncultured Desulfobacter sp., assembly GCF_963665355.1. GTDB lineage: Bacteria > Desulfobacterota > Desulfobacteria > Desulfobacterales > Desulfobacteraceae > Desulfobacter. The sequence goes on from NZ_OY762229.1 coordinate 1,405,965, forward strand.
GAAAAAATACCAGGATATTTATCCTTTTGCGTTTGATTGCGCCCATTATGACAGCCTGGGCCGGGAACTGCTGGATGTGGTCCAGTATTGGATAGACCAGGGGGTCCGGATTTTTCGGGTGGACAACCCCCACACCAAACCCTTGCGATTCTGGGAGTGGCTCATTGCCGCATGCAAAGAACAAAATCCTGAGATAATTTTTCTGGCCGAGGCATTCACCCGGCCCAAAACCATGTATAGGCTGGCCAAAGGCGGATTCACCCAGTCCTATACCTATTTTACCTGGCGCAACCTCAAATGGGAAATCCAGAACTATTTTGACACATTGACCCGGACCAGTGTCAAAGACTTTTTCTGGCCCAACCTGTGGCCCAATACCCCGGATATTCTGCCTGAATTTTTGCAGCTGGGCGGGCGGCCAGCATTTATCCTCCGCCTGATGCTGGCTGCAACCCTTTCATCCAGTTACGGCATCTATGGTCCGGCTTTTGAATTGTGTGTGAACAAGCCCCTGCCTCCCAATGGCGAGGCGTATGGCGAAGAGTATATGGATTCGGAAAAATTCGAGATTGCCCATTGGGATCTTAACGCCTCCCATACGATCAGGCCGTTTATCACCAGAATCAACCGGATCAGGCGGGAAAATCCCGCCCTGCAACAGACCCGGAACCTGATTTTCCATCCAGTGGATAAAGAAGAGATGCTGTGCTTCAGCAAATATACAGATGATTTTTCCAACATCATTTTTGTGGCAGCCAATCTTGATCCCCATCACGCCCACAGCGCCTGGGTGCGGCTGCCGTTTGAGGAAATGGGTATACCGATTGAAAAAAGCTTTCAGATGCATGATCTGGTGAGCGATGCCAGATACCTGTGGCATGAGGATTACAATTTTCTGGAAATCGATCCCCAGGTGGTTCCGGTGCAGGTTTTCCGCATCCGGCGGCGGATGCGTACGGAAAATGATTTTGATTATTTCATGTAACCAGACAAAAAGGACTGCATAGTTATGGAAAAGCCCACATTGCAGACGCAAAATGATCCGTTATGGTACAAAGATGCGGTTATTTATCAGCTTCATATCAAGACGTTTTATGACAGCAATGGTGATGGTATCGGGGATTTCAAAGGCCTTACCGAGAAACTGGACTATCTGCATGAGCTGGGCGTCACTGCCCTGTGGCTGCTGCCTTTTTACCCATCCCCCCTGAGGGATGATGGATATGACATCGCTGATTTCAAGGCCATCAACCCGGTATACGGCACCCTGGCTGATTTTAAAGCTTTTATGCGGGCGGCCTGCAAACGGAACATGAAAGTCATCACTGAGCTGGTGATCAACCACACCTCGGACCAGCATCCCTGGTTCCAGCGGGCCCGCCAGTCAAAACCAGGCAGTGCCGGGCGCAATTTTTATGTATGGAGCGACACCCCGGAAAAATACACGGATGCGCGCATTATTTTTCAGGATTTTGAGACCAGCAACTGGAACTGGGATCCAGTGGCCAAAGCCTATTATTGGCACCGGTTTTATTCCCACCAGCCCGATCTCAACTACGATAATCCCAGGGTCCATGAAGCGATCTTCAAGGCCCTGGATTTCTGGATGGACATGGGGGTGGACGGCCTGCGTCTGGACGCCATTCCCTATCTGTACCAGCGGGAGGGTACCAACTGCGAAAATCTTCCTGAAACCCATGCATTTCTCAAAAAGCTGCGCCAGCGCATGGACGAAAAATACAAAGGCCGGATGTTTCTGGCCGAAGCCAACCAGTGGCCTGAGGATGCGGTGCAATATTTTGGCGATGGGGATGAGTGTCATATGAGCTTTCATTTCCCCTTGATGCCCAGGCTCTACATGGCGGTGCATATGGAAAGCCGGTTTCCGGTCACCGAAATCCTCAGCAGTACGCCCGCTATCCCTTTATCCTGTCAATGGGCCATATTTTTGCGTAACCACGATGAACTGACCCTGGAAATGGTCACGGACGAGGAACGTGACTATATGTACCGGGCCTATGCCCGGGATTCTCGAATGCGCCTGAATCTGGGCATCCGCCGTCGCCTGGCCCCGCTCATGGGCAACGACCGCCGCCGGATTGAACTGATGTATGCACTGCTGCTCTGCCTGCCGGGCACCCCCATCCTGTATTACGGGGATGAGATCGGCATGGGGGATAATATCTATCTGGGTGACAGAAACGGGGTCCGCACCCCCATGCAGTGGAGTCCGGACCGCAATGCCGGTTTTTCCCGGTGTAATCCCCAACAGCTCTATCTGCCGGTGATCACCGATCCTGAATATCACTTTGAGGTGCTCAATGTGGAGGCCCAGAAACAAAACCGCCACTCCCTTTTCTGGTGGATACGGCGGCTGCTCACACTGCGCAGCCGCATCCCGGCCTTCAGCAGGGGGGATATGAATTTTTTGACGCCGGAAAATTCCAAAATCCTGGCCTTTATCCGGCAGTATGAAAACCAGTCTGTACTGGTGGTGGTCAATCTTTCGCGTTTTGTACAGATTACTGAACTGGATCTGCAGGCCTATGAAGGAATGATCCCGGTGGAAATTTTCGGCAACACCCCGTTCCCATGTATCACAACCCCCCCGTATTTTCTTACCCTCGGACCCCATGGCTTTTACTGGTTTTTTCTGACGCCCCACCCGGATGCGGATATTGATGCGGCCATGGATACCGACCTGCCGGTATTTGAGGTTCACACAAGATGGGAGGAAGTGATTCAGGGGCCTCAAAGGGAACGCCTTGAAAAATACCTGCGGCCATATATCATGAAATGCCGGTGGTTTGGCGCCAAGAACAGCCGCATCACCTCCGTTACCGTGCGTGAGCACCTGCCTGTCGGCAATAATGCTTTGACGGGTTTCATTCTCATGGTGGACCTGGGTTACGCTGACGGGACAGCAGAAACCTATATCCTGCCGGTCACCTATCTGCCCCGGGCAGACAGTGAAACGATCATGGCGGACCATCCCTGGGCGCCCATGGCACTCATAAAATTTCAGTCCGGTGAAGAAGAAGGATTTCTTGTGGACGGCCTGGTTCACACAGGTTTTTGCAATGTTCTTCTGGAAATGATGCACCGCCGCCATCACATCAGCGGCACAGAGGGACGGTTTTGCGCCACGCCTGCCAGGGCCTTCAAACCATTGTATGAAACTGAAAAATTACCCATGGAAACCAGGGTGATAGGCGTGGAGCAGAGCAATACATCCATCATTTACGGGCATTGTTTTATCCTTAAACTTTTCCGGCGCCTCCAGGAAGGGACCAATCCGGATCTGGAGATTTCCCGTTTTTTAACTGCCAGGGGGTTTGCCAATCTGCCCGGGCTTGCCGGCTGCCTGGAATATACCCGCAGCAAAGAGGAACCCTGTACAATAGGTCTTCTCCAGGCGTATGTGAGCAACCAGGGAGATGCCTGGGAATATACTCTGGGCAGTCTGTCCGGATTTTTTGAACGGGTTATGGAAAAGCAGGGTACCACTGAAGTTTTTCTGCCGGTAAAAAGCCTGCTGGCATTAAGCCAGGATCCCATTCCTGCAGATATCAGGGCCCAGATCGGGTTTTATCTGGAATCCGCGCGCCTGCTGGCACAGCGGACTGCTGACATGCATACGGCACTGGCAGCAGGGTCACAAGATGTTTTGTTCACGCCAGAACCATTTTCCAAACTCTACCAGCGTTCCCTTTTCCAGTCCATGACTTCCATGGCAGGGCAGATACTGATCCAGCTGGAAAAGCACATCAAAGCCCGGAAAAATCCATTGCCTGAAAATATTTCGGACGCCGGAGAACAGATACTGGACCGCAGACAGGAAATCATGGACCGTTTCAAGGCGCTGACAAGATGCAAAATTAACGCCATGCGCCTGAGATGTCACGGCGATTTTCACCTGGGTCAGGTTTTATACACGGGCAAGGATTTCGTTATTATCGATTTTGAAGGCGAACCGGCACGTCCCGTAAGTGAACGACGCATCAAACGGTCACCCCTTCGGGATGTGGCAGGACTTTTACGGTCATTCCACTATGCCTGTCATTTTGCCCTGCAGGCCGAGGAAGCCCGTGGGATGTTCCATCCAAAATCAGGTGGGGCCATGGAGGCCAAGGCAGAAGAATGGCGGATGTGGGTGAGTGCGCAATACCTGGGTGAATATCTGGCCAGAAGCGCCGATAAAGGCTTTCTGCCAAAAACCCATGAGGAGACAGGGGTGCTTTTGAATGCCTATCTGATGGAAAAAGCCTTATACGAACTTGGTTATGAAATGAACAACCGGCCTGACTGGATTACCATACCCCTTAAGGGAATTATACAGTTATTAAATGAAACCTAAGATTTGCGGAGGCTAACATGCCCATTCAAGACGACAGCACATCCCAGCATAAAACGCTGATATGCAGCGACATCAGCCTGTTGAGCGACGATGATGTCTTTTTGTTCAATGAAGGCAGCCATTTTTGTCTGTACGACAAGCTGGGTGCCCATCCCATGAAAGTTGACGGTCAGGACGGATTCTATTTCGCGGTGTGGGCACCCAATGCCCGGACGGTTTCTGTCATGGGAACCTTCAACCACTGGAACAAGGAACAGCATCCCTTGGCCCCCAGGCAAAGGTCGGGTATCTGGGAGGGGTTTATTCCCGGCATCCGGTCCGGAACCACTTATAAATACCATATTCGTTCCAACCAGGAAAACTATGAGGTGGATAAAACCGACCCCTTTGCCTTTTACACCGAGTTGTCCCCCCAGACCGCCTCTGTGACCTGGGATCTGGCCCATGAATGGCAAGATGCCGCCTGGATGAAAAGCCGCGGTGTTATTGACGTAAAATCAGCGCCCATGTCCATTTATGAAATGCACCTGGGGTCCTGGATGCGGATACCTGAGGAAAGAAACCGGTTTCCAACTTATCGGGAACTGGCGCAAAAACTGCCGGATTACCTGGTAAAGATGGGGTTTACCCATGTGGAGTTTCTGCCGGTCATGGAACATCCCTTTTACGGCAGCTGGGGATATCAGTGTCTGGGCTATTTTGCCCCCAGCAGCCGTTTCGGCACGCCCCAGGATTTCATGTATCTGGTGGAACAGCTTCACCAGAAAAACATCGGAGTGATTCTGGACTGGGTGCCCTCTCATTTTCCCAGTGATGAACACGGGCTGGGATATTTTGACGGTACCCATCTGTTTGAACACGAAGATCCGCGCAAGGGGTTTCATCCTGACTGGAAAAGTCTGATTTTCAACTATGGCCGCAATGAAGTTATCTGCTATCTCATCAGCAGTGCCCAGTTCTGGCTGGAAAACTATCACATTGACGGCTTCAGGGTGGATGCGGTGGCCTCAATGCTTTATCTGGACTATTCCCGCAAGCCGGATGAATGGGTCCCCAACATATTCGGGGGCAGGGAAAACCTGGAAGCTGTTGACTTTTTGAAGCGGTTCAACGAGGTGCTTCATGGCAATTTTCCCGGGACAATCACCATAGCTGAGGAATCTACGGACTGGCCCATGGTTTCCAGGCCGGTGCACCTGGGCGGGCTGGGATTTGATATGAAGTGGGACATGGGATGGATGCACGACACCCTGGCCTACATGTCCATAGATCCCATCCACCGCAGCTTTCATCACGATACACTGACGTTTCGGATGATATATGCCTTTAAGGAAAACTATGTGCTCCCGTTGTCTCACGATGAGGTTGTCCACGGCAAGGGGTCTTTGCTGGGGAAAATGCCGGGTGACGACTGGCAGAAGTTTGCCAATCTGCGTCTGCTTTTTGGATATATGTATGCCCAGCCAGCCAAAAAACTTATTTTCATGGGAAGCGAGATCGGCCAGAGTCGGGAATGGAACCATGACAGCAGCCTAGACTGGCATTTGCTGGAAAATCCATTCAACAAGGGGCTTCAGCGCTGGATCGAAGATCTGAACCAGTTTTACCGGCACATCCCGGCCATGCACTCAGGTGATTTTTCCCCCCAGGGATTCCAATGGATCGACTGCCATGATGTGCAGCAATCCACCCTCAGCTTTTTGCGGTCCGGTAGATCATCATCCGGTGGATCCTCATCCGGTGGATCATCCGCAGATCAAATTATTGCTGTATGTAATTTCACGCCAATACCCCGGCCCAATTACCGGCTGGGTGTTTCCGCGGATGGTTTCTGGAAAGAATGCCTGAACAGTGATGCCAAAGAATACGGGGGCAGCAACCTGGGCAGCCTGGGACAGATTGAGGCCTCTCCGGTGCCGTCCCACGGGCATTCCTTTTCCCTGAACCTGGTGCTGCCGCCCCTGGGCATTGTTTTTCTGCAGAAAATGCAATTGGAACAGGATGCACCTGAACATAATATTTCCACCCCGCAGGATATAGCCGGTAAATAAAGGAATAATCAATGAAAGCATTGATTTTGACCAATGAGTATCCCCCCCATACTTACGGCGGGGCCGGCGTTCATGTTGCACACCTTCTCCGGGAAATGACAGCCCTGTCCCCGGACACAGATCATTTCGATGTCCTGTGTTTCGGTAACCAGAAAGATGCCGGGACAAATCTGCGGGTGTCTGGTGTGCCCGGGGAAAATTTTCAGGCATTAGAGCTGCAGCGGCCCAAACTGGGGGACACCCTGCTGCGCAATGCCGTTATGACCGGCATTGCAGATGCGGCTGACGTGATCCACTGCCATACCTGGTACACCTATATGGCCGGGTGTCTGCTCAAGGAGATTCTCCAGGCCGCCCTGGTTCTCACTACCCATTCCCTGGAACCCCACCGCCCCTGGAAAAGAGACCAGCTCGGTGACAGCTACCATGCCACCTGCTGGCTGGAAAAAACCGCCATGGAAAATGCAGACGGTATTATTGCCGTGTCCGAGACAATGAAACAGAACGTCATAGACCTGTACCATATTCACCCTGAAAAGATTCAAGTCATTTATAACGGGGTTGATACCCGATTTTTCAGTCCCATATCCCGGCCGGATATTCTCAGGTCCTACGGCATTGATCCGGACAGGCCCTATCTCCTTTTTGTGGGCCGGATTACCCGGCAAAAGGGGATCATGCATCTGATCCGGGCCATTTCCATGGTGGACCCGGGCGTACAGACAGTGCTGTGTGCCAGCGCCCCTGATACTGAGGAAATTGCCCGGGAAATGCAAACCCGGGTGGAAACAGCCAGGCAGACAATAGGCCGGGACCTTCTCTGGCTTTCTGAAACAATTCCCTTGCAGGATCTGCCGGTCCTTTACAGCCATGCTGCTGTGTTTGTGTGCCCTTCGGTGTATGAGCCCTTTGGTATTATCAACCTTGAAGCCGGGGCATGCAGTACGCCGGTTGTGGCTGCGGCTGTCGGGGGGATTCCCGAGGTGGTGGTCCACGAAGAAACCGGGCTGCTGGTTCCCTTTGACGCAAAAGAAGATGCTGAGCCCGCAAAACCGGAAATATATGCTGCGGATCTGGCAGCTGCCATTAACACCCTGATTCGGGCGCCGGAAAAAGGCGCACAGATGGGTGCGGCAGCCCGCAAAAGAATTGAAAAACACTTTTCATGGACTCGTATTGCCCACCAGACCATGGAATTTTATCAGCACCTGATCAAAAACAGACGTCAGCCTGATCAAGCCCGGCACCGGCCGTAGGCAGCCATGGTCTTTTTGAGCCACCCGGCATGCTGTTTTTAGGATTTTTGCGACCAGTTGAGGAACTCCTTCCATGATTTCAATAATCTTGCGTACCTCTTCCCAAGATTAAAGTATCCCCACATCCATAGCGGTGGCCTTCAGGGATTCTGCCGCCTTTTGAAATCCGTCAATCTCCTCTCTATTAAGATGAGGTACAGGGGATTTTTCCACACCTCTGCGTCCGATAATTACAGGAAGACTTAATGTCAAACCATTAACACCTGCATACCCCTGAACTTTCGTTGAAACATTAAGGATGCTCTTTTCATCCCGTAAGATAGCCGTCAGTATTCTGAGCACAGTTTGTGCAATTCCAATGAGGTGACGAAACCTGCTTGTATCCAGTAATGTACCGGACCCTATTATCTGCCTTGGCTCAAGGCTTGAATGTCTATAAATTTATCAACGAGTACAAGCTGTTCTGCAATTCCTGAAACAGCAATTGAATATGCGATTGTGGCTCCAACTGATCCCAGGCCGACAATACCGATTTTCATGATATTCCTCCCATCTTCCTTTATTTTGATTGTGTGACTTTTATATCTTTTCGAATTTCCTTCTCCGCCTGCTTCCAGTCCTCATTTTTGCGACCTGTGCGGACCATAGGCACCACTTTGACAAAAGGCCCCACCTTGCCCCAGAGTGTCTGCCGTGGGAGAGGGGGGCCTGTTCTATGGTGATCATTTACAAAAGATCGCCGTCTACTTGTCTAAAACATTCTTGATCTGGCTGCGCTTTTCCTGCACTTTCCCTTTAATATTTTCGATGTTACCGTTGGCTTTCAGGTAGGGGTTTCCCACCAACTTCCCGACGAACTCCTTGATCTTACCTTTCACCTGGTGCATCTTGCCTGTTGCGTTATCCTGTGTGCTTGACTTCATGGTGTTTCTCCTGTTTGATTCCGAAAATTGAGTTTGTAATTAATTAGGTGACGACGGCTTGAACGGAAGATGCTGTACCCGTGCAGAACCTCGAGACCATCTCTATGAAGCCCTTGTCAATCAAGCTACCGACCTATATCCTCAAAGGCATCTACCACCATTCCCGTTCCAATTGAAATTAACAGTATATCCTGGGCCACGCGCACGAAGCAGTGTCTTGGCGGCGCAGGACCCAATCGCCCAAGGATGCTTGGTGGAAGATTATAGAAAATAACTTCTCTTGGTGGTTCTTACCCTTTTTACCGTCAGCCCAGTCCGGCTTTCCTGCGAGTGCCGTATTTGTTAAACATATCCCGGCAAATATAAGCAATAGTATAAGGCTCATCTGAAAAACAGATCGCTGCATGATCTTAACTCCTATTCAAAAGGTTATAGATGCGATCACAGGGTAAAAATTTAATCATCGGGTAAAAGGTTCTCCCTTGGGTCAAGGGATCTACCTATGGCAGATTTTTTTACCATTGAACTTTTAAAAAGGTCTGTCTATTTTTTATCGGATAAATTTCAACACGTCGATTCAATGCCCTGCCTTTATCTGTTTTATTGGATTCCACCGGGTTTGAGAACCCAACTCCCTCGCAGGACAGACGATTTCCATCAATTCCCTTGTCAATAAGATAGTTTTTACAGCCTCAGCCCGTCTCAGTGATAGGACTTCATTATACGCTTTGGTACCGATGCTGTCCGTATGCCTTGGATTTTAGCAAAAAGATCGGGACGAGATTTCAGAACATCGGCAACCTTGTCAAGATAATCAAAACCTGCCGGTTTGATGATAATTTAATTAAAATCAAAATAAGCTTCATTCACCACCCAGACTTTTTCAACTACTGGAGTGACAACCGGTGCTTGAACTATGCCTTTGACTTTTTCGGTCAGAAACACATCCTTCACAAACTGTCCCATACCGCTGCCTGTCAGCAATTTATCCGCTTTGGTGACAAAGCCGCAGCTACCGATCCGGGCAATATCATCCACGGGAAAAACATAATCGTCTGAATTAAATATGGTTGGGTTAAAATCGGAAATGGGCTGGACCGATTGGCTGGCAACACATCCGAATAGAAATAAAGCTGTAATGAGCGGTAAGGCACAACATCAGAATAAACTCGTCCAAAAGATCAATCAACATAGAACGGTATGTCAACAGGCCATGGCTCAATCCCCTTGATTCGGAAAATTTGACTTTCTATAACCCGCATGGCCTGTTTTGTCAGACTTACGCCTTTTTTATAACAGCCATGGGCTGACCCGGGTTTTCACCGTGGTTCAGCCCACAACGAAAGTTGAAAGATCTGTGCAGGTTACACAGACTTTCTTATAAAATCTTTGATTTGAGCTAATTTTTGACGATAAGGCTGTTCTTAACGGATTGGACACCCTTAACTGATCTGGCGACTTCCACAGCTCTGGCAGAGGCAGCAACAGAATTCACAAAACCGCTTAACTGCACTTTTCCCTTGAAAGTTTCAACAGTGATCTGGAGCACCTTGAGCATGGGGTCATCAAATATTTGTGCTTTCACCTTGGTGGTTATGACGGAATCATCAACAAATTCGCCCGTACTTTCCTTGTGATGTGTTCCGGCACAACCGGCACCAAAGGTAAGCAGAAAAAATCCAAGAATAAAACAGTTGACAAAATTTTTTGCTTTCATAATTTCTCCTTAGTATATTATCTTTTGGGTTCATATTGGATTCCGGGGTCTTGATATGATAAGGGATGTGGTCCCCTTGCAATTGACAATGACCCGGAGCTAAATTTTACCCAGCACGACCAGAATCAAAAGTATCAGCACGATAAGCCCGAATCCTCCGCTGGGTCCATAACCCCATGATCGGCTATGCGGCCAGACAGGGATTACACCCAATAGCGCCAGTACCAGTATTATGAGTAAAATTGTGCCTATTGACATGATGAATCCTCCTGTTTTTTAAATGGTTATAAATCCTCTGCCGCACAAAACATCCAACGGCGGATTGATCCACAGTCCGAGTAACTTTTGAATTCGACTTACTCGACGGTTATATTGTTGTTAACATCCTTTACCCCGTTAACATCACTCGCATATTTGCCGGCCAGATCCTTTTCAGCGGACGTCTTGGCCATGCCTTCCAACGTGACCACACTATTTTTCGTCTCAACTTTGGTGTTGATGGCACTGGTCGAGCGATGATAGAGCAATGAGGTTTTTACCAAGGCAGTAATAGATGCATCATCAATGGATTCAACAACGCGATTCGTCTTGTCGACCACCTTTTTTTTGATACCTGATGTTTCATTACCGGCATCTGGCACAGTCATTTCATTTTTTACATTTTCAACACCTTCCACATCCATGGCGTACTCGGTGGTAAGGTCCTTTTGAGCAAGACTTTCGGCTTTGCCGCGTAACGAGATGGTGCCATTGTCGGCGAGAACTTCAGTTCCGGTGCCGCTGACGTGCCTATGAAATAAAAGTGCGGTTTTTACTTTGGCAATGAGCCATGCATCTGATTTTTCAGCAGGGCTGTTTTTATCTTTTTCTTCCAATTTGTTGTCCACGCCCTTAACTCCGGGAAGGCCTGCAATGGTTTCCTCGGCCAATGATTTATGGGATGGGTCCTGAACAGTCCCGGTCAAGGTGACAAGGCCGTTTTTTGACTTGATTTTAATGTTGTCGTCCTTGAGGTAGGTCTTGAATACATAGGTCTTTGGGGCCGAGGCTTCAATGCGGTCATCCGTATCAGATGCAAATAAGGGGATGGTGGTAAACAACATGGCGGCTACAGCGGCCAGAACGGCCAATCGGTACACTGGTTTTTTCATGTTACTTTTCTCCTGTTCTTTAGGTTGATTTTAAATGGTGGAAAACGGAAATCCTTCTTCTGTTATTCGCTTTCCATTTTAATCTATACTCAATTCTTGTGCCAGGTTGACACTCATCCTTGTTTTTCCATCCATAGAGTTGAATTTTAAGACTAATTTATGAAAACAACATGAACACGTATCCCATGAGAAATCATGGAAAAAAGGTTGCCCTTAACCAATGGTCGTATGTGATCTTTTTTCAGGTCCCTTGCCAGGCGGATCATGTGCTGGTGAATATTTTCGGCAGACAGATGTTTTCCCAGATAACGCTGCAAATTGACTCTGGTCTGATTGTCGATTTCCTGACCCAGATTCATCCCACAACGGAAATTGTAAGATTTATGTAGGTTCCATAAATTTTCTTATAACGGCCATGGGCCGACCTGGCATATCAACTGCCAGACTCAACCCACAACGAAGGTAGAAAGATCGGTGTCGGTTACACAGACTTTCATATAAAAAAAACTGATCTTGTCGCTATTTCTCATAATCTTTTTGCTTTGGACAATATCTTCTTTCAGATTAGCCGTATTCTCAGCGTCGTAGTATCTTTCCGTCTTGTATTTTATTCTCTTTTCAATCAAGTCTTCGCGCATCTTATTGTGGGTCTCATCCAGGAACAGAACCTCGGGCATGAGGTCGGCAAAATGGGTTACGGCAATAATATCCTTGTCACGCTGCCAGTAGACGATAAGAAATTCAGGCTCAAGATTCTGGTAGTTCTGCAGCGGCATGTACATCCGCCTAAGATACAGCAGCACTTTTTCCGTTTTTTTCCGATGCCCGCCGATGATAACCGAACCGCCGATTTCGTCCTTTTTGACCCCTTTGGTCCAGGGTGCCCCGGTGATGCCAAAGTCAATGCAAAGGGGGATCTGAAGCAAGTCCGACATGGTGTTCAGGGCTAGGGCATACCCTGCGGACGGTCCCCCGACGTTGTAGGATGCGGATAACAGCTGGTGGTGGATGGAATACCGCTGGAAAAAATCCCCGAACAGCCATGGGATGCTGATATCCGGGCACAGGCACTGGATATAGTTTTTCACCATGGTCAGTGCCTCCTGGGCCGACTGATTGGTCATTTTTACGGCCATGTCCATCTGAGCGGTCTGGGCCGAAGGCGTGGCCACGGCCCCGGTTACAATGATCGGCGCATTTTCGACCCTGCCGGTCAGACTGGTGGCAATGGGCAACAGCATTCCGGTCGTCTCATTGGCTCCCACGCCAATAATAAAACCGACCTGGGGTTCCTGGCTCAGCTCGGTTTGTAAAAATTCGTTCAGCTGGATGGCTCCTTTGCGCGTGGGACTTTGGGAAATTTCCCTTCTGGCGGATTCCAGGTGGGACACAACAATGGGATAATTCTGTTCCCGGGTAATATGATTCACACTTTCCAGGATCTTGTCGTAATGCTCCACAAAATTTTTCAGATCGTTTTTGATTTTGGATTTGATCAGGGGTTGGGCTGGGCATCAAGAATCCCCAGGACGGTTTTAAAATTAAGTTTGACAAAGTTATATTTTTCATCCCGGGTTGAGGATTTGAGATCCCGAAGTTTGAGCAGAACTTTAAACTCGGTGCTGCAAAGGGCAATGGCCTTCTGGGTAAACGATGTGTAGTCTGCCGGGGTATTGCAGATCCCATAGGCTGTTTCTATGATTTTTTCCACCTCAAATTTTCGTTGGTGAGAAACATGTTCAAACTGCTTTTTGATGATTTCAAAAATTTGTTGGTCAGGGCATCCGAGGGGTGGCCTCCGGTAGCGCTTCGTTTGGGGACAAGCGCATCTCCCTCGTCAAAAAAGATCTCCGTGGGGGCGATCATTTTTGCAATATCATACACTTTTTCAAGGTTGGATACGGCGCCGTGTACAGGACTTGAAGGAATTCAAGAGTGTAAAAAATTATACATGAAGATTTATTAATGGTCAAAAAATATTACCGACACCCATGATCAAAAACAGACGTCAGCCTGATCAAGCCCGGCACCGACCGTAGGCAGCCGTGGTCTTTTTGAGCCACCCGGCATGCTGTTTTGTCAAGCTGCCCTTTGCCAGCCGCCACTGCCAGTTGTTCTTTGCGCCGGCCGGCTGGTTCAGGCGGGCATCCGCCCCCAGACCGAGAATGTCCTGGAGCGGGATGATCACTGTATCCGCCACAGACATCATTGCCAGGCGGATCATGTGGTGGTGAATATTTTCTGCGGACAGATGCGTTCCCAGATAACGCTGCAAATTCACCCTGGTCTGATTGTCGATTTCCTGTTCAAACCAGCCGCGGATCGTGTTGTTGTCATGGGTGCCAGTATAAACGATACAGTCTGGGACATGGTGATGGGGCAGAAAGGAACTGTCTGGAAAATCGTCCCCAAAGGCGAACTGCAGCACCCGCATGCCGGGTAATTGAAATTTGCGCATACATTCCCGAACATCAGGTGTGATCGTGCCCAGGTCTTCGGCGATGACCGGCAGCCGTCCAAATCGCATGGTCAACCTGGTGAAAAAATCATCCCCTGGTGCCTGTACCCACTCCCCGTCCACAGCGGTCTGTGCCGAAGCCGCAACCTCCCAGTATGCAACCAGGCCCCTGAAATGATCGATGCGCACCACATCAAACATCTCAAAATTGTGTGCAAACCGCTTCAGCCACCAGTTGTAGCCATTTTGCTGCAAAAATTGCCAATCGTACACCGGGTGGCCCCACAGCTGTCCTGTGGTGCTGAAGTAATCCGGGGGCACACCTGACACCATTGTCGGTGATCTGTTTTCATCCAGTTTATACTGTTGTGGACAGCTCCAGACATCTGCGCTGTCAAAGGGCAGATAGATGGGAATATCTCCGTAAAGGCGGATGCTGCGGGTATTGCAGTAGTCTTTGAGTGCCTGCCACTGAAGGAAGAACACAAACTGCACAAACTTATGCTGCCGGATCTGTTTTGCCAGTTTGCCTTGCATCTCAGCCAGGGCATCCGGGTGCCGGTCCCGTAAAGGCTGGGGCCATTGACTCCAGCTTTGCATGTGAAAATGCTCTTTGATGGCCATATAGGCTGCAAAATCATCCAGCCAGGCCTTTTGCCGGGTACAGAAATGCGCAAACCCGCCAGGGGATTTTCCCTGCTGTTCCAGGCGTTCACACGCCAGCGAAAGAAGGGTGCGCCTATGTTCGGCAACTGCCGGATAATCAACACGGTCATCTGAAAATGGCTGCTGGAAAATGGTTTCATCTTTGGACAGCAGACCGGTTCGGATGAGAAAATACGGGCTTATGAGTAAAGGGTTGCCGGCAAAGGCAGACGAGCAGCTGTAGGGAGAGCCGCCACTTTGTCTGTCAACCGGATTCAGCGGCAGCATTTGCCAAACATGCTGGCCTGAGGCAGATAAAAAATCGGCAAACCCGTAGGCAGAGGGTCCCAGATCGCCAATGCCATATCCGCCGGGAAGACAGCTTATGTGCATCAGAATGCCGCTTGTGCGGATGGTCATGGCAGCACCGCTATGGATTCAGGTGTATTCTCCTGCATTTGCGCACGCATTTTGGGTAAACTTTGGGGATAATTTTGTTGCACAAAGGCAATCATCTTTTCCCTGACTTCACAGCGCAGATCCCAACCTTTGGATGCGTCATCGGTGCTGAGGAGCAGACGCAGTTCCATGGACTGAGCCGAGGTATTGGTTACCTGCACCTGACCCACCTTGCCATTCCATAAGGGTGAGGCCTGCAGCACGCGCTGCAGTTCCTCGCGTATGGCCTCCACCGGGACGGTATAGTCCAGATACAAAAAAACCGTGCCCAGCAGTTCCGATGAAACCCGGGTCCAGTTTTGAAAAGGCTTTTCCGTAAAATAGGCGGTGGGTACGATCAATCGCCTAAGATCCCAGATCCGGACCACCACAAAGGTCATGGTGATTTCTTCGATGCGCCCCCATTCATTTTCAATAATAACCACATCATCAAGACGAATGGGTTGGGTAAGGGCGATCTGCAACCCGACGAGAATGTTGGAAATGGAACGTTGAGCAGCAAGGCCGACCACGATACCGATAATACCGGCGGAGGCCAGAATACTGGTGCCGAGTTGGCGAACCTTATCAAACACCATGAGCATGGAACCTCCGGCAAGGATCGCAACCAAGGTGATGGCGAATCGCTTGAGAAAGCGCACCTGAGTATGCATTTTTCGTGCTTGCAGGTTATCGACAACATTGAGATCATAATAGCTGAGTACGATTTCTTCGAGCGCATTCAACCCTTGCACCATCAGCCAGGTCAAACCCGCTATAAACAGCAGACCAAAGGCCTGGCCGGTGAGGAATTCCAGTTTTTCCCCCGGGTCGAACAGGGGGACGGCCAAACGAAAAAACACAAGCAGGATAAGCATGTTCGCAGGCCTGCGAAGGTGTTTTGAAAGAGAGAAAACGATAGTACTCACAGAAGCCTGCCTCGAACCTGCCCAGTGTTTGATTTGAAAATCAACCAGATGGAACAAACGATACAGAAACCACAGTGCCACAACGGTACCACCGACATCCGTACACCATTTGATAATCCCATGAAGCAATTGCGGCAATCCCGGTTGTTCGAAATGAGAAAATAACGGAGACAGGGCACCATAGGTCCCATACACCCAGAGAAAAAGAGAAAAGGGTTTTGTGACGCCCCGGAGAAAAAAAGAAAACCAGGTGGTGGAGGCAGCTGTCTCCCCCTTTACCCCCAGTCTGCGTTTAATGAAAAAATGAACGAGGCGCTCAAAGAGAAGGACGAGCAGGAAAATACCGCAACAAAAAATCAGTTTAAACCAGGTGATGCCCCAAAATAATTCGCTGTTAATCCAGTTTCCGAGAAAGGGGGAAATTTTCTTGCCCAGGACCTTGATACGATCACCGATCTTCTCTCCTGCCCGGTCGATCTGTTCGGTTCGAATGGGGGTCGTCGTTTGTTTCGACAACTCCTTAAGGTGATCAAGAACAGTGGGAGGGGCTGTTTGTTTTTCCACCACCGCTGCCTTTTCCACTGCCGCCCAAACCCCAACGGCGGGGAAAAATAGAACAAAAATCGCCGGTAAGAGGATCAACCGACTGAATCTATTTAATTTCTTCTTCAGTATGCTGATACTCAATACCGTCATTTTATTCTTCTCTTCTGAAATTGATAGGGGGAGGGGGTGCCGGTGGTCGAACTGCTTTCAACATCTAAAAAATTAAATTAATGCTTTTTTGTTTTTTGTCAAGACGAGGGAATTTTTTTACAAACATGAAAAATATGCCCCTGTCTCAGGGATGACACAACATTGGGTTGAGGCTGCGTATGACCTTTTGAGTATATACGGCCTTTTTGTCTCGTATGTATGACAGACTTTAAAAATGCTGTTTCAGGAATTTATGTTAATAAATCAGAAGGATGGGAGATGTTTTGCTGGTACTAAGTTCCCGGCACGGAACTTGATCATTAAAGATAGAAAAGCGCAGCAGATAGAATGAGAACTATTCCCCTGATCCGGAAGGGGATAGGCCTTTAAGAAACATAGGCAAAGATAAATAAAGCTGGCTTTTATAAGGAGAAATATCATGAAACCGAACACAGAAAACAGCGAAAAGGGTACGACCGACACCATCGGTAAAGTAAAGAGGGTCGTTCAAAAAACGTATGGGAATAACAACATGGAAGTCGATGACAAAGCTCAAGAAGAAGAAAAACGTTTTTTTATGCTCCATAATGCCAAGGTACTAAAAGGGTATAAATTGAACAGTCTTGACGGGGAAATAGGAAGGGTCAAGGAATTTTACTTCGATGATCGGCACTGGACGGTTCGTTATCTTGTGGTCGACACGGGGAACTGGCTTACGAGTCGGCAAGTGCTTATTTCTCCCTATACATTGACCGGCGTGAACAAAGAAGAACAATACATTACTGTTAATTTGACAAAGAAACAGATAGAGGAGAGTCCTTCTTTGAACCTTGACAAACCTGTATCCCGGCAATTCGAGGATTCCTTCCACGGATATTACGGATATCCGGAATACTGGGTCGGTTCATACATGTGGGGAATCTATCCGGACATTGTGCGCGATCGTGAGAAATGGAAAGCCTTCACCCAAAATGACAAGGCATGGGATCCAAATTTGCGCAGCACCCAAGAGGTGAGTGGTCATCATATCCAGGCAGCAGACGGTGAGATTGGCCATGTCGAGGATTTTATCATAGATGAGGAGACATGGGCGATTCGGTATCTCATCATTGATACAAAAAATTGGTGGTCGGGTAAAGAGGTCCTGGTGTCTCCTCAATGGATTGATCATATCAGCTGGAATGAATCAAAAGTATTTGTCAATCTTACCTGTGAGACCATCAAACAATCACCGGAATTTACAGAATGGTCCCTGCTGACCCGGACTTACGAAAACAGGTTGTATCAACATTACAAACGACAGGGATATTGGGTCGATGAATCGGTTTCCCAGACTATTTGCCAATGAAGGATAAACGTATTGCAAAATGAAATACTAAAATTTGTTCATTTTTATTTATAGGCGGTCTGAATATGAAGTCCTGTCTTCGATTCGGTAAGATCTTTATTCTCATTTTTTTTTCTTTTTTCTTTTTATCGGCGTCTGCATGGCCTAAATCCCCTTCTGAACTTCAAACGCTTCAGTTGTTTTATGAAAATGATCTTTTTGCCGGCACGGATGAATATTATACCAATGCCTTCCAATTGACTTGGCTTTCATCGGATCTGAGCCAATATGAGGATGACACCCGCCTGCCGAAATGGTTCGTATCGGTTATAAATGAGATCCCCTTTTCAGGAGACCCCTAAAAGTGTTCATAATGTCGGTATTCTATTGGGGCAGCAGATCTATACACCCTCAGATACCCAGACAACCACTCGGATTGAAAATGACAGGCCCTATGCCGGTTTTCTTTATGGCGGACTTGCCCTGCACAGCAAAACCGATTCCAAACTGGATACCATGGAAATTGTTTTGGGGGTTGTAGGCCCTGCTTCCAAGGCTGAGCTGGCTCAAAATACAGTTCATGACTTAAGAGATATTCCTACGGCCAAAGGCTGGGATAACCAGCTTCACAATGAACCGGCAGTCCGGTTGTCCTGGCAGCGCAAATGGCGGCTGCTGTCCGACAGGACGTTGTGGGGTCCTTTGAGCTATGATTTGATTTCCCGTGCGGGAATCACCCTGGGGAATGTCAGGATATCAACCAGTGCCGGGGGAGAAATCCGTTTCGGGTATAATATTCCGGAAGATTTCGGGTCGGATGTGATCCGGGCCGGAGCAGGGGTCAGTGCACCGGTTATTGGGAATTCAAAACCAGGTAAAACATCCTTTGGTGCACATATATTTGCCGGTTCCCAGATTGAAGCAGTTGGTCATGACATCTTTCTTGACGGCAACACCTGGCAGCATAGCCAGAGTGTTGATAAAAAATTTCTGGTGGCAGACATTTCCCTGGGTGTTTCAGTCAGCATGAACATGTTCAAACTGACCTATCGGCATCTTTTCAGGACGAAAGAGTTTGACAACCAGAAACAGGGCCATGCCATCGGCTCTTTAACCCTGGCACTGTCTTTTTAATATTCGTAAAACTATCTGATCACAGAAGACAGTAAGCAACGAGTGCTGAAACCTGTTATCAGAAAATCAGGAGGAAAATGAAAACAACTATAATATTTGCCGTCATATTAATCGTCATCGGTATAGCATCCTTTGGTTATCAGGGGATCACTTACACGACAAGAGAAAAAGTGGTTGACATCGGACCGCTGACCGTAACAGCGGATAAAACAAGCACGATTCCATTGCCGCCTGTCATTGGAGCAATTGCTTTGGCGGGTGGTATCGGACTGCTGATTATTGGAAGAAAGAAAGCCTGATGGAATCAGTGATGTCTGTCTTTGGCTTTGATCATAATGTATTGGATATAAAAGGAGAAAAAATCAAATGAAAATTTCAACATGGCTGAGTAAAAATATAGCTGAGGGCATAGATGTTTCTAAAATCGAATTGCCGTCAGATGTGTCGTACGACAATGATCCGGATGAAACTGTTTTTTTTGAGGAGTACAAACCTTGCGGGTATTTCTGTGCAAAAAATCATCCTTTTTCTACGGTGGAACGATTTGGATCATGGTATTACAGCAGAGGGCAGGACAAGAAAGCCGGCATCCATTCATCAGAAATGAAGTGGCATATATTCACAAAGGATAAAGAGTTGGCTATTAAAACGGCTAAAGCACACCTGCAGACCTCATAGGTGTAAAAAAGGCATTTTTTACAAAATTATGCATATACAATTATTTGAAATAATATCGATATTGATGGTGCTGACCGCGATATTCAGCTATATCAATTATCGTTTTCTACATATGCCCACGACAATCGGCGTAATGTTCATCTCTCTTGCCCTTTCTCTCTGTCTGGTACTGTTCAGCTGGATGGGCATGGATGTCGGCCAAGAGGGTGTTAAAAACATCCTTCAGTCTATTGATTTTAATGAAACATTACTGCACGGCATGCTGGCGTTCCTGCTTTTTGCCGGAGCCATGCATATTGATTTAGCTGATTTGCGGGATCAACAATGGGCCATTGCCTTGATGGCCACTTTCGGCGTTGTTGTTTCCACCTTTATTGTCGGCAGCCTTACCTGGCTCGTTCTGGATTTTCTTGCTATCCAAGCCTCTTTTATTTACTGTCTTCTGTTTGGGGCGCTGATTTCACCAACCGACCCGGTAGCTGTTCTGAGCATACTAAAAACAGCCGGCGTCCCGAAAAGCCTTGAGACCAAAATTGCCGGAGAATCACTGTTTAATGACGGTATCGGGGTGGTGATTTTTTTGATTATTCTCCAACTGGCCCAAGGCCAAGGAGAACTTTCCATCTCCCACGTGGCAACGCTTTTTTTCAAGGAAGTCGGCGGAGGGTTCGTGCTTGGCATGATGATCGGCCTGGTTGCCTATCAGATGCTCAAACGGGTGGACAACTACCAGGTAGAAGTGCTTATCACCCTGGCCATGGTCATGGGTGGCTATGCCTTTGCTGACCGATTCCATATATCCGGCCCAATTGCCATAGTCGTGGCGGGTTTACTTATTGGCAATCAAGGTCGCACCTTTGCCATGTCCGCTCACACCCGGGAACGTCTTGACGATTTTTGGGAGCTGATCGATGAAATACTCAATGCCATCCTGTTTATGCTGATTGGCCTGGAAATACTGATCATACCATTTAGTCTCGAATTAGTTATTTCCGGACTTTTCTCCATAGTTATTGCTCTCTTTGCCCGTTGGGCATGTGTCGGGGGAGCGGTGCTGGTTATGCGGCCTTTCAGGCCATTCAGTCCGGGAGTGGTCACCATGATGACCTGGGGAGGCTTACGCGGCGGCATCTCGGTTGCACTGGCATTGTCCCTGCCCTATGTTCCTGAGCGGACAACTATTATCACCATCACCTATATCATTGTCATCTTTTCCATTGTCGTTCAGGGAATGACCTTACAAAAACTGGCCGCCCGACAAGCCAGGAAGAGGGTCCCGTAATTTTTGTATCGTTAACAAGGTCTTCAACGTCAAGTGATAGCATCAGCCATACGAAAAATTATAGATCAACCCTCATAAGGTCATATTCGACCTAAGCTTGAATATGACCCTTTTTATCTGATGGACGGAGTGGGTATGAAACTGTCGTTAAGAGCAATTATTCTAATAAACTCAACACAATGCAGACCGATAGGATTCTGGCACAAATATTGAATTATTATAGAGTGAATAGTCAAAAGATGACCAACCTGCTGAAAAATCAGACGCATGGCTCATTACCAAAGTAAAAACCACACTTTTATTTCATAGGAACGTCAGCACTACGGCAACTGAGGTTTTCGCAAAAGATGGCACCATCACCTTGCGCGGTGAAGCAGACAATAACGCCCAGAAAGATTTGACGACCGAATATGCCTTGGATGTGGAAGGCGTTAAAAATGTAAATAATGAAATGACCGTTTCAGAGGCCGGTGAGGCAACATCAAGTGCCCAAAAGATCGCCGCCAAGACGAATGTGGTGGTTGAATTGATTGACGATACGTCTATTACTGCCCTGGTAAAAACCTCATTGCTTTATCATCGCTCAACCAGTGCCATCAACACCGAAGTTGAGACAAAAAATGGTGTGGTCACGCTGAAAGGCATAGCCAAGACGTCCGCTGAAAAGGATCTGGCCGGCAGATATGCAAGTGATGTTAACGGCGTAAATAAGGTTAACAACATCATCATCGTCATCGTCGAGTAAGGGACAAGGAATATCCTATTTTTTGAAGGAGTCCAATCATGTACCGACTTGTATTGTTGTTTGTAATTACGGGGCTTATCTGTTGGTCAGGCAATATCGGCGCCAAGGAGATAAACCTCGGTGCAGGAGAAATCTACCACCAAGGAGACCTCACCGTTACCTGTGGCCAATCATCGACTGATCAACCCCTGATGGTCCTGTAAAAAGTCAGAGCCCAAATCAAGCTCCTGTTTTTGAGTTTGAACACTATTTTGATCATATGATCAAAACTTGTTAAAAAACAATTTTTATAAGCCAAATTGCTCTTTGACATTCCAAAAAGCAGTGTATTACACCCCGAAAGGGCTCCCCTATGCCTCCTTTATGCATAGCTAAGCGCCTTCTGGACAATAGTTGCCCTGAAGAGGTTGATTCCTGCTGCTTTTAAGGTTGCCGCGAACCTTACTGCTTGGAGACCTCGATATTTTAATCGTTTCACCCCGGTTCGTCGATCATATTCGGACATTGTTGCTTCGACTCCGGCTCGCCACCGATATCTATCTTTGAACTCATCTGTCTGTTCATAAGCTCTTCTTCGGGCGATCCTTGCAGCCTTAGCGGTATATCGACTGTACGCGTACTTTTTCCCCTGTTTTACCGGGCAATCTTCCAGTTGAGGGCAGCCCATGCAGGTATCAAGGGGAAAACCTTGGGTAATCCGTTCCTTCTTTTTCTTTTTAAAAACCGGGGCATGCCCTTGCGGACATGTTATGATCTGCCCATCTGCCGCAAGGTTGAAATCAGTAAGGCTGAGCTTTTCCTTTTTGGTCGTTCCCATGGTGGGCGAAACAAGATTAATTCCATCTGACTGGGCAATCTGGTGATTCTCATCGCTTCCATAAAGAGAGTCCGCCTGGAGTTCTTTGGGAGAAAGGTTTCTCTGCTTGGCGGCATCAATTGCAGGGATAAGAGCATTGGCATCACTTGCCGAGGCAGGTTCCACCTCAACATGAGTGATAAGATTCAAGGTTCCGGCCTTCTCATCTTCATCCTCTGTTTCTGTAAAGGTTTCCATCACCTGAACCTGGTAACCTTGTCCCTTATGTCCGCTGTAGGTCGCATCAGGGTCTGAAGGATTTTGAAGTGAGTCTGAAGGAATCTCTTTTGGAGCTTTAAGCGCAACCTTCTGGCCACTTTCAGGATCAACTTCCAGATTGCACTGCTCTTTCAAAACCCTTTCAAGCAGCTTGTAGCTGTACATGGATGAAACATCAGAGTCGCTTTTAAATTCCTGGATCAGATGGTAAAGATCCTTGCTGACACTTGCAAGAGTTTTAGCTGAATCAGAGGGTTTTACCATGGAAAAGCAGGACAATGCCTTTTCCGAAATATACTTCCCGATAATATCGGTGCTGATACCGGAAAAATGGTCAGGGTGCTTGCGTTTCAGGTTAACCAGAAATTTATTGATACTCGCTGCAAAGATACTGATTCTTCCCAGCCGTCGCATATTTGACTTAACATGGACCGAATCGATTCTTTGGTTGTCAGAATTGACTTCAAACACTGCTGCAAGTTTGTCTGTAATAGCATTGAAGAGGGTTTTGTCCAGTTTCTTTTCGATCATGAGTTGACGGAAGGTCCACAGGGTTTTCAAACATAGATATTTGGCGGCATCCGATTCTTCCGTTAAATTCAAGGCATAGTGCCATTGAATATTGAATGCCAGTTGCGATACGGTTTCTTCGTCAGTAAGATCATGAGCTTGCTGGAGCAGCAAAACACCGAGCATGGTGAAGAGTTCCTTTGTAGGACGTCCTGCTTCTCTTGAGAAATAGGGTTTGATCAGATTGACCGGTAATGAGCGGAGGATTTCTTTTTGAAAAAGCCCTGCCCAGGAGTCATCGAGCAATTTCCTGCGCTTCGGGCTTAAAAAGTCCCAAGGATCGAAAAGGTGGAGCTGATTGTGGTCATTTGTTTTAATCATTTAGTCAACCATAAGTTATTGATAACATAGAGTATGTTATACAAAATAAATATTTTTAATACAAGCTAAAAATCGAATTTTAGCCAATAATATTAACCTGTTAAATTGATTTTGGACTTTTTACGAGTCCATCAACCCCTGGCCCTTAAAGATTGCCAGTACTGGGACGATTTCACCAAAACATGTCTGTTTGAAAAAACGACTTATGTGTATAAAAATATCGAGTGCATTGAAGAGTGCCAGCACTGGAATAAATTCAACAGTACCTGCCATTACCGGACTAGGTGTACGTTTTATCCGTCTCAGAAATCATTTGTGAAGACGACATGCGAAAGGTTTGATGACTTCAAAAAGACCTGCCTGCAAACAAAGGATTTGAAGATCGGACGCTGAGAGAGATGTGCGAATGACTGATTTGCAAAATTATGAACCGTAATGAACTGTAGATCGAAACAAGTCATATATGGTCATCTGGTTCTATATGACCTGTTTTTATTATCATTCTCTTCTCCGGCTCTCCGGCCATGATCCATTGATGTAATTATTCTCTGAAAATTTAACATATTAAGACGAAAAATTAAAATTTGTTACGTTTGGCCCGAAACTTGAAGTAGTCGTGGACATAATTGGGATAAAAACCAGTGGCGGGGCCGACTGCGTTGTTATTGCCGCCATAACGTCCTGTACCAACACCTCTAAACCGTTTAGGCTCATCGGGGCCGGCCTGATGCGATATCTTGAGGCACTGGGATTTCATGTGGCCGGGGGTTCTGGTGTACCACCTGTATCGGTAACATCGGCCCTATAATCATATATTCTGTCTCGGAGCGGATATATGTTTTGTTTGAGGATTATTTACAAATTGAATCCATATTATTTTTAAAAGGAGTCGTTCACGACCACTGATATGAATATTGATATGAAAATGGATATGACCATTAAAATTGGCGGGGCAGCCGGCCAGGGGATACAGACGATCGGAAATCTTTTGGCCCGGGCATGCCGGGATGCAGGGTTTTACATCATGGCGATCAACGATTTTGAGTCCCGGGTCCGGGGCGGTCACAGTTTTTTTCAGATGCGCATCAGTGATAAGCCGGTTTATGCACCTCATCACCGGGTGGATCTTTTAATTGCCCTTAATAAAGAGACCTGGGACCTGCATAAGGATCAATTACGGGACGATGGGATGGCTATCCTGGAGGTACCGCTTGATTCTCCATCCAAACAGGCGGTTTGCATCGAATTCTCAACCATTGCCAAAGAAGCCGGCAATACGCTTTATTCCAATACGGTTGCCGCTGCTGCCGGCCTGTCAATACTGGGGGCATCTTTTGACAGAATTGACGCCCTGCTGTCCAGGCAGTTTAATGGAAAAAAGGAGGATATTATTGAAAAAAATATCAACGCAGCCCGGCTGGGATGTGATGCGGTCAAGGAGATTCGTTTTCCCCGGCAACCGTTTTTAAGGACATCTGCTCCCAAAGGCCAAATGATGGCAGGCTCCCGGGCGGTTGCCCTGGGTGCCGTTGCATCAGACTGCCGGATAGCGGCATTTTATCCCATGTCCCCTGCAACCAGTATCATGCAGCATCTTAGCGGCTGGACAAACCGCCTTCCCCTTGTGGTGGAACAGGCAGAAGATGAAATTGCGGCCGTTAACATGATTATCGGCGCCTCCTTTGCCGGTGCGCGGGCCATGACCGCCACCTCGGGCGGTGGATTTTGTCTCATGGCAGAAGGCCTTGGTCTTTCAGCCATTACGGAAACCCCTATTGTCATTGTCGATGCCCAGCGGCCTGGCCCTGCCACAGGCCTGCCGACCCGCACCAGTCAAGGAGATCTTTTATTTGCCATCCA
Source organism: uncultured Desulfobacter sp. (assembly GCF_963665355.1). Lineage (GTDB taxonomy): Bacteria > Desulfobacterota > Desulfobacteria > Desulfobacterales > Desulfobacteraceae > Desulfobacter. The sequence continues at coordinate 1,431,578 of NZ_OY762229.1, forward strand.
TGCCTCCCAGGATGATTTTCCACGGTTTGTCTTTGCACCGGGTAACCCCTGGGAAGCCTTTGAAATCACCCAAAAGGCATTTGCCCTGTCTGAAAAATACCAGGTTCCGGCAATTATTCTTATGGATCAATATCTGGCAGACGCCATGTTTTTACTGGAACACTCATTTACTTTTCCCAAAAAGGTTGAACGATTTATTGTTGGGGATAAAGATCTTAAAAACCCGAAAAATTACAATCGGTATGCGTTGACATCCTCCGGGATTTCGCCCAGGGCACTGCCATGCACAGGGGATGCCAGAGTCGTGGTATCCAGTGATGAACACAGAGAAGACGGCCATATCACCGAGGATATTGATAACAGAAACGCCATGGTCAACAAGCGTAAATCAAAGCTGCCGGATATGATCAGGGAAATGTCTGCACCCCAAGGATTGTTCCCCGACGCAAAAACACTGCTGCTGGGGTGGGGATCAACATCGGGCAGCATTAAAGAATCAGTGGAAGGTCTCCGCAACGAGGGAATGGATGTGGGTTGCCTTTTATTTACAGACCTGTGGCCCTTTCCCGCCGCAATTGTCGAATCCCATTTAAAAGGCCAGGTCAAAACTATTATTACGGTGGAACAAAATTCAAGTGCTCAGTTCGGGCACCTGCTAAAAGAGCAGACCGGGATTTCATACACCCATGCCATACTGAAATATGACGGCAGACCCTTTTACCCGATTGAAATCATGGATGCTGTTAAAGAAGCGGTTAAAGAAAAGGAGAAACATTGATATGGTTACCCTAAAGGATTTTAATTCAGACTATCAAAATCAGTGGTGTCCGGGATGTGGAAATTTCGGGATTTTGGAAGCCATGAAAGATGCCCTGACCAAACAGGGTATCCCGCCGGAAAAAATTTTGCTCATTTCCGGCATCGGCCAGGCAGCCAAAACCCCCCATTTTTTAAACTGCAATATGTTTCACAGTCTTCATGGGAGGGCACTGCCTCTGGCTTTGGGAGCAAAATTGGCCAACCATGATCTGAAAATAATAGTGAATTCAGGGGATGGCGATTGCTATGGCGAAGGAGGCAACCATTTCATGCACGCCATCAGGCGGAACACCGATCTGACGCTGCTTGTGCACAACAATCAGGTATACGGCCTGACAAAGGGTCAGGCATCCCCGACCTCAGGGCTTGGCATGACAACCGCTCTTCAACCCGATGGGGTCATATCCGAACCCTTCAACGGACCTGCCGTGGCTTTGAGTCTGGGTGCAGGATTTGTTGCCCGGGGATTTTCCGGCAACAAAGACCATTTAAGCGACCTCATACAAAAAGCCATGTCCCATAAAGGGTTGAGCCTCATTGATATCATGCAGCCCTGTGTGTCGTTCAACAAAATCAACACCTTTGAATGGTATAAGAAAAGAGTGTATGAAGCGGATAATCCTGAACCTGACAATTTTACACAGGCCATGAAGCTGGCCATGGAATGGGGGGATGCCATCCCCATCGGAATCTTTTATCAAACAAAAAAGCCGGATTTTACATCCCGGATAAAAGGACTTGAAAACGGCCCCCTTATTTTTCGGAACTATGATCCGGAAAAAGCCAGGGCAATATTACAGGATTCATAAAGGAGATATAAAATGAGCTTTGCTTTTGATGAAATACAATTGATTGAAGTCCCGGCCGGGACAATCGTCCGTCTCGTCTTTAAAGACACGCTTAAAAAAGAGGATTATGAACAATTTGTTCCCATGGTGGAAAAGATCATGGAATCCAGGGATAAAATCCGGATGCTGATTGAGCTTCGTGATTTTAAAGGGTGGTCGGTGGGGGCGATGTGGGAGGATACAAAATTTGGTCTGTCGCATTTTACGGATATTGATCGTCTGGCCATTGTGGGTGATAAACAATGGGAAAAAACCATGGCAACATTCATCAAACCGTTTACCACAGCGACTGTAAAGTATTTTGACCTGGAGGAACTTGATGCGGCCAACGTCTGGATCAGTGAATGACAGAATTGAGCGATTTTCTGTTATCCTGTTTGCGGTATGGACATCGGTGCGGCATGGCTTTGGAGCCAAAGGGTGGGGGCAGGGGAAAGAAAACGCGGAATTGGCAAACATGCGCCGCCGCTTGTTGAGCTATGCCACCATGCGCAACTTCAAACAGAAGCTGTTTTTTGCTTTTGTGTGCAACTAATTGGCGAGACAACAAACATAAAATCAAAAAATGGAGGGAACGATGAAGAAAGTTATAGTGGCAGCAATTTTGGTTATCATTCAGTTAGGAGATAAAAGATGATACGAAAAAGAATGTTCTCTTTATTAATAATACTTTCAACACTAACATTTTCTGCTTGTGCCCAAGGTCCCAACAGCCCGATGGGTTACGGGGATGGGCGTAGTATAATGGGATGCAGTTATGGAGGACGATTTATGTGGTTAATCGTTATAGTTTTAGTCATTGGTGTTATTTATGCCCTGCGTCAGGCTTCAAAATCAAAAGGTTCCGCCGGATCGATCACGGAAACATCTTTAGATATTCTGGAGAAGCGTTATGCAAAAGGCGAAATAACAAGAGAAGAATTTGATAAAATGAAAGCTGATATCAAAAATTAATGATAACGAAAAAGTTAATCTGTATAACTCACATGGGCTGCAAGCCCACAACGAATAATGAAACTAAAGACACCGACAATGCGGGGCTAAAATGAGCGCCCCAGGCGCTTCGCCCTCTTGTTTCCTGTATCTTGTTTTTAGTTTCTTATAAACAGCCATCACTTGAGGACACAAAAAATGAATAAAAAAATGGGGAATTTTAACAATCAATGACAAGGAGTTATTATGAACAAAGAAGAACTTTGTGAAAAAATCAGGAAGATTTATCCAGGTATCGGTAGGTGCGGTATTGACCTAAATGTGAATTACGATGACAAGATCAATCAATGGTGCGTCAGCCTCATAAGGGACGGCAAGGAGCTGAAAACCTACCTGGAGACCGGAGATGCCGAGTTGTGTATCGACGATAAACAATGCCTGAGTCTGGGGATAGAGATCACGCAACTAAAAGACAGCATTGACCGGATGCCGGAATATTGAGATGACGTTGCTTTTTATAAAACACGGATGCAGATGTACATGACCTGCCCTTGTCTTTGGTTTTGACCCCGCCAGAGCCGTCATCCTCTACTGCTCCTGGTGGTAGCTACTTTGGATAGAGTTTACAGAGGAAGAATGATCATGAAGGAAAAAAAACACATCAAAAGGAGAAGAAACATGGCAAAAAGAATGGAAGTTTATAAGTGCGACGTTTGCGGAAATATCGTTGAGATGCTGCATGGCGGTGACGGTGAACTGGTCTGCTGCGGCCAGCCGATGAAATTACAAACTGAAAATACAGTGGATGCCGCTAAGGAAAAACATGTGCCGGTCATTGAGAAGGTTTCCGGCGGAGTCACGGTCAAAGTTGGAAGTGTCGCACATCCCATGGAAGAGAAACACTCAATTGAATGGATCGAGATTATTGCCGACGGTAAGACATATAGACAGTTTTTAAATCCGGGAGATAAGCCGGAAGCTACTTTTCAGATTAAGGCTGAAAAGATTCGGGCAAGAGAGTACTGCAATCTTCATGGCCTTTGGAGCGTATAACAGACTCACTACAGATGTGAATCAACGAGATCACGGTAGGGAGGCGCCCTACGGGGCGGCCTCCATCTCCGGAGGGAACGCGGCACGCAAATGCCGAGTGATAACGAGCTTGATGCCGCACGCTGCCAGAGAAAGCATGTTGCTGACACCGAAACCAGACCGTTCGGAAAAGGATAACCCTGTCAACCCCAAAAACAGCAGTTATAGTCTGATCGGAAAACCCCTCTCTGGTCAGTATCATGACGAGAGAGGCAAGCCCCTTCGAAGGTGCCGCCGTGGGTGAGGTCATCGAGTTGCGAGCCAGTAAATTCAAACCGGTCGACACTGTCACGTCTCTTTCCGGATGGCGTGAATATGTTATCGCGTCGCCAAAAGAGTTGAATCTGGTCAGCTATATTTTAGCCATTAATCCTTTTATTGCGGCTGATATTTTAAGTCAGACCCCTGCACTTGAAAGGCAGGCAGAATTAAATTTACAGGGAAAAAGGAGGAAACAGATTATGCTGGAACTACAGAATCTTTCATTTGAAATGCCTGAAACAGAGAATGGGTCGGATACCATTGCGGTCCGGTCAATTATAAACGATATCAGTTTTACATTTGAATCAGGCAAGATTTATGCGGTTACCGGTCCCAATGGTTCGGGAAAGTCCACTTTGGCCAAGCTGATCATGGGGATTCATGCACCCAGCCGGGGCATGATCCGGTTCATGGATGAAGATATCACCGGCATGGCCATTGATGAGCGCTCCAGGGCCGGTATCGCCTATGGTTTTCAGAATCCAGCCCGGTTCAAAGGCACCACCTTCCGGGATCTGCTGGCTATTGCATCGGGACAGGACGATGAAGATACACTGGCCAGAATTATCTCCCGGGTGGGGATATGTTCCATGGATTTTCTTGACAAACCCGTGGATGCAAAACTTTCGGGCGGAGAGATCAAAAAGATTGAGATGGCCACCATTATTGCAAGAAGTCCAAAACTGGCGATCTATGATGAGCCGGATACGGGTATTGATCTGTGGACTATCCAGCCCATGGTGGATCTCATCCGCCGGGAGAACCGGGAAAACAACGCCACCACCATTGTGGTCAGCCATAACAGGGCATTTCTTGAGGCAGCCGATACGCTTGTGCTGATTAAAGGCGGGAAAATCGCCTATACAGGCGATATGGACGGTGCCGAATTGATGCTGGATGATCAGGGTGTCTGTACATTAAATGATTTATGCCGGGAGGAAAACAATGCTGAATGCTATCGATAAACAGATTTTAAAGGAAGTGGCTGGATTTGAAGATATTCCGAAAGGGGCTTATAACATACGCAAAAACGGGAAACTGCTCGGCAGGAAAGTCTCTGCGAATATCGACATCCGCACCCATGAAGAAAAAAGCGGGATTGTTGTAGAGATAGCACCAGGTACAAAAAACGAGTCGCTTCACATTCCGGTGATCCTTTCCCAGGCCGGACTCCATGATACCGTATACAACACGTTTATCATTGGAGAAGACGCTGATGTTACCATTATTGCCGGCTGCGGCATTCATTGCGGCAGCAGTGAGCCGGAAGGTCATTCCGGTATCCACGAATTTGTGATCAAAAAAAATGCCCGGATGGTGTATGTGGAAAAACATACCGCACTAGGCAGCGGGACAGGGAAACGCACCCTCAACCCGACAACAAAGGTTTTTCTGGAGGAGAATGCAAAAGCTGAAATGGAGCTGACCCAGCTTCAAGGTGTCGATCAAGCCAAACGAAAAAACGAGGCTGTTGTGGGGCCGGGTGCATCATTGATGATCACCGAGCGGGTAATGACCGATAACAACCAGACAGCGGTTTCACAAAATGATGTGGTGCTTTCCGGCGTTGACAGCAGGGCCAATATTGTCTCCCGCTCTGTGATCAAGGGAACTTCTTCCCAGGATTTTGAGGTCAACTTAACGGCAGAGGCCCGCTGTTACGGCCATATTGAATGTGATGCCATCATTATGGATAATGGAAAGAGCCAGACCATTCCGGCCCTGAAAGCCCTGCATCCCGATGCCGAACTGACCCATGAGGCGTCCATCGGTAAAATTGCAAACGACCAGTTGATGAAATTAATGAGCCTGGGTCTGGATTATGACCAGGCCGTCAACACAATTATACAGGGGTTTTTAAGGTGAAAAAAAGGCTGTGCGCTTTTCTTTGCAAAGTAGTCTTCCCAAATTATAATATAGTTTTTCAGATAATTAATTTTCCGTTTAACTATCCGAATTTTTTATGCAACTTTAATCTCATGATAAAACCCAAAAAGATTACATATCGCCTTTTGTTGATTTGAATGCCGTAATAAAGCCTTCTCAACCTTTTGTTTGAGTGAATCAAAAGTCGGAAAGTAATGCAGGTGGATTTCAGCCGTTTTAATGTTTTTCCACAATTTTTCGATTGGGTTGTAATCAGGTGAGTAGCTTGGCAGTTGATAAACCGTCACCCAGTGTTTAAATTGGTCAAAAAACAATTTCATTGCTTTCGATGTGTGATATCGGGCGCCATCCTGAATAAGAATGATTTTTTTTCTGGTTTTGAGGAATACGCCCCAAAGAAAATCCTTGTACGATTCGGAGTTGAATCGACCTTCCAGGGTTTTGTAAAAGAACTTACCCGTAAAATAATCGATAAGCCCGAATACTTTATACCCTTTTCTACATCCCGACGTCTGTACAGTCGGCTGTTGTCCCTTCGGTGCCCATGTGTATGTCAGACTTCCCCACTGAGGAAAAGAAACTTCATCACCGAAGAGGAGGTATGCATTTTCCTTCTCTGCCTGATTTAGGATTTCCGACCAGGTTTTACTCAGCCAGTCTTCTCGTTTGCGTTGGTTGTCCGGATCTTTTCCGCCGACAGAAAAACAGGCTTTTTGATATGAAAAGCCCAAGTTTTTGAGCAATTGGCTCTTTTGGGTCTTTGTCAACCTACTAAGTCGACTCGATTGTTTATGAACGGTACGGAGAGCTTTCAATCCACCGGTCAGGTATTTTGTAAGCCATTGACGAATGGTGGCAGGGCTTACTCGAAGAATGGAGGCGATTTCTCCGACACCCTTACCTTCGGCTATGGCCAAAATGGATCGAATTCGATTGGAGACTGTATATTGTCCCAAATTACGGGCTACTGAAAGAGCTTTTTCAAGCGCTTTTTTCTGGAACCTTGTCAGTATAAACCGAAAATCAAACATTGCTTACCTCATTTCAAATTTGTTAATATCAAACAGTTTGTTTTATAAAATTAATAAGATAGCATTTATATAAGAAATTCAATTTATTTTTCTGGAAATCTATAGTTTAGAGCGTGGCTTCTGTTTTCCTGTGACTGTCCGAATTTCAAAGTCAGCTTTAAATAAAAATCGAATAACAAAACAAGGGAAAAACCCATGAAAAACGAACAAATACTTTTGACAACGTATGACATGAAAGATTTTACACTTGAAAATCGTGTCGTCATGGCTCCCATGACTCGCAGCAGAGCTGAAAATCCGGGAAATATTGCAACTGATCTTATGGCCGAGTACTATGCCCAGAGAGCGTCGGCAGGTCTCATTATTTCCGAAGGTTCCCAGATATCAAAACGGGCAGTTGGCTATATCAACACCCCTGGTATTTATTCAGATGAACAGGTGGAAGGATGGAAAAAAGTGACGACTGCTGTCCATGCAAAAGCAGGAAGAATATTTCTTCAGCTGTGGCATGTGGGGCGTATGTCCCATCCTGATTTTCACAATGGTGAACTGCCACTATCAGCTTCTGCATTAAACCCGAATTCCAAGAGTTATACGCCGGAAGGTTTCAAGGATACGGTTACCCCAAAAGAGATGACAATTGAGGAAATAAAAGAAACGATTGCTGATTACGGAAAAGCGGCTAAAAATGCCAGGGCTGCAAATTTTGATGGTATTGAGATACATGCGTCCAACGGCTATCTGCTTCATCAGTTTTTCAGTAGAACTTCAAATATAAGGACTGATAAATATGGCGGTTCAAAAGAAAACAGAGCTAAAATTTTATTTGAAGTTATAGAAGAAGTGAAAAAACATATACCTGAAAACCGTATTGGGGTTAGACTAAACCCGTCGCTTCATGGCATATTTGGAATGACTTTAGATGAAGAGACTATCCCGACATTTGATTATATAGTGAATCAACTAAATAATTATGAACTTGCTTACCTGCATCTTTCAGAGCCATTTACAGATGTGACAGCCGTACCCGGGGCAGAACCTCATATAGCGAAACATTACCGCCCCATGTACAAAGGTACGCTCATGATAAATACAGCTTTTGATAGAGAAAAAGGGAACCAGGTTCTAAATGATAAACTGGCTGATCTGGTCGCCTACGGGAAGCCTTATATTTCTAATCCGGATCTGGTTGAGAGATTTGCAGCCAAAGCAGAAATAGCAGAATGGGATGAAAGTACATTCTATACCTCCGGGGCGAAAGGCTATACAGATTATCCAGCGTTTAAATCCTAAAAAAAATCCATAATTTTTTTTGAAAAGGAAACAGATCATGACATTAAAAGAACAAATTAAAAATATTTTTCCCCTGGCGGCCGAGATACCAGGGGAACTGTTAAGCAACATTCCCTTTATTCAAAAAGAGTATCTCATGAACGGGGAAATTCATGTCTGGGAGGGTCCGAGACAGGAAGTGCTTTCTCCTGTAAGGGTAACGGACGACACAGGGCAAAAGCCATTATATATTGGCGAGTACCCGCTGCTGACAGAGGTACAAGCACTTCAGGCCCTTGACTCAGCAGTTGCGGCCTATGATCACGGCCAGGGCGTCTGGCCCACCATGTCTGTGGCGGAGCGCATTGGTCACATGGAACGGTTCATATTCCGGATGATGGAAGAAAAGGACCGGGTGGTGCGGTTCCTCATGTGGGAGATTGGCAAATCCCTTGGGAATTCAAAAAAAGAATTCGACCGGACCATTCAATACATGAACGATACCCTTGGGACATTGAAAGATCTGGATCGCATTTCTTCCCGCTTCACCATTGAGGAAAAAATCATCGGTCAGATCCGGCGTGCTCCCATGGGGGTGGTGCTGTGCATGGGACCCTTTAATTATCCGCTCAATGAGACCTTCACGACACTGATACCGGCCCTTATCATGGGCAACACCTTGGTCCTAAAGCCGCCTAAGCATGGCGCACTTCTTTTTGCACCGCTCCTGGCAGCCTTTTGTGAGGTTTTCCCCAAAGGGGTGATCAACATTATTTACGGTGAGGGCAGAAAATTGATCCCCCCGCTTATGGCGTCGGGCAAGATCAATGTCTTGGCACTCATCGGTACGAGCAGGGCGGCCAATTTATTGAAACAACAGCATCCCCATCCCAACCGGCTGCGCTGTGTTCTGGGACTGGAGGCCAAGAATCCGGCCATTGTGCTCAAAGATGCCGATCTTGATCTGGCCGTGGAAGAATGTGTCCAGGGCTGTCTTTCCTTTAATGGACAGCGGTGTACGGCACTTAAAATTATTTTTGTGGAAGGGTCCATTGCCGATGCGTTTCTGGATCGTTTTGTTGCTGCCGTAAACGCTGTATCGTTTGGAATGCCATGGCAGGAAGGGGTTTTTGTAACCCCGGTGGCAGAAAAGGGCAAAACAGATTACCTGCTGGAACTGGTGTCTGATGCGGTTGGGCTGGGAGCAAAGGTTGTCAATCCATCCGGGGCAACCGTTTGCGGCAGTTTCTTTTTTCCGGCCATCCTGTATCCAGTGCATCCCAAAATGAAGGTCTATCATGAAGAACAGTTCGGACCTGTTATTCCGGTCCTGGCCTTTGATCAGATCAAAGAACCCATTGAATATATCATCAATTCCTGTTACGGCCAGCAGGTCAGCATTTTCGGAAGCGACCCGGACCGGATCGCTGCCCTGATTGATCCCCTTGTCAACCAGGTCTGCCGGGTCAATATCAACAGTCAGTGTCAAAGGGGACCGGACACCTTTCCCTTTACCGGACGAAAAGATTCAGCCGAAGGAACCCTTTCCGTATCCGATGCCTTGCGTGTATTTTCTATTCGAACCCTGGTTGCGGCCAAACAGACGGATTTGAATAAAAAGATCATCACCAGCATCGTCCGGGAGCATAAAAGCAAATTTCTGGCAACGGATTTTATTTTATAAAATGTCTGAAAAATACAGTTGACAGGGTAGTCGAGTGCTGGAACGAAATAATATCCAAAGAGATCCGATCAGGCAAATGACTTCTCATCGTTGCACATGGCAACAGCCTTCGGGCACTTGTCAAGTATTTGGAGCAAATCACGGACAAAAAAATTATTGAACTCAATATTCCTACAGGTATTCCTTACCCGAACCCGATACCGCGTTGAAATGTAGATGTTCGAAACAGGTCATATATGGTCATATGACCCAATATGACCTGTTTTTATAATGGTTCTCTTCTCCGGCCATGATTCATTGATGTAATTATTCTCTAATAATTTAAGATACTAATACGAAAAATTAAAATTTGTTACGTTTGGCCCGAAACTTGAGAATGTAACAATGAATAGATTTCCCCAAAAAGCGAAAAGAGATTTTATAACATAAGATCAAGATCATAGAAATAAAGACGGCAGGGGCCAAAGGTGTATCATGAAGACTTGTTTTATGCCATTAAACAACAAAGAAAGGAAAGTTTGTTATGCAAAAGAAGCTGATAGCAGTTATTTTTTTGGTAACGGGGCTGAGCGTACTGATGTTTTTCGGTATGGGGGGGAATCTGACCTCACAGGCTGCTGACAATTCCACAGCAAAGGTACAAAAAGCGGACATGACCCAGGAAGCTGCGGCATTGCGCACAATTAAAGCGGTTCCAGGCACCCCGGATGGAGTGCTGCTGATGCAGGTGCAGGCGCTTTTCGGCAAACTTCCCTCGACCATGCCCGGCAGTGAGAAAGACACTCCCTCCATGATTGCATTGGGGAAAAAACTCTATTTTGAGAAAAACATTTCGATTAACAAAACCCAATCCTGCAACTCCTGCCATCCTATTGACAACAAAGGTGCAGGCGCTGACAATCTCAAGACAGGCAAAGGCGCGGAAGGAAAATTCGGCGACCGCAACGATCCACCAACCATGAATGCCGGTTTTCAGATTGCTCAGTTCTGGGACGGCCGCGCGGCCACTCTGGAAAATCAGGCCCAAGGTCCCCCACTCAATCCTATTGAAATGGGTATGCCCAATGCCGAAGCTGTGGCCGAACGGCTGAAAAGCATAAAAAATTACCCCTCTGATTTCAAAAAAGCTTTTCCTGGCGAGAAAGACCCCGTGACTTTCGACAACTTTTCCAAGGCGGTTGCCGCCTTTGAACGAACACTGATTACCCGTGGCAGATTGGATCGTTTCATGGACGGGGACAAACAGGCCCTCACCGGGCAGGAAATGGAAGGGATGCGCACCTTTATCAATGTCGGCTGTGTGCAGTGCCACAGCGGCCCCAACCTGGGTGGGATGACCTTCCAGAAAATGGGCGTGTTCCATAAATACACCAACGCCGAGGATACTGGACGATTTAAGGTCACCAACCTGGAAAGTGATAAATATGTCTTCAAGGTTCCCATGTTGCGCAATGTTACCCTTACCGCCCCCTATTTCCATGACGGCGAGGCAGGCAGTCTGGCAGAGGCAGTGGATCAGATGGGATACCTGCAGTTGGATAAGAAACTGAATGACGCAGAAATCAACAATACTCTCAGATTTTTGACCACCCTGGCCGATGCGGAGCGTACCACCGCGCCGCCAATAAAGGTAAAAGCATCTTCTACTGCCTGGGCAGCACCGGTAATGAAGGATCTTCCCTTGGGAGACGACGGTGATCTCATCCGTTACGGTGCATTGCTTTTGACCGATACATATTCGCAGCTCGGCGCTGGCGTAAAGGATGAAAAAATGCGTTTTTCGGGAAATACCCTGAACTGCACGAGTTGCCACCAGGATAACGGCACCAAGCAGTTCGGCCTCCCCTGGATGGGGGTTAGCCAGATGTACCCTCAATACCGAGGCCGCGAAGACAAGGTGGCGGGGCTTGAGGAGCGGATTAACGGTTGTTTCGAGCGCAGCATGAACGGCAAGGCGATAGCGGTCGACAGCAGGGAGATGAAGGCAATGGTCGCCTATATAAACTGGTTGTCAAAAGATCTGTCCAAGGATGTTTATGGCCTGGCAACACCCAAATTCGAAGGTCCAAACCGCAAGGCCGATGTGAAAAAAGGCGAAGAGGTGTACAATCGGTTCTGCATGTCATGCCATGGCGAAAACGGGAACGGTTATCAGTCAATGTCGGCCGGAGATTCGGGCAGCTATGTCGCTCCGGCGTTGTGGGGAGAGAACAGCTATAACAACGGCGCGGGAATGAACCGGTTGCTGACCAACGCCGCGTTTGTTCACAGCAACATGCCACTGGGAACGGTGTGGAACCATCCGGCAATCATCAATGAAGACACCTACGATGTCGCCGCCTATCTCAGTTCCCAGGAGCGTCCGCAGATGGGCGGACTGGAGAAGGACTATCCGAAACTGGAGAAAAAAGCGCTGGACTGCCCGTATCCACCCTATGCTGATGATTTTTCACAGCAACAGCATCAGTACGGCCCATTTCAGCCAATAAAAAAGGCGCAGAAAAATAAATAAGGACCTCAGATGAAATAAATTGCAATGCAGGTGACAACAAATTAGCTGTCACAATCATCTGCCAGAAGAAAGGAGGTGAGATTAATATGCCAAATAAAGACGGAACTGGACCCAAAGGCCATGGACCGAAAGACGGACATGGGAAAGGAAAAGGTCAGGGCAAGGGTCAGAGCAAAGGAACTGGTCAAGGCGCAATGACTGGAGGGAAAGAAGGAATAGAAAAAACAAACAAAAAGTAAGCTGGCTTTGCGAACAAGAATTAAGCGTTTGCAAAAAAACCGCATTAACCTATACCAAAAAGGCCGGCGTTAACATTTCTGTTGATCTTCATGTTTTGTGACACGGCCTTTTTGGTTGGTTATGCAGGGTATTAAATCTGTTTTATAAAAAAACAGGAGGAGCAAACCATGACAAATCAAACATCATGCTTTTATCATCATTCTCCTTAGTGTTGCCCTGTTATCAGCCTTCATCAACAACACACCGGTCGTGGTTATTTTCATCCCCATTGTGATGGCATTGAGTTGTGAATGTGATTTTTCTCAGTCAACGATGCTGATTCCATTATCCTACGTGTCAATCCTGGCCGTGGCTGGCGCTTTCCGGCTCGGGTACTATACAAAACCGATCAAATAAAGTGTCCTGAACCATATTTGAGTTGACATTTTGTTCATTGCCTTTCTCAGAATGGTACAAAATCCCTCATCTGCCTGCACTATTTTCAGATCATCCACACAATCTGCGCCTGCCAGATTTAGCAGAACAAGAGACCGCGCAACCTGTGAATTGGACCAACCCTGGCCGTTATCTCTTGCTAAAATCAACCAAACGGCAGAAATCAAAATCTGAATGGGGATAGAGCTTCCAGGATGGGCTCTCAAAGTTACGACTCACGAGAATGCTCCCATCACGTTTCATATGTCACGTCTTTTTTGAAAAAACTTATCACTCTCGAGTCCTTTAAATAGACAAACGATCTTTTCTCCATTTTAGAGTGGATCTCAATCCTTCCTTTGCGACCATTGCGCCTTCGATTTCGTCGAAAAGTGCAAAATTCACGGCATTTATGAGATCAATATTTCTATTCGTACCGTCCTTGAATGGATCTTGGTTTAGAACTTCCTGGTAAATAGATCGGAATTCATTCAGCCTGCGCTTTTTGAATATTTTCTGAAAAAAGCTTTTAGAGCGCTGGGAGAAACCTAATTTTTTGAGCCGCCTCATGATGTACGCAAGGGTTCTCGTTGTTGTTTTAAACCCGAATGTTTCTTCCAATACCGATTTAAGGGCCGGGGGCACCTGCAATGGGTCATCAAGGCCATTAATCGTTTCTTTTTCCTCCGATTCTGGTGGAATCGAAATCTTTATATTTCCTTTGGATTTCAGAGGCCTTGTCAAGCTATACGCCTCGACGTCCCGGCACAATTGCTCGGCCTGCATTGCGGCGGCCTGCAGATAGGCGCTCAGATTATAGAAACCTGTGTGGATATGTCCTGGAAGCGTATCTCCGATTCGACTGTAACGGTATCTGTATTTATGGTCAATTTCTCCCCAGGCCTCCTCAAGAATGGTCCGTAATTGCAATTCAATCTGAATGCTTTTAAACGCTTGACCTACATCTGAATTCTCACCCAGTTTAACCTGGTAGTGAATTGAAGAGTAGCCGCTATATTGGAGACTGATATCCTTTGGAACAGCCTTGCCAGGATCTATCGGCAAAACGAATGTTCTTTTATAATCGGGTTGTTGCAGGAACGTTAATATTTTTTCTTCCACTAAATATTCAAGATACGCCTCGACGTTCACAATGTCTGAAAGGCGGAGGCAAACAATCCGGATACCAATGATATCGCCAATCCTTTCCTTGAAATTTTTATGTGTGATCGGCGCCAGATCAGATTCCGGGCTGAGATTTTCCTGGTCGATTTTTTCTATAAGTCTTGATGCATCTTTGATCCTGTATAAGATGGTATGAATGCTCTCCTTTGGGGCGGAAGGATCATCACTTAGCAGTCGGACAACATACTCGGCAAGTTTTTTGTACTTCTCTTTTTGCTTGAAAAAAGAGATCAGTAAATCGTCCCTTTGTTTTTTCCTCAATAATTAAATCCTTTTTGGGGCTTGTGTTATCATCATGGACCTTTTGTTTGCTGCTTTTTCAGCGGTCCCATGAGCGTTAAAACGTCAGGCCGTTACCCTGCGCATCGCATTGATCAGATGATTCACAGAAACCGTTGCGATGCCCGAATTAATATCTGACATGGCATAGGGTATGACCAGTTCATTGCCATGGATGATTGAACCGCAGGAGTAGACCACGTTTGGAACATACCCCTCCCGCTCTTCTTCAGTGGGAGCCAAAAGTGGTTGTTCAAGCCGTGCAATCACCTTGCGCGGATTTTCAAGATCAAGGAGCATTGCACCGATGCAGTACTGCCGCATGGGCCCGACACCATGGGTTAGAACGATCCAGCCTTTCTCGGTCTCTATGGGCGAACCGCAGTTGCCGATCTGGACAAATTCCCAGGGATACTCCGGCATCTGGATCATATGAGAGGTTCTCCAGAAGTGCAAGTGTTTTGAAAACATAATATGGTTGCTCTCACCATCCTGCCGGGACAGCATGGCAAATTGGCCCTTAATTTTCCGGGGGAACAGGGCCAGCCCTTTATCCTGTGCTGCTTTTCCGTTCACCATTGTAATTTTAAAACTGATAAAATCCTTTGTTTCGATCAGCTGGGGTAAAATGGTCACCCCGTTATAAGCCGTATAGGTTGCATAATAGGTTGATTCCCCATTATCGTCAAAAAACTGAACAAACCGCGCATCTTCTATCCCGCGGCTCTCATTTCTGGAAACCGGAAAAATGACCCGCTCGGATATGCGGTGATTTGAATGGAAATCCACCTCATAATTTGAATCCGAAAGCCAGTTGATGATTTCAAAGGTCCTGTTCTGTTTGGTTTTTGAAAAATGAGGGTGTTTATGAAGCCTGCCCATTTCCCTGTCCAGTTCTTCCTTGCTGAATTCTTCGGGAAGCGAATTGAGGACATGAGTGCAGATATCAGAATCCGCATTCATTTCCCTGAGCTTATGCTGAAAGAGCTTGCGCTTGTATAAGGGGTTTAACTTCAGATCCGGTGTTTCCACAAACTCACTGACCGGATCAAACCGGAAGGTGTTGTACCGGTTCAGCACACCGCTTCTGAAAACAATGGAGGAAATATGGCCTTCCCCGGTGGCCCTCAAACTCATGACAAACCGGAGGCTGCCTTCTTCAAGATGACCTTGAATTGGATGCGGTACAATGGATGGATTGAAAAGTGCTGCGGATTCAATGGCATACTCCTTTGTAAAATACGCACCGATCAATGTCCTTTCCGTCTCACTCAACAAGGTACCTTTTTTAATATGGTGTTTTACCAGGCCAAAGTGCCGTTCAAAAATATGGGCAAGGTCTTCGTGGCGCCTGGAAAAATCATGTATAATCTGTGTTAATACTGTGTTGCCCTCCTTTTGGGTCAGGCCGCGGATTCGTTGGATGATCGAGGCGATGCGCCTGGAATCAGCCGGGAGATGGGGCCTTGTAATGACACGGGAGGTATCCCCGACTATTTTATTGGGTTTTCTTGTGATTGTCAGTTTGCCATGGCGTTTTTTCAGCATCGGTGTCTTTCCTCGATTCAGTTTGGGAAGATATGGGCGGACGGCTCGATTGACGACACAGGGAGACAAGATCACAGATCTTTGCCGTACCCATGCACATCACCGTATCCGCCCCCCCCCAGTAGAGTTTCACGGTCCCGTCATCTTCAGGTACAGCACCGCAGCTAAACACCACATTGGGGACATAGCCGGTCTGTTCCCAGACCTCTTCGGGCTGCAGAATCCATTGGTCAGACACCCCGATCACCCTGGAAGGGTCTGATAGATTATGAAGAGCCACCCCAAGCCGGTATACGGTTCCGGACATGGTTTTGAAAACGCCGTGGTAGATATGAAGCCAGCCCTCATCGGTCTTAAAGGGCGGTGCGCCAGGGCCGATTTTCATCTCATCCCAGTGGTAGGATAAAGGCTTGATGACAACCTGTGAGTCCCCCCAGTAAATCAGGTCCGGGGAATAGGAAATCCAGATGGACCAGGGAGAAATTTCCGAGTGGGGACGGTCCAGACGGACATACCTGCCATCAATTTTTTCAGGAAAGATCACCACGTTGCGCAGATCGGCCTGGGTGATCAGGGCAATCCGTTCAATTTTTTCAAAATCACAGGTGCGGGCCAGGGCAATGCGAACCCCGTGGCGGGAATAGGCACTGTAAGTGAGAAGGTATGCCCCCTCAACCGGGTTGATGCGCAGATCCTCGACCCCAAAGGCTTCGTATTCTGCAAAAAGTCCGCGGGATGCCGGCGTTAAAAAGGGTTCCGGTTTGACTTTGAAGGTAAACCCGTCCGGACTGTCCGCCCTTCCAATGACGGACCGTCCGTTTTTCAAATGGGACCGGAACAGCATGATATAGCGTTTTTTGTATTTGACCACCCCGGCATTGTGTACCGTTGCAACGGGATAGGGCACATCCTCCCGGGTCAGTATCGGGTTCTTGGGGTAACGGGTTACAATATCCTGTATACTATTCATTTGAGTCCTTTCAGAGCCGTCCGAAATCATCGGCCAGACGTTCAATATCATCTTCGCCAAAATACTCGCCGGTCTGAATTTCCATAAAAATCAGATTGTCCCGGCCGCTGTTTTCAACTCTATGGATGGTTTTTCTCGGGATATCAACGGATTGACCGGCAGTCATCGGGACGGTTTTATCGTCAAGGGTGAACAGGCCCTTACCACTGACGATATACCAGTGCTCATCGCGATACTGGTGACGCTGAAGGCTCAGGCGTTTTCCCGGATAAACCACTATCTTTTTATTCTTCACGGCATCCTCATCGGAAAGTATGGTATAAAATCCCCAGGGGCGGCAACCTTCACCCATAGTCCTCTCCAGGATCCGCTCATACACCCGGATATATTTTTTAACCATGTTGTCGATGGTAAAGTGATCCAAGACAGTTCTGCGGCAGAATTCACGGTCAATATCCCTGATACGGTCCACCGCAGAGACGGCTTCATCTGTTCCGGAAACAAGAAATCCGTTTTTATTGTCCCGGATGAGTTCGGGCATACTGCCCCGGTTGTTTGCAATGACCGGCGTGCCGCAGGCCATGGCTTCGATAACGGAAAGACCAAAGGGCTCGTTGAAATTGATGGGGTGAAGCAGAGCATAGGCCTTACCCAAGAGGTCATTTCTCTTATCGGGTTCAACACTGCCAAGATAAACCACAGAGGCATCGTCAATGAAGGGCTGGACATAGTCCTTAAAATATGTGCAGTCCTGAATAATGCCTGCCATGATCAGCCTTCTGCCGCATGCCCGGGCGATGTCAATGGCCTCTTTGGCGCCTTTATCCGGATGGATGCGGCCGAAAAAGACCAGATAGTCTTCCGGGTCCGCCTGAAAATCAAATTCGTTGATGTCGATGCCGTGGTGAATGGTGTCAATATAGTCAAGGTCCTCTGCCCGGTCAGCATCACTGATGGAAACGTAAAAGGTTTTTTTATTGTATTTGCGGTACACCGGTAGAATTCCAGGCGATGAAAAACCGTGGATGGTGGTCACCACAGGGGTCTGGGTAAGGCCCGCATAGGTTAAGGGGAGAAAATCAAAGTTATTGTGAATAATATCAAACTGTTCTGCACGATCAAACAATTCAGAGATGTGAAGACATTCACTTACTTTGGGAATGATGTCTGAATCCTCTTCATATCCCCGGGAGCAGACCGCATGCAGGGTGCTGCGCGTAATGGAATCTGCCGTGGCAAACAGCGTGACGTCATGGCCCAGGCCCACCAGGGCTTCGGTTAAGAGGGAGGCCACTTTTTCCCAGGGGCCGTAGTGCCGCGGCGGGGTGCGCCAGGCAATAGGGGACAGCATGGCAATGCGCATAAAATATTCCTTTCTCATGATCCCATTGATCAATTTCTATTGATCAGGGAGAAGACTGATTCAGCAATTCATCTGCATAGAGTTTCTGCAGCGTCATCAGAGACAAAAGCCAGGCAAGAGTTGATTCCGCCCCCTGGTTCTGGTTGATACCGTCCACCATCAGGCCGTCCCGGCATCCTCCGGTCTTGGCATCATACAACGGCATGTTCAGATCATTGTGCCCCAGAAACCAGTTGAAACAGATGACCGTACGGTCAAACCATTGCCGGTCCCGGGTAATGCTGTAGGCTGCCGCACATGCCTCAACCATGGTTTTGGCTTCGATGGGCTGCTGGTCAAACCTGGCCCGTTTCCCTTTTTTGCTATACCAGCCGTTGCAGCCCACCGGGGCAAAATGATGATCCGACGTCTGGATGGAGAGCAGCCATACAAGACTGTCCAGGCCCATCGTCACCATTTCCTTATCTTTCATTCGGTGACCGGAAACCAGAAGGGCATGGGAGAGTTTGGCATTGGCATAGTTCAAGGTATCCTCGACCCAGAGCCAGTCATGGGTTTTATTTTTGCAGAATTGATTGAACAATCTTTGGGCCAGCACATCCCTGATTCTTCTGGCGTCACTGTCACCGGAAAATTTATCCAGGTAGGCATCCAGACCCACCAGGCAGAATGCAACGGCCCGGGGGGATCTGAAACTTTCGGCCGCAATCAATGCATTTTTAAACAGAACCGTGCTCATGGCCAGGTGGTCTGGATTTTCCAGAAAAGCCACGGCGTTACCCAGACACCAGAGGGCCCGGCCATGGGAATCCTCGGATCCGATATCCTCAGCCCATTGCCTTGCATAGGTCATAAAGTTACGGAACCGCCCGTTTTTTTCATTATAGGCGTATAAGAGAAACCCCAGGTAATGGCCGCTTAAGGCATCCAGGCCAAGGCCGTTGACCGGCAGGTATTTCTGCCCCATGGCCGCTGCCAGCAAGGCTCTGGCATTATCATCCGTGCAGTATCCATGACGTCTGTCTGGGATGGTATAATTGGCATGCTGGAGCATGCCGGTGTCATCGGTCATGGCTTTCAAGTGATCCAGCTTGATCTCGGGCAGATCAAAGCGGGTAATGGCTTTGATGTGTGACACATAGGAATGCCTGGGTCTGGGATGCCGGATCCGGTTGTGCCGCACCTCGCTGAAGAGGTCAAGATAATTTTGAGAGACTTTTGCCCACACCGCGTCCCTTGTAAATGTGTATGCTTTTTTTCGGATGGCATGCCGCTGGATATCATCGCCTAAAAGCGCGTTAATCTGTTCTGCCAGGGCATTGGGGCTGTTGAAGGGGACCAGGTGCCCCCTACCCTCTGCCAGCATCTCCTGTGCATACCAGTAAGGGGTTGAAATCACAGCCTTACCTGTTCCCATGGCATAGACAAGGGTTCCTGACGTAATCTGCGCCTCTTCAAGATATGGGGTGATGTAAATATCTGCAATACCCAAGAACTCACAAAGTTCTTTCAAAGCGACAAAATTATTTTGGAAGATGACATGGTCGCTGAGATTCAGATTGTGAACCATCTGCTGGAGCATGATCCGATAGGCATCCCCATTTGTTTTGAGGACATGGGGATGGGTGGTGCCCAGGATGATATACACCACTTCCGGGTATTGGTCGATGACCGCGGGAAGCGCCTGCAGCACGGTTTCGATTCCCTTGTTGGGTGAGAGCAGGCCAAAGGTGAGCAAGACCTTTTTGCCTTCCACGTCAAATTTGTCTTTGTGAAAACTGGAGTCTATAAAAGGCATGTCCGGAATACCGTGGTGGATAAAGGCAATTTTTTCCCGGGGAATCCCATAGATCTCGTGGAGAAAATGTTCCGCCTTTCTGCTCATGACCACCAGTTTATCTGACAATTCTCCCAGCTTGACCGTCACGCTGCGGTATTCGGGGGAAGGATTTTTCAACACGGTATGCAGTGTCGTCACCACAGGCATATGAAGCTCTGAAAGAAGTTTGAGAAGATGGCTGCCGGCGGGGCCCCCGAAGATACCGAATTCATGCTGAAGGCAGACAATATCGGTGTGGCTGATATTCAAGAACTGGGCGGCAATGCCATAATCGGCCAATTTGTTCTGATTGATTTCAAAGCGTACTTTTTCAGGATATGCATACCCCTCTATACGGTCGTTCATGGCAACCGCCCAGCAATGGATATCCTTTGCCCTTTCGGACAACCCTTCAACCAGATCTCTTGTAAAAGTTGCAATGCCACATTGCCTGGGCAAATAGTTGCCGATGACGGCAATAGAATTGATCGCCTCAAAGGATTGTCCATTCGCTATCATTTATCCCTCCTTGTCTGTCTGATTCGATTTTTCACAAATCATGGCCTGGGTTGGTCAGCATAATTGATGCGACACTGGCTGCATTCTGGAAGGCCAGGCGAACCACTTTTTTCGGGTCCATAACGCCGGCGGCAATCAGGTCCTCATAAACATGGGTTCTGGCGTTGTAACCAAAGGCTCCCTGCCCCGCTTTGACTTTATCGATCACAACGGCACCCTCAACACCGGCATTATCGACAATTTTTCGCAGGGGGGCTTCAATGGCTCTGGCACCTGCCCCGTCAACGATGGTGCAGGTGCCTTTATCAATAATGATGCTTTTTGCCTGCCCCAGATCCTGCAGGGTGATATTTTCAAGTTTGATTCCCATATCTTCGGAAATAACCTGGCCGCCGGTTAAAACGGCAATGTCCTCCAGCATCTCTTTTTTTCTCTCGCCAAAGCCGGGCATCTTGACCGCCGCGACATCCAGCACCAGAAAAATATCGGTCTTTCTTGGAGGACCGCTTTGAACCCGGGAGGCACTCATCATTTTTTTGCCGTAATATCCGGGAGGGTACACTGTTTCTTCAGACGTGCTTTTCATATCATCATCTCCTCTAAGTGGGGTGTCTTGGAACCTAATAGTTCACATTGCGTGCCAAGACAGGACATACGGGCATAGACTTTGCGTGAGTCTGATTCATAGAGAAAATTGAGATTAATATGCGCTATGACAAGTCTTTGTAAGTGGGATGAAAAAGATCATATGTACCCAAACGGTCATATGTGACCCCTCGCAGTATCTGCCGCCTCCACACAAAAAGCATGGCCGGCGGAAAACCTGAACTGGTGGTGTTATGATAGGCCGTGGATCAACGCATCGTCAGGTTAATCGTCTGCCTGAGGGTTTCAGTGGACTTGATAAACGCTTCCTGCTCTGTATTCAGCTTTTTTAATACGTTTGATATGGAGCGATCCTTTTCAACATCCGTGAGCGACACAGTTTCTGCCGTTGGATTTGGCCTTGTACAAGCAGTTATCGGCCTTTGAGATCCAGGAAAGAAAACCCGCATCGGAAGTCTTTTTAGCCAGACCTTGCGTCACCCCGATACTGACGGTTACAAGAATGCTTTCCGGTCTTGATTCTTCCACACCTTTCCGGATTTTTTCAGCCATCTGCGGGACAGCAGAGGGCCGGATGCCGGGAAACAGGATGACAAATTCCTCCCCGCCGTACCGGCACAGCACATCTGATTCCCGGACAGCCCTTTTCAGGGTTTTCGCCACGCCCTTCAGCACGGTGTCCCCTTTTGGATGCCCATACCGGTCGTTAATTTTTTTAAAGTGATCAATATCAATCATGAAGATCGCAATATTCTCTTTTCTCCGCTGGGCCAGGGAAAACAATTCCTGGGCAACAATCAGGAACCCCCGCCGGTTAAACAGACCGGTCAGCCCGTCGGTCATGGCAATATCAAAGAGAACCTTATTTCTCTGCCAAAGGCTTTGCAGGGTTTCTCCCAAAAGTTCCAGTTCGGGTGTTATGTGGCCGTATTGAATGAACATATCAATGAATCGGCGCATATGACGGTCATATGCATCTGAGGGGTCCATACCTGCCTTCACGGGCTTTAAGGCCTTAAAGAGCAGTTCAAAGGTCGGATGCAGCATGTAGTATTCCAGCCGATAGGCCAGGATAAGTGCGTTTCCCATTGATTTATTCTCTCCCCAGCGGTCTGAGAGAACTTCAATTTTTTCCAGGATGTCGGATAACGCTTTTTGGGTGTCCGACGGCGTATCAAAAACGGCAGGAAAGATGAAATCTTCAACCGTCTGCTCGACCTTGTTCCAGAAAACGGCATGGCTTTTTTCTTCATCCGCCATAAGGATCCAGAAGTCTTTCAGCTCCTTGATCTCTTCTGCACGGGAAAGCTTGGTATATATCTGTATGGCCCTTTGATTAATGGCCATACATAGACGAATAATCTTCCATGTGATGTCATCTTTCATGCGCTTGTCCCTTCCTTGGGCTTGGGGTGTTTTCAGGCCCGGATTAATCCGGGCTCTGACGAGGGGTAAGCGATTTCACCCCAGGGCCTCGATGAGCCGGTTGATATCCGTTGTTTTAAGGTTCATTCCCCCCTCAGACACCGGAAGCAGAATGATCCGCTTGCCTTCAAGGGCCTCTGCAATTTTCAGTTTCACGATGGTTTCCCTCAGGATGGCATCGTTCGGGGCCACATAAACGAATAAATCAGTAAAATATTCATTTGGGGCCTCCTTCCGAAATTAAACTTTTTGTTTTCTTTTTCCATTACCCGTTTTCCGGAGGCGCGATTGTTGTAACCTGATAGGGCAATCATTGTGCCAGGGGACGGGTCGGGGAAATTATTCTTTGATGATGCCGGATTTTAAGGGGAAACACCCAAAGGTGGGGGCGTGTTTAAGGAAGCCGGATGGCCTCAAAGGCGGTCGTATTTGTCCAATGGGTCATATGGCACCTTTTTAATCTCCCCTTTTAGCAATCAGGTTCATGACCGAAAAAGGATCGGCCACAAAAAAAATGAGCCTCATTGGGAATCAAAGGGAAGACGCTCAGGAGGAACGATGGAGAGTTTACGCATGCGGGCACGCAATGTGCTGCGATTAAGGCCGAGAATTTGGGCGGCACTGTTCTTGCCGCTGACTTTCCAGTGGGTCTGTTCGAGCACGCGGATGATATAATCGCGTTCAACCGCTTCCAGGGTTTTGAAGTCTTTGGTCAAATGCCTGCAGGATTTTTCCAGATCATCAGCCAGATGGAGCTTGGCGCTTGATGAATTGATCACGGCCCGTTCAAGAACATTTTCCAACTCCCGAACGTTTCCCGGCCAGTTATAGTTTAAAAGGGCATTCATCACGTTTTGAGGAACCACCCTGATTTGTTTTCCCAGTCTCCGGGAGATTTTTTTCTGATCATAACGGATTTGGGGGACCCGTCCGTAAGCCTCCCAGTGAACCCGAAATCAAAAGGTTCTGAAGCCAGTTTCCGTGGTACTTAAATTCGTTAACTCTTTCAAAAGAACTCACATAGCCTTTTTGCCTTACCGTCCATGGATTGAGTGGAGCAAAATTTTGGATAAGTGCCCAGGCACGTATGCTGAGATTGGCAGATTTCATAGTCCCGTGAAAATACTTTGTACTGAACAAATGACGATCCATTCGCTGCATCAACCGGTCAACCATGTTGCTGGTTCTATGTGCGCCAGGAAAATCATAGATTTGGGAAAACTGTGGAAGATTATCCCTGAGCTTCTTGATTTTGGCTGCAATAACGTCGGGAACTCCATTCTCCGTATTTCGACACCATTCAGAAAGCCTGCGAACTCTCTGTGAGAATGATCTTTTGGATTCTGCCCTGAAGCAATCCCATAATCTGCTGGCCGCATCGAGGAAATACTCCTTGTATTTTTTGCGAGAACGATCACGTATGCCAATAAAAATGTGTAAGAAGCAAAATAGCACGGTTATCTTGGGAAACAGCTTTTTCCAGGCTTTCTGCGTTGACGGCCAGTCGTCGGTATTGACAGTATCCGGCTGATATTCCGGGTTAATGCTTTCAGCTTCCTCTTTAAAAACACCGTATGCTTTTTGAAGATCTTTACCGGAAGCGGTTTCCGAGACACTGGCTCCTAAAATACAGTTATTTCCGACCGTCGTGGCTATATAGGTCTTCTTTCCCAAAAGGCGGGTATGTTTTTCATCAGCAGAGGGGATTTAATAGTGGTTCCCACGAGGCTGTACCGGCCAATGGTTGCTTCAAGGCGATACCAATACATGGGATTTTTTCCGAAACATTGACTCAGAGCCCAAAATGGAACGGCAAACTTACGCAAAAACAAGGGTTTTTCAACATCTTTTACAAATCCAGTCATATAGGGCATCGCAAAAGACGGCCTTATTGTATAACAGACACCAGCTATCACTATTCTTCTGATTTTCAATTTCAGCTTTTTTGAGACTCTGATCTCCTTCATTAATTGTTATAGTTGCTGTTAACGCTTCAACCATAACTCAGGAAATGAATTTTTCCAGTCTATTTCATCGTTCCCCGACCCAGTCCCCCCCAAATCCGTTATAATCAGAAATGTCAACAGAACGTAAAACATTTTCTAATGGATACCTCTTGCAGTCAGGCCGGTTATCTTATCAATGGCTGTGTCTGGCCAGATACTTGCGACCGCAGGTTAAAGCATCTCAATCAACATCTCGTAAAAACGCTTCAGTGGCAGGCTACCGGAAAGGCAAGGTTTTTGCTTCGGTCAAATAGGACTCTTTGGACGCATATGACCTATTTGCCCGGTTGATAAAGGCTTCTCTTTTTTATCTAAAAAAGTAAATTATCTTGATTAATCTGTACGTTATCAGATGAGGTACAGGTGTATATCGCCTGGCACACAAATTGATATATACGATTAAAGGAAGACAAATAATAGTCAGATCCAAAAGAGAATATGGATATGAAAAAAATATCTAATTTTAAACAAAAATTCCAGATACATTTCAAAACAAACAAAAGACTCAGAGAAAGGAAAAATTGATCATGAATTTAAGGCCATTAAGTGACAAAATCGTAGTTATGCGCGGGCCAGAGAATACAGAAACCAAAGGCGGAATTATTATCCCAGACACAGCAAAAGAAAAACCAGTGGAAGGAAGGGTTGTGGCCGTGGGAAACGGGCGAATGGGTGACAATGGAAAATTGATTTCAATGGATGTAAAACCTGATGACCGTATCCTTTTCAGTAAATATGGCGGAACCGATGTGAAAATCGATGGTACAGACTATCTTATCCTTCGGCAGGACGATGTTCTTGGGATAATTGAATAACCAATAAACCGTGTAATCAATGGAAATTTATTAGGATGGCCAAAGAAATTAAATACGATGCAAACGCCCGTGAGGCAATGCTTAGGGGTGTGAAGACACTTGCAGATGCAGTGGTGGTGACTCTGGGGCCTAAAGGCAGAAACGTGGTGATTGAAAAATCCTGGGGCTCACCCAATGTAACCAAGGACGGTGTAACCGTTGCAAAAGAGATTGAGATTAAAGACAAGTTTGAGAATATGGGCGCTCAGATGGTAAAGGAAGTGGCCAGTAAGACCTCTGATATGGCCGGGGACGGTACAACCACGGCGACCGTTCTTGCCCGGGCGATTTATGAAAATGGTCAGAAACTGGTGGTTGCCGGTCATAACCCCATGTGGATTAAAAGGGGCATTGACAAAGCCGTTGCCAAGGTCGTTGAAGCGTTAGAAGCAATGGCAAGACCCACCAAAAACCAGAATGATATCGCCCAGGTTGGCACCATCTCGGCCAACAACGATGAGACCATCGGCAATATTATTGCCGAAGCCATGGATAAAGTCGGAAAGGAAGGCGTTATTACGGTTGAAGAGGCCAAGTCAATAGATACGACCCTTGAGGTGGTGGAAGGCATGCAGTTTGATCGGGGATACCTTTCTCCCTACTTTGTAACCGATACTGAAAAAATGAATGTCTCATTTGATAGCCCCTATGTGTTGATTTGCGAAAAAAAGGTCTCTTCCATGAAAGACCTTCTTCCGATTCTTGAAGAAATTTCCAAAACGCGAAAACCACTTTTGATCGTAGCTGAAGATGTTGAAGGCGAAGCCCTCGCGACCCTGGTTGTCAACAAACTTCGCGGCTCTTTAAATGTTGCGGCAGTCAAGGCGCCAGGGTTTGGTGACAGAAGAAAAAACATGCTGGAAGATATTGCCGTTTTAACTGGCGGACAGCTTGTTTCCGAAGATATCGGACTCAAACTTGAAAATGTAACTCTGCAGGATCTGGGTCAGGCAAAAACCATTACCATTGATAAAGACAACACCACAATCGTTGATGGTGCAGGTTCCAAAGAAGCCCTTGGGGGGCGGGTCAAAATGCTTCGGGCACAAGTTGAAGAAACGAGTTCTGACTATGATAGGGAAAAGCTTCAGGAACGGTTGGCAAAACTCGTTGGCGGCGTTGCCGTCATTAGTGTCGGTGCTGCCACTGAAACTGAAATGAAGGAAAAGAAAGCCCGGGTGGAAGACGCCCTTAACGCAACCCGGGCGGCGGTGGAAGAGGGTATCGTTCCCGGCGGCGGTGTCGCCCTTATCAGGTGTATTCCTGACCTTGAAACCCTTACCCTTGAGGGTGAGGAAAAGTTGGGTATTGATGTGATTGCCAAAGCCATTGAAGAACCACTGCGTAAAATTGCCAATAATGCCGGAGTTGAAGGTGCTGTCGTTGTCAATAAAGTAAAGGAGGGCCAAGGCGCTTTTGGCTACAATGCGCGGACAAACGTTTATGAAGATCTGATTTCAGCCGGTGTTATGGATCCGAAAAAGGTGGTCCGTTTTGCCCTCCAGAATGCGGCCAGTGTCGCATCTGTCATGCTGACCACACAGGCCATGATTGCTGAAAAACCGGATAAGACATAAGGGATGCCTGGTGGCTAAATGGGCGGCATGATGTAATCTGAAATGCATGGTGCCAGGACGATTGATCCCAATAGGAAAGGAGGTAAAAATGCGAACGAGCACACAATACGTTGAAGGGATCAAATCCATTGCTGTCATCGGCAACTATCTGCCCCGGCAATGCGGTATTGCGACCTTTACAAGGGATCTGATTGAAGGGCTGTCTGCCAGGGTACCGGATACATTTACCTGGGCAGTTGCCATGAATGATCGTATTCAAGGATATGATTATCCTGAAAAAGTGCGTTTTGAAATCAATCAAAACAAATTGGCCGACTATCATATCGCCGCCCAGTTTTTGGATATCAGCCAAACCGATATTGTCTGCCTTCAGCATGAGTTCGGAATTTTCGGAGGGCCTGCCGGCAGCCATCTGCTCAAGCTGCTGTCAGATCTGCATATGCCCTTAGTGACAACACTACACACCGTTTTAATAGATCCTTCTGATGAATATCGGACCGTCACGATCAAGCTTGGAGAATTATCCGACAAACTGGTGGCGATGAGTCACAAAGCAAAGTGCTTTCTTCATGATATCTACGGTATTCCTATGTTGGAAATATCAAAGCCATCACCAGTTTTGATCTGCCGGAGATAAAACTGGATCACTGAATTTTGCCGGAGTAGCATTGTGGATCATTTCACCATCGACTGTATGGTAAAAAAATATATCCGGGTTTATGAACAGATAATTGAAAAGGGCAAACGCGAAGATCATAGCCCCTGAGGCTTCTATCAGGTTCTTTCCAATGAGGAGACGGTGAAGAACAAAAAAATAGTGGTTTATCCAGGAAAGCGTCTGAGTCTTCAACGTCACCAGCATCGTGATGAACACTGGTATATTGTCAGCGGAAAAGGGGAATGGACACTTGACAGCAAAACCATTGAGTTGACAGCCGGGCAGGCGGTGGATATCCCGCGGAAATCCATCCATAGAATTGAGAACAGCGGCCTGGAAAATCTGGTGTTTATGGAGATCCAGGCCGGTGATTATTTTGGTGAGGATGAGATTGAACGACTGGCCGATGATTTCGGAAGAATTTGACCCATGAAAGGAGCCAAATGGATATTGTAAGCCGTTACCCCAAAAATCCGATTCTGACCAGGGAGGATGTTCCCTACCCTGTCGCAACGGTCCACAATGCAGGGGTGGTCAAATACAAAAATAGCTATATCATGCTGTTTCGATCCCATCTGAAATATCCCCCTGGTCCATCTGGATTTCCTATTCCCCCGACCTGGTTCACTGAGGGATTCACGGGTCATTATGAAGCCCTTGTCCTATCACTGGGATGAAATGAAAACCTGAATAGAGGAAATACATCCATGCTGCTGAAATGCAATCGAAAACTTAGAGTAAAAAGAAAACCCAATACGATTGTCGGGGATGCCTCCCGTGTGATTACAAGCCCCCATTTTCCCGGTAGTTCCAGGCGTAAAAATCTGATTGTAAAACGAATCTGTGGTCTGTCGAAAGAAGAGAGCAAAAAATTATTAAAAAGGATAATGAAGGATTTTTCATGGCGGCATGAGGATCTGAACTTTATTTTTAACCGGCACTTTAACCTGATAGAGGGCTGTATTAGTAAAGAGATAGTGCTCAGTGATACCCAAAAATCATTGATCGGCGCATACTTTACAAAAGAGTATGCCATTGAGTCCGCAGCCCTTTTCAATCCGTCCATCGTTCCTCACCCGATTCAAGACCACCTTGAAAAGGGCAGTCTGCGGTTTGTCATGAGTCTGCGGGCAACCGGGGAAGGTCATATTTCCTCCATTGTTTTTAGAAGTGGTGTGCTCAACCGGTATAACACCTTTCGGTTTGACCCGGTCAGTGAATTTGTCGAAACCCCGGTTCTAAAGGTAAATCCTTCCTACAAGCGTAAGATTTTTCAACATAAGCTCAAGGAAATGAATGCGGATAACGATATCTGCTCCTATATTCTCAATGAACTGCCCGAAGTATTCAGAAAGCAACAATTAATCACACAAATGAACACCCTGCGAAACCACCCCCATTTTTCAAAGAGTAAGCAGGACAGGGCATTTGAGATCATCCACTGGCTTTCCGATTCAAATTATGAGGTCGCATTTCATTCAGACCATCGCATATCCGAGAGAGTTATTTTTCCTGTTTCCAAAAATGAGAGCCGTGGGATAGAAGATGCAAGATTTGTTCAGTTCTTTGATGATAACGGGAACTCAACCTACTATGCGACCTATACGGCTTATAACGGGTTTGCCATCCTCCCCCAATTGATCGAGACCAAAGACTTTATCAGTTTTAAAATAACCATGTTGAACGGAAAGGCTGCCCAGAATAAAGGATTGGCCTTATTCCCCAAAAAAATTAACGGCCAGTTTACCATGCTGTCACGGCAGGATGGCGAAAATAACCATATCATGTTTTCAAAGCATCTGCACTTCTGGGGGACCTCTAAAGTTATCCAGACACCCGAATATCCCTGGGAATTTATTCAGATCGGCAATTGCGGCTCCCCCATAGAGACAAGCGAGGGCTGGATTGTTCTAACCCATGGCGTGGGCCCCATGCGGCAGTATTGTATCGGGGCGATGCTTCTTGATCTTGAAAACCCATGCAAGGTTATTGCCAGGCTTGAACAACCGCTTTTAACCCCCACGGAAAAAGAGCGGGAAGGGTATGTCCCGAACGTTGTCTATTCATGCGGTTCGATCCTCCATTCCAATGAACTTGTCATTCCCTATGCCATGTCGGACATAAATTCGGGTATTGCCACCATCAAGGTTAAAACATTGATTCAGCATATGCGTAAAACAATTTACGGCAATAAATTCAGAGGACATAAACGATGAACAACACAGAGGGCAGGTACCAGCACTATTTCCTGGTCAGGGAAATGCTGGGGGTCAAAAATGTATTGGCTGCCATGGCGCCTGTAGAAATTTTTGATTTTTCAGCACAGATCAAACACAAGAAGGTATTGTTAACCGGTGAAGGATCATCCAGGATATTCCCGGCCAAGAAAGTAATTTATGACGCCCGGCAGCACAACTATAAAGAGAACATCATAACAGAAGGCGCCAGCCAGGCCCTTGAGTATGATCTTGACGGCCATACGGTTTTTATCGCTTCCAATTCAGGCAGAACTAAAGAATGTGTATATCTGCTTGAGGCCTTAAAAAAGAAAAACCATGACAATATTATGGCCGTGGTGGCCCATAAAGATTCGGTAATTATGAATGGGGCAGATCATACCTACCTTTTGAAAAGCGGTCATGAGAAGGCTGTGGCGGCCACAAAAACAGTGATAGAGCAAGCGTTGTTCTACGATATTCTGTTTCGAAAATCCAATGGTAAAGATTGTCCGGATTTGAATAAGACCGGAGAGCTCTTCGATTTGGTATTGCAAAAGAAGATTCCTGACACCATGGTCAATCAATTGGCTGCTTCCGATATGATCTATTTCTCAGGCAGAAATAATGGTGTTTCAGAAGAACTGGCTCTGAAAACCAATGAAATTACAGGAAAAAAATCAGATTATCTGGAAGGCACCTATGCCGTTCACGGGGTTGAAGAGGCCATGTCAAAAAATGAGGTGATGATCATTATCGATCCTTTCCTGGAGGAAGAAACCAAAATACAGAGGATGCTGGTAGAGACAATTGGTGTGATCGTCATTGCCATAGCCTCAAGAACAACATCTTTTCCCACCTTGCAGATACCGGATTCAGGTGAATTTACCCCCTACCTACAAATGGCCATGGGGTGGAATTTATTAATTGAAACAGCTCTGGCACTCAAGATGGATCTGGATCATCCCAAAAGGGCAAGGAAGATCGGCAATGAATATGAACAACCGGTTTGATTTTAAAAAAATAGCCGTCATTGTCGCCCACCCCGATGATGAAACATTATGGTGCGGGGGGATGATGTTGATGAATCCCCAGTGCAGCTGGATCATCATCTGCCTCTGCAGGAGAAATGATACGGATCGGGTACCCAAGTTTTTTGATGCCTTAATCCGTTACGGCGCAACCGGGGCCATGGGAAATCTTGACGACGGCCCTGAACAAAAATCACTCCCCCAAAGCCAGGTGGAAACCGCCGTTCGGTTCCTATTACCCCCGGTTCATTATGATCTGATCATCACCCACAGCCCGGCCGGTGAATACACTCGACACAAAAGGCATGAGGAGACCGGCCGGGCCGTGTCAAATCTGTGGGAGCAAAAAAAGATAAATTCAGATGAATTATGGTTCTTTGCCTATGAAGATTGTAACAAAACAGCTTACCCCCGGACGATTCAACATGCCCACAGGATCGTTGAACTTCCAGAGTCGGTCCGCCTTAAAAAATATAAGATAATCACCCAAATCTATGGATTTTCAAAAGAAAGTTTTGAAGCAATGACAACACCGGAAAAAGAGGCTTTCTGGTGTTTTAAAAAAGGAGAAAAAATTCAACATGAAAATATTGGTTTTATATGACTATCCGGCCTCCCCCGGCGGGTTAGCCACACAGGGGGAATTGTTATACAGGGGCTTAAAGGAGATGGGGGTGGATGCCTATCCTGTAAATTTTGAATCGGCCCAGGAAAAAGAGTGGTACTACAGGTGGTTTAATCCGGATGTGGTTCTCGGGGTGGGGTATTGGGGCCATACACCGGATTTGATTCTTCACCCCCAGCAGCACGGCGCCCTGCCTGTTCCCTGGCTGGTTGCAGACGGCTATATTTCAAATTATCGTGAAATATTAAACCGTCTCCCGCTCATTTTAGTGACATCAACCTGGGTGAAAGAGGTGTATATCCGGGATGGTATCAACCCGGATATTATTGAGGTGCTGCCCGTGGGCTGTGATACAGATGCGTTTTACCCCATGGATAGGACAGATCCTAAAGTTGTGGCAGTACGGCAATCATTGGGGGTTGGTCCGGATGATATGATGGTTTTAACCGTTGGCGGGGATGCGGCCTCCAAAGGGGCCCAGGAAGTGATGCAGGCCCTGGCCATCAATAATTCAAAAGCCCCGCCCTGGAAATATGTCTGCAAGGTCTGGCCCCAGGAGAGGACCGACATACAGAATGACATGGATCATAAACTGGCCAATCAGCTTGGGATTAGCCAGAATATCATCAATACGATGAATCGATTATCCAGAAATTTCATGCCGTACTTAATAAATGCCTGTGATATTTATGCAGCACCCTCACGGTTGGAAGGCTTTGGTATGCCCCAAGTTGAGGCAGGAGCCTGTGAAAAACCGGTCATTGGCATCAAGGCCATGGGAATGCTGGACACCCTGGTCCACGGGGAAACTGCTCTTTTGGCCGACGTGGCCCAGGAGATTCTCTTAAAAGAAACCATGGTGTTCGCTGAAACTGCTTCAAAGGAGAGACAGAAGATCGTTTTTCCAACTCCCCGCACGGTTGATTATCGGGCCAGTGTCCATGATATTGCCAGCTATTTGATGGAGTTAATGGAAAGTTTCGACCTGCGCCAAAAACTGGGTGAAGCTGCCAGAAAACGAGTTGTTGAACAATTTGATTACAAGATCGTTGCCAAGCGATTTGTAAAGATTCTTTCTACCCGGCTGGGAGTCTCATAATGGAAGAACCAATGGCCTCTTTGATAGGAAAAGCAAAACAGGCAGCATTAGACGTGTTGCTGCATAATAGTCAGGGGCCCTTTTTTAATCTTCCCAGGACGGCCGGCTGGGGATATCCCGAAGCCTATACACGGGATCTGATGATTGCAAGTCTTGGCATTCTGGTCACGGGGAATAAAACATTGATCAATTCCCTGCGACATGTGTTCCAGGTACTATCAACCCATCAGACACCCCTTGGTCATATCCCTTCCATTGTTCATGATCCTAATGAGTGCGGTGCAAGTGATACCACCCCCTTATTTCTCATGGCCCTGCAGATATTCCGCGATGTTACCGGCGACGCAGTTTTTTTAGAGGAAGCCGCTGCCAAGGCCCGGACCTGGATGTTGTACCAGTCTCCAACCAGCCAGAGTTTGGTGGCTCAAATGCCAACCAGTGACTGGCGGGATGAGCAGTGGGTGTTGGGATATGGTTTGTTTGTGAACACCATCGTATATTCCTACTTGAAATTATTCGGCCTGGATGACCAGGCCGGTGTATTAAAACAAAGAATGACTGCCCGTCTTTCCATCAAAGACGATAACGGAAAGCACGGCAAAAAAAGCGGGTTGGGAATAAAATTCAAACCCTATTTTGCACTCTGGTCTTATAAAATGTACAATAGTGAACGGTTTGATCTTCTGGGAAACAGCCTGGCCATTCTGTCGGGGATTGCATCACCGTCAAAAGCGTTACAGATGATTTCCTGGACAGAAGATGCGTGTCAAAAGCTAAAAAGCAATGGAGAGCTGGCAGTTGATCTGCCCCCTAATTTTTTTCCGTATATTCATCCGGGAGACGATGACTGGCGGCCTCGATATTCAAAATTCAACCTTCCCGGGGACTATCACAACGGCGGTATATGGCCTTTTGTCTGCGGATTTTATATTGCCGCTCTAACAGCAGCAGGCCGACACAGACTGGCCGAAAAAAAATTTGAATCCCTGACCCGATTGATTCAACCTGCCCGAAGGGCAAAAGTGGATTTCGGGTTCAATGAATGGGTTAAAGCACAGGATGGCAAACCCAAGGGCCAGGATTGGCAGACCTGGTCCGCGGCCATGTACTTATACGCCGCTGAATGCATTAAACGGCAACAGACCCCATTTTTTGATACCATAAGAGCGAAAGCAGACAGGAGATAAGAATTGATCATTGAGACGGCACTTAACCACCCGAAGAGACCTTGGCTGATATCTGTTAAAACCATGGTGATTTCCACGTTTTGAACAATATCAACCTTGATGTGACAAAGGGAGAGCGCATCGTTGTATGCGGCCCCTCGGGATCGGGTAAATCCACTTTAATCCGGTGCATCAACCGCCTTGAAGAACATCAGAAGGGGCAGATTATTGTCGATGGCATTGAACTGACCAAAGATTTAAAAATGCAACATGAGCCAAAATCATATGCACTCAAACGGTCATATGTGACCTCTTTGGTGTGGCAGGACGAATCAGGGGCCGAACAAAAACGCCGCGCCAACAGGTGGCGGGCTGCAACGGTATGGTCAATTCATCCTAATGATTATCGGCGGCCAGATTGATTTTTTTCATCCGGATGAGATGTTCGATCATCTTTTGCTCAAACTTCGCCTTGGCCTCGGAAATACTCTTTTGAATACCTAGGGCCACAGCGGTATCCGGAGATTGTTTGACAAGCTCGGCTTTCAGGTAAAGCTCTTTTTCATAAATGGTCTGTCTGAGGGTCTCTGTGGCCTTTATAAACGCTTCCTGCTCATTATTCAGCTTTTTTACGGTAATATCGCTTAACTCTCTGTAATATCCCGGGTATTTGCTGGCCCCGCCGGACATCCCCGTTTCCCGAAAACCGTAACGCATCATCCCCTGTCCATATTGTATGATGTCATCGGGATTCTGGCCCTCGTTACTGAGGGAACCATATCCGTCCCGGTGAATGCCTGCGTTCTCATCCAGACCAAAGGCATTCAAAGGCGACATAAAGATTAAGCCGATAAATAGGGCCACAATTACTCTTTTAATACAATGACATCTCATTTTAAATTTCCTTAAATTTGTCCATAAATATGGATCTTTAATGTGTTGAAAAAACCTGAACCGTTTGCTTTGCTTAATTTCCCAGGTGAATGATGAGATTGATATCATGAGTGCCAGGATTTCTTTTAATCTCAAACCCCATCTTTTTACCCATCATGATCATGTTCCGGTTTTCTGCCAGCGCGATCCCGTGTACCGTTTTCAATCCCTGTTTTTCAGCAATGGCCAGGCATTTTTCCAGCAGGCCAAAGCCAATCCCTTTGCCTTGCCACTCATCCCCCACCACAACGGAAAACTCACCGGTTGTCCCGTCCGGTTCCCTTATAATCCTGGCAACCCCGAGCATACGCTCGGTTTGAGCCGTTTCTTCCTCCTCAACCAGGGCAACCAGGGCGATCTCCCGGTCATAGTCGATCTGGGTGAACCGGGCCAGCATCTGGGGCGGCAGCACCTTTAACATCCCGAAAAACCGGTAATAGATCGTTGTGGGGGTGAGTTTTTTGAATAATGCCGTAAACAGCGGGGCATCCTCAGGCTTGACCGGGCGGATAAAAATCTGTCGCCCGTCCGTACTGAGCATATGGGATTCATCCTCTTCAGGGTAAGGGCCGATGACCAGATGAAAGGAAGAGGGCACCTGGGTCGGCGTGATCCGGATCCTTGCATCCACGGCCACGGGGCTGCCGTCTTTGATCAAGACAGGATTCATGTCCAGTTCGGCAATCTGCGGAAAATCGATTAAAAGCTGGGAGAGGCGGATGATCATCTCTTCAAGTTTTTCCATGTCTGCACCCGGCTGGTTCCGGTATCCTTTTAAAAGGGTATAAACCTTGGTCTGCTGCATGAGGCGCAGGGCAAGAAGCCGGTTCATAGGGGGCAGCCCCAGGGCGCTGTCGTGTAATACCTCGGTAAAAATGCCGCCCATCCCAAACAGAATCACCGGGCCGAAACTGGGATCATGCCTGGCCCCCATTAAGATTTCAAAATCAGGGCTGGAGAAATAGGGCTGGAGGGATACCCCTTCAATTGCCGCATGGGGGGCATACTTGGCGGCCGACGACATGATGCCGTCATAGGCCCGGCTGATATCCTCTTTGCACCGCAGATCCAGACAGACACCGCCAGCATCGGTTTTATGGGTGATATCGGAGGAGAGCAGTTTCATGACCACCGGGAATCCGGTTTCCTCGGCTGCACGCAGGGCTTGGGCCTTTGTTCCGGCGATCTTTGTCCGGATCACGGGCAGGCCATAGGCGGTGAGCACTTCCATGGCATCGGTCTGGGGCATAAACCCCTCTGTTGCCCCGGCCATCAGGCTTTCTGCTGTTTTTTCATCAAATGCCATGCGCCGGGTCATCCTGGGAGGAACTTCCAGAAGAATTTCAAGATTGGCCGTATATTCAGCCATATACAGAAAGGCGCGCACCGCCCGTTCAGGCGTATCATAGGTGGGGATTCCGGCTTCATTTAACACCGCAATGGCCTTTTCAACGCTTTTCCCGCCCATCCAGCAGGCAAATACCGGATATTTGCGCCCCCCTGCGGCAGCGGCCAGCATCTCGGCCACCGGAAAAGGATCGGTAATGGCCTGGGGCGCCAATATCACCAGGACGCCGTCCAAATTTTCTGAATCAAAGCAGACCTTGAGGGCACGGGCGTACCGGTCGGCGGTGGCATCGCCCAGGATATCCACGGGATTGCCCCGGCTCCAGAAGGGCGGCAGGAAGGCGTCAAGGGCCTTCACGCTTTCAGGGGCAAGGGGTTCAGGTGTTTCACCGTATTGGGCCAGGGTGTCCGCCGCCATGACACCGGGTCCGCCGCCATTGGTGAGGATGGCCAGCCTGGGGCCTCGGGGGCGGGGCTGCTTGGCCATCAGTTCAGCGCAGTCAAACAATTCCTCAATGGAGGCCACCCGGACGATGCCGGCGCGCTTGAAGGCCGCATCGTACACGGCGTCTTCTCCAGCCATGGCCCCCGTGTGAGAGGCGGCCGCCTTTGCACCGGCCGGGCTCCGGCCGGATTTGAGAACGATAATGGGTTTAACCCGTGACACCGCACGGGCGGCACTCATGAATTTGCGGACATGGGTCAGGTTTTCAATATACAATAAAATACTTTTTGCCGTGGGATCATTTCCAAGATAATCGATCATGTCTCCAAAATCGATGTCCAGCATGGACCCGATGCTGACAAAATGGCTGAATCCCATGTGCTCCCCGGCCGCCATACCAAGAATGGCACCGCAGATGGCACCGCTCTGGGAGACAAAGGCCAGGTTCCCGGCAAGGGGCATATCAGAGGCAAACCCCGCGTTTAGAGACTTGGCCGGCCGGATCAACCCCATACAATTGGGACCCAGGATGCGCAGCCCGCCGCGATAGGCGATCTTTTGAATCCGGTCTTCGATCTGGCGGCCCGAAGCCCCAACCTCTCTTCCGCCTGCTGAAATAATAATCGCCCCGCATACTTTTTTTTCCACACACTCCGTCACGACATCGATGGCCGTGTGAATGGGGGTGGCGATAATGGCAAGGTCCACCCCCGAATCCAGATCGCATACCGATGCCACACACTCATGTCCGTGCAAGCTCCTATACCTGGGGTTCACAGGCAGTATAGTGCCTGTGAACCCGCCTTGCATAAGGTTTTCCATGAGTGCGCGGCCGATGGTTCCTTTTTTTTCACTGGCACCCACAACTGCGATGTGGCGGGGATTGAACATGTTTTCCAGATGATACTGTCCCATTTTTTTACCCTTGGAATCCATTATTGATTTTCATTCATGACATCCCGGCCAAATTCCTTGACCGCATGGATCCATCCCTGTTTGAAAGACTGGTATTCTTCAAAATCCCAATCAGGGGCTTCGGTTTTATTTACTGCTGACCAGAGTTCTTTAAATCTGTATCTGAAATCATTCTTGAAATAGTCATATTGGTAGTCATCCTGCCGATTCATGTTTTCTTCTGCAGCATCAAAATCCGGCGCATTGACCGCCACCCTGAGGGCATCATCATTTGCCAGGTTTTTGATCCAGTTTTCCCCTTCTTCTTTGCCAAATTCGATCCAGTCGTCTTTTCTGTCATTGGTCAACCGGTGCATTTTTTTCTTTGTTTTTTTCATCATGTCCTCCCATGGTTTTCCTGTCCGTGTCACACCATTGCCGCCGCGCAACAATGGATGAGTTCACATCATGGCTCTGAGTTCTTCCCCCCGGACGGTTTCCTGGATGGCGAGAAGTGCGGCCAGCTTATCCAGCAGCGCCCTTTTATCTGAAAGGATCTTGTGCACCCTCAGATGAGCTTCTTCCATCATCAAAGAGACCGCTTCATCCATCCGGGCCGCAGTTTCTTCACTGTAATTTTTCTGGAAAGAATAGCCATGGGGCAGAAACACGGGGGTTCGGGAACAATAGCATGACCGGACTCATGAAAGGCCACAATCTCTTTTTCTCTGGCATTCATCACCCGGTTCTTTTTTTGCCCCCCCCCCCCCCCCCCGAAAAAATCATCCCGGGTGCAGCGGCTGGGGAGAATTCTATCCTGCCGCCACCAGTACCTGGGCCGGGCGCAGCAGTTTGCCGTGATATAAATATCCTTTTCTTTCAACACTTACCACGGTATGGGCAATTGCTGCAGGATTCCGGACCACTCCGAGGGCGTCATGGATCTTCGGGTCAAACACGGCGCCTAAAGCCTCAATTGGCTGGACCTCATATTTGATGAAAAACTGATCCAGAATGCCTTTGAGCCCTTGGATTCCCTGGAAGATATTGCGACTGTCATCTTCCCCGGAGATATGGTTCAAGGCAAGATCCAGCCCGTCAGCCAGCTTGATCACATCTTTGAGCAGTTCTGTTCTTTGCCCCTCAATTTCAAGAACAGAGGCTCGTGCCAGACGTTTTTTCGTGTTTTCCAGATCAGCGAACAGATAATAATATTTCTCCTCCCAGTCAGATGCCGTATCTGAGGTTTGCGCCTCCGGCCCCCTCAGCCCTGAAAATTCATCTTCCAGGCCGTAGCCGGGTTTGGAATAAGAATCTTTCAGTACAGCATAGATTTTTTTTTGAAGTTTATTGACCATCTTTACTCCTTATATAGATATAACGTTCACAGATTTTCCGGTAATGATACCCGTATATGGATAAGGTTACGGCCACAGAAATCAGCCGGGGTTTTCTAAGGAGGGTCCACAGAATCAGCTGCCAATAGCAAAACCGCTCTTTTCCCAGGATACCCAGCCTGAGGCTTGCCCTGAAAAAAGAGAGAACCCGCTGGAAATCCAGGGGCTGAAACACCTCCGGGGGCGTGAGGGCACGCAACTGGGTCCTGACCCGCCGGTAATAGTTTGCCGGGGAATAAATCTGTTTCATGATCCGTTGATACCCCTTTGACAGCGCTTCCATTCCCATCCGGGGCAGAATATTGGTTGTGCCATCCACATTATCGCCGGTAAATGGCCTGACCACCCGGCTCTGGCGCTGAAGCCTGTCAAACAGCCGGGTTCCGGGAGGGGCCTGAAGCATCCCCACCATGGCCATGACGATTCCACTGTTCTGGATAAAATCGATCTGGCGTTGAAAAATGGAGGGCGGGTCACTGTCAAATCCCACGATAAACCCGCCCATCACCTGCAGGCCGCTGCGGTGGATGATGGCCACGTTTTCAAGCAGATCTCTATTTTTATTCTGGATTTTATGGCATTCGCTCAAGGCGGTTTCATCCGGGGACTCGATGCCGATGAAGACCGAGTCAAATCCCGCCTTTACCATCAGGGAAAGCAGGTCCGGATCATCGGCCAGGTTAATGGAAGATTCCGTGAAGAAGACACATCCCTTTTTATCCCTGCGCCATTGGATCAGGGCAGGAAGCAGATGGTCTTTCAGAAATCGCTTGTTGCCGATAAAATTATCATCCACAAAAAATATGCTGCTCCGCCAGCCCAGATCATAGATACGGTCCAGTTCCCCAATGATCTGGCCGGGGGTTTTCAGCCGGGGACTGTGTCCGAACAATGCGGTGACATTGCAAAAATCGCAGTTAAAGGGGCATCCCCTGGAAAACTGGATGCTCAAGGCGGCATACCGTTTTATCTTCAGCAGATGCCACAGGGGAACCGGCGTCTCACTAAGATCACTGAACCCTACCGCCCGATAGATCTTTTTTGCCTGCCCTTTTTCCAGGTCTGATAAAAACAGGGGCAGTGTCAGCTCGGCTTCATCCAGCACCAGGTGATCCGCAGTCCCGAATTGCTCCGGTTCAGCCGTAAAAAGAGGACCGCCGCAGACAAGGGTCACCGGCAAGGCTTTGCACCGGTCAATAATCCGGCAGGCAGATTCGCGCTGAACCGTCATTCCCCCCATAAAGACCATGTCCGCCCATAAAAGGTCCGTGTCGCTCAGACGTTCCACATTGGTATCCACAAGTTTCTTGGACCATTTTTCGGGCAGCAGCGCAGCCACTGTCAGAAGGCCCAATGGGGGAAAAGCGGCTTTTTTGCCGATGAAACTGACCGCATAATTAAAGGACCAGAAAGTGTCAGGAAATTCGGGATAAATCAGTAAAATATTCATTTGGGGCCTCCTTTCGAAATTAAAATTTTTATTTTCTTTTTCCATTGCCCGTTTTCCGGAGGCGAGATTGTTGTAACCTGATAAGGCAATCATTGTGCCAGGGGACGGGTCGGGGAAGCTATTCTTTGATGATGCCGGATTTTAAGGGGAAACACCCAAAGGAGGGGGGGGCGTATTTAAGGAAGCCGGATGGCCTCAAAGGCGGTCGTATTTATCCAATGGGTCATATGGTACCTTTTTAATCTCCCCTTTTAGCAATCAGGTTCATGACCGCAAAAGGATCGGCCACAAAAAAAATGAGCCTTATTGGGAATCAAAGGGAAGGCGCTCAGGAGGAACGATGGAGAGTTTATGCATGCGGGCACGCAATGTGCTGCGATTGAGGCCGAGAATTTGGGCTGCACTGTTCTTGCCGCTGACTTTCCAGTGAGTCTGTTCGAGCACGCGGATGATATAATCGCGTTCAACCGCTTCCAGGGTTTTGAAGTCTTTGGTCAAATGCCTGTAGGATTTTTCCAGATCATCAGCCAGATGGAGTTTGGCGCTTGATGAATTGATCACTGCCCGTTCAAGAACATTTTCCAACTCCCGAACGTTTCCCGGCCAGTGATAGTTTAAAAGGGCATTCATCACGTTTTGAGGAACCACCTTGATTTGTTTTCCCAGTCTGCGGGAGATTTTTTTTATATAAAAATCAGTCAGGAGGGGGATATCCTCTTTTCTTTCACGCAGCGGCGGCATGGTAATGGGAAAGACATTGAGCCGGTACCACAGATCTTCCCTGAAACGCCCTTTTTTAACTTCTTCCTCAAGATTCCGGTTTGTCGCGGCAATTATCCGTACATCCACCTTAGTGGTACGAGAATTGCCCAGCCGCTCGAATTCACCGTCTTGAATGACCCTGAGCAGCTTTGATTGCAATTCCAGGGGCAGTTCTCCGATTTCATCCAGAAACAGAGTGGCTTTGTCAGCGATCTCAAATCGTCCTTTGTGGCTGCGGTCGGCACCGGTAAACGCGCCTCTTTCATGACCGA
This sequence comes from uncultured Desulfobacter sp., assembly GCF_963665355.1. Lineage (GTDB taxonomy): Bacteria > Desulfobacterota > Desulfobacteria > Desulfobacterales > Desulfobacteraceae > Desulfobacter. The sequence continues at coordinate 1,473,017 of NZ_OY762229.1, forward strand.
AAAGCTCACTCTCTATAAGATTTGAGGGCAATGCCGCACAATTGACTTTGATCAGTGCCCGGTTTTTCCGGCTGCTGTTGCTATGAATTGCCCGGGCCACAAGCTCCTTGCCGGTACCTGTCTCACCCAGAACCATAACGGTTGTGTCACTGTCTGCAATTTGCTCAACCTTGAAGAGCACATATTTAAGCCCGTCACTGTGACCGATAATGCTCTCGTGATTATGTTCCAGCTTGATCTCCTCTTTAAGATACGCCCGTTCATCTTCAAGTTGTTTTTTCAGTACTTCAATTTCTTTTAAGGATTTTTCGGCAATTCGTTTTTCCTGTTCGGTTTTCTTTTTTTCAAGAACAAGCTGTTCGGTCCTTTTTTTTACGATACCCTCAAGATTCCGCTTGTAATGCTCTTTTTCGGTCACATCCTCAATGGCCAGCAGAATCAACTCCAATTTTTTGAAATCGTTATAAATTCTTCTGGCATTCAGATGCATGATTTTAGGCCCGATGACATCAAATGAATGCTCCACTTCGAAATCATTGAACACGGTATTTTCAGGGAGGATTTTCTCAAGTAATTCTCTGAGCCTGGGGATATTCCACTGCCCGTTGCCAAGATCATAAATTAATACCCCTTCTGTTTCTTCCTGCCTGGCACAAAATGTCATGTAGAACGCATGATTTGCTTTGACAATTTTCAAATCCGCATCAAGAACCACGAGCGGCTCACGCACTGAACTGAGAATATTAGTGAAAATGTCTAAAAAAATTTGCATATATAAATCCTAACATGTTTAGATTGCAATATATCTAATAGGAGATTATCAAAGGATTGTCAAAGTCTGAGACATAGTATTTGTTCTGATTGCTGTATGAAATACCCAAGCGGCGAATAACGATTTAATGTCATGTAATCGATAAACTCAGTCCTCAAATTCTTTTCCATTACGATACCTCCTGAATATAGGACTAATCAATTCGGCTGAAAAACCGTAGAAGTTATTGTAAATTTATTTGATTTAAATGGAAATCTTGATCGAAGGTAAATGGTTGGGGACACCGGCTTCCGCGCAGCGCAGCGATTCAGTTCGTAGAGTTATGTTGCGAGAAGCCGTAATCAGCTTATTTTTCAACGGTATTTTCCCAGTCGATCAGCTCATCATTTTTTTTCTGATTATAAATCGTCCTTTCTTCAGGCCTGCAGTTCTTTCGCAACAAATTGAACGTCTCCGATATTCTCAGACCGCACCGGGCCATCAACAAAAATGAAATATAGCCTCTGAAATCAGTGAGGTAATATCCCTTGGTTTTTCGCATCAGTTTTATGACAGCTTCCAGTAACCAGGATTACATTGGCGCCACTCCTGAACACGAGCCCCATTTTCAGGCCCTGAAAAACAATCTCGATTTTTGGGTCTATTCAGCCATTTTTGCTGGCTGTATTTTTTACTGGCAATTTTGCATTCGGGTTTTTCACAGAATCGCTGCCGTTTCAAATGGCGGGGTAGTATTTTTTCAAAATATGGCGGGGTCAGGCAGGGTTCAGCTGGATGGGGCGGGGTAGAACACACAACAAAAAAAAAGCCCCCGAGTAAACTATTACTCAGGGGCTAAAATGTCACAGAGATAAAATGGAATATTAAATCACGGTCACATTTGCAGCTGCCGGCCCTTTCGGACCCTGTTCAATATCGAACGAAACCTGTTCGCCTTCATTGAGAGATTTAAAACCAGCTGCATTAATACCAGAATGATGAACAAATACATCTTTACCACCATCTGCTTGTTCGATGAATCCAAAACCTTTTGACTCGCTAAACCATTTTACGATACCAGTTGCCATGTAGGCGTTCTCCTGAATAAAAATAAAAAATAAATCGTCTCGATCTTAAAGGATAATCACTGATTTCTCGGGGAAAACATCTAAGGAAGAAACTCAAGCACTATAAAGTAGTGCAATAGGTAAGCACTATACAGGAAAGGATAAGTATGTCAAGGGAATTAAATTTTAATTGTCATACTCATTCAAGAGTCGTAAGTTTTTTCAAAAAAAAAGACGTGGCATATGAAACGTGATGGGAGCATTTTAGAGCTCTTGATATTTTGAACGACCAAATCCAAATGCAAAAGGTCCAAAGAAGCCGCCTTGGCTAACATGACGAAATAAGGCCCATTTTTAAAATCCCCGGGGATTTTGTATCCGGGGATTTTTATATGTAAAAATCAAAAATTTTCTAGACAAACAACCCGGCTACGGCACCGGTCATACATGTGGCAAGAGTGCCTGCAATGATGGAACGAAACCCTAAAGAAACGATTTCATCCCTTCTTTCCGGAACCATGGCCCCCAAGCCGCCGATCATAATACCCAGGCTGCCCGGATTCGCAAACCCGCACATGGCATATGAAATAATGATGCGGCTGCGGTCACTGATTTCGCCTGCCGGGACACGCGTCAAATCAAGGTACGCTATAAATTCATTAAGAATTGTTTTGGTTCCCATCAAAGCCCCGGTGACAGGGGCTTCAGACCATGGGATGCCCATCAGCCACGATGCCGGCGCCATGATCCAGCCTAAAATACGCTGGAGCGTGAAAGGCTGGCCCTTGAGTAATGGAATTAAACCAAGTGCCATATTGATCAGGCTCACCAGGGCCACAAGAACGATAATCATGGCCACAATATTGATCATAAGATCAACACCGGACACCGTTCCCTTGGTAACGGCGTCCATGACACTTTTATAAACCGTTGGCGTGGACAGACTGCCTTCTGTCACATCCCGGGTTTCAGGAATCATAATTTTTGAAATCAAAATCGCAGCCGGTGCGCTGATGATGGATGCGGTAAGGATATGACCCAAAATACCAGGGATGACAGGCGTTAAAATTGTGGCGTAAAGCACCATGACAGTACCGGCAATGGTCGCCATGCCGCAGGTCATTAATGTGAATATCTCACTGCGGGTCATGGCGGACAGATAGGGCTTGATCAACAAAGGCGCCTCCACCATGCCCACAAAAATATTAGCGGAAATTCCTATGCCTTCAGCGCCGCCCGTCCCCAGTGTTTTTTTAAGAATCACACTGAAGAAACCCACAACAGCGGGGATTATCTTCCAATAAAACAGCAGAGCAGATATCGCACTCATGACCAGAATCAAAGGCAGCGATTGAAATGCAAGGATGAACGAAGCACCGGGACAGGATTCCTGAAAGGGAAGCGCTGCGCCGCCGATATATCCGAACACCAGGGCTGTGCCGTCTCCGGTTGCCTTTGATATTGCTGACACTAAACCGTTTAAATAAAGAAACCCCTGGCGCACCCAGGCAAATTTCAGCATTACCACACCAAGAACAAGTTGCAGTAACAGCGCTGAAATAATCAGCCTGGCAGAGATTTTTTTTCTATTCTCGCTTAATAAAACAGCAATGCCTGAGAACACAAACAGCCCCAAAATACTTTGCAATATATCAGCTCCTTGGCACAAGATCTGCTCTGCTTAAGGGTAAGCACAATTATAAATTCTTTTTCAGCACTCAAAAGCCTTTTTGTTACAGGTAGCTGCAGCAGTAATCGGTGACTTTGCCAATTTTCAGCTTGAAACTTGATTTTGCCGGCACCTCAAAAGATTGTCCACCGGATATCTTCTTCCAGTTCTCCCCGGGCAGTTGTATTTCCAAGTCGCCCGAAAGGATTTCCATCAGCTCTTTGGCGTCAGTATTAAATTCATAGTCGCCGGGAAGCATGATGCCAAGTGTCTTTTTAGAACCATCAGAAAAAAGCACTGTTCTGCTTGTAACTTTACCATCAAAATAAATATTTGCCGCTTTGACGATTGCAACATTGCTGAATTGTGGCATGTCCGAATATCTCCTTTTCGCTTTAAAGAACATAACAGTAAATTATAAAACTCTACAATCGAGTACCAATCATGGCTGGAGATAAGCATTCATTGCCCGGAAAAGCAAGACCGACTGCAATTAAATCACTTCCCATCGGCCGCCTCTTGCTGCGCCGATTCTCCTGAGCTTGTTCCCGGCCTGCAGTTTCTGTATATTGCGTTCAATAGTCCGCTCCGAAACCCCCATTTGCCGTGCAAGCTCAGGTATGGTCACATATTCATTTTCAATAACGGCATCAAGAATTTTTCCCGACATTTTTCCCGACATTTTTCCCGACATGTCGGTCTTTTCTTTTTCAACATCTTGCCATATCATTTCAAGCCGGGTCTGGTCATAGGGTTCAAAGGTATCATAAAGGGAAAGTGTCCCTCCCGTACTCTCCCATCCCTGACAGATTTTAGGCAGACCGGAACCTGCCCGCTCTCCAAGGTTGATCATTAAAAACATCTGATGCAGCATGCGATTACGACAGTCACTCTCTCCACCCCGCGCCGTCGGCCAGCTTTATTTTAAGTTTGCGCCTTTTTGGGCAGATACACGGGCTTTCGCCACAGACAACACAGGGAAGCGGCGGGTCTTTTTCACAGACACAGGGCAGTTGGCCGCACGCCCTGCAGGGCTCCGGGGGATCGGCAATACAGGTGCAGGGGGAATTCCCGCACCGGCTGCAGGGTTCCGGTTCCATGGGTTCACCGTCCCATTCGGGGTCATTGAAATAGGCATAGGCTTTGACGAAATCATAGATGGTGAAATAATCCTTACTTGTCTATGGTTACGTTGGGGTTGCGTTGAAATTACCCCCAACCATTACCAGCAAAACCATAGCGTGTAAAGAAAACCCGAAAAAACGACAAGATCATGTGAAAGGCGCTTTGGATGCAAAGCGCCTGGCCCGCTGTCCGGCACTGCAGAAGAGAGATTAATCTTATTTTACATGGGTAGCCGCGCCGTCACCGCCGGGTGGCATACACCCCTTTTCGACGCCAGGGCCCTGTCCTGGCAAGGATGGCGGTGAATCCCAAAAGCATGGCCGCCGCCAGATGACTCCAGTCCACAAGCATGACCACCATGGGGCCGAACCCGTGGCCGGGCAGATTTTTCACGGTGCGTAACACCCCGGAGATAACGATCACGGCCAGGATGAGCAGGCGGACCCGGCCCATGGGGGTTATCCGCCATTGCCTGCGCCGGCTGATCAGATATTCCGTGGCCATCCAGAACAGCAGAACCAGGAACACCGTTGCCGCAATGTAGTGTATCTGATGGGTGGTGTAGTACGCGGCCAGCCACCCGAATCCGGGAATGTCGGCAATGTAATACCGCTTGAAAATGGGCATCTGGGCCATGCCGGTCAGGGCAAGAATGGCCATCACCGCCAGCAGGATGCGGTTCAGGCTTCTGGAAAAAATACTATTCATTTGTTTCCTCCTTATCATGTCCGCCTGATTTAAGCAGCCCGGCACCGGCCGTGAGTACGCCCGCGGCCACACCGGCAATGGGTGCGACCAGGGCGGCCATGCCGAAAATTTCGTCCCGGGCCATCATATCCTCCACCGGGTTCATATGGGGCTTTCCCGGCCCGGTCCCAAGGGCCTTTGCCAGCAGCGCAACAGGCACAGGCGAGACATAGATGGTGTTGGTGCCGCCGTTTTCGAATTCGCCATAAATAAAGTCGTTTTCATTGCCGGAACCGGCAAAGGATCTGGCCAGCTCATGGGCCCGGGCCACAATCTTTTCTCTGGGGCCGATGAACTGAACCTCCTCCGGACATTGACTGACACAGGCAGGCACATCGCCTTTGGCAAGCAGATCAAAACAGCGGTCACATTTATACATGACCCCGTTTCCTGCGAAAGCAGGCAGCAGTTTCAGGTAAAGCCCCACGCCTGTCTGGCGCTGGGGGATATCCCAGGGGCAGACCGATTTGCACTTGGAACCGCCCAGGCAGATATCGGCATTGATGCGCACCACCCCGTTGTCTTCCCGGGCACATGCCCCCCAGGGGCACAGGTTGGCACAGGGGGGATTCTGGCAATGCATGCAGCGCCTGGGGATATTGATTTCATAGGATTCCCCCTGCCACTCCACTTCAGCGGTCTGGATGGTCAGCCAGTTGTAAGGGGTCAGCAAGCCTTCTTCATCCCGCCTGTCCGACCAGTCCGCGGCCTTGACCCGGCTGGGATACATTTTGGGAAAGGGTTTTTTCGGTTCCGGATATTTGGACTGGTTTTGGGCGGTACAGGCGGAAACGCATTCCCCGCAGCCAATGCACCGGGATAAATCGTGCAGCGTGGCCAGAGCCTCGCCCTTTTGCGCCGCTTTGATGGTGCCGGGCAGAAGCATGCATGCGCTTCCGGCTGCGGCCCCTTTTAAAAACGCCCGGCGGCTGATACCTGACTTGCCGTTTTTCTGCATCTATTCAACCTCCTGGTCCCATGGGACGGCATCGCATTAAAAAAACAATGGGGAAATCTTACAACGCTTTCATTCATTTTTTCCAGGCCTTAAGCGTCCTGCCATAAAAAGCCCAACGCCCGGCGACCCATAATAATCCCGTCAAATACCGTTTTTGCAGGGGCATACCCGGCAGCACCGGCACACACCATTAACGGCAGCAGATGCTCCTGCCGGGGATGACAGTGCCAGGCGCCCGGTGCATGGTCCCAGTGTATCAAATTTTCCTTCTGCTGTTCCGGGGTTTGCCGCCCATTGGCACAGGTATCCTTTAACCAGTCCTGGAAGGCCTGGTTGTCCGGGTCCGGATCTGTACCGGCCCCGGGCCCCGGCCCCATGTCAAAACCGCGCATGTTGTGAAAGGAAAAACCGGAACCCAGCAGCCAGATATTCTCCTCAAGCAAAGGCGCCAGGGCCTCTCCCACCCGAAGATGCTCCAGGGGATCAAGGCTTGCGCAAAGAGAAATCTGGATACAGGGGATATCGGCTTGGGGCAGCATCAGTATCAGCGGAATAAAGACACCATGGTCAAAGCCGCGTTTTTCATTTGTCTTTGCTTTGATGCGGGCCTGTGTCAGCAGATCCACGGCTTTTGCGGCCAATTCGGGATGACCCGGGGCCGGATATCGGATTTCATAGGTTTCCCGGGGAAATCCATGGTAGTCGTAGATCAGTTCGGGCGCAGAATGGCTGGTGACAACGGGAATATCCATTTCCCAGTGGGCGGAAACAACCACCACGGCCCGGGGGCGGGGCAAAGTTTTTCCAATATTTTTTAAAAACGCATTCATGGCGTCATGGCCGGTATGTCCGAGAAGGGGCAATGGCCCGCCGCCATGGGGGATATAGATAACGGCACTGTCTGCTGTCATGGTCGAATGAATTCTTGTTTTATTTTGCAATTGTGTTGAAGCCGGCCGGAGCACAAAAGATCCGGCCGGCTTTGGGCGTTATTTCAGAAAACCCCGGATGATTCTGTCCACGGCTTCATCGTACGTAAGTCCTAAGCTCATGAGTTTGATCAACTGATCATTGGCTATTTTTCCGATGGAGGCTTCATGGGTCAACTCCGCGTCCGGGTGCAGGGCACGCAGGGCCGGTACGGTCTCATTCACGCCGTTGTCCATGATGATGGCGTCACACTCGATGTGGCCAAAGCTTTTGGCCCTTGCTTCCACATTGGCGTAAAAATCCTGTTTGGAATTCCCTTTGATCACGGACCGGGATACCAGGTTTGTTTTGCTGCCATCGCCCTTGAGAATGATATTATTCTCGGAAACAGCGATCTGGTGTCCTTCCGTCAGGATACGTTCGGTCACAAAAAGGGAGCTTCCTGCGGCCAGTTCGGCTTCATTCACCCGCCTCGCCTCGTCCACCCCGCCGATCTGGGTCAGTTCCATTTCGACCACGGAATTTTCGTCCATATATACCTTGGTGGTGGGATTCAGGCTCCGCTTGCCTTTTCCCTCCCCCATGGCAACGTGCTTTTCCTGGTAGCGGATGGTGGCGTTTTTACCCACCCGGAATTCATGGATACCCTCGTGGCCTTCATTCTTGCTGCCTGCACAGTGGATGCCGCACCCGGCAACGATGGTGACATCGGCACCTTCTCCAATGATAAAGGTGTTGAAGACCACGTCGTGCAGGCCCGCCTGACTGAGTATCACCGGAATGTGCACCGACTCGTTGACCACGCCCGGCTTGACGGTCACCACAATACCGGTGCCGTCTTTATTGGATTCAATGTTAATATTGCCTGACACCTCACGTGATAAAAGGGTGCCGTTTTTCCGGATATTGAATGCACCTGTGGGCAGCCCGTCAAGACCCGCCACTGCCTTTAGTAATTTTTTATCTATAGCATCTAGCATCGATCTCTCCTTCACATACATCTGTGTATCCGCAAACACTCAGATCGCACAGCAGCGGTTTGGCACCTTCCAGATCTCCGGTATAGGCGATCCGGCCCTCCCTGACGAGCAGCAGACAGTCTGCAGCTTCAAGGAACGCCTTGTTGTGACTGACCACGATGGTTGTTGTGCCCTTTTCCGTGGTCTGCCTTTTTATCAGCTGCACCATGGGATCAATGGTCCAAAGATCTATGCCCGTGTCCGGTTCATCGTAAATTGCAAGGCCCGGATTTCTCGCAATGGTGGTGGCAAGTTCGATCTTTTTGATTTCGCCGCCCGAAAGCTTGGAATCCACAGGCTTGTCAAGAAAATCCAGGGAGCAGAATCCCACCCGGGCAAGGATGTCCATGAGTTTGCCTTCGTCATCGGTGCCGGCGGCAATGGACAGAAGATCCCTGAACGTCACCCCCTTGAACCGGGCCGACTGCTGAAACCCATAAGCGATCCCCTCTTTTGCCCGGTCAGTGATGCTCATATCCGTGATCTCTTTACCATTATATATGATCTGGCCCCGGGTGGCCTTGTTGATGCCCATGATGGTTTTGGCCAGGGTGGTCTTTCCGCCGCCGTTGGGACCGGTGATGCCGTAAAACTTACCTTTCTCAAAGGTGAAACTGATTCCGTTAAGAATTGTTTTTTCGGCGTGCCCGTTTCCGGCTTCTTCCTCGGCCACGGTAAAATATATATCTTTAAGCTCCAGCATGCTTTTCCTCTCTTTCTGATAATTGATTAAAAACGAATACATACTCTACGTCATTAATCTGTGCGCTCTTCTACAATGCTATCAAAAATAATGCCATAGTTATAATAAGCAACACCCCAAACCGCATCATGAATATAACTATCTAAAATTAAATATAAAAATATTATCAAACATTTGATCGCGCAAAATTTAGATCAGATGTGTTTATGTATCAAAGGATAATTTATGATTCAATTCTGTATCATTATTGTATTGCAACCGATACTGGCCGGAACCACACTCCGGCTTTCGGCCTCTTTGCCCTTCTCCTTGATACCATTCTTGACAAAAAGCACCTTCATAATCTATGACATCGGTCAGTCAGATCCTGCCTGAAGATGCAAGACCGCCCGGCAAACATGGAGCCAAGCGGCAAAAGTACAGTATCGAAGACAACCGCCATGACTGTCTCAAAAAGGATCAAACCCCTGGAAAGCGCCGGGGTTGATTTTGGATTGAATTTTGCATAGCAAATCAGAAAATAAATCAGGAAACGGTGGCGGGTGAGAAAAGAGGAAGAGTATGACAGAAAAATGGAAAATCCTTTTTTGCGATGGTATGGAAGACGCTTGTCCGGTTACGGATTTTATCAATTCATGTCCGGAAAAACATCAGGTGAAACTGCTGCGTCTGCTCGGACTGTTGGAAGAGCATGGACCAACCCTGCCAAGACCCTATGCTGATGTACTGCATGACGGGGTTCACGAGCTTCGTTTTACCCTGTCCCAGGATCGAATCCGGGTTCTTTATTTTTTTTGCTACCGGAAATTTATCGTATTGTATGAGGTGTTTTTTAAAAATACCCGCAAGGTTCCTGAGAAATATATCAACCAGGTCATAGCCTACCGGAATGAATTTTTATCCCGGATATCTGAAAAAAAATTGGAGAAGATCAGCCGTGCTGTTTTTTAAAGACCTGCTGGAAGAAAAATTCAAGGATCAGCCTTTTTTGACCTTATATAATCAGGAGTGCCACATCTGTTCAGCAACCATGGAAGTGGTGGCCCGGATGGCCCTTTGTGAAGAGACCAGGGATGAGATCCTGGCTTTGCTGGACATTGATCCGGCAGATTTCGAGTCACTTGAGGCTGGTGACCAGTGTAAGCCTTTGCAGGTCGTTCGACTTCTCAAGCATTTCGGAATGGATGAATCCGCGGTGACTAAACGCTGTCAAAGATATGCCGGGCTAATTTAAAAAAGGTCAGAGCAGTTATTATTTAATGACTGCCCTCACCATTTTTAAGCAGATACACCAGCGACCAGCCGGGTTCGGGATTGATCTGGCTGTCATGGGCATACACATAAAGCCGGTTTATTTTGTCCACGGCAAATAACAGCAAAGCCTTTTGACCGTGTTTCCCGATGAATTGCGCCAGGGTAAATTTTTCCGTCAGCTTTGTGATGATTATCTGCCCTCCCCGGGACAGATCCGTGGCCAGGGCGGGATATGAGGCTGTTTTTCCAAACAGAATCCTTCCGTGATTCTCAATGGACATCCGGTCCGCAGTGGAGCGGTCTATTTCCAGCCGGGAGTGCAGAATATAAATTTTATCTGTGCCGAATTCCAGACGATAATGAATGGCTGCGGCCACGTTGACCGCCTCATGGGGAAACATGGCCAGCACACCCCTGACCCCCACCAGCTGAATATGCCGGTCTGCATGTTCTGACACGGGATTTCCGAAATATGTGGGCAACCCCTCGTTTTTGGCCCGGATGACCTGATCCCACCCGGTATCGGCCAGTTGGACCTGAAACCCCAGAGCCATCAAGGCTTTGCCAATGCCACGGGCCAGCTGATTGGCCCCGATGATAATGAAGCCGTTGGGGGTGGGCTCGGCCACCTTAAGCCACCGGGCAAGGGGGCGTGCCGTGACGCTCTGCACCATGACCGTGGAGATAATAATAAAAAAGGTCAGGGGCACCAGCACCCCGGCATCCGGGTAGCCGGCCTTCTGGAGCTGGGTGGCGAACAAGGCGGAAATGGCTGCCGCCACTATCCCGCGCGGGGCAATCCAGGCCAGCATATGCCGCTCCGGCCAGGTAAGGCTGGAACCGATACTGGACACCATGATGTTCATGGGACGGGCCAGAAACTGGATGGCGATGAACAAAAAACTCATCCCCCAGCCCAGGGCAATCAGTTCATCAATATTCAGCCGGGCGGCCAGTATGATAAAAAGGACAGAAATCAACAGAATACTGATGTGCTCCTCGAAATCAAGAATGTCCTCGATGCCCACATCCTTCATGTTGGCCAGCCAGATACCCATGACCGTGACTGTTACCAGGCCCGATTCGTGCTGGAGATGATTGGAAAATGCAAACGCGCCCAGAACCAGGGAGAACGCAAACAGGTTGTGCATGAATTCGGGAATCCAGTGTTTGCGGATGGCCATGCCAAACCCGTAGCCGCACACCGCGCCAATGGCCGTCCCCGTGGCCACCAGGCGGATAAACACCAGCATGGTGTGGCCCAGGGCCTGCCGGGCTGAACCTGATATGATGAATTCATAGGCCAGAACAGCCATGGCTGCGCCGATGGGGTCGACAATGATCCCTTCCCACCTGAGGATATTTGCAATGTTTTGGTTGGGCCGGACCGTACGCAGCATGGGCACAATCACTGTGGGGCCGCTTACGGATGTGATGGCGCCCAGAAGCACGCTGATCTGCCAGGACAGCCCCACCCCCAGCCGGGCGGCCAGGGCCGTGATGATCCAGGTAACCAGCATGCCGTAGGAGACCATGTTCCGGACCACAGTATGAAGCCCCCGGATCTGGGCAAAATCCAGGGTCAGACTGCCCTCAAACAGAATCAGGGCCACGGACATGGAGACAAAAGGAAAAAAAAGATCTCCCATCATCTTTTCGGGGTTCAAAACCCCCAGCACGGGACCGGCCATGATGCCGGTGACCAAAAGAAAGACTATTCCCGGAATTTTTACCCGCCAGGCCAGCCACTGGCAGGCGGCGGCGGCGACCAGGATTCCCGCAACCTGTATGAGTGTATCTTCATTCATGGGTTTTCAACTGTCATCGTAAGTTAATCCCTATCTTGGGAGCCACATAAATTGCGGCCCAATGTTAACCCACCAGGTTTTCATTGACAAGTCCAAAGCCGGAAGCCTAAACTGATCTGGGTGTGCAACGCTGGTGCACATCATTTCCTCAAACGCTTGTTTCAAAACTAAAAACAGGAGAGTGCAATGAACAGAAGAGAATTTTTACAACTTTCAGCCGGTGCAGGCAGCCTTTTACTGTTGCAGATGGCCGGTCTCAGCTGTATAGATCATGGAAGCGGCACGATAACACAAGCGCCTTTGCCCTATGAACCCGATGCCCTTGAGCCTTATATTTCCGAAAAAACAGTTTTTGTTCACTATAACAAGCACCATGCCGGATATGTAAAAAAAGCCAACCAGATGATCAAAGGAAGCGATCTGGACAGCCTGACCCTGGATGAAATCATTAAGAAAACTTACGGCAACGCCGATCAGATCGGTATTTTCAACAATGCCGCCCAGGTCTTTAACCACACCTTTTACTGGAACAGCATGAAGCCAGGTGGCGGCGGTATGCCCACCGGTGCCATTGCCGAAAAAATAATAGCCGATTTCGGCAGTTATGCTGCATTCAAAAAAGAGTTTGCAGCCGCGGCACTCTCCCAGTTCGGCAGTGGATGGGCATGGCTGGTTAAAGACGGTGATGCGCTGAAAATCATGAAAACAGCAAACGCAGATACACCCATTGCCCAGGGACTGACGCCGCTGCTGACCATTGATGTATGGGAACATGCGTATTATCTGGATTATCAGAACCGGAGAGCCGACTATATCAACGCATACCTGGAAAAACTGGTCAACTGGGAATTTGCAGAAGCAAATCTGGCCGGATAAAAGACAGGTTAAACTGCTGACACATTAGCGTTTGGACGAAAAGTCACCCATCTGCGGCGTTGCATAAAAACTTGCCCAATTATGAGATCGTGCCCCACAACCGCCAGGTTGCTCCGGTTTTAAATTTTTATGCACTTTGCATCTGGGTGATTTTTTGTCCAAACACGGGTTTCCGTTCAGTGACGACTTCGTGTTTGAGCACCCCCATGGCTACCAGCCTGCTGATAAAAATTAAAACAATAAAATACCAGACAGTTATTCAGGAACCATAATGGAATTAAAGACAACCCTTGTAAACCCCGACACCTTAACCACCAGACACCCTTTTGACAAACTGTTCCCCATTCAGAAAGAGACCCTGGCCGCCATAAGCCAGAACATGGAGACACACGGATATGACCCGGTATTTCCCCTGGTGGTCTGGGAAGAGGAAAATGTGGTTGTGGACGGACACACCCGGTTTGCCGCAGCCAGGAACATGAACCTGGACCAGGTGCCGGTGGTGTATAAATCCTTTGAGGACGAGGATGACGCCCTGCTTTACACCTTTCATATTCAGCGGAACCGGCGCAACATGTCTGACGATGATATTATCAAGTGCCTGTCTGTTTTGGACACCATGCACAAAAAAGATAAAACCGATCAGAAAACCACGCGCAAGGTAGAAAATGAAATCCGGGCCAAAGAACTGGGCATCAGTGCCCAAAAGGTCGACAAAGCCAGAAAGGTTATGGAATACGGCAGCCCCGACATCCAGGAGCAGGTTCAGTCCGGGGAAAAATCCATTAACAAGGCCTTTAACGAAGTCCAGGCCCAGCGCCGTGAAAGTGGTGAAATTCGAGGCAGGCAGACCGACGGGCTTGGTCTTTCGGCCAACTACACCCAGACTTTGGGACGGTTTCTCAAAGAACTGACCCGCATCCGGGAAAATGGATGGCAGGAGGTGAGCCAGGAAAAAGCCGTGGCCGATATTGAAGCGATCCTTGACCTCATCAAGGATTGATCAAGAACTAAACCCTTATACTTTTAAAGAGTTATTTTTTTTCATCCGGCTTTAGAATCACAGCAACGGAATCCCTAAGTTCTCTTTGATGGCTTCAATTCCCATCTTCTCCACAAAACGGGCCGTTCTTTGCTTGGCAGGGGCGGTTTTGGTGTAAAGGTCAATAAATTTGCGGCACAATTCAATGGCCTGCCGGGTGGACAGGTTTCTTGCCAACTCATCGCCGATCCTGGGCTTCATGCCGGAATTTCCGCCCACGAACATGCGCCATCCCTTGGGAGAGCCGATCAAACCAATGTCCCGAATCCGGGATTCTGCACAGCAGAAGGTGCAGCCGGAAATCCCGAATTTGATTTTGGCAGGGGTCTGTGCAGATCCAAATTCCTTTTCCAGTTTTTCGGCAAGCCCCATGGCATCCTGCTTGCCGAACCTGCACCAGTGTGTTCCCGGGCAGGCCTGAACGTAATGTCCGCCGGTTCTGAAGGGCATGGCCTCACACAGGGCATGAACCTTGTCCCTGCTGATGCCGTAAAAGCCAATACGCTGGCCCGAGGTCAGCTTTACCGCCGGGACATCATAAATCCGTACAAGGTCGGCCATTTTTTCCAGAGCATCCCCACTCAGGTTTCCCGAAGGGGGTGTGACACGGACAGCCAGGGTTTCACCGTCCCGCTGCAGGATCACACCGGGGGGAAGAGGTTTTTCTTGTGACATATCTAAACTCCCAGGGTTTTGTTGCAGGTGTATTACCATATATCGGCAAGGAGAGCCAGGATCTCCGTGACAGCGCACACAAATCACCCAGAACGGCCGAAGAGTTCTCCAATATGATGAAGTAGTTTAGAGTATGAAGTTGCTGCAGCCGGGAAAAAGTTTTCCCGGCTGCAGCAGTCTTTATGGAGTGGTTGCGATCACGGGCGCCGGCAGCCTGCAAGGGTGCAGGACTTGGTCAATTTTACGACGTCTGCCATGGAAATCTTGCCGTCCTGGTTCAGATCATAGAGCGGATAAATGGACGCATCCTTGCGCAGATAATTACGCAGAAAAGCGACATCATCCCTGTCTATATCGCCATCCAGGTCAAAATCGCCATCCAATTTAACCTTTACAGTGCCGGTGTATCCCAGGGTCGTACCGGCGCTATCTCTTAACGCCGCGTAAATGCTGCTGTTGGCGTCGGCTTTCAGGGTGTATGACACCTGGGTGGCAGCCCCCCCGGTTGCAGAAGCGCTGCCCAGTTCAACATCGGTAAGGCCTGCGACGGATGCGGAAGTGACCGTAAGGGTTTTGGGGGTATCCCGGTCAAAATCCACGGGAAATTCGGCGATATCGATGTCGGATGCGATGGTGCCGATGCCGTAGCTGTCAAGCTTGGGCATATCAAAATAGTTGTAATCATCCAGCACCGGAGAGTAGGAGTTCATATAGATTTTGTCATGGGACAGGTCAAAATAGATCATTTTGATGTAACCCATGCCGCCCTCGGGGGCAGACTGGTAATCTGTGCAGACCTGATACACAGCACGGTCGTCTTCACCGTCCCCGTCATCATCAAAACCCACAATGTTCAGTGAAGACCCATGGTAATGGCCATTGATGACGGCAAACACGTTCTTGTTGTTCCTGCAGACACTTTCAAGCAGCAGATCACTGGTATAACTCTGTGTACCGGCGGAATTAATGCCGCCGTGCACGCAGATAATGACCTTGCGATGGGCAAATTTTGCACAAACCTCATTCATCCAGTCGGTTTCAGGAGTATAGATATCCCAGCTCATGTAAAGAAAGAGCAGCTCTTCCCCGTTCACGGTGACAAGGTCATAATGGCCCAGATTGTTCTTGTAAGATCCTCCGTAAACCGGGCTGTTCTTATACCGGTCCGCACCAAAATACTTCCAGTAAAGTTCATAACGCATGTTGCCGTGGGCCACATCGTGGTTGCCGGCCAGTACGCCGTAGGGAATTTTGGCAGCTTCGAACTTGGCAAGCTCCTGGCTGGCATTGACATATTCATACTCTTCGTTGAACTCATCCACAATGTCTCCGGTGTGGATCACATACTCAATTCCCAGTTTTTCGGCATTGTCCACAATCCAGTCGGTCATGGAGGTGAAGTTCTCCATATACTGCTCGGCGTAATACTGGGTGTCGGTGATCCAGGCAATGGAGAAGTCATACTGTCCGGGAATGCCTGTGCCGTCCCAGGATTCATTGCTGTCGCCGGTGGTGGTGTACATGTCGGGGTAGGCATAGGGTGCATACTCACTGCCCCGGGCCTGGATCAGAACCCTGGCCACGCCGTCGGACATATGTCTGTCAAGGGTGCAGACCCCGGTGATCACGCCGTCGGACTCGGTTGTATTGTCAATGAGATCCCAGGTCTCGCTGTCCGGGTCAAGGATGAAGAGTCGGACAGCCTGGCTGTAGTCTGCCTGGGCCTTGACCTCCACCCTTAACGCGGTGATGTCCGAAGATTTCACAGGAATCTCAAGGATCTGGTAGGGATAGTCTCCGTTGTTTGATACCGTGGCACCGGTGCCTGCATGGCTGACGGCAAGGGCTGTGCTGTCTCCGGCACCTTCCCTGGTGGCGGCGGCGTCAAGGCCGCAGGCCTCATAAATCCTGACACTGGCCACGCCACTGCCTGTGGTGACGGATGCCACCCGGTTCTCTTTGTCAACGGCCATGGCCACATTGACCTCCGCCGTTGTCTCGTTAGCCTGCGGGGTCACTGTGTTGCGCACGGTAAATGAAATCTGTCTGGTTTCACTGCCCGAAACCGCCAGGATGTGTGTCCCGTCAGACAAAAGAGTCGTGTCCAATGCGAAGGCCACAGCGTCAACCTTGTCCGCAGGAATGGTGAATACCATGGTGACGCTGGTGGTGCAGCCGCTGGAGTCGCCCATTTTCACAGTTGAGGTAAGATCAACGGCATCGCCGTTCATGTCAACGGCGGTGTCGGGGGAAAGCACCGTGCCGTCGGTGAACTTAAGCTGAAAATTGCCCGCAGTGAAATCATCATTGTTGGCATCGGTGTCCGCCTCAAAGGCAGATCCCCAGGTGCCTGCACGCAAGGAGAGTTCAATGGATGCCGAGCCATCCTGATTATAGGTAAAATAGGCCTGGGGTACGGCAATGGCCAGGGAGTCAGTTGACGGAATTTCGCTGCATTTGGCAAATACAGCAATGACTTTTTCTCCTGCGGTCAGACCGTTTTTGAAGTATGAGTCCACCCCGCTGTAATCAAAGGTAAAATAGGCGGCACGCTCCAAGGAACTTGTGGTGGCGACGCTGGTGCCGTCCAGGGCAAGGGAAATGCCGCTGCCCGGTGAGATGAAATCCTTGGCAGATACGTTCACGGTACCTGACAGTACAGCATCATCCGTGGCTTCGGCATTGTCAAAGTTGACCCGAACACCGTTGTAGTCACTGTCCTGCACAACGGTGATGCGCCGGACATCGGTAACCGTGGTACGGTAGTCGTTGTACGCCTTCAGGTAGTAATCCACATGCTGGGCGTTCAGCAGTTCGGAATTGTCGATAAAAGCGTAAAATTTGTTGTAGATGGCAAACTTGGTGGTGGACGCCACGGTATAGGTATCCGCCCCGCTGGTCTTGTAATACAGGTTGATGGAGTTCACCGGAAGGGCGTCTGTGCCTTCATATCCATAGGGAATTCTTAAGAAATGACCCTGGCTGATGCTTTCGGATTCATCCAGCAGAGTCAACACGGGAGATGTGCCGTCATCGGCCCCGAACCGGTACTGATCCTGGGTCACCGCTCCCATGTTGGTGGTGCTCAGCGCAGCACGGACAGACATTTTTGGGCCGTCAATGTCCACTCTCAGGTCAACACTCTTGTTGTCCTTTAAATCAGTGACACCGTTCCAGAAATAATAGGAGGCGTTGGTCAGGCTGCCGTCTTCTTCCTTTTTCAGCAATGCAATGCCCCGGCCTGTGTTCCCCCATCCATTCTGGCCGGTCTGGGCATAAACCGGCACACCATCGGGAATGCCATAGGCGGCACGGAAATCTGCCTCCGTGGGAAAGCTGGTATAGCTGCCGGAAAGGCCTTCGGCGCGGTAACACCATATCACAGCTGTGCCGTGGGCCGGGATAATGACGCCGGATGTGTCGCTTGTGTTTGAATTGGCCGCATTTTCAACGGTGGTCACGGTCTGGATATTGAAGTTTGCCTTGTACAGGTAGGCAAAGGAGTAGTCGGCGTTGAAATCGACATCCCCGTCCCCGGAGTTGAATACCTCCATGCATTCCATGTAGTCGTTACTTCCTGAATCGCCGTATGCACTGCCTCTGTTGATGTCATTGGGCCGGATTTCCGTGATGAAAAGACCGGCCGGGGTCAGATCATCCGGGGCTGATCCGGAATAGATGTCAAACTGCTCGGAATATACCGTGCCGGGACTGCCAAAGGTGTTTTGTACACAGGCGGCCATTTCGCTGCCTGTGTCGGGAATGGCAAGCTGTACGGCAAGGCCGTCGGACGTATCCACGCCTGTGGTGTAGCGGTAATGGGAAACGATATTGCCCGATGCTTTTTCCACCAGGGCAAAGCCCCTGTCATCAGCAGCGAATCCGTTTTGCCCGGATACCACAAAGATCTTAACATCATTGGAAATATGCCAGCTCTCCCGGAACTGAGCTTCCGTGGCGCTGGTGGCCACATCATCGCGCCGATTCCAGAAAACAGCGCTTTCCCGGGCGCCGATCACGACATCTGTGCTGCCGTCAACGGTCTTCACGGCAAGCTGTTTAAATTTGTAAGCACCACCCGAGGGATACTCATAATCCAGCTCATAGGCGTCATTGAATGAGATCTGGGTGTCCGTGGTGTTGAACACCTCCACATATTCGAGCTGGTCATCGGAATTTCCATAAACGGAACTGCGGCTGATATCATTGGGATAGAGCTCCGTGAGAAACAAACCCTGCCTGCCCGCCGACGAAGCTGCTGCGCTGCCGGGCAAACCTGGGACACAGGCTGCTGATAGAACGGCCAGGCCTGTTAAAATTAATAATTTAAACATGGTAACTTTCATTTGATTCTCCTTACAAAAACAAAAGAAAAAGCATCAATTTTATCGACAGGCATAACACCTGCCGGATCGTGGGATTAAACTGGATAACCTTTTAGACAGCCCGAGTTAGGCTTTTGTTGTATTTGTGTTTTTCTTAGGTTTTTTGGGAGAGAAAGAGAGAGGGGAGGCAAAGGGCATTCACCCCCCGAAATGGAAATTGCCAAAAAGGTTATTTCCCACCGCCCTCTATATCTTGGGTTCCCTGGGTGAAATAATAGGCGAGCAATATGGGGATAAAGGTCACCGCAAGGATAAAAACAGCCACCACATTTGTCACGGGGCGCTGCCTTGGCCTCACAAGTTCTGTGAGCATCCAGATGGGAAGGGTGGATTGCTGGCCTGCGGTAAAGGTGGTCACAATGACCTCGTCAAAGCTCAATGCAAACGCCAGCATGCCGCCGGCCATAAGAGCTGTGGCGATATTTGGCAGCACCACGTGGTAAATGGTCTGGATGCCGTTTGCCCCCAGATCCATGGACGCTTCAATTTGGGATGCGGACAGCCGCCTGAATCGGGCCACGGCATTGTTGTACACCACAACGATACAAAACGTGGCGTGACCCAGCACAATGGTCCAAAAGCTGAAAGGGATGTGTCCCAGATGAAAGGCGCTTCGCAGGGAGATGCCCGTAATGACACCAGGCAAGGCAATGGGCAGGATGATCAGAAGAGAGATGGTTTCTCTGCCGAAAAATTTCTTTTTATACAGGGCTGCGGCAGCCAGGGTCCCCAGCATCACGGCAATAAGGGTTGAGGTGCAGGCCACCCGCAGCGACAGAAAAATGGCATCCCAGATATCCTGCCGGTGAAAGGCCACGGAAAACCATTTAAGGGTCAATCCGGGGGGAGGAAATTGATAGGATTTATCCTCGGTGGAAAAAGCATAAAGCAGAATAAATGCAAACGGGATGTGAAGAAACAGCAGCCCCAGTGTTGCAGAAATTTTTAAAAACACCGGTGAGTTATTATTTTGTCTTGATTTGTCGTTGTGTTTAAATCGCATCAAAAGCCCCCAGTCTTTTTGCAATGGCCAGATAAACCGCCATGATAATTATGGGCACAACGGAAAAGGCCGCCGCCAGAGGAATATTTCCGGCAATTCCCTGGTGGGAGTACACGGCCTGGCCGATGAAAAATCTGGACGAGCCGATAATACCCGGAATAATGTAATCGCCCAGGGTCAGAGAAAAGGTGAAAATTGAACCGGCCACCACCCCGGGAAACGCCAGGGGAAAGATTACTTTTGTAAAGGACTGGCCCGGCGATGCGCCCAGATCGGCCGAGGCTTCGATCAAAGAGGCGGGCACCCGTTCAAGGGAGGCCTGGATGGGCAGGATCATATAGGGCATCCAGATATAGACAAACACCAGGAAGGTGCCGATATAGCTCACCGACAGGGAGGATCCACCCACCACGGGCAAAGCCAAAAGGCTGTCCAGCAGCCATGAAAGCCCTATCTTGGCGAAAATCCAGCTTAAAATACCCTCCTTTGCAAGGATCAGCTTCCAGGAATAGACCCGGACAAGATAACTGGACCACAGGGGCAGCATCACCGCAAGATAGAGCATCGCCTTGGTCCGCCCTTTGGCATACCTTGCCATGAAATAGGCGATGGGAAAGGCGATCAGTGCCGATGCCAGGGTCACGGATCCCGCCATCGCCGTGGTTCTTAAAACGATATCCATATTGGCCGCAGAAAACAGCTCGCCATAGGTGGCAAAGGTCAGCTCCCGGTTGATCATTCCGCTGAACGGATCAATGGAGAAAAAACTTTGCAGGAGCAGTGAAAAAAGGGAGCCGATATACACCACCCCCAGCCAGAGCAAAGGGGGCATGAGCAGGACGGCAAGGAAAACCAGGGGCCGCCGGTAAAAAAAGGTGGAAATTTTTCCTAATGCCGTCTGCCAGGGGCGCCGGCTGATTTCCATTGTGGCATCAAGGGTCATATGATTCATTTGGTCCCCTTAAATTCCCGGTTGTCGTCCCTGTGCCACATGACGGTCTTTTCCGCCCCCAGGCAGATATTTTCCGCCAGACTTCCATCCGTTGAATCGTGGGGCTGGATCAGGACCACAGAGGTATCTTCATCAACCGTCAGCGTGATCATGGAGCCGGCACCATGGTAATGGATGTCGCTGATTTTACCCCGGATGGAAAAATGGTCTGGGGGTAATGACTGGTTATCAGGAGCCAACCGCACCTTTTCCGGCCGCACGGCAAAGGCGGCGGATGTACCGGTGATTTTCTGTGCTGCTGCTTTTTCTATGATATTGGCATTGCCCACAAAATCCGCCACAAAAGGGGTGTCAGGATATTCGTACACATCCCGGGGAGTGCCGATCTGTTCAATCTGTCCCCGCCGGAAAACCGCCAGGCGGTCGCTCATGGAAAGTGCCTCGTCCTGGTCGTGGGTCACATAAATAAATGTGATGCCAAGTTCCCGCTGCAGGGATTTAAGCTCGATCTGCATCTGCTTTCTCAGCTTGAGATCCAGGGCGCCCAGGGGCTCATCCAGCAACAGCACCCGGGGCTGATTGACCAGGGCCCGGGCCAGAGCCACCCGCTGGCGCTGCCCCCCGGAAAGCTGGGACGGCTTTCGGCTGCCCATATCCCGAAGCTTGACCAGGGCGAGCATCTCCTGGGCCTTTTTGATATATTCCTTTTTTTTCATTCCTTTGACCATCAGACCATAGGAGACATTTTCAAGAATGGTCATATGGGGGAACAGCGCATAATCCTGGAAAACCGTATTGACATTGCGGTTGTATGGCGGGACACCGTCCGCCCGGGTGCCGTGGATTAAAATCTGTCCCGATGTCGGCGTCTCAAACCCTGCAATTAATCTCAGGCTTGTGGTTTTTCCCGATCCTGACGGGCCGAGCATGGAGAAGAACTCCCCGTCCGCCACATCAAAGCTGACATGGTCCAGGGCATGGACGGTGCCGTAATAGCGGCAGACATCTGTAAATCTTATTGCGTAATTGCTTTCCATTTTCTAATTGTTCTTTCTTTTTTTTGGGGGGGGGATGCAGCCCGGCATAAAACCGCCCGGGCTGCCGGATTAGACCATTTTGAAATTAACGTCCGCCCAAAATAGCAATATAGTCGGTTACCCACTTGTAGTAAGGTTCACACCGGTCCTGGCTCTTGCACTTGGCCACAGGGGTACGCCAGAAGCTGATTTGGTCAAAATAATTCAGGCCATTGGTCTGACATCCGTTTTCGCCCAAAAGTACGTTCCCCCTGCAGGCGTCAAGCACCACGGGCACACTGCCGAACCAGGACGCCAGATCCCCCTGCAGTTTTTTGTTCAAGGACCACTCCAGCCATTTGTACGCCAGATTGGGATGGGGGGCATCGGCATGGAGCATGGTGGTGTCGGCCCAGCCTGTTGCACCCTCTTCGGGGATGGTGCTGGCCACGGGCTGACCCTTGGACTGCAGTATATTCACCTGAAAAGGCCAGGCTGACGAGGCAACCACCCCTTCGTTGGTAAAATCGTCAATCTGAACAAAAGCGTCATGCCAGTAACGATTGACTATCTTGCGCTGGCTGCGCAAAAGTTCAATGGCAGCTTTATACTGGGTTTCATTGAGTTCGTACGGATCTTTGATTCCAAGTTCGGGTTTGTGTTTTTTCAGATAAAGGGCGGCATCGGCAATGTATATGGGGCCGTCAAACGCCTGGACCCGTCCCTTGTTGGATTTGCCGTCCGAAAGGGTCATCTCCTCGAAAACCACCTTCCAGGATGTGGGCGGGGTTTTAAATACCTCGGTATTGTACATGAGCACATTGGCCCCCCACTGGTAGGGAACGCCGTAATGCTTGCCGTCTATGGTATGCCAGGGGGCGTTTTGCAGTCTTTCATCCACCGTGTTCCAGCTCG
Organism: uncultured Desulfobacter sp.; assembly: GCF_963665355.1. Taxonomy (GTDB): domain Bacteria; phylum Desulfobacterota; class Desulfobacteria; order Desulfobacterales; family Desulfobacteraceae; genus Desulfobacter. The sequence goes on from NZ_OY762229.1 coordinate 1,495,912, forward strand.
GGATCAAACCGGTATTGATTTCCTGGACCCGTTTGCCTGCCACAAGCCTCAGCGTTGCATCTCCGGAAGCCGTTACCAGGTCGAACCCGCCCTGATTCATCAAAGCCACCATCTCATCGGACGTGCCTGCGGTTTTCACCCGGACTGTGCAGTGGTATTTCTTTTCAAATTCCGTGACCCAGTCATAGGCGGAGTCTGTATCTCCGCGCTCGATATATCCGGGCCAGGCAACAATATCCAGGACATCTTCCAGGGGGCCGATCTTTTCCATGGGTTTTGCTGTGGCGGACAGCGGCAAATAAAACGAGACAAGCAGTGCAATCAGTATTGCGGTCATGTGCTTGGGCATGGTTCCTCCTTTTTAAGAACAATGGATATAAAATTTTTTCAATCAATTGTTTCAAATCATCTGATTTGATTAAGGAAAATCAAACCAGATCAGCCAAGGAAGATCAATGGGGAAGGTTGGCAGGATATTGGGGGGATAACCCTACAACTTATCGAAAGCCAGAAGATAAGTCTGCAGGTTGACCTGCCTGTTCCGGATCTTAAACTTGCGCCTTAAATTTTTCCGGTGAAAGTTTACGGAGTTCGGCGTTATATCAAGAACTTCTGCAATATCCTTGGATGAATGTCCCGAGCGGATCATGGAAGCTACCTGGAGCTCCTGGGGGGTCAGATATATCCCCACCGATTTTGCCTTGGTCATGAACGGGGAGATCACATCCATCAAATTGTTTTTGATAATTTTGATATAGGCCTGCTGTTGTAATGTCAGTCCGGTCTGTTCCAGCTTTTCAAAATAGGGGGAGATCAGGTGATTGACGTTCTGAATAATTTTTTTCTCTGTTTCTTTTTGCTCCACCCCGCGCTGTTCGAGCAGGGCACGAAGCGCCCGGTTGGTCTCTTCCAGATCAATCTGGCTGAACGTCTTATCTCCTTTATGCAGATTTCCCTCAAGGGCCATGCGCCTTTTAACTTCCTGCTTTAATTTAACCTTGTCCATCTCCCTTTGGATGGCCAGGGCAAAAACCGCAGCCAGACGTTTGACCCCTTGGAGTTCGTAGTCGGTATAGCCTTTAATGGTATTTACCAAAGAGATCTGGCCGTACACTTCATTTTCAATGATGGCCGGAACGGATAAAAAGTTGCGCAGTTTAATATGGTTTTCCGGAGTCCCTGTGGATGCTTCATGGGTCCGGGGGCAGTTGGTGTAAAACGCTTCTTTGGTATTCAGGCAATGACCCCACAGAGTGGGATATTTCCCATCCGGGCCCACAGGAAAAACAATGCCTTTTTCATAATCTTTCATCTGACATGAATCGCCCATCATTCCTGTGAGGGTGTGGCAAATGTTGTTTTTGGTCCCAGGATCAATGGAGGAGACATATCCGCTTTCACTTCGCGTAAACACCTTGGCATAATTGAGAACAATATTGGCGATACCGGGCAAGGACGCATTGGAAGTCACCAGGGCGTAAGATAATTCCGTAACAGCCGAATTGGTCTCATTTTCAAAGGTTCTCTGGTTCTCCTCCCCAGAACGGTTGGAAAGCAGGTCCTCAATGGTTTTAAGGCGTTCACCAAGTTGTGACACCTCTTGTTTAATGGCGTTTTGAATGTCTGCGTTCACTGTTGTGTTCCTACCACATCCCATGTTGCTGTTCTTTTCTGCTGATAAGCGCAGTGTTGAACAATTGTGGCCGTCTGCCAGGTTTACCGGGGCAGTTTTATATGCAGGTCCGGCTGAATTCTGAATTTAACCATTTCAGCTATAGCAAAATACGGACCATTGATTCAGCATTTACCACAACAACCTTGAATAACATGAATTTTCTTATTAAAACCCACTATAAACAAAGAGAGCGAAGATTAAAGTCCAGAAATACAATGCACATAAAAACAACACAAATGAGCATTACCGATTACAAAAATGTAATTTCAATACCCATGAATATCACACAAACAACGAAACAAACTAAAATACCAAAGACAATAGCCCGGACACAACAGGTGAAACAGTATGACCTGTACCTGTGTAAAAATTAAAGAATACTGTGATGCAGAGATTTGACAGGACAACTCACAACTGACGAGATCTTCCGATGGATATATTTTTATCCTGGTGAGAACCACCAAAAGCAAAAAAGCCCCTGAAGACAGGGGCCATTGTAGATGCTGGTAGCGACGCAGGGATGCGCCCTGTATTCTGCGTCTGCCGGGCTTTTCGGCGTTTATCTCTTGCCGATGTGAGAGAATGTGTACCAAAGAAATGGACCCCGAGTCAAGGCAAAATAGAGACTCAAAATGGTGCTCCTACACGCCTACTTTTTCATTTGCAAGCATAAAGACCAGAAACTATTCACGTAGGAGCGGCATTGGGTTGCTGTTAAAAATGACGCAAAAATCTGAAGTGGTTATCGTTATTTCGTATCCGTTAGTTTCCCCCCCCGGTGCCTCCGGTTCTGATCATGTGTCCTGACTGATGCCCGGCATATGGTTGTGCGGCTGCAACACATCCCTGTAACTGAATACTCTGCCCTGCCCTGGTTGATTCTCAATGGTCTGATGCCACCCGGCAACAAGAACTGGTCGGTCCTGATTCTTGCCCAGAGAATCTACAGGGCAGTAAACAGAGAGAGTGACAGTTAGGGTATACCCATATTAGACATCAAAATAGTGTCGATATAGGGTTTAAATAGGTAGTTATTGACACCATTCTAATAATATTTTAAAAGCTCAACTTACACTTTGATATGTGACACCACCTGACTGGAACTGGAAAGGATACCCAATGAAAATTTACGGCTACTGCAGAGTCTCAACACTGGATCAGAACCCCTCCATGCAACAGGATGCCATTCTTAAACGATACCCCGATGCCAAGATACTCAGCGAGGCAAAGAGTGGCACCACTACCAAAGGCCGGGAGAAACTGGACACCATCCTGGACATCATCGACCATGGGGAGAAGCTGGTGGTGTGGAAGCTGGATAGGCTTGCCAGGAACATGATGGATCTGCTCAAGATCGTAGAGGCCCTGAAAGACAAGGGAGCATCCTTGGAGATCCTGGACCAGGCTATAGACACCAGCACGGCATCCGGTACAGCCTTCCTGCAAATGCTTGGCGTGTTTGCAGAATTTGAAACAAATCTTCGCAAGGAAAGGCAGATGGCAGGTATCCATAAGGCAAAGGACAGGGGCGTGTATACGGGCCGTAAGCCGTCCTTGACCATAGACCAATGCCGTGAGATCCACCAGAAAAAAAGCCAGGGTATGAATCCCACACAGCTTGCCCGTGAGTATGCAGTGAGCCGGGCCACCATTTATAATGTCCTGAAAAAATCGGTGGCAGCATAGTCAAGTAGATCCAAGGGATTTTTGTAGCAGTCAGTCGGACATACAGAAGCATAAAACGATTTCACACACACCATAAAAATGGCAAGACAACTTTCAACTGGTTATCGCCTGGAACATTTATAGAGGAAAGAAGCATTAGTGACTGAATGAATAGCGCTCCTGCCTGCTTACCGGTGATGGATACCCCAGAAACCAGGAAAGTATCAAGGAGCGTTGCCGTTTGGCAGTATTAGCCCTGGAATGCTATAACGCTGCTGAAATATGAATTTTCAACCTGCTGTAATTCCACACCAATATGGTCGGACATATAAGAGGATAAAACAGCTTGATATTCCCGGCACCAATCAATACTACCCTCTATGAAGGAAAGGCGGTCCAGATTCACAATGTATAATCGCCTTGTCATGTCTCCTTCACGTGGTGGTGGAGGTCGGCTGTAGGTTCCTGCTCGGGGCCTACAGTCACTCCTTCTCCCATACCCTTTTCCACACCTTATCATCACCCTGAATTTAAATCTGTCTGTGTCTTTTTGCTTATACTCTTTTTCCAGTCCTTATCAGGGATCGGACGGCATCGGGCAGAACACCCAACAATATCCCCAACAACACAATGGAGGAAGCATTATGCTCGTCCGAAACAAACAGGCAAAGACCATCAGGCCCCTGAGCGGTATCTACCAGTGCAACACCCGCATTGACCATGAAACCCACGAACGCCTGAAGTACCTGAAGGCCTATTACGACAAGGCCACGGGCTTATCCACAAATACCGGTGTAATCGTTCGCCGGGCCATCCAACTCCTCGCAGACCACATAGACAGGCAGGTCATGGGGGAGCGGTCCGGGACCCTCACTAACCGGCAGGAACTCACCATATTAGACCGGTGCGCCAAAGGAGGGCAAATGGAAGGCCACCGCCGGACCCAATATCAAGACCCTGGAAAGCAGGACGTGTTCCCCACATTCCGGGAACTGCAGAGGGCCGGAAAGAAACCCTACGATGCCTCGGAATACCGGGGGAAATCCATCAACAAGTAGCAAGGAGAAGAACCTCCAACCATGACTGACCACAAAGAATTTATTTGGCATCTGCTGAACACCGTGGGTGCATTCATATGGGCAGCATTTTTATCGACCCTATGACAAATGACAGGCCGTACTGACCGGCACACCCCACCAACATTTAGATAAACCCCAAATCTGAAGGGCCTGGAGAACAACTCTTCGAGCCTTTCGTCATTTTAGAGAGAACGTGAAAGGTGTCCTGCATGGACAGCAACAACATTATCAAAGTAATCGACGCCCCTTGCGGCAAAGGCAAAACATCCTGGGCCATCCAGCACATGAATGAACACGAAGGCCGGTACATTTTCATTACCCCGTTTCTGGATGAGGTGAATCGCACAAAGCAAAGCTGCCAGGGATTCAAGGAGCCATCGGACAAGAAAAGTTCAAAGATGGCGCACTTGAAGGACCTGCTGGACCGGCAGGAAAACATCGTATCCACCCACAGCCTGTTTTCAATGGCGGACGATGAAGTCTTGGACCTGCTTCGGTTGGGAGAATATACCCTGATCTTGGATGAAGTCATGGACGTGGTACACCGGGAAAAAATCTCGGGACATGATATCCGACTGCTGATTGAAAGCGGCTGGATCAGGATCGACGAGGCCACCGCCCAGGTTATTGCCATGGACAGATTTGAGCCGTACAAAGGAAAATTCGATGAGATCATAGAAAAAGCAAGGGCCGGTCGCCTGATATACTTCAACAACACTTTCCTGGTCTGGGAGTTTTCCCCGGAGTTCTTCACGGCCATGCAGGAAACTTACGTCATGACTTACCTGTTCCGAGGGCAGGTACAGCGGTGCTATTTTGATTTCCACAAGCTGCCATATGCCATGCTCACGGTGACCGGGGAATATGGAGATTATCGGCTGGTCCCTTACGACCCCGACACCGCAGACCTGGAGTTCCGGCAGTTTGCCCAGGAGAACATCCACGTTTATGAAGGTGACCTGAACGACATCGGAAAAACGGGTCTGAGCTTTTCCTGGTACGAGAAGTATAACCGGCCCTCAAACCGGCTGCTGGTCAGGATCAAGAACAATACCCAGAATTACTTCAGGAACATCGTGAAAGGCAAAGCTTCAGAAAATATGTGGACGTGCTTCAAGGACACTCAGACACGGCTCAAGGGCAAAAGATACACCAAAGGCTTTGTCCAATGCGGTGCCAGGGCAACCAACGATTACCGGCATAAGAAGAATCTGGCCTATCTGGTAAACCGTTACGCTCACCCCGGTATCATCCAGTATTTTGAAAGCCAGAGCGTGAAAATAGATCAGAATCTGTTTGCCGTATCCGAGCTGATTCAATGGGTATGGCGTTCACAAATCCGGGATGGGAAACCAATCAACCTGTATATGCCGTCCGAGAGGATGAAAAAGCTGCTTATGGAATGGATGTCCGGCGAATTTACCGGCTGATCCTGCAGAAAATAGAGCGTACGCTTTCCGATGCGGACCGGAAGCTGAAGATGCTTGTCAATAGGGCATCCCAGACACGAATCCTTAAAGGTAAAACCGACCGAAAGCACCCTTAAAGCTCATCACACGACTGATCCCCGAGATGCCCGTCAATAAAGGTTATCACTTCAAAAGTGATAAATTTCCTGCGAGATTCCCTATTGGCAAGCCTTTCGGCGTTTCGTCCTTAGAAGATAAGAGGTCTTAAGATTGAATAATTCGTGTAACACCAGGACGCAGGAGTACTTTAAGAATCTGTTGGATGGGGTTAAGTTTTGTACCCAGGATCTGAGTATTGAACAGTGATGGAAAGCTCATATCTGAACATAGCTGTAAGTGATGCTCAGTAATTTTTTTACGACCATGCCGCAAAGGTCAACCAAAGTTCGTATCCATGGTCACAGTGTATTCTGGTAGTAGGGTTATTGAAAAAAATAAAATCCCGATAGGCCTGCCTGCCTCTTGATTTTCGGTTTTATATGATGAAAAAGGATATTGATGCCGAATCGGCTACTGCCACACGAAGAGGACAGGTTCTTCCCTTTGAAGACAAAATGGCACAAGCGGCTACAATGATAACGGACATTCAAAATTATTTTAAGCAGCCGGTGTTGATTGTGACAGATAGCTGGTTTGGCAACAATGGCCTCTGGTCCAGGTTGGATCGTGAAACTGACGGCGCTTTCCATCTGCTTTCGTGTATGCGAACAAATATTACATTATATGACGTTGCACCTGTCTGTGCGGGGACACCGAAGGCTGGCCGCCCACGAAAATATGGCCAACGTTTGGGATCTGTTGATACTTGTGCAGCGAAATTGAAGGAGAAGGCTCGGAATTATCGAGTTTTTCTGTACGGCAAAAAAAAGGAAGTGCAGGCATATTCACAAACCGTTATGCTGAAAACGATGAAATGCCGCGTACGAGTTGTCTGGGTTTATCGAAAAACACGGTATGTCGCCCTCATGACCACAGATATGGAGCTTTCGGTTGAGCAAATTATAGAATATTATGGTGCACGGTGGAAAATTGAATCCGGGTTTAAAGAAATCAAACAGGATATTGGCAGTTCAAAATCACAAGTTCGAAATTCGGAATCCGTATTAAATCATCTTAATTTCTGCATGATGGCCACCACGCTGACATGGATCTATGCCGACCGATTGGAAAACGCACCAGATCGAAGACATAAAATTCGGGGGCGAGCCGGATTTGCATTTTCTGATGTGCGCAGGATAATTGCGGAGGCGGCATTGAGTTCTGATTTTTATAGTGTTTGCCCTGTACCGGGGCAAAACCCACAAAAATCTTTGGTCAGGACCTTGCTGAACATGGTTGCATAGCAAGTGCTTGGTAAATTTATAGGAAACTTTAGGTATGACAATACAGTCCGATTTTTTGACAACCTGGAAAGCATGAAAAAAGAAGGTTATGTCTTTGATGAACATATAACTGTAGATGGGGGGCATGGCCGCATTGAAACCCGTAGAAGCGTAACGACGTCTGATATTGGCTGGCTTTATGACAAAGAGAACTGGCCTGGTCTGAAATCATTAGGCATGATCGAAAGCACCCGGGAAGTCAACGGAGAAACCAGCTATGAAACGCGTTATTATATATCCAGCCTTGATGGCTCTGCCCAATTATTTGGCGATTCGGTTCGCAAGCATTGGGGAATAGAGAATTCTGTCCATTGGGTATTGGATATCGCTTTTCGAGAGAATGAAAGCAGGATACGCAAAGTGTTTGGGCCTGAGAATTTTTCAGCAATTCGGCATATTGCGTTAAACCTGCTTAAAGAAAATAAAAACTTCAAAGGAAGCATGAATTCAAAAAGATTGAATGCTGCAATGAACAAACAATATTTGCAGGATGTGGTGTTCGGATAAAGGATGATGGTTGACATAACAAGACTATATCAAGAAAGTTTACGTGCGTTGACCCTGATATAAACATGAATTGGGTTTGTTCATAAGAGTTTATATGATATACTGATTGAGTATTTTAAAAATTAAAACAACAGGATAGGATTTTAAAGTATATGTGTTTGGCTGTACCTTCAAAAATTATTGAAATCAACGATGCCGTAGCCAAGGTGGAAGTGGACGGGGTGGTCCGTCAGGCCAGCCTGATGCTGCTTGAGGATGCCCGTATCGGGGATTATGTTATTATTCATGCCGGATTTGCCATTTCAAAGGTGGATGAAGAAGCTGCATTGCAAACCATTGCAGATATGCGTAGGATACTTGAATTGGGCGGCGGTCCGGCCTGATTTTAAATGCGTTCTTCCGGCATAGCGGCAAAAAAAATTGAAATCTCAGGGGTGGTCCAGGGGGTCGGGTTCCGCCCTTTCTTATTTGGTCTTGCAGCCGCGCATCATCTTTGCGGCCATGTGTCCAATACGGCTTCCGGTGTAGCGCTTTTCGTCCAGGGAACGCCCCGGGACCTGGCTGCTTTTCTTTTTGATATTCCTGAAAAAAAACCGCTGCTGTCACAGATTTCACGCATGGTTTCAACGGACACACAACCGGTAGATTTGGCTGATTTCACCATTCTTAAAAGCCAGGTTGCCCAGACCCGGTCCGCCTTGATCTCTCCGGATGTGGGGGTGTGCCCCGATTGCCTTAAAGAGATGCAGGATCCTTGTGACCGCAGGTTTGAATACCCTTTTATCAACTGTACCAACTGCGGGCCAAGATACACCATCATCCAGGATATTCCCTACGATCGGTCCCAAACCTCTATGAAGTCCTTTGCCATGTGTCCGAATTGCCTGAAAGAGTATGAAGACCCCTTGAACCGCCGATTCCACGCCCAGCCCAATGCCTGCCCCGTATGCGGTCCCCGGGTGTTTTTGACGGACAATACGGGAAAACAGGTGGGCGGGGATGACCCGGCAAAGGCCATGGCACTTGCGGCCCAGTTTCTAAGACAGGGAAAAATCGTTGCGGTCAAAGGACTTGGCGGGTTTCACCTGGCTGTGGATGCCACCAGCGCCACTGCGGTTGATTTGCTGCGCCTAAGAAAAAAACGTCCTCATAAACCATTTGCCCTCATGGCGGCCTGGAATTCTTCTGTGTTTAATCATGTCTGCATGAGTGAAGAAGAAAAAAAGTTGCTGCGGTCCTATCAACGGCCCATTGTGCTGTTGGAAAAAAAGGCGCGGTCCCGGTTTAAGGACACAGATCTTGCCCCGAACCTTTCTTTGGACAACCGTTGTCTGGGTATCATGCTTCCCTATACGCCGCTGCACTATCTGCTTCTGGAAAAGGGGCCCGATATTCTGGTCATGACCTCGGGAAACCGGTCCGGTGAACCCTTGTCCATTGACAATGCCGCCGCCCTGGATGCCTTTTCCCATATTGCCGACTATTTTCTGCTTCACGACCGGGATATCTATTTCAGGGCCGATGACTCCATTGCCAGGATCCAGCAGGGCAAACTGCGGTTTTTGCGCCGGTCCAGGGGATATGCCCCCCTGCCCGTGGATATAACACCGCCTGGCGGTGACGGACTTGCCAATATTCTTGGGTGCGGGGCCGGTATGAAATCCACTGTCTGCCTCACCCGGGACCGGTACGCTTTTTTAAGCCCGCACATCGGGGATCTGGAATCGCTGCAGGTTCGCAATTTTTATAAAGCCAGCATTGAACATATGCAAAAAATTTTGGATATCCGGCCTGGCTGCGTGGCCCATGACCTGCATCCGGGATATTTTTCCACACAATTTGCCAAGGCCCTTGGGGATCAGGGACTGCCTCTGGTAGGGGTCCAGCACCATCATGCCCATGCCCTTTCCTGCATGGCGGAAAATCACCTGGACGGAAAGGTGCTTGCCCTGACCCTGGACGGCACGGGTCTGGGCACCGACGGCCATATCTGGGGCGGGGAAGTGCTGGCCTGTACCTATGAAGGATTTGAGCGCTGTGCACAGCTGGATTACCTGCCCATGCCGGGAGGGGATGCCGCGGTGACAGCGCCGTGGCGCATGGCGGTTTCCCTGTTGTATAAGGTGTATGGGGCACAGATGACAGACCTGGATATCCCTTTTGTCCGGGCCCTGGACAAATCCAGGCTGGCATTTTTAATCCAGATGATGGACCGGCAGGTGAACTGTCCGTTGACATCTAGTACAGGCCGTCTGTTTGATGCGGTTTCCGCTCTTCTGATGATTTGCCATGAAATTTCCTATGACAGCCAGGCCGCCATTGCACTGGAAGCGGCTGCTGACTTTCAAGACCCGGCAATCACCGCGTACCCCTTTGACATAAATAGAAAAGACATGGAAACAGGCGCTGACGGCTGTGGGATTATCACCGCCGGTTCCTGGGTACGGCAGATGGTGGCCGAGATCAAAAACGGTGTGCCCCGGGGGCGAATTGCGGCACGGTTTCATCTGACCCTGTGTGATATGATGGTGAACGCTGCCGCGCGCGCCGGTCAGAAAACCGGCCTTGACCGTATTGTTTTGTCCGGCGGGGTGTTTAACAATGATGCGGTTTTTTCCCGGATAACCCGTACGCTTAAAGAAAAAGGATTTAACGTGTATACCCACAGCATTGTTCCCTGCGGGGATGGCGGCATTGCCCTGGGGCAGGCCATGGCGGCCGCCACCCGGAGACCCAAAATAAAGCAGAAAGGCAACCCATGAGTTTAACATCCAACCTGGATTTTAAAGATCCTGAAATTTCAAAGGCCCTGGTGGCCCGGATCCGTGAAAAAAGTACCCGGCCGTTGCGGCTGATGGAAGTGTGCGGCACCCATACCATGGCCATTTTTCGTTACGGCATCCGGTCTGTGCTGCCAGACACCATCACCCTTTTATCAGGCCCCGGCTGTCCTGTGTGTGTCACCGCCCAGAAGGACATTGACGCCTATGTGATGCTGGCGAGAAAAACCGATGTGATTCTGACGACCTTCGGTGATTTGATGAAGGTGCCGGGGTCCGGGTCCAGTCTTGCCGGGGAAAAGGCCAAGGGTGCGGATGTCCGCATGGTCTATTCCATCTTTGATGCCCTGGACATGGCAAAGGAAAATCCGGACAAAGAGGTGGTGTTTTGCGCAGTGGGCTTTGAAACCACCATCCCGACCATTGCAGGGGCCGTGCTCACCGCCAAAGCCCGGGGGGTAAATAATTTCAGCGTTTACGGGGCCAACAAGCTGACGCCTCCGGCCCTGGCCGCGCTCATGGAGACCGACGGTGTTCAGATAGACGGATTTATTCTGCCAGGACACGTATCTGTCATCACAGGCCTTGACGCCTTTGCACCAACATTTGAAAGATATAATATCCCTTCGGCGGTCACAGGATTCGAACCTGTGGATATCCTTAAGGCCGTGCTCCTACTTGTGGAGCAAAATGAATCCGGAACCCCCGGGCTGGTCAATGCCTACCCCCGGGCTGTGGCGGATGCCGGAAATCCCAAAGCCCGGGCAATCATGGATCAGGTGTTTGAAAAGGCCGATGCCCTGTGGAGAGGGATCGGTAATATCCCGGATTCAGGCATGGTGCTGAGGGAATCCTTTTCCCAGTTTGACGCTGCCAGAAAATTTAATTTGGCGATTCCGGATACCCGGGAACCGGCCGGATGCGACTGCGGCAAAATTTTAATGGGGCTCAAACGGCCGGATCAGTGCCGGCTGTACAAAAAAACCTGTACCCCCATGCATCCGGTGGGACCCTGCATGGTTTCCAGCGAGGGATCCTGTGCGGCCTTCTATAAATACAGCCGGTAAAATACAAGGAAAAAACCATGAATAATGATACGATTCTTCTGGATCACGGTGCCGGGGGCAAGGTTTCCCATGCCATGTTTTCACAACTGATTTTACCGTTGTTCGATAACGGACTATTGGCGAAACAGGATGATGGGGCCGTTTTTGAGGTGCCCGGGGGCAGGATGGCTTTTTCAACGGATTCCTATACCGTGGACCCCATTTTTTTCCCCGGCGGGGATATCGGGGAGCTTGCCGTAAACGGCACCGTCAATGACGTGGCCATGTGCGGGGCAACGCCCCTGTATATTTCTGTGGGGTTGATCATTGAAGAAGGCATGAAGGTTTGTGACCTTAAACGCATTCTTGAATCCATGGCCGCAGCGGCTAAAAAGGCGGGGGTAAGGATCGTCACCGGTGATACCAAGGTGGTGCCCCGGGGAAAGGTTGACAAAATATTCATCAACACATCCGGGATCGGACTTGTTCCGGCCGGGGTCAATGTATCGGGGGACGCGGCGCGACCCGGCGATAAGGTGATTGTTTCAGGCACCATTGCCGATCATGGGGTCACCATATTGAGCGAACGCGAAGGGTTGAAATTTGATTCAAACGTCAAAAGTGACTCTGCACCCTTAAACCACATGGTCAAAGCCGTTCTGGACTCAGGATGCCCGGTTCATGTGCTGCGGGACCCCACCCGCGGGGGCCTTGGTACCACATTAAACGAAATCGCCGTCCAGTCAAAGGTGGGTATCCGGCTCTTTGAGGACCGGCTGCCGGTACGCGGACCGGTCCGGGGCATATGCGAACTTCTGGGATTTGATCCTTTGTACCTGGCCAATGAGGGCAAACTCATCGCCATTGTACCCCAGGCCGATGCCGACAAGGTGCTGGATATTATCCGGCAGGATGAATTCGGTAAAGAGGCTGTGATTATCGGAGAGGTTACAAATCAGGACCCGGGCCGGGTTGTGCTGGAAACCCTCATCGGCGGCACCCGGATTGTGGACATGCTGACGGGCGAGCAACTGCCCCGGATCTGCTAGTGTTTGAAGATAAAGTCGGAGGTTTTCCGGTGACGGGTAGGTCTCCTCACCGCTGATGACACCCGTGGTCCGCACCGGCCTCATGTTGGTGATCACCTTGACGTCCGGGTTGCCATAGTCTTTCATCACCCGCAGGGCTTCGGTGGGTTCCAGGGAGACCACCATGTGTGCCCGGCCCAGGGGAATCTGGGGAGACAGGCTTCCCCTGGTGGATATGCGCAGATGGCTCATCACCGATCCGCCGCGCTGGGAGGCGCCAAAGGTTTCGCCGATGGTGATGTCAAAACCCTTTCGGGAAAGCATGTCGCCCACCATCCGGCTGGCCAGGACGTTTCCCTGGCCGCCCACACCGGTGATAATCAGATTATAGGGGTCATGCTTCAATACTGTTGTGTTCATGGGTTCACCACCTTTTCTATCGTGATCGCGTTGTGCGGGCAAACCTGGGCGCAAACACCGCACCCCACACAGACAAATTCATCGATTCGTGTTCGCTTCTCCACCGGATCCCAAATCAGGCCGGGACATTTGAAAATCCTTGTGCAAAACCGGTTACATCCGCAGGCCTCGGCCACGCATTTGTCCGGATTCACCGTCACCGTCCACGCCTTCTTGCCCTTGCGGACCGGGCTGAGCGCACAGGCTTGCCGGAGCACCAGCACACGCACGCCGCCGTCATCATCCATCAAATCCGCTATGGTTTGACGGGCTTCGGCAAACTTGAACGGATCGGCGATTTCCACCCGCACACCCATGGCACGGCAAATAGCCGGGATGTCCAGGGCCGGCAGGGGATTTCCGGCCGCACCAAGGGGAATGCCGGGATGGGGCTGAAAGCCGGTCATGGCCGTTCCCGTGTTGTCCAGTATCACCATGATCACGTTGGCCTGGTTGTGGATGGCGTTCACCAGACCGGGCATGGCGGTGTGGGAAAAGGTGGAATCCCCGCACACCGCCATGACGGTCCGGTCAAACCCAAAGCGATGCAACTGACCGAATCCGCTGGCCATACCGATGCCTGACCCCATGGCGGCACAGGTTTTTACGGTCTGAAACCCGCAGTCCGACACGCCCATGACGTAACAGCCGATGTCACCGGCAATGAACCCTTTACGGTTATCAAGTTTCATGGCTTCATGGAGCAGCCAGAAGGAGGCGCAGTGGGGGCAGCCGGGGCAGAAGGTCATGGGCCGGCCCGGAATGCTGCCCTCCAGTTCTTGTGTAATTTGGGCCCGGTAATCGGCAGCGGAATCGTGCACAGGCAGATCAAGAAGCGTTGCCAGAGCTTTCATGACACGGTCCGGGTTCAGTTCATCCACCAGGGGAATGCTCTGATCCCCGCGTCCGTCCATGGGCTGTTGACATACCGTTCTATGTTGATTGATCCTTTGGACGAGTTTATTCTGATGTTGTGCCTTATTGGAGTCCAAAATTTATGTTTCACATGAAACTATGACTTGTTTTCAGTCGTGTCTGATTAGATTGCTGCAGCAACTCTCAGTGAAGATTGAAACCCTTAACCAATGTGCTTTTTGGGAAATAAATCCAATTTAATGTTGGTGTCCCTTCGGTAAGCCTGCATGAATTCAATCTCCGCAGCTGATATAACGGTCCCATCAATATTTTAAGGAGGGACCCATGAATAAAACAAAGCTGACGGACACGCAGTATTCAGCACGGGAAAAGGTGGAACAGCAGTTTGCAGCCTGGAGAGAAACGCGGACAAAAAGAGGTCGTATTCCGGATTCGTTATGGTTTGCGGCTGTAGATCTTTATTATTCTTATGGCCTGAGTATAAATCAACTAAAGTTTCCTATAAATTTACCAAGCACTTGCTATGCAACCATGTGCAGCAAGGTCTTGACCAAAGATTTTCGACCTGTGCGGGTGGCTTAAGCAGCCAGCTTGAAATCTAAGCTCTTTGTTTCAAACCATTTTTCATTTTCTTTATTTCTTTTTATGGCCGTGATTGTTGCCAATCCAACTGAACCCGCTTTTGACCAACTCATTCCATTGTGTTTTTGACGGCTTGAGACGACAAGGTCATTCATTTTTTCACCGATAGCACTGGAGTTACATAAACCCAGTTCTTTCCTTACCGCATAGCAGGGAATATCCGGTTTATTCCTTTTCAAATAGGCAATCAGTTTATCTAACTTTTCCACTTGCTTTATGGAATCTTTATCGATTGCCTCCAAGTGGCCTACAGCTTCATCAATTAACCCATACCACAACAGCGGCTTAAGATTATCAAGAATTTCGTTGCGGATGAATCGTCCCTTAAGCGCCAGGCTCAATTGTTTTTTGCATTTCTTTTCCAAATGATACCAATCAAGAATGACACCAATATTCCCATACCAACTGAACCAGTTGAAAATGGAATCGTTTAGTATTTTATGACCGTCGGTGAAGAACTGGATACGGTCGCCTATCAAATCATTATGGAACAGAAAAGCTGTTAAAAATAACAAGACATTCTTTGTGCCAGTGCCATTCAACACATATTTACCCGCATGTGCTTTGGATATATGAGCAATGGTGTTATGGATATATTTCCGTTTTCCTCGTTCCAATTTGATACCGCCGGGCCGGAACTCTTCTTGTTTCTTTACATTCACGTCATCAATTGAAATTTCTGTACTACGCTCTGGATTTTCATAGGGTACAGGATTCCTCAAGATGGCTTCAATGTTGATATCCTGATCCCGGCAACATTTATCTACTGCATTTAAGACAAACTGCTTGGCCACTGTTATCGGATGATTACTATTATATTCAAGTTTGATATCCCGGCATGTACCATCTTCTGAGAAACCGTTCTCCTTAAGAATACAGCGTGCTTTTTTATCGATATAGCCGAGGGCTTCTCGTCCTTCTTTTTCCGTACAGTCATGAAGTGTCCGGGAAGGGGTGCCTCCTTGTTCTTGATGTCGAATACGATTAATCAGTTGTGCCGTTTTCTGATAAGATTTTTCGGTATTGCCATAGATCATGGCAATATCTTTAAACCCGATGGTTTTATAAATCTCGACTCCTCTCAGGCAGACAAACAAATCTTGAGCTGTGTTGTATTGACTTTGGTTCTCATGACAAACGGTATGAGTTGTAAAACTGAAGCGTCCAATTTCTCCGTCGACCTTATAACAGACAGGTGAATGATTATATCTCGAGCCCATTGCCTAAATAGGGCACGATGGGTTCCAAATGGGGGGGGAGAGTTGGGTGACTGGCTCCTCTACCAGATAGTTTCACTTTTTGAAAAACTGATTGTCTTTTGGACTGGAGTTGTATAGTTTGCACTATAGATAGTTAAAAAAAATTTACCATGAAGATATCTTTCAATCTGCTCTTTTAAGATTCCATCCAAATAGTCGAGCATTGGAAAATTCGCCCATTTTTAAGCTACGAGACGAATTTAAAATAAAACCACTATTGTTATTAAACAAATTTCCTGGAGAATTATATGAGTAAAATAGTAGCGGCTACCAATTCCATGATTGCCAATTCTGACAAAATATCAACTGTCATTAATAGTGATAGTTATTGGTTTTTTTTATATGATAAAAAATATGCTTGGTGTGTAGAAAATTTGAACTACGAAGGAACAAATAGTTCTATTTTGTACTTTTTAAAGGCTGAAGGAAAATTCTATGTTAATGACCTAAAAACATTTGAAAGGCTGAGTCGTCAAGATGTTAGATTATTAGTAAAACAAGGTGAGGCGATTGAGTATAATTCAAATGAGATTGGGACAGATGAAGCGCTGCAAGCATTTCGCCTGCTTTTCACCACAGTAAAGGAAAAAGGCTTCGGTATAGATAACATATTGGATGACATAAAAAATATAGGTCTCACCACTACTTGAAGTCTGTAGTATCTGCTGATTTTCTCTCTGTGAAGAAGATAGCCTTGAACCCTTTTTAAGACCTCCATTCAAATCCTGGTTTTAAAAAAAGGCTTGTCAGGGATTTAGAGCGTTTTTTAAAGCAATTTCATCGTATTTTGGCGCAAGTCGGCCACCCCGAAAAATTGCGGGTAATCAGATTGCTGAAATAAGGCTGAGCTAAATCAGCCCAGCAAACTGAGCCTCATAAGGCTTTCTTCACTGATTTTTTCATCACGATAGAGCTGTACGGTTTGACATAAAAGAGACCAAATGCGGTTTCTGTCGGTTCCCTGATAAAGGCTGCAACCAAAACCGCAAAAATTTTGCAGCCACCGGAACCTGAGCCGATTCCAAAGGATCACATCATCATTTGCCCCATTTCATCACCAGGCATCTCTTCTGCCGCATGTCTACCCGGTTTTTCGGCAATCATAACCTGGGTGGTCAGCATAATCGACGCGATACTGGCTGCATTCTGCAGGGCCAAACGAACCACTTTTTTCGGATCCATAACGCCCGCTGCAATCAGATCCTCATAAACATTGGTTCTGGCATTGTAACCAAAGGCACCCTGACCCGCTTTGACTTTATCGAGAACAACGGCGCCTTCAACACCGGCATTATCGGCAATTTTGCGCAGGGGGGCTTCAATGGCTGCTGCAATAACGGCAATACCTATGTTTTCCTCGCCTTCAAGGGTAAGCGTCTCAAGGGAAGGAAGGCATCTGACCAGGGCGACACCGCCGCCCGGAACAATGCCTTCTTCAACCGCCGCCCGGGTTGCATTAAGGGCGTCTTCCACCCGGGCTTTCTTTTCTTTCATTTCAATTTCAGTGGCAGCCCCGACATGAATGACGGCAACACCGCCAATCAGCTTGGCAAGCCGCTCCTGAAGCTTTTCCCTGTCATAGTCCGAAGTTGTTTCTTCAACCTGTGCGCGGAGCATTTTGACACGGCTCTTAAGGACATCTTGGGAACCTGCGCCATCAATGATGGTGGTGGTGTCTTTGTCAATAATAATGCTTTTTGCCTGCCCCAGATCCTGCAGGGTGATATTTTCAAGTTTGATTCCCATATCTTCGGAAACAACCTGCCCGCCGGTTAAAACGGCAATGTCTTCTAACATCTCCTTTTTTCTGTCGCCAAAACCGGGGGCCTTGACCGCCGCGATATTTAAACTGCCGCGAAGTTTGTTGACCACCAGGGTGGCAAGGGCGTCTCCGGAAACATCTTCGGCAAGGACAAGAATGGATTTTCCTGATTTTGCAATTTTTTCAAGCACCGGAAGCAGATTTTTCATGGAAGATATGGATCTTTCACAAATCAACAGATACGGATTATCAAGTGAAACAGCCATTTTTTCAATATCGGTTACAAAATAGGGAGAGAGGTATCCGCGATCAAACTGCATGCCTTCCACAACCTCAAGGGTCGTATCTGTTGATTTGGCCTCTTCAACAGTAATAACGCCTTCTTTTCCGACCAGTTCCATGGCTCTGGCAATAATTTTCCCGATGGCCTCATCGTTGTTGGCCGAGATGGTGCCGACCTGGGCTATGTCATTCTGACTTCTGGTGGGTGTCGCCATGGTTTCAAGGGTTTCAACAACCCTGGCAACGGCTTTATCAATGCCCCTTTTAATCCATAGGGGGTTGTGTCCGGCAACCACCAGTTTCTGGCCGTTTTCATAGATCGCCCGGGCAAGAACGGTTGCCGTGGTTGTGCCGTCCCCGGCCATATCAGAAGTTTTGCTGGCCGCCTCTTTCACCATCTGTGCGCCCATATTTTCAAACTTGTCTTTTATCTCAATTTCCTTTGCAACGGTTACACCGTCCTTGGTGACCATGGGTGATCCCCAGGATCTTTCAATTACCACGTTTCTGCCTTTAGGCCCCAGGGTCACAACAACTGCGTCCGCAAGTGTCTTCACACCCCGCAGTATGGCTTCACGCGCTTTTGCATCATATTTAATTTCTTTTGACATCGAAAATAAGCTCCATTTCATTGACTGTTGGTTGGTTATTTACTTAAAAGGCGTTCTGCACCCTGGTTGAAGTTTAACCAGAGAGTCATTTACAGGCATCATTTAGCTGTGAACGTTACGCCGAATTTTTGCTCAAATGCGCATGCGATGATTTGAGCAGCCTGAAGTTCCTGGGTAATGTGATCCATATGAATGACCAGATCAAATTCATCGGGAGAGATTTTTTCCCTGAGAAAAACCTTTTTGAAAAATTCATGATGTTCATCATCAATGATGTTTAATTGTTCTTCTGCTTCACTGTTCCCGATACCCAGCGTATTTGCCAGTTTTTCAATCCGATTCTTTTTGCTGCACACCAATTGTACCGATAGAATGGTATGGCGGGACAGAATCAAGTGAGTTCCCCGGCCGACAAATATCGTCGGTTCGGTATGTGCCAATGCAGCGACCGTTTTTGCCAGTTGTTTGGCATAATCGGTTTTAAAAAATTTTTTCTCAACAGAGAGAGAAACAAGCAGTTCACTCATTTTTCCCGGAAACCGCTCGTCAAAAGTCTTAATAATCTTTTCTGTGAGAAAAGAATCTTTTGCCATATGTTCTATAATTTCTTTATCAATCACACGATAGCCTGTTATTTCCGACAGAAAGTCGGCCACTTCCATGGCACCGGCACCTATCCCGCGGGATAGACAAATACAATGCTTTTGTGAGAACTGGTCGGCGGCCTTTATTTCTGCCTGGGCTCGTTCCCATTTTTCGACTTGCGTACCGGCCCAATCTGAGGCGCTCATCATTTTTTTGCCGTAATATCCGGGAGGGTAGACTGTTTCTTTCGATGTATTTCTCATATCTTTTTTCTCCTTTAGGGATGGTTTCTTGAAACTTAATAATTCACGTTATGTGCCAGGACAGAATACATCAGCATCTGCTCTGTAACATATTGATTAAGAGACAAAGTCAAATCAGCAGATGATGTGGAAAGTCTTTAACGACCGGATGAAAAAGATCATAGATATCCAAACGGTCATATTTGACCCCGTTTCAAATGGCAGGTTGCTGCGGCCAGGTCAATTCATCTTAATTGTCATCGGCTGCCAGATTGATTTTTTTCATCCGGATGATATGTTCAATCATCTTTTGCTCAAACTTCCCTTTGGCCTCAGAAATATTTTTTTGAAGACCCAGTGCGGTAACAACATCCGGAGATTTTTTGACAAGCTCGGCTTTCAGGTAAAGTTCTTTTTCATAAATCGTCTGTCTGAGATCTTCTGTGGCCTCGATAAACGACGCCTGCTCCGTATTCATTTTATTTATGGTAGTATCGCTTAATTTCCCGTCATATCCTGGATATTTGTTGGACCTGCCCCACGTTCCACTTTCCCGGAAACCGTACCGCATCATACTCTGTCCATATTGTATAATTTCATCGGGGTCCTGGCCCGCATTATTGTAGGAACCATATCCTTCCCGGCGAATGTCCGTGCTCAAATCCTGCCCAAAGGCATTAAAAGGCAGCGTAAACATGAAACTGATAAATAAGGCCGCTACTACTTTTTTAATACGATGGTATCTCATTTTAAAATTTCCTCAATTTGTCCATAAAAAATGGATCATTCGTGTTTTTTTTTGGGTAGGACTCCAACTCTCGTCGCCCCGATCTTGTTTCTCCCTATGTCCCTGTTTTCATACTTGCTCAGGCTGGTTTTTGAATTCTGACCGGATTCCTGATTGTCATCTTATCTGTGGTCTTTGGTTTTCAACCATGGACATTATTTAGTTACCCATGGGAATGGATCTAATGTCCCAAACAGATTGCCCAACCACAAAACAAAGGCGATAACAGCGAGAATGTTAAGAATCTGCCGGATTCTTCTGTCCATGGGAATGTAATTGTTGGCTATCCAGAACAGAAATCCGACAAAGATTAAAATGATTGCAAATTGTGCAAGGTCCATAATTACTTCTCCTTTTTTTACGCATCATTTCTTATACCCCGGATGATGTCATATGGTGCCTGGGGCCGGCCATGGTGAACGCTTTGGAACCAGCCGTGACCTTTCTTCCCCACTTAGGAAACGACTCGTTGTTCCCTTATGGGCCCATCATGGCTCTGAGCTCATCCCCCCGGACGGTTTCCTGTTTGGAAAGAAGCGCCGCCAGCTTATCCAGCAACGCCCTTTTACCTGAAAGGATCTTTTGTACCCGCCGATGGGCTTCTTTCATCATCAGGGAGACCTCTTCATCAATCAGGGCTGCCTTTTCATCACTGTAATTTTTTTCGGAAGAATAACCCTGGGGAAGAAACATGGGGGTTCGCTGACGGTCATAACTCACAAGACCTATCCGGTCACTCATGCCATATTCCGCCACCATGGACCGGATAATATCCGTTGCCCGCTGGAGGTCATTCTGGGCCCCGGTTGATATTTCATTAAACACCAGTTCCTCTGCCACCCGGCCTCCCAGAAGCACTGCCAGCCGGTCGAGCAATTCAGAACGTGTCATAAGATATCTGTCTTCCGTGGGCTGCTGCTGTGTGTATCCCAGCGCTGCGATCCCCCTGGGAAGAATGGATATTTTATGGACAGGATCGGCAAATTCAACCGATTCGGCGACAATGGCATGGCCGGACTCATGAAATGCCACAATCTCTTTTTCACGGGCATTCATCACCCGGTTCTTTTTTTGAAGCCCTCCGATCACCCGGTCAATGGCTTCGTCAAAATCACTGGATTCCACGGCATCCTTGTTGTTTCTGGCCGCCAGCAAGGCACTCTCATTGACAATATTGGCAAGATCAGCACCCACAAAACCGGGAGTTCGGCCGGCAATTTTTCCTAGGTCCACATCATCACCCAGCACCACATGTCTGGAATGGATTTTTAGAATCGCTTCCCGGCCGTTGATATCCGGTCGATCCACCAGAACCTGCCGGTCCAGGCGGCCCGGCCTTAACAGTGCCGGATCCAGAATTTCAGGCCGATTGGTAGCCGCCATGATGATGACCCCTTTATTGGTATCAAAGCCATCCATCTCCACCAAGAGCTGGTTCAATGTCTGCTCCCGTTCGTCATGGCCCCCCATGGCATTCATTCCCCGGGCTTTGCCCAGGGCATCCAGTTCGTCGATAAAGATGATACATGGCGCCTGGCTGCCTGCCTGGGAGAAAAGATCGCGAACCCTTGCCGCGCCGATCCCCACAAACATCTCCACAAATTCTGATCCGTTGATGCTGAAAAACGGCACCTTTGCCTCACCGGCCACCGCCTTTGCCAGCAGCGTTTTGCCGGTTCCCGGCGGTCCCACCAGAAGAACGCCTTTGGGAATTCTTCCGCCCAGTTTCTGAAATTTTTCCGGCATGGTTAAAAAATCAACCACCTCTTCCAGCTCCTCACGGGCTTCGTCAATGCCGGCCACATCTTCAAAAGAGACCTTGGTGTCACTTTCTGCAAAAATTTTGGCCTTATTTTTACCGAAGGACATCACCCCTGCGCCTGCGCCCATATTTTTGGCGGTGAACCGCCAGATCAGAAAAAAAAACCCAAGGGGCAGAACCCAGGACAGAAGGTTAGCCAGGAATCGATTCTCAGTTCGGCCGGAATAACGGATATTGTGTTCATCCATCTCTCTTGCAAGGCCCGGATCATTCACGCGGACGGTAACGAACTTTTGTTCCGGTGTCCCCATGAGCAAGCCTTCGATTTTCTCAGGACTGATTAAGATATCATCCACACCGCCCTCAGCCATGGACTGCTTGAACTGACTGTATGGGATCGCCTGCCTCTTGGAAGCAAAAAAGGACTGCTGAAGAAAGGCAAGCCCCCAGAAAATGATCACAACGGTCCAGAGGTTTAAAAACGGTTTGGAAGCCCCGGGTTTCTTATCTGATTTGGCTTCTGTTCCGGCAAACAGGCTGCGCAATTTCTCCTGGATGGCTTTTAACGGATTCGGTTTGTTCGACATAGAGAGATCCTTTACAGCAATCATGCACAACGCAATTTCTGCCGTTGGCCTTGGCCTTGTATAAGTATTTATCTGCTCTTGAGATCCAGGAAGAAAAACTGTTACCGGAACCCTTTTTAACCAGGCCCTGGGTAACCCCGATACTAATGGTCACAAAAATGCCGTCCGGTCTGGATTTTTCCACATCTTTCCGGATTTTTTCAGCCATTAGCGGCACAGAAGGGGTGAGGATGTTGGAAAACAAGATGACAAATTCTTCCCCGCCATACCGGCACAGCACATCTGATTTCCGGACACTCCCCTTCAAAGATTTCGCAACGCCTTTGAGTACAGTGTCACCCCTTGGATGGCCATATCTGTCATTAATCTTTTTAAAATGGTCAATATCAATCATGAAGACGGCTATATTCTCTCTTCTACGCTCAGCCAGGGAAAACAATTCCTTCGCAACAATTAAAAACCCCCGCCGATTGAACAGGCCGGTCAACCCGTCAGTCATTGCGATGTTGGCTAAAATCTTATTTCTTCTCCAAAGGCTTTGCAGCGTTTCTCCCAGTAGTTCCAACTCGGGTGTTATATGGCTATATTGGATGAACATATCCATAAATTTCCTGATATGGCAGTCATGTGTATCTGAGGGATCAATATCTCCGCCCAGGGGTTTTAAGGCGTTAAAAAGCACCTTAAAAGTTGGATGCAGCATGTAATATTCCAGCCGGTAGGCCAGGATCAGTGCGTTTTCCATTGATTTTCTTTCTTCCCAGCGGCTTGAGAGAACCTCAATTTTATCCAATATGGCAGATAGTTCTTTTTGGATATCTGATGGCGTATCAAAAACGGAAGGAAAGATGCAGTCTTTAGCCGTCTGTTCAATCTTGTTCCAAAAAACAGCATGGATTTTTTCTTCTTCAGCCATCTCGACCCAGAACGTCTTGAGCGCCGTTATCTCTTCTGTCTGGGAAAGCTTGGTATATATCTGTATTGCCTTTTGATTAATGGAACTACACAGACGAATGATCCCCCAGGTGCTGTCATTTTTCATATCCATATCCTTTCCTTACATTCTTTCGGAGAAGGTATTCACAGGCCAGGGGTAATCAATCCGATTTTGTGATGGTGGAAAGCGATTTAATCCCCAGTGTTTCAATGAGCCGGTTGATATCCGTTGTTTTAAGATTCATTCCTCCTTCGGATACCGGAAGCAGAATGATACGTTTGCCCTCAAGCGCTTCTGCAATTTTCAGTTTCACGATGGTTTCTCCGCCGGAACCGGCCAGGGCATTGTTCATCTCCCGGATGCCTCTGGCTTCGGCAATGCCTTCCGCTTCAATGGCCCTGGCCAGAAGCTGCTGCTTTTCCAGATAAACGTCCGCCTCAATTTTCTCCCTTTGATATTGGCCGTCAGCATTGGCAACCATTTTGTTCACCTCCCCCCTTGCCTCTTCCAGTTTGCGTTTGTACTCTTCAAGGGCGGCATGCTGGGCTGATTTGTTTTTCTCCACCTGTTGATCCGCCACTTTTTTATCTTCAATGGCTTTGGTGTACTCTGCATTGAACCGGTAGTCATTGGTCAGCACCTTTTCAATGACAATGCCCATGGGCCCAAGAATCCTGTCCAATGCGTCCTTGGCCTTCCCGGCCTGGGTTTCCCTTGCCTCGGCCACATAAAAGGCTTCGGTTTTCAACTCCCCGAAGATATCCCGGGGCTTGCTTCTGGCAACAGTCCTGACGATGGTTTCCCGCAGGACGGCATCGTTTGGGGCCACATACTGCAGAATATACGGGGCTTTTGAGGCGTCAATCCGGTAGGCAATGATCACATCAAGGCTAATGTCATTTCCGTCAATGGTTTTAAACAGCAGATCGTCCTGGGCTCTGCGGTCCCCCCGGCTTTTTGAAAAGGTCATTTCCAGATTCTGCAGCTTGGTGTCAAAGACATGCCAGTCATTGATAAAGGGCAGGAAAAAATAGGTTGAGCCCTGGGCATACACATGGTCCTCCACACCTTTGGGGGCAAACAGGCCGATTTTCCGGGTCCGGACACCGACCTCGGTTTCTCCTGTGGTATGGAACATACAGCCCGTAGCCGAAAGACAAGCCGTCATCAGAACTATAAAAAGGATAAAACGCTTCAATTGTCACCTCCCTGGCGAACGTCAAATAATTTCAGTGTGTTGCTAAGATCCAGCGGATTGACCCCATGGGCGCCGTCGCTGGGAAGGATAATCAGATCAAGGCCCTTATACGCCTGGGCCATCTTTAAGCCCACCATGCGGTCGGACCCAATGCCTTTTAATGCTTCATTTTTCAAGCGCACCTGTTCGGCTTCCGACAGTTTCACCAGAAGATCGGCATTGGCCTTTATTTTACGGACATAGAGGTCTTTTTCCGCAATTTTGCGAGTCACATAGGCTTTGCCTGTTTCGATCTCAACGGCGGCGATGACCATGCCCTCCTGGACAATCTTTTTTAACTGGGCTTCTTCCTTGGCTGCCCGGGCTGCGGCCTGGTTGGTGAAGACCATCTGATCCTGAAGTTTTTTGGCTTCAATATTTTTCTGGATTTCAGGACTGTATCTGAAATAGCGGACCAGCACCTGGTCCACTTCAATCCCCTTCAGATTGAGTTCCCGGTTAAGATTATCTTTGGCCTCTTCAGCCTTCTTAACCCGCAGAGGGCTGTTATAAAATTCTTCGGTGGTCAGTTTGCCCAGGGTCTCTTTCAAGGCAGGCTCGGCTTTAGGTATGATACCGTTGTCTTCGTACAGTTTGCCCGGGCCGATGGTGGTAAATACCAGGTAGGGGTCCTTGATGTGGTAGAGCATGGATACATCAACATCCACAAAAAAACCGTCCGAGGTCTGGATATGGGCAGCACGGTCTTTTCTGGCGCCACCGGCTGCGGTTTCAGGGAAATTGGTCAGCTCCAGCACCTGGATACCCTTGGGAAGGCGATACATCCGCTGCAGCCCGAACGGCAGGACAAATGTCAGCCCGGCATGGTAAACTTCTTTTTGAACCCCCCGGGCCATCCCCACACGGACCACTTTAATGCCGTATTCACCCGGCTCTACGTAGGCGAATAAAAATCTATAGCAAAGGTATAAAATTACGGCCAATATGAGCAGAATTTGAAATCCAACACCCGTCCGCAGATTTGAGAAAAAACCGCCTAAGGGCCTCTTCGCCCTGGTCAAATAGTCCTTGAATTGATTGGTCTGGTTCTCTGTCATAGTCAGTTCCTTTATGAGACACAATTCATGCAAATGGGATGAATCATGGATTTAGTGGCTTATTCCTCAGTTCCTGTCGGATCCTGTCGAAAAATAAGAAAATGAGGCGGGGCAATTGGGTTGCGGGTTTCCCGCGTTAGAAAATATATCGTTTATAAATTTTCCTGCAATGGAACCCGTATCCGCATAAATTCCGGGCTGAAGATATCAGCCTGGGTCTTTGAACAATTTTATGCCATCAGCCTTTTTTTTGCCTGAGCGCCTGGACAGTATCCATCCCCCGGGTATGGGACACTGTATGAATCTGAATTCTGGGCGGTTCAGATAATAGTGTCTTTGTTCCCAGAAGCACACCGAACTGATGTGATTGGATGTGATTGTCCATGTCTTTTGGGGTTTCCCATTCTTCCAGCAGTGTAAACCGGTTCTCATCGGTAATGTCGCAAACGGCACAACAGCTTCTGCAGCCGGGTTCCCTTCTCACCGGTTCCATCATGGAGAGAAGGGTTTGCAGCACTTCCAGATGTTTTTCCGGATGTGCTTTGAGAGTCATTCTGACAATCATCATTCGAATCTCCTCTTAAAAGCATGCTGGACTATTGAAATAAACAAGACGGTTAAACATCACTGGAGCCTCTCCCTGAAATTGCTTCCGGAGGGCTATGTTGCTTTGTTTGTTTGCGTTCATCTTTGGGCGTCAGTTTGGCTTTTTTCTGTTTTTCACGCCTGCCTTTGTCTCGTTTCCCTTTGTCACCCATAATCTTTTCTCCTGGTTTAAAATCAGTTTTCCCCATTGCCCTCTTTTCCCTCATTTCCCGACCATGGGAGTGTTCGCTCCTTTAACAGTGCAATCATTGCACCATGGTTCTGACAGAGGAAATTGTTCTTTTATGATGCTGGATTTTAAGGAGAAACACCCTAAGGCGAGGGCTCATTTAAAGAGAGTGGCGGGGCTGAAAGCGGTCTTATTTGTTCAATGGGTCAGATCGTGCCTTTTGTACAGGTCCATGTACCGGATCACGGTTATGGCTGCAGGAGGATCGGCCTCAGCGAAAAGTGAATCTCATTGGCAGTCAAAAGGAAATCTCTTAGGGGGAACAATATCCAGTTTACGCATGCGGGCACGCAATGTACTGCGATTAAGGCCAAGAATCTGGGCAGCACTGTTTTTACCGCTGACTTTCCAGTGGGTCTTTTCGAGCACGCGGATGATATAATCGCGTTCAACCGCTTCCAGGGTTTTTAAGTCTTTACTCAAATGTCTGCAGGATCTGTCCAGATCATCCGCCAGGTAGAGTTTAGGGCCTGACGAATTGATCACTGCCCGTTCAAGAACATTTTCCAACTCTCTAACGTTTCCCGGCCAGTGATAGTTTAAAAGGGCATTTATTACATTTTGGGGGATCACCTTGATTTGCTTTCCAAGTCTGCGGGAGATTTTATCAATATAAAAATCAGCAAGGAGGGGGATATCCTCTTTCCTTTCACGCAGAGGCGGCATGGTAATCGGAAAGACATTGAGCCGGTACCACAAATCTTTTCTAAAACGCCCTTTTTCAACTTCGTCCTCAAGATTCCGGTTTGTCGCGGCAATAATCCTTACATCCACCTTAATGGTGTGCGAATTGCCCAACCGTTCAAATTCACCATCCTGAATTACTCTGAGCAGCTTTGACTGCAATTCCAGGGGCAGTTCTCCGATTTCATCCAGAAACAGGGTGGCTTTGTCAGCAATCTCAAATCGTCCCTTGTGGCTGCGGTCTGCGCCGGTAAATGCCCCTTTTTCATGGCCGAAAAGCTCACTTTCTATAAGATTTAAGGGCAATGCCGCGCAATTGACTTTGATCAGTGCCCGGTTTTTCCGGCTGCTGTTGCTATGAATTGCCCGGGCCACAAGCTCCTTGCCGGTACCTGTCTCACCCAGAACCATAACGGTTGTGTCACTGTCTGCAATTTGCTCAACCTTGAAGAGCACATATTTAAGCCCGTCACTGTGACCGATAATGCTCTCGTGATTATGTTCCAGCTTGATCTCCTCTTTAAGATACGCGCGTTCATCTTCAAGTTGTTTTTTCAGTACTTTTATTTCATTAAAGGCTTTTTCTGTAAGTCTCTTTTCCTGTTCGGTCTTTTGTTTTTCCAGAACAAGTTGGGTGGTCCTTTCTTTTACTATATCTTCAAGATTGCGCTTGTAATGTTCTTTTTCAGTCACATCCTCAATGGCCAGTAAAATCAGCTCCACTTTTTTAAGATCGTTATAAATTCTTATAGCATTCAGATGCATGATTTTAGGCCCAATGACATCAAAGGAGTGTTCCACTTTAAAATCATTGAACACCCTATTCTCAGGCAGGATCTTCTCAAGCAATTCTCTGAGCCCGGGGATATTCCACTGCCCGTTGCCAAGATTATAAATTAAAACCCCTTCGGTCTCTTCCTGCCTGGCACAAAAAGACGTGTAGAAAGCGTTATTTGCTTTGATAATTTTCAAATCAGCATCAAGGATCATCAACGGTTCACGGACTGAACTGAGAATATCAGTGAAAATATCTAAAAATTTTTTTTGCATTCGTGAATCCTAAGTTGTTTATTGAATCCTGCTTTGATATGCCGGGCCGGGTATCCGATGAACCTGGACGTTCATATTTAACAGCTCCACCGGGTCTCCGAATTGCGTGTAGATTGCAACATCGGCTGCATCCCGGCCAAAGGCGATTGCAATACGGCCTCCTTTCAGATCGGGTCGTGTCGGATCGAATGTGTACCACCGATTTCCAACATATGCCTCAAACCAGGCGTGCAGATCCATTGGTTCAAGGGATTCAAGGTAACCCACCACCATGCGGGCAGGGATCGACAGCGCCCGGCAGCAGGCAATTCCCAAATGGGCCATATCCCGACAGACGCCTTGTCCAAGCTGATTTACTTCAGAGGCACTTATTATTTGTTGCCCGAGGCCGGGTGCATACCGTATCGTATCCCGGATATGATTTACAATGGCATCGCATTGATCGTATCCTAAGAGGCGGTCCGTTGTAACCAATGCAGCCATTTGTGTGAAACGGTCCGATTCACAATACCGGCTTGGGTACAGGAAAGGCAGAACTTCATAAGGTAAGTGTTGCACTGCGATAAACGGTGCGCCAGGTGCAGTATCGGACGCCTCAGCGGTTTCGATGTCAACGGACGTACTAACTGAAAAGAGACCGGCGGGTGCAACTAATCTTTGACATAGGTTCCCGAACGAATCAGTAAACTCTACCGCTGGTACGCCGGGTGACAGGATATATTCTTCGCGTGTGATCCACTGCTGACATCCACTACGGGGGCGAAGCATCAGCAAAAATGGTGTTGGAACCGACATTTTAAATTCAATTAGACAAGATGCGTTTAGCCACATGATAATCATTCTCCCTTTTGCTGCGCCAACACCGTTCCGTTTTTCTTTTAAAACCGGTTCATGAAAAACGGAGTTATTATTTGTGGTTGAAGTTTTCCTGAAATTTTTGTTTAAAGGCACACACAATGATCTGGGCAAACTGATGTCCCTGGGTAATGTGATCCATATGGCAGTTCACTCATTTTGCCTGGAAACCGCTCATCAAAGGTCGTATAGTATACTACCGTTTTTTTTCATATCTTTTTTATCCTTTAGGGATGATTTCTTTAGACATATAGTTCACGTTATGTGCCAGGACAGAATACACCAGCACATGCTCTGTAACATATTGATTAATAAACAAAGTCAAATTGGAAAACGATGTGGAAAGTCTTTAACGACCGGATAAAAAAGATCAAATGTACCCAGACGGTCACATTTGACCCATTTCAAATGACGCGCATGAGCAGGGAACCCTGAGAAATCGCCACGCCAGCAGGGAACAGTCTGCTACGCCCAGGTCACGCCGTCCAAATTTTTATCGACTTCTATATTAATTGCCCTTAGGCAAACCCCTGGCTCTGCCGGGGGACTCACGTGTGCCTGGCATGGCGCGCTTGCTGAAATACCGGTTCAAATGGTCGGTAACAAACCCGCCGTTACCAGACGGAAGGGGAACGCCAACAAGGCAAGGGCATTACCGGAAACGGGATGTCTGAAGGAAGCATGAGAAGGATAGATAGTGGTTCGTTCCTCACACGATCTATCTTTATTCGTTCCACTTCAAAATCATTGAACATACTATTCTCAGGCAGGATCTTCTCAAGCAATTCTCTGAGCCTGGGGATATTCCACTGCCCGTTGCCTTTATTTTGCGGCCTTGTGAAAAAAAGATTGTTTTACTTTTCCAGATCATAACGATTCTTAAGCAGTTCTATCCTAATAGAAATTTCTGTGCCAAGTATTCCATCAATCTGGTTCACGGCCTCAATGAGGTCCCGCAGCTCCTCCTGGGATTTAGCATGGAATTCCATATCAAAGTCAAACGCGCCTGCCAGGTGAGCCAGATACCAAATGCAGCTCAGTTCCAGGAGCTTTTTTTTGATTTGGTTGTTTTTTTGGGGATTGGTCTTGATTTTAATGTTTCCTTCCAATTCATAGCCTATTTTTCGAGGATTCACGACAGCGACAATTTGAATTATTTCATCGTCTATCAGTCGTTTCACCCGATTGCGGATCGCAGTTTCTGACAGATTCACCACGGCGGCAACCTCTGTGTTTGGCATACGTCCATTTTTTTTGAGTAAGTTGATAATTTTAGAGTCGATATCATCGAGCGTCGAATTCAAACGGTCACCTCTTCTTGTTGGTTAGTGCTTTATCAATAACGAATATAAAATATAGTATCTTACTCTTTTTTACCGATTCGAATCAAGTTCGATCACGATACTTTAATCGTCGAGTTGCGTCGAAATTCGGTATAAACGATTTGACATTCGAACAAAGGTAACATATAGGTGTGTTTAAAAGATACACTATTGTGTTTTTAAAAATATATTGAATTGATAATGCACAAAATTAATTTATGAGCTGCCGAGGATTTTCGGCAACAAACGTTTGCCAAGAACAGCAATGAAAGGAGCAAAGAATGAAATTGAAATTTGTTTAAATCCATAATCAGATTTAATTGTGACCATGGGCCTTACAGAATCATAAATTATAAAAATAAATAAAAATCAAATTGTTAACTTAAGATTTACGGAGATGATACATCTCCCGGAAGATATAACATGGCAATACTTTGTTCACACGGAAGTCATTTTATTTATGATCGTAAATCAGGAAGGATTCTCATAAGTTAGCTTTTTTATTTCAAGGAGAGAGAACAATGCATGGAAGATTTAAAGTCAGATATATTGTAATGCTGTGCCTCATTGGAATTCAGATTTTCATATTAGGCTGTAACGATGATGGTACCCCAACCCGGGCAACAATGGTGCTTAAAAACGGGATGATCTACACGATGGACGAAAATGATACGGTTGCCTCAGCAATTGCAATTGACGATGACACGATCCTTTATGTCGGTGACGATGAAACCGTTGAAAAATATGTTGGTAAAAATACAGAAGTCATAGATCTTGAAGGGAAAATGGCTTTGCCAGGGTTTGTTGATGGTCATGGACATCCGCCTGGAGGCCAGCTACAGAGTTTAACAAATTTAATGTTAGGAGCGCTTGAAGCGGATCTTGATGTATATCGGGACGCTTTAAGGGCATATGCCAAGGAACATGAAGATGATGCCTTTCTTAGCGGCAAGGGATTACAAATCAACCTTTTTGGTGACGCTGGGCCCAACAAGAGTTTTATCGATGAGATAGTAAGCGATAAACCCGTATTACTCTCAGATACGTCCGGGCATGGTGTACTCATAAATTCCTATGCACTTGAAATGTCAGGCATAACAAGTAAGACGGAAAATCCGCCGGGAGGAACGATTTTCAAGGATGAATTCGGAGAGCCTACCGGATATCTTTCGGATGCCAGAGACCTTTTACACCCGGACCTCTTGGAGCGTCCCGAAATTACAACTGAAGTATTTATGAAGGCCTGGGAACAGTATGAAGACGAGTCTTTGTCGAAAGGTATTACCGCCGCTACTAACGCCGCCGCCGATTTGGCTGCTCCAACGGTATGGCCGATTATGGATGATTATGCAAAAAAAGGAAAACTGAGAATGCGCGTTAATTTCCTTAATGTTGCTTATCCTGATAAGTCAGCCGAAGAGGCAATTCAGGAATTGAATGACGGACAGCAGTACGTTTCAGACTGGCAGGCAGTATGCGGGGTAAAAACCTTTCTGGATGGTGTCCCGGAAGGTAAAACTTCATATCTTCTGGAACCTTATGCGCTAACAGCCGGTGAAGACGCCGACTATCGGGGCACATGCAACTGGGATGAAGATGCCTTCAAGGCATTTTTTGCTGCTGTGGATGCTGCCGGATACCAAATGCAGGCCCATTGCATGGGTGATGCTTCATCCCGTTTGTTTATTGATGCTGTAGAAGACGCATATCAGAAAAATGGCGAGCGTGAAGCAAGGCACACCCTTGTACATGCTAATTTGATTTATCCAACAGATATTCCGAGGATGGGCGCGATGGATATTTATGCAGCAATGCAGCCCATATGGTTTTATGCTGATCCGATATTTGCAGCTTTGGAACTCCAGATGCTTGGCCAGGAGAGATTTGACCAGGAATATTCCATCCGCGACATGTTAGAATCAGGTATTCATATCTCAGGATCCGCTGATCAGCCTGTTACGCCAGATGACCGGCCGCTTGCCGGGATTGAAACCGGTGTCACTCAAGGCGCACCTTACCCGGGCATTCAGGGCGATGATGCCTATGTGCGGGATGCATCTCAAACTGCAACTGTTATGGAAATGCTGCGCATGTATACCATAAACGGAGCAAAACAGATGTTTATGGAACATTTAATCGGATCTCTTGAATGTGACAAAAAAGCAGATATTGTGATTTTAGAAAAAGATATTACAATGATTGATCCGGTGGACATTGCCGAAACGGTAGTTGTGACAACCATCGTAAATGGAAAAAAAGTATATGAAATGGAATAAAAACCGCTAAATGCTTATTTTCATAGCTCGCTTATATGTTTGAATAACAGCCATGGGCTGGGCTGGGTTGATAAGCCAGGTCAGCCCGTGGCCGTAGGGATAGGAAGACGCTTTTTGTCAAGCAAAGTATGACGAACGTTTGACAAAGATGATTAAGTTTGAAATATGGCCCCAGCCGGGCACAGCCACAACATGTTGTTGCTGTGCCCGGCTGGGGCTTCGGCGTCAGAAAGACCGTTGAGATAAAAATAATCCCAGAGAGAGTACATTATAAAATTGGACCGAATTCATTTTCCGTATTCAAACGACACGGAACGACCAGAGGCTGATTAGCATCACGGCATTACAACTGAACATTAAAAAACAAAATAAAGAATATCAGATGTCTGCACTGAAGAGAAGGCCGCTCAGATCCTGCATTTTTTCACGAAGCTCAAGAATTTCTTCGGCGGGAAACTGCTTGATGACTTCATCGGTCTCTTTGTCCATAATTTTGACCACCACATCTTCGGTGCCGTCGTCAATGGTAAAATTGAGCCTTGTCTGAACCGTTTTGGCAAAGTCCTCAAGGGCTTGGACCATCTCTTCAACATCTTTTCTGGTCAATTTGGTCTGATCTTTGGTGTCCTCATTTTTTTGATCAGATGCCTGGCTTTCGGTCGGCTTGGTGTTTGTGTTTTCTAAAGAAGGGGGGACCTGCTTTAACCCGGACGGTGCAGCAGGGTCTGTGCCTTGTGTTTTTGGGACAGTTTCCTGACCCCTAATGCTGGTTTCAGGTCTGTCTGGTGTGGTTATTGCCTTTGCTGTTACATCCATTTTTATTGCCTTCCTGCGATAAGCAATTCCTACCGGCTGATACTGATCAGTCTTGGGCGGTCCTTTGACGGCCGGTAGTTCGCCAGGGTTGTCTTCCCATGCTTGAGGTGTTTAAGGCTTTTTTCCAATTGTTTTTTATGCCTTTGTATCTCAATCCCGATGGTTTCGTCAACCCTTAGGATCAGCCCGAGGCGCTGTTTAATTTCTTCCATCTCCTGGCCATCGGACAAAGACGTGGACTGTGTTACTGTGCTGATAAATTCTTCTATGGCACTTTTCAGATTTTCCGAGACACTTCTGCGCTCAATGGTCATTTGGGCTATATCCGGCAACTGCTCGGCCTTAAGCAGATCTAAGTGCCTGGCCTGAAGCGTTTCATATTCATTGCACTGTTCCGAAACATGCGCTGCTGGATCTTTCATATATAGTCCTTGCTGCTTAAATGGCAATGCTTGTTCTGTAGCCATGTTTTTCATACCCTGAATAGCCCATGGAGGAAACTTTTTTCTTCTGGGAGGTTTCAGTGTCAGCGCCTTTGGCCGTATTGTTCTGCCCCATTACAGTGGTTTCCCATATCCGTTTAAGTTCCATCAGGTATTTGATTGCCCGGTCCAGGGTCTGAATGTCGTTGGTGACGGAAACTTTGGCTAATTCCTGCATCATGGCAATATAAAGGCTTCTTAAAAAGGCAATCTGCTCATCCTCGGTATTACGCAGGGATGTGTTAAGTTCTGAGATAATGGCAATGGCCTTGCTCAGATTTTCTCCCCGTTGCTTGGGGTTTTTATTTATTACGCCTTCCCGGGCAAAGGTAATGCGTTTGATGGCACCTTCGTAAAGCATGAGAATCAATTTCTGGGGATTGATTTCACTGCTGATCTGGACTTTTTGATAAGAACTAAGGGCATTGTATACCATATTAACCTAACGCTCCTTTTGCAGCCACCTGACGCTTACCTGGTTTTCGTCATTCATGGGCTGCACTAAAAATTTGTGGGACATCAGACTGCAAGGAACTCATTTCCTGTACTGTGCAGTCAAAGGGCTTCAGCTTTTTTCCCCTCTTTTTCTTTCACTTCTGTGTATTCATGAATTCTAAAGATATTTATCGGCAAAAGGTGGTAATACTTTATACATAAAAAATGAAAATAAAATGACTGGACACAGATGGATGAATTTATTTCAATCATGGGGCTGTCTGCTGGGCCCGGGCCATGCGTACGGCATCTAACTGCTGGTGGGAAATGCCCTGACTTTGATACAGGCTGTCCTCATTATCCCAGAGTATTGCATGCCATCTGGCAAAAAAGAAAATAGCATCTTTGGCAGGGGGGGATTGGTTAGAATAATTTTTCAGGATCTTAAGACCGGGCAGAAAAATACATGCAGTGTTGTTGTTTGTCCTGCAGCGGGCTTTCAGGCAAAGATCCATGAGCGCGTAGATCCCGGCTCTGGGCGAAAAACCGCCCAGTTTTAAAAAAAGATCTGCTGACAGGCAGACCATATGATCCACCATGGGAAAACTTTGTTCCCTGTTGGCCGGAGCAAAGTCGGCACCCAGGTGCAGGTAGGCTGATACCGGGGCGTTGTTGGCGTTGAGAACCATGCCTGCATGGACAATGCTTCCATGGGAATTGATCACCTTACCGCCAAAAATTTTATCCGGACCATGGGTGGAAAATGCCCTGTTCAATTCGGCCAGCCAGTTTGCCAGGGGGCAGGCTAATTCCGTTAATACAGCAATTTTTTTTCCTGTCATGACACCAGGGGCTTTGTCATTAATGCAGGCCCAGGTATTTTGCCCCGGATCTGTTTTTAAACGGATCACGTCTCCTGAAAGGGAAGCCAGAACCGTGTTAATTTCAGGCGAGATGGTTTCTGGTTCAATTAAAATCACCTCATACCGCCCCTGTCCTTCGGAATGGCGGGTAACATGTTCAAGCTGAAAAAGAAACTCATTGGACGAATCAGCAGGCACAGGGATAATCAGTGACCACTCATAAGACGGGGCCAACCCCCTTGGTAAAGGTGTAATTGGTTCAGGGGCATTGGCTTTAATAATCTCTCCCATAATTTCAATAATTCGTTCAGTGGCACCGGTGGTCTGGGTCAGCTCATTTTTAAAAAACAGGTCAATGGACTCGGTGCAGATTTTTCCTTTAAAATCCATTTTGTCTGCCAGGGCCCGGGCCAATTGTGCCGGATTCATCTCAAGGGCAACCCCCTGCCGGGAAAAAGAGTAATGCGAATCAATCCTGGTCAGTCCGGCCAGCTGCACCAGGGGAACACCCAGGGCAATGGCCTCTATTCCGGTTGTGGACGGCGCAGCAAGGACGCAAAGGTCGCTGGCGGACATTAGATCATAAACACTGTAACTTCCATGGACAAATATCAGACTTTTATGCCAGGACTTGGGTATTGCACCTGTCCACGCTTCATAAACCGGGTACTTGCAGGCTGGATGAAATTTGATAATCATCTTCAAATGGGACTGTTTTGCAACTGTTTCCAGCAGGCATTCGATTTTATTGAGCTCAGGTGGGTGTGACGTGAATATGAGCAAAGGAACAGTTTTTCCCTTCAACCGGAGTGTTTCTCTCATTTTTCCCCGGATATTATTTTTTTCCTGGTACTCCTTTTCCCGGGAGATATGTGTATTGCCCACAGGAATGATTCTTTCCACCGGGGCTTCATAGTCACTGAATTTCTTTTTGATCCGTTCTCCCCAGACAAGACTCAGGGTGGAATACTGGACATGACCGGTATACCCGAAATCCTGGTTGTACCCCAGTCCCTCCTGCAGGGATATAAATGGAACATTGAATTTTTTTGCCCAGAATGCCAGGGTTTTCCCCCATCTGTTTAATTCATGGAGGGCCAGGCAAATATCAGGTTTTTCCACACGGATCATATTTTTGAAACCAATATATTCCTGGGCCGTGGCATAAAGGGTTTTGTCCGTCACCGTCACCACCTGGGTGGCCAGGGCGGGATCGCTGCACAATGCCTGGCTGAACACCCGGCGTGCCCTCAGATAGTTGTCGTGTATATCCTTATTATCTTCCAAAGAGAGGTAATCAAATATGTGGACATAGTTCAGGCCGCACTCCACAGCTGTTATTTCCTGGCTTCTTTCTGCCTGGGCCACAACATACCGGGTGTCCGCGCCAAGGGCGGACAGTTTTTCCATAACAGGTACAATGAAACGGGTGTGATGGGTTAGGGCGACAAAGGCAATGATTTTTTTATTTTTCCAGAACCTATCCATTAATATTTCCTTTGATCTTTCCTTTCCGTGTCCGGGACCCAAGAGTTTTTTTTGTGATGTCAATTAAGATATAGGACAGTTCGGTCTCTTCATTGCGGCGAGAGATAATCTGTTTTACATGCCGGACCAGTGCCCGGGAGGTTTGAATCCAGATTTTATACCCTTGAACATTTTCAGGCACCATGGCGTCAAAAATGATAGTGGGAATACCCACGGCCGAAGCCACTTCCGCGCTGTAACAGTCCGCGCAGCACACCAGTGCGTCAGCCATGGTGATTTCCGACGGCCGGTTTATATCATGGAAGGAAAATGAAAAGCAGGGCAGTTCGTTTCTGCATATGGTTTCAATGATCTGCTGGTGGGTGTGGGAGCCCCTGACCTGGTCCTTGCCGCAGGAGAACATCAGGTGCAGATCCTTCCCCATGGGAGCCAGGTGGCGCAACAGATCCTTGTATTCGTATGTCATGGCCACGTTGTGGGCAATATAAAGAATGGTTTTCCCGTCCGGGATGTCATGGGATGTGTAGCGAAGTCCCATGCCTTTTCTCCACAACGGATGGGTGGCAGGGGAAAAAAATCGGCCTTCAAATCTGGGGATTCTCCATATTTTTGTATCAAGATCCGCATCCGGGCTGTTCAGATAGTCCCAGCTGGCTTCCTGGGTGGTGATCAGGCCGTCCATCAGGGACGGTGCCAGGGTCCACCGGGAAGCCAGGGAAAGCAGCTCGTATCCGACAACCGGCACATTATTTGTTTTTGCAAGGTGAATCCAGGCATAAAAAATTTTTTCCTCATTGCCTGAAGATCCCAAGGGTGTGGGGATCTGGACAACAATTCCCGCAACATTTTTTTCATTGGGCACTCCCAATCGCGTCTGCAGAAGAATTCCACCGCCAAGATCATCCAGCAGCAGGGCCTGCCAGAATTTGAGCCCGTCGGAAAAGGCATGATCTGCAAGCTGTTCCTTTTTCAGGGCGTATCCTTCATAAGAGTTCTGCTTTTGACCATGTGCCACGCCGAAAATCACAGGGTTTAGTTTTGAGACTTGTTTCAGGGTCTTTGTGGATGCCTCGGGCACCAGAAATTTCAATGTTAAAAATTCTTTGACCCTTGTTTGAATCAGTTCAAAGAAATCAATGAGATTGGCGGTTACCTGATTGTCCTGGAGCACCCAATATACGACAGGCTTAGTTCTATGTTCCATTGCAATTCCGAGGGTCAGCGATTTAAAGTGACAAACCTTGTACGAATCACCCATCCTGCCACAGTTTTGTTTTGCTTTTCAAGAAATTAAAATTTATGGTGGAACAGTGCTTATAACCTTTATGGGAACTTTCATATAAACATGGATGGCAAGGTAGTGCTGATCACCGGCGGCACAGGCTCTTTTGGGAAACAGTGCGTCCGGATGATCCTTGAACGGTATGCGGTGCAGAAATTGATTATCCTCAGCCGGGATGAACTCAAGCAGTTTGAAATGCAGCAGATGTTTCCGGCGGCCCAGAATGAACGCTTAAGATATTTCATCGGCGATGTCCGGGATAAAGACCGGCTGTACAGGGCCTTTTCCGGTGTGGATATCGTCATTCATGCGGCAGCCATGAAACAGGTGCCTGCGGCTGAATACAATCCGTTTGAAGCCGTGAAAACCAATATCATCGGGGCCCAGAATGTCATTGATGCGGCCATTGATCAAAATGTGAAGAAAGTGGTGGCCCTCAGCACGGATAAAGCGGCAAATCCGGTGAACCTGTACGGCGCGACCAAATTATGTTCGGATAAAATTTTTATTGCCGGGAATGCGTACACGGGTCGAAAAGTGAAAACCATATT
Organism: uncultured Desulfobacter sp.; assembly: GCF_963665355.1. GTDB lineage: Bacteria > Desulfobacterota > Desulfobacteria > Desulfobacterales > Desulfobacteraceae > Desulfobacter. The sequence goes on from NZ_OY762229.1 coordinate 1,534,568, forward strand.
CAGTGTTGTCAGGTATGGCAATGTCATCGGCAGCCGGGGCAGCGTGATTCCCTTTTTCCTTGAAAAAAGAAGTTCAGGTGTGCTGCCCATTACGGATTTAAGGATGACACGATTCTGGATTACCCTGGACCAGGCCGTGAATTTTGTTTTTCAGTGCCTTTCAAAGATGGTGGGCGGGGAACTGTTTGTGCCCAAACTGCCCAGCATGGCCATTGCGGATCTGGCATGCGCCATCTGTGCGGATTGCAGGCATGAAATTATCGGCATCCGCCCCGGGGAAAAACTTCATGAGGTGATGATTCCGGAGGATGTATCAAGATTGGCTGTTGAGTTCGGCGACTATTATGTGATTCAGCCTGATTTCAGTTTTTTTAATAAGGGTCAAATGCCCATGGACGGATTCCGAGGACCGGTCCCGGAGGGATTTGAGTACAGTTCGGCAACCAACCCCCATTTCCTGACTGTGGAACAGATGCGGACGTTAATACAGCCGCTTATAAAAGGTTTAAACGCGCAATGACGGCCCGGATAGCTGTTATTCCTGCCCGGGGGGGATCCAAACGGCTGCCCCGGAAAAATATTCTGCCTGTTTTGGGGCGGCCCATGCTCCATTACCCGGTGAAAGCGGCCCTGGACAGCGGTTGTTTTGACCGGGTCATCGTTTCCACCGAAGATGAAGAGATCCGAAACATTGCCCTTGGCGCAGGGGCTGAAGTGATGAACCGGCCGGATCACCTGACCCGGGATCAGTCCACAGTGGCCCAGGTGTGTCTGGATGTGCTGGCCCGCCTGTCTGAACACGAAGAAATCACATCGGACTGGTTCTGCTGTATTTATGCCACAGCCATATTCATTACGCCCGAGGATATCTGCTCCGCCCTTGCCATGGTGGAAAAAGACACCAGGGCAAATTGCGTTATGGGGGTATCTGACTTCAATCTTCAGCCCCTTCAATCCCTGGAAAAAGATGCTGAGGGCTTTTTAAAACCCAGGTGGCAGGAGTGCATGCTCCAGTCCCAGTTTCATCCACAGCTTGTGGCCAGCAACGGTACGCTTTACTGGGTCAGGACAAAAGATTTTGTGCAGCAGAAAAGCTTTTATACGGATAAAATGCTTGGATATAAAATTCCCTGGATCCGGGCCATAGATCTGGATACGCCTGGGGATTACGATATTGCCTGCCGGATTGCCCCATTGCTTTTGGGGGAGATTGCCCCAGGACGGAGACAAAATGCCGATCATTATTGACGGGTTTGAAATCGGGTCTTCCACTTTTATTGTGGCGGAACTGTCGGCAAATCACGGCGGCAGTATTGATATAGCGAAAAAGACGATAAAAGCCGCCAAAGATGCCGGTGCAAATGCCCTTAAAATACAGACATACACACCGGACACCATCACAATGGCTTGTGATAATCCCTGTTTTATACTCAATGAAGGAACCATCTGGGATGGCCGAACTTTCCATGACCTGTACCAGGAAGCCTTTACGCCCTGGCAGTGGCAAGAGGAGTTGATGGCCTACGCCAAAAGCCTGGGCCTTGTCTTTTTTTCCACACCGTTTGACAACACAGCCGTTGATTTTCTGGAAGCACTGAATGTTCCTGCGTATAAAGTGGCTTCATTTGAAATCCTGGATATTTCCCTCATAGAGTACATCGCATCCAGAGGAAAGCCTGTGATGATTTCCACTGGCATCGCTGGCCTTGACGACATTGGGGCGGCTGTTGATGCATGTCGTCGGATGGGCAATGAACAGATTATTTTGCTGAAGTGTACCTCTTCGTATCCAGCCCGGATTGAAGAGGCCAATTTAAAAACCATCCCGGATATGAAAAAAAGATTTGGCGTTCAGGTCGGTCTGTCCGATCACACCATGGATAACATTGTGCCGGTTGCCGCAGTTGCTGTGGGCGCAACGGTTGTTGAAAAACATTTCATTCTCGACAGATCGGTTGGCGGGCCGGATGCCTCTTTTTCAATAGAGCCTGAAACGTTTGCCCAAATGGTTTGGGATATCCGCCAGGTGGAAAAAGCGCTTGGGGCAGTGGATTACAGCATGACGGAAAAAAAATTGAAATCTCGTTTGCACGGACGATCTCTTTTTGCTGTGGCTGATATCAGAAAAGGGGCGTGCTTTACGGCTGATAATATAAGGTCCATCCGTCCGGGATATGGCCTGGCACCCAAACATCTGAACAAGGTTCTTGGAACCCGGGCATTGCGGGACATCAAAAAAGGGACACCTCTGGATTGGATACTGGTGGATAAAACAGGTCTTTTAATCTAAGGGGGGGGGGGGCTTTGGAAAAGTATATTGTTTTGCCCCGGGATTCATATTCGTTTCAAGGCTATACTCTTGTAGCCCTTCGAAGGCAGGATATTTTAAAAATCAAAGCGTGGCGTAATGACCAGATTGATATCCTGAGGCAAAAAAACATCCTTACGGATCAAGATCAAAAAAATTATTACAACAAGATTGTTTTTCCAACCTATGGGCAGAACCATCCCGGGCAGATACTTTTCAGTATATTGCAGGAAGATGCGTGTATTGGATATGGCGGCTTGGTCCATATCTCCTGGGAAGACAAGCGTGGGGAGATATCTTTCCTGGTTGACAGTGATCGCGTTTATGACAGTCAGACCTATCAAAATGATTTTCAGTGCTTCCTGGAAATCATTAAACATATCTCATTTACCGATTTGGGTTTGAATCGTCTGTTTTTAGAGACCTATGACATGCGCAAAAAACATATTCAGATCATTGAAAAAAGCGGATTCGCATTGGAAGGCCGGCTAAAGGAGCATGTCATTATCAACGGGGCATCCATTGATTCACTGATTCATGGAATGGTAAAAAGTGATTATGAAGAATCAAAGAATATTTATTAGCGGTGGAGCCGGTGTTGTGGGACGGGAACTGGTGGCAAAACTTCATGGGGAAGGCGCCTCTCTGTTGGTGGGCGATTTAAAACCTGTCCCCAAAGCCTTTGATCCCAGGATACAATATAGGCAGGGGGATCTGAATTATATATCCAGAGAAGAACTTGACCTGTTCAAGCCGGATGTGTTTATTCATCTTGCAGCAACCTTCGAAAGATCCATTGAATCATATGAATTCTGGGAAGAAAATTTCAGGCATAATATAGCCTTAAGCCATCACCTGATGACTCTTTTAAAAGGCTCTTCTTCTTTAAAACGCGTGATTTTTCCTTCCAGCTATCTGGTATACAGCCCCGAACTGTACACCTTTGATCATCCCCGTGAAAAGGCTGTCCGGCTGGTTGAAACCGATAAAATAGCCCCCAGGAACTTGATCGGAAGCGCCAAACTGTTTCATGAGATGGAATTAAATTTTCTTAACGCTTTTTGCAAAGAGCAATTCTCTTCGGTTATGCTTCGAATATTCCGGGGGTATGGGCGCGGCTCCCGTTGTGTTATTTCCCGGTGGGTTCGGGCACTGTTAAACAACGAAACCATTCAGGTTTATAACAAGAAGGGGCTGTTTGACTATATTTATGCCGGGGACATAGCCCAGGCAATTATTAAGGTTCTCGAACACCCGGAGTTGTCCGGTATTGTTAATCTTGGAACTGATAATGCCCGCACAGTGGCAGATGTCGTCAATATATTAAAAAGGTATTTTCCCGGGATGGATATGATAGAAAGTGATCTGGATATCCCCTATGAGGCGTCCCAGGCAAATATGGATCTGTTCAAAAGAAAAACGGGCTGGCTCCCTGAAACTCAGCTTGAGGATGCTATTCCCAAAATCATTGAATATGAAAAGCAAAACAAAGCGCAATCCATCCCCCAGGCCGTTAATGTCCTGGTGACATCTGCGTCGGGGAAAATTCCACTCATTGAGTCTGTTAAAAAAGGGATCAGGAAAATAGATACCTTAGGAAAGGTAATTGCTGCTGATGCCGATCATAAATGCCTTGGGGCATATTTTGCCGATGGATTCTGGCATATGCCGCCCATTGACCGTCTATCCCCCCAACAGTTGACAGCTTACTGCAAAAAAGAAAACATAAGCGCCATTATCCCCACCCGGGATGGCGAACTGGAATATTTTTCAAAATTGAAGCAATGTCTCGAAAAAAAAAATATCAGAGTTATGATTTCCGGGCTGGAAACGATAACTACGTGCGGGGATAAGCTTTGCTTTTACACCTGTTTGAAAAAGAACGGATTGCCGGCCATCCCCACCTTTTTGACGCCCCAGGAGGTTGGGGCAGATGCGTTTGTTGTCAAAGAACGCTTTGGGACGGCAAGCAGCGGTGTCGGCATAAATTTAACCATGGACCAGGCTGAGGCCCATGCCCGGATATTGTCGAATCCGGTTTTTCAGCCGTTTATTAAAGGTGTGGAGATAAGTGTAGATATATATATTGCCAAGGGCGGCTTGGTAAAAGGAATGGTTATGCGGACCAGAGATGAGGTGATCAACGGCGAATCACGCGTGACAACCGCATTTTATGATAATCGCCTTGCACAGCTATGTGAACGGTTTGCAGCGCCTTTTGAATTTTACGGGCATATTATCCTTCAGGTGATTCAGGATAATGCAGGCGATTTTCATATTATTGAATGCAATCCACGTTTTGGGGGGGCATCAACCTTGGGTATTTTTTGCGGGCTGGACAGTTTTTACTGGTTTCTTCTTGAATCCCGGGGGGCAGATATCACCGACTATCCTTTTGTTTTTGATAAAGATAAAAAAATCAAGCAGGTCAGGTACCCCAAGGATAAGATTTTTATAGAAAAATGATATTGGTATTTGACCTTGATGACACCCTTTACGATGAGCTTTCCTTCGTGCAAAGCGGATTTTTAAAGGTTGCTGAATATGTAAATAAAACATTTGGTATTGATACTGAATCGGCTTACGATATCATGCATTCTGAGCTTGAAACCAACGGTCGGGGCAAAGTGTTTGATACGTTGCTTCTGAAATATAAAGTGTATTCAAAGTCTGCCGTTGGGAAATGCGTATCCGTATATCGTTTACACACTCCTGAAATTGAGCTTAATCCCGATGCCGTCAGATGCCTGGACAGGTTTAAACAGTTTAATAAGTATATTGTGACGGATGGAAATAAAGTTGTTCAACGAAATAAACTCAATGCCTTGGGCTTACCCCCTGTGATGAAGAAAATATTTATCACCCATGAGTACGGCAAGAAAAACGCCAAGCCGTCTGCTTATTGTTTCAACCTGATCGCGAAATTGGAGAAGACGCCCCCTGGAAATATTGTTTATATCGCAGACAACCCCCAAAAGGATTTCATAAATATAAAAAAACTGGGGTTTAAAACCGTTCGTATCTGTCAGGGAATGTTCGCCAATCTGAAACTTGGCTACGAATACGAGGCACATTTTACCATCAATTGCCTTGATCAACTGACATTGAGTCTTATTGAGAAATTCACTTTGGCCTGAAATGCTATTCAATAACGATAAAGGACGGATTGGGATTGGACGCCAGCCTTTGTATGGCATACCGGTCCAGGCCGAAGACGTCCCTGACAGCCCGGGTTTCTCCGGGGAAATCAGGGCAGTTAAGTTCATCAAAGCCCACAACACTGCCTTTGGTGAGGTGGGGCCTGATCAGTTCGAGACACCTTTTTGTGGGTTCGTAAAGATCAAAATCAAAATAGGCCAGGGCAATGATTGTTTCCGGATGCGCTTCCAGGTAGTTTTCCAGAGTTTGTGTGGCGTCGCCTTTGACCAGTTCGTATTTTTTGATATGACTGATGGGGCTTTCCGTCTCATGGTAGTCTAAAACAGTTTCCAGGTACGCGTCATAATCCGGGGTAACGCCATATGCGCCAGGATTTGCAATTTCATCATCACCATCTTTGCCGCAAAGTGAAGGGAACCCTGAAAACGTATCAAATCCGACAATTTTGCGATTGTAGTTGTAAGGCTCGTATATGCCCCGTAAAGAGGAGAGCAGTGTCAGATCAGCACCCCATCGGACACCAAACTCAACAATAATGCCGTGCACCGGCACAATTTTTTTATACAGCTCGTGAAAAAATAGCATACGGGATATTGCCTGCCGGTTTATGAACAGCCCCAGGTTTCGAAGCAGTTCATCCCGGGGAATCGGACATTGTTCAAATTGCCGGAAAAACCTGTCACGGCCTTGTTTCTCCTTGGATGAGGAGTTGGATTTGATATGGAATTCATTGGACGTGTTCATGGCTTTATGCTTTTTTTATATCCGGGTTGGAAATCTTACCATACCCAAGAGGGCTGATTATATGCTTGTTTCCGTTCAGGAACCATGTAGTCGTTACCATCTTCCTGGAAAAAATGCACCGTAAAAAGACATTAAACATTGAATATTGAACATTGACAGCAGGTCTATTCCTGTCAGTTTAAAGCCTTTGGGGCAGCCAGTGAAAATACATTCCGGGCAAACTTGATATAAGAGTTATAATAAAAAACAGCAGGGCAATGGCAACGGTTACCGTGCTGTCCAGGCAGACATGGGGGGCCGCCCAGAAGAATACAAGTTCTCTGGCACCCATGCCGCCCATGGTCACCGGGACCGCAGCGGCCAGGGAGGAGGCCAGAAACACCAGAGCAAGCCCGGCAGACGCCTCTGCCGACAGGGCCCTGGCAAGGCACAAAACAGCACCGGCCTGCAGGCCCTGGATCATAAGCCCCCGTGTAAATGCACGGCCGGCTGCGGGTCTGAAATCGTTCAACAAGCTTATTTGTCAAAGCGCTTAAGAAGCAAACAGTGCCTGATGGAAGAACGAGCCCGTTATTACCTTGGCCGTTACTCATGGATAAATGGAGAAGAGTCAAGATGTTATTAGATATTGCATTCGATAAAAAAATGCCCTTGGAGCAATGGCGCAACATGATACAGGAGCTTTATGGTATAAAATTGAGTTTGTAAATAAAATATAGGCTTGATTTGTTGTCTCATGTCAGGATTTAATTATTTTTGCGGACGGGATGGCTTCATAAATACTGTCGCATTGAACCAGACGAACCTGTCTCATTGACGGCTACTAATAGAATGTCCACCATGTCCGCTCCAATACTTTCATTATAGCTCAAAGGTGCTCTGATCCTCGGAAATTGTGCCGAGAGATCTTGCTATGCCAGTATGCCAAATTTTGGATTTATAGGGCATGGTCTTCCACCAGTAACGCAAATTTTTCATGCCGTGCAGATACAATATCGTTGCATACCAGGGCAGATTGATTGCCGCAAAAATAATCCAGCCCTGAACGTACAGGCACATATTGGTCCAGACTTTCCCCTCATGGATAGAACAAAACCAATGAGCATCAGCAGCTGATAGACACATAAGCGAATTTCCCAGAACAGGGCCCCACGGCCATGTTCTGGCTTATAAACCCTTTGGGGCAGGCGGAAGACCAGGTGATAAAGGGTGTGAATGGTGATCCAGGAAAAAAAGATGCTGGCCAGACAGTCGCTGGCCCAGTGGCTCAGACTCATGGTCCGCACCAAGGACATCACCAGTGTGCATTGAGAATGGCAAAAAGACCAATACAAAGACCTGTAAGGCGAATATCCCGCCTATGGCGGCAATCCCGGCCAGAACATAGGCAAGGGACATAAAGATAAAGGCAAGCGTTGTATGGCCGCTGGGAAAGCTGCCGTTATAAGACCCATGGGTGATAAAATGGGGCCCCCATTCGTACCCGTTTGAAAACGATTCCCCATGGTTCATGACAAGGCCGGGCCTGGCACGGCCCATGATCCATTTCAGACCATACACATCACAAAGGCAGGTCCAGAACGATGCGATTAGAATAAATCCCATATGAGGCCGAAAACGACTTATCGGGCTCCGATCCCCAAAGAGAACACAATGTACATAACCTGCAAACACAAGGATCAGCAGAATCACACTGAAATCGCTTCCGCCGATTATTTCTCCCTCAAAAATGCTCTGCTCCATGATTTTTGACAACACCGGCCATTGCCATTTGTGCAACCAGGCCGTCAGGCGGTAGTCCACCGGTACGATTGCCAGCATGACAATTGCGGCCGAAACGACCAGGCAAACAAACCCGACACTGGGCTGAATGCTACGACAGGACTCCTGTTCAGGCCTATTGGTGGAGCATGGCAACGCGCGGACGTCCATACCCTAATTCCTTTCCTGTTTGCGTATCGAAGCAAAGTGCATAGACGACACATCCGGCACTATTGACAAAACAGCTAAACAGATCCGGGTCAGGGTTTGGTTAGCCGGGTATAAAAAACAGGTAAGAAGACCGTTAGAAACATATTTATTTCTATAAAAGTAGGGATATGTGCACCGGTTATTAAAAACTTTCCGGTCTTTGCCGTTCGGAAGATTATCCAATGGCAAAGGAACGCTTTAATTCTATTGTTCTGCCCAGGCAAATCAGCTACAAATACCGTAAAAGCAGTGTTGAATCAAAAATCTTTTTAATTTCGGATTGTATATGAAAATACCGTTGGGAAATAGAACCGTTGGGGACGATTGCCAGGTTTTTATCGTATTTGAAGCCGGTCCCACCCATGACGGACTTGCTTCGGCAAAAGAGCTGGTCCGTTGCGCAGCCCGGGCAGGAGCCGATGCGGTTAAATTCCAGATCCTTGACCCTGATCGTCTGGTGCCGGATAAAAACCAGATGTTTTCCTATGAGATTTTACTGGATAAAAACACAGGAGAACGAAAAACAAAAACAGAATCACTGTACGAAATTCTGGCCCGGCGTTATCTGACCTTTGACCAGTGGCGTCAGGTGAAAAGCTATTGTGATGATCTGGGCATTATTTTCTTTTCAACAGTGACGTTTAAAGAAGAAGTGGATTTTTTAATGGAAATCGGTTCGCCCACCATAAAAATCTGCTCCGGGGATATCAACCACGTTCCTTTAATACGGTATTGTGCACAAACAGGCGCGGTTATTCAGCTTGACACAGGCAATGCCACCATAGGCGAAGTGGAACGTGCCTTTGATGAGGTCCTTGCCGCCGGAAATCAGAATGTGATCATTCACAATTGTCCCTCTGGGTACCCAGCCCGCCTTGAGAGCATCAATCTGAAGATGATCCCCACACTGAAGCAGATGTTCGGGTGTCCCGTTGCTTTTTCAGATCATACACCAGGGTGGGAGATGGATATCGCTGCTGTTGCCCTGGGAGCGAATATGGTTGAAAAAACCATTACCCTGGACCGGACAACCCCAAGCGTGGAACATTTGTTCTCCATTGAACCCGATGAAATGAAGGCTTTTGTGGCATCCATTCGTAACCTGGAAACGGCTTTGGGCTCATCCCGGCGGCAACTTAACCCGGAAGAACGGGCCCGGGGTGTTGGCGGAAGAAGAAGTATTATATTAAAAAAAAATGTAAAGAAAAATCAAATCATTGACGATTCTATCATTGATTACGTCCGACCGGGATCGGGAATTGCCCCGGATATGGCAGATGTAATCCTGAAGAAAAGATTTACAAAAGACCTTATGGCCGGACGGTTTCTGGACTGGGGTGATTTTAAATAACGGCCATGGGCCGACCCGGTCTATCAGCCCCCAGGCTCAACCCACAACAAAACATGAAAGCAACTTAGAAACTTAATCGGAGCTTTTATATACACAGCCGTGGGCTGATTCAGGAGATGGAAATGTCAGTGGATACATTACTCAGAACGGGCATTGCCAGTCATGCTTCAGGTAGACTCAAGGAGGCTGAGCAATTTTACCGTCAGGTTCTTGCCCAGGTTCCTGATCACCCTGATGCCAACAATTTTATGGGAGTGCTGGCCTACAACGTCGGTAAAAACGATCTGGCCATTGCTTATATTAGAAAAGCCATAGAACGGATGCCGTTAAATTCAGGATGCTTTAACAACATGGGCAATGTTTTTCAGCAGCAGGAAAAATACCGGGAATCAGTGAAGTGGTATGAGATGTCTGTCAGAATAAAGCCTGCCAATAAAATGGCCCATAATAATATTGCTGTGGCATACCTTAATTTGGGCATTCTGGATAAGGCCCTTGCCTCTGTCAAAGCGGCTATAGATATAGATCCGGAATATGCCGAGGCCCATAGCAACCATGGTGAAATTCTCAGGGCCATGGGAGACAATGACGGGGCCCTTGTGGCCATCAATAAGGCGATTTCACTTTCTGCCGACATGGTCAGCGCAAACTGGAACCGCGCGCTTATCTGGTTGTCCCAGGGAAATTTTCAAGACGGATGGCCTGCATATGAGTGGCGGTGGCGTCGTCCAACAACCCGCAGCAGGGTGTTTGCCCACGGCACTGCGTGGCAGGGCCAGGATGTCAAGGGGAAGGTTCTGTTTGTTTATGAAGAGCAGGGGCTTGGCGACACCTTGCAGTTTATCCGCTATCTTCCCAAGCTCCAGGCTTTGGGGGCCCGGGTGGTTTTTGAAACAGGCACGTCCCTGATTCGTCTGGTGGCGGATAATCGGCTTTATGACCGACTTCTTGTGGCATTAAAAAGCGTGGACACCCGGCCTGTAGACAGGTTTGATTTCCATGTTCCACTTTTATCCCTGCCACACCTATTGAAAACTAAAATAGACACAATTCCCGATACAATCCCCTATCTGAAAGCTGATCCGGCACTTTGCCGTGTCTGGAAAAACAGGATCTCCGGTGATAATTCCTTTAAAATAGGCCTTGTCTGGGCCGGTCGTCCGGATCATAAAAACGACGTTAACCGATCCATCCATTTAAGTCTGTTTGAAACACTTGGCAAGATTGAAGGGGCCTCCTTCTATAGTCTTCAAAAAGAAAAACATGAAAAATGGACCAACATGGAGGGATTGACACTCTTTGAAAAGGATTTAGGACCCGAAATTTCAGATTTTGCTGACACGGCAGCCATTATTGAAAATATGGACCTCGTTATATCCGTGGACACTTCGGTGGTACATCTGGCAGGGGCTTTGGGAAAGCCTGTATGGACCCTTCTTCCCTTTTCGGCGGACTTCCGGTGGTTGCTTGAGCGGGAAGATTCTCCATGGTATCCGACCATGCGGCTGTTCAGGCAGACCTGTGCCGGGGAATGGATGCCGGTAATGCAACGGGTTCAGCAGGCGCTTGCCGAAAAAATGATTAAACTCAAAAAAAATGGTTGACAATAAATATTAAAACCTATAGATTGCCCCTGTTTTTGACATTGCCTTCGGGCCGTTAACTCAGTCGGTAGAGTATCTGCCTTTTAAGCAGAGAGTCGCTGGTTCGAGCCCAGCACGGCCCACCATTTTTATCAGTGTCAAAAGTTAAGTGTCCCCATCGTCTAGCCCGGTCCAGGACACAGGCCTTTCACGCCTGCGACAGGGGTTCGAATCCCCTTGGGGACGCCACTGAAAATAAAGGCTTTCAGCGTTTTGCTGGGAGCCTTTTGTATTGCGGACACAAAATCCGGACACAAAAAATTTCGGCGTTATCCTCTCACAGCTTTCTTTGTCTTAAAGGGAACAAGGGTTCCCGGTCCTGCTACCCCTTTTTCAAAGGCTTCCCTGGTCGATTCAAGATCAAGTTTTTTTAAATACCTGTTTGTCGTTGTCGGGCTTTTATGCCTTAATTACAGACATGTCATATCCTTTGTGATAAAGGATGCTGGCGGTCTGGTGCCTTATACCGTGAAAACCAAAAGGTTTGACTCCGGCCCTTTCACAAAGCTTTTTCATGAAATGCCTTCTTTCTTTAAAGGGCTTTCCATAATATGGTTCACAAAAATGCTCTTTATTCAGGCAGACAAAAACGAATGGTGTCTCTTTAATAGGCCTTTCCTGCCATAGCGGCGTTATTTCATTGCATAAATTCCGAGCTCATAAAAAACTAAGACTGAAAAACGCATTGATGATGTTGAACTCCTTGCTCAACAAATTTCAATTTCCCCTGATATCCTGGTCAAAGACAGTAGATCTTTGGAATCGCTGTTAAAAAAAATTACCGGATGACACTATAATTCAAAAATTTAAAGACCCTGATCCGTTTCACGAACAAGCTTATCCAAGCCCTATTGCCGAAAAAAATGCCATCTCAAAACTTATTGGCAAACCCCTTTCAAAATTGTCATCTGATCAGATGGAGATAATAGCTCAGCAGATTTCAAAATCCTTGGATAAGAAACAGATAAAGAAAATGATCGATCAATATTTAATTACAAAACCGAATTTAAGGATTGTCGGGGGAAGAACGGCGAATGATACATGACGTGAAAGAATTTTTGGGGCTTGATCATAACATCGGCCAAGAAGTATGTCTTCATAAAGCTTAAAAATGAGAGATAGAAAAAAAGATGTAGATAAAATTAGCCCGGTCTGTGAATAAATAATGCGCCAAACAAAAATTATTCACAGAAAGGATCAAGAAAACCCGGGCATGACATCTACATACGCTGAATCTTTTCATAATGCAAATATCAAGACACAATGGTCCAGAGATGAAGTTTCTATGAAAATTATAGATTTCGAGAACCGTAAAGGCAAACTCAGTCAGCGTGAGTTTGCCATGGATGTCGGCGTTCCCCGCACAACTTTACAAAACTGGCTCAACCGGATGGATAAAATAGATGAGGCTCCGGCGATAGTCGCTTTTTTTGAAAGTCCGGCAGGTGTGAAATTTTTACATACCTTGATTCAGGCCCTCCATTTTGAATTCACCAAGGTGGGATGCGCCAGCATCCGTAATATTTGCAACTTCCTTAAGTTAACCCGGTTATCAAGTTTTGGGCATGATCATTGCCAATACCATGGGAACCCCCAAATGGGTTCTGCCCTCCTGCAAGGTTGAATTCTTCATCAAGGCGGGCTGGTTCTTCTGGGCGCCGAGGTGCTCTTCAACATGATGATTGCCATGCCTGAGGTGATCAAGGCCGTGGGCATGCCTGAAATTCTGGGCGGCGCCTGGATGGGCGGAACCATTGACGCCACGGGCGCGGTGGCGGCTGCCGGTGCGTTTTTAGGCGAAAAAGCCGCCACCATCAAGATGATCCAGAACGTGCTCATCGGTGTAACGGCCTTCTGTGTGGCCATGTACTGGACCATGAAAGTGGAACGTGAGGCCGGCAGAGATGTTGGTGCCATGGAGATCTGGAACCGGTTTCCCAAATTCGTCCTGGGCTTTCTGGCGGCATCCGTCCTCTTTTCCATCCTGGACAGCAGCCTCGGCAAAGATCTGGGAACAGCCATGCTGGACCAGGGCGTTGTCAGAGGCGGCACACGCCTTTTACGCGGGTGGTTTTTTGCCCTGTCCTTTGCTGCCATCGGACTGTCCACCAACTTCCGAGAACTTGCCAAATACTTCAAAGGCGGGAAACCGTTGATCCTCTACGTCTGCGGACAAAGTCTGAACCTGATTCTGACCCTGGGTATGGCATACATTATGTTTTATCTGGTATTCCCTGAAATCACTGCGAAAATATGAAAAACTGAGGCCGGGAGCAAGTTGCTCCCGGCCTGTTAACCGGAAACGAATAGTATGAACTCTAAAAACTTTTTGGGCCGAATCGTTAAATTCATTCTTGTCATGGGTTCAACCCTGGTACTGATTTACGGGGTACTTCCTATGCTTACAAGTTCCGTGGGAATCCTGAACCGCATGTCCGTCTATCTGGCGGACAACGGCATCAATCCCACCAATTATTACTACACAGACGTTGAGCAGGTGGCCGAAGCCGAACAGTATCTGCGAACCGCCCTGGAAGAGTAAAATCCCCCCAGAAAACTTTGGCTGTATAATCACCAGAGCTCTCCGGGGTAAAAGGCGGAGGGCTCTGGGAACAAGACTTTTTGGCAGTTCCTGCTACCGGCCGGCCGGGACGTTATCCAGCACCATGATCTCCTGGGTGCCGATAAAGGCCTCCTCGCCGGTTGTGTATCCGGTGAGTGTCAGTGTGTTATAATCGCCGATAACCAGCCCGTCCAGTGTCTTTATTTCATTTGAAGCAAATTTGGCGACAAAATTCCCCCGGTCATCGGATTTCCACCAGTCTATGGCCACGCCATTCAAAAATACAGTCGCGCCGACCACCAGGTCGTAGGCGATATCTGTATGAACCGTGACAACGGTACTGTTGCTTTGAATGTTCAGCACATTGGGAGAGACATCAATTTCGATGTCAAAGGCGTGACACGGGGCAGGCATTTGCAGCAAAAAAAGCGAAAAGACCGCAAAACTGCAAAGGGACAAACAAAGGGATTTCATTCTTTTTTCCATGACTTTTCCTCCTGTGTTGGCCGTCTGCTCCGCCGTTATACGCATTATGCACCGGAATTGCGAAAGCAGACGTTTCTGGGGTTTTGAAACTTTCTAATTATCTGATTTTTAATAATCATCTGTCAAGGTCATTAAAAAGGCTTGGATTTTTTCCAGGTCTGTCTGTGACAGCCCCAGGTTCCCGACCGCGTCTGACAGGTTGTCATTCACTTCCGGTGTAAAACCTGTGTGGTCATTTATAAACTCAAGCATTTCCATGAGGGTTGGAAAATAACCGTTGTGGGAGTAAGGAGCGGACAGCGCGATGTTACGCAGGGTCGGGATTTTGAATTTTCCGTTTTGGGCGTCATCTCCGACCACAGGCCCCAGACCCAGATCCGGCTCCGATGGAATTCCAGGGTTGGCCGGAACGCCGATATTGGCATACCGGTAATTGGTGAAAAGAGGTGCCGGTGCACCAAACGCCTCTGTCGTAGAATGACAGGCGGCACAATTAGCCTCAAAAAGGACCCGGCCGGCCTCCTCATCATCGGAAAGAGCTGCAGTGTCAAACTTAGAGCTGAATTTGGTTACATCGGTGGAGCGTTCATATGCCGCGATGGCTTCGCCGAATTTATTATAGGCATCGTCCACGTCAGTCAGTGATCCACTGCCGAAAACACTGAACCACAGATTGACGTAAGCAGAATTCTCAATCACATCAATCACCGCAGCTTTGCTGGGCATAGCCATTTCAACAGGATTTAAGGGCGGACCCTGGGCCTGTTCTGCAAGGGGGTCTCCCAAGACCCAACCGGCCGCACGACCGTCCCAGAACATACCGCCGACCCACTCTCCGTCGATATTTTCCAAAATCGGGCTGAATCCGGCATAGGCAGAAGACGGGGCGTTCCGACCGCCTTTGCTGATCCCGTCCGCGCCCGTTGAAACAAAATTGGCAACGGGATCCAGGTGATTGGTAATATCCGCAAATCCGCTGAAGTGGTGATGGCAGTTCCGGCAGGACTGCTCACCGTTAAATGACATGTTCTTGTCGTTATAAAGCCGCATCCCGAGTTTTTCCATCTTGGAACTGACTGTCGGACTGCCGCCGGCAGCCCAGGCCGCCGAAACCAGAAACAGTGAACTTACAAAAATACCTGTCAGTTTTTTCATCATGTTGCTCTCCTTTTAATCTTTTTTTAGGTGCAAAAAATCCGCCTTGGGACGGAATAAATAACCAACAAAAAAAAATGATGCAGAATTTATGAAACCACCTCCTTATCGTTTGGATGAAAACACGTTCGATAAAGATTTTTCTGTTAAAAGACGGCATGCAGGCCGGCTGGTGATCAGTAGATACCGATAATGGGGAACTCTACCAGACGTAATTTTGAAAGGGTATTGGCAAAATGCCTAGTTCAAACACAGCCACCGGCTTACTAAAAAAGAACCGGTGGCTTAAAATTTCAGAGATGAAGGGCTTGCCCGAAATTACAGGTTGGTGATGCCTTCCCGTATGGCAAATTTGGTCAGTTCAGCAATGGAATGAAGGCCAACCTTGTCCATGATGTTTCTTCTGTGGGCATCGACGGTTTTTGAACTTAATTGAAGTTTTCCAGCGATCTCTTTGGTGTTCAGGCCTTCGGAAATCAGTTGAAGGATCTCTCGTTCCCGGTCGGTCAGGTTTTTCCTGTTCGTATTCCGGCCTGTTTCATTTTCAGGAACAACCCTGGACAAATACCCTTCCACAATGGTCCCTGCAATTTTAGGGCTGATGTAGACTTGTCCTTTTGCCACCAGACGGATGGCTGAAACCAGTTCCCTTGCGATGCAATTTTTCAAAATATAACCGGATACGCCCGCCTGGAACATCCCCTCCACAAACCGCTTGTCCGAATGCATGGAAAGGGCCAGAACTTTAGTTCCGGGAACCTCGGAGATTATTTTCCGGGTGGCTTCCATACCGTTTAATTCGGGCATGGAGACATCCATGATCACAAGGTCCGGGTTAAATTTTTTTACTGCGGACAAGGCGGCCACGCCGCTGTCTGCCTCGGCCATCACCAGAAAATCGCGTTCTCTGTCAAGAAGCAGCCGAAGCCCTTCACGGATTACATGGTGATCGTCGGCAAGAATGATACTTGTTTGCATAATGCGTCCTTTTTTATAAGAAAGTCTGTATAACAGCCACGGCCTGAGTGTGAAGATTAATATGCCAGATCAACCCGTGGCTGTTACAGGGAATCCTTCACATTGTAAGGAACTTTCAGAATTGCCCGGGTTCCCGCACCGGTTTCAGACTGGACAGTGAATTCACCGCCAATGGAACGGAACCGTTCCCGGATGCTGAAAAGGCCGAATCCCATATTTTTATACTGCATTTCAGAATCAAACCCGATGCCGTTATCCGTAACACAGATTTCAAGAAAATTGGTTCCGTCAGAGAACCGGACGGTTGTTTTTGTAGCCTTTGCGTGCTTGATAATATTATGGAGCAGTTCTCGTACCGTCCTGAAAATAAGAATATTGAGACTGTTATCCAACCGTTGTCCATCCAGATCTCCCTCCAGACGGATATCAATGCCGCTTTGCATGCATGTGTTTTCAAAAAGCCACTCCAGTGCCGGTTTCAGCCCCAGTTCATAAAGAACCGGCGGGCTGATTTCAAAGGTCAGGGTACGGGTTTCCTGGATAATTTCTTCAAGTATATCCTCCAGTTCTTCTATTTTCCGGACACCGCCGGTATTGTCCGTTGCCCGGAAATCCTTCAGCATAGCCAGTTTTAACTGGCAGATGGCCAGTTTTTGACTGATCTGGTCGTGAAGGTCTGATGCAAGACGTCGCCGTTCCGTTTCCTCAGTTAAAAGCAGTTTATAAGTAAGATGACGCAGCCGGGTTCGCTGGGACTGCAATTTTTCTTCGTAGCTTTTCCGCTCCCGGATTTCATGATTTAAGCGGGTATTGGTCCGTTGCAGATTTTCATGAACCCGGGTGAGTTTATCAAAAAGAGCCTGGAACTCACTGCACAAAATACCTATCTCATCATTTCGGTTCAGACATAACAACGGCATAACCGGGGTTGCGTCCCCTAAAGAAACGACTCTTGCCGTCAATTTTCCTAAAGGATCAATGACCACCCGGTTTAATAGAAAATACATGACAAGCAGCAGGGCAACTCCGGCAAGACAGGTAGAAATCAATACAAAAAACATTGTATTTTTGGCATATTTCATAATCTGCCGGGGAAGTTCGACCCGGATGATGATGTCAGAGGAATCGGTCAGCCCTTTAAATATATCGTACACGAAAAGCCTTTTTTTATCCTGTTCTTCAAATATGGGTCCGGCATTGTTTAACAGTTTTTCAACCATTGCCCGGGAATCAGCCGGCAGGGCCGGGTCCTGAAAGAGCCAATATTGGTGGTCCACCTTGGTCTGGGCTGTAAGGGTTTTCATATAGGCTTTGTCCAGAAAGCGCCCCATGATCAGATAGCCCTTTGCCGGACCTTGGTGAAGGCTGCGGATGATCGGTCGTGATGACACAAGAAGCGGCCCCTTGTCTGTGGCATAAACCCCGGCAACACTGCTCTCTATATCTTGTGTGTGCGCCATGAATACATGGGACAGGGATAAACGGTCATCTGAAAACTGGGGGATCTTCAGTTCTGAGACGGTTTCTAACTCCAGTATTTTTTTCCAGAGAATGCGGCCCTTCAGGTCCAGAAGCATGATGACATTTAACCGGTTGTCGGTGAAAGTCTTCTGAACAAGGTTAGACCGGATAAAATCCATATTGGGGTTTTGAATGAATTCATAGGCATCGTCCCAGGCGGCCCAGTCATGGACGAACTCGTCCAGGTAGTGAATTTCCCGTCTCAGGGCTTCTATGCACCGGTTCAAATCCTTTTCGGCTTCAAGCCTTTCCTGAATGACGAAAGCGGGGAACACCACGAAGCACTCAATGCCGCAGCTAAGAATACCGTATACCAGGAGCACCGCCAGTAAAACACCCAGAATTTTTGTTTTTAATTTCATGGCTGATAATAAGGATTATCCGCGTCCAGTGCAACTCTAAGCGCTGATTATTCAAGGACAGGTCTATTTTTCCCCATTGTTCCCTTTTCCCATGTTTTTTCAGGATCAGGCAAAAATTCAGAAGTATCAGACTGCTGCGATTGCATTCTTTTTTTTTATACTGATATTATATCAGTATTCACTTCTTTTCAGACTGCTGTGAATTGCTTGCCTGATGGTCAGTAACAGGAATGAACCCGAAGGATAAAAGGAGATGTCCATGGACCGGCGTGATTTTTTAATCAAAACAATCGGCAGCGGCATTGCTGCGGGAACCACCCTGGCCCTTCCCGGAATGGGAAGGCTTCTGGCTGCAACTGACGCCCCGAAAGAATATGATCTTGTGGCCGTCATGGGCTCGACTCCCGATCAGATGTTTGACAGGGCCATGACCGCCTGGGGCGGGATAAAGAAATTTGTACCCAAGGGAAGCAGGGTGGTTGTCAAACCCAATATCGGCTGGGATGTGCCGCCCGAGCGTGCGGGCAACACCCACCCGGCACTTGTGGGACGAATTGTCGAACTGTGCATGGATGCCGGGGCAACGCAGGTGGTTGTGTTTGACCACAGTTGTGACAACTGGCGGCGCACCTATCGAAACAGCGGCATTGAAGCTGCGGTGAAAGCGGCCGGCGGGAAGCTGGTGGCGGCAGACAGCGAAGAAGATTATCGAAAGGTTGCCGTGCCCGGGGGAACGCGGCTGAAGGACGCATTGGTGCATAAGGCCCTGCTGGACGCGGATGTATTCATCAACGCACCGGTACTCAAGCATCACAGCTCGTCCATGGTGACCATTGGCATGAAAAACCTGATGGGCGTTGTGTGGGATCGCGGATACTGGCACCGCAACGATCTCCACCAGTGCATTGCCGACTTTGCCTCATTCCGCAAACCCGATCTTACGGTGGTGGATGCCTTTAATGTCATGAAGCGCAATGGCCCCAGGGGCGTTTCGGTCAATGATGTGGTTTCCGTGAAAGCCCAGGTGGTTTCGGCTGATCCCGTGGCAGCCGACGCTGCGGCCGTCAAAATTTTCGGTGCGGAACCCGGCGATATCAGGCATATTCAGATCGCCCACCAGATGGGCCTGGGCCGGATGGATCTTGAAAACCTTTCCATTCAACGTATCCGTATATAGATGATGCGCCGCTGCCTGAAACCGTTCCGGGTGGGTATTGCCCTGGTGTTTTTTGTGCCGGTCTGCGCTGTGTTCCTGGATCTCTGGGATACCGGGGTGCGACTCTGGGCGGACAATTGGCTGTTTTTTCAATTTGTCCCCTCCCTGATGGCATTTTTAAACCATGCATCCCCCAAGGCCTGGGGCTTTATTGTGGTGTTGCTTCTGACCCTGGTGTTCGGCCGGGTCTACTGTGCCATGATCTGTCCCCTGGGGATATTTCAGGATCTTATTTTCCGCCTTTTTTCCAGGCGCGCTTCAACGGGCAGAACAAAGGACAGCACCCGCAGATTCAGCTATGCTCCGCCCAAACGAGTGCTCCGGTATGGCCTATTGGCACTGACACTGTTTTCGTTCCTGCTGGGCAGCCACCTGGTGCTGAACCTGCTTGACCCCTTCAGCAGTTTCGGCCGGATTCTGACCAATGCCACAAGACCATTGGTGACAGCGGGCAACAATTTTCTGGTGCCTGTGGCAGAAATGGCCGCAAACCCGGCCCTGTATCGGATTCCCTGGCCGACAGTTATGCCCTGGGCCCTTGGCGTGGCCCTTGGAACACTTATGACCATCGGATGGCTCAGTGCCCGGCACGGCCGGCTCTACTGCAACACCATCTGTCCGGTGGGCACCCTGCTGGGCCTTGTGTCAAAAAGGGCGCTGTTTAAAATCCGCATGGACATCGCCTCCTGCCGCACCTGCGGGCTGTGCAGCCGGGTGTGCCGGGCCCGGTGTATTGATGTCAAGGCCGGCCGGGTGGACACCAGCCGCTGCGTGGTTTGTTTCAACTGCCTGTCGGCGTGTCCTGATCAAACGAGTTTAACGTTTACCACCGCCTGGAAAAAGAACACCTGGGATGTACCGGAACAAAGCCGCCGAAATTTTTTGTTCGCCATTGCCGCAGGTTGTCTGGGGTCTGTTGCCGCCCGCCTTGACGCCGCCCCCCGGGACCCTGCGGTTCAAAGCCGGCCCACCACCGTGGCCGAACAGCGAACTACGGCTCTGACACCCCCCGGTTCCACCGGGATCAGGCAGTTTTGCTCCACCTGCACGGCCTGCCATCTGTGCGTTGCGGCCTGTCCCTCCCGTGTGCTCGTGCCGGCACTTTTCTCCCATGGACTGTCCGGATTTATGATGCCGCGCATGGATTTCTCTTCGGGGTTCTGCAACTATGACTGCACAGTCTGTTCCCATGTGTGTCCCAGCGGTGCCATCCTGCCCCTGACAACAGAAAAAAAACAGCGCATCCAGGTGGGCCGGGCCATATTTATCAGGGAAAACTGTGTGGTCCATACGGACAACACCAATTGCGGGGCCTGTTCTGAACACTGTCCCACAAAGGCCGTGCACATGGTGCCCTACCTGACGGCAAAGGGCCGCAAACTTGTGATCCCCCGGGTGGATGAAACAATTTGCGTGGGGTGCGGCGCATGCGAACATGCCTGCCCCACAAAACCGTTTAAAGCCATCTATGTGGATGGCCATTCAGTGCATAAAAGGGCTGAAACGCCCAGGGTTGAAAAAAAAGTTGAAAAGATTGACATGGAGCCAGGAATGGATTTCCCCTTTTAGATCCTCCTTTCCCGGACCTGTCCGGAACCCCGCCCGCTTGGCAATAAAGAGTCCGGACAACAAAAAGCTGTAAAGGAGTGTTGCATATGCTGTATCGAAAGGTACCCAAAAACGGAGACGAGCTTTCCATACTTGGGTTTGGCGCCATGCGCCTTCCGGTTGATAAAAAAACGGGCCAAATTGAAGAAGAACAGGCCATTGCCCTGATACGCAAAGCCATAGACAAGGGCGTCAACTACATTGACACGGCCTGGCCCTACCACGGGGGGCAAAGCGAAGTGATTGTGGGAAAGGCCCTGAAAGATGGATACCGCGCCAGGGTCAAGATTGCCGACAAGCTACCCTCCTGGGCCGTTTCAAGCCGCAGCCAGATGGATGAGATCCTTGATCAGCAGCTTGAAAAACTGGGTGTCGCCACCATTGATTACTATCTCCTGCATGCCCTGGAGGGCGATTCCTGGAACCGGCTCAAGGCGCTTGGCGTGATCGAATTTCTGGAAACAGCCAGGGCCTGCGGCAACATCGGCAACATCGGATTTTCCTTTCACGGCAGCCACGAAGAGTTTGTCCGGATCATTGATGAATATAACTGGGACTTGTGTCTCATCCAGTACAATTATCTGGACACCGGTAACCAGGCCGGGACAGCCGGTCTTGAATATGCTGCCCGAAAGGATGTGGCCGTGATCATCATGGAGCCCCTGCGCGGGGGCAACCTGGGCAGGCCCACGCCGCCGCCCGGGATCCAGGCGCTGTGGGACAAGGCTGAAATCAAACGCACCCCTGCGGAGTGGGCCCTTCGCTGGGTCTGGAACCACCCCGGGGTCACCGCAGTGCTGTCTGGCATGAACACAGATGAGCAGCTGGATGAGAACCTGGCCCTTGCCGGTGATGCCAAAGCCGGCACCCTCACCGCCCTGGAACTTAAACTCATTGACAAGGTGGCGGACGCCTACCGGGAGCTGATGCCCATCAACTGTACCGGATGCCAGTACTGCATGCCTTGTCCGGCAGGGGTGAATATCCCGTCCTGCTTTGACATTTTCAATACCGCCAAAATGTTTGGCCAGACCCGGCAACAGGCCCAGTTTACCTACGCTGTCAGAAACGGCGGGGTCCGGGGGAACAAAACATATGCCTCGTTATGCGTTGAATGCTGGGAGTGCATGAACCATTGCCCCCAGCGCATCAAGATTCCGGAACGCCTCAAGGAGGTGGCGGAATATTGCGAGGCTGACGGAATGGTGGATATCGTCCGGGGCGCCCTGTCCTGAAAAGTCGCAGATGTGTATGCAGGACAGTGCCCCGGTTTGTTTCCGGGGCACTGTCCTTTTCACCCGCCTATCTGTCAGATCAGATAGTTCATTTCGTATACCGGCAGCACGTCCCCGGTTTCGGAAAGGGCCAGGGAGGTGTCTGTGATCTGGCCGGCCATCTGGTTTTCCCCATCGGAGAGGCTGAAAAGGGACGAAACCTCCCCTAAATAAACGGCACCGATTCCCGCGTCCGCCAGCCTGGTCAGGCGGGTCCCGTCGCCGGTGCCCGGGTTCCACAAAACAAACTGGTCAAACATCTCATCATTTTCATCAATCCACATATTCCGGTCCTGGTCATATTCGGCAAGTTCCCGGAATCCGTCGCCGGTGGCGGGGCCGAAAAGCTCGCTGCCGTCATTGATGATGCCGTCCTGGTTCAGGTCCAGGGCCAGAAAGGCATATCCCTGGGACAGCCCGGCCAGATCCTCCGTATCGCCGTCGCCGTCCAGATCAAAGGAAAACTGGCCGCCCTGGAGCATGGGCATCCGGGCGTCGGTCTGGATCACCAGGGGATCGATGAGCATATAGCCGGTTTCTGTCTCCTGTGTATTGGATTCACTGAAAAACTGCCGTTCCATCAAAAGATCCATGGAAAAGTCGATTTGCCGGTTATCCGCCGTATGGATGGTGCCGCCGCCCGACACAGTAACCTGTTCGCTTTCCTCATAGGTCACGGTGGTGGTCCGGGTATGTTCCCATTGTGACAGGAGGGAAAAATCCCACTGGAAAACTTGGCCTGTATAGACCTGATTCAGGCTGGTCAGGCGGGCCTGGGCTGTGTTTGTGACCTGGGGCATATACACATCAAGAATAGCCTTGGTCATCTGGCGCAACGTGTTCAACTCCTGCTTAAACTGCTCGGTCAAAGATACCTCTCCCATCTCCTGCCAGGTTAAGGACCCATTACCTCCCGGAGACGATCCTTCGGCATCTCCGTTGTCTGAGACGTCCGAAGCCCGGGCATCCAGGATGTCCGTAAAAGAATAGGTTTCAGATGACACCACAGTCTGGGTCTGGCTATAGGTTCGGGAAGAATTAAGCTCCACAGAAAATGTGTCTATTTTCATGCAGCCTCCTTAAAATCTGCCGGCGTATTTCCCCCTCCTGGGTAATGTCCGGAATAAAAACTTGCGGAACCATCATGGCTGCCGGGTTTTAAACACCATCAAAAAATAATCTTCAGGCCCGGCTTGATGTCGGGTAAAATTGAACTTTTCAAAGCAAACGATTATCCGCCTTGCCTTGAAACTGATATTTTTATTTTATGACAGCGTGCGAACAACAAAGGTCAGCAAAAAATATACCCCATTTGTATCTATTTGATTTTAAATAAAATTCATTGATCTGGCGTGGTGGTGTTCTCTAAAACCGGAAGATTCTGCCGGGCAACAATGTTTTTGCCAAATCTTACGAAAGAGGAAGGATAAGGGAGAAATGAATATGAATGTCTCTAATTTCGAGTCGATTCAAGCCGGTATTTTAAAAAATAGACAACATTGTAACGATAGTTCAATACAAAATTGTATCAAAATATTCTTTGTGTAAAAACAATGCTATGCCGAATGTCGGTTTTGAAAAAAGATATGTCATGATTAATGTTTTATTTCAGTATATTATATTTCGTTATTTATTTGAGCCCTCCTTTTTAGTTCCGCGGCATCATTTTTGATAATACCCAAAACAAAGCTTACGGCATCGCCGGCAGCAAAACCCATACAAAGGAAAACAACGCACATTGCAAAGGAGCAGCCATGAAAAAAACAACACTGGAAAAAATTTTTGAATACGCATCCATGCCCGTCCACGGTACGTTATCACGGAAACTGAGAAAAGATATCCAATGCCAGGTAAACGACGGCGCGATATATGACGGGGCTGTCTTTTTTCTCGGAGATGAGTTCGTCCGGATCACCGAAGAGACAGACGGACAAATGATCAATACCTATTATGACTGGGAAAGCATCATATCTGTCAAGACCATTGCAAACAAGAGTAAATAAAGAAGGAGGGCTTGTGGCCTAGATTACGTTTTACGAGAAACCCGGTTGCATAAACAACACCAAACAGAAAACATGGCTCGCGGCTGCGGGACATGTTGTAACCGAAAAAAACATATTGGAAACCCAGTGGACCCGGGAGGAACTTCTGCTTTATTTTGGGGACAAGCCTGTGGCGGAGTGGTTCAACAGAACGGGGCCCCTGGTGAAATCAGGGGAGGTGATCCCGGAATCCGGTGCTTGCCCAGAACACCAGCTGTGATGAAAAGAAATCAGCTGAGCCCTAATATTATTGAGATTAGTGATGATTAGATTGAGGCGATCAGATTTTCCACGTCTCCTTCTTGAAAATTTTCAGCGGGGGTAAGAATAAACAGGAAGCGGAAAAGTTTGAATCCCGCTTCCTGTTTATAATTTATAACTCCCCCCCCCCCTGATCCACATAGACGAAACCGGGTTGGATGCCGTTTGTTACGCCGATTTTTAAAGCCAGGCCGATTACGCCTTGTCCCGATATCCATGGCGGAAGGCCCGGTCGTAAAGTAATGATCTGACATCCTTGTCTGTCTCCAGAAATGGGCCCACAATTATAAGCGCCAGGCGGTTGATGTCGTTTTCGGCCATGGTTTGGGCCAGTCGCTCCACAACCGTGACAAGAATGCGTTCTTCGGGATGGCTCATCCGGTAGGCCACGGCCACCGGTGCTTCAGGGCCATAGGCCGCTGCCAGAATTTTTTCCACCTGTCCGGCCATGCCGGCACTCAGGTAAATCGCCATGGAGGCTTTATGGGCTGCCAGGCTTTCCAGGGACTCTTTTTCCGGCACCGGGGTCCGGCCTGAAAGCCGGGTAAAAATCAGGGTCTGGGATTTTTCCGGTACGGTGTATTCAACTTTGAGAGCGGCAGCTGCCGCAAAGGCTGCGGTGACCCCCGGAATCATTTCATAATCAATCCCACGCTGATCCAGCAGCGCCATCTGCTCTGCAACGGCACCGTAAAGGGAAGGGTCGCCGGTGTGCAGCCGCACAACCCGAAGCCCTTTGTCCCGGGCATGGGCCATGGCATCCACCATCTCCTCCAGGTGCATGCCGGCACTGGACTCCTTTTTTGCAGCCGCACCAGCCCAGGTCAGCACGGCCTCGGGCACCAGGGAGCCTGCATAGAGTATATAATCAGCCGCTTCCAGGGCTTTCATCCCCCTGACCGTGATCAGGTCCGGAGCCCCCGGCCCAGCCCCGGCAAATATAATCGGAAATTTTTTCATCATTCCGCTCCTTTTGCAGCGTAAACAGCAGGCCATTTGGGGAAGTTATGATTCCATCTCTCAAGATTGACCACCTGACAGCTTTCAGCCAGTTTCCGAAGCCATCGGCTCGATGGAATGCCAATGGGAATTTCTCTATTCAATGCTTTCCACATAACCGTATTCATGGCATTGTCTAAATTGAGCAGGCATAGATAATGAATTGGTTTATCCGTTTTTTGCTCTGCATGCCTGTAAAGGTAAGAATCCCTGAATTTATATTTAAGATAATTTTTCAGCCATTTGAAATGATCGCGTTTCTGCTTCATGGTTTCATCATCATCCTCAAAGACGCGGGTATCAAAGGCTGAAGGATCATCAAAATTTTTTATTTCAATAAAAAGATAGGCGGTCTCCAGTTCCACAACGATATCCACTGCTTTCATAGGAACCCCATGGTAAGTGGATTTGCCTTTATCTTTTTCATCAAAGACAAAGGCATCTAGGCATCCGTAAAATCAAAGGAAAACCCATCTACATTGTCCAATTTCATTTGCCCAGATGCCCCATGGATTTTTCAATTTCACGATCCACAAAGCTGCCGAAGGTATCATCAATGGCATTGGGAGAAATATCCAGATAGCTGGGGGTGGCGGCGGCTTTTATTTCACCGGAATCCGTATCCCTGAACAGGCTGTGAAAAATCAGATGATCCTGGGCTTGGTACTGGAGATCAAACTCCTTGAGAACCGCATAGTCATGGGTGCTTATAAATATTTGTACGCCGGTTCGCTGAAGTTCCAGCAGAATGCCGACAACAGACTTCATCAGCCTGGGATTCAGATTGGTTTCCGGTTCGTCCCAGAACAGTGCTGATCCGTTAAGCAATGTGCCGTTCTGAATTAAGATCCATAACAGTCCTAATTTTCTGAATCCTTCAGCCAGGAGTGTAAATTCAAGTTCTCCATGCTTGCTGCGCAAAAAGAATTCTTCATTTTTGGCAATCACTTTTCCGTCCATGGCATCCTGGAGGCTTTCCAGGAGGTGTTTGCGCTGCTTTTCTGTGGGACCCTTCAGAACCGGTAAAAACGCCTTGCGGATAATATCCACATAGATCTCTTCAAAGTGAATCTCCCGTTCTTCATAAAGGGATCGGAAACCCGGTGCATTGGCCATCATGTCCTTTACCGGAATATATGCCGCATCAAAGGGCGTTTCCCGCCAGGCCTTGGTGGCACCGGACACGGTTGCCTTTTCCGGCCTGGTTGTATGATTGGAGAATGACAATCTTATGGTGGCGGATTTTTCTTCCAGCCTTCGGGTCACCTCTATAAATCCCTTGCTGCTGGCGGAGGACCGTTTAACCAGACGGCCGATCTGCTTTCCTGAAGGATAAAAAACATTATTTATTTTTTCAGCAAAACCGTCCCTGCTTTTGGAAATATCGCAGGCAGCATAGACCGCTTTCATGATATGTGTCTTTCCTGTACCGTTCTCTCCGATAAAGATATTGATTCCAGGAGAAAACTTAAGTTCGAGCTTTTCAAAAGCCGTGAACTTTTCAAATCTTATTTTCTCTATCATGTAATGCGCTCCTTATCCTGGTTTTTCAGCATAGATCAACCTAGAATTACGTGGCAGGGCATAAATTGTCAAGGCCATGTTCTTTTGAAAAAATGACCCCCCCACGCAATTGCGCACCGGACACAATTATAATTGCCGGTTCGGATCAACCGGCCATTGCCAAGTGCCCGGGTTTTCAGGTACCATTAAGCTTCTGCATTAACCATGTTTTGAATCAGGATTACCTTATCATGCCCAAATGGTCTGTTTACATTGCCGCGATATGGCTGCTGGTGTCGGCAGGCGTCTGTGGTGCTGCAGGCCCGCCGGAGTCAAATCTGCCGGAGCGGAGAAGCCAGCGGATTCTTTACCTGAACTCCTACAACAACGGGTATGCCTGGTCTGACAATATCCTTGAGGGCATCCGGTCGGTTCTGCCCGTGGAGAGCCAGAGCCTGAACTTTCAGATGGAGTACCTGGATGCCAAGCGGTACGAAAATGAGCAGATGCAAACCATCCTGTTCAACTATTTCAGCGCCAAGTTTGCCCGGGACAAATTTGATCTGATCATCACCTCGGATAACAATGCCCTGGATTTTGCCCTCAGGTACCGGACACAGCTTTTTGCAGGCGCCCCCATTGTGTTCTGCGGCATCAACAACTACCACCCCTCAATCATAGAAGGCCAGCGTGCCATCACCGGGATTGCAGAAACCGTGGCCTTTAAGGAAAACATGCGGATCATCCGCCGCCTGCATCCCCAGGCACGAAAAATGATCATCATCGGCAGCAACAGTGTCACGTCCCGGGCCATTATCAAGGAGATCCGGCAGACCATTGAGCAGGAAAAAATCGATTTTTCATTCACCTTCAAAACCGGCTTTAAGCCGCAGCTGCTCAAAACAGGCACACCGGATTATCTGGCCGGCCTGTCCCGGGACACGGTGCTTTACATCGTGCCCGGGGGCTCCGAGGCAGGCAACGGCAACCTTTACAGCATCCAGGAGATTGCCGCCATGATCTGCCGGGCCACCGAGCTTCCTGTCTACTCGTCCTGGGAATTTCTCATGGGAACAGGCATTGTGGGCGGGAAACTGGCCTCGGGCCTGGAACAGGGCAAGGCTGCGGCCCGGCTGGCCCTGCGGATTCTGGATGGCGAGGATCCGGACAAAATTGCGGTGAAAACCGCCGAGGGCCACGCCTATATTTTTGATCACAACGTCCTTAAGCGTCTGGGGGTGGATATCTCCCTTCTGCCCCAGGGCAGCCGCATCATCAACAAACCCTATAACTTTTACCGTCTTAACCGCCAGATTTTCTGGCTCATTATTTCAGGGCTCTTTATCCTGGCCTTCATGGTTGTCCTGCTGGGCATCAGCATGGCCCAGAAAAAAAGGGCCAACCAGGCCATGGAAAAATCCAAGATGCAGCTCCAGCTGGTTCTGGACAATATCCCCCACCTGGTCTTCTGGCAGGATACCCAGCTCAACCTGGTGGATGTGAACCTCTCCTTTCTTAAATTTTTTAGAATCAAAGACAAAGCCGACATCATCAACCAGGATATTTCATCGGTGCCGGATCTTGCCTACACCGCCGAAGAGTCAAGGCAGCTGGGCCGGGAGGTCCTTGAAACCGCAGCCCCCTTCCACGCCCGCCTGCTCAAAATCCAGCGCAGCGACAAAGAACAGGTGTGGCTGGAGATCAACAAGGTGCCGTTGCTGGACAAAAAAAACCGGGTGGCAGGCGTGTTGAGCACAGCCGAAGACATCACAAAAAAAATAAATCTTGAAAAACAGCTGGCCCAGGCCCAGAAAATGGAAGCATTAGGTATTCTGTCCGGAGGTATTGCCCATGATTTCAACAACATCCTGACTTCCATCATCAACTCCACCGAGCTTGCCATGGATGATGTGCCGGACAACTCCCTGACCCGCCAGGATCTTGAAAGGGTCCTCAGTGCCGGCAAAAGGGGGGCAGAACTGGTCAAGCAGATCCTCACCTTCAGCCGCCCCGGCCATGCCCGGTTCAAAACCCTTGATCTGGCCCGGGTGGTCAGGGATGCCATGGCCCTGGTGGAAACTTCTTTGCCCGGGAATATCGAGGTGGTCAAAAACTTCGCCCCCGGAAAATTCATCTGCCGGGGTGATGCCATCCAGATCCACCAGGTGGTGATGAACCTGTGCACCAATGCCTACCAGGCCCTAGGGGGGAAAAGCGGCCGCATTGAGGTCAAGATGGATGAGCGGATTTTGATAGAGCCCGACCCCGGGGGGGATGCCCCCTTTAACCTGCCGCCGGGCCACTACGTTGAATTGACCGTCTCGGACAACGGACCGGGCATTGATCCTGAAATCCTGGACAAGGTGTTTGACCCCTTTTTCTCCACCAAGGGCAAAAATATCGGCACGGGCCTGGGTCTGTCCATGGTTCACGGTATTGTCCAGGGCCATAACGGGGCCATCTCCCTGACCAGCAAAGCCTATGATCTCACGCGGTTCACGGTGCTTTTCCCCCGCACGGTCCAGGTGGAAGATGAGGAACAGCCCGCAGAAACCAACGTCTGCCTGGGCCAGGGCACCATTCTTTTTGTGGAGGATGACCCGGAACAGCGGCAAAGTGTGCCAAGGATCATTGAAAAGCTGGGTTACCTGGTCACGGCCGCAGACAGCGCCGCCCAGGCCCTTGCCCTGATCAGACAAGAGCCCTCGGGCTTTGATCTGGTCATCACGGATTATGACATGCCAAAGGTTTCGGGCCTGGAACTTGCCCGGCAACTTGCCCGGATCATGCCTGATCTTCCCGTGATCATGGTATCAGGCAGAAACGTGGAGTTCAGCAGGCTTGAGTCGGCCAACATCAAGGCCTTCATTGTAAAACCCTATGACAGAGGAATCTTGTCCCAGGGCATCAGCGAGGTGCTCTGTTCACCCACAAGATCCCATTGAGGCAGTTATGGCATTGATTTTGATCATAGATGATGACGATAATTTCTGCGGCACCATGAAAAGCCTTGTGTGTCGCATGGAACATGATTTCCTGGCCGCAGGCACCCTGGAACAGGGTTTGCGGCTGCTTGGGGAACATGATGTGGATATTCTGCTGCTGGATGTGGGCCTTCCCGACGGCAACGGGCTCGGGGCCCTGCCCCGGATCAAGGAAATCTCAAAATCCAGCCCTGAAATATTTATCATCACAGGCCTGGGGGATCCGGCCGGTGCGGAAACCGCCATCAGCGAAGGGGTCTGGGACTACATTGTCAAGCCCACCTCCATCCAGGAGACCCGGGCCAGCCTTACCCGGGCCTTGAAATATCGAAAGGAAAAACAGGATCAACAGAAGGCGATGACACTGGATTTAAAGCGAATTTTGGGCAGGTCCGTCCCCATGCAGAAATGTTTTGACATCATGGCCCAAAGTGCTGCGTCCAGTGCCCCTGTGCTCATCACAGGGGAGACCGGCACAGGCAAGGAGCTCTTTGCCCAGACCATCCATGCCAACAGCCGGCGACACGACAAGGGCTTTATTGTGGTGGACTGTGCTTTTTTAACGGAAACCCTGATGGAAAGCACCCTGTTCGGCCACCGGAAAGGGGCATTTACCGGGGCCATGGAGGCCAGGGACGGCCTGGTGAAGCTGGCGGACCAGGGCACCCTGTTCCTGGACGAGGTGGGTGAAATGCCGCTGTCAGCCCAGAAATCTTTTCTGCGCATCCTCCAGGAGAAGCGGTTCCGGCCCCTGGGCGACCCCAATGAGATCACCAGTGACTTTCGTCTCATGGCCGCCACCAACAGGGATCTTGACGCCATGGTGGAAAACGGCACCTTTCGCCGGGATCTGCTCTACCGGCTGCGCACCATCCATCTGCCCCTGCCGCCCCTGCGCCGCCGGGGCCGGGACATTGAAGAACTGACCCGCTTTAAAATCAGTGCCCTGTGCCGGGAGAACAACCTGCCGTCCAAAAAGATCGAACAGGGTTTTTTTGACACCCTGAACGCCTATCCATGGCCCGGCAACGTCAGGGAACTTTTCAATGTCCTTGAAACAGCCTTTGTGGCCTCGGGCAGCGAAGCCACCCTTTATGCCATGCACCTGCCCGGAGAGGTCCGCATCCAGGTGACCCGGGCCTCCATTGAAAAAGGTCAGCTGCTCCAAAAGCCTGAAACCGATCCGGCAGAATTGTCCATCTCCCTGGAGGGCCAGATCATGGAATTTAAAACATGGAAACAGAAAATGGAACGGCACTATCTGGAACAGATCATTGCCGCCACCAACGCAGATGTGAAACGCATTCTTTCTTTATCGGGCCTGTCCAAATCCCATTTTTATTCCCTGGTGAAAAAGTATGGTATTCAAATATGAAGCGATATGGTCAGGGGAATTTATGTCTGACTTCAATTCAACCCAATTTTCACAACAGGGTGTAAAATAGGTTGACATCCCTATCTCCAAAAATATAAAAGACCTCCATTCATTATTTCGCATTTTGGGAAATATGGATAAAAACGCAGCGCTTTGGGTATCTTATATGTTACTGATCTGAAAAAAAATAAAGACTGAAGTCTTTCCCCGATGTTTGAGTAACATAAAAAAAGCCTGTTGATTTATGCATATACTGCCGTTTGAAGCGGCGGAACAGTGAACTTTTAATACCAGAGTTCTCTGAAAAAGATAGATAATAAAAATAACGAATAAAGCCATGAAGGTTTAGGTGCAGGACTGCTGCCTTAAGTTTTTATGGCTTTTTTTTATTTTTATACAAAGTCAAAAAAATCAGTTCAGACAAGGCGCCAAGGCACAAAAACAATCTAACGAAATTTAACACGGGTGATATGGGCAATGGATACAAAGACAAAGACCAAAATGAAACCGGTTAAAATGTTCATGGCGGGCCTGCTTGCCGCTCTACTGAACAGTTCCCCGGGGTGGTGCCACGGTGTTATGGGTACCGTAGACGAGATTAAGGCCTATTGCGTCACGGCCATGTATGACGATGGCGAGCCCATGAGCTACGCAAAAGTTGAAGTCATGGCGCCTGAAACGGCTCTGCCTTTCCAGAGCGGCCGTACGGATCGCAACGGCAACTTTGTGGTGAACACGGATACTCCCGGCTCATGGAATGTGGTGGTCAGCGACGGTATGGGACACAGGCTCACATTGAATTTTTCGGTTTTGCCCCAAGAGGCCGCCGCCATACCCCCCGGAAATAACACCCGGGATACGGCAAAAGAGACTGCTTCCGAATTGCCGGGTCAAGACCGTCATTGGAAAGTCATCTCCGGGCTGTCTGTGATTTTCGGACTGTGGGGACTTTTCTTTGCCTGGAAAGCCCGACAAAAGCCGATCAGGGGGAACGGGCCGAATGAATAGTATCAAATATCGGCATCATAGTCCCCTTTAGATATCTTCATGGTCGTGCCATATCCTTTTTACGATCGCCTGTGTGGCGGTTTTAGATCCGGATTTCATGACCGTGCCGAGGGTTTAATACTGAAAAAGGAGAAAAGGAGAACGCATGCACAAAACGAAAGTTGGATTGATGATCGCCCTGGTACTGATACTGATACCGGGCGTCCTCTGGGCCGAAGAAAACGGGTCAACCGCCAAAATTGACGAGATCGTGGTCATTGGCACACGTACCCCCCATGCCGTGAAGGATTCCCCCGTAGAAACCGTTTTGATCACCAGCCAGGACATTGAACAAAGCAATGCCCAGACCGTAAGTGATCTTGTCAAAACGATCCCCGGCTTTTCCGTGGGCGGAAACGACGATGTTTTTGGGGGATCCTCCTCCCGGGCCAGGTTGCGGGGGTTAAGCTTCAACGACGGATACGGCCTGATCCTCATCGACGGCCAGAGAATGCACGCCAGCAGCCAGAGCGGTGCCCATGGGGAGTATGCCGTGGGTTTAAACCAGATTCCCATCTCCATGATAGAGCGCATTGAGATTGTCAAGGGGCCATCGTCTGTTCTCTACGGAAGCGATGCCATGGCCGGTGTCATCAACATTATCACCAAAAAGGTTCCCCAGGAGGCCATTGCCGGGGCTGGTGTGAAGTACGGCTGGTATGAGGTCTCCAAGGGCAAAGATTACTATACTGATGCCGTAACCACACCCACGGATTATGGAAAAAAGCGCTACACACGAACGGCCTACGCGTATACCGGAAATAAAATCACCGAGGATACGGGATTTTTGCTCAACTATTCCCATGAGGATTCAGACGGGACCAGCCTGAGCCCCTATGAAATTGATAGGGACGCTGTTATGGGAAAATTTGATGTGAATTTCACAGATACGGCAAAAGTCTGGATGAAGGGAGAGCTCAGCAACTACACCAGTGAAAGCACGAGTACAACAGAAGAGGACAGTCACCGCATTTCCGCAGGGTTTGATTATACCCTTTCCCAGAACCACCACTTCATGCTGACGGGCTACCACTACGTGGATGACTTCAGTACCTCCAGCCGGTCCGGAGATATCGGCTATGACCAGGGCGAACTTCAATATACCTGGTATGCGCCGGCCAACAACATTGTCACCTGCGGCATGGAATTTCAGCGCCAGAGCATTGACTATGTCATGGACAACAGCAGCGCCATCACGCCTGTGACCACTGTAATAGAAGACGTTGATACCTTCAGTATATTCCTGCAGGATGAGTTGACCCTGTTTGAAAAGCTTACGCTGGTCGGCGGCATCCGGTACGACGACCACTCCACCTTTGGGGATTCCTTTAATCCCAAACTCAGTGCCATGTACCGTGTTCTGGAGAATACCACCTTGAGGGCCTCGGTGGGCAAATCTTTCAAATCCCCCACCATCCGGCAATTGTATTACGATGTGCCCTTTTACCACTCTCCGTTCTGGATCTCCTCCAATCCGGATCTGGAGCCCGAGGAGTCCATCGGGTATTCATTCAGTATCGAACAGGGGATGCTGGACAACAGGCTGATTGCCGGCCTGGCATTCTTCAGAAACGATGTGGACAACATGGTGGTCACAGACCGGACCGGCCAGACCTATGAGGGCGCAGACCTATATATCTATAAGAATGTAGACGAGGCCATGGTCCAGGGCATAGAGGCAACGGCACAACTTTATCTCAATGACGATTTTTCAGTGCTGTTTGGCTACACCTATACCGATTCCGAAGACAAGTCCACAGGAAACGAACTGACCTATACCCCGGAACACTCATTCTCCATCTCCCCGGCCTATGAATACGTCCCCTGGGGATTAGGAATCAGCGGCACGCTCCAGTACAATTCTGATCAGTACATAGATGAGGATAATACACGTATTCAGGATGCCCATGTGGTGGTTGACGGAAAAGTGTTCAAACGGGTAGGCAAGGTGTCCAAACTCACCGTGGAGGTGGATAATATTTTTGATTCGGACAAGGGCAACGACCGTTACCAGCGCACGGGCAGAACCATCACGCTGTGCCTGGACGTGTTGTTTTAACAGGTCACATGAATTTTTACCAAGGAGAAAACAAATGAAAAAAAATCTTAAATGCCGTATCTGGATGGTGGCCCTTGCAGCCCTGGCCATCTCATTTTTTACCTGTGCACCGGCTCAGGCTCATTTCCCCTGGCTACTTCTGGAGGACGGGGCTATATCCGCGAACAGGCCCCTGAAATGGGTCATTGGCTTTGGGCACCGGTTCCCTTTGTCCGGTTTCATGGATGGCCAAGACCTGGAAGAGACGGTTATTTTAGGACCGGGCGCAACAGACAGGATCGCTGTTACGGAACTTTCCGGACTCCAGTTCTCCTCCCCAAGCCCGTTGAAAGCCCAAGGCAGTTATGTTCTGGCAGCCAAACGCCAGGCCTCTTTTTTTACCAAAACCACCGAGGGGTATAAACGCCAGCCCAAAAAAGGATTGAAGAATGTGCTCCATTCTGGCTATTACCACTCTTACATGAAGGCCGTTGCCAATGTGGGCCAGACCCCGGGAAAAGTGGACACTGTGGTGGGTCATGACCTGGAAATCGTACCCCTGGCCGATCCCTTCACCCTTCGCCCCGGCGATGATCTGCCCATCAAGGTGATATTCAGGGGTAAGCCTTTTAAAACCGACTTTCTGGCAACCTACGGCGGATTCTCAACACAGGACAATGTCTATGGCTATGCCGCCGGCACAGATAAAGACGGCATGGGAAAAATCCGCATCCTGTCTTCCGGGACCTGGCTCATCAAAGTAACCTACAAAGAGCCGTATAAAGATCCTGACATGTGTGATGAGGAAAGCTTTCTTGCCACCTGCACCTTTGAAATTCAATAAAAGCCTGGTAAAGCCGGCACGGTATCTGGCCGTGCCGGCTGTTTTTCTGCTGCTGTCACTTCTGTCCACCTGGCCCCTGGCCACGGCACCCGGCAGCAGTCTGCCCATGGGAACCGAAACCAGTCCAACGGTTCCTCTGCTCAATGTCTGGAGTGTCTGGTGGAATGCCCATAGTGCGGCCCAAGGCTATTCCGGATATTGGGGCGCACCGATCTTTTATCCCCGGCCAGGGGCCTTTGCCTTTTCCGAGGTCATGCCGTTAAGCGTTGTTGCCGCTCCGGTCATATGGGCCACGGGGAACCATATCCTGGCCTATAATTTTTTGCTGGTTCTCTGTCTTTGTCTGAACGGGTGTTCTGTTTTTTTGCTATTACGGCGTTTAAAATTTTATCTGTCCGTCCAGTGGCTGGGCGGGGCCATGGCAACCCTGCTGCCCCTGGTCCACTCCTGGATCGGGGTGATTCAATTGGTGCCGGTTTTCGGTATTGTGTGGACCGTTATTGCAGCCCTTGGGTTCGTCAGAAGTCCCACGGCAATCCCGGGGATTTTTCTGGGAATCGCTTTTGGCGCCACCTATCTTTTGTGCGCCTATTACGGCCTGTTTCTTTTGATCCCCCTGGTCTTTGCCCTGGCCTGGATGATGGGAAACCTGGTTTTACGGTGGCGTACCTGGCGCTCTTTGGGGCTGGGCCTGATGGCAGCCGGAATCATCTGCCTGCCGTTCGCCCTGCGCCAGGCACACACCCAGCGCCTTCATGCCCCTTTGCCTAAGAAATATCTGGCCGGATTTTCCGCCATGGCCGGGGATTATCTGGTGCCGCCCTGGCCCCACTGGTCTAAAGTCAGGCAGGCAAGGGACCAGATGGATGTCAATTTTGACGGATTCAGGCTCTGTCCGGGATTTCTGAAACTTGCATTGGCGATCGCGGGCATCGGTCTGGGCCTGGCAGATCGAAAAAACAGAACCTGGACACTTTTCTGCCTGACCCTGATGATTACGGCCTTTGCCCTTTCACTGGGGCCGTGGTTGAGGCTACGGGGATGGCAGCCCTATATGCTGCTGGTGAATTATGTCCCCGGATTTGGCCAGGCCCGTAATGTTTTCCGGTTCGCCATCCTGGTCCATCTGATGGTGGTTCTGCTGGCCATGACAGGAATACAGGAGCTCTTTGCCGCTGTCCGGGGGCACATCCGTCACACCTGGACCCGCATGTTGATTTCAGGTGTTATCGTCTGCCTGGGTATTGCTGCCGTGGTGGAAATTGTGCCGCCCGCCCAAAGCCTGTATCGCCCGGCAGCGGCTTCCCGGAATCCGGCCTGGGTAACCTATATGGCCACACAAACACCCCAAGACAGCGTCATCGCCTGCATACCCTTTCCCTTCAGGCCCGATGCGGCAGGATACGAGCAGGAGACCCTGTGGATGTACTGGCAGACCTTCCATCGCCGTCGGATGGTCAACGGATATTCGGGCTATTTCCCTCCGGAATACCTGGCGCTGAAAATGGAGATGACAGCGTTCCCCTCTCCGGAAACCCTGTCCGGTTTGCGTCATCTTGGGGTGGCATATTGTGTCGTAAAACAGGACAGCATATTTGCGCAAACCACCCGAACCAAAGCAGCCGGGGGATTGGGGCTTGAAAGGGTGTTCACCGATGATACCAGCCAGGTGGATATCTACCGCCTGGTGGGAAATCGTTTTTAAAAGCATGGACCCATGTATCAACTGAGCCTTGTCATTCCGTGCTTCAATGAAGAAAATACCCTGGAGGCCTGCATCCACCGGGTGCTGGACGTTTCCGACATTAATTTTGAAATCATCATCGTTGACGATGCATCAACCGATGAAAGCCTTAACATCGCAAGGCGCCTTGAAAAAGAACATCCCCAGATTCGTGTTCTGTCCCACAGCAAAAACCAGGGAAAGGGAGCAGCCCTGAGAACCGGATTCAAGGAAGCTCACGGGGATTTTATTGCAGTCCAGGATGCTGATCTTGAATATAACCCCATGGAGTTGAAAAAGTTGGTTACCCCCCTGGCAGAAGGGTATGCAGATGTGGTTATGGGATCAAGATTCCTATCCACGGAACCCAGACGGGTGTTATATTTCTGGCACGCCATGGGAAACAGATTTTTAACCTTTCTTTCCAACATGTTCACCGATCTCAATCTCACCGATATGGAAACCTGTTACAAGGTTTTCAAAAAAGAGGTGATTCAAAATATCAACATCCGGGAATCCCGGTTTGGTGTCGAGCCGGAACTGGTTGCCAAAATTGCCCGGATGCGGCTGCGCATCTACGAGATGGGCATTTCATACAAGGGACGCACCTATGAGGAAGGTAAAAAAATAGGCATCAAAGACGGGCTTTGGGCCATATACTGTATTTTGCGCTACAATGCCCACAGCGCGCCCTTACCCGTCCAGTTTTGTCTGTACCTTATGATCGGCGGGTTTGCCGCAACAGTGAACCTGTTATGCTTTCTTGGCCTGTTTCATGCCGGGGCGGCCCCTGCGATTGCTGCGGCCGTAGCCTTTGTTGTCGCGGCCGTGGTCAACTATTTTTTATGTATACTCATCATGTTTCGGCACAGGGCCAGATGGTCTTCCGGGACGGAAATAGCCATATTTCTACTGGTTGTGGCAATAGTTTGCCTGGCAGATGTCAAAACGACTCAACTGATGATTGCTTTCGGGTGGGCACCGTGGCTGTCCAAGATGAGTGCCAGCGCCCTGTGTCTGGTAATGAACTTTATGGGCAGGCGGTTCCTGGTCTTTCCGGAACGGCCCAAGGGGCCATGGGGAAAAAGCAATCCCAATCTTTCTGGAAAGTGACCTTCAGTATAACGGCCATGGGCCGAGCCAGACATATCATCTGTCAGGCTTCGACCCACAACAAAGGTTGAAAGATCTGAGTAGCTTACCCAGTCTTTCATATAAAAAAATGCATACGCAAGAAGGAAACATGAACTTCTCTTGTGTCAGTTGCCAATATGATTGGTGGATTTGATAACCGCTCCTCTGATATTTTCTACATTATATGTGTTGACCCCAAATAACGCAGAATGATCTTTGCATTCCAGGCAGCTCTGGGATAAGCTTGGACCATTATGCATGAAAGTCTCTGGGTTGTGAATTTGAGAGGTTCATATTTGCCCGGGGGATTTTCATGTTTTTTATCTTAAACACCGAGCATTGAGCATTTAAAGGAAAAGGTCATGCCCGATAATCAAAATCTGGAATATAACCCCGTTGTGTCTGGTTTCCATCATGCCGATGGGCCAATGAACATCCCTTTGAATGAGGCAAAAAACCGGTTCGGCATGTTTCCAAGCCAGTTCGGATATCTTACGAAAACAAAAAGAAACAACCAGAAACGCAATGAAAGCAAAGTTCTGAACCTGAAACTGGGTTATTTCATAAAAGAGTTGCTCGGGCCAAAGAAAAAGAACCTGAAAAAAGATGTGTATAAGTTTTACGCCGCCTGGCACCGGGATTATAAAACAGAGTTTGAGGTCAATATGCCGGCGTTTTATAATCTTAACGACGCGGTTGAATTGAAAAAAAACATCCGGGCCAATTGGAATGTCCTGCAAAGGATTTCACAAATTGACATCAGAAAAGAGATTGAACGCTCGGGATTAATAAAAAAAAGCACTCTTTATTCGATCAAGCCAACTGATGTTTTAATACCCAAGTTGTCTGAAATACTGTTAAAAAGGATGGTGTCTGCCACTGGGGAAAGAGTGACGAAGATAAAAGAGATTCTCAATCTTTTACAGGCGCACGCCCTGGTAGAACAGGCAAACCATTTGGCCGGCGCGCCTCTTATCTCCTTGGAAAAGGATATGATCGAGTGTTTTGCCGATGAGATCAGTTCTCTTTTGATGAAGCTGAACACCTTTATTCCCCTGGAGGATGTGAAATCCCTGAAAGGGCGAACAGGCGTGGGTGTTGAATTTGAATACGCCACCCGGGATAACTCCTACCTGGAATTGGGAAAAGTCACAGGAGACTGCACTGCGGACAAAAGATACGATCAGTCAAATGCAGATATTGAAAATATTTTCTGGACGGTCTTTTCCTGGATACTTGACCGGAATTATCAGATTTTAAAGGTGTACTATAATAATGAATTTGTAATGAAGGTTCATCTTCTGCCTTTGTTTGTTTCTGTTCCACAATGCCCGGGTGACTCCGATTATATTGCCCAGAACCGGTCGGATTTTATGATCCTGGCCGTGGATGCCATTGAAACCACCCTGGCCTTCAGCGGGAAGTTAAAGGCCAGGGAAAAAGACCCTTTGGTAGAGTGCAGAGATGAAATTTTTTCAAAAACCATGGCTTTTATCACGGATCTTGCCGACCGTCTGCACATCAGAGATGTTTATGCGGAAAAATTTTCCAATACCGCGTGGGTCCGGGACAAGCTTTGTGCCTATCCGGAAATCTTTTTTAATGTGGATCATTTAATTAAAATAGATGAGCTTGAAGATGTTTACTACCTGGTAAAAGAACTAAGCGCCCAATACGGGTATGATATTCCCCAGGCGGTTTTTATGGAAATACAGATGAAAAACACCTCACTTCTTCCCGGCTACATCAACAAGTCTCCCGGGCTGAAATCCTTTTCCCTTATCCGGGGCCGCACCGAGGACGGAATTAACATGAAACGGGTAATCGGGATATAGCAGGGGGATAAAAAAAACTTTACAATAACAATATCCATGAATATAATAATGAACTTTCTAAAGTGTCGCGCAAATCCTATTAAAGAGAAGGACAACGCTATGAAACAAGAAGATCTGGATTATTTTAAGGAGTTGTTGACTGAACGGCTCAGTGAGTTGCTTTCCCATGCGGACACAACTGTTACAGGCATGACCCAGCCCAACGAGAACTTTGCTGATCCTACGGATCGGGCCTCCCATGAGGCGGAAAGAAGTTTTGAGCTGCGTATCCGGGACCGGGAGCACAAATTGATCAAGAAAATTAAAAATGCCCTGGAGCGCATTGAAAACGGGACATTCGGGCGGTGTGACAGCTGTGAAGAGGATATCTCCATCGAACGGCTCAAGGCCCGGCCTGTAACGACCCAGTGCATTGCCTGTAAAACCCGTGAAGAAAACATGGAGAAGGCTCTGGGAATTTGATTCCCCGTCACAGGCTTTGCGGCTGTTTTGATTGATCTTCACACACATTCCACTGCGTCGGACGGGTCCCTGACACCAAGGCAGATCCTCGACCTGGCCAGAGACACCGGCATTGAGGCGCTTGCCTTGACTGACCACGATACCATTGCCGGAATTCTGGAAATAAAAAATATTGTTCACTCATATCCGGTTGAATTTATCACCGGTGTTGAGATCTCCTGTGAGCCGCCACCCGAGTTCAAATCCCTGGGAAGCATCCATATGCTGGGATATGGATTTTCCGTTTATGATCCCCGGTTAAACGATGCCTTGGCCCGTGCGGCAGATGCCCGGGCCAACCGGAATCCCAAAATCATTGAAAAACTCAATCAGTTAGGCTTTGACATCACCCTGGACGAGGTGGAAAGCCGCTTCGGTACCCGCCAGACAGGCCGCCCCCACATTGCCGAACTTCTCGTGGAAAAAGGCTATGTGCCCGACTTCCGCAAGGCCTTTGATCTTTACCTGGGTAAAAACAAACCCGCCTATGTGGATAAATTCAAAATTTCCTGTGCCGACGCCATCCGGCTGATTCTTGATGCCGGCGGCCTGCCGGTTCTGGCCCACCCAGGAATTATTGAATTTAAACACTTCCATGATCTGGATACCTTTGTGAATATGCTGGTCAAGGATGGGCTTGCAGGCATTGAGGTCCATTATTCAGGGCACGATTCGGCGCTGAGAAAACATCTGTCTGACATTGTATCCAGCAAAGGGCTGGTGGCTACGGGGGGATCGGATTTCCACGGCAGCTTTAACAAAGGTGTGGAGCTTGGCCGGGGCAGAGGCGATTTGAATGTGGACATGTCCGTGTTCAAAACATTGAACGACCGGTTGATGGAGATCCAGGCCATTCCCCGCCCGGACCTTCTTGAACAAAACCTTGATTACCGGTTTCAGTCCCGCGCCTTTTTATCCGACGCCCTGTGCCATCGCTCCTATCTCAATGAAAATCCGGGTACCTGCACAACGGATAATGAACGCCTTGAGTTTCTCGGCGATGCGGTGCTCGGGCTGTGTGTCGGTCACCTGCTGATGGAAAAAGACCCATTGAAAAAAGAGGGCGAGCTCTCCAGGCTGCGATCAACCCTTGTCAGTGAAACAGGGCTTTCGCACATTGCCCGCAAGATTGATCTGGGCCGGTTTATCAGCCTGGGCAGGGGAGAGTCTCTTTCAGGCGGCGGTGACAAAAATTCAATTCTGTCAGATGCCTTTGAGG
This sequence comes from uncultured Desulfobacter sp., assembly GCF_963665355.1. Lineage (GTDB taxonomy): Bacteria > Desulfobacterota > Desulfobacteria > Desulfobacterales > Desulfobacteraceae > Desulfobacter. Next base: position 1,576,412 of record NZ_OY762229.1, read on the forward strand.
CTGTGGTGGCTGCAGTGTATCTGGATGCCGGATTTGACAGGGCCCAAACCATGGTGAACCAGCTTTTTAACGAGCCTGTGCAGCAACTGCTGGCATCTTCCGATTTCGTTGACTATAAAAGCGGGCTCCAGGAATTTACCCAGGAACATTTCGGCACAACCCCGGAATACATCCTGACCCAGGAAAAAGGCCCGGACCATGATAAAACCTTTGAGGTTTGTCTGAACCTGGATACGGTTTCCACCATGGGTACGGGGAAGACCAAAAAAGCAGCTGAACAGGATGCTGCCAGAAAAGCGCTGGCTATTTTGAACCGGGACTCCGACTAAGGGCTTTGATGTCGGCGCCCCTGGTCATTCCTTTTTTTATTCCCCACCAGGGATGCCCCCATTTGTGCGTTTTCTGTAACCAGCGCCTGATCGCAAAACAGACGTCAAACGAGCAATCATTCGACAGCGAGGCACAGCGCCTGTCTGCTGTCATTCATACCTATCTTCAGTTTAAAAAAAACCGTGACCAGGTGGAACTGGCCTTTTTCGGCGGTAACTTTCTGGGACTGGAAACAGCCAGGGTTCTTGCATTGCTTGGGGAGGTGCAGCCATGGATCCGCCAGGGACAGATCCATAAAATCCGCTGTTCCACACGTCCGGATACCGTCACCCAAAAGATTCTGGATCTTGCCCGTCCCTTTGGCCTTGAAACCGTAGAGCTGGGAGTCCAGTCCATGGATGACAGTATCCTTGCTCTGGCCGAAAGAGGTCACACAAGTGAGGATACCCGACAAGCCCTGGCCCTGCTCAAAGAAAATGGCCTGAATACAGGGGTGCAGGTGATGATTGGATTGCCCGGCGATGACGATGCGGGGGCAGTGCGGACAGCCCGAGAACTGGCTGAACTGGGGCCGGATTTTGCCAGAATTTACCCCCTGCTGGTGCTGAATGGCTCCCGCCTTGCCCAGTGGTACCGCTCCGGGCGATATGTGCCGTTAAGTCTTGACCAGGCTGTTGACCAGACAAAAAAAATGGTGGCGATTTTCAGGCGTGCGGGGGTGTCTGTGACGCGTATAGGCCTGCAGGCCACACAGATGATGGATGATGCGGATCAGATGATCTCTGGCCCCTGGCACCCGGCGTTTGGCCATCTGGTTTTATCATCTCTTATGTTTGATCAGGCCTGTAAAAAAATTGACAGGCTTCTGGATGGGCTCACAGAAAAGAATGAAAACCCTGAAAAGCCGCGCAATCTGGTTCTTCAGGTAAACCCTAAATCCCTTTCCCGTCTCCAGGGCAACAGGAAAGCCAATCTTGGTCGACTGACCCAAAGATATCCGAAGCTCTCTTTTACCATTGAACGGATTGAAACCCTGGATCCGGAGCAGGTTGATGTATGTATTTTTAATGGTCAATACAGATAGTTACGGTGTGGCTGCGGATATTTTCTGCTTTAGAAGTCTTCCGTGTAAAAAGTTTTCTTGCTCAGTCATTATTCATTTCTGAGGTTGATTTTTACAGCCCATAATGTTTAATTTTTCCTGTTTCTTAAAAAGAGCAGAATTTAACTTGGGAACTCACATTTATGCTGGTAACATCCAGGATTCATTCCCTGACATTGCCGCTATTGATATTTGGTCTTATATCGATGTCTGCTTTACCTTGGCTTTTTGTCGGTGAACTTTTTGCCCAGCCTCTTTTGGTAGATCAGCGGCCGAAAGTACAGTTGTCAGCTGAAGAGCAGGCTTTTTTGAAAGAACACCCTTGTATTGTCATCGGCATTGAAAAAGAGTGGATGCCTTCGGCCATCGTCCGTAAGGACGGTTCCATTGTCGGATATGATATTGATATCCTGAACCTGGTCAACCAGAACACAGGGGCAAATTTTACTGTGCACCTGGACCATTGGCATACGCTTATAGAAGACGCTCAAAGCAGAAAAATTGACGGTTTAGGCGATATCGTTCCAACAGAGCAAAGAGAACAATATTTAAATTTTTCCCTTGAATACTGCCGTCTTTTAAGGATGGTGATTGTCCTGAAAGGCAACCCCCATGATATTAAGAGCTGGAATGATCTTAAACACAGACGGATTGCAATTCAAAAGGGCAATCAGCTGGATGAAAAAACAGTCCGGAAGGTGCCCACCGCAACTATTATTTGGACAGATACCGCAGCAGAACAGATAAACGCACTGATTCAGGGCAAAGCAGATGCAATATTCGGCAGCGGGGTCTACATGTACCTGGCCGGCAAACTAGGCATCACCACATTGCAGTTTGCCTTTGCCATGGATGATGCACTTTCCGTGCATTACGCCCTCCGCAAGGACTGGCCTTTGGCATTAAGCATCATGAACAAAGGCCTTGGGGCGATCCCCAGGGACAAATATAATCGTATTTATACCAAATGGCTCGGCTATATTTCTGAAGAACCGTTTGACTACGTTCGTCTTATGGAATTTGTGATTCCGGTGGTCCTGGCCGTGGCAATCTGTCTGATACTCTATTTTAAGAAAATCAATCGTCAACTTTTATCTGTCCAGAGAGCGCTTAAAAAAGATATAGTGGGCCGCAAAAAAGCCCAGGCCGAACTTGACTGGGAATCCCGGGTGAATAAGGCCCAGGCCGAACTGGGCAACGCCCTGATCTCCCTGGGCCAGGGTATTGACGATATTGCCTCAAAGGTGCTGTCAAGTGCCCAGGCCTTAACCCTCAGCGAATACGGTTTTGTGTCGGAAATTGACCGGGACACGTTTGAATGCAGGATATATTCGCAGACCAGCATGTTCGGAGATTCGTTCAATACACCGGAATCAAACAAAATAATAAGTTTCCCCAGAGGGGAGGACGGACTGTATCCGGGCCTGTGGGGGCATGCCCTGAACACAGGCATCGCATTTTACACCAATTCTCCCAATACGCATCCTGAATCCAAAGGCCTGCCCCAGGGCCATCTACCCCTGGACCGGTTTTTATCATTGCCGGTAAAATACGGGGGGGCCATCACAGGGCTGATTGCCCTGGCCAACCCGCCCGTTGACTTCAATGACCGCCATATCGCAGCTGTTCAGCAACTGGCAGATCTCTATGCCCTGGCCATCCAGAGAAACCACAACCAGGAGGATGGAAAATACATTGAAGATCAGCTTCGCCAGGTACAGAAAATGGAATCTTTAGGTACTCTGGCCGGAGGAATTGCCCACGATTTCAACAATATTTTATCCGTCATCATCGGCCACTCTGAACTGGCACTTTTAGCGGTGGAAAAGGGTAAAAACAACACAGCTTCAATCAAACAGATTCTCAAGGCCGGGGACCGGGCCAAGGGACTGGTGGAACAGATTCTGGCCTTCAGCCGGAAAATGGAGCCCGTTCTTCGGCTCATTGACCTGAACCAGGTCATTAGAGAGACCGAAGAGTTACTGAAACGGACTTTTTCCAGAATGATCATTATCAGTGTTGACTTGTGTGACGATCTGTGGCCGATAAATGCCGATGCCGGCAATATGACCCAGGTATTGATCAACCTGTGTACCAACGCCCAGGATGCCATGCCTGACGGGGGCAGGCTCACCATTGAAACGGAAAACATTATTCTGGACACCCAGGCCGCATCCCACCTTGCCGGGATGGACCCCGGCAATTTTGTTTGCCTTGGCGTTTCAGACACAGGCTGCGGAATAGACCCAAAAACAATGGAGCATATTTTTGATCCTTTCTTTACCAGCAAGGAAGTGGGTAAAGGCACAGGACTGGGTCTTTCAACGGTTTACGGCATAGTCAAAAGCCATGGCGGCCATATCATTTGCCACAGTGAACCGGATTTAGGAACCACCTTTAAAATTTATCTGCCGGCCATACCACCCCAACGCGGGTCTGAAAAATTGACTGATACCGAAAATAAAAACATCCAGGGCGATGATGAAACCATTCTACTGGTGGATGATGAAGAACAACTCCGGGATATCGGCAAACTGCAGCTGGAACGCTGGGGATACAGGGTCATCACGGCGGCCAGTGGCGAAGAGGCCCTTGATTTTTACCAACAACACATCGAAGAGATTAATCTGGTTATTCTGGATATCAGCATGCCGGGAATGGGCGGGCATAAAGCACTTAAAGCGTTACTGAAGTTAAACCCCGGCCTTAAAGTGATCATCTCCAGCGGTTATTCTCTATACGGACAGTTAAATGATGTTCAGAATAACGGGGCTGCGGGGTTTATTGCCAAACCGTTCAGCGCCGGGGAGATGCTTCGAAAAATAAAAGAGGTGCTTGGCCAGCCATAATTTAATACCATGAGAGTCTTATCTGCCATAATCACAGTTCTGTTTCTTTTTTCAGTGTTTCCGGCATTTGCCCTTGAGAGGGCAGAGCTCCAGGCCCAGGATTCATATATGGCTGCCCTGGTGTCAAAAGTAAAGTCTTCCACTGTATCTGTGGGAACCTATTACTATAACGATGTGCCCACAACCCGGTTTAACGGCACCGGTTTTGCCATTGGAGACGGAAAAAGAATCGTCACAAACTACCATGTGATCCAGCCCATCATAGAAAAAGACCGCATGTTCCATCTGCGCATTTTTCACAAGGAGATGCCCACTAAAGGGGTCAAGGCTGTCCTGGCAGCAGAAGACCAGTTCCATGACCTGGCCATTCTTATCATGGACGGCCGGGTCGACCCGTTGCCCATGGCAGAAGACAACACGCTAAAGGAAGGCCATCGCATCGCCTTCACAGGATATCCCATCGGTTTTGTTCTCGGCCTGAATTCAACGACCCATACAGGCATTGTGTCCGCCATCACACCGGTTATCCTGCCAAGCCCCCATGCCAGCCTGATCAAAGGGGCGTTGGTCAAACACCTTGAAGCCCCCTGGGACATCATCCAGATTGATGCCGTGGCCTATCCGGGAAACAGTGGCAGCCCGGTATACAGGATCGCCACAGGGGAAGTGGTCGGCGTCCTTAATAAAGTATTTGTCAAAGGTAAGAAAGAGCATGTTCTCAAGGAGCCGTCCGGACTGACCTATGCCGTTCCGGTTGAGTTTGTCCGAAAGCTTAATAACTCCATCCGGAAATAAATTTTTTACGCATACAACAGCCTGGGTACGGATGGAAAGGGTTACGGATTTTGTGCCGGCATATGGGTGGCGTTGTGATACATGACCACAACGCCACAATCTCCAAAGCGAAAAAAACTTCTATAAGACTTGTACCAAAGGAGACAGGATAGAGGACTCTGCTACAACATCAGATCTCTGTTTCCTTCTTTTTAAGTTTGCCGGCCAGGATATGGCGTTTGGCAGCATTAAGCTCGACTTTACGGATGCGGATGGATAAAGGCGTTACTTCAACCATTTCATCGTCCCGGATAAAATGGATGGCCTGCTCCAGGGTCATGGGCTTGACCGGCGAGCAGATGGTGGCCTCGTCTTTTCCGGAAGCACGCATGTTGGTCAGCTTTTTTTCCTTGCAGGCATTGACGTCAATATCCGAATGGCGGTTGTGTTCGCCAATGACCATGCCTTCATATACCGGGGTGCCCGGCGTGATGAAAAGACGTCCCCTGGGCTCCAGGTTGAACAGGGCATAGGGCACAGCCTTACCCTGGCGGTCGCACACAAGGGAGCCGGTGTAGCGCACGGGAAATTCCCCGCGATGGGGTTCATACCCGGACAGATAGGAGTTCAGGATACCCGTTCCCCGGGTGTCGGTCATGAATTCGTCCCGGTATCCGATCAGGGAGCGTGACGGGATGGAGAACTCCAGGCGGACCCGTCCCTTTCCGTTATTGACCAGGTTGGTCATCTTGCCTTTTCTGACGGAGAGTTTTTCGGTGACCACGCCCATGAAATCTTCATCGCAGTCCACAAACAGATGTTCGATGGGCTCCAGGGTCTGTCCGTTTTCTTCGCGGTAAATGACCTTGGGCCGTCCCACACACACTTCAAAATTTTCCCGTCGCATGGTTTCAATGAGAATGGCCAGTTGAAGTTCCCCCCGGCCTTTGACCACAAAGCTGTCATCATCGGAACTCTCCTCCACCTCAATGGCCACATTGAGCAGAGTCTCTTTGAGCAGACGCTCCCGGATTTTTCTGGACTGAACATTTTTGCCCTCTTTGCCGGCAAAGGGTGAGGTATTAATGGTAAACCGCATGAACACCGTGGGTTCGTCCACGGATATTCTGGGCAGGGCCAAGGGACTTTCCCGGGTGCAGATGGTGTCACCAATCTTGACATCCTCAATGCCTGCCAGTACGACAATATCTCCGGTGTCAGCCTGGTCCACCGGCACCAGCGTTATACCTTCATATGACTGGAGCTTGGATACCTTAAGCTGTTTCTGGGCATCGTTTTCACCCATACACACCAGGGATGCATTGGAGGCGGCAGATCCGTTGAACACCTTTCCGATGGCAAGACGCCCCAGGTAATCGGAATAACCAAGGTCCGACACCAGCATCTGGAACGGTGCGTCAGGATCATAGGAGGGGGCGGGCATCTCATCGATAATAATATCAAAAAGAACTTTAAGGTTATCCACCTCTTCTTCGAGTCCCCGCTTGACAATTCCGTCCCGGCCAATGGCGTAGAGATAGGTGAAGTCCAGCTGTTCATCCGTGGCTCCAAGGTCGATGAACAGGTCGTAGACCATGTCCAGAACCTCATCGGGCCGGGCATCCTTACGGTCGATTTTGTTGATGATCACAAGTACGGGAAGGTCTGCTTCAAAGGTTTTTTTAAGCACAAACCGGGTCTGGGGCAAAGGCCCTTCAGAGGCATCCACCAGCAGAATAGCGGAATCTGCCATGGAAAGAGCGCGCTCCACCTCACCGCCGAAATCGGCATGGCCCGGGGTGTCAATAATATTGATCTTTATCCCGTTGCAGGTAACCGAGCAGTTTTTGGCGGCAATGGTAATACCCCGCTCCCGCTCCAGATCCATGGAGTCCATGAGCCGGTCATCAACTTCCTGGCCCTCCCTGAACATCCCGCTCTGTTTAAACATGGCATCCACCAGCGTGGTTTTCCCATGGTCAACATGGGCTATGATGGCAACATTTCTCAATCTATCATTTACTGCACTGTTTTTTTTCATATTCTCCTGCTATTTAGATACTCTGGTGGTGCCGTCGGGGGCTGTCAGCACCCGCACCCGGTCCCCGGGATACATAGGTACATCGGCCTCTTGGACAACCACAATGGTTCGTCCGCTGTCAAGTCTAATCACTATTTCCAAACCGTCTTTGGTTGTGGCGTCATGTTCAATGGCTGCGCCAATGGCCGCACCGGCCAATGCTCCGACAATGGTCGCCACATCACGGCCCGAACCATGGCCCACGGTACTGCCGAACACTCCACCGGTCACACCACCAATGGCCACCCCGGCCGCCGGAGGATTTGAGGCCTGGATAATGACGGATTTCACAGATTCCACAGTGCCCGTATCCACTGTCTGGGCCCGCATGGTCTGCTCATAGGTATATATATTGGAGCTGGATGATGCACACCCTGCCATGGTCAGCATTGCCACGGCCAAAATGCAAACAAAAAACCTCATTCCTGATCCCGTTATATTCATGTTCCTGTCCCCCCGGCTCCTGATCGTACACATAAAACAGGCGCTATTATACCGCTTGCAACAGGCAAAAGGAAGTAATCATTATGTAAGATAAAGTCAACGCTATAAAAAAACGTAATATTATTAAACCTGTCCTGACTTGAACTTCACGACAGTTAATGTATAACAATAGTGCCGTCCAGGCCCGAAGGGCGTTTAAATTGCCATCAAACAAGGAGTTTTTTTAAACTTGGAAGGAAATACTTCATGACCGTTTTGATTATAGCAGCCGTATTTATCCTTGCGCTTTTTGCATTCAACCTGATTGTCAAACACCTCAAAATACCAATAACATCATCAGCGCCCCCAAACCAGTCCACCCCGTCCCCGGAAAAAAAAGATGCAGGTGCTGATTTCAAACACATTCTTGACACCCTGATTAAGCTGAATCTTATGATCCGGACCGACCGTGATTTTTCCGTGGATTTGATTTTAAAAACAGAATCCATTATCGACGACCTTAAAGCCCTTATTCCGGACATGATCACCCGGTACCCCGGGGAAACCCTGACCTATGAACTCAAAAAGATCGGAGCCACCCACCTTTTTAAAATTGTTAAAGAGTATCTTGATCTTTCCCCCGACAACAGACAGGCCCAGAAGCAGGCCTTTGAAAAAACCATTGAAAGCCTTCATGACGTATGCACAAGGTCACGGCAGATCGTGGATAATAACGAAATCGCAGAATTTAAAACCATGGCCCAGTTTCTTGGGAGCAAATTTTCATAAAGGAGAAAACCCATGTCCAGTTTGGCTCAGGAACTTGCCAATGTGGCCGGTCAGGCCAAAGCGCCTGTATTAGCAGAAGTTACCCAGGCTTCGGGGCAGGGGGCGCTTACCCCTGTCCAGGCCCCCAACCAGCTGGTGCCGGTCCAGCCCGGGCACCTTGCAGTTGAAGATATCAAGGCCCTTGAAAATGAGGCTGATGCCTTTGTTGAAAAAGTTAAGAAAGACCCGTTGGGCTGGCAGTTGGGCAACTTTGTATTTTCCCTGGGCCGGGACATTATGGAAAAAACCCAGGCCCAGGTCTCCCTGTACGACCGCAAAATGGGATCGGTGCTGAAAAACGTGGCTTCCCAGGAGAGCTCTCCTGTGGCAAGAAATATCCTGGCCATTAAGATTGAGCTGGACAAGGTCAACCCCACCATGGTGGCCAAAACGGAAATGCCCCTGCCTAAGAAGGTGATGGGGCTCTTCACCCGCACCGTAAACCGTCTGCCCAAAGGAGATGAGATCCTGCGCATCATTGCCGAGCGCAGGGAAACCGTGAACTCCACCATCGACGGCATCCGGGACCACCTGCGCAACGAGGCCGACCAGGTGGCCTTTGATGCGGCGGAACTCTCCCAGATCTGTGATGCCTTAAAAGAGATCCAGCCGGCATTGCAGGAACAGATCTACCTGGGCCAGCTAATCTGGGAGAAACTCACCGCCCACCTTGACACGGTGGATGATCCCCGGATCAACGAGGCGTTGACCACCCTGACCTCGGATTTGGCCATGGCTGTGGTGGACTTGCAGACCATTGACAACTCCAATCTTCAGACCCGGTTCGGCGGTGAAATGATGGTCAGAAACTCACATCTGGTCCAGCGCCTGGTCCAGCGCACGGACATGATTCTGTCCACGGCCGTAAAAAATGCCCTGGCGGTAAGGGTGGCGGCCGAACAGCAGATGGATACCCTCAAACACCTGGACATGGTCCAGCAGGCAGCCGCCGAGACCATGGCGGATACGGCAAAGGTCATTGGTGATGCCGCAGTCAAAGGTGCAAAGATGAGCCAGAGCATGACCGTTAACATCCAGGCCCTGGAAGAGGCTTGCAACACTTATGAACAGGCATTTGATGCCTACACGGCCATCTCCAAGGAGACCATCAGCATTGCGTCCCAAAGCTCCAACGCCCTGGGCGTTATGAATGAGCGTTTCAGGGCGAGGACCGATGCATTAACATCAAGACGCCAGGAGAATTGATTATGCTTTCCGTTCCCGAACAAAAATCCTTTGATCAGCGGTTTTCCCTGATTCGCGCTCTGACTCCGGACAAAGTGTTGTCAAAGGAGGAACAATCCCGGCTGACCATTATGGATGCAGGTGTTGGCGGTTGTTTTACCTGTTTTGACAATACCTATATTATCCAGGAGATCAACACCTACCAGGAGGCCAGTGATAACTATTCAAAGCTGGAAGACTTCTTTGTTACCGAACTGACCTGTCTGTGCCTGGAGACCGGTGTCCTAGGCCATTTTGAATGGGAATTTGATGATGAGCTGGAGGTGTGTATCACCCTGGACCAGACCAAATTCAAACGGCTGACCGATGATGAGGGCCAGCCCATTGATGAGGATGATCTGGATCAGATTGCGGATGATGAGGACAGCATCGTCTACGCCGGGGAGACCTATGATTATGATGATGACTGGGCTGCCGTGTATCGGCGCAACGGCAGGGAAGAAAGGGTTTATATGTATGAATTTGTCAATAATCTGTCAGCTCTTTTCATCACCATTGAGGAGTGGCAGGACGGGGACAAAGAGGAGTACCGGATCTATATCTCCAGGCCTGTGGACCCGGCCGAGCTGACGCTGATCACCAGAGGAGAGGGAAAACATGAAACGCCGTAACATCTGCTTGAAAATAGAACAGATATGCGGGGGGATTGTTCTTGTTTTACTGGCTCTGGTCCTTTTGTCCGGCTGCGGTCCGGGACTTTCCGACGCAACCAGAACCAAAGCTGAAGCCGTAAAAAAGGATTTGGATTCCACCCAGGCGTTCATCGAATCCCAAAAGAAAAAATATCAGGGTATGTCAACATCCCCGGACTTTTCTGCCATGGCTGGGTATGCATCCAGGGAAAAGTGGGATATGGCGTTTCCCACTGCCGCTGCGACCCTGGCCCGGGCCCGGGAGGTGTATGATAAGGGATTAAAAGTCACCATGGAACAGGACAAACCCGAAGGGGAAACCCAGGCCCGGGCCCAGATCAGGCAGGTTAATTCGGTGGTCCAGGAAGCCAGAAACCAGGCAAAAATGCCCTTTGAGCGTATCAGCAGGATCACGGCGGCCATGACACAAACCCAGGCCATGGAAACATCTGCCCTGGCCTGTTCAGACACCATCCTGTCAAAGGTACAAAGCCTGGAACAGGGGCCCGTTGCCAGGGCAAAGGAAAGTTTCCCCGATTCAGAAACCCAAATTACGGCCCGGTTTGCCCCTTTTTCCAAAATGGCGGACGACACAACGGCCAATACAGATATTGTTAAAGCCCAGTATAAGGCCCATACCCAGGGCAATGCCGACTATGCCGCCTTTGTCACGGCAGCCGATGCCATTGAGCAGGCAAAGGTGACGCTTTCCAGGACCGGGCCGGAATTTGAAAAGGATCTGGAACAGCTGTACCAGAGTTACACCAAAATCCTTGAAGACATGAGGATTGACTATTTTGTCAACATATATCGAGAGTCCTGGGATGAAAGGACAGATTCTTACAACCCCAGAATTGTCTCTTATACCCGACAGGTATCCCCCGCTGTTTTCCAGGCGTTAAACGACTCGGACGCTGAGTCCATTGCAGAGATTTTACCGGGTTTTAACGGGATGAGTATGCGGATTACCCGGGGTCTGGAATCAGCGTTCAAGGCATTGAACCTTGATCCGGTGGAAAACTGGCCTGATCCCCGGCACAATGCCGCCACCTTTTACCTTAACAGTACCCAGTTAAAATATTTTCATAAATATCTTAAAGAAGAGAACGGGGAAACCAAAAACACCGGATGGGAAGCGGTCAATGCCTCTTTTTATGAACAGAATCTGGATAATTTGGGTATGGCGATTCTGTCCAAGCCCTATGGCGAGTTTGAGCCAGATCCCCAGGCTGCCCCGCCCGGCATGGCCTATGTGGGCAATCCCAAATACGGGGAGTGGAAAAAGGATGGAAACGGCAACAGTTTCTGGTCCTGGTATGGCCGGTATGCCTTTTTTTCCAATCTGTTCTTTTTTCCCCCCCATTACTACTCCTATGGATCATGGAACAGGTGGAACTCGGACTACAGATACAGAAAACCCTACTACGGCCAAACCCAGGCCGGATACACCTATGGTACCCGGGGTACCAGTATGAACCAGTCACCGCGCTATCAGAACAGCACCTTTTCAAAAACCGGCGGACTTAAAACCGCTTCTGCTTCGGTAAGGGGCGGCGCATCTGGCCTCAGGGGCGGCGGACCCAAATCCAAAGGCAAATAAGGAGAACAACCTATGAATTATACGGCAACCCTAATCAGCATGGGGCATGGGGTGTGCTATGCCCTGGTGAGCGTTTTATTTATTTTTCTGGCCAAACTTCTGGATGACCGGCGGACCAAAGACTTTGATGATGACCGTCACATTGACGACGGCAACATGGCCGTGGGGCTAAGACGGGCAGGGCTTTATCTGGGCATTGCCATCGGCATGGTCGGCGCGCTGTCAGGGGATTCTTCAGGTTTTTCCGATGATATGATTTATCTTGTGGTGGACGGCATCGTCATCACATGCTGCCTTTTTATTTCCCGGTCCATCAACGATCATATCATGATGGGCCACCTGCACAACGACCGGGAGTGTGTCAAAGTATTTGTTCTTGAAGACGGGCGCACCACCACGGGCAATACCGCCCTTGGCATGGTGGAGGCAGGCATGTACATTGCCACCGGATTTATTCTCAACGGCAGCATGTCCGGCGGCGGGGGCAGTTTTTACCAGTCCCTGGGATCAGCTCTGCTCTTTTTTATTCTGGGGCAGATTGTCCTGCTCGCCTTGGGGCTGATCTATGAGCTTATTACACCCTTTAATGTCAGAGAGGAAATCAAGAAGAACAATCCGGCCGCCGGTATTGGCCTGGCCGGTATTCTGGTGGCCCTGGGAATTATTCTTAAAAGCAGTCTTTCAGGACCCTTTACCGGGTGGGTTACCGACATTACCGGATTTTTTATATATACGGTTTTCGGTATGGTCCTGCTGCTTGTTTTCAGCGCACTTGCGGACCGGTTTCTTCTGCCCACCACAAATATCGCGACCGAAATCAAGGAGGACAGAAATGTTGCGGCCCTGGTGGTGGTCCAGGCGACCATTATTGCTGTGGCACTGATCATTGCCCATGCCATCTGATCTTCCGGGGAGCGCCCGGTCACCCGGGCGCTGCCGACTCAACCCGGCCTCGGTCCTGCTGTGTCTTTGCATGTTTGCATCCGGGGCCTGCGGCATCATCCTTGAATATATCCAGGCAAGCCTTGCCTCCATGATCCTGGGCAACGCCTTTGAACAGTGGGCCATGGTCATCGGCCTTATGATGTTCTGGATGGGATTCGGCAGCCTGATCCAGGCCCGGATCTCCAGGAAACGCCTGGTCTATGCTTTTATCGGCATTGAAATAGCACTGGCACTTGCAGGGGGGTATTCACCCACACTGACCTATCTCTCCTACGGATACACCAGCCACTACAGCCTGGTGCTCTACTTTTTTGTTTCCGTCATCGGCATTCTCATCGGCCTTGAAATTCCCGTGATCATACGAATCAACAACGATTTTTCAACGGAACTGTCCACCAACCTGGGCAATATTCTGTCCTCGGACTATATCGGGTCCCTGGCAGGGGCGCTGATCTATGTATTTTTACTGCTGCGCTTTTTCCCCATTACCGAAGCCGCGTTTTTAACCGCCGGTATGAATTTTTTGCTTGCTCTGATTACATTTATCTATTTCACCCGCAAACAGATTATCCGGTGCAATATCCCGTTGCTTGTGATCATGGCGGCCACCTGTGGGGCTTTGATTTTCGGGCTTATGAATAATCGCAAATGGCAGATCACCAACGAGCAGGCCCTGTATGACGACCCCATCGTTTATTCTAAAACCAGCCAGTACCAGCATATCGTTATCACCCATTTCGAGCCCCTGGACGAAATCCGGCTTTTTTTAAACGGCAACCTTCAATTGTGCAGTACGGACGAGGAGCGATATCATGAGCCCCTGGTTCATCCGGCCCTGGCCCTGGCACAGGCCCGCAGCCGGGTGCTGATCCTGGGCGGCGGTGACGGCTGTGCGTTGCGGGAGGTTTTAAAATACCCGGATGTTGACCGGATTACCCTGGTGGACCTGGACCCGGCCATAACAACCCTTGCGGCCACCCATCCGCTTCTGTCCCGGCTCAACGCCCACGCCTTTGACAATGCCCGGGTGACCACCCTGACGGGTTCAGGTATTTCACCGGGGGATTTTCGTCAGATATATCAGTCATTGTCTGACCAAAAGAGAAAACCGGCCGAGGTCCGCCATGTGGCCGAGGTCCGGGTCATGAACCTGGATGCCGACAAGTTCCTTGAACAGGTGACAGACGTCTGGGATGTCATTATTGTGGACATGCCCGATCCCTCCACACCGGAACTGACCAAACTCTATTCAAAGGAATTTTATCTTAAAGTCAGACACAGGCTGGCAGAAAACGGCATTGCATCAATCCAGTCCACCTCCCCCTACCTTGCAAAGGAGAGCTATCTTTGCATAGGCAGGACATTGACTTCTGCCGGATTTTTTATCTTGCCGTACCATGAAAATGTGCCTTCCTTCGGGGACTGGGGCTGGTTTCTATGTACACGTAAATCCTGGGGCAATGAACTTTGGCAGCAGCGCATTGCAGGGCTTGAATTTACCGTTCCCACCAGGTTTTTAACCCCTGAAGTGTTCAGGGGTGAGCTTGTATTCGGCAAAGGTATGGATCAAAGCCTTCACACAGAAATCAACACCCTTCTTTTTCCAGTTCTGCTCTCCTATTACAATCATGAATCCTGGCTTCTAGAATAGTATTTGCCAAAATAAATCTGTTCTGTTTTTTTATTTCTCCGTCAAGTCGTTGGTGTTTTCTTTGAGTTTTGATTCAATCATAAAAGGTCTTTTCACCAAAACCCGCTGCATCTTGTCAATTTTTTTTTCAAGGAAGGACACACGTTTTTCAAGGTGTCTGGCCGCCCTGAAAAAACGAAGAAAACTGAAATGTTTTTCAAACGGAGTTTCAACTCCTGGCAAGGAGATGTCGTTGACATACCAGTGTGACGCATTGGTTACGCACAGGACAATTTTTTTTATGTTTTTGTCCTCCACCGGCATTCTGAGGAAATAGGGCCCGGTTCTTTCAAACAGCATATGTGTTGTCACTTTTTGATAATTGAACGTCCGGTCCCGATAGCAGATGAAAACGTAAAGATCTCCCCATGCATAGTCCATAGGAGCGTTCGTGGCCCATAGGGTTAAGTCTCCGTCTGCTCGTGATCCGGACGGAAGTTGTTGCACCACGGCATCGTTTTCTTTAAGCACAAGATTATAATCGGAAATAAAAACCCAGTTTTCGTCCGTTATGCCACCTTTCCGGGTATAAACGCCGTGCCATCGGTCGAAGCCGGGTTCTGCAGCTTCAAGACATGCCCATGTATCTCCCAGCTCTGTGGCAGAGCACCATTCCCAGGGGGATAATTCAGTGGTTTCAAATAAACCGTTTTCGATTAAATCGGCCATGGTTTTTCCTCCTGATATTGATTGATAATGAAAACAAAAAAATAATCGTTAATATTACGATTTTTTAAACACTATACTATCTTTTTTTGCTCAAATACCACTTATATAAAATATTTACAGGCAGTTCAGATGATTTTTACAGAAAATTTATTACAAAGATAGAAGCTTTTTGTACATGCCGTAATCCGCTGCAAAAGATAGAGGGAAGGGCGTCTGCCCGGATCATATAATGTCCCGGGCAGATTCGGATTATAAGAGATGGTGTTTTAGTGAAAGGCGTTTTTCGGTGACGGCCCGTCAGAAGGCAGGCACACAAGGTGCGCCTGCCTTTGGTAAATTTTTAACCTGCTACTCATATGACTAATTTTGCGGTGCCTGCGTTGGTGTAACCAAGACATCGATGCGTCGGTTGATGGCCCGGCCCTCAGGTGTTGTATTCGGGGCCAGTGGGCGATCGGGTCCAAATCCCTTGGCCTGAATATAATTTTCCGGAAGCGTCTTGTTCGCCACAAGGTAGGCTTGAACCGCCTCGGCTCGTTTTTGTGACAACTCCTGGTTTGTCTGGGCAGAACCGGTGCTGTCAGTATGCCCCTCAATTAAGACGTTGGGTTGAGAAAAGACCTGGATGGTCTTTTGAACTTTGCCAAGCAACGTATAATTTTCCGGGGTAAGGATTGCCTGCCCAACGGGGAACTTGATACCCCGTAACCGAATGATCAAATGATCGCCCTGCTTGTATACTTCCGCTTCATCGGGATTAAAAAAACCCTGAACAGTATTAAATTGTTCATTGAACTCTTTTTCAGCTGACAGTTTGCGTTTCACAGCCTCTTGTTCACGGGAATAGCCTTCTACACCCGCCAGATTTTGTTCTAACGAAGCGATTTGAGTCCGATAGCTGCTGTTTTCATTTTCAAGGGACTGCTTTGTCTGTTTGAGGGTCTGAACAGCGGCGGTCAACGTACTGAGCTGTGTCTCAAGCCCTTTGTCCCTAATATCACCGGTATTGAGAGTGTCGCCGAGTTGACCGAGTGAAGCTTCCATGTACAATGCAGATGCTTCGGGAGTCATGGACTGAAATTTTTTACTGCTTTCGCTGATTGCCATCAGTCGACGAGCCATGAATTCGGCATTCACATTTTTCTGGCTGATTTCTTCGGCTGCATAGGGGTTTCTTTCCGCATAGGCTTCCGCCTGTTTTAAGGCCTGTTCGGCAGCACTATAAGACATCGGTGCGATTTTATTGAGTTTTGCTTTTCTGGCATCATCCATCATCTTTCGGGTTTTGCCCAGGGCGTTATTTTTAATGGCCATGATCTCCAGCTTACGAAACCCGGATTGTACCTCTGCGGCATGGTTCTGGGCGTAACTCAAATTATCGTTTTCTATGGCCTGGGTGAGTTTTAGGTATTGGTTTTCCACATCCACATACGGCTTGCCCAACTTTTCGGCCCCTACCTTCAGCGCCTTGTCCCGATCTCCGTTAACTGCGCCAAGAATCGTTTGGGAGACTTTGGCGATCTCTTCAGCCTTTCTTAAGTTGGCGCTGCCATCAGCAACATAATCATTGATGGCAGATAGTTTGGCACCTTTTTCCAGAGCCTGTTTCGCTTTTGCAAAGGAAGCTTGCGCTTTTTGGAATAATCCAGGTGAAAGGACATCGATATTTCTGGTCCGTGCATCAGATAGGCTTGCTTCTAATTGATGCACGGATTGATTCACGGATGCATCGGGATTGATTGCTGAAACACTGGATGTTTGTCCTGTGGTACATGAGCTGACAATACTTAAAACAAAAAACAGCAGACATAAACGAATTATTCCTTTCATGTAACCCTCCCATAATGTTTTTGAACATAATTTGAAAATATAGATAAATTGGCTAAAAAGCAAAGAATGGAACTTGCTTTTTCCGCAAAAGAGTATAGTTAGCGGTCCCCTGTAAGTCAAGAATAAACCCGTATTGGACAAGATGCAGGCCATACGCGCCTGAAAGAAGTAGGCGCACATAATATAACGCACTGGGATGGCTATGCTTTTTTCATTATAACTCGATTTGGTTTGTCTTACACATACGGGGTTGGGTCCGGGATGCCGGCTTCGGTAAATCCTTTTATACGGTGCAGGCAGGAGTCACACCTGCCGCAGGAGCGTCCCTGACTATCCGGATCATAGCAGGATATGGTCAGGCTGTAATCCGCGCCCAAACGATGCCCTGTGACGATTATCTCGGATTTTGACATGTGGATCAAAGGGGTTTCAATGGTTAAAACAGTTTCCTTTGTTACCCCGGTTTTTGTGGCCAGATTGGCCATGGTCTGGAAGGCGTCAATAAATTGGGGCCTGCAGTCCGGGTATCCTGAATAATCCACGGCTGTAACACCGATGAAGATGGCTTCGGCCTTAAGCACCTCGGCCCAGGCCATGGCATAGGATAGGAAGATGGTGTTCCTGGCCGGGACATAGGTGACAGGAATTCGGGTTTGATCAATCTGCTCCACGGTTTCGTGTTTGGGCACGGCAATGTCGTCGGTAAGCGCAGAGCCTCCGAACTGGCGCAGGTCAATGTCCACGATCTTATGGTCAATGGTGCCCAGGTGGCGCGCCACCTTTTTCGCACATTCCAACTCAATGCTGTGACGCTGTCCGTACCTGAAACTTAAACTGTAAATATTGTACCCCCTGTCCCTGGCAATGGCCATGGCGGTGGTGGAGTCAATACCTCCGGATGAAAGAACAACGGCTTTTTGGGTCATGGGTTATACTCCTTTTAAATCCGGATCCCAGATGATTTTGTGTTGTTGCAGGGACAGCCTTGCTCCCAGTCTGTCTTCAAGTATCCATGCCGCAAGATCCGGCAGTTCAATCTTTCCAAAAACCGGGCTGATGTGAATGTGCTCCCGGGGATGGTTCATAAGGTGCGTATTAATGACGGATGTGGCGTATTCGTAGTCTTGCCTTGATCCCACCACGAATTTGATTTCATCTTTGGCTGTCATGTGGCTGAAATTGTCCAGAAGAAATGATCCGGCTTCACCGGATAGAGGACACTTGACATCCATGATACGGATACAGGCTGGATTTACCGGCGCAATACTCTGGCTCCCATTGGTTTCCAGAAGCACCTCAAATCCTTTTTCTAAAAGCACAGATATCAGTTCCGGGGTCTGGGGCTGAACCAAGGGCTCTCCACCGGTAATTTCAACCATGGGGCATTTATAGGCGGCCACCTGATCCACGATCTCATCTATGGACATGGGGACGGATTGTGTCTTTGCATAGGTGGTGTCGCACCAGGAACACGACAGGTTGCATCCGGACAGCCGGACAAACACGCAGGCAAGACCGGCCCGGGTGGATTCACCCTGCAGGCTGCAAAAAATCTCACAGATATCCAGAGACACTTATATCACCTGGTAGGATGATCCGCAGCCCGGGCTTTCAAATACCATGATTTTATGGATTTTGATAAATTCGGTGTTCAGGCGCCTGGAAAGCTCTGAGTAGAGAAACTTGGCTATATTCTCAGCCGTGGGATTGATTGATCCAAATTCGGCAACCTCATTGAGATTGGTGTGGTCCAGTCTGTTCAATACATCCTTGACCACGCTTTTAACATCCCTGAAATCTATGCCCATGCCCAACTGGTTGAGTTTTGTGCACCGGATGTGTGCTTCAACAACCCAGTTGTGGCCGTGCAGATTTGAGCAGTTGCCGTCATAGCCTCTCAGGGAATGGGCTGCTGCAAAATGGCTCTGGACACAAATGTCATATACGCCTGGCATAAATAGGTACTCCCTTAATAATAGATAACCCGGTGATTAAAAAAATCTATCATAATTTTGGCTTTGAATCAAAAATGTCAAGGTGATTAAATTTCTACTTTTCAAATTCATCCTTAAATTTCATAATCTTTGGATGGACACCTTAATATAATAAAAAATGCAGGGGAGAAAGACAACCATGGCCGATGTCATCCAGGCGTATCTTGAACAACAAAAATATTTGATCATTGACGGGGCACTTGGCACCGAGCTTGAGCGCCGGGGGTGCAGCCTTGATGATCCGCTTTGGTCTGCCCGGCTTCTGACAGATAATCCTGAAATGATTGCGGGCGTTCATTCCGATTATCTTCATGCCGGTGCGGACTGTCTTATCACCGCAAGTTACCAGGCCACTTTCCAGGGTCTGGCACGCCATGGATACACAAAAGAGCAGTCCCAAAGGCTTATCCGCTTTTCTGTGACACTGGCAAAAAACATGATCGATGCTTTCTGGGCTGATCCCGCCAACCGGGTCAACCGGCTGAAACCCCTGGTGGCCGCGTCTGTGGGACCTTATGGGGCTTTTCTGGCAAACGGGTCGGAATACACCGGCGATTACGGCATAACTGAAGATGAACTGGTTGAGTTTCATAGGGAACGATTGAAAACACTGGTTTTGGCCGAACCTGATCTTTTGGCCTGTGAAACCCTGCCTTGTTTTGCCGAGGCCAGAGCCCTTGTCCGGCTGATGGAGGACCTGGATACGATCCCGGCCTGGATCAGCTTCAGTGCACGGGACGGCCGGCACATCAACAGCAAAGAGAGCATCCGGGAGTGCGCCCAATGGCTGGATCGCAAACCCTGTGTGGCCGCCTTGGGCATCAACTGTACAGATCCGGTCCATGTGGCATCCCTTGTGAAAGAGATCAGGTCCGTAACCGACAAACCCATAGTGGTGTATCCCAATAAAGGCGGGGTATATGACGGATTGACCAAGGAGTGGACCCCCAAACTGGGCCAGCCCTCCTTTGTTCAAATGGCTGCCCAATGGGCAAAACAGGGAGCCAGGCTCATCGGTGGATGCTGCCAGACGACACCGGACGATATCCGGGGGCTTGCTCTTGCCCTAAAATTATAATCATATTTTTTATCAGACTGATCATCCGGCGTTCACGGTCAGAATATAAAAGAGCCGCCTTGATACACCCGGCGGCTCTTTATCTCTGAAACTTTGAAGTACAATTACATGGCGTCGAAAGCCTCGTCCGGAATGTCGGCGTTGGTGTAAAAATTCTGGACATCATCGTTGTCATCCAGGGCTTCCATGAATTTGATCATCTGCTCGGCTTCTTTGCCTGATACGGCGGTGGTGTTCTGGGGGACCATGGAGATTTCAGCCACCTCGCAGGCGATTTGTGCGCCGTCAATGGCCTCCTTGACCGCATCAAAATCTTCGGGGGCGGTGAGTACATCAAAGCTGTCGCCTTCGTCTTTGATGTCTTCGGCTCCGGCTTCAAGGGCCACTTCCATGAGGGTGTCTTCGTCTGCATGTTCCTTGGAAATGGTAATCACGCCCTTTTTGTCAAACATCCAGGCCACGCAACCGTCGGTTCCCACATTGCCGCCGGCCTTGTTAAAAATATATCTGACATCGGCGATGGTCCTGTTCTTGTTGTCCGTGAGGCACTCCACCATCACGGCCACGCCGCCGGGCCCGTATCCTTCATAGATAATCTCCTCGTAATTGACCCCGTCCATGTCGCCGGTACCCTTTTTAATGGCCCGGTCCACATTGTCCTTGGGCATGTTCTGGGCTTTGGCCGAGTCAATGGCGCGACGCAGCCGGGGATTGGCCCCGGGGTCTCCCCCGCCCATGCGGGCGGCTACTGTAATTTCCTTAATCAGCTTGGTAAATACCTTTGCCCGCTTTTTGTCGGCCGCCCCTTTTTTATGTTTGATGGTCGACCACTTGCTATGTCCTGACATGGATGTTGCCTCCTTGGTTTTTATATCTGAATATCAATAAGTTGTTAAATTTATTTTATGTTTTGCTGCGGACCGAACCTGGATGTTAACAAGTAAAACCAGTCCGTGACTGCTATTTTTTATCTTTTCCTATGATGTAAATTTCCTTGCTTTGTTTTCTGCAGCTTTCGGGCTTAAACACCCGGCACTGCCTGAACGCTGCCTTTACTTCCTGTTCAAACGCTTTAAAGTCGTTCCCCTGGAAAATTTTGCACACAAAATTACCCTGAAAAGCCAAATTTTTCAAGGCCGTGTCCAGGGCCATGCGGCACAGTTCAACTGAGCGGATGACATCCACATCCTTTCTGCCCGTGGTGGCCGGGGCCATGTCGCTTATCACGGCATTAAACGAACCGGCATGGGGCTCAGTAAACGACGGATGTTCAGGGTTAAGAATATCATCCTGAATGGTCAGGGCATTGGGCGGAAGTTTTGTTTCAACTTCTTTTAAATCAATGCCGAGCACACGACCCTGGTCTCCCACAAGCTTTGCCGCATAAAGGGTCCAGGATCCAGGTGAACACCCGAGATCAAGTACAATATCCCCTTTTTTGATAACCTGAAATTTGTTCTGAATATCTTCAAGTTTAAATACGGACCGGGCCGGATATCCCATGGATTTGGCCTTCTGGGTGAGATGGTCAGCCCACTGGCCTGCTTTGCCGCCTTTGCCGGCGGGCTTTGTACCCATTGCCGGCTTTTTTTTACCCTTCAAATAGTACCTCCACGGCATCCTTTAAAAAACTGACGCTTTCAATGGCCATGCCTTTGATTTTTGACAATTGCTTCATGGTGGCCGCAGGCACAAGGCACCGGGTAAATCCCATTTTGGCCGCCTCTTTGATCCGGGCCTGGGCATGGCTTACAGCCCGAATTTCCCCGGTGAGTCCGATCTCGCCGATCAGGGTGGTCTCCTTGTGTACGGGGCGGTCCAGAAAACTTGAGGCAAGGGCCGCTGCAATGGCAAGATCCGCTGATGGTTCGGTGATACGGACTCCGCCCGTGACATTCATAAAAATGTCGAGTCCTGCCAGGTTCATACCCAGCCGTTTTTCCATCACCGCCACAATCAGAGCCACCCGGTTGCTGTCCAGTCCCAGAACCGTTCGCCGGGGGGTGCCAAGCCCGGAGGTAGAGACAAGCCCCTGGATTTCCACCAGGATGGGGCGGGAGCCCTCCATGCTGGCCGTCACCACGGACCCCGGGGCCACCACAGCCCGTTCGGATAAAAACACAGCCGACGGGTTGGGCACCTGGCTCAGTCCCTGGTCCCGCATTTCAAACACCCCGATCTCGTTGGTGGAGCCGAAACGATTTTTAACAGCCCGGAGAATACGGAAAATATGGTTTTTATCCCCTTCAAAGTAGAGCACTGTGTCCACCATATGTTCCATGATCCTGGGGCCTGCAATGGCACCGCCCTTGGTGACATGCCCCACAAGAAAAATAGGAAGGCCAATGGTTTTGGACAGGCGCATGAACTGCATGGAGGCTTCCCGGATCTGGGTGACGCTGCCCGGTGTTGAGGTTACCTGGGGATGAAATACGGTTTGAATGGAATCCACAACCATGGTGTCATACTGATCGTTTTCCGCCATGGCAAGAATGGCTTCAAGATCTGTTTCAGACACCACAAATAAAGAACTTCCCAAAGATCCCAGGCGTTTGCCCCGCATGGAAATCTGGCCTATGGACTCCTCTCCGGATACATAAAGACATTTTTTTCCGGCCTTTGCCAGGGTGGACAGCACCTGGAGCATGAGCGTGGATTTACCGATCCCGGGGTCTCCGCCAATGAGCACCAGGGAGCCGCTGACAATACCGCCGCCCAGAACCCGGTCAAATTCATTGATGCCGGTGCGCATACGAAGGGAAGAAGAGACCTCAACGGATTCGATGGGCACGGGTTTTCCTGCAATGGCAGGCCTGACCGCACCCGCCACACCCGGAGTCCGGGCAACCAGGGTCTCCTCAACAAGGCTGTCCCAGTCACCACAATCCGGGCACTGGCCCATCCATTTAGGCGTCTGGGTCCCGCAGGTTTTACAACGGAAAATGGTTTTATCTCTCTTTTTAGCCACGTCCTGATTTTATCCAACTGGTTGAAAAATCGGGTGAATATATCATGATATTCTATCATGATCAACGTTTTCTAAATGCCAGGCGCTCGCTGATTTTTGCGGCCTTTTCGAATTCCACAAAGGCCAGGATCTGGGCGGCGGAAGCCTCTCGCATTCTTAAAAATATTTCATAGGCAACAGAAAGTTCCATTTTATTGACTATTTCCGCAGCCGCTTTGGGTTTCATGCCGGTATACATTTTCACCAGGCGGTTCATTTTTGCCTCAAATGCGGCGGCTTCCTCCTTCTCTTTGGCGGTTTTTTGGGTTTCAAGCCGGGCCAGATCCTCTTCAATCTGTTTTTTCAGGGCTGTCAGAGACGCCAGTTTTTCATCAATCTGAGCTTCATAGGTTTCCAGTTCCTTTTTTTCTTTGGCCAGTTTTTCACTGGCTTCGGCCACGGATTTTTTCTTATCTTCAAGGCCCTGGAGAACCACTTTGGCAGGATCGGGGCATTCGGGACATGCAGGGCATTCGGGGCAGGGGGCCGATTCACCGTCTTTTTTTTCACCGTCAGCCGGAGCCTTTTCCGGTTTCTGTTCATCTGCCGCCAGGACCAGTGCCGGCTGCCCCGAATGTATGTATGACACACCCATGAAGGCTGCCGTTATCAGAATCACACTGAACAAAAATCCGGCGATCCAGCGTTTAAATGCGTTCATTGTTCACCTCCCTGGCTGTTCTCAAGGATGAGGTTTCATCCAGGATCTTCTGTTCTTCCCGGAGCATTTCATGGGTATGTTCCAGGGCCTGTTTTTCCCGCAGCCGTTCCAGTGATTTTTTGTCAATGGTTCTTTTTTGTAAGTCTTGTCGTTTCTGTTCCAGAATTTTTTCAAGTTCGGCTTTTCTGCTGCGTTCAAGTGTGATCATCTGGTCAACTGCCGTAATAAATTGCCTGTGCCGGTTGAACTGGCCTGCTCCAATCCCTTTTTCCACGAGGACTTCAAGTTGCTCAACCGCAGATATTTTGTCCCCCTGCAACCCTGCTATGCGTTGTTCACAGGCCAAAACATCTGCCACAGCCTGGGCCATGGCCTGCTTGGCAATCTGTTCAAGATGGCACTTGTAATTTAAAAGACTTTGAAGTCTGAACTGAAATTTTTTCATGGATTAGACCTGATTCTGTTGGGGGCCAGCCGGTGTGCCCTTGGTTTCCAGCGCTCTTTTCAGGCCGGCTACACTGGTCCGCATATCCATTTTTTGGCCAACATTCTGGCGCAGCAGTCTGTTGATGCCGGGCATCAGTTTTCTGGCCTGGTCCACATCAGGATCTGATCCGGCCACATAAGCCCCGATGGTGATCATGTCCTCGGCATTCCGATATGCAGCCATGATATTGATGGCTTTGTCCCGCAGGGCCATGTGGTCGGGTGTGCTGACATCCCTCATAACCCTGGAAACACTGGCCATGACATCAATGGCCGGGTAATGTCCGCGGTTGGCAAGGTTTCTGGACAGAACAATATGTCCGTCAGTTATGGAGCGAACCGTATCCCCCACCGGATCATTCATGTCGTCGCCTTCCACCAGAACCGTGTAAATTCCTGTTATTGAACCGCCGCTTTCAAGGATTCCGGGTCGTTCAAGGAGGATAGGGATCTGGACAAAAAATGAGGGCGTATAGCCCCGGGTGGTGGGCGGTTCACCGGCAGCCAGGCCCACATCCCTGGAAGACATGGCAAACCGGGTAATGGAGTCGAGCATGAGCAGCACATCCTTGCCCTGGTCCCTGAAGTACTCGGCAATGGTGGTGGCCAGATACGCGCCCCGCATACGGGTCAAGGGCGGGGAATCCGATGTGGCCGCCACCACGACGGCCCGTTTGAGCCCCTCTTCTCCCAGGGTCTCCTCCACAAAATCCTTAACTTCCCGGCCCCGTTCCCCAATGAGCCCGATGACCACCACCTCCGCAGAGGTATGTTTGGTCATCATGCCCATGAGCACACTTTTTCCCACGCCGGATCCGGCCATGATGGCCACACGCTGTCCCCGGCCCAGGGTAATCATGGAATTAATGGCCCCGATGCCCACATCCAGGGGCTCTTTGATCATTTTGCGCTGCAGTGGCCCCAGGGGTTTTCCGTACAGATAATAGGAGGTTGAACCCACAATCGGCCCCTTATTATCAATGGGTGTTCCCATGCCGTCCACTACGCGTCCCAGCATGTCATCTCCCACCGGTACCATGGGGGACGAGGAAACCGGTACAATGCGGCTTCCCATGCTGATGCCCCGGATGTCACCAAAGGGCATGAACAGCGCTTTTTCCCTCTTGAATCCCACCACTTCAGCCATTACGGACAACCCATGGTCATTTATGATGCGGCACACGCCACCCACACCAAGGCCCAGACTGTCCCCTTCGGCAATCAGTCCGATCACCTGGGACACCCGGCCCACAGGCGTTACGGTCCGGACATTCTCCACAGCCCTGGCATAGGCGCTGAAATCCACTTTTTCAAAAAGATCATTCATCATATTTTAGATCGACTCCCCACCTTGGCAATGGCCTCGTAAACGGCCTGGAGTTTGGATTCAGGATCCGTGGCAATGGTGGCACCGGCACTTTCAATGCGGCACCCCCCCCTGGGAATCATGGCGTCCGAATTCACCGTGATATGGACCAGGGAACGCACCGCCTCAAAAAAGCTCTCCTTAACCATCTCCACATATTCATAATCCTCTGCAGCCACGCTCAGGGTAATTTCTTCAGGTGCGGCAAGCTGGGATAAAGCGTCCAGGATTGTGTTCTTGACCACGGCATCATCTGAGTCAATCTTGGCCATCACCACTTTCCCGGCGATCTTACAGACGAGATCAACCAGCTGGGTCTCATATCGGGCCAGCATGTTGTCCAGCATTTTGTCTGCGGTTTCAAGGGCTTGCCGAAAAGGATTCAGGACGGCCTCCATTTCCCGGACAATCTCCTGTTTTCCGGCATCTCGCCCCTCTTCCTGGCCCTTTTCAAAACCTTGGGCCTCACCTTTGGCAAACCCGTCGGCCTCCCCCTGTTTGAATCCCTCTTCCCGGCCTTTTTTCAACCCCTCTTCATGTCCCCTGGTATGACCATCGGCCTGCCCTTTCTCAAGTCCCTGGACCATACCCTTTTCATAGCCTTTGGCAAATCCCAGTTCTTCCGGGGTAGGTTGTTCTTCCGGCTCATCCTCGTTCTGGGCTTCCTGCGCAGGATCGGACGATTCCTGTTTTGCATCGGGTTTATCCGCAACCACATCCGCCCCCTGGATCAAAGGCTCAAATAACTCCTCTTTGATTCGTTTGGTCACTTTAATCAGGGCCTCAAATTCACCTTCTTCCTTTTGAAACTCCAAAGGATCAATCAAAAGCTTGAACCGGTCAAAATCAGGCTGGGTATCGGGCCCCTTAAGTGAGACCTCTTTATCAAAAGCGTCAAGGGCTCCCACGTCGATGGCCTGGAATTCATCCTCCTGTGGTAGTGGCCGGCCCTTTTTATGCTTTTTTTGATCAGACAAGGACATCATCTTTTCCTTTACCCAGGGTTATGGTGCCGTCGGCCTCAAGCTCTTTGGCTGCTCTGACCACGGCTTGCTGGGCTTCTTCAACCTCTGCCAGGCGGACAGGCCCCATGGCATCCAGGTCGTCTTTAAGCATTTCACCTGCCCTCTGGGACAGGTTAGCAAAAATTTTGGCCTTCATATCTTCAGTGGCGGTTTTCAATGCGTAGGTGAGCTGCTGGCCCTCAACCTTCTTGAGGATCTCTCTCATGGCATTATCATCCACGCTGGTCAGATCCTCGAATACAAACATGAGTTTGCGGATTTCATTGGCCATTTCCGCATCATCTTCCTCAACATATTCCATAACAGCATCTTCGGTGGATTTGTCCACACCATTGATGATCTCCACCAGGACTTCGATACCACCGGCCTTGCCTCCGGGGCCCACCGCGCCACTGAGTTCGTATTTCAGCGCCCTGTCCACATCCCGGACAACATCTTCGGAAATCTGTCCTAGCCGGGCGATTCTCATGGCAATATCCCCTTTGAGTTCATCGGCCAGGTTCATCATAATTTCCGAAGCAATTTCGCTGGGCATATGCGCCAGGATCATGGCTATGGTCTGGGGATGTTCTCCTTCTATATATGTCGACAAGGTGCCTGTATTCACATTCCGGCTCCATATAAACGGTTTGGCCTGTTTCTTTTTTTCCAGATCGTCCAGAATCGCTTTGGCTTCACTGCCTTTCAACGTTTTGTTGACCACGTTTTTAATAAAGGAGTCTCCCTCAACAACTATTTTGGATTCACCCTCATATCTAACATTGAAATCAGCGCATACAATTTTAAGCAGATCTGCTGTAATCTGATCGACCTTGGACATTTCAAAGGCAATTTCCGCAATCTCCTGTTCTTTCATTTTTGAGAACACCTGGGTTGTATATTCTTCTCCCATGTAAATAAGAAATATAGCGGCCTTTTGATAACCATTCAGATTTTCCGGATCAATTGCTTTTGGCATAAAATTATTCCTCCCCTTGATCTTCGTCTTCTACTTCAGCGAGCCATCCCTTGATGATATTTATGGATTTCACCAGGTCTTTTTGTGCATAATACCGGGCCTTTTCCTGCTCCGTCATATTGGCCAGGTATGCGTTGCGCTCGGCTCTGTTCATTTTTGAAATGAACTCTTCCTTCTGCTCATCGGTCATCAGCTCAAAGAATTCGCGCTGCTGATCGGCATTCATCTCAATAAAGGTAGGTTCCTTTGCCTCGGTCTCAAGCAGGGCAACCTCTTCCGGTGAAGGCAGGGCTTCCTGTTCCACGGTCACCTTGATGTCGCG
Source organism: uncultured Desulfobacter sp. (assembly GCF_963665355.1). Classification (GTDB taxonomy): domain Bacteria; phylum Desulfobacterota; class Desulfobacteria; order Desulfobacterales; family Desulfobacteraceae; genus Desulfobacter. Next base: position 1,604,306 of record NZ_OY762229.1, read on the forward strand.
AACGGTTTTAATGATCGGCCGGATGATGAACAGGAACAATACAAACACCAGCAGTAAATTGGCAATGAGACGCCCGTATTCCTTCTGGACCATGCGCCAGCCCGTAAGTTTATCCTGTGTTCCCTGCATATCACCGATGGAGACAAAGGGAAAGCACTCCATGGAAACCTGGTCGTTGCGTTCCTCATTATATCCCATGGCCTTGGTTACAATGCTTTGAAACTGCTGCATCTCTTGGGTGGACCTGGGCATATAGACCCGTTTCATCTCCCCATTGTCGTCTTTTTGAAACTCATATTTGCCGTCAATCACAGCCGCCACTGAAAGCCTTGTGAGCTCAGCCATGGGTTTCTGGGTCTCCCTGACCCGCCGGCTGATTTCGTAATTGACCGTATCATCACTTTTATTGACCTTTTCCCGATTTTTATCGCCGGTCTGATTTTCATCAGTGATGGGGTTGACAGATGACGGGATGCCGATCTGTTCATCAAGTTGTACAACTTTTTCAGCTCTGTTTTTCCGGCTGCGTATGAATTCCCCGCCCCGCTCAAAGGGATCATAAATTTCTTCATTCATGCTGTTTTTGGAAAAATCCATTTCCGAATTAACCCGGACAATGGCTTTATCCGTTCCCACGATGCGCTCAAGCATGGTCTGAATTCTGCGCGTCAGATTCTCTTCAAACCGAACCTTATACTGATACTGGGCATCTGCAAGGCTCTCTGCGTCAATCCGGGCCTGTTCTTCTTCGGATTTTCCCTCAAAAAGAATTCGGCCGGCAGTATCCACGATGGTGACAAGCTTGGGGGTCAGATCCTGGACGGAAGAGGCCACCAGATGTGCAATGGCGGCCACTTCTTCTTTCTTGAGATCTGCGACCAGTTCCAGCAAAATGGATGCCGAAGGCTGTTTGGTTTCCTCTACGAAAACAGATTCCTTGGGCAACACAATCATGACCTTGGCATCCTTGACAGCCTCAAATGCGGCAATGGTACGTGCCAGCTCGCCCTGGAGCGCCCGTTTCTTATTGATTTTCTGAACAAATTCGGTGGTCCCGAATTCGGTTTTATCAAAAATTTCGTACCCCACCCCGGAGCCTTTGGGAATACCTTCCTTGGCCATGGTCAACCGAACATCATACACCATGGCCTCCGGTACAAGAATGGTGGTTCCGTCACCGGTCAGGCGATAGGGCGTCTTGGAAGATTTTAACATTTCAACCACAGCGGCGGCGTCTTCCTGGCTCAAACTGGAATATGCGGCTTTATATGTTGCTCTGTTGGCCCATACAAACATGGTGATAAACCCTGCCACCACAACCAGAACCAGTCCGCCCAGGAGGGCTTTCCGGACCATGCTCATCTCTTTGACCATGGTAATTATTTTTTCAATTACGGGATTCATTTAGACGGCTCCTGTATGCCTTACGTGTAGATAAACCAGGTCGGCCCATGACTATTATATCTGCATACGCATGATTTCGTCGTAGGCACTCATGGCCTTGTTGCGGACCTGTGCCAGTACTTTAAGGGAGGTGGAGGCACGGCTTAACGCCATCATGCCTTCATGGATACCAAGCTTGCCTTCAATGACAGACTCAACAGAATCATCTGCCACATGCTGATCTTTATTCACATCAAGAATCGCTGATTCCAGACGTTCCATGAATGCGGGACTCCGCTTGGCCGCCCGGTCTGCCATAGATTCTCTGTACAGGGACAGTTTGCCCGGAATTTGTGTATCTATCTTATCCATTTATTCAATCCTTTCCCTAAAAATTACCTGCCTATCTCAAGGGCTTTGGCGACCATGTCCTTTGTGGTGGAAAGTGCCGTAACACTTGCCTCATAGCTTCGACGGGCCACCATCATGTCTGAGATTTCCGTTAAATGGTCCACGTTGGGCATCTTCACATACCCAGTGTCCGGATCTGCATCGGGATGGGCGGGGTTATACACCAGATGAAAATCCTCCTGGGATCTGACAATCTGATCCACCCTGACACCGGTGCCGTTATCCGGTTTTTTTTCGTCTTCAAACTCAATGGCAGACAATTCAATCTGACCGGACTGCTCTTTTCTGATTTTTTGCTGCACCACAGTTTCGAAGGAGTCAATATTATCGCCTTTAAACACCACCATTTTTCTGCGATAGGGTCCGCCGTCCTCACTTCTGGTGGTATCCACGTTGGCCAGGTTTTCAGCAATGACATTGAGTTTCATACGATGGGCTGCAAGGGCCGTCCCACTTATTTTTGCCGCATTCATTAAATCCATGGGTTATTTACCTCCCTCTTCAATGGCATAGTTGAGTATGGTCATTTTACGCAGCAGCATCTCGGCCGTGGATTTGAATTTTACGTTATTTTCCATCAGATTCATCATTTCCGTATCAATGTTCACCGAATCCAGGTGATAGATATCCACGTCTTCGCTCTCCATGCCGTTGATCTGACCGGAATTTCCTTCAATATTGCCGGCCAGATGTTTTGTATTGGTTTTGTCCAGGTAGTCTGGTTCAGGTTGGGTCATGGCCCGTTTGAGTGCGCTTTGAAAATCTATATCGCTGGGGGTATACCCGATGGTATCCATATTGGCGATATTGCCTGCGATCAGGTTATGGCGCCGGGTCGAGATGTCCATACTTTTTCCCATCATCTCGTAAGTGTGCCCGAAAATTCTTGAATCGGCCATTTTGATCTCCATTCATGTGAAAATTTATTAAATGTCCCGGTAACAACGGCAGAATATCAACACCGTAAACAAAATTAGCAAATTACATGCCTAAAATGAAAGCAGCAGGAATAATCAGAAAGGTTATTTGTATTCGTTGAGTTTATTTCGAAGGGTTCTGACACTGATTCCAAGGATTTTTGCCGCATGGGTCCGGTTCCCCTCGGTCTGATCCAGTGCCCGGAAAATCATTTTATGCTCCATCTCTTTGAGGGATCCCGCAGTGAAGTCCTCGTCCCCCAAGGACTCTGCTCCTGTCTCATCAAGAAGGGCAGGTGGTGCGTCATCGTCCATGAGCAGATCAGACGGGGTGATCATTTCGGTTTCAGCAAGAAGCACAGCGCGATGAATAATATTTTCAAGTTCCCGGACATTGCCTGGAAAAGCGTGATTGTGCAGGACCGCAAGGGCCTGGTCTGTCAATCCTTTGACAGACCTTGCGTCAATCCTGCAGTATTTTTGTATAAAAAAATCACTTAAAAGCCGGATGTCTCTAATACGCTCCCGCAACGGCGGGATGATAAGTGGAATTGTGTTGAGACGGTAAAACAGATCTTCCCGGAATTCCTGGTTCTCCACGGCAGCCTTGGCATCCCTATTTGTGGTGGCGATCACCCGGACATCCACATCAACGGGCTGGGTTCCTCCCACCCGGTCCACCACCTTTTCCTGGAGCACCCGCAGCAGTTTTGATTGCAGATGAAACTGCATTTCCGTGATTTCGTCCAGAAACAGGGTTCCCTTATCAGCCAGTTCAAACTTCCCGGCTTTTTTTGCCAATGCACCGGTAAACGCGCCTTTTTCATGACCGAACAGTTCGCTTTCCAGAAGGTTTTCCGGCAGGGCCGCACAATTTATGGCGATAAACGGCTGATTGTGACGCGCGCTTTTTTCATGCAGAAATCTTGCAAACAGCTCCTTGCCGGTGCCGCTTTCGCCCTGGATAAGCACCGATGCCGACGAATCCGCCACCCGGGCAGCAAGTTTGAGCAGATTGTGCATTTTCGGATCCTTGGTAATGATACTAACCGCTTTATGCGTAACTGATTTTTCCTTTTCTGCCGACGGGGCTGAAAGGGTAGCGGCCAAAGATTTTTTAACGCTGAGTTCAAGCTGTCTGGAGTCAACCGGTTTGATCAGATAATCCATGGCACCGTGCTGTATCAGGCTGACGGCATAGTCCATCACAGGCTCCGAGGTGAGGATAATGGTCTTTGGCAGCACTGTATCGGCATCAGCCGCCTGTTTAAGGAAATCCAGAGCAGAAAATCCCGGTGTGCCGTCATCGGCCACAACAACCTGAGGTTTTTGGGAACGCAGGTAACCAAGCGCACCTGAACCTTCGGGCACGGCATCAACCATAAAACCCATTCCTTCGAACAGGCTGGTATAGGTCATTCGTTCTTTGGGGTTTTCAACTATGAGAAATAATCTTTGTCCAGGCACGATGCCAAAGAATCCTTATGAATTTATCATTTTTTCCGTCAGCCCCATCGTGCTCAGCCTCTGCTGGGCAAGTCTGGCCCAAACAGAGTCGTAAGACTGCGCCACATGCTTAAATGTTTCTTTTGCCTTGTCCAGCGCGTTGCCTTTCTGGTAGGCATCCCCCAACAGAAAACCGATATTGGCTTTGGCCCGGTCACCATCTGAAAAATTAAGGGCCTTGGCAAAGGCATCGGCAGCCTGTCCATAGGCTTTCATTTCCAGGTAGGTTGAGCCCAACGTTTTATACGCATCTGCAAGTATCTCGTAGTTTTCGCCGGGAGCTGCGGCGAACGCCTTCACCGCGCGGGTCTGGAGTTCGGACGTTGTTTTCAGGTCTGTTTTTTTTTGGTAAACACCGGCACGAAGCATAAGTATCCGTCCCTTGCCCAGGGAGTCTTTACCCGCCTCATACGCCAGCACAAAATAATCATCAGCCTTGGAAAAACTGCCCTTTTCAAGAAAAATCTGTCCGATCCGAATCAGGGCTTCCACCCGGTTCGTATCTTTTGGGAACCTTTTGGTAAAGGCTTCTAACAGTTTTAACCCATCATCATCTCTGCCGGACTCATCCATGGCCTTGCCCAGGCCAAACAGAAGTAACGCCGGTCGCTCTTCTCTTCTATAAAGCTTGTAGGCAGAAATCAAATGATTAAATGCTTCCTCATACAGTCCGGCCTGTAAATATGCACTACCCACATAAAAGGGAATAAGGCGGCCTCCTATTTTGCGCAGCTTGAACTGCTCTTTTTCATATCTCATCAATATAGAGGTATATTCATCGGCCTTCAACTGTTCTTTGAACAATGCTTCGTAGGCTTTCTGCATCAGCTTGACTGCTTCGTACCGCAACCCCCTGGGATGGGTGGACAACAAAGTCTCAATTTCCTGGATGCACTTATCATACTCCCCGTTTTTCTGGTAGATTTCAGCCAGACGCATCATGGCAATCCGGGCATAGGTGTTGTCAGGGAACCGGGTTTTAATCATTTCGTAGATTTTGATTTTTTCATCATCGGTCTTTAAATACCTGGCAAGGCCAATGGAGGCATTTATATATCCCGGGGAGTCGGGATATTTTTCCCGGACCAATTCGTATAATTTGATCGCCTTTTCTTCCTGATTTTCCATGCCGAAGGCGTCGCCGGCTTTGCTTAAAGCCATGTCCGGATCTTTGGTGTTGGGGAACAGATTCAGGAGGCGAATGTAATTTTCCCGGGCCTCTTTGCTCAAACCCAGTTCAAAATTGGCATCTGCCGTGTATTTAAGCAGGTCGGCAGATTCGTAAACTTTTTTTACATCCTCTTTTATGACATAATTAAGGATGCTTAACGCGTCATAATACCGCATGTTTTCAAACAGGGCTTTACCATACCCTAACCCTGCATCCGGTATGTATGCGTTACTTATTTTTGACTCAAATACCTTTTTATACAGGTTCAAGGCCTTGTCATTGTACCCTCTGTCATTGTAAATCTCGGCCAGATGAAACTCCACTTCCGGCATACCGGAATAATCAGGAAAGTCCTTGCTGACAATATCAAAGTATCCTTCGGCTGTTGCGCTGTTGTTCAATCGGTAATGAATCAATCCCATGGCCGCATAGGCAAAGGGAAGATAGCTTGATTTAGGATAGGCCACCATGGCGTCCTGAAACATGCGTTCTGCCGCTAAAAGTCCCGCAGGCTCATTGTTTTGAACACCCATAAAATTAACATAGGCCCTTAAGTAGTAGACCTGTTCCAGGCAGAAAGGATTTTCTTCAAACAAGTACTGATCGAGAATCGCGCTTGCTTCTTTGTATAATTGTTTTTTAACCAGAATCATCGCATTTTCAACAGCATTGGCCTGACAACCCTGCAACGGGTCCTCGCCCCGGTACATATCACTGATATCTCCTTTAAATCGGCTGGCCTGACGAATTTGGGGGGTATGCAGAGGCGGTTCCTTAATTTTTGCATTGGCTTTGGCCAGGCCGGTATCCTTTTTTTCCACAGGATTCGGGGAGGGCTGTGTAACGGTTTGATTTTTTAATGGTTCAGGTGCCCGATCCAAAAGCGGTTGTGAAGGTTTGGAAACAACGGGGGCAACGGCTGCCGGAATAGACGGTTTTTGTGTCGTCGCCACATGGGGAACGGGAAGAGATTTTGGTAAGGCAGGAGCAGCCGCTTTCCCGGCTTTATTTAAAACGACGGTCAATTGCTTGGTGGAATCATTGAAGGCGGATTCAAGATGTGCTTCACTGGCATATTTGCCCGTCACCATAAGGGCGACTACGTTTCCTTCAAGGGATTCCACATGAACGGATTCAAGGCTTGGGGTATCTTTTCCTCCAATGACAAGCCCTTTGGAAAGGGTGGCATTCTTGATGGCCACCAGGACTTCCCGTTCGCCGACACGGATAACCTTTACGGGGGCTTTTCCGGTCATGTCAACCGTTACCGAAAATGGATTGTCCTTGATTTGAATTGCCTTGACAACAGAGGATTCGGCCATAGCCATCCCTGTGGGAATGAACATGCAGAAAAATGCAGCCCAGGCCGCCGATAACACCTTCATATATGTGGGGATTAATTCTCTCATGACATATTTTTCCAAATGGGTTCATGGTTGGAGAATCAAAATGCAAATAATGTGCCATGTCAGCAAGCAAACAGGGTGTCAGATTGAATGGTCTTTAAAATGCAACACATGCAAATGACTTCACAATCTGTGTCTGGACTGGGTGTGGGGATTTCCGGCGGCAGGTGTCAAAAAACCGGCATTTCATTTTCCGGTTCAATATCCATCTTTTTTATTTTCTCAACCAGGGTGGTACGGTTCATTTTTAACATTTCAGCGGCTTTGGCCTTTACCCAGCCAGTCTCATTCAAAGCATGGACAATTAAAGACTTTTGATATAATTCCACGGCCTCATTAAAGCCGATATTATTTTTGAACACCTGGGCCACGCCAGCCGGTGTCACATCTGTACCGGTACCAGTAATACAGTCAGGTAGATCCGAGATGCTGATAGTGTCCTCTTCCACAAGAACCGACAGTCGTTCCACCAGGTTTTCCAACTCCCGGATATTTCCAGGCCATTCATAGGTCCCAAGCACCTGCTTCACCAAATCAGGAAAAATTTTGGGTATGTATTCGGAATTGCGCCGTGCAAGACTCGACTGGAAATGTTCAACCAGAGGCATAATATCCTCCGGGCGCTCCCGCAGGGGGGAAATTTTGATGGGAATCACGTTCAGGCGGTAATATAGGTCTTCTCTGAATTCGCTGTTTTCTATGGCAACGGTTAAATTTTTGTTGGTGGCGGAAATTACCCTTATATCCACCTCTATGGTCTGGGTGCCGCCCACCCGCTCGAACCGTCTCTCCTGCAAAGCACGTAAAAGTTTTACCTGGAGATCAGGGCTCATGTCTCCGATTTCATCAAGAAAAATTGTGCCTTTATCTGCAATTTCAAAGCGCCCGGTCCTGGACCTGTGGGCACCGGTGAACGCTCCTTTTTCATGGCCGAACAATTCACTTTCGAGAAGCTCGCTGGGAATAGCTCCACAATTGATAACCACCATGGGGCCGTCTTTTCTTGCCGAATTTTTATGGATGGCCCGGGCAATGAGTTCCTTGCCGGTACCGCTTTCTCCTGTGATGAGCACCGACGAATCAGAACGCGCAACTTTACGCACCCGGTCAAGCACGGCCATTAGGCTCTTGCTCACGCCGGCGATGCCGCTGCGATCAAATCCCGTTATCTCTTTGAACGGGGCGTCAACAGTTTGTGTCCTTTTGGGGGCTGTTGCTTGGGCCATGGGACCTGACTCACTTAAGGATCTTTGCCAGTTTGTCTGAAATGGCCTCAGCTGTAAACGGCTTGACCACGTAATTGGAGACACCCGCTTGAACGGCTTCTATGACGTTTTGTTTCTGGGCTTCTGCCGTAACCATCAGAAAAGGTGCTTTTTTGTATTGAGTGCTGGCTCTTACTTTTTTCAGCAGTTCAAGACCCGTCATCTTGGGCATGTTCCAGTCGGAAATAATCAGATCAATCTCCTGCCTTTCAAGGATCTCCCACGCCGTTGTACCATCATCGGCCTCCACCAGATTTTTAAAACCAAGCTGTTTTAATATATTCTTCAGAATACGGCGCATGGTTGCAAAATCGTCAACAATCAAAACCTTGATGGATGTGTCCATTGGCACATTTTCCTCCTTAATTGGATTGAAACCCATCTACTATCTATCAAAACATACCTCAATTGTAAAATTTCCACCGTCAGTTTGAAAAGGTATTGCGATTTTTGGGCCGTCCCCATAGTGCCTGATGGAATGTTTTTTTCCTGTGACCACTGTTGGGATGGCGGCCTTGAACACCTTGCCAATTTCATCGAGTTCCCGCCGGGCCTGTCCGGAGATCATATTGGTCAATTCACCCACGGCATCGGCGATATCTTCATTGAGCTCTTCCATCTTTTCTCCAAACATGTTGGAAACAATCGTTAGAATACATTGTTCTTCAAAGGTCACGGCAATGGTTCCCTGGGCGACTCCGGTCAGTCCTATGACGCCGGTTACATCACCCACGGCGATATTATCTTTTTTTACATAGGGTTTACCTGCTGTTATTGCAACAAAAGCCATTGTTTCCAAGACGTTAATGGTTGCGTTGATGAAGGGGTTTATAAGTGTTACATCCAAGATCAAACACCTCCGGCTGTTTTTTTACCGATGCCCAGATACTGCAGGGACAATTAATCACTGTTTTTAGTATTATACAAAACTAACGTTTTCAGATGGGTATATGTATCTACGTCCATTGACTCAAAGGCTACACCGAAGCCTGCATCCGTGTGTCTGACGATTCGCCCCTGGATGTCCAGTTTGAGATCTTCGATTCCGCCGGCCAGGTAAACACTCACCCGGCATGTCGTATCCAGGATTGGCCGCTTGTCTGTCTTAACAAATACGCCTCGCTGGCTCAAATCCTTTGAATTGGCTGAAAGCTGGGTCTCTTGTCCGGACTCTTCAAGCATATGAATTTCGATTTTAGTTATAAAATCTACCCTGGAATATTTTCGTCTGTCGTCTTTGTCTGAAATGCCCAATGCAATGTCACTCCATGCTAAAGATCTAAACTGCTGTGTTTAATAATTCCCTGAAAAGAGATTAGCATAATTCATTTTCAGGCTCAAGCCATTAAAAATCATCCGGCAGGTCATGATCTGCCACCCGCAGGAAAATATTTACCACATCGGGGTCAAACTGAGTCCCTGAATTTTTAATTATGATGTCAAGAACAACTTTTTTATCCATTTTTTTCCGGTAGGCCCTGTCCGATGCCATGGCGTCATAACTGTCGGCAACGGATAGAATCCTTGCAAGCTTAGGGATCTGTTCTCCTTTAAGACCGTCGGGATATCCCGTACCGTCGAATCGTTCGTGATGATGCCGGATAATCTGCGCTTCCCTGCCCCACAGACCCAGTTTGCTTATGATATCAGCACCTATGGTAGGATGCTCTTTTATTTTTTCGTATTCATCTCCGCTGAGGCGTCCAGGCTTTAAAAGAATGTCGTCTCTGATACCAATTTTACCGATATCATGAAGGCTGCCTGCCACATTGATCATGTCCAGTTCCTCTTCAGTACACCCCATTTCTTCGGCAATCATATGGGCGACCCGGGCCACTCTGGTGGAGTGTTTGCGGGTATAAAGATCCCGGACCTCAAGGGCTGTAACAAATGCAAACAGGGTGGAAAACAGATTTTCATATATATTCTCATATAAGGCGATATTTTCAATGCCTGAGGCAGCTTTCTGGGTTATAAAGCTTAGGTAGTAAATATCCTGTTCGCCAAAAGATCTTGGTCCCTGAAAAATATATGCTGAGACGACGCCGAAAATTTTATCCCGGATTTTCAAAGGCGCCACCATAAAAGAGTGTACCTGTCCTTTCATTGATGGGATGCCCGAGGCGTCTGTAATAAGGCAGGGGTTCTGGTCACTGCCCAACGATTCTATGATGAATGTTTTTTCCTGTTCTGGAATATCTGCGCAATAGATGGCCGGATTTTTATTATTTTCCGCACCAGCTCTGTCCACAAGGACCAGGGAGTTATCCTGTTCTGAGTAGACATGAAAAAATACCAGGTCTGACCTGAGTTCTTCAACACCCAGCCGTACAACCTTGTTAAAAATTTCGTAGCTGGAATCAATGGCGGCAAAATCTTCCATAACCCGGTTTAAGGTATTGACCTCCTCCACCTTTTTAACCAGTTCAATGTTGAGCTGGCGCAGCCGCTCCCGACGTTCCACCTCCTCCTTCAGGATCAGGTTTTCAACAAAGAGACCGCGTTCGCGAAGCACTCTGCGAAGGGTCAACTCCATCTGCTCAAGGTTCACCGGCTTGATCAGGTAATCCACAACTCCGTTTTTCAATGTCTGGATCGTATTATCAAGGGAAGGATACCCTGTCATCACCACAACGGGTAATGTGTTTTCAATGTGGCGGATACGTTCGGCAAGTTCAAGCCCGTCCATTACGGGCATATTGATATCGGTAAAAATACAGTCTATTTTTTCCCGGTTAACAATTTCCAGGGCTTTTGCCCCGTTTTCTGCAGTATATACCTGATAACCTTTTCTTTCAAAAAATCCTTCTGTGACATCCAGTATGCCATCCTCGTCGTCCACCACCAGGATTTTAATACGGTTCTTGTCCATCCACCTCAACCTGTTGTTAATCGGAATTTATCTAAAATTTATGTGTATATGAAACGCCATATTATATCAACAAAAATCAAATTGTCCAAGATTCCGGTGATGTCCACGCAAAGAGAATTTAATCCAATTTTTTTTGATATCTTGAGAATAATGTTCTTGATATAAATAAAAATAACGAATATTATTCTGCATAATTGCGATTTATATGATGAGTTTAGCATAAATTGAATATTATTGTCATGGATAAAACTGATCTGGAAATTTTAAAAATTTTACAAGAAAAAGCCAGAATCCCCAATGTGGAGGTTTCCAGAACCATTGGCATGGCTCCTTCCGCAGTGCTTGAGCGCATTAAAAAACTGGAGGCAAAACAGATCATCCAGGGTTACGAGGTGCGCTTGAACCCAGATATATTCGACTGTGCCATGACCGCCTTCGTCAGTATCCAGGTGACCCGTCCGTCTGAGATCCGGGAGACCGGGGAACAGCTGGCAACCATTGAACAGATCCAGGAAGTCCATTACCTGGCGGGTGGAGATACCCTGATGATTAAAATAAAGGCGTCGGGCAACAAAGAGCTCGAAGAACTGATACAAACCCGGATCGCCGATATGGATAGCGTAAAAACAACCCAGACATTTATAGCACTTTCCACATTTAAGGAGAGTGCAAAGATCAAATTACCGGATGAGATTTAACTTTAATATGAGGAATACTGACCATGCCCATGTCACCTGAATTCAAACAAAGACTGTCAACTGTGGTGCAGGATGCCGTCGCCGCATTTGGCACCCCATTTCATATCTACGATGAAACCGGGATCATTCAAACCTGTCAGGCATTGAATAACGCCTTTGCCCCCATTGACGGATTCAGGGAATATTTTGCTGTAAAAGGTCTGCCCAACCCTATGATTATGGCGCTTCTCAGATCCCAGGGGTTTGGGTTTGACTGCTCTTCAGTGCCTGAAATCGCACTGGCCCGTAACGTGGGAAGCACTGCCGAAGATATCATGTTCACCTCCAACAATACCACCCGTGAACAGCTAAAAATGGCCATGGACCAGGGGGGAAGCATCATCAACCTGGATGATATCTCCCTTATTTCCAAACTGCCGACCATACCTGAGCTGCTCTGTTTCAGATACAACCCCGGCGCCACACGCCAGGGAAACGAGATTATCGGCAAACCCGAAGAAGCCAAATACGGCCTTACCCGGGACCAGATGTTTTCAGCCTATGAGAAGGCCGTAAGCCTTGGCATCAAACGTTTTGGCCTGCATACCATGATGGCCTCCAATGAGCTTAATTACCAATACATGATTGACACGGCAAACATGCTCCTGGCGCTGGCTGAAGATCTGAACCAGGCCCTTGACATCCGATTTGAGTTCATCAATATCGGTGGCGGATTAGGCATCCCCTACAAGCCGGATGCCCAGGCTTTCAATCTTGATGGCATGGCCAGCGGTATCATCAGTGCTTTTAAAGCCTTTAAGGTGAAAAACGGCTGGGTCCCCAAGCTGTATATGGAAAGTGCCCGGTATATTACCGGCCCCCACGGTGTTCTCGTCACTTCAGTGATCAACCATAAAAATATCTATCGCAACTATGTGGGCGTGGATGCGTCCATGTCGGCATTGATGCGTCCCGGAATGTATGGCGCCTACCATCACATCCACATCCATGGCAGGCCGGAATCCGGCGCCCTAACAACAGTTGATGTGGTAGGGGCGCTGTGTGAGAATAATGACAAGTTTGCCATTCAAAGACCGTTGCCTGAAACCAGGGAAAACGACATACTGATTATCCATGACACCGGGGCCCACGGATATGCCATGGGATTTAACTACAATGGCCAGCTCCGTCCCAAAGAGCTTTTACTGAAAACAGACGGCACCATTGAACTGATCCGCCGGGCAGAGACCATGGACGACTATTTCGCCACATTAAATTTTGAACGCCAGACCATCACACCGGGGTGTAAGTGATACGCCCCGGACACATTGACGACTGAGTATTTTATATCTGGTTTAAAAAAACTTGCCGGGGCCGGTTGTTGCGCCCCGGCCCTTTGCCCAATTTAAGACCTTGGCTCAAAATAAAAATAATTGATTATGAATCCATTTTGTGTTTTCCTTTAACCCGGATATGGCTCCCAAAGATTTCGACGCCGGCATTTGATCCGGTAGGGAAAATAGCATGAATTTACAACAAATCTGCCCCGATAAGCTGCTCACAGCTGAAGAAAGCATCAGAAAAATTCGCAATGGCTCACGGGTATTCATTGGCACCGGATGCGGAGAACCCCAGCACCTGATCCGAACCATGGTTGAAACCCAGTCTCTTCAGGACATTGTGGTCTACCAGATGCTGTCAACCACTCTGGCGGAATATTTAAATGATGACAATTTCTCGTCCCGATTTTCCATCAAACTGTTTTTTATTTCCGTTCTTATGCGTAAATTTGCATTTGAAGGGAAAATTGATTATATCCCGGCCTATCTTTCCCAGATTCCCAAAGTGTTCCGGAACAATGAAATCGGCCTGGATGTTGCCCTGGTCCAGGTCAGCCCCCCGGACGCACATGGGTACTGTTCTTTAGGCATTTCCGTGGACATCACCCTTTCGGGAATGAAAAATGCTAAACTCACCATTGCCCAGGTCAATCCGCAGATGCCCAGAACCTGGGGAGATTCTCTGGTGCACATTGACGATATCGACTATTTAGTGGAATATGAAGAACCGCTTCTGGAGTCCCTGCCCAAAACCAAAAACAAAAGGGTGGTTGAACGTATCGGCCATTATGTCAGCCAGCTGGTGGATGACGGCGCCACCTTGCAGATTGGATTCGGGCATCTGCCCCATGCCATTATGCCCTATCTGGCCGGAAAAAAAGATCTTGGTATCCACACCCAAGTTATCACAGACGGGCTTCTGCCTTTATTCAAAAACAAAGTAATCACAAACCGCAAAAAAAATTTTCTTCCCGAACGGGCAGTGGCGTCCCTGTGCATGGGATCCAAGGAGTTGTATGATTATATATCTGACAACCCCATGTTCTATTTCAGATCCTCTGAATTTGTGAACGATCCCAATGTCATTGCCAGAAATGATAACCTGATCTCCATCAGCTCCGCCCTGGAGGTGGATCTCACCGGTCAGATATGTACGGACTCAAAAGGGTACCTGTTTTATTCGGGAATCGGCGACCAGGTGGATTTCATCAGAGGATCTGCCATGTCCAAGGGTGGCTTCTCCATTGTTATTATTCCTTCTACGGCCCAGAACGGCCAGGTATCCCGAATTGTGACCCATTTAAGTGAAGGTGCCGGGGTCGCCACAACCCGGGGTGACATCGACCTGGTGGTCACGGAATACGGTATTGCGGAAATCCGCCGGAAAAGCATTTTCCAGCGGGTTATGGAGCTGGCCCAGATTGCCCACCCCAAATTCCGCAAGGAGCTCATTGAACAGGCCAAGCAACGCCACTATATTTTCAGCGACCAGTTGCCGCCCACAAACCAGGATCTGCTGTTCCTCAATGCGTATAAATACAACATGCTTTTGCCCAGCGGGAAACAGTTGGAGGTCAGGCCGCTTCAGCCTTCGGATGAATTTGAATCCAGAAATTTCTACTATTCCCTTCAGGAAGATTCCATCTATTTTAGATTTTTTAACAGACGCAAAGTTTTTTCCAGGCGTATGCTCCAGCAGATGTGGGCCCAGGTTGATTACAGCCGGAATATGAGTCTTGTTGCCCTTATGCAGCAGGGGAAGAGAAAACAGATTGTGGCTGTGGCATCCTATGCAGAGGTGAATGACAGGAGTGCGGAAGTGGCTTTCCTGGTGCAGGAAGAACTCCATGGACAGGGAATTGCCACCTTTATGCTCAGCTGCCTTGAAAAAATTGCCCGGCGGAACAATTACTCCTGTTTTTCTGCTCTTGTGCTGGCTGAAAACCAGAAAATGCTCAATGTATTTAAAAACACCTACCCCCACGCAGAATTTGTACGGGGGGAAGGCGGAGAAATCGAAGTGACCATGCCTTTTGAGATCATTGATGGATTAGAGGAACAGAATGCCGCTGACGACCAGCCCCTGACATGAAGCTGGCAGCAACAGGCCGCATCCCTGCAACCCATTCTGATCATGGCAATTTATCTGTTTTTTGAACTTAACTCGGGAAAATCCCAGTAAAAATATTCTTTGATGGTATCTTCAGCCCTTTCGGTTTCCTTCCGATCTGTTTGGGCATCCCGCAAATCAATACGACGAATTTTTCCTGAAATGGTTTTGGGCACTTCATCAACAAATTCAATGATTCTTGGAATTTTAAACTTGGCAAGAATATTTATGGTGTGCTTGAACAATTCCAGTGCCAGTTCCCTGCTGCCGGTTTCGCCCGGACTAAGAATGACATAGGCTTTGACAAGCTGGTACCGCTTGGGGTCTGGGGCACCCACAACGGCTGCCTCGGCCACGGCAGGGTGTTCTATCAACGCGCTCTCCACTTCAAAGGGTCCGATGCGGTAATCACTGGATTTAATGACGTCATCGGCCCGACCCACGAACCACCAGTAACCATCGGCATCAAAGGACGCTCTGTCTCCGGTGTAATAATATTGATTTACAAACACAGAACTCATCTTTTCTGGGTTGCCGATATACTCCTTAAAAAGCCCCACCGGCTTCCAGTTGTCCAATTTTATGACAATATGTCCCACCAGATCAGGTTCTGTAATTTCATTGCCTTCATCATCTGCCAGGGCCACATTATACATGGGAGATGGGATGCCAAAGGAGCCTGCCCTCATTTTTTCGGCCATCCATGGCGGGTTCCCGATCATGGCCGTGGACTCTGTCTGTCCGTAAAAATCCCGGATACGGGTGCCGGTAAAGCCATGCCAGCGTGTGATCACATCCGGGTTCAAAGGTTCTCCGGCAGATAGAGACTGACGAAGACAAGACAGATCAATACCATGAAGATCTGCATTCACAAACATGCGCCAGGCTGTAGGCGGCGCACAGAATGTTGTGACCTTATGCCTTGCTAGCGCATCAAGATAGGTCCTTGCATCCAGGGAATCAAACCGGAAAGCGGTCACTGTGGCTCCCGCATTAAAGGGGACAAAAAAGGAGGACCAGGCCCATTTCCCCCATCCTGGGGCACTTAAGTTATGGTGAATGTCTTCGGGTTTAAGTCCCATCATGGCCGTGGTTGATAAATGCCCTGCAGGGTAGGAAACGGCCGTATGTCCCACCCGTTTGGGCAGGCCGGTGGTCCCGGAGGTAAAAAAGCAAAATAAAATATCATCGGATGCCGTGTCTGCAGCCTCGGCCTTGTCCGAGGCCCCTTCCACCTCATCGTAGGAGATCCAGCCCTCAGCCCGGCCAACCACCAGCTTAACCTTGGGAGTAATGCCGGTTTCCCGGATACAGCTTTCAATGATCTCAACGCTGGACATGTCTGCCAGAATCACATCTGGTTTATAGGTTTCAAACCGAAACTCCAGCTCCCTTGCGGTCATGGTGGTCGCCGTAGGCACACTGACAATACCGGCTTTGATGCAGGCAAGGCTTGCAAACCATATCTCAGGACACAAGGGTACCATCATATACATATTGTCTTTTATGCCAATACCCCGGTCTGACAGAAAATTGATCAACCTGTTGGCCCGGCAGGACAAATCAAGGTAGGAAAAACGAGTGGATTCAAGGGTGGTCAGGTCTTCATACACAAACGCGGTTTTATCCGGTGTCCGGGTCACATGAATACCTTCAAACACCTGGCTTACCCAATTGAATGAAGCAGGTATTGCCATACTGTTTAAAGAATCAAAAAACGCCTTTACCCGGGCCTGTTTTTCAGCATCATCCGACATCCGGTTGATATTGATGATCTGTTCGTAGAGTTCTCTCATTCCTTAGGAAACACTCCTTGCAATCCTATTTATTCTTATGTATAGCTGGTCAAAAATATTGACTGTATAATGGATCGCCCTCAAGTTTGTCAAAAGATTTTATTGCCCAAGGCCTGGAAATCAAGGAAAACCACCCCATGACAGAGAATCGTCCCTTTTTGATGCTGGCCCCTTTGCAGGGGTTCACCGATGTGGTGTTCAGGCAGGTGTATGTCAGGCACTTCACCGGCATTGATCAGGCCATGGCCCCGTTCATTTCCACCATGGGCAGCAGGCACCTGAAACCATCCCGGCTCAAAGATGTGGCTCCGGATCTGAACACAGCACTTCCTGTCATTCCCCAGATACTGGGGAATAATCCGGAAGATTTTATATATCTTGGGGATTATCTTTTTGACATGGGTTATGGCCAGGTAAATTGGAATCTTGGGTGTCCCCATTCAAAAATTGCTAGAAAAGAGCGGGGCTCAGGCCTTTTACCCCATCCGGATAAAATAGACGTCTTTCTTTCCCGGGTGATCCCGGCCATGAAGCCCTCTTTAAGTGTTAAGATCCGCCTGGGCCGGCACAGCAAGGAGGAGATCCTGGATCTGATTGCGGTCTTCAACACCCACAAGCTTGACGAAATCATCCTGCACCCCAGAACCGGAGAGCAGATGTATACAGGCACCGCTGATGTCGACGCTTTTGAAAAGGCCATGAAGGCCTGTGTCCACCCCATGGTCTATAATGGGGATATTGTGGATACGGCATCCTGGGAAAAAGTGCGGCACCGTTTGCCGGCGGTCAGGCGTTTCATGATCGGCAGAGGCATTCTTTCCAACCCATTTCTGCCCGAACAAATCAAGGGTTTGGGTGCCGCCGATTTTCCAAATAATGGCAACCAGGTGCATGAACGGCTGAAATGCTTTCATACAGACCTTTTTAATAGTTACAAAGAGGTTTTTTCAGGTCCGGGACATCTTATCGGGCGCATGAAGGGATTTTGGAGCTATCTGGGACCATCCTTTGAAAACAGTAGAAAACCATTGAAAAAACTGCTCAAATCAAATTCGGAACAGGACTATTTAGACCGGATCAATGAATTTTGGGACATGAACTTAAAATTTCGACCGGATAGGTAATTACCATTAACCAGAAGTACCTGCCTCCTAGTCTTGGGATCGGACCGGTTATTGTCTCTCCTTATGTGTATTGGGATTTAATTTTTATTAAGCGGAATATCCCATTTTTTCATATACTTCCACACAAGGGTCCGGCTTTTTCCAAGTTGTCTTGCCACCTCGGCCTTATTCCAGTTGCAGGCTTCCAGAAGCGACAAGAGACGTTCCCGGGTCAGGGGTGCCGGGGAAAAGGACGACGGCGTTGGGAATGAAGATGTCTTTTGGGGCCCCACATGGAATTGATCATAACCGCATACCTCGTCAGGCAACTCTTCACGGCTTATTTCCTGTGTGCGGCACAGTACAAACCCATGTGCAATGGCATTTTCCAGTTCCCTGACATTGCCGGGCCAGGGATAGGACATCAGTGTTTTCATGGCATCGGGCGTTACATTGCGTATATCCATACCCTCGCGTTTGTTCCCCTTTTCAATAAAATGCCTGACCAGCAAAGGAATATCTTCTATGCGCTGCCGCAGGGGCGGTAGCCGTATGGGGAACACCTTGAGCCGGTAATACAAATCCTCACGAAACGTTCCCTCACGGGTCAGAGTGTTCAAATCTTTATGGGTGGCAGCAATAACCCGGATGTCGATTTTTTTTTTCCGGGTATCTCCCACCCGTTCAATTTCCCGTTCCTGGAGCACCCGCAGAAGCTTTATCTGCATATACGGCGTCAGTTCACCGATTTCGTCAAGAAATATGGTGCCGGTATCGGCCTGCTCAAACCGTCCGATCCGGTCTTTATGGGCACCGGTGAAGGCGCCTTTGACATGGCCGAATAACTCGCTTTCCAGAAGGGTTTCGGACAACGCCGAGCAGTTCACCGTAACCAGGGGCCGCTGTCCTCCGGCCCCTTCATAGTGGATGGCCCGGGCCACAAGCTCTTTGCCGGTACCGCTCTCCCCCTGGATCAGGATGGTGGCCCGGCTGTCCGCCGCCGCCCGGATGGCATGGTACACCTTTTCCATGGCCGCTGATTTGCCGATGATATTGCCAAGGGCGTAACGCTTTTCAAGTTCCTGCTTGGCAGACGCTTCCCGGGCCTTGATGGCTTTGATTTCCGTTAAATCGGTCAAGGTTTCCACAATACCCAGAATATTATCCTTTTCATCCCTGACCAGTCTGGCATTTTTAATCACCGGCACATCATAACCGTCCTTGTGCCGGATGAAACACTCCTTGGTTTCTGCTTTGCCATGGGCCAGTACCCCGCACTGGGAGATATCCTCCGGATTGACCTGATTATAACATCGGCTGCACTTTATCAGGCAGCACCCCTGGCCCACAGCTTCCTGGACCGTGTAACCGCTGATATTTTCCATGGCCCGGTTCCAGGCGGTAATTTTACCTTCCTGGTCCAACGTAAAGAGTCCTTCAGCCATGGCATCCAAAATATGATTTAAAAAATTAATGTTTTTAATCCCGTAGTTTTTCACACATCACCCGCACAGTTATTGTTTCCTGACACCGGGCAATGGTAAAGTAACACCACACAACAATCAATTGTTATCCTCAAACATGTTGTTTTTTTCAAGGATTAGTGCTTGCGTACTGACGACGATGGTTTATTATCATCTAAAAATTGGTATGAGTTAAACCACAAGGGAGTAAATTATGATCCAGAAACCAAAACGTATATTGTTTGCATCGGACCTGTCCACCAACATGAAAGAGGTCTTTACACATGCCGTATCCATTTCCACGTTAAGCGATGCGGGTATAATCGTACTTCATGTCATGGAAGAGGCTGTGAAAAATGCAGAGCGGCGTGCCCAGCGCGCATTTGGTGAAACACTTTACAACGCCATAAGGTCAGAACAAAAGACCGGGGCCCTAAACCTGCTCACCGGAAAAAACGTTGACGCCTTGCGTATTAAACAGGCCATTGCAGGCTTTCTGGACGACAGGACAGAGCGTCAGCCAGGAATTGAGATGAGTTCGCCCATTGAAAAAATTCTTGTCACGGAAAGTAAATCCGTTGCTGATGAAATCACTCGGACAGCAGTGGAGGAAGGGTGTGATATCATTGTTATGGGATGTCGGCACCAAAATTTTATCGAAAATGCCATTGGAGACAACATTGCCCGCAAAGTGCTCAAACGAACCAGTGTTCCGGTACTTGTGGTGCCTTTGCTGGACTGATAGTTAAACACAGGATTCAAATCCTGCCCAATCACAACCAAAGACGTTTGCATGGAGGCCTAGTGGCTGAAATAAAAGATATTGTGCTAATCTACATGGAAAACAACCCTGTCAGTTTCGCCAGAATTGAAAATATTATACCGGATCATAAAAAAGATTGGTATCAGATTACATTGCTCATGCTACAGATACCGTTGCAGGTTGTCACCTGGATTTTAAGGGCCGAGTATATCAATGGAGACGTCTTTTCCATGAACGGCAAACCCATGCGCCTGGAAAAGGTAAAAACGCCGGTTGTGCCCCTTGAACAAGACGACTTGCCCGGGACATCGCCTGAAAACGAACATAATATTGAATCAAAAGACTCTTCAGGGAATAATCAGAACAAAATAATAAGTTTTTCCAAACTGAAAAAACATAAAAACGATCAGGAACCATAAATTTGGAAGGCCCTACCGGCATCCTGTCCGCCTCCAGGCGTACAGACATACCAGGATGGTACACTCCCTGGTTTCTGGATAGAATTGAACAAGGGTATTTTTTAGTCACCAATCCATTTAACAGACAGTCTCGAAGGATTAATGCAACACCCAGGGATATTCACACCATTGTTTTCTGGTCCAAAAATTATGGTCCGTTTCTGGACTTGAGGGCCCACAAACTTTTAGCCCAAAAAGATTTTCACCTGTTTTTTAATTTTACCATCAATACGCCGTTAAAAGATCTTGAACCCGGTCTGCCGGACCTTTCAGAGCGCCTGTCCCAGGCCCGGCGCATTGCCATGGCCACAAGTCCCGAACAGGTCGCCTGGCGTTTTGATCCCATCTGTTTTTATGAAAAGGGCGGCAGAGTTTTTAACAATCTTGACTCCTTTGAATATATTGCAGAAGAATTGTCACAGGTGGGTATCAAGCAATGCATTACCAGTTTTTATGATCCGTACAAAAAGGTGACTGCAAGAATCAAACGCATGGCAGATCCGAGGCGCCCCGGGCTAAGATTCATCGATCCGGGTACGGCGCGTAAGGCAGAAATTATCCGCAGTATGATTCAATGTCTCAAAAGCCTTGGTATGAGGCTTTTTTTATGCTGTGAAAAAGAACTGATGGATGCCGCCGGATTAGGCAGAGATGCATCCGGCAGCGCCTGCATCAACGGGAATCTTTATAAAACCTTGTTCGGCGGAAATCCGGAAACCCGAGGTGATTATGGGCAGCGGCGTAAAAAGGGTTGCCAATGCACAAAATCCTTTGATATCGGTTCGTATGAAGATCATCCCTGTTTTCACAACTGTCTTTTCTGTTATGCCAGGACGGGCCTTGATCTCATAAAACCGGCTATGGGCTGACCTCGACTGATGACTTTATCCCACTCCAGTAAAATATGAAAATAAAAGACTTAGAAATTAACGGCATCACTTTTCTGGCCCCGTTGGCAGGGGTTACCAATATGCCTTTCAGGCAGCTGATCAAGGATTGCGGATGCGCCGTGGTCTGCTCGGAGATGATCAGTGCCAAAGGCCTATTCTACGCTTCTGAAAAGACGACAACGCTACTTAAGTCACAGGAAGATGAGCGACCGCTATCCGTCCAGATTTTTGGTTCGGATCCGGTTTCCATGGGACAGGCTGCAGCGTTTATCAATGATCTTGGCACAGCGGATATTATTGACATCAATTTTGGGTGCAGTGTCAAAAAAGTGATTAAGCAGGGGGCTGGCGTTGCGCTCATGAAGGATTTGGTCCTTTCCCAAAAAATCATAAAGACCGTGAGGGAGGCCACATCTCTTCCCTTTACCATAAAAATACGCAGCGGGTGGGATGCCTCCGGGGACCAGGCCGTGAATCTTGCAGAAATCGCCGAAGACCAGGGTGTGGATGCCATTGCCTTTCATCCGAGGACAGCTGTTCAGGGATTCAGGGGTAGGGCGGACTGGAAGTTGATTGCACGACTGAAACAGACCGTCCGTATTCCCGTGATCGGAAACGGGGATATCGCCACACCCCAGGACGCAAAGGAAATGCTTTCCCAAACCGGCTGTGACGCCGTCATGGTGGGAAGGGCAGCCATGGCCAATCCGTTCCTCCTTTCACAGATCGAACAGTATATGTCCCACGGCACATTCGCCCATCCTGAACCCCGGGCCATTTTCCGAACAATGGAATCGCTGACCCGGGGGTATGTGTCCTATTTCGGGGAAATCACAGCATGCAGGATGCTGAGGGGAAGGCTCGCTTGGTTTGTCCGGGGATTACCCGGCGCCGCGGTATTCCGCCGCGAATTATCCATTCTTGCAAGCAGTGGCCATGCCCTTGAGATGATCCGGGATTTTGAGGCAAACCTCAAGGTTTGATATATTCAGCGGATCCCACGGACGAAATCCCGCCACGCGGAGTGAATTCGCCTGTCACCTTCATATATAAAGGGTTTATCACAGCCACCAGATCGTCCAAAATTTTATTGACCACATGTTCATAAAACATCCCGACATTCCTGTACTGCATCAGATAATATTTAAGCGATTTCAACTCGACCAGATGGGCATCCGGCCGGTACTCAATAATGATGGTCCCGTTGTCGGGCAAACCTGTCATGGGGCAGACCGAAGTATATTCGGGCTGGGTGATTTTAATATCAATGCTGCGTTTTGACTTATATGCATAGTCAATAGGTTCCAGCAGATCCGGTGTAATGCTATCTGCGGCAGCCAATGTAAAAGGGGGGGCGTACTGCTTATTTTTCATCAATAATCTTTCTTTACAATCCTTTACAATTTTTACCCGAAAATTTCGTCCTAACGGGTTGCTAATTCGTTAAATGTTATGGTAACATACGATACTAAAGTATTCAATATGCTTTGAAACAGACTGCTGACAGCAGGGCTGCACAGCAAGTTTAGGCTGATAAATATTTGATAGGCCACTTCCGGTGATAGATAGGAGTGGGGGAAATTATTTATCAAAATATCCTTGACAAGTGGCCTGAAATATACGATAAATGCGTTTGCATTCTGCCCAAAGAAAATGACATATTAAATCCTTATTTTAGCTCGCAATTGTTGATTAAGGAAAGCCAAAGTACATCTTTAGAGCCAAATAAATCTATATATGCGGCATAAGGAGAATCAAGGAGAGAGGTTATCATGAACGACTTTTTGCAGAGCCTTCGTAACGGCCAGGCCGAGAAGGCGAGAACACCAAAAACAAGAAAAAATTTTGACAATTCGTACTATTCAAACACATCCAGGTTCAATTCATATGGGGGGTCCGGCTATCCCAATAACAGGCCTTCGCAAATGAAACGCCCCATACCTTCAGGAATTCCCCAGGTACCCGGGAATCAGAATCCTGAAGAGTCCAATTCCGTTCTTTTAGTGGAAATCCTGGATAATTTAAGCACCCAGATTGATATTCTGGTTAAAAACCAGGAGTATATGATCACCATTCAGGAAAGAACTGCGGACCTGCTTCAGCGTCAGGCTGATGCTGTTGATATCATCATGGACCGTCTGAATCTTACCCCCGATCAGGGGGGGGATATCGCTCCGACGTTTGAGCATCATTATGTATCGTCCCAGGCTCCGGATGAAGAAATTGACGGCACTGTAGAAGATCTGCTCAGAGCGGAAATGGCTGAGGAAGAACGCCGCAGAACAATGGCTCAGGACGATTTTCAGGGCGCCAATACCAATATTGTAAAAAAACGCAGAAAAATCGTTGCATCACCACCCGCTTCAGAACCATCAATCGGGGAAGCCGCGGATCTGATGCCCAGAGAAGAGATCATGGATATCATCAACTCCATGCGGGAACAAGGCGCTACCTATGATCAGGTCGCCAAACATCTCATAGATCTTGGACAGCCGACCTTTTCCGGTCGTGGCGAATGGCATGCCCAGACTATCCACAGGCTGTGTAGCAACAAGTAATCACGTATTTCCATAATAGCAGCGATCTGTAACTGTTATTTTTAGGATAAAGAAAAAAAGAAAAACCGGTGGGATTTATTCCGACCGGTTTTTTTTATTACCTTGCAGTCGTGCCATGTATTCACCCCACTCCGCAGGCAACATCCTTTGCTTTTGAGTATTACATGCCTTGCAGCACGGCACCAGGTTAAATTTTTCCGAGTGTCCTCCCCGGGAAAGGGGAATCACATGATCCATGGTCAGTTCTTTGGGAGAGAAATTTCCCCCGCAATAGTAACAGACCCCGGACGACAGCTTTCGTTTCCACCATTGGCTGCCCCGAAGCTGCCTGGCTTTGGCCCGCTCTTTTTTCAGGTGCGAATCATTGGGAAAAGAAAAGAAATCAATATCTGTCATGTCGTCCGGGTTCCTTGTATTTAGTACCCAAATTCACTGAGGCGACGTTCACTGGATACCCAATCCCGGGTCACCTTAACAAACAGTTTAAGTAGAACCTTGGTGCCTAACATCTCTTCAATATCCGTGCGTGCACTTGATCCGATTCTCTTGAGCATGCTTCCGTTTTTTCCAATAATAATTCCCTTTTGGGAATCACGGACTAAATGGATGCTGGCATGGATCACGATCAGCTTTTTTTCAACCTCAAAAGCATCCACGGTGACGGCGGACGAATAGGGAACCTCCATGCCGGTGAGCCTGAACACCTTTTCTCGGATAATTTCGCTGACCATATATTTCTCGGAAATATCGGTGAAGGTATCCTCAGGATAAAGTGGCGGCCCTTCAGGAAGTCGGGATTCCACTTCATCAAGAAGCAGGTCCACCTGGACGTTTTTCCTTGCCGAAACAGGTACAATGGCTTCAAACCCAAACAGATGCCTGAACATTTCCACCTGTTCATACACCGCAGATTTTGGGGCCAGATCTATTTTGTTTAGCGCCAGAATTACAGGTTTACGCACGGTTTCAAATCGCTTCAGGATTATCTTTTCCGACGCATAGTTCCTGGATGCTGCATCCACCATAAAAAGAATCAGATCCACATCGTCCATGGCCTGGACCGCCTGCTCCACGATTCGTTGGTTAAGCAGAGTTGTGCTTTTGTGAATTCCCGGTGTATCCAGAAACACAATCTGGGCGTGGGGGCGATTTACAATGCCAAGGATCCGATCCCGGGTGGTCTGGGGTTTGCTGGAGGTGATTGAAATTTTTTGACCCAGAACCTGATTGAGCAAAGTGGATTTTCCGGCATTGGGTGCACCGATAATACCCACAAATCCCGAGCGGGAGATTTCGGACATATCTATTCTTCCTTTTGATACCAGTCAATGAGGTTTTGGATTTCATCCCATATGGTTTGGCGACCCTGGCGGGTTTTGGCCGAAAAAAGAATAATTCCGTTTCGATCCCGGTTAAACGCGGCACAGGCAGAATCCAGTTGTTTTATCTGTTTGGTTTTTGACAGTTTATCCGCCTTGGTCAAGACCAGAAGACAGGGCATGTTCTTCGCTTCAAGCCACCGGACCATGTCCAGTTCCTCTTTGCCGGGTTCCCTGCGGATATCCATGAGCAGAATCAGTCCCAGCAAATTTCTTCGTGTATCCACATAAGTTTCAACCATGGGTTGCCATTGTGCCCTGATTTTTTTGGACACTTTAGCATACCCGTATCCGGGCAGATCCACCAGAGAGAGTTCACCATTGATCAGAAAAAAATTAATCAATTGTGTACATCCGGGCCGGGAACTTGTTTTGACCATATCCCTGCGACTGATCAGGGTGTTGATCAAAGAAGATTTTCCAACATTGGATCTGCCCGCAAACGCGATTTCTGAAAAATCGTATTCCGGATATTGAGCGGGCTTTACCGCACTTTTCACAAAATCAACGCCACGGATTATCATGTGTACTTTTTTAAATACCCTTCCAGACGCTCCATACCTATTTTAAGATTTTCCAGGGAATTGGCATAAGAAAAACGCAGATACCCTTCACCATTGGCTCCAAAATCAATGCCCGGGGTAACGCCGATGTGTGCCTTTTCCAGGATATCAAACGCCAGGGCATAGGAATCTGTGGAAATATGTTTAAAATTTACAAAAATATAAAAAGCCCCGGTGGGCTCCACCATAATTGAAAGCCCCATCTCTTTAAGGCGCCTGATCATAAATTTTCTGCGCTCATTATATGTATCACGCATGGTCTGGGTTTCTTTGTCGGCACCGGTCAATGCCGCAGCGCCGGCCAACTGGGTAATGGAGTTGGCGCAGATAAAGAAGTTTTGCTGCAGCACCTGGAGGGCCCGGACAAATTTGGGAGGCGCAATCAGATAGCCCAAGCGAAGTCCTGTCATGGCAAACAGCTTGGAAAAGCCATTAAGCACAAATGCCTGGTCTGTAAACTCCAAAATGGAGTGGTCTTTCCCTTCATAGGTCAGACCGTGATAAATTTCATCGGAAACAATATACAGGCCGTATTCTTTAGCCACCTCAACAATTTGCCTCATCCGGGCCTCGGGAATAACGGTGCCCGTAGGATTGGACGGGGAATTGATGAAAATGGCCTTGGTTTTATCTGTGATTTTTTCCCGAATGGCCTGGGGCGTATAAACGAAACCGTCCTGCTCATGCACCTTGACAAAAACAGGTTCGCCTTGAACATACCGAATAAAATTGGCGTAGCAGGCATAGTGGGGGTCTGAAACGATGACCTCATCGCCGGGATTGAGCAGCGCGCTGAACACCAGAAGCATGGCCGGAGATGTGCCGTTGGTTACAAGAATCTGACCGGGATCCACGGTTGTGCCATAGGTACGTTTGTGGTAGTCACTGATGGCCAGGCGCAGCCGGAGGTCTCCCAGGCTGTGGGTGTAACAGGTTTCGTTTTGTTCCAGGGCCTCAACACAGACCCGGTTGACGCATTCGGGCACATTAAAGTCCGGCTCACCGATCTCCATGTGAATCACATCAATACCCTGTGCTTCCATCTTATGGATTTTTTCCATCACATCCATAACGATGAAGGGTTTTATCTGTTCACATCTTTTGGCCACACTCATTTTCAAATCACCTTGTTTAATGCACATTCAATTATACCTTCAGCCCCTGCTTTCAACAATTGGGGAACCAGGTCGCGGACCACACTGATTTCAACCACCGTCTCCACGGAAAACCAGTCGGACTGGTAGAGGGGGGCTACGGTGGGGGCGTTCAGACTTGGCAGAAGGTCAACCACAGCAGGCAGCTTGGATTGAGGCACATTCATCTTAAGCATCACAAGCTTTTCCGCCACAAGGGCTGCCTGGAGCAGCATGGCAATCTGCTCGATTTTTTCCCGCTTCACCGGATCCTGCCAGGCGGTTCTATTGGCGATGAGCTGGGTGTTGGTTTTCATCATCTCGTGGATGACTTTTAAATTATGTGCCCGGATCGTGCTTTCGGTCTCCGTAATCTCCACAATGGCATCAGCCAGGCCGGACACAATCTTGGCTTCCGTGGCCCCCCAGGAAAACTTCACGTTTACATTAATGTTCCGGGACTGAAAATAGCGTTTTGTAAATTTTACAAGTTCGGTGGAAATGGTTTTGCCTTCCAGCTCCTCAAGGGAGTTGATGCCGGAATCTCCGGCCACGGCCACCACCCACCGGGCCGGGCGGGAAGATACCTTTGAATAGACAAGATCCGTCACCACATGCACATCGGACTCATGTTCAGCGATCCAGTCAAGGCCGGTCAGGCCTGCATCAATAATGCCGGATTCCACATTGATGGACATTTCCTGGGCCCGGCACAGGGCGCATTCAATGGCGTCGTCATCAATGTCCGGAAAATAACTCCTGCCTTCCACGTTTATTTTCCATCCCGAACGTCTGAACAGATTGACGGTTGCATTCTGCAGACTTCCTTTGGGAATGCCCAGTTTTAATTTTTTAGTCATTATTTATATACCTTTTCCGGGTCAAATACCCGCTGTTCAACTGTTTTAAATTCACCGTTTTCAACAATTGTATGAAAACAGCTCTTATATCCTTTGTGACACGCTGCCCCGCCCACCTGGATCACCTTGAGAAGCACGGTGTCATTGTCACAGTCCACCCGAATCTCTTTTACTTTTTGAACGTGTCCCGAGGTTTCGCCCTTTTTCCATAGTTTTTTTCTGGACCGGCTGTAGTAAACGGCATTGCCGCTGGCAAGGGTCTCTTCAAAGGAGGCTTTATTCATATAGGCCAGCATCAGCACCTCGCCTGTATCCGCATCCTGGGCAATGGCGGGGATCAGCCCGCCGGTTTTGTCAAAATCAAGTTCCGGCATGACTCTTTTGTCTTCCTTATAAGTTCGATAAATTGAAGGCGGCAAAAGCCGCTTGAAGCCGGATCGTTTAGGCGATCTGTCATTTGGAATCGCCTTAATCTTTTACATATTTCATCCGGCCGACCATATCAAAACTTAAATATTTAATGGTTTGGTCGCAAAATGTCAATTTGAAAATAGGATCAGGACTGGTCGAAGAAAAAATTTTGGTCAAAAACAAGGTGTTTTCCATTTCGAACCTTTTCCCTCAAAAGGCTCAGCTTCCTATCCAGATCAGCCAGACAGGCAGCGCTTTGTTTCTCTGCATCCAAGGTTTTGACTACATCGGCAATGCCGCCGTTTTTTATCACAATGCGCCGGTCGCAGGACAGAGCGAGTAATGGATCATGGGTGGCAAGTAGCACAATTTTTTCTTTGTCAAGCAGCAGTGAAATCGCTTTAACACGGTCTATGCCCGCATTTTCAATCTCATCAATCAACACCACAGGGGAGGCGCTTAGGTAGGCTACATCAGCAATCATCAATGCCCGGGACTGACCGCCGGAAAGGGATGTGATGGGTGTGCCCAGGGAGAAGGGTTCTCCCGCGAGCATAACCGCAGCCTGGTAGATCTGCGTGATTTTGTCAGGAATATTGTCGATCAGGCGGCTTTCTGCGTGCATCTGCAAAAAGGCCTCCACAGTCAGGTCCATGACAAAATTCATATTTTGGGAGAGTTGGGCCACCAGTCTGAATTCGCCGGAAAAACGGGACTGGGCATCAGGTGCTTTGCCGTTGGGCAATACTTTCCGACCCGATGGGGTGTCCTCCTGGGCCAGACACTCAATATCGGACAGGAGCTGGCTTTTGCCGGAGCCGGTGGGGCCCACCACACTGACGACCTCGCCGGGGACCAGGGTGAGATTCATGGTTTCCGGGCACCCGTTTTTATCAAATCCGGCCCCGATGACCAGGTAATCCATTCTGTCATGAATCTTATGCCGGCACTGCTCCATCTTGGCAATAAATTCCAGAAGCTGTACGATTAGGGCTTCATGGTCCAGGTGGAATTGTGACAAATGGTCGAAAGACAAGCTTTTGATGAGCATAGCCAGCGTATTGTGCCCGGAAAAAGGATCAATCTCGAGGGAGGTGAAAAAATCAACCAGGTATGGATATTTTTCCAGCAGCACATTAAGCTCAAGGTCCAAAATATCCACGCCAGGGCTATCCCTTTTGTTTATTTCCCCCATCATGTGAAATCCATTGTTTTGACATTGCCGATCTGACTGTCAGGCCCGATCCTGGTCTCCCCCAGGCAATAGGAACATAAGGCTGCCGGCATAGTGAAACGAAGACGCATGCCGTTTAATGACTCAACGGCGGGTGCTGTTTGAAAATGGCCTGCAGCCAGAAGGCAGCCCTGACCCGTCAACCCATTGACCGGCAACACCGAAGCTTTTGCGTTGGCCTGGCGGACACGGAAGGTAAAAACCTCCCGTTCAGCCTGTGATACAATATCTCCTTTGGTCAGTACAACAAGGTCCGCATTTTTCAACATAGGGCCGATTTTCCTGGGTGTATGCACACCACTTAAATGATCAATGACGCATACGGCCAGAACGCCTTTAATATGGGGCGAACACCGGTTGCAAAGCCCTGCACTTTCACTGATTAACAGGTCAAAACCCTGGCGGATGCCCCACTGCACACAATCCTCTATGTTGGAAATAAAAAAATGATCAGGGCACAGCCCCCCGGCCAGCCCTTTTTTCACCGGCAGTCCAGTAAGTTCATATCTTTTATGGTCATCCCCGGTAAGGCAGTCAAACTTAATGATACCAATACGAAACCCCTGCTTTAAGAGCACTGTTGCCGTATGCAGTATCAAAGATGTTTTGCCGCTTGACGGCGGCCCTGCCACCGTCACCAGCCTGATAAACGGCCCTGAGTGTTTCAATATCTGATTCATGGCAATCAGGGCGCCAGAGGCATGAAAATTTTATCAATTTCAAGATTTAAGACCGGAAGATCATGCTGTCTTAGGAAATCCCAGCCCAGCCATTTTAACGGTTTTGCCTGGATATCTGCGGCCACGTCAGCATGGGGGACGGGAAATCCCGCACCGGCAAGAATCTGTGCAAGCTGACTTCCCACAAGATAATCAAGAACCGGTTTGAGCTCCTCTTTTTTTTCAGGTTTGACCTGGAGAATCACCGGGCTGGCAAGGGCCCCGTCATCCGGCCATATCACCTTTATACGTTCCTGATGCCGGATACGTTCCGCAAAAAAGGCCGGCATGACATAAAGCGCACCCGGGCCGTTATTATCAATTCTGTTGACCATCTGTGCCGGGTGAAGTCCTTCAAGCACATTGTTCGCCAGGGCTTCCAACCCCTGGTTGCCAAAATCTTTAAAAGTAGGCAGAAGAACAGCATGGCAATAAAAGCCGTCTCCTCCCCTGATGATCAGGCTTTTCTCCCAAGCAGGATTAAGACAATCTTCCCAGGTCTTCGGCAGAGCTCTATTTTCCAATTTATCAAGGTTGGCAACCACCACTAAAGGGTTTACACACAGAATGGTATATTCATTTTTGGGGTCTAAAATCTGAGCCTCTGAAAAATTAGAACCGGCATTGAGTGCTCCATAACCTGAAAAATAGCCCGGAGCCACAAAACGGTTATAAAACCTATGGCCTAGAAAAACATTAAAGTCAGCAGACACAATAATATCCGGTAGTTCATTTTTGGATTCAATGGTGTCAACATAGGAATAATAAGAAAGTTCCTGATTAACATTTCCCTCCACCGCCGATTGAATGCCGATACCCTGCGTCGCCTGAAGTTTGTTTAAGAATTGGGAAAACGCCCGGCTGAACGGCATTTTCAGGCCACAAGGCATAAGTCCCAGAAAGCTTAAGTCTTTCTGTGCCTCCATTGAGGCCAGTCCGGGGGTGTCAATTACAGGGTTTTGGGTGATTGCACCCTCAAGCATCCCAATGAATGCATTGATATTTATAAGTCGACTTCTTAAGGCTGTGCCCAAGGTCAAAAACGGGGCCAGGACATGCATGGCATCGTCACTGACCAGGGCGCCTAAACCACTGGACTCGAAAACTGAACGTGTTTGGGGGTAAAGCTGAATAATTTCATATAGTTTTAAGTCTGGATGAATATGGGTTGGCATTATTTTCTGCGCCTCCTTTATTGTTCCTCATAATCCCAGGGAATCTTCCCGAAACGGATGACAGCAATTCCAATGCCAGGTAAAACAAAAGCAGCCAATATGTGATAATTTCATGGATTGAAATACTTAATTAAACATAAATACTGTCATTATCCTCAATTTAAATTTCAACGCTTAAAAAGCAGAAAACACCCGGAAGTACAATATTGTCATATAAAGCCTTTGATAGATACATATTTGTCACCTGCCTGTTTCTGGGTGTGCAAATCGCATCGTTTAAAGTTGTTTGATATTTGGTATCAAGGTATACGCAGGTGCCATCGGCTATTGCTATCCTTATCCTAATTTGATAAAAGCAAGTATTTTATCAAAAAACAATACTATTTCGGAACCTTATGACAAAACAACAAAGTCGCACTCAGATTCTGAAGAAGCGAAGCAAGAAAAAAGAAAAAAGTATATGGATTTCTCTTTTCATATGGGTGCTTACCCTGTCTGTCGTTGCCGTTGTTGCCGGATGTGCAGCCATTGCCGCAGGATTTTTCTATCTTAGCCAGGACCTTCCCCAAATCAATACACTCAAGGACTATCGCCCGGCCATTGTGACCAATGTATATTCCGATGATGGCAGAAAAATAGGCGAGTTTTACAAAGAACGCAGAATAGTCGTTCCTTTGTCCGACATGCCTGCAAACCTGGTTAATGCTTTTGTGGCGGCCGAAGATTCAAGGTTCAGGGAACATCCCGGTATTGATATAAAATCCATTGTCAGGGCGTTTATAAAAAATTTTATGGCCGGCACTATTGTCCAGGGCGGGTCAACCATTACCCAGCAGGTGACTAAATCTTTTCTCCTTACCCCGGAGAGGACTTATGAACGCAAACTTAAAGAGGTTATTTTATCCTATAAAATTGAAAAAAAGCTTTCCAAGGATGACATCCTCTTTCTTTATTTGAATCAGATCTATCTGGGACACGGCGCTTACGGTGTTGAAGCGGCTTCTGAAAATTATTTCGGTAAACATGTCAAGGATCTGACCCTGGCTGAATGTGCCATGCTGGCAGGCCTGCCCCAGGCACCCAGCCGGTACAGCCCTTTTCAGAATCCGGAGCTGGCCAGGCAGCGCCAGGTTTATACTCTGAACCGTATGAAAGAAGAGGGGATGATCTCCAATCTGGAAGCCACCGAGGCCATGGGAGCCAGGCTGGACATTAAATCTCGAAAAAACTGGTTCATTGAGCGGGTTCCCTGCTACACGGAGCATGTCAGACGGTATGTTGAAAAAAAATACGGAAAAGATATGCTTTACACCCAAGGCTTAAACATTCATACCGCCGTGAATATTGAACTGCAAAAAATAGCCCGGTCCGCAGTCAATAAAGGCCTGTCAGATCTGGATCAACGTTGTGGATACCGAGGCCCCGAAAAAAATATATCAGCGCTTCAGGAGGAAGGTTTCAGTCGCATCATCGCCGATGAATTAAACGGCAGCCGTCTGGCTAAAGACGAAGTATATCAAGGCGTTGTCCTGAATGTGGACGATGACAACAAAATTACCCATGTGAGGGTTGGCAATGTCGCAGGTATTCTCCGGCTAACGACCATGACATGGGCCAGAAAACCAGACCCCCAAATACCCTATTGGTCTGCCAGGATCACTAAACCCTCCCAGGCCCTAAAAATTGGAGATGTCATCTATGTGAAAGTCCTTGGGGAAATGGCTGCTGACATGCAATATGAATTTGCCCTTTACCAGGAACCCATTGCTCAATCAGCACTTCTGAGCATTGAAGCGGAAACCGGCCATGTTAAAGCCATGATCGGCGGAAGAGATTTCAAGGACTCCCAGTTCAACCGGGCATTTCAGTCGAGACGTCAGCCCGGCTCCGCATTCAAGCCTATACTTTACGCGGCAGCCCTTGACAAAGGATATACGCCAGCCTCTGTCATTATTGACTCTCCTGTGGTCTTTGAAGACAAGCTGAACGACAGAGTGTGGAAACCTCATAACTATGCGGAGAAATTTTACGGCCCCACCCTGCTTCGTCAGGCTCTGACCACATCCAGAAATATTGTTACCATCAAAATTTTGCAGGATATTGGCATAGATTATGTGATCGGTTATGCAAGAAGGCTTGGAATCACCTCTCCCATTGCCAGAAACCTGTCCATATCCCTGGGGTCTTCAGGGGTATCTCTGTTTGAACTGACCAAGGCATATTCAGTATTTTCCAATCTGGGGTACCTGATTGAGCCGGTATTTATCACCGAAATTTATGACCGGGACCACAAGCTTCTGGAATCCTCCAAACTGATTCGCAAGAAGGTCATTGACATGGGTACGGCCTATCTTATGACCAGTATGCTGGAAAGCGTGGTACAGGCTGGAACCGCCCAGAGAATCAGAGCCTTGAACCGGCCGGCGGCAGGTAAAACCGGTACCACCAACGATCTTCACGATGCCTGGTTCATGGGCTTTACCCCAAGGTACACCACAGGGGTATGGGTGGGGCTTGACAGGGAAGCGCCACTTGGCTGGAAAGAAACTGGTTCCCGGGCTGCAAGTCCCATCTGGCTGGATTACATGCAGCAAGCCCTGGAGGGCAAATCTGTACGAGAGTTTACAGTTCCCGAAGGTATCATACGTGTTAAAATAGATGCCGATACCGGCCTTCTGCCGATTGCCCAGAGCCAGCACACGATTTTTGAGTGCTTTAAAGAGGGGACAGAGCCTACACAGTACACCCAGAGACCGGATGAGGTGTTGAGCACAGAAGATTTGTTCAAAGAAGGTTTTTAGTACAAAGAAGAAAATTCGTTTTAAAAAAAAGGATTTTCGCCAATAGGTACACTCTATTGCCGGTGAAATAATTTTGTCTTTTTACTACGATTAAAACATTTGAAGAATAGCTTGGTATCCCCGGTTATAGGGGATACCAAGCTATTACTACAATTTCCAGGAGAAAACGATTTAACTCCTGACTCTGATAAAAGTAATTATTTTTCTGATTCTCAGCTGTGGTTCAATTGTAAAAACAAAAAAAATTTTAACATGACGAATATTGAAATTACTATTTCTCTCAAAACCAAATCTCATAGTTTTAACGTCAAAAAATATGATTGACAAACCCTGAGAAACCGGATTAACTTTAAGCAGTCTTGCTTGATAAAAAAAACCTTTTTTACATATATCAAAAGCACATTAATTTATTAGGAAAATATTTTTAAGGAAAGCTTGGAAATCGAAGCTTAATCTTTATATGAAAGATCTGTGTAACCTACACAGATCTTTCAACCTTCGTGGTGGGCCGAGCCTGGCAGCTGATATGTCAGATCAGCCCATGGCTGTTAGACGAAAACAATATCCCGGTGAACTTTTAAGGTATATAACCTAATTGAACCATTCAAAGAGGTTACTGTGACAGATTATAGTGAGTTGAATTCAACAGAGAAGCTTTTAGATTCCATCCGGACCGCCACCCCGTCCCAGACGGCAGCCAAGGAAATCGCTTCTCCCCTGCCCGAATCCAAGGGTAGCACATCCCTTAAAGGTAATGCCTTGATCAATCTTTGTGCAGGGGCATATCTGGCGGGAACTTGTTTGTCTCTGGTGTTGACCGGCGAGGCCGGGCGCGGGGGCGAAAAAGAGATCGTTAAGTGGCAGATTATTCCCTATCCAGAGAATATGGGAATGAAACGTGAAGGATTTCCGGCCTTTCTCCGATCTGAACTGACCTCTTTTCTATCTGGTTATAAAAATGTTTCTATCTGGACGGCCATAGAGACCGGGGATGTAAAACTAAGACAATTAACACTACCCAACCTGCCGGATGCCAAATTGGCCAATGCTGCAATGTGGGCACTGAAGAAGGAAATTGAAATAGACCCGGTCAATGAAATTTTTGACTATGAGTTTATTTCGGATGTTCATGTCAACGGTGTTAAAAAGAAAAACGTGGTTGCATTTTCCGGCAACCGAAACACTGTAAATGAATTGAAAACCCTGTTCAAATCAGCCGGATTTTCCCTGGATGGTATCACGGCGACTCCCTTTGCCATCCAAAACTGTATTCTTGCCGGACAGCCGGACACCGGCGGACAGCCTGTGGTTGTTGTCAATATACGGCGGTACCGGTCTGAAATTTTTTGCATATCAAACCAGGGTGTGTTGGTGGCAAGAAGTATTAAAACCGGCTCATTCAGCCTGGCGGAACCTTTCATAGAATCCGGCATCGTGGACGAAAATATCACGGATATTCCTAATTTTCTGGCCTCAAGAGAACGGCTGGATGACCCCGGTTATGAAGATCTGAAGGCATCCACCGAACGACTTTTAGGTAAAATTCAGCGCACCGGCGAATACTGTTCCAATATGTTCCTGGAAAATGAGCCGGTTGCAAAATATTATTTTTTCGGAGAAACAGACGACAGCCCGGCCCTTATAAATTTTTACGAAGGAATGATACCGAATCGGACAAGTCTTTTTTCGCCATTTCAAGATAGTCAGGATACCATCGGTCTGGCCATGCCCGCCAGCGCAGCAGACAGAAACAGAGTCATCCCGACTTTGGGTATTGCCCTGTCCAACAAAACCATTACCCCCAATTTCCTTTATACACATAAGGAAAAAGCCATTACCGCAAAAGCCCAAAAGATCAATATCGGAATAATAGCTGCAGGGATTGCAGGTCTTCTGATCTGCTGCGGGGTATGGTTATGGCTTCACCAGAAGGAAAACAGTGAAATCGTCAGGCTTATGGCTGTTAAAGCCCAGCTTTCCCAATATGACACCCCAATCACAAAAGAGGTGCTGGATAAAAAAATTCTTCAAGCCAAGAAGAAAATGAAGATGATTCGTCAATATGCCTCTGACTATGCCTCCTTATCCGTTATCAGTGAATTATGCACATTGACGCCTGAAAATATAGAGATTCTTACCCTGGATGCAGGTCTTGCAGAACCGTCCAATACAGAAAACGAGAATAAAAATGAAAGAAAAGTCGGCGAACGTGGACGACATATGCGCCTTCAAGGCGTTGTATTGGCAGAATTCACTGCCTTGGAATCTACTTTGACCGGGTTTGTCATGGCGCTGAGTGAATCTTCCATTTTCGGTAATATTGAGATTGAAAACAAAAAAATAGTTCAGAAAAAAAACGGTAATATTCTCAACTTTACTGTGGATATGGAGATTTTCTGATGGCGAAAAAGGAAAAAAAAAACACTGGAAAACTTTCCTCTACGACATTTAGCCTTATTGTGATTTGTATCGTGGGGGTCCTTGCAGTTGCCCTGGGCCTTCTTTACCCCAAAGTTAAGAATATTCAGAATATAAAAGCAGACTGGCTTGCCAACACCATTCGTCTGGAAGAGCAGAAACGTTTTTATCCGGCATATGCCCAGGCCTGCAACCTGGCGGACACACAATTTGCTAATCTCCTGCCCCTTCCGGAACGTAAGGCAATTGCCAGGGAAGAGATTTCTGGTTTGGGCGAGGTCTTTAAGCAGATTGCCGAAAAAGAGGGTGTAGCCCTGTCGGAAAACCGAATGGATACAGAATCCTTTAAAACGGGTGCTGAATTGATTTCCATGAATATAACTTACAAAGGAGAATTCCTGCATTTCAGGCCCTGTTTAATTGAACTCATCAAACTGCCTTGTTTCAACAGCCTTGAGAATGTTGAAATCCGGACGGATAGAGACAATGTCAGGTATTGCAGCATCAGATGCAAGATCGCCATAGAAAATAATGATGTTTCTAAAAATCAAGGGTAGATAGAAACAATGAACAAGAGAGAAGTTATCATCATTGTGTTTGCAGGTTTGCTGGTTGTATTTGGATTGCTGGATTTTTTTGTTCTGGGTGAAAAGACAGACCGTACGGATGACGAAAAAATTCAAGCTGCCATTATAACTGCTGAAGAAGCCCAAAATACAGCTCACGAAGCCATTGCATCATTGAAAAAAGGTAACGGAGGCAGCGATCTGGCATTTCTTAAGGAAAAAGCTGAAAGCATATGGCCCAGGGACCCTTTTATTTTATATAGCGGAGATCCGGATGAAAGGGATGCGACTGAAATCGAAAATCTGCCGGAGATGGTCTATTCCGGGTTTATCCAGTTGGGTGAAAATGTTCTGGGCGTGATAAACAACATGGAATACAGCATCGGCGACCTTGTTATTGACATCGGGTGCAAGGTGCTTCAGATCACCCCCACAAAGGTGACGTTACTGACCCAGGCCGACAGACAGCTTACACTGTATTTACAGGAAGATTAATTAACGGGTGTATATAACCGGTGATGGGAATAAAAATGAGAAAATATATTCACATTTATTTTTTAGCACTGATACTGATGGTTCTTGGGTTTGGGTGTCAGGCCACGCAAAAGGAAGAAAAAATGCCGGACCGGTTTGAAAAATGGCGGGCCATGGCCGAGAGTTCCCCCAAGGTGACGCCGGACGCTCGTCCGTATATTGAAGAGATCGACAGGAATGTCCAGAAAAAGGTTGAGGTTCTGGAGCAGGAGTACAAGGCCAGGCACCAGGCTGAAGAATCGTTTGAACCTGAAAAAAAGCTGCCCAGAATGCGGCTGACCATGAAAATGCATGATGTTCCTGTGGCGGTTCTCCTAAGAACCCTTGCCAGGGCGGCCGACGTCAACATCCTGATTAATGAGACCGTTTCGGGCCAGGCAAAGATCAACATCACCAACGTGCCATGGAATCAGGCATTTACCGGGCTTCTGGATTCCTATGGCCTGACCTATAAATGGAGTGGCAATATTTTACGCGTGATTACCGTGGATGATCTTAACAAGGAAATCGCGCTCATGGAAGCCAAACAAAAATATCAGAAAAGCAGAAAAGAACATGCTCTGGCCATGGAAGCCATTGCCCGAAGACAGGAAAAGCTTGAACCTCTGTTGACCCGGGTGGTGAAAATTAATTTTGCCGATCTTGAAGAATTACGTCTTAACATCGAAAAATATCTGCAGGCCAGCTCCAGGGAAGCTGCCATTGAAAAAGCCATGGCCGAATCAGGAGATAAAAAGAGTGCTGCAGAGCAGGCTGATTTCAGAGACTCCATTTTTAAAGATACAAATACCAATTCGCTGGTCATCCACGCGACAAGATCAGAGTTAGATAAAATTATGCCCATTATCCAGAAGCTGGATAAACCCAATCTGCAGATTCTGATTGAAGCCCATATTGTAGAAGCCACATCAGATACGGCCAGGGAACTTGGGGTCCAGTGGGGAGGACTTGGCCTTACAACAACCAGCAACGGAACCCAGCGCAACTGGGTGGGCGGGGGATCTTCGGATTTTACTTCTAACTCCTGGGAAACAGACGATGACGGTAACACAAATCTGAATATTGGGAACACAATCATTAACAATGCGATATCCGGCACAGGCGGGCTTTCTTTGGGGTTCATGACCGAAAAGCTTGGAGAGTGGGCGCTTTACACGGAGCTGACCGCTCTGCAGGAAGAGGGTAAGGTAAATATTCTATCAAAACCCTCCATCACCACTCTGGATCACCACAAAGCGATTATTGAATCGGGTAAAGAGGTTCCCTTCCAGACCGTGGAAAACGACGAAGTGTCAATTGAGTGGCGAAAAGCTGTGATCAGTCTGGAGGTAACACCCCATGTGATCAATGAAAATATTGTCAGGCTGGAGATTAAAACCAATAAAGATGAACTTGATTTTACCAATACGGTTGATGGCAATCCTACGATTAACACCAAAAATGCAGAAACCATGGTTAACCTGTTTGACGGTCAAACAACGGTTATCGGCGGTTTAAATAAGGAAAATATTGAAGACGGTAAAACCGGGGTACCGGGCCTGATGAATATTCCAGGGCTGGGGTGGCTGTTCAGAAATACAAGCAATTCTGCTGGAATGGAAGAGTTGCTTATTTTTATTACCCCGCATATACTTAAAGGGCAGCCTGCCCCATCAAGGCCTGTGGCGAATAATACGGCAAAGCCGGAAACCTCAGTGTCGGCAGGAGCCCAGTAAGATTTATGATGTATTACCGGACATTGCATCTGGAAAAGGAGCCCTTTTCCAATTCACCTGATCCCGGGGTCTTTTTTAACTCCCGGCAGCATCTAACCGCCTTGCAAAAGCTTGAGATATCCATCCGGCTGCGCAGGGGGCTTAACGTGGTCACAGGAGATGTGGGTACCGGAAAAACAACAGTGTGCCGACAACTGATTCGAAAAATTGATACCGATGAAAAGATCAGATATTTCCTGATACTGGACCCGGGATTCGCCTCGCCGAAAGAATTTCTGACCTTAATACTTTGCCAGTTTACCGGTGCGCCGTTGGACACACACCGGCATGACAATGAGTTAACTCTTAAGGAGAAGATTAAAGTCAACCTGTTTTCATCAGGGGTTGACAACGATACCACCACGGTTCTGATGATTGACGAAGGTCAGAAACTGCCGCTTTACTGCCTTGAAACATTAAGGGAATTGCTCAATTACGAGACAAACGATAAAAAGCTGCTTCAGATCGTAATTTTTGCCCAGAAAGAGTTCGACAAGATGATCAGGGGCATGGAAAATTTTGTGGACCGGATTAATTTCAGGTTCACTTTTTTGCCCTTAAGTTTTTTTGAAACCAGAGCGTTAATACGATTTCGAATAGATCTGGCCGCATCGATAGGTCATGATACTGAAAATCAACTACCTGGATTCACTTTTTTCGGGTTCTGGGCTATTTATAGAATAACCAGAGGATATCCCAGAAAAATTATCAATCTGTGTCACCATGTACTGTTAAACATGATCATTCAGGACCGGCAGCGCGCCGGCTCCTTTTTTGTTCATGCCTGTGCAGGAGATATTTTTCCCGATTACCAGGAAAGAATAAGGATCTCTTTGCCTCCTGCCCTCTCCGTTTTTGCCATGGTTATAGTTTTTGTTCTGGCATTTCATGTCAAAACGTTAGTGAAGATCGCACCTGAACCGATTCAACAAAAAGTTTTTGAATGGGCCTCCTCCAATTCTTCCACCGTCGACCATGCCGCTATGGGTTTAACCCCAGCTTTGGACACGGTAGAAATTGTTAAAAAATATCCTGTGTTCGTTCAATCTGAACCTTCTGCCCCTGTCATCGTTGTCCCGTCTGGTTTTGATAAAATTTCCGGAGGCGAACCCAATCTTATAGGATACGCGAAA
The DNA here is from genome assembly GCF_963665355.1 of uncultured Desulfobacter sp. Lineage (GTDB taxonomy): Bacteria > Desulfobacterota > Desulfobacteria > Desulfobacterales > Desulfobacteraceae > Desulfobacter. The sequence continues at coordinate 1,645,075 of NZ_OY762229.1, forward strand.
ATACCTGATGGCAGCAGTTTGCGTGCGATGATATCAGTTATTTATGGAACATATTCAAAAAAGATTCTTCAGAAAATTCTGCAGGAAAATGCCGGAATTGAAGATCCCAATCTGATTCTTAACGGAGAAGTGATCTATTTTCCTGTAATCAGAGAGACCTCAGCACATTGGCTTCCAGAACATATTTGCCTGGCGGCAGGCAGTTTTTCTGATTTGAATAAAGCGTATAACAAAGCATGGGAGTACAGAAAGCAGGGATTGGATGCCCGGACGCTATCAACCTGGAGCGTGGAAAATGGATTTATATTTTATGTGGTATTAAACCGGGTGTTTACAGATAAATCAACCGCCCAAGCCTTTTCGGCACAGCTATCCGAATCTTTCGGTGAATTCCAGGAGACTGAGATCGCTGGCTTAATTGAAAATAGAAAGATTTTGTAAAATAAAGCTTAAAGAAAGAGGATCTTGATGGCAATTAAACGCAAACGCCTTGGTGAGATGCTGATAGAAGCCCAAATACTTGAAAAGGCCCAGCTTGAAACTGCGCTGATTGGTGCCAGAAAAAGCGGGAAGCGGCTTGGGCAATATCTTATCCGGGAGGGAATTGTCAACGAGAAAGACATTGTAGAGCTGATCTCTTCCCAGATGCAGATCAAGCGTTACGATCCCAATGATTATTCGATTACCACAGCGCTTGCCAATATTTTTGATGTGGATACTGCCCAGAAATATCACGCTGTGCCCATTCATAAAAAAGACGGTATATTGCTCATCGCCATGACAGACCCCCTTGATATCAACGCCTACGATCATATAGAGGTGTATACGGATACCGAGGTGGAAGCGGTTATCTGCACGGAACAGGAATTCAGCGCTCTGATTGCTTCAGTGTACGGTACTTACGCAGGTGCCGACGGTGTTATGGAGCATATCCAGGAAATGCAGGAGATGGACGTCAAAGATGAAGTTGATGAACAATACCAGAAGAACATCTCCTCGCTTATGGACATGGCTGAAGAGGCACCGGTTGTCAGGCTTGTCAACTCCATTCTCACCCAGGCCGTCAAGGAAAGGGCGTCGGACGTTCATTTGGGACCTGAAAAAGATTATGTTGAGATCAGGTTCAGGGTGGACGGAAAACTGCACCATATTCCTGCGCCGCCCAGGAATATGTTTACATCTATTGTTTCCCGGTTAAAAATTCTTGCCAACCTGGATATTTCCGTGTCCAGAATTCCCCAGGACGGTCGTTTTACAGTGGTTGTGCAGGACAGAGAGATCAATATCCGTGTGTCCACAATACCCACGGTATACGGGGAAAATATGGTGCTTCGTCTCCTGGATACCAGCGCAGGCATTTACTCTCTGGACAAATTGGGTATGGATCCCAAGGACATTGCCCTTATCGAAAAAATGATTAAAATGCCCTATGGTCTCCTTCTTGCCACAGGACCAACCGGCTCAGGGAAAAGTACCTCGCTGTTTTCCATGCTGAAAATCATCAACACACCTGATGTCAATATCATCACTTTGGAAGATCCGGTGGAATATCGTATGGAACATGTGCGCCAGGGGCAGCTCAACAGAAAAGCAGGCATGACCTTTGCCTCAGGCCTTCGTGCCATTTTGCGTCAGGATCCGGATGTGGTTATGATCGGGGAGATCCGTGATGGCGAAACCGCAGGGGTTGCTGTCCAGGCTGCACTGACAGGGCATATGGTGCTCAGTACGGTCCATACCAACGATGCTGCCGGCGCCATTACCCGTTTTGTGGACATGGGCATTGAGCCCTTCCTGGTCTCTTCGGTTATGCTGCTCACCCAGGCACAGCGACTTATCCGAACGGTCTGCCCCCATTGTAAGGAATCGTATTCACCACCTGAGACCATCCGTAAATTCTGGGGCCTTGACCATGCCCAGGGAGTGGATTTTGTCCGGGGACGGGGGTGTATGCAGTGCAAGGATACCGGCTATCTTGGACGAACTGGTCTTTATGAAGTTCTTCACATCAATCAGGATGTTCAAAAAATGATACTTGCCGGTAAATCAGCCCAGGAAATCACTTTTCTCTGCCAGAAATCCGGTCATTTAAAAACTTTGAAACAGGATGCTGCCAACAAGGTGGCCAATGGAATAACCAGTCCTGAGGAGGCAGCTTCTGCTGTAATGGTGTAATCCATGAGTACATTCACCTACACCGCCATTAATGAAACCGGTTCAGTCGTCAAAGGGGAGATTGAAGCCTCGTCCCAGGATAGCGCTGTTGACAAGATTGCCCTGAAAGGTTTAATTCCCGAAAAAGTAAAGGAAAAAACAGGCGGTGGGTCAGGTTTCTTCTCTTCCCTTGAGGACCGTCTTACAACAATAAAGGCCAGGGATCTTGTCTTATTTACAAAGCAATTCAAGACACTTATCCACGCCGGTGTGCCCATGATGGATGTCCTGACCACCATGGAGATCCAAACGGAAAATAAGCGGCTGAAAAAAGTTGTTTCACAGATTCGAGTTGATATCCGGGAAGGAGGGAACCTTTTTTCGTCTTTTGCCAAACATCCGGATGTTTTTTCACAGCTTTACTGCAACATGTTACATGCCGGAGAAACTTCCGGTGCATTACCGGATGTTCTTGAACGGTTGATTTATATCATTGATCACGAAGACAAACTAAAATCTGATATCAAATCAGCCATGCGGTACCCGATGATGGTAACGAGTTTTCTTGGCGTTGCTTTTCTCGTTCTTCTTAATTTTGTTATCCCCAAATTTGTGAAAGTGTTTGAGTCTGCAAAACTCGAACTGCCGTTACCGACACAAATCTGCATAATCATGCATAAAGCTATGCATGATTATTGGCTTATCGGAATTATTGCTGGTGGAGCAATACTGGCTGCTGTATACTATATTTTTTTTAAAACGCCTCCGGGAATACTGCTTAGAGATCAGTTCCTATTAAAAGTGCCCATTGTCGGACCCGTGGTCTCCAAGGCTGCCATGTCCAGGTTTGCTTCTATTTTTGCAATACTGCAGACCTCTGGTATTACTGTTCTTGAATCCATTGATGTCCTGACAAAAACCATCAATAATGCCGCCATTACCAAAGAATTTATAAAAATAAAAGAAATGCTGACAGCAGGCCGGGGCATTTCCCAACCTTTGAAATCATCCAAATATTTTCCACCCATGGTTATCAATATGGTGGCCATCGGAGAGGAAACCGGTAACCTGGATGATATGCTGACAGAAATTTCACATCATTACGATGCAGAAGTTGAATATAGTACAAAAGCGATGTCTGAAGCCATAGGACCCATCCTCGTCGTAGGTCTGGCTGCTGTTGTTGGTTTTTTTGCACTGGCTATATTTTTACCCATGTGGGATTTGACCAAGATGGTAAAATAAGTTCCATATCCCAATCGGGATACTTTTTATTTTTTTTTACTAACTAAGGAGGGAATCATGAAGAACGTTCTTAAAAATGAACAAGGTTTTACTTTAATTGAAATCATTGCGGTTCTGGTTATTCTCGGTGTTCTGGCTGCTGTTGCAGTACCTAAATACCTTGACCTGATGGATGACGCTAAGAAAAAAGCAGTAGAGGGTGCCCTTGCTGCCGGTGCAAGTAATGTCAGCATGCAATTTGGTGGGCAATTATTGGCCACAGGCAGTGAAGGTACCGCATTAACAAACGCCATATCAGAGTGTAATACCAACCTTAAATCTCTTGGAGACTTTAATGCATCATATAAAGTAAGTAACACCAGTTGGTATACGGTTACTGTATCAGACGCTGATGGTAATACAGAGTCTAAAAATTTTATGGCTTATTAACAACGAGATGATAATTTAAAATATTGCAGCTTTTTGCATATTATAACAATTGTATGTTACGAAAACGGGGGATTGTCTTGGATAGTCCCCATTTTGTATTAGGGACTCGGAAAAAATAAATGCCACAAGCAAGATGGAGGATTTATTTTTTCCGAGCCTTTTAAAGCATAATGTATCAATCCATGTGTTCTAACGTGCTGTAATAAAATAAAATCAACATATTCCGATTTTCTATCCGGGCCTGATGAATAGATTTATATTTAACTGGAATACAGTCCTTTCTAATAAATTTTTCAGACTTACTTTGTTGTTAGCTGCATTGTTATGGTTAATTCTGAAATCTCCTTTAATTTTTATTCCGTTACTTGAAAGGCTCAAACAATCCGGTTTTACTGAAAACCCATTGGATATATATTATTTCTGGATTGAATTTGCGGTCTGGATTTTATGTTTCATTCCAGGCTTTGCCTTCATTTTTTCATCGGTAGATTTTAAAACATATTTATCCAGATATCGCGTTTCCCTTTTAGTGGTTATGAATTTTTTTTATGCGTTGTTCAGATCGTTTAAGACCCTGGATGTGACAGATACTGGTTTTCATTTTACCAAAGCCTGGGGACTATTCCACGGCAGTGTATCTGAAAATATCGACTTTCTGGTGGGGACCAATTTTTTCAACGGGTTGTGGCTGTCTGCGGCCGGTGCCCCGAGTGTCTTGTGGGCAAGACTGGGCTATGTGCTGGTGGTCACGGGAATTTCACTTATTTCATTCAGGATCTACTCTCTATATTTTCATGGCCTTATTGCCTGGCTGATTTTTGTTATACTTTCCATTTTTTTTATTCATTACAATTATTACCTTTCGATAAATTACGACAATCTGCCGGTATTATCTGCATTGGCCGGTATCTGGCTGCTTCTTGGCAATAGGAAAAGCAGTTTTGTTTATCTTTTTTCCGGAATATTTTTGTGTCTGACAGTATGGCTTAAGTTCAATTTTATCCTGATATTAACACTGCCTTTTGTATATGCGTGGGTATTATATGAAAAGAAACAGGCATGGGCACAGCCTTTTTTGTTTTTATGCGGGGGATATTGGGTCTGTTTTGCCTTGGGAACCCTTCTGCTGTATAGCAGTGGAAATCTGTCTACATATATCAACTACCTTGATGAAAACTTTATTCATAGAGAAACCCCAACTTCCATTCCAGGCATTGATTATCTTTCTCTCGCCAAACAGGGAACATTATCGGACAGTCTATCATCAACGGAGTCCAATGACCCTTTCTATTATTTGGACTCCAGTCAAAAAAGCACATCGGAAAGAATGGATTCACTGTACTCGGCTGCCGGCAGGGATTCTCATGGACTTTTAAATTTGTTCAGAGGGTATTTCCATTCCAGCTGGGTTGTATTGCAGAAAAGTGCTGTCTTAAGTGTGCTTATACTCATTTTATTGCTGATGCTTGGGGAATCGATATCGGTAAAACAGATGATAGTCAACATGATTTGTGCGTTCAGTATACACTATGCAATTTTTTTAGGATTTGACGGTCCGTATTTCATTTACATGACAGTACTGATTATGCCTGGATATTTTTTTTATATTTATTCGTTACGTTATGCAGGCAACCTTGTAGTTCCCTCTGTGTTAATCCTTTTGGTTACGTTATTCAGTTTCCCCGGTTCTGATCTCTCCTTTAATGTAATATACCGCTCTGGTGCAGGACTGTTGTTCTTTGCCTTCCCCCTGGCGTTCATGCTTGGAAAAAAAATTTACATTGGCCGGCAGGGTTTGAATATGACCCACTATGTTATAATAGTCGTGGTTATGATCATGTTCAGTATTGTCCATCCTTGGGGGTATAATGCGTCGCACAGGGATCTTGGTGATCGATCTGTGCTTGTTGAAATGTTCAGGTCTCCCCAGCTTTTCGGTATTCATACCTTTCCCCAGCGGGTTAAGGTCATTGATGAAGCCCTTGAATTCTTCAACCATGAAACATACCCGAGAAACAATACACCGGCGCTGTTTTTAAGCTGGATTCCCATGATGTATTATTTGACCCAGACCAATTGCATAATGAACAATCCCTGGCACGGATGTGTCTTGTTCGATGCATTCAAAAAGGAATTTGACAAGGCTGCAAAGACGAAACCACCGGTATATATAACATTTTCAAAAATCATGACAAGAAATACCGGATGGCCGTTATATGATAAAGAATACCGGAAACAAGATAAAGCATGGATACCGGATTTAAAGAAGTTTGACTACATCCGCTACTGGATGAAGGATAAAAATTATTCAAAGGTGTTTGAGAATGATATGTTTGAAGTGTATAAACAAGACTGAAATACCTAATGTAGAAATTAAAATGAATTATATGCCAGAAAAAGTTCACATCTCAATTGTATCGCCAGTATATAGATCAGAAAATATAGTTCCGGAACTGGTAAAACAAATAAAAAATACGGTTTTGAATATTACTGATGACTATGAAATAATTCTTGTAAATGATGGTTCTCTTGATAATTCCTGGCAGAAAATAACAGAAGAGTGTCAAAAAGATAAACGGGTAAAAGGTTTAAATTTAAGCCGGAATTTCGGACAGCATTATGCCATTACTGCCGGATTAAATTATGCATCAGGTGAGTGGATTGTTGTAATGGACTGTGATCTGCAGGATAGACCTGATGAAATTTTTAATTTATATCAAAAAGCACAGGAAGGGTATGACAGTGTTTTTGCTCAACGAACAGTCCGTATGGATTCCGTTATCAATAAGATTGTTTCAAAAATATTTTATCTTTTTTTCAGCTATCTAACAGACACAAAACAGGATGCAAGTATAGCAAATTTTGGGATTTATAATAAAAAAGTAATTCAAGCCATATTGTCCATGAAAGATCAAATTCGATTTTTTCCGACCATGGTTCAATGGGTTGGTTTTAAAAAATATTATCTTCCCGTTAAACATTCCAAACGTTTTGAAGGAGAATCTACATATGATTTTAAACGGTTACTCCAGCTTGCAATGAATTCTGTCCTGGCATTTTCAGATAAACCATTACGATTGACGGTGAAACTTGGGTTTTTTATTACAACGCTCTCATTGGTTACGATTATTGTGTATTTTTTTATGTATTTAACCGGATCAATTAAAGTTCTTGGCTTTACCAGTTTAATTCTTTCTTTTTGGTTCTTATCAGGTGTTATCATTTTTATACTTGGTTTTCTTGGATTGTATATTGGAAAGATTTTTGAAAAGGTTAAAGAACGTCCCTCTTTTATCGTAAATGAAATTCTTAATATTGAAGAATGAATTTAGAACATCTTCAATGGGATAGTCAGTTTTTTGGTTTGAAAATTGGAAAAATTGTCTGTAATCGTGAAAATTACAATGATAAATTAAATCAGCTCGTTAGCTCAGCAAGAAATGAAAACTATTCGCTTTTGTATGTTTTTTCATCAGAACATATTTTCTTGAGTGAGAAACACGTTATTAAAAACAATGCATTGCTGGTTGACAGAAAAATAGCCTACCAACTGAATTTGAATAGCAAAATAATAAGAATTGATGATTGCATCCTTGATTACAATACAAAAAAATTATCAAAAGACTTATTGGATTTAACGTATATAAGTGGGCAGTATTCTCGGTTTTTATTAGATAAAAAAATGCCTGAGAATGCATTTGAAAATTTATATAAAGCCTGGATAGAAAAATCGCTGTCAAAAGAAATTGCCGATAAAGTTTTTGTTGCCCAACGTAATTGTAAAATTATAGGTTTTGTTACATTAAAGATAAAAGACGAGAAAGGTGAGGTTGGTTTAATAGCCGTTTCAGAACAGGCACAAGGGCAAAAAATTGGTTCAAAATTAATCGATGCTTGTGTTTTATATTTACAACAAAAATCAATATATGAAATAGTTGTTTCAACCCAATTGGCTAATACTCAAGCATGCCGATTCTATATATCTTATGGATTCAAAAAAGAATTGATAACAAATACATACCATTTTTGGTTATAGAACTATTGGATTTTTTTTATATCATAGGAACTGTTGTTTTTACCGTCTATGGGCAATTAATCCTCAAATGGCGGATTGTTGACTACGGGGCGCTGCCTGTGCCGTTTATGGATAAAGTTATTTTTTTAATCAGACTGGTGGCTGACCCTTTTATCCTATCAGGTTTTTTATCTGCATTTATTGCCTCGTTATTCTGGATGGCGGCTATGACAAAATTTGACTTAAGTTTTGCTTATCCTTTTATGAGCGCGTCTTTTGTCTTTGTTTTTTTCTTCTCAATGTTTCTATTTGATGAACCCTTTTCTATCCATAAGGTGCTGGGCTTGTTTTTCATCGTACTTGGCATTGTTATAACAAGCAGAGCATGATTGAGCACAAGGCTGTGATTGGAGAAAATATGCAGACCGCAATTCCTTACAACAGGCCTTTTATTGCCGGCAAGGAGCTTTACAATATAGCCCAGGCTGTTATCAAACACTCCCATCTTGCCGGAGACGGTTATTTCACAAAGCAATGCCAGGCCTGGCTGCAGAATCGCTTGGGAAGTCCGGCGCTCCTGACCCATTCCTGTACAGCCGCCCTTGAGATGGCTGCAATCCTTGGGGATATTTCCCCCGGGGATGAAGTGATCATGCCCTCCTATACATTTGTTTCAACGGCCAATGCCTTTGTGCTGCGGGGCGGTGTGCCTGTGTTTGTGGATATTCGGAAGGATACGCTCAATATTGATGAAACCTTAATTGAACCGGCAGTGACGGACAGAACAAAGGCCATTGTGCCGGTGCATTATGCGGGTGTGCCTTGTGCCATGGACGTGATTATGGACATTGCGCACAGGCATGGGCTCATGGTGATTGAAGATGCGGCCCAGGCTCTGCTCTCCTCCGACAATGACCGATTTCTGGGTACCATCGGCGATATGGGGGCTTTAAGTTTCCATGAAACCAAAAATATTATCAGTGGTGAAGGCGGGGCGCTTTTGATTAACAATCCGCACCTGCTGGACCGGGCCTACATGATCTGGGAGAAAGGCACCAACAGGCGTCAGTTTTTTCAAGGCCTGGTGGATAAATATACCTGGGTGGATATCGGATCCTCTTTTCTGCCGTCTGATATGACAGCTGCATTTTTGTATGCCCAGCTTGAGCTGGCTGAAACCATTATTCACAAAAGACGGCAGATCTGCGATCATTACCGGGAACGGCTGGCGCCCCTGGAAGAAAAAGGGCTTATTCGACTGGCCCACGGGGAATCCTCATCAGGCTCCAGCCACAACGGTCATATATTTTATATTATCACCGGTACCCTGGAAGAACGTTCTCAGTTAATAACCTGCCTTAAAAATGAAAATATCCATGCTGTATTCCATTATATCCCTTTGCATTCCTCTCCTGCCGGAAAAAAGTTCGGCAGGGTTGCAGGAGATTTGAAATATACACAAAAATTAAGTGAAAGAGTCCTGCGACTGCCGCTGTACTATGAGATGACCCTGGATGATGTGGACAGGGTTACAGATCGTATCATTAATTTTTATACTGTCTGAATTCTTTTACCTGGACCCTGTTTTATGGTAAATTTTAATAATTTTTATTTTTTAAACAATCGGTAAAAAAGGGATCTCATGAAAAAAGACAATATCACCACCGCCACCAAAGCTGCCGAAACAATTAAAACCGATCTTCTGGTTTATTTTGCCGTGGAGGCAAAGGACAACAAAATGCCTGTATGCGATGCCGCTGTCCAGTCCCAGGTTAAAAATGCGTTTGAATTGAAGGATTTTTCAGGAAAGGCTGCAGAACAGATATTGTTTTATCCGCCGGCCCGATCAAAAATTGCGGCCGCCCGGGTTCTGGTTCTGGGTACAGGGCCTGTGAATAAGGAAAAGAATAAAGGGCTCGCCCTGGATATGCTGCGCGAGGCGGGCGGGCAGGTTGCCAAGGTGTGTACATCGGTTAAGGCAAAGGACGTCGTGATATGCCTGCCACCTTCAAAACATGTATCCCCGGCGCTGCCTGACCCGGAAGCTGTTGCCGGTGCTGTGGCCGAAGGTATTATTCTTGGGGATTACCGGTTTGAAAAATACAAGGAAAGCACAAAGAAAAAAAACGATTATCCCGGACTTGGGGCAATACAATTTGTATGCAAAGATGATCTTAAACTCGTACGACAGGGTGTTGAAAAGGCGAAAAATGCAGCCTTTGCCGCCTGTGCGGCACGGGATATGGCCAATGAACCGGGAAACCACTGGACCTCGGCCGATTTTGCGGCATATGCCAAACACCTTGCTGCGGAAACGGGGCTGGGCTACCGGTGTCTGGAAAAAAAGGATATGGAACAGTTGGGCATGGGGGGCATCCTTGGCGTCAACCAGGGATCCTATGTACCGGCACGCATGGTGGTTCTGGAATATTTGCCGGAAAACAGGACCGAAACCATCCTCCTTGTGGGCAAGGGGTTGACCTTTGATTCCGGGGGTATCAGCATCAAGCCGGCTGCGGGCATGGAGGATATGAAATACGATATGTGCGGCGGTGCAGCGGTTATGTGTGCCATGCAGGCCGTTGCCCTGGAAAAGCCGGATGTGGGTGTTGTGGCCATTGTTCCTGCCACGGATAATATGTCCGGGGCCAACGCCATTCACCCCGGCGATATTGTCCGTCACTACAACGGGGTAACAAGCGAGGTTATCAACACCGATGCCGAAGGCCGCCTCATCCTGGCCGACGCCCTGGCCTGGGGCATTGAAAATTTCAAGCCCACCTGTGTGCTTGACGCGGCAACCCTGACAGGCGCGGTCATCATCGGCCTAGGCCATCATTATACAGGTCTGGTGTCCAACAACGACGCCTTGGTCAAAGCGGTTGAAACAGCCGGGAGTCTTGCCGGGGAACCTGTCTGGCGACTGCCCCTGAATAAAAACTATGAAAAACAGATTGAGTCTGATGTGGCGGACATTAAAAACACCGGGGGGAAACCGGCCGGCACAATAACTGCCGCAGCGTATCTGTCAAATTTTGTGGGTAAAACCCCCTGGGCGCATCTGGATATTGCAGGCACGGCCTGGGATTTTACAAAAAAGGCCTATATCCCCAAGGGGCCATCGGGAACGGCCACCAGGACGTTTATTAATCTGGTGCGAAACTGGAAAACAGGCAAAGTGAAATAGTGTTTGGACGAAAAGTCACCCATCTGCGCCTTGCATCTGGGCCACTTTTCGTCCAAACACCGGGCCTCGTTCAGGGTCCATACATATACCCCGTATTTTTTATTTCCAGGACAGGGTGAAAGTGGTAAATAGCACCTCAATGACAGATCTTCCCCAATTTTTTAACTGATATTAAGGCCAAATCATGGAACGAATTCTGGTAATCATGGCATCTTCTGCCTTAAGCACCCTGTTTTTTTTCTGGTTTTCCCACAGCATAAAAAAAAAGGAGTCTGTCAGGCAGTTTATTGAATCCCATCTTTGGCTGATGCATCCCAACGCCATCTGTTACTGGCGTACAGGTCTGGCCTTTCTGGGATTTATCCTGTACTTTTTTTCGCCCTATCAATCTTTGTCCATTTTTATTTTCACATTTGCCGCCATTCTTGACGGGGTTGACGGGGTTGTGGCCCGGGGCTGCAACCTGGTCTCCCGGTGGGGGGAGTGGCTGGACCCCATGTGCGACAAGCTGACCTATCTGCCCCCCATGATCGGGTTTGCTTATATCGGGATTTTGTCACCCAAACTTGTCTGGATACTTGTGGCCATTGAACTTGTGGGCCAATTTTTTGCCCGCAGAATACTGACCTGGCTCAAGGTGTCCGGAGCCGCCAACAACTTCGGGAAAATCAAGGCCATTATCTGTTTTGCCCTGGTGATTCTGTGCGCCCTGATGGATGCCTATCCCGGGATGCTCAACATCGGTGACGGGGTGCTTTTGTGCTGCATCGTTCTGTCTGCGGCATCCATGATTTTCAAGTTTGTCCCCAACCGGCTTTATGCAGATATTCTGTCCATGCTCAATTTTTCATGCGGTGTCACCAGCCTGGTTCTGACCTATCACCACTTTTATGCCTGGGCCATCTGTGTGATCATCATGGGTCAGCTTTTTGACCTGTTTGACGGGCGCATGGCGCTTAAACACGGGGGTACAAAATACGGCCCCTGGCTGGATGATATTGCTGATTTTGTCAGTTTCGGCCTGGCTCCGGCCTATATGGTGGATATGAGAGGGGGGACCTTTGCCCTGTTTTTTGCTTCAATTTATGTGGTGGGTGTGGCGTATCGCCTGGTGCGGTTTGTTACCAAGGACAAGGGGCGCACTGATCTGCCCACCGGTATTTTTAACGGATTTCCAAGCCCTGCCGGAGCCCTGATTGTATTAGGGGCATCCCTTGTGTTCGGGCCCATAATGTTATGGCTGTGTACCGCGATTTCCACAGCTCTGATGGTCAGCCATATCCGGTTTGCCCATTTTGGCCGGGTAATCCTCAAGCAGATCCCCAAACCCATTTTTTTCCTGATTTCCGCCACCACAATGGTGGTTTTAGCCTATATCCTGAAGACTAAAAATGTCCAGATGTTCGGGTATCTTATCCTGGCTTCCGTAGTTTTTTATCTGGCGGCAGGCCGGTTATGGGTGCAAAAATTGAATCCTGTGAGTAATTAGTACTGGTGTTCAGGCACCAGGCAGGGTTATTTTTTTCGGCTGCGGTTCTTTCTGCCCTTGCCGGAAAAACGCCCCTGATTCTGGTTCTGCCGTGGTGCGGATTTGGTCCGGTCATCCGGGGGCCGGGTGACCACCTGTTTTTGTCTCTCCTTGGCCCGCAGATCTTTTTCCACAAACACGGGCACCATGGCAAAGGGGTCAATGCCTGTATAGTACATCAGGGTTGAAAAGGTGGATGGCGTGGGCGTGAATATCTGGACCTGCTCCGGAGTGATGTGAAGTTCGTTTCTGGTAAACGCCTTGAGTTCATTCATCTCATTTATGGTACATCCGGGGTGGGCCGCAATCAGGTAATAGGTGAGGTATTGTTTTTTGTTCAAGGTTTTGCAGATGTTGTCAAACCGGTGCTTGAACTCAACAAGGCTCTCCATGCCCGGTTTGCCCATAAGTGCCAGCACACCGGGCACACAATGTTCCGGTGCCAGCTTCATCTGGCCGGAAACATGGTCGGATATCACCTGCTTTAAGTATGCCTGTCCCTTTTGTTTGTCCCCGAGAATCAGGTCATGGCGTATTCCTGAGTTGAGAAATACCTTTTTAACACCCGCAAGGCGGCTGATTTCATTGAGCAGATCCATCTGGGGGCCGTGATCCGGTGCAAGGAAGGGGCATGGCGTCGGGAACAGGCAGCGCCGGTGGGAACAGGCCCCTTTTTTTAATTTTTTTTCGCACTCAAACCCGTACATGTTGGCGGTGGGGCCGCCCAGATCAAAGATATATCCTTTAAAATCCCTGTCCCGGGTCATTTTTTCTGCTTCGGCAATGATGGACTCTTTGCTGCGCCACCGCACGGTGCGGCCTTGGTGGACGGTGATGGCGCAGAAGTTACACTCCCCATAGCAGCCGTAATGGGTGGGTATGGAAAACCGGATGGTGTCCATGGCCCGGACATGGCCCAGGGACCGGTAATAGGGGTGAACATCCCGCTGGAAATCCAGGTCATGAATGTCATCCATCTCTTGGGTGGTGCTGAAGGGTGCCGGGGGATTGAGGACCAGAAACCGGTCTGCATGGGCCTGGCTCAGGGGGCGGGCAAGCGTGGGGTCCGTATTGTCATAAAAGGTTTTAAAGCTTTGGATATAAAGGTTCTTGTCCCTGAGGACATCTTCATAGGAGGGCAACTCTATGCCTTTGGGTGCCCTGGCGATATATCCCAGGCCCGGAATTTGTGTAACAGGATCTTCTGCGTCGTCCGGCGCTGTCTTCGGTTTATTATCCAGGGCCCGGGCCAGCTCCACGACACCGGCATGGGCCATGCCGAACAAAAGGTAGTCGGCTTTGGCGTCAAACAGGATGGACCTTCGTATTTTATTGGACCAGAAATCATAGTGGGCAATGCGCCGGAGACTTGCTTCGATGCCGCCCAGCACAATGGGTGCGGTTGATTTGAAAAAACGCCGCACAAGGTTGGTGTATACAATAACCGCCCGGTCGGGCCGCCGGGTGTTTTCTCCGCCCGGTGTGTAGTCATCCTGTTTGCGTCGTTTTTTTGATGCGGTGTAGTTGGCCACCATGGAGTCCACGGCCCCGCCGGTGATGCCCCAGAAGAGCCGGGGTTCGCCCAGCCGTGTGATGTCCCGGTCGCTGTCTGTGTCCGGCTGGGCAATGATTCCCACGGTAAATCCGTGGGCTTCCAGGACCCGGCCGATCAGGCTGACCCCCATGAACGCAGAATCAATGTATGTATCCCCGGTGACAAGAATCACATCAAGCTGGCTGATGCCCCGGTCATCAAGTTCTTTTCGGGTGGTGGGTAAAAACATGTTCACTGTTTCGAAGCAGGTCCTTTTGTTTGCTCCACCCGGGCCATGGAAAAGATAATTCCCACCAGACTGAGCACGGCAAAAATAATAAAGGCCGTATGCATGGTTTTTAGAAACCCCGGGGCCGTGGCGGTGCTGACTTCAGCATTGCCCATGAACATGCTTAGAAGCAGCGTGGTGATGGTCATGGCCGTAAGCATACCGATGCTGCGCATGGTGGCCACAAGGCTTGAGGCAATGCCGTAATGTTTCGGACGCACAGATCCCATGACCGTGGTCATGTTGGGTGTGGAAAATGCGGCAAATCCCAAACCCATGATCACCAGCACCGTCAGCACCTGCCAGATTTGGGCTTCCTGGCCGAGAAAGGCTGCGAACCCAAGCCCTGCCGCGCAGATGGCCATACCGGCCGTGGATAATTTGGATGGTGAGATCCTGTCTGAAAGGGTGCCTGACAAGGGTGACAGAGCCGCCTGAATTACCGGTTGGACAATGAGCACAAAACCTGTGGTTTGGGCAGACATGCCTTTGATCACCTGGAGATACAGGGAAAAGAAAAACGTGAGCCCGAATGAGGCGGCATAGTTGATCCATGTGGCAATGTTGCTGAAGGCAAACACGCGGTTTCCCAGCAGCAGGCGGATATCCAGGATGGGAGAGGGGTGTCTGTATTCAAACACTGAAAAGCCAGCCAGGCAAACCACTCCGGCGACCATCAGACCCGGTGCCCAGGTCTCGCTTTCAAGGTGGGATACCCCCACGATGAGGCAGGAGAGGGCTGTCATATAAATGAGGCTGCCCAACCAGTCAAAGGATTCTCCTTCTGCACCTTTCCACTCTCCTTTAAGTTGGGTCAGGGTCAGAATCAGGGCTGCCATGGCAAGGGGGACAGTTGCAAAAAAGATCCACTGCCAACCCATCCAGGCGATCATGAAGCCGGCCAGGGTGGGACCGGCGGACAGGCCCAGGTAGACACAGGCCACAATGATGCCCATGGCTTTGCCCCGTGTCTCCTTTGGCACCACAGACGATAGAATGGCCACGGACGTGGAGACCGTACACGACACGCCAATGCCCTGAAGAAAGCGGATGGCAATGAAAACAGCGATTGACGGGGAAAAGGGCAGCAGGATCGTGGCAAGGACAAACAGTCCCACACCTGACACAAATATTTTTTTTCTTCCGGTGATGTCGGCCAGCCGGCCCAGAGGTAGAAGAAACAGGGTGACAGCCAGAATGTAGACCATTTCCACCAGGGCCAGGGAGACGGCACTGGCACCGAAAAAACGGCCAATGGTGGGAAGGGCCACACCGACGGCAGACATCATGAACGGTGCCAGAAACTGTACTGAGGACACGATAAATATGGTGTGGCCGGAGGATATTGGTGGTCGGGGTTTGTTCAGGCTGCTTTTCATGTGCTCCCCTCCCGGCGTTGTCAGACACCCGGTTCATAGGACTTAATTGGCTCTGCTGTTCTGTGTCGCGTCAGGCTGCTTTTAAAATTGTTTTTAACGGTTTTAATTGATTTTTCATTATGAGCAGCCTGACCAGGATGTCAAGATAAAATACCGTGGGTGGGGCGGAGGTGGGACGGCTAAAGATTTTTAAGATTCCCCTATGGTTGTTACGGTTGCTCAGCTTCCCTGACTATAGAAATTTCCACACGCCGGTTGGCTTCCCTGCCCAGGAAATGATTGTTGTCTCCAATGGGCCGGTATTGGCCAAATCCTTCTATATTGACCCGTTCCGGGGCCACCCGGCAGTCGATTAAAATTTAGCCACACTCATGGCCCTTGCTGAGGAGAGCTCCCAGTTGGAAGGAAACTGGGCCGTATGAATGGGGGTATTGTCTGTATGGCCGGCAACGATGATTCGGTAACCGGGCTCTGTTATGAAAAATGTGGCCAAGTCCTGTAAAGTGGGCTTAATGTAGTCCAGAAGGCCGGCCTGGCCGGAAGGAAAGCTGATATCTTCTCCCAGGGTCAGAATGAGTCTGTTTTTTGCGATTTTAACGGAGTAATTTGAAATATCTGATTTTTCCATGACCTCAAGCAGCCGGTCTTCAATGGCCAGAAGATCCAGGCCCGTTTCCATATTCTTTTTCACCGGCTTGTCCGGTGTTTTAACTGCGTCAACGGCCTGGCGCACCACCGTGGCAACATGCTTGATTTTTGGCGTTTCGGGTGTCTGGGTCTGGTTGCTGTACAACATGATAAAGAAAACCAGTATCAGGGTCATGATATCCAGCATGGCCCACAAACCGGGATCTTCAGGTTCGCATCCCTCCAAAAGACCCTGGCGTTTCAAACGAAGCCGCTTTGACTCCGAAATTTCCAGTTCATATATGAGGTTTTCCGGGGTTGCCATATATATCAGCCTGCCATGGGTTCCTGTTTTTCAGGGTGGGGTTGAAGACGGGTCAATTTCATGGGCAGTTTCATGTTTTTCCTGTTCCGTGCCAGGTTTTTTCTGCCTGCGGTCCAGTCATCCTGGAAATAATCGCCGATGCAGTATCTCAAGCGGTACCCGATGGCTTTGGCATTGCTCTTGTCCGCAATATCTAAAACCCCCTCAATGATTAATGTCAGTTCCATGGCGTCATGTTTGGTTTTTTCCGCCAGTTTTTTTGCAATGGGAAGAAAAATTACGTTGGCATAGAGCAGTCCGTAAAACGTGGTCAAAAGGGCTGTGGCCACCCCTTTTCCGATGAGCTCCGGTGACCCCATATTATTTAATACGTTGATCAGGCCGATAATGGTGCCCACAAAACCAAATACCGGCATTAATTTAATGAAGGTATTGATCAGATCCGCCTGGGAACGTCTGGCCTGCAGAAAATTGTCGTATCTTTGTTCAAGGGTTTTGAAGATCGTATATCTGTCAAACCCGTCCGCAATCATTTCAATGCCCATCTTCAGAAATGGATTGTCAATGGTTTCAGATTTTTCATCCAGTACAAGCTGTCCGTCCCGGCGTCGGATTGTGGCCAGTACCTCTATCTGCTTTATGAGAGCGTTCAGATTGGCTTTCTGGCCGGAAAATGCCTTACGGATATTGACTAAAAGATCCGAAAACAGATGAAAAGGATACGACATCAGGGCGCAGACAAAAGCCCCGGCAAGAATAATCAGGTTACTTTTGATGTTTAAAACAATGGATGATAGTTCGGATACGGTTCCTGACAACAGTATAAACACAACAACACCTGCGGCCGGAAGTATTTTCTGGAGCATGGGATTCTCCTTTGTTAATGGGGTAAAAAAACAGATTTCAATGAGATAGTGTAAGCACAAATTGTGCCTGTTAAAAATTATAATAAAGTTACAGTATGTTAAGATTTTTCGTAAAACAAGATAGGAAGAAATTGCCGGTTCAGACTGGTTGTCATGACCACCCATGGGATGATTCGATCTCTATATATCCGGCCTCAGTCCGTAACAGAAAATGAAATTAATATAGCAAGTTATTGGGAACCTACTATAAAACAAGATGACAATCGGGGCGGTTTGTGACAAACTGTGCCCGGTTTTAAAACAGTATGTCCGGTGTATTCCGGAACTTAAGCAGAAAGGACATGACAGTGAGTAATCTTGACGCATTCCTGGACAAGCTCCAGGAGGAGATATTTGATGAGGCAAAACAGGCTTTAGGTGAAAGAGGTTTTCACCGCTGGAGAAACCCCAGATATAACGGCCGGATGGAAAACCCTGATGGATGGGGCCGGGTAACCGGAGAGTGCGGGGACACCATGGAAATATATCTGAAATTCAGCAACAACCAGGTGGCAGACGCTTCTTATTTTACGGACGGGTGCGCCTCTTCCATGGTCAGCGGCTCCTTTGCCGCTGAACTGACACTGGGCAAAACCCCGGAGGAACTGACTGATATCACTGCAGACCACATCCTTGCCGCCATCGGCCGGCTGCCGGAAAATGACCTTCACTGCACCACTCTGGCAGCCCGCACCATCCAGGCCGCCCTGGACAACTACATGGGTAATATGGTGAAACAAGGGTAAATTGATGGAAATTTTCCTTGATCTGAGCCGCCACTGCATCCAGACGGCGGCTCGTCTGAAGCTTGAACACCTGATCCGGCAGTGCCTTAATGAGCCGGATCAGGAAACAGAAGAGATGATTGAGGCGTTGACCGATTTTCTGACTCTGAATGATTTCGGAGAATTGCGCAGGCGCATTGATCTGGCCCGTAAATCCTTTGAAAATAGTCCCGAACAACTTGTGCACCTCGACCTGTCCATTGGCATGCTCAGCCCCTTCTCCCGCATGGCCCTTGGCTTTGGTTACTGCATTTTGACCATGCCGGCCCCCTCTTGCTTATAATTCTGAAACATGGTGCCCGAACGGAAACCCGTGTTTGGACGCAAAGTTGCCCAGATGCAAGGCGCAAGAAAATGTGCAACCGGAGCATACTTGAGTATGTGAGGATTGCACATTTTCTTGCAACGCCGCAGATGGGTGACTTTGCGTCCAAACACTACATATGACGAAAGCGCACCACCTCCTGCTTAAAAGCAAGCCCCAGTTCAATGCGGTCCAAAACCTTTTGTTTTTCATCCGGGAACTGATATCCCTCATACCCGTGGTGGAAGACCAGGTCTCCCGAGGCTGTGCGCCAGTAGTTGCCCATGTGGTCAAAGCAGACCTTGGAGGTTACATTCAGGTTTTGTATCATCCGGCGCAATTCCAGGAGCTGCTCCCGGGGATCAAGCATGATGATCTGTCCCTGTTTGAACTGGTCATACATTGATGTGCCCCGGGCCGGTCTGAAAGGCCGGGACCGGATATAATGGGGATTGATTTCACTGAGCACCCGGGCTGTATTTTCAGCATGCTGGTCTGTCATCGCCTTGCCGCCAAGTCCGGGCATCCAGTATTCCGACACCTGAAATCCGGCTTCCATGGCCTTTCTGCCGCCTTCAATAAGGCCGTCAGCCGTTACCCCCTTTTTGATCTGTTTGAGCAGAGCATCATCTCCGGTTTCAAGGCCCAGGTGAAGCCTGTCAAGACCGGCCGCGCGTATGGCTTTCAGATCCCCAAGGGAACGCTGGGCCAGGGTCCGGGCTCTTGCGTAAGTGGTGATTCTTTCAATGGAAGGAAAGGTTTGCTTAAGATAGGTCAATGCTTCAATAAAATCTTGGGGCGGCATAATCATGGAGTTGCCGTCCTGTAAGAATGCGGTTTTCCCCCCCGCCGCCATCCACTGGATCAGCATGTCCGCACCCGGATGATAGTTTAAGCCCGGGGCTTTTTCAAGCAATGCCAGAATGGCCTCCCGGGTGACCAGGCCACCGTGTCCCAAGGCCTTTGATTCAGCCTGGAGGTCAGACATAAGGTTTGCCATGGCATTGATGTCGGATTTGATCTCCTCCAGGGATCTTAAATTAAATTTTTTTCCTTTATACATGGTGCAGAAGGTGCAGTGGTTCCAGGGACAGTTTCTGGTAAAACGGACCAGCAGGGACGCGCTGCCCCCTTCACTGGGGGGGCGGTATACGCCGGTTTCGAACGGGTAGTCTCGGCTCATCATTACATCCTTTCTGAATTGTCTATTGTTACAGAATGCTAATGATATGCCGGAAGTCAACCCATTGCAAAGAATTGCCCGGCAGTCATATGCAACTTGCCTGAAGGTTATTCATCCTAAAAAAATATAAAAGCAATTTAATATGTTACATGGACTTTCATATAATACTTTTACCCGGACTTTACTTTTTCAATGCAGGTGATTATTGTTGTTTGGAAATTCCCAAAAAACCGGTGACCCATGAAAAAGAATACTGCTGCCGCTGTGCACCAGACAGCTGATAGTTATGCTGCTGACAGCCTGATACCCCCGCACTCCCTGGAAGAGGACTCCCGGTCCAAGGAACTGGACCGAATCATTGTCCGGGGTGCCAAGGAACATAATCTTAAAAATATTGATGTAGAGATTCCCAAGAAAAAACTGGTGGTGGTGACGGGCGTGTCCGGGTCGGGCAAGTCCAGTCTGGCCTTTGATACCATCTTTGCCGAAGGACAGCGCCGGTATGTGGAATCCTTGTCCTCCTATGCCCGGCAGTTCATCGGACAGATGGAAAAACCGCGCTACGATACCATTAGAGGGCTTTCCCCCACCATTGCCATTGAACAGAAGGCGGCCTCCAAAAATCCCCGGTCCACCGTGGGCACCATTACCGAAATTTATGACTACCTGCGGGTGCTCTTTGCCCGGGTGGGGACCCAATATTGCTATAAGTGCGGCAGCAAGGTAGGCAGGGGCCATGCCCAGGCCATGGTCTCCCAGATTATGGATCTTCCTGATGGTTCCAAAATTCTGATTCTGGCGCCCATTGTGGAAAACCGCAAAGGTGAACACCGGGAGCGTCTTGAAGAGCTCAAGCGAGACGGCTACGCACGGGTCCGGGTGGACGGTGTGGTTCAGGACCTTGAAAATGTCCAGTCCCTGGCCCGCAACAAAAAGCACCACATTGAAGTGGTGGTGGACCGGCTGGTGGTAAAGTCCGAAGGCGCGTTTGAAAAACGGCTGACCGACTCCGTGGAAGCCGCCCTGAAACTGGGTGCAGGCCAGCTCATTGTCCACATGATGGGCCGGGAAGATCTGAAAATGAGCGAGGCCCGCTCCTGTTGCGGCATTGCCTATCCCGAACTGATCCCCCAGATCTTTTCATTTAACTCACCTTTGGGCATGTGTCCGGACTGCAACGGCATTGGCACCTTGCTGGCCATTGATCCGGATAAGGTGGTGCCGGATCCCGGTCTGTCCATTCGTGAAGGGGCGGTGATCCCCTGGAAAAATTATTTCATCAAAAACCCGCGGTTCAGCAATGACAACTCCTGGGGCAAGGGCCAGCTTCTGGCCATGGAGGAGCAGTGGGGCATAGATTTCGATACGCCCTGGAACAAGCTGCCAAAAAAACAACGGGATCTGCTCCTCTACGGCTCCGGCGACAAGCAGATGACCGTGAACTGGAATTCATCAAAGATTCAGGGGCAGTTTTCCCGCACCCATGAAGGACTGATCCATACCCTGATGCGCCGGTACCGGAACACCCAGTCCGAAAATCAGAAAAAGTACTATACCGATTTCATGACCGCCGCCACCTGTACGGCATGTAAGGGAAGACGGTTGCGGGATGAGATTCTGCATGTCCGAATCGATGGAAAATCCATTATTGATGTCACTGAGATGACAGTGAAGCAGGCCTATAACTTTATCTCATCCCTTGAACTGACGGGCAGCAAAAAACTCATTGCCGCTGAACTGCTCAAGGAGATCCGGGACCGCCTGGGCTTCCTTGTGAATGTGGGCCTGGATTATCTCTCCCTGGACCGGTCCGGACCTACACTGTCCGGCGGGGAGTCCCAGCGCATCCGCCTGGCCTCCCAGGTGGGATCTGAACTGACAGGGGTGCTTTATATCCTGGACGAACCCTCCATCGGCCTGCACCAGAGAGACAACATCAAACTGCTCTCCACGCTGAAACATCTGCGGGACATCGGCAACACCCTGCTCATTGTGGAGCATGACCAGGAGACCATGGAAGCCTCGGACTGGATTGTGGACATCGGCCCGGGTGCCGGCCACCTGGGCGGAGAGATCGTGGCCCAGGGCACGCCTGAGCAGATTCGGAACAACCCGGTCTCCCTCACCGGTCAATTTTTAAGCGGAAACCAGACCATTGCAGTGCCAGAGGTCCGCCGGACGCCCGGGGCCATGGGGAATAAATGGATTACCATCCACGGGGCATGTGAAAACAATCTGGACAACATTACAGCCGAAATTCCCGTGGGACTATTGACGGCTGTTACCGGTGTGTCCGGTGCAGGAAAATCCACCCTGGTCAACCAGATTCTCTACCCGGCCCTGGCGGTAAAACTGAACGGCTCCCAGATGAGTGTGGGAAAACATAAAAAAATAACCGGACTGTCCCACATCAACAAGATCATTAATATTGACCAGAAACCCATCGGCCGGACTCCCCGGAGCAATCCCGCCACCTACACCAAACTGTTTGACCCCATCCGGGATCTGTTTGCCATGCTGCCCGAATCCCAGGCCAGGGGGTATAAAAAAGGCAGATTCTCCTTTAATGTCAAGGGCGGACGGTGTGAGGCCTGCCAGGGGGACGGATACATCAAGGTGGAGATGCACTTTCTGGCCGATGTGTTTGTGCCCTGTGATGTATGCCACGGCAAACGATTCAACAAGTCCACTCTGGAGATCAAGTATAAGGATCACTCCATTGCCGATGTTCTGGATCTCTCTGTGGTCCAGGCCCGGGACCTGTTTGATGCCCACGCCAAAATAACCGGAATTCTGGATACACTGATGGATGTGGGACTCTCCTACATCAAACTGGGTCAGGCCGCCACCACCCTGTCCGGCGGAGAAGCCCAGCGGATCAAACTGGCCCGGGAACTGGCCAGAAAAGACACCGGCGATACCCTTTATATTCTGGACGAGCCCACCACAGGACTTCACTTCCAGGACATCCGAATGCTGCTGCAGGTGCTCCAGCGCCTCACCCATGCCGGCAACACCGTGGTGATCATTGAGCATAACCTGGATGTGATCAAGACCGCCGACTGGATCATGGACATCGGCCCCGAGGGTGGCAGCGGCGGCGGCCGGATTGTGGCGGCAGGCCCCCCGGAAAAGGTGGCCATGGATCCAGACAGTTACACCGGCCGGTATCTACACCCTGTCCTTAGCCTGAACGGCTGCAATTCTGTTCAATGAGCTACATTTTTTGCGCTCTTGTTGCGAAAAAAATGAAAGTTTTGTAACTCATTTTTTATCAGAATAATGCCTTTGCATAAAAACTATTTAAAAACAGGCTGTTATCTTTTTGGTATGGCCTTTGCAAAACATAAAGACAAAGGATACATCCTTCCTGAAACCAAGGAACACTCCATTTGTCCTTGTCGCAACTATCTCTCCCCCCTCCCTGTGCCGGAAAAACAATCCGGCACAGGGCCTCATCAATCAACAGAATGCCCAAATAACCAGGAGGCCTTGAAACGAATGTGAAATCAATGCATGTATCGCTTTTGATACCCATTTAATATGTCTGTTTGCCGATACAAAATGACTTTAAAAAGGATAACTATAAAAAAATGAAAATTTCGTTCCTATGTATGAATTTTTGGTAACCAGTTCGTGTTCAGCAGTTTTTGTATTTGTTTATTGTTTTGAAATTCAACGCATTACAAGATGGCATGTTTTTTGCTATACTGGCGATTGGGTTTAAAAAAATAAGGAGATGTAAATTATGGTAACGACCCGAGAGATTATCAAAAATAAAAATAGATTTGCAGCCCTGGCCTGTATTCTGGCAGTTGTGGCAGCAGTTTGTGTGTATGGTACCGAGAGCTCATCTGCCACCCAGCTTCTTAAAGGGATGCCCTGGGGGCGCGGGCTTATTGTCTTATTTTTCGTTTTTTCCAGTCTGGCTTTGGCAGAATTGTTATGGAGAATCATACTGGTAGTGAAATACAGGCCTGTTCCGGGGGTGTCCGATGATGAACTGCCGGCATGTACGGTTGTCGTACCTGCTTACAATGAGGGCCGCCAGGTATTTGATACCCTTAAGAGCCTTGCCTCCTGTAACTACCCCAGGAATAAAATTCAACTCATTGCTGTGGACGACGGCAGTGCAGATGACACCTGGGTGTGGATTAAAAAGGCTGCAAGAGCACTTCCAGTCCCTGTTCTGACCATACGTCACTCCAAAAACAAAGGCAAACGCCAGGCCCTTTATAATGGGTTTAAAAAAAGTACCGGAACAGTGCTGGTCACCGTGGACAGTGACTCCATAGTGGAGGCGGACACTCTTAGAAATCTGGTATCCCCCATGGCATTAAACTCCGATGTCGGTGCTGTTGCAGGAAATGTCCGGG
This sequence comes from uncultured Desulfobacter sp., assembly GCF_963665355.1. Lineage (GTDB taxonomy): Bacteria > Desulfobacterota > Desulfobacteria > Desulfobacterales > Desulfobacteraceae > Desulfobacter. The sequence continues at coordinate 1,669,340 of NZ_OY762229.1, forward strand.
TGCTCAACCAGGCCCAGGGTATCATCCCCCGGATGGTGGATATTGTTTTTGTGTTCAGCTTTGATTTCATGCGTGCCAGCCAGAGCATGGTCCGCACAGTGACCTGCACACCCGGGGCCCTGTCTGCATATCGGAAATCTGCTGTCTTAAATGTGCTTGATAAATGGCTGAATCAGACATTTCTCGGCCGCCCCGCCAATATTGGCGAAGACCGCGCATTGACAAATATGATTCTTCGCCAGGGATATGACGTGGTGTTTCAGCAGAATGCCAGAGTCTTTACCGAGGTCCCGGTGCGCTATTCCCAGCTTTGCAAAATGTATTTGAGGTGGGCCAGAAGCAATGTCCGTGAAACCATTGCCATGACAACCTTTATCTTTACGCGGTTTCGCAGCAGATCAATACTTGGGGCACGGATCAACCTGGTTTCCGACGTACTCAAGCTGACCGTGGCCCAGATTTTTTTCCTGATCTCCTGGGGGCTGATTTTGTGGAATCCGGCCATATTCGGGAGCAAGACCATTATCGGCATTATATTGGGTGCCAGCTTGTCCGCCACAATCTATGCCTTGAAATTCGGCAAAATTTCCTCGGTACTGGCATTTATCTATGGATTTTTCTTTTTCTTCGGCCTGACCTGGATTAAACCCTATGCCCTGATTACCCCTCACAACTCTCGTTGGATGACACGGGCCCGCCCCAAGGTCGACAACACAACTATTGCCCACCCGATCAGCGCCCGGCAGTTGACATAATCATATCTTACTTTCTTGCGTTTTTTCGACACGGCAGCACCGTTCCCGGTGCTGCCGTGTCCCTCTTTAAATCACGCTAAATTATACCAGTCTCCCGGCTGGGGAACAAAGGCGTTATATCCTTTTTCGTTGAGACGCTGGGCAAATGCGGCACTCTGGTCTGCTTCCCCGTGAACCACGGCAATGTTTTTCACCCGGAGATTGGATTCATCAACCACCCGCATCAGTTCATGGCGGTCAGCATGGGCGGAAAACCCGCCGATTTTTTCCACATGGGCTTTCAGGGGGTAGGCTTTTCCCAGAATTTTGACTTCCGGAGCTTTGTCTTCACCCCTACTTTCCCCCATGCCTAGTTCTTCAATGCGCCGTCCCAGGGTATTGTTGGCCATATACCCCACGATGAGGATGGTATGTTTGGGATTATGTATTTTATATCGAAGGTGATGAAGTATCCGGCCTGCTTCACACATGCCGGATGCTGAAATCACGATGTGCGGGGTATCGTCCTGGGTGACGCGCATGGACTCCTCCACCGACTCGACAAACTTGATGTTTTTAAAGTAAAAGGGGTTGATCCCTTTTTCCAGGAATATTTTATGGGTCTCCCTGTCATAGGTTTCCGGATGCTCCCCAAAGACCTTTGTGATATTTGATGCCAAAGGACTGTCCACATAAACAGGAACGTTGGGAACAGCGCCGGAGTCATACAGCTGGTGAAGAATGTAAATAAGCTCCTGGGTTCTGCCAAAGGCAAAGGATGGAATCAGAAGAGATCCTCCCCGGTCAATTGTCCGGGTCAGGGTATCTTTCAGGCTGCCTGAAAGATCAGCCACCGGGGCATGCTCACGGTCGCCGTAGGTGCTTTCAACGATCATAAGATCAATATCCCTGTCCTCTTCATCAAATTCCAGGGTGGGATCTCTTAAAATGGGTTTTTCAAACCGGCCGATATCACCGGTAAAAAGTATTTTAAGGGGTTTGCCTCCGTTTTCGGGTTTTATCGTAAGCAAAGAAAAGGCTGATCCTAAAATATGGCCGGCCACGTAGAATTTTACCGTGGTGCCCTTGCCGATGGTCACTTCCGAGCCAAAGGGATAGCCATCAATAAAAGAAAGGGATTCCAGGGCCTCCTCCTGGGTGTACAGCGGTGTCACCATCCCAAGGCCATGCTCCTTGTGAAGCGCGGCAATGGCCTCCACATTCAGTTCATGGGGGCTTTTTTTCAGCAGTTTTTTTATCTCGGCTTTTTCCTTGTTGGAAAGCTGCTGCTTGGTTTTGGACTGCTCAACATCATACAGAAACGAACGCAGGGCTTTATAATTAAGGTACTGGGCATCGGACTCCTGGATATGCCCTGAATCCAGAAGCATATACTCCAAAGCATCTTTTGTGGGCCGGGTGGTGACAACCCGGCCGGAAAACCCTTCCTTTGTCAACAACGGTATCCGGCCGGAATGATCAATGTGGGCATGGGAAAGAACCATGGTGGTGATTTCAGACCGGTTTACAGGAAAGTCTTCGTTTTTATCCCGGCTCTCCTTTCTTCGGCCCTGGAACATGCCGCAATCCAGTAAAATTTTATCAACGCCTGTATCCAGCACATGCATGGATCCGGTCACCTCGCCTGCTGCTCCGAAAAATCCCACTTTAACCATAGGTTTGTCCCTTTTCCTGAATTAATTAAACAATTTCTTCAACAATTCCGTTGTCTGCTTCACCGGATCCTCCCGGATCGCTTTTTCCTCTTTTGCCAGATAGTAGAAAATACCGTTTAGGGCTTCCTCCACCGCATAGTCTGTCAGATTGCCCTTTACATCCGGAACCAGGGGCAGGGATTTATACTTATCCACCAACTGGTCATAGGATTGTACGGCTCCGACTTCTTCCAGGGTGTTCTGCACCACCGGGGTAAATGCCTCGGTGAGATCGCCGGACATTTTGCCCTTGAAATACTGGGTGGCGGCATCATCTGCACCATTGAGAATGCTTTTGGCATCGTCAAAGGACATCTGGGAAATGGCATTGACAAACAGTTGTTTGGCTTTGGGGGTGGCTGCTTCGGCCGCCCGGTTCAGTTTCAGTTCCAGATCCTGGGCATAAGAGCCCAGCCCGGCCTTGTTCATCAGCATTTGGGCCTTGGAAAGGTAGGACGGCAAAGGGATATGGATGCTTGAGTCGGAATTAAAGCCGTTTTCAGCGCTCAACTGCCTGACAACGGTTCCGGCACCTGTCTCCAGCGCCTCTTTAAGGCCGGCGATAATTTCGCTGCCGGTAAGGTTGCCGTCATTTGAACTGGAGTTGCCAGAACTGTCGCTGTCGTCGCTTTTACTAAGAGATTTAATCAACGAAGAGCCCTGGTCCAACAGGGAACTGCCGGCCAGAACAGGTCCCTGAAATCCTGAAACAAAGCTAAAAACAATAGCTGCTGCTGAAACCATGATGCTTTTTTTTAACATTTTGAACCGTTCTCCCATAATTATTTTAATAACCCTTTTATCAGCTTTTTGGCTGCATCTTCCACATCCTTCTTTTTAATATCTCCCGAGCCGTCACCTTTAAGGATCTGCTTGATTTCATCGGCGTCGGGCAGCCGGTTCTTCATAATGGCTTCGAGATCCAGTGTTACCTTTGGTTCTTCCCAGGTACCTGTGATCACAAAGGGAATGAGCAGCCCCGAACGATCCTTGGTATCCCCCTGACCCTTCAGAGTGGCCACCAGTTTCGGTTCAATCCTGAAATTCAGGTCTTCTTTTATCAGACTGGTTTCACCTCTGGCAACAAGTCTGAGCAGAGGAGATACAAGGGATGCATCCTCAATTTTCAAAAGGCCTTTCGTGGCCATATATGGAATCTTAAGTTCGGCAAAATCGGTTCTGGGTTTTTCCGGGGTGGATTCTTTCAGGCCAATGTCTGCCTTGGCATTGCGGATGGTGCGGGCAATATCAACACCCACAATGGCACCATCAAGAAATTTAATCTCTCCTTCGCCGTCCAGGGTCTTTTTAATCATTTCCGGGGTGTCGCCGTCCATGGTAAGGGCAATATCCGAGGCCATGGTCCCTTCAATAATATCCTTACCCGTGCTGTCCCGGATGGCAGGTCCGGCCTGGACACCGCTGGTTGTCAGATGAAGATTCGTTGCCGGGGTATTTTTACGCACATCAACCCTGGCCGTTGCCCCGGCCTTTCCCTGGTAAAGATCCATGGTAAACGGATCCAGGGTAAACACCCCGTTTTTTCCTGCCAGGACTGCTGTAATTGTGGTCATGGTCAATCCGGATACCTTAAGAGAGCCTATATTCACCTTTGCATCCAGCACCATCCGGCGCAAAGGCGTATAATCGGTGGTCGTGGATTTGCTGTCGGGGTTGTCGGTATTCTTACCTGTGTTCCCGGCTTCGTCTCCGGCTGAGGTCTTCCCGTCCGAATCTTTCTCCGCAGCCGGAGGCAGGTACCGGTCCACGTCGATTTTATCCAGGGAGAGGGCGAATTTCAGATCCGGTTTTTCAAAGGCCTGGGCCCGGGCACTGAAGTTGATGGTGGAATCATCCAGTACCAGTACCCCGTTGGATAGGGTCACAGCCTTGGCAGATCCTTTGACAAGGGCTTTCAGGGAGAGCTTCTCCAGGACTGACACATCTGCGGTTTTGATGGGAACGGGCTGATCCAGGGCGGCAAAAAGCTTTTTGGGCGAAAAGGGCTTCAATTCCAAGGCCAGATCAATTTTTTGTTCGGTCAGGGGTTTTATCAGCCGGCCTTGAAGAGAAACGGTCAGTTGATCCAGGGCCTTGCCCATAAGGTTAAAGTCGATATCCGTGGCACCGGGATTTTGTCCCACAGGGCCCACTTTCCCGGTCAAAGATACGGGTTTGCCGTCTATTTTGGCGCCAAAGACAATGGCAATGGCCTTATCCATACTGATGCCGGAGAGATTTAAGTTAAGATCTGAAATTTTTTTGGACAGGCCGGTGCCTTTGTCCGCATAGGAGAGAAATCCGTTGACGATATCAAACTGTTCAACGATAAATGACTTGATGGGAAGTTCTGTGCTGGTTGTGCCGGGGGATGCAGAGGTGTCCCGGGAGGGTTGGGTTTGACTCTTCTGAGCCGAAGAGCTGGTATCCACAGCCCCAATGTGTTCCCAGTTTCCCAGACCCGCCTTGTTTTTGACCAGAACGATGCTGGGAGAGTCCACGATGAATTTGTCCACCTCAATCTGCTTGGAAAAAAGAGGCAGAACCTTTACCCTGACTTCAAAGCTTTTCACCGAGATCATGGGCTTTTTCTCAAATCCTTCAGGATTGCCCAGGGTGAGGTCTGACAGCCGGATTCCGGCCCAGGGAAATAACGACAGTTTGATATCATCGCCCATGGAGAAACTGCGTCCGGTCTGCCGGGTCACCATGGATTCAATGTTTGGCAGATATTTTCCGACATCCACAAACATGGGGATCAATACAGCAGCGCCGATAATCAGACCGGCGAGAATGCCTACAGTAACAATGACCCACTTCAAGAATCTGACCATAGCAAACTCCTTGAAAAAATAGTAAGGCCCATCCGGAAATATCTTTCAGTGGTTTTCCGGACGGGCTCCTGCGTTCTTTTTTTTACCGATTAGGACAGTGCAGCCAGAGCGGATGCGTAATCCGGCTCCTGTTTGATCTCCGGCACAAGCTGGGAATAAACCACCTTGCCTGCTGAATCAAGAACAACAACGGCCCGGGCAGTAAGGCCGGCCAGGGCGCCGTCCTTCATGGCCACACCATAGTCAAGGGCAAACTGGGGATTGCGGAAGGCCGATGCGGTCACAACATTCTCAATGCCTTCGGCAACGCAGAACCTTTTGTGTGCAAAGGGAAGATCCCCTGAGATACAGAGAACAACGGTGTTTTCCTTGGTCCCGGCCGCTTCATTGAATTTACGGACAGCAGTGGCACAGATGGGGGTGTCAAGGCTTGGAAAAATATTGAGCACCACCTGTTTGCCGGCAAATGCAGACAGTTTGACTTCAGATAAATCCTGTCCCACAAGGGTAAACTCTTTTGCCTGTTCACCGGTTTGGGGAAAATTACCATCCAAATTTACAGGGTTTCCACCAAGTGTAATAGATCCCATGAAAGTTCTCCTTTTTTGTTTTCTTAGCTTTTGTTTGAATTCTTGCGTGTCGGTCTGGAAAAAATATGCAACATCATATCTGTCATTGCAACCATTTGTAAATAATAATGGTGTTCTGGGCTATTTCAAGCTTTCTGCCATTTATCTTTTTCGAAAAATTATTTATCAGCGCTTCACAGGTGTTGAGCACCAGTCCAGGATGATATCCGGTTGAACAAAACGCTTCAGGGAACAGAATCAAAGTCCGGGAATAACAGCCCTTCCGCCCGGGCCTTTCTCCTGCGGGTTTTGGCCGCAATCGCTTTTTCCGGGGCGGCAGTGATGGTGTTCGCGGTTTCCCGGGCCGGGATGTCGTAATTGACAACCACCGTTTCATCCTCCTGGTGTTCAACAGATACCGGGATGCTGAATACAAGTTCTTTTTCCTGGCGCGTCACCACGGGAAACCCATAATGCGTATTTTCATGCTTGATGGGTTTTCCGGTGTCCAGGCGTCCTTGAATAAATTTCATGTGTGCATCTATGCGATGCTGTATGGCCGATGAGAAATGGTCAAGGGAATCATTGCATCGCTCAAAAAATTTTTCCAGAAGGCTTGGGTCGATTTCATACCCTGCGGAGTTGCGCCCGGCCGCCATGGCTGCAAGGGTTGTGGTTCCCGTACCCAGAAACGGGTCCAGCACAAGATCCCCTTTCACGGAATACATGTTGATGAGGCGATAGGCCAGGTCAAAGGGGAAGGCTGCGCTGCGGCTGCGGTTTTTTTGTTTTCCCATGGCCTGGCGGGTGCCTTTAAGATCCATCCAGATGTCCGAGAACCACTGGTTGCGCTCCTCCCAGAACAATGCGCTGTGCTGCCGGTTCTCCCTGGTTGCAGGCGAGGTGAATTCGCGTTTTCCTCCCTTTCTCAGGATAAGAATATATTCATGCTCCAACGTGACGTAGGCTCCGGCCGGCAGCATGCCCGAGCCCATAAACTTGTTGGGCGCATTGGTCTGCTTGCGCCATAATATGCAGGGAAGCGCTGTAAATCCGAGAGCCTGGACTGCACTTAATATTCTGGCGTGGTTGGGATAAAGAGCAAAATTATCTTTCAGGGTTCGAGTGGCATCACCGATATTGATACAGGCAAACCCGCCGGAAGAAAGCACCCTGAAAACCTCTTTCCAGACCTTGTCAAGCACCTTGTGCATGAGTTCAAAGGCCAGGGTTCCGTCCGCTTTTTTAAGGGCTGTTTCTATTTTGGGATCCTGGCCACAGAAGATGTCATCCCACATGTCAATCATCGGATAGGGAGGAGATGTCACCACAAGATTGACACTGTGGTCAGCCATCTGTGTCATTTTGGCGGCACTGCAGATGTAGTGTTTATGGGTTGTTTTCATATGGTGAACCTTAAGCTCCGAAAAAAAGTGCGGGAATAAGAATTTTTAAACCAAGACCGATTAATATAATCCCCCCCACAATTTCCATACGGCTGCCAAAGGCGGCACCCGCCCGTTTCCCGATATATATGGCAGACACGGACATGGCACAGGTAATAATACCAATTATTGCAGACGGGTACCAGATATTGACATCCATCACAGCCAGCCCCAGGCCGATGGCCAGGGCATCAATGCTGGTGGCAAAACTGAGCATGACCATGGTCAGGCCTTTGGAGGGATCCTTGTGAAGGCATTCGTCGGTGTCGGCAAAACCCTCCCGGACCATGCGTCCGCCCACAAAGGCCAGGAGCGCAAAGGCGATCCAGTGATCCACAGACCGGACGTATGAAACAAATCCGGTTCCCAGAAGCCATCCGATGACCGGCATCATGAACTGAAACAGGCCAAAATGAAACGCCAGGCGGAATACCGCCCGGCGATCCCGGGCATATCCGCAGGCCGCGGCTGCCATGGATACGGCCGAGGCATCCATGGCAAGTCCGGTGGACATGATAATGATATCAAGTAAGTGCATGTTTCTAGTAAAATGTTTTCTGTATCGCCGCCATCTCCACCACAGGCAAAGGCCCGAGAGCCGGTCCGGGAACCTGATTGAGAATCTTCTGGGGCATGGACCGGTAGAGCAGGCGTGCGGTGAGTGTGTCTCCCTTTTGGGGCTTGGTTTTTAAGTTAAACAGATGAACCGAACTTTTCCCTGCTGGAATCCGGGTGTCGGACAAAATTTCTTTTACCCTGGCCATGTTGATGACCGGATTGCCCTGGCCGTCACCGAAAATGGTTCTGAACATCACAGTGTTTTCCGGCAGTTCATTGTTTTTATCGGGAACTCCGGTTTGGAACAGAGTTTTTCCGTTACTGTCCGTCAGGGTGACTTCAATCCATACCTGGCGCAAATCCCCTACACCTGTGGGCAGGCTGTGGCCGGCGCCTGTATTGGTCACAACGACCCTGGCGGTGTGGTTATCTATCATCAGCATGAAAATATTCGCCGCATGTGTCAGGCGCTCCACTGCCATAGCTGATTTCTCTTTGGCCGAAAACATTCCCGGTACGCCTGAATTGGCGCCCACAAAATTGTGGGTGAAGATATGGGGACGCAGCTTAGCATCTGCCGCAGCACGACCCGGATTGTCCGGCCGCGGGGTCGATCCTGTGGCCGGTACCCCGGGCCTCTGGTACATGTGGCATCCCTGGCAGGGCACATGTTTTTCAGGATCAGGGCTGTTGTACACACTGTTTTTCCACTCCGTGTATGTGGTTTCAAGGTCGGTGCCGAAGGCCGCATGCTTGACATCGTGGCATGTCCCGCAGATTTTTGAATCCGTATGCAGTTTTGAGAAGGCGGCTTCGTGGAAGTCAGGTTCGGCATCATCAAAGGGGCCATGTTTGACGCCGGGGTCATCCTCTCCCTGACCCGGGGCCAGCACCAGCCCGTTATTGTACATACGGGTGATGTCCACGGCCACGTGGCAATAATCGCACTGGATGCCCTGGGCGGGAATTGTTTTGGTCAGGGATAACTCATCGGACACTTTCCGGGGAAAACCCGTAACATATCCCACAGGGGTGTGGCACTTCACGCAGGACTCGGCCTCCTCAATCTGGCCGGCCTCGGTCAGACCCTCAAGATAAAACTTTGCCACCCGGCTATACACCGGATCTTTGTGGGAAAGGTGGTGCAATGAGTTCTGCCACTGGTCCATAATTTCATCGTGGCACCCTCCGCAGGTTTCGGGGCTGATAAATTGATCCGGTTTAAAGATATTTTCATCGGCCGAAGCGTCAACAGGTACAGTCCCCACCAGTGCAATACACAGGAATGCAAGCCCCCAGCAGGCGGCGGCGGCAACACTTCTTCTTTGTTTTTCGTGCATAATTGAGCCCTTCCTTTTTTTTAAAAGCAAAGTAAAAACGGCCGGCCCTCCGAGCCGGTTATTTTTTCGGCACTCAGGATTGGCAGGGGCCACAGCCCTGTTGGTTGGCCTTCTGGGTTCCCTTTGCAATCCAGTCGAAAAATTCGGAAACAACGTTTTTTTTCTTAATCGGTGTTTTGTCCGATTTTTTATTGGGGTCGTTGTGGTTTTTCATGGATTACCCCACATGATAAATAAGTAAAATGTGCCCGTCGCCGATCTCCTGACTGGATTCAAGGGTCAGGCCAATGTCGATGTCAAGGGGCGGGGCAAATATGGACAAGCCTGAACCAAACAGCCGTGGCACCAGGGTCAGGTGCACCTGGGTGATCAGGTTGTCACGGGCGAATAATGAGTTGACGGTGGCACCGCCAACAAGAACCGCACGGGTATACCCTTTCTGTTCAAGGTCTTCAAGAATCCCGGCCGGGGACAGATCCGTAAAGATCAAATTGTCCTGGTCACTTTGCCTGGATTTATCCCGGGTCATGACGATATTCAGGCGGTCCGGCAGGGGCTTTCCAATGGTGTCATAGGTTGTTGATCCCATGATCATAACCCCGGCTTCTTTGGTCAGCTTTACAAAATATTTTTTGTCAGCCTTGCCTGTCCAGTCCACAAACTGGCTGGAATTCTTTGCAATCTTACCGTCGACGGTTGAGGCCATCAGCAGAATGACATCCATAGCATCTCCCTGTACAGATGGAAACAGGACAGACAGGTCCCGTAGATAAATCCGGCAACGCCTGTCTGCCCTGTTTGACTTCTAAAACAGATTGAATATCTGATTAATGGTTAAATCAGACCTTTAAAAAAATCATTGCCTTTATCATCAACAATGATAAACGCAGGGAATTTTTCCACTGTAATCATCCACACAGCTTCCATTCCCAGCTCTTCATATTCAACCAGCTCGACCTTTTTAATGAAGTCCTTGCCCAGGCGTGCAGCAGGGCCACCAGGAGAGCCCAGGTAAAAGCCGCCGTATTCCTTGCAGGCATCGGTAACGATCTGGGAGCGGTTGCCCTTGGCCAGCATGATCATGGAGCCGCCTTCTTTCTGGAAGATGGGTACATAGGGATCCATACGGCCGGCCGTGGTGGGTCCGAATGATCCGGATGCTTCGCCTTCCGGTGTTTTGGCAGGACCTGCGTAATAGATGATGTGATTTTTAATGTAATCGGGCAGTCCGTCTCCGGCTTCATACCGTTCCATAAATTTGGAGTGGGCAATGTCCCTGGCCACGATGATTTTTCCGCTCAGGGACAGCCGTGTGGAGACCGGATACTTGGTCAGTTCAGCACGGATTTCATCCATGGGACGGTTCAGGTCGATCTCAACGGCAGGTGCCATTTCAGGCTCGGTGGCCGGCATATATTCTGCCGGGTTCTCAACCAGTTGTTCCAGGAAGATGCCGTCCCGGGTAATTTTACCTTTGATCTGACGGTCGGCGGAACAGGATACGCCGATGCCGATGGGGCAGGAGGCGCCGTGGCGGGGAAGTCTGACAACACGGATATCCAGGGCAAAGTGCTTGCCGCCGAACTGTGCGCCAAGGCCCAGCTCATAGGAGCGTTCCAGAACTTTTTTCTCAAGATCAATGTCTCTGAATGCATGGCCGGTTTCACTGCCTGTGGTGGGCAGGGTATCCAGGTAACGGGCAGATGCCAGTTTAACGGCCTTAAGGTTAAGTTCAGCAGAGGTGCCGCCAATAACAAATGCAATGTGATAGGGCGGACAGGCGGCTGTGCCCAGGTGTTTCATCTCCTTGAGCATGAAGTTGATCAGGCCCTCTTCGGTGTTCAGCACGGCCTTGGTCATTTGGAACAGGGCGGTTTTATTGGCAGAACCGCCGCCTTTTGCCATGAACAGGAAGTTGTATTCATCACCCTGGACCGCAGCAATATCCACCTGGGCGGGCATATTGTTTTTGGTGTTCACTTCCTTGTACACGGTGAGCGGTGCATTCTGGGAATACCGCAGATTGTTTTGTGTATAGGCCTCAAAGGCGCCTCTGGACAGTTCGCACTCATCGTCGGACCAGGTCCAGATCTGCTGGCCCTTTTTTCCCATAACAATAGCGGTGCCGGTGTCCTGGCACATGGGATATACCTTTTCAGCCGAAATTACGGCGTTTTTCAAAAGTTCCAGGGCCACATAACGGTCATTGTCGGAACTTTCAGGGTCATCAATCACAGCCCGCACCTGCTCGAGATGTCCGGCCCGATAAAGATGGGCCACATCCTTAAACGCAGCTTTGGCCAGCAACGTCAATGCAACGGGTTCCACCATAACCACATCCTTGCCCTCAAATTCCCGGACCCGGACATGATCCTTGGTCAGAAGGCGGTATTTCGTTGCATCCTTTTTCAGCGGAAACATGGATTCATATTTAAATTCCATCAGCTTTTTCCCTCTCTTTTGAAGATTAGTTTTTCCCTCTTTACAGAAGACCTGGCAGGCAGATTATCTCAAATTCCTGCTGCCTGCTACCTTTATCTAAACTATTTAATTTAAAAGTCCGGACAATTTGCCCGATTCCCCCTTGTTCAATGGCACAACGCCCCGGATGAAAGGCTTTGGGTCCAAACATTATTTAACCATGGACATTTTGCGCCTCAGAAATGCGATCTGGGCCTGGTGGGGCAAGTTTTTCGGACAGTGATCCTCACAACCCAGAAGGGTCATGCAGCCAAACACCCCGTCCTCATCACCGATGATCTCATAAAACTGTTCATCTGTTCGTTTGTCCCTGGGATCCAGATAAAACCGGGCCAGGCGCATAAACCCCACGGCGGACAGAAAATCGGGCCGCATGCGTTTTGTGGCGCAGGCAGACACGCAGCACCCGCACTCCACACAACGTTCCAGTTCATATACCTTATCCATGATATCGGGGTCCATACGCTCTTCAAGCCGTGTCAAATCCACAGCATCAGCCTCGACATCATGGATCCAGGATTCCACCCGCTCACCCAAGGCCTCCATGAATTTACCCGTGTTCACGGACAGATCGCCGATGAGCTCGAACCCGGGCAGGGGCAGCAGGGTAATCTGTCCGTCCTCAAATTGTGAGGTCAGGGTCCGGCAGGCCAGATCAGGTTTGCCGTTGATCACCATGCCGCATGAACCGCAGATCCCGGCCCGGCAGACAAAATCAAATTGCAGGGAGGGGTCCTGCTGCTCCCGGATTTCGTTTAATGCCTGGAAAATGGTCATCCCCTGGGTTTCGGTGACCTCATAGGCCGCCATGCACGGCTGGTCTTCCTTTTTTTGGGGATTGTACCGGAATATCTCAAATTTTAAAGTTCTTCCTGCCTGCCTCATTAGTTATACCCCCTGCCGATACGCTCGTTTTTGCCTTTGAATTTTTCCGGGATGGGCGTGGGATTAAGCAAATCCTGCATCTCGAAGCGATCTGCCTTTTTGTTGGCTTTTTTAATCTCCTGGATTTCAGCTGCGCGTTTTTCCGTATCCGGATGGGGAATGGTCTTGTTCTCACCATAGCCCCTGGTGCCCGGCGGCAGTTCCATTTTCATGACATCAAGTTTTTCATAGGTGACCTGGGGCAGATCTGCACCGTCGTCCTGCCAGGAGGTCAGGGTGCGTTTGAGCCAGTCCCGGTCATTTCTTTCCGGGAAATCTTCCCGGGCGTGGGCCCCGCGGCTTTCGGTTCTCAGCAGGGCACCATAGGCCACACACTGGGCCAGCTTGATCATCTTGGGCACCCGGATGGCTTCCACAAGTTCGGGATTGGCCGAAGAGGTCTTGTTGCGCAAGGCCACATTTTTTGCCCGCTGGTTGAGGGTTTTAAGCTCCCCCACCGCCTGTTGCAGATCTGATGCGTTGCGCAGAATTCCCACTTTGTCCATCATGATTTTCTGCATCTGTGCTTTCAGCTCAAAGGGGTTTTCTCCATACGTTCTGGTGAGCAGATCCCCGATCTTTTTTTCCTCCCGGGTCACAAAGTGTTCAACGGTTCTGGTGGAGATCTTCAGGCTGCTGGCCGCACAATGGTCTGCCACAAATTCCCCCACGATCATGCCCGCCACAACCGTTTCGGCAACAGAGTTGCCACCCAGGCGGTTGAATCCGTGCAGATCCCAGCATGCGGCTTCACCCACCGAAAACAGCCCCTTAAGGGTCGGGCTTTCACCCGTGGCCATGGTTCTGATTCCGCCCATGGCGTAGTGCTGGGTGGGTCTTACGGGGATGTAGTCCGAAGCCGGGTCAATGCCCAGGAAATGGTGGCAGATCTCTTTGATTTCACCCAGGTTCTTTTCAATATGTTCCTGCCCCAGAAGGGTGATGTCCAGCCATAGATGATCACCGTAGGGGGAGGGGACCCCTCTGCCTTTTTTCATATGTTCGGCCATGCGCCGGCAGACAACGTCCCGGGCGGCCAGTTCTTTTTTTTCGGGCTCGTAGTCGGGCATGAACCGGTAACCATTTTTATCCCGGAGCAGGCCGCCGTCGCCCCGGCACCCTTCGCCGGCCAGAATGCCCGAGGGTAAAATGCCCGTGGGATGAAATTGAACAGCTTCCATGTTACCCAGGGTGGCAATGCCGGTTTCCAGGGCAATGGCGCAGCCAATGCCCTCGGATATTACGGCATTGGTGGAAACGGCATACAATCTGCCGTATCCGCCCGTGGCAATGGTGGTGGCCTTGGCAATATATGCCATAAGCTTGCCGGTGATCAGATCCCTGACCACGGCACCGCAGCACACGCCGTTTTCGTGGATCAGGGCAATGGCCTCTTTTCTGTCATGGACAGGAATCTCCATCTGGATGGCCTTGTTGCCCATGGCATAGAGCATGGTGTGGCCGGTGCCGTCGGCGGTGAAACAGGTCCGCCATTTCCGGGTGCCGCCGAAATCCCGGGCTGTGATCAGACCGTGGGCGTTAAGGTTTTCAGCGATTGTCTCCTTTCTGCCGTCAACAACGATCTGTCTGTCGCCGCCCCTGACCCTGGACCAGGGAACGCCCCAGGCAGAAAGCTGGCGTATGGCCTTGGGCGCCGTGTTGACAAACATCCTGGCCACATCCTGATCACATCCCCAGTCGGAACCTTTAACCGTATCTTCAAAGTGGATATCTTCGTCATCGCCCTCTCCTTTGGCGCAGGCACCGAGACTGGCCTGCATACCGCCCTGGGCAGCCGCGGAGTTGGACCTTTTGGCCGGCACCAGGGAGAGAATAATGGCATCATACCCCCGCTGCCTGGCTGCAATGGCAACGCGAAGTCCTGCCAGGCCGCCGCCGATGATAAGTGAGTCCGTATATATGATATTCATTGGGCGTTCCCTTTCTTAGAAAGTTTCTTCAGGACCATGGCCACCGTCAATGGGAAGAGACTGCCCTTGGATGGCATGGTCTTCGGGGACATGACTGTCGGAATCCAACGGCCCGGCTTCCTCGTGGATTTCCTCCTGGGTCTCTTCATGAAGTTCCTCGTGGGTTTGCTCCTGGGTTTCTTCGTGGATCGCTTCATGGGCATCTACGTCATGGCCCTGGGCGTCTTCCTGGACCGTGCCCGGATCATCCACAGCCTCTTCGTGGGCAGAGTCTATGTCCTGTAAATCCTGGAGGTCAGGCGGGCTGTCATGGGTCAACGGTTCTTCGATAAGGGGGGCGGCTTCTTCGGGGGCTTCTTCATGGACGGTTTGGGCTTCGGGTGTGGTGTCTTCATGGATGGAAAAGTCTTCAGGCGCTGCCTCAGGCAGCTCTTCAGGCGTATTTTCCAGTCGGGCCGGTGCCTGATGCATTTCAGCAGGTTCAACGTCATGGCGCTGGGTGGCATAGCTGGGCTCATGGGGTTCATCATCGTGATGGCGCAGACCGATGAACACAAAAACCAGAAGAGTCAGAAGGCCCGCAGACAGAAAAATGATAATGAGCCTGTCCATGAGCTTTTTAAGTTTCGCCCGGGTTTTCCGGCTGCGCTGGTGGTCAGCACCCTGGAACCAGCCCCATTTCATGCACAGGCGGTAAAGGCCGATGTTCGCGTGCAAGGCCACACAGGCCAGCAGAATCAGGTAGATAAACCACATATGATTGTACACGACCCTGTGGGCGCACAGATAGGAATCCATGGACCCCGGATGGCTAAGCATGGCGTACAGGTGGACAGAGCCCGCAAAAAACATGATAAATCCGGTCAGGGCCTGGATATACCACAAATTGGTATCCTGATGCTTTATCAAGGCCATCTGCTCCTTCATGATGCGGAGCTGTTCCCAGGAACCGGGAAATTTCCCCATGCCCAGCAGGGCATGCATGATAAACAAGGTGAACACAATGAGCACGGCGAAAAAGGCGGCAATGGGGTAACCATGTCCGGTGTGGGACAAGAATCCCAGTTCCATATTCCGGACCACCCAGTTAAAGGCTTTGGGCCCCAGGATGATACTGGCGGTCAAAATGATGTGCGCCCATACGAACAGCCCCAGGACAAGGCCGGTGGCGCTTTGGAGGAAATCTAACCGGGCCGGCAGCCTGCTTTTTTTCGGATCTGACTCAATGGTGTAGCGTTCCAATGTAAAACCTCCTTCGTGTCATCATTTAGAATGCATCTTTGCAGATCTGCCCTGTTTCACCCGAATTCTTTGCAGGCATGGACATTCGGCCGCCTCTAAACCATAAGAGGCGCCATTCGTATTCTTAAAATACAATATCTTTTTGCGTCCCAGGTTCGGTTCGATCCTGAGATGGGATATTTTTTGGCACCGGTATGTCTTATCCGCATACCCGGAGGCGCGGCCACCCCTGTAATAAAACCAACCACGGGTTTTGTCAAATATTTATTGGCAAATACATTGCATTGATTAGCAGTCGCTAAAAAATACCATAACTGGCGCTTTGCAGACCCTGGTGGTTGTTTTGAAAACCAGGCTGAATTTGGCCAAACCTGCCGGAATCTTTTGTTTTGTCTTGATGTTTTACCCTTGATGGGCCACAATAAATCACAATTGACCTCCCGACGCAGTTTATTCTTTGTATTTTATATGAAAGACTGGGTAAGTCACTCAGATCTCTTTTAATCTTTGTTGTGGGCTGGGCCTGGCAGCTGATATGTCAGGTCAGCCCATGGCTGTTATTCAAAGTTTTAGGTTGCACGACGGTCGGCAGCCTGCGACAATATGGGATTTTTCCTTTAACACGACGATTTATATGCTTGAGAAACTTGCCTTACAGAAAAAATTTATAACACAAGCCCAATGCTCACAAGCCCTTGAGGCATGTCGCGGCGCAGAGAATCTGGATCTTGCGTTAAAGATCTATTTCGAAAAGGAAAATTTTCTTAACGACAAACAGATGAAAGTGCTGCTGGCCATTTATGCGGCGCTGAAAAATATTCAGAAAAGTCAGGCTTTTGGAAAGTGTGCCGTTGACCTGGGGTTTGTCAGCAAAGAACTGTTCCTGCAGGAGATGGACCGGCAGAAAAACAAAATTGCGGAAAAACAGCAACCCGAATTTATCGGTACAATATGGATACAGGACCGAACACTTAACCAGGAACAGCATCAGCAGGTTATACAGCAGCTTCAAAGCGAGCAGCAGCCCCGGGGCAGCGCCCGGCCGGCGGCCCGGCCTTCGGAAGATCCTGACGCCCCACAGGCAGACCACGCCCTGGTCAGGGAGCTTGACTGCGGTGTGGCCCTGGAAATTGATGCCCCCGGCATGACGGCTTTTATAAAAAAAACAGGGACCTTTAAAGACACGGTAACTGCCGCAAAAATTATTGAACAACTGGAGGATAACGGCATTGTTTACGGCCTGGTGAAACCATCGGAAATGGAGGGCTTCATAAATTCTTCGGGATTCAAAACCAATCCGTTCCGGGTGGCCCAGGGGACCAATCCGGTTCCGGGCAGGAGTGCCAGGATCGAATATTTTTTTGAAACAGACCATCTCAAGGCCGGAGGCATTCATGAGGACGGCACAATCGATTTTAAAGAAAGAGGCCCCATACCCTGGGTAAAAAAAGGGAGTCTGCTGGCCAGGAAATTCCCCATGATCCAGGCCAGTGAAGGTAGAAATATCTTTGACCAGGTTATATCCGTTCCCGGTGTGACTGACATCGCCCTGAAGTACGCCACAGGGGTTGTCGGCTCTTTAGACGGCCTTGAACTCCATGCGGAAATCAGCGGCACCCCCGCCCTTGACAGATCTGACAAAGTTCAGGTATCCCGGGCTGTTACAATCTCCCAGGATGTCAATTTTGAAACCGGACACATTGACTATAACGGAGATATCGTCATTAAGGGTACGCTCAAGGCCGGGTTCAAGGCCATGGGCCATGTGGTCCGTATCGGCACAGTGGACGGCGGAGAGATCCGGGCCACAGGAGACGTTACGGTCCTCAACGGGATGATCGGCGGCCGTGTATATGCGCTGGGCAATGTCAATGTGCGATTTGTGCAGAACTCCATCATTTACTGCCTGGGCAACCTCACCGTGGACAAAGAGATCCTGGACAGCCGCATCGTCACCTCGGGTGCGGTGATCATCAAAAACGGAGAAGTCATATCTTCGGACATCACCTGCAATAAAGGCCTGTTCACCAAGCATCTGGGTACTGAAAAATCCGTGCCCAACACCATTACCTTTGGTGTGGATGCCTTCACGGACCGGGAGCTGAAAAATATCCAGGGGCAAATAGAGCATTTTTCCGAAAGACGGGAGAAGATCCATGAAAAGCTAAGAACCCTGGATGATGAGATTTTGCGGTACACAACAGATACTTTGGCCTTGGTCCACGAAATTGATCTGGCAAGACTGGAAAACCATTCATTGACAAAAAGCCCGGAAAATACCCCCCCGCGTGAACTCAAATCCCGGATACAGGTGAACAACCGGTTGATGGTGCGTTTAGACATGGTGCTCAACCAGCTGCTGGACCGCATTGAAAAGAAAAAAGAACAAAAGGCAAAATTCAGGAGTGAAGCAGATCTTTTGGAAAACGCCATTGAAAAACTGAGGAGCGAACAGAGCAATTTCACCCTGTGGCAGCACCGCAATCCAGGGTTGTCCCTGGCGGTTGTCTCGGGAGAGGTTATCCCGGGAACCATAATTAAGGGCCCGGATGTATCTGTGGAAATCCTTGAGACCAGAAATAACGTAAAGATCCTTCAGACCCTTGTCACCAGAGATGGTGACACGGCGTTGGGAATAGATATCCTTGAAAATACTGCACGAAAATAGAATCCATACCTTCCGGGACAGCCTGTATGCCATTGGCATGCCCGAAATCATGCGCCAGGGTGGTGACGGCCTGGCACCCGTAAAAAAATACCCCGAAGATGAGCGTGGTTATCCCCTTATTCCCATCAAAAGAGTTACCCGGTTTTTTCTTGAAGAGATGGACAAAAATCCGTTTGTTCTCTCGGACCAGTATATCCAGGAGCTTTATACACTGTTTAAAATAATGGTTGAGGATCTCCCGGCTGTCTCCTTTGATCCCGAGGCCAGTTTTTCCCAGGAGGATATTCAGGATGCGGACAATAAAACGACCATTGAACTGCTCACCACAAATGTCATCATCACCTTTTTCCACCAGGTAAAAGCCAATCTGGGGAATAATGACGACAGTGTGGTCAACCCTGATATGCAGTCCATTGTCAAAAAAAGTACGGCGGGCAGGGACTATAAACGCCTTGTGTCCAACACCCTGAAAAGGCTTATTTTCAGCATGGCCCGGGACAAGCCCTGGTTTGACTACATTAAAGATATTAATGACGCAGACCTGATCTGCCGTCTGGCAGGAGCCAAACTGCCGAGCATGGAAAAAACAACCCTTGGTTCCATCACCGGTAAAGCCCAGAAGGAGATTTCAGGCTACAACGATTTATTCACCAAATTGCTTTATGCCCGTGCCCAGACTGTTGCCGGCCAGGAGAACAAAAAAGAGTTCTTCAAATCCATGGCAAAACTGGATGCCGCCATCTATGGGCTGATAAAAAAAATAGACCGGTTTCTGGATATGGCCTATCGGTTGTGTCAGATTCTGGGACTGTCTTCCGGGTCCATTATCGGCGATACATTTTCCAAGCTCAGGCAAAATGTGTTGTGGCTGTTTTTCGACGTATGGCCTCAAAAAATTGAACAGGGGCAGATGCCGGAGAAAATGGCTGTGTCCACCCTGCGGTTCCGGATGAATCTTTTGTTCAACCTGCCGCACATTACACGATTCTGCAGGGAAGTGACCCGGGATCCGGCCTTCCATGCCCCGGTGAACGATCTTTTCCATGTGATGTACAGGGACCTTGCAGACAAAATCAACCGGGTATCCATGGAAGAGGGCAACCGCAGCAGGATACTGGAACGGGTGGGAATGAGGTTGTCTGAACTTCAGCGGGCCATTGAACACCTTGATATGGATGAATCCCGGCTTGGAGCTGAAAAAAAAGATGTAAAAAGCGCATATGTGGCATTAACTCTTAAAACCGGCTTTGAATCCCTGGAAGAGGTTTTAAATTTTTGTGACAGGATCTGTGACGTGACCCATGACAAGGACCGGGACATTATGAGCAGCATACGGTCGGCATTTATGGAAAAAAGCTTTCTTACCCTTGAAGAGTACGCCCTCAAAAAAGTGCCGCCCAAAGACGCCATCCCCGAAATCAGCCGGCGGCTCCATGCCTTTGCCGTCCATTACCGGCCCCAAAGGGAATTTTACCGGATATTTGTTGATACCTATCTCATCTCCAGCCCCAGGCCCAGGCAACCCCATTATACCCAGTTTCTTATGAGCAACAGGCACTTTGCCCAGGCCATGCTCATGTTCTTTGCAGACAGCAAAGCCATGAAAAACTTTTTACCCGACTCATATATTGATAAGGCCGCCCGGCTTCTGGCTGATCTGCTGGAAAAAACAGGAGATTCGGAGTGATACCCCGGCATCAAAACATGGAAGACAGCAAAGTTATTCGGGGATTGGGAAAAGATAAGTCTTTGTGCCGGCCTTTTTCTGATCTGAAAGCCATATACCAGGCGGCAATTAAACGGGTGGACCCGTACGCCATGGTGCGGTCAAGGGTCGCCCTGGCCGGCAATACCCTTCAGATCCGCCTTGACAACCGGGATACGTGCCTGGATTTGGATAAGTTTGACAAAATTTATGTACTTGGCGCAGGCAAGGCCACAGCGCCCATGGCAAGGGCCATGGAAGAGATCCTTGGGTCAAAGCTTTCCGGCGGACTCATTTCCGTAAAAAAAGGACACACCAACACTTTAAATAAAATTGAAATCATTGAGGCAGGCCACCCGGTCCCGGATGAAAACAGCGCACGGGCAGCGCGGCAGATCATTGACATCGCCGCAAAAGGGGATGACACCACCCTGTTCATCAATCTGATTTCCGGGGGGGGATCCGCCCTTTTATCCTGCCCGGGGGAATGCCGGGGCATCACTGTCACCCTTGCCGACAAACAGAAAACCACGGAACTGCTTCTGGCCTGCGGGGCGGGCATCAACGAAATTAACTGTGTGCGAAAACAGCTTTCCGGTATCAAAGGCGGAAAACTTGCCCGGCATATGTATCCGGCCACATCGGTAAGTTTAATCCTTTCCGACGTGGTGGGCGATGACCTTGGCGCCATTGCATCGGGCCCCACCGCACCGGATTTTACCACCTTTGCTCAGGCCCTTGGCATTGTCAAAAAGTACGGATTGTCTTCCCGGCTGCCGGCCGGGGCGGCCAAAATGCTTGAAGCAGGGGCAGAGCAGGAAAGTGACGAGGGTGACGCCAGGGATGAAACGGTTTTTTCAAAGGTACACAATATTCTTTTAGGCAATAACCTGGCGGCCCTGACTGCAGCCCGGCAAAAGGCGGAGAGCCTGGGGTACAACACCCTGGTGCTAGGTTCCCGGATCACCGGTGAAGCCCGGGAAATTGCCAAAGTCTTTTCCGGCATGGCCCAGGACCTGGCCCTTGGCAGTCTGCCCCCAAAACATCCGGTCTGTGTGCTTGCCGGCGGAGAGACCACGGTGACCATCCGGGGAAACGGCAAAGGCGGCCGGAACCAGGAGATGGCCCTCTCTTTTCTCCAGGAGCTTGAAAACAATCCTTGGGGCATTGAAAATATATTTTTTCTTTCAGGAGCCACGGACGGCAATGACGGTCCCACGGATGCGGCCGGGGCCTTTGCATCCCTGGATGTTCTTAGAAGTGGAAACCAGGCAGGCCTGGATATCCAAGACTACCTGGGCAGAAATGATTCATATACTTACTTTGATACGGCAGGGTATTTGTTCAAACCCGGCCCCACCAACACCAATGTATGTGATCTTCAAATACTTATCGTAAAGTGAATCCGCCAGCTCCCTGATGTAAAGGATCAGGACTTTATTGCCGGAACGCTCGGCCAGTCCTTTTGATTGACAATCAATACCACGGCCTGTAGAGATGTCAATGTTATTTGATTACCCAGGGGGCTTTCCATGAAACCGATAAAACACATAACCGTTGCATACCCATGCCTGGTCGCAGCCATGGTGCTGTGGGCCAGCACCTTTGCCGCCCAGAAACTGGCGTTGCGGACCTGCCATCCCACCCATATCATCTTTGCCCGCATGTTCATTGCCAGCCTGTGCGCCATCCCCTTTTCCTTTTCCTTTTCCTTTGTCTTTAAAAACAGACCCAAAATCCGGCAAAAGGATATAAAGTTTCTGGTGATGCTGGTTTTATGTGAACCCTGTCTCTATTTTTTTTTTGAAACCCGGGCGCTGGTATATACATCAGCCTCCCAGGCCGGGATGCTCACAACCATGGTGCCGCTGTTCACCGCCCTGGGCGCCTGGATTTTTTTACAGGAGCGTTTGGACACCAGGACCTTCACGGGATTTTTTGTGGCCACCGGCGGCGCTTTGTGGCTCAGCCTGGCATCTCCGCCGGACCCCCACGGCCCCAATCCCCTTCTGGGCAATACTTTTGAGCTCATTGCCATGCTCTGTGCCGGCGGCTACACCATATCCCTGAAAAAACTGGCGGGCCGTTACAACCCCATGTTTCTGGCCTTTATCCAGGCCTTTGCCGGAACAGCATTCTATCTTCCGTTCATGCTCATCCAGGATACCGGGCCCCTGGTACCCCAGGATCCCGTTGCGTTGTGGGCCATCATCTACCTGGGTGTGGTGATCACCATTGGGGCCTATGCGTTTTATAATTTCGGGGTTTCCCGGATTCCGGCCAGCCAGGCCACGGCCTTTATAAATCTCATCCCGGTTCTGACCCTGGTCATGAATGCCATTGTCCTGGAAGAGCATTTTTCAACTGTCCAGTATATGGCCTCCACCCTGGTTCTGGCAGGGGTCATCATGACCCAGGAGATACCCTTTCAAAGAGCAGGCAAAGCCACTGGGATGCCGCTGCCTCCGGCCTGACAGCCCGGCGGATCAGCCTGCTTCCTGCCTGGGGCTTGCATTGCCATGAATCCCGGCCCGGATCAAGGGTGGATTGACAGACAGAAGGGGAATGCCCGTCTATAAAACGTCCAGGGGGCTTTGCACACCTTTTCCCCCGCGATTAAGAACATGTGTGTAAATCATGGTTGTGGATACGTCAGCATGGCCGAGCAGGTCCTGCACTGTGCGGATATCATAACCGCTTTCCAGAAGATGTGTGGCAAAACTGTGGCGCAGGGCGTGACAATTTACTCTTTTGGCAAGATCCGCGTCCCGGGCCGCCTTTTTTATGGCTTTTTGCAGACCGTTCTCGTGGATATGGTGACGGCGCGTCTTTCCGCTTCTTGGATCAACGGAAAGGCGGCCGCTGGGGAACACATACTGCCATCCCCACTCTTTTGCACCATTGGGATATTTCCGGTCAAGGGCGTCGGGAAGGTATGTTTCCCCAAATCCATTCTCCAGATCGGTTTTGTGGGTCGCACGCACCTGGCCCAGATGGGCCTTAAGCTCCTTGACAAGCCGTTCGGGAAAAGGCACCACACGATCCTTTTTACCTTTTCCGTCCCTGATTACGATCTGCAGGTACCCGAAATCAATATCCTGAACCCTGAGCCTGACACAATCCATCAACCGCATGCCCGTACCGTAAAGCAGGGACGCCATCAGCTTTTGCCTGCCATCCAAATGGTCGAGAATTTTTGCCACTTCGCTTCGGGTTAAAACCACGGGCAGCCGCCTGGGGCGTTGGGCGCGTACAAAATTACCAATGTCACCCACGGGTTGTTTGAGCACTTTGTCATAAAAGAAGACCAGGGCATTCAACGCCTGATTCTGGGTGCTTTCCGCAACATTTCGCTGGACGGCAAGGTGCTGGAGAAAACTGACAACCTCGCTGCCTCCAAGATTTTTCGGCTCCCGGTTTCCGCAAAAGGAGATAAAACGTGTCACCCATGATTCATAAGACTGCTCGGTTCTTATGGAATATCTTCGTGTCCGCAATTCCACAAGCAGCTGCTCCAGAACATCGGTATGAAGTTTTCGAACATCGGCAAGTTTTGAGTGTTTTATATTCGACAGGTGATCAATGGTTTTCTTGACCGATGTGCCCACCGCAACAGTGGGGTGGGATTGTGCCAGGGATGCGGCTGAATCCATCCAGAATTGCCAGTCCACCTCGGGCAGCCACTTTACACCAAGCATCGCAAACAAATTCTGTATAGCATCCACAATCTGTCTGAACTGCCAGTCCTCAATCCCACCTTTCGCCCCCTGTTGTTCCATATAGGCGCCCACATCTTCCGGGCCGTGTTCAGCCAGACGCTTATCAGGGAACGCCTTGATATACTGCTCGGCTCTGATCACATACCATCTGATCACATTCCCTTTAATACCAATGTTCTTCAGACGGTTTATGTAATTATCCCAAAACCTTTTAATTTCGTTTTCCCGTGTTGATTTCTGATTTTCCATGTGGTAGGAACTCAATATATTTCCAGGGTAATATTTATTGTGTAATATAATACACAAAATTTTTATGAATTCAATAGACAGAATCTGCCTATTACCATATTGGCCCATTCTGCCTATTTCACTGATAGGCTCGCCCGCTGCGCGGACGAGCCTATCGGCGGAGCTGAGCAGAACTGCCCCAGCGTCTTGACAGGTTCCGCCTAAAGGCTCCACCTATCAAGACGCTGGAACAGAAATCCGTCTAATATTCGGGTTCCGAGCAAGCTCGACCCGAAATTAGACGGATTC
Organism: uncultured Desulfobacter sp.; assembly: GCF_963665355.1. GTDB lineage: Bacteria > Desulfobacterota > Desulfobacteria > Desulfobacterales > Desulfobacteraceae > Desulfobacter. The sequence continues at coordinate 1,693,742 of NZ_OY762229.1, forward strand.
TGCTCAGCTCCGCCGTTCGATGTGGAAAACAATCAATGAAACATGAAATAAAAGTATTTGCAGTGGTGGGGACGATTGCAACTATCTGTGTCACAGCAGTGTCCTTATATGCCATTTCAAAAAATGCAGAATGGACCAGTATCGGAATTATTGTTGGTATTATCGGCGCCACTATAACCGTCATTATTCCAGTCACTCAACATATTCTTTTCCGATTTAAAGGCAGCTCAGGTGGAAGCAAGGAAATTAACTTTAATATAGCTCAAGAGAATTCATCTCAAAATATTGATATAGAAAAAAAGGATGAGTTAATTAATGATAAGGATGCGGAAAAATTATTAATCCAACTAATCATAGAACAGCAGAAGCTATTCGTTAGACAGAGTTATGGAGAATCTGCAACTGAATGTTTCACTTGGGATGATTTGGATCGTTTTAAACAGGAAAACACAATAGCTAAAATTCAGAGAAATCTTGAAGAAAACAACAAATTCAGAGATCTTGTGAGTATGCTCATCGAATTGCCAGATAGAAAGAGAAGAGATATATTTCAAAAAGGGAAATGTGTATTTAAAAAAAACTGGGGAGAGTTAGGTGAAATAACAATCGCTGGTCAAACTGATGCAGGTCAAAAAACAAAGAAAATGATTGCGGACACTATTGTTGAATTAGCGAAAGAGCAAGTCATATTAAGATCATAGATCGAACAAAACGCTGGTCGTGCCCAGATAAATCCGAATCGTTGGGATTCAACCGAACAGGATGATGAAATTCGATAATGTTACCCAGTGGGTGCAAGTCCCACATGAACAAAGCGTAGCCGGCAGTTCATTAGTGAAATCCACAGGCAAAACCGGAGACGGAGGTCTGAAGCTGGATGGAACAAGATTGCAGGCTCTGCACTGAGCTCCGAAAAATGTATAGTTGTGGTCCATAAGGATAAACCCTGCAATTGCGGGGGGAAAGCCGACGCATTCCAGCGTGACGGAAGGCAGCAGACTTACAGGCGCTATGGCAAGCCTGTGAGTCACCACCGGGGTCTTCGACCAGGGCATGTTCTCAAAGGGGTAGCTCGGGAACTGGGGAGGTCCGGATGCCTCCTTTTGCAGAAACGGTGAGGTGGATACCGTCCGGGAGGTAAAACACCTGAGGCATCAGGAATCTCTCACTCCTGATGCTTGGAACAGAAAAGTGGGGGGCAAAGAAGGTACCGGGGGAGGATAGCTAAAAACGAACGATCCCGGGAAGGACATTCGGAAGTCTTAGCCGATCATAATACCGATGTACGGGGGACTGAAACCCGAACGGTAAGGCGGGGAAGTGGTGCCCAAAGCGACCCGCTGAAGGAAAGGAGAGGCAGGGTATAACGTTTTTCCGGCAGGAACTATGGGAGATACACAGAGATCACAAACCATATCAACGGACAGCCGGAAAATTGCGTCGCAGACTGCTATGAAATTCAAGGGAAACACAAAAGAAAGGTCAGCCGAAGCCCCACCCATACTGGTGCCGGAGTCGTCGCTTGTCCATATCAGATCAATGGCGAAAGCAAACCGGCAGATGACGTTTACATCTCTGGCCCACAAAGTTGACCTGTTCCTGCTAAACAAATCGTTTCGACAGTTGCGTAAAAACAGTGCCACCGGAGTGGACAAGGTGACGGCGGAAGAATACTCAGCCCACCTTGACGAAAACCTCTATAATCTTTATCTGCGGCTGAAAAGAGGTCAGTACGCAGCGCAGCCGGTGAAACGCATTTGGATAGACAAGGAAGACGGGACGCAGCGGCCAATAGGCATCACGGCATTGGAGGACAAGATAGTCCAGAAGGCGGTGACTACCATTCTCAGTGAAGTTTATGAACCGATATTTCACGACTTTTCCCACGGCTTTCGATCAAAGCACAGCCAACACCTGGCAATTGCTGAGATAAGAGAGAGGTGCTATGCACTGAATACCAATTGGATTTTAAGCGCAGATATTACCGGACTATTTGATAATATTGACCATAAGCTGCTCCGGGATCTGATTCGAACCCGGGTAAACGACGGGGGAATCCTGCGGCTGATCGGCAAATGGCTGAAAGCCGGGGTACTTGAGAGCGACATTATAGAGTACCCGGACAAGGGTACGCCTCAAGGAGGTTTATGCAAAGCTTTGCATAAACCTCCTTATGCAAAGTAAACGATTATGCAAAGTAAATCGCTAAAGCTGCCAGATTTCCAGCAGCTTCCCTGAATTTACTTTGCATAATATCACGACTACTTCAGGCTTGAAAGCCAGTCGAGCAATGCAGCATCCTTGCTCCAATCTGGAAGATTGCTGTCTACCAGATCTGGATAGGCCTTCTCAATAGCCTGACGTTTCAATTCGGAATCACATTTTGCGTAAATTTCGGTAGTTTTAATATCCTCATGTCCAAGAAAGTCCCGGATGTAGATGAGGCTAACGCCAGCCTGCAGCAGGTGCATTGCCTTGCTGTGCCGAAACATATGGGGTGTCACTTTCTCCGGCACACTCGCTGATGCCTTTCTTGCTGAGACCACATGCTGAGAGATGATGTAAGCGATGCCTTCCTTGGTGAGTTTGTTATGCTGCTTATTGACAAAGAGCGGATAGTCACTTTTCCAATCTTTATCGAGAAAATGCTCCTGGATGTAATGTTGTAGCAAAGCCAGCGTGTTTTTCATAAGCGGAATTCTGCGCACCTTATTGCCTTTCCCGGTGAGAATAAGCACTGCCGGATTTTCCAGTACAGCATCCCGTACCCTGAGCGTGACTAATTCCTGCACCCTGCATCCGGAATCGTAAAGGACGCTCAAAAGCGTCAGGTCTCGTCTGCCTTTTACAGTCATCTTATCGGGCTGTGATAATAAATGTTTCATCGCCTCCGGCGTCAGATGCGGTACCGACGGCTTGGATGCCTTCTTGACCGGCAGGGCAATTACCTTTTGGAAATGAAGGATTCCCGATGGTTCCTCATACTGTGCATACCTGAAAAAGGAATGTATGGCTGCAAGCCTCTGGTTCCTGGTTGCAATGCTGCATTTACGTTCTTTTTCAATCCATTCCAGAAAATCAGCTATCATTACATGGGTCAACATGTCCAGATTCAACTTTTCGACGGGTATGTCCTTCTGTTCCTGACAGTAACGGAGCAACAATTTAAAAGTATCACGGTAGGATGAGATCGTATTGTTACTGGCATTTTTCTGCCGAGGCAGATACACGGACAGGAATCCCGTAAGGTGAATAGCGAAATCAGTAGGTTTCATGGACATCACCCTCCAGTCGGGGAATGATATCGGGATAACATCCTTCGAGCTTAATGGATATGTCCGGAAAGATATCAGCCGTAAGCCTGAGGTAATAGGCTGTTTCCTCAAAGGAATCATGTCCCATATATGTTTTCAGTACAGGAAGATATGCGGCGATGTCTTTTCCTTCCATCACCCATTTTTTCAAGCATTGGCAGGCATAAGTATGACGAAAATCGTGTACTCTCGGACCTTTTCCCCTCCCGCCATGAGAAATGCCGGCTCTCCACAGGAATCGTCTGAAATTGTGGTAGATGTTTCCTACAGTCATTGGTTTTCCATTCAGTCCCGGGAAAAACCAATCAGGTCCCTTTGATAGTCTATGCACATTTTCAGAGTAGCTCCGGCATCGACCTGTAAGCTTGTCTGACATCGCAACCAGACGGCTGTTGTCTTTCTTTGAATGATGAATGCCCAGTATGCCTGCATCTATATCCACATCTTCTACCTTCAGAAGCCTTGCTTCCGAGGAGCGAAGGCCACAGGCATAAACCATCCGGAAGAATACCGGCATGATGAGATGGCGATATGGACACTCACCGACATAGTGACATTGATCTGTCTGATGGAAGAATCGCTGCAGTTCATCTTCCGTATAGATGTGGGGGGCATACTGCTGTGCTGTCGGGTAATAACCTTTTGGGATGACGTATGCGCCAATCCCAACACCTTCCATATATATGGCAAGCTGCCGCAGCATGGAGGACCTTGCACACTGGTTGGCCTGTGCCTCATAATTCTTTCTTGAGCACCAATCCAGCACGATTTCCTTTGAAAGGAGCGATGCTTCGGGGTATTTTTCAGCGGTGAAGCAGGAGAACCTTAACAGATGTTCTGCTTCTGCCTCATATTTATACCCAATCGCTTGCTTCAACTGGACATGGTTTCTGATGTGCTCCGCAAATGGACCTCTGAACAGGTAGTTGCTCATGAGCCCACCTCCGGAGTATCCAGGCAACATTCTTTCAGTTTATTGATATCCACCTTCAAGTAAACTGCTGTAGAGTCTGTGTCCGTATGGCCCAGGATATCCGAGATGACAGCAAGCGGGGTGTCATGCTCAAGCATTCTTGAAGCTGCAGTATGGCGGAGAGAGTGCATGCCACGGTGCTTCTTTAAAGTAGGTAGATGTGCAATCCGCATATAGTCACGGATTATCTGATACAGATGATCACCTTCTGAAAAGGGCAGAAATGGCGCCACATGCCTCACAAAAAGAATAGGAGAATTCACTTTTGGCCTGCCATATTTCAGATAATCAATGACTGCCCATCCAACTTCGGAGGGAATCGGCAGGGTTACTGTCTCTCTTGTTTTTGACTGGGTAAATATCAGGTTTTTCATTTCCCAGTGGAAGCAACCGAATGTAAGGTTTTTGATATCAGTGACTCTAAGACCCAACACGCAAGCAAGGAGGATAATGGCATAGTCACGTTTTCCCTTTGGATTTCCGCGATCAATGGCGCTTATCAGCGCATCCAACTCTTCCTTCGTCCAGACAGATGGGATCCGTGTCTGTTTACGAGCCTGAATCATTGGTGTCTTCGAAGCCAGATCCGTTTTCAGGATATCCTGCGCCTGCAAATACCTCAAAAAAGAACGTATGGAGCATATGTTCTGTTCGACTGTTTTATAGGTATATCCGGCCAGAGTCCGTATATACCCATTGATCATAGGAAGCTCGATTTCATGGCAATCATTGATTCTTTGGGAAACAAGATAATCCATGAAACGCTCAGATTGATTCACGTAATGATCTACGGTTACTTTGGAATGACCTTTGCGCTCGCAGTACTTTCTAAAACTCGTGCTGATCCCCATGTAATAGGAATCTGTTAGCAATTCCCGATGCTTATAGTATCGTCGGAGAACAGTGTGATGGAGCTGGAAGTCTCCAATCATACGGATGATACGGAGTTCCTGCGTATCCTTTTGGGATAGGGTTTTGTCAAAATCCTTCTCAAGGATCTGATGACTGTGTTCGAGATAGTTGATCCCAAGCTGCTCTGAATAAAAAATCTCCTCCCGTTCCTCAGCGAACTGATTGATTTTCTTCCAACGGTTGCGGTAAAATCTCATGGAGCCTTCGGTGTAACCGAGCCGCAGTAGCTCCCGCTCTAATTCTTGTAACAGCTCTTTCAATGGTTTCTTCTGCATAAAAACGTCTCCTTCAATGATTTTGTTAGCTTTTGATCGCTCATCATTAGCGGAGATTATGCGAAGTAAATCAACGAGAAGCCCTTGAATTGCTAGAAATTTTGCGGGTTACTTTGCATAATTACTTTCTTTGCATAAGGCGGCGTGATTTCACCGATACTCAGCAATATCTTCCTGCACTACGTGCTGGACGACTGGTTTGCAAAAGAGGTTCAACCTCGGTTGACGGGTAAAAGCTTTCTGATCAGGTTTGCCGATGATTTCATCGTTGGACTTCAACTGGAATCAGATGCCAAGAGGTTGTTGGAGGTACTGCCAAAGCGGTTCAAGCGCCACTCTCTTGAGCTTCACCCGAAAAAGACACGCCTGATTGCATTCGGGAAACCGGCCCGGAAAGGAAAACCACAGGGGACGTTTGACTTCCTCGGGTTTACATACTACTGGGGCAGAAGCCTTAAAGGCAACTGGGTGATCAAAAAGAAAACCGCCCGTAAAAGGCGCAATCGGTTCATGCGGATGCTGTGGAGCTGGTGCAAAGAGCACAGGCATGACTCCATACGAAGTCAGCAGGAAACGTTGTGCAGCAAGCTAATGGGATTTTATCAATACTTCGGAGTACGGAGCAATTTTAAGGTGCTGGAGGTGGTGTATGAATACGCTGCCTCAGCGTGGAAACATTGGCTTGGCCAAAGGCATAGAAACGGGAGATTGAGCTATAAAAAGTTCAGCAGGTTTCTTACCGGATATCCCCTGCCTAGGCCCCGGATTGTTCACAATATCTGAAAGGCTGCAAGGGCAGCAAAGTTATGCGCCAATCGGGGTGTCGCCTGATTGGTCGATGGCTCGGTAAAAGGGCCGGAGTCGAGGAACCGTATGAGGGAAATCTTCACGTACGGGTCTGTGGGGAGGGCGTCGGGTAACCGATGCCTTTACCCGGAAGAGGGACCAGGCTTACAGAGCGGCCTTTCGGAAGTGCCTGGTTCAGGAAAATTAGTCTTTTTATCGGAGCTTTTAGGGTCAAAAGCCTGGCCCCTCAGCTCCCCGTTGTGCTTTAAAGAGAGAGCTCTATTTACCTAATTTTTAAGCGTTTATTTTATCAATGGGCAATAGTAAAAAATATAAAAATAAACTATGCGCATTCTGTCGCAATGAAAGATCATTTACAGGGGATCATATATTTCCTAGAAAGTTTTTTGCAGAAAAGGACCGCAATAATTTACCCCAAGCCCCTGTATGTAAAAGGTGCAATGTAAAAAAATCTAAGCTGGAGTTGTATATTTCGACTGTTTTACCATTTGGTGGTCATCATTATAACGCCTTGGATGAATTATCGAACCAGGTCCCAAAACGATTAAATAAAAATCATAAATTACATCAAGAAATTAGAACATCTCAACAAAATATATATTATAGAACGGAGAATGGCTCCACAATCAAAGCCATGGCAATAGATTTCGATTCCGAAAATATTTATGAATTTTCAAGGTATGCTGTAAAAGGGTTGATGTGGAAACATTGGGGCAAATATTTACCCCTTTCCCATTCAGTAAAAGCCTTTAGCCCAAGCGAGAAAGGTGTCCTTTTTACAGAAAAATTATTTAGCTCTATCCAAACTGATTTAACGGTTGATGTCAGACTTGGGATTGATACAATTAAGTATAGCGGTAAAATGCAAAATTATGATGAAAATGATATCTCAGTATGGAAGATTTATTTCTTTGGTGGAATTCAGGTAGCCTTTAAGAGTGAGGCCGTCATTGTCCCAGATAGCTATATATCGGTTATCACAGGACCTCCCGAACTTTTAGATAGATATATTTCCTGATTGGTAACAAAGAATATTGCACAACAAAACGCTGCAGGCCGACCCGGAGAGCTAGCGGCTTTTTGAAATCTCTTGGTTTTTGAAAAGAATTTAATTTGGGGGAAGTACTCGGTTGTAGTCTCCGGGCGGCTGAGCTCCCCGATAGGCTCGCCCGCTGCGCGGACGAGCCTATCGGCGGAGCTGAGCAGAACTGCCCCAGCGGCTTGACAGGTTCCGCCTAAAGGCTTCACCTATCAAGCCGCTGGAACAGAAATTTGTCTAATATTCGGATTTCGAGCAAGCTCGATCCGAAATTAGACAGATTCTGCTCAGCTCCGCCGTTGGCGATCAAAGATGATAGGACATGAGATTGTTTACCAAAAATAATAATTTCGATAGAAATAAAATCGTAAATCATATTTTTGAGGTGGGATATGTATAGTGAATTGATAGCTGGGCTAGGAGTTATCGCGTCTATTGTAACTGCATATCATACGGCTAAATTTGTTTTTAATTCCGAGATAAAGAAAAGCAAATCATTGTTAATGTCAGCATGCTTGAGATTCTACTGTGCTTCTGCAGGTTGTGTTGAGAATGGAGTTATAAGATCAGATAATATCGCAAGAGATATATACATATCAGAGCTAAAAGATATTAAAAGGATAATAGAATCTTTTCTTGGAACTCAATACTATTCTGAATATTATCTAAAAATACCTGAAGCAAGTATAATTGCGACGCAATTAAATCATGAAATATACTATCATGAAAAAATTGATAAGAAATTCGGCTTGAATTTGAAAACCATTCAAATGTTTAGTCAAATGCATGAAAAACTAATTAATGATAATTTAAAAGATGATGAAATTTTTTCGAATGAGTTGAAGGCAATTAAAAGTGCGTTCGACGAAAAAATCGCAGCTATGAAAAGCGACAAATAGTCTAGTTCGTATTCCCTCCATGATGAAAGCGCTTAAAATTTAAGTTATTGTATTTTATATAAATAATTACGCCAACAACTCGTTCCAGCGGAAGCCGCGAACAGCGCGGCTTCCGCTGAACTCCACGTTCGGTTAATTAAGATAAGGAAGTAAAGATGAAAAAAATATTAATTTCTATCTGTATCTTGTTGATATGGACCAGCGCTTTCGCGATGCCAGACACTCCTGAAAATAGAGAGAGAGAGGCTGTCAAATACCTTCAAACTACACCACCAGAAAATTTGTTCCGTGATATGGCCGAGAAAGTTTCAATGCAGTTACCGGAAGAACAGCGGGATGCATTTAAGGCCACGCTAACTAAAAATCTCGATATAGAGGCACTCAGTGCAGCTATGCGGGGAGCAATGGTTAAATATTTTTCTGCGGACGAATTATCTGCTCTTGCAGATTTCTATGGATCTCCAGTTGGCAAGTCTGCAATGAGCAAGTTTGGCCCATACATGGCAGAGATGATGCCAGCCATGCAGGCAGAAATGGCAAAAGCCATACAGAAGACTCAGGCCGAATTTTCGGCTAAATAGCTGGTAGGACCGAATCGGGATAGGACTCCCCATCACTGAGGAGCCCTCCCACACCACCCGGCATACGGATCACGTACCAGGGCGGTTCGGCTGATTTTAGGAATCAGTTCCCGGGCAGATATAATCCTTGATCAATAAAATATCGTTCAGGCATGGCAATGGCCACCCACTTGATTTTGCTCATGTGCCAATACTTTTTTCGGGCATTGCCGCATAGCATGGCATCCTGGTGAGAAATACCAAGTTTCTCAAGGTTACGAACCCTGGTTTTGGGATTTTTCCATTGTTTCCAAACAAGGCTTCTCAGCCGTCGCATTATCCAGATTTTGAGCCCTTTGAGGAATGATTTTGCCTCTGTAAGCCGGAAATAATTCCACCATCCCCGAAAATATCGGTTCAATTCCTGAATGACCTGCCACAGGCTTTTACCCCGCTTGCGGCTGGTCAATTCCCGTACCTTGTCCTTGAACCGTTTCATACTCTTGGCATGAATCCGGATCTTTGACTGCCCACACATTTGAAAATATGTGAATCCAAGGAATTTGCGCAACCACGGTCTGCTGACAGCACTTTTGTCCTGGTTTACTTTGAGCTTGAGTTTCACGGTTAGAAACCTGGTGATACTCTCCTTAACCCTTTCGGCTGCTTTCCGGCTCTTACAGAAGATCATGAAGTCATCGGCATAACGGACATATCGGTGTCCTCGTTTCTCAAGTTCCTTATCCAACTCATCAAGGACGATGTTGGAAAGCAGAGGAGAGAGCGGACCTCCCTAGGGAGTCCCTTCTTCCGTAGGCACCATAACGCCTGAGGTCATTACACCGGATCTTAGATATTGCCGTATTACCTTTAATACGCGCTTATCCTTGATTCTACCGGCGAGTCTACTCATCAAACGGTCGTGCGAAACGCGGTCGAAAAATTTTGACAGGTCCATGTCTACGACATATGTATAACCTTCAACCATGTACCTTTTACCCTGCATCACCGCATCGTGTGCAGATCTTCCGGGTCTGAACCCATAGCTGCCTTCAGAGAAAAAAGGTTCCCATACCTGTTCCAGGATCTGGGATATGGCCTGCTGTATAAACCGATCAAGCACCGTGGGTATTCCCAGTAAACGGACACCACCATCCGGTTTAGGAATTTCCTTTCGTTTCACCGGTAGCGGTTTATGCCTGCAGTTAAGCAGGTCTTGTTCAATTTCAGGCCAGTGCTTTGCCAGGTAGTTCCCCAGTTGGGCGGTTTTCATACCGTCTACGCCGGGTGCTCCTTTGTTGGCACAAACCTGTTTCCATGCCCGGATAATGTTGTTGCGTTCAAGGATCATCTCCATTAACCGGTCGTTGTTTCCCAGACTTTCGGCAATCTGTGACGCTGGGAACAGTTCCATCTGCTGTGGCCGTCTGTTCACAAGTACACACCTCCTATTTGTCGTTATCATTTACCCGGACCATTCGGCCCAGGCACCGTTCAGGCCTTTACCGGGGGTGAGACCTCCCCGTTTTTTTGCGGGGCTCGTTTCCTCCGGCTACTATGCCTTCTGCTGACTTCTCCCATGCGGTCAAGGTCGGTTGCCCGGCCTTCAGCCGTTTTACCGGCACATGGGAGACCTCCCGGGGTAAACACATGCCTTTCAGTACGTGGATGCCGGGTTTACGGATACACCCTATAATGGATAGAGGACTTTACCTTGTTGTGCAGGCTCGTCCCGGTGTATGCGCCTCATACCCGATTTCTGTTCGTCACCCCGTACTTTTGTGGTGCCCTGCCTCGGCAGGACGGCTTCCTTCAGAAGTGCCGTCACCGGTACCCCGTTGCCATACCACTACACCCTTCGCCTCCATCAGGCTGGGTCTAAGACTTGCCAAATGTATTGGAATTTTATACATTTGACTCACTTTTAAGAACATGTGCCGTGCCCGGCACACACAAATCGCTTGAAGTAACGCCTAACGGCGTACCTCAGCTTTAACGTTGGATGTAATGATGGAAAATATTGATTTTCGATTCGATAAAGAACTACCTGAGGACCAAGTCATCGCACTTTACACAGCTCTCGAATGGTCTTCAGCAGAAAAGCCAAAAGAACTAATGAAGGCGTTAGCAAATTCGCATTCAGTAATATCTGCATGGGATGGACAAAAACTGGTAGGTTTGGCCAACTCAATATCTGATGGATATTTGGTCGTGTATTATCCTCACCTTCTTGTGATGCCCGGATACCAAAGTAGAGGTATTGGGAAAGCTATGGTTGCAATGATGAAAAACAAATATTGTGGTTTTCACCAACAGATTTTAGTAGCAGATGGTGGCGCTATCAACTTTTACAAAAGTTGCGGCTTCGATAAAGCGGGTTCATGCGAGCCCCTTTGGGTTTATGACGGTGATGACCATGATTAAAGCCGCATCCAACCAACGGCTTCACGAGGACCGCGAGGACCATGCGGCCTGTGAGCCGTGGCGTTATCTCAACAAATGAAAAAACACCTCACATGTATCATATTCTTAATGTTCCTTATCCAGCTTGGTTCTATTATTCAAAGTCAGGAAGCAAACGCTAACAGCATGAATATTCCAAATAAATCTATCAGCTTAGACCAATTAAATGATATGTTTGAAAAAATATCAGAAAATACTGATTGGAATATGAAAGAACCGAAACTTTGGGGGTATTTTTTTACTAATGATGATCCTTCACTCTTAGCCAAAGCAAAAGAAATTCTCGTTTCAAAAGGCTATCGTTTTGTTGATCTATATATGTCTGAAAAACAAAATGAAAAAGATCCAGATTTATGGTGGTTACACGTTGAAAAAGAAGAAATCCATACACCAAAATCTTTAGATAAAAGAAATGATGAATTCTATATCTTTGCTCATCAAATGAAACTCAAGTCATACGATGGCTATGATGTAGGGCCAATAAAATAAAAGAGATAACAAGGCGTTTCACACCACTCCGCTACGCTCCGTTCGGACTCGCTGAAGCTCGCCGGTGAACTAAACGTTAAGTGATGAAATGAAAATATACCATCCAACATGGTCGAAATATTTAATCCTTCCAGCGCTTTTACTGGTGATTTGTATAGGCTGTGCACCAATTATTACTCTATTGTTCGAAGAAAATCCGAATTATGAGAGCCTCTATTTCTTTTTGCCACTCGCTTTGTTTTTTACATATTTTTCCTTTAGAGGTTACGCGTTACACAAATATAGAAATGTTACTGTAGAAATAAATTCAATGATGCAAATCGTTGTCATGGATAAAGAGGGAACAGCCATATTTGATAAGTCAGATATTTTATATAAAAATTATAAAATGTTAACATTCGTCGAACTATTTAATAAAGACAAGAAAAAAATTGCGGCATTCGATCATATATATCCAAATGTGGAAGAGTTTTTAAAATGGGCGAAAAATCACTTAACAAGCGCTTAGAGAGGGATTTTTGCTACGCTGCCGCTCCGCAAAAACCCCTCAAGCAGGCGTTGTGCATCTAAAAAATGATTCGAAGACAACAAACAATATCTCAGGCTCTTAAAAGACAGCATGAGTTGATCGAAAAATTAATGCTACAAAATCCTTCGGTGTATAAAGGCTTTGGCAGAGAAATTGTTTTATCATTCACTTTTGGTGGCTTCAAATACAGTGATGGCTCAACAGATACTCAGAAGAAAATCGATAATGGTGAGTATAAGAGCATAGAAGATTTTGACAGTTATCATACTGCAGATATTGAGTTCGAAGATCTCTATGCTGGTGATGAAATAGAGAGATACAGAGAAGCAACCAAAAACAACCTTATAACGATAGGAAAATTTTGGAGAAACAAAATTGAAAGAGACTATCCTGATGCGGATATCACGATAATTATTCACCAAAATGATGGTGAATGGTTTCTAGACACTTTCAATTACAGTAACTCAATAACAGGCGGAATATATTTATAAAATATGCACAACCAGGCGTTCGAGACGGACTCGCTGAAGCTCGCCGCTCAACTCAACGTTAAGCACATAAAAATGAGGCACCTTTGAAAATATTTTATTCCTGGCAGAGCGATATTGAAAGCAAGCACAATCGCAACTTTATTAAAGACTGCCTTGAAAAAGCTATAAATCAAATCAATAATGAACTGAAAATTGAAGAGGCTATCAGGTTAGATCATGATACAAAAAATGTCTCAGGTACACCTGATATAGTAGCAACCGTTTTATCCAAAATTGAAGAAAGTGACATTTTTATCGGAGATTTATCCTTTGTAGCTAAAAGTATTCATAATGACAAGCTACTCCCAAACGCTAATGTTCTCATTGAGTTAGGTTACGCATTCAGCGTACTCGGAGACTCAAGAGTCATCAATGTCATGAATACTGCCTATGGTAAACCTGACAACAATTTACCTTTCGACCTAGCTCACAAGCGATGGCCTATCCAATACAATCTATCTGAGAGTAATTACAGAGATAAACCAGAAATAAAAAATTCTCTCATTGCTTCATTAAAATCTGCATTATTCCCATTTCTAAACAAACCCAAAGCTTCCACTCCACAATTTCAATCTCAATCCGACAAAATTTTACATAGAGAGAAGCTTAGAAAAGAGTTTGATAAGGAGTTACTCAAAATAAGATCTCAAAATTTAAGAAGAGAATCAATTATAAGAGATGTCGACAGAGTTGACGGGTATCCACATATTGATGATGATGAAACAGGCATTTCGCCTTGGTTTAAAGTTGCAATTCTTGAAACATACACGAAGGGCGTACGTGTCGGTTTACAGGTCGTAGGTCTAAAAGAGTGCGAAGCTGGCTATAGATTTGTCGATTACAAAACAAAGGAAGAAAGTGATTTGAGTGCTTACTTGGTAGGCGAAATTCCTTTTGACTCGATAGTTACGGTAAACTGGTATGGCGATGAATATTATTACTTCCCTCACATCTATTGCCACTTCAATATAGACGGCGAACCATACGAAAAAATAATGTATTGCGAGAAAGTCGACATGGGAAGTGGTATTGATTATTACAAAGAAATTTCTGACTATAATTCTGTACGAATCAATAGTAAAAATATGAATATTGAAAATTTGGCTTAACCAGCTAATAAACACGGACCCGCAAATAGCGTGCGGGCCGGTTATCACAACGATAGGCTCGCCCGCTGCGCGGACGAGCCTATCGGCGGAGCTGAGCAGAACTGCCCCAGCGTCTTGACAGGTTCCGCCTAAAGGCTCCACCTATCAAGACGCTGGAACAGAAATCCGTCTAATATTCGGGTTCCGAGCAAGCTCGACCCGAAATTAGACGGATTCTGCTCAGCTCCGCCGTTCTGTGTAATAAAACGCAGCTGATTAATAAAGATGAATGAATCTGTAATTTTAATAATTGTATTGTCATTTGTGGCTGGATGGATTTTTGTCTTAGCCCGGCACTGTTATTTGATTCGATTTCCTTTTCAAAAATACATGTCAAAAAAATATCCTTTTGAATGGGAAGCTATGAAAAATGATAGCTCGTGGACTGCAACGTGGACGCATCCTTATTATTCACAATCAGTCTATAATTTTATTTGGAGATCTTTAGATAATTACAATGATCCAACTATTGAAACGTATAAAAAACAGATTCGATGGTCAGGATGGCATATCCCAATCTATTTCTTTTTTATAGCTTGTTGTGGAATCATATTATCGATATTAGATGGGAGTTAACTTCGGACGAATTTAAAATAGCACAGAACATTGCTGTTGCAGTGGATGGCTCGTGCCTCGCCGCCCCTGAACAGCCCGTTGGCCGTGAGCGGCAAGAAGGAGACGATTCATGAGCTTTGCATCATTGCAATTCATCAGAAACGGCGAAATTAACATCCGTGCCAAAGTGGAGGATGTCTTCCCCCTCCTCTGCCCAAAACGGGAGGAGGAATGGATCCCTGGTTGGGAGTGCGAGACGATTTGGTCTCACAGCGGATATAACGAAGAGGGCGCCATCTTCAGAACCACAAAGCCCTACGGCACCGAGCTGTACTGGAACACCCTACAATACGACATCGTGAGCAAGGTCGTGGATTTTCTCATCGCTGCGCCCCGTCGCTACATGTTCCGCTTCAAAATCAATGTCGCCGCAGCCAACGATGGACTGCTGACGTTATCCTTCTCACAAACCTTCACTTCCATTTCAGAAGAAGGCAACGAGCTTCTGGAGCAGTACAAGGCCGAGGATTTTGCCGGGCGACTAAAAAATCTTGGAGAGTTTATGAATCAGTATTTTCAGGGCAAATCAAGGAGCGAAAAGCGATAGAGAATGAGACAAGTATTTGGCAGAAAATTAAATTTAACGGCACTCGCTATACTCCTTATTGTTTGCCCGATAACAGGACATTACATTAATGAAGTGAGAATCGCGCGACATGACACCCGGTCTTTAGTTGAGACTGCACTAAAACGTTACGGTGCTGAGTTGACTATTACGGATCTATCTCCCAGTCGTAAGTCCATGCTTATTGCCATCGAAGATCCAACCTTTTATCATCACCATGGAGTCGATCTAACTACTCCTGGTGCAGGAATGACCACTATAACGCAAGGACTTGTGAAGTTGCTCTATTTTCCGGAAGGATTTCGTCAAGGTATAGCAAAAATCCGCCAGACTCTCATTGCACAATATGCTCTTGATGCATTGGTTTCAAAGGATGAGCAAATGCGATTATTCTTAAATAGTTCCTATCTTGGTACCGTTGACAACCGAGAAATACATGGCTTTCAATGTGCAGCTAGAGTTTACTTCCATAAAGAGTTTTCGACAATTTCGGATGATGAGTTTCTTTCATTGGTAGCCATGCTTATTGGACCGAATGCACTCAAGCCTGGAACGGAAGCCAATACAGAAAGAGTCCTGCGAATCAAAAAATATCTATCTGGACAGTATAAACCTGCAGGGCTTTTAGATGTAGATTATAATGGCAAACGACATGGGACGATTGCTGAGGAGGCTTTAATGGCTTTTTTAAGGCTGATAACAAATGCCAGGCCCGAAAGAGAATTATAAGAAATCAGAAAGTATAGCCCAATCGGGATAGGACTCCCCATCACTGAGGAGCCCTCCCACACCACCCGGCATACGGATCACGTACCAGGGCGGTTCGGCTGATTTTAGGAATCAGTTCCCGGGCAGATATAATCCTTGATCAATAAAATATCGTTCAGGCATGGCAATGGCCACCCACTTGATTTTGCTCATGTGCCAATACTTTTTTCGGGCATTGCCGCATAGCATGGCATCCTGGTGAGAAATACCAAGTTTCTCAAGGTTACGAACCCTGGTTTTGGGATTTTTCCATTGTTTCCAAACAAGGCTTCTCAGCCGTCGCATTATCCAGATTTTGAGCCCTTTGAGGAATGATTTTGCCTCTGTAAGCCGGAAATAATTCCACCATCCCCGAAAATATCGGTTCAATTCCTGAATGACCTGCCACAGGCTTTTACCCCGCTTGCGGCTGGTCAATTCCCGTACCTTGTCCTTGAACCGTTTCATACTCTTGGCATGAATCCGGATCTTTGACTGCCCACACATTTGAAAATATGTGAATCCAAGGAATTTGCGCAACCACGGTCTGCTGACAGCACTTTTGTCCTGGTTTACTTTGAGCTTGAGTTTCACGGTTAGAAACCTGGTGATACTCTCCTTAACCCTTTCGGCTGCTTTCCGGCTCTTACAGAAGATCATGAAGTCATCGGCATAACGGACATATCGGTGTCCTCGTTTCTCAAGTTCCTTATCCAACTCATCAAGGCCGATGTTGGAAAGCAGAGGAGAGAGCGGACCTCCTTATGCAAAGAAAGTAATTATGCAAAGTAACCCGCAAAATTTCTAGCAATTCAAGGGCTTCTCGTTGATTTACTTCGCATAATCTCCGCTAATGATGAGCGATCAAAAGCTAACAAAATCATTGAAGGAGACGTTTTTATGCAGAAGAAACCATTGAAAGAGCTGTTACAAGAATTAGAGCGGGAGCTACTGCGGCTCGGTTACACCGAAGGCTCCATGAGATTTTACCGCAACCGTTGGAAGAAAATCAATCAGTTCGCTGAGGAACGGGAGGAGATTTTTTATTCAGAGCAGCTTGGGATCAACTATCTCGAACACAGTCATCAGATCCTTGAGAAGGATTTTGACAAAACCCTATCCCAAAAGGATACGCAGGAACTCCGTATCATCCGTATGATTGGAGACTTCCAGCTCCATCACACTGTTCTCCGACGATACTATAAGCATCGGGAATTGCTAACAGATTCCTATTACATGGGGATCAGCACGAGTTTTAGAAAGTACTGCGAGCGCAAAGGTCATTCCAAAGTAACCGTAGATCATTACGTGAATCAATCTGAGCGTTTCATGGATTATCTTGTTTCCCAAAGAATCAATGATTGCCATGAAATCGAGCTTCCTATGATCAATGGGTATATACGGACTCTGGCCGGATATACCTATAAAACAGTCGAACAGAACATATGCTCCATACGTTCTTTTTTGAGGTATTTGCAGGCGCAGGATATCCTGAAAACGGATCTGGCTTCGAAGACACCAATGATTCAGGCTCGTAAACAGACACGGATCCCATCTGTCTGGACGAAGGAAGAGTTGGATGCGCTGATAAGCGCCATTGATCGCGGAAATCCAAAGGGAAAACGTGACTATGCCATTATCCTCCTTGCTTGCGTGTTGGGTCTTAGAGTCACTGATATCAAAAACCTTACATTCGGTTGCTTCCACTGGGAAATGAAAAACCTGATATTTACCCAGTCAAAAACAAGAGAGACAGTAACCCTGCCGATTCCCTCCGAAGTTGGATGGGCAGTCATTGATTATCTGAAATATGGCAGGCCAAAAGTGAATTCTCCTATTCTTTTTGTGAGGCATGTGGCGCCATTTCTGCCCTTTTCAGAAGGTGATCATCTGTATCAGATAATCCGTGACTATATGCGGATTGCACATCTACCCACTTTAAAGAAGCACCGTGGCATGCACTCTCTCCGCCATACTGCAGCTTCAAGAATGCTTGAGCATGACACCCCGCTTGCTGTCATCTCGGATATCCTGGGCCATACGGACACAGACTCTACAGCAGTTTACTTGAAGGTGGATATCAATAAACTGAAAGAATGTTGCCTGGATACTCCGGAGGTGGGCTCATGAGCAACTACCTGTTCAGAGGTCCATTTGCGGAGCACATCAGAAACCATGTCCAGTTGAAGCAAGCGATTGGGTATAAATATGAGGCAGAAGCAGAACATCTGTTAAGGTTCTCCTGCTTCACCGCTGAAAAATACCCCGAAGCATCGCTCCTTTCAAAGGAAATCGTGCTGGATTGGTGCTCAAGAAAGAATTATGAGGCACAGGCCAACCAGTGTGCAAGGTCCTCCATGCTGCGGCAGCTTGCCATATATATGGAAGGTGTTGGGATTGGCGCATACGTCATCCCAAAAGGTTATTACCCGACAGCACAGCAGTATGCCCCCCACATCTATACGGAAGATGAACTGCAGCGATTCTTCCATCAGACAGATCAATGTCACTATGTCGGTGAGTGTCCATATCGCCATCTCATCATGCCGGTATTCTTCCGGATGGTTTATGCCTGTGGCCTTCGCTCCTCGGAAGCAAGGCTTCTGAAGGTAGAAGATGTGGATATAGATGCAGGCATACTGGGCATTCATCATTCAAAGAAAGACAACAGCCGTCTGGTTGCGATGTCAGACAAGCTTACAGGTCGATGCCGGAGCTACTCTGAAAATGTGCATAGACTATCAAAGGGACCTGATTGGTTTTTCCCGGGACTGAATGGAAAACCAATGACTGTAGGAAACATCTACCACAATTTCAGACGATTCCTGTGGAGAGCCGGCATTTCTCATGGCGGGAGGGGAAAAGGTCCGAGAGTACACGATTTTCGTCATACTTATGCCTGCCAATGCTTGAAAAAATGGGTGATGGAAGGAAAAGACATCGCCGCATATCTTCCTGTACTGAAAACATATATGGGACATGATTCCTTTGAGGAAACAGCCTATTACCTCAGGCTTACGGCTGATATCTTTCCGGACATATCCATTAAGCTCGAAGGATGTTATCCCGATATCATTCCCCGACTGGAGGGTGATGTCCATGAAACCTACTGATTTCGCTATTCACCTTACGGGATTCCTGTCCGTGTATCTGCCTCGGCAGAAAAATGCCAGTAACAATACGATCTCATCCTACCGTGATACTTTTAAATTGTTGCTCCGTTACTGTCAGGAACAGAAGGACATACCCGTCGAAAAGTTGAATCTGGACATGTTGACCCATGTAATGATAGCTGATTTTCTGGAATGGATTGAAAAAGAACGTAAATGCAGCATTGCAACCAGGAACCAGAGGCTTGCAGCCATACATTCCTTTTTCAGGTATGCACAGTATGAGGAACCATCGGGAATCCTTCATTTCCAAAAGGTAATTGCCCTGCCGGTCAAGAAGGCATCCAAGCCGTCGGTACCGCATCTGACGCCGGAGGCGATGAAACATTTATTATCACAGCCCGATAAGATGACTGTAAAAGGCAGACGAGACCTGACGCTTTTGAGCGTCCTTTACGATTCCGGATGCAGGGTGCAGGAATTAGTCACGCTCAGGGTACGGGATGCTGTACTGGAAAATCCGGCAGTGCTTATTCTCACCGGGAAAGGCAATAAGGTGCGCAGAATTCCGCTTATGAAAAACACGCTGGCTTTGCTACAACATTACATCCAGGAGCATTTTCTCGATAAAGATTGGAAAAGTGACTATCCGCTCTTTGTCAATAAGCAGCATAACAAACTCACCAAGGAAGGCATCGCTTACATCATCTCTCAGCATGTGGTCTCAGCAAGAAAGGCATCAGCGAGTGTGCCGGAGAAAGTGACACCCCATATGTTTCGGCACAGCAAGGCAATGCACCTGCTGCAGGCTGGCGTTAGCCTCATCTACATCCGGGACTTTCTTGGACATGAGGATATTAAAACTACCGAAATTTACGCAAAATGTGATTCCGAATTGAAACGTCAGGCTATTGAGAAGGCCTATCCAGATCTGGTAGACAGCAATCTTCCAGATTGGAGCAAGGATGCTGCATTGCTCGACTGGCTTTCAAGCCTGAAGTAGTCGTGATATTATGCAAAGTAAATTCAGGGAAGCTGCTGGAAATCTGGCAGCTTTAGCGATTTACTTTGCATAATCGTTTACTTTGCATAAGGCGGTATAGTATCGCCCGTATTGGCCAATATTTATCTTCACTTTGTCCTTGACCTATGGTTCGAAAGAAAGGTGAAGCTCAATTGTAAAGGCCAGGCCTTTATTTTGAGATATGCTGATGATTATATCTGCGCCTTTCAGTATAAAGATGAAGCTGAGCGGTTTTACCGAGAGCTTCCGGGCAGACTTGGCAAGTTCAATCTTCAGGTGGCACCGGAGAAAACAGCAATGCTCCGGTTCAATCGTTTTCATCCCGGCATGAAAGTTCGGATAAGCTTTTTAGGCTTTGAAACTTTCTGGGAGAAAGATAGAGACGGAACAATTAAAGTTAAACTACGGACAGCCCCCAAGAAACTGCAAGGTGCCTGCAGGCGGATCAAGGAATGGATAAAGGGAAATCGCCATCTGAAAGGGGAAGCCTTCATCAAAGCGCTCAATAGACGCTTGCGCGGACATTACAACTATTATAATGTCCCAGGTAACCTGTCGGCATTATGGCGCTTTTATAGCTGGGCTGAAGCATGTGCCTTCAAATGGCTGAATCGCCGGGGAGGGAAACGTAAAAGCTTCACCTTGGAGATTTTCACAAAAGCGATAGACCTGTTGGGTATTGCCAAGCCAAAGATGCGGGTTGTGAACAGGCAACATCGAGTATTCACATG
The DNA here is from genome assembly GCF_963665355.1 of uncultured Desulfobacter sp. Lineage (GTDB taxonomy): Bacteria > Desulfobacterota > Desulfobacteria > Desulfobacterales > Desulfobacteraceae > Desulfobacter. The sequence continues at coordinate 1,714,472 of NZ_OY762229.1, forward strand.
AACAGATGTCTTACACGAAAGCGAGTATAACCGAGGAACCGGATGCGGGAAAACCGCACGTCCGGGTCTGTGCGGGGGGCGCTGGGTGACTGGCGTTCCTACCGTGAGAGGCTAACAAAATAAAGGATCTGAATCATGAATGACATAATTTTATGTAAAGATTGTGAACGTATTCTAGAATCAGACACAATGTTTTGTCCGCATTGTGGCAACAAGCGGAAGGGCTCGAAGGTAATAGCATGGGCTGGCCCTACAGTATTGTATTTGATGGCCTTAGTGATGGCAATTGCCTTTGCAATTATAGGTTTCTATATTTATGGTACTTATCAATCACTAGCGAGTGGTTTATACTCGCTATCTACGGCATTAGGCCCTGTTGCTTTATTTGGCTTAATATATGAAAAGCTATTAAAAAATTCCCTTAAGGAAGCTGCCCATGCCGCTTTTTCCGAACAGGCAAATAATGTTTGCAAAAACTCCATAATCCGGCTTGGAGAAGAACAAGATAAACTAGAAGATCTTATAAAAAGGCTTAAACAAATTTCGAGGGTTGGCTTAGTCGCAGCATTTCCAGAAAGAAGATACGCCTTTCCGTACATATCAGATGCAATATCAACAGAAGATAAGGAAATCTATATAGTTGGGACATCATTTCGTGGCCTTTTGTGGCCAGGTATCGGTGAAGAAAAACTAATGGCTGCAATTTCAAATAAGATTAAGAATTCGGATTGTAAAGTAAGATTCATATTAACACATCCTGCTTTTGCTCATTTACGACAATCTCTTGAAGGGATACAAAGAAAAGAAAAATTTCATATTGCACAAGAAATTTTAGAAACTCTTTTAGAGTTTAAAAAAGCTGGTGTTAATCACAATGATATTCGTTTTGTTAAAGGCACTCCAACTATTTTTGGTATACGTACATCCAAAATGATGCTTATAAACCCTTATCCGTATCAAAAACAAGCCTTTAATTCTATAACATTTTTATTAGATTCAAATGACGGCGAGAATGAAGTTTATAGGTCATTTGATCAAGCCCATTTCAGCGGAGTTTGGGAAGGGAGGAATGTAGAAGCAATAAATGGATATGATATACAAAGCGTAAGAGAAGTTTTCGACAGCAATTTGGGAACTTTGACTCTATGTGAATCGGACAAAAAAATCGACTATACTCCGTATAAACAGGCGCTTCAAGACATGAAAGACTTGTTAGAATAGGCCCAACAAAACGCTGCAGCCGACCTGGGGAGCTAGCGGCTTTTCGAAAGCTCCTGGTTTTCGAAAAAACTTGGCTTCGACAACCTGCTTGGCTGTATGCCCCGGTCGGCTGAGCTCCCCGTTGTGCTTCAAAACGGGAACGGATAATCAGAATCTATTTGAGTTTAGTTAATCACTTTAATTGGTTTTGTTTTTGGGCAACCAATTCAATATATGTACTGCGAATATGATTTTTACAAAATCCACAAGGGGGGAACAATGTTAGAAGAAAAAAATCAACGAACAAATGTCGAAGGACTATTTACATTAAAAAAAGGTCCTCTTCCATGGGGTGCAAATCCACTTTTTCAGTATGATGACTTCAAAGGAAATGTTTTTGCAACAAATTCTTCATGGAATTTTCTTGGGACATGTTTGTATCATTGGTATGTTCGAACCGGCGACAATGTAACTCAAAAATCAAGAAGAGTAAATGCTCGCATACAGTATGATAATACCCAGAAAAATTTAACACTTAGTTTTGATACACGCCAATTTATCTTTTCAGACAATGAAATAGAGATTCTTTATGACTCAAAGCAAGAAATAAGAGCAGTTCTAACTCTTGTTAAGAAAAAAAGTTCTTCTAAGGAGTCAGAAATCGAATGTTCAGAGAAAGAAACAAAAGTTATTTATGATTTAGATAGAGGTACTGAAACGACTGTAACAATCATCGAAGAAGTTTATTCTCAAAAGCGCACTCTAACACTAAATGCCAATGGTTTGTTTCAGTGCTAGAACTAACTGTTTTCTGATGAGCCTCTTGCAGATAAAACGTTTTTGCAAGAGGCTCAGATTATAATATTAAATATTGCACAATCGGGATAGGACTCCCCATCACTGAGGAGCCCTCCCACACCACCCGGCATACGGATCACGTACCAGGGCGGTTCGGCTGATTTTAGGAATCAGTTCCCGGGCAGATATAATCCTTGATCAATAAAATATCGTTCAGGCATGGCAATGGCCACCCACTTGATTTTGCTCATGTGCCAATACTTTTTTCGGGCATTGCCGCATAGCATGGCATCCTGGTGAGAAATACCAAGTTTCTCAAGGTTACGAACCCTGGTTTTGGGATTTTTCCATTGTTTCCAAACAAGGCTTCTCAGCCGTCGCATTATCCAGATTTTGAGCCCTTTGAGGAATGATTTTGCCTCTGTAAGCCGGAAATAATTCCACCATCCCCGAAAATATCGGTTCAATTCCTGAATGACCTGCCACAGGCTTTTACCCCGCTTGCGGCTGGTCAATTCCCGTACCTTGTCCTTGAACCGTTTCATACTCTTGGCATGAATCCGGATCTTTGACTGCCCACACATTTGAAAATATGTGAATCCGAGGAATTTGCGCAGCCACGGTCTGCTGACGGCACTTTTGTCCTGGTTTACTTTGAGTTTGAGTTTCACGGTCAGAAACCTGGTGATACTCTCTTTAACCCTTTCGGCTGCTTTCCGGCTCTTACAGAAGATCATAAAGTCATCGGCATAACGGACATATCGGTGTCCTCGTCTCTCAAGTTCCTTATCCAACTCATCAAGGACGATGTTGGAAAGCAGAGGAGAGAGCGGACCTCCTTATGCAAAGTAAACGATTATGCAAAGTAAATCGCTAAAGCTGCCAGATTTCCAGCAGCTTCCCTGAATTTACTTTGCATAATATCACGACTACTTCAGGCTTGAAAGCCAGTCGAGCAATGCAGCATCCTTGCTCCAATCTGGAAGATTGCTGTCTACCAGATCTGGATAGGCCTTCTCAATAGCCTGACGTTTCAATTCGGAATCACATTTTGCGTAAATTTCGGTAGTTTTAATATCCTCATGTCCAAGAAAGTCCCGGATGTAGATGAGGCTAACGCCAGCCTGCAGCAGGTGCATTGCCTTGCTGTGCCGAAACATATGGGGTGTCACTTTCTCCGGCACACTCGCTGATGCCTTTCTTGCTGAGACCACATGCTGAGAGATGATGTAAGCGATGCCTTCCTTGGTGAGTTTGTTATGCTGCTTATTGACAAAGAGCGGATAGTCACTTTTCCAATCTTTATCGAGAAAATGCTCCTGGATGTAATGTTGTAGCAAAGCCAGCGTGTTTTTCATAAGCGGAATTCTGCGCACCTTATTGCCTTTCCCGGTGAGAATAAGCACTGCCGGATTTTCCAGTACAGCATCCCGTACCCTGAGCGTGACTAATTCCTGCACCCTGCATCCGGAATCGTAAAGGACGCTCAAAAGCGTCAGGTCTCGTCTGCCTTTTACAGTCATCTTATCGGGCTGTGATAATAAATGTTTCATCGCCTCCGGCGTCAGATGCGGTACCGACGGCTTGGATGCCTTCTTGACCGGCAGGGCAATTACCTTTTGGAAATGAAGGATTCCCGATGGTTCCTCATACTGTGCATACCTGAAAAAGGAATGTATGGCTGCAAGCCTCTGGTTCCTGGTTGCAATGCTGCATTTACGTTCTTTTTCAATCCATTCCAGAAAATCAGCTATCATTACATGGGTCAACATGTCCAGATTCAACTTTTCGACGGGTATGTCCTTCTGTTCCTGACAGTAACGGAGCAACAATTTAAAAGTATCACGGTAGGATGAGATCGTATTGTTACTGGCATTTTTCTGCCGAGGCAGATACACGGACAGGAATCCCGTAAGGTGAATAGCGAAATCAGTAGGTTTCATGGACATCACCCTCCAGTCGGGGAATGATATCGGGATAACATCCTTCGAGCTTAATGGATATGTCCGGAAAGATATCAGCCGTAAGCCTGAGGTAATAGGCTGTTTCCTCAAAGGAATCATGTCCCATATATGTTTTCAGTACAGGAAGATATGCGGCGATGTCTTTTCCTTCCATCACCCATTTTTTCAAGCATTGGCAGGCATAAGTATGACGAAAATCGTGTACTCTCGGACCTTTTCCCCTCCCGCCATGAGAAATGCCGGCTCTCCACAGGAATCGTCTGAAATTGTGGTAGATGTTTCCTACAGTCATTGGTTTTCCATTCAGTCCCGGGAAAAACCAATCAGGTCCCTTTGATAGTCTATGCACATTTTCAGAGTAGCTCCGGCATCGACCTGTAAGCTTGTCTGACATCGCAACCAGACGGCTGTTGTCTTTCTTTGAATGATGAATGCCCAGTATGCCTGCATCTATATCCACATCTTCTACCTTCAGAAGCCTTGCTTCCGAGGAGCGAAGGCCACAGGCATAAACCATCCGGAAGAATACCGGCATGATGAGATGGCGATATGGACACTCACCGACATAGTGACATTGATCTGTCTGATGGAAGAATCGCTGCAGTTCATCTTCCGTATAGATGTGGGGGGCATACTGCTGTGCTGTCGGGTAATAACCTTTTGGGATGACGTATGCGCCAATCCCAACACCTTCCATATATATGGCAAGCTGCCGCAGCATGGAGGACCTTGCACACTGGTTGGCCTGTGCCTCATAATTCTTTCTTGAGCACCAATCCAGCACGATTTCCTTTGAAAGGAGCGATGCTTCGGGGTATTTTTCAGCGGTGAAGCAGGAGAACCTTAACAGATGTTCTGCTTCTGCCTCATATTTATACCCAATCGCTTGCTTCAACTGGACATGGTTTCTGATGTGCTCCGCAAATGGACCTCTGAACAGGTAGTTGCTCATGAGCCCACCTCCGGAGTATCCAGGCAACATTCTTTCAGTTTATTGATATCCACCTTCAAGTAAACTGCTGTAGAGTCTGTGTCCGTATGGCCCAGGATATCCGAGATGACAGCAAGCGGGGTGTCATGCTCAAGCATTCTTGAAGCTGCAGTATGGCGGAGAGAGTGCATGCCACGGTGCTTCTTTAAAGTGGGTAGATGTGCAATCCGCATATAGTCACGGATTATCTGATACAGATGATCACCTTCTGAAAAGGGCAGAAATGGCGCCACATGCCTCACAAAAAGAATAGGAGAATTCACTTTTGGCCTGCCATATTTCAGATAATCAATGACTGCCCATCCAACTTCGGAGGGAATCGGCAGGGTTACTGTCTCTCTTGTTTTTGACTGGGTAAATATCAGGTTTTTCATTTCCCAGTGGAAGCAACCGAATGTAAGGTTTTTGATATCAGTGACTCTAAGACCCAACACGCAAGCAAGGAGGATAATGGCATAGTCACGTTTTCCCTTTGGATTTCCGCGATCAATGGCGCTTATCAGCGCATCCAACTCTTCCTTCGTCCAGACAGATGGGATCCGTGTCTGTTTACGAGCCTGAATCATTGGTGTCTTCGAAGCCAGATCCGTTTTCAGGATATCCTGCGCCTGCAAATACCTCAAAAAAGAACGTATGGAGCATATGTTCTGTTCGACTGTTTTATAGGTATATCCGGCCAGAGTCCGTATATACCCATTGATCATAGGAAGCTCGATTTCATGGCAATCATTGATTCTTTGGGAAACAAGATAATCCATGAAACGCTCAGATTGATTCACGTAATGATCTACGGTTACTTTGGAATGACCTTTGCGCTCGCAGTACTTTCTAAAACTCGTGCTGATCCCCATGTAATAGGAATCTGTTAGCAATTCCCGATGCTTATAGTATCGTCGGAGAACAGTGTGATGGAGCTGGAAGTCTCCAATCATACGGATGATACGGAGTTCCTGCGTATCCTTTTGGGATAGGGTTTTGTCAAAATCCTTCTCAAGGATCTGATGACTGTGTTCGAGATAGTTGATCCCAAGCTGCTCTGAATAAAAAATCTCCTCCCGTTCCTCAGCGAACTGATTGATTTTCTTCCAACGGTTGCGGTAAAATCTCATGGAGCCTTCGGTGTAACCGAGCCGCAGTAGCTCCCGCTCTAATTCTTGTAACAGCTCTTTCAATGGTTTCTTCTGCATAAAAACGTCTCCTTCAATGATTTTGTTAGCTTTTGATCGCTCATCATTAGCGGAGATTATGCGAAGTAAATCAACGAGAAGCCCTTGAATTGCTAGAAATTTTGCGGGTTACTTTGCATAATTACTTTCTTTGCATAAGGAGGTTTATGCAAAGCTTTGCATAAACTACCCTGGGGAGTCCCTTCTTCCGTAGGCACCATAACGCCTGAGGTCATTACACCGGATCTTAGATATTGCCGTATTACCTTTAATACGCGCTTATCCTTGATTCTACCGGCGAGTCTACTCATCAAACGGTCGTGCGAAACGCGGTCGAAAAATTTTGACAGGTCCATGTCTACGACATATGTATAACCTTCAACCATGTACCTTTTACCCTGCATCACCGCATCGTGTGCAGATCTTCCGGGTCTGAACCCATAGCTGCCTTCAGAGAAAAAAGGTTCCCATACCTGTTCCAGGATCTGGGATATGGCCTGCTGTATAAACCGATCAAGCACCGTGGGTATTCCCAGTAAACGGACACCACCATCCGGTTTAGGAATTTCCTTTCGTTTCACCGGTAGCGGTTTATGCCTGCAGTTAAGCAGGTCTTGTTCAATTTCAGGCCAGTGCTTTGCCAGGTAGTTCCCCAGTTGGGCGGTTTTCATACCGTCTACGCCGGGTGCTCCTTTGTTGGCACAAACCTGTTTCCATGCCCGGATAATGTTGTTGCGTTCAAGGATCATCTCCATTAACCGGTCGTTGTTTCCCAGACTTTCGGCAATCTGTGACGCTGGGAACAGTTCCATCTGCTGTGGCCGTCTGTTCACAAGTACACACCTCCTATTTGTCGTTATCATTTACCCGGACCATTCGGCCCAGGCACCGTTCTGGCCTTCACTGGGGTGAGACCTCCCCGCCTTTGCGGGGCTCGTTTCCACCGGCTACTATGCCTTCTGCTGACTTCTCCCATGCGGTCAGAACCGGTTGCCCGGTCCTCAGCCGTTAAGGCACATGGGAGATCTCCCGGGGTAAACACATGCCTTTCAGTACATGAACGCCGAGTTTACGGACATACCTGTAATGGATAGAGGACTTTGCCTTGTTGTGCAGGCTCGTCCCGGTATGTGCGCCTCATACTCGATTTCTGTGCGTCATCCCGTACCTTTGTGGTGCCCTGCCTCAGCAGAGCGGCTTCCTTTTGAAGTGCCGTCACCGGTACCCCGCTGCCATACCACTACACCCTTCGCCTCCATCAGGCTGGGTCTAAGACTTGCCAAATGTATTGAAATTCTATACAGTTGACTCACTTTTAAGAACATGTGCCGTGCCCGGCACACACAAAACGCTGGAGAGGAACCAGGCTTACAGAGCGGCCTTTCGGAAGTGCCTGGTTCAGGAAAAATTATCTTTTTATCGGAGCTTTTTGGGTTTAAGACGCCTGGCCCCTCAGCTCCGCCGTTCGCTTTCAAAAAAACATCGGAGAATCAAAATGCAATCAGATGAAAAAGAAGACATTCTCAACTCTATCTCTTCTCTTAATTTAAATGTTGATGACTTTGAATTTAATGAAATTGATTTAACAAATCCTAAAGAAGCTACAGTCTATTCAATCTCTGGAGAAATCGAAATCAAATATATTCCATCGAATAAATCCAGAAAATATAAAACTGGACACGGCTCATCTTGGCCTGCTGAATTTGAATTTGATCTTAAAACAAATTATTTTGGAACACGATAATGTGATATAAAAAAAGCGAACAAAGCGTTCAACAACGCTCCGTTGCACTCCGCTTGGACGCGCAAACAACGCGCGCCAGTTAGCTCAGCGATAGGCTCGCCCGCTGCGCGGACGAGGTGCGACCGGCATGGTCGTGAACTAGCTGGTGTAAGTCCAGCCATAGCCCTTGAAAGGAGGGAATATGTAGGCAAAGGCAAGGGTGCCCGAAGAAACTTTCCGAATTTGCCCGAGGAGGGATAACCCGGTGAAGGGAAGCCAATGAGGGATCTGAAGGAAGCCGGCGCCAAACTTGCTGCTCAAACTCGGTGTGAACCTCTGGTAGGCCTGACGGAAGGGGCGAGATACCCTCGACTATCAAAGCCCGATATCCTTTCCGTATTCCTTTGGGTAGAGGAGGTGAGCGAGCAATGAAAGTACACGATCTTACCCGGTGACGGGCCGTCTGATCCGGGCCGTTGTAACTGCGACAGCCGAGCCCTAAGCGGCACAGCAATGTAGCCGTTACGGACAGAGGGTCTTCAGATGAAGCCATAGTAGGCGTAAAACCGGCAGCCCATGAAGATGCGGTGACGTATCCGAGGGTAAAACTGTTGGCAAGCGACAAGGATGTTGGAGCCGAAGGGCGGAACATGCAACTGGTTCAAGGAACCTTAAAAATAGCGGATGTAACGAGTTCAGCCATAGGAGTTTCTTTGAAGGGGAGACGTACATATCCTGCGGTAACAAAGGAATGCGGAACGATGAAGATGCAGCCCATAATGAAAAGCAAAATGAGGCAACTTGACCTATTTGTTGATCAGAGAAGTCTCTTTGAGAAGTTCTGCGATGAGGCTAACCTGTACGCAGGCTTTGCAGCGGTGAAGAAGAACGGTGGGGCGCCTGGAATAGACGGTGTCACCATCGAGGGATTTATGGACCGTGTTGAAGAAGAGCTGGCCCAGCTCAAGAAGGATCTCGAAAGCTGGAGCTATAAACCAAATCCGGTTCGACGGGTAGAGATACCCAAACCTGGCAATGCGGGCGTGCGTTTGCTTGGAGTACCTTGCGTACGTGACAGAGTGGTGCACACCACATTAAAGCTTCTACTGGAACCTATAATTGATCCTACCTTTTCTGACCACAGCTATGGCTTTCGTCCCGGATACAGCCCGCAAAAGGCAGTGGCGGCAGCCAAACAGATAGTGGACAGAGGGAAAGAATATGTTGTAGACCTTGATCTTTCAAAATTTTTCGACCTGTGCGGGTAGATTTTTGAAAATCCAACGGCGGGTAGTGATGAGATTCAAATAGTGTAACGGCATTATGGATTTAAAATTTCAACAAAACATCAAATTTTATTGTGATTTAAACGTGTTGTGACGAGAGGCCAATAAAAGCATAGTTACAAAATAGTGTAACGACTCAAAAATAATTCAATAATGATCTGTGGTTTCGCGTTTTTCAAAAATCAATCAAACAAAAATCGGCATCAGTCTATATAAGGATAAAATACAGGCAGGCCAACCTCGGATTAAACCAAAGATGGCCTGTTGAGGTAGAATAAGTTGTGGTAAGTATTATTGGGGAGGTAGATCTGATATAAATTCCAGGGCAAGATTAATATCAACAAATTGATGGTTCAGTTCCTTTGCCCTATCCCGGCAGTCTGTACAAAGTTCTTTAAATTTGCGCATATCGCCTTTAACGGACATATAAATCTGTTCAACGGCTTCCTGCTGGATATCTTTGTAATTTTCAATGAAGTCCTCGACTTCTATGGGATACAAAATCAAGGTTTTCAACCGGCTGAGTATATCAGGATGGTTCCGGCTCAAATGAGTCCTCACCTTCGGAAGTCCTGCAAATATGATGGGAACCCCGGCATCCAAGTCATTAGCCTCATCTATGACGATAAAACAATTGGAGAGATTGCAGATCATTTTCAGGTACTGGGGAGTTCGGCGGTAGGTAGCAGTGGCCTCATAATTTAATTCCTTAAGTATCGCGGCCAGGGTTTCATGTATGTTGAACAGAGACTCAACCCATACAGCATGGAGCTTTTTGGGGTGCAGCAATTTTAAAAACCGGGTTTTTCCTGCACCAAAATCACCTTCAATGAGTACGCTTTGACCTCTATAAATCCGGTTATAAGTGGCAGCCAAATATGAGATCCTGCGTTTATCACTGATAAAATCCTCTTTCATGTCATGTCTCCGTGGGATGCATAAGTGGCTACATGGTTTGTATTTAACGATTTTTGGCAATCGAGCATAAATGCATTGAACAGGGCCTGATTTTTCCGGGCATCCGGTTGGTTCATCTTTTTCATGTAATCCGCGTACCTTGATTGATTATGATCAAGTACTTGTTCCGCCCGGGCCAGGCAGAGGCCTTTATGATAAACTTCGATTAAAACAGGCCGGTCAACGGCCATATTGGGCGTTTCTAAAAGAGCGATAATGGTGTCGAGTTCATCAGGCTGCACGGGTGAAGGTTCCGGTGCCGGCGGTCTGCCAAAGGGCTTTTTTGCAATGGCTTCGCCCAACAGTATACCGTCTTCACTCTGCTCAATAGTCAGGTCATCCATTATCTGCCCCTTTTGATACAATCTTTTCGTATATGACCCGGTGCCATAACAATGCTGCCTGGCGGGAGGTTTGCTGCCAATGATCATGTTGGGCCACACGAACCTGTTCAAGCATTGCCTCTACAACAGCCATGTATTCATTGGTAATTCGATCTGTCATATCCGGTTTGCTTACCGGATCCGTTTTCCGGGCCTCAATAAATTTTTTGATATTTCGTGCGGTCAGTTCCATGCCGCTGTTTATAATCTCTTTCCAGATACGGCGCTGTTCTATGGAATCCATTTGAATAAGGGGGCGGACCTGGGATTCATTTGCCGGCAGTTTGTCGCCAATTGGCGACAAATTGTAGATCACCTCATAGGCTCTGATCAGGCGGTAGGCATAGGCCTTGCCCATATCCCAGCGATCCCTTGTGTATGCTTGGAATGATTCAAACAAAGCCTGCGTGTATAAGCGATTATCACGAATTTCCTTCAAGGCCTGGCCGATTTTGTAAAAACATTCCTGATTGCGGCCAATCAGGGTTTCAAGCTCAAGCAACCGTTCCATATTCACTGCCCTCCCGGCATGGGTCTGCCGACCATAGCGGCAAGAGCCGTCAACTTTGCGGCGTGAACCTGGGGTGCAGTATTTATTTGTTTCAAAAACAAGACACTGTCCCTGAATCCATAGTCCTTAATTTTCATGACAAGGTCGATGGTATTAAAATTCTTTTCGCATCTGAAACACCTGGCCAGGTTCGTGACTGGATTTACAGCGGTTTGAAATTCATTGCACAAAGGGCATAAAAAACGAAAATAACCATCTGAGATCTTGGATGGAATTTGTAAATGGTCCCTGATCAGCATATCTACAGGAATATTGTTTCTCAGTTCAAATAATTGCCGGGATGAAAATTTATTTTTCACAAGACACCTCCTTATTTTCAAAATTTCAGGTGCTTTTTTATATCACCGGCCAGAGTCGCCTGTCAGTTGCCTCTTAAACTGAGATGGGGATTATTCTGTTGATATCTACCTGTATTGTTAGTGGGTTACGTTAATGATGCCTCTTAAAAACAATATTCGATTTTTCACATTGCCTTCGATGACGTTCATTTTGGCAAGCCGGGCTGCATGTTTTCTGCCGGCCTTTTTGTCTAACATCAGGAGTGAACCATTTACGGCAAATAGAGCAAGGGCGTTTTCCTCGTGAATTTTTTGCCATTATTTCTTCTCCAAGATTTGAATCAGGGAGATTATATGTACCAAATTTTGAAGGAAGCAGCGGCGGGATCTGTCGGCGGGATCGGCAGGGTATGATTTTTATTTTATTTGCGGGGTATCGCGGCGGGATATCTGCCCGTTACATTATTTTGTTACGAAGCTGCAGGGTAAGCGTTACACTATATGAATCTTACCAAAGCCATCTTGAGGAATCCTGTACCCTATGAAAATCCAGAGCGTAGTACAGAAATTTCAATTGATGACGTGAATGTAAAGAAACAAGAAGAGTTCCGTCCCGGCGGTATCAAATCGGAACGAGGAAAACGGAAATATATCCATAACACCATTGCTCATATATCCAAAGCACATGCGGGTAAATATGTGTTGAATGGTACTGGCACAAAGAATGTCTTGTTATTTTTAACAGCTTTTCTGTTCCATAATGATTTGATAGGCGACCGTATCCAGTTCTTCACCGACGGTCATAAAATACTAAACGATTCCATTTTCAACTGGTTCAGTTGGTCTGGGAATATTGGTGTCATTCTTGATTGGTATCATTTGGAAAAGAAATGCAAAGAACAATTGAGCCTGGCGCTTAAGGGACGATTCATCCGCAACGAAATTCTTGATAATCTTAAGCCGCTGTTGTGGTATGGGTTAATTGATGAAGCTGTAGGCCACTTGGAGGCAATCGATAAAGATTCCATAAAGCAAGTGGAAAAGTTAGATAAACTGATTGCCTATTTGAAAAGGAATAAACCGTATATTCCCTGCTATGCGGTAAGGAAAGAACTGGGTTTATGTAACTCCAGTGCTATCGGTGAAAAAATGAATGACCTTGTCGTCTCAAGCCGTCAAAAACACAATGGAATGAGTTGGTCAAAAGCGGGTTGAGTTGGATTGGCAACAATCACGGCCATAAAAAGAAATAAAGAAAATGAAAAATGGTTTGAAACAAAGAGCTTAGATTTCAAGCTGGCTGCTTAAGCCCCCCGCACAGGTCGGAGCAAAGGCTGTGCCGGAAGGTGCGCAATGGTTAACACATTAAAATATAATGATTTTTTAAAAACAGTTCTCGGAATGTGAAAACTTGAGGATTCACCTTTATATCTTTGAGTTTCCATCAGTCCGGGTCATTCTTGCAATTTGACGAATTCTCCCCTATTTTAAAGTTTACAGTATTTCACAGGAGATCCGAAGGCCGTGTCGTCATCCACATTCAACCTGAGATTTAAATTTATTACCGGGCTTGTCCTGTTTGCCATTGCCTTTGGCCTTTGCATTTCCGTAATAGGGGCAGCCGTTGAAATGGGAAGAGACAATGCCGACAACGGGTCAGGGCAAAGTGTATGAAACCGTTTTCCATGCTGGTGGTGGATGATGACGGGGATTTCTTGAAAGGAATCATCCGCAGCCTGAAAATCAAATTCACGCAGACGGAGATCTTTGGCGCCATGTCCGGGGCCCAGGCCCTGGAAATCCTGAAAGAGAAGGAGATCGGGGTGATACTCACTGATCTGCAGATGCCCGGCATCAGCGGCCATGACCTTTTGCTCCAGGGGCTTGAATTAAATCCCAACCTGTATGTGGTCATGATCACAGGACACGGGACGGTTGAAAATGCCGTTAATGCCCTGAAAAAAGGGGCCTGGGATTTCATAGCCAAGCCCGTGGAACGGGAGACCCTTTACCATATTGTTGAAAAGGCCATGGAGTATTATGCCCTGGTCAGTAAAAACCGGCGGCTCCAGGATATCATCAAAACTCTGAGTCCTGAAAAATCGGTTCACTGGGAAAGCCGGGCCATGAAACAGCTGACCGAGAAAATTTCAGCCATTGCCGTGACCGATTATACTGTGCTTGTGACCGGGGAATCCGGGTGCGGAAAAGAGTACGTTGCAAAGATGATCCACAGCCAGTCCAAACGGAAACAGGAAGCCTGCCATACCCTGAACTGCCCGGCCATTCCCGAGCCGCTTCTGGAAAGTGAGCTTTTCGGCCATGTCAAAGGGGCCTTTACAGGGGCGGAGCGTAAAGAGCATATCCCGCTTCTGGTCCGGGATTTTATCAATAAAACCTGCCGGGAACTGGGCATCCCGCCTATGGACATTGAGCCGGTGGCGTTAAGCGTTCTGTCCCGTCAGTCCTGGCCCGGAAATGTCCGGGAACTGCTCAACTACGTCAGAAGGCTGGTGGTCTTTTCCAATGGAAAAAATATTGATTTCCAATTGATCAGCCTTGTGGAAGGGGGGCTTGAGAGTACGCCCCTGCCGGCGGAAAATACCCCATATGAAAATATGTCCTACAAAGAGGCTAAAAAAGAGGCCCTGGACCTGTTTTCCAGAAACTACCTGACCCGGCTTTTTGAACAGACCCGGGGCAATATCTCGGAAACATCACGAATCAGCGGCATTGAACGGGCGTCGATTCAAAAAATTATTAAACGGCGGGATATTGATATCTCACAATACCGGGGATGATGAACTGACCCTGTCAGGGACCATTCCTGAAACAAAAAAATAGATTGAGAGGCGTATGGAACAGATTGAAGAGACCGGCATGAGCCGGCGCAAATTTTTACAGGGATGCACGGCAACAGCTGTAACGGCAGTGGCAGGAAGCTTTTTTTCGGGATGTGCCATTGATCCGGTTACAGGCAAAAATCAGCTGATGCTCATGAGTCGGGACCAGGAGATATCCCTGGATAAACAGCACTCGCCGTTTCAGTTTTCTTCGGACTACGGGGTGGCCCAGGATACCGGACTGAACAGTTACGTCTCCGGGGTGGGCAATGCCATGCTGCCCAACGTGCACCGGTCCGACATGCCTTATAATTTCCAGGTGGTCAATGCCAGCTATATAAACGCCTATGCCTTTCCCGGCGGTTCCATCGCCGCGACCCGGGGGATTTTGCTTGAGCTTGACAATGAGGCGGAACTGGCCTCTCTTCTGGGGCACGAGTTGGGACATGTCAATGCCCGGCACACAGCAGAACAGCAATCCAAGGGGCAGTTATCGTCCATTCTGGTGGCAGGCCTTTCCGCAGTTGCACAAACCCAGGGGGAAGGAATGGGTGAGTTGACCCAGAAACTGGGAAGTCTGGGGCAGGGACTGTTCCTGTCAAAATACTCCAGGGACAATGAGCGCGAAGCAGATGCCCTGGGGCACCAGTACATGACCCAGTCCGGTTACAACTCCAAAGGGTTTACGGGCCTTATGGAGATGCTCAACGCCATGAATACCGCACAGCCCAGTACAACCCAGATGCTGTTTGCCACCCACCCCATGAGCCGGGAGCGTCTGGACGCTGCCATGGACAGAGACAGCACCACGTACAAGAATACCCACACCCGGGACCTGAACCGGGACCGGTATATGGACCACACGGCAGGGTTAAGGGCAATAAAACCCATGATTGCCAAACTCCAGGCGGCGGATGCGTATCTGGCCAAAGAGCAGTATGACAAGGCTGAAACGGAATTCATGTCAGCACTTAAATTCAAAGACAATGATTATACGGCCCAGGTGATGACAGCCAAGTGCATGCTCATCAGGAAAAAGTATCAGGAGGCGGCACATCATGCAGGCCTTGCCAAGCAGCTTTATCCCCGGGAAAACCAGGGATATTATATTTCAGGGCTTTCCAATCTGCAGTTGAAAAAACCCGTGCAGGCCCATGAGGATTTCACCGCCTGCGACAAGATGCTGCCGGGAAATCCCCAGGTAACCTTTTACCAGGGGTACGCCCTTGACATGGACCACCAGCAAGAGCCGGCAGCCCAGAAATATGCCGATTATATCAAAGCAGTTAATTATGCATCCAATCAGTATACCCAGCATGCATATAAAAGGCTTAAAGACTGGAATTATATTAAATAGTGTTTGGACGAAAAGTCACCCATCTGCTATATGGAGCCCTCTCCACACTGTTTTTATTATTGCATGCTGCTTTCACTATAATAGGGCCAGCCTGTATAGACAAAAAGGTCAGTTTGAATTTCTCCAGAAAAAATAAATAATAACAAAAATTGAAAAGCCTCGGGAGAATATCTCCCGAGGCTTTATTGTATTTTTAAATTATACCTAAAATGTTCAGGTTGTCAGCAACGCGATGTATTCGGTTGACCTTTTATTAAAAACTGGTGAGGCTAAAAGGTCATAATAAACTAACTTCAAAAAGTTTTTGAAGTCAGTTTGTAGTTCGTGGGTTATAATTAGATTTTTATATCACGGTTACATTAGTAGCTGCAGGACCTTTTTGGCCTTGTTCAATATCAAAGGTGACACGATCCCCTTCATTCAGGGACTTAAAGCCGGTTGAGTTGATACCTGAATGATGAACAAAAACATCTTTCCCACCGTTTTCTTGTTCAATAAATCCAAAACCTTTTGAGTCGTTAAACCATTTTACGATTCCAGTTGCCATATCAGCATTCTCCTAAATAAAAATAAATCGCTTCTAACTTTGGGGGGTAATCACATATACCTTTGAAATATACACCTTAAGGCAGGAAACTTAAACATTTCGATTAATGCAATCGATTATGTATAATACAGAAAAAAAGGGAGGATGTCAAGAAAACAATCTATCGGCTTGCGTTTTCTGTGTGTTAATGTATTATACATTCCATTTTGAATGTAAAGACACATTCCCTGTCAGAAAAGCTTCTTTCAGGTAGTCCACGCTGACCGCGTTGTCTGACAAACATCGTACGTTGACGTTGAAGTTTTTACTAAAACTTGACCGTGAAAACAGTATGAAGGGTTTGTTGGGAACGTCTTTTAATTTTTTTCTCCAACTTTAATGATTTTTAAATCATAACTTATCTTTTTTCACCTTTCCCCAAATACCTAATCTTGTGGACGACATTTTGGGTACATGTTTGACAGGTCCAGGCTATCAATCCACGCAGAGGAGATTAATTAAGAGTGAGTTTTTCCCAATTTGATTTTCATCCTGGCATTCACGCAGGTATCCGCAGCGCCGGTTATACCAATGCCACTCCCATCCAGAAAAAAACAATTCCGGTTATTCTTGAGGGTAAAGATGTTCTTGGGCTGGCCCAGACAGGAACTGGCAAGACCGCAGCCTTTGTACTTCCCATTCTTCAACACCTGCTTAACCTGCGGTCTGGAAAAAAATCAGCCCTACCTAAAGTATTGATTATGGTTCCGACCCGGGAATTGGCCGAACAGATTTATGAAAATATTAAAATTCTGGCCGATCATACTGCCATTAAAAGCATAGCTGTCTACGGAGGTGTCAAAAAGACATCACAGATTAAAACCCTTAGTGGCGGTGTAGACATTGTTGTCGCCTGTCCGGGGCGCTTGATTGATTTGCTCAATGAAAAGGCGTTAACGCTTAAAGCTGTTAAAACCCTGGTTCTTGATGAGGCGGACCAGATGCTGGATATGGGTTTTATGCCAGATATCCGGCGAATTATCCCATATCTGCCTGAAAACAGGCAGTCTCTTGTCTTTTCCGCCACAATGCCCAGGCAGATAGAGCCTCTGGTAGAAGCAATGTTGCATCAGCCGGTTAAAATTCAAATTAACCATAAGCTGCCTTCTCCAAGTATCCGACATAGCAGGATTGCTGTTCAGAAAGAGAACCGGACCGCGCTGCTGAAAAAACTGTTTTCAGGTAACGATATGACGAGCACTCTTGTCTTTACCCGCACCAAGCATAAGGCAAAGAGTCTTGCATGCCAACTGAAAAAATCAGGATATAGCGCTGCATCACTTCAGGGTAATCTTTCTCAGGGTCAACGAAGAAAGGCTATGGATGGATTTCGCAATGGGTCCTTTAAGATACTCGTGGCAACGGATATCGCAGCCAGAGGAATCGACGTTTCAGGCGTTTCCCATGTGATCAATTATGATCTGCCTGATACGGTCGAAACATATATTCACCGAACCGGAAGAACAGGCAGGGCTGATCAATCCGGACAGGCCTATACATTTGTCAGCCCTTCAGATGGTAAAATGATCGCTATGATTGAAAAAAATATAGGTCAAACAATGAGAGATCAATCCCAATTATTCATGGAACATTCCCAGCAGGGATAACCTAAGAAAGGAAGGCGCATGGCAGTTAAAAAAAAATATAAGTTTGAAAAGCGCCAAAAAGAACTGTTGAAAAAAAAGAAACAAGAAGAAAAAAAGCAGGCCAAGATGGAAAAAAAGAACGGAATAGAAGATGAGCCTGCAATCGAATCCAATCCAGAAGAGTAATTTTTTTTATGCCTGATGCCCGGGTTCGGTATACAACCTTAGAAATCGGAGCTATGGATATTCATATCCGCATGCTCCGGGATATTCTTCAGTTCGATGACCCTGGCGACGTTGCGGGAAAGCTTGGGATCTCTTCTGCTGCCTGGCCTCTTTTCGGGGTAATCTGGCCATCAGAAGAGGTGCTTGCTCACCTGATGCTGGATTATCAGATCAAAGGCAAACGTGTGCTGGAGGTAGGCTGTGGCATTGCCTTAGCCAGTCTGGTGTTAAACCAGCGGGCTGCAGATATTACGGCAACGGACCACCATCCTGGCGCCGGGGGCTTTCTGGATTACAATGTCGGTCTGAATAACGGTAAAATCATTCCCTTTGTTCGAACCGGATGGGCTGAGCCTTTCCATGATCAACTTGGTACATTTGACCTTATTATCGGCTCTGATTTGCTATACGAAGATGCACATGTGAATCTTTTGGCAGCATTTATAAATCAGCATGTTCGGCCATGTTGTGAAGTGGTGATCGTGGATCCAGGGCGCGGATTTCATACAAAATTTACCAGAAAAATGGGAAGTCTTGGTTATTCGCAATCTCAAAAGAAGTATGAAAGTATAGATTATTTAAAAAAGCATTTTAAAGGCTGGATTTTAACCTATTCCAAATAGATTTGCTTAAAGAAAAGAGAGGACGGTTGGATGATTATTTATGTCGGCAATTTTACAGAGCAGATGAAGGAAACAACTCTTCGGGAAATGTTTGAGGCATTTGGCGTGGTGGATAGCGTTAAAATCATAAAAGACAGATTCAGCGAACGTTCAAGGGGGTTCGGTTTTGTGGAAATGCCGAGCAACTCCGAAGCAGATAAAGCGATTAAGGCTTTGAATGGTAACATGGTTAATAAGAAACCCCTTAAAATCAAACAGGGGGATTCAGGTGCCAAAAAGAAGAAAAAGAAATTTAAAAAAAGAAGCTACTGAAACTTTTTTGAACGGAGAATATGCCCTTTCAGCAATCAGATGTAGGTCAGGGAAGCGATTTTGAACAGATTTTATCTCGAATCCTCCAGGAAAAACTATATGAAAAAAAAATGAATGGTGTTGGGTTTCAGGACGCAATGCTTCTTGTATTTAAGGAGGTTCTCGAATTTTCAGACAGTATTATACAGGATTTTGAAAGAGATGGGAAAAGTCCAACAGTTGCCTGCAAAAGCGGTTGCAGTTATTGTTGCCACTCTTTGGTACATATCATCCCCATTGAGGCGCTCCTTATTTTCCAATTTATTTCAGTGAATTTCACATGTTCTGAAATAAATGCGTTGAGGGATGTGATATCCCATACTCAATTACTGACCAAAGGTAAAACAGTGGCGCAAATCTATACTTTGAAGCATGAGCTGCCATGCATGTTTCTCAAACACGGCAAGTGCACAATTTATGCTATACGGCCAAGCATTTGCCGTTCCTGGAATTCTATGGATGCCAAGACCTGCCGGGTCGCCTATGATTCTTTTGACTATAAATCCTCCGTGAATGCTTCTCCCGTCCGTAATTTCATTTTGGGAACAACCCGAGAACTATTCGAACAATTTTCCGAAGCACTATTGTTCCAGTCAAAGACCTTACTTCTTCATAATGCCGTGTCAGACTGTCTGAATAGTTTTGATCCTCTTGGCCTATGGGCAAAGGGATATAGGGTTTTCAGCTACGATAAGCCTATCAAATTTCCAGCAATGTTTTGAAACCGAGCAGGGCCTGTTCCTGGAATCCATGGCAGAGGCCACAGGATGTGTCATAGGCCATTGAGGCGACAATCTTTCCAAATATCAACAAAAAAGTGTGAAATTCATTGTGAAGACAATTAAATTGCCTGATACTGATGGAAAATTTGGACTATTTAAGCGCCACCCATGAATACCGGAACAGAACATGATTGACTGGATTGAAAAAAAGCTTGCGGTGTGGGTGCTGACACCCCGGGGGATGATCCTGGCAAACCGGGTGAAGCAGGCATTGCCCCATGCAGACCTGTTTGCATCGCAAAAACTTGGGCCAGGGGAGCCCTACACCCCATTCTTTGTTCTGGCCAGGGATCTGGCCGCCGTATGGCACCATTATGATGCCCATTACTTTATCATGGCCGCGGGGATTGTGGTGCGCGCCATTGCCCCCCTGATCCGGGATAAGAGCAGGGATCCTGCCGTGGTGTGCTCGGATGAGGCAGGCAATTTTGTGATCAGTCTGGTCTCAGGCCATATTGGCGGCGCCAATGAGCTGGCGGTAAAGCTGTCGACGGAACTTGGGGCGACACCTGTGATCACCACGGCCACGGATGTCAACAAGGTGCCGGGCATTGATGTGATTGCAAGGGACCAGGGGCTTTATATCGAAAACAAAGCAGCCATAAAATATGTAAGCATGGCTTTTATCAGGGGCGAGCCTGTACCGGTCCATGACCCTTTTCATCTTGTATCGCCACACCTGCCGTCTGCGCTCATGGAAGCACCTTCATTGTTTGCGCCTGAAAAATCCGGAATATGGGTGGATTACATGGTTCACGACCTTCCGGAAAAGGTTCTGGTTCTGCGGCCTAAAATGCTGGTGGCCGGCATGGGCTGCCGCAGGGGTGTAACCTGCCGGGAGCTTGAGGACCATTTACGCAAGGTTTTTCATGCCCGGGAATTCAGCGTGAACAGCCTGTCCAAAATCGTGTCAGTGGATCTTAAAGCGGATGAATCAGGGCTTCTGGAACTGGCCCGGACCTTGAACGTGCCCATTGAATTTTATACAAGAGATGAACTGAACCAGGTGAAGGCAGTGCCCACCCCCTCTTCCCTGGTGAATAAACACATAGGAGCAGAAAGTGTATGCGAAGCCGCAGCCATGCTGGCAACAGGGCAGCCGCACCTGTTGACACCGAAAACTGTCGGGCGGACAGTGACCCTTGCCATAGCCGAAATACCCTTTATATCGTAGGCACAGGACCCGGAACGACAGACCACATGTCCGTGAGGGCCCACCAGGTATTAGAGGCCTGTGATCTCGTGGTGGGCTATAAGACCTATCTTGAACTTATAGACGATGTGATCAAAGGTAAGAAGACCCTTGCCACAGGCATGACCAAGGAAGTGGACCGGGTTCAGGCGGCCCTTGACGCCGCCCTGGGGGGAAATGTCTGCGCCCTGGTTTCCGGCGGGGATGCAGGCATTTATGCCATGGCCGGTCTGGTTCTGGAAATGCTGGCGCTGAAAAAAATTGCCTGCAATACCGGTGACAAGGGCGGCCTGTGTGTTGAGGTGGTGCCGGGTATCCCCGCCCTTGCTGCCGGAGCCGCCCTTTTGGGTGCGCCGCTGACCCATGATTTTGCCACCGTGAGTTTAAGTGATCTGCTCACCCCCTGGGAGATGATTGAAAAACGCCTGGATGCGGCAGCCCAGGCCGATTTTGTGATCAATATTTACAACCCCAAAAGCAAGAAGCGCGACTGGCAGCTGCGCCGGGCCATGGAGATCATTCTGAAACACAGGTCCGGCACCACCCCTGTGGGGATTGTCACGGGTGCCATGCGGGATAACCAAAAGGTGGCTTTGTGTGCACTCAAGGATCTGGACAAGGCCGAGGTGGGCATGCAGAGCATCGTCATCGTGGGAAACAGTTCCACGTTTATTTATAATGATTTCATGATCACCCCCCGGGGGTACAGCAAAAAGTACGACATATGAATGCTGACATAAAACAGGCAAAATGTATTGCCGTCCTGGGTACAGGTTCCGATGTGGGCAAAAGCGTGGTGGCCACGGCCCTGTGCCGGATTTTTTCCGACAGCGGGTATAAAGTGGCTCCTTACAAGGCCCAGAATATGTCCAATAATTCCGGGGTCACCCCCGAAGGCCTTGAGATGGGACGGGCCCAGATTGTCCAGGCCGAAGCCGCCCGCATTGCCCCCCATGTGGATATGAACCCGGTACTGCTCAAGCCCGTGACCCAGGTCGGCTCCCAGGTGGTGCTGCTGGGAAAGGTGCACAAAGATCTATCTGCGGCGCAATATTACCGGGAAAAGGCAAAACTCTGGAACACGGCCTGCGGCGCCCTGGACCGCCTGCGCCGGACCAATGATGTGGTGGTGCTGGAGGGGGCCGGATCCTGTGCTGAAGTCAACCTCATGGCCCGGGATATCGTCAATCTGAAAATGGCAGCCTATGCCGGGGCCCCGGTGATTCTCACCGCCGACATCGACCGGGGCGGGGTGTTTGCCCAGATCGTGGGAACACTGGCCTGTTTGAACAAGGCCGAACAGGATATGATCTCAGGCTTTATCATCAACCGGTTCCGGGGGGATATTGCCTTGTTCAAGGACGGGGTGGACTGGATTGAAAAGAAAACCGGCAAACCGGTTTTCGGCGTGCTGCCCTGGGTGAACCACCACATCCCCAACGAGGATTCCGTGGTGATCGAACACTGCACGGCCAAAACAGATCCTGTTCAAACGCCTACGGTGCTGGTGGTGCGTACGCCTCATATCTCCAACTTTACCGATTTTGATGCCCTGATGCAGGTGGAAGGGCTGGGCGTGGATTTTGTGGAGCACCCAAGAAACCTGTCCGCCTACAAAGCCGTGATCCTACCCGGCTCCAAAAGCACCCGCAGTGATCTTCAATGGCTTGCCCGCACCGGCTGGACCCGGGAAATCCAAACCTATGCCCAAAAAGGAGGGCACATACTTGGCATCTGCGGCGGTTACCAGATGCTGGGCTCCAAGGTTTATGATCCCCAAGGCCTTGAAGGCCCTTGGGGAACCACCGATGGGTTGGGGCTTCTGCCTGTTGAAACTGTGCTCAAAGCCCCTAAGACCACTACAATCTCGGTGTTTGAATGGGAGGATGCTCCGGGCCTGGGCTATGAAATCCATATGGGCCGGACAGTGTCCTGCGGTCTGATCGATTCGGGCAAAGCAGCAAACACGGGTCTTCTGCATGTGAAAGAGAGAAATCGCCAGAGTTGCACCGCTTTTGACGGAACCATGGCAGGCTCGGGCCGGATCATGGGCACTTACATGCACGGCTTTTTTGATTCCGCCCCCATTGTGAAAAAATGGCTTTCGCTTCTGGGCTTAAGCGACCTTGAGCCGCCTCAATCCTGCGGCCTTCAAGGTCGTGACAGTCAGTACAACATGATAGCCCGCCATTTTGCCGGACATGTGGATGTGGCTGCCATTTCAAACGCCATGAATCTCATGTAAGGTTTTATAAGTTTCAATAATCTGTCATTTTAAAAATTTTCAGATTATGTATATAGTTGAGACTGGATGCAACAGTTATCAAAAAAGTGCCGTCTTAAGGTGGACCAAATTCACATTATTGTATTTTGCCGCGACAACTGATCTGCCAAGAATTGTTTCATGAGCTTGGGGAAAAACACCAGATTACGAAAGGACCATTTGATGATCGATATCAAATACAAAATTATTCTGGCGTTCAGCTTTATTATTCTTTTACTTGCCGCAACGGGATTCTTTCTGATTCAAAGCATGGAGAGCCTTGCCAAGGAAACGGAAAATATTTACAGGCACCCCTTTGCCGTCAGCAATGCCACACGCGACATCAGAATTCATATACTTTCCATCCAAAATGATCTTAAAGAGAGTATGCTTTCCAAAGGTGGAGAGTCCTTTGGTATCCAGGTGGAACGGATTTGTTTAAACGAAAACAAGATACGGGGACAATTTGAGCGAATTGAGGAACGGTTTTTAGGGGATAAACAAGATGTCAAGAAAATGATTCAGGCGTTTGACCGTTGGAAAACACAGTGCGAATCAATCGTTTCCTTAAAAAAAAAAGACATGAATGACCAGGCCTTGCGCATGATGCAGGAGCAATTGCCCCAGACTGCGAAAGAGCTTGATGCGGCCATACAGTTCATTGCCGATTTTGCCAATGCAAAGGCCAGCGAGTTTTATACCATGACACTGGAGCGCAAAAAGGGCTCATTGGCCACGTTCACCATATTGCTGGCAATGACCATTGCCGGTTCGTTGTTTATACTTTTTTACGTGGTCAGAAATCATGATTCTTCCCAAAGGGAAATCATGCGCTATTTCCACCTCATTGATCAGAACATCATGTTGGCATCAACAGACAAGGAAGGCAAAATTCTGGATATCAGCAACGCCTTATGCCGATATCTTGGCGTAACGAAAAAAGCGATGATCGGAAAACCTTCCCGTTTTTTTATCGATGAAGAACAAGCAGACCTGGCAAGCGAAATCGTTACAGTGATCGAAACCGGAAGCAAATGGCAGGGAAATATCAAAAAAGTTTTTAACAACTTGGAGACACGTTGGATTAACCAGGCAATTCATCCGGTTTATAATGATAAATATGAGCTGTCATCCTATTCACATATTCTCAGCGATATTACGGATAAAAAGGTCCTTGAAGAGTTGTCCGTCACCGACAAGCTGACCACGCTTCTGAATCGAAGATCCTTTGATGACGTGATTGAAAAAGAGATCCGCATGGCTTACAGGAGAGACTCTTTTTTGACGCTGGCCATGATGGATATCGATTTTTTTAAACGGTACAACGACAATTACGGGCATCCTGCCGGTGATGATGTATTAATTCAGATGGCCGGGGTGCTCAAGAGGATTGTAAAACGTCCGGATGATTACCTGTTCCGTGTTGGAGGAGAAGAATTTGCCATTCTTTTCCCTGGGACCGACAGCTCCGGTTCCCTTAAGTTTCTCGAAAAGATCAGACAAAGTATTGAAGAACTGAAGATAATCCATCAGTATAGTGATGTCAGTGAACACATTACTGTATCCATTGGATCAAGGACATATAAAGGAACTGAAATACCCGAAAAAAACCAGTTTTACAGCCAGGCCGATCACTGTCTTTACGAAGCAAAGAAGCAGAGAAATAAAGTTGTAAGCCTTTAAATGCTAAATTTTTTTTTTACAGATAAAAAAGAAGCGCCATGGACAAGGCACGAACAGTCGTTGAAAACTGGAACCAATCCGATTATCCGAAGAGAGCTTGAGGATTTAACAGCCCGGCATGCAGATCATGCCGGGCTGTTGAGCAGTGACGTTCTCAAAATCGCGCATGGGATGATTGCCGTGCATTGGGATGCCATAACGTCAGCCATACTTGAAGGCCCGTTGCAGGTGCCTAAATCCCGAATGCAAACCGCGCCCAGAGATTGAGAGACTCATCTGTTCTGTTCAAACTGGAGACCCCGCCCGTCATCGCAGGGTTCAGGGCCTTCAGCATTGGGCCTTGCATGCTCTGCCCATGCCGGATCCGACATACAGGTATCCAGATCGTAGGCAGTGGAATTCATCTTTTGTACCTTCTGTTTCTTCATGGTATCTTCTGATTTTTTGCAGATTTTCTTTGGCATATCAACTCTCCTTTTTTTGTTTTTCAGGCCTAACATTAAAAATAAGGTGTCGGACCTGTGTTTGCAATGGGGAGAATTATCTATTGTTTGAACCATTATCCCGGGTCGCTTCCTGGGTAATATAATGGGCGCACCGCTTTTCGGAAAAAGTCAGGTGCTCCGCCATGGCCGTGCGGGCTGCATTGGCATTGTGATCCCGAATGGCCGCGACAATACGTCTGTGATGATCAAATAAGAGTCTGGTATCATCGCCCAGGGCGTAAACATTGCGCCAGACACCGCGCTGGAAATCCTTCATGGCATCAAAAATCCCCTGCATGAGATGCAGCCAGATCACGTTGTGGGTGGCCCGGGCAATCTGAAGGTGCAGCTTGGCATCCAGATCCTCAAGGGGTTTTTTGTCTTTGAGCTGGACGTCCATCCGGCAAAGGATCTCTTCCATTCGATCGATATCTTCTGGTGTGGCCCGTTCTGCCGCATAATAGGCTGTTAAAGCCTCTATGCCCTTGCGCACTTCGATCACCTCTAACGCGCGTTCCCTCTGGGTGCGGATAAGTTCACTCAAGGCATTGTCCTGATCGGCATCAATTAACGACTGCACCACCGTGCCGCCCCCCTGATATGACATCACCAGTCCCGAAGAAGCCAGCATGTTCAGGGCTTCGCGTACGGACGGCCTTGAAACACCGAACATCTGGGTCAGTTTCCGTTCCGGAGGCAGCTTGTCTCCGGGTGAAAACTCACCACGAAGGATGGATTCACGAATCTGCTGCGCAATCTGGGATGAAATTTTTTTCGGTTTGATGGGTTTGAATGTCATGGGCGGTGTATCCTGGGTCATGGGTTTATAAATTTGTCTTACCATTTAAATCATGGATAACTATTTTCAGCAATTCTTTTAATGGCTCGAAATAGAATATATTTGGGATGGGTAATTCAAGGAATATGCCTATATTCAATAAAATTGGCCTGACAAATTAATTGACAATAAATCACATGTATTATAGTGTGGCTAAAAATTGGTAAGACAAATTATATTTTCAAAGGAGGACGCATGTACGATCACTTCAAGTCCAAGGCGGAAGGTGTGAGCGCGGAGGTGTTCCGCTTTCCCGGCCGGGGTGCTGCCATGGATTTTATTATGGGTGTCATAAAACAGGAGCAGGTCAGTGACACACCCGGACATTATGCGGTGGTGGCGGAGTGTCCTTTTTTTGAAAATGTGGATAAAGAGGTATTGAATCAGATCCCAGGACTCTTTTTTGACATCAGCCGGGAACGGGCCGGCAACGCCAGCATTGGTATCAGCCAGGTTGATTGGGCCCTGGCTGATACCGGCACACTGGTACAGGATGCCACATCCATTGATAAACGGCTGGTCTCTACTCTGCCTGAAATTCATATCGCATTGATTGGCTCAAACAACCTGCTTCCGAATATGGCTTCCTTAATGGAAAAACTGAACCCGCAACAGATGAATTATATTGCCATGATGACCGGCCCCAGCCGCACGGCTGACATCGAACGGGTTCTGACCATCGGCGTCCACGGCCCCAAACGGCTGATTATTGTTCTGGTAGACGATCTGGGAGGGTGTAACTGATGGAACAAAAATTCAAACAATCCATAGACCGCGCCATAAACGACGCGAACCTGACCGGAGCCCTGGGCAAATTTTCAGAAGATTATAAGGTCAATCGAGCCAGGGCCTATGAGGGCATTGATTTCGAAGACCTTCGCAGCACCATTGCCCAACGGAAAGCCTATGCTGCCCAGCACCTGGACGAACTGTGCGCTATGTTCAAGGAAAATGCCGAAAATGCGGGGGCCAAGGTTTTTCTGGCCAAAACGCCGGCCCATGTGCGCGATTATATCCTCAAGGTTGCCAGGGAAAATAACGTCAAAACCGTTGTCAAATCCAAATCCATGGCCACGGAAGAGATCCACCTGAACGCGCACCTGGAAAAGGCAGGAATCAGCGTGGGCGAAACCGATCTGGGCGAATGGATCATCCAGCTGGCCGGACAAAGGCCCTCGCACATGGTCATGCCGGCTATTCACCTGACCCGTGAAGAGGTGGCGGATATCTTCAGCAAGGAAGTTGATGAACGGCTTTCCACGGACATTCCCCGCCTGGTTGCCGTGGCCCGAAATGAGCTGCGCGCCAAATTCCTCAAGGCCGACATGGGCATTTCCGGCGCCAACATGGCCGTGGCCGAAACCGGTACGCTGACCATCGTCACCAACGAGGGCAATGCCCGGCTGGTCACCTCGCTGCCCAGAATTCATGTGGCTGTGGTGGGTGTTGAAAAAATCGTGGAGAAACTTGCCGACATCGTTCCAATTCTGCGGGCCCTGCCCCGAAGTGCCACCGCACAACAGCTCACCAGCTATGTGACCATGATCACCGGCCGGACACCCAATGAAGACGGCTCCATGAAAGACCTTCATATTGTGCTCATGGACAACCGCCGGTCCGAGATGGCTGCCGATCCCAAATTCAAGCAGGCCATGCAGTGCATCCGTTGCGCCTCTTGTCTGAATGTCTGCCCGATTTTCCGTCTTGTTGGAGGGCATGTGTTCGGCAAGGTCTACACGGGCGGTATCGGAACCATCCTGACAGCCTGGTATGATCAGTTCAAAAGTGCCGAAGATATCCAGGGGCTGTGTATCCAGTGCGGTGCGTGTAAGGACGTCTGTCCGGGCAAGATAGACATTCCCGCATTGATCATGGAGATTCGCAGGCGCCTGGTCAACGATCAGGGCATCCCCGGGGTGACAAAATCCATCTACAAAGTGGTGAATAACCGCCGTCTGTTCCACAGTATGCTGCGCACGGCGTCATTGGCCGGAAAGCCCTTCACCAAAGGCAGATTTATCCGTCATCTGCCTTTTTTTCTCTCCGATCTCACCCATGACCGAAGCCTGCCTGCCATTGCGGCCAAGCCGTTCCGCGATGTATTCAAGACCATCAAGCAGCCTGACTGCCGGGAAAAAGTTGTATTTTACGCCGGATGCCTGATTGATTTTGCCTACCCTGAAATGGGGGAAGCCGTGGTCAAAATCCTGAATAAGGCAGGCATTGAGGTGCTTTTTCCGGAAAAGCAGACCTGCTGTGGTGCGCCTGCCCGTTACAACGGGGCTTACGAGGTTGCGGCCAACAATGCCGAGGATAATATAGAGGCCCTTCTTGAAAACAGTGATGCAAGGTATGTGATCTGTGCCTGTCCCACCTGCACGGTGGCCCTGGACCGGGAGTTTATTGACACCTTTGAATCCATCGGCAAACATGACAAGGTCGCCAAAGCAAAACAACTTGCCGGTAAAGTCATTGATTTTTCAACCCTGGTGAAAAAGCTGGTTGATGAAGAACGCCTGACCTTGAGCGCGGGTGAGCAGTTGGGTAAAATCACCTATCATGATTCCTGTCACCTCAAACGCACCCTGAAAGCAGAGCAACCCCCGCGTCAACTGCTGACCCAAAGCGGTTTTGCGCTGGCAGAGATGTTTGAGTGTGACACCTGCTGCGGCATGGGCGGGTCCTATTCCCTGAAACTACCCAAAATTTCAGGCTCAATTCTTACCCGCAAGCTCACCAACATTAAAAACACCGGCGCCGGCGCGGTGGCCATGGATTGCCCCGGCTGTGTCATGCAGATCAGGGGAGGATTGGATCAGGATGGTGCTGATATCAAAGTGTATCATACGGCGGAACTGATTGCCGGGCAACTCAAAGACTAAAACGATACGCGAATTTTACCCGATAATCCCCCGGCTGCGGAGAAATAGAAAAAAATGTGCGACCGGGGGATGCCGGCTAATAATATACGGGCTCGGCATATTCAATGCCGTACCCGTACTGGCCTCTCGGGTGTGAGGTGCCCAGCTCCGTGGACCATTTCACATAACCGGTATAGTTTTCGTATTTCTCAACGCCTTTTGAGGCCTTGTCGTAATTTTTAATCCTGATATAAACCTGCTGGCCGATGTCCATTTTTTCGTCCGAGATCAGGTAATTACCTCCGCTGCTGTAATTGTACATGCCTGCATCGTAGTAACTACCCTGGTCTTCGTATCTGTAAACATAGGCCGGGTTGTTACATTCCATGCGCATATATTTGCGTTTTTCAGAATAACGATCCATTTTAAATCTCCTTTATTTTAGAGAAAGTCTGTATGACCCGCACAGATCTTTCCATCTTCGTTGTGGGCCGAACCTGGCGGTTGATGTCCGGCCAGCCCATGGCCGTTATTTGAAATCCCGGGAGAATCTATCCTGGGATTTCAACCTTTGTTCCGGACTTTCGTCCAGGTGAAAGACCACGTCACTTGCGAGCTTGTTATTCAATCATTTTGCAAATGGTATGAAGAGCACCAGTCGTAATTAGAATCAAATTGAGTTATTACCAGCTGTGGAAGATCAGAAGTGTATAAAACTATATCAGGAGAGATTACTAACCCTAGTACATTGAATATTTTATCTTGAGTCAAGGCGGACAGGTGAAATACAATCCTGGATGAAATTACCCGTATAACGGCCATGGGCCGAGCCAGACATATCATCTGTCAGGCTTCGACCCACAACAAAGGTTGAAAGATCTTAGTAACTTACCCAGTCTTTCATATAAACAAATGAATTAATCTACCCAAAAAAGAGCTTCATAGTCCGAGCTGTTTCAATTATTCCGCTTCAAAAAAAGGGGGAATTCAAATTTTATCCATACAATCATGGTGGCCAGTGAAAAGATACTGTTTGTAAGCCAGGCGCTGATTCCCGGAGAAAGTATTTTCCCATGCCCTAAAGAGACACAGAAACTGTGAAGTATCCTGTATAAAAAGGCCAGGACAAGCCCTGTGGTAATCCCGACGGCAAGATTGTTTTTTACAAAGGGTCTGGTGCCGATGGTTACTATCTCATGGCCCCGTTCTTTATTTTTTATGCGATGGGCAAAAAGCGGCAGGCATATTTATTTCTGTGAGTTGGCCTGATTTACGGTACGTTAATGGGATTGGGAAGGATTGTTCAAGGTGCTCACTTTGCCAGTGATGTTCTCTGGTCCGCCGGCTTTGTCTACTATACCGGATTAAGTCTTGCCAAGGCTCTTCGGCTGACCCAGAATGCCGGGGGCGCGACATAAAATTATCGCTTTAACCTTACCCTTTTGGGGCCGGGTTTCTTCTTTTTCAGCACACGACCAGCCTGGACTCATGGATACCAGAATTTTCTTGAGAAAATGGCAAACATATGGTTCTGTTGTTTCGGTTAAGCAGCATCGTTTTTAACGATCTTGACAAGTCCATGCAATAAATCCAATGCAATTAGGATCGCCGGGTTAAATGCAAACGGTTTATATTGACGCATCTTCTGCCATTCTCCTGTATAAGGCCGGGCTATTTGTTCCGTGTACCCGTTATTTTTCCATTGTCATGGAAACTGATGTGTACAAAGAGGTCCGGGTGCCGGATCATCCCGGCGCACACTTTTTTTTATCCATGGTTCAAAAAAAGTGTGTTCAGGTGTTCAGGAGTGATCCTGACCGGCATATCAATGTTGATCTGCCCTCAAATTTAGATCTTGGCGAGCGGCAGACTCTGGGGCTTTATTTTCAGAATATCTGCTCGGATGACCGCTCGTTTATTATTATTGATGATGCAAAAGGAGCCAGATTCTGTCTGGGCCGCAAGGTGCCGTTTATCAATGCCCTGCTGGTCCCCAAAATTTTATGGTTTGCCGGCCTATTGAACAAAGATGATTATCTTGATAAAACCACCCTTGTTATTGAGAACGGGCGGTACTCTGGAACTGTAATTAAAAAGGCAGATGCTTTGTCCTCATCGGACCTGGCCATGTTTATACCTGATGAAACCTGATTTTTATTGTGAAAACAATGTTACTGTAGATGCCAAAGTCTGGAAAAAAAAAGCCCGGGGGTTTGCCGTCAGAGCCCACGACTATCTTTGGCGCAGCAACAATGCAGACCCTTTGACGTTCCTGTACCTTAAGGGATTCAATCTTGATTTCATAGGAAAAATGTCCCTTGGGTGGAACAAATTTAGTCACACCCGGCCCTGCAAAGGGTGGGGACTTTCCGGGACAGGCTCTTTTTTTATCCCCTGCGGTATTGTGTTCCCCTATATTGTGGAAAAAGAAATTACAGGGCTTTTTATTATTTCAATGGAGCATCCGGATTCTGATTCCAGTTCTGAAATGATAATTCCGGGAAGTGTTAAAGGTCCCCTGATTTTAGGTCCCGGGAATGGTGACGTTAAAGAAGCGACCGGCATCCTGGAAGGGCTTAGAATCTACCAGGAAAGTCAGGATCTGTTCAGTGTTAAAATTTCTCTGCCCCAAACATGATCGTTTATGTCTAAAGAATTAAATACCGATCCTTTCCCGATTATACAAAATACGGATCAACGGAAAGCAGCACAAACTTCTTTATTGGCTGAATTCGGAACATACTTTCAGCTGTTTTTTCTGGCAGGGGCCGGCTGGGGCGCTGTGGTCTACGGTAAAACCGAAGAATTTAAAACGTTTTCCATTATTTTTTCCGCCATTATTCTGGAAGCCTTTCCCTTTATGCTCATGGGTGCCTTGCTGGGCGGATTTGTGGACGTGTTTCTGTCAAGGGAGCAACTGGTTCGGATACTGCCCCAAAACCCCATAAAAGCCATTATTTTGGCGGCATTTATGGGAATTTGTTTTCCTGTATGTGAATGCGCCATCGTTCCTGTTGTCAGAAAATTTCTTCAAAAGGGTATGCCCTTGGGTGCTGCTGTCGCGTTTCTTCTTGGCGGGCCCATTGTTAACCCCCTGGTATTTTCCTCTACTTTTGTGGCGTACTCCTTTTCCTGGGATGTGCCTGTATTACGCACACTGATCGGTGCGTCCATTGCTGTTGGCATCGGCATATTGATCAACATGTTTATCAGTGAATCCCGGGGTGTTCTGCCCGGCAAAGGCCATGACCATCATTGCGGCTCCTGTGGTTGCGGACATGATCACGAAATTTTGGCAAAACAGCCTTTTGTAAAAAAAATAGCCTCGGCATTTTCCCATGCCGCCCTGGATTTTTATGACATCGGCCGATTCCTTGTTATCGGGGCATTTATCGCAGCGGTGCTTCAGACCGTAATTTCCCGGCAGGCTTTTTTTTCCATGGACACAGGCGCTTATGCATCCGTGGGAGTGATGATGATTTTAGCCTTTGTTTTAAATCTGTGCAGCGAGGCAGATGCCTTTATTGCCGCGTCCCTGGCACCTGTCGGAGTGCCTTTTTCAGCCCAGATGGCGTTTATGGTTTTGGGCCCCATGCTCGATATTAAGCTGATCATCATGTATCTGGGTGTGTTCACGAAAAAAATGATTTTTACCCTTTGTTTTACCATTGTTTTTTTTGTACTTTTTGCCATGGTGGTCCTGCAGTTTGCATTAACAACGGGTGCCTGGACAGGGGTCGGACCGTGATTATCAGAAAATTCCTTCCCCTGACATCTTTTTCCATATGGATGGTTACGTTTTCATGGCTGTTGTGGGACGATAATTTCCAGTTTTTTTTGAAACCATCTTTTAAGATTCTGGTGATCGCAGGTCTGGTGTTCAGTGTATCTCTCTGGGGTGGGCTGGCTGTTCATCTGTTTCAGTCTAAACATACCGGAACTGTAAAACACTCATGGATCAACGGCCTTATCCTGGTTTTACCTGTGCTGTTTATCTTTCCGGCGGGACAGAATACCTTGGGCGAATATGCCATGCAGAAACGATCAATGGCTGGTTCTGCCGTTCAGAAAGCAGAACGTGCAACATCAGATCAGGTTCCCTCTAATCCTTTAACTGCAATCCCGGCATATGACACAGAGGCTGGCCAGGATAACGATATCTCCATTTCCACACTTATCCGGGAATTTGACCGATTTGGCGGAAAGCAGGTCAGTATTCAGGGACTGTTCGCAAGAAACGTGTCAGGCCATGATGAATTATCTGCGGTGTTCAGGTATCTGATTACATGCTGCGTTGCTGATGCAATGCCGGTGGGGGTATTTGTCAGCAGTGGCGCCGCAGAAGGTATTGAAAATAACCAGTGGGTAAGGGCTGAAGGAAAAGTGGAGCTAAGAAAAATGGATGGGTTTGACGTTATTTTTATGGATGCGGCCAACCTGCAGTCCCTTGAACTGCCCGATAAGAAAGCTGTTTATCTATACAATTAGTACATTACTCCTGAAAGTATATTACAAAAAACAAAAAAATCAGGCAGCCATTTTCAATAACTCCCCAGTGGATGCAGACAAAAATGCATTCAAGACATCTGTGAATCGTACCTCTTCGACGCCCAGTGGATACCTGTTTTGCCGCGGGAGCTTTAGAATAATTCCATGGGATCTGAGAATACGAAGAGGTAAAAACAAAAAGATCTGATTATTTGATTGAGCCCTTGATCAGACCTGAAAACCTTTCTGTAAGTTTCTTCATGAGTCGCTCCCTTTTGTGTTTTTTGAAAATTGTGGTGATTTTCCAATATACAATAAAAACGGTTCATTTCATCGAGAATATTGGGTTGCGGGCATTAGCCCGCGTTAAACTTTAAACTGTTTTATCATTCCATTTAGAGATTCGGCCAGTTTTGACAACTCTACCGCACTTTCATTTACCTGGCTGCTTCCGGTCTCCATCTCATCTGCCACCTGGCTGACCTGGTGGATATCTCTGGTTACACTCTGTGCCACACCGGAAGTCTGGTTTACATTTTCGTTCACTGCTTCGACACCCTGTCCGGCTTGGCTGACATTGTCGGAAATTTCCTGGGTGACTGTTGACTGTTCTTCAATGGCTGCGGCAACTGAGGTAACCATGGAATTGATTTCATTAATGATTCCAACAATGCTTTCAATGGCAGCTATGGCTTCACGTGTTCCCTCCTGGACACCTGTGATTTTGGAACTGATTTCGCCGGTCGCTTCTGATGTCTGCTGGGCAAGCGCCTTGATCTCCCCTGCAACAACGGTGAACCCTTTTCCGGCTTCCCCTGCCCTTGCCGCCTCAATGGTGGCGTTTAGTGCCAGAAGATTTGTTTGTGCCGAAATATCGGCAATGGCTTCCGTCACCTTACTGATCTCCGATGCGGCCTGTCCAAGCCGGATGACCTTGTTTGATACGTTTTCCGCCTCGTTAACCGCCGTGGCCGTTGTTTGGCTTACCATTGATGTGTTCTTTGCAATTTCAGTGACAGTACACGACATCTCCTCTGCGGCTGCAACAATCATCCGGATGTTGGCGGAAGTCTGCTCTGTGGCGGCGGCTACGCTGTCCATACTGTTTGCCATTTCTTCAGCGGCAGCTGACACCTTGCCTGACCGTTCCGAAGTTTGGTGCGCGTTTGACAGCATCTGGGCGGAGATGGCAGAAAGCTCGGTGGAAGAAGCGGTAAGGGTTTGGGTGCCTGAAGAAATATCCGCGAACATGGATCTCAGATTTTTGGATACATTATTCAGTGCATTGGCCAAAACCCCAATTTCGTCTGCCTGATTAACCTCAAGCGTCCGGGTTAGATCTCCCCGGGACAATGCCTTTGCAAATTCGACCCCTGTTTTGACCGGACGGGTAATGCCCAATGTGATCAAACAGCCGATCAAGAGACCCAGAACGACGGCTGCCAGAGATATGATCAGCATGGTTCGGTTGGCGGTTGAAACCTGATTGTGCATCATTGCCTTTTGGTCGGCCCGGGCCTCGGTGATGATCTCCACAACCTCCCGTGCCCTATCCACCATCTGTTGGTCCAATTCAGCCTGTTCTTTTATAAATGTTTCAAGACGGGGAAATTTTTCTTTAAATCCTCCGGACTCCATCCGCCCATCGGTTAACTGTTCTTTAGGAATCATTTCAGCCTCGGGGAGGGCAATCCCGGCACTTTGTCTCATCCGGGCCAACATTTCATTTTTTTGGATATTGAGATCAACATAATTGTGGAAGGCTGTTTTGTACTCGTTTACTTTTGTGAGAATCAGATCCATCAGATCCTTATCTGCTGTTTTTTGTAATTTATCTTTCAGGGCCAGATTCTGGGCAATAAACGCCTCAATACCTTTGTCCACCTTCTGGATATAAATATTTTCCCCCCGGATCATGTAATTTTTTTCCTGAAGTCTTAGACCAAGAATTTCTTTGACCAGGCGGTTCGCATCATCCGCTTTTTCAACGCTGTCTTCGACCCTTGCCAAACCGCTGTAAGCAACATAAGCAACGATGATCAAGAAAATCAAAGGTACGGAAAAACCGCCGAGTATTTTCGTCGGTAAATTTAAATCACCCAATTTCATAAAATTCTCCTGTTTAAATTTAGTTTTAGCTGGTCTGGGGGGTAAGGGCAGTCCGAACCACCTCTGCCAGTTCCCGGGCAATCAGCGGTTTCATCACCACGGCAAAGGCACCGTTTTTTTTGGCAGCGGACGTCGCATCACTGAATCCGGTGCTTAAAATAATGGGAATGTCTCTGCGCAGTTCACGGATTTCACGGAGCAACTGAATCCCGGTCATCCTGGGCATGGTCAAATCAGACAGCACCAGGTCAAATGCCTGGGGATCCTTTTTGAAAATTTCAAGGGCCTCAAGGCTGCTGGTCACGCCTGTTACCTCATATCCCAATGTCATGAGGATGAGCCGGCCGGAGATAATAATATCTTCTTCGTCATCCACCATGAGAATCCGGCCGGTCTCCTTTGTCAGCGGCAGCCCCGGGAAGACCTCTGATTCCTTTTTGCCGGCATTGGCCGGCAGATATATTTTAAAAACCGATCCCTTGCCAGGCTCACTGTAAGCCGAAATGCCGCCTCCCATGTCCTTGACAATGCCGTGAACAATGGAAAGTCCCATGCCAGTCCCCACACCCTTGGCTTTGGTGGTGAAAAACGGTTCAAAGATTCGTTCGATCAAAGGTTCCGGAATGCCGCATCCTGAATCTGTGATGCACAGTTCTATGTAGTTGCCTGGATCCAGCCCCTTGATTCGCACCTCTTCCCAGCTTTCAATCCGGACAGATTTAAGGCCCACTTCCATAACTCCGTTTTTCCCTTCCATGGCATGGACCGCATTGGTACACAGGTTCATGATGATTTGGTGGATTTGGGAGGCATCGGCCTCCACCATGATGTCGGGGGCATCCAGTTTTTGGATAATTTCGATATTTTTAGGGATGGACGCCCGGATAAAATTAAGGCATTCCCTGACCAGGGGTGTTATGGACAAAGGCGCCCGCCGGATTTCCTGCTGCCGGCTGAATACCAGGATGTGGCGGATTAAATCCCGGGCCCTGATGCCGGCGGAAAAAATCTTATCCAAACTCCGGCTCAGCTCAGGGTCTGCATTGCACTGCAACCTGGCCAGTTCGGCAAATCCCAGGATTGAGGAGAGGATATTATTAAAATCATGGGCAATGCCCCCCGCCAGGGTGCCCACAGCCTCCATTTTCTGGCTCTGCTGAAGCTGGCGCTCCATGCGCCGGCGCTGGGTGATGTCCCGGGTGACTCCAAGTACCCGGTTTGCTCTGCCTGCTTCATCCCTTAAAAAGCTGGCTTTTATTTCAGTCCAGACAAAAGATCCGTCTTTTCGCACCTGTTCCAGCGGGGTTGACCAGGACCGTCTGGGATCGGCGTCAGGGGCGCCTTCCTTTGTCATCTCTTCGCTGATCATGCTGATAAACCGGTCCAGATATTCCGGCGCAATGATATCTTTCAACCCAAGCTTTTGGACCTGTTCCGGAGTATATCCCAAAATGGTTTCCACTGACGGGCTTACATAAAGAAAATGCATATCCGGCAACTCAAGGGTCCAGATAATGTCACTGGCGTTCTCCATCAGCATGCGGTACCGCTCGTCGCTTTGCCGCAAGGCCTCCTCAGAAGCCTTTCGCTGGATAATTTTCCACATGCCGTCCATGAGCAGGTTCATCTGCCGGATGTCGGAATTATCATAGTTTTCCGCTTTGTTCCCCACCCCGGCCACGGCCACGATCCTGCCGCGGTCAAAGACCGGAACATTCATGTACCTGATGATCCGGATATGTCCGGCCGGGAACTTGCTTCCTTCGGATTCCTGCTGATAATCATTAACAATTACCGGTTCGCGTTTCCGGACAGCCTGGGTCCACAATTTACTTGTCCCCTGGTGGCAATGGTCGTTATTGTATATGATTTTACAGTTTTGAATCGTATCATTGGACCATGTATACTGTGTGGCCTTTTTTTCATCCTCGGTTAGAAACACCAGATATCCGACCTGGCTTTGGGTGAGCTGAATGGCCTCTGACAATGAAAATTCCGTCAAGTCCGACAACGAGGCTTCAGCCATCTGGTTCAGTTCCCGAAGTTTTTTTAAGCGCAAATCATCCAGGAGGTGGGCTTTTTCCATTTGCCCCCGTTTTCGTTCGCTCAAAATGGACTGGACAGTGATGTAAAGGAAAAGCACCAGGAATATGCCCAAAAAACCGATGAAAATCCGGAATATCCGGCCGGTAATGGCATCAATGTGATCCTTTATATCTGCCACGTCAATACCGGTGCCGATGGTCCACATCCAGGGCCTGAACAGCCTGACATAAGAGAGACCGGGGAAAGATTTTCCCGGACTGCCCGGTGACGCCTCCTGGCAGTTGACACATCCGGCCCCCTGGGTATTGGCGATTTTCACAGATTCCGCGATCAGCTGTTTTGCGTGGGCATCGGTTAAGGAAGACGGGTTTTTGCCTTCCAGCCACGGCATAACCGGCTGAACAAGCACCCGCCGGTGCTGGTCGATGATCCAGAAAAACGCCTCGCCTTTCGGACCGTACCTCAGATTCCGTATCCGTTCCATGGCACGGTGCTGGGCGTCTTCACGGGTCAGCTCTCCGGATAATACACGCTGGTGGTATTCGGATAAAAGGCTTGCGGTCAGGGTGCAGTTGCTGTCGTCGAGTTCGCGGACCATCGTCTTTTTTTGTTCGATGAGATGATGTTTCAACGAAGGAACAAGGATCAGGAAAATGCACAGGGCGAATGAGATAAAAGTCAGAAACAGCGGCGCGATGATTCGTAAGAAAGCCGCCAGAGTGGGTTGCCCGGCCTTTCTCCCAGACTCAGCTTGCTTTTTATCGGATAAATTCATAGGTTCAATAATATTTTCCTTTCACAAAGAAGGTGCCAACAGCCCCTTGTAATACCCTGAGGATATTTTGGGTTGAAAAGGGTCTGTACAAGACAGCATCAAAGTCATCTAAATCAATGGGCCATGGGGTTCCGGATATACCGATAATGGGCGTGGCTTTTTTGAGAACGGATTGAAGGAAGGCCGCCACATGGATTCCGGAAACCGGCTCCATACGGATGCTGGTCAGAATCGCGCTGTAAGACTTTTCCTTTATTTTTTCAATACCTTTGTCTCCGCTGTCGGCAACGTCCACAGAGAAGCCCTGTCTTGACAGGCAAAACCTTAAAAAAAACAAACTTCCCGGATCATCATCAATGATCAAAATAGGCTCTTTCAGCTTTTTAATTAACGCCAAGGTAAGCGTCGATAAACGATCTCCATCCTCTCTGTTTTCCCTCAAAATGCCTTTCACCTGTTTTTTTTGAAGCTTTTCTGCATGAATGCTAAAAATATGCCACAACCTGATGAACAATCTGATGTATAGTCAACATATTGATATCATAATTAAATTTATAAAAATTAAACGGGCGGGTTTTGAATCAAAGGGGTGTTATATTCTGTAACACAGAGCCGCGATTTATTGCGAATAATGGCCTTAGGCAAAGTAAAAGTTCCAAGTGTTACAAAATAGACCAATAGGTTAAAAAGACACAGGCATTGAACCGGATCAAAGATAAAAATCAGAGGATACGCTGCGTTAAATAACGTCCCAGGCGCTGCCGGGATATCCCCAGGAACCGTGCTGCCATTGACTTATTGTTGCCCGATCGTTTCATGGCTTCAACAACCAGGGAGTAAATGGCCTCTTTCACTGTAGGTAACAGCTTGAGATCAGAATAATAGGATTTCTCCTCTGGCAAATAACCGGATAAAAGGCCTGGGGAGGGCAGGGATTGACTGATATGGGTTTTGAACCGTTCCAGGGACAGGACCCTGGATTTGTGGTCTGCCACAGCATCGTAAATCATGGATTTGAGTTCCCGAACGTTGCCGGGGAAATAATAGTTGGCCAGCAGGTGGAACAGCTCCGGTGGAGGGACCGGTTTCTTCTTTCCCATTT
The DNA here is from genome assembly GCF_963665355.1 of uncultured Desulfobacter sp. GTDB lineage: Bacteria > Desulfobacterota > Desulfobacteria > Desulfobacterales > Desulfobacteraceae > Desulfobacter. The sequence goes on from NZ_OY762229.1 coordinate 1,753,984, forward strand.
CGCGGGCCGCAGTTTCGAGAAAATAATGTATCAGCAACGGCAGATCATCAAGCCGTTCGCGCAGGGGCGGGACCTTCAGATGGTGAAAACAGAGTCGATAGTAAAGGTCTTTACGGAATTTTCCCGTTTCCTGCATTGGCCTCAGGTCTTTGTTGGTGGCCACGATAACCCTGATATCTGCAATTTTGGGCATATCCGCGCCCAGGGGAAAGTATTCGCGTTCCTGGAGGAGCCGCAGCAGTTTGACCTGGGATATAGGGCTCAGGTCACCGATCTCGTCCAAAAACAAAGTCCCTCCGGTGGCATGTTCCACCATTCCCTGTCGCGGCTTTTCCCCGCCGGTGAACGCACCGCTGATATGGCCGAACAATGTATCTGAAAAGGTGTTGTCATCGATTCCGGCTGCATTGACCGCTATCAGTCTCCCCTTCCGGGAGCTTAAGTGGTGGAGTGCCCTGGCAATCAACTCCTTTCCCACACCGGTTTCGCCGGTGATCAACACCGGCTGCGGACTTGCGACAATGGATTCGGCATATTGAAACAGGCCGATCATGGAGCGGTTCTGGGTGTTGATTTCCCGGAATGCCTCCGGATTCTTGAGCTGACCGGACAGGATACGTTCTTTCAGTGCCTGGTTCTCATTTTGCAGCCTTCTCATTTCAATGGCTCGTTTAACTCCTGAGATTAACCGGCTCTGTTCCACCGGTTTGATCATATAGTCAAACGCCCCTTTTTTCATGCACCGCACAGCAAGTTGAATATCGGTATCTCCGGTAATGACAATAACCGGGAGATCGGGGTACTCGGCTGAAATCATGGTCAGGAGATCTTCGCCTGAAATTTTGGGCATGATCAGGTCCAGAAGGACCACCTCAATCCCGTGCTCCCCCAGCACGGGCATGACGGTTTGAGAGTCCTGGCACAGGATGAAATTGTTTATCCCGATCTTTTCCAGAATGATCTGAAATCCTTTAAGCGTATCGGGATCATCGTCCACCAGCAGCACCGGATGTTGGGGAAAAGGTGTCATAGGAGTGCCTCCGCAGAGCTGCCCATAACCAATTCCTCGGGCGCCTGATCATGGCGGAGAGCCTTTGGGGCCGCATTCAGGGAAAGGCTGACTGTGAACACAGATCCCTGGCCCGGTTTGCTGGTTACCTCAATTTTTCCTCCATGGGTAGTAACAATGTTCTGGCATACCGAAAGGCCCAGACCAGTTCCGCCCTGTCCCCGCCGGGTCGTAAAAAAGGGATCCATGATCCGGGTCAGCAAGTTTTCCGGTATACCATGACCTTGGTCCTTGACCCGCAAGCAAAGATAATTCCGGTCCGGTTCCAAAAACGTGGTGATTTCCAGGCCCTGGTCCCGGTCTGAAATCGCCTGGCAGGCATTCTGGATCAGATTGATGACCACCTGTTCCAATTTCTGCTGGTTGCCCCGGACCACCGGCAGGGAAGTGCCATATACCAGGCTGAAATGATCCGTTTTTTCATCAATCAGGTTCCGGGTCAGGCGCACGGCATTTTTAACCACATGGTTAAGGTTCACGGTCTGGTCCATATCCACCTCTTCCTGGCGGGCGTAATCCTTCAGGTCCTTGACGATGCGTTGAATCCGGGCCGATCCTTCGAGGATACCCTCAAACAGTTGGGGGATTTTTTCTCTCGTTCGGCTGTATGGGAGTCCGCCCAGGCTGAAATCTCCATTTTCCCGGGAATACCGGTCCAGCACTGGTACACTGCTTTTCCAGGCATCGATTAACAAGGGCGTATTGGACATGATCAAATGATTGAGATTGTTGATCTCATGGGCCACACCGGATACCAGAATTCCCAGAGAGATCATTTTGTCGGCCTGAATCAGTTCGTTTTTCATCTGTTGTTCCAGGGTGATATCAGCCACCCGGACAATGGCGGCCCAGTTATGATAGCCTTTTTCCCGAATCGGATAAACAGTGACCCGTTCCAGGGCGTCTGGGTTCATCAGTCCGGCCCGCTCGTATTGTTTTTTGTGCCCAGACTCAAAAACTTGCTCCGCACAGCACCCTGCACAAGGCCGGGGCGTTGATTTAAAAATCTTATGACATTTCTGGCCCAGACATTGGCTGCCGGCTCTGTCCGCATAAATTTCAGCCGCCCGGTTCATCATCAGAATTCCCATGTTCCGGTCCAGAATAATCAGGGGGTCACAGATGCCGTCCAAAATCATCATCAACAGGTGATTGCTCTCTCTGAGTTGTTCCTGTGCCCTTTTCTGGGCACTGATGTTGGTGAACATACACCGGATACCAATGAGTTTTCCGTGTTCATCCATATCGGGTTTGGCCTGCATCAGGGTGTGGATAATCTCCCCGTCACGGGAGACCAGTTCCCGTTCGGCCATTAAAAAAGTACTTTCCCTGATTCGCCTTAAGTTCTGTTCACGGCACATTTTCTCCCGGGAGTCCGCGGTGTAAAACTTACTTATGGACCGGCCGATCACTTCGGTACGGGTATATCCCAATGAAGCCAGGAACAGGGCGTTGCAGTCCCGCAACACCGCATCCCCATGCTGATCTTCAAGCACTACATACATCACGGGAGCGTTTTCGAACAATTCCTGATAGTCGGCCTCATTTTTCTTTTCCAGCTCCCGGATCCTGAATTTCAATGCCTGACAATCGGCACAATGATCAGCCATATAATAACCCCTCCTGCAGGTAAATCTGCATCAGAATTGTTCCCAACGTAATCTTAATACCCATAACCCGATATTCTGGATAAGATAAACCGTTTTTACTATCCATTAACAAAATCTGCTCAACTCTTAAAGCGCAAAGGGAACAAGCCATGGAGAAGCTTATAATGTTGTTTTCAGGCATGGTCAAGGGCTCGGGGATACTACCGATACTGCTGATAGGAAGATGCTTTTTGGCCCCCCCCCCGAAGGATAAAAAAATGTATGTCGCGTTTGTCTTGTTTACCGTGTTTGCAGGAATTTTCAGAGGATTGCCGCTATCGAACGATGCGAGCGGATTCGCTGGGCTATGGTTAGATCTATTTAATGCCAGGGTTCTCCTGGTATATTGTGGTTTGATTCCGTCCATTGTGCTTGGACTGATATAACGCATGATCAGCCTTTGCTATCCAAGCCTTTGGGGTGACAGGTGTCTGCATGCCTGTCAGCAAAGATATGCCAAAGGACATGGTCACATTCATGGTTTTATTCTCAACAGGGGTTCCGTTTCGTTCAATCCTTGGGAAATCATACTTCTCTATAACGTGCCGTATTCGTTCTACGGCTTCAAAACCGCCTTGAATATCAGAATCTTCAAAAATTATCAGAAACTCTTCCCCTCCGTATCGTCCGGCAAAGTCAAAACACTCTCTCATGGAATTGGATATAATCCTGCCAACCTCCTTTAAAACAAGATCTCCCTGGATATGCCCGTAATTGTCATTCACCGATTTGAAAAAATCGATGTCCCCCATGGCAAGGACAGCAGAACCATAAGGCCTGCGTTTAAAGCGAAGAATGATTTTTTCAACCTCTTCCTTGATTCTTCCCGAATTATACAGGCCGGTAAGATCGTCATATTCCGCTTTTTGTTCAAACATGGTTTTCATGATGATGGTGGACAACAGGCTGCACATAATTTCCATGGCTGAAATTTCAAAATCCTGGATACTGCGGCACTTCCCTGTACAATCTCCGCCCACAAGATAAATACCGCCAAAATTGTCGGGCAGATATACATACCCGATCATGTCGCATCCCAAGCCTTTTACCTTTATATGGGAAGTTTTTTTATTTAATACGGCATGGACTTCATTGACGTAGCGTTTATCCCGGGCATCAAGAAAAAGACGAACTTTCCGGCCTTCCTGAAGATCAATCCTCATCAGGCCCGGATCCACGACCTTGATCACCTCAAGAATCAGTCGGTTATTGATTATATTCGAAACCCGGTAAAGCACGCTTACGTTGAAATGCAGGGTTTCAGAGATGATCTTGAGGGGATAATTGAACCAGGCTGTTTTATCTTCGCCAAACTCAGAAGAATTCTGGTCCATGGATTTTAAATAGGAAGTCAGTTTTCCAAGGGCATTTAAAACCTGCCCGGCATTTGGTCTCGGTTTTCCCATGAGTATCTCCGTTTATGGAGTCAGCACTTTCATTTCACAGATCATTATCTGCTGTCCAGATTAAAAATTTGGTTTTATTAGATTCATAAAATCTGATATTCTTGTAACCTTTATTGATTTCATGTTTCAACCATTTATTTTTAGGAGCTTTTGACGTGGAACAAGACAACATTATTCGGTTTGCATCCCGGATGGATTACCTGCCGCCGTACCTTTTCGGTATGATCAATAAAATGAAAATGGATAAACGGCGCAATGGGGATGATGTCATTGACCTTGGTATGGGAAATCCAATGGATCCCACACCCGATGCGGTTATTGAAAAACTGGTGGCGGTTGCCCAGGATCCCAAATCCCACAGATACCCGGAAAGTTCAGGACTTCCCAATTTAAAAAGAGAAATTGCCAAATATTACGAGCGTCACTACAACATCAGTCTGGATGCGGATAAAGAAACCTATTTCACCATTGGTTCCAAAGAAGGTATTTCCCATTTGTGTCTGGCGCTTCTGGGCCCCGGGGACTGTGTTCTGGTTCCGGCTCCCGCCTTTCCCATCCACATCTATGCTGCGGTGATCGCCGGTGCAAATGTTTTGAGAATTCCTCTGACGCCTGAAAAGAGTTTTCTGGACAGGATTATTACAGTGTGTGAATCCTGTTATCCCAGTCCAAAGGTCCTTATGCTCAATTATCCCCATAACCCCACCGGTGTAGTAACGGATAAGAATTTTTATAAAGAGATCGTAAAACTTGCCAAACGTTTTAAATTCATGGTCATCAATGACTTTGCCTATGCCAAGATCACCTATGACGGCTATGTTGCCCCAAGTTTCCTGGAAATTGAGGGCGCCAAAGATGTCGGTGTTGAATTCGGCTCCTTTTCCAAATCATACAATATGGCCGGCTGGCGTATCGGATATTGCGTGGGTAATGAAAAAATTGTCGGGGCACTTGGAAAAATCAAAGGCTATTTTGATTACGGTATCTTTTCCGCCATCCAGGTGGCAGGTATTATTGCGCTTCGGGATTGTGATGACACTATCCCTGAGCTTGCAAAAATCTATGAAAACCGCCGGGATGTGCTTTGTTCAGGCCTTGAACGGATCGGGTGGGATATAGAAAGGCCAAAAGCCGGTATGTTTGTATGGGCAAAAATCCCGGAACCGTACAGCAAAATGGGCTCCATGGAATTTGCCATCCAGCTGATGAACAACGGCAATGTGGCCGTGGCACCAGGCGCGGGTTTTTCCGAAGAGGGCGAAGGGTATCTTCGCCTGGCCCTGGTTGAAAATGAAGAACGTCTGCGCCAGGCTGTACGGCAGATGAAAAAAGCCATGGATCAGATGAAAATTTAATCGGTGTTTGAACAAAAAGTCACTCATCTGCGGCGTTGCAGGAAAATGTGCAATCCTCACATACTCAAGTATGCTCCGGTTGCACATTTTCCTGCGCCTTGCATCTGGGCAACTTTGTGGGCATTTGCCCCTCTTCGAGCCGTCCAAACACGGGTTTTCCATCCAGGCTCTTACTATAAATTGTAGCCTTTCAGGTCGGCTGATAGCTGTGGACCATCAGCCCAATTATGTCAGACACTTACCCTGGCAGGACTCTCTGGCTTCCAGGGTGTGTTGAATCATGTTGAATGTATCTCTGTATCTGGCCGACCATAACGGGGCCACAAGCTCATCCGGATGGGGATCCCCCGTGATCCGCTGGATAATAACGGATTTGGGCAGCCTCTCCAGAAAATCGCAGACCAGGTCCACATAGGCCTGCTGTTCTAAGGGTGAATACAGCCCCTGGCGATACATCTCATCCAGGGCTGTGCCCCGTACCACATAAAGCAGGTGAATTTTTACGCCGTTTACCCCCAAATCTGCCAGAATCCTGGCATTTTCCAGCATCATGGCCCTGGTTTCTCCGGGCAGACCCAAAATAATATGGGCACAGACATTGAGTCTTTTTTTAGGCGCAGCCAGGGCCACGGCAGTTTGAAAAGCTTTAAAATTATGCCCTCGGTTGATCAGGGCAAGGGTGGCGTCATGGGCGGACTGAAGCCCGTATTCCAGCCAGACAAGATAGTCCTTTGTATAGGTGTCAAGAAGATCGATCTTCTCTTTGTCCACACAGTCGGGGCGTGTGCCCACAGCCATACCCACCACCCCCTCACAGGACAAAGCCTCGTCATACAGGGCTTTAAGATGCGCCACCGGGGCATAGGTGTTGGTAAAGGACTGGAAATAGGCAAGAAATTTTCTGGCCTTATATTTTTTTTGGGCCCCGATTTTGCCGGCCTCAATCTGCCGGGCAATGGAAAGCCCCCTGGCAAAGGCACCGGTTCCCGACCCTTTTGCATTGCAGTAAATACACCCGGATCTGGACAGGGTTCCGTCCCGGTTGGGGCAGGTCAGCCCGGCATCCACGGAAATTTTCTGCACCCGCTCGCCAAACAGGTTGCGAAGATAAGCATTATAATCCGAATACCGTTTAATTCGGTCAGGACCAGCCAAATTAATCCTCCATTCCATTCTTTTGCATTCATAAGCTCAAGCCTTTACAGCAGGCTTTAACCATACAGATTGCAAATGAATTTGCCAAGTCGAAGATTCGCAGCCAAAGCTTGACCAATAGCGGGCAGCCATTATATTTAAACTCTTTGGAACTAAATGGTATCCGTCCGGAACTAAGGATTTTATGAACATTTTTAAAAACAGATATGATGTCATTGTGGTGGGGGCAGGGCACGCCGGGTGCGAAGCGGCCCTGGCCGCGGCCCGCATGGGCTGTGACACCCTGCTGCTCACCATTGATATGGACAAAATTGCCGCCATGCCCTGCAGTCCCTCCATTGGCGGTACAGCCAAGGGACAGCTGGTCAAGGAGATTGATGCCCTGGGCGGCTGGATGGCAAAGGTATCAGATTCATCAGCCATCCAGTACCGGACCCTGAACACCCGTAAAGGCCCGGCAGTCCAGTCCACCCGTACCCAGAATGACAAGAACATGTATTCCCGGAATATGAAACATGTCCTGGAAAAGGCTCAAAATCTGGATCTCAAGCAGGCCATGGTGGAGTCTTTGATTATTGAAAACAATGAAATCAAAGGCATTACCGACAACACCGGGTTTGAATATTTTGCAGACTGTGTGGTCATTACCACGGGCACCTTTCTGCGGGGCACCGTCCATATCGGTTCTTCTAAAATCCATGCAGGCCGCGCCGGAGAGTTTGCCTCCACAGGACTGGCTTTAAGTATTGAAGCCATGGGGCTTGAGATGGGCCGGATGAAAACAGGCACCCCGCCGCGTCTGCACGCCGATTCCATTGATTTTTCACAATTCAATGTCCACGGATCAGACGAGGTGATCAGGCCTTTTTCCTTTTCCACCACCAAAGTAACAACCCCCATGTTGCCAAGCTTCATGGGCCAGACCAACCCGGGCACCCATGAGATAATCCGCAGCAACCTGAAGTATTCCGCCCTGTACGGCGGACACATCAAAGGCCGGTCCGCCAGGTACTGCCCCTCCTTTGAAGACAAGGTGGTCAAATTTCCGGACCGGGAATCCCACCATGTGATCCTGGAATATGAAGGCATCGACTCCAAGGAAATTTATGCGTCGGGCCTTGGCAACAGCCTGCCCCTTGAGATTCAGTACCAGGTGGTGCGGTCGGTAAAAGGCCTTGAACAAGCCCAGATCATGCGTCCGGCCTATGCCATTGAGTACGATTATGTGTCGCCTTTGGAACTGACGCCTGCCCTTGAAACCAAAAAGATTAAAAGGTTGTTTCTGGCCGGGCAGATCAACGGCACCTCAGGCTATGAAGAGGCCGGGGGACAGGGCCTTTGGGCCGGAGCCAATGCTGCGGCGAAAGTACTTGGCCGCCCGCCGTTTATTCTGGCCCGGTCCCAGGCCTATATTGCGGTCATGGTGGATGATCTTGTCACCCGGGGTACCAAAGAACCCTACCGCATGTTCACCTCCAGGGCGGAATACCGTCTGCTGCTGCGGGAAGACAATGCCGATCTGCGCCTGGCCCGGATTGGTTACGAATACGGCTTGACAGATAAAACGCGCCTGGATGAAGTTTCCCGGATCAAGGCAGACACGGAAAAAGAACTTGAACGGGTCAGCCGCACCGTGGTTAAACCCAGTGATGAAACCAATGCCTTTCTTGCCGCACACAACTCCAATCCCATTGATAACGGTGTTCCGTTAACCCAGTTGCTTAAACGTGCGGAGCTGAACTACGGTCTTTTGAAACAGATCGCCCCTGCACCGGAGCCTTTGCAGGAACGCGCGGCCCGGCAGGTTGAAATCGAAATCAAATATGAAGGGTATATCCGACGCCAGTACAATGAAATTAAAAAGTTTGAAGATCTGGAACGGATAAAAATTCCGTCTGAATTCTCCTTTGATGCGGCCCACGGCCTGTCCAATGAGATCCGGGAAAAGCTCAACCGCATCAACCCTGCATCCCTGGGCCAGGCATCCCGCATTGACGGCATGACTCCTGCGGCCATCTCTGTTCTCATGGTTGCCATTACCGCATTCAGACAAAACCGGCCCCAGGTCCCTGAGAATGGAAACTGACGCAACGTCAATCCCGGGAAGAGCGTTCTTTCCCTTGACTTCAATGGGTTGCGCGTTATTTTTATTACACATTTGTACTAAAATATAACCATATAGCTAAACGTAAAGGACTTAAGATATAAAATGGCGCAAGATTACTACAAAACTCTTGGTATAAATAAAACGGCTACCCCCGAAGAAATTAAAAAGGCTTACAGAAAACTGGCCCTTAAATACCACCCGGATAAAACCAAAGGGGACAAGGCACTTGAAGATAAATTCAAAATCATCTCCGAAGCCTATGCGGTTCTCAGCGACCCTGAAAAGAGAAAACAGTATGACACTTACGGGTCTGCGGATTTCCAGCAAAAATTTTCCCAGGAAGATATTTTCAGGAACTTTGACCTGGGAGACATTCTCAAAGAGTTTGGTTTTGGTGGCGGCGGGTTTAACCGGTCCGGCGGTTTTTCCTCTGGGTTTGGACAGGGCGGTGGAAAAACCTCGTTTTCAGGCATGGGGGGCAATCCCTTTTTTCAGAACGCCGGACCCGGAGGAGGAGGCGGCCGCAGAGCCCCGGCCCGTGGCAAAGACCTGGAATATGAAATTCCTTTGAGTCTGGACGAACTGCTCAATGGGGCTGGAAAAACCATCACCATTTCCCAGAACGGCCAGGCAAAAGCAATTGAAGTAAAAATTCCCAAGGGCCTGACCCAGGGCAAAAAAATCAGACTGGCAGGCAAAGGTGAATCAGGTGCCAACGGCGGTCCTGCCGGCAATCTTTACATAAAATCCAGCCCGTCCCTGCCCCCGGGCATTACCCTGGAGGGTAATGATATCCTGATGGCAAAGGATGTCCGGCTCACCCAGGCTCTTTTGGGGGACAAGATTGAAGTGAATACCCCGTCAGGGAAAGCCATAAATCTGACATTGCCGGCGGGTACCGGTCACAAGGCAAAAATGCGTTTGCCGGGTATGGGAATCCCCCATATGAAAGGAAATGGTTGCGGAGATCTCTATGTTGTGATTAATATAGTAATGCCAAAGACTTTGGATCAAAAGCAGCAGAAGCTAATCGAAGAACTTAAGGAAACAGGACTGTAAATCAACATGCCAGAATTCATTCCTTTGATTTCCCAGCAGGAAATCCAGGAAAAAATCCGTGAGATTGGACAAAAAATCACCAGGGACTATAAAGACCTTGATCTTGTTGTTGTCGGGGTGCTCAAAGGATCATTTATTTTTCTGGCAGATCTTGTCCGGCACATCACCATTGATCATGAAATTGACCTGGTGGGGGCATCATCCTACGAAGGCACATCGTCTACGGGACAGATTCAGATTACCAAGCCCCCCGATTTTGATCTGGAAGGACGTGATGTGCTTCTTGTGGAAGATATCGTGGATACAGGACGGACCCTGGTCATGCTTGTCAAATTCATGCAGGGGTTAAACCCCCGGTCCATAAAAATATGTTCGCTGATTGACAAAAATGAACGTCGGGAAGCGAAAATCAACGTGGATTATTCATGCTTCAGTCTCGATCGTGGGTTCATCGTGGGCTACGGGCTTGACTACAATGAGAAATACAGAAACCTGCCGGAAATTTTTAATTTAAAGCTGCAAAGTTAAGAAGTTAATTGGTGCCTGAACGAAAACCCGTGTTTGGACGAAAAAAATTGCCCGTATGGAAGGCGCAGGAAAGTTTATAATCGGAGCAAATTAATGTCTTTGAGGATTGTTTGATTTTCTGCGGCGACGTAGTGGGCAGCTTTTCGTCCCAACACTAACTATTCAAGTTAAGGGGATGCTCAATGATAATTACCTGCGAAAAGTGCTTGACCCGATTTGCCCTTGATGACGCCCTGATCAAGCCTGGGGGGTCAAAGGTCAGATGCAGTCAATGTCAGCATGTGTTTACAGCCTTTCCAGCGAAGATTCCGGATGTGGCCCCGGAAATTGAAATGCCTGACCTGCCGGAACCCCAAGTGCAGGCCATCTCCTTTGATGCACCCGAACTGCAAGGCGATTCCGGTCCTGACGAGCCACTGGATGGCGATTTCGACATTACCTATGATTCGGACAGTCAGGATACTGACATGGAAGATTTAGAGATTGATTTCCCGGATCTTGACTTCGATGAACCGGACCTGGGCGATACGGGATTCAACCAAGATCGGTCTGATCACCAGGCAGACCCGGACGCGGCGTATTTCCAGAAACATGAGACTGATATTGAAGACCCGAACCAAAATCTTGACGACGATGGCCTTGATTTTGAATCTGCAGAATTTAAATCTGGTTTTGGATTAGATGAATCAGAGTCGGACCTTCAGGATGGTGGCCTTGAACTGGACGCCCCGGATTTCGAGTTTGAAGAAATTAAAGATGCCGCCTCCTCTATGTCGGTATCAGTATCTGCAGACGAGGATACTGCCGATATTGAAATAAGTTTTGACCAGGAAGAAGGTTTGGAGCTTGAACTGGCCGATTTGTCCTTTGATATGGATAACACAGCCGAACAGGCATCCTTCGCTGATGGTCTTGAATTGGAGGCCCAAGAGGATGAAGTTCCTGAACTTGAACTTGACAATGGCTCCCAGGCAGACCTTGCCATGGAAGATGACGGTGCGGATTCATTCCCGGAATCCGAAGACGTAGCGATTGATGTACCTGCCCTGCATCATGGGGAAACAACTGAAGAACAATCGGATATACCAGCAGACGAAGACGATTTGTCTTCCAATGTCGTCAACCTTGAATTGGGTGACGCCGAAGAACCGGATGCCCGGAACGTGGATGATGAAGCGGGTGAGGAAGTGAGTGAGGCAACTGAGCAGGCCGTCTCGGACCAGGATAAATTCGAGGAGTATGACAAGGTTCTGGAACAGCAGACCGAGCCGGAAAACAGCGCATATGTGGCGGAAATCTCACAGCCATTGACCGAGAGCCCAATCGAGACCGCCACCGATGAGTTGATGGATCCAGACCCCTTGGTTGATCCTCCTTCGGCACAAAGTATCCGTCAAAAACGAGGAGCCAAGAAGAAACAAAAGGGAAGCCTGATGGTTAAAATTCTGCTGGTGCTGCTTCTGCTTCTTTTGGCTGTTTATGTGGCCATTATCCGCCTTGGTCTCAACGTTCCGATGGTATCTGATATTCAACTGCCCTTTATTACGGAGTGGCTTCAGCCCAAACAGGCACCCCAGCCTCCATTGAAACCTGTCCCGGACGAACCCAGTATTGATGGGCGGTTTGTTTCCAATAAAAGCGCAGGAGACCTGTTCGTCGTCACAGGCAGGATTAATAATCCATCCCGCAGTGCTGTCAGCTATATCCAGGTTAAAGGCGCTCTGATGACCAAAAATAACGCCAAAGCAAGTGTCCTGACGGCTTATTGCGGCAATATAATTTCCGAAGAGGAGCTTAAGTCCGGAAATATCTCGGACATAACCAAGCAGATGAGTGTACGAGGGGGCAATCAGAACACCAATGTCAATATCAAGCCCGGGGGCTCAATCATGTTCATGCTGGTCTTTTCAAATCTGCCCGAGGATCTGGCCAATTTTACAGTGGCGGTACAGGAATATGAACCTGCTGAAAAATAAAACAGCGCATGGATAGCTGTTAACGGTCAATCGGTAAAAAAATTTAATTTACCATTTGACATAAGCTCAAACTTTGTGCTATTAATCCCTGGTTTTTATGGCGACGTAGCTCAGATGGTCAGAGCATGCGGCTCATATCCGCAGTGTCCGGGGTTCAATTCCCTGCGTCGCTACCAGCATCTACAATGGCCCCTGTCTTCAGGGGCTTTTTTGCTTTTTAGGGTTCTTCGGTCGTTTCTGGTACAAAAATGGTACAAAACATTGGTACAGAAACCGACATATGGATCATATCATTCAACGGACATCAGGTTATTATTTCCGCTTATCAGTTCCTTCCGATCTTAGGGATTCCATTGGCACCAGAGAAATAAAAAAAAGTCTGCAAACAAGATCATTAAGTCTTGCAAAGGAGCGATCTTGTTTGATATCTGGACGGCTTAAAAAACTCTACCGGATATTGCGGAGACAAACAGTGAAGCTAACAAAAGAACAGATATCAAACATCATTGATCAGTATATTGAAGAAGGCCTGGATAACATAGATGACCCACTCCTGCCCAAACGCCCCCTATCTCCTGAATCCGTCGGAAACATGATCGAAGGCGCAGAAGATGTCCGGTCCATGGCCTTTGAAGATCTGGTCGCCTTCAATTACAAAGCTGTGAGCACGTCAGCAGACGGCTTTCTTGTGCAGCGTGACATAGAACCGGAAAGGGATTCCAACGAATATCGGCAGCTTTGCCACGGCCTACTTAAAGCAAGTGTCGGCCTGATGGATGTCGAAGTTGCAAGAACAAGAGGTGACTATGAATTCACCTTCCCTTACGAAAAGATGGGTCTTGCGGACCTGAAGGCAATAACGATAGTACCGGCTCCGACCCAACCACCAACACCCCAAACTAAATCTCCCAAAATCGCTGATCTGATTGAAGCATGGCGCTCAGAAAACATAACAGCAGAACTGTGGAAAGGCAGGACGCTTGATCGATACACAGGCTACCAGTCCGTAATACTTCAAATCATTGGTATTGACATCCCCATTCTTTCCCTCAACCATGAGACGGTACGCCACTTGAAAGAGGCGCTATTAAAACTCCCATGCGGAATGAATAAGAAGGCCGAATTTCAAGGCAAAACAATGCCTGAGATAATCGAACTCAATGAATCTAAAGGCTATCCCACCCTGAGTGTGAACACCGTCAATGGCTACTTGACCCACTTGGGTGCCTTCTTCAAATGGTGTGTCGGGCAAGGCCACATGTTACAGAATTATGCTGATGGTGCCAAGATCAAAACCAGGAAAACCAAGAGACCCGATGAAATCAGAAAGGCCTTTTTCCAAACGGACCTAATGGTCCTATTCGGGTCTAAAGATTACCGGGAGGACAAGTTCAGGCAATCTTTCCAGTTCTGGCTTCCCATCCTTGCATTATATACTGGTGCCAGAATGAACGAACTTGCACAACTTAGACTCAAGGATATTAAGGTGGTGGATGGTATCCCGTCCCTCATATTACAAGAAGACCCCGACGACCCAACCATCAGCATCAAAAATGCTGCCTCTCTTCGGACGATTCCCCTGCATCCGTTTATTGCCGCAGAACTGAATTTCATGAGATATGTCCAGTCGATGAGAGACAAGGGAGAAATCCGGTTATTCCCCGAATTACCGCTTCAGAATAACAACTACGGACACAAGGCAACCAAGTGGTTCGGGACTTACAAGACCAAACTCGGCCTGGATTCAAAACAGTTGGTGTTCCACTCTTTCCGGCACACCCTGACGGACAATCTCAAGCAACAACTTATTACCGAAACACTTATTGACGAACTCACAGGTCATGCCCTTCAGGGCGAAACCATGGGCAGATATGGTAAACGGTATACCGTGGAGGTTCTTACCGGGAGGCGGTGTTAAAACTGGATTACAAGCTGGATCTTGGCCATTTAAAGAACTCTAAATGGAGCATTGCGTAAGGCAGCTTGTGTGCGGAGTGTGGTGTGTGGGTATGAGGGGATGCGTATATGCGGTGTCACGAAAACCTGAGCCCCCCCCCCCCCCCGCCCTTCACGATCCAACACAGTCAGTTTCAATGATAGCGCTGTTGTGGGCGGCGCACCGGGAGGGACTGGTAATCTTAATCCAGATCCCGGTGCCGTAGGTTTCGTTGAGGTGGTCCCTCAGTCTCTGTAAGACCTCTGCCAGCCTCCTGTCCTGCAGCCCAAAGCCACATCCGCATTCGCACAGGAATTCGTGGGAACTGAAGTTTCGGGTGATGTCACCCATACATGAATCTCCTTTCGTTGGTAAGGGGGTTGTTGTGTCTTACATTCAGCACCCTTTTCCATTGTTCGAGGACATTTTCTTGTTACCTGTTGAGTATCCTCATCATGGCGAAACAAAGCATTTGGGGTTTACTTCCAAGGCCTCAAGATATTGAAGTTGTGTTTTGTTGAAAGGTTTTGCCAATTTTCGCTGTTTTCCAACCGTTATGATTAAAATGTTAAGGAATTTTGTAGTCATCATGAAGGATGTGGGGGTTCTGGTTAACTGCTTCTTCCATCCTGGCAAGAGATTGCCCGTATTTTTTACATACAGCTTCAAATTTCTTTCAACCAGGCGCCAAAGGAGGAGAGAAATAAGAAGGACCAATCCCAAGGCCTCCACACGCTGGGGTTTTTTCAGGAATATAGCGTTAACGATAGCGGGATCCTTAAGAAACCCGAAATTTTTTTCGATCCCGTCTTGCTCTTTGTAGAGCCGAAGCAATTCAGCTCCCGACCAGTTCTGATCTTTATCCTGAATCGGGACATTGGTAATGAGTACAAAGCAACCTGCATCAAGCCTGAGTTTCTCTATCTTTTCAGAATCGTCTTCGATGGTGACTTTTAAATCATATTCAATCCGTTGTGGCTTTCTGACTTCTCCAGTTTTGGGACGTCTTTTACCGTATTTGGGTATTTCGGCAATGTCCACACGCATTTTATGAAGGCTTGTTTCAGCAGCCTTGGCCAACTTTTCTGCCGCGATTTCAGCATCTGGTCGGCACTTAAAGGGCTGGGAAACCATATTCTTGATTGTTTTTTCGAGTTCGTCCTTGCTGTTTTTTATAATGCGATCAATACGCTTTTGCCGTCTTTTATCATTGGCGTTGGAATGAACCACAATTGCCCTGTAACATGTATCTTCAATGGTGACCGTTGTATCGAAATGACGATAGATGGCCGCAGGGCGTTTTTCACTTTGGCTTTCGGCCAAGACCCCGATATCTTGCCAGTCATCAGCCAAAACAGCTTCCGATATGACCCGCTTGCACTCACTGAAGTTGGCCGGTAGTCGGCTCAAAAAGCGGATACCGTTCTTGTCTGCAACTGTCAGATTATCAGTGATTACAAAGGCTGAATCGGCCACATAAATGGATGCTCCGGGAGAAAAACCATATTCGGCCATATGGGCTGAAATATTGGACAGAAGTTCGTTATTGAGGGTTTTGTCCGAGGCGTTGCCGTCCTGAGTTTTTCCTATGATTGGAATGTTACGATCCACGCACAGCATAGAAACCATGAATTGTTTCAAATCCGGTCGTTTGGCCTTACTGTATCCGTAGGTGATGTTCAAAGGTTGGTCGGGGTGATCATAATCACCAAATACTGAAACGGATGTAGTGTCAAAATGGTGATAGCGTGTGTCCAGCTTGAAACAACCGATGGCATTCTGGGAAAGTTGAGAAAAAATTTTGTGCGTCCCTGCGTGAAAAAGCTGATCCATTGCCCGTCCAAGATTGGTATCATTGAATTGGCCAGGGGCAATGGTTTTACCAAGAAGGAGTTCGGTGTCCATGCCCTTGAAGGATTCTTCAAGGCGGTACAGTGGAGTTCTTCCTGAGAGGGTATCAATTATCATTGCAAGAACAGTATCTCCAATAGATAGCTCCATCTGTGTATCAACCATAGCATTAATCGTCTCTACCAAATTGATCCGCTTTGCGTATTCTTTAAAAATCGGTAGAAACCGGACATCGGTGAAACGCCATTTTTCAGTGTTGGGTATTTCCATGCTGAGCTCCTTATCGCCTTTGGGTCATTTTAGGAGCAGCATAATAGAAAAATATAAATATGTCTAGGCATTCCGCATTTTTTTATATTTTGTAAAAATGCAAGGGCATCATCAGCATTCTCCGAAGCGGCTTCATAAGTAATAAGAATACGGTCCGACTCATCTTTTAGAACCATCACACAATTGTTGGTTCCCATAGGATAATAACCGTCAATATGACACTGATCTGATTTTTTTTGTTCCAGAAGTTGTTTTAAAATTTCCTCTTCCGAAGGAAGGCTGCTTCCGATTGTGTCAATCCACCTTTTCACAGACGACTTGCTTACAGGAATCCGAAACAAAACTGTGAATATTGTTGCAATATTCCTCAGACTCACTCCGCAGATAACTGCCAGAAAACATGCCAGACGCAACACACTTATCCATGAAATCAGAGCCTAATATTGTATAACCATTAACAAATTGCCGAGACCTGTACTATTGCGGCCCATGATCAGGGAGAATGAGATGAACTGCTCGGCTTTGATGGAGAAGAAAAATTTGCGACATATCTCCCCCCCCCCTGTGGAAAAACGGAAGAATCGATGATCATATAATGATACTTTCCCTGACATTGAGGATCAAAAACGGAGTAGTTAAAATTGAAAAATCGAGACTCAAATAGCAGACTTGTCTATTCAACTGAATCAGGAAGGATCTGTCCGACCTGTGGTAAGCAGGCTGCTAAATGTATCTGCAAAAAGAAAAACACACATACAAGCCCCAGAGGTGACGGGCAGATCCTTGTGGAAAGATCGACCAAGGGAAGGAACGGAAAAGGCGTAACCCTCATTACGGGTCTTACGCTTGAAAGCACCTCCTTAAGGGAGCTTGCCAAAGAACTAAAACAAAAATGCGGTACTGGCGGTACGGTAAAAAACGGTACTATAGAAATCCAAGGAGATCACCGTGATTTATTGACCGAACATCTCAACTCTCTTGGATATAAAGCAAAAAAAGCTGGGGGATAATACCTTACGGCTTTGGGAGAGTGAAATGAAAATATGGGTAGATGCCGATGCATGTCCTGCAGTGATTAAGAATATTTTGTTTAAAGCATCCCAGCGTACAAGAGTGCCATTAACGCTGGTTGCCAATCAATACATGCACATCCCACGACTGGAGTGGATTAAGCTATTACAAGTTGCTCCCGGCTTTGACGTTGCTGACAATGAGATTGTGAAAAGACTTGAGATTGGAGATCTCGTCATCACCAGCGATATCCCCTTGGCGGCGCAAGTGTTGGAAAAGGGTGGCCATGCCCTCAGCCCCCGTGGTGAATTATATTCTTCAGACAGCATCAGAGGCCACCTTCACTTGGGATGAGAGAATTCAAGGAGTCCTTGCGGGCCAGTGGTATCGACACCGGTGGTCCGCCTCCATTAGCTGCAAAGAACTGCAATGCGTTTGCAAATCATCTGGAGAAACTCATATCCCAAGACAAACGAACCACCTGTCAATAACCCCTTAAATATAATGGAAATTGCTGCTTGTGGCTACCAGCGACGAATTCTTCAAACTTCATTGTTGTTCCTCTACGTATATCCAATCTTAAAGATTTGAATTTATCCTACATAAGAGCTGTCTTTGACCCCGCCTCAAAATAAAACAAGTTGGGTGAAAATAAAATTTAACTTCCCCGGATAATACCTTGTCCTTGCTAGAAATTACAATACCCGTAACTTTGAGAGCCCATCCTGGAAGCTCTATCCCCATTCAAATTTTGATTTCTGCCGTTTGGTTGATTTTAGTAAGAGATAACGGCCAGGGTTGGTCCGATTCGCAGGTTGTGCTGTCTCTTGTTCTGCTAAATCTGGCAGGCGCAGATTGTGTGGATGATCTGAAAATAGTGGAGGCAGATGAGGGATTCTGTACCATTCTGAGAAGGGCAATGAACAAAATAATTTCCCTGCAATATCCAAGGACAAGAGAAGTATGAATTTGTTAACTTTTTATTTGGTATAATTTGGCTTTGGTACTATATTGAAGTGGTTTTATAACAGATACGGCAGACTAACAGATAAAGTGGTATATGAACAGATCAACAATACTCGTGCTACTTATGCTTGTCGGCAGCGCATGTCTCTTTTCGGGATGTGTGGTTCCGGCTGACAATTATTATGCTGATCCTTATTACAGCCCCGGTATAGTGGTCGTACCGGCGCTGCCTTACACGGTGGACCTGTACTCACAACCCTACTACAACTACCACGGCTACTTCTATTTCTATGATAATCAACATTGGTATTATAGCATGACCCCAGGCGGACAATGGGTCGAGCTGCCTCGTACCCACTGGCCGCATGACACCAGATGGAAGGGACACCATTTCCGTAATGATCATCGCGATCATAAATACGATAGACACCATGGGCCTCAGTCAAAGAAGCCAAGGCAAAACGAAAGACGTTCTAATGAAAAGGACCCGCGGAAACAGTACCCGGGCAAGTGGAACATGGATGCTCCCCAACAGGATCACAACAAAATGGAGCCGGCACCGGACAATCACAATCAGCACAAGGTGCAGCTGCCGCACAACAAGAACCGCATGGAAAAGGATCCTCGTCAACCACAAAGGAATCCAATGCAAAAAAACAGATGGAGTAATGAAAAGGACCCGCGGGGACACCATCCAGGAAAGCAGTTCATGGAACCTGGGAAACAAGACCGAAGCAAAATGAAGCCGGAGCAGAATAACAGCAATCAGCGAAAGGGGCTTCCCTCCCAGAATAAAAAAGTCCGGGACGGCAAAAAATCCCCCGGAGAGGAACTAATGCCCATGGTACCTCAATAGCGCCCCACTCAGCCGGGGCTGAACTCAATTTTATAACCATTTAAAATTACAAAAAATATTTTAGTTGCTTGGAAGCGTTGATAGTCGCGTTATACGTATTGATCCTTTTTCGGCAGGAATAGGCCGGTAAAGCCTATTCCTGAGTTTTTATACCCACCCACCGGCATCTGGGCCGGTGAATTTCCATAGGCATTGATCCAGCAGATTCCGGCAGGGATTTGATGAATGACCTTATACTATCATGGATTCGGGGTTGACCCATTCATCAAATTGTTCGGGTTGGACCAGGCCTAAGTCTGCAGCCGCCTCTTTTAATGTCATGCCTTCCTGGAGTGCTTTTTTGGCGATCCGGGCGGAATTGTCATATCCGATGCGGGGTGCCAGAGCCGTGACCAGCATCAGGGAGTTCTTCAGATGGCGTTCAATCACCGGGATGTTGGGAGCAATACCGTCCAGGCAATGGGATGTGAAAGAGGAGATAACGTCGGCCAGAAGCGTAACCGACTCAAGCAGGTTATGGATGATCACCGGCTTAAATACATTAAGTTCAAAGTTTCCCTGGCTGGCGGCAAACCCGATGGCGGCATCATTTCCCATAACCTGGCAGGCAACCATGGTGGCGGCTTCGGCCTGGGTGGGGTTTACCTTTCCCGGCATGATGGAGCTGCCCGGTTCATTGGCCGGGATCAAAAGCTCCCCGATACCGCATCTGGGACCGCTGGCAAGCCACCGCACGTCATTGGCGATTTTCATCAGATTGGCAGCCAGCCCTTTGAGTGCGCCACTGGTGAAAATGATCTGGTCGTGTCCGGTAAGACCATGGAAGGTATTTTTTATCTGCTTGAAAGGATGGCCGGTTGCCCTGGCAAGCTCCTCTGCCACGGCTTTTCCAAAATCCTGGGGCGCATTTAAACCTGTGCCCACCGCTGTTCCGCCAATGGCCAGGGGATACAATGTTTCCAGGGACTGCAAAATCTGCTCCCTGCTGCTTTCGACCATGGCTTTCCAGCCGCTGATTTCCTGGCCAAGGGTCAGGGGGGTGGCATCCTGGAGATGGGTACGCCCGATTTTAATGATCTTTGAAAAATCACGGGATTTCCCTTCCAGGGTGAGATGCATGCGGTCAATTTCGGGAAGCAGTGAGTCGTGTATCTCAAATACCGCCGCGATGTGCATGGCTGCCGGGAATGTATCATTGGAACTTTGGGATTTGTTCACATGGTCATTGGGGTGAATGGATCTGGCATCATCAAGCTCTTTGCCGTCAAGAAGCACGGCCCGGTTGGCGATAACCTCATTTAAATTCATATTGGTCTGGGTGCCGCTGCCGGTCTGCCAGACGTGAAGGGGAAACTGGCTGTCATGATCCCCGTTCAGGATTTCATCGCAGACGCGGATAATAAGATCTGCCCGGTGATCATCCAGCAGCCCCATCTGCCTGTTGACTGCTGCGCAGGCTTTTTTAAGCCGTGCATAGGCATGTATCAGGGTCCGCGGCATCAACTGCCGGCCAATGGTGAAATTCTGCCGGCTACGTTCGGTCTGGGCGCCCCACAAGGCATCTGCGGGCACCTGGATTGTTCCCATGGTATCATGTTCGGTTCGATGGGCCATCTGTTAATTCCTCCTGTTTGCCCTTAAGGGGGAAAGGGCAGGTCTGTGATGTCGGTTTCGGGAGTGATGGATTCCCTTAAATCTTGGTAATAATGATTCAAATACAGGTTAAATGGCACATTGGCAAGGGCGTAAAAAACAGCCGGCGGATTTGGGGGGCAGTGAACCTGATTGACAAATGTTACTTGTTGCGATAGGTTTCCTCGCACATAGCCCAAGCGGGGAGTGTCTATATGGGACACTGAGAGATCTGCCCTAAGCAGAGGACCCTTTGAACCTGATCCGGATTATACCGGCGTAGGGAAACGGTGCAATAAAGTATCCTCCCAAGATTATGCCGTGAACCCTGCAAACAAAAAGGGTCGCGGCTTTTTTTTTATTCGAAGAGGAGAATTGATATGACACAGTTGGAGATGGCCCGTCAGGGAAAAATCACGGAAGAGGTAAAATTTGCGGCGGCCCAGGAAAACATTGATCCAGACCTTCTGCGGCAACGCATTGCTGAAGGCACCGCCATCATCTGCCATAACGTGAGGCATACACACGGCAAACCCCTGGCCGTCGGTAAGGGGCTGCGCACCAAGGTCAACGCCAATATCGGCACGAGCAAGGACGACACCAGCATTGACAAGGAGTTGGAAAAAGCCCGTGTCGCGGTTGCCGCCGGGGCAGATGCCATCATGGACCTGTCCACGGGCGGTCCGGTGGATGAAATCCGCCGCGCAATTATTCATGAAACCGACGCCTGTATCGGCAGCGTTCCCCTTTATCAGGCCGCGGTGGATACGGTTACACGCAAGAAAAAGCCCCTGGTGAAAATGACGGTTGACGAGATCTTCGACGGTATTGTCAAGCATCTGGATGACGGGGTCGATTTTATCACGGTTCATTGCGGAGTGACGCGCAGCACCGTTGAGCGCATGGACCGTGAAGGCCGTATCATGGAGGTGGTGTCCCGGGGCGGTTCCTTTACCTGCGGGTGGATGGCCTATAACGACGCAGAAAACCCCCTGTATGAATTCTATGACCGGCTCCTTGAAGTGGTCAGGCCATATGACGCCACCCTGTCTCTGGGTGACGGCTTCCGGCCCGGTGCCATTGCCGATGCCACGGACCGTGCCCAGATCCATGAACTGATTATTCTGGGTGAGTTGACCCAGCGCGCCTGGGATGCCGGTATTCAGGTCATGATCGAGGGTCCGGGGCACGTGCCTTTAAACCAGATCGAAAGCAACATCCAGTTGCAGAAACGTCTGTGCCACGGTGCGCCCTTCTATGTGCTGGGCCCTCTGGTGACCGACATTGCGCCCGGTTATGATCATATCTCCTGCGCCATCGGCGGGGCCATTGCGGCAGCTGCCGGGGCGGATTTTCTATGTTATGTGACGCCCACCGAGCACCTGTGTCTTCCCGGTGTCGAAGATGTCCACGAGGGTGTCATGGCAAGCCGCCTGGCAGCCCATGCCGCGGACATTGTCAAGGGAGTGCCCGGTGCCTGGGAAAAAGATCTGGCCATGAGCCGCTACCGCAAGGCACTTGACTGGGAAGGCCAGTACAAGATGGCCCTTGACCCGGAAAAAGCCCGGCGTTTGCGGGAGTCCTCAGGGGTCGACGAAGGACACGGCGCCTGCACCATGTGTGGTGAATACTGCGCCTACAAGATCATGGAAAACAGAGAAAAACGTAAATGGGCCAATCTGTAGGCAAACGCTCCGGCCGTAACCTGGGACCACACCCCGGGTGGTGTATAAAAATTTGAAAAAAACAGTTCAGCAAAATATAAAAATCATGTATATTCAACATCTTTTTATAAGTAAAAATTCCTGTGCGATCTTAAATTATAACGGGCTGATCTGGACACCATCCGGGCGGTTTTGGAACATGGAGTAAAAAATGGCTAAACCAAAAAAAGAAACAACATTGATGGACAAAGTGGTTGGACTGTGCAAACGCAGGGGCTTTGTATATCCGGGATCCGAAATTTACGGCGGGCTTGCCAATGCCTGGGACTTCGGTCCTTTGGGCGTGGAGCTGCTTAGAAATCTCAAAGATGCCTGGTGGAAAAAATTTGTCACCGAGCGCATTGATATGGTGGGGCTGGATGCTGCCATTCTCATGAATCCGACCACCTGGGAGGCCTCCGGCCATGTGGGCAGTTTTTCCGACCCGCTCATGGACTGTAAAAAATGTAAGTCCCGGGAACGGGCCGACAAGCTTGTGGAAAACTGGCAGGAAGAAAACGGTTCCAGTGAACAGCCCGCCAACTGGGCAGGGGAGAAGACCCCGCCCCAGGATATGCTGGATTTCATTAATGCCAAAAATATCACCTGTCCCCAGTGCGACAGCCTTGACTGGACCCTGCCCAAGGCTTTTAACCTGATGTTTAAAACCCAGCAGGGAGTGGTTGAAGGCGAAGGCAAGGACATTTATCTGCGCCCTGAGACCGCCCAGGGCATCTTTGTCAATTTCAAAAATATCCAGACCACCTCACGCAAAAAAATTCCCTTTGGCATTGCCCAGATCGGCAAGGCGTTCAGGAACGAAATTACCCCGGGAAACTTTGTATTCAGAACCCGTGAGTTCGAGCAGATGGAGATCGAATATTTCTGCAAACCCGGCACCGAGCTTGAGTACCATGACTTCTGGAAAAAATTCTGCATGGACTGGTATCTGGGTCTTGGGGTTACCCCTGAAAATCTGAGGCTGCGCGACCATGACAGCGCAGAGTTGTCCCATTACTCCAATGCCACCTCGGATATTGAATACCGGTACTCCTTTGGCTGGGGGGAGTTGTGCGGCATTGCCTCCCGGACCAACTATGATTTAAGCCAGCACATGGAGTTCTCCTCCAAGGATCTGCAATATTTTGACGAAGCCACCAGGGAAAAGTACATCCCCTTTGTCATTGAGCCCTCCCTTGGTGTTCAGCGTTCTGCGCTGGTCTTTTTGTGCGACGCCTATGAAGAGGAAGAGATCAAAGAGGATGACACCCGGGTGGTGCTGCATCTTCATAACCAGCTGGCTCCTGTGAAAATTGCGGTGATGCCCCTGGCCAAAAAGATTTCCGACAATGCCAAGTCTGTCTTTGACGATCTGGTGCGGCAACTGGGACTGAGCATGGATTTTGACGCCCAGGGCAGTATCGGCAAGCGCTACCGCCGCCAGGACGAGATCGGGACCCCCTATTGCGTGACCTTTGATTATGAATCCCTTGACGACAATGCCGTCACCATCCGGGAGCGGGATTCCATGGACCAGCAGCGCATGAAGATAGATGAACTGGTTCCCTTTTTCCGGGAAAAATTTACTTATTAACGGGCCGTTTTATGACTCTGTACTCATACAAGAATATTGCGCCACAGATCCATGACTCTGTTTTTGTCGCACCGGGTGCAAAGATTATCGGTGATGTGCATATCGGCCGGGATTCTTCGGTCTGGTTTCAAACGGTTCTGCGGGGCG
Source organism: uncultured Desulfobacter sp. (assembly GCF_963665355.1). Classification (GTDB taxonomy): domain Bacteria; phylum Desulfobacterota; class Desulfobacteria; order Desulfobacterales; family Desulfobacteraceae; genus Desulfobacter. The sequence goes on from NZ_OY762229.1 coordinate 1,778,254, forward strand.
ATGTCGCGTATATCCGCATTGGCGAGCGTACCAATATCCAGGACCTTTGCATGGGCCATGTGGCCAAAGACACCCCCCTGATCATCGGTAACGGCGTGACCATCGGCCATAGTTGCTGTGTCCACGGCACCACCATTGGGGACAACTGCCTGATCGGCATGGGTGCCATCCTTTTGAACAAAAGCGTGATAGGGCAGGGCTGCGTCATCGCCGCCGGCAGCGTAGTCCTGGAACGGACCGAAATCCCGCCATATTCACTTGTTACAGGGTCGCCGGGGAAGGTAAAAAAGGTTTACGAGAACCGGGAACAGATTGTCCAGATGATGGAAAAGGCATCCGGCAACTATTTGAAACACGCAATGGAGTACAGTTTTAACGATCTGTTTCATGAAATAAAATAGTGTTTGGAGCAGAAGTTAACCCTCTGCTTTGTTGCAAAGAAAATGTGCAATCCTCATATACTCGAGTATGATGAAGGTTGCACATTTTTTTATGATTTGCGTTTGGGCCGTTTTTCCTTATGTGATTCAAACTATTACGTAAACCCCTGTTTTTTAATTTCTTTCAAATAGGCAGGATAACAGGAAAGATAAAACGACAAAGGGGCCGGAAAATTGTCCCCTAAAATACCGTCGATGAACAGCTGACTGATCTCCCGGTTGCGCTGGAGCACAAACTGAGAGGTGATGAAAACGTGCCGCTCATCTTCGGACAGGGATGCAATGAATTTTTCAAGCCCGCTGGTGGCCCGGGGCTGGTACATCCAGAAATACAAAAGATCCAGTGCATGGAGCATCAGAATGTTCTCCAATTCCATCACCTCTGCCAGGGCCTTGTTTTTCTGATCCTTTGGCGCCGACAGGACCGCAAAGGTTTTCATATCCGGAAAAAGCAGCTCCAGTTTGGTATAGCTTTCAAGGATCTGTCCGAATTTCTGGGAATAGTCGCGTATCCTGAGGCGAATATTGGTCACCCGGTCCACAAAGCCTTCCAGCAGCCCGGCAACGATATCAGAAGAGGCCTTGGAAATCACCGCCGCCCATTTTTGGAGCACTATATTCGCATCCAGAACACCGGCAACGGGCAAAATGGAAAACAGTACCGCATTCAGCGCAATGGCCACGGGTATGGACAGAATACTTCTGAACAGATTGCCGAAAGCAACCACTTTGGGCAACCCCCTGAAGGTGTTGTGGGTAAACAGATAAAGGCCGTTGGCCAAAGCCATGAACACATACAGCCACACCGGATGGGTGGTGGTGGTGATATCAAATCCTCTGTCCAGGGCCACGGTCTTGACCAGATAATCCAGCAAGGGGACAGAAAAACCGGTGAACAAAAGAGAGTCTGTCAGCCGGTCCCAACTGACATAATCATTCCAGCGAAGCATGGGAGACCGTTTAAACCCGCCACCACCCAGCACCGACTGAATGATGTTGCGAACACCGGTAATCCCGAACCAGATGAACGCTCCCAGATAGGCCAGGACCCAGAAATCCTTGGTCAGGGCAAATGTAAAAAATGCAGGAATCAGCCCCCCCAATACCTTGAGGATATTTTTCAGTCGGGAGTCCAGATAATGCCAGCCAAACCGGCGGCTGCCCTTCTTTTGGACTTTATCGCTCAAAGACAGTTTCAGTTTCTGCTTGCTTCGGAGCCCCCCCAGGGTCACGATGTTTCCGTTGTCATTCATATGGGTGGCACCCGAATATACCAGCCATTTGAGCTTCATATGAAATCCGAGACGGTGGAATCCGGGGATATAATAGGCCATCCGGTAAATGAGCGGATGAAGCGGCGTATCCTTATGATAAGGAATATAGGTTTTGCTGGGGAAAACACTCATGCGCAGGGGCAGGGTCCGGCGGGTATCATGGCCGGCCGAATGGTGAATTTCCCGTTGGGCTCTCAGGGGCAGGGTTTCTTTGACAGCCAGTCCCATGCCGTATGACTTCTGGGTCCTTCCTGTGGAGTCGCTTCCGATTCTTGATTTCAGCGGGGTGTCCTGATAGTAAAGCTTCAGGGTCATCAGATCGTTTAAAATAGCTTCAAGCCGAATCTGGCGATCTTTGGCATCCGTATCATTGTACTGGGTTGTTTCGGATATGATATCCCTGACCTCATGCTTGAGGGAGATGATACTGCCGCTGTTCAGGGTCTGCTGCAGGGTGTTGATGGCCGGCAGGTGTGCCATGTCGCCCTGCATGTACGCCTTGAGATTAAATATTTCCAGGCGGGTGATCATGCCGTGGCCGTCGTATAAGAGTTCGAGTACCTCGTCAGCCCGAAGGTTGACCAGATTCAGCGTCACCCGGTAACCGGACCGGAGTGCCGTCACCCGGTCCAGCAGCTCCGGAGCGCTCAGTCGCATCAGCTCGGGCAGGTTTTCATTGTCCTGGGGGGACTTCGGAAGCAGGATGTCCTGATTGCGGTCCGAAGCTAAAAAAGACTCAACCATATCTTCAATATCGAACCGGTCGGCCTGGTCAATCCATGTTTGGATCTTCCGGCGGCCCTGTTCGTCAGCCGGATCCAGATTGTTTTTCAAGGAGACCAGTTTCAGGCCCAGAGCCTCTTCAATCTGAGTCTGAATAAATTCGGACAAATGCCCGACAGAGGCTTGGCCAACTCCCACAAATTTTAAAAATTGGCCCCGTGACAAGGCCGGCATCTCCAGTTCCAGATCTGCATTGATGTTGTGCAGGATTTCTGAATTAAAACGGTCAAGCAGGGCCATGACCTCATCCCGGATATGCCGGGAAACCGCCCGGCCCATTTCCATCATATTGACCACAGCCGGTTCCGCCAGAAAGCACAGATAATCCTGGGTGTCTGAAAATCCCCGGGGCACCCAGACCAGCTGAACGTATTTATTCCGGTAACGGGCATAGTACTCAACCCCCATCCGGACATCTATTTCAAGAATTTTAGCTGCGCTGAACAGCTCTGCGGCAATCCTGGGCTCGATATAGTGGTACTGAACCACCCGAAGGCGTCGGATTCCTTTGATCCAGGCATCCATGACCAGATGGGTGGGTGTTTTACGCCCCTTTGTGTTGGCATCGTGAACGTGGTCGTCAAAGGCGATCTGATTCCACTCTTCAGGCATTTCCAGCAGGCGGAACTCCTTAAGGTGGCGGCGGATGGTCAACGGCTTTCCAAATGCCGCCATCCGGAAATCATGGGCCAGGGACAACTGGCGCTCCTGATCACCTTTGGCCCGGATCAGCTCTTTCATGAGCTGAAGCAGCACCCGCGCCGTATTTTTGGGCATGGGCCCCGTGGCCGTGTCCAGCACCTCGGCCCTAAGCAGCCGCAGGGCCATGATCCGGTCTTCCACATCTCCCTCTTCCAGAGAGTTGAGCAGGTGGGCGACCGCATAGGCCGCCCGGATGCCCCGGGGTTCTGTCATGATTCGGATGCCATTGGGATGGAAGGCGGGATAATACCATTTGCGGGCCAGTGCCCGGCTGTCTGCCGAATCGTGGATGCTGTTGACGACGGAGATCAGGTCATGATCCCGTTTGTCATAGAACATTTTTAAAAAAAATGAATGCATATTCCTGTCCTAAATCTGTTACGAATCAGCCGAATAGGCGTTTAAGGCGTCGGCATTTAAATTGATCAGCCCATTGAATTCAATTTTATATCACAGCTTCGCTTATGGAGAACAGCTTTTAACAACACCATTTATTGTACAGATGTGCGCTTTTTGCTAAATTGGGCACAATAATGGCAAAAAAACTCCAGGAGGAATCATGCATTTCACCAGCTATATGCCCACCCGACTGATATTCGGACGCGACTGCATCCGTCAGCATACGTCAACAATCACCCCTCTGGGCACCCGGGCTTTTATTGTAACCGGCGCCCGTTCTGCGCGCATGAACGGCTCCCTGCAGCAGATCACCCAGGCTCTCGGGACCCTGAATATCCCCTTTGTCCACTTTGATGAAATAGAAGCCAACCCTTCGGTGGAAACCGTTCGCAGGGCCGCGGAAAAGCTGAAAAAAGAAAACTGTGACTTTGTCATCGGTATTGGGGGCGGCTCCCCCATGGATGCGGCCAAAGCCATTGCCCTTCTGGGATGCAATACCCTGGGCCATGACGATCTGTTTTCAGGCCGGTTTGATACCCCGCCCCTGCCGCTGATCGCCATCCCCACCACGGCCGGCACCGGCAGTGAAGTAACCCCCTACTCAATCCTTACGGATAAACGCATCAACAATAAAAGAAATCTGTCATCGGACAGTCTGTTTCCAGCGGTGTCCTTCCTGGATCCGGCATTTACCGATTCCCTGCCCCTGGATATCACCGTGAATACCGCCGTGGACGCCATGTCCCATGCCATTGAGGGATTTCTATCGCGCCGGGCCATTGTCCTGATCCGCCCCCTGGCCATGGAGAGCCTGTCCATGCTGGGCCCCTGTCTGACGTCGCTGGCGGCAGGCCATCTGCCTTCCCCCAAAGACCGGGACACCTTATTATACGCTTCCATGCTGGCCGGAATCGTCATCGCCCACTCAGGCACCACCTGTGTACACGCCATGGGGTATCCCCTCACCTACTATAAAAATATAGATCACGGCCGGGCCAACGGCCTGCTGCTTGCCGCCTATTTGAAATTTCTTTCTCCCCACCGGACGGAGGTCGGACAGGTGTTAGGTGCTCTGGGTCTGGAAAGCCTCTCTGACTTTTCCGCATTGATGGATCAGCTGCTGGGGGCCAGAGAAGTGCTCAGCAAAGAAGATCTGGCCTGTTTCGTTGACACGTCTCTGACGGCAAAAGGCGTTGCGTACACAAACCCGTCACCCGATGAGGGCCAGATAAAAAAAATGTTTGAGGATTCTTTTTTAAATTAGTGTTTGAACGAAAAGTCACCCATCTGCTTCGTTGCAAAAAAAAATGTGCAATCCTCACATACTACGTATGGAGGGTTGCACATTTTTTTTGTGGTTTACGTTTGGTTTGTTTTTTTTATATGAAAGATTGGGTAAGTTACTCAGATCTTTCAACCTTTGTTGCGGGCTGAGCCTGACAGCTGAGATGTCCGGTCAGCCCATGGCTGTTCGTCTCATTTAGCGGTTTCTGGCAGTTGTTTCCAACACTGTCCGGTCCTTTTCAAGCCCCATGGCCAGGCCCAGCAATTGGGGAAGGAGTATGGCGGGTATGGGGGGCGTGGATTCCGATTTCAGGATAAGATCCCGACCATATTCAAACTGCATGTGGCAATAATTGCATGCCGTGCAGATGATATTCGCTCCCTCCTCTTTGGCCGTTTTATATTTTTCCATAATAAAATCCCGGGCCAGGTCATTGTTTTTTTCCAGCAGGGGATTGCCGCAGCATTCAAGGCGCTTGGACCAGTTCACGGGTTCTGCCCCGGTCAGTGCGATGATCCGCTCAAATATTTCCGGCGCATCGGGGCGGTCATCCAGCCCTGTGATGCTTGAAGGGCGAAGGGCATGACAGCCGTAGCTTGGGGCCACCTTGATTTTGTCAAGGGGGTGTTTGATGCTTTGCCGGATAAAGTTTTTATCGATTTCCCGGTCCAGGAGGGTCAGCATGTGATGGACTTTGACCCCGCCCTTATAGTTCAGCCCTTCCTTCTCCAGTATCTTGTTGATCTTGACTTGTTTGTCAGGATAATTGGTAAAATAATGTTCTGCCTGCTTAAAGGAGCCGAAACAGCACTTGCACAGGGTTAATACAGGCAGGTGATGGGCCTGGGCGATGGCCAGGTTCCGTATGGCCAGCAAAAGATAAGCATCGATATTTTTTTCTTTAACAGGATATCCGCAACAGCCAAAGTCAAGCTGTTCTTCCAACCCGACATTGAGTTTGGATAGAACTGCTTTGGCCGATTTTGAGTGCTGGGGAATGTCAAATCCCGTTCTGCATCCTGAGAATAGCGCGTATTTCATATTCCAAATTCCTGGTGGTGTACTAGGTTTTTAAGTTCATAAAAAATATCTGTAATCCTGACTCCCTGGGGACAATTTTCCTGGCATTTATAGCAGGTCAGGCAGTCCCAGACGATGGAAGCCTCCTTTGCCAGATCCGTTTGCCCTATAACAAGGGCATGGATGACCTGGTGGGGTGCTGATCCGAACTCCCGGATATCGGCTGTAAGACCTGTCACCGGACATGAATTGGTGCACGTCAGACAGGTATAGCATTGTGAAAACGTAGCCGCCTGGAAGGATTTTTTCAAGGATGCAATCACGGAGTTTTTTTCGGGTTTGATCACCACGGGGGCTTCAAGTCCCGCTTTTTGGGAATTAGAGCTTTTGGGAAGTTTCCTCATGCGGATAATTCTGCGAAGTTCCCTTATCCGGGTGCCAGGATCCGGAAAGGATTTTTCAACCATCTGCTCCCGGGTGGCCGTCCAGATATCCTGCAGATTCAGTCCGGCAGGACAGAGCTGGGAGCATTTGTTGCACATGGTGCAGATAAAACTGCCCTGGGAAAAGAGATCCATTGATTGTAAATCCATTGTCCGTCCCCATGTGGCCTCCCGGAGGCTGGTTACACGTTCCGAGGGAAACACCCACGGGTTGTTAAATATGTCATATAGCGGACCAACCGCACAATGGCTGGTGCAGGTGCCGCACTGGGTACAGGCGGAAAGGTCAAATATCCGGCGGGTGGCTTTGTTCTCCTCACGTTTTATCTGCTGTCCTGCAACGCCTGAAATCATAAGACTTACCGGAGTTGTCAGGACATGCAGGAACTTGCTGAAAGGCAGGTAGGCCAATGCGAGAAAGCAGCTTAAATAATGGATACTCAGTATCAGTTTATCCAGGCGGTTTCTGTTGAAGAAATCGGCAAAAGGCTTCATGGCCATGGATACAGGATAGGAGACAAAGGCCCATTTCGGATTGGAATGGCAGGCCGCGCAATTGTCTTCATGGATGAGCCAGCCTTCTTCCATAATCTCCGGGGTGATCTGAATAGGCTCTCCGGGGAACTGGACATTGAATTTTTCCTGCCAGACGGCCTGAAGTGACAGAAGTTCCTCATCGCCATCTATACTGCCATATTCCTCCACCATGTCGTCAAACACACCCGAAGAGATGATTTTGGCAGCCTCCAGGCTGAAACCTGATATCATGATAATTGCGAGCAGGATGATTGCCAGGCAATCGGAGTGGCTGCTGATCTGTTTTAAACGAGGATTGGTTTTTCTGCGATATATGGCAATGGCCACGCCTGCCACCACCATGACACCGGCCATATTCCGAAGAACCATGAACGGGTTCAGGGTGGATACGTAACCTGAAAAAACCACTTCGCTGACATACCCCTCAAGGGCGTGGAAAAGCAGCAACCCTGTAAATCCCCAGAAAATGCAGATGTGCATATACCATCTCAGGGCGTCCTGGCGCTTAAGTGACAATTGAAGTACGACTTCCAGAATAATCGTCTTGAGAAGATGAAACATGCGGACAGGCGAGATCAGGATACCGAGCAGGCCTAATAAAAAAGCTTTTATCCGGTCTGCCGTGGTGAATTTGTTCCGGTCCGGTCCAATTGATAACCGGAAAAATCCAATGATCCTGTAAATGATTCCAATGATAAAAACTGTTAACGCAAGTAAAAAACTGCAGGTGTAAAACTTTGAACCGGTTAATAAATCAAACAACAACAACATTACGTATCTCCCAGTAAAATTTAGGATGATATCCAGGAACCCTGAATGCGGGTACCAAAAGATGTTACATTAATGCGACTCAGCAAAAAAGCTGCGTAAAAAGATCACAAAAGTAAATTGTTGGCTTAATATAATAAGATGATATTGTCAATTATATTTTTTAGCAAATACTTATATTTTTTACATTGTAACGTGTAAATGCCCCGTACCGGAGACTGACAGCCATGGCCGGTCCCGGGCTGTTAATATTTAAGGCTTCTCCCAGGGCAAAATATGAGCGCAATTCAAAAATTGATAAGAACTTTCCTGAAAAATATACGGGCCACATGGGGTGGACGAAACAAATGAAATTTGATTTTCATGGACTGAAAGTGTAATATTCTGTAAATAGATTCCGGTGTTGTCTGAAGATACATGAGTGAACCCAAGGCAGCACCGGATTAATTTTTACAGGCAGTGTCTATCTGCAAACGATGGCGTTATGGATTTTATTTCTCTTAAAAAATCAATATGGGCGGGATATGTTCCTGCATCATAAGGAACCTCACCGGAAGGGTAAGCTTCTTTCCCCGGGCCGGGTTTCCATACTCAGCTATGCCGTGCTGATTATGCTTGGCGCGCTTCTGCTGCTTTTGCCTGCATCTACGGGAAAAGGACACCTAGGTTTTGTTGATGCGCTTTTTACATCAGCTTCCGCCGTGTGCGTCACAGGGTTGACCGTGGTGGACACAGCCTCAACCTTCACCTTTTTCGGCAAAGCGGTCATCATGGTTTTGATCCAGGCCGGCGGCATCGGCATCATGGTTTTGTCCACCATGTTTCTGCTCACCCTGGGTAAACGGGTGGGAATGACCGGCCGGCAGATGATCTCGGATACGTACAGTTACGGCCAGGGAAAAAACGTGTATTCACTGGTCAAGGAAATACTGATTTTTACATTTGTGTTTGAGCTGATCGGAGCCGCATTGATGCTGCCGGATTTCCTTTCCAGGCTTCCGGTGGACAAGGCCATCTGTTATGCGGTATTTCACTCGGTCAGTGCTTTCTGCAATGCCGGTTTCTCTCTGTTTCCGGACAGTTTTACACAATATGGCAGCAACTGGCTGATCAACCTTGATATCTGCGCCCTCATTATTACCGGCGGGATCGGGTTTATTGTCATGGCGGAAATCCGTCGGAAATTCTCATTTTCAAAACGCTGCTGGTCAAAATTCAGTCTGCATACAAAACTTACTCTGACTGCCACCATGGTCCTGCTGGCCGGCAGCACGTTATTATTTTTCGCGCTGGAGTGGTCCAATGCCCTTAAGGATCTGCCCCTTCATGCCAAATTTCTGGCTTCTTTTTTTCAGGCCGTAAACACCCGTACTGCGGGGTTCAACACCCTTGATATCGGCAGTCTGTCCAATGAAACTCTTTTTATCAGCATCCTTCTGATGTTTGTGGGCACAGCTCCGGGTTCCTGTGGTGGAGGCGTCAAGGTGACCACAATATCCAGTATCGCCATCCTGGGATACTCCAGATTCAGGGGCCAGGAAAATCCCCATATTTTCTACCGCAGGGTATCTGATGCCAGTATCTCAAAAGCGGTGAGCTTGATTATTATCAGCATGATAGTTATTATCATCGGCGTGGTGCTGCTCCAGCAGGCTGAAATCGGAGATGTCTCCCATAATCTGACCCGGGGGTCCTTTCTTGAGATACTCTATGAGGTGGTCAGTGCGTTCGGTACTGTAGGGCTTTCCACCGGAATTACGCCGGGGTTTTCAAAGATTGGCAAGTTGATCATTATTTGTATGATGTTCGTCGGGCGTCTGGGTCCCATGGGTATTGCCATTGCAGTAAGCAGAAAAGGAAAACCCAGTAAATTTTCCTACGCCCAGGAAAATATAATGATCGGTTAATAATTATGACCGGTTCAAGGAAAATTATATGAAACAGTTTCTGATTATCGGCCTGGGGAATTTTGGATTTTACCTGGCCACGCATCTGTACCGCAAGGGACATGATGTCATGGCCATTGATAAAAGCCCTGTTCTTGTGCAATCCATTAAAGACCATGTCACCCAGGCAGTGGTGGCAGATGCGACTGATCCGGCCACCCTCAAAGAGCTCGGGGTTAAAAATGTGGATACGGCCGTGGTGGGTATTGGCTCCGTGCTTGGGGATTCCATCCTTGCCGTGCTCAATCTTCAGGAGCTCGGCATACCGCATATTGTGGCCAAAGCCATCAGCGATCCCCATAAAAAAGTTTTGGAAAAACTGGGTATTGAAAAAATTATTTTTCCGGAAAAAGATATGGCTCTGTCCATGGCAAAAAAATTGGACAATCCCAACCTTATTGATTATCTGCCGTTTATGGAAGGGTATGGTCTCATTGAGCTGGCCGTGCCTGAAAAATTTGTGGGCAAGAGTCTTAAGCAGATCAACCTGACAAATACATACGGTGTTCAGGTCGTGGCGATAAAAGATCAGGACGCCGGACATACCCGGTTCACCCCCCAGGCCGATCACGTTTTAAACCAGGGAGATATCCTGATTCTGCTCGGATCGGAAAAAGGTCTGGATACCCTGAAAACCGCCACAAAAAAATAGGCGGGAGATATCACACAAGGGCGCTTCCAATATATAGGTCACCTCTAATAATTGTCTTTTGGCCATATAGACTTTCTTTCTTGACGAAAGGTTTCAAAAACAGGTAGTGTAAAAAATCCGAAAGAGGTACTAACTGTCCGAAATAACAAATTGAACTTGCCTCTTTTTTTGTGCTGGTTCGGATCGTTTAACGATTTTGAACCTAAAGCATCATGTTGTCTGCCGGTTGAGCGAAATAAAAAATGAAAAAATCAATCTTACATTTGATAATGGTTCTGATTTGGGCTGCACCGGCCCTGGCCAGCCACTCCCTTATTATGGATAAACAGCACTGCCAAACGCCGGTGGACTCGACACCTGCCGTGCTTTTTCGCCAGTTTATCCCATCAATTGCCGAAGAGTTCATTGGCATGTCTGTGGAGTCTGCCGGAGGTCCCCAACAGGCAGGGAAGACAGATAATTCCTGGCTGTTCTACTCCATTTACACCGGGGCTGCAACCAGGGCAGGCCTGGTGTACAAGGCATTTATGCCGGTATCCCTTTTACTGGAAAATACTCACAGTATCGAGGCGGATGATGTTCAAAACGGAGACCTGATTGTGTTGAAAAATAATCTTGCCGCCATGGTCTACCAGGTGGATCCAAACCGCCGGATGCATTTTATCTATGCATCAAAAAAAAGGGACGCGGTTACAGTTTTCAACAGTGATAATATCGTTTATCACGCATACTGGCTGGAGAACTTCAAAGGATTTTTCAGACTCAATAAAGATTTGCTGGCACCGGCCCAGTCAAAATAACAGCCATGGGCTGATCTGACATATCTGCTACATATCTGCCGCCAGGCTCAGCCCACAACGAAGGTTTAAAGATCTTGGCCGGTTTCACACACGTTCATATAAATTCTGTTGGCAGGACCAGGGGGGATTCAGGCCGATCTTTCTTCAAGAATATCCAGGACCTTTTGACAATTTTTGACGGCTCTATCCCTGAGGGAATCAGCCTTGACCATGATTTTTTCACGGTATTCGGGGTCTTCAATTTTGCCCATGTTGATTACTACATTCTTATAAGCACCCCAGATACCAGCCTCCAGGGCCCTTGCACCCACCTGCGCATCTGACCGTAAAGCAATATTGCCGTATTGTGCCACACCGATCATGGCGTCCCAGGCCTTATCGCCCAGGGTCATGATGGACAATGGCACCTCAATGGCTTTTTTCAAGCCCAGCTGAAGTTGTGATGCTCTGAACCGGTTCTCTTCGTCCGTATTTTTCGGTAGCTTCAGGGCCTTCATGTAATCAGAAAAAGCTTTGGTGTCCTGATCGATCATGGGGATCAGGGCATAGGCGGTTTCATGCAGGAGGGGGATTAGTTCTCTCATTTTTCCGTCAATATCTTCAAACTTTCTGACCCCCAGGGTCTGTTTGCCCACCATGGCGCTAAGTCCAGCCCCCATGGCGGCGATGGCTGCCGATGCGGAACCTCCTCCCGGGGCAGGGCTTCTGTCGGCCACCCGGGAAATGAAGTTTCGGATACTCATACCGGCCAGGGGTTCATCGGGCTCTTTTGCAATGATGTACTCTATAATCTTGGTGCCGGGGTCAAAGGGGGCAACGGAATTCAACCCCAAACGCTCAACGACAAGCCGGATTTTCTGGTCCTGGTCCAGGATAAAAAGATTTTCTTTTTCAATGTAATACGCCGCAGCCTGTAAAATTGCCTGGAGTGGGACAACACCCACAATTTCAGACCCGACCACAGCAATTTTAAGCTTGGCGGCCTCTTCCTTAATTGCTTCAAACAGGATGTGCGGTGCAGTGACAAGATAGTTGCTCAGGTTCATCGTGACCTGGGCCAGGTTGTAGTCATCCACATACCAGCCCATTCCCTTGACCTCCTTGAACCGGCCGGGTTCCTCAGGCCCTCTGCCTGCTTCACGCAGATTCAGTGCGATGCGGTGGGCCTGGTTGGGTGTGCCTAACAGGTTGACATTGTATGCAATGAGAAAAAAACGGGCGCCCGTCACTGTGGCACCCCATTGGGGTATAAACTTTGCCGGACCAAAGTCCGGCTTCCATTTTTCCTGGACAATGCGCCCGGGGAGGGCTTCATACTGGCCTTCACGGATCTGGGGCAGCTTTCTACGGTAATCCAGGACGGCAGATTTTTCGTACAGATAGACAGGTACGCCAAGTTCATCGGCCAGCCTCTGTCCGAATTTCTTTGAGATCTCCACACATTCTTCCATGGTTACGCCTGCCACCGGAATAAAGGGGCAGACATCCATGGCTCCCATGCGATGATGCTCGCCGTGGTGTCGGCGCATGTCAATTTTTTCCCGGGCCACCCGTGCTGCGGCCAAAGCCCCTTCCATCACGCTGTCAGGATCAGCCACAAAGGTATACACGGTCCGGTTGGTGGATTTGCCCGAATCCACATCCAGCAGGCTGCATCCTGGGGTTTTGGCTATGGCGTCGGCTATGGCGTCAATGGTCTTCTGGTCTCTTCCCTCGGAAAAATTAGGCACACATTCAACAATTTTATTCATTATCCTGCCTCCGTCTCAAAGGAATGATAATCGATGATTTCTATCACTGATTATCATAAAACCAATAGCCTGTATATACATGCCATCTGTCTGATTCCCATGCACAAAGGCCGTGTGCAAAGGTTGATATTGCGGACGATTGCGTTGGAAATCCGACACTATTTTGTCGATTTTTTTATTCCAAAATATTCGGCTCTTTTATAACCGCGCGGATAAGACTTGCATTTTCTTCACTATTAAATGTAGTATCCCAAGGGAGGAATTTAGTGATACAGGCTGTGGCTACCCTTAAGTGTTAAAAGTTGAATAAAAAGGAGTTTTGTAATCTTAATTTTAAGGTCTTAAGGGAAGATATGATTTTCCTATCTTGCCGGGAAAATATCATAGTGGGAAAAGGCTTGTTGTCCTTATAATATTGTTTGTGCAAGCTTAATAAGTGGTTCGCCTATTGATATGCTGAAATGAGTGTATGTTACATAAAAAAAGGAGGTTGACGCATATCTGACTGTTAAGGAAATTGAGCATTTATTGTAAATTTTATAAAAGCAAATGCTTATTAATTCCGTAGGGGTAAAGGGGATTGAATTTTTAAAGCAGTTGTGAAAATATTAGCGGACTAACTGGAATAGAGACTTTTTTAGACCCATTGGTTTTAACAATTTTCATCAGGAAAGGATATCAAATGAATACGGTCGATATCCCCAGACTCAGGGAACTAGTCGGGGAAAAAAACATAAAGACAGATCCGCTTGACCTGTATGTTTATGGCGCAGACGCATCTGTTTACCATGCCGCACCATGGGTTGTTGTAAGACCTGACAATACCGGTCAGGTTCAGAAGGTACTGGCCTATGCCAATGATAACAAAATACCGGTTGTCCCCCGGGGCGGCGGCTCGGGTATGTGCGGGCAGACCGTGTCGATCAAGGGCGGCATTCTTCTGGACATGAAGAACATGAACCGGATACTTGAAATCAACATGCCCGATGTTTACTGCCGGGTGGAACCGGGTGTGGTGGATGATGATCTGAACGCCGCTTTGAAGCCTTACGGTGTTTTCTATCCCCCGACACCGGCTTCTTCCCGTATCGCCACCATCGGCGGCGAGATCGGTAACAATGCTTCGGGCGTTCGTTCCGTAAAATACGGCGCCACCCGTGATGCTGTCATGGGTATGAAAGTGGTTCTGGCCAATGGCGATCTGGTAACGCTGGGTGCCCATACCAGGGTTGAAGCATCCGGTTACCAGCTCCACAAACTTATCGTGGGCTCCGAAGGCACCCTGGGTGTTGTGGTGGAAGCTATCATAAGTTTTGTACCCATCCCAGAATTCAGATGCCTGGGTGTTGCCAATTTTGACAGCCTCAGAGATGCCGGCAATGCCATTGGTGCCATTATGGCCTCCGGCACCATTCCCTCCATGCTTGAGCTTGTAGATGACGTTGCCATCAAGGCCGTTAACAAAACCATGGGCCTGGGTCTTAAGGAAGTGGCCGCCTCCCTGCTTTTTGAAGCCGACGGAAAAGTTAAAGAAGCGGTGGATTATGAAGTTCAAAAAATGAAAGATATCTGTGCCAAGCACAACGGTGCCGATATCTGGTACAGCTTTGATGCCAAAGAGCGCGAACAGATCTTCATGGGCCGTAAAAAACTGTTCCCGGCCCTGTCGCAGTTTGACGCCAGTATGGCCTCCACATCCCTGGCGGACGACATGGCCGTTCCCTACTCCAAGATGGCCGACATGGCCGCCAAGATCCATGAAGCCGCAAAAAAGAACAACATCGTTATGACGGCATACGGACATTGCGGATCCGGGTGTATGCACACCAAAATCATGATGGACACCAGCAAACCTGCGCAATGGGAAGGTGCCCAGAGAGCCATTGCCGAGATCTATGAATATGTAAATTCCATCCACGGCACCACTTCTGCTGAACACGGTATCGGTATTTCCAAAGCACAGGCCTTTAAGACAGAGAAAATGGATTCCTTGAAAATGATGGCTGCTGTTAAGGCGGCTCTGGACCCAAATAACATTCTCAATCCAGGCAAACTGATGCAGGCTCCGGACAACTGGGTCAAGGCTACTAACCTTAGATACGCTGTCAACAGCTAAAGGATCACAGGGACTATTGTTATGCAGACAACACAAACAAGATTTAAAAATCTGGAAAAATGGGAAGGCATGCTGGCCAAGTGCATCCGGTGCGGTTACTGCTACGAGCACTGCCCCATGTTTAAATTCACACGGTGGGAATCCGATGCACCCAGGGGTAAGAATATCTTAGCCCATGGTCTTTTAACCGGCGAAATTGAATTGACACGGGAAATTGCGGAAAAATCATTCAGTTGTTTTTTCTGCAAACGGTGTGAAGCTGCCTGTTCATCCGGGGTTAAAATTACTGACATTATGCTGGATCTGAGAAGAGATCTGGTTGAACTGGGATACAAGAAGGATATAGGCACCATATCAACCACAGACCGTTCCTGTGCCCGGTGTCTGCAGTGCGTCCGGGCCTGTCC
The DNA here is from genome assembly GCF_963665355.1 of uncultured Desulfobacter sp. Taxonomy (GTDB): domain Bacteria; phylum Desulfobacterota; class Desulfobacteria; order Desulfobacterales; family Desulfobacteraceae; genus Desulfobacter. Next base: position 1,793,577 of record NZ_OY762229.1, read on the forward strand.
CCACGATGCCCGTGAATTTGTTGACGGCCAGGGCATTGTTGTCGACCCCGTACTGTGCAAATCCTGCGGCATCTGTGTTGAAATCTGTCCCATTGAAGCGGTAACTATTCCATTACCGTTTGGTACCGACACGGAAACACTGGACAAAAGAGCGGCTGAATGGCTTAACACCCATGAATTGGGCAAGGCCATTGTATATGCCTGTAACTGGTCATATCATCCCGACATTCAGAACTCCAAACTGCCGTTATCAGAAACCGGTGATAAAGAGTATGAAATTCTGGTGAACCTGTGTGGTGGCCGTATTGATAAAAATCTTTTACTGACGCCGTTCCTCAACAAGGCATGGGGTGTTCTGGTTGCTGTCTGTCCTGATGGGGAATGTACCCATGACGGCAATGTCGCAGCCTTACAGCGGGTGGTGCATATGAAGAAGACCTTGGAATCACTTGATATTAATCCCGAACGTATCCATCTGGTTCAGATTCCCAGAGGTGACAAACAACTGTTCCAGGCAGAAATAGATACGTTTATGGAGAAGTTAAATCAGATGGGCCCCATACGTTAAACCGGAGTTCATACACTAATTGATTTTTTCCTCCAATGGTGAGCTTGGGCTCTTGTTGGAGAACCACGGCGGATAAAAATCTTAATCCTCGGGCTCGAAGAGGCGCGTATGCGCACATATTTAATATATGCCGAAGATTTTAATTTTTATCCGCCGTGAACGTACGTATAAATTAGGTAAAAAAATTGCCGGCATTGTAAAAGGTGTTGGATTGAAGTCGAGTCAAACAGGTCATAGAGGATATCCTAGACGAAATTGTTAATAACAACTCCAGGAAGGAGAGCATAATGGCAAAAGTATTAATACCCTATGGTAAGGAAAAAATTGAAGTTGAAATTAATGATAACAACTTGCAAGGTGTATATTTTCCGAATGATGTAGAAAAAAGAGAGTTTGCTTCTGAATTTGCAAAAAATCTGGAAAAAGCCAATTTTGCAGAATTTATGACCGGTGATGAAAGAGTTGTTTTCATCGTAAATGACGGAACCCGCCCCACCCCTACAGCAAAAGTTCTCAAGGTCATTTATGATGATATAAAAGATAAAGATATCTATTTCATTATTGCCACAGGTGCTCACAGAGCCCCCAATGATGAGGAATTTGAATACATTTTTGGAAAAGAGATCTATGAGGATCTGAAAGCCAAAGACAGAATCTGGTCCCATGATGCCAAAAAAGATGAGATGGTATATTTGGGTAAATCCACCAACGGTACTGAGATGTACCTGAATAAGATTGTCGCAGAAGCCAAAAAAACTGTGGTTATCGGCTCTGTTGAACCCCACTATTTTGCCGGATATACCGGCGGCAGAAAAGGCTTCCTGCCTGGCGTGGCATCCTATGAGACCATCACCCAGAACCACAAACTGGCGTTGAACAAAAGTGCCAAAGCCCTTGCTCTGGACGGCAATCCGGTGCACGAAGACATGATGGATGCCATGAATGTATTAAAAGACATTCAGGTATTTTCCATTATGACCATTCTTGATAAAGATCATAATGTCTATGAAACCACATGCGGCGATCTTGTAGGCGCATTTTATGATGCCATAGACAGTGCTAAAAAAGTGTTCTGTGTAGACATAGAAGAAAAAACTGACATCGTTATTTCTGTTGCTCCCTATCCAATGGATATTGACCTTTATCAGTCTCAAAAGGCCATAGACAATGGTAAGCTTGCGCTTAAAGAGGGCGGCATTTTGATATTTGTATCCCAGTGCAGAATGGGAATCGGCGGAAAGACTTTCTTTGACCTGATGGCTTCCTGTGATACACCCCAGCAGGTTCTTGATAAGATTAAAATTGAATACAAACTGGGTTATCATAAAGCCGGTAAAATGGCTGAAATAAATACCTGGGCTGAGACATGGGGCGTAACAGAGCTTCCGGAAGCCGAAATAAAAGCGGTTCACATTAAACCTTTTGCCAGTGTGGAAGCTGCTCTGGAAAAAGCCTTTGAAGTAAAAGGCAAAGATGCCAAAGTAACCGTACTTCCCTTGGGATCTCTTTCTGTACCCAATATTCTTAATCCCTAAGAGATATTTTTTTAAAGTTGTTGAAGGCGGCGGTGCAATGATAAGCACCGCCGCTTTTTTGTTTGCTCTCTGTTACGAACAGCCATGGGCTGACCTAACATATCAGCTGCCGGACCCAACCCACAACCAAGGTTGAAAGTCTGTGTAGGTTACACAGACTTTCATATAAATGCACCACTGTTTTAAAATCAGCTGCCCGTTACTTGAATATTGTGCCGGATCATGTCAAAAAATGATAAATCCACAATGATGTGTAAGGGGTGTCGGAAATGATCAAAACCGATGTCATAATTATCGGGGGCGGTGCCACCGGGTGCGGTATCGCCAGAGACCTTGCGTTGCGAGGCATCGGCCATCATCTGATTGAAAAAGGTGATTTTGCCGCAGGGGCCACGGGGGCCTGTCATGGACTGCTTCACAGCGGCGGCAGGTATGCTGTATCAGACGCTGTCGCTGCCGGGGAGTGTATCCGTGAAAATAAGATTTTGGGGAAAATCGCTGAAAAATGCGTGGAGCAAACCGGCGGGCTGTTTGTAAGACTGCCGGAAGATCCAGAGCAGTACAGGGACAAATTCCTTGAGAGCTGCAATATGATCGGTATTGAAACAAAACTGCTCACCGCGGAAAAAGCCCTGAAACTCGTACCCCGACTCAATCCCGAGCTTAAAGAGGCTGTGCATGTCCCGGACTGTTCCATTGACCCGTTCAGGCTTTGCATGCTCAATGCCATCACGTCACGGAACCGGGGCGGAGTTTTTCATATACACCATGAGATGTTCGCATTTATAGAGGAAAAAGGCAGGCTGGTGGGGGTAAAGGCAAAGAACTGCTTTACCGGTGAAGTCAAATCGTTCAGGGGAAAAGTCATCATCAATGCCGGTGGTGCATGGGCAAGGAAAATCGCCAATCTTGCGCAAAAAGATGTGCCCATGAGCCTTTCCAAGGGGAGCCTTGTGATCACCAATCATCGTTTGACAAACCTTGTGATCAACCGACTGAGGCCTCCCTCCAACGGAGATATCATCGTGCCCAACGAGGCCGTTTGCCTTGCAGGGACCACAGCCATCAAGGTGGTTGAGCCTGATAATCTGGCGGTGGGCGCCGATGAAGTGGATATCGTCACCAAGGAGGCCACCAGATTACTCCCCGATTTTAAAACCACCCGGCTGATACGCGCATACACGGGTGTCAGGCCCTTGCTGGCTGCATGTAGCGATGAGGATAGCCGCTCCATTTCCCGGGGGTTCAGGATCATTAATCACGAAAACGGCATGTACTCCATTCTGGGGGGCAAGCTGACCACATACAGGCTGATGGCGGAAAAAATCGTGGACACCGTTTTAGAAGACGTTTTTCAAAAAAAAATTCCCTGCCGGACCGCGGAACTTCCCCTTGAAGGCCAGGAATATTTAAGCGGATACCCCCTTTCAAAGCGCCTCAGGGATATGAAGGATATTGTCTGCGGATGTGAACTTGTCACCAGAAAAGATGTGGAAAGTGTCATCCAGCGCATTGAAACAAAATCCATAGGAGACATTCAGCACCGGACTCGGCTGGGCATGGGCCCCTGTCAGGGTGGTTTTTGCACCTATCGGGCCCTTGGCATTATCCAGGAAAGGGGAAAGATCACCACAGAAGAATCCATGGAAACCTTAAAAGCGTTCCTTCAAAAGCGATTCAGGGGCATCCGGCCGGCCCTTTGGGGTAATCAACTGCAGGAGGAACAGCTTGTTGAGGGCATCTACCTGAACCTGATGAATATGGCGGAGAAATGAATATGGCACAATACGACGCCGTCGTCATCGGCGGCGGAATTTCCGGGCTTATGGCCGCCATTGCCTTGGGCCGGCAAAAAAGGCGCGTGGCCCTGGTGTCCAAGGGAGATCCCGTGTGCCGGTTATCCACGGGCTGCATTGATATATTAAGGGGGCATGGCGCCTTGGGGGCCCGCATTGAAAACCTGCCGGAAAATCATCCCTATCACCTGGCGGGTATGGATGGCATCAGCCGGGCCATGGCTTTTTTCACCTCAATCATGAAAGGAGCAGGACTGAACTATGTGGGAGATATCCGGGAAAACAGATGGATTTTATCCCCTGCAGGAATCATCAGACAGACCGCCCTTGTACCCGAAAGTATGGCCCACGGCAATGTCCAGGAAACAGATCCGTTGCATCTTATCACATTCAAAGGAATGAAGGACTTTTTCCCGGGCTATGTGACCATGAGATTCCACAATGCCGGCGTCCATGAATTTGACGAAGAAGAGACATCCACCTTGGCTCTCGCCACAAAGTTCAATAACCCGCTCTTCCAGGAAAAATTTGTTGAATGGGTCCGGCGACGGAAGTTGCCTGCAGGAAAAATCGGCATCCCTGCCGTCATGGGAACAAAACCGGGCGTATTTTTAAAAATATCCCAGGCCCTTGACAGAAAAGTTTTTGAAATCCCAACCCTGCCGCCCTCGGTACCGGGATTGAGAATGTTCAACGCCCTGAAAAACTGCCTGCAGGAGTCAGGAGGGGACGTGTTCTGGGGACATGCCGTAGAACGCGTCGAACAACATGCCGGCGTTATTGAGGCGATCACCCTGGAAAACCCGGGCCGTGCCACCCGCATTGAGGGAAACGCATTTATACTGGCCACCGGCTCTTTCATAAGCTCAGGCCTTTATGCGCGGCAGGACGGCGTCATTGAAGAGCGTGTCTTTGGGCTTAAGCCCTTTGCACCTGAAAAAAGGGACTCCTGGTTCAAACACAATTTTTTCGAAACCGGTCATGAGATTGAAAAGTCGGGAATTGTTGTAAATAATTCGTTTCAACCGGAACACGCGGATTTCAAAAATCTTTTTGTGTGCGGATCCATTCTGGCATTTTCCGAAATCATGAAATACGGCTGCGGCCACGGGTTGGCCATTTCAACCGGTGTGGCTGCCGCGCAAAAATGTGAGGAACAGCTGGGATGAAGGAAAATTTTCAACATTGTATAAAATGTACCCTGTGTGAAGAACACTGTCCTGTATACCTTGTGGACCCAGGCTTTCCAGGGCCAAAGCAGGCTGGCCCCGACGCCGAGCGTTTCAGAATGGACAACCATATGCCGGTGGATGAATGGGTCAGAAAATGCGCCCAGTGCAGACGATGCGACGTGGCCTGCCCCCATGACGTAAACCCGTCCCATTTCATTTTCCAGGCCATAGTCCGTTACGCCAGTGCCCATGGCAAAGGTCTGGCTCCGTCTGTCTTTGCGGCAAACTTTTATCTGGGACGCCTTGGCTCCTTTTTTGCCCCCATCACTAATTTTGTGTCTGGAAATAAACAGATGAAAAAGATGTTCAGGCTTCTGGGCATTTCAACCTATCTGCCGTTTCCCCGGTTTTATTTTCAAACCCTTTCCAGGAACAGGAAAAGAAAAGGAAGCGGCAAAGGAAAACCAAAGGTGGTTTTCTTCCACGGATGTTTTCTGGATAACAATGCGCCGGGAGTCGGACGCTCCATTATAGATGTGTTGGCAGGCCTTGGGATTAGGGTTGTGGTTCCGGCCCAGGTATGCTGCGGGTTGCCGGCCCTGGCCAACGGGGATTTAAACGGCGCAAAGAGATTTGCCCATAAAAATATCTCTGCCTTATCGGAATATATAGATAACGGGTACGATGTGATCTACTCCTGCCCATCCTGCGGTAATACCCTGACCCAGGATTATCCGGAAATTCTGGACGCTTCCCATGGAAAGAAAATAGCCCGGAACACCTATGATGTTTACGAATATCTATTAATGCTGATGAAAACAGGCGAAATCAATCCCTTCTTTTCTCCTGTGCATAAAAGAGTTGCCTATCATATCCCCTGTCACCTGAGAGCCATGGGAATCGGCTATCCTGCCGCCAAACTGCTTGGAATGATTCCGGGACTGACCATCCGGATCCACGACGACCATTGCTGCGGCCTGTCAGGCAGTTATGGGTTTAAAGCAAAGTTTGAAGAAACCGCCATGAAACTTGGAACCATTGCAGCCGATGCCATCCTGGAAACGGCACCGGATATTCTGATCTCCGACTGTGGTACCTGCCGCATTCAGATGAGTCATTTCACAAAGCTGGATGCCATGGATCCCATCCAGGTTTTAAGCCTTTCCCTGAACCCGGGCCATAATAAATAAAGAATAAAAGGAAAAAATGAGCGAAAAAAAATACATCCTTGCCATTGACCAGGGCACAACAAGCTCAAGGGCCATCGTTTTTGATAAAGCAGGCAATATGATACATGTCAGTCAAAAAGAGTTTGCCCAGATTTTTCCAAAACCGGGCTGGGTTGAACATGATGCCATGGAGATCTGGTCTTCCGTCCAGGCGGTAACGGCCCAGGCCCTTGCGGCCAGGGATATTTCCGGAGATCAGATTGCAGCCATCGGCATCACGAACCAGAGGGAAACAACCGTTGTCTGGGATAAAAATACCGGCAGGCCCGTCTGCAACGCCATTGTGTGGCAGTCCCGCCAGACTGCGGGCATTTGTGAAGAATTAAAAGCAGCAGGCCTTAACGAAAAATTCAAAGACAAAACAGGCCTTCTCATTGACGCCTATTTTTCGGGTACCAAAGTAAAATGGATTCTGGACAATGTTGAGGGGGCAAGGTCCAAAGCCGAAAAAGGAGATCTGTTGTTCGGCACCATTGACACCTGGCTGACCTGGAAGCTGACCCATGGTGCAGCCCATGTGACAGATTATTCCAATGCATCCAGAACCCTGATGTATAATATCCATGATCTTAAGTGGGATGAAGAGCTGCTTTCCCACCTTACGGTACCGGCCTGTATGCTGCCAGAGGTCCGGCCGTCTTCCCAAATTTACGGCAAAACCACCCCGGAAACCTTCTACGGATTTGAGATACCCATTGCCGGCCTGGCCGGAGACCAGCAGGCCGCGTTGTTCGGCCAGGCATGCTTTCTGGACGGCATGGCCAAAAATACCTATGGCACCGGCTGTTTCATGCTCATGAACACCGGTGAAAAAGCCGTTAAATCCGCCAACGGCCTTTTGACCACCATTGCCTGGGGGATTGACGGAAAAGTCGTTTATGCCCTGGAAGGTTCCGTGTTTGTTGCGGGGTCCGCCATTCAATGGCTGCGCGACGGATTGAGAATGTTCCGGAAATCGTCTGACAGCGAAGTCTATGCGAACCGGGTCCAAAGCACAGATGGCGTCTATGTTGTGCCCGCCTTTGTCGGTTTGGGGACTCCCTACTGGGATTCGAATGTCAGAGGCGCCATATTCGGTATCACAAGAGGGACCCAAAAAGAACATTTTATCCGGGCCACCCTTGAATCCCTGGCCTACCAGACCAGGGACGTTCTTTGTGCCATGGAAGAAGATTCCGGCATACCCATCAAAAAACTTCGTGTTGATGGCAGTGCATGCGCCAATAACTTTTTGTGTCAGTTCCAAAGCGATATCCTGGGCTGCGTTGTCGAAAGGCCGAAATGCATTGAAACCACAGCTTTGGGTGCCGCCTACCTGGCTGGTCTGGCGGTAGGATACTGGAGCGGCACGGGACAGATTGCTCAATTGTGGAAACTGGAAAAGGTTTTTGACGTTAAAATGCCGAAACAAGAATCTGCCAGGCACTATGAAGGATGGAAAAAGGCTGTTAAAGCATCAATGTGCTTTTCTATTTGAAAACAGAGGTAACAGCAAAATGCTGTATGCTTTACAACAGATCGTTCATTACAGTTTACATTTGGCTTTTCCAGGTGTGATTTCCTGGTTATTTTTTAAAGAATGCTGGAAAAAGGCATGGTTAATAATGCTTTTAACAATGCTTGTGGATATGGACCATTTAGTGGCTGATCCGATGTTCGATCCGACAAGATGCAGCATAGGATTTCATCCTTTACATTCTTACTATGCCATTTTTGTTTATTTTCTGTTTTTTTTCTTTTCCAGGGCGAAAACGATCAAAATAGTGTCCATCGGGTTGCTTTTTCATATGTTCACGGATTATCAGGATTGTCTTTGGATGAAATTGACAAGTTGAATGATCTTGTTTTTAGCGACTTGATTCTGCGGACGGGGCTGCTTTTGTCGGAGTTATGGGGATATCGTATCGTCGGTCATTTAAGTGCTGCATTCCGGTTATGGATTTTCTGTTGTTTAGCCAGTCGTTCCAGTACGTCGTGCCTGAAACCGTATTTCAGTAAATAATGACCGATGGGGCGCTGAAGATTTTTTTGTTTGTATAAAAGCGCCAGAAGGTTCCGTTGTGTGAAATATTCATTTCGAACTGCATAATCACCAAATCTTTCATTGAATTTACGGTGGGTAAGAATATATTTCAGCTGTCCTGAATCAATTAAGCCCAAACTAACCGCAATCTGACCTATGGGCGGACGATCTCTGCGCTGCCGGACAATTATGTCAATAAGCGTATTCCAGGATATGTATCTGGAATAATAAAGATATTGACCAATCAACAGCTTCCTTTTGGGAATGGTTCCCTTGTTTGAATAAAAATGATCATTGCCTGGGTTTGAGTTAAATTTCTTCAGCGGTTTCCAATACTCTGCCGGGCGTTTGGGGGGGCAGGGCTTTGATAGTTGCATCAAAACGCGTCCATCCCCTTTTATAGCGGCAATTAAACGTTCATAGGCCTGGGTAAGGGTCTGAAATCGTTCATTTAAAATTGTTTCATCCAGACCCAATGCCGCGGCACGATCCGGATGTGTTTCAAATACCTGGCAGCGGTATGCATCCTTAATTCCAGACGGCTTCAGATATTTTAAAAATTCTAGAGAAACCTCGACTTCAGGACCAAATAACACACCGCAGGCATCAAATAACTCTGAGGCGGTAGAATATGAATTCATTGAGTCTTCCAGTTCACATCTTAATTCAGAAAGAAACGGTTAAACTGATATCATCCAACCATTGATATCATATGAATAATATATCCCCCAAACTGTCAAGACCGATTTTCGGATTTTGCATGGCAATATTATGCAATCAGGGGCTGCTTGTGATAACTTTCAAAGAATCATGAGGATGCCTTCTTCTTGTAAAACGGCCCTTAGGATAAGTCTCTTTGAGTTGGGCTGATCAGCGCATTGCATTATTTAGAAACAGAAAAATAATTTCTAATGTTTTACGTTCTGTTGACATTTGTGGTACTGGGCTCGTACTATTCCAGAACACCATAAGTTGTGCTTTTTAAAATTGAAAACCCACGATATCTTGTGGATTTTCTGCTACGCAGAATGATACGAGCCCAGTGCCAATCCGGCTAAAATCCCCAAAAAACAAGGCAGAGCCAACTCAATGACTCTGCCTTTGTATTGTTTTTACCGAGATAAATTATGCTGTTTTCTTTCTGTTCATTCCTGCGATGCCGAGGATACCAAGCCCGAAAAGAATGAATGTGGCTGGTTCTGGTACCGAAGATGAATCTTGATTGTCAAAAATTTCTTCTGCGGTACCTTCAACACCTACAGTAAATCCGTTCCAATATTCATTTGATAGGCTACGCCATGTAACCGTGTCAAAAGCACCTGTAAATCTAATAGTGCCGTGAGGTTCCCCTGTGCCGAGTAGTTGATACTCATAATTCCCACCTCCTAAATCGACAACAACCTTATATGATGTACCAGCCCCCCAATAACCAATATCATTTCCATCAGAAATATTTCCAAAACTAAGAATTTCAAAATCTTGGTCAAATGCATAACCATTACCGTTTAAACTCACATAAGAAAAAATTGGATTTGCGATAGTTTGTGAAAAGGATAGTGTTTGAGTACCAGCATATCGTAAGGCAATAATATCAGTACCTGTTGGAATGTTCTCAACAATATCACTCGTATAAGGTGATGTATCCTCATTTCGTCCATTGCGTCCGTTTTGCCAATAATCTATACCCGTACCGTCTAACTGAGCGAATCCAACACCTCTTTCGTTATAGTATTCAACATCGACGATTGCAGTGGGAGTAGTTAACGTTCCATAATAAGTATTTCCGTTCCCTGATGTCCAATCAGTCCAAGAAATTGTATTTGCATACGCGCTCGAACAAAGCACTAAAAAACAAATTAACATAAACAATATTTTTTTCATTTTCCCTCTCCTTAAAAATAAAAAAAAAGCCGAGGTGCACCCAATGTACAACCCTACTATCTTAATGGCCCGTGGCTTTCCGTCCCTGCTTCACAATTAGGTTTGGCATCAGCGCCTACAAAGATTTTGCAATATTTATACCATCACGCCAAAGGGCTTTGCTGTTGGCTTTTACAGGTTTTTATGGAAATTCTTTTCCATATAATAAGTTACCATTTATCTGTAATATTATATTTATTTTTACATAATTGGTGGCAAATAATTTCATAATCTGGAATAGTATTACCTTATTCAAGCATCGTAGCCGTCATTTTCAAAATCCACTTCTTGAAAAATACCGCTGAAATTACAATCAGTTGCTAAGTTTCTGAACCGGATTTTCTCATGAATGGCCCATCTTATGATCGACCCCAGACTTTTTTTATCAAGAAAAGGGAACTTTTCTATTGAGCATGGGATAATTGCGTCTAAATTACACCTTAATAAGATGAATTGTCCTGCAGGAGAGCTTAACGTTGCCCAAAACGTCGTTTTCCAGGCATAAATAGCCGCACTCCGAGAAAAGATTTCCCGAAATTGTCCTTGGACAAGTGTTCAGAAATTTAGGTGGTGGATTTGGGTCGCTCTGTGAGCCTTTCCTGTTAGGCTTTTTCGAGTTAATTTAGCAAATTTCAGGAATTCATTTTTGGTGAGGTCCTGAATTATTCTGAAAAAATGATTTCCCAGAATGACACCAACCGTCTTCCCATTCAATGATGCTTATTTTATGCAGCGTTAGGGTATACTTACTAATGCGAGACAAGGCTTTCAAAAACAAACAAAATTGAGGGGAGTGACAACAGCGTAAACAGCAGGCTATATACCAGGTACTGGTTGACGATCTCCCGGTTCCCCTTAGCCCTTGAGGCAAATATCGGTAAAGCTGTGAGCGGGGGGGCCGCTGCCTGCATGACAATGATAAATGCGATGTTGTATTCAAGTTTAAAAAATAAAATTATACCTATGCCTGTGATCGGAAACAGGACATTCTTAATGACAATGAATTTAATAATTTCACGCCAAACAGTCTTGCCGGTTTTTTGAAGATCCACATAAATATTTCCGCCAATAATAAGCATAAGCAGCGGGATGGTCATGCCTCCGACCATTTTCAGGGCCGTTAGAATAAATTCTGGAATCAGCTGATCCCCGTTTGTGAACTTCATAACAAGACCCAAAGATGTTGCGATCAGTACCGGATTTATTGTTTTTTTCAGGCTGAACTGCTGCGTTCCTTTTTTAAAAAATAAGTGGTAGGTGTTAAAGAAAAAAGCCGGATAAAAAATTGTGAATAAAAATAAATCAATTAATAATGAAGCGTCGGGTCCGAAGGTTTCGGTTATGACAATAATTGGAATGAAAAGGCCGTTTTGAAAAACCAGAGACAGGTTCGTCTCTTCTTGAATTTCCTTTTGGAATAGACGTTTAAAAATATTTGCCATGATTATTGCAGCGATTGTAAAAATCACCCAATAGATTGGATATAGATACCAGTCAGGAAAATTTGTCGGGTTAAACGTCTTGATTATTCGGAAAAAAATTAACGAAGGAAGTGCTATCTCTAAAACCAGCGGGGAAAGAAGGTCTAAAACATCTGTGGGAATTAACTTTCTTTTAGCTACAAAAAAGCCCAAAAGACCAATGAAAAACATAATTCCCACGGATTGAGATACAACGATAAACATATTCATACTGGCCTTCCTGCTATCATTTTTGATCAAATAAATCGACAGCAGTCTCTTCGATCAGGCTTCTCAATTCAAGCCGTTGAATCCAACTCTCGGGGACGGCATGAATCCCGTTAATCGCCCCCAGGATGTTACCGGTGATGGAACCTGTTGAATCACTGTCGCCGGAATGATTGACTGCCAGCAAAACTCCTTTTTTGAAATCATTTCCAGAAACCAGTGAACAATAAATACCTAAGCCAAGTGCTTCCCCAGCAGTCCAGCCTTCTCCGATTTCTGCCAGGATATCAGGGTCTGGTTTTTTTTTATCCGCCAGTTCGAGTGCTGTATCAATGGCGCTTAACGTCTCTTCATTATTTTTGTGACATTTTAAAATTGAAATTGAATCATTAATTGCAGTGGTGAGCGTTTCCCCTGAGATTAACCTGGAAAGGATTGACGCAAAGGTTCCTGATGCTAAATATCCGGTTGGATGGCCATGGGTCAGAGCAGCACATTCACAACCGATTCGAAATGCTTTTTCCGGGTCATCATACATCAGTCCCACCGGAGCCATACGCATGACCCCGCCGCACCCTTTACTATTGTTTACAGGGTTGTCAATTGTACCCAATTCACCGGATTGCAACGCAGACAAGCAGCTGTTTCCCGGCGCTCTAAATGAAAAAAGTTCTTTATGCCCGGTCAAAACACCATCAATTATTGAGCAGGTACCATAGGTATTAATGAGATGTTTCTGGCGCCCGGTTTCCTGGGTATATAGCCACCTTAAAAGTGCATGATATACAGCCAGGATAATGCCGGTATCGTCCTGGTATTCCTGCCTGACCCTGGATAGGATCAACCCTTCAGCGGTAAATAATGTCATCTGGGTATCATCAGTAATGCTGCCGATACCACCGTATGCTTCGGCATAATCGGTCAGTCCTTCACTACCAAATAAAGATCTGATCTGTTCAAGGGACATAAATTCAATTGATGCCCCCAAAGCGTCCCCAACAGCGCCACCGATCAGACAGCCTTTAAAATATTCAAGCGATTTCATGTTTCAATTCTTCTTTATGATGACTTATTTTCCAGTTGAGTATTCAAATTTTACCCAGTGCTTAACACGATCCCAACATGCCGACTGAGATTATTGTGCATTTTTGCAATCCTCATAGGCAATAACCCGGCATTGATATGCACAATAACAGACCATATATTATGGAACAAGACGAAACAAATTTACAACTTATACATTTCGTCGAAACCATAGGAGACAAAACCATGAAAAAAGTGATCACATATGTCATCGTAGCGTTTGCACTATTTACCACCCCACTCTTTGCCCAGACCTGGAACGTGGACCCGGCCCACACATCAGCTGATTTTTCAATTGCCCACATGGCCATCAGCCGTGTTACAGGCAGTTTCAGTCAAGTGACGGGCCAGCTGGTGTTTGACAAAGAAGGCAACCATCCCGAGTCTGTTGACATATCCATTGATGTGGCATCCATTGACACAGGAGTGGACCAACGGAATGAACATTTAAAAAGTCCCGATTTTTTTGATGTAAAAAAATATCCGACCATGACCTATACATCTAAAAGTATCATATCCCAGGGTAAAGGACATTACAGAGTCCAGGGCATCTTGACTATGCATGGCGTAAGCAAACCGGTTACACTGGCCGTTGAGGGGTTGGTGAGCAATGAAAAAGACCCATGGGGCAACACCCGCAAAGGCGCCCATGTCACCGCAGAACTCAATCGTAAGGATTTTGGCATCGTTTATAACGCGGTTTTGGAAAGTGGCAATCTGATGATCGGCGAAACCGTAGATATTGTGATTAACCTGGAGTTTATTAAACAATAAAGACGGGGGGACTTCAGCGGCCGGCTTTTTTGAAAAACCGGCTGCTGAAGAAAAATATGCCGGGAGCTGTGAAGAATGGAAAAATGCAGTGGGAGCGTGTGTTTTCTATAACAGATATGGGCGAAAAGCAGATGCTGCATGTCCAAAAATAAAATAAAATCGGCAAGAGTCGGAATTTAGATGTCCTGTCTGGATTTAAATTCCTTTTTGTCCAATCCGTGGCGGGTGAGCAGGCGGTTTAACTGGCGTGGGGTAATGCCCGCACTCTGGGCTGCGGCATTGATTTTGCCATTTGTTTGTGCCAAAAGAGCCCTGAGATAGGAGATCTCAAAAGTATCCACGGCATGCTGCCGGGCCTGGGCCAGGGTCATCATTCCCTCACAGCTTTGATCAACATTATCGTCAAAGCTGAGCAGCATCTCCAATGGAAACCCGGCTGGTGTTAACTCTTTGGTGCGCTCAAGGATATAGGCCCGCTCCAGAATATTTTCCAGTTCTCTGATGTTGCCGGGCCAGTCATAACGTTTCAGGCTTTTAAGCACGGCATCATTAATTTTTTGAATTCCTTTGCCGTATTTCACATCCAGTTTTTTCAAGAATACCTGGATAAGGTAATCCAGATCTTCCAGGCGGTCTTTTAACGGCGGAATTTCAATGGGGAAAATGTTGAGCCTGTAATACAGGTCCTTGCGGAACTCCCCTTTTTTAACAAGGTCTTCGAGTTTGGCATTGGTGGCGGCAATGATCCTGACATCGGCCTTTAAAACAGATTCCCCGCCTACCCGGGTGAAGGAGCCGTCCTGGAGAACCTGCAGAAGTTTTATCTGGGTGGATGGGGATATGGTGCCGATTTCATCCAGAAAAAGGGTGCCCCCTTCGGCCATTTCAAACCGGCCGGGCTTTTTACGTTCCGCCCCTGTAAAAGATCCCTTCTCATGGCCGAAAAGTTCGCTTTCGATCAGGTTTTCCGGGATGGCGCCGCAATGTATGGCAATGAAAGGTTTTTCATACCGTTCACTGTGCCAGTGAATCAGTCTTGCCAGGGTCCCTTTCCCGGTACCGGTCTCCCCTAACAGCAGAACGGTTGCCACGGTGGGGGCAACAGACCGGACATTGTCAAAAATTTTCTTCATGCCGGGATTTCTGGACCGGATAATATCCAGCCATTCGGTTTTCCAGAACCGGTCCCGCAGGTAGTCCAGCTCAAAGTCCCGCAATCGTGTCCTTGATGCCGATAAAATCAGCATCTGGAACTCCTTGGCCTGCACCGGGGAAACCAGGTAGCCTGCAGCCCCCTGTTCAACCGCTTTCATGGCTCTGGTTGTGTCTGTACCGTCACACAGGACTATGAGCTGGACAAAGGGATTGGCATCAAGGAAAGGTTCTTTTAATAAATTGAATTGTTTTGACCTGTTCCCGGTTACCAGCAATTCAATATCGGCAATTATCATATCAAACGGGGTAGCAGTATGCATCTCCTTTGCCGTTTCAAGATCATGGGCCTGCCGGACACAGTACGCTTTGGGCGGACTGTTCGCTATGTCTGAAATAAACTGATAATCCTTCGACCTTCCGGTCAAAACCAGTATGTCTCTCATAAAAATCCTAAAAAAGAATTCTGGGAATCCTGTCTAAGACTGTTGGTGTTGGCGCAAAATTGTTTACCAATTACAAACAGGTCTGTCAATTCCATTGACATGGGCGGTCAGGGTAATTCTTTAAAGTCCCTGGCACTGTTATTGCTGTACTTAGGCATTAAGATGCCCGGATGCACTGCCTTGACTGCTGCCGGGTGACAGCGGTTGCGGCATGAAAGATGGTAGACTGCCCGGGTATTTCCAGCCCCAAATCCTCATATTAAGCGGCCTTACCCACGCTTGGGAGTGAAAAAGATGACCACGGAAATAATTGACAGACCCCACATCACAGATCAAAATCTGGACCGTTTTGAAAAAATGCTGAACAACGCCATGAGAGAGCTGCTGGACCAGGCAGACTCCGCTGTATCGGAACTGATGGTGGAATGCAGCAGGGACACGGAACTTATTGACTCCACAGCAGCAGATATCAACCGCACCATGAATTTGCATCTGCACAGCCGGAAAAGCAAGCTGATTAAAAAAATCAAAGACGCGCTGAAAAGAATCGAGGAGGGGACCTATGGATATTGTGACATCTGTGGAGAGGAGATATCCCTCAAACGGCTGGAGGCCCGTCCTGTAACTTCCAAGTGCATCGAATGCAAGGAGGCACAGGAGCGCTTGGAGTCCCTTACATCCTGATTCGGACCTGGAATGTCCGGGCAGAACTGTTCTCCATCGTTCTGCCCGGACAGTGGCGGTGGTTTTAAATCAACATAGCCCCGCCGTCAATGACGACGGATCTGCCTGTTGTATAGGAATTTTTCATTAAATAAATATATGCGTCAGCCACTTCATCAGGTGAGGCAAGCCTGCCTGCAGGGAATTGTTCAGCATATTGCTCAACCTCCAAAGGCTTAGGTGAAACAAAGCCGGGGCTTACAACATTAACTCTGATTGGTGCCAATTCCATGGCCAACAACCGGCAGAACGTCTCGGTGGCACTGTTGATAATAGTCATCGTTGAAAAGTTTTTGAAAATCTTTTCGCCGGCGATGCCTGTGGTCATAACAATGCTGCCGTTTTGACGAATGTGACTGTGTGCCTTCTGGATAAGCTGGTACTGCCCCCAAAATTTTGTCTCAAATGCCTCTTTGGCCTGTTTAATGTCGGTTTCCACAAAAAGTGCCGGGGTTATCTGCGGCCTTGAGGTAATGACTAAATGATCAATCTCTCCGATTTTTTTTAATGCTGCTGCTGTTTGTTTTTCGGATGCCACATCAAAAGAATGTGCCTCAATGCCATGACCAACGGCAGTGATTAGATCTTCATATTTTTCTGCCGCATTTCTGGAGGCGATAATTAGTTTTCCCCCCGCTTTGCATGCCTGCTTTGCAACCGCGAGCCCAATGCCGGAACTGCCGCCAACAATGAGTATTCTTTTATTTTGTAAGGTGTTGTTCATGTGTATTTTTACCTTTGACGTGATTCTTTGTATTTGATCCAATAGTGGGCCGATATTATCGCCTTCAATCCCCTAATTACCAAACCTCTAAGATGTCCGCCAGATCAAAAGGCCTTCACGCATCTGCATGGGACCCAGGCAGAACCGTTTTGTCAGATCCTGGGCGGCCCAGTCCCGCCTTATTTTCAGATTGGCTGACCGTCCGTCCGGGCTGTCAAGCAACCGGACCATCCCCTTCATGCCCCGGATGGACTGCCTGCGGTAGGAATCAAAGCAGTACAGCCACTCTTCATCCATGGCTGTTATCATAAGATAGTGTTCATCCCGGGGGGTTAAAAGGAAGTTGGACAGCACTACTCCGCCCTCGGACAGGCAGGATTTAATAAGTCCCTCCGGTTCTATGGAAATCTGTTCTTTTTCCAGAAACTGCGTAGAGACGGAAAAAGATTTCATCCGGTAGGAATTAAGCCAGTTGCCCACCAGGCGTACGGCATATTTACTGGTGCCGCCAACACCGAACCGGGAATTTCGCCCCACCGTATCAAGGCAGTAAAGGTAGATATGCTGGATGACCATGGGGGGGATTTCCTTGCGGTGGAATAAAAAGGATATGGCATTGGTAAGGGCTGTGGGTACACAATCATATTCAGAAATCTGGTAGTGAAAGGGAGAGTACATGAACAACTATCCTTGGGTATTAAACTTAAGCTTTATCCTGTTCCGGCTTCTTTTAATATCAATACGTAATGGTCCAGCGTCGTCGCCGTAACCCTGGTTATTTATCAGCCGTGTATCCCTAAAGCAAGAGCATATTACAGGGGTATCGTTGTCAGCCATTGGATACTTGGGTAATGGATGTTTGGATAAAAAGGACCATGCCGGAAGTTCAGCAGTATATGATGAGTAACGGCAGACCCAAAATTATTCTTGACTTGGGTTTTATTTTTTTGTTAACCATTGCACGTTATGAAAGTTAACCATGTCTTGCCGGAGAAACGGCAACAGATTCTCACGCTATTGTACCAGGCAGCCGGAACGTCTGTTTCCGGGGTGAAAATCAGTGATGCTGCCGGAATATCAAGGGTGGCGGTCTGGAAACATATTAAGGCGCTGCAGCAGGCGGGTGTGGATATTGAGTCCCTGGCAACCGGGTATGCCCTTCGGGATCCAGGCAATCTGCTCTACCCGTTTTGTTTTCCAGACCCTTTGAAGGAAAAAATTTTTCATTTTCCCGAACTTGACTCCACCATGGATAAGGCCCGCCAAATGGCCCGGGCAGGTGCCGGCCATGCCTGTTGTGTCATTGCCGAGGGCCAGACAAAATCCAGGGGCCGGCTGAATCGACAGTGGCACTCTGGCCGGGGAGGGCTGTGGTTTACCCTGATCCTTAAGCCGGAGCTGCCGCCGCCTCTGGCCTGGGCTGTTAATTTTGCCGCCTCGACCTGCATGGTGGAAGTTCTCCACCGGCTATTTGGTCTGGAGATCCGGGTGAAATGGCCCAACGACCTGCTCCTGGACGGCCGCAAACTGTGCGGCATGCTTTCGGAGATGGAGACCCGGGCCGATATGGTTGACTTTTGGCTTTTAGGCATTGGTCTTAATGTCAACAATACGCCGGATTCAGACCAATACCAGGCCATTGCCCTGAAAACAGCGCTGGGAAAGCCTGTCTCCAGAAAACAGATTCTGGTCCGGTTCCTGGAACTTTTTGAATCCCGGATTTCAGACATTGATCCGGCCGGGATTATCAGCCAGTGGAAAGAGAAGAGCTCCACCATTGGTGCCAGGGTCAGGATTCAGACCCATGACCGGATTTATGAGGGTACGGCCCTGGATGTGGATGATACCGGCACTCTTATGGTCAGGCAGGAGGACGGCACCACCAGAAGAATTATTTACGGCGATTGTTTTTATCTCTGAAACCCCCTTTGAAAGAATTAATACCCCTATGGACCTCTCCGTCAGACCCGTTGTTTACTGTGCATTGTTTATTGCCCTGATCAGTATCGGGGCATTTATCGCCATCCCGGTGGGACCTGTCCCCATTGTGCTTCAGAACATGTTTGTACTTCTGGCGGGTTTAATTTTGCCGCCGGCCTGGGCTGCCGGATGTGTGGCGGTTTATCTGGTCATGGGATTCGCAGGTCTGCCTGTGTTTGCCGGGGGCACCTCGGGTGTCGGCAAGGTGTTCGGTCCCACGGGAGGATATCTTCTGGCATACCTGCCCACTGCATTTATGGTTTCTGTTATCTGCGGTCATGACAACAAGGGGATGGTACGGGATGTGATCGCCATCATCGTCGGAATGGCCCTGATTTATGGCATGGGGGTTCCATGGCTTAAATATGTTCTGGCGCTCTCCTGGGCAAAGACCCTGGCCGTGGGCTTTTACCCCTTCCTTTTGGGGGCGGTGGTTAAAATGGCGGCAGCGGTGGTGATTGCCCGAAAGCTTCGTCCGATGATTCGGTTATAACAGTCATGGCTCCTCCTCTTTTGGAAATAGACCGCCTGTGTCATGGTTATGATTCTGGAAAGACAGGGGTTTTTGACGTCTCCATGACCGTGGCCCGGGATGATTTCATCCTTCTTGCCGGGAAAAACGGGTGCGGAAAAACCACCCTGGTACGCCATTTCAACGGTCTTTTAACGCCGGATTTCGGCCGGGTGCTGCTCAACGGTCAGGATATAAAAAAAGACATCACCCGTGCCCGTCGGAGAATCGGCATGGTTTTCCAGGACCCGGACACCCAGATCATCGGGGATACCGTATTTGAGGAGACCGCCTTTGGCCTTGAGAATCTGAACATGGACCGGGATGAAATCAACGACAGGGTATGCCGTACCCTGGATCGGCTGGGTCTGAAAAATATGCACCACAGAAATCCCGCCACCCTGTCCGGCGGGGAAAAACGGCGGCTGGCCATTGCCGGTATCCTGGTCATGGAACCGGAGCTCATTGTTTTTGACGAGCCCTTTGCCAATCTGGACTATCCTTCTGTTCTGGCCCTGGTCCGGCTATGCCGGGAGCTGCACCGGTCCGGCCATGCCATTGTCATGACCACCCATGATGTGGCCCCGGTGATCGGGCTTGCCACAAGGATGGTGATCATGGACAAAGGCCGGATCATGGAGCAGGGCGACCCTCTGGCACTTGCCGCAACCCTTGAAGCCCATGGCGTGAAAAACCCGTTTACCCCCGTGGCCGAGGCCTGGTCCCTGTGATGCTTTTTGCCTATCATCCCGGCAAGACCCTGCTGCACACCCTGGATGTCCGGTGCAAATGTGTTCTGGTCTGCCTGTTAAGTCTGACCGTGCTCAAGGCGGGATTGCCAGGGAATTTTGCCGGTCTGGGCCTTTTTATCCTCCTGCTGAAAAGGCTGGGGATGGGGCCTGTCACCCTTGTTGTTCCATTGAAGTGGTTTTTTGCTTTTCTGGCACTTATTTTTCTGTCCCGGTGGGCGGCCACGCCCGGAGATGCCATGGTCACTTTGTACGGCGTCTCTTTGACCCGCCAGGGATTTTCCGACGGCAGTCTGGTGGCGGCAGGCTTTCTCAACGTCATGCTGCTCGGGCTTCTTTTGACCGCCACCACCCGGCCCATGGAGATCAAGGCCGCTGTCCAGTGGTTTTTCAAACCGATTCCCTTTATCCCTGAACAGAGGGTGGCTGTGATGATGGGCCTTGCACTGAAATTTATGCCCCTGATCCTCGGCAACGCCCGGGACGTGTCCCATGCGGTTGATGCCCGGTGCGGTAATTTAAGGAAAAACCCCGTACAACGGCTTGTTTATCGTACCTGGCCCCTGCTGAAAAAAACATTTCAATCCGCCGATAATTTGACCCTTGCCATGCAGGCCAGGTGTTACAGTGAAAATCGGACAGCCCCCCGGTTTTACTCCAATGGGAAGGAGGTCCCTGTCATGGTGGGGGCATTGGTATTGTCTGCAGCCATTCTCTGGATGCGGTAACGGCGTTGAAAACGGTCAGGAAAATATCTGGTGCCTGGCGCAAACCCGTTTATACCTGTATCCATGTTGCTACAAGCGGCCGGTATGGGACAGCTCCTGGATGGCTTCCCGGTTCCGGATTACAATTTTTTTCCCTTCAACCCTGATCAAGTCGGCCTGATCCATCCGTTTGAGTATGCGGGAGATGGTTTCGGGGGTAGTCCCGATGAGGCTGGCCAGCTGCACTTTAGACACCGGCAGGGTTACCCGGGTTGCAGGTGCCTCCTTTTTCCTGGATTGGCCGCCCTTTGAATGTCCGGCCGACGCCCCCTGGGACAGGGTCAGAATATATGCGGCCAGCCGCGCCGGAACCTCTTTGAGGCTTAGGTTCTCTATCTGTACCGTAAACTCCCTCAGGCGCCTGGACAAGTCCGCCAGCATGTTCATGGCAAGGGCCGGGAATGATGTGATCAGGTCCACAAAAGCATCCCTTGGCAGAAAAAGAATCTTTGATGGTTCCAGGGCCATGGCTGAGGCGGGAAAACTTGTCCCCTGGAATACCGGGACCTCTCCGAATATATGACCGGGCCCGTAAATATGAAGGATCTGCTCTTTTCCCTCAAAGGATATTTTGAACACCTTAATCTTTCCTTGGGCAACAATGTAAAAACCATTGCCCGGATCGCCTTCCTGGAAAATCAGTTCGCCTTTGTCAACTGTCAGCTCCCGGGATAAAGATAAAAGGGTGTTCTGCTGGTCCGGGGTGAGTCCGGAAAATAGGGGGATGGTGTGCAGATCTGTATCCATGGCTTTTCTCCCATTAACAGGGACTATTTGGTCTTAAATTCAGCTTTATCCAGTCCCAGCTTTTTCATTTTGGCATACAGCCCCCTGGGGTGAATGCCTGCAATTTTTGCGGTTTCGCCAATTTTGCCGCCGGTTTTTTTCAGCACCATGGCCAGATACAAAGCCTCCACCTGGTCATACACGGCGTCCCGGACCTGGGGCAGGGTCATGGTTTCCCATTCCCGGGGCAGGCAAAGTTCTGACGCCCCGCAATTCATTCTGACAGGTGCGGCATTATGGAAAACCGAGGGCAGCTCTTCCAGGGTGATGATATCTGACTTGCACAGCAGGACAGCCCGTTCAATAACGTTCATCAGTTCCCGTATATTGCCCGGCCAGTGGTAGTTGGACAAAGCTTCCATGGCCGGCTGGGAAAAGCGTTTGAGATTTTTGCCGAATTTCTGCTGGTTCATGGTCAGAAAATGGTTGGCCAGTGAGGGGATATCCTCTTTACGTCTCCTCAGGGGCGGAAGAGTTAGTGAAATCACCCCGAGACGGTAAAAAAGATCTTTTCGGAAATTACCCTTTTCAACCTCATCTTCAAGGTCCTTGTTGGTGGCTGCAATAACCCGGACATCCACCCACACTGATTTTTCACCACCAACGGGCGTAAATTCGAGTTCCTGCAACACCCGGAGCAGCTTGGTCTGCATCTGCAACGGCATGTCACCGATCTCATCCAGAAAAATAGTGCCGCCATGGGCCAGTTCAAAGGCCCCCCGCCGGGAACGCACCGCTCCGGTAAAAGCCCCTTGCTCGTGCCCGAAAAGCTCGCTTTCCATGAGCTGTTCCGGGATGGCTGCCATATTGATGGCAATGAAGGGGCCTGTGGCTCTGTGGCTGTCTGTATGAATGGCTTTGGACAGATGCTCCTTGCCCACGCCGGTCTCCCCAAGCAGCAGTATGGTGGCGTCGCTGGAGACCACCTGCCGGGTTTCATCCAGAAACACCTGCATATCCCGGCTGTTGGAGGTGAAATCGTTAAGCCGGGGTAAAAAACGTCCCCGCCGGTCAAACCGTTCCGAATAATAGAATTGACGGCGTGATTCCAGCGTTGTCTCAAGAGCTTCAAAAAGACTGTCCATGGGAATGCCGGAGTAAAACACCACATCAACACCCGAGGCCAGAAGATTGGCATGCTCTTCCGACGACTCCCGATTATGCAGAACGATGGTCATGGGCGATTCCGGAAGATCGTTGAGCAGGGAAATACTGGATTCGACGGGTTTGGGAATTGTGGCGCTGCTGACAATAAATACGTCGGCACAGCTTCTGGCAAGGGCTTGCCAGGAAAGGGTGCTGGGTTTAAAAAATTGAAGCTGAACATCCTGTTCAGCCAGCCTGTTCTCAAGCTCAGTGCGTATTTTTGTCTCTTTAATGGCACATGCCAGTCGAATTAACATAAAAAGAGCATTCCATCTCCGGTAAAATATTGCCGATTTTATAAGATATCGAAGTGTATTAAAATTTTTACAAATAAGCAATATACTTTTATAATGAGGTTTGGATTCCGATACGCCATAATAATCGCACTAAAAAATCGGCTAAAAAATACCATATTTATTGCGATATGCCGCTGTTTTTAGATTTAGGTAAAAATTTTCTGAAAAAATCAGTACGACAGCTGTATTTCAAACGATAATATGTTGTATTTATTTATATTTAGTATTTTTTAAGAATCTGGCACACAGGTTGCTATACACAGGTTGCTGAAATTAAAACCAACCAGCAGGCCCAGGCCCAAACAGCCAATCCAAAAACTAAAGAGGAAAAGGAAGTCATGAGCAAGGAAAAGATCAGCCGGAACAAAGGCAAAAGTCCAAGATTCAAAGAGAGTTATGATGAGGATTATGACTGGGAAGATCAGAAGGAAGACCAGAAACGCCGCAAAAAAATGAACAAGCAGCCCAAACGCCCGACTGACCCAAAAGACAAATGGTAGTCCGTGTCCTGAATTTAAAGGAGAAAAACATGAATTCTGAAAAGCCAACCCATATAAACACCAACACTTACCCATGGAGCAATGTCTGCGCCATCGACGTCTATGCCGTAGCTTATAAGGTCGTTCGGGGGCTTGCCCGGATCAACGTAACTTACCAACATTAGGTGAATAAAGATGAAATCCATTATAATTACAGATCCGGAAGGTTGCCGTCAGGCCTGGGAAAAATATTGGCCGGTCCAGGACATATTTGATATTTGGTCTGTCAGGCAATGTTTCAATGCAGCATTTAACAGACCTTTAAGTTTCCACCTCATCGAAGACAAGGGCCAGGTTGTGGGGTTTCTTCCCCTGAGCCGGGTTGAAGAGACCGGCGAGTATGTGTTTTTTCCCGGAGAGACCTGGAAAGGCAAGACCTGGCTGGAGCAGAATCGGGTTTTTGCGCAATCCCCTGAAGTATTCCAGGCATTGTGCGATTCCGTGCCCGGACCACTGAATTTAAGATACCTGCGTTTCAATCCGTTGTTTGAAAAAATGGAGCAGGCGGGTCCTGACGAGACAGGCTATCTTTTTTACCCCCGGATGCATGACTTTTCCATGGAAAATTTCTGGCTGGCATTCCCAGGAAAAACCAGAAAAAAACTCAAGGCAGATGTTAAAAAAATTGAAGAGCGGGAGCTTGCCTGGCGATACAATCATATGCCCGATATCTCTGAAATGTTTCGTCTGAACATGGCTGCATTTACATCGGATTCCTACTTTAGCGATGCGCGGTTTTACCGCTCCTTTGAACGGTTTGCCGCATATCTGCAGGAAATGGGCATGCTCAGGGTTACCACAGCCATCGTGGAAGGAAAAATCGCGGCCGTGGATATGGGCGCCGTTTTCAACAACACCTACACGGTGGTGGCCGGGGGTACCCACCCGGATTTTGTGGGTATTGCCAAGGTGATCAACCTGCATCACTTGGAATGGGCTTGTCACAACCGCTTGGAAGCCGTGGATTTTCTGTGCGGCAGTTTTAGCTGGAAGGAACGGTTTCGTTTAAGCCCCAGGCCATCATATGAGATTCACACCCAGCCCGATGCGGCTGTTTTCCAGGGGAGCCATTATGGGCGAAAAGCCGTCTGCGCTTAAAAAAAAACAGGTGCTGGTCGTGGGCACCACATCCGACTACATTGAATGGATCAGAAATATCCGTCCCGGACAGGCCCTTTTTCTGACGGAACCAAAGGTTCGTCAGGATGCCACTGAACCCTGTCCGGAGGCCGGCGAGGAAATTTTATGCCCCATCTGCGATATTGACGGCGCAGTTTCGGCCTTGGAGCAACACAAAAAAGACTTCGGGGTTACCCTGTCGGGTATTGCCTGCTTTGATTGCGAGTCCATGGAGGCCGCATCCATCCTGGCAGAAAAGATGGGCCTTTCCTACCACGATCTTGAGACTGTCAGGAACAGCAGGGATAAATTTATCTCAAAACAGTTATGGCGGAAATGTCAGATCCCTTGCCCCCAGACCTGTCCGGTCAATACCGAAATTGAGGTGCTGAACTTTTTGGATGAATTGCCGGCAGGCATTGTACTTAAACCCTTTTGCGGTTCCGGCAGCGAGCTTGTATTTAAATGCGTGACCCGAAAAGAGTGCGATGCCGCATTCAATGAGGTATCAGACGGACTTGCCGCCCGGACCGGAAATCCATTGTTTAAACCCACGGATGCCGGTACATTCCAGATGCTGGCCGAGGAGTGGGTGGCCGGACCTGAATTTTCCTGTGATTTTCTTATGGAAAAAGACCGGGCCGTGGTCCTGCGCAGAACCCGGAAAATAAAGGTGGACAGCAGACCATTCGGCACCATTTCAGGTTATGCGATATGCCGGGAAAACGGTGATGACCACGGAATGCCTTCCAATGAAATACTCTCGGATATTTTTTACAGAGCAGCCGGGGCCCTGGGTATAAAAACAGGCGTCTGCATGGTGGATTTTATTTTAAGGAACAGAAAACCAGTACTCATAGAGATGACTCCCCGGCCCGGCGGAGACTGTCTGCCTTTTCTGCTGAAGGAAGCCGGAAACATCGACATACTTGGTTTGACCCTGGATGCGGCCCAGGGTGATCCCTGGAAAAATGAAAAAAAAGGGCCATACAAACCCCTGGTGGCATTCCGTATCCATGCCCGTAAAAATGGTGTATTGAAACGCATCAAAACCGCTGCTGTGGAAGATGATAAACGGGTAAAAAGTATTCACCTGATCCGCACCCCGGGACACAAAGTGACCATGCCGCCTTTGGACTATGATTCGTGGCTGTTGGGTCACATGATTATTGAACCTCACAGGCACAAATTTTTCGAAACCGAGTGTCTTTTGATCGCCAAACGTATCGACATTGAAATGGGTTAGGCATGCTCGCAGCCAATAATGCACAGATGACAGACACAAGCTCCCTTTTGCCCCGGGAAAAAGTAATTGAATTCATAACTCCCTACTTAAAAAACAAGGGGGTGTACCTGGATATCGCCAGGGCCTTCGGATCACCCCTGTATGTTCTGGAAACCGATGTCCTGGCAAGAAAAGCAGACCAGTTCAGGGCGGCATTCAGCCACAGACTGCCGGACACCTCTTTTTTTTACGCCATGAAGAGCAACAATCTGCCCCATCTTTGCGGACATCTGCTCAAACACGGATTCGGGCTGGATGTATCCAGCGGAGTGGAATTGTCCGTGGCCCTGGATCTGGGCGCGTCATCCATTATTTTCAGCGGTCCGGGCAAAACCATCCAGGAGTTGGAACTTGCGGCCCGGTACCCGGACCGGGTGGTGATTCTCCTGGACAGTATCGGTGAAGCCCGGCGGCTGGCCTCGGTGCTTGAAGAAAAGAATGTCCGCATGCCCGTAGGATTGCGGCTGAACAACAATCCCGAAGGCCTGTGGCGCAAATTCGGGGTATTGCCGGAAAATTTGCTGTCTGCGTTTAAAGAGATCCAGTCCCTTGGCCGGCTGAATTTTCAGGGACTGCAGTTTCACTCCTCCTGGAATCTTAACCCGGACAGGCAGACCGCGTTTATTAAAAAACTGGGTCAAATCCTTTCCTCCATGCCTAAAGATTTCCTGGATGCGGTGAAATTTATTGATATTGGCGGCGGCTACTGGCCTGCCCAGGGGGAGTGGCTTTTGTCGGATGCGCCCCAGGACTATATCATTGATCCCGGGGTCTCCATTGATTTGTTCGCAAAACAATTGTCAGGAGCCATTAAAGAGCACATTCTGCCCTTGGCCCCGTGCCGGATCTGTTTTGAACCGGGCCGCTGGATCTGCAATGATGCCATGCACATTCTCATCCAGGTGGTGGACTGCAAAGAGACAGATCTGGTCATCACCGATGCCGGCGGCAATATGGTGGGATGGGAACGGTATGAAACCGATTACTGTCCGGTGATTAATTTGACCCGGCCCGGCCTTTGTGAAAAAAGATGCCATATTCTGGGCTCTTTGTGCACACCCCATGATGTCTGGGGATATGCCTATTTCGGTTCGGCCATCAGGGAAAATGACATCCTCATGATTCCGGCCCAGGGTGCATATACTTACAGTCTGCGCCAGCAATTCATCAAGCCCGTTCCCCGGGTGGCAGTCAAGGACGGCGGACGGTATTTTCTTCTTCCCCAGTGCGTTGCACCAGGCGAGTAAGATATTTAATCTGCAGCGGGTTCTATTGCGTGGCCTTGAGATAATCCTTCAGAAACATGAGATTCTGGTCGTCGGGATTCATTTTTAAGGCCTTTTCAAGCAGGGCCCCGGCCTTTTCCTTTTCTCCCTTGGCTGCCAGGTGCTTGATGTACAATTGGTAAAGCCGCACTTCATAGGGAAAGTCCTGGATTCCCTGCTCCAGGGTCCCGGCCATCTGGGCATTTTCCCCCAACCTGTTCTGGGTATAGGCCAGATACAATATCGCCTCCGGATCTTTTTTGAGCATCAGGGCTGCGGTCAGCTCCTGACGGGCATCTCCAAAGCGGTGATTGCCAAAGGCGTCAACCCCTTTTTGCTTATGTTCCAGAAACATGCGTGCCCGTTCTCCGGGGGTGATCTCCGTGTCGTCCACCAGCACCACCCGGCGTCCATGGGGATACGGGGCATCCAGAAGGCTTTTAACCAGGACATCACCCTCCAGTTTCAGGTCTGTGGCGGCTGCGGCACCAAGATAGTTATTTTCCAGAACAATTTTGCGCACCGTGCGCAATTCGCCTTGGGTATTGTCATAGAGGCTGCTGTTGGCAATGGCCACCTCGCCGTCTATGATATCCAGCCCGATGGCATTGTTTCTCAGCACACTTTTTTCGATTATTCCCTTGCCGCCGGAAATGATGACCCCTCGTTCGCAATCGGTTACATCCACCTGTTCCAGAGACATCACCCCGCTGCCCTTCAGCACCAGTCCGTCACCTTTGGCACCCTTGATGGAAACCATCTCAAGCCGGGTATTGCCGCTGTTCTCTATGCAGGGTGCGCAGCCTTTGATCACGGCATGGGCAATTTGCGCCTCTCCGCGATCAGAGATTTCGAACCCCTTCCAGTCCTGGCCGCTAAAAATCACCGGATGCTCACTTGAACCGGCGATTTTCAAAATACCATCAACAACAATCCGATTATTGCCTTCGATGATGAGTGTTGTTCCCGGACCTATGGAAAAGGTGTGTCCTGCAAGGACATGTCCTTCGCTGGACAAGCGGTACACGCCAGGGACCAGATTGCCCGACAGGGTCTCCTTAAGCGGCACCTCCTCAAAAAAAGGCACTGTCACCGAAAGGGTACGGCCCTGGGCGGAACGGTTCCCCGCCAGATCCACCGCAGCGACCCTGTAGTAACATGTTTCTCCCTGGGCAACAGTGTTGTCCAGCCATTCCAGCTGCTGGCTGCTGGCAATCACCTTGAAATCGCCCACGGCTGTGCTGCTTTTTTCCACCACGAATTCTTTCAGGGCTTCGCCCTGGGGCAGGTTCCATGTCAGATGCACCCCATCCTGTCCCGTCTGGGCCGTCAGCTTTTCCGGTGTGGGAGGGGGGACGCCGTCAATGGACACCGTGGATCCGGCTTCTATCCAGATCCGCTCAACGCCATTGGGGCGTACCAGCCGGATGGTGACGGGCTGTCCGGTGCTTTGATCCCCGGGTTGAACAACGTATATTCCCTGGTAGGTCCCTTCGCCAACCACCGAAAGGGGCAACCGTTTTTTGAACTGCCCGATGTCGAAGGTGCCGGACAGATCGTTTTCGGCTTTAACCGTGATCTTGACCGCATCACCCACGGCGAACACCCCACGGTCAATGTTGGAATCAACGGAACGAATCTCGGGCAAACTTTTGCTATGGGGGTTATCGGGCACGGGCTGACTCACCCGATAGCCCCAGTCATAGATAACCAGCCGCATCTGTTTGCGTGCCGGTTCGTCGATGAAGGCACCTACCACGGTGGCTGTCAGCCCCACCACGCTGGTGGGCAGGGAAACCTTGCGCTTGGATGCACTCTCCTCCCAGGCGCCCACTTCGGTTCCCAGGCGATTGACCATTTTGATCCGGGCCTCGATTTTAAACAGATCGTAGGCCACGGAGAGGACCATGGTGGAGGTGATAATTTCGGGATAGACCAGGCCGTCGACACCCAGTTTGTCGCAAAGTGCCGAAGGCGCAATATCCTGCCAGGGCTCGCTGCCGAGCATTTGATCCACCTGGGGCATAAGCCGCATCCTATATCCCTTTCCCGCCAACTGGTTCTGGATCACCCCCCGGGTCAAGTTGCCGACGAACTCCCCTTTTTCGCTTTCGGCATCAATGGGAAAATCTCCGGCGACATCCTTTTCAATCTTGAGGAAACGCACCGGCAGAACCGCAAGCGTAACAGGTATTGCCTTGGGATCCATGGAAACGGTCTTGGTGGGTGTCAGGGCGGGCGTGCAGGAGACAAATTCCAACATCAGGGCCACAAACAACCAGGCCGAAAGAGCCTTGCCGGCATGCGAGCGGGTATGTTTCAAAATTTCCATGGCATAAACTTTTTTTAATGTATTGTGATTATTGTGAAATAAATACAACCCTTGTCTGAACTAATATACTGCTAATACGCTTGGATTAGTGCGGTTGACCGCATTCATAAACCGTATTGTATCATTAGGATATAGGATAGGAATTTGTTTTTTGTCAACCAAAATATATATGGATATAGAATATGGATTTTCTTTTTAGAATAAGGGGTTAGAATTTGAGCCGGTTTTCTCGTCAGCCTTTCACAGTGGCATTGTGCCCTCATTCATTGCCAAAGCATATTCTGCCATTAAAATTTTTTTCCTTGGTATTATAGTTCATATATCATCTGTCAAAGCTTACAGGCTTTCTCCATTGTATAGGTTCGGCAGTGCTCAGTTTCCCATAATTGCTTGCCTTAACTATATGAGAACTGTTATAAATCAGCTAATTCTTCATTATATCCGTCAAAGTCAAAGAGAGGGCGTAAAATCATGTCCGTTGATGCTGAACAGAAGATGCTTGGGATGATGGCATCGAAAAAAATTTTTCTGAAAAAATACAACCGGGCCAAACAATTATTTTGCGAACTGGTTGACAGACAAAGTCGCCTGTTAGTTGAAAATTCCCAGAAAAAAGAAGGCAACGACACACCGGACAAAATAGATGTTAAAGAGAGCATAAATTTCCTGAACGAAATCATGGATATGCTCCTGGAGACAGATCCGTTGATTTTGAACAGCATAAAAGACTATTTTTCAATCAATGACTATCTTTTTCAACACTCATTGGGTGTCTGTTATATCGGAAGCATTGTGCTACAGCGCTTCAACAAGCTGTTTTCACAGCATATCAACAATATGCTCATTACCCAATTTAAAGAAACTCTGAAACACCGTCAGGCCGATGAGATGGCACAGTTTTACTACTACCCCCCTGAAGCTGTGCGCACCATTTCCCTGGGTTATCTTCTCCACGATATGGGTAAAATAAAGATCCCGCCTTCGCTGTTGAACAAAAAAAGCGAATTGACTGCAAAGGATCTCAAAGAGGTGCAAAAACATGCCGGAGAATACGGTGCCGCGTTTTTGACATTGAACGGTATCCATGATGTGTATGTGGAAAATATTGTCAAATACCACCACGCGGCAATCTATCTTAATGAAAAAAATTCTTATCCTGACTATGAATCCCCTTCAGACCTGCCGCCTTATGTTAAAATTTGCAAAGTCGCAGACAAATATAGCGCCATGACCTTGAAACGAAGCTACGGCGAAGCGGTTAATCCGACCAAAGTGGTCAATACGATTTTTAAGGAATATTCCGGGCGTGACCCCGTTCTGCAGCTGATTCTCTATTCATTTGTCAAGGAAGTCGGGACCTGTCCTGCGGGAAGCATTCTGACTTTGAAAAACGGTCAGTCCGTTTATGTGGTGAACAGCCGGGGGCCTGAGGTCATCATATTTACCGATCCGGACGGAAAGACCAGTGAGACAACGGGTCAAATCGTTAATCTTTCCAGCCCTGAAAGCAAACGTCAAAATCTGATTATTGACGGTCAGCATCTTCCCAAAACGCCGGTGGAAATGTTTAACCGGCTTCCTGCGTATCTGCAGGAATTTCATTTGGAAAAACCAGACGAAAACGTGGCCCTGACTCCAGAAACATCCTGATTACATGAAGTTACAATTATATTGTAACCCACCAGATGGCTGCTTTTCGTTCAATCTCGGGTTGTTCGAGGCTTTCTGATTTTAATCCCATCTGGGCATGAACGATTCTGACCTGGCAAGATCAGGACGGAGGTGATATTGTCCTGACAATAAATTTTGAATCAGAAATTCTGCAGGAAAAAGAGGATGGCGTACAATGAGAGTATTATTCTGGTATTGTGATAAATTTGCCTGGACACCTACCATCAAAACCCTTGAACAAGCACCGGTCTCAGAGCCGGATGAAAAACATAAAGTTGTCGTGGCGTTTGTCCATGTCGAACCCAAAGATATCGGGCCGGGCAGTTCATCCGAAACCAAACTTGTAAAAAATGCCAAATGGCTTGCCAGGAAATGGGATGTCACCAGGATACTGCTTCATTCATTTACCCATCTCGGGGAAGAAAAAGCAGATCCTGATGGGGCCAGGCTTCTTTTGGACAGAGTGAATCAAAGACTTGTGACGGCAGAATATGACGCATCCGTAACCGCCTACGGATACTACAACGACCTGGTCCTTGAAGCTCCTGGCCATCCCCTGGCCCGCATCTATAAGGAATTTTAGAATTATGGACAGGCCTTTTGTGGGTGTTGCCGTGATCGTCACCCGAAACAGGAAAGTGCTATTGGGTAAAAGGAAAGGGGCGCATGGTGCAGGGTCCTGGGCGTTTCCCGGAGGTCATTTGGAATTTAACGAATCGATCATAGACTGCGCGTCCCGGGAGGTTTATGAAGAAACCGGCCTTTGCATCAAAAACTGCCGGTACGGCACATTTACCAATGATCTGTTTAAGGCGCATAACAAGCACTATGTGACGTTGTCTGTTGTCTGTGACTATGAATCCGGAGAACCGGAAATTAAAGAGCCTGATAAATGCGAAGAGTGGAAATGGTTTTCCTGGGATAACCTGCCGCAACCTTTATTCTTGTCACTGAGACATTTGCTTGATCAGGATTTTAATCCCTTTGCCATGGTAAAATAGAGACGACACTGCATTTCAAAATTATAAAATTTCCTCTTTAATTTGTTTGAGTACGTTATTGGTCCTGAGCTGCTCTTCCCTGGCTGTTATAAAATAACGGATGTAGTTTGCATTGTTCAGGTGGGAGAACGGATCGCAATCCTCGAAATTTACCCTCTGGATGGCTTTCATGGTTTTAATCATTTTATCGATAAGTTTCAATAAGTTGTTAAATTACATTTTATGTTTTCTTGTGGCTTGAGCTAGGGATTGATAGGCCAGGCCGGTTCATGGCCGTTATTCTCCCAGCCAGTCAAGCAGTGCTGACACCTCCTCTTCGGTGAGCAGGCTGTGAAGGTTTTGCTGACGGCGATCAATGTTCTTTCTTCGTTCCTGTTTTCTTCGGTCAACGCCCAGGCGTGCTTTGGTAATAGAGCGCCACCACATATAGAAGGTCCGCCGCTGATTGTCCGGGGCCTCACGGAAATCATGCCGGCGTTCGCCCTGGCTGCGTCTGTCGTTTTCACTGCGTCGGTTGTGTTTGTTTTGGCGTCGATCCGGGTGGTGTGTGATTTTCGGGGGGCTCGTCGTGTCTATCATTGCTCAACTATAGTATCCACTTCCTTTATCGAAAGACTCCCGACAAAGGTCATTTAAAGTCTTCGGGTCTTGAACTCCTTTCACAAGTAGGGCAACTTAACATGTTGATAAAGAATTGCAAGGTGGTTTTGTTTTTTTTAGCCGTGTCCGCCCGGAACAGGACGTTTTGTCCAAATGGTTAAATTTTTACGCCTTGAATTCAAATCTGAATTTCAGTTGTTTAAGGTCCCCTTAGGACTTGATCATGGATGTGAGCAAAGAAATTTCCCGGGCCCACAGGCTATCGTTCGGCGTTTCCAGAATCATGGGGATATGGTCCAGGCGTTTATCTTCCATAATTTTTTGAAACGCGCCAAGGCCAATCTGTCCCTTCCCTATGCTTTCATGCCGATCCACCCTGGAGTTGATCTGCTTTTTGGCGTCGTTCAGATGCATGCCCTTTAAGTTTTTAAAACCAATGATGGAGTCGAACAGGTCCCAGGTTCGTTCATAGCCTTCCCGGGTAACAAAATCATATCCGGCAGCAAAGGCGTGGCAGGTGTCAATGCATACACCGGTGCGGGATTGATCTTCCACCTGGTCAATGATGGCCTTTATCTGCTCAAAGTCAAAGCCCACGTTGCTTCCCTGGCCAGCGGTGTTTTCTATCACGGCAATGACGTCCGGCACCTTTTGATGGGCAATGTTTATGGACTGGGCGATGGTGGCAAGGCAGTCATCCATGCCGATCTTTTTCAAGGTGGAACCCGGGTGGAAATTGAGCATGGCAATGCCAAGCTGATGGCATCGTTGCATTTCATCTATGAACGCAAGTCTGGATTTTTCCAGTGCCGCTTTTTCCGGATGGCCAAGGTTGATCAAATAAGAGTCATGGGCAAGAATCTGCCCTGGTCCAAAACCTAAGGTGCCGCAGTTTACTTTAAAATTATTGATGTTTTTGTCCGATAAGGGCTTGGCCTGCCACTGCCGCTGATTTTTTGTAAAAAGGGCAAAACAGGTCGCCCCTATTTTTTGGGCGTTGCCCGGCGCATTTTCAACACCGCCTGCCGCACTCACATGGGCTCCCAGATATTTCAATTTTTTCCCTTCATTTTTAGTGGTTTTATTCCTCTTTTGCCCGGTACCAGGCCGCCACCATGCAGGGCAGCACAAACAGGGTCAAAATCGTGGCCCCTAAAAGCCCGCCGCCGATGCTTACGGCCATGGGTCCCCAGAATTTGTCCACGGCCAGGGGCATCATGCCCAGGATGGCAGCGGCTGCGGTGAGCATGATGGGCCGAAACCGGAACACCGTGGCCTTGATAATGGCATGGTAGCGGTTTTCCCCTGCGGCCACCTGTCGGTCGATCTGGTCCATGAGGATCACGGAGTTGCGGATGATGATGCCGGACAGGGCCAGAATGCCCAGCTGGGAGAGAAACCCCATGGGCAGGTCAAAGATCAGAAGCGAGGCAATGACCCCCATCAGCCCGAGCGGTGCCGTTAAAAGGGTCAGGATCATGTTTGCAATGTTCTGCAGCTGGATCATCAGGATGATTACGATAATCATGGCCATGGCCGGCACCAGTTCCAGAATATAGTCCGTGGCTTTTTTGCTCTGCTCGGCAAGCCCTCCGATCTCAATGGTGTATCCCGGGGGCAGGCTGTCCCGCACGGATTTCAAGGCATCATACACTTTTTTGCTGGCATCGTTGCCGGTGATGCCATTCACAGTTTCTGCCTGGACCGTGATGGTGGGCACAAGGTCGCGCCGCCAGATCAGGCCCTCTTCCATGCCGAAACGGATATCGGCAATCTGTTCCAGGGGGATGGTTTTGCCTTGTCCCACATGGATGGGCAGGGTGCGGATATCATCCAGGGATTGCCGGTCACCGGCAGAGAGCCGCAGCACAATATCCACGGTTTTATCATTTTCCCTGAACTGGCTCACCGGAATTCCCGACAGCTGGGACTGGATGGCCAGGGCCAGGTCGGAACTGGCAATGCCCAGGACTCTGGCCTTATCCTGGTCCACGCTGAATAGAAGCTTTTTGGTCTTTTCATACCAGTTGAAGTTGATTTCCTTTAAGTCCGGATCAGCCGCCATGACATCCTCAACCTTGTCGGCAATTTCCCGCACCTTTCCATAATCATGGCCGGATATGCGCAGCATGACGGGGTATGGCTCCGGCGGCCCCATCTGCAGGGTCTGGATATGGCCCCGGACGTTGGGAAAGGCGTTGTCCAGAAGATCCCGGATCTGTTCCTGGAGCTGTTTTCTTTCATCCAGGCCTTTGGCCACGATGATAAACTGGGCAAAGTTGGACTTGGGCATAACCGGATCAAAGGTCAGTACAAAGCGCGGCCCGCCGGAGCCCACATAGCAGGCATAATGGTCAATGTTCGGATTACCGGAAATGGCGGTGATAAATTCCTTGGCCTGCTGTTCCGTGGCCTTTATGGAGGCCCCTTCGGGCAGGGTGAAGTCCACCACCAGTTCGGGGCGCACCGAGGCCGGGAAGAATTCTTCCCTGACATATTTGAAGCCATGCAATGCAAATACAAAGGTTGCCGCCGTAAGAATCAGCACGACATATTTGAACCGCAGGCACAGGACCAAGAGCCGTCTGAAGATTCGGTAAAAAGCCTTGTCATAAATATCGTGTTCCTTTTCCTCCTCTTTTACGGGACGGGCCTTGATCAGATAGGTGCCGAACAATGGCGTCACCATGACCGAAACCACCCAGGATATCATCAAAGACAGGCTGATAACCGGAAACAGGGTCCTGCAGAACTCCGAAGAGACCCCGTCTGAAAAGCCGATGGGAGTGAAACCGGCACAGGTGATAAGGGTTCCGGTGAGCATGGGAAATGCCGTGGCCGTGTATGCAAAGCATGCCGCCCGGGCCTTTTCCCAGCCTTGTTCCAGTTTCACGGACATCATCTCCACAGAGATCATGGCATCGTCCACCAGCAGGCCCAGGGAGATAATCAGCGCCCCCAGGGATACCCGGTGCAGGTCAATGCCGGACATCTTCATGGCAAGGAAGGTGGCGGCAACCACCAAAGGAATACAAAAGGCCACCACCAGACCCGAACGAAGCCCTAGGCTTACAAAACTGACCACAAGAATAATGGCAATGGCCTCGGCCAAAGTTTCAATAAATTCATTAATGGAATCCTCTACCACCCGTGGCTGGTTGGCCATCTGGTGGATGGAAAAGCCGATGGGCATTTCTTTTTTTATTTTTGAAAATGCCGCGTCAAGGGTCTGGCCAAGATGGAGAATATTTTCCCCGTCCTCCATGGACACGGCAATGCCGATGGCCGGTTCTCCGTTGAAGTACATCTTGGGGGCGCTGGGGTCGGCATAGGCCCGCCGGATCACGGCTATGTCCGACAGGCGGAATGTACGGTCCAGGACCCGGATGGGAAGACTGCGCAACGCATCGATATTGTCGAAAAGTCCTGTTACCCTGATAAAAATGTTGTCTGTAGTGGTTTCCAGCATACCGGAGGGGGTCACGGTGTTCTGCTTTTTGATGATGGCAGCCACAAGCAGGGGATCAATGCCCATGCGGGCCAGTTTTTTACTGTCCATTTCAATGTATATTTTTTCGGGCTGAACCCCTTCCAGGGTGACCTTTTTAACGCTTTTAATCCTTAGAATCTTCTGGCGGATATCTTCGGCCTTTTCCCGCATCTGTTCGTAGGTAAAGCCGTCGGATGTCAGGGCGTAGATGTTGCCGAAAACGTCATCAAACCGGTCATTGAAATAGGGTCCCAGGATACCTGCGGGCAGATCGTCAACCATGTTGTTGACCATGTTGCGCACCTCAAGCCATGTGGGCCGGATGTTGTCTGTATCCACAGAATCCTTGATGGAGACATAGATGACCGCCTGCTGGGGCCGGGAATAGCTTTTCAGATAATCCAGGCCCGGGATGTCCTGTAGTTCCTTTTCAATTTTATCGGTGACCTGCTGTTCCACTTCGGTGGCTGATGCCCCGGGCCAGCCCACGCCGATGATCATTTCGCGGATGGTGAAATTGGGGTCTTCCATGCGACCCATGTCCTGGTAGGCTAAAACACCGGCTACGGCTAAAAGAAAAATAGCGAACCAGATAAGCTGCCGGTGGTTCAGGGACCATTGTGTAAGGTTCAACTGTTCCATTTTATTTGTCTTTTATTGGTTTGGAGGATTTGAGCGTGGAGAGGTCCGAACTTTCTGGCCTTCTATGAGTTTATGCACACCGGTGGTGATAATTTCATCCCCGGCGGATAATCCCTGGGCAACCTGGATCTGATTCCCAAAACCTGTTGGACCTGGAGTAATTTTCTGTAAAACTGCTCTGTTTTCTTTGATTTTCCACACCATGGGGGTATCTGCGGCCTGATAGATGGCGGACAGAGGTATAAATATCTGGTTGCTTTGTCCGCGGTGTTCGGCGTTGACGGCTGTGGCGGTCATGCCCAGGCGCACCGTGTCCGGGGGATCGGCAAGGGTAATCCGGGCTTTGTAGGTCCGGGTAACCGGATCTGCCACCGGCGAGACATACCTGACTTGCCCCTGTACCGTAAAATCCGGCAGGGCCCAGAAAGAGACCTGGAAAAGGGTCCCGGTGCCAAAGTGCGCCACCTGGTTTTCCGGCACAAAAATTTCAATTTCCCGCGTCTCTCCTTTGGCCATGATGACCACGGGCATGCCGGCCGCCACCACCTGCCCGGTTTCTGCCCGGACATCAAGCACCACACCATCGGCGTCCGCCTTAAGATCGCAATAGCTGAGATGATTGACAGCCTGGATGAGTTGGGCCCGGGCCTGTTTTAATACAGCCTGTGCCGAGTCCGCCCCGTTCTGGTACCGGTTAAATTCCGCCTTGCTCATGTAGTCCTGTTCATAAAGGGCTTTGAACCGTTCGAGCAGATCCGCGGCCAGTGTATACTGGCTTTTGGCCGCATCCACCTGGGCACCGGCCGCCACCACTGCTTCTTTGATATCCTTGGGGTCCACCTGCATGAGCAAATTCCCTTTCTTGACCCGGGTGCCGGTTTCCACGTGGCGGGCAATCACCTTGCCGGGCACCCTGAACCCCAGGGCGGCCTCGTACCGGCCCCGGACCTCGCCCGAAAACAGGTGGGTCTTGGGGGGCGCTTGCAAGGCAATGGTCATACTGGTGACAAGAACCGGCATGTCCGGTGCGGCCTGTTTCTGCTCCCGGTCCAGGGGATTTTTACACCCGGCCAGGGCCAGTGTGACTGTAAAACAGATGGTTGCAGTTATTTTTAACCACTGTTTGTGGTTGTGATTCATGGAGGTTACTCCTTTCCCATAGCGCGTTCCAGTTCGGAGATCGCAATGTTGTACATGCTGGCTGCATGAATATGGTTGGTTTTTGCCTGGGTTAAAGAGACTTCGGCATCCAGACGTTCCAGGGATGTGCTTAAGCCCACACGGTACCGGGTCCGGGCTGCATCCAGGGCCTCCTGGGCCGTATCCAGGGATTTTCTGGCCACATCAATGGATTTCCATGACACTTGGGCGTTGTGAAAGGCTTTTTCTACCTGGAGCCGGATACCGCGCTTCATCTGTTTCTTGGCCGTTTTGGCTTTTTCAAGCTGAATCCGGGCCCGGGATACCTTATGCTTGACCTGGCCGTTGTCATACAGATCCACGCTGGCCACGATCCCGATCTGGGCCGCCGGATCTTCATTTTCAGGCTCATATTTATGGGCTTCCCCCACCAGGGCAAATGTGGGCAGCCAGTCGCTTTTGGCGATGAGAATCTGCTCTTCGGCCATTTTGATTTTGGCATCCATGGCTCCAAGTTCGGGCCGCAGGTCCAGGGCGGTGGTGATGCAGGCCTCAAGGTGATCCGTGAGGGGCGGGCATCCCGGATCATCGTCAAAGGTAAATTTTGTGTCCATATCCACCCCGAGCACATAATTTAATGCCGTCATGGCAAGGGCCACATTGTTGTCGGCATACAACTGCTGCTGCTGAAGGTCGGCAAGTTTCTCTTCGGCCCTCAGCAGGTCCAGTTTGGGTACGATTTTCAAGTCATGATAGGCCCTGGCTTCTTCGGCGTGCTGATTCATGCTCTCAACGGCCTCATCCAGGGCTTTAGACATCTGCCGGGCCAGGATTACTGTGTAATAGGCCTTTTTGGCTGCCAGGGCAAGGTCGTTGTTGGATGCGGTCATATCTTTTTTTGCATTATCCATATTGGCCAGGGCAAGACGCCGGGTGGCGGTCAGTTTTCTGCCTGTATACAAGGGCTGGGTCACCTTGAGGCCGCCTCCGTAATAGGTACGGCTGTCGCTGGGCATGTCCTGGGTCTGGCCGGACAGGGCATTGCTGAGCCTGACAAGGCCCTGGTTGAGCTGCACCGTGCTGGGCTGGTCATCATACCTGAAAACACCGGCCTCCAGGGTCAGGGTCGGGCCAAAGGCGGAAACCGCCTGGGCCAGAACTTCATCTGCGATCTGTATGTCCTGTCCGGCCATGCGGCGCTGCAGGCTGTTTTCCATGGCAAGCTGAACGGCCTTGTCTCTGGTCAGTGTATCCCGGTTATTCTGGGCCAGACATGTGCCGGTAAAGAATGCCGGGCCCAGCAGAATAAGTGCAATAAAAGAAAAGAATGGGTTAGTCAATGTCAACCTCTTGTTATAATATGTTTTTCTATGACGGTCCGACTTTGGGCAAAGAATCTTTGAACACGACGCCGTAAATGTCCCAGATGGTGACAAACAAAGCAGCAATAATTGGTCCGATAATGATGCCGATGATGCCGAACATGGCAATGCCGCCAAGGGTGGAAAACAGGATCAAAAGATCGTGCATCTCCGTGTCTTTGCCCACTAGCCGGGGACGCAGAAGATTGTCAACACTTCCCACCACCACCCCGCAGAAGACAACCAGGGCGCCGGCTCTGAACCAGGCGCCCTGGGCTCCCAGCCAGAGTGCCGCCGGAATCCATACCAGGGCGGTCCCAATGCCCGGTATGATGGACAGCACCGTCATCACCGCCCCCCAGAAAACCGAACTGTGGATACCCACCACGGCAAAGGCGATGCCGGATGCCCCGCCCTGGACAATGCCGATGATGGCGGTTCCCTTGATCGTGGCCCGGGTCACAGAGGTAAACCTGTCAAGTAACCGTCTTTCGTCTTTGTCGTCCAGGGGCATGTAATATAAAATTTTGTTTAGCAGTTTCTCCCCGTCCATGAGAAAAAAGAACATGGTATACAAAAGAATGGCCACCATAAATATAAAATTCATTGTGCCCATGGTGGCGGCCTGAAGCCCGTTGACAAAAAACTGGCTTGCAGTCCCGACAAGTTCTCCGGCCTTGGTGTATATGGTTTCCCTGTAGGGTTCTATATGATCATAAACGGGCAGGCCTTCCAGCCACTGGGAAAGGGCTATGGGGGAGGACAATTGTTTCTGGACCCAGGGAGTTGCCGTCTGGCCCACCTTGATGGCCTGGGTGGTGACAATGCCCAGAAGACCGCTTAAAGGAAGAAGTACAATCAGAATGATAATCATTATGGTAATACCGGCCGCCGCTGTCTTTCTCCCCTTCAGCCATCTGGTAAGCCTCTGGTACCAAGGATAGGCCAGGGCGGAAAAAATCCCGGCCAGCAGAATGGCCATAAGAAAAGATTTAATCATTACAAGAAAAACAGCGGAAATAAAAAACACCAGTAATAATAAAAATAACGGATGAATCAGGTCTCGGTTCATGGAAATTTACCTCCGGTAAAGAAACTTTGGTGCAGTGTACATGATTTGATCTGGTGATTCAATCGTTTCGCCTTTCTTATGACAAGCGGTGTTGCCATGGCTACCATTCTAAATTTCACCATCCAAGGGACTTATGTCCATTGAACAGATAAAGGTCATGAACAGGATCATATCCTGAGTCAACCGTACGATCCGGCACTTTGGTTTTTTATCCCCATAAAAGGCCCGTTGGTCTGAAACAATCTGTGGAAAACAACAACGGCATCAAGCCGTATTCCCGGAGTGGGCCTTTAAATCCGGGATATTAAACCCACGCTGTTCTTTATTTAGAAAACAGGAAATATGCGCCAGGTAAAGAAACAAAATTCAGGCAGTTTCTATCAAAATTATTCCAATTTATCCTTGTGCGGACAATCTGCAAACGATATAAATCCCATAGTCGAAAAATTCATGTCCGGCACTGACCAGCGGCATTGTTTAACAACGTTTTATCAATAATCCCGCTTGCTGGTACAACCGGTTTAGCCATAACGAAGAATTTTCAGAAACCGTACTGTCTTGGCCTTTGTATGGACGGGACTATTGATAAAACGCTTCAGGTTCCGGTAAAAAACCGTATGATTTTATACAAATATATGAGTCCTGAAGGTGCTCAAAAGGTCATTGAAACTGATGCTATAGCATTTTCTATAGCCAGTGAATTTAATGACCCCCTTGAAACCGAGGCAGGGTACCCGGTTCAACCAACAAACCCAATTGATGATGTATTTAATAATATTCGCTCTTGGGCTGCGCGACATATTTGGACTGAAAACAATTGAAAACCACTCTAATAAAAACGGCTGATCGGGTAGCCGAGGGTTTTAATCCCCCAGCCCCCACAACACCCTGCATGCGGGTCCGCACAGGGCGTTTCATCAGAATTACCGGGCCGAGGCCGGGTAATGAATTTTCACCCCGATTTCCGGTTTGGGGTAAAGAATACAGCAGGCTTTTCGTCGTAATCATCTGCTTTCTACTGGCTGGGTCCTTGAGGGCCGAGGCCTCGGATACGTCTGTCTACACCCTGGGGCTTGGAGATGGTGAGGTCGCGATCCAGGCGATCCAGCCCCGGGTGGCGGCGCTTTACGCCCGGGCAGGCCTTGGGGTAAGGTTTGTCAGACTGCCCCACAACCGCTCCCTGATCCAGGCCAACGCAGGAGAGCTGGATGGCGAAGCCGGCCGGATCCCACTGGATGAGGCCTTCCCCAATCTCATCCGGATCAAGATCCCGGTGCTTGAATTTCACGGTGCAGCCTATACGGCGAATCCGGCCATCAGGTCATTCTCTCCGGACCTGTTTGAAAAATACCGGTCCGGCCATGTCCTCGGCGTCCTCTGGGCCAAGGACATGTTGGCGGGCAAAGACGCAGTCACGGCAATGGCTCATCCGGCCTTGCTGCGCATGCTGGTGCAGGACCGGCTGGATATCGCGCTGATGAATGATACGGCTGGTTATCTTGCCCTGGCGCAGCTCGGGGAAGCCGGCTCAGCCATCCGCTGCCTGCCCGATTTTCATGTGTCCATTCCCATTTATACCTATGTCCACAAAAAACACGCCGCCTTTGTTCCGCGCCTGGAAAACGCCATGAAGGCGATTCTCTCCGACGGCGGCAGGGACACGGCCGATGCCAGAAATAAAGTCTACACCTTTTATTCAGGGCTGGCGTTTCCCGTGCGAACGGTGTTTGAACACCGGCTGGAGGAAGCCTTCTGCCGCATGGGCCGGACCTGCCGGGTGGTCTTTACCGGGTCGGCCCAGCGGGCTCTGGTCATGGCGGACCAACAGGGCGACGGCGACCTCATCCGCCTGGCAGATATCACCACCCTGGCCCCCGAAAATACCCGGCACCTTTTGGTGGTGCCCGAATCCATCGGCCAACTGGCCTATTATACCTATGTCCGGGGAGATCTCCCGGCCATGGACGTGAACGGATGGGACTCCCTGGCCGCTTATCGCAACGGTATGCGCATCGGCGTAAAAATTCTGGAAGAGAAAATGCCCGGGACCGTGATCCGGCTCCCGGATGCGGATCGGCTGTTTAAAATGCTGGCCATGGGGCGGATAGACACGGTCACGGAACAGGAGGCGCTGGCAGACAGCCTGATCTGGCAAAAGGGATATGCCCGGATCAGAAAGCTCAGTCCCCCGCTGATCAACCAGCCCGGTTATTGTCTGATCCATAAGAGGCACCGCTGCCTGATGCCCGACCTCATTTCCGCCCTGAAGGCCATCAAGGCGGAGGGCCGCCTTGACCAGAGTCTTTCCCATGGGCGCCATGGGCGCTAAACCCCTGGGGCCCCGCCCGGCCAAAAGGCGGCCAAGCCTGCTGAGAACCTTGATGGTTCAAATCGGTCTGGTGCTGGTGGCCGGGGGCATTCTGATCAATTCCGCGTTTTTTGTCTTTGCCTACAATGTCGGCAAACGGGACTTTGACAGCTACATGGCCCTGTCCACCCAGCAGATGGCCGATACTTTTACCCACCAGCTCTGGCTCTTTGATCTGGCCACCACCCGGCGGTTCTGCCATATGGCTGTGGATTCCGTCAACATTGCAGGGATCCGCCTTTATGACCACAACCAGAAAATAATCGCCGAGAGCGGCACTTTTCCCGATAAAGGCACCATCACCATCTTCCGGACCCTGACCTACCAGGACCAAACCCTGGTGGGCTACATGGAAATCCGGTTTGTGAACACCCTTTTTGAGCAGCATTTGCTCATCACCGTCTTGGCGGCCTGCTGCATGGTGCTTTTTACCGCCGTGTCCAGTTTCACGTTGATTTTTTTGGTGTTGAACCGCCATCTGACCCGGCCCTTGAAACAGCTTCACCAGGAGATGCACCAGATGACCTCAGGATCGTTCAGCGGGTCTGAGATGACCGGACAGAAGGCGGAGATCCAGGGGCTTGTCAACGGATTCAACCAGATGGCCCGGGCCCTTGCGGCAAGGGAGCAATCCAAACAGCAGGCCGAACAGCGGCTTTCCGAGGAAAAAGCGGTCATGGAGGCCATTATCCAGACCCTTCCCGGCATTTTCGTTGTGCATGTCCAGGGCCAGGGCCTGGTCCGGTGGAACGACAATTTTGAGGTCATGTCCGGCCTGCCGTCCGATCAGATCCGGGGCAAGGCCATTACGCACTGGATCGATCCTGCCGAACGTGAGGGGATT
This sequence comes from uncultured Desulfobacter sp., assembly GCF_963665355.1. Classification (GTDB taxonomy): domain Bacteria; phylum Desulfobacterota; class Desulfobacteria; order Desulfobacterales; family Desulfobacteraceae; genus Desulfobacter. Next base: position 1,837,374 of record NZ_OY762229.1, read on the forward strand.
GTTGAAAAGCTGGCGGCTGCTTTCAATACGGAAGCCTCGGGGGGCGAGTTTGAAGCGGAACTCTGTTTCAAAGCGGGCAAGGTTCCCTATCTGATTTCTGTAAGGCAGTGCCGTATCCAGGGGCAGAAGGTGACCATCGGCATGGGCATTGACCTGACGGAACGCAAAAGCCTTGAGGTTTCGCTGCGGCGGGCCCAGAAAATGGAGTCCATCGGGACCCTGGCCGGCGGGATCGCCCATGATTTCAACAATATTATCTTTCCCATGATGGGCTATGCAGAACTGCTCCGGGAGGACCTGCCCGACAAGAGCTTCCAGAAAGAGGCGGTGGAGGCGATCTATCGGGCATCTGTCCGGGCCGGCGCCCTGGTCCGGCAGATCCTGTCCTTGAGCCGGCAACAGGAAGAGGCGTTTATTCCCTTAAAGGTCCAGCCCATTCTCAAAGAGGCGGTGGGGCTGCTGGAGGCCTGCATTCCCAGAACCATCCGTATCCAGAAGACCATTGACTCTGACTGCGGTCTTGTGGTGGCCGATCCCACCCAGGTCCACCAGATCATCATGAACCTGGGCACCAATGCCTATCATGCCATGGAAAAGACCGGCGGCATTCTGTCTTTTTCGTTGCAGACTGTGGAGATCGGTCCGGATCAAGGCGCGTCTTTGACCCTTTGTCCCGGCGCCCATGTCCTGCTTAAGGTCAAGGATACCGGTGTCGGTATTGATCCGGCCCATATCGACCGGATATTCGATCCCTATTTTACCACCAAGCTGCCCGGCCGGGGCACTGGGCTGGGTCTTTCCATTGTTCAGGGCATTGTAAGGCGCTGTCGGGGGGAAATCTGTCTGCAAAGCCGTCCGGGCCAGGGCACGGAGGTATCGGTTTACCTGCCTGTGGCTGAAACCCCGGAAGCCCTTCCGGTTGAAGAATCCGGGCAGGATGTCCTGGCCGGCAAAGAGTCTGTTCTGCTGCTGGATGATGAGGCGGCGATCCTCAGTGTGGTCAGCGCCATACTTTCACGGCTGGGATACAGGGTGACCACCATGCAGGATCCTTTGAAAGCCGCCAGGCTGACGTCAGAAGAGCTGGCCGCCTTTGACCTGGTGATTACGGACATGACCATGCCCGGCATGACCGGAATCCAGCTCAACGGCCGCCTTAAGGCGTTGAGACCCGAGCTTCCCGTGATCCTGTGCTCGGGGTTCAGCCATGAGATCAATGGGGAAAACATCGCAGAGGTCAATATCCAGGCATATCTTGAAAAACCGGTGCAAAAGCAGATGCTGGCCAAAGTCATTCGCCGCGTTCTGGACGAGGCATAGGGTTCTGCCGTCCCCGGATCCGGTAGTGCGCATCCCTTATCACCGGCCCGGGATAAGGGTCAGGTTCCGGCCGGCGCCTTGGGCAGCAGAAGGAAAAGGCCTGCCAGGATAAAGGAGAGGCTGAGAAGTTGTCCCATGTGCAGGGGAACGATGAGTTCAAAGGCGGCCGCCTCATAGAGCTGGACCGGATGCCGGGGCAGTGTATCCACCCGGTCGAACACCACGCCCCAGGCCCGTTGGGTGGGCAGGCCCACGATCTCGGAGTTCATGAAGTTTCCCATGCGGATCAGGGCGCCGCCAATGGCTGCGGGCCGAACGATGCGGTCGCAAAGCCAGAGCAGGGAAAAAGCCCGGCACTGACCAGCGGCATTGTTCAACAACGTTTTATCAATAATCCCGCTTGCTGGTACAACCGGTTTAGCCATAACGAAGAATTTTCGGAAACCGTACTGTTTTGGCCTTTGTATGGGCGGGACTATTGATAAAGCGCTTCTGGTTAAGGGTAAAGGCGTGCCAGAAATTCGGCAACACAGGCCGGCTTTTCACCATCTTCAATATCAATTGTAATAAGATAACAGATCTGTATGCCGCCCTTCACCTCTTCCACTTCATGGATTGTGGTTCTTGCCCGAATTCTGGCGCCGGCTTTAACAGCTGAAGGAAAGCGAACCCGGTTAAGGCCATAGTTTACGCGATACTTCATGCCGGGATAATTTTTCTGAAAAAAATCAGGATGATTGCTTTCAGTTAAACAAGGCAGCAAAGACAATGTCAAATACCCGTGGGCAATTGTTGATTTATAGGGAGACTCTTCTTTGGCCCGCTGAACATCTGTATGAATCCATTGCACATCACCGGTAACCTGGGCAAACTCATTAATTCGTTTCTGGTCAATCTCAAGCCAGGGACCCACATGAATTTGTTGGCCAATCTGTGGCTGGATAAAATTTAAAAACGCCTGACAATTTTTTTGATCGCTCATGGTTTTGATCTCTTTGATTTAATAATTTTTGACAATACCTGTAATTTGTTTAAGTACAGGTATTGCCGTAAAGGGTCCTGAAATCAAGATTTTATTCTGACTATTATCTCCCATAAAATGAACATTGGAGCAAGATAGAATAAATAAATTTAATCTTGCGTTGCGTTATCTGGGATGGCTAATATATAATGGCATTGACCATTATATTACCATTTCAAATCATAACATTATATCAAGCATTGTATCGGAGAATTTTAGAAGCGGGGCTATCTAAAATTTAATAGATTGATTTTGAATTACATACTTTTGGAAAGTTAATTTTATTTTATGGCTCAGAGTATTTTTTACATTGCACTCCTTGTAAGTCTTTATTTCACAACTTTTGTAAATTATCTCCTTTTTCATACTCTGGCAGAAATTTTTAGTATCGTTGTAGCCGGGTCGTTGTTCATGATTACCTGGAATTCCCAAAAATATATAAAAAATCCGTATCTTTTGTTTATTGGTGTTGCATACTTTTTTATCGCTTTTTTAGATTTGCTTCACACGCTTTCTTACAAAGGGATGCCAATATTCACAGACTATGACTATTACGCCAATCAATTGTGGATTGGTGCACGTTACATGGAATCTATAACACTTCTCCTGGCCTTTTTCTTTTTGAATAGCAACAGGCAGTTCAAGCCCGAACTCCTGTTTTTGATCTACACGATCATAACCGCATTTCTTGTTGCAAGTGTTTTTGTCTGGCAATCCTTTCCTGTCTGTTTTATAGATGGATCCGGCCTGACTACGTTCAAAAAGATAAGTGAATACATTATTTGTATCATTCTTGTTGTTTCCATGGGACTGCTTTATAAAAACCGCAACATATTTGAAAGAAAAATTTATAATTGGATAATGACATCAATGGGTTGTACGATTATTTCTGAGTTGGCGTTTACTTTTTACATCTCTAATTATGGTTTTTCAAATCTTATAGGCCACTATTTCAAAATTTTTTCGTTTTATTTCATTTACAAAGCCATTGTTGAAACAGGTATTAAAGAGCCGTACAAAATTATATTCAAGGAATTGAACACCACCATAAAAAGTCTTAATGATGAAATCACAGTAAGAAAAAATCTTGAACGAGAAAAAGAAGAAAATATTACGAAACTGAAAAAAGCCCTTGAAGATATAAAAACCTTGAACGGATTGATTCCTATCTGTTCTTACTGTAAAAAAATCCGTGATGACAAAGGTTATTGGAACCAGTTGGAAATATATCTTAATGAACATTCAGAAGCTACTTTAAGTCATGGTATCTGCCCTGAATGCCTAAAGGAACATTTTTCTGATTATGTTGAATAAATAGAGCTTGCTGTTTAAGAGGTAATTATTTGAATTCTGATATATTTTCATCATGAAAATGAAAGGCAAAACTATCAAATCCTCAAAAATGCTGGCGGCTTAATCCTGATTAACCTTAACCTTAAACTTTAAACTGATTTACAGCGTCATTCAATTTTTCAGTCACCTTGGCAAGGTTATCAACACCTTCCAGTATCTTATCACTGTTCTGGTCAGTTTCTTGGGCCGCCTGGTTCACGAGAGTGATATCCTGGGCAATGTCTCCGATAACGGTGGACGCATGGCTGACATTTTCGTTAACGTCCTGGATGCCTTGGCCTGCCTGGGCAATATTATTTGATATCTCCTGGGTAGTAACGGACTGCTCTTCAATTGCAGCTGCAACAGTGTTTACAATTTCGTCAATTTCATTGATTACACCTACGATCTCCTGGATAGAGGATACAGATTCTTCTGTACTGGACTGAACGCCTTTGATCCGTTCATTGATCTCACTGGTTGCATTTGCAGTCTGCTGGGCGAGGGCTTTAATTTCTCCTGCAACCACAGCAAATCCTTTCCCTGCCTCTCCGGCCCGTGCCGCTTCAATGGTGGCGTTAAGTGCCAGAAGGTTGGTTTGTTCCGATATATCCTTAATGGCATCGGTTACTTTGGATATCTGAGACGCTGCCGATCCGAGTTCATCCACCTTAACAGATACCTGATTGGCTTTTTCCACAGCATTGCCGGTGATCTTGCTTCCCCTGGAAATATTCGTTGAGATTTCTCCTATGGTGGCGGTCATCTCTTCTGCTGCCGCAACAACAGCCTGGATGCTGGCCGCGGCCTGCTCAGTGGCAGAGGCGACGGAATTCATATTGCTGCTCATCTCTTTGACAGCTACTGAGGCTGTATTGGATTTTTCAACCGTGCCCCTTGAGCTTGTGGTGATATTATTTGAAAGATCCTTAATTGTTGAGGCGGATGTGTTAACGGTTATTGAGCTGTCCTTTATGTCTGTTATGAGGCTTTTCAAGCTTGTGGACATTTTACTGAGAGAATTGGCAAGGCTCCCGATTTCATCTTTTTGTTTGATAACAAGAGTTTGGTCAAAATTGCCTTCTGCTACATAGCCTGCAAAATCCACGGCGTTACGAAGTGCGGTGGCTATGGAGTGGCTGAAGCCATAGGCTGTTAAAGCCGAAAAGATCAGGACAGTGATAATTCCGATAGTGAGAGTTTTTGTATTTGCAATATTGTGCTCGCCAATTGCCGCAAATGAATTTAACAAATCATCTTTGTGCTCATCAACAATTTTATCGATGATCCCGGCCAGTTTTTCAGCAAACGGGTCAAACTCCGTCATCATTGGATTACCTTTTTCCGGACCATCGTCAATATAGGCCTGGGCCATTTTTTTGCCCATGGTGTAATAATCGTCCAAACTATTTTTCATATCCTTGAGCAACTCAACCATCTCAGTTTCACCGTATTTCTTATGTTCGACAATAGAGAATTCTATTCTTTTGACTGCATCCCCGTAATAATTTTCGGCTTCTGCATATCCATCGTCATACCCTTGTGCCCCCCTTGTTGCAGAGATATCGGTGAGCCATTGTTGAATCTGTTCAATGTCCCGTTTGGTTTCAATAAAATTTAGGGTGTGCGGGAGTACTTCATTTTTTACCGTTTCAAGTTCTTTACTATTCTTATTGTTCAGGCCGTTAATTACAATGCCAACAATAACAAAAAAGATACAGACAACACCAAACCCCAAAAAAAGTTTAAGCCTGATAGAGAGATCATTTAATTTTCCCATTGCTGTTCCTCACGGTAATTAAATCAATCGCGAATACCATTTGAATATTCGGAACTCGTCTTAATTCAAGCTCATAATATTCAAATTCATAATTGGGCAGTGATAAGAATTTTGAAATTCTACGTTGGATATTATAGCTGATAATATTTTGATTTCAAAGTAAAAACTTTGTGGATGGTTTTTCATCAACGATGAGAGCCGGAAAGCAGTTTCCGCTCTTCCTCATGATCCGCATACTGCAGCGCAATCTGCCGGAATTCATCGTGGTATTCCCTAAATATCTCCAGGATATCAGGGTCGAAATGATCGGGCATCACCCGCCCATCCCCGACAGTGATAATCTCCATTGCCTTTGCATGGGAAAAAGGCGGTTTATACACCCGTTTGCTGATCAGAGCATCGTACACGTCAGCCAGGGCCATCAAGCGGCCGGATAATGGAATATCTTCACCTTTCAACCCATACGGATACCCGGTCCCATCCCATTTTTCATGGTGTGTATAGGCGATCTCCTTGCCCACCCGCAAAAAGGTGGTGGAATCCATGCTTCCAAACGCCTGCTCCGATTTAGACAAAGCATCCCCGCCGTAAATAGGGTGTCTTTTCATTATCTTGAATTCCTCGTCAGTCAGACTTCCGGTTTTAAACAGGATACTGTCCGGAACGCCAACCTTGCCGATATCGTGCAACGGTGAGGATTTAAACAATAAATCAACCATTTCTTCATCGAGGAATTTTCTGAATCTGGGATGTTTGGCAAGGAGCTCTGCTAAAATCCGGACATAATTCTGGGTGCGTATGATGTGTCCGCCGGTCTCATTGTCCCTGTATTCGGTGAGCACTGCAAGACCAAGGATGGTTACATCCTGGGTATGAACAAGCTCCCGGGTACGCTCCCTGACTTTTTCTTCCAGAATACGGCTCTGATTATACAGCGCAAGATGCGTTTTAACACGGGCTTTCACCAGTGTCGGGCTGAGCGGCTTGGTGATATAATCAACACAGCCGGCATCAAATCCCTTGGATTCGTCAATGACATCGCCTTTGGCCGTAACAAAAATCACAGGAATGTTTTTGGTATCCGGACATTCCTTCAGGCGGCGGCAGACTTCATACCCATCCATGTCCGGCATCATGATATCCAGCAGGATCAAATCCGGTTTATTTTTGCCGGCAGTAATTTTCAGGGCCCTTTTTCCGTTTAGTGCAGCTTTTATTTTATAATCATTTTCAAGAAGGCCAATTAAAACATCAATGTTTTCAGAGATGTCATCAACGATTAATAAAGTCGGCCTGGATATATCCTCGTGCATCTGTGGAAACCTCCTTTATAAGATTCAGATTCAAGTTAATAAAAAAAATTCTATAGATATCCCACGTAGTCAAGTATAATATTAAAAGTTTTTAGCAAATTATAGAGGCAATCCATTGAAAAAATATTATTTTGTCGCCTTTGCACTGATTGGTGTTTTTTTCTGGCGATATACCCTCCAAAATAACTATATTGTCGGCAACCAGATCGTTTTGGGGCAGAGCTGTCCTCTAACCGGTCCGGCAGCCCAGCTTGGCCTGCAAATGATGAAAGGGGCAACGGCCTATTTTTCATCTATTAACAAGCAAGGTGGTGTACATGGGCGAACCATAAGTCTAATTACGAACGATGATTTTTACGAGCCGGATTATGCCAGGAAAAACACCATTGAACTGATAACCCAGCAGCATGTTTTCGCGATGTTCGGCGAGGTGGGCACCCCCACTTCCAAGGCTGCATTGCCGGAGATTCAAAAATATCATGTCCCTTTCCTGATGCCGTTTACCGGCGCAGAATTTCTAAGAAACCCGCCGAATCCACTGATTGTCAACCTGCGCAACAGCTACTATGCCGAAACCCAAGCACTGGTGGAATATTTAGGTTTAACGTATCATATAGAAAAAATTGCTGTTTTCTACCAGAATGACAGTTATGGGAAAACCAGTTTGGAAGGTGTGAAACGTGCGCTGGAAAAGCGAGGCCTGAAAATTGCCGCTGAAGGCCGTTATCGAAGAAACACCTTATCCTATCGAAACGCCCTGCAGACCATTAAACTATCAGAACCCGATGCGGTGATCATGCTTGGGGCCTATAAGCCGTGTGCCGAGTTCATCAAGTCGGCCAAGAAAAGTGGCATGGAACGTACCGTATTTTGTAATATTTCATTTGTGGGCAGTGATGATTTGATCCGGGCCCTTCAAGGGCAGACAGAAAATGTTTTAATTTCCCAGGTCGTACCTCTTCCGTGGGATAATAAAAATGAGGCTGCCCAGGAGTACCGGGAAATTTATAGAGCACATTATCCAGATGATCCATACGGTTTCGTTTCATTTGAAGGATTCCTTGCCGCCAAACTGGTTGTCAAAGCTTTGGAAAAGGCGGGCCAGGCCCTTAACCGGGAAAATTTCATGGAGGCTTTTGAACAGCTTGACAGGAAAGCTTTGGACGGATTTGAAATAACGATTACACCGAATGACAGGCAGGCACTGGAACGGGTGTTCATTACGGATTACCACGATGGAAATTTTCGACAACTTGAAGAGGTGTGGGTGACCAATGATTAATCGCGGATTATCCTATCTTCGATCGTTAGATGTATCTGTTCAGAGTCGCTTCCTTGTTGTTGTGATCGGGATTCTGATTTTTTCTTCCGCCGCAGCATTGGGAGGATATGTGATTTTTTCCAAAAATCTGTTCCAGGATATGTCTGATCTGCATGTGAACCCTATCCTGCACTTGAATGAAATGAAAGATATCTACACCATCAACACCCTTGATACGATTGATGAAATGCTCAGTGGCCATGTCTCTCCAGATGACGCAGAGGATATCCTCAAGCTTGCCCAAAATCTGGTAAAAAAAGAGTGGTTGTCATATCGTTCCATTTCTGAATCTATAAAACATCATCACAACCTGTTTAACCATGCTGCAAAAAAGCATTTGCTTGACGAAGGAGAGAAAAATCTTGGTACAGTTCAACAACGGATCAATGAGTTGGTGGGTGTCATAAAGACAGAAGACAAGGCAGATATACCGGATATGCTTTCCCAGCAGATTCGGCCGGTTATCATCAGTGCCATCGATAGTCTCAATGACCTGATTGAATCTGAGGTGGCCGATATCCGATACAGCACGCAATCCATGCAGCATCATTTTAATCATCTGATTTTTATTGTATGTCCCATTTTTGCTCTTGGTTTTGCCCTGGTTTTTATTTTTGTCAGATTCATTCTGTCCAATATCAGAAACATTACTCAACAGCTCAGTAAGTCACAACAGAAACTTTCGGACGCAAATCGGTTACTGGAATACCGGGTTGACCAACGAACAAGTGAAATTCTGGAAGCCAAGACGCAGTTTGAATCCCTGGTTGAAAATATGGGGGATAGTTTTGTTGTTTACCGGTATGAACCCGATGGTACTGTTTTTTATGTCAACAGTTCAGTAAAGTCTGTGTTTGGCATTTCACGCGAAAAAATTCTCGGCGCCGACTGGTCAAAAATCATCCAATGGAGCGGGGACTCCCTGGCGCGTGCCCAAGCGAATACGGTGAAACTTCTGACCGGGAAAACGGTGTTTGCCCAAACCGAGCGCTCTTTTATTCATCCCGACGGCCGGGAAAGGTTTGTACGAACTTCGGACCATGTTGTTCGCGACAATAAAGGCAACGTTATATCCATTGACGGTTTTCTTGAAGAGATCACCTTGAGCAGAAAAACAGAAATGGAAAAGAGGCAGAGCGAAGAGGCCCTGTTGGTCGCAAACCAGAATCTGACCCAGTCTGTTCTGCTGGCCGAAGAAATGGCCGAAAAAGCCAAATCAGCCAATAAAGCCAAAAGTGAATTCCTGGCCAACATGAGCCACGAGATCAGAACGCCCATGAATGCCATCATCGGCATGTCCAGCCTGGCTCTGCAGATGGATCTGGAGGAAAAAACACGCAATTATATTTCCAAGGTGCACAGCTCTGCAGAGTCATTGCTGGGCATCCTCAACGACATCCTCGATTTTTCCAAAATTGAGTCTGGAAAAATGGATCTGGAACACATCGACTTTTGCCTGGAGGATGTGATGCTCAACCTGTTGAATGTCATCGGTATCAAGGCCGGCAGGAAGGGGCTGGAAGTGATGTATAATGTCTTTCCCGAGATTCCTGTGGCGTTAGCGGGCGACCCCATGAGGCTGGGCCAAATTCTGCTGAACCTGTGTAATAATGCGGTTAAATTTACGGACAGGGGGGGCGATATTGTTGTTTCGGTTTCCATGGATAAAGAGGGAGACCTCGGCAATAAGGTCAGACTGCGGTTCTCAGTTAAGGATTCCGGTATCGGGATGAGCACGGAAGAACAGAAAAAATTGTTTCAGCCGTTCAGTCAGGCCGACACTTCCGTTACCAGAAAATACGGTGGAACAGGCTTGGGACTCTCCATTTCCAATCAACTGGTCCGGATGATGGGGGGGCGGATGTGGGTTGAAAGTGAACAAGGGGCCGGAAGTACCTTTTATTTCACGGCATTGTTCGGAAAACAGGAGAAACAGCCGACAGCCCTGCGTATTAACGGGCTTACATCTCTGCACATTTTGATTGTCGATGACAACGATTCCTCTCGTGATATCCTGACCCGGCAGCTTTCCAGTTGCAACGCGACTTGTGATCAGGCCCATTCAGGCGAAGCGGCCTTGACGATGTTGAAACAAATGGATGAACATGATCCTTATGACTTGGTGTTGATGGACTGGCGTATGCCCGGGTTGGATGGTATTGAGACAGCCAGGCTGATTCAAAACGAGACAAGGCTTGCCCATCTTCCGACAATCATTATGATTTCGGCCTATGACCGCCTTCAAATCCATAAAGCAGTCAAAGATCTTAAACTGGCTGGTTTTCTTGCCAAGCCCATTATGCCTTCCACGCTTCACAATGCAATTTTGAGGGCTATGGGCCACAAGACAATTGAATCGGATCTAAGCGCCAACAGCCCTGAAAAGGTGACAACGGCCATCGATAAGCTACGCGGTGCCAGGGTGCTTTTGGTTGAAGACAATGAAATAAACCAGGAGCTGGCCATGGAACTTTTAGTGAATCACGGCATCCAGGTAGATTGCGCCTTTAACGGGCAGCAGGCGTTGGAACGTCTTGGCCAGCAGCACTATGACGGCGTTTTAATGGACTGCCAGATGCCGGTTATGGACGGGTATACCGCCACCCAAAAAATACGGCAAAACCCTGGGTTTAAAAAATTGCCCATCATCGCCATGACTGCCCATGCCATGGTTGGGGATCGTCAAAAAACCCTTGATGCGGGCATGAATGATTATATTTCCAAACCCCTCAATGTGGGCAGGATGTTTATGACCATGGCCAGGTGGATAGTCCCTGCGGGCCCTGTGGGGAAAAGTGATGTCAAGCCCCTCAAAAGGGATGTCGGGCAAGATCTGCCAAATATTCCGGGCATTAATATCGAAGCCGGTTTAAAGGTAACCCTGAACAATATCGAACTGTACCGCAAGTTGCTTTTAAAGTTTTTGGACAATCAGGCCGATTTCGTCGAGACTTTTAAAAAGGCCTGGGAAAACGATGACTCCCGGGCCGCAGAAATTGTCGCTCACTCCTTGAAAGGCGTGGCCGGAAATCTTGGGATGATAGAGGTATTCACCTGCGCGTCTGCTCTGGAGACCGCCCTTAAGGATGACGCTGAAAATGTTGGTGCCTGGCTTGATGAAGTTTCCGCCAAATTGAACCCTGTGCTTGCCGGGCTGCGGATCCTGCGGGAAAAATCCTCTGCCGAAACACCAGACGCGGATGTCATTGTTGAATTCAATGGCATTGAACCCCTGCTGGACGAGCTTGGAAACCGCCTGGGTGAAAACGACACGAAATCCATTGAGGTGGCAAACAAACTTGTTCCTTTTTTTCGGGACACAAAGCATGATGGCGCGTTTGAGCAAATAATACAGTCGATTAAGGAGTATGATTTTGAGCGGGCTGAAAAGGATTTGCAGAAATTTGCTTCTACGCTTGGGGGAACCTAGTGTCCAAACACTATTTCGCAGAAATCCATTTCGCCATGGTTTTATACATCTCATCGGGAGCAATCGGTTTAGCGATATGATCGTTCATCCCGGCTGCCAACGCCTTTTCCCGGTCACCCACCATCGCATTGGCCGTCATGGCAATGATGGGTAATTCCTTGAATTTTTCCTGCTCCCGGATTTTTCGGGTTGCTTCGTATCCGTCCATTACGGGCATTTGACAGTCCATCAGCACGCCGTCAAATTTTTGATCCGCCAAAATATTGAGTGCTTCCTGACCATTATTGGCCGTTTCAACCGAAATATTATTACGGGTTAAAAGTTCCCTGACCAGTTCCTGGTTAAGGTCGTTATCTTCAACGATGAGAACTCTGCTGCCGTCAATTTTTTTCAGTGCCTGATTAAGTGGCCCTTCGCTTATTTCCGCAGATGAACCCATTTTGTCAGGATGAACAATCTGCTTGCCAAGACAAACCATAAAGGAAAAAGTACTGCCGACATCCTCTATGCTCTCCACCCAAATCTGACCATCCATCAGTTGAACAATTTTTTTGGAAATCGCCAGGCCAAGACCGGTTCCCCCATATTGGCGGGTTGTCGAGCCGTCTGCCTGGGTGAATGGCTGGAATAGTTTTTTCTGCTGTCCGGGAGACATGCCGACGCCTGTATCCTGAACTGAAAACTTTAAAACAACCGTTGACTCGTCTTCTTCCTTGGTGGCGACTATCAGGGATACCGTGTCTCCTTCATTGCTGAATTTTACGGCATTGCCACCAAGATTGACCAAAACCTGACTTAGTCGATGGGGATCACCAATCAGGGCTCTGGGGACATCTCGTTCAATCTTTACCACAACTTTAACCCCCTTTTTTTGGGCGCAGAAACTGATGGTGTTAACCATGTTGTCGATGATCTCTTTCAGTTGGAAATCTATCTCTTCCATTTCCAGCTTTCCGGCATCAATTTTTGAAAAATCAAGGATGTCATTGAGAATGGCAAGAAGGTTTTCTGCGGAGTAGTGTGCCTTTTCAATGTAATTTTTTTGTTTATCATCAAGGTTTGTCTGCAGTGCCAGGTGCATCATGCCAAGGATGGCGTTCATGGGTGTCCGGATCTCGTGGCTCATGTTGGCAAGAAATTCGGATTTAGCCTGGTTGGCGGCTTCGGCGTCTGACTTGGTTATCTGCAGTTCAAAATTGGCGGTTTCAAGATCCATCGTCCGTTCTCTGACACGTTTTTCAAGTTCATCATGGGCGTCCTGCAGGGCGGTCAGCAGATTTTCCCTTTCATCAATGGACCTGCTGATGGAATGAATCATTTTATTCAGTATGTTTCCCAATGCCTTGGTTTCCCTTGTCCCTGTGATGGGGATCTCAGCAGATGATATTCCGCCCTTTTCAATGCCTTCAACGGAGACCATCAGTTTTCTTAGGGGATTTGTCAGGGTTTTTGAAAGAAGTACGGATAAAATAATGGAAAGTACAAGGAAGATGGTTGACATCAAAAAAATGGTTTTAATCAGAACACGGGATGCACTTTCAATTTCATCCACATAAACAGAGCTTGCAATATACCAGTCAAGGGGAGGGAAGTATTTAGTGTAGGTCCGTTTTAAAAATTTGAATTCCCCTTTATGCCCTGGTTTGTCCCAGATATATTCATAAGCCTTGCCAGGCGTTTGAGAAGCTGTCATCAGATCTTTTAACATGAGTTGTCCTGTGGAGGGGTTGACCAGGACACTGCCGTCAGTCCCGGTGAGGGATGGGTGGACGAGCATTTGATTGTCGCCGGTGAAAATAAACATGTAGCCGGTTTCGGCCAGGTGGACCTTTGAAAATGTCTGCTGAAGTTCAAAGATGACCGCATCCAACCTTTTCCGGGCGTCGAGTTCAATATCTTCAATATAAACCCCGGTTCCGATCACCCAGTCCCATGGTTTGAAAAGTGCGACATAAGAAATTTTGGGCTGATCTTCGGTCAGGCCGTTTTCGGTGGGTTTGGACCACAGGTAATCGACATATCCCTGTCCACTGGCAAGGCAGATATCCACAAATGCCTGGAAAAGATTTTGTTTAACCCCCTTGGCGCAGTTGAATTTTGGATCGTCAAGAATAGTATTGTCCAGTTCAGGGATAGTCGGGTGCATGATCATCCTGGGTATCGGTCGTCCGGTGTCATTGATCCACAGGTACCCCACTCCCTTGTCATATTTCATATCCCGGATAATGGCGATGGCTTGTTTTTTCGCCTGATCCTCGGTCAGAATGCCCTGGCGGAACTTATCGTAGAACTGATTGACCGCGATAATAGCTATATTGACAACGTTTTTTCTTTCGTTTTTCCGGGTTTCAAGTAGATTTTTTTTATGAAAAAGCAGACTGTCGTATTCATTTTCGACATTCAGCGCAACCGTGTTCAGTATATTTCTTGCGTTCTCTTCCTGAATTTTGGACAGGGTTTTTAAGGTTTCTTTCTGAACATAATAGATGATGCCGGTAACCGTTGAGACAACAATAAACACAACTATCATCAATATTCTTGATCGCAGGGATTGTAACATGTGTTCTCCGGGTAATGTTTCGGCAAGAAAGGTCTGTGTCACTAATAACATTTTTTACAGTCACAGAGCCAGGCATTTTCAATTATTGCCGATATAAAATAAGATAAAATTTGCCAAGGCACTGATGCGGCACCAAAAAAGTTGGAACTACGGTTAACTTTTTTTATAATGGTTTTCTGTGATTTTTTTACCGGAGCAATTGGTCGGTTGTCTTCTCAAGCAACGGCCCGGGATCAACCAGTTGCCCCTGTACAGAAACAGACAGATGCAGGTGTGGCCCCGTTGACCGCCCCGTGCTGCCGGCTCTGCCTATAATCTGCCCCCGTTTTACAAAGTCCCCCTCAGAAACGTCGAATTTGCTCAGGTGGAAGTATAGAGAAACAACTCCGTTACCGTGATCTATATATATCGAGTTGCCAGAATAATAATGGGGTTCAGCCAGAACAACCCTGCCATCAGCCATCGCTTCTATGGCTGTTCCTGTGGGTGCCCTGAAATCCAGTCCCCGGTGGGGACTGTTGGGTTTGCCGTTCAGCACCCGTTGCAGGCCATAAGCACTGGTGATTTTTCCCTGTACTGGCCGGTGAAAGGGCAGTTGCCACAGCCTCTGATCTGACCAGGTATTTTTGGCTTTCTGAATCCGAGGTCTTTCCGCTTTTATCCGCTCAAGTTCAGCGGCGGGCGGGTCCACCATTTTTGACGGCAGGGTCAGCTCCTGACGGGGATATGTTCGGGAAACAATACGTATTGACCGCTGCCAGACGGTCTCCTCTCCTCCTGCCCAGGCCCGGACCAGAAGTTTTTGACGACCTGACTTGGTGGTTCGGATATCTGTCCCCAACATGGCAATCGCTATATGGCGTCCGTTCCACTGGGAGACTGACGGTACAAACTCCCGGTCCATCCAGCTCACAGAAATTTTTTCAAAGGCCTGGGCTGATGTCAGACGAACAAGAAAAGGCTGCCCCAGACCCGTCTGTTTCGGATGGGCCAGGAAGATCGCCTTTTTGTCATCGGTGTTGGTTTCTGCCTGGCTGATGGCAGTAATTGTAAGGAATATAAATAATACAGCAGTGCAGGATCTGATACTCAATTTGAAGGTTCCTATTCCGTAAGTTTTAAAAAATTTCATCTGGCTAATTTCATAATATACAAACGGCCCTCTTCTTTTCTACTTTTTTATAAACTTTGGGGTTATATTTTTTAACTTCCTGAAGTAGTATGGCTCAAATGATATCAACTCATCGGATACAGACATGAGATCATTGTATATATGCCTGCCTTGAAACCAGTCATACCCCCGCCGGCCGGGAACGGGATAAGGGAAATTCTGTTTCTCATGGGAGAAACCATAATCGGGTGTTTTCATATCCGGCGGGGCGGTTTTCAGTACCTGGGTTTCCAGGTCATTCAGCAGGTTTATTTTACGGCGGTTCAATGCCTGGTGACCAGCGCGCTTCTGGGGGTGATGGTGGGGGTGATGGTGATCATTCCCATGGTATCTTTGGGAATCAGCGAACTCAATATTCTCAGAACTATTTATGATGCCGCAGTGTATCACACGCTTTTGCCTATTATGCTGATATTCCTGGTTATCGGCCGGTCCGGGAGTGCCATTACCACTGAACTGGGGTCGCTGAGGATTAACCGGACTTTGGAGTCCCTTGCCGCCATGGGAATCGAGCCCTACCACTTCCTGGTGCTGCCCAGGGTCCTGGCCATGGTGTCGTCCCTTATCATGTTATATATCTGGACCACCCTGTGGTCTGTGCTCAGCGTCACAATCCTGGGACCGGCCAAACTGCATGCATCGGCCAAAGGGGTTGTCACGGCGTTGATTCACCATGTAAAATATACGGATTTTTTATTAACCTTTGTGCTGCTGGCTTATGTCGCCGTCGTGATGGTGCTTGTACACGCCTACTTCGGCCTGGCCGCCACCTCTAAAATGATGATTGCCCGGAATCTGCCCCGGGCGTTTATCTGGTCTCTTTTTGTGAACTTAACCCTGGTGATATTATTTTCGGCGCTTCGACATGTCTGAATCTTCGATTGTTGAAATCACAGGCGTCAGCCTGAAGAGCACCCATGAAATTCATCTTTGTGTTGAACAGGCAGATCGTGTTCTGATATCAGGAGGAGAGGGCTCCGGAAAAACCACCCTGCTGAAAATCATGAATGGGCTGGTCGAACCGGAAAAAGGCAAGGTGATGCTGTTTAATAATGATATTCGGTCATTGTCCCAGTCCGGACTTTTAAAGTTGAGACAAAATATCAGTTACCTTGGATTTCCCCAGGGTCTGCTGGAGAATTGGACCGTTTATCAAAACTTAAGCCTGCCTCTGAAATATCATTGGAATATGGATGATCATGGGTGTGATAGAAGAATTGAGGAGATAGAACAATACCTTGGGCCGATCCGGGAATTGCTGGGATACCCGGTCTTCTGGATGGATAGTGAAACCCAGCGACTCTTGACGGTGTTCAGAGGACTTGTCATTCGCCCCCGTCTGCTGCTGCTTGATCCCGATGAAATGAAACTGTCTAAACCGGGGCAGCTTGACGGTATACTTCAGTATGTGACCAGGACACAGACCACCACGGTCATTACCGATTCAATTTACCTGAAAAGCTGTGCCATGGAAACGTTTCGGACATTTAATCTGACCCCTGGAGGAGAAATGCCATGACGCAACCCTATGCGCTTATCAGCCGACGCCGGAACCGCTCTATGAAAATAGCTGTGGGGTTATTCATGGTTTTTACGGTGTTTGTTATGCTGTTTTTTCTCTGGATCGGCCAGAATCAGCTTACGCCTTTCAGTAAAACAGTCTCATTCAGGTCTAAGATTATGAATGCGGAAAATATCCAGGAAGGGATGCCTGTGATGATTTCAGGCATGGTTGTCGGTGACGTATCCCGGCTTGAACTGCAATCTGACGGCACTGTCGACATGGAGATCCGGATTAATCAGAAATTCCATCCCATGGTCACCACAGGTACCATACTCAAATTAAGCACCTATATTATCGGTTCTTCCAAATTGAATCTGGAAACCCCGAAGCCCGATCTGCCCAGGCTTGAGGAGAATGGTTTTCTTCCCTTTCCCAGTGAGAATCTGGCCCAGGAGCTCATGGCAAAACTTCCGGATCAGATTGCACGTATTGAAGCGATATTGGAAAATGCCGAAAAAATCACACGACTGTTATCAGACGAAAAAGGACCCATGTTCAGCACCATGGAAAACCTGCAGTCCACAACGCTGGTGCTGAAAAATTTTATGGACAACCAGATCGGCACGGCTGGTCGGATTACCCAAAGCATGGAACAATACCAGTCCATTCTGGACCAGCTCGGCGGGCTCATTGATGAGGTGCGCCAGACCGTGACCACGGTGCGCATCCCGTTGAACCGGCTTTCCCCCATTATGGCCAATATTGAAGAAAGTACGGGATTGAGTGCCATCTCCAGCGCCCAGTTAAAAGAAATTCTGGTCCGGGCAAACCAGAATATGGGCGTGGTTGAACAGATCCTGGCCGACCTGAAATCCACCATAGGTCAGGTTAATAATTTTACTCCTGAACTGAACCGGATGCTCATTGAAACCCGGAGTCTGGCAGACCAGGCCTCCGAGGTTCTTGACGCGGCACAACACTCACTGCTGTTGAAAAATGCTTTCCCCAAAACCCTGCGGGCGCCCGTCCAGTCGGACCCAAGGATCGAGTGGCCCCTTGGTACGGAGGGTGAATAGCATGAAAATGATGGTGGTCTGCATTGTGTCCGGTCTGATGGCCATTGCCGGGTGTGCCGGCACACCTTATAACGGGGTTGCAGAAAAACGCATCAACACAAGCCTGGCCAAGGCCGAAGAATTTTATAATCTGGGAATGTACGCCAATGCTGCCCTTGCCTTTGAAAAAGTCGTTCGACTGGCCGTGGTTGAACAGAATGCCGGCCTGATAACCCAGGCCCAATTTAGATACGCCTTAAGCCTTGAACGCTGTTTCGCCGATCCTGCGCTGATCCGAAACGCCTGGGACAGCGCCTGGCACTATGCCCGGGGCTACGATACCATGACCTTTGACATCGCCCTGGGCTGGCTGAACTACCGGATCTCTTTTTCCGATTCCCGGCAGGCCCATGAAGTCGACCAGGCCCTGGTCCGGCTCCAGCAGGATTTTCCCCCAAAAAATATTTTGGAAAAACTGCAGTGGCTCAATCTTTCCGGCAAATGGTATATGGTGCAGGGCATGCCGCATAAGGCCTGGGACGCCCTGGATGAGGCCATGAAACTCGTGGACGGTCAAGACAGGAACATCTTGGAAAACAGGGATCTGGCCCAGGCGGTTTCTTTGACCTTGTATAACCGGGCCATGATTCTGGTGGGTCGCAAAGACTTTGAAAACGCCATGGGACTTTTTAACCGGTCCCTGGCGCTGGACCGGCAAAACAACAACATCAGCGGTGTTTACGCTAACCTGGAAGCCCAGGCGAAACTGCTTGATGTAAAGGGCGAAACCATGCGGGCCGAAACCATCCGGGAGCAGCTTTTACAGATCAGGCAATATATTTCAAACCTGTCTTTCTGAGCTGTATTTTTATTCGCTATGTCAAATGTTATTGTCCAGCCAGTCAATTATATGACACTTCCGATTAAATCTTCCTGATTAAGTTTTGATAAATTAATTCAAGAATGTACCCAGATTTCCGATGTAATTAACTAAATATAGGGCAAAGGTGTTTCAGGTATACCATTTGCATCAGATTCCAATAGCACTGAAAAAACTCTCTGAGGTCAATTAAAAAGAGTGTATTTTAAAAGGAGAATATCATGAAAAAATTGATTTGCCTTGCTGCTGTGTTGCAACTGTTTTTCATGTGTTCCTGTTATTCCAGGAACCATGCCCCCAGTACAACCGGCCGCAGCGTCATTGAAGAAACCAAGCCTTTGGAAAACGATCGTGTCGTAGTATTTAAAGCTACAGGAAAAGGTATGGCGCCCGAAACCGCTGTCCGGCGCGGCGAAGCAATGATTTTAGGAGAAAGGGCGGCCGTGCTGGACGGATACAGGCTGCTTTTGGAAAAACTCAGGGGCGCTTTGGTGGATACCTACTCCAAAAGAAAAGGTGTTGAAATCAATATGGACACAATTACCTCCCAGGCCCGGTCCTACTTGAAAGGCGTTGAAATTCTGGAAACAAAGGTTGATGAGTTTGGTATCTACCATGTGGACATGCAGGTCAGAGTCTTTTTTGCGTACAACAATGAGTTAATATGGTGGCCCACCGGATTAAGCTCCACCGGCGCATTCCTCCCTGCAGTCATATACGAGGCAAGGACTGTCCCATCACGATATGCCCGGTGTGAAGGCTATCCGTGGTGCGGCGGTTACTACTATTACGGTTCCGAGTACGGTGACATGATTCATTAAAAGATTTTCATCGATAGTTTTTTTATATGAAAGACTGGGTAGGTTACTCAGATCTTTCAACCTTCGTTGCGGGCTGAGTCTGACAGTTGATATGCCAGATCAGCCCGTGGCTGTTATACTGATCGGCGCCTGAACAACCATGCGGCCAGGGGCAGGGTGATGCACGCCATGATCAGTAACGGCCAGATCTGGGGCCAGACCGTGGCAAGATCCGCGCCTTCAAGAAAAATTCTGCGAAGGGCTGTGATGATGTGGCGCACCGGATTGAACATGTCTGCTCTCTGAAGCCACACCGGCATATTCTCCACGGGCGTGGCAAGCCCTGACAGCGTAATTGCGGGCATCAGGAACAAAAACGCGCCCAAAAGTCCCTGCTGCATGGTGGTGGACAGGGACGACACGAGTAGTCCGATGCCCACAATGGTAATGATAAAGGACAGCAGGGAAACCATAAGGGCGATAATCGTTCCCCGGAAGGGAATGTGAAACCATAGCACCGCGCCGCCGGCAAAGATCAGGGCGTCCAGCATGCCAAAGACAATGCCGGGGATGGACTTGCCCGCCAGGATCTCCAGGGGACTGAACGGGGCCACCAGAAGCTGGTCAAAGGTGCCGAACTCCCGTTCCCTGGCAACGGAGAGGCTCGTGAGAATCATGACCACCACCGTGCTGATTACGCCTCCCAGGGCGGATACCATGAACCACCGGCTGCTTAAGTTTTCGTTGAACCAGGCCCGTTCCACCAGGGCAAGCCCCGGGCCGCCGATCGGGGTTATACCTTGTTCCCAAAGAGTTTCATTAAAATTTTCCACAATGGTACCCAGGTATCCAATGGCAATCATGGCCACGTTGGGGCTTTTGCCGTCGGCGATAATCTGGATCTGTGCCGGCTGGCCGGATCGCAGATCTTCTTCAAACTGCGGTCCGATATGGATTACCAGCCGGGCTTTTTCATTGTCAATACTCTCGTTTACCTGGCCGGCATTTTCAAGATACTCTGTGCGTATGAAGCGTCCTGAGCCTTCAACCTCTGCCAGAAATGACCGGGAGAGCACGGACCGGCATTCGTCAAGTACGGCATACCGGACGTTTTCCAGATCAAAGGTTGCGCCATAGCTGAAGACAAAGAATTGTATAATGGGCGGTCCGATGACCACAAACCGGCTTTTAGGGTCCTTCATAATGGTGAGAAGTTCCTTTAATACCAGTGCTGCCAGGCGTCTTAGTGTCTGCATGATTACTCCAGTCGCTTTGACATTTTGCGAAATGCCAGCCCCATAAACAAAATCGCCATGAATGCCAGCACCAGGGCATTGGGAAGCAGCACGGGCCAGACGTCTCCGGCAGCAAACAGGGTGTGGGCGATGGTGACAAAATACCGGGCCGGAAAGATATAGCTGATGATCTGGATGAATTTCGGTGTGGATTCAAGGTCAAATATCAGGCCGGAGAGAAAAAATGCCGGTAAATAACCCGCCATAATGGAGGTTTGGGCCGCCACAAACTGAATGCGGATGGCCGCGGAAAGAAAAAGCCCGAATCCGAGGCAGGTCAGCATGAACAGAGAACTTAAACCCACAAGCGCACCCACGGACCCCCGGAACGGCACCCCGAAAAGGGTTGTCCCCACCATCACGGACATGCCCATGCCGAACATACCCAGAACATAATAGGGCAGGATTTTGCCCAGCAGGATATCAATTTTGCGCAGAGGCGTCACCAGCATGGCTTCCATGGTACCGCGCTCCCACTCCCGGGCAATGACCAGGGCTGTCAGAAGAATCCCGATGAGTGTCATGATCAGGGTGATCAGTCCCGGAACCAGAAAGTAGCGGCTGATGGCAGCCTCGTTGAACCAGATGCGCGGGGATGTGGTGACCAGGGGCCCCACGGCGGTCTGGCCCCGGGCCGTCCGCAGGGATGCCCACTTGGCGCCAATGGTTTTCATATATCCTTCAATGAGCCGGGCACGGTTGGCGTCGGTGCCGTTGATGATCAGCTGGACCGGCGCCCTGTAACCGGTATCGGTGCCTGCCGCCGCGCCTTCAAGGATTTGTGTGAAATTATTCTGTAAAAGGATAATACCGTCGGCTTTATGTTCCAGAACAAGAGTCGTTGCCTGGTCCATGCTTTCAGCCATGGTGATTTTAAAGTTTGTGGAATTGGCAAATCTTGCCGCAAGTTCCCTGGACATGGGGCCTTTGTCATTATTGACAAGCACCATGGGTACATGTTCGGCATCCAGGCTCACCCCATACCCGAAAATGACCAGCAGAACCATGGGCATGACCAGGGCCAGGATGATGGAGCTGGGATCCCTTACAATCTGGAGGGTCTCCTTGCGAAGCACTCCGAACAGGCGCATGAAAAACCGGGTCATGGCCGACCTTCCCGGGAAAGGGCGATAAAGGCATCATCCATGGTGGGGTCCTGGTTTTCAGGTGTCCGGGCAAGAGTGCGGATATGGCCGGGCGTACCCATGGCCAGGGTTTTGCCCCGGCTGATGATCACCATGCGGTCGCAGTATTCCGCCTCTTCCATAAAATGGGTGGTGACGATGACGGTGACACCCTGCTCGGCAAACCCGTTGATGCGCAACCAGAATTCGCGCCGGGCAAAGGGATCCACCCCGGAGGTGGGTTCGTCCAGAAACAGGATGTCCGGCTGGTGGAGCAGGGCGCAGGCCATGGAAAGTCGCTGCTTATATCCCCCTGGAAGTCCGCCGGCCGGTTTGTTCTGCCAGGGGCCCAGTCCGAATTCGTCAAAGGCCCAGGCCATACGGTTTTTGAGCTGTCCGTTGGAAAGTCCGTAGGCCCTGCCGAAAAATTTAAAGTTTTCCACCACACTGAGCTGGCCGTATAAAGAGAACTGCTGGGCCATATACCCGAGCCGGGCCCGGGCTTTGGCACGCGATTTCCGCAGATTGTGGCCCGCCACCCGGATCTGTCCGGATGTGGCCGGCAAAAGTCCGCACAGCATGCGGAAGGTGGTGCTTTTTCCGGCACCATTGGGGCCCAGCAAGCCAAAGATTTCACCCCGCTGAACATCAAGGGTCAGGTTGGAAACCGCCGTAAAATCCCCGAATTTTTTGCATAGATTGCTTGTTATGACTGCCGCATGATCCCCTGATGAGTGAACCGCCGCCAATGGTTTTGCCTGATCCTGATTCTGTTCAGGCCGGTGAAGCTGGGCGTCTCCCCTTGGGATCAGGGCCATAAACGCATCCTCAAAGGCCGGCACTGCTGTTGTGATTGTGCCGGCAGGACGCTGGAGCAGCGTTGCAATTTTTTGTTTTCCGGTTTCCCGGGCATTACCGGCTTCCAAGGGTCGTGAACTGTCGGCAGGCGCGGGAGAAGAGTCTTCCCCTGGGATATCAAGCACCACCCGCACCCGCCCGGTCCGGATGGTGGCATCGCTGATGCCTGCCTGTCCGGCCAGCCGGGTATAGATCTGCCTGGCCCGCATCTGTTCATCCGGGGCGGCCAGGAATACGCGATCCCTGATGCCGGCCGTAAAACTGGCCGGACTGCCCTGGGCCAGAAGCCGGCCCTGGTGCAGGACACTGACCTGGTCGCAGCGCTGGGCCTCATCCAGATAGGCTGTGGAGACCAGAACCCCGATTTTGTCTTTTTCCACCAGGTCATAGACGATTTTCCAAAGCTCGCGCCGGGACACCGGATCCACACCCACGGTGGGTTCGTCCAGAAGCAGTAATTCAGGGGATTTCACCAGGGCACAGGCCAGGCCCAGTTTCTGTTTCATGCCGCCGGAAAGTGCCCCGGCCCGTCTTTTGGTATAGGCGGCCAGGTCGGTCATGGCCAGAAGTGTGGCAAAGCGGTCATGGCGCTCTTTAAGGGGAACGGCCTGGAGATCCGCATAGAGTCTTAAATTTTCAATGACGGTCAGGTCCTGGTACAGACCGAATTTCTGGGGCATATACCCCACGCGGCTCTGGATCTCTAAACTGCGCGCCACGCTGTCCAGCCCCAGCAGGGCCATCTGCCCGGATGTGGGAACCAGCAGACCTGCGGCAATGCGGATGAGAGTGGTTTTTCCTGCCCCGTCTGCGCCCACAAGGCCGGTGACCCGGCCCTGGGAAATCTTGAGACTGACCCGGTCCAGGGCTTGGGTTTTTTTGCCCTTTCCGGTGTCAAAGGTTTTGGACACACTGTCTGCAGACATCAGCAGCTCGTTTGCCTCCCGGGGGGGCTTTGTGGATAATGCCAGGTTGTTCATACTGTCTCTCGCCGATTTTTCCCGAATCAGTTCCCGGACGTTTCTGGAGCAGTCGTCCGGGATTCGGTTTTATTTTCATTAATGGCCACGGTTACGGGTGTGCCCAGGCGCAGAATGTCTTTGGGATCTTTCACAAAAATTCTGGTTTCGTATACCAGCTGGGTGCGCAGGTCTTCGGTGGCCACGGCCCTGGGGGTAAATTCCGCCACAGGGGAAATAAACCCCACCCATCCGTCCAGGGGCTGGCCGGGCAGGGTGTCTGTGGCAATTTGTGCTGTCATGCCCAGATTGATTCTCCCCAGCATGGGCTCGGGGATGTATGCCCGTACCCATTTGGGATCACAAAGCGCCAGGATAAAGGCAGGTTTGGATGGCCCTGCAAGCTCTCCTTGTTCCAGAATTCTGGACTGGATGATGCCGTCGGCAGGGGCGATCAGGGTCATGTCGTCCAGGCGGATTTTTAACTGGTCAAGGCTCGCCCCAAGGGCTTCGAGCTGATGACGGGCTGCGGCGATATCCTCTTTGCGCGGCCCTTCAATCAGCAGATCCAGGGCTTTCTGGCTTGCCGACAACTGGGCCTGTTCAACCTTTAACTGGGCGTTGGCATCATCATAGTTCTGGATACTGGTGGCCCCGGACCGGGAGGTGGCCTTGAGGCGCGTTACGGTGCGGGAGGCATTGTCCACCCGGGTTTTGCCAGCCAGCACTTCTGCCCTGGCCTGGTCAATCTCCTGGGGGCGGCTGCCTGTTTCCAGTTTGGCCACGGTCGCCTGCTGGGCCGCAATCTGGGCCTGCAGTTCCCGGATGGCAGCCTCAAGCTTTGTGGTGCGAAGTTTTGCCAGAACCTGGCCTTTTGTGACGCGCATGCCCTCCTCAACCAGGACCGCTTCAATTCGTTCCTGTTCATTAAATGCAAGGGATGCATCGCGAATATCAACGGTGCCGTAAATTTTAAAGATGCCGGTATTCTCATCCTGGGTTTTATTGTGCTTCTGCCAATAGGTGTAAGCACCGGTTGCCGCAAGGATCAGTATGATGACGGGGAAAACTTTTTTCATGACAATTTCCTTAAAATCTATTTGCCTGGTATTGCAGTGATGGCCAGGGCATTGGCCACAACCACCCTGCGGATCTCTTCCAGTTCTTTGGGGGAATATCCTTCAAGGTCAAGCCCCCGGACAATGGTCTCCCGGGCCACCCGGAAAATCAGTACCTGGCCCATGAGCGTCATGGCCTTCAATGTTGCCTGTCTGGTATCAGATTCGCCGGATGCCGCCATGATCAGGGTGGTCAATGCGTTGAGCACGGGTTTCAGGAATCCTTCAAAAATGGTGTCATAGGCAGGGCTTGGAAACATCTGTTCCCGCAGGATGATTCTGGAAAACCGCGGTCCCTGTTCCGAGCCGGCAATGAAATTGATAAACCGTTCCAGAAAAGCCTGTATCAGTTCCCGGGCATGCTGCCCGCCGATGTCTCCCGTGAAGTTTGCCCCTGCAATCTGTTCAAACAGCTCTCCAGCCTCCTGTTTGATCTGTTCAACAATAAAGTCAATAACAGCCTGGTAAAGCCCGCCTTTGCCCCCGAAATAATAGGGGATGGCGGCAATATTCACCCCGGCTGCTTTGGCAATCATCCGGGTGGTGGCCTGGTCAAAGCCATGTCTGCCGAATACATCTATGGCGGTTTCAAGCAGGCGATTCCGGGTGCCGGGCCCGGGAGTGTTATTCTTTTTCTGCACAGTGTTTCCCATTTTTGTTGTTGACGTGTTTTGATAAATAAATTAAATCAATCGAATGAATAAGTCAAGCGACTAAGCCGCTGGCTGTCAGGCCAGGGGCAGCGGGGAGCGGATTCTTTGATATCCTGCTTATTTTACATGGGATTGTTCCGGGATTCCGGTAGCAATTCCCAGGCATTAAAAACACCCTTGACAGAAAGGAGAGTCATCTTTATTATACTTGAAAGTCAATTTTTGACCGCTTAGTCATTTTTTTAAACATCATGGTCAGAAATTGACTTTGCTTTTCCCGCAGGAAGTATGTCGGGATCACGATTAAGGAAATAAAAATGAATTCCCCAACAACAAGAAAAGAGATTATGAACCGTCTGCTCAAGGGACAGGTGGTCAAAACAGTGCTGGCAATGATCCAGGAGGGATCGCCCATCACCATGGATAAGGTGGCTGCCAGGTGCGGTGTGTGCAAGGGAACCTTGTACAACTATTTTAAAAACAAAACAGATTTGCTCAATGATGTCCATGAGGCTGTGATCATCCCCATTAAAGAGGGGATACGCACAATATTTGAAAAAAATATTCCGCCCATGGAAAAGATATGCTGTTTTGTGGATAATGTATTTAATTTCCAGAAGGAATACCCGCTTTATTTTAAATTTATTGAAACCCAGCGCTCGGCGGCCGATGAAGTTACAGAACGCATGGACATCGTCATCCTTCCCCTGGTCGATATCTGCCGGGAGGGTATGCGGTCAGGGCAGTTTACGGATGTGGACCCCTATGTGATGGCCGCCATGATTTACGGTACCGTGGTGGGGCCCCTGGAGTCCCTGGCCTACCGAAAGGAACCGCTGGAGGATCTGGAACCGCTGAAACAGGAAATTGTCCGTTTTTTGGACAAAAGCATATTAAAGTAACAGGAGAGATCGTTATGAAGCAATTTTTGCTTGGTTTTGTCACAGCCGTAATTGTCGGCGGTGCATACTTGTTTTTTTCAGGACAGCTTTCTCTGCCCTGGGCAGGGGGAGAAAAAGCCCAGGCCCAGGCCCCGCAGGCCCATGGCCAGGCCGGTCCGCCGGTGGAGGTGGCCGTTTATACGGTCAAGCCCCAGGAGGTGGTGTTCACCAAAGACCTGGCCGGCAGAACATCTGCATACCAGGTGGCTGAAATTCGTCCCCAAGTGACGGGCATCATTCTTAAGAGAATGTTTACCCAGGGTAGTCTCGTGAAAAAAGGACAGCAGCTTTATCAGATTGATCCTTCCACCTACGAGGCCGCCTATGAATCCGCAGCCGCCAGTCTGGTCCGTGCCCAGGCCGATGTAAAGGCAGAGGAGCCCAAACTTGAACGGTACAGCCGCCTGGTGAAAGTGGGCGGTGTAAGCCATCAGGTGTATGACGATACCGTGGCCGCTCTGGCCCAGGCCAAGGCAGATGTGGCTGTTGCCAAAGCAAATCTGGCCACTGCAAAAATCAACCTGGACTATACCAAGGTCTTTTCACCCATTTCCGGACGAATAGGCAAGTCATCTGTGACCGAAGGCGCTCTTGTTACGGCCAACCAGACCACAGCCCTTGCCGTGGTCCAGAATTTGGATCAGATCTATGTGGATGTGAATCAGTCCAGTGAAGAACTCATGGCTCTTAAAAAGGGCATGAATAACCCTGAAGACAACTCCATGGTCAGCCTGTTTATCGGCAAGGAGGGAACCCCCTATGACATGCCGGGTAAACTGCTGTTCTCCGATGCAACGGTGGACCAAAGTACCGGAATGGTCCAGTTGAGAATATTGTTTCCCAACCCTGCAAAGGAATTGCTGCCGGGTCTTTTTGTCCGGGCCAGAGTGGCTCAGTCCCGCCAGGAAAAAGCCATTATGGTTCCCCAGCAGGCTGTGATCCGCAATGCGGACGGTTCTGTTTCCGTGTGGGTTGTGGACAAGGAGAATATAGTGAAATACCAGTCAGTCCAGGTCATTCAGGCGGTGAAGGATCAGTGGGTGGTCTCTTCTGGTCTTGTCCTGGGAGACCGGGTGGTGGTTCAGGGGTTGCAGAAAATCAGGCCCCAGGCCAAGGTCAGTACCGTGGAATACAAAGCATCCGCCAACTCATGATAGCAGGATAAAAAAACATGTCTCGTTTCTTTATAGATCGCCCCATATTTGCATGGGTTATCGCAATTGTCATCATGCTGTCCGGGCTGTTTGCCGTGTTCACCTTGCCGGTGGAACAATATCCTAAAATTGCCCCGCCCTGCATCACCATTTCAGCCAGGTATCCGGGTGCCTCGGCCCAGGTCGTGGAGGACAGTGTCACCCAGGTTATAGAACAGTCCCTGACCGGCATTGACCATCTAAGATATTTTTCTGCCTCCAGTGAATCAAGTGGTCAGCTCACCATCAATCTGACCTTTGAGCCTGAAGCAGATCCGGATATTGCCCAGGTCCAGGTGCAGAACAAAATATCCAAGGTGGAAAGTCTGCTGCCCCAGGAAGTCCAGCAGCAGGGTTTAACCGTCCAGAAAGCATCTGACAGCTTCCTGTTGTTAGTCGGATTGTATTCCGAGGATGGCGTTTTGGAGTATGGTGATCTTTCAGATTACCTTAAATCCAACATGGCGGACCCGGTTTCCCGTGTCCAGGGGGTGGGCGATTTAACCGTGTTCGGCTCCCAGTACGCCATGCGGATATGGGTCAACCCGGAAAAACTCAATGCCTTTAACCTGATGCCCTCGGATGTTGTTGCCGCCATCCAGGCGCGAAACACCGACGTCTCCTCGGGCCAACTGGGCGGCGCTCCTGCCATCGAAGGCCAGCAGCTCAATGCCGTTGTTACGGCCCAGTCCAAACTGCAGACCATAGAAGATTTTGAAAAAATTCTGGTCAAGGTCAACCCGGACGGTTCCCAGGTCAGGGTAAAAGATGTGGCCAGGGTGGAAAAAGGATCGGAGACCTATGGGTTCAACACCCGGTATAACCGGATGCCCGCGGCTGCCATGGCCATCAGCCTTGCCACCGGTGCCAATGCCCTTGACACGGCCAAACGGGTCAAAGATAAAGTTAAGGAGTTGAGTCAATTTCTGCCGCCCGGACTGAAAGTGATTTTTCCCTACGACACCACGCCCTTTGTCCGGCTCTCCATAGAAGAGGTGCTCAAGACCCTGGTGGAAGCCATTGTGTTGGTTTTTATCGTCATGTACCTGTTTCTGCAAAGCTTCAGGGCGACTCTGATTCCCACCATTGCGGTGCCGGTGGTCTTGCTTGGTACATTTGGCATACTGTCGGCATTCGGATTCAGCATCAATACGTTGTCCATGTTTGCCATGGTACTTGCCATCGGGCTTCTGGTGGATGATGCCATTGTTGTGGTGGAGAACGTGGAAAGGGTGATGTCCGAAACCGGTAAGCTGCCCAAAGATGCCACCCGGGAGTCCATGGGCCAGATCACCGGAGCCCTTGTGGGTATCGCCATGGTGCTGTCTGCTGTATTTATTCCTATGGCGTTTTTCTCCGGTTCCACTGGCGCCATCTACCGGCAGTTTTCACTGACCCTGGTATCGGCCATGGCGCTTTCCGTGCTCGTGGCCCTGGTCTTGACCCCGGCTCTTTGCTCCACACTGCTTAAGCCCGTGGAAAAAGGGCATCATGAGAGTAAACGCGGTTTTTTCGGCTGGTTCAACAAGAGCTTTGACTTGAGCAAGGCCATGTATAAATCCAGTGTCAGATATGCAGCCACCCGGGTGGTGAGGTTCCTGGTGGTCTATGTATTGATCATTTTCGGCCTGATTTATATTTTCAAAGGCATCCCCACAGGATTTCTGCCCGACGAAGACCAGGGCATGATGATGACCATGGTCTCCGCTCCGCCGGGTGCCACCATGGAACGGACCCAGCAGGCTGTATATAAAGTGGAAGACTACTTTCTGGACCAGGAGAAGGAGAATGTCAAAAGTCTGTTTACGGTTGTGGGGTACAGCCATTCCGGACGCGGCCAGAACGTGGCCATGGGCTTTCTTAATCTGACGGACTGGTCCGTGCGCCATCGGCCGGACCAGAAAGCTGCCGCTGTTGCAGGCCGGGCCATGGGCCGCATGTTCGGCATCAAGGATGCATCCGTGTATGCCTTTATTCCGCCGGCCATTCTGGCCCTGGGTGATGCCACCGGTTTTGACTTTGAGCTGGTGGACCGGGGTGGACTGGGCCATACTGCATTGATGAACGCCAGAAACCAGATGCTGGGAATGGCTTCCCAGAACCCCAAACTGGTGGGTGTCCGTCCCAACGGATTATCCGATGTGCCGGAGTACAAGCTGCACATCGACTATGAAAAGGCCGAAGCTTTGGGTGTGACCACAACCAATATCACCAATGTGCTGCAGACCGCTTGGGGCTCATCCTATGTCAATGACTTCATGGACGGGAACCGGCTTAAAAAGGTATACATCCAGGGGGATGCATCGTCCCGCATGCTGCCCGAAGATATCAACAGATGGCATGTTCGCAACAGCAAGGGCAACATGGTGCCGTTTTCCTCATTCACCTATGGCGAGTGGACCTACGGATCACCCCGATTGGAACGGTATAACGGCTCCTCCTCGGTGGAGATCCTGGGGGCGCCGGCTCCGGGGGTATCCTCGGGTGAAGCCATGGCCATTATCGAGGACCTGGCCAAAAAATTGCCCAAGGGGATTGCCCTGGAATGGACAGGTCTTTCCTATGAAGAGCGGATGGCAGGCTCCCAGAGCGGCATGCTTTATGCTATCTCCCTTTTGTTTGTGTTTTTGTGTCTGGCCGCCCTTTACGAATCCTGGTCCATCCCGTTTTCGGTCATGCTGGTTGTGCCGTTGGGGATTGTTGGATCCGTGGCCGCCACAAGCTGGGCAGGGTTAAGCAATGACGTATACTTCCAGATTGCGCTGCTCACCACGGTGGGGCTTGCGTCCAAAAACGCCATTCTCATTGTTGAATTTGCGAAAAGTCTATATGAAGGAGGGGTTGAACTGGTTCAGGCGGCAGTCATGGCGGCAGAAATTAGACTTCGCCCCATCCTGATGACCTCCTTTGCGTTTATCCTGGGTGTGACGCCACTGGCCATTTCCGACGGTGCGGGTTCTGCCAGCCAGAATGCCATCGGTATCGGCGTTATCGGCGGCATGGTGGCCGCCACATCCCTGGCGATTATCTTTGTCCCTCTCTTTTTCATCCTCATTGAACGGGGCAGTGAAAAGAAAAAACAGGCCGAAAACGGCCAAGGAGAATGATGTATGACCAATAACAGCCATGGGCCGGCCCGGTCTGTCATGAACACCCCGGCGCGGCCCACAACAAATCATGAAGGTCATGTAACAATCTGTCGGGGCTTTCATAGAACATGGATTACGGCGGCCGTTGCGGGCTTGCTGCTTTTTACCGCCGGCTGTTCGTTTATTCCAGAATACAAACAGCCCGAAATGCCGGTGACCGATGCCTGGCCTGACGAAAATGTGCAACCGGCTGCCGGGGCAGGCCAACCGACAGCCGCACAGACTGCAGCCGACATTGCCTACCAGGATTATTTTACGTCCCGGACCTTGCAGCAGATCATTGCCATGGCCCTGGAAAACAACCGGGATATGAGAGTGGCACTGCTGAATATTGAACAGGCAAAGGCCGCCTACCGTATCAAAAAGTCTGATGAACTGCCCGTGGCGGCAGGTTCTGCCGGGATGAGCCGGAGCGGAATTGCAGAAGACAACAGCCAGACGGGCAAGGCCATGACAGGCGACTGGATGATGACCGCAGGGGTGGGGGTTACCGCCTACGAACTTGATCTCTTTGGCCGGGTAAGAAGCCTGAGTCAAAATGCCCTTGAAACCTTTCTTGCCACCCGGGAAGCCGCCTCAAGCACCCGCATTGCCCTGGTGGCCCAGACCGCTGACGCCTATGTCAACCTTCTGGCCCAAAGAAAGCTGCAACATCTTGCCCAGGAGACATACACGGCCCAAAAAGTCACATATGACGTGATCAAAAGTCAATATGATGCCGGCTCCACAGACCAGCTCGCCCTGGCCCAGGCCGCCACATCCACCGAAAGTGCCAAGGCCTCCATTTACCGGTACAAACGGCTGGCTGCCCAGGCCGAGAATGCCCTGGTATACCTTGCCGGTTCCGGGGTGTATGATCTGATCAAGCCTTGTGAAACGTCTCTTGAAACAATTGACAACATAGGCGTTTTGACACAGCTGCCTGCAGGACTGCCCTCCCGGATTCTTCTGTCCAGACCCGATATCCAGGCGGCAGAGCATCAGTTGAAGGCGGCCAACGCAAGCATTGGTGCGGCCCGGGCAGCCCTTTATCCCACCATCAGTCTGACCGGCTCCCTGGGGTTTGCCAGCCAGGGGCTTTCCTATCTGTTTGATCCATCCAGAAGCCTTTCCTGGACCTTTTCTCCCAATATATCCATCCCTATCTTCAGTCGGGGGGCACTGAATGCCAGTCTTGATTCCGCAACCGTTGGGGAAAAAATTGCGGCGGCCCAGTACGAAGGAGCCATTCAGACAGCGTTCAGGGAAGTGGCGGACCAGCTGGTGGCACGCAGGCACTACAAAGATGAACTGGATGCCCAGAATGCACTGGTGTCAGCCACCCGGCAG
Organism: uncultured Desulfobacter sp.; assembly: GCF_963665355.1. GTDB lineage: Bacteria > Desulfobacterota > Desulfobacteria > Desulfobacterales > Desulfobacteraceae > Desulfobacter. The sequence continues at coordinate 1,869,480 of NZ_OY762229.1, forward strand.
GCCTATGATCTGTCCAAGGCCAGATACGACAACGGCATAGATGATTTTCTTGCGGTTCTGGATTCCCAACGTTCGCTTTTCAGCGCCGAACAGGATGCTATTTCCCTGAAACAGGCTTATTTAAGCAACCTGATTAACCTTTACAAGGTCATGGGCGGAGGTAAAATGGAGACCTCGAATGCCAATTAAGGTCATCTCATACATTTCCCAGCTCTAACCTGGAAGAAAACAAAAGGCCGGTCCAAGTACTCTTTTTGACCGGCTTTTTTTTGTTTGGCCGGTATAAAGAAAGGTTTTTTCCTGAAAACGGGTTTGTGGAATAACAAGTTGATAAAGGAATCAATATGAAGCTGTTTGGCAAATATAATGGGATCTCAATTTCTCAAACAATACTGTGTTTATGGGTATGTGCGGTGTGTGTGTGGATTCCGGGGAAGACCGATGCGTTATGGGCTGCTGATTTGTCCTGCACCATGGGAACTGCTTGTTCCTTTGTTCTGGTTGCTCCGGATTCAACCCGGGAAAACCCTTTACCATCGGGCAGAGAAACCCGGATTCGTTTTTTGTTTACCAATGATGAACAAAATGATCTGACACTGCCTGATCAGGTCTCCCTGACCTTTAGTGCAAGGGGTGTGAAGCCTATTGCCGCACAAGCTTCATTGGAAACGGCAAGCCCGTCCGTCATCAAAGCGCATGGATTTGGTTGGGCCAATTACATAGTGAAGGTTCCCGGTGGTCTTTCAGGGCTTGTTACGCTCCAGGACAGTGAGAAAAAGGGTAATGCCGTCAACATATATACTGACTTTCCCCGGGAATGTGTCATTGACGGCGATGCCCCTGATCCCAGGCCATTCAGCATGTATGAATCTCTTTTTCAACCGTTTTTTGTGAATTTTTCAAGTTACAAGCCAGTGTATTTTCTTTTCGGTGTGGAGCCTAATTTACAGGCGACAACCTTTCAGCTCTCTTTTAAATATCGGCTGTTCAATTTTGAAGAAGAAAACTGGTTTAAAAATTGTGTGGAAAAGATCCGTATGGCATATACTCAGCAGTCTTTTTGGGATTTGGGATCTGATTCTGCCCCTTTTGAAGATTCACGGTATATGCCGGAACTTTTTTATTATGAGGATGATCTGGGAATCAAGCTGCCTTATCTTCTTGGCTCAGGTTTTCTTTTCGGGTACCAGCATGAGTCCAATGGGCGGGCCGGCGATGATTCAAGGAGCACCAATTATATCTATTTTCAGCCGGTTTTTGTGTTCCATTTCTGCGGAAATCTGATGGCTGCGGTAAAGCCAAAAGTGTGGGCATATGTCAATAACAACGAGACTACCAACGGCGATCTGCCCGATTACCGTGGCTATTTTGACCTGGAAACCACCATTGGTCATTCCTACGGTCTGGCCCTGACCAGTCATTACCGGCACGGAGCAAAGGGTCCAACCATTCAACTGGACCTCTCCTATCCCATGAACCGGATACCCTATTTAAAGCGGCTGTTAAATGTTTATGTCTATGCACGGTACTCTTCGGGGTATTCGGAGCAGATGCTGAAGTATGATCGCAGAGCCGATATTTTCTGTCTGGGACTGGCATTGACCCGTTAGATTGTCAGCAGGTGATGACAGTCACCATGATCATCTGCTTACCTCTGTCCTTCCCCCTCCCATTCGTTTTCACAAAACAAGGCCCGTCAAACAGGCGAACGAGCTGTCTTCCATTTCGGCCGGCAGTGTGAGGTTTCGCCTGATCTGCAATCCGGTCAATCCGGGGATGAAGCAGGCGATTTTCGTAAATTTCCAATGTAGGTAAGAAACAACTGCGCTGTTCTCTTTTGGGCCAACTTTAGACAAAAGCCATCCGATTCAGGATATCTATTTTTTGTCATTCTACCATCAAGAAGTTGCCATTGAATACTATGCATTTTTTCTGCGTTTTATTTTTTATCCTAAATATCAATATATTTTGATTTCGATGTAATAATTGCTCTGTTGTTTTGGTGAATCATGTCGGCATATTGACTTAATTATATAATAAAACAGTTTGTTGTATATGCAGCATGCAAGCGTAATCGAGATGTCACTGCGGTATAGATGTGTATGAATAAAGAACATTAATGATTCTAACAATAAAAAAATATATCGAATACTATATATTTATTCTTGACCTTATCTGGTATAGGTTGTAGATAAAGCTCTGTTACGAAAAGATATTTAAAAATTAAAGTTACAGTCGTGGTGATTTTTTAGGGAATTATGGGGTTTCCCTATTCGACATAACGGCGGGGGAAGTCGGCCCGCTAACCAAAAAATAAGGAGAATGGTTTGGTATTACAAAAAGAGACATTGGGCAATGACAAATGGTTTGCACAGGGAAGCCAGGAAAGTAACGAAGTTGAAGAATATTACAACACCTGGGGCAAAGATTACGAAGATTCAGTAAAAAACTGGGATTATGACGCACCGGAAAAAGCCGCTGCACTGCTGAATAAATTTAAACATGTTGACGGCACCGTATGCGATGCCGGATGCGGCAGCGGACTGACGGGCGAAGCACTGAATGCCGCCGGGTTTAAAAGCGTTGTCGGTTTTGACTTAAGCCCCGATTTTGCCGCTGTTGCCAAGGAAAAGGGCGTGTATGAAGATGTACACATTGTCAACATGCATGAAAAACCCTTCTGTTATGAAGACAACCAGTTCGCCAATCTGATCTGCATCGGCACACTCACCTACATTGAAGATGTGCCTGAAGTTGTTCGCGAGTTTGCCCGGATCACCACCCCCGGCGGCATGGTTATTTTTTCCCATCGTACGGATATGATTGATGACGAATTTACCGGAAAACTTGAAGCCATCAAGGCCGACAAGGTTCTGGAAGAAGTTCACATCTCCGATCCAAAACCGTATTTGCCTGGTAACAAAGACTTTTCTGATAAAATAAAGATCGTTTACTACGCATACCGCGCGTTGTAAACCTCCCGCCTGGACAAGACGTTTTCATAACGTATTAAATCCTGGGACCGGCGGTTGTAAGGCCGGTCCCAGGGGCGTTCGCGCAACCGGCACAGCCTTTGATGCCGCTGCCGGACAAACAACTTTTGCCAAATTGTTTTACCAGGAGGGTTTCAGATGAAAAAATTTATCACTATTTCATTAAGTATGTTGATCGCCGCACTGTTCCTTGCACCCCATCCGGTGTGTGCCCAAAAGCCTGTTAAAATCGGAGTGCTGGTCCCCCTTACCGGAATTGCCGCCCAGGGCGGGTTGGAAATGAAGTACGGCATTGAAATGGCTGCCAAGGAAAAAGGAACTGTTCTTGGACGTCCCATTAAGCTGCTGGTTGAAGATACCCAGGTGAAACCGCCCATTGCAGTTTCAAAAGCGGAAAAATTGGTTTACAAAGACGACTGCAAGGCATTGATCGGGGTTTTATCCAGCGGCGTGGGCCTTGCCCTTGCCAAAAACATTAACAAGCTGAATGTGCCCTTTTTAAGCACCCATGTCATGACCACTAAATTTTATGGTCTGCACCCTATGGTTTTCAGATCCGGACAGTTGGCCAATGACCAGACAGCCGTCGGCAATGTCAAGGGAATCCTGGCACGGCCTGACTTGAAAAACCGAACCTATTACGTTCTTGTCCACGATTATTCCTGGGGACATGATGCCGGGGAAAGATTTATCGCACTGGCCAAAAAGAACGGTATCAAAATCTATAACGAAAAATATGACAAAGCCCCCATCAAGACAAAGGACTGGTCATCTTATATCAGTAAGATCAAGGCGTCCGGCGCAGATGGCGTATACATGGCATTTATCACCAACGTGATTCCGGTTTTTGCCAAACAGGCCTCTGATTTCGGTCTCCAGGGCAAAGTGAAGCTGGTTTCCGCGGCAGCCCCCGGCCCCGTGGAACTGGCTGCCGGTGGAACGGCCTGCCACGGTATTTTCGGTGTATCGGACTGGTCCTGGGATGTCAACAACCCGACCTCTGACGACTGGGAGATGCGGTTTTGGAACATATATAAAACAATTCCTTCCGATGCGGCCGTTCACAGCTATGTGGGGGCCATGAACCTGTTTAACGCCATTGACAAAGCCGGAAGTACGGATGCCAAGGCCATTGCAACAGCCCTCAAGGGGATCAGTTACGACGGCCCCTACGGTACGGTCCGGATTTCTGCAAAAGATAACTGCATGCGCAATGACGCCGTTCTGACGGAAACCATGGCTGCACCGGACAATCCTTTTGGTGCCAAGGTATATATGAAAGTGCTGGATACATTTCCGGCAGCCGAGCTTGGCCCTCCTGAGTAGTAGGCGGTCCACTCTCATATCTTCATGACGATAAAAAAGACTGGTGACCATAAATTATGAGCGGAACACTGGGTATTATAGTCGATCTTACATTGAACAGCCTTGTTCTCGGCGGCGTGTTTCTCATAGTAGCCATCGGTTTGAACATTATTTACGGGCTGAGCCGGATAATGAATATGGCCCACGGTGCCTTGTACGCTGTGGGCGCCTACGCAGGTTTTTCCCTTGTGGCATCGGGGGTGAACTTTTTTGCCGCACTAATAATTGCCCCCCTCATCGTGGGGGGGATCGGACTGATCATTGAACGGACCATTATTGCCCCCATGCGAAAAAGATCCATGGTATACACCTTGATCCTGACCTATGGGCTGATGGTTTTTCTTGACGGTTCGATCAAGTACATCTGGGGGAACGAGCCCCGTTTCATCAAGCTGCCGGAATTCATGCAGGGCACTTTGCCCATACTCGGTACGGACTACCCTGTTTTCAGGTTGATGACCCTGCTGCTGATTATAGTCATCATGGGCGCTTTAATGCTGTTTTTAAACAGGACAAAAATCGGAATTATTCTCAGGGCATCGAGCACAATCCCCGAAATGGTCTCTTGTCTTGGCGTGGACATGCGTTATGTGCATATGGGGGCATTTGTTCTTGGATGCGTCATGGCGGGCCTTGCAGGGATTATTGCAGGCCCGTTGACCACCATTGATCCGCTGATGGGCGGGGAAATGCTGATCAGTTCTTTTGTGGTCATTGTTATCGGCGGCCTTGGAAGCCTTCGCGGCGCAGTCATTGCCGCGCTGCTGATCGGCGCCGTCCAGACGCTGGCTGAATTTTTTATCACAGATCTGGCCATGGTCATCGTTTACATCCTCATGGCGGTTATCCTTGCCTTCATGCCCCTGGGTCTCCTTGGCGAGGGAAAGTTTGAATGATGCATCGTACAACAGCCATACCCGGCATCAGATCAGGGTTTCATCCCTTAAAAATCGTTTTTATTATCCTTCTGCTTTCCGGGTTGGCCGTGTTTCCTTATGTCTGCGGCAACCGGTTTTACATCAGCCTGATCACTGAAATGATGATATACGGGCTGCTGGCCATGAGCCTGGACGTGCTTTTAGGCTATACCGGCCTGTTGTCGTTCATGCACAACGCCTATCTTGGCATCAGTGCCTATGCGGTGGGACTGTTTTTAATCCATGTATCCCCGACATCCTTCTGGCTGGCCTGTCTGGCCGGCATTGCCTTTACCTGTGTTGTGGCCCTGCCCGTGGGGTGGGTCCAGGTCAGGACCGGGGGGCTGACCTTTGCTTTGCTGACCCTGGCATTCGGCATGATGTTTCATACCATTGTGTGGAAGTGGTATGATGTGACCGGCGGGGATGACGGATTAATGGGCATGCCCAATCCCGATATCAGCCTGTTCGGCATCACCATGGGAAATTCCGGGGACCCGCTGGTGATTTACATGTTCACACTGGTGATTGTATCCTTGTGTTTTTTCATTACCCGGAGAATCATTAATTCACCCTTTGGCGCAGTTCTTGAGGCCATTCGCGAAAATGAAAACCGGGCCGCCTTTATCGGTATCAATGTCAGAAAATACAAACTGCTGGGCTGGTTGCTGGCCTGTCTGCTCGCCGGTATCGCAGGGGCCTTGTTTATCCTGCATAAAGGCTATATCGGCCCGTCCACCATGAGTGCCTTTGCCGGGGCCGGTGTTCTTATGATGGTTCTATTGGGCGGTATGGGGTCCCTTTGGGGGCCTTTGGCCGGAGCGGCCATCTTTATCTATATCCAGGACTATATCAGCACGATGACGGAGCATTGGGAAGTTTTTCTCGGGCTTGTGGTCATCTTTCTTGTCCTGTTCCTGCCGACCGGATTTGCCGGCCTGGCCGGTCACATCAGACGATTGAGAAAGGAGTAACCATGAGAGGATTACTTTGCACACAGAATTTATGCTGTCAATTCGGCGGCGTAATGGCAACCAACGATGTTTGTTTCAGTGTTGACCACAATGGATTAACCTCGATTATCGGTCCCAACGGTGCCGGAAAAACCACTTTTATCAATCTTGTCACCGGCAAAATCGGGGCCAGTTCCGGAAAGATCTTGTTCAAGGAAAAGGACATTACCAACACGCCCACCCATGAGCTGGTAAAGCTGGGGATCTGCAGGACCTTTCAGATCAACAGCCTGTTTGAGAATTTAAGTGTATTTGAAAACTTGAGAATTGCCAGGCAGGCCAAAGTCGGGGGCTCTTTTCGCATATTTTCCTTAAAACAAAAATTAAAACCGGTTATTAAAGATACATGGGCCATGCTGGAACGACTGGGATTGGAGAAAATGGCCGACCTGCCTGCCAAAAATCTGGCCTATGGTGATCAGAGGGTGCTCGAGGTCGCCATTGCCATGGCAGGAGATCCCAAAATTCTGTTTCTGGATGAACCCACGGCCGGCATGTCACCCTTGGAAACCCATCATATTGCCGACTTGATCAAAGATTTGTCCAATGATATCTGCGTTGTTCTGGTGGAGCACGATATGGATATGGTCATGCGGATTTCAGACCGGATCACGGTCCTCCAGGACGGCTGCATCATTTCAGAAGGAACGCCCCGGGAAATTCGCAACAATCAGCAGGTCAGAGAGGCATACCTTGGAAAAGCGGCATAAGATCCTTGAAATCGAAAACCTGCAGACCTATTACGGCGACAGCCACGTTATCCAGGGGCTTTCCATGCACGTGTACGCCCAGGAAGCCGTTTCAATTATCGGGCGTAACGGGGCTGGGAAAACCACAACCTTAAGATCCATTATGGGGCTGACCCCGCCCCGGTCCGGCAAAATCTTGATTGACGGCCGGCAAACCACCCGGTGGCAGCCCCACAAAGTTTCCCGGCTGGGTGTGGCCTATGTGCCTGCGGAACGCCACATTTTTCCGGGCTTGAGTGTTGAGGAAAATCTGCGCCTGGCAGCCAGGCCTGGCAGCGGTGAAAATGCCTGGACATTTGAAAAAGTATACGAACATTTTCCGGTGCTGGCCGACAGATCCCATCAGGACGGCGCCACCATGAGCGGTGGTCAGCAGCAGATGCTGGCCATTGGCAGGGCCCTGATCAGTAATCCCCGGATCATTATCATGGACGAACCCTCACAGGGTCTGTCACCGATCCTGGTCCAGACCATTACGGATGTGGTTTTAAAATTTTGCGTCCAATCGGGCATCACCCTTTTGATTGTCGAACAAAACTACCAAATGGCACTCAAGGTCGCAAGCCGCCACTATCTCATGGACACACGGGGGGAAATTGTCAATAATCTGACCACCCGGGAGCTTGAGGATAATCCTGAAATCGTTCAATCCCATTTATCTGTTTAAACCCGGCTTAGGAAAAATTCTGATCACCTCCACAGGCGGACCGGGTCTTTCACCGGGTTTCCCCACAACAAAATTTAAAAGTCAGTTCCCGGTTTCCGGAAGAGCCTCCCATAAATACGACACAAAGACAAATCAACACTAAAACAGATATGGAATAGAAATTAACTTTTTGAATTTTATCTTTTCGCATCTTTAAGAGCGCTAATGATGGATTGAGAATGGCTATGACTATTAATAATAGTCCGGGCCTTTGGACCGATTATTGGCGGGGTTTCGTTTTTGACATAGTCTGCGGTGTGAAGTTTGAAAGGCTCCCACCTCCACAATGCTTCTGTTATTGAGCGCTGCTTTGAAATAGGCCTTGGTGAGCATAAATAGACATAGTCAACATTCAAATAACAATATTTATTTACCGTTACCAACTTAAAAAACATAATAAGATTTTTTTCTTCACAATTTAGATTTAAGTTGGGATAGTCGATTTTTTGTAATAGCGATATCTGATTGGAATAAAGGATGGTCTGGAAACTGATTAGCAAGATCTTTGGCTAAAGGCAAACTTTTTTCGTATGCCTTGATAGCTAATAAAATGTTTCCATTAGCCTCATGAATATTTCCTATTTTTTCATAGGACACAGACAGGTCCCTTTGCCATCCAGCGTTCCCCGGGTCTGATTTGGCAAGCCGTTTTCTTATTTCCATATCCGCCTGGTAGCTTTTCAATGCCCCGGCAAGATCTCCTTGATCTTTTTGTACGTCGCCTATTTTTTCATAAGACACAGACAGGTCCCTTTGCCATCCAGCGTTCCCCGGGTCTGATTTGGCAAGCCGTTCGGCAATTTCCATAGCCGCCTGGTAGCTTTTCAATGCCCCGGCAAGATCTCCTTGATCTTTTTGTACGTCGCCTATTTTATTTAAAGACACAGACAGATCCCTTTGCCATCCAGCGTTCCCCGGGTCTGATTTGGCAAGCCGTTCTTTTATTTCCATATCCGCCTGGTAGCTTTTCAATGCCCCGGCAAGATCTCCTTGATCTTTTTGTACGTCGCCTATTTTTTCATAAGACACAGACAGGTCCCTTTGCCATCCAGCGTTCCCCGGGTCTGATTTGGTAAGCCGTTCTCTTATTTCCATAGCCGCCTGGTAGCTTTTCAATGCCCCGGCAAGATCTCCTTGATCTTTTTGTACGTCGCCTATTTTATTTAAAGACACAGACAGGTCCCTTTGCCATCCAGCGTTCCCCGGGTCTGATTTGGCAAGCCGTTCGGAAATTTTCATAGCCGCCTGGTAGCTTTTCAATGCCCTGGCAAGATCTCCTTGATCTTTTTGTACGTCGCCTATTTTTTCATAAGACACAGACAGGTCCCTTTGCCATCCAGCGTTCCCCGGGTCTGATTTGGCAAGCCGTTCTCTTATTTCCATAGCCGCCTGGTAGCTTTTCAATGCCCCGGCAAGATCTCCTTGATCTTTTTGTACGTCGCCTATTTTTTCATAAGACACAGACAGGTCCCTTTGCCATCCAGCGTTCCCCGGGTCTGATTTGGCAAGCCGTTCTCTTATTTCCATAGCCGCCTGGTAGCTTTTCAATGCCCTGGCAAGATCTCCTTGATCTTTTTGTACGTCGCCTATTTCATTCCATAAAACGGATTTATTCCTCAAATCCACCTCGGGCAAATGAGCCAACGTCCTAAAATATAACCGTTGAGCTTTATAAATTTGCCCTGATCGTCTATAAAGTCGTCCCAAGTAAATGGCGTCCCAAGGTTCAGAAAAATCGATTTTAATGACTCTTTCGTATGCATTTAATGCTTTTTTAACGTCTACTTCATATGCTAACCTGCCAATACGCCTCCATTGCTTGATATTCTCAGCTGCTGTTTTAGATGCCGATTTAATTAACAAGTCTAATCCGCCATTAATATCATCCTCTGCGATCATGAGTAGAGCTTGTCGTTCGTCAGTATTACCTTCCTTAACAGCTTCGGTAATAGCTTTTTGCGCATCTTTTTCAGCTTGGAAATCAATAGGTAGTATTTTTTCGTCTATCCCTTTTTTCAATCCTTCAAATGCTTTTCTTATTAGATGATCTTCATATTGCCGTAACTGATTACGTTGAGTATCATCAAGTTGATTTTCATGCTGCTTAAGGAATGTTAAGTGTTTATATAATTTAACATTCGTTTTTGATTCTATTATAGGCTTGCAGATAGATATTTTTGTTTCCATACCAATTAAGGAAATCACATCACACAAGAATAGCCTACCCTTATTGCGTAAAACATCATAGTTGTTGAGAATTGCTGCCACCCCTAAAATTATTGCTACAAGTATTCCCCAAATCTTTAAAATTTTCTTACTTTTTTCGTTCTCCGAAAGTTCTCGAATCATGGCTATCATTCCAATTTTAGACCAACATGAATATTTAAGAATGCTTATCTAAACCAATACGTGCTAAAAAACACAAGCGTAAAGTTTGTTTCTTATTTTATTTGTCTGTTGCGAATCATATTGGAGCAGGAATATTAGATTAAATAAATTGTAAAATTCAGCTTGTTTTTATACAGCAGAAAACTAAGCACTTATGGTATTTAAGGATACCCAAGCCAATTTTGAAGCGGCGTTGGCTACTTTTGTTATTGGTGACCTGAATCGAAAATCTGAAAGATCAAACCAAGGGGCCGAGGTGAAGACTACCCTTCGGCCAGTCCCCGTTTTTCGGTCGAACAACGCCCCCAGACTATCTGTAAATTCAGGTGTGTTGAAAAACATTATAAATCTGATTGTGCCATTGATGACTCTATATTCAGGAAACTGATTGTTAGAAGCAATTAGGCGTTTGAAGGGTTTTCAGAAATTCCGTTTTTCCATAATTCATATTCACTAATATCAATCATATCATTCCAATATACAGCATATCCGCCTGGCTCCACTTTAACGTTTCTGAAAAATGCCTGATTTTTAAGAGGTGAAAACATCTCATTAGTTAACAGCCTGCTGATATTGTATTTTTTTACCTCTCCGTTAACAAATGTAATAACGAGAGTATTTTGATCTGCCACGACTGCCATTTTTATTTTAGGTACAATCATTTTTAAAATCACTCCAAAGGTGGTAATTTTTTAAATTCTTGAGTTTCCCAGATTGTCTTTAATTCAGCCTGATATTTCTCAGCCCATTCCAAAACTAATTTCCTGGCCCTTGGCGGAAGATCCCCTTCAATCACGTTTAAAGAGTTGATATCGAAACACCATACACAGCATGAAAGTGTGGTGGTGGATGGTCCCCAAAAAAGAGTTTGATAATGATCCCGTAAAACCTCGTAATTTCCGGCATTGCAACGTCCTGTCTTTATATTAACCGTTTTCGGTAATGATACCGCAAAAAAAATCTCCTTTTTAATATACCTCATGATTTTAATTTTTCACAGGCGTTCTTTTGGTCGTTTTTTTTGCATTATATATATGTTGGTAAGATCAAACTGAGTTTTTGGGAGGCGAGGACTACATTGGCGACGAGGCGCAATTTTTCGATGGCGGTCTGCTCCGGACTTTCCCTGTACTTCCACACTTTTTAACTCAACCAATCGGCGAGCAATATTATGACAACGCAACCGAACGACTAATCTTTGGGGGAAGGATCTGAGTCTTCATCATGCTCTCTTTCATCATTTTCCGGGGTTCAATTTCGAAATATGCGCGTCTGAATAAAAGTCGGTTTTAGGCTTGAAATGGTTCGTTGTTGCACCGATCAGCCCTTCTCAAGTCGGAGCCAGACTTGCGCATCAAAAGGGACCCGCCCCCGAAACATCTTCTCCTGATATAATGGAACGTCGTGAAAGCTGCCGACGAGCACTTTTTCCACACTCACGCCAGTGACGCTGTATCCATTTTTTGCCAAAACATCTATTATCGGCGCCAGCAGTTCTTTTCTAAAGAGAAGGCTGGATACATATTTATTAATATCCATGGCGACAGGCTTCCCTTTTCTTGAATCCCAGCCGCCATTTGTGCGTGCGGCATTCGCCAGATATTGACACATCCATGGGTAGTCAATAAGCCTTCCAAGATACAAAGATGCATAGCTTCTATCAAGCTGCGGCGATCGAATCTTTGAAAATGCTTCATCAAGAATCGGCAGCATTGACTCTCTGCCGATATCGCACCCGGTGGATAGGGGATGAAATGCCCGCAATCTCATCGTGTGCCACTGATCGTTCACTTCCACCCTAAGCTCGCATTCTCCCACCTTCGTTGCCGCAATCACCGTTTCTTGAGACCATACGATGGTGGGAAAGATCAAAAAAATCGAAATCAATCCGAAAACGTTTTGCAAAATCCTGATGGTCATTTGGGCTCACCTACCTATAGTTCATTGCCTCATTCTTCTATATTTTTCCATGTCGCCGGGGCGGTCGCTGACAACTGTCAGTTCATCCTCGCTTACAGAAACGTATAGAATCACTATCTCCACGGAACCGTCACCGTACATGATATCGAACTTCACGCGCCCATTTTTTAAACGCGTGTATTTTCCACTCACGGCCATTCCCTCATTGTCCACCGCGCTGAATGATCCATTTTTTTTGAATTCCAATGTTGAGCTTTTACCGACCTCCAGCCATGTCCCGATTATACTGGGCGAAGCTGCAGCCGTTTCTCCATATCTTTCGGTTGAGGCTTTTCCAGATTCAGCACCCGGAAATCATAACGCCCTTTGACTGGTATGTCATAGACCTTTATTTCCATTCTGACACGGGATAAAGTTGATGACCGGGCGCGGAATAAGGTCGAACGACCCTTCAGGGGTGTACCGGCCGCTGTGCGCAACTCAAAATTAGTCCTCGCGAAACGTCTTGTGAAGAAAGGCCCATCAATGCAAAGGATAACCCGACCCGCTTCGCCGAACTCAATATATTGTTGCGCTGCAAGTGGAACGGTCAGGATCTGTTTTTCAACCCGCAACCGGATGACATTCTTAATGAAATATATGAGTAATGCGAGACCAAGGGCAAAAAATGGCGGTGATATTTAGCCTTGTCCCCCTGCATGAAGACAAAGCGAATGAAAGCCATCCGATTTTCGGTTATCAATATTCCAGGCAGAGTCATTGAACATTCTCGCAGTCTGATATTGCGTTTATCTAAACGGCATCCATCTTATGCTCTCCTTGTTGAAGCACGCAGGCGAATCGCATTGCTAAATGGAACCTGGGCTCCCTCAGGATAATCATATGAGATTTTTTTTATCAAAAAATGGAACTTTTCTACCGATTATGGGATAATTGCGCCTAAATTGTACTTAAATTAGACGAATTGTTCCGCAAGAGAGGTTAACGTTACCCAACACCTCGTTTCTCTGACATAACTAGCCGCACTCCGAGAAAAAATTTCCCGAAATTGTCCTTGGACAGGTGTTCAGAAAAATAGGCGGTGGATTTGGGGTTTTCTTAAGGGTTTGACAGATGACAAAGAAAAAAATAGAGTATGAATTTAGTATTACCAACACAGATAAGGAGGTGCCCCTTAAATATGCAGAGAGCTGTATTTCTTCCAACTTGAACTCGAAGGAGGAATCCATAGTTGAGAATTCCGGAGATGAAAAAAATGATGTCTTATCATAAATCCGCATATGAGTTTCATGAAGAGTTGAAGGCCCAGGGAGTTTTTTTCTTTTTCAACGGCACCCTCTCCCAGAATCTGCTCAAGGATATCATCCGAAATATCCACTGCCGCAAGGAGCTGGAGATTGCCACAAGAACCCAGCTCAATCGGATCATATCCATTGTCATCGAGCTTCTGCAGAATGTGACCTTCTACTCCTCGGAGCCTGCGAAATATTGCGACAACAAGAACTTCAGAGATATCGGTGACGGAATACTGATGATCGGCCGCAGGGATGATGCTTTTTTCATCTCCTGCGGAAACCCGGTGGAGAGGAGCAAGGTCGACATCATCCGCTCCAAGGTGGAGCGGCTCAGCAGTATGAATCGAAGTGAAATCGTTCAGTTTTATCGTGGCCAGCTCAATGAAGTCAGGGACGAGGAGGGCATGGGTGCCGGCCTGGGATTTATCGAAATCGCAAAAAAATCGAGCCGCCCCCTTAATATTACATTTGATAGAGTGGATGAAGACCGTGCCTATTTTTCCATCACAAGCTATGTATGACGGGGAATGATACATGGATGCACCAAATATAGCAGCAACGGAAGATACGCCTCTGGTGAAATTCGATTCCGAAGATCGAAGCCTAACCATCAGAGGTAACAGCTTCCCTGAAAACACATTTGTATTCTACAAGCCGATCATCTCATGGCTGGAGGGTTATCTCGTAAGTGACCTGCCCGGGGTATTTGTCCTGAATATGGACATCGGCTATTACAACAGCAGTTCCTCGAAGGTATATATGAATATTTTCAACCTCTTGAGCAACAAGGGCACCGAGGGTTGCGCCATCGTTGTAAACTGGTACTACGATAGTGAAGACGAGGATGCCCACGAAGACGGCGAAGAGTTCCGGATGGGAATGGAATCGATTACCTTTAATATAGTCTCAAAGGATCTCTCCTAAATGACGACAGCATCCCTATTCAGCTTTGAAGAGAACGTCGTCAGCCATTCCGAAATCGTTTTAGCCGATACCGGTCTCTCCTTCGAACGCCTCAGAGAGGAGTACAGCCGGCTGGCCGCTAATTTCAAACAGCTTCTCAACGAGCATAAGCGCTTGATCCGCTTGAACGACAGGCAGCAGAATCAGATGAACCGTCTCAATCACGATCTCAAGCACGCCAAGGAGGCGGCGGAGGCGGCCACAAATGCCAAGAGCGACTTTCTGGCCAACATGAGCCATGAAATCAGGACGCCCATGAACGCCGTCATAGGCCTTTGCCTCCTGATCTTAAAAACCGATCTTTCCCCCAAACAGCATGACTATATCAACAAGATCAGCGCATCGGCCCACACCCTTCTGGGCACCATCAATGAGATCCTGGACTTCTCCAAGATCGAAGCCGGCAAACTCGACTTCGAAGATACGGAGTTTTCCCTTGTCGACCTTTTGAAAAACCTGCCGGATCTTTTTTATTCGAAATGTTCCGAAAAAAAGATCCGGCTGAGCATCGATATAGACAAGCAGATCCCCTGTTGTCTTGTGGGCGACCCCCTGCGGCTGCACCAGGTTCTCGTAAACCTGACTACCAATGCCGTGAAGTTCACCCTTCAGGGACATATCCATGTCCAGGCCCTGTGTGTGAAAAAGGGAAAGGATCGAATTCGTCTCAGGTTTGAGGTAAAAGACACCGGCATCGGCATGACGAAGGCGCAGCAAGAGCTGGTATTCTCACCCTTTACCCAGGCCGATTCATCCACGTCCCGCAAGTTCGGCGGTACCGGCCTGGGCCTTACGATCTGCAAACGTATCGTGGAGATGATGAAGGGCCGGATTGGGGTGTTCAGCTCCCCTGGAGAGGGCAGCACCTTCTGGTTCGAAGCCGAGTTCAGCACAGCCTGCCAAGCCCCTGCGGATCCATACGCGCTGTCGGAAAAGGCAAATTCCCTTAAGGCCGGAGGGCCGGATATCATTCCGGATTCCCCCGCCCTTGAAGGCGCCGAGGTTCTCCTGGTGGACGACAACGAAATCAATCTTCAGGTGAACAAAGAGATCATGGAATGGGGCGGAATACGGGTGACCACGGCTTCCACGGGAATGCAGGCCCTCCTCAAATTCACCGAAACCCTGAAGGGCCCAAGGCCTTTTGAGGCCGTTTTCCTGGATATTCAGATGCCGGACATGAACGGCTATGAGTTGACCCGGAAGATCAGAAAACTTGAAATGCATGCCGGGAATAACATCGCGAAAGCCGATAACGTGCCTGTTCCCATCATCGCCCTCACATCCCATGCAACAAAAGGGTGCCGTGAAAAATGCATCCAGGCAGGGATGAACGATTATGTGACCAAGCCCGTCGAGGTATCCCTTCTGTTCAATACCCTTTTAAGATGGATTGATCCCGACACTCTGTCCCTGCCACCCGGGACCAAAGGCGCCCCCTCCCGCCCCCGGGAAGCAGCCCCTCTCCTGAAAGACAATGATTTTCCGGTTCACCTGCCCGGCCTGGATATATCGGAAAGCCTGCCCCGTCTCAGGGGATCCACGGATCTGTACTTGAAACTTAGCACCTTGTTTCTTGAAAATTTCGGTGATTTCAAACAGGAGCTGCAGCAGGGATTTGAAAAGGAAGATATAGGAAAAATCGAGTATCGACTCCATGCCCTCAAGGGGGCTGCCGGAAACATCGGAGCCGTACACCTGTTTGCGGGAGCAGATGAGCTGGAAACGATCATCAAAGAGAAACGCAACAAGGAACTGGCGCCTGCCCTGAAATATTTCAACCTGTGTATAGACGAGGTGACGGCATCCTTAAGATTCCTCGTGGACGCCATAGGGAAAAGCGCTCCGGCCGATCACCAACCTGCTGAAGAAGAATGGAAAAAGGTGGACATCGGCGTCGTGGGCTCACTGATCAAGGAGATCATCGAACTTCTGGAGGAAGATTTCGATGAGGTGGAAAAGCGGATCAGCAAACTCAAAACAGCCCTTGGACCCTGTGGCGAAAGCCGGGAGTATATCGTTATTCTTAAGAGCATCGACAATTTCGAGATGGATGCAGCCCTGGTCGGTCTTACAAAACTTTCTGAAAAACTGAACATCAGGCTATAGATATCATGGAGCTCGAACGCCCTTATGAAAACTGAAAAAATACTGATCGTGGATGATTTCAAGGAGAACCTCTTTGTCTTAAAAGAGGCCCTCAAAAGCCGGTACAAGGTCGTTACCGCGCTCAGCGGTGAGAAAGCCCTGGCCATTGCCGGGGGCGAAAATCCGCCGTCCCTGATACTGCTGGATATCATGATGCCGGAAATGGATGGGTATGAAGTCTGCAAAAGACTCAAGGCCTCGCCAAAGACCTGGAACATTCCGATCATATTTGTAACGGCGGTCAAGGAATCCGTTGATGAAGCCAGGGCTTTCAGCCTCGGCGCCGTCGACTATATCACCAAGCCCTTCAATCCGATCATCGTGCAGGTGAGGGTGGAAAATCACCTGAGGCTAAGAAGAAAGAGTGAACTTCTCGAACAGCTGGCAATGGTCGACGGGCTCACGGAGCTTCACAACCGCAGATTTTTCGATGATGCCCTGACCAATGAGTGGTTTCGTGCAAAAAGGGGCGGCCGCGCCCTTTCCCTCCTGTTGCTGGATATCGACCTGTTCAAACTCGTAAACGACCATTACGGACATGCCGTGGGTGACGATTGCCTTAGAAAGGTTGCCCGAACCCTCGCAGACTCCCTGTGCAGGGCCAGCGACCAACTATGCCGGTTCGGCGGCGAGGAGTTCGCGGCGATCCTGCCCGAAACGGAAACGGAACGTGCTTTGGAAACGGCGGAAAGACTTCGAACCAGGGTCATGGCCCTTAACTATCCCCATGCATACTCTCATGTGGCGGACTGTGTTACCGTGAGTATCGGCGTGGCCACTCTGTTCCCGGAAGGAAGTAATTCAAAAGAAGACCTTATTGCCATTGCCGACGCAAGCCTGTATAAAGCAAAGGCTGCGGGGCGCAACCGAGTGATCGCTTCCCTGCCCGGCAAAGGTCAGGCCGGTACATACTTACGGACACCTGAGCGGATGCATTCGGATTGCCGCCGAATTCGTTTTAAAAATTTTACCCCAAGGAGAGTTCAAATGCCATTTATAAACATCAAGTTACTCGAAGGCGCCCTGACGGATGAGGAAAAGGAAGAGGTCATCAGGCGCGTTTCCGAAGTCGTTGCGGAGGTCAGAGCTCGGCCCCTTCCCATGGAAAAGGTCTTGCCCCATACGACCTGCATTATCGAAGAAGTTCCCCTGGGCCAGTGGGGAATCGGCGGCAAGGTGGTTCCCAAATCGGCCTTGTCGAAAAAAACCGAATAAAACATGAGTATTGATCCGAACCATAGCTCATAACTGATGGGAAAGAGTTGATTACCGATGAACATGTACTAACAACTGAGAGGAGATTATTATGAGCGCAGAAGAGATCACGGTAAAAAAATCACATAAGATTGATCAGAAAATAAGAGATATCTGCATCAACTATATGGAGCTTATGTTGACCTGCGGCAGGGATGAAAAAAACCGCGACAGCTTTTTCGAGAATCCACGTCCCTATTTGAACGGTATCGGTATGGTGATACCGGAAAAGGTTTCCATCCATCTTAAGGTCGGGCAGAGTTTTCCTGCGCTCTTCCTCAAGACGGCGGAGGGAAAGATTGCGATCTATGAGGGCAAACTATGCCTTAAGGTTGTCGAGGAGATGAGGGACCATACGAAACATATGGAAAAGGTCGTATTGAAAGAGCAGGGCGAAATTGATGTCAACGTCCACGCATCATTGAATGACCCCGACGTACAGGGCGTTGTCGTGATGCCGTTTTTTGATCTCTATACCGATATCCTCGGAGAGGTTAAATTCCAGGATGGTGCGGAGATTATCCTGACAAGCTGTTAGTTCAGGTTATCACGACAAGGTCGTTAAAGTGAGTCATAAAGTCTCTAACCGGGGATCATTGAACTATCAAAACTCTCCTTTTAGGGGCTTTTTCTTTTAGTTATTTTTAGGTGTAAATCCTCTTGCGGGAAGATAAGGGCCACATATGAATATTGCCGATTATAAGATAATGCATACGCTGTATCACGATCAGAAGTATATCGTCTACCGCGCCCGACATAAAGAAACCGCTTCGTCCCGCATCTTGAAAGTACTGAAGAAAAAATCAGCATTTCACTTTAAATACCTGCACGGCCTTCAGAACGAATATGAGCTGCTTTGCCGGATTACCTCCGACTATGTGGTCAAACCAATTGATTTTATTACAACCGGCGATTTCAGTATCCTTGTACTGGAAGATATCGACGGGCACACCCTGAAGGAGGAGATTCAAAGCGCCCCCCTCTCCCTTGCCAGGTTCCAGGTAATTTCAGGGCAACTCATGGAGGCCATTTCAGCCGTTCACCAGCAGGATATCATTCACCGGGATATCAATCCCGATAATATCATATGGAATCCAGTCAGTGCCAAAATTAACCTTATCGATTTTGATATTGCCACAAAGTTCAACCAAAAAATTTTATACAACGGTAATCCCGATTCCCTGGAAGGCACATTGTCCTATATTTCACCGGAGCAGACCGGAAGGGTAAACCGCCGTGTGGACCATCGGTCGGACCTCTATTCCCTTGGAATCACCTTTTATGAAATGATCACCGGCGTTCCTGTTTTCGAATATGAAAATCCCCTTGAAATCGTTTATGCCCACCTGGCCCGCGCCCCCTTGCCGCCCCATGAATTAAACACAACGCTACCGAACACCCTTTCTTGCATCATACTTAAATTGATAGAAAAAAATCCAAGGAAACGCTATCAATCCGTTCAGGGCCTGCAATATGATCTTTTCAGGGCGTTCGAAAACGTCGAGGCAGCGTTCACCCTCGGAGAAAAGGATTACACGGGGAAACTGCAGGTTACGGAGACGTTGTACGGCCGGATTGATGAGCGGTCATCCCTCTTGGCAGCATACCACAGGCTTGGGCAAAAAAAGAGGGAGGTGGTTCTGGTTGCCGGTCTTCCCGGAACCGGGAAAACCTCCCTTGTAAGCGAACTGCATAAACCCATAACCCGGGATCAGGGATATTTCCTCAGCGGGAAATTCGATCAGCTGCAGCGATCGGTTCCCTACGCGGCTTTGGGCCTGGCGCTCGGCCAGTTCTGCGATCTGCTCTTGAGCGAGCCCCAGGACGTGCTGGATCAATGGAAGGCGCGTATTCTAAATGCCGTGAATCCGCTGGGAAAGTTGTTGACGGATATTGTTCCCAACCTCATGGAGATCATCGGCAAACAACCCGACATCCCTGAAATCGGCGGCGACCAGGCGATGGGGCGTTTTAACCATGTGTTTTCCTCTTTTTTAAAAGCCGTTGCAACCGAAGAGAAACCTGTCGTCCTGTTTATAGACGACCTGCAATGGGCCGACCTCGAATCCCTCTCCGTGTTGAGTCTGATCAGTGAAGACATTGAAAATTCATATCTCCTCGTTGTCGGCGCATACAGGGATAACGAAATCACCACCGACCACCCCTTCCTGCCCTTCATCCAAAGGCTTGCTGAGAACGATGTTCAAGTCACCACCATTAATGTCGGCAATCTCACGCCAGCCGATGTTAAAGAATGGCTTGCCCATACATTGCGGTCCGATACGGATCCTGCGGTCACCGAAGATCTGGCTGACCTCATCTTTCAAAAAACCGGGGGCAATGCGTTCTTTTTCAATCAGTTTTTGAAAAATCTCCACGCAAGGGGGCTCCTGGATTTTGATTTTAAACATCGAAGGTGGTCATGGGATACAGCCGAAATAAGGGCTTTGAACATAACAGACAATGTTGTGAACCTACTGGTGCAGAAAATAGAACAGCTGTCAGATGAAATACAGGGCATTTTAAGGCTGGCCGCATGTATCGGCCAGGCCTTCGAACTTTCTACCCTGTCCGTTATTTCAGGTCAATCAACAGAAGCACTGACCCTGCTGCTTGAAGCCGCCTTAATTCAAGAACTGATCCAGGCGGAGGGAGAAAACCGGTACAAATTTATTCATGATCGGGTTCAACAAGCCGTTTACAGCATGATAGATCTTTCGACCCGACAGAAACTGCATCTTTCCATCGGCCGCCTGCTGTTAAATTCCATGGCGCTGCCGGATCGATTCCATGAGATAAAAGAGGTCGGAAATGTTCTTTTCAATGTCGTCAACCACCTCAATATGGGCATGGACCGGATCTGCGATAATGATGAGAAACTGATCCTTGTAAGATTGAACCTCTCTGCAAGTAAAAAGGCCAGGCTCTCTGCAGCCTTCAATATCAGTACGGATTATATCAGGACGGCCCTTGCGCTTCTACCTGAAAACCACTGGCAAAATCATTATGATCTGACCCGGGAAATATATGATCAAGCCATTCAATGTTATTTCCTGTCCCGGGATACCGGGCAGCTTGAAGTCCATATCGACACCGTTTTATCATCGGCACTTTCAGTATCCCACCGCTGCGTTGCCCATGAATACCGCATTATGAACCTTATCGCGCAAAATCAGCATCTTTTAGCTGCGGAAAAGATCCTGGAGATATTCACATCCCTGGGGGTTTCCATTCCAACCGAACCGGAACCTTCCCATATCGGCAGGGAAATCAACAGTACGCAAACCCTGATAGAACGTTATGGTATGGATAATATCATCAATCTGCCGCCGATGGACGACCCGGAAACAAGGCTGATCCTGCGCCTTTATTATACGGGCGCAACGGCCTTCATGTTTTCCAAGTACCAGAACATACTGCCGCTTTTGACCTCAAGGATGACGGCGTTGATCCTTGAGAACGGACTGTGTCCGGAAACGCCTTATGTTCTTTGCCTCTACGGCACCGTACGAATCGTTGCGGGTGATATTTCCGGAGCGTATAAGATTGGAAAGATTGCCCGTGAGCTGATCGAAAACCGGTTATGCGACGATGCCATGCGCGTGAGATCCATCACCCCCTTTTACCTTTATATAGCAGGAAACCGGCAGCATTACAGGGAGGTATCGCAAAGCCTGATCGACCTTCACCCCTTTGCGCTCAATGCCGGCGACTATGTTTACGGCGGCTATATCATCGCCCACTACATGGCGTTTCTGGCGCGCAGCAGCACCCCGCTCTCCGTCTGGTATGAAAAACTCATCTTCATACGCCCGCATCTCTCCCTTCAAAAGGAGAGAATTATGCTTGCGCTCTTTGCCTCCGATATACACCTGAATGCCGAACTGACCGGCCAGGTGCTCCCTTCGGAGATCATTGAACTGGATTTTGAAAAGATATCCAGCGGTCTGCCCCCCGATGCCCTGAGGCTATGCAGGATGTGCGAGTATCTGATGAGGGTAAAATCCGCAGTCATCTTTGAACGCAACGACCGACTGTCTTCCGATGTCGCGATTTTCGAAGAAAACTGGAGCCGGATCCGGGCACGCCTGACATACATCACCAGCGATTACTACCTCTATTTCACCCTGGCCTATCTGCATCTTCACACCGTAACAGAGGATGAAAAAGAGAAAGCAGCGTTCCTTACAAAGGCTGCGGCAGGCTTGAAAGTGATGAAAAGCTGGGCAATAATCGGCTCTACCAATTTCTCCCATAAATACCATCTGCTGCAAGCTGAAATGCACCGCATACAGGGAAATTTTTGCCAGGCGGGGGCGCATTACGACAGGGCAATCGAAAAAGCAATTGAAAACGCGTATATAAACGAAGCGGCCATTGCAAACGAACTTGCGGCCAGATTCTACATGCACAACGGGCGAGACAGGATCGCCTCCCTGTATTTCAGCGAGGCCAGGGCATGTTATCAGCAATGGGGAGCCGCTGCAAAGGTGTCCCACCTCGATACCAATTATCCCAAGTATACGGGCCATTCATCATACCCGGGTAAGGCGAACATGAACTTCACGACGGGAACCATGGCCAAAACGAGCGCAGGCCACCTGGATATCGCCACCATTTTAAAGGCATCCCAGACCCTTTCCAGAGAGGTACAGTTGCAGCAGCTTTTGGACAGGATGCTCAGAATCCTGATGGAAAACGCAGGGGCCCGGACAGTTGTCCTGATTCGAAATCAGGACGGTCGTCTGCTCATCCAGGGAGAAGGGCGCCTGGAGACCGGAACTCAGGTGCTCCAGGCACTGCCCGTTGACGATTCCCGGAACATCCCCCTTGCCGTGATCCATTTCGTGGCCCGTACCCGGGAGACCCTGGTATTTGAAAACCTCTCCCGGAGTCCCGAATACGGTTCAGATGAGTATATCACCCGACATCAGCCGAAATCCGCCGTCTGTTTTCCCATCATCAAGCAAACGGAACTTACCGGTATGGTTTACCTTGAAAACAACCTGATCGAAGGGGCCTTCACGCCGTCACGCCTGGAGGTGCTCAGCATGCTTTCCACCCAGATTGCCATCTCCATGGAGAATGCAGAACTTTATGAAGACCTGGAGGAAAAGGTCCGGCAGCGAACCCACGACCTTCAGAGGGTGCACGAAGAACTCGAGGAGAGCCACAGGGAACTTGCTAAAAACCACAAGAAGATCACCGACAGCGTCACACAGGCCGTGCGCATCCAGGACGCGGCTCTGCCCGACGATGGGACCATTGCGGCGCTTCTGCCGAACCATTTTATTTTTTTCCGCCCCTGTGCAACGGTCAGCGGAGATTTCTACTGGATTCGGAAAATCGAAGACAAGATCATCACGGCGGTTGCAGACTGTACGGGACACGGCGTCCCCGGTGCCCTGGTCAGCATGCTGGGCATCGCTTTTCTCAATGATATCGTGCCGAGGATGGCTGAACAGAAAAGGCTCTTTCCCGACCAGATCCTGGGAGAGCTCAGGACAAAGGTAAAAACCGCTTTCAAGCAGCACGGTGATCCCGCCGAGCAGCAGGAGGGAATGGATATGGGGCTTTGCACCATTGATCTCAAAGCCCGCAGGATCCGGTTCTCAGGAGCCCATCATCCCCTGTTGATGATCAGGGACGAAAAGCTCCTCGAGTTCAAGGGCGACAGGATGCCCATTGCCGTTCACCACAGGGAGAAGCCTTTCACGGCCCATGATATTTCATTGGAAGAAGGCGATATGCTCTATCTGTTTTCAGACGGTTTCATCGATCAGATCGGCGAGAAATCCGGAAAAAAGTTCATGAAGGGACATTTTAAAAAATTGCTCCTGGATATCTCCGGGACCCCCCTGCATCAACAGAAAGAAACATTATACAACCGGTTTAAAGAGTGGAAGGGCAACTTTCCGCAGGTCGATGACATCCTGATTCTTGGATTCCGGCTTTGAACGGATTGGCCGGCATCCCATGCCCAGCCATATTTAACCATCATGAGTGAATGGCGAGTTTTATGCCATGACCCAAAACGAAGATAAAAATATAGCCAGCAGAATCAATTCGGCCCTGTCCGGCGGTGACGTCCTTTTTATCGTTCCGCCGTTTTCCAGATCCTGTCTCGGCGCCATGCTGGACCCCCATCTCCTTCAATCCATCTCCATCGACAGCGGGCTTGGGGCCGAAGTCCTCTATTTGAACGTTCTGCTCGCCTCCATGATCGGCATTGATCGATTTGAAAAAACCGGCAACGCACCCAGATCCTGGATGGTAGGGGAACGGCTGTTTGCCCGGGCCGCTCATGCTCTACCGCAGCTGGGCGTTCCCCAGGAGGAGCTCTTTGCCCTGGGGGAAAACAAAAAGAAAAGACCTTCTCCGGCTCCCCACCCGGTAGATCCTCAATTCGATCCACTGCCCTGGCTTGACCTGGAAGAGACCTGCTTCTCATTCTCGGACCAGGTGGCACCTGTTGTAGCGGCAAGGGGATACAAGATCATCTGGCTCAATATCGGCTGGGAACAGATCAACTGCGCCCTTGCCCTTATCGACAGGATAAAGTCAGCCGCACCCGACACCCTCTTCATGATAGGGGGGCTGAACTGCGAAGCTGCCATGGCAAGGGGCATTGCGGCGATGAACAGTAATGTGGATTATATATTCCAAGGAGAAATCGAGGCGGCATATGCACAGTTCCTAAAAGGATATACCCAAGGAAAGCGCCCTGACCATCGCATCCTCAGGGGAGGCCCCGTAAAGGACATGGACCTGTTACCCCTGCCCGACTATGCCGCCTATTTTCACCAGGCAGACCTTTTTTTCGAAGACAAGCGCCCGGAAAAACTGGCCCTGGCCTATGAAACCAGCAGGGGATGCTGGAAAGGGCAGAAGCAGAGATGTGCGTTCTGCGGCCTGAGTTGCGATGAACGGATCCAATACCGCTTCAAGAGCCCTGCAAAGGTTCGTTCCGAACTCGCTGTGATCAGCAAAAAATATAAAAATATCATCGTGTTCATGACGGATCACACCCCGCCCTCCTCCTATTACCGGGAATTGTTCCCCACGCTTAGGCTTCCGGACGGTTTTTCCATGCGCTATCAGCTGGTGGCCGCACTGACCCTCAAGGATCTGATTAACCTTAAAAAAGCGTCTGTCAACCGCATACAGCCCGGTATAGAGGCATTGACCACCCCGCTCTTGAACGCCATCCACAAGGGGGTAAAGGCCCACCAGAATCTGGCTCTGCTTCGAAATGCCATGTCCACGAATATCTTTGTCTACTGGTATCTGCTCTGGGGACTGCCGGGAGACCGGCCCGAGGATTATGAGAAGACCATTGAGCTCATTCCCCTGCTGCGGCATCTGCAACCCCCGGAACTCCTGGCCCACGTACGTTTTGAAAAATTCGGGCTCTATGTGGAGCGCCCGGAGGATTACGGAATCACGAACCTGCAACCGGAAAAGGCCTATGCAGTGATCTTTCCTGAAAATGCCGACCGGGAGAAACTGGCATTCCGTTATACCGGTGATTACCCCTGCGGCTCCCATGATCGGCCCGACATAATCCAAAGGCTTGAACAGGAGGTTCGTACCTGGAAGGATTCCTGGAGAGCGGTCAGTCTGGTCATGGTCCTGTTCTGGGATCAATATGTGATCCATGACACCCGGTTCGCCAGCCAATCCCATAAAACATATTCCATGGACCGAGACCAGGCCAAAGAGGTGATGCGCCATTGCCGGTATACGGGTTCCCGCCAGCAGGAGTGGGCCCTGGAACATAAACTGGCCATTATTGCCGACGCCCATTACGTGCCCCTGGTAACCGCCTCTCCCCAACTGCTGCTGGAACTGGAAGCTTAGAATCAAAAAAAGGCTGGGAAAACGAAATTATGATAAAAAATCCGAGACTCACATACTGTTACCATGCGGAATTTATAGGCGACGACAATGTACTCCTGTCCAGTGAAAAGGACAATGTACTGCTGACCGAAAGGTCCTGCTGCCTTGTGCTCTCCGCCATAACCGAAAACGATCTCTCCCTCGATGACCTGCTTGCCCGTCTCGACGAGGAGATGCCCTACACGGAAACGCTGTATACGGTGGTCAAACTTTCCCAGGCAGGTTACATCACCGAGGCGGAATCCACCCTTTCTCCCGAGGAACTGGCGTTCTGGAGTGGCCTTGGCATGGACCTAGGAAGGCTGGCTGCGTTACTTACGGACAAAACCGTATCCATCGTTTCCACGGATACGGACAGCCCTGCCGAGCTGATCCATGCCCTTTCACAGGCCGGACTCAAGGTTCAGGAGAACGCAGATCTTACGATCGTCATTACCGGCGACTACGAAGATCCCATGATCCGGCAGATCAATCTCGATGCCCTGAGGAGCGAGAAACCGTGGATGCTGCTCAAGATAAACGGCATCGAGCCGTGGCTGGGCCCGTTCTTTATCCCGGGCAAAACCGCCTGCTGGGAATGCCTGGCCAACCGGCTGAGCTATAACCGCCAGATCAACACCTTCTTCAAGGCCCACACCGGGATGGGCCAAAACCTGCGCATCCCTTCCGCCGGAACTCCTCTGTCCCGGCAAACGGCTGCGGGTCTTGCGGTTCAGGAGATCGTAAAATGGCTCTATTTCGGTACAAACGACCGGCTGGAAGGAACGATCATCACCCTTTCGAACATGCCCCTTGATATGCAGTCCCACCTCCTGGTCCGGCGCCCCCAGTGTCCGGCCTGCGGAAAAAAGGACTACAGGATCGCCCCAAGACCGGTTACATTAAAAAAGAACCGGGCCTGTTCCGCCAGCCTTGCAGGCGGTTACCGGGAGGCCTCCCCGGAGGCAACATTCAAAAAATACCGTCATCATATCAGCACCATCACCGGCGTCGTGCAGAAGCTCGCTCCCTACCACGCCATAGCAAACGCCCCCATGCACAACTTTTCCTCGGGCCACAACATGGCATTCAGGAGCAAATCCATGCACTGGCTCAACAACCATGTGAGAAGCGGTTGCGGCGGCAAGGGAGCCAGCAGATCCCAGGCAAAGGCAGGGGCCCTGTGTGAAGCCATCGAACGTTACAGCCTGACCTGGCACGGAGACGAACCCCGCATAAAGAGCAGCCTTACAGACCTGGGGGAACAGGGAATACACCCCAATGACTGCATGAACTTCAGCCAAAAGCAGTTTCAGGACCGGGAGGCCCTCAACCGTGAATGCTCCAGGTTTTACGCATTGATTCCCGTTCCCTTCGCCGAAACAGAGCAGATGCACTGGACACCGGTCTGGTCCATGGGCCTCGGGAAATTCCGCTACCTGCCCTCCTGTTTCTGTTATGCCCAGTATCCGGTGGAAGATGAACAAAAGGCATACGCATACCCGGACAGCAACGGATGCGCCGCCGGAAACTCTGTTGCGGAGGCGGCCCTGCAGGGGTTTCTGGAGCTGGTGGAAAGGGACAGCGTGGCCCTGTGGTGGTACAATCGCCTGGAAAAACCTTCGGTGGACCTTACAAGTTTCAATCAACCCTATTTCCAAACACTTTCAGCATATTACAGATCCATCCAGCGCAGTCTTACGGTCCTTGACCTCACAAGCGACCTGGGCATACCAGCCTTTGGGGCGATCTCACACCGGCTGAATAACGAGCGGGAGGATATTGTCTTCGGGTTCGGCGCCCATGTGGATGCGACCATCGCCGTTGAGCGCGCCCTGGTGGAACTTAACCAAATCCTTCCCATCGTGCATCCGCCAAAGGAAAAGGGGGGTTCCCCCCAATATCTTACCGGGGACAAAAACTTTCTCTCCTGGCTCGATTCCGCCACCATGGAAAACCAGCCCTACCTCTCCCCGGGAAGGTCGTTGCCCCCTAAAACACTTTCGGACTACAAGAAGCTCTGTGAACCCGGCATTGAGGAGAGCCTGAACTTCTGCATCCTTCGGGCGGCTGAAAAGGGCATGGACACCCTGATTCTCGATATGACAAGGCCGGACGTCGGCCTCAACGTGGTCAAGGTCATGGTTCCGGGGCTCCGCCATTTCTGGAGACGCCTGGCGCCAGGAAGACTCTACGATGCTCCGGTGGGCCCCGGCCTTCTATATCGCCCCCTTGAAGAGCACGAACTGAACCCGGTGGGACTGTTTATCTGATCACCACAAAAATCATTTGAGTGTAACCTTTTTCAATAAAGCGGTAATCAGTCATTTGCTTGTCCTCTAATTCATATTCCAACCCTTGTACAGCCTGGGCCGGACATTGAGCTGCGGCCGCCGGATAGAGGTGTGATGTTTATCTGGGTGCTGATTCTTTCTTTCAGTGCAGATACATGGGAGATGATACCGATTAACTTGGCGTCCTGCTGAAGTCCGGATAATGTTTCCAGTGCGGTCTCCAGAGCCTCTTCATCCAAGGTGCCGAAGCCTTCATCCAGAAACAGGGAATCCACCCGGACTTTTCGGCTGGCCATTTTGGATAGCCCCAGCGCCAGTGTCAGGCTCACAATAAAGCTTTCACCGCCGGACAAGTTCTTGGTCGAGCGGATTTCACCGGCCTGATAGTTGTCGACGACGTTCAGCTCCAGCGGCTGCTGTTCATCACGGATCAGCAGATAGCGATCGGTCATTTTTTCCAGCTGCCGGTTGGCATGGGATACCATCAGTTCGAAGGTCAGCCCCTGGGCAAAGTTCCGGTACTTTTTCCCGTCGGCTGAGCCGATGAGTCCATGCAGCTTCTCCCAGCGTGCGCACTCTTTCTTCTGGGCGTCGATGGCGGACTGCTTTTGCTTTATCCGCTCTTTGGCTGCTGCATTTTCACTTAAGCGGTGTTTGAGGCCGGCAATGGCATCGCGGAGTGTTTTCAGGGATTCTTCATACGCCTTGAACTGCGGCGCAAGCTCATCAAGCGTCTTGTCAGTGAGCTTTTTGGCTGTCTCCGCGGCCAGACGGGTTTCCCGGTCTTTCTGTTTTGCGTTGAGCTCTGTTTCCGCATTATCCAGCTCCTTGGCCCGGGAGGCTAAGGATTTCTGTTTTTCATGGGGCAGTCTGGCTTGGAGGAAGGATTTCTCATCTGCAAAGCCTGCCGGAATCAGAGCTGCTGAAAAGTCGGTTTCCGCTTTTTTCAGTTCAGGTGCTCTCTGCTCAATGCGCCTCTTCAGGGTGTCAACATGGGTCTTCGCCGTTGTCAGCTTCTGCTGGCGCTCGGTATTCAGGTCTCTGGCTTTCTTCTCGGTATTTTCAGCGTCGGTAATGGCTTTGTTCAGACGATTTTCTTCCTCATCAGGCTTTTTGTCGCCATACAATTGCGTTCGTTCTTCCGTTCCGTCGGCCAGTTCTGTTTTCAGCCGTTTCAGGTTTTCCTGTTTTTCAGTCAGCGCCTTGGCCTGCGTATCAATCACGGCATCAAGCCGCTTCAGCTCGCTGTCGATGCCGGCAATCTGTTTTTCGATGCCGGTCTTTTGTTTTGCCTGTTTCTGCCATGCCTTCAGTCTTGATTTGAGGGGGGTGAGCAGAGACTCGACCTCCGACTCCGGTACTTCAGTAATACCAAGTGGCTGGAGTTTCCCGGCCACTGCCAGTTTGAGTTGCTTAAAGCCGGCCTGAAGCTTGGTAAGGACATCTTTCAATTCAACGAACGTTCTTTCAGCGGCCGTCTTGTCATTGGCGGCTTGGGTTTCCAGCTTCTCACTCTTATTCAAATTGTTACGGGCAGCGGTTTCTGCCTGTTCCAGTTTTTTGATGGCGGCTTCCTGTTCGTCTGCCGTGTCGATCAGCTTGGTCAGCGATTCTATCTTTTGCTCGATTTCATCGGGAACCGGAACATTTCCCTTTGCAAACGGATGTTCGGTTGAGCCGCAGAGAGGGCACGGAGAGCCGTCTTGAAGTTTGACCCGGAGATCTTCAAGTTCCTCGATTTTCCTGATAAACGCCATCTCACGAAGGAGAGTCTCCTTCTCGGTGCGATATTCCCGGAGCAGTTTGCCACCCAGCAATTCGATCAGGGCATCCTTGCCTTGCTGCAGATGTTTACCTGCGATCTCCAACTCCTGTTTTTTCAGGGTACACTGCCTGGCGGCTTTCTCCAGTCTCTTTACGGCATCTGCCACGGCCGTATCGGCTTTTTTCAGGTCAGTTTCTTTCTGTGTGATCTCCTGTTGTCTGGTGAGCAGATTGCCGAACTGTTCTTCAATACCGGCCAGTCCACTGATCAACCATTCATCCCGGGCATTTTCTTTGAGGTACAGCTCTGCAGCTTCAAGTGTTTTCTCTGCGGCAGTCCGTTTTTCCTGCTCCTTGACCCGGATCTGCTTGTCTGTCTCAATCTTTTCAGCTTCCTTGGCACAGGCATCAAAACCTTCTGATACACTCTTTGTCTGCTCCGCAATCTTTTGATCAAGGGACCTGATTTTTCGGATCAACGGGGCAGCCGTTTTGAGATCCTCTTTGGATTTGAGGGTGAGCTTCTCAGCGGCTTTGTGAACTTCAGCTTGTGTTTTTGCTGCAGCTTCCAGCCCAGGAATTGCGGCTTCATCTGTTTTCAGGGCGGTCTGATCGTCAGATTGCTGTTTACGCAGGGATGCAAGCGTTGCGTAGGTTCCGTCCAGTGATGCGGCCTTGGTCGCCTGTTCAAGTTTAGCCCGCTCCGGCTTGAACGCTTCGGTATCGGCCTTTAGTTTGGCGGCTTCATCCGTAAGGCTGAGGATCTCCTTTTTCAGCTCTTCAATGGTGGCCAGCCATGTGATGGCTTTGCCGGTTTCGGTCGCTTTTCCGGCAAGCTCAGTCTCCTGTTTCTGCTTGGCCCCAAGGTCATCCTGAATTTCCTTTTCCTGTTCCGGCTCCAGAATCACGATGCCTGATGTTTCTGCGTTCAGGAGGTTCAGCTTTTCCCGCTCGTCACGTTGACGCTCATGGACCCGGCGTGAAATTTCCGAATAGATTTCGGTACCGGTGATCTGCTCGAGTATCTTGGACTTCTGCTCAACGTCAGCTTTCAGGAAGGTATCAAATCCGCCTTGTGCCAGCAGAATGGAGCGGGTGAAACGGTCAAAGTCCATCCCGGTTTTTTCTTCAATGATCCCACCCACAAGGCTTTTCTTGGTCTCGATGAGCTTGCCCGTAACATCGTCCGCAATCTGGTGTTCCTGATCCTGCAGGTTGCCTTCAGCCTTTTTCCGTGCCCGGCGCTGTTCCCAGTGACAGCGGAACCGGCCGGCCTGGGATTCAAACAGTACCTCGGCATAGCATTCACCGGTCTGGCGGGACATAATCTCATTCCCGCTCTTGGTAATTTTTCCAAGGCGGGGTGTGGCGCCATACAGGGCCAGACAGACGGCATCAAGAATGGTCGACTTGCCCGCACCGGTTGGACCGGTCAGGGCAAAAATTCCGTTGGATGTATATTCGGGGTCGGTAAAATCTATAATCCATTCGCCATAGAGGGAGTTGAGGTTCTTAAATCTGAGTTCAAGGATTTTCATGATTTTTAATCCGCAGATTGCGCGGATTCCCGCAGATTAAAAACCAGTCGTTTATTTTGCAAACTCTTAGAACCAAAATTTATAAGTAAGGCTCGGTTCAGATTTGAGGCTTTTAGGTAGTTGATCACCTGCGCTTCTTCAATTCCTGATAATCTCTGTAATGCCTTAAGCTCAACAATAACCGAATCAAAACAGATAAAATCAGCCTGGTAATAACTGTTGAGTTGTTCGCTACGATAGAAGACAGGGAGCTTAACCTCTCTTGCATAAGGAATACTCAGATATTGAAATTCTTTTTCCAAAGCATCCTGATAAACCGCTTCCAGAAAACCACAACCCAGCTCACGATGAACGGTCATGGCGGCGCCAATGATGGCGTAAGTTTCCTTATCCCTTATCCCATCTGCGTCTTTCTGCGTAATCTGCGGATTATTCAGCATGACGATCCTCCTCCATCAAATCCTTGAGTATTTCGTTGTAGGAGACCGTCAGTTCTTCCCGGCTTTCATCCGGCACCCCAAAGGCATCCAGGCAGCGGGTGAAAACATCCCCGGCATCCAGATCATCGAGGGTTTCATCTTCTGCAACCGTACTGATCACCCGGTCCATGACGCGACGGTTTTTGATCCGCCGGATTTCCATGGCAGAGTCGGCCATTGCCTCGTCGAGCATCTTGCGCAGGTTGCCGATGATGTCGCTGCCGGTGTATTCAATCTCAAGCCATGCAGCGCTTTCTTCCTTTTTGAGCTTCTCCAGCTTGGCATGGATATCATCCAGCGATCCGACAATGCGGACCAGCTCCTGAAAACACGGCACAGGAAGTTCCTGGATATTTGGCGTGGTACTGTTGAACTCTATGAGCACGACCTTTTTTTCCTGGGTCGCTTCGCCGTAGCCCATCGGGATGGGCGAACCACAGTAGCGGATGTGCTCCGCGCTGCCGACCGCCTGGGGAACATGCAGATGCCCGAGGGCGAGGTAATCGATTGCCGAGGGGAAAACTTCCGCACCGACATGGGCCAGCGACCCCACATACAGCTCTCGGACACCATCACCGTCAACGGTCTTACCACCTGCCGTGAACAGGTGCCCCATGGCAACGATGGGAATCTGGGATTGCGGATTTTTGATTGCGGATTGCCGAATTATTTCCTCGCGTCTGCGCTCGGCGATTTTAACCACTTCGGCATAGTGTGCCTTGATCCCTTCGACCAGTTTCCGATTCTTATCATCAATCGTCTCACCGGGTTCAACAGTACGCACATCCTTATCTCTCAGGTACGGAATCGCACAAATGATTGCAGATTTCTCAAGGTTGATTGCATCGCCTTCACAATCCGCATTCCGCAATCCAAAATCTAAAATCGGAATGACCTCATCCTCCAATACATCGGTCATGGAGCCGACCACATACACATTCAGCGCTCGGAGCAGTTCCTTTGGTGCATTCAGAAATGACGGCGAATCGTGATTCCCGGCAATGACCACAACATGACGGCAGCAGGATGCCGCAACCCGGCAGAGAAAGCGATAGTAGAGCTCCTGCGCCCGGTTGCTGGGCGTACTGGTATCAAACACATCTCCGGCAACCAGCAGCGCATCGACCTTTTCATCTTCAATGGTCTGAGCCAACCAATCCAGAAACGCAGAGAACTCCTCATAACGTTTCCGGCCGTAAAGGGACCGGCCTAAATGCCAGTCTGATGTGTGAAGGATTTTCATTGAGCCCCTGGTTTATAAGTGGTGGATTGTGTTTTTAAGATGATCATGACGATGTTCCCGCAACGATTTTATCGCATTCGGCAACAACATATTCTGGAATGGTGTCGAATTTAGCGGGATCAAGTTGGCAGATGAATTCGTTTTCAATGTGATAGGTCTGTTTAATGAACTTTTCAATGACAGCGTCATTTTCTTCATGATCAATAAGCCGACATATTTGGAGTTTTTCGTACCCATTTGTGCATGCTGTATAGACACTTTTCATCTCAGTAACATTGCAAACGCGGCCTAAAAGGTCACTATAAGAAAACCCAGTAAGATGACTGGATATTTCAGTACACCCATTATCAAACTTCGCCTGATCCATTTCAGGGTAATTGCCTTCAGCATCTCTCGGCTCTCGGGTATTAACCCCACGAGCCTTGTCAAACACCCCGGCGACGGATTCTATGGCCTGTTTCTGAAAGTCCAGATTTGCGTCAAATTTAATTTTCATACTATACCTTCGATTTTGACCACAGAATACACGGAAGACACAGGAAAGAGGTTTGGAACCACGGATAGACACAGATGAACACTGATATTTTTTAACCGCGAAATGCGCAAAATATCCGAAAGCGGATAATTTAAAATATTCAGCGGCTCTGTTTTTAGCCTGTGCAAACTATTTTGAGTGGTATGTTCCAAAATGGAAACAACCACTTTCTTAGTGTATTCGTGTTTATTCGTGTTCATTCGTGGTTCCTCCTTTGCTTTTAACTGCCGAGAAATCCTCGTGAGTTGCTTCCCACTCTGCTTGAGCCTCTTCGAGTTGTTTTTTGAAAGTCTCTTTATCGGGAAGATAAGTTTGATATTTGGTTGCATGAATATTGGCACCTTCGGGAAGGGTTATTTCTACCAATGAGTCTTTCTTCTTTTTGCAGAGCACAATCCCAATGGTGGGCTGCTCATCATCGAGTTTTACATAGCGGTCAAAGTAATTTACATACATCTGCATCTGTCCGAGATCCTGATGTTTTAGCTCGCCAATTTTCAGGTCGATGATGACATAGCAACGAAGTAATCGGTTGTAGAACACCAAATCGACAAAGAAATGTTCTTCATCAAAAGTGAAGCGCTTTTGACGAGCCTCAAACAGAAAGCCTTTTCCCAGTTCAAGTAAAAAGTGTTCCAGCTTATCGATAATGGCGGTCTCCAGCTCGGTTTCGGAATATCGGTGATGTTCTTCAAAACCGAGAAATTCCAACACAAGTGGATCTTTGATTACATCAGCATGCTTTTCGACAAGTTGCCCTTGTTCTGATAGCTTTTTTACGCCTTCTTTATCTTTACTCAAAGCAAGCCGTTCATACAGACTGGAGTTGAACTGCCGTTTAAGTTCACGTAGTGACCAGCCCTCATTGGCAGATTCGATCTCATAGAAACGGCGTTCACCTGCATTTGAGATACCCATCAAAAAAAGATAGTGCGACCAGCTTAACGGCAATTGGGC
Organism: uncultured Desulfobacter sp.; assembly: GCF_963665355.1. Lineage (GTDB taxonomy): Bacteria > Desulfobacterota > Desulfobacteria > Desulfobacterales > Desulfobacteraceae > Desulfobacter. The sequence goes on from NZ_OY762229.1 coordinate 1,903,879, forward strand.
AGACAGTGTTTGACCAATTCGTGCGACGATCAATTCCTCAGACACTGTCTGAGGTTTTTGTCCCTTGGATATCTCAGGCGATGTCTGAGGAATCATTTTAATGCACGGATTATATGTTCGATAGAACTTGCGCATATATTCAAGATTTGTTGCAGAATAGCCCTTGCCGAATTCCTGGGTAAGCTCAGCAGACAACTGTTTTAGTGTCTCCTTTCCATATTCGGCACGCTCTTTTCCCTTCGGCTCACTATCAACAAGCCTTTTCCCGATCAAATAATTGGAAATGACCTGCAAGGAGTTCACGCTTCTCCGTGTAAGCGATCGAGCCTGCGAGATAATCTCTCGAATATCACCGACCAATCCACCAAAACCCACTTCCGTGTTTTCAGTGTATTCTGTGGTTCCACCTAATTCGTGTTGATTCGTGTCCATTCGTGGTTTCTTTCCCATCACAGGCTCCTTACATCGACAATGCCGGCCTGTTTGAGAATCTGAACCGCATTGGTTTTAACCACGTCATCTTTTAACCCGGAGTCCTTGAATACCACGCGCATGATTTCCGGGTTGAGCTCATCCTTCAGCTTGGCAATGCCTTGGACCACCTCAAGGGAGATGGCATCCGACAGGCAGATGATCAGTGCCCCCATACCGATATCGAATACCTTTTGACCGGCGATGGTATGTTCGGTGATCGGCAGAGTCAGGTCGAGGCCATACTTGAGCAGGACCTCGTAAAGAACATCTTCCTCACGGCGGTCGGTTTTGATGTTGGAAATAAAGTCTTCGAGGGTGCGCTCCGTCATATCAAAGTCGACTTCCCATGGTTTGATATTGGTGGAGTCGAGCTTAAATACTTTGAAGCCAAGGTCACCGTCGTATTCAGGGTTTTCTTCTTTGATCTTAGCGGATGCACGGCGGATGCGTTCTTTGCTGATCTCGGCAATAGTTTTGTAGCCGGATTTGAAGGCTTCCGTGCCTTTATCACAGGTTTCTGGAAGTTGCACCATGATGAATTTTTGATTCTTGGAATTTTCCTTATTGGATTCCATCACGGCTTGAGCGGTGGTTGCAGAGCCACAAAAAAAGTCCAAAATAATATCATCTTCTGTTGTATTAGCGATGTGAATAATTTTTGAAAGAAGGCGCACAGGCTTGGGACCATCAAAATACCCACGATCATAAAATAATGCCTTTACTTCTTGCCGGCCTTCTTGGTTGTGGCCAACTTCTGAATATTTCCAAATTGTTAATGGAACCAACCCGTCCATGTTTGACAAAAACGATTTAAAACGAGGCACATTATTTCCGTCTTTGCCAAACCAAACTTGATTGTCTGCAACAAGTTCATCAAACTTGTCTTTAGATATGGCCCAGCACCGTCCTTGGGTTGGATTAACGGTCTTTCCGCTTGGTGTTACTACTGGATAATCGCAATTCGCATTATATGTCTTTACTGTCATATCAGAAGATGCCCAAGGGCCACGCGGATCATTGTCTGGGTTTGAGAATCTTGAATTGACTTCATCTGTTCTTGGAAGTTTGCAAGGCCGCCATATCTCTTTTGTTCTGGAATAAATAACTATATGGTCGTGATTATCGCTGAGCCATTTTGCATCATTTTGGGGTGAAAATTTCTTTTCCCAAATCACATTTGCAACAAGATTTTGTTCGCCAAATACCTCGTCACACATTTTGCGGAGATTGGAAACTTCATTATCATCAATACTGATAAAAATAACCCCATCATCCTTCAACAAATTTCGAGCAAGCTTCAAACGCGGATACATCATATTCAACCAGTCGGTATGATAGCGCCCACTGGTTTCCGGATTGTTTGAGAGGTTGCGACCTTCGCCATCCACCTGACCGGTGATTTCCTTGTAGTTTTTGATGTTGTCCTTGAAGTTGTCTTTATACACAAAATCCTTGCCGGTGCTTGGTGTCTGGGCGATCATCCGGGCTTTGCTTTTACCGTTCCATGTAAAACTGTAGCGTTCATCGCGGTCGTCCACAAATGTGCCGAGCACTTCCTTCAGGGCGTCGAAGTCCACCTTGCCTTCGGTGAAGGCTTCCGGGAACAGCTCCTTCAGCTTGCCCACGTTTTCGGCTACGATGTCCATTTTTTCCATGATTAAATATCTCTATTTGTAACCACAGATGGACACAGATTCACACAGATGATTTTCATAGCATGATTCTCTCCCATTCTAATTTGGCATGTTTAAAGTTTAGTAGCAGGCCCACTCGACGACCTGTAATTTTTAAATAGTTTATTATCTGGGCTTTTTCGTTGTTTCCGATCTTCTCGATGACCTTGGTGTCCACGATGATCTTATCGAACACAATTAAATCGGGAATGTATTCACCCACATTGACCGATTTGTAGATCACTGGAAATTGAGGCTGTTGGACATAGGGAATCCCTTGTTGTTGGAATTCGACGACCAGTGCATTTTCATACGGTTTTTCCAGGAGCCCATGACCGGTGACCAAGCGTATTTAAAACCTCAAACGCACATCCAATTATTCGATGCGTTTCTTCTTTATATAAAAATCCGTGTCTATCGGTGTTCATCTGTGGTTTCATAATTTCACCACCAGACTGTGTCACTGATCTTCACCATCTTTAGAATCACGTGCTTTCCCGTCCCGGACCCAAATATCGACTTCATCTTTCTTAAATTTCCAAAGACGGCCGATTTTGTGGGCAGGCATTTTCTTTTTGTTTATCCACGTATAAACCGTATCTTTGCTGACACCCAGATATTGAGCAATCTCCTCGACTGACAACCAACGATCTTCCATTTTTTACACCTTTGAAGATTATAGGGTCAAATGTTTTAGTTTGTCTTTTTACACAGTGTCTGTTTTTTGTCAATCAGGTTTAGTTGGGTTTAATAAGGTTCTGCATGAAATATTGGCATGGATAGTGAAACCGAACTTTGGCGTTTTCCAAAATTAATCCACTTTTTGTTATTTGATGCCTGAAATATAAAATTGGGCAAATCATGCTGAGGTGTTTGAAGTGAGGACTATGTCCAGGGTAAGGAACGTTTTTAGGCAAATAAAAACCCCGGACTATATTCTGTCACTCCAGTTTTTTCACAGCACGCCAAGACATTTTTTTATACAAATTGAAGGAATCGGTCCTGGGCTGATCACTGCACTATGGTTTGTCATTTGAAAAACACCATATTTTGTGCCAGGACTTTATGGTAAAGAGATGGAGACAAAGAAAGCATACAACAAGACCATTTAATCCATTATGCCAATAGGAGATGCTATGTCAAAGTCCTACCCTCAATGTGCCGTGTGTCCTTACGACTGGTCCGAACGCTATTGCCGCAAACCTGGGGGGAAAGCCCCGAAAAATTGTCCGTCCATCCGGATGAAAAACGCATTGCAACGCGCGAATACGCTTACCTAAATGATGACTCGAATAAACTTTAATGGAAAGAATCGTTATAAAGTAAAAACGGTTGAGGTGACATACCGGAAGGATTCAAACAGCGTATGCTTCGGCCGAATATATCTGCCTGACAAAGAAGGCGGCCCCTTTCCAGCCCTGATAGATGTCCACGGCGGAGCCTGGAGCAAGAGCGGATATACGGACAACGAAAAGATCGATCGGTTTTTGGCAGAAAAGGGAATAGCTGTATTTGCCATTGAATTCCGGAAAGCACCGGATTATACCTACCCGGCCCAGGTTATGGACCTAAATCTTGCCACCCGATGGCTTAAGTTCCATGCACGGGATTATGATATCCTGCCCGATTGTATAGGCGGCCTGGGGACCTCAAAAATCAGTTATCTTAAAAAAACAGAATTACAATTAAGCCTAAGAATATGGATACTTCCTCGAAGATCTTGGATATGGAGTCAATCTACCTTTTAAGGAGAACGTATGTCCAACATAATACTGTTGATCGTTTGTTTGCTGGCCGGAATCATGCTTCGCAAAATTTCTCAATGCCCGTCGAATACACCAGAGGCCCTTAACGGGTTTATTATTTATATTTCTTTACCATCTCTTGCATTATATCACATTCATACCTTGGCCATAACTCGTGAATTGATTTACACAGGGCTTATGGCCTGGATATTGTTTGGTTTGGGTGCGGTTTTTTTCTATTTTACAGGTAAAAAATTGAAATTCTCCCGGTCCACCATTGGTGCCCTTGTCCTGGTCGGGGGGCTTGGGAACACTTCTTTTGTGGGCCTTCCGATGATCCAGGCATACTATGGCAGCGAATGGCTGGGGGTGGGTGTTGTGGCAGACTTGGCAGGTTCTTTTTTTGTGTTGTCTACCTTGGGTATTTTTGCAGCGAGCCTGAGTTCTTCCGGTGCTGTGGACAGTCGTAACATCTTTAAAAAAATACTGACTTTCCCACCATTCCTGGCCTTGGTTGCGGCATTGCTCCTAAAACAGGTTCACTTTCCTGAGTGGTTTAATTTCACTCTGGTTCAGTTAGGTGGAACCCTCACACCACTGGCCCTGGTTTCCGTCGGGTTTCAATTACAGCTGGGCCTATTGAAAGGAGAGGCCGCTCCCCTGGCTCTTGGGCTCTTCTATAAGTTGATTATGGGTCCAGCCATAGTGTCATTGATCTATGTGGGGATTTTAAAAAGTAGCGGTACGGTTATACAGGTAACCATTTTTGAAGCTGCTATGGCGCCCATGATTTCAGCCGGAATCGTGGCTTCTAATTACAAATTGAATCCTCCTTTGATTAGCCTGATGCTTGGAATCGGGATTCCTCTTTCTTTTTTGACGCTACCTGTTTGGTATTGGCTGTTGAAAGGAATTTAGAAAGAAAACCCTATACTGCTTGCTCAAAAATATAAACTCTACAATAATAATGTTTAACCGAACCGGCAAGATTTTGAATACAGCGAACAATTCCCAAAAATGATCAGGCTTTGGGCGACACATGATTGCTCGGTCTCGTTTTTCTCAATGATTTAAGCTTTCGATTTACATTCGGTCGCCTGGTTGCTATTGAAAAATTGTCCTGTTTTCTTTTTTATTTAACGGGAACGGGATAACATTACAAACCCATGCTTTAACAGAAAGAACGACAGAAGCATTTGGTATATGCTAAAATGACGAGAATTATGAAAATTTCAAGAATCACAATTTTGACGCTTGGTGTAGCCGATTTAGGTAACGCTACAGAATTTTATAAAGCCGTACTTGGTACACCTCCAAATATATCGGATGGTATTACTTTTATTGAACTGCCTGGAACTTGGCTTGCTCTCTATCCTTTTGAGAAACTCGCAGAAGACATTTCTCCCGATGTTCCTATAACACGCAGCGGGTTTAATGGACTTACAATTGCTCACAATGCTCGCAGCAAAAACGAAGTTGTTGAGATCTTAAAACGTGCGGAACTGGTGGGCGGTAGGATTATAAAAGAAGCGCAAGATACTTTCTGGGGAGGCTTTAGTGGATATTTCTCTGACCTTGATGGTTATTATTGGGAGGTGGCTTGGGGGCCAATGTTTGAGTTTGCTGAGAATGGTGAAATGAAATTCAAAGGAGGCGTATAACTTGTCCCTCAGACCGAGACTGACCGCGTGAACGTAAGGTGTTATTGTAAAGGCTGTTGGTGAGGCGGTTTCGTTAGATTCCGGGGGCACGATACATAATTCAACTTATTCCACCTGACCGGTATACCCCTGCCGTTGCACGCCAGCTGATGAGAAATAAAACTTCATCATAGAAAACAGCGTAATATGAAAAACATTAAATTAAAATCCGTTAATGAAAATTACAAATATTGACCACTTAGTATTGACGGTAAGAGACATTGACCGAACAGTGCAATTTTATGAATCAGTTTTATGTATGACAAAAGAAACCTTTGGAGAAGGACGGGTTGCTTTAAAATTCGGCGATCAGAAAATTAATCTTCATAAACATGGTTTTGAGTTTGAGCCGAAAGCCAACAGCCCGTTGCCCGGTTCTGAGGATTTGTGTTTTATCACGACAACAGACCTTGCAGAAGCAATGGAGCATGTACGCAGTAAAGGCATAGAAATAATTGATGGGCCAGTTGAAAGGACAGGTGCAAATGGTCCTATTCTTTCATTTTATTTCCGTGATCCTGATCAGAATTTAATTGAAGTTGCCAACAGTAAAATTTCACAATCGGGATAGAATTCCGGGACCACAACACCAAATTCAACAAAATTAAACGAATAACAGAGCAAGAGAAGACGCAAATGGATAAACACCCCATAGAAAGACAAATAGAAAACGCTGATAAAGCAATTATAGCTGAGGATTTTGATACTCTTCTTGATATTTACACAGAAGAGGCAATTTTAGTCGTCGAGCCTGGCAGAAATGCAAAAGGCAAAGAATTAATACGTAAAGCTTTTGAAGCGATAGCTGTTTATTTTAAAAATGGGCTTCAGGTAAAACAGAACGGTATGGAAATTCTTGAATCGGGTGACACCGCCCTGGTTCTTGCCAATACGGTAATTTCAGCGCCTAATATGCCTGTAACGGAACGAAAGGCAACTTATGTTTTTAATAAGTCGGCTAATGGAACTTGGCTATGCTCAATTGATAATTCATATGGTCATGAAATAATAAGGAAAAATGATTAACAACGAATTCCGGGCGATAATACACAATTGAAAAAAGCGTCCCAGGCGACCTGAATTGAATAAAGGAGTATTTATGAGTCGAATCGCCAAAACACCAAAGCCCCCCTACTATGCAGTTATCTTTACATCCCTCCGAACAGAAGGTGACAACGGTTATGGAGAGATGGCGGCGGAAATGGTTGAATTGGCATCAAAACAACCAGGATTCCTTGGCGTTGAATCTGCAAGAGAGGATATTGGGATCACTATTTCTTACTGGACTGATTTAGAATCTATAAAAAGCTGGAAAGAAAATATAAAACATAAAGAAGCGCAAAAATTAGGCGGTCAACAATGGTATTTGTCATTTAAGACGAGGATATCAAAGGTCGAGAAAGACTATGGCATCTAATTACTGAAGAGTCCTCCCACGATATATGGCATTTAGACTTTTTGGGGAAAAACGATGGCCAATACCATTATGTTGTGGGGTTTTGATTAACTTCATTTCCTCAGATTTATTGTTTTTTTGTATTTCTTTGTGTAACGTGAAAAAGATCCAAAGGAAAAAACGGTTCAGGTTGTATCTTACGAAATACCTCTGATGAGAACACCTTCTTTCAAGGATGCCATTCGAACGTTTGATATTTTATGAATACTGCAGGTATTGTGGAATCAAAATAAGGATAGATTGTGACAATTTCGACTTTCATTGGTCTTATCAATAATGCAGCATTGCTCGTTTCGTTAGTCTTAATCTACGATGTAGTGGTTTTTAGGCAATCCGAAGAGAGTGCTTCATCAAAGCAAATTCCCATTGGTCTTATTCTTGGTCTCATTGGATTAGCAATAATGAAAAATCCATGGGAGTTTCTTCCTGGTATAATATTTGATACAAGATCTATTCTTCTGAGCCTCTGTGGATTGTTTTTCGGGCCGGTACCGACAGTGGCCGCTACAATTTTAACCGGAGGATTCCGACTGTACCTTGGTGGGGCTGGGGCATGGACTGGGTTTGCCGTTATTGTAACATCCGGTGCAGTAGGCTTAGGTTGGCGACATTTTATAACAAAGGATTTGGATTCTATCTCGATTAAAAGTTTGTATTTGATGGGATGCGTGACCCATGGCTTGATGTTACTTTTGATGCTGACTTTGCCACGACCGGTGGCTTTTGGAGTGCTTTCAAAAATTAGCCTGCCTGTGATGTTGATATTCCCTGCAGGAACGGTTCTTTTGGGTAGCCTGCTCATAAACCGCCGAAAACGAATTAAGTCAGAACAATTGCTAAAAGAAAGTGAACAACGGTTCCAACGCGCCATGAATGCGAGCCAGGATGGTGTATATGATTGGGATTTGGAGACCAAAGAAATTTACTATTCTCCAGGTTGGAAGCGTATGCTCGGTTATGAATCCGATGAACTTCCAAATGATTTTTCCATTTGGGAGAAACTAACACATCCAGATGATGTAAAAGCATCTTGGACTATAATGAACGAGGTGGTTGAGGGTAAACGGGATCGGTTCGAAATTGAGTTCAAAATGAGGCATAAGAACGGTCATTGGGTTGATATTCTATCCAGGTCGAACTTGTATAAAGATGATCTGAGTGGCAGAATCCGTGTCGTTGGAACTCATGTAGATATATCAGAGATCAGAAAGATTCAAAGAGAATTAAAAGCAAGAGAAGAAGAATATGGGGCCATCCTTGAAACAGCCATGGAAGGTTTCTGGATTGTTGATACTACAGGCCGCTTTCTCGAAGTAAATGAAACCTATTGTGAAATGATCGGCTATGCAAAAGAAGAGCTTCTTCAGATGGATATTAGTGCCGTGGAAGATGGTGAGACGCCCGTCGACACCGCCTCACACATGCGAAAGATCATAGCCGAGGGGCAAAATCGTTTTGAAACTCGTCATCGTAGGAAGGACGGGAGCGTCTTGGATGTGGAGGTCAGCGTTCAATATCGACCTTTGGATGAACCGCAATGCGTGGTCTTCATTCGTGACATCACTGCGCGCAAGTGGGCCGAGGAGTCGCTGCGGGGGAGTGAGAAAACGTACCGGGCGCTGGTTGAGGGCATACCCGACACCGTGATGCGCTTCGACCGGAAGGGGCGGCATCTGTTCGTTTCCGATAATGTCCGCGAAACAGTGGACATCGAACCGGAGCGCTTCATCGGCAAAACCAGCACCGAACTGGGTTTTCCCGAGGAGCAGTGCCGGTTCTGGGAAGAATCCATTCAGCGGGTGTTCGACAGCGGCGAACCCTTCGAGACCGAGTTCATGTTCGAGGGCAAGGCAGGCCCCGTCATCTTCGACTGGCGGTTCATTCCTGAACGGGGCGTCCAGGGCGAGGTGTCTTCCGTACTCTCAATCAGCCGAGACATCACCTCCCACCGCAAGGCCGAACAGGATTACCAGACCCTCTTCCGCGAGATGCTGGACGGCTTTGCCCTACACGAAATTATCCTCGATGCGGACGGAATACCGGTGGATTATCGTTTCATAGCCATCAATCCTGCATTCGAACGTATGGTCAACCTACAGGCTGCGAACATCGTAGGCCGCACCGTCCTGGAGGTTCTGCCCGGCACCGAGCAGCACTGGATCGAAACATACGGCAAAGTGGCGCTCACCGGCGAACCTGTCCACTTCGAGAATTACAGCGCAGAACTTAGAAAGCATTTCGATGTGACCGCCTTTTGTCCTGTTGAGGGGCAGTTTGCCTGCATTTTTCAGGATATCACCGAGCATAAAAAGGCTGAAGCGGAAAAAGAAAAACTACAGGCCCAGCTTACCCAGGCGCAGAAAATGGAATCCGTAGGTCGCCTTGCCGGAGGTGTGGCACATGATTTTAATAATATGCTCAGTATCATTCTGGGCAATGCAGAAATAATGATGGAAGAGATTGGACCTGACCATCCATGTTCCTCAAATCTGAAAGAAATTCAAAATGCAGGACAGCGATCAGCAGATCTTACCCGCCAGTTGCTATCGTTTGCCCGGAAACAGACAATTTTTCCCAAAATCATTAATCCCAACCATGTGATTGAGGGCATGCTTAAAATGTTGAAACGTTTGATAGGAGAAGACATTGACCTACTGTGGCAGCCCCAAAAGGATTTGTGGTCCATTAAAATAGACCCTTCCCAAATTGATCAGATGTTGGCCAATCTTTGCGTCAATGCAAGAGATGCCATAAAAGACGTGGGTAAAGTCACCATTGAAACCGGCAATGTTAGCTTTGATGAAACCTATTGCAAGAATCACGCAGGCTTCATACCTGGAAATTATATTGTAATCGGTGTCAGTGATAACGGCTGCGGAATGGATAGGGAAACGAAAATGCATCTTTTCGAGCCCTTTTTTACAACAAAAAAGAAAGGAGAGGGAACTGGACTTGGTCTGGCGACCGTATACGGCGTTATCAAACAGAATAACGGATTTATAAACGTTTACAGTGAACTCGACCAGGGAACCACTTTCAAAATATATCTGCCTATATATTCTGAAAAATTTGAACAACAAGTTGAAAAAGAGCACAAGGCATCCCCCAAAGGCCATGAAACCATTCTCCTGGTGGAGGACGAAGATGCCATTTTGAAGATAACCAGACAGATGATGGAGAAATTGGGTTATACCGTGTTAGCGGCAAATACTCCGGATGAAGCTATCCGAATCAGCAATGTTCCGGGTATCGAAATCGACTTGCTGATGACCGACGTGGTTATGCCATCAATGAATGGACGTGAGCTTGCCGATAAAATATTGTTATCCTTTCCTAAAATAAAATGCCTGTATATGTCCGGGTATACCGCTAACGTTATTGCTCACAGGGGGATCTTGGAGGAAGGCCTGAATTTCATAAACAAACCGTTCTCAAAACAAGAACTTTCCATAAAATTAAGAAAAATATTGGATTGAAAATGAAATCTGTAACACCATCAAATTTTAGTAAAATTTTAAGAACATGTTAATCTATTGTCAGAATTTTTGTGTGTGGGCGCGAATTTAAATCTTAGGTTGCCGGTGAACAACGGCAATGTGGAAATATCCTTTCATCTGAGGATAATCCTGAAATCGTTCAATCCCATTTATCGGTTTAAAACCGGCCTAAGAAGAATTATGATCACTAAGCACCTAAGAACGTGACAAGTTTGTTTCTTCCACCCTCTTTGGCTTGATAGAGGGCGGCGTCCGCTCTCTTAAGTGCCGGCTCCAGGTTTTTTTCAACTTGTACATCGACCTCGGTTGCCCCGATACTTATTGTAACGTGAAGTTGTCCGCCGGATTTGATTTTAACAGCAGATTCCTGGAAATGCTGCCTGATTTTTTCACCAAGTATGCAGGCCCCAGCAATCTGCGTATTGGGGAGCAGCAAAACAAATTCCTCTCCGCCATAGCGACATACGATATCTCCTTTTCTCGACATATTCCGCAAATTATCAGCCATGCTGATAATGACTGCGTCCCCTACATCATGGCCATGGGCGTCATTAATGCCTTTAAATTTGTCAATGTCGATCATCAGAACTGACATGTTTTGGGACTCCCGTTTGCTCTGACCTAGAAGATTAGCAGAGATATCGGCAAAAGATCTTCGATTGTAGAGTTTTGTCATGGGGTCTGTAGTCGCCAGAATCCGTAATTCTTCTTTTGAGGCTTCCAGGTCCTTTATTAACCGCTGCAGCGTCAATTCTCGTCTTATCCGCGCCAATAATTCCCTGGGTCTGAACGGTTTGGTTACATAATCGATTCCACCGGCGTCATAAGCCTTTTCAATGGCATCTTCCTCTGTTTGGGCGGTGATGAAAATCACAGGGATATCCCTTGTGAGTTCATTTTCTTTCAACAGGGTGCACACCTCATAACCGTCTATTTCCGGCATTATGATATCCAGAAGGATCAGATCAATTTGTTTTTTTTGGGCAATGGCCAAAGCTCTTTTGCCGTTGAGGGCTGGAATGACGTTGTATTGTTGACCCAAATGTGTCAGCAGCATCGCTATATTGCTTTTCGTGTCATCTACCGCTAGAATGGTGTATTGATTTTCCATTTTTTATATCTTTGCTATTATTTCTAAAGCCCGGTCAAAGTCGTACTCGTCAAGAGCCGCCCTGACACCGGAGACCACGTCATTGGTTTCACTTGGGAACCGGTATCGGGCCAGTTCTTCTAACAGCGGTTCATATCGGACAGGCTGCATTGACTTGATCGCCTCCTTGAGCCGGGCCAACAGATCCTGGCCTTTCTCGAAAGACATGTGAGCTGTCCGGTCCGGAGCCGGTTCGGTTTCCGGCAATTTCTCTTCAATCTCCGCAATCAGCCGGGCAAGCGCTTCATAAAATTCGGGTACCAGGGTTCTGTCACCGGTTTCATCCATTTTTTTTGCAACCTCATACAAAGCCGTTGCACCGATATTGGCGGATAAACCTTTGATTGTATGCACCGTCTTTCTAAATAGGTCATCATCCAGATTTTCGAGGATTAAGCCGGTATAATCATTTTTGAAGTCCCAGATAATCTTTTTATAAAGTTTTTCATTTCCGGCCATATTTTTCAGCCCCTTGGCCACATCTATCAACTCAAACCCGGGCAATGTTATCTCCTCATTCCGGCCCATTGTCTTTGCCGGCACAACCTGTGACGGGGTGCTTTCTTTGGCGGAGATATACTGCAGCAAGGTTTTATAAAATTTTTCAAAATCAATGGGTTTATTCAGATGGTCATTCATCCCCATTTTTTTCGTTCTAATAATATCGTCTTTCATAGCATTGGCGGTTAGGGCGATGATGGGGATATCTTTGTCTCGTTTCCGAATCAGTCGGGTTGCTTCGTATCCGTCCATCACAGGCATCTGTATATCCATCAGTATCAGCTCATATTTTCCCGGGTTCTGATCATGAGCCATCACCGCCTCCTTGCCGTTGTTTGCCACATCAATGAGGATGCCGCTGTGCTGCAGAAGCCCTTGGACAATTTCCTGATTCGTAACGGTATCTTCAACCAAGAGGATTTGCGATCCCGTCAACTTTCTGATCTCTCCGGCAAGACTTTCATGCTGTAATTGCTCCCGGTAACTTGCCCGGATTTCACCCATAAATACACAGGACAGGACATCATACAGGTCCGATGGGTTTATGGGTTTTTGCAGAAAAAAATTAATACCTTCCGCCTTGGCCTCCTGGACAACCGTATCCTGCCGGAAACTGCTGAGCATGATGACGGTTGGCGGCTGCTCTTTTGTGCAGTCCTTATCCTGTCGGCACGCCTTACACATTTCCTTTATTTTCCTGGCAGTTTGAATCCCGTCTATTTTCGGCATCTGCCAATCCATAAGGATCAGGTCATATGGCGTGACACAGGTTTGGAGCATTGTCACGGCCTCAAGACCGCTATAGGCCGAATCCGCCTGGAGCCCAAACAGCCCCAGGGTGTTTTTCAGGGTTTCATGCCATGTCGTGCTGTCATCAACAACAAGAACCTTTTTACCGTCAAAGGTTTGATGCGCTTCCTTTTTCGCAGGATCCCTGGTTAGCTCGATTTCAAAAATAAAGCTGCTTCCCTTGCCAAGTTCACTTTCCACCCAGATCGTGCCGTTCATCAGGCTGACCAGCTGTTTGCTGATGGAAAGCCCCAGGCCGGTTCCGCCGTATTTTCTGGTGGTGGTGTCGTCAGCCTGGGAGAATGAGTGGAAAAGTTTGTCCCGTTGTTCAGCCGACAGGCCGATCCCGGTATCTTTGATTTCAAATCGAATGCGGTTTTTTTCGGTTTCACGGATATAGAGCCCGACCTCTCCTTGTTCCGTGAATTTTACGGCATTCCCCATCAGGTTTACGAGAATTTGAGAGATACGAAGTTTATCCCCAACATAGTACCTGGCAATGGATGGGGCATATTGAACAATAAGTTCCAACCCCTTTTCATGGGCGCGCTGCTCAATGAGATTGACCACCCTGTCCACGGCCCGGAACAGGTCAAAACCGGTTGTCTCAATCGTCAGTTTTCCGGCCTCGATCTTGCTGAAGTCGAGTATGTCGTTGATGATGCCCAGCAGGGCCTTTGCACTGCTGTCGATTCTCAGAACATAATTGCGTTGTTCATCGTTCAAATCCGTCTGAAGAGCCAGGTAAGCCATGCCTATAATGCCGTTCATCGGCGTTCGAATCTCATGTGACATATTGGCCAGAAAATCGGATTTGGCCCGGGTTGCTTTTTCCGCCTGTTCTTTTGCCAAGGTGATTTGCCTGTTCATGATGGATAGCCGCCGCATCCAGTACAGTATTACTGCAAATAACGGCAAAACAACAGCGAGTGCTTTCCAAAGCAGGCTGTAGTCAAATTCATGCTCATAACGGACCGATTTCCATTGCGAAAGGATATTGTTAATGTCCTGCTCCGTCAGGGACGTGACAGCTTTATTTAGGATATGATACAGCAGTGGCAGGTCTTTTTGCACACCGATGTACAGATTTTTTTTATAGGGTGCATTGCCTATAATTTTAAGATTGTATACCCCCATACTCTGGATGCGGTCACCGGCACTCAGCAGGTAGTCCGCAGTCAGGTCCGCCCGCCCATCGGACACCATTCTATAGGCTTGGGTATAATTTTTTGCCTCGATACTGTTAAGACCCGGAAAATCTTTTTTCAAAAGTTCCGTAATGCTGTAGCCGGGAACCAGCACTATTTTTTTATCTAAAATCTCAAGGGGTTCAGCGAGATAAGGATGCGTGGCCGTGCCGATAAATACCGTGTGGCTGGTCAGGTAGGGTGTGGTGTAGTTCATATAGTCGTTGTGTGACGCAGCCTGACTGATCATGGGAATGATATCGCACTGCCTATCCTTGAATCGTTGCAATGATTCTTCCCAGGTCTTACTTTCTACCAGGTGTAATCTCAATCCCGCGCGTTCACCGATCAGACGCATGATATCCCCGGCAATACCTGTGTGCTTGCCGTCCTTGATTCCTTCGTAAGGCATCCAGTCGGGGGCAACGCACATGCGGATCTTTCCATGATTTTTCATCCAGGAGCTCTCTTCAGCGGTAAGATCAATGTGCTTGGTTTCGTGTGATGCCGGTGTTCCTGCACCGAACCATATGGACTGCATTGTTGTTAATTCGTCAACCGTAATGCTGTCCATGGCTTTTTGGATAGCGGAGCGAAGCAGGGGCCAATCCTTGCGTATTGCAAAGCTCGCCGGGCTTGTCGTAAGAGACGGGCTATTCCGGATCTGAAATGAAACCAGGTCTGGAATGGAAAGAGAGATAATGTGATACTTCATTACCTCGTAGGTTGAGATGGCAGCATCCAACTCGCCGGAGTGGACTGCGTTCAGCAGATCGTTATGAGTCCTGTAAGTGCGCAATTTAATCTGGGGGTAATACGTGTTGAGCAGATTTTCGATCAGGTAGCCTTTGATGACGCCTGCCGTTTTACCAGAAAGCGTTTCGAGTCTGTACCAGTCCGCATTCTTGCTTTGGGTGGTAATCCCCCAGGAATGGGACATATAGGTGTCAGTAAAAAGGGCGAATTTACGCCGTTCTTCTGTATTGATGATCTGACCAATGATATCGATCTGTTTGGTTTTCAGATTCTGGATCGCTTCGTCCCAGGTCTCATTGTGGGAGAATTGAAACTCAATACCCAGACGTTCGGTGACAAGTTTTGCGTAAGCGATGGAGTAGCCGCTAAATTCGCCGTCTGCCTTGCGGTAGGAAAATGGCGAATAGTTTTCCTCCATATGGATTTTTTGGACAGGATGTGCACGGAGAAATTCCTGCTCTGTGTGGGTCAGGTTAAGCTTTGATTGTTCTTCAGTTGTAAGGTTGATTTCAACATTGTTTTTATTGTTGCTGCCCAGCCATTTCTGCCGCAGGGCCTGTTCTTCTTTGTAGCTGATGCTGTCCATGGCCTTGTCGAGGGCACTGACCAGCAGCGGCCAGTCCTTGCGCACACCGATACGTTCACGGTATTTGATAATATCGGGGAAAAGGGCATCGCCAACAGGGACCACATCATACATGGACATTTTGTTCATTACCTGGAGAAGCACCGAATGGTTGTCAATGGTGGCATCAGCACGTCCCAGGGCTACCGCCCGCAAGGCCTCCCTGGAATTGTTAACCCTGAGCTGTTTTATATTCGGGTAGCGTTTCGCTAATAGTTCCTGGTGCCAGGAGCCTTCAATCACGCCTACAATTTTTCCTTCCAAAGACTTTAGATCAGGGAAATAGTACCCTTTCCGTGCAAAAATCTCCTGCTTTTCGTTGACCATGGGGTGCGTGGTGAACAGCGCAAACTTCTCCCTGTTTGCTGTTTTCATCATATTGCCGATCACATCAATCTGCTTGTTTTTCAACATTTCGACAAATTCTACCCAACTTGGGCCGCTGACATATTTAATTGTGATCGCCAGTTTCTCTGCCAGCATGTTCATTTTGTCAATGCTGTAGCCCAGGGGGCGGTGGTTATGGTTGAAGTTATAGGGTTCCCAGTCCTGGTCGTTGTGTACCCGGATGACCGGGTGATCTTCCAGGAATTTTTTTTCTTCAAGGGTTAATTGAATGGCTGGGTCTCCCTGCGTTTTGAAATTTAACGGAATAATCCAGCGGGCCTGGAGATACGTCATCTCCTGTCGGGAAATACTCTGTAGTGCCTTATTGATAATGCTGTGCAGTTCCGGCCACTCTTTTCGCGTGGCAATGCTTGAATATAAAGGGCTTCCGATGGGAAACGCCAGGTCAATATAATTAAGTACCCCCATCTGCTGGGCAATGGAAAGAAGGTTGCGTCCAAAGACAGCACTGTCCGCCTCTCCTGAAATGACTGCGTTAATTATTTCACGCACTGTATCTTTATGGATGATTTGGGGATCGGTTACGGATTTAATGATTTCTTTCATCTTTGGCGCATTGCTTAGTATTGCCATTCGCCTATGATCCAAATCCTTAACAGAGCTGAGGTTCAAAGGATTTCCCGCTTTGACGATAACGATAAATTGTTCGGCCATGATGGGGTCCGAAAAAAGGAGATATGTTCCCCGTTCTTTTCCCCGGGGCAAAGGTATTTGTCCGGACAATGTGCCTTGTTTCACTTTTTGGGTTATCCGAAGCCAGGTGTCATTGACCAGTTCTATATTTAAACCGGTTTTCTGGTTGATCTGCTGAATC
Organism: uncultured Desulfobacter sp.; assembly: GCF_963665355.1. Lineage (GTDB taxonomy): Bacteria > Desulfobacterota > Desulfobacteria > Desulfobacterales > Desulfobacteraceae > Desulfobacter. The sequence continues at coordinate 1,920,654 of NZ_OY762229.1, forward strand.
AAATCCGGTGCCAGGCCTGTGAGTTTTCCGTTTTTGTCGAGGAGTGCGTATGGCTCAAGATCTGTGGATGTCCCCAGGTGTATGGTGGGGTGTTTGCTGATAAAAGCCTTTTCTTTCTGTGTCAGCTGAATGATTCCCGCAGCATCTCTTCTGTCAAACTTAACTCCGATCCAGCGATTGGCCAGCTGGTCCCATTCTGCGTCACTTACGGCATCCAGTCCTTTCTGCAAAATGGTGTGGAGCAGTGGCTGGTCCGGTATGATACCCAACCGAAGATCTTCCCGGCCCACATCCCCTAATTTGAACTCATCTACAATTTTGAGATTGGTGAGACCGTTTTTGCGGATAAAATAGTTAGATGCGGGGAGGTTTTGTATGATGGCATCCACTTTTCCATAGGCAAGAGCCTTGATCTGTTCTGCCATGCCGGCAAATCTCACAAGGTTTATACCGCCCAGTTCCATCAGCTCTTTTTCGTAAAAAATAGCTTTCTGAATACCGATTGATTTTCCCTGCAGACTCTGCAATCCATGGTAAGGCCCAAAATCGTCCCGGACAAAGATAACCGTGGGAATTTCATAATATTGGGTGGTATACAAGGTGAACGATTCACGCTCTTTTTTGTAAGAGATATCAGTAATGACATCTACTTGTCGGTCCTGAAAGTTTTTCAGATTGTCAGGCCAAAAACCGATTTTTTTGTCGAACTGCAAACCGGTTTTGTTCTCCAGAAGCGATAGCAGATCATTGACATAACCCTTGTGCTTTTCATTTTCCACATATGAAATAGGGCCATTATCCGGTAAAATGGCAATGCTGACCTTTGGATGTTCCTTGAGAAATGCCTGTTCTTTTTCTGTGAAGGATTGTCGGATTTCAGCATCGCTGGTGCTGAAAAAAAGACTCAGTATGATCAGAAGAGTGAAAGCAAATAATCGGCAGTACAGTGATTTTTTCATTCAGCCTCCACAGGTAGCCTTTTGACACTAAACTGAGGCATCCTAAATCTCTATTCATATTTGAAAGACGTATTACATTAAAGTATATCAATACACTCTTAATGGCAACCGTCAACCACGATTCCAAATCCTTCGTCTATTTTGATGAACACCGGCCCATGGCCGTTCTTGGAATATAATGACAGCATCCCATTCAAGAAAAGCATAACACGTTTGAAACAGAAAGTGAGGGCGATCTTAAGACTATACGAAAAGGGCGAGTGGGAAAAAGTTCGAGATCGGCTAAACGCTTTATTGCAGGGGTGGCGTGCTTACTTCTGTTACGGCACGACCCCGATCGCCTGCCCAGACCTTCTTAAAGAATATGGATGTGAACAGGCTCTTGCCATGGACCAAACCGGTGCCTAAAGCCCTTCCGGCCGGACCCATTTATAAACGCCCCTTGATACCCGTTCCAGTTTACCTTGATTCAGAAGCCTGAACAAAATATTTCTGACCTTTTGCGGATCCATGTCCGATTTCTCGATAACTTCGGCAGCCGTTGTATGGTGTTTTGTGCGTCGTTTAAACAGGGTTTCAATGTCGGCGGCATTTTTAATTTTTGCGGAATCGGTTCCCCTTGCGGTGCCAGTGGGCCGGGAAGACTTGTTCTTGGCCCTTGCAGCCTTTGGCCGACCTGGTTTTGCTTTATCAGTCCCTGATTTGACAGGTTTGACAGGTTTGACGGGTGCGTTACCCGCAGGTTTGGTCTTTGCCGGCGGCAGGCGTGGCGCGTCGTCCATATCAATGTCGATTCCGAACATATCCGACAGATTCTGGGTTTCTTCATCAATAACTCTTGAGGATTTTTTTACAGATCGGTTGAGAAGATCTTTTTTGCTCTCTTGGACGGTTTCGGCAACCAGATCGCTGACCTTGGCTTTTCTCAAAACGAAGAACAGGGCCGGATCCTGATCCAGGCGGGCTCCGATCCCGTATAGTACGGCGGCCACATGTTTGCACATGACTGCCCGGTCCGGGCAGGAACAATCCAGTTCAATGTCTTTGGGGGAAGGGAAAATACCTTTGCCTTTTTGGGTAAACAGGTCTTCAAGCGCCTTGGGGAATTTGCCGGCCATCAGTTGCTTGATGCCCTCCATTTTTCCCTTGCATTCATTTTTGATGTGCTGCCATTGTTCTATGGGAATGGGTTTAATGGTGATGGTGACCCGATAGGGGGTGCTTGCACTCCCCGTGACCAGGCCCGTGATCTTGCCGGGCGTGATTTGAAGGTCCAAGACCGCCCCGTGCCGGACATAGCTGCGGCCACGGTCGATTCGATTGGCATAATCTGCGTACCGTTCCAGGTTTTTGTTCCAGGCTTTGCCCCACCAGGTTTTTGCCAGGGCCTGGCCTTCAATGACCACGGGTTGAATGCCGGGATTCTTCTTTTTTAAAGTTGCAAGCTTTTTTTCAGCTTTTGCCCGTTTTTCGGCCACGCTTACATATTTGGGATACTCGTAATGCATTATTGGATTCCTTCAGCTTTTAAAGCTTTATCAGTTGCTTTATTCCGGCAAGGAGAGCTGGAACAGGTCGAGCAGGTCTTGATCATCCATTTCTGTGATCAGTCCTTCGGCGGACGATGTGACCACCTGGTCGGCAAGAGCCTGTTTTTCACTGATCATCAAATCAATTTTTTCCTCAATGGTGCCCCGGGTGACAAACTTATGCACCAAAACATTTTTGGTCTGCCCGATGCGAAACGCCCTGTCCGTGGCCTGGTTTTCCACGGCCGGGTTCCACCATCTGTCAAAATGGACCACATGGTTGGCCCGGGTCAGGTTCAGGCCCACGCCCCCTGCCTTTAGCGAAAGCACCATAAATGGGCAATAGGCATTGTCCTGGAACGTTTGTATCAGTTTTTTTCGTTTTGCAACAGGCACGGATCCGTGGAGCACGAGTCCCGGATGATGGAATATGGTTTCAAGAAAAACCCGCAACGGCTCTGTCATCTCTTTGAACTGGGTGAATACGAGTACCCGTTCCCGTTTTTCATAAACGGTTTCGCAGATACTGCCCAGGCGCATGAATTTCCCGCTGTGGGCAGCCTTGAAATCCCCGGAGCCTGTGAGCTGGTCCGGGTGGTTGCACAATTGTTTGAATCGGAGAAGAAAGGAGAGCACCAGACCTTTGCGCTGGATGCCTTCTGATGTTTCAATGGCTTGTTTTAAATCCTTGACCGCTTTTTTATACAGCACCACCTGTTTGGGGCTTAAATCGGCAAAGACCTTCATCTCCACTTTGTCCGGCAGATCTTTGATGACGGTCTTATCGGTTTTCAGGCGGCGCAGAATATAGGGAAAGATCATCTGGCGCAGTCTGGCATATCCGTTGGGATTGTCTTTCAGGGTTTTGGCAAAATTGGAAAATTCCGTTTTATTGCCCAAAAGCCCGGGATTTAAAAAATCAAATAAGGACCACAGGTCTGACAGCCGGTTTTCCACCGGTGTGCCGGTCATGACGATCCGGTGGGCGGCCGGCAGCGCTTTGACCGCCCGGGTCTGCTGGGTGCCGGGGTTTTTAATGGCCTGGGCCTCGTCCAGGATCAGACAGTGCCAGGAATACTTGGCAAGCCAGTCGTATTTTTTCACCAGGGTGTAGCTGGTGATGACCAGGTCCAGGGTGTTCAGCTGGGTTTTGGTGAGCTTGAATTCCTTGTTTTTGGGGGTCTTGTCTGGCTGCGGAGCCGATGATGAAAAACCAGGGTGGGCCACACAGGTTTTGAGGCCGGGCAAGAACCGGTTGATTTCCGACTGCCAGTTTGAAATCAGAGAGGCGGGCACCACCAGGAGCGTTGCCGGGCGTTTCTGGTTTGAAGGAAAAGTGCTCAGCCATGCCAGGATCTGGACGGTTTTTCCCAACCCCATATCGTCAGCCAGGCAGGCCCCGAATCCGTAAGATGCCAAAAAGTTCAGCCAGTTAACGCCCTTGGACTGGTAGGGCCGCAATGCCGCCTTGAAGCCTTTGTCCGGAACCACCGGATCAATCTGTTCCGGGTGGGTCATTTTTTCCAGCACAGATGTCAGCCATGTGCCGTTGGAGACACAGACCTCCACCTGTCCGTCAGCCTCCCGGCCAAGAATCTTTTCCGGAACCAAGCGTGCCCGCATGGCGGTTCCCAGGGTCATGCCCGGGGCAGCCAGGTCCTCAATACTGTCACAGGCTTTCAGGGCCTGCCTGAGCTTTTCCGGGTCCACGGCCACCCATTTGTTTTTGATAAACGCCAGGCCCTGGGTTTCTTCTAAGATGGCTTCAACCTCCTGCCTGGACAATTCCAGATGGCCCAATCCTACACTGACCTTGAAATCAAGAATGGCATCCAGCCCGGCCAAGGACGGTTTTTTGTCCCCCAGAGAGATCGTCACACTGGGCGTGGAAGCAGTTTGTTTCCACCAGTCCGGGATCCGGCAGAGCACACCGCAGGCCTCATAATCAGGTATCTCTTTTAGAAAGGCAAAGGCCTCATCCCCATCCCAGGCCAGGGGGTGGAACAGCTCGCCGGATTCAATGAGATCCGCCACAATCCGGCTTTGTTCAGCCGCCTTGTACACCGTGGATAAAAGGGTTAAAAGCGCATCATCGTCATGGGTTTCAATGGCATGTTTCAGGGGCAGGTGCTTGGGTTTCCCATTGGCCCCCATGCCCGCGGAATAGGTGGCCATAAAGGCAAAGGGCAGATCTGAATTTTTATTTTCCACCAGATGGAAAAACACCCGGCCTGCCGGGTGAAGATCGGGGTTTTTCTCTCGGAAATAGTCGCTGACCCGGCCCTTGAAATTTTTGATGTCACGGGAAAATGTCCCATTAAACCCATGCCAAAGCTCTTCAAGCATACCGGCGGTTACATATTCGGACCCGGCCATCAGGGGACAGGCTGAAATAAAATCGTTGACAAGCCCCGGCGGTAGGCCGATGATAGCGTCCTGCCTCAGGGTTTCAAGTTCGGCCGTTTTTAACAACTCCCGGACAAAACAGCGGGAAAACCGCAGGAAATAGTCCAGGGAAGCTGAAAAATCCAAGGGAAATTGCTTAAAACCCAGGTCGTACAGCCAGTCGCCTTTTCGTGCTTCAGCCGTTTGAGAAATTTTATTCAGGTACTGTATTTGGTCCGGGGAAGCTGTGCCTTTTACCGTTTCCCATTCAAGCACCAATGCCTGGTCCGGCATCACCGAAACAACCGGTTGTTCTTTAGTTTTGTCCGTCAATTAATCTTATCTCCGCCATCGTCATTCTCCGGCGCAGATATATCAAATCCTTGGATTAACAACAAGGGATACTGTGGCAGGGCAATCGCCATTATCATCAGTTAATGATCAACGGAAACCAATCTCTAATCGTGATGTGATCACATTTTCTCGATTTTTATAATCTATGCTTTATCCGATTCAAATAACCGTTCAATTTCCGGGGGCAGATCCGGCAACTCCAAGGTGACGGTCCTGCCCTTATCCTTGAATGAGAGGAAATAGGAATGCAGGCCCATGGACTCGAACTGTTTTTCGGTTTTTAAAAATTCAAGGGCTCTGGGGGAGCCGTACCGTGAATCACCCACAACCGGATGCCCAGCCAGCTTGGCATGGCGCCGAATCTGGTGCTTGCGGCCGGTGAACAATTCAACGTCCAGAAGGGTATAATGGATGGAATGGTCCAGAACCCTGTACCGGGTCAGGGCCTTGACCCGTTTTCCCCGGCCCCGGGGATCGGTTCTGCCGCCGGCGGATTTGGTCAGGGGGGTATCCCAAGTGCCCTGGTCCTGGTCAAAATGGCCGTGGACCAGGGCCTTATATCGCTTTGTCACCTTCCCCCCTGCAAAAAGATCCGAGAGTCCGGTCAGGGTGCCCCGGTCCGTGGCCACAAGGAGCAGTCCCGAGGTCTCTTTATCCAGGCGGTGAACGGGCTGGAGTATTTCCGTGATGCCGGGGCCTAAGTTTTTTTGAAGGTCCGATAGTAAATCTCTGCCCGGATCGTTATGGACACTCATGCCCCCGGGCTTTTCCAGGCAGATCCAGCCTTGGCCGTGTTCTATTATTTTGATTTTTTTTTCCATGACGCCCATCCCATTCCGGGCCTGGGTTCAAAACCCAATGAAGGATATGGGGTGCTGACAAATTTTAGATAAAAGCTTGTTTGATAATTGCTGAATCAGTTTAGCACCCGGTCTATGCCTTCCTTTGCACCAAGCGGGATGCTGATTCCTCCTATGGGCACATCGTAATCTCTCGGGTTGATGCGTATCAACGTCGCCTCCACGGTTCTGCCGATGCGCTCAGATTGCATTCTTACTGTAGGTACGGCCTTGCCTGCCCCAATTTCAATAACTGCTACTTTTGCATTCACGCTGCCAAGCCTGTGAAGCCATTTGTGCAATCGTTCTCCCTGCTGATCACTGCGGTGCGATATCCAGTTCCAGTCTCCAAACATTAAAATATTGGGACGTGCAAGCCCTCCGCAGTTCGGACATTTTGGAAGCTCTCCTGTTGCTGTAAACACCTCCATATCAACATTGACTTCAGCGTCTCCGATTTCCCAGATGCTGCTGGAGCATGGCTGGACACATTGAAGATGGTGTATGGAGCCATGGCATTCTTCAATCAGATCTTCATGAAAGCCCGCTTTTTGAAACTGCCCGTCAACATTGGAGGTGAATACAAAATATCCGTATTGCATTTCTTCCCCTAAATCAAGCAATTTTGAAAACCCTTCGTGGGGAATTGTTTCACGATAAAGGTTTAACCTGTGCCCATAAAAAGCCCAGGCCATTCCGGGGTTTTTGACAAACCAGTTGTAGTAAGATTCCCTTTGCTGTGTTCGTTTAAAGATGGCTTACTATCGCACGGCTTATAAGCCGATGGAAGATGGGGTTTGTAGAGCGCTTACTTATTTTGGTTTGTAAACCAGATTCACATAAAACCTTATACCAATGGATAGAAGGGTTGGATTCAAACGATCTTAACACCCACATTGTTAAGCGATGGACAGGGAAACGACAGGAGATTGATACCTATCGTTTTGTTAACAACGTCCTCTTGAAAGATGGCGCTGACGCATTGCATGTCAACTGGTGTGAACTAACGACAACACTGGCAACCGATCAAATTATTTATAAAAATGCCTTTGCAACGAATTTTGAAATCCATAAAGAAAATGTAGAACAACTTGTGATCAATGGCCGGGCTCTCTGGAAAGTTGAGAATGAGAACAATAATGTTTTGAAAAACAGAGGCTATCATTTGGAGCATAATTTTGGACACGGGAAGAAGCACCTTTCCTCAATTCTGGCGACGTTTAATCTATTGGCCTTTCTTTTCCACACCCTATTGGACAATGTCGATAAAAAATACAAGTTGGTTCGAGATAACCTTCCAGCAAGAAAGACTTTTTTTGATGATATCCGGGCACTCACCAGGTATTTATATTTTGACAACTGGGAGGCACTTTTAGACTTCATGATACGCGGACTTGAATTGGAAGCACTACCAGATACGAGTTGATACCGATTCATTTTGCTTTCCCAGACTTGAAATTATAACAAAATTTTCCTTCCAGATATTTGGGGATAGGATAGTTGCGCTAACTTGAGATTATTTCGATGGTTTTCTTACAGCCAGATTAAAGATTGAATGTCAAAACTTAGATAGTCAGCCTTGTGAGATATGCTCATCGAACAAAAAAGTGTACAATGAGCATCCTCTGAAACGAGTTAATGGCAAATTTAGAATTGCTGTACATCATCATTCAATATGCCATCCAATTTCGGATAGTATTAGGCATGCTAATCAAGGAACATCCTGAACTTTTTCCGCCCGAAATCGCCTTCGGATACAAAATGAAAGAGATCAGAGTCTCAAAAAAGCTGAAATTGAAAATCAGAAGAATAGTGATAGCTGGTGTCTGTTATACAATAAGGCCGTCTTTTGCGATGCCCTATATGACTGGATTTGTAAAAGATGTTGAGAAACCCTTGTTTTTGCGTAAGTTTGCCGTTCCATTTTGGGCTCTGAGTCAATGTTTCGGAAAAAATCCCATGTATTGGTATCGCCTTGAAGCAACCATTGGCCGGTACAGCCTCGTGGGAACCACTATTAAATCCCCAGACAAATTACCCCAGCACCTTTCTGCTGATGAAAAACATACCCGCCTTTTGGGAAAGAAGACCTATATAGCCACGACAGTCGGAAATAACTGTATTTTAGGAGCCAGTGTCTCGGAAACCGCTTCCGGTAAAGATCTTCAAAAAGCATACGGTGTTTTTAAAGAGGAAGCTGAATGCATTAATCCGGAATATCAGCCGGATACTGTCAATACCGACGGCTGGCCGTCAACGCAGAAAGCCTGGAAAAAGCTGTTTCCCAAGATAACCGTGCTATTCTGCTTCTTACACATTTTTATTGGTATACGTGATCGTTCTCGCAAAAAATACAAGGAGTATTTCCTCGATGCGGCCAGCAGATTATGGAGTTGCTTCAGGGCAGAATCCAAAAGATCATTCTCACAGAGAGTTCGCAGGCTTTCTGAATGGTGTCGAAATACGAAGAATGGAGTTCCCGACGTTATTGCAGCCAAAATCAAGAAGCTCAGGGATAATCTTCCACAGTTTTCCCAAATCTATGATTTTCCTGGCGCACATAGAACGAGCAACATGGTTGACCGGTTGATGCAGCGAATGGATCGTCATTTGTTCAGTACAAAGTATTTTCACGGGACTATGAAATCTGCCAATCTCAGCATACGTGCCTGGGCACTTATCCAGAATTTTGCTCCACTCAATCCATGGGCGGTAAGGCAAAAAGGCTATGTGAGTTCTTTTGAAAGAGTTAACGAATTTAAGTACCACGGAAACTGGCCTCAGAACCTTTTGATTTCGGGTTCACTGGGAGGCTTACGGACGGGTCCCCCAAATCCGTTATAATCAGTCGGAATAAAAGGAACGTAACCCCAAATTTTAAGGGTTAAGAGTCCAAATCATGAGCAACTAAACCAGGGCATTTAGACACCCCAGGCCAAAACTAAAAGATATTTATCTATCGAGATCTGCCTGCGCTACTATTTCACTGCACTGGCGACATGACTTTTTGAATGGATATCAAAATTAGGAAATGTTTTTTATAAAATTAGGAAATGTTTTTTATAAAATTAGGAAATGTTTTTTATAGTAACTAAATATCTTGATGTAACGAAGCCAGTGGCTTAAAAGAGTAGATCGGGCTGCTGGCTTGATCGTTAGCCTTAAACCATTATAGACAAAGTATTGTAAGACCTTGGCTGTGGCGCACAATTTGCTTATATCTTTCCATTCAACAAGTCAAAGTGCTGGTTTTGAGTATGGTCTCTAACTACTTAAAAGAAAGGAGATACTTAAAAATAAAAAAAGATTTTAAAGTCTGTTATATTAATTTTCCCCTTTGGGCTTGGGATCAGGTTAAGGGCTTAGGAGGGATGACGTATTTAAACAAAAAAAGAATCTGATAAGAAAAAAGAAAGGAATCTGACAAAAAAATGAAAAAATTAAAATGGTTGAACATCCGTTTGATATTATCAGCAATCCCGTTTTTATTTGGATTCATTTGCGTACAGAATTCACATGCATCATTAGATAATAAAGGAACCGATTTTATTCTGGGTTTTCTGCCTAACTTAAGTACAGGAACTTTAGAGCTACACCTGACTGCTGATACCAACACGGAAGTAACCGTTGAGTATCCGACCAATTCCCCGACGTTCACAACAACAGTAACTCTAACCCCGGGGGATGTTGCCATTGTTGCGTTGCCTTCAGAAGCCCAGAACTGGACCAGTGGTCAAGTAGGTACCAAATCGGTCCATGCATATTCTTCAGAAAATGAATTCGTATGTTACATGATCAATCGCTACTCTTACACGTCTGATGCATCATTAGCCATTCCTATGGATACTTTTAATACCGAGTATTTCACGGTTAATAACCCGGATATCAACAGCTCTTACGAATATCCCGAAATTGTTGTTGTAGCTGCCTATGACGATACTGAAGTTTCAATGACGCTGCCAGGCGGTGCGGTGCAGACTGCAACTTTAAACCGCGGTGAAGGGTATTTCTATACTCAAAGTTCGGATCTGACCGGGACATACATTAATTCAAGCAAACCAGTAGGCGTAACAAGTGGAAACAAATGCTCCAATTACGATGGCAGTGCCTGCGATCATATTTTTGAAATGCTTCCCCCCATTGCTGCCTGGGAAAAAGCTACTCCGGCAGTTGAGCCGCCCGAAACATCCCTCGGTACCAGATACTCGATTGTTGCATCTACAGATGGGACAGAGGTGACGTATAATGGTACACTCCTCACAACTTTGAACCGGGGAGAGTCAATTTATACTGACAGGCTTACCGGAAATTATCTATTCGCAGCCAACGAGCCTATTATGGTGACACAGTATCTGGCCAACCGGTCCAGCTCCGGCGGGAATCCCATCGGCGATCCGGCGATGGGGATACTTACACCCATTGAACAGTTTGACATTGCTTACACATTTTCAACTGTTGGCGGAGAACAGTTTTCGGAAAACAATGTGACCATTGTTACGCCGTCTTCGGCAGTAGGGACCCTGACGCTGGACGGTACTGCAATACCAGCAGAAGAGTACAGTCAAATTGGCACCAGCGATTACTGGGCTACCATTCAGTATCTTACGGACGGAGTCCATTCAACCAGCTCCTTTTCAGGCCACGGTATCACCGTTGAAGGGTTTAACAGTTATGATTCGTATCTGTATACCGGCGGTGCCCTGTTTGAATTTGTCAACCCCCAGGGCGACACAAATTCCCCGATATGCTCCTGTGATGACCAGACTCACACCTGCTATGCCACGGACGACCAGCCAAGTGAAGATGTTGACGGGAACGGTGTTCTTGACGCTGGCGAAGACCTGAATAACAACGGCCTCATTGACAAGGACAAAGGTATTTACTTTGTAGAACTGGCTGTCGGGTCCCAAAATTTAAATCTTGTTGTTGATCCCTTTGAACCGGGTGATCCGGAAGTCGACTACTCCTACTCAAAAATTGATCCACAACTTGAAGCAACTGGTACCATAATTGTGACCGACGGTGCTGGAAATAAGTGTGAAACCGAGGTTTACATTCCCGGTATTGACGACCCTTCTGATATATGTGGCGATCTGGATAATGATTATGATGTTGATGCTGCTGACCGGAACATCATAAGAGCAGCTTTTGGCGCAACTACAGGGGATGCCGGATATATTGAAGAAGCTGATTACGACCAGGACGGTGACATTGACTATGTTGATTACCGTGAATGGTATGCATGTTACAAAGCATATTTGGCCTCTCAGCTCAAATAACGTTACATAAAATAGGCTCCATAGAGTAGGAAGAAGGCTGCTGCTGCTATCATTATGGGAAAGGAAGCCATTGTTAGAATAATTCAGGGCCTGCTCAAAGTGAAACCCTGAAAATTGCTTAAAAATTTTAAATGGGTTGATGAAGAATGCTGCTATGCTACCTACGAATTTTTTATGCAACCTTTGAGTGAATAAAACAACAATTATTGAAAATCATAACATAGGAAAAGGAACAACTAATGAAAATTAAACGATTAAATTTAATCCTGCTTGCAATTTTTGTTATATTTTTTGCAGCTGGACCTGCCATGGCACTTACAATGGATCTTCAAACCACATCAACTACTGTAGCGCTGGGTAATACCTTTAAGGTTGAAGTCTGGGTTAATAGCGAGGATATTGATGAAGAGTTGCTTTCTTTTGGTTTTGATGTATCAATCACTGATGGGGATAATCTGTCATATGTCGGATATGACTTGGGAACCTATTTTGATGATGATTCTTTGCTGGCAGATTTAGATGTTGCAGGAAGCACATTCCCCGGTGTTGCCGATGATGATGTACTTTTGGCCACACTAACTTTTACAGCCATATCCATTGGTATGGATAATATAAACGTATCCGGGGCGTATGATGAAGATGGATTAAGTTTTTCAGGATTGTTTTATGAATTAAACGGATTTGACATTGAGGCCTCTCTTGATATCACAGTAACCACAGTTCCCGAACCCGCAACGATCTTTCTCTTGGGTGTAGGATTACTCACCTTCATGGGGGTATCCAGAAAAAATATTCATACTTAGTACGGATCTAAATCCTCCATCTCTGGTGGAGGACCCTAATAGGTTCTACCTATCCGGTGTGAAATAATATAGGTTCATCCTCCGGGAAAGGCCCGAAGGGCAAAAAGGAGGATGAACCTATGCATGATTGGGAAAGCTTATCTCATGTCAGATGGGATTACAAATACCACGTGGTATTTGAGCCGAAATACAGACAAAAGAAACTTTATGGGAAATTCAGGAAACAAGTTGGCGAAATATTTCGAGATCTTTGTGGGTAGAAAAGCATTGAACTACTGGAAGGGCATCTGATGCCGGAGCAAGTTTGGGGCGTCAAAAAAATCGCATTTTAGGTGTTTTTACTTCTCCGCTTTTTGGCACTATTGATAATGCAGAGATCAGCAATTCTAAATTTGCCATTAACTCGTTTCAGAGGATGCTCATTGGACACTTTTTTGTTCGATGAGCATATCTCAGCAAGGCTGACCATCTAAGTTTTGACATTCAATCTTTAATCTGGTTGTAAGAAAACCATCGAAATAAGCTCAATTTAGCGTGGGGTGTCTAAATGCCCTGGTTTAGTTTGCTCATGATTTGGACTCTTAACCCTTAAAATCTCAGCAATTCTCAGTGAAGATTGAAACCCTTAACCAATGTGCTTTTCGGGAAATAAATCCAATTTAATGTTGTAGTGTTTTTGAAAAATTACTATGAGTGTAAACCCTGAATGAATCATAAATTTTTCAATCTACGGTAAATTCTCTTGTTGTGAATTCCAACATCCCACATTCGGAAAATTATTTTATAACTAATTGAAATAACTAAATATACAAAACTAGATTTTTTATTTACTTTATGATAGTCTTACTCAACGATACATTATATAGGGACTATCAGCTTGACCACTGGAAAAACACTCAAATTTTCAAATCTTAGAAAGACGGTTTCTAAACGGGCCGAGGAGATTGTTGAAAAGCGTCAAGCAGGAAAAATAAAATACTCCTTGCATGATTCATGTTTGAGTGCCCTTGCTATGATGTTTTTCCAAGACCCATCAATGCTTGAATTTCAAAGGCGCCTTGAAGAAGCTTCACAATTGAACAACTTGCAAACAATGTTCAATGTTATGACCATTCCAAAAGACAATCAAATGAGGACGATCCTCGACAATGTACCGCCGGAGAAACTGTATCCGGTTTTCTCAGACTTTTTTCGGTTGCTTCAACGTGGTAACCATTTAAATGATTATCTTTTTTTAGAAGACGGCTATATTATCCCGATTGACGGAACACAATATTTTCGGTCAGAGCGCGTCAATTGTCCTTCATGTTTGATGAAAAAACACCGCAATGGCACCACCAGCTACTCCCATCAAGCTCTCGGGGCCGCTGTTGTTCATCCTGACAAGCCCCAGGTGTTTCCATTAGCACCTGAACCCATAAAGAATACCGATGGAATCAAAAAGCAAGATTGTGAGATCAATGCCGGAAAACGGATCCTGCAGCGCATTCGAACGGATTACCCCAATCTGAAAATAGTGATCACTGCTGATGATTTATATTCCAAAAAACCATTCGTTGAACTGCTTAAAAAATTGAAACCTGTGCTGGATGAGCTTAAAAAATGGCTGGATGCTACTGTCGAGATAACGCCTCCCCAAAGCCTGCTTGGCAAAGCCGTCAACTATGCTTTGAATCAATGGCACCACTTGGTCATCTATGCAGATACGGCCCATGTCACTTCGGACAACAATATGGCCGAAAACACCATTCGCCCTTTGTGATCGGACGCAAAAATTGGCTCTTCTCTGTAACCCCTGAAGGCGCCGCTGCCAGTGCAGCCATTTACAGCCTAATTGAAACCGCCAAAGCAAATGGCCTTGAACCATACTGGTATTTTCGTTACCTTCTGGAAAAACTCCCCGATGCTATGACCGAGGATGATTTACAAAGCTTTGTTACCTCAATACCTCGACAAGACCAAACTTGCCGGTCCTCCTCATATCGCATAACGAGCCTCCCTATACAAGGTGGGGTTCATTAAGCGCTTACATTAACGGAAACCAATCTCTAATCGTGATGTGATCCCATTTTCTCAATTTTTATAACAGTCATGGGCTATACCTGGCAGATCAGCTGATAGGCCTATCCCGCAACAAAGATTGAAAGATCTTGGTGACTTACCAAATTTTTCATATAAATCTATGCTTTATCCGATTCAAATAACCGTTCAATTTCCGGGGGCAGATCCGGCAACTCCAAGGTGACGGTCCTGCCCTTATCCTTGAATGAGAGGAAATAGGAATGCAGGCCCATGGACTCGAACTGTTTTTCGGTTTTTAAAAATTCAAGGGCTCTGGGGGAGCCGTACCGTGAATCACCCACAACCGGATGCCCAGCCAGCTTGGCATGGCGCCGAATCTGGTGCTTGCGGCCGGTGAACAATTCAACGTCCAGAAGGGTATAATGGGTGGAATGGTCCAGAACCCTGTACCGGGTCAGGGCCTTGACCCGTTTTCCCCGGCCCCGGGGATCGGTTCTGCCGCCGGCGGATTTGGTCAGGGGGGTATCCCAAGTGCCCTGGTCCTGGTCAAAATGGCCGTGGACCAGGGCCTTATATCGCTTTGTCACCTTCCCCCCTGCAAAAAGATCCGAGAGTCCGGTCAGGGTGCCCCGGTCCGTGGCCACAAGGAGCAGTCCCGAGGTCTCTTTATCCAGGCGATGAACGGGCTGGAGTATTTCCGTGATGCCGGGGCCTAAGTTTTTTTGAAAGCCCGATAGTAAATCCCTGCCCGGATCGTTATGGACACTCATGCCCCCGGGCTTTTCCAGGCAGATCCAGCCTTGGCCGTGTTCTATTATTTTGATTTTTTTTTCCATGACGCCCATCCCATCCCATTCCGGGCCTGGCTTCAAAACCCAATGAAGGATATGGGGTGCTGACAAATTTTAGATAAAAGCTTGTTTGATAATTGCTGAATCAGTTTAGCACCCGGTCTATGCCTTCCTTTGCACCAAGCGGGATGCTGATTCCTCCTATAGGCACATCGTAATCTCTCGGGTTGATGCGTATCAACGTCGCCTCCACGGTTCTGCCGATGCGCTCAGATTGCATTCTTACTGTAGGTACGGCCTTGCCTGCCCCAATTTCAATAACTGCTACTTTTGCATTCACGCTGCCAAGCCTGTGAAGCCATTTGTGCAATCGTTCTCCCTGCTGATCACTGCGGTGCGATATCCAGTTCCAGTCTCCAAACATTAAAATATTGGGACGTGCAAGCCCTCTGCAGTTCGGACATTTTGGAAGCTCTCCTGTTGCTGTAAACACCTCCATATCAACATTGACTTCAGCGTCTCCGATTTCCCAGATGTTGCTGGAGCATGGCTGGACACATTGAAGATGGTGTATGGAGCCATGGCATTCTTCAATCAGATCTTCATGAAAGCCCGCTTTTTGAAACTGCCCGTCAACATTGGAGGTGAATACAAAATATCCGTATTGCATTTCTTCCCCTAAATCAAGCAATTTTGAAAACCCTTCGTGGGGAATTGTTTCACGATAAAGGTTTAACCTGTGCCCATAAAAAGCCCAGGCCATTCCGGGGTTTTTGACAAACCAGACAGGATCTGCCATCTCACTGAACGATTTGCCCAGTTTTGCTATGGGTGGGTAAGCTTTCCAAAAACCTGCATTCCCTCTAAAATCAGGCAAACCCGAATCTACGCCCATACCGGCTCCGGCAGTTATGAAAAGTGCATCCGCATCTTTAATAACTTCGGAAGCGTGTTGGATATTTTTTTCCAGATTGTCCATAATATCAGCCTCATTGTAGGGTTTTGTTTAACAACCAAAGTAGACCAGTTTTAAAGCTGTGTCCATTATTTTAACAAACTTTTAATATTGTCAGGCATCAATCCTTTATTTCACTATTCACGGGGTTTTTCCGGCGATATTTTTGAATACAGCTGCGGCTCAACCAAACAACCACCGGCTAAAAGCCGGTGGTTGTTTGGTTGACAATGCTTGGTTTTTCAGCAAAAATAATAAAATTTTTTTCAAGGGGTGTGTATTTAAAATGAATATTTTCAGTGTGTTATGATTGTATTTCAGGGGCGGTTTATATGACACTTCCTGTATTGACAATGCCTCCGGACCAAATTGCAAAGCGGCACCGATTGTGGATGAAAGATATCGCAGCTTTTGGTCCATGGGAACAAATGGACCGGCAGGACTTGTCACCGGCCGTCCGGCATTCTGTCTGGTGCCCGGTTGCCGGCCCAACGGGACCTGCGCCGACGATTCTGATCTGCGATAAGTGCGGTTCCAGCATGGAGCCGGCCTGGGACCTTCTGGACCACCGGGAAATCCATACCTGGGACTCGATCATCGTCACGGACCAGGTAGCCGGCAGAGGACAGTTCCGGCGCAACTGGATCTCCCCCGTCGGAAATCTTTATGCATCCTGGGTGTGGCCCGAATTTTCCGACAATGATATTTCCAATGCGTATCAGGAGAATTTACTGCCTCTTATCTCCGCCTACATTGTTGCCCGCGGTTTTGAATTGCTGGGGATTGATGTCCAGATCAAGTGGCCGAACGATCTTTTATACAATAACAGGAAAGTCGGCGGTATTCTGGTTGAGCAGCGTGACAGGAAAATCATTGTAGGGGTTGGGATCAATATGGCTTGGGCGCCGTCTTTACGGACAGCCGGCACCGACACGTTCATGGCAGCGACCTGTCTATGTGACGAAGGGTTTGATGTCTCACCGCTGGGGGTCTGGTCTCACCTGGTGGAAGCAGGCATCCATTGTTTCCGGATGTTGATCCGGCAGATCCAGGTTTCCGACTTTATACATCTCATTACCGGCCGTCTGGCATGGCGGGGCAAGCTCGTCCACATTCTGAAAAATGGAGATGAAGTTTGTTCGGCAATCATTATAGGTGTTGCTGAAAGTGGCGGACTGCTGATAAAAAGCGGCACCCAAACACAGGTCATTCATTCCGGGAGGATTTTAACGGTTGAATAACGGCCATGGGCCGACCTATTTTATCAACATCCAGGCTCAGCGCACAACGAACAGCCATGGGCTGACCTGACATATCAGCTGCCAGGCTCAGCCCGCAACAAAGTTTGAAAGATCTGAGCGACTTGTCCAGTCTTTCATATAAAAAAGTTGAAAGGTCTGTGCAGGTGATACCAACCTTCTTATAGCTTATAAAACTTCATGCAGAATTGTTCTTTCGCCACGACGTTAAATGAATTATGATGTCTGCAGTATTCAAGTTTAACTAAAATACATTAAATATTAGGGAGGCTTAATCATTGATGGGCTTAAAAACTCTATACCAGGTTCTGGCTGAAAATAAAGGCAAACCCATCCTCGTCGCAAACCGAGGGATCCCTGCCCGTCGACTCTGCCGCTCAATTTCAGAGATGGAAGCCGTCTCGATCATGACTGCAACCGATGTCGATAAAACCTCGCCCGCTACGGGAAGTGCCCAGGAATTGTTGCTGCTGGGGGAAGATCCGACGTCGTATCTTGATATTGACCGAATTATTGAAAAAGCCAAAAAACGGGGGGTTATTGCCATTCACCCCGGTTGGGGTTTTGCCGCGGAGGATGATAGTTTTCCCCTGAAATGTAAACAAGCCGGTATTAACTTTATTGGTCCGTCCCATGAGGCCATGCGGCTTCTCGGCAACAAAGTCGCCGTCCGTAACCTGGCCATGGAGCTGGATGTTCCGGTTATTCCCGGTACCGAAGGTGCCGTTACCCTGGCAGAGGCACGTCTTTTTGCCCGAAAAATAGGTTATCCCATCATGCTCAAGGCCGAAGGAGGCGGCGGCGGTCGGGGAATCTACGAAGTATACGCCGAGGATCAACTGGAATCCGCTTTTACCAAGGCATCTGCGTTTGCCCAGGCTTCCTTCGGCAATCCCAAGCTGTTTATGGAAAGACTGTTGACCAACGTGCGTCATATTGAAATTCAGGTTGCCGCCGATCAGCACGGCAATGTTTTTGCTTTTGATGAAAGGGACTGCACGATTCAGAGAAATCATCAGAAACTGGTTGAGATTACCCCGTCCCCCTGGCCGGGAATGACCGAGGAACTTCGCTGCAAACTCAAGGCGTATTCGGTCAAACTGGTCAAGCATGCAAATTATTATTCTCTGGCAACGGTTGAATTCCTGGTGGATATGGATGGAACCCCCTATCTCATTGAGGTAAATACACGGCTTCAGGTTGAACACGGCATTACGGAATGCCGCTACGGCGTTGACCTTGCGGCTGAACAGATTGCCATTGCCTTTGGCGCTGCACTCAGTTTTAATCAGGAAGATACCAAGCCGTACCAGCATGCCATGCAGGTCCGAATCAACTGTGAGGATCCCCAGAACAATTTCTCACCCAATGCCGGTTTGATAACGCGGCATGCACCGCCGGGCGGCACGGGTGTCCGACTGAATACCTGTATCAGTTCAGGATACCAGTTCCCATCCCAGTACGACTCGGCCGCGACCCTGCTGATCTCTTTTGGCCGCAGCTGGAACAAATGTGTCAAGGTCATGCGGCGGGCTTTGGGTGAGTATCATATCGGCGGGGTGAAGACCACCATCCCCTTTCACCGCCGGATCCTCAACCATCCGGTTTTCAATTCAGGCGTTTATGATACCAAGTTCATCGAAAAAACACCGGAACTTATGAAATATGTTGACCAGGCACCTGAAATCGTAAGGCTTTCCCGTCTGGCGGCTGAAATTTCGGCCAAGGGATATAACGCGTTTGCCCAGTTAGGCGAATATCGCGGACGGAATGACAAACGGGTCGGGCCTTTCAAACCGGCTCTCCCCCCTGAAGTGCACAACGACTTTGCCAATCCGTATCCCCGGGGGGATCGTCAGGCTATTCTGGATTTCGTTCGGGACAGCGGTTATGTTCATTTTACGGATACAACGACCCGGGATATTACCCAGTCCAACAGTGGAAATCGCTTCCGCCTGGCCGAAGAGAGGCTGATCGGGCCGTATCTGGATAGCTGCGGTTTCTTCTCTATGGAGAACGGCGGCGGTGCTCATTTCCATGTCGCCATGCTGGCCAATATGACCTACCCGTTTACCGAAGCCGCAGAGTGGAATGAATTTGCACCCCAGACTTTGAAGCAGATCCTGATCCGCTCCACCAATGTTCTGGGATACAAACCCCAGCCCCGCAATCTGATGCGTAAGACCGGTGAAATGATCTGCCGGCATTATGATGTGATTCGCTGTTTTGATTTTCTTAATCACATTGAAAATATGCGTCCCTTTGCCGAAGTTATCATGGATTCCAAAAATAATATCTTTGAGCCGGCCATCTCTCTTTCCTATGCAGAGGGCTTTGACGTAAAGCATTATCTGTCGGTGACGGATGAAATCCTGTCCATGGTCGCCGGCGTTTCGGGCCTGACAACGGATAAAGCGCTTCGCAAGATCATACTGTGCCTCAAGGACATGGCCGGTGTCTGCCCGCCCAGGTTCATGCGCAAACTGGTGGCTGCAATTCGTAAAAAATATCCTGAGCTTATCATTCATTATCATCGCCATTATACCGACGGATTGTTTGTTCCGGCTGTGGGTGCGGCGGCCCAAGCCGGTGCCAACATCGTGGACACCGGCATCGGCGCTTCCGTCCGCTGGTATGGCCAGGGCGAAGTCCTTTCAACGGCAGCCTACATGGAAGATGAACTCGGCCTGAAAACCAATCTGAACAAAGAGATGATCCGTTCCTGCGGCTTCATGCTCAAACAGATCATGCCGTACTACGACCGCTACTGTTCTCCCTATTTCCAAGGCATTGATTATGATGTCGTCGAACACGGTATGCCGGGCGGCGCGACATCTTCTTCCCAGGAAGGCGCCATGAAACAGGGATATATACATCTTTTGCCCCATATGCTGGAATTTCTGAAGGGAACTCGCAAGATCACGCGTTATCATGATGTGACGCCGGGTTCTCAGATTACCTGGAATACCGCATTCTTGGCTGTTACCGGGGCTTATCAGCGCGGGGGGGAGGAAGCGGTTCGGCGTCTGCTGTTTACCCTGAAAGCCGTCAATGCAATGCCAGAGAGGGATCTGCCCCGTGAACTCAAGAAGACACGGCTGGAACTGTACCGGAACAGCAATGACGCCTTCAGGGATCTGCTGCGGGGCCGTTTCGGTAAACTTCCACTCGGTTTCCCGCCGGACTGGGTTTATGAAAGCGCGTTCGGTGAGAATTATCAGGAGGCCATTGCCGATCGCACAAAACAGTCACCGTTGGATACCCTTGAAGATATTGATCTTGAGGCAGAACATGACAAACTTAAAGACCTGATCCACCGGGACCCCACGGAGGAGGAATTTGTTCTGTATCTGAATCATCCCGGGGATGCACTGAAAACATTCGAATTTACAACAAAATTCAGCGATTCCAACAACCTTCCGGTGGATGTCTGGTTTGAAGGTATGGAGATCGGTGTTGAAGCGGAATTTGCAGACAGCAGCGGCAAACCCCATCAGATGACCATTCTGGATATTTCTTCGCCTGATGAAACCGGACACTGTGTGGTCCGTTACCTTTTAGATTCGGAAGTTTTTATCCACAAAATCAAGGTCAATGAGGCCGTCGGCAGAGGAACCGGGTCCATTGAAATGGCCGATCTCCGAAATAGCTATCATATTGCTGTGCCAAGCAACGGGGATCTATGGGTCATGTATGTCAAGGAAGGAGACTTTGTCCGGAAAGGCGAAGAACTTTTTAATATCTCGATCATGAAACAGGAAAAAGCAGTTCTTTCGCCTGTTGACGGCATTGTCAAACGGGTTCTGAAGAGAGCCAATTATCAGGAAACCAAAAAGATGGTCTCGGTTGTCAATGGTGAACTGCTCGTGGAGCTTTCACCCGCATCGGATACCTGTTTGAACTGTAAAAGCCCCATTGATGTCGAGCACCAGAAATTTTGCCCGATATGCGGAGACAAAATCGGCTCCAACGTTTAACTGGTTACAACTGATTCATGAGCACTGTTTTATGAGTTCGGAAAGAGATTGCTTCGGGGGACAATTCGTCCCCCGAAATATGTATTTATTATAGTTTTTGGGCTCTTTCCATGGCTCGTTTGAATCCGGCCATGGAGTTTGTAATTGACCGTTCAGGCACGGCATAGGAGAGCCGGATGTGCCCGGGTCCGCCAAATCCGGAACCGGGCACGACCAGGATGTTCTCTTCTTTAAGCAGGCCCGCAAATTGTACATCATTTTCAATGGGCGTCCTGGGAAACAGATAAAATGCGCCTTCGGGGACGTTAAATTCATACCCGGCTGCCGCTAACCCCTCACAGACCATATCCCTGCGTTTGCGATAGATACCGATATCCACACACACGCCCTGCAGTTTTCCCACCACTTGCTGGAACAGGGCAGGGGCGTTCACAAACATCATGGTGTTGGCTACGCCGGCTGCAGCAGCAATAAGTTTGGCATCCTCGGCAGCCGGGTGTACGGCAAGATATCCCACACGTTCGCCTGCCAGGGATAGTTCTTTGGAATAGGAGGTCAGGACGATGGTGTGGTCATATACGCCGAACATCCATGGAACATCCACATCATAGGCAATCTTTCGGTAGGGTTCGTCGGAAATCAGATAAATGCGGCGGCCGAATTCCAGGCTTTTCTTTTCTAAGAGCAGCCCGAGTTCTTCAAGTTCCGTTTTGGTGTAGACCACACCCGTGGGGTTGTTGGGAGAATTGATCATCATGACCCTGGTGTTTTTATTTATGGCAGCTTCAATGGCCCCAAGGTCCAGGTGAAAATCAGGCTTGGTGGATACGGTTTTAAGGCTGGCGCCGGCAATAAAGGCATACTGGTTATATCCCACAAAGTAGGGGGCCGGTACCAGGATCTCTTCTCCGGGGTTGACCAGGGCTTTCAGGACATCATTCAGGGCGCCGGCGGCTCCCACACTCATGACCACCAGGTCGGAAGTCATTTCAACACCACACTGGGCATTCAGATAATCGGCGATGGCCTGGCGCACCCAGGGAAATCCGGCATTGGGCATATATCCGTGGGAGGTTGCGGTATTGTTGATCAGCTCCAGAATGGTTTCCTTGACCACGGGCGGCGGCGGGACATCGGGGTTTCCCAGGGAAAAATCAAACACATTGTCAGCACCGAACTGTTCTCTCAAGCGGATGCCTTCTTCAAACATTTTTCTGATCATGGATGCGGATTCTACTATTCCGACCATCTTGTCAGCAATTGGCATGGCAGTACCTCTTTATAAGTTAAGTGTAAATCAATATTCAAGAAAAAGACCATAACCCAAAACTCATTAAACCAAAAGTTTAATTTATCCACACACAGAGTAATTGAATGAAGCAGATCCTGAGAAAAAATATTGCAACTTGATTCCTGATCAGGTTTGGGGTTTTATTGTACAAATTAACCATTGATCTGATATAACAGCCATGGGCTGGTATGGCATATCAACGGCCAGACCCAACCCATAACGAAGGTTGAAAGATCTGCGTAGGTTACACAGACTTTAATATAAAAAGGATTGGGAAGTCTAAAACACCAAAGGAAATGCGCCATGAATGTGGATGGAAAACAGATGCGGCCCATCTGGTTTGATGAGGATACAAAAACCGTCAAGGTCATAGACCAGAGACGCCTGCCCCATGAATTGATCGTTGAAGACCTGACAACCAATGATCAAGTCATCCATGCCATCAAGGATATGTATGTCAGAGGGGCCCCGTTGATTGGTGCCACAGGGGCACTGGGCGTTTATGTCATTTTGGTACAGAAAAGCAATCGGGGCGAGGACGACGCCTGGTTCAAGGCCGAATGCGCACGGCTTCGTGACGCCCGTCCCACTGCCACCAATCTGGCCTGGGGTGTGGCCCGGGTCATGGAAAAAGCCCTCAGCGTGCCCTTATATGATCTTCGCGTATCAACCGCCTTGGCGGAAGCCCTGGAAGTTGTGGAAGAAGAGGCTGTGAACTGCCAAAAGATCGGTGAATTTGGCCTGGCCATCATCAAAGAGATTGCTGAAAAGAAAAACGGCAAACCCGTAAATATCCTTACCCACTGCAATGCGGGGTGGCTTGCCTGCATTGAGTATGGCACGGCCACGGCACCCATGTACACCGCCTTTGATGCGGGTATTGACATTCATGTCTGGGTGGATGAGACCCGGCCTTTGAACCAGGGCGCTCGCCTTACGGCCTGGGAGCTTGGCAAGCATGGCATCAGACATACCGTGATCACGGATAATGCCGGGGGGCATCTCATGCAGCACGGCATGGTCGATCTGGTTATTGTCGGCACAGACCGCACCACCCGGGCCGGTGACGTGGCCAACAAAATCGGCACATACCTCAAGGCCCTGGCTGCCCGGGATAACAATGTCCCCTTTTATGTGGCCCTTCCCTCGTCCACCTTTGACTGGACCATCACCGACGGCATAAAAGATATTCCCATTGAAGAGCGGGATCCGGGCGAGATTAAATATGTACAGGGGCTCGTTGATGGAAAGATTGCATCTGTTCTGGTACCGCCGGCAAACAGTCCGGCTGCCAACCACGCATTTGACGTGACCCCGGCCCGCCTTGTGACCGGATTCATCACCGAACGCGGCGTCTGCCCAGCCCGTGAAGATGAGATTATGGCACTGTTCCCGGAAAAGAAAATAGGTTAAAAAAATCAGATAGTGCCCAAACACAGGATTATGGAAAAAAGTTTATGACAACATCCCTTACAGACCTGGAAAAAAAAGTAATTTCCCTGCTGCAGACCGATATCCCGGTGTGCAAACGCCCCTATCTTGTCATGGCAGAACAGATTGGTATTTCAGAAGAAAAATTTCTTGAAGTGCTGTCCGGCCTGCATGACAGAAATATGATCAGACGGTTCGGCGCCACGCTCAAACATCAGAAATCAGGGTTCAAGGCTAACGCCATGGTGGCCTGGAAAATCCCCGAAGAACGGGTGGAAGAGGTAGGTCGCATCATGGCGTCCTTCCATGAAATCACCCATTGCTACCGCAGAGATCCCGCACCCGGGTGGGATAAGAATCTGTACACCATGGTGCACGGGGCATCCGAGGACGAATGTTTTGCCATTGCTGCAAAAGTCTCCGAAGCCACAGGTGAAAAAAATTATACCCTGCTGTTTTCCCGTCGGGAGTTGAAAAAAACCTCCATGCAGTATTTTGAAAACTGATCCGCCCCACATCCTTTGCGTCAACCCCTGGGTCCATGATTTTGCGGCGTTTGATTTCTGGGCCCGGCCTTTAGGGCTTTTCACCATTGCCGCTATTCTCCGGCAGAACCGTGTGCGGGTCTCATTTCTGGACTGCATGAATCGTTTTCATCCCCGGAAAGCAAATCATGTCAAGGTATATTGGGACGGCAGAGGGCCCTTTGATAAAACTGAGATCCCTTTACCATCAGCCCTTGAACGTTACCTGGCAGATCTCAATGGACATTTTATCCCCAAATTTATCCGATACGGGGCGCTAAAGGAGTGGATTGAACAGGACCTTCGGGCAATGGACCGCCCCGACCTGATTCTTGTTACCTCGCTGATGACCTACTGGGCCACGGGTGTGGCTGAAACCATTGCCTTGCTCAAAAAGATTTTTCCCGGCGTGCCCATTGTATTGGGAGGAATTTATGCAAGCCTTTGTGAAACCCATGCCCGGAAATATTCCGGGGCGGACCAGGTTATAGCAGGCCCGGCAGAACCCGTCCTGGCCGATCTGGTTGAAAGGTATACCGGATTTACCCTGAATCACCTGCCGGATCCGGAAGACCTTGACACCATACCCTTTGCCGCCCTGGATCTCCAGAACGTTGTAGCTTATGCCCCGATTCTGACCTCCCGGGGGTGTCCCTTTTCCTGTGAATACTGTGCCTCCTCTTTTCTTGAACCGCGGTTGAGGAGGCGATCTGCTGGGAATGTCTTTCAGGAGATCTGCCATTGGAACCGCAACTTTCATGTGAAAAATTTTGCCTTTTACGATGATGCGCTTCTGATCAATCCCGAGAAATATGCGTTTCCTTTGCTGGAACGTATTATTGATGGAAAAATGGATGTTTTTTTCCACACTCCCAATGCCCTGCATATAAAGGAGATTTCGGCAAAAGCAGCCGGTATGATGCTTAAGGCAGGGTTTAAGACCATCCGGTTAGGGCTTGAAACCGCAGATTTTTCAAGCCATCGTCACGACATTAAGGTGAAACAGAATGAATTTTTTACGGCCGTGGAGCACTTGCGCTCAGCAGGATTTGCAAAGGATCAGCTGGGCGCTTACCTTCTATGCGGACTGCCCGGCCAGAGCCTCGATGAGGTGGAAGAATCCATCATCCTGGTTAAGCGCTTGGGGTTAACCCCGGTGCTGGCCTATTACACACCCATTCCCCACACCCCCATGTGGGAGGATGCCGTAAAAAATGCCCGTTTTGATATCGGGGCCCATCCGGCGTTGACCAACAACAGTCTGTTTCCCTGTGTGCGTTCCCAGGATGATCTGGATCGCATTTCTCAATTGAAAAAGATGGTAAAATAACGTATATCCCTCTAATTTATTGGAAATATGGTTTAATGGAATATGATAGTATTTGATCTGGAATGCATTAACGGCCATGTTTTTGAGGGCTGGTTCGAGGACCGGGAGGATCTTACCCGGCAGCAGACCCAGGGCCTTTTGCAGTGCCCGGTGTGTGACAGTCCCTCCGTAAGTCCCAAACTCTCTGCTGTGGCCATTCGAAGATCGGCTTCCCGCAGTCCGGCCGGTTTCGACCAGGAGATGGCGTCCCAGGCCCAAATGGACGTCATGGCCGAGTTTGTTGAGAAGATGACCCAGTACGTTGAAAACAACTACGAAAATGTTGGCTCTTCCTTTGCCAAAGAAGCTCTGGAAATGCATTACGGAGTCAAAGAGTTTAAACAGATCCGGGGTACCACCACAAAAGAAGAGGAAACGACCCTGGAAAAGGAAGGTGTGCCGATCATGAAACTTCCGGCCTTCAATAACGATAACGAAGATCTAAATTAATTCAACAGGTTCTCTTTTCGGTCCATTATTATATAGGCAGTTAATACGCAAAACCAGGAAGATACGAGGCTTCGGGTTATAGTATATTCGTGTCCGTCGTGATCAGTATGCAAAAATTCCTTGCCTTTTTGACAGAATGCAATAGATTTGCATTTGTAAGCTGCTCAGGAATCCACCCGATTTAAAATTTATTTAAAAGGAGCCTGGTATGAAAATGTTTATTAAATTTTTTACTGTTATTTCAATAATCGTCATATTTTTTGGGGCGGCCTGGGCCCAGACGCCACTGCCTGTGTTTGTCAGCATTGTGCCCCAGCAATATTTTGTGCAACAAATTGGCATGGATAAAGTGGATGTCAACGTGATGGTACAACCCGGAGCGAGCCCGGCCACATATGAGCCCAAACCCGCCCAGATGGCCAAATTATCCGAAACCCGCCTCTATTTTTCCATTGGCGTGCCATTTGAAACATTCTGGCTGGACAAAATTGCATCTGCCAATCCGGACATGATCATTGTCCATACAGACAAAAATATAAAAAAACAGCCCATGGCTGAACATCACCACCAAGGGGAAGAACAGGGCGATCACCATGATGACAAGGCACATATGGATGATGACCATGATCATGGTCATGCAGGGCTGGATCCGCATATCTGGCTGTCTCCCAGGCTGGTCATGATTCAGGCCGGCCACATCCTTGACGCCCTTGCCCAGGCAGATCCCGGAAATAAAGATTTCTATATGGAAAATTATAGTGCTTTTATCAGGCAGATTGAGGCCCTTGATCAGGACCTGACCCGGATGTTACAAAATAATGCGGGTATGCAGTTTATGGTTTTTCATCCGTCCTGGGGATATTTTGCCCGGGATTACAAGCTGAAAATGATTCCCATCGAAATAGAAGGCAAGGATCCCAAACCGGCAAAACTGCAGGAATTGATTCGGCATGCCAAAGACGAAGGCATTAAAGTGATTTTTGTTCAGCCTCAGTTTTCAACCAAAAGCGCAGGACTTGTGGCCAGGGCCATCAATGGTCAGGTTATACCGGCTGATCCCCTGGCCCTGGACTGGCTGGATAATTTGAAAAAAATGGCTGGGAAATTCAAGGAGGCCCTGAAATAGTCGAGATTTTAGAAAAAGCCCTGGTCACAGTTGAAGGTGTAGACTTTTCCTACAACGGACAAACAGTATTATCCGACATCAATCTGGCCATCCGGGAGCATGATTTCATGGCCGTTATCGGCCCCAACGGGGGAGGGAAATCCACCCTGCTCCGATTGATTCTGGGCCTGATTAAGCCCGATAGGGGTAAGATCCGGGTGCTGGGTGAACGTCCCGGCAAGCTGATTCAGGCCCTGGGATATGTGCCCCAGAACGTCCATATCAACGACCATTTCCCCATTACCGCCCTGGATGTGGTGCTCATGGGATGCCTTGGTTCGAAACAGCGTTTCGGGCAGTCCAGCCGGACCCGGAAAGAGTGTGAAAAAGAAGGGTTCGCCACCTTGGAGCGCATGGGCATGGCCGAACACGCCCGCAAAAAAATCGGGGAGCTTTCCGGGGGGCAGTGCCAGCGGGTGTTCATTGCCCGGTCGCTGATGACCCGGCCCCGTCTTCTGCTTCTGGACGAGCCCACGGCCAGCATAGATTCCCGGGGGCAGGCGGATTTTTTTAACCTGCTTGAAACCCTGAACAAGGATGTGGCCATTGTGGTGGTTACCCATGATCTGTTTGCCGTGTCCAGTTATGTCAAATCTGTGGCCTGTGTGAATCATCGGCTGCATTACCACGCCCAGGAGGAGATTAAAGGACAGGTGTTTGAAACCATGCATGCCTGCTCGGTGGAAGATGTGTGCCGGGTGCAGGTGCTGACCCAGGTTTTGCCTGGAACAGGGTACAATGCCACAGGAGGTGACGGTGGAAATTCTTAAGTACGAATTCATGCGCCATGCCTTGGCTGCAGGGCTTCTGACCAGCGTCATCTGCGGTATCATGGGTACCCTTGTGGTGGTGAACCGCATTGTCTTTTTATCTGGTGGCATTGCCCATGCGGCCTATGGCGGAATCGGCATGGCATTTTATTTCAACTGGCCTGTGATTCCGTCCACCATGGGATTTTCCCTGGGGGCATCCCTAGTTATGGCCGCAGTGACCTTGAACAACAGGCAGCGGGCCGATACGGTTATTGGGGTAATCTGGGCCGTGGGCATGGCCTTCGGCATTATTCTGGTGGATCTGACCCCGGGATATAATGTGGATTTGATGAGTTATCTTTTTGGCAGTATACTCACCGTACCCGGATCAGACCTGATTATTATGGGTGTCATCGGTGCCCTGATTCTTTTTCTGGTGCTTTTTTTCTATAAGGAACTTATGGCGGTGTCCTATGATGAGGAGTTTGCCGGCCTGCGTGGACTTCCGGTGCGAGGGATTTACTTTTCCCTGATTGCAATGCTTGGGTTGACCGTGGTTATGGTGATTCAGGTGGTGGGTCTGATCATGGTGATTGCTCTGCTTACCATTCCGCCCTTCATAGTGGAAAAATATGCGCGCTCCCTGGGCGCCATGATGGTTGGTTCAAGTGTTCTGGGGATATGTTTTACCCTTTCAGGGCTTTATCTGTCCTATCGGTTTGATTTGACCTCGGGGGCTACCATCATCATGGTGGCCGGCACCGTATTCCTGGTCGTTCTGGGTTTTGAAAAAATTGGGGATGTTATCTCCAGAACGGTTCTGCATGCCGGAGAACAAAAAAGATAATTCCATGTGTATTCATTGCAATTACAGCCAACTGTTGGAGGACGCGGGGCTTCCTGCAACCCCCAACAGGCTCCGGGTACTGGAAATCATCGGCAACAACAGTTTTCCGTTGTCGGTGGCTGACATCCACGAAACCCTGGAAAGATCCTGTCCCGTCAACCGGACAACCGTGTACCGCATCCTGGATCTGCTGGTGGAAAAGCAGGTCGTGGCCCGGATCGCAACCGGCGGCCGGGCAGCCTATTACGGCATGGCGCCCAATGAGCAGCACCAGGCCCATCCTCATTTTTACTGCACCCAGTGCGGGCGCATGGATTGTCTGACCCCTGAAACCGTGAATATTGATTTCCATGCCTTTGAAAATACCTTTCCCGGCCGTATAGACAAGTTTGAGGTCCGTTTGGACGGCATTTGCCGCAATTGTCTTAAAAAGAGAGAATAAATCTGTCTTAAGTGTTCATTCGTATCCCATAGTACCATGCGGGTACTATGAATCAAATTTTTTACGGGTGCCCTTTTTGGCTCCCAGTGCAAAATAGACAATCCAGCCGATGATAGGAACGATGGCCACAAGATGCCACACAAACTTCTCTTTTAGTGAGGGGAAGTCTTTCTTTAAAAGGTCTATCAGGGCCAGCACGGTCAGAATAAAGGAGATGCCGACAATGAGCAGGATATACAAGACAAGATCTTTGGGTGTCATTTATTTTTTTCCGATGTTGGTCGTCTTTTATGTGTTACGGGTCAGGCGTTTGATTTTATTTCAATTTGTCTGAAATCTTGAGCAAAGCATCCACATAGTAGTTGGAATGATTGTACTGAAACAGGACTTCATGCTGGCGTTGGCGGCTTAAGCCTGACTTCCAGCCGTGATGTTTTAAATAGTTGGCTACGGAAAAGATGGCGTCATCGTGGTCAAACAGATCCACCCGCCCGTCCTTGTTGCCGTCCTGTGCCAGTACCAGGGCGTTGAAAGGCATGAACTGGGGAATACCCATGGCGCCGGCGTAAGACCCTTTGATGGAAACAGGGTCAATGTCTTCACGATTGGCATAGCTGATCAGGGCTTTAAGCTCCTCATAGCCCCATCTGGCTTTCTGGTCCACCTTTCTGTCAAAAGTGGCGCGATCAGGTTTTTTGTTATTGGCTATGGCCCGCCAGACCCTTTCGGCAAGAGCCTTGTCGGTAAGAGCTGCCATGGTGGACAGGGTGTTTATCACTGTGCGCTTGCCAAGATATGCCCCCAGACGGGTTTCCACCAGAAGGATGGCTGTGATAATTGTTTTGTCCACTGAAAATTCTTCCTGGGCTTTATCAAGGCTCTCCTTATGCGCGACCATGTACTTTTGGGCATCGTCAATGGATTCCGGGGAAGAAAACTGGTCATAGTCGAGATTGGATTCCGAATGGATGAAAAATAGAGAAACACCGTCGGGATCGAAAGAGATCGTTTTATTGGCAAACAGGACTTTTGTTTTTTCCTGATCAAACCCATCCTGGATAAGCCGTTGGGTAAGGAATTCAAATTCACTGGTCTGTCCGGCACCAACTGGTTCGCTGCTATTCTGGGCATGGCAGACATTGATAAAAAAATTGACAAAAAAAATGATAAATAGCGCCACCACTAAGTTCAGAATGAATTTTATAGATCGGTCGGAATTATTCATATTGGGGTTATCTGCTCCCTTGCCGTAATAGTTTGAGGCAGGACCTCTTTGGTGGTTCCAGTCCAGGGTTTGCTTTGTTCAAGGTTATATATCGTATTTCGTTTTTGTTTGCATTAAAAAAGCAAAAGAAATGACGAAAAAAAACGGGTCCGGGAGCAGTCAAGGCTTTCCGGACCCGTTTGTCAGGTCAATCCGCAATACCAGCGCAAGGCTGGGTTTTAGATATCAAAGTACAGATAGAATTCATGGGGATGCGGACGGCTGATAACCTGTTTGACTTCGTTTTCCATTTTGTAGTCAATCCAGTAGTCAATAACATCCTTGGTGAAGACATCACCCTTGAGCAGGAAGTCATGATCTGCTTTAAGGGCTTCAAGGGCTTCTTCAAGGCAGCCCGGAGCGGACGGAATCGCAGCCAGTTCTTCAGGGGGAAGATCATAGATGTTTTTATCCATGGGATCGCCCGGATCAAGTTTGTTCTGGATACCGTCAAGCATGGCCATGGCGATGGCGGAGAAGGCCATGTAGCCGTTGGTGCTGGGGTCAGGGGTCCGGAACTCAAGACGTTTGGCCTTGGGTGATCCGGAGTACATAGGTATACGGATGGCTGCAGAGCGGTTCCGGCTGGAGTAAGCCATTTTGATGGGTGCTTCAAAACCGGGAACCAGACGTTTGTAGGAGTTGGTGGTGGGGTTGGTGATGGCGCACAGGGCTTTAACGTGTTTCATGATGCCGCCGACGGCCCACAGAGCGTTGTCGGACAGGCCGGCATATTTGTTGCCTGCAAAGGTCGGTTCTCCGCCTTTCCAGAAACTCATGTGGGTATGCATACCGGTACCGTTATCACCAAAAAGGGGTTTGGGCATAAAGGTAACGCAATGTCCGTGTTTGGCAGCCACATTTTTCAGTACATATTTGAACCAGGCAAGCTTGTCACCCATATTCAGCAGGGAGTCAAACCGAAGGTCAATCTCAGACTGTCCGGCGGTGGCAACTTCGTGATGCTGGCATTCCATGTCAATGCCCAGATCCTGCAGGGTCAGCATCATTTCAGTTCTAATATCCTGATAGGTATCCATGGGCGGCAGGGGGAAGTAGCCGTGTTTGGGTCTGATTTTGTAGCCCAGGTTGGGCTCGGAACCGTCACCTGTGTTCCAGTATGCTTCCCGGGAATCAATTTCAAAGAAGGATGCATGGGGGTCAGAGGAGTAACGGATGTTGGAGAAGATAAAAAATTCGGGCTCGGGACCTACGAAAATGGTGTCGCCGATGCCGGTGCTCTTAATGTAAGCTTCTGTTCTCTTGGCAATACCGCGGGGGTCTCTGGAGTAGACTTCACCGGTGATGGGGTCATGGATGTTGCCGATAATGGCCAGCGTGGGCACTTTGAAAAACGGATCGATTTTTGCTGTAGCTGCTTCAGGAATTACGTTCATATCGGAGTTGTCAATGTTCTGCCATGCTCTCATGGAAGAACCGTCAAAACCGAACCCGTCTTCAAAGGACGCTTCTGTCAGTTCATGCACGGGAACGCTGAAGTGTTGCCAGGTGCCGATGAAGTCCATGTAGCGGATATCAACGACTTTACAATCGTTTTCTTTTGCCATTGCCAATACGTCTTTTGGTGTCATTTCTGTCCCTTTCTATTCTATAAAAAAATATATTATGGGTTGCCCCTGTATTTTGGTTTTTCTGTTATGGGCCGAAGAATCGTTCTGTCAGCTATATTGCGTCATCTCCGCTTTCACCGGTTCTGACCCGGATGGCTCCTTCGACCGGCAATATAAAAATCTTACCATCACCGATTTTACCGCTGTTGGTCGCAGAACGGATGGTTTCCACGGTTTCGTCAACCCGGTCGTCGGTCACAACAATCTCAAGCTTGATTTTTGGTACAAAATCAACAACATATTCTGCGCCACGGTAGATTTCCTTATGCCCTTTCTGCCGGCCGTATCCATTAACTTCTGTAACGGTCATGCCGTAGATGCCGATTTCACTTAATGCCTCTTTGACATCGTCCAGCTTAAAAGGTTTAATAATCGCTTCAATTTTTTTCATTTATGACCTCCTTTGAGTGTATCTGTGGAAGACGGTTAATAATAGCTGTTTTTATCTGATCCAATTTCTCTTTTGATTCTATTTTATTATCTCCTTCAATATCCCGGACGTAAAAAACGTCAATCACCTGGTCTATTTTTGTGGCGACCATGGCGACATTGACGTTGATGCCGGCCCGGTACAAGGCATTGGTGACGGCAAACAAAAGTCCTGGAAAATCATAGGTTAAAACTTCAATAATTGTAAAAAAGCTGGATGTCTCATTGTCTATGCGGACCTGGTTGGGTTCAGGGCTGCTGCCGCTGGATATGGTTATTTTTGTTGGGATTTTTTCAAGTACATTATCCAGGTAATGATCGTCTTCAAGGGCCATACTTAGGTCCTGTCCGGCTTTTTCCCATTTTTCCTTTTCAAAGAGGCGGTCCTGGGGTGGACGGACATTGAAGATATCCAGAAAATGGCTATCCCCTAAAAAATAAGCCTGGGAGCCGACAATATCAATACTATTCTGGAAAAAAACTCCGGAAACCTTGGAGTAGAATCCTGGCTTGTCCTTGCCGCAAATGGAGACGGTTCTCATATCTGAATCATTTTCCTTGGTGATTTGCCAGATATATTCCCGGTCGCCAAGATTTCTAAACAGATTAATATGATCCACGATGTTCTGGGGCGGCACGTAAAGCAGATAGCGCCGGGACATGACAGATAGCTGCCGGGTGACCTCTTCTTCCCGCCAGCTCTCCCGCAACAGGGTCAGAACGTCTTTTTTCTTTTTTTCAATCAGTCTCTGGGTTTTCTTGGACGCCAGTTCCCCTGTTTTGATTATGCTCATGCTTTTAAAAAACAGGTCTTTGAGCAGGTTTTCCGTCCAGTCGTTCCAGGCCTTGGGTCCGGTGGCCTTGGAATCTGCCACCGTCAGCAGGAAGAGCATGCGCAGTAGCCGGATTTTACCGATCTTATGTGCGGTGTAAACGGCTGTTTCCTCATCAAAAATATCCCGGCGGGTGGCGGTTTTTGCCAGAAATAAATGGTTCTCTATGAGGAAAAGGATATCCTCTTTTTCGGTGGGGCTGAATCCGAGACGGTCAACAACAGGTCCGGCTATTCCGGCGCCTCTCAGCGAGTGCTCCTTGGCCGGATCTGCCTTGCCGATGTCATGCAAAAGTCCTGCAATAAGCAAAACATTTTTATTCCTGATCTCTTTGAACACGGAGTTGTATAGAGTGCCCATCATGGTGTCGCCGGGATCCTTGAAGCTGTTAAGGATCTGAACACAACGGATGGAATGCTTATCCACGGGAAACAGGTGGTATTGATTGTACTGGATTTTGTGTACTAACGGTGCAAATTCCGGAATGAACTGTTCCAGAATGCCCGTGGAAAGCATGACGTTGAGCACGTTGAATTTCCATACAGACAGACCCAGAATCCGTTTGAAAATTTTAACGCATCCCGGATCCGTCCGGATCTCTTCATCGACGAGGTGGCGGAATTCCGATACGATCCGCCTGGCCTCAATGGACAGGGGAATGCGGGTCTGACCACTTTCAAGAAAAATGCGAAGCAATAAGTCCGGATGCTGGATAATTGTAACGGTGTTGGCAAAACAAAGCCGGCGTTTCCTGACCACCAGGCCATCTGTCTTGGTGGGCCGCGCATCAACGGTCTCTTTCTTTACCCGGCAGGTGGATAGGATGTCCTCAAAAGTGATCTGGTAAATCTGCTTTAAAAAATCCATTTTTTCATGCAGTTCACCCAGGAATACTTCCACCTGGGGGGAGCCCGATGAATCTGCATAATCCATCAGGCCGGCCACTTCCGTCTGGTGTTCAAAATGCAAGGTGTCATTTTTGCGATTACTGATATAGTGCAATCGATTCCGTACATCCCATATATAGGTTAAGGCTTCTTCAAGGTTCTCATATTCAAAATGGGAAAGAAATCCGTAATATTCCAGATCCCGGCGGGATTTGATGTTGGATTTAATTTTGGCATACCACAGCAGTGTGTGATAATCCCGCAGGCCGCCAAATCCTGATTTCAGATCCGGGGCGACCAGATAGGAAGAGTCTCCGAAATCCTCCAGGCGCTTTTCTCCGTTTTCGTACAGATAATTGAGTGTGGATTTCAAGTGCTTTGAAGACAGCTGTTGCCTGAATTTTTCCATGAACGCCGAATAGATCAGGGATGCGCCGCAGATGAACCTTGCATCAAGCACTGTGGTGAGGATGTCAAAGCGCTCAAAGGACATTTTAATGCATTCATTGATGTTCCGCACCGCATATCCGACTTCAAATCTGGCGTCCCATAAAGGATATAAAAGCTCTTGGACAAAGGCCTCTACATCCGGTGGAATGATTTTATCAAAAAGGATCAGCAGATCAATATCTGAATGAATGCACTGCTCTTTTCTTCCATATCCTCCCAGGGCAATGATGGCAAAAGGACTCCCCGAAATGACCATTTTCCTGGCGGCAATACTTTTTTCAAACACCCCATAAAAGTATTCATCAAGACGAGTCGTCATTTTTTCCAGGAAATTTGTTTCTTGCCCCTGGAGGTATTGATCTACCAGCACTTGTTTCTGTTCAACTAATAATTTGGTTTCAGGACTGTCCATGTTTAGTTATATCTTGATTTTTGACCTTTTAATATTACGTCCTTTTTCCGGCAAAGCATTTCATATCGCCTGATCAATGCCCTAAAATTCTTTTTGCACTGATTCTAAATGACTGCAATGGGTGTGCCAGCCTTTTATTTTCAACAGGTTATAAGGCCTGTGTGTGGCTGAAATCTGCAAGTCAAAGAAAAGACTAAGGTTTGTTACGATAATGTCTATTCGGAAGAGCGCCATATT
This sequence comes from uncultured Desulfobacter sp., assembly GCF_963665355.1. Classification (GTDB taxonomy): domain Bacteria; phylum Desulfobacterota; class Desulfobacteria; order Desulfobacterales; family Desulfobacteraceae; genus Desulfobacter. The sequence continues at coordinate 1,956,220 of NZ_OY762229.1, forward strand.
ACTTTTTTGTAATTACCTCCATTCAAAGGGTCTAAAAACGACAGATGAAATGCAGGCAAAGATACGAAGTGTCGAATTTTTAAAAAGGCATAAATAATCAGCCAGACAAATGGCGTGTCTGGCTGTGTAAAATAAAAGAAGGATAGGACTGACGGATACCACTAATTTTTATCTATTTTTTCAGGTTCCTTCTCTTTGTCTTCTTCAATGGGTTCCCTTGTTGCTTTTTTGAAATTCTTAATGCCCTTTCCTAAACCGGCACCGATTTCAGGCAGCTTGCCCGCTCCGAATATAATAAGGATAATTACCAGGATTATTATTAACTCCGGCATTCCTATGCCACCAATCATGATTCAAGCTCCTCTTTGTTTTTTCATGGCGTTAGCACAAAAGTCATTAAATCAGGTCATTAACATTTAACCTGTCCGAAGTCAATCCTTAAGGATTTATGGCTGTTTCTCTCAATGTTTCAGTTTTGTAATAAATGGGTGGTGTTTGAAATGTATGCAGACCTCCCCCCAGTGTGTTCTTCGTAAAGGGACAGATTAACCATTGACTATAAAAACCGAGCCTGCTAACCAAGCAGCTTAAACTTATTCCCACTCAATAAACCCGACATAACGGAGAATCCAATGACAAAACATCAAGACGCACGGTTCCAGGGGGCTCAAAAATATGTGCTTGACCCGGAGCTTGCATCCATTGTCAATATATCCATGGCCCTTGAGATGCCCCTGCTCCTGAAAGGCGAGCCCGGCACGGGTAAAACCATGCTCGCCCATGCCATTGCCGACACCCTGGACATGAAGCTGATTGTTCTCAATGTCAAATCAAGCATGAAGCTTGTGGAGGCCCTGTATCAGTACGATACCCTTACCCGGCTCAATGATTCACGGTTTGGTGATTCTGAAAGGGATGTCAGTAATATTAATGAATATATAAGGATGGGGAAAATCGGTCAGGCCTTCTGTGCAGAAAAAAGGACCGTTCTTCTTATTGATGAGATTGACAAGGCAGATACTGATTTCCAGGATGATATGCTTGATGTTCTGGATCAGATGCAGTTTGATATCATTGAAACCGATCAAACCATAGCCGCCATTCACAGGCCCGTAATCATCATTACATCCAATGCCAAAAAAGATTTATCCGATCCCTTTCTCGGGCGGTGTAATTTTCACCACATTGCCTTTCCCGATCCTAAAATGATGCGCAGGATTATCCAGGTTCATTTTCCCGGCATTGATTCAAAACTGGCGGAGAACGCCGTTAACACATTCTATGCGGCCCGGGAGATTGAGGGGATAGAAAAAAAGCCTGCCACCCGGGAGCTGATCAACTGGATACGCGCCCTGCAGGCAGATCCGGACTTTAAGGCCCAGGACATTCTCCAGGGGAGTATGCCGTTTTTAGGCGTGCTGTTTAAAAAAAGTCCGGACTATGAACGGGCCAAAAATATGACCGGCCGACGTCAACGATTCTGAGGTTATTGTCCATGTTTCTCAAATTTTTTTATACATTAAAGGACGTGGGCGTGCCTGTCTCTCCCACATCTTTTCTGACCCTGCAAAAGGCCCTTTACCAGGGGCTGATCACCAGCCTGGACGATTTTTACACCTGTGCCCGGTCTGTGCTGGTGAAAAGCGAACGGTATTTTGATCTTTATGACCAGGTGTTTGCATATCATTTTGACGGCATCCCTCTGCCCGAGGATGCTGGATTTGAAATCGACCAGATGGCCCGGGATATGCTGAATGAATGGCTGAAAAATCCTAAAAAGATGGCCGATGCCCTGGGTGTGGACGAAAACGCCTTAAAAAACATGACCCCGGATGAGCTCATTGAATATTTCAAAGAACGGCTCAAGGACCAGGACGGTCGCCATGACGGCGGAAGTAAATGGATCGGCACCGGCGGTTTCTCGCCTGTGGGGCATTCCGGTTATCATCCCGGCGGCATGCGGGTGGGAGGTACTTCCAGGAACAAATCTGCGGTGAAAGTGGCCAATGAACGAAGATACAAGGATTACTCCACCCGGGGCCCTTTAACCCAGGCCAAAATCGGAGAAGCGTTAAAACGACTTCGCAATATGATTCCGGCGGGCCCCAAGGATGTCATCAATGTGGATGAATCCATACGGGCGACCCTTCGCAACGGCGGGGAGGTGGAATTGATTTTTGACCGGGCCATGAAGGATAGGCTCAAGGTCATCCTTGCCATTGACAACGGCGGGTGGTCCATGGATCCCTATATCCATGTGGTCCAGACCCTTTTCAATTATGCCCGGGCCCAGTTCAAGGAAGTAAAAACCTACTTTTTCCACAACACCATCTATGATTGCGTCTGGGAAGATCCGTCCCGGTATAAAAAACCTAAAAAAATAATGGATTTTGCCCGGCTGGATCCGGAAACCAGATTCATTGTCGTGGGTGATGCCAGCATGGCGCCCTACGAACTTTTGGCCTCCAACGGGTCCATCCATATCACCGATCGCAGCGGACGATCCAGCATCCAGCAACTCCGGTTTTTATCGGAAGTTTTCAGGTGTGCGGTGTGGCTTAACCCGGTATCGCCAACGATGTGGCACTATACCCATACCATCATGGCCATTGCCCAGGTTTTTCCCATGTATGAACTGTCCTTGGACGGACTTGAAAAGGCAGTAATAAAACTGATGGAAAAGAAATAAACGGGGGGTAACGGAAAACGCAGACCGGAAAGAGGCCATCGCCTTTTTCGTTATCCGGCCTTCGTTATTATTTATCCGGCCAGGCGGGATCTTCGGGGATATTATAAAGGTTCAGGGTGTTTTTAAACACAGCGGCGGCCAGTTGATTCGGGTCTTCTTTGCGGACCTGGGCAAGGCATTCCATAACGGATCTGACAAAAGCGGGTTCGTTGCGCCGGTGTTTGTTTCTCTGGGGCTTGGGTGTCAGATAGGGCGCATCGGTTTCTATGAGCAGCCGATCCCGGGGAATCAAGGGAACAATGCTACGCAGGTACTCTCCGCGCTGGAGAATGGTAAGTATGCCGGTAATGCCGATATAATACCCCAGATCAAGGTATTTAAACATCTCCTCTTTTGTGCCGGAAAAACAGTGAACCACTCCTTTTCTTGATTTGGGGCCGTCTGATTTCAATATGTCATAAAACCGCCCCCTGGAATCCCGTTCATGGAAAATTAGAGGCAGATCCAGTTTTCCGGCCAGGGCAAGCTGGGACGAAAAACAGGCTTCCTGATCTTTTTGGGGTGAAAACATGCGGTTGAAGTCCAGTCCGGTTTCTCCCCAGGCCTTGACGCAATCTTGGGTCAGGGCCAGTTGTCGAAGTTCATTGAGTACTTGGGGGGAACATTGAACCGCATCATGGGGGTGAAGTCCCACAGATGTGTAAACATGATCAAACCGGGATGCGATATCCATGGCTCTTCGGGAGGTGTCCCTGTCAATGCCGACCACCATCACAGCCAGAACCCCTTGCTGACGAGATCTGTCCATGACGTCGTCCAGGTCGTTAACGTAGCATTTATCGTCAATATGGCAATGGGAGTCAAAAAGAATCATCTATGCATTCCTATGGTGTTTTCTTCTTTTCCTGAGAAGTAAAACCGGTGTAAATTTGCGGTAACGCAACCAGTACTAACTAAATTTTTAAGCCTCCACTGATTTGGAAGAAGCCGATTTACGGGTTCAGTGAAGGCTTTGTGTAAGAAAAACTGTTTACAGCACTCCTTGACACGGGCAGTTTATATCAGTAAATTCAATATCAGTCAATTATCCTTAAAATACCACAAGGCAATCATATATGAGGGCGAACAGCGGTAAATCTTATATTATCAGGCTGTTTAATGTGACCAAACGCTATGGCGGCAAGCTGGCTTTAAATGATATCACCCTTGACATTGAGCCTGGTGAGTTCATTTTTATTTCCGGGCCTTCCGGGGCCGGAAAGTCCACTTTACTTAAAGTGTTATATCTGGCCGAACGGGTATCCGAAGGCCAAATTCTCATTGACGGTCTGAACCTGGCGCGAATTACATCGGCAAGACTGCCTTTTTTGCGCCGTCGTTTCGGCATGATTTTTCAGGATTTCAAGCTGATATCCAGCCGTACCGTGTTTGAAAACGTGGCCCTGGTGCTTAAGGTTGCCGGAGAAAAACCATCTATTATAAAAAAAAAAGTGATGCACGTTCTCAGGATCACAAATATGGAAAAAAAGGCCAATCATCTGCCGCTGACGCTGTCGGGTGGCGAACAGCAGCGGGTGGCGGTGGCAAGGGCTGTGGTGGGAGAACCATCCATTATCCTTGCAGACGAGCCCACGGGCAGTCTGGACAGCGAATCTGCCCGGCGCGTGCTTGATCTTCTTGCAGGGTATCACCAAAATGGGGCAACCATTCTCATGGCCAGCCATAATTTAGAGCAGATGAACTGTTTTAAAAAAGGACGAAATATCGTTCTGGAGGATGGCAAGCTAAAAGGAATATCAACTATTATAAGCTGAAGAAAGATTCTGCTGCGATATGATGCGATTTCTAAGTAACGCCTTGAAAGATATCCGGTCCAACCGGTTTTTAAACCTAATCACCATCATGACCATCGCTCTTTCCATTCTTTTGGTATCGGTTTTTCTGCTTTTTTTTGAAAACGCAGGGCGGGTACTTTCTGCCTGGAATCATGGTGGCCGGGCCATGGTTTACCTGAGCAACTCTTTCAATCCCGGGATGCTGCCCCATGTTGAGGAACAGCTCCTGGCCCTGGGCGGCATCGAGAAAATGGTTTTTATACCCAAAGCCCAGGCTCTGGAAAAATTGAGAAAAGAGATGGGATCTAACACACAGTTTCTGTCAACCCTCCAGGTGAATCCCCTCCCCGATGCCATTGAGGTCATCATGAACTCCCATTCAAGCTTTGACCAGATTCAACAGGCTGCCGACCGGATTGAGGCACTGGACATTGTGGATGCCGTGGAGTACGGGCAGGGATGGCTGGGCCGTTTTTTCAAGTTGTTTAATCTTTTTAAAATGACCGGGTATGCCATGAGCGGGCTGTTTTTAATGATTGCTTTGTTCATCACGGCCAATACCGTGCGTTTAGCCTTTTATGCAAGGCAGACCGAAGTGGAAATCATGCGCCTGGTGGGCGCCACAGACGGGTTCATCAAAACCCCCTTTTATATTGAGGGACTTCTCCAGGGATTCATAGGCGGGATCCTGGGTATAAGCATTCTTTTGGCAGGATATCTGGCACTGTCTTCGGGAGTTTCCCAGAACATGGGTACCTATGTTTATCTGGATATTCATTTTCTTTCCTGGCAGGCCGTGGCAATAATTTTATTTTCAAGTACCTTTTTAGGTTGGTTCGGATGTTTCATTTCCCTGAAACAGATTTTAAAATAAAATTCTTCTTTTTGGGCTGCATTACGGCGATTGTCGCCATTGGGGGCTTGGCGGAGCTGTGTTTTGCACAAGTCCTGTACAGGGGCAAAATCAATGCACCCAAACTCAATGTCCGGTCAAGGATGGACAATTGCTCTTCAGTGGTGGTGGTTCTAAATAAAGGCGAGCAGGTTGATGTTCTGGAAATGGAGGGTGGGGTCGGCGGCTGGTTAACCGTGGAGTACCGGGGCCTGAAGGGATATATCAGAAACCGGGATCGTTATATTCTTTTAAAGCCGCTATCTTCTAATCCGGAGCAGAAACCGGCATCTGAACACCGGGAAAAGACCGTCGGGGCAGATCAAGAAGAACGGGAGGCCATTGCAAAACAGCTCCGGGAAGAAACTCAGAAAATCAACGCATTTTCCAGGCAGGAAATGCAGATTCTTGACGGGCTTGACGAAATTGACAAGGCTTTGAACCGGGCCCGGCTGGCAGCCCGGGATTTAAGGCGCGATGACATTGCCATTACCCAGGAAATTGAAAAAACACAAGCCCATATTGCCGATCTGAACAAATCGATGAAAGGCGCACAGGACTATGCTGAAAAACGTTTGAATGCCCTTTTGCGTATGCATATGATGGGTAGTCTTGAATTGGTCGGCCCCCCGTCGTCTTTGTTTGATTTTGTCATTACCCAGAACGCGCTGAAAAAAGTGGTGACATCTGATTTTGCACTGCTGGATAAACAGGCCCGGGACATGAAGGCACTCAACGATCTTGAACAGGATTTAAATACCCAGCATGCGCTGAAATCAAACCTGCAGGAAGAGTTGAACTGCCAGATTGAAATCCATAAAAGAGAAGCCCTTAAAAAGGAAGAAATTCTCAAGGAGATTCGGCGCCGTAAGAGTTTGTCCCTGGCGGCCATAGATTCCCTTGAATCCTCGGCCCGGGCCCTGGACCAGACCCTCTCGGCCATTGCGTCTCCGGTCGGCTCCCCGGGCATCAAAATTTCCTTTGCCGGGCAGAAAGGCCAACTGCAGCCTCCGGTGACAGGTGAAATTATTTCAAGTTTCGGCACCACATGCAAAGGCGATTACAACGCCTTCACATTTCAAAGCGGAATTGATATAAAAGCGGAACGGGGTGCGCCCGTAAAAACCGTTTTCAATGGAGAGGTCATCTTTGCCCAGTGGATGAAGGGCTACGGCAACCTGATGATCATCAACCATGGAAACAATTATTATACCCTTTACGCCCATGTGGAAGAGCTGTTCAAGCAAAAGGGCGACAGGGTTGGCACAGGAGAAATCATCGGCACGGCAGGAGATACCGGCTCCATCAAGGGACCGTGCCTTCATTTTGAGGTCCGTCACCACGGCAAACCCGTGGATCCCCTCAAGTGGCTGAAAAAAGGAGCATGACAGATGGAAAAAACGAATTGGGGCAGATTGACGCTGTCCCGACTGGCTGTTGCTGTGATCCTGGCCCTGATTTTGGTTTCAGGTTCATTGCATGCGGCTGAAGAAAAAACCTATCAAGCCTTAAAACTGTTTTCCGACGTCCTGGAAGAGCTTGAAAATAACTATGTGGACGAAGTCAAGCCCGAAGAGCTGGTGGAAAACGCCATAAAGGGCATGGTGGGCAATCTTGATCCACATTCCAGCTTCATGCCCCCTGACGCTTTTGAGGATCTCCAGGATGACACCAAAGGCGAGTTCTCCGGTATCGGCATTGTCATTACCGTAAAAGACAGCATTCTTACCGTTATTTCTCCCATTGAAGGCACCCCGGCCTACGAGGCCGGTATCACCGCCGGGGACATCATTGTGAAAATTGATGATCTGTCCACCAAAGACATGGATATGTGGGAGGCGGTGGGAAAAATGAGAGGGCCGCGGTATGAGGAAGTGACAATCACAATTATCCGGGAGGGGGCTCCTGCCCCGCTGGTTTTTACCCTCAAGCGGGACATGATTCCCATGACCAGTGTGCGCTCGGCCATGCTGGCACCGGGTTTCGGGTATTTAAGAATTACCAATTTCAGAATGAACACCCTGGATGATGTGATCGACCAACTTTCGGATCTGGAGAAACAGTCAGACGGCCTTAAAGGTCTGATCATTGATCTTCGGGATAATCCGGGGGGGCTGCTGGACCAGGCGATACGAATTTCAGATTTGTTTTTAAACCAGGGGATTATTGTTTCCATTAAAGGGCGCATTGAAAAAAACAACCAGGAATACACGGCCCATGCCAATTACCCCGAACGCGACTACCCCATTGTCACGCTGATTAACGGCGGTTCCGCATCAGCTTCTGAAATTGTGGCCGGTGCTCTAAAAGACAACTCCCGGTCTCTGATTTTGGGGACAACCTCTTTTGGCAAGGGTTCGGTCCAGACCGTACGGCCACTCAAAGACGGATTCGGGCTTAAGTATACCATTGCCCGGTACTACACCCCCAGCGGACATTCCATCCAGGCCAAGGGTATCCAGCCGGATATCCGGGTGGAGGCGGGCACCGTGGGCGAAGCCCCAAAAGATAATTCCGCCTTTGACCTGATGCTCAAAGAGAAAGATTTAAAAAACAGCCTTAAGCCCGAAAAGGAAGATGCTGAAAAGAGGAAAAAATCCCAGAAAAATGCAGAAATAGAAAAACTTAACAAAGATGTCCAGGTAAAATGCGCACTTGATATTCTTATCAGCTATGGTGTGTTCAGTAAGATAAATGGCACCAACTAAACCGTCGGGCGGCACCCCAAAAAGCCAGGGCAGGAAATCACCTTCCCCCCGGAAAACACCCAAAGCCGCCCCAAAAACAAGCGCTAAAACAAAGAAGAAGACCGGGACAGCCAGAAAAAAGACCGGCACCAGGAAACCTGCCGCGAAGGAGGAGGCCGGGACTTTTCATGAGGTAAAAAAGACGGTTTTGGGCATTGTTATTCTTGTGGCTGTCTGTCTGACCGCGGCTATGTTGATTGATATTTTTATCAGCACCCGACATTCAGGGAGTCCCAAAAATCAAACGGACAAAAAAGAGCCGTCTGTGGCACAGTCGCCCGGACCGGCATCCCCGCTACCCAGGCAAAAGCCACCGTCTTCGAAAATAAAGGCGCCGACGGGCACTGAACCCAAAATTATCACCAAAACAGAAGGGCTTAAGGAAAAAGAGCCGGCTGGCAGGAAAGGCGGACGCGCCCAAACACCTGCTTCCAAAGAGAGCGGGGCCATTGTATACGAAGTGTATGATGATGTAGCCCCCCTTCCCCCTAAAAAGGTTGTACCGCCCCCAAAAAATAATGTGATGCCTCGGATTGCCATCATTATTGATGATATAGGGTATGATAAAGATTTGGCCATGGGGCTGTTCAACCTGGACAGGAATATTACTTTTTCCATACTGCCCTTTTCTCCTGCCGGAGCCCAACTTGCCCACAGCCTGTCGGCAAAAGGGGCGGAACTGATGCTTCATCTGCCCATGGAACCGACCCAGTACCCCAAGGTCAATCCGGGACCGGGGGCATTGTTGTCTTCCATGTCACCGGATGAGCTTTTGATCCAGCTTCGCAAGGATATCCAGGCTGTCCCCGGAACGGTGGGGGTAAACAACCACATGGGGTCCCGGTTAACGGCAGATGCTGACAAAATGAATCAGATTTTTACTGTGCTTAAGAAAAACAATCTGTATTTTGTTGATTCCAGAACGTCCGCTGAATCCAAGGGCGAACAGTCCGCCCGTATGTTTCAGCTGGAATTTTCCCATAGGGATGTATTCCTGGATAATTCCCAGGATATAGAATACATTTCAGGTCAGATCGAAAAACTTATCAAACAGGCCCAGATTCATGGCAGCGCCATCGGCATCGGTCACCCCCACAAGGCCACCCTGGATGCGCTGAAACGTGAACTTCCCAAATTCAAGGACAAAGTTCAGGTGGTACCTGCCGGCAATCTTGTGGAAGTGCCCAAAAGCTAACTGTTCTATTTAGGCTTTTTGGCCCTGGCCGTCGCCTGGGCCGCATGTGGGTCCTGTGGCCAGTAGTGTTTTGGATAGCGCCCCATGAGATCCTTTTTTACTTCCTGGTAGGTATGTGCCCAGAAATGATCAAGGTCGGTTGTGATCTGAACCGGCCGGGATGCAGGTGAAAGCAGATGCAGGGTTAAAGGCATTATGCCTGCTGCAATCACAGGCGTAGCGGTCATACCGAACAGTTCCTGGATTCTCACAGCAAGCACAGGATTTTCCAACGGTCCGTTTTGGTTCGCATACTGGATGGGGATGGAAGACCCGGACGGCACCCGGATATGGGTGGGGGCATGCTGGTCCACCATTTTTAACTGGTCCCAGGAAAAAAGGGTTTTCACGGCAGCATCCAGGTCCACGCGCTTTAATCCTGAAAAAGATGTTACCCCGGAAAGAAAGGGGCCAAGCCAGTCTGCCAAAAATTTTGTCAGTGCCGTATCTCCCACATCGGGCAACCGGGCAAATTCAGGCCTGGATTTGGCAAGCCCTTTCAGGAAAATTACTCTGTGCCTGAAATTCATTGTATTTTTCGGCCAGTCAAGTTTTTCAAGCCCCATCTGTTCGATGCCCCGGAGCATGGCTGTTTTCACCGCTTCCGAGTGGGATTCCGGCAATGGTTGCTGACTGACGATAATTCGGCCGAACAAGGTTTGTCTGACAGCTTTCACAGAACAGGTACCGTTATCCCACGCCACCATGTCCTGCTGGATCAGTTCTTTTGGGAAATCAGTTTCCAAATCCTGGCGATCCAGGGCGGCAGCCAGAAAAATACGCGCATTCTTTGCCTTGCCGTCCACCTCAACGGCCACAATAAAGTTTTGGGCAGATAAGCAACTTTTCGTTTCAAAGAATACCCCGCTGCCTTTGGCCGTAAGAAAGGACAATGAGTCGGTACTGCGTCTTACTGCCACCCGGTCCGGAAAGGCCTGGGCCAGAAGTCTTCCTGCGGCACTGACATCCATGGTTTGATCTAAAATATTAAACAGTGCTGCCAAACGTTTTGCCTGGGTCAGGACGGACAATGCCCTTTCCCGGTGGAAAAAAGTTTTTTCTCCCATTTGGGAGTGTAATAATCCGGCCATAATTTCCAGGCGCAGTGCAAGATCTGGATTTCTGTGCCCATGTTCAAAGGCAATAATATCTTTCTCATCAATCAGTGCACACAGGCAGCACCCTAAAAAACCGTGACCCATGTCCTGGGCCCTAAGAATCATATGGGCCAGCCGGGGGTGAATACCTGCTGTCAGCATTTTTCGGCCATGGGGCGTGATTGATCCTTCAAGATCCAGGGCGTCCAGGGAAACAAGCAGGGTTTTTGCCCCGGCAACAGCCCGGGGTGACGGGATGTCAAGCCAGTTGAGCTGTGCCGGGTCTCGCACACCCCAAAGGGCCAGTTCAAGGACCATATGGGCCAGATCCGCGTTGAGGATTTCCGGACGGTTGAACGGTACAAGTCCGTGGTGTATATATTCGGGCCACAAGCGGTAGCAGACGCCCGGGCCGGTGCGGCCGGCCCGGCCACGGCGCTGGTCTGCAGATGCCCTGGACACAGGTCGGGTTTCAAGTCGGGTCATGCCCCGATCCTGTGAGAACTCAGGCTGGTTGGCTAAACCCATATCCACCACCACCCGGATCCCCTGGATAGTCAGGGATGTCTCTGCAATGGGTGTGGCCAGAACGATTTTTCTATTTCCCGGGGCTGAAGGCTCAATGGCAGCCTTCTGGTCTTTGAAAGACAGACTGCCGAACAAAGGGATAATTTTTACAGAGGGATCGTGTTCAAATGTATCATTCAATTTTTCACAAAGTATCCGGATGGCTGCGGCACCGGGCAGAAACACCAGAATATCCCCGTCATGGCAGGCAAACGCCTTGACCACAGTATTCAGACAGGCCCGCAGAATACCTCCCCATCCCTCCCTGGAACCTATTGTTCCTTTTTGATTATGGGTATCCACATATATGGTATCCACAGGCCATGTTTTTCCCCGGGATGAAATAACCGGGGCATTTTCCAAAAGCCTGGACAATGCTCCGGTATCCATGGTGGCGGACATGACGGCAATGCGCAGGTTTTCGGCAAAGCCGGCGGCGGCATCAAGGCTTAGGGCCAGGGCCAGATCTCCATGGAGATGGCGTTCGTGGAATTCATCAAAAATAACAAGGCCAACGCCTTCCAGTCCCGGATCAGACTGTAGCCTGCGGGTAAGTATCCCCTCGGTGACAATCTCTACCCGGGTCCCGGGGCTGATACATTTTTCCATGCGAACCTGATACCCGATGCTGTGGCCCAGGGCTTGCCCAAGAAGCGCTGCCATATGGGCGGCACAGGCCCGGGCCGCCAGCCGACGGGGTTCCAGCATGATGATTTTTTTATTTTGCAGCCAAGGCCGGTTCATCAGGGCCAGGGGCACAAGGGTGGTCTTTCCGGCACCCGGCGGGGCTGTAATCAGGGCACGGCCTTTCTCTTCCAGGGCTTTATCTATCTGTCCCAGTACAGATACCACAGGCAGTTCGGCAATACCGGGAAGATCTTTTACACTGTCCGGCAGCAGGGAAAGGCCATTCTCCACATGGCGGGTCATAACAAGCGGTTTCTCCATATCATTAAAGGTATTTAGCTCTTGTATCCGTTTTTGTTTTCAGATACAAGAAAACCTTAAATTCCAAACTTAAGGAAAGACCCATGGGCCGGCCCCAAAAACAGCGCATTATACCCAAAGAGCAGGCCGTTTTCTGGATGGATAAGGACGGCACCTGGCACAATGAGCATGGAAAGCTGGAACATCCAAAGATTATAAGATATTTCAATCAATCCATCCAAAAAGATGGACAGGGATATTTTTTATGCCAGATTTTGGATGATGTTGAAGAAAGGGTATATTTCCCTTACGAGGATACCGCCGTTTTTGTGGTGGATCTTGTCAGAAAAGGTACCGGCATTGAGTTGGCCTTAAATACCCTTGATGCCATTGCCCTTGACCCGGAATCCCTTTATATAAATGGGGACGCACTGTTTATGGAGACCGACGACCATCTGATCAAGTTTTCCCAGAAAGCCCTGGCACAGATGGCAGCGTTTCTGACAGATACCCCCCAGGGACTTGCTTTGAATTATGGACAGATACAAACGATTATTCATGAAAAATAAATCAAACCCCTGCACCCTGCACCAGGAATTTACAACTTTATTTTGTGACATGATGAACCTTTTGAGGTTTTGCATTGTCCGAACATACCTGGGCATGAGATATTTTTTCCACTGGATGACACGAACAGGCTGTTTTGGGCCGGGCCAGGCAAGGCATATGACCCCGTCTCCCGAGTTGTTCAAAGGGCCAGGCCTTCCGGCCGCTCTGTTTCGCCACCATGTAAAGCAATACCATGAATCTTCGTGTTCCGTGGCTTCTGTGGTCTGTGTGGTTAATGTGCTAAGGGAACGGTTTAAATGTCCCGGACCGCCCATTACCCAGCAGGCCATTCTGGACAAAGTGAGAACCGCCCACTGGAAAGAGCGCATGGAACCCGGCGGGTATAAAGGACGCCGGGGGTTGCCGCTGGCGGTTCTAACCCAGGTGGTAGAGGACAGCCTTCGGGCATACGATCTGCCCTTTAAAAAAGTTGAAATGATCCAGGGGCCCCTGGCCCAAGGCGCAACCAGGTTCCGGCAGCAGATCCTTGGGTGCCTTAAAAATTTCCAATCACTGGACAAATGCCTGATCATTGCCCATTTTGACCAGGGGGCGTTTATAAAAGAGTTGAACATCCCCCATATTTCACCTGTGGGGGGATTTGATCTGTCAACCGATGTTGTGACCATCCTTGATGTCGATCCCGACCAGAAGCTGCCCTACCGTATTTCTTTCGACAGGTTTTACAAAGGTATCTCCATCCCATACGCCGGGGTGTTCAAGCCTTTCGGGTATGAACGGGGGGGGATTGTGGTCATCCACTTGACTTAGCGGTGCAGGCCCGGCAGCATTATCTTTTCAAGCCGTTGCAGCAGGGCTTCAAAGCTTTCTTTTTCTTCCCCGCAGATATGGATGGGATCGAAAAAACGCAGCCGGACCCTGGCAAAGGGTTTGGGCAGCATGAACCGGTCCCAGGAATTAAAATACCAGGCCTGATCCGCATCGGTAAAAAAGGGGACCAGTACGGCATTGGTCTGCAATGCCATTTTGATTATGCCCGGTTTGACCTTGCCCATGGGTCCGGTGGGTCCGTCCAGAATATGGCCGCCAAAGCCATGGGTATTGAGATGCTCAATCATTTCTGCCAGGGCCTCTTTGCCCCCCACTGAGGATGAGCCCCGTGGTGTGTGCCATCCTGAACGACTGGCTACTGCGCAGATAAGCTCACCGTCTCTGCTCTGGGAAATCATCAGTCCCGGATTATACCGGGCATATGTTTTAAAGTGCCGGATAGCCGCAAAGAACTGCTGGTGCCAGGTCACCAAAATGATGGGCTGATTTTCGTTAAGCAGAACCCGCCAGGTCTTTTCATTTTCAACCCTGAACCTGAAGGTTGCCGTGTAAAGGCGTATGAAATAATAGAGAAAGCCACCAAAGGCCCGGGTATAAATAATAGATTTAAGCTGTTTTACCATTTTAAATATTCCATGGGGGGATAAGAGTAATGGCCGTGAGGCTAACAGACAGGAATGAAAAAAATCAAGAGGAAAGTCATTCGCCTGCCAATTTATCAATAGCTTTGAGCCTGTTCTCCTTTTTAGGGAATATATGGTTGACGATGCAACCAAGCTGGTTTGACATGCCCGCCATCCGGACTTTTTTTTCTTGACACCCTGATCTGCTTGGATAGTATAGGGCATCATATTAATTTACTTACAATTATTATAGTTACTTTTACGCTGGAGGAACCATGAAAAAATGGTCTGTTTTATTTGTGTTTATGATTTGCCTGGCCTGGGTATCCCATGTTTCAGCCCAAACGACTCTTAGATATTCCAATTTTTTCCCGGCCACACATATCCAGAGCAAGCTTGCCGAAAGCTGGTGCAAGGAAGTTGAAAAAAGAACCAATGGAGACGTGGTTATTCAATATTACCCGGCCTCCAATCTGACCAAAGCCCCCCAGACATACGACGGGGTGGTTGAGGGCATTGCCCATATCGGTATGACCGCTTTGGGATACTCCCGGGGCCGGTTCCCGGTGGCAGAAGCCATTGACCTGCCCATGGGCTACATCTCCGGAGTCCAGGCCACGGCCGTGGCCAACGCCATGTATGAAAAATTCAAACCCGAAGAATTTAAAGACACCCATATCCTGTTCTTCCATGCCCATGGCCCGGGCCTGATTCACACCCGGAACAAGGAGGTGAATACCCTGGAAGACTTAAAGGGCCTTAAAATCAGAAGTACGGGAACCAGCGGCCTGGTCATGGCTGCCCTGGGTGCATCTCCGGTGGGCAAAAGCATGGGAGAATGTTACCAAATGCTGCAAAAAGGCGTTGTGGACGGCTCCTGTCATCCCGTTGAATCCAACAAAGGCTGGAAACTGGGTGAAGTGGTCCATTACATGATTCAGAATTTTTCCACCGCGTATACCACAACATTCGGGGTCTTTATGAACAAAAAGGCGTGGAACCAGCTCTCCCCGGATCAGCAGAATGTGATTACCGAGATAAGCCGGGAGTGGGCAGGCAAACACGGAGAGGCCTGGGATGAATCTGACAAGGAGGGGATGGCGTTTTTCATGGAAAAAGGGGGCGTTGTGATTCCCCAATCCCAGGAAGAATCCGAAAAGTGGCGTAAGGCTGCCGAACCCGCCATTGACAGCTATATCGAAAAAGTATCTGCCAAAGGGGTGGATGGAAAGGCTGTTGTGGATTTCATAAAAGCCAATATGTAACAAATCGGTATAAACCGATATAGTTTGGATTAACCGCGCTTCCTGGGCGCAGGTGCAACTTTATGGAAGAATTCGTTTCCCCAAGCGGATTCTTCCTAATTTTTTGTTAAAACATTGACAATGACAGGCTATCGTATGACATTACTGGACCGTTTTTTTAACGTTGTTTCCGACCTGCTCAAATCTGCCGGGGCCTTGGCCCTGACACTGATGATGCTCATTACAGTGGCAGATGTCGCAGGCCGTTTTTTCAAACATCCCATTTTCGGGTCCGTTGAGATTGTGGGGTTTCTGGCGGTGGCCGTGGCTGCTGCTGCCTTGCCTCACACTTATAAGGTGGGCGGGCACGTGGGGGTGGAGATCATGACCCGCCTTCTGCCACGTAAAATACGACTGCTGGTGGACCTGTTTACCCGGATCCTGACCCTGATCCTTTTTTCCGTGATTGCCTGGCAGATGTTTGTTTATGCCAAAGACATGCAACAGGCCGGTGAAGTCTCCATGAACCTGGAATTCCCCCTCCACTATATTGTCCTTGTCCTGGCTGTGAGTCTGGTTTTTTTTTCGGGTACCGTTCTTCAGCAGATTGTTGATACCGTCAACCAGTTAATGAAAGGTAAAACCGAATGAGCCCCGTTCTCACAGGAATTGTCGGTATTGCCGCCATGATCATTATGTTCATGACCCAGATGCCTGTTGCCTTTGTCATGGCCCTGGTGGGGTTTGCCGGTTTTTCACTGATGACCAGCCCTGATGCAGGGCTCGCCCTTTTATCCAGAAATATTTATGAAACCTTCGCCTCCTATGATTTGACCACGATCCCGTTGTTTATTCTTATGGGGCAGCTGGGATTTAACTCCGGCATATCCAAGCGACTTTATTCCGCAGGGTATAAATTTTTAGGTAGTGTGCCCGGAGGGCTTGCCATGGCAACGGTAACAGCCTGTACGGCATTCGGGGCCGTATGCGGCTCAAGTCCGGCCACAGCTGCAACCATGGCAACGGTGGGCTTGCCGGAAATGAAACGGTTTAATTATGATGATGCACTGGCGACGGGTTCTGTGGCGTCGGGAGGAGGCATCGGTATGATCATGCCCCCGTCCGTGGTGCTGATAATTTACGGGATTTTAACGGAGCAGTCCATTGGTCAGCTCTTTATGGCCGGTATATTCCCCGCCCTTCTTGTGACCCTGCTTTTTATCTGTGCTGTGTTTGTCACTTGCCGTATAAACAAAAACGCCGGGCCTGCCGGGGAAAAATTTTCCTGGGCCGAGCGGTTAAAAGCACTTTGGGGACTTGGCGAGACCCTGACGATTTTTTTCCTGGTGGTGGGTGGTATTTTCTACGGACTTTTCACCCCTACCGAAGCTGCCTCCATAGGTGCTTTCGGCGTTCTGGTCATTGCAGTTATAAGACGTCAGCTCACCTGGAAGGGATTCGTCAAGTCTTTGATGGAGACATTGACCACCTCATGCATGGTTTTAATGCTCATTACAGGAGCCGTAATTTTCGGCAAATTCCTGGCCGTTACCAGGATCCCCTTTGAGATCGCATCCTGGGTGGGCGGGCTTAATATGGCACCGGCCCTGGTTATCGCCGTCATCATTTTCATCTATTTTATCGGCGGCTGTTTCATGGATGCCCTGGCTTTCGTCACCCTCACAGTTCCCATATTTTTTCCTGTTGTCATGGAGCTGGGATATGATCCCATCTGGTTTGGAATTATTATTGTTATGGTCACGGAAATGGGGGTTATTACTCCTCCTGTGGGCATCAATGTTTACGTGGTGTACGGGGTGGCAAGAAACGTCTTATCCCATAATGTGGCCCTGGAAACTATATTTAAGGGTATAACGCCGTTTTTAGTGGCGCTGATTATCGGGATTGCCATTCTTATCGCCTTGCCCTGGATTATCCTGTTTCTGCCCCATTTGATGTATTCCTAGAAAATTGGCACAAAGTGAGGGGAGGGGAGACGAATGCCATCTCACTGGCAAGTTCCCACATAGGATGATGTAGGCGTTTTTTAGTCTAATATCAGCGTGAAGCTTTATAGCTTCGGGCTTTGGCGATCAGGGAAGGGGCCCACCCGGTGGTGCCGAGGGCATGGATGTGGGTATAGGTGCCGAAAGTATTGTTTTGAAAGAAACCATCCTTTTTTTCAAGTATGCCCTTCCCCCGGATCATTTTAAACGCCATGGCCGTATCGTCATAGTCAATGGAAAGGACTTTGGAGTACCGGAATTCATGGCCTCGCAGCACTTCTCCCCTGGCGTAAAAAGGATTTTCATTCACCACTTCAACTTCAGTGTACCCATGGCCCTGGGGGCGTTTGGACAGTCCAAACCGCAGGGGAAGAATTCCTGTCATGGAGTAAACCACATCATCAAGGCAAATGCTCTCCCCAAGGAATATCAAACCGCCGCATTCGGCATAAATGGGAAGGCCGCTGCGGGACAATTCTTTTAAATTATTTCTGAACGTCTCATTGGCAGACAGCTGGGCTGCATGGGTTTCGGGAAAGCCGCCTCCCATATAAATGGCGTCTACTTCGGGGATGTCGGACTGGGATAAGGGGCTGATGAATTTAATTCGGGCCCCCAGATTTTCCAAGGCCTCAATGTTGTCAGGATAATAAAACTGAAATGCGGAATCCCGGACAATGCCAATGGTAACAGTCATATTATCTGATACCGGCTCTTGATTTTCAGGTGTGCTGACAGCCGGGATTGTTTCCTGAAAGGGGATGTCGACATCGGGCATGCCTTTCCCTTTATACGAGGAGACCTTTGAAAACAGCTCATCAATATCAATATTATCAAGAGCCACCTGCCTGGCCCGGGACAGGGATATATCGCTTCCTGCATGTTCTTCGGAAGTGACAAGCCCCATATGACGTTCAGGAAAATCTTCCTCTTTAAGCTTTGGCACGGCACCCAGGACCGGGATGTTGCAGAACCGTTCAATATTTGCCCGGACTTTTCCCTCATGCCGCTTTCCGGCCAGTCGATTGAGAATAACGCCGCAAATGTTGATGTCCGGATCAAACTGCATGCAGCCCATGAGTACAGCGGCCATGGTTCGGGTGGATTTGGTGCAGTCCAGTACAAGCACCACAGGAAGATCAAGCAACTTGGCAAGTTCGCTGGTGGAGGTGGTCCCTTCCATATCAATGCCGTCGAAAAGACCGCGGTTGCCCTCGACCATGGCAATGTCACAGGATTGGGAATGGGTGAGATAAGACGTTTGCACCGTAGACTGGGTGCACAGATAGGTATCAAGATTATAGCAGGGGCGGCCGGCTGCCCGTGATAGCCAGCCGGCGTCAATATAGTCAGGACCCTTTTTAAAGGGGGCCACTGTTATATTCCGGGCTTTCCATGCGGCAGTTATCCCAAGGGATATTATTGTCTTACCCGAACCACCCCTGAGTCCGGCAATGACAACTCCAGGGACTTTTTCCCTACTGACAGTCATGAATTAAGCAAAATAGGTTCTATGCTTCGCCCTCGGAGGAATGCTGGATGCCAGCACCCTTCAGACCGTACATAGTGGTAGATCCGGAGGACCAGAATTCGAGGACCTGTTCTTCTACCATTTTATTAATAACCTTTTTAATTTCCCGGGGTTTGTCATCGGGGAAAAGTTTATAAAAGTCTTTAATATAAAATTTGGTTTTGCTGCCGGCCTTTCCCTGAAGCCAATCAACAACGGCTTTCGTGGCTGCTTCTTTATCGTTCAGAAGATCGCTTGCCATGTTAGACTCCTTTCCTTTCGGTTGAAAGGGATGAACCGGAGAACAAAATGCACCCCGGTCCATCCGATATTAAATAATGTTTAAACCCAAATTAATTTAAAAATTAGAATTTAAACTGAGTGGACTGACGCCAGCTCATGTAGGCCTGCTGACGGAAATCGTCAATCAGGTGGTGGGTGAAGTCAAGTTCACAAGCTTCAAAGAATTTTTCCCATCCGATTCTCTCCGCCCAGTCACCCAGACGTTCGTATTTGTTGGCGCCGTTTGAGTAGGCGTTAACAATCTTTTTGATGGCGTCGGTCATGGACGGCCAGCGGGGCATTTCGTTGGGCAGGAAGGCCACAACAACCTTGGAGAATTTCGGATCGGAAATACGGTTGGACACCTTGCCGCCAGCCATGAGAACGATACCGTCACCGTCGGCGTCGGCAAGGGGCATGGAGGGGCACATGGTGTAGCAGTTACCGCAGTACATGCAGCGTTCGTTTTTAACTTCAACGGATTTTACTTCAGTGCCGTTGGCCAGTTTAACTTTTGCCGGTTTGATGGCTGCGGTGGGGCATGCGGAAACGGCCAAGGGGATTTCGCAAACCTTGTCCAGGTATTCATGGTCAAGCATTGGCGGTTTTCTGTGGTAACCCAGAATGGCGATGTCAGAACAGTGAACAGCACCGCACATGTTCAGGCAGCAAGCCATGGAAACACGAAGCTGTGCAGGCATTCTCATCTGTTGGAAATCGTCAAACAGTGCATCCATGGTGACCTTTACAGTACCGGAAGCATCAGTTGCCGGGGTATGACAGTGGATCCAGCCCTGGGTGTGAACGATGTTGGTGACGCCGGCACCAGTGCCGCCGATGGGGAATTTAAAGGAACCGCCGGCGTACTTTCTGGAAGCCAGATCGTTTTTCAGGGGCTCTACTTTGTCCTTGGAGTCAACCATGAACTCAATGTTGTTACGGGTGGTGAAACGGACATACCCGTCACAATGTTTGTCGGCAATCTCACAGATTTCATTGATGTGAGCAGTGCCCATCAGACGCGCACCACCAACTCTTACGGTATATACTTCATCACCGGAATCGGCCACATGAACCAGTACGCCGGGCTCCAGGATTTCATGGTGGGACCATTTGCCTTTATTTTTAGCGATAACAGGAGGATAGAAATCGTTAAAGTCTCTGGGACCGATGTCGGTGATCCTGTTTTGCATCGGGTTTTTGGGATCATACCCTGTGGAAATAAATGCCATTATGATTCTCCCTTTTTATCTTAAGTGATGTTTTCTGTAATCGTCAACGTCACGTTCCCAGCCACCCGTTACTTCGTCTTCTTTCCAGAAGATGTAGGGGTTGGTTCTCGGGTAGGCAACATGCTGGGGCATCGCTTCGATACCGGTCACTTCCAGAAGTTTCTGGAAACCCTGGCGCATAATCAGCTCGCCAAGACGTTCACGGTTCTTGCCTTCTTCCATCCACCAATCCCATACGTTTTCAATGATTTCTGTGATTTCTTCGTAATCATTTTCAGGATTGACTTCAACAAAGGGAACCAGCAGAGAGCCCATCTGGGCACCGTCAAGGATCGGAGCCTTGGCACCGCAGAGAATGGACAGACCAGTCTCTTTACCGATTTTAAGGGCTTTGGGCATAACACAGATACAGTGCATGCAGCGGGTGCAATTGGCATTGTCAATGGTCAGTTTTTTGTTTTCAAACTTCATGCAGCCTGTGGGGCAAAGTCCGATAACTTCTTTCTGGATGTCAAAGGGACCCCAGTCTTTGCCTTTGTGGGCACCGGCGTTGGGGGGGTATGCAGCATCGCCTTCAACATATTTGTTAACCGCGTCCTGATCAATGCGGATGTCGTCTTTCCAGGTACCGATGAAGGACATGTCGGAACGGGCGATGGACGCCACGCAGCAGTTGGGGCAGCCGTCAAGTTTGAATTTAAACTTGTAGGGGAATGCCGGACGATGCAGCTCATCCTGATATTCGTTGGTCAGGAAATGGCACAGTGCGCTAGTGTCGTAGCAGGCATATTCACATCTGGACTGGCCAAGGCAGTCAGCAGGGGTTCTCAGGTTGGAGCCGGAACCACCCAGATCCTGGTTCATATCGTGGGTCAGTGTCCAGAACACTTCTTCCAACTGGGGAGTCGTGGTGCCCAGCAGAATGATGTCGCCGGTGGCGCCGTGCATATTGGTAACTCCGGAGCCCCTGAAGTCCCACAGATCGGTCAGTTGTCTGAGGTATTCGGTTGTGTAGTATTTACCAGCAGGCTGGTTTACGCGGATGGTGTGGAAATGTTCAACACCGGGGAACAGTTTGGGCTGGTCGCAGTAACGACCGATAACGCCGCCGCCGTAACCGAATACGCCAACGATGCCGCCGTGTTTCCAGTGGGTACGTCCATGTTTGTAAGAGAGTTCCAAAACACCGAGAAGATCGTCTACACAATCCTGGGGAATCTGAAATTCAACGCCTTTTTCGTTTTTTGCTCTGACTTCTGCCTGCTGTTTCAGGTCAGAAACGAAGCTAGGCCACGGGCCAGATTCCAGCTCGTCCAGTAAAGGAGTTTGATGCTTAGCCATTTACTTTCCTCCGTTAAAAGTTGATTTACATGCAACAATGAAAAGGTTGTTCCAAACTTTTCATCAATATTCTTTTCTCTATCATTTCAAAGCGTTGGCAAGAATAAAAACGCTTCAAATCAGACATTATAAGCAAAATAACATAGCTGATATAGAATTTATAAGTCCGCATGTCAATAAAAACCTGTCATCACAGATATGATTATGCATTGCGGTGGGGGGCAAGCTCATCAATCAGCGCCGGATTTACTTCAAAACCTAAATCCCCGGCGATATCACAATGGGTGATCGCCTGTTTATAATCTTCAAGTTCAAGATAGGCCACAGCCAGGTTGTTGTGGGCAACGGGAAACTTGGGTTCAATGGCCAGGGCCTGAAGGTTGGCCTTTATCGCCTCCTCAACCAGTCCCTTCATGTAATAGGCGGTACCCAAAGTCGTATATGCCTGGATAAAATTCTTATTGTGGATAATGGCTTTTTTTAAATTTTTAATGGCCTTGTCCACTTTTTCCTCATCTTCCTTGGCGTTCTGGCCGTCCACCAGTTGCAACAGGACAAAGGCCATATTCGCATAGCCTTCGGCAAAACCCGCCCGGGCCTTGGTGGCGCGCTGGTTGTAGCGGAAACAACCTTCAAGGTCGCCGCGCTGCAGACACAGGCCTCCTAACTGTACATAGGCTTCGGACAGGGTGGGGCTGCAATCAATGGCATCATGGAGCACTTGTTCTGCTTCCGCAAATTCCTGCTTTCCGATGAGCGCAACAGCCAGGTTGTAGTGGGTTGTGCCGCATTCGGCGTTTTGGATCAGTGCATGTCTGAGCTTTGCAATCTGCTCGTCTGCATTTTGAGGCAGGCTTTGGGTGTCGGCCATTTATATCTCCTTTGGCTCTTTTGTACTTTATCATTGTATTTAAATAAAATTTTTATATAATAAATTTTTTCGGTGGGGTGTCAAGGTCTTTCGGAGAAACTTAAACGTTCCTATCCGGTAAAGCACCCACCGCAACATTATTTTTGGCAAATGTTTTTAACAGCGCATACAGCGCAAACAACCGTCAGGAGTTTAGAATTTATGGAACAAGGATGCTATACAGCACTTATCACCCCGTTCACCCGGGCTGGTGATCTGGATCGGGACGGCTTGTCCGGGCTCATTGATTTCCAGATTGAAAACCGGATTACCGGAATTCTTGCCACCGGCACCACCGGTGAAAGCCCAACATTTAAATGGGATGAACATAATCTGGTTATTGATCTGATTGCCAAACAGACCAAAGGCAAGTGCAAGTGCATCGCGGGAACCGGTTCAAATAATACGAATGAAGCCTTGATAGCAACATCCCACGCGGCAGAGCAGGGTGTGGATAGTGTTCTTCTGGTGGATCCCTATTACAACGGACCGTCCTCCCTTGAAATCCGACGGGAATACTACGAGGTGGTGGCAGGGGAAACCCCGGGGCTGGACATCATCCCTTATATTATACCGGGGCGCACCGGCGCCCAGATGCTGCCCCAGGACCTTGCCATACTTGCAGAAAAATGTGCCAATGTAACCAGTGTCAAGGAAGCCACCGGCAACCTGGACAACATGAAACTGACCAGAAAGCTTTGTGGTGATGGTTTTAATATATTTTCAGGAGATGACGCCCTGGTTTGCAGCATCATGGCAGACGAGCAGATCCGGGCCTGCGGATCCATTTCCGTCATGTCCAATATCGCACCGGCATCCATGGCCCGGATGGTTGAGCTGCTTAATCAGGGTAAAACCCAGGAGGCCCTTGCCATTCACACCGCCTTGTCTCCCCTGCTGGATCTTGTGGTGATTACCACTGAAGAGGAGAGCAAATACGGGCCTGTCAAATGCCGGGCCAGAAATCCTTTGCCACTGAAAACCATGATGCAGATCCTTGGCATGCCGTGCGGCCCCTGCCGGCCGCCCCTGGGGAAAATGACCCAAAAAGGGTTTGAGATTGCGCTTTGTGCCTTAAAGAAAGTACAGGCAGACAATCCTGAAGTTTTAGCGCCGGCGGCCTCTTTCTTTAATCTGGACATTGATGCCCGCCTGAATGATTCAGCTGCCCATGCCGCATTGTGGTATAACTATTAGATAGCAACGGATAGATAGCAACGGCGCACTGCAAAAAAAATATTCTGCAGTGCGCCGTTTTTCTTTGGAATTGCCCCTCGGAGGATATTATTTTTCAGGGGCAGTTGCATCCCCGGGGTTTTCTTTCGTATTAAACATCTCCTCTCCGGCATGAAAAAATGTGCCTTTAAGCCATTCAAATCCAAACTGGAGCAGTTTTACATCATCATCTTTAATCTGGGCGACCCGCTCTTCCGGGATCTTGTACCGGGTAAGGAAAGATGATTCAAATACGAACTTTTTAAATTTATCAATGTTATAGCACACCATGAAAAACATCTGTTTGGCCTGTTCGGACAACTGCATGCTGGTCGGTAAGGATTTTTTACGGACCATGAGATCCAGCCACCCTTCATTGACCTCATCGCGCAGATCAACGCCCTGGTCCTCACGCCATTCCCCCACAGTCCATTCATCGGGTTCATCAAAGCCTTTGCAATGGGGCTCCTTGATCATGAAAAAGAACTCATCCTTCTCCCCCTGCTCCCCGGAGTAGCTCAACGATCCCACACCAAGGGGATAGTACCGGCAGGTGGTGGGGCGGTCTTCATAGATCACGCACCCCTCGTTGTCCCGGACAAACGGGCAGGAGCGACGTTCATCATCAAGCAGTTTCAGGGTCACCACGGGCATATCCGCTTTTTCAAGCATCTGGGGGTTGGTGAGCATGGAAAGAAATTTTTCCGAGTCCAATTCCAGTTTTTTGCGCATGGTTAAAATATCATAGGGGGTGAGCATGATATCAATCCCCCTGCAGCACTCGGTAAAACAGGACACGCCTTTATGGCATTTAAATTTAAACCGGCTTCTAAGGCTGAGCTGTTCGGGTGGAATTTCCGCCCGGGCCTGTGTTTTATCCGTCTTATTTTCAGCGTTCATTCACTATTTCCTCATCAATTAATAACAAGCAATTAAAAGTCAAATACCATACTTGAATTAATCAATAATGTCAAACGGATAGCCTGGCCAGGCCGGAACAGGTATATACAGGTTCTGCGGGATTCGCATTTTAGGTTTGACACAACAGCCTCCTCTATTCTAAAAAAGTACCTTAAATATGAAAAATTTCGACTGAGTCAGTCGTTCAAACACCAACAAAAGATTCAAGGCCTGTTCCAACAGACCCTGCCCCGAACATCATGGGGGAACTTTCGGTATCAAATATTCAAGGAGTCATTTATGAGAGTAAAAAAAGCCGTATTTCCGGTAGCAGGTCTTGGCACCCGCTTTCTCCCGGCCACCAAGGCCATGGCCAAGGAGATGCTGACCGTAGTGGACAAACCCATTATTCAATACGCTGTTGAGGAGGCGTTCGATGCGGGCATTGAGCAAATCATCTTTGTCACGGGCCGGGGTAAAAAAGCCCTGGAAGACCACTTTGACCGTAGTTATGAATTAGAGACCACGCTCAAAAGCAAGGGAAAAACAGATCTGCTGCACATGCTCCAGGATCTGGTTCCCAGGACCGGTACCATTGTCTATACCCGCCAGCATGATCCCCTCGGGCTTGGCCATGCCATCTGGTGTGCCAGGGACATTGTGGGTGACGAGCCCTTTGCCGTCCTTCTGGCCGACGATATGATCCAGACTCCTGGGAAACCTGTACTTGCTGAGATGGTGGAAAAATTTGACCGGTTCCGTGCATCCATAGCCGCCGTCATGGAGGTGGAAAAGGATCAGACCGATAAATATGGTATTCTGGATGCGGTTTCCCTGGAAGAAGACATTGTTAAAATCAAAGATATGGTGGAAAAACCCGATCCCGAGGACGCGCCGTCCAACCTGGCCATTGTGGGGCGGTACATCCTGACTCCCAAGATCTGGGATTATCTTGGCAGGAAACAGGCCGGAGCCGGCGGTGAGATCCAGCTCACTGATGCCATGAAGGGGCTTCTAACAGAACAGCCGATCTTTGGATATAAATTCAAGGGTACCCGGTTTGACTGCGGGGACAAGGTGGGATTTCAAATGGCCAATCTTGCCTTTTCCCTGGAACGGCCGGAAATGCGTGGAAAACTCCTTGATTTTATTAAAACCATCAAGAGCTGATAAGTAAAGGATATTGAAAAACTAATTGTCAGCTGTGTTTATACCGTGAATACAAAGACATTACTTTTTGTACATAGGTCCGGGTTTCTTCATAGGGTGGAATCTCTTGGTATTTGTCCACAGCCGAAGGGCCTGCGTTGTATGCAGCAAGCGCCAGGGCAAGTTTTTCATTGTATCGAATGAGCATACGCTTCAGATACCGGGTGCCGGCCATGATGTTCTGGGACGGGTCAAAGGGGTTGGATATATTCAGGGCGGCATCATTCTGGGGCATGATCTGCATCAGGCCCCGTGCCCCCTTGCTGGATATGGCATTGGGGTTGAAACTGGACTCCGCGTGGATCACGGCCTTGATCAGGGCGTGGTCCACACCAAAGATGCCGGCTGCTTTGAGAATAATATTGTCGTAGTCGTCGGGCCCGGCCTTAAACCTTTTTGTCCGGGTCCTTTCCCGTTCCTTTTCCTCCATAAAAAGCGTATAGCCATCGCTGGTGGGTGTGTTGGTGAAATGTACCACACCATCGGCGTCAATATATCGATATATATCCCCTATAGCTGTACCGGGCGCTGTCAAGCACAGGCACATGAAAAGAAAAAATAGTGCCCGTCCGTGCTGATTTTTTACTATTCTATTTTTTTTTGCGCTTTTCAACCCTATCCCTGTATGCTTTTAATGCAAGTTTTGCAGGAAACTTAGAGTTTGCCACGTATTTCCCCGTATTTTCAAGAAACGTGTTGACCAGATTTTCCAGTACAGCATCCTTTTCGTGATCCATGATCATGTTGCGCTCCAGCCGGTAGCGATATTCTATGGGGGACCCTAATGCTTTCAAAATATCATTAAATTTATCATCGGACAACGGTTCGGAAGCAAACAATGAGGTTTCCACAGGAATCTTCATTGTCGCGGTCATGATCACCACCCAGGCATCTGCCCCGATTTTTCTGGAATCGTCGAAAATTTCAAGACAGTGGCCATGGGGAAGATCTAATTTTTTATAAGGTGTTTGTTCCATTTTCAAAATATTAATTTGTCTGTTATTGGTATATGTTCAGGGCCGGATTTAAAATAATTCCAGCTGAATATCCTTGGGTTTTTGTTTTTTTACCTGGGTTTTCCCCTTTTCATACCGGGCCAGTTCCTTTTCAATATCATCAATGAAACAGGACCGGGTTCTTTGCTGCTCCCGGCCGAATATGCGTCTTTTTCGTGCATATGTCAAATAGAGCATCTCTTTTGCCCGGGTCATGGCTACGTAAAAAAGGCGGCGTTCTTCATCCGGGTCTTCCACGGTTTTACCGTCCCGGGCAAAGGGGATTGTGCCGTTTTCGCATCCTGTAATAAAAACAACGGGAAACTCAAGGCCCTTGGCCGCATGGATGGTCATTAATGATACCTTTTCAACCGATTTGTCCAGGAAATCAGGGTCCTGGTCCAGCCTTAACGCGTCCAGAAGTGCACGGGGACAAGGATACCGGTCTGCCAGCAGGTTTAGGCGGTGCCATGCTGTTGCCAGTTTTTCATCTGCCTGGGCCAGGGTCTTGATATCAAACCAGCTGCCCAGGATCCCAAGAAGCTCTGATGTTCCCATGGCTTTATCGAGCCTGTCGATTTGGGGTAAAAATTGTGCGTACTGGTGCCGGTCTGTCTCGCTGCCCCGGGCAAGAAATATCCGTACCAGTGCCAGCAGGTCTTTTATGCCTGCCAGGTCGGCCCAGTGTTCCCGGTCCGCGGTCTGAAAAGGGATTCCGACCTTTTCAAAGGCCCGGGCAAAGGCATGGGCCTGCTGCCGGGTGCGATAGAGGACGGCAAAGTCGGAAAAGGCGTATTCTCTTTCTGTGCCGGGGTCTGCACCCGTGCCCTTGTCCATGGACAGAAAGGAGAGTCCTCCCACCCCTTTTTCAATCACCTTTCCCACGGCAACGGCTTCGGCGCTTTCTGCGGCCGTTTCACTGATCACAATTTTTTGTGTGCCGTTAAGGCTTGTATATATTTTTCGCGGGTCATTATCTTTATCATTATCGGTGCAAATGACCTGGAAAGATGCGTCCAGAATGGTCTTGGTAGACCGATAATTCTGCCGAAGGCGAATTTGTTCGCAACCGGGAAAATCCTGTTCAAACCGGATAAAAAAACGGCTGTCCGACCCTCTGAATCCGTAAATGGACTGATCGGGGTCTCCGATCACGAAGATGTGGCTTTTTTGTGCAAGAAGTCGTATCAGCCTGTATTGGCCCAGGTTCAGGTCCTGGTATTCATCCACAAATATAAATTTATACTGATGACGCACCTGTTCAAGCAGGGCCGCATCCCTGGAGAAAAGCTTGAAACAGATGAAGATCAAATCTTCAAAATCTGCCAGGCCGCGTTCTTGAAGAATCCGGTCATAGGCCTGGTATGCCTTGGGCCAGACCGGGTCAAAATCTTCAATGCCAGGCCTTTCATCGTCCTTTGACATTTCATGAAAAGGTTCCTTTAACTGCTGTTTTTGCCTGCTGATCCAGGCATCAAGTTTTGCCACCGTTTTTTGGAGAACCTTTTTATCCCCTGTCACCTCTTTGACGGCAAGTTTCAGCATGTCAAACCGCAGATCCTCTTCCATGAGTCCGCGCCTGAATTCTGAATAACGCTTGAGCATTTGAAGGCAGAATCCGTGAAAGGTTGCGGCTGTAACAAATTGACCGCCCTGGGGAATAAAGGATTCGATCCGGTCGGAAAGTTCTCCTGCCGCTTTATTTGTGAAAGTCAAAGCCAGGATATTTTGTGGTGCCGTCCTGTTTTCCTGGAGTAACCAGGCGATCCTGGCTGTAAGGGTACGGGTTTTTCCTGTGCCCGGCCCTGCCTGGATCACCACGGCCTTTGAGTCGGATTTAACGGCTCTGTCCTGTTCGGGATTCAGTCCGTCCAGGACATGTCCGGGGGTAACGAATGCCGCCTCTCTTTTGGGGGGCAAAGGCATTGGTGCATCGTTATTCGTATCCTTTTTATAAACAGGTGATGCACCGGTTGTTGTTTTTGTTTTTTTTCGGGGTGACGGGCCGGAAAACAGGCTTTTTTCTCCCAGAAATTCTTCTTTTTCCTCCCGGGTAAAGATGTAGACCTTTCCATATTCACCGTCATACCCCGGGTCAATGTGAATATCACCGTCTCTCATTTTTTGTATGGCCCGGGCCAGCAAGGGGACTCCTGCGTTTTCAATGGTTTCAGGGCAAAGTTGTGTGAGTATGGCAAGCTCAGGTCCCAGGGCATTGACCGCTTTGTCATAATGTGTGTTTACTTTTTTGGTATTAGGGCCCACCCCAAAAATCTGGGATAGAATATCTGCCAGGGGTACCACATAAGAATGGGGATGCCGGTTCCCAGGTTTAAACCCCTCGGGCCTGCTGGCAAGTTCCCGGACCCGGTAAAGCACCCCTAGTGTTAAGGGTTTGCCGCATTCGGGGCAGATCCCGCCCAAAGCCGCGGTCTCGTCGGGATTAAGACACACCCCGCATTTGCGGTGGCCGTCATAGTGGTATTTTCCCTGGTGGGGATACATATCCAGGGTGCCTTGGTAAGCCCCAAGGTCATGGGTTTTCAGGGCATCCCTCACTGCACCGAAGGCCAGATCCGTATCAAATACCGAAGCGTTCCGGCCCAGAAATCCCGGGGAGTGGGCATCGGAGTTGGAGATCAGTCGGACCTTGTCCAGATTTTCCACACGCCAGTTCATGGGGGGATCGGATGACAGGCCGGTCTCGCAGGCAAAGATATGGGTGCTTAAATCCCCAAAGCACTCTTCAATGGTGTCAAATCCCGACTTGGATCCGAACATGGAAAACCACGGTGTCCAGATATGGGCCGGGACAAAAAAACCCTGGTCGGATGTCTCCAGCATAATTTCCAGCAGATTCCTTGCATCCAGTCCCAGGATGGGCCGCCCATCGGATTTGATGTTTCCAATGGCATCCAGGCGGGCATTGAATTTTTTTGCCGTGTCCAGATCCGGCATATATATCAGGTTATGGTTTTTGCGAACCCTGGCTTCCTTTTTATATATGTTGGATATTTCCGCCTGGAGAATAAAACGCACAACGCCTTTGCACAGGGGCGGTACTTCAGCATCTATGGGGTGTGCAAGCTCCTTTTTCAACTTGAAAAGCCCGGGCTCGGCAGGTTCAAGTTTTGTCTCTATTTCCTGGATCCAGGCCGGATGGGTGAAATCCCCGGTTCCCACCAGGGTAATGCCTTTGATTTGAGCGTTGCGATAGATATTTTCCAAGTCCAGATTTTTGGCCGTGGCCCGGGAATATTTCGAATGGATATGCAGATCTGCTATATATTTCATGGAACCGGTCCGTGGATGGTTGTTGGTCATTCAAGTGTCAGGCAAATATGTACATGATTTACCCTTAATTTAAAACCCGGATTCTGATAAATAGTGTCTGGGCAAGAATCACTTATCTAACAATATCTGGAACCCCAAGCAGAAAGGAGGGCAATTATGGACGACGCCACAAAAGAAAGAATCAAGGCTTGGACACCTTTTGAACGTCCGGTTGTATCCATTGCAGATACACAACATCCCGAGCAAAAAAGATTCCAGGCGTTTGCCCGGCAATGGCAGGAGATATCGGATTCAGTGTCCTGGGCGGACAGCCGTCAACGCGCGGATCTGCCCGGCTTTTTTCTACAAGATAATATTCTGTATTCAGCCCTGCCTTTGGAACGAGAACTGCCGCCTTTTTTAAAGGGCCTGGATTCCCTTGCCAAGCCCAATCCTGATGAGAGGCTCCAAAGCATGGTGGATAATATCGAGAATCCCTGTCGGCTGACCCTATATATTGCCCTGCAATGCCCCCACTGTCCGGGGATGGTTGAACGGCTTATTCCCCTTGCAGGCGCCTGTGAAAAAATTCACCTTCACATCATCGACGGCTCCCTGTTTCCGGAAAAATCCCAGGAAGACAAGGTTATGGCAGCCCCCTGTCTGATTCTCGATGAAGATGACCGATGGACCGGGACGGTGTCGGAAGACGAAATTGTGGACATGATCGTCAATAAAAAAAATATGGATCTGGACACAAAGGCATTGAAAACCATCCTGGAAGATGGACGGGCAGAGTGGATTGCAGAACGGATGATCGCATCCGACCGCCTGTTCAAAGGATTTTCCGGACTTCTTTTTCACGAAACCTGGTCTGTGCGTTTAGGCGCCATGGTGGTGGTGGAAGCCCTCGCAGAAAAGGCTCCAGGCCTGTGCGCTGATCTTGAAAAAGTTTTAATCGAGGCATTCAGTGCCAAAAATGTTCCTGTCCAGGGTGATATCTTATACGCATTGGGAGAAATCGGCACCTGTGATGCCCGGGACTGGATTGCAGCTGTTCAGCGGACTTTGTCCCACGAAGACCTAAAGGATGCCGCGGATGAAGCCATTCAATCCATTGAAGACAGATTGGGTTGAGGCCGCAATTAGTAGTTTTTTTATGCGAAAAATCGCGGTGTGTATTTGGGTCCCATACCTGTTTGCCGGTTACATTTAATAAAATGAGATTTCCTTCTTTGGTTTTTCTGATGTGTACACAATGCAGATACCTTGTGAACAGTTTTGTAAAATATGAGCCAGGCCTTGCAATGAACAGATTTTTCCGATATGGATAATCCTAAATTTTAATTCGGAATAGCTACAATTTAAGACAAGGCCGTCCATGATGGAGCAGAACTCTTGGATCAGTATTCTGATATTCATGGATATCAGTGGCCAAAGCGCGCTTCTGACCAGTATTGGGAAGAGATGTTAAAAGTCATTAAAAACAACGTGTTGAAAGTATAATTGCAAGGGGAAAGTGCTTGAAAATATTGGTAAAATTATGTAAAAAGCAAGTCCCAAATTTTATATTGACAATTTTATATGTATTGTTTATACATTTTAAGCTTAATTAGTTCGCATGCATTCGACAGGGCTTGATTTTTATGGGTATTAGGATGGTTAACATATTAATATATTAGGCAAAAAAGGAGGAAAAAAAGTAATTTGTCGGCACTATTTCGCTGAGTACGATTTAGTATTATTGGGGGTATTTAATTTTATTAAAATTAAAGGTAGTATTGCGCAAAGTAGTACTTCCGAATTTAGAAAGGATTAAATTATGAACTGGCTGGTACGAACTTTTAGCTGCTCTGTTGCCAAAAAGCAGTTTATGGCAGTAACCGGTCTCGCTTTTTGCGGCTTTCTGACAACCCACCTTATTGGTAACCTGTTTGTTTATGGCGGAAAAGATGCTTTTAACGCTTATGTTGAGCATCTACATGCACTTGGCGTGCTTGTCCACATCGCTGAAGCAGGTTTGATAATTTTTGCCCTGATCCACATCGGAATGGCATTAATTCTCTATTTTCAAAATCTCGCAGCAAGACCTGTTAAATACAAAATGAAGAAAAATGCCGGCGGCCGTACTCTGGCATCGGCAACCATGCCCTACACGGGACTTTTTATATTGATTTTTATACTGGTCCATCTTGTTTCTATGAAATTTGCCGACCACTCCACCCTAACTACGTTTGATGTCACAGCCGGGGTTCTTTCCCAGCCTGCGTATCTTGTTTTCTACGTAGTTTCTATGTTGATCGTAGCATTTCATGTAAACCACGGTTTTTGGAGTGCTTTTCAGACCGTTGGTGCCAGCCATCCGAAGTATATGCCCATCATCAGAGGATTCGGCATACTCTTCAGCTTGATTGTCGGTGTTGGCTTCGGTTTTATTCCAATAGCAATTAATATGGTTTCATAGCTATAATCATCAATTAATCAGGGGGATACATGCAAATTAATTCCAATGTTCCGTCGGGTCCTCTCGAGACCAAATGGGAAAGATATAAATTTGATTTAAAACGAGTCAATCCTGCAAATAAAAGAAAATTTGAAATCATAGTTGTGGGAACAGGCCTTGCCGGTGGTTCGGCAGCGGCAACTTTGGCCGATCTTGGGTATCATGTAAAAAATTTCTGCATCCAGGACACGCCGCGAAGAGCGCACAGTATTGCTGCCCAGGGCGGTATCAACGCAGCCAAAAACTATCCTGGTGACGGTGACAGTGTATGGAACCTTTTTTATGATACAATCAAGGGCGGCGACTACCGTGCAAGGGAAGCAAATGTTTACCGTCTTGCCGAAAATGCAAACAATATTATCGACCAGTGTGTTGCCACAGGCGTTCCCTTTGCAAGAGAATACGGCGGACTTCTGGCCAACCGTTCATTCGGTGGTTCCCAGGTTTCCCGTACATTCTACGCAAGAGGACAGACGGGCCAGCAGCTGCTTCTCGGTGTATACGGTCAGCTAAGCCGTCAGATCGGCCTTGGCGGTGTAGAGATGTTCGCAAGACGTGATATCCTTGACATCGTTATTATAGACGGTTGTGCCAGAGGCGTTATCTGCCGTAACCTGGTAACAGGTGAAATCGAAAGCCATTCAGCTCATGCCGTAGTACTGGCAACAGGCGGTTACGACAATGTATACTTCCTGTCCACTTCCGGTATGCACTCCAACGTTTCCGCATGCTGGGCCGCTTACAAAAAAGGCGCTGCATTTGCCAACCCCTGTTACACACAGATCCATCCCACATGTATTACCGTACATGGTTCCTATCAGTCCAAACTGACTCTGATGAGTGAGAGTCTTAGAAATGACGGTAGAGTCTGGGCTCCAATCAAAAAAGGCGATAACCGCAGCCCGGAGCAGATCCCTGAAAACGAAAGAGATTACTACCTGGAACGTAAATATCCAAGTTTCGGTAACCTTGTTCCCCGTGACGTTGCTTCACGTAATGCAAAACTTGCATGCGATGAAGGCAGAGGCGTAGGTAACACCGGTCTTGCCGTGTATCTGGATTTTACCGAAGCCATCAAACGTGACGGCGAACCCGTTATTAGAGCAAAATACGGTAACCTTTTCCAGATGTACCATAAGATTACGGATGAAGATCCGTATAAAATGCCCATGAAGATCTATCCCGCCATCCATTATGTAATGGGCGGCACCTGGGTCGATTACAACCTGATGACCACCCGTAACGGACTTTTCTGTCTGGGCGGTGCCAACTTCTCCGACCACGGCGCAAACCGTCTTGGTGCAAGTGCATTGATGCAGGGTCTTTCTGATGGTTACTTCGTTCTTCCGTACACCATGGGCGGATACCTGGCAACCCAGTCCCTGGTTGATGTAAACACGTCTCACCAGGCCTTTAAAGATGCAGAAAAACAGCTGAATGAAAGAATGAACAAGCTGATGAGCATCAAGGGTAAGAGAACTGTTGATGATATCCACAAAGAACTTGGTCTTATCATGTGGGATTACTGTGGCATGGCACGTAATGATGCGGGTCTGAAAACAGCTATCGAGAAAATTAAGGCACTTCGTGCAGAGTTCTGGGAAAATGTTGATGTCACAGGAAGCAGCAAAGACTTTAACCAGACTCTGGAAAAAGGCTACAGACTTGCTGATTACCTTGAATTCGGCGAACTTCTGGCCCGTGACGCGCTGATGCGTACAGAATCTTGTGGTGGCCATTTCAGGGAAGAGTCCCAGACAGAAGAAAACGAAGCCAAGAGAGACGATGAAAATTTCTGCCATGCAGCTGCCTGGGAATATCCGGGAGACGTTGATAAAGACCCGATCCGGAACACAGAGCCACTTGTTTTTGAGAATGTGAAATTAACGCAAAGGAGCTACAAGTGATGGAAGAAAAATTCATTAATCTAACACTTAAGGTGTGGCGCCAGAAACAAGGCGAGAAAAAAGGCAAAATGGAAACCTATCAAGCAAAACATATTTCCACGGATGCCTCCTTTCTGGAAATGCTTGATATCGTAAATGACGACCTCACCGTTGCCGGTATAGAACCCATTGCCTTTGACCATGACTGCCGCGAGGGTATCTGCGGAATGTGCGGTCAGGTTGTAAACGGATACGCTCACGGAGAAGAAAAAGGCACGACCCTTTGCCAGTTTCACATGAGGCGTTTCAAAGATGGCGACACAGTATTCATCGAACCCTTCAGAGCAAAAGCGTTCAAGGTTGTAAAAGACCTTGTTGTGGACAGAAGCGCCTTTGATAAGATCATCCAGGCCGGTGGTTACATCACTGCCAAAGCCGGTGGAGCTCCCGACGCAAATATCTTCCCGGTTACCTATGAAACTTGTGAGCTTTCCATGAATGCTGCAGAATGTATCGGTTGCGGAGCATGTGTTGCCGCCTGCCCGAACTCTTCTGCAATGCTTTTCGTCAGTGCCAAGATTTCCCATCTTGCTCTGCTTCCCCAGGGCAGACCTGAGGCAGCAAAACGCGCATTGGCTATGGTAAGAACCATGGACAGCTGCGGCTTTGGTAACTGCTCAAACGAAAGAGAGTGCGAAGCCTCATGTCCCAAAAACATTTCCATCACCAATATTGCCCGCCTGAACAGAGAGTTCCTG
Source organism: uncultured Desulfobacter sp. (assembly GCF_963665355.1). Classification (GTDB taxonomy): domain Bacteria; phylum Desulfobacterota; class Desulfobacteria; order Desulfobacterales; family Desulfobacteraceae; genus Desulfobacter. Next base: position 1,991,496 of record NZ_OY762229.1, read on the forward strand.
AAAGCAGGAATCCTTTCCACGGCTATGTAATTTTAGGTTAAATAAGAAATGATTTAAAAGGTGGGGTGAAATTTTGCCCCACCTTTTTGAAATTTTATTACTGTGAAATCATCCAATTTAAGCAAATATTTTCAGGAAAACAAATCCCTTTTTGTTATTATTGTGGTGGGTTTGTTTTTACTTGAACTTGAGATATTGGCTCTGGCAGCCACGACGGCAGGCAAACAGTCTGTCCTTCAGGTGTTCGATAACCAGGGTAACGTCATACATGAATCCAGTGGAAATAATCTGAGTGAGTTTAACAAAAAGTATTTCGAACAGGTGTTTGGTCCATTGGAAAATTATACTGTCAGGTTAAAACACTACGAGACCCCTTTTCCTTTCCGGGCATGGTTTGTGGCCGCTATTTGTGTTCCCATAGGGGCTATGATGCTCTTTGGATTCATTGTCAAGGCCTACCTGACGCTCTTCCATGGTGAGTCGGTATCCAGTGGCGATTCGCAAGCAACCGGTGAATCAGGGTCTGAAAACAGGCTGGAATCGACTCTGGACCGCATCGGCCGAATGAATATCTTCAATATCGGTTTTCTTGTCTTTGTGGGCGGGGTTTCGTATTGGATCATCCCCAACATGATCACCTATCTTGGACACATAGGCATTGACTTTTTTGTCCGTTTCAAATGGGTTTACATCGGGGGGGTGTGCGTTCTTGTCTGTGTGATTCTCTGGGTTGTGTATCTGCGCTACCTGTTGGCCAAAAAGAGCATTGAAAGCCAGACTGAACTCCAAAAACATCGTCTCAGCCTGGAGTACCATTCCCAATCCGAACTGCCCCTGTTACTAGAAGAACCATCCGACGAAGCCGATGTTATTGAGTATAAACCGGAAGAAGAGCCCCCTTCACCCCCCTCCTCTGATCAGTGAAGTGATACCGGTATGTACCACAAGCCCTGGGTGATCGGAACCAGAGCCTGGGATGTCATGGATTAAAACGCCTTTTCAGAATGTCTTCCAGCAGGGACGCCACAAGCCTGGAAAAGGACTGTGAATGATTTTTGCCCGACGCTGAATTCTTTTTCCGGCATGCTTTAAAGAACTCCAGACAAATCCTCACCTGCTTTTGTGTCAACAGTGTTGATATCCCCGCCTTTTCTCCCTTGGAAACTAAATGGGATTCCCTTTGGGGAACATCACGCCGGCCATGGGCCCGTCGACTCATGTGGGTGTAATAAAGCAGAGCACGATCCAGTAGAATATACAAAAACTGAATATTTTCATTGGGCCCCACCTGAACCCGGTCTCCCCCGAGGCCTGATGACGCATTGGCCAAACGGCGTATGCCCACCAGGGCGGAGCCTGCACCCAGGGCAGATCCAATGGCCGTGAAAATCCCAAAGGTCAACCCAGCAGCCGCCGTATCAAGCACCGCTCCAAGGGTTCCTCCCAGAACTGCACCGGCAGTGGCCGCCTGGGCCCGGGTCAGGCCCAGCATCTCCCAGGTCTGGTCGGAAAACAGATCATGCCTCAAAATGGAACAAGCCGGCAGAGGGTAGTCGTAGAGATGATGGCGGAACAATGAGCGGATATGCCCGAACATTTTTTGTTCAATATCCCGAATCTTCTCCTGGTATTCCCGGGTCAGATCTTCTTTGAGCGTTACGGGGTCCATGCCGGATTTCAGCCTGCGGGACAAAGAAAAGGTCAGGGCCTGTTCCATGCCATGGACGATATAGGCACAGGCCATGCGGTTGCGTTTTTCCCACTCCATGTTAAAAGCGTTAATAACGCCTTCCATGAGCGGTTCAATGTCCTGGTCAATGGCTTTCAGGCTTTCCAGAAGCCGGATACGCTCGTAAAAATCAGCCTGGTTGGAATTAAAAACCCGCACCACGTTAAAAAATTTGCGGAACTCCTCCTTCCATGCGGTTGTATTGTCCCGGGTATCTGATTTTGCATTGATTACGGCCATCCTGGGCCGTCCGGTCAGTCTGAGGATCTCCATTTCGGCCAGATCGTCTTCTCTTACGGGCCGGGAGCCGTCCACCACGTAAATAATTCCTGCGCCATTGGCCACCGGCGTTAACAGTTCGCACTCGTCTGCAAAAAACGGGTCTTTTTCATGTTCGGTAATAAACCGGGCCACCATGTCCTGTCCGGGGTTTTTCCTAAACCAGGACAGAGTCTGTCTGGGTACCTGAAACCCAGGCGTATCCACAAACCGGATAACCTGCCTGTCATCCATGGTAACGGAATAGGATTTGGAGACCCTGGTTTCACCGGGTACGGGGCTGACCTGGATACGGTCGTCCTCGGTCAGGGTTGACACCACCGAGGACTTGCCCTCGTTGGGGTGCCCTAGAACGGCAAATTCAGGAATTTCCATCATGGCGACACCCATCTTTCAATGATCATCAAAGGATCGTTAAGCTGGTTTACAGCACTCTTCCAAACCTGAAAATTCACATCGGAAGGAGCCACATTTTTTTCCCCCACTTCCATTGTCTGGATCATTACAATCCACAGAGGCGATTCCGGTAACATTTGACGAATTTGAACAAAATAATAGAGCAAACCCCTGATGGGCGGCTGCCAGACTTCCTGGAGCACAATGAGCGGCCCCTGACCCAATTTTTCCACCTGGGCGGCTATCTGGTCCTGGTCTTCATCGAAATCAAAATGAATGCCGACTGTTCCGGAAACCTGGATCCCAAATTGCTGTTCCAGTCCAGCCAGAATCTGTTCCATATCATTTTCTTCAAACCCCAGGGCCGACCCAAGCACAAGGGCACGGGGTTTAGTCTTCTTAATACGGGGTTCATCCTCTATTACCGGGGGCTGGGGTGCAGGTGCAGCTTTGGGCTCCGGTGCGGCTTTGGGGTCAGGAGTGGGCTCCGGTTTTGGGTCAGGCTTAGGCTCTGGCGGATTTATAATTGGTTCAGGTTGAGGAAAAATAACAAGTTTTTCATCTTTCTCAACCATAGGTTCGGGTTCAGGTCTTGGCAGGGGGGCTCTGAATTCCGCCCGGGATCCTCCGGTTTCTTTAATCTCCATGCCCATGCGGGGCGTACGCATCCGCATGAGAAGGCGCTGGTACCCGGGCTGGGAAAGGTCAAACCGGGCAAGGGTCGAGGTTCTGGCAGCATATGCCAGGCTCACCAGAACAATTCGTGGAATAAGAGTATACACCACCAGTCCCATGCACAGAAAGGGCCACCAGGCCGCCAGATGTTCGCTGGCCAGTCCGGAAATACCCTCCTTAAGCACGATACGGCTGCCTTCTATTTGAACGAGGGAGGGTACGAAGATATCAGGCATGGCCCAGGACCAGGGAAATGCCATCCAGGTTACCAGGCGGTGTACGCTTTCACCTGAAGTAAACAGTGTGGACTGCCAGCCAAAGGCCATATCCGTAACCGTAATCCTGAAAAAAGTGCCCCCTAACGCCCCTGCAGAAAATCCGAGAGCTCCCAGGGAAAGAGCGATGAATACCGGCCAGAACAAAAGGCTTTGAAAGGGCCGGGTATCAATACGAAGCAGATCCCCGGCATCCTTTGAAAATTTTGGGAAATGCTTTTGAACAGGCACAGCCCATTTTTGCAGCCGCCCCCTAAATTTGTCAATGAACAGGCGCATGGACACCCTGTGCATCACACCAGTCAAGCCCGATCCGGCATGGCCTGACCGAAATTGGCGGAATCCCACAAACCCCGCAGTCAGACAAAGCAAAGCCGGCAGCAGAATAAACACAGATATAAACAGGGTCACATTTACAGGGCGGCTGCCATGGTAGGCCAAAAACGAATATGCGCCAATGGCGCCTGCAGCAAGGCCGCAACCCAAAAACCACCGGGAAGCCCAGGTGTAAAAAGAGTCAAACAACCCACCGGGTGGCCTGGCCCCGGGACCGCCGTTGCCGGTCTCCTGGAAAAACAGCCGGCGCCGGTATTTCAACCACTGTCCAATCAGTCCTGGATCATCAAGGCGATCGCCGTTTTTGAGCTGGCGGAAGATTTCTCTGTCCCGGGACGCAATGGTGTTGGTATCAGCATTTTCCGGCTCGTCATCCAGACCCAGAAAAAAATTAAGATCAATAATGTCTTTTAAAGGCAGCGTCATGGCCGGGGGTTATTCAATAAATTTTATATCAATTTCTTCTGTGTCTTCTTTCTGGGTCATCTCGAATTTGCCGCTTGTGGTGATGGTAAACTTCCTTAGAGATCCGGCATTTTTTAATTGTGATTCAAGCTTTTCCACTGTGTCATGTTCACAGTCAGCATTGAAAAACAGTTTTAAATTTTTAGGGTCGTCGTCATCGAACTGTATCATAAAAGGATTGTGCTCAACGAAAACCAGGTCATCATATGTATACGTGACACTGAGTCCGGTCTCCTGAATAATTTCTGTTGCTATACCTAACGGTCTGAATTCCATGTGTTATCTCCTTATGGGTGCATCTGTAAATGCTTTAATGATGAACCTATGTCAAAATTCGGTTCAATGTCGGAAATGATAGCATAACCCGGCTGATCCTCATAGCATAACCTAGAAGAATACAGCGATAAAAAGCGACAGAAGACCAACGGGAAAAATTGTTGACCTGGGCATGAAACAGGTTTACGGTTCCCGTCAACATGGTGTTATTAAATCTATGGCAAACGGAACACGGTGTAAATCCGTGACGGTCCCGCCGCTGTAATGGGGAGTATTCGCCCTGTCATGCCACTGGAAAATTTTTCCGGGAAGGCCCGGGGCAGCAAGAGCCCAACCCCCTGAGTCAGAAGACGTGCTTTTGGATTTTTGTCATGCAGAACTTGATGGTAAAGGGTTTTGCAGGAAATTATTCCTGCATGCCTGAATAATCATGAATTGCTGCAGGACATCTTAATGAGGTGAAACTATGTCTCTGTTTGAACAGACCCTTTCCATCATCAGCCCCGAACTTAACCAGAACGCTTTTTCAAAGGCCAGGCAACGCCTAAGTGAGCAGGCAAAACCCCCCGGCAGTCTCGGGATCATGGAAGATATCGGGGCCCGTCTGGCTGCCATCAAAGGGACCATTGACGTCCATTTAACCCATAAATGGATCATCACTTGTGCCGGTGACCATGGTGTTGTTGAAGAGGGGGTCAGTGCCTATCCCGCCGAAGTCACCCCCCAGATGGTACTCAATTTTGCCGGGGGCGGGGCATCGGTCAACGTCATCGGCAAACATGCCGGAGCCCGGGTGAAGGCCGCAGATATCGGTGTGAATTACGATTTTGACCCGGGACTTGATATTTTTCATAAAAAAGTAAAGTACGGCACCGATAATTTCACAAAGGGGCCTGCCATGACCCGGAAAGAGGCGGTGAAATCCATTGAAGCAGGCATTGAAATCGTCAATGAACTGCACCTCCAAAACCCTGTGGATCTTCTGGGCACAGGGGATATGGGCATTGGAAATACCACGCCCTCTGCAGCCATCATTGCGGCATTTTCAGGACTGCCCGTGGAGAGCCTGACCGGCAGGGGTACAGGGGTTGACGATAAAGGCCTGGGCAGAAAGATTGCTGCGATCCAAAAAGGGCTTGAGATAAACCAACCAGACCCCAGGGATCCTCTGGATGTGCTGGCGAAGGTCGGGGGGCTTGAAATCGGCGGTTTGGCAGGCCTGGTGCTCGGTGCTGCCGCCAAAGGCATTCCGGTGATCTGTGACGGTCTGATCTCTACGGCAGGCGCCCTGATCGCCTGCGAGTTGGCCCCGGCAGCCAGAAACTACCTGTTTGCCTCCCACAAATCCGTGGAAATCGGCCATAAATACATGCATGACCGATTGGGTCTGGAGCCTTTGATCGACCTGCAATTCCGTCTCGGGGAAGGCACGGGTGCTGCTGTATGCATGGAACTTCTGGATCTTGCCACCCGCATCCTTGCTGATATTAAGACCTTTGATGAAGTAGGGGTCTCCAATAGATCATGTTTGGACAACTGATGTTTTTTGTCACTACCCGTATAAATCCTCGTTGTCATCCCAACCTTCATAACCAGGATACTGTTCCGGATTTTCCCCCGTGGCCTCAATGACACGGGGATAAGTAACGCCGGGTTGCGGCTTTTTATCTTTGTGTCGGGTTTTGCTGACCTGAAACACCCAGTTGTCTCCAAAATCGAATAGATAATAGAGCTTCAGGCCGGGGTACATGGGCCAGGCACTGGATATGGGAACCCGCTGGTATGTATTGACCGGATGAAAATCTTCCCAGTCCGGGGCTCCGCCCACCACCTGGGCCACGTGCCGGGGATGCCGGCCCAGGTAAAACTCAAATAAATGGTCATTATCAAAATCCACAGCTTGTTGGATGGCTTCGTGAAGATCCAGAAACGATGCCCGCCAGTCAATTTCTATCACGCGGACACATGCCGGGTCTGCGCCCTGAAGTTTGATTTTTAATGTCCATATTTTCTTGGGTTGTTTCAGGTATACAATATTGTTCATTTTTTTTGCAGGTTCCCCTTTTTTTTAAATCTAAAACGGCTCCCCTTATACCTGCAACCCGGCGTAAATGCCAGAATAAAATCATAATTTTTCTTGACATAAATGTGCAATTAAATGATTTTGACGCTATCTAAATGTATTAATAAAGTAAGGCAAATCCGCATGAAATTTGACACCTATGCAATCAGCAGCACCCTGAAAAAAAATCTGAGCGCCCAAGGATTTATCAGGCCCACAGATATTCAATACAAGGCGATTCCCTCTATATTAAAGGGTGAAGACGTCCTGGCCATTGCCCAGACCGGAACCGGCAAAACCGTGGCCTTTGCAGTGCCGGTCATAGATATCATCCTGAACCTGAAAAAGACAAAAAAAGATTCGGGCATCCAAAGTATTGTCATGGTTCCCACCAGGGAGCTGGCTGTCCAGATTCATGAGGTCTTTATGGCGTTGTGTCATAAAACAAGGGTTAAGCCCTTTGCCGTTTTCGGGGGTGTGGAACAGGATGCTCAGATTAAAACACTCATCAATGGTGTTGATATTCTGATTGCCACACCGGGACGCATGTTTGACCTGATCAGCCAGAAAGCCATTGATATCCGCCAGGTGAAAGTTTTAATTCTTGATGAAGCTGATCAAATGCTGGCCAAAGGTTTTTTGGACGATATCCAGTGTATCAAGCGAATGTTGAAACAACGGCACCAGACCCTGTTTTTTTCTGCAACCATCGACAAGAACATTAAGAAGCTGGCCTACTCACAGGTAAGCTCCGCTGCCGTACGCATCCAGATATCGCCTGATGATCCGGTATCAAAAAATGTATCCCATTATGTGCTTTTTGTGGAGATGGACGATAAACGCTTTTTCCTTCGTAAATTCGTTCGGGAAAATCCGGAGAGCAAAATCCTGGTTTTTGTCAGGACAACCGTAAGGGCCGAGCGGGTGGCAAAAGCTTTGGAACGAGCGGATATTAGTGCTTTGACCATTTATGGCAAAAAAGACCAGGATGAGCGGCTGGCGGTTTTGACCCGGTTTAAACAGGGTGATGACAAAATACTGATTGCCACGGATGTTTCAGCCCGGGGCATTGATATCCCCAATGTGGACTATGTGATCAATTATGACCTCCCGGACCAGAAAGAAATTTATGTTCACAGGGTCGGAAGAACCGGTCGCGGCCGCTCCAGGGGGAAGGCCATATCATTTTGCAGCAGCCAGGAGAAGGATTTGTTAAAGGAGATTGAAGGCTTTATAGGCAAACCCATAGAAACCGTAAAAGTTTCCAGAGACGAATATGCCTTTACCGTTGAAGTCACAGAGACATCAAAAGATATCAGGGAGATGATCCTGGCCAATGAAGAGTGGGAAAAGAAAAAAAGCCGCAGGAAAAAAAAATAGGAACAAAAACAGCGGGATCCGGAACTTTAAGGGAAAACTACTCCACAATACCAATGTGCCCTGTTTTTTCAAAATGAACAGCGCAGCGGACCAGCTCACTTGCATGTTTGACATTGAGTTTTTTCTTAATCCGCTCTCTGTAGGTCCCAATGGTTTTGATGCTTAAAAACAGACGTTCGGCAATTTCCCTGGTTGAAAAGCCTCTGCCGATCAGCTTGAAAACCTGAAGTTCCCGGTCCGTTAAACGGTCGATGGGACTTTTTTCCCGTGCCTTGGGTGGATTGGACATGGACATCAGGATATGTTCTTTGACTTTTTCGTTGAGATAAATTTTTCCGGCAAGCAGGAAGTGGATGGCCTTGACAACGGACTCTACGGCCTCCTGTTTCATGATGTAGCCATGGGCCCCGGCAGACAGGGCCCTGGGCGCATATAGATACTCATCATGCATGGAAAGCACCAGCACCGGGATATTGCTGTGCTGCTGTTTTACGTATTTAACCAGATCAAGGCCGTCGGACTGTTTCAAGGAAAGATCCACAATGATCAAGTCCGGGTTGATAAGATTGATTTCATCAATGGCCTGCTCAACATCCCTGGCACTGCCATAGGCGGCCAGATCGCTTTCCTGATTAATCAACTCCGCCAGGCCCAGCCTGAAAATGGGGTGGTCTTCCACCAGTAAAATTTTTTTTTTCTCGGGCATACGCCATCCGTATTGACTTGTGGTATTGTTACTTCCTGTATATCATTGACCAGACATGAATGCCAGGTTTTTCAGGCCCGGGATGGATCAGGGACGCCGCATTGTAACAGGGCTGCCGTATGGTGCTGAATCGCTGATGGGCATGGAGAGTATCGCGACCCAGAAAGCATATTGGAATATGCGCCCGGGGTCGCAATTATTAGAGGTTCCTATGAATTAATTGGCTTCGGGATAACCACGTTTGGGGTCTACTGAATACGTCCATGGCAACCCTTCGTTCTTCCAGCCACCCAGCACGCGCTTTCCGTCAAATACACTATCTTTGTTTTTTACTTTATCGCCTTCAAAGCCGCCCATCATGTTGTATGTTTGATCAACCGGCCAGTTGGCCTTTGCCGCTGCTTCGTTGGCCGCTTCACAGGATCGTCCGCCACTTCTGCACATAAAAATAAGGGTATCGGTTTCAGGATTGAACCGGTTTTTAAGGTCCTGGGCAAAATTTTCATTGGGTATCATGCCATACCCTTTGCTGGTATGTTTTCCTGTCCAGAATTTCACCGGAACATGATATGCAATAGTGGGATGCCCAACCAGGACATACTCTGGACGGGTTCTAACATCCACAATAAAAACATGCTGATCCTCCATGGCCATTTTATATGCCTGGGAGGGTGTGACATCCCCACCTTTATGTCCGTGCTTTTTGACGGGATAGATCACTGTTACATCTTTGGCTGAATCTGACGTAGCAGCTAAGTTAACCGGTTTGGTTAATGATGGGTTTTTAGCGCAGCCTGACGCCGCAATTAAGCTCAGGATCAAAACAACGGTCATACAGAAGCAATTACTTTTTTTCATTTTTAACCTCCTTTTGTAGTTAGTTAAACTAAAATTATAAGTCCATACTTCTTTTTTGAAGGTAAATCATTTTGTGATGCTTATACGCATCTCTTTCAAAAATTTATCTTTTAACAACTTAAGAGAAATTTTTATAGCGTCTAATTTTATTTGGTAGAATGCTCACCCTACGAGTTGCATACTGTGGATACGTTGTCAATTTATTTTCAACGATTTGAAGATTTTATTTTGACAATGGGATTAGGGTGTAATCAGTGTTTATGAAATCAGAAATAGGCTTAGCGTCGGCCAGTAGGTGATGATGAGTACGGACAGCAGCAGCACAAGCATGAACGGGATTGTGGACCGGTAAATTTCAACAATGGGTTTGTTGAAGCGATAGCCCGCAATGAACAGATTCATGCCCACAGGCGGCGTGAAGTATCCGATCTGCATGTTCGCCAGAAAGATAATCCCCAGATGGACCGGATGCACTCCGTACTCCAGGGCCACGGGCAGCATGAGGGGAACCATGATGATGATGGCTGAAAAGATGTCGAGCATGGCCCCCAGGATCAGCAGGAAGATATTGAGCAAAATGAGAAACACAAGCTTGCTGGACACAAAAGTTTCGCAGAATTTGAACAGCTTCATGGGGGCTTCGGCATCAATGAGATAATTGGTCAAAGCTAAAGATACGCCCAGAATCAGCAGGATCCCGCCCACCATGACCATGGATTCCCGAATAATGCCGGGCAGTTTTTTTAACGGCACCTCCCGGTAGATCAATACCTCCACCACCAGTACATACATGGCCGTTACTGCGGCGGCCTCGGATACGGCAAAATAGCCCGAATAAATTCCGAAAAATACAAACAGGGGCAGGGGAATCTCCCACCCGGCGGCTTTGAGGGCTGACATGCAGTTTCTGACAGAAAACCGGGTTAACGGCATCGAATTTCCCCGGTTGGCCCAGAAACTGTAAACCGAAAGCATTACAATCATGAGAAGGGCCGGGAGCAGACCGGCCAGAAAGAGATCCTCAATGGATACCTTCTGGCCGCCAATCATCTGCTGGGCAATGATGCCGTAAAGAATCAGGGGCAGGGAAGGGGGCAGCAACAGGCCTAAACTGCCTGAGGTGGTCACCAGCCCCAGGCTGAAACGATCTGAATATCCGGCCTGGGTCAGTGCCGGATACAACAGGGCACCCATGGCCACAATGGTCACCCCGGACGCTCCGGTAAACGCCGTGAACAGGGCGCACACCACAAAGGCCACAATGGCAAGTCCGCCGGGCATCCACCCCAGAAAGGCCTGGGTCAGGGTCACAAGCCGGCGGGAGGTATTGCTCTCCCCAAGAATATATCCGGCGACGGTGAACAAGGGCAGAGCCAAAAGGATTGGGGTATCTGCAATCCGGTACAGCTCAATGGCCATGACCGACAGATCAATTTCAGACAGGTAAAATCCGTACATGGCCGCAGCAATGATCACCGTGAACAAAGGAGCGCCCATGAGGGCAATAACAATCAGTAAACCTATAATTATAAATGTCATGTTATGGCTGCTTCCGGGAGCGGCAATTGAATACGTTGATCAGATTTTCAAGAAAAAAAAGGGCATATCTGATGGTGATAATACCGAATGCAAAAGGAATCACAAGTTCACACACCCATGTGGGCACCGAGAAAAAGGCCGTCAATCCGTCTGCTTTTTCCATGAGAACAAACCTTGCACTGTGAAAGGTCATCAGCGCACAGACAATGGTTGTAAACAGGTGGACTGAAAGACCTGTAAACCGTTTAAGACCCATTGGCAGATATTTGGACGCAATATCAATGCTGATGTGGTTATCTGTTCTTGAGGCCACCATGGCTCCGATGAGTCCAAGCCAGAGTACCAGTACACGCACCAGGGGATCTGCCCAGACGATACCTGTATCAAAACCGTTTCTTAATACGATCTGAAATACGGCAAGACCGATCATGAGCAAAAGAAGACCCACCAGTAGGGCATCTTCGATTTTGTGAAGAATGGAAATCACACGAAACATATTAGAAAATCGCCGTTGTTTACTGGTTTTTGCGGTATTGCTCAAGCAACGCATTCACCTTGTCTGCCGGTTCTTTGGGAAGATCTTGCTCAACGATCATTTTCCGGGATGCTTTTGCGGCTGCGGCCAGCCACTCACCCATCTGTTCCTGTGACGGCGTGATGAACTCAATCCCCTGTTTTTTTAAGGCGTCAATGGCTTTTTCATTATCTTCCCTGTTCAAACGGTCAACCTCTTTCAACTCCCGATTCATAATTTCATAGACCACTTTCTGGTCCTCCGGTGAAATTTTATGAAATGTGTCCTTATCTATGGCGAAGACGGCATACAGATAAATTAACGGCAGATTGGTGATGTACTTTATTTCCGTGTGCCACTGGAGAACAATGGCACCAACAGGAGACGTTCCCACAGTATCGATAAGGCCGGACTGCAGGCCCGTTCTCACATCCGCCAGGGGCAGGGCAATGGGGGAGACGCCAAAACTGCCCACGGAGTCCACAGACATTTTATCGTTGTCCGGCACCCATATTTTTCGGCTTCTAAGATCCTCAACGGATGAGATGGCAGATTTTGACATAATGTACGCAAAGCCGCCCCCCATAAGGGTAAAACAGACAAAACCCGCATCATCGAGACCTTTGATGATGTACTCATCCATGTGGCTGCGCACATAATCCACCTCTTCCTGGGATTTGAATTTCAAGGGCTGGGCATAAATCTGGTTGCCCGGGAAAAATGAGGAGAGGCTGCCGGCCATGATTGCTCCGCCCTGGAGCTGGTTTATCCGGATTTTTCGTAAAACAGCCTTGTCATTTCCCATGACCCCACCGGGATAGAATTTAAATGTCACGCGACGATCCGTAGCATTGGCAACCTGGTCGGCACCTTCGCGCATTTTTTCCATCCACATGGAACCTTCCGGTGAAATTGTGGCAATTTTTAAGATTACGGCCCGGGCCGTTCCACAAAAAAACGTCAGTATCAGCATAAAAGAAAACAGTTTTAAAACAGGTTTGTTAAACATAATTAAATTTCTCTTTGCTTTAAAAGTAGTCGTCAGCCTCAGCCAGAAGTTTTGCTGCCTGCTGCCGGGCATAGGTATTAACAAGGGTATAGCCGTCTATGTTCGGATCTGTCTGCATCACCTCGTTAAGCAGGCGTTGGAAAAGTTGCCGGTCAAAGATCATTTTGGCATACAATTTTGCATATATCACTTTGGCCATGAGATTTTTGCCCTGGCTGATGGAAATGGCCTTTTCAAAATAGAGCCTTCCCTGTTCAGGTTTTCCTCCCAAAGCCGGGGGCAGAAAGGTGGCAAGGGTGCCCAGATACAAATAGGCCGCTCCGTCCCTGTATGTTTCATCCAGTTCAATGACACGGTTCATGATGGCCTCGATTCTGGAAATATCGGCCAGGGCATTGAAATCATCCTTATGGGCCATGATCCAGGCCGCCCAGGCATTGCCCAGGGTGAACAGATATGGCAGATCATCTTCTTCCATCTCATTCACAACAGTGCGGAACTTCCCAAAGGATGCTGCCTTTAAATCACAGGCGTCACTTTGGGCAAAACATATCGCGTTCAGGGCGTAATCCATGGCCTTGTCAGCCAGTTTTCTTTTTCGTTCCCCGTCCGTGACAAAGACGTCTGAATAGGCCGTATAAAGCTGGGCACCTGAACAAAGCAGATCCGGGGATTCCGGATCCTGGTCAATGAGGCTGTCAACCATGATCAGATAAGCAGGTGCTCCGGATTCCACCATGGCCAGGTCATTATTATTCAGGATACTTCTGGACAAAGAGGCCATCATGTCCGATTGGACCCCGCATCCCTGGGCCAGGAGAATCATCCCCAAAGACAGCATGCAGAAAACGATGAACTTATCTGTCTTTATATTTAGTTGAGACGGCATGAAATTTTATCCTTATTTTTTATCCCCTTTATCTTGAATTTAGCAGAAGGTATCTTTTTTAAGGGGAAAAATCAACTGTACAGAATGTATGATTCAACATCTGTTTAAACCATGATATAGTGAAACACGTTCATTGATTTCCAGAAGAGAGAAAAAATGCCTTTCAAAATGAGATCCATCTTGCTGACGGAACAAAAAAGTCCACGAATATGGGCTGTTATCCTGTTTTTTATAGTGGTCCTTTCGGCTGCCGCAACGGCGGAAGGACCGGTGGTGCACATCATTCCTGTTTCCGGAACTGTTGAGCCGGGCATGGCCGCATACCTCAAACGGGTGGTCGCTTCCCTTGAAAAGGATGAATCCAGCATTCTGGTATTTGCCATGGATACTTTTGGGGGACGGGTGGATGCTGCCTTTGATATTGTGGAGACCATCTGTGCTGTGCCAAGGGAAAGAACCATTGCCTATGTTGAGAAAAAAGCCATTTCCGCAGGCGCGTTGATCGCACTTTGCCCCGGCACCCTGATCATGGAGGAAAATACCCTTATCGGCGACTGTGCGCCCATTATTCAGACCAGTGAGGGGCACACGGAAGCCGGCGAAAAAATTCAAACTGTTCTTCGGGCCCAGTTTCGCACCCTGGCCAAGCGAAACAACTATTCTCAAGTACTAGCCGAATCCATGGTGTCCAAATCCATGGAAGTATATAAGGTTATCCGGGAAAAGCGTTCTGAATACATGGATAAAACCACCTGGCAGGAGCTTTCTGAAAAAGAAAAGGAAAAGATCACCAGCAAAACCACCATTGTAAGCGAAGGTGAGCTTTTGACCATGGATGATAAAGAAGCTGCTGAGCTTGGGTTCTCCCGTCAAAGTGTCACCACCCTTGACCAGGCCCTTGAAGCCATGGGCTTCGGCGCATGCCCAAGGGTTTGGGTTTCGGAAAGCTGGTCGGAAACTTTTGTCCGTTGGATCCAGCCGTTTCTGCCGGTTCTCATGATTCTGGGTATCGGTGCCGTGTATACGGAAATCAAGGCTCCGGGATTTGGTATCCCGGGGATTGTGGGTATAGTCTGCCTGGGATTGGTGTTTTTCAACCAGTACCTTGTGGGACTTGCCGATTATACGGAAATCCTGGTGTTTATCATCGGTTTTCTGCTCCTTGGCATGGAAGTGTTTGTTCTGCCCGGGTTTGGCATTGCCGGCATCAGCGCCGTCATTGTCCTGGCCGCAGGCCTTGTGCTCTCTTTCCAGAATTTTGTGCTGCCCGACCCAAGTTTGCCCTGGGAAGGTGAGCTCATGATAAAAAATCTGGGGCTGGTCATGGGCAGTGCCTTTGGGGCGTTGCTGGTGTCCATGTCTGTGGTGCGCTTTGCCCTGCCCAAACTGTCGAAGGTAATTAAGGGGCCGTATCTGGATGCCACACTCCAGGAGTCCCGTGCCGAATCTACTGAGGCTCTGGGTATCTGTGCCGGTGACCAGGGCATTGCCCTGACCACGTTGCGGCCTTCGGGCAAGGTCCGTATCAGGGACAGAAAAGTTGATGCCGTTACCCAGGGGAATTTTATTGATCCCGGCACACCGGTCCGGGTGGTACGGATCACAGCAGGGCATATAATTGTTGAAACGATCATGGAAAAGGGGGAAAAATGAGTACCTGGATTCTGCCTTTGGTTCTCCAGATTTTGGCGATGTTTACCATTGCTGTAGAGGTGGTTGTGCCGTCAATGGGGCTTTTGTCCATCATTGCCCTGGGGCTTTTCGGATATTCCCTTTTCCTTGTGTTCAACGCCTTTTCCATCTCTGTGTTTTACGCGGTTCTGGGGGCAGATCTTGTCCTTCTTCCTGTGGTGCTCATTATCGGGTTTAAAGTGCTGGCGATTTCTCCTTTGTCTCTGAATAAAAAATTGTCTGCATCCGAGGGGGTGGTTTCCCAGTCTCCGGATCTTAAAAACTACCTGGACGGTACCGGCCACAGCACTTCAACCCTTCGTCCCTCCGGAACAGCTTTGATTAACGGTGTCCGTCTGGATGTGGTGACGGACGGAGAATTTATAGAGGCAGATACACCTTTAAGAGTCTGCAAAGTCACAGGGAATCAGGTGATCGTCTGCCGCCGGGACAACATGTGAAGCAACACGCTTAGACGTTTTAACTGATAACTTATAAAAAGGTGATTAACATGCAAATTATGTCCATTCTTTTCATCATTGCAGGCATTCTGGGCCTGATACTGGTTTATTTTGCGTTTTCCTACATTGGCCTGTGGATCCAGGCCTTGGTGTCAGGTGCCCGGGTGGGACTGTTCAACATTATTTTCATGCGTTTCAGAAAAGTTCCTCCCAAACTGATCGTGGAATCCAAAATCATGGCCGTGAAAGCCGGGATTGATATTGCCACGGACAGCCTGGAATCCCATTTCCTTGCCGGCGGCAATGTCTCCCGGGTGATCCAGGCGCTGATTGCCGCGGACAAGGCCAATATCGACCTGCCCTTTAACCGGGCCGCGGCCATTGACCTTGCCGGGCGCGATGTACTGGAAGCCGTACAGATGTCGGTTAACCCCAAGGTGATTGAAACCCCCATTGTGGCGGCCATGGCCAAGGACGGCATCCAGCTTAAAGCCATTTCCAGGGTCACGGTGCGGGCCAATATCGACCGCCTGGTGGGCGGTGCCGGCGAAGAGACCATCCTGGCACGTGTGGGTGAGGGTATCGTTACTACTATTGGGTCGGCCGTCACCCATAAACAGGTGCTGGAAAACCCGGATACCATTTCAAAAACCGTTCTAAGCAAAGGGCTGGACGCCGGCACAGCCTATGAAATCCTCTCCATTGATATCGCGGACGTGGATGTGGGCAAAAACATCGGTGCAGAGCTGGAAACTGACCGGGCCGAGGCAGACAAGAAGATTGCCCAGGCCAAGGCCGAGGAAAAGCGGGCCATGGCCTTTGCCCAGGAACAGGAGATGAAGGCCCGTGTCCAGGAAATGCGGGCCAAGGTGGTGGAGGCCGAAGCCCAGGTGCCTTTGGCCATGGCCGAGGCGTTCAGAAGCGGTAATCTTGGGGTGATGGACTATTATAAAATGCAGAATATCAGTGCGGATACCCGGATGAGGGAGACCATTGCAACTCCTGAACAGCCGGATGAACCCCAGAAATAACATCAACAAAAATAGCAGGATAACAACATGGATTTTGGTGATTTTATAACTTTGATTTTATTTATAGTTTTTATTGTGTCTCCTTTTTTGAAAAGAAAAAAGATCAAACAGGCTCAAAAACCAGTCAAATCAAAGCAGAGCGGGTTTTCTGTCCTGGGAAAAATAAGTCAAGCACTTAAGGAGGCGGCCCGGGAAATGGAAGCCCAGGCTGAACAGGCCCGGAAAAAAGAGGCAACCGGAAAGCGTAACCGCCTCCGGGAAGGGAACAACCGCCCCTTTGACCAGGCCGGAGACGAATCTGTAAATCAAACTTTCTGGGATAAAATTGATGACAGGAAAGATGTGGATTTTTCTCCCGAAAAGACAAACGCGAACGTTTTGGCGCAGATTGAGCCTGTTAATGAAAAACCGCTTTTTATGTCAGCAAAAAAAGAACCCCACAGAAAAGCTCCAAAGATACCGGAAACAAGGGATTCAAAACCCACAACCCTAAAACATGTTGGGCATGGCGCCATGCAGATCGCTTGTCCCAGAAAAGGTCATAGACATCTGCCGGCCCGGGTCCGGGGGCTTCAAAAAGCCGTGATCTGGTCGGAAATTCTTGGAAAACCCGTTGCGTTAAGAGATTAGGATTCGCTCTGCTTTTACGCATCAATATTTGTCATCCGGACATGGGTTCGGGTAAAGACAGCATTTAACACTCTGTTTTAAATGAAAGGAAATACCATGAAAAATCCCGTTGACCAAAGTTACAAGCTGTATATTGACGGCAAGTGGGTAGATGCCAAAGAAGGAAAAACCTTTACAGTCACATGTCCTGCCAATGGAGAAGTGCTTTCCACCTGCGCCAATGCGGGTCCGGAAGATGTCGATCTGGCTGTTAGAGCCGCTCAAAAAGCCTTTAAAACCTGGAGCCTGGTATCGCCCCAGGAACGGGCCGGACTGCTTTTAAAAATCGCGGATCTCATTGATGAAAAGACAGAGCATCTGGCCATGGTGGAAACCCTGGATAACGGTAAGCCCATCCGGGAGACCCGGAACATTGATGTCCCTCTGGCCTCAGATCATTTCCGGTATTTTGCCAGTGCTGTACGCACCGAAGAGGGTACCTGTTCCATGATTGACGACAAAACCATGAGCATCGTTCTCAATGAGCCCATCGGCGTCGTGGGCCAGATTATTCCATGGAACTTTCCCTTTCTCATGGCGGCATGGAAAATTGCTCCGGCCCTTGCCGCAGGAAATACTGTGGTTATGAAACCTTCTTCAGACACCAGTTTGAGCCTGCTGGAATTTGCAAAAATTCTGGATACGGTGCTTCCTCCTGGTGTTGTAAACGTGGTTACAGGAGGCGGTTCATCCACCGGAAATGCCATGCTGAACCATGAAGGGTTTGCAAAACTGGCCTTTACCGGATCCACTGAAGTGGGATACCAGATTGCCGATGCCGCAGCCAAAAAGTTGATCCCCGCCACCCTGGAACTTGGCGGAAAATCTGCCAATATCTATTTCCCGGACTGTCCCTGGGAAAAAGCGGTGGAAGGTGTGCTTCTAGGAATTCTTTTCAATCAGGGGCAGGTCTGCTGCGCCGGGTCCAGGGTGTTTATCCACGAGGATATTTATGACAAATTTTTGGCTGAAATTAAGACCCGGTTTGAATCCGTGAAAGTGGGACTGCCCTGGCAGGAGGATACCATGATGGGCTCCCAGATTAACCAAAGACAGGCGGAAAAGATTCTGGCTTGCGTGGAGGCCGGCAAAAAAGAGGGTGTCACTGTTGTGACCGGCGGTAAAAAGATCAATGAAGGCGATCTTGCCAAAGGATGCTTTCTGCAACCCACCATTCTGGCTGATGTGGCCAACAGCATGACCGTTGCCCAGGACGAAATTTTTGGTCCTGTGGTCTGTGCGATCAAATTCAGGGACGAACAGGAGGTCATTGACATGGCCAATGATAATATCTATGGCCTGGGCGGTGCGGTATGGACAAAGGATATCAATAGGGCATTGAGGGTGGCCCGGGCTGTCAGAACCGGGCGTATGTGGGTGAATACCTACAACCAGTTGCCGGCTCATACCCCCTTTGGCGGGTACAAAAAATCCGGCATTGGCCGGGAGACCCATAAAATGATGCTGACCCATTACAGCCAGAGCAAGAATATTTATATCAGCATGGATGAAAGCCCCTTTGGGCTCTATTAATCCTTTTTATTTTTTGCAGCCGCCGTCCCTGCGTCTTCGTTTACCCTGGATAAGATTAAAGATCCCACAACGAAGAATACGGACACAACACCAACTCCGGCGCGCTGGGAGTTGAATTGCTGGGTTAGAAGGCCCAGGAACAGCGGCCCGAAAAATGCGGTTAATTTGCCTGAAAAGGCAAAAAAACCAAAGAACTGGTTTTCTTTTTCCCGGGGAACGAAGCGGCCGAGCAGGGAACGGCTGGCACTCTGGTTGGGTCCTGCAAAAAATCCCACAAGTACGCCCGCGGTCCAGAACATGGCCTTGCCGGGCGCACAAGCTGCCAGCACCACGGCCAAGGTTAAAATGATATTGGATATCTGGATGGTGGTTTTACCACCCAGTTTGTCGTCAAAAATGCCCATGATCAAAGCGCCTGTGCCTGCAGCCACGTTGAGCACGATGCCAAAGATCATGATTTCCTCAAAGGAGAAACCAAAGGTGCCGGCTGCATAAATTCCGCCAAAGGCGAAAATGGTTACAAGACCATCATTGTATATCATTCTTGCAATCAGCAGTTTAAGAATTTCCCGGTAGGACCTGATATCTTTAAACGTGGTTTTAAGATCGGCAAATGCCGCCCGGACAAGGGCGGCGTTGCCGTTAATTTTTTTAGGGCTGCGGGATTGGGGTTTTACCAGAATAAACAAAGGAATGGAAAAAACCGTGTACCAAATGGACACCAGGACGCAGGTGGCCCTGATGTTGGCCCCGGATTCCCGGGGTACACCGAACCAGGGAACTTCCGGATTAATAAAACCGGCCATGGCCACAAACATGGCTAAAAGTCCGCCAATATATCCCACCCCCCAGCCGATCCCGGAAATCCGTCCAATGGTCTTTTCATTGGAAATATCCGGCAGAAATGCATTGTAAAAGACCATACCCATTTCAAAAGCCAGGTTGGACAGCACAAACCAGAATAACGCCTGCCAGACCTGTCCCGGAGTGACAAACCAAAGCATGGCGCAGCCTGCGGCACCGATTATTGTGGATATAAATAAAAAGGTTTTCCGTGCATTGCCATGATCGGCCAGGGCCCCAAGGAAAGGTGATAAAAAAGCCGCCAGAATGGCCGTCAGCGTCACCCCCCTGGACCAGAGTGCTGTGCCCCAGATTTTATCCGGTGCAATGGCTGAAACAAAATAGGTGGAGTAAATAAACGTTACAATCAGCGTGGTGTAGGCAGAGTTGGCAAAATCGTACATCACCCAACCAAATATCTGTTTCTTGTCTGTCCGGGTGCTGGGCATAAGTGTGTTTTCCCGTGGTTAAAATGGCATTGTAGTTCCCTGGTATAACAGCGGTTTTATATCCTGCTGTCCATACCATGCGCCAAATGTCTTTACCGGCAGGTCCGGGCTGATATCCGGCAGGGCAGTGTCCGCCGGTACCAGAGACTCAAGCTGGTTTCCATTGCCGGTTTCTTCGCATTCCGTCATTGCCCGCTCAATGGCATCCAGGACTGCAATGGTAGCGGTTGCCGCCTGATGGATCAAGGTCAAAAGGTCGGTGGAAATATAAGAACCCGAACATGGGTGCCGGTATGTAAGACGGCCTGAAAAAAAAGACAGAAAACAGGGTTTTCCGAAAGGATAAATCAAGCTGGTTACAGATTCGGGCAAAGGATGTGAGGTGCCGGCCATCATTATGGTGCCCTTGCGTATGACAGAGGCGCCAAGAAGGGCATGGACCGTTGCATGCCCTTGCACAGCGTGTTTCAGGAAAGTCGTTTGGGGAAGTTGAGGTAAAAACAGGTCGTTCAGAAGCTCATAGAGTTCTGGCTCTGAACGTGTTGCCTGTCTGGCAACTTCATACAACCGGGTTTTGCCATGGAACAGATATTGAAAATGAAGATCCATGGCGGTTTCAAAATACCTGTGCCGGTCTGTGGCACCGGTATGAAGCCCCTTCATACCGGCATAATAATAAACCAGGGGATGAAGGGTTGTGTCCGACATGATGTGGCACACGCAGCCTGCGGCAAGTGCCAGGGCCGCAGGTGAGCGGTGATGGTTTAAAAATTTGAGCAGGGGTACAAGGGCTTCTTTGTCTGGCCGGTGAAACGGGTCAGCCAGGGCGCGTATTTGTTGTTTCTGCGGACCCGAAAGGTAGTAAAACGGCGAATCCGGACACACCGACCCCATGAGAAACACAAAGGGACATTTTTGAATGGGTTGAAAAAACTTTGAAGTTCCGGGCAGATTACGGGTCACCTGTTGAGCTATGGTAAAATGTGTAATCTCTTTTGGCATATCCCCCCCCCCCCTTCAAAAATTTTTATGCAACCTCGGAATTCATCTTGTCAGGCTGCGGATAAACGGGCCTGTGGCATTCACCCCTTTTTGCTCCACCTCCCGGATAGTCTGGGATCCTACCACGGCAATATCGGCCTTTCCCACAAGAAAATCAATGTCTGCTTTCTCCTTCACCCCGAACCCCACGGCCGTGGGCAGTCGGGTGGATTTTTGGCACCGGGCAAGGTATGTTCCCATATCCTGGGAAAACTGTGTTTCTTTTCCGGTAACTCCTTTTCTTGCCAGGCAGTAAATAAATCCTGTGGCATGGGCGTCAATCATTTTCATCCGCTGGTCTGTGGTTTCAGGAGAAAAGATAAATACCGCTGACAGGTCATGTCTGTTCATGGCGGACAGATAATCTGCTGCCTCTTCCGGGGGAAGATCCGGCACAATGGCGCCTTTTACCCCGATTTCCGACATCCGGTCCGCAAAGGAATCCATGCCGTATTTATAGAGAATATTGCCATAGGTCATGAAAAGAAACGGGATGTCAAAGCTGTCTGATACTTTTTGGGCAAACTCAAAACATTTTTCCACGGTGGCTCCGTTGTCAAGGGAGGCCTGGTTGGCCTTGAGGATCACCGGTCCGTCCGCCATGGGCTCTGAAAACGGAATTTGAAGCTCCATGAGGTCCACGCCGGCTTCCACCATCTGACGGACAATTTCAAAGGATGCGTCAAAAGAGGGGTAACCCATGACAATATGGGTCATCAACAGGATATCTTTTTTCTTTCGCTGTTCCCGGATATAGGTTTCCAAAAAGGCGGGGGCGGGTGCCGAAGTCATTGTTTCAGTCATTTTGATATTCTCCTGCTTTGGAACAGATAAATTCTTTCCATTTGGGGTCGCCAATGGCATCGGCCACAGTGAAGATGTCTTTATCTCCCCGGCCGGACTGGTTGATAATTATGATATCATCCTTTGACATGTTTCCAGCTTCCTTAAAGGCGCCGGCAAAGGCGTGGGAAGATTCCAGGGCCGGGATTATGCCTTCCAGCTGCATGGTCAGCTTAAGGGCATCGACCACTTCGGTGTCAGTGGCATATTCAAACCGGGCTTTGCCCTGGTCCCGCATATTGGCAAGAATGGGGGAAACGCCGACATAGTCAAGACCTGCAGAGATGGAGTGGGTCTCCTTCATCTGGCCGTCGCTGTTCTGCAGAAAATAGGTTTTATACCCCTGGGCAATGCCGGGACTGGCATCTTCGGAACAAAGCCGGGAGGCGTGGCGGCCGGATTTAATACCCTCTCCACCGGCTTCCACCCCCACAAGTTCAACCGAATCATCCATAAAACCCTGGAAAAGTCCCATGGCATTGGAACCGCCCCCCACGCAGGCAAAGACTTTGGACGGCAACCGGTCTTCGGCTTTTAGAATCTGGGCTCTTGCCTCCTTGCCGATAATGGACTGGAACCAGGAGACCATTTCGGGGAATGGATGAGGGCCGCAGGCGGTTCCCAAGACATAGTGGGTGGTGTCCATATTGGTCACCCAGTCCCGGAACGCCTCGTTGATGGCATCTTTTAGAATTCGGGTGCCGTCGGTAACCGGCACCACCGTGGCGCCAAGCTGCTCCATCCAGAAGACATTGGGCCGCTGGCGCAGCACATCCACCTCACCCATGTAGATGGTGCAGTCAAAGCCGAATTTGGCGGCCATGGTGGCTGTGGCCACACCGTGCTGGCCGGCACCGGTTTCGGCAATCACCCGTTTTTTGTTCATCTTTTTGACCAAAAGCCCTTGTCCCATCACATTGTTGGCCTTATGTGCCCCTGTGTGGTTCAGATCTTCACGTTTGATATAGATTTTTGCCCCGCCAAAATGCCGGGTAAGATTTTCGGCATAGGTTAACGGTGTGGGCCGGCAGGAATAGGTAGCCATCAGGTTTTCGTATTCTTCCCAGAAACGCTTGTCTTCTTTGGCCTGCCTGAACCGGGCATCCAGCTCGTCAAAGGTGGCCACAAGGATTTCAGGTAAAAACGCCCCGCCAAAGGGGCCGTAATATCCGCGGTGTTTCATGAATCTGTCTCCATCTTAATAAAAATCTTTATGCAATGTCGGGTTCACTTCTGATTTTGAATGGTTTGGGTGAAGGCAAACCGTTCAGTGCGGCAGAACAGTATGGAATAGACCGCCCCGGGTGCTTGGGGGAAATTGAGCAGACGCCGGACCACCAGGATCGGATCCAGGGCTGACATCTTTAAAAGATTTGCTCTGGCTTCACCCAGGGTCTCCACCTGGAACTGCTGGGTACCGTCCAGGGGGGAGAGGTAAAAGCGCTCGGAAACCACCCGGGACAAAGACTTTTCTTCCAGATCCATTCCGTCAATGCCGTCAAACAGGTCCGGATCCATGAAAATATCTTCCAGTAGAACAGGATTTCCATGGGCCGTTGTCAGGCGTGACATGGAAAAGGCGGGTTTCCCGTGGAAGGGATTTGACACATCACCTGCAACAATCTGCTTTTTTAAAGGTGCGATGATTGTTTTTTGGATGGGTACCCCTTTGGTTGAAAACGCCTGGGACGTTCCGGCAAGGGAAAATAAATCAATCTGCGGGGGTGGCTCTTTGACAAATGTGCCGGATCCCCTTTTTTTTAAGATAAGGCCTTTTTGCACAAGCAGCTCCATGGCCTGGCGTACCGTAGGCCGTCCAAGGCCAAAGGTCTTGGCAAGGCTCGTTTCAGAGGGTATCGCTTGGCCGGGAGTATAAACGCCTTCCCTGATACGGGCCTCGAGCTGTTCGGCCAGCTGGTAGTAAAGGGGAATGGGAGAATCTGTATTAAGCATGTCCAGCCTTACGTTAAATTAACAATGCCTGGATTGTATGATAGCATTTGTAAAGTTGTCAAGACATTTTAACAGATATCAACGCGCTTGAAAATGCCACGACATGATAACATTTTGTGGTGGCGTGATGGCAAGAATCCGTCATTGGTCTCTGTGTCCGTAATCAACATTCAATTGCCCCGAACACCATTGACTGATTCTCCTGAGGGATCAGGGAACCAGAACCCGTTCCAGTCCAGCCACCATGAAATCCATCTCTTCATCATTGATGACCAGGGGCGGAGAGATACGGATGGTGTGCCCGTGGCTGTCATTGACCACAAGTCGTTCCTTGAGCAATTTGCGGCAGAATTCCATGGCATTTCCCTCTTTGACTTCAATGCCGATGAAAAGTCCCAAACCCCGGACCTCCTTGACATGGGGAGAGCGTTTGCCGATATCTTCAATGCGTTTTTTCAGTCGTTTTCCTTTCTCAGCAGATTGCTCGTCCAGCTTTTCATCCATGAATACCTTCAAGGCTGCGGTACCGGCCACGCAGGCCAGGGGGTAGCCGCCGAATGTGGAACCGTCAGATCCTTTGGAAAAGATCATATCCATAATTTGTGCGTTGGTTATGAACACGGATAAAGGAACCAGGCCCCCGGAAAGGGCCTTGCCGAGGATCAGGCCGTCGGGAACAATGCCTTCATGCTCAAAGCAGAACCGTTTGCCGGTACGGCCCAGGCCCACCTGGATCTCGTCACAGACCAGAAACAGATCTTTTTCGTCTGCAAGTTTTCTGAGTCCTTTGAGGAAACCCCTGGGTGGAATCACCATGCCGCCTTCACCCTGGAAAGGTTCCACAAGAATACCACAGGTGTTTGACGTAACCGCTTTTTCAGCCGCATCCAGATCACCAAAGGGTACAGAAACAAAGCCCGGAGTCAGAGGACCGAACCCCTCGTTGTATTTTTTATTGGAAGAAAAAGAGACCACGGAAATGGTACGGCCATGGAAATTGCGGTTAAATACAATTATCTCCTGTTTGCCGTCTTCAATTCCTTTTTGCTTAAATCCATAGTATCTCATGGCTTTCAGAGCCGTTTCCACCGATTCCACGCCCCCGTTTTTAGCCAGAACCTTGTTGCCGTGTGCGCCGAATCTTTCACCCAGCTGTGGTGCAAAGGTCGCACATTCTGAAAGAAAGATGCCTAAGGGGTCTGTAAAGACCACATTGGAGATCACCGAGGCATAATGGCCGGTGAGTGCACTGATCAGCGCATTGGTAATGGCCGGATGATGGTGTCCCGGGTTTGCAGCCGAGTAGGCGGCAAGGCAGTCCAGGTATTTATTTCCCTTGTCATCTGTCAGCCAGCAGCCTTGGGCGCGTCTGACCACAAGGTTTATCCTGCTGTAATGATGGGCCCCGAAATTGTCTTCCAGGTTAAAAATATTATTATCCGGTTCTGTGGAGAACCCATTGTAATTATATATTTTTCTCATGTTTGTCATGGCAGCTCACCCCCATTAAATTTTTTTGGTTAATAGTCTGGCAGTCTGGTCTATTTGTTGTCCTTTGCGGTCAAGGTCCAGCTATATTCAAACTCCTTTGTTGATAGATTCGGCAAGACTCTGTTTGAACAGTCTCAATATTGTCATCAAATTCACGCCTAAATTGCCGGGCAAATTTTCTGGCGGGCAAAGGCGCATCAAGTGCTGACTGGACTTCGAAGACATATCCCTTGGCGATGAGGTTGCGAAGCATATCGTAGATCCGGGATCTGGTAATGCCTGGAAACCTGCTGATCTTATGATACATTATGTTGCTTATATATAAACAACATAATGTATGTTGAGCAAAGTTGTCAAGAAACTGAAATGAATAGAGGCAGCGAAAAAAAGTAAAAAGCAAGATAACCCCACAAATTTGTTAAAAAATGTGGAGTGTCTTGACGAAAATGAAGTTCCTGTCTTACGAAAAGAGGGCTTTTAACCTACGAAAAGGCCTGTATTTTCCTACGAAAGATTAAAACGTCTGAAAGTCTATCTCTGCCGGAAGTTTCAAATAATTGCAGGCCATAAATTGAAGCTCTGGCAGGAGCCGTATCGCAAAAAAAAAGAGCGAACGTACTTTACTAACTAAAAAAATATTCGCGATACATGTCTGTTCGGCTCATTTGATAATAAGAATGAATTCAGAATGATAGCTAAGGTCTTTAATTTGACAAATTTAGAATTTCGTTAGGGATGAAATTTTAATGCTTGACATCCAGCCTGATCATAAGATAGTAGGTAACTATAAATTAGTTTTTATTATTTTATTATTTTCCCACACTTGAAGGTTTTGTTCAAAGACTGTCAGAAAGACAGTTTATAAAGCTTCATAAGTGATATGCATTCGGCCTTCATTCTTTATCGTGAAGTGTTCGAATGGATAGGTGGGAAAGAAAAAAGGCAACCGCGGTATAATGACCTGAATTTGTTTGAGTTGCTGTATCTGTATATCGATGACTTGTGAAGCCCGGCCTTAGCGTTAGTGTAAGATCTTCTCTGCTGTATAGTAAAACAATTATTCCATCGAAATGTGGTGGGTAAAAATATTGTTCGACAAATAAACATAGTACGAGAGTCTAAACCAAAAAGAAGGAGGGGAAATGCAAAGCACCATTGGCAGTAGCCGTAGTTACCAGATCAATTTCTTTAAACCTCAAACCGACTTTTCTCAAAAGCGACGTTCCTGTTATTGTTATCAGTATCTCCATCTGGGCTGTAGCTGAGTTTGGCTTTCACGTTCTGTTGAAAGCGGTTGGAAAAAGTGCACTGTAGCTAGGATAAACTGTTTTTGAACACAGGATATCTAAATTAAATTCAACTTGTTTTAGAAAAAGGAGAAAACCTATGTCACATGGGCCTTCAACTGATTGGGGAGAGGACAAAGCGATTGGCTTTAAAACTAAACTTGGATTGTGGTTATTTCTTATTTACGTCTTGGTTTATATCGGATTCATCTGGGTAAACGTTGCCAGTCCGGAAACAATGGAGGTAAAGGTTTTTGCCGGTCAAAATCTGGCTGTTGTATATGGCTTTGGCCTGATTATTTTGGCCTTTGTAATGGGAATCATTTACGACATTCTTTGCAGCAATAAGGAAGATGAACTCAATGTGGAGGATTCTGACAAATGATATATAATGCATCCCCGTTCGCTGTCGCAATATTTGTAGCTTTTGTACTTGGTGTACTCTGGCTGTCATCTTATTTTGCAAAAAAAACAACAACATCAGCAGGGTATTATGCTGCCGGCGGAGATATCCACTGGGCTGTAAACGGTATCGCATTCGCAGGCGATTATCTTTCAGCCGCGTCCTTCCTTGGCATATGCGGGATGATCGCATTCAGCGGATACGACGGATTTTTATATTCCATCGGTTATCTTGCCGGATGGGTGGTGGCGCTGTTTATTGTGGCCGAGCCGATGAAACGCCTTGGTAAATACACATTCACAGATGCCCTCAACAATAAATACAATTCCCGGGGTATTCACCTGACTGCGGCGATCAGTACGCTCATCGTCTCGTTATGCTATCTTGTGCCCCAGATGGTGGGTGCCGGAAGTCTTGTGACCCCACTGCTCGGCATGCCCCATTACGTAGGGGTTATCCTTGTGGGCGCCATCGTTATATTTATTGTGGCAACGGCAGGAATGGCATCGACCACTTATGTGCAATTCATAAAAGGCGGCCTTCTGATCATTGCCTCAAGTATTCTTTCCATTGCCATATTTGTGCATGGCATTAACCAGCAGCCTTCTGAAAGTTATCATAAATTTAAATCCATGAATGCCACGGTAACCAATGGAGAGGTTACGGCCATTGACAACCCTGAGTACCAGTTGGCCGGCACTCATAATGATGCCAAACATAACAGTTATGTAAAATTAAACAAAGAGGGTATAAGTTCATGGTGGCATTTGACGGAAAAAGATGGCAATGCCGTTCTTGAAGAGATGCTTTCAGTTGTACACAGCAAAGACGGCCAGGTGCTTTACAATGGGGAGCCCAAGGAAGCCCAGAAGTTCTTCCCGGTCGGCCACGCAAGCAAGATCATCGTTGATGGAAAAGAGGTTACGGAAACAGGAGCCCTTAGCCCGTTTCAATTTCTGGCAACAATAAATGACAGCACCATTGTCCGCTTCGAGAAGGGATCTTTCACTGCCAATGGCGATAAAGTACAGGTCTGGTATCAGAATCCCACAGCAGGTAAGGACATCATGACGCCCGGATTAAGATTCAAGGTGAAAAAAGGGGCAACCTTTATGTCCAAGCTGGATTTTGTCTCCCTGATGATCGCACTGTTCTTCGGGACTTCGGCACTGCCCCATATTCTGATCCGGTATTATACGGTACCCAGCCCCAAGGCCGCGCGTAAGTCAACAATCCTTGCCATCACAGCCATCGGTTTCTTTTATGTCCTGACCCTTTTTATGGGGCTGGGGGCAATGGTTACCGGCGTACTTGATCTTCAGAGCAGTAACATGTCCGGACCTCTTCTGGCTAAATTTTTCGGTGTCGCATTATTCTCTGTCATATCAGCCATTGCATTTGCAACGGTTCTTGGGACAGTGTCCGGACTTATCGTGGCGGCGTCCGGTGCCGTTGCCCATGACCTGATTTCCAATTATTTCGGAGTTCCATTGACCGATAAGGGTCAGGTAAAAGCGGGTAAAATATCAGCGGTGGTGGTAGGCGTATTTGCCATATTGCTGGGTATAGCATTCAAAGGGATAAACGTGTCATTCCTTGTGGGTCTGGCTTTTGCGGTTGCCGCATCGGCAAACCTGCCGGCGATTATAATGATGCTGTTCTGGAAAGGGACCACTGCAAAGGGTATTTCCGCATCCATCGTTGTGGGTATCATCAGTGCTTTAACAATTATATTGCTATCGCCCAAGACCTTTGAGGTGTACGGACTTCCCGCTTCAAGCGCTCCCATATCCATGAACAATCCTGGTATCATATCAATACCGCTCAGCTTTTTAACACTGGTTGTCGTCTCTTTAATGACAAAGAAAGATGAGGTCGGCAGAGAAAAACAAATTGCATAACATGCTGGGACACAAGAAAAAAGGAGAATATTAAACCCAAAAAGGAGAGTGTTTTGCACACTCTCCTTTTTTAACCACCATCTTTATCTTGACAAAAATGATGGAATGTATCTATATAAATTTACATTAGCTAATATATACAATTGCACAAACTTTAGAACTGGTTTTATGGATTTTTAAAGAACAGCCTATATAAAAACTTGGGCCTTGCAAAAAACGCTGTGGTCGATTCGGAGGGGCAGGCGACAGATGATTTGAAGCTCTGGGTTTTTGGTCAGATTAGGCATTTTTCAAGTCACCATTTACTTTGCCCCCCCGGTCGGCTAAATGTGCAGTTAAGCATACAAAATGCTTAATTAAATTGCTCAACAAACTAAAGGAGGGGGATCCTATGTCTAGCAATAAAGTTAACAATAGCTGGTTTGTCATCGTTGGTGCTCTTTTAATTCAGATTGCATTTGGTGTTGTCTGTGCATGGTCTGCTTTTACCAATGTTTTGTCTGATCCTGACGGTGCTTATCAATCCTCGGCACCTCAAATTATATGGATTCTATCAGCCGGTCTTTTCTTTTTTGCACAGGCTCTGATCTGGACCGGCATATGTTCTCATTTCCTTTGGTGATAAATGGTTCCCTGATAAAAAGGAGGCTTCGCCTAGGCACGTCCGCTTGACTGGATATCGTGGGTACTGTGGTTTGGGTCGGCCTCATTCTTATCGGGTTCCGTATAAATCTTATATGAGCCCCCTTTTTCAGCTTTATTTTTGATTCTGAAAAAGGGGGGCTTTTCCGGTTAGGGCAGGCCTATCGGGATAATTGCTCTGTTGTATTGTTCGTTGAGGACTTCGGCCATGGCAAGATAAATAGCGCTCAGTCCGCAGATGATGCCTTCAAAACCGGCAATGACTCCGATGAGGTGTGAACCTGTCCAGTCTTTGATTGCGAGAAGAAAAAACAGTACAGTCAGAGATGCAAAGACAAACTGCAGGCCCCTGTTGGATTTTAATGTTCCGAAAAACATGAACATTGTAAAAATGCCCCACATGAACAGATAGCAGGCCATGAATTTTGCAGGCGTAGGCTCTGCCCAGCCGAGTTTGGGCAGCAGAATAAGTGCCACCAGAGTCAACCAGAAGTGGCCATAGGATATGAATGCCGTAACGCCAAACGTATTACCTTTTCTAAATTCAAGAATTCCTGCAATAATCTGGGCCAAGCCCCCGTAAAAAAGGCCCATTGCCAGAATCATGGAACTGATTTCAAAAAATCCGGCATTATGAATGTTCAAAAGTACAGTTGTCATTCCAAAGCCCATTAACCCGAGAGGTCCCGGATTTGCCAACGTTTCGTCTCTCATCTTCTTCTCCTGTCTTCAATTAATAAAAAAAACTATAAAAATATTCTTTTTAAAAACACTCTTCTGTAAACCGGCCCGAAGATTAGGAGGGGGGGGGGGCAATCCGTCAGGCTATTCACAGAAAATTTTAAAGCATCTGTAATTCTTTTTTAGTCTCTTTCATAACAAAACTTCAGCAGCAGCTTTTAACAGGTCACAAAATCAGTTTCATTAAATTAGTAATTGATCATTAACAATAGCAATCATTGTGCCACAGGTCTCCTGTGTGCCTTGTATATTGGGGTTGCTGTGCTGAATATTCAGCCATCTACCCATTATCATTATCAATAATACGTATATTTTAGTTCTGGGCCAAAAAAGTGCTGAGGGGCGAAGTCCTGAACAGGAAATAGATTGTTTTGGGCATTTTTGACCCAAGGAAAACTATATATTTTATAATATGCTGAAATATAATACTAAAAATGCATGGGCGGTTTTGTCACATTTTGAGACATGTGGATTTTCGGGCCACCATTTCTCCATAAAGTAACACAAAAAGGTGAGCCCTTTTTGTGGAAATAGATTTTTTTCCGGGCTGTCCTTTATGTGATCGGGGATGGATGGGGCGGCAGTTTGGTGTGGGCAAAGTATTGTGAAAGAAGGGGTTAAATGGCGCTTATGAGCCCGTGGGACAACATTTTGCGATAAAGCGTTCTGCGGGAAATTCCCAGCTTTTCAGCAGCGTTTTCCCTGTGCCACTTGCAGTGATTAAGGGCGGAAAGGATGAGCTGTTTTTCAAACCGGGCAGCGGCATCTGTCAGCGGAAGGTCTGTTTCTGAATCGGAAACTGAAATGGCATCCGCGGGTGGTTGGGGTTCAATTACCGGGGGGTCAATGTCCGGGAGAGCCATAAAATTAAGGTGGTTAAAGGTGACGTACCTGCGCAGAATATTCTGCAGCTCCCTGACATTCCCGGGCCAGTGGTAATTGTACAGCTTTTTTATGTCTTTTCCGGGCAGGGCATCAAAATGAAGGGGCGATTCCATCTGGCTGAAGAAATAATCAGCAAGCAGAGCAAGATCTTCCTTGCGCTCCCGAAGGGGCGGTATATTTATGGGGATTACGTAGAGGCGGTAAAAAAAATCACTGCGCAGGCGCCCTTTTTGAACCTCTTCCCATAGATTCTGGTTACTTGCGGCAACAATCCTGAAATCGGAATGAAGAACTTCCGTGCTCCCGACTGGTGAATACCCCCCGCCTTCTATTGCCCGCAAAAGCTTAACCTGCATATTCAAGGAGAGCTCTCCAACTTCATCAAGAAACAGGGTACCGCCCTGGACATGGGAAAGAAAACCCTTTTTGTCGTTGTATGCCCCGGTAAACGCCCCTTTTATATGGCCAAAAAATTCGTTTTCCAGAAGGGGTTCAGAAATGGCTCCACAGTTGACAGGGAGGAACGGTGCGTCTTTTCTCGGGCTGGTATCGTGTATGGCCCTTGCAACCAACTCCTTTCCCACCCCAGATTCACCGTGGATCACAACACTGTCTGCACTGGATGCCGCCCGTATAATTATGTCATAGACCTCCTGCATTTTGGTGCATTTCCCGATGATATTGCAGAACTTGAAGCGCTCACCCATTGATGACTGCAGCAGTGAATACTGTTGCTGGAGTTGCTCTGATTCCCGCTTTATGGCGTCTTCCTGCATTTTGCGAAGCGTAATATCCTGAAGGGTCGTGACGGCGCCTGTGATGTTGCCTTTCTCATCAAAGACAGGGGCAGCCATAAAATATATATACTTGGGCTTTCCGTTGAAATTTTCAAAATAGTCCGTTGCTTCCCAGGCATTGGGCACAATGCTGGACTCGGCCGGATTTTTTGTGCCATATATTTCAAGGAACTTTTCGTAGTCCTGCTCGACTACAAGATCGGCCAGAATAGGCCGCTTTTTTGGGTAAAAAATCTTCCACTGATGGTCCGTGCCGATAATTTCTTCGGCACGGACGCCGGTGAGAACTTCACAAGCTTTGTTCCAAACCTTTACTTTGTGGTCGAGTCCTATGGCAAACTGGGCAATTGGTGTATATTCAAGCACAATAAAATACTGCTCCGGGTCCTTATAGCTTTAATTGCAGTTCTTCCTGTAATTTAAGCACTTCTTTGATTATGTTTTTAAGGGTTTCCTGTTCTATTGCTGTAAGGTTATTTAAAGAGATGGTGTTTGATGGCCAGTCATTATCAAGGATAAGGCTTACCTGCCACTTTATCCGCAGATGCATGAGAAAATTATACATCTTTTCAATTTCCTGGGCCTTACTTTCCGAAATTAAATCATATGCCATCAAATAATTTAACCGCAGCATACTGTTTGTCTGTTTGATGGAATGAAACAATGCTTTGGCTCTTAAATACCCGACAATTGGTATCAGGAACTTTTTAATGTCAACGCGTTGATTGTCAAATGCCGGCTTGCTTGCGGCTACTGTTTTAACCAGTTGTCTGAAAAATTCATTTTTACCTTTTAATTCTTCATATATAAAATCAATGAGCGCAGATGACAGTCGCTGGCTTCCAAAAACCAAACGCATGTCAAAAAATAGAGAACCGTCCAGAACATTTAAGCCAACCGGGTTGTTAATCCATGTTGAAAATATTTTTTGCCATTCATCAATATGGTTGCACCACTCGGGATTGCCTGCCATCAGATCGCCTTCGCAACGGGCGTAACCTATCTTATGCAGATTTTCATTGATTATTACCGACAGCCCTAAAAAGTATTCTTTGTTATCATCAGACTGCTCTGCAAAGATTATGGCATTATCCTGGTCGGTTTTAAGTGTTTGTTCTCCCCGCCCTTCACTTCCCATGGATATGAATGCGAACTCACAAGGAGGCGGCCCTGCTTCGGCTATTGCCATTTCTATCACCCGCTTGTTTATGGCATCGGCAATGGACGTAATTATGCGTGATACACTGCTGATATTATCCGTACTGGTGAATATTGCCTGTATGAGTACGGGAACCTTATTATAAATATTGCGCATATCACTGATGACATCACAGCTTTGTATCTCCTGTATTAAAAATGTCAGTGAATTGTGCTGCATCTCAAGGCACTTAAGATAACTGATGCTGCCATAAATTTTGTTGTTGTGATTGGTGACCATAAGGTGGGAAATACCATGCTGCTTGAATAACAGCACCGCTTCGTACAGTAGGGCCCCCTGGTTTATACTGATGACCGGCGATGTCATTAGCTTTACCACCGGGCTTTTCATATTCATTCCACCATTCATTAAACGATTTCGAAGATCTTTATCGGTTACAACCCCTATTGTTTCATCGCTGCTTCTTACACTTATGATGTCGGTGCGCTTATTCTTCATCAATTCAAGAACATCGCCTATGGGTGTGTTTATATCACAATGAATGTTTTCATTTACAAGATTTTTAACCGGCTGGTTCATTAATTGAAGAGAAAGCTGAACATCATCAGATAATTTCTGGGTATCAAGTCTGAGTCTATGCTTTTCGGTGATATTTTTTATAACAACTATGTATGCTGTGCTATCGGATATAGATGCTGTGCTATCCGATTGTTCAACCTGTGTGACGTACGCTACAATATGCTGGTAACCTGCTTTATATTGGAGCAGTTCTGTTTCAAAAGCGTGGGTCTGGTTGGGATTTTTGATTCCGGAAACCATTTCATCCCAGCTGAGTTTAAACAGTTCTGAAAAATCGGTTCCAACCAGTGATCCTGTTTCATTATCAAGCAAGCTGATAAATTTGCTATTGGCAAATACAACCTTACGTTCAACGACCATCAAGGTTCCTTCGGTTGATGCTCCCACAAGGCTTTTATATCTTTGATTGGACAATCTTAATTCATTTACAGCATCTTTACGTTTTTCCTCAATTATTCTGGTCTGCTTTAATACATAAATAAGAATGACAATGATAATACCGATGATAAGAACCGATATTCTTAACAACTTATCCCGTAACCTTTTGATTTCCTGCCTTACATCATCAAGGTATATGCCGGTGCCTACGATCCAGTTCCACTCCTGATAAGCTTTTACATATGATAGTTTAGGCACTTCGCGGGACGGATCATTTTTCCTTTGCCAATAGTATTGAATTATCCCCTCGCCTTTTTCATTTACTAAACCAACAGAATCAGCAAATAATTTATTCCCATGCTTGTCAGCATAATCAAGCAGGTTCTTTCCATTTAAGTCCGAACGATATGGATGATTAATCATTATAGGGTCAGTGGTGGTGATCCAAAAATAATTTTTTTGCTCACTTCCATACCGCATTCTGCCCACCTCCTCGGTGGCCAGAATTTTAGCTTCGGCCAGTGTTATTTTGCCGGCTTTGTATGACTCATCGTGTTCGGCCAAAACACTCCAGGCTGTATTGGTTAATTCATGAAGCATTTCCTTTTTTCGGTCCATGACACTGCGTTCAAACATCGGGATGATAATTGCGTAAAACGAAACAATAAACATGACTATGCTTACGACACCCAGTACCGTTGATACGACTATCCCCGATGTAAACTTTTCACTATTTTCTTCCACGTTATTGTATATCAACGTCATCAGTTTGTTGCCCATTACTGTCATTAGTTTAATCCCATCATTGCAGAAGTCATTTAAGATTTGCGTTTCAAGGTATCAAATTTTATTTTGCCGGCCGGGTTGCGGCCCGGCACAACACCCCATCCGACAAGAACAGCTCCACCGACAATTTTTCCCAATGTAACAGTTCGTATGTTGGGGGTAAACATAATTTTTCCAGTTAAGAATACCCGTTATTTCACCTATGGCCAGCAGATGTGCAGCATTCTGGTAAATATGCCATGTTCGTAGCCGGGCCGGGCCTTGTTTTTTAGGTTTTGTTGATGTCTTCTGCCGGATTTGTAAAAATATAACCATTCGTTTTTATAGTAAAATCTTTTGAACTTGGGATAGAAAAGTAACTTCTAATAAATAGTTCTTGCATTCGTTAAGGGAAAAAGGTAGAGAGTTCTATCTGGATATCGTTGAGGTAGTGGACCATTTTTCTAACCAAGTACTTTTTTTATACCTATGCACCCGAAAGGTGCATGAGCAGGATTTAACACAAGATCGGCTGGGTAGCTAAGGAGAAGGAGATCAAAAGATGGTAGCGCACAATGGAAAATCGTATTACGAGCAACGTAAGAAAGCAAGCGAGTTTAAGACACGAGCTGAGTATCTTGACCATGAACTGACTATTATGAAATTTCGTCGCTGGCGGGTCAACCTTCCCTTTCGGGATTACGGCATCGAGATTGAGGACTGTGTGCCGGCCATTGCCGCCACCATTGGAAAGGTTGTAATGGTAACCGCCATGGTCGCTGCCTTTGCTGACCAATTTGGTCTTGCGCCCGATTTTATTGCAGAGAACGTCCGGTATGAGATGCTGATTGCAGGTATTTTCTTTGTCCTGCTTTTTTCAGCATTCCTTAATCCGAATTCAAACCTTGCGGGCACGCACGGCCCGATGATTCCCCTTATTCCGATTGTCGCCAAGGCCGGCGGACATCCGTTGGCTCTGGGCATCCTCATCGGTGTGTTCGGCCTTATTCTGGCCATCACAAAAGGCGGTTCCAAGTTGATGAACCTGACCGGAATCGGCGTTCGGGGGGGGCTTTTAATCTACCTGGGTCTTGTTGGACTTATCGGACAGATCGGCAAACTTGGAAAATGGGCGACAGCAGGTGGCGTCAGCACGGTTTCCTTTGCGGTCATCGCCGCAACCGTGCTTGTCTATGCTTATCTGGCGCGTATCCAGAAACGCTGGCTGGCCATCCCTCTTTGTTCCGCCATCGCAGGTATCATCGCATTTACGATGGGTGCTGATTTCTCCTTTTCCACCCCGCCGGGCCTTCCCCATTTTGATCCCATGTGGTGGTGGGGTACTGATACCGGTTGGAAAATGGGGCTTCCGAACCTAGGCAACTTCATTGCCGTTATACCCTTCGCCATTCTGGCCGTTGCCATGTGGTCACCGGATTACCTTGGACACCGGGTATTCCAGGAACTCAACTACCCCAAAGGGGCTGAAAACGTTCTCATGGACGTGGACGATACCATGATGGTCGCATCTGTTCGCCAGGCCATCGGCTCCTGTCTTGGCGGCGGCAATATTGCCTCTTCCTGGGGTACCTATATGATTCCCGCAGCCATCGCCAAGCGTCCTATTCCCGGCGGTGCGTTTCTCACCGGCATTTTCTGTGTCGTAGCAGGTATCCTGGGCTACCCCATGGATCTTGCCATGTGGGAACCTGTTCTGCGGGTGGCACTTATTGTCGGCGTATTTTTGCCATTGCTTGAAGCAGGTATGCAGATGGTCAGCAACCACAAGGATTCCCAGAGTGCGGGAACCTGCATTTTTGCCTGCGCCTTTGTAAATCCGGTGTTCGGCTGGGCTGCTGCCATGCTTCTGGACAACCTGGGACTCATCGGCGATACTGAACGGGCCAAAACACTCTCATGGAATGAGAAACTTGTCATCCCGGGCATCATGTTTCTGGTTTGTACCATTTCCCTTGGGTTGGTGGGTCAGCTTCCCGGGATACCCGGCATATTCTAAAAAAACTCACTGCCGACTGGTCTGCGGCAGCTGTTTATAAAAGCCCGCCGATGCTATGCATCGGCGGGCTTTTATATATTACACTTTGAAACGCAGTCATTTATATGCTAACTTTTTTTGAGTTGGAAAAACAGCTCAAGGAAACTGCAATGAAACTTGAAGAACATGTAAAGCGCACCGAAGAACTTTTTGGTATACCAGGACAAGATATACACCAATGGCTTGATGGCTTTTTTGATTCGAGCTCATTTGAGAGACTGCTTTCAGGACAAAGCCCTGCCAACTATGACCCGTATTCCCATAGAAAATTTCGTCATTGCATTGAGGGGTTGGAAGAAGCCTATGAAAAGTTTGAGGGCAAGTATTCCCGTGAAGAGATCAGAAATGTGTTTGAGACACATGTAAAGGACGATTACAGGGGATACCTTCCCAAAAGAGAAGACTTTGAAAACGGAACGTTCACTGAGAAATATCACGATTCGGCAGAGGCGGAAGATAAAAAAATATTGAGTTTTGAGGAGCTCACCGATTATTTCCAAGGGGAATCCTACAATTATCAAAAGGTGAAAAGCGAAAGATTTTTTAATAGCTTCGGCAGTCGTATATTGCTGCCGACCATATTGGCAATAATACTATTTATCAGTTATATATTTTTTTACGTGGTTCCTTTCTTTGAAGATAACATGCTGACCCAGAAAAAGCTGATGGTAAAAGAGCTGACAGCAACGGCAGCAAGCGTAATTACACATTATCAGATACTGGAAGAAAAGGGGGAGCTCACCCCTGAAGAGGCCGAACAGCGTACCATAGATGCAATAAAAACCATGCGCTATGACAGTCAGGATAAAAATTACTTCTTCATCATTGATATGACCCCGAAAATGATACTGCACCCGTATCGCCCGGAGCTGACAGGGCAGGATCTGAGCGACTATACAGACGAAGAAAATAAAAGCGGAAAAAAATTGTTCGTTGAGTTTGTTCGCATTGTAGAAGCCCATGGAGAGGGGTATTTGAGATATCATTGGCAATGGAAAGATAACCCGGAAAAGAGCGCTGAAAAATTATCCTATGTAAAAGGAATTCCCAAAAGAGGCTGGATTGTCGGTACAGGTATTTACATTAATGATATTGCAGAGGAAAAAGAAGCTTTGCAGCTGCATATTTTCCAGATCGTCGGCATTACTGTTGACGGGCTGTTTATGCTGCTGGCCTATTTTCTTTTGCAGAGCAGACGCATTGAAAACGACCGTAAAAAGGCTGAAGCGGGTCTGCAGGAAGTTAAAGACCGCTATCGTGCTCTGGTGGAGTCTTCAAATGAGGGCTACCTTCTGACTGTGGACGGCAGAATTGTATATTCAAATTTCAAGCTGCAACAAATGTTGGGCTTTTCCAATACAGAACTTCATCAAACCGATATCTGGAATATTATATTTCCTGATGTGGAAAGTAACAAAAGGTTAAGAGAGCACCTGGGCAAGGTGTTTGAAAACGACTCTGATTCAGGAGAGTTTGAGGCTGTTGCTGCTGATTCTGTGGGAAATCATCTTGATGTTATCATTACAACATCCCGCATATTTCTGACTGAAAAACACGGTCATGTTATTTCTTTGCGTCCCATTGTCCGTAGAAGCTATATTGGGGTTGGAACAGCCACAAATATCCCCACTGATTATAAGCCTATTCATGATTCTCTTATCAAAAAAATCAGGGAGAGCAATCGGATCGGGCATGTTGTCCAAAACATGAATAAGCTGCCGGCAATTATCCGGGAGATGATTGATACAGGGGCCAGGGCGCGGGCTTTGCGTACCGTGATTGGTACGACATATGATGAAGTTATCGTTCGCTGTGTCGAGCTTTCAATAGATGAAATTGGAGAGCCGCCTGTTGCTTT
This sequence comes from uncultured Desulfobacter sp., assembly GCF_963665355.1. GTDB lineage: Bacteria > Desulfobacterota > Desulfobacteria > Desulfobacterales > Desulfobacteraceae > Desulfobacter. The sequence goes on from NZ_OY762229.1 coordinate 2,030,319, forward strand.
TGCATTTCTCTCCCTTGGAAGCAATGCAAGGCATGAGATGACCATGTTTTCAGACCAGGATAATGCTATAATTTTTCAAGATCAAGACACTGAAGAGACAGCGCCTGACAACATAAGGGCATATTTTCTGAAGCTTGGAGACAAGGTATGCAGCAAGCTCAATGCTTCGGGATATCATTTCTGTCCGGCAGGTATTATGGCCTTACACCCTAAATGGTGTCTTTCTGAAAAAGAGTGGCATAAGAAACTGAAAAATATAATGAACAGCCCAACACCTGACGGGTTTCTTGAATTTAATGTATTCTTCGACCTGAAATGTACTTATGGAAATATTGATTTAGCAGGCTCAATACATTCACAAATTCAATTGTTAATGAAGAAAAACCCTTTATTTATGAGTTACTACGCTAAAAATACTTTGGTGCATAAACCGCCGTTCAGTGTTTTTGGACGGTTAAAAACTGAACGGCAGGATGGCGCAAGAACCTTGAATCTTAAAGAGGCTCTGCGTCCCATTGAGATTTTTGCAAGAATTTATGCTTTGAAGCATGCCATTATTCCCGCAAATACCATTAAAAGGCTGAATGCCATTAGGGATAAGGAAGAAGTATCCGAAGAATTCTACAAAGAAACTGTCTATGTGTTTAATTATATATGGCGGCTAAGGTTTTTCAATCAGATCTTTAAACATACCGATTTGCATAAAGTGGATGATGATTTAGACATTGATGAACTCAATGATTTAGAAGTTGAACACCTGGAGCTCGTTATTTCCAGACTCTCAATGCTCAGAAGAAAAATCAGTCTTGATTTTATTGAAAGCGTTCCGATAGAAAAAATATAAGAAAAAGCCATCTCTCAAAAGAGTGTTTTGAGAGATGGCTTTTACCTTCCTTTGAATTCCAAATTCAGCTTTGTCTGCATATCGGAAATTAACGAAAATATCTTCTTTAGTGTTGATTTCTCAATTTCGGTCAAGTTCTCAATGTTGATCGTATTATCAGGTTTTCTGAATTCGGTTAATGCATTGGTCTGGGTCTCGAAACGTAATCCCATTAAAAAATTGTATGCTTGTTTTAACTCCTCATACATGGGTTTTTGAATCACGTTTTGATTTAATAATGTTTCGAGGCGACGTAACGTATTGGTTTCAAAAAGTTTCCGCTGTAAAGAGAATACTTTGATAAACGTAACAACCGGAAGAAGTATCTTTTTAATATCGAATGTTTCGTTATCATCACTGGCAATATTTCCAAACATGTTTAACGGGGATCTGTACTGAATCACCGTTTGGGCAAGGTGATAAACAAATATGGCTTTTTTATCAATGAGCAGGTTGACATGTTTTCTTAATTCATCTGTGAAAAAGTTGTCACCATAAATACACCTGAAATCGAAAAAAACAGCCGTGTCTATGATGTTTTGAGCTTCAGGGGTGTTAATCCAGCTTGTAAACTGCTTTTTCCAATCCGATAAGCTCAGCGTGTATTTGGGATTTTTGGCCATTATTTCACCTGCACATAACTCATATCCGACATGGGCCAGGTGATTGTTAACGGTTTCAGCAAACTTCAGGAAGTAGTTTTTAATTTTTGGGGCATTATCGTCCCCAACATCTTCAAAAATGATGGCATTGTCCTGGTCGGTGGCAATGGTCTGTTCTTTTCTTCCTTCGCTGCCCAATGCCACAAAAGCAAATCGGCATGGCGCTTTCCCGTGGTCTTCCAATGCAAATGTTATGATGCGATTTGTCATTGCATCGGATACCGATGTAATAATATGGGTTATCAATTCAGTTTTATTACCGCTTTCCAATAGTGCGTTAACAAGAACCGGAATTTTGTCATAGATCTTTTTAAGTTCATTAACATTTTCGGCATATTCAATTTCACTTAGGATGTAGCTTAACGAATTATGCTGGATCTCAAGGATATCTTCATGGCTGAGGACGCCGATAATCTCGTTATTGTCATTTTTTACAGCCAGGTGGCTGACATTTTGTTTCCTGAATTCTAAAACAACTTCGTAAAGTAAGGCTGTATTTGAAATGCAAATAATTGGGGAGGTCATCACGTCCACAAGCAGTGATTTGCCATCTTTGCCTTTTGCCAGGACCCTTTTACGCAAGTCACTGTCATTAACAACCCCAAGCATTTTATCATTGTCTGCAATGAAAATGAGGTTGGTTTTTTTCCGGTCCATTAGAGAGGCGGCTTCAGTCACTGTTGCCTGCAGGTTGCTTTTTACAATTGGCTTTACAAATTGGGAAATGGGCTGATTCATTAATGTCAAGGAGCTTTGAAGTTCTCTGCTTAAATTATGGACAATTTTTTCTGTTTGTTTTTTTCGTGACACATCTTTTGTGACCACGACATAGGCTTCCTGTCCTTCAAATAAAATTCTTGTCACAGAGATCACAACATCATGAAATACATCTTCACCTTGTTTGACCTGGGTCTCAATGGAAATGGATTGGTTGTTTTTTGCGATGGACTTTAAAACGTCGCTCCATCTGATACTGAAAATATCCTCAAATTGAGACACAACAAGTTCCTGGTATGTTTTACCGGTCAGCTGTTCAAACATGTGGTTGGAAAAAATGATCCGGCTGTCTTTGATCATGATTGTGCCTTCTGATGAAGTTTCCACCAGTGTTTTGTATTTTTGCTTTGATTGTAAAAGATCACTTTCGGCCTTTTTACGCCAGACTTCAATTTTAAGGCTTTGCATGATTATGAAAGCAAGGATAAGTATAATGGTTGCTGATATTACCAGTGAAATCCTTGTTAATCTTTCTTTCAACGCACCGATCTCAGCTTGTACATCATCCAGATAGATACCGGTTCCTATGATCCATCCCCACTTTTGAAAACCTTTTACATATGATAACTTTGGGACAATTTGAGTTGAATCGTCTTTCCATTGCCACATGTAGTTGATAAACCCCTCGTTTTTTGTTTTTACAACTTTGATTGCTTCAATAAACAGCCTAACCCCGCGGGGATCTTTATATTCATCCAGCATTTTATTATTCAGTTCGGGGCGATAGGGGTGCATGATCATGACGGGTTTCATGTCAGTAATCCAGAAATAATCCTTTCCCTGGGTGCCATATCGCATTTTACCAATTTTTTTAGACGCAAGGCGTTGCGCTTCTTCAAGAGTAATAAGAGACGCTCTGTATTCATCGTCATATTCTTTTATTAAACTCCATGCTGTATTGGTCAGCTCCCTGATCATTTCCTTCTTTTTGTTCATCATGTTTTCTTCAAATGATGGTATTATGATCACATACATTGACGTAATAAAAAGCAAAATTGTGAGTATGGACGGGATGACAATGGAGAAAAAGAAATTGCGTATGACTTTGTTTGACATGACGTATCAGTTCTTTAGTTAGAGGTTAAATTCCCGCTATGCTATGGTTAAACATATCGGTTAAACATTCCTGATGGATTAACTGCAAATTCAGTCGATCTGGATAAAGTGTAAAAGACATCTATTTTTATTATAGTTTATTAATAAATTGACAGCCAAGGTAAAGTCAAGGATTAATTATTCAACCATCAGAATTCCGGTTTCCTGAAAAGTCACCCGGAACAAATGTTTTGGGGAACATATCTTTTGTTTCAACAGACTTTAAAAAGTTGCCTGTTATATGTTAACTATCGACCTTAGAATTCCTGTGAAAAAATAGATCAAGGGTGCTGATATGAAACTTGAAGAACATGCAAAGCGAACCGAAGACCTTTTTGGTATACCCGGACATGATATTCATAAATGGCTTGATGGTTTTTTCGATACAAGATCGTTTGAACGGCTGCTTGCAGGCTACAGTCCGGCAGGGTATGATCCCTATGCCCATAGAAAATATCGTCATTGCGTTGAGGGATTGGAAGAAGCGTATGAAAAGTTTGAGGGCAAGTACTCTCGTGAAGATATCAAAAAAGTATTTGAAACACATATAAAAGATGACTACAAGGGATACCTTCCCAAACGAGAAGACTTTGAAAACGGCACGTTCACTGAGAAATATCACATTACCGATGATACTGATGATGAAAAAACATTGAGTTTTGAAGATCTTACCGATTATTTCAAAGGGAAATCCTACAATAATCAAAGGAAGAAAACCAAGACATATTCCAATAGTTTCGCCATTCGAATTGTGTTGCCCAGTGTATTGGCGATGATACTGTTTATCAGTTATATATTCATTTACGTGATTCCTCTTTTTGAAAATAACATGCTGAACCAGAAAAAGCTGCTTATAAAGGAGCTGACAGCAACAGCCGCAAGCGTAATTAACCACTACCAGGAATTAGAAGAAAAGGGTGCGCTTACCCCTGAAGAGGCCAAGCAGAGAACCATAGATGAAATTAAGGCGATGCGCTATGACAACCGGAACAAAAATTACTTTTTCATCATTGATTACACCCCTAAAATGATAATTCATCCCTATCGTCCGGAGCTCACAGGCAAGGATTTGAGCAATTATACAGATAAAGAAAACAAAAGTGGCAAAAAGCTGTTCGTGGAGTTCGTTCGCATTGTAAAGTCCAATGGAGAAGGGTATTTGAGATATTATTGGCAATGGAAAGATGCCCCGGACAAGACTGCTGAGAAGCTATCCTATGTAAAAGGAATTCCCCAGAGGGGCTGGATTGTCGGCACCGGTGTATATATTAATGACATTGCAGAAGAAATTGATGCTTTTAAGACGCATATTTTTCAAATCTTCGGTGTTATTGCCGACGGTTTGATTTTATTGATAGCCTATTTTCTCATACAAAGTAAACGGGATGAAAACGACCGTAAAAGAGTTCAGGCTGCTTTAAAAGAAGTGAGAAACCGTTATCGGGCTCTGGTAGAATCTTCCAATGAGGGCTATCTTCTGACCGTGGACGGCAAAATCGTATATTCCAATTTCAAGCTGCAGGAATTGTTAGGGTATAGTGCGCCGGAGCTTCATCGCACCGATATCTGGAATATAATATTTCCTGATGTGGGAAACAACAGCAGTTTAAAAGAGCACCTGGTCAATGTGTTTAAAAACACCTCGGATGCCGGAGAGTTCGAAGCTGTTGTAGCTGATTCAGTTGGTAATTATATTGATGTTATTATTACGACATCTCGTATATTCCTATCTGAAAAACACGGTCATATTATTTCTTTTCGTCCCATTATCCGTAAAAATTATATCGGGGATGATACTTGCAAAAGCATCCCGGCTGATTACGAACCAATTCATTTTTCCCTTATAGAAGAAATCAGGGCAAGTGATAGAATCGGGCATGTTGTCCAGAATATGAATAAGCTGCCGGTGATTATTCGGCACATGATTGATACAGGAGCCAAGTCCGAAGCCATGTGCCGGGTGATCGGTACAACGTATGATGAAGTCATTGTGCGTTGTATCGAACTGTCCATAGCTGAAATCGGCCAGCCCCCGGTCAGTTTTGCATTCCTTTCCCTTGGCAGCAATGCAAGGCACGAGATGACCATGTCATCGGACCAGGATAATGCAATAATTTTTGAAGAGAATACACAAACAGCTTCAGACCAGATAAGGTTATATTTTCTGAAGCTTGGGGACAGGGTTTGCAGCAAGCTCAATGCGTCTGGTTATCATTTGTCTCCCGGGGGGATTATGGCTCTAAACCCCAAATGGTGTCTTTCAGAAAAAGAGTGGCATAAAAGACTGAAAAATGTGATGAGCACCCCAACGTCCGACGGGTTTAATGAATTTAATGTATTCTTCGATTTGAAATGTACCTATGGCAATGTTGATTTGGCAAGCTCCATCAATTCACAAATTCAGTTATTAATGCAGCAGTACCCTCTTTTTATAGGTTACTACGCGAAATATGCCCTGCTATACAAACCGCCACTTAATGCTTTTGGGGGCCTGAAAACCGAACTGCAGGATGGTGCAAAAACCTTGAATCTTAAGGATGCGTTGCGTCCCATTGAAATGTTTTCAAGAATTTATGCATTAAAGCATGGAATTGATACTGCAAATACTGTTGAAAGATTGAAGATAATAAAGGAAAAGGACGTAATTCCCGAAGAATTTTACAAAGAAGCTGTCTATATATTTTATCATATATGGCAGTTAAGGTTTTTCAATCCGATTTTTGAACATACGGGGTTACGCAAAATAAATGATGATTTAGACATTGAAGAGCTCAATGAATTGGAAGTTGAACATTTAAAACAAGTCATTTCCAAGGTCTCAATGCTTAGAAGAAAAATCAGCCTTGATTTCTTCGGAAGAATTTTGACAGAAATATGAGGCCCGGGTCAAAATAAAATGTGCCGGAGAGCAGGCTTGCGTCGACACTTGTGACACTCTATGTTGGCAAAGTATCGAGCCAAATCTGGTTCATCAAATATAGGTTTGAAATATTTTTTCATGGGAAATGTATTTTTCCCGGCCAGTATCCTGGAGATAGAACCGGATAGCGTTGACCCGTTTGAGTATTTCCTCTTCGGCCCGTTTTCTCATAATCTTTTTGGTCTGGACAATATCTTCTTGCAAGTTAGACGTTTTTTCTGAGTCATAGTATCTTTCCATATTATATTTTATTCTGTTTTCAATTAACTCTTCGTTCATTTTATTGTGGGCCTCATCCAGGAAGAGGACTTCGGGCATGAGGTCGGCAAAATGGGTTACAGCAATAATATCCTTGTCCCGCTTCCAGTAGCCGATAAGAAATTCAGGCTCAAGGTCCTGGTAGTTCAGCATGGGCATGTACATTCTGCGCAGATACAGCAGCACTTTTTCGGTTTTTTTCCGGTGCCCGCCGATGATAACAGACCCTCCGATTTCGTTCTTTTTTACCCCTTTGGTCCAGGGTGCACCGGTGATGCCAAAGTCAAAGCAAAGGGGGATTTGAAGCAACGCCGACAGGGTGTTCAGGGCCAGGGCATACCCTGCGGACGGTCCGCCGACGTTGTAGGACGCGGACAACAGCTGGTGGTGGATGGAGTACCGCTGGAGGAAATCCCCGAACAGCCATGGGATGCTGATATCCGGGCTCAGGCTCTGGATATAGTTTTTCACCATGGTCAGGGCTTCCAGGGCAGACTGCTTGGTCATCTTTACGGCCATGTCCATCTGGGCGGTCTGGGCCGAAGGCGTGGCCACGGCACCGGTGACGATGATAGACGCGTTTTCAACTCTGCCGGTCAGGCTGGTGGCGATGGGCAATAACATTCCAGTCATGTCATTGGCTCCAACGCCAATGATAAATCCCACCTGGGGTTCCTGGCTCAGCTCGGCCTCTAAAAATTCGTTAAGCTGTATGGAACCTTTGCGCACGGGGCTTTGGGAAATCTCCCGTCTTGCTGATTCCAGGTGGGCCACAACAAGGGGGTAATCCTGTTCCCGGGTAATATGATCCACACTTTCCAGAATCTTGCCGTAATGCTCCACAAAATTTTTCAGGTCGTTTTTTATTTTGGATTTGATCAGGGGCGGGGCTTTAAGGGCATCAAGAATACCTAGGACGGTTTTAAAATTAAGTTTGACAAAGTTGTATTTTTCATCCTGGGTTGAGGATTTGAGATCCCGAAGTTTGAGCAGAACTTTAAACTCGGTGCTGCAAAGGGCAATGGCCTTTTCCGTAAACGAAGTATAGTCTGCCGGGGTGTTGCAGATCCCCTGGGCTGTTTCTATGATTTTTTCCACCTCAAACTGGCGTTTGTGGGGAACGTTTTCAAATTGCTTTTTGATGATTTCAAAAACATCTTTTTGACGCATATGGCCGGATATTTCCAGGGTTTTCAATCTTTTGGACCGGATCAGGGCAGGGTCCAGGATATCCAGACGGTTGGTGGTTAAGACGGTGAATACCTTATTCAGAGGAATTTCCCCGTCAATGATATTTAAAAATTTGTTGGTCAGGGCATCGGACGGATGGCCCCCGGTGCCGCTTCGTTTGGGCGCAAGGGCATCTCCCTCGTCAAAAAATATTACCGTGGGGGCGATCATTTTTGCGATATCATAGACCTTTTCAAGGTTGGAAACGGCACCGTGCACAGGGCTTGAGGGATCCTGGAGGGCCGAAGGGCTTGTGGCAATATCATGGACATTGGTATTGGAGGAGAGCCAGGTTCTGACCAGATAGGTTTTGCCCGATCCCGGCGGGCCTGTGAGGACCACGCCTTTGTCTTCGCTGACGCCGTAATGAAAACAGTTGTTGGCCATCTCGGAGAATTTATCCTTGATGTCGCCCACATATTCCTCCCAGTTCAGGTTGCGATCCATCTGGTCAACCACCTTGGCGTAAAGTTCCCCATATACATTTTTGGCCACCAGCTGGAAGGCGTTCCGGATCAGGACGGCATCGTCTAAAAATTCCAGGACAAAATCCCCCTGCATGGAGATGACAGACTCAATGAGCTTTCTGACATAGGCCGGGGTTATTTTCAGGCTTCTCTCCCTGAAAATGGCATAGATTTTATCTGCCGCATGATCCAGCTTTTCCGAATCCGGCTTGAACTTGGTGGGGATCTGGTTGCGTTGGATCTCAAGGATAATGATCTTTTTTAAATTTTCCCGGTTCATCCAGTATTTTGAAATGTCGATAATCACGCCTTTTTCAACAAATCTGCGGTAAATGGCCGCGTCAAACCGGTGGGCCTGGTCAGTGGTGGCAATAAGAAAAAGATCTCTTCTCCCGTCAATAATTTCATCCAGGATAATGTTGGAGGTATCAATCAGGGTTCTTTGCTGTTTTTCCGTTCCATCCCCTCCACTTCCGGACCCGGATTTTCCAAATGCCGAATGAGCCTCTTCAATGTGCCGGATCGACGTGACCTTGGGATGGCCCATGGCCCGTTTAAAAAAGTTCCCCGGTTCTCCGGACAGGGCGGTCTGGTAATCATTGGGAGTGATCACGGACATGTCCACTAAAAAACCTAAATCTTCAAAATCCGTCAGATTATTCATGATCCGTTTTCTAAATATCCTTTTAAGAATGGGGATTTTTGCCAGACGCCGGTAAAAGTCGGTTTTTTTCTTTTTTGCGATCTGCATGGCAAACTCAGGGTCCACATCTTCAAGCTGGGTGAACAGGCTGTACCCCCCTAAAATCTCATCCCGTTTTTTACGCCAGTCCACGGTGGGAATCACCTCGTTTCTAAATACCACTTTTTCCAGGGCTTCCCTTGCTGTGGCGCTTTTCCCCGAACCTGACGTCCCTTCAATGAGCATGATGGGGGCTTTAGGCACATCGGGGTCTTCCAGATGCTCCTTTCTGATATGAACTCTGTAGATCTTTTCAAATATTTTTTCTAATTCCACGGGGACATGGAGGTTGGTCAGTTCTCTGTCCAGAACCGCAATGAGGTAATGGTATTCTGCGGTTGTCAGTTCTTTTGCAATGATTCTGTTCCAGGAGGCGGCGGGATTGATCTCCCCTGAGTATAAAAATCGTTTTTTCCAGTCTGTCAGAATCTGGGGATTATTGAGAACATTCATCCGTTTTTGTTTTCTTTTCATGAAAAAGATAAAGAAGACAAAATTTTTCAGAAAAGAGATCAGGGAATTGGGCTGTTTGTACTGGTTGAGTCTGGATCTGACAAATGCCTTGGTGTCGTAAGTCCAGGTTTCCACCATGGTTTCAATTTTATTAATGGCCTCTTCGGGCAGGACAATATGTTTTTTTTCCTTTGTGGGTCGTTTGGCCATTTGTTCATCCTTTAAGCATGGAGTAGGTGTTGTCTATAAACCAAAATAAATGATTGACGTGATTCCATCTCTTTGTCCCGGGCTGACGCTGGAAATTAATAAGCCGGATCAGCCCAAAACTTTTTTTGGGGGAGCGGTTCTAAATACTTCCTTTGCGTCCCCCTGGCAGGATAGCCGATCTAATCTGACACTTTGGCTTCTTTTTCGGTTGTGGTGCCTGTGGGAAAGGGTAATGTTATCGCTGGAGACTTTCCGCCATCGTGAAGCACAAAAGTTTTCTGGCTTGATTCATTCTTTTCATAGGCTGTAGCCCATTTTTGCTGGGAAAGAAATTGAAGCAGATCCGGGTTGACCTGCTGACTTTCCCGGCCGCCCAGGGCAAGGTGAAGGGACTTGATCCCGTCAAGATAGGCTTTGTAAAGTTTTGCAATCCTCTGGGCTTCCTGGTCGGCGGCATAGTTATCTGCCTCTGCGATGAGCTGGCGTTTCTTTTTCTCTTCTGTGGCCTCCACAAGCTTGTCGCCGAATCTTGTTTCGTTGAGAACAAAACTGACCACCTCAATACCGTATTTTCCTTCAAGGGTGGGGCCGTTTTTATTGATGGGGCGGTTTTTCAATGCATGAAAGATCTCTTCTTTTATGGTTTCCCTGTCCGAGATCAGCCTGTTGACCTCTTTGCCCTGCAGAATATCCTTGGCAATTCCATCGTAGTCCCCCTGGAGAAGGATTTCCGGAGACAAATTTTCAATACCCCAGATTTTCAGATCTTTTATTCTGAATGTCATCAAGGCAGATGTCCACAGCGCCACATTTTCCCGGGAAATAATTTTAATGGGTTCCGTGGCACCGCCGATGTACATGTTCTGGTTCATTAAGGGAACCTCTTTTTCAAGCCGTGTAAAGAAAGGAAGTCTGAAGTGCCAGCCCACATCGGTTACAGCCTCTCTCTTGCCGCCAAATTGTTCAAGAATAACAGCATAGTTGAATTTGACCTTGTAGATCACCTGGGTGGAATAGATCACAGCGGCTAAAGAATAAATCAGGGTCAGAGTGATCAGTAAAAATGCGAATCTTCTCATCATGGTGAAAAATCGCGCCCGCTGCAAAAAAATTTGAGATTGCTGCTCCTTCATACCTGCTCCTTTGCCGTTCATTTAGCGGTTAGTAGCCATTAGGTTTAAGCGGCTTGCCATTTTTTTTAGATGTTCACGTTCAGTACTAAGATGTTTATTCTTTTTTGATCCGGCAGCTGTTATTCTGATCACCTTTCTGGAAAATGAATTTTAATCGTGCCGGGACCGTCGGCGAAAAAAATACAATTAAAAAGGTGGATCGTCAGCCTGTAATATTAAAGAAAAGAAACCGGATTAATATAAGGGTTCACTTATTTAAAAAACTATACATGAAGATATATTAATGGTCAAAAAATATTTATGGATCAGTCTCGTGGAAAGAATAAAAAAGTGGCAGCAAGACAACAGCCCTGGCATAGATTTTCCATGGTTGTTCTTGGAGTCAATGGCGGAAAAGTATTTTATATTGTCCAAAATAAAAAAGCCCCCGGGAAAAATCTTTCCCCGGGGGCTTTTGTCTGATGGAATAAATAAAGAGGTAGGATCAGGAGAACTCTCCGTGCAGGTATTCTTTGGTCAGTTGCTCCTGGGGGTTTTCAAATAATTCTTTGGTTGGGCTCATTTCCACAAGATAGCCGGTACGGCCCCCCTTGGAAATATCTACGGCAAAAAAGGCCGTCTGATCAGCCACGCGCACAGCCTGCTGCATGTTGTGGGTGACAATGGCAACGGTAAACTGTTTTTTCAGTTCCACCATCAGCTCTTCGATCTGGCGGGTGGCAATGGGGTCCAGTGCGGAGCATGGTTCGTCCATAAGAAGAACCCGGGGCTCTGTGGCAATGGCCCTGGCAATGCACAGGCGCTGCTGCTGGCCACCGGAAAGGGACAGGCCGTTGTTTTTAAGTTTGTCCTTTACCTCTTTCCACAGGGCGGCCCCTCTAAGGGCTTTTTCAACCTTTTCGTGCATGTTTCCCTTGTATCGGTTCAAGCGCAGGCCAAAGGCTACGTTTTCAAAGATGGACATGGAAAACGGGTTGGGCTGCTGGAACACCATGCCGATATTGCGGCGTACCGACACGGGGTCAATATTGCTGTCATAGATATTGATTCCGTGGAAATGGACATCTCCCACAAACCGGAATCCCCGGATCAGGTCGTTCATTCGGTTTATGCTTTTAAGCACAGTGCTTTTACCGCAGCCTGAGGGGCCGATAAAGCCGGTGATCTGGTTTCTTTTTATGGGCACGTGACTGTCCCTGACGGCAAGGAAATCACCGTAAAAAATCTGTTCGGCCTTACAATCCAGGGCAACATCAGCCGGCAGGTCGTTTTCATAGGCTTCGTTCGCATCAACTTGTTTTAATGCTTCCATGAGCGTTAATACTCCCTTGTTCGTGTACTTAAATTTACAGTTTCGTTTTTCCGCCGATGCTGCGGCTGACAATGTTGAGGACAAATACCAGCACAACAAGAATCAGTGATGCTGCCCAGGCCAGTTCGATAAGATTTTCATAGGGGCTGGATGACCAGTTGTAGATCAATACGGCCAGTGAGGCCGTGGGGTCGTTGGGGGCCAGCCAGCTTTCGCTGAAAAGTGCTGTGAACAGCAACGGTGCTGTTTCTCCGGCGGCCCTGGCCACGGCAAGGACAACACCTGTTATGATGCCGGGCATGGCAACGGGCAATATGACTTTGATCAGGCTTTGGGCCGGGGTGCATCCCATGCCGTATGCTGCTTCGCGCATGGGGTTGGGTACCATTTTGATGGCTTCTTCAGCCGTGAGCATGACCGTGGGGATCATCAGCAGGGACAGGGCAACGCCTCCGGCCCATGCCGAGTAGTGCCCCATGGTAAGAACAACGACGGCGTATGCACAGACACCGGCAATAATAGATGGCAGACCTGTCATGGTTTTTGCACAGAATCTGGCAATTTCTGAAATTTTGCTGTAAGGGTCCAGTTCTGCCAGATAAATTGCTGCCAGAATGCCAAAGGGAATACTGATCAAACCTGCAATGCCCACCATGAAGGCGGTGCCTAAAATGGCATTTCCAAAGCCACCCACCCCGGGTGCGTCAAAGGCACCGGGCGGCAGGCTGTAAAACAGTTCAAAGGTTAATCGTTTGCCGCCCTTGAATAACAGCATAATAAGAACAGAGAATAAGGGGATACATGCCGTGACCGCGCAGACAATGGTGATGGCACTTAAAATAATGGATTTAAGTGCTCGTGGTTCCATGGGCTGACGTTCCAGCCGCGGCAGTTGAAGGTTTTCCTGGCTCATCTTTTATTTCCTCCCGGTGTTGTCCTGGCAACAATGAGAGCGCCTGCAATATTAACGATCAGGGTAATCATCAATAGGGCACAGGCGGCGTACATCAGCGCTCCGGTTTCAAGCCCCACATTTGCTTCCGGAAAGGTGTTGGCCAGAAGCGCTGCTATTGTATCTGCAGGGGAAAAGAAGGACAGGGTCAGTGTGGGCATACTGCCCACAAGCATGGCAAGGGCCATGGTTTCACCAAGCGCCCGGCCAAATCCCAGCACAAGCGCACCGAAAATACCTCCCGAAGCCGTGGGCAGCATGACCCGCAAAATGGCTTCCCAGCGGGTGGTGCCCATGCCAAAGGCCGCCTCTTTGGTTTTATGTGGTATGGCCTTGAAGGCATCCTGGGAAATGGCTGCAACAGTGGGAAGGATCATGATGGACAGCACCAGTGCGGCCGGAAGAAGGCCCAGGCCCGAAAGCCTGGTGGAGAAGAAGGGAATCCAGCCCAAATAATTATGCAGAAAATTGGCAATGGGACGGATAAGCGGTACCAGAACGTAAATACCCCACAACCCGTATACAACGCTTGGAATGGCGGCAAGCAGCTCAATGATATTTTTTAATGCAAATTCCAGTTTATGTGGAAGGAAATCCTGGGTGATGAATATTGCAATGGTGATGCCGAAAAAGCCACCAAGAATAAGGGCAAGAAATGAGCTGTAAACTGTCCCCCAAATCTGGGGAAGGATGCCGAATAAATCTTCACTTGAGTCCCAGGCCGAGGAGAACAGAAAATTAATCCCCAGGTCAGGGAAATACGGCAACGCTTCCCCGCCAATTTTATAGACGATGAACGCCAGCAGGAAAACAGTGGCCCAGGTAAACGCCCGGGTCAGAAACCTGAATGATTTGTCAAAAAAGATATCGCCTGCAGTGGGCGGTTTGGATAATGTCCTTCCTCCGACATTCCCCAAAGATTCATTTTCGGCCATTTTTTTTTGTCTCCGGATAAAAAACAGGGCACTCCCGTTTAAAGAAGAGTGCCCCTGGTCAAGCAAGAAGATTGTTTTACTGAATGTTTTTGGACGCGGCTCTAACTTTTTCTACAACACTTTTAGGAAGGGGGATGTAACCGGCCTTGTCGGCAATTTTCTGACCTTCGTCCAGGCAGTATTCAACCATCTGGCGAAGGGCCGTAGCAGTATGTGCATCTTTGTTCTTTTTGTAGAACAGCATCCAGGTAAAGGTTGCGATGGGGTAGGAGGCATCGCCTTCGGGATCGTTGATGAATACAATCATGTTGTCAGGCAGAACAGCGTTGGCCAGTGCAGCAGCCCCACCTTCAGGTCCGGGGCATACAAATTTTCCTGCTTTGTTTTCCAGGCATGCCATGGGCAGTTTGTTGAGTTTGGCAAAACCGTATTCGGTGTAACCGATGGCGCCGGGGGTCTGGCGGATGGCGGAAGACACGCCATCGTTCTTTTTGCCTTTTACCATGTTGGTGGCGGGCCACTGAACCATTTTGCCCTGGCCCACAGCAGATTTGAAATCAGAAGAGATGGCGCTTAAATGTCCGGTGAAGCCGAAAGTGGTACCGGATTTGTCGGAGCGGACAACAATAGTGATGGGTGTGTCAGGCAGTTTTACGCCGGGGTTGGCAGCAGCGATCTTGGAATCATTCCACTTGGTGATTTTGCCCAGAAAAATTTCGGGATATACGTTCCGGGGCAGTTTGATGTCTTCAATGCCGGGCAGGTTATATGCAATAACGATTTCACCGGCGGTCATGGGCAGCAACTGAACACCTTCGGGTACCTGATCAATTTCGCTTTGTTTCATGGCTGCATCGCTGGCACCGAAATCAACAGTGTGGCCAATGAAGTTTTTGATGCCGGAACCTGAACCAATGGACTGGTAGTCGACTTTGAGTTCACCTTTTGTCTGGTGTGCAAGGTCTTTAAACCATTCGCTGTAAATTGGTGCGGGGAAGCTGGCACCGGCCCCTGTGATTTTTGTACCTGCAGTTGCGGAGCCTGCAACCATGAAGGTTGCTGCAACGGCAGCAGATAAAGCAACATTAATTAAAGATTTAAAATTCATCTGTTTCTCCTAAAAGTTAATATTTAAAAACTAAATTTTCGATTAATACCTGACATGATTTGTATTTCTACTATTGAATTGTTATGATTTTGTTACGATTCGATGAGGAGAGTGTAAGTCGGAAGGGTGGGGCGGTTTGGACAATGTTTTGCAGATTATGGTATCAGGCTTCAGGGGCGCGAATCAGAAGTTCAGGGTTTGCCTGGGCTTCAAGGAATTTTGCAAATTTTTTTTTGATTTTAGGAAGTTTGTACAATTTTCCCACCAGATCTTTTTTGGTGGCTTTGGCAAGGCTGGAGGGATCAAAATAGGCCTTGGCATTGTCCACTGTCAGGACAAAAGGCGGTTTGCCTCCCCGGACAAGAATACTGCTCATCAGAAGTGCGCCGGTCCGGTGGTTGCCTTCGAAAAAGAGCTGGGGTTGGCTGACATGAAGAATATACACGCCGGCGGCGCGTTTCCATGGTGTGACATGCTTATGGTCCTTTGCCCATATCCGAAGGTCCTTGATGCAGAACTCCTTCTGGCCGTAAAACCGGTCGCTCGTGGCCAAGATGTGCTGCTCGAAATCCTTTCTTTTTTTTAAGTCCTCTCCGCACAGGACAATATGGTTCAGTTCAAGGAAATGGTGCAGGCCAGTTTGCTCCAGCATGCTTAAATCCTGGGCAAGCAGGGTGTTGACGTAACGGTAGCCGGCAAGCATGTTCTCCACAATCTCATCGCGCATGGGTTCCCGGCGCATATCCAGAAAATCGTTAATCTGTTCGAAATTTTTTTGGACCGTCCTAAGATAGTATTCCACTGCCTCAAGATTAATCCTGAATTTAGCAGGCATTTTTCCACCGTATTGTAATGGTCAACAGATACAAGCCGCCAGAACTGTATTTGTTCTGCCTGCCGTATGTACCATGGGTTAAGCGTACATTAGAGCAGGCCTTTAACTTTTGTCAAGGCGCAGATTAAATTCTTAACAGCGCTTTCAGAACGCTAATAATAGGGGGCAAGCCCCGGGGAAAATTTTTCAAAATGAAAGATTTTTTCTTCCAATTCGGGATTTAGACCGGGATGCGTCTGATTGGGGTGTGGCTCTTGGGGGAACAAAAAAAAATTTACAAACCAGGGAATTTGGGAACCGGCAATTTGAATGCCTTGGTGCTGGTTGTCCTTTTCAATGATGAGCTGCCTGTCTTTATTCAGATGAATCGGCCTGTGCGGGTAGCGCATTGTCGGGGCCGCGCGCAAGGCTGTTGTATGGTATTTCACCGTCAGGGTCAAGCCTGAGAGATCTTGATCGTCGGGCCACAGACTCCGGGGAAGGGTGATGCCCTCTTCATCGACCTTCCAGTCTGTTCCTTTTTTACCTTTTGTTTCAAGATATCTTGAGATGCTTGTGATGTGGTCTGATCCTCCTGAAAAGGTCATGGTCCGGATGAAGCCGGTGTCGGTGATATCCTCCCAGCCATTTTTTATAAGACCTGCATTTCGTTTCCTTGCCGCAGCTTTCTGAAACTGCTGGCGATATGTGAACGCACAGTAGTTGATGGGCAGGTTAATGCCGTTCTCCAGGCTATGGAGGATAAGTTCCAGTGCTGCAAGTTCGGTTTCAAGCACGGCTACCCCCTGGCCATGTAAAAAGGTGTAGCCCCTTTTAATCAGTTTGGGCAGGTTGAATTGGGTGCACCTGATTTGGTGGAGGTTGAGGTGATTGACTCCCAGGTCTGCCAGTTTTTGAAGCAGGGGTTTTGTTCTTCCCAGATCCTCGGGTATTGCAGGAATTTCCACGGTTACAAGGGGGATGATTCCCACGGCTTTTTGCAGGTTGTCCAGGCAATAGTCTACGGCTGATAGATCAAAACGGATTTCTTTAAGGCCTTTGTCCCGAAGAGTTTTTAACCGGTCTGTGGTAACAAGGGTGCCGTTGGTGTACATCCAAATATGGGAAAGACAGGGGGCATTCTGGCCTAGCACATCTAAAAAACGGCTGATCCTGTCAAAAGTGATCATAGGTTCTCCGCCGCTGAACGCTACCCCTTTGATACCGAATGTTTTGACATAGTCTGCATAGTCTTCAGGCCGCTCAAATTCAATTGAACTTGTCATTGGAGGGACGTGGTCTTTTTGTGCTGATGGGCAGTAGAAACACTGGGCATTGCATATTCCGTTTATGAACAGACATGACCAGGTTCCTTGTCCGCAAAGTGTACAACCAGGAGAAATGGATCGGGTATATAGCTTGGTTTCTGAAAATAGCCGTCCCGCCTGTGGATAGGTGGAGATTTTATCAAGTAAATCCTGGCGCAGTGCTTCGGCAGCCCCGGCTGCCCGGGGCGATAGCCAGTGCATGGTGTGGTAAAAATCGGGAAATGTTTTGCGGGTTTGATGGATTTGGGCGGCCACGTCCATAGGGTTTCACCTTTGCTGTACAGTTGAGTTAAGAGCATGGGACGGCTTGCAGGATGGGTGCCAGGGGAACTGTATGTGATTGATTATGAAAGACGTCTTTGCAGATGGATGACTGCTCGTTTGAGATCTAACAGCCTTATTTTTCAATAAGTATTTTAATTAATATAAGTTAATTAAACAAGTTGACCTTTGGTAGCTTAAAAGTGAAAATAAGAAATGGTAATTCTTAATAATGAATATATAAGAAATCCTTGTTCTTTCTTGTCCGAAAGATACTGGTGGCGTTAGGTGGTATTGAGAATGGTACTTATGGGCGTAAGGAGTTTGTGAAAAATTTATTTCTCAAAAGATTCCCGGGACTCGTCCTGTTATTATTAAGTGTTTTGATTGTGTGAGAGAAGAATAAGGAATTTATAAATGAGCTTGTTTTTATAATTTTGCTTTTGTAAAAAGGAATTTTGGCTTCTGGTTTTGTATGTCTCTATGGGCGTTTTCAAGGTAAAAAAATCCGTTATTAAGGTCAGGTGGTGTGAAAAAACTTCATTTTATTGTCCGGCAAGCATCACGTATTGGTGATCTGCATCGGCATTTGGCGTCGGTATATGATATTGGCAGCAGCAGTCGGCTGCCAACTGCCCTGGAGGCGTTACGCCACCGCCGACCGGAATTTGTGTTTCTGGATATTCAGATCCTTCAACAGGCTGCTTCGGAAAGCAGCTACAAAGCCGTTTTTCAGACTATAGGTCTTGTGTGTCCCAATGTAAGCATTATTGTTTTGGCCCCGTCTGAACTAATTGCCGAGGCTGTCAAGATTGTTCACGAAGGTGCCGAAACTTACCTGACTTATCCTCTGGTGCCAGATGAGATCGGGCTTGTTGTGAGCAGTATCATTGAGCAGAATCGGGCAGAATCAGAGTTGAAGTATCTGCGGGAGCAGGTATGGCAGGAAAATGAGTTTGACCTGCTTTATTCCAAAAGTCCGGCTATGAAAGCCGTATTTGAAAAAATACGTGCTGTTGCCTCGACCAAGAGTACGGTGCTGCTGACCGGTGAAACAGGAACAGGCAAAGGATTCACGGCCCGGTTTATTCATAAGCTTTCTTTACGGAAGGATGAGCGGTTCATTGAGGTGCACTGTGGAGCCATTCCGGACACCCTGGTCGAGAGCGAAATGTTTGGTCATGAAAAAGGAGCCTTTACCGGGGCTGTCAGAAGAAAACTTGGTAAGTTTGAGATTGCCAAAAACGGCACCATTTTTCTGGATGAAATCGGAACAATCACGCCGCCGGCTCAGATCAAACTGCTCCAGGTCCTTCAGGACGGCACCTTTCACCGGGTGGGCGGAGAAGAGCAGATTCAGGCCGATGTGCGCATTATTGCAGCCACCAATGCGGATTTAAAACAGTTGTGTGATGAAAGGCTTTTCCGATCGGATCTGTTTTATCGGCTCAATGTTTTTCCTGTGGCTCTTCCTTCTTTGAAGGAACGGAAAGAAGATATCCCCCAGTTGGCGGAAGCCTTTCTCGGAAGGCTTAACACCTTCCATTCAAAGGCCATTTCAGATGTCCATCCCCAGGTCCTTGAGGCATTTCTGGCCTATTCCTGGCCGGGAAATATCAGGGAACTGGAAAATGTATTGGAGCGGGCCTACATTTTAGAAAAAACAAGTGTGCTTCGTCCGGAAAATTTTCCAGCTGAGCTGTTTGCCCACAAAACTGAGGTTCTCCCGGGTGCTATTGATCTGGACCTGAGTCTGGCCCAGGTCAGAGCCCGGGAGGCGGCCAGAGTTGAACGTCGGTACCTGGATTTGATGCTGGCCAGATGCAGGGGGAAAATAAACGATACAGCCCACGCCTCCGGTATTACTACCCGCCAGCTTCACAAATTGATGAAAAGGCACTCTCTGGTCAAGGAAGATTATAAAAACAACAGTTAGGTGATGTCAGGGCTTTTGGTTCGGGAAAACGGGAAAATCGTAGGTATTTAGTTGGGCCGGGCTGTTTCTGTCTGTTTAGATTGGTCGGGGCGGAGAGATTCGAACTCCCGACATTTATGGTTCGCGTTCCACCGGAAGTTCATAGAAGTTTAGCGATTCAAGCAGCAGAATCAGGGGTAAGCATAAATAGGCTTGTCAGTTCTCGTCTTAGTCAATGACGCGTATAACCGACGCCAGGCTTTATCGGCGTCCGGTTCATGCGCTGGTTCGCCGTTTTAACTATCTGCCAGTAACTCGAATCTTGTTCCCTTCATGTCTGCGGTGGAACCCGTAGCAGTGAAACCAACTTTTTCCAGCACTCGCACTGAGGCAGGATTCTCCCACTCTGTCTCTGCAATGATTCGAACGACAGTCGGCTGCGCCATTGCCCATTTGACGATTCCACGTACCATTTCCGTGGCGAATCCCTGACACTGAAATTCAGACAAAACAGAATAGCCGAGTTGCACTGCGCCATTACACGGTGGCCCAAAGAACCCGCATCCACCGATCAAGATAGGCGGGAATTGTCCATCGGCCTGCGCCAAAGCATACCAGCTGAACCAGCCGACCTTTTCCGGTGCCGCTTCAATCCACTTCAGCAACAATGGTAATGCGTCAGTCAGTGATTCCGGGGGCCAGTTCTTTGGTACAGACGCCCCCAGCAGCCGTGCAAATTCGCATCCGTTGTTGACTTCTGCACGAGCCAATTCGGCTGTTGCAGGTATAAGCGTTAATTGGTTTGTTTCGATGATCAACGTGCTTCTCCTTGGTATTCAATCGGCGAACGTGCTGTTGTGGGGCTCGCGGCTGTTTGCACGTCCCTACAAACTGGTGGTTAGAGATACATTATCTTTTTTACAATATTGTCAATATGTTGGGACCCATTGTTGTCAACAACAAGGTCCCAATTTAATGTGACTTTTGATGCGATTTCATTGTATTCTTTAACTTTGTCATCTGAGACAGGAATATGATTTGAGTTGTTTCTTTCTTTTACTCTCTTATAACAAAGTGATAGATCTGTTTTAACTTGTATTATTTTTGTTTGATACTGATTTTGCAATATTGAGAGAAAATTTTTAAAATCATCACCGGCACCTATATTTTCAATCATGACCTTTTCATATTTGGTGAAAGATTGGTTAATTTCTTCAATGACCTTCTGCCAACCATTTTCATTTTCTTTTAAAGCTACCCATATTGGCTCAACTCTCAAAAAATAAATATCTGTACTCTTGTTCACATGGGTTCCTATAAAAGTTTTGCCACTCCCCTTGGGGCCTATGAGAAAGTATAGGGTCTTGCTCATATTTTTTATTTACTCTCTAATGTTGAGGTAACCTGCCGCGCCAACAGCCCTCGCGGAAAACGACTCCCGTTCACGCGGTCAGGTTGACCGACTCGTTAGCACAATACGTCATAATAGTTTCAATATTTACTCTTCCAAATTACAATGGGCGATATCTACGATAGTTGGATAAAATATTGTTATGGGAAATTTTTAGACTATCCAATAGCAACATAAACAACAATGCATTCAGCTGATTGATTAGCATTTGCATTTCTGAATGGTTGGCAACATGCCTTTTGCCTTCAATATCCAGGTGGCTTAACGCATTTCGAGTGTCCCGAACTATATCTAAAAATTTTTCTTTCTCAGGGATAACTTCATTTACCAATTCTTTATTTACGTTTTGGAGTAATTCTTCAAATCTTTCTTTTAAAAATGGGTCTCTCTTTCTATTTCTGCCCTCTTTGTCGACAAAATCAACTTTTTTTAAATCTCCAAATACTCGATGGTAGGCTTCTCCCACTTGGGTAAGTGTTAAAAAACGATGTTCCAAATACATATCTTTGCTTTGAAGTGTGCTAAAAAAAGCACCTAAGAGATATTTGGCTTTGCCTTGAATATCAAACCAGGTCATAATTACTTCAGCAAAATTATTCCGAATATCATCGAAGCAAAATAACATTTCATGGAACTTGAGCTTTTCATTTTTTCTTTTACAAACAATATTCCTTGAATACATTTTTGTATAAACTTCTCTTTCTTTGGTGAATTCAACAAGAGAAAGAGTGGAGATCCAGTTTGGCATTAAAGTCCCAAGTGTAATTAATTCTCTAATGGGATTTAAAATTAAGTTAAACCATAACTCAAGACTTAATGCTTTATCTGTTTCAATTTCCAATGCGGTTTCAAAATAATGCTCTGTAATAATTTGGGATGAATCTATGTAGTGAGAGCCAAGTTCTCCAAATCCATATTTAAATCGAAATTTAACGACAAAATCATTGATTTTAAGTTTTACAGGGTGATCTTCTGGTACAATATGCGTTTCTTTAAAGATATAACGATTGTCATTTGTTTTACTGACATCTAATTCAAATAAAGGGATATCAATCCAATCATTTAAATATGTAAAGCCAGCTATTATTTTTTTGATTTTTTTTGAAGGATCATGATAGTTGTCTCTTCTTCCCATACGCGAACACCTAATATAAATCTGTTCAACTGAAATCTTTTGCGTTTTAAGCCCAGGAGAACAACTTGGGGTTTCGTTGATAATGCAGTCCTGTAGAGATAGAAGCCTTCCATTAGTTGAGAATCCATAAATCAACTCATAACGATCACCATTTTGACTTTTTGAGTCAATCGGAGCAACTATGTTTAGAAATGCTTCGCCTGTAAGCAATGAAATTTTCAAGTTGCCATAAACTTTAACATTTTCATATTCCGGCAACCAAAATTGACCTTCATATATTTTTGAGTTCAAGTTCAATTTAATACTTACAAATATTCAATTGACAGCAAGGGAGCATACAGCAATTTGGTGCTAACCAGAAGCGTTTTATCAATAGTCCCGCCCATACAAAGGCCAAGACATTACGGTTTCCGAAAATTCTTCGTTATATCTAAACCGGTTGTACCAGCAAGCGGGATTATTGATAAAACGTTGTTGAACAATGCCGCTGGTCAGTGCCGGACATGAATTTTTCGACTATGGGATTTATATCGTTTGCAGATTGTCCGCACAAGGATAAATTGGAATAATTTTGATAGAAACTGCCTGAATTTTGTTTCTTTACCTGGCGCATATTTCCTGTTTTCTAAATGAAGAACAGCGTGGGTTTAATATCCCGGATTTAAAGGCGCACTCCAAGGATACGGCTTGATGCCGTTGTTGTTTTCCACAGATTGTATCAGACCAACGGGCCTTTTATGATGTATCCCAGACCACTTTTTTTGAGCTTGGAACGATATAACCGGTATATACCGGCAGCAATTCGTATAGCGACTCGTTAGTCGCCCTTTGCCGTATTTTGGGCATGCTTTGATGTCAACTCCGGTCAGCCTGAGCATCATCTCCTGGACAGATTCATCTGCAGGCCGGACTGGCGCTTTCTGATCATCACCCGTCAGTCGCCGGATCAGTTCTATATTCCGGGTTTTATGCCTGGGGGATAAAAAACCAAAGTGCCGGATTTTTTTGAACCCTTTGGGAAGTACATGGAGCAGGAACTTTCTGATGAATTCCACAGCATCCATAATCATCTCTTTTGTGGTGTCGTTATGAGCACGATCCTTCCAGGTAAAAACAACTTTACCGTCTCTAAAGGATATGATCCGGTGGTTTGAAATGGCCACCCGGTGTGTGTATCTGCCCAGATATTCCAGTACGTTTTCCGGACCTGAGCATGGGGCTTTTGCGTATCCTGACCACTTCTTTTCCCGGATGGTTTTAATCAGTCCGGTGAACCCGGCAGTTGTGCCGAGTGTTGCTGTATTGCCTGGGAACTTGAGATCTCCGGCAGCGTATAATTGTTCAAACCCCTTGATGGGCGTTGATTTTTTTTCGATAAGTTCTGTTTCTGTATTTTGTAAAAATTTTTACTTTCATACTTCATTAAATATTGTTGATAATACCAATTCAACGAATAAAAATCTCGAAAATATGCAAGGTTATTTGAAAATAACCAATGATAATTTAGCTCAAATGAATAAAAATATGCAAAATCTAAAGTCGAATGCCACTGTTAACGGACCTTCAATTACTGTTGATACTCCAACGGCTGAAGAGACCGGCCAGGCCGTTGAAAATCAGTTGATCGATTCCGGGCAAACAATTGATACGACCACCACAGATAATATCACCAACCTGGACGAAACAGACACCCTTACTGAAATCAAAACCAAGTATTCAGACCGGTATGATCTTTTCATCAATACGCTGAAGGGATCGGATTTATTCACCCTGCCGTTTAGTATTTTCACCGGCCCTTCCTTCCGGGTCCGGCTCCTCTGTTCAAACCGTTGACATAGGGTTTTGGGGTCAATCTTCCAGCAGAACGGCAACCATTGATTTTTCCCAATACGATAATGTTTGGAACATTTTAAGCGGCATCCTTTTGATGCTGACAAGCTTTGCATGTTTTAAAATCATAGTTCTTAAAAAGGCTTAATCATGATCAATAAAATAACAGATTTGGCCTCAGATCCGGAAACCGCAACCAAAAATGAAAAAAGCTTCCAGCAAAAATGCTGAAAGCCTTAAATCCTGGTGGTCGGGGCGGAGAGATTCGAACTCCCGACATCCTGCTCCCAAAGCAGGCGCGCTACCAGACTGCGCTACGCCCCGATTATGAAAAATCGAAAAGAATTTCTATCATTTGAAATAAAAAAAATCAAGACCAATCTTTCAGGATATCCTGATTTATAATTTTGAAATGGGTTTGAAGGTTGTATTGTACGGGTTTTGATGGCTTCTTGCGTGTACGGCAATTTTCTTGACACTACCAATAAGACAGGGTATTTTAATAAACTTTGTGTAAAGTGTTTGTGCCGTGTAATAAATCAGTTAGGGTACAATTATTATTTTTTTGAAGGTGCGTTGAAGAAACCGCCAATTAACAGGATATAACAGGACAAAATCATGCAGGTAAAAATCGAAGATCAGAGCAGTATTAAAAAAGTGCTTTCTTTTGAAATTCCTAAGGAAACAATTTCCAAAGAGTTGGATAAAGCCTATGCCGATTTGAAAAAGAACGCCGATATCAAAGGCTTTCGAAAAGGAAAAGTTCCCAGGAAAGTGCTTGAAAACCGGTTTGCCGCAGACGTTCATGCCGAGGTTGCCCCGCGCCTGATCCAGGAAGCTTTTATTGAAGCTATTGAAAATCATAAATTAGATATCGTGGGCGGACCCCAGCTCGACCCGCCGGAACTTAAGCCGGACGCTGACTATGCGTTTGAGATCACTGTTGAAGTGAAACCTGAATTGGATGATATTGATTTCCAGGGCCTTGAAATTAAAAAAACGCTTTATGAAGTGAGCGAAGCCGAGATTGAAAGCCAGATATACATGCTGCAAAAGACCATGGCCACAAAGCAGAAGGTTGAAGAATCACGTCCGGTAAAAGAAGGTGACTTTGTTCTGATTGATTATGAGGGTTTTCTGAATGGGGAGGCTTGTGAACATACTCCTAAAGTTGAAAATTATGTCACAGCGATTAACCATGAACCATTGCCCAAGGAGTTTTCCGAAAAGCTTATCGGTGCCATTCCGGTTCAGGACCTGGACGTTGAAGTTGTGTATGCTGATGATTTTCATGATGATAACCTGAAGGGAAAAACCATTATTTATAAAGTCACGCTCAAGGAGATTCAGGAAGAGGTTCTGCCTCCTGCCAATGATGACCTTGTTAAAGGACTTGGGAAGTATGAAACCCTTGATGAGGTAAAAACCGCCATTCGTGAAAATCTTGCACAGGGTATTGTTCAGCGGGTGAAACACGAAATGAGTGAGCAGATTTTCCAGGCTCTGCTGGAAAAATTAGATTTTCAAGTTCCCGAGGCCTTGGTTGAAGGTGAACTGAACGGCATTATCTCTGAGACAGAGCAGGCTTATCTCCAGAATAACACCTCCCTTGAAGAAGTCGGCTTAACCCGGGAACTCATGCAGAATAAATATAGAGATGTGGCTGAAAAACAGGCTCGCCGGCATCTGATTTTGAGCAAATTGATTGACCAGGAAAAAATTGAACTCACAGATGAAGAACTTGATGAAAGTTTTGAGGAGATGGCCCAGGCTATGAGTGCAACTAAAGATGCCATCAAGAATTTTTTCAACATGGACCAGAACCAGTTTGAATATTATAAACACACCCTGCTTGAAAAAAAGGCTATTGACCTTATAATAGAAAAAAGCAGCGTAGTTGAAGTAAAACCGGAAGATGCGCAAGAGGATGTTGCACAAACTGTAGAAGAGGGTGTGCAAGCGTAAAAGTAATATGAAGGCTTATGTTTAAGCGGAAATAAGCCGTTTGTTCTACTTGGTTGAACGACAACAGAGTTAAAAACACATATTTTATATCATGACAAGGAGTTAATCGTGCCTCTTATTCCAATGGTTGTTGAACAGAGCAACAGGGGAGAACGTGCTTATGATATTTATTCTCGTCTTTTAAAAGACAGGATTATTTTCCTGGGATCAGCCATCGACAATGAAGTGGCCAATCTCATTGTTGCCCAGATGTTGTTTCTTGAATCCGAAGATCCTGAGAAAGATATCAATTTTTATATCAATTCTCCTGGAGGCGTTGTGACAGCAGGCATGGCTATTTATGATACAATCCAGTACATCAAACCTGATGTGGCAACAGTGTGTATAGGCCAGGCAGCCAGTATGGGCGCATTACTTCTCACTGCTGGGACAGCCGGCAAACGATTTGCCCTCCCCAATGCCAGGATTATGATTCATCAGCCCCTGGGCGGTGCCCAAGGGCAGGCAACTGATATAAAAATCCAAGCCACTGAAATTTTGAGAATGAAAGATTGTTTGAACGAAATTTTAGCAAAGCATACAGGTCAGGACATTGAAAAAGTTGCGGCTGATACCGAGCGTGATTTTTTCATGTCCGGGGCGCAAGCTTTGGAGTACGGCATTGTTGACCGTGTGGTTAGCGACAGAAGCCAATTGGAACAGGTCTCTGAGCAGGAGGCGTCAAAGGAGTCATAAGATATGGCCAAGAAAGAGGATACAAGCGACCAGTTTTTCTGTTCATTCTGCGGTAAAAACCAAAAAGAAGTAAAGAAGCTGATCGCAGGGCCCAGTGTTTATATCTGCAATGAGTGCATCAAGCTATGCGGCGAGATTATAGAAGATGAAGAAAAGGAGCTGGCTGTCGAACCCGAGGGTGCCAAGGAGTTTATGGTGCCAAAGCAGATTAAAGAGCAGCTTGATTCTTATATAATAGAGCAGGATCGTGCAAAAAAAATTCTGTCTGTGGCGGTTTATAATCATTATAAACGGCTGGCTTCGCGTCAGGGGAAAACCAGTAATGACGTAGAGATACAAAAAAGCAATATTCTAATTATCGGTCCCACCGGATGCGGAAAAACGCTTTTGGCCCAGACCCTTGCCCGGTTTCTGGATGTTCCTTTTGCCATTGCCGATGCCACAGCACTGACCGAGGCCGGCTATGTGGGCGAGGATGTTGAGAATATTATTCTATCACTAGTCCAGAATGCTGATTACGACATCGAAAAAGCCCAGAAGGGTATCATCTATATTGATGAGATAGATAAAATTTCCCAGCGGGGGGATAATCCTTCTATAACCAGAGATGTATCCGGAGAAGGGGTTCAGCAGGCACTGCTTAAGATCATTGAGGGAACAATTGCTTCGGTACCTCCCAAAGGAGGGCGGAAACATCCCCAGCAGGATTATGTGAAGGTGGATACTTCAAATATTCTGTTTATCTGCGGTGGTACGTTTACTGGTCTTGAAAAAGTGGTTGAGCGTCGTTTAACCCAGAAAACCATGGGTTTTGGTGCTAAAATCGCAGACAAAAAAGATGTAAATATCGGAGAACTGCTGGAGCGGGTAAAGCCCGAGGATCTGATTAAATTTGGTCTGATTCCTGAGTTCCTGGGGCGTCTGCCCATTATCACTTCCATTGGGGAACTCAATAAATCTTCTTTGGTCAAGATTTTAACCGAACCCAAAAATGCATTGGTCCGGCAGTATCAGGAACTTTTCCGCATAGAAGGCGTGAGTCTGCAGTTTACGGATGAAGCCCTTGAAGCCATGGCCAAGGAGGCGGTTGCCCGAAAATCCGGCGCCAGGGGACTTCGTGCCATTATGGAAGAAACAATGATGGATATCATGTACGAGTTGCCTTCCAAAAAGGATGTGGTCGAATGTGTCGTGGGGGAAGAGGTGGTATTGAATAACGAGGCCCCCATTCTACTTTACGAACAACCCAAAAAGCAGGCTTAAATAGAAAGTTTGTTGTATCCATGATCAGTATTTCCCGCTTTTTCAATCCCGAGGACGGGTCTGAAAAGGAGAGCAAAACACTCCCTCTGGTGCCCCTGAGGGATATGGTCCTCTTCCCTTTTGTTACAACCTCTATATTTGTGGGCAGGGAGAAATCCATCAGGGCGCTTTCCCAGGCAATGGGGGGTGATAAGAAAATTTTTCTTACGACTCAAAAAGATCCTGAAGTCCTGATGCCCACAATCCAGGATCTTTTTCAGATCGGAACCGAGGCCCGGATTACTCAGTTACTGCGTTTGCCCGATGGTACGGTAAAGGCATTGGTTGAAGGTATTGACCGAGGACGCATCATTAGAATGGCGGACCAGGATGGTTTCCAGGTTGTTGATTATGTAGATGTCCCTGAAAAGCCCTTGTCCGAGGCCAATACTGAGGCTGCTATCCGTACGGTTTCTGAATCGTTCCAGAATTATGCGGCCCTTTCCGGAGTGGTCTCCAAAAGTTTTTTCAAGGGGCTTGATCCTCTGGAGCAATACCCGTCACGATATGCCGATACAATTGCAACCCAGTTGCCCTTCAAGGTTCAGGATAAGCAGAAGCTGCTGGAATGTACCGATATCGAGGAACGTTTCTTTCTGCTCTTGAAGTTGATTCAGAAGGAGACGGAAGTCTATTCCATGTCCCAGAAAATCAAGGGGCGGGTCAAAGAGCAGATGGATAAGCTTCAGAAACGCCACTACCTCAATGAGCAAATGCGGGCCATCCAGAAGGAAATGGGCGAGAATGGGCAGGGGGGGGAGTTTACTGATCTTGAGAAAAAGATAAAAGCCAAGCGAATGCCCAAGGAACCCGCAGGTGTTGTGCGTACAGAGCTTGAAAAGCTTAAGCTTATGTCTGCCACCTCCTCGGAAGCAACAGTTGTTAGAAACTATATAGACTGGCTGGTTTCTTTGCCCTGGTACCGGAAAAAACGGGTGAAAAATGAGCTTTCAAAGGCAGAGCAGATTCTGGATCAGGATCATTACGGCTTGGAAAAACCCAAGCAGAGAATCCTTGAGTATCTTGCTGTTCAGATGCTGGTCAAAAAGATAAAGGGGCCTATTCTTTGCCTGGTAGGACCTCCTGGGGTTGGCAAGACGTCCCTTGCCCGATCTGTGGCCAAAGCCACCGGACGTTCGTTTGCCCGGATTTCCTTGGGCGGAGTTCGTGATGAGGCGGAGATTCGCGGTCACCGAAGAACCTATGTCGGCGCCATGCCCGGAAAAATTATCCAGACATTAAAGAAGGTAGGGTATACTAATCCGGTATTTTGTTTGGATGAAATTGATAAAATGACCAGTGATTTCAGAGGAGATCCCTCTTCTGCACTTCTGGAAGCTCTGGACCCTGAGCAAAACAAAAATTTTAACGATCATTATCTTGAGGTCGATTATGATCTGTCTGAAATTTTGTTTATCACCACAGCCAATGCCCTGCATGAAATTCCCGCTCCTCTGAGAGACCGCATGGAAGTGATCCAGATTCCTGGCTATACGGATTATGAAAAATATCAGATTGCCACCGGTTACCTGATTCCTAAGCAGATGCATGAAAACGGACTGCAAGAAGAAGATGTCTCTTTTTCTAAAAGTGCAGTCCAGATGATTATCAAGCAGTACACCAAGGAAGCCGGAGTGAGAAATCTGGAACGTGAGCTTTCTTCTGTTATCAGAAAAATTGTCACGGAAATTGTGCGAACCAATACCCGTAAAAAGCATTTGGTCACAGCAAATATGGTTTCAAAATATCTGGGGCAGTCCAAATTTAGAAAGTCCATTCTGGAGCAGGAAGATAAAATTGGGATTGTTACCGGGCTGGCCTGGACTCAAGCGGGAGGAGAGCTTTTAACCATTGAGGCTGTCACCATGCCGGGCAAGGGGAAGGTTATGGTTACCGGCAAACTTGGCGACGTCATGAAGGAAAGCTCCCAGGCTGCGGTATCCTATGTTCGTTCAAGAAGTGCCGGGTTAAATATCAGGGAAGACTTTTACAAAGACACAGATATTCACATCCATGTGCCCGAAGGTGCCATTCCAAAGGATGGTCCTTCAGCCGGGATTGCCATGTGTACAGCCGTAGTTTCAATTCTTACCGGTCGGCCTGTAAGTCGAACCGTGGCCATGACAGGGGAGATCACTCTTCGCGGGCGCGTACTGCCCATTGGGGGCCTGAAGGAAAAGCTTCTGGCTGCCCATGCCAATGGGATTAAAAAGGTCATTCTTTGTGAGGAAAATAGAAAAGACATCATAGACGTTCCCAGAGCGATTCAAAAGCAGCTTGACATTGTCTATGTGGAAGATATGGTTGAAGTGCTTGAGCATGCCTTGGTAGGATAAAAATTCTGCCTTTTAAGGCGTCTGTGGATTTGCTGAAATAATAAACCGCTGCACCTAACAAGCGTTAGTGCAGCGGTTTCCTGTTTTAAGAGAAGAATACTTTTCTATCTAATTTTTTTATCTATAGGGTGTCTTCGATCAAGGATAGAAATTTTGACATGGCTGTGACTTCATCCAATGATGCAATATTTCGACGGATATTCACCATGTTTTCATACTCTTCAGGTGTCATGAGAAGATCCTCTTTCCGGGTTCCCGATTTGTTGATATTGATGGCTGGCCAGATTCTTTGTTCGGCGCACTCCCTGGACAGGTAAAGATCCATGTTGCCGGTGCCCTTGAATTCCTGAAATATAACATCATCCATGCGGCTGCCGGTTTCCACCAAAATGGTGGCAATGATCGTCAGGGACCCTCCATTTTCAAGTTTACGGGCGCCCCCGAAAATTTTTCTGGGAAATTCCATGGCATTTGCTCCAAGGCCGCCGCTCATGGTTTTTCCGTATGAATCAGTGTCGATATTAAACGCCCTTGTCATGCGGGTTAAAGAGTCTATGAAAACTACGGCATCTTGGCCGATTTCCGTGCATCTGATGGCTGTGTGCATGGCAAGACGGGTCATCCTCATGTGCTGGCCGATTTGCTGGTCTGCCGAAGAATAAAGCACATGGGCTTCGATCAGCCCCCGTTGAAAGTCGGTAACCTCTTCGGGGCGTTCATCCACAAGAAGGACAAATACTTTAGCCTCAGGATGGTTGGCGACCACTGAATTGGCCATATGTCTTAGAATCGTTGTTTTACCAGATTTGGGTGGCGCGATAATCAGGCCGCGTTGCCCCATGCCGATGGGAACGATCAGATCTAAGGCTTTTCCTGTGAGGTCATCCGGTCCCTGGGCGAGATGGTATCTTTCAAAGGGGTTGATGCTGACCTGTTCCTGGAGCATTGGTGTTCTAATAAATTCGTCAAAGGGAAGGCCGTTGATGGCCTCAATACGTATAAGAGCAATGTTTACATTCTGAGGGCTCTTTTTATCTCCATAACCCTGAATAAAGCTGCCTTCCCTGAGGTTTAGCTTGCGTATCAGGCTGTTGGGTACATAGGGATTTTCAGGCTTGGGCTGAAAATTTTCTTCAATGTTCCTTAGAAAACCAAAGCCCTTGTCCATGATTTCCAGGTATCCCTGAACAGGTTCCATTATCGACTCCTAAAATATACTTTTGTAGCTGACGTTATAAATCAGGGGCCGTGATTTCGGGATTTGCCCTGTTTGATTTAGACTTGTGTCAGGATAAGAGGTGGTAAGCTTTTGCATTAAACTATTCTGTAATGGGTTCATATTAATAGAGAAAAATTATAACAATCTCTCCATAATATTGCAAGTATTTGATTGAATCTCTAACTTAACCACGGGGTGAAAAAAATAATAAAAATTTTGCTTGACACGAATCATGGTACTTGGTATAACCCCATTCGTTTCGGGCGATTAACTCAGCTGGGAGAGTGCAAGCCTTACAAGCTTGAAGTCGCAGGTTCGATCCCTGCATCGCCCACCAAACAAAAGTAAGTTACGGGGGTGTAGTTCAGTTGGTTAGAACGCTAGCCTGTCACGCTAGAGGCCGCGAGTTCGAGTCTCGTCACTCCCGCCACAATAAAAAAAGCCAAGACCTTTTGAGTCATCTCAAAAGGTCTTGGCTTTTTTTATTAGTCTATGAATGTTTTAACAAAAAGAATGGTTGAGCGGATGTACAGAAGGATGACTCTGGAATAAAACGCTAACGATTACCTGAACGGAAACCCGTGCTCATACCAAAAGTTGCATAGATGGAATGCGCAAGAAACTGTGCAACCGATCACATACTCACGTATGTGAGGATTGCACATTTTCCTGCAACGCCTCAGATGGGTGGCTTTCGTTCAAGCACTAACTATGCTTCAACGCATCAATAATTGCAGTTCCCATTTCTTCAGTATTGACTGCATCCTCTTTTTTGCTTGTCAGATCTGCGGTAAGAATTCCCCTGTCTAGAACATTGGCAATTGCCGCCTCAATGGCATCTGCGGCCTGGGTCAGTCCAAAGGTGTATTTGAGCATCATGGCTGCTGATAGAATCTGGGCAATGGGGTCGGCGATACCTTTGCCAGCAATGTCAGGAGCGGAGCCTCCTGCTGGCTCATAAAGGCCGAATTTTTTCTCATTCAAGCTGGCAGAGGGTAGCAGCCCCATTGATCCGGTAATCATGGCGCATTCATCAGAGATTATATCCCCAAACATATTCCCGCACAAAAGTACATCAAACTGCTGGGGGTTTCTGATAAGCTGCATGGCGGCATTGTCTACGTAGATATGATTCAAGGTGACATCAGGATAGGATTTAGCGACTTCTATGACGACTTCCCGCCAAAGAACCATGGTTGTCAATACATTGGCCTTGTCCACAGACGTTACCAGGCTACGCCTTTTTCTTGCCGCTTCAAAAGCCATTCTGGCAATTCGCTCAATTTCGAATCGGGAATAGACCATGGTATCAAATCCGGTTTCCTCCAGGCCACTGCCTCGTCGCCCTCGGGGTTGACCAAAATAGAGCCCGCCAGTCAGTTCTCTGACACATAAAATGTCAAACCCGTCTTTGATAATTTCCGGTTTCAGAGGAGACGCTGATGCAAGGGTAGAGAATACCTTGGATGGTCTCAGGTTACAGTACAATCCAAAGTGTTTACGCAACGCCAGAAGAGAAGCGCGTTCAGGCTGTTCAACCGGTGGCAGGTGTTCCCATTTAGGGCCACCAACAGAGCCGAACAAAATGGCATCGCTTTTTTCACATAATGCCAGGGTCGAGTCCGGTAGTGCTTTCCCATGGTTATCAATGGCTGCTCCGCCTACATCTGCATACTCGTAGGCAAGTTTAAAATCAAAAAGCTCCGAAGCTCTATCAAGCACTCTGATTGCCTGTTTCATTACCTCCGGGCCAATACCATCCCCGGCAAGTACAGCGATTTTGTTCAATGTTTTGCCTCCTATAAGTTAATATATAATTAATTAAATTAAGGTATACTGGAATATTTTGGGTAAGGCAAGATACAAGATATAAAAAAATGGAATCAGAGAATGCTAAAGTTATGGCAAGTGAGGGATTGTATTTTTTGAAATGAAGAAAGCAACGGTGCTTTTTGCTGTTGAAACACAATAAAAAAGGGGCTGGTTAAACAAACCAGCCCCTTTTATTCAGCTAAACAGCCTGAGTGCTATTTTCTATTGGCGTAATCAGCATAGCCCATGGCAACCGTACGGTAGACAATGTGGGCCATTTTTGAATACGGCAGGAACGCAAACAATTCGAAAATGGCAACAAGGTGAATCCAGTAGAAGAAGTAAGAAAGCCATGCGACTTCAGCCAGGCGGGCCATTTCGGTAAGCATACCGGTAAGACCTAAGGTGAAGACAACACCAAGAATAAACCAATCTTTGTACGCTGTGATTTGATTTTTGTTGGTGAGTCTGTTTTTAATCATAATGCCTGAACCAATGACCAGAGAAACACCGGCAATATTGGCAAGCCATTTGATTGGGTTAAGCTGGGGATATGGTCCGGCATAACCGCCTACATAAAGCATGATGCCACATACTGCAGTGACAACAAAAAGGCCGATAAAGGCAAAAAGTACCATCATATGCGGGGTGGCGCGATCTTTGTTGGCTCCGCACTGGTTGAATTTATCGTGTTTCAACACCATGGGGATGACATTTTTGATAGACATCAACAGTGCTTTGTAATCAAGGCTGGTTTTGTCTGTTTTGCCTTCGAGAACAGCATTGTCATGGACATCGACAATGAAGCGCTTAAGTGCCAGAAAGAAAACTGTCGTTGCAAAAATAGCAGTTGGAACAAAAGTCATGTCCACAAACCAGGTGGATATAAAGTTGGAGTGGGCAATAACATGTTCCGCACCCGGATGGGCATGGGACCAGTGAAGGCGTCCGCCAAGAGCTTCTCCGAACAGGAAATGAAATATTTTTTCCATGAGGCCGCCGGCGGCAGTGGTAATAATGGCAAGCAACGCAAACCATGCTGCCGGTATACCAAGCAGAAGCGGCAGTTTAGATGGATCGTTTACAGCCTTGGCCAGAGGTTTGGGGACTGCGTATTCAGTAATGGCTGCAGAGCGGATAGCTGCCAGGACATCGCCAGGAGCTGCACCACGTGGGCACATATCCGTGCAGTCACCACACTGGTGGCACAACCAGATATCAGCGTTGCAAACCAGTTTGTCTTTAAGTCCCCAAGAAGCAGCAATCATTTCTTTTCTGGGAAAGGGGCTATTCTCCGGTGCAATGGGGCAGGCAACGGAACATGTGGCGCATTGGTAACATTTTTTCAGGGTCTCTCCACCAAGTCCTCTAATCTCGGCAATGAATCCAAGATCCGGTTGGGGGATATAGTTGGCACTCATAGTAGATACCTCCATTAAGTTTGTATGCCGCAGTTAGAAACCTTTGAACGGGTTCGGGCCAAGAGCGTCCACTTCTTCAACAAAGTCGTTGATGATCTGGGGCAGTTTGTCATATTCATCAATGGCGATTTCAGCAAATGCTACGCGTTCATTTTCAAGGGCCAGTGAAGCCAGTGCGTCACCGATTTTTTTGACGCGGATTTCAGCGAGTTCTGAACCTTTAACAAAATGACACTGATAATCATCGCCGTGTTTGCAACCGATGAGAATAACGCCGTCAATGCCCTGTGCCAATGCGTCTTTGATCCAGATCGTATTTACGGAACCAAGGCAGCGAACCGGAATCATCCGGACATCCGGTGAGTAATCCACGCGGTTCAAGCCTACTATATCCAATGCAGGCAATGCGTCATTTTCACATACCAGAGCCAGAAAGCGCAGTGGTGGTTCGGAGTAATCTTCTTCGGACGGAACACTGATGGCCTTGACCTGGGAGCCGATACTGTCAATGGTGTAGTCGGCAAAGGAGATAATACGTTCCGGGCAGGCACCCATGCAGGTACCGCAACGGCGGCAGCGGGTGGGATTGGCTTTTGGGGTTCCTCTGGCATCATCGTCCAGGGCACCGAAGGGGCATTCAACGGTACAGCGTTTACACTGGGTGCATCTCTGGAAGAAGAAGTCCGGGTAGGTCATGTCACCAGAACGGGGGTGAACGGCCATGCCGCGATTGGCGCTTTCAATACACTGTATGGCTTTCAGTGCTGCACCGGCTGCGTCTTCCATGGATTCTTCGATGGTCATGGCCCGGCGAACAGCACCGGCTGCGTAAATACCTGTTCTCTGGGTTTCATAGGGAAAGCAGATATAGTTTGAGTCAGCATACTGGCCGAAAATATCATTATCCCTGAAGCCGGGACCCTGGCGGTAGGCCAGGTTAATGACGGGATTGTCTTTGGTGGCTGGAACCATGCCGCTTGCCACAACAACCAGGTCCGCTTTAAGCACCAGGTTTTCACCCAGCAGCGTGTTTTTGGCAGTTATTCTAAGCTCTGAATTTGTGGCAGTAACGTCGGTAACCGCACCCTTGGTAAGGAAAATACCGTCATCCTGCTGCATGGCTTTATAAAAATATTCCTGCAGGCCTGGGGTTCTCATGTGCTGGTAAATGACATAAGCCTTACCGTCAGCATAGTCTTCCCTGACATAACGAGCCTGTTTTAGGGCAACCATGGATGTTACAGAACCGGTATATTCAAAATCGCTGTCGTCTTCATCTTTACCGGCTGACTGGATAAATACCACGCTTTTGGCTTCTTTCCCGTCGGATGGACGCAGGATTTTGCCTTTGGCGGCAATCATTTCAAACTGGTCATTGGTGATAACATCGGGATTATTCAAAGACAAGTGAGCATACGCGTCGCCTTCCAGGACATCCGGGCGCCAGCCTGCAGCCAGAACAACTGCACCGTAAAGCTCTCCTTCCGGGTCAAGCTTGAGGATGTCTTCTTTACCTTCGTTGTATTTCAGGTATTTTGCATGGGCAGCGTCGGCATCCAGTTCTTTACCTTTTTCATCTACCAATTCTTCGGGAGGCAGTGGAAAGGGTACGTCAAAGGGGATTTTTTCGCCGGGTTTTTTCATACTTACGGTGAACTCACCGGGCTGGCCGGCAATACGTGCAACAAGACAGTTGGTGCGTACATCAATGTTGGCATTACCCTCTATTTCCTGGATAAGCGCCTCAACAACAGGGGCCTGCAGTGTTTCAAAAGGTGCCTTAACAGGCATCTGGCAACGCAGTTTGGCTGCATAACCGCCAAGGGTTGGTGTTTTTTCTACGATGGTTACTTCATAACCGGCTTTGGCTGCATCCAGTGCAGCAGACATGCCTGTTACACCACCGCCGATAACCAGGACTTTTTTGGAGAAAGATTGTGTCTGGTAGGGTTCAGGCAGTTTGACTTTTTCAAGGCGGATCATGCCCATTTTGATATAGTCCTGGGCCTTCATCTGGATCCGGTCAAAACTTTCACCATCATCTTTCTGTTCTTCGGTGAGAGCCGGATAGGTTTCACGGGAATGGGGCCATACAACGCCTTCCCTTAAATTGGCACGTTCAATAATGCATCCGGGGAAGTTGAATACATCAAAGTTTACCCGCCGGGAGCAAGCACCGATCACCATGGCGTTAACCTTGCCCGCGTCAATATCCTTTTGAATAACTTGAACACCTTCCTTGGAGCACAGGAATGGATGGGTGGTACAGTTGACGCCTTCTTCGTCGGGTACACCGGTTAACGCGTCCATGTCCAGTGTGTCGCCGATGCCACAGCCTGTGCAGATATATACGCCGTATTTTTTATCCATGGTTCGTTACCTCCTCAGAGTCTGAATGGCTTTAAGGGCCATGCCGGTTGCATTCTGGTTGGATGTCACAACGTCGGCCGGTTTATTGGCACACCCTGCTGCAAACAGGCCGCCTTTGGAAAAGTCATTGATAATAAAGCCTTCGTCATCAAAGGTCAGATCTGCTGCAGGTTTATCTATGGCGCAGGAGGGTTGCATTCCGGTTGCCAGTACCAGCATGTCGACAGTCTGTCTGATTTTTTCACCTGAGATGGTATCTTCGGCCACAAGGGTAATGTTCCCGGTGCCGCTCTCTTCACTGACTTCTGCAACCTTGCCTTTGACAAAGAAAACATTCTCATCGGCTTTTAGTTTGGCATAAAAATTTTCGTATTTTCTGCCGGGAGTCCGCAGATCTATATAATAGATGTAGATTTTTGCATCAGGGTACTGCGCTCTGATATAGGTGGCATGTTTTAAGGATGCCAGGCAGCAGATGTATGAGCAGTAGGGCAGATGGTTTTCATCCCTGGAACCTGCACACTGGGCAAAGGCAATGGTTTCGGGGGCCTTGTCATCGGACGGGCGGATGATTTTGCCTTCGGTGGGGCCGTTGGAAGAGGCCAAACGTTCCAGCATCATGTTGGTGATAATGTTCTGGTAACGGCCAAATCCAAGGTTATCAATGCGTGTGGCATCATAGGGCTGCCAACCGGTGGTAAATACAACGGCACCGACCTTCAGGTCAAATGTGGCTTCTTCCATGGAAAAGTCAATGGCGCCGTATTTGCAGGATTCCTTTACCTTTTCACGGTCATCTTTACCCATGGACGGATCCATGACATACCGCTGGGGGAAAGCCATATTGTGGGGAAGGTAGGCGGCTTTGCGGCGATTCATGCCAAAGTTGAACTCATTGCTGATTTCTGTTTCGCACACTTTTTCACATTCACCGCAGCAGGTACAGCTGCTGTTTACAAATCTTGGTGCGGTTTTCACTGTGACGGTGTAATCTCCGGGAGTACCGCTAACATTCTGTACCTCGGAAAGCGTGTACACCTTGATGTTCTTGTTGTCTTTGAGGCGTCTGTAGTTGATTTCAAGACCGCAGGTAGGCGGGCAGAGTTTGGGGAAGTAGTGCTTGAGCTGGGTGACTCTTCCGCCAAGGGATGCTTCCTTTTCAATCAGGAAGACTTCATAGCCCACTTCGGCAGCTTCCAAAGCGGTTGTAAGGCCGCTGATTCCACCACCAACCACCATAATGCTTCCACTTACCGGGGCTGAATTTTCTGTAGTCATGCTGTCCCTCCGTGCATTTGAGTTATGTAGTTGTGTTGTGTATATGATTCCAAATCTTAGTATGCCGGATCCTGGCTAAAAACCAATCGTATCTGGTTTAAGCTCAAGGCCGGCATTCTGAACTCCTTATTTGCAAGATTGCAACGTAACCTATTAATCAATTGTTTGCAAGCTTGCAAAGAAGGAGACAGTGCCGGGCAGGCATAATCTGAAAAACCTCCAAGCACCGGTAAGCCGGCACCTGGAGGTTCATATCAAGACATCCTTAGGTTAAAACGTCTTACCCTACTAGTCGGAGATAATCTTGTGGTAGGGTTCTTTTTTCAGAGTCCACTCGTTGGTCTTCTTGTCATAAGAAGAGTTAACAAAGCAGAACCATTCTGCGTCATTCTGGCCCATGAAGTCGCCTCTGTAGTAGAAACCGGGGAAGCGGGATTCTTCACGGAACTGGATGTGGCGGGTGTGAGCCTGAACAGTGTAGAGACGATGGATAATTTCCCATGCTCTCAGCAGTTCATGAAGGTCACCGGCAGCAACTTTCTCAAGGTCTTCACGGAACATTTCGAACAGATCCATGAGAGTTTCAAGGGATTTGCCGTTGGTCATGTAGAATGTACCGGTACCAGCGCCATACTCATTGGTCATCTTCATCAGACGCATAGCCATACCAGCAGGTTTGCAGTATTTGGGGTTTACGTCTGTGGCTGTGGTGTATTCACAGTTATCCAGGTAGTTGTATACCGGATAGTAAACCATGTCGATCAGTTCCTGATCTGTTTCAGCGAAACCGCTAACCTTGTCGCCTTCAGCTTTCAGGTATTGAAGCATGGACTTGGCAATGATACGGCCTTCTGCATGGGAACCTGAGGAGAATTTGTGACCGGAGCAGCCAACGCCGTCACCGGCAGTGAACAGGCCACGGCATGTGGTCATTCTGTTGTAACCCCATTTGTAGGAAGCCGGTACCCAGTCTTCTTCGGGGCCGGAGCACCAGATGCCGCAGCAGCCGGAGTGAGAACCCAGCAGGTACGGTTCGGTGGGCATAATCTCAGAGTCTTTTTTCTCGGGCTCGGTGTTGGTAGCACACCACAGACCAGCCTGGCCAACGGACATGTCAAGGAAATCTTCCCAAGCTTCTGATTCCAGATGCTTCAGCTCTTTCTTGTCCATGCTTTCGCCAAGAGCAGCAAGGGCTTTGGTGGTTTCCATGATGATGGGACCACGGCCTTCTTTGTATTCTTTCATCATCAGATGGTTACGCAGACAGGTCGGTGTTACGGCAGCAGTTCCGTACGGTGCATATTTTTCAAGCTCTTTTTTGGTTTCTTCGTTAGCGGCATAGAATTCACCAAGGCCGTTAACTACTTTAGCTTTGAACAGCAGGAACCAGGCACCAACAGGGCCGTAGCCGTCTTTAAAACGGGCCGGGGTGAAACGGTTTTCCATCATGGAGAGTTCAGCACCAGCTCTAAGAGCCATGGTGTAAGTGGAGCCAGCATTCCATACAGGATACCATGCACGGCCTTTACCTTCAGCAACGGAACGGGGCTGGTAGATGTTAACCGCGCCACCGCAGGCAACCATCATAACTTTTGCGTTGATGATGTATACTTTGTTTTCACGTACGGAAAAACCAACTGCACCGGCAGCTCTTTTGGGATCATTTTTGTCGTTGAGGATTTCAACGATGAAAACTCTTTCAAGGATGTTTTCGTCGCCAAGGGCTTTTTTACCGGCTTCAGCAACGATTCTCTTGTAGGATTCACCGTTGATCATGATCTGCCATTTACCGGTACGAACAGGAGTGGCTCCTGCCTTGAGGGTACCCATTTTCTGGCCTTTTTTGCCGTCCATGTTTTTGCCGTCATCGGTTTTTTTCCAGATGGGAAGTCCCCACTCTTCAAACAGATGTACGGAATCATCAACGTGACGGCCAAGGTCAAAGATCAAGTCTTCACGAACAATACCCATCAGGTCGTTACGAACCATGCGGACATAATCTTCAGGTTTGTTGGAACCGATGTAGGTGTTGATAGCAGACAGGCCCTGGGCAACAGCGCCGGATCTTTCCAGAGCAGCTTTGTCAACCAGCAGGATTTTGGTGTCGTCATCAGCCCATTTTTTGATCTCAAATGCAGTACCGCAGGCAGCCATACCACCGCCGATGATCAGAACATCAACGTCTCTTTTTTCTACCGCCGGCTCTCTAACGACTTTAATTTCGCCATTGGGTTTGTTAGGTAATGCCATTATATGCCTCCAAAAATTTTATAAGTATCAGAAATTAAATTTTAGCAGCCTATGCCAATTCGCTAGGAGCAACCAATACATAACCGTCGGCTTCCTGGGTGGAAAGCAGGCCAGAAGACAGGTCTTTACCTTTCAGATCCATGTAAGCGTTGGCTTCGCCTTCGGGAGTGGTTCTGATGGGGAACTTGAAGCGTTTTACAACGCCGTTTCTGAACTTACAGGTCCACATAATGTCCTCGGTGCCCATCATGGGCTGTACAGATGCGCCCATGGGCACGAAGTCAGAGTAACCTCTTACTTCAATGGCCTGGGACGGGCAAATTTTTACGCAAGAGTAGCATTCCCAGCACTGATCCGGTTCTTGGTTGTAAGCTTTCATTGCATTTGCATCCAGAACCATCAGGTCATTGGGGCAGATGTACATGCATGCGGTTTTATCTCCGCCTTTACAGCCGTCACATTTTTCTGCGATTACAAAAGATGGCATTTAAAATACCTCCATAAATGTAGGTTAATCAAAATTGCACAAATACCGTTGTGCGACAATTTGTATCTATCCAGATTAAGGCCGATCGAAATTTCAGAAGGGCCTGTAATTAAAGCCTTTTACCTTTTGGAGGCCATTGGTTGGAACCAGTTGAATTCTTATCCAGTACGCCTTGGTCCTCCGAACAAATGATATGGGAATATCACCCTGATAAGGTCTGTGTCAAGAAAATTCAAAAAAAATGATTTAATGATTCCTTCAATTTTTTTGAATGATGATGTATTCGACAATATGTATGTCATCTTATTAAATATGTGCACTATATCTTGTGAATGCGTGCCTTAAAATCATCTGGAAAAATTAGCCGGATCCTGGTAATTTACACAGCTCGATTTAAATGAGTTTGTTTTTCACGTAACCCACAGAAACTTAAGAATTAATAAAGGAAACAACATGAGCGATGATATGCTTCCCGTGGCCCTGGATGATCCCATGCAATTCAGCTGCGGTCCGGAGAACCCTTGTTTTAATCAATGCTGCAGGGATTTGAATCAGGCATTGACACCCTATGATATTTTGAGAATGAAAGCTGCGCTGAATTTAT
Organism: uncultured Desulfobacter sp.; assembly: GCF_963665355.1. Taxonomy (GTDB): domain Bacteria; phylum Desulfobacterota; class Desulfobacteria; order Desulfobacterales; family Desulfobacteraceae; genus Desulfobacter. The sequence goes on from NZ_OY762229.1 coordinate 2,071,929, forward strand.
CATCCAAAGCATTTTTGCGGGAATATACATCCCGTCATACCGGACCCGGTTCCGGCCTGCCGGTACTTGCTTTCAAAGCCAATCCTGCCACGGACTATGCGTGCCCCTTTGTTACAGCGTCAGGATGTTCCATATATTATGACCGCCCCGCATCCTGCCGCATGTATCCCTTGGCCCGGGCTGTTGCAAAAGACAGAGCAACCGGGGAAATTGTCGAGTATTTTGCTTTGATTGAAGAAGACCACTGCAAGGGGTTCGGTGTTCAGGATGGCGTAACCATCGCCCAATGGCTTAAGGGGCAGGATGTGGCTCTCCATAACGCGCAAAACGATAAAATTCTTGAGTTGATCAGTCTGAAAAATCAGATACGGCCCGGAAAACTTGATCCTGCCGAAGAGGATATTTTTTATATGGCTTTGTATGACCTGGATGATTTTAAATACCAGATTGCGGAAAAAGGCCTTCTTTCTTCACTAAAATTGTCCGGGGAATATGTGAAAAAAATTTTGGCTGATGATTTGACTTTGCTAAATTTTGGCATTGCCTGGATAAAATACCAGTTGTTTGGCCGGGACCTTGAAGTTGAGGACTAAAGCTTATGGAAATTAGAGGGAAAGTTGCCCTGGTTCTTGGGGCGGTTAAGGGCATTGGCAAGGGCATTGGGCTGGATTTTGCCCGGCAGGGGGCAAATTTGATTCTTACCCGCCATGACTGGCCGGATGCCTTTTGTGATATGGAAACAGAATTTGAAAAGACAGGCGCCCCGCACCATATAATTAATGCAGATTTGCGTAAACCCGATGATATAGTCTCTCTGGCAGAATTTATTAATTCCCGGTATGGTCGCCTGGATATTTTGGTCAACAATATCGAACGCGGCGGATGGCCTGTGGTCCATGGGGCGTATGTCGAAGATCAGTGGGATCTTGAGATTGAGACCACGCTGAAGGCTAAGCGCTGGGTTTTTGAGGCGATGTTCCCTTTACTTAAGACCGGTGACCATTCTGTTGTTATAAATATTTCTTCTGTTGCAGCCATCACCGGAAGATCAGGGCCTGCTGCCCTGGTCTTCAACGAGGGGTATTCGGCTGCCAACCGCGGGGTGCGGACTCTTACCGAAACATGGGCCCGGATGGGAGCCCCGTCGGTGCGGGTGAACGAATTGATGCTGGGCATATTTGAAACCCGCCATGCCCAGGGAACAAGGGGGTGGCGGGAGGTTTTGACGGATGATGAAAAACAGTCCTTGATAAATCATACCCTGACCGGGCGCACCGGTAGGGTTTCGGATGTTGTTAACGCTGTCAATTTTATTGTCAGGGATGCCCCTTACATGACCGGTGCTGTTTTGCGCATAGACGGCGGGTTTGTTCTGGGCGGCGCAAAGGTGCCGCCAATGCCCCCGGGTATTGTCTGAGAATTAATGAATAACCTTTCCGGCCCCGGGCTTGATGCTTGTGCCGGGGCGCAAATTTAGAAAAATTGAACAAAACAATCAATTTTTTTGAATATGTTCTTTTGGCAAATCTGTCGGCGTGATATAAATGTTCCCCATGGTACATATGCTTAAAATTTTCCGCGTTCCTGGGACGTTCACGATAGGCAGGAGGTTATGCTATTGACATTAAGGCAACTTGAGCTGTTTCTTGCACTTGTAAAAACACCTCATTTAAGTCAGGTGGCCAAGGATTTCGGTCTGACCCAGTCAGCCGTATCCATGGCCATAAAATCCCTTGAAGAAACTCTAGGAAAACAATTATTTGACCGCATCCACAAGAGGCTGGTGGTCAATGAAAACGGGCGCTATTTTTTCAGGATGGTGGATCCCCTTGTTTTTGGTCTTCGGGAGAGTGAAACCATGTTCAGGGATCAGGATCTGGTGGGGCATATCAAGGTGGGGGCCAGTTCATCCATTGCCAACTACATCCTGCCCCAGATTATTTATGAATTTGCCGAACTGTATGAAGGGGTCCGTGTGGAAAAAATAACCGGCAACACCATAGAGATCGGCAGGCTCATTGAAGAGGGGGATGTAGATATCGGGTTTGTGGAAGCAGACTACAACAGCCCCGAGATTGAACGGGAGGTGCTGGGGCTTGATGAGCTTTATGTGGTGACAGGTGATCCGGATCTTGTCCGGGATGAAGATTACCGCATGGATGAGCTTTTATCAAAGCGCTGGATTCTCCGGGAGGAGGGGTCGGGCACCCGGGAGGTTTTCCTTTATTATATAGAGAAATATAAAAAACGGTTTAAGCCCTTTTTGGAAGTGGGCCATACTGAAGCAGTAAAGTCTGTGCTTGGAAACAAAGGGGCGGTCAGCTGTCTGTCCAGGATTTCCGTAATGAACGAACTTTTGTCCGGACAGCTGTTTCGTCTCAAAATCAAAGATTTTAAATTTTCCCGGTCCTTTTACACGATCTGGCATAAGGATAAATATTTTTCATCTGTTCTTCAGGAATTCATCTATTATACAAAAGAGCGCTATAAGGCGGTATACGAAAATCAGGTCCACGCCCATTAACTCTTTCTTTTCCAATCCTGTTCGGCGGCCTGGATGGCTGTGATTGCCACGGTGTTGATGATATCGGTTACAAGACATCCCCGGCTTAGGTCGTTTACAGGTTTGTTCAAGCCCTGCAGCGTCGGACCTACGGCTACGGCGTTGGATGAGCGCTGTACAGCCTTGTAGGTATTGTTTCCTGTGTTGAGGTCCGGAAAAATAAAAACAGTGGCTTTTCCGGCCACAGGAGAGTCTGGCATTTTGGTTTTTGCCACATCGGGTTCTATGGCTGCATCATACTGGATGGGACCTTCAATGAGCAAGTCCGGACGTTTCTGCTTGACGATCAGGGTGGCTTCCCTGACCTTGTCAACATCCTTGCCTTTGCCCGATGTCCCCGTGGAATATGAAAGCATGGCGATTCTTGGTTCGATGTCAAACATTTTTACGGTTTCCGCCGAGGTGATGGCAATTTCCGACAGTTGTTCCGCGTTGGGATCCGGATTGATGGCGCAGTCGCCGTAGGCTAACACCCTGTGGGGCAGGCACATGAAGAAGAGTCCCGATACAGGGGTCTGCGGATTTTTGGCTTTAATGATTTCAAAAGATGGTATGATGGTGGCTGCAGTGCTGTGCACAGCACCCGATACCATACCGTCTACATCATTCATATGCACCATCATGGTGCCGAAGTAGTTGACGTCCGTTACCCGGTCCCGGGCATTTTCGATGGTCATGCCCTTGTGCTTTCTTAAATCGCAGTAAACCTGGGCATACATCTCTAACAGTTCGGATTTTTCAGGGTTGATGATTTCAAACCCGTTCATGCGCAGGCCAAGTTTTCTGATTTTCTGACGGATCTTTTTTTCATCGCCAAGGAGGGTGATGTCCGCGATTCCACGCCGCAGTATGGTTTCAGTTGCACGCAATATGCGGTCCTCATCTCCTTCGGGCAGCACGATCCGTTTTTTGAATATCCGGGCTTTCCGTATCAGTTCGTATTCGAACATCTTGGGTGTCATAATGGTGGTGTCCGTGGTGATGACTTTATCCATCATTTTGTCGATGTCCACATGCTGTTCAAACAGTGCCAGGGTCCGGGTGATTTTTCTGTCATCATACGGGGAAATCATGCTCTGGATTTTTTGTACGCTGACTGCGGTGGGAAACGTGTTTTCTTTGACGCTGAGTACGGGCACAGCATCGGGGATGCCTTTGATGAGTTCCCACACCGGCCCTTCGGGGATGAGGCCGCCGGTCAGAATGATGCCCGAAACATTTTCCACGGAATCCGAAGACAGGGCTGCCATGCATCCCACTATGACATCGGCCCTGTCTCCCGGAGTGATGATCAAAGTGCCGTGGTCAATTCTGCTTAACAGGTTGGTCAGCTGCATGGCTGCAACGGTAAATCCCCGGGCATGGCGATAGATCTGGTCGTTTCCAAGAAGTACCTTTGCACCCAGGGCGCTTGCAATTTCTGCAATGGTCGGGTTGGCCAGTGTCTCCTCTTCGGGGACAGCATATATGACCTGATCGGGGAATAACCCTGTTTTTCTAAAATAATCAATAATGTGGGGATGGTCGGCAGGGGGCACGCGGTTGATTATGGTGCCCAGGATGTGACATCCCTTGCTTTGCAGGGAATCCAAGGTCATGCCGGTGAGTGTGGCTGCCTCTTCCATGGATTTGTTGTGGGCGTCCGCCACCAGGAGTACGGGGCTGTTCAGGTTCTGGATAATGGTGGCATTGATGTCGAATTCCACACCTGTGGTGGAGGATACGAAATCTGTTCCCTCGCACAGAATAAAGCTGCACCTCTCCTTGGCGTCATTGTATTTTTCGATTATTTTTTCAAGCAGCTCGTCTTTTTTACCATGGCTTAACAGCTGGTCCGCCTCGGTCCGGGTGACGCCGTACATGGTCCCATAGGGCCGGTCAAGGTTATATTGGCTGGACATCAGTTCAATATCCTGATCCCAGGCTTCTTCGGGGTCAGTGGTGATGATGGGTCTGAAAAATCCCACGCAGTCCAGTTTTCGAAAAAGCATTTCCATTACGCCCAGCGCAATGGCTGACTTGCCGGCTCCCGCCTGGGTGGCGGTGATATATAGACCGCTTGACATTGAGTTTCTCCCCTCAATATTTGGTTTATGATTCTGATAGAAGAAGCGTTTAATGAAAGATTTTAGAATAACAGCCATGGGCTGATGTGATATATCAGCTGCCAGGTCCAAACCACAACAAAACATGAAAGTAACTCAGTAGCTTATTGGTACTTTCATAATTAAATAAAGGATTGTAATTGAGCTGTCAAGGCGTCTTTGGGTTGCGTTATCGCTGCGGGGGTGAATCTGCAAGGATTTGTGCAATGGTTTTTTTGATTTTTTCTGTTTTACCTGTCTGCTGTCTGAAATTCATTTCTATAACAGCCATCTGTTTATAAAATGGGGTCCGGTCAAAAGGAATGTATGTCCGTGTGTCAAATTTTCCGGCATCACAACCTGGTCCTTTTATGACATTGAATCCAGGTTTGTGAAGTTCATGGGGCAGTCCGTGTAGCCGGCAGATCATTGGTCTGAAGTGGTAGAGGCTGCAACGATCCGTTTTGAGCAGGGGGCAGGGAAGTTTTCTGGATGTCGGCCGGTTGTGGTTTTCTGCGGGTTGCTCAAAGGTTTGGCGGCAGTATTCCCGACTCAGTGCCAACACATGCTCCTGGTCTTTAACGGGTAATGTCTGAAATCCAAATTGCAGAAAAGATACTTCTGCATGGGTGTGGTGAAAGAAAAGAGACAAACAGCAGTTGTCTTCGCAACCGTTGCACTGAAACCCATAACGCTTTGCAACCTGATCCCACGCGCAGTCCATGTCATGGTAAAGCTGGGTCAGGGGGAGAAAATATTCCGGTATTTCTGTCATGGTGATAATGTGCCCTTTTATACCAGAGGGTTTGGGAAAAACAGACGGGCGTAAAGTTTAAGTGCGTACCGGTCTGTCATGGAGGCAATGACATCGCATACGGAGCGGTTCAGTGTGCTTGTAGCTGAATCCCAGGGCGCCATTTCCATTTTCTCCAGCTCTTTTTGCATCTCATCGGGATTTTCCATGAAATAGTTGTAAAGACCGATAATTACTTTTTTTGCCTTTACAAATTCTCCGTGAACCGCAGGAGAGCGGTATACCTTTTCAAAGAGAAATTTTCTTAGAACCGTCATGGCTTCCATTGTCTCTCGGCCCATGTCTAAAATAAACTCTCCGTTTTTTGGCCCGCTGTTGTAAACCAGCTGTTCCATCATTGTAGACGCCCGGGCAGAGTGGGTCGTGCCAAGCTTTTGGATGCAGATGTCCGGCACATCGTCCCTGGAGATCACTTTGCCGCGCAAAGCATCATCGAGATCGTGGTTCAGGTAGGCAATGATGTCTGCTATACGGACAATCCGTCCTTCAATGGTGGATGCGGTTTCGCCGAGGGTGGCCGGAATGATATTGCCAAATCCCTTGGAGTGTTTGAGAATACCGTCTCTGACCTGGTTTGTGAGATTCAGGCCCTTGCCTTTGTTTTCTAACACATCCACGACTCTCAGGCTTTGATCGGAATGGGTAAAGCGGGAGGTGTGTATCTGGATCAGAGCGGTTTCTCCGGCGTGACCAAAAGGTGTATGTCCTAAATCATGGCCAAGGGCAACGGCTTCGGCAAGATCCTCATTCAGGCGCATGGCCCGGGCAATATTTCTTGCCGTCTCAGAAACTTCAAAGGTATGAGTGAGCCGTGTTCGGTAATGGTCGCCCAAAGGGGATAAAAATACCTGGGTTTTGTATTTTAATCGTCTGAAAGCATTGGAATATACAATCCGGTCCCGGTCCAGCTGGAAGGGGGTTCTGATTTTGCAATGAACAACTTCAGAATGACGGCGTTCGGCGATGGTGCTTGGCGTGCCATATCTTGACAGGAAATTGTGCTCCCGTTCCTGGAAGATTTCCCGGATACTGGGTGTTTGCTCTATTTTGGGGTTTTTTGTATTCATCAAAACAGTATTGAAATAAAATAAAAATCAAAATAAATACAGCTTTTAACAAAAAAAACACGCATAAGAAAAGGAGTTTCTTTTTGGATTATTCGTTTTTTATGGATCAGGCCCTTGAACAAGCCCGCATAGCTTATGGGCAAGGGCAGTTCCCTGTCGGGTGCGTGATTGTGCAAGACGGGCAGGTGATCGCCTCTGGGGCCAGATCCGGAACTTCAGGGAAGGGATCTTTTTTTAGCGAAATTGACCACGCAGAAATACGTGCCCTTAAATCCCTTGAGTCGTCGGATATTCGATTTATCCCTGAACGGGCGGTTTTGTTTTGCACCATGGAGCCCTGTCTCATGTGTTTTGCCGCAATTATTCTGGCGGGTATCCGGACCGTCGTATTTGCCTATGAAGATGTAATGGGAGGGGGAACCGGCATGGATCGGCAGCTCCTGAGGCCTCTTTATAGGGACGCCCAGATAAAGGTAATTCCCCATGTGCTGCGTAAAAAAAGCCTTGACCTTTTTTATAATTTCTTTAATAAAGATGCTAACTTATACTGGAAAGACAGTCTTTTGGAATCTTATACGCTTGATCAATGGCATAGGTCAGAAAAGCGTAATTTAGAAGCAGAAAAATAGTTCTTGATTAGTGTGACTAATATATATATAATTGCAAGGTTAAGCTTGTTATATTGACATGGTTATAATTTTATGCTGCGGCGGGAGGTTAAAATATCTACTAAGCGAGTTAAGCAGGATCAGACAAGAGTGAATAAAGGGATCAGAGCCACTGAGATTCGGGTTATCGGTTCTGATGGTGGGCAGATAGGCATTGTATCGGTTGCTGAGGCGCTGCGTATTGCTGAAAGCGAAGAATTGGATCTGGTTGAGGTATCTCCGGATGCTAAGCCTCCTGTCTGTAAAATAATGGATCATGGAAAGTATAAGTACGAGCTGACTAAGAAAAAGCAGGAAGCTAAAAGGAAGCAAAAAAGTGTTCAGATTAAGGAGATTAAGGTTCGTCCCAAAACAGACGACCATGATCTTGAAACCAAAGTCCGGCACGTAGAAAAGTTTATTTCCGGTGGTGACAAGGTGAAGATCACACTTGTTTTCCGGGGGCGTGAATTCATGCTCAAGGAACAGGCCAACGCCATTTTGGAAAAAATAATGGAGATGACCAAAGACTTTGCTCTGGTTGAGCAGACCCCCAAATATGAAGGGCGGGTCATTACCATGCTGCTGGGTCCAAAATAATCACCGGTTAGCTGTTTTAAATTTTTTTAAAGAGTTTCGGTGTCAAAGGGATATTTACGTATGGTGGTATATCGTGTATATACCGCCTTTAGTTTTTATAATATTGTGAACCTTCAGGAGATTTAATTATGCCAAAAATTAAAACATGCCGTGCGGCTGCCAAGCGGTTTGAAAAAACCGGGTCAGGCAAATACAAATTCCGCAAAGCCAATGCCAGTCACATTCTGACCAAAAAGACCACCAAACGGAAGAGAAGTCTTCGTCAGCCCCAGATTGTCGCAGGCTGTGATATGAAAGAAGTTCGCCGGATGCTGCCTTACGGCTAATCGATCTTGGCGGTGTTTTTAAAAATATTGACATGAAAACCGGCCAATGTACCGGTTGGCTGATGGTAGAACAAGGAGTGTAGATCAAATGAGAGTTAAAAGAGGGTTTAAGGCAAGACGGCGCCGCAACAAAGTGCTCCAGTTGGCAAAGGGTTTCAGGGGTGGAAGAAGTAAGCTTTATAGAACAGCTGCAGATGCGGTGGATAAAGCATTAATGTATGCTTTCCGGGACCGGCGGGCAAGAAAAAGAGATTTCAGAAAATTGTGGATTGTACGTATTAACGCCGGTGCGCGGATGAATGAGTTGTCCTATTCCCGGTTCATGAACGGATTAAAGCTGGCCGGCAGTGAACTGGACAGAAAAGTTCTGGCCGATCTGGCTGTATCCGATCCCGCGGGTTTTTCCCAACTGGCTGTCCAGGCATCTGCCAAACTGAACTAAAGTTATTTTCGGGGGAACCTTGCAAAACAATCTCGAAGACATTGAAAAACAGGCCCTGGAACAAATCAGCGCGGCAGACTCAAGGGATGTCCTTGAGTCTGTATCTATTCATTTTCTCGGCCGCAAAGGGGTGCTTACCTCCTTTTTGCGCAATATTCCATCCCTTCCGGTGGATGAACGACCTGGGGCGGGGAAAAATGGTAATCTGCTCAAGGTAAAGCTTGAAAGTGCGGTAAGGCAGGCCCAGTCTGTTTTGGACGCCAGTGCAGCAGGGGGTGCGGAAGGTATTGATATCACGTTGCCCGGGCGAATGGTGAAAAAGGGCGCTCTTCATCCCATCACCCAGGTGATTGATGAGATCTGCGGTATCTTTCTGAGGTTAGGTTTTGACATTGCCGAAGGTCCGGAGGTTGAAACCGATTATTATAACTTCGAGGCCCTGAATATTCCCAAGTATCATCCGGCCAGGGACATGCAGGATACGTTTTATGTATCTGAAAATATCGTTTTGAGAACCCATACATCGGGTTCCCAGCCCCGGGTGATGGAGAAAAGTGAACCGCCTGTGCGCATTATTTCTCCGGGCAAGGTGTTTCGCTGTGATTCGGATTTGACTCATACCCCCATGTTTCATCAGGTCGAAGGTCTGATGGTGGATGAAAATGTCTCCTTTGGGGATCTTAAAGGGGTTCTGACTACTTTTGTTCAGCAGTTTTTCGATAAGGATACTTCGCTGCGGTTCAGACCCAGTTTTTTCCCCTTTACCGAGCCCAGTGCGGAGGTTGATATCCGTTGCGTCATGTGCAAGGGCAAAGGCTGCCGGGTCTGTTCGAATACCGGCTGGATTGAAATTCTGGGATCCGGCATGGTTCACCCGGCTGTGTTTGAGAATGTTGGTTATGATACCCAAAAGTATACGGGGTTTGCCTTTGGCCTTGGTATGGAGAGGGTTGCCATGCTCAAGTACGGAATTGATGATATCAGAAAATATTTCGAAAACGATGTGCGTTTTCTAGGGCAGTTCTAATTATGAAAGTCAGTTTAAGCTGGTTGCGTGAATATATTCCCGTTGATCTTGATCCCCAGGAAATATCCGACAGGCTCACCATGGCCGGTCTTGAAGTTGATGGTGTGGATGGTCTTTATGATTACCTGGACAATGTGGTTGTTGCCCAGGTTGTGCAGGCAAAACAGCATCCCGATGCTGACAAGCTTACCTGCTGTACCGTGGATATAGGAAACGGGGAGTTCGCGCCCATTGTCTGCGGTGCGCCCAATGTCCGGGAAGGTATGTATGTGGCCTGTGCTCTGCCGGGGGCCGTGCTGCCTGGTGATTTTAAAATCAAAAAAAGTAAGCTGAGGGGCGAACCTTCCCATGGTATGCTCTGTTCGGCTGCGGAGTTGATGCTTGCTGATGACGCATCCGGTATCATGGATCTTGACGGTGAATTTGTTACCGGAACTCCTCTTGAATTGGCCCTGAAACTGACTGATGCGGTATTTGAGATTGATCTGACCCCCAACCGGCCGGACTGCCTGAGCCTTATCGGTGTGGCGCGGGAAATCGGGGCGTTTATAGAGCCCCCAAGCAAGGTCTCTCTGCCGGATGTGGATTTTCCTGAGGCACGAATGGATTCCCGGGATATCAATGATTTCATCACGGTCCAGATTGAAGATCCTCAATTGTGCCCAAGGTATGCTGCAGGCATGCTTTTTGACGTCAAGGTCGGTCCTTCTCCTCTCTGGCTGAAGCAGCGCCTTGAAGCTGTGGGTCTCTCTTCCATTAATAATGTGGTGGATATCACCAACTTTGTCATGATGGAAACCGGGCAGCCTTTGCATGCCTTTGATTATGATAATATTGCCAAAAGCAAAATTATAGTCAGGACCGCCGGAAAACCCGGTGGTGCTCCCCTTGAATTTACCACCCTTGATTCAAAGCGCCATAAGCTTGATCCTGAAATGCTCATGATTTGTGATGGAGAGAAGCCTGTGGGTATTGCCGGTGTCATGGGGGGGGAGAATTCTGAAATTACCGAAGCCACCACCCGGGTGCTGGTGGAAAGTGCCTATTTTAATCCTGTATCAATCCGCCGTACTGCAAAAAGAACGGGTATTGCCTCGGATGCCTCCCACAGATTTGAACGAGGTGTGGACCCTTCGGGTACCATGTTTGCCTTGAAAAGAGCTGTTTCATTAATGGCTCAGTTGTGTTCGGCTACCATTGCCCAGGAAATTATCGATGAAAATCCTGTCATGGCCGAGCCCATTACCATTGAATTGAGTCCCGATGCATTGAATGTGCGTTTGGGTACCTCGTTTTCCGGTGATGAGATGGCCCAGATTCTTGGATCCGTCGACTTTGGTGTGGAAAAAATGGAAAATGGCCATCTGCAGGTTCATGTCCCTTCCTTTAGGGTGGATGTGACCCGATCCGAGGATCTTTCCGAAGAGGTGGCCCGGTTGTGGGGATATAATAAAATTGAAACCAGTTATCCTCTGGTAAGGGCCAAAGGTAAACCTCTTGCAGGCCGTATGGTGCTGCGCAGCAAGATCCGGCAGGCCATGACCGGGTTCGGGTTTTGTGAGGCCATCAATTATAATTTTATCCGCAAGGATGCCTGTGCACGTATGGGCATTGCAGAGACGGACAAAAGAACCCGTATGGTCGAGATTTTAAATCCCATATCCGACCAGATGTCGGTGCTCAGGACATCCATTGTGCCCGGTTTGCTGGATGCCATGGGCAGGAATACCTCTAAGCAGGTAGATGCGCTTAAATTGTTTGAGATCGGAAAAATATTTTTTGATACGGCCCCGGGCGAGCAGCCCGAGGAAGTGGAAGTCGTTGGCGGGTTAATTGCCGGGTATCGCAGTGATCAGGTCTGGTATTCCAAAAAGGAAGCCGTAGATTTTTTTGATCTTAAGGGTGTTGTTCAGGGGCTGCTTGCCTCGCTTCAGATTTCCGGTGTTCTTTATGAAAGGGTCGATGGCCTGACCTGTCCTTATTTTGAGCCGGGGTATGGTGCCCGTGTGGTGAAAGATGGCCTTGTCCTTGGTGTCCTTGGTAAAATTGCATCCGGCGTCGGTGCGGCTTTTGGGTTGAAGCAGGATGCGTTTCTTTTTGACCTGGATATGGACAGTCTTGAAAAGGCGGTGCCAGAATCTATCCAGGCGGTAGCCCTGCCTAAATTCCCTTCGATTTCCAGGGATGCTACGTTCATCGTGCCAAAATATATCCAGGTCGGTGATATAATGGATACGATTTCTGCTTTTGCCAAAAATCAGCCTCTGATTGAAGATTATTTTCTTTTTGATGTATTTGAAGGCAGCAACATAGGTGAAGACAACAAGTCGCTGTCATTCAGGGTAGTTTACCGCTCTGCCTCAAAAACCTTGACAGAAAATAACATTAAGAAGATTCATGAGCAGATTTCCCGGAAAATTCTTGATGATTTTGAGGCCAATCTGCCAGGGTAATTTTAAAGGCGGCATGTTACCCACGAAAAGCCAGGGGTGATTAGAAAAATACGGTTATATAAGGGGGTTGACAAATGTATGGCGCCCTGTTATAAAGAGCAGCTAATGTGCGGGCATAACTCAGTTGGTAGAGTGCAAGCTTCCCAAGCTTGATGTCGCGAGTTCGAGCCTCGTTGCCCGCTCCAAAGTAATTTGGTATGAGGTGGCAGGCTAGTTCCACTTGTTTGGGGAAAAGATATGATCTGAACCTGATGTTCTGGTAAGGATTGTTTAGTTTTATTAGTATCGGGAACGGGCATCTGCCCGTTTTTGTATTTGTGGAAAAAGAACGGTTACTGCAGAATATGGCATTTATAAATATTAAAGAGTTCGGTGCTGTTGAGCAGCAGATTCAGGCTGTGGCCCAGCCTCTGATTGAATCTTTGGGACTGGAGCTGGTCCATATTGAATGTGTTGTCCATAACCGGCAGAAATTTGTCCGTATTTATATGGACAAGCCAAAAGGGGTTGGCCTGGATGACTGCGTCGCTGTCAGCCGGGAACTTGGGGATCTGATCGATATTCACATTGAGGATATTGGTCCTTACCGTCTGGAAGTATCATCTCCCGGCCCAAACCGCCCATTGAAGACAAGGGCGGACTTTATCAGATTCCAGGGTGAACGAATTAAAATTGAAACCCACGAAATCATTGAGGGAAGAAAAAAGTTCACCGGGATTCTTGAGAAAACAAATGATGATTCTGTAACGATTGCCGTTGACGGAAGGTCCTTCGATATTGCCGGAAGCAATATCAGCAGAGCAAATCTAGCAGGTCAGTAAAATGGAGAACATTTAACATGTTTATTACAGACATAAAAAGGGTGATCGATCAGGTAAGCCGTGAAAAGGGTATTGATGTGGAAATCCTTATTAATACCTTGAAGGAGGCCATTGTTTCTGCCGCCAGAAAAAAGATCGGCCCAAGGGCAGATATCGAAGTCCATTATGATGAAAAAAGCGGAGATGTTGAGGTTTTCCATTTTAAAGAGGTTGTGGAAGAGGTTGAGTATCCTGACAGCGAGTTGACCCTGGAGGACGGGCTTGAATTTGATCCCGAATGTGAAATTGGTGATTCTTTGGGAATTAGAATGGATACCGAAGAGTTCGGGCGTATTGCCGCTCAGTCCGCCAAACAGGTGATTATACAGAAAATGCGCGAAGCCGAGCGCAATGCCGTTTATGAGAACTTTATTCATAAAAAAGGCAAAATAATCAATGGGATTGTTCAGCGGTTTGACCGCGGTGCCATCATTATCAACCTCGGACAGGCCGAGGCTGTGCTGCGGCCAAGAGAACAGATGCCCAAGGAAAGTTATAAGCGCGGAGACCGGATCCGGGCCTATGTTCTGGATGTGCTGGAAGAATCCAAAGGCGCTCAGATTATTTTGTCCCGTACCCATCCGGAATTCCTGGTGGAACTTTTTAAAACCGAAGTTCCCGAAGTGGCCGAAGGCATTGTTACCATCCGGGGAGCTGCCCGGGTGCCTGGTATAAGGGCAAAAATTGCAGTCTCCTCCATTGATTCCGATGTGGATCCTGTGGGTGCCTGTGTGGGTATTAAAGGCAACCGGGTTCAGAATATTGTCCAGGAATTGCGTGGGGAGAAAATAGATATTGTCCAATGGAGTCCGGACATTGCAAGATTTGTCTGCAATGCCTTGTCCCCGGCTGAAATTGCAAGGGTTATCATTGATGAAGACAATCAGTCCATGGAGGTCATTGTCAATGATGAGTATCTCTCCATTGCCATAGGTAAAGGCGGTCAGAATGTGTCACTTGCCTGTGAGATTACCGGTTGGCATCTTGAAGTCACCAGTGAAGAGGAGTACAGCCGGGAGGTCAAGGAGGGATACGACAGTCTGATGAAGCTGTCCACAGTGGGGCTGCCTGCCGCAGAAATTCTGTTTAAGGCCGGTTATTCCTCTTTTCTGGATATTATGGATGCCGTACCCGAGGATATTGCGGCCTTTTTGAATATTCCAGTGGAAGATGCCCAGACAATGATTGAAGAGGCTGGGCGTCTGATGGAAAATGAGCGGCAAAGGGCCCGGGGGGGGGTACTGCAGCCTGCATCGGTCCAGGATACCGCCACTTATATGGATGATAATGCCGGCGATGGGGAAACGTTTGCTGATGTCGATGTAAAAGATGTGCATGAAATAGAGCAAGAAGATGAGCAGGAAAATAATCAGGAAGATGAACAAGAAAATGGGCAGCCTGAAAAACCTGAAAAAGCAGATGAGTAAGTATTGTTGCATCGGTAACACAGAAAACAAATTTCAAAAGAATCAACTATAGAGGATTACTGGGGGCAACGAATGGCCAAGGTCAGGGTATACGAGTTAGCTAAAGATCTGAACATGACAAACAATCAGCTTCTTGAAAAGTTAAAGGAGCTCAAAATTGATGCAAAAAGTCATATGAGCGCTCTGGATAACAGTGATGTCGCTGCTATTAAACAGCATTTATTTGGTAAAAAGAAGCGCTCTAATAATGAAGTTAAAGTTCGTCCCTCGGTGATCCGCAGGCGCAGAACAAAGACCAGATCCAAGACTAATGAGCCAGAAGAGATGGATGAGGATATGGATGACTCATTCGAGCCCGAAGATACGACGTTACAGGACACTGATCAAACAGGTGAATTGGGGCTGGGAGATGGTGCTGTAGCAGGTGAGCCGTTAAAAACGATTGACACCCCGGACAGTGAGATCATGCCTGAATCCAAAAAAGAGAAAGTTGCAAGACGGTCTGCCAGGAAAGTTGTGTCCAAAAACAGCGAACCTGCCAAGATCATCAAGCCCGCCAAGGTGGAAAAAGCACCAGAGTCGGAAAAAGAGCCTGCTGTTTTTCAGGACGCCATTGATGTTGTCCCTGCCGAAAATAAAGACATTGTAAAACAGCCGGAAAGCGACACCACAGAAACGCCTGCAGTACAGGCTGAATCTGAAGATGCAAACGTAGCGGCAAACAATGCGCCTGAACCCGAAGATTCCGGTGAAGATGAAGTAATGCCGGAACCGGTGGGCCAAGAGATAGACCAGGACCTGGATCCGGATCAGGAAGAAAATACGCCACAGTCCGGTGGGGATGAAACCCAGGACGACGAGGCAGGTGCCCAGAGCAAACGTAAAAAGAAGAAAAAGAAAACAACCCCTGCCAAGATTGTCAGAGTGGCTGATCCCATGGTTCTAGAAAATTTAAAGCGGATGAAAGCCGGGGAGAATCATGCTCCAAACGGAAATGACCATGACCGACCTGTCCGCAGACAGCCGGAACCGCAAACGGACGGTCCTGATAATCCGGGGCAGGGTGTGGCTATGCAGCCTGAGGTTCCCAATGAGCGTAAGCGGGGATGGGAACGTAATGGCGACGATAGTTCTGACGGGGCCGGTTCCAGGAAAAAAAGACGCAAGAAAAAAGCTGTGGTGGAGGGTGATGATCTATACCAGGGCAGGGGGAGTGGCCGGAAAAAGAAGGGCAGAAAAGACCCCAAGGGAAACAAAAGCGGTTTTCAGAAAACCCAGATTACCACACCCAAGGCAATCAAGCGCCGCGTGAAAATAGATGAGGCCATTGAGTTGTCCGAACTTGCCAAGCGTATGGGTATCAAAGCCAACGAAATGATCGTTAAACTCATGGGATTGGGCGTGATGGCCACGGTGAATCAGACCATTGATTTTGACACGGCATCCCTTGTGGCTGCAGAATTTGACTTTGAAGTTGAAAAGGCAAATTTTGAGGAGGAGACACTGCTTAATGTGGCCCCCGAGGCTGAAGACGAGGAAAATCTGGAATGGTGCCCTCCTGTGGTTACCATCATGGGCCACGTTGACCATGGTAAAACCTCATTGCTGGACGTGATCCGGGAGTCCAAGATCACCAGTGGGGAAGCCGGTGGCATCACACAGCACATTGGTGCATATAATGTGGAAACCCCTAACGGCGGGCGGATCACCTTCCTTGATACGCCAGGTCATGCCGCATTTACGGCCATGCGTTCCCGGGGGGCTCAAGTTACCGATATTGTTATTCTGGTGGTGGCTGCCGACGATGGCGTCATGCCCCAGACCGTTGAGGCCATCAACCATGCCAAGGCTGCAGGCGTACCTGTGGTGGTGGCTGTGAATAAAATGGACAAGGTTGGTGCTGACCCGGACCGCATTATGCGTGAACTGGCCGAATATGATCTGTTGTCCGAAGAGTGGGGCGGCAATGTTATTTTTGTAAAGGTTTCCGCCAAAAGCGGTCAGGGAATTAATGAGCTGCTGGAAATGGTGCTGCTCCAGGCTGAAGTTCTGGAGCTGCGGGCCAATCCGGATCGCAATGCCACAGGTTATGTGGTGGAATCCCGTCTGGATACCGGACGCGGCGCTGTGGCCACGGTTCTGGTAAAGCAGGGGACCTTAAGGGATGGTGATCCCATTGTATGCGGTCTTCATTCCGGCCACATCCGGGCCATGATTGATGATTCCGGAAACCGGGTGGAATCGGCAGGGCCGTCCACACCTGTGGAGATCGTGGGGCTGGCGGGTGTGCCCGATGCCGGTGACGAGTTCGTGGCTGTGGCGTCGGACAAGGATGCAAAGCAGATTGCAGCCCATCGTATGCAGAAACAGCGTGCCAAGGAATTGGCCAAAAAGAGCCGGGCCAACCTGGAAAAAATGTTTGAAAATCTAGGCAGTGCCGAGGTTAAAGAGCTTAAGCTCATTGTCAAGGCTGATGTCCAGGGCTCCATTGAAGCGCTTAACGATTCTCTCAAAGAGCTGGCCAAGGATGAGGTGGATGTTAAGATCGTTCATTCCGGCGTGGGCACTATCAATGAATCAGACGTCTCCCTGGCTGCGGTATCCGATGCCATCATCATCGGGTTCAATGTCCGGCCTACGCCCCAAATCCGCAAGCTGGCCAAGGATGAGAATGTGGATATGCGCTTCTATGATATCATCTACGATGTGATCAATGATATCAAAGCCGCCCTCGACGGCATGATGCCCTCCACGTTCCGGGAAAATATCATTGGCCGGGCAGAGGTCCGGGACACCTTCGTGGTTCCCAAGATCGGAACCATTGCCGGATGCGGTATCACGGAAGGCAAGGTGGTGCGCGGCAAGAAAGTGCGTCTGCTGCGTGACGGTATTATTAAATGTGATACGGAGCTGTCTTCTCTGCGCAGGTTCAAAGATGATGTTAAGGAAGTTGAGCAGGGGTATGAGTGTGGTATCGGTCTTGAACGGTACAATGATATCAAAGTGGGTGACGCCATTGAGTGTTATGAAGTTGAAGAGATTAAATACCAGGGATAGCAGGATCGGCCAATGAAACCATATGCACGTGCCGAGCGGGTCTCCATGCAGATTCAGCAGGCCATAACAGAACTTTTGTCCAAAAAGATACAGGACCCCAGAATGGAGATGGCAACCGTATCCGCCGTAAAAATGTCCCCGGATCTGAGCCTGGCCCAGGTCTATATCACGGTGTTCGGGGATAAAAAAAGAATCCGTGAGGCCCTGGAAGGCTTCCAGAAGTCCAAAGGGTTTATCAAAAAAAGAATTGCCCCGAAACTGGGCCTGCGGATCATGCCTGAATTGCGCTTTATCCATGATGACTCCTTTGACAACGCTGCCCGTCTGGATGCCCTCATTGATGCAGCCCCCAAAGGTGAAAACCCGGACCCGGACCCCGATGCGCCGGACGGCGCTTCCTGCGACCTGGACTGCGAGTAGTACTGCGATTGGGATGAATGAAAAGCGGTATTCTTGTTGTTAATAAACCCGAAGGCATCTCATCAGCCGGGGTGGTCAACCGGCTCAAGCGCCTGATCAAGGTCAAAAAAATCGGACATACCGGCACCCTGGACCCCTTTGCCACAGGGGTACTTCCCATTGCAGTGAACCAGGCTACCCGGATTTCAAAGTATTTTTTAGAAGGTGTTAAAGGGTACTATGCCCAGGTTACCCTTGGGGTCGAAACAGATACCTTGGACTGTACCGGCACTGTTACGTATACGGCGCCTCCCGGCATTCTGGCTGCCTTGAATTCGGAGCAGGTTCAAGGGGTTGTGGCAGGGTTTTGGGGAGCCCAGGAGCAGATTCCTCCGGCTTACTCGGCCCTGAAACACAACGGGCAGCCTTTATATAAGCTGGCCCGCCAGGGACAGATGATTGAAAAGCCCCCCCGGCCCATTGAAATCACGGCCATTGCCATGGAAAATTATCGCATGGATGAGCACGGCCATCCGGTTTTTGATATGCCGGTAACATGTTCGGGCGGAACCTATATTCGGAGTCTGGCCCATGATATCGGGGCGGCACTGGGGTGCGGTGCCCATCTGTCTGCCCTGCAGCGCACCATGGCCGGCCAGTTTAAAATTGAACATGCTGTGGATCTTGACCTTCTTGGAGAGATGTCGCCCAAAGATATAGAGTCCCGGTTTATACCCATGTCACGGTGCTTGGATTTTCTTGCCGCCATAACGGTGGACAGCGAAACAGCCGGAAAAATCAGGTGTGGTCAGCCCCTGTCTGTGGATGGGATCCCCATGCCCGATACGTTGTCGATGGATAGTGATAAAGATCAATCCCGGTACAATATCCCGGATATCCGGGCGCTGGATTCTGAACAGAACTTACTGGCCATCGTAACTTTGGACAAATCCGGGCAAACATACAAATATTGTTGCGTTTTTAACGCCTAACTGGTAATGATATCAGGTTGTCTCTGCGATGTCCGGGTAGTTCATCGGGCTTTTTTCTGAATGGAATATTGGATAAAAGGCGATTTAAATGAACTGCTTGTATATTTATGGCATCGAATTTTAATCTATTCCAAATAAAGGAGTGTTACAGTGGTACTACTTGCAGAAAACAAAGAGGAGATGATTCAACAATTCAAGCTCCATGAGTCCGATACCGGTTCACCTGAGGTTCAGGTGGCCATTTTAACCCACAGGATCAGCTACCTGACCGATCATCTGAAGACCCATAAGAAAGACCACCATTCAAGACGGGGGCTTTTAATCCTGGTCGGTCGGCGCAGAAGTCTTCTGGACTATCTCAAGAAGAAAGATATTAACAGATATCGTTCATTGATTGAGAAGCTCGGACTCAGAAGATAAGATGACCTTACTAAACCGGTTTTTGATGCGTTTTGGGTCATCAAAAACCGGTTTTTGTTTTCAGCAGGGCGGTACAAGACGGGAACGGCTTTTATATAAGTTCGCATCTTTGCTATCAAATCAACCTTTGCGGCCAATGGGTTGTTTGGCGGGGCTGTTTGATGGTAAATATGCGGGTTTATGATATGTAAGCCCTTTTCCCCACCTTATGCCGCCCGTTCTTTTGGTGCCCACCCGGATTGCCGGATGGACACTATCCAAATTTTAAGTTTATCAGGAGAAGTTATGGAAAAAGTTGTATCAGCCGATATCGGCGGCAAAGAATTGACCATCAGTACGGGGAAAATTGCCAAACAGGCCTCGGGGGCAGTGGTGGTGCAGTACGGAGAAGCCGTGGTTCTTGTCACTGCCGTGGCTGCCAAAGATGCCAAAAATGACATGGATTTTTTGCCCCTGTCCGTGGAGTACCAGGAAAAAATTTATGCGGCGGGCAGAATTCCGGGCAACTATTTCAGACGGGAAATCGGCCGGCCCTCGGAGCATGAAACCTTGAACGCCCGTCTCATTGACCGGCCCATCCGGCCTCTGTTTGAAGATGGCTATAATTTTGAAACCCAGGTGATCGCAACCGTATTGTCCACGGATAAGTTGTGCGACCCGGGCATACTTGCCATGATCGGGGCTTCTGCGGCCCTGGAAATATCCGACATCCCCTTTAACGGTCCCATTGCCGGCGTCAAGGTGGGGCGGGTCAACGGGCAGTTCATTGCAAACCCCACGCCTGAACAAATGGAGCAAAGCGACATTGATTTGACCGTGGCCGGTTCCAAAACCGGTGTGGTCATGGTGGAAGGCGGGGCTGACATCGTATCTGAAAAAGAGATGCTGGATGCCATTTTCTTTGGCCATGAAGCCATTCAGCCTGCCATTGCCCTTCAAGAAGAGTTGAAGAACAGTGTGGGTAAGGAAAAACGCACGTTTATACCGCCTAAAAAAGATGAGGCCCTTGCCGCCAAGGTTCAGGAGTGGGCATGGGACAAGATTCATGAAAAGGTGCAGATTAAAACCAAAATCGAGCGTCAGAATGCCATCAGCGCACTTAAGGATGAGGCCGTTGCCCAGTTTGAGTCTGAACATCCGGAAAAAGTCAAAGAGATCAAGGAAGTGTTCAGCAAAACCGTGAAAAAGGTGTCCAGGGATATTGTTCTCAAAGAGGGCAGACGCATTGACGGCCGGGCCTTTGATGAGATCCGTCAGATCACCTGTGAAGTGGGCTGCCTGCCCCGGCCGCATGGTTCGGCCCTGTTCACCCGTGGTGAAACCCAGGTTTTAGGCGTACTTACCTTGGGGTCGGGCCTGGACGAACAGCGTCTGGAAACCCTGAATTCCGGCAATGAGACCCGGACATTTATGCTGCACTATAACTTTCCTCCATTTTCCGTTGGTGAGGTAAAGCGTCCGGGCGGACCGTCCCGCCGGGATATCGGCCATGGGAACCTGGCCCAACGGGCGCTGAGCCGGGTTATCCCCCCCAATAAGGAATTCGAATACACCATCCGGCTGGTGGGTGAAGTCATGGAATCCAACGGGTCCTCTTCCATGGGAACCGTCTGCTCCGGGTGTCTGGCCCTGATGGACGGCGGTGTTCCCATAAAAGCCCCGGTATCCGGCATTGCCATGGGCCTGGTGTCCGATGAAAACAACACGGTTGTCCTTTCCGATATCCTTGGAGACGAAGACCATTTCGGCGACATGGACTTCAAAGTTGCCGGTACCAAAGACGGCATTACCGCACTGCAGATGGACATCAAGATCAACGAATTGTCCAGACAGATTATGGAAACCGCTCTGAATCAGGCCAACGGCGGCCGTCTGCATATTCTTCAGAAAATGCTTGATACCCTGAATCAATCACGGACGGACATATCGCCCCATGCCCCCAAAATCGTATCCATCCAGATCAATAAAGACAAGATCCGGGATCTCATCGGACCGGGAGGCAAGGTCATCCGGGCACTGCAGGCCGATACCAACACCACCATTGAGGTGGATGATGACGGCACTGTGAAGATTGCCGCAGAAAACGAAGATGATTCCGCCAAAGCCCTGGCCATGGTGAAAGATATTGCCATGGACCCGGAGATTGGTGCCATCTATGAAGGTGCCGTGGTAAAAATTACCGATTTTGGCGCCTTTGTGAACATCAAGTCCGGCACGGACGGCCTGGTCCACATTTCGGAGCTGGCAGATTACCGGGTTAAGAAAGTTACTGACGTGGTCAATGAAGGCGACGTGATCAAGGTCAAGGTGCTGGATATCACCCGGGACGGAAAAATAAAACTTTCCTACAAGGCTGCTAAAAAAGATGCCGAAGAAGCGGAAAAATAGTTCGTTTTGCCTGTGTCCCCTTGCCAGCGGCAGCAAGGGGAACGCTATATTTGTATCCACACCGGATACCGCCGTACTGGTTGATGCAGGGCTTTCAGGCATAGAGCTCCAGCGCCGGATGGCTGCCGTGGGCAGGGCGCCGGAAGAACTGAAAGCCATCATCATCACCCACGAACATACCGATCACATCAAAGGGGCGGGGATATTGAGCCGCAGGTTCAATATCCCTGTTTATGCAACATCCGAGACCTTTAACGCCTGCCAGGGGTTGGGTAAAATCGACCAGGTCAATTTCTTTGAATGCGGATCTGCTTTTGAGATCGGCTCCCTGACCGTCAACCCCTTCTCCATCAGCCACGATGCCTGCGATCCTGCGGGCCTGACCTTGAAACACCAGGGAAAAAAGATCGGCATTGCCACGGACCTTGGTGTGGTCACAAATCTTGTGCGAACCCATTTAAGCGGTGCCCATGCCATTTATATTGAGGCCAATCACGATCCGGACATGCTCATGGCCGGCCCCTATCCCTGGCACTTGAAGCAGCGGATTCAGTCGCGAACAGGGCATCTTTCCAACCAGGAAGCAAGGGATCTGGTGGCGCAAATTTCACACGATGACCTTGCCCATGTGATTCTTGCCCATTTAAGCGAAGAAAATAATTCTGTTGAAAAAGCAGCCACAGAGATGTCTAAAAATCTTGACCCGTTGTCCACGGCGCTGTATGTTGCAGGACCAGACCAGCCCGGCGAAATGATTTGGCTCTAACTGGACGTCCATGGTATGTTCCATCCTGGTGTCACCATACCTGGCAGTTTGGTAAAGATTTAAGATAACGGTTTTCTCATTGCCCCCGGCATCGGGGTGTATTGTCCATACCCTTAAGGGTTGTGAAGTCATGCGCTATGCTTTGATCCCAGCTGTACTGATGTCGGTTTGTATTGCCGGCTGCAATCTGATATCCCCTGACCCCGCAGCTGTGATACCCGTTGAAATTCCTGAGACCTATACTCATCAGACAGATACCGGTACATCCGGGGCCGGTGAAGAAAATCAGGCCGGCGGATGGTGGCTGACCTTTGGCGTTGATGAACTGAGCCACTTGATCCGGACGGGCCTTGGCGCAAATTACGATCTCAAAGTGCTTAAAGCCCAGGCGGATCAGGCCCTGGCTGATGTGAAAGGCGAAAAATCAAATCTTGGTCCCACCCTTGATTACTCCCTTGGCGGAGAGCAAAACGATTCCCAATCCAAAAACAGCGGCCAGTCATCCTCCTCGGACCATGATCACAAATACACGGCTTCCCTGAATGCCGAATATACACTGGATCTGTGGGGGAAAAATCTTGCCGATGTTAATGCAAGAGAACTTGAATATCTGGCGGCACTCCAGGACCTGGAGGACGGGGCACTATCCCTGTCCACCGACATTGCCGATACCTGGGTGGATATTTTGTCCGTGCGCACCCGCATGGAAGTGCTGACGCGGCAGATAGAAGCCAACCGGATGACCTTAAAGCTGCAGGAGTTACGTTTCAGTAACGGCAAGGCCACGGCCCTGGATGTGTCCCAACAGCGCCAGGCCCTGGCCCAGGTGCTCTCTGCCATGCCTCTGCTTGAAAAAGAGGAAAAACAACTGGTCAATGCCATGGGCCTGTATTTGGGCCAGACACCAGGGACACCTGTGGCGATTTCCATCACTCAATTTCCCCAAACCTTTCTGGCGCCCCAGCCCGGCATTCCGGCGGATCTGCTGGAAAACCGGGCTGATATCAGGGCCGCCCGAATGCGCCTTGACGCGGCTGCCCTGGACGTGGAAGCGGCCAGGGCTGATCTGTTGCCCGATCTGACCCTGTCTGCCTCGGCTGTTTTTTCCAGCGGCTCCCTGGATCTTTTATTCCAGAACTGGGTGCTCTCCCTGGGCGCTGCCCTGGCAGGGCCTTTACTGGACGCAGGTGAACGTAACGCTGAAATTGAGCGCACCCGGGCCGTGGTTCGTGAAGAGGTGAATACCTATGCCAAAACCTTTGCCAATGCCATCTGCGAGGTGGAGGATGCCCTGGTGGCCATTGACCGCCAGAAAGCATATATTGAGCTATTAGAGCAGCAGCTGACCGCTGTCAAGATGACCCTGCAGGACGCACGGGTTCAGTATTTGAACGGCCAGAGTAGTTATCTGAACTATCTTGAAGCCTGGGCCTCCATGGAGAGCCTTGAGCGCCAGCTGGTCAGCGAGCAGGCAACCTATGTCAAAGAGCGGATTGCACTTTTTAAAGTAACAGGCCGGCGGGATTCTTTTCTCAATGAGCCCCCGTTCAAGGAGACCCCGGCCCAGGATAATCATGTCGGAGCCAAGTAATCCATGAATCAGACTTCTTCACAGACATCTGTGAGCGTGACCCTTTTGAAAATTCTTCTGCCTGTCTGCCTGGTTGCCGCAGGTGTTGTCGGATTCTTGTACTACAAATCAAAAACAGTGGAGTTCAAGCGCAAACCTGCTGCAAAAACAGTTCCGGTGGTGGATGTCATGGAAGTGAATCCCAGCCGGGTCACAGCCCAGGTCCGGGCCATGGGTACGGTCCGGCCGGACCGGGACGTGGTGATAAAATCCCATGTGGCCGGAACGATCATCCAGGTGGCCCCGCAATTTGTCCAGGGAGGATTAATCCCCAAAGGACAGACCATGGTCCGCATTGATCCGGCGGACTATCAGCTGGCCGTGAACAAGGCCCAAAGCGCATTGGCCCAGGCCCAGGCTGATTTTGAAATTGAAAAGGGCCAGCAGCAGATCGCCAGGGAAGAGCTCAAGCTCATGGCCCAGATGTCCCCCGGCGGGGTGCCGGAGACCAGTCTGATTTTAAGAAAACCCCAGCTCGAACAGGCCAGGGCTGCCGTGGACAGTGCCGGAAGTGACCTTGAAACCGCACGTCTGGACCTGGAACGAACGCGGATTTGTGCCCCTTTCCATGCCCTGGTGCTCTCCAAAGAGGTGGATGCCGGTGCCATGACCGCAGCCCAGGGGCCTCTTGCCACCCTGGTGGATGTGACCTGCTACCAGGTGGAGGTCCAGATTCCCCTGGACCGTCTGGACCGGATTCGGATCCATGAAACCAAGGGGAGTCCTGCGCGTATCCGTTCCCTTTATGCCGGCCGGGAATGGCAGGGCCGCGTGGTACGTACCACAGGGGCGGTAACCGAGCAAAGCCGCATGGCCGGCGTCATTATCCGGGTGGATGATCCCCTGGGGCTGGGGCCATCCAAAGGCCGTCCGGCCATGCTGCTGGATGATCACGTGGAAGCAATTATTGAAGGGCAGGCCTTTGACGATGTGTTTGCCTTGCCCCGGACCCTGATCCGGGAAGATTCCAGTTTATGGATATATAAAGACGGACACCTGGAGATCCGCAAGGTGGCCCCTGTGTGGATTGAAAATGACCGTGTGTTTATTCAGTCCGGGCTTTTCCCCGGGGATCTTGTGGTCTCCTCTGAACTTTCCGCGCCTGTGGAGGGTATGGCATTGACCCTTGCTTCAAAAGGGAGTGAATAATGTCTGAACACAACTCTGGGCTTCCCGCCCCTTCAGGCCACGGCCCCAAGGGCGCCATCGCCTGGATGGCCGGCAATACCGTGGCGGCCAATCTGCTCATGGTGGTTTTTCTTGTGGGCGGCCTTTTCATGGGGGGGAACATCAAGCAGGAGGTGTTCCCCGAATTCACCCTGGATATGGTGACTGTTTCCGTGTCATATCCAGGGGCCAGCCCCGAAGAGGTGGAGTCCGGCATTATTCTGGCCGTGGAAGAGGCTGTGCGGGATATTGAAGGCATTGATGAAATTACATCCGAGGCTTCCGAAGGACGTGCGTCTATCACCATAGAGGCCCTGGACGGGGCTGACGTTACCCGGTTGTGGCAGGAGATCTCAAGCGAGGTGGACCGCATCGACACCTTTCCGGATGAAGCTGAAGACCCGGTGGTCGCCATTGCCTCCCGGCAGCGGGAAGTGATGCGGCTGGCCCTTTACGGGGATGCTCCCGAAACCACCATGCGGGACCTTGCCGACAATATCCGGGACAGGTTTTTGTCCGATCCTGACATTACCCAGGTGGAACTTGAAGGTATCAGGGAGCGGGAAATTCTGGTGGAGATCTCCACCAACACCCTGCGGCGCTACGGCATGACCCTGTCCGATGTGGCGGACGCCATCTCCACGGCGTCTGTGGAGCTGGGTGGCGGAGCCATCAAATCCGGGGGCGGAGATATCCTGCTGCGCATTAAATCCCGGAAAGATTATGCCCTGCAATATGCAAAGCTGCCCGTTCTCACCCGGGAGGACGGATCCCAGCTGGTGCTGTCTGATATTGCCCAAGTAAGAGAGGGGTTTGAGGATTCGGCCTCCTGGGCCTCATTTAACGGCAAGCGGGCCATTACGATTGCTGTTTACCGGGTGGGAAAACAGACCCCCACCAGAGTGGCCGACGCCACCAAAAAGATGCTGGAGATCATCAATGACGACCTGCCCGATGGGATTCACATAAGCATTGTCAGGGACCTGTCCAAAATCTTTGCCCAAAGGGCGGATCTTTTATTGGGAAACGCCTATTGGGGCCTTGCCCTGGTCTTTTTATGCCTTGCCCTGTTCCTTGAAATCCGCCTGGCCTTCTGGGTCTGTCTGGGTATCCCCATTTCATTTTTGGGGTCCTTTATCTTTTTATCCGCAGCCAATTTTACCATCAATATGGTCAGTATGTTCGCCTTCATCGTCACCCTGGGCATCGTGGTGGACGATGCCGTTGTGGTGGGGGAAAATATTTATTATTGCCGGCGCCAGGGCATGGGATTTCTGGACGCGTCCATCCAGGGGACAAAAACCATTACCGTTCCCGTATTCTTTTCCGTGATCACCAATATGGTCACCTTTATGCCCATCATGTACATCCCGGGCATAATGGGAAAGATTTTTAAAACCATGCCGCTGGTGGTGGTGGCGGTGTTTGGTGTCTCTTTAATAGAAAGCCTGTTTATCCTGCCGGCCCATTTAAGCCATCCCAGCCGCCCTTTATTTTTCCCCTTGAATGTTCTTGAGGCGTGGCAGGAAAAGTTTTCTGAAAAATTTGAAGCCGTTATCAAAACCGTGTACGGCAGGTTTTTGTCCGTACTGCTGAATTGGCGGTATACGGTGGTTGCCCTGGGGACGGCCCTGTTGCTGATTACCTTCGGGTATGTGAAATCCGGAAAAATGGGCATGGTCCCGTTTCCCAGGGTGGAATCCGATTACGCCTTTTGTGAGATTTACCTGCCCTATGGCACGCCTGAAAACCGTGTGCGTGAAGTGGAAACACTCCTGGTGACATCGGCGGGAAAGACCGTGGATGAAAATGGAAAGGAGTCGTTGTCCACGGGGATTTTTTCCCAGGTCAGTGAGAACCATATTGAGGCGAGGATCTATCTGACTGATCCCGAGGTGCGTCCGGTATCCACCTCCGAGGTCACCCGGATCTGGCGGGAAAAAACCGGTGCGGTCACGGGTGTTGAGACCATGACTTTTGAAGCCAACCGGGGTGGTCCCGGTTCCGGCAAAAGCCTGACCATATCCCTGAGTCACCGGGATACGAAGATTCTGAACCGGGCCGGTGAGGACCTTGCTGAGCATCTGGCTGAATACACCATGGTTTCGGACATTGATGACGGATCTGCCCAGGGAAAACGGCAGTTCGACATCACCCTGACCCCCGCAGGGCACCGCATGGGGCTGACACCCAGAACCATTGCCGACAAAATTCGCAATGCGTACCAGGGCGTTGAGGCGGTAAAAAACCAGAGGGGGCGAAATGAGGTCACGGTACGGGTGCGCCTGGCCGGAGAAGAACGCAATTCCGAAACCGCATTTGAAAATTATGTGCTTAGGACCCCCAACGGGGAGATCATGCTTCGGGATGCCATTGAGACCGTCAGGGGCCGGGCTTATACCGTGATCAGCCGGACCAACGGGCAGCGTGAAATCCAGGTTACAGCCAATGTGAACCCCCAGTCCATGTCTGAAAATATAATCCGGGACATGAAGCAGGAGATCCTGCCGTCCCTTGTGAGTCGGTATCCGGGCTTGTCCTACGGGTTCAAGGGTAAACAGGAAGAGGTCAAAGAGAGTGTGGGAGCCTTGGTCAAGGGTTTGGCACTGGCGTTATTTTGTGTGTTCGCGCTTCTGGCCATTCCCTTTAAAAGTTATTTTCAGCCATTGATCATCATGCTGTGCATTCCCTTCGGCATGATCGGTGCCGTGGCCGGACATATCATCATGGGGTACTCCCTTTCCGTTATGAGTCTGTTCGGCATTGTGGCCATGTCCGGCGTGGTGGTCAACGACTCTTTGGTGCTCATCGATTTTTCCAACCGGCTGGTGCGTGGGGGCATGCCTGTGGCGGCGGCAATCCGGGCCGCCGGAATACAGCGGTTCAGGCCCATTCTTCTGACAACGCTGACCACCTGCGGGGGACTGGCACCCATCATTACGGAAACGTCGCGCCAGGCAAAGTTTCTTATTCCCATGGCCATTTCTCTGGGGTTCGGAATTCTTTTTGCCACGCTGATTACCCTGGGACTTGTGCCCTGTCTTTACCTGATATTGGAAGACATCAAGGGCATTTTTAAATGAAGGGATCTTTTATGACTAATGTGGCCCTTTGTGCCTGTCCGGACTATGACGAGGCAAATGTGGCGTCTGCAGTGGAACGTGCCGTGACTCTGTGCGGGGGCATGGATAAGTTTGTCAGGCCGGGACAGCGTGTGCTGCTCAAACCCAATATGCTCAGTGCCGCGCCTTTGGAACAGCGGGTGACCACAGACCCCAGCGTCGTGCGTGCTGTGGGGCAACTGGTGTTGAAGGCCGGGGGGCGGGTCATTATCGGAGACAGTCCGGCCATTGACAAGGTGTCCCGTATTTCCCGGGTGACCGGCATGACAGAGGTGGCCAAAGAGCTTGGGGCAGACTTGATTGAGTTCAGTCGGCCCACCCTGGCCAAGACACCCCGGGGTTCCATATACCAGGCCCTGGAACTGGAACAGACCGTGTTGTCGGCGGATGTGGTCATCAACCTGCCCAAGCTGAAGACCCATTGCATGATGCTTTTAACCATGGGGGTCAAAAATCTTTTCGGTGCCGTGGTGGGGCCCCGTAAAAGCCAGTGGCATATGCACGCAGGGGACGACCGGATTATGTTCGCCGATCTTTTGCTGGACATCTATCGCACCATCACGCCGGCCCTGACCATCCTTGACGGTGTCTGGAGTATGCAGGGCCGGGGGCCCAATAACGGCACACCTTGTCATTCAGGTTTTCTGGCCGCATCCTGTGATCCTCTGGCCATGGATCTGGCCCTGGCACCTTTGCTGGGTGCGCACCGGACAAGTTTTCCTCTGTATGGCGCAGCTGTCCGCAGGGGCTTTGCCAAACCCGATGGTGCGGATCTTCGGCTGATTGGCGACGATCCCAATACGCTAATCCCCAAAGATTTTCAATTGCCGGTATTGGAATCAGCCATGATGGTGCCGGGATTTCTTTCCGGACTGATGCGAAAACACCTGACCTCCCGGCCTGTCCAGGACCCTATGCTGTGCCAGGGGTGCGGCAAATGCCAACAGGTTTGTCCGCCGGGAAGCCTTAAGCTGATGCAAAACCGCAGGGCCGTCATTGATCATTTGACCTGCATCCGTTGTTATTGCTGCCAGGAGGTCTGCCCGGCAGACGCCATCCATTTTAAAACAGGCGCGCTGGTGGGAATTATCGAGCGGTTGCGCTCATTTTTTTAGCACCAACTGTACACCCTGAGCATCCGTCCCACCACTTTTCCCGAATCCACATGCACCCCAAACAAACTGCCACCCAACTTTGGCAGCCGTTTAAAATAACGCTTATCTATTCATCAATAATTTCTAACCGGCCTCTAATCCCATACATATAAAAAAACATCTATACAGTTGACATCCAGTTCATCGGGAGGCAGTTAGTGGTTTAATTTATTTTAAAAAAGGAGAAGAGTGCAATGAAACCATTGCAAAAACAGTTGTGGTGCCTGCTTTTGATGGTCTTTCTGACCATTATAAGCAGTTGTAACGGCGATGATGACAAAGATAACAGCTCAAGTACAGAATCAAACCGTCTGAGCCTGACCATCATGCATGTCAATGATACCCATTCCTATGCAGAGGGGGATTCTCTTACCCTTGACATTGAAGGGACTGAAACAACTTTTGAGGCGGGCGGTTATCCACGACTGGTTCAAAAGGTGAATGAAATCCGGGCGGAATCGTCTAATACACTGCTGCTGCATGCCGGTGATGCCGTTCAGGGCACTTTGTATTTCACGGCCTATGAAGGAGAAGCCGATTACGAATTCCTCAATGAAATGGGCGTTGACGTGATGTGCGTGGGTAACCACGAATTTGACAAAGGACCTGAATATCTTGATAAATTCATTGATTATGCTGATTTTCCCATTATCTCGGCCAATATCGATGCCTCAGCAGACGACTACCTGGCCGGGGAAATCGAGCCCTATGTCATTAAGGAATATAACGGGGAAAAGGTGGGGATCATCGGATTGACTACCACAACCACCGCCGGAACCTCCAGCCCCGGAAACAATATTGTTTTCAACAATGTTGTCGATGCGGTGAATACCTACGTTGCAGAACTGGAAGGCCGGGGCATCAACAAAATCATTCTTCTGACCCATTTGGGATATGATGAAGATGTGGAACTGGCCCAGGAGGTTCAAGGTGTAGATATTATAGTCGGCGGTCATTCACACACCCTTCTGGGCGGCGAGGACCTGAAAAGTTTAGGATTTAGCCCCAGCGGTGACTACCCCACCGCGGTTGAAAACCCTGACGGAGGGAAAACCTATGTTGTGCAGGCTTATGCACACACTCTGGTTTTAGGAAAGCTGAACGTGGAATTTGATGCGGATGGTGTTGTCACCGGCATTGAGGGCACACCGATTCTCCTGCTGGGTGAAAATAATATAACCCAGGAAGATGAAAATGGTGATGATGTTGAAGTCACCGGAGAATCCCTTGCCACGGTTCAAACAGTCATCGCCCAAAGCAGTTGCGCACAACTTGTTGCTGAAGATGCCGGCGCAGCCACAGCCCTTGAGCCTTACAGTGCCGGTATTGCAGCAAAAGAGGAAGAGGTGGTTGCTTCAGCCTCCTCCAATCTCTACCACACCCGGGTTCCCTTCACCGACAAATATGCCGAGGGCGTACCTTTGCCCTATGGCAGCTACATTGCGCCCGTTGTGGCAGAAGGCATGCTCTGGAAAGCCAATGGGGTGGGACAGGCCTGTGATTTCGCTCTGATTAATGCCGGCGGTCCCAGGAAAACCATTCCCAAAGGGGACATTACCATTGCCGATGTGTATGAACTGCTGCCCTTTGGGAACACCCTGTTTGCCCTGGAATTAACCGGAGCCCAGTGGAAAGCGGCACTGCAGCTGGGCGTAACCGAGGGGGCTGACGGTTCCGATACCGGCGGTTATCCCTATGTGGCCGGCTGCCGTTACATTGTGGATGCCCTGACAGATCCGGACAATCCCACGGTCACGGCTGTTCAAACCCAGGATGACGACGGCAGCTGGGTTGATATTGATGACGACGAAACATACAGAATCATAACCATCAACTATCTTGCCAATGGCGGTGATTTCTATGATGTGCTGAAAAATTCCAGCGGATATCGCTACGACACCGGATTTATAGATGCAGAAGTTTTCCAGGAATACGCAGAACACGTTGGTACTCTGGACAGACCCGATTCCACCAATGTGATTTATACCACCGGGGCTGTGGTGTTAAAGATGATTGAAACCACGGACATTCACGGTTCGCTGCTGCCCTATGATTTCATTGAGGCCGAGGCCATCCTTCACTCATTGACCCAGGTCAACACCTATGTGACGGCAGAAAGGGAGAAAGCGTCACAAAGCACCCAGAGCAGCGTTATCCTCCTTGACTGCGGTGATATTCTCCAGGGTCAGCCCATTGTCAACTACTATAACTATGAAAGAGAGACCCTGGACAACCATATTGTCCCGGACGCCATGAATTACATGGGATATGACGCAGGTACCGTGGGCAACCACGATATTGAGCCGGGCAAAAGCGTTTATGATGCCGTCAACTCCCAGTTCAATTTCCCCTGGCTCGCTGCCAACTGTGTGGATACCACCACCAATGATCCCTATTTCGAGCCCTATACCATTATAGAGAAAAATGGTATCAGGATTGCCGTCCTTGGATTGATTACACCCCAAGTGCCCTCCTGGCTGCCTGAATCGGTCCGGGAGAATATGGCGTTTGACGACATGATCGAATCGGCACAGGCCTGGGTTCCCTATATCCAGGAGAATGAGGACCCGGATCTGATTGTGGGGCTTTTCCACTCCGGAACCGACTATACCTACAGCGGCACTGAAACCTCGGAAAAAAATGAAAACGCATCGGAACTGGTTGCCAGACAGGTTCCCGGATTTGATATCGTCTTCACGGGCCATGACCACGCAAACCATGCCTATACCGTGGAAAATACCCAAGGCAAAACCGTCTGGATACTGGGGGCCACCAGTGCAGCCAATTATCTGGCCGATGCAACGGTGGTTCTGACCCCCGATGGTGAGGGATCTTACACCGTGGAGGTGGACGGACTCTATAAGGATGCAACGGTGTACGATGTTGACCAGGACATGTACAGCTATTTCAGCTATGCCGAAGATGCCACCAATGAGTATGTGGATGAAGCCATTGGTACGTTCACCGCATCAACCACATCACGGGATGCCATGTTCGGGGATTCCAGCTTCAATGACCTGATCCATGCGCTGCAGTTCACGGTTGCCCGGGACGTCATTGGCCAGTCCGTTGAGGTCTCCTTTGCCGCACCGCTCCAGTTTGACAAGACCATTGATGCCGGTACGGTTTATGTGCGTGATATGTACAAATTGTACAAGTATGAAAACACCTTGTATGTCATGCAGCTGACCGGTGCTGAAATAGACGCCGAACTTGAGTATTCCTATGCAAACTGGACCAACCAGATGACCAGTGCCGATGACCACCTGATCAACTTCACCTCCATTGATGAAAAGACCGGTGAATATGAACAGGCCACCCGGTACTACAACTACGATTCTGCCGCCGGTATTGTATACACGGTGAATGTCAGCCAGCCTGCATATGACAGGGTCTCCATACTGGGTCTGGATGCCGACCTGGACGGTGTGGTTGACGAAGGTTCCGCATGGGACGACACGGCCACCTACAACTGTGCTGTCAACTCCTATCGGGCCGGCGGCGGTGGCGGCCATTTGACCACCGGTGCCGGCATTGATGAAGATGCACTCTCAGACCGCCAGGTTGGGGTGACGGCCCGGGATCTGCGTTACTATCTCATCGAAGATATAAAGGCCCAGGGAACCGTAACTCCTATGTCCATCGGAAACTGGGAATTCATACCGGCAGACTGGGCCGCAGCCGGTGCTGAACGCGATTACGACGTCCTTTATGGCAACAGTGACGGTGATCATTAATAAATTCTTACCCGGTCACCTCTCCCTCCTTTTTTGACCGGGTACCATTTTAGTTCTTCCTGCCAATCATGCTCCAACACCACAGGCAGGAAGAACTTTATATGAGAGATCGGGTAGGCCTCTGAGATTTTTCAGCTGATATGCCAGGTCAGCCCATGGCTGTTAGTTGCAAGTTGGGCATAAATAATCTTGATGTTTATCCATCAACCGTGCAATCCTAAATCAAACCGATCATCAGGGTTTGGGTAAATGCCATTCATTTTAAACAAGGCAGGCTGGTGGGAGTGGTTGAGCTGTTTCGCGCGTTAAATCCCTGGTGAAGAGTATGACTTTTTCAACGATTCTTTTTAACTATTGGGGTTTATTATGGAAAATTATGGAACATTTTTCTATTTTCCGTATGCAGAAGACGAAGTTTATGAAAAGTTTAGACGTGAAGCCCAATTTCCTGTCAGTGTTGACATTGTTAATGACGCCAACTGTGAGTTTGAGACTGTACTGACAATTAGACAGACTCATCCAACGCTTTATCTGAAAAGCATATTAATTCAGGGAACAGATTTGGGAAAGGCCATAACTGACAGCGTCAAATGTAAGACAGGCTTGGTTAAAGCCAGAGAAGAATATCCTTTTTATAAAAACAGCACGTCAAATCCAAGATATATCCAAACCGTACTGGGAGATTTTAATGGCTATTTTCTCCAGGAAGATAAATTGTCAGATTTTTTATTGGCTATTGATGATGTCGGCCTTGAATGTTATTGTTTTGCACATGAGCTTTCTAAATTTCCGTCACGAAATTTTTCATGGAATTTGTTAGGTGTTGTTCTGACAACTGATAAAGATGGCGAAGGCCGGGTTGGTTTAGATAAAAAACTGCTGAAACAGATTTCGCCAGGATAACTCTAACAGACAGTTGAACCTAAAATCCTCGATTTAAATGACACCATCAAAGGGATGCTCAAAATGTTAGAGCGTTTAACCGGTGAAAATATTGATTTCGCCTGGTTGCCCAGGACAGGGTTGTGACCGGTCAGGATTGACCCTTCTCAAATTGATCAAATTCTGGCTAATTTAAGTATCAACGCCCGTAATGACATCACAGACGTCGGAAAAGTGACCATTGAAACCGATAATGTGATATTTGATGAAAAATATTGCCAAGGAAATCAAGAGTTCAGGCCGGTGAATATGTTTTGCTTGGTGTCAGCGATGATGGCTGCGGTATGGACAAAGAGGTCATGAAAAATCTTTTTCCAGAGACAATCTAAGCGCTAAGGTAAGAGTGGCATTGGACCAGCGGGTGAAAACCTTGAAACCAAGTACGTGAATCCGCCGCCCAATAAGCTATACACAAGACTCCCCGTCACGCCGTCGCTGCCGTCGTTCATTGAGGCCCAGGCCCACCATTGCCAAAGCTGCAAAGGCCGCCCCCATATAGAAAGTGAAGGCTGCGCCGAAACGATTCCACAACAGCCCGGCCCCGGCACTGGCGATCAACATGGCGATGCCGCTGACCAGGTTAAAAAAGCCAAAGGCCGTACCCCGCAGATCGACCGGGGAGGCATCGGCAACCATTCTCGCAAGCAATCCCTGGGTAATACCCAAATGCGGCACCCCGAATCTCGGCCGGTGCGATGTCGGCCACCAGCGCATCCCGTGGCGCACCCCGCACACCTTTCCCCGCCCGATCCAACATGCGTGCCGTGAGGACGACACCCGCCGTGGGTGCAACGGCGAACAACGGCTTGGTTAACGCCCCCAAAGCGTAACCCAGGACAGCCAGGGCCTTGCGCTTGCCCAGATAGTCGCTGAGTGCGCCTGAGAATACTTTGACGATGAGGGCTGTGGACTCGGCCAGACCTTCTATCAAGCCGACGGTGAACATGGTTGTGCCCAAGGTGCCGACCAGAAACAGAGGCAGCAGGCTGTGAATAATCTCGGACGAGATGTCCATGAACATGCTCACCAGGCCGAGGGCCCAAATACCGGCTGGGATACGCTTAAAAGGGGTGTTCGTGCTCATAACTTATTCCGGACTCCCATGACGCTGTTTTGTTTTGTTCAAAATCATCAGTCCGATGAACAGTAAGGGCATCCCCCCCGCCACCGGCAGCACTCTGCCCGCCTGAAGCACCGGCTTCTGCCGGACATGAAACTGGACGGTCGGGCTGGTGTACACCTGGCGGCCGCTGCGGTCTGTGGTGCTGACCACCACACGGTAGTCGCCGCCCTTGATCAGCCGCATGGGCCAATCGGTCCGCAAGGATTCACCCGGTTTCAGGCCGGCCCAGGTAACCGCCTTGTGGGCGCTCCAGTCCTCCAGGTCCACCGGCTGCTCATTGCCCGGGTCGATTTCAACCATGCTGATCCAGGCCACCAGACCCCCCATGGGTGATGATCCCGTGTTGGTTATGGTACTCCGGAATTTCAGGTTGTCCCCCATTACCGGTGTGGCCGGATTTTTTACATCAGACGCCAGGCTGAGCGAAACAGGGGGCTGGGCCGCCGCTGAAATGGACGCGGACAGCAGTATCAAAGCAATGACAGTACATAATTTTTTCAATATTTTCATGATAAAACCCCCTTATTGAAAATCGGGCCGTCCGGCGCTGCGCCGGGCCAGGATCAGGCAGCCCGCCAGCCAGGCAATGACCAGAAAGAGCCTGGTCGTCTGGACTGAAAACGGTTCACTGTCAATAATGACGCTGTCAAAGGTGTTGAGGGCTCCTGCAAAGGGGTTGACGGCGTCAAGGCTTTTGCCGATGACTGTGCTGCGCAGGCCCGGTCCGATCAACAGCGGACTTGCGGAAAGCATCAGCAGAGTGACCGTGGTGAGCAGCGATGTCATGACGCTGCCCGTACGGGCCGACAGTGACATGGCCAGGTAGCCGAATCCAAGCACCACCGGGGTGCCGAACAGGGCTAAATAAAACAGGGCCGAACCCAGATTCTGGCCACCGGCACCCACGGCCCAAAGATAGGGGACACTGGTCGCGAACATGACCCCCCAGGCGGTTAGCAGGCCCAATACCTTTCCGGCCAGCAAGGCGTCGGGGGCAATGGGCGCGCACAACAGGGGCACCAGGGTGCCGCGCTCCTTTTCCCCGGCATAGGCATCGCTTCCCAAAATCGCAGCCAGCAGTGCACCAACGGCCATGACCGTTCCGGCCATCATATAGACCACCTGGGCGTTGTCGAGCAGACTCAATTCGGTGTTGCTCACCAGAAGCAGGCTGAAGGCCGACAGCAGGCCGCTGAAGGTCAGCAGCCACACCATCCCCCTTTGGCTTCTCAGCATCTGTGCGCTTTCTTTCCGGGCAATAATCCAGGTTGTGTTCATTATGCCACCTCCTGTGTATCATGTCTCTTATGGTTTGTGTACTGCATGTAAATTTCTTCCAGACGGGAGGCCTCGGAACGGATTTCCATAATCTTCCAGCCACGTCGCCACAACTCACCCCAAAGCGGGGAGAGTTCCTGGGACGGCTTGACCTGGACCTGAATGCGCCACCAGCTGCCTTGGTTGCCCAACACGGTTATCCCGGCCGGAAGTTTGTCTGTGTCCGGTTCTGACTCCAGGCGCAGGCGGTACCGTTGACCGCCTCCCTGTTCGGACAGCAGATCTACGAGCGAACCTTCGAGCCGGGTCCGGCCGTTGTCGATGATTCCGATCCGGCTGCACAGGCGGTCCACATCGTCCAGCACATGGGTACACAGCAACACGCCTCTTTTTCTGTCGGACGCGAATTCCACCAGCAGATCATGAAGCTCGTGCCTGCCCTTGGGGTCCAATCCGTTGGTGGGTTCATCCAGAATCAACAGCTTGGGACGGGACACTAAGGCCCGGGCGACTGCCAGACGCTGCTTCATGCCCCGGGAATATGTCCCGATGGGACGGTGCGCCTCTTTGCCGAGTCCGACCTTTTCCAGCATCGTCTCTTGATCCCGGCCGGTCGATTCGTAACCATAAAAGCTGCCGTACCATTCAAGATAGTCCGATGCCGCCATCCAATCGTAAAATCCGGATTTTTCCGGCATGACACCTATGGAACGGCGAATGGCAACGGCGTTGTCGGCCGGGTCGCTTCCCAGCACACGGATACGGCCGCTTTGCCGGGAACGCAGCCCCAGAAGGGAGAAAATGGTGGTAGATTTGCCGGCTCCGTTCGGTCCCAGCAGCCCATAAATTTCTCCGGGCGCAAGGTGCATATCAATGCCTTTAAGAATTTCTCTGCCTTCGACAGTTAATCGAAGATTCTCTATACTGATCATGGCATAATACTCCTAATTTTATTCTCAAACCGGTAGCCGCAATGGCCGCCGCACAGGCGAATTTCCTCAATATCCCGTTGGTCAATAGGGAAGACCTTGCAGGCACCGGGACGACACACCCCATAGACAAGACATTTTCCCTGCTTTGTCAGTGCAGGACAGGTAAAAAGCAAATTGCAGCAGGTTCCGCATTGCCTGCAGTTGCCACGGCGGATAGAAAGCTGGGTTTGAACGTATCGTTTTTTGAAATGAACCAGCCGGAAGCGCCGGATCTTCCCGGTGCCGTGAAGAACAATGCGGCTGTCGGTGAAAACCCGGGCGACAGCGCCGGCCAACCGGTCAAATGAGGCGGTCAAAACGGAAGTCCGGCCGGCCCATCTATCTATATTTAAACCAAGTGATTTCATATTTGTTCCTGTTGTAATAACTGCTGATCGTTTCAGATCCCGGATACCGACTATGAAAGTACCAATAAGTTGTTAAATTACTTTCATGTTTTGTTCTGGGGTTAAGCCTAAGTGTTGATAGACCAGGTCGGCCCATGGTCGTTATTGAATCCATATCTTCTCCGCCGTCAGCAGGAATACCGTCGTGACCACGGCAATGGCCACCCGGTAATAACCGAAAACTTCCAGGCCGTGCCGGGACAGGTAACGCACCATCCACTTCACGGAAACCAGAGCGGCCAAGAAGGCAACCGTCACGCCGACAATCAGCGAATAATGGTCAAAGATCTGCAGCATCATCCGGCCATGTTTCAAAACATCATATGCCGTGGCGGCCCCAAGCGTTACGACACCCAGCAAAAAGCTGTATTCAACCGCCGCCTCCATGGTCAGGCCCACCAGCAAACCGCCCATAATGGTGACCAGGCTGCGGCTGACACCAGGCCACATGGCGATGCATTGGGCAAAACCGATGACCAAGGCCATTTTCCAGGTCATGTCATCTACAGGGATGCAGAATCGTTTTTCCTGGGGCGTTCTTGGATTCCGTCGGCTCACAACCAAAATGGCAATGCCGCCGACCAGCCAGGCAGCCACCACCGGCCAGGGCCCGAACAGGTATGTTTTGATCGCATGATTGAACAACAAACCCATAACAGCCGCCGGCAGAAACCCTGCCGCCACGCTGATCAGCAAACGGCGCCCGCCGGCATCATTACCCGATATTCCCCGCACCATTTGTTTGAGCCGGCCAAAGTAGAGCCAGAGTACGGCTAAAATCGCCCCAACTTGAATGCAGATGGTATACGCATCCAAAGCGTCCTTGACTTGCAGCTTCTGGGCCGCAGACAAATAAGGATTCCGGCTGATGCCCAAAATTTTTTCCGCCAGCAACAGATGACCTGTGGAACTGACCGGCAGGTATTCGGTCACGCCTTCGACAACCCCCAAAACGATGGCCTGGGGGGTTGTCATGATCTTTTGCTCAACCGCCGCAGCATTGTTTCCGGATAATACTTGGGCATCTGCAATGGAAAAAAAGAGCGCCGAAAGCGCCATCACCGAAAGGGCAATGGCGCAGATTCGTCTATCCATGGGTATGACCGTCCTTTATCTGTGACGGTGTAGGATTCAATGTATCAATGACCGTAAGCAATGAATGAAGAGATTCCTGACAGGCGACGCTGTCCTGATGAAATGCCCGAAGCTGCCTTAGAACGGTATCAATTGAATCATCAACTTTTGTCCATTGTTCTTTGTTCATGTGCTTGAGTGCGCCGGCCGCATTGTCCCAGGCGGTTTCCAGATCTCTTACCCTTGTTTTTGCTTCGGACATATTTCCTGAATCAACGAGTTCAAGGGTGGCCACGGTTATGGTTTTGAAAGACGATAAGTCTCCCAGGGGACGAAGATCTGATGCTTGAGTTTGTCCTATAGCTGGTGTGGCTTCAGCCGTGGTGGACATTGGGAGCCCGGCACGAAGCCAGTGGTATCCGCCCCAACACATAAAAACCAGCGAGCTCAGAACCACCACAACTTGGGCGAATACAGTTCTTGGGGAGGAATTGACTTTCTTGTCGCCGGCATCACTTTTGGCAATCATATCCCGTTTGGTAATTGTCAGAAAAATAACGGTAAACAGTATGGCAGAAAGAAAGATCGCGCTTGTCAGTGTCGGACCTAAATCAAGCCCGCCGTTGGCAGTCGATTGAGACATGTAATCGCCAAGACATGCGCCCAGCGGTCTGGTCATAATGTAAATGATCCAGAAAGAAAGGATTGAATCAAGCCCTGATTTCCAGGCGACTGAAATGACGAAAACCAGGCAGCAGACGAGGATACCGGTAACCAGGTATCCCAATCCGAGCCCTTCTGCCATAAGATCGCCTGTGGCGGTTCCCAGGGCAAACGTAAAAAGGATGGCAATCCAGTAGAATGACTCTCTTCGTGCCGTGAAAATAGAATGAATGGAAAGGGTCTTCTCGAACCCATACCAGACCGCAAAGGTCACAGCCAGAGCCGCACTGAAAAAAAGCGTGCTTGTTTCGAGCGGAACCTGGAGTGCGTCGGTAAGAAGGTCGGTAACCAGGGTCCCGAAAATACTGATGAGAACAACCGTCAGCCAGTATATGCCGGGGACGTATTTAGGTGCCCGGTATTGCAAAACAAGAACGATCGCGAGCAATACACCCATGACGGCGGAGGTTCCGCCAAGACCAAACCCGAGCCCCATGTTAAGAAAATCCGCAGCGGTTTCTCCAACCGTCGTACAAAGTACTTTGATAATCCAGAAGTAAACGGTTACTTCTGGAACTTTACTCAGCAATTGTCCCAATTGCTTTTTTTCAAGGGAATTCATGCCTTCTCCTTTCAATATTATTTGTTAAATATTTTTTTGTCTTTTCTGCTGCCGGCGGGCTATGGACGGCTGCGTACTAAAATTTTTCTTCAAGGGCACTGACCCGAACCGTCAGGACTTCAAATTCTTCTTTTCGAACAAGTGCCATTCGTGCAATCTCCTGTTCTATGATCTCGCAAATGTTGGCGGAAAAGCCGTCCTTATCTTCAAAACCGTCCATCCCCTGACGGGAGGCTTCACCCCGTTTCTGTATTTCTGTAAAAAAAGGGCCGAGCTTTTCTTTTGCAAACGCCCAGGATCCGATAAAAAAACTTGTGCAATTACGACAAAACCGTTTCATGTCATTTCTCCTTGAATTGATCTTTCTTGTATGTGCAACAATGTGCCGACGGGGAACAATTCCCACTTGCAGTGAATATTACTGTACGGAAGTTTACTGGAACATTCGCTAAAGTTTACCTTTTGGTAAACTTCAGGAAGAGTGCCGCGAATATGGGGCGGCCGGCAGAAGAAAGCTGAAGGTTGCGCCTTGGTCTGAACTCGTTACCGTAATATCACCGCCATGGGCATGAATGATGGCCAGGGCCAGGCTGAGCCCCAACCCGTTTCCGGACGTCGACCGGCTTTTGTCGCCGCGGAAGAAACGCTCGAAAATATGCGGGAGGTCGCTTTTGCTGATGCCGATGCCTGTGTCGGAAATTAAGACCTTCACATCCCGGGCGTCACTTTTGATTGTCACGGTTATGATGCCGCCCTGGGGCGTATATTTGACGGCATTGTCCAGGATGTTCGATACCACACGTTGAAGCCTGCGCCGGTCACCGGTGACCGGCGCCGCCATACCTGGTTTATTCAGGCGGATATCAATGCGCTTATCCTCGGCCACGGGCATAAAGAGGTCAACCGCGTCTTCCACAAGTTCAATAAGGTCCAAAGAAACCGGATCAAAGTCGAAATTGCCTGAGTCTGTCTTTGCAATTTCGAGCATGGTGCCGATAATCTCAATGAGATCGTCGCATCCGTCAATAACCGAAGCCATTGTTTCCTTATACTCAATGAGATTATCATCTGCCTTGAGTGTTGTTTCAGCCATTCCCCGGATTCGGGTGATGGGGGTACGCAATTCGTGGGCAACATTGTCGGTGACCTGGCGAACCTCGCTAAAAAGAATTTCGATCCGTTCGAGCATGGCATTGAACGCCCGGGCCAGGGCGGTTATCTCTTCCCCCTCATCACCCAGCGGCACCCTTCCGGCCAGATCGCTTCTTCCGATCCCCGTTGCCGTATCCGTGATCCTTTGCACGCCTGTCATGGCCTTCCGGGCCAGCAAAAAACTAAGAAGGCCGCCGAGACCACCCATGACCATGAGCGCAACGCCAAAGGTTTCTCGATATTTTTCCAGAATGAGTTCCTCGCTGTAAAGGGTCTTGCCTATTTGAAGCACTTCTCCGTCACCGATGGGCAGGGAGATCATTCTGATCTGAAAATCCCGTTCATCCTCTTCACCCTTTCGGCCATGCTCCTTTTCCGGCTTTTGCAGGTGCAGGTGAAACGTATAGTATGCCGACCGGGTTCCCCGGGGCGCAGGTTCGTTGGGTATTGATAAACCGCTCTCCCGCAATTTACTCAAATCAGAGGATGCCAGGGATGTTTCATCGGACGAAAGCAATCGGAAAAATACGCGGCCCGAGCCTTGGGACTCCGCTTCGCGCTCGAATTCATACTGGAGTGCCGCAATGCCCTGTTGTCGATAAATTGCAGCAGATTCTTCTGCAGTAGTCAAAAGAACCTTGTCCATCTGGTTTTGGAGGCGCAGGGCCAGGGATGCATAGACAACGAGAAACACCGCAACGGAAAGGATGGTGAATACCGCAAGATTCAAGAAGGTCAATCGAAAAGTTGTTGTTTGAAAAAAACGGATGCGAACCAGGGCCGCCTGCCAAGATTGCATAAATTTATACGCATCGGCCGCTATGCGTTGAATGCTCAGCCAACACCTCTTTGCCGTGTGGCGGCGTCCTGAAAGAAAATCACTCATCCCTTTCTTCCAGACTATATCCGACGCCCCGGACCGTATGAATGAGTTTTTTTGCGAATGGGCGGTCAACCTTGTCCCGCAGCCGGCATACCCGCGCTTCCACGACGGAAGTCCGGGGGTCGAAGTTGTAATCCCAAACGTGCTCCATAATCATCGTTTTCGACACCACTTTCCCCTGGTTCCTCATCAAATACTCAAGCAATGCAAACTCCTTGGGCTGCAAATCTATGAATATGCCTTTCCGAAAGACCTTCCGTTTCGCCAGGTCCATTTCGAGGTTGCCGACGGTGAGAGATGTCGGGCCGTCCTCCCGGGTGGCCCTTCTGATGAGGGCCTGGATGCGCACGACCAGTTCCGAAAAGGCGAATGGCTTTACCAGATAGTCGTCACCACCTGCCTGCAAGCCTCTGATACGGTCGTCCACCGATCCCCTGGCGCTTAAAACGATAACAGGGGTATGGACTCTGTTACGGCGCGCCTCATCAATCAACGCCAGTCCATCCAGTTTGGGGAGCATAATATCAATCACTGCAGCATCATAGGGCTCGGTCAGTAAAAAATGAAGTCCGTCTTCGCCATTGGATGCAAGATCTACGGCAAAGCCTTCCTGTCTTAGACCTTTTGAGATAAAGTGAGCCGTCTGTCCGTCATCTTCGACGATTAATACCCTCAATAAACCACCTCCCTGAAAGAGTCCTGATTCATTTTTGTTCGGTTTTGAACTCCGATATACAAGACGCCGGCAAATCACTATATTCCGGTCGGCTTTCATCATTGCCCGGGACTATTGTCCGCAGCGAACGGCTGCGCCATTTGCGCCAATAAAAGAACACGATGCCAGCGCAGGTGGCAACCAAAAACAGGGTGACCCAGCTCAGGTTTTGCAGCACAAGCTGCTCGTTGCGGCCGAACCAGTATCCCAAACCCGCCAGCACCGCCACCCATAGCCCCGCCCCCAGAGCCGTGGCCGCGCAAAAGGAGAAAATATTCATTCGAGATAAGCCGGCCGGCAAAGAAATATATTGGCGAATTCCCGGCAGCAGACGCCCGATGAACATGCTGATATTGCCGTGATGCTCGAAAAAACGATCGGCTTTTTCCAGGGATCCAGAGCTGACCAGTAGGTATCGCCCGTACTTTTCAAAAAACGGCCGTCCGAACTTCAGAGAAATCCAATAGTTGAACAAAGCACCCAACAGACTTCCCAGTATTCCGCAGAGAAGAACCATGCCGATGTTCATTTTTCCCGTGGCCGCAAGATATGCGGCCGGCGGGATGACCACCTCACTGGGAAAGGGGAAAAAAGAGGATTCCAAAACCATAAGCATCACGATACCGGGATATCCCCACTGTCCAACGGTATTTGCAAGCCAGGCGACAAATTGGTGAAACATCTTAAACTCCTTTGATACTTTTTTTCATGATGATCTCTCCTGTTTTGATATTATAGCGGCAGCAGTATCTCCAGACCTCACATCCGCCTGGTGGCTGCCGTTTCTTTTAATATACGCCTCCAAGTATGAAGAAAGTGTGAACAAAAGAGTTTTGAATCTGGATGTTGTGGGTTTTTATATGAAAGTCCGGGTAAGTCAGTCCGAATTTTGACGCACTGCTATTCTATGTAAATTAAAAAAATACCTCCAAGGCAGAAAAAAACCAGATTGCTGACCCAGGCAGCCGCCAGCGGCGGCAGGATTTTGGCGTATCCTAAAGAGATGCACAGTCCGAACGCAAACCAATATAAAAAACTGATGACTATGCCCACCCCCACCGCTCCGGGCAGGTTATTTCGGGATAGGGAACTCATACCCGTGGCCGCCCCGGCCAGCGCCAGGATCACACTGATAAAGGGAAACGCAAGCTTTCCATTCATGTCCACCTTATAGGTCGCGGCGTCATATCCTTCTGCCGTAATTTGCCGGATATAGGCCCGAAGCTGAGACCAGCTCATCTCTTCAGACTGAAGGACTACAGCCCCTAAGTCTTCGGGTTTAATGTCCAACTGCAGCTCCATGGTTGGCAGATTCCGGACTATGTACTCTTTTTTTTCAGGATTGAGTACCTGCTCGGCCACTTCTGTCAAACGCCATTTTCCATCATGGTATTCACCTGTTTTGGCATCAACTCTTCGAAGTATCTTAAACCCCTTTCCCAGGGTGGTTGCTGTGATCCCGGCGATTCGTTCGTGGGCCGGGTCGAAAAAGTCAATATGCAGCATACCCTGATTCGATTTAATCCAGATATCCGACCGTCTATGGGAAACGTTTTTGTTTCCCGACCTCTCTTGATTCCAGATATGATTGGAAAGGACCATGGCCGACGGAACAATGGTTTCCCCCAGGAAAAAGGCAGCCAGCGCAAGGACCGAGCCGGCAAGAAGAGCGGGCTTGATCAGGAAATATACAGAGATACCTGATGCCTTCAGCGCCATCAGTTCTCTGTTCCGGTTCATGACGCCAAAGGCGTAGATTACTGCCAAAAGCAGGCAGGCCGGTGCGAACTGGACAAACATGAAGGGCAGCTTCAGCAGGACACACCACAGCCCACGGGCCATGGTGACATCGGAATTTAAAAAGTTATCGATCCTGGACAGGTAATCGATAAAAATAAAAATAGTCAGCAGAATGATCTGAATGAT
The DNA here is from genome assembly GCF_963665355.1 of uncultured Desulfobacter sp. Taxonomy (GTDB): domain Bacteria; phylum Desulfobacterota; class Desulfobacteria; order Desulfobacterales; family Desulfobacteraceae; genus Desulfobacter. Next base: position 2,116,827 of record NZ_OY762229.1, read on the forward strand.
GCAAAAATATCTTAAAAATTCCTTGAGCCAGTATCTGTGCAGGCAGGCTTTCATAACGGCAGATCCTTTACGCCGTTATCACGGCTTTTCTGGTTTGGTATTGGTTTTCATGTCAGACCTTTTTGCCGGGAATACGGCAGATGGACGATGACTTTTGTCATTTCACCCATACAGCTTTCAAGGGTCACTTGTCCGCGGTGAAGTTCGATGATTTTTTTGACCATGGCCAATCCCAGCCCCGAGCCGCCATGCTGGGTGGATCGGGATTGTTCAATGCGGTAGAATTGTTCGAATACCCTGGGGATCTGGTGGGGGGCGATTCCCGGCCCGGTGTTGGCAAATGTGATGACAATTTCTGAAGCCAGTTTTTCTGCAGTCACGTCAATGCGTCCCCCGTCCTCACTATACTTTACTGCATTGTCCAGAATATTTGAGAAAGCCCGGCCCAGCATTGCTGAATCTGCCTGAATTTCCATGTCTTCGGGAAAACAAAGAGACATCGTGATTCCCCGTGTCTCAGCAAGGAAGCGGTACTCCTCGGCCAGTGATGATAACAGGCGGCTCACATGGACTATGGCCCAATCCAGACTTGAAAGGGTTTCCAGGCGGGATAGGTTCAACAGGTCCTTGACCAGCCGGTCCATGCGCAGGACCTGGATTCTGAGGCTCTGAAGAGCCTCTTCCCCGGAGGAGTTTTCCCCGGTCAGATCTGACACAATGAGCTCATCCACCACCAGCCGCATGGTGGCCAGTGGTGTTTTCAGTTCATGGGAGGTATTGAATAAAAACTCTCTCTGCCGTTCAAAAGAGTTCTGCAATCTGTCCAGCATTTTGTTAATGGTTCGGGCAAGGTCGTTGAATTCATCCGGATCATCGCCGGCCGGTATGCGCTGATCCAGGTTCTCTTCACAAATCATTTGGGTCAGATCCTTCATCCGGGTGACGGGCTGAAGAATTTTTCCCGCCAGCAGGCGGCTGACGGCAGTCAGGCCCAGGATGGAAAAAATAAGGCCGGCAAAAAAACCTAAAATCATTTCCATGATTTCTTCTTCCAGTTTTTCCATGGGCCGTGCGATTTGGGCTGCAAAGGTGTGTCCGTTGAGTGCAATGGTAAAAGACCGGACTCTGAGAGTCATCTCCCGGCTGTCGTCTGTTTCCGTGTTCAGCTTTGGTAAAACGGCTTTTTCAATGGCGCTGTGGCCGGGTTCCAGGGGCGGAAGAGACATATGTGTGGCCAGTTCTGATTTGAAAATCAGCCTCTGGTTCTCCATGTCCCGAATCTGAACCCAATACCGTTCCAGTTCCCGATGGAGCAGGAGATCATCTGCGGAACCTTTCTCAAACCGTTCCGAGGCGACGAGCCTGACGGTGCGGTAGGCTTCTTCCTGAAGGATGTTATCTAACAGCTCAAAGGGCTGCTCCACCAGTTCATAAAATAAGGCGATGGAAAACAGCAGGCTGCCTATGACGCCGGCTCCCACAATCAACACAGAAATCCTGGTTTTAACAGTCATGGTTTACTCCTTTTTCCCAGGTGCTCATGCTGAGCGGGTGACCAGCCAGACCCCGATACAGATAACGGCAATTCCGGTCCAGCGCGTCGGGCTGAGGCTTTCCTGAAACAAGAACCATCCCGCAAAAGCCGTGACAATGTATCCGATGGAGAGCAGAGGATAGGCATAGCTGACCTCGACCCTGGAGAGTACCAGCAGCCAGACCACCACACTGATGACGTAACAGGTCAATCCGGCAATAATATAGGGGCTTGAGGCAACAGCAAAAAAAAGGTGACTGCTGTTCTGCAGGGAAAACTCAAAGTAACCGATTTGCCGCATGCCCTGCTTGAGGGCCAGTTGGGCGGCCGCGTTCAGCAGGACGCCAAAAATAATCAGAGGAAGGTAGCCGGTCATGTTTTTTCCTTTTAATACCGCCAGAACACATATCCTGTGGGACCGTTCTGGTCTTGAAAAACAGGGGTGGGAAATTGACTCTGCCATTTCGCCGCATTTCTGACTCTGGCGACCAGGATCGTCTTCCCGGGGTTTTTTCGGATCAGGTCGGCTGCGGCTTTGACATCAAGCTGCCTTCCATGGGCATCCGGGTATGTCAATCCGTAATTCATTTCACCGGACCCGCCGAGTATATAGACGTCGCTTCGTTTCAAATACCAGCAGACCGCCCTGAGCGAATTCTCATCGGAAATGATGATGTTGTCACGGGTAACGCTTTGTCTGTACTTTTCCAGAATAGGTCCGGGGGATTTGACTTCACGGGTCAGATCCGGGAGGGTGAAGTGAACAATGAAAAAGAAAAACAGGGGGGCGGTACCGAAGAGAAGGAGCTTGACCCGCAGATGACGACTTTTTAAAGACCAGACGCAGAGCAGCACAAAAAAGGCCAGGCCGTTGATGACCATCATTACCTTCCAGGACTCTCTGAAAGGCCGGAATCCGTTGAAGCCGAAAAATTGGACCAGGGGGAAGGCAAGGAGAATGACTGCGAACAGAATGGCGGTCACGGCCGTTCCGCCCTGAAAAAGCCGGTTCGGCCCCGACGTCTTAAACCGGTGCCGGAGCCCGGACGCCATGAGAATGGCAAAGGGCGGAAAACAGGGCAGAATATAGGTGAGAAGCTTTCCCCTGGACAAAGAGAAGAACAAAAAAGGCAGGGCCAGCCAGCAGAGGCTGACACGCAGCAGCCGGTTTTTTGAATCGCCCCCGGGGAACTGGGCCGCGATCCCCCGGACAGCGGCCGGGGCAACAAATGTCCAGGAAATGAACATCGCCGGAGCCGTCAAAAAGAAAAACCAGAAGGATTCCCGGTGCTGGGCGTTATCTGCCAGGAATCTGCGGATATGTTCATTCCAGAAGAAAAAATGCCAGAAATCCGGTTCTTTCAAATGAATCATGATGCCCCAGGGCGCTGAGACAATCACAGCCGTCAGGATCGGCAGCCAGCTCATCCGGAACAGGTCCTTGTATCTTCGTTCCAGGATCAGATAGGGGGCAAGGGTCAGCACCGGTACGGCCAAAGCCAGAAACCCCTTGGTCAGGAAGGCAAAACCGCAAAAAACACCGGACGCCAGCAGCCGTATTTTTTCCCGCCTTGAACCCGGCACAGCTTCAGACGCAAGAAAAAACCAGGCTATGGTGGCTGTCAGAAAAAATGAAAACAGATTGTCCAGTACAGCGGTATTGCCCACGCCAAAGACCTCAAAACAAGACAGAAAGATCAAAGGGGCCACCAGGGTGTAGAATCCATCCTCTTCATCCTCCCGGCGGCCTGCATTGCGCATCAACAAAAAGATCAGAACCGCGGACAGGCCCACGGAAAGCGCCGACGGAAAGCGCACGGCAAAGTTGTTCTCCCCGAAAGCTTTAAGGGATGCGGCATGAACCCAGTAGCCCATGACCGGTTTTTCAAAGTAGCGCAGCCCGTTGATATGGGGGGTAGTCCAGTCGCCGCCGGCAATCATCTCCCTGGGCACTTCGGCATATCTGGTTTCATCGGGTACCACAAGATCTCTGACCCCCAAAGGCAGGATATAGGCCAGCAGAAAAAAAGAGATCAGCAGCAGGACGGTAGATTTGTTTATGTTGCTCATCGGGACAACTCCTCCAGGTTGGCGCAGGGTTCGGACACAACGTCCTGGCAGGAGATCCATCCCTCCCTGCCGGGCACAGTCGCTTGGGTCATGTATGATGTTTCAATTTTAGGGATGCCGGCATATACCTCACCTATAGGGGACAAGCCGATTCCCCGCTGACCGGCGCGGTTCAAAAAATCATCGAACAGGTCCAGGCATAGGATGCCCTCGGCCTCGGCATGAATGGTCAGCACGTTAAACCGGCCGGGTTGGATCAGGCTCAACAGATAATCATTATAGTTGTCCTGTGTGCATTGCCGGCCCACCAGTTCATCATAGGCCGGCAGGGTGGTCGGGACTTGGGGATGATGGTAGCGTTGCCCGTCTATGACCGGATAAAAGGGTGCGGTTCCCCGGCAGTCGGACTCAAACCGGAAGGGGAACTGCTCCAGGGCGGCCAGGGCCTGTGGGGTGACCTTCCAGGCCGGAGCCGCAAAACAGTCCGGTGTCCGACCGATGATTTTTTCCAGCAGTTCATACCCCTTGCGGATCTCCTTTGCAACGGCGTCTGTGTCCAGTTTTTCAATGCTGTTCTGCCAGCGGTGGTGGTCCCAGGCATGGAGCCCCACCTCATGGCCCTCCTTTGCCGCACGGCGCATGGGTTCGGGGCTTTTTTCGCCGATGACGGGTCCGGGCCACAGGGTCCCCTTAAGCAAAATGTCCCATCCGTAGAGGCCCACGGCCTTTGTCCTGAACATTTTCACCAGAAAAGCCGGCCGTACCAGCCGCCGGAGATGGCGGCCCATATTGTCCGGCCCCACAGAGAAAAAAAAGGTGCCCCGGACCTTATGGCGCGCCATCAGGTCCAGCAGCGCCGGAACCCCTTTGCGGGTGCCGCGCAGGGTATCCACATCTATCCTCAATCCGACCCGGGTCTTCATTCTTCAGTGTCCATGCTGTCCACAGAGTTGAGGAAGTAATCCAAAGTCTCTGCCACGGATTGTTCAAAGGGGACCGTCGGGGTCCACCCCAGTATTTTCTGGGCCGGGCGGATGGATGGACGCCGGTGCTGGACATCCTGGTAGCCGTCCCCGTAATAGGTCCGGGCCTCGATGCATTCCGTGCCGCTGTCCGGCGGAAACTGGGACCTTCGCGGGTGTGCGGCGAATTTTTTTCTGAGAATGTCGGCAAGGTCGGCCATGCTGTATTCGTTATCCGGGTTGCCGATATTGAAAATTCGCCCGTTGCATTGGCCGTCTTTGTCTTCAATGATTTTGAACAGGCATTCCACTCCGTCCCTGTAATCGGTGAAGCAGCGTTTCTGTTGTCCGCCGTCCACCAGGCGGATGGGAGAGCCTTCCACCAGATTTAAGATAAACTGGGTGATGACCCGGGAACTGCCGATTCGGGCGGATTTGAGGGAGTCCAGTTTGGGGCCGACCCAGTTGAAGGGCCGGAAAATGGTGAAGGGCAGCCCCCGGGTCTTTCCATAGGCCCAGATGACCCGGTCCAGCATCTGCTTGCTACAGGAGTAGATCCAGCGCTGCTTATGGATGGGACCCAGGACAAAGTTGGAGTGATCCTCGTCAAATTCATCATCTGCGCACATGCCGTACACCTCCGAGGTGGAGGGAAAAAGCAGCCGCTTTTTGTATTTGACGCAGTACCGGACAATGCGCAGATTTTCCTCAAAATCCAGCTCAAAGACCCGTAGGGGGTTCCTGACATACTCGATGGGGGTGGCGATTGCCACCAGGGGCAGGACGATATCACACTTTCGGACGTGGTATTCAATCCACTCCCGCATGATGGAGATATCCCCCTCCTTGTAGTGAAAATCCGGATGTGTCATCAGATCCCGGATGCAGGCCGACCTCAGATCCATGCCGTGGACCTCATAGCGTCCGCTGTCCAGAAGCCGTTTGCTGAGATGGTTGCCGATAAAGCCGTTGACGCCGAGAATCAGGACGCGCTGCTTGCGGCCTGCCTCTGCCACAGGCGCTGTCTTGCCGTCAAAAAGCATGCCCGGCGCAAGCTTCATCTCCTGTGCAAGCTGTGTTCCGCTCATGTAAAGGCCGTCTTTCCCCTGGCCGAACCGCACCGTCACTGCATTTGTGCCGCAGGCGATGCAAAAAGGATCTACGGAGAGGACAGTGCCCGGAAGCGCATCCGGCACCGAGGATGTCTCTGCCACATCCCAGAAAAGGCATTTCCGGTTGCCCAGGAAGGAAAAGGCCCCGGGATAAGGACGGGTCACGGCACGCACCAGGTTCCTGACATCCTGGGCGCTTCGGGTCCAGTCGATCTGTCCATCCTTGGGTTTTCGGCCTCCGAAATAGCAGGCCTGGGATTTGTCCTGGGGGATGCGCGGTGCGCGGCCGGCCAGGATTTCGGGCAAAAGCTCCGCCAGAAGGTCTCCGGCAGCCGTACCGATCTTATGGTGCAGGGTCAGGGCCGTGTCCGTTTCATGGATAGTCACCTGTTTTTGTCCCACAATGTCCCCGTCATCGGGGCGGGGGGTCATGTGGTGAAGGGTGACACCGGTCTGGGTCTCCCCGTTGACCAGGACCCAGTTCACAGGACACCGGCCCCGGTAGCGGGGCAAAAGGGAGCCGTGGAGATTCATGCATCCCCGGGGAGGGACGGCCAGGATTTCGGGGCCGACCATGTGGCGATAGTAAAAGGAAAAAATATGATCCGGGGCCAGACTTCTGATCCGCTCAACCCAGAGGGGGTGGTTGATATCTTCGGGAGCATAGACCGGGATACCGTTGGCGGCAGCCAGTTCGGCCACAGACTGGAACCAGACGGCTTCGTAGGGATCATCTTCATGGGTAAAAACCGCCTGAATTTCGTATCCGTGGGCCAAAAGTGTTTTGATGCCGATGCATCCGATATTGTGATAGGCCAGTACAATGGTTTTCATAAATTACTCCTTGGTGTCAAGGTCAGTCGGAGATCCACAGTTGGCACCTGTGATTTCCTGGATAAAAAAGCGGGGCCGTTCCCGTACATCGTGATAGATCCGCCCCAGATACTCCCCGAGAAGTCCCATGCCGACAAACTGGGCTCCGATAAAGAAAAAGAGTATTGCAAACAGGGTGAATATGCCTTCGGCAGCCCACTGGGACCCCCACGCGAACCGCAGCACGATCAGCAGCAAACCGAAGCCTATGCCGCCGGCTGCAATCACCGATCCGATCAGAGACAAAAGTCGCAGGGGGTAGGTGGACATGGAGGTGAGCAGATCAAACTGAAGGGAAATCAGCTTGAAAAAGCTGTACTTGGATTCTCCGTTTTCCCGGGAGGCGTGATCGACAGGAATTTCCACGGTGCTGCCGGCAAAACTGTTTGCCAGAATGGGAATGAAGGTGGAGCGTTCACGGCACTGGAGCATGGCCTGGACAATAGGCCGCCGGTAGGCCCTGAGCATGCAGCCGTAATCTGTCATCATTACGCCGGTGGCCTGCCGGACAAGCCGGTTGATCACGGTGGACGCGCTGCGGCGGAACAGGGAGTCCTGCCGATGCTGACGCACAGTGCCGACCACGTCCACGCCGCGGTCCATCTCCGCCACCAGCCTGGGGATCTCTTCAGGCGGGTTTTGGAGGTCCGCATCCAGGGTCACCACGATGTGGCCCCGGCTCTGTTCCAGTCCGGCAAAGACCGCCGGGTGCTGGCCGTAATTGCGATTTAACAAAATCCCCACGATTTCCGGGTGCCGGTCGGCGGCTTGTCGAATAAGCTCCCGGGAACCGTCCCGGCTGCCGTCATCCACCAGGATGACTTCAAAGGGCCGTTTCATGGGTTTCAAGGCGGAAAGGCATCGGTCCACAAGTTCCTGTATGTTTTCTTTTTCGTTATATACCGGGATGACAACAGAAATATCCGGTTCCTTCACGCCAGCACCTCCTTAATGGCGTCCACAACACCGTCCACGTCCTCCGGCGTCATGTCGGGAAACAGGGGCAAAGAGCAGATCCGGTCTGAATTCCACTGGGTGTGGGGCAGGTTTTCAGCAGCAGAAGGCATTGTTTCCCGATAGTATTTCTGGGTGTGGGTGGCCTTAAAGTGGATGCCGGTACCGATGTTTCTGCGTTTCAGTTCGTCCATGAAGGTTGTCCGGTCCATACGCGCCCCTTTGGTATCCAGACGAACCACAAACAGGTGCCAGGCATGGCGCATGGGATAGGACGGCAGGGACAGGGGCAAAATTTCATCCACCTGGGCCAGACGTTCCAGGTAGCGACCGGCCAGCAGGGTCCTTTTTTCGATAAACCCCTCCAGCCTGTTCAGCTGGCCCATGCCCAGGACCGCAGCAATGTCGGTGAGGTTATACTTAAATCCGGGCGCCAGCACTTCGGCCTGGGGGGAGCGGCCCAGCCTAGTCCTGTCATAGGCGTCCACCCCGAGCCCGTGGAATTTCAGCTGGCGGACCGCCGCCAAGAGCTCGGGATCATCCGAGCAGACCATGCCGCCTTCGCCGGATGTCATGTTTTTAATGGGGTGAAAGGAAAAAATGGTCGTTCCTTGGCAGCCGATCCGCTCTCCCCTGTATTCAGTGCCTGCCGCATGGGCCGCATCTTCAACCAGAGGAATTTTTCGTTCCCGGGCCAGGCGGCGTAAGGGTTCCATGTCTGCGGCGGCGCCTGCAAAATGCACCGGAATGATCAATTTTGTCCGTTCCGTGATGAGGGGTTCGACGGTTTGGGCAGAGATCATGAGCGTGTCACGGTCTGTATCTGCAAAGACGGGGACGGCACCGGCCAGCTTGATGAGGTTGACGGTGGAGACCCAGGTCATGGACGGGGTGATCACCTCGTCTCCGGGGCCGATACCCAGGACTGTCAGCACAAGATGCATGCCGCCCGTGGCCGAGCACAATGCAACCGCGCCCTGTGCATGGCAGTAGGCAGAAAACGCGTCTTCAAATTCAGCCGCCTTGGGCCCGGTCGTAATCCAACCGGATCGCAGGACATTTGCGACGGCTTCAATTTCAGGCTCGCTGATGGATGGTCTGGAAAACGGCAGAAATTCAGATCTCATATGTTCCCTTTTTTGACGTATTTTTTTTAAACAAAACATCTTTCCGATAGACGGCCTGATATGAATAGGCGACTACGTCATGAACTATGGCATACAGATTATGAAGATGTTATGAAGAAATTGAACATGATCCGGCTCTGAGTACATAACACCCAGTCGCCGCAGGGAATTTTAGAAGTCACAAATTTGATTTTAATAACAATATGAAGAAGATAATGAATTAGTGTCCGGCAGAAAAGACTCTACTTTTTTTGAAATTTCTGATCAACTGTCCGGACAGGGTGTAGCTGTCCGGAATCAAGGGCAGGCGGTCCGCTTTGAACCATCCCGCCTCCAGAATCTCCCGGGGATCAATGTCTATCTCTCCACTTTCGTACTCCGCTGTGAACCCGATCATCAGGCTGTCCGGAAAGGGCCAGGGCTGGCTTTTCACATACCGGACATTTTTTACCCGGATCCGGGTCTCCTCATAAACTTCCCGGACCACGCACTCCTTCAGGGTCTCCCCGGGGGCGATAAATCCTGCCAGAACGGAAAATACCTGTTTGTTGGGAGACCGGATTCCCCGGGCCAGAAGGATTTCATCTCCCCGGGTTATGCCCATGATCACGGCAGGGGAGATCCTGGGATAGGCATGCAGGCCACAGGCCGGGCAGATCCTGCCGTGGGTCTTTTCCTTAATTCGGGTCAGGGTGCCGCACCGGCCGCAGAACCGGGTATTGGTGTGCAGATCCGCGATGAAACGGCCGAAGGTCACGGCCTGGCGTAAGGCCTCGCCGGCACTGTGGTAGAATTGTCTGAGGTTGATCATGGAAAGCCCTGATTCCGGCACAGGTTCCATCAGGATCCCGCAGCAGCAGGGGATGCCGTCCATGGTCCCGAACGTATGGAGACCATTGCGGGCCAGGACTCCGGCCCGGTTCGGCTCCCGGAGGGGTATCTGCCCTGTTTCAGGGTCAACGGCCAACGCGGTATGGTCAAAGAGAAAAATCCATGCCCCCGTGTCTTGGCAGGGTGCGGGTGAAGGTGAGGGAATAAACATTACAGGTCCTGGGAAAAGTCGTTTCTTTTTTCAAAGCAATTTTAATGGGAGGTTAACCTGATCCCAGCTTAATTTCAAAGGAAATTAATTTAAATATGGTATAAAATGCCTTTCAAATTTAGAGTTGGCTTTGGCATGGGATGGTTGATATCCATTGCTATGGTGTCCATGGCCTTTTTATCAAAGCCCGCTTTGTTGTTTAATTATTTTTACAGGGTAAGACCAATGCTTCTTGCAGGGGATATCGGCGGTACAAAAACAGTGCTTGCAACCTATGCCGGCGTAACACAGGTCCCGGCCAATCCGGTTCACGAAATCCGTTTTAACAGCGCAGATTACCACTCTTTGGAAGCCATTGTTAAACAATTCTTGGACCGGACCGGCGCGAAACCCCGGGTCGCCTGCTTCGGGGTGGCCGGCCCGGTGACAGACCGCCATTCCCGGATCACCAATCTGCCTTGGGAAATCAGCGCCCATGAAATCGAACAGGCCTGCGGCATTCCTGAAGTTCTTTTGATTAATGATCTCAAAGCCATTGCCGTTTCAGTACCTCATCTGGATCAGGATGGCCTTTTCACCCTGAATCCGGGGGAACCTGAGCCAAGAGGAACCCGGGCGGTTATTGCACCGGGCACAGGGCTTGGCATCTCCTTTCTGGTCTGGACAGGGACCCGGTATAGCGCTTTTGCCAGTGAAGGGGGGCATGCTGCCTTTTCTCCCCGCAATCCCCGGGAGGTTAATCTTCTGGAATTTTTAACCCGGCGCTATGGCCACGTCAGTTTTGAACGGGTGTGCTCGGGCAGTCAGCTGCCCAATATTTATGACTATTTTCTGGAAAATAAAATTTTCCCGGAACCTGCCTGGCTCAAGGAGAAACTTACGGCAACTGCGGATAAAACACCGGTGATTGTTCAAACAGCCCTTGAAGGCCGGGCGGATATCTGCCAAGCCGTTCTGGATATGTTTGTCTGCGCCCTTGGCACGGTGATCAGCAATGTGGCGGTGACACTTTTGCCCACCGGCGGCATCTACCTTGGCGGCGGCATAGTGCCGCGTATCCTGAAAAGACTGGACCGGCCCGACTTTTTGAGCAATATTGCCGATAAGGGACGTTTTTCTTCATTGTGCGCTGATATGCCGGTCCATGTCATTCTTGACCCCAGGACCGCTTTGCATGGTGCGGCATGGCATGGATTTGAGAATCTTGCACATGGGTAAACAGGACATTTGAGTATAATTTCGATTTTCATATTCCAAACATACGATCTTTTGGTTTAAAAATCCAAATAGTTATGTCAGCATACTTTTTAAATCATCACCACCTAAGGCTCTTATTGGAGGTGCCCACATATGAATGTTCTGAACTATGCATTGCTTTTTAGCCGGAATTTATATATTGGTCGTTTTTTATATATGATGATATATAAAGGACTTGAGTAAATGATTTATATAGTGTTCTATCTGCTTGTGGGAAGTGTAGCCGGTGTGCTTGCCGGGCTTCTGGGTATCGGCGGTGGCCTTATTATTGTTCCCCTGCTCACCACGATTTTTACTCACCAGAACGTGGCCCATGAAGTCATTGTTCACATGGCCCTGGGCACTTCGCTGGCAAGCATTCTGTTTACTTCGATTTCAAGCATGCGTTCCCATCACAAACGCAACGCTGTGGTCTGGCCCGTGGTCTTCAGAATCACACCGGGTATTCTGGTGGGGACGTTTACAGGTACCTGGATCGCCTCCATGCTCTCCACCAATTTTCTTAAATGTTTTTTCGGCATCTTTCTGTACTATGTGGCCACCCAGATGCTCATGGGAATAAAACCCAAACCCACCCGGGACATCCCGGGCACCGCAGGCATTTTCGTGGCCGGCAGCATCATCGGTGTGTTTTCAAGTCTTGTGGGTATTGGCGGCGGGACTTTGTCCGTGCCGTTTCTCACCTGGTGCAATACCAAAATCCACAAAGCCATCGGCACCTCGTCGGCCATCGGGCTTCCCATTGCCGTTGCCGGGTTTATAGGCTATGTGATCAACGGCCTTGGAAATCCGAACTTGCCGCCCCTGTCCCTGGGGTTTGTCAATCTGGTTGCCCTGGCTGGTATCGTGGCCGCCTCGGTGCTCACGGCACCCATTGGGGTGAAGCTTGCCCACAATCTGCCCGTAGACAAGCTCAAACGTGTTTTTGCCGTTCTGCTTTATGTGGTGGGCACAAGGATGCTGGTCTCTGTGTTCTGGTGATTTTTTTAAATTTTTCTGTTAATTTCTGATTTGGATCTTCCAACAATTTAAAATTCGCAATATACTGACAAAAATTATGCGGTGTATCAGTCTGGTATTGTTTAAGTATCTGATACGATAAATTCTAAAAAACAGAGTAAAAATCAAAGAGTGATGTCCATCCCGAACGGACATCCATACTCTGTTCACTGCCAGTAATAAATGGAATAATGACATGAAAACGTTAAAAATTTCCCGGGGTTTTGACCTGTATGTGGCTGAACAGCCCGATTTGCGTTGTATTGACCTGGATCTGCCGGCCACTCTGGGGTGCTGTGCCGGGGACATACCGCACATCCGTCCAAAATTGCTGGTGAAAGAGGGGCAGCAGGTGAAAACCGGAGAGGTTGTGTTCACCGATAAGCGGGATACAACCATACAGTATGTATCTCCGGGAACCGGGCTGGTGGCGAAAATTGTGTACGGGCCCCGCCGGTACCTGATGGCGGTGGTGATCTCAGCCCAGTGCGAAGATGAATATGTTGAACATGATCCTCTTTCTTTGGACAGCATCGCGGGCATGTCCCGGCAAGAGCTTGTAATGCACCTGAAAAAGGGCGGCATGTGGCAGGGGTTGCGCCAGTTTCCGGCCCTGGATTTCGCCGATCCCGACTATAAGCCCCCCATGATTATTGTGGCAATGGACGGCAATGACCTTTTTTCGCCGCGCCCTGATATCATCCTTAAAGACAACATTGATGCCTTTGAGGCGGGGATGGCGGTTTTACGTAAATTGTCCCATGGGGTTGTGGTGGTCTGCCGGGAAAGCAGCCTGGAAGGTTTACGGGAGCTGGACAGCCTGGTGGCGAACCAGGTCACCCATACAGCCCCGGATATTTATCCGGCCTGGCATCCCGGTGCCGTTCTCTATCAGATCAAAGAGCGCCAGGAGGAGAACAGCGCCTGGTGCATCCGGCTGGACCATCTGGTCTTGATCGGCCGTTTCGTTCTTTCCGGCCGGTATCCGGTGGAAAAAATTGTCACCGTTACAAGCTCCGGAGAGCGGCTGCCCCACATGCGGGTCCGCCAGGGCATGCCCCTTTCTGCCCTGGCCGGAATAATACCCGGGAATAGTATTGTCACCACAGGCCGGTTCAACGGGCGGATTCTGGAAAATGATGCCCATATCGGTTTTTTTGAAAACACGGTCAACATTATTGATGCCGGATCAGAAGAGCAGATGTTCGGTTTTGTCCGGCCGGGTTTTGACAAACCTTCGGTCTCAGCCACATTTCTGTCTTCCCTGTTCAGGCGTTCTGCAAAAATGGACTGCACGCTTCACGGGGAAGAGCGGGCCTGCATTAACTGCTCTTATTGCGAACGGATCTGTCCCAATGGCCTTATGCCCTCCTTTATCATGAAAGCCCTTCATGCGGGTGAACTTGAAGACGCATTGGCCCTTGGGCTCATGGACTGCTGCCGGTGCGGTCTGTGTTCATTTGCCTGCCCTTCCAAAATTGAACTGACATCCACCCTTTCGGACGCCATGGACGCCTATTACAAGGACAAACAATGAAGAATCCCCTGAGGAAATTTTTTGAAGAGACCAGGCCCTTGTTCACCGGGGACGGAAAGTATAAAAAGTATGAACCTGTCTGGGATGCCACCAAAACATTTTTCTTTCTGCCTTCGGCCAGAACCCGGGTTATGCCTTTTGTCCGGGATCACCTGGATCTGAAACGCTACATGAGCATTGTGATCCTGGCTCTGATGCCTGTGACCTTTTTCGGGATATACAACACCGGATACCAGGCCGGCATGGGGGCAGGAGAATCCTGGTCCGTGACCCGATGCTTTCTTTGGGGGGCGTGGTATGTGGTGCCCATGATCGTTGTCTCCTATGCGGTGGGGTTTGCCTGGGAGTTCCTTTTTGCCGTGGTGCGCAGGCATAAGATCTCCGAAGGCCTGCTGGTCACAGGGCTGCTTTTCCCTCTGACCCTGCCTGCCACCATCCCTTTGTGGCAGGTGGCTCTGGGTATCTCCTTCGGGGTGGTCATCGGCAAGGAGGTGTTTGGCGGAACGGGCCGCAATATCCTTAATCCGGCATTGACCGGGCGCGCCTTTCTGTTCTTCTCCTATCCGGTCTCCATGTCCGGGGATGTCTGGGTGGCGGGAAAACACCTGGTGGACGGCGTGACAGGTGCCACCGCCCTTTCCGTGACAGGTGCCGGGGGGCAGTCCATCACCGCAGCCCTTGGCGATGCGGGGTTTTCCCTGGGCCGTCTTTTTACGGGATTTGTGCCGGGCAGTGTGGGGGAGACGTCTGCGCTGTGCTGCCTGGTGGGCGCCGCCATTCTCATGGTGACCCGCATTGCCAATTACAGGATCATTATCGGCGGCATTGTTGGGCTTGCCGTCACCAGCCTGATTATCTATCTGATTCCCGGGGGCCAGAACACCTGGTCCAATGCCGGCCCCCTTTACCATTTGTGTGCCGGCGGATTTTTGTTCGGCATCTGCTTTATGGCCACGGACCCGGTTTCAGCGCCGGGCACCAACCCGGGCCGTTGGATTTTCGGAGCTGTCATCGGTTTTTTAACCGTGATCATCCGGGTGGGCAACCCGGCATTCATGGAGGGGGTGATGCTGGCCATCCTGTTTATGAACGTGTTTGCACCGCTGCTGGACCACCTGGTACTCAAATATAAATCGTCAAAAAGGATTCCCAATGTTTGAGAAAAATTCAAAAGCCCATGTGATCGTTTTTGCCCTTGTCCTGTCCGTGGTGTGCAGCCTTTTGATCACGGCGGCGGCAACGGGTTTAAAGGACAGGCAGCAGGAGAACATGGACCTGGACAAGAAAATAAATTTGCTGCGGGCCGCAGGCCTTTTGGATACGGGGCAAAAATCCGGGAAAGAGGCCATCAATACCCTTTACGACGAACGTATTGAAGAGGTTGTCGTGGATCGCCAGGGCAGAATTATGGAGACAGACAAGCCTGACGGCATGCATCTGTATTTCGTCCATGCCCGGGGCTTGAAAAACGACCATAATATCAATGATATTTCCGGCTATATCGTACCCATCAACACCCGGGGATTGTGGGGAAAAATCCAGGGGTATCTGGCCTTTGAAAATGACGGGCAGACCGTATCGGGTTTTTCCGTATTCAGCCACTCGGAAACCCCCGGCCTTGGCGGAGAGATCGAAAGTGCCTGGTTCCAGAAGAACTTCAAGGGCAAAAAGATCCTTAATTCCCAGGATAAATTTGTATCCATAGGCATTGCCAAAGGCAAAGCCGGTGATCTGCCCAAAGAGAAACAGGAAAATTTTGTGGACGGGATCTCCGGGGCCACCCTGACAGGCAGGTATCTGTCCGAAGGCATTAAAAACACCCTGATGAAATACGAGGGATTGTCGGTTGCCTTCAGGCAGAAACAGTTAAAGGTCGAAGACGCTAAATCCGCGAAAGGTGAACCATGAAGCTTAAATCGAAAGGTGAATATTACGAGATCCTGACCAACGGGTTGTGGACCCAGAACCCGGTGGCCTACCAGGTGCTCGGGATCTGTTCGGCCCTGGCCGTCACCGTAAAGATGTCCACGGCCGTTGTCATGGCCCTGGCCCTGACCGTGGTAACGGCCTGTTCGTCCATGATCATTTCGTCCATGAGAAAGATGATTCCCTCCAACATACGCATCATAGCGGAACTGGCCATCATCTCCACTCTGGTGATCGTTACCGACCAGGTGTTGAAAGCCTTTTTTTATGACATATCCAAACAGCTCTCCATTTTTGTGGGGCTGATCATTACCAACTGCATCGTTCTAGGCCGTGCCGAGGCCTTTGCCCTGGCCAATGACCCCATTGACGCTGCCGTGGACGGCATCGCCAACGGCCTGGGGTACGGCCTGATTCTTGTGGTGGTGGCTTTTATCCGGGAGCTTCTGGGTTCCGGAAAGTTTTTAGGGTTCCAGGTGATCCCGGGGTTTGTGTATGACCTTGGTTTCCAGAATATGGGGCTGATGGTGCTGGCTCCGGGGGCCTTTTTTGTCATCGGCCTTCTGGTGTGGCTGAAAAACTCTTTGCCCGGCATATCAAGCCAGAAAAAATAAGGAGCACTCATGGGCGATCTGTTCAGTCTGTTTATCAACTCGGTTTTTATCGGCAACATCCTTCTGGCCTATTTCCTGGGGATGTGTTCCTTTATTGCCGTGTCCAAAAATGTGGATACGGCCGCAGGTCTGGGGTTTGCCGTTATTTTTGTGCTTTCCGTCACAAGTCCTGTGAACTGGATGATCTATCACGGGCTTCTGGCCCCGGGTGCTTTGTCCTGGCTGGGATATCCCGATCTTGATTTAAGCTTTCTAAAGTTCATCACCTTTATTGCCGTGATTGCAGCCATCACCCAGGCCGTGGAGATGGTCATAGACCGGTATTCACCTGGTCTTTACGCCACTTTGGGCGTGTTTTTGCCCCTTATTGCCGTTAACTGCGCTATTTTGGGAACCAGTCTTTTCATGGTGGAGCGCAATTACACCTTCATGGAGTCCATTGTGTTTGGGGCGGGGTCCGGCACCGGATGGATGCTGGCCATTGTCACCATGGCCGCCATCCGTAAAAAAACCCGGTATTCGGATGTGCCTGACGGGTTGCAAGGCTTCGGGTTTACCATGATCATTGCCGGGCTTATGGCCATGACCTTCATGATGTTCTCAGGCATAACCCTATAAGGAGACTTTGGCTTGATTTATTTAATCAGCATTTTGGTTTTCACTGTTGTCATTGGTATTCTGGTTGTCGTGCTTTTGTTTGTGGAAGCAAAAGTGACCACCAAAGGAGAGCATCTGGTAACCATCAACGGCAAGGCAGATGGGGCGTTAAAAATTTCAGGAACACCCACGCTTTTGTCGGCCCTGGGGAACAAAGATATTTTTCTGCCATCGGCATGCGGAGGGTCCGGATCCTGCGGGATGTGCCGGTGCAAGGTCCTTAAGGGCGGCGGCAGCGTACTGCCCACGGAGCTGTCTCACTTAAGCCGGAAGGAGAAAGCTGAAGGTGTGCGTCTCTCCTGCCAGCTCAAGGTCAAAGAGGATCTTTCCATTGAGGTGCCTGAATCCATTTTCGGCATTAAAAAAGTGGAGGCAGAAGTGGTATCTAATCAGAATGTGGCCACATATATCAAGGAGCTGGTGCTGCGGCCAAGCATCCCCTTTGATTTTGAAGCCGGGGCGTATATTCAGATTGACGTGCCTGAGTATGAATTGAATTTCAAGGATTTCCATATCGCCAGCAAGTATGTCAGTGAGTGGAAAAAGTATAACCTTCTGGAGTTAACCGCCAAAGGGGTAAAGCCGGGATTCAGGGCCTATTCCCTGGCCAATCCCCCCTATGACAACCATATTCTGATGCTCAACGTGCGTATTGCAACGCCGCCGCCGGGAACCGAGGGCATTCCGCCGGGATTTGGTTCCTCCTATGTGTTCGGACTTGAACCCGGCGACCGGGTGATGGTGTCAGGTCCTTACGGGGAATTTATGGCAAGGGATACGGGCCGGGAGATGTGCTTTATCGGCGGCGGTGCCGGCATGGCGCCTTTGCGTTCCCATATCCTGCACCAGCTGGACGGTATCAATTCCGGCCGCAGAATCTCTTTCTGGTACGGGGCCAGGTCCAAAAAGGAGATGTTTTACGACGAGGATTTTAAAGAACTGGTGGAAAAATATCCTAATTTCTCTTACCATGTGTCCCTGTCTCACCCCGAGGCGGAAGACAAGTGGAGCGGACAGACCGGGTTTATCAATACGTATCTGGTGGATACATATTTAAACACCCACGAAGATCCGGCTGAGATTGAATATTATCTGTGCGGACCGCCGCCCATGATTGATTCGGTCATCAGGAGTCTTCACGACATGGGCGTAGAGGATGATATGATATTTTATGACAAGTTTTAAAGGATATTGATGCAAACCACCTTTTTAGGCAAAACCCTTCACACGCCCCTGGTGCTGGCCTCCGGCGTGCTCGGCAACAATAAAGCCATTTTAGAACGGGTTTGGGAAAACGGGTGCGGACTTCCCACCATGAAATCCATCGGGCCTGCCCCCCGGGAAGGCCATAAAAATCCAACGGTCATTGATCTGGGCAACGGTTTGATCAATGCCGTGGGGCTGCCCTCTCCAGGTTACCTGAATATGGACGAGGAGTGGCAGGAGCTGTCGTGCAGGAATTTTCCCGTAAACGCCAGCATCTACGGGGGATCTGTGGAGGAATTTGTCCGGGTGGCGGAGTTTGTCTCTGCCAAAGGGCCTGACTTTATTGAACTGAATATCTCCTGTCCCAATTCAGATCAGCACGGCATGATTTTCGGGGTCAATGCCCGGTCTTCCCATGATGTTGTGGCTGCCGTTAAAAAAGTTATCAATGTGCCCCTGATTGCCAAACTTACGCCGGCGGCCCCGGATATCGCGGGCATTGCCAAGGCGTGTGAGGATGCCGGGGCCGATGCCATCTGCGCCATTAATACGGCAGGGCCGGGCATGGTCATTGACATCGAGGCCCGGTCTCCCGTGCTTGCCTTTAAAAAGGGCGGACTTTCCGGTCCCATGATAAAACCCATTGCCGTGCGCTGCGTGTACGATATTTATCGGTCTGTTTCCATTCCCATCATCGGTCTGGGCGGCATCAGCACGGGAGAAGACGCCATCGAGATCATCATGGCAGGGGCCACGCTTGTGGGAATCGGTACGGCTGTGCGGTACCGGGGTATCACCGTGTTTGATCGGGTCAATAAAGAGATCAATGCGTGGCTTGCGGCCCACGGCACCACCATGGAAGAGATCCGGGGTGCAGCCCACCGGGAGGCTCTATGATTACCCAGCTTTTACCCGCCATGGTCAGGATTGCGGACAGGCAGATCCACAGCCCGGAGTTTGTCACCCTTTATATCAACGAATCCATTAGGTTTAAACCGGGGCAGTTTGTTATGGTATGGATTCCCGGCGTAGATGAAAAACCTTATACCATTTCCCATCACAGCCTTGGGCGCTTTGGTATTACCGTGGAGGCAAAGGGTGTCTTTTCTAAAAAAGCCGTTTCCCTCGGGCCTGGCGATAAAATCGGCATCCGGGGGCCTTTTGGCAACGGATTTAATATGGGAACGGGACATAAGCGGATTGCCGTTGTAGCCGGAGGCTGCGGTATGGCGCCCCTTGCGCCTCTTGTGGAGGCCTTTGAGACCCGCAACGGTCTGGAAATTCTGCTGATTCAGGGCGCCCGGTCCCAATCTTTTCTTCTGTACCCGGACCGGTTTGCGGGAATGGCTGAAATCTGTACGGATGACGGATCTAAGGGGTATAAAGGCTTTGTGACCGATATCCTGGAGCAGAACATCAAGGCGTTGTCGGACGGTTCCGCCCCGGTTTTTGATATGGTCTATGCCTGCGGCCCGGAAATCATGATGGCCAAGGTGTTTGACATCTGTGAAGCCCACGGCATTCTGTGTCAGGTTTCCCTGGAGCGGTACATGAGATGCGGGTTCGGAATATGCGGCGCCTGTGTCTGCAGCCACGCCGTGGTGTGTAAGGACGGACCGGTATTTGGCTCAGCCTCTTTGAGAACCATGGCCGATTTTAATACCCGGGCATTGTTGAAATCCGGAAAACCTGTCCCGTTAAATGAATATGCAACCTGGCGCTGCCAATGAAAGAAAGTAAAGATATGAATTATAAAGAGGAGTTTATCGAGTTTCTGGTGCAGTGCAATGCCCTGAAGTTTGGTGAATTTAAACTGAAAAGCGGAAGACTTGCCCCCTATTTTATTAATACCGGCATGTTTGACACCGGCTCAAAAATTAAAAAGCTGGGAACCTACTATGCCAGAACCATTGACGCCCATTTTAAAAAGGATTTTCACGGGATTTACGGACCGGCCTATAAAGGCATCCCTTTGTGCGTCACCGCAGCCTGTGCCCTGGCCGATATGGGCATGGACATAGGATATGTCTTCAACCGCAAGGAAGCCAAAACCTATGGCGACAAAAGTGCTGTGGTGGGCATGCCTTTGTCCCCGGATACCCGGCTGATCCTGGTGGATGATGTCATCACCTCGGGCAAGGCCATCCGGGAATCCCTGGAAGTCCTGAAGGGGTGCAGCAATCCAAAGGTGTGCGGCATTATCATCAGCGTCAACCGCCAGGAAAAGGGGAAAACAGATAAAAATGCCCTGAAAGAGGTGGCAGACACCCTTGGCATTCCCATTTTTGCCATTGTTACCATACGCGAAATCATTGATTATCTTCATAATCGGGAAATAGAGGGGAAAATCGTTCTGGATGATCAGATGAAAGCAAAGATAGAAGAGTATCTGGAAATCTATGGCGCAGATTGTTGATATCCTTTCTCGTCGGCAGTGTCCATCCTTGGTCAGAATGTTTGGTTTTTTGAACCATACAGTGAAACCATCCGGTCGACATTAAATCCTGCATTGAAAAAATGACACGGGACTGTCTTGACAAACAGGACGTATATATTTTATTTGAAAGGGAAATTAAATAGTGCCCGGTCGAAAAACCCAGGATTTTGTCGATTACTTCGTCGGGCGGAAAATTTAATCCCACGGAAGAGCATATAGGACTGGGATTAAAATTTTCCGTTCGCTTCGTACTCCACAAAATTTCTATATTTTCGTTCCGTCACTAACAGCCATGGGCTGACCTGACATATCAGCTGCCAGGTTCAGCCCATAACAAAACATGAAGGTAACTCAGAAGCTTATTGGTACTTTCATATAAAATAAAGAAAAATATCCCCTGGAGAATGAAGGATCGTTCTAATGCTGAGTCTGAAACAGATAACTGCCGCAAAGGCATCTCTTTGTGCTGTGATGATTTTTCTCCAGGCAACGGTGGTATGGGCCGATATGAACGCCATACGCCAACGGGGTGTTATCCGGCACATTGGCGTACCCTATGCCCGCTTTGTAATCGGGAACGGTGATGGTCTCAGCACTGAACTGATTAAGGGTTTTGCTCAATATACAGGGCTTGGCTATGAGTATGTGGCCGCGACATGGAAAACTGTTATTCCGTCTTTGACAGGAAAAACATATCGGTTCGCAGAGGGTCAGGCATGGGTGACCGGCCAATGTCCGGTAAAAGGCGACATCATTGCCACCGGACTGACCATCCTGCCCTGGCGTAAGGCGTTGATAGATTATTCCAGTCCTACCTTTCCAAGTGGCATATGGGTCATTTCCCGGGCAGATTCTCCTTTGGCGCCGATTCGTCCCCACGGCGGTCTCCAGGCGGATATCGAAAAGGTGAAAGCACTGATTCATGGTGTCAGTGTTTTGTCAAAACCGGGTACATGCCTTGATCCTGCTCTGTATGGGTTTAAAAACTCCGGGGTTCACTGGGTGGAGCTGGATATGAACGTGTATGAATATGTCCCGGCCCTTATGAATCGTGAAGTGGAGTGCACCCTGCTTGAAGTGGCCGATGCCACGATCTCCCTTGAGAAATGGCCGGGGAAGATTAAGGTCCTCGGGCCTGTATCCCCTCTTCAGGAGATGGGCTGCGGGTTCCGCAAATCAGACCCGGACCTGCGCGAGGCGTTCAATGAATATCTGGACATCCTTAAAAAAAGTGGTCGATATATGGAGTTGGTCCACATTTATTATCCCGGGATCTGCGCCTATTTCCCGGATTTTTTTTCAACGGTACAGGGCCAATAGGCTTCAAGGATAAATCAACATGGGCCGCAGATCTGATCTGACGTTTCAAACAAAATGGATTGCCATTATAAGCATTTTAGGGCTTCTGTCCGGGTTTGTCGCTTTTCTACTTTATGCCAACTATCAGTCTTTGGAGAAATTACAGGCCAGGGCCCTGGAGCAATGCAGATATGAATTAACATCCCGGGGAATGAACCTTGCCCATTTTCTGGATTCCCAGCAAAAATCATTTAAATCCGATATCTCCGGCTCCAATTTATTGTCATTTTATTTTGAGAATAAGGCCCTGGGTATGTCCATGGAGTATGGATTAGGTGCCTCTTTGAAGGCAATGGAGCTAAAATTAAAATCTCAATCGGAGAAAATACGACTGGGAGACAAATGTATTTATAAAATGCTTGTGATTTATGATGCCAATGGTGATATCCTGGCCGAAAGTGGTCCTTCAGGGTCAAATCTTCCTGATGATCCGTCCTGGCGCATATCCGTGTTTCATCGGCCCGATGGATTTTACCTGTATCAGGTGCCGGGACCAAAAACGGATGGTATCGAGTACGCACTATTCTTTATTTCTTCTTATTATTATAAAGGTGAGCATTGCGCCCAGTCCCTTGCTGAAATTTCAACAAGCCTGCTTTTGTCCCATTTTCTGCAATCGGGGCCTGCTTCTCTTTTTACAGGCCTCTTTGTTCCCGTGGATCGGTTAATCGGTTTTGATTTACGCAGCACCGGGCCATTTCCCCCGAAACCCGGCACCATTGTTTTTCCTGACCCGGTTTTCCCGGACTGGCTTTCAACCCTTAAGGCGTCAGAGTCGGTTCTGAATTTTGAATGTGCTGTCGGCGATACACAACTGGTACTTCGGGATGTCTTGTCGGCGAAAAAAATGATTGCAGGGCTCTCCCCCGTGACCCTGTTGCTGGCCATGGTTCTCATTTCCTTCATTCTGATCTGTGTCGTAACCGTGATTATGCTGACCCTTACCAATAACCTGGTTCTTCAGGCCCGGTTTGAAGAGTCTGATAAACGGAAAAATGAGATCGATATTAAAAATCAGCAGCTTAAAATTCAAATTGAACAGAGAAAACGTCTGGAAGCGGATCGGCTTCAGCTTGAAACACAGCTTGCAAGGGTCCGGAAAATGGAAGCCATCGGCATGCTTGCCGGTGGTGTGGCCCATGATTTGAATAATATTCTTACCGGTATTGTCAGTTATCCGGAGTTGCTGCTTCTCCAGCTTCCCGAGGACAGCCCTTTGAGGGAACCCATTGAAACCATCAGAAAGTCTGGACAGAAGGCCGCGGATATAGTCCAGGATCTTTTGACCCTTGCAAGACGGGGGGTGCTGGTCAACAAGGTGATCAACCTGAATGATATTGTTCTAGATCATTTGCGAAGTCCGGAACATCTCAGGCTTCTGTCCCACCATGCCGGTGTTAAGGTGATCACCAAACTTGAAAGCGGCGTCAAGAATATCATGGGATCTTCTTCCCACCTGTCAAAAACCATCATGAATTTGTTATCCAATGCGGCTGAGGCCATGCCGGACGGGGGAGAGATCACTATTTCCACAGAAAGTGTTTATATTGACAAGCCCATCGGCAGTTATGAAAAAGTTAACCGGGGGGAATACATATGTCTGTCCGTTGCAGATACGGGCAGCGGCATATCCGAAGAAGACTGCGAGAAAATATTTGAACCCTTTTTCACCAAGAAAATCATGGGAAGAAGCGGAACAGGCCTTGGCATGTCAGTGGTATGGGGCGCCGTAAAAGACCAAAACGGCTATATTGACATTACCACCACCCTTGGAGAGGGCACCCGGTTTGATTTGTATTTTCCTGTGACAGAAAAAATTGATACACAGCCGGCGTCCCTTCCACTGGAAACCTACATCGGGCATGGCGAAACCCTTCTCATTGTGGATGATCTGAAGGACCAGCGGGATATTGCAAAAAATATTTTCATAAAACTGGGATATAACGCAGTGACAGCCAAAAGCGGGGAAGATGCCCTGGAATATCTTCAAACCCATACCGTGGATCTGGTGGTA
This sequence comes from uncultured Desulfobacter sp., assembly GCF_963665355.1. GTDB lineage: Bacteria > Desulfobacterota > Desulfobacteria > Desulfobacterales > Desulfobacteraceae > Desulfobacter. The sequence continues at coordinate 2,140,507 of NZ_OY762229.1, forward strand.
CTGGATATGATCATGGATCCCGGCATTGACGGACTTGAAACCTATAAACGTATTGTGCAGCTGTACCCGGGCCAGAAAGCCATCATTGCCAGCGGCTTTTCAAGAACGGAACGTATTCAAAAGGCCATGGATCTTGGGGTGAGTCAGTTTATTCGAAAGCCTTATACCCTGGCCGATATTGCCCAGGCCGTTAAGACGGCCCTGGAATAAGGGGGGCTTCCCAGGCTTGGGTTACCCCACACATGTGTTAAAGTGTTCGGCTGATGATTTTAAGACCATCAAGGGTCAGGGCCAGATCCACGGATTCAATGGCAGTGGATACTTCGGCAATAAGCGGGGCAAGTCCGCCCGTGGCAATGATCATGGGGGGTGTTTTCATTTCCCGTTTCATGCGGTCCACCATGCCGTCCACCATGGCTGCGTTGCCGTAAATAATACCGGACTTGATGCTTTCAATGGTGTCATCGCCGATGACATGTTCCGGGGCTTTAAAAATTTCCACCCGGGGAAGGCGTGATGCTCTCTGGAACAAGGCTTCTGCCGATATCATCACGCCGGGGCAGATGGCACCGCCAAGGTATTCACCTTTTTCCGATATGGCGTCAAAGGTGGTGGCCGTGCCGAAATCAATGACGATCAGTGCCTTGTTGTATTTTTCATAGGCTGCCACGGCATTGACAATGCGGTCGGCACCCACCTCGTTGGGGTTGGAATAGAGGATGGGCATCAGTTTCTTTACGGATGCGGCATTGACCCACAATGGTGAAATACCCAGGTAACGTTGGCAGAAGTCGTTTAATATCCTCACCGAGGACGGTACCACCGATGAGATAACGATTTTTGTAATGGCTGTGAGCTGTATGCCTTTGTCCGCAAACAAAGCCCGGGCCAGGATATTGAATTCATCGGCCGTGGTCTCTCTGATGGTTCTGATACGCCAGTCCCTGTTGAGTGCTTCATTTTCGTAAACACCGATCACCGTATTGGTATTGCCCACATCAATTACTAACAGCATATTTTCTCCTTTTGGAACCCCTGGCGCGGGGTTTATTCAATTTTAACGGTAAATATCCGGGGCGAGGCATTGGTCATGGCCAGTTCCACGGGAATGTCGATACAGGCGTGTCTGGCATATACTCCGGGTTTAAGTCCCTCAAGGTCCATGAACGCATGAATTTTGTTAGTCAGGGACGTGTTGTTCAGATTGTCCTGGGTTCCTTTTAGATCAATGGAAATAGTCGAAGGTTCAATGCTGACTTTTCTTCCGGATTGATTTTGAAGTTCTATGGGTATCTGTGCAATGGTCCGGACTCCTGAAAGCGGCTGAACCTGAACAGACACAACAATTATGGACTGGGCCGCGGTGAGCAGTTCGGGCTGCTCAAGGTCCAGGGGCACCTCTTTTTTAAAATCTTCATTGGCATTGTTCAGGGCCACGGGTTTGGTGGCAAGCCTTTGAATTCGGTTGATCAGGGATTGTGCACCGGTCAGGGCCACGGTGGCTGGTTCACACGCAGGCGAAAGCGCCGTATAACCCTTGGCCGTTTCTCCGATAACCGGAACCGTTACCTTGAAGACCCGGGTCACTTTTTTTTCCAGGATGATGTTCAGATAAGAGGGCGTGATCTCAACAATGGCGGCCGATCGGCACAGAGGAATACGGTTTTTGTCCACAGGAAGCACATACCGGCCCGCTTCAATGGCATCCGTGCCCCCTGCCGGGTCAAAGGCCAGGTCCGTGTAAATGTCTGCGGGATAGAACAGGTTTTCCTTCAGAAGCTTTTCAATGCAGTTGGGTCGGCATTTGATCCTGACTTCGATTTTATGGGTATGAAAATTGGTCAGAATCATATCGTCGGGGACATTGGCATACTCCACAGGCAAAAGCAGATTGATTTCCTGTGGATCCTGGGTGCAGGCGGTGAAAATGAAAATCACTGCGGTCACTGCCGGTACAGCCATAAGGGCAGCCAGGCGGAACCAGGAAGATATCTGACGCGGGTTACGCATTCCTGATCGCGTCAATGACGTGTGATAACGCGCAAACCGCTTCAACATCATGAACCCGGATAATATGTGCGCCGTTCATCAGGCATGCGGCACAGGCGGCCAGGTTTCCGTGTCCGGTGGCTGCATCCGTGGGGCCGGTCTTTTTACCCGTGGCATTGCCCAGAACCTTCTGAACAAAGGATTTTCTGGATGGCCCCATGAGTACTGGATATCCAAGGGCTGTGAGCTGGTGAAGTTCCCTGATCAGCACAAGGTTGTGCGCAACGGTTTTACCAAACCCAATGCCCGGATCCAGGATAATTTTTTGGGCAGACATGCCCTTTTCTGTCGCAAAAGCAACCCGTTTCTGCAGATAGCTGATGATTTCACCCATCAGATCATTGTAGCTTGGATTTACCTGCATGGTTTCCGGTGTGCCTTTCATGTGCATGAGGATGGCAGGGGCTCCGGTTTCAACGGCCACATCCACCATGGCTGGATCGTTTTCAAAGGCGGAGATGTCATTGATGATGGCTCCGCCGGCGGCAAGGGCTTCCTTTGCCACCCGTGATTTCACCGTGTCAATGGAGATGGGAATACCAATCCGGCCGGCAATGGCTTCAATGACAGGAATGGTCCGGTCAAGCTCTTCCTGTTCGCTTACCGGCCGGGCAAAGGGTCTTGAGGATTCCCCACCGATGTCCAGGATATGGGCGCCGGCTTCCACCATTTCCAAGGCCCGGGTCAGGGCCTTGTCCAGGCTGGTATATTTCCCGCCGTCTGAAAAGGAGTCCGGCGTGGTGTTTAGAATACCCATGACACAGGCCCTGGTGGGGCCCAGATCCAGTTTGAAACGGCCACATTCAAGGGTAAAGTTCGTGGTGGTCAACTTTTGTCCTTGGATTCATCAGAGTCATCAGATTTGTCCAGGTCTTCCGGAGCTTCCGGCTCAGGGCTTTTTGCCTCTGTGTCGCCGGAGGAATCGTCCTGCTTGATCTCTTCTTTTTTAATAGGTTCCGGGATCTCTTCGGCTTTAGGCGGTTCCGGTTCAGTCCTGATGTTCCGGCGTCCAAAGAAATCAAAATCCGGGCGCAGGCTTGCAATAAGGTCATCAAGTTCAGGCCCCATCACGGTTTCCTCTTCCAGGAGAAGGTCGGTGAGGGCATGAAGGATATCTATCTGCTCTTCCAGGATAGTTTTAGCCGTGCTGTAGGCGCGGTCGATCAGGCCTGCCACTTCGGCGTCAATTTTTTGGGCCGTGGCTTCGGAATAGCCTTTGGCCTGGGTCATTTCCCTGCCTATGAAGATATTGTCATCATGATCTTCATAGGAAACCGGTGCCAGGGCATTACTCATGCCGAAACTTCTGATCATGCGGTTGGCCAGTTTGGTGGCCTGTTTGATGTCATTGGAAGCTCCGGTGGAGATGCGTTTGAATATGATCTCTTCTGCCACACGGCCCCCAAAGGCGATGGCCAGCTCATTTTCTAGTTGGTCCTTGTATCTGAAATCTCCTTCTTCGGGCAGAAACCATGTCACGCCGGCAGCTCTGCCCCTGGGGATAATGGTGATTTTATTCACGGTGTCGGTGTTGGGCAGGAACCGGGCCACAAGGGCATGGCCGCCTTCGTGGTAGGCCGTGGTCTTTTTTTCTTCGTCCTTTTGTACCTTGGATTTTCTTTCAAGGCCCATGTAAACCTTATCCTTGGCATCTTCAAAATCGCGCATGGACAGTTTTTCGTGATTCCGTTTGGCTGCCAGAAGCGCGGCCTCATTGCACAGATTTTCCAGATCGGCACCGGAAAAACCAGGAGTTCCTCTGGCCAGAAGGACCGGATTGACGTCGTTTTCCAGGGGACTTTTCTTCATGTGCACCCGCAGAATACCTTCACGACCTTTGATATCGGGCATATCCACCACCACCTGCCGGTCGAACCGGCCCGGGCGCAGCAGGGCAGGGTCCAGAACATCAGCCCGGTTGGTGGCAGCCATGAGAATAACCCCTTCATTGGATTCAAAGCCGTCCATCTCCACAAGCAACTGGTTCAAGGTCTGTTCCCGTTCATCGTGCCCGCCACCAAGCCCTGCACCCCTCTGGCGGCCCACGGCATCAATCTCGTCGATAAAAATAATACACGGGGCGTTTTTCTTGCCCTGGGCAAACAAATCCCGGACCCGGGATGCGCCGACGCCCACGAACATTTCAACAAAATCAGATCCGGAAATGGTGAAAAACGGGACACCTGCTTCACCGGCCACGGCCCGGGAAAGAAGTGTTTTGCCTGTACCTGGATTGCCCACCAGAAGCACACCCTTGGGGATACGGCCCCCCAGCCGTGTATATTTATTGGGATTTTTCAGAAAGTCCACCACTTCGGTAAGCTCCTCTTTGGCCTCATCAATGCCCTGGACATTGGCAAAGGTGACCTTTTCCCCCTTGTCATCCATGAGTCTGGCCCGGCTTTTTCCAAAAGAGAGCGCTTTTCCTCCGCCGCCTCCACCCTGCATCTGACGCATGAAAAAGATCCATACCCCGATGAGCACAATCATGGGCAGCCAGGAAACGATGATGGACATGAACCAGGACGATTCAGCCGGGGGTTTGGCCTTGATGGCCACACCGCTTTTGCGCAGGATGTCAATGAGATGGACGTCTTCAGGGGCATAGCTGTTCAGTTTTGCACCGCTGGTGTCTGTGATGATCAGATCCCTGCCCTGGATGACCACACTTTGAATGCGTCCGTCTTCCACAAGGGACAAAAATTCCGAATAGCCGATGTCAGACTGGCCGCCCTGCTGCTGGTTGAAAATATTGTAGAGCATGACCATCATAAGGACTATCACCAGCCAAAGGGAGATATTTTTATAGAATTGATTCAATGTCTTTCCTCTCTTATCTATTTTGTGAAAGGCTCAATAAATTGTTAAATTATTTCGATGTTCTGTTGCGGGCTGAGCCTGGAGACTGAGGGGTCAGGCCTGTCCATGGCTGTTTTCCGGCAAAAACATCAATGAATATATATAAACATAAATTTACTTAATACAAGGGTTATATCCCCGGGTTTTTATTTGAAAGTCTGTGTAAAAAACTCAGATCTTTCAACCTTCGTTGTGGGCTGAGCCTGGCAACTGATATGTCAGGTCAGCCCATGGCTGTTCGTCCGGTTGTCCATTTTGGTGCCGGCAGGTCTTGAGCCGCCTGCCAAGTGTCCGCAGGGCTGTTTTTTCTTTTTTTATATGCAGAACGTGCCTTTGTCTGTATACCCGAATCTGGTCGGGGAGGTCCAGACTCTTACCAGACTCTGTGTTTTTAACGGCAAAGGAAAGAATATCCCTGATATGGGTGTGGGAGATTCGTCTTAAATTGTGTTTTACCGTCAATAATGCTGCCCGGATGACCCGGGCACCCAAGGCGCGGTCAAGTGTGGCAATCGCCGGAATGGACAATGTAATCTGGTCGTTTTGTCTTTCGGTTGTTGCGTTTTCCAGGGCTGTCCGGGCCATCTGGTCCAGAAAATCATCTTCCTGCCCCATGATGTGGGACAGCCGGTCCAGCCCGGTTCTAATGTCGGGATTAAATTGCGTTTCAAGAAACGGGATCAGGCAGTGACGGATGCGATTGCGAAGGTAGGATGTGTCCTCATTGGATACATCAACCACATAGCTTTGGTTGATCGCATCAAGAAATGCCAGGATCTTTGTTCTGGGCATCCGGATCAGGGGGCGGATAAACCTTTTCTGTCTCACCGGCGCAATCCCCCGAAGCCCCTGGGGGCCGGTTCCGCGGACAATATTCATCAGAACCTGCTCTGCATTGTCATCCCGGTTATGGCCCAGGGCAATCCGGTGAAACCCCTTTTCAAGGGCAATCCGGGAAAAAAAATCATACCTCGCATTTCTGCCCGCCTCTTCAACACAGAGTCGTTGTTTTTTCGCAAGCTCTGCTACATTTTGTGACTCAACCACCAGATCAAGGCTGTGTTTCCTGGCAAATTTCCGGACAAAATTTTCATCGGCCAGGGCGTGGCTGCCCCGAAGCATATGGTTCAGGTGTGCCAGGCCGATGTGGATGTCAAGATCTTTTTGTAGATTCCTTAAAGCCTGTGCCAGGGCTATGGAATCAGGACCTCCGGACACACCGATCAATACGTTGTGGCCGGGGGCAACCATGTCGTACGCCTGAATGGTGTCAAGCACCAGGTCCGTAAACCTTTTGGCAACCGATAATTGGGATGTCATGTGTTATGCATACTGCTTGTAGGAAATAGATGAATTGTTTTGTCCCATCTATGTCTAATAACAGAAAACTATCATAATATGCAATAATCTAAACTTTGGGTCTACACGTTCCCTTTGAAAAACGGCCGTTTTGGTTGAAGCTGTGATTGAAAATGTGTTAATCTTCCAATTGAATTATAATAACGAGGACGTATCTATGAAAAAAATCCTATGGTTTGTTTCAACACTGTTAATGGCTGTGTGTCTGTTTTTTTCCGCGGCCGGCGCTGGGGACAGAATTTTTTTCGGCATTGCCACCGGCGGTACCGGCGGCACCTACTATCCCCTGGGCGGCGTGCTGGCCCAGATAATCTCCGACAAAGTCGTTGTTGATGGCAATAAATTGTTCGCCACGGCAGAGACCGGCAATGCCTCGGTTGCCAATGCCATGCTTTTAAGTCGCAACGGCATTGAATCTGCCTTTGTGGCGGCTGATATCCTGGATGCCGCCTACAAAGGCACTAAGCAGTTTGATGGAAAAAGTCTGAAAAACCTGCGCGCCCTGGGTGCCCTTTATCCGGAAACCGTTCAGGTGGTTGTAAGGGCAACTGCCGGAGTTAAAACTATTTTTGATCTAAAAGGCAAATCCATCTCCTCGGGTTCCCCTGGTTCCGGACAGTGGCAGTTGCTGGGTGATCTTTTAGGCGCTTACGGTATGGACCGCAAAACAGATATTAAAGAGGATTACTCCTCATTTGCCCAGTCTGTTGAAAAGATCAGAGACGGCGATCTGGACGCCTCCCTGATCACAGCCGGTACCCCCACGGCGTCTGTCCTTGAGCTGGCGAATCATCATAATATCATGATTCTGCCGTTGTCGGGTGCACCCATCAAGGCGCTTCAGGCAGTTCAGCCCTACTATTCCAGTATCATTCTGCCTGCCCGGACTTATACAGGCCAGACCGAAGATGTGGAAACCATTGCTGTCAGAGCTATCTGGGCCACCCATGACAAACTGGACAACACCCTTGCATACAATGTTGTCAAAGCGCTGTATGAAAATACCGATGCACTGTCCAGGTGGCATGTGAAAGGCAAAGAGATTTCCCTTGCAAAGGCCCTTGAGTCTGTTTCCATTCCACTTCATCCGGGAGCGGAAAAGTACTATCGTGAAAAGGGCCTGATAAAATAGTTGAGACGCTTGCTTATAGGTGCTCGGGTATGGTTGTGGGGATTGCTGGCCGTCTGTTTTATCCCGGTGTCGGTTTTGGCTGCAGGCCAGATTGTAATTGTCTCTTTTCCTAAGAATAATATGCTTCTGAAGGTTTCTTTGGAAAATGAAATGCGGTTTTCTCTCTCCTTTGTTCATTCGGTGTCAAAAACCAGGGTGACTGACCTGTATGAAATCAGGGGAAATCAAATTGTACAGATCCGGGAGTATTTTTCAGCCCATGGCGCCGGGCTGCCCTCAAGCCCTGAGGAGCCGGACGGGATCAGATGGGAGAAACAAAAATCCCAGTTTGTCCTGCACATGGAGCGTTTCATCCCCAAACTTGTGGTGAGGACAGACAAAAATTATGAAAACAGGCTCAAAATCCAGAGCCGGACAATTAACCTGAATCAATGGGAAGATCAGGCCCTGCAGTTATATATTGAGTAAAAATTGCTTTTAGGCATTTAAAAAAGGAGCAAAAAAAACGGATTCAAATCAGCCACCCCGCAATAAAGCCTGCTTTTTATTCTACGGTGCATTTGTTGGCATGTTTCCCGCAGATACCGATATAATGGGAACGTATTTTTTTGATATCCACAGTTATATCTCCCGTGGGGTAGAACGTCGATAAAAAGCCTCCTGTTTTACGCTTATAGTCAAGAAAAGCCAGTGCTATGGGTATGTTGGCGCCCATGGCAATGTGGTAGAAACCTGTTTTCCATGTGGCCACCCGGGATCGCGTACCTTCCGGCGGCACAGCTATGACCAGTCTGTCCGTTTTGTTGAATGCATCAATTGTCTGGGCCACCACATTGTTTGCGCACTTCCGGTTGATTGGAATACCGCCCATCCATTTCATGATGGGGCCCCGCCAGCTTTTAAACAGGGCGTCTTTGCCCATCCAGTGCATGTCAAATCCGAAGACAAAGGCCATGGTCAGGGATATGGGGAAATCCCAGTTGCTGGTGTGCGGGACTGCAACCAAGACGTATTTTGCCTCCGACGGCATATTACCTTTCAGTCTCCAGCCTGTCAGTTTGAGAGAAATTGCGCACAATGATTTGAGAAGCGGACGTATTCCCGGTGTGTTGTACATGGTTAACTTCAATGGCTCTCCCGACGTTAAGAAGTATAATATACTGGTTGGCGATCATTTTTGCTGGGCAAAATTAGTTCTTAGCCGGATAAATGGAGTGAATATAAGTTAGAAAAATAATATACGTCAAGCCTGGCAAGTGCAAAAAAATGAATAGGCATGGAGGATTGTACTTTTAACCAAACCAGTTAAAAGCCGGGTAGGGGGAGGGCAGTTGTGCTTTATGATTTCTTCCCGCAGGCAACCAAAAGAAAAAACGCGCTGAAAATGTTTATTTTCCCGGTCTGTTGTAATATCGGTGACGAACAGCGTTATGTTTTTTGCCTGATGTCATGCCTTTGCCTGATGCTCCAGTCTTGCCTGCTGGTCCACCAGGTGTAAAAAAGAGACAAAATCGTGATAATCACAAACATCATCCGAAAACGCGAGTCCCACAATTTTTTCATTCCCTTCTCTGCGGATATGTCTGGGTTTCATGCGGAATTGGATGGTTTGTCTGTCTTCGGGGTTTTCAAAGGAGACTGTTAAAGCCTTGCTGAAAAATGAAAGATCTTCCTGGGCGTATTGTTGATCGTCAAACGCAAAAGAGAGTCCGTTTATGGATATATCTTTTAATTTTCCGGGAATTTTTTTCTTGGAAGCGCCTTCGGTGAATTGGAAGTGGAAATTATCATTCCAGTCGGTCTTTTGCCGTTTGTATTTTCTGCTTTGTATCGATTGATGCTGTGACGATTGTGCATTTGTTTTTTCATTTTCCCAAAATTGTGTGTAATCTATAATTACGTTTTCAATTAAATCTTCAACGGGCATACTTTTTTCATATGCGATGTCTGAAATGCCCTGTAAGATGCTATCGTGGATATCCACCAGCCCCATAAGAACCTCCTTTAAGCGTTTGCATTAATGTATAGGCGCCACATGATATAGCACGCACGTCACGCATTTTAAGCCTTGGTAAGAGCTGATTTTCTTCGTAGAGAATCGCACTTGAAAAACTTAATCATAGAACGTTTTTAATGTCAAGAAAGGATGTCAATTGGCTTATTAACCTTGTGAAATAAAATTGGTATGTTATGAAAAAAATATTTTATGTTATTGATTAAAATGTGGGAACATTTGATACTCATATTCTCGATGTGATAAGTATTGCCTTTGCCTTGACACAGACCGTAATTTCCAGGTATTAAAAGAACTTTTTTTATTAACTCTAAACAGCTCAGGAAGTCGGGTATAATGGCATATAAGATAGCCGTGAACGGATATGGAAGGATCGGACGTTGCGTGGTGCGTGCTCTTTACGAGTCCAGGGTATATGCGGAAAATTTGAGCCTTGTGGCCATTAATGAAGCCTGGCATCCGGATACGGTGCTTCACCTGACCCGGTTTGATTCCACCCATGGACGGTTTCCCAAGGACGTAAGGAAGACTGCCCGGGGGATGGCCATTGAACACGATGAGATCAGTCTGCTCCAGGAGAAAACTATTGAGAATCTGCCCTGGAAGGACCTTGAAGTGGACGCGGTTCTGGATTGCACCGGTGTTTTTAATGACCGGCAGGCCGCAACACTGCATATCCGGTCCGGTGCTGCAAAGGTTATTTATTCTAATCCCGGCAAAGATGAAATGGACGCCACCATTATATACGGTGTGAATCACAGCAGCCTGAAAGCCGAACATGCGATTATTTCCAATGCCTCCTGCACCTCCAACTGCCTGATTCCCATTTTGAGTGTTATTGATGCTGTGCTTGGCATTGACTGCGGGTCTGTCACAACCATTCATTCAGCCATGAACGACCAGCCCGTGATTGACGCATATAATACGGATCTGCGTAAAACCAGGTCTGCACTGCAATCCATTATTCCGGTGACCACATCCCTGGCCAAGGGGATCGGCAGGATTCTGCCCCATCTGGACAATAGATTTGAAACCCTGGCCATACGGGTTCCCACAACCAATGTCTCCATCATGGATATTACTCTTGTGGTGGCATCGGACACGGATGCGGATCAGGTCAATACCCTGCTTGCCCGGGCAGCAGAAACAGATTTAGAAGGAATTTTAGGGGTGAATGATGAACAACTGGTGTCCTGTGATTTTAACCACGATCCCAGATCTGCCATTGTCGATTTGTCCCAGACCCGGGTATCGGGGTCCCGGCTTGTAAAAATTCAGGCATGGTTTGACAACGAATGGGGGTATTCCAACAGGATGATTGACACCACAATTGCGGCTCTGGATAAATTGGGGTAAGATTATTTCATTCAATGGCCTGAAACCAACGGCCCTAAACTGTATAGGATTTTTGTCATGGCATTAGATCCAACCAAACATGCAGACTGGGAAATTGCAGAAGACGCAGAAAAAACTATGCTCACCATCTATAAGATTGGTGAAAAACTGGGGTTAACCAAAGGGGAGCTTTTGCCCCAGGGGCATTACATTGGTAAAATTGATTTCATGAAAGTGCTTGACCGTCTTAAAGACAAGCCCAATGGAAAGTATATTGATGTCACCGCCATTACCCCCACCCCGCTTGGCGAGGGTAAATCCACATCCACCATTGGCCTTGTGCAGGGCCTTGGAAAAATTGGAAAAAGTGTTTGTGCTGCTATTCGCCAGCCTTCGGGAGGGCCGACCATGAACATCAAGGGGTCTGCCGGTGGGGGCGGTCTGGCCCAGTGCATTCCTTTGACGGCGTTCAGCCTGGGTTTTACCGGCGACATCAACGCCATTATGAATGCCCACAACCTGGCCATGGTGGCCCTGACCTCTCGTTTACAGCATGAAAGAAACTATAGTGATGAGCAGCTGGAGCGTCTATCGGGCATGAAGAGAATAGACATTGATCCCACCAGTATTGAAATGGGTTGGGTCATTGATTTCTGCTGCCAGGCTCTGCGTAATATTGTCATTGGTATTGACGGGGTAAACGGTAAATTCGATGGTTTCATGATGAAATCCAAATTCGGCATTGCCGTGTCTTCGGAAGTTATGGCCATCCTCTCCCTGGCCAAAGACCTTAAAGATATGCGCGAGAGGATGGGAAAGATTGTTGTGGCATATACAAAAAAAGGCGCCCCTGTTACCACCGAGGACTTAAAGGTTGCCGGTGCCATGACCGCCTGGATGGTGGATGCCATGAAACCCTCTTTGATGCAGACCCTGGAGGGACAGCCTGTTATTGTTCATGCCGCTCCGTTTGCCAATATTGCCATTGGTCAAAGCTCCATTATTGCTGATAAAGTGGGGTTGAAGTTGGCTGACTACCATGTGACCGAATCAGGCTTTGGTGCCGGCATTGGTTTTGAGAAATTCTGGAACCTGAAATGCCGCTACTCGGGTCTGACACCAGACTGTGCTGTTGTGGTCGCAACGATCCGGGCCCTGAAATGCCATGGCGGTGCACCTGTGCCCGTTCCGGGTAAACCCATGCCCGAAGCCTATGGAACTGAAAACGTTGGATGGGTTGAAAAAGGATGCGCTAATCTGATCCATCACATCCGCAACGTGCGTAAAGCCGGCATATCCCCGGTTGTCTGCATCAATGCCTTTTATACGGATACGGACGCTGAGATCGCCAAGGTTTGTGAGCTGGTTAAAGCTGAAGGTGCAAGGGTGGCCGTTTCCCGCCACTGGGAAAAGGGTGGTGATGGTGCCGTGGAATTTGCCCGGGCCGTTGTGGATGCATGCGAGGAAAAAACACAGTTCAAGTTCCTCTACATGCTGGATATGCCGCTTAAGCAAAGAATCGAACTCATTGCCAAGGAAGTTTACGGTGCCAAGGGTGTTGATTATTCTCCTGTTGCGGACAGGAAGCTGGCCCGGCTCCAGGCGGACCCGGAAACTTCTAAAATGGGTGTCTGTATGGTGAAGACACACCTGTCTTTGTCTGACAACCCTGGGATTAAGGGTGTGCCCACAGATTGGAGACTGGCCATTCGTGAAGTACTGACTTACCATGGTGCAGGTTTCATCGTTCCTGTTGCCGGCGATATCTCTCTGATGCCGGGAACCTGTTCCAACCCTGCCTTTAAACGTGTTGATGTTGATGTTGAAACGGGTAAGGTGCAGGGGTTATTTTAAGATATAGATTGAATCACTCCGGCAATGAAACAGCGCAATCTGATTTTTTCTTTGCCGGATCATATCAGGAGAAAGGTATGACCGCAGAAATTATTAGCGGAACCCAGATAAGCAAAACTATTCTGGCCGAAATTAAAGACGAGGTTGAGAAGATGAAGGCGAAACACGGGAAGGTGCCAGGTCTGGCCACCATCCTTGTGGGCAAAAATCCGGCGTCTGTCAGCTATGTCACTTTGAAGGTCAAAACAGCTTTATCTGTTGGATTTAATGAAATTCAGGATGATCAGCCCGAAGATATTCCCGAAGCGGATCTTTTGGCTTTAATCGATAAATACAACAAAGATCCCGACATTCATGGTATTCTGGTTCAGTTGCCGTTGCCCGGGCATATTGACGAAAAAAAGGTGATTAATGCCATCAGTCCGGACAAGGATGTGGATGCCTTTCATCCCGTTAACGTCGGGCGTCTGATGATCTGCTGTGATAAAGCCAGATTCCTGCCCTGTACCCCGGCCGGTATACAGGAGTTGATTGTCCGTTCCGGCATACAGACATGTGGCGCCGAGGTCGTTGTGGTGGGGCGGTCCAATATTGTCGGAAAGCCCATTGCCATGATGATGGCCCAGAAAAGTATTTGTGCCAATGCCACGGTCACCGTTGTTCATACACGGACCAAAAATCTTGCAGAGCATTGCAAACGCGCTGATATTCTTATTGTTGCTGCCGGTGTGCCCGGCCTTGTTAAGCCCGAATGGATCAAGCCGGGTGCCACTGTCATTGACGTGGGCGTTAACCGTGTGGGCGTAAATGAAACCACCGGAAAAGCAATTCTTAAAGGCGACGTGGATTTTGATGCCGCAAGAAAAATCGCAGGTAAAATCACCCCTGTTCCTGGTGGCGTGGGGCCCATGACCATTGCCATGCTTATGAAGAATACGCTGAAATCCGCCCAGTATGTCCTGGGGGATTTATAAAAAACACAAAGGAGGAAAAATGGCTCAAGGTGATGGATTCATAATGAACGAAGAGCAAACTGGCGGGCCGGCTTCGGGAAGCAAGTTGCCCAGGATCGATTTTTCAAGTTTTATTTTGTCGTTGTATTCGTCCGGCCTTGTGCAGTTGGGTAAAGTGGAGGATCCCTCCACCGGAAAAAAAACAAAAGACCTGGAGATGGCCAAGCATACCATTGATATGATTGCCATGCTCCAGAAAAAAACATCGGGCAACCTTACCGGGGATGAGAGTAATTTGCTCAAAGCTTTGCTCAGTGAGCTGCGCATGGCATATGTGGAGGCCAAAGCCTGATGCAGGTGCACCTTTCCCCTGCAAAAATAAATTTATTTCTTTACGTTACGGGCAGGCGGGCAGATGGTTACCATGAACTGTTTTCCCTCATGGCTCCTTTGACACTTGCCGACCGCATAGAAATTGTCCGGGAGGGCAAAGGGATCAAAGCTGTGTGCAGTCACCCGGATGTTCCTGAAGATGACGGTAATCTGGCATGCCGGGCGGCAGCACTTTTCAGGTCGGTTATGATTGACAGGAGGGCTGATTGTGTCTTTGAGCATCTGACGATTCATATTGAAAAAAAAATCCCTGTATGCGGCGGGCTTGGCGGGGGCAGTTCCAATGCCGCCTGTGTGCTGCTGGCCTTGAATAATGCATGTGAAACGCCTTTGTCCACAGACGAGCTGATGCGTTTGGGTTTGACCCTGGGGGCTGATGTGCCTTTTTTTATTTTCAACAGGCCTGCCTTTGCTTCCGGCGTGGGGGAAAAGCTTGTGCCCTGCAGGCAGTTGCCGCCTTTGTGGGTGATTGTTGTAAATCCCGGAGTGCCGTCCTCAACCGTAAATGTTTTCAGAAAGTTAGAATTTGGATTGACATTTACTCCATCCTATATTATAAAACCGAGTCCGAATGCGTTGCCATTCGGAGAAAAGCTTGATGGCAGGGAGATTTTGCATAATGATCTTGAAATACCAGCATGCAAATTATACCCTGAGATCGGTTCGGCAAAAAGAGAGATGGCGTTGTTGTTGCAGAGAAATGTATACATGTCTGGAAGCGGCTCGTCGATTTTTGCCCTCTATTCGGACCAGGACACGGCCGAAAGGGATTATGAACAGTTGTCACAGGCCCGGTCAGAGAATATGAAATTTATTATTCTGTCCAGGATCAAGCTTTGGGATAGTTAATGAACAAAAAAAGTTTTGGGGCGTCGTCAAGCGGTAAGACACAGGGTTTTGATCCCTGCATCCAGAGGTTCGAATCCTCTCGCCCCAGCCAAAAATATTAAAGGGCCAGAAATGGTTGGAAAACAAAGAGGTCTATTATGAACGGCCTGTCAATTTTTGCCGGAAATTCGAATGTTCCCCTTGCGGAAAGAATATCGGAATATCTGGCCAAACCCCTCGGGCGATTAAAGGTCAATCGGTTCAGTGACGGGGAGACCCAGGTCGAGATTCATGAAAATGTACGTCGGCGGGAAGTCTACGTCATTCAATCCACATGCAAACCTGTTAATGACAATCTGGTGGAGCTTCTCCTGCTTGTCGATGCCTTCAGGCGTTCTTCTGCTGCCCGGGTCACCGCCGTCATTCCCTATTTCGGATATTCCCGTCAGGATAAGAAAGTGGCTCCCCGGGTGCCCATCAGTGCCAAGGTGGTCGCAGAGCTTCTTGAAACAACCGGTGTTGACAGGGTTATCACCATGGATCTTCATGCTGGGCAGATTCAGGGTTTTTTCAACGTGCCCGTGGATAATCTTTATGCAGCCCCGATAATAATAGATGATATAAAGACTCGTTTCAGCGGCGATATCGTTGTGGTTTCTCCGGATGCAGGCGGTGTGGAGCGGGCCAGGGCCTATGCCAAGCGTCTGGATGCCGGTCTTGCCATTGTGGATAAACGCCGCAGTGCGCCGAATCAGGCCAAAGCAATGGCGATTATTGGGGATGTAAGGGACAAAATCGCCCTGGTTATTGATGACATGGTGGATACTGCCGGGACCCTGACCGAGGCTGCCAGCGTCATCAGGGAAAAGGGCGCCAGGGAAGTGCATGCCTATTGTACTCACCCTGTATTGTCAGGTCCGGCCATTGACAGAATAACACAATCATCCTTGAGCTCCCTTGTTGCAACGGATACCGTCCCCTTGTCTGAAGCGGCTTGTTCCTGTGGCAAGATTAAGACGCTTTCCGTTGCAAAACTTGTCGGAGAGGCCATTATGCGCAGCTACAGGGGAGATTCTGTAAATTCTTTATTTGTATAAAAGGGTATATTTGATCAATCTGCTTTTTTCGTGAAAAAAAGCGGGTATGAAAGGTTTAAAAATGGAACTTATAGAATTAAATGCAGCAAAAAGAGAAGGCACCGGCAAGGGTGCTGCCAGAAAATTACGGGCAAAGAATGCCATTCCCGGCATTGTGTATGGCGCAAAAAGCGAGCCTGTAAAAGTTTCTGTTGATGTTCATACTTTTGATAAAGTGATCAGGGAAAACGGTACCACAGGTCTTTTTTTTGATCTGAAAGTCGAAGGCGATGCCGGCAAAATGGTTATGCTCAAAGAGATTCAGATGGATCCCTTTGGCCTGCGCTACCAGCATATTGATTTTCACCAAATTGATATGGATGCATTAGTGTCCGTCGTTGTCCCGGTTGAAACCGAAGGTGTCTGTGTCGGCGTAAAGGATGGCGGAATGCTCCAGATTATCCGGCGTGAGCTTGAAGTGGTGTGTAAACCTAAAGATACCCCGGAAAGTGTTAAGCTTGATATTTCAGCACTGGAGATCGGAGACTCGATTCATGTGGCAGATATTGATCTGGGTGCCGAAATAGAAATACCGTTTGATTCCAATTTTACCGTAGTTACCATTGTTCCGCCTGAGTCCGGTTCAGGAGACGATGAAGGTGAAGATTCCGAAGTTGGTGCCGAATAAACACAACAGCTCTATCACGTTGGTGTTTTATTCTTTTTTTGTTTTAAGCAGTTCTTAGTTTCAGATTGTTGTAAGTGGTCATGGCTGACGCAAAACGATTATTAGCGGGTCTGGGGAATCCTGGTGATCAGTACTCCCGGACCCGTCATAATATTGGCTTTGATGTGGTTGATGCTTTGGCGGATCGGGCCGGATGCCGTGGGTACAAGGAAAAGTTCAATGCTGCCTACATCGGCGCACGTATGGGGCTCCAGGATATTCTTCTGGTCAAGCCCCTTTCTTATATGAATCTGAGCGGTATACCCATTCAAAAGCTGGCCGCCTATTTCAAAATCGGTATAGAAGATATCATTGTTGTCCATGATGATATGGATCTTGCCTTTGGACAAATAAAGATTGTTCAGGGCAGGGGGCATGGCGGCCATAACGGTATCCGCTCAATTATTGATGCGTTTGGTCAAAAGGCATGTGTCCGGGTTCGGGTGGGTATCGGCCGGCCTGAAAGCGACGGGTCCGTGACCGGACATGTTCTTGGTAAATATACCCCGGATGAGCAGGCTCGTCTGGATCAGATTATTCATGATGCCTGCCAAGCCTGTCTGGCTATTCTGGAAAAAGGGGTAGTCAAGGCCATGAATCTCGTTAATTCCTCCCGATAGCAAGTTTTTCTCTTTTCTTCAGAAGCTTATTCTTTTTTTAAATTACTGGTTCAATTATTGTTTGACTCGTGCGTCAGCGGGTTTTTTTAGTTTATTCGTATTGCTGCACAGTTTCAGATTGGACAAGATCTGTGTCCTGGAGTCCTTTCTGCAAATTAATTGAGTTGACAATATTGTTTAGATGTGGTTCTCTGCCTGAGAATGGATAACTTGTATCAAAATATAATAAGGTAGGCATAAATGGCAAAACAATCTGGGGCAACCAAGGCTAAAGAAACTGGCAAGTCAACCAAAAAAGCATTTTCAAAGGGCGACATGGCGGTCTATCCTGCACACGGTGTCGGCTGTATTGAGTCCATCGAAAGTCAGGAGATCAATGGGTTTACCATGAATTTTTATATGATGAAAATTGTGGAAAACGGGATGACAATCATGATCCCTACATCCAATGTTGAATCCGTAGGTTTGCGGGAGGTGATTCCTGAGACTGAAGTGCCCCAGGTCTACGAAGTGATGCAGAAAAAAGCCCAGGCCAGTGACAATCAAACCTGGAACCGTCGTTACAGAGAGTATATGGATAAGATCAAAACCGGTTCCATTTATGATGTGGCCGAGGTGTTCAGGGATCTTTTCCAGCTTAAGCTTGAAAAGGACCTTAGTTTTGGTGAAAGAAAACTTCTTGATACAGCCCAGAATCTTTTGGTTCAGGAACTTTCCATGGCCAAAGACGTTGATGAAGCGCTCATGATCAAAGAGATTGAGAATCTATTCAATTAAATACCCTAATTTCTATATTACAAATATAAATAAAACCGGCAGATGTCACTCTCTGCCGGTTTTATGATTTTTTATGCACATAAAAATAGAAATTTCTTCGGATCAGGCAGGGCTAAGGCTTGATCAGGTCGTCGCGGATTCAAAGCCCCAGATTTCCCGCTCCATAGCTGCGCGCCTGATTTCCACAGGAGCCATTCTGGTAAACCAAACGACCAAGCGTCCCGGGTATAAAGTTAAGCCCAAAGACCTGGTTGACGGGGAAGCGCCCTCACCGGATCATCAGGATATAAAACCTCTTGTGCCGGAATCCATCCCTTTGAATATCCTTTACGAGGATGACTATATCCTGATGATTGATAAGCCCCCAGGCCTTGTGGTGCATCCCGGGGCAGGAAACGATTCCGGCACCCTGGTGAACGCTCTGGCTGCTCATCATTCCGGCTTCAGGGAACAAAGCTGGGGCATGGACAGGCCAGGCATTGTTCACCGGTTGGACAAAGATACCTCCGGATTGATGGTCATTGCCAAAACAGTGGGGTCCCTTGAATTTCTCCAAAAGGAGTTTAAGCAAAGGCGAGTGGAAAAGCATTACCTGGTCTTGGCCAGGGGAGAAAGTATTCCGGATTCAGGGGTGATTGAGCGCCCCATTGGACGGCATCCTCACCATCGCAAACGAATGACCGTGATGGAAGAAAACGGCAGATACGCAAAAACCCGGTTCAGTGTCATAAAACGTTTTGATTCGGGGTGTCTTATGGATGTCCGGCTTTATACCGGCAGAACCCATCAGATTCGCGTCCATTTTTATGACCAGGGTATGCCCCTTTTCGGTGACAGTATTTACCAGAATCGAACGTTTAGGAAAAAAGATCCCGGGGTGCCGCGTCAGATGCTTCACTCCTGGACCTTGTCTTTCCGTCATCCCTATTCGGGTGTGCGTCTTTTTTTTGAAGCCCCCATGCCCGAAGATTTCAAAACCACTTTGCTCTATCTGTCCCGGGGGGGCCCGGTAAAATCTGTGAATCAGGGCTGATTTGATCTGCGCTGGGATTCGGTCCAGTCAATGCGGCTTAAAAGCCCCCGGATAATTCTGACATCCCTTGATGACAAGCCCGCATTGGAAAAAATCCTGCGATAGGTCCGCAGCAAATGATCCGGGTTCTGGGAGTCAAGATAATCAATATCTAACAGCGTTTTTTTCATATGCATAAACATGGATTCAAGTTCTTCTCCCGGGGCAGGGTCTTTGACCCCGGGGTCATGGAAATTTTTTGCAGCCCCGGATTTAAGGGATGCTTCGTACAGCAGAACTGCCAGGGAGTGGCTCAGATTCATGGACGGGTAGGCGTCATGGGTGGGGATGGTGATAAAATATCGGCACAGATCCAGGTCCTTTGTTTCAAGACCGGTATCCTCGGGTCCCATCACCAGGGCACTGTGGTGTTCCTGCTTCTGGGCCTCTATCTGGGTCCCTGCCGTGGCAGGCGTTAAAAAACCTTTTCTGTATTTGCCGAACCTGCGGGTGGTGCCGTAGGCGGAATGGACGTCAGAAAGTGCCTGTTCCAGGGTTTCAAAAATGCGTGCCTGTTCAAGAATATGAAAGGCGGACAGGGCCATTTTTTTTGCATCAAGGGATTTGTAGTGGCTGCACGGGCTGACCAGGCGTAAACGGGTACAGCCGAAATTCATCATAACCCGGCATACGGCACCAATATTAATGGGTCCCTGGGGGCGGACCAGGATAATACTGAGATGGTCCATGGTATTTTGATCTTTGAGCATTGGATTTTCAGTTTCCCGGGGATTCCAGAATCAGGGTGACAGGCCCCTGATTGATTAATGATACATCCATATTGGCCTGGAACCTGCCTTTTTTTACGTCCACACCCAGTGAGGCAGCCCTTGCGGCAAAAAAACGGTAAAGCCGGCATGCGGGCTCAGGGGGGGCTGCATCCGTGAACGAGGGCCGGCGTCCCCTGCGGCAGTCTGCCATAATCGTAAACTGGGAGACCACCAGAAGCTCTCCTTTGACATCAAGCAGAGACCGGTTCATTTTATTGTTGTCATCTTCAAAAATTCTCAAGTTGATGATTTTGTCCACCAGATATTCAGCATCTTTTTCCTTGTCCCCATGGGCAACGCCCAAAAGCACCACAAGTCCTGTTCCAATGCTGGATATAATGGTGTTGTCTACTGTCACATGGGCTTGTTTTACCCTTTGAACAACGGCTTTCATGGGTTTCCTTAAAAATTGTCTGGTTTAAATCTATTGGATAACAATTCAGGCGGGCGTCATACATCGGGGGATGGGCCAGCTTGTGGAAAAGCCCAAGTCTCTTAATGACTTCACAGCGCTGTCTATGAACCTGCCGGCCTGTTCCTTGCTGTGTGAGTCATCCCCGGGGACCACGGGGATTTCCAAGGCCTTTGCCCTGGCCAGAATTGACGGGGCAAGGTAAGGTGCTTTTTCTCCCCGGACAAGGGGGCGCTGATTGTAATCCAGTATCAGCCCTAAGTTTTTTATCACAGCAAGATTACGTTCAATGCGCCTGGCGATTTCAGGTTTCCCCAGCCGTGTTTCAAAGTCAGGGTCATAAATGCGTATAAGATCAAAATGGCCCACAACAAAGGGGTGCAGGTCCAGTATCATTTCATACTGGGCGTCAAAATAGGCCATGTACATGTTGTCAAGACCATTGAGATGTTCTGCAATGGCCTCGTAATCCTGCCGGGAATAGTCAAAGCACCTGTCCCCTATATGATGAACCGAGCCCACAATATAGTCGGGACGAAATTCTTTGATCAAAGATCGCACCCGGGCAGGGCTTCCGGTGACGGTTTCGGTTTCAAATCCCTTGAAAATCCGGATATCTGATTTGTATTTCTGTTTAAGTCGTTCGAGCTCAAGGAAATATTTTGAAAATCTTTCCTCAAGGTCCTTGAGCGAAAGGCCTTGCATAAGCTCATCCGGGTAGAGAAACCGGTGAGCAGGCGGAGGCATGTGCTCGCTGATGCCCACGGCTTTAAACCCTTTGCTGATATAGGCCTTTACAAGGTCTTCGAGGCTGTCCTGGGCATGGCAGCAGAACTGGCCGCAATGACCGCCATGGAGGGATATGAGTTTTGAATCAATCATTGTAGCGGACTTTACCACCAAGCCGGGTTTAAAATCAAGTTTACGGGTTTAAAGGGTTGATGACAAGAAACCGGAAACAGGATACAAAAGAGACGTCGGCCGGCACCTGTTTTATGAATAACTCTTTGATGCAAAATGATTTTTTTTAAGTCATGGCTCCAGGTAGATTTTTTTGAAAATATTATTCCTTGAACCTTTTTACGGTGGATCCCACAAGGCTGTGGCAGACGGTTTTGCTGCCAATTCCGGCCACCAGGTGGACATTTTATCCCTTGCCCCCAGATTCTGGAAGTGGCGGATGCGCGGCAGTGCCCTGGCCTTTGTCCGGCAGGTTGCAAATTTTAGCGATTACGATCTTGTATTTGCCACGGATATGGTGGATGTTACAGATTTCAAGGCCCTGGCAGGGCCGAAGTGTCCGCCCGTGGCTCTGTATTTCCATGAAAATCAGCTCAGCTATCCCCTGGGGCCCGGGGAAAAAAGGGACTTTCATCTGGGGTTTACCAATATTATATCTGCCCTGGCTGCGGATGGGGTGTTTTTTAATTCACTATTCCACAGGGATGATTTTTTCAGCGCTGCAAAATCTTTGATTCGTAAAATGCCGGACCTTCGCCCGGGGTGGGTCCTGGATAAAATCCGGAAAAAAACCGGTATATTGTATCCGGGCATTGATTTGGATCCTGTTGCCCTGGTTTCTTCGCATCTTCGGAGTAGTGGCCTTGACAGGCCTCTGGTGATTTGGAACCACAGGTGGGAGTATGATAAAAATCCCGGGGTCTTTTTTCATGTTCTGGAACGGCTTAAACGCAGGGGGGTTCTGTTTTATCTGGCAGTCATGGGAGAACAGTACGGCACTGTCCCGGAATATTTTAACGGCATTGAAGAGCGGTTTGGTACGGAACTGCTTGTTTGCGGCTACCAGGAGACAGTTGGGGATTACAGGAAATGGCTGGCCGCAGGCAGTGTTGTGGTCAGCACAGCCATCCAGGAGAATTTCGGAATTTCAGTGATGGAGGCCGTGGCCCATGGATGTCTGCCTTTGCTGCCGAATCGTCTGTCCTACCCCGAACTGATCCCCGAACATTTCAGACCTGATGTTATCTACCCTGACGATACTGGACTGGAAAAGCGGCTGGAACATGTTCTGACACACCCTGAAAACTATAAAAACAGCGCAGTGGCTCTTGCGGATCATGCCGCAACATTTGCCTGGAAACATATGGGCAAAAAATGGGATGAGGCATTATGCCGGGCTATCGGGTCAGGCAGGAGCAAAATTTGACAAACATGTGTTTTGAGTATTTGCCTGCTATGACCTCGTTTTTCAGAAGCTGCAGGGCGTTGAAGGGTTTCTGTGGTTCCATATGACGGCTGGTGCCCCGGTAGGTTAACGGTTCATAGCTGACGATCAGTCCGATGAGCTGGGCTTCTTCGGATATGATGGTTTTGCCCTCGGGATAGCCCGAACCATCCAGTTTTTCATGATGCTCCAGGGCCACCATGGCAATTTCAGGATCAAAACAGGCGCTGTTTTTAATGGTTTGGTATCCTTTTAACGTATGGGTTTGATAGTCTTTGAATTCGTCGTCTGATAAATGGGTCCTGGTGTCGGTCATCTCTGGGGGCAGCTGGGTACAGCCGATGTCGTGGAGAATGGCACTGAGCCCAAGCTTCTTTGTATCTGCTCCTGAATGGTGATGGAATATGCAGAACTGCATGGTCAAGGACAGAATGTTTACGGTGTGCTCCACCACCTGGTCTGAATAGCTGGACAGTTTTGCCAAAGATCCCATAATGGTCGTCTTTTCGGTGTAGCCCTTAAACAGGAGCTCTATGGTTTCCTGGAGCATTTTGCCTGAAATACTCAAAGGTCCTTCCAGGGCCTCCTGTATAATGGTGCACAACGTCTGCCTTGTGGAGACAAGTTCCTGGGAGAAAATGGTCTGGGCCAAATGGGCATTCATTGTTTTGTAAAGGGCGATGGCTGCATTTTCCCTGTCAGACCTGCGTATAAAAAGGTTGGGAACTGGTTCATCCCTTATTCGGAAATTTTTAAGCTGTTCGCCTTCTTTCTTAAACAGCAGCGGTTTATTCTCCTTTGAAAAACAAAAGAGAGGAAAGTCTGTGAACAAAGAGAGTTGCGACTTTTTAACAGGAATAAAGTCTTCGGTCATTTTATTTAAATCGCAAGTTACTGGTTGTATTTTTATGAAGCATTAATATTTTTGATCATAAATATCACACTATGCGTCTGTTTTGAATTCATAAGTACCAGGGAAAAAGATTATTTCAAACAGATATTGACGCAGATGAAATTGACATTACTTTTACGACATAATTAATAAAAAGTAATAACAATAGAATTGGAGATATATTATGAATTTTGAAAAATTAACGGTAAAATCCCAGGAACTGTTCCAGCAGGCACATTCTCTTGCGGTTGAAAAGGGGCAGCAGGCCATTGAGCCTATTCATTTTTTAGGCGCCATGCTGTCCGATAATCAGGGTATTGCTGTATCAATATTGAATAAAATAGGCGTCAATCCCGGTTCTGCCGCACAGCTTGTGTCATCTGCCCTGGACAATATGGTCAAGGTGTCCGGTGGGCAGCCGTATCTGTCCGAGCCCGGACGCAAAATGCTGGATCTGGCCTTTAAAGAATCCGCAAAGATGAAGGACCAGTATGTCAGCCTTGAGCATATCCTGATCAGTTTGACCCAGGGTAAGGACAAGGCCGGCGAAATTTTGTCCGGCCTGGGCGTGACAAGGGACGTGATTCTGTCCGTTCTCAAGGATATCCGGGGTAACCAGCGGGTGACCGACCAGAACCCCGAAGACAAATATCAATCCTTGGAAAAATTTGGAAAAGATCTCACGGAACTGGCCCGCCAGGGAAAACTGGACCCGGTCATCGGCCGGGATGAGGAGATCCGCAGAATTGTCCAGGTTCTGTCCCGGCGCCGGAAAAACAACCCTGTGCTCATAGGTGAGCCCGGTGTCGGTAAAACCGCCATTGTAGAGGGCCTGGCCCAGCGGATTGTGGAGGGTGACGTGTCCGAAACCCTGAAAAATCGGCGGGTCATTGCCCTGGATATGGGCGCCATGCTGGCCGGGGCAAAATTCCGGGGCGAATTTGAGGACCGTCTTAAGGCTGTACTAAAAGAGGTTGAGGCGGCTGAAGGCGAAATCGTTCTTTTCATTGACGAGCTGCATACCGTCGTGGGGGCGGGCGCTGCCGAAGGGTCAGTGGATGCATCCAATATGCTCAAACCCGCCCTTGCCCGGGGCAGTTTGCGCTGTGTGGGGGCCACCACTCTTGACGAGTACAGAAAATATATTGAAAAGGATGCGGCTTTGGAGAGACGGTTCCAGCCGGTTATGGCCAAGGAACCCACCGTGGAGGATACCATCTCCATCCTCAGGGGTTTGAAGGAAAAATACGAGGTGCACCACGGCATCCGGATCAAAGATTCAGCCCTGGTGGCTGCGGCCACCCTATCTCATCGGTACATTGCCGACCGGTTTCTGCCGGACAAGGCCATTGACCTGATTGATGAGTGTGCATCCAAGCTTCGTATCGAGATCGACTCCATGCCCCGGGCCATTGACGAGATCCAGCGTCGGCTGACCCAGGCGGCCATTGAGCGCCAGGCCCTGATCAAGGAGAAGGACAAGGCTTCCAGGGAGCGGCTCGAACAGCTTGAAAAAAACATTGCCGCCATGGAAGAGGAGATCAGACCCTTAAAACTGCACTGGGACAATGAGAAATCCATTATCCGGGAGATTTCAGGTCTTCGGGAGGACATTGACCGGTTCCAGACCGAGGCCCAGCTTGCCGAGCGTGCCGGCGACCTTGCCAAGGTGGCCCAGATCAGATACGGCACCATTGCGGATCTGAACAAAAAGATTGAGGAGAAAAAGCAGCAGCTTGAAGTCTTGCAGAAGACCTGTAAAATGCTGAAAGAAGATGTGGAAGAAGCTGACGTGGCCGAGGTGGTATCCACCTGGACCGGCATCCCGGTATCCAAGATGCTCCAGGGTGAACAGGAAAAACTGATCTCCATGGAATCCTATATTGCCAAACGGGTGATCGGCCAGGAAAAGGCTATTGATGCCGTCTCCAATGCCGTAAGGCGAGCCAGATCAGGCCTGCAGCCCGAGGATCGGCCCATCGGTACCTTTATCTTTATGGGCCCCACAGGCGTGGGTAAAACCGAGCTTGCCAAGTCCCTGGCCGAGTTCATGTTTGACTCCAAGGACGCCATGGTGAGGCTGGATATGTCCGAGTACATGGAAAAGCACAGTGTGGCCCGTCTTATCGGTGCCCCTCCCGGATATGTGGGATATGACCAGGGCGGATATCTCACCGAGGCGGTGCGGCGCAGACCTTACAGTGTGATCCTGTTCGACGAGATTGAAAAGGCCCACCCGGATGTGTTTAACATTCTGCTCCAGGCCCTGGACGACGGTCGTATGACCGATGGCCATGGCCGGACCGTGGATTTCAAAAACACCATTATCATCATGACATCCAATATCGGGTCCAGGATTCTGCTTGAGGCAGGGCAGGGCGCATCGTCCACCGAGGTGGAACAGGCCGTGCAACAGGCCCTTAAAGCCGCATTCCGGCCGGAGTTTTTAAACCGTATTGATGAAATTATCACCTTCCATGCCCTGGAGCGCAAGCACATCATGGATATTGCCTCCATCCAGATCGCTGCTTTGAACCGGCGGCTGGCCGGCAGAAACCTGGCTGTACATTTGGATGATGATGCCATGACCTTTCTGGCGCAAAAGGGGTATGATCCCGGGTTTGGGGCTCGTCCGCTCAAACGTGTGATCCAGCAGGAAATTGAAAATCCGCTGTCAATGGCCCTGCTTAAAGGAGAGTACCTGGAAGGCGAAACAGTCGTCTTCCGATTTGACAAGGAAAAAGACCGGCTTGTTCCCGGGCATGGCATAGCAAGTATGAAGAGTGCGGGATAATCCGGCCTCATTGACAATGGGAAATAAACCCCTGTATCTGCATTTAAATTCAGCAGGTATGGGGGTTTTATTTTTTGATCGGTTCATCATCAGGAAAGTCCTGTGTCCATGAAGCAGATTTAGATGACATAGAGCTGTTTTTTTTTGTTTTCTCTGTATTTTTAATTGCTATGGCCAAATCAATATCATAGATATAAGATATTTTTGAATCTTGGGGCAACATATAGCAAACTGTAAAAACGTAAAAATTAACCCGGGGCTCACTGGCTGCTCTTTTCAGTTCAGGTTCTGGAGTAAATAATTTAACATATCAAAGAGAATTTATACGGAAAGTATATGATTGGGATTTTTAAGCTTCAAAAAAAAAGTTGGCAATGGTTTGGGATAGCTGTCGTACGCATGATTATCGCATTTTGTTTATACGGCACACTGCTCCATGTGCCTGGGGCTGCTGCTGAAGAGGCTGTGCCGGATGTGTGGACAGGGCCCGAAGCGGTCCGGTTTGCCCTGCAAAACAATCCCGACGCACAGATTGCGCTCAAGCGCATTGCCTTGTCCGAAGCGGCCATAAAAGAGGCAGACGCAGCATTTTATCCGCACCTGGGGGGGCAGGCCGGATATTCGCGCACCAACAACCCCATGTATTCATTTGGGAACATCCTTAACCAGGGGGTTTTTACCAGCGATATCGATTTTAACGATCCCGGTGAGACTGACGATCTTCAGTTCATGCTTGCCCTGACATATCGGATTTATAACGGCGGCCGAAGCCAGGCCGGCGTGGATGCCGCCACTGCCCAGAAAAAAGCGGCCATGCTCCAGGAAGAAGCCGTTAAAAATAGCCTTGGATTTGCCGTGGTAAAATCCTTTTTTAATATTGTCCAGGCCAGGGGAAATGTAAGTGCAAGGCAAGCTGCTGTGCAGGCCATTGACGCGTCAATCCAGGCGGCAAGGGCCCGGTTTGAGGAAGGGGATCTGCTCAAACAGGAGCTGCTGAGCCTTCAGGTACAACAGTCCCTTGCCGGAGAGGATTTGATCCAGGCTCAACATGGGCTTGCCCTTTCAAAACAAGGTTTTTTGAACGTGCTGGGGGTAACCGGAACCCGGGTGGACATCAACCTTGACCAAACCCCGCCCCAGGCTGTACCGACCCAGCCCGATTTCAAAGACAGGTCGGAAATCAAAGCCATGCATTTTCTCATTGAGGCCAGGCAAGCCGCTCTGCGCCAGGCCCGGGGGGGGTACTACCCCACCGCCGATGCCTTCGGGTCTTATCAGGTGGATAATGGCTTTGAGATGGGCAGTGGTTCCGGAGATTCATGGATGGCGGGAATCCGCATCAATATGACTCTGTTTGACGGCAAACAGACAAGTGCCAGGGTTCAAAAGGCCAGTATAGAATTGGACCAGGCAAAGGATGAACTTCGGAAAATGGAACTGGCCTATGAGCTGGAGATACACCAGGCTGTGTTAAACCTTGATCAGACGAAGAAACGGTGCCGGGTAACCGAGAAAATGGTGGCATCTGCAAAGGAATCAGCCCGCCTTTTCCGGGAACGATTCAAAGCCGGCCTTGTGCTCTCTTCCGAACTGATAGATACCGAAAACCGGCTGACCGAAGCCCAGGTCCGCCACGCACTGGCCAATGCGGAACACCGCATCGCCGTTGCCAATTTAAGGCGGGCCTGCGGACTGCTGCAATATACTGATTGACAATAACAATAATACACAATGGGTGTTACAATGAAAATTCGTACACATTTTATCTTTGTTTCGGTGATACTCCTGGTGTGGGGCGTTGGCGTCCAGGCCCAGGAACCGTTTACTGCGCTGCCTGTTGCAGCGGTGAAGACTTCCACAGTAATTGAACAGACCGTCCCCACCCTTGTTGAAGCCGTGGGAACCCTTCAGGCTGTTGAACGTGCCGCTGTTGCCGCAAAAGTGACCGGGACCGTGGCTGAAGTACCGGTGGGCTTGGGTTCCCATGTAAACAAAGGAGATCTGCTGGTTAAAATAAGTGCCCGGGAGATCGAAGCCCGGCTCAATCAGGCCCAGGCCCGGCTCAATCAGGCCGAGCGTAATCTTTCACGCGAAGAAACGCTTCTTAAGAAAAATGCCACAACGGCTGAAACCGTTAAAACCATGCAGAATCAGTACTCGGTTGCAAAGGCAGCTGTGCAGGAAACCCGGACCATGCTCGGCTATGCCACCATCACTGCGCCGTTCTCCGGGGTGATCACAGAAAAAAATGTACAGGCCGGGGATTTGGCTACGCCTGGGGTGGTGCTGCTGCGTATGGAAAATGATCAGAAATTGCAGGCGGTTTGTGCCATTCCCGAAAGTCTGGTGCTGCAGATTCAACCCGGCCAGACGCTTATAGTCACAGTCCCTACGGCCGGATTGACCATCAATGGCAAGGTGGCGGAAGTGGCACCTTCGGCTGATCCTGTCTCCCGGACCGCACCTGTGACCATCGATCTTCCCTACAGCGAAAAGTTGCGCACCGGGCAGTTTTCCCGGGTCAAACTGCCCGGCCAGGCCAGAACCTCTTTGTTTGTGCCCGACGGTGCCGTGTTACCCAAAGGGCAGATGGAACGTGTCTTTGTGGCAAAAGACAACAAAGCTCAGCTTCGCCTGGTGAGAACCGGTATGCGCCAGGACGGACTGACAGAGATTGTCGCAGGCCTGAATCCCGGTGAAAGGGTTATTTACCAAAACAACGAACATCTCGTGGACGGACAGCCCATAAAAACAGAATAGAGAGATCCCATGAACGAACACCACTCTCCCGAACACCAGGGTTTTGCCGGCCGGTTGGCCGCAACCTTTGTTGAATCCAAACTGACGCTGATCGGTATTGTTGCCTCGCTTCTGCTCGGGGTCATGGCCATCACCATGCTGCCCAGGGAAGAGGAACCCCAGATTAAAGTGCCCATGATTGATGTCATGGTTGCCATGCCCGGGGCCGATGCCAAGGAGGTGGAGCAGCGTTTAAGCATTCCCATGGAAAAGCTGCTCTATGAACTGCCCGGCGTGGAGTATATATATTCGACCTCCATGCCTGGACAAAGCATGCTGGTGGTCCGTTTTTATGTGGGCCAGGATCTGGAAACTTCCATTGTGAGGCTCAACCAGAAACTGCAAACCAATTTTGACCGGATTCCCCACGGTGTTTCCATGCCCCTGATCAAGCCGCACACAATTGATGACGTGCCCATTCTGGCGTTGACGTTTCATTCCAAAACCTATGACCATTTCATGCTGCGCCGACTGGCCGCCCAGGTGGACGATGAGGTGAAATCCATCTTTGAGGTTTCTGAAACAAAATTGATCGGCGGCACCCGCCGCCAGGTGCGTGTTCTGTTTGATCCCCTCCAGCTGGCGGCCCGGAGCCTGACGCCCTTTGATCTGATCAGTCATCTCACCCAGGCCAACCGGCAGTCATGTTCAGGAACCACCCAGGCCAATAATAAAGAAATACTCATCCAGACCGGTACGTTTTTGAAAACCGACGAAGATATCGGCAATATCGTCATCGGTGTTTTCAGCGGAAATCCTGTCTACCTGCACCAGGTGGCAGAAATTGTAGATGGCCCCGAAGAACCCCGGTCTTATGTATTGTTTGGAAACCGTGACCGTCATGATCCCGAAGCCGCTGTCACCCTTTCCCTGGCCAAACGGCCCGGAGCCAATGCCGTTGATGTGGTCAAACAGGTTTTAACCAAGGTGGATCAGCTTAAAGGCTCTTTGATCCCCGGGGATGTGGAAATTACCGTGACCCGGGATTACGGGGAGACGGCGGCTGAAAAATCCAATGAGCTTCTTTTGCACATGGGCATTGCCGTGTTCGGGGTGGCTGTGCTGATTTTAATTTTTCTGGGATGGCGGGAGTCCATGATCGTCATGCTGGCCATCCCCTCCACTCTGGCTTTGACCCTGCTGCTTTTTTATTTACACGGTTATACCCTGAATCGGATCACGCTGTTTGCCCTGATTTTTTCCATCGGTATTCTGGTGGACGACGCCATTGTGGTGGTGGAAAATATTGTCAGGCACATGCGGCTTCCCGAGAACCAGGCCCGTTCTTTTAAAGACATTGCCATCATTGCGGTGAGCGAGGTGGGCAATCCTACGATTCTGGCCACATGGGCGGTCATCGCCGCAATTTTACCCATGGCTTTTGTGGGCGGGCTCATGGGACCCTACATGCGACCCATACCTGTGGGGGCGTCCGCCGCCATGGTCTTTTCCCTGGTCATCGCGTTTACCATCACCCCCTGGGCCGCCACCCATATTTTGAAACGCAAAAAGGCTTCGGTGTCCGGGGGCACAGGGGTGGTTGCCAACAGCCATGACCACGACCATGCCCCGGATGATCCGTTTACCCGGTTTTATCATCATATCATGGATCCGCTGCTCTCCCACGGCGGCTGGCGCATTCTGTTTTTCTGCATCATCGTTGCGATGTTACTGGGGTCCTGTGCCATGGTTGTTTTGGGCCTGGTTAAAGTGAAGATGCTGCCCTTTGACAATAAGTCGGAATTTCAGGTGATTCTGGACATGCCCGAAGGCGGTACCCTGGAGCAGACCGCCCAGGTGGCCATGGAGATGGCCCAGGTGATCAAACATGAACCCGATGTTACCGATTATCAGATTTATGCAGGCACGGCATCTCCGTACAATTTCAATGGCCTGGTCCGGCATTATTTTATGCGTTCGGGGCCCAGCGTGGCAGATATTCAGGTGAACCTGGCATCCAAGCAGGATCGTGACCGGCAAAGCCATGACATTGCCAAAAATGTACGTCCGGCTTTGGCAGCCATTGCCAAAAAATACGGGGCCACCATTGCTGTGGCCGAAGTTCCCCCGGGACCGCCGGTGCTCCAGACCCTGGTTGCCGAAATTTACGGTCCCAACGACTCCTCGCGTCTGGCTTTGGCTGAAAAGGTTAAACAGATTTTTACCCAGACAGATGGTGTGGTGGATATTGACTGGTACCGGCAGGAGCCCCGCGAAAAGACCATTATCACTGTGGACAAGGAAAAAGCCGCGCTGAACGGCATCAGTGAAAGTGACATTACCCAGGCGGTGACCATGGGACTTTCAGGACTGTCCGTGGATCTATTCCACCAGCCCCGGGACAAGGAAGAGATAGATATTGTATTTCAATTGCCCAAAGCTGAGCGCGCAAGGATTGATTCAATTCTGAACATCGGGCTGCGCAATCCCCGGGATCCCGCATCGGCCCTGACACCCTTGCGTGAACTGGTTACCCTGAACCGGGCACCCGTGGACCAGCCCATCTACCGCAAGAACCTGAAACCGGTGATTTACGTCACAGGCGATGTGGCTGGCGCTGCGGAAAGTCCGGTATACCCCATCCTTGGGATGAATAAAGCGCTTGGCCAATTGTCAGGCAAAGATTTTGGCGGAAAGACGGACCATGTGACTGTCTATAATTTAAAACAGCCGTTCAACCAGGACGAACCCTCCATCAAATGGGACGGGGAGTGGCATATTACCCTGGAGGTATTCCGGGATCTGGGCCTGGCATTTTGTGTGGTCATGGTGCTTATTTATATGCTTATGGTGGGCTGGTTTAAAAGCTATATCACGCCGTTGGTGGTTATGGCTGCCATTCCTTTTTCGCTGATTGGCATCCTGCCTGCCCATTGGGCACTGGGCGCTTTTTTTACCGCCACCTCAATGATCGGATTTATGGCCGGTGCAGGGATTGTGGTGAGAAATTCCATTATTCTGGTGGATTTCATCGAGCTACGCCGAAGCCATGGGCTTCCCCTGGCTGAAGCGGTGGTGGAAGCCGGTGCCATCCGGTTCAGACCCATGCTGCTGACGGCTCTGGCGGTTGTGGTGGGCGCATCGGTAATTCTGGCAGACCCCATATTCCAGGGGCTTGCCATTTCACTGATGTTTGGAGAAATTGCCTCCCTGCTGATTTCCAGAATGGCAGTGCCGGTCTTGTATTACATGGTCCAGAAGAAACACGTAAGCAACGCAGATATATCTTAATTTGGATGAGTATAATGGCTGAATATATTATCGCAGGTGACGGTGTTGCGGGAACAACCGCCGCTGAAAATATCAGAAAATTGGATAATAAGGGTCGGATAACCATTGTAACCGATGAAGATCTTCCTTTTTACTACAGGATCCGGCTTGATGATTATATTTCAGGCGACATTAATCAGAACAAGCTGATTGCTAAAAAGGAATCCTGGTATGAACAAAACAATATTAACTTGATACTGAATACAAAAATTACAGGGGCTGACCCTCAAAAAAAAATGGTCATAACGGATAAGGAAGAGCGTCTCTGTTATGATAAACTCCTTGTTGCCACGGGAAGCCATTCATTTATTCCCCATATCAACGGATCGGATAAAAAGGGTGTTTTTGCCATAAGAGATATACGGGACGCCCGAGACATTATGGAATACGCCAAAGGGATCCATGATGTCGTTGTGATTGGCGGGGGGCTTCTTGGGCTTGAGGCTGGTAACACATTCAGGAAAATGAACAAAAATGTAACGGTGGTGGAGTTTTTTCCCCGAATTTTGCCCAGGCAGCTTGATGTTGACGGGGCAGAACGATTGAAGTCGATCATGGAGGGTATGGGTCTTTGTTTCAGGCTTGATGCCCGGACCGAAGCAATTGAGGGGGGCGATGTTGTAAAAGCAGTAAAACTTGCGGGTGGTGAAATTCTTGATGCCCAGATGGTAATTATCTCGGCAGGGGTCAGGCCTAACCTGGAACTGGCTGAACCACTGGGCCTGGAATGTGATAAAGGCATAAAGGTAAATGACCGCCTAGGTACGAACAGGCCTGATGTCTATGCCGCAGGAGATGTGGCTGAGTTTAAGGGTCTGGTTTACGGCATATGGCCGGCTGCCATGGAACAGGGGAAAATCGCCGGGGCGAACATGGCCGGAAAAGATATGATCTATCCGGGTACCACAATGGCAAATACACTTAAAGTCGTGGGTATTGACCTTGCGTCAGCCGGAGAAATAGACGCGGAAAATAAATTTGAATCCCAAACGGTCAGTACTGAAAACATGTATAAAAAGATTGTAATAGATAACAACAGGATCATCGGCTGTATCATGCTTGGGGAAACAAAAACCTTTGGCAGGGTTACAAAGCTGATGTCATCCCGCAGTGATATTTCCCCGGTAAAAGATAAAATATTAAAAGGGGATTTTTAAACGGCACTATAGTGGCGTTTTGGCGTTCGCGTTATTAATGATTGCATAGCCGTCAAATATACCTCATGTTTTAAAGACGTCGTTGCAGGGGCAGTTCATGAATTGCCCCTGTATCCCACCATCTCCTGTCTGTTTCTGATTTTTTCGGGCAAAGATTTTTCTTTTTCAGTCACAATAAGCAGAATTTAAAAACCGTTAGATGTTTGTCAGTTGCGAATCTGCATGTTATTTGTCGTGGTTATGGCCAAATTGATTAGAAAAATATTTTGTTTGCATTAGGTTTGTGTTAGAGTTCTCGGGCGTATCGATTTTACCCGCAAGCATTTAAAAACAAAAGTAATAGGGCGTTAAATGGAACGGAAGCAGGCAACTTTAAATTCATTATCAAATTCATTGTCCATACCGGAGTTGATGACAGGATTCAATGCCCGTGGCGGATTTGTTGAACAGTTCTTGCCGTTGCTGCTCCTGCTTTTCATATGCCATGCACCTGTGGCACTCATCTGGCTGGAAATCATCCCTTTTGAACACAGGTTTTATGCTTTCTTGATCGCTCTGCCCGGGTTGGCTTTTTTTTGCTTTTACAGGCGTTACCGTCTGGAGGAGCTGGGATTTCGCATTGATACGCTTAAAGGTGCTCTGGAACCGAATCTTGTGTTTTGTGCCATGGGAGGCATAACTCTCTATATTGTAAACAAAACCGGAATGTTAACACCTAATAGCCATCGTTTGTTCCCTTATTTTTACGTGGTCTATATCGTTTTTCTGGGGCCTGTTCAGGAGATCATTTTCAGAGGGATTCTGTTCACGGAAATGAAACGGATTCAAAACGGAAGCAACCACCTGTTTTTATGGGTATCCACGCTGTCATTCTGCTTTCTGCACGTTATTTACAGGAATCCCCAGATGCTTGTGATTGCGTTTATCAGCGGACTGGTATGGGGGATAATATTCATGAAACGGCCCAATATTTGGGGTGTCGCCTTTTCCCACTCCTTTCTGGGCGCTTTTGCCATACTTCTTGGCCTGATTTAAACGTAATCCCCCGATTCACAAGCCCAGGATAAAATCTGAAATAATCGTCCCAAGGACTTGTGTTGATGCCGGTGACAAAATATCACCTGCCAGGACATGCTGATCCGGGTCACTTGAACCGGTGTACGGAACCAAGAGTTTTCGCGCTGCGCCGATTTTTTTGAAGGCCGTTTCTGTCAGGGCCGAATCCACCACACGATCGGACGGTGAATATATAACCAGCACAGGTGCCTTAATTCTGGACAGATCAGCGGACGCTGCCAGTCGGACCACACCCATCATGGGCAGAAGTGCCCGTGTTGGGTACCGGCATGTCCAGTATTTCTCATGCCCGGGATTATCGGGCTTAAAGGCGCGCTCCCTGCCGATAAGAAGTTCTGCGATATTTCCACCCCAGGGCAACAGCAGGATTTTTGCCATTCTGTTGGCCGGACCAAAGTTGGGTGAAATAAGAATGAATGCCGCAACGTTGCCGGCAGCAGGCTGGGTTGCCAGCCAGGCTGCAATGGTCCCGCCTGTGGAGGTTCCTATTACAACAATCTTTTCACCAATGCGTTGTCCGATGGTCAAGGCTTGAGCACCATCATTGAGCCAGGCGTTGACGCTGCCGTCAAGCATGGCTTGGGAGGTGCGTCCATGCCCGGTAAACCTTGTGTAGAACACATTGGCGCAAAGCTTTTGTGCGACGATGTCCGCAAGGGGGGCCGTTTCCTTTCTGGAGGCTGAAAAGCCATGGAGATATATCACAGAAAATGGTGTTCTGATTCCTTTTCCCCGTGCCCAGAAAATGATTTTTTCCGTTCCCGGAACAATATCATCAAACCTGGATTCAGACCCGACAAGAAACCGGTCAAGGTCCTGGGGAAGGCTGACCGGATGAATCCGGGTGTCGATTTCTACCCTTGGACCGGACAAAAAGACCACAGCCGATATGAAAAATACAATGCCCCCAAGAGCCCATTTGTGTTTAATATCCATAAGTCTATAACGGTTGTTCTGTGTCTTGAGTTTAAATAAAAATTTGCCGGCAGAATCTGTGGGTTATGCTGGTTTCCTAAAAAATCGTTTTATCAGGAACCGGTTCTGGTTTGCCGTGGAAAAATCCTTGCTGATAATCGATCCCAAGGGCTTTTGCCTTGGCCGAAAGCTCCCGGTTGGAGATAAACTCTGCAATGGTTTTCATCTTAAGCTTATTTGCATAAGATACAATGGAGTTGACAATATCAACGGCCCGGTCATCCTTGTTGATCAGTTTGATGATACTGCCGTCAATTTTGATATAGTCTGCTTTGATCTTCAAAAGATAATCAAAGTTGGAGTAGCCTGTGCCAAAATCATCAATGGCGATTTTTGCGCCGGCACTTTTAAACCTGTATATACGTTGTGTTGCATCAGCGTAGGAGGACAGGCTTTCGGATTCCACAATTTCAAGTATCATGCGTGACATGACGTTTTTCTCAAGGGCGTAGTCATAAACAAAAGTCATGGTGGAACTGTTCAGGATATCCTCGGTTGAAATATTGATACTGAAGGTACTGTCATCATCGGCAAAGGTGTCTATGGTCTTTTTTACAATAATCTGGGTCAGCGTCGGATAAAACCGGGTCTGTTTGCTGATATCAAGAAACTGTGCCGGAGAGATTATGCCGCCGTCCTTGTCCCTGATACGCATCAGACTTTCAAATTTCGGAGTCCCGGAACCTGTGATCGGCTGAAAAAACGGTACAACCCGGTCTTCATCAATGGCGCTGTTGAGCATTTTTACAACCCGGACATTCTGTTCGTAGATCCTGCTGTTATCCACTTTCAAAGGATCATAGCCCCAGTGGCTGATATTGTTGGCTTTTGCAAACTGCAACGCCGCATCGGCATGGGCCATAATACTATCTGAGCCATGGGCGTAACCCGTGATGGTACTCACCATGAGCTCTTTGTCGCCTATGATGAAGGTCTCTTTGACAATACCTTTAAGCGCGTTTTCAACGTTGATGATGAACACATTTTTATCACTTGGGCTGGAAAATACGGCAAAGACATCAGAGTGTAGCCTGTACACGAAATAGCGGTACGGATGAATATGGTCGGTAAGCCGTAAGGCAAATAGTTTAAGCAGTTCATCTCCGGTCTTCATCCCGTATGTTTCGTTGATTTGATGAAAACCGTCCATATCAATGATCGCAAGGTCAGCTGATTTGGCGTTTTTGATTTCCATAAGAAGGCTGTTTCTGTTGTTCAATTCGGTCAGCGGATCATAATTGAGATATTTCTGAAGCTGGGATTTATTTTCAAATACTTCGGTGACATCATGGCTGATTGAAATATATTTGATCACCTCGCCATCTTTATTATTGAAGGGCACAATGGTCGATTTCTGGAAAAAATATCCGCCGTCTTTTTTGAAATTTTTAATGATCCCGCGCCAGGTTTCCCCTTTTGTGATGGCAGTCCACAGCTCCTGGTATGTTGATGCCGGGTTGTCCGGATGGCTGAGCTGACTGTAGGTGGCATGAACCAGTTCGTCTTTGTCAAAACCTGTGACTTCGCACATTTCGTCATTCACATGGACAATATTTCCGTCCAGATCTGTAATGCTGACTATGGCACTTTTGTCTATCACGGTTTTGTACTGTAACAGATCGTTGAGGAAAATTTTTTGCTCGTATTCAATTTTTCGGATTCTTTTGTAGATAAAAAGGGAGACGGCCAATGTAAAGACAAAAAGGCAGATGATAATCAGGCAATTCTTAATTATCTCCTGCCTGAGAAGAGAACTGCTTATCCCCTCCACCGTTCTCACAAGGTCATAAAAATTTTCAAAGTAGAATCCAGACCCAACAATCCAGTCCCAGTCCGGAATATATACCAGATACGATATTTTTTCAGAGGCCCTGGCCTGTCCCGGAATTTTCCAGAAATAGGTGCAGAATCCACTTCCTTTGCCCGTTGCAACATCAACAAATTCCTTGATGACCAGTTTGTTGTTTTCATCGACTAATGTTTTCAGATCCTTTTCATACAGGCTTGAATCTATGTGAAAGATTGTTTTATAATCCGTTGAAAATATCCAGAAATAGCCATAATTTTGATACCCGAACCTGTCCTTGGAAATAATACCCAGGATTTCCTGTTTGCCCCTTTCGTCCAGACTTTCCATGTAGTATCCGGTGCCGATAATAATATCAAACGCCATGGTGTATGTGGCATAACCCAGCTTTCTGTAAAGTTTGTCTCCTTTACCCGGCTTATAGAACATATATTCTCCCAGGGCAGATCCTTGGGTTTTCACCTCTTCAAGGAATTTCATCAAACCAGGGAACTTGTCTTTCAGAGAATAAATATTTTTGCCCACCAGTTCCGGTCTTGCGCCGTGATGCTTAATAGTACCGTCACCGGATAAAATGTAAAAATAACCCAACTTATTGGCCCAGTTAAAAGATGAGATCATGGTGTCTATATGCGTTTTATACTGCTCCCCTTTATGGGTTACGTAGATAGTCTGAATAAAATCCTGGGCCGAACGGACCTGGTCTTTAAGATCCTGCTCGGCAGCTTTAATCACGGCTTTCTTTGTGGCGTGTATTCGTTTGACCA
Source organism: uncultured Desulfobacter sp. (assembly GCF_963665355.1). Classification (GTDB taxonomy): domain Bacteria; phylum Desulfobacterota; class Desulfobacteria; order Desulfobacterales; family Desulfobacteraceae; genus Desulfobacter. Next base: position 2,178,460 of record NZ_OY762229.1, read on the forward strand.
GCCGTTCAACTTCGTTCTTGATCAGTTTTTTTTGCTGATCAACATAAAAAGTCCTAAGGCCTTCCTGATTTTCCCGGCTGAATTTTGTAAATGTGCTCTGCATATTCCACAGAATGATTCCGGAAAACACGGATGCGATGGAAAGAGCTGTAAATAGCGTGATATTGGAAATTTTAGTTTTCATGATGGCCGTCTTTTTCCATAAATCTGGTACAAAACAAATTTTTCCAGAACATAGTCTGCCACTCCCCTCCACAAAAAAGAAAAATTCGTCAAGGGTCAAGGTATATGAGTTGAAAAAAATGATGGTTCATCGTAAGCGTGTTGCCTGAAAATGGGAGATTTGTTATTTTTAGGCAGCAGATATCTTTTTTGTCAACCAAAATTATTTTATACAACTTACACATTTTCTTGCCATAAATGTCCCAGGGGAATACAAGTGTAGTAATAACGGGTTTTAACCCCAAGGCTGCCGATAAGGCGATAGCGCTCCCGTTACTTTGAAAAAACATTCGGCACTTTCTAACCAGCCTGACAGATTGGGGAATCTCATTAATCTGAACACAATCGGAGGTGGAAATGAGCAAAGATAAGAACAAGAATCAGAAACCGTTCGTGGTCTGGTTCAAGGATCTGACTATTGACGACGTACCCCTGGTGGGCGGCAAGAACGCCAGCCTGGGCGAAATGTACCGCAATTTGAGCCCCAAGGGGGTCAGTATTCCCAACGGATTCGCGGTCACGGCCCATGCCTATACCTATCTTTTGGAAAAATCAAAGGCCATGGACAGGATTAAAGAAATTTTGTCAGACCTGGACACCCATGATATGGACAACCTTCAGGAACGCGGAGCAAGGGTCAGGAATTTGATTCGAAGCCTTGAATTTCCAGATATGTTGTATAAGGAAATAGCCGCGGCCTATGCTGAACTGGAGGAGGAATACGGCAGGAGCGTAGATGTGGCCGTGCGCTCCTCGGCAACGGCCGAAGACCTGCCGGACGCAAGTTTTGCAGGCCAGCAGGACACCTATCTGAATATCCGTGGCGCAGAAGATCTGGTGGACGCCTGCCACCGCTGTTTTGCCTCTCTGTTCACCAATCGCGCTATATCCTACCGTGAAGACAAGGGCTTTGACCATTTTTCCATCGCTTTGTCCATTGCCGTGCAAAAGATGGTCCGAAGCGATCTGGCATCCAGCGGCGTCATGTTCAGCATAGACACCGAATCCGGCTTTCAGGACGCTGTGTTCATCACCGGTGCTTACGGGCTGGGGGAAAATGTGGTTCAGGGCGCGGTCAATCCGGATGAGTGGTACGTGTTCAAGCCAACCCTCAAGAAGGGTTTTTCGCCCATCATCATGAAAAAGACCGGTGGCAAGGCCATAAAGATGATTTATACCACAGATGCCAAACAGCCCACCAAAAACGTGGCCGTTCCGGACGAGGACCGCCGCCGACTTGTGCTCAGAGACGACGAGGTGTTGGAACTGAGCCGGATGGCCTGCGCCATTGAAGATCATTATTCGGCAAAGGCCGGGTACCTTAAACCCATGGACATCGAGTGGGCCAAGGATGGTGAGACCGGTAAACTGTTCATCGTTCAGGCCAGGCCCGAAACGGTGCACACCTTGAAGGACAAGGCCGTTCTCAGGGAATACCACCTCAAGGAAACGGGGACGGTGGTGTGCACCGGCCAATCCGTGGGCGAACTCATCGGGCAGGGCGAGGTCAATGTGATTAAATCCGCCCAGATGATTTCCCGGTTTCAGAAGGGGCAGGTGCTGGTCACGGACATGACCGACCCGGACTGGGAACCGGTGATGAAGATTGCAAGCGCCATCGTCACCAACAGGGGTGGGCGCACCTGTCATGCCGCCATTGTAAGCCGTGAACTGGGCATCCCGTGTATCGTGGGCTCAGGTAATGCCACTACCAGGATGCAAACCGGGCAGGCCGTGACCGTGAACTGCTCCCAAGGCAGCGTCGGTTACGTATATGAGGGCCTTTTGCCCTACGAGATCAAGGAAACAGATTTAAAAAATCTGCCCAAAACCAAAACCAAAATCATGTTGAACCTGGCCAGCCCGGAGCAGGCCTTTGAAAAGAGCTTCATCCCTAATCATGGGGTGGGGCTGGCCCGTGAGGAATTCATTATCAACTCTTATATCCGGATTCATCCTCTGGCCCTTTTAAGGTACGAGGAGCTGGGAGATGAGATTTTAAAACGCGCCATAGCAGATATGACCATCGGCTACAACAACAAGAGCGATTATTTTGTGGACAAGCTGGCCGAGGGCGTGGGAATGCTGGCCGCAGCCTTTTATCCCAATCCGGTTATTGTCCGGCTCTCGGATTTCAAGAGCAACGAGTATGCCAATCTCATCGGCGGTGCCCAGTTCGAGCCGGACGAGGACAACCCCATGATCGGCTGGCGCGGGGCCTCGCGTTATTATGCAAAGGAGTACAAGGAGGCTTTTGGCCTGGAATGCAAGGCCATGCTCAAAATCAGAAACGAGATGGGGCTGGATAACGTCCAGGTGATGATTCCCTTCTGCCGTACTCTGGACGAGGCCCGGCTGGTTATTGAAACCATGGCCGGGTTTGGCCTGTGCCAGGGTGACAACGGGTTTAAGGTCATCTGCATGTGCGAAATACCGTCCAACGTTATACTGGCCGAAGAGTTTCTGGAGATTTTTGATGGCTTCTCCATCGGCACCAACGATCTGACACAATTGTTGCTTGGCGTGGATCGGGATTCTTCCCTGGTTGCCCATGTATATGACGAGCGCAATCCCGCGGTGAAAAATATGGTCCGTCAGGTGATCGAGACTGCTGTGAAAAAGGGCAAGTACATCGGAATCTGCGGCCAGGCCCCCAGCGATTATTTGGAGTTCGCACAATTTGTGGTGGAATGCGGTATCGAGACCATGTCCCTTAATCCGGATACGGTGATCAAGACCACCCTGGCTGTGGCCGAACTGGAAAAGAAACTGGGAATATAAAAAAATATTTCAGTGGCCGTCCCATGGGGTATGGGTCGTATTGATAAATAATATGGCACATAAATTGACCGCGAGGCACATAAATTGAATGAAAGTTAAACAGGGATTGAATAGGATTCTAACACAGTTTGGTTAATACCTCTACAATAAGGAGAGAGTCATGACTGAGAAAAAAAATAAAAAGCACAGAATCAAAGGGATATGCCCACAGTGTGGATGCAGCCATTTATCAACAATGACCGAAGAAGAGATCAAAGAAAAATTTCCTGATCTTGAGAACGCCACAATGGAGTGCTCAGAATGCCTGGCCGCCGTAGAATTGGGTTTCGACGAAATTGAATAAACATTAAACTCCTGCCTTACCATCCTCCGGGGAAACCAGCCATAAAAGTACCAAATATCTTGTGGCAGTTTCCCCAACCTATTAAAATGTCATTGGTCTTGTATCCCCGTTGCATCCATGGAATCTGACAGTGAAGTGGCCCGCCAAATTTTGATTAAACAGCCTGATACAGTTTTGTACCAAGTTGAAGAAGAGAGACGGAACAGGATTGTGGTATATCAGAACCTGTTTTAAATCCGGACAGCAAGCAATGCAGAAAATCAGATTCATTCTGTGCATCAAACAGACCGCGAGCTTAAAAGCTGTTCAATGTCTTGTGATATTTTTTCCGGCGTGGTGACGGGTGCGTATCGTTTAACCGGATTGCCCGAGGGATCAATGAGGAATTTGGTGAAATTCCATTTAATTGCCTTTCCGCCAAATCCAGAAATCTTTTCTTTTAGAAACTGGAACAACGGATGGGCATTTTTGCCGTTTACATCAATCTTCTGGAACATGGGAAAGGTGACACCGTAATTGATGGAACAGACCTGCAGAATATCTTCCTTTGATCCCGGTTCCTGACCTGCAAACTGGTTACATGGAAATCCCAGCACATGGAACCCTTTATCATGGTATCTTTCATACAGGGTTTGCAACCCTTTGAACTGGGGAGTAAATCCGCACTTGCTTGCCGTGTTTACAACCAGCAAAACTTCTCCTTTAAAATCTGCCATGGAGATGGTTTTGCCCTGGATGGTTGTCAGGGTAATGTCATAAATATCCATAAAAATCGATTCCTTTTAGAAGCTTGTTTATGGCCAGTTCTTTGCAGTTTCTTTGACTGTTGTGCAAAATTATGAACATGTTAGCAAAAATTCCCACCGGGTTCAAACTCCGGCAATGTATTTAACCGCCCATTTCCACATCCAGATTTCTAAAAAATGGGTGATATGAATTTTTTAATTTGATTGTATGAAAGTCGTCCTTACTTTTATCTAAATAGAAAAAGATAGCAAAATAGAACATGTGTTGATTGGGCTTTCTTTTTTAGCGAGCTAAACAGGAGATAACAGCATGAAGAAAATCGGAATAATCGTTGGCAGCTTAAGAAAAGAATCTTTTAATCGTTCTGTGGGAAAATATCTGGCCTCAATTGCTCCTGAAGGCTATTCTTTCAGCTTTCCCGATATTGGCAGTCTGGAACTTTACAACCAGGATCTTGACGATACGCCCACCGCTGCCTGGGTTAAATTCAGAGATGAGATTAAGGCACTGGATGCCGTTTTATTTATAACGCCCGAGTATAACAGATCCTTCCCGGGAGTTTTGAAAAATGCCCTTGACGTTGGGTCAAGGCCTTACGGACAAAGTGTATGGTCCGGAAAGCCTGGGGGAATTATCAGTGTCTCTCCCGGAGCCATCGGCGGGTTTGGTGCCCACCAGCACCTGAAACAGGTACTCTCCTATCTGAATATTTATATCATGAACCAGCCAGAAGCTTATCTGGGGAATATTATGGCATCCTTGAATGATTCAGGACAGGTGATCGCAGAAAACACCAAAACTTTTCTGACCGAATACATGGACCAGTTTATTAAGTGGATCGAGCGGTTCTAATGGAAAAATGCAGGATAATAGAAGAAAAGTGCAAGGAAAAACTGATAGGCCTCCTGTAAAATATACATATAAATATGTGGTTATTTTAAAGGGTACTTTCCGGAATAGAAATTAATTTGCGGAAAGCACCCTTTATTGTATGTGGCGGCCTTTAACTAACGGCCATGTGCCGGCCTGGTCTTATTTACGCCTATACTTATCCCACAGCAAAACAGGAAATTAACTTAACAGCATACAAATCAGCCCAACAGCTATTCTGCTGCCGTTGTCGTGCCAGGCAGGGGCCCGGGTTGGCGCTGTCCAAGTTCCTGGTCCAGAAGATACATCCCCTGGGCAGAATCTTTAACCCGTTTGATTTTTCCCAGCACCATGCCCACGCTCTCTTCTTCCTCCACCTGTTCGGTCACAAACCATTGTAAAAAGATCTGGGTGGCATGATCTTTCTGGGCAATGGCAATATCCATAAGATCATTGATCATGGCTGAAACTTTTTGTTCGTGGGCCAGGGTATCTTCAAAAACGGCCAGGGGCGTTTCCCATTCGACCTGGGGACCTTCAATGGCGGCCAGTCTGACACGCCCCCCTCTCTGGCTGATAAAGTTATAAAACTTGGCCGCATGGGTCATCTCTTCCTGGGCCTGGGTTTCCAACCAGGCGGCAAAGCCGTCCAGGTTGTCGGCCTTGCACTGGGCAGCCATGGACACATAAAGGTATGATGAATAAATTTCTGCATTAAGCTGTTGGTTCAGGGCATTTTCGACTTCAGGTACAAGCATTTTTTTACTCCTTTAAGATTTGCGCAATCCAGGCAGATTGCAATTTTCCCGGGTGTAACAAGCTGTTGCCGTCACATTGGGAAATCGTTCAGGCACAGCGTCGGTCTTGGGCTGTTTATGGTATATAAATATGAGGGTTATATTGAAAATGTCAATTTTCTTTATGGGGTGTTTCGCCCGGTTTTTTACACCACCACCACAGGGATTTTTACCTGATGGCGCAGGGGATCTACGGTTTGTCCCCATAAAAGATCTCCGATGAGCCTGTGCCCATGGGAGCCCATGACCAGCATGTCCACCTTGTGAGATTCAACAAAATCGGCCAGAGCCCTTGACGGGGTGCCAAAGCACAGTGCAACCTCTACGGCATGGCCGGCTGATCGGATCTCTTCGGCGATCTGTTCAAGGTATCGTTCATCATCCCGGGTATGTTCATCATAACCGTCTTCACTGTATAGATGAGCCATGGCGGAATCGGCCACGTGAACAAAGGTCAAAAGCGCTTTTTCCACTTTGGCCAGGGTCAGTGCCTGGCTGATGATGGCCGCATCACTGTCATCCCGGCCAAGGGCGGCGGCAATGTGCCGGACGGGACGGGTTTGAACTGCCTGGACAACCATAAGGGCGTCGGTGGTTTTCTCTTTGGGCCAGGGCTTGCTGCCCTGTACCAGGGGCAGGAAGATGATATAGATGAGAAAAAGCACCATGGCCGCTGTTACGACCATAAGGCACACAATCATGGTGGCCGGAAGACTTCCCCTGATCCATTTCATAAACTGGCTGTATACAAGTTGTCCGTTGAGCACGATGATAATTGCGCTGGAGATCCAGGCCAGCACCTTGACCCAGGTCCTGGAAGCAAAGCTTCCCATTTTAAGTTTGTCGCTGGTGAAATGAACCAGGGGGACAATGGCAAAGGGCAGTTGCAGACTTAAAATCACCTGGCTTAAAATCAGCAGTTCATAGGTTCCTTCATCTCCGTATATGGCGATGACACCAACGGCCGGCGCCAGCGCAATCAGCCGGGTAATCAGTCGGCGCAGCCATGGTCTGAGCCGGATATGGACAAAGCCCTCCATGACGATCTGGCCTGCAAGGGTGCCGGTCAGGGTTGAACTCTGTCCTGCGGCCAGCAGGGCCAGGCCAAATGCTTTGGGGGCGACCTGACTGCCCAGAAGCTGTGCCAGCATGCTTTCGGCCTGCCGGATTTCCGTGACAACAACGCCATGCCGGTAAAACACCGCTGCCGCAAGTACAAGAATGGCCGAGTTGACAAAAAACGCCATATTCAGGGCTACGGCCGAATCCAGAAGGTTGTAGCGGCAGGCCTGGGCTTTGGAGTCCACCATGCGGGAAACCTGCCGGGTTTGCACCAGGGATGAATGCAGATACAGATTGTGGGGCATGACCGTGGCACCGATGATACCCAGAATAATATAGACAGACCCCTCGGGCACCGTGGGGGTCAGGCCTGCAAGGGCGGCCCCCCAGTCCGGCTTTGCAAAAAACAGATTAACGATAAAACCGCCGGCAATAACCGTGATCAACGAAATGATAAACGCTTCCATTTTGCGCATACCAAGTCGCTGGATGGCCAGCAGCAAAAAGGTATCAAACAGGGTCACAAAAGCCCCCCATAACAGGGGCAGTCCAAAAAGAATATTCAGCCCCAGAATGGTGCCCAAAACTTCTGCCAGGTCACAGGCGGCAATGGCAATTTCACACAGGAACCACAGTCCCCAGGCCGCAGCTTTGGAGTATTCGGCCCGGCAGGCCTGGGCCAGATCCTTGCCTGTGACAATGCCCAGTCTGGCTGAAAGAGTCTGAAGCAGCACCGCCATCAGGTTTGACATCAGGATCACCCAGATCAGGGCGTAGCCGAAACGGGAACCGCCTTCGAGATCTGTGGCCCAGTTGCCCGGATCCATATATCCGACGCTGACCAGGTAGGCTGGTCCGGCAAAGGCAAATATACGTTTCCAGATGTTTGGATGCCGGGTCTGGACAGATCCGTGAACCTCTTCAAGGGAGGCGTTGCTCTTATCCGTATGCTGGTGTTCACTATGTTGTGTGGAAACCATGGTGCTCCCTCTTATCTTGTTACTTGTTTTTAAAATAAGGTCAATGACAGAAACAACATGAAACTCCAGACGGATAACCTATGAAACATCCGGGTCAGAAGGTATCTGAAAAGGCTTTGATCTCTGGATGATCACTTAAAAAGCGGTACAGGGTCGCCCTGCCCACGCCTAACACCCGGGCCGCCTTGGATTTGTTGCCTCCGGTTTTGACCAGGGCGGATTGCACATTTTCCTGGTTGAGCCTGCCCCGGGTAAACTGTAGCACAGTCACCTCGGGTTCATCTGATAAGGCCGGTCTCAGGGGGTGTCTGTCGGATGCAAAGGGAAGATCCGTGGGCAGGATCCTATTGCCCCGGGCCCGGACCACGGAAAACTGGATCACATTTTTTAATTCCCTGACATTGCCGGGCCAGTGGTAATCCATCATTTCCCGGATTGTATCAGGCGCAAGTTCCGGTACAGCTTTTTTGTTTTCTTTTTCCGCTTCCTGCAGGAAATGTTCGGCTAAAAGGGGAATGTCATTTTTTCTTTCCCGCAGGGTCGGCAGGTGGATGGGAATGACGTTGAGGCGGTAGTAAAGATCTTCCCTGAACCGCCCGGCCCGGACCTCTTCGGCCAGATCTTTATTGGTGGCTGAAATAATTCGGACATCCACGCTGATCTTTGTTTCTCCGCCTACTTTTTCAAATGAGCCTTCCTGGAGAAACCGCAACAACTTGACTTGGGTTTTCAAGGGCAGGTCCGCCACTTCATCCAGGAATAAAGTACCTTTATGAGCCAGTTCAAATCGGCCTTTACGTTCCTTGACAGCACCTGAGAATGCGCCTTTGACATGCCCGAACAGCTCGCTTTCCACAATGCCTTCGGGGATGGCCCCGCAGTTCACCGGAACAAAATTGCCGTTTCCGTAGGAGGAGATGTCATGGATGGCACAGGCTACTCTTTCTTTGCCGGTACCGGTTTCACCGGATATGTGGACCGGATAGTTATACAGGGCCACATCCCGGATCTGCCTGAATATGTCCTGCATGGCCTTGTCCTTGCCGATGATGCCTGCGAAATTGGAAAGGTCTTCGGCTTTCAGGGACAACCGTATGGAGTCGGTCATATCCCGAAACGAGGCCACAATCCCCCGGATCTTGCCTTCATGGTCCGGTATGCAGGACACGGTCATTTCCAGATGCCGGGTCTCCCCTGTTTTGGTGATGATGGCAACCGGGTACTCCTTTGTTCCGCCGGTAAGTTGCGGAGAATCCTGGCAAAAGGAACATTTTGTGCCGCAAAACGGGGCCTGGAATACATCGTGGCAGTCCTTGCCCAGAACCTCTTTTTTGGTATATCCGGTGATCTTCTCTGCCTCCTTATTGAAAACCGTGATGATGCGCTCTGTGGTATGGGCCATGACGCCAAGTTTAAGGTTGTCTACCACGAGGTTGAGATTATGAAGATCCAGCAGAGAGTGTGTAAATTTTTCCATTTTTGATTTCCCGGCAGCGCGCTTTGAACAAAAATACCAAGTTGTTCTATAACCGGTCTTTTAAATGGCACATGTGTGTATCAGGCGCAATGTTTTTTTGCGTTTATAAAAAGAAAAATTTGTCAGGCTATAAGGATTCGCCAGGTTGTATCTGATAAAACAAAAAATATTTAAGACCACTCCCAGGAAATGCAGTCCTTGGGGCAATTTTTTACAGCTTCAAGGACATCCGGGTCCTTTTCATAGCTGTCAAGGGGTAGAATGTCAATATATCCTGCATCATTGATTTTAAAGGCATGGGGGGCCAGATCAATGCAGACCCCGCATTCAATGCAGCAGCCCAGATCAATGGCCGGTTTTTTTAGTTTGCTCATTGTAGGTTCCCTTCTCAGTGGATTCAACCCACCAGCCTTTCTGGATGTGGGCCTTTTTTTCTTTTTCAGCCAGGTCAAGGATCTTATATCCAGTATCCAGCAAGATCCCGTAAAGTACGCCGCAGCCGGGATCCTCATGGTGTTCATATCCGGTTCGGGCCAGTTCTACCATTTTATGGGCCAGCTCAATGGTGCGCGCGATGTTTATGTCACATTTTTTTTTCAGCATGGCAAATTCTCTTTAATCGTTTCACACCATGGTCGGTAAAGTTGATAATTATTCACCGCTGGCTTGTATCCATTCCGGGGTACAGTCCAGCGCCATGTCCGATAGCCGGGTGGTCGAAAAATTCCATCCGGTGTAAATATCAATGGCTGTTTTGTCTGCTTGGATAAAATCCGGCAGGGCCGTACATTTGAGGACATCGCCATTGGACAGTGCCCTTATTGCGTATCCGCGCTTTACCGGGTCGCTGGAACACAAATGGGCTTCAAGTTGCTCCCTTGTGCCTTGGGTGAGATCCCGGGGAGCTGTCCCAAGATATGTTCCAATCCCCCACAAAACCCCGCGCTGGAGCATGTCATGTTCAATGTGGTTCCCTTTGTGGTCCAGGTAGGAAAACAGGATACTTTTAAATTCCAGAGCCAGTGCAGGGCTTTTGCTTAAAATTTCCCCCATGGCCTCGGGTGAGCCCCAGCCGATGCCCCCGGATTCGTCGTTCAGGTTCCACATGATTCGTCTCAGGATTACCCGTGCGTTTTCCATGCGGTTTTCGGCAATCCTTGCCACAAGCTCCCCCATGGCGGTCACACTGCGAAACTTGATCAGTTCCTCCTTGCTGTAAAAATAGGAGAACAGATGCCCGGTGAGCTGGGTATCCGGAATCTGGGCCAGACTTTCCAGGGCCTGACTGCGACTGCCGAGGGCAAGAAGTCCGCCCACCAGTCTTTTTGTCTTTCTGCCGTAGGGTTTCATGTGTGTTCTCTTTCAAGAGGTTGTTGCTTAAAAACCGTCTTAGCAATTATTCTAAGGCAGTCCTCAACAATCTGGAGGAGCACAAATTATGCCAGAATGCTTTTGCCGCACTCTTGACTTTCATTCTATGAACTGCCCCAATGCACTGAATTTGATCTTTAACTTATGGATATGTTTGTCATAGCTACGCATTTTGATGACAGCCCGGGTGATCAGGTAACAGCCCAGGGTCACCAATCCAAGGTTGAGAATTCCAAAAGGAATAACCAGGTGCATAACACTGAAAATATTGTAATATTTCGATGTCGCGATCAAAAGTCCCATCACGGACAAGGGCAGGGCCAGCACGGCAATTCCGGTTCTCATAACAGCCAGGGAGGTGCGTTTCTCCGCCAGAAGCAGTTGCACTTCGTTGATGACAATGGCATCAAATTTTTCAGGGGCGTCGGCGGTTTCATTCTGGGAACTCAATACTTTTACTCCATATTATTATCTATTGTGATTCATGTATGACAGCCCTTGCAGGTTGTTGAACACCACATAAAGATACTTAACAAGATTCATTCCAGAATTGCAGGAAAATAGTGATAGACAGCATTTACAGGCCTATCAACAAGTGTTTTTAAATAGTTGAAAAAGATTACAGGCGGGGCGAATCTTTCAGTTAAGGCTTGGCTGTCTCAAAAGTCGGTACATAAATGTATCCCGATACATGTGTAATCGGTTGTCTCTACATACTTGAGTATGCTCCGGTTGCACATTTTCTTGTGCCTTGCATCTGGGCAACTTTTCGTCCAAACACGGGTTTTCGTTTAGGTACTATGTAAGTCTGTAAAACCACGTCTTGATAATCTTTTTATCCTTTGATATATTCGGGTTAACAAAAATAAATTTCTGCCTTACAAAAATGGCATGCATTTTTTACGGTTCCTCATTAAGAAAAAGAATTTTTTTGCTGCGATCCCTGTTTTTATCGTAACAGAGCCTGATTTTTAGATTTAAGCATAAATTACATAAAAAAACACAAGGAGATGCTGTAATGAAACTGTCCCTTAGGTCTAAATTAATTATTGGTGGCGTATTATCTTCAATTGTTCCGATAATCATTGTGGGGTATTTCGCTGTGGACAGGTCGACCAAGGCGCTGGCGAAATGTGCAGAAGACAGGGCCATTCAGGTTTCCAAGGATCTGGCGAATCTGGCTGAGGAAATTGTAGACCAGGAAAAGGCATTTGCTTTGTCCATTGCCAAAGCACCTGTGGTAACAGTCGCTGCTTCAACGGTATTGAATTCGGGTGTCGGTGCAGCTAAATCAGAACTGAGTGCCCTCAATAAATTTTTGCATGACGTCTTTTCGAATCAGGATGGAAAGTATGAAGACCTGCTGGTCGCGGATCAAAACGGAGATGTTATTGCCAACGGCAATAAATCGTCTTTAATAAAAGATGTGGGGGACAGGGACTATTTTCGAAAAGCGAAACAGGGCCAGCCCACCCTAAGTGAACCTGTTTTGTCAAAGGGTTCCGGAAGGCCGGTCATCGTCTTTGCCGCACCCTTGTACACCCCTGCCGGACAAAACTGCGGCGCACTGGTTAACGTTATTTCGCTCAGGAGTTTAAGCGATACCATTACATCTGTGAAAATAGGAAAAACCGGGTATCCGTTTATGATTGACCACAAGGGCCTGTTCATCGCCCACCCGGATCCCAGCACTATCTTTAAAATTAATGCCACCCAATTAGATGGAATGAAGTCTTTTGCAAAGAAAATGGTGAACCAGGAGTCCGGTGTAGATAGTTATACGTTCCGGGGCGTGTTTAAAATTGCCGGATTCGCCCCTGTCAAATCCACGGGCTGGAGTATATCGGTAACCCAGGAGGCCGATGATTTTTTGGAAGCCACCAGAGCCATACGCAATGTGATTTTAATGGTAGGCGTCGTTTTTCTTGTGCTCGTTGTGGCCGGTATTATCTGGTTTGTGAAAGGGATCATGTTGCAACTGGGTGGTGAACCTGCAGACCTTGCCTTTATTGCTGATTGTATCGCCGATGGGAACTTGAACATTACTTACAAGAAGAAAAAAGACGAGAAGTCAACCGGGATTTTTGCCAGCATGCAAAAGATGCACGCAAGTCTGTTGGAAATGATTTCTGAAGTCTCCGATGGTATCAGCACCCTGACGAATTCCTCCACAGAGCTGTCGTCAATTTCAGATCAGATGACCATTGGCGCGGAAAACGCCTCAAGCAAGGCCAATGCCGTGGCTGCAGCGTCAGAAGAGATGACGGCCAATATGAATGGGGTGGCGGCGGCCACCGAAGAAACTTCTGCAAATATCCAGATGATTGTCGCGGCAGCTGAAGAGATGTCTTCCACTATTTCGGAGATTGCGGCAAATACGGCCAAAGGCAGCCAGACCACTCTGGATGCGGTGAAGAAAGCCGAGGAAGTATCGAAGAAAGTAAATAATCTTGGACAGGCAGCCTCTCAAATCAGCAAAGTTACGGAAGCCATCGCGGATATCTCCGAACAGACCAATCTGCTGGCCCTCAACGCCACCATTGAGGCTGCCAGGGCAGGCGATGCCGGTAAAGGCTTTGCCGTAGTTGCCGGAGAAATTAAAGCCCTGGCACACCAGACTGCAGAAGCCACCAGCGAAATCGGAGCCAGGATAAGCGAGGTTCAGGCCACCACACAGGATTCGGTCAGTGCCATTGAGTCCATTGTCAAGGTGATCAATGAAATAAACTTGGTTGTAACATCTGTTGCAGCGGCCATTGAGGAACAAAGCGCCACCACCCAGGAAATTGTTCATAATGTGAGCCAGGCCGGGCAAGGCGTCCAGGAAGTCAACGAAAATGTCAATCAGGCCTCCACAGTGGCGGCAAGTGTAAGCCAGGAGATCCAGCAGGTGAATGAGGCCTCCGAGGAGATCAAACACGGTACCATCCAGGTGAATACCAGTGCGGCAGAGCTATCCAAGCTGGCTGAAACCCTTAACCTGATGATATCCAAATTTACTGTGAGCTGATCACCTGCGAAACAGTCGTAAAGATTGTTGAAAATCTTTTATATGAAAGACTGGGTAAGTTACTCAGATCTTTCAACCTTTGTTGTGGGTCGAAGCCAGACAGATGATATGTCTGGCTCGGCCCGTGGCCGTTATATACAAACGGGGCGGGCATAGGAATCTGCAAAGCCCGCCCCGTTTTTCATTCTCCAAAAGCCCGGATCTTCCAGTGAACTGTTTCTTTGGGTTAGGGTGCAACATAAACACCCTGTTCTATAAAACTCATATGCCCTCTTTTAGCCTTTCCGAAATAGACGGCCGATCCAAGGCCTTTTCCTGGCCGTAAATCAAGCCGGATAGTAAAGTTGATCTGTACAGTTCGGCTGGAAAGTGATAACTGGTATATAAATTCACCCGGTGGGCGAATCAAAATTTCTTGATTTAATGGTATTTTATAATGGAAAATATACTGAATCTTCCCAGTGATTCTGATATCAAAAAAGTTCTAAAAAAAGATGACAAGGAACTTCCGGGGGTTGTCCAGGTCATGGGTAAGATGCTCTCTCTATGCAATGACCCCAACACCTCCATCGGGGAAGTCGCCAAACTGGTTGAAACAGATCCGGGTATCGCCGTAAAGGTCTTGGGTATTGTAAATTCTTCTTTCTTTGGTCTCAGGTCCAGGGTTTCGGCCATTTCAGAGGCTGTGCTGTTTCTGGGACTTGATGAGATAAAAAAAATTTGTCTTGGCGTGACTTTTTTTGAAAAGATGGTCAAATCCGGCCAGAGAGATCACTTTGACCGGACGTTTTTCTGGCGCCATTGTCTGGGTGTGGCAAGTCTGTGCCATGCCATTGCCGTTGAGATCGGACATCCCTATCCTGATGAAGCTTATACGGCGGGTCTGCTCCATGATTTCGGAAAAATTATTTTGGACCGTTCCGGACGGGTGAATTATACGGATTTTTTTAATAACGCATATAACTGCACTACCCCTTTGGTCGAAGCCGAAAGGGACGTCATGGGGATCGGGCACGATGACCTCGGGGCTTATTACGGACATCGCCTGGGGTTCCCCGACAAATTATGCCTGGCCATACAATACCATCATCGTCGCTTTGGCGATTTGGATATTTGTCAGGAGGATATGCAGTTAATCTGTATTGTCTGCCTGGCCGATTTCCTGGCCTGGACCCAGGGCCTGGGGCCTGTGGATGCAATTTCTCCGCCGACGCTTCAGGCCGAGGTTGAAAAAAATATCCGGCTTGACCGCATTGATTTTGAAGCGGTGATTCAAAAGATGGATGAGGAAATTAAAAATACGGCCAGATTTTATGATTTTGAGTTTCCTTCTTCGGAACAGTATCGTGCCAACCTTCTCAAAGCCAATTTAAAATTAAGTTCCATCAATGCCGATAATTTCTCCCATAGAGAAGAAGAGGTTGATAAAAATCAGTCTGTGACCGCAAGCATCACCGCACCCCATCGCAGCCTGGAGCCCAAAAAGATTTTGTCGGCAACTTTGGAAGCCATTTGTCAGGATTTTGGTTTTGACCGGGTTTACATATTAAGAGTGGTCTCGCCCCTGCGTCGACTCCAGGTCGTGGAGTGTCTGCAACAGGACGGTTTTTCAGACCATTTGGCATCTCAATATATCAGTATGGGTGAGGCGGATAATGGTTTCCTCCAGTGCATGAGAAATAAAGGGCCGGTTGTCGTCAATGGCCTTTTACCGGGCGAAAAAGAGGTTCTGGAAAGGTTTTCAGTCTCCCAGATGCTTGTTGTTCCCTTTTGCAGCCAGGACAAGGTGATAGGGCTATTGGGGATGGACTATATCGTATCCGGTAAAAAAATTGAGCCGGGCCTGTTTTCGTCCATTGCCATCGTGGCCAATGAGCTTGGGCTTGCCATGGAGAATGCGTCGGCTTATAAAAAGGCCAAGTCTGCATCTCTTCATGATGGGTTGACAGGACTGCTGAACAGAAAAACCATTGATGAACTGTTGAATAAAGCCTTTGTCAAAGCTGCCGACGACAGTATTCCCCTTTCCGTTGCCATGATTGATGTGGATCATTTTAAAAAATTTAATGATATGTTCGGCCATCAGGCCGGAGACATCGTCCTCAAACTGATTGCAAAAATCTTAAAAAAAATGTCCCGTCCCACGGACCATGTGGGCCGGTACGGTGGAGAGGAGTTTATCGTGGTCCTGAATAATACAGCGCCTGACAAAGCGGTTGTGTATTCCGAACGTGTTCGGAAGGAGATTGAACACTTAGGTCGTCTGCTTTCCAAGCGCTTCCCCGGGCTTGGCTTGACCGTGAGTGTCGGCGTCAGCAGCTTTGTAGAGGATCTAAAAAATCAGGAAGCCCTTGTGTTAAAGGCGGATAAGGCTCTGTACAAAGCAAAGGAATCAGGCCGGAATCGGGTGGTTTCAGGATGAGGGTTGCTTTTCGGCAGGACTGCATTTGCCGGGTCTGGTGTTGAATACATCAGCGGCATCCTTAACCCGGGTTTGGTCCAGTAAACGTCGGGCATAGTCCCTTGCCGTGGAAAAACGTGTCTCCATCACAGCCGTTTGGACCCTGGGCAGAAATTTGGGGTCCACGCTGAGGGTGGTGATCCCCACCCCGATCAGGAAGGGAATATGGTCGGGATCATGGGCCATTTCTCCGCACACGGAGACATCAATGCCATGGCCGGTCGCCGCCTCTGCAATTTTTGCAATGCCGCGGTTTACGGCAGGATGGTAAGGAATGTAGTGATCGGCCACCAGCTTGTTACTCCGGTCCGCACCCAGCATATACTGGATAAAGTCATTGGTGCCGATGGCGAAAAAATCTGTCAGTTCTGCGAATTCATCTATGGTGGCAAGCACCGACGGCAGTTCGATCATTAAACCCAATTCAGGATCATTTTTGTGCGATACGCCTTCTATTTCCATCTGGCGTACACACTGCGCCACGATCTGTTTTGCCTCTAAAAATTCATCAATGGAACAGATCAAGGGGAACATCAGGCGGACCTTTTCCCTGCCATGGGCAGCCCTTAAAATGGCTTTGATCTGGGTCTGGAAAATCTGACGGTATTTCAATGAAAAGCGGATGGAACGTAACCCCAACGCCGGGTTGGCCTCCTGGATGAAATCCGCGTGTTTTATTACTTTTTCTCCGCCGGCGTCCAGGGTGCGCACCGTGGTGACGGTTCCTGGTTCAGTCTTGTCAAACAGTCCTTTATAAATAAGGTATTGTTCGTCTTCCGAAGGAAAGCCGGACCGGATCAGGAATGGAAATTCCGTACGGTAAAGCCCAATGCCTTCGGCTTTCAGTTCCCGGGCCATGTCGATTTCACTGAGCAGGTTGATGTTGGCAAGCAGCCGGATGCGCCTGTTGTCAAGGGTGTAGGTGACAGGCTTCATCTGTCGGGCCTTTGCCCGGTTTTCAACCTCCTGATTGGCCTTGAATATGGACAGAGTGTTGTCGTCGGGATTGATGTAAATATTCCCCTGGCCTGCATCCAGCAACAGCCGGGTTGTGTCGGGCAGATCCAGAAATACGGGGTCATCGGCAATGATCAGCGGGATGGATAAGGAGCGGGCAAGAATGGCGACGTGGGAGGTGACGCCGCCGCTCACCAGCACAATGCCCCGGATGCCGTCTGCGGTGAGTTTCAGCATGTCCGAGGGATAGATGTCCTGGGTAACAAAAATAGTTCCCCTGTCCACAGCTCTGGGCGCGTGCACGGTCTTGAGGTGGGACAGAAGACGAATGCCTAAATCCTCAACATCCACAGCTTTTTCCTGCATATAGGCATGGGGGCTGTCCGAGAATACTTTTATGTATTTCTGCGTGACCTGCTGGATGGCTGCCACAGGCGAAAGCCCCTGTTCCACAAGGGATTTCATTTTTCCCGTGAAATTTTTATCCTTGAGCATCATGAAGTGGGCCGTGAAAATCAGGGATTCGCTTTCCGGAAGACTTGCGGCAAATTTATCCTGCAGATCCTTTAATTCATCAATGGTTTTTTCAACGGCGGTTTGAAAGTCAGCAAGAGAGTAAGTGATATTGGATGTGTCTTCCTCAAGCAGGATGGCCTTTCGCCTTCTTCGTGAAGGCCGGATCGTGCCTATGGCCATGCCGGATCCGTTGGATTTGCCTTTAATGAATGCGGGAAATTTATTTGAAGTAATATCCGGGTCGTCACCCGGAGTATCTGACTCAGAAGCCAGGGCCATAAGCAGCCTTGCATTTTCAATGGCACCGGCCAGCTGGGTGGCCGCAGTTCTCAATGCACGCTCATCAAGCAGGGTAAAATGGTCCATCTGCCGCTGCTGGACCACCAGAACGCCGATTTTTACCACCCCCCGCCGAATGGGTACACAAAGAAAAGAATTAAAAGGCTCTTCACCGGCATTGTCAAAATATTTAAACCCCGGGCTCGTTCTGGCGTTGCCCACCCGAAGAATCCGGTCCTGGGAAAAGCACTGGCCCACAAGACCTTCTCCGGGCAGCATCCTGACCCGGTTGACCGCTTCGGGTTTCAGGCCCCGGGTGGCTCTCAGCACCAGGGCTTTGGAACGGGAGTCAAAAAGGTAGATGGAGCAGACATGGGCCTTGAGGTGCTTTGCCACAAGTTCGGTGGCTCCGGTCAGAAAGGCTTCAATGTCTGATCCGCTGGTAATGATGGAGGCCAGTTCCCCCATGTCGAACAGCAGATTAAGATGGTCAGGTTCTTTTCTATTTATACTCTCTTTTAATTGCTCCACCGGAAATATCCCAGCCCCCAATACAAATTTAGTCACAACACACAAGGCCTAATTTAATTTGAAACAGTGCAAGATTCAACGAAAAAAGAAAGACCCGAAAAAGTTCAGGTAAACTGAAACCCATGGTTTTTTAATTCTATACTAACAAAGGGGTGGTAAAACGTGTTGACGCACCAGATTGATACAGCTGATGCCAGGCCGGTTATTATTTGGAATAGTTTAACTATCCGGATAGTTAGAATTATATTTAGCATTAGATCGCTTCAATATCGTTAATAAGGGGAGGGTTTACCTATGAGTATTGTAGGAAATCTGCGGCTGCGTTATGTATTTGGTTTAAGCGCCATTGCCATTCTTATGACCACCTCATTTTTTACCATGCAGCATCTCATATCAAAACAGCGTGATTTTTCCCAGTTGATTAATCTTGCCGGACACCAGTCCGGCCTGACCAACCGCATTGCATATTTTGCAAGCCTGATGGCGGCCACGGATGATGAAACCGAATTCAACCAGGCCCGAAGTCAGGTGGGACTGACCATTAATAAAATGCAGGCAGCCCACAAGGCGTTAAGGGACGGTGACCGTGAAACCAGGATTCCCCAAGTGACCAATGACGCCCTGGAAATCATTTATAAAGACCCTATGATGGGATTGGACTCTGCTCTGGAACGGTTTCTGGAACGGGCCCGAAACGTGTATGAAACAGATCTGGACAGTTTGTCCACAGGATCCATTGATTATATCTACCTGGTTAATTACGGCCCCCATGTGCTTGAGCCCTTGCTGGACGCAGCGGTTGATGAATATGAACACATCGGCAGAGCCTCCATTGTCAAAATAGAACGGTTTGAGCTGATTATATGGCTGGCAGCACTGGCTGCCTTGCTCCTGGAGGCTTTATTTATTTTCAGGCCGTTGGAAAAACAGGTGTGCCAGGCCCTTAACTCCCTGCAGGCCTCTGTCACCAAGCTGACAAGCACCCAGCAGCGTCTTGTGGAGGCCCAGAGGCTTGCCCTGGTCGGGGACTGGGAGATGGATGTGGCCACAGGCGCCTTAAGCTGTTCGGAGCAGGTCTATGAGATTGTGGGAAGACCCATGGGAACCGTTGAAATGAACGGAAAAAATGTGCTCGAGTTTATTCACCCCGATGATAAAAACCTGGTCAAAAATCAGTTCAATGCCCTGTCCCGGAATCCCGAGGCACTGAATATGGAGTTCCGGGTAATCCGGCCGGACGGATCAGAGCGGCTGGTATATCAACAGGCCGCATCTGTAAAGGGAGAGGATGGTGATATGGCCAAAATTTCAGCGACCATCCATGACATTACCGAACGTAAAGAGTTGTCAAACAGATTGGACAAGCTGTCCCGGCATATTCCCGGATTTATCTTCCAGTATAAGCGGGACAGAAATGAAAACGAATGCATGCCTTATGTCAGTCCGGGGGTGCAGCAGACCTGGGGTGTAAATACCGACGTACTGAAGGACGATGCCCGGGTGCTTTCGGATCTTGTGTATGAAGAAGATCTGCAAAAGTTATTGAGCAGTATTGATGATTCGGCTTTATCGTTAAAAACCTGGAAGGCCCAGTTCAGGATCAGGCACCCGGAAAAAGGAGAGATCTGGCTGGAAGGGCATGCCACGCCGGAGCGCATGATGGACGGCGGAACATTGTGGTACGGCTATATCTGGGATATCACCGAAAGAAGGCAGGCAGAAAACAGGATTCGAAAGCTGGCTCTTTATGACGCATTGACCGGCCTTGCCAACCGGCGCATGCTCATGGACCGGCTGGCCCATGCCGTTGCCTTGTCCTGCAGGGAAAAAAACTATGGGGCCGTGCTCATGCTGGACCTGGATAATTTTAAAAGCCTGAATGATACCAGAGGACATGATACAGGCGATGCACTGCTTGTGGAAGTGGGAAAACGACTTACCGGCTGTGTCCGGAAAACGGATACTGTGGCCCGCCTTGGCGGTGATGAATTTGTTGTGCTTTTGGAATGTCTGGGCAGTGATGAAAAAATAGGCATTGAAAAAACCATGGCTGTGGCGGAAAAGATCAGGTCGGAACTGAACAAGCCCTACATTCTGGGGGATGCCCGGCATATCCACCACACCAGCGCCTCTGTGGGGGTGGCTATTTTCAACGGCAGGGACCGGGATGAAAGCGAGGTGCTCAAACACGCTGATGTGGCCATGTATGAGGCCAAGGATCTGGGGCGTAACCGCGTCTGTTTTTATTCCAAGGCCCGCCAGGTCATTGTGGACACCAGAAGCGCCATGGCCCTGGATATGAAAAACGGCCTGGATAACGGGGAATTCTGCCTGTATCTTCAGCCCCAGGTTTCGAAAAAAGGTGCGTTGTGCGGTGCAGAGGCCCTGCTCAGATGGCTGCCCCGGGATAAACCGCCTGTCAGCCCAGGATCGTTCATCCCTGTGGCCGAAAGTACAGGCCTGATTCTGCCTTTGGGGGAGTGGGTGCTCAAGCAGGCCTGCACCATTGTTATGGAGCTGGAAAAATGCCAGCTTCCTGAAAATTTTGCCCTGGCCGTAAATATCAGTGCCATGCAGTTTGCCCAGGAAAATTTTATTGACAAGGTCAGGCGGGTATTTGATGAAACCGGTGCCACACCGTTGCGATTGAAATTTGAACTCACCGAAACCTGCCTGGTTCAGGATATCAAACGTGCCGGAAATATTATGAAAGAACTTCGCAACATGGGGCTTCAGGTTGAACTCGATGATTTCGGAACCGGTTACTCTTCCCTGAACTCCATTAAAAACCTGCCCCTGACTGCACTGAAGATTGATGCCTCTCTGATCCGCGGCATTGAGAAGGATGAGCCCAGCAGAGCCATTGTCCGGGCGGCCCTTGCCATGGCCCGGGCCATGTCGCTGCAAACCATAGCCGAAGGGGTGGAAACCCACAGCCAGATGGATTACCTTGTGTCAGAAAAGTGCGATATGATCCAGGGTTATCTTTTTGCCAAGCCCATGCCCTATGAGGATTTTCTCTTTTACCTTGACCGGAAAGTAAAAACAGCCTGAACCGGGCGGGTCTACCCTGTTATCAAGTTTGAACTTGGACAAGGCCCTGGAGTTGATCAATTACAGCGGGAAAGCTTTTTAAGGTCTTGGGAAGCGAAGCCATGTCAAAGGTTCTGGCCTGTTTGAGTACGGCATCCCCCCACATCTCCAGGGGGGCGTACCCATAGGTCTGGCCCAGTTCGACGATCTGCCCGGCAAAGGCTTCGACATTGCCGATAATCATGGTTTCACTGAGGTACGCCCACCGGTCCAGCATCTTGCCCGTGAGCAGGGACAACAACGCCTTGAGTTTTTCAATCTCCATGGGTGTATAGGTTTGGGCCGGGACAAAGAGCTTATGGAACTCCTTTTTCTCCTGGGCGTCATCTATAACATCGTCCCAAGGC
Organism: uncultured Desulfobacter sp.; assembly: GCF_963665355.1. Classification (GTDB taxonomy): domain Bacteria; phylum Desulfobacterota; class Desulfobacteria; order Desulfobacterales; family Desulfobacteraceae; genus Desulfobacter. Next base: position 2,200,304 of record NZ_OY762229.1, read on the forward strand.
AGGGTTTGGGTCATTTCGGATACACTTGCGACATTGGGAATGGTCACCAGAAACCGGCTGCCCCTGCCGGGGGTTGAGTTCACCTCAATGGTGCCGCCCATGGCCTCCACCAGTTTTTTGGATATGGAAAGCCCGATGCCGGTTCCGCCATAGGTGTCAAAGTCCTGGCCCTTCTGCTGGCTGAACCGTTCGAATATCCGCTCCTTCTGGCCAGGGGCAATGCCCATGCCGCTGTCCTGGATGATAAAGAACAGCTCTGAAAACAGGGTCCCTTTTTCAAACTGCCGGTATCCGGCCGTGAGTTTGACAAATCCGGATGAGGTGAATTTAATGGCATTCCCCGTTATGTTCATCAGGATCTGCCTGAGCCGGACCCTGTCCAGAACGATACCGGAGGGTGTCTGTTCTCCCATCTCCACAGAAAATTCAAGCCCCTTGACCAGGGCGGAATTGGCATAAACCTGGTGAATCTCCCTGAGCAGTCCCCCAAGATTAAAGGCGGCATAATTCAAAGGGAAATTTCCTGATTCCGCCTTTGACAGATCAAGGATATCGTTGAGCATGGCCAAAAGTGAATTCCCGGCTGAACGGATGGTGGCCACATACTCTTTAATGGTTTCATCCTGACTCTCTTTATAAATGATATCGGAAAAGCCTATGACCAGATTCAACGGTGTCCGGATTTCATGGCTCATATTGGCCAGGAACTCCCCTTTGGCCTGGCTGGCAGCTTCGGCTTTCTCCTTTTCAGCATTGAGGGCCAGGGTCCTCGTTTTAACCATTTCTTCAAGTCTCTGCTTGTTTTTGAGCAATTCGTTTTCCACCTGGACCTGTTTCTTGAGCAAATCGGATTTCATCCTGTCAATGGCGCGCAGCTGCTCGATGACCTGTTTTTCCCTTTCCAGCTCCGCTGCCTGAGCCTGGATTTTCTTTTTTACCTCCCTGTGGGCGAGCCGCCAGCCCCCGATCCAGATTCCGGTACCGGTAATGAAATAAAGTATAAAAGCCCAGGTCCGTTCCCAGGGTGGCTTATCCACCTGGATTTTGACAGCCTTGCCCTGTTTGTTCCATATCCCGTTGTTGTTGCTGCCGAACAGCCGCAGGGTATAGCTTCCTCCCGGCAGGTTGGTGTACTGGCCGTACCGGCGGGTGCCTGTCCGGTTCCACTGGGTCTCAAACCCTTCAAGAAAATAGGCATATTCATTGTTTCCGGGGCGGGTAAAATTCAGGGCTGAAAATTTAAATTCAAAATAGTTTTTCTGCCAGGGCAGATGGATCAACTCAATGATTTCCGGTGATTTCCCGATGGTGATGGGTTGCCCCCCCTGTTCAAGGGACACCAGTTTCACCGGCGGGATATAGGGGTTTTTCATGATGTGGTCCGGGTGGAAACGGTTCACCCCTGAAAGGCCTGAAAACCATAGCTCTCCCTCCCTGCTTTTCAGTGCACTGGTGGCAAAGACACTGAACCGGTCTCCCTGGAGTCCGTCTTTGGCCGAGTAATGCTCCAGCACCCGGCGATCTTTGGTGTCAAAGAGATACAGTCCCTTGTCAGAACTGAGCCAGAGCCATCCCCTGTCATCTTCCTGTATGGCCCGTATGGCTCCGCTGGGCAGTCCCTGGGCCTGTGTAACAGGTGTGAACACGCCGGTTTCCCTGTCAAGAAGATGAAGTCCTGCATCTTCGGTACTCACCCAGAAGCGGCCCTTTTTATCTTCATGGCAGTCATTGATATTGTTCCCCCGCAGTCCGTTTTTCCCTCTTATAAACCGCTGAAAGGTATCTGTGGCGGGGTCGTAACGGTTCAGTCCGACTTTTGTTGAAATCCACAGGGTTCCCTTGTGGTCCTCAACCAGGTTCAATGCCACGTTGTTGCTCAGACTCCGGGGGGTGGCACTGTCATAGACAAACTGCCGAAACCTGCCTGTCTTTTTATTGAACTGGAAGAGTCCGTTTTCCTGGGTGCCGAACCACAGCAGGTCCGGATTGAGACGGTCCTGAATAAGGGCCCTGGGCGGCGCTCCGGCGACCAGAGGATTCTGATAGGTCGCCTCCAGGGTGTGGTTTTCCCGGTTGTATACATTCAGGGAGCCGTCACCCGCCCCCACCCAGAATCGGCCGGCACTGCCCTCACACACAGAATATACCGCTGAAAAGGCCGGGAGTGTTTGTCCAGACGGACCTGCCCCGGAAAAGTCATCTGACCCGGGATTGAAACGGGAAAGTCCGCCCTGGCTTCCGCCGGCAACCCAGATGGTATTCCGGCTGTCCTGGTAGAGCATGATCACCGAGTTGGATCCCAGGCTTGTGCAGTCCCTGGAATTGTGGCGATAGACGGCAAACTGGTGGGCAAATCTGTCCCAGGCATCCACAGGACCTGTGTTTTCAACAGTCCAGATAATGCCCTGGCGGTCCATGAAAAGGTCCATGATCTTATCCCCCCTAGGGCTTAAAGGGTTGTCCGGATCATGGCTCAGGCGTGTGAATGTCTGTGAATCAATGTTAAAAATTTCGAGCCCCACAGGGTCGGTATAGGAGTGGGAAATCCAGATATCACCTCTGCCGTCGGACATGAGCATGTAGACATAGTTGCTGGCGATTCCTTTGGCTTTATCGGGGGCATGGGCAAATTGCCGAATTTCAAGGGTCTGGGGATCAAGGCGCAAAAGTCCGGCTTTGGCTGTGCCTATCCAGAGAAATCCCTTTGGCCCCTGGATGATGCTGTTGATGCACCCGGGGCCGCCATTTTCTGAATCGCTCTGGGAGTGCTGTCCAAAATGTCCCAGGGAAATCCGGGCGACACGCTTTGTTCCTTTGTCCAGGCAATTCAGATCCCCGGCCTTGGTTCCGGCCCAGACCCTGTTCTCCCGGTCGATAAAGACCGTGGAAATATTTTCGTGGCTCAGGCTGTCGGGATTGCCGGGTTCCGGAAGATAGCGGACAAAGGTCCCTTTAAGGGGGTCGTAGATGTTCAGGCCTTGCTGGGTTCCGGCCCAGATTTTTCCGTCCCGGTCTTCAGCAATGGTCCTGGGTGACCAGTTGAAAAAATCCGAACTGATGCTGGCCGGATTGTCAGGATCATGCCGGAAATAGATAAATCTGTTCAACCGCTTGTCGTAACAATTTAACCCGCCCCCCATGGTGGCCACCCAGATCCTGAAACCGGAACTGTCGGCAAACACACAGGGCGCGATATCGTTGCTGAGGGAAGCAGGGCCGGATGAAAACCGCTTCATCTCATATCCGTCCCACCGGACCACTCCTTCGGGGGTCCCCACCCAGATAAATCCGTCCCGGTCCTGGGTAAGGCCGCAATTATATGATCCCGTATCAAAGGGGTGGGAGAACATGGCTCTGAAGGCCAGTGATGCGTCCGGACTGCACAGAATCAGAACCAGGGCCAGGAATGGAAGCGGGACCAGAAACAGACCAAGACGACCCGGCCGTCCATCCCACATGGGCACCATTTTTTTTTGACACTGTCCCCTGAAGAATGCCGTCATCTATAGAGCTTTTTGCTCCTCTGATTTGAAATAGGTCAGCCGGCTCTGGGAAAGCCCGTTTCGTATCAGGGACTGAAGCATGGTCACTGCGGTTGTGGTGGGATCAATGACCGGAGCGGGCTTCCCTTTTTCTTTCAGTATCCGGGCCACGCCCCTGGCCACATCCAGCATGCCGGTGCATCCCAGGACAATAGCCTGGGCGCCGTGGGTCTCAATGGCCTCCAGGCTCACCGCCACCAGCCGTTCTGTCAGTTTTTTCTTCTCTTTGAGTCTGTTGACCGGCATCCCGATGACCGGCATGGAGGCGATATTTTCTGCCATACCGTAATCCCTGACCAGGGTCCGGTTCATGGCCACCACCCTGTCCAGCACATTGATGATGGAAAATTTTTGGCAGATCATGCTGGCCGCCATGAGGGCGCCTGCGAATCCCCCGATGACAGGGATATCCACTAACTCCCGGACCACCGGCACCAGGGGTTCGCCAAAGCAATCGATAACGATGCCGTCAAACCCCTGGTCCTGGGCCTTACACGCGATTTTGACGATATCCGGTCCGGCCATGAATTCGTCGTACCGGCCTTCAATGGACTGGGGACCTTTTTTCAGATTTTCGATGCTGATGGTGCAGTCCGGGGCTTTTACCGTATCCACCTCTTCCTTAACACCGGCGTTGTACTCATCCGTGGCCAGTGGCACAATGATTTTGATCTTCATGGACCCTCCGGGGCAGATGGGTTAGGACAGATTTTCAATGGGAACATATTTGCCATAGTACCCGACGTTCTTTAATCCGGTCAGGAACTGGGCTTTGAGGTAGGTATCGGTCCGGAGCCGCTCCTGGGCCCTGATGCCCACCACATAGACCTTGTCCCCCTCCTGGATATCGGCATTGGACAGTGCCCGGCCCTTTTTATTAACATATCCGATGCCGTCCGGAGCCATGGCCACAGGACAACTGGTGCCGGCATCCCAGGCGATCATGTTTTCGTTCTGGTTGACCACATGGATGGTTTTCTTTCCGTCCTCAAAGGTCAGGACACCCCTGTCAAACCCGCCGGATGCCGCCTGGACGATCCGGGTTAATTTCCCCCGGATAATCAGGGAAACGTCCTTGCCCAGTGCACTGTGAAGCGCCTCCATGGGGTCCTGATATTTGCGCAGGGCCCGGCCCACGTCACGGGCTTTTGTAACGGTTCCCCAGATCAGGGGATTTTTTGTCGTAAGATCCTTTTGTTTCATGGCCCAGCCGGCCACGCCTCCGGTTTGGTCAAACTCTCCCGGTACGGAAATAAAGGGTCTGGCCATGTTTTCTATGTCTGCGGGGGTCTTCCCATAGAGGACGGCCCGGGCGTCAGGTTCATGGAACGTGGATGCGGCTTCGTTGGCCAGGGTAAAGGGGGAAATGGGAATGGGCTGGGCATAGGTCGTCATGGACAGGGTGGGGACGGCCCTGCCTGACCCGTCGGCGTCCAGGGCCGGAATACCTTTTTTAACCGCCGTAAGCATGGCGATCAGGGTGTTGACCGACCCGATTTCCCCGGGAACGGCAAAGGCGAATTTCCTGTCCAGGGTTTGCTCCAGAAGATCCCAGGCCCTGAACACCGAACCGTGGAAACCGATCTGCTTGAGAGCCAGGGGCGATCCCATACAGACCGCCACAGCCCCCGAGGTTTTAGGCGTCACCTCGTCAAGGCCGATCAGGTCCACATGGGCGGCAATCTTTAAAATTTCCGGGATGATCCATTCCGGGGCCTGGTTGGTGCCTCCGCCCCCGCTTGCCAGAAGGCAGGCGCCGTTGGCAATGTCTTTGAGTTCCTTTTCTCCAAGTTTCATCATGATTATATTCCCTTCGACTTTAAGTCAGTCCCCCTGATAGGACCAGGTTTTCCAAGATACACCCGGCCGATTGGATCCATGGTGAATCAGCCCCTGACACGGGCCGTGAACACTATTCGAATTTGTCTGATTATGAACGCTACCATAAAATGATATGCATTGCCAGAGCCATGTAAGCTGAAAGCCAGGGGTTTTTCTTGACAAATAAACAGATTTTATCATAACTTGTGAGCACATTGCTTCACCAGTATCAGAAAAAGATGTTTTTTCTTTCATCCCGTCGGATTCGGGAACGAAAACCGTCCGTTCAGTAGCTGATCATCTTTCGGAATCATTCTGAACTTACAATATTTGTCAACAGGAGAGAAAATCATGTCTGAATCCTTAAAAAGTCCTATTGTTACCTATTCCCAAGACGACCTGTATGATTTCATCGAAGGCGCCACCTTCCTTGCCACGGGGGGCGGCGGCCCAAAGGACGTGGCCCGGGATTTTCTTAAAAACAGCGGGGTGACGTCAGTGAATGCCATATCCAGCCCCAATGTCCCTGACGGAATGTCCATTGCCTTTACCGCTGAGATCTTTGCGCCCTCTGCCATTGAAGTTAAAAGGGATTACATGGCTACTCTGAAATCCTATGAAGGCCTTGTTTCCAAAGAACCGGGGCTGCTTACCGGTGTGTTGCCAGGGGAAGTCGGGGCCATAAACGGGATTGTCCCGGCCATCATTGCCGGCCTGACAGACTCCTTCCTTATTGCAGACACCCAGGCTGACCGTTCACTCCCGGAACTGGATATGGGATTATTCCAGAATATGGTGCCTTATTATTATTTGAACATGCTGGATGACGGCGGCGGGGTTGTCTGCCAGAAAAGCTATCCCGCTTCAGATGTGGATGCCATGCTGGTGGAAAAGGACGTGGCCGATGCCATGGACGCCCATCCGGAACTGAAAGGGGTGGGCGGTTTTGCTACCTACCCCATGACGGGCAAGGATTTGAAAGGATATTACAGCCAGGGCCTTCTCAGGCCCTATACCTTTGATTTTGCAAGGCGGATAGGTGTCTGTATGAAAGAGGCCGGGTTCGAATCCCTGATATTCACAACCGTAAAGGAATGGCTTGGCAGCGGATATACACCTTACCGCATGTTCAAGGGCTACCTGGTCAATGCAAGGCAGGTTGCGGAAAAACAGGATTACGGCGTGGCCGATTTCATCTCCTCGGATCCTTTGAGCAGCATGGGCGCAAGGGTATATTATTCCAACGAAAACATGATCGCCTATCATACCCTCTGGGTTCTGGTCAGGACCGTTCCCACCCCCATTGAGATCAGCCCCATGGCCATCGGGCCGGACGCCATCTGCTACCTGCTTACATCCGCCAGGTACGGCCAGGGGTATGCATTTACCAACGAGGCGTTTACACAGGACTACGGGGACCCGGATTTTTTCAGAACCAACGAGATCGAACTTATGGGGTTTCCCGAACCCACCCTGCGCAGGGCAGACCTGACCGCCAACTTCGAGCGGGAAATCAAAGCAACAATGAGTGCTTTCGGGGAAACTTACCAGGGCCCCTATATCCCCATAGAACAATTACAGGAGGGACAGATTACGGTTGATATCCCCAAATCCCGGGGCCTGAAAAGCGAATCTTCCTGCCTGACCCTGTCAGGGCCGCACCCGGAGGCCGTGATCCGGTATACCGTTGACAACAGCGAGCCGGACATGGATTCACCTGTATATAAGGCGCCCCTCCCCCTCGCGGACCTGGCCGGCCGGATTTTAAAGGCCAGGCCCTTTCACGTGAACGGGCTGCCGGGAATGACAACACGCATTGAGTTTCCCTCAAATATCCAGGGGGAATAGCCAGCCTTGACAGTACCCGGAAAGATGGGACCCGCAAATATCCGGCTGGCACTGATGGCTTGTATCTGTCTCCTGGCGGCGACAAGTATGCCTGCATGGGCCGGGTTTTCTGTCCAGCACCCCTTCCATACCGGTGCCTATAACAACTGCCTTATCCAGGACAGGGACGGGTTTATCTGGGTGGGCTGCACCAGCGGCATTGTCCGTTATGACGGTTACACCACAAAATTCATAAAGGCCGGAGACGGCCTGCTCTCTTCGTCCCTTGCCCCCTGTATTTTCGAAGACAGCCAGGGCCTTTTGTGGATCGGCACCCTGGCAGGCCTGGACCGGTTCGATAAAAAGACCAACACTTTTACCTGTTATAAAAACGATCCCGCAGATCCCTGCAGCATCAGCAGCAACCAGTTCAACTGGGCGCCCCGGACCATTGCCCAGGACAGGGAGGGGGGCATGTGGTTCGGCACCCGGGCCGGGGTCAACCGCTTGGACAAGGCAACCGGGAAATTCACCCGGCTTTGCCATATACCGGGGGATGCCAACAGCCTCAGCCACGATTCTGTCTGGACCGTGGTCGCAGGCAAAGACGGGGTGATCTGGATCGGCACCGAGGCCGGGCTGGATGCTTTTTCTCCTGAGACAAACAAAGTGACCCGGTACAGCCACGATCCTGACTCCCCTTCCAGCCTTGGCAGTGGCCGGGTATATGCGGTGCTGGAAGATGAATGGCCTTTTGTATGGGCGGGCACAAGCCTTGGGGGCCTGAGCCGTCTGAACCGGAAGACCGGCCGGTTTCTGCGGTTTGAACATATTGCCGGCAACGCCGGCAGCCTGAGCCACAATCCGGTTTACACCATCACCAAAGACCGCAACGGCCTGCTCTGGCTCGGGCGTCCCTATGACGTGGCCGCAGGCCTTGAATGCTTTGACCCGAAAACTGAAAAATTCACAGTGTACAAACACGTTAAAGACGATGCCCAGAGCATTTCCGGCAATATCATCATGGGATGCTTCCAGGACCGGGCAGGCATCTTGTGGATTATTGAAAATACAGGTGCCATAGACAAGTGGGACCCCCACCGCAAGCCATTTGACCAGTACCGTCACAGGAGCGGGGACAAAAGAGGCCCGAGTTCAAACATCATCACCACCATTGCCGAATCCCATGACGGCAGCCTCTGGATGGGGACCCAGCTTGGGGGGCTGAACCGGCTTGACCGGAAAACAGGGATGTTCAGAGCCTTTCGGAAAGCCGACTTGAAAGATGCCGGCATTACCAATGATTATGTTTTCTCCGTGTTGGAAGATAATGACAACAACCTGTGGATTTCAATGAACAACGGGGTGGTGGGACTGTTTGACCCGGATTCCGGCAGGTTTGAAAAACAGTTTGTCAACCCCTATACCGACGGGGTGGCACGGAGCATGATCCAGGACCGGCTGAACCCGGACATCCTCTGGTTCGGCACAGAGGCGGACGGGATGTTCAAGCTGAACAAACAGAGCGGAAAATTCACCCGGTTCTCCCATGATCCGAAAGATGAAAACAGCCTTGCCTGCAATGTGGTCATACGCCTGTTCCAGGAACCGGACGGCTCGCTGTGGGTGCCGACCCTGGGCGGCGGCCTGGACCGGTTTGACACTGCCTGCGAAACCTTTGTCCACTATCGCAAGGATAAGGATAATCCCCGGGCCATCAGCGGCGACATGGTGACGGACTGCCACATGGACGGCGAGGGCCGGCTCTGGATCGCCACGAGTGACGGCGGGTTGAACCGCCTTGACCCCAAGACAGGCAAATTCAGCCTCTACGGGACCGGGGAGGGGTTTGAGACCCGGACCATCCGGGCCATTTTGGAAGATGATATGGGAAACCTGTGGCTGAGCAGTGATTCCGGCCTGATCCGGTTCAGCCTCTCCTCGGAACGGGTCACCGGCCGGTTTACAGATCAGGACGGACTTTTGGGAAATAATTTCAACCTGTTCGCTTCCAGTGCCGCCAAAACCCGGGACGGAAAACTCTGGTTTGCAAGTTTTGACGGTGTTATCAGCTTCTTTCCCGATCAGATCAAAAACAATCCCTATATTCCCCCGGTTGTCCTGACTACTTTTAACATACCCGGAAGGGGGCTTCCCACCCGGGCCTGCCCGGAAGCCATTGATACTATTAACCTGGACTGGCGGAACAACTCCTTTGAATTCGAGTTCGCAACCCTGAACTTTACCCAACCCCGGAAAAATAAGTATGCCTATTTTCTGGAAGGTTTTGACAGCGAATGGAATCAGAGCGGCACCAGGCGTTACGGCAGCTATACCAATCTGCCCGGTGGAAGATATCTGTTGCGATTGATCGGGGCGAACAATGACGGGGTGTGGAACGAAAAGGGTTCCCGGATTACAATCCATGTGGCGTCTCCGCCCTGGAAAACCCCGTGGGCATACTGCCTGTACAGTTTCATGGGGATGGCTGTCTGGCTGTGGGGATGGAAACAAACGTCAAGAAATATAAGTAAAAGGCTGGCGGCTAAGGAAGCGGAACTGGAAAAAGAAAAACAGATCAATGACCAGCTCAAAAACATTGACAAGATAAAATCCGAATTGCTTGAGAAAAAAGCCCATGTTGAAAACAGGCTTAGAAACAATAAGGCAAGACTGGAAAACATGGTCAAGGTGCGCACGGCGGAACTCAAGGCAGAAAAAGAAAGAGTAGAAGACGCAAGCCGGGCAAAAAGCGAATTTTTAGCCAACATGAGTCATGAAATCAGAACACCTTTGAATCTTATTCTCGGGTACTCGGAGATGATTGAAAAACAGAGTCTGGATGATTCAACACTTGGATATATATCCACCATCCGCTCCGCAGGCGCCACCCTTTTAACCCTGCTTAACGATATCCTGGATCTGTCCAAGGCGGAGTCTGGCAAGTTTACCGTGGAATACGCCCCCTTCAATCTTGATCGCCTGTTTGAAGAGATCCGGCAGATTTTCTTCATAACCGCCAAGAACAAGGGGCTGGCTTTTCATATAGAAAAAAGCATGACTCTGCCCGCCGTTATTGTTTTGGACAAGACACGGCTGCGCCAGGTGCTTATGAACATCGTGGGTAATGCCGTAAAGTTTACAAAGGAAGGGTATATCAGACTCAGAGCAGATTTTCATGAGTATGACCGGGGAGATCTGTTTTCTGAATTGTTATTCTCCGTCGAGGATACCGGTATCGGTATTGCCCCGGACCAGAAAGAGCTGATCTTCGAGCGGTTCAGTCAGCAAAAGGGCCAGGATTTCAATACGTATGGGGGCACCGGCATCGGACTTTCCATCTCAAAAAAATTGATTACGGCCATGGGGGGGACCATCTCAATAGAAAGCATTCCCGGCCGGGGCAGTAAGTTTTCGGTATCCATTCCCAATGTTACTACCCTTGATTTCCCGGGCCTTCCGCCATCCGATCCGCCCGGGACCGACTCTGCGCCTGAACCCGAGTCGGTGCTGCCGGATCAGGAGATTTCCCCTGAAATCTTTGCAGGGCTGCCCGTTTTGCTGAAGCGCCTGGAAAATGAATTGAAGCCCAGATGGGAATATATACAAGGAGCCCTGGTCATCCCAAGAATCGAATCGTTTTCAAAGGATGCGATTGCCCTGGGTGTCCAATACCGGTATGACCCGTTAAAGCTGTGGGCCAAAAAATTGCAGAACCTTGCCCGGGAATTCGACATGGCCCATCTGCCTGACACCCTGGCAGGATTTCCGGGTATAATCAACGAACTTGAGATCCTGGTTAACAACGCCCGATAATATTCCTTCCTGGACCTGTATCATCGTTCCTTCCGGCAGTATGCAGATATCAAGAAGACGAAATGAGATCAGCTGAAAAAATAAATGATTTCAATGGATAAAAAGAATCTATTCTCCCCCTCCCAAAAACAATTTTTTGATAATGCTTAAGTGTGACATCTACAAGCCGCGAGATTTTGAATTCGCCGGTCATAGTTCTTGACAAACCTTCCCAAAGCAAATAGCGTACAGAAAATTTTTGGAAGTATTTAGTAATTAAGAAAAAAGCCCGGACGTTCGGAAACAAATACAGCGGGAATTAAGTATATATTAACGAAATCTTGAGATTGATGCTATTATGAGCCGAAAAAAATCCCCTGATCTGGCCCAGGTGTTTCAGCGCCCGGTGTTTTTATGTATGTTTCTGCCGTTTATCGTCTTGGGCCTGACGGCCATCGGCACAGTGGGGTTCTGGGGTAAGCAAACCATTGAAAAGGAACACCTTCAACGGGCACGCGCCATGGCCCGGGTGGCGACACATTTTCTGGATCAGGCATCCAGATCCCTTGATACCGTGGCCCGGGTGGCCGAGACCGCGCCGTCGGAAAATCAGGCCGTCATGCAGGGGGCCTGGGAAGCCTGCGGTTATTTTGATAGGATTTACCATTTGGATTCAGGCGGCAAGATCCGGTTACAGGTGCCTTCCGATCCGTCCTATCTGGGTCTGGATTTATTCTCTTTGCCGTATTTTAAACAAGAAAAAGAGAACAGTTTGGCGGTTTCACGTCCTTTCATATCTGTTCATACCGGTAATCCCACGGTTTATTTGACCAGACGGCTTTCCCAGGGACGGCTGGTGATTGGGGCATTGAACCTTGGGGCTCTCCAGGATGAAATTATGGCCGAAAACAATGCCAATGCATGGGAGCACAGTGTGGTCTTTTTGCTGGACCCGTCGGGAATCGTGCTGGCTCATCCCTCTTTTGATCTGGTCCGGCAGCAGTCTAACCAGGGGGATATGGAAATTTTTCGCCGGAGACGCGGCCGTGACCTTTCCCTGGTGTACGAATATAACGGGAAAATGGTTCTGGGAAGTGCCGCCCGGGTTGAGAGCACCGGTTGGGTTGCTGTGGTGCAAAGTCCGCTGTTCACCGCCTTAAGTCCTTTTATCTGGACACCGGCATTGATATTGGCGGCATCCTTTGGCATATGGATAGTACTGGTATGGAATTTTCGCAAGCAGGTCAACCACCGTTTTATTAAGCCATTGGCGCAACTCAACCGTGATGTCGATGCACTGGCCAATTCGGATTTTGACCGGGGCAAAGTGCTGGCTGATATTCCTGGCGCTACTCCCGAATTAACGGCATTGTGGGAGAACCTTCAGCGGATGGCTGATGCCCTTGAAGTGCGACGGACTGCATTGCAGGAGAGTGAGAAAGGGTTTCGCAGCCTGTTTGAACGACTTCCCGTGTCTCTTTTTCGAAGTACACCGGCAGGGCATTTTCTTACCGTCAACCCGGCCCTTGTTCGAATGATGGGGTTTCCGGATTGGGAAACTTTGATAAACACCAATCTGGTAAATATCTATCCGAATCCTGAGCAGCGTGAACAATGGCGCTCAATAGCTGAGCGTGACGGGATCGTGCGGGATTATGAAGTTCAGATGAGACGGTTCGATGGCACCGACATCTGTATATGGTTGACATGCAGGGCGATCCGGGACAGTGAAGGCCAGGTGTTGTTTTATGAAGGTATCCTGGAGGATGTCACGGAACGTAAAAAACTTGAAGAGCAGGTCCGCCACAGCCGGAAAATGGAAGCCGTGGGACAACTGGCCGGAGGCGTGGCCCATGATTTCAACAATATGCTGAGTGTAATCATGGGTTATGCGGAGCTGATACTTTTAGAAATTGACGATGATGATCCCCTGCGTGACAGAATTGAAGACATCCATGAGGCGGGGATTCGTTCCATGGAACTAACACGGCAGTTGCTGGCCTTTGCCAGAAAGCAGACAATCAATCCGGAAATTCTTGACCTGAACAGCACACTGCAGGGTATGCTCAAGCTGCTCCAGCGGCTTATCGGCGAAGATATCGACCTGCTCTGGATGCCGGGAGCGGATTTATGGCCGGTGAAAATGGATCCTTCCCAGGTTGATCAGATTCTGGCCAATCTGTGTTTGAATGCCAGGGACGCCATTGATGGGCCGGGCAAGATCACCATTGAAACCCAGAACATTGAATTTGATGCGGCTTACTGTGCCGAACACAGTGGTTTTTCCCCGGGCCGGTATGTCATGCTCGCGGTCAGTGACAACGGCTGTGGCATGGATATGTCAACCCTGGATAAAATTTTTGAGCCGTTTTATACAACCAAAGAGCTGGGTAAGGGCACCGGAATGGGGTTGGCCACGGTTTACGGCATTGTCAAGCAGAATACCGGCTTTATCAATGTATACAGTGAGACGGGACATGGCTCCACCTTCAAGATTTACCTTCGCAGAGATGCTGCCGAAGGTGAAGAGATCAAAGAAACACGCCCTGTGGGCTCTTTTCTTACGGGAGATGCCACCATTCTTCTGGTGGAAGACGAACCGGCTGCTCTGAAAATGACAAAAGCAATGCTGGAAAAATTCGGATATACCGTCCTTGCTGCCTCGTCCCCGGCTGAAGCCATGCGTATTGCAGAAGAAAATTCGGACAGAATTACCCTGCTCATCACCGATGTGGTCATGCCCGGGATGACCGGCCGCGACCTTGCCGAGAACCTGATTTTGCTTTACCCGTGGCTCAAGTGTATGTTCATGTCCGGCTATACAAGCAATGTCATCGCCCACCAGGGCGTACTGGACGAAGGCGTCAATTTCATTCAAAAACCCTTTTCCTCCCGGGAGCTGGCAACACGGATAAGCCAAGCACTGAACTGTTAATATGCTCGTTCTCCACTATTCCCCATGGAGGCTGCGAAGTTTTCTTTGCATATAACCGTTACACCCGAGATTGCTTGATTTTTTGTTCTCTTTTTTTAATTGACAATGAATGAATTCGCCTTTACCGTAATAGGATAATTACGAAATTCATTTTAGCTTCCCATTTATTTAGGATTATTGCCATGAAAATCAGAACAAAAATGTTCCTTGTTTTCGGATGTTCCGTTTTTTTTATTGTCACCATCCTTTCCATTGGTCTCTATCTTTTTATTGAGCGCAACGTAAAATCAGGGTTGGACAGTGAACTTGCCAATACCATTTCTGCCGTTAAGAAGAGTATGGGGGGACTTGAGGATATCGCCATCAAAAATTATCTCAGGGCAATTACGGAAAAGGATAAAGATGTGATCGCCAATTTTTATGGACAATTCGAAAAGGGCGTAATTTCCAAAGAGACGCTGAGGCAAAAGACCTCCGAGATCATTTTAAGCAAAAAAATAGGAGCCACAGGCTATGTTGCGGGCGTTTCCAGTAAAGGTATCCTAACAATCCACCCCAAAGCCGAAGGCGTAAATATTTCTAAAGCATCGTTCTGGCCCAAGGTGGAGGTATTGCTTAACAACGAAACCAAGTCAGGATATCTCGAATATGACTGGAAAAATCCCAATGAAGACAAGGCAAGAAAAAAAGCCGGGTATATATCCTATTTTGAACCCATGGACCTTATCCTCTGGGCCTCTTCCTATAAAGCAGAATTTGCCCAGCTCATTAAATCCGAAGATATGCATGATGCCATTCTTGCCATGAAAATTGGTCGGGATGGATATCCGTATGTGTTCAATTATAAAGGGGATATGCTTGTTCATCCGTCTCTTGAGGGGAAAAATGTCTACAACGTTAAAACTGAAGACGGCCAGTACATTATTCAGGCCATGATCCGGGAAAAAAAAGGCAAGCTTGAATATGACTGGAAAGATGCAGACGGCAAGGTGCGTACAAAAATACTTTTATACGACAATATCCCTGATAAAGAATTGATTGTCGCGCTGGGCGTATATAAAGCGGAGCGGTATTCTTTATTGTACAAAATCAGAAACGTTCTCATCGTGGCTTTTTGTGTCAGCATGAGCATCATTATCTTTTTGGTGCTGTTTTTCAGCAACAGGCTGACAAAACCCATTATCAGAGGTGTTGAGTTTTCAAAAAAAATGTCCCAGGGGGATTTCACAGGGAAACTGGAAATCAACCAGGAAGATGAAACCGGTCAGTTGGCACGGGCATTGAATCTTATGACCGAAAATATCGGAACAATTTTCAAGCAACTCCAGAACAGTATTGAAAACCTGCTCTCTTCCTCCAACGATCTGGCTGGTATTTCCCAGAAAATGTCCCACAATTCGGCCCATATGACCGAAAGTTCCGATTCCCTGTCCCTGGCCGCAGATGAAATGAACAGCAATCTTGCCACGGTCTCCGAGGCCAGTGACAGCGTTATGGAAAATATCAATTCAGTGGCTTCGGCCACAGAGCAGATGTCTGCGACAATCAATAAGATCGCAAAAAGCTCTGAAACCGCACGGTCAATATCGGATAAGGCTGTTACCTTCGCGAAGGAGACGTCAGACCTTGTGGATGCCCTAGGAAAGACAGCTTTTGAAATCAATCATGTCACTGAAACCATAGAAGACATTTCGAAACAGACCAACCTTCTGGCCTTGAATGCAACAATTGAGGCGGCAAGGGCGGGCGAGGCCGGCAAAGGGTTTTCCGTCGTGGCCAATGAAATCAAAACCCTGGCCGGGCAGACGTCGGAAGCCACCGAGCAGATTAAAAATCAAATTGACAAAGTCCAGGAAGCTACGTCTGAAACTGTTGCAAAAATCAAAGAGATCTCCAGCATAATTCAGAATGTGAATGAAATCGTTTCCGGCATTGCCTCTGATGTGGATGAGCAGTCTGTAACCACAGGGGATATTGCAGAAAATATGAACCATACATCAACCAGGATGCATGAGGTCAATGAAAATGTGTCAAAAAATGCCGGATTTTCAAAACAGATCGGGGAACAGATTTCCGGGGTTCA
This sequence comes from uncultured Desulfobacter sp., assembly GCF_963665355.1. Taxonomy (GTDB): domain Bacteria; phylum Desulfobacterota; class Desulfobacteria; order Desulfobacterales; family Desulfobacteraceae; genus Desulfobacter. Next base: position 2,216,307 of record NZ_OY762229.1, read on the forward strand.
CAAAGTGGCTTCTGAGATGGAGGATATCAGTGCCGCAATTGGCCAGAAGTCAGAAACATTCAGGGCGCTTGCCCAGGAGGTCCAGTCAATGTTATCCAAATTTCGTTTGTGAAACGCAGATGGGTTCGTCCAAATTTTAATTTAAAATTTTTGGGGCATCAGAAAATTTTTCAGGCTGTTCAGATACATATCAAACCCCTTGATAAAAATATCGTTATGATTGGCTCCGGGGATCATCAAGAGTTTTTTGTCGGCACAGGGGCAAAGATTGTAAAGAGCTTCGCCCTGGGAAAAGCTGATAATATGGTCAAACAGGGCATGGATTATTAATAGGGGCTTATTCCATTTTCTGATTTTGTCGGCATTGCCAAAACCTTGGGTCTCCTTAAAACCGATCATGTCAGGATCAAGCCCAAGGGTTTTCAGAAGCGGGGCTGCATAGGCAAATCCGCTTTCGATGATCAGTCTGTCAATGCTGTCCTGGCGGGTGGCGGCAAGTTCCAGGGCCGATGCGCTGCCAAGGGAACGGCCCATCACTGTGAGAGACCCTGTGAATTTGCGATCTTTAAGCGTGTTGATGACAAAATTAAGTATTGTGTGGCTATCCAGGAGCATTGAAGATACTGTGGGCGAACCTGAGGATCTGCCGTATCCCCGGTAGTCCACCACCAGGAAATTGATGCCCAGGCGGTTGAAAATGGGGCCAAAATCATCATAATCGGATACGATCTCGCCATTTCCGTGAAAGAACAGGATGTTGGGGAATGAAGGGTCTGCCATATGAAAGGCTGCGCCTATTTGGATATCCTGGTCAACCGGAATAAAATAGTGCGTATTGGAGACCTCCTTTCCCGAATCATCACGTCTTGGGTGGAACAGGAACTGAAGTACCTGGGGCTGGTCCAGGGCTGCGTAGGGACTGGCATTCTTTTTTTCCATCGAAATCTCCATAATCTATCTCTTTTTCAAGGTTTTTTTCAATTTTCTTCAAATCGGCCTAATTCTCTGTTTTTTCTAACCTTGTCCCCCGAAAATATTTTTCCGTTCATGGCGATATACACACCGGGGCAGGCCTTTTGAACAGCCCCTAATGCACAGCCGATATTAAAAACCGCATCCGTGGCACTGAACATGGCCGGAAGAAGAGCGCCTGTGAGCACGACAGTTTTATCTTTTGCACCGCCATGGGCGATGATATGCCTGGCTGTTTCCGGCATGGTATCTGTCCCGTGGGTAATAATAATCATCCTGCAGGGATCTGCCGCAACCGTTTCAGCGATAAGTTCCCTGTCTTCATCTGTCAGGTTCAGACTGTCTTTACGCATGAGTGATGTAATGGTGAAAGCAGCCTGCAGGTTGAATTGATTAAGCACCTCAATGGCGTTGGGAGGCCCGACTTCATATTCACTTTTTGCATCAAAGTAAATTTTATCAATGGTTCCGCCGGTGGCAATAATTGAAATTGTGTCCATGTGCATTCCTTCTTAAAGCCTGTTATGATCATTGTCCTTTCCGGAAGAGGAATCAAATTCATCTGTTTTTGTATAGACATTTCGACATAAAAGCAATAATCGTTATCTTTACCCGAAAGCCTAAAAAGGCAAATGAACTTGATATTGTAAAAAATACGGCATTACAATATTGATAATGTTATTAACTATCGATGATTCGGATTGTTTTTTTTACACGAAACGGATGTGAATTATGAGACTTTTACGGCTGTTATTCGGAATTCCGGCGATTTTGCTGTTTGGATTAGTGGTATCAAAACAAATCTTTCCACCTAGGGCAGAGGCTGCTCAATATGATTCCTTGCCGACTGATTTTTCACAGAATAAAGAAGCCATTCTGATACTGGATACCAAAGGGCACTCCGGTGTGGTCAGCCATGTCATCACCACCAGGGAGAAGGAGATTATCTCCATCGCAGATGACAAAACCATCCGCATTTTCGATGAACAGGGAACCGAAAAACGAAAAATATTGGGCATGATCGGCCCGGGGCCCCAAGGCGTCATAAATACCATTGCATTGAGCAAGGATGAACAGTATCTGGCCGTTGGCGGTTACTTTGACCGATATGATGGAAAAAATGCCGGTGATATCCGCATTTATCATTACCCGACGGGAAAATTAACTCGCCTTCTCAAATCGCACAGGAACACCGTGGTGGGCCTGTCATTTAGCAGCGATGGCCGGTACCTCATATCCGGCTCCACCGACAGGACCGCCAAGATCTGGGACGTTCAGAATGGTTTTCAACTGGTGGACACGATCACTGTTCATGGCAACGAAGTTTATGCAGTGGGCATAGTAAAGACAAATAACGGCTATAGTGCGGTCACAGCCGGGTTTGACGGAAAAATTGCGCTTTACAGCATAAATCAAAAAAGGATTATTGCCACCCGCCAAACCGATTTAATATTGCAGCAAATGGCATTCTCCAGGGACCACATTGCCCTGGCCGGAAACAGCAAGCAAATAAAAATTTATGATCACATGCTGACACCTGTCCTGACCCTGGAACATTCGTCAGAGCCCAGCGGGATTGTATACAGTCCTGACGGCACCCTTTTCATTGCTGGAACCAGAGCTTCCCAGGGAAAGGTGGTCACCTACAATGCGAAAAAGAATTATCAGATCCAGAGCGCTTTCCATGCAGAGATCAATGTCGTGGGCCGCGTGGGTTTTCCGGACCCCAATACCATAGCCAGCGCCGGGAGAGATTTTAGTTCCATTTATCTGTGGGATATTCACAGCGGAAAAGTGAAATCCAGGATTGAAAGTGCAGGAAGAACCGTCTGGAATGTGGGCATTCACGGAGAGGACATTGCCTGGAGAAATATTATAAATGACAACAATCAAAAGCAACCCACCGTCCTGTGCAAAACATTCAGCTTCAAGGACTTCACCATAAACGATTGTCGTGGTCCCATGGATGTTAAAGTCATCAGTCAAAAAAACGGAAACCTGACCCTGTCCCATCGAAGCGGCGGAATCTACAAGCGCCACAACGCCGTTCTTGAAGTTCAAAAAAATGGCGTGAACATCGCGTCCGTGGCCAGGGATCAACACAGTGGATTTGGGCATAATTACTATGGCTGGTATGGGGATTTGATCGTCAGCGGCGGCATGAACGGCGTACTTGAGATTTACAACCGGGAGGGGGTCAAAATGGCCACCCTGCAAGGTCATCGCGGCGCGATTACCCAAATTGCCCTGGATAATGACCGGCTCGTCAGCAGCAGCAGTGATCAAACCGTTCGAATCTGGAACCTTGCTCAACTGGACAAAAACAAGCGGGTTATGGTTAATGAAAAATTAGTTTCCGAACTCATGCACCAGGCCGGGTGCACAAGAGCCCAGGTGATTGACAATGCCGCCCTGATACAAGAGAAAAGCGGACTAAGCATATATGTCACGGATATCCAGGTGATCAAGCCCGTTGTCAATATATTCGCGACCCGGACCAATGAATGGGTGGTGTGGACTAACGAAGGTTTTTTTAACACCTCCAAGGCGGGGGCAAAGTATGTCGGCTACCACATCAATCAAGGGCCCGACAAAGAGGCGGAATATCTATCGGTGGACAAATTCTATGACAGCTTTTACCGACCCGATCTTGTTGTGAAGGCGCTGCATGGTGAAGATTTGAAGGCCTACGCGTCTCGGATTAATATTGATGAAATTCTGAAAGGCGGCCTGGCCCCCCAAGTCGCCATAAACACGCCGTCCCACGCAAGTAAAGACAAAGATATCGTTTTGAACCTGAGCGTATGCGAAAAAGATGGCGGATACGACAATCTGACATTGATATTGAACGGCATGGCCATTGATATCCTGAGCAAGGACAGGGGATTGATGGTTACAAATAAGAAAACAGCGGACAACCACTGCTTCAGCTTTGAAAAATTGATATCCCTGCAAAATGGAGACAACCGCATCGGGTTCAAGGCCACCAACCGGGCCGGCAACATTGAATCCAACCTGGCCGAAATAGATGTAACCTATAAAGGAAAAAGCATGGGCAAGCCGGACCTTTACCTTCTGGCTGTCGGGGTTGACCGATACAGGGACGGGGATCTGTGGCTGAAATACTCAAAAGCCGATGCGCAAGAGTTGATCCGCACGGTTTCAAGTGTGTCCAAACCATTGTTCGGCAGCATTCACACCCGCACACTGTTTGATCAGGATGCCACAAAATCAGCAATCACCCAGGCAATCGCTGACATCGGCAAAAAAACCAATCGGGAAGACGTATTCATGCTCTATGTCGCCGGGCACGGCATCACCGACAGCAAAACCGGGGCGTACTTTTTTCTTCCCGTTGATTTCAGATATAAGGATGAATCCAGCGTGAACCAGTTTGGTCTGTCCCACAATGATTTCAAGCAGGCACTGTCAACCATCCAGGCCATTAAGTCGCTGATTATTTTAGATACCTGCAATAGCGGCAGTTTTGCCGAAGCGTTTGCCAGCCGCGGGATATTGCAGAAGACAGCCATAAACAAACTTACCCGTGCCACGGGAAGAGCGACCATTGTGGCTTCAGCAAAAAACCATCAGGTGGCGCTGGAAGGTTACAACGGGCATGGCGTGTTCACTTACACGGTGATAGAGGCATTGGCCGGTGAAGGATACGGGAAGGACAATCAAATTACCATCAAGGAACTGGCGTCCTATATCGAAGATATCCTGCCCGATCGAACCTATCAAAAGTGGGGATACGAGCAAATCCCGCAATCGAGCATCACCGGAAATGATTTTCCCATCGGTGTCCGGTGACATCTTTTTATTATGAATGGTCACAGAGCCTCTGTATGGATTAAACGTACAATAAACACAGTATCTGAAGTGGGACAGACTATCTGTCTGCCAGGAAAACAGCCCAATGACACCAGCGATTAACACAGCCCGAAAAGCAAAAGTTGAATTTAAGATCCATGAATACAGCCATGATCCCAGAGCCGATTCCTATGGGCAGGAGGCGGCTGAAAAACTCGGGGTCGACCCGGACCGGGTTTTTAAAACCCTTGTGGTATCAATGGACAGCAAAGACCTTGGGGTGGCCATCCTGCCTGTTTCCTGCCAGTTGAATCTGAAGTTGTTTGCCAGGGCCATGGGGGTAAAAAAAGCAGCCATGGCGGATAAAAAACTGGTGGAAAAGACAACCGGCTATGTCCTGGGCGGCGTAAGCCCCATCGGACAAAAAAAGAGACTGTCAACGGTGGTTCATGACACGGCAAAAAATTTTAACACCATTTTTGTCAGTGCCGGAAAACGAGGGCTTGACATAGAACTGACACCGGACGACCTGGTTAAATTGACCAAGGGCAAATTTGACTGCATTTGCGAATAACAGCCATGGGCTGATCTGGCATATCAACTGCCAGGCACAACCCGCAACGAAGGTTGAAAGATCTGTGCAGGTTACACAGACTTTCCTATAAAGCATGAATAGAAAAGAGTTTAAAAGAAATGTTGATTTAGCACTATGGTTTTTATTTTGTTTCATCCTGGGAACCGGGCTGATGATCCATTACAGGCTTGTACCGGGATTCCAGGGCGGTTCAGGGGCCAGTTTTCTGGGAATCTCCCGCCATGTATGGGGCGATATTCATTTCTGGGCCTCCTGCCTTTTCACTGCAGCGCTGAGTTTTCATCTCTATTTGAATTTTAGTGTCATTAAACTGGTTATTTCAGGCCGGTCGAGCCGGAAGGCTGCCGCCCTGTTCGGCATTGGAGTGCTGATAGTGATTTTTTTCCTTCTGTTCCCCGTATTTCATGGACAAAACGGATATGGAAACTATCACCGCGGACAGCCGCCCGGCCGTTTGTTTCGATAAAACCTTCTCCAGTCGTGGTCAGGGTGCGTCGTTATGATTTGGGACGCTGCAAAAGATTCTTTTTAACCCAGGCCCAGTTAAGATAGACATGGTAGATTGCAAGAATAACGAATACCCACCCGGCGTTGTGAAGCAATTCAAATATGGAATCAGGTATGATTTCGTGAAGAGCTCCGGATACGGCTTGTATTAACAGGAAAATGCCCATCAAGGGGTTAATTATGGTGAGTTGCTTTTGTTTATTCATAATCGTCTCCATTTTGGCTGAAATTGAAATACACATCACAAAGAACTTTTAATAAAGATCTGTTAGATGCGTATGAGAGAATTAATTTGATAGTACATCAATTTGCATTTGCGGGAACCATAAAATTTTTTCGAAGCGCGTTAAGTTCATGGGATATTCAACATCCCCTACCAAAAAAAACTGTTATTCATGGATCAGGGATGCTAAAAAAACCGCTCAGGTTGAATCAGGTTGAAATACGATAACGTAAATAGACATGTTAAAATTGATGTAATTGCCATTATCCCGCTGGTGGCGGTAATAGATATAAGGATAGGATGAACAGCGTTACACAGATTGATTGTCTCATTGATGATCTGATAGAAAAAAATGCCGCATTTGCCTGCTGGTTTCAGTCCTCCAGTGACAGCCCGCAACTGATTGCGGGAAGTGCCGGGGATATCATATTCCCGCAGAGTATTCAGCAGTTGAGCCAGGTCCGCGGGTTTGTATTTGCCCCCTTTAAAATATCCCGGAATGTCCCTGTCATTGTTTTGCAGCCGGCCATACACCTGAAAGGGTACAGTCAGATCCAGGCCTTTGACCCGGATACCCTGGATGAGACGCCGTTTCACCAGGAAACAAAAAAACCTTGCATCTCAACGGATTTTCAGGATTACCTCATTTGCGTCAACCATGCCATTGAACAGATCCACGCCGCAAGATTCTCCAAGGTCATTGTCTCCAGGCGTATTTGCAAAGAGAAAAAACATGAATCCCTAGGATCTTTGTTTCTTGGCATGCGTGAAAAAAATCCGGGCGTATTTGTCTTTGTGGTGAACTTGCCCAGGGCCGGACTTTGGATGGGGGCCACCCCGGAACTGCTCTTCCGTTCCGATGGGCGGCATGCCCAAACGGTGTCCCTGGCCGCCACCCAGCCCCGTCGTCCCGATGGGCAATACTGCTGGTTTACAAAAGAGATCGAAGAGCAAGCCTTTGTCTCCAGGTATACGGTGGATGTACTCCACAGGTTTGGTTTTTCATCCTACCAGACAAAGGGCCCCCAGGACCTTGAAACCGCCACCGTGGCCCACTTGAAAACCTCTTTCTTCTTTTCCGGGGAACCCATTGAAGACCGGCTTGGGGAATTTGTGGAACAGCTTTGCCCCACGCCTGCGGTCTGCGGCCTTCCCAAGGCCGAGGCCGGTCAGTTTATCAATGACTTTGAACCCCACGACAGGCGTTATTATACCGGGTTCCTGGGGCCCTGGCGCCTTGAAAAAAGCGGAACCGACGTGTATGTGAACCTGCGCAGCATGGAAATTGAAGACACCCAGTATGTCCTTTACACCGGCGGGGGGATCACGGCCCGGTCCAACCCGGAACAGGAGTGGGAGGAGACCTCCCAAAAGTCCAGAACCCTTTTAAACGCCATTGAGGCGTTGCAGGAACAGGTGTGATGATCTCGACAAAGCGCCATGTGCAGCAGCTTGCATCCCTGTTTTTCAGCAGAAAAATTTCAGATATTGTGCTGTGTCCCGGATCCAGGAACGGTCCCTTGATCCATACCCTGGCCGGGTGCGGGCAATTTGACTGCCGGGTGATTGTGGATGAGCGCAGTGCCGGTTATTTTGCTTTGGGGCTGGCCCAGGCAAGGCAAAAACCGGTTGTGATCGTGTGCAGTTCGGGGACCTCTGCGGTGAATTTTGCCCCGGCTGTGGCCGAGGCCTTTTACCAGAATATCCCTTTGATCGTGGTGACGGCGGACCGGCCCGCCTACTGGATAGACCAGCTGGAAAACCAGAGCATCCACCAGGAGTCACTCTACGGTAATTTTATAAAGCAATCGTGTTCCCTGCCCCTGGAGGAGTCTGACAGCCAGTTATGGGCGGGCGCGCGTCTGATCAACGATATCCTGAATACGGCCGTGACTGATGCCCCGGGACCTGTGCATATCAATATCCCCCTTGAAGAACCTTTGCACCGGACCGTGGATGGGCAGCTGCCTGGTGTTAAGGTCATCGAGGATGCGGATACACGGACAGCTCTTGACGAGAAGATTTTGTCCCGGGTGGCCGAAGAGATCAGCCAAGCAGATAAAATACTTGTACTGGCAGGCCAGTCTGCAGCCAATCCGGAACTCACCAGCGCTTTGCTCGGGTTTGTAAAGAAAACCTGTGCCGTGGTTGCCGCAGAGCACCTTGCCAATCTTTCCATGCCGTCTGATTTCTGCTGTGCCTGTCCGGAACTGGTGCTCGGGTCCATAAGCCATGGTGATGCGCCCATTTTCCAGCCTGATCTGCTTATCACCTTTGGCAGGCACTTTGTCTCCAAACGTATCCGGCAGTTTTTAAGAGATTACAAACCGGCCACACATATCCATGTGGATGCCGGCGGCGGCCATATGGACACCTACCAGGCATTGACCCGGGTTTGCGCCGTCAGGCCTGAACGGTTTTTTGAACAATTGGACGAAATGCTGGCCCCAAAGTCATCCAAATGTTATGCTGGAGCCTGGAAAGACAGGAAACAGGAGACTCTGCAAATTTACAACCATTATCGGGAAAAAGTCCCTTTCAGTGATTTTACCGTATGTTCCGCCATATTAAAGTCAGTTCCCGAAAATGGCGTCCTGCATCTTGGCAACAGCTCCACCGTAAGGTATGCCGTATTAAACCCCGGCATTAAGGGGCTTACCTGGCTTGGCAACCGGGGGACCAGCGGTATTGACGGCTCTGTTTCAACGGCGGTGGGATATGCCTCATGCAGTTCAAAAATGAATACGCTCATCCTGGGGGATCTCTCTTTTTTTTACGATTCAAATGGGTTATGGAATAAATACCTGGGGCCAAACCTGAGGATTATTGTACTCAACAACGGCGGGGGCAATATTTTCAGTTTTGTGGAAGACCTTGCCGGCCGTACAGAGAAGGATAGTCAGGCGGTATTTCAAAACTATTTTTTTGCAGGCCACAGCGCAAAGGCCCGGGGACTTGCATCGGCATTCGGGCTGGACTATCTGCAGGCCGGCTCGGATTCCCAGTTGGGCAGGGCCCTTGAAGAACTCTATAATCCTGATCGGATTACCCCCACCCTTTTAGAGGTGTTTACGGATGCCGGGACCAACACAACGGTTTTTAAAGGTTTGTTTAAAGAGCTTAAAAAGCTAACTATACATGGAGAGTGACACATGACAGAAAAACGCCAGTGGGAAACCATAAAAGAGTTTGAAGACATTTTTTTTGAATATTATGAGGGCATCGGTAAAATCACCATCAACCGCGAACGCTACCGAAACGCCTTTCGCCCCACCACGGTCCATGAGATCAGCGAATCATTGCGCATCTGCCGGGAGGATCAGCGTATCAATGTGGTTGTCCTGACCGGGGCAGGGGACACTGCCTTTTGCGCCGGCGGCGACCAGAACGTGAAAGGGGTGGGCGGTTACATTGACAAGGACGGCACCCCAAGGCTGAATATCCTGGAGGTCCAGAAACAGATCCGGTCCATGCCCAAGCCCGTGATTGCCATGGTCAACGGATTCGCCATCGGCGGCGGCCATGTCCTGCATGTGGTGTGTGACATCACCATTGCCAGCGAAAACGCCATCTTTGGCCAGACCGGCCCCAAGGTGGGCAGTTTTGATGCTGGGCTGGGCTCATCTTTTCTGGCCAGCACCATCGGACAGAAAAAAGCCCGGGAGATCTGGTTCATGTGCCGTCAGTATACGGCCGCCGAAGCCCTGGAAATGGGCCTGGTCAACAAGGTCGTGCCCCTGGACCAGCTTGAGGATGAGACCGTGGCCTGGGCATTGAAAATGCAGGAACACAGTCCTTTGGCCCTTCGAATGATCAAGCTGGGGCTCAATGCCGAGCTTGACGGCCAGGTGGGACTCCAGGAGTTTGCCGGAAATGCGACGCTTTTGTACTACCTGACCCAGGAAGCCCAGGAGGGCAAACATGCGTTTCTGGAAAAGAGGAAACCAAATTTTTCTCAGTTTCCGAAATTTCCCTGATTTGGGCTTAGGTCTCCTTAATTTTATCAGGTGCAAATGATGAAAGCACGTGTCATTGAACATAAGTTGCAGTTTAAACGGCCTGCCGGAACTTCCCGGGGGGTGTTGAACCACCGCCGGGTCTGGTACCTTGTTCTGGAAAAAGAGGGCCGGATTGGGGTGGGGGAGTGCGCGCCTTTGCCGGGGTTGAGTGCTGAAACCATTCCTGACGTGGAACAGGCCCTTGCAGCGCTTGCCGCGGACCCGGATGGCTTTTGTGCCCGGTCAGACCCGCACAGTTTGCCCTCTTCGGTGTGGTTTGCCGTGGAAACAGCTCTCAAGGATTTGGAAGAGGACAGCAATCAGATCCTTTTTCCTTCCCGGTTCACCAGTGGAGAAAAAGGTATCCCCATCAATGGACTGATCTGGATGGGGGAACTGTCGTTCATGAAAGAACAGGTCCGGCAGAAACTGGATATGGGGTGGCGGTGCATCAAGCTTAAAATCGGAGCGCTTCAGTTTGATGATGAGCTTGCCGTCCTTAAAGGGATCAGGGCGGAATACAGCCCCGACGACGTCATTTTACGGGTGGATGCCAACGGCGGATTTACCCCTGACCAGGTTATGGACCGGCTTGGGCAACTGGCAGAGCTGGAAATCCACTCCATAGAGCAGCCCATCGCAAAAGGGCAGTGGCCGCAGATGGCCGGGATATGCAGGCACTCTCCCCTGGACATTGCCTTTGATGAGGAACTGATCGGGATTACGGAGCGCGTAGAAAAAATTCGTCTGCTGGACACCCTGTCCCCCCGGTACCTGGTCCTTAAACCCAGCCTGCACGGCGGGATGAAAGGCTGTGACGAATGGATTGAACTGGCCCGTGTCAGGGGTATCGACTGGTGGATCACCTCCTATCTTGAGTCCGACCTGGGTTTAAATGCCATTGCCCAGTGGACGTTTTTAAAGCAGCCCCATCTGCACCAGGGCCTGGGTACGGGGCAGCTGTTTACCAATAATATGGCATCTCCCCTGGCAATCCGCGGAGAACAACTTTTTTTTGATCCGGACAAACCGTTTGTCTTTCCGGGGATTTTTTAAGACTGTGAATCTTTTTCCGGAGACCATATGCATCAACGGGGCCGTACACCGGGTGGAAACGCTTCTGGAAAAAAGCAGTCCGGTGTGTCCCGCGGGCATTGAATCCGATCTCATTGAGTTTCTGGCCCAATGGTATGGGCCGCAAAATTTTATCACCGTTCACACCTCCGGCAGCACCGGTGCGCCCAAGCCCATTGCTTTGGACAAGCAGTTTGTGGCCCGAAGCGCCGGACGCACGATTCAGTTTTTCGGGCTGGAGCCCGGGCAACGCGTCCTGCTGTGTCTGCCTTTAAGGTATATTGCCGGAAAGCTGATGGTGATCCGGGCGCTTTTAGGGCAGCTTGACCTTTGCCCTGTTGATCCGGCCAGTGATTTTTCCTTTTTGGCCCAATGCAGGGATACACCTTTTCGGTTTGCGGCCATGGTGCCCAATCAGGTGTCAAAACTTCTGGATGATCCGGCACGGTTTGAGGGGCTTGACTCTTTGCTTATCGGCGGTTCAGCCCTTTCGTCACGACTTGAAACCCGATTACAGAACGTCCCCACATCCTGTTTTGCAAGCTACGGCATGACGGAAACCGCCACACACATTGCCCTCCGCCGGATAAACGGGCCGGAGGCATCCGATGGTTTTCACTGTCTTCAGGGAATTTGTGTGGGATTGTCTGAAACGGGCTGCCTGACCATTGACATGCAGGGCTTAGACAGGCTTGTCACCAACGACCTGGCGCAGCTTGATGACGCAAAAACCTTTAGAATCCTGGGCCGGGCCGATCATGTGATCATCTGTGGCGGCATTAAATATTTTCCTGAAACCATCGAAAAAAAGCTGGAAAAGGCCATTGAACAGCCTTTTTTCATCGGCTCTCTGCCCGATGAGACTCTGGGACGCCGCATGGTTCTGGTCATTGAAGCCTTGCCTGACAACGTCCTTGAAAAAAGGGTGGCACAATCGCTGGCCCGGTGTCTGGACCGTTACGAACGGCCCAGAAAAATTGTGTTTAAGAAACCATTTGAGCGCACTGAAACCGGTAAAATCATAAGGACTTTTTAACGGCCATGTCGGTAATATTCCTGCATCACCGTTTCCGGTACCATGCCGCCGCCTGTTCCCCAGACAAGGTGGGCGGCGTTTTCAAGTTTTGGAGCTAACCCGTGTTGATTCAGGTAGCTCAAGCCCTGGGAGCTGTTTAAAAGGCCCATCGGGCCGGCCAGACCTGCGGCCGCAGATGGTTCAAGAAAAATGGATTCCTGATCGGCCAGTGCCTGTAAAAGCCGGTAAAGGTCGGCATCCGGAACCGTGTAGACCCCGCTGATCAGGGCCCCCAAAGTTTTCCCCACAAAACCCGAGGGTCGTCCCACGGCAAGGCCGTCGGCATCCGTACGGTTGGAAAGACCGAAGTCCCGGACACTGATCTTGTCATGAAGCCCGGTCATCAGCCCTAAAAGCATACAGGGCGACGGGGTGGGCTCTGCAAAAAAACAGTGGACAAAGTCGCCGAAAACCAGTTTGAGGCCCAGGGTGATGCCGCCGGGGCCGCCGCCGACCCCGCAGGGCAGGTAGACAAAAAGCGGATGATCCTTGCCCACGCGAATGTTTTGCTCTGTCAGTTGTTTTTCCAGCCGTCCCGCAGCCACGGCATAGCCCAGCAGAAGATCCTTTGAGTTTTCATCGTCAATGAAGTGCATTCTGGAGTCCGTTGCCGCCTGTCTTCGTCCTGCGGCCACGGCGTTGCTGTAATCGCTTTCATATTCGATCACGTTGACCCCGCACGTCTTCAAGCGCTGCTTTTTCCAAAGCGCCGCATCTGCCGACATATGCACATGGACCTTGAATCCCAGTTGGGCGCCCATAATGCCGATGCTAAGTCCCAGGTTTCCTGTGGACCCCACCGCAATGGAATATTGGGAGAAATACCGTTTGAAATCTTCCCCGGCAAGGCAGGCGTAGTCGTCTTTAAGCGTCAGCAGACCCTGATCAAAAGCCAGGGTCTCAGCCACCTTGAGCACTTCATAAATACCGCCCCGGGCCTTGATGGAGCCCGAAACAGCAAGAAGGTTGTCGCATTTTGTTAACAGTGTTCCCGGCTCTCTTGTATTGGGGATTGCACCAGAAAACCGGCTGGCTTGCCATGATGTTTTTGAGCAGCGGCAGGTCCTGCTGCCATTGCTCAATCAATAAATATGGCCTTGAGGTTCCATTTGCACATCACTGTCAAGACTTCCGGCTGGAACAACCAACAGACCTCCATCCATTTGTATATTGGGAAGAGCTGATCCACAATTCGAGCAAAAATTTTTTATATGCCCCTCTGATTTGAAATTAAAGGTTTTGGCTTTATCTTTCCCCGATAGACATATTAACTTACGTTCTGTTGACATTTTAACGTAAACATATCAAAGCTGCAGCAAATCGAACAAAATACATATAATTTTTTGCCCATTTTTCAAACCGGGAGAAAACCCGACGGAATTGTTTCAGCTTGCCAATAAAACGCTCAATAAGATTGCGTTCTTTATAGATATGCTTGTCATATTCCCGGGGTAACTTTCGGTTTGATTTGGGGGGAATAACAGGAATAATCTCCTGTTTCTTAAGCTGTTCAATCAGTTTATCTGCGTCATAAGCTCTATCCATCAATGCATATGTAGCCCGTATCCCTTCAATAAGAGTATAGGCTTGGGTTACATCGGCTGCCTGTCCACCTGTGAGAATGAAATTGAGCGAATTTCCGAGAGCATCGCACATCACGTGAATTTTTGTTGTAAAGCCGCCTTTAGAGCGCCCAAGAGCCTGATCAGGAAGATCACTAAGATGCTTCTGGGTGCTCCGGCCGCACAAGCATGTGCACGTACTATAGTACCGTCAATCATAATACATTCCATATCTGGATCATCTGAAAAATGGGAATGTATGGCATCCCAAATGCCTTTATCCCCCCATCTAATGAAACGTTTGTATACACTGTTCCACTTGCCCCTGTCTGGTGGCAGTAATCGCCACTGCGCACCACTGCGAAGAACCCAAAGGACTGCTTCAATAAACTTTCGGCAGGATTTTTCCACTCCGCTATAGATCGTTTTTAGGGTTTTAAGAAATACCCAGATTTTATGCCAAATAAGATCCGTAAGATTCGCGTTTCCCATGGGTTATCCCTCCAGATGGCTAATATTAAGGAAGGCAAATTATGAATGCTTTAACAAATGTCAACAGAACGTAGTGTCTTGATATAGAATCAAATTTTTAAGAGGCTTTCTTTTTAACCTTCAGTCAATTGGAGACTATCCTGACTATCGCCTGGGTGGCAACGGGGAATTTGAATCCACGCAGCATATTTTATAGGGCGTTACTTTGATTTGTTATTGGTGATGGCATCATATTTTCGAATGGCCCGGTTTAATAAGTCCACGCGTTCATTTTTCTCACTGTGATAGGAGTTTCCTATTTTTACGTCCAAGTACTTTTTATACTGAAAGATTATCTTGGCTTCATTTTTTTAACGGGATAACAATACAACTACTTATTTTTACTTAAAAAATACATAATCACCTATTAAACTCAAATATCAACAAAGTAAAATGTGTTACGCAACCTATTATTGCAACTCCGTCTGTTCACGCACAGTTCCTCAGTCCCGCCTCAGGGGCTCAAAGAGCGAATCATCTCGGCCATGGTGATTTGAGCCTGAGTTAGGGCGGTTTCAGGATCCTCTGACCGAGCTGCCCAGAAGGCCGCCTCATTGGCAGCACCTGATATGATATGGGCCAAAGCATCAACGGGGAAGGGGCGAAGTACTCCGTTGGCCATGAGCTCTGCTAAAAAAGCGCGGTATTTTCCTTGGACATGATCTTCATCAATCTCCCGCCATTCTTCCCAGCCCAGAACTGCCGGTCCTTCGGTAAGCAAAATACGTTGCAAACCGGGGTCGAGACAGGCCGCTAAAAACTCATTGTTTCCTGCAATGAGCATCTCCATAGGGTCCAGGACCTGTTCTACAGCGGTTTTCACACGCTTCTCGATCTCTGTTTGCACCTGATTCAGTACTGCACGGAATAGCCCTTTCTTGCCATCAAAGTGATGATATAACGCTCCACGGGTAACACCTGCGGTTGTTACAATTTGCTCGGCGGATACCCCTGCAAAACCGTATTCGGCAAATAAACGCCGTGCCTCATCAAGGATACGGTTGATGGTGCGCCGGCTACGCTCGTCCTGCTTGTTTCCGGTCCCGATATTGGATTGTTTGCCTTTTTTCATAAAACCCTCCTTGACATACATACAGCATGTATGTAACATATTTTCGCTTCATATCCAATAAAAATGGATATGAAGCGGTGGACAATATTGATCTAAAGCAAGGATAAACACAATGTTCTCACAATACAATGTTAACAGAAGACAATTCCTGAAGATGGCTGGAATGGCCGCTATAGCGAATTGGACGAAGCCTGTTTGGGGGGATACTTTTATGAAAAAAAATGTAAAGATGTCGTTGATTGAATTGGCTGGTACACCAGCCGAAGTGGGCCGAGGCTGGGGGAAAGCCATGGCTGAAAACATGCATCAAGGCTTGAATCGGATACTAACCGCGGTTAACGAGGTACACAAGACCTCGCGCACGGAAGCCCTGTCTTATGCCATGAAGCTGTGGCCGACGGCTAAACAGTTCGACCCTGAACTTGAACCATTTGTTCGCGGTCAGGCCCAGGGTGCAGGAATGAGCCTGGAGGAGGCGTGGGCTACACGATGCGGCTTAGAGCTGCTTTTTGTGAACACCGGACTGGCTGCCATGTGCACCACCCTGGCCGGTACCGGTCTGGCTACTCCTGATGGTCAATCCATCATGGGCCAGAATATAGACTGGTTCAAGGGTACGCCGATTGCCCTTTTACATATCAAGCGAAGTGACGGCCTGCGACAATTGGTGCTGCCTTTGCTGGGCTTGGGTGAATACACACTTAATTCAGCAGGTTTGGCCTGTTGTCTCAACGGTGTTTCGGCCATGCAGCCAAATTTGAAACCAAAAATTTCCATGGGAGCTTATCTGCCACTATCCATGCGGCAAACCGACATAACCAAGGCACGCCAGTTGCTCGAACAGGCATGCCGGGGGATAGTTGCCGTTACCTTGGCAGACGCAAAAGGCAACCTTTTGTGTGTTGAAGGTACCCTGGACGACTATGAGGTCCTCCAGCCACATGACGGATTTCTTACCCACGCCAATAATTACAAGACATTGCGCTTTCAGGCAGTGGACGGCTGCCAGATGATATTCCCAGACAGCCAGGCTCGAACCGCACGCATGGATGAATTGGCCGCTGGACTGGCCGGACAACTTACACCCCAGACTCTTGGTCAAGCACTGATGGACCACCAGGGGTTCCCCAACTCAATCTGCCGCCACCCGGATCCGTCCGTGCCGCCGGGATTACAAGCGGAGTCGCTGGGGTCATTTATAATGTTGCCGTCCGAGGGCGCTATGCTGGTAGCCGAAGGCAACCCCTGCACGCATGAATATGTACGTTATGATGTTTGATTGAGATTGAACAAAATTACAAAATGGAGACATCATATGAAAATCAAATCAGTACGTTGTATCTGCTTTTCCCCAACTGGAACAACAAGGACTATTGCAGAAAATATTGTTAAGGGCATCAACCCTGAATGTGTGGAATTTCTTGATATAACGAAAAGATCACAGCGCAATGGTCTATTTTGGTTGGGTAAAGACGAGATCGTCATTTTCGCAACCCCCGTATATTACGGCCGTGTGCCAGAGGAAATTTTACCATTCCTTACCTCACTTAAAGGTGCGCAGACGTCTGTTGTACTTGTGGCAGTCTATGGTAATAGAGCTGTAGAAGATGCCCTCATGGAACTCAATGATATTGCTGTAAACATTGATTGTATTCCAGTAGCCGCAGGGGCTTTTGTTGCCGAGCATTCGTATTCTTCGAAAAGGTATCCGATTGCTCCCAATCGTCCCGATAAAAACGATATCCGCAAAGCGCAGGCGTTTGGCGCCGCAATTCGAGATAAAATGCAACGCCTTGGATCATCGGGGCATGCAACCAACATTTCCATCCCAGGTCAGTCACCCTATATTGAACCTGTGAATTTGAATATGATAAAAAAAGCACGATCGGCTATAACCCTGACTCCGGAAACAGACACATCCAAATGTACACAGTGCGGACAATGTGTCGAAGTATGTCCCACTGGAGCAATTTCTCCTGATGACGTCACTCAAACAGATAAGTGGCAATGTCTTATATGCTTTGCATGTGTGAAAATCTGTCCGGTAGAAGCAAGGCAAATGAACGAACCAAATTTTCAATCAGCTATCCAGGCATTACAACAAAACTGCCTGGATAGGAAAGAGCCAGAAATATTTTTATAAAAATTGAATTCCGGGAACACAATACTTAGTTCTAAGCAAAAAATGCAACGGATGAACCGGTGCGTTTCACGTTAATTTTTCAAAAATTTTAAGAAATCGGATACTCCACAATCTGTCTATTTAACCGGACCTGCAAGATTTTGAATGAAGCGATCAATTCCCCAAAAAAGAATCAGGGGTTTGAACCCGACACCAGTGAATCTTACAACTGGTAAGGCTCGCTTTTCTCGAAAAGATGACCCTATACATCTTGTGTCTGGAGTTTTTTTCATTTGGCCAGAAAATCCATTGTCAAAATTTTATTCCCATGGCAACGTTGGGAGCTCCAGAAGTCGTCTGACATAAAGCTGGCGGTCAAAGACACGGTTCTGCTTCATCATCTCGAACATTTCGGTCGATAGAACGCATGCAAGCATCTTGAAGACCTCTTTCTCAGGATGTCCGTCGACAATCAGTCTGTCGTATGTCTCCTTCACCTCTGGAGGGTCGTCAATGGCTATCTGTTGCCTGACACCCTCAATAATCTTTTCTCCCAAGTAGGGATTCGTTTCTTCCATGATCTCTGATTCCTATTGTTGCAAGCAAGTGATTATTCAGTCAGTTTTATTGGAGAATATCCTGACCGCCCCCTGGAAGACAAGGGAGAATTTGAACTCCTGGATCAAAAAACTGGAAGATTAAAACAAGAGTCCGAGGTGAAGACTACCTCCAAAGCAAGGTCCGTTTTTCAGATGAATGAACACAGTAGACTATCCCTGTAATTAAGCTGTGTTAAACGTATCAAAAAAAGGATAGCGTGTTCGCTTTTTCCCGAAAATAATGTAGGCTACAAAAGTGTGTTTCATTGATGAAACGCTTTTTATAAAAATCTTGATCGCCCCAACCATTTTCAAAGGGTATGAAAGGCGTTTTTATAATGGAAGGATCTCATTGTGGCACTGACAAAAACTCATATTGTTGAACTGATTGCAGCTAAAAATGATTTTAGTCCAGCCGAAGCAAAAGACGTGTTAGAGGAGCTTCTTGAAATCATAAAATCGACCCTTGCGTCAGGTGAAGACCTTATGATTAGCGGTTTCGGGAAGTTTCAGGTCAATGAAAAAAACCCGAGAAAGGGACGGAATCCAGCCACCGGTAATTCAATGGTTTTGGACAAGAGACGGGTGGTTACTTTCAAAATTGCCGGGAAATTACGGGACAAAATCAATGAATCAAATTGACCCTAAATTATATGGACTGACGGCGCGAACAGTTTTGCTGAAGGATGACCACGATAACTTTGTCCTTTCTATCGAAAGAAAAAGCCGTATCATCATGAAGGATGCCGCTGTCATTCTTGAGAAAGCAGATAAAATCAGAAAGACTGTTACAGGAGCCATAATCACGCTGGAAACAACAGCGCCTGTTTGCAGCAAATCAACAAAGTTCCTATCAGACAATGGAATTGAGATCATTTCAAAAAAATAATGCAACCAGTCATTCCAGATAAAAATGAAATCATTACGCTTACTACGATGAAAATGCCTTTTGGTAAATATAAAGGTTTGCGCCTTGTGGATCTGCCTGAACCCTATCTGGTCTGGTTCTACCGTAAAGGGTTTCCAGAGGGTAAATTGGGCAGACTGTTGCAGACCGTCTATGAAATTAAACTCAACGGCCTGGAATATCTTTTCAAACTGAAATGAAAATCTATACCGCTCAATACAAATATGCTGGAGATGACCGACTTGATATTACCGTAAAAGGGAAAGATCCAGGAGGCCGTTGTTTTGCACTCACCTGGAAAATGGTCATGGGATCAAAAGAAGGCAAAATCTCTTGGGATGAATACAAACAAATGTATCGGGAATTGATGCAGAAATCTTACCGGGAAAATTTAAGCGCCTGGAATGATATTTTGGGCAAAGATGAGGTAACGATTGTTTGCTTCTGCGCATTCTGGGAAGACTGTCATCGGTATCTACTGGCAGGATACCTGGAAAAACTTGGGGCTGAATATATGGGGAGCGGGTTTAATGCCAGGCAGAGATTGGTCGTCATATCTCCTGAAATGTTCAGACGGATCGCTGTACTGTGGCGTCACTAAAAATATGGGAAATCGGCTGATAAAGCATAACGAAGGGACTGCCGCAAAATATACAAAATCCCGCCTGCCGGTGGAATTGGCTGCAGTCAAAGGAGATTTGACCAAACGTGAGGCCTACCAGTTGGAATATCAAATCAAGAAGACCCCGACTCACAAAAAAATAGCGACACTGAATGACTGGAAACCCAAAAATTGAATGCTGTTAAAATCCCTTATGATCAATTGAGCCTCAAAGCCTTGCATGGTGTCGTTGAAGAATTTGTAACCAGAGACGGCACGGACTATGGTGAGGTTGAAGTGCCTTTAGGCTCCAAGATTGCCCAAGTGCTGGCTCAACTCCGGTCCGGCAAGGCCGTTATCGTTTTTGACCAGGAAACGGATTCCGCTACTATTTTGAGAAGTGATGATCCTTTGGTGAAGGCTCTGGAGGGGTGAACTTTTGTTGAGGTAGTTGGATCTGTGCTGATTTTTGTTAAAGGCAACAATGCTTTTGGTAGTGGTGGGGGGGACTGGGAGGGGTGAATTCCCCATAATCATACCATTATGTTGACAGTGGTATTACTGATTTCCCTTGTGGTGGTCGTCAGGAATCTTGCTTTTTTGAAAATCCAGGCCAATGCTTAACATCTTTCAAAATTGAGAATTAGTTTCAAATTATCGTTTGCACGTTAAAGGTTATAACCTGATTGCCATTTACCCTAAACTTTGATAGCGATAATCAATACAGATTATTGGTTCCGATATGATCAAATTGAAATTAATTTCGAATAAAAATTTTGGGGTGTGATGATGACATTAATGGCTGATGGGAAAGAAAAATGAAGAAAGAAGCCACATTCAAATGGGATGATAAAGAATTCATAGAATTCTATAGAAATTCTGCAAATGTAATAATGCTCGAAAGGCAAAGATGTATTGAAATCCTTATTCAAGTATTATCACTACATTTTCCTAATCTCACAGGACTAAGCATTCTTGATTTAGGCTGTGGTGATGGCGAAATTTCAAGCAATATCATTAAGCAATCAAATAGCTGTAACTTTACCCTGTTGGATGCTTCAGAGGAAATGTTGAGCAAAGCAAAGGAGAGATTGGGAAATAGTAGCATTGTATATACACATATGTCATTCGAGGATTATTTTGAGAAAAATTCCGAAGACAGTAAGTACGATATAGTTGTCTCTGCAAATGCCATTCATCATTTGGATTACATCGGAAAATCAGAGATTTTTACTCAAATTTATAAAGAGTTAAAATTGGGTGGCGCATTCGTCAATATTGACCCCGTAGAACCGCCATCTTCATACAGTGAAAAAATTCAATTTGGCATATGGAAAAATTCGATGAATGAAACTATAAAAAAAACTGGCCGCAATGAAGAAGTTGGAAAATATGACCATATTCCAAGTAAATATAAAAATAATCTTGAAAATAAGCCGAGTGGTTTATGGGACCAGCTGAAAGCTCTTGAGCAGAGTGGGTTTAGGGATGTCGATTGTTTTTATAAATATAGTATTTTTGTTGTATATGGTGGGTTTAAGTTTTAACGATTTTCATGGAATTCTGGGGGAATGATATAAATTTAAGAAAAGCACAGCAAAAATAAAGGCCAGCAGCAAACCCGGAGGAAGATAATGCCATCAATCCTATGCACTGATACATTGTGAAAACGTACTTCTCCCAATAAAAATTCCGCTAACCATTTTTGCACTTAACCGGTACTTCGCTGTCGCTCACACCGGGTGGAACGAAATACCGTATATAAGGATAAGTGATGCCTTTAGTAAAAATCAGCATTCAGAAAGGAAGATCGGATTCTGAAAAAAAACAATTACTGAATATTGTTCATTCTGCTTTGGTGGACGCATTTTAAATCCCGGATCGAGATAGAGTCCAACGAATTTATGAATTCGAAAATAAAGATTTTGAAATTCCAGAAGATAGGACGAACAAATTTACAATTATTGAAATTACGATCTTACCTGGAAGGACCTTTGAGGCTAAGAAAAAATTATATAATCTAATATTTAGGCAGTTGAAACAACTTGATTATCAAGATAATGATGCGGTTGTTGTTCTGTCAGAACCAGAACTAAATAATTGGGGTGTCCGTGGAGGTATTCCAGCAAGTGAAATTGATATAGGTTTTAATTTAAAAGTATGATCCGCTAACAAAGTTGCGGTGCCATGAGCCATATGTGCGTTGATGCGACAACCCGCGCCGCATTTGATTACGGGTTTAACTGTGTTGTCGTTGAAGATGCCTGTGCAACAAGAGACTTAGTATTTAAAGACAAAACAATAAAAGCATCAGATGTCCATGCCTCATTTATGGCTGCGTTGTCCGTACCTTACGCACAGGTTCTCAATACCAATGAAACATTAAAAAATATGCTATAACCCAGGCATGAATGGCGACGGTAAAGAGGCACAGGTCCTTATGCCCGGTCATTGGCATCCTGAAAGGGTGCAGCTCTTGGAGGACTTATGAATAATCAACGTTTAAGGACTTGAGAATAGCCTTTATCTGCTCTTCATCCATCCGATCTGCGGTGACCATTTTGACATTTTGTGTTTCCCCTTCGGGCACAAGTTGCACGGCCCCCACACAATCCCTGCCGATGTGAGAGAGAAGGTCAAAGGCCCGGATGGACGAGGGCCCGACCCTGGCCTGTAGCCTGTTGCGCAATGCCATGTTGGCCGACAGCAGGTTGTCAAAATAATTTTCAACCCGGTCGCCAGAATAAACCTGGGTTGTAAGAGGCAGGGGCAGGGACAAGAGTCTTCTGTTGCGGGCTGAAAGCCAATCCTCGTCATAACCAAAAGAGATAATCCCTTTGGCACTGCAGATCAGACGACCTACAGAAACGCCGTTCATAAGGACAATATTTTATCATTTTCAGTTAAGGATGGCGTTTCTGGGAGCTTTTTCCGCTTCCAATAAAAATTTACGAAAACTTAATGTTGTTGCAGATTTCATTTTCAATCCAATATTTTTCTCAATTTTATAGAAAGGTCCTGTTTTGAAAAAGGTTTGTTTATGAAATCCAGACCATCATCCAATATCCCCCTATGGGCGATCACGTTTGCCGGATAGCCGGACATATACAGACACTTCATATTAGGAAAGGACAATAGGATCTCTTCTGCAAGCTCACGTCCATTCATTGATGGCATGACCACATCGGTTATCATCAAGTCGATTTTAATGCCAGAGACATTGCTGATTTTGATAGCCTCATCAGGAGTGTTTGCCGCCAACACGGTATAACCCAGCCTTTCAAGTATCTGTCTTGTCATCTTCAGAATAGCATCTTCGTCTTCCACCAGGAGAATGGTTTCATGGCCTTTTGGTGAATCTTTCTGAACTTCATTTTCTGTTTTTTGTTCGGAATTTTCAAAGTATCTCGGCAGATAGATCTTGAAAGTGGTTCCTTGGTCGATTTCACTGTAAACGTTTATGAATCCGCTATTCTGTTTCACAATGCCGTATACGGTCGCCAGACCAAGTCCGGTTCCTTCTCCGTTCTTTTTTGTTGTAAAAAAGGGCTCAAAAAGATGTGTTTTCGTTTCCCGATCCATTCCACAGCCGTTATCACTGACACCGATTACAATATAATTTCCAGATATGAAACCAGTGTGCTTTTCACAGTAGGTCTCATCAAAGCTAATATTGCCGGTTTCAATGGTGACTTTGCCTACGCCTTTTATGGCATCCCTTGCATTGACACAGAGATTGGCCAATATTTGATCGATTTGGGAAGGATCTATTTTAATGGACCATAAATCCGTTTGAGGGCGCCACAACAGGTCAATATCTTCTCCTATCAGGCGTTTTAACATTTTAAGCATGCCCTCGATTACATGGTTGGGATTAAGAATTTTGGGAGAAATCGTCTGTTTCCGGGCAAACGCCAGCAGCTGGCGGGTAAGGTCTGCTGAGCGCTGTGCTGCATTTCGAATTTCCTTCAGGTTTGAAGAACATGGATGCCCAGGTTCGATATCTTCCATCATTATTTCCGAATTGCCCAGAATGATACTGAGCATATTATTGAAATCATGGGCAATACCACCAGCCAATGTCCCAATGGATTCCATTTTTTGAGCTTGAATAAGCTCTTTTTCAAGTTTTTCTTTTTGTTTCAATGATTCTATTTGCTCTGTGATATCCTGAATCACACCGACAACTTTTAACGGCGCACCCGATTCGTCTCTGAGAACTTCTGCCATGGATCGAATCGTTCTGGCTTTAAGCCCTGAGGCAGGATGGATATCAAATTCAAGGTTATAAGGAACGTCCTTTTCGATCAAATCGATCAGCGCCTGATGCACACGTTCCCTTTCCGGAATACAGTTTTCAATTTCATCGGTGGTGAATCGGTCACTCTCTGAATCAAACCCATAAATTTGTTTGGCCATTTCAGAACCCCAGAAGGTCCCGTTCACAAGATCATATTCCCAGTTTCCTACCTTCCCCATACGTTGGGCTCTTACATAGCGTTGTTCATTCTCCTTCAGCTTCTCTTCTGCATTCTTCAGGTCTGTAATGTCAGTATGAGTGCCACTCATTCTTAAGGGGTTTCCATTTGAGTCACGTTGGACAATCTTGGCCTGATCCAAGATCCATTTATATTGGCCATTCTTGGTTCTCATCCGGTACTCAATTCGATGTACTGATGTTCGTCCTTCCAAATGATCCTGGATGGATTGCCAGGCCAAATCTTTATCGTCCGGATGATGAAGGTCGGTCCATTGCTTTGTACTAAATTCAATCTCTTCAAGAGTGTATCCCAGCATTTCAGCCCATATGTCATTTCGAGTGACTTTTCCTGTGAGGATATCCCAATCCCAAAATCCAAGCTGGCTTCCATTTAGCACAAAAGACAGGCGCTTTTCGCTTTCCAGCAGAGCATCTTCAGCCCGTTTTCGTTGGCTGATGTCTTGAGCCGCACCCCAAAGACCTATGATTTTCCCTGCCGAATCCTTTTCTGTCTCTCCTCTCATCCACATCCATCCATTGCTCCCATCACCCCACACGGTTTCAAGCTCAAGTTCATATGGTATTCCAGTTTCAATGGTTTTGGACAGAGCTGTTGAAAGTTGTTTCCAGCTTTCGGGAGTGAATAGCTTCATGTATTCGGAGTATGGGGGTGGCGTCAGAGCCAGATCAAAACCATACATGCGATACAACTCTTCCGTCCACCTGACCTTATTGGTATCTAAATCCAACCGCCAACTGCCCAGGTGGGCAATCCTCTGGGAGGCCTTCAAGTCCTTCTCATTCTCCTGAAAAGCCGACTCGGCCTCTTTGCGCTCCTGAATCTCACGTTCAAGTTCACCTCGGATTTTATCATAATAGAGCAGTAAAATGCCGATGGCGGCGGTGAGAAAGAGCACCGCGGCGATCAGAAAGCCCCAGGGAGCGAACCATCCCACAGGTCTCAGGAATGTGTAGTCAGCCCGATGAATACCCCAAAGTATCAGTGCATAGCCGGATACAATTCTTCCGGGGCTGCGAATTTGAGTTTGGTGTAAAATGATGATTCCGGACCAGCAAAAAAGCAAACCAGTAAAAAAGGCGATCGGCAGATCAGCCGCCAAAAAAGGCAGATGTACTATCTGTGCAAACACCACCCAGCCAATAGAAATTACTGCCCCATACCACCACCATGTATCAGCGGGTTTATTCGCAAAGGCTTTGGCACCGGCAATACAAAGGAAGGTACCTGTCAGGGTGGCTACTTCTTGAAGCACAACCATCCAGGGAGGCAGAAAGTGTAACACCACCGAAGTCTGGATCACAAAACGCAGGGAGTAAATTCCCCAGGCCGCGCTCCAGAACTGCAGAATTCTGTCCTTATTATTTAAGTAAAGATACAGGTACAAAACGGCCACTATTAGGGACATGGTGGTCACGGCTATCAGACCTGGAATCAGGAAGGAGTCCATATTTTCTCCAAATTATTTTTCGAGTGGCAAATTTGGTTTTACCAGTGCCAAGATTATTATCTTACGGGCGCATTCCCATTTTCCCGGTCATGCCATCGGTACTGGATTGTGCGTGGTTGCCATCAGTTTCAGGCAGTTCCAACGCCCTGCTTTATAATATGATCGTAGCATAATCATTTTTTCTGCATTCTCCCGATACCAAAAAGTGCATGGGCCTTTAAGACGTAAATTCACAACTCTTACGAATTGAACTTTCAATAGCACCGCTGCCAATCGGTAAATTCAACGATTTTACAGTTGAGAAATCAAGCCGCCCTTCATTGCGTACAAAATAATCACGTTCTGTCTTTATAACCTTGCTGTTCCTGCCTCGACTCAGATAAGCAAACGCTATCATGCTTTTTGCACTAAAAGACAGACTTTTTTTTAACCGGGAAAATTGGAATGCCCCAGGCAAGAGTTTAATATATTAAATTTAATCTTGCTTTTTACCCGACTTAAGTTGGCTGATTCCTCAAAAATAAAGGGGCCACGGTTGATATTTATTTAGGTTACTGATACGTAATAAGCGGAACTTATCTTTAATTTCTCAAAATCAAAATCCAGGAGGTAACATGATGAATAAACGTATTATCTTGATTCTTATTGGTGTACTCATCCTTGCTTGTATTGGAAGTTATTTTGTCTCAAAAATTTTAGTTTCAGAAAGAAATCCACCTCAACGATATTCTGGAATAATAATAGGAAATGAGGCGGATAAGATTTTAAATAGAGTTTGCTTTAACTGTCACAGCAACGAAACACGTTGGCCTTGGTACACTTCTTTGCCAATGATAAATATTTTGATCTCAAGCGATGTTGGAGATGCAAGAGATCGTTTGAATTTTTCTAATTGGGATTCTATCCCTAAAGACAAACGAGATCTCTATATAAACATGGTATTTGATAAAATAGAACATAATGAAATGCCACCTATGATTTATAAACTTGGTCACCCAGAAGCCAAAATAAATCAAGAAGACTTAAAAATATTGAAAACGACAGCAAGCTCCCTTGGAATTTCTTTTACACCCAATTAAGCCATACTTAGGCCGTTCCATGCTAATCAGCCGACGTAAAAAATAACACCGCGGCTGATTAGCAGCGTTAACGAGCCTATTCTACTTATTAATTCCCTATTTTCTAACGTCTTTCAGAATCAATTTAATAGAACAAAAAATTGACAAAGCACTTATACTCATTTTTTCAAAATGAAGCCAAACACCAGATATTGGGGTTTAGGAAATTTGGTCAATAGCGACAGGTCATAGAATATCTGTCGCTCAATTACATTGTGAATTTTCGCTAAGTTAGTTGACGGAATTAACCGTTTTCCCCTTAAATTAAAATAACAAATGTAAAGTCAAAGACTCGAAATCATTTGACACAAATTCATTAAAAATAATTAACAATTTGTGCGATACACCGTGAGGAACTGTATATGCGCTAACTGACGCTCGGAGCCGTTTCTCTATATTTAAGTCGTATTGCAAGTAAAACCAAGATGTTCGCCATGTTTTGATCAATTCGTTCAAAGCTAATAGCTTTTGAATTTACCTTGATTCTCGTCATCGTAAGACCTGTGATCATTGCCGTCAGCCTGTTGATCGATAATTCGGTTCATGACACCCACCTGGACAACGTGGCCCAAAAGGTCAATATCATTGAGCAGATGCTCGGGGTGTTTTACGATGACCTGGACCGGAACATTGTCACTACTTTCAATCCAAAAAGTTTGATCTTCATTGCTGCATTCCTGCCTCAGTTCATCAATTCCGCTAATTCACTTGGATTACAGTTTTTGATAATTGTTCCAACCTTTTTATTCATCACCTTTACAGTAACCACCGTGTGGGCATTGATTACCGGAAATATCAGAGATTTTCTACATGAATCGTGGGCATTAAAACCCATCTTAAGAACAGCCGGTGGGATGATGACAGTTGCAGGATTTGGGCTATCCATGGCACGACGTGTCAATTAACGAACGAAAAGCCCAAACAAAAACAAAGGGGCGTACTGATGGTCTTTTCCCGGAGTCATCATTACCAGAACTATTGAACCCTTTGAAAATCAGTTGAAATTCCGAGGGCTCATATCTGTCGCTTTGCTATTCCTCAGAAATATCATTATCCGGATAATATTTTTCCATACAGTCGTCGCATATCCCGTGACTGAACTCTGCTTCAGAATGATCATGGATATAGGATTCAAGCTGGGTCCAATACCCTTTATCATCACGAATTTTTTTGCAATACGAACAGATGGGCAAAAGACCACTTAATGTCTTAACCTCTTCCAGTGCTCTTTTAAGCGAAGTGATATCTTCTAATATTATAATGATTCCATCAAATTTGCCGCTTATATCTAAAATTTTAGAGAACTTTATGCTGTAGATAAATGATTGTTGATTTAAGGCAATTTGTTTTTCGAAAATCAATGAATCAAGATTGTTGTCTACATAATTATTAATTTCATGTTCAAGCCACGGCAAAAGTTCAGACAGGGCTGCTCCACCAAAACATGAAGGATCTATAGGCTTATCTTCATCCAGGTATTGCTCTATTTCCAACTGGCGATCTCTACTTAGACAGTAATATTGAGACCCTGGTGAAATATTTGTTTTAAATAATTCAGCAGCCAAAAGGTTCATGTTATCAATCTTTTTCGCACGATTCAGAATTATCACTGGATTTGGAATACTTTCAAATATGGTCAGATATTTATTCTTTTCATTCGTCATCATTCGATTATTGATTTGAAGTTCCAAGATGGTATTGTCACCTTTCGAACCTGACCACTCAACACAAAAGCCAATCTCAATGCGATCAAATATCCTGTTTACAGATAATTCATAATCCCTAAAGACGGTCCGATCCGTTATTTTATTGTGGATTAAATCAATATAGGACTGTCGATAATACTTCATTAACCCAAGAAACATGCTTAGACTAACTCCTCTTTCTCTATGTTTTTGTGCTTCAACAATGCCAAACATAGCGATTGGGTCATCATTCATATCTTCTTCTGGAGTTAATTCTGGAGCAGTCGTATGTGCTTTAATCCCTTGTAGAATGGAACCAGTTAAACCGGATATCGATAGTCGCCAAGCTTCCTTTAAAGTTGACGTGTAAGCTGAATACCCCTGCATTAATGCATACTCAAGTATTCTGCTCATCAACCATTCTTCATTGTCTATGAAGATTGACTTTAATAGTTTATATTTTGATTTTTCATTTTCATGTTGTGTTTTTTTCATGGCTATGTTCCCTTTAAATGTTGAAAAACAATTAACAGTAGATGATTAAAGGCTTTTCCCATTTAGAGCTTCAATGCCTATCAAAGCTGATTTTAGGCCTCACTACAGCGATTTTGTCTTCGTCTGGCATTTGATTTCAACAATTAAAGGGAACATAGCTTTTTTCATACTTCTTCATTTTACACAAACCAACGCTGAAAAACAATAATCCATCAAAAACTCAGCTAATAAGAACCCTCCAATATTTATGTAGCGAGTTTTTTTGGTAGCGAGTTCTACCCCGCCCGATCCAGCCGGACCCCGCCATATCGTCCTGATCATCGTCCATCCGATCATAGACCTAATGAGGTATCAATCAGGTCTATGAAAAAGCAAATTCGCCAGCGCAGGTGTAAAAACTGCCAAAATTTATTCATGCCCGATTCCCGCCATGGGCACTGGGCTCGTATCATTCTGCGTAGCAGAAAATCCACAAGATATCGTGGGTTTTCAATTTTAAAAAGCACAACTTATGGTGTTCTGGAATAGTACGAGCCCAGTACCCTCGTCGATGACTTCATCAATTTTCTTTCCGGAGACATCTACGAAGGATTTTTGGATCAACTTCTCTCCGGCAGGATTGATTGAGACGAACCTGTTCTTTTTATCCAGGACCATGATTGCATCATCAAATCCGTCAAAAATTTCTGCTTTTGCAATTGGCATAATATCCAGGAAGTTGTACCGGCAAAATCCCCAGGCAAATGAAAGTGCAACAAAAGAGAAAGCGATCGGACTCAGGTCCATATTTCGGACAGGAGAATGCCCGGTAATGTATATGCCGTTGGCCACCCATACTATAAAAAGAGATGTTAGTATTACCCCTGCCTGTCCACGCTTAAAGCCGCTTGAGGTTAGGAATTGATGCAATAATAAGAAGAATGCAACGGCAAGCAAAAGGTAATGATAACCAACACTAACCCAGAATAAAGGACCATGATGTAGCCCCAGCATGGGGAATGGTCCTGATTCAATGGTATAGAAATCAGCATAAAAAAGATGATGATAGGAATTTGTCCATACAGCTATAAGGGTAAATAGCGGCACAATATACAGTAATCTTGCCCTGTACGGTTTCAGCCATGACTCAAAGCCAAAAATAATACAAGAGAGAATCAGAAAGGTAGGAGCAGTCAATACAATTCCGAGATATTGAAAACAGGTAATCAAAAAATTTATTTCTATATCAAAACCAAGGTAGAGCAAACCTTCTGTAAAAGACCAGTACCCTGCTGCAAAACAGAACAGAATAAAGGCTCGCCGGCCTCTTGCTCCGTGATGTGGCCATGCCATAGCAGCAACCCCCGCCATCAGAGCAACTGAAATCATAAAGGGGGCGATGTATACAAGATTAGTTTTCATAAACTATCCGACTTTTCCTCATTCATCATCTCCATCAGCCAACGTGGATTTTATAATTTCAAGGAGTTCTTCTGTGGTGTCCTCTGCCCAAGCCCGTTTTAGGTCAAGTCGTTTTGCTGTTTTTTCGATGATAGAGGCTTTAGTTAGAGGCACGGTATTGCTCCTAATAAGAATGGTAACGGTTTTGTTATCGCGTATCAATCAATACGGGGATAGAATCCTAACGATTTGGGGACTACAATGTCAAGTCGAAGGCTGTAAATTCACTGGTCTCTTTCGGATGGTATTGGTATTCCTTAAAGCACAAGATCAAAAAATTAACAAGCATAGGAATTGGAGGATCAACAATACCATAAGTCCTTAGTTAACATGGCAACCTTAATTATAATAGGCTCATGTTTTTTTATTTTTGCTTGATCACTCTCCTTCTTTTTTATACCATTGTTCTTTGCCATAAAGCGCCTCTATACACTGTGGACACATGCCATGGCTAAAAGAAGCATCAGAGTGTTTCTCGATATAAGATTCGAGGTTGTTCCAGTACCCTTTATCGTCACGAATTTTTTTACAATTGGCGCAAATTGGAACAATACCCTTTAATGTTTTAATTTCGTCCAGGGCTATTTCAAGATCCTCAATCACTTTTTGTTTTTCTTTTTGAATCTGCTTTCTTTGTATTATTTCAAGTTCAAGTTTACCCTTGGATACTGTTATCTTTTGAAGGTTTTGGGCCATGTCGTTGATTTCTTGAGCCAGAATATTAAACTCATCATTCGAAGGAACTGAGATCCGAGTTTGAAAATCTCCCGTCCCGATATTCTTTGT
The DNA here is from genome assembly GCF_963665355.1 of uncultured Desulfobacter sp. Lineage (GTDB taxonomy): Bacteria > Desulfobacterota > Desulfobacteria > Desulfobacterales > Desulfobacteraceae > Desulfobacter. Next base: position 2,247,431 of record NZ_OY762229.1, read on the forward strand.
CCCTTCTATCAGTAATTTGAGGGATCTGTTAAGGAAGGTTGATATGATAAACGAGAGCAGAAAAGAAAGGATAACGCTGCAAAGTATCAAGACAACGCAAATCCATTTTAATTTGATCAGTTTGTTCAGCTCGGGCCCAACGGAATAATCTACACCAAGTATGGCAATTGTTATGTTATTTTCGTCTAATATGGGAATACTTCCTGATAAGGATTTGTAGAAAGAATCGGTTATCAATTCTTTGTGAATATATATTTGATGTCTGATTTTTGAAAATGGAACAAAAGATCGAAACAAAGTACCAATTGGATTTCCAGGCCATCCATCATCCGTTGCCCAAGCGTCTGTAGATACAAGGTAAATACCCATATCGGGGGGCAAACTATCCACGCCAACCATAAGATATGCCCCGATCATGCCTTTTGCGAAGCCCGAATGACCGGTTTCCTCGTAATCATCCAACAAAGGCACTGCACCTTTATAGCTTGCATAATTGATCATTTTAAGACGGTGCAGAATCGTAAGAAAATCATCTGACGATTGAATAATTTTTACTTTTTCTGGAGGAATACTTCTGGTACTTCCACCTACCGGAAGAGAATCAATTTTCTTCAAGTCAAATTCAACTTCTTCAAAAACCTTTTTTTTTAAACGTTTGATAGCATTTCTATTGTCGTGGTCGAACAGCATTGCACCTACACTACTAACATCTCTAAGATTTTTCTGTAACAAATTGAAAATAGTTTGATAACTTGCTACATAAAAATAATAGACACCAAGACTGGTGAGGCCAACAGACAACAGACAAAATGCAATTCGAATTTTCCATTGGAATGATAATTTAATTTTTGGCTTTCGCATACATCCTCTTCGTTAACGGTAGCCATAAAAAAATGGTTCATGTTGTTTTCCAGGGTCTTATTTAATTAAAAGGTCAACAAGCGAATGGAGTAGAGCCTTTCCTCGTTTGCCGACATTGTCAACGAACTCGAAGAATCCAAGATAAGTAGGGAGTTCCTCCTGTGAAATCCCACGATGTGCCCCCAACCATCCTCGTAGCAGAGACGAAAATCCTTCCATCATATTTTCATGGACTTCATGGAAACCATATCCATCCTCGTCCCTGGCGTATTCTCCAGTTCCGTGATTTACGCTTTTATGCTTGTAACCCCACTTGGTTAATCAATGTTAAGCAGCTCATTTATATCAAAATATAGCCTCTTGATCAACCTCTGGGAAAGCGACACTTAAGTCTATTTATCGTCGCTCAAGCCTCTTCCAAAACAGCATTCAATAACAGATGTATTGTGGCGGGAGAATCATTTTAAATTTTCACTACTGAAGACCACATCCATATCGAGATGTTCCCGGTGTGGAAATTAGAATTCCGGATCATTATCGATAATTATGGCCGCAGTTTGTCTGTTATCAAATATAACCCGGACAAATCGCATATAGTTTCAGGATTGTCAAATTCAGGGATTGTGGCTACAATACCACAATAATTCCCATATCAGATCCGTTCCTGCGGTGTACCCCAAGAGCTTAAAAGGAAGATAATCCGTATATGCAACTATTCATAGATTTTGAAAAGATGACTGCGGTTTTTGAAAACGCGGCCAAAAACAACCGCTTCCTGCTATTTGAATATGAAACCTATGCGCTGCTGTCGGCCCTGGGCTCGGAATCGGTGCCCCATCACCGTTTCCTGGCCCGCAACCATCGCCTGACAAGTGAGCTGCTTGATCAGTTCCCCGGCGAAAAAGTGGTGTTGAAAATCGTCAGCCCGGACATTGTCCATAAATCTGATGCCGGTGGGGTCAAGGTGGTCCCCAAAGCCATTGGAAAGGTCAGAAGTGAGGGCCGGCGTATGGTGGATCTGGTCAGTGACCGGTTTTCACAGATCCTTGAGCACAATCCGGATCAGACATTGCCCGGGGTTGAGGGGCTTTCGGGGGTTCAGCTTCGGGAGGCTGTGAATAAAAATATTCAAGGGGTGCTGATCACACAGTTTCTGCCGTCCGAATCCGAGGCCCTGGGCCATGAGCTTCTGGTCAGTCTCCGGTGGACCCGGGAATTCGGTATGGTCATTACCGCAGGGCTTGGCGGCACAGATACCGAACTTTATGCGGAACGGTTCCGGCTGGGGCAGGCCGTGGTGTCAGCCTCCACCGCAGACATCTGCGGGGAAGAATTTTTTGATATTTTTAAAACGACCATTGCCTATCAGAAAATATCCGGGCAGACCCGGGGCGGGAACCGGCTGATATCCGATGAACAACTCATGGAGTGCTTTGGAGCCTTTATTGCCGCAGGTAATTATTTTTCTCCGTTCAACGATGCCGCTCCCTATGTGATCGAAGAGTTTGAAGTCAACCCCTTTGCTCTGGTGGATTATGAAATGGTGCCCCTGGATGGGCTGTGCAGATTTTCGCCCGCTTTTTCCCCCAAAGGGTCCCCCCGGGTGGAACAGATCGATTATATGCTCCACCCCCGGGATGTGACCATTGTGGGCGTCAGTGCCACAAAGATGAATTTTGGACGGGTCATTCTCCAAAACATGATCCAGGCCGGGTTCCCGGTCGAAAATATCCGGGTTATAACTTCGGCCGCCCAGAATATTGACGGGGTTGCCTGTGTCACAGATATCGCACAGGTCAGGAGCACAGACCTGCTGATCGTTACTGTCCGGGCCGAACTTGTGCCGGATCTCATTGATCAGATTATTGACCATGACCGGGCCAAAAGTATTGTTCTGATTTCCGGAGGATTGGGTGAAACCCGGGATACCCGGGACAGGGCCAGGCAGGTGATGGAAAAAATCGCATCGGCCCATTTGCAAAAAAGCCAGAGCCCGGTTTTTCTGGGAGGCAACTGCATGGGCGTGATCTCAAGGCCCGGCCGGGTGGACTCTTTTTTTACGCCCCGGTCCTGCTCTCCCCAGCGCCGGAACAAAAAAGCGGCCCCTGCCGCCCTGATCAGCCAGAGCGGCGCCTTTGCCGTGGTGCGCATGGCGTCATTTGTATCTGGCGATCCTGCCTACAATATCACCGTGGGCAACCAGATGGACCTGACCATTGGCGATTTCATCACATGGATGGCAGATGCCGATGATATTGAGCTTATTTGCGTTTATGCCGAGGGGTTCCAGGACCTGGACGGGCTTCATGCCTGCCGGGGAATCGCAAAAGCGGTTGGGAACGGGAAAGAGGTGCTGGTTTACAAAGCCGGCCGGACTCCGGAAGGCAAAAAAGCCACGTCCGGCCACACAGCTTCCGTTGCCGGGGATTATATGGTTTGCACGGCCTGTCTGAGCCAGGCCGGAGCCCTTGTGGCCGACACCATAGAGGAGTTTGACGGCCTGGTCAGCCTTGCTTCGACCCTGCATAAAAAGCAGGTCTCCGGCGACAGGGTGGCTGCGTTGAGCTCTGCCGGATATGAGTGTGTGGGGGTGGCGGATGCCCTGGAATCAAAGGGGTCGGGTTTGCGCCTGGCAAAGTTCAGCGACACCACCCGGAAAACCATTGCCGGACTTTTTGAGCAGTCAGAACTCAAAAAGATCATGGATGTTAAAAATCCTTTGGATATAACACCGGCAGCACCGGATATTGTCTACACCGAATCCATTAAGGCGATGATGCAGGACCCCGGCATTGATGCGGTGGTGGTCTCTTTGGGATCCCTGGCACCGGCCACCTCGGACACCCCCGATGCCAATGACCCCAAAGGTTTTGTCACAACTGAAACAAGCCTTTCCTCTCTTTTGCCACAGTTTTCGGCAACCTTTGAAAAACCGCTGGTGGTGTTCAACGATGCCGGCTCAGCCCATGAGCCCATCAATAACCGTCTTCGGCAAAACGGGGTGCCGGTGTTTAATTCTGCCCGGCAGGCTGTCACTCTCTTGTCCCGGTATACGGCGTATCGCAAGCGTATCGGAAGGTTTTAAAATGTTTTTTCAACGGATACTTTGAGCTAATTCACAAGCGATACTGCTGCTTTCAAGCCGCATAATGCTTTCTTCAGAATAACCAAAGCTTAAAAGATTGATGCTGCCGTACCAGGTGATCCTGTTATCGATTATTGCAAATTTCTGGTGAATGTTGGATTTGTATACCATTTGAACACCGTCTGTTTCAATCGTTGAAAAAAGGTCGCCCAACATGGCTTTTTTGTTTTTGAAGTGACGGTGCAGCCTGCCTGCATATTGATGCAGTGTCCCTTTCCAGGCAATGGGCATGGCTAAAAATAGTGTATCCAGCCGCGCTTTATCAAAACCCTCACCAATATAGCTGCCCGTAGCAACCAGAACAAAGGGTTCTGTCTCTCTGATCTCATTTATTTCACCGATGACCCGGGCTGTTGTTTTTTCACCCATACCGCCTGTTAAACAAAAAACATTTGATATTCTGGCTGTCAGCTTTTCCCCCCAGCACTGCCACATGACTGACCCGACCCGTTAAAATAAGTGATTTTCTACCTTTCTCACAGCATTCCACAACATCATCTATAATAAGTTGATTTCTGATTTCATCTGAAACTAAACGGGTTTTTATTTCCTGGAGGGACAATTGTGTTTCGTCTTCGCCGGGTGGTGATCTGAAAGATGTGAATCTGGGGATCAGATAATGATCAAAGGGGCGTTTTTCAGCCTGTGTTTTTGCATCCAGAGTTTTATTTTCTTCAAGCAGGGCGTCATATTTTCTTTTCAACTCATCGTAGTCGCTGATAGGCATATGGCCGGTTTCTGTTTATGTCTCGTATTTGGGTTTTCAAAAATTAAGTTGTTCTCTGTTCACTATCTGTTTAGAGCCCAAACGGCAACACATGTTTGGCCTCCTTTACACAGAGGCGCATGCCCGAAAAGTTGAACAGAACAGGAGTTTTTTTTGCAGACACCTTTAATTTTATAATAAATTCCGGTAATAATTAAGGGTTAATTGTTTACGGGAACGGCGGGCAAAGTGATACCTGGTTGTTCCTGATATGTAAGAACTTGTAAGAATGAAAGGCCTAAAAATTATGTGCCAGCATTGTAGTGATCATAGCCATGATCATCACCACCATCACCATGATCATCCCGAAATTATTCAGCTGATGCCTGTCCAGAACAGTCTTTTTGCCGTTTACCAGACAGAAGCCCCGCTGGATTTCAGTGTTGAAACCGGCAAGAACGGAATCAGCCTTGTTCCGGTGCTTTTCATGGGGTTGATCCGCCATGGGGACAAAACCATGGTGGAAGGGTTTTTTGCCTCCAGTGCCATCAACTCCTGCGAGGATACCCACGGGTTCAAGGGGTATGCCTCTTCCCTGGCTCATGCTGAAAAACTGTATTCCTGAAATAAAAACCTGAATTTTTAAATACTACCCCATAGCCGTCTGACGGGAGTTACATCCCGTCAGATTTTATTGTTTAAGGAGCCGTGTGCATGCATAAACTTTTAAAGGACAGCCCCGGAGAGAAGATCATGCTCCTGGGCAACGAAGCCATTGCAAGGGGCGCTGTTGAAGCCGGTGTCGCTTTTGGTACCACATATCCCGGGACCCCGTCCTCGGAAGTCTCTTTGAATCTGTTCCAGATGTCCAAAGAATCGGATCTGTATTTTGAATATTCCACCAATGAAAAAGTCTCCCTGGAAGTTGCGGCCGCTGCAGCCAACTCCGGGCTTCGCACCTTTTGCATGATGAAGCATGTGGGACTCAATGTGGCGGCAGATCCGCTCATGACCCTTGCCTATATCGGCGTAACCGCCGGCATGGTGATTTTAACGGCAGACGATCCGGCCATGTTCTCCAGCCAGAACGAACAGGACAATCGCTACTATGCCAAGTTCGGCCATCTGCCCATGCTTGAACCCTCATCCGTGGCCGAGGCCAAGGATATGGTCAAAGAGGCTTTTGAGCTGTCCGAAACCCTGAAGCAGCCGGTTATCCTGCGCACCACCACCCGGATTAACCACTCCAATGCCTTTGTCACCTTCGGCGACATTAAGGAAAGAAAGACAAAGGGCCGGTTTGAACGGGACCCCATGCGCTGCGTCACAGTGCCCGCCGTGGCCCGGGGACTGCATGTCAAGCTTCTGGAGCGCATGGGTACGGCCGCTGTAATGTCCGAATCTTCTCCCTTCAACTTTGTCACGGGGCAGGGTGCCTGGGGCGTTGTGGCCAACGGGGTGAGTTACCATTATGCCCTGGATGCCGTAAAAGACCTTGGTCTTGAATCAAAGGTCAAGATCCTTCGTCCCGGGTTTTCCAACCCCCTGCCCGGGAATAAAATTAAAGAGTTCCTGGCCGGGTGTGAAAAGGTGCTTGTCATCGAAGAGGGCGAACCCTTCATGGAAGAGGCCATCAAGGCCTTTGCCCAGGAAGCGGGGCTTGTCATCCCCATCCGGGGAAAGGCTGACGGACTGTTTACACCGTTGGGAGAATTTCATCCCGCCATGGTCCGGGAGAAGGTCGCGACCTTTTTCGGCGTGGATTTTACTCCTGTTCCGAAAATTGATACCTCCGATGTGCCCGAAATTGCCAACCGTCCCCCTAATCTTTGCTCCGGATGCTCCCACAGGGCCACCTTCTACGCCATTAAAAAGGCGGCGGAAGGGATGGATGTGATCCATCCCAGCGATATCGGCTGTTATACCCTGGGCTTTATGCCGCCGTTGTCCATCGGGGATTTTGTGGTGTGCATGGGCGGTTCCGTGAGCACCTCCTGCGGTTTCAGCAAGAGTACGGACCAGAAGGTGGTCAGCGTTGTCGGCGACTCCACCTTTTTCCATTCAGGCATCACAGGCCTTGTCAATGCGGTGTTCAACCGCCACAAATTCACCCTGGTGATCCTTGAAAACGGCATTACCGCCATGACCGGCCATCAGCCCCATCCGGGTGTGGACATGGAACTGATGGGCCTGTCCGGGTACGGCCGGGTGGATATTGAGACCCTGGTCAAAGCCCTTGGTGTGGAGCATGTTTCCGTGATCAAGCCCTTTAAGGTGAGAAAAAGCATAGAGACGCTCAAAGAGGCCTTTGCCTTTGATGGCGTTTCCGTTGTCATATCCAAAGAGCCCTGTATTCTGTGGGCAAAGGGTATCAAGCTGAAAAAGCCCAGACCCTTTGAGGTGACCGATAAATGCAAAGACCACAAGGAGTGCATCAACGGGATTGCCTGTCCGTCTTTTTACATTGAAGAGGGCCGGGTGAAAATTGATGCCGATACCTGTGTGGGCTGTGCGCTGTGCGCCCAGATCTGCCCTGAAAACGCCATCCTCCCATTGAAATAGACAAGGAGACAAGTTCAATATGAAAACATTAAGAATGGTCATAGTTGCAGTTGGCGGACAGGGCAATCTTCTGGCTTCCAAGGTCCTGGGCGAAGCCGCCCTCATTGAAGGGGTGCAGGTAAGAATGAGTGAAATCCACGGCATGGCCCAACGGGGCGGTGTGGTGGAGTCTTCCATTATTTTCGGCGATGCGTCCTCCTCCATCATTTCCGATGGGGAAGCCGACATCCTGCTGGGATTTGAGCCGGCTGAAACCCTGCGCGCCATTGGCCGGTGTTCGGCCAAAGCAAAAGTGATTACCAATACGGCCACCCTGCCGCCCTTTACCGTGGGGATCGGTAAAGGGGCCTACCCCGAGGTGGATGAAATCAAACGGCTGCTCAAGGAGAAGACCGCAGGCCTTGTGGCCATAGACGCCATGGCCCTGGCCAAGCAGGCCGGCTCTCCCATGAGTGTGAACATTGTGCTGCTCGGCGCCCTGATCCAGACCGGTGCTTTGGGCTTTTCAAAGGAAAACGTCAAAGAGGCGATCAGGCGCAGGATTAAACCCAAGCTTGTGGAGATGAACCTTCATGCCTTTGACTTGGGATTTGAAGCCGCTGCTGCGGGCAGCGCGGCATAACTGAAAACTGCGTTTGCCCCGGGATAATTTTTATCCCGGGGACAAAGGCGGTCAGGGAGGAGAAGATGAATACCCTATCCCAGATAGTCCCCGGCATGATTCATGTTATCAATGGTCCCAATCTGAACATGCTGGGGAAAAGGGAACCCGATATATACGGGGCCTTAACCCTTGATCAGATCAACGCCGACCTTAACGCCCGCGCCGATGCGTTGGGGCTTGTCCTGGATTTTTTCCAGTCCAATCATGAAGGCGCAATCCTGGATTACATCCATGCCGCGTTTGAACAGGGACCGGCCGGCGTAATTATTAATCCGGGTGCACTGACCCACACATCCGTGGCCCTGCGCGATGCCCTGTCCATGCTCTCATGCCCCATTGCGGAGGTGCATCTGTCCAACATCCACAAGCGTGAACCCTTTCGCCACACCTCCATGATTGCCGGTATCGCCACAGGGCAGATCACCGGATTCGGCCACTATGGCTACCGCATGGCCCTTGATTATCTTCACTCTTTGTCCTGCTGAACATGACCGGGTTCATTGACGTTCATACCCATCTGCATGATTCAAGGATCATCAATGATGTCCCGGATATTGTTTTGCGGGCAAAGAACGCCGGGGTGAAAAAAATCGCTACCTGCGCCACCATGCAAGAAAATTTTGAGCGTACAGCTGAATTGTCGGAAAAGTTTTCTGGCGTTTTGCCCTGCTTTGGGATTCATCCCTGGTTTCTTGATACCTTAAGCCCGAACTGGGAGGACAATCTTGCACAATGGCTGGAAAAAATACCTTCCGGGGTGGGGGAGACCGGGCTTGATTTCATGGATAAAGGCGCTGACCGGGACTTGCAGCTTGGGGTGTTTAAAACCCATCTGGCCCTGGCCTGCGACCTGAACCGGCCCATTAACATCCATGTCCGCAAAGCCTGGGACGCCATACTTAAAATTTTGAAACACCATGGTCCCCTGGCTGCGGGCGGTGTCATCCACTCCTATTCCGGATCAGCCGACCTTATCCCGCTCCTTGAAAAGTTTAATCTTCATATCTCCTTTTCCGGATCCGTAACCCGGCCCAATGCCAAAAAGGTTGTCCAGGCCCTGGGGGCGGTCAGTCTTGATCGGATCGTCTTTGAGACCGACACCCCGGATATTGTTCCCCAGTTTATTCTGGATGCCCATCCGGACAAGACACCGTTAAACGAACCCGCCAATGTGCCGCAGATTGTCAGGGTGGCGGCCCAGCGAAAATGTATGGACTTTCAAACCCTGGCCCGGCACGGATATGAGAACAGCTTAGTGTTGTTTGGATCTGTTTTAAATTCAAAGGCGGAACATAAATGACCCGGGATGCAAGTCCGATCAATCCCTTTGCCCGGCTTGAGCAGTTGCTGGGCAAGGCGGCGGTGGATCGGCTTAAAAAGTCCCGGGTGGCCGTCTTTGGCCTGGGGGCGGTGGGCTCTTTTGTGGTGGAGGCTTTGGCACGTTCCGGTATCGGCTATCTGCGTCTTGTGGATTTTGACCGGGTGGATGCCTCCAATATCAACCGGCAGATTTATGCCCTGCACTCCACATTGGGATTGGAAAAAGCGGCCCTGGCCAGGGCCAGGGTCCTTGATATCAATCCCGCGTGTGAGGTGGATCTGCGCACCTGTTTTGTCAATGCCGACAGCCTGTCCCAGTTTTTAAGCCCGGACCTGGACATGGTTGTGGATGCCATTGACGGACTCAACGCCAAGGTCAGCCTGATCCTTGGGGCAAAGCAGATGGACCTTGATATCATCTCCTCCATGGGGGCGGCAGGCAGAACCGATGTCTCCATGATCCGGACCGGGGATCTTTTTGATACAGAGGTCTGTCCCCTGGCCCGGATGGTGCGCAGACGACTGCGCCGCAGGGGGCTGGAACATGGGGTACCCTGCGTCTATTCCATAGAACCGCCCCTGAACAAAGAACCCTTTGAGGATAAAGACATGGTGGATCCCCTTGACGAGGGGGATGCCGAAGGGGGGCATGGACGCCCGAGACCTCCCATCGGGTCTGCGGCCTGGGTCCCGGGATGTTTCGGATTGACCCTTGCAGGCCTTGCGGCAAAGACCCTTGCCGCTGAATAGCGCATCAGGGGGGATGGATCATTTTTTTATATCGTTTTATATAAGTCTGTGTAACCGGCTCAGATCTTTCAACCTTCGTTGTGGGCTGTGCCTGGGTGTTGATAGACCAAGTCGGCCTATGGCCGTTCGTAAAATTTAATGGTGTTTTTTCCGGCATTTTTGGCTTTATACATCGCTTCGTCTGCCCATTTGAGAATTTCATCGGTACCGGCAATCTTGTCACCTGCAAACACGGCCACACCAATACTGGCGGTACAGGTGTGGCTGATCTTCTGCTTCTTGCCCCCATTATTTTCGTCAAGGGTTATCTGGCAGGGCTGTGAAACAGCGGCAAGGACCTTTTGGGAGACCCGGGCGGCCTGTTCTGTTGCCTGCTGACTGTCTTTGCCCAGGATTGTGAGAAGAACAACGAATTCATCACCGCCGATACGCGACACCGTATCCATCTTCCGCACCGTTTGTGTAAGGCGCTGGGCGATTTCCATCAAAAACAGATCTCCGGCTTTATGACCCCATGTATCATTTAACGGTTTGAAATTATCGAGATCAAGATATATCAGGGCATTGTAGCGTGCCGTTCTTTCACTTTGTGTTTTGATATGCTTGATGCGATCCTCAAGAAGACGTCGGTTAGGCAGTCCGGTTAAGCCGTCCAAAAACGCCATTTGCCGAACTTTCTCCTCTGATTCTTTTTGTTCGGTAATATCTTCGCAAATGCCGAGCAATCGTTCGATTTGGCCCTGTTTGTCCTTGATCGGCACAAGCCTGGCACTGACAACCTGGTTGTTTTCTCCTCTTGTCCTGAACTCAAACTGGCAAATCTCTCCCTGGCAGGCTTTGTCAAAAATGTGGTTCACACGCAACAGGTCCGTTTCATTTACGATTGCCCTGTAATTCGTTGCAAGAATCTCTTTTCCATCAGGGATCCCGATCATTTTTAACCCGGCGGCGTTCATTGAAATAATGTTTCCCTGTAAATCCAGTTCATGGATGCTGATGGGCGCATTTTCCACAATCATGCGAATCTGTTTTTCACTCTTTTGAAGAGCAAGGGTTTTTTTTCTTAATTCAATATGGGTTTTGATTCTGGAAAGCATTTCTGCCTGATCAAAGGGCTTGGTGATGTAGTCGACACCACCGGCTTCAAATCCCAGCACTTTATCCTCGACATTGTCCAGAGCTGTCATGAAAATGATGGGGATATCGGCTTTTTGCCGGTCGGTTTTAATTTTTCGACAGGTTTCAAAACCATTCATTCCCGGCATCATCACATCCAGCAAAATGAGATCCGGCATCAGTCTGTCGAGCAATTGCAGCGCCCTTTCGCCTGATTCAGCAATGCGGGTCTGGAAATTATGATTCCTGAGAAAGGAGAGCAACACCTTGATGTTGTTGGGCTGGTCATCAACCACCAGAATCATTGGTCCATCCATAAACATGTTCCTTATTTTTTGTAAAATCGAACTATGAGCTGCTCGATTTCCTGAATTTGAATATCAGCCGCAAGTTGCCCCAGGCAGAGGGCAAAAGCCTGGTAGCGTCCCGAATCTGTCTGGGCCATGTCCGATGCCATGGATTCAATGGCGTCAATGTTGCCTTCCTCCAGGTGATTTTGCAGTTGTTCTAGAATTTCAGACGGGGGGGGGACAATCTTTTCATCAGTCGGTGCCGTTAAATTTTCCCGATCCAAAGAGAGATTTAGCAGATCGGCAAGGGTCTCAAGTAACTGCTGTTTTGCAAAGGGTTTGGGTAGAAAACCACTGAAACCGGCTTTTTGGCACCTTTCCCGCAAGTGATCCTGGTTGATAAGCGATGCTGTAATGGCAACAACCGGAATGCGGCCGTAGGCCTGGGCTTTGCGCAGTTGCTGCATGGCCGTAAACCCATCAATGACAGGCATGACAAGATCCATGAAGATGATGTCAGGACGCTGCCGTTCACAGGCCGCCAAGACATCTTGCCCGTCCGCGGCTTCTTCAATGGCAAACCCCAGAGGTTCCAGGGTGTCTTTGAGCACAGCACGATTGCTTGGCTGATCATCCACGATCAGGATCGTTTTGGTGCCCGGTTTAAAGCCGTGAAGACGGGGCACTTGCTTGGGCTCATGGGAGATCTCGGATTCGTCTGCATCACGGGAGTCCACAACAGCAGTGAAGATAAACCGGCTCCCCGGGCCATACTCGGCCTGGTTATCGGCATGAACCGGACTGGTCAGGCTCAGGTTGCCGCTCATGAGTTCAACCAGCTGTAAACTGATACTCAGGCCCAGGCCTGTTCCCTGGGATGCCTTTAGACGGTCACCCGACTGCTTGAACGGTTTAAACACTTCTTTTTGCAGGTCTTTGGCAATGCCCGGTCCGGAATCTTCCACGATAAACGTCAATTTTGTTTTATCCCCTTCAAGAGAGTGCGCCTCAACCTGGAAAAGGCAATAGCCTGTGTCGGTGAACTTGGCCGCATTGGAAAGAAGATTGAGCAGGATCTGGCGAAGTCGCAGTTCATCCGCCACGATGATATCAGGCAGTTGTTCGTCCGGTTCATATCGAAATGAGATTTTTTTAAGAGCGCACCGGTTCCGTGCAATGTCACAGATACCTTGTAAAAATGGTTTCAGGTTAATCTCGTTGAGAATCAGTTCCAGTTTGCCGGCTTCAATTTTAGACAGGTCCAGAATATCGTTGATGAGCATCAGAAGGTGCTCTCCGGCATTGTGTATGGTTCTGATGCCGTTCTGCTGTTTTTCGTTCAAGGTCTGATCTTCGGCAAAGATCTGGGCATAGCCGAGAATGGCATTGAGTGGTGTGCGCAGTTCATGGGACATATTGGAGAGGAAAACTGATTTTGCCAGGTTGGCGGCCTCAATGGCGGCTATGGCCTCTTTAAGTTTTTCTTCTGTCTCTTTTGTACCGTTATATCGTAAATTGTGCCCATTGACACCAGTGGCTTGCCGATGGGGTCAAATTCAACACCTCCCTGCTCTTCTACCCATTTGATACGGCCGCTTCCCGTCAAAATTCTGTGGGTCAGTTTGTATTTTTCCCGTGAGAGAAATGCGTTTTCATAGGCCGTGGCCACCCTGTGCCTGTCGTCCGGATGGATTTTTTCCATAAAAGTCCCATAGGATGGCGTAAACGATTCCCTGTCCAGCTCAAAGATTTTGAATGTTTCATCCGACCAGATCAGGCTGTCATTGATGATATCAAATTCCCATATGCCAAGATTGGCCAGCTGTCTGGCCCGCTCCAGCTCCTCCTTGATTTCCGTTAATTCGTTGTTTTTCCGCAATAAATCTTCCCTGACAGTGACATCTGCCGTGATATCTTTTGCGGACAGGAGTATGCGTTGTTTGTCAGGCATCATGGCAAGGCTCATGCTGGCAATGAGCGTCTCGCCGTTTTTGGTGAGACACCGTTTTTCCAAATCCGTGATGATCTGTTTGTGCGGCAGTTCGGCAAAAACCTTTTGAATCGTTTCTTGTTCCGGTTGGATACTCAAATCTATACAGTTGAGCTTCAAAAGTTCATCCATTCTGTATTGAAGCATATCCAGGTATGCCTCATTGGCATAAAGAAAATTCGCCTTCAAATCCACAAGGGCGATACCATGCTGACTGGTGGCAAAGATAGCTTCCAGCTCCTTGTTTTTCATTTTCAGTAGCCGGCTGCGCTGATAGTACCACAGGAGTATCACAAGTATCAGGGCCAAGGCGGCAAGCACATATCTGTAGTTAATCCTCTCCTTGACAGGTCCGTGTCCCCATTTGTGCTTTATGTCGGTAATCGTTTCCGGTGCAAGGGTTGGCATCATCCTGTTAAGGATGTAGATCAGCTTTTTGCTGTTATTATTGGCAAAGATGTATAGGTCAAAATTTTGTTTGCTGAGGCTGCTGATTTTGAGATGGTCATAGTTGTATTTGCGGCTGATGAAGTTGAGAACAGGCAGAAGATCAGCCGCCGCGTAAACTTGCTTCCTTGCCGTCAGATCCAGTGCTTCCAGGGTGTTATTAACCGGTATCAGGATTATATCCGGATAATATTTTTCCAGCATCCTGCGGACAGTGGAATTGTGGCTGACAGCAATTCTTTTCCCTTTAAGGTGATTCATAGATCTTTCAAAGGGGGCATCCAGTCTGGTCATAATGGCGATGGGATAGGAATCATAGATTTCACTGAAAACCCCATGATGCTCCAGTTCTTCGGTTTTACCGGCGGCAATCGTTAGGGCGTTGGGGTCCTTTTTGATTCTTTCCAGTAGCTGTTCGCATGTGTCAACCTTTATGAAATTGTATTGGACGCCCAGATCCTGAACCAGGGCCCGCCAGAAATCGACACTGAGCCCCTGGACTTTAAGTTTTTCATCGGACGAGTTGGCAAGGATGGAGAACGGTTCCCAGTTATTGACATAGATGTTGAATGTATTGTTTTGAAGATACGCCGTCTGTGCAACAGAGAGTCGGCGGCTTTTGTCATCTTCGCTCAGAAACCACTTCCGGCGCAATTTTTCAAGCTTTGAGTACCCAATGGTGCCATAGCTTTTATCGAGAATGGATTTCAGAATGGGATTTTTCTTTTGCACGCCCCAGATGGCGGCTTTGGCCTGCCCCTTGTCCGGGGATGTCAGGAATCCCTTGGCCTTGAGGCCGTGCAGGTTGTTTTTGTAGATGATGTATTCGCCGCTGTGTTGTTCCTGAAAACATGCATCCGCCTTTCCGTTCTCCACCAACTGCATCATCTCTGATGCATCCCCGCCGGTGATAATGGCGGCCGGGTCAAAATTTTCTGCAATAAAGCCATTGAGTCCGCAACCGCTGTAGGTGGCCACAGTTTTAGTTCTCAGCGATGCAAGGTCGGTAATATCCCCTGCGTCTGCCCCGGCAAAAATGGCAACGTTGAGAGTCTGATGGTGATTGCTGAAGTCTATGTATTTTTCTCGCTCAGGAGAAACCACCATGGCCAGGGCCACATCAAACTGACCGCGTTTCATTCCTTCAAGGACGTTGCCCACAGGCAGAGGAGAAGAATATTCAGCCTTGAGTCCGGCAGTGTTCAGGACTTCCTGAAATATGCCGGCGTAGTATCCTTTGACCTTATTGTTCTCAAAGATAATATACGGAGGGATTTCATGGACCCCGACCTTTATGGTTGGATTTGACTGTATCCAGGCCTCTTCCTCATCGGTCAAATGATGCTCCCGGTGCATGCCGAGCCACTTGTCGCTGATGGCATATTTTTCTTTTATTGAGAGTGAATGTATCGCCTTGTCCAGAATGTCTCTGAGGATCGGGGCGTCCGGGCGGATTGCCGAAACGGATTTGATGGTAATTCCCTTAATGGTAAAAACGGGCTCAATGTCGCTTAAAAAGTGTTTCGCAAGAAGAAAGTTGCCTGTGTTTAAGGAGACCACTGCATCGGCTTTGTTGTTCTCCAGCAAAGCAAATGCATCCAGTATCGTCGGGACGCGCACCAGGTCCATTGTGTTTTGATACTGGGAGAGGAAGCGATCAAGGACAAGGATGTTCTGGGTAAATGCCACCCGGAGATGATGCAAATCCTCAATGGAGTTAAGCGGGATATCTGTCTCTTTGGGGGCATATACCTGGGTGAGAATCTCAAAAACTTCTTCACTGATCAGCGTGTTGTGGAGCAATGCCGTACGGCTGTCCATCAGGGGGATAACATCTATTTTGCCATCATGGAGCTTTTGAATCGTTGTTTTCCAGTCACCTATTTCAAAGCGCAGAGTAATCCCGAGTCTTTGGGCAATCAATGCGTAAATGTCAGGTACTATTCCTGTATACTCATTGGGTGACTTTTCTATGAGGAAAGGCTCGAAGCCGAGTGCGTAGCCCAGGGTCAGTACCGGATTGTTCTGCAGATATGCCTGCTCCTCACTGGTCAGCGGCAGGGTGGGGAGCGACATCGTTGTATCCCATTTTACCAGTAGACTTTTAAGTTTTTCCGGCGGGATGGAGTTATAGGCCTTGTTCAGGCTGGATATCAGAAGCGGTTCGTTTCTGCTGACTGCAAAATGCATGAAAAGCTCGGGTGAATGTTCGTCATCGAGCATTTTAATGGTTATGTTTTTTTCAAATAGAGGCACGGTGTTGAACAGGTAGCTCACCACGGAATAATTCTCGATAAAGGCATCAATTTCACGGTTGACAAGTCCTGTTATCAGGTCATTCATCTTGGAATAGCGGATCGTTTTTTGCCGGGGATGATGCTTGGCTAAAAACTTTTCAAAAACAGAATCCTGCATGACACCGAGCATGCCGTCTCCCAGTTGGCTGATCCGGGTGTGTCCTTTAAGGCTGACCAGTCCGGTCATCAGTTTGAACGTTGTTTTATCACTGAAAAGATAGGCTTTTTCCCGTTCGGCTGTTTTCACCATGTTGCCCACAAGATCCAGACCACCTGCTTTGAGCATTTTCATGTGATCAGCCCAGGGGTATCCCTGGACGAACTCTATGTTCACATTGAGCTTTTCTGCTATCAGGCAGGCCAGATCAATCAGATAGCCTTGGGGCTTGCCGTTGTCCACAAAGTTGAACGGTTGCCAGTTGTCATAGGTGGGCATGCGCAGAATCTTTTTTTGTTGGAGATAGGCTCTTTCTGCCTGGCTCAAACCCAAATCCTGTACCCGATCATTTACGGGAAGTTGCGCATACAGTTGCCCTGACCACAAACATAAATGGACAAAAATAAGCAGAGAACAGGCTGACTTCATTAGATTCCTTTGTCTATGGATTCACATAAGGCCATCTCTAATTACTTAGAGACACCCATAATAGAAAATCGCAAGCCCCCATGAACCAGATCGGGGTTTTGTCATAAAAAAGCACAGAACAAAAAAAATGATGGGGAATATTATCCTCAAGACGTTTTTGTACGGAATAATAGAAAAGTCCCATCACTATTTTTCTAAATGACAGCTTGTATCCATAGTAACTGCGCCATATAGAAAAATCAATTCCCATTTTATCTGGTAGCCAATGGATTGAATTTATTGATCCTGTGCATTTTACCTATTATTCTATTTGCTTCCTCAATATCGTTCATTTGAATGATTCGTTGTGTTTTTTATTTAGGAATATTATAAAATAGACATACGAATCAAAAGAACACTGAAATTTAGATCATTGCAGCTTTTCCGGCATCAATAAAATATGCAAATAAAAACGATCACATCTGAAGAATGGCATCTGGAGGGGAAGTGGCGGATTTGTCCTCTCTTTATCTCTTGGCAAAATGAAGGGGTTTGCAAACATCTTTCTGATACTTTTAAGACCTCAATTAAGTTAAAAAATCCTACGATTTTAACGGTAAATGGTCGCGATTCGTATGTTAAGGCAAACCAACGAAAAAAAATAGTTGCTCTGCTGCAACAGGAAGCATCCCAAAAATTATCTTTTCTGGAACATCACATTGAGCGCTGCACAAATGTTATAAGCAGGCTTTTGGATCAATCTAATCAGATAAAAAGAACAGACCTTGTAAACACGACAAACCAAGAGCTTATTAAAATTTTCACCTTTTTTTCTGATAAATTTATAGATTTAATGCCCTATTTAATGACATTCGATTATTTGGGTGATGTGTTGGAAACCCTTGTCAGTGACGAATTAAAAGAGGTCTTTGCCAGATATGATTTCCCTGGGAAAGATTTTCACAAACATCTGGCGGTGTTGACGCGCTGTTTAGATGAAACAAATTTGATCAGAGGACCCCATGCGCTGTATAAAATTGGGAAAAAAATGCAGAAGATTTCTCGCAAAAATTTTCAAAAAGCGTTGAATAACAGAGAAATTTCTACACTTTTAGAACGTCACACTCAAAAATATGCCTGGATGAAGGTGTACAGTTTTTTAGGAACCCCGTTTTTAAAATCGGATTACATTAATCGTCTGCGAGAAATGTACCACGACAACTTTGCTGATATTTTAAAGCAAAAAAACAGGAATGCCTGTATAGGTCGGCAAGAATGGCAAACTGTTCAAAAAATTTATGAAAAAGAACCTGTTCTGATAAGAAAAGCCGGGATCACTCAAAAATTTATTTTTATGCGCGCCCATCGTTTTGAAATGATGAATCTGGCGTATTGTTTAGTTCATAATTTGTTTAAAGAAATGGCCAATAGAGTGGGGCTTTGTGACTATACGGACCTTGTCTGGCTATTACCAGACGAAATTATTGGCGGCCTTCAAGGCGATTCCCAGGATTTAGTCAGCACTATACGAGAACGAAAAAAAGGCTTTACAAGTTTTGGAAACCCCAAGAAAAATCTGATTTTAACAGGAACGTTGCATGAAGAAATTAAACAATTCTTTGTCAGAAAAGATGATGGTTTTGGTCAACATATAAAGAAAGTTACGGGACAAACCGCCTTTGGCGGTTGCGTCGTGGGAACGGTAAAAATTGCATTAACCGCCAATGATCTCAAAAAAGTGAATAGGGGCGATATTTTAATAGCCAAGATGACCAATGCGGATTTGGTGGCCGGATTGGAAAAAGCCGGCGCATTTGTCACCGATGAAGGCGGTATTTTGTGTCACGCAGCCATTGTCAGCCGGGAGATGCAAAAGCCCTGTGTGATTGGCACAAGAAATGCCACACAGATTTTTCAAGACAATGACAAAGTCATTGTAAATGCTGATAAGGCAGAAGTCGTTCTTTATGAAGAAAAAAATACTTCCCTGAAGAAAAGGCAAAAAAATATTGCCATTGCATCGTTTCAACAGCTTGGTATTGCGGACAGGGATATTGCCGGAGGAAAGGGGGCGTCCTTGGGCGAGTTAACAAATGCCGGTATTCCTGTTCCGCCGGGCATTGTGTTAACAACCAGAGTATTTAACAACTTTTTATCGGAAAATAAGCTGACGTCGGTCTTGCAGTTTTTGATAAAAGATAGGGATGATTTTGAGGTTACTTCCCTGCGGATTCGTAAATTGATTGAAGATCAGATTTTTACAGAAAAGTACCAGAAAGAACTTTTGGAAAAGTTACAGTTATTTCATTCTGATTTTTATGCGGTTCGTTCATCCGCAACTGCTGAAGATGGATCTGACAATAGTTTTGCAGGACAACTGGATACCTTTTTAAATGTTACTGCTGACCATGTCCCTGATATGGTAAAAAAATGCTGGGGATCGCTTTTTTCTCCCCGTGCTCTTTTTTATCAAAAGCATAATAAGATTGATCAGGCCAATGTAAGCGTAGCCGTCGTAGTCCAGAAAATGATTGACGCGGAAATTTCAGGGATTGCATTTACTGCAAATCCCATCAATAAAAATCGTTGTGAAATGGTCATTGAAGCTGGTTTTGGACTTGGGGAAGCCAT
The DNA here is from genome assembly GCF_963665355.1 of uncultured Desulfobacter sp. GTDB lineage: Bacteria > Desulfobacterota > Desulfobacteria > Desulfobacterales > Desulfobacteraceae > Desulfobacter. The sequence continues at coordinate 2,266,775 of NZ_OY762229.1, forward strand.
TGTTTCCGGGCAAATTACACCGGATGACTATATTGTCAGCAAAAGCGATCTACAAATTATTCATAAAAATATTCAAAAACAAAAAGAAAAAATTGTTCGCCATGGCAATGACACTCAAACAGAAAAAGTTGAAAAAAAATTGCGGGGAAAACAAAAATTAAACAATAGGCACATTATCGAACTGGCTCGAATTTGTCTTAAAATTGAAGATGTTTATCAAAAACCAATGGACATTGAATGGGCGTTTGACGGGGAACAATTATTCATCACCCAGGCTCGTCCGATAACTACTCTGTAATCAAAAAAATATGACTTGGGTTATTTTTATTTTATTTTCAGCGTTTACTCGAGGAATCGGTGATGTTTTTTATAAAAAATTAAGTTTTGATTTTACGCCGCAGACCATTTTACTGATTTCCGCATTTTTAAACCTTGTTTTTTTAACCCCCACTTTTGGTGGGGTTGGGTTATTGGAAACAAAACTTTTTATATTGGTCTTTTTGAAAGCTGTGGCCATGACCACGGGCTGGCTTCTTTTTTTGTATTCCCTTAAAAAACTGCCAATCTCCATTGCCACCCCTCTGCAGATGCTTTCCACGCTTTTTTCCATCATATTCGGTTTCTTGTTTTTAAAAGAAAGTCTGACACCATTGCAATCTGCTGGAATTATTATTCTTCTAAGCGGGGTTTTAAGTTTGCAACTGCTTTCAAAGAAAGAAAAAAAAGATGCTGAAACAACAAATAAAATTTTATCCAAAGCTTTTTTCCTTGGAATTATAGCAAGCTTTTTCAGCGCCTTATCTTTAACACTTGACCGATACCTGCTTCGTGATTTAATTGATCCGGTTAATCTGCAGTTTTGGTTTTATATCTTTATATTAACCAATACATTGGCCGTGTTTTTATTATTAAAAACACCTGCCCATAAAGAGGTTCAAAATTTAAGGTCAAAGTGGTGGATATTCATTATTCTAAGCTTTTTTTTGGTGATTTCTGATAAAACGTATATGATCGCTGCGACTTACCCTCTGGCGCTTCTGGGGCTGTTAATTCCCATGAAAAGACTTTCTATTATCGTCAGCGTTTTCATTGGCGGTAAAGCATTTAAGGAAAAAAATTTAGGAAGCAAGATTTTTGCTACCCTTGTGATGTTGGCGGGCCTGTGTTTAATGGTGTGGTAATGCTCCGCTTTCTATGGATTTCTATGTGTCGAACAGGCCAGGTCAGCATCGTCTCAAGGCTGTTCTATGGAATAACGGTCTATTCAGCCATGAATTTTTTTATCTGATCAATAAACTTCTCTTTTTTATCCTGGCTGATAAACGCAGCGTTAAAAGAATTAATCGCCAGTTGCGCAATATCATTTCGGGTCAGTTGAAAAGCATCTTGGAGCGCCAGATAGTTTTCAACAACATATCCGCCGAAATAGGCAGGATCATCCGAGTTGACTGTTACGCAAAGCCCCTGGTCAAACAGCGTTTTGAAACTGTGATCCCGCATGTTTTTGAACACACACAGCTTGATATTGGAAAGGGGACAAACCGTCAAAGGGATCTGGCGGCGCTTGAGTTCATTGATCAGTGCTGTGTCTTCCAGGGCACGCACGCCATGGTCAATTCGCTGGGCTTTGAGGCCTTGGAGTGCCTCCCATATATATTCAGGCGGCCCCTCTTCTCCGGCATGGGCCACTATTCTAAAGCCTTCCTCTCGCGCTTTTTCAAAAACACCCATGAATTTGGAGGGAGGATGTCCGGTTTCGGAGGAGTCAAGCCCGACCCCCATAATCTTTTCCTTGAAATCCAACGCCTGTACAAGGGTTTTCATTGCCTCGGATTCCGGCAGATGGCGTAAAAAGCACATGATCAGGCAAAATGAAATATTAAGATCCCGGGAACCGTCTGCTAAAGCACTATAAATGCCGTCTATGACGGTTTCAAAAGCAATGCCTCTTGCGGTATGGGTTTGGGGGTCAAAGAAAATTTCAACGTGCCGGACGTTTTGCTCCTTGGCCTTCAGGAGGTATTCCCATGTCAGTTCATAAAAATCGCTTTCGTTTTGAAGAACACCGGCACCTTCGTAGTATATATCCAGGAACGACTGCAGATTATTGAACTGATAAGCCTGTCGAAGTTCTTCCACCGAATTAAACTTGATGCGGATGCCGTTTCGTTTGGCCAGGCGAAACAACGTCTCGGGCTCCAACGTTCCTTCGATATGAAGATGCAGTTCTGCCTTGGGAATATTTTGAATAAACTGATTCATATCCATATCAATCTCCTTGTTACATTCGTTATTAACGCTTGCTCATCCATCAATTTGGGGGTCTGATGAAAAGTTGCCCCCAAATGGCAATGTCTTGAATTTGGGCCGAAAATAGCTCAGGAATCAGTCTTCTTGAAATCCAATGAATTCGTTTAAAAAATCATAACAATATCCAGACAAAAACTCAAGGAGTTCCGGGCGTTTAGAACGTTTTGCAGGCAAGTTACGGTCATGAATTGGACAACATGATTTCAAGCAAGGGAAATAAGTTCCAAGCCGTTACAGGGTAGCGTTATATATGTTTTCGTAGCGTTACTTTTCTTCATCACTCAAGGGCGCTCTTTTTATTCGTAAAATTTTTATGTGTTGTAATTTCAAATCGATATGTAATGTTTTCAGTTTTTATCAGCCATATGGCATGTCCAGGCACAAAGTGTGATTTAAATGGTTAGCTTAATGCTATGTGACGCATGAAAAAGTACCCAGGACATTTAAAGGAGATTATATGAAGAAAAAAAAAGTGTTGATCATTGGCGGCGTTGCCTGTGGTCCTAAAGCCGGGGCCCGGATTAAACGACTTGACCCTGATGCTGAAGTGACTATCCTTGAAAAAGGCGAACTGATTTCCTATGCAGGATGCGGTTTGCCCTATTATATCTCCGGGCAGGTTGACAATGATGATGAACTCATGGCTACGCCCACAGGCGTGGTCAGGGACCCTGCTTTTTTTAAGATGGTCAAGGATATTGATGTAAAAAATCACACGCTTGCGCAATTCATTGACCGTGAACATAAAGTTGTAACCGCTGTTGATCTTTCAACAGGAACCCCCATTGAATATCAATACGATGATCTTGTCCTCTGCGTGGGAAGTCAGTTTAGAAAACCGCCATTTCCAGGCATTGACCTTGCCGGTGTGCATTTTCTCCAGACCGTGGAGGATGCCAAGAAAATCCGAAATGAAGGCGGTCCCCTGGAAGGAAAAAATGTCGTTATTGTTGGCGCCGGTCTCATCGGCCTTGAGGTTGCGGAATCCTTGAAGGCCAAGGGGATGAACATTACCATGATCGAAATGGCAAGCCAGGCCATGGGTAATCTTTTTGATTCCGAAATGGTGTTTCACCTGCACAATGAACTAAAAAGAAACGGTGTTGTGCTCAAAACATTGGAAACGGTGCGGGAAATAAAAGGCAATGACCGTTCGGCCGTAACATCAGTTGTCACGGACAAAGGGGAATACCCCGCAGACCTGGTGCTGGTTGCCGTGGGCGTAAATCCCAATACTCAACTTGCGAAACAGGCCGGCCTTGAGATCGGTGAAACCGGGGCCATCCGGGTGGATGCCTCCATGCGGACGTCAGATTCCAGTATCTATGCAGGCGGGGACTGCGTTGAAAATGTTTCCATTATTACGGGAAAGCCCATCTTTGCGCCCATGGGCTCCACGGCAAACAAGCACGGCAGAATTATTGGCGATAATATCTGCGGCATCGGTTCCAGATTCAAAGGGGTTTGCGGTACGGCCATATGCAGGGTTTTCAATATCAACGTGGCCAGAACAGGCCTTACTGAAAAACAGGCCAAGGAGATGGGGTATGACTGTGTTACAGTATTGGCGCCGTCTCCTGACAAACCCCATTTCCTTGATGAAGCCAAATTGATTATCGTTAAGCTCATAGTGGATAAGGCCACCCATGGGCTTTTGGGTGCCCAGATCGTGGGGCCGGGGGATGTGGCCAAACGCATGGAAGTCGTTGTGGCCAATATTTCGTCCGGTGCCAAGGTCACCGACATTGCTCAGTATGATCTGGCCTATGCACCGCCTTTTTCCCCTGCCATGGATAATATCATCACGGCTGCCAATATTGCTGAAAACAAACTGTTTAATCGCGGCCGTTCCCTGACACCTGGGGAAGTTCAGGCAAAAATAGATAAGGGAGATGACTTTATATTTCTGGATGTACGTTCACCCCAGGAGTATGAGCAGATGCGCATTGAAGATCCCAGGATTAAACTGATCCCTTTAGGCAGACTGAGAAGCACTCTTTCTGAGCTGCCACAGGACAAAGAGATCATCGCATTTTGCAAGATTTCCCTGCGAGGCTACGAAGCTGAGCGTATTTTGACAGGCCTCGGATACAAAAATGTTAAATATTTGGACGGCGGTGTGGTGTGCTGGCCCTATAAAAAATTTGTTCTTTCATGAAATAATTAAGATCCCGACGGCAAAATCGAAAGTGTCAAGCGGGATTTCATCACGAACAAGAGGGGTGCTGGACGTAATCTCCGGATATGAAATATCCAAAAAAGGCAGGGTTGGTCCTATCCAACCCTGCCTTTTTGTATCACATCAACCTCATTGCCGGGGTTGATTTTTTGCCATAAAGTCCATCTCTGTGCAGTTTGGCCTAAGCCAGACCTCTGTGTCCTCTGTGGTTTTAAAACAAGAAATCCCGAAGGGATTGAATGTTTCTCTTCAATCTCCCGGAGTGTAAAAGTAGCGGGCTTCGCCCGCGTTTTTTTATTTCACCACACAGGACACAGAGAGCACAGAGTTTCAGTGCCGGGCACTGAAACTCAAGGTAATTAGAGTCCCCGTATATGTTTAAATCCTTTTAGCAGGCATATTTTGAAATTGACATCTTCTGGGATCTGATCCAGGTTTTTTGCAGCAGATTGAAGATGTTTTTAGGCATGCCAAAGGGCAGGTCCACCAGGGAATAATCATAGTCAATACTGATGGCACCGATAAACTTGCTTTCCAGGCCGGATTCATTGGATATGGCACCGACAACATCGCCGGGTTTCAGGCCGTGCTTCAAACCCACTTCAATGCGATATCGTTCCATTCCTTTTTCGGCTGGTGCAATTTTATTGAGGTTGAGTCTGTCGGGTGCCTGGGGCTGTTTGGGTGCAACGGGGTCTTTGGTTTTTTTTGTTGTCTTGGTTGTTACCTTGTTTGTTGTCTTAGTCGCTGTCGCTGTCTTTTTTGCGGCAGGTCTGTCAGCTTTTTCTTCAAGCAGAAATGGTGTGCCGCCTTGGATCATTTTTGCCAGTGCAGCAGCCACCTGGGATATCGAAACATCCTGTTCCTTTGCGGTGGTTTCCACAAGATCCGTAAAATCGTTTACATCTTGGGTACTGATGGTTTGGGCGATTTTATTTTTAAAATCATCCACCCGTTTTCTGTTGATTTCCCTGTTGGTTGGCAGAGTCATTTCTTCAACCTGGAGGCGCGTGGCTTTTTCGATCTGTTTGAGCATCCATTTCTCTTTGGGCTGGACAAATAGAATGGCCTCACCGGTCCGCCCGGCCCGCCCGGTTCTTCCGATTCTGTGAATATAAGGTTCGGTTTTGCTGGGCATATCGTAGTTGATGACGTGGGAAATCCGCTCCACATCAAGCCCCCTTGCCGCCACATCCGTGGCCACAAGAATATCAATATTTCCGTTTTTTAACCGGTTGACTGTGCGTTCCCTGGCCGCCTGGGCAATATCACCGTTCAACGCCTCGGCTTTAAACCCTTTTTCTTCCAGGACTTTTGTAACCTCCAATGTGTCGTTCCGGGTTTTGGTAAACACAATGACGCCATCATGGGTTAAGGCTTCAAGTATCCGGATAAGTGCATCATTTTTTTTTATGTGTTGAATCATCAGAAATTTCTGGTGAATGGTGCTGGTGACATCTGAGTCGTGATGAATGATAACCTTTTCAGGATTTTTAAGGTATTTGCCTGCAATTTTCTGAATGGGAGCCGGCATGGTGGCCGAAAACAGTGCGATCTGTGTGGGCTGGGGGATTTGGGATAAAATCCATTCAACATCATCAATGAAACCCATTTGCAGCATTTCATCCGCCTCGTCCAGAACAAGGCCCGTAAGATCAGAAAGACTCAGGGTTTTACGCCGCATATGGTCCATAAGCCGGCCCGGAGTTCCCACAACCACATGGACGCCCCGTTTCAGCTGGTTTAACTGAACGCTGTAGCTTTGGCCGCCGTATACTGCCAGGACATTCAGACCCTTCATGTTTGCGCCATAATCCTTAAAGGACTGGGCCACCTGGATGGCAAGCTCCCGGGTCGGGGTGATGACAAGAACCTGGGGCCTTTTGTTTTCAAGGTCGATCCGGGAAAGCAGGGGCAGTGCAAAGGCCGCTGTTTTTCCGGTTCCGGTCCTGGCTTGACCCAGAAGGTCTTTATATTCCATCATACGGGGGATGGTCATGGTCTGGATTGGTGTCGGAGTTTCATAGCCAACGGTCTGTAACGCAGCAAAAACAGCCGGGCTCAAATTCATTTCGTCAAACCCGGCCGGGGCTACACATTTATGGGACATGGTTTTCCTTAAAAGTAAAAAGGGCGGCACCGCCAGCCCTGGATATCAATATTAATACAGAATCAAACCTTATATATGTATTTAATATAAAATGCAAGCTATTTGTCGTTTTAACGTAACTTTAATTGATAAAGAATAAGACTTGTTTCCTGCTTTTGGGATATTGCCGAAAATGTGCGGTGGACACCATTGTCCCCAAAATCTGTGGCATGGTTTGACGACTGGAAAGGTATAAATCCGGGACGAAGGTATGTGTTGATTTCCTGTGAGAGTGAAGTTAGTATTTATATATTCAAATGTTTGTCGCTTTGGGAATCGTTTTGTAATCGCCGAAAATCGAGTGAAAAATCGAGTAAAAAATGAATAAGAAGACGAAAACCAACCCCAAAATGTTTTATTTTTTTTTCTTCATAATCGCCTGCCTGTTCGTTGTGGCCATCGAAGAAAAGTTTGCAGCCATTCACATCCGTGAGCACACGGAAAAAAATTACAGGAAGGTCAGTGAGCTTGCTGCAAGAAAGATCACGACACTCATCGATGAAAAAAAGAACGCCACCCTTGGCATTGCTTTGGCGCTGGCCCAAACAGGCTCCGTGCAAAGGGCCTTGGCTGTCTGCGATCCCCTGGGGCTGGATCTGTCGCAGTTCTCTCTTCTTTTGCGCAGGGAAACCAGTTTTAAAAATGTGTGGATACAGATTGTTGATAAAGAGGGGAAATCTTTTTATCGCTCCTGGACAGACGCCCATGGTGATGATCTGCGCAAGATACGGACAGATGTTTGTCGTATGGCGTCCAACCCCGGAGCAACAACGGCCATAAGTGTGGGGAAATTTGACATTGCAATTAAAGCAATGGCTCCCGTATATGACAGCGGTGGAGCATTTCTGGGCTTTTTAGAGATCATCACTCACTTTAATTCCATAGCTGAAAATCTCAAAAGTGAAGGCTTTGAAACGGTGATTCTGGTTCATAAAAAATATAAAAATCAGATTCGATTTCCTTTCACCGACAAATTTGTGGGACAGTACTATGTTGCCAATAAAAATGCGCCACAATATCTATTGGACCATATCCAGGCCACGGGAGTGGATTTGTTTTTCAATCAAAGTTCAACATACAGGATTGACACCCCAATTGGCTCTCTGGTGATTTTGTATACACTATTGATGGTCCTGTAAAAAGTCAGAGCCCAAATCAAGCTCCTGTTTTTGAGTTTGAACACTATTTTGATCATATGATCAAAACTTGTTAAAAAACAATTTTTATAAGCCAAATTGCTCTTTGACATTCCAAAAAGCAGTGTATTACACCCCGAAAGGGCTCCCCTATGCCTCCTTTATGCATAGCTAAGCGCCTTCTGGACAATAGTTGCCCTGAAGAGGTTGATTCCTGCTGCTTTTAAGGTTGCCGCGAACCTTACTGCTTGGAGACCTCGATATTTTAATCGTTTCACCCCGGTTCGTCGATCATATTCGGACATTGTTGCTTCGACTCCGGCTCGCCACCGATATCTATCTTTGAACTCATCTGTCTGTTCATAAGCTCTTCTTCGGGCGATCCTTGCAGCCTTAGCGGTATATCGACTGTACGCGTACTTTTTCCCCTGTTTTACCGGGCAATCTTCCAGTTGAGGGCAGCCCATGCAGGTATCAAGGGGAAAACCTTGGGTAATCCGTTCCTTCTTTTTCTTTTTAAAAACCGGGGCATGCCCTTGCGGACATGTTATGATCTGCCCATCTGCCGCAAGGTTGAAATCAGTAAGGCTGAGCTTTTCCTTTTTGGTCGTTCCCATGGTGGGCGAAACAAGATTAATTCCATCTGACTGGGCAATCTGGTGATTCTCATCGCTTCCATAAAGAGAGTCCGCCTGGAGTTCTTTGGGAGAAAGGTTTCTCTGCTTGGCGGCATCAATTGCAGGGATAAGAGCATTGGCATCACTTGCCGAGGCAGGTTCCACCTCAACATGAGTGATAAGATTCAAGGTTCCGGCCTTCTCATCTTCATCCTCTGTTTCTGTAAAGGTTTCCATCACCTGAACCTGGTAACCTTGTCCCTTATGTCCGCTGTAGGTCGCATCAGGGTCTGAAGGATTTTGAAGTGAGTCTGAAGGAATCTCTTTTGGAGCTTTAAGCGCAACCTTCTGGCCACTTTCAGGATCAACTTCCAGATTGCACTGCTCTTTCAAAACCCTTTCAAGCAGCTTGTAGCTGTACATGGATGAAACATCAGAGTCGCTTTTAAATTCCTGGATCAGATGGTAAAGATCCTTGCTGACACTTGCAAGAGTTTTAGCTGAATCAGAGGGTTTTACCATGGAAAAGCAGGACAATGCCTTTTCCGAAATATACTTCCCGATAATATCGGTGCTGATACCGGAAAAATGGTCAGGGTGCTTGCGTTTCAGGTTAACCAGAAATTTATTGATACTCGCTGCAAAGATACTGATTCTTCCCAGCCGTCGCATATTTGACTTAACATGGACCGAATCGATTCTTTGGTTGTCAGAATTGACTTCAAACACTGCTGCAAGTTTGTCTGTAATAGCATTGAAGAGGGCTTTGTCCAGTTTCTTTTCGATCATGAGTTGACGGAAGGTCCACAGGGTTTTCAAACATAGATATTTGGCGGCATCCGATTCTTCCGTTAAATTCAAGGCATAGTGCCATTGAATATTGAATGCCAGTTGCGATACGGTTTCTTCGTCAGTAAGATCATGAGCTTGCTGGAGCAGCAAAACACCGAGCATGGTGAAGAGTTCCTTTGTAGGACGTCCTGCTTCTCTTGAGAAATAGGGTTTGATCAGATTGACCGGTAATGAGCGGAGGATTTCTTTTTGAAAAAGCCCTGCCCAGGAGTCATCGAGCAATTTCCTGCGCTTCGGGCTTAAAAAGTCCCAAGGATCGAAAAGGTGGAGCTGATTGTGGTCATTTGTTTTAATCATTTAGTCAACCATAAGTTATTGATAACATAGAGTATGTTATACAAAATAAATATTTTTAATACAAGCTAAAAATCGAATTTTAGCCAATAATATTAACCTGTTAAATTGATTTTGGACTTTTTACGAGTCCATCACTATTGGATGAGCAGAAAAAAACCATGGCAAATTTTTTCCTGTTTAAGGGGCTTGGTGAAGTTGATGCCATGTCTGAAAGGGCAAACAAAAACCTGATACGTATATCTGCCTTTTTTACCATGGTTGTTATGGCTCTGGTCTTATTCCATTGGGGGGAAATGCGTACCCACCTGTCTTATCTGAAAGAGATTTTGGAAAAACATTTCCGGGTTATTCAGACGGCCATGGATGGATTCTGCCGCGTGGATGAAACCGGAAAAATTCTTGAGGTGAACCACTCACTATGCAACATGACAGGCTATGAGGCCCGGGAACTGGCATCCATGAATATTGCAAATCTGGATGCAAAGATGACGGCTGATGAAATCAAAGAATTGATGGAGGCAATTGTTCAAAAAGGCCATGGCCGTTTTGAAAGCGTCCAGCGTCGGAAAGACGGAACTGTTTTTGATATTGAAGTCAGTGTGCAGATCTATCAGGAGGCTGAAAAAATTGAGTTCATTGCCTTTAGCAGGGATATTACAGAACGAAAGCTTTCTGAAAAAAAGCTCAAGGAAAGCGAAACCTTTAAAAACGCATTGCTTGAGGCCATTCCCATACCTGTCTTTTACAAGGACCATCATGGCAGGTATCTTGGTTTTAATAAGGCATATGAACAGTTTTACGGCAAGAGAAAAGAGCAGATGGTCGGTAAGTCCGTATTTGACCTCAACCCGCCGGAGCTTGCCGAAATTTACCATGCAAAAGATAATGAACTGCTTTGTAACGGCGGAACTCAGGTTTATGAGACCCAGGTTCGGGATGCCCATGGGGATATCCGGGATGTCATTTTTTACAAAGCAATTTTTACCACCGATACAGGGCAGATCGGTGGCTTGATTGGTGCCATTCAGGATATTTCTGAACGCAAAAAAGCTGAAGAAAAATTGCGTGAGAGCGAAGCCAAATTCCGCACCCTTTTTGATGTTGCGGCCATTCCACTGTGCCTGGTGAACAGTGCGGGTGACATCAAGTTTATTAACAAGAAGTTCAGACAGGTTTTCGGATACACCCGAAACGATATCCCTTCTATTGAACAGTGGTGGCATCTGGCCTACCCTGATCCTGATTATCGCAGATGGGTGATGGAAACATGGGACCAGGCTGTGAAAAACTCCCAGGAAGGTCGTTTTGAAATCGAACCCATTGAATACCGGGTAACATGTAAAAACCAAGATGTCAGACAGGTGATTATCTCCGGGAATACGATTAAAGATGGTTTCCTGGCCACCTTTATCGATATCACCCAGATTAAGGATGCCGAGGAGGCCCTTGTCAATTCCATCTCCCTGCTGGACGCGGCATTGGAATCCACCGCGGACGGGATACTGGTCGTCAGCTGTGACGGGACAAAAATCACAAGGTTCAACCATAAATTTGCAGATCTGTGGCAGGTACCGGAAGACATTTTGTCGTCAGGTGATAACAGCCTTCTGCTTGCATATGTGGGCAGCAGAGTAAAAGATACCGGCGCATTCATTGAAAAAGCAAAAGAGATGTATCATCAGCCTGAAAAGGAGGGCTTTGATCTTCTGGCGCTGAAAGATGGTAGAATTCTTGAACGTTATTCGATCCCCCAGCGCATTGGGGATAGGATCGTAGGGCGGGTCTGGAGTATTCGGGATATCACGGACCGTTTCTATGCCGAAGTCGAATTGAAAAAGCTTTCCAGGGCCATAGATGCCAGTCCGGCCTCGGTGGTGATCACGGATTGCGACGGCAACATTGAGTACATCAATCCCAAGTTCACCGAAGTCAGCGGCTATACAATGGATGACGTGCGGGGGCAGAACTCCCGGACATTAAGTTCCGGCCGGCATGCGCCGGAATTTTTCAAAGAATTATGGAATACCATTACAGCCGGACGCCAGTGGCAGGGTGAATTCCAAAATAGGAATAAAGACGGGCAGATCTATTGGGAATTGGCATCAATTTCACCGGTTATGAACCCCCATGGCAAGATTACCCATTATGTGGCGGTCAAAGAAGAGATCACAGATCGTAAAAAACAGGAAGATGCGCTGTGGCGGCGTCAGCGGAATGCTGCATTGGAGGCTGATATCGGCTTGTTTTTGACGCGCCGGATTAAATTGTCCAATGCTTTACAGCATTGCACCCAGTCCCTTGTGCGGCATCTGGATGTTGCGTTTGCCCGGGTCTGGATACTCAATCCCGATGCACAGGTGCTTGAGCTTTACGCAAGTTCCGGAATGTACACCCATCTTGACGGTAAACACAGCCGCGTTCCTGTGGGGTCTTACAAAATCGGTCAGATCGCTTCTGAAAAAAAACCGCATTTTTCCAACCAGGTCATCGGCGATCCCTGGATACATGACCAGGAGTGGGCCCGGCGTGAAGGGATGGTTGCCTTTGCCGGCTACCCGCTCATCGCAGAAGGTCAGCCCATCGGTGTGCTGGGGCTGTTTTCACGCAGTCCTCTTGACCCGGAAACCCTTGATACCTTGGGAAATCTGTCCAGGGTATTGGCATTGTTTATCATGCGTCAGGATGCAGAAAAAGACCTGCTGGAAAGTGAAGTTAAATTTCGCTCACTGTATGAGGCCACCGGGGATGCCGTTATACTGATGGATCAAAATCGGTTTATCGATTGTAATCCGGCTGCGCTGAAAATGTTTGGCTGCAATTCGTTGGCAGATTGCCTTCAGCTGAATATAGTTGTCCTGTCTCCGCAATGTCAGCCCGACGGACACAATTCCCTTGAACGAATCAATGAATTGACAGTCACTGCTTTTAAAGAGAAAAGCTGTCGATTCGAATGGTTGTTTAAAAGACGGGACGGAGTAACCTTTCCGGCCGATATTCTCCTAAATCGGATTGAGCTTCACGGTCAGCCGGTCCTTGAAGCGGTCGTTCGTGACATCACCCGCCAGAAACAGGTGGAGCTCCAGCTGTTATCTGCCAAGGAGGCCGCTGAAACAGCCGTTCGTGTCAAGAGCAATTTTCTGGCCAACATGTCCCATGAAATACGGACCCCCTTAAACTTAATACTCGGATTTCTGGAACTGGTCCTGGAAGAGCCCTTGATGAAACAGCAGCAGAGGGCACATCTCACTACCGCACGAAAGGCAGGGGTCAGCCTTCTGGAAGTGATCAATGATATCCTGGATATCAGCAAGCTGGAAAATGGGCTTTTGACCATTGAACAACATCCTCTGCGTATTTCCCGTCTTATGCATGATGTGCAGTCGGCACTGAATATAGCTGCAAAAGAAAAAGGATTATATCTTGAGCTGGATATCCATCCGGCGGTTGCAGGTGTCTTTCTCGGCGATCCTTTGAGATTGAAGCAGATCCTGATGAATTTAGCGGGAAATGCCGTTAAATTCACCGGAAAAGGCGGGGTGATCCTGCGGGTCATGCCCGCAGAGTCGGAATACAAGCTGCACTTCGAGGTGGAAGACACCGGTATCGGGATACCGGCTGACCGGTTACGCCGGATTTTTGATCCGTTCACCCAGGCCGATGCATCCACAACCCGCCGATACGGCGGCACAGGCCTTGGCACCACAATTGCCCGTGAACTGGTGGAACTGATGGGCGGAGATATTTGGGCCCAAAGCCGGGAGGGCAAAGGGAGCACATTTCATTTTACAGTCCAACTGCGCCCCACCGATCAAGTCCCGGATGATGATTCGTCCGATGTCCTGCCAACCCCTGTTTGGGCCGGCACACGAAAGGGCTTCAGGATATTGCTGGTTGAAGATGTCCAGGCCAACGTCAATCTGGCCAGAATACGCCTGGAACAAAAGGCCCATGAGGTGACTGTGGCCTGGAACGGGAGGGATGCGGTTGATTTTGTTCAGAGCGCGGACTTTGATATTATCCTTATGGATATTCAAATGCCGGTAATGGGAGGTGTTGAAGCTGCCAGGCGCATTCGAAGGCTTGAAAATAGCACCAAAAGACGTGTGCCGATTATTGCCATGACAGCCGCAGTCATGCAGGAGGAGGCACGAAAATACCTGGAAGCGGGAATGGATGCGGTTGTGGCCAAGCCGATTAATTTCAGCAAACTTTTTAAAACCATCGAAAGCTTGGTTCCGGAGGGTGTGGGAACGCGTATTGAAAGTCCTGGGCCGGCAGGTTCTGCAGCGTTGGAATCAAAATTGCCTTTCCTTGATGGTATTGACGTTGACCAAGCGATTCAGCGTTGGAAGAACCGGGAAAATTTTGTCAGTGGTTTGCGGTTGTTTCTGCTTGATTACAGTACTGCAGATGTGCAATTAAAACGTTATATAAATGAAAGAGATCTGGATAGCGCATATCGCATGGCACATAAACTCAGGGGTGTGGCAGGGAACCTGTCTTTGAGCGAAGTAACGGATACCATTACAGTCGTTGATTCGGCGCTCAGCAAAGAACAAGTTGATAAGGCTCAAGCCGCTCTTTTGCCTTTTTCCCAGGCGCTGGCAAAAACTGTTGCGTCAATTCGACAGCTGGCGGTGATTAAGGAACAGGAAGAGGCGCCAGAGAGAGAAATGGATGCAGGGCGCGTGGCAAAGGTTTTTGCTGATCTGATGGCGGCTTTTGATCTGTGCAAACCAAGCATTGTTGAGCCGTATTTGGTTGAACTTGAAACATATTTCTCAAAAGAGGCACTTTCTCCCATTGTGGATCGCTTGAAGACATTTGATTTTGACGGAGCCAAACAGGAAACGGCCCGTTTTGCACAGATTTTGAAAACGAAGCTGGAGAGGTAAAATGGCAAAATGGAAACCCGAAGTTCTAGTTGTGGATGACGAGCCCGGCAACCTGGAATTATTAAGACAAATTTTGCAGGATAAGTATGAGATGTCTTTTGCCACAGACGGACAAAAAGCCTTGACCGTGGCACAAAAAGCCAAACCAGATATTGTTTTATTGGATGTTATGATGCCTGAAATGGATGGCTTAGAAGTTTGCCGGCGGTTAAAAAACAACCCTGTGACGGCTAAAATTCCTGTTATCTTTGTGACGGCCATGGGGGATGTGGATAATGAAGAAAAAGGGTTTGAAGCCGGGGGCGTCGACTATATTACCAAACCGGTATCTGCCCCCATTGTCCATGCCAGGATACGTTTGCATCTTGAACTATATAATCAGAATCGTGTGCTTGAAGAAAGGGTGGAGCAGCGAACAAGACAACTGCGACACGCTTATGAAACCATAAAAAATTTATCCCTGGATACCATTTACCGACTCGCCAGAGCTGCCGAATTCAAAGACGAAGATACCGGGGCGCATATCCTTCGTATGAGCAATTACTCTGCTGCCGTGGCCAGAAAGATGGGATTTGAAGAAAAGACCGTGGAATCCATTTTATATGCCGCGCCACTGCATGATATCGGGAAAATCGGAACACCGGACAGAATCTTGCTCAAACCCGGCAAACTTGATGCTGCCGAGTGGGAAATTATGAAGCAGCATACAATCAATGGGGGCATCATACTGGAGGGGTCTGAAAAGGGATTTATCAAATTAGGAGAGATAATCGCTTTAACCCATCATGAAAGATGGGACGGAACCGGATATCCGAAAGGTCTGAAGGGAAATGCGATTCCCAAGATCGCGCGCATAATAGCTATTGCTGACGTATTTGATGCCCTGACAACCAAACGGCCCTATAAGGAGGCCTTTCCCATAGAGAAATCTTTTGCAATTATTAAAGAAGGTCGTGGAAGCCAGTTTGATCCGGCTGTGGTGGATGCTTTTTTTGCGGTTAAAAATGATGTTCTGGCCATCAAAGAAAAATATAAAGACGAAAATCAAAGTTTACTTTATAAAATTACAAGTACGTCTGCCTAACCGGCTATAAATCCTTTTCAACGGTGCCTTTGCGGTTGGGATCTCTCACCCGGGCCGGATCTGCCACCTGGGCTTCTTCTCCCGGTAAAAAATCAAGCCGGTCGAACTGTTTGGGGGCTTTGTGTTTAACCTGCGGACAAATCGCTTTACGCTGTTGTATTTATAGTTAAAACTGAACTGTTCCGCCAGGTCCTGGTAGATGGGCACTGGGCTCGTATCATTCTGCGTAGCAGAAAATCCACAAGATATCGTGGGTTTTCAATTTTAAAAAGCACAACTTATGGTGTTCTGGAATAGTACGAGCCCAGTACCCATAACGCCGGCAAGAGAGGAAAGGCATTGCTCCATTCTCTTATCGAACTCTTAGTTAAATAAGACCTTGAAACGTAACATGAACCAAACTGAAAAACTTGTTCATCTGCCTGGTTTAAACACTGAGAGTGCAGGCATCCCCGCAGCCACCAGGGGGTGGATGTGGTGTAGTGGCCGATGACCGCGGGAAGATGCCTGCCGATTGCGATATGGAAATAAACTAATCTGCTTTGCGTCTTAAGAACGTGGGAATTTCCAAATCGTCATTATCAAAACTCTCAAAGTTCATGCCGTAGTCCTGGGATGGTTTGTCTTCTCCCACCACTCTTTTGTGGCGGACAACGCGCACGGGTTCATCCCAGCTGGCTATATCCTCCTCCGTGGCATCCCTCAGAGTACCCCTGGCAATGGGTTCCGGGCGGCCTGTGGACATGGTCTGCCCGCCCTGTCCATAGAACTGGGCCGGGTATGCACCGTAAGCGCCGTATGTGCCGTTGGCCGCCGGCATTTGCTGGGGCTGCTGGGCCTGCTGGGCATAAGGCTGGGCTGTATGGGGGGCAAAACGGCTCATGTTTTCAGAAAGCGGCTGCTCCATGCCGATACCTGTGGCAATAACGGTGATGCGGATTTCATCGCCAAGGGATTCATCAAAGGTCTGGCCCCAGATGATTTCAGCCTCGTCACCAACTTCCTGGTAGATGCGGTCACAGGCTTCGGTCATTTCGTCAAGGGTCAGATCAGAACTTGAGGTGATATTCATCAGTACACCCTTGGCACCGGACACGGAGATATCTTCGAGCAGCGGATGGGAAATGGCCCGCTCCGCCGCTTCCGTGGCCCGGTTTTCCCCGGAGGCAATACCAATGCCCATTAATGCCTTGCCTGCTTTCTGCATGGTGGTTTTCACATCGGCAAAGTCCAGGTTGACGTGGCCGGGCATCATGATCAGGTCTGTGATGCCTTTAACGGAGTGGTGCAGAATTTCATCCGCTTTGATGAACATGTCCTTCATGCGGGCACCTTTGCCTGCAATGCCGCGCAGCCGGTCATTGGGGATGGTGATGACGGTGTCGGTAATTTCCTGGAGTTTTTCCAAACCGTCCATGGCCGCCTTTTCCCGTTTTTTGCCCTCAAAGGAAAATGGTTTGGATGCCACTGCCACGGTGAGAATGCCCAGATCCTTGCAGATTTCTGCAATGACCGGCGCCGCCCCTGTGCCGGTACCACCGCCAAGCCCTGCAGTAATGAAGACCATGTGGCTGTCTGCCAGGGCTTCACGAAGTTCGTCCATACTTTCCAGGGCCGCATCCCTGCCCACATTGGGGTCTGCTCCGGCCCCGAGCCCTTCGGTGAGCTGGGTGCCCATCTGGATTTTCACTTCTGCCCTGGAGTGTTCCAATGCCTGGGCATCGGTATTGGCCACAATGAATTTAACGCCGCAAAGCTTGGCATCAATCATATTGTTGACCGCGTTACCGCCGGCTCCGCCGACACCAATGACCTTAATTTTAGCCGTATTGGTGTTTTCCACATAAGAGAAAGTCATATCCACCTCCATTTTGGATTTAAATAATATTTTTAAACCACTGTTTCATTTTATTTAAAATCATCTGCAGCCCCTGGGAATCGGATTTGGCAACCTGCTTACAACTGCCTGTCTGTGAGCCGAAGATAACAAGTCCAACGCCTGTGGCGTATGCGGGGTTTTTAACAATATCTTTAAGTCCGCCGATACGGTTGGCTACACCGATACGAACAGGTACATTGAATACGGATTCGGCCATTTCCACAATACCGTCCATGACCACGCTGCCGCCGGTAAGGATAAATCCTGCCGGAAAGCTGTTTTCAAGTCCGTTGGAAAACAGTTCCTTCTTCAGCAGGGTAAAAATTTCCTCCACCCGGGGTTCCAGGATTTCAGCGAGAATACCCTTGGCCAGACGTTTGGGGGCTCTGCCGCCCACCGCCGGCACTTCGATGACATCTGATGCCTTGACGTGCTGGGGTATGCAGGTGCCGTGTATTTTCTTAATTTTTTCCGCTTCGGGCAAGGGGGTGCGAAGCCCTACGGAAATATCATTGGTCAGGTTATGACCGCCCACGGTAAGTTCATATATGAACTTCAGGTTGTTGTCTTTGAACAGTGCCAGGTCTGTGGTTCCGCCGCCGATATCGGCCAGGATGCAGCCAAGTTCCTTTTCTTCATTGGTGAGGACGGCATAGCCCGAAGCCAGGGATTCAAGGGCAATGTCGCACACCTCTAGACCTGCCTTCTGACAGCACTTGACAATGTTTCGTGCAGCAGACACCGCGCCTGTAATGATGTGGATCTTGGCTTCCAAGCGCACGGCCGTCATGCCCACGGGATTCTGGATGGAGGTCATCTCATCCACGATAAACTCCTGGGAAATAACATGCAGAATTTCTCTGTCCGGGGGGATGGCCACCGCCTTGGCCGCGTCAATGACCCGCTCCACATCCATTTGGGTAATTTCCCGGCCTTTGATGGCAATGATACCATGGCTGTTGAAACCTTGGATGTGATTGCCTGCAATCCCCACGTAAACCGAAGAAATATTGCAGTCTGCCATAAGTTCGGCTTCCTCCACAGCCTTTTTGATGGAATCCACCGTGGACTCTATGTTGACTACAGAGCCCTTGCGAAGTCCTGTGGACGGGTGCGTGCCCACGCCGATGATGTTGATTTCACCATCCAGCATTTCACCCACGACTGCGCAGATTTTGGTGGTGCCGATGTCAAGTCCCACCAGTAGTTTTTCGTTCCCCTGCAAGTTAAACCCCCTTTTTTATAATGGTGTGGGCAGCATCTTCAGTAGTAACAAACACCTTTTCCAGACTGAAAAGATCCATGGCCGATATGGTTTTGTCAGGATAGTTGGTCTGCATATAGTGCTGGACCTGCCTGGCCCTTGCAAGTTTTTCATCAAACCTGTCAAATCCGAGTTTCACCGGGATAATGGTCTGATTTTCAGCATCTTTTTCGCCGGGATTGTCTGTGACGCCTGTGTCATGAAATGTGTTTAATATGTTTATGAGTATGCCGGTATTTTCGTCCCCCAAAATGGTCCGAATCTGTCCGAATCCTTTAATCTTAATGACTTCCATCACCGCGTTGAACAGATCCCCTTCAAACAGGTAGGAGTTGTTGGACTGGCTTAAGTCCACCCCGGATATAACGGGCAACGCCTTTAGATTGTCCTTGGCCGGTTCGTATTTTTTAAAGGGTGCCCCCTGGGTGTTGATGACGATGTCGGCCTGGTTTTCTATAGTCACGATGGCCAGGGGTTCCTGTTCTTCAATTTTAATGGAAATGGTTGATAACAGCTGCCGTTTTACAGTGGTGGTGCGGATCCATGGGTGGGTGTTCAGTTTTTTTTCAAGCATTTGGGGCTGCAGTTGAAAAATATTGGCTGGCTTGTCAAGTCCTGTCTGGGCCAGAACCTCTTCCCGGGTTACCCGGTCAAGACCGTCAATCATAATGGTTTTAACATCAAATAGAGGGGACTGGAGAACCGCATCGTGGATGTAGATACAGCCAAGACTCATCGCACCGATAAACAGAAAAAGAAGAATTTTCCCCCAGGGAACTTTGCCGCCAAAAAAAGTTTTGAGTTTCCGGGTTTCTTTACCCGGCACCTTGTACCTGTTTGGAGTAATTTTCTTAGTTGCCAATGGTTTTTACCTCTTCTTTAAGGTTAATCCCGAACTTCTCATATACGCTTTTCTTTACCTGGTCGGCCAGGTTCAGAATATCGCTTGCGCAGGCGTTGCCCTGGTTGATAATGAAGTTGGCGTGCAGATCAGACACCATGGCATCGTTGCACCGGGCGTTTTTCATTCCGGCCTGCTCAATGAGAAAACCGGCTGATTTAAAGCCCGGGGGATTTTTGAAATAACACCCGGCAGAGGCCTGGGACACCGGCTGGGTGGACTGCTTGGTTTTAAGGTTGCGGTAAAATTCCTCTGTGACGGTTCCGGTGTCTGTTTTGACCAGGCCGAGTCGGACTTTGAGTATGATGCCGTTTTCAAGGACAAGTTTCCGGTAGGAAAACTCAAGGCCGCTTGCCGGAAGAACAGCTGTTTTCAGGGTGGTCAGGTCCAGTACTTCAATTTCTGAGACGATTTGGCTCATGTCGGAGCCAAAGGACCCGGCATTCATCATGACGGCGCCACCAATGGTGCCCGGAATTCCGGCTGCCCACTCCAGACCGGTCAGGTTTAAGTTCCCAGCATGTCTGCAGACGCTGCCAAGACGTTCGCCGGCAAGTGCCGTTAAACAGACCCTGTTTGATGTTTGGGGGTCTGGTGATTTGGGCTCTGGATTCATTCCGGGTGATGTCTGTTCTATTTGACCTTTCAGTCGGGTCAGAACAATTACAAGCCCGCGAATCCCTTTGTCCGTTACAAGGACATTGGTGCCGCCGCCGATGACGGTCACCGGCAGACCTGCTTTTTGCGCGGTCGTGACAAGGGCAATGATCTCTTCCCTGGTTTGCGGCAACACCAGAAGGTCCGCAGGCCCGCCCACCCTGAAGCTGGTGTACCGGTCCATGGCCTTGTCTGTTTCCGATGCAAAGGAAGCGAACATCTTTTTTATGTCACGGCTTATGCCCATGTGATTACAAAATCTCCACCAGCTTCTCGCCAAGGGTGTACACATCGCCGGCCCCCAGCGTAAGCACCATATCCCCGGGCTTTGCCTTATGGGTGATGATGGACAGCGCCTGGGTGAAATCCGGGGCAAAGCAGGCATCCTTGTGGCCGTGGGCCTTTATGCCCTCCACCAGCTTTTCCGAATCCACTCCGTCAATGGGTTTTTCGGACGCTGCATAAATGGGCAGCACCATGAGTACGTCTGACTGGTAAAAGGCCCGGGTAAACTCCTGGAACAACGCCTTTGTCCTTGTGTATCTGTGGGGCTGGAATACCACGACAAGCCGTTTGTCCGGATAGCTTTCCCTGACAGCCGTTAAGGTGGCCCTGATCTCTGTGGGGTGGTGGCCGTAGTCATCCATCACCGTAATGCCCCTGGCTTCGCCTTTGATATCCAGGCGGCGTTTGACGCCTTTGATCTCTTCCAGAGCTTTTTTAATGGTTTCAAAGGGGATGTTCAGCTCAAGACCCGTGGCAATACCGGCCATGGCATTGAGGATATTGTGCTGTCCCCCGATGTTTAACAGGATCTGGCCGAGGTCTTTTTCATCTTTGAACACGTTGAATCTTGATTTGCCGTTTTCAAACCGGATGTTTTTAGCCTGCAGTCCGGACTGGGCCGTCATGCCGTAGGTCACGTGCCGCACTGTGATCCGGGGCAGAATGTCCTGGATGTGCGGGTTATCCAGACACAGGACAGCCAGGCCGTAAAAGGGTACAGAGTTGATGAACTGGACAAATTTGTCTTTTATGTCTTCGATATCTTTATAAAAATCGAGATGTTCCAGGTCAATGTTGGTCACAATGGCAATGGACGGGGCATATTTGAGGAATGATCCGTCGCTTTCATCGGCCTCGGCTACGATAAATTCGCCTGACCCGTGCAGGGCGTTGGTGTCCAGGCCCTGGAGCAAACCTCCGATGATCACTGTGGGGTCAAGTCCTGCGGTATTCAGGATTTGGGAGACCATGGCTGTGGTGGAGGTTTTGCCATGGGCCCCTGCCACGGCTATGGCGTATTTGATGCGCATAAGTTCGGCCAGCATTTCAGCCCTGGGAATGATGGGCAGCCCCAGTTCTTTGGCCCGGATCACTTCCGGGTTCTGGCTGGAAATGGCCGAAGAGGTCACCACCACATTGACATCCTTGATGTTTTCCTTGGCATGGCCCTTGTAAATTTCCGCCCCTTTTCCTTTGAGTCTGTCCGTGATGTGGGACAGCTTGAGATCGGATCCGGATATGGTGTAGCCAAGGGTTAACAGCAATTCGGCAATGCCGCTCATGCCGATGCCGCCGATGCCTACAAAATGTATATGGTAGTCGTGCTGGTACATTCTTAATCCTTTTTAAAACAAGTGCTTCCAACAATACGGCCGGCAATAAGGTCTGCCCCGTGGGGCATGGCAAGGGCCTTCATGGTCCCGGCCATTTTTGATCTTTTCTCCGGATTGTGCTGCAGGTCTTCAATGGCTGCCAATAATCTTTCTCCTGTCAGATCCTTGTCCGGGATCAGGATGCAGGCACCCTGGTCAGCCAGGAATTTTGCGTTTGCCGTCTGGTGATCGTCCGCCGCATGGGGGTAGGGGACCAGGATGGCGGGTTTGCCCTTGATGCAAAGCTCGGATACGGTGCCGGCTCCGGCCCGGCTGATGACCAGGTCGGCCCGGTCCTGGATGGCGGGCATATCGTAGAAAAAGGCTGCGGCTTTGTGCCGGATATTCGTTGTTCCATAAAATTTCTGTATTTGGCTTTCGGCATTTTTTCCGGTCTGGTGGATGATGAAAAGCTTGCCGGTATCTTCCATCAGGGCCAGTGCATCGGTGAATGCCTCGTTAATGGAGGCTGCTCCCTGGCTGCCGCCGGTGACAAGGATGAGGAAATCATCGGGATTTATCCGGTCAAGGATGCTTTCCTCCACCGGGGTATTTTCCCGGTGCGTATCCAGGGGGCGGCGCACCGGGTTGCCCACCAGGAAGGTGGTCTCATTTTCCGGCATGCCTTTTGTCTCTTTAAAGGAGATAAACCGGATCCGGGCAATTTTGGACAGCATGCGGTTGGTCATGCCGGGAAAGGCATTCTGCTCATGGATGGCCGTGTCCCGGAACAGGATGCGCCCGGCCAGAACCAGGGCAAAGGATGAAAATCCGCCCACGCCCAGGATGAAATCGGCCCTGAACCTGATGATGATACCCAACGCCTGGATCAGGCTGATGCCCACAAGGCCGGCTGACCAGGCCTTTGCAAAAATGTTTTTCCCTTTAATGGGTCTTGAGATAATTGATTTATGGGCAAAACCGTACCGGGCAAGTGTGTCTGTTTCAAAGGGTGCATTGGTGCCCACAAAAAGAATTTTGGTGGAAGGGTTTTTTTCCACCAGGGCCTGGGCCACGGCAATGCCTGGGAATAGATGTCCCCCTGTTTTCCCGCCGGCTATGATGACATGTTTATTTTTTGCCATGGTTTGTCGATGCTCCTATGTTCATTAAAATCCCCATGGCTGCCATATTGATGATCAGGGATGTTCCGCCGTAGGAAATAAAGGGCAGGGTCAGTCCCTTGGTGGGCAGAACCCCCAGGGTGACGCCTGTGTTGATGATGACCTGAAGGCCCAGGTACAGGGTAATGCCCGTGGCGGTCACGGCCCCGAAAAAGGTGTCTGCCTGTTGGGCAATGCGGGTGCCGGTGTGAAGGATAAATCCGTAAAGCACCAGCACTGCCGTGACCCCGATGAGGCCGAGTTCCTCGCCGATGATAGAGAAGATAAAGTCGGTGTGGGGTTCGGGCAGAAAGTGCATCTTCTGCATGGAAAGCCCCACCCCTTTGCCCACCAGACCGCCCGAGCCAAAGGCCTTAAGGGAGTTGGTGAGCTGCCATCCGTTGCCCAGGGGGTCGGCCCAGGGGTTGAGAAATGCAAGGATTCGTTCAAACCGGTAGCTGACCTTGAAAACCAGAAAGTACGCCACCACAGGAATGATCACAGGCAAAGGACTGAGCAGGTAACGCAGGGGAACGCCTGCGGTGAACATCATTCCCCAGCAGATCATGCCCATGACCACGATGGTGCCGAAATCGGGCTGAAACAGGATCAGTGTGGCCACAAGACCGAACACCAGGGCATGGGGCACCACACCAATGGAAAATTCCTGCAGTTTCCCCATTTCCTGTTTCCTTGACAGGGAGTAGGCCATGAAAAGGATCATGGCCAGCTTGGCAAATTCTGCGGGCTGGAATGCGAACAACCCGAAATCAAGCCAGCGTCGGGCATGGTTGGCTTTTATGCCCAGTGACGGAACAAGCACGGCAATCAGGAGACCAATGGCGACCAATAAAATGATATAGGCCATGCGTTTGTAAAATCTGTAAGGCAATGAGGCAGTCACATACATTATGCCTAAGCTTACACTTAGGAACAGGGCCTGGCGTTTGAAATAATAAAATAAGGTGTTGTGTTCATCCATGGAGATGGCGCAGGAGGCTGAATAGACCATGACCAGCCCGATGAAGGTGAGAATGAGCACCGGGAAAAGAATGGTTTTTTCCCTGAAAAAAGGATGGAGACGATTGGGCATGTATTCCCGGACGCCTGATGCATCAGCCATGGCAGCCCTCCTGTCCCGGAACAATGTCATTGACCATGCGGGAAAAGTCTTTTCCCCGTTCCTTGTAATTGGCATAGAGATCAAAACTTGCACAGGCCGGGGATAAAAGCACCACATCGCCTTTTTCTGAAAGGCAAACCGCCTTGTTGACGGCGCAGGCCATATCCGGGCAGGGGTATGCGGGACAGACGCCTTCAAAGATCTCCATGATATGACCGGCAGCTTCGCCCATGCCGATAACCGCTTTGACCCGGGCTTTGACTTCGGGCACCAGCGGAGCAAAATCAAGGCCTTTTTCCCTGCCGCCGAGAATAAGAACGACCCGGGATTCAAAGGATTTAAGGGCGGCAAGCACGGCATCCACGTTGGTGGCTTTGGAGTCGTTGTAAAAACGGATGCCGTCAACTTCCCGGACAAAGGCGATGCGGTGGTCGGACAGGGTAAAACTGTTCAGGGCCTGTCTGATACCTGCCATGGACGCGCCGCCGCTGAGGGCCGCAAGGGCCGCTGCCGCAACATTCTCCCTGTTGTGCATACCGGGAAGCCCGGTCAGTGTTTCTGGGGAAATGGCATCGTTAATTTTTTCGGTCCGGATATCAATACCCATTTTGTGAATGCTTGCTCCCCGGGTCACAGGGCCGGTGGATGAAAATCCAAAGGTGCCTGGGCAAATGTTTTCAGTCCGTGCTGAAAAATTATTCAGGGCGGCGTTAATCACGGCCGTATCCAGGGCTGTCATATTTTTAAAAACCGACCATTTTGAATTGGCGTAGGCGTCAAAATCCGGATACCGGTCCAGGTGATCCGGGGCGATATTGAGAAGCACTGCCACATCAGGTCTGAACATATCCGCAAGATCAAGCTGGAAGGAAGAGATTTCGGCGACAACAATATCCTTGGGGCTCTCCTGCATGAGATACTCCACCAGGGGGGTGCCGATATTTCCGCCCACAAAGCAGGAAAGCCCCGATGCCTCAAGCATGGCTGCCACAAGTTCCGTGGTGGTGGTTTTTCCGTTGGTGCCTGTGATTGCGATGACGGGGGTGGTGTTGTACTGGGCAAAAATATCCAGTTCGCCGGATACAGGTACACCCTTGGCCCTGGCAGCCTTGATGAACGGCATGTCAAGGGGAACACCGGGGCTGGGGATAATGACGGATGCCTTGTCAAACATATTCTGGCCATGGCTGCCGATCCTGACCGGGATCCCCAGTTTCTTTAAGGCCTCAGCTTGGCTGGTCTTTGTTCCGTCAATGTCCGTGGCCGCCACGCAGTGTCCCCGGGATTTCAGAAACCGGGCCATGGAAAGCCCGCAGGCCCCTAAACCCACAACCAGTTCATATGTTTCAGTAACGTTTGGCATCTTATCTTGCTTTATCTTATCTTTAATGTACTCAGTGCTATGGCCGAAAGGGTGATGGAAATAATCCAGAACCGGACGATAACCTTGGACTCATGCCAGCCTTTTAATTCAAAATGGTGGTGCAAAGGCGCCATTCTGAAGATTCTCTTGCCGTGGGTGATTTTAAAATAGGAGACTTGAAGAATCACGGAGACCGCTTCCATGACAAAAAGTCCGCCCACCAGCACCAGCATGATTTCCTGCTTGGTGACCACGGCGATGGTGCCCAGGATGGCGCCAAGGGGTATAGACCCGGTGTCGCCCATGAAAATCTGGGCCGGATGGGCATTGAACCATAAAAATCCCATGCCTGCGCCTGCCAGAATGCCGCAGATTACGCAGACTTCACCGGCGGCGCTTATGTGCCGGACATGCAGGTACTGGGCAAACTGGGCGTGCCCGGCCGCATAGGCAAATACCATATAGGTCACCGATGCCACGATAAAGGGGCCGATGGCCAGGCCGTCCAGGCCATCCGTGAGATTCACGGCATTAGACGTTCCCACAATGACCAGGCAGGCAAAGGGAATATAAAAAATTCCCAGATCAATGGCCACGTTTTTAAAAAACGGTACCGTAAGCACGGCATTGAAGTCCGGGCTGCTGTAAATCATAAAACCGATGAGCAGGCCCGAAAGGATTTGGAAAAAAAACTTCCCCCTGGCCGTGAACCCCATATTTCTTTTTTTCAACAGGGACATGTAGTCGTCAATGAAGCCGATGCCCCCGAAAAGCAGGGTGGCGAGCAGTAATATCCCCACATAGTGGTTGGAGAAATTGCCCCATAACAGGGTGGAAATAAAAATGGAAAATAAAATCATGATGCCCCCCATGGTGGGGGTTCCCTGTTTCTTAAGATGGGACTGGGGGCCGTCGGTCTGGATGATCTGGCCAAAATGCATGAGCTGCAGCCTGCGTATCACAAAAGGTCCAAGAAGAAAGCAGATGGCAAAGGCGGTCAATCCTCCGTAAATGGTGCGGAAGGTGATATACCGGAAAATATTGAAAACGGTATATTGTTCGTGCAACGGGTATAAAAAATGGTAAAACATCAGATCAATCGGCCTTTTCCGCAGGAAGTTGTTCAAGTAAAGGAATCAGCGTTTCCATGGCCATTCCCCTGGAGCCTTTGAGCAGTATCCAGTTTTCGTGTTTTGTTTCCTCTTTGAGGATATCCCCCAGTTCCTGTTTGGATCCCATGGCGATGTGTGCATCCGGATATCCTTTTTCCATGGCACCCTCCCGGATCTGGGCAACCTGGGTGCCGAACAGTAAAAGCCTTGCCGGGACCGTTTCCGCCACCAGATGGCCCACCTGCCGGTGGAGAAGCAGGGTCTGTTCTCCCAACTCCAGCATGTCTGCAAGCACCGCAATGCCATGGTTGCTGCCGGCCAGCCGGTTTAATACGTCCAGGGCCTGGGCCATGGAGGAGGGGTTGGCATTGTAGGTGTCGTCAATGAGGTGAAGACCGTTGTCAAGATGCTTTACGCTCATTCGTCCCTTGACCGGGACAAATGCTTCAAGGCCTTTGGCAATATCTGTTTCATCAAGGCCTGCGGCCATGGATAGGGCCGCGGCAGCCGCTGCATTAAAGGCCATGAAAACGGCAGGAGATGGCACTGTGTACGAGCGGGTCTGTCCATTCATGGAAAGCAAAAAGGTCGTTTCGCCGTCGGTTGTGGTGATTTGTGACAAACGCACATCGCTGCCGGATCGGGTGCCGAACAGCATGACTTGGGCTATGTTCGGGTTTTTCCCTGCGCCCTGAACAAGAATGTCAAGTCTTGGGTCGTCGGCAAAGGCAATGGCTGTGCCTTGGGGAATAAGTCCTTCAAAGATTTCGGCTTTGGCCCGGGCCACATTGTCCAACGACCCCAGGCCCTGCATGTGCGAACCATGGGTGTTGGTCACAAGCGCGATGTCGGGCCGGGCAATGGCCGTCAGGCGCGAGATTTCGCCGGGATTGCTCATGCCCATCTCCACCACGGCCCATTCATGAATATCCGCCAGCCTGAGCAGGGTCTGGGGCACACCGATTTCATTGTTCAGGTTGCCTTGGGTGGCCAGGGTGTCGTAGTGCTGTGAAAAGATGTTTTCGGCCATTTGCCGGGTGGAGGTCTTTCCGTTGGAACCGGTCAGGGCTGCAATGCGTGCCTTTGAACGCATTCTGTGATACCGGGCCAGAAGTCCCAATGCGGTCAAAGTATCCGGTACTTGGAAAAAGAAGGCTCCGGTTTTGTCCAGCACTGATTTCTGATCCGAATCAAGGGTATCCAGGTAACCCTGCCGGACAACGAGGGCTGAAATCCCCTTTTGTGCCAGGTCCGCAATAAAGTTGTGTCCGTCAAAGCGTTCCCCTGCCAACGCCAGAAAGACCATGTCAGAAGAGATGGCTCTTGAATCCGTGCCGATACCCTTGAAAACAGTTGTCTTCATATCGGCTTTCTGCCCTGAAGCAGTGACTGGACTGCACCCCAGGGCATTGGAGATATCGGTCAGATTCCATGGCCTTGGCGTCAACAGGCTGGTACAGGCATCGGTCAGGTGCTCCTTATCGTCAAAATGAATGGTTCCCGTCCTGGTGACCTGGTAGGTTTCATGGCCCTTGCCTGCGGCAACGATAATATCACAGGGCTTTGAGATCTGGACGGCCAATGCCAGGGCTTTGGCCCTGTCGGTTATCCGGATATACCCGTTTTCACCGGCACTGGCGCGGGAAAAATCAATCTGTTTAAATCCCCGGGTACGTATACCCTCTATGATTTCGTCCACAATGGCGTCCGGGTCTTCACTTCGCGGGTTGTCTGATGTGACAATGGCGACATCCGAATAAGTGCAGGCAATGACGCCCATGGGGCCGCGCTTGGTACGATCCCTGTCTCCGCCGCATCCGAACACAGTGATCACTCTTTTGGGGGCACGTCCTGAAAGGGTTTTCAGGATAGATTCAAGAGCATCCGGTGTGTGGGCGTAGTCCACAAAGATGTGCCGATTCAGTTCTGTGTCAAGCTTTTCCAGCCGTCCCGGAACCCGTTTAAGGCCGGCGATACCCCGGGCGATGGATTCAGGGCAGATGCCTGTGGCCAGTGCCGCGCCTGCCGCGCACAGGATATTTTCCAGATTGAAACGGCCCGTGAGTACGGACTGCATGGGCGTTTGAACACCGGTGAAATCCAGGGTCGCTTTCAGGCCATGGATATCGTCGGTAATATTAATGGCTTTTATTTCAGCTTCGCGGGGTCTGTTATCGTCCTGCCGGTCTGCACTGACCCGGATCACGGGCAGGGTAAGGCTTTCTGCCAGCCGGGCGCCGTAATCATTGTCAATGTTGATCACCGCCTTGCCCCGGTTCCCGTCGCTAAAGGGGCCCAGATGCCCGGTGAAAAGAGTGCGCTTGCAGGCGAAATAATCTTCCAGCCCGTCATGGTAATCCAAATGATCCTGGGTGAGATTGGTGAACACGGCCGCATTAAATTCGCATTCATCCACCCGGTGCTGGTCCAGGCTGTGGGAGGAGACCTCCATGATGACGTGGGTGACTCCTGCAAACTTCATGTCGTGCATGGTTTTTTGCAGGCACACGGCATCCGGTGTTGTGACGCCGGCATCAAGGGTGGTGCCCGGGTATCTGATATTAATCGTGCCGATGACGCCGCAGGTTATGCCGCAGCTCTGGTAGATCTGTTCCAGAAGCCAGGTAATACTGGTTTTGCCATTGGTTCCGGTGACGCCCACCAGTACCAGATCCTTCGACGGATGGCTGAAAAAGTTTGCCGCGGCAATGGCGGTGTCTTTGCGGGTGTCTTTAGACAGAATAATATGACGGACCTGTTCCGGGGGCAGACCCTGGGGGATTCTCTGGGCCAGAACCGCTGCGGCGCCTTTATCAAAGGCCTGGGCAATGTAATCATGACCGTCTGCGGCGTGGCCGTCCACGGCAATGAAGAGAGCGCCTTGTACCACCTGTCTGGAATTGCAGGTGATATCGGTGATGGTGATGGTGCCGATTCCTGCCTGTTCCTGGTCAGGTGTGAGTACAGTTTTGGTTGTATTCAGGATATCAGTCAACTGCATGGGCTGTCTCCCGGGGTAATGCCGCTACCATGTTCGTCTTGGGCGCGATGTTCAGATAGTTAAAGGAGCGGCTCATGATATCTTTGAACGCCGGTGCTGCCACAACACCGCCGTAATGATTTTGTTTGGGTTCATCCACCACCACCAGAACGGCCAGAGCCGGGTTGTCAAAGGGGGCAAAGCCTGCAAATGCCGCAGTGAACCTGGAACTGGAGTAGCCCTTTTTGTCGTGGGCGGCTTTCTGGGCCGTACTGGTTTTGCCGCACACCCGGTAGCCGGGGATGGCTGCCGCAACGCCTGTACCTTCCTCCTGGACCACGGAGGCCATCATCTCTTTTACAATCCCCGCGGTTTTGGCTGAAATGACCTGGCGGACCACGCAGGGTTCATTGTTTCGGATAACGACACCGGAATCGGTGAGGACTTTTTTAACCAGTATGGGTTTCATCAGTTTTCCGCCATTGGCTATGGCAGATACTGCACTGACAAGCTGGAGCGCAGTCACTGAAATGCCCTGGCCAAAGGAGATGGCTACGGTGTCGATATTTTTCCAGCGCTTCAGGGGCAGCAGAACGCCGCAGCGTTCTCCGGGAAAATCAATCCCTGTTTTTGTGCCGAATCCAAAGGCATTCAAATAATAGTGCAGGGTTTTCGGACCGATGTCCTGGGCTATTTTTGCAGCCCCGATGTTGGAGGAGACTTTTATGATCTGGCCCGGCGTCAGATAATCATGGGGATGGGTGTCGTGGATTTCTTTTCTGCCTATGCGGTAACTGCCGTTTTCACAATTAATGATGGTTCTGGATGACATGCCCTGTTCAATGGCCGATGCCACCGTAATCACCTTCATGATGGAACCGGGCTCGAATGTGTCTGTGACAGCCCTGTTTCTGTACCGGCCCCGGCTGAAATCATCATAGTTGTTGGGGTTGAATTCCGGGTAGTGGGCCATGGCCAGAAGTTCACCGGTGGACGGCTCCATGACAATGACTATGCCGGATTTGCCCCGGTGTTCTTTCACGGCCCGTTCAAGGGCCTGTTCACTGAAAAACTGGATTTTTTTATCCAGGGTTAAAACAATGGTATCTCCTTTGAGTCCGTCCCGTTTGTTTTCTCCTGTATCCAGGACACGCCCCTGGCCGTCCCTGTACTCTTCGGTCTTCACGGTCCGGCCTTCCAGGAAATCATTGAATTTAAGTTCCAGCCCCTCAAGTCCGTGATCCTCTTTGCCTGTGAAGCCGATGACCTGGGCGGCCAGCTGCCGGTTGGGATAAAAACGTTTGGAATTGTCCGGTGTATAAATGCCGGCGATGTTGAGCTTTCTTACCTCGTCTGCCTTGGTTGGCGACACCCGGCTTGCCAGAAGCGAGAACCGGCTTTTTTGGGAAAGTTTTTTCTCCATTTCGGCCCGTTTGCCCCCAAGGACTTTGACCAGCATGCCCGCCGTTTGTGTAACATCCTTTATCTGGGCGGGATCTGCAGTAATGTTGGGCGCCTCAATGCTGGCACCCAGTCTGTTCAGGTGACGGTCAAGGATCAGTCCCCGGTCCCCCTGGATGGTGAACTGTCTGACATAGTTGTTTTCAGCTTTTTTCTTCAGAGTCTCCCCCTGGAGAATCTGGATGTCAAAGGAGCGTAAACCTAAACCTGCCAAGCAAAGCAATAGAAAAAAACGGATGACGGTAATTCGTAAACCGATTTTTTCACAAGGATTTGCCGTCATTTAATTCGTTCCTTTGGGCAGGTAAATGGTTTGATCAAAGGTGTCTGATGTCAGTCCTAACCGGGTATGGGCAATGCGGGTGATCCGGGCCTCGGATTTAAGGCGTTCAAGTTCCACGCTTAAGGCCTGGCGGTAATTTGCCAGATCCCGGATCCGGCTTTCAGTTCTTGCAATCATGATCATGGCCTGGCTGGATTCACTCCGGATCCAGGCGTTGCAAATAAGTTCGGCGGCCAGTAACACGATAAGGAGAAACCACCACAGCCCTTTTTGACTCTGGAAAGAATAAATTTGGTTTTTGGGTGTGTTCACAACAGGACCACTCTTTTTCTAAAAGCTTTAATAAGCTGTTAATTTTATTGTTTTTTTGTTGTAGATTGAGCCTTACGTCTTGACAGATCAAGCCGGCTCTTGGCTGTTATATTTTTTGTGCCACCCTGAGCTTGGCGCTTCTTGCCATGGGGTTGGCTTTAAGTTCGTCCGAATCTGCTGTCACAGGTTTTCTGGTAACGGACTCCATTTGTTTTACAAATCCGCATATGCATTGGGGAAACTGCCGTGGGCATGTACATCCGTTTTCAAAGGCGCGCAACTGCTGTTTGACAATGCGGTCTTCCAGGGAGTGGAAGGTGATGATACTGATACGCCCGCCCTTGGAAAGCATGGACGGAACTGCCTGCATGAATGTTTCCAAACGTTCAAGTTCCCGGTTGACCTCAATGCGCAGGGCCTGGAACACCCGGGTGGCCGGATGAATTTTCTGCTTTGCCTTTGCACCGGAGGGCATGGATTTCTCAATGACCCCGGCCAGTTCAAGGCTGGAGTTAATGGAAGAACCGGACCTATTTTCCACGATGGCCCTGGCTATCCGTCTTGAGAAACGTTCCTCCCCGTATGTGAAAAAAATATCAGACAATTGTTTTTCCGAATATGTATTCACCACCTGGTGTGCAGTTAAAGAATTGCGGACATCCATCCGCATATCCAATGGTTCGTCCTTTTTAAAACTGAATCCCCGTTTGCTCTGGGTCAACTGGTTGAGTGAAAAGCCAAGGTCAAGGAGAATGCTGTTAACTCCACCAATTCCGGCATCTTTGAGAATGCCGGGGAGATCACTGAAGTTGTTGTGGTACAACCGAACATTGTCCTTGAAGGGGTGAAGTACGTTTCTGGCGTTGGCAATGGCATCCATGTCCTGGTCAATGCCGATCAGTAACCCACCGGAACCTATGGCTTTAAGCGTTGACGTTGCGTGTCCGCATCCACCCAGGGTGCAGTCCACACATATATCTCCGGGGTTAAGGTTCTGATACGCATGCACCTGCCGGGGCATGACGGAAATATGTTCGAAGCCCATATTACAACCCTATGGAAGCAATCTCTTCTTTGACGTCCTTCTGCTGGATCTCTTCCTCCATGTCAATCTGCTCCTGCTCCCATTTGTCTTTGGCCCAGATTTCAAACCGGTCCAGAACACCCACAAGAACGACCTCTTTATCTATCCCTGCATAGGTTCGTAAATTCTGCGGGATTAACACCCTGTCCTGCTTATCGATTGTCAAAGGACAGGCATTGCCCAGAAAAAATCGTTTGAACCGTTGCATGGATGACGTCTTGACCGTTTTTAAACGGTCCTCAAGATCCTGCCATTCACTGAAGGTAAAGGCATAGATGCAGCCGTCCTTGCATGAGACAACTATCCCGTATTCATCATCCTCCTGGAGCACTTTTCTGAATCGTGCCGGGATAATGAGCCTTCCTTTATCATCAATGGTATGAGAGGAACTGGATCGAAACACTTGTGTGGCCTTTTTAAAGTACTACATCCACTCTACACCCACCTAGCAGCCACTTTTACGAAAAATATAAGAGAAGTCAAGTTAAAAAATGAATAAATAGAAAAAAAACGATACAGATACAGGGGAGTAATAATCTATTTTTTTTAAAAGCTCAATGAAAAAATAATTTAAAATTTCTCATAGAAATAGGGATGTTAGGATGACTGTGGGGGATTGCCCCGTTTGGGGGCATGGTGGTGTTACGATGTGGGGGGACGTTCGCGTGGCGCATTGTGGGTGGAAAGGGTGGTGCGATGGAGCAAACTATTCGATAACGTGTCAAGCTATTTGTGAGGCAGTGTGTCCGTGCAGTATATTTTCGGGAATCCCGCATCCCTGGTCCCGGAAAATTATTTTAACGTATGCTCCTTTGGCAATGGTCAGAAGATTGTCCTTGAGCAGATGAGAATTTTTTATCTCAATGAACAGTTCCCCTTTGTCCGCCATGGCATGGCGGGCGTTCACCACAATGTTTGCCACCACCTGTTCCAGCTGTTTTCTGTCGGCATGGATTAGCCACAGATCCTGGGCCGCAGACAGGTGAAGCCTGATATCAGATCCCGCCAGATTCAGGCCTGCAATATTCCGGATCAAAGGTTCGGGGTTAAAGTATTCTTTGAAGGGAGAGCCGCCTTCGGCAAAGGTAAGAAACTGTCTGGTAAGGCGTACGGCGTCCTCCATGGACGCCTCTGCCCTTTAAAGATATGCCAGCGCCTTGGGGGAATGACCGGCTTCAAGCTTGGCAAGGGTGATAGTCCCGTACAGGCCTGTCATGATATTATTGAAATTATGGGCAATGCCACCGGCTAAAGCGCCTATGGATTTTAGCCATTTCGCATTGATGTCGGTGGTCTGGGAAATATTGTTCAATGGGGCCGTGGCGTTTTTTCGTACAAGGATCTGGTATGTGTTTAGATTTTCACCGTCAAGACGAACCTGGCAGATAAACAGGTCCACGGTTTTTGGAGTTCCTTTCTTCTGGCGCATCAATGTGGTCAGACTTAATAGCGGCTGCTCACGCATGCGTTTGTGTAAGGGGAAAAGCGAAATGGGTTCATTGTTTTGCGCTGTCTAAATTGTGGATCATAATGAACTGCAGCACCTTATATATAGAATACGCTAAAGGGCACCGGCGATGATCCGGTGTATCTGATCAATTTTGTCATTCAGTTCTGCCTTGGTGCAGGTGGGAATATGCACCGGGGGGTGGATGATGAGATCCACCGTGCCGGGCATGAGATCCAGAGTATCAGAGGGAAGAATATGTTCTGAATTTTTAATCGTTATGGGCAAAACCGGCAAACCGGAGGTCATGGCAAATACAAACGCTCCTTTTTTGAAGGGCAGAAGATCTCCCCGGGATCTGGTGCCTTCTGCGAAAAAAACCACGCTGGCTCTGTCTGATAATGTGTTTTTTGCCGCTTTTATGGATTCTACGGCAGCCTGTCCATTGGACCTGTTCACATAGATACAGCCAAGAAGATTGCAGGCTGTACCGAAAACCGGAATCTTTTTAAGCTCCATCTTCATCACCCATTTGATGGTCAGCCCTGTAAAACCGTGCAGTACAGGAATATCGACCATGCTTTTATGGTTGGGAACCACCACATAGGATGATGTGGGATCATAATTTTGCCGGCCCTGGATTCTGACCTGTATGGGTACAATGGCACAAAATATTCTGGCCCAGGTCACAGCAAGGGTATCTGCTTTGTCCGGGTTGAAAACCGCTCCTACAACGATGCAACTCAGTGCCATGACCAGGGTGTTTAAAATCATGGCCGGGATTACAATAATCCATTTATAGGGCTGGTAAGCTATTTTAAATAATGTGTTCACACCTTATTTGGATTCAGAGCTATCCTGCTGTTCAATTCCCAGAAGTTTATCCGTATATGAAACAATGTCTTCGGCTTTATAGCTGGTCAGAGTGAACGCGTAGGGTGTATATGAACAAGACCCGTCCACATCCTGATCTTCATTTTTATTGAACAGATTTAGAACAAAAGTCTGATCGTTTTCAAGGGAAATTTTACATAAGGGCTGTTTCTTTTTGAAACGGGCAGTCTCCTCATCATTTATGAACGTCTGGCATTCAAGCTTTGACAAAGATGAAAGCAGGTCAGATATGCTTTTGGGGTCCCCAGCAGACCCATCTTCATTTTTCCAGACCGTCTCTTCAGATGCTGTGTTTTCTTCTGCCAGATCCCCTTTAGTCTCCTCTTTTTCCTGATCTGCGGCTTTAACCGTCCGGGTTTTTACAAAGACGGCGGTTTTTCCCTGTTTTTCCACTGTGATCTTTTTCACGCCGTCCGGATCAAATTCAAGTACTGTTTTATCCCTGAAATCGTCAGACCCTTTGTCAAACTGGTCTTTAAAGTTACCGTTGGCCTGGTATACGGTCTGGTCCCCATCCTTAAGGCAGACAAATGTGTGGTTGTAGCTGGGCGCTGTTTTACCGATCACAAGGCTGCACAGCACATCTTTTCCGGCCAGGGCCTTAACCTTCACGGCATGGGGGGCATCCAGTTCATATCTTGAAAGGTCCTTGGCCTCGGATACAAGGGCGGACAGTTTTATCTGCTTTAAGGTGCCAAGCATCTGCTCTAAATCCCCCTGGTTTGCCGGAAATTTTTTGTCGGTAACGGTCCAGCCCTTTTCTGATTTATCAAGGACGACCAGGCGGTCTGCTTTGGATATTTCCATCCGGTCAATGCGGGCCGTATCCACCTTGGGAACAGTCGGCAGTTCATAATGGGTCTGCCCGTCTTTTTTAAGAACAAGATAGGCGCTTAAACCGATGATCAGTATAATCAGGATAAGATATTCTTTTTTCATGTTTATTCCTTAATTCATCAAATCAACCGAATATATGTGCAATTTTTTTCTTTTTCATGCTCCTGGAAAACCAGACCCCCAAACCGAACAGGAAAACCAGGACACAAAGCCCGATGGTATTGAACCCCTTGATGATGGTTTTGGTTAAAGGGTCGGTTTCCGCAATGGGGTTCAGGGTCTGCTGCTTGCTTCTCAAAAGAGCTGTGCTGTCATCACCGTTCAGGTGGTCTAGGGTGTTGAGCAGGAAGGTGGCATTGGTGGTACGGCCCTCTTCGTCCAGCATGTTGTCGTGCAGCATCTGGGCGCATCCGAGAACAAATATTTTTGCGGGTGCTGATGTCTCAATTACGCGATTGGCGGTTTTCAGCCCTTCAATGGTTTTGGCCGGTGCTCCTGGAGGTTGGGGTTCTTCCTCTTTGGTTTCGTCGCTGGTATCGGTCTCTCCGGCTTCCTTTTCAGGGACGGGTTTGCCCTTGAAATAAGATGTAAACTGACCTTCCAGAAGGTATGCAAGGTCGTAGGTGGAAAAATCTTTATCGGCGGGGGGCGGGCTTAAAAACATGGGATTGAGGTTAATGTTGTCTTCCATGAGCCATGCCTGGCTGGAAGAGGATAAAAGGCGAACGGTGCTGACCTTTGATTCGTCCTGGCCGCCTTTGACACGCTTGACCGGCGAGATCTGCATGGCCACAAGCCCTTTGATGTTTTTCATGAACGCAGGATCGTTGTTGATGGCGTCATCCTTGATCACCGGAGCAAAGTAGATGGCCTGCTCTCCACCGCCCCTGGATTGGGACAATTGCTGTTTATACGAATTTTTGTCCAGCACATAGGCTTTTTGAATTTCCACGCCATAGTGGGCCAATAGTTTTTCAAGGCCGGTGTCAATGGGGGCAAATGAGGGCATACCCATCATGCCGCCCCGGCCCTGCTGCTCTTCAAAGGCATCGGCAAACACTGCCAGATTGGTACCCTTCATCAGTGCCTGGTCAATCTGGAACAGCTCATAGTCTGAAAAGTGCTGGGTGGGTTTGGCAATGACCAGGCAGCTGAGCCCTTCGGGTATGTTTTCATCTTTAATGGGAATCTGTTTGATATTGTATCGTGATCCCACAAGCTGGTCAAAAACGGCAAGGCCGTTTCCAGGCTGGCCCTGCATCATGGCCATGCGGTCCGGGCCCAGGGCGGGAGAGCCATGATCGGACAGGTAACCGATATCCTTGTTGATGCCGATCAGTTTTTCCATGATGGCCGTAATCTGTTCACCAAGTCCCTGGGGATCGGCCATCTGATAGGTGGTGCCGATAATGGGGATTTCCACTGCCGTGATCAGGGGTAATGTCACGCTCCTGCCTTTATATTCCACCACAAGACCGGCTGTTCCTGCGCCTGCCTTGATATTTTTCCCAGGCACGTCTGGCCAGCGCATGGCCATGAGATCGTACTTTTTTGAAATTTTTTCAAGTTCATCCGGATCTGAGAGCTCTTTGGGTTCAAACCGGAAAATACCAAGGTTTTTGCTGTTGAGTTTTTCCACAGCCGCAGCCACTTCATCTCCGAGATGCGGGAGATTGTCCAACCCGATCAAGGGTGCTATGGCATTAAGCCCCGGAGAGAGATACATGGTAATATTAATTTTATCTGTCTGGCGTAAAAGCGCAGACACCTTATTGTTCAGCTTTCGGATGGCGCAGGTGAGCTGGTACTCAAGCCCGTCGGTGGAGATGATGGCCGGAATCTTTTCTATGAGATCTCCATGGAGTATAACCAGCCCCATGTAAGCGTTTTTAAATTTGAGTTCATCATTTTCCATCACCCGGATCTGGACCGGAGATATGCCGTAATCCCGGGCCATTTCACGGTTCTGGTCCGCATTATCCCCCATGTCGGTTTCCTGGGACACGTTATAGAAGGTGAAGTTGAAATAGCGTCCGGCCTGGGCGGCGTATTCGGTTAGCAGGTCCCTTAGATACCGTTCCGTATTATTGTGGGGAGCGGGCAGGTTCTGTGAGAAAAATACTTTGATATTCAGCGGTTCGGACAGGGTGGATACAGCCTGTTTGCTGGCCTCGGACAGGGAGTAAATCCGGTTGGCGGTGAGGTCGAATCTGAAAAACAGGCTTAAACCGGCTACATTCAGCAGGACGATAACAACCGCATACAGGATAAATTTCAGATAATATTCTTTAAGGAAAGGCTTACCCATGATGACTCCTTAATTTTTTTCTTTCATGGCAATGTCGGTTGAGAAAATGAAAATGAAAATTACGGATGCAAAGTAAATAAGATCCCTTGAATCAATGATTCCCTTGGATATGTTTGTGAAATGGGCGTTGGCACCAAGGTATTCCACAACAGGTATAAGACGTTCGGGGATGAAAAACAGCATCCGGTCAATGATGGTCAGGGTAAAGCACATGGCGCACCCGATGATAAATGCGATGATCTGGTTACGGGTCAGGGCCGATGCAAACAGTCCGATGCTGCAGTAGGCGCCGCCAAGAAGAATCGCCCCGATATAGCCGCCCACCACAGGTCCTAAATCCACATCGCCGATAAAAGAGATGAACAGCGGGTAGGACAGGGTGGGCACCAGCATGGCCACGGTAAAGGCCGTTGCCGCAAAAAATTTGCCCAGGGCAATATGGGAAAAGGAGACCGGCATGGTCAAAAGGCTTTCATAGGAGCCTACGTTTTTTTCTTCGGCAAACATGCGCATGGTGACGGCCGGAATAAAAAAGGAGAAGGTCATGGGCAGAAGGGCAAAAAAGTCCCGCAGGTCAGCACGCCCGTAAATGAAAAAGGTGGAGAAGAAAAACCATCCCGAAACAATGAGAAAAAGGGAGATGACAATATATGCAATGGGTGAGATAAAATAATCCTTAAATTCCTTTAAGGCGATGGTTTTGATGGGTTTCATTACGCATCCTCCCGTGTCAGTTCGTGGAAGATTTCTTCAAGGGCCAGGGACTGTCTTGCAAGTTCGGTAATAATCCAGTCGGTTTTTTTAATGGACAGGTAAAGGTCCTGGCGGATGTCTTTGTCCTCTTTGCAGCACAGTTCAAAGCCTATTCCCTCACTTGCCGGTGTGTTTGTCACAGTGATGTCAAGGCTGTCATCAAAGGCTTTAAGATGGGCCAGGGCCGCTGTTATCTCGGCATTTTTTACCGTCAGCCGGACAACGCTGCGATGCCGGGCGCTTTGTTTTAAGTGCTCGGTGCTGTCGTCCGCCACTTTTTTGCCCTTGTTGATGATGGCGATCCGGTCACATGTGGCTTCGGCCTCGGAAAGGATATGGGTGGAAAAGATAATTGTCTTTTCTTTGCCGATGCCTTTGATGATATCACGAATTTCTGCGATCTGGTTGGGGTCAAGGCCCGAGGTGGGTTCGTCCAGGATCAGGATATCCGGGTCGGACATCATGGCATGGGCCAATCCTACCCGCTGGCGAAGGCCCTTGGAAAGATTTCCGATGGGCTTGGCCATGATACCGGACAGTCCGCACAGCCTGCTCAACTCCCTGAACCGGGATAGTCTGGATCCGGGATCATCCATGCCTTTGAGCCGGGCCACATAATTGAGGTAATCATATACCAGCATATTGTGGTACAAGGGCGCGGATTCAGGCAAATATCCGATCATGGATTTTATTTTCAAAGTGTCTTCCGGCATTTTAAGTTCATTAATCCTGATGGTGCCGGATGTGGGGGCGTAAAACCCAGTGAGCATCCTCAGTGTGGTTGTCTTGCCCGCCCCGTTGGGGCCGAGAAGGCCAAGTATACGGCCGGGTTCAATGGTGAGGCTGACGTTGTCAACCGCACAGAAATCACCGTAATACTTGGTCAGGTTCTGAACATCAATCAATGTCTTCTCCTAAAAATCTTCAAGTACTTTGCTTTTTTCAAGGAACGAGTCCACGTCCTGGGCTGTCCTTTTCATATGGTCTATCAGTTTTTCAAGATGCCGGCAAAACGGGTCGTCTTCCCCTAAGGTCATTGCCGATTCCTGGTAAAGCGAAAGAAAATCGTTGAAACGATCTTCCATTTTGAGGGTCAGTTTTTTTCGTTCTTCATGCCTGACTTTTTCAGACTGGATAACGGATTCCAGTTTTTTGATGGAATACTCAACCAAGGCATCCCGGGGCATATTATAAGTTTCGGAGATGGCCGTCAATGCCTCAATGGTTTTACGGCTGAGTACAAAAGTTTTCTGTTTTCTGTCAAGCTGTTTGAACTGTCGTATCCGGATGCTCTGGGCCAGTTGGTCCAAAGCCTCATGGTCTTCAATAATGTGATCAAACAGGGATTTCTGCTTGATGCCCATGTGGACGGCCACAAGGCCGATGGCATCTATAGCTTTCTGGGACAGTTTGAATGTTGCCCGAACCGATTGTTTGCCCCGTAGGTCAAACATGGACAGTTCGGCAAAGGGGTCGTTGGATTTTGCCATATGTGTCTTCCTTTGAAGGCTGTATTATTACAGCCGAATGGCCCAAAAAAGTAATGAAAACTTATTGTGGTTACGTATGTTAGCCCAAACAGTTGGGCGGATCAATGGTTAATGCCTGGATGACCAAAATGTAATTTAGTTTCTGGATCAGGTGTGAAAACAGTCTCCGTAAATGATCTCTTCTTTTTTGCCGTCCGGGGTTCTGATCATCAGGGTTCCTGAATCATCCACATCCACGGCTGTTCCGGTCACTGTCCGATTATGCGTCTCTACTGTAACCCGGGCACCGATGGTGGCTGAACAGCTTTTCCATGACGCCATGATACTGGAAATATCCGGGGCAGATGTCAGTTTTGTGAAATGGGAAAGAAATGCCTTTAACAGCGGCCGCCTGGGCAGCGGTTTGCCTAACGCTTCTTTCAGGGATATGGGCGCCAATCCTCTTGGGGTTCTCACCGGGGTGTTGTTGACGTTGATGCCGATTCCTGTGATAAGATAGCCGATGGCGTTATCCTTGATCTGGATTTCGGAAAGAAGCCCCGTGAGCTTTTTGCCGTCCAGGAGCAGGTCGTTGGGCCATTTGACCCGTGCGTCAAGGCCGTAAAGATCCCGGATGGCTGCATGCAGGCTTACAGCAGCGGCAAAATTGAAGATATAGGCCTCCGCCGGAGGAATCTGGGGCCTCATGATCAGGGAGAACCACAGCCCACCCCTGGGGGACAGCCATGACCGGTCCATGCGTCCCCGGCCTGCACTCTGTTGTTCTGCCACACAACAGGACATATGGGCAGCACCCTGTTCTGCCATGGTTCTGGCCATAGTCATGGTGGAGGGGACCTGGAGATAATGCAAAATTTTGTTTTGGGTTTCAGGGTCAAAACCGCAGGGGGATAACAGATCTTCAGGGTCGATCAGTGTGTATGTATTTCCGGTTGTTTCCATGGGAATTCCGGCCACTTTGATCTCGTTTATGAG
The DNA here is from genome assembly GCF_963665355.1 of uncultured Desulfobacter sp. Classification (GTDB taxonomy): domain Bacteria; phylum Desulfobacterota; class Desulfobacteria; order Desulfobacterales; family Desulfobacteraceae; genus Desulfobacter. Next base: position 2,308,178 of record NZ_OY762229.1, read on the forward strand.
CGTTTCTGCCTGGGTCTGGGAAAGGTTCGCCTCCCGGGTCAGATCCTGGATGGAAAGGCGGTGACTCGGGGCTGTGAACAAAAGGGTCAATATTCGGGAATGGATGGTATGATCCACAGTGGTTTTCATAATGATGTCTGGTACCAGAAAAAATACAGGCAGGTCAAGAGTAGAGTCCGGTTCATCGGATGTGCCTGAACTATCCTTTTGCATTTATGCCCCAAAAATTATAATTTGATACACTGGTTCAGCCCATGGCTGTATTTATAAAGTTCCGGGAGTAAAAATGAAAATCCGATACAATTCACCAGTGGTCCTGACCTATGCCCTTCTGGCACTGCTCTGCCTTGCCCTGCCTGTTTCAAAGTTTCTGGGAATGAGTCTGGCATCGCCGTCCCGATTGGCATTTTCTGACCCCAGGTTTTACGCGGGGCTTTTAACCTATGTCCTGGCCCATGCCGGATGGAGCCATCTCAAGGGCAACCTGGTCATGATCCTGCTGATAGGACCGCTTCTGGAAGAAAAATATGGTTCATGGCTGATCTTTGAAATGATGGTGATTACTGCTGGGGCAACCGCATTGATCAATGCGGCAATTTTTCACACATCCCTTGTGGGGGGCAGCGGGCTTGTGTTTATGATGATTCTGCTCAGCTCCTTTTCAAACATCAGGAACAGGGAAATCCCCTTGGCCTTTATTCTGGTGGCAGGGATTTATATGGGATCTGAATTGACTCAAGTATTAAATGAAGATCATATTTCGCATTTTGGTCACCTGGCCGGTGGATTTTTTGGCGCGGGATTCGGATTTTTACGGGGGAAAAACAGGTAGACTTGCAAAGGCCCGTTGGCACACAGATGCCTGCAAGGCCACTCATCTGTCCAAGAAACAAAGCGTATCTATTGAAAAGAATGGATAATCAGAAATGACGACGACGACGTGTGTGCGAATGATATTGCCCAATGTGAAGGATTTTAAAGCATTCTGGAAAAAGCAAGGCCCTTTCCGGTACGCATTGACAAGCAAGGAATACCCGCCTGTACTGCTGGAACCCGAAGAGTGGATCTTTGGGCAGGATAAACAGACTGTTCTCAAAGAGCTGATGCAGTTTTCCCGCATGAAGATGGCATTTGTACCGGCCCCGTTCAATCCGACCAATAAGAGCATTCTGCGTCCGGATGATATCTGTGCCTGGAAAATTGTTCACTTTCCTGAAGTTTGGAATACCATGGTCTGTGACGGATTTCTGCCCGAGGGGCAGCTGACCCGGGTGGTGGTGGATGAGTGCTTGGGGTTGGGCCTTGCCGAGGATAGCTCCGGTATTGAACAGGCTTTTTTCAGTCTGCTGGCAAGGCAGCTGGATTGTATGGGCTATGTATGGCTTACGCCCCGGGGTAACGCAAAGGCCGCCTTTATCCATGAATACCTGGAGGAGTGGCAAAAGGACGAGGATGAGGCCGGGTTATTGTAGTGTTTGAACGGCTCGAAGAGGGGCATATGCCCCTCTTCGAGCCGTCCAAACACGGGTTTCCGTTCAGGCACTATTGTAGTACCGAAGGGAATGTCACGTCTTGTTAAGCTTGCTGCATTTGGGCGAAGGCATTTTGCAGTCATAGGAAATTGGTCTATTTCCCGGGCACCAGGGATTTGATCTGGGCGGTGGTTGCCGGAAACTCCCAGAATCCGTTGATGCCGCATGCCTGGAACATTGATGCTAAATTGTCTTTGTCCAGATGCCTGTGAAGGGAACTGACCATGAGAGGGACTTTTTCTGCCGGATAAAGCTCTCTGATTTCCCGGGCAAGGTCGCTGACCCTCATTTGTCTGATAATAAAATCCGTTATAATTCCATCCGGCTTTGTGTTGATAATATGCTCGAATGCCTCCTGGGGGCCCCTGAAGGTTCTGGCCTGGAATCCGCATCCGTGGATAAGTCTGGAAAAAACATCTATGTAGGATGCTGATGGATGGATCACCACAATTTCCGGGCCACCTGTCTGGCTTCGTCCATCTCTGATCCTGGTAAATTGTTTGGCGCTTGACGTCCTGTTTCGCTTTTCAAGAATGCTGATCCAGGTGTCCAGGGCCTTGATCTGAGCAGAAGATTCCAGGTAGTTAGAGCTGATATACGAAAATGTATCCGAGGCCATCAGGGCTTCTATGAGCCGGGGTACGCATGTATCTATAATGATTTTGGTCAGTGTTTCACCTGTCTTGGTACCGGATTCAATTTTTTTTCTTATTTCGGCGACTACATAGTCCGAACAGTGTGTGTCTAAGGCCCGGATGGCTGCCATGCTCACGAAAATGGACGGATCTGTAACCGATTTTACAATGGGCGCTACGGATTCCAGTTCCGGGTAATGGGACAGAGCCGTGTACAGGCAAAAACGGTCCTTTTTTCCTATGTTATCCTTTTCGCTGAGCGTCAGAAGGTCGCCCAGGGATTCCTGGGGTATGGTTCTTCCGATGAGTCTTAAAAGGCTTACCAGAAGGTCGGGTACCTGGGTGTCAATATTGTCATGCAGGGCCTGTGCAACTTCGTCGCTTTTATCGCTGAAATATTCAAAAGCCTTGAACCGGTCCTCAATGTATGGAGACGCCAGCAGCCGGACATTGTGTATATAGGGATCGCTATGGGGCTCCGGAGGTTGCAGCGGTGCAGATTGGACCGGTTTGGGTTCCGGCGTTGGCTTCTGGCGTGGTGCCGGTCTGGCCGGTTTTGATTTTCCCGGGTTCCCGGGTGCCGCTATGTTTTTTCGTTTCGTCTTTAAAAAGGCCAGGGATTCCAGGATATCCGGCCCGCATTTGTCGGTCTGGGCAATCTGTTCCAGTCGCTGTGCCGCTTTGTCCGTGCCGATACGTTCCATTGCTGTAACGGCTTCCTTGCGCAGTTCCGGGTCACCGTAAAAGACAAATTCCGCAAGGTCATCAATCAGGAATTCGATGCCAAGTCTGCCCGCGGCCCGGCAAATGTCCTTGAGCAGCTCCTTGCTGGTCTCCTTGCTTAAAATATGTCTGACCAACTGGCTGATGGAGTTGGTTTTGTCCGGATTGGTATGATTGATCAGAATCAGGGCAAACCTGAAATTAAGATGGGCCCTGTCCATGGTCAGCTGATAAAGGCGTTGACGCATGGGGTGGGTGGGTCCCATGGTGTTCATAAGAAAAAACATGATATCATAGGCAACATTGTCCGGGGCAAGGGCAAGGTGTTCAAACACGGCCTGCTGCTGCTCTTCATCAAGGCTTAAAATCTGTAACAGGGTATCTGAATTGACTTGTCCTGTTTCGATAATCCTTTCAAACTCCGACATGAATAATGCCATATATATTCTCCTTACGAATCATATCCTTTGGGGTTTTTCTGCTGCCAGTGCCATGCATCTTTGCACATATCTTCAATGTCCAGCTCGGCTTTCCAGCCAAGTTCCCTCTGGGCTTTAGACGGGTCTGCCCAGCATGAGGCAATGTCGCCGGGCCTGCGGGGGGCAATTTCGTATGGGATGTTGTGACCGCAGGCCTTTTCAAACCCTTTAATCATTTCAATTACGGAATATCCCCGTCCGGTGCCAAGATTGTAAATGCCCACACCCGGGGTTTCCATGAGCCTGGGCAGGCAGCAGATATGTCCTTTGGCAAGATCGGTGACATGGATGAAATCCCGGACACCTGTCCCGTCCGGTGTCTCGTAATCATTGCCGAAAACATTGACCCGGGGCAACTGCCCTATGGCCACCCGGGCCACATAAGGCATCAGGTTGTTGGGAATATCCCTGGGGTCTTCGCCAATATCTCCGCTGGGGTGTGCCCCCACCGGGTTGAAATATCGCAGCAGGGTAATGTGCCATTGGGGATTGGACGTGTACAGGTCGGACAGAATTTCTTCAATCATCAGTTTGGTTCTGCCGTAAGGGTTGGTTACGGACAAAGGAAAGTCTTCAGTGATGGGGAGATGGGCGGGGTTGCCGTAAACCGTGGCCGATGAAGAAAATACAATGGCAGTAACTCCTGATTTTTCCATGGCGGTAATCAGGTTCAGGGTGCCGGTGATATTGTTGTGGTAATATCGCAGAGGCTGGGAAACCGATTCTCCCACAGCTTTAAGGCCTGCAAAATGAATCACGGCCTCAATGTCTTTATGGGCATTGAATACCTTAAGGGTGCCGGCTTGATCCAGCAGATCTGTCTGGAAAAATGCAAGGTCTTTTCCCGTAATGTTTCTGACCCGATCAAGGGCCTTGGCAGATGAGTTGACAAGATTGTCCAGCACAACCACTTCGTGGCCCTGGTTCAGCAGTTCGACGCAGGTATGGCTGCCGATATATCCGGCGCCACCGGTAACGAGAATTTTCATGGGATGTCCTTATGATCTGAACGTTATCTCTTTTTTCCAGGAAGCCTGGTTGAATATATCAATGGATATCCTACATGGTTTGCCCACGTTTGTACAGGATGTAACCACGATAAAAAGGAAAGGCCGGAACATTGACACACGAAAAAGTATGGTTAAACTTATCCCATGGGCAACAGGCCTGAAAATGCATACATAAAATAAGGAGTTTTTTTAATGATTGAGCTTTCAGATGCTGCAAAAACGCAGATCGACTATTATTTCCAGGGGAAGGAACCCACCCCCATTCGTATTTTTCTTAACACAGGCGGCTGAGCGGGGCCTTCCCTTGCTATGGCTCTGGATGAGCCTAAGGACAGTGATGATCTCTTTGACGTTAAAGAGCTTAAGTTCGTAGTGGACAAAGAGTTTATGGAAAAAGCAAAAAAGATTAAGATTGATTTCAACGGTATGGGGTTCAGCCTTGATTCCAGCATTGAACTGGGCGGGGGTGGCAATTGCGGGGGGTGCTCAAGCGGATCCTGCGGGTAGAGGGTTGTCAGGTTTATTGTTGTACAGGCGTCTTGGTTGTGTTTAACACCAAAGACGCCTTTTTATTTTGTGTTCAAACATCAGGTACCTGTGTTTTCGTGTATGGGGCCTGTCACCAGGATGGGGGATGCTTCTATCTTGTCCGCGGCCATCAGGCTGACCACCCGCTCAAAGGCGCTCATGATCATCATCTGCTCCCAGTCCTGGATGTCGGAAAATTGGTTTGTAAATGTCTCCTGGAGTAGAGGCGGCAGGTTTTGGATGATATCCAGGCCTTTTTCCGTAAGAAAAAGACTGACAGCCCTTTTGTCATCCTCTCTTTTTTTTCTGGCAATGTATCCACGGTTCTCTAAGCGTTTGGTGATATCTGTTACTGTGGCCTGACTCAGGCTTGTGGCCCGGGATAAGGGCGTAATGGAAATCTGGCCATGGGAGGAAATTTCCTGGAGCACAATAAGCTGGGGGCCTGTCAGGCCAAATTCTTTGTTCAGCTTTCTGGAATGAATGTCAACGGCCTGGATGATTTTACGAATTGATACCAAAAGAGTTTGACATCTCTGGCGGCTCAGTTTTGTTTCGGGCATGATTTATAATATACTTTAATTAGTTCTTTTAGGTTCGTTTGATGATATAAAGTCTTAAGGTTCTAATATATACCATTGTCCGGGCAGGAGGCAAGCACCAATGGTTATTGTCCTGCTTGCCCCCTGATATAGACCATGGTAGACTTTTTTATCACAAAAGAATTCAAACATATTCCAATGTCAATTTTTCGGGAAAATGCCATGGAGCAACAGAGTATAAAAATGGTTATCAACAGGTGTGCTGTTGTCTGTGCTGTTATGTTCATGATCCTTGCCGGGATTGCAGGGTGCGGCAGCGGAGAAGAAAAAACGGTGGAAAAAAAGGATACGGATCTGATTCCCGGTAATTGGGTTTACTACAAAAACCGTACCTATGTTCTCATCGTCATTGATATGAAAGGCACCTGGAAATCTTCGGTGAGAATTGCAGATGTCACTTCCAAAATTGTTGATTCCAGGGGAATGGCAAGCGGCATCTGGAATCTGGATGCGGGCCAGCTTATTCTAACTGTTGGGGAGTCCGACATCGAAGATGTCTGGAAAAAGGACAGTACCATTTTTTATAAAGTCCTTGAACTCAATGAGCACCTGATGGTTCTTGAAGGCGAAAGCGGTCGCAAGGAGGAATGGAAGAAAGCAACTCCCCAGCCGGGTAAAGGAGCCATAGATCCCGTCAATCCGATTGTTGCCATGGCCCCCTATGCTGTTAATCTGGACAAGCATTCTTCCAATGTTCAGGATCGCTATCTGTGTCTGAGCATGCATCTGCAGCTTTTGGAGCTTATGCCTGACCAGCCTGTGCCCCAATTGCATCCCAGGGCCAGGGATGCCGCCATCATGTATCTGTCTTCTTTGACCTATGATGATGTGTCTGATTTTGATCGTATCAAGGTCCAGGCTGAAAAGGTAAAGGATATTCTCAATCCCTACATGGAGGGCCTGATCAAAGAAGTCGTGATTGATCATGTGGTCGTAGCCCTTTCTGCCGCCAAGGTGGAAGAATTTATCATTGAACATACTGCTAAACCCGCCCAAAAGGAAACACCCGCTGACGGAAAAGAGGGCGAAGCAGGCAAAGACCAGACAGGAAAAGAGGCAAACAAAGAGACACCAGGCGCTGCCTGACAGCAGGGATCAGTTCTCCTCTTTGGGTTTGATGACCAGTACGGCACCGGATTTAAGACTTATTTCGGCGTTGTTCTGTTGGAATACATTGCTGATACCTATGGTTGCTCCCATGCAAAGGCTTTGGTCCAGCAACGGGTACTCCAGCCCCTTCAGGGTTAGCCCCGTTACCCGGTCCGATATTGGAATGACAGATATCAGGTCTCCAGGTCGGCCCGAAAGAGTCAGTCGGGAAACAACAATATGGATATCATTACAGGCATCCAGGATCATGGTCGGGATCCCCTGGTCTGCAAGTGTGCGCACGAGAAATATATTGGCCAGGGTATGGTCAAGCCGGGTGCTGGTGGCCCCCATAATCACAAGGTTGGTACATCCATGGTCAATGGCATAGTCCATGCACAGCTGCATATCAGTCTGGTCCTTGCGTACCGGATGCTTGAAAATTTTAATCTGTTTTTCCTTAAAGCATGAAAGGATCTCTTGGGGAATGGAATCAAGGTCGCCGATGATGATCTGGGGGGCAATGCCCATGTGGTGAAGATGAACGGCCCCGCCGTCTGCGGCAATAATCATGTCCGCCTGCTGTATCAGGGATAAAAGTCTGTCCGTCTTGGACAGGGTGCCGTTTGCCACAATGACCATTTTCATAATTTACTCTTCATACCAGAAAAATAATATAATGCAAACAATACTGTTGATACCCGAGCCCAACCCCGGATTCCGGCACCTTTTAGTCCACGCACTTACTTATTGACACAATGTCCAGGAATTCTTATTTTCCCAGCCCATGAAGGTTTTCAAACGCATACATACCTATCTGTTTTTTGAGCTTGTTCCGCCGTTTGTCATAAGCAGCTTTTTTCTGACTTCGGTGTTTTTGATGACCCGGATTCCGGAAATCACCAATATGGTGGTAAACTATAACTGCCGTATAACGGATATCCTGCTGTTGATAGCCTGTACCCTGCCGCGGTTCATGGAGTTTACCATTCCCATGTCGGCCATGATTTCAGTGCTTTTAACCATCATGCGCATGGCAGGGGAAAATGAAATAATTGCCCTGAAAGGGGCGGGCATGTCATTGTACAAACTTTTGCCGCCGGTGCTCTTCTTTACCGTAACGGCCCTTTTGATAACCCTGGGAGTGACGGTTTACGGAATCCCCCAGGGAAAACTGGCCCTGAAGATGAAAACCATAGAGCTTGCCCGGACCAGTATTGATGCAGCACTCCAGGAGCGCCGGTTCAACAGTGAGCTTGACGGGATCATGATTTATGTGGCCCATGTGGATATGAGCACCCGGGAGCTGACGGACGTTTACATTGAAGACCGCAGAACTGCCGACGTGGTATCTATTTCAACGGCCCCGCGGGGGCGCCTGGTGCGCCAGGGCAACCAGGATCTTTATACCATCCGTCTGTATGACGGTATGATCAACCAGGTCAATGTTCACAACCATTCCGTGAATAATATTAATTTCGGGAACTATGACATCAACATTGATCTTGCTGCCATGCAGAAAAACTGGTCAGGAAACGTGCGTAAGGATTTTGATGAAATGAGTCTTCATGAACTGCTCCAGCAAATCCAAACGGGCTTTCAATCCCATGACATGGAGAGTGAGGCGCGCCTGGTACTGCATGAAAAATTTTCCATTCCCTTTGCATGTCTCGCTTTGGGGCTGTTGGCATTCCCTCTGGGAGTCCAATCTGTATCTTTGAGAAAATCAGGGGGATTTGGTCTGGGCGTAGGTTTTTTCCTGCTTTATTATCTGCTGCTGGCCATTGGCTGGTCCGGCGGAGAGGCCGGGTATTATCCGCCGGTGATTGCCATGTGGCTGCCCAATGTGGTTATCGGGGGCGCGGGTATTTTTCTTTTGAGGCGCAATGCCAGGGAGCGGCCGGTGCATCTGCCCCTGTGGGTACACCATCTTGCCGCAGAAGTTGTGGTCCGTCTTAGAAAAAGGGCAACACCATGATCAGTTGCCTGCACCGATACTGGTTTAAGGAATTTGCCAGAATCTTTATTGTTATCCAGGCGTTGATTCTGGTGTTGTTTGTTTTCATTGATTACCTGTCCCATATGAACAGGATCCTTGAACACGATGTGGGGTTTGCCAGGGGCCTTTGGTATGTGCTGCTCAAGCTTCCCTATATGTTTGCTCAGTTCACACCGGCAGGGTTGCTTTTAGCGGTTATCTGCGTATTTGGCATTATGAATCGTGCCGGTGAACTGACTGCATTGAAGTCTTCGGGGATCTCGGTTTATTTTCTGGTGAAGCCGGCCATTTTGGCAGGCGTTGGGTTGGCCCTTTTGATGATCCTTTTGACAGAGACTTTGATTCCTGTGTCCATGGCCCGTTCTAACCATATACGTTACAACGAGATGTCCAGCAGCGGCGGTGTTGTTCATGCCAGAAAAGATATCTGGATCCGTTCGGACAACATGCTGGCGCATATTAATTTTTTTGATCCGGCCCAAAAGACTGTGGCTGGTGTCACATGTACCACCATGGACGCCGGGTTCAAGATTTCTTCCCGCATTGATGCGGCAAAAGGGTACTATGACAACGGCCAATGGATACTGGAAGATGTTCTGGAGCAGGTGTATGACCCTGAAATTGGTGACTATCATGTGGTTATAAGACCGAAACAAGCCATCTCCCTTGCCCTGAAACCTGACGACCTTGTCCGCATGGCCCAGAAAACCAATGAAATGAGTTATACCGAGCTTAGACGATATGTGGCAAAAGTTACGGCCGAAGGATATGATGCCACCACGTACAAGGTTGATATGTACGGGAAGCTGGCCTTCCCCTTTATCTGCGTGATCATGGCCTTGACAGGGGCTGCCACGGGCATGAGAGGCTTTGTGAAAAACAACCTTCCCGTGGGCATTGCCGTGGGCGTGGGATTTTGTTTCCTGTACTGGTTTGTCTTCGGGTTTACCGCTTCCCTGGGCTATGCAAAGATGCTGCCGCCGATGCTGGCAGTCTGGGTGAGTAATTTGGTTTTTCTATGCCTGGGCTGTATATACCTGATCCAGACGGAATGATGTGGATGCCATGATTTTTTTTTACCATGTCCTCACCCTGGTGGTTTTTTTTCTGTGCCTGCCTTTTTTACCTTTTGTCTGGATGTTTTCAGCCAAACGGCGGGCCAATCTGCTGCAACGCCTGGGGGTGTTTACCCGGATTCCTGAAAAAGAGACCAACGCGCGCAGGATATGGGTTCATGCCCTGTCCGTGGGTGAAGTGAACTCAAGTGTACCCCTGGTCACCGCCTTGAAAAAAAAGTATCCGGCCCACGATATCGTTTTCACCGCATCCACAAAAACAGGATTTGAGCGGGCTTTAGATCTGATGAACCCGGACCGGTCTGGCTCTGCGGTCGCAACACTGGGGTATTTCCCTTTTGATATCTGGTTTTCCGTGAACCGGGTTGCTTCACGAATTTCACCGGATATCGTTTGTCTGGTGGAGACGGATTTATGGCCGGGGTTTTTGTCTGTGGTGCATCAACGCGGGATTCCCGTGGTCCTTGTCAATGCCCGGTTATCTCCGAGGTCATTGAAAGGGTACCAGCGTATGGGAAGCCTGGCCAGTCTTTTTTTCTCAACGCTTTCCTGTGTCATGGCCCAGAGTTTTGAGGATGCGTCGGGTTTTGAACAGCTTGGGGTGGCCGGGGACAGGATTCTGGTGACCGGTAATATCAAGTATGATCAGCCCTGTCCCGCATTGTCTGATGAAGATAGGGCCATTCTTATCCGGGAGTTGGGATTTTCCCCCCAGGATCGGATATGGATCGCCGGTTCCACCCATTCCGGGGAAGAATCCATGGTGATCCGGGCGTTTATCCAGGCAAGGCAGATCGATCCCGGACTTAAACTTGTCATTGCCCCCCGGGATCCGGGCCGATGTCCGGCTTTGCTCCGGGAGCTGCCATTAACCGGATTCAAAGTCGCATGTTATCTGGATCACCTGGAAAGCAAGAAAGATGCTGATATCATGTTTGTCAACACCATCGGCATTCTGGCCAGAACCTATGCGGTCTGTGTGTGTGCATTTGTGGGCGGATCCCTTGTGGCCCGGGGCGGGCATAACCTTCTGGAACCGGCCATGTTTGGAAAGCCTGTGTTGTTTGGACCCCATATGACCGATTTTCGTGATATGGCCCGGTTGTTTATCCAGGGCCAGGGCGGCATCCAGGTTGAAGATGAAAAGGATCTGGTCTTTGAATTGAAAAAAATACTGCAAGATTCGGGTCACTACACCCGTACCGGGCACAATGCCAGGCAAATTTTTAACAGCAACTCAGGGGCTATAAACGCCTGTTTACGCCAAATGGAGGGAGTCCTTGATTAAATCCTGGGCGGATCGGATAGAGACGCGGGTATTGCAGACCATGGAAACCCCCGGCCTATTTGCTCCGTTTTCCTTTGATCAGGTGCTGGCCGGTTTTTCCACTGTGTATAAAGCCTTGGTGACACTGCGTTATGCCATGTATGGGGCTGGGGTCCTAAAAACCAGGCATTTGGGCTGCCCTGTGATTTCCATCGGCAACCTGGCCGTGGGCGGATCAGGTAAAACCCCCATGGCGGTGTGGCTGGGCAAAATGCTGGTGGAAAAAGGGCTGCGTCCTGTGGTGATCAGCCGGGGCTACCGAGGAACCCTTGACGCCGGGGCTGCTGTGGTATCTGATGGCCGGGATATTTTTCTTGACTCAAAAACCTGCGGTGATGAGCCTTATATGATGGCCATGGAAAGGGCTTTCCCCGTGGTGGTGGGCAAAGATCGGTATCGGGCAGGCCTTATGGCGTTGGAGGACTTTGCACCGGATGTGGTGATTCTGGATGATGCCTTCCAGCACCTCAAACTGGGCCGGGATCTGAATCTGGTGCTTGTGGACTGTAACCAGCCCCTGGGAAACGGGCGCATGCTCCCGGCAGGCCGGCTGCGTGAAACGCTTGGCATGGCCAAAGACAGAATTGATGGCATCGTGTTTACCCGATGTCCCATGGATATCCTTCAGGGATCCGGGCGTCCATCCCAGGTCAAGGAGATTATGGAAACATTGCCGTCGGTGCCTGCTTTTTTCTGCAGGCATGAGCCTTTTGTGGCGCAATTATTCCCGGCCAGGGGCAGTAAAACAGAACATATTCAATCCGGGTGTTTAACAGGAAGAACCGCTGTTCTTTTTTCAGGCCTGGCCCGGAACGCAGCCTTTGCACAATCCGTCCAGGATCTGGATGTCAACATTGCCGCGCACCTTGAATTTTGTGACCATTACAGGTATAACGAGCCTGATTTTGACCGGATTTTGGCCCGGGCAAAAGCCTTGAACGTTGATCTTATTCTGACAACCCGGAAAGACTGGGTCAAAGCAAACCCGGCCTGCTTCAGGGATGTGACCGTTGCTGTCATTGATGTCCGGTTACGATTCCGGGATCCCGGACGTCTGGAGAAATTTGTTTTGGGCAACACATTCGGTCAGGCTGCTGCTTCATGATAAGCCATGACCATTGAATCGGAACACATACATGAATGATGACCGGATTTATCTACTCTTGCGTCTTCTGGTGATGGCTCTGGGCCGATTGCCCATTGGCGTGGCTGACTTTTGCGCCCGCTACTTAGGCCTGCTCTGGTTTAAGATTGATGCCAGGCATCGAAAAATTACCCTGGAAAATATTACCCGGGCCTTTGGCGATGAAATGACGCCGGATCAGATTGAAATACTTGGCAAACGGGTGTTTAAGAATATTATAAGTATTTTGTTCGAGCTGGCCTGGAGCCTGAAATTTGACCGGGATACTTTTTTAAGCCATTTCACCATTAAAGGGGTGGAACATATGAAACAGGCCCACGCCAAAGGTAAAGGGGTTATCGGGCTTCTATGTCACCTGGGAAATTTTGAAATGCTCATCGCCGGCATTGAGCCGGTGGGGGTCAAGGGGTATGCCATCTATCGGAAATTGGATTTTCAGCCCCTGGACCGGCTTATCAGGGAAGGTCGCAAACGGTTCAGCCTGGAAGTGATCCCCAGGGGTAAAAGTTTTAAAACAGCCCAAACCATACTGGAGCGCGGGGAAATTGTAGGTTCTCTGCTGGACCAGAGCGTTGACTGGTATCTGGGGCCTTTTGTGGATTTTTTCGGGGTACCTGCCTGTACCCACAAAGGTTTTGCCAAACTGGTGCTGGAAACCAAAGCCCCTGTGGTACCGGCATATACGGTGCGTAAAAACCGGCATTTCACCGTGGAGTTTTTACCTGAGATCCCGCTTGTGGAAACCGGGGATCCCATCAAAGACATTGAAATTAACACCCAGAATTATACATCCGCCATCGAGTCCATGATCCGGAAGTATCCGGACCAGTATTTCTGGGTTCATAACCGCTGGAAAACCAAAAATTACTGCCCCTGGCCAAAAACCAATGACTAACATTCAATTAAAAGACAGTTCTGAAGCACACATCCTGATCCGGGCCGCCAACTGGGTGGGGGATGCCATTATGACCACCCCGGTGATCCGGGCCGTGCGTAAAAATTTCCCCCGGGCCAGGATCACGGTGCTGGCCAAGCCCTGGGTGGTGCCGGTGTACCAGAATAATTCCCATATTGATCATGTCATGGTGTATGAAAATGACGGACGCCATAAAATGGGGATGGGGACCCTTCGGCTGGCGGAAGATATGCGGCTTCAAGGATTTGATCTGGCCATCCTGATGCAGAATGCTTTTGAAGCGGCGCTGCTGGCCTTTCTGGCACGGATTCCGGAACGTCTGGGTTACAACACCGACGCCCGGGGGCTGTTGCTCAACCGGTGCATCAAGATGGATCCAGCCCTGAAAAAAGGCCACCTCATTGATTACTATCTGGCCATTTTAAGCGCGGCCGGCCTTCAAACCGCAGGCCGGGAGCTGGAACTTTACCCTGATTCCCGGGACAGGGAGTGGGCCCGGCAGTTTCTTGATGAGCAGAAATTATCAGGCCCGGGGCGTCCGGTGCTGGGCATCAATCCCGGGGCCACGGGGGGAACGGCCAAACGCTGGTTTCCTGAACGGTATGCGCAGCTGGCTGCAAACCTGGCAGACCGCTATCAGACCCGGGTCATTATTTTCGGCAGTTCCGCAGACCGGGAACTCGGGGATGAAATCAACGCCATGACCCAGGGGGCCTGCATCAACATGGCGGGGCAGACCAGTCTGTCCAAAGCCTTTGCCCTGATCGGGGCTTTGAATCTTTTTGTGACCAATGACTCGGGACTCATGCATGCCGCTGCTGCCCAGAATATCAATCAGGTGGCCGTGATCGGTTCCACCGACCATATTGCCACACGCCCTGCAAATCAAAACAGTGTCATGGTCAGGCAGCAGGTTCCCTGCAGTCCCTGTCTAAAGAAAGAGTGCCCGGTTGATCATAAGTGCATGGACAACATCTCCGTTGATCTGGTCATGGCGGCCTGTAACTCTTTTCTGGAAAAGGAGGGGTTTAATGGCTGATTCCCGGAAAGATCTGTTTGACCGGGTGAACCGGATACTGATCGTCAAACCCAGTGCCCTGGGGGATATTGTCCATTCCATGCCCTTTCTTTACGCAGTGAAACAGAGGTTTCCTTGGGCCAGGATCGACTGGGTGGTGGCCCATGGACTTCATACCTTCCTGGAAGGCCATACCATGATCAACCGTTTGTGGGTGATCAAAAAAGACCAGTGGAAAAAGCTGAACCGGCTGAAGTTGACGCTGACAGAGATAAATGATTTGAGGCGGGGGCTTGCAGAACAAGATTATGATGTGTGCATTGATCTGTCAGGGCTGTTTCGGTCCGGCCTGATTTCCGGTTTTTCCAGGGCTCCGGTGCGCTTGGGATTTAAGGAGTCAGACGAGGGAAGCCCCTTTTTTTATACCCATAAGATTCATGGCTCCATGAACATACATGCCATTGACCGGTATCTTAAAATTGCCGAATTCATGGGGTGCCCCACCGATCAGATTGTCTATCCGTTCGCCCCTTTTAATCCCGTTCCGGCCATATGCAAAGATCTGCCAGAAAAGTATGCTGTGATAAGTCCCTCTGCCGGAAAACCTGCCAACCAGTGGCCGGCCCGGCGGTATGGTGAACTTGCCGCACGCCTGGATCTGCCCGTTGTGGTCATTGCCGCACCGGCTGAAGCCGATATTGCCCAAAAGGTTGTGGATGCATCACAGGGGAATGCCGTTTCCATTGCAGGCCGGACCGGATTGAAGGAGCTTTGCGCCGTGATCCAGAACGCCAAATTTTTTATCTGCAACGACACCGGCCCCATGCATATGGCAGCAGCCTTGAATGTTCCGGTTTTTGCCATATTCGGTCCGGCCAACCCTGTCCGGACCGGACCCTACGGCAAGATTCACACCGTTATCCGAAAAGATTATTCCTGCGCGCCCTGTTATGCCTGGCAGCCTTGCAGAAAATGGGGATTTCGCTGTATGCAGGATCTTGATGTGGATGAGGTTTTTGACGTGATCCGGGAAAAACTTGTATGAAAATTTCTGTCATCGTTACCACCTATAACCGGCCTGATGCACTGAAAAAGGTGCTGGACGGGCTTTTGGCCCAGACCTGTCTGCCCCATGAGATCATTGTGGCGGACGACGGGTCCGGCCCTGAAACCCGGCAGATGATTGCCCCTTATCTGGGAAACAAAAATCCGCTTATCAAACATGTGTGGCAACCGGATGACGGCTTCAGGCTTGCGCAGATCAGAAACAGGGCGATTCTTGCCTGTCAGGGCGAGTACCTGGTTTTTCTGGATGGAGATTGTATTCCGGAGAAACATTTTGTGGAAGATCACCATGATCTGGCTGACCATGGTGCTTTTTTTCAGGGCAAGCGGGTTTTGGTAAACCAGGCGGCGGCTGAACAGTTGGATCATTCAGGTATGGACTGCCTGGTGAAAGTTGTGGGGCTTGCCCTGTCCTTAAAGATATCCAACTGGCATCATATTTTGCGGATTCCCTTGTTCCCTTCCAGGAAAAAGACCGGACTGTCCGGTCTTCGTGGATGCAATATGGGGATTTTTAAAAAAGATGCCCAGGCTGTCAATGGATTCAATCATGAATTTGTGGGATGGGGAAGAGAAGATGCTGAGTTTGTGACCCGGCTGTATAAGTATGGGTTAAAAAGAAAAGAAAATCCTTTCAGGGCCATCTGTTATCACCTCTGGCACAAGGAAAATACAAGAGAACGGCTGGCCGATAACGATGCTCTTCTTGAGCAGTGCATTAAAAATATTCATTATAGCTGCGCTTCAGGCTTGAACAGCCTGAAGCAGGACAATTCCTTCAGTGCTGTGAACAGGGGAGAACGGGCTTATGACTAAGCTTTCGGTGTATATCATCGCCTTTAACGAAGCCGATAAAATCAGGGATGCGTTACAAAGCGTGACATGGGCGGATGAAATTGTGGTGGCCGATTCGTTCAGCACGGACGATACAGCGAAAATAGCTGGAGAATACGGGGCAAGGGTGATTCAGATCCCCTTTGAAGGGTTCGGACGTTTGAGAAACGATGCCATTGCCGCCTGCAGCCATGAATGGATATTCAGCCTGGATTCAGATGAACGGTGCACCATGGACGCCAAAGATGAGATCAGGGCCATCATTGACGCGCCCCAAAGTCTTGATGCGTATTATGTTCCCCGCAAAAATTATTTTATGGGCAGGTGGTTGCGCCATGCCGGGTTTTACCCGGACTTCAGGCAACCCCAATTATTTCGCAAGGGGGCACTGGTCTTTGAGCCGGATGCCGTCCACGAGCGCTATCGCGTGGTCAGTAACCGCGCCTGCGGCTACTTGAAATCGGCCATTCACCAGATCCCTTTTAAAAATCTGGAGGAGGTGATCCATAAAGCCAACAGATATTCCACCCTTGGTGCAGAGAAGCTTTTGTCCCAGGGTAAAAAAGCAGGCATGATGACAGCCCTGGGGCATGGATTGTGGGCCGCATTTGCCATGTATTTTCTTAAACTGGGTTGTCTTGACGGCTGGGCCGGGTTTATCATCGCTTTGGGCAATTTTGAAGGCACATTCTACAAATATGCCAAACTTCATTTAAAGTACAAAGGCATTGACTCCTTTTTAACGTCCTATGCCCGGGAGGGCAAATCAATTTAAGCATTTTTCTGCCGTAAGCCCAATCTTGCGCCAATATCTTTTATGGCATGCTCAATGGGCTTGACGATTTTCCGGGCTTGTATAATTGTCTGCAATCCGGATATAAACCTTGTCAATAAAAAGTTGAATCTGTCTTTTAATGTGATTGAGCAGGCTTTTTCCATTAATAAAGCTGCTTTTTCATAATGAGCCTGACTCAACCTGTTGTGGACAATCCCGATCTGCTGCTCTTTTTTTCCCAGGGCATAGGTGAACATCAGCAGGATTTCCGATTTCAATTTTTCGATATCAGGTGCTGAAATATTCCAGTTGATTCTTTTAAATTTTTTTTTGCCATATATGGGTAAAATTTCTTTTACAACGGAAATTCTTTCACTTCGCGGCCTGTCGGCTGTCAGGATTACGGGAATACCCATGGCAGAAAAGGGCATTGCAATGTGGATGCGTTTTGTGACAATCATTTTGGCATTTTGTTTTAATTCTATATACCGCTTTTTTGCTATGTCATCTATGTTTTGAACATCTTTTTCACCCATGGGAATATTGTCAGGAGGGATTTCCTGGCTTAAAAATTTTTCCTTTCCGGCCAGGCTTGGGGGCAGATACTTTAACACCTGGTCATTGTGATCAATAAAATATATATACTCGCCCGTTGGCTCTTTTTGTTTATCAAAAGTCAATGTCAGGCATCGT
This sequence comes from uncultured Desulfobacter sp., assembly GCF_963665355.1. Taxonomy (GTDB): domain Bacteria; phylum Desulfobacterota; class Desulfobacteria; order Desulfobacterales; family Desulfobacteraceae; genus Desulfobacter. The sequence continues at coordinate 2,325,623 of NZ_OY762229.1, forward strand.
GAGAAATATGCTTTTACCTTCAGCGTACGTAAAAAATCTCGGGTTGGAATATCTCTACAGCCGATGGGTTCATGGCTTTTCATGAATGTCCTGAAATCCGGGCATTTTTTCAATGTTCCCCAGGCCGATTTATTAAGGTGAAAACCGAAAAAAAGAACCTGCCGGGCTTTGCTGGGATGGATTGGAAGCATGGGATGTTCTTTGGTGCCATGAACAAACCACCCCTGGGCAATGAGTATCCCTTCATTGGGTGTCATGGCCTCTAACCCCAGTGTCTCCCTGTCCAGAAAACCAATTTGATCCGATGTAATTCCATTTTTTTTTAAAGCATTACAAACGGCGAAACTTTGAAAGTTGTCTCCTATGTTACAGACTTTAGTTACCATTTGGGAAAAATCATAGTTGTACGATAGCGCGTAGTATTTCACAGGTGGATAAACCTCATTTTTAGAAGGAACATGAAGCAATGCATGATTCATACTGTTTTAAAATCGCTTCGGATTTAAATCGGTCCAAATCGGTTTGACTGATCTCAGGTGGATTTTGGGAAAATTTTATAATATTACAGGATAAGTTTTCCACATCCCCGACGGGGGATAAGGCCTCTGGGGTGCTGACAAGGATCTCCGAAGGACCTGATGGGCAATTGGTGCTGATGGCGGGGGTACCACAAATCAAGGATTCGATTAATACCGTTGGAAGGCCCTCGAAATCGGAAGATAAAATAAACAATTTTGCCCTTTTCATCCAAGAATATGGATTTTCTTTAAACCCCACAATAAAAACTTTTTCTGTTAACCCCAAAGTTTCAACCATTGCTTCAAGATTGTTTTTTTCATTTATGGAGCCATCTCCGATAATCACTAAAGGCAAAGGCGTATTTGCAGACCAATACGCCTTGAGCAGTATGTCGTGTCTTTTTTGTTTTGAAAATCTTCCCACAGTTAAAAGGAATGGTTCACTTTTAAAAGCAATGGGGTTCGAACTTAGTTCTCTGATTTTCTGAAAATCGAAAGGGTTGTAAATTGTCTGTATAAACCGAGGGGTCACTTTTAAATTATCTATCAGATCATTCTCAATGCCCTGAGATACGGTTAATATATTTTTCTGATTGTACAGTGTCCTTAACTTTTTTAACCGTCGACCCGATTTTTTTCTATTTAAATACCCTTCGGAGTAATTAATATGAACCGTATGAAAAATGGGCATCTTAAACTTAGGGTTTCCCAGAAGAAAAGAGGAAAACATCTGATGGACAAAAATTGCGGCAACATTATTTTGCTGTTCTATGCTTTGAATGATTTTTATTAACTTCTGATGATAATAAAAGTCAGTGAGCCATCTATAAATGCCGAATCCCTTTTTAAAGTTTAAATAAATAACGTTTATGGATTCAGGGATCATAAGTCTGCAATGATTTTTGACTGCAATTATATAAACTTTATATCCGGAAGAATCAAAGAGTCGGGCTGATCGAAGCATCACCTGCTGAGCTCCTCCTGAGCCTAAGCTGTCCGCAACAAATATAATGGTTTTCTCCATACTTTTTACTATCCCGGTTTCAATGTCAAAGTCTGTTTCTGTGTTACAGGATATGCTGACAGAGCGGCACTCATTAAGCCAAAAAACCAGCCTTCCGCAGCGTCCTGGAGTGGCGATGCCACCATGCAGGCCGTTATGATGGTTAAGGAAAAACCATGGGAAAGCATTATTCGCTCTTTTTTTCCCAATGATGCTGCATACCGCCATTGAGTGATGAAAAAATAAAGGAGCATCAATACACCCGCAAGGCCGAACTGTACGCCTGCCATTAAAAATTCGTTATGGGGATTGTCAGAGTTGTTGAATTTGGTGCCTTGTATCAACCCACGGTAAGAAGCTTGAAAGCTTCCCGTGCCTGTGCCGATGAAAGGACTTTTTTTTATGAGTTTAAGGGCGTTGGTGTCGAATTCAAGGCGCAGTCCGGACGATGCATGTTGACTTGCCGGTACTCCATAATTCCAGTTTTTTATTTCTTCGATTGCGATGCGGGTCCTTGTCAGAAAAGGATTGGATGGATAAGCCCATAAGGAAATCCCCATGCAAAGGAAGATGATGGCGGCGGCTACAATACTTTTCCGGCTATTCCAGGAAAAAAAATAGTAAAACAGAAGGATAAGGATAATCAGATGACCGGTGCGCCCATCTATCATAAATAATACGTTGATAAAGGCCAGGCAACTGAATCCGGACCACAGCAATCGTGCTCTAAGTGTTTTGGCAGACCTGGCCCATACAGCCGTAACAAATACAGTGAATGCCATGAATATATTGTGCTTGATGTGGTCGTGGAAAACAAAACAGTCACCTGGGTTGCCTTTTACAGGTATAAAACCGGGCACCATACTGATGCGTATCAGATAGGAGAGAATAAGAACTCCCCCCATGGCACCAATAAATGATATCAAAACAGTCCGGGCGTTCTTCTCTTCTTTTAAATATATCATGGCCATGGCGATGAACAGAAACTTACCACCGTTTTGGATGCTTTCAAGTACCTTTTCCAGGTTTGCCCGGGTGTAGAAAAGGCCTGCCAGGTGAATCAGGAAAAAAGCACCTGCGGCCATGGCCACAGGGTTGGATTTTATGATATTTAACAATTCTTTTAGTGGCGGTTTAAGATTGTCCAGAATCCAGAAAAAAAGGAAAATACCTAAAACCACATAGCTTGCCGCAGTGGATACAGGGATGGTAAATGCAAGCAGAATCAAAGTGCTGCTGCAGATTTTGTTTAAATTTAGGTATGATATTACTTTACCATGCATTTGTTTATATTGTGATCGGACGCAAATCATTAGTTAATTTTAATGGTATAGGCGTTAAAAAATCAATAGGCCATACATACCATGTATGATGATATTGTAGCTGTAATGCTTTAAATAAGGGCTTATTGGCATTGTCAGCACCTTACATAATTTGTTTATTGATGGTATAAATGCACTAACTCAACTTAAAAAGCAAATAGTCCGTTTGCCTGACAGATTATTTTTGCAGGCAAACGATAGTTATTTGCCCTTTTCAACAGGAACTTGCTATGCTTGATCTTCAGTTAAAAAGTGCTTTTTTAGTCCCCTTTTTTGGCGAACTTCCCGTTTATTTTCCGTTCTGGGCTAAATCATGTGAATTAAACCATCCTAATTTCCACTGGTTTGTTTATAATGACAGAATCACGGAATCCAAAGCCCTTAATCCGGCGGTTACACTCATTCCATACAAGTTCGGGGAGATGGTTGCCGATTTTAAGCAACGGTTGGATATCAACATACCGGGACGTTCTCTCCGAAGAGTCTGTGATTATCGGCTTATGTTTTATTTTTTGCGTAATGGTAAAGAAGATTTGGACTGTTATGATTTTATCGGCTTTACAGACATGGATCTTGTATATGGCCGGCTTTTAGGCTGCATGCCTGAAAAGATGGAATGCTATTCCATGATCAGTGCAGATAATGACCGGCCGTGCGGGCCGTTTACCTTGATCAAACGCTTGGAAATGCATTCCCTTAAAGAATATCAATACATAAAAAAACACATGGAGCCACAAGAGCACAGAGCGTTCGATGAATCAAAGGAACTTATGCAGGTGGTTTCCGGAAACCTACCCCCATACTGCAGGGCTGATCTGCTGCAGCCGACAATGACTAAGGGCGTCAGTAATACAAAGGTTTACGCGATCTGGGAAAAAGGAAAGGTGACCATTTATGATATCTACTGCAACCGTTTGGAGGCCGGCTTTTTTCATTTTTCCAGATATAAGGACAAAAAGCGGTTTGTCATTGACACTGATGCATTGCGCCGTGATCGCTGGGGCATCTATAAATTCGGTATCACCCGATTGGCGTCCCGTTGGCACAGAACGAAGATGAATCTTTCGTTACTGATATAGCCATTCTCTATTTGCCAAATAGTGTGAGGACACTTTTTAGATGTTGCCCAGGTGGTTTTGGTAGATATCAATGATCTTTAGACCCATAATGTCAATGGTATGGCCGGTTTTAACTTTTTTTTCCGCCTTTTGGGAGCGCTCAAGTGTTTTTGCCGGGTTTTCAATGGTTTTTAAAATCATCTTGCACAATTCGTCGGGATGTCCCACTTGAAAAAGCAGACCGGTGTCATTATGGGTGATGATATCTGCAATCCCTCCGGTCTTTGATCCAATCACCGGACATCGTGCATACATTGCCTCAAGCAGGGCTTGGGGAACCCCTTCAAAACCTGCCAGCGACGGCAGGATCTTGCAGTCTAAAGACCGATAAAAAGGCCAGACATTTTCCTGGAATCCAAGAAAATGTACTCTGTCCTCAATTTTTAAATCCCTGGCAAGTTGTGACAGTCTGTGCAGATAAGATGTCTCTCCGGTGCCTGCAATGACCAGATGGTGGGGGATACGGCCGGATGCCTGGTGGAATCCATTTAAGAGGATGTCCACGCCCTTGTCCTGGGAAACCCGGCCTGCGAATCCGATGAAATGGGTAGGGGAGGCAAGATTGAGCTTTGCCGCCAGAGCCTCTCTCTCGTCATCCTTTGGATTCAGATGTTCAGGTTCAATGATACCCGAGGGCATTGAAAAGACCTGGTGGTCGGAAAGATGAAAAACCTCCTGGAGGTGACGCTTGGTGTAATCTGCTGTGGTAAATGTATAGTGGCTTAGTTTTTTATAAAGCAAACCATTATACCAGGATCCGTTGACTGGCGCACTGATGTGGCGTGATAAAATCCTAAGGGGTATATGGGCCTTTTTAGCTGCCGGCAAGGCTATTTTTGAATCCGTATTTCCATGGGTGTTGAGAATATCAGGTTTTTCATGGTTGAAAATACGAATAAGGCGTCGGTAATCGGATAACGCTGACAAGCGTTTGAACGCCATTGGGTGTACGTTGAGGCCATGTCTTTGTGCTTTCTGGAGCAAGGGGGTCTTTTCAGGGGCTATAATGGAGACCCTGTGGCCTTTGTCCGACATCCATAAAGATTCGTTCAGTACTCTTTTTTCAAGTCCCCCCCAATTTGTGTGGCAAGTGGTATGAATGATATTATATATGGGTGATTTCATGTGTGTGTTATTTTATGTTGGCGTTAAGGCGTTGGGATAATGCATGGCAAAAACTATAACTTATCGCTTATTCAGGGCGTCATTAGCAATTGCCGATCGATTTTGACCTGGTGTAACCGGTAGATACGCAATATGTCTCTGCCCATGGCATCCATGGTGTAATGCTTTTCAACCAGGGCCCGGGCCGTCTGGGCGAGGGCCTGGACCTGAAGGGAATGGTTCAGGGTCCACCCGATGATTTCCGGCAGAGAGCCGGGTTGCGCCGGATCAAAGACCCTGCCGGTTTTATTCTCAATAAGGATATCTCTGAGGCCTGGAACATCTGCGCCAATTACCGGGCAGAACCAAGCCATGGCGTTTATCATTTCCCCAGGCACCCCCTGGTAGAAATGTTGAGGATTGGGAAAATGGACACAGCAATCCAGGGCCTTATAGAAGTCGGCACTATTTTCTTGTTGTAAGGGCAGAACATGTACGCGGTCATTTGTCTTTTCAGCCATATTTCCCCGATTTTCGGAGGGCGCTGCGATAACCAGATGGTGAAAAGGATATTTAAGGCAGACCTGATGGGCAATTTTGTCGAGCAGCCTTATTTCTGGGGTATCAATCCTGCCGAAAATTCCGATGAAACGGGCATCTGTCCTTAATCCAAAAGTGTTTGCCAGTTTCTGCCTGCCAGCTGCTTGGTTTGCTTTAATTGTGCTATTCGGACCGATTTCATGGATATCAGGCATGGCAATGCCGTCAGGGATGGAAAAAACATGCATGTCTGACAGGGAAAAGGTTTGTTTCAGGTGTCTGGTGCTGTCCTTTGAGGTGGTGAAAACATAATGGCACTGGGTTTTGTAGATTTTTTTATTGGGCCAGGTGTATTTGACCCGCTCTCCGTTATGCCGGGACATGATCCGGCAGGGAACGCCCGTGGTCTGGGCCGCCTTTAAGGCAAGCCTGGCATCGCCTCTGCCGTGGGCATTGACCACAAAGGGCTGTTCGCTGGAAAATATCTGTTTGAGCCGTCCATATTCTCCGACTCTGGCCAGGGTTTTAAAGGAGATGGGGTAGACCATCAATCCGTTTTGTTTGGCCTGTTCAAATAATGGACTTCCCCCCGGGGCAATAATGGCGACCTGGTGACCATTTTCTTTCATCCATAATGATTCGCAAAGGATTCGTTTTTCCCTATCCCCCCACAGGAGCCTGGAAGATGTATGAATGATTTTATAGAATGATTTCATGAATAATCAGCAGTATTAGCGTAAGTTAGCTTCAACACGTTCAATATCTTCGGGCAGATCAATCTCCGGTGAATCATATTGTGTGACAGCCACTTTGATGGGAAATCCGTATTCGAGCACCCGTAGCTGCTCCAGTTTTTCCACCTGTTCGCAGGTGCCGCTGTCAAGGGTGACAATTTTATCAAGAAATGCCTTGGTATATGCGTAGAATCCCAGATGTTTATAGTAGTCCACCTCTGTCTGGCCATCCCGGGGGAAAGGGATTTGGGCCCGGGAAAAATACATGGCAAATCCCTGGCGGTTAAACACGACCTTTACGTCCTTGGGGTCTGTAATCTCCCGGGGATTTTGGATCTTAAATGCCAGGGTGGACATGGCCAGGTCCGGATCTTCATCAAAGGGCCGGATCAGGTCATCAAGGCTTTTAGGGTTAAACACGGGCTGATCCCCCTGGATATTGATGATGATATCTTCGGGGGCCGCGCCAAGCATCTTGGCGGTTTCGGCCACCCGGTCCGTGCCTGAACGGCAGGTCTCGGAGGTCATCACAGCCTCACCTCCAAAGGCTTTTACGGCATCCACAATACGCTGGTCATCCGTGGCAACAATGGTTCTTGTCACCACGGATGATTTCTGGGATTGTTCAAACACCCGCTGGATCATGGGTTTCCCGGCGATATGAACCAAGGGCTTGCCCCCAAGCCGGCTGGAGCCAAAACGTGCGGGGATCACTGCAATGGGCATGGGCCTACATCTTTTCAAAAAGGCTGCGCGCCTTGTCACGGGTCATGATGCTCTTCCAGTCCTTGCCCAGGCAATTTTCCCATAAAGGGTCCAGGTTCAGGGCCACAGTGATCATGGTCTCCATCTGGTCCCCGGTAAGGCCCTGTGTGAGCCCTCTGGGAATGTCCACCCCTGTTTTCTCCATGATGGTTCTAAATTCTTTCACGCCGTCGGGGTAGTATTCATCCAGGGTGTCAAAGGTGATACAGCAGCCCACGCCGTGGTGGGTGCCCAGCACATAGGCCAGCCCATAGGAGAGGGCATGGCAGGCACCCACCTGGGAGTAGGCAATGCTCATACCGCCGAAAAAGGAGGCCATCATGAGCTTGTCCGCTGAATCCGGGTGGTTGTCCACAAACACCTGGCGGCACAGATCCAGGGATTTTTCTCCGTACGCTTTGGAGAATTCATTGATATAGGTGCCCTGCAGGGACTCGATGCAGTGGATGTAGCAGTCCATGCCGGTGTAGAAATGCTGTTCCTTGGGGACGCCTGCCGTCAGTTCGGGATCCAGAACCACCTGGTCAAACACCGTATAATCGGAGTTCAGTCCCAGTTTCTTTTCAGGTCCGGTGAGCACGGCTGTCCGGGAGACTTCTGCGCCTGTGCCGGAAAGGGTGGGGACCGCTGCATGCCATACGGCAGGGTTCTTGATCAGGTCCCATCCCTGGTACAGGGTGGATGATCCCTCATTGGTGAGCATCAAAGAGACGGATTTGGCCAGATCCATGGCAGATCCGCCACCGATGCCGATGACTGCGCAGGGCAGAGTCGGCTTAAAGTTTTTTGCTTCCAGGGTGATCTTATCAACATACCCTGTTTTGGGTTCATCGGCCACATTGACCCACAAAAGAAAATCATTGTTATGCAAAGGGATTCGTTTTTCAAGGTCTTTGTCCTTAAATACATCATCCACAACAAAAACCGCCCAGTCTTCACCGGACTTGCGCCGGCTGGCCACAACTTCATCAAGCTGGGCAAAACAGCCCCGTCCGAAAAGAATATTGGGAACCAGCTTAAAATTTCTGAACATTTATAATTATTCCTTACGTTTATTTTAAGGCAGTTAATACTGCCTGGATGCGTTTGTCCATATCATCAGCGGTCCAGGAAAGCATAATCTGCATGGAGAGTGCCCGCTTCATGATGGTTTCGCTTTGCTCCAGAACAAGACCTTCATAATCCGGCAGGTCCGCGTTCAATTCAAGGGGAAGTCTGGCAGCCCGTTTCATTCCCTTAAGATGGTGCCATTTTTTATAGTAGTGCCAGTTGTTGTCATACCAGAAGGCACAGGGCGCCCCGTTTGCCGCAAGTTTTTTGGCAGCTGTTCTTGCCTGATCTTCCGTGGACATAAAAAAGCTTAAAAACGTGGCGGAATCTCCGTCAGGGTCGGGAAGTTCCCGGAAAGTAACGCCGCTGATCTCTTTCATGGCATCCTTGATGGCGGCTTTATTTTTTTTCTGGATTTCAATGATGCGGTCAAGTTTGCCTAACTGGGCAAGACCCACGGCCGCATTAAGTTCGGATATTCTGTAATTGGTGCCCATGATGGGATGGTCATCCGCGCCACGGTCAGGGCCGCCCAGATGATCATGCCCATGGTCTGCAAACTGGTGGCACCGGGCGTAGACCTCTTCGTCACTGGTGATAATACCGCCGCCTTCACCGCAGGTTACGGTTTTCACCGCGTCAAAGGAGAAACAGCCGGCTTTGCCGAATGTGCCGAGATGACGGCCTTTGAAACTTGCGCCCAAAGACTGGCAGGCATCTTCCAGAAGTACCAGACCTTTTTTGTCGCAAAAGGCTTTGATTTCATCAATTCTTGCCATGGCTCCGCACATATGCACCGGCACCACGGCCTTTGTCCGTGGCGTTACTGCCGCCTCCAGGCGATCCGGGTCCAGGCACAGGGTATGGTCGATGTCTGCAAAGACAGGTACTGCACCGGCCTGGATCACAGCCTCAAATGTGGCCACAAAGGTAAAGGGCGGCACAATGACCTCATCTCCTGCCCCGATGCCGCAGGCTGCAAGGGCTGTACAAAGCGCCGCTGTCCCGCTGGAGCATAGATGGCTGAAGCCTGCGCCTGTTATCTGGGCCAGTTTTTTTTCAAATTCCAGGGCCTTAAAATGGCCGTTTCTGACCCCTTCAAATCCGTATCTGAATAAAACGCCTGTCTCCAGTACATCATTGACCTGTTTACGTTCCTCATCTGAAAATAATTCAAAGCCAGGCATGCTGTCTCCTTATGTTGCACAAATTTTTGCGCCCCGGTGCGGCAAAATTCGATAATAGACTATAAAAATTAGGAATAAATATCAAATCCGGGATATGTTTTCAAGGCGGATCCAAATATTGACTTTCATTTTTCTAATGCTTATAAACCTTTTATCGGAAAGGTTCAATATGGCAGCCATGGACGGATTAAATATATTAGCACCCTGGCTTAACCCGCAATATGATCGTAATTGAACAGCTTATTTATTGCGTTCATATAAAAAAGCAAAAAGCTGTGGTTTTTATTATGTCAGATAATAAACAGATACAGGCATACCAGGGATATGAACAGGGCCCCACTTGTCCGACCAGTGATGTATACAGTCTTCTGCTGCGTCTGGTCCGCAATTGTCCGTGGAACAGGTGTTCCTTTTGTCCGGTGTATAAAAAGCAGAAATTTTCCATGCGCCCTGTGGAAGATATCATTAAAGATATTGATCTGATTCGCACATACGTTGACAGGCTGCTTGAGGAAAATGCCCTGCCCATTGCCTTTGACCAGGAACGGATTCATTCCGTTTATACCAGTTTTGAGATCCGGGACCGGGTGGCTTTCAACAACGCCGTCAAGTGGTATGCCACGGGCATGACTGCCATCTTTCTACAGGACGCCAATCCGCTGGTTATGAAACCCAAGGATATACTTTTCATCCTCAGGCATATCAAGGAGAGTTTTCCACAAACCGAGACCATTTCCACCTATGCCAGGAGCAGCACAATTCTTCAGTTGCCCGACGGTGTCCTGGAGCAGATGCATGAACTTGGCCTGAATCGGATCCATGTGGGGCTTGAGAGCGGGTCGAATTTAGTGCTCAACCGCATGCGCAAAGGGGTGGACAGAGCCGGTCACATAAAGGCGGGGAAACGGATTCGGCAGGCAGGTATTGAGCTGTATGAATATGTGATGCCGGGACTGGGGGGGATTGACCTCTCCATTGAGCATGCCCTTGAGACCGCCGAAGCCCTGAATGCAATAAATCCGGATGTGATTAAAATTCGAACCCTTGCCATTGCACCCTCCACAGAATTGTCCCACTGGCGCCTTCGGGGTATGTTTGAAAAACCAGGTGACAGTATGATTGCCACGGAATTGCGCCTGATGCTTGAGACCCTGGACAATATAGAGTCCCGTATCAAAAGTGACCACATTCTGAATCTGTTTGAAACGATTTCAGGTACATTGCCCCAGGATAAGGAAAAATTGATCGGGATCATTGACCGGTTTTTTGAGCTGCCCCCCCAAGAGCGCATTCTTTACCAGATCGGCCGTCGCATGGGCTTTTTCAAGGAGCCCCAGGGCATGGATTTGAGCCCCCACATGGATCAGGTGCGTCTTGCCTGTGAAAATTACGGGGTTACCATCAAAAACGTGGACGAGATCCTTGACCGGTTGATGATGCGGTTTGTCTGAACATATTTATATTCACGTTCCCTTCTGCATAAAAAAATGCAGGTATTGTGATTTTTATTCCAAAATCGACCTGGCTCTGATTCCTGATTATGTGGCGGCCCTGGTCCGGGAGATTCGGCTGCGTTCACCGTCAACGGTACCACAGTCCCGAGGGAGTGCTGCCACCGTATATTTCGGGGGCGGTACCCCGTCCGTGCTCGGATCCCGACACCTGGGAACCATTCTGCATGCCCTGGACAAGTCCTTTGGCCTTAGCGGCCAAACCGAAATCACCCTTGAAGCCAATCCCGGCACCCTGGACGACACTCATTTAAAAGAGTTCCCCGAAATGGGAATTAATCGCCTAAGCCTTGGTGTCCAGTCTTTTGATCCGGCACAGCTTTGTCTTTTGGGGCGTATTCATTCGGCGGATGATGCCGTTCGTGCCGTGGAGAAGGTCCGTAATGCCGGGATTGAAAATATCAGTCTGGATCTGATTTACGGCCTTCCCGGTCAAACCGGGGAACACCTGATCCGGGAGCTTGACTGTGCCCTGGATCTTTCCTGTACTCATCTTTCCTGCTATATGCTTACCCTTGAACCGGGCACAGCCCTGCATGCCATGTATAAAAGGGGCAAGTTTTTTCCCATGGCCCAACGGGACCAGGTTGACCTTTTCCGTAAGGTTGCCGGATATTTTAAATCCCGGGGGTGGGATCATTATGAAATATCCAACTTTGCAAAGGATAGAGCCCTTCGTTCTTTACATAACAGTGCGTACTGGCGGATGGTGCCCTACCATGGATTCGGACCGGCCGCCCATTCCTATATTATAAAATCCGGCACCCACGGGAAGGGCGTTTATGAAAGATCCTGGAATGAACCGGATCTTGATGGATATATTCAGGCGCTGGCATCGGGGCATCTTCCCCCATCCGACGGTGAAGCTCTGACCCTGGAGCAGCGGCAGATGGAGTATATTATGGTGGGATTGCGGACATCCACGGGGCTTGATATCAGAGCCGCACAGGATTTGTGGGAAAACCGGTTTTTGACCGTGTTTCAAAACTTGATGGAACAGCTCAAAGGCAAGAACTTCGCCCGATACCAGGATGCCGGCAAACGGTTCGTTCTGACCCTTGACGGCTGGATGCACCTGGACAGTATTATCTCAGCTTTTGTTGAAAAAATATGATGATCAGGGTATTTTTTTTCTCAGCTGCCGGTGGTCTTCAACCCGTATGGTCAGATGAATGGCGTCAAAATATTCGATCAGGGGGATGACAAATTTTCTGGAAATGCCGGTCATATCCTTAAATTCAGGTGTGGTGATCTTTTCATTGGCTTTGAGGAATTCAATGAGGTTCGTTTCAAGATCACTGATGGCCTTGGCGTCGAAAAACAGATCATCCTTTGTCTTGACCATCTGTTTTTCATCGATGAGCATCTGCATCACGTCCCTGGCGGTTTTCGTGTCCAGGTCAAGGTCCTGGCACACAGTGCGGAAAAAGGGTGGAGTCAGGCCTGATTCTTTGTAAATTCCGGCAATTTTCTCCTTGATTTCATGTTGATCCACCTGAAGCGCCACCTTGAACCCTGAAAGTTTCACAAGGTTTCTGTCCTGGACAATGAGATTCTCCTTTTCCAGGCGGTTGAACAGAATGTTGAAAAAACGGGCATCATCCACATATTGAAACTTGGATTTCAGCTCCTGGGCCGGCATGCCTTCCTTCAAGGGGTTTTCCTGGTGATAAATGGCCAGCCGTTCCAGGGTCTTTTCCTTGAACTCTTCAAATATGCTGCCGTGGACATAGATCTGTTTCTCCTTGTCCGTGAGGACGGCCTCCTGTTTGGCAAGCATTTTCTGCAAAGCTGTGGCCAGTTTCTTGTCCGGCACATTGGTCATGACCCTCAACTCATTTAAGGTCAATCCGGAATATCCCTGGATGGACAGAAAATAAGCAATGATTTTTTCATCATCAGCCCCGGCAAGGCCGAAAAGTCCTTCAATGATGGCAGTATCTTTTAGTTTGTGTTTCCGGGATACCGGATTGAGAATGGCCCCGCCTCCGATGGTTTTTACCGGGGAGTAGGATCGGACAACATATCTGTCATCCTTGATACAGCAGACCGGGGATTCCAGCCGGAATTGAACCGGTGCCGTGTCGCCGGGCAAAAGCTCTTCCCTGTCCAGGAGAACCATATAACCCAGTATCTCACTTGTGCCCGAATGAAACCGAACCCTTGTCCGGGCCCTGGCCGGCTTGGCATTGCTTTTCAGGTAATGGAATTGTGCATCCGCCATGTAGCTTTCAATCAACGCTCCCGGGGTGGAGAGGACATCGCCCCTGAATACGGCGTCCCGGTCAAGACCCTGGAAGTTGATGGCCGTTCGGGTGCCGGCCATGGCTGTCTCCACGGAACTGGAATGCACTTGTAATCCCCTGACCTTTGATGTGATTTTTCTTGGAAATACCATGATGTCCTGGCCCACACTCACCTGGCCTGAAATCAGGGTTCCGGTGATGACTGTGCCGAATCCTCTCATGGAAAACACCCGGTCCACGGGAAGGCGGAAAATGGAAGAAAATTTACGGGGCGGGATTTGTGTGCATATGTTTTCAAGGGTGGTCAGAAATTCTTCCAAACCCTGACCTGTGGCGGAAGATACCGGTACAACGGGTTTATCTTCAAGAAAGGTGTCCCGGATGAAGTCATTGATATCTTCCATGGCCAGTTCTAACAAGTCTTCGTCCACAAGGTCTGTTTTGGTCAGGGCGATCATGCCGTGGCGGATGCCCATGAGGTTGCAGATCTCCATATGTTCACGGGTCTGGGGCATAACCCCTTCATCTGCCGCAATAACCATGACCACCACGTCAATGCCCGAAGCACCGGCCACCATGTTTTTCACAAACTTTTCATGTCCGGGCATGTCCACAATGCCGATGTGCCGGCCATGGGGAAGATCCAGGAAGGCAAACCCCAGCTCGATGGTGATGCCGCGTTCCTTTTCCTCCTTGAGACGGTCGGTTTCAATGCCCGTCAATGCCTTGACCAGGCTTGTTTTTCCATGATCAATGTGTCCGGCTGTTCCCAGAATTATATTGTCCACAAATACCTGCCCGGTTACCTTTTGGATTTTCTGTAATAGCTCATGCCGTAGGCCAGGGCCACAAGAACAAACCCTGTGGCAACGCCATGATAGACTCCCCAGTCCGGCCTGAACAGCCGGGTCAGAATGATTCCGAAGGCCAGGCCCAGAATCAGACGTATGGTGAAAATAATCAGTGTATTCATTGTGCAAACCGCCTTTTGCGTCTGTTTATTGGTCAATGTTTCAAGAATAATAGTCAAAGGGGCTGGGCAGGTCAATCCTTATATCTAACAGGAATTTAATCATTGGGATAAAAAATACTTGAAAAAAAAAATCAGTTCTGATAATTAAGCTAAGTTTTTTTGTGGTGGGTGTAGCTCAGTTGGTAGAGCACCAGGTTGTGGCCCTGGTTGCCGCCGGTTCAATCCCGGTCACTCACCCCACAAAGATTTCAAAAGCAGCCGGTCGGCTGCTTTTTTTATTGGTGAAGAGATATTCCCTGCAAGATTTCATCTGCTCCATAGATACACTCTCCTGTTTCAGCCAGATTTGGAAAGCATAGGAATGAGAAGTTGAACGATACGAAGGGCGCATGCTGATTACTTACTCAAGACGCATGACACCCTTTGTATCAGAGTTTGGAACCGGGCCGAAGTGTTGATACTACCCGGTATGTGGTTTTCTAAAAAAAAAGGTGAATTTTTATGAAAGTGAGTGAGAACCACAATATTGCCTAAAAAAACGATAAATCAGGGTTATATATTGTGGAAAGGATTGACCGTATGATGGTCCTCGGCTTTTCTGTGCATGCTCATGATAACCTTTTTAACCCCATCAACATTTTCCGCAATGCTTTTAATTTCATCATACGTATCATTTTTTATGTCCCAGGGACCTTCTGAACCACCGATGGTCACAGTGCCGTCATCAGCCGTGACGATGAGTTTCGGATAGGTTTTTACAAGGGCCGCATGGACCTTGGCGGAAAGAAGCTCATTCTCAAGGATTTTTGTGGATTCGGTCGTCGTATTAAAATTGGGTTTGCGAACCGTTTGACAGATCAGATCTGCGGCATCCGCAACGGAAATATTTTTTATATTGAGGACCATATCATAAAGCCGGCTGTCACTTGTATCAATGCCATATAACCTGAGCCCCCATTTTCTTCGTTCATCATCGTCTTTTTTCAGAATATAACGCGCTTTTTCTGCGGAAATACTTTCCCGCCGGACCTCTTCTTTTACACGTTCTTCCATATCCGATATAATTCTGATTTTCAGGACATTGGGGAGATTGAGTAAAAAATAGTGTCCCGCCAGTCCATGATAAACAACATTGTCTTTGCGAATATGCTGTAAGAGCGCCTTGCGAATATAGCTTACATAACGTTCCCGGCCGTGGGTGAATCTTTCAAGAACGGACGGCGCATCATGGAGCGCTCTGCCCAGTCTGATTTCCGGGATATTGAACTCTTCCGATGCTTCCAGCAGAATATCACGGGAAATACATCCATACCCCAGTTCGGAGGCCACTTTTTCAGCAACTTCCTTTCCGCGACTGTAAGAACCCCTTGAGATGGTGATAACGGACATTGTAACCTCCTCGATTTATAAATGTAAAAAACAATGATGGGTCCAGGATATTTTTTCAATATCGGCCAGGCAATCCTGTGTAAAAGGAAAGCTTGAATGGTCCCGGTGTGAACGCATTCATAGCAATAATGCGATCAGGATTTCTTTAATAATGTTGATTATTAAATGATGGGGCTAAAATTTCAAGCTCAAAACCCCGTTGCAAATCATAACATGGACTGCATTTCTTGCAATGGCGAACTATATGTTAATAATATCAGTATGTTCATGGTAAATTTTAAATGTATCTATTTCAAAGTGAAACGTCCGTTGTTTTTTCAAACCAGGTGACATCATCTTTTTTAAAACGCTGAGATGGCTTATGGGCGCTGGATAGAGAAAAAAAAGAGAGATCCGTATCGCCTGGTATACAAAATGCTAATTTATTTTTCAAAAGCTGCGTAAAAAACAACAGAAAGGGGTAAAATGAAGCAGATACTGCTTGCCATTGACGGAAACGTTCCCTCCCGTCCAATTTTTAACTATGCTGCTGATCTGTGTGAGCATATCAGTGCCCGGCTCTGTATCCTTCAGTTTATAAAAAATAGAAAGGGCACGGCGTTTGGGGAGGATTATACACATAATTTAGATGGCACAATAGGGAACTTTGAAATAAGGGACAGTGAACTGTCCGGACAAGGAGAAAGTCGCCTTGCAGGCATCTCCGGACCATTGAAACAGATGCTCAAAAATCCCAACTGTCCTGTGCCCTATTCAGTGGCATTGAGTGCCGGAAGTCCTGAAAATGTTCTATCCGGTTACGTTGATTCACACCATGATATTGTCCTTGCCGTCTTTGATCCCTCCCATGACCATGCACCTGCCTCCTCCCGGATCAAGGAACTTAAAAAAAGGCTTGGTATTCCCCTGGTGGTTGTGGATCCCGCCGGTTTAAAAAAAGCACAGTCATAATTTCAATTCATCAAGCAATGGTGTGCTGAAAAATTTCCATGTGTGTAAACAGCCTGGGGCGCTTTTTTTTATTTCAGGACCTATTCGACTTTGGCCATATTTTAAAAAATCCATGATCCCGCGATCAACTGCTCTTTTTTCAACACTTGAATAAACGCATGGGACACATCGTGTCGGCGATATGGCTTTTTCCGGTGCTGGCGCAAAGATCCCGGGTTTATCCCTTGATTTTCCGGCATAGAAAGAATAGAAGAGAATTCTGATTTAACCCAATGTACAGGTCACAAAAAAGGATAGATAAAACATGGTTCAAAAAGATTTTGACAGCATACTCACCCAGGAGTTTCTGGATAAGCTGCTGCCACCTGAAAGAAGTGATCAGTTTTTTGATGCGCTGTATGGTGATGCCTCGGAAGGTGCCTATGATATTAGGCTTGAACCTGTCAGCATTTCCGGCAGCCGGATTGTCCTTGGCTTTAATCTGCTTCGCCGGCCGGACAAATGTCTGGTATGCAGCCTGACATACGGACTGCCCAATGTATTTACCCGGCACCCCCTGATTAACATCAAGGGGATGATTGAAAAGATTAAAGACGCCGGGATTCCGGTAAAAAAATGGCGTCTGGGGGATACCGAGGAAAATTCTTCTTCCCTTCATGTTATCCCTTTGTTCATTGACCTGGACCGATAAATCTGCACTTCAGCGACATCGCTGAGTCCCAATAACAGCCATGGGCTGACCTGACATATCAACTGCCGGGCTCAGCCCACAACGAAGTTTGAAAGATTTTGGTGGCTTACCCAGTCTTTCATATAAAAAAAGAAAAAGACCTTCTGCCGCATGATGAAACGGCGGAAGGTCTTTTGTTTTGGTGTCTGGGCGATTTGTTAGAGCGTCTTCCAAACACTGATTTCCGTTCAGACTTCTGTAATCAGGCTTTGGGGAGCTTGGGGAAGGATTTGTTCAGGGTTTTATTCCACTCATCCAGTTTGGGTTTAATCTTTTTAAATAAAGAACCCACATTGCCTTTAATGGTAATGCTTGCAATGGTATCGCCCTGGGTGATGCTGTTGACGATTTCCTGGTCTGCATCACTGACAACTGCCCCGAAAACCGTGTGCATTCCGTCCAGATGGGGGGTGGGCACATGGGTAATAAAAAACTGGCTGCCGTTTGTTTTGGGGCCGGCGTTGGCCATTGACAGTATGCCGGGCTTGTCATGTTTGAGCTCTTTTTTGAATTCATCATCAAATTCGTAGCCCGGTCCGCCCATGCCGTTGCCGTAAGGACATCCACCCTGGATCATGAACTCTGAAATCACGCGGTGAAAGGTTAACCCGTTATAATATTCCCGTTTGGCCAGGTTTACAAAATTACCCACGGTGTAAGGGGTCTTATCTGCAAAAAGCGTAATGTTAATGGTGCCTTTTGATGTTTCCATAATTGCTGTCAGATCTGCCATGTTTTTCTCCTGAAAGTTAAAAATTTCTTTGAACTGTAATATTAAATTATCGGATGTCAAACAAAAAAAAGAAAAATCCGTATAAATGTGGCGACCCGGGAGGAAAAGAAGTGTTTACTGTTTATTCTTCCGGAATGATGGTAAATATCGGGGACAAAAAACATCAAACCATTTAAAGGAGTATGAAGGCAATGGCAGAAAACACAGTCCAATATGGATGGGACGCATCAATGGGTATTCGCCTCTATGATAAGATCCGTCAGGATATGAAAACATCCATGCTTAAAAAAGATACAGCGGTCAGGGATACCATGCGCCTGATTATGGGGGCGTTTCCCGAAATTACTGTGCCCATCACCCTTGAGAGCGGAAAAAAATCCACCCGGGCAAAAACGCCGGAAGAGATTACGGATGAGGATATCCAAAACATCATCCGGAAGTTCATCAAATCTGAAAAAACCGTGCTTGAGATAAAAAAAGAGACATCTTCAGCGTACCTTGAACTTTTAGAATCGTATCTGCCTAAAATGGCCACCGCAGAAGAGATTGAAGCCTGGGTCAAAAACAATGTGGACTTTTCTGCCGTTAAAAGTCCCGTACAGGCCATGGGCGCTGTTATGAAACATTTTGGAAAACTTGCAGACGGAAACCAGGTCAAAGCTATTCTTCAAGGGATGACCCCTGAAAAATAATTTGGCAAATAATTTTGGCAAATTATCCTGAAAAATAATCTTTCATGGGCCAGTCAACGTTAAACTATTACAATCAAAATTGCCTGACAGTGGCTGAAAGGTATGAATCTGCGGATGTCACGCAACTTCATGATTTCCTTTCAACCAGTTTCAACCCCGGCGGCAGACTTCTGGAGCTTGGGTGCGGCTCCGGCAGGGATGCCGCCTTTATGGTCCGCCGGGGGGGCAGGGTGCTGGCCACAGATGGTTCGGCGCCAATGGTTGAACAGGCAAAAAAATATCATCCCGAACTTGCCGGTCATGTGATTCATTTGAAACTGCCGGATGGGCTGACAAGTGAATTGGGGGTGTTTGACGGTGTCTATGCCGTTGCCGTTCTGATGCACCTTTCCCCAAAGGAAATTGAAAGCACAATATCAGCCGTTAATTCACTTCTGGTCCCCGGGGGCCGGTTTGTTTTTTCCGTTCCGGCCCGGCGGGATGATGTCATGACAAAAGAGTTTGATGCTAAAGGCCGCCGTTTCACGGCCTTATCACCAGATGGGTGGATGGATTTATGCCTGAAACGCAACTTGAAAATTGTCCGGACCATGATTTTAGAAGACGGCCTGGGAAGAGACGGGGTGGCTTGGATGAACTGTCTGGCGGAAAAGCCGCTAATAATGACAAATGGACTTTGAAGAATTCAAATATCATATAAGGAAGATACTCGCTGGCAAGAGCTTGCCAGATGCCTTGTATCTTCATAAATCGGCATTAGAAAATATGCCGGTATCATTAAATGAGTTTGTCACTAACTCTATAGACAGTCTAAATCTTTCAACAGCACCTTGGACGGTTCTGAAATTATGCAAGCGGGAGTTTAAAATATCATTATTGAACTACCCCGAATTTTATACCGAAGCATTTCCAACTTTAGAAAGCAGCTATTCGATTGATTTACAGACCTTAGCTTATAAAAAAATACAGTATAAGAATTCAAACAATCCTCCAATTTTACATCGCAAAGAAACGCTATTAGATTCGGAAGATCCAAAGATCCCTATTTTTCAACAGCTAACAAAACAAGTTGAAAATGAGGGACTGTTTGATAATAAACACAAAATTGGCTTTAGAGATGCATGGGAGAAAATACTCAAAGACAAAGGTCTTTGCATTGACGGGCACTCTATCCTAAAACAAACGCCCCAACATGACAGTGAAATCCATCGGCACAAAACTGCCATTGATAGATACAGCCTATCAACTCCGGTCCAATCTCTTTACAGGAATAATTACCTGAACGGTGATTATACATTTTTCGATTATGGCTGTGGAAAATGCGACGACCTTAACATTATTAAGGAATTAGGCGTTATCGCATCCGGATGGGACCCTGTCTATCGTCCGGAGGAAAAGTTAACAAAAGCAGATATCGTGAATTTGGGTTTTGTGGTCAATATCATCGAATCATTATTTGAAAGAACCCAGACGTTGAAAAAGGCATACAGCCTTTCAAAAAAAATTCTTGTAGCCTCAGTGATGCTTGGCAGCGAATCAACTACAAGCAAATTCAAAAAATACGGTGACGGGGTTGTCACTTCCAGAAACACTTTCCAAAAATATTATACCCAAAATGAATTCCGTGAATACATCGAAGATTCATTAGAGGAATCCGCAATCGCTGTCGGTCCAGGGCTTTTTTACATTTTTCGGGATAAAATCGAAGAGCAACAGTTCTTGATTGATAGGCAACGCCAAAGGAAAAACTGGAAAAAAATTTCATACACAGATTCTCCTTATAGGCTGAAGATCAAACAAAAGGCTTTGTATGCCAGACATCAAGATCTTTTGGATGATTTTTGGGCAAACTGCCTTAAGTTCGGTCGTTTGCCTCTAAACTCAGAATATAAAAAATCTGAACAACTCAGAGCGATCTACGGATCTCATCAAAAAGCATTCACTTTGATAACTGAGATCCATGATAAATCCAATTTTGAGACTGCTGAATATGACAGGCGAAATGACCTGCTTGTCCATTTTGCCCTCAGTTTATTTAGCCGACGTAACCCTTACAACACCATGCCAAAATTGCTGCAAAGGGATATCAAGCATTTTTTCAACAAATACACTGATGCCATTCATGAAGCAACGGAGCTGCTCTTTTCAGTGGGGAATACCGAAACGATTAAATCTGAATGCCAAAGAGCCTATGAAATACTTAATACAGGCAAAATGGAAGGCGATCATTCCTGGACTATACACATTGATTATGTCAATCAGCTTTCGCCAATTTTAAGGACATATATCGGCTGTGCAACTCAGCTGTATGGTGACCTCTATGAAGTGGCCCTAATAAAAATCCACATGCAGTCCAATAAAGTTTCATTGATGCGGTATGATGATTTTGAAGGGACCCCCTTACCTCTTCTAATGGAGAGAATCAAAATCAATCTCAGAGAACAGAGAATCGATTTTTATTCCTATGGAGATAAATTTAAACCTCAACCTCTATACCTCAAATCAAAATATATTGAGGATGGCTACCCACGTTATGAGGAACAACTCGCCTTTGATGATAAACTGTCCTCCTTTAACTGGCTTGATATAAGCGGTTTTGGAATATCTTTAGACACATTGATGGAATTATTTAATGAAAATGGAATTAATCTGCAGGATTTTAAAATTGTAACGAAATAATATTTCAGCCGACTAACCGGGGATTTCCATATAACAGCCATGGGCTGACCTGACATATCAGCTGTCAGGCTCAGTCTGTAACAAATATTTAAAGATCTTAGTAGGTTATCAAGGATTTCTTATGAACAGACCGGTATCGCTTGAGGTGATCTGAAATATTTCACAATGGCCGAGTACACCTGCGATTTGGAAACTGAGAACAACCGAAAAACTCCTGCTTAGTGTCGCCATTCACACGAATTATCATTGGAGCGCCAAACTTCTTTTTAAGAATGTTTTCAAATTGTCGAACAGGATCTTGGGGGAGTCATGAGAATAATTCCATGTTGAAAACAATTTTTGCAAGCTAACTAAAAGAATTTGATTGCAAATCTATCAATTTTATATCATTAGCACTATTTACCGATTTGCTTAAATTCATAACGGCAATATGGCGGCCACAAACATTGTCATAGATGCGGGTCGCATTTAGTGTTATGCACCTGTTGTCAAACATTTTTAAAGGGGCATAGGGGTTATGGCCTTTAATTAAAACATTACATTTAAAAGCGTCCATAGATCGCTTGAAATCACCATAGCTCTTTTGTTTTTGTACGGCTCTAATATTCGCAGGCTGTCTTTCAGAATAATCACTCCATAAAAGTTCCTGTAATGCGATACCCGTCAGATTAAAATCGTCAAAAAAAGCAGGCGAAGACGGTAATACCGCATGGGTCATTATGACACCATTTTCTGTGCTTGCTACTATAGGCAAAGATTCAAGTATCTCAGTGTAAAAGTGACTATCCTGTTTAGATAATGAACACCAAAATTCACAAGGCATAAATTTTTTATGCTTCGATGGATTAAGGTCGTGGTTACCCATTAACAGAAAAATTCGATCTGGATATTGAATTTTTAGTTTCAAAAGGGAATCTATGGTTGCTGTTGGGTTTATTAGCCATGAAGAGGGGCTTCTATCTACATAATCGCCGCAAAAAATAATTTTTACACCTTCTGCATTTGTAAGAAACCTGTCAACAACGATATTCAAAGTATCCCTATCATTGTGAAGATCGGATAAAATCACACATTTCCCCTTGTTCCCCGGAATTTTTAACCATCTGCCATCAGATTCAAATAAATTAATAAGCTTGTCTTTGTAAAATTCTTGTTTCTCCATGAATATACAATCTTCACATTATTGTGTAAGGGATTTGTCTCATTATATAGTCTTTATCTTCTTCAAAAAAATATTTTGGGATTCACTTGTGAGTCCTGTGAATTTTTGGACCAACCAATCAACTTCCAACTCCTGGCATCTCGCTTTTGCCTTTTGGGCAATTTTTAAAGCCTTGTCTTTCTGATCACCAGTTAATATTGCAGGCGGATACTGAAGCCGGTGCATTATCGCATCTGCCTCTGCAACTTTCATATTGGCAATGTCATTTTCTTTTTCAATATACTTTCTCAGCCATTTTTCCCCTTCTGATTTACGCTGATCCGAGACCTCTTTTATAATTTTTTCCAATGTCTCTTCAACATCCCACGGGGGAGGATCATTATCACCGTATTTTTTATCGGTATCAGCAACAATCGCCGAGGACAGGTTTTTGAAAGCATCCCAGGTCAACGAGGTGTCTTGAAGCTTAAGATAAGCATCATGGAAAATATTTAATGCCAATGCCATTAATTCCAGATCTTCCAGATCTGTGTCACATCCTTCGTAGGTCAGCATTAAGCCCTTAATATCTTTCAGCAACGGTGCAATATCAGAATAGGTCTGAATTTTAGAATCCCATAATGCATTGGCTTTTTCACTCAATTGGGATTCAGCCTCTTTTAAATTTTTAATAAATGCAGATACACGGCTTCTGATACCATCCATCTCAGTAAGGGATACTTTTCCTGATGCTGTTTTCAGGCGCTTGTCATATTCTTTCCCGGGAACAAGCAAACTTCTGATTTGGGCTATTCTTACAATACGAAACACCTCACTATTCTCAGTCAGCCAGGAGTCAACATCTTGAATCAACCTGGCAGCTTCCGCCTGGACCTGGGAGTTTTTGACCTGGTCATTGACCCATTTTTTTAGCTGTTCAGCCTCCTCGGGCAGATTTAAAAGCTCAAGATTCTTACAAACCTTGGATCCAAGATGATGTTTAAAATTCCCAACTTGCTCCGGATTATCTGTGATAAGGGTTTGAGTTGGCATCCAATCAGGAAAAATTTCAATAACCATCTGGCGTGCTCGGCCAATGTCATTTTCAATATCTGCTTTCTCCTGGCGGGTCCAGGCCAATTCTTCGCCCTCCATTTTCGATAAAAGAGATGCCATTTCTGCTGCACCCCAGATAATATTGCCACCGTTTTTGTGCCGCACCCCTTTATCGATTTTATCCCAGGCATCATCTTTTTTCCGTTGAACGGTCTCCATGGCCGATATGGATTGTTTGGTCAATTCTTCAAGGTGTACAAATTTATATGTTAATGATTGGGAAATCGGAATTCTTGATCTTAACGCCAATGCCTGCTTATAGAGTTGGAATCTTCCTTGATAGGACTCCTCCAGTTCCCAATCTTCAAGCAGGTTTTCCCATTCGGCAGACTCCTCACCCATATTGATAATTTCGGCTTTACCTATTTTGTCTAAATCAAGAGTCTTTTCCCGTCCTTTGAACAGATCTTGTTGAAGCCACTGCCCTACGTCTACCCGGGCGCCGTCATCAGTCAAAATAAAAACATTGTCTCGACGCGGAGACAAAAACACGCCGAACAGCAGGCCAACAGAGGCAATGTTTGCCCCAAAAGGAGGCAGACAGGCTGCACGCAACTCATCAGCGATTATAAATTGTTGATCGTCGGCATCCAATTTTTTACGCCATGCCATGACAATGGCGTGGGCTGTAGGCTCTTTGGGGATAATAATTTTACCGTTGGTATTGTTAAAACAATCCCAGCAATATTTCAGAACATTCAAGGAACGGTTTCTGTCTTTAGCCCCTAAGGAACTGCATGTTTGAAAATCCAGTTTGCCGTTTAACAAGGATAACGTCAAAGAATTGCAAGACGCTGCAGCATTTCCGCTTTTGGTACCGTATCCGTCAAAGGGGAATGGCAGGGGTTTTTTATATATAGCTGAGAATAGTTCTGTTCCCATTGCCATAAGCCTGCGCCCTGATAATCCCTCCTGTAGACCAACAGAGATATGCCGTTCTTTCACAGCCAATTCAATGGATTTTGTTAAAAACTGACGGGTTTTCTCTTCATGAGAGCCGACCAGGTGGCCAAACCTGGCCTTATCCTGTTCGTTTATTCCATCCGAAAGGACAGCCAACTCCGCCATCATTCGGCCGATGTCGCCTGTTTCATCTTCAATAAAAACAACAAAAATGGGAAGCGTCTTTTGTTCTAATTCTTTTGCCACACTGTTTATTTTTCGTTTCGTATTAAGCAGAATCTTTTCGATATCTTCTCCGGGGCCTACATAGCAATAGATAAGGGAGCCCCGTTTGTCCGCTACGCCCAAAGCGCAGCCCCAGCTTTTTGCTGCAAAATCAATATGGTTTTCAAGAATATGCAGATTTGAAGCCGTAAATTGATACCCCCACTCTTTGGTTGTAATATCATTACGTTCAGAAAAATCGCATTCAAGGTCCCCGATTGCATCGCACCACTTGGCGATTTGCCCTGCAAATAGTTCTGCCTTGCCCTGCTCGTCAAAGGAACTGGCAACCCGCTGTCTTAAGAAAGATAAGAATTGTGTTCGAGGAACGGCATCTCCAAGGATATCAAATAATTGAAAGTTTTTATCCCATTCAATGATGTTAAATTCATTTTGAAGCAGGTTTAGCTCTTCCTGTATTTCAAAAAGATTCAGCCCTGTAAATGCCCCGATGGAGATCTCCGCCTGCTCTCTGTTCTGGACAGACAATCCTATTTTGGACGAAAAAACGATGGCCTGGAGCATTGCTGCTTGACGGTTGTTCAATTTACTTCCGTGTTTATTGATAACGGTTGCATAGGAGTGGGCAATCGTGCCCTGCTGGCCACTCTCTTCTGAACCGATAAATTCCTGAAGCAGTTCTTCCGACCATAGATCTGTAGCGGCCATCACGGCCGGTTGATTTCCAGCAACTGCAACCCTGCCCATATGTGCCTTCATTCGCCCGGACAGCAATGAAAGTGCAGATCTCTCCTGAAGATGTTTGCCGGCCGACGACATATAATAGAGCAGCCATACCGCATAAGGAGATAACGGCCAGCATCCTTTCCGTACAACAGTATGGAACTGGCCAGCATTCGTCCACAGATGATGTTGCTTAGACACGGGGAACCATTGGTTAATGGTATCCATGATTTGTTGTGAAGCTTGCAGGCTTTGCCCTCCCTCAAACCACGCTTCGTATTCTGATGATTTCTTTTCGATTAGATGGGCGATTAGGGTTTCAAGATTCGTGCTTAAATATGCCTTATCTGCATTTTGATATCTGGTAATCACACGGATGATATCATTTTTGAATTCCGGGGCAATCCGTTGAATATAAGAGTTGAGTTCAAACTGAATAAACCCTACAAAGGTAGCTTTATCCGAATTGCTTTGTATGCCTTCAAAAAGATGCTGAAGTACGCCGCTGCCTGCAATTTGCCTCCTCATTGTTGCAAATTCCGCATACCGGCCGAACTCATCAAACAATACTAAAAGGCCTGAAAATGGCTTTCCTGGTTCAGGACCGCAATACTCGCGGCATGCCACATCAATCAAGTCTTTGAGGGATTCACCACCATGGACAGCAATCCTAAGTCCCTTTTGTTCAAAAAGAGGGTACAGGGCGTCATAAACCTGCTCGTTTTGCTGTTCCAGTTTTTTGAGAATCGTTATTGTGTCCGACAAGCCGGTACACTCTAAAAGTGCCTGCTCAAGTTCAGAATTGGAGGCCATGATATTGACACGGCTGGCAGCTTCTTTAAAACGAGGCCGCAGGTTATCCATGGGGCTTGTGTCGGCGCTATTTTTTTGTACCTGATTGAGAATTTGACGGCTCATTTCCGCCGTAAGGTCGTAATTCTCCATCCCGTTCAAAGAAAGGACTAAACAGGGCTTGCCTATGCCCTCAACCAGTTTCCGAATTTGAGTTCCTATAGCCCGGTCTGCATTTTCAATCCCCCGGATAATGGTTTCAGAATTCTGGCTGCCCGGATCTCCCAACAGACTGGCAAGGGTAATCGCCAAATGAGACTTTCCTGTACCATATCCGGCAATGGCCAGGGTAAAAGGTTTTTCAGACAGTCCTACACAGGACCGGACAATGGAATGAGTAAAACCAGCTGTATCTTGAAGCTTGTGCCCGTGACCCGTACCAACTTCTGCCTGGGTCACGCCATGGTAAGAAGGCCCATGGAAGACAAAGGCGGCAGCGGCCTGTTCCGCCCGCTCCGGATTATCATTCAGCCAGTCTACGTTTACAGCGCCTTCAAAAAGACGTTCATCTTGGAATCTTACTATGTCACCAAATGTCGTCGGCATGGTTTTTCTCCGAAAAAGAATTATCAGATCAGATCATCATATATTTTTTTCCACACATTACTGCTGCTATCGGCACTTTGAATAATCCAGGGGGTCATGTGCCGTTCCACTGTAAAAATGCCTTTTTGTTCAATTAATGACAGTGCCTGTTGGGCATCATCAATGTTCCAGCCCGGAATTGTTTTCCATCCCGCAGCCCGGTCTAAATCCGTTAGTGTGACCTGGTTTTGCCCAGGAAAGTATGTCTCCATGGCGTCCAACATCCATGCGCCATAACCCCAGGCGTACTCCCCACCGATTGGTCCGGTTTTCCGCCGAACCATACCTTGCTTCTCGGTCAACGCCCCGCATTCGCTAAAGGATGCCGGATCGTCATACATTCGGATTAAAGGCCCGATCAGATTTGCCTGGGAGCCATTGGTACTTTGCAGGTAGGTCTCCAATTGGTCTTTCCCAAATTTGGAACCTAGCGCTTGTGCGCCCTGGAAAAAAACCTGATACCAGATATCCGCGCCGCGGGCAGCCCCGCATAGATTTAAATGGGCTGCCCATTGGGTTACCGGTTCTTTCAAAAAAGGATCTTCCAGCAGAACAACCCTGCCAAAATGTGTCAGGTTTGGCGTTTTGACAGCGTTATTCAAAGAATCATCTGACAAAGTGATCAATCCCATTCCTCGGCAATAATCAATGGTCGGCATGACCTTACCGCTTGATGCGCCCGTAGGGATGCCCGTTGCGTCGGCAATGGCACGGGCATCCCCTTTCTTTCCGGCAGAGGCAAACTGCAAAAGGGCTTTCAAATACCGCCTTTCGGGGATAAATGTTTTATGAAAATTTTTGGGAAGGCGATGGTTTGTGGTTGTATCAACCATTTAAGTTTCTTTCCTCCATGGCAGTAATTTTAATTTTTACAGCCATCTTAGGCTTTAGTGTGCCGTCGTCTTCAAGGGACGGCCCTAAAGAATAGCACTCTCCTTTGTTCAGTTTTGACAGACGTTCAACCCAGGTTTTTGCCGGTTCACTTGTCGCATTCTCCAACACCCTGGCATATTCTTTCATCTCCGTTTCCGCAGGCTTAAAAAACAGCTTATGGCCAGCCTGAAATAGGCGGGCCTGTTGATCCGTCGCAAGGTTACTCAGGGTTTGTGTGGCTAAAACCATGGCCAGGCCAAACTTGCGTCCTTCAGTCAGATACTTGGCCAATGGGCTTTCCTCCCGGTGGTCAAGGTTCTGTACCTCATCAAGAATAACAAGCTTGGGCATATCCTTGTTCCCCTTTGCCCGCACAAAGGCATAAAGGTCCCAAAGAAGAAATTCGGTTACCAGTTTCCAGGAACTCATATCAAGCCCGGCAAGTTGAAACACATGGCACCGGTTTTCTTCATCTTCAAAAAAGTAATCCCATCCCATGCCTTGGGCATTAGACGCAAAAGGGTTGCTCATCACAAAGGGTTTGAGTTTACTTAATGTTGACTGGACTGTACTATTGCTATGCGTTTTATCTTCCAGAAAATCTTGCAGAGTCTCTAATAGTCCATCCAGCGTCATTGCCTCACCATAGGATTCCATGCCGGAAATAATGGCATCGAATAATACGCTGAACTGCTGATCCCCCAAATCATATACGGTCTTAAATATAGCTGCGACCCGTTTGGCAACAGTGACATAGTCATCCTTTAAAACTATAGTCCCTATTATTTGTTCATGGAGTTTAAATGGAGAGATCGGAAACGGCCCGGCTTTAATGATATGCTGTTTTGGAGCCAGATATTTTTCTGTGGCATCCTCTAACTGGCCGGGTAAAAATCCATTGGTGTAATCAACAACTATAGAATTTTGACCGGATACACCCAATTCATTCAACAGGCACTGAATGGCATATGTTTTTCCCATTCCTGAACTGCCAAAAATCAGAATATGCCTGTTGTTCAGTCCAGAATGACCGAACTCCCAGAAGATACTGCGGGCACCATTAACGGACTGTCCAAGAAAAATTCGTTCTGTAACTTTCGCTGATTTACTTTTACTGTGCGCCTGGGCCGGTAATTCCGGAAAAGGAGTTTCCCCAGCAGGGGGAGTTGACTCTTTTGTTTCCATTGAGGAGGCTTTGGTGAACCGGGCAGAACTACTACCGGCGTAATCGTTTCTACCGCCACAATCCTCCGGATCATCTTCAACGGAACAATGGTTCTGGTGAGGGTTTAATTGATACACAAAGTCTATTAAATTTTTGCCCCAATCAAAAAAAGTGCCCCCTTCCTCAGAACATAAAGCTTTCATCTCTTGACTGCCTAAAGAGACATGAAGAATGTCCAAATGATACTCCCTGAAACTAAAGATCCAGGAAACCCTTTGCCTGTTGTCGGTTTCAACATTTGTCCAACAGGTGAAAAGCGCGCCTCCCCAGGAGACAGAGAATTCTCCCTCCGCAAGGCGCTCTAGAGCCGACAGGACATCCCCACGGTTTTTATTGTTCACTTTAGATCGACTCGCAATCAACCGATGCAGTTGAAGCCACCAATATCTGGCATCCGGTCTTTGGGTTAAATCATTCTCCTGACGAGGCATAAACGAGGGGATCAAATGTCTAAGCCCGCAATCAACCTGGTCCCTGGCTTTTTCGATGTGAAAGTCTGCTTGTTTGCCTAACTTGCATTCAATGACCCTCAAATCCAAATGCAGCATGCCGCTTTTTAATACCGATGCAGTTAGATGCAAAATATCCGGACGCATATTGGAAGAAGCGTTGTCAAGCCAATGCTGGTAGGCATCAAGGGAGATAAATTGATCGCATAACGCCTCTTTATTGATATGAAATTTTTTTCTGGCCAAAGCGTAGGCTAAAACCTCCCGAATGTGCTGGCTGACGCCTGTCGCCCGGATCAGGGAGAGACCGGACAGGCCCTTAGCCTGCTCAATGGCAAATTTTGCGGCCTTGGTTTTTTCTTCGTTTGACCACCCTTCAACCACATTGGAAATGGCCGCTCCTAATTTATGGTAAAGATCGGAGAAATGGAACTGTTCTGTTGATATGGTATAATTGGCCTCTCCATGGGAACCTACCCCTGAGCCAAAACCAATTAAATCTCGAACGTTGCTGCCGTTTGTCTTTTTCAGCAAGTATTCGTCAATGTTTGAATCAATACATACAACCCATTCCACATTTTTATGCAGTGCATCCACAACGCCCCGCCATGGACTGAAATCCCCTCTGCCCAGTGCAATATGGTGTCCGGCTTTTTCCTGCAAACGTGCTAATACCTCCAGGTGTTTTGTGGCCACCATGAACTGTCGATTGCTTAATACCCGGTATCGTTCATCCTGATGCTGCCTTTCAGAAGGAGAACAACATGCTTTTTCAAGAATGGGAAATTGAATGGGACGGGATGTCACATCATGAGGGGCAGGTACCTGCTCCATTTTGTTTCCTTTTACCCCGGCACTGATAAAGTGGCTTAACACAGCAATATCCGCCTCAAGGCTGGCATTAATAATATGGATAAACTGGGCATAGTTATCATACGAAGTGACGATTCTGTGGGCGACAGAGAGCCGACACGCCCGATAATGGGCAAATTTACTATGGTTTTCTGCGGCTTCCCACCGTTCTTTCCACTGTTCAATCCATCGATTGACGCCTGTATCATCACTGGATTCTGAAAACAGTGTAAGGGATACATGGAAAGTTGAACCCGTGTCATTTTCCAACCTGTCCGGAGCACTGATAAATTGATCTATGGCGGCGATCACCGGCTGAATATCCTGGTTTTGATACACCGCCAGGCTGATGCCGTCCTTTGCATGGGGATGAAGCTTCCAGTAATCCCTGATAATACGGAACAGCATCAAAGATTCCCGGCTCTGATGGAACATTTCACTGTCAGATATGTCCTCATCCTCAAATGCGTCATACTTGAGCAGCAGCCTGGTAGAAAGCGTTGCCTGAGACTCCCGTCCTCCGCCAATGCGATGTAAAAGGTTAGTGCCTCTAATGTCGGTTTCAAATACCAGGTCGTTATTCTTTAACAAACCGCAAAGGGGCATTTTAATTGCGGATAGATCCAGGTAGTAATCCCAGGCAGATAGTTGAAATGATTTACTCTTCGGTGAAGAGAGTTGACGGCCGACCTCAGCATTAAAACAATCAAACAGATATAAAATCCTTGCATGGATCAGCTCAAGAAGGGCCGGATGGAGAACAGTAATGGCTGCTGCCGGTTCGTAGGCCTGCCAGATCCACTTTTCATCGTCTACGGGAGCGTCTTCCCCGACGATGAGAAATCCCCTGGCAAGAATTGATCCCTTATCCCGCTGTACAGGGCTGTTCTCTTCAAGATATGTATTAAATACTTCGCTTAATGCCCGCCGAAGGTCATCCCAGCCCTGAGACAATGCTTGATAAATGCTGTTTTCCGCGGCCAGGCGGATAAATTTTCCATAGTTATGGGACAAGGCTTTAAGCCTCTCCCCAAACTCTTTCTCATCCTGATCCAAATCCCTTAAAATTGGGGGCAAAAGATCTGCGACCCTTTTATCTCCCCTGACACCATACATGAGCACACGGTTGGCTTCGTCTTCATCCTTGGCCAGCATTAACTCTTCAAAATAGGGGATTGAAAAAGCCGGAAGGATATATTTTTTTTCAAAGTTCGGTGACACACTTTCAAACAAAGCTGCGGCTGTACGAAACGGGGAGGTTGCCGGTAAACGGATATAAAAACGCTGGGATACAGAATTGGTTTCTTCGGTTGCCTCAACAACAACCTTAAATCCCAAAACCGGCTCAGCCACAGAGGAGTACTGTAAGTCAATCTCTTCATGGATCAATTGAGATTCAATTTTAATGAACTCTTGACCTGGTCCGGCGTCAATCTGAATATAGGTACTCAGCCAGTGGTCTAATCCGCCAACCACTTTTTCCAGATATCCCATGGCAACCTTATTTTTTTCATCAGCACTGTCGCCGTCCCGATCATGTTTAAAAAGAAAGGATCGGATGGAGATTTTTTCCAGGACATCGCTTACAATCATGCCGTCTGACTCCAATTTTTTTCGAAAAAACCCCAGGGTTAGCCACAGGCCGGTCAACACACTTTCAAGGGGGTCTGTTCCCAGTTTTTTAATAGATGGTGGCGGTTGAGTGCCTGTGTTTTTTTTCTCTTTATATTTTAAAATTTTGTCTCGTATAACCACAAAATCACATTGCAACAGCGCATTAAGTTTATTGTCCGTGCCTTCGTCGATATATTCTGCAAGGGCATTGAGGAATTCATCATCGGATTGAAAGGAACCAATCTGATTATTTCCTGAAAGCGTGTTCTCTTTTGCATGCTTTTTTTGATATCCTCTCACCGCTTTTACGGCATTGTCCCGGGGTCTTTTTTCCAAAAACATGGCATAGGAAAAAAAGGAGAGCGCCGTCTCAACATACGGGGCAAAGGTTTGCTTTCCCCCAAATTTAAACGCCGTCAAATCAGGCAGATTAAAAAATCCAAGGCTCCTGAGCAACGCCTGTTCGGCGTCACGCCCGTCCTGCGCCCCCGACAGGTCCAGCTGATCCATAAATTCGCTGATTCGTATAATATCCGTTGGCACCCGGGTCAGCAGGGCGTTGAGTACCTCGTCAAACCGCACGATGGTTTCGCTTTCATAGGCAATCGTATGATCGTTTAAGAGCGCTCTTGTCCAGCTCTGAAAATTGGCACTCATACCCTGGGACCACCCCCAGATGGTTTGGATCGAGCAACGATGAAAATCCGCCAGGCTGCCGGCGTCTGTTACATGGTCCATTCCTCCTAGAATTACCGCGGCGGTTTTCCCCTCATCTCCGGTGCCAAGATTCCTGTAGCAGGTCAAATTCCCTGATTCATCCAGCCACTTTTTTTGTGAAGCCTGTTTTAGAAAATCCAATACGTGCAAGTCGCCGGTTCGTTCCCACTCTTTCCAAAGGGGTTTGGCTATTTTATATACCAGTGTGTCTACTAACGGAACTACTCCGGCTTCCAACTCCCTGCCGATATGGATCATCACCCCGGCAGGAAAACTTGGGAGCATGATCAGGGCGGCTCCTGAATCTTTTTTTAATTTGTACCGCTCAACCTGCGCTTTGATATAGTTGCAGACACTTAGTGAAAAATGTTTCATTTATTTTATGCTCTCCCGTTACCCAAGGGGTTTTCAACCATTGAACAGGAATCCGATAACCGAACCAACACACCTGCCCCCTCCAGCATGTCCGTCAACCACTGACCTGTATCTTCGCCGATTGCAGCCGGCGGATACGAACTGCTCCATTCGCAAGCTCTGTTTAGATGTTTTCCTGATAATGCAATGCCGACCCGCAGAAAGATTTGGTCTAAAAAACTATCGTATGTCATTCGTTCCCCGGGGCGGACAATGGTCAGCACCAGATACCGGAGCAAATGGTCGGTCAAAACAAATCTTGCCCCCGGCCCCCGGCGGGGGACCATAAAGCCTAAGCGCTTGGACAGGGTTTGGAAAAGTTTGTGGCCATAACGGGTATCCGCCTCTTTGTATGGATCTGTCCATTGGCTGCCGGCACTGCCCTGCTGTTTGGCCACGTTTTCCTTGATTTCTGTGCATCGCAGGGCACGCTGTATCATGAACAGCGTTGTGGTGACACTTCTTTGGGAAATACGTTTCAGTATCGGATCACGGCCGTCCGGATCTGAAATCGCCCACACATATCCCAATGGTCCGGCGCCTGTATTACCCGTCCCTTCATCATACCGGGAGCTTTGGGCACAAATTGTCCGAAGGACCTGCATTGCACAGGCGGTTTCCATCAGGGTCAACCGCTCCACCGGGTCTAATTTCGCCTGGCAAATACGAAGCAGATCCACAGCAAACAGATATCCCTCTTTCCAGGTTTCCTCGGGACACCACCCACACTCTGCATACCTGGCGCCGCCAGCCGCCTTATCTGTATCCGTGCCCCGTTGGGTGTCCCTGTCCACGCCCTGATCAATAAAGGAGGCCAGGCGCCCCAATCCTTCAGGGCATGACTGCAAGGCTTGGTTAAGACTTAGGGACAACGCTGTCCGCAACCTTTCGGCTTCAACCTCGTCACCCTCATTTTGTCTGCAATCAAGGGATTTCAGCCAGTCGTTCATTTCATTCTGAGATGTGCGCAATGCGTTACAAATTTGCAGGTATAAGGCTTCTCCGCCTCTTGCGAGAAACCGGTGCTGATTTGAAGAAAAGAAATGGGTAAAGCGTCCTTGCTCAATCAAGTCTGACCAGTCATTGGCTTGATCTCCCATTGTAGATTTCCACAACGTCTCTCCAGATATCAACTGTTGACAAATAGGCAAAAAACTTTGGGCGCACCAGGTCCGTTGTCCACCAACCCGCTGCAAACCAAGAAAAAGGTTTTCCATTGTTTTTAAAACGTCCCGTCGGTTAATACCGCCGGACAACTCAATGCTGTCGCCAATACCTTTGATAAGCTCTTTATAATGGTCTATGTGAGTGTGATGGCGGGTCTCAAGTTTGGATGCGCCAAGCAAGGAAAATAATTTCAGATTTAATCGTGACTTCGGGGCATATGCCAAAGGTGCATTTTCAGGCCAGTTTTTCAATGTGTCTATCCCGGGAAAGCAATTGCCGGAAGCCACTTCGAAGTCTGCAATTTTTTTGGGCGCTGTGGCAACAAGCAGCAGCTCAATAAGGAGTTCGGGAATGGTCTGGTCGCTGAAAAAACGACGCCCGAAAAGCTGAATGGCCGGGTTGGCGTCTTGGGATTTGGGCGTAGTCAACTCCCTTGCCAGGGCAGGGTAAGGGTTAGGCATTCATCACCTCCAATTTATCTTTTTCAACAATAATCCGGTGTTCTTTGAATCGGTAGTCAGCCTGTAGCCGAAGCAGGATCATTTCATTTCCCTGGTACCGGCCGTTTTGAAGACTGATGAGTTGGGCTTTGAAACATTCCAGTCGGTCGGAAAACGAGGTCTGAAGGGACTGGCCTGTTTCCCCCTGCTGCCTGATCCGGACATAATCCAGGAAGGGCAATGTCAAAGGGAGCTTTACATGTTGGAATGTGCCGGTGCCGGAAAATATCAGGGAGCCACTGTCCTGATTCTCTTCCCACACTATCCGGAACTCTTTGGTTGGAAAATCCGCCAATACCACCTGGGTCCCCTGCCTCATTTCACGATCATTGCGGTTTAATGTGATATATAGTTGCTTTCGCTCTGATGCTTGCTCCGGCAGCCGGACGCCGGCAAATTGCTCCTGGAGAACGTGCAGCACCTGGGACTTCAGGGTCTGCTGTTCTTTTAAGGAAAAATCCCCATGGTTATTTTGCCATCTTAAAAAAGGCAGCAGCATGGGGGAATTTAAAAAATTGGAAAGATAGCTTACCCCGTCTTGTTCTCCCGGTGTAAAATCATGAAGAAAAAAAAGAATTCGCCGCACCTGCTGCCGGGCGAACCGGCGGCCCCGGTCATCGGCGTAGGCCACACAGTCCTGGATTCCGGCGCCTATTCGACGCAAAAGGGAAAAGTCTTCAAAATCGCCCCGGGCACAAAGTTCAAAATCATCCTGCCCCTGCCTGAGCCAGAGGCGACGCTCCCAGCTCGGGCAGGGATGCCGGCCGAGTTCCCGGGCAGCCAAGGTGCGAATCACCTGCATCTGCCCGGCTGGTCTGTCTGCCTGTCTGCCATTGTCCCCGAAAAACCGGTTAAAAAAGAAAAATTCGGTCATTAGCGGCGGCGTTGGGGCGTTGGCGTATTCCTGTATGTCCGAATATTCCATACCGGCCGTTATCATATAAGCCATATGAGCAATGATCTGCCGCAGGGTAAACCGGTCCTTATATTCAAACATTCGACGGTAAAGGTAAAAGATCCGATCGGTTGCCAATGGGTTGTCCTGCAAAATGGTGACATTCCGGCAGATGGTGCATTTCCTTCTCTCCGGGCATGTTTCGCAGGCGTGCCATCTATCTTTATGGATCATCCGTTCAAATATTTTCCGGGCAATTTCAAGATTATCAAACATGGCCAAGTTGATCACAAGATAGCATACCCCGTTGTGGACAATTTCGGTTGGAGTATTGCTGGAAAAGGCTTTTAATAAATCATTTTCCATTTTAAGGGCATTCCGGTCCATTGTCTGATCATACTGTTTGAAAGCTGACAGCAGGGTGCCTGTGTTGGAGATCAGCAGCATGGCAAAAGACTCTTTGCCACCTGCTTTTTTGAAAAGTTCGGTCTTTGCATCCTCATCCCATTCACTGAAATCTTTGACAATGGAAATTGATCCGCTCTGGATATCAAGATCCTCTTTGACACATAATTGACGTGTCAATTTTTCGTGAACAGGAATGTTTTTCACCCGTTTATACAGCTCTAACCCAATGGTGGACTTCCCATCCCCTGCATGGCCTGTCAGGATCACATGCCGGCGCCGGTTACATAGTTCCTGGTAAATCATTTTGGTCAAAGGATGTTCAACATGGATTAGCCCGAACCACCGGTTGCAGGCCTGGCTCTCTGCTAAAGCGTTACTGTTTGCAGCATCCCGGTTATGAAGGGTATTTAAATAGGCCACAAACGGATTGGGGCCAAATTCCGGCATGGTGGAAACATCAACTTCTTCGGGTTCTTGGAAACCTTGTGTTCCAATTTGTGCATCTTTGCCGGTAGCAAGGGAATCAGCGCGATTCTCTTTGGCTTCTTCATCAGTTGTAAAAACCTGATGCAATTCTTTGAGCATTTGTTCCGCTGAGCCAAACCGGTTCTGTTCGTCCAGGGAAATTGCTTTGGTAAACCATGATTCCAAGCCGGGATCAGTTTCCGGCCGAAGGGACTGCATCTCTTTAGGCACCGCATCCAGGGTTAACTGACCATAGGGGTGCTGCCCAAAAAACCATTCAAACAAGGTGACGCCAAGTCCGAAAAGGTCGCCCTGGATGGAATATTGCCTGTCTTCGCCGGAAACAGAATCCGGTGCCACATATCCGGCAGTGCCGCTGTAAAGGCCTGTTGACGGGTTACCTGCGATACCGAAATCAATGAGCATGGGCCGCAGATCCTGGGTGAGCAAAATATTTTCCGGTTTAATATCATTGTGCAGGATCGGCATGGGAGAACCATTTTCTCTGTGCCCATGGAGTTTATCAAGGGCATCAAGCAGAGCTGAAGCAACCGCATGAAAATGTTCGGGGCTTGGCGGATTTTGGTTTTCATTCAGGGTGATGGGGCATCCCTCCACCCATCTAAATGCCAGCAAATACCGGCGGTCTTCCCAGAATTGACCATATTCGGCCCGGACGATGCTGCCATGGGACACGGCTGTGGACATCTGCTGTTCGTTGATGATTCGCTTCTGGAGGACATCAATATTAAACAGTTTCAGCAGTACCGGCCCTATTGGGCTTTTGGCCTTATAAAGCTGGGCTTCGGCCCCCTGTTTTATAAACTCTAAGATCTTAAATTGATCATGACGATCTCCCGGCTGAAGCCGCGTGTTCATGCCTGTTTTTTGCACTTTGGACAGAGGTTCAAGCCTCGCTAGTACATCCGCTGCCGATTCCGGGCGAAGGCAGGCGTCTAACTGCAACAACTCTTCAATCAGGGAGATAATCTCTTTGGGGATATTCCCCTTTTCAAGTTTTTTAAGGCAGGATTTCGAAGGTGCGCCATGGGTTTTGATCAGATCCAGAGAGCATTGAAAAGGGAGTTCGCCTGTAAGCATCTGATAAAACAACACCCCGGCACTGAACAGATCGGCATTTTCCGATAAATCCATCCCGCCACTATATATCTCCGGTGCAATGTATGCGCTTCGTTTCAAGGCCTCCGGGTCTGGAATTACGGTTACCCTGTTATCTGTCAACTGGTAGGAGAGATCAAAATTCATCAGTTTTGGAATATCCTCTGCCATCAGAATATTTTCCGGACAAAGGTTGCGGTGTACCACCCCTTTTTGATGGATAACTGAAAGCCCGCTTAATATGCCATTCATGATTGCGATGCTTTGATCCTTTCCAAAGGGCGCATCCCGGGCAATCATATCCCTCAAAGTTCCTTGTACAGACCAGTCGCTGGCTTCAATCAGGTGTCCTTCCTGGCTGGGCAGGGTAAGCACTTTTAAGATATTGGGGTGATCCTTAATGCCGGCTATGGCGTTCAAAGTGCCCCTGGCCTTTTCGATCCGGGTTTGATCCTTGATGTCTCCGGGATCATTTCCGGCATGAAAAAAAATCCTCAGCCGCATCAGGCTCCGGTTTCCCAGGCTGGTGGGCCGGGCTATTAATTCAGCCCGGTCTTCAGCCTGGTATAGCTGCTCAACGATTTCGTACCCCGGGAATTGTATCTCTTTGGCCCTGC
This sequence comes from uncultured Desulfobacter sp., assembly GCF_963665355.1. GTDB lineage: Bacteria > Desulfobacterota > Desulfobacteria > Desulfobacterales > Desulfobacteraceae > Desulfobacter. The sequence goes on from NZ_OY762229.1 coordinate 2,363,728, forward strand.
CCGGCGAATGCAGGGTTTGGATGTAATCTCGGATTTCTTTTGCCTCATCCGGCGATATTGAAGATGCTTTGGCTTTCTGCTGGTGTTTGAGGTAATCAACCAGCGTTTCAATACTGTCAAATGTTGGCTGATTTTTTTGAGTGTGGGGGCTTGAACACCCGTCGGTGTCAGCATCCGGGTGAGTCAGCGTAACGACAGATTCGGTAAAGGGTGTGTTTAAATAAGGAAACTGCCTTTCACAAAGACCTTTAATCAGCTTTGCTTTAAAATTATTTGATTTATGGGGATCAGGTCTGGAAAATCCGTTTACCTGCCAGGAGTATGGCTGCACCACAATCTTTCCTGTCCAATGCTTCAGCTCTATTACATAAAGCCCATACGGACTGGCAATGAACATATCTATTTCATAATAGCGATTGCTTTGGGGGTCATGAATGTCAATATTTGAACATACATATCCTAACCCTCTTGATTTTATTGAAATTAATATCTTATTAATTGCGATTGATTCATGCGCATACAGGGAAACAGACTCGTTAATACTAATAAATGAAACGTCACCAGTATTGTAATTTCCATCAAGAATACTTTTTATTTTGTTTTCAAGTAACAATCGATTTTGTGAATTCAACAACGCGGAGAATAATTCAGGATCAATTTTCGCATACGAGATTAATTTGTTAAGATCGTTTGGCCCGCCAATAGAACTAATTTTTCGAAGATCATCCTTTTCTATGTGTTTGGGAATTAGCTCCCAAAAACCGGAGCTTTTTAAATGAAAAAATGGGTTATAAGGCCTATTTCTGTCGCCATGTCTTGAATATTGTTGAAAAAATTTTGTGAAATAATCTTTAAAGTTCTCGTCATATGTTACGGTTCCGTTGGTTATTATTTGGGCATTGATCATGTCCAGAACCGCAAGAAGCGCAATGAATTTATGAGGCTTAAATTTAGGTCCTTGCGGAGAAAGCGAACCTACGACATTTAGCATTTCTTTGAATTTCATAGAATTTATCTCCGAATAAGCAATTTAGGATCTGAAAGATTTTTTTTACATAAAGAAGATATTGTCGTGATTAGGCCGGGGGCCATTTTTTTGCCCTGAACAGGAAGGGATGCTTCAGTCAAAATTATTTTTTTGTTTTTTTCCAACTCTTCCAAAGACATATCATCACACCAAGTAAATTTGGTACCAGTCTCCGGATCAGTTTTCTCCATGGCAGCTGCTTTCCAGAAAAGCTCTTTATGATGCTTTAGCAGCCCAAGCCACTCTCGTTTGGTTTGGTAAAAACAAAAGTAACACCCCGAACGAGACCGCCATTTATAATAAGAAGGGAAGCCTAAACCCGAGCTTTCTAATAGATCTTTAATGTTTTGGTAATCAAGCCCATGTTCAATAAAAGGATGGTGCTGATAAAAGAATTCTCGTCCTGATAAATTTCCTTTTCGATCGGTTTTTTCGTCGGCCCTTAAACCGACATAGCTATGAACGGCCTGGCCGGAACAATTTTTGTCTATCCACTCATTATATGGGCGAAGTTTTAAAATGTCAGTGCACCACCTCTTTTGAGGAGAAGGAAGGTAATTATTTTTTTTATTTAGCCACCATTTAAAATCCTTTCTATCCTTAATTGATGCACCCCCAATCGGGAGAATAGATATGTTCAGAACAGCCCTAATTCGGTCTATATATTCCATTGTTTCTGGCAATTCATATCCGCTATCAATAAAAACATACTCCAAAGGCAACTCAGGATACTTCTCCTGCATATAAACCGCTAAAGCCGCACTGTCCTTTCCACCGGAAAGCGCCAGGATATGCCGCTCCTTTCTATTCCCCATCTTTGTTCCCCAATTCGTTCAATAAAATGGCGCAAAGGGATTTTTTATCTTCATCATTCATGGTCGCAATCCCGGGGTATTGGTTAAGCAGCCTCTCTTTTCTCTTTGAAGAGACATTAACAATCAGTGTGTCAGTTGTCCCGTTTGTCCGGGTTAAGCCAAAACTGATCCGATTCTCGTCTAAAATTCCGGCGTTCCCTTTCACCAGAACCTCAAAGGCAAGTATTCTGGTTGCAACGGTTTGAATTTCCACATACCAGGGGTCAAGGTCACTGTCCCGCCAGGAGTCAATGGGTTTTTTTGTGATCACACCGGCGATACCTGCCGCCCATCGATCGTCGTCGCTATGGGCATTGAGCATGGTCTTTAAAATGGTTTTTAAAAATTTATCCTTACAAGGCTTTTCAAGAGTAGCGATGCGGCCCTGCAGCTCCTTTCTGAACTGTTCAAATGTCAGGGGGGGGCCAAAATCAAAGGCTTGCTGGATGGATTCTTTTACCGAATCATTCAAACCTTTAAACGCATCTGCCAGTTCAATTAGCGCCCCATGCAACTTTGTATACAGGTCTGTTTTAACGCAGGATTGGTTTTGTTTCGCAACCGCCGACAACCCGAATGCCTTAGGGATCTCCTCAAATAGAAGCGCCAAAGGCTCCCTGGAGTGAATTACGGCACTGCGCAACTTTTGCGCCGCTTGGGAAACCTGCCTTGTGTATCGGGAATAGTCCGGCAACGCGTCCATAAATTCGACCAACGGTCCGATGATTTTCACCAGGGATATATTCCGGGCATTCTCTTCGTACTCCAGGAGATCGGTGTCAAAGACCCGCATATATGCCTGGACAATTTCCCGCTGTCCGCCCTCCAACGAATACCAGCGCAATTGGAAAAGATCGGGCCGTTTCACCATTAAAGCAGCTTCGGAAGCACCGAAAAAGGGGAGGAATGCCCCTTCCTGGTAAAGGGCGACCTGGTCATTGTTTACAAGAATATAGTGGCAAAGGAAAATGGGGATAGGGCCTTTTCGTAATCCATAGGGCGGCTTTTGAAGCATTTTAAATAAATCGGCAAGCGACCACCCCTGGCCTTGCATTTCAGCCTCTTTTAACACGGCAGTCAGCTTTTCCCAAACCAAGTAGAGTTTGATTTGAGCATTGTTCCCGGCATCAGGTGCCATCAGCTGCCAGATATTTTTCTCTTCATTAAACCGGTGCAGGCCGGTAGACTGAAACATGGCCAGGTAAATCGCTTTTTCCGGGCCAAAACCTTCAATTCCCAGATCTTTTTGGGATTCACTGGTGACCATGGCTTCCATGAGAATCCGTTGTGCCCGGGCCGCCGCAGATGTCAATTGATCATGGTTGATCATCTCCATATTTACTCCAGGGCATTTAGAATATGTTGAATCACAGACTTTGGATGCAAGGGATGATAACCCACCTCGGCGCTGGGTAATATCCACGGGGTTTCCACAGGCAAACCATTGTATTTTTGAACTTGTCGGGCCAACAATATCTGCCAAGTACCGCTGCAGCGTCTCTTCGGCTGCCTCTGCCCGAAACCGTGCTTCCCTGCGGGCGACACCGTCCTGGGACAACTGTGTGTGAGACTGAAGTACTTTTTTGGCTGCTGCGGCATCCAAGGAAAGCTCCACCACCTGTGTCTCACACGGGCTATAGCCGATAATTACCGGGGTATCCTTTGTTTTATCAATCAGGGTCTGCGGCACACTGCCTTTCCCAAGGACCAGCCAAATCTGTCCATCCGAATTCTTACAGGGAACTAATCCACTGCCTTCGCGTTCTTCCATGGAATTCAAAGAGGTCCAGGTCTGTTTAAATTCCCGGACAGCACCTGTCTGAAATGAGTGGCGTGCAGCAATAATTGAGGGCTGAGGCGCGGCGATTTGGAGTATATTTTCTAACGTACCCAGGGATAATCTGGCCCGCTCTTCTCTTACAGCCTTTTCAAGGTTAAAATCTGTCCCTTCCCAGAGACGGTATTCAGCCGCATAATTCCGGTAAAGCAAGATTTTTCTGTCAACTAAACGGTTCAAAACTTCTTGGGTGATAGGTGTCTCATTGGCCTGGCCGGCCATAGCCGCGTCAATTAAGCTTTTGGATGCCTTAATGCCGGGCACATGGCTTAACAGGTTGAGAACCCCTATAATTTTTAACAGGTTAAGTTCTTCTTTTGGGGCGTCTTTATGCTTTGTAATTAAAGATTGAATCTCAATCCACCGCTGGGTACTGGAACGGTCGCCATATGTCTGCGTGGTGATTTCACAAAAGTAATCGTACAGCCAATCGATGCGTATGGACGGCACCGGCCCCTGTGTTGTTATACGGTGACTTGAAAGATAGTCTGAAAAAGAGTTCTGGGCGGCACTGGACAAAAAAGAAAATATGGTTCTGTCATTTTGGGCAAACCGATGGCTCAACTCCCCGAGGATGATGGCGGAAAGAGGGGGAAATGGATACAATCTTTTTATTTGGTCTACCGCCATATCGGAAATCCCCTTAATTGACACGGCAGCAGTTAAATCCTTCTGGGTCTGAGCCCATTGCATCAAAGAGGGTTGAAGGCCTGCCATTTTTTTGGGGTCATGTCTGATGGCTTTTAAAATAAGGCCGACAACATGGGAGGGGGGCTCAAGATAGGAGATATCTTTAAAACGGCCTTGAACCTTCTGCCATTCATTCCGCTGAATCTCGGACAGACTATAGGCATAATCGCTAAATGTCTGGTGAAGACAAACCCAAAGATAGGCAAAACGACTTTCCGCCAATGCCTGTAGAATAAAGATATCTCCAACGGAAGGATTATGAGACATGAATTCCAGGTTTTTACCAAACTCATCAACCACGATGAGTACTTTTTTCCCTGTCTGTTCGGCAGCGAGGGATAGCAGATCAAGGACTTCGACCGTCTGAATACTGTCTGATTTTTTCAGTTCTGAAATTTTTGAAAGCAACGGGGCGGTTCCGTCTTCCTGAGAACCGTATAGAGCATCGTAAAGCCCCCGGACCAGAGTATTGTTTATCGACTCATACCGTGATACCGCCCGCAGATGGAGAAATCCTTTTTGGCCTGTGATATTTCTTTTGGCTGTAACAAATTTCTGGAGTAGTGTCGCGTCCCGTTGCCCAAGATTTTCAAATGCCGCCTTTCTCATTTTTGAGTTGGGGCCACCGCACAAGGCAAACAGAAAATTGCAAAAAGATGATTTTCCTGTGCCGTATGGACCTGTGATTGACCATGCAGTTTCCGGCTCTCCTTCCAATGCATTAATAAACCCTTTAAGCACCTTATGGGCCATACGGGTTATCTGGAACTGCCGGATTTGATCAATATTTGACACATCCCTCTCCAAGTTGACTGAGCGGGCAATTTTATTATCTATATGTATCACTTCGTTTAAATGCACGGTCTATTCTCCATAATACACTGCCAGGCACTTCCAGTACCAATCCTGGGGCTTCCCACTGAAATGCAATTGTAAAGCGCCTGCGGATTCTACAAAGTGAAGGTCATCGAAATTAGATACAGCTTGATCTAAAAGTTTACCGCATTCGGTTTCGGGAAGTTTAAACGCAGCTCCGGGCGAATCCTTGTCATAAGCAAGGGTGTTTAGATTGACGGTTTGACCTGATATTTTTGAAGCTTCGATAAATGAAAAACAGGCGGCAAGGAAAATAAGGGCCGGAAGATTGCGGTGCTCTTTAATGGAAAATCGGAACTGACCCTTTTCCTGGGTTTTTTCAATTAACCCCAAATAATTAAACGGGCAGTGAATTTCAGCATCTCGATCGGCCGGCGGACGGTACATATGAAGAATACAAACCGCGTCTTTTTTATAAGAATTTGGCGAAAGTTTGGATAGCCGCTCATCATCTAAGGCCGCTTTTATAATCCCTGCGCCTAAATCTTGGGCCGAAAATGTTTGAAGTGTCAAAAAATTGAAAGCCAGGGGCCATGATACGGCCATTTCAGGATGGATAAAAATTTGCCAGTGCAGCAGCCACAGACTGGCTTCATCTTCAAGATAGGGGTCCCACCCCGATTCCCAGTCAATTTTATTTTTACCGGAGATTTCTTGGCCAATCAATTTTTTTCCCAATAGAGTTGGAATCAAACGGCCCTTATCGTCTAAACCAAGGAGCCCCAAAAATAAGCACCAGAAACGAATGGCGCGAACCATGTTTTTACCAACGCCAAGGGCAACGACTCCGTTATCCCCTTTAAATACATCCGGGTCTTCAATGCATTGAGAGTATCCTTTTGTTAACCACCCGTATCTTGGCACAAAAGTTTCATGCCTTCCTGTAGATCCTGTTGAATATTTTTTTATCCGTGATTCCATTTATGTTCTTTTTAGATATATTTTTTTATTTCATTATAGTTCAGCAATATCGCTTCTCGGTTTTTTAATACAGTTAAATCATTGCGTTGTTCAAGATTGAATCTGAGCAATACGTAATAAATAAATACAGCCCTAACTTTTATCTGGGCGACCCCGTTCTCCATTCTATATTCTTTTTCAATTATTTTACGTTGATCCGGTGTTAATTCAGGATGAGCGCCTATTTTTAACGTCACCAAATGATTCCACTTATGATCGTCGGCTGAATTTACCTTTGATGTTTTTACATGTTGAATGTCTATGATGCGCCCTAAAATAAAATCTCTAAAATTTTCTGCCAACTCACAATACGCCCGGACATGCCACCGATAGCCGTCAAAAGCAAAGGCATGGGGAGAGATCCACCTCCATACAGGAGAAGGTCTACTCATGGATTGATACTGAATATTGATAGCTTTTCCTTCTTTTAAAGCCCTTACTATCCTTTTTAGAATATATGGGTCAATAGTTCTTTCAAATGAAGGGACAACTGAAAACTCGGGGATATAACCTAAAAAAGTTTCATCCGGTCTAATCACACCTTCAGATAACATGGATAGAGTAGATAAATATTTGTGGGCGTCTACCAACCCCAAAACAGGCTCAAACTTAGAAGATACCAAATATTTTTTTTGCCGCTTGTCATAGTAAATATTTCCCGGGGCCGTTTGTTTATATTGCTTTATGTCCGCTGACGCCTGGGGCACGGAAACCCCAAAAGTATCCGTTAAATCTTTTCTGTTGATTGTGCCTTCCCAAAAAAGCCTGAACTCAATGAACTCTAACCGTTGTTTAATTCCCCATTTCATAATTTTGGCACTTTTTAAACCGAATAAAATGTTTATTAATATAAAAAATATACGTATTTAATCACATAAAAGTTTTTATTGTCCAGCATTATTTTTTATGGTTTTATTCCTAACTGGGTTAACCTGTTTTTTACAAATGAATAGATCTTCTGACCTGATATTATTGCAGAAACTACAAATGAACGAACAAAAACTAACTGAAAAGTTCAAATTGATAGAGGCTCTTTTTGCCTGTGCCGCTACTGACGGGGAACCCTCTTGTTTCCATTCAGCTTGCTTTGGCAGGTGAAATCCCCGGTGTCGATTTTGATTGGGGTGAGTAGTTACTATAAAGCAATAACATTGAGCAACAATTTGTATCTTCGATGAAGGATCTCAATTAACATTATAGAAATCAGTATGATTTTGTATCCAAGCAAAATCGGCCTATCGCTATAAGAATTCTACAGCGCACTGTTCTGCTTCCAAAACAAAACCGAATTGGTAAACGGGAACAATGATGGTATATATATTATGGCTATGTTAAAAAAATAAAAGAGCCCCAAAATATAAAATACGCCTGATTATCGAGGAGGATTTATGCCCACAATTTCAATGTTCTATGGCATTATCATCAAGAAGAACTAATGGCTAATTGGACACTACTTATGAACGGTGAGAAGCCATTTAATATTCAACCTCTTCAGTAGGAGGAAAAATAATGTATCCAGCTGTCAAAGAAGTAATTCCCAAAGAAAATTATATACTTTCAGTGACTTTCGATAATGGAGAACATGGGACTTTGGATATGAAACCTCTTTTGGATTTTGGAATTTTTCAAAGTCTTAAAAACAAAAGCGCATTCAATCGTGTCCGGGTGGTATTTGATACCATAGAATGGGAGTCTGGAGCAGACTTAGATTGTCCAGGGGGGTGATAACTGAGGGGCAAAACATGTTATAAGTCTGTGCCGGGTGGAATGATCTGATGGGTGGGAGGTTCCATTTCTAGGCCGATTTCAAAGTTGTTTTGATGTGCATACTTTGGCCGAACTTTAACCGTACTTTCTCTAGACCAAGCCTCTACTTTTCCATACCTCATTATATGGAGACAGGCAAATCAACCCTTCTCTCTGACGATTGTAGTGCTGATTCTTAACTCGGATATGCCCGTTCAACCCCTTTGACTTGTGTCCGACATGTAAAACAGGCCGAGGAAGATGGTGACAATAAGGTTTGATGTGGTGATGATGTCTCATCAGCACAGCTTGTCCGGATGGGGATGATTGGAAGATATCTTTTTATGTCCTGGTAAATTTTGTTCCCCTCTCTTTACACATAAAATTTATTCTTGAAACTTGGATCGGACCATAAGATATGGTATCTGCATTCAAATAGGAAATCTGAGCTTTTATACCATTATGTTAGGTGCCAGAGGATAATATGGAAATAATATTAGCTATTTGCACAATATTAGGTGGTATCACCGCGTTGTGGTTTTTTTGGGATAAAATAAGGCCCCCGAGAGGTGCTGTTGAGAAAATAAACGCACACGATAAGGCAGGGGATTCTTTAAATAACACAGTCGATAAATTAAATCATCCTGATACGCCTTTATTTCTGGTGCCATACCCACAAAATACTTTTCTTAAAAACGGTGATGTTTGGACAGCTAAAATCAGAGAAGTGTTTTCCAAGGGATATCAGGCGGCTGTCTGCCAAGCTGCAACTGTTGGTCAGGGAGGAATCGGTAAAACTGCTATGGCCGTTGAATATGCCTGGAAATACAGCGGCGAATACCCTGGCGGCGTGTTCTGGTTAGGCATGGAAACGGGTTTGACAGGAGCGGTATCAACTTTTTTGCAGGCGGCTGAAGCAAAAAGTCTTATCAGTAAAGGCTGGGAGGAACTCGACGAAAAGAGCCAGATCAATCTACTCCTGTCACAGATCCGGACCGTTGGTAAAAAGCTTATTATTTTAGATAACCTTGAAACCGATCAGATCCCTAAAGAGATTTATACGATCAGTGATTCCGATTTACTTGTAACTACGCGGAATCAAAAGTTGGCCGTTCCCCATGTGAATATGGAATTGCCTGATCCGGCCACAGCTTTGGACATTTTTTTAGGGTACGCTCACTTGGAAAAGAAAAAAATCACTACAAATCATTTAAATCTTATCCAGGGAATTTGTAAAAAAGTGGAATTCCTCCCCCTGGCTCTGGAAATTATGGGAAGTCTTTCCCGGGGGTATCCATTGGAAAAGCTTGCCGCTGACTTGCCCAAAGAGTTGATCACCAGAGAGCGTCCGACCTGCAATAAAGCATGCACAAGTATTCTGGCCTCTTTGAACCTGGCCGGGTATCAATTCTCCATCCCCAAAACAAGAGAAGTTCTTTGCTCTATTGCATATCTTGATCCGGACTCCATTGAACCCGGCCTGCTGGCGGATATATTGGAAATTCCATCAAAACAAATTTATGAGATCCTATCCAATTTAACCGAATTATCTATCCTGAAACAAACAGTCACAGGGTATGGCGTCCATCGTATTATCCAGCATGCGATCACCTTCTTGGATGATCCCGCCACATGGGGCGGGACGGTTCTCAAATATATTCATGTCAAGATAAGTGAACTGATGGAGACAGGTCATTACATTAGTGGGTATGGATTGATCCCTCATATTGTGCATATAGCCAATATGGCCGATAAGGACCAGCCGGAGGATGAATTTCCAGAGAACAAAGAATTATCTGATTTAGGCGGTTATTTAGAGAAAGCAGGCAGGTACGTCTCAGGTGAAACCATATTTTTAAACTGTTGGAAAAGAGCAGAGAAGGCAAAAGGCCCTGACCATCCAGATGTCGCAACCACCTTGAACAACCTGGCCGGGCTTTACAGGTCCCAGGGCAAATATGAAGAAGCAGAGCCCCTTTATCAAAGGGCTCTGAAGATAAGAGAAACGGTGCTTGGCCCTGACCATCCGGATGTCGCAACCACCTTGAACAACCTAGCCGTGCTCTATGAGTCCCAGGGCAAATATGAAGAAGCAGAGCCCCTTCATCAAAGGGCTCTGAAGATAAGAGAAACGGTGCTTGGCCCTGACCATCCGGATGTCGCAACCACCTTGAACAACCTAGCCGTGCTCTATGAGTCCCAGGGCAAATATGAAGAAGCAGAGCCCCTTTATCAAAGGGCTCTGAAGATAAGAGAAACGGTGCTTGGCCCTGACCATCCGGATGTCGCAACCACCTTGAACAACCTAGCCGTGCTCTATGAGTCCCAGGGCAAATATGAAGAAGCAGAGCCCCTTTATCAAAGGGCTCTGAAAATATTAAAGACTCGGCTTGGGAACGATCATCCAAATACAAAGACTGTGCAAAAAAAATATGATAAATTCAAAGGCGAAAAAAACGTTTAAAAATTTGATTTTCAGTAAAATTTTAAGAAAAAGCAGACACCACTATAATGTTGTGTCTGCTTTGAAAAGCCAATAATCAAATAAATAGAACTTAACGCCCTGTTTCACCTTGGTCTTTTCCTGGCTTTACCCAGACCATGACCCGGGCCGGGGTTCTTATTGTTTGAAGTTGATATAGATTGTTGGATGTGCTGCAAGTTCTCACCTTTTGATTCTGTATAAGAGGGAGTAGCTGGTGGTATGATAAGATCCATTTGACCAATCTTTTGGAAATATTTTTTGTTTTACTCCCTATTATTGCTGACGAATATGTCATACCACCTTGATAGGCGAAGTATAGCAAAGGCAGCTGCTATGGAGACGGATATGGCATATGAAAAAAGCAAAAATCCCAAAAAGGCCATGTATCCTGTTCTGAAATCCCAGACCAAAGAAAAAACAGATACTAAAAGTGCGACAACCTGAACAATGATGAAATGGAGGAATGTGGCATTGATTTGCATAAAGGGAGAAGCGTCTCCTTCACCCTCTTTTGACTGTTTTCCCGCTATTAGTTCCATGAATTTACTGCTGCCAAAAGCAAGAAGGATTGCATATCCACCCAATGTAAAACCCAAGATGTTTGGCAGCACAGAATTGCATAAATTGAACCAAGCCCAGTCATCGTTGCCGCTCCACCATACAGGAAAACAAATCAGCGTAAAAAACATTGCGATCAGGAAGTATGTAGAGCTAAAAATTGACTTCAATCCTCCATACAATTCCCAATAAATCCGCCAGGATTTTAATGTTCCTTGGAATTGTGTTTTTATGTTTGGGAAGAAATCCATTCTGTCCTATTTGAAGAATTTTTTTATTAAGTCAATGCCGAAACCTACCATAGTATTTGTCTCAGTTGCAAGTTCGGGATCATACTTGATTCGTTCTTTTATCGGATGATCTTTTGTTGAATATTCTTTCTTTTCTTCACCATCGTACCCTATGGCATAAACGCTCCCATTAGACCTGGCCACGTTCATTAAGGCAATGGTTTCTTCGTCTGGGAGCATGCCCTCTTCATCATTGGTTGATGATTCCTGTCTGAATCTTTTAATGTTTTGATTTTCAATTCTTGCGCGGACCGCTCCTTCAAGGCCTTCCATATCATCATTATTTGGTCTGGTAAAATTTATACTTAATTTTGTTAATTTCGGAATTTGAATGATTTTTGTTATGGCTTCTTGTGTTGCTTCAATATTTAAATCTACCTGACCAAATTCTTTTTCGATTTCAGGCGTATTAAACAGCCCATTGAATAGGCTCAGCATTGAGTTTGGGGAAAATGATGTTGAATTGAATAGGACTCTGTGCTTGGCAGGATAGAAGATATATCCAATTTGTCTGAGGTTTGGCTTTAAATTGTGAGGAACGGGGAGTTCACCTGTTTCCTGTGGATCTATTGTTTTAAAATCTGTCAGATTAAGCCATTTTTCATTCGGGTCTATATTTAAAAATTTATAAATGTATCCATAATATATTTGGTGTTTATTATATAAGTCATCCCTGAAGGATCCAATCATACCCGAGTCTGAACCACGGATTTTCCCAACATGTTTTCTGGTAAATACACCCTTGAACATTTTGACGTAGAGTTTCGGAGTATGAGGATGTATTTTTATGTTCAGAATACTCATTTGCATGGTGCGTTCTTTGGCCATTTTTATTAATTCCTATTCGTTTGTTATAGATTCTCGGCGGCGATCTGGAGGGCTTGGGATAAGGCGGACAGTTCGGCTTTTGTGCCGATGAAGGTTATGTCTTTGTGGCCTGTGCGTGTTGATTGCCTTACGGCCAGGGTGCCGGTTGTGATCATGTTTTGGATTTCGGCCAAGCTGATGTTGAGCAGGTGAGGGCCTTCGCTGGTGCTGTACTTGATTTTGATTAGCATTGAGAACCTCCTTAAAGATAGAGTTAAAAAGAACTGTTATAATTTATGACATTCCCCAACTGGTGATAGATATGAAACGGGCTATGTCGATTTATTGTACAGTGATGTAGCTCTCTATGTTTCTGATGTTGTCCGGCAGTTGCCATTAAGCTAACTTAAGCCTTGGAAAGGGCCTGATGTTGTATTTCACTTCGCAGCCTCCGATCAGGAAATGAACTCCGGCGCGGTATAATAGACAGTTGAAATGTTTTACCTGATCGATGAATTTAAAAGATAGGGGCATGGCCTCCGCAGAGGCCTCCTCGGTTGTTGCCATTGCGTCTTTCAATACGCTTGTGTCCCATGGTGTTGCCAGGTAGTCGAAAATATTCGGCGGCCTGGCGTTGGGTTGATTAAGGCAGCTTCCCATGCCCGGCTTGATCCGGCCATTAAAGTCAAAAATAAGGAAATCATCCGGCCAGGATTTTGTGCATGAATTGCAGATCAGTTCCCATTGGCGCTCTTTTTTTGAATTGCGGGTGGGATCTGCCTTGGCCCTGTCCTGATTTTTCGAGTTTTTTTTACGGAATTTTTCCCATCTGGGGTTGCTTGATAGAGATTTTCTGCCAAACCATATAAGCTGTCATATCCATCGGGATTATATTTTTCAACAGTCACAAGAAATTCATTAAATTTCTTTGCCTTTTCTGGATTCTTAAATTCTTTTATTAAATCTTGATCCTCGTCGATAATAGATTGCTGAAGTGGAGTTGAATCTATTTTAACGTTCTTTTGTTCAAGCTGTTCTTCTTTGTTTTTATCCCCCCATAGGTAATGGTCAACAGATTTGCCGGTGGCCAACGATACCGCAACGATGTATTCAAGGGACGGATTTCTTTTGCTTTTTCCGTGTATGTTCGACACAACATTCAGTGAAACCCCTACCATTTCGGCCCAAGTACCAGGCTTATAGCGGTCTTTGTCTTTTTCGATTCTCTCTCGAATCGCATCAAAATCTAAATTTAAACCAAATTTTTTCACAATGCGTTAAATTTCACTTGAAGTTAATTCACAATGTGTGTAAAACTGCCAACATAGTTTATTGTTATAGTTTATTAATAGCCGCACCAAAAAAGGAGTCACTAATGGTCAAAGCAAAAATGACCCCTGCGCAAATCAAGTATGAATTGGAGAAAGCCGGTTACACCCAAGTCCGGGTGGCCGATGAATTTGGTTGTACCCAGCCGAGCGTCAATCTTGTGATCCATAACAAGGGAACCAGTCATGACCTTCGCTGTTTTATTGCCCAAATTATCAACCGCGATGTGACGGAACTTTGGGATATCAAAGACAACCCGACAAAAGTCGGCAGGCCTGACTCCAGGGTGCTTCATCATGCCCATGCCGCCGCATAGGGTAATCACCAATACATATAAGGATACACTTATGTCAAATTCAAGCAAGTTTCAAGGTCCTTTTCCAACAACCACCAACGATATTGATCCGTATCCATGGTTAAAAGATAAATCTTCAAATGAGTTCTACCGGCCCAAACTCAGGGCGATGGGGATAAAACCCCGTCTTTGTTCGCGTTCTACAAGTCGTGCCGCTGAATCTGAAAATGAGGATGTTATGCAACAAGAAGATGTACAGGGCTGTCCGGCAGTCACACAAATGCTCTTGGAGGCTGCTGTCATGGATCTGGAAGATGTTCTTGCCGGAAGCGGCCGGACAGAGGATGAGGCCGGGGTCTGTGTACAGCGCATCAAAAACCTGCTGGCCAGACTGGATGCAGATGCAAACCGACAACAAGGAGGTGGTGATGTCAGACGCAGATAAATATCCATACCCTGATCCGGCCATGCTGCTGGCCCAGGATGCCATTCGAGAATACAAGAGCCTGATTGCCAACGTACGGCGGTGTGAAAGGAGAGCCCAGATGGCTCTGGAGCGGCTTGAGCTGCTGTATGAAATTCTGGAACTCACGCCTGATGTGGGGATTGATCCGTACGATCCGTTCAATGAGAAATTTATTAAAATCACAGAACAGCAAGGGCGGTTCTGGGGCCGCATTTGTCTGCCTAAAGGGTTCAGGGAGGCGCGACGGAAGCAAACTCCCTGGCATAAAGAGCTCTGTGAATTTGTGGCGGACTGTGCCACCCGGGAAGAGAAGATCCTTAAATACCAGGCCCGCATAAATGAATTAAACGCCGGCCTTGAAGGAGTTGAAGGGTTGCCGGAACCCACCCCCATCACATTTGAGGATGCCGAACGGAGCCTGGAAAGGGCGTTCATCATTGACGATCACTCTGAATACCGGTGCCCCCACCAAGAAGCGTTTGGGGGTCAATGTCTCTGCACGAAAAAAGGTCCAACTGAAAATGATCCGCCAGATCCTGCTGGAGAGTGTTGATATGGTCAAGGGTTTTAAAAAATTCAGTGAATACGATGTGTCTGGGTTTCTTCCCGCAGTCAGAGCATTGGATCAGTCCAAGCCGGTCCGCACTTTTTTTATCAATGCCGCCGCCATAAATCTGTCCGCATTTTGTGCAAATCGTCTGCATCCCCTCAATACTGAATTTTGTAAGACCGCTTTCAGGCATATCTACAGCCTCTTTGGCATAGATTTCTTTGATTGTGAAGCCGTCTTCGGCCAATTTATCCAGCATCCCGGCAAACTTAAAATAGGTTTTAAAAAAGTCCCGGACCGTTCGGCCGGAAGCCTCTTGACCGCACCCTGGGCAGGTGAGTTTTCCCGCCCGGGCAATGGATGCGAAATTTTCATGTTTGACGGTAAACCATGTAATGCAGCTTCGACATATAAAACCGGCGTCTTTGGGGAACATGTTTTCTCCTTGTTATGTTTGATTCCGTTTATTTTCAGTTGCATGGTATCTGTCCTCTTTCCCGGCGTCAAAGGAGTTTTGAAAGTTTTTTCGGACAAAAACAGGGGAAAATTACTGTCAGTCCTGACAGTGGAAAACTGACACTAACAAGGAATCCGTTATGACACGCAAATCAATCCATGATCCAAACCAGCCACCTCTTCCCGGGTTTGACGGCCCGGGCAAAGAGGCTATCTGCCAGGTCTATGACGAATACAAAAAAATGGACCAGACGTTGAGGGATATCATCAAAGACAAGCCGGCCAGGCCCGGTGTGGAAGATGAATATGAGCTCTGCCAGGAGATAGGTGTGGCGCTTATGCAGGAGATTCGTGAATCCGGCATGTCCAGGGATGATTTCGCAGACAAGGTGAATGAATTTTTCGGCCGGACGGAAGAACGGTATGCACTCAAGGAGTGCCGAAAGCCATTAACAAAGGCTGATGTGGACAAATGGATATCCGATTCCGCAAACCGTCCGCTGCACGGATATTACCTGTTTGCTTTCCAGCATGTTTTAGGCGGGTTCGGGGTAACGAACAGTATCGTCGGGGCTAAAGGCGGACAGGTGATGAGTCAGGAAGAACGAAGGCTGCTGGCTCTGGCCCAGATCGGAGAGTTGAAAAACCGGATTCGAGAGGCCGAGAAAGCGCTGAAACAATAATGGAGAAGGTAGCGATGAACAAGAGACACAGGTGCGCTGCGGCGCTGATCCGAAAGGCGATTTCCGAGGCCGGTACTGACGGTGCCATGGTGGTGCTGATTGAGGCCGGGGCGGCTATTCCTCTTACCCATACATGCGGGGCTGTGCTAGACCATTCTTATGTGAGGGTTGCAGAGCCTGTGTTTGCAGACGGGAAGCTTTCCGGAAAGGCTGTTTCAGATGAAGCTCCGGATATGGATGTAACGTTTGACCGGTCGGATATTGTGTGGATTTACCCGGAAGTTGTGGAGGTTAGGTGATGGGAACGACATATCGGCGGATCAAGGCGGTGGATACGACTTTTGAGATTCTGGAATACCTGGCTGACCAGCGCGGACCTGTTACAGGGGCACAGGTGGCTTTTGATCTCAAGGTTCCGTTCCCAACCGTGATGTGCCACCTGGCCACGGCCCAGGACCGGGGGTATGTGCAGGTGGTCGGGGAGCAGTACCGGCTGGGAATGAAGCTGGCGGTGTTCTGGGCCCGGATGAAAAGTTTGAAGGAAGGCGAGCTGCAGGATGTGCAGCGTGATCTTGACATATTAAACGGCAATGGAGGTTTGTGATGGCGAATCAGATGGTTGACCCGGCCACTGAGATCTATGAGGTGGCGCAGAAAGAGATGCAGGTAAAGCTGGATAGAATGGTAGAGGAATCTGAATCTGAAAAAAAGGAAATTTACAGCGAGGGGGTTCTGGATGCGTTTGAGAGTGTTCAGGCAAGTACAGAACTGCAGTATTACGCCGCTCTATTCAGGGTTAAAAAAGACAAAGAATACAAAAAAGGTGGGAAAACGTGGAAACAGTTTTGTGAAGGGAGGGGGTTGGACGTCAGAAATACAGATAGAATTCTGTCTGACATAGGCCCTTTACTTCAGGCATTTTCGGACAAATTTACCCGAATATCAGGAGTCGGATTTAATAAAATCAGACAGTTGGGCCGGTTGGTAGGTGATAGTTTGTCCGAAATTTCAGAAAACGGCATCCAAGTATCAGACGAAGAAATCATCCCCCTGGACGCCGACCACAAAGAAGAGATCGAAGCCTACATCAACACCTTGAAACGCGCAGAGAAAGACGCCAAAGAGGAGCGCGAAAAGGATCTGGCAGCCAAGCAGCGGGTGATCAAGACCCTTCACGAAACCATCAACAACCAGGAAGAGAAGCTGTCCAAATATGAGAAGTCAAAGCCGGGTCCGGATTCCGCGCTTGACGCAGAGCAGCTGAAAGGCCTCAAGGATCTGAAGAACCAGTTTGAACTGTTTTTCGTGGGCATGGGCCTAGGGGTGAACCTGTATCTTTATAAAGCATCGGACCGCGTTCAGACCGAATATTTCTCCACCATCACCTATGCCAGGCAGATGATCGAACGGCTATGGGAAGATGCCGGAAACGATCTCGGATTCCCGGTTCTGCCAGGCACCGGTGCAGACGATGACGGATGGGAACCGCCGGAATGGAACGAATCTGAATCAGACGAATAAGGAGCCGCTGTTATGTCGTGGCAGGAAGATATGGCGGCTGAACTTTCGGCGGCTCAAAACGGAGACAAAGCCCTGGTAATGGACCGGTACAGCCGGATGACGGGCAAGAGCCCGGCCCACCTTTACCGGATTGCAGGGCGGTACGGGTTTGAATCCGGCAGAAAAAGCCGGTCAGACAAAGGTGAGTGTGTGCTTAATGACCTGCAGATCAAGTTCATTGCCGGGCAGATTTACACCACCCGGCGGGAGCGCAAGGGGGAGATTATGCCTGTGAAAGAGGCGCTGGACATCGCGGAACAGAACGGCATTGTCGAGCCCGGGTGCATTTCCGTGGCCCGGGTCCAGGAGATCCTGCGGGATCTGGGCCTTAACCGAAAGACACTGAAGGTCCAGGGGCCGCACCAATCCATGCGCAGCCTGCACCCCAACCATGTGCATTTCATGGATGTGTCCGTGTGCATCCAGTATTACCTTAAAAACAAGCGGCTGCGCATTGAGCGGGAAGACCAGTTTTACAAAAACAAGCCGGAGAACTTTACCAAGATCAAACAGAAGATTTACCGGTATGTACTCACGGACCATTTTTCCCACACCATTTTCGTCAAATACTACATTGCCCGGGGCGAAACCATGGCCAACCTGTTCGATTTTCTGGTTAGCGCCTGGATGCCGAAGGATAACCCTGAGAAATTCCCGTTCCGGGGGGTACCTGCAATCCTTATGATGGACAAGGGTGCTGCCAACGTGAGCAAGCCCATCCTTGATTTCCTGAAAAACATGGATGTCGCATTTATTCCCGGATTGCCGCACAACCCCAGGCGGCAGGGGTCCGTGGAGCGGGCTCAGAACCATGTGGAGATGTATTTTGAGTCCAAGCTGCGGATTCAGTCGGTCTCCTGCATTGACGAACTGAACCATTTTGCCATGGACTGGTGTGCGTTTATGAACGGGTCCATTAAGTTTGTGCATTCCCGCTTCAACACGCCGAGAACCCACTGCTGGCTTAAGATCCGTGAAGAGCAGCTTCGCGAGTGCCCGGACCGGAAGCTTCTCCAGGACATATTCGCCGCACCGTCCAAAGAGTGCAAGGTGTACGGTGATTATTCCATCCGGTTCAGGGGAGAGCGGTACCGGATCAAGCATGTGGATGGTGTTATTCCCAACGCCTCCCGGGTGCGGGCTTTTTTCAAGCCATTTTCGTGGCCTGCCATTGTGGTGGAGTTCAATGATATTGAGTATGAGGTCCGGCCCATTGAGGTTGTTGACGGCGGGTTTGACGCGGATGCCGCAGTAATCGGCGAAGAGTATAAATCCATGCCGGAAAGTGCCCGGGATCAGCAGATCAAGGTTATTGACAATCTTGCCTATGGCGAAGACCGGAAGCCTGGAGATTCCCCGTTTGCCGGGCTGCACGTGTTTGGCGGCCAGGCTGACCGGATCGATACGGCGTTCATTCCCAGAACGTCAACCCCCATGTCCATTGATACTAAATCCGCTGATGAGCGCCGGATTTCCATGTTTGATCTCTTCCGGGCGCTGTCCGGGATTTCGGATGTTACGCCGGAGCTGAACCGGGCAATCCGCGCGACTTACGGGGATTCCATCAGCATGACGGACCGGGACACCCTGGTGGAGGCCATGTCAGACAGCCGTTTGTTTGCCGGCAGTGACGGACAGCTCATAATCGGAGGCGGTGATGATACGCTTAAAGCAGCTGTTAATTGATTGTGAAATTGCCCAGGAGGTTTTTGCCCTGCAGCTCGGGCTCAGCCGGATGACGGCCGTCAAGGTGCTGACCCGGGGATATCTGCCGAAACGGACCGGAAGCCGCGAAATACTTATGGCAAGGATCAAGGCGTGGGTGGAGAACACCCCGGCCGCCCTGGACTGGCTGGAGGAAAACCGGATGTCCGTAAGCGACATATGGGGCGCTTACGACGGACAGATCCGGGAGAATATCGGATTCCCCGGGGTCAGGCTTGAGCTTGCAGATCCCCTTAAACTTAATCCAAGAAAGGATATAGACATGATTTCCGGCAGTACATTGAAGCATTTCAAGATGTTTAAAAGTCCGTTTCTCAATGACGTGACCAGTGAGAAGGATATTTATCTGTCATCGGAACACCGGTTTTTGAAGGAGATGATGCTGGATTCGGCGAAGTACGGCGGATTTATCGCTGTGGTGGGCGGTGTGGGGTCCGGCAAGTCGGTCATGAGAAAGGCTGTTGCTGCCGAGCTGCTCAGTGAAGGCATCAAGGTGGTGATGCCGCTGATCATCGATAAATCCAGGGTGACGCCGTCTTCCCTGGTGGATGCGATCATTATGGACATATCGGACGAATATCCGAAGAACAGCCTTGAGCGAAAGACCCGGCAGGCTGTGCAACTGTTGAAGGCCAGGGCGGAAAACGGGATGCGCCAGGTGCTTATGATCGAGGAGGCCCATACCATTGACAAGCGGGCGTTTAAGGCGCTCAAGCAGATTTATGAGATGGAGATAGGGTTTGAAAAGCTGATCGGGATTATCCTGATCGGTCAGCCCGAGCTGCTTAAAAAGCTGGATGAGGTGGGAAATTCCGATATCCGTGAGGTTATCCGGCGGATCACAACTGCCGAGATCGAGGGCCTTGGCGATGCGGTGCGGCCATATCTTGAACACAAGTTCGCCAGGATTGGCAAGGCGAAGATCGGGGATGTCCTGGCGGATGATGTTTATGAGGCAATCAACAAGCGTTTGGAGCGGCTGTCCGGGCGGCGCACGGTGAACCGCAGTTTTCCTTTGTCTGTGAACAACCTTGTGGTCAGGGCCATGAATATGGCGGCCCGGGCGGGCGAAGAGAAGGTGACAGCGGATATTATTATGAATTGCTGAGGATAATAGAAACGGCCCGGCAGATGCTGGAACATCTGATATCCGGGCCTTAAACGCAATGCTTGGCACCACAAGGATAATATTATCCGTACGCCGGGCATTGTCAAGAAAGGAGATGATTGCAGAATGAAAAACGTCAGACAGGTTTTATCGGCAATTGTTGCGCCCGGAAAGAGGCGGCGCAGGTACAGCACGACCATGAGGTGTCTGGATTGCGGGTTGAAGTGGCAGGCATCCAGGGTGAGCGATCCGTGTCCCGGGTGTGCGTCAAAGGCTGTTCTTGTTGCCGCGCGCTGGAATCCTGTGAAATACGGCATGCCTGTGCTTGACCGCCGCGCAGGGAAAGCGGGGGTGGCGTGATGACTGTTTTTCCAGGGGTTCGCCTGAAGAACCGGGGATGCCGTTTCCCGGGGTATATCGTTGAGATGTACTGCCACTGCTGCGGCCGGTTTTATTGCGCATCGAATACGGGTTCGGCCTGCAGCAACTGCCGGTCCACGCATGTGGTCCCGGCGGGTGGTTATATGCCGGCCAGGACAAGAGGGTGTGGCGGGCGGGTGGCCCGTGTATTGTGAGAAATATAACAAAGGAGCGAACGTATGTCAGAGGCGAATTTGAATGATTACATGACAGATAGCCAGGGGCGTCTGGTGCATAAAGATAATGTCAAGGAGATCGACAAGACACGGGACGGGCTTGTCCGGAACGTGGTGGATAACGCCCTGGCGGTACAGAAAGAGATGGCGAAATTCAAGGATATGGCTATGTCTGAAATCGACGCCTTTGTGGAGATGTCAGCGTCTGATTATGGTGTGTCTCTTGGCGGCAGAAAGGGGAATCTGAATATGTTCTCCTATGACGGGAGATATAAAATCCAGGTGCAGGTGTCCGAATATGTGGTGCCTGACGAACGGCTGAACGCCGCAAAGGCTCTGATTGACAAGCTGTTGAACTCATGGACCCAGGACAGCCGGTCCGAAGTTAAAACGATCATCAATGACGCCTTTGCCGTGGATCAGGAGGGCAAGTTCAATCTTCGTCGGATCTTGGGCCTGCGGCGGCTTGAGATTGTTGATCCGGACTGGAAAAAGGCTATGGATGCCATATCTGACAGCCTGCAGGTGATCGGCTCCAAGCGGTATATGCGGGTGTATGAGCGGGTGGGAAATCAGGATCAGTGGCGGCCCATAAGCCTTGATTTCGCGGCATTATAGGAGGCGGGCATGGGTGATACTTTCCTCAAGGCGGGGCGCGCCCTGTGTTACACGTCAATTGAAGACACCCGGTCTTCTCTGACTCACATCAGCGATATCCGGGTTGTCAAAGCGGCTTTGATGTATGAGCGGTCAGGCATGAAGCGCGCCACTATGATCAGGATGCTGGAATCCAAAATCCGGCGCATGGAAAAGGAGGCATTAAAGCATGAACAAGAGTGATTATCAATCCAGCAAGAAACAGCGGCAGTTGATCGCCATTGCCTGCGGCCAGATCGGAATCGGAAAGGCTGACAAGCAGGTGATGCTGATGTCGCGGTATGATGTAAGTTCCACCACTGAGTTGAGCTACGCCCAGGCTGAGGAGCTGCTGGACGAGCTGGTCCAGAAAGGTTTTGCCATTGTGTCCAGCAAGCGTCCCTACGTTCGCAGGCAAAAGCCGGTCCGGTCGGCCCATGAAAAACAGCCGGGAAAGATGGTGGCACTGGCCAGCCCGGCGGAACTGTCAAAGATTGACGCCCTGGCCGGCCTGATCGCCTGGCGGGTTGAGAACGGTATGTCCAGATGGATGAAAAAGCGGTTTAAAATTGACCGTGTAAGGACTTCCAGGGATGCCTTTGTGGTTATTGAAGGTTTGAAGGCGATGTTTGAAAACCAGATGAAGAAACGGTTCGGCAAGGAGTGGTGGATGCAGCCCTATGATGATCTGGAGGTTTGTTTTTATATTGCGGAACACTTCCCCAATATGGTGGGCGGGAATGTTGTTCCGGGGTATGCACGAGCCAAGGAGTGTCGGGATACGGAAGGGTCTTCGGCAGTTGTGGCGGGGGCTGTGGGACAATGACCAAATATGAAGATATCAAACAACAGACACTGGAAATGCCCAAAACATTTATCCCGGGGATAATAGCAACCCTTTGTGAGGAGGCTGTCCGAAAAAAGGTTTTCCACAAGATTGGCCTGAAACACTTTATGGAAAAAGTGAGCATCAAAACGGCCGAGTCGCTTGCTTGCGGTTGCGCAAGTGACCACCAGGGATGGAAAAACAAAGGCTTTAATTACTGCCCGATATGTGGGGAATACCTTCGTGGCGCAATATGCTGCGATGGCATTTAATAGAGAAAACTTCGGAATGAAAGGCAAAAATTTAATTTGCCAGATATGGATCATGTTTTTTGGATGCATTGCAATTTGGCTTATCGGGAGGCCTGAGGCATGGGGGAGATGGGGATATGTTTTCGGAATTATTGCCCAGCCGGCATGGATTTATACTTCCGTGAAGAACAGGCAGTGGGGAATAGCGGTCCTGTCTTTTTGGTATACGTATTCATGGGGCCAGGGCATCTGGTTCCACTTTATTGCAAATCGCTGGTGAGTCATGGATAAAAAACGAATTATAGGGCAGGCAAAGGATACGGCGCTGTTGAACTGGCAGAGCAAGATTCTGAAGCTGGAGAAGCTGGAATCCGACATACAGGCCCTGATACGTGAATTTGTGGAATTAACAGGTGTCCAGATCAAGGATATCCAGCTTTATGACCCGGAAACGGGCGAAGTGCAGTTTGAAACCGATCTTTAACAGGGGGGATAATGAGTCTGATATCAGATGACCAATTTCAAGAAATGCTTACCCTGGCAGGTTTGCCGGTGCGCCCCAGTTATCGTCCCGGAGAGGTGTGCAGCATCTTGGGTATCAGCCCCAGGACGTTCTGGCGGCTTACTGAACGATATGAAATCGACTCCGATACCGGACAACCTGCCCACCCTGACAGTATTGACTCTTATCTGCTGCGCAGTCAAAGGCGTGTCCGGTACCAGGAAATCATAGCTTATCTTCGCCGGAACAACACGTATGAACGCCGGAACGCGCCTGACCCGGGGCAGATGCTTCTGTTCGAAGATTTTAAGGAGTAACCGGAACAATTACAATGAATTGCTTGACCAGATTTACGACGAGATCCGGCATGCCGGACGGGTGCTGATGGAGGCGCACTCCTGATCCTTCCTTAACCCTCATCCCCCACGCTCTTTACCATACGCCCGCCTCAAAAAAATGAGGCGGGCGTTTTTTATTCTGTCAAAACATGACAACCCGGACGGCGGCGATCCTCTGTATGTGCAATATATGTACTGTTACGGATTTCAAATAGTTATCAATAAAATCGGATGAGGCGGATGGAAAACACAGAGATTAATACAATCATTTTGCACTGCAGCGACTCAGAGTTCGGAGACGTTGAAGAGATCGACGCATGGCACCGCGTCCGGGGGTGGGCCGGTATCGGATATCATTTTGTGATCACGAACGGACGGCTTAAATCAAATGAGGCGTACGCGCAATATAACGACGGCCTGATCCAGCCCGGGAGAGCCATCACCCGGGTGGGCGCCCACTGCAAAGGGCATAACACTGGATCCATAGGCATCTGCCTGATAGGCAAGCACGGGTTTACCGGCAAGCAGCTGTACCAGGCGCTGCCGGAACTGCTGCGCAAGCTGATGCTGGAATACGATATCCCCGTGCACCGGGTTTTCGGGCATTGTGAACTTGACCGCGGGAAAACGTGTCCGAATATGTCACCGGAAATTATCCGTAAAATAGCAGAGTATTCGGTTTAAAAAAAAGGGAGATAGTATGGATCCGTCAACAATCGTAACTTCGGCCCCTACTTTCATGGAAATCCTGAAAATGGTCCTGAGCCTCGGCCCCATCGGCCTGGTGCTGATTGTATGGTATTTCGACAAGCAGAAAACAGACGAAGTGCAGCGCCAGTCTGACGTGCGGCTGCAGGCCATGTTTGATCTGTACAGCAAGGATATGCAGGAACTGCGGGATATGTACACCACAAACGCGTCTCTGGTGAAGAGATATGTTGAGCTGGCCGGAGATCTCAAGGAAGTCGTAACCCTTAACACCCAGGCTATGACCCGGCTGGTGGACCGAATCGACAAGGAGAGAAAACATGAGTGAGCGGTTGATCTGGCTGGGACAGAAACAGGAAAAAGACCTGGCCGCAAGACAGTTGAATATTTCCATCATCGGGCTGCGGGACAGTTTGAGAATTATGCTCAATCCCCATACGGACCCGGTGGAAATTGATCCGGCCCAGGTGCAGCAGGCGGCCTTTGAGCTGGCAGATAAAGTGGCCAGATACAAGGAACTGAAGGCAGAAATCAAAAATATCGACCGGTCCCTGGGGCTGATCTGATGGCTGAGGCCTATCCCTTTGAAGACCGGCTCAAGGCCAGGGGCTGCTACGTGGTGGACGGCATGACCTACGAGCAGGTGTCCGGGGCTACCGGGGTGTCTGTTTCCCAGCTTAAAAAATGGGGATCTGATGAAGGGTGGACCGCCCGGCGCAAGGAGTACCGGGAGGCCCAGGTCTCTATCCGGGAGAACACGGTCCTGTTGCGGGCGGGCCTTTTAAAGAATGCCCTGGACACAAAAGATGCCCAGGACGTGTATGCCGTTGCCGCCATGGAGAAAATCGCCATTGCCCTGGAGAAGATGAGGCCCGGAACGGCGGAGCCTGCCCGGGCTGATGTGCCGGATATGAATTTTGATGACCCTGGAGCCATGGTGGACGCCCTGTGGGGTGCCATTGAGCAACGTGCCGCCCGGATGATCAACAGCCCGGACACCATGGATCTCAAACAGATCCAGGCCGGGATCAAGACCTGGTGCGATATGAAACGCCAGTATGCCGCCAAAGAAGATACCGGATCAAAGCAAAAGGGTTTTGATGCGGACCAGGCTGAACTGATCAGAAAGCTTCTGGAAGGATAACATGCCGCTTTTACTCTATCAAACCCGATGGAATCAGGACAAAGCCAGAATCAAAGTCTGGGAAAAATCCCGGCGCATCGGCGCATCCTTTGGGGATGCGTCCGAGTCTGCCCTGCTGGCAGCTACATTACCGGAAGCCGGGGGCATGAATACCTATTACATCGGCACCAACAAGGACATGACCAGCCAGTATGTGGGCGATACGGCGCTTTGGGCCAAAAAATTCAACCTGGTGGCCGGTGAAATGGAAGAGGAAACCGTGGTCCTGGAAAATGACCAGGCTGTCACGGTGTACCGGATTCGGTTTGCCACGGGGTTTGAGGTGGTGGGACTGCCCAGCAAAGCCATTGCCCTGCGGTCCAAGCAGGGCCGGGTGATCCTGGATGAGGCGGCTTTTATCGAAGATTTCGACACCGTATTTGCCGCTGCCAAGGCATTGACCATGCTGGGCGGCAGCATCGGTATTTTGTCCACCCACAACGGGGAAGATAACCCGTTTAACCAGCTTGTCCTGGATATCCGGGCCGGCAAGCTGCCTTATTCCCTGCACCGCACCACGCTCAACGACGCCTTGAATGACGGGTATTACCGGAACGTGGTGTGCAAAAAACGCCGCATTGCCTTTTCCGATGAGGGAGAAGCCCAGTGGATTGAAGAGACCCTGGCGGACTTTGGGGATGATGCGGACGAAGAGCTGTTCTGCATTCCCAAGCGCGGGGGCGGGGCTTGGCTCAACCGCTCCATGATCGAAGGGTGCATGAAACCTGAAATCCCGGTGATCGAATGGACCCCGCCGGCAGATGATTTTGTGGACTGGGACATTGGACTTGCCGAGCGGGAAACCCTGGACTGGTGTCGGGAACATCTGGAGCCGCTGCTCAAGGCATTGAATCCCAACCACCGGCACGGCATGGGCACCGACTTTGGCCGGTCCGGCGATTTAACCGTGGACTGGGTGGTGGCGGAGCTGCCGGATCTGTCCGTGGATACGCCCTTTGTCCTGGAGCTGCGCAATGCGCCGTTCCGGACCCAGTACCAGATTTACAAATATATCTGCGACCGCCTGCCCCGACTGTCCGGGCTGGCCCTGGATGCCCGGGGCAACGGCCAGGCCACGGCCGAGTATGCCCGCCAGGATTACGGGATCCACCTGGTGGAAGAGGTGATGCTCTCCCAGGGGTGGTACCGGGAGCACTCTCCCCGGCTTAAATCCAACCTTGAGGACCGGACATTTTGGATTCCGAAAAGAAGCACGATTTTAGACGATTTCAGGGCTATGAAAGTAAAGAAGGGTATTGCCATGCCCCCGGAAGGAAAAAACCAGTCCGGGGCAAACCAGCGACATTGTGATGCTGCTGTGGCTGCCATCCTTGCGTTGTTTGCCATTAAGACCATTGCCGGGGATATCCCGGCCCCGTTTCCTGTGACCGCCGGCCGCAACCAGTTATCCCGGATGATGAGGGGGTATTGATATGATTCTGGACCAGTACGGCACCCCCATAAAAATTGAGCGAAACGCCCTGACCACGGAGATGGCCACCTGGGCCACGGCCACGGGATCCGAGTTTGACATTCTGCCTGATCCGGATCCGGTCCTGCGCAAGCGCGGGGATGATGCCAAGGTGCTGGATGCCCTGGCTGCCGACGACCAGGTGACCATGGCCATGCAGTTGCGCCGGCGCAAGGTCACGAACAAGGGAAATTACGATTATTCCCCGGGGCAGCCGGAAAAGGGAATTTCAGCGTCCAAGGGCGCAGAAACCCTTTGCAGGGACCTGACCATGGACCTGGCCGGGATCAAGCTTAAAAACCAGTTTAACGCCATGCTGGCGGCTCCTTTTTACGGATATTCGGTCATCGAACTGTACTGGGCCGTGGACGGCTCCCGGCTGAAACTGGTTGCCATGGAAGAAAAACCCCGGCACTGGTTCTGTTTTGACGGTGACGGGGGCCTGTGCTTCCTGGAAAACGGCCAGAAAAAGCCGGTGCCCTACGGCAAGTTCCTGCTGGTGCAGCATGAACCCACGTATGAGAACCCCTACGGGCTGCGGCTGCTGTCCCGGTGTCTGTGGGCCGTGGCGTTCAAGCGGGCCGGGGTTCAGTGGTGCAACCGGTTCCTGGAGCGGTACGGCATGGCCTTCCAGGTGGCCAAGGCCCCGTCCAATTTTGACGAAAAAGACCGGCAGAAACTGGCTGCTTCCCTGGCCGCCATGGTCCAGGATGCCGTGGCCGTGCTGCCCTACGGCTCTGAACACCAGATCGTAAAAGTGGACTCAAAGGGCGGATCTGATGCGTTTATCAGCTATCTGAATTTCTGGAACGCCGTGATCAGCAAGGTGGTCTCCTGCCAGACCCAGAGCAGTGAAATTACCGGTTCCACGGGCACATATGCATCCAGCCAGACCCATTACCATGTGCTGGAGGATGTGGCCGAGGCCGATGAACAGCTGGTGTGCGATGCCATGTGCGATCTGGGCGTGATCTACGCCCATGTGAACGGGTCCAACGAGTATCCGCCGGTGTTTGCCTATGAAGAGGCCGAAGACCGGCTGGCCCAGGCGGACCTGGACAAGAAGCGGTATGACGTGGGTGTGCGGTTCACCAAGGCCCATTTCGAACGTCAGGGCCTGGATGCTGACGAGTTTGAGCTGGTGGAAGAGAAGGTCCCCGACAGCCCCCGGGCATCTTCAGCGGCGGCGGACAGTGACGCCAACGCCGAATTTGCCGCGGGTTCCATGTTCACAGAAGAGCAGCAGGCCATTGAAGACCTGGCGGATGGCAGTCTGGATGCGGCGGGGAAAGGTGTGGGGACATTTCAAAGGACCCTGCTGGCCTGCGTGGATAAGGCCAATGATTTTGACGACCTGGTCAGGCAGTTGGAACAGGCGTTTCCAAAAGCAGGCATGGGGGAGTTTGAAGATATTCTGGCCCAGGCCATGACCGCCGCCAATATGTTCGGCCAGTACCGGGTGATCGGGGAGGCGGACTGATGGCCTTTGAATTCAATCCAGGTCCGCCAAAGGACGCCTATGAGTTCTGGCAGGACAAGGTGCCCATGTCCAGAAAGGCTTTCAATGCCATGGCAGAGGATGCCCGGGTCAAGGCATTTGTGGTGTCCGGCATGGCAAAGGGCGACATGCTACAGGCCATGTACGATTCCATTGGCACCGCACTTGAAGCCGGGCAGCCCATTGGCTCATGGAAGGCAGATCTGCGCACCCTGTTTGATGATAAGGGCTGGAAACAGATCGAAGGGTTCCGGCTGGATAATATCTTCCGAACAAATATTCAGACTGCGTACATGGCAGGCCGGTACCGCCAGATGACCAATGCTGTAAAGACACGGCCTTTCTGGAGGTATTCAGCCATCAATGACCGCCGTACCCGGCTGGCCCATGCGGCATTGCATGGCCGGGTGGTGCGTGCTGATGACCCGTTCTGGGATAAATTCTATCCGCCGAACGGATTCAGATGCCGGTGCACGGTAACCAGTCTGTCAGCAAGAGAGATGGCCCGTAATGGGGTCAAACCCGAAACCATTGAGCCGGGGCAGCCCCTTGAAATCACCATGTCAAATCATCCCCATAAAGGCCGGGTGGTGCCTGTCATGCCGGATAACAATTTCCAGACCAACCCGGGAAAATCCTACTGGCAGGCTGACACGGGCCGGTTCCGGGCTGATGTCCGCCAGGCCGTACTCAAGGATATTACCCGGGCCTGCCCGGATGAGTTCTGCGGGGCTTGTGAGTTTGCTGAAACCGATTGTTTCAAGCGGCTTAAACGGCATTTGACCCCAGCGGATCTTGAGGCGCTTCAGACCGTGGTATGGGCAGAGAACAAGCAGCTTGAAAAAGATTTCTCCGACTGGGCACGGCAGGTGGTGGATACCCGCAAGGAAAAAGGGGAGATTTATCCTGTTGGGAATCTGCCCGGAAAGGTGCTGCGGTACCTGGCTCAAAAAGGCCATGACCTGTCTCTTGCGCTTACGGTGATAGACGATGGGACGCTTAAGCATCTGTCCCGGCCTGATAAAGCGGACAGGCAGGCGACACTGGATATTGAGGAGATCGCCACGTTGCCCCAGAGGTTTAAAACGGCCCGATGGTTCTATGACACCAAAGATCCGGCGGTGCTTTTAACCTGGGACAGGGATGCAGGTGTCTGGGCCAAGGTGGTTATCCGGGTTGATTTTAAAATCAATAAAAAGACGAAAGCCAATGTGGTTCGCACAGGAGGCATTGTGCCTGAAAGCGATATTTTGAAGGGAAAAACCAACCAGGAAGGGAAACGATATGAAGAAATTTAACCCGGCAAGGTGGGTTCCGACCCCACGATCTGCCCAGGATCACCTGGGCCCCGCTGCCATCTGCGACCATCATGCCGGGTTATAGGCATAATATAACTACAGGGGGACGAGAAGTCAATTCATGGGAAACATAACAAAAAACTGGGACACGATTTTTAAGGCCGGCACCCATACCAGCTCCAACGGGCAGATCCGGGACTGGACCACCGGAGACCTGGACCGGCTTGTGACAAACACCGGTGAGGACGCCCCCATCGTTATCAGACATCCCAAGGATCAGGCCCAGGCCGTTGAATTTGGCAAAATTGCCCGTTTAAGGCGTTTTGGCACTTTATTGCAGGCTCAGTACCGGGATGTACCCGAAATCTTAAATGCGGCCGTAAAAGAGGGCTTAAGACTGGCAAAATCAGTTTCCATTGACCCGGCAAAGATGATTATCCGGCATGTTGGTCTTTTAGGTGCCGGCCAGGATCCTGCCGTGGACGGTCTGGGGCCTGCGAATTTTACTGCGGAAAACGGGGATGATTCCCTGGTGACGTATACGATAAATCAAATCAATTTTGAAAAGGAGGATCCCATGGACCCCAAGGACAAAGAGATCCAGGAGTTGAAGGATAAGGTCAAGGCTCTGGAGACCGGTAACGAAGCCAAGGCGCTGCAGGATAGTCTGAATCACGCAAAATCAGACCTTGAAACGGAGAAGACGGCGCATGAGGCCACAAAGCAGGAATTTGAAACCTACAAAAAAGACCAGGCGGACAAGGCCCTTTCGGCCCGTGTCGATGCCCTGGCGGAAACAGGCCGCATTCTTCCGGCCGACAAAGCCAAAACCCTGGCCTTTGCAAAGGCCATGGGAGATGGAGAGGCCACCATGGAGTTCTCCGCTCCGGACGGCACCAAGGAGAACATCACTCCCCGGGAAAATTATCTGCGGGATCTTGAAGCGCGTGATCCGGATAATGCCGGCCTTTTGAGTGAGTTTGCCAAGCCGGGAACGGCTGGCGGTACTGGAGCCGTAGATCATGACGTTTTCAAAGACATCAACAGTTTTGCGTAGGGCTTACAAGCTCTAAGAGGAGAAAAAAATGACTATCACTGGGAATGTTTCATCAAGGACTTTCGACGCGGAGCGGGCCGGGATCCCCATGGCCCCGGTGAATATCCAGCCGGTAGCGCTGTTGACCGACGATGCGGTCTGGCCCTGTGGTCTGGTGCTTGGGAAGGACGCGGACGAAAAATATCTTCCGTATGCGGCTCTGACGGAACAGATCGGCACGGGAGACGGGACAGAGAAAGCTTTCACCGGCCAGGTCGGGCCTGTTGAGCCTGGATCTGCAAGTGCGACCGCCGGTTCTATCACCCTGGAGGATGATGGTTGTGGCAATCTTGCCGGAACCGGCGGGTCAGGATCTATCAATTACCAGACCGGAATGGTGACGGTGAGCTTTACGGCGGCCCCGGCCAACGCCGCAGAAGTTGAACTTGCTTACAGCCCTGACCCGGTAGCGGTCCTGGATACAGAAATTGACACATCTGTGATGGACACGGCCAACGTCGTGGTATTCGGGCCTGTTAAAAAATCGCTGCTCAAAGTCGGCGTGACAGCCCAGACAGCAGCCACGACGGCCATTATCTGCAGGTTGCGGTGGCAGCACATTCACGCGGTTTAAACAACGGATATTAATTTTAGATAAAAGGAAATTATCCAATGCTGGACTTAAGAAAGTATTTCAATGTAAAGGCGGTGGCCCAGCGACTCAAACAGCTTCAGCCACTCAAGACCACGGTGGTGGACACGTTTTTTACCCGCAAGGTGAACCATCCGTTCGACAAGGTGGGCCGCTCTGATCTGAGCAGCATCCTTGCCACCATGCCCCTGATCAACCGGGGAGCGGCATCCCTGGCAGTCAAGCGGGGATCGCTCTCCCTGGATGATTACGAGCCCTTTGAAGTTGCCACCCATGATTTTTTTACTGCTGCGGACATGAACCGGCTCAAACATCTGGATGAACAAGGGGTCCAGGCCAGACTATCCACTGTGGACGACAACCTGCGCCGGATCTGCCGGGCAACCGCCGAAGGCATTGCCGCAAAATCCCTGACCGGGACGGTGTCCTGGCCTGTGGCCCTGGAAGGCGGGGGCACGGATACCTATCAGGTCAGTTTCGGTTCCCCCCTGAGTTACACGCCGGACGTGCTGTGGGATGCTTCAGGAGCCACAGTGCGCAAGGTATTCAACCATCTGCAGGAAATGGAGACCCTGGTGGAAGACTCCGGATATGGCGGGGTGGTCAAATATTGGGCAGGCAAGGACGCCTACAACCAGCTGCTGGCCCTGACCGAGGTGTACGGGGAGAACCCAAAGGCAAAGCTGCGGGTGGAAGTGTCGGCAGACGGCATCTCCCTGGGCGGCTTTTTGATCAAAAAGATGGCTGAAAGTTACCTGGACCCCATCACAGGAACATCCACGGCCAAGGTCGGGGCAAAACAGATCATGGCCTATGCCTCTGATGCGGTTCACACGCTGTTTTACTGCGCCCTGGATGATCTGGACGCCAATCTGCAGCCCATGCCCTACTACTCAAAGCCCGTGAAAAGCCAGGATCCGTCCGGCGTGAAGATCATCGGCCGAAGCAAGCCGTTTCCCGCACCGGTGGTCAAGGCGATCTGCTGGGCCACAGTGGTCAGCTGATCAAAGGAGGCTTAATTGTCTGATTCATACTGCACACAAACGGACCTGGAAGATTACATCCTGGTGGCGTACCTGGATAAGATCGATGAGCTTAATTCCGGGGTGGTGGCCAGGACCATTGAGGGTGTGTCCGCCGAAATCAGGGAGGCCTGTCTGGCAGGGGGGTATGAGGCCAGTATGGACGGGGTTGAGTCTGCCCTGCTCAAGCGGGTCTGTGCCGTGTTGAGCGCCTGGCAGTGCGTGGGCAACATCACGTCCCTGATGGATACGGAAGCTGCGTCATCAAATGAGTGGCTCCCCATCCAGCGTCAGTATGACCGGGCACAAAAGGAGTTGACCCAGATACGGTCCGGGAAATTGGACCCGTGGCCATCAGATGCCGTGACCACAGAAGCCTGCGTGGTGTCTCCCCAACCCGTATTCGGCGGGCAGGATTTCTGGAGGCGGTATTAATGGCCGGGATCTCTTTTAAGATGGACTTCTTCAAAGCCAATCAGGTGCTGGGGCGCGCCGTGTCAAAGATCGCAAACCGGCAGCAGCTGTCAGAGACGCTGGGGGAACAGCTTGTCTCTTCCACGATCCGGCGGTTTGAGGACGAAAGCGGGCCGGACGGCAAAACCTGGAAAAAATCAGGCCGGGCTGACGCCCAGGGCGGCCAGACGCTGTCTGACTCCGGCCGGTTGAAAAGCTCCGTGAATTATGAAGCGTCCCCGGCGGCTGTGGCGGTGGGGACCAATGCGGAATATGCCGCCATACACCAGTTCGGCGGTGAGATCCGGCCCAAATCAGCCAAAGCCCTGCAGTTTAAAGTGCCGGGAGGCGGATTCCGGAAGGTTAAAAAAGTGACCATGCCGGCCCGGCCGTACATCGGGATCAACCAGGATGATATTGACGAGGCCAGGCAGACCATTGCCGGGTTTCTGTCCGGAGGATTCAAATGAGGTCTTTTGCCAAACAGGTGATTACATCCGCAGCGGTTGCGGCCGGTCTGACTGAAGCGGCTGTGATGGACAAGCCGGACAAGGAGACCGTGCTGCTGCCTGAAAAGCGTATCCAGCTGTCGTACCTGGACGAAGGCCTGGAGCGCAAACCCCGGCATGTGGCCCGGAT
This sequence comes from uncultured Desulfobacter sp., assembly GCF_963665355.1. Lineage (GTDB taxonomy): Bacteria > Desulfobacterota > Desulfobacteria > Desulfobacterales > Desulfobacteraceae > Desulfobacter. Next base: position 2,397,139 of record NZ_OY762229.1, read on the forward strand.
GGACGGGCCTGAAGATGCCGAACATCCGTACCGGGTTATCCGGTCCCGGCTATATAAAACCCGGCTGACCGTACAGGCCGAGGTGAAGTCTGATGATGAGGAATGGCTTGAAAGCTTTGTAAAAGCCTTTCTTCTGGCGCTGCCGGGTAAAACCCAAAATGACGACGCAGATCTGGTCACCATTAAAGTATTTAAAGCGGTTCGAAGCGGGTTCGGGACCCGGACGGTGGAGGTGTTTACCAAACGGGCCAATGCCCTGCACATCCGGTTTACCGGAATGATATGCACCACCCGCCAGGCCCCGCTGATTACAGACATCAATCTTACGGACAACCTTGATTACAAGGAGGAATAACATGGCAAAAAAACGAACCACCTGGCCGGGCCGGCAGGAGCCGAAATCGGACATCCAGGTCCTGGCCGACACGCATCATGTGCCGGCCTGGGAGCTGGCCGGGGTGATGCGGGCGTCAAGGTGGGCTGCCGGCAAGCATGTGACGGAAGACGAATTTATAAGTGCTCTGGAGATGTTCCGGCAACGGCGCCAGGGTGCGGGGAGGATTTAAAATATGGGCGATGTGATTGAATATATCGTGGACGGGACCAGCGGGCTGTCTCCGGGAGATGTCTCCGGATCATGTATTATTGCCGGCGTATGCAGCCTGGGTGAAGCTGGGAAGGGATACCTGCTCGGTGCGTCCAGTGACCTGGAGGGATTGCTCGGGGTAGGCCCCCTGGTGGACCGGCTCAGGGATCTGTTTGCCACGGCCGGCCAAAAGCCTGTGGTGGTTGCAGTACCTGTGGCGGGTTCGGCTGGCGGGTATATCTCCAACCTGGAGCATACGGGTGAAGGCCCCGATTCAGCCGTGGCCGGTGTGCCGGCAGGCAATGCCGACGTGGTTGTGAAAATTACCACGGCCGGTGTGCTTGGGACGGCGGCATACAGCCTGAGTCTGGATGGCGCAGAGACGTTTGCTGAGGCTGAGACCACGGCAGCAAACGGGCAGATCTCCATCGGGACCACGGGTGCCACCCTGACATTGGGAGAGGGCACCCAGGTGGTGGATGATCTTTACTCTTTTGTTGTGCGCACCGCCATTGGCCCGGTTGAAAAAACGGGTACCGGGCCTGACATTACGGTGACAGGCACGGTCAAGGCTGCGGCTGAAATCATGCTTGGTGTGGTGTCCGGCGGCGGGCTGAACGAGGCCACCTACCAGTTGAGCACGGACGGGGGTGATGCATTTGATGTTGAACGCACCGTACCGGTTGACGGAGTTATCACCGTGGGCAGCACCGGTGTGACCATCACAGTTCCGGACGAAACTCTGGTGGCCGGTGACATTTATGAATGCCGCCTGCTGCCTCCGGTGCCGTCTATATCAGGGGTTATGACGGCCATTGAGGGACCCCTTGAGCTGTATGATGTCGAGTTTGTCTATGTGGTCGGCCCGACGGATTCTGTTGACTGGGCCGTGATGGGGGCCAAGGCTGACACCCAGTTCAACGCACACCGGCCGGTATTTTTCCTGTCCGAATACCGCCTGCCTTATGCGGATGAGGACCTGAACGACTGGGTGGCGGAAGCCGTTAATGAGAGCAATGATTATGCCCACCGGTTTGTTGCCGTCTGCGCATCGGTTGCCGAGGTGTCCGATGTAACCGGACAGACCATTCTGCGCAATCCGGCAGGACTTCTGGCCGGCCGCATCCTGGCCACACCTGTCATGCGCGCCATCGGCCGGGTCCGGGATGCCGGCATCTCCCAGGCGGCCCTTCCTGATGATTATACCTCATCCATGCAGGTCATGCTGGAAAGTGCCCGGTACATCACGCTCAAACGCTATGCAGGGTTAAGTTCGGCATACTGGGGTGACGGTAAAACCATGGCGGACGTGACCAGTGATTACCAGTACCTGGAGGTGCTCCGGGTTGTATTCAAAGCGGTAAGGAAAGCCCGGATTGCCGCGCTCAAGAGTATGTACGACGAAGCCGGGGATCCTGTGATGGAAGGTGAAGACACCGGGCTGCAGTACCTGAAGGCGAATATCGAGACAGCCCTGAATACGCTGGTATCGGCTGTGCCAAAGGAGCTGGCGGCCCATCAGGTCTCAATCCCGTCAGGACAGGATATCGTCAATAACGGCGTGGCTGTGGAGATGGTGCTCATCGGGATCCCGATCATCCGGAGCATCAGCCTGTTTGCCTCTTATGTCTATGCCGGCTCCACCTTTGACCCCAGACTTGAAACAACTGATTAGAAAGGAGGCTGATCATGCCCATCAACGGTAATTACTACGACTGGGAAAGCGTGGAGATCCAGCTGAACTCCGGTGGCGCGGCCATCGGGGTGACCGAGATCTCCTATGCCGACGAACGGTCCATTGAGGCCCGGTACGGCAAAGGGGGCGTACCCCGGGGATATGGCCGTAAAAATTACAAAGCATCCGGGTCCATGACCCTGGACAAGGATGAGGCGGAACGGCTGCGCAAGGCCCTGGGCGGATCGTTTTATAAAGCATCGCCGTTTCCCATCATCGTGTCCTATGCCAACACGGATCAGGACACGGTGACGGACAAGCTGCCGGACTGCCTGATCACCAAGGCGGACACCAGCGCCAAGCAGGAAGATGACAATGCCGGCACTGTGAAGTTTGATTTTGAAATTTTGTCTCCCATTAACTGGAACGGCGTTGCAGCCTATTAACGTAGAAGGAAACCAACCATCATGACAGAAGAAAACACCCAGACAGTTGAAGCTGATCAGGTTCAATACGCCACCCTGGAGCATACATTCCACGACGTTTTCAGCGGGGCAGACGTCACTGTGGCGGCCCGGTTTAAACGGCCGTCCTATCCCCAGGCAGACCGGGCACAAAAGGAGATGCTGAAGTCCCCTGCCCGGGCGTTTCAAAATTTATGTACGGCCGTGGTCCATCCGGATGACAAGGACCGGCTGGTGCAGAATCTGAAAATTTATCCCGGGATTGGATCCACATTCGGCGGGGCGCTGCTGAAAGCGTCCGGGTTTGCCGACCTGGGAAACTGATCGCCCGGGCGCGGGCGGAACTTGGAACAAGCCTTAAAGGCCAGCATGATGTCCTGATCCGGCAGTGGCTGGGCCAGGATCCGGCAGAGCCGGTGGCGGTTTATGCACGACAGGCGGCCGGTGCGTTATGGGCGGAAGAGCGGTTTTTTAAGAATATGGCCAGAATATTCGGGGGAAAATAGTGGACACCTTTTTTACGGTTTCAGCAGTTATGAGCATGGTCGACAGTATTACCGGTCCGTTGCGGGGCGTACGGGCCGGCATGGCCAGTACGGAGCGTCAGGCCGGGCTGCTGTCGGGCATGATGGCTGTCCTGACCAGGACGCTGCTACCGGTGGCTGTGGCGGCCGGGATCTTCCTGGGGGCGCTTGCGCCCGGAGTGGGTGTGGCCGGGGATTTCCAGGCGGCTATTTCCCGTGTGGCTGCGGTGGCCCAGGCCACCCCGGCCCAGATGGCAAAGCTTGAGCATGCGGCACTTGAACTGGGCGCATCCACGGCATGGACGGCGTCCCAGGTGGCTGAGGCTGAAAAGTATCTGTCCATGGCCGGCTTTACTGTTGATGACAATATTGCGGCCTTGCCCGGTGTACTGGGTATGGCGTCTGCCGGTGCCACGGATCTTGGCCGGGCCGCGGACATCTCCTCGGATATTTTATCTGCTTTTAAGATGGAAGCATCAGAGATGAACCGTGTTGCCGATGTTCTGACCGCCACATTTACCACGTCCAACACCACCCTTGAGATGCTGGGCGAAACCATGAAGTATGTTGGGCCGGTGGCCAGGAAAGCGGGGCTGTCATTTGAAGAAACTTCGGCCATGGCAGGGCTGCTGGGCAATATCGGCATTAAATCCACCATGGCCGGCACCGCCATGCGAACCATGCTCTCCAACCTGGCCGCGCCCAGTTCGCAAGCCGCAAAAGAATTAGAGGGACTTGGTGTTAAAACTCTGGACGCCGCGAAAAACTTAAGAAGCCCTGTTTTGATCATGGGCGAACTGTCTGCCGCCATGAAGAACATGGGCTCCGGACGGCAGTTATCCATTTTGGATACCCTGTTCGGAAAGGAAGCGATGACGGGCGCATCCGAGATTATTGAGCAGGCGGGTATCGGAGATCTGACGAAATATATTCAGATTATAGAGAATTCGGCCGGAACCGCCGGCAAGGTTGCAAAGGATATGCTCAACAATTTCAACGGTGCAAAGACCATGATGGGCAGCGCCTTTGAAGGCTTACAGATCAGTATCGGCAAGATATTCCTGCCGGTGCTCACGGATCTGGCCAGGACTCTGACCGTGGTGATCGGATGGATGAACACCCTGGCCCAGACCCGGGTGGGGAAGTTTATTATTGCCGCTGCGGCGGGTTTGTCAGTGGGGATTATTGCGGTGACGGCGTTTTCCGGGGCCTGGGCCGGGCTGGCGTTTGTGCTGCCGGTGGTCAAGGCGGCGCTGCTTTCCATTGCCGGCGCTGTGGGGGCTATCTCCTGGCCTGTGTGGGCAGTGGCGGCTGTTGTTGTCGGGCTTTATCTGGCCTTTAAAACCAATTTTATGGGCATTGCCGACATTGTCAAGGGATGGTGGGACACCATTCAGTTGACGGTGAAAGGTGTTCTGGCGGTGTTTGCCAGCCTTAGCGGCGGTGTCGGTGTCATTCAGGGAGAGCTGGCAAAAGATATTAAGACTGCCGGGCTTGAGGGCCTGGTGACGACTGTGGCCCGGGTGACGCACCGGGTCATGGCCATGTTTTCGTCCGCCTGGGAAATGATAAAGATGTGGGTTGCGGATATCGGCGGAATTTTTGCCCCGCTGAAGAATGCCTATGTGGAGGCGTTTTCTCCATTGCTCACTGTGTTTAAAAGCCTTGGCAGTGTCATTGCCACGGTGGTGTCTGCCTTATGGGGTGTCCAGGCCGCATCGGATGTTTCAACCTGGGAGACAGCCGGGCATGTGATCGGAAGTGTTGTGGGGGCGGCTTTCCATGTCCTTGCCTATGCTGTCCGGTTCTGCCTTGTGCCCGTGGATATGATGCTTGGCATCATCGGCGGGCTGATCCGGGCCTTTGTGTGGCTGGGTGAGTCCATCGGCACAGCTGCCGGGTGGGTTGTGGAGAAATTTACCCTGGTGCCTGACGCCGTGGCCGGGGCGGCGGAGCGGATCAGCAATGTATTCAGCACGCTGGTGGATGGAATAAAGTGGGTGTTTATGAATCTTACGCCCACAGGGTGGATCATCCAGGGGATAACAAAATTGATGGGGTATCTTGACGGCATTGATCTTACCGCTGCCGGGGCCAAGTTGATGGAGACTTTTACCGGAGGGATTAAATCTGCGCTGTCCGCCCCTGTTGATATGGTCAAAAGCGCTTTGACGAAAATCGGCCGGTTCATTCCCCATTCCGATGCCCAGGAAGGGCCGTTGTCGGCGCTGACCGCATCCGGGGCGGCAATTATGTCCACCATGGCGGCCGGGGTAAGACTGGGCGCTCCTGCGCTCCAGGATGCTGCCAAAACAGCGGCTGCCATTGCTGCATCGGCTCTTCTGGTATCCGGCAGTGTTAATATGCCGGTGCTGACTGGTGCGTCACTGCCACCCGCTGTTGAGGTAAGCCAGCCAAATATTCCTGTATCCGGGGGGGCTACCCAAGGATCCGGCGCTAACAACTCCGGGAACATTACAGCTGGCTCCAACGGGACAATCACGATTCATATAGACCGGCTGGAGCTTCCTGGTGTAGCTGACCCTGCAGGCTTTATTGCAGCCTTGCGGGACCTGGTGGAGGAGTATGATGTCTGATGGCCGCCTGACATTCGAGCATGGAGAAATCCGTTTGGGCAATACCCTGTTGCCGGGAGTTGTGCTCCGAATCAGTGTGAACGGGGTGGTCAAGTTTGATACGGCAGATCCGGACGGAATGTCCGGGTCAGTTCGCACACCAATGGGCTGGAATGATGCGGAGATTGTCATTGTGGCGGACCTTCTGTCAGATATCCAGGTCACTCCGTATGCGCATAACAGGACCTGTTATGAAAAGCTTGCCGAGTTGAATGCCGTATTCAAGGGCTCCGACAATGGGGCAAACCCCAAAATTTTTTCCCTTCGGAATGTCCACGCAATGTCGCGTGGCGTTGATAACGTTGTGTTCTGTGGTCTTACAAGCTCTGAAACAGACAGGGATGATGTGATCCGTGTAAATCTGAGTTTCTCCGAACACAGGCCCTATGAACAGCGAAAAGAGTCCAGGGTCTCCCTGTCTGATTCGGCAGCCGGCAGCAGCTCTGCGCCGGTGACTGACCAGGCGGATCCGGGACTTGATGACACCATCAATGTGGATGTGCGGTGATGACAGCTATTTCAGGCATACGGACCCATATTTTCATCGGTGATCTGGAGCTGTTGCGCTGCCCGGAATGCCGGGTGGCCTATGTGCGGGACTCTCATCTTTCCCGGGCCACCATTGTACTGCCGGATCCCGGCGGTGTGTTGTACCGGAGATTTGAGCCGGGGGATGCTGTGACCATCCGCATGGGGTACCGGTACCAGGAGCCGGATGAATGGCAGGGGACGGTGTCTCACCTGGCCCCGCCGGATAAAAAAGATCAGATTGCGGTACGGGCAGTGGGGCTGGAGCGGGCCTTGTCCGAGACACCGATCCTGCAGTCCTGGGTGGACGAGACGCCGGAAAAAATCATTACGTGGGCACTGAACCAGACGGGACTGCCTGTAGGCCAGATCGGCTCCCCCGGGGTATCTTTCCCCAGATTTACCGCATCAAACATCACTGTGTGGCAGGTGGCCAGACAGTGTGAGCATACCTGCACACATGGTCATGGGATTGATATGGCCGGATGGGAACTGTGGATGGACCGAAGCGGGAATATCCACTGGAATGCCGGTGATGAGGATGCAGATCTGCCGGTGATTGAGACGGGCCGCAACCTCATCAGGCACCTGCCCGCTCCGGATAACAAGCCCGGCCGGGGGAGCATAGAAGCTCTTTTGATTGCCGGCTTGCGCCGGCGCATGCAAATTCGGCTGATAGACCGCTACCGGGAGATTGACCAGGCCATCAGTCCGTTTTGTGTGGAGCATGTTCTCAAGCCCGAAGCAACCAGAACCTTTATGCAGTACGGAGTGGCCCATGAAAAATTCTGAGCTGAAGGCCCTTATTAAGCGGGTGGTGGAACTGGCTATGCCTAATATGCGGGGATATTACAGGGTTGTCCGCAAGGCAAAAGTCGTTAAGACATATGCGTCTGACGGCAAATACTATGCGGATGTGCAGCCTTTGAGAAATGATAACAACGTTGATGACTCTGAGCCTGTTGTCCCCAAAGTCGAAATCCCCATCATATGGGCCGGGCCTAAACGGGGAATAATCTGTCCGCCGGCTGACGGGGTCCATTGCGATCTGGAATATTATGACGGTGACCCCAATTATCCAAGGATCTCTAATTTCCGGTGGCACGGGATGGCAGCTCCGGAGGTGGAAATCGGCGGGCTGATTATCCAGCAGGAGCCGGGCACTCACATCAAAATTGATTCTGAGCACAACATCATCCATGTCACGCCCGGGGGGATGACTAACGAAACCGGCGAAAACAAGGATGAAACCATTGGCGGGGACTGGACGGTGGCCGTGGCCGGAAACTGCAAAATAGATGTGACGGGCAAGGCGGATATCAAAGCAGCTTCCCAGGCCAGCGTGGCCTCTCCAACTATTGCCATTGCCGGCAATATGACGGCAACCGGATACGACGGCGGCATTGGAACAGCAGTTGAGATGTCAAACAAAACCCATACCGGCAGCCTTACACTGATAGGGCCTTTGAATGTGACAGGCGATATATACGCTTCCGGCATGATTATGGACGGCGGCGGAAACACAAACCATCACGGACATTGAGGATAAAATGTTACCCATACAGACGAAGCTTGCATCAATCAAAACGGATATTACGACAATTAGGGATATTTTTAGCGGGGAACAGGAAGTTCTGGACGCCCTGGATGTTGTGGAGTCCGGCCTGGACGCTTTAGGCGATGTGTCCGTAAGCATGACCACAAGCCAGCTTGGGAAGGCACAGGATTTACAATCGGCGGCATGTCTTGCTTTGCAGTTGCCGATTGATGGCCCTGACGCTGCTTTTGATGCCATGATTGGTCTTGTTGCCGGCCTGGCGGAAGGCATCTTTATGGAAGCCTTTGGATCGGTCATTGCCGACCTGACATCCGGGCCTTCTGCGGTCACAGCACTGAGCATATTGTCTGATGTTTTAGCTGACGTCCAGAACAAGCAAGCCCAGATCAATAATATTTTGTCTTTGTTTGACCAATTCGATACGGTCCATGGCCTGGTAAAAGTTGCCATAGGTGTCGTGTCTACTCTTATGGGATGTAATAATTCTGCCGGGCAGGCATTATCAAATCAATGGGGCCAGGTGTCCGGCATTCTTTCAGATTACAACAGCGATTTCTTATCCGGTGTGGCAGCTGTCGAGGCGGCAGCGGAAAATTATTCCAACCCCATCGACGTGATTAATGATGCCAAGGGCCGGGTCACTGCCAATATGGATCTGGACTCTCGGATGGATGCTCTGACGGCCGGCATGGCGGATGCTGCGGGGTGGCTTGTATGAGAGACGATCTTTATGGGCAGGACTTCCTGCTGGATGATAATGGCCTGGTGGCCATCGCTGCCAGTGGCGAGGCCGGTGTCAGTGACGGTATCCGTACCGTTCTGCAGGATATTATGCTGCGGCTCAAAACGCCATTGGGAAGCCTGTTTTATGACCAGGCGTTCGGGTCTGAGATTATCTATTTTGTGAAGGATGAGAACACCTTGGCAAATCGGCTGGCCCTGGTCGCAGAGATCGCAAAGCGGGTACAGATGGACCAGCGGGTTGTGGCCATGTCCGCAGCTGCCTCCGTGGTGAGTTGGGACGAAAACGGGGTTATGGCCCGGGTGACTTTTAAGATTATTGATGAGACCCATGGCCAGAATCTGGTCATAACCGTTGACAGTGACATGGATGTGGTGGTGAGCGATGTCGATCCCAATTGATAAGACTTTAGAAGACGTCCGGAAGGGCCTGTTTGAAAAGATCTCGCAGATCCAGGAGGCCGGTTATATCCCGACATCCCTGAATCTTAACCGGGGTTTATTCCGTGGGATGATTGAACTCTGGGCTTGGGGGCTTTACCAGCTTTATCTATTTTTGGTGACGGTGCTGATCCAGGCATACCCGTCCACTGCCACGGGGGCGTGGCTGGATCTGCATTGTTCCCAGGTGGAGATCTCCCGGCTTGCGGCTACCCAGGCAACAGGCACCTGTGTGTTTTACCGTGAGGATACTGACGGAAATGTTGTGATCCCGGAGGGCCGGGTGGTCAGGACCCGGGTGGATGGCCTGGGCAATATTTACCGGTTTGTGACCACTGAAGAGGTTGTTTTGCCTGATGGTGAGACTGAGATCAGCGTGACTGTCAGGGCCGAGAGTTATGGTTCAGACTCCAATGTTGCGGTGGGCATGATCTGTGAGCTTGCCACGGTTATTGATGGGATTGACGGCGTGGGGAATGATGCGGAATGGCTTCTGACCGAAGGAAGTGATGAGGAAGATGATGACCGGCTCCGGGAGCGGTACTGGCTGGCCTGGGCGTCAATAAACGGCTGTACGGCTGATGCTTACCGGTCCTGGGCTATGTCCGTGACGGGTGTGGCGGCAGTAAGCATTATGGATGAGCATCCCCGGGGCCAGGGAACAGTTGATGTGGTTATCTGCGGCACCGCGGGGATCCCGACCCAGGACCTGGTGGATCAGGTCACGGCGGTGGTGGAAGCAAAACGGCCGATTAACGACGATACGCTTGTGACAGGGCCTGATCAGGTGGATGTGGCTATTGACATTGAGCTGGAACTCACCGGCGGGGATGCGGCCCAGATTATTCTGGAAGCGGAAAACCGGATTCATGCGTTGTTTTTTGGTTCGTCCATGGATGGTGTTGACGTTTTACAGATCGGGCAGGATGTGACCCAGGACATGCTGACTACCCTGATAATGGCCGGGTCGACGGCATCAGGGAACGTAAAAAAGGTTAATTTTACGACGCCTGATGAGGACATTGTGGTGCCTGACACGGGGCTTGCCGTCCTTACCAGCCTGGATATCACCTATGTGGAGGTGAGCGAATAATGCCCATTTTCTGGGACTATTTTACAAAGAAGCTGCAATTTTTGCCCATTCTCAAGGCGGGCGCGGCCCAGGTCCTTGCCCAGGGCGGTGCAGGTATGCTGGATGAGGCCCGGTCGGCGGTGTTGTGGCTGCGGGACCAGTTCCTGCCGGAACTTTGTGATGACAGCCAGCTTGACTCCTGGGCACAGAGCCGGGGTATCACCCGCCAGGCGTATGAAACGGACGAACAGTATGAAGAAAAGGTTCGGTTCGCCTGGGCATGGCATCTCATTGGCGGCCGGGAAGAAGCTCTGGAGCGGATACTTGAGGAGGCTGCCGGGATCACGGATGATTTTGAGATCATTAACATGCGGGATCTGGATGAAGAGCGGTGGGCTGAATTCCGCATAGTCTTTGAAAATCTATCCGGAGACAGCATGGAGAAATTTGATGTGCTGCCTGCTGCAATTTTTAAAATCAAGCCGGCCCGGAGCAAGCTGGAGGGCATTGATATGTCTTTGATGCCTGTTGAGGGGGCTTTTTATATCGGCGCATCCGGGATTTTCACCGGTGATTTCACAACGGTTTTCCCCTTTGGCGTGGCAGGGATTGAGGTTGAGCCTTGCCCGCAGTACTGGGGCTGCTTTCTGTTGTCAGGAGATAATACGGCAATACTACCGTATCAAGGGGAGGAATAGATGTATTACACGATTTATACGCAGGCTGGCCTGGGCGCAGAGGCGGCTGCCAAAGCAGGCGGGGACAAGGTTGATTTTGTCCAGATGGCGGTGGGGGACGGCAACGGCAGTGATGTCACGCCGGATAAAGACATGACCAGCCTGGTGAATGAAGTCTGGCGGGGGGATGTCTCTATTGTGTCCGTGACTGAGGAGTCTGCCAACTGGGTATCGGTTGAGGCAAAAATCCCTGTCGCCGTTGGCGGGTGGATCATCAGGGAGGTGGGCCTGTTTAACGCGGCCGGGACCATGCTTGCCATAGCGAATTATCCGGCAACGCCTAAGCCGGTGCTGGCTGACGGCATTTACCGCGACTGCTATTTGAGGCTTTATATCGCGGTTGAATCCACAGACAACATTACATTGACGGTGGATCCGGATGTGGTCATGGCCACCCGGGAATATGTGGACTCGCTGGTGGAGCCTTTGCAGTTATCTGTCCTTGAGGTAAAGCGGCGGGCATTCTTTTATGCAAACACTTTATTTTAGGAGGTTTCGGGCATGACGGATACTTATGGACGCTTAGCGGCCTTGCGGCCTGCTGACACAGCTGAAGTGCAGCTATATGCTGCCGGGTCGGACGAACAGGTGCAGGGGATTGTGTCGGTCTGCAATCAATCATCGGACACTGTGCAGTACAGCATTGCTCACTGCGCAGCCGAGCACGGTGATAATGCGGCGTTGAGCGCTGACTGGCGGAATTTTGATGTCAACCTGGAGCCAAACGAACCTCCCCACGAAGTCAGCATTGTACTCGGTGAGTCAGAAACGATCAGGGTGAAACCCTCTGCTGCAGATTCAATCAGCTTTATTTTTGCCGGCATGAAGATGTTATAGGAGGCTGGAATGTCAAATTATCCAATTCCGAAGTCACGGTTCTTGACAGGCACTGTCAAGAGTGTTCAGGATTTCTCTATTACGCTTTCTGGTGCGAATTATTCTGGCACTGCCACAATTACTGAAGTCGACCCTGACAAATGCGATCTCTTTTATTTGGGATATACTGGTGACACGTATCAAGCTGCACAGGGCGCTTTAGAAATAACAAACGGCACGACAATCACTGCCCGCAGGGGATATGCAGCCGTTTCTTCAACTACAATTATCCACGGCAGAATAAAGGAGACATACTGATGGCAGATACAAGGAATCAATACATTTTTTTGGACAGCGGTGGGGTGGTTATTTCAACACTTAAAACCGCCGGCCAGCATGAAGAATCTGATCAGGTTATTAAAGTTGATAACGTCGAGGGATATATCGGCAAGAAACGTGTTGATGGCGTGTTTGTTGACAATGTGTCCGATAGTTCTCAATTGACAATCCTTGAATTCCGCAACCGGTTTACGTTTGCTGAGAAAGTTGCGTTGAAGAGCAGCACAGATGCCGGCGTACAGGTTTTTATCGATGACTTGAGTGTTGCCCAGTACGTTGATTTGTCAGATGAGAATTTGATCGCCGGCATGGGATATCTCGTTGACCAGGGGCTGATTACTGAAGCCAGATCAACTGAAATTTTGACGGCTTAAAAGGCAATTTAATAATGCATAATCCATCGGGAGGTAAACATGCTTGATGGGCTACAAACAGAGATAGCCGCCAGGTCAGAACTGGCCGGGGCGAGCAAAAAAATCATTATGGCCGCACTTAATGATCCCGGATCAGCTGAAACTGAAGCATGGGTGGTATCCTCAGCTCCGGTATTGGTGGATAAGGATGATATTTACACATACCACATCAGTGATGCGACATTTGTAAAACTGATTGATTTCTTGGATTCTGAGGCAGGCAGATACATGAAAGCCCGCTTTGACTCAGCGAATAGTTTTAATCTTGCTGCAACTGCTGTACGCACTATGCTTGCGGGGTTGTATGCGGCTGAAATCTGCACAGAGGATGAATATAAAGAGCTACTGCGGCTTGGAGAAGTCCAGAAATCTCGGGCAGAGGAATTGTTCGGGCGGTTTATCACTGCGGAGGATTTTGAATCATGACAACAAATATACCTATTATTTACGGGTCTGAAATTATAGCACAGGCGTCTGCGGCAATTACAGCTGATGATGATAGTGACGGGGTTTTAACAACCATTGATAACTCTTTGTCCGGGAATGGTGCCGGGTGCCATATGTATCAATGTTTTGTGAATGTTACATCAGGCCCGACATCTGATGCTGTTTGCAGATTGTATTACGCAGGGGCCAGATCAGGCACTCCGTCAAACTTCGATTCAGGATCACTATCCGTTGCTATCCCAGCAGCCGGTACGGGTGATTTTTCGCTTGGTTATTTAGATATCCCTGATCCGGTGTCCCGTTGTAAAATTGCGGCAGAAAATTACGGTTTTACTGCATCGTTAATCGTCGTTCCGGTCCTCCCGCAGGCTCAATAAATGATACTTCTCCGGCGAAAATATAAGCAAAAGCCGAAGCAATGGGGGCCATCAAGTACCGTAAGGTCTGTCTTTTTTGAGAACCTCAATAAGCTGGGTATTCCTAAGCCGGCAATATTTTTCCCTTATTGGGAATATAGCGGACAAGCCTACGATCTGGCCAGGGGAATCAATACGGCAGTTGATCCTGCGGTTTGGGGTAAACAGGGTCTTGATCTTTCTGCATCGCTTGCTGTCCACGATACACAGTATGAAGTCGGGCAGCTTCTTGAATATACTTTTTTTGCCGTCCTTCGTAAGGCAGCACCGACATTGGCAGATTATGTGCGCTTGCATTATGCAGACTCTTACAGTACAGGCACGGTATATCTAAACACTTCCACCGGACAGACCTACCACAGAATTGGAGCAGATTCAGATTATACGTTTTCACCCTCAATTAACATTTTAGACGGGGGAATACATATTATTACTGCTTCTGTGTATTCCACGGAAAATGATTTTAAAAAGTACTATATTGATGGGAAATTAGACTGGCACTCTGTACATTCAGTGACAAGCAACGCTCTTGGCTCTGATCATATTTATTATGGAGGACAGCCGGACACAGCAGATAGAAGTTCCGGGTGCGAGTTTTTGTTGGCTGGATCCTGGTACGAAACGCTTTCTGATGATCAGGTTTTTGCCCTGCATGATAACCCTTATTTTTTTATTCGGCGCTCTGTCTTTCGCAGCTACTCAATCCCATCAACAATATCTGTTATTAACTGTAACCTGATTTCCACTTCAGGGAGAGCTATTGCATCACTTTCCGGGCGTAACGGGCTGGCCGGCGATCTATCCACCCAGCCCCAAAAAGTTATTTCTATTCAATCCGGATCTGTCGGAATCAATGGCCTGTGTGACACGATCGTCCCGAATCTGGCTCCTTGTTTTTCTGGCAAAACAGGTAGCGGTGGTGGGATATCCGCTGCAGCGGGAACAACTTCTTTGCAGCAAAACGGGCAGTTTGGTCAATCCGGCCAATTATATGCAGCCATCAACGCCATAATTCACTTACTATCCGGGAAGAAAGGCCAATCCGGGCAAATTGATTTGCCCATTCTCAATTCTATTCCTGGCTTCACAGGTAGTCAGGGCACCCAGGGTGCCTTGTCTGCAACTACTTCCCTGGCCGCTAAGCTGTTTGGAAATAATGATGATGCTGCTGAGGATTTAATATATGAAGGCACCCTGGCCGGTGCAGCCAGTCGGATAAGTGGGGAATTATTTGGCAAAACAGGAGTTGACGGAGGTGTTGTAGGGCAGATACTTGTGGCAGCTTCTCTGGCTGGGCGCTTAGGACTATCTGGCGCCGGCACAATTCGGCTCACAGGAGCGGAATCCGTAATAAATGGTGTGACAGGTGTCTCTGGGCAGGTGGAGGTGACTCTGTCAACAGGCATGGACCTGGCCGGAAAGCTGGGTTTATCTGCCACAATTGCGGCAGACTTAGAACCATTGGGGCTTCAGTTAATTCAGATCGTGAAGTCCGAAAAAATTTATCAAATTATATTGTCAACCCAAACCGGGCAGATCGTCATTCTTAGCCCGGAGACGGGAAAGATTGACATATCAACATCCACATAAGGAGGAGCGCATGACCCTTGGAATCTCAACAACACTGAGAAACGGATATTTAAACCTCATCCGGGATGCGATCGACGCAGGCGCCGCGGCTGGGAAAATCAATTTTTATAATGAGACCCGCCCGGCCACCGGAGGGGCTGTGACGACCCTTTTGGGCACAGTGGTCTGTTCGGATCCAAGTGCACCCGACGCGTCTGGTGGGGTTCTCACTCTGAATTCTATGACTGATGACGACAATGCAGACAACAACGGCGTGGCCACATGGGCCAGGATTACGGATTCTGATGACAACTTTGTCCTGGACGCAACCGTGGGGAAAAGCTTTGCACAAACAGGTACCACCACAAACGGGAGCGCTGGTGTCACTGGCTTGACGGACACATCCAAAATGGATGTCGGCATGGAAGTTTCTGGAGATGGAATACCGGATGGAGCAACCATTGGCAGCATTGATTCAAGCACCCAGGTGACACTGTCAGCTGCTGCAACCGCAACAGCATCGAGTGTTTCGTTAACATTTAAAACTGCGGGTGCAGATGTCTTGCTCAATGATAATAACATTTCCCAGGGCGGGATCATCCGGGTTTCGGCTGGGACCATCACCGAAGGGAACGCCTGATGGATAAGGTGCCCGAGGGGACAACGTCTTATCATCCTTTTTCATATCTGAAAAAAGACGGTAAAACACCTGTCAGCTCCGTGGAAAGAGCTGAGTATAAGCTTTCTGACGGAACGGCTGATATGGTTGGATGGACAGATATCACCGCGTTAGGGACTACCGGGGAGATTAGGATTCCAGGCCAGGCAAACAGGATCCTGGCCAATGGGGCAAAGGACCGGTATTTAACTTTATTCGTCGAGCATGATGGCGGTGATACTTTGACCGTGGAAATAAAGTACAGAATTACAAATTTTATCGGCATCACAGAAGAATCCCCGGAAACTACATAAGTACAAAGGAAACGAACTTATGAAAAAAGCAGCGAATGCGGTGATGGTGATGGTGATGGCGGCTCTCTGCTCCGGATGTGTGGCAACAACGCTGGCCACCAAGGCCGGAGCCCGGATCGCCACCAGCTATCAGGAAGCCGCTGAACTCGGCATGGTGACTGCCGAGGAATCAATTTCCTCATGGCCGTATATTTCAGGCTTGGTCAAGGGCCTGTTTGCAGACAATTACGCATTAGATATCCCAACAACCGCAAAAAATATCATATCGGCTCTGGACGATCTGGCCGCCAAGGAGGGTGTTCTCACCGCCGAGGAAAAGGGCAAAATTATTGGTTATTTTTGCCGCCTTGAAGCCGTGGCCATACAGGAGGGCTGGGACAGATACGGAGTTTCCATCACCGGTGCGATCAAAAGTATATTTGCATAACGAATAAAGATCGGAAGTTACCCCGGGGGTGTTAGTAGCACCCCCAGGGCGAATGACTGTATGAGCAGCCACCCATCATATTCATGACAACTTCCTTACGCGGGCCGCGCAGGAAGGGGTATATCAAACGGATTTCATCTTAACAAGGAGTAAATCATGAATAGCCCTTTAGCCTATATTGGTGGCAAATCAAAATTATCAAAACAAATCATCTCTTATATTCCTGATCACAAGGTCTATTGTGAGGTCTTTTCCGGTGCTGCCTGGGTCTTCTTTCGGAAAGAGCCTTCCCAAGTGGAGGTAATCAATGACCTGGACAGCGACCTTGTGGCATTTTACCGTGTGGTGCAGAATCACCTGGAGGAGTTCCTGAAACAATTTAAATGGCTTCTTACATCCAGAGAGTGGTTTAATGACTGGAAAAATCAGTTGAATGGGAACGGCCTGACCGACATACAAAAGGCAGCCCGGTACTATTATATACAGAGACTGGCTTTCGGCGGCAGGGTTAGAAATCGTTCATATGGTGTTCAAACAGACGGACGAACGCCCAGAATCAATCTGCTTCGACTGGAAGAAGAGATGTCTGAGATCCACCTGCGCTTGACCAACGTCAGGGTTGAAAACCTGGCTTGGAAAGATTTTATTTCTCGATATGACAACCCAGATATCTTCTTTTACTGCGATCCGCCGTATTATTTATGCTCTGATTATAAGCACAACTTTGTGCTTGATGACTTCATAAACCTTGCCGCCGCCTTAAAGAATATCCATGGCAAATTCATGCTGAGTATAAACGACCATCCAGACATCCGTGAAGTGTTCAACTATTTCCCCTATAAAGAGGTATCCTTATTATATACAGTCAGCCAAAATGGCCCGGTCGAAGCCAATGAGTTGATCTATTCAAATTTCGAAATGAAAGAGCAAACGAATCAAAGTCTCTTCTTGAATTTCCCTTAAACTATCAAAGCTTGTTTGATATGGTCAACACGATTTTTCAAGGTAGTTATAACATGTTTTTGGCCAAAAATTTAACGCGCCGCTACATTAGATCCAGAGTTTGTTTACATGAAATGCAAATAACGGCCACGGACCGACCTGACATATTTTTTAACAGGCTTCGGCCCACGATAAAGTATAAAAGGTCTTGGTAACTTACCCAGCCTTTCATTTAAATTTAATAGAACAGTCCGCTGCAGGCCAGGCCGGGGAGCTGACGACTTTTTGAAAGTGCTTGGTTCTTTGTTAAAAAAGCATCTAAAGAACCTCTTTGCCCTGCAATGTCACCGCTCGTGATATGCAACGCCCTGTTCGCTTTTTTCTCAATAGGTGTTACGCTTCGTTATCCACAGCAATCCCCTCATCCTTGGCCCTTTGGGCGATCTCCTTCAGCTTGGCTTGTTCCTTAAGCACCTTTTTATTGGCTTCTTCGTATTTCTCCTGTAATGAAAGGGTTTCTTTGAGATGCTTTAACAGGTTGGGGTCGTTAAGCTGCATATCATCGGCATCTTTGATAAAATCCGTGGCGGATTTTGCAGCCTGCTGGGCCGTTTTCTTTGCGGACTCAACCCGTTTTTCCGCATGCTTGAGCTCATCAAACAAAAGCGCCAGTTCACCGGCCCGGCCCTCTTCCGGAGATGAGTCCAGTTCAATTTTCTGGGCGGCCATAACAAGAGCAACCGTGTTAAGCCCCAGCACAAGCTGGTCTGCCCACAGGTCTCCAAACATCAGCATATCATCTTTTTTTAGGGTCACCGGGATGAAAACAAGGTCGGTTTCCCGGGACGTGTTCAAAAATACCTTTTCATTGATCCCAAGGATAATCTTGGGTTCGGCCTGGATACGGAAGTCATCCAGAGTATCGGAAAGCATCTGCATGATCTCTTTGTTATCCCGGTCCAGATAACAGGCTAAAAGCCGGATTTTGGCCCCTTCATAATAGCCGTCCCTTGTGATCAGATAGGCAAGAAGAAGCATGAGGCGGCTGGTGTCGTCATCCTTCCACCACACATCAATGGTTTTGTCTTTGCCGGGGCCTTCAGTCTCCGGGAGTGGATTTTTCTGGTCCAGAAGAATGGTGTTGCATCCGGACTGGGCTGCCAGCCGCAGCAACTCCAGGTATTCATGGAATTGAACGGGATCATTATCTTTAACATACTGCTCATTCCAGCTCAAAAGAACGGTGTTGGCCTTGACCGGCCCAATGCCAAAACTCTGGCACAGCACGGACAGGCCGTTGACCGCACACTCCGAGGCAAGTACAAGGGAAAAGGCCGAACTCTGTTTTTCGGCAATGATCCGGGCCAGATCCTTTTCGGCATCGGCTTTTAATTTTACCGCCTTGTATCCCCTTGCCTGCAGGATGCGAACTGCTGTTGTGATTCCGCTTTTTCCCTCAATCGCCGAGGAAAAATCCAGCAGGATCTTCATCTGTTCTTCATCGTTGGACAACACAAGAACATAAGGCCGCCAGTCCCTGGGGTGTGCCGGCACCTTTTGTGCGCCCATGAGATTGTCCCTGACCAGTTTGAGGTGGTAGGAACGACGACTGTCAGCCCACCTTACAGGGGTTGATACGCGTTTGAGATACTGGAAAATGGCAAACAGGATGGCCACGGCGGCAATTCCGGTTTTAAAGTCAATGGCCAGCATCACGCCCAGGCAGATCAATGCACCCGTAAGGCTGATCTTTTTGTGGTACCACCTGAACCGGGGCCGAAACGACGGGGTTTCGGCAGATGCCTCAAAATAGGTGGCATAATTGAGCAGGCCATAGGATATCAGGAAAAACATGGAAACCACCCCTGCAATCAGGTCCAGCTGCCCCATGAAAACAGTGGCCACAGCAATCCCGAATGAGAGCAGCACCCCCCGGCGTGGATTTTCAGACGGCCCATGTCCCTTGGCAAAGGGGGACAGAAAGGAAAATATCCTGTCCGATGCCAGGGATTGCAAAATCCTGGGCGCCCCAAGGAACGATGCCATGGCCGAAGATAACGTGGCGGCAACAACACCGGCATTGATCAGCCAGCCATACAGGGCAATCTGTTTCATGGCCCCATAATCACTGACCAGGGTTTTCAATGGGGTGGAACCGGCAAATATGACCGCCACGGAAAAATAGACCAGTATGGAGAGAAACACCGCGGCAAAGGTGCCTGATGGCAGGCTTTTTCCCGGATTTTTAAGATCTCCTGACATGCTCACACCCTGGGTAAACCCGGTCACGGCGGGAAAAAACAGGGCAAAAAGAATCCAGAACGAGGCTGTGCCTTCCCTGGCAGCCCAGTTTTCCATCAACAGCCCGGTGTCCCACTGCCGGAGACCGCCGATGTAAAAGGATAAGAGTGCCAGGACTAAAAACACCATGACCACATATTGGAACTTTGTGGCCAGGTCCGCACCGATCCATGCCAGCAGAAAAAGAAACAGCAGGGCCGTACCCGCAATCAGCTGTACCGCCATGTGACCGGTCAGGCCCAGGATGGCAACCAAAGCCTCTCCGAAACCAATACAGTAAAAGGCTATGGATACGGACTGGGCTAAGAACAGCACAATGCCGATGGCCCCGCCGAACTCTATCCCAAGGGTTCTGGAGATCAGGTAATAGTCTCCGCCGCCGCCAACCCTCATGTTGGTGGCGATGGCAGCCAGGGAAAAACTGGTCAGAATGGAAATCAGATTGGCCACGACTATGATGATCAGGGCTTTCCCAAGCCCGGCAGCGCCCACCACATATCCTAATCGCAGGAAAAGAATGATCCCCAGAATGGTCAAAATACTCGGTGTGAAAACACCGGCAAAAGTCCCCAGTCGGCCGGAATCGGCCTCGCTTTTATCTGACATGGATTTTTCCTCAACTGTTTACGATGGTGGATCACTGAAAAGATAGTTCCCGATCATGCGGGATTTTATAACCAAATATGTAGCATGGCGGCCGCCATTGGTAAATACCCGGTTTCAGCCATTTGATAATTTGCTTTTTGTCCGTCTCATGGTTTGACACGATAAATGCGCAGTGTTACAGTTCCTGCCAACTGCATAGTCAATGGAAGGCTGGGGGTGCCGAAGGTATTCGGCTGAGAAAAAGCAGATAAACCCTGTTTTGACCCTTAGAACCTGATCCGGGTCATACCGGCGAAGGAAAGCTTTTTTCCTTTCCCCATCCCCCCTGCGGCATTGCCTGACGACAAAACCGGAAGCAGCTTATGCTTGAGATCATGGGGCTTGCCAAGTCATTTGGCTTGCAGGCGACTTTTAAAGATTTTAGCCTGGACCTTCCCCGGGGCGGATTTACGGTGATGGTGGGGCCCTCCGGGTGTGGAAAATCCACCCTGTTTGACTGCCTGACCGGACTGGTCTCCCCTGACCATGGCCGGATTATGTGGCAGGCGGCTCCCATTGAACACCTTGGCTGCCTTGCCGCTTATATGCAGCAAAAGGATATGTTGCTGCCCTGGCTGACACTGGAAGAAAACACCCTTTTGCCGGTCCAGGCAAAACCCCGGGCTTCAAGGGACATGGAACAGGCAAAGGCCCGGCTTGCCGAAATTTTTGAAAAAATAGGGCTTGCAGGTTTTAGAACCCATTATCCCTACCAGGTATCAGGAGGCATGCGCCAGCGGTGCGCCCTGGCCCGAACCCTGATGTTTGACCGGGATCTGGTACTGCTGGATGAACCCCTGTCCGCCCTGGACGCCATTACCCGCAGGGAACTGCAACATCTTTTGCTCATGCTTCAAAAAGAATTCGGCAAAACCGTTCTCATGATCACCCACGACATTGAAGAGGCTTTGGCCCTGGCCGATGAAATTATTCTTCTGGGGCCTGCCCCCATGACCATCCTGGAGCGATTTACACCCAAGGCACCCAAACCAAGGGATTTCAGCCTGCCGGAATTCATGGAGATCAAGGCCCGGATTCTTTCCCGGCTGCTGACGGAAAAACAGGGGTCTTAAGCGTGAGATGGTCTGATACAATATTTCCGGCAATCCTGACACTTGGCATACTGGCTTTGTGGGAGATCCTTGTGCGGGCCATGAATATCCCGGCATATATCCTTCCTCCGCCATCGGCCATCGGTCTTTGTGCCGTGACCAAAGCGCCTTTGATCTGGCCCCATGCCCTGGCCACGGCCCTGGAAATCATGCTGGGCATTGTACTGGCGCTTTTAACATCCATTCCTTTGGCCATATTCATGTTTGCCCGGCCCGGCATTGAAAGAGGCCTTTCCCCGTTTCTGGTGGCATCCCAGGCCGTGCCGGTGTTTGCCCTGGCACCTGTGCTGGTGATCTGGCTGGGCTACGGCATCTGGTCCAAGGTGTTCATGGCATGGGTGATCATTTTTTTCCCCATTACCATGAGCCTGTTGTCCGGCCTGAAAAGCTGCGACCCGGACTTTCGCAAACTGTTTACCCTGATGGGGGCCGGGTTTTGGATGAAACTGCGCCTGCTCTACTGGCCCTGGGCGTTGCCCCAGTTTTTTTCAGGGCTCAAGGTGGGCGTCACCGTGGCCACCATCGGCGCGGTCATCGGCGAATGGGTGGGGGCCCAGAAAGGCCTTGGATATCTGATGATCCAGTCCAATGCCCGGCTGAATACGGATCTGGTATTTGCCTGTATTCTCTGGCTTTCTGTTATGGGCCTTGGCCTGTGGGCATTGGTTGGTTTTGTTGAAAAACGAATGGTAACATGGAAGAATAGTTAATGAAGAATAATTAATAATGAGGAGAAACAATGAAACGAATTTTTAGTCTGGCGCTGATGATTTTTATAATGTTTTGCGGCACTGCGTCGGCACAGAAACTTGTGCTCATGCTGGACTGGTTTCCCAACGTGGATCATATGCCTGTATACGTTGCCGAAAAATCAGGATATTTTGCACAACAGGATCTGGAGGTTGAGATCCTCGCCCCATCGGAGACATCCGATGCATTGAAACTTGCAGCCGCAGGCCAGGTGGATCTGGCCGTATCCTACGAACCCCAGACCATAATGGCTGCGGATGCAGGGCTTGACGTTAAAGCTGTCGCCCCCCTTGTGGTCAAGCCCCTGACTACCCTGATGTTCCTGGATAAATCCATAAAAACACCGGCGGATCTGTCCGGTAAAAAAATCGGGTACACCGTTCCCGGACTGATGGACATGCTGCTTAAAGGCTTTGCCGATATTAACGGAATTACGGACTACACCCCGGTAAATGTGGGCTTCACAATCCTGCCGGCCCTGGCGTCCAAACAGGTTTCAGCCATTATGGGGCCCTTTAAAACCTACGAAACGGTAACTATTCGGCAGCAAGGGGTTGAACCTTACATTTTTGAACTTGAAAAGTACGGTATTCCGGAATACGAAGAGCTGATTTTCGCGGCAGGATCCGCCACCCTTAGAAAAAAAGAAAACGCTGTTAAGGCATTTGTCCTGGCTGTCCACAAGGCCCTGGTTTACATTCAAAAGAATCCTGACAAAGCCCTGGCCCTCTACTTTAAGGCCCTGCCCGAAGTGGACAAAGAGACGGAAACAAAAGCATTTGCCCTGACAGCACCGAATTTTGCCGCTCCGGGCCAGGTCAGCGACCCTGAAAAATGGCAGGCATTTATAGATTTCAGTTTGAAATACGGCCTGATTAAAAATACGGTCAATCCCCGGGATCTTATTTATAACTGGCATGGCCGTAAATAAAGGGATCTTTGAAAACAAGGAAGGTAAAATGCAGTTAATCGCAGAACAGATTGCCAGCGATATTATGATGATCCGGAAGAACGCGCCCCTGGTCCACAACATCACCAATTACGTGGTGATGAACAATACGGCCAACGCCCTTCTGGCCCTTGGGGCATCACCGGTCATGGCCCATGCCGAAGAAGAGGTGCAGGACATGGTTAAAATCGCCTCGGCCCTGGTCATTAATATCGGAACCTTGAGTCCGGCCTGGATCAGGGCCATGGTCAAGGCCGCTGAAACGGCAAAGCAGATGAACATCCCCATTGTGCTGGACCCGGTGGGAGCCGGTGCCACACCCTACCGCACACAGGCGGCCATGCAGATCATCCGCAATACGCCCCCGGATATCATCCGGGGCAACGGGTCCGAAATCATGGCGCTGAACCGGGCCGGTGTGACCACCAAGGGCGTGGATTCAAGTTCGGCGGCAGATCAGGCCCTGGATGCCGCCGCAAGTCTGAACGCAGAATACGGCAGCGTGGTCTGTATCACCGGGGCCGTTGATTATATTGTGGACAGCAACCAGACCACTAAGGTGGCCAACGGCCATGAAATGATGCCTAAAGTCACAGGACTTGGCTGCACCGCCTCGGCCCTTTGCGGCGCATTTGCTTCAGTGACATCTGATATGCACAGGGCCGCCGCCCATGCCATGGCCGTCATGGGCATGGCCGGGGAGATGGCGGCCCAGACAGCCAATGGCCCGGGAAGTTTCCAGGTGGCGTTTATTGATGCCCTGTACCGTATTGATGGCACACAGGCCAATAATGAGAGGAAAATATGAAAACATATTATCGCGCATTAACCATCGCAGGTTCCGACAGCGGCGGCGGGGCCGGTGTCCAGGCCGATTTGAAAACCTTCAGTGCTTTGGGGGTTTTCGGTATGTCCGCCATCACGGCGCTTACGGCCCAGAACACCCATTCGGTTACAGGAATTTTCCCTGTTTCCCCGGCATTCATCGGAGAACAGATTGACGCCGTGATGGACGATATCGGTACCAATGCCGTGAAAATAGGCATGCTGCATTCGCCTGAAGTCATTGAAATGGTGGCTGACAAACTCAAACAATGGCAGTGTCCCAATGTGGTGCTGGATCCTGTGATGATCTCCAAATCCGGGGACAAACTGCTCCAGGAAGATGCCGTGGCCGCATTGACAAAACACCTGCTTCCTCTGGCCACAGTAATCACCCCGAATCTGCCCGAAGCCTCGGTACTTTTGGGCAAAACCATCGACACCCAGGATAAAATGGAGGATGCAGCCAAGGCCCTTGCAGATCTTGGTGCCGCCAATGTGCTGGTCAAAGGCGGACATCTGGCCTCGGGGCCCGGCATTGATCTGCTCCATGAATCAGCATCCGGCCAGGTAACACGCTATACCGAAGACCGTGTGGACACACAAAACAGCCACGGCACGGGCTGTACCCTGTCATCAGCCATTGCCGCAGGCCTTGCCCGGGGCCTTGATCTGAAAGCCGCCGTTGCCCAGGCCAAAAACTATATCACCGAGGCTTTAAAGGCCGGAGCCGATATTCAAACCGGCTCCGGGCATGGACCGGTCCACCATTTTTATGCGTTGTGGGGCAAGGTGTGAATCCAAAATTCTTGAAACAGTCACACTATCATAATAGAAATTATTCAATATGGTCACTATTATGGATAGGAAGATAGCCATGAAGATAGCCAACATTGCAGAATTGAAAAATAACTTAAGTCAAATCCTTTCCTTTGTGGAAAAGGGAGAAAAAGGGAGAAAAAGTACAGATTTGTAAACGCAATATACCAATCGCATATATCGTACCGCTGGATGAAACAAAGAAAGAGAATGTGACGCAGCTCAATTGCGGGAAAGGAAGTGTCGTTATTAAATCGGATTTAACCGAACCCATGATTCCTGAAGCAGATTGGGAAATGCTAAGCTAATGAAGTTACTCCTTGATACATGCTGTATTATATGGTCTATCTCGGATGCAGACTCTCTCTCCCGGAACGTAAAAAATTTTCTTGAACAAAAAGATGCGGAAATATTCGTTTCTCCGATCAGTGCAGCGGAAATAGCGTGTGCTTCTGAAAGAGGCCGGATTGATCTGGACCGTCACTGGAAGCTTTGGTTTCGATATTTTTATAAGAAAGTCTGTGTAATCGACACAGATCTTTCAACCTTCGTTGTGGGCTGAGCCTGGCAGCTGATATGTCAGGTCAGCCCGTGGCTGTTATAGAAAAGAACGGCTGGACCGTAGAGCCCATTGACCTCAAAACGATTGAAGAGGCCTACTCATTACCGGAAAATTTTCATCCGGATCCTGCTGACCGGATCATTACCGCAACGGCAAGGTTAAAAAACTACATCCTTTTAACCGCTGACAGAAAGATACTGGACTATCCACATGTAAATGCGGTGTGGTAATGGAGAATAGGGGGCAATCCCCGCGTTGAGGGGGAAATAAAGGAGACGACAACATGCTCGACATTGAAAACACCGTTTTGTTGATCATTGATATCCAGGGAAAATTAGCGCACTTGATGGACAGAAAAGAAATGATGTTCAGCAATGTGCAAAAGCTTATCAAAGGTGTTCAAGTTTTAGGAATTCCCATTCTCTGGGTGGAGCAGAATCCTAAAGGACTGGGGCCGACAATTCCTGAAATTGCAACCTTAATGCCCGATATTGAACCCATCGGCAAAATGAGCTTCAGCAGTTGCGGCAATGACCAATTTATGCAGGCGCTCAAGGCTTTGGGGCGTAAACAAATACTGGTTTCAGGTATCGAGGCTCATATCTGTGTGTATCAAACCACAGCAGATCTATTGGTACTTGGATATGAGGTTCAGGTCGCAGCTGATGCCGTATCTTCAAGAAATTCTGAAAATAAAGAGATCGGATTGCAGAGAATGAAAGATTTGGGTGCCGGTTTGACCTGTGTTGAAACTGCTCTGTTTGAACTGCTTAAAGTAGCCGAAGGGGAGCAGTTCAAACAGATTATCAGGATCGTAAAGTAATTGTGTCGTTAACTGCTTTTTGACACCTGGCCAGTGTCTGTTGTCTCGCCCTCTGGGGTGCACATGCCGTTATATTCTTACGAGTTCTTCCCGTTCTTCAAAAATCCTTCAGAATCAGTTTGAAAAACATGAAACGGATTACAAGACCCGGCTCCCAGGAGACGGTTGTTTTGTAATCCGGTGTGTAAAAAACGTAACCAGCCAGTATTCCGGTTTTGGCGATCATGTATTTATCATATTGATATTATTTGTAAAAATCAAATCGGCACATCTATTGCTAAATAACCGGCAGGTGCGTACGCACAAAAAAACGTATGTCCCTGAGTAATTTACCCGGAACAAATGGCGAATTATTGCCGGTTCCCATGGCTTTTTACGAATTGTGCAGAGAAATACTTATGAAAAAAAATGTAATTTTAATTTGTCTGGCTGTAACTTGTCTTTTCACTGGCAGCAGCTTTGCATCTCAGGAGCTTTCAGTTCTCCTTACAAAGCAGGATGCCGTTTTAAAGTATCAACCCGTTGCTGAGAATAAGCTGCTTGTGTCTGTCCTGGACGATGGAGGAAATCCCGTAACAGGTTTGACCGCTGATGATTTTTCCGTCCAAAGCGGACTGAAAAATGCCCGGGTCTTGAAAGTTGAGCCCTTTGAAACCAGCCAGGATCTCAGCCTGAATCTGGTGATGGTTATCGACAACTCCGCGTCCATGAAACAGCGTAAAGCAGTTCTTCCGCTGCTTTCCGCCATGGAGGAGGTTTTTCAAATCATCCGGCCCATGGATAACCTCCAGGTGGTGGTATTTGATGAGAAGGGCACAACACAAGTTGACGGACGTCAGCTTCACACCAGGGTTTTACAGCCATCTGATGCAGCAGATGCAAGAATCCGCTGCAAAGAAGTGTTCGCATCCCGTCTGACATCGGGAACCTACCTTTATGATGCCATGCTCACCGGGCTGGATCTTATCCGGCAGATGCCGGAAAAAAGCAATAAACTGCTTGTGGTTTTCAGTGACGGGGATGACATCAACAGTGAGGTGGATGCAAAACTTGTCGCAGATGAGGCCGGGAAAATCAAAAACCTATCGGCCTGGGCTGTGGATTACATGGACTCCGTTGACAAGGACCCGTTTCTGGCGGCCTTCACCAGGGAAAACAACGGCAGTATCTGGAAGGCGTCATCGTCTGCCGAGCTTTTGCCCATATTCAAATCTTTTTCAACAACGCTGCTGCACCGGTACATTGTCACCTACCATTTTCCGGACCCGCCCCGGGCAACTGCCGTGTTTGAACCCGGTAACGTCGTTGTTGAAGAGGTGACGACCATAGACAGCGCGCCCATGTTAAATCATATCTACTTTGAAACGGGCCAGTCAGTTATCCCGGCTAAGTATGAGCTGTTTGCCGAAAAAGAGGCCCGGTCTGAATTTTCGGAGCTGGCGCTTTTGGGCGGGATGCAAAAATATTTGAACATCCTGAATATTGTGGGAAAACGGTTGCAGGATAACCCGGGGACACGCATCCGGATCGTGGGTTGCAACGCCGATACCGGAAGTGAGAAGAACGGGATTGAGCTTTCAAGGGAGCGGGCCCAGGCGGTCCGGGCATATTTAGAGGATATCTGGGAGATTGATCCCGGACGAATGGATATCAAAGCCCGGAATTTACCCCAGATCCCCAGTACCAGCCGGGTTCCGGAAGGACAGGCGGAAAACCGGCGGGTTGAAATTCAATCCGATTCACCGGGGATCATCGAACCGATCCGCAGCGTCTATGTCCAGAATGTGGGAAATACCCGGGAACTTCAATTGATTCCCCATGTTGACGCGGAATCCGGTGTTGACAGATGGAAGATTACCCTGGCCGGCGACAGCGGCTCCCCAGTCATCTTTTCTGCCCAAGGCCGGGGTGAACTGCCCGAAGCTTGGTCCGTCCGGCTGGATGATGCCGCTTGTGATCAGATTTCGGCCTTCCACCGGATCACTGCGTCCCTGGAAGTGACAGACAAAGCCGGGGAGGTGTATCTCAACGATGCCATTGCCTCTGTTCCGGTAAAACTGGTCCAGCGCGAACAGTTGCGAAAGCAGAAACAGGGATACAAAATTTTAGAAAAATATGCCCTGATTCTGTTTGACTATGACAGTGCGGCTGTCAAGGATTACAACCACACCATCGTCCGGCGGATCATCGCCCGGGCCAAAGAGGTTCCCGGAGCCCTGGTGACCATTACCGGCCATACGGATATCATCGGTAAAGAGGATTACAACCTGATGCTTTCCCAGCGGCGCGCAAGATCCGTCAAGGACCAGATGGCCCATGCCGGCCTGCCGGCATTGCACAACATGACCTTTTCCGGGGTCGGGCCCCGTGATCCGCTGTATAATAATTTGCTTCCCGAAGGCCGGGCGCTTAACCGAACAGTAACCGTTACCCTTGAGTACGAGGGCGACGGGACAGATCAGATGTTAGGGCAATCGGATTAGATTTCATGATTAATCAGGATTTATTCTGATATACTTTTACGCCAGGATCTGCATTTCACAGTTTCGGCAGTCAAAAATCACCTGGAATCGGTGTTTGCCGTGGGTCAGGAACAACGGCCCCAAAGGGGGGCGGGCAGGGGACGTGTCTTGGTTCTTCCCTGCCTGTCCTGGACACCAGCCAAGGCTGCGGCGGATGCAGTGTTTTGTGGTCATGACAACGGTCCCCGGCCCTGGCGGGGTACATTCAAAGGCAGGATCAATGGATTTTACGCCCCTTTTTTTATAAAACTGAACCGCCGGATAGTTGGCCGCATTGGCCCGGAAATCAAGGCCGGTCCGGTAAAACGGAACCGGGACCGGCCTTGATTCAACAGAGGGTCTAACATAAGCTTTTAACCGGTTCTTTTCCAAACATTCTATAAGATCCCGGCGCAGACGGTTCAGGTCAGCGGCCGGCAGGAACACCGGCTTTGAAAGAATTTCAAGGCGGTTGAGTTCAAAACAGGTGTTGCCCAGCTTGCTCAACTGCTTTTCAATGGCGGTCCTGGCCGTGTCCGGATTGCGGGCAGTATCCCCCGGGACGCGAATAAGGGCCCGGGCCTGGATATTGTCCTCATCCACACCCAAAAGTTCAAATCCTTCGGGGTGTTCACAAAACTTCATATCCAGGGATATTTTTCTCTGGGCTGTCATACCTGCCATCAGGCGTTCAAAGCCAAGGTCATGGTTTCTGAAAACCATGGTGCCGCAAGGCAGATCTTTTTTGTGCACAGGTGTTTTTCCGGACGGGAAGACACGTGCGTTTTCATCCACCCGGTTCACGTAAAACCCTTTGAGTCTGCCCGGAGCTTGGGGAAAGCAGATCCCGTCCCCGGCCCGCAGATCATGGGGCCGGTCCAGCACCAGGGCCTGGTTTTTAACCTGCTTAACCTTTCCCACCGGCTCTCCCACTGATTTTGGCGTGTCAAAGGCGTCAATGGGGTCGGGTGAAGCCGAAAGAAAATAATCGGTATATCCCCGGTTAAATGTTTTGTTCGGATCAGGCGTGAAAAAAAAGGTTGTTCGGCCCGAGGAGGCTCTGGTATAGGACGATCCCGAGGTTATCAGGGCATCAAGTTTCTGGCGGTAAAATGCCGTAATATTTTTCACATAATCCAAATCTTTGAGCCGTCCCTCGATCTTAAAAGAGGTTATTCCGGCCCGGGCCAGGTCCGCCAGATAATCAGAGCGGTTCATGTCCTTTAAAGAGAGCAGATGCCTGTTTTCACAAAGAACAGAGCCGTTTTTGTCTTCAAGGTTCCAGGCAAGCCTGCAGGGCTGGCCGCAGGCGCCGCGGTTTGCACTTCGGCCGCCAATGGTTGCACTCATGTAACATTGCCCTGAATAGCACACGCACAATGCCCCGTGGACAAAGGCTTCAAGATCCACACACGTGGCGTCCCGGATCTGTTTCATGTCGGATAAAGACAGTTCCCGGGCAAGAATAACCCTGGAAAATCCTGACCGTTCAAGAAATTTTACCTTTTCAGGCGTCCGGTTGTCGGTCTGGGTGCTGGCAAATAAGGGCAGGGGGGGCAGATCCATCTCCAACAGACCCATATCCTGGATGATCAGGGCATCAACGCCAGCATGGTAAAGCTGCTCAATCAAATGCCTTGCAGGCTCAAGTTCATGGTCGAAAAGCAGGGTGTTAAAGGCGGCATACACCCGGGCAAAATAGCGGTGGGCATAGGTGCACAACCTTTCGATGTCCGCCACACTGTTACCGGCGGCAGCCCTTGCCCCAAACCGTTCGGGACCGATATACACGGCATCTGCACCGTGATCTACAGCGGCTTTGCCCGATTCCATATTTTTTGCCGGTGCCAGAAGTTCCAGGCTGTGCATGTTCTCACCTCATTGTGTTTTTACAACTGGTTAAAAGACTACCAAACAGGCATCTTTGTCAATGTTTTCTTCCTGAAAGTTTTCCCAAAGAAAAAAAAATTGTATCCCGGTCAATAAAAATAATTGACTCAGACTGTAAAAAAAAGAAAAATTGATCATATGAAGGAACGAAAGGAAAAATTATCATGCCTCATACCATTTTAATCGTTGACGACGATGCAAGGCTCATCGAACTTTTAACAGAGTA
Source organism: uncultured Desulfobacter sp. (assembly GCF_963665355.1). Classification (GTDB taxonomy): domain Bacteria; phylum Desulfobacterota; class Desulfobacteria; order Desulfobacterales; family Desulfobacteraceae; genus Desulfobacter. The sequence goes on from NZ_OY762229.1 coordinate 2,427,842, forward strand.
TTTCGGGGAAAACGAATTTCTCACCCATGCCGTTATGCGGGGTGCCGACGCCCTTGATGCCATACGGGATAAGCAGCCGGATATTGTTATCCTGGATATCATGCTGCCGGACACCAATGGTTTGGAGGTTCTCAAGCAAATCCGGGCCAAACATGCGATCCCGGTCATCATGCTTACAGCCAAAGGCGATGATACGGATAGAATTGTGGGTTTGGAACTGGGTGCGGACGATTATTTACCCAAACCCTTTAATCCCAGGGAACTGCTTGCCAGAACCCGGGCCATTCTCCGGCGTCAGGACAGGACCGTTCCCGGTGCCGATGCCGTTATTATCCGGGCGGGAAATCTGGAATTGAACCGGTCCACACGGACCCTGACCATGGACGGCGAAAACGTTCCATTGTCCACCACGGAATTCAATGTCCTGGAAGTGCTGATGAAACACCCCAACACAGTGCTCAGCCGGGAGCAGATTACAAATATGGCCCAGGGCCGAAGCTTTATGGCCGATGACCGGAGTGTGGACATTCATGTTTCAAAACTTCGGGGAAAAATTGAAAAGGATCCCTCTGCACCGGTACGGATAAAGACAATTTGGGGGACGGGATATATGTTCATTGATCCTTCTTCGTAACTGCGGTGACAGGCCATGATAGTCAGAAGCCTTTACCTGAAAATCCTTTTCGCCTTTTTGGCCATTCTTACGATCACCATGCTTCTGACCGTGGGTCTCTTCTTGATGACTGCCGGGCGTTCATATAAATGTTACCTGGACCAACAGGCCACTGCCAAGCTTAAAATATTTAAAGTTATGGTGCAAAAGGAACTGGACCGCCACAAAGATCTTCCCGTGGAACAAAATCCTGATCTTGCCCAGTTTCTGGATACCTGTACGGCATTGTTCGGTGTCAAACTCTGGATTACCGAATCAGGAGGACATATCGTATTACAAAGTTTTGAAGGACCTGTGGATTTTATGTCCAGCAGGGTCAGTCCCAAGATCTACCATGACGACGGGATTACACTCTATCACTATGCGCATTATGTGCTTAAATGGGAGAAATACTATGCCGTCATCCCCATCAGCGACCAGAACCAGGAATTGATCCTTCACCTTTTTGTGGATACCCAGAAGAGCAGCCGCCATGAAGGGCTGTTTTTAATAGGGATGCTTTTGATAGGTATTGCCGCCACCCTGATGCTGATTCCTACGGTTTTATACATTACCCGCCGGGTCAACCGGCTCAATCAGACCGCCCTGGCGTTTGCAGGGGGGGATCTGTCGGTGAGGACAGATATCAAAGGCGATGATGAAATTGCCAAACTCGGGGATACATTCAATCTGATGGCGGACCGGCTGGAACGGCTGGTCAGTAATTCAAAGGAGCTGACGGCCAATGTATCCCATGAATTGCGGTCTCCCCTGGCACGCCTCAGGGTTTCCAAGGAGCTTATTTTAGACAAGCTGAACACGGACAAGTTAAATATGGACAACACTGATCAAAAAGGTGCTGCCGACGCCATTCTGAGATTATTAAACAACATGGAATCTGATATCAGGGATCTTGACGCCCTGATAGAAGAGTCATTGATTATTTCCAAAATGGATTATCAGGAATCAGCCCTGGAACCTGAGACATTCAGGTTTTCCGATTTCATGGAATCCATGATGGACGCCTACCAGCCCCTGTTGAGCAGCCACTGCCTGACCCTTGCACTTGACATCCGGGATTTGGGCAAGGCCAGGCAGGATAAGGCGCTGGTCAAATCGGTTTTGTCCAATCTCATGGATAATGCAATAAAATACTCCCGTTCCGGCAATACCATCCATGTCTCTGCCGGGACGGTCTCACCCAAGGGGCTGGAATTTTCCGTCTCCAATCCCTGTCCGCCGATGAGCCAAAATGATCTTGATCGTTTATTCAATCCGTTTTTTCGTATTCCCGGGCAAAAGGCCCCGGGCACAGGGCTTGGTCTGACTATTGCCAAAAAGCAGGTCATGCGCTGCAAAGGAACCATCCGTGCGGAACATAACGGCCGGGAAATTTGCATGACCGTTTCTCTGCCTTGACAGTCTGCATGTGTCCTGGTTTTTATTAACGTATTACCAGAACTTCCAGTCTGTATTCAGATCAAGGGTGGTAAATATTTGCGAGCTGCGATACTCTTCGCGAATATCAATGTCATAGTAATAAAAATAATCATACCTCAATGACAGGCTCATCCAGCTGTTGAGTTTGGCGGAAAGAGTGTTTTTGATTTCGCTGCGCAGGCCAAAGCGCCCGGTCTCCGGATTTTGTGTCGACAAAAAGTTGTCCAGGTGCAATGTATATGTGAAATACTTTAAAAATGGATACTTAAAGGTCATGATGACTTCAAGACCGTACACCGCATCATCTGAGGAATCTTGAATATTTTTTTCAAAACCAAGACCAGCCAGACCGGTGAAGTACTCTCCGTAAAGTGATCCGCCCATTGTTTCCCGAATCAGAGTAGGCCGTTGCCCGTCCACAGATTCAACAACAGTGTCACATTGGAACTTGTTGTATGGTCTGATTAGATCTCCAAGATTGTGTTCATAGAGAAATGTACCTCTCAGAAGGTTCTGGATGTAATCATCGTCCTGCTTGATGTAAAAAAGGTAGGGGGTCAGCACAAAGCGGTGATCCATATTGTAAACGCAAAGATCAATCTCGTCTTCCAGTCCCCATTTGTTATAATCATCAGAAGGCTGGGAAACCGGAGTGTCAATGGTGGATCCCCGGTCCACTGAGCCTGCGCTGATATAGTTGGACAGCTTGATGTCCACAAGTGTCCTGAAACGTTTATCCAGATATGTGTAATCATCACGCAGGGTCACCTGGCCGTTTTGGAGGTCGGCGATCAATACGTCTGAAACGGTTTTCCAGGTATTGTCATAGTCTATCTTGCTATCAAGAGTCTGCCTGATCTTTCGATAGGCGGACTGGGTAGCGGCCACGCTGTATCGGCGTTCGTTCTCCAGGGTATAGCCCTGCACGCGATTTTTTTTGCCCTTGGTTAATCCTTCGATTTCCAGATCGTAACTGTTTTGGGATGCTATTTGGGCCAACTGGCTGCCGGTTAACTGGAAGGTAAAAATTTTATAATCCAGATTCACGATTTGAAGCAGATCCGAATGGCTGATATCCTTTTTGATGGGATAGGGGTTGATGGTTTTGGTATCTACAATGGCTATTTCACTGTTGAATTTGTCCCTGAGTAATTGTAATAATTTCTGGTCAGTTAAAATGACCTCTTTGGCCACCGACTTGGCAATTTGATCAATCTGGTCTGCATGGTATTTCTGCTTCCATAGTGACAGACGATTGCGGAATTCTGCATAAGCGGATTCAGTGCGCTGGGAGGGTACTGCCTGATGAGAGACCAGGGATTGCAACGTGATGCCCTGTCCAACACAAAGATCAATTGTATAATAATCGGTTTCGCTATCCAGGAAGATGATGGAACGACCGTCATTCAGATCTATTCGAGATATTTTGCCGTCAAAAAGCCTGCCGGTGTAGTCTCCGCCACATATGGCCATATCAAATTGCGTATGGGTCTGCAGTAATTCCATCGTAAGGCTGAGTTTGAGTCCTGAAAGAAGGACGATATGGTCGATTCCCATGGTGTCAAGCTTTTTAAGGATCGGCACCAGGACGTCCTTTTCATTTTCTTGCGAAATATCGTAAAGTTCTTTTTCCGCAACATCTATCATCACCCTTTTCGAGGAGAGCCCGACGAACGCTATGCGCACGCCACCGATCTCTTTTATCATAAAAGGGGAAAAGACCGGTTTGCCTTTCTGAATGATGTTGGCGGAAAGGAGTTGGGATTTTTTGTATTTCCGGAGAAATTCGAGGTTTTCCAGGCCGATGCGCATATCATTGGATGAGACCAGGGTGCCGGCACATGAAAAGAAATCGAAAAAGTCCATCATAATGGAGCCGGAACTGAATTTCGACAAGGTGCCCGGATAGAAGCCGTTGCCCAGATCCAGGTAGAGGTCCACCCCTTTTTCCTTTTCGGCCATCAGGTTCTGGGCCAATACAAGCAACGGGTCTTTGGTCTCCTGGTCGCTCATCTCAGGGACTGCGCATCCCTGTATGTTGGAAGTTAGAAGCAGTCGGACATTTTTGGGAGTCTCGGCGGCCTGCAGCAAACTGATATTGTAAAGGCTGCATGCTGATAACAGAATGGCGACGATATAAGAGAACAGTCTCAAGGGGCCTCTTTTTTCGGATATCCGGTGTAAATGTTTATTGGGGGGGGATAGCTTCCGTCTGTGGAGTGTTGGCTTTAAGCAGGCTTTCAAGCTGTTCGGACATCTTGGCATTGTCCGATTTTGCGAGCTGAAAGTCCTTTTCGGCCAGTTCCAGCTGCTTGAGCAGCTCTTCTGTTTTTTTTGAAGCCATACTGTTAGCAGTCTTTAGCGTGTTGATGTCCTCATCTCGTTTTTGAAGCTCTATTTTTAATCTGCTAATTTCAGTTGAATAACTAAGCTCTGCTGATGCATGGTCCTTTTTGAGCTGATTTTTTTGTTCATTGAAGCTGATCTGCTGGGCTGCAATCTTCTTATTTAAGATTTTAAGTTCCTGGTTTCGCCTGGTCTCCAGGGACTTATATTGGGTGTTCAGGTTTGTTATGGCCAGGGTGCTTTCGGCTTCAAACAAATCGTATTTATTTTGCAGGTTGTTGATTTCTTCTTCGTTAAGCGCCATGTCCATCGTATATTTTTCATTCAACGTCGCGAGATCGGCCTTTAATTTTTCTATGGTTGCTTCGAATTTTTTTTCTCTGGCCTTATATTGAAGGTTTTCCTTTTCCAGTACGTCATTTTCCCGCTCAATCAAGACCAGCCGCTTTTTCATTTGGCCGTTTTCGGCCATTATATGGTCAGTTGGATACTCTTTGGCTGTCTGGGGCGGGGTGATGACACATCCGGTCATACAAATCAGCAACGGTATCCCCACAATGACAAAATAAATCCACTTATTTTTCATATTATTGCTTTTGTATCCTATGGTCTTCATTGCTCAAAACTTTGCCCATCCCGGCATAATAGATAGAGTCCTGAAATTTTTTTTATACAACTTCTTATTGGATTGCGCAAGCTATAAATCCGTCCCTAATTGCCATTAAAAAAGCAAAAAAGGCTTATATTGCGTTTATATTTCTTATGTATTAGGGGGAGGGATGTTTTGACAAACGAGGAATTTAAAAGGCATTCAGCCCAGGTATTCATCGAAGTGAGACAGGTAGGAATCTCCGGTTTTAATGTAATAGATATTTTCAGCAATATTGGTCACATGATCCCCGATCCGCTCCAGGCATCGACCCACAAAAATGTACTGGGTAAAGGCATCGGCAGTATCTTCGAGTCTTTCTGTTTCCCGTTTCAGGGTATTCATAAACCGGACAAATTTTTTATCCACATCATCATCTTTTTTCCACACTGTTACGGCGGAAAATTCTTCCAGGCGGTCAAAAGCATCCAGGACACTGTTGATCATGGTTCGGCAGGCTCGGGAAATCTCAATGATGTAATCCGTTGATAAAGCAAAGGGAGTTCCCTCCAGTCGAAGAACCTGCTTGGCGATGTTGGCGGCATAGTCCGCGATCCGTTCAAATTCCGAAGCGATTTTAACTACGCAGATAATGTATCTCAAATGAAAACACCTCCGGAAGATCAACTTCTGCCGGAGGTGTCAACCTTAGGCCATGGCCTTAAAACCGTTTTTAAAGAATGATATTTAAAATTCGACGCAAAGGTTCCGCTGCGCCCCAGAGGAGCTGGTCGCCTACGGAAAAGGCTGTGAGAAAATCCTGCCCGATGTTCATTTTCCGTATTCTGCCCACAGGTACGTTCAGGGTGCCTGTTACGGCGGCAGGGGTCAATTCCTTTATGGAATCCTCCTTGTTGTTGGGTATTACCCGGACCCAGTCGTTATTGGCAGCCAAGGCGGCATTGATTTCGTCCAAGGGAACATCCTTTTTCAACTTGATGGTAAAGGCCTGGGAGTGGCATCTCATGGCTCCGATGCGGATGCACTGGCCGTCAATGGGAATCGGGTTGTCAAGACGGCCCAGAATCTTGTTGGTTTCCACAAACCCCTTCCACTCCTCCCGGGTCTGGCCGTTGTCCATGGCCCGGTCAATCCAGGGAATAAGACTGGCACCCAGGGGAACGCCCCAGGCTTCAACAGGATAGAGGCCGGACCGCAAGGTGTCTGTTACTTTTCGGTCAAGATCCAGAATCGCTGAGGCAGGGTCATCCAGGATCGGAGCGGCCTGGTCGCCGATGGTTTTCATCTGGGACACAAGCTCCCTCATGTTTTTGGCGCCGGCACCGGAAGCGGCCTGGTAGGTCATGGAGGTCATCCACTCTACCCAGTCGTTTTCAAAAAGTCCGCCCAGGGCCATAAGCATTAAAGATACCGTGCAGTTGCCCCCGATAAAGTTTTTAATGCCCTTGGATATCGCCTTTTCAATAACAGGCAGGTTGACCGGATCCAGAACAATGATGCTTTGATCATCCATTCTCAAGGTGGATGCCGCATCAATCCAGTAACCCTCCCAGTTCCGTTCGGCTAGTTGGGGCCGTACGGCTTCGGTGTAAGAGCCGCCCTGGCAGGTCACCACAATATCCATATCCATCAGCGCGTCTATGTCAAAGGCGTCAATGAGGTCCGAAGATCCATGTCCCACGTCAGGGGCAGTTTGTCCGGCCTGGGATGTGGTGAAAAAAAACGGCGTAAATTTTTGAAAATCGTTCTGTGCAGACATTCTTTCCATGAGCACCGAACCCACCATGCCCCGCCAGCCAACTATTCCGACTTTTTTCATCTTCCCTTGTCCTTTCCTACAGGTATGTATATTAAAAAATGAGTTTTATTGCATAGCTGCTTTTAAAAAAAAAAGCCAGAGGCTGGGGAAAAAAACACGGATTGATACAGACATGGCTCAGTCGGATATACCCTGTGATTGTTAGTGTTCTGATAGTGGATTTAGTTGAATTACAGGCTTATTCTTCATTGTCTTCTTTTTATTTACTCTTTGGATTTATATGATATAATCCAAATGTAAAATCTTACTCATTTTGTTAAGTCCAACTTCTTAAGGCGAACATATGGTCTCAGAAAATCAGGAAACAACCGTTCTCGTGCAAAGCCCGTCTCCGGGCATATCCCGGATATCATTCTGCGGAGATGTTGTCATTTTTACACTTTGCGTATCTCCTGACAAGCCGGGCCGTGCTTTTGTCAGAACCAATCTGGGTAATGCAAACGCTGTGCGCTCGGAAATTATCCGGCGGGTGGAAAGAAATGAAATCAAGCTGGGGGAAGCCTGGTATGATCTGCCCATGAGAGAAGATGGGGGTGGAAATTTTTCCATCCGCCTGCCCCTGGCCCATACCGGCTCTTTCCAGGCCAAATGTTTTTTTATTCCCCGGGACAGTGATGTTCCGGTGTGGCCCCAGGGGGGCAATACCAGTATCTGTGTTGAACCGGCCGGCACCTGCTGTGCCAACATCATCTATAATGCCTTTGTGCGTCAGTTCGGGCCCACCAAGGATGCAAAATTCCAGGCGCCGAATCTGGATTCCGTGATCAACAAGCTGGATGAACAGGGGTTCACAGTGATTCCCAAATCCGGAAAATTCAGGGACCTAAAGGAGCAGCTGAACTTTATTTTTTCCCGGATGGGTTGCCGGGTGCTTCACCTTTTGCCCATACATCCAACGCCCACCACCTATGCCCGGATGGGTCGGTTCGGCAGCCCCTATGCCGCCCTGGACTTTTCAGATGTGGACCCGGCTCTGGCCCAGTTTGACCCGGCAGCCACCCCCCTTGAGCAATTCATGGAACTTGTGGATGCCGTGCATAATCATGACGGCTACCTGATCCTTGATATTGCCATCAATCACACCGGCTGGGCAGCCAGTCTTCATGAGTCCCATCCTGAGTGGCTGGACCGGGAGGATGACGGCAAAATCCGCATGCCCGGGGCCTGGGGGGTAGTATGGGCGGATTTGACCAAACTGGATTACCGGCACACAGACCTGTGGCAGTATATGGCTGATATTTTTCTGCTCTGGTGCCGCCGGGGTGTGGACGGATTCCGGTGCGATGCCGGCTACATGATCCCGGAATTGGCCTGGGAATATATTATCGCCAAGGTCAGAAGCCAGTATCCCGATACCGTTTTTTTCCTGGAAGGACTGGGGGGGCCGCCGGATGCAACCCGCAACCTGCTCCTGCGGGCAAACTTTAACTGGGCCTATTCAGAGCTTTTCCAGGAATACTCTGTTGAGCAGATATCCCGGTACCTTCCCCATGCCATAGATCTTTCAGATACCTGCGGCCATTTGATCCACTTTGCGGAAACCCATGACAACAACCGCCTGGCCAAGGTGTCCCATACCTATGCGAAAATGAGGACCGGCCTTTGTGCTCTTTTCAGTATCTGCGGGGGATTTGGGTTTGCCAACGGGGTGGAGTGGTTTGCCAAGGAGAAAATAAATGTCCACGACTCCCCGGGGCTGAACTGGGGAAGTCCCGACAACCAGGTGGATTATATCACCCGCCTTCATCTTATTTTGAGGGAACACCCGGCCTTTTTCAGCGGGGCGCAACTGAAACTGATCCATGACAAAGAAAGTAAAGCACTGGCTTTGCTACGAATCAACCACCATCATAATGCCCGGGTGCTGGTGCTGATCAACCCCGATTGCGACAGTCGGGTCATGGCTGTGTGGCAGACCGGCCTGGAAGGTTGTATCGAGTTTCCATGGCTCGACCTGATTTCAGGCGATTCTGTCCAGGCCGAGACCCGGGATGGAAAATACCGCATGCTTATGGAACCGGGGGCGGTCCTGGCCTTAACCCCTGAAAAGGACGACCTGGATCTGCTTGAACGCCAGCCGGACGGAAAACTGTCCATGCCGGGCAAGGTTTTGATGCAGAAACGAAGGGCCTTGGCCCTTGAGATGATCACAGCCGTAAACGGACATGCGGATCTGGACGACCTGGATGTGGATCATGCCGCCATGGCGCTGGCCGGCAATCCCGAAACCTTTATACGGGAACTTTATCCGGATAATCGGACCTGTCGTACGATTTTGTTCGATGCCCACAAGGATGTCAATCGCAGGGTCATGGTTCCTCCTGGTTTTTTCCTGCTGGTCCGCTGTAATAAGCATTTCAGGGTTCAGCTTGAAGAAACAGGACCTGACAAGCAGTGTTTGGGATTTTGTGAGAGCCTGCCCACAGAAGGCAATGGTGGATTCCAGGCAATTTTTACACCCCTGGAGATCAAGGACAACCATCGGGACTGCCTGCTCAAGCTGCGCATATCCGGCCCCGAAGGCACCAAAAAAATCACCGGGAATATCCGGTTCCTTGCTCCCTTTGAGTCCCTTAGCCTGCGGCTCTCCTTTACCCGCAGGGAGATTGTCCAGGATCCCTCCATCAAGCAGCTGTCCACCACCCGCCTTGGTGCAATGATGCGGGCCGGGGCGCGTTTCAGTTATCTTGAAAGCCGGTATGATGCCCTTCTGGGCGCCAATCTAAATCCCAGCCTGCCCGAAAACCGGTGGATGCTTCTGTCCCGGTTCAGAATCTGGGGCGTATTCCAGGGCTATTCCAGGGAGCTTGAGTTAGACTGTCTGGATGCCTTCTGGGCCTCCCATGACCAGGGTGGGAAATGGCGGTTCAGGATTCCCTCATCCGAAGGCCGGCACTATGTTATTGTATTGTTTCTCAGGCTGGACCGTAAAACCAACGCTGTCACCCTTACCTTGCACCGGGAGCTTGCACCGGCAGATAATTTCCGGCGCCTTCAGCCCCAGCGTGACGTCACGCTTGTCATCCGTCCCGACATTGAAGACAGAAGTTTTCATGATACGGTCAAGGCTTTCAGCGGGCCTGAGCAGCAATGGCCATCCAGAGTTTCGGCGTTTGAAAACGGATTTTTCTTTCATTCCCGGACAGGGCAGATACTTAGGCTGTCAAGCAGCCGGGAGGCCTTTTTCATGAAACCGGAATGGCAATATATGGTTCACAGGCCTGTTGAAGCCACCCGGGGGCTGGATGCCGACTCTGATCTGTTCAGTCCGGGTTATTTCAGCATCAATGTCAAGGGGGGAGACACCGTGTGTCTGAACGCCTGTGTTATTGATAAGGAGATAATTCCAGAGCCTGCCGACGACAAACCCATCTGTTTTCCCGGTCCCTTTCATTCAACCGTGCCGTTTTTCCAGGCAGCCCGGGCAAGCCTTGATGCATTCATTGTGGATCGGGGGGATGAAAAAAGCGTGGTGGCGGGGTATCCCTGGTTCCTGGACTGGGGAAGGGACAGCCTTATCTTTTGCCGCGCACTGATTGAGCTTGGCCGGATCGATGATGCCTTTGCCATGCTTTGCCTTTTCGGGAAATTTGAAAAGAACGGCACCCTGCCCAATATGATATGCGGTGAAGACGCAAGGAACATTGAGACCTCGGATGCGCCTTTGTGGTTTTTTGCCTGCTGCCGGCAACTGGCCCACAGCCAGGGCAAAGACGCGGTTCTGTCCCACAGTATTGGCCAGCGCACCATGATTCATGTGCTTAAAGGGATGGCATCATCCATGATCAAGGGCACACCCACCGGTGTCAAGGCCGACCCCCAATCCATGCTGCTCTACAGCCCGGCCCATTTTACCTGGATGGATACCAATTTCCCGGCAGGCACCCCCCGCCAGGGATATCCCGTTGAGATCCAGGCTCTGTGGTATCATGCCCTTCAATTTCTGGCTGAAGTTGATGAGCCGGAGACACAAACGCAATGGCAAAAACATGCTGAATCGGTGAAACAGGCCATCATGGCTTTGTTCTGGCGCGAAAAAGATGGTTTTTTCAGCGACTGCCTGCACTGCAGCGAACCGGTGGCGGCAGCAAATGCGACCCCTGATGATGCCCTGCGGCCCAATCAGTTGCTTCTGATCACTTTAGGAGTTATTGATGACAGGGAAATTATGGCCCGGGTGGTGGAAACCTGCCGGGAGCTTCTGGTGCCCGGAGGGATCAGGAGCCTTGCGGACCGGCCCCTTGCCGTTCCTTTGTTCATTGAACGAAACGGGCAGCATCTGGCAAATCCCCATGCCCCCTATGCCGGGTACTACCAGGGTGATGAGGATACCCAGAGGAAACCGGCCTACCACAATGGAACAGCCTGGACGTGGCAGTTTCCGGTATTTTGTGAAGCCTGGGCCAAAGCCTTTGGCCCCCCGGGTATTCCGGCGGCCCTGGCCTGGCTGGGCAGTGCGTTGCCATTGATGCGCACGGGTGTAGCCGGTTTTGTACCGGAAATCCTTGACGGCAATTTCCCGCACACCCCCAGGGGATGCGATGCCCAGGCCTGGGGATGCAGTGAAATTGTCAGGGTGGCGCATAAATTGACACAGGCCTGTGATTAAATGCCCAGATTCAATGAAAATTATATGAAAGTACCAATAAGCTGCTTTCATGTTTTGTTGCGGTTCTGCCTGGGTGTTGATAGACCAGGTCGGCCCATGGCCGTTAGTGTGAGTTATTTTACATGGTGTTAATGTTGTATAAAAATAGCTGAGATTTAACATTTCTCGGCATTGAAAGTGCTATGGAATTGAAAATGAACTGTTTGCGACCCGTCAGCCCATTATGGACAGTCCGGCAGCATTCTGAAAACCAGGAAATGGGAGGTGGTCATGTCTAGCAGACCAAGAATTCTTATCGTCACTCCGGAAGTCACCTACCTGCCGGAGGGTATCAGCCCCGGCGCGGACCAGTACTCTGCCAAGGCAGGAGGTCTGGCCGATGTCTCGGCAGCGCTGATTTCCGCCTTATATGATCTGAACTGCGATGTTCATGTGGCCATACCTGATTACAGGTCCATCTATCATGACCATAACGAACCAAGGCATTGCCGGGAAGTTGAAAAAATCCGCAAGCGTCTGCATGAGGAACGGATTCATTTTGCCGCAGACCGGGTGTTTCTTTACAAAGACGGTGTCTATTCCGGTTATTCGGATAAGGACCTCAAGGTTTCCCTGGCGTTCCAGCGTGAGGTGATCAACAACATCATCCCAAGGGTGGAGCCGGACATCATCCACTGCAACGACTGGATGACCGGACTGATTCCGGCCATGGCCAGACGATACGAGATCCCGTGCCTGTTCACCATTCACAACGTCCATACCATGACCTCCACGATGGCTGAAATTGAGGACAGAGGTATTGATGCGGCAGCCTTCTGGGATTGGCTCTACTTTAAAAGTCCGCCCATTAACTATGAGCAGAGCCGGGATACCAACCGGGTGGATTTCCTTGTGTCCGGGGTGTTTTCAGCCCATTATGTGAATACGGTAAGTCCCACCTTCCTGCGTGAGATTGTTGAAAACCGCCATTCGTTTGTGGAACCCGAATTAAGATCTGAGCTGACCCACAAATGGCATGCCGGATGCGCCACAGGCATTTTAAATGCACCCGAGCCCGAATTCAATCCAGCGGTGGACGATATGGTCCGGTTCAATTACGGGCCCAAAAACCACCGTGCCCAGAAAAAGCAGAATAAGATTTTTCTGCAAAAAACCGTGGGCCTTGAACTCAATCCCAATGCCCCGCTGTTTTTCTGGCCCTCCCGCCTGGATCCTGTGCAGAAGGGGTGTGCGCTCCTGGCCGAAGCCATGTATGATATTGTTTCCAGGTACTGGGACACAGGCCTTCAGATCGTATCCGTGGCAGACGGGGCATACCAGAAACATTTCCATGATATTGTCGATTTCCATGGCCTGCGTGAGCGGATCAGTATCTGGGGATTCAACGAACATCTGTCGCATCAGGCATTCGCAGCCAGCGATTTTATCTTGATGCCGTCTTCCTTTGAGCCGTGCGGGTTGCCCCAGATGATCGGCGGAATTTACGGCAGCCTGCCCATTGTATTTGACACAGGCGGCCTGCATGACACGGTCCGACAACTGGATGCCCAGAATTCAACGGGCAATGGATTTCTCTTCAATGTTCACGATGCCAATGGACTGAACTGGGCCGTGGACCGTGCCATGGATTTCTTTGTCCTGGACCTGGATGAAAAAGAACGCCAGATCCGCAGGATAATGACTGAATCGGTACTTGAATTTAACCACAGCCGCTGCGCTGAAAATTATATTGATCTATATGAAAAAATGCTCCAAAGACCATTTTTGGTCTGATCCGTCATGGACAAATGATCCGTATCTTCTACCTTTTAAACCTATAATCCAATCACGGTTTGAAAAGGCCCTGGCAAAAACCCAAAAACTGAAAAATAAAAAATCCTGGGCCAAGGTTGCCGATTACCATGAGTTTTTTGGCCTGCACAGGGATAAAAAGGGCTGGGTGTTCAGGGAATGGGCACCCAATGCAACAGCCATGTTTATCCTCACTCCGGCCAATAACTGGGAAAAATCTTGCGATTGGCAGGTCAAGGGCCCTGATCCCAAAGGCATATTTGAGGCCCGGTTCCCTGATCACTTTTTTTGCCATGAGCAGCTATACCGGCTCAAGGTGGTATGGGACGGCGGTGAGGGTGACCGTATCCCCACGGCGGCTCCCCGGGTCATCCAGGATAGCACAACCTATATTTTTAATGCCCAGGTCTGGGCACCGGAAACGCCTTACCGGTGGCAGGCAGAAAATCCCGAATTTTCGGCCGACCCTCTTTTGATATATGAAGCCCATGCAGGCATGGCTTTAGAGGAGGGCCGGGTTGGCACCTGGCGGGAATTTGCCGATTACATCCTTCCAAAAGTCATTGACGCGGGGTACAACACCCTGCAGATGATGGCTGTCCAGGAGCATCCGTATTACGGTTCCTTCGGATACCATGTCTCTTCGTTTTTTGCTCCCTCCTCCCGGTTCGGTACCCCGGATGATTTCAGGTATCTGGTGGACAAAGCGCATGGGGCCGGTATCCGCGTGCTCATGGATATTGTGCATTCCCACAGCGTGAAAAATGAGGTTGAGGGGCTGTCCCGGTTTGACGGTACCATGTACCAGTTTTTTCACAACCTGGACAGAGGCGACCATAAGCTCTGGGACTCCCGGTGTTTTGACTATGGCAGACAGCAGGTGCTGATTTTCCTGCTCTCCAACCTAAGATATTTCCTTGAACAGTTCCGGGTGGATGGGTTCCGGTTTGACGGCGTCACCTCCATGTTGTTTGCCGATCACGGATTGGGACGCGCCTTTACAGGGTACCAGGATTATTTTGGCGATGATGTGGATGAAGATGCCTTAGGCTATCTTTATGCGGCCAATGACCTGGTTCATGAAATCCGGCCCCTGGCCGTAACCATTGCCGAGGATGTGAGCGGGTATCCAGGGCTTGCTGCTCCGGTGAAGTTGTGCGGCACAGGCTTTGATTTCAGATTTGCCATGGGGGTGCCTGATTACTGGATCAGGCTGCTCAAGGAGGTCAGGGATGAAGAGTGGAACATGGGCGGTCTGTGGTATGAACTGACCCGGCACAGGGACGAGGAATGCACCATCAGTTATGTGGAGTGCCATGACCAGGCCCTGGTGGGGGACCAGACCGTGATGATGCGTTTGATGGGCGCAAATATTTATGATTCCATGGAAAAGTCAAACAAAAGCATCACCACGTCCCGGGCCGTGGCCCTCCACAAGATGATTCGCCTTGTCACGTTGGCCTGCGCCCACAAAGGATACCTTAATTTCATGGGCAATGAGTTCGGCCATCCTGAATGGATTGACTTTCCGTCCGCTGCCAATGGATATTCCTACCACCACGCCAGGCGCCAGTGGTCCCTGAAGTATGACAGAAATCTGTATTTTCCGGACTTGTTTGCCTTTGATAAACAGATGATTGTGCTGGCTAAACAAAAGCATCTGTTTGCCTGGGATTACCCGGCACTTTTACACATCCACGAAGACGACAAAATTCTGGCATTTGAAAGGTCCGGTCTTATTTTTGTGTTCAACTTTCATCCGGAACACTCTTTTGGTGACTACCAGATTTCTGCGCCGGCAGGCAAATATGAAATGTGTTTGGACACGGATGAGGACCGGTTTGGCGGCCTGGGACGGCTGGATCCGGGGCAGGCGCATTTTACCAGGCCTTTAGTGGATGCGGATGAAAACCGTCACGCCCTGAGCCTTTACCTGCCAAGCCGCTGCGCCCTTGTGCTGACCCGGGTGTAACATAACCCTGTCTTTTGGTTTATTACGAAGGGCACGAAGTGTCATGGTATGATCATCCATGAACCTGGTGCCCTTCGTGATTAAAAACAACTCTTAATCCGTATAGGAATTAATCCCCCATATACCGTCAGCATACTCCTGGATAGCCCGGTCACTTGAGAACATCCCGGTGCGGGCAATGTTTTTCAGCGACATGGAGAGCCATTTGGTCCGGTCCTTATAATCGGTTCCAATGCGTTGCTGGGTGGTGACATAGGATCTGAAATCCGCCAGGTGAAGATAGTGCTCCCGATTGCCCATGAGCTGGCCGAAAACGGATTTGAAAATACCGGATTCGTCGGGGCAGAACATGTTTGAGTAAATGGCCTTGAGAACCCGTTTCAGGTCCTCATCCTCGTCATAAAAGGTTTTAGGCTCATAAGTTGGGCGAAGGGCCTCCACTTCCTTGACGGTAAGGCCAAAAATATAGATATTCTCCTTGCCCACCTGATCTGCGATCTCTATATTGGCCCCGTCCAGGGTACCGATGGTCAACGCACCGTTCATGGCAAATTTCATGTTTCCGGTGCCTGACGCCTCCATGCCGGCGGTGGAGATCTGTTCGCTGACGTCTGCAGCCGGAATAATTTTTTCGGCCAAAGTTACCCGGTAGTCCGGCAGAAAGACCACCTTGATCATATCATGAATATCCGGGTCTTTGTTGATCACATTGGCAACAGAGTGAATCAGCTTGATGATCAGTTTGGCAAAATGGTACCCCGGGGCTGCCTTACCGGAGAAAATAAAGGTCCGGGGATGTTCAATATTCTTGCCGTCCTCCTTGATGGACAGATACAGGTGGATGATATGAAGCACATTGAGCAACTGGCGCTTGTATTCATGTATCCGCTTGGCATGGATGTCAAAAATGGACTGGGGATCCACGGTCAGGAATAGTTTTTTTCTGATTAACGCGGCCAAAGCCTTTTTATTGGCCAGTTTGATTTCACCCAGTTCGTCCAGGAATCCCGGATCATTTTCAAAGGTTTCCAGCTCCCAGATCCGTGATAAATCCCCCACCCAGCGACGACCGATGGCTTCGGTGATAAAATCGGCAAGACCGCGGTTGCAGGCTGCGATCCATCGCCTGGGGGAGACCCCGTTGGTCTTGTTGTTGAATCTTTCCGGCCACAGTCTGTAAAATTCGGGAACAAGTTGTGTTTTAACCAGATCGGAGTGCACCTTGGCCACGCCGTTTACCGAATGGCTGCCGATGATGGCAAGATTGGCCATGCGCACCTGCTTGACAGGCCCTTCCTGGATGATGGACATCTTTGCAATATTTTCCATTTTGATATCAGGATCACGCACGGTTAAATATTCAAGAAACCGCAGGTTGATTTCATAAATCAGCTGCATATGCCGGGGAACCACCCGTTCCAGAATGCTCACCGGCCAGGTTTCCAGGGCTTCGGGCAACAGGGTGTGGTTTGTATATCCAAGAGTTTTTTTTGTGGTTTCCCAGGCGGTTTCCCACTGAATGCCTTTTTCATCCACCAGGATACGCATCAGCTCGGCCACGGCCAGGGCCGGATGGGTATCGTTGAGTTGAATGGCCACCTTCCTGTGAAAATCATCAAAAGAGTCATGGGTCATTTCATACTTGCGGATAATATCTTTTAAAGAACAGGCCACAAGGAAATACTCCTGGACCAGCCGAAGTTCTTTTCCCGCCTCCTGGGAATCCGAAGGATAGAGGATTTTGGAAATTGTTTCGGATTTGATTTTCCGGCCCACAGCTTTGAAATAGTCGCCGTCATTGAAGATATCGATATCAAAATCTTCGGACGCTTCAGCCGTGAACAGGCGCAGGTAGTTTACGGTACGGCCTTCGAAACCTGCAACCAGGATATCATGGGGGCGGCCAATGAGCAGGGACCAGTTCGTCCATGTGGGATTATACTCCCCGTCCCTGTCCACGCTGCCCTCCACCCGACCGTAAATGGGCACCATGTACCGCTCTTCCGTTCTGCGGATCAGCCAGGGTGACATGCGGTTGGGCCAGTAGTCGGGTTTTTCCTTCTGATATCCGTTAACGATCACCTGTTTGAACAGGCCGTAGTCATAGTTGATCCCGTATCCGAATCCCGGCATATTCAGGCAGGCCAAAGAGTCAAGAAAACAGGCGGCCAGACGCCCAAGGCCGCCGTTACCCAGGGCCGGGTCCCGTTCTTCCTCCACCAGAAGATCAAGATCAATGCCCTTTTTTTCAAGAAATCTTTTACAGCGCTTGTAAATACCTAAGTTTAAAAGATTGTTGCTTAAAAGCCTGCCGATGAGAAATTCAAGAGACAGATAATGCAGGCGTTTGGCATCATTTTCCTGGTACCGTTTCTGGGTATCATAACTGATGTCGGTAAGGTATTTTCCCACAGCGTAGGAGACGGCGTTCAACAGATCATTCTTCGAGGCGTACACCGGTTGCTTGCCCAGAATGTATTTAATGTAATTGGTAAAAGAGATCTCAAAATTTGAAAAATCAAAATAGGACATTCGTTGACTCCATACAGGACCTTAGGGTCTGTAACTGCCGGAAGAGTCCGGCTCTTAAATAGTAACAACCGAGTTGTCTTGCCCGGGGAAGGGAGACGGCAGGTAAATATCTGCGCTTTCATCGTTGATCCACCGGGTATCATCCACCAGGTAGCGAAACTGGTAGGAGCGGTCCGGTTCAAGGTCAAGCACCGTAGAAAAATCCCCGTTTTTAAGCTTTTTCATGGTCCCGGCCTTTTCATCCCAATTGTTGAAATCACCAACCAGATTGACGGTCTTTGCTGTTCCGATTACGTCTTTGAAGACTTTAAATCTGACCCTGCATACATCTTTTGTTTTAAGGTATTGTTTTGTGAACATGACACCCTCCTTAAGGTAGTTGAATGATATCGTAGGGTTTGAAGCTAAACCAACGAAATTATATTAATTTTTTAAAATCGCGGTGTCAATGACTTGTTGAAATTCAAATTCAAGTCATTGACAGCATGATATATTCAAGGAGTCCGGTCCAGCGGGAAGGGATATTTTAATGTAATTATAATATTTGCCACTGCCGTGTTTCAACAGAAAGGCATGTTATGCTTCACTCGGCAGCCAAATTTTTTAAGATCGCCCCGTCCTGAGACCGGTCTTTTTCGAGCCGATGTGATGATTTTAACGGCCTGGCCGCATTGGTCACCGCACCCAGGGTGATCAGATTGTGAATCAATGCTCCGGCAAAGGGGGAAATCAGCCCCGAAAGCATCAGCATCAGGGTCGCACTGTTCAGTCCGATGGCCAGGGCGTAACTTTCCTGGATCACGGCCAGGGCGTGTCTGCCTAAATCCAGACTTTGGGCCACCTTACCAAGCCCGCCTTGCTGGAGTACAATGTCAGCGCATTCAAGGGTCAGGTCCTCTCCGGCTTCCCCCACGGCAAAGCTTAAATGGGCGCGTGAAAATGCCGGCGTATCGTTTATTCCGTCCCCCACCATGGCGATCACGGCATCGGGCTTTTCTTTTTTTGTCCGGTCAATCCACTGGGCTTTGCCTTCGGGTGACATGCCCCAGTGCACCCCATCAAAGCAGAGTTGTCCGATAAGATCCCGGGTGCCTTCCCGGGTATCTCCGGTGAGCAGCACGATTCGGGAAATGCCAATATCTTTCAGGCGTGCCATGGTGTCGGGATCGGCATCGGGACGCAAGGCGTGGGTGGTATGGATGCAGCCTATGATATGGTTTTCAAGGGATAGAAAAATCATGGAATCCGACCGTGTGTCACAGCCTGTTTCGGAAAGGTCAGAGCATGCCGTTTCAGGCACATCCAGCCCCATGGCCTCCATGAAAACTTTTGACCCCGCCAGAAGGGTTTTTATGCCGGTTCCGGTTTGCACGCTGGCTTCCACGCCCTGTCCCACAACCATTTTTCTGGCTTCACATGCGGGTATCCCGAGCCCAAGCTCCCGGGCTTTTAAAACCACAGCCCGGCTCAAGGGATGATTCAGGGAACCAAGGGCGGCGGCAGCCAGTTTTAAAATCGTCTCTTCTTTGTATCGCCGATCCATATTCTGCACCCGGAAAACCCGGGCCGCACTTTGTGTCAATGTGCCGGTTTTGTCCAGCACCAGGGTATTCACCCGGCCTGCGGTTTCCACATGGGTGCCGCCTTTGATTAAAATCCCCTGGGCCGCAGCCTGGCCCATGGCAACGGATACCGCGGTGGATGTTGAGAGACGAAGCGCACAGGGGCAGGTCACCATCATGGTGGCAATGGCCAGAAACAGGGAACCAGTCATGAAAAAGGCGGCTCCGGCAAGGGCCAGTGAAATTGGAACCATATACTGGGAAATTTTCAGGGTGGTCCGGCCCATCTGCCCTATATCGGTCTGGGCAGACTCAATGAGCCGGATAATAGCAGCCATCCGGGTCTGATCCCCGGTCTTTTCAACAATGACCCAGGCGTAACCGTCTTCCACAAGGGTGCCGGCCAGAACAGTCTGATCCTGGGTTTTTACAACAGGCATGCTTTCCCCGGTCATGGCCGATTCGTTCACCAGGACTGTGCCCTTGACCACCCGGCCATCCACGGGTACCGTATTGCCGTGGTTTAAGACGATGGTCTCCCCGGGCATCAGCGTTTGTGCCTCCACACGGACTTCCACGCCGTCAACAAGTTTCCAGGCATGGGTCTGCCGTCCCGTGAGCATCTGCCTTACTGCTTTTCGGGTATGTTCCCGGATTCGGGATTCCATCCATCCCGACAGGTTGTACAGCCAGGCAACTGCCAGGGCCGTCATGATATTGCCGGTGAAAAGAGAGACATAAAGCAGGCCCGTGGAGATAAAACTCATGTCCACCCGACCGGTGGTTTTTAAATTTTCAATGGCCTGGCGCTGGATGGGCATGGCCAGCCATACCGTTAGAAGGGCGGGCAGGCTGACCAGTCGGGTCGCAAGGGTACCGACGGCCGGAACAGGTGCAAAGATCCGCCAGAGCATGATCCAGCCGATGTAAACGCCGGAAAGGAAAATGGAGTGGCCGGATACATGGAAAGACCTGTCTGTGGTCTTTGATCTGTGCAGGGGAGAAACAACCGCCGAAGCTTGGGCGTCTGACATCCCATCAAGGACAGGCTTGAAAGAGAGTATAAAATCGATGACGCCCTTAAGGTCCAAGGGGGCCTGGGGATGAACCAGAACAATTGATCCGGATGCCGGCCTGACTTCCACAAGGTGAAACATGGACAGTGACCCAAGCTGTTTTTGGATATGGGAACAACAGGCAGGCCGGTGCCGAAGAGCCGGAAACTGAATCCGGGTTCTGAACGGTGTTGCCTGCCTGAGTTTATATTTCATTTTCTTCAAAGACTATTTTTTCCTGCGGCTTCGGCTTCTACTTCTGCCTTGGCGTCTTCAAATTTTTCCTTAAGCTCTTCGACGCCTGCGGCTGCAGCGGCCATACCTTTGGACACGGTTTTCACCACGGCTTTCTGTACAGTTTCGTTGGTCACCAGAAGGGCCACACCCGCACCGATAACTGCCCCCTTCCAGAAGGTGGCCGAACCGATATCAAGTCCTAAAAATGTGGATGTTGCCGGCACCGGTTGCTGGGCTGCGTAATTCTGGGGTACGGCGTACACCTTGGGCTCGGCTGTGGCGGACGGGTCTGTTGTATTCTGCTGGCTTTGGGCCGGGGCCTGGTAGTACATTTGCTGGGTATTGGGGTCAACATAATAAGTCATCTCAAGTATCCTTATAAATTAAGAGATTATTTTGTTAATCAGGTAGCTGACGCCTGTGGCTGCGGCCAGGGTAACGGCTAAACCGGCAACCCCGCCACTGGTCAGGCTTGTGGCTGCGGCTGTGGCGCAGGCCGCTGCTGTGCCGCCTATAGCCCCTTTGGCCAGGCTGTCACCTGTGGCCTGGGTCAAAGTCATTTGGCCGGCTGAGACTTTGTTGAGATTGGCTCCCATGGTACCCGTGGAAACCACGATGAATCCGAAAATGCCGGCGCTTGCCGTTTTTGATACAGCAACCGGAGACATTGCGGTTTTTGTCGGATAAGTCTGTACGGGATTGGGCTGGACCGGATAGACTTGTACCGTGCTGTACTGGTGCAGGGGCGTGGTCTGGTTTGGTGTTGTATGACTGGTTGTAGAAACGTTTTCCATTATTTTAACTCCTTATTAGATATTTTTAATTTGTACCCGGATCAACACCGGGGGAAGGCGAAGTTGCGGTGTCAGCAGTATTTTTCCCAAAAAGGCTGCCAAAGGTTTTGCCCATGGCTCCCCGCACGGTCCCGCTGGTCAGAAGAAAAGCCGCGGCTGCCCCCACAACAGCACCTTTCCAGAACTGGTCGTCCTGGGATGTTTCTGTCCACAGAGTTTTCACGACGTCCGCCACCGACGCATCACCCTCGGCAAAGTCTTCCACTGACTTGATAATCTGGGCGTAATCCGGGTGGCGGGGGTCAGGTGCCGGCTCTGGCGGCGCCTGGGTGTAATAAACATACTGGCCGTTCTGGGGCGGGGGGGGGACGGGTTGCCCCTGGGGCATGGCATAGTACAGTCGGCCTGTGGCCGAATCCATGATTACATTAGGCTGGAACTGGGTTTGCTGTCCGGCTGTCTGGAATTGTGGAAATTGTGAAACTGTCTGGCTCTGCTGGTTGGGAATCCCGGTTTGGGCAGACGGATTTTCAAATGCGGCCCTGGCCCCATCGGCCGGTGGTGCCTGGGTTTGTTGACCTGGTGCCAGGCCAGGTGTGGCCTGGGGGGTTTGTTCCTGTGAACCCGCATCGGGTCCCTGGGCTGTCATATTTTCGGTTGGCGCGGCCGATGCTTCATGGGGCATGGCCGCCCCCACCGGCGATAGATGGTCATGGCTTTCCATGTGTATCTCCTGAAAAGATATAGGTATTAATAACGTTAAAAAATTATTGTTGTTCCAGAGTTTTTAACTGACCGGGTCTGCATGGACGAATTCTCCTTTGCCTGAAATATCCACAATATCCCGCACTGTAATAAACAAAAGCCTGGGGGCCTTAAGCCCATAAGCTTTAAATGACCATTTAAAATCCAGAGCAATGGATAACCCGTTGTCTTTCCGGGTAATGAAAAATTTTATCGGCAGCTGCCGCCGTTGCCCCATAAATTCCAGAACGGCCAGGGCATCAATTTGAAATCGGTCGTCATTGAGCCGGGTAAACGCTTGGACTTCGGCCAGTTCAATACTTGATTCAGAATATTTGTCGATTTGCAGGTAATCGGCCATGGCCTTGTTGCGATCGGCAAAACCGGTATCAAAACGGCAGGTCTGGGCCCTGGCCCTGGCATACGAAATGGCCCCTGCTTCAAAATCTATACCGATCCGGGCTTCAACACCCTGCCGGGCCCACCCCTTAAAGGAATGCAGGGGTGCATAAGCCGTAAATCTCACATCAAAATTATCGGTTAAGCTATACTCTTCAACTGCACAATTCATACTGATCTTTATTTTCATAAGACGGCATTGCTGCCTTGGGGTTGATGTTATCTTGTTGTAATTTGCCCTTATAAGAAAGTACCAATAAGTTTCTGAGTTACTTTCATGTTTTGTTGTGGGTGGCGTCTGGCAGCTGATACATGGGTTTGGAAGGTGGTTCCCAAGACAGGAGGCGGCTGGAATTCACCAGGATGCCGGCAGTGTGGAAGATATGAATCATGCCGGCCATGACCGGAGATAGCATTCCAAGCATGCCGAGAGCAGCACCTCCCAAGTCTGTAGATATCGCAAAGTAGTGGTTCTGATCAATAACCTTCATGGTCTGGTGGCTTAAATTCCTCACTTTTATCAGACCTTCCAGGTTGGAATCGGCAAGGGCAATGTCTGCGGCTTCCAGGGCCACTTCAGCCCCGCCGGCTCCGATGGCCACACCAATATCGGCCCGGGCCAGGGCCAGGGCATCGTTCACCCCGTCGCCCACCATAACCACCCGGTGCTCTTTTTGCAGTTCCGCCACCCGGTCTGCCTTCTCCTCGGGCAGCAGCGGGGCCCGGCAGTCATCAAAGTGGAAGATGTCCATCATGGTCTGGGCCACCTCCTTGTTGTCGCCGGTGACCAGGTGAATGGACTTGACGCCGTCGGCTTTAAGGTCGTTTAACACCTCCACGGCTTCGGGCCGGATGGGGTTGGCAATCCCCATCATGCCCGTGGCGCTGCCGTTTTTAGACACAAAAATAACGGTGCGGCCAAGGGCTCTTTGTGCGGCCGCTTTTTTATCAAACCAGCGCAGGTCCACCTCATTTTCGTCCATGAACTGCCGGTTGCCCACCAGGACCACCTCCTCGCAGCCGATGTTGCATGATACGCCACGACCGGCCTTGAATTCGCAGACCGCATGGGCCTGAATTGTCAAATTTCGCTTCTGGGCTTCGGCCAGAATGGCCCGGGCCATGGGATGCTGGTTGTGGGACTCGGCTGTGGCCGCCAGAGAGAGGATTGTATCTTCGGAGATGGAGGGCGTTCTGCCCACAATGGTCATAATCTGGGGCAGATCCTGGGTCAGGGTGCCGGTTTTGTCAAAACAGTAGACATCCGTTTTGCCCACGGTTTCAAGATAAAGGCCGCCTTTAATGAGGATGGAGTGTTTCGCCGCATTGGCCAGGGCAGCAGTCACCGCTGATGAGGCGGCAAGAACCGTGGCGCATGGGCAGGACATTACCAGCATGACGGTCAGGGCACGCAGAGGATCCAGGGTCAGGGCCAGGGTGGCTGCCGTGGCGGCCAGGCCGATTTTCAGCAGCCTGGCTGCCAGCTCGTCCGCCTTTTGCTCGGCCGGCGCTTTATTGGCAAGTGAGTTTTCCACCATGCGCATGATTCCGGCAAGATAGGTGTCCTGGCCGGTTTTCACGGTCCGGATGAACAGGGTGCCCTGGGAGATAATAGTGCCGGCATAGACCTTGTCTCCGATATCCTTGAACACGGCTTCCGAGCGGCCGTTAATGGTGGCTTCGTCCACCAGGGCATCGCCGTCAAGGATGGTGCCGTCCACAGGGATCTTTTCACCGGTATGGGCCGCCACCACATCATCCGGCCGGATGTCGGCCACCTGTGTTTCAACCTCCATGCCGTCCCTCATCACATAGGCTGTGGCCGGGGCGACCTCCAGTATGTTGCGGATGGCTTTTCTGGACCGCTGGGCCACATAATCTTCGGTGAGCTCAGCCACATTATAAATCCAAAGGATCTGGATGGCGGAAAAGGCTTCTCCCATCAGGATCGTGGCAACAGAGCCCGCTGCCAGAAAAGGTTTGACCGTTACTTTTCTCTTTTCTGCGGTGTCCTTGACTGCTTCTTTAATTAAAGGAACTGTGCCGGCCATGGCGGCTATTCCCAGAAAACTTAAAGGGGTTTGGGCCAGAGCCAGGCCGAATATCCATTTGCGAACCAAAGCAAAAACCATGACAGAAGTAAGCCATGCCACCCGCCTGGCCTTGACTGGAGAGGATGCGTCTTGGTGGGTCTCACACAGACAGCTGGTACATGCCGGGCCATAGGTTGAGGCAGGATCGTCATCGGGAAAGCTGACAGGATGAGCCACCTGGGCCAGAACGGCCAGCATCAGGTTGCCAAGATCTGTTTTGTACGGATCAAACAGGATAATAACCGATCCGCTGGGAGGACGGACCTCCGTCTTTCTTACCCCCACCTGACGGTTTATGAATTTTTGCATCCAGGATGCCTTTTGGGTGTCCTGGCGGCAGGACAGAACCTGCGCCCGTATTCTGCCGGGCATAAATTGCCTTACCCGGATACCGTTCTTTTTTAACAGGGTTCGGGTTATGCCCTGGGAATTGCCGTTTAATTTTTGTTTCATAAGATTTTCTAACCTAATTGGTTTACTTTAAGTTGCGAGACTACCATATCTCATTAGTCGTTTCAAACTTTTAATTTTAATTTAATTAAATTTGCATCAAAAAATTTATATGGTTTTTTTTCTAAAATATTTAACGACGTATGAAATTATTTATTGACTATAAAATTAGGCCAGGCTAATATCTGCCGGTAATTTGTCACAATAATACATAATACTTGATTGCATTTCAGGAGGAAATATGGCACCGTTTATACCTATCGCATGCGGGTTGGCAACTATTCTCACCTGTGCCTTGGCAGTGGAAACCGGCAAGGGAACACAAAAAACCATCAAAAGAAGAAAAAGAAGAAATGCCAGGAAAAATAGATCCTGAAATAAAAAAAGAATTTGCCAAAATTACGATGACTGCCAGCTTAGGTGTGGCGGTGATTACGGCTCCTTTTTTAAAAAGAAATAAAACAATGAAAAATATCCATACCGGCGCCGGGGTTCTTCTCGCGGGCAGTGCCCTGTGGCATCATTTTTTATACAATTCTGAAAAAAAATCCAAAAAAGTCCTGCCAGTACCTGATACGCCTAAAGTCTGATAAAAATTGCGAATTTTCTACATTTTTGCAATATGAAAACATTTTGTCAGCAGGTTATCTAAACTACTTAATTTTTGGAAAAGTAAGTAGATGCGTTTCATGCCTGTTTTTGAAAATAAATATGGCAATTACGAACATTTATTTTTCCATATCTCAAGTTGGTTTGGAATATAATATTTAATAAAGTTAAATAGTTGACAGGCAGACGTTTTGGTCATATGATTAAAACCATAGAAAATATATGCTTATAAGTATTTTCTATGGTAACTACCGATTCATATATTAAGGAGAGTGTCATGTTTTATCTGCCATTAACTGCATCACCTCTTGGCTGGATCGTACTCGGTGTGAGCGGATATGCCCTTTACAAAGCAGGCAAGAAAAAGGGACAGGATGAGGCTGCCGCTTCCCGAATCACGGAAGTGCCGGGAACAGAGGATAAGGCAAAAACAACAGAGGAAGGAGAAAAAATATGAGTGTACCCGTTGTCGCACATCCTTTAGGATGGATTGTCCTTGGTGCCGCAGGCTTTCTTGCTTATAAAGCTGGAAAAAAAGCAGGCAAAAAGGCGGAAGAGGATATTGCCAGAACCAGTCTGTCTGACCGGGTTATCAAAGGTGCCATGAAAGCGGCCTACAAAACCCAGAAAGGTGTTTCCGAAGGCTTGGGAAAAGCCAAAGAAAAATGCGGAACTCTCTGGGAAGAGGCGAGAACAGAGGCCAACGCAACATCAGACTAAACTATGCCGTCCGGACAATGACTGCGCCTGCCTTTTCAGGTGTAAGAAAAAGGCGCAGTCCTCCGGGACTTGATATGGCAACCGGTGCTCTTTCAGGTCCGTGTCCCTGCAGGGAGTTGGTCTGGTCGATGGATTCCAGGGTCAGTTTTACGCCGGCAGTTACCCCGTGGGTTTCTATGTGTTTGACGCCCCTTGGCCCGCCCATCACTTCCGTAACCTCAAAATCAAGATTTTTTCTGGCAAAGAAGAACTGGGTGGACGCCTTTCCCGGATAGTTCCCCCATATTCTTGCGGCTTCACCTTCGGACAGCCGGGTTCTTTCTCTGCGGTTGATCAGGACCAGGTAATCCATATGGGGCAAAGAGCGAATGAAACGGATATTGCCCTCCACAGGGATGCCTAAGCGGGCCAGTCCCTTTTCAATAAATGGGCCGCCGGAATGAATCTCCACATGGCCTTCCTGGCCTTTCTTCATCTGGTTCAAAGGTATCTTTTCACCGGATTCAAGATGGATATACAACTTCATGACCATGCCTGCCGGAATAACCACATCGCCATTGTCCCCGTGTACCCGGACAGAATTAAAATTGATGTCTTCGTCATGCCGGATGATATGCCCGCCGGTAAACAGTCCCATGCGTTGCAACCATTTTTCCAGGGCAGGGTTGGTGACCTGGAGCATTACCAGTTCTGTATTTACAGGCGCATCAAGCAATGATGAATACATGTTTCCCTCTTTGGTTAAATTCAATTTAATTATGACGAACTTGCGATATTGCCGCCTATAATTTTATATGGCCTGCTCTTTTTTTCAGGCATGTCTGGGGCCGGATGAATCAATTGTTTTTCCCTCATGCCTGCATACCCGATAATTCCCAGGGTGGATACATTATGAAGGATTGCTGCGGCCACAGGGCGAAGCCATCCCAAAGAAGCCAGCAATAAAAAGGAGGAATTCAGGGACACTGCAGAGACAAAGGCTTGCTTTATGGTTCCCTGGCATCGCAGGGCAATCTGCCGGGCTGTGAGCAAACTGTTCAAGTCTTCCTTGAGTAAAATCACCTGGGCAGACTCCTTGGCAAGATCTGCACCCGAAGGCAGACAAATCCCCACATGGGCAGACACCAGGGCCGGTGCATCGTTCACCCCGTCTCCGGTAAAACCCAGGATACAGCCTTCGTCCTTGAGCCGGGCCACAATATCGGCTTTATCCCCGGGCCGCAGTTCGGCATACACCTCGTCCACATCCGGCAGGGAAGCGGCCAGGGCATTGGCCGTACGTTCCGTGTCTCCGGTAAGGATAACAATTTTTTTAATGCCTGCCGCCTTAAGTCCGGCAAGCACTGCCGGCGCTTCGGGCCGCAATTCGTCCCGAAGGCCCAGAACACCTTCAAGCTTGCCGTCCCGGGCCACATAGAGCAGACTTTTTCCCTCTTTCTGGAAAGCACGTGCTGCCTTGTCCGCGCTTGAGCAGTCAATGCCTTCGTCGTCCTCTATGAAATGGCGGCTGCCCACCAGCACATTGAGATCATCGATATATGCAGACACCCCGTGGGCCACGATAAAGTCCACCTGGCTGGTGGGGGAAAGGGTCAGCCCCCTGTCCCTGGCCGCATCCAGCACGGCTGCGGCCACGGGGTGGGCATAATGTTCTTCCGCCGAGGCGGCCAGTACCAGAAGCTGATCATCATCCAGGCCCTGGGCGCTGAATATGTCCGTCACCTGTAATTCACCCCGGGTCAGGGTGCCGGTTTTATCAAATACAAGCGTATCCAACCTGGCCAGGCTGTCCACGGCCTGGGCGCCCTTAAGCAGTACGCCCTGCCGAGCTGCCGTGTGCATGGCCACACGCACGGCAACAGGGCTGGACAGTTTGATCACACAGGAGTAATCCACCGTAAGTACGGCAGCTGCCTTTTCAAGATTCCGGGTCATGGCAAACAGACCCACACCCAGGCCAAAGGTCAGGGGCACCAGTTTATCGGCCAGTTCATCGCTTTTCTTCTGGGAATCGGATTCATACCGCAACGAGTCTTCCAGAAATTTTGAAATCCTTGCTACGGCTGTTTCCGCACCCACATGAACAGCTTCAAAGATAATGCGCCCTTCCTCAATGACGGAACCTGAGATCACCTCATCCCCCGGTTTGACATGGACGGGAACAGACTCTCCGGTTACCGAACTTTGATTAATGGAAGCATCTCCGTCCACCACCCGGCCGTCCAGGGGGATCATCTCTCCCGGCCCGCAAACCACCCGGTCTCCAATACCAGCCTCTGCAAAAGGGATCTGGATCTCCTGGCCGTCCTTTTCTATCCATATTTTGTCGGTCTGGGGTTTTAGCAAGCTTTTAAGCAGGCCCGTGGTTTTTGTCTCACTGATTTTTTCAAAATATTCACCCAGGGCAAGCAGGGCCACTATGGTGGTGGCTGTGAAATAATCTCGCCGCCACAGGGAAAAGGAAACGGCTGCGGCATCCAGAACTTCAACTTTAAGCTTTCGGTTCCAAAGACATATTATGCCATCCAGAATAACAGGTGCGGACAGCATCAGAGCCAGGGGCGCGGCAAATAATGCAGGCAGAAAAAAACAGGCAAGGGATATGATGCCTTTTACCGACAGGTTCAAAAGAGATGGTGGCGATTTTCTGTCGTTTTTTCCTTTGAATATATCTAAAGGCAGATCCTGGATGCACCCTAATACGGCCCCCCTTGTTTCGTCCCGGCCATCATACCTGATAATGACCGAAGACGCTCTGCCGTTCAGGCGTGCGGTTTGAACCCCCGGGATGGTTTCCAGGGTGGCTTCAAGATAATCCGGATCCATATTCGGATCCCTCAGGAATCGTCCTTTCAGCCGTACCCGGTTAGGCAGCTCACTGACAATGGTAAAAGGGCGGTGTGTGCACACGGTCATGGGGCATCCGTTCCCCCGGGGGGACACGAGGCCTCCGGGCCTTTTTTCATTATTTTATCAATCAAATATCCGGTTCCGGCAAGTGCTGCGGCTGTCATGCCGATATCTGCCAGACTTTTTTTATTGGTCAAAGAGAGAATAAGCGATGCCGCCGTCCCTTTGGCAAAGCCGTTGATTACGGCTTGGGTTTTGCTCATGGTGCCATTGTGCACATCCACCATGTTGGATCCGATGGTGGCGGCAGAGGCAATGGTGATGATGATGGTGGCAAATCCCAAAGGGGTATATGTGTCCTGGGGGACTGGGATGGGGGCGAACATAAAAGGCCCGGGTGCCTGGACCATGGTCGGCAGTGTGGGTTCTGTGGATTGAACCACCTGTGTTTGCGGCATCAAAACAGGATCAATAAATTTCATTGCTGGCAGCCTTGGTTTTTTCTTAAGGTATAAATCAAGAAACTGATCATCTGATAATGATGCCAAAACACATGGCAAAGTTCAAGCTAATTTTTATGATCTACGACAAAATTAACTTGAACTGACTATTTTAGTTTTTTTCTTCAATGTCAGGACATATTGTCCCAGAAAGAGCGACTCTGATCATTCATGGTTTCACCGCCGGATTGTTTGTCTCTGTTTTCCTGATATGGGGTTCCGGAAAAATTGTTGCCCTGGGGCCGTGATCCCAATAGCCGGGCCACACGGTCTTCAATGGGCGGATGGGTGGAAAACAGGTTCATCATCTGCTTTCCGGTTAAAGGATTGACAATGAACATATGGGCGGTTGCGGGGCTGGCATCAACCTGGGGCCGGCTGCGGCTGAAGCTTCCCAGCTTGGACAGGGCAGACGCCAGTCCGCTGGGGTTTCCGGTGATGCTTGCGGCGGTGGCGTCGGCCAGGTATTCCCTTGACCGGGACACGGCCATCTGCACAATCATGGCGGCAATGGGGGCTACCATAGAGACCACGAGTACGCCGATGATGCCAAGCCCGCCGTCTTCATCATCCCTGCCGCCGAAAAAGGCGGAGAATCGGGCCATGGATGCAATCCACATGATGGCCCCGGCCAGGGTGGCAACAATGGTGGAAATGAGTATGTCCCGGTTTTTCACATGGCCCAGTTCATGGGCCAGCACCCCTTCAAGTTCCTGTTGGTCCATCATGTCCATCAGGCCCTGGGTCACGGCCACCACGGCATGTTCAGGATTTCTTCCCGTGGCAAAGGCATTGGGCGCTGATTCGGGAATCAGATAGACTTTGGGCATGGGCAGTCCGGCATTGCGGGCCAGGCGGGCCACGGTATCAAACAGACCCGGGGCCTGGGCCCGGTCCAGGGGCTGGGCCCGGTACATTCTTAATACAACCTTGTCGGAATACCAATAACTTGTAATGTTCATGACGCCTGCAAAAATCAAAGCAATGAACATGCCGGTCTGTCCTGCCAGAATATACCCGAGAAACAGGAACAACCCGGTCATCATGATCAGCAGCATGCCGGTTTTAAACTGATTTGCCATTTTATTCCTCCAAACTGACATTTGTTTAATTCACTTAAAATTGTGTTGGTGCCAAAACGTAATAAGAATATAAAGCCCGCCTAAAAAAAATCAACCGCGGATACCTCAAATGGCAAGTCGAACCCGTCAGCGCTGTCCCAGGCCAACTGTTGTTTTCATTTGAAGGAGTGCTCCAGGTAGATTGAATGTTGGCTTTTCATGGCAGGAAAAATATATGAGGCCGAAGATACAATAAAAAAATTCCTACATAAACACCGGTGAGTAGGCGGTCGACTTCTGTATGTGAAAGTTTAATCTTGCATTTCCGGACCATGAGTGATTATCTCAAACAAGACGAATTTTTGCTTTAAACTGTTTCACAAAAAAATGAATAGACAGAATCTGCCTATTACCATATTGGCCCATTCTGCCTATTTCACTGGTTATGTGTCATAGTCATAAAATATAAGGGATTGTAAGCGTGGCGACTACTGTTATATCAGCATTTAACGAGTTTCAGAAAGATTATGTAAATCTTGCTTCAGCCGATTCTCAAAGAGCAATGTCAAGCAGAGACTGGCTTGTCGGTCAGATTCATGCCTTTCCAGATAAAGACGCGAATTTCCCTGCTTTATATTCAGAGAAGGACATATTTTTTGGTTCTTATGCAAGAAAGACAAAAAAGCGTCCTTTAGATGACATAGATATTATGATCTGCTTGCACGCCCAAGGCGGCAATTACTCCGAGTCAAGTAACTCGATTGAAATCAATGTTAGCGATAGTGCACCCAGCTTAAAACGGCTTTGTTACGATAATACAAATATTCTGAATTCACGAAGAGTGATCAATAAGTTTGTTTCATTATTGACTCAGGTTCCGCAATACGAAAAGGCTGATATTAAGAGGAATCAAGAAGCAGCAACGGTCAAGTTGACATCATACGTCTGGAATTTTGATATAGTGCCCTGCTTCTTTACCACAGAAGATTATTTAGGTAAAACTTACTATCTGATTCCAGATGGCTCTGGAGATTGGAAAAAAACAGATCCGAGAAAAGACAGGGATAGGGTGCAGTCGATAAATAAGCGACATAACGGAAATATCCTAAATGCTATTCGTATTTTAAAGTATTGGAACAGAAGACCAACAATGCCATCAATGGGTTCGTATCTTATAGAAAATATGATTTTGGATTATTATGATTCTCTCTCTGCAAGTACTGCAAGCGAATATGTCGATTTGGAAATACCAAAACTATTTTTGCATATAAGAGACAGTGTTTATGGCGTAGTTAATGACCCGAAGGGAATACAAGGGAACATAAACAACCTGTCGACAGAGGAAAAAAGCAAGATATGGGATAGAGCTAATGGGGATTACTACAAAGCCACAGAGGCAAGAAGACTAGAGTCAGAAGATGATCATAGAGGATCGATCAACAAATGGAGAGAGGTTTTTGGTGGGGAGTTCCCAAAATATGGTTGATAGCTTTTCAGAAAGACAAAATGAGCCTCAAAAACTGAATTATTTGGCTGCCCAGAGGACTCTATACAAGAAAGCAAAAAGCATAACTGCAATTCAAATTTTTCTTAGCGTTCCTCTTATTATATTTGTTTCCATTGCTGCATTAATCCTAAATGATAAAGATATTTCACAACTGGTCGGACTTCAACAGGTGGATATTTCATGGGTATCTGCTTTTACTGGTGTTGTTGTGGCTTTGCTAGATGTATTAATTCTTACATCCCTTGTCGACAACCTGAAAGAAAAAGCAGCAAAGATACAGGAACTATTCGACACAACAGTGTTAGGCTTGCCATGGAATAATGTAGCAATCGGAAGTATGCCGGATCATGAAGATGTAAATAAATACTCACGTCCAATTAGAGAGAGACCAGATGAATTATCAAAACTGAAAGACTGGTATTCCAGCAAATTGGATAATTTACCGATTGAGACCTCATTGATTATTTGCCAAAGATCAAATCTCTGTTGGGATTCCGAGTTACGAGATTATTTTTCTAAATTAATGGGTGCAATTGCACTATTTGTGATTCTATTCTTGGTGGCAATTGGATTATATGAGGGTATGACTTTAAAGAATTTATTCCTCATCGTTCTTGCCCCAGCATTGCCAATAGTCATTTTCTCAACAAGGCAATGGATTGATAACAAAAAAGCCATAAGCCAATTAACATCGTTAAAGAATTTTGTAAATGATTCTTGGGATAACCTATTGGCAATGCAGGAGAGCGAATCCAGGCTGATGGAGCGAGCACGAGCCGTCCAAGATCAGATATTCATTAATAGAAAGACTAATCCTTTAATATTTGATTGGATTTACGAAAAACAAAAATCGCGACAGCATGAAAGTATGTACTATTCCATTGATCAAATGATTGATCAATATAGGAGTTCAATTGGCACATAACAATCACATACACTCGGACAGCAAAAAGCGCCGCTCGTTCCTCGCTCTGCTTTTCGCTGCCGGTGATGTGAGGCGTTATGTGCCAAAAATCCAAAGCATTAGGTATGAATGATAAAGTCAAAATTTACTGCTGCAATTGCAATGTTGATACATGGCAGCAAATTCTTTTTGAAAAATCTTATCGCTCACCAAGCGATGAAAAATATGATTATTGCTCCAAATGTATGGTTACAGAATGTTGTGGCTGTGAACAACCACATTATAGATTCAGCTCATGGATGCAAAATAAAGATGGTACCGGAATGGATATGGAAGACGAATGGGTGTTCCCATCCAAACAATTAAGAGAAAAACCTTCATGGAATATTGATTTTGCTTTTTCATCAGTATTCTCAACTTTTCTTGACGGTTCTTCAGAAAAGGAACATGTTTGGGATTTATTGAGAGAGGTCCATGTTTCTCTTCAAAGTGATTGTCCAAGGCTTGGTATAATGGGAGTTCGAGCTTTATTGGAACATATAATGATTTCGAAAATTGGAGATCAAAAATCATTTAAAAAAAACATGAGAGAATTTCAGAATCAAGGTTATATATCAAAAATACAAGAAGAAACATTAGGGCATATATTAGAGGTTGGACATGCCGCAATACACCGGTCTTATAGCCCAACCCAGATTGAACTGATTGCGGCCTTAGATATCGTCGAAAATCTTATCGAAACCATTTATATATACACTGAAAAAGCAAAAAATATTGACTGTAATATTCCGAAACGAAAAAACACATAACGAATAAGGATAGATCGTGTGAGGTGTGACCGGCATGGTCGTGAACTAGCTGGTGTAAGTCCAGCCATAGCCCTTGAAAGGAGGGAATATGTAGGCAAAGGCAAGGGTGCCCGAAGAAACTTCCCGGATCTGCCCGAGGAGGGATAACCCGGTGAAGGGAAGCCAATGAGGGATCTGAAGGAAGCCGGCGCTAAACTTGCTGCTCAAACTCGGTGTGAACCTCTGGTAGGCCTGACGGAACGGGCGAAATACCCTCGACTATCAAAGCCCAATATCCTTTCCGTAATTCTGCTGGGTAGAGGAGGTGAGCGAGTAAGGAAAGTGCACGATCTTACCCGGTGACGGGCCGTCTGATCCGGGCCGTTGTAACTGCGACAGCCAAGCCCTAAGCGGCACAGCAATGTAGCCGTTACGGACAGAGGGTCTTCAGATGAAGCCATAGTAGGCGTAAAACCGGCAGCCGATGAAGATGCGGTGACGTATCCGAGGGTAAAACTGTTGGCAAGCGACAAGGATGTTGGAGCCGAAGGGCGGAACATGTAACTGGTTCAAGGAACCTTAAAAATAGCGGATGTAACGAGTTCAGTCATAGGAGTTTCTTTGAAGGGGAGACGTACATATCCTGCGGAAACAAAGGAACAGCGGAACGATGAAGATGCAGCCCATAATGAAAAGCAAAATGAGGCAACTTGACCTATTTGTTGATCAGAGAAGTCTCTTTGAAAAGCTCTGCGATGAGGCTAACCTGTACGCAGGCTTTGCAGCGGTGAAGAAGAACGGTGGGGCGCCTGGAATAGACGGTGTCACCATCGAGGGATTTAAGGACCGTGTTGAAGAAGAGCTGGCCCAGCTCAAGAAGGATTTCGAAAGCTGGAGCTATAAACCAAATCCGGTTCGACGGGTAGAGATACCCAAACCTGGCAATGCGGGCGTGCGTTTGCTTGGAGTACCTTGCGTACGTGACAGAGGGTGATGACTGTAATATATTTGTCCGGTCCCCAAAAGCGGCTAACCGGGTAATGGAAAGTATCAGTAAATTTATCGAAGGCAAACTCAAATTGAAGATCAACCGGGAGAAAAGCAAAGTAGGCCGATCTAAGGATGTGAAATTCCTTGGCATGACTGTAATCAATGGGGCAATAGCCATATCAGCGCAATCAATGAAACGTGCCCTGGAGAAAGTCAAGGAGTTGACACCACGAGGTACGCATACGCCCCTTGAGCTGACAATCCAGCGAATAAATAACTGGTATAAGGGGTGGGCAGGATATTACCTGATGACCCAATACCCATCCCAGTTAAAACGAATTGAAGCTCATATCAGAAGGAGGCTGCGATCTCGGTTAGTCGATCAACAGAAGAGACGCCGCCACCTGTTCAGAAAACTGATAAAGCGGGGAGTATCACGGAAAGCGGCCGCAAAATCTGCTTATTCAAATAAAGGTAGATGGGCTCTGTCCGCAACGTTTGCCTTAGCTAAAGCATACTCAATCCCTTGGTTCAAAGATGGATTGGGCCAGGAAATAAGATCGAACGACAGGATGAAGCATTGGTTTGGTCTTGATCAATGGATAAAAGTGACATGAGGAGCCGTGTACGGACCCGTACGCACGGTTCTGTGGGCAGACGGGAGTCGATGGACTCCCTCTGACCCGATCTGAGCAGAACTGCCCCAGCGCCTTGACAGGTTCCGCCTAAAGGCTCCACCTATCAAGACGCTGGAACAGAAATCTGTCTAATATTCGGATTTCGAGCAAGCTCGATCCGAAATTAGACAGATTTTGCTCAGCTCCGCCGTTATCCTCCTAAAAAGAATGCCCGGCAATAACCAAAGAAAAGAATTGACTCAACATTACAACTGGACTAGACTGACCAGTATTAAAAACGATCAACAGGAGGTTTTATGAATACATCATGGAAATTACAAGATGCTAAAGCAAAATTCAGTCAGGTTGTTGAAAATGCTTTGAAAATGGGGCCACAGTATGTAACGCGTAGGGGGAAGGAAGCTGTAGTTATCTTATCGGTTAAAGAATATCAAAAAATAACCACCCAAAAACCGACATTGAAAGAATTTCTTTTAAATTGCCCCAAAATGGATGATGGCTTTGAATTTGAAAGACAAAAAGATTATCCGAGGGATGTTGAATTTTGAATTATTTATTAGATACTTGTGTGATATCAGAATTAGTCAAAGCAACTCCAAACGGAAACGTCATAAATTGGATCAATAACACTCCTAATGAGAGGCTTTTTTTATCTGTCATAACCATTGGGGAAATACGAAAAGGTCTTACCAAACTTCCTGACTCAAAAAAGAAATATCGGCTTACAAACTGGCTTAATACATTATTGGAAAATTACGAAGCAAGAATCTACCCCATTGATTTGACCGTTGCAGAAAGTTGGGGAAGTATTCAGGGAAAAGCAGAGAATAATGGTACTCCTGTTGCATCCGTTGACAGTTTGATAGCAGCAGTAGCTCAAACACACAATTTAATTGTCGTAACAAGAAATGAAAAAGACTTTGCCGCAACGAATGTTACAATAGTGAATCCATGGAAAGATAAAGGATAATCGGGATAGGACTCCCCATCACTGAGGAGCCCTCCCACACCACCCGGCATACGGATCACGTACCAGGGCGGTTCGGCTGATTTTAGGAATCAGTTCCCGGGCAGATATAATCCTTTATCAATAAAATATCTTTCAGGCATGGCAATGGCCACCCATTTGACTTTGCTCATGTGCCAGTACTTTTTCCGGGCATTACAGCAAAGCATGGCGTCTTTGTGAGCGATGCCAAGTTTCTCAAGGTTACGAACCCTGGTTTTTGGATTTTTTCATTGTTTCCAGACAAGACTTCGCAGCCGCCGCATTATCCAGATCTTGAGCCCTTTGAGTGTCCATACCGTCCTATTCAAAACCGGCCTGGTCATAAAATTTATGCCAGAGTTAGTTGCGGGATCTGTTGGCGATCCGCCCCAAAGGCTCCTGCAAATTATACTGGCTGGCTGTATTTTGAGTATGGGTAAAAAGCTCTGCACGTTTTCGCATAAAATAGTTTCTTCTACGCATTAAATCCCTGGTTGAGCGCATGTGGGAAGGATAGGCATATGCTGTGGGAATTAATTTGCCCCGGAGCAGAGAGGCTATTTTAAGAGAATCAATCTTATCATTTTTGCTTTTGCCGCCGTGGATGGCACGCATATACAGTGCATGTCCCAGGATGAAAGGGATTTTTTCTTCAGCACATAAGTCTGCCAACCAGTACCATGAAAACATGCATTCAGCACAAACAACGATATCTTTCCGGAATGGTTCGATGACTTTTAAAAAGGCCTCCGGCTCAGCCTTGATATTGCGGTGCAGCAGGATATCCTCGCCATTATCGAGAATACATATAAACATTTTGTTTGTATGCAGATCGATTCCACAGTAATATTGATGCGTTTTCGTATAAAATTGCATGAGAAAGCCTCCTTATAAAGGTTGGTCATTACCCCTATTGTATTGCAAAACATGGTGCCAGGGTAAGGGGCCTTCTCCAGTATCAAAACGCTGCAGGCCGACCCGGAGAGTTATCGGCTTTTTGAAAGAACCTTGGTTTTTGATAAGAATTTAGCTTTAGGGAACTGCTCGGTTCTCGTCTCCGGGCGGCTGAACTCCCCGATAGGCTCGCCCTCTGCGCGGACGAGCCTATCGGCGGAGCTGAGCAGAACTGCCCCAGCGCCTTGACAGGTTCCGCCTAAAGGCTCCACCTATCAAGACGCTGGAACAGAAATCTGTCTAATATTCGGATTTTGAGCAAGCTCGATCCGAAATTATACAGATTCTGCTCAGCTCCGCCGTTCGGTGACCACCCATAAGGAGAAAAAAGAGCAAATGTCTACTGTAAAAGAACATTACGAAAATGTCTTATCGGATGTCTATATTTGGATGTTTGACGGTTTTGAGAGCGGTCTTAATAAGAATACCGAATTCTTCAAGATGCATAAGGTTAGTCCTACTCGCTCTGGAGTTGCTATTGATCTTGGGGCGGGCTGCGGATTTCAGTCCATTCCGTTGGCCAAGGCTGGTTTTACTGTAACTGCCGTTGATCTCGACAACAAGCTACTGAGTGAATTAGAATGCCGTTCCGATCAATTACCTATTAAAATAGTCCAAGATGACCTTGTTGATTTCGACAAACATACCGAAGGCAACGCCGAACTAATTGTCTGTATGACGGACACACTTTGTCATCTCGAAACCAAAGCTAAGGTACTTTCTCTCTTCGAGAAGGTAATGACCTCACTGGAAGAAAGCGGACAATTTATCCTCACTTTTCGAGATTTGTCATTTGAGCTTTCAGATCTTGATCGGTTCATTCCCGTGAAGAGTGATGATGACACTGTATTTACGTGTTTCCTGGAATATGAACCTGAGACTGTTAAAGTTCATGACCTTGTGTACAGAAAGAAAGAAGGCAACTGGTGTCTATCCAGGAGTTACTACAGAAAACTAAGGCTATCGAAAGAATGGATAGATGAACAACTTTCGAACGTTGGCTTTACCCAGATTGAGTCTACAGTTGATAAGGGATTTGTCACAGTAATTGCAGTCAAATAAAAAAACACCGAACCACGCCATTCACACGGACGGGAATTCCGCTGCGCTCCATTCCTGCCGGTGATGGCCACGTTATATTTCAAAGGAGAAACAATGGCAGTACCAGCAAACAAAGAGGAATTATTAAAAGCAATCCAAACAAATTATAAAAAGTTGAAAGATGACCTCATAAATATCCCCTCAGAATTAACCGAAACACAGGAAATGGAAGGGCATGTTAAAAACACCCAAATGAGTGTATGTAATTTGATGGCTTATCTTGTTGGCTGGGGCAATCTTGTTCTTAAATGGCACAAAATTTATTCCGGTGGCACTATGCCTGATTTACCCGAGACCGGATTCAAAATGAACGAAATGGGAAGATTGGCTCAAAAATTTTACAAAGATTACGAGAATGACAATTTTAAATCTCTTCTCAAGCAATATGATGAAGTTGTATCAAAAATTCTTGATTTAATTGAAAGTCTTGACAACAAGTATCTTTACGAAACAGGCTGGTATAAAAAGTATCCTTTTGGCAGAATGATTCAGTTTAACACTTCCTCGCCTTACGCCAATGCTCGCTCAAGGATACGTAAATGGAAAAAATCAAAAGGCATATCATAAAACAAAATAAAACAAGGATAAAAATGAATAAAACGTGTCAAAGTTGCGGAATGCCAATGAAACGAGACCCAAAATCTGGTGGTACTAACGCTGATGGAAGCAAAAATGAAATGTATTGTAGTTATTGCTATCAATCAGGAAAATTTACCCAACCTGAGATTACAACACCAGAACAAATGCAGGATTTTTGCGTTGAAAAAATGAAAGAAATGGGCTTTCCAAGAATAATTGGTAGGTTTTTCACTCGCAATGTTCCAAAACTTGAAAGATGGAAAGAAAAATAAAGATATAACCAATCGTTCGAGAGAGACGCTCCTGTCGTCGCGCCCCTCAACTCCCCGATAGGCTCGCCCGCTGCGCGGACGAGCCTATCGGCGGAGCTGAGCAGAACTGCCCCAGCGCCTTGACAGGTTCCGCCTAAAGGCTCCACCTATCAAGATGGGTTAAGCGTAGGCAGAGAATCCTGTAGGCCGCAGGGGTGGTCGTGCACCCTGAAGTGCTGGTACAGCTTCGAGAGAGCAACCCGCGGACGCCGAGGGTTTTAACGGTCGCCGAAGGCAATACAGAAGCATCCGCTATTGGCAAGGATGTGGAGGTCCGCCGGAGTCCCCAGGCCGTGGCATGCAGGAAGAGATACGCTGCAGAACTCGGGAAGCCCCAAAGGTTCCGGAAGATTATGGTGCACTACACCAATGAAATGTTAGACGTAAGCTTCAGGTGGGAGGGAAATCGGGATACTGACGGACCTCTACATGCCAATGGGGTGTCTTATCAGGCATATTACTCGGAGGTGGGGAAAGCCCACTACATGGGGAAGGACCTGACGGAAGTACGCCGCCCGCAAAGGAAACTCGTACCGGACAAAGTAGGGCTGGAGAAATACGAGCCAACCTCACTGCGGGGAATAGCAACTAAGGCAGACGTTTGTGGTAAACACCGCTTTCAAAATCTGTACAAATGTCTGAACTACCGATTTTTGATGGACTGCTGGAAGGATTTGAACAAGAAAGCCGCCGGTGGAGTAGATCAAGTAACGGCAGAGGCTTACGGGAAGAACCTGGAAGTCAACATTCAGGCACTGGCCGGAAAATTGAAACAAAAGCAGTATCGCGCTAAATTGGTGCGACGATGTTACATTCCAAAGGAAAATGGTAAAGAAAGGCCACTGGGAATACCGGTGCTTGAGGACAGGCTGGTGCAACTTGCCTGTGCCAAAATTCTGTCATCAATTTTTGAATCGGACTTTATAGACACCAGTTATGGATATAGACCCAATCGCAGTGATAGGGAGGCAATAGAGGACTTGCAGTTCAACCTGCAGTTCGGAAAGATTGGGTATATCGTGGAAGCAGATATAAAAGGCTTCTCGATAATATTGATCATGACTGGTTGATGCGAATGCTCCGGGAACGGATTGATGATGCAGCATTTCTGGGCCTGATCCGTAAATGGTTGAAAGCTGAGCGGTTTTACCGAGAGCTTCAGGGCAGATTTGGCAAGTTCAATCTTGAGGTGGCACCGGGGAAAACAGCAATGCTCCGGTTCAATCGTTTTCATCCCGGCATGAAAGTTCGGATAAGCTTTTACAGCTGGGCTGAAGCATGTGCCTTCAAATGGCTGAATCGCCGGGGAGGGAAGCGTAAAAGCTTCACCTTGAAGGCTTTTACAAAAGCGATAGATCTTTTGGGTATTGCCAAGCCAAAGATGCGGGTTGTGAACAGGCAACATCGAGTATTCACATGAACAGATGTCTTACACGAAAGCGAGTATAACCGAGGAACCGGATGCGGGAAAACCGTACGTCCGGGTCTGTGCGGGGGGCGCTGGGTGACTGGCGTTCCTACCGTGAGAGGCATGCTAAATACTGGACATAGAAAATGAAACGATCTTGCAATTATTTTTTTGTGTTAACAACTATAACATTAGTATGCAGTTGTTCCGCTTTTAAGGCCGTAACTATAGTGAACAGTGGTAAAGCCGCTACTAATAATCAAATAAGCAGCACTATTCCATTTACGCTGAATGAGCACCCAATGCTTATTAAAGCCAAATTCAATAATTTACAGAAAGAATATACTCTTGTATTTGACACTGGAGCCATAACATTAATAAGAGAATCTATTGCAAAAGAACTAAATATTTCATCAGGATTAGAAGTCGAAACCAAGGGTAGTGAGGGAAATTCAACGACAATCCAATTGGTAACAATAGATAAAATATCAGTCGGAAATATGGGGGTGACTGATTGCGCTACTGGAATATTAAGTGAATCAAATTTTTTAAAATTTTTTCCAGAAAATATCGATGGAATATTGGGCTCAAATTTTTTAAAATTTTTTAAGGTAACCATTAATTACAAGACAAAAGAAATCACACTTTCACAATCAAGAGAATCTCTCGAATTACAAGCTCATGCTATTGAAATTCCAATTGAACCAGATATGAAAAATGGTTTTGCTCCCAAAGCCCCATGTCTGATAGATGGTCATATCAAATCCAGTGTCATCATTGACACTGGCACTCCACACACACTTCTTTCAGTATCATCAATAAAAAAAACAAAATCGTTTAAAAACGGCAACGCAATAAAAGCAAAAGGCAGTATGTCAGCTGATATTGGAGGACAATCAAAAGAAAGTTATGCCGTACGAGTCAATGAATTAAATATTGGTGCGCTCCAGTTGCACAATATTCCCGTATCATCCAACCTCAAAGAAGACTCCATTGAGCTTGTTGGCAATGATCTTCTTAGTAAATATTTAGTTACTATCGATTACCCGGCAAAAAAAATGTTTCTGCTCCCTAACGGTGAGTTACTTGAAAGAAATCCCTTAGTCTATTCAATGGGGCTGAAGAAACAAGACGGTAAAGTTTTGGTCTCAGGTGTATGGCCGAATACTTCAGCAGAAAAAAGTGGAATCAAAATTGGAGATGAAATAAAATCAATCAATTCCATTAAAGCAAATACATTATCTTATTTTCAATTAATGGAAATATTTCTGGACAAACAAACCGGCAGCCGATGAAGATGCGGTGACGTATCCGAGGGTAAAACTGTTGGCAAGCGACAAGGATGTTGGAGCCGAAGGGCGGAACATGTAACTGGTTCAAGGAACCTTAAAAATAGCGGATGTAACGAGTTCAGCCATAGGAGTTTCTTTGAAGGGGAGACGTACATATCCTGCGGTAACAAAGGAATGCGGAGCGATGAAGATGCAGCCCATAATGAAAAGCCAACAACCCGCTTTTTTTGAAAACATTTCTAAAAATCTTACCAAATTATCGTTGCACCATAAAAGCGCACACGATATAAACCTCATATCAGGAATTTGTATGCCGGTCTTGAACCCGCGGCATTGTTTATAAGCGTTTTATCTAAATAAATACAAGGAGTTATCTTCAATGGAATTACAAGTGTTTTTTGCATTCGTTATAGCAACGTCAATAATGATAGCATTACCTGGTCCCAGTGTTATTTTGACAGTTGCTCATAGTATTTCATTTGGCTGGAGACCTGCAATAGCAACGGTTGCTGGCGAGACAATGGGGATTGCTGTTCAGTTACTGATTGCAGCTATAGGGCTTGTGTCTTTGCTTAGCACTGTCGCAGAAGCATTTGAATGGATACGTTGGGCCGGAGCAGCTTATCTTGTATATCTTGGTATAAAGCAATGGAGAAGCGCAAATACACCTTTAGAGTTTAATACGTCTAAGGTATCAAAAAAGAATCTTTTTATTCAAGGACTTGTTATTACAATCCCTAATCCGAAAAGCCTCGTATTTATAGCAGCTTTTCTACCCCAGTTTATAGATGCCACTCGTCCTATATCACTCCAGCTTACTGTGATCGTGCCTACATTTTTATTAATAACTTTTACTGTAACGTCAGTTTGGGCAATAACTGCTGGTTCTGCAAGATTATTTTTAAAAAGCCGACGAGCAATTAAAACAGTATCTCGAACTTCAGGAGGCCTGATGGTTTTAGCAGGCATGGGATTAGCGGTAGCTCGTCGCAGTAATTGAAATTAGGATAGATCGTAACGAATTAGGATAAAATGTTTGAACTACTGATTTCTGATGGACTGCTGGAAGGATCTGAACAAGAAAGCCGGCGGCGGGGTTGATCAAGTAACGGCTGAGGCTTATTGCCAAGCCCAAAATGCGGGTTGTTAACAGGCAACATTGCGTGTTCACATAGACAGATGTCTTACACGAAAGCGAGTATAACCAAAGAACCGGATGCGGGAAAACCGTAGGTCCGGGACTGTGCGGGGGCACCGGGTGACCGGGGGGCTACCGCGAGAAGGAATATTATAGATTTACATATGGATATTTTAAAACCGATTGATCTTATTGAACATCCAGAAGGTGGCCGGTTCCGTGAAGTATATAGGTCCGGCAATACTGTTTTCTTGGGAGAGGGGAATATTAAATCCGCTGTAACGCACATCTACTTTTCCTTGACATCAGGCGAAGTAAGCCGATTTCATAAAGTGGCCTCGGATGAAATTTGGAATTTGTATCAGGGGGTCGGACTCAATCTTTATACTTGGGACGGATCTGAAACAGCTCCCCGATGCACAGAACTGTCGGCAAGTAACAACTGTTTTTGCCACGTTATCCCGGCGGGCATATGGCAAGCCGCAGAAGCAATTGCAGGCGATGTCCTGGTGGGATGTTCAGTTGCGCCCGGTTTTGAATTTTCAGATTTCCAATTAATTGATCCAAACTCAAAGGAAGCAGAGCTGTTAATATCCATCGCCCCCGGAATGGTAAGATATATTTCTTAAAAAAACTGCTGATAGGGACGCGTAAAACTGCCGCGCGCCTCACCCCAGTAATTAAACCTCAAAAGAAACTATGAACATAATTCTTAAAAATGAACTTATAGCCATGGCTGATGAAGATCAACGAATCTTGAAAGAACTGCACGATAAAGGTGAGCTTGGAACCGTTGAATACCATCCCCAAATTAAAAACATTCATGAAAAAAATACTCGAAGGATGAAAGAAATAATCGCAGAGGTTGGATGGCCGGGAATAAATTTAGTCGGAGAAGATGGTGCAGAAGCTGCCTGGCTCATTGTCCAGCATGCAGTGTTGGACAAAAGTTTTATGGAATCCTGTCTTCCTCTTCTTGAAAAAGCTGTTGCAAGCAAACAGGCAAAAGGGCGTCAT
Organism: uncultured Desulfobacter sp.; assembly: GCF_963665355.1. GTDB lineage: Bacteria > Desulfobacterota > Desulfobacteria > Desulfobacterales > Desulfobacteraceae > Desulfobacter. The sequence goes on from NZ_OY762229.1 coordinate 2,472,302, forward strand.
TTGGCATTTTTACATGACCGTATACTGACAATGTCAGGTAAGCCCCAGAAATATGGTACTCAATTTGACATTAATGAAAACGGTGACGTAGCAGCTTTTCCCATTGAAAATCCACAGATTGTTGATAGATTACGAGAAGAAATTGGTTTGGAATCTTTAGCTGAAAGAACAAAACAAATGCAAAAGATTCAAAATGACAGGCTTAAAAACAGGACTACTAAATAATAATTCCAGGTACTATGAAACAATTAATATTTATTTTAATTTTTACATCGCTGTTATTTTCATCCTTTTGCCAGGCTGATGAGAATATTGTTGATTCAAAAATTCTAAGCATTTCGGATGTTAAAGCATATTTTCAAAGTCAGTCTGCACAGGAAATTGAGGTTATCGGGATCTATCAGGAGGGGAATGAGGCGGTTGTTTATTATGAAATTTCATATACAAAACCCAAAAACCGCAAGGAACTTTGTGATTCTCGTCTGATTAGATTTAATTCAGGTAAATGGTTTGATCCTGTAGAAAAAATTTTTGTAATAAAATAAAATCACACCTTTTTTATATCGTAATTCCCGTAATGCAGGAACTGGCAATAAAAATAAGGATAGATAATGGTTCGTCCCTCACACGATCTATCCTTATTGGCTTTATTTCGTGTTCCCCGGAATTACAATCCCTCACACAAATAGTGTTCCCTCACTGCGAAAAACCCTGCTGATTCCGGACTTGGAGAAGACAATCTGCCACAGCTGGTTTCTGCCGGACCTGAAACTGGCAGCGCAGGAGAGAAGATAATAGGTCCACATCCGGAAAAACCGGGCGTCGTACTCATCTTTTATCTGGTTCCAGTTCTGGATGAAATTGTCATACCAGGCCATAAGAGTCCGGTCATAGTAAGGACCTAAACTGTGCCAGTCTTCAAGGATAAACAATCCTTCGGCAGCCTGGGAAATTTGACGGGCCGAGGGAAGCATGGAGTTGGGAAAAATATAGGCGTTGATCCAGGGGTCTGTGTTTTTGGCAGAGGTATTTCCGGCAATGGTGTGAAGCAAAAAAAGTCCGTCATCTTTCAGGCACCGGTGCACAACCTCCATATAGGTCCTGTAATTTTTCCAGCCCACATGTTCAAACATGCCGATTGAAACGATCCTGTCAAATTTTTCGTTCAATGTGCGATAGTCGGCAAGCACGATCTCTACATCAAGATTTTTGCACCGTTCCCGGGCATAGGCGGCCTGTTCTTTGGAAACGGTAATCCCCTTGATTTTCGCCTTGTAATTTTGGGCCGCATACTTGGCAAATCCGCCCCAGCCGCAACCGATGTCCAGAACCGTCATCCCCGGTTCAAGCCCGATTTTCCGGCAGATCAGATCTAATTTTCCGGCCTGGGCCTCATCAAGATTTTTTGCTTTGTACCAATACCCGCACGAATAATTCAGTCCCTTGTCCAACATGATTTTAAACAGGGAATTTCCAATATCGTAATGCTTTTTTCCGATAATAAAGGCCCGTGTCTTGCTCTGGACATTGGTTATCCTGGTTAAAAGGGTTTCCCATAGAATCAGGGGCTTCAAAGATGTGACCTTTCTATCCAGCCTGTACTCCAAAAGCCTTTTGATAAACTCATCAAGCCGCTCGCAGTCCCACCAGCCGTCCATATAGCTTTCTCCCAGGGCCAGGGAACCGCCGGTTACCACCCGGTGGTAAAATTGGGGATTTTTGATCTGAATATCCCAGGGCCTGGGCCCATTGATCCGGATGTCCATGCGGGTTAAAATGTCTTTTACAATCTCTTGTGCTTTTTCGCCTTTCATAATCCACCTCCCTTTAAAATCAATTATGTCGGGTTTCGTTTTGCTCCCCAATCTACAAAAGCTTTTGAAAAGGCACGGCGCATAGCAGGTTGGGTAAAGTACAAAGAAACCAAACAACCTTTTTTTCAACAGACTACGAAATTGCCGGCACCATGTTGGCATAAAAAAAAGTGAATTTCAATGGTAAGAGAAATATTGGACGAGAAAACTGACTTCAATGTCTTTAGCTAACATAGGAAGATCTTATGCCTGATGAAAGTCGGCCCATTTTATAGCTATGGGGAAAAACAAATTTACTATTCATCCTTAACCGGAAGTTTTTTTTATATGCCCATACCAAACAGCCAAAACAGCTTTGTGAATTTGCTGAACCATCCTGCTTTTTTGCACGATCTGATAAATCCCATGTACATATAAAGGAGGCTAGGGTAATTTATGCCCTGTGAAAAGGTACAAGTTATGGAAATAAATTATCTTATCAGGTGTGGCCCTTCTGTTTTTTTTGTATTTGGTCCATGGTTCTGTAATATTCGGAGGCAAAGAATATGAAGACAATTAATATGAAGACAATTAATATGAAAACAAAGATAACTGAACTGTTCAATATCCAGCATCCCATCATCCAGGGCGGCATGCACTATGTGGCCCTGGCCGAGCTGGCATCCGCCGTATCCAATGCCGGCGGGCTTGGGGTCATCACGGCCCTTACCCAGAAAACGCCTGGGGATCTGGCCAATGAAATCTCCCGGTGCAAAGATATGACTGACAAACCGTTCGGGGTGAATTTGACTTTTCTGCCTATGGTGAATGCACCGGACTATCCCGGGTATATCAAGGCCATCATTGACAATGGCGTAACTGTGGTTGAAACCGCCGGCCGCAATCCTGAGCAATATATGCCAATGCTTAAAGATGCCGGTATTAAAGTGATCCATAAATGCACATCGGTGCGCCATGCCCTTAAAGCCCAACAGATCGGATGCGATGCCGTATCCGTGGACGGGTTTGAATGCGGCGGCCATCCCGGAGAAGATGATATCCCCAATATGGTGCTTCTGCCCAGGGCTGCGGATGAGCTGACAATTCCCTTTGTGGCCTCGGGGGGGATGGCCGATGCCCGAAGCCTTGTGGCATCCCTGGCATTAGGCGCCCAGGGTATCAACATGGGCACCCGGTTCATCGCCACAAAGGAGGCTCCTGTCCATGACAACGTCAAGCAGGCCATCCTGGCGGCAAAGGAGACCGATACCCGCCTGGTGATGCGGCCTTTGGGCAACACTGAACGGGTGTTGAACAACCCGGCCACCCAGAAACTGCTTGAAAAGGAGAACCGCCTGGGCAAAACCATTAAGTTCGAAGACATCTTCGACGAGGTGGCCGGCGTCTACCCCAGAGTGATGACCGAAGGGCTTGTGGACACAGGGGTGTGGTCCTGCGGCATGGTGGCCGGTTTGATCAGCGATATTCCCACCTGCAAGCAGCTTATTGACCGGATTATGTCAGAGGCCCGGCAAATTATTCAAAACAGACTGGCTTCAATGCTGGCCGGATAATCTATGCCGTTGAAACCCGTTCAACTGATAAAAAACAGATGGGTCAAGCATTACATCGCAGGCGAGGTGCTCATCGGCAATGCCCTTGCCATGATTCTGGGCGACTGGATGACCCATGTATTTTTTTTGAACCGGGCCGAATGGTTGTCCCGGAAAGTTGTGGGTACGATATATTCCCTGGATATTTTTTACGGTCTGTTCTGTACCGTTGTTCTTTCGGCTTTGATCCTGTGGTATGAAAAACCCGTTCGCCAGTGCCTTTCTTTGTTCTACACGGATGTGACCCCCCAGCCTGATATCCTTGAAAAAGCCCGGCGCAGGGTGCTTAATGCGCCTTATTTCCTAGTGATTATTGATGGTGTGATATGGGGGGTTGGCTCTTTTCTGTTTCTGGCGGCAGGATTTCCGGGCGGGGTCCGGGTGGGGTTGGGCAGTGGGTTGATCTCGGTTACCATGGCTTTTTTCTGGGTGGAGCATATGTCCCAGTTTTTTCGAATCCCTTTGTTTTTTCCCGACGGGAATCTGTCCGGGGTTTCCGGGGTGAAGACCATCAGCTTGAAAATTCGTTTTATAGCTCTGTTCTGTGCCGTGTCCCTGGTGCCCCTTGCCTTTGTCCATTTGACCATTCAAAGATACCGCCACGTGCAGGAAGTGCATGATTTTCCACTGGAGTACATTCTTCATAGCCTTGAGAGCACGCTGATGGTAGAGAGCGGCATCTTTATGGTTTATGCCATAGGGTTGTTTCTTTTTGCAACACACCACCTTCGCCGCCCGGTCCAGGATATTATCAGAGTAATGAACCATGCCAAAAAAGGCGATTTCACCCGCAAAGTCCAGGTGTACAGCACGGATGAAATCGGTTTTGCCGGTGAGACCCTGAATGCCATGAACCAGGGACTGCTTGAACGTGAAAAAATAAAAGATGCCTTTGGAAGATATGTGGATCCCCGGATCCGGGATGAGATTCTTTCGGGCCGCGTCTCCCTGGACGGAGAACGCAAGGAGGCCACCATCCTGTTTGCCGACCTGCGACATTTCACCCCCCTTGTGGCGGTTACCCCGGCAAAGGATTTGATCCATATACTCAATTCGTATTTTGACGAGATATCCCATGCCATAGAAAGCCATGGCGGCCTGATTCTGCAATTCATCGGCGATGAGGTGGAGGCGGTGTTCGGAGCTCCTGTGGCCCGGTACGGCCATGAAGCAGACGCGGCCAATGCCGCCCTGGATATGCGCCGCCGTCTTTTAACGCTCAATGAAAAATTTAAAGAACAGGGGCTGCCGACCATTTCCCACGGTATCGGCATCCACACAGGCCCGGTATTTGCCGCAAGGGTGGGGAATGCAGATCGTTCTGCCTATTCGCTCATCGGTGATACGGTGAACATGGCGTCCAGAATTCAGGATTTGTCTAAAACATTTGGGACAGATATTCTGGTCAGCCAAACCATGTATGACATTCTGAAAGACCGGTATGATTTTTCTGAAATGCCCGAAGTCCGTGTCCAGGGCAAAGATGCTCCTGTTCAGGTATATGCCCTGAAGCGTGCAGTAAAGTGAACGGGTATTTACTTTCCTTTGTTCTGGATAACTAGGCCGCCCACAATCAGTACAAGTCCGACAAAGGAAGACGGTTTGATATCTTCGCCCACAAAAAAATGGATGAAAATAAGGGAGAGAAAAGGTGACAGAAAAATGAGGTTGGCGATTTTTGCCGTTGATTCGGTGTATTTCATGGCCATGAGCCACAATACAAATGAGATGCCCATTTCAAAGCAGCCAACGTAGGCCGCGCCTGAAATTCCCTGCCATGGGATTTCCAAAGTTCCGCCTGTAGCCAGAAGAACAAGTCCGATCATGGGAAGACTGCAGATGAAATTGATGAAAAGACCCACTACGGGATCCCGGTTATCCCTGGTGTTGAGAAGCCAGTAGGCGGCCCACAGGAGGGTCGAGCCCAGGGCAAGGCCGATTCCCATGGGATTTTCAAAGGAAAAGGAAAAAATATCCCCCGAGGTTGAAATGACGTATACGCCGAAGTAGCACAGAGCCACAGCTGCATAATCCCTTTTGCCCAGCCCATGGCCGAGCAGGGGAACGGAGAGAAGAGTGAGGGTAATGGCCCAGGTATAGTTCAGAGGTTGTGCCTGCTGGGCGGGCAGAAGATCATAGGCCTGGAGCAGTACAAGGTAATATGCGAAAGGGTTGATTGCCCCGAAAAGCACTCCGCGCCCCCACTCCCCGGCACCTGCCCGGACAAGCAATGCCGTTTTTCGCTGCATAATGAGGATACAGGCCAGGGCAATGATGGAGAAAATGTTTGAAAAAAACAGAAGTTCAACCGCAGAGACGTACCTGAGGCTGACTTTAAAGGCGCTGGCCACGGTGGACCAGAGCAGCACCGTGCTCAGAGCAAAAAAATATGCTTTTCTTTGGTCTTTCACAAGCAGGCCTAACGTGAATGTGCCCGCCTTTTACCAGGCTTGCGAATGGCAAGGATGCTCAGGCCCGACAGGATACAACACACACCGCACCAGGCAGTAAAGGTGAGCTGTTCCCCAAGAACAAAAACCCCCAGCATGCCTGCGGTGACCGGTTCAGCCAGGGACAGGGTTACCGCGGTTGATGCCTGGGTCAGGGCCAGGCCCCTGCTGAATAGAATGTAAGAAACCGCCGTGGCAATAATGCCTAAGTGCAGAATCACCATAAAACCTGCCGGTTGGGCCACCCATCGCAGGTCTGCACCATATAAAAGGGGAAGAAGAAGGATTGCTCCGGTACAAAACACCATGGCCGTAACAGCCCCGGCTCTTCTGCCCGGCAGCAGAATTTTGATAAATATTGTGTAGGTTGCGTAGGCAAAGCCAGCTCCGGCAGACAAAAGGATTCCGGGAATGCTTATGGTCAGGGCTGATGAGCTGCCGGCCAGAAGCGCACAGCCCATTATCGCACACAGGGTTGCCGCGATCCATTTGGGCTGCAGTTTTTCTTTGAGAAACAGCCTCCCCAGAATTCCTGCAAAAATAGGCGAGGAGCCGATGCCCACGATGGTGCCCACGGCAACGCCGGTGAGCGATACGCCCCAGAAGAAGAAAACCTGGTAAGCCGCCACAAATACGCCTGCGGCCAGCACCGGTTTTAGCGGCATGTTCCGGTAGAAATTTCGATCACGGCCCACCGCCATAATGAACAGGCAGATTCCGGCAACGGCCAATCTGAGCGCACCTATGGTCCTGGGGGTACTTCCCATGGGCGCAAACGCCTGGGATGTTCCTGTTGTGCCCCAGAGCACAGCGGCACTGAGAATCAGTATAATCCCCTTGAGGTCAGAGGAGATCAGTTGTTTTTGGGGTTTGTTCATTTTAAGGATTCTAAACTTTCAGCAGATTGTTTTTTTTTGCCAAGGTAGGCTTCCTGGATTTTGGCAGAATTGAGCAGTTCTTCGGATGTTCCGGAAAAAATGATGTTTCCAACTTCAAGCACATAGCCCCGGTCAGCAAGTTTGAGTGCTGCCCTGGCATTTTGTTCAACAATGAGGACGGTGACCCCGCTGTCTGCAATCTGCCGGATTTGGCGAAAGATCTCCTTGACCAGAATGGGCGCAATGCCCAGGCTGGGTTCATCCAAAAGCAGCATTTCAGGTTTGCTCATCAGTGCTCTGCCGATGGCAAGCATCTGCTGTTCACCTCCGGACATGGTGCCTGCAAGCTGGCGGCAGCGTTCCTTAAGGCGGGGGAAAAGTTCATACACCCAGGCAAGCCGTTGGGGGTCAATTTTTTTCCGGGTATAGCTGCCAAGGCTTAAGTTCTCTTCCACCGTCAGGGTACCGAATACCCGCCGTCCTTCGGGGGAATGGCTGATGCCCATGGCAACAATTTTGTGGGCAGGCACATGGGTGATATCTTGCCCCTTAAAGAAGATGGCACCGCTCTTTGCCTTTAACAGGCGGCTGATGGTACGCATTGTTGTGGTTTTACCGGCACCGTTGGTGCCCAGAAGCGCCACCACTTCACCTCGGTATACCTCAAAGGAAATGCCTTTGATGGCGGCAATGCTGCCGTAGGAGACATGAATATCTTTGAGTTCAAGCAAAAGTTCTTCACTCATCATCGTCACTCCCGAGATAGGCTTCAATGACATCCTTGTTCTGCTGAATCTCATCAGGTGTCCCTTCAGCTATTTTGCTGCCGAAGTTGATCACGGTGAGCTTTTCGGTCAGCTGCATCACAAGATCCATATCGTGTTCAATAAGAAGGATGGTAATGCCCATTTCCCTGATGCGGAACACCAGGTCCAAAAGCGCCATGGTCTCTTTATCATTGAGGCCTGCCGCCGGCTCATCAAGAATGAGAAGCGATGGTTCAGCCGCCATGGCCCGGGCAATCTCAACCCTGCGCTGCAGGCCGTAGGGCAGGGACTGTACCGGTTGGACCGCAACGTCGTGCAGCTGGAAAAATTCAAGTTGTTCTTCAACTTTGAGCCAGTTTTCCCGTTCGTCCCTCCGGGATTTCGGTGTATGCATGATTCCGTGCCACCACCCCTGGGCGCTTTTCACATGGCGGCCGCTCATGATGTTTTCGGCAACGCTCATCTGGGAAAAAAGCCGGATGGTCTGAAAGGTCCGTACGATGCCTCTGGCTGCAATCCGGTAGGGGGGCAGCTTTGTGATGTTGTCCCCTTTGAACAGGATGCGGCCCTCCTCACAGGGATGGATACCGGTAATGCAGTTGAACACTGTTGTTTTACCGGCACCGTTGGGCCCGATCAGGCCGTGGATCTGCCCCTGGCAAACTTCCATGTCAAGCCGGTCAACCGCAGTCAAACCGCCGAATCTTTTGGTCACGTTTTCGAGTATAAGGTCATTGTTTGCCATGTTGTTTCCCTCTAAGAATATAGGCGGGCACTTTACCGTAGGTGGCAGGCCAGATGCCGCAGGGCCTTAAAATCATGGTGAAGATCATGGCAAAGCCGAAAATGAAATACCGCCATGTGGCAAAATCACGAAAGATTTCAGGCAGTACAAACATGACAAAGACACCTAAAACAATACCAGGCACCGAAGATCCGCCCACAATCACAATGCTGAAAAAAAGCACGGATTGCACAAAGTCAAAGGCCTCGGGGCTCACCGCAGAATACTGATTGGCATATAACGTTCCTGCAAGACCGGCTATGCCGGCACCAAGGGCAAAGGCAAAAATTTTGTAGACCCGGGTATTGATGCCGATGCTTTCGGCGGCCAGGGGATCTTCCCTGAAATAGTGCAGTGCCCGGCCGGCCTTGCTTTTTTCCAGATTGCCCAGCATGATGAGCACCATGGCCAGCGCTGCAAGGCAAATATAGTAAACAGCTGACTGGCTTGTTGAATTAATGCCCGGAATCCGCAGCATATCAATGCCGAAAATTCCGTTGGGGCCGCCTGTCAGTCCAAGCAGGTTGTTCTGCAGTGCCTGGACAAAGACGATGTTAAAACCAATGGTGACCACCAGAAGATAGTCGCCCCGCAGATGGATAATGGGGCCGGCGAGAATAACGGCGAAAATAGCGGGTATGATGATTGCCAAAGGCACTGTTGCCAGAAGCGGCATGCCGAATTTGGTGTTGCAGATGGCCGAGGTATAGGCACCAAGGCCGAAAAAAAGCGCCTGTCCCATATTGAACATGCCGCTTTTTCCCAAGACCACATCCTGGCTTAAGGCAACAATGACAAAAATGATAAAAGTTGTGGCAACGGCCAGCCACCTTGAATCAAGAAAAGAGGGAAGAATAACAAGAGCCAGAAAAAACAGGGCATATCCGTAATAATCAGACTGTTTCATACCTTCTCCGCCACCCGCTCCCCGAGAATGCCTGTGGGGCGGATAATAAGAATGACAATCAAGAGGATAAAGGTAAACGCATCGGCCCAGGTACTTGAAACATATCCGGCGATAAAGGCATTAAAAAGGCCCAGAAGAATACCCCCAAGCATGGCACCGGGAATGTTGCCGATTCCTCCCATAATGGCGGCGACAAATGCATAGAGCCCGTATTGCCATCCCATGCTGAAGGTAATGCCGCGATAGTACAGACCGATGAAAAGTCCGCCCACTGCACCCAGGGCCGCGCCGATGATAAAGATGATGGCGATGATCCGGTCAACATTGATTCCCATGAGGCGTGCGGCATCCTGGTCAATGGATGCCGCTCTGATGGCTGCTCCCATCCGTGTCTTTTCGATAAACAGGTACAGGGCAACCATGAGCAGAAGTGACAAACCCATGATGAGAAACTGGATAAGGCTGACGATAACACCTGAAAATTCCCAGGAGAGCGGCGGGATAAGTTCCGGGAAAATTCGCATTTGGGGCCCCCATACCAGCATAATACCGTTTTGAATGATCAGGCTTGCACCAAGTGCACTGACCACGGCAGAAAGCCGGGGTGCATTTCGTAAAGGCCGGTAGGCGGCCCGTTCCAGAATAATTCCAAAAAACGCCACGACCCCAGCAGTCAGAAGGAAAATAGCAATGACTGCAGGCAGGGATGCAGCCTCGCCCATGACATGGGTGTAGATGGTCAGCCCGATGAAGGCAGAACCTGCAACCATATCGCCGTGGGCAAAGTTAATAAGCTTCATCACCCCGTACACCATGGTATAGCCCAGAGCAATCAAAGCAAACATTGCACCGATGGTAAGACCGTTGACAAGCTGTTGAAAAAAAATATCCATACGTATCACGCAGTGCCCGGCACAGCAGCCGGATGGACGGGTGCTGTGCCAAAGCAGTTTTATTCCTGTCGAGTTAGTTAGTGCCTAACCGGAAATCCGTGATTGGACAAAAAGTTGCCCAGATGCAAGGCGCAAGCAAAGCTAAAACCGGAGCGTACAATAGTACGTGAGGATTTTAGGTTTGTGCAGCAACGCCGCAGATGGGTGACTTTTTGTTCAAACACTATTTAAAAACGATTTTGTAGCTTCCGTCTGCCTCTATACGGTAAGCCATGTAACCGGAACCGATTCTGTTGCCGTCTTTGGCAAAGGTAATGGGTCCGGTGATGCCGGGATAGTCTTTCATCTGATGGAGGAATTCAGCCGCTTTCTTGGTATCAAAGCTGTTATTCTGTTCCATGGCGTAAATAAATGCACGCATGCCGTCAACATTCAGCAGGGTCCAGATGGAAGGGGGCATCATGTTGTATTTGGCTTTATAGGCGGTAAGGAAATCCTTGGCAATGTCATAGGGAAGCAGTTCAGGGGTCGGAACATTGATGATATAAGTGCCCTGGGCACTTTTCCCGGCAAGTTTCAGGAAATCGGGATTATCATTGGAGTCTCCGCCTACAAAATCAGTCTTCAGACCCAGGGCCACCATCTGGGCACGAATCAGTCCGCCATCACTGAAATAACCGGAGAAAAACAGTACATCGGGATTTTTGGATTTGATCTGGGTGATGACAGGGGTAAAATTCTGGGCGCCGGATTTAATCTTGCCCCTGTAAATGACGTTGCCGTTGACAGCTTTCACCGCTTCTTCAACAGCCGTTCCCAGACCGTCGGCATAGCTTGAAAAATCGGAAAGAATGGCAATTTTCTGATATTTTTTTTCTTCCACAAGGTATTTTGCAGCAAAGTCGGCTTCTGCGCTGTTGGGAAAGGAGTTTCTGAAAAAGGTCCAGTAGCCGTGTTCGGTCAACGAGTCACTGGTGCCGTCGGTGGTTTGCAGCACGCCCGCACGGTAGTAGGTTGCCTGGGCTGCTTCTGCACAGGTGGAGGTGTAGGAGCCGATAACCATCTTTACGCCTTTGTTTACCAGATCTTTGGCACAGATGGCCGCTTTCATTGCGGTGCCTTCATCATCACAGCTGATGACTTCGATCTGTTTGCCAAGAACGCCGCCCTGGTCGTTGATCTGCCCTGCAAGCAGGCGTACGGCCTGGTCAATTCCCTGGCCTTCATTGGCATATTTGCCGGTAATGGGTGCCTGAACACCAATTTTTAATGTGTCCTGGGCCTGAACACCGCCTGCAAAACAACAAAGAATGAATAACAACATCAATAGCAAAGCTGTTTTTTTCATAGTTTTTTCCTTTCATCTCTCCATACATAATGTCGGAGGGGGGTAAAACAGTTAACTGTCCAATGAGTTTGTTCAATGAACATTTATTCAGTAAAATTCCCTCTGAAATCAGGAACCTGAATGCTTATGGAGTTCCGGTTATAGCATAGCCCCGGCAGTGTGGCAACATGGTAATTGACCTTGATAGTTGAGCAAAATTTCCTAAAACAGTGACAAAAGAAGTTTTTCCGGAATCCGTATATAGGTCAGATTTTGCTGATTATTTTCCGCTTTTCATCGGTTAAATACGCCACAATTGCCTGGGGTCTCTGGATATGGAAGTTGTGGCGCTGTTTGAAATATGCCTGGGTTGGTCCTGTTAATTCAATGAGGGTGGCTTTTCTGTCCCAAAGTTTCCTGTATCAAGCGACCTGCCACAGCATTATTCCCTGGCAAAATGTCTGTTCCTGATGAAAAATCCCGTCAATGGCCTGGCTGGTTATGTGGGCTTTTAGCTTTTGGCGGATTTCCGAGGAAACCTCTGTTGCGCCCTGGATAAAAAAGGTAATATTTTCCAAGGCTTCATCAATGGTCTCTTTGTGGTCATGGGTCCAGACATTGAAATCGGTCCGGGGGCGGTATCCCAGAGCATAAACATAGGTGAAAGGATAAATGAAATCCCATGATGTGGATTCAAGCTCTTGACCTGTGACATGACGCCACAGATCGTTGTAGCAACTGCGCGGACTGCCGCCGGAAAAGGTACTCAGGTAGCAGAAGTTCCGGGATGCCTGCATGACTTTTTCCAATGTCGACGGATTGCACACACCAGGGCTCATGGAGGCAAATACCAGGTCAAATTCACCGGTGAGCCCCTCTTTTTCCAGATCCAGATCCTGCCATGTTTGCTGAATGATGCGGATTTGATCAGGGCCAAATCCCTTGGCGTCCCTCTTTTGCCTGAGTATTTCGATCATGCCGTCGGAAGGTTCCAGTGCAACGACACTTGCCCCCATTTCCGCCATGGAAATGGCCCAGTTGCCTGATCCTGCGCCGACATCCAGAACACGGTTTCCAGCCTGAAGTGCGCCTGCTTCCTTGAGCATGGACAAGATGCGTTGTTTACGGGAAACGGCTTCCGGTGTGGCGGAGCGTTTGTCGAACATCTGGGCCCGTTTGTCCCATTTTTTAAAATGCTCCTCTCCTTCTTGTTTCTCCGGATTCTTTTTTAATTCGTCAAGCCACATGTTTTTCCAGATGGTTTGGTTGTTTGACGGGAATAATTTCATGTTGGAAGCTCCTTTGTTAATTGTTTTATATCTCCAGCAATTTCATAATGGTCTTGACCGCCCTGGCAGAATGCTGCCGGATGGTTTCCTGTGACGGCGGTTCAACCAGACCGGTCAGGACGGTCATGCGCATGGACAGAAGAATGCTTAAGAAAACCTCGATCTCGTATTGGGCATCATCAATATTGAAGCGATCTTTGAAAAACCGGGCAAGGTGGGCTTGGGTTCGGCTGGGGCCAACGGCATAAAAGGCGCGGGTTATTTCCGGAACCATGGGGCCTTCGGACACAAGAAGGCGAATGTTGGCCATATGCTCCCTGGACAAATGTCTTTCAATGAATCCAATGGCAAAGGCGTTCAATGCTTTTGTCGCATCTTCCTGGTTCAACGCTTCCAGAAAGCCATTGGTTGCCTGCAGCCGCTGTGCTTCCAGAACCGATTTGAAAAGGGTCTCTTTGGATTCGAAATAGCGGTACACTGTTTGTTTGGTGACCCCGGCCTGCCCGGCAATTTTATCCATGCTGGTACCAATAAACCCGTTGGAGTGAAATAGTTCCCGGGCGGCTTTCTGTATGCTTTGAATCTTTAATTTTTTATTTTGCTCTATTTTTTTCATGTGTGAATTGGCCTTTGGTGACAAAAGAAAAACAAACTCATGAGTATGATTGTTGTTAATACTGCATAGTATGATTTTTTTCAAGAGGTTTTGACTTGAGGATATAAAAACAGAGAAGCCCGAACATGAATGAACGCCTGATAAATGACTGGCTTGGTATTTCCGTTTCTATGAATGGACATCCGTCAAGGAGGCGTTCCGGGAAAATCGGATTCATGAAAAACGGGCATCATTGTCGGCGTGGTGGGGATGAAGGAAATGGATGATTTGGGTGTGGGGAGCCGTGATACATAATATCGGCTCCCGCCACCGTCATCGGGGGATCGGCTATTTAGGAAATTGTAAAGAGGTTTTTATTGACCTTCGCACACTGTGTGGCGGTAGATGGATTCCAGAAGTTCCGGGGATACCGGCTTATTTCCCCTGGCCGCCGCGGCCCTGATCCGGGGAAGCATCCTGCGGGCCGTATTGGAATCAACTTTTATCTGTCTGTCTGCAAGGGCGTGCCTGATAGCCGCAGCACCTGAATGGACACCTAAAACCAGCTCTCTGGGGGTCTGTCTGCCCACCTGTTTGGGGTCATACAGCTCATAGGAGTTTGTATTTTTCAACAGGCCGGCACAGTGGATGCCTGACTCATGGGAAAAGATCCTTGAACCTGTAATGGGTTTGGTCGGCGGGATCTCCTGGCCCGAGTATTTTGCCACGGTGTTGCATACCCTGGTCAGTTCGGACAGTCGCATATTGCTTTTTCTTGCACCAATGCCGAACAGGGCCATGGCAGTCTCTTCAAGGGGGGCATTGCCTGCACGCTCCCCAAGTCCGTTCACCGTGACGCTTATGGCTTTGGCGCCTGCGTCCACTGCGGATACGGCATTGGCGGTGGCCATGCCAAGATCATTGTGCCCGTGGAACTCCAGCGCCAGCCCGGGCAGACGGATCAAAAGAGTCTCTATCATGTCCATGAGCGCGGACGGGGTAATCATGCCCACCGTATCGGCAAGCCGGACCCGGTGGACACCTAATTCTATGGATGCCTGGCAGAACCTTAAAAGAAAATTTATATCCGTGCGGGTGGCATCCTGGGCCCCCACGGATACCTGGTCAAAATAAAGTCTTGCAAATCGTACGGTTTCATCCAGGGTCTCAAGCACCCAATCTTCATTTTTTTCAAAGGTCTTGAGCAGAATGGATGAGGTGGGGAAACTGATGTGCACGCCAGGGGTCCCGCAACCCACAGCCAGTTCAATATCTTTTCTGACCGCCCTGCACCAGCAGGTGAGCATGCTGGGCAGGTTTAAATGGGCAATGGCTTCAATTTCTCTGCATGCAAACTCACCCATGGCAGGGATGCCCACTTCGATCTCGTCAACGCCGCATTCGGCGAGCTGACTGGCGATAGTCAATTTCTCCAAGGGTCTGAAAAAGACACCCGGGGCCTGTTCCCCGTCCCGAAGGGTGGTGTCCACCATCCAGACCCGCCGATCAATAGTTTTCATTCCAGTAAATAATCCTCTGCAACTGTGCCGTCTTCCATGGCATCTAAAATAGCGTCAATGGCTTCTTCATTCTCTACGCGCCCATACCAGATATTATCCGGATAAATTACCATAACAGGACCGTCATCACATTGTTTCAGGCAGCAGGTGGAGGAAACCAGTATCTCTTCCAACCCTCTGTCAATCACTTCATTTTCAATATAGGCCATGAAATCCCCGGACCCTTTTCTCTGGCATTTACCTTTGGCTTCTCCACTGGGACGGAAACTTGCGCATACGAGGATGTGTTTTTGAGGTTTGTTCATTTTTTTCTCCTTCAATAGTATATTTATTTAGTGTCTAAATCAGCATTATCAATGGTGTTTGGTTTATGTAGCTATTTCATTCGAATAAAATTTAAGTTCTGATGATTCTTTCCTGGTGCATACTTTCACACAGCTAAGCACAGATTACATGCAGCCGGTTCCGGTCCCTCTGCACTCCCCGCCGCAGGCGGACTGCTTCCGGGTAATCAGGTGATTTAACGACTCTCCTTTTTTAAGAGCCATAAGTACAAGATCAATCATGCCGTTGATTTCATGGATGGTGAATCCCATGTTTAACAGAATTTTTTTAGGTGTTTCTCCGACTCCGGATACAAGAATGGTGTGGCAATCCTTAATGGTACGGCCAAGTTCCAGCCATCTGTCATTTCCAGCGCCAGGTGCGGGTAAGGCCCTTGTTTCCACAAAACCGGGTGTTTCTCCGTTTAAGTCGTAAATGTGTAATTCCGCAGCCTCACCCAGGTGCTGGTTGATCAACGCACCTTCCCGTGTGGCCAGGGCAACATACGGTCTTGGTTCCGGAACGGTTCCGCAGCTGTCTGCAACCGGATCCTCGTGGCAATACTTCGGGGCCATGGGGAAAGGAATGGGTGTCGTGGCATGATATGTCAGCCGATCCATGAGTTTCTGGTTCAAAGGATCGTCCAGCAGACCAACAGCATCAGCTCTGCAGCGTTTGCAATGAGTCATCTGGGGGACAAAAACCTGGGCGGCTTTCCTGAGCTCTTTGACCTGATCATTGGGGGGCTCGGACATGTTTTCAAAGTTTG
The DNA here is from genome assembly GCF_963665355.1 of uncultured Desulfobacter sp. Classification (GTDB taxonomy): domain Bacteria; phylum Desulfobacterota; class Desulfobacteria; order Desulfobacterales; family Desulfobacteraceae; genus Desulfobacter. Next base: position 2,488,211 of record NZ_OY762229.1, read on the forward strand.
AACCCTTGGTGGGGAAGTAGGGCATGATGTTGAAAATATCCACACCCATTTCACCCATTTTTTCTGCCACCTTTACCATATGATGGTCATTGATTCCTGGAAGCAGAATGGAGTTGACCTTGACCATGATATTTCTTTCTTTAAGCCCTTTAACAGCGGCAAGCTGACGTTCCAGAAGGATTTTAGCGCCTTCAAGCGGGCCCACGGACCGTTTGCCGTTTCTGACCCAGGAATAAATGTTTGCGCCGATTGCAGGATCAACGGTATTGATGGTGATGCTGACATGGGTGGTATTGACGGCTTTGAGGTCATCCAGGTAGGGATGAATATTCAGGCCGTTGGTGGCCACACAAAGCAGCATTTCCGGATAGGCGGCACGCACCTTTGTCAGGGTTTCCATGGTTTTGTCGCCGTTGGCAAAGGGGTCGCCCGGGCCTGCAATACCCACTACGCTGGTGTTGGGCTTTGCTGCAACCACGTCTGCCAGGTAGGCCATGGCCTGGTCCGGACTCAGGATGGAGGATGTGACCCCGGGGCGGCTTTCATTTACACAATCAAACTTTCTGTTGCAGAAATTGCACTGGATGTTACAGGCCGGCGCAACCGGGAGGTGGACACGTCCGAAATCCTTGCAGGATTTTTTATTAAAACAGGGATGGTTATCTAAATTCATCTTAAATTTTCCTTACAAAGTTACATATATGAGTAACCGATTTTGGATTCGGTCTGTGTTGTCGTGAGAATTGTATTGACAATATTGTCAAATAACTGCTGGGCGCCTTTGTATCCAATGTGCAGTATGCGTGAGCCGCCCACCCGGTCATGGATGGGGAATCCTACCCTGACCAGGGGAATATTGAGTCTTCGGGCCATGGCATACCCCTTGGAGTTGCCGATAATGATTTCAGGCCGCTGGTCTTCGGGCATGGCTGCAGCTGTCTCTTCCATGCAGGTGAAGTCCATGTCATCCTGGATGATAACCTTATCAATAAGGGTTTCGGGCAAAATATCTTCAAGGGCTCTTTTAAATGCCCCGCTTTTGCCTCCGGATGCGCAGAGCACGGGGATAATACCGACTTCGGCAAGAAAGCCTGCCATGGAGACCACAAAATCTTCTTCTCCGTAAATCAATGCCCGTTTCTTGGATACATATTTATTTCCGTCCACATAAGCATCCACCAGCCGCCATTTTTCTTTTCTGTATCGTTCGGGAACAGGTTTGCCTGAAATTTGGGACAGGGTTTCCAGGAAACGGTCCGTGGCCTTTACCCCGATGGGGATGGGAAGGTGTGTGCAGGGGATGCCAAAACGTTTGCTCAAGATTGATCCCGCAGTTTTTGCACCCTTTTCAGCAGTCTGGGCCAGTACGGACCCCAACTCCATGCTGTGGATGGATACATTCATTTTTTCAATGGCGGAAATAGGGGTACCGCCCTTCTGGATAGCCTGATATTCCTGCCATGACGGTCCTTCCAACCGCTCCGAATAGTCGGGGAGAATGGTGACAGGCGTGTGGAAATCATCAAAAATAGTTTTTAAATGCCGGATGTCTTCGTTGGAGAGCATGCCGGGGAACAGATTAATTTTTTTCTTTTTCTTGGGCCGGTAAACAACTCTTTTACCGACCGGGTTGAAGCGGTCCACAACGGCGGCTACGGCACCATGGAATCCGTCAACGTGGGTACCGGTGTAAGAGGGGGTGGATACATGGACCAGAGCCGTACCTTTAATATTGTTGTCCATGCTGTTTAATATTAACTGGACATCATCGCCGATGGTTTCGGACAGACATGTGGTGGCAATGCCGATCATGGAGGGTGCATACTGCCGTGCCACGTTTTCAATGGCCAGTTTCAGGTTGGCACCGCCGCCGAATACAGCTGTCTCTTCGGTGAAGTTGGATGAGGCAATATCCACGGGTTCCTTGAAATGGGAGATCAGGTATCGCCGCATATATGTGGAGCATCCCTGGGAGCCGTGAAGCAGAGGTACACAGCCTTCAATGCCCTGGAACACCAGGGTGGCCCCAAGGGGTGTGCATAATTTGCACGCATTCTGGGTGGGGGTATATGATGGTGTTTCTTTCCGGGGTCTGTTGGGGCTCATATGGCACCTTCCTTTCCTGCTGTGTTCTGCCGCCTTGGTACAAGGTCCCAAACCGGGCTTGTAACGGTTCCGTGCACTTCCTTGGCAAAATTGACCATGCCTTCGAAACCAACCAGGGGGATTTTTCGTTCATGGTTGTGGTCGCAGAACCCGATACCCATTTTATAGGCAATGGGCCGCTCCTTCACGCCGCCGATAAACAGGTCAGCGTCCTTTTCAACAGAATACTTGGCCAGCTCCAGAGGGTTTGAATCGTCCAGGATTACGGTACCGTCATTGCACATCTGTCTGAGCACTTCGTAATCTTCCTTGGTACCGGTCTGGGAGCCGGCCAGGACCACTTCCATACCAAGGGTTTTCAGGGCCTTGATCATGGAGAAGGCCTTGAAGGCGCCGCCTACGTATATGGCTGCTTTTTTGCCTTCAAGATCTTTCTTCATGGTTTCAAGCTGGGGGATAATGCTCTGTACTTCTTTTTTGATCAGTTCCTGGGTTTTTTTAAGCATGTCAGGGTTCTGGTCAAAGAATACAGCCACCCGGTACAGGGCATCCGAGGTATCTTCGATGCCGAAATAGGAGACCCGGATAAAGGGGATGCCGTACTCTTCCTGCATTTTCTTAGCCAGGTGGGTCACCGACCCTGAACACTGGACCACGTTCAGGGCGGCATTCCGTGCCTGCATAACCTCGTCCACCCGGCCATCTCCGGTGATCACGGAGACCACCTTGACACCCATGGCTTCATAATATTTTTTTATGATCCATGTCTCTCCGCCAATATTGAACTCGCCCAGGATATTGATGGAGTTAGGGATGGTGACCCGGGGGGCTTTGTTTCTTTCGATCAGGCTGTACAAGGCGTCGCAGGCTGCCTTGTACCCGTCTTTTTTGGTTCCTTTAAACCCTTCGGAGTGGACCGGGATGACGGGGATGTTGGTCTCTTTTTCCACCTGGCGGCAGACCGCGTCCACGTCATCACCGATAATGCCCACAATACACGTGCAGTAGATAAAAGCTGCTTTGGGTGAATATTTTTCAATGAGCTCCAGCAAAGCTTTTTTAAGCTTTTTTTCTCCACCGTAGATAATATCGGTCTCAGACAGATCCGTTGAAAAACTCATCCGGTGAAGCTCCGGGCCCGAAGATTGTGCTCCCCTGATATCCCAGGTATAGGAGGCGCATCCAATGGGGCCGTGAATCAGGTGCAACGCGTCGGCGATGGGATAAAGCACCACCCTGGAGCCGCAGAATACACAGGCCCGCTGGCTGACTGCACCGGCCAGACTTTTTGTTTCACATTCCATCTCAAAGGGCTGTTTACCCTTCTGGTAGATCTGTTTTTCTCTCTGTTTGAGTACCGATATGGAGGTCATTTTATTTATCCTTTACTTCTTTGATTTACTCTACCAGTTCAAAAGTCTCTTCGGATGCATCCCGATCCTTGCGATCCATCAGGACGCCCAGGATTTTTTCCAAAAGGTACAGACCGCCCTTGTATCCCACGGTGGGGAAGTATGAGTGACCGACCCTGTCCAGGATGGGGAACCCGTGCCGTACAAATGGGATGTCCTCGTCCCGGGCCATGTATTTGCCGTATGTGTTGCAGATGAGCAGATCCACAGGTTCGTTTTTAATCCACTGATGCAAAAGGAACATGTCACCGGGGTTTTTCACGTTGATCTCGTCCCCGAACCGGGCGGTGATCTCTTTGATCCGCTGGGTGAAGGCTTTGCCCGGGGTGCCGGTGACGATGTGAACCGGTTTCATGCCGATGGTGACCAGGAATTCTGTCAGGGCGATGAGCTGATCCGGGTCGCCGGCCAGGGCCACCTTTTTGCCGTACAGGATGGGCTGCATGTCTGAGATCACATCCAGAAGCTGTCCGCGTTCCTGGGTAATGCTGTCGGGTACGGTGACGCCGGCTGCGGTGCGCAGGGCATCTACGAATCTGTCTGTGGCCAGAAGGCCGATGGGCAGATCCTGTACGGTGCAGGGAACCTTGCACTGGGCGTCAAGGGTTCTGACCGCATCTGCCGAGGCCCATTCGCCCAGACCGATGGAGCCTACACTGTCTCCGGTGCTCTTCAGCTCTTTGACGGTGACGCCGCCCTTGGGGTACATGTGGAATTTGCCGGTCAACGGGCCGTTCAGAATACCGGAGGTATCCGGAAACATAATGCTCTCAATGCCCAGCATGGATGCGATCCGTTTAATTTCGACCATGTCTGACGGTTCAACATATCCGGGCACAATATTGAATTTCCCATTGGATTTTCCGGTCTTCTCGGAGAGCTGAGTCACCATGGATTTGACCATATTGGAAAACCCCGTAACATGGGAACCGACATAGGAAGGTGTTGATGTATGGATTACATATTTGCCTTCAGGGATTGTGCGGTCTTTATAGGCTTTCTTGACAATCTGGTTAACGTCGTCGCCAATGGTTTCCGAAAGACAGGTGGTGTGAACCGCAACAATCTCCGGATCATAGGTGGTGAACATGGTTAAAAGGGCCTGGAGCAGGTTGGCCTGGCCACCGAATACAGATGCACCTTCGGTAAAGGATGAGGTCGCAGCCATAACGGGTTCACGGTAATGACGGGTCAGCGCAGACCTGTGATAGGCGCAGCAGCCCTGGGAGCCATGGCTGTGGGGCAGGCAGCCGTGGATGCCTAACGCGGCATACATGGCGCCGATGGGCTGGCAGGTCTTGGCCGGGTTGACGGTCAAGGCTTTTCTTTCTTTAATCTCTTTTGGTGTATGTCGAAGCAGCATAAGTTTCTCCTGATGCTTTTTTATCTATAAGTTCTTTCTGTTATTCCCAGGCGTATGTGGCAGACAACTCCGGTGTCTTCTGCCATGGGGCTTTCAAGTACTGCCAGATATTGGCGTTGAGCATGCGGTCAATTTCTTCATACCAATTGATTGCACCTTTGAAGACCGCATACGGCCCACCCGAATCATAGGAGTGGAGCTGCTTCATGGGGATGCCGTGCTTCTGGATCGCGTACTTTTCCTTGATACCCGCACAGAAGATGTCCGGTTTGTATAACTTGAGAAGGGTGTCTGTTTCATGCTGGCTGATGTCATCCACGATCAGGGAGCCCTTGACCATTTCCGGGATCATGCCCTCATACTCTTTGAACGGATACCCTTTTTCTTCCAGGGCTTTCATCTGCTCTTCGGTCTTTCTGGGGTTGTACCGGGTTTCATCCGGAGAAATTTCCAGCTCTTCAATATTTCTGGAGTCCGCATCGACTTTGATGTCCGGAATGACATGGCGTCCTTCGTAGTCATCCCTGTGGGCAAACTCGTATCCGGCAGAAAGCACCTCTACGCCGATATCCCTGAACAGTTCCTGGTAGTGATGGGCCCTGGAACCACCCACAAACATCATGGCTGTTTTTCCCTCACAACGCGGCTTGATCTCTGCAATTTTGGCTTCAACAGGAGCCATTTCCTCGGCAATAACCTCTTCCACCCGGTCCATGAGTTCCTTGTCTTCAAAATAAGCGGCTATTTTGCGCAGACTGGCGGCTGTGGATTTGGGTCCCAGGAAGTTAACTTTAATCCAGGGGATACCATATTTTATCTCAAGCATGTCAGCCACATAGTTGATGGATCTGTGGCACATAACTGCATTGAGGTCTGCTGTGTGGCAGTTGGCGAACTGGTCAACGGTGGAGTTGCCTGAGAATGTGGAGACAAGATCGATACCACACTTGTTCAACAGTTCTTCAATGATGAATCCGTCACCGCCGATGTTGTACTCTCCCAGCAGATTTATTTTGAATTTGGCGTCCATGACCGTGTCATCCAGGCCCACAACATGGGTAAAAATAGTGTTGTTGGCAATGTGATGGCCTGCGGACTGGCTCACACCCTTGTATCCTTCACAGGAGAAGCCAAATATATTGATGCCCAGTTTCTCTTTCATTTCCCTTGCCACGGCATGGACATCATCACCGATCAGACCCACCGGGCAGGTGGAGAATATGGATATGGCCTTGGGTTTGAAAATGTCATAGGCTTCCTGAATGGCAGCTTTAAGTTTCTTTTCCCCGCCGAAAACAATATCTTCGTCCTGCATATCCGTGGAAAAGCAGTAGGTCATGAAATTTTCCGCATCGTCCGACGGGGTGCGGGTCTGGTTGCGTCGGGTCAGCCATGAATAGAAGCCGCAGCCGATGGGGCCGTGGGTCAGGTTGATGATGTCCCTGGTCGGGCCCATGATAACGCCCTTGCAGCCGGCATAGCAGCAGCCTCTCTGGGTGATGATGCCCGGGACGGTTCTGACGTTGGCTCCTACCTGGAGACCTTCTTTGTCATCGTCTAAAACCGGTGTGATCTGTTTGGCACGTTTCCTGGCCACTTTAGGCGGATACTTTGCCAGCATTTCTTTTTTGATATCTTCCGGGTTAACGGTGTGGGTGCGTTCGCCTGTCATATTATTACCCCTATCTTTCCTCTCGTGTTGTTTTGCTTAAAATTCGTCAAGAACGGCATCTCCGTGTTCTGATGTCCTCACGGAGATGGAGTCTTCTGTGGGCTTGACCCAGATAACCCCGTCCCCTGACTTTCCGGTCTGATTGGCTTCAATAATGGTGTCCACGGTTTTTTGGACCAGCTGGTCCGGTACGACTATAAATATGGCCCGTTTGGGGTAGAGGCGGTCGCCTTGGCCCAGCTGAGCGATGGCTTCTTCATGACCTTCTTCCGCACCTTTGAGCAGATTCATGTTTATCAGGCCTTTTCCGCGCCCCAGGCACTCCAGGGCGGTCATGGAAGAGACGCCTGCTTCGATCAGGGCTTTTTTGGTCGCATTGATCTTGTTCATGCGGACAATGGCCATGATCTCTTTCATGATGCCACCTCTTTGTCTGTTACGGTTTCTCCGTCCTTAATACCTGTACTGATGGTGTAAGATTCGGTTATGGGCGAGATGAAAATTTTGCCGTCACCGAAGGCGCCTTTTTCACCGGTCTTTGCAGTGGCCAGGATGGTTCTCAGAACAAAATCACGGTCTTTTTCATCGATAACTGTTATCAGCATCTCTTTGGGGATTTCATCATAGGTGATTTCACCAATTTTAATGCCCCGCTGCTTTCCACGTCCTGCAACACTCATCCGGGTGACAGCCGGGTATCCGGCTTCCATAAGGGCAGCCATTACTGCGTTAACTTTTTCAGGGCGGACGATGGATTTAATCATTACTTTCATTTAAGTTTTCCTTATGCTTCTTATGGTTCTTGTTATTGATGGTTAAGACGCGATCCCGTATTTAATAAGCAGGTCTTCCAGTTCTTCGATCTCAAGGGGAGTCGGGATGACAAACAGTTCATTCTCATCAATTTTTCTGGCCAGCTGCCGGTATTCATCTGCCTGGGGGTGTTCGGGTGCAAAGTCGATAACGGTCTTTCTGTTGATTTCAGCCTTCTGGACCATGTTATCCCGGGGAACAAAGTGGATCATCTGGGTGCCCAGTCTTAATGCCAGCTGCTCAATCATTTCCAGCTCGTTGTCTACTTTACGTGAGTTGCAGATCAGGCCTCCGAGGCGAACACCGCCGGACTGGGCAAATTTAACGATACCTTTGCAGATGTTGTTGGCTGCGTACATGGCCATCATCTCGCCGGATACCACGATATAGATTTCCTGTGCCTTGCCTTCACGGATGGGCATGGCAAACCCGCCGCAAACAACGTCGCCCAGAACATCATAAAATACATAATCCAGATTCTGTGCTTCGTCATAGGCGCCCAGCTGTTCCAGCAGGTTGATGGAGGTGATGATGCCGCGGCCGGCACAGCCAACACCTGGTTCCGGTCCGCCTGATTCTGTACACAGAACCCCGCCGTATCCTTCTTTTCTTACGTCAGCCAGTTCAACATCTTCACCTTCTTCTCTTAAGGTATCCAGAACTGTTTTCTGGGCCAGGCCGTTGAGCATCAGTCTTGTGGAGTCAGATTTGGGGTCACATCCCACAATCATGATTTTTTTGCCGGCTTCGACCAGCCCTGCAACTGTATTCTGGGTTGTGGTAGATTTTCCGATACCGCCTTTTCCGTAGATTGCTACTTTTCTCATGTTTTCTTAGCTCCTTAATTAAGCTTTAGTTGTTTTTTTTTACAGGTACAGGACCTGTCCATCGTCGTGATGCCATTAAGTGCAATGGGTGTTCCATCGGTGTTCCGGATAAATAAAAAAAAATATAACTTGTTTGAATTACAAATCGTTTCAAATAAAAAAAATTTTTTATTCGTGTTGGCAGAATAGGACAGCCCCTTGTATGTTACAAATATGGAATAATATTAGCTCCAAATATGTAATTTTTAGTTATTGAATAGATTATTATTCAATAACTAAAAATTATGACTGGCGAGTGGGGATAATTTTGAAAATTTAAAAAGAATATAAGGCATGTTTGTAAAGAATGCCTGTCTTGTTGAAAGAAAACAAAAAGTATCAAAAATGTAATTTTTATTTGAAATGGCATTTTTGTTGACGGAAAAATAAAAAATTTTATCCGGGTTTAGGGTGTGTTGGTGCGGATTAATCCAAGGATTTTGTCAGGCAGATTAATGCGGTGGTTTTCCACTCTTTTTTATTATAAAAATCAAGACCTCTGTGGTTCTCTTTGTCTGCAAGAAGGGCGATGGATCTTATCCCTTTGTTTGCTGCCCACTCTTCGATGCCTGACAGTAAGAGGGTGCCTATGCCTTTGTTTCTGTGCTCACTGTCCACAACCAGGTCCTCCACCACCGCACTGATATTACCCTGGGCTGTTGAAATTCGGGTCTGGGCCGTACACATTCCGACAATTGTGTCATTCACCACGGCTATTTTTACAGATCTGTGCTTTCCACAGCCATCCAGCATCAATCGTAGCCCCCGGGTCTGGATTTCCGGTATAAATTTAAAATCTTGTTCTATTGCAAACAGCTGGGCCAAAAGGGGCAGCATCTGGTCAATATCGGCAGGGCGTGCTTCTCTAATGATGATATCCATGGGTAACTCCTTATAATAGCGTGTGATGATTTGTTTAAATTCCTTTGGATTTCGCTGCAAAACATGTTCCAGTCAAAGGGTCGTGGTGTGTCAGGAACGGTTCTTGCAGTGTTTTTCTGCTATGCAGAGAGGTGTTTTTATAAACATTTAATTTAAATCAATGGAGAATCACAATGTCAAAAGAAAACGTTCAGGCCCTTTTAGATAAAGGTGCGGATGACCGCAAATTTCGTGTAAAGTATGATAACTGCTTTTCGGAAGAAAAATTTGCTGCCATGGCAAAAGAAGATGGATTTGAGTTTACCGTAGAAGAACTGCTGGAGGTGTTGCGGTTAAACGGGGACACTTTCGATTCATATGGTAACCCGCCGAAAAAAGGGATCTGGGTTTAAATAAAAAAACGGTGCTGTCTGGCTGACAGCACCGTTTTTTATTTCCCTGTTTTAAGGCTTCATGGTTATTTCCGGGGATATAATCAAATAAGAGAGAGTCTGGTAAAAAACTGTTTTTTTTCCACGGGCTTTTCTGGTTTCATAATCAGGCCCGGCCGGAAACAAGGCGGGCATCTATGGTTAGGCGGTTTAAGAAGGCCGGACGACGTTCCGTCACACTTGAGTAAAGCTGTTCATATTGTTTTTTGATTGGCGCAGGGGTCGGTGTTGAGAAGTAATTGCTTCCCGGAAGGATATCGGGCCTGTAAAACAGTCTGCCGGTCCGGGTATTGACTTTGTTTACTCCGTTAACGGACTGGACAAGGCTTGCCAGTTTTTTACCGTACCTGGAAAACATCAGCACAGGTTTATGAACCACAAGATCCACCTGGTCATTCCGTGCGGCCACAGAGACGGGGTATCCTTTTTTCGCCATGAGGATTGATACTTCAGCGGCCAGGGCAAACTCCTGAGGGGTCATCGCTTCTTTTTTCTTCCGCGCGGCCTTGGAAATCAGTTCAATCAGGTCGGCTTGCCCGGTGGTGGTGACATTTACAACCCCGTCGCAATCCAGTGGCCTGCGGCTTTCAGCTGAACGCAGGTAAAGGGACCAGCGTAAAAATGCTTCGTCGCTGCGATCCAGATCCTTTTTTGTGGCATTGTCTGTGTCACGCTGGATTTTCCGGATTCTGAAATCCTCCGGGGCTGTGACCAGGATGTGCAGCCCGAGTTCCGACGGAATCAATTTGCCTAAAAAACCACTGACAATAACAGGTCCCTGTTTGATTTTGTCAGCCAGTACGGATTTTACTGCTGCAATGCATCCGGCTTTTGCCGGGGTGTACCGGTCTGCAAAAGGAGGATCTTTAAAGATGCTGTTTTCGATGCTGCTCTTGTTTAGATTGTATTTGCCGGCTGCCGCATCAATGATGTCCTGGTCGTATAAAACATTATAGCCCAGGGCATCTGCCGCTTTTTGTGCCAGTTGTGCTTTGCCTGTGTATTCTCTTCCAAAAAATGTGATGACACTCATACCTTCCTCCTTTGTCAACGGCTCATTTTTATTAACTTCCATTGCTTTTATATAAAGTCTATGGCAACTATTGTGCCGGAGGTGTAAAAAAATATAACATCTTTAATATATTAAGTTTTATTGCAATTCAGCTCTTCTGGGGATGTGTTGAAAAAAAGTTGCATTGTGTAACGATACGGGTGATTTAATCATATTTATCTTTAAATTCAGGTAGATTGCTTCGTGTTTCATATTTGAATGCCGGATTGAATTTTGCAACGTTTTCGAGTGGCCGGGTGAACGGTCAAACCTCTTTTGTTTTAAGGCATTTGTCTTTTGTAAGAAACATGTTAATATCCCACCCATACTTGGGTTCAGGTACCGGGAATCAGAACCGTAAACCTCCACTGCGTCGGCTGCCCGGCAACATAAAAAGTCAAATTCAGGAAAACCAGATGAAATATGATAATGAAACAGCACGTCCAAGGCATGGCTCTTTTTTTTGTTTTTGCAATCACATCTGCTTTAAAATACTAAAATCCGTTCTGGTCTGGGGCATTCTTTTCTCTTTGACCATCATTCCTTCCGGTGCCATGGCCCAAAACGAAGCAGATCTTGCACACGGTCTGTATGCCAGGATGGATACCGATAAAGGGATCATTCTTCTTAAGCTGTTTTATAAGCAAACCCCGTTGACTGTTACCAATTTTGCCGGGCTTGCCCTGGGCAAAATGAATACCGATGTGAAAAAAGGTGAAAAGTTTTACGATGGACTGACATTCCACCGTGTGATTCCTGATTTCATGATCCAGGGCGGAGATCCCCAGGGTACGGGGCGGGGTGGTCCTGGATACCGGTTTGCCGACGAATTTCGCCCTGAATTAAAACATGACGGCCCCGGAATTTTGTCCATGGCCAATGCCGGCCCCGGTACCAATGGCAGTCAGTTTTTCATCACCCACAAAGCCACGCCCTGGCTGGATGGCAAACACACCGTGTTCGGCAAGGTGGTCAAGGGTATGGCAGTGGTCAATGCCATTGAGCAAGGAGATAAAATTAAAACCGTTGAGATCCTGGCAATCGGGGATGAGGCAAAGGCTTTCAGAACGGATCAGGCCGGATTTGACGCCATTGTTGCAGACAGGAGCGTCCAAGTTAAACAGGAAAGAGTAAAAGAGATGGAAGCGTTTAAAAAACAGATGCATGAAAAATATCCCGATGCCGTGGAAACCCAATCCGGCCTGATGTATGTGCCTGTACAACAAGGGTCTGGTCCGGCTGTTACCGCCGGTGCTACGGTACACGTGCATTATACAGGGCTGTTCACCAGCGGCAAAAAATTTGATTCCTCCAGGGATCGGGGAAAACCCATTGAATTTGTCCTTGGCAAAGGGCAGGTGATCAAAGGCTGGGATATCGGCATTGAAGGCATGAAAAAAGGCGAAGCCCGGCAGTTGCTGATTCCTTATCCCCTGGCATATGGGGAACGGGGGTATCCCGGTGTGATCCCGCCCAAGTCTACCCTTATATTTGATGTGGAGTTGGTTGATTTCAATTAAGAACCGGCATGTTTTGCATCTGTTTTAAGATGCGGGCTTGACGCCACAGAACATGGGGGCTGGGGGTGACGGCAGACCATCTGTGGGGACTTGGCAGAATGGCAGCCAGAAGCGCTGCCTGTTCAGCCGTTAACGTTTTGGCATCGCATGAGAAATAGGCCCGGGCCGCTGCCTGGGCACCCACATTGGCCCGTCCCCAGTCCACGGTATTCAGATACACCTCCAGAATCCTTTTTTTATCCCACACCAGTTCAATTAGAATCGTGTACCAGGCTTCGGCCAGTTTTCTTGTCCATGTGCGGCTTGAGGGAAGAAAAAGGGAACGCGCCGCCTGCATGCTGATGGTGGACGCTCCCCGAAAGCCTTTACGGGTGATGATATCCCAAACAGCCCTTTTTATCTCCCATAAATCAAATCCATGGTGTTGCATGAAGCGCTGGTCTTCGGAAGCCAGTACGGCCTGCTGCAGATGTATGGAGATCTGCCCCAGTTCCTTCCATTCGTAAGATCTGGGTTTGAACCGCATCTTTTTGTGGGCTGCGATGGCCTGTTCATAGATCATGTTGACCGTGAAAGGCGGATTGAAAAATCTGAAAGCAATGACCAGAAGAACAGTGGCCATCATTACGGAAACAGCTAATCCGGCAACAATTTTTGTCAGACAGACCATTAATTTTTTCTTCAGATTTTTTTTCATCAATTTGAATTAAAATTACAACATGTTGTTAAATTGCTGTCAAAACAAGTATGAAAAATATAACAAGATGAATAATAATTTGCCAGAGCTGGTTTTACCCCAACCAAACAGTGCCTATATAATAAGGATGCAATGATGGATCTAACCCTGCTGGTGGACAATAATACATTCATAGACCGGTATCTGACAGCCGAGCCGGGCCTGTCAATTTTGATTGAAGATGAAGATGTAACAGTTCTGTTTGATCTGGGCTATTCAGACCTGTTTTTAAAAAATGCCGAGAAACTGGGAAAGGATCTCTCCTGTGTGGATTTTCTGGTTCTGTCCCACAGCCACATGGATCACACATGGGGACTGGATCCTTTTATCCGTTATCTCACCGAGCGGATCATTGAAGGGTTGGCCGTAAAACATCCCAGACTTGTGGCACATCCGGAAGTTTTTTCTTCGGTGCGTATTGGTGGACTGGCACAGATCGGGTGTCTGGTTTCAAGGGAAAAAGCGGCCCGGCATATGGAACAGGAGTTATCCACAACCTCTGTGAACTTAAGCCGGAACCTTATTTTTTTAGGTGAGATTCCAAGAGAAAATACCTTTGAAGGCCAGACGCCAATCGGGATGAAGCAGACACCAGACGGACTTGTTCCGGACCTGGTTTCTGACGATTCCGCCCTGGCCTATAAGTCGGACCAGGGCCTTGTCATTATTACGGGGTGTTCCCACGCGGGCATATGCAACATCGTTTCCCATGCCCGAAAGGTGTGTGGCGAAGACCGGATTGCGGATATTATCGGCGGCTTCCACCTGCTTAATCCGTCTGTTTCCCAGATGGCCGGCACCCTGGAGTATTTCAGGCAGATCCGGCCTGATGCCCTGCATGCCTGCCACTGTACGGATCTTAATTCAAAGATTGCCCTGGCTGGTGTGGCGACCCTGAAAGAGGTCGGTGTCGGGTTGAGCCTCCATTTCGATCCCATGTCCTGATTAATCTTCTGATAAGCAGAAAAAGTGCGAATTATTTTTGGGGGACATGAAATTCATTTTAGTTGATAAAGAGCAAGTCCCTGTCTTAATTTATTTTGGCAAAATATTTTTTTGTTCTGTATAATACCTCTTCATTAACTTTAATTATTTTCAGGATAAAAACATGAATATCAACTCTCATCTCCTCGGAGATCATTTAAGGGAATTAGGCGTTATCACCCAGGAGCAACTTGAAGAGGTCCTGGCAATACAAGAGGGGCTTTTAACAAGATCTGTTTTTGAACCCGGGGTAAGTTCCATTCAGCTGGTGACCCAGACCAGGGAGCAGGAAAGGGACGTTCCTTTGCTCGGCCAGATATTGTTGGAGAAAAAGTACATCTCCAAGGATATCCTGGATCCGGTTCTTGCCATGCAGAATCGGCAAATCAGAGAACTCAGGATGCTGAGCAGCGAAAAACTGGCCATGGTCATTCAGATTGGCTTTCTTATAAACTCAACCCACGGCCTGGGGGAAGTTTTGTCTTTGATCATGAAATATGCCAATATCCTTACCTGTGCCACAGCCAGCACCCTGATGCTTTTAGATGAACGAACAGGGGAACTGGTGTTCAGTATTCCCACAGGGCCCAATGCCGATGAGCTCAAAGATATAAGAATTGCCAAAGGGGTCGGTGTGGCGGGCTGGGTGGCGGAAAATCAGCAGCATGTAATTATAGAAAATGCTGAAAACGATCCCCGGTTTTATTCCGGTGTGGATGATATGACCGGTACCCGGACCCAATCAATTCTGTGTGTTCCCTTACGTTCCAAACGCAAGACCATCGGTGTTCTTGAAGTCATGAACAAAGAAGACAACACATTTTTTACGGAAGACGACGCGTTATTGCTGAATCTGCTTTCCCATCAGGCGGCCATTGCCATTGAAAATGCAATTCTGATCAGCTCAAAAGGAGTCCTCCATTAAAGGCGGGGGAAAGAAAAAGAAAACCACATGATCAGCCTGTCAAATGCCTTACTCCGGCAGGGTGCAATTGCCCAATGGGCAATTGATAGTACAAACAGTCTGATCATGGCTCTGCTTCATCGCTGCTTTTCAAAAACACCATGGACAGTAAAGACCGGGGACGGCTCATGGCAATGTAGTGCAGGGGGTGTTTCAGGGTTCTATCCTTGGGAAAGACAAGGTCCACCATGATGACAATGTCATTTTCAAGCCCTTTGAAGTGTGTGATTTGTGAAAAACTGATTTGTCCCGGCGGGAAATTGCGAACAGAAAAATCGTCCAGAATAGATATTTGATCACGCCATTCCTGTTCAAGAAGGCTGACGCAGGATCTGTCAAAATGGTGGGGCGATAAAATGGTAATGCTGCTGCCGGATACCTGGCCAAAATCCATGATATGGGTGAGTTCCCGGGTCACAATGACCGCTGCTTCACAGGCGTTGGCTGCTGTGGCCTGCCTTACAGAGGGGCCGTGTCCCAGGCCTTGAACGCCCATGTCCGCGCCAAGGCAGGTTTTGACCTGGTCAATGATGTTCAGCGTGTTTCTGCAATTTGTCATAAGGGGCACCCGTGCCGGATTAAGGCTTTCGAGAAACGGCAGAATTTCCGGCTGTGGACTGTGGAATGGATCTGTCTGGTTGTTGATATCATGGAAAATCGCCCACCGGCCTTTTTCAAGCCCGTCCGTAAGTATCCGGTCAAGTTTTATCATATCTTTTCGGGAAAAAAGATCCTGGCCTTCGTCCACAATCAGAGCGTCAAATTGACAGATGCCGGCTCTTTGGGTGTCGGCTTCAAGGGCTTTCATCGTGGTCAGTGTCAGGCCGGGCATCGGAAAACGGGTTTCAAGGTAGCGTTTCAGCCATTTGGATGCACAGGGCATGACAACTTTTTTACCCTCATGGGTCCATCGTCTGGCAAGTTCCATGGCCATAAAGGTTTTGCCGGTCCCGGCGCCGCCAAAGCACAGTATCCGTTTATTGGCGTCAATCACATCCACAAATTTCATTTGGTCCCGGGTGAGTATTGCCGTTTGTTCCCGGGTTCTGGAAATTTGGCTGAAAAGGATGTCTACTGTCTCAAACGACGGTCTTAAATAGAATGAAAGTCTCTCCACAAGATTAAAATCTGGTTTCCGGCAGTTGGGGGATCGGCTCTGCCAATAGGCAAACAGGTTGCACAGCCACTGTTTGATGCCGTTGATGCCCCGGGCATCCAGCCAGGTGGCATTGTCCCATTCCGCACTCTGCGGCTGCCAGTGGCAATCCGGAAAAATCACCCCGTATCCAATGGGAAGAGACGCTATCGTTTTTAACCCAAATTCATTTCTCAGTTTCGTAACAATGCCCTGCAGGGCGCCCTGGGCCTGTTTAAACGGCCCATGGCTGGAGGATGTCTTTACTTTGTACCGGTTTTCAAAGGTCCATATGCCTTGCCGGCATTTTACATTGCCCCCTTTGACTTCAAGGACAAACAGACCCGGAGAGCCCAGGAGCAGAAAATCAATCTCTGCAAACCGTTTTCTTTGATGGTCTGTTACATTCAGGGAATGAAAGGCGTTTATTGGCGGATCATCGGGGCCGTTGAAAATATTTCTCAGCCGGTCAAAAACATTTTTTTCCGCCATGCTGCCGGTTTCATGGGGATATGGAGGGATCATTTTCACGGATTTAGGCCAGTATGCTCTCTTTTTTTTGTATTCAACAATATATCCTGCCAATCCATTTTATCAAACAAAAATTTTATCGGCGCTCTGTCTGGGCAAACACTGACTATTTGTGTTAATCTTTTATGCTGCCTTTTTAAAGATAGAATGATTATTTCAGATTGTTAAGAATAGGGTAGGCCTGAAGGGACCACTACCGCATAGGCAGGCAGTTTTTGTTCAATCCCCACTAAAAAATAGGAGTAGCTTATATGCATGGTAAAAAAGAGAACCTTGTTCAAAAAGTGTTGAAAGAGCAACAGTCCCGCCAGGCTGGATACCGGGAGCGCGCCCTTAAGATGTTTCCCTGGATCTGTGCCCATTGTGGCCGTGAGTTTGAAGGCAAACGCGTCAAGGAACTTACTGTTCATCATAAAGATCATAACCACGACAATAACCCGCCTGACGGGAGCAACTGGGAATTACTGTGTATCTATTGCCACGACAACGAACATTCCCGGGACCAGGTCGCTGATGCCTATTCGGATGAAGTGGCCGGGAGCACCGCAGACTCCGGTGGCACCACCAATCCCTTTGCCGGGCTTGCAGATCTGTTAAAAGGTAAGCTGTAACCTTGCTGTCGGCTTGAAGCGTGGGATGGCTGTACACATTATCACACAGTGTTCATTGAAAAGAACCCTCTATGAAATCAAAAATTAACCAAATTTTTAAAACAGCCTGTTTACAAAAAAGATGCAGACAAATCCTGCGGGTACCTGAACAGTTTCAAATAATTGTCCGGCCACTCATTGATTACAGCATTACGGTGAAAGATGTCGCTCTGGATTTATTTTTACATTTGTTCTTTTTCTTTATTGGGTTGCTCGGGGTTTTGTATTCGGTAAAAGTTTTATGGCTTGCCTATCAATCAAGTCCGGTGGGGCAAAAATATACTCAACTTTTCATCGAACGTTCATATTTAATATCAGAATTTCTGTCGCAAAATTTGCTGGATGTATCGATTCAAATAACCTGGAGCTCATTCAGTACTTGCTTTTTAATTGGCTGCTTATTGCGTTTTTTCCACGTTACGACTGTGTTGTATAATTCTCGAAGCCGAACCATAAAAGTGTTACTGTTTGGCCTTCCTCTTTCACTTCTCTCGGGATGGAATCTGTATCAGGAATCCATAGTTACAGCGTTAAACCAAGGCGTTATTTTAGCATTATTCCCAACCCTGTATTTGTTTCAAAAATGTTTTTGGGCTGCAACTGAATTAATACCAGAATGCAGCGAATTTTTTGGGGACTTGAAAAAAATCATTCTCATTGTAAAAACCAAATTAAATCAAAACAGATAGTGCCCACACGGAAACCTGTGTTTGGACGGTGCTGGACGATGATTTCTGAGAAATTTTTACCCAGGGCCGCACTTCCCCGGTTAGGAAGTTCGTCAACGGTCTTTGATGAACTTCAGGATCAGAAGAATCAGCGGGAATAGGTGAAAGCATAAATCGAAAATATCAAGGGGTCTGGTGAGTGTGCCATTGATCAGCATGAGAGTCTTTTCAATCACATGGGGTATTGGCGTCATGGGCGCCGCCAGCATCATTATGGCAAAGACAATAAGCGCCGAGTATGGAATTTTATCCAGGAATTTTAACATGATGTGATGATAGCATGTCCAGGGGCAATTTGAAATAGGGATGTACCTGGATAGTCCATACGATAAAAGTAGCCATCTCTCTTTCAGTCCAGTCTCTTGGCAAAAATAATAACCAGTATTTCCCCTCCTTGTATTAAAACCGACGCCATCCATTTTCTCTTCACAATTTCTTCATAGTAACGGTGCTATCGTACCGGTCAGAACGATTCATTCATATTTCAATCAAAGGAGCATAAATACCATGGGTCCTACCTTTTTTAGGTCTCCAAGAACAAGATTCGTCCTGATATTTCAGTTGGCTGTGATCTGCCTTTTGGGTTTTGCCTTGACCCGGAGCCTTCTGCTGATTCAAGCCTGGCCTTTCATGGATAATTTTTCATGGGACTGGTTTTATATTTTTGGCCAGGGGCTGGTATATGACATGGCCTTTATCTCCTATTTTTATATACCCTTTGTTATTTTCTTTCTGATTCTGCCCAATAAATGGCTGGGTAGCAGAATCGTGTCCTATATTGTCCAGGCCGGGGCGTTTATTGTTCTTTACGGATTTGGATTCTGCATGGTTGCCGAATGGTATTTCTGGAAGGAATTCAACGTCAGGTTTAATTTTATTTCAGTGGACTACCTGGTATACAGAAGGGAGGTGACCGACAATATTTTACAATCCTATCCGGTTTTATTTATTCTGCCCCTTCTTTTCGTGTTCACAGGCCTTTTATTCTGGTTTATCCGCCCTGCAGTTTTAAAAGCCCTCTGCGTGAAGGAACCCTTTAAAAAAAGAGCGGTAATGGCAGGGCTGATGCTCCTGCTTCCCCTGATTTCATTATGCTTTATTAATCAGTCCCAGCGAGGCCTTTCCGACAATAACTATGTGAATGAACTGGCATCAAACGGACCCTATCAGCTCTTCGCCGCCTTCAGGAGCAACCGGTTGGATTACCGGCAGTTTTACGCAACCGGGGATGACCATGACCTTTCAATGCGGTTAAAAGATCATGTCATGACGGCACGCTGCGTCCCGGACAAAGAAGTCTACAATATTGCCAGGGATGTCAGGGCACAGGGTCCTGCAAAAAAAATGAATGTAATGCTGATCACTGTGGAGAGTCTGAGCGCCAGATTCCTGACGCGGTTCGGAGAAAAAACAGATATCACCCCGTTCATGGATAAATGGTTCAACCAGGGGATGCTATTCACCAATTTTTATGCCACCGGCACCAGAACCACCAGGGGACTTGAAGCGATCACCCTGTCAATTCCCCCCACACCGGGGCGGTCCATTGTCAAGCGCCCGGAAAACAGCCGGATGTTCAGTCTGGGCAAGGTCTTTAAAGATTTGGGATACGATACGGCTTTTCTTTATGGCGGAAGAGGATTTTTCGACAATATGAATGCATTTTTCTCGGGGAACGGGTACCGGATTGTGGACCAGGCCTGTCTGTCAGGCAACGAGATTACCTTTAAAAACGCCTGGGGTGTATGTGATGGCGATCTGTACCGCAGGACCATTCAGGAGGCCAATCATGCCTACAGGGCGCAAAAACCATTTTTCTTTCACCTTATGACCACCAGTAACCATCAGCCCTTTACCTTCCCTGGGGGTAAAATAGATCTGATACCCGGAGAAGGCAAAGGTGGCAGCGGACGTCTGGGCGGGGTAAAATATACCGATTATGCCTTGGAGGAGTTGATGGCTGAAGCCAGAACACAGCCGTGGTTTAAGGACACAATATTTGTCGTGGTGGCGGACCACTGCGCCTCAAGTGCAGGAAAAGTGGGCCTGCCGGTGAAAAAATACCATATCCCGTTATTTATCTATTCGCCAGGGCATATTCCGTCCAAAGAGGTTGATACCCTGGCCAGTCAGATTGATCTGGCTCCCACCCTTCTCTCTTTGTTGAACATTTCCTATGAAAGTTTCTTTTTTGGGAAGAATATCCTCTCTTCGGACTTTGAAGGCCGGGCGCTGATCGCCAATTACCAGAAGCTGGGACTTTTGAAAAAAGAGGAACTGCTCTTTTTGTCTCCCGGAAAGCAAATCAACAGAATCATTTTAAATCAGGGCGCTCCGGTTCTTGAAAAAATATCCCGAAATTATCCCGGGGTCAAAGAGCTGATGGCCTATTATCAGGGCGCAGATTATGTATTCATGCACCGCTTGAACCGCTGGAATGAATTCCCGGATCATCTGACTGAGAAGTGAAATTTTTCCCATAAAAGTTGTTATTTGACTGGTATTTGGTTATCTCTTAAAAAGAATACCGCACAGGAACAAATATAAAGATGAACATATTAATTGTCGACGATGATACGGGGTTGCTGGACCAACTTCAAACCGCCCTGAAAAGAAAAAATTATGGGGTGGACATTGCTGAAAACGGTGAGCAGGCCCTGGACAAAATATTTGATGTTTCCTATGATCTTGTCCTTCTGGATATCATGCTTCCCCGGATGGATGGGCTAAGTGTATTAAAAGAGGTGCGAAAAGCCGGAATGGACATGCCCATTTTCATGCTGACAGCAAGAAGCGATGTCCAGGACAAGGTCAGGGGGCTGGATCATGGTGCAGACGACTATCTTGCCAAACCCTTTTCCATGGCCGAACTTATGGCCCGGATCAGGGCGATGCTGCGAAGAAAAGGAAACCGTACCCCTTTGCTTGAGGCCGGGCCGGTTTGCCTGGATACAGTTAAGCGGCAGGTAACCTTGAACGGAGAGGACGTTCATCTCACAGCCAAGGAATTTTCAATCCTTGAATTTCTTTTGCACAACAAAGGCAGTGCCGTATCCAGATTCAACCTGGCAGAGCATATATGGGGGGAGGAGTTCGATCCTTTTTCAATGTCCAATTATGTGGATGTCCATATGAAAAATTTGAGAAAAAAACTGACGTCCCAGGAAGAGCATCCCATCATCAAAACCATCCGGGGGATCGGGTTCATTATTGATGACCAGGTATGAAGATTCGAAAAAAAATAACCATCTGGATTTCCGGGGCCGCCCTTTTGTCCACCATTGTGTTTTCATCCATTATTTTCTGGGAACTGAGCGAAGAACCTTTTAAGCTCATCGACGAAGAAAACCAGCATATGGCTAAAACCCTGGCGGAAAGAATAAGGGCCGCCAGAGGTGTCATGGATGGTTTGAACCTTGACGATATGCCCTATGATCCGGACCATTACTGGATCATGGCCAAAGATGGGGCGGGACGGATACTTTACAGCTCCAAACTTACCGAATTTACGGATCTTACCCTTTCAACTAAAAAAGCCAGATACCTGATTGAAAGGCAGATCCCAAGGTCACAAATATGGTTACAACAGGATAACAACGGGGATGTGATGTTCAGGGTAACTGTATTTCGTGAGAATACAGGCGACCAATTCATGGAGATCCGTATAGGAAAACCTGTTGAAGATCTTGAAGAAGAACTGATTGAGCTTGGCATCCATATCGGGGCCAGTCTTTTCCTTTGTGCGACGGGCATTGTAATTTTGAGCCATGTTCTGGCGGGGCGCATATTAAGGCCGATTTCAACGATCATAAATCAATCCAGGGAAATCAGTGACAGGTATCTGGACAAAAGAATACCTTTGGGGAAAAACCGGGATGAACTCTATGAACTCTCTGTCGCCCTGAATACCATGATTGACAGAATTCAGCATTCTTTCAATCGTCAAAGAGAATTTATTGGCAATGCCTCCCATGAATTAAAGAGCCCTATCACCCTGATGATGCTGGCCCAGGAAGATGTGCTGATGAGTGAAAATTTATCACCATCGGCCGAAAAGAGCATGATCAAACAGCTTGAAACAAGTCGTCGTATGAGCCACCTGGTGAAAAATCTGCTGGATCTTTCCAGAATGGAGCAACAGGAGACTTTGCATACTGACCAACTGGACCTTTCTGAACTGATAGACAGAGTCTTTGATGATTATACCGACGTGCTGGCTGAAAAAGAGATTCGCATCCAGAATCAGATACGATCTGCTCTGCCTGTCATGGGGGATTCGGAAAAATTGTTCCGCCTGTTCGTCAATCTGATTGACAATGCAATCCGGTACAACCTGCCCGCAGGGGGAGAAATTAAAATCAAGGGGACGAAATCAAAGACAGGCGTCTGTGTTGAAATCTTAAATTCAGGCTCAAAAATACCGGAACAGGACATTCCCCGTCTGTTCGAACAGTTTTACCGTGTTGAGAAATCCAGGTCCCAGGCTCTCGGAGGTTCCGGGCTGGGGCTGGCCATTGCCCGCAAGATCGTAATTCTTCATAATGGCAGAATAGAGATCTCCAACGGTCCGGATCAGATGATACAGACAACTGTCTGGCTGCCGGGAAACAGATACCCGGAACAGACATAAACCAACCGGTATCCCTTTCCGGGATTATTTTATTCTCTTTTTCCTGGGATATTGGCCGGCAAGAAACGAATTCAATAAATGCTCCATAGAGAGCCGATAGCCCCTGTTTCTCTAAGGCCTTCTATAACCTCAAGAATTCCTGCAAGCCAGACAAACCACAATGCACTGAAAATATGAATCCGGTACACGACAGGGTTGACCTGATAGGTGGCAGGCTCGTCAAATAATGAAAATTTTGGAAAAAAGGCGGGGGTATTATGGATGTAGCTTTCAAATTCAGCCCCAAAATTTGACGAGAGTCTTTTTTCTTCACTTTTTATTACAAAGGGATAATAGCTTGCAAATAAAATTAAAAAGAGAATGGGAAACGTTAGTGTTTCAGTGCAGAAACCAATCCCTATGGCTCCGATCAGGCTGAAAAAATAAAGGGGGTTTCTGCATAAAGAGTATGGACCATTGGTAACCAGTTGTTTATCTTTGTATCCGGCCACATAAAGCGAGCACCACATTCGTCCCAAAGATGCAACGCCAACCAAAACGATACCGATAAAAAACAATATGGATGTAAATAGTTCATTCCCCGTCTGCCAGTGGCTTTTGCTGGCAAGTACAAAAAATAAAATAATGGCTCCCGCCACCCGGGAAATCAGGATTCTGTATTTTTCTGCACGAAAAGGCATTCTATTACTCCTTAAACAATTTGTTGACGGTGTACTAATATAACACTAATCATGAAAAAAGTATGAATTGAAAATGTGCTTATTGTATGAGATTTTCAATAGAGGATGGTTTTTGAATTCCCATTGATCCTTTTGAGATGCCCACTGGCCACCCCTATTTTAGCCCCAATATTTTTTTTATTTCCCATTGGATGCGGTCAGAAAATTTGCCTTTGGACAGGGCCTGGTCAAGGTGCTGAACAAATTTGCTGCGGTCTATTTTATGGATGATTCGTTTTTCCAGTCCATCCAGGATTAGTTCCAGTCCGGACCGGGTCGCTTTCAGGGTATATTCTCCATGGCCGAGGAGCACATGGGTATGGATGCAGTCCCAGTTCTGGTGTTTGGCTAAAAATACCGCGGCCTGCTCCAGTTCATCTGTCCACTCCTGATTACTGTCCTGGTCAAGGATGAACAAGTTTCGCCATAACACTGGAGGCGCCGGGGCAGATGCCAGGTCTGCCGGGATATCTGTCCGGGCCAGAACGGCCATACGGAAAAAAATCGCCTGCCTTAATTGTGAAGACGATTTTAAATGGGGGGAAAGTCCCATCCACCCCTCCCTTGCCCCAAACAAAATGGCTGCACCCACCCGGTCCGACGCATTAAAGTTTTCGTTTTCAAAGTCAAGAAGCTGCTGGCTGCTCTCCCGCAGGAAAAACAGAATCACGGCCCTGGAAAAGGGTTTGGGGTGTTTTTCCAATAGTTGGGACAAGGTTAAATCACAGCGGTTCTGGGTTATATTCGTAAGATCCTGGACAAGGCTTTCCAGGGCCGGTTTTGCCTTTTCATTGGCGAAAACTTCCAGTTGCGTTGCGATCATCTGATTTAAATAGTCAAGAGCTCTGTTTTTTGCCGTTTCAGCAGAAGATGCTTGTGCAATATTTTTTACCATTCCCCAGAACATTGTGTTGTAGGTCCGGCTGCTGTCCCGGGATGTCCAGGCCCAGAACGGATAGATAAAAGAGATGTCCCCAGGGTGCTTGGGTAATGAATCCTCGTCCGCCATGGCGCCTTGAAAGGCTGCGGCCTGGACCGCACCGTGGTCTGCCATGGCATAGAGCAGACCCATGATGCCCCCGCAGGCGCCGGCAATGTCGCAGTCAGGCCGGGGCGGAATTGTGTTCAGGCTCTTTTGGGCATTGGGCCAGGGAAACGATTCCTGGGTTCCGAACATGGAAACGCTGTCCGATTTTTCCTTGTTTTTTTTATCTTTAAAAAGGGTCTTATTCGTCCGGAGGCAAACAATTCCCGGATCGACATTTGAATAATCCTGGAGGCTTTCCTTGAATGCGGCCACCTCTTTTTTTGATTGAAAATAAACAGCTTCGATCCAGGTTGCGGGAACCGGGCCCGGAAAAACAACAGCCGCCTGAAAATCTTTGATCCCCTGGGAGAAATCAGGAACCCCATGAACCTGTCCTGCCGAATCAATGGTGTGCACCGGGCCTTTTAGGTTTTGAAGATTGATTTTAATTACACAGGGCAGCAGATGCGGTTCCTCTTCCACGGCCATGGCAATGGCTGTGCCCGGAATCTTATCGGCAAAACAAAGAATGTTTCCGGGAAACAGGGACAATGGATCTGTGTAATATCTGTTTTTAAACCCCGATACCGGTAAAACCAGGCCAAAAGCCATCATGTATGAAAGGTTCAGATGGTTGGTGGGAATATACCAGTCAATGGTGGTTAAAGCTGTCTGGTTTGATGTGTCTTCGGTGTTCATTGGAGGCCTCATGGATAGTATTTAAGGATGTCGGTGTCGGTTGGCAGTATGGCGTTGGCAGCAGAGTTCATTCCCTCTCGTCTGAGCAGAATCAGGGATTGTCTGGCCCTGGCCGTCATGACATAAAACAGGCGTTTTAAATGGGTTTTGTCCTCTCCCAGGAGAGATGGATGCCTGTTGATGTCGGCCAGAAAAACCCGGTCAAATTCAAGCCCTTTGCAGGACTGGGCATTGATGACCATGATGCCGCCCTGGTGAAAATTCATTTTGTTTTCACTGCCTTTGAAAAAGGTCCTCAAGTAGGGCTGACCATTGTCCAGGCGGATCTGATGTGAGACGGTTTTCAATGTATCTACATATATCTGCCGGACCTGGTTATTGGGGGTTATGATGCCGATGAGTGTGGACGGGGTGCGGTCCGCCATCAGTAAAATCCGTCGGATCACTCTATAAAACTGATCATGGCGGAACGTGAACATAAGCGGTGTGTCCTGGGGCTGTTGACCACATTCCGGGGCGGGCTCCACTCTGGGAACCGCAGCATCGCCGGTATAGAAATTTTGCACCAGCCTGGCAATGGCTTCGGTGTTTCTGAAGTTTTGTTTTAACTCCACCACCTCACGGGTATCTATGTCCAGATAGACTTCAATATCCCTTCGGCTGCTGTTTTTTCCCGAGACAATCTGCTGGTTCTGGTCCGCAGCCACAAAGAAGTTCATATATCCCATATTGACCAGGGCCTGGTAAAAATCCGGCGGCATATCCTGTCCTTCGTCAATGATGAGAAAATCGGATTTCGGGAGCGTGGTGTCTGGGGTTTCCAAAAGGATCTGATGCACCTTTTCCCAGTCTATCTCCCGCCATGAAGACCCCGCTACCGGGGCAAGGCGGGGAATCTTGCGGGTTGTGATTTTTTCAAAGGTTTTAAAAAACCAGGTCATCCACTGGAAACAGCAGATCTCCTGTCCCCCGAGGCAGCAGCTGGCTTCATGGAGCAGGCGGTTGTATACCAGAAATACATGGGGGTCCCCGGCCTTTGCATGGCGCCGTGCCCGCAACAGGGCCAGAACGGATTTTCCAGTGCCCGGGCCCCCCACCACAAGATACTGCCCCTCTTTGGGCAGGGCTCTTGCACGTTCCTGCTCCTTGTTCAGCTCCTGGATGCCGGGCAGTCTGAAAATCCGTTCAGCCATTTTTGTCTTCCCCCAAACAGCCGGAAAAGGTTAAGAATTGCTCCAACGATTCGTTTTCATTGCCCTTAATAAGGGCTCTGTCCAGAAGAATGTTGCCGTATGCACAGGCCGTTTCAGGGATCAATGCACAGGCATGGCAGGCCGAGCGGTTTAACAGGTGGGGGCCCTGGCCTTCATGTTCCGAACAGACCGGATCCAGGGAACACCACAGGGCCTGTTCAAACACCTGGCATAAAAGGGATAGAAACCTTCGGGGGTGGGCCAGTTCGCAAAGTCCGCCCAAAGAGCCTTCCACGTCGGGTACGGCCACATAGATCAGAATGCCGGCCATGGCATTTGCACCTGTTTTGGCATAAATGCGCTCTTTGAGTGAGGCGGCCGGATATCCGGCCATGGCCTCAAGCCTTCTGATCAGGAGATGGGCAATGGTGTGGAGCAGGATAAATCTTGGGCAGACAACAAGATCCGACTGGTCATCAAATTGCCGGGGACTTTTTTCAAACCGGTGGATCAACGGCTGTACCCTGGCCTGAACCGGTTCCAGCACCTCCCATTGCTCCAGAATGGTCTGGTTAAAGGTGAAAAAAATGCCGTCCCCATACAGCTCCAGGGCGGGGAGCCAGTCGCTTTCTCCCACGATATCCGGAGGGATTGTGGTGCCGTACAGGCGCTGAAAACCGGTTAAAATTGAAATTTCCTTGAGCCGGGTTACGGCAATGACCTGGTCCAGAATATTTCTCACCTGCCAGGGCCGGGACTTTTCTTCAAGCCCAAGGGATTTCAGCTCCCGGGAATAATGGCAGGTTACAAAGTCCTCTTCATCGGACTGTTCCGGGATGGGTGCAATCAGGGCATGGTATTCATTTTCCCTGACAAGGCCCGGGGTGAAGTGCTGTCCGTAAAGGGGGTATCCTTTTTGAATCTGCTCCAACGCCTTTTCGATGTCCTGGACCGTGCAGGCAAATTCATGGGTCAGGCGTGAAAACAGACTCTTTTTTTGCAGCTGGGTGCCGGTGTTGTCAATGGCTCTGCGGATTTTTGAATTGGTGTAGAGCCGGTGCACCACGGTTCTTTTTGAGATTCTGGATTCAGGGGGGATGACCAGGGCTGATTTGTACACAGGTCTGTGGACACGGGTATCGTTGACCATGAGAACGATTCCGGGGGCGTCTTCACTGTCCGGGTTTTTTGACGAAACCGGATCTTTTGAAAATATCCAGGGCTGGGGCCGAAGGTTTTTGTAGGCTGCCCGGATGCCGGTATAAAACTCTGAACGTGCCTGGCACCGGGTGCAGATCAATTCAAATTTTGACCCTTTGTCCTGGGTCAGTCTCAGATAGGGTCTTTGCCAGTCCGGTCTGCATAGTTTTTGCCTGGGTGCTCTGCTCTCCTGGTGGGTGAGACGGTGCCAGGGCACATCTGCCATGTGGCCGTCTTCATGGACCAGAACCCAGTGAACCTGTGCCAGTGGCGGTTTTTTGGGGCAGGCGGTGCAGTGCCACGGACCCCGGGGATCATCTTTCCAGGGCTTGCAATAAAGCATTCCGCAGGCAGGGCACCGCATCCAGCAGGGAAACCGCATGGCCGGAATATATGATCCGGAAATTTGTCCGTTATCAAGGTTCAGGGCTATGGGCGGCTCCCGTAACTCCTGTGTGATGTTCAGGGCATTTTTCACCTGCTCCACATAGTCGATGGGGCGTCCGGCAGGCGCTTTGTTTTTGTCGGTCCATTCCCGGATATCTTTGGGTGTCATGAGGAAATCCGGCCCCCGGATGATGGCGCCCACGGTACTGTATCCCAGAATATGGGAGAGTCGAATGGATACGAAATCGTTTTTCATCACATATGAATTCCCATGATCCTCATAAGGGTTTGAGCAACACCCCGGCTTCCACATTTCTCATGGAATTAAGGGTGGGCCAGACCCCTTCAATGCCCTGGCCATGGACATGAATCAGCCGGTCTGCATTATTGTCCCAACTCATGTCTGAATAGACCAGATCCCGTTTAACCCTTTTGCACAGGGCTGCTTTGTCATGCCATGTCCGGACCAGCCGGTCAATATGGCGACAGGTTTCTTCCGCCCGATCCGGGTCGGCAAGGCCGCATCTTAATTTGAGTGTTTCAACAATTTTTCCCACATCGGCAAGCCCGAGATCGAATGATCCGGCCCGGGTGTTGTTCAAAAGTCCTGGACACCCATGGCGCAGGGCAATGATCACAGCGGCGTGAAGGGCTCTTTCCCGGGCCTGGAAGGTATAGGGGGTGATGCTGGTGGGCTCCACAAAACGGTAAAAGGATTCGTGGAAGGGTCTGAAATTTTCATAGTGGGACAGGCTTCGGGCCTGGTCCCGGTAGAAATTGATAAAGACCAGCCCCGGGACAAGGCTTCTTCCCACCCGGGAGCTTGCCTGGATATATTCGGCCACGGTCAGGGGCTGGCCGTTGATCACCATTAATGCCAGGCGGCCCACATCAAGGCCCACCGAGATCATGTTGGTGGCAAGGGCGGCGTCAATGCAGCCCTCCCGGGGGCTGGGAATCTCAAGCTGGGCAAAGGTCTGCGCGTTTTCCTGGGCCGTGGAAATGGAGGTGAGCTGGACAATCCGGGTTAACTCCCGTTGGATTTTTATGCCGTTTTCCCTGGCGTCTTCTTTTATTATTTTTAACCGCTGGGGGATCTCCGATGTAAACAGGTTGTGGCTGTTTCCCACGCCTTTGAGGCTGCCGTGATACCCCACCAGGGTCCACCAGGCTTCCAGCAGTTCCGGGCCATTGATGTGGCCGCTGCCAAACAGGGCCTCGGGGGCTGCCATGAGCGCTGCCGCCAATGGTATCAAAGATTGCCGGGGGGTAAACCCTGGGGCCAGATAGCCTATATAAAGCCTTCCCGGCCTGACATCCAGGGGAACGGTTCTGGCAAAATATGAATCGTCACAGGTGAGTCCCGGCGGTGGAAATATGGCAACGGACTTTCCGTAGAGCCTTGATATCTGGTCTTCGGCCCTGCGGATGGTTGCCGTGGACGCCACATATTTGGGCCTGACGCCCAGGCTTATGAGCAGGGTGTCAAGACCGGCCTCATAGAGTCCTGCAATGGAGCCAAGTTCCCCAGAAATCAGGTGGAGTTCATCCTGGATAATCAATTCCGGGGGCCGGTTGACGCCTTTGCCGAAAAAGGCGTTTGTCCGTTCATCCCAGGCCAGGCGGGCAAATTTGTCAATGGTGGCCACAAGGAAGGTCGGGGGCTGCTCATAAAGGGCTTCGTCCACGATCTGGCAGGGAAGAGGGCCGTTTTTTTCATAGTCACACCCGGGGTGGGTGCAGCAGAATTGAAACCCCTGGGGCGTAATCTGATAATTGTCCGGGAATTTGAAAGGGGTTCCGCACCAGGGACATGCTGTGAGTACAAGTTTTCCAGACGGGTTTTCCAAGTCTTCGGCAGATGTTTCAATGAATGTGAGTGCCTTCTTTAAGGTGTTGGGGGTGGTGGCCTGGCCCACCCACATGCCGATGGTTATGGGATACCGGCCCAAATCCGGACAAGATCTTCGGAGCAGTTCCAGGGCACAGATCAGGCGGCAGGCCCGGATAAACTGCTGGGAGGTCAAAAGTCTGAGGGTGTATCTCATGATTACACTGGTGCCGTTGCCCGAAGTCGGGTAGGTCAGGCGCCTGAAGGCAATGACAAAGGCGGTCAGCCCCAGGTAGGCTTCTGTTTTTCCCCCGCCCGTGGGAAACCAGATCAGATCCACCAGATCCCTGTCCGGGGCATCTTCGTTGATCGCAGATTCCAGGGTTGTGAGTATAAAGGCCAGCTGGAAAGGCCGCCACTGAAAGGTCTGTTTTTCACGCGTTTTTCCCTGAATCAGGGCGCCTTGAACCATCTGGTTGAGCATGGCCTGGTTGGCGGTTTCAAACGCTTTGGCAACCCTGGCGTCCCGGGCAATCCGGGCAATTGCGTTTTTCATCCGTTCTAAGGCATGGTTCATCCGCCCGACAATTCTTTGGGCCGCGTTTTGTTCCGGGCCTGGAAATAGTGTTATTTGGTTTTCCCGGTCCTTGACCCACTCTTCATACTCCCAGGAGAACTGGTTCAGATATTCAATGGTTTGTTCCAGGTTTTCAGTGCATGTTGAAAGGATTTCAAGGCTTAAGGCCTTTTGGCTTGAGTCCTGGGCATCTGCCGTTACATGGGGCACTTCAACCGCGGGCATAAAATCTGTGCGGATTTCCCGGATATGGTCGCGGCCCAGGTCCTGGTTCAGAGTCCAATCCACGGCCGCACCATGGCCGACGGCGTAAATATGATGATGCCGGTATCTAAGTTCCAGCTCCTGTTCTTCCTGGTCGAGCAGGGTAAAATCATGGCCGGGGTAAATCCCCACCATACCCTGATCTATGGTGCAGGATAACTTGGTTTCAAACAGGGCATTGGCGTTTTTTTGTGTATTCCATTTTGCCCCGGAAACGGCGTTTGATTTCCCAAAGGTCTCTTCAAAGGTAATTCGGGCGGCATTGCTCAGGGTGACGGTGATAATCCAGCCGCCCATGACCGGACGGCATAGCACATCTATGATGCCGTGGCCGTCAAGAACTGTTTTCCTGGTTTTTATAATTGCGGTGCGACAGGGCTGACCCTGGGCGGAAAATGCAGATAGCCGGTCTGATAAACTGAAATTTAGCGTGTTGTCCAGGCCCTCGGTCAGGGCAGTCCGTTTCCAGCTTATGGGTTTGTTTTCCGCCGATCTGTTGTCTTGGTACCGAACTGCTGAATATTGAATCTGAAGATCAACCACATCGCCTGTGACAAAAAATGAGAAACCCACGGAGGACGGCGGGGTGTATCGCATCTGTTTTTGGGAGATCTTTTCTGCATCTGGATCGTCATCTTCAAGACCGTCATCCATATCCCCAGGCGATGGATCCGTATCCAAATGAGCGGGATCCACACCGTCGCCGCCATCAATCACCGGGAAAAGGATCCCGGAGGCATACCAGTCAAGGGGATGGATGCCATTTAAAAACTCCTGCTTTCCCGCTGCCGGACCTGTTAACTGTGTTTTGATCCAGCTGACAAAGTATTTCCTGTATTCTGAATAGTTGATTTCAGTCTCCGGGCTCTTATCATGTCACCCTGTGCCAAGATTTTTATTTTTTAACATCTTTGGGGTTAAAAATTCAGTAAGCCGCATCCTGCCGGGGCCGATGAAATCCCAGGAATCCGCGTCCAGTTCCAGCCGGGCATAGGCGCAGGTGGGCAGCTTTTCTATGGCTGTGTCTCCCATTTGGTTGCAAAAATCATGAAATGCCGGATTGTGGCCCACGACGACGGCCTGGTTAATGCTTGCGGGCAGATCATTTTGGCAGAATGTCAAAAGATCGTGGGCACTGAATGTGTATAGTTTTTCTGCCACGGTCCAGGTAAAACAGGCCCCTTCAAGATTGCCGATGATCCTTTCAATGGTTTCCCTGGCCCGGGTCGCAGGGCTTGTAAAAATGGTGGAGAAATCGCAGCCTGCTTTTGCGATTTCAGGGGCCATGACGGCGCATGCCCGGATGCCCCGCGGGGCCAGGGGCCTGTCAATGTCTGCAAGGGTTTCATCCTTCCAGCTGGATTTGGCATGGCGGATCAGGTGAAGTGTTTTCATGGCTTAAATAGGTTCTTGGGAAATATGCCGCAAAATTATAGGGTGTCCTGACCACTATGTGACTTTTCCAGGATCGCACAACCGTTTGGGGTTATTTGATAATCGTTTGCATTTCTGGCATGAGTAGATCAGTTTTTTCATGACCGGTTTGCAAACCTGCTTGGCTTCGGTGGATGATGCGCCGCAATTTTTGCAGACAAATGCCTTTGAAACATCAGATGATTTGCGCAGATGATTTTTTTTATCTTTACATGCCTTACAGGCTCGAATCTTTTTTCCCATATCGCATCCCTGCCTTTCAAGTGAAATGTCCGGTTAATATCTTTAAGATAGCACAGATTTCACAAAGGTCAATTGGGTCCCGCCCGGTGGGTCCCTCCACCCGCTATCCGGCAGGCTATGCTTTTAATTCTTCCGGGATCGTGCACACCGGAATCGGTTCCATTTTATGGCGGTTGGCCCGGTTGAATTTTTTGTATACCCCCAGGATCTGTTTCTGATGGTCTGTTATCGCCTGGCTTTTGTCTCCGGCTTCATAGGCCATGGCCCATTCCAGCTCTTCATAGGATGCGCCGATCTGGCTTTCGTCCGTGCGGTTATCATCCCACAAGCCGTCGGTGGGCCGGGCCGAAAGGATATCCTGGCTCACGCCAAGGTACCGGCCCAGGGCATACACCTGGGTTTTCATCAGATCTGCAATGGGGGAGATGTCCACACCGCCGTCCCCGTATTTGGTATAAAATCCCACGCCGAAATCTTCAACCTTATTGCCGGTACCGGCCACAAGCATTCTGTGGTGGGAGGCAAATGCATACAGGGTGGTCATGCGAAGCCTGGCCCGGGTATTGGCCATGGTCAGGCCATCCTGAATGTCCGGGGGCAGGGTGGTTTTGACCTGTTCAAACACAGGCGTCAGGTTTACATCGTGGCCCGTGACATTGTCATGGGTTTCACAAAGCCATGCAATGTGTTCGCTGGACCGGGAGACCTGGTCCGACGCCTGGTGGATCGGCATGTTCAGGACAATCACAGGGTGGCCGGTCCTTGCACATAGCGTTGATGTGACAGCAGAATCAATCCCGCCGGACACACCCACGGTGAACCCTTTTAATCCGGATAGTTGTAAATAGTCTTTCAGCCAGTTGATGATGTGGGCAGCTACTTTTTCTGCATTCATATTCTTTCCTCGCGTGCATGGGGTGCTTGGGTTTCCAAATCCCGGCATCCAAACTGCCGGGCGTATTCGTACAGAATAATGGAGGCGGCAACGCTGACATTCAGACTTTGGGAGCGTCCGTATTGGGGGATGGTCAGTCGTTTTAGCTCTGGGAACAGGCCCGGTTCAAAGCTCAGACCAAACTCTTCGTGGCCGAATACAAAGGCGCTTTTTACAGGCAGGTCCACATCCATGACAGGTTTGCCCTGGCCAGGTTCAAGTATGAAGGGGGTGTATCCCCTTTCAAGGAGCTGGGCGTAACAGGAGATGAACCGGTTGTGGAATTTTGCCGGAACATATTTAAATGCTCCCCTGGCAGGTGCCGGGTCAAAGAAATCTGTGCCAATGAGATGAACCTCATGGCAGCCAAATGCTTCGGAACTTCTGAATATCTTGCCGATGTTAAAGGTGGGTTTCAGGCCGTCCAGAACAATGATGCATTTGTGAATGCCCGGTGTGGCCAGGCGGTTTTTATTCCGGTGGCGGCGAAATCGGCGCCTTGCCTCTTCCTTTGCCTCCTTGATCAGCATTCTTGCTTTGTAAGAGCCCATTACTCTTTCTTCCAATTAAAATTCAAGTGTTTTTATACACCCTTGCTGTGGAAATTGCAAAATTGCAAAAAAAATTAATTGTGTTGCAATACCATCATGGTCAGGCGGGATGTGCAGATCAGTTCCTCTTTATCATTTTTAATGTCTATGTCCCATACCTGGGTGGTTCGCCCTAAATGCAATGGTACGGCCCGGCCTGTGACCCGGCCCCGGGATATACTTTTAATGTGATTGGCTTTGATTTCAAGGCCTACGGCGTAATATCCGTCATCAATGGTCATTAACGCGGCACAGCTGCCAAGGGTTTCGGCCAGGGCTGCCGAGGCACCGCCGTGGAGAATGCCCATGGGCTGGTGGGTACGGTTGTCCACGGGCATGGATGCGGTCAGAAAGTCCTCCCCTTTTTCTTCAAAAACAATATCCAGGTGGCTCATCAGCGTATTTGCCCTGAACTGGTTCATATCATCAATGGTGAACTCTTTTTTCCAGATCATGTTTTGTCCTTAATTTCTTTATCCTGATTTGGTATAAACGGTTTCGGGCCGAATGTTTTGTATCGCTTGTGCCATTTTTCCGGTGCCAAGCGGGTCTCGCCGCGTGCGTTAATACATATTGGATTTGGATGAACTTTGCAATAATGGCTGATGTATATCTGCAAAAACAAAATTTAAGGTGAGGTGAAACCATGAAAGTTCTTATTGATTTATGTTTGGTTCCCCTTGGCGGGGGAATGTCCTTGTCAAAATATGTGGCGGCATGTCATGAGATCATAAAAGCCGCAGGTCTGAAGCATCAGCTGCACGCCAACGGTACAAATATAGAAGGAGATTATGACCTGGTATTCCAGACCGTGAAAAAATGCCATGAACGGGTCCATGAAATGGGTGCACCGCGGATTCATACCAATATAAAAATGGGAACAAGAACAGATCGCTCCCAGACCATGGCTGATAAAATGGACAGTGTTACCCAAAAACTATCGAAATCCTGAAAAGAAATCTTTTTGTGATTTTCAAATCCCTTTGGATGGGATATTGTTAAACACTCGCATTGCATTTGGGATTATATTTTTCTTTTTGTTCCTGCGTTTGTTTCTGGGCGGTTCAGGGGATGCGATTTTCTGCCTGGTTATTTTTTTTCTTTCCTTATGCAATTCTGACAATCTCGTGACAAAAATAATTGACAAAGATGTCTAAAGAATCGACTTGCCCAATGAAGCCACTTAATAAGGAGATGTGTCATGCCAATCGTTAACTATGAGCAATATTGCCGGATGCTGGATAACGCCAAACAGAACAAGTTTGCATACCCGGCCATTAACACGACCTCAAGCGAAACCATTAATGCCGCGCTTTTGGCATTCAAGGAAGCCAACAGTGATGGAATTATCCAGGTTTCCACCGGAGGGGGAAGCTTTGCCTCGGGCCTGGGGGTGGGGCAATCGTATAAAGGTGCCATTGCCCTGGCTGAATTTGCCCATTCCATGGCCGCCTCTTATGATGTCAATATTGCTCTGCACACGGATCACTGCCACCCTGAATATGTGGAATCCTTTTTAATGCCCTTGATTGAAGAGACGGCAAAACGCCGTGCTAAAGGCCTGT
Source organism: uncultured Desulfobacter sp. (assembly GCF_963665355.1). Taxonomy (GTDB): domain Bacteria; phylum Desulfobacterota; class Desulfobacteria; order Desulfobacterales; family Desulfobacteraceae; genus Desulfobacter. The sequence goes on from NZ_OY762229.1 coordinate 2,523,348, forward strand.
CCAACCTTTTCAGTTCCCACATGTACGACGGATCTGCCCTGCCCATGGCCGAAAATATTGCTGCGTCTAAAAAGATTATGGCGGATTGTGTGGCCAATGACCTGATTCTGGAAATTGAAACCGGCGTTGTCGGCGGCGAAGAAGACGGGCATGATACCTCGGGAGTGAAAAAAGAAAAACTGTATACAACACCTGAGGATATGGTGCTGGCCGCAAAGGAACTGGGATCCATGGGCCGCTTTCTTCTGGCTGCAACCTTCGGCAATGTGCACGGGGTGTACAAACCGGGCAATGTGGTGCTCAAACCCCAAATATTGAAAAACGGTCAGGAGGCCGTGGCCAAAGCGCTTGGCAAGAACACCCGGCTGGATCTTGTATTCCATGGGGGGTCGGGTTCCGAGTTAAAAGACATCCATGAGGCCCTGGATTACGGGGTGGTTAAAATGAATGTGGATACAGACACCCAGTACGCCTATACCCGGCCTGTGGTGGATCATATGATGAAAAATTATGACGGTGTGCTCAAAATTGAAGGAGAGGTGGGGAACAAAAAGGTATACGATCCTCGCTCCTGGGGCAAAAAAGCCGAGCGGGGCATGGCTGATCGGATCATGCAGGCATGCCGGGACTTAAGGTCCGAAGGCACATCACTTGGTAAAAATATTTGAGCAATGCCCGTGATTTAAATTCTAAATGATCATGTCCGATTGTCTGGATAATGTTCTTGACATTTTATGTCTTTCCTGTATGATGCGAAAAATACATGTTTTGAATATGTATGTGTTCCTTCCTTAAGGTGTATTCCAAGGTTTCATGTGATTACCCCCCAAAGTTAGAAGCAAATTTTTATTTTTTATTTAGGAGACTGCCAACATGGCAAATGGTACCGTAAAGTGGTTCAGCGAGACTAAAGGTTTTGGATTTATCGCAGTTGAAGATGGTGGAAACGATGTCTTTGTGCATCATTCAGGCATTAACATGCAAGGTTTTAAAACCCTGCATGAAGGTGATCGGGTGAAATTTGATATTGAGCAGGGTCCCAAGGGGCCGTCTGCTACAAATGTCACAATGTCTTAGCAGACCACTTTTTTTATCTGCCGTGAGCCGATCTGATCTTTAGGATTGGGGAACGGTTGTTGGCAGACCATGGAAGGGATACCCCAAAAACAGCAGTACCTCTTTCATTGAAACAGTCATAAAAGCCCCTGGGGATTATATTCCCAGGGGCTTTTTGTGTTTTTGCTGTTTATTTTTCACGATGAATAACGAGTCCCTGACATCAATTTTTATGTGATCTTCCCAAATTCAATGATGGTCTTATAATTACCCTGAGAAAGGCGTGTGGATATATTGGAGACTGTCTTGCCCCACAATTTATGATATCATAAATCGGTGTTTTGGCTTTTGTAAGTTTTTTCCGGATGGTATACGCTTTGCCTGTGATCCTGCCAAAGGCCCATGTCAGATGGATTAATCAGGAGGATGAAATGAAAAACCGATATGTGAAGTTTGCAATCTCAATCATTGTTATATGTTTTGGCTTAACCTCCATCCTTCCGGCTGCGGCCTTGGCTGGGCCGGGACCAAACCCTGGCCACGGAGGAAAACCCCAGCCGGCTTTCAGGCATGCTCAACCGGGAGGTCAGATGATCAGGCATGGGAGAGATGACTATTTTTTCCACAGTGGCCGTTGTTACAGGCGTGGGCCTGAGGGCTATTTCTGGGTGCGTCCGCCCATGGGTATTGTTGCCTACAGCCTTCCGGCTGCTGCCGTCGCCGTTTTGATCGGAGGATTAACCTATTATGTCTATGACAATGTTTATTATAGAAGAGTGCCTGCCGGGTATCAGGTGGTAGAGGTGCCCACCCGGACAACAACCGTGGTGCACACAGGCCCTGTGCCGCCGGCGCCTTCGGATGTTTCCGGAACCCAGGTCGTAGTGACGGCGAAAATGCTTAATGTCCGGTCTGGCCCCGGGATAAATCATAATGTTTTGACCCAGATCTATATGGGCAATATTCTCATCGTCCAGGGCAGTGCGCCGGACTGGTATTATGTCCGGCTCCCTGATAATACCTATGGCTGGGTTATGAAAGAGTTTGTGACGATGCCCGGTAGCGGGGCTCAGGGGTGATATGGGGTTCGTCAATCAAATTCAGGAGTGTGCACGATTTATACAGGAGCGGATGCAGGTAAAGCCTGTTGCGGGGATGATAACGGGTACAGGTCTTTCAGATACCCTTGGGGATCTTGTGGTCCATCAGGTGTTTCCCTATGCCGGATTGCCCCATTTTCCCCGGGCCACGGTGGACAGCCACAAGGGATGCCTTGTTCAGGGCTCCCTAAACGGCAGGGATATTCTTGTTTTCCAGGGCCGGATACATATGTATGAGGGGTATTCCCCTGAAGTTGTCACCTTTCCTGTAAGGCTGCTCCAGGCCCTCGGGGTGCCGGTGCTGATCCTGACCAATGCAGCCGGCGGCATCAACCTGGATTTTGCTGCCGGGGACATTATGATTATCCGGGATCATATCAACCTTACTGGAAAAAATCCCCTTGCAGGTCCCCACGAAGAGTTATTTGGCTTGCGGTTTCCTGATATGACCCGGGTGTATGACCCGGATCTGTGTAAGATTGCCGTTGGGGTTGCTGCAAAGGAAAATATACGATTACAGTCCGGGGTTTATGCAGGCCTTTTGGGGCCAAGCCTTGAAACGCCTGCGGAAACAAGGTTTCTGAAGATTGCCGGTGCTGATGCCGTGGGGTTCTCCACGGTAATGGAAGCCATTGCCGGAGTCCAGGCTAATATGAAGATTCTGGGATTTTCTTTGATTACCAACATCAATAATCCTGACGCGCCTGAGCAGACCACCCTGGAGGCTGTGGTGAAAACTGCCGCAAAGGCCTCTGAAAAATTGAACCGGATCATTACCGGAGTTATAGGACAGTTCATTTAAGATCGTACCTGAACAATAAACGGGTTTCGACAAAAAGTTGTCTGGATGCAAGAGGCAGATGGATGACTTTTTGTCTATACGCTGATATAAATTAAAAAAAATCATCAAATAAAAGGAAATCCCATGAGAATCGTTACCCGTCCTGATTTTGACGGTATTGTCTGCGCAACCCTTCTGCGGGAAGCCCTGGGTCCGTCGTTGCCGATATACTGGATAGAGCCCAGTGACATTCAGTCGCGAAGGGCTGATATCAGGGAAGGAGATATCCTTGCCAATCTGCCCTGGCATGACCATGCCCATTTGTGGTTTGATCACCATATCTCCAATGAGCCCGAAACTGAGAGACCTGGTACCTTTGAGATTGCACCTTCTGCCGCTGGTATAATCTACAGGTATTATAAGGCCAGAAATCTCTTGGGCAGCCGGTTTGATGAACTGGTGGCACAGACAGATATGATTGATTCTGCGGATCTTACCCGGGAACAGGTGATAGCACCCGAAGACTATCCTTACCTGCTTTTATCCATGACCATCAAAAACATAGAGTTTCAGGATATTCCCTATTGGGAGCATCTGGTGGACATGTTTGGCAAACTGGATATTAACACCATATTGAAGGACCCTGAAGTGGTCAGCCGGTGCCGGGAAGTCGTTGAAGAGAACAAGGCGTATCGATATTATCTGGAAACCTACACCACCATGATTGAACGAATTTCGGTGACCGATTTCAGAAGCCTTGAAGATGTACCTTCGGGCAACCGTTTTCTTACCTACTCTTTGTTTGCAAACTCCATTGCCAGCGTAAAGATACGGTATGCCGGGTCAGACAAAAAGCAGGTGGTCATCAGCATCGGACACAGTATTTTCAATCCTGAGTGCCGGGTGAATGTCGGGGCCATGCTTGCCTGTTACGGTGGGGGCGGGCATTTTGGTGCCGGCGGATGCACCCTGGATGCCCGTGATGCCCAGGAAAAAATTGACGAAATTCTGGATATTTTAAAAGCCAATCAGGCCCAGGACTAATCGACGTACCTGCTATTCAAATTTTTTGACTTTATTTCTGATGGAACCGTTCTGTGTTGCTTCCATGAATTCGTCTCCTAAAATTCTGCACATATCTGCAGCTTTGGTCCAGGCCTGGATCCTTTCATTATCCCGTCCCATGAGCCGGACAAAGTCCTGGCGATCCGGGATGCGGCCAAAGGGCAGGGTGGAAACAAACCGGGGCGAGGGGGCCAGCAGAATGGTCCGGTCCACAGCTTTGCCCTTAAGCCTTCGTTTTGTGAGCTTTTTATCAAACCATCCGGGTGTCAGGTGTGTGTAAAAATGAGGATAGAGGATAAAACCAGTCTGTTCTGGGTTTAAGGAAAAGGCCGGGTGGTAATCTATAAGGCCGCCGTCCCGGTATGTGCCCCCGGGTGCGCCTGCAATGTGAGTTACGCCCTCCATGACCATGGGGATGGACCCTGATGCCAGAAGTGCTTTGGCAAAATTTGTTCGGTCAAGGGGGATGGTGGTTGTGGGAAAATTATTTTCTTCCAGAATCCCTGTGTCATATTGGGGGTGGTGGAAGAGAACCCGTTCAAAACACATTCGCTGAAGTTTCCTGGATATTGCATTCAGGGCAAAGGCCTGGCCTACGCCCATGGCCTGAACAAGGCCGTGATGTGAACCAATGAATCCTTTGCACCGGACTGCAGAAAAACCAATGCGAATCCATGGGTGGTTCAAAATTTCATCAATGGCCTGGGGTGTGAGAAATGCATCCATGATCCGCCGGGTTTCCCTGGATATCTGGACTGCCGATATACTGCCTTTGTAATGCTGATGGGAATAGGCGTGTCTGAGGCGGTCAAAGGCCTCCTTGCAATTCGCCTGGGCTGCTGCGGCAAATTTCCATGCCCCGATGGAGGTGCCGAACAGGTGCAGAGCCCTGGTCCTGCCCGAGAACCACTGGGAAAAAATTGCGGAATCAAGCCCGGAAATACCAAGCCATTTGGCCGCACCCGATGCCCCGAGCATGGCATCAATATCGTCAGGTGAAAGACCGTTTTCTTTAATATGGCGGTACGCTGTGGGGCCGGCGAGGATGGTGAGATTGTCAGACATGGGGGATTACCTTATAAATGTTTATGCCGCATTGGTGTGCAATGGGATATCAGCATGCAGTTTTGTCCAGAAAGGTAGACAGCACAATGGACGTCCGGGTTTTACCGTAAGCGCCAAGGGTTGCCACCAACGCCTCAAGTGTCTCCACACTTTCCACCGCCGCCTTAATCATTAATGATTCTTCACCGCTGAGATGGTGGCATTCCAGGGCACCGGGATGGGCTTCGAGAATCTGTCTTATTTTTTTATAATGCTGGGAAAGGGTGGTCATGACAATAAATGCCATGATTTTTCCTGTACCCTGACCCTTGTCGATGACCGCTTTGTACCCTTTAATTATGCCTGCCTCTTCCATTTTTTTAACCCGTTCCGTGACAGCCGGGCTGGACAGGCCCACGTTCCTGCCCAGTTCGCTGAAGCTGATCCGGGCGTTTTTGGTAAGCGCCCGGATAATCTGTTCTCCTATATTATCCAGCAGGCTTTCAATTTTAATGTTCATGTCGGGTTTTTCCTGGAATCTTAATCTTTCACGGACGTAAAAACAGCAAATGCCCATGTACGCCCTTGGCAGGCATTTCTAAAATAGGCAAAACAATAACATAAGGATTTGCGTATGGAAATTAAATATCTGCTCAAAGGCGTTGTCATCGGCTTTTCCATTGCCGCGCCCGTTGGCCCCATAGGTCTGCTGTGCATTAAAAGGAGCTTAAATCATGGTTTTTTGGCCGGCCTTGTCACGGGTTTAGGGGCGGCCACAGCCGATGCGTTTTACGGGTGTGCCGCCGGATTTTCCCTGACATTTATTACGGGTTTGCTGTTGACCATGAAACGTGGTCTGAACATCACAGGAGGCCTGTTTCTGTGCTTTCTGGGGTGGCAGTCTTTGAAAAAAAAGACTCTTGAGTCCCAAACGTGTCATACGCCGTTTCCCGGATATGTCCGCTCTTATGTTTCCACGCTGTTTCTTACCCTGACCAACCCCATGACCATCATGGCTTTCATGGGAATCTTTGCCGGCCTTGGTATCAGCACTGCGGATAACGGCTATGCTGCATCTGCCACGGTTGTGGCAGGTGTGTTTTCGGGCTCTGCCCTGTGGTGGATAATCCTTGCCTGTGCCACCGCAATGGCGGGCAGACGCCTCAATCATGGATTAACTGAAAAGATTAATATTTTGACGGGAATTATCCTGATCCTTTTCGGGGGATGGGCTCTGGTGAGCGTTATGATGTGATTTTTCATTTCAGCAAAATCATCCCGAGATGGGCATGTTTCATAAGGTTTCCCCCGGTTAGAAACATCTTGACTTTTTATATCCCCTGAATTCCCGGCATAAATTTTGCTGAATAAATTTGCTATGTTAGTCTTTGGCGTACTGATACATAAGAATCTGCTGAGTTTGGCCTCTGCAAACCCTGACCTAAGATCATATTTGATGGTTTATTGGCCATCATTTACTTAACGTGTGCAAGTGCCAGAACATTGTTACGAAATAGTCTTCACTTCCAATCCTTGATTTGATCTTTCAGATTTCCTAGTTACCAAAGCAGGTGGATAATGGACAACGCCAGCATTAGAATAAATCCGTGCTTTTGATGCCGTTTAAACCATAAAATACGTATGAGGCGGGTGCCCATCTGTCCTCCCAGAATAACCCCGCTACAGGTGGCAAAGAGCAGATATGTCCCATGGGGCCATGTCCCCTTTCCGGTCAAAACACTGATCCATACCAGAAACAGATAAAACAGGATGGATGCAAACATTATAAACAATCCTGTGGCCACAGCCCGGGAGGTCGGCATTTTAAGCTTTTGTATCATGTGGGGGATAATCCAGTCCGTATTCCCGATGCTTAGCAAGCCTGTAAAAAAAGAGGAGAAAAATACCACAGGATAACTTTTGCTAAAAGAGTGATCTCCGGGAGATTTACAGATTTCCGGTTCAGTTTCACTAAGAGAATGCAGGGTTGTCATGAGCAGGTACCCGGCAATGAGCAGAAAAATATAAATGAGGATGCGTTCATAGGCCGCAGGAACATAAAATCCGGCCAAAAATCCCAGAGCCACTCCCCCCAAAGCGAAAGGAATAAAACGGGCGGCGATTGTCATGTCAACCATTCCGCTGAATAGATAGGTTAATGAACCAGTTCCCTTACCTGCAATTTGGGTGAAGATGGAAATGGCAACCGCCTCAGAGGGCCGTATATTTAAAAAGATGAGTACCGGAATCCACAGCACGCCTGCCCCCAGACCTGTAAACATGACCATCGTTCCCACTGCGATGGCCAGCAGATGGACAAGAATAAACGCCGAGAATGTCAGTGGAATTTTATTGCCGAAAAAGGGTGAAAGCAAAATAAGATATATGCAATCGGCCAATACCCAGAAAACCAGATGCGTCGGTGTTTTGGCCAGCCTGTTGGAGGGTTTCACCTCTTTAGTTTGGTCTGCCTTTCGCCGCAGGTGTGGACCGTAGATCTTGAAAATGTAAATAAGGGTGGCAACAAAGGCACTAAATCGGACCAGGTGCCAAATCCACCACATCCCGTTCCAGGGGGTGGAAAAAGGAAAAAGGACTGCAGCTATGCCGAAGAATCCCACAAGACAAGCAAAAAACAGATCCTGGCTTTGGCGCTCCTGCTTGTAAGATAGGTAACATTCGATCATTGATACAAAAAATAAAAATCCGGCTGTTAGATTAATTAATACCGCAGCCATGGTAAAGTTACCGTCAAACAAGGGCATAATCTTTGGGACATCTTCAGGAAAAAGAAGAGCCCGAAGTCCTACGGAAGCGGTGAGCGCAACAAAGCCGAAAAAGATAAACCTCAGTTCAAAAAGATTTCTCATTTGCCGTCCACGGCTGAACCAGGCTGAAGAAAAGAAAAACCCTCCGGAAAGGCTGGCTACGCTGTGAAGGAAGATAAAGGCGTCACCAGGCCTACTGATGGCGTGGGCAGTATCCAGTATACCCATGCCGGCAAACCCTGTGGCCAGCATAATCAGACGGGCATCCAATTTTGCTTGGGATTTTATGAGAAGGAGAATCCCGATCAGGCAAGAGATCAGAGCGCCAGAGATTTCCAGAGATGAATGCAGCCGGTAATCGAGCCATTGCCACGCATAAAGCGTATCAAAAAAGAATGAAGTCACCAGAATAGATACAAGCCCGACTGCCAGGAATATTTTTGTAACCAGCAGATAATTTTTTAATCCGGTCAAGACTCTTTCCTAATGAGAAAAATGCCGTAGGTTGCCAGGAAATTGGGCAGAAATTTTACCTGACGGCCTTGGCGTTGATGTTCATGAGTGTTGATGGCAGCACTCTCTAATATCCTGAATCCGGCCTTGCGGGCAAAATGTTTGAAATCCCTGAGGCTTAACACCCGGATGTTGGGCGTGTTGTACCATGTATAGGGTAATTCCCGGGTAACCGGGGCGCATCCGGTCAGCGCAAGCTTGGCTCTGACCTTATAATGACCAAAATTAGGGAAACTGACGATACCCTTGTCCGCCACCCGGAGCATGGCCTGAATCAAAGTGGCGGGATCATAAACCTGCTGAAGGGTCTGGGAACAGATGGCATAGTCAAAGGCTTGATCCGGATAATCCCGGATTTCTTCGTTAATATCCCCCTGAAGCACCGATATACCCTTTTCAATGCAGCGCATGACCTTGGCTTCTTCTATTTCGATGCCCCGCTCAATCACCTGTTTCTCGGTTTTCAGGTGGTGCAGGATCTCCCCTTCACCGCAACCCAGCCCCAGGACTCTGGAACCCGGTTTGATCCAGGAGGCAATGATCTGAAGATCGTATCTTAATCGGGGCAGTTTCTGTTGTTTTGAATCTTTCATAATACGAACCTATTTATTTTCACTCAATGCCCGGCCTAAAAAACCTTTCATCAGGCTGTTGAGTTTAGGATTGGGCAGCAAAAATGCGTCGTGGCCCCACTGGGCATCAATCTGGCAAAAACTGATATCCAGGTTGTTTTTTTTCATGGCCGTCACCATCTCCTTGGACTGATAAGTTGGATAGAGCCAGTCTGAGGTGTACGACACCACGAGGAACTTGGCGGTAACCTTTGAAAAAGCCTGGACCAGAGACCCTTTACCATGCTCCCGGGCAAGGTCAAAATAGTCGGCGGCCTTGGTGATGTACAAAAACGAATTGGCATCAAACCGTTCGATAAATTTCTGGCCCTGGTGCTGGAGATAGGATTCCACCTGGAACTCTGCACCGAATTCAAAACTTAAGTCACTGCGGTTCTGCAGCCGCCTTCCGAATTTAAGACGCATGGATTCATCGGACAGATAGGTAATATGGCCGATCATCCGGGCAATGGCAAGGCCCATATCCGGTTTTTTACCCGAATAATAGTGGCCGTCCTTCCAGTTGGGGTCGGCCATGATAGACTGCCTGGCCACTTCATTAAAGGCAATGGCCAGGGCTGAATGGCGGCAGGTGGAGGCAAGGACCACAGCAAAATTAGTTGCCTGAGGATACCTGACACACCATTCAAGCACCTGCATTCCCCCCACTGACCCTCCGACCACGACAGCCAGTTTTTTTATTCCCAGATGGTCCAAAAGTACTTTTTGTGCTTTGACCATATCTGCAATGGTAATCAGTGGGAAATCCGTGCCGTATTCTTTGCCGGTTTCAAGATTTGTGGAAGCAGGACCGGTGGTTCCCATACAGGAGCCAATGACGTTGCAGCAGATCACAAACCAGTTATCCGTATCAATTCCCTTGCCCGGGCCGACCATGATATCCCACCAGCCGGGTTTAGGATCTTTGGGGTTGTAATACCCGGCCACATGGGAGTCCCCGGTCAAGGCGTGGCAGACCAGAACAGCATTGGACCGGTCTTTATTCAAGGTGCCGCAGGTTTCATAGGCAAGGGTAATTGGGCCAATATCGGCCCCGCTTTCAAGCTTGAACCGGTCAGGCGGCTCTGCAAAGGTAAAATATTTTTTTTCAACCAGTCCGACAGTGGCACCGGTCTGATCGTGGGCAGTATATTCGCTCATGGTTGTTATACCCCTGCAAGTGCCTGGTCCAGGTCGGCACAGATATCGTCGATGTGCTCAATCCCTACGGAAAGGCGCAGCAGGCAGGGATCCGCCATCTGTTCCCGCTGTTCCTTTGGAAAGGTAATGTACTGGGTGGACCAGGGATGGATAATTAAGGTTTTGCAATCTCCAAGGTTTGCCAGGTTGAGGACCATGGAGAGTCGGTCAATGCATTTAAAACAGGCAGCTTCATTTTCCAGGCCAAAGGTCAGCATAGTCCCGAACCCCCGGCTGCCGAATTGCTCACAGGCGGTTTTGTGGCTTATGTGATCCTCAAATCCCGGGAAGTTAACCCATTTTACCTTTGGATGTTGTTTTAAAAAACAAGCCGTTTTCATGGCATTTTCCATGTGCCGTTCCATCCTGACTCCTAGGGTGTTCAGGCCCACAGCCGTCAGAAAAGAGTGAAACGGGGCCGGGGTGGTTCCGAAATTGACTTGAGCCTCTCTCCATGCCTTGGTGATAAAGCTCAGATTTCCAGCCTGCGCCACCACAGAGGAAAAATCATTAAAACGTGGTTGTGACCAGTCAAAATTGCCCGCATCTACAATCAAACCACCCAGGGAAGCGCCATGGCCTGACAGATATTTGGTGGTGGAATGAAGTACAATGTCGGCACCCAATTCAATGGGCCGGCAAAGCCAGGGAGAGGCGAGTGTATTGTCCACCAGCAACGGAAGCCCCTTTGAATGTGCGATCGCTGCAATTTTTCGGATATCGGCAACTTCCATGCCCGGGTTGGTAATGGTTTCGATGTAAACAAACCGGGTTTGATCTGTAATGGATTTTTCAATTTTTTCCGGATCAAGGGGGTCTGCAAGGACGGCCTTGATCCCATACCTGTGGTAAATATTGGTAAACAGGTTAAAGGTGGACATAAAAAGAGATTTTGATGCCACAAGCTCATCGCCGGCCCTAAGCAGTGTCATGCAGGCATTGTTGATGGCAGCCATGCCAGATGACGTCAAAATGGCTTTCCGGCCTGACTCCAGAGCACACAGTTTATTTTCCAGAAATTGGTTGGTCGGATTGGTCAGCCGCATATAAACATGATTGCCGGTTTCTCCTGCAAAGGTGTTGCTCAAATCCTGGGCAGTCTCGTGATAATGGGCCGCATTCTGGTAAATGGGAGGAAGGGTGGCACCGTCAAACCCGGAATCTTTTAAGCCATGGTGGATGGCCCGGGTGTCAAAGTGAAGGGATAAAGGTCTCGTATTTTTTGTAGCCATGTGATCTCCTAAGGATGCAGCTTGTTGGGGGGTGAGCATCAACTTGCAGATTGTGACGATAGGTTTATCGGTTATTAGAGTTAATGACTGGAAAATACCAGATTATTTAAATTATCCCAAATTATTTTTTGATCGGGTGACAAGATGGCTCATGTGCTGCTTTAGAGTGAGAAATGGATATTGTATATCCATATGGTTTTACCTGAATTCCCGGCATAAATTTCCGTTCGTTTTGGGAAGAGCCATTGCCCGGGCGTTGTCGGTATCACCGGAACTTTTGATCTGCGATGAGGTGCTTTGCGGTTTGGATCTGCCCCTTCAGGTTGATATCATGGCCCATTTGACATCCATTCAGGAAAGTTCAAATATGGCGCTTCTTTTTATTTCCCATGATATAGGCAGCATCTCTCGGGTATGCTCCAGAATTGTTCATTTGGGGGGCAAAAACAATGTTGCTGCAAGCTGATTAATATCTTATACAAAAAAGGAAGTTGTTCCAAATCACATAATTTTATGATGTTAGACACATATGGAGGCGTAATGGAAACAAAAAAATTAGGAGAATTTCTTTCAGGAAACAATCGTGAGTCAATCCCGGACGTCGCTTTTAAGGTAATGACAGCGATTATGAAACTGACGGATATATTGTTCCGGCATTCACAAAAAAATTTTCAGACATTGGGCTTAAAACCGGGCCAGACGGTTATTGATTATGGCTGTGGTCCGGCCAGGTACATTGAATTGGCATCCAGGGCTGTGGGTGAAAAAGGCAAAGTTATCGCGGTGGATATCCACCCCCTTGCCATTGCCAAAGTCAAAGAAAAAATTAAGAAATTCACGCTGGCGAACGTCCAGGCGGTTCTGGCGGAAAAAAATAGAACTCCCATAAGTTCTGAAATCGCTGATGTGGTTTATGCCCTGGATATGTTTCATATGGTGGCTGACCCTGGTGAATTTTTAAAAGAGTTGAGCCGATTGGTTAAGAAGGACGGTACAATAATTATTGAAGACGGGCATCAGCCCAGAACAAAGACTGTCCATAAAATTGAACAATCCGGGTGGGTAAAAATTATCCGGGAAACCAAATCACATGTAAAGTGTCAGCGGTCATGACTCAGCTTTCTTGAAGTTTTCACTCTCCTTTTTCATCCAGTATGGCTCTTAACTGTGCGGATAGAGCCTGCTTTGAAAATGGTTTGTTGATGAAGTTAAGCCCTTGATCCAGTATCCCTCTATGGGCAATCACATTGCTGGTGTATCCTGACATGTACAGGCATTTTATGTCCGGGATGAATTTTAAAATTGTCTGGACAAGCTCTCGTCCGTTCATCGACGGCATTACAACATCGGTTATCAGAAGGTGGATTTTTTCATTGTAATGGCTGCAAATCCGGATCGCTTCTTCCGGTCTGTTGGCCGGTAACACTGTATAGCCCATCCGTTCCAGCATTGTTTGTGTCATATGAAGGATGGCCGTCTCATCTTCAACCAGCAGTATTGTCTCGGAACCTTTTGGAAGATTCTCCATGCTGATTTCAGGGCCTTCAGCCTGGCAATTCTCTTGTCTCGGTATATATATTCTGAAGGTGGTACCTTGTCCGGCTTCACTGTATACGTTAATAAACCCATTGTTTTGTTTAACAATTCCATAGACAGTGGCAAGCCCCAGTCCTGTTCCATGGCCTTTCTTTTTGGTGGTAAAAAATGGGTCGAACAGCTTCTCCATGGTCTCTTTATCTATACCGCTGCCATTGTCACTGACGCATATGAGGACAAATTCGCCGGGTAAGAACCCCCGGTGTGCTTTGCAGTAATCATTATCCAGACAGATATTGTCGGTTTCAATGGTGACTTTACCCACGCCTTTTATGGCATCCCTGGCATTGACGCACAGGTTGGCCAATATCTGATCGATTTGGGACGGGTCCATGCTCACTGACCATAACAGCTCATTGGGGCTCCATAACAGGTCGATATCTTCCCCGATCAATCTTTTCAACATCTTGAGCATGCCTTCAATTGTGCTGTTTGGGTTAAGTATTTTGGGGGCAATGGTTTGTTTACGGGCAAAGGCAAGCAGCTGGCGGGTCAGATCTGCAGAACGTTCAGCAGCTTTTTTCACCTCGTGGATTCTTAGGAGCAAGGGGCTGTCTGGTGCGATATCTTCCTGCAGTATTTCAATATTGCCAAGAATAATGCTCAGCATGTTGTTAAAATCATGGGCCACACCCCCGGCCAGATTTCCAATGGCTTCCATTTTCTGTGCCTGAAACAGCTGTTCCTGAAGCGCTTCGTTTTTCTGCTCCGCTTTTTTCTGTTCTGTGATATCCCGGAATTCAACGATTCTGATATTTTTTCCCTTATATGGAATAATCCTGGCCTCCACCCGAATGGGATATTCTTCACCGTTTTTGCGCAGGCCGATGGCTTCATAGGCTTTTTCATAGCCGGAAAGTATATTGTCCATGACCATTGCCCTTGACGTTTCGGCAATCAGTAAAAGTCCGTCCATACCGATTAATTGGTCAATGGAATATCCGGTCATTTCCGACAGCCCTTGGTTACACTCTAAAATGACCCCTTTGTCATGAATGGCAATGCCGCCGAAGGAGGCATTGTGAAGAGCTTTAAACCGGGCTTCACTTTCCTTTAACGCCTGCTCCATCTGTTTACGTTCAGTGATGTCCCGGGAGATAATGAACAATTTATCATTTTTATCCACCAGGTACTGTGCAATAACTTCCACATCATACAGAGTACCGTTTTTACGAAGGTGTTTTGACTCGAATCGGGAATAACCCAGATCCTTGATCTGTTCTATCCTTGCGGCAACTTCATCCTGATTCATACTGTGATCCAGGTCCACAATATTCATGGAAAGCAATTCCGTTTCACTATATCCACTCATGCGGCAGCAGGCATCGTTGACATCCAGGAGGTTGCCGTTAAGATCTGTCAGCCAGAAGCTGTCAATCACAGTGTGGATAATGCTTTTATACCTTTCAGTGGCCTTTTGTATATCTTTTTCTCTTTGTCTGAGTTCCTGCTCAACCCGCTCTTTGATCCAGGCCCCATAACCCCAGGCAAGCATAAAAATTACCGCGGCAATGGTCGCGACGGACATCGTAAACTTTATCGCTCTGATTTGTTTTCCCGCACCGGTATGCTCCAAAATTTCCGGCAGCGGAACAGACAGCCCGATACTCCAGATATATGTTCCGACTTTAACGGGGGTCCACGCCGCTATTTCTCTGCCTTTGTCGGGCAGCCAGATATACCAGCCGACACCTTCCCGGCAATTCATAACTGCCGCTGCCATCTCTTCAAAGTGGCTGGCCCCCATTTTTTTCTGAATGTCAAATATCTGATCCATACTTTTCCCTTTATATTCATCAGGGAAATCTTCACTCATGTCAAAGACGACATGATCCGGAGCATAAATCCATGCGTCACCGTTCTTCAATAATTTTATGGGACTGACAAACAGCCTGAAGATTTTTTGTTCAATGCGGGTGATGTCATTGAGTTGGTGAACATTCACCTGATCCTCAATATACAAGGTGATACTGCGGGCCGCCACCCGAACAATCTCCAGTTCAGCAGCCTGGTATGCAGATATTGTTGCCCGGGTTAAAGCGGCTGTTTGTTCGTTCACGCCAAGCCAGCCCAAAATGAGCAATGAGATAATAAAGACAGGTATTATCAGGTTAAATGCCAACCTGTTTTTCAAGATTGAAAAGTGAACGGTATAGGCTAATTTTGGATCCAATGTCAAATGCCCCTTTCCAGCGAATAACCTCGGGATGGACTGCTGTATAAAAGTACAATACCTTTTCTTTGTATCGTGTCAAGCAAGTTGTCACTTTATTAAATCTCTTTGTTCTTGACAAACAAATTTGTGAAATTAGCGGTGCTCGAATTGGATGGCAGACCCGGGACTGTTTATGGATATGGCTGTCTGTGTCAGATCATACCCAGGTCAATGGCTTTAATCACCTGTTTGGCTTCGTCAAAACCGTGGTCTTTGTCAAGGGCTGCCTGGAAATAGGCCTTGGCTTTGGTGGAGTTTTTTGCGTCCAGGTAAAGACGGCCTATGTTGTAATAAATATAAGGTTCGTCCGGGTGGATTTTCAATGCCTTTTTGTACTGTTTCAATGCTTCTGTTACGTCACCCTTTTTTCGGTAAAGTACTCCTAATGTATTGAATACATTCAATGATTTTGTTCCTGAGGCTAAAAGCTCATTGAGAAGGTCCTCGGCTTTTCCCAGTTTGTCGGTGTCCATATAGATTTCTGCTGCAATCTGGGTGTGCTCTTCAGCTTTTTCAATGGCCCCCATGGCCCTGTATACCATGGCCAGAGCTTTATATGCCTTAACGAAAAGCCGGTCCAGACGCGTTGCTTTTGAAAAAGCCTCAATGGCTTCAGGGTGCTGGTTTTGAGCTGTTTTTATGTATCCGATGTTGTAATAGTATTCCGGGGTTTCCTTCTGGTTGACCAGGGTTTGAAATAATTCCAGCGCCTTTTTGTATTCCTTTTTTTCAATAAGTTCGAGGCCTTTTTTGACACTTAGCTCGACCTGGTGGATGACAGGATCTTTAAGCTTCCCTAATGCTGTGGCCAATCTCATTTTCATGGCCTTGGGATCATAGGGAATGACAAAAAGCCCGCTGACGCCTGCCTGACCTGCTTTGATGACCTTTATTTTGGTGAATGCCCTGTCCGTTAAAAAAAAGGGAAGATCTCCCAGACGTTCTTCCTTTCTCAGAATTTTCAAAAGTGCCAGGCCCGACATTTCATTCATATCATAGGCGGCAATGACGCATCCGACGTCGGATGTTTTCAACATCGTCCACCCGTTATTTGCACTGTCGGCCGTTGTGATTCGGGTATAACCGATTTTTTTCAGGGCTGTTAAGAGTCTGTCCTGCTCCACAGTATCTTCGATAATTGTGAGAATTGACGGGTGGGTCATATGCTTTCCTATAGTTTGTCCAACATTGGACGATTTTGTTTAGGCGTTCCCGGCCGGTGTATCAGAAAACGATCCGCCAGAAACTGCTTGATCCCGTATACGGCATGTTCATCCCGGATTTCTGCCATCTGGAAAAAAAACAGACGAACCTCTTCTCCTGCATAAAGGCTAATTTTATCGGCGACATCTTTATACCTATCATGTAGGGGACGTCCGGTGTCAAGCTCCAAGTGATCTAAAAACAGTTCCCCCCAGGAATTGAGGGCCAGCAGCTCAGCTTGTGCCACACCGCACGATTGATCAGGGCAAACCAGCAGAATCAGTATTTTGTTCCACCGGGCATCGTGTTCAAAACAGCTGTCAGATAGGGGTTTGACCGGCTGCATGACCAGGTAGAGAGCATCTGGGGATGTGGCCTGATCTTTGTTTTCGTAAAGTACCAGCCGGGATTCCAGTTTGATTTGGGTTCTATGTCTCTGATAAAGCCTGTTTTCCATGATCCATCCCATCAGGCCCAGGAAAGACTCGGATGTATGAAAAATACTTTTATGAATTGTATTGGGCAGAGCGGCGCTCAATATCCAGTTCCCCGTTAGGTTCTTTCTGATCATAAGAAGTGAAAAAGAGTGCCGGGTCAAAAAATTTGAACTTGCCGGAATTTTTCCGGGTTTTGTGTTCAGGCGCTCTTTGACTTTGTTGTTGAGAATTTTCAAGTTTCTTTGCTCCGCGCGGAGCATGTCTTTTTTTAAATTTTTTTCAAGGTCCTTTTCTTTGGCCCTGATTTGGTGGTACATCCCGGCCAGGCGTTGGATTAAGGTTGTGTCAAGGGCCTGCTTTTCCTTTTCAGGCCAGTTTGGATATGACATCAGTTTCCGGATTTGGGAGGGCAGAATGTTCCAGGTGCGGATATATTTGTCTATCAATTGTTTTTTGGGTGACCCCGGTTCAGGAAGCCTGACTTTGGGGTAGCTGCAGAGTCTGAAAAATATGGCGATTTTTATAAGTTTGAGTGTATCGTGGGCATGGGTCTTGTGGTAGTGCAGCACTCTGTCAAACACAATTTTATATGGATCACTTTCACAGTCATCAATGCCGGCTTTGGCAAATTTCTGCTTAAGGTCGTCGCATAGAAGCGTGGCGTTGTCTTTTTCCTCTGTTATGTGGGAAAGGATCATGGTGGCCTTAAGCAGTGCCTTGACCGGATCTTCTTTTGATTTACAGATATGCCAGCCGATGCCCTGGTAAATGTCCTTAAGGGCCGGCATCTCCACTTTCCCAAGGTCAATAAAATCTTTTAATAAAAATTCGAGATCCGGCTGCCCGAACAGATGTCTCACCAGACGGTCATATGTCCCCTGCTGCATGTTTGCCGGCAAAATGGTCCACATTGGAATCTTGCCGGCAATCATTAAAAACGTCCGGTAAAATTCTTCTTTGAGAAACAGCTTGGGTGCAATCATTGTTTCAGGGGATTCATATCCGGCATAGCAGTTCTGCCGGATATCGGCCTGGTCCATGATAAAAAACGTCACTTCCTGATCAAAGTTTTCCCTGGAAAATTTAACGATGTGATTGAGTTTTTTTTCAAGGTTGTAATAGCGTTGTTCCGTAAAACACGTTTTATCAATGATGATCCAGTAGTCAAAATCCGATTGGGCCGACTGGGTAAAGGTCCCCAGAGAACCGATGTGGTAAAAACCCAGTACGCAGGGATTGCTGGTCTGTGTTTCAGTGTCCGGAATATCCCCAAAATCCTTCTCATTGTCCAGAACAGCTTTGTAAAACCCTGAATTTTCAAAATTATATATGCCGCATGCTTCAGGTTTTTCGGGCACATACCCCGGCAGGTGCGGCCGGTTCATGTGGATGAGAAAAGGAATTTTGATGAAAAGTTCAAGCTTCGGGCCGGAAAGATACCGTAACGCTTCACGCATTCTCACCACGTTGTAGTTGGAAAAGGCGGCTTTCATTTTAATGAGCCTGGCAGCCAGGGTGCTTTGTGTGGATGCTGACGAATCGTGCATGGCCTGTCCCGGTATTGGGTGGGGTAAATTATTTAGAAAAGTGATACAATATGTCTTATGTTATAGTGATATTATAAGAACGATTTTTTGTGATTTTCAAGCTAAGTTTTAACATGGAGCATGAATGAACGACAGGGATTCCTCTCATACCGGTATAGATCTGGATGTTATCCGCATTGAAGAGCTGGTCGAAACCGATACAGGTGAACCGGGAAAATTTCAGGAACGCCTCCGTTCGGACCCCAATGATCCCCAGGTTTACGTAAATGCGCTTCTGAAAAAAATGCAGGGGCGGGAGGCGTTTTTAACCTTTTCCCAACAGGTTAACAACGTCAATGAGATACTGAAGATGGATTATTCCTCTGCAAGGGATATTGCCCAGGTCATTCTGAAAGACTTAAGCTTGACCACCCAGGTGCTCAAGCTTGTGAATACCCCGATTTATCTGAAGTTTTCAAATAAAGGCATTTCAACCATTTCCGAGGCCATGATTTTATTGGGTGAGGATAAAATCCGGGAACTGGCAGCCGGCCTTAAGATTTTTGAGATGATGAAGTCAAGGGCCAATTCTCAGCTTTTAAAAGATAAGATGCTTAAAAGTCTTTATCGAAGTGCTGTGGCCAGACAGCTTGAAATGGAGAAGGGTGTCAGGGCGTCGGATGCCTTCACCATTTCAGCCATGTTGTATGAACTGGGCGAATATATGGTGGCTCTTTTGGATCCGGATACCTACATCAGGGTGGAGGTCGCCATGGAAGAAGAGTGGATGTCACGGGAAGATGCCGCTAAAGCAATTTTAGGGTTAACCTATTTTGACCTCGGACAGATGGTTGCCCAAAAACTTAATCTGCCCTGGAAAATTGTCCAGGCCATGCAGCCGGTTACTTTGGCCACCGGACAGCCATTGCATATTGCCCCGGAAGAAGAAACCCGATATCTATGTGCCTTTATCTATGAATTATCCAACATCCCCGCACCGGTCATTGACCTTTCGTCCTTTGATGCAGCAAGTAAACTTGTGGACAAGTATAGTGGCCTTCTGGATTTTGATGCCGAGCAGGCATTGAATTTGACCTATACAGCCATGAATCAGGTGATTCAGTATGCTAAAATACTGGGCATTGACCCTGTGTCAACCCCATGTGAGAAAAGCGATTCGGGTATAAAAAATAAGGAAAAACTGGATCTGGGCATCAGTAAAGTGGAGGATGCTTTGGCTGAAGGCTTAAGTATTCATCAGATTTTTACCCGGCTGATCGACACCATGGCACAGTGCTTTTCTTTCAACCAGGTCATCATCAATATCAAAAAGAAAGAGACCAACACCATGGAACCCCGGTTTATCCGGGGGGAAAAGCGATCCGATGGCTTCATTAAAGCCATGGGATTCAAAATTGGACCGGCTTCGGATATTTTCAACAACGCCATCCACCAGCAAACCGATATCATTGTCAATGATACTAAAATGAAGTCTTTCAGGCGGCAGATTCCTTCCTGGTACATGGACGAGATAGCCGGCCCCCTCCAGATAAAGGGCTTCGGCATTTTCCCCGTATTTGTGGACGGCAAAATCGTGTCCATGATTTACGTGGACTGGAATAAACAGGCATCGGAGCCGGACCAGGATACGCTGGCGAATATCCAGGGCTTCAAAAATCAGATGATTAAAGCCTTTACCCAGCACGCCGGATAAGCCTGTCGGGTCAGGCAAAAGAGTTTTCCTTAATCTTAGAGCCATATTCGGTCTTTTATTTGAATTTGATTTGTACTATACCCTGATCCATGAATGCGGATTGCGAAAAACCAGTTTTTTATTCTGTCGGGCGGTGCGGAGACGATCCCGTTCGCCGGGAGGAGATAAAAATCAAGCGCTCCGTGTTTGTCTGTCGACTGGGCTATGTAGACACCATTGAGGGGGCAAAGGAATTTATTTCCAACATCTGTAAGGAATATAAAACCGCCACCCATAACTGCTGGGCCTATGTGGTGGGTGATTGCGGGCAGATCAGCCATTGCTCGGACGCAGGCGAACCGCCGGGAACGGCCGGCAAACCCATGCTCAATGCTCTTTTATCCCATAATATGACCTGCACTGCGGCTGTCGTGACCCGGTATTACGGCGGGGTGAAGCTTGGCGTGCGGGGTTTGATTGAGGCCTATGCGCTGGCTGTGACCCAAACCATTGACCAGGCGCCCCTGGTCCGGCTGGTGAAAACGCAATCCTTCCGGATCAGTCTGGATTACAGCCTGAATGATTCATTTTTAAAACGTATCAGCTCCCTGAAGACCACAATCACCGAAACCGATTACAAAGAGCGCATCACCCATGAAGTTGCTGTGGAATTGCCCGATCTTACCACTCTGGAATCATTGCTCATACAGTACCAGCGCCAGGGGTTTCTGGAGTATAAAAACATTACCGCCTGATCTTTTAACGGCGTCTATCTTCCCAAAATGCTTTTCCCGGTATTTTTTCGTTTTCATCCCCTTAAAAAGTATTGACACTGGAAAAAAATTCAGTATTCTTTAATACTAATTAGAAATACTGAATTTGGTGGATATATGAAAAGCAAACTGGGCCCGTTGCTGCGGGCCATTCGAAATTCACGGCATCTGACCATCAAAGAGGTGGCATTAAAGGCCGGGGTCAGTTCAAGTCTGTTATCCCAGATTGAACGCAACCGCATATCCCCATCCCTGGACACCTTGCTGGGATTATTGGAAGTTTATGGTGTTTCTCCGGATAAGTTTTTTAAAGATTACGAGACTATGAACCGGGTGGAAATCATAAAAAAGGACCAGCGGCGGGTTTACCAGCGCAAGGGCTTTAAATATGAAACCCTGAGCGGATACAGCCAGTCCAAAGGAAACCACTCCTTTACCGCCTTTTTCCTTGAAATTTCACCGGGACAGCAGCGGGGGGATGAAAATGACGGCCACCTGGGACGGGAGCTGGGGATTGTGGTGAACGGGACCGGCCAGTTGATTTACGGCGGGGATATCTACGATATCAGTAAGGGCGATGCTCTGTCTTTTTCATCACAAATACCCCATGTGATTAAAAATGCGGGTGATGATCTGTTTCAGGCCTATTGGATCGTCACGCCGGCGGATGGTGAAGATTATTTTGGTGAAGGAAATGACAAATCGTGAAAGTAGTTAACAATTAATTTAAGACTTTCATAATAATATGGAGAGTGCCATGGGAAAAACAATTGCTGAAAAAATTTTTGACACCCACCTGGTGGACAAACCCTTCGGGGATGTCAGTGTGCTGCGCCTGGACCGGGTTTTTTGTCACGAAATTACCACCCCGACTGCCATCCAGGACCTGGTTGCAAGGGGAAAAGACCGGGTGTTTGACCCCGATAAAATCAAGGCGGTGATTGACCATGTTTCACCGGCCAAGGATTCCAAAACCGCCATGCAGGGTAAAATTCTGCGGGAATGGGCCCTGCGCCACGACATAAAAGATTTTTTTGATATCGGCCAAAACGGCGTTTGCCATGCCCTGTTTCCGGAGAAAGGGTTTGTCCGCCCCGGGTTCACCGTCATCATGGGTGATTCCCATACCTGTACCCACGGGGCATTTGGCGCCTTTGCCGCAGGCGTGGGCACCACAGATCTGGAGGTGGGCATTTTAAAGGGGGTGTGCACTTTTAAACAGCCCGAAACCTTTAAGATTGAAATCACCGGCACGCTGCGGCCGGGTGTATATGCCAAGGATATCATCCTTGAGGTGATCCGCCAGATTTCTGTGAACGGTGCCACCAACATGGTCATTGAGTTCACAGGGCCCGTGGTGGATGCCATGGGCATGGACCAGCGCATGACCCTTGCCAATATGGCCGTGGAGGCCGGAGCCACCTCGGGGCTTTGCCAGCCGGACATGACAACGGTCCAGTATCTGTGGCCGTTCATTAAAGATGAGTTCAAGACCCCGGAGGACGCCCTGGCACAATATTCTGAATTCTGTTCCGATCCGGATGCCGTGTATGCAAAGACAAAGACCATTGATGTCAGCACACTTGAGCCGCTGGCAACCTTCGGATTTAAGCCGGATAATGTCAAACCTGTCTCCCAGATGAAGGATACCCGCGTGGATCAGGTGTATATCGGCTCCTGCACCAACGGGCGCCTGGAAGATCTGCGGGAGGCCGCCGCCGAGGTGGCAGGCAAAAAGATCAATCCCGGGGTCCGGGCCATTGTTTCCCCTGCCACGCCGGATATTTTCAGTGCGGCGCTGGATGAAGGACTGATTAAAATTTTCATGGATGCCGGATTCTGCGTGACCAATCCCACCTGCGGTGCCTGTCTTGGAATGAGCAACGGCGTTCTGGCCGAAGGGGAGGTGGCGGCATCCACCACCAACAGAAATTTTAACGGGCGAATGGGCAAAGGCGGAATGGTTCACCTTGTCAGCCCGGCCACGGCAGCGGCCACAGCCCTGCATGGCGTACTCACACACTCTGACCGGTTTAAAAATTAGGGAGGTATCATGAAAAACTTTGACGGAAAAATGCTTTGCCTGGACCGGGCAGATATCAATACCGACGAAATTATTCCGGCCAAATATCTGACGGAAATTTCAAAAACCGCTTTGAAGCCGCATCTTCTTGAAGATCTTGTCTTGGACGGATTTCAGCCGAAGACAGATCTCCAGGATGTCCGCGTGATTGTTTCCCGGGGCAATTTCGGCTGCGGCTCCTCCCGGGAGCATGCGCCCTGGGCCCTGGAAGTCAACGGCATCAACATCGTTATTGCCCCAAGCTTTGCCCGGATTTTCAGGCAGAATATGTTCAATTGCGGCATGATGGCCATTGAGCTGCCCGAAGATCAGATCCAGGCTCTCTTTGATATGGGTGCCGGCAAAAACGCACAGCTTTCCGTGGATGTGGAAAGCCAGACCCTGACGGCAACGGACGGCAGCGGTAAAGAACTCAAACTTGAATTTCCCATCTCTAAATTTGACAAAACCCTGGTGGAAACCGGGGGGTGGGTAGAATTTGCAGATAAAAACTATTAATTAGTGTTTGGACGGAAAGTCACCTATCTGCTTCGTTGCAGGAAAATTAAAACCCCTCACAGCCTTGCAGTTGTGAGGGGTTTACGTTTATTGTTAACCTTTGTTTTGGAAACAAGCGTTCAACTTGTTATGTGTTCTGCTGATATTTAAAAAAGAGGACCGAATATGAAGATTCTTTTTGCCGCATCTGAAAATTCCTGGGGTGGTTTTTTCGATATAATCCGTTCACAGTTACCCCATCACTGCTTTGAGGCCACGGGAAATTTTCACATTGACAGCCTGAAAGGCATTGATGTGCTAATTCCGACAATGTCTGCCGTAAATGAAAAGATATTGGAGAGTGCTGACCGGCTGAAACTGATACAGCAATGCGGTTCCGGTCTTGAATCGGTAAATATTGAGGCGGCCAGAAAGAAAAATATTCAGGTCTGCAATGTGCCCACGGATATCTCGGGTAATGCGGACTCTGTGGCGGAATTGGGCATATTTATGATGATCGGACTGTCCAGAAACATTCCTGGTATGGCCAAAAGTATGGCAAACAGGAGAATGGGTGAGCCCCAGGGCATTTCTCTGCAGGGAAGAACAGCGGGGATTATCGGTCTTGGCGGTATCGGAAAGGCGCTGATCAGAAAATTGAAAACATTTGACATGCGAATAATCGGCATAACACGGAGTAACACCGAAAGGGCAAAAAATGAGTTGGGGCTGGAATGGACCGGCACACCGGATGAAATCAGTTGGTTGTTAAAAGAATCCGATTATGTGATCTTAAGTCTTCCTTTGACGGACGAAAGCAGAAATATGATTAATGCCGACACCATTTCGTATGTGAAAGAAGGGGCTTTTGTCATAAACCTTTCCAGAGGCGGGGTCATCAATAAAGAAGCGCTTGAGAATTCCCTTGCGGCAGGAAAAGTTGCCGGGGCCGGCCTGGATGTGTTCTGGAAGGAACCGCCTGACCCAAGTGACAGTATATTCAGGTATAATGTCATGGCAACACCTCACATCGGCGGCTCAACGGATGTTTCAATGAAAGGCATTGTAAAGGTGGTGGCGGAAAATATCCGCAGGCTGGAAAATAATCAGCCCCCTCTTTATTCAAAGTAATTACTCCGAAGTCGTTGTACCCTATGAGTCTGCCGGCAGAATTTTATCCAGGTCCAGATTGTGCCGCTTCAGCTTGTTGTTCAAAGTCGTCCGTGTAATGTCAAGTATTTTGGCGGCTTCGGTTTTGTTGCCCCTGGTCTGCTTAAGGGTTTCGATCAGGGCAAGGCTTTCGATTTCATCCAGGGTTTTGCCTCCCCCGGAAAGCTGGTGCCGGACTAAATTTTCCGGTTCATAATCCTTTAACACGTTTGAGGGCAGATCTTTTTCACAGATATACTGCCCCAGGCACAGAATAATGGCGCGTTCAATAATGTTTTCAAGTTCGCGCACATTGCCCGGCCAGGTGTATTTGACCATGGCATCCATGGCCATGGGGGTAAACCCTTTAATCTCCTTATTGTTCTCTTCGGTGTACCTGTTTAAAAATTTCTGGGCAAGCAACGGGATATCCTCTGCCCGGTCCCGCAATGGAGGTACTTTTATGTTAATAACGTTCAGCCGGTAAAACAGATCCTGCCTGAAATTATTTTGTTCCACCTCTTTTTCCAGATCTTTGTTGGTGGCTGCAATCACCCGCACGTCAATGTCTGTGATCTTATCGCTGCCCACTTTCTGGATTTGTTTTTCCTGGAGCACCCTGAGCAGTTTTACCTGCATGGATAAGGGGATTTCGCCGATTTCATCAAGGAAAATTGTGCCTTTATCCGCAGAGATGAAAAGACCGTTCCTGGGTTTGTCCGCCCCGGTAAACGCCCCTTTTTCATGGCCGAACAATTCGGATTCCAGCAGGGTTTCAGTTAATGCGGCACAATTTACAGATATTAAAGGGTGATCTTTGCGTTTGCTGTTTTTGTGAATGGCCTTTGCAAAGAGTTCTTTGCCGGTGCCGCTCTCGCCGGAAATCAAAATGGTGGCATCCGTGGGGGCTGCAATTTTAGCCGTATCAATGACCTCTTTGATGGCGGGACTTGTACCGATAATTCCGGAAAAGTTTGCCTCGTTCAGCAGTTGCGCTTTAAGCCGGCTGTTTTCCTGGGACAATTGCAGATGCTGTGTGACCCGTTCAATGGACAGTTTAAGTTCCTCAAAATTCAAAGGCTTGGTCAGGTAGTCGTCGGCCCCGAGCCGCATGGCCTCCACCGCTTTATCCACCGAAGAGTATGCTGTCATGATGATCACAGGAATTGACGGGTTCAGATGCTTTATCTCTTTGAGCGCCTCCATGCCCCCCACATTGGCCATTCTCACATCCATGAGAACAAGGTCATAGGGATTTTTTTGTACCTGCCGGATGGCATCGGCACCGTCTTTAACGCATTCAATGGCGTAGGAAAGACTTTTCAAAAGAGTTTCAAGCATTGAAAGGTGGGCTGTGTCATCATCAACGATCAGTAAACGGCCTTTCATATCAGCTCCTCTTTGTTCTGGTCCGGTTTGTTCTGACCTTGTTTCTTCAGTTCCAGGGGTATTGATATTGTAAATGTGGTTCCCATATTCTTCAAGCTTTCAATGGTAATGGTTCCGCCATGGCTCTCGACGATTTTAAACGCAATGGCAAGGCCAAGGCCGGTTCCCTGTTTTTTTGTTGTGAAATAGGGGTTGAATATATTGGCCTGGTCCTGGGGCGATATGCCGTTGCCCGTATCCAGGATTTCAAATTGCAGCGTGTTTTTCACAGTTTTAACATTTATGGTTAATGTGCCGCCCGAGGGCATGGCCTGAATGGCATTTATAAAAATGTTGAGCATCACCTGGATTATCCGGTCTTTGTCAATCTCAACTTCGGGAAGCTTTGGCTCAACTGAACTTATGATCTTTATACCTGCGGGATCCGCTTCATATTTTATCAGCCGCAATGCCTTGTCCACCAGCTCGGAAATCCTGGTTTTCTTTAATTCCAGTTGAATGGGCCGGGCAAATTCAAGCAGCTCCGAGATGACCCGGTTCACCCGGTCAACCTCGTCGGCCATGATGTCGGCGGCTTTTTTGTTGTCGCTTTGGGGGGCAAACAAGCTGCTGAAGTAGGTGGCATAGCCTTTGATGGAACTTAAGGGATTTCTGATTTCATGGGCCACGCCGGCCGCAAGGTTTCCCACGGCTGCAAGCTTTTCTTTTTGTTTGATTTCAAGTTCCAGGGCTCTGATCCGGCTCAAATCTTTTAGAATAAAAACATGGCCGATGAAATTGCCCTGGGTGCCCATAATTTTTGTAATGGTTGCGGTGACCGGAATGACATTACCTGTGCGGGAGGACAGTGTCAATTCCTGTTCTGAAACAGATCCGCCGTTATCCACCTGGTCAAGCAGTGTCAGCAAAGATGCGGGAAGGACCTGGTCTGCCTTTTTGCCTTTTATCCGGTCAAGGTCCCGGGTTAAGAGGATGGATGCCGCCTGGTTTACATAGATGACCTTTGCAGCGTCATCCACGGCCACAATCCCCATGGGCAGACTTGTTACCAGTTCTGTGGCAAATGCCCGGGTGTCCTGGAGAAGCCTGCGGGAGCGGGCATGGTTCTGGGCCCAGAACAGGGAGACAATGCCCCCCAGCCCCAGAAATAAAATAAGTGCAATACTGATAAAGCTGTTTTGAATATCTTCCTTCCGGGCATGCTCAAAGGGTTCAATGTCCATCCCGATGAATATGACAGGCCGTTTTTCAGGGTCCAAAAGGCGCTGCCGGGACAGGCCTCTGATCCATTCCGGGGGGCATGAAGAGGTGTCGCCCATGTGTCCCGCCATCATATGTCTTCCTGAACCTTTGCCATGCCTCCGGCCTTTTAATGTCGGCAGAAAGGTTTTATAGACTTCAAAATACTCCTTTGAATCCTCACCTTTGACCGTACGCCACTGGGGGTGATCCAGGGGCCCGGCATCCTCTTGGGAAAGGGCCGGTGTAAATGCAGAGCCTATTTTCTCCTTTTGATTATGTGCAAGGACAATCCCTGACTGATCTGCGATGACGATATAGGAGATATCCTTTTGGGCGGCTGTCTCCTCCAGTAAGCTCTGCAGATGGGCCTCGCTTCCCATGCGGCCCATCATGCCGGTAATAGTGCCCGCTTCAAAGGATCGAATCAGTGCCCCTCCTTTTTCCGAAAGGATCTGCCCCATGTATTTTTTTTCACGATTATAGTTCAGGGCTGCCTGGATGGCCACCACCCCCACAAGAACAACACTGATGCCGATGATCACCCAGGGTGATACCGACCGGTCCAAATAGGGTGTTTTATTATCTTGGATCATAATAATCTTTCCTTAACTGATTAAATTTTAATCACCGGTGTTCAGTAAGGCGATTAAAATTTAATCACAATCTTATCTTTTTACAATGAATAAAAACAACTCGTGGTTAAAAATTGTTTGATTTTAGTATGTTATGTTTTTTATACCTTTATGGCATACCAGTTGCAATAACCAGTCCATGAAGGCCAAGTGGCAAACGCGTTGTAAGAACTAAATTTTATAACCAAGAGATAACAAGGAGTTTATCATGAAAAAAACAATTACAGCCGTCACAGCAATTTTTATCGTGGGTTTTTTTGCCGTCAGTGCTTATGCTTGGGGATGCGGTTACGGATCAGGCACTGGTATGCGTGGGTATGGAAAACAATTTAATAATCAGTCCGCAGTCAGCCAGGAAGATATGGATGCCTTTTATAAAGATACCCAGGCTCTTCGCACATCACTCATGGCCGACCGGGCCGAGCTCAATGCCTTGATGGCTGGATCCAACCCTGATCCCAAAAGAGCCAGGGTTCTGTCCGAAAATATCAGCAAGACCCAGAACGAAATGAGAGCCAAGGCCCAGAAGTACAATATTCCATGCCCCATAGGCGGCCAGGGATACGGTCAGGGTGGTGGAAATTGCGGCGGCTGGCACCGCAACCAATCTGCCGGACGCTGGTAAACTCTGTCCGGGAAAGAAAAAAGGGCAGGCTGATGATTGGGCCAGCCTGTCCTATCAATAAAATATAGTCTTGAAAAGTATCCTTACTTTTTATATGTCTGTATAGTTTCTTAAAATTTGTTTGTTTTCAACTCATAATCGTTCAATGTGTGATGTGGATTATTACCAATGAAACCAACAGCAAAGGTTGTTGTGGAACTTGGTTTTTTCGTCTTGATTGTGGCAGCAGCCGCAACCGGATATGCCTCCCAGCATAACGCACGTGCCGTTAAGATTATCTCAAATCTGAACCATTCCTGCGGTCACATCGGGACCTATCATGCCCTGCTCATCGGGATCAACGACTACAAAGATCCGGGGATTCCGGATCTTGAAACTCCGGTGAACGATGTTCATGAGATGACGGCACTGCTAAAAGAGAAATACGGATTCAAGGTGAGCCGGCTCATTGACGGCAAGGTGTCTAAAAAGGGGATTTTCAATCGGTGATCACGGACAAATACTATCTGGAACTGTTCGATAGACCCGTCGGGAACCATTGGTGGAATAATAATTTTAAATCTGCATTGAATTTAACTGCTGGGAATAGAGATGAATTCACTGAAAATATACAGGGCCGGTCTTGATATCGGTTCGACCACGGCTAAGGTTGTTGTTCTGGATGACAAAGGCGAACCTGTCTTTTCAAATTATCAACGGCATCATGCCCAGGTGTATAAAACGGTGCCGGCATTTTTCCACCAGATTGAAAATCGGTTTCCAGGTGCCCGTCTGGATTTGAAACTCACCGGATCAGTTGCGCTGGGGATGGCCGATAAAACAGGTCTTCCCTTTGTACAGGAGGTCATTGCCGCCCACACCCTTGTTAAAACGCAATATCCCCAGGTCAGAACAGCCATTGATATCGGCGGGGAAGATTCCAAGATCATTTTTTTTGACCCGGGCCGGCCCCTGGATATCCGCATGAACGGGAGTTGTGCCGGGGGGACGGGTTCCTTTATTGATCAGATGGCCACCCTTCTGAACATTACCCCGTCCCGGCTCAATGAGCTGGCTGCAGGATACGACCACATCTATCCGGTGGCTTCACGGTGCGGCGTATTTGCGAAAACAGATGTTCAGAATATGTTCAGCCGCAATATCCCGCACACGGATATTGCGGCTTCCATTTTTCATGCCGTGGCTGTTCAATGCATCAACGCCCTGGCCAGGGGAAGGGATATTTGTTCCGAAATTTTGCTTTGCGGCGGTGTGTTCACCTATCTTCCTGAGCTGGTCAATGTGTTTTTACGGGTTCTTAATATTTCCCGGGACCGGCTGGTGATGCCGTCCCATGCCCAGCTGGTCCCGGCCTTGGGCGCGGCCCTGTTCGACAGATACCCGGCAGAATCAAAGACAACCGGAGAGTTGATTGCTCTTCTGGAGATGCACCGGGACCAGCCAGAAAAGAATCCAAACCGCATGGCGCCCTTATTCGACAGTTATGTTCATTACAGCGAATGGAAAAAAAATTTAGGGCTTTCGCAGGTCGTTGCATGTCCGCTTTCCCGGTATCGGGGGCGTGTCTGTTTTCTGGGAGTGGACTCGGGCTCCACCACCACTAAAATCGTGGTGATCGGCCAGGAGGGCCAATTGCTGTTTTCCTGGTATGAAAACAACGGGGGAAACCCTGTACAAACCGTGATTAAAGGCCTTTGTCTGTTCCGGGATGCTGCGGCGAATCTGGACCCGGGTTTAAAAATTGCACGCGCGGCTGTCACAGGATATGGAGAGGATCTGATCCGGGCCGGCCTGAACATGGACCAGGGTATCGTGGAAACTCTGGCCCATTTTACTGCGGCCAGGTTTGTGGACCCGCAGGTCTCTTTTATCCTTGATATCGGGGGCCAGGATATGAAGGCGATTTTCGTGGAGAACGGGGCCATCAGCCGTATTGAGGTCAATGAGGCCTGCTCTTCCGGGTGCGGCTCTTTCCTGGAAACCCTGGCCGATTCCCTTAATTATGGCATCGAGGCCTTTGCCGACCTGGCCTGCCGGGCATCTGCCCCTTGTGACCTGGGCACCCGGTGCACGGTGTTCATGAATTCAAAGATCAAGCAGTCTTTGCGGGAAAATGCCAGGATCGCCGACATCAGCGCCGGCCTTTCCTGTTCAGTGATTAAAAACTGTCTGTTCAAGGTGCTCAAACTTAAAACCATGTCTGAGATGGGTGACCATATTGTGCTCCAGGGCGGGACATTTAAAAATCTGTCCATTGTCCGGGCCATGGAACAGATGACGGGCAAAAGCGTTGTCACCACACAGATCCCTGAACTGATGGGGGCGTTGGGTGCGGCCTTAAGTGCCAGGCAGGCCTGGGAAGAGTTGAAAATGCCTGCAACCGCTTTCCCGGGACTTACCGGGCTGGAACAGGCAAGCCGTTACACCACCCGGCAGATGAACTGTAAAGGATGTGAAAATACATGTCGGATCACCCGGTTTGACTTTGCCAACGGGAAAACATTTTTTGCCGGGAATAAATGCGAAAAGCATTTTTTCGCTGAAGGGGAAAAAAGAGGCCAGGGATTTGATTTTGCCGCCTATAAAATCAATGCTCTTTTCAACAGGCCCCTTGCCCCCCATAAAACACCGCTGCTGACCCTGGGAATTCCCCGGGTGCTCAATATGTATGACAATTTTGTGTTCTGGCATGCCCTTTTCACTGCATGCGGGATTAATGTCTGCCTGTCCGGGGCTTCCACCGTCAAAATGAGTGAAAAAGGGCTGGGAACAGTGATGTCGGATAATATCTGCTTTCCGGCCAAACTGGTGCACGGCCATATCCGGGATCTGGCAGACAGGCAGGTGGACCGGATTTTCTTTCCCATGGTGATCTATGAAAAAAAGCAGTTCCCAAAGGAGATGAATACCTTTAACTGCCCTGTGGTCACCGGCTACCCGGATGTTATCCAAAGTGCAGTCTCTCCTTTGGAACGGTTCGGTATTCCCTTGGACCGGCCCGTGGTTGCCTTCAATGATGAGGTCCTGCTTGAAAAAGCCTGTTGCCGGTATCTGCAGGGACTGGGCATTCCAAAAAAGATCGGCCGCCGGGCATTTAAAAAGGCTTGCATGGCCCGGGATGCGTTCAATGCGCAGATGCGGGAAAAAGCATTGGAGGTTATTGAAAATGCCCAAAAGGAAAAAAATCTGCTCATTGTCCTGGCAGGCCGACCCTATCACCTGGACAGCCTGATCAATCAGAAGCTTCCGGAAATTTTAACCCGGCTGGGGACAGATATCATCACAGAGGATGTTGTGCCTGATGATCCCCAGGCACTGGATGATGTTCAGGTGGTGACCCAATGGTCCTATCCCAACCGGATTTACAATGCAGCCCGGTGGGTGGCAGGCCGGCGGCGGCATATCCAGATGGTTCAGATCAATTCCTTTGGCTGCGGCCCGGATGCGGTTGTGGTTGATGAAGTCAAAGAGATTTTAAAAACCGGCCGTAAAAACCACACCCTGATCAAGGTGGATGAGATTTCCAATCCCGGCTCCATGAGGCTTCGGCTGCGCTCCATGGTGGAATCCCTGGAAAAAGAATCCCCCTGCGGCCGACAGGACCAGGAAAAAGAGCCCCTTGCAAGGATCCCTTTTGTCCGGTTCGGCTGTTCAGACCGGCATCGGACCATCCTGGCCCCGTTTTTTTCAGAGGATTATGCACCTTATATTCCCGGTCTTTTCAAGGGGGCAGGCTATGACTTTAAGCTGTTGCCTCCGCCGGACCGCAAATCAGTGGATCTTGGCTTAAGATACGCCAACAACGATATCTGCTATCCCGGTATTATAGTGATCGGTGATGTGATCAAGGCATTGCGGAAAGAACACTACAGGCCCGACCGGATTGCAGTCGGCATTACCCAGACAGGGGGGCAGTGCCGGGCCTCCAACTATTTAAGCCTGATTCGAAAAGCCTTGATCGGGGCAGGCTACGAAGATATTCCGATTATCTCCGTGGCAGCGGGCGGTGGAAGCCTGGTTGATCAGCCGGGGTTCAGCGTCAACTGGCTGAGCAGGATCAGGCCTCTGTGTATCTGCGTCATGGTTGTCGATTGCCTTGCCCGCATGTATTATGCCACAGCATCAAGGGAAAAATCACCCGGTCACAGTCTGAAAGCCAGGCATCATTACACAAAGCAGTTGAGTGGGATCATGGCCTCCCTGAACAGCGGGCAGATGATAAGCCTGCTTAAAAAGGCTGTCAGCGATTTTAACCGGATTGAGGTTGTCCGCAAGAATATCCCCCGAATGGGTATTGTGGGAGAGATCTATGCAAAATACAATTATTTCGGCAATCAGGGCCTTGTAAACTGGTTGATCAGCCAAGGTATTGAACCGGTTCTGCCGCCGCTGGTAAATTTCTTTATCCAGGATCTTGTTAACTACAAAGAGAATAAGCGGCTCGGCTTTCGTCGCAAAAAAGCGGCTGATCTGCTGGCAATTCCCATTGAAGGGATGATTCTGGCTGCCCAAAAGCAAATCCGGAAAATTTTTTCACAATTCCGGTTTGCCACGCCCATGGATGATATCCGGGATATCGCCCTTCATGCCTCCCAAATTTTGAGCCTGTCCAACCAGTTCGGCGAGGGATGGCTGATTCCCGGGGAGATTGCCGGACTGGCCCGGCA
Source organism: uncultured Desulfobacter sp. (assembly GCF_963665355.1). Lineage (GTDB taxonomy): Bacteria > Desulfobacterota > Desulfobacteria > Desulfobacterales > Desulfobacteraceae > Desulfobacter. The sequence continues at coordinate 2,556,425 of NZ_OY762229.1, forward strand.
GAAAATCAACCATGTAATCAGCGTACAACCCTTTGGCTGTATTGCCAACCATATCATTTCAAAAGGTGTGGAGACCCGTATTAAAAAAGAGTATCCGGATATGAACCTGTTTCATCTGGACTTTGATGCCGGCATGAGTGAAGCCAATGTCAGAAACCGGCTCCACTTCATGATCGAACACCTTTAAGATCTGCCTCCGCTCCAGTGCAGGCGTGTCTTCAACACCTTAAAATAGGAGTGTGCCTCAAAGGAGATCATCTTTACGCTGTGTCGGCTTTTTTGAATGTAGATCCTGTCGCAGGTCTCCATGTCAAACCCTTCCTGGCCGTCCAGGGTCAGAATCATGTCCTCGGGACTGCCTTCCAGGCAGATCTTGACCCGGGTATGGTCCGGAATGAGCAATGGCCGGTTGGTCAGGGTAAATGGACAGATCGGTGTCAGGATGGTGGAGGGCACTTCGGGGTGAACCACGGGCCCGCCTGCGGCCAGGGAATAGGCTGTGGAACCAGTTGGGGTTGCCACAATCAGGCCATCGGCCCGGTAGGTGGTCAGGTAGGCGTCATCCAGATACACGGTGCATCTGGCAAGCCTTGACAGGGCGGCCTTGTTAATCACCGCGTCATTGAGAACATCTTCATCCACAATGCACTGGTTGTTCCGGATCACCCGGATATTAAGGCGGCTGCGTTCCCGGATAAAATATTCCCCGTTAAATAGGGCATCAATCACCTCGCAAAGACGATCCTCTGTGGTTTCGGCAAGAAATCCCACCTCACCGAATTTGATGCCCATCAAAGGGATGTTCGAATCGCCTATATACCGGGCCACACTTAGAAATGTGCCGTCTCCGCCCAGAACAACAATGCAGATCAGATCTTCGGGGATGGGCGGCGGCGTCTCGGCCTGGGTGTCAATGACCAGGCATCTGTCCCCTATGTGCCGGATCAGTTCCCGGGCTTTGTTCTGGGCGTGGTCTTCGTTTTTTATTACAAGTCCGATGCGCTGCTTACTCACGGTTTTCCTCTATTTTTGTTTTATTTTAATGCTCCGCCTCAGCCCAGTTCCCGCCGGCGCCAAAGTTGACCTTTAAAGGTACTTTCAAAGGCGTTACGTTTTCCATAATCTGTTTTGCCATACCCATGAGTTTATCTTTTTCCTGCTCAGGGGCTTCAAAGATAATTTCATCGTGTACGGATAAAAGCATTTTGGATTCCATTTTTTCCGATGCAAGGGCGTTCTGCATCTTGATCATGGCAAGCTTGATCAGATCCGCAGCGCTGCCCTGGATGGGGGTGTTCACCGCAGCCCGCTGGGCAAAATTTCTGAGGTTGGCATTGGAGGAGCGGATATCATCGAGTCTTCGTTTTCTGCCGAACAGGGTGGATACCTCGCAGGTCTCCCTGGTCTGCTGGATGGTGTGGTCGATGAATGCTTTGACCCCTGCGTACCGCTTGAAATAGTTCTCAATATAGAGGTCTGCCATTTTCCGGCTGATGCCCAGTTCATTTGCCAGGCGGAAGGCGCTCATGCCATAGATGATGCCGAAGTTGATGGATTTGGCCTGGCTGCGCATCTCATCGGAGACAAAACCGGGCAGCACCTGGAAAACTTCCAGCGCCGTACGGGTATGGATATCCTCGTCCTTCCGGAAAGACTCCATGAGAATGGGATCCTGGGCACAATGGGCCAGAACCCGCAGTTCTATCTGGGAATAATCCGCGGAGATAAGGGTCCAGCCGTCCGCCGGGATAAAGGCCTGCCGAATTTTTTTTCCTTCGGGTTTTCGTATGGGAATGTTCTGCAGGTTGGGGTTGGACGATGACAGGCGGCCGGTGACAGTGATGGTTTGATTAAATGACGTATGTATACGCCCGGTGTCCGGATGTACCAGCGATGCAAGGGAGTCCACATAGGTGGATTTCAACTTGCCAAGGGTTCTGTACCGTAGAAGCTTTTCAGGCATTTCATGGGTGTCGGCAAGCTCGGTGAGCACCTGGACATCCGTGGAATAACCGGTTTTTTTCCGGGTTTTCTTAACGGTTTTCAATCCTAATTTTTCAAACAGAATCACCCCCAGCTGCTGGGATGAATTGATATTGAACTCTTCTCCGGCCAGTTCGTAAATTTTTTTCTCAAGGGTTTTCAGCTCTTGTTCAAACTCCAGGGACATTTGGCCAAGCACATCCGTATCCACACGGATTCCCGCCATCTCCATTTTTGCCAGAACGCAGATTAAAGGCACCTCAATGGTTTCCATCAGGGAGGCCAGCCCCTTATTCTCAATCTGTTTTTTAAACGCGCCATGGGCCATGAAGGTCAGATCCGCGTCCTCTGCCGCATATTCCGTGGCAAGGTCCAGGGGGACTTCATGGAACCCGATCTGGTCCTTTCCCTTGCCGGTGACTTCCTCATAGGAGACCATTTTGTAGCCGAAAAGGTTCATGGCGATGCGGTCCAGGCTGTGGCCCCGGGTGCCGGGGGTGAGCAGATGGGAGGCAATCATGGTGTCGAATACAATGCCCCTGATTTCAATGCCGTACCGGGCCAGAACAATGAAGTCATATTTGATGTTCTGGCCTATCTTGGCGATGTCGGGGTTTTCGATCAGGGGCTTGAAGATACGAAGGACGTCCTTCTTTTCCGGCATCTGTATCCCGCCTGTATTGATGTGGCCCACCGGGATGTAAAAGCCTTCATTCTCCGTGTATGAAAAGGAGAGCCCCACAAGATCAGCCCGCATGGGATCAATGTCCGTGGTCTCCGTGTCAAGGGCGAATACCCCCTTGCTTTCAAGCACCGACGACAGCTTTTCCATGTCGGCCACGGTATGGACCATTGTATAGCTTTTTTTTGATTTATCGGCCTTGCCGGCAAATTCCTGGGCAAGGGTTTTAAACTCAAAGGCCTGGAACAGTTCAAAGGCTTTGTGGGTGTCAAATTCCTTCAGGGAAAAATCTTCCAGGGTTTGGGGGACATCCACATGCCGGTCAATGGTGGCAAGGTTCCGGCTTAATTCAACGATATCTTTGGACGCCGCAAGGTTTTCATGCAGTTTTTTCTTTTTTTTCAGCTGGTCCAGATTGTCGTAAATATTGGTGATGGAACCGTATTCGCCAATCAGTTGAACAGCCGTTTTAACGCCCACGCCCTTTACGCCGGGGATGTTGTCCGACGTGTCTCCGGCAAGGCCCAGCACATCAATGAACTGCTCGGGTTCGATCCCCATCTCCTCTTTTACCCCGGTCCGGTCAGTGGTGGTGTCCTTCATGGGGTCCCACAGGGTACAGTCATCTGAGATCAGCTGGATAAAGTCTTTATCACCTGTGACCATGACCACCTTGAAACCCTGTTCCTGGGCAATGCGGGCATAGGTACCCACAAGATCATCCGCTTCGTATCCGGTTTTTTCGATGATGGGGATGTTCAATGCCTTGACCACCTCTTTGATGTCCGGGATCTGAATGGCCAGCTCTTCGGGCATGGGCGGCCGGTTGGCCTTATACTCATCAAATATTTCATGGCGGAAGGTGGGGCCTTTGACATCAAAGAAAACGCCTGCGTACTTGGGTTGCTTGTCCTTGAGCAGTTTGAGCAGGATCCGGGTGAATCCGAATGTGGCGTTGGTGGGGTGGCCCTTTGACGTGGCCAGGCTGCGGATGGCATGAAAGGCACGATATAAAAATGCGCTGCCGTCAATTAAGTAAATGGTATCTGGTGCCGCCATAGTCGCTTCCTATGAAAAATTGTCTGTTGAATTATTATCTAATTAGCGGCATATATACTATCTTTTAAAGGAAAGGAGAAGTCTTATGTCCGAACAATCCCGGGAACGGGCCAATGCCGGGAAGGCCCGGCGGCGGAAAGGCCGGTCAAAAACTTGTCATTGCTGCGGTGCCGATGCCATGTTCTGCTGGCAGTGCCGTTGCGGATTTTCCATGTGTCAGCCCTGCATGTATGAGAACCAGTGGGGGATGACCTGCAACGGAATTACCTGGGAGTGCCCTGACTGCGGGGCCCAGAACGGGTACGGAAACCAATAGTGAAAGGACACGAACCATGGCTGGAAAATTAGCTGGAAAATTAAAAGTCGGCACATTGATATCCGGCGGCGGCACCAACCTGCAGGCTATTATTGATGCCTGCAACCAGGGGCGCATTGATGCCCGGATTGTTTTTACCGGGTCAGATGTCGGCGGAGTGAAGGGGCTGGAGCGGGCAAAAAAAGCAGGCATTGACACTTTTGTGGTGGATTATGCCCGGATCATTGCCGACTGCCGCAAGGCCCGGGACCTTGACAGCCTGCTTCCCAAGGATTTTGACGCCGAAGATATCTTTGGCAAGCAGCGGCTGGTGGATGTGGAAAAGGAGCATGAAAAAGCCCTGTTTTTTATAAAATCCAGGGTTATTGCCGAACGTGAGTTGCTGGATCACATTGAATCCTATGACATGGATTTACTGGTTCTTGCCGGTTTCATGCGGGTGTTCACCCCTTATTTCATTGACCGGATTAACACCGGAGAGAAGGGGTGCAGGATTATGAATATTCATCCGGCCCTGCTGCCGGCTTTTCCCGGTACCGACGGATACGGGGACACATTCCGGTACGGGTGCAAAATCGGTGGGTGTACGGTCCACTTTATTGATTACGGGGAAGACACAGGCCCCATCATCGGCCAGAAGGCATTTGAAATAGGCGATAACGACACACTTGAGGATGTGAAAAGAAACGGGCTGGAAAAGGAGTGGGAACTATACCCGGCCTGTATTCAGAAATTTGCCCAGTCCCGCAGACCATCGTAATCCGGCATTCTTCTAATGAATTTACGGTTGGTACAATCAGGCAGAGGCAACGAAGGAATCTGCCATTTTCAGGGCGTCGATATAAAAATCGGGCATGTTTTGAATCAGTTTTGAATCCTTGACTGACTGAAATCTGGTATGGCCCCATTCCCCCTGTTGGAAGCTTGTGATCAGGTCATTGAGCTGGTTGACGATGCGGTCTTTGCCTAAAAGCGCGTCTTTAATTTTATCAGACAGGGCTATTTTATCAAGAATGTCTTCCATGGGCATATCCAGAATGGCATCCATGGTCGAAAAAAGGCCCACCGTGAATAATTCTTCCGGCGAAAAAATGGATTTTATAACATGGGCGCACTGTTCACACATCCGGGCCATGATCACCGAAGACCGGATCAGCTCATTGGGCTTGTCCGGATTCATGTCCGATACCGCCACCACACTGACAAATTTTTTCAGTTCCTGCAGACCTAAAAATGTGATGGCATCCTTGATTGTGTCCAGGGCCGTGGGCCGCTGGAAATATGCGGAGTTGATAAAAGTCAGAAGCTTGAAAGAGATGGCCACATCATTTTTGATCATATTTTCTATGGCGCTTAAATCCGGTTCCTGTTTTGAAACTTCATTTAACAGTTTCAGTTTGGTGACCTGGTTGGCAGCCAGGCCTTTACGCTTCAGGACTTCGGGTCTTGAAAAGAAGTATCCCTGGAAGAGCTGGAACCCCATGGTCTTGGCCTGTTCAAACTCTTCGTAGGTTTCCACCTTTTCACACAACAGTTTAATATGTTTAAGTTCCTTTGTGATGGTGCTAAGAACCGAGGCCAGGGTGTCCAGGGGCGTAGCCATGATATCAAATTTTATCATGTCGCACAGGTGAATCATTTCAATAAATTTATGGTCATAAACAAAATCATCCAGAGCAACCTTGAAGCCCTGGGATTTAAGAGTCTTTAATGATGCAATGATTTCAGGATCTGGTTCAATGTCTTCCAGAACTTCAATAATGATATGCTCTTTGGGAAAAAGAAGCGGTGTCTGTTTGATCAGAAGATCCCGGGTGAAGTTGATCAGACCGGGTTTGCCCGCAAGGATGTCATTGAGCCCAAAGGAGAAAAAAGTATTGGCCAGCACACCGGATGTGGCGGCAGAGCCGTCAACTTGGGGGAACACGTTGTCCAGGCTGAGCCTGAATAGCAGTTCGTAACCAAACAGTTTCTTATCGGAAGTAAATACAGGCTGACGCGCTACAAAAATGTCCATTGGTCCAGTTCACAAGCTCCATGTTACTTTAGGCAAATGAATCCGTTTGAGTTTTCTAAGGTTTTTTTTGTTTTGTTTTTTTCTATGAGGCGAAATAGAAGAAAACATGTCATCGGCACTAAACCTGTTGTTAAAAATGAGAAAAGTAAATTTTTATTCCGGAAACATAACCTGATCCACATATATAATCAAGAACTAACTAACCTGCCGGACAAGTGGGCATGTATCATGACAAAAGCTTGATCATCAGGGGCAGGGCCGTCATGGTGCCGATGGAGGAACCAAGATTGGTAAACACCACCACCAGAAGTATCCGGGTGACATTGTTCCTCCAGAAGCCTTTGACCGTGGTGATATCCTCGGGAATGGCCTCAAGATCGCGCACTTTGGGTTTGCGGGCGAATGCCTCCACAAGACCTGCCACCCAGCCGGCTGCAATCATGGGGTTCAAAGAGGTTAAGGGCGCGGCCACAATGGATGAGCAAATGGTATAGGGGTGGGCCAGGGCGATGAGCGCGCCGATGCCGGCAAAAAGGCCATTGGCCAGGACCCAGATCCAGATCATGTCGGTTCCGGCACCTTTGCCCTCCATGAGAAATCCCACAACGAAAAGCATGACGATCAGGCCCGGGATAAGCCATTTCAATATCTTGCCCACCTGGCCGGAGGCCGGCAAGGTTTTAAGTGCCTCAAGGTCTATGGGGGTCTCCTGCTCAATATATTTCAGGATACCGGGTACATGGGCCGCACCCACAACTGCCACAATTTTTTCTCCCGGTGCGCTTCGAATGCTTTGGGCCAGAAACTGGTCCCGCTCGTTAATCAGCACTTCCCCGATAATGGGATGGTCCTCTTTGATCTCCGAAAGCAGGGATTGCAGGATGTCCTGGTGTTTCATCTTTTCAATGTCCGCCTCTTCGATGTCATCGGACTGGCCAAATGACAATACCATGGAAAATAAGAGTTTGGTTTTTTCCCAGAAGCCCATGCCCCTCCATATCCGGGAAAGGGTGGTTTGAATTTCCCTGTCCGCAGGAATAATGGCCGCCCCTGATTTTTCTGCGGCCGTAATGGCATTGATCATCTCCTGGCCGGGTTTGATGCCGAATTTGTCGGCTATTTTTTTCTGGAAAGAGGCCAGCAAAAGATTCATAAACAGCATCAGGGCTTTCTTTTCCTTGATGATTTTCACAATGTCCATGTTCTGCCATCTGTCTTTATCCCGGATGGAAGAAAGGCGGTTGCTGCATAATTCCACACATACGGTATCAGGCTGTTCTGATGCTATGGTGTCCGAAACCAGCTGGGCGCTGTGCCGGGATACATGGGCTGTTCCGATAAGAATAATCTGTTTGCCGTCCCGCTCAAGATTGTGGATGTCGTTATGTTCATTGGCGTTTTCATTCATTGTGTAATGCTGCCTTTATGCTGAAAAGGTTGACAAGAGAATTGTATTATAAGCATTTAAGGAGTCATGGCAACACAATTTAAGGTCAAATATTGACCTTCTCAAACGGTTCTGGTATTCAGCCATTTATGAAATCCGTTGACGAACACATACTTAGAGCCACTAAGGAAATCATAGTCAAGTTCATTGAGCTGGGCCGGCTGTCGCCTTCCAATGTCCATGAATCATTCAAGGATATTTACAAGACAGTCAACGACACCGTGAAAAAGAATCTGGATTCACCCCAAGATGGCTCATCCGGCACTTCGAAATCCTGAATCGCCCCTGTCCGGACAAGTTCCTGCCGCAGTTAAAGCCGGTTTGAAAAAAGGGTGGGCCGGCCTGATCTGGCTGGTTAAGATTCTTGTGCCAATTTCCTTTGCAACGGCTTTGATGGTGCACTATCAGCTTTTGCACCATCTTGATTTTTTTTTACAGCCCATGATGAGCATAATCCATCTGCCGGCCTCGGCGGCCATTGTTCTGGTTATCGGGGTTTTTACAGGTATCTACGGCACTGTGGCCGCCCTTTCTGTTATGCACTTTTCCATGGCGCACATGATTCTGATCGCCGTATTTACCCTGATCTCCCATAATCTGATCCAGGAAAGTATGGTCCAGGCCCAGTCAGGGTTGCGGTTTTCAATTGCGGTGGCGTTCCGGCTGGCCATGTCCTTTATTGTCACCATGATCTGCGGGTGGATTATGGGGGTGGAGCCCGGCAGCACCGGGCCGGTTGGCCTGCCGGTTCTGCATGGGGCCAAAGATCCGCTTTCCGTCATGCTGATGGCGTGGGCCACAGGCACAGGCCGGCTTTGCCTGAAAATTTTTTGTATTATCATGACATTGATGGTGGTCATGGAACTGGCAAGAGTCTTTCGAATTATTGAGGCTGTGACCCGGATGGCTGCCCCTGTTTTAAGGTTGCTGGGACTGGACAGGTCTTGTGCCTTGCTCTGGATGACCGCAGCAGTCTTTGGCCTGGCTTACGGGGCGGCTGTCATCGTTGAAGAGACAAAAAACAATACCCATGATCCGGAAACCTTAACGCGGCTTCATCTCTCCATCGGGATCAATCATGCCATGATTGAAGATCCGTCTTTATTTCTCCCTTTGGGTCTGCCTGCATTCTGGCTGTGGGTCCCCAGGCTTGTCGCTGCCATGGCAGCTGCCTGGCTGCACATGGGTTTTTCTTCGGCAAGGAGATTTTATGCTGCACGCCCTGGTCATAAAAAATTTTGCGATCATTGAAGATCTTCGCATTGAATTCGGTTCCGGCCTTTCCGTGCTGACGGGGGAGACCGGGGCAGGAAAATCCATAATTATACAGGCTGTGAACCTGCTTTTGGGATCACGGGCATCGGCTGATCTGGTGCGTACCGGAAAGGACAATGCCGAGCTGGAGGCTGTGTTTGACATTGCCCCGGATTCCCATGCCGCTCGTCTCATGGCAGATCAGGGTATGGGTACCGAGGACGGCCTGATTATCAGACGGGTGGTATCTGGTGAAGGAAAAAGCAGGATTTATATCAACTCCCGTCAGACGACTCTGGAGTTTCTAAAGCAGGTGACCCAAAATCTGGCCGGCGTATCCAGCCAGCATGCCCACCAGGGATTGCTTAACGAGGATCTGCACCTGGATATCCTGGACGAATTTGCCCAGACCTTTGATTTGAGAAAAGATGTTGCCGGGTTGTACCGGCAGATTGTCCCTTTGAAAAAAGAGATCGCCCGTTTAAAGGCCGGAAAGGAAAAGGCTGACAAGGAATTGGAACTGCTTCAATTCCAGGTGGATGAAATTGAAAAGGCCAATATCCAGCCCGGTGAGGATGAGGAACTGATTCAGAAGCGGGATCAGTTACAGAATGCCGGTCAGGTTTTTGAAGCAGTCAACGGTGCAATCGACAATTTATACGATCGGGAGGGTTCTGTTCTGGATCAAATTTCAGGCATCTCTTCCCGGTTTGGACGATTCAGTGGGTCTGATGAAAAACTTGGCGCCATGGCCCGTCGTCTGGATGAGATCTCCTATGAACTCCAGGATTTGGTATCCGAGTTTAGAACCTTTTCCGCAGGCATTGACCTGGATCCCCAATCCCTGGATCAGGTGGACCAGCGCCTGGATCAGATCACCAGGCTCAAGCGTAAATACGGGGGCAGTATTGACTCCATATTTGGGCAATACCGGAACATGGCAAAAGATCTGGGGGACATCCAGGGGTTTGACGGCCGTATTGAACAGCTGGAACAGGAACAAAAAGGGTTGGTGGCCCGGATCCGCCAGAAGGCAAAGGCCCTGTCCATGCGGCGGCAGAAAGAGGCCCTTGCCCTGGCCGGACTGGCAAAGACAGAACTGGCTGCCCTTGAAATGGGTCGTGCCACCTTTGAGGTGGATTTTTCTTCAGACCCATGCAATGACCCCGACGAACTTATGACGGAAGATAAGGGAAAAATATCGGCCACAGGCATGGACAGGGTGCGGTTTCTGCTCAGCCCCAACCCCGGAGAAGCTCCTAGGCCTTTGGCAAAAATAGCCTCGGGCGGAGAGCTGTCCCGCATTGTCCTGGCCCTTAAAGCCGTGCTCTGCCAGGGACAGTCCTTTGAAACTCTGATTTTTGACGAGGTGGACGCCGGTATTGGCGGTGCCACATCGGACAAGGTGGGTCTGAAGCTTCGAGAGCTGGGGCGGGTTCAACAGGTGATCTGCATTACCCATCTCGCCCAGATTGCCAGGTACGGCAATCACCAGTTCAGGATAACCAAACAGGTGTCAGAAGGGAGAACCGCCACTCGCATTACCCCCTTGACCTGTCAGGACGACCGGATCAAGGAGATTGCCCGGATGATTGGCGGCAGCCAGATCACCGATGCCACCCTTGCCCATGCCAGAGAACTTCTCGATATGGCAGTAGAGTCTTGACAAATGCTGTCGCTGCTTATATTGGGTGAACACTATATTTTATATGAAAGACTGGGTAAGTCACTCAGATCTTTCAAACTTTGTTGTGGGCTGGGCCTGGCAATTGATCTGTCAGGTCCGCCTATGACTGTTATAAGGAGTCAGTATGCCGATTTATGAATTCAAATGCAGCAAATGCGAAGAATTTTTTGAAGTGATTGTCATGGGGTCACAGGATGACCGTGAAGTTTCCTGCCCCAAATGCAGTTCCAATGAGTTTCAGCGGGTCGTCTCTGCCACCAACTATGCCATGGGCTCCTCAGGGAGCGCTTCCCAGGGCGTACACACCCAGGAACGAACCTGTTCAAGTGGAACATGTAAGACCTATACGGTTCCCGGCGTTTAGGGCCTGGGGATAGTAATGTCCGGGGGCGTTGAAATTATTGCCCACCGCGGGGCCAGGAGCCTGGCCCCGGAAAATACCCTTTCTGCTGCCCGCCTGGCCCACAAACTGGGCGCTCACCGGTGGGAGACAGATGCCGTTCTGACCCGGGACGGGCATCTGGTGCTTTTCCACGATGAAATCCTCACCCGATGTACCAATGCCGCCCAGGTGTTTGGATATAATCCCAAAGCGTATGAAAAAACATTCCGCCCCGGAGCCGGTGTTATAGATCGGTTGGACAGTTATTCTTTTGCGGAACTTCAGTTGCTGGATGCCGGGAGTTGGTTCCAACTGAATGATCCTTATGGGACAGTTTCCGGGATAGATCCGCAGAGCCTGGCAGATTTTAAAGGGGAAAACATTCCCACTTTGTACGACGGTCTTGTTTTAACTAAAAAGCTTGACTGGCGCATCAATGTTGAGATCAAAGACCATGGCCATGAACCGGGACCCAACCTCCATCCGGCCAAGGTGCTTGCTGAACTGGTCCGATCCGGCATTGCACCTGATCAGGTAACCCTTTCCTCATTCAACCATGACTGGCTCAGATGGCTGCGGCAACGCGCCCCTGAATATGAGATTCAAGCCTTAGTGGGGAATATTGATGACATCCCATTGGATTTTAATGCTTCTGTGTTCACCGGGGCTGAATTTGAGGTGCTCAATTTAAATACTCTGCTGGTCACGCCTTCGGATATCAGAAAACTCAAGAACGCAGGCAAGCGCATTAATCTGTTTACAATCAACGAACACCACGATTACATACGTTTTGTTGACGCTGGTGTCGACGGTATCTTTACGGATTTTCCCCAGCGTTTTATATAGTTTCTGAAAAAAAATTTAATTTAATAAAAAAAGTATTTGACAAGCACAAAGAATTCAGGCATATTTCGCCGGTCTTCTTGAGGGGACAAAGCAAAGCGGGTTTCTTCAAGAAGATTTTTTATGCAAGGTTTGATCTTTGAAAATTGGTCAGTGAAAAAGAAAAGAGCGGGTCAATGACAATGCGCTTGAAGCATAACGGCTTTAAGTGCAGACCTAAAAAAGTTTTAGTAAAGGATTATAACTGGAGAGTTTGATCCTGGCTCAGAATGAACGCTGGCGGCGTGCTTAACACATGCAAGTCGAACGAGAAAAAGACTGCTTGCAGTCTTGAGTAGAGTGGCGCACGGGTGAGTAACACGTAGATAATCTGCCTTCAAGCCTGGGATAACTATTCGAAAGGGTAGCTAATACCGGATAAAGTCGGTTTACACAAGTAGATTGATGAAAGATTGCCTCTTCTTGAAAGCAATTGTTTGAAGATGAGTTTGCGTACCATTAGCTAGTTGGTGGGGTAAAGGCCTACCAAGGCAACGATGGTTAGCTGGTCTGAGAGGATGATCAGCCACACTGGAACTGGAACACGGTCCAGACTCCTACGGGAGGCAGCAGTGAGGAATTTTGCGCAATGGGGGCAACCCTGACGCAGCAACGCCGCGTGAGTGAAGAAGGCCTTTGGGTCGTAAAGCTCTGTCAACAGGGAAGAAGTTACGTATATTAAATAGATGTATGTATTGACGGTACCTGTGGAGGAAGCGCCGGCTAACTCCGTGCCAGCAGCCGCGGTAATACGGGGGGCGCAAGCGTTATTCGGAATTATTGGGCGTAAAGGGCGCGCAGGCGGTCTTGTCCGTCAGGTGTGAAAGCTCGGGGCTCAACCCCGGAAGTGCACTTGAAACAGCAAGACTTGAATACGGGAGAGGAAAGCGGAATTCCTGGTGTAGAGGTGAAATTCGTAGATATCAGGAGGAACACCGATGGCGAAGGCAGCTTTCTGGACCGATATTGACGCTGAGGCGCGAAGGCGTGGGTAGCGAACGGGATTAGATACCCCGGTAGTCCACGCAGTAAACGTTGTACACTCGGTGTAGCGGATATTAAAATCTGCTGTGCCCAAGCTAACGCATTAAGTGTACCGCCTGGGAAGTACGGTCGCAAGACTAAAACTCAAAGGAATTGACGGGGGCCCGCACAAGCGGTGGAGCATGTGGTTTAATTCGACGCAACGCGAAGAACCTTACCTGGGTTTGACATCCTGTGAATATTCCGTAATTGGAATAGTGCCTTCGGGAGCACAGAGACAGGTGCTGCATGGCTGTCGTCAGCTCGTGTCGTGAGATGTTTGGTTAAGTCCAGCAACGAGCGCAACCCTTATCGTTAGTTGCCAGCATTTCGGATGGGAACTCTAACGAGACTGCCCGGGTCAACCGGGAGGAAGGTGGGGATGACGTCAAGTCCTCATGGCCCTTATGTCCAGGGCTACACACGTGCTACAATGGTAGGTACAAAGGGCAGCGACTCCGCAAGGAAGAGCCAATCCCAAAAGCCTATCTCAGTCCGGATTGGGGTCTGCAACTCGACCCCATGAAGTTGGAATCGCTAGTAATCGCGGATCAGCATGCCGCGGTGAATATGTTCCCGGGCCTTGTACACACCGCCCGTCACACCATGGGAGTTGATTATACCCGACGTCGCTGGGCTAACTTCGGAGGCAGGCGCCTAAGGTATGGTCGATAACTGGGGTGAAGTCGTAACAAGGTAGCCGTTGAGGAATCAGCGGCTGGATCACCTCCTTTCAAAGGAAAGAATAAATAAGCTCTTTTTGGATTCACTGACCAACTTTGAGAGATCAAACCGGCGAATAAAGTAGCCGCACTCTCATTGCTCTTTGACAATTTGTTGTAGTAAATATCAATAGCGTTGTTGATAAGGTGAAAATGTTCACCAAATCAACTAAATATAAAAGGTATGGAAGATGAAAATCAACCGTCCCTTGCTATGTTGAAGAAAAAATTGCTGAAATTCGAGGCGCAAGCGGCAATTTTAAATAAGGCGTAGTAGGCTACGCCGTTTTAAAATTGACGAGAAGCAACGAAGAAGTTCATAATTTTTTCGAAAACATCAAAGCGTTTAAACTTATTTGTGGAATAGTGGCTAAGCTACTAAGAGCAAACGGCGGATGCCTTGGTGTCAAGTGAAGAAGAAAGACGTGGAAAGCTGCGATAAGCCTCGGTTAGGAGCTAAACATCCTTTGATCCGGGGATTTCTGAATGGGGCAACCCGGCACAATTAATCTTGTGTCATCCTTAACTGAATACATAGGTTAAGGAGGGTAACGGGGAGAACTGAAACATCTTAGTACCCCCAGGAATAGAAAGTAATAACGATTCCCTAAGTAGCGGCGAGCGAACGGGGACCAGCCCAAACCGTTAACGTGTCAAGCCCGAAAGCGTTGCGTTAACGGGGTCGCGGGATGCAATTGGATCCAGTTTCGGATGGGTCAATAAGTTACAAAAGATATCATTAGCTGAACAAGCTGGAAAGCTTGACCATAGCAGGTGACAGTCCTGTAAGTGAAAATGATCTCTCTTATTTTTGCACTCCCAAGTACTGCGGAACACGAGGAATTCTGTGGGAATTTGTGAGGACCATCTCATAAGGCTAAATACGACTTGACAACCGATAGCGTACCAGTACCGTGAGGGAAAGGTGAAAAGTACCCCTGTTAGGGGAGTGAAATAGTACCTGAAACCGTTTGCTTACAAGCTGTGGGAGCACATTAATGTGTGACCGCGTGCCTTTTGCATAATGAGTCAGCGAGTTACTTAATGTAGCAAGGTTAAGCCGATAGGCGTAGCCGTAGCGAAAGCGAGTCTGAATAGGGCATAAGTTGCATTGAGTAGACCCGAAACCAGGTGATCTATCCATGTCCAGGGTGAAGCGGAAGTAAAATTTCGTGGAGGCCCGAACCGTCACAGGTTAAAAACTGTTCGGATGAGGTGTGGATAGGGGTGAAAGGCCAAACAAACCTGGAGATAGCTGGTTCTCTCCGAAATATATTTAGGTATAGCCTCGTATGTTTCTTTTTGGAGGTAGAGCACTGAATGGGCTAGGGGTCTCACCAGATTACCAAACCTAATCAAACTTCGAATACCAAAAAGTCAGAATACGGGAGTCAGCCCGCGGGAGCTAAGTTCCGCGGACGAGAGGGAAACAACCCAGACCGCCATCTAAGGTCCCCAAATCTATGCTAAGTGGAGAAGGATGTGGGAATGCCCAGACAACCAGGAGGTTGGCTTAGAAGCAGCCATCCTTTAAAGAAAGCGTAATAGCTCACTGGTCGAGTGGATCTGCGCCGAAAATGTATCGGGGCTAAAGCATAGTACCGAAGCTGCGGAATGAAATTTATTTCATTGGTAGGAGAGCGTTGTGTCGTCGCAGAATCGCATACGTGAGTATGTGTGGAGATGTCACAAGTGCCCATGCTGACATGAGTAGCGATAAAGCGGGTGAGAGACCCGCTCGCCGAAAACCCAAGGTTTCCTGAGTAAAGCTAATCTTCTCAGGGTTAGTCGATCCCTAAGGCGAGGCCGAAAGGCGTAGTCGATGGAAAACAGGTTAATATTCCTGTACCACCTAGTTATCGTTTGAGAAACGGGGGGACGCAGGAGGGCAGGTCATCCGTCTGTTGGAATAGGCGGTTTAAGCTTGTAGGCTGGAATCTTAGGCAAATCCGGGATTCCAAGGCCGAGAGGTGATGACGAGGGGCTTTGCCCCATAAAGTGACTGTACCCATGCTGCCAAGAAAAGCCTCTATCGAGATAACAGGTGATCGTACCGTAAACCGACACAGGTAGGTGGGGAGAGTATCCCAAGGCGCTTGAGAGAACCCTGGTTAAGGAACTCGGCAAAATGATACCGTAACTTCGGGAGAAGGTATGCCCCTGACCGTTAGTATAATACTGTACAAAGCGGATGGGGGCCGCAGAGAATTGGTGGTAGCGACTGTTTACTAAAAACATAGGACTCTGCAAAGTCGCAAGACGAGGTATAGGGTCTGACGCCTGCCCGGTGCTGGAAGGTTAAGGGGATTTGTTAGCTTTAAGCGAAGCATTGAACTGAAGCCCCAGTAAACGGCGGCCGTAACTATAACGGTCCTAAGGTAGCGAAATTCCTTGTCGGGTAAGTTCCGACCTGCACGAATGGCGTAACGACTTCCACACTGTCTCAACCAGGGACTCAGCGAAATTGCAGTGGCGGTGAAGATACCGTCTACCCGCGAAAAGACGGAAAGACCCCGGCACCTTTACTACAGCTTGACATTGGATTTTGGGATATGATGTGCAGGATAGGTGGGAGACTATGAATCTGGTACGCCAGTATCGGTGGAGTCACCCTTGAAATACCACCCTTCATATTTCAGTGTTCTAACCATGGTCCATAACCTGGATTTGGGACAGTGTCTGGTGGGTAGTTTGACTGGGGCGGTCGCCTCCGAAAGAGTAACGGAGGCGCGCGAAGGTTCCCTCAGGCTGATTGGAAACCAGCCGTAGAGTGCAAGGGCATAAGGGAGCTTGACTGCGAGAGAGACATTTCGAGCAGGTAGGAAACTAGGTCTTAGTGATCCGGCGGTTCTGAATGGAAGGGCCGTCGCTCAACGGATAAAAGGTACGCCGGGGATAACAGGCTTATCGCCCCCAAGAGTTCACATCGACGGGGCGGTTTGGCACCTCGATGTCGGCTCATCACATCCTGGGGCTGGAGCAGGTCCCAAGGGTTTGGCTGTTCGCCAATTAAAGTGGTACGTGAGCTGGGTTTAAAACGTCGTGAGACAGTTTGGTCCCTATCTTTCGTGGGCGCAGGATATTTGAGGAGATCTGATCCTAGTACGAGAGGACCGGATTGGACCAACCAATGGTGTTCCAGTTGTCGTGCCAACGGCATTGCTGGGTAGCCAAGTTGGGTACGGATAACCGCTGAAAGCATCTAAGCGGGAAGCCAACTTCAAGATTAGATATCCCATCGTAAGACTGAAGACCCCTTGAAGACTACAAGGTTGATAGGCTGGGTGTGTAAGCATGGCAACATGTTGAGCTTACCAGTACTAATAGGTCGTGAGGCTTAGCCACTTTTTTCCACGAATAAATTTAGATACTTTGATGTCGGCTGAAATTTTGCGAATTTCTTCGTTGCCGCACAAGTCCTTTAAAATGCAGTAGTCCACTACAGCTTATTTAAAGAACTCGCTTGCGCCTTGAAATTCACTAAAATTTCATCCGACTGCAACATAGCAAAGCTTGATTTTTACTACAATAGATTACATATTTTGACCCATGGAACATGACATGAATAAAGTTTTCTGAAGTTCCAGGTCCGACCAGTGTAACCGGTGGCGATGGCAAAGAGGCTACACCCGTACCCATCTCGAACACGGAAGTTAAGCTCTTTAGCGTCGATGGTACTGCATGGGAGACTGTGTGGGAGAGTAGAACGCCGCCGGTTCTTTTTTAAAAGCCCTGATCAAGGTAGACTTGGTCAGGGCTTTTTTATTCCTGGGCAGGTTACCGAAGGGATATTTTCCTTCCGAAGTTTTGTTTCCAGTGCTCGTTGTCATATCATTAAGTCTAATACTTGCTAAACGGACTGAAATCGTATACGTTTAACCCACTATGAGCTATGAGGATTGGTATATAAAGCACGGCAATAAGCATAACGTTATCGTCGACAAGCTGATTGCGCAGGGCTATACGAAGGATGGTATTATTGAATACTTCGATTTTGATAGTATGGTCGTCAACGAACCTGATTTTTGTGTGTTATATGCCCGACCCAAAAAGTGCCACGCCATTGAAAAACTTAATTGTTTTCTATGTGCATGCCCTTTGTTTAGATTTAATGACGATGGGATCGAAATGCGTGGCGGTCACCAGGTTCGCAGTTACTGCAAAGTAAAATCTAAATATGGGTCTCAGAACCTGTTTGGAGACGTGATACATCAAGACTGTACAAGCTGTACAGTGCCCCACTCTATAAAGTTTGTTCAAAAATACTTTGACGTTAACTGGTTCAATATAATGCGCGACTGCAATATTGCAAAATGAGCTAAAGATGTATAACCAGGATAGATGCCCCCGTCTCTGACGTACTCCATGACGGAAAAGTGCCAAGTCCAGGAGGGGGTAGATATCTCATGAACCCTCCTGGATGAACGGCACGATTATCCAAGTTTTTCCTTGACCTTGGTACGCAGCCATGAAAGCCAGGGGTCAAAGCCTTCCTGTGTTTTGGCGGATAGTTCAAACACCGGCATGCCTGGATGTACTTTGCCCATATTTTCCACAGCCAGGGCAGCATCAAAATCGAGATAGGGTAACAGATCTATTTTATTTAAAATGGCAGCGTCAGCCACCTGAAACATAAGTGGGTATTTCAAGGGCTTGTCCTCACCTTCGGTGACACTTAAAACCACGACCCTTGCATCCTCGCCAATATCAAATTCCGCAGGGCAGACCAGGTTTCCGATATTCTCCACGATGAGCAGATCCAGGTCATCGCAGCCCAGGGCCCTGGCCGATGACTCGATCAAATGAGCCGCCAGATGACAGTCGCCTCCGAACTGGTCCGTATTGATCTGGCTCACTTTTGCGCCGGTTACGGAGAGCCGGTCCGCATCATTGGTGGTACAGACATCGCCCACAATCACGCCCACCCGGATATCGGGCATCAATTTTTCCAGTGTCCGGCACAAGGTTTCAGTCTTGCCGGATCCAGGTGATGACATCATGTTGATGACAAATACCTTTTTTCCTTTAAAAAAGGATCGGTTTCTCTCTGCGTCGGATTCGTTTTTTTCCAGTACCCGTTTTTGTATATTTATTTCCATGGGTTTACCCTTAAATTTTTATTGTTTCTAAAACGTTAATCGTCGGCCAGTTCTATGGATGAAATTTCAATCTCCCGTCCTGAAATCATTGTCACCTGTCCGGTTTTGCATTCAGGACACCCAAAGGCAGGCGTGTCGGTCTGCCACTGGTGCTGGCAGGTTTCGCAGCGCAGGCACACCGGCACCGACTCGATAACCAGTTGGGCCCCTTCAAGGGGGGTGCCCTTAGTGATCACCTCCAGGCAAAAAGAAAGGCTGTGCTCCACCACGGCAGCCAGTTTGCCGATCCTTAAATTCAGTTTCTCCACCCTGGGATTTTCAATGTCACTGGGGATGGCGTCCAATGCGATGTTTACAAGCTGCTGGGCGATACCCATCTCATGCATATGTTTTATTCCTGTTCCTGTCTTGCATCAAAAAATTGCTGTTTAAATTCAGGGAATCTGTCCTCCTTGATTGCATGGCGCATTTTAGCCATAAGGTCAAGATAATAAAACAGATTATGAATAGTATTCAACCGGTAAGACAATAGTTCCCGGGATTTATACAGGTGGCGAAGATAGGCCCGTGAATAATTACGGCAGGTGTAACAGCCGCAGGTTTCATCAATGGGTCGGTCGTCTATTTTGTATCTTGCATTGGGGATATTGACGGTGCCGGTACGGGTAAAAAGCTGACCGTTTCTGGCATTTCTGGAGGGCATTACACAGTCGAACATGTCACAGCCCATGCCCACCAGGGTTACAAGATTTTCAGGCGTACCCACCCCCATAATGTACCGCGGCTTTTGTGACGGCAGAAGCGGCAGGGTATGGTCCGCCATTTCGTACATCACTTCTGTGGGCTCCCCCACAGACAGACCGCCAATGGCAAAACCGGGAAAATCAATGGCAGTTATCTGTTCGGCGGATAATGAGCGAAGTTCTTTGATCATTCCGCCCTGGACAATGCCGAACAGGTTGTTGACCGCACCGTTTTCCTGCCAGAAGTCAAATCCTCTTTTGGCCCAGGTCGTGGTTTTGTTCAAGGCGTCGGCCACCTGCTGGTCCGTGGCCGGGTATCCCTGGCACCAGTCCAGGGACATCATGATGTCCGATCCCAGAATCATCTGGATTTCAACGGCACGTTCCGGGGAAAAAAAGTGCCTGGATCCGTCAATATGTGATTGAAACTGGACCCCTTCATCGGTGAATTTGGCCAGCTTTGCCAAAGAGAAAAACTGGAACCCCCCGGAATCGGTGAGCATGGGCTTGTCCCAGGCCGTAAAGGTATGAAGCCCCTTCATGGTTTTAATGACTTCACAGCCTGGCCGCAGGTATAAATGATAGGTGTTGCCAAGAATAATCTGGGCCCCGCAATGTTCCAGATCTTCCTTGGATACGGCTTTTACCGATCCCACAGTCCCCACAGGCATGAAAATGGGTGTTTCAATAACACCGTGGCTTGTGGTGATCCGCCCCAAACGCGAACGATTCCCACCGTCCCCTTCTGTACCATTATCTTTTATCAGGTCAAATGTAAGCATAGTTAACTTTACTCTATAAACATGGCATCACCATAACTGAAAAAACGATACTTCTCAGCCACGGCAACTTTGTATGCATCCAGAATCCGCTGCCGGTCATAAAAAGCGGAAATCAGCATGAGCAGTGTGGATTCAGGCAAATGGAAATTGGTGATCATGGCATCCACGCATTTAAACCGGTAGCCCGGATAGATAAAAAGATCGCACCGGCCCTGGCCGGCACAAATTCTGCCGCTGTCATCGGAACAGAACTCCAGGGTCCGCACGGAGGTGGTGCCCACGGCAATAATCCGGCGTCCGTCTGCACGGGCCTGGTTGATCCTTTCAGCTGTGTGCTCATCTATAATAAAATATTCCGAGTGGATCTGGTGATCCCGGATATCTCTTACCCGCACCGGTACAAAGGTGCCGTACCCCACATGCAGGGTAATCCGGGCCACGTCCACACCCCTGGCAGAAAGCGTTTCAAGAAGATCCTGTGTAAAATGAAGCCCTGCCGTAGGTGCGGCCACAGCTCCTTCTGCCGTTGCATAAACCGTCTGATAATCGAGCCGGTCTTTCTGTTCATATCTCTGGGCATCAGCCTGTTCCTGGGAGTCGGACTTACGGTCCGGATCCTGATTCCGTTTTATGTAGGGTGGCAAGGGCATCTTGCCTGCTTTTTTTAGCCGGGGCAAAAAATCATTCCCCCCGTCGAAACAGACCACGGAGATCCGGTCCCGGTGTTCAATCACAGTGGCCCTGATATTGTAACCCAGTTCAAGCACGGTACCTGGGTCAGGTCTTCGTGACGCCCTGATCAGGCAGTCGCACTGAAACAGGCCTGTATCGGCCAGATGTTTCATGCCGGCCGCATAGTCGATAATAAGGACCTCCACGCGCCCCCCTGTGGGCTTGTGGCCTAAAAGCCGTGCCGGTACCACCCGGGTGTCATTGACCACCAAAAGATCTCCGGGACGCAGCAGATCAGTAATGTCAAGAAATCTGCGATGACAGATGCCGTGGGTCCTGCGATCCAGGTGCATGAGCCGGGACAGGCTTCTGTGTTCGCATGGTGCCTGGGCAATCAGTGATTCGGGCAGGTCATAGCCGTAATCGGACAAATTGTACATCACCCGTTCTCCATGGCAAGGTATACCACCCCAAGGCCCGCCAGCATCATAAAAAAGCCGAACCGCCGCAAGGTACCCTGGGGCATCTGCAGGATCATCGTTATCATCTGCCGCATCTTGTGCGGCGCGATGAAATAGGGCAGCCCTTCCACAATCATGACCATTCCCATAACACAGAAAAAAAATTTCATTGAACTCGTTTCCTTTTGTTCTTTATGAAACGCTGCAAAAAGGTATCTGTTTTATCTGTTCAGGCACTGTTTTACAAGCAATTATTAGAGGTACCCTTGATAATTAAAAATATCAAGGGTATAAAGGAAGGCTGGTAAGAATTCAACCCCGGGTATGGAAGCCTTCATGCGCCGGGCACCCAAAGGAAGCAAACATCACATGGCATTTGAACCTGTTATCGGACTAGAGGTCCACGCCCAGCTAAAAACTGAAACGAAAATTTTCTGCAACTGCTCAACCGCCTTTGGCAAGGCTCCCAACGCCAACACCTGTCCGGTATGCACGGGCATGCCCGGGGTTTTGCCTGTCCTGAATAAACTGGCCGTAACCTTTGCAATCAAGGCCGGTCTTGCCACCAACTGTACCATCAACCGGGAAAGCCGGTTTGACAGGAAAAATTATTTTTATCCGGATCTTCCCAAGGGGTATCAGATCTCCCAGTATGCAAAGCCCATTGCCGAACACGGTTTTCTGGACATTGAAGCCGATGGAAAGGAAAAACGCATCGGCATCACCCGCATTCACATGGAAGAAGATGCCGGAAAACTCATTCATGATCCCTTGCGGGGAAAAAGCATGGTGGACCTGAACAGAACAGGGGTGCCCCTTATTGAAATTGTCAGTGAACCCGACCTTCGCACGGCGGCTGAAGCAGGCGCATACTTAAGAAAACTGCATGCCATTTTAAAGTACATTGATGTATGTGACGGCAATATGGAACAAGGCTCATTCAGATGCGATGCCAATGTCTCCCTGCGGCCCGTGGGCCAGGAGGAGTTCGGCACCCGCACAGAGCTGAAAAATCTGAACTCTTTTAAAAATGTGGAAAAAGCCATCCTGTATGAAATCCAGCGGCAAACCTATGTTCTGGAAGATGGGGGGCAGGTGGTTCAGGAGACCCGTCTGTGGGATCCGGACAAAAACCGTTCCGCATCCATGCGGGGCAAGGAAGAAGCCCACGACTACAGATATTTTCCTGATCCCGACCTTGTGCCTCTGATTGTGGACGATGCCTGGATCCAGGAAGTCCGCACCGGTATGCCGGAGCTGCCTGATGAGAAAAAGCAGCGGTTTATCCAGGAATACAGCCTGTCTGACTATGATGCCGGTGTTTTAACCGCGAGTCTGGACATGGCTAATTTTTTTGAGGATACCATCAAGCCGTTGAAAAACATCAAGCAGGCCGCTAACTGGACCATGACCACGCTCATGGGCATGCTGAATGCCAAGGGCATTGAACTGTGTGACTCACCTGTGTCAGCCCAGGGTTTTTCGAAACTTCTTGGACTTCTGGAATCTTCCCGAATTAATGCAAATGCCGCTAAAATCGTTTTTGAGGAAATGGTTGAAACCGGTAAAGATCCGGAATCCATAGTCAAAGACAAAGGTCTTGAACAGGTGTCGGACCAGGGTGAACTTGAAACCTTGGTGGACGAGGTTATCAAGGAAAATCCAGAGGAAGCCCAAGCTTACAGGGACGGAAAAACAAAACTGTTCAGCTTCTTCATGGGGCAGGTTATGAAAAAAACACGGGGTAAGGCAGACCCCAAAGTGGTCACTCCCATGCTGAAGTCAAAACTGTAAAGAGAGAAGCGAATGAAAAAGTCGCATATAGTGTTTGCAGGCATGCTGTCTGTTTTTATCCTTGGAAGACTGATCGTTGCATGCACTGCCTTTGCAAGTGCCCCTGAAACCCTTGCAGTTCTCTGTTTTAACATCAATGCCGACAGTGATTTGGACTACCTTAAAAAAGGTATTTCAACCATGCTCTATTCTAGGCTCACCTGTCCTGAAAAAGTTGCTGTTGTGCCGCTTAAAACCATGGCTTCCCTTGAGGCCGGATTACAAGGGTTGTCCGACAGTGAACTGATCCGTGAGGCTGCCCGGAGAACCGGGGCCAGGTATGTGCTTTACGGCACCATCACCAGCCTTGCCGGTGCTTTCAGCATTGACGCCAAAGTAGTTGACATCACTGAAAAGCAGTACATGGTTTTTTTTGAACAGTCCAAGAGCAGTGACGACCTGATAAAAAAGATAGACCGCATTGCCGCAGCCATCAATTATAAAGTGTTCAACCGGACAACCGTCACCTGGGAACAGATGGAACAGGAAAAGCAGAAAAAACTCAACGAGATAAAAAATCAGAATCCGGAAAACCTTATGCCGGTGCAGCCAGGATGGCAAAACGAAGAAAAGGTTGGCTGGAAAGTCTGGAAATATCTGTTCTAAAATAAAAAAACTACATGTAATCCACAAGACTTAATCCCATAACCGATGATGTCGAACTTAATGCCGCTTCATAAACGGTCTGGGTGGATTTAAGCACCATAATGGCTTCCACGGTATCCGCATCCCGGACCGTGGCGCGCTGGGTGGTCAGTGTCAGATCCGAATCAGAGATGGTGACTTCGGTGGTGGTTGTGGTGTCATAAATCGTGCCCACGGTTGAAATGCTTGAGGTCAGACTCTCAAAATGATTTTCCAGCCGGGTCATGGCCCGTTGGATACCGTCCACATCATCACCTTCCAAAGCTTCTTTAAGATCAAAGATGGTATCCCAGATACTCCAGGTGGCTTCTTCTCCCTGCAGGGGGCCTGAAGAGACATCTTCGGCATTGAAGCCCAGGGTTCTTGCCGCACTTGAGTCGGCATTGGTACCCGAGGAGAACAGCAGGTCAAAGGATTCAAGCTGCTGGCCGGTATCCGTATCCTCGCTGATGGTAAAGGATTTTGTTTGCTCATCATAAAGCACGGAATAATTGACCCGGTTGCCGTTGTCAGCCGACGCGGTTTCAAGGGCCTTTTCAACAGCTGCGGCATAGGATTCAGGATCTGAATAGGTGCCGGGCTCTATCACAGCGGTCAATTGAACCGAAGTGCCGCCCTGGTCCAGAAGGGTTTCGGTAAAATCAATGGTATCTGTTTCACCTGCAATGGCAAAGAAGTAGCTGCCCACTTCAAAATTACTGGTAACCGTTTCAAGGGCCACGGTTTCTCTTTTAAACCCCAGATCCGGCAGAATACTTGCGTTTTCGTATCCTTCCACGATATCAAAAGAGACGGTATCCCCCAGCGCAGGCGCACCGTTCAGATCCACAAGGATGTCAGTCTCCCCGTCATCATCCACGTCAATTTCCAGGGTCTCTCCATTGGCTGCGATTTCCGTAGGAAATCCGTATCCCGGATCGTTGGACACAGCCCATGTGCCGTCGACAGTATAGGTGAACGTCAACGGTTCCGTACCCTCAGGTTCAGGCGTGTATTTGGTCAAAGCTGTTTTGTTGATGATATCAATTTCCATATCTTCAAAATAATTACCATTTGATTCAAGATTTGAAACCCTGACAGTTTCCGTCTGGATTGCCTCAAAGGTCACGCTCATGGGTATGTCATTGCTTGCGTCAGTACCCATGGAAAAAGTATTGGTTGCTTCATCATATTTCACCTCGTAGACAATGCCGTATCCTCGTTCTTCGCTGGCTTCGTTCAGGGTGTCTTCCACAACAGCGGCCAGTTCTTCTTTACTGTAGGTCCCGCTGACAATTGTGGCTTCCATGGTGATTATATTATCATCGCCTGTGCCGGGGTCTTCGGTGAAAACGATTTTGTTGTTGGTTGTATCGACAATGATCTCATCTTCATAAAAGAGATCACAGCCGCAACAATCCAGGGATATGGTGGTGTTCTGGGATGTACTTATGCTCACGGCGTCACTGCTGCCGTTGTAAGTAACACGAGTGGGATTGTCATCATCATCCAAGGTAAAAGGAGTTGTCTGGTTGTCATCGCCACCAAAGACATATCCGCCATAGGCATCTGTATTGGCAAGATCCAGAAGGCCGTCAAGGTAAACCAGCATGCTCTCAGCCGCGTTGGAGCGCTCCTGGTAAGAGGCCGAGGCATTGGCCAGAGATGAACACATCAGCTTCATCTCGGCCAGCTGATCCGCCATGGAGTCAAGAGCCGTTTCAGCCGTGGAAAGCACGTTCTGGGCCTGATCCACATTCACCTGATACTGATCCAGAGCAGCCAGGTGCGAATTGATGGTCAGTACCTGGTTCATGCCCGAAGGATCATCAGATGCGGAACTGATTTTCAGATTGGTGGATACGACTTCATTGGCCTCGTTTAAATCAGAGGTGAGCCGTCCAAGCTGGTATGTGGCTTGTTTGTATATGCTTATGGTTGAGACTCTCATGGCAGACCTCCCACGGGATTGGTGTTATTTATAAATCCCAAAAGTATAAACATTTAAAAAATCATCGCGTTGCAAGTATGGCATCAAACATTTCCTGCACCATTGTCAGCAGTTTGGCCGCTGCAAGATAGGCCTGCTGCTGGGCTGTAAGGTTAATCATCTCTTCGTCCAGAGACACGGCGGATATTGAATCCCGCTGTTCTGTGAGCTGGTACACCAGGGTCTCGGAATACTCCAGAGCAGCATTCAAACTGGACGCTGTGGATCCGACGGTGGAGACCAGGGATGCCTGGTAATCATCCAGGGAGGTGGTGGTTACCGTCACTGTGACCCCTTCTCCCCTGGTATATGTATACTCTTTCATATCCAGACTGTCGTAACGGGTTTCCGCCATGGCCAGGGCATTGGTGTTGTCACTGGATGCAAGCTCGAAGGTCTCGGTATTTAAGATGCCTGACGCCAGCAGGTCTCCATCGGAAACCACATCATTGACACCGATGGTTGATGCGCCAGTACCTGTGAAAAAAGTGTTCACACCAAGAGCTGCCGCCACCCCACTGTCCCCGTTTTCATCTCCTGCAAAGGCATAGGAGAGATCATCGGCGTCTTTGGATTCCAGATCCATGCGGATATACCCGTCACCTGAAACAGACTGGTCAAAGGTGATTTCAATATCCCCTATACCGTCTCCGTCCAGATCAATTTGAAACCCGTCATCATCGCCGCCTTCAGGTATGATGGCCATGGTGCCCCCTGTGGGATCGTTGGCAATCCGCCAGCTGCCGTTTTTGCGTTCAAACTCAAGGCCTTCAGCCTCAATTTCAAGGGCGCTGTAGTTTAACACCGTGATTTCAAAGTTTTCTTCGTCAATGTTATTGCTGCCAGAACAGGTTACGTTTTCAATGGCACAGTAGTCATCATTGGTTTGAAATTGAATACTGTGGTCTTTTGTGACAGACGCAGTCACCCCTCCGGCGCTTCGGTTAAACTCATCGGCAAAGGAATCAAGGGTCCAGTGCCAGTCCGAAAGGGTCTGCAGGGTATTGCCATCGGCATCGGCCACGGCTTTGCCATCATCGTCTGTGGTGACATAAAAGACATCACCTTCCACCAGGGTGCCGCGGTCAAACGTAAGAGTCATGCCATCCACCTCCACCGAAACCTGGGTGTCTTTTTTCTCATTTCCCTCCAGCTTGATGGTCCCCGAACCGGTTTCAGAGGTCCATTCGATCACAATAACCTCTTCATTATCCGGAAGGGTGCCGCCGGAAATTACAGTAAACTCATAAGTATCATCGACACTTGCGCCCTTTCCTGTAACCGAACCTAAGAGGATATCTGCTGCACCGTCGTCATCTGTATTGATCCGCAGGGTATTGCCGCCCACAAGGCTGCCCTCGGATATTTCAAAGCTTAATGTGGTCTTGCCGTTTTCGGTAATTTCCACAAGGCCGGTTTCATCAACTTCCAGGTATCCGGAATCACCTGTGGTGTGGCCATTTTCATCCAGCACTTCCCAGTAAATTACAGCAGCATCCCCATAGGTTACGGCTGTGGTGGCATTTTGGGTGCTGGAATTGGCCACCAGGGAGTCATTTTCAGGCGCTTCACTGCCCGTACCTGTGCCTGTGGCAACACGTAATACCGCATCATCACC
Source organism: uncultured Desulfobacter sp. (assembly GCF_963665355.1). Classification (GTDB taxonomy): domain Bacteria; phylum Desulfobacterota; class Desulfobacteria; order Desulfobacterales; family Desulfobacteraceae; genus Desulfobacter. The sequence continues at coordinate 2,583,701 of NZ_OY762229.1, forward strand.
GGTGTCATCGCTGAATGCTGAAAATTCCATGGCATTGTCATCATTCTCATCTATTTTGACAATGGTGACAGAGGTTCCGTTCTTTACGACCTGATAACTTGCTGTGGGCAGACCGGTTGCTGCATCAGTCAGGGCATCGTATAACTGCTGGGCCAAAGCCTCATCCGTGGTGCCGGGCGGGGCTGATACTGTGTATGATATCGGGTTGCCATCAACTTCAAAAGAGATGGTTCCGCCATCATCAAAACCTTCATAACCGTCGGGTCCACCCAACGTGACCATGCTGGTTCCGGACCCGGATTTCCCGCTGGTGCCGAACAATCCGGCCGCGGATTTTTCATCGGAACTGATTTCCATACCCGGATCCATGACAATGGTCACAGAACCGGTAATTGCCACGGCATCGGTTGCCCCTGAACCGGTCTCAGCCAAAGATTGACTTTCAGATCCGCTGGAGTCCAGGGAAACGTTAAGTGTATCTCCTGTGAAAACCGTTGGGGTGGCCCCTTCCACGTCTGAGCCGTCGAAATCGAACTGTCCGCCACCTGTCAAAACAGAAGAAGCGGCAGCAGCGATATCAATGCTGGCAACAGAACCTGCATCTCCAATACCGTTGGACAGGGACACGCTGGATCCGTCGGTGGTAAAAATGGTCAGTTCACCTGTGCTGTCATCAAATTGTGCGGTAAGTGAATCGTTATCTGCCAGTGCTTCTGAAACAGCATCGTAAAAGGCCTGGGCCACCGCATCAGAGTTTGAGGTATCCACGCCGGATAGATCCACGGTAATGTTGATGTCCTGGGTCGTTGTTCCTGTTGTGGACAGGGTAAACATAACAGAACCATCTGTATCAAAATTTTGAAAGTTGGAAAGGGTGATACCGGCATTGTCCACAACATTAAACTCATAGATCCCGATGGTGGCACCGGAGACACTTTCAATGGAGGTGCCGTCCACCGCAAGATCAGTGTTTTTGTTGGTCTTATTAATGGCTTCAGCCACAGCTTGAAGTGCATCTTCAAACTGTTCTTCCAGGGTGCCTTCGGAAGAGTCCACAATAAAGCTGAAATCCTCAAACAATCCGTCAACGTACAGCGTGAATTCAATGGCATCTCCGTCATCTGCGGATGAAATACCGGAAAGGTCAAAATAGGCAGAAGTTGTTGACGCATAGGCTGTGATGCCGTCTATGTTGGAAAGTTGTTCGGCAATGTCGGAGGCGGACCTGATGGCATCGTCTCCCCTGTCTGAAATTTCTATGGTCTGTGTATCGGAGCCATTGGTAATGGTGAGGGTCTGTTCTGCCAGTGCCCCATCCAGGGCATTGCCAAAGCCTGTTGCACTGTAGGACGTACCACCCAGAAGCGATCCGCTGGACTGCACCACGGTCTGCTCTCCCAGGGTGCCCTCGTCAATCACTGTCAGTTCATAGATGCTGTTGTCCTGGCCGGTGCCGGTGATATTTGAAATTTCAGCAGTGGAGATGGCCATGTCAACGGTCACGGTCTGGTATTCCGAAGTGGTGTCCGTGGCATCCTGAATCACCATGGAAAAATCCTTGGTGTAGTCGATTTCATCCCCGTAGTACAGGCTGGCAAAAGTCCCGCTGTCTCCAGCTTCGTGGGTTCCCTCAAGGGAACCGGAAAAATAGGTCTGGCCGGCTCCTTGGGAATGCTGATAATTTAAGGTCCAGATCAAGTTTGTGGCAAGTTCGTCAAATTCAGACTGGGTTTCAGGAATGACCACATCCCGGACCTCAAGCCATCCGGCAATGGAGCCACCGGATATATCATCGGTAATATCATAGGTATTTCCGGATTTGCCGGTCCAGTATACGCTTCCCTGTTTCATGCTCAAATCGTATGAGATGCCGTCCTCGGCCAGGGGCAGACCGCTGGAAAGGATCAAGTAGGAGCCATCCTCTTTGATTCTGATATCTATGTCAATACGTTCGCCAAGATCATCCACCAGGGCATTTCGTTCGTCTTTAAGGTCATTGGCATTTCCCCCAGAACTTTCGGCCGTTCTGATGGCCAGGTTTAAGGCGGCAATTTTTTCGGAAATGCTGTTGACTTCGGCAACGGCAGAAGACATTTCACTGTTGAGATCATCGGTGAGATCGGACAGGGCCTCCTCAATGGCATTGATGCGCTTGGTAAGTGCAAGGCCTGCATCATATACCGCGTTTTGTTCGGTTTCACCGGACGGATTATTGCTTAAATCCTCCCAGGTCGACCAGTAGGCATCCAGAAGGGTATTCAGGCTGTCGTCACTGTCTTCGGAAAACAGATCCTCGATGGAAGACATATAAACCTTGGCCTCTTCCAGGGCCGCCTGGTTGGATAATTCTGAAGTCAGCGCATTTTCGATAATCTGGTTCACGGAGCTGGTTACCGAGGATACAGTGACCCCTGTGCCATAAATATTTCCTCTTGAGGTTATCGTGGATGTTGTGGATAACTGTGCGGACTGGATGCTGTAATCATCATTATCCGCGTTGGCAATATTCTGGCCTGTCACGCTGATGGAAGCCTGGTAGGCCGTAACGGCATTGGACGCAGTATTTAATATGGCGTTAAGGCTGCTCATGGGATCCTCATATTGCTGTGGTTAACATACTTTGATGTCACAGACAGGCGGCTCAGCACGCTTTTGAACATCAGGCCATTACGGCGGGCGGCCTTCATAAGTTCCTGGTGTTTTTGTTCCAGATCATTTGCAAGGGCAAACAGTACTTCTTCCTTCTCGGGGGGTAATCCCTGGATCATTTTTATCCTGTTGGCCAGGGTACGCAGCATGGTTGAAGGCACGTCCCGATCTGTCATCATGTCCAGGTGTTCGCCCATGGAACGGATAAGATGCTCAAATCGGTTGACGTAGTTGCGTTTTCTCAAGATAAGCTTTTTCAAAGATTTCTGATCATAGGCCATTCCGGCCACGTATTCAGTATCCAGGATGTGGCGCAATTCCTTGTGCAAAGCCCGGGTCCTGATCATTTTGTATTCAAGAACTGCCACGAAATCTGTTGTCATTTCTGCTTTATTCACAGGAAGTATCATGATGCGCCCCTCCTTGCTATCGTTTCATTCCTATGATCGTGCCCATCATTTCATCCACGGTGCTGATAATTTTGGCGTTGGCCTCATAGGCGGTCTGCAGTTCGATCATGGAAACAAATTCTTCGGAGATATCCACATTGGACATTTCAAGGGCGTAAGATGACAAGGTGCCAAGCCCGTTTTGTCCGGGTTTATTGGTGATGGCGGACCCGCTTTCTGTTGTGGCGGAATACAGATTGCCGCCCTCATTTTTAAGGCCGTTGACATTGTTGAAGTCTGCCAGGGCGATCATGAACAAAGCCAGTTCCTGACCATTTGAATAGGTGCCGGAGACCAGGCCATCGGAATCCACCCCGATTCCGGTTAGATCCCCTGACGCATAACCGTCTGCATCCTGGTATATGGTGGAAGAAGATGTGGCGTACTGGGTGGAAGACAACGAATCGTTTACCCAGTTGTTGCCGTTAAATTTTGACCCGATATTAAAGGCGATGTCGGCTTCTGTTGAGCCAAACTGGCCGCCGAGAAAATCGGCTGTAAACTGCAGATATCCAGTATCTTTAGCCTCATCTGTTTCAACCGTGCGCCATGACGTAGCGCCTTCAATATCAAAGGTAATGACACTTCTGTCGTCCAAAGGATCTGTGTCTGTACCGGATTTAAGTTCGTCTTCAAATGTAAAGACAATGTCTTGCTTGTCATCCTCATTGCCCGAACCGTCCAGATCTATGGCCACATACGTGGCATCACCGGAAATGGTCGCATTGCTGTATTCCGATGGCGGTACGTCCGGATCCACATTAAAGGAAAACGTCTCGTCGCCCAACAGGGCAGTTCCGGTGCCGGCCGTTACGTGGATGGTGACGTCAGCAGATGAGTCTCCGTCAAAATCAATGATAATATCGCTATTGCCGCTGGTGACGATCAGCGCATCTGCATACTCTGCGGGCGGGGTTGAATCAATGGTAAAGGATATGGTCTGACCTGAGGCCGTTGTCATGGGGTCATCCAAGGAAACTTCAATGGTCGAAGCACCAGATGTGCCCGAAGAATAAATGGTCATCGTCAAACCATCAGCCACGGTCGTAACGGTACCGATGGTTGCACCGGATGTTGTTGTCGCACTCCAGGTAGAGGTTAGTTCATCCCATGTCAGGGTATAACCACCGGCCAGAGTTGCGGCACCGTCGGAACCTGATGTTGTAACGCTGATATCCGGAGTGGTGTCGCTTTCAACAGTGCTGGCAACTACACTTGTGATGTCATTATCTTTTAAGTTCTGGTTCCAGTCCCATACCGAGCCGTTCCAGAACAAACTGACGTCCTCAACCACCATGCCCATGGTATCTGCAGTGGTGACATCAATAAAAGATGCAGCTATGCTTGATGTACCGGCAGTGGTGGTTATGCTTGAATCAGAGATGAGGGTCCCGGCACTTGCCGCACCTTCGGGATTGCTCCAGGCCCATGTTTCCGTGTACGGATTCCAGATAAGGGAAAGACCTTCGGCATCTGTTGTCATAACACCGGCATCGTTAATGGAGATTGTGGTATTGTTGTAGGCATCCCCCGTGTAAATTGCATTTTCAATATCCTGGACATGAAGGTCTGTGGGATCGTTGATATCAAAGGTGATGGTATCCCCGGCCATGGCATATTCATCCAGGGAGATCTTTAGATCCGCCTCTTCGATTCCACCGCTGGAAGTCGGATCAAGTACAAGATAAACGGTTGTCGCATCAGAATAGATAATTTCCGCGTTGCTGTATGCGGCAGGCAGGTTCGTACCATCAAGAATCCAGTTAGAACCGTCATATGTCATTGAAACGCCGTAACCGTCCAATTGAATGGCTGTGGAATCTTCGATTTGAAAGTGAACAGTGTCTATTGTATTATTTCCGGATACGTCCACGTTGCCGATCACGCCTGTGAGTTCCTCCATGGTCATGGTAACGATTTCACCAGAACTTTCTGAAAAGGTTATGGTCCCCCGTGCCAGAAGCCCGGCCGCGTCAGTACCGGCTACAAGGGCGCGGTTGTCTTCAGCTGGATCACAGGTAATGACGTATTCCCAGTCGGTATCTGATTTTTTATCGTAGTAGACAGTAACTTCATGGGAAGAGCCCAGGGAGTCATAAACCGTGACCACAGTCTGATATTCGTAACCACTTGAATCCATGGTGTTGCCGGTATCCTCATCATATGCAAACAGGTTGGACAGGACCGTGGACATGGACTCGGCATCGGAATCCAGGTTGGTAATTACTGTAATCTCCCCGGTATCATCCGGCGGACTTGTGAACTCGGTCAATATCAGGTCTTTTATGGCTCCGTATTCTTCTCCTGTAGTCCCGTCAACATACCACCCCTGGAGAATATAGCCTGCGGAGGAGACAAGCGCGCCATTTTCATCAAATGAAAAATTACCGGCCCTTGTATAAAAGGTCTCTTCGGAACCGGCCTGGGAGACAATGAAGAAGCCGTCTCCGCCAATGGCAAGGTCTGTTGCATTGCTTGTGGTTTCAAGGGAGCCATCGGTGAACACCTGGGCAACGGCATCAACGTTCATGCCAAGCCCCACCTGGGATGCACCGGCATTGGTGCCGATGGTCTGGTAGAGGGTATCCGCAAAGGTGGCCGTGCCCTTTTTAAACCCGATTGTATTAATGTTTGAAATATTGTTGCTTGTGACCTGGAGTGCATTGCCGGTGTTGCCCAGGCCGCTGGTTCCGGCATAAAGGGAACTGTTTAATGACATGGGGGTCTCCTTTGCTTGGGTAAAATTTAATTCTTTCGGCAGATCAGTTAGACTTTTCGCCTCTGCCTGTTTTTATTCAATAGAGGTTATGCTTGATACAGAGACCAGGCGTCCGGTACCGTCAATTTCAAGGTATTGAGTACCGTCCACAGACGTAATGGCGCTCACCTCTCCGGAAATGGGGGTGGTGGCTGTTCCATTCTCCGCTGTAACTTTGTAATAATAAAGTCCGTCAGAGCTGACGTAACCGCTGCTTGACAGTCCGTCCCAGGTGACTTCATTTTCTCCGGTGGTTGTGTCGTCAGCCGATATCTCAATGGTATCCACCTCTTCATCATCGGAGTTATATATTGTCACTGTGACATCACTGGATAAGGTAAGGCTGAAGCCTAAAGCGTCCCCCTGGACCTCGCCGTCTTCCACCTGAATGATGGGATAGTTGGAAGAAACCGTGGTGCCGAGATATTCAAGAATGGACGTCGAATTACTGGAAGATGAGGATGAAGAAGAGGTTACAGTGGTAACATTTTCCGGGTCCACAAGCACACCACTGATCACAAGGTATCCTTTTCCATTCTGGTATGATACAGCATCCACAGTACCGGACAGATAGGACGCCACTTCTTTATAGCCGTTTCCTGAATTAGCCATCACCACGTAGGTATATTCACCATCTTCCAGGATATTACCTTCATCATCCGTGCCATCCCAGGAGACCAGATAGGATCCGGCCTCAACATCGCCCTGGGACAGTGTAGCCACCTTGGTGCCATCTGAATCATACACATACACAACAACCTCGGCAGGTTTATCAACCTCATAAAAACCTGCGGTTACAGAGCCGTCATCAATGGTCATTGACGTTACGGTTGCTGTTACTGTCTTCCCCATAAATGAATTGACGTCAACGTCACCTTCGGAAGCCTTTGTATCCGATACTATTTCAGCAAGTTTGTCATTGGCATTGATCAATTGTTCAACCTGGGAAAATTGTGCCAACTGGTCTGTAAACTGCTCTGTATCCGCCGGATCAAGGGGGTTTTGATTTTCAAGCTGGGCTACTAACAGAGTTAAAAAGTCTTCGGTGCCCAATGAAGTCGTGGTGCCGGCGTCACTGGTTGTTGAGGTGGTTTCAGCATTATAAGCCTCATAATTGTTAATCAGTGATGAAAGTGCCGAATTATTTGACATACCCGCCTCCTTTGGGTGTTACTTCTTGTTTATGTGGGGCTCGCTGTTTAAAAACCAACGTCACCTATCCTGACTTAGATAAATACCAAGAAAAGTGCCTGACCGATCGACATATACGTATTACATCCGGGATATGTTTTTTGTATCATTAGATTGGTATTAATGGTGTTCTTGATATATACTTAATAATATTTGTTATAGATCAAATTTTTTATAAATATATCTTAATTTATTGGAATTAATCATATGGTATAAATATAATTATTTTTATGATGGCCATGTCTTTTATTTAAACTCTGTGCATTTACGCGGGGGGAATTTTTTACCGATTCTGACAATTTATATAATCGTTTCGAAAGGATCTGACCGACAACCGCACGATATTTTTTATCAAAAATAAATATCACTTGATTGGTAATAAAATCATGTTTTTTATAATAAAAAAACAATGTGTTACAAAAAAAATCGACGTTTGGTATATAATAAAATCATATATTTCGTTATTAAAGGATATCCCCTCTCAGGGCGATACCAAATTCAAATGCCCGGAAGAATTTGCCTGTCGACAATTTATGAATAGGCGAAAGAATTTTTTTTAAGGAGAATAACCATGGCAACCGGCACCATCACCTCACTTGGACTTGGGTCTGACCTTGATCTGCAAGGCCTGTTAGACACCCAGAGGGAAGCTGATGAGTCCATTGCAGGACTGGCACTGGACGAAATTGAAGAACTGCAGGCCCAGGAGGAATCACTGTCTTCGGTTCAAAGCCAGCTTCTGACCATGAAATCCAGCGCATTGAACCTGTCTTTATCTTCAACTTATCTTTACAGGGATGTAACTTCATCCAAGGAAGATGTGGCAACCGCCACAGTACTGGATGGAACTGATACCGGAACCCATACCGTTGTCACCTCCCGCCTTGCATCTAACAGCTCGTATATGTCCGACGGATTTGCATCCGAATCTTCAACTGTTTATACGCCTGTCGTCCAGCAATCAACCGACAGTTACGGCAGTGTTACAGATACGATTCTTCAAGATGGAGAGACACTGACCATCAGTTACGGGAACGAAGACGCGCCCTTAACATTCACCATCACCGGCACCCCGGGGGGCATGAGTGTAGACGGGTTGCTTTCAGCCATCAATGATGACCCAACCATAAGTAATTATGTGACAGCAACCACTTATGCTGATGATGCCGGTATACATGTTCAGATTGCATCTGCCACAGGCGAGACCGGTGAAGATGGTCGCGTGGACGTGGAAGGTTCCGCAGGGGTTACCTCTTTCACGGCACCCACAGAAGAGCTTTCTTTTACCGTGGGAGATGGCGAGGTGTTCACCATCTCTGTGCCGGCCGAAACAACCCTTGAAAATTTAGCCAAACGTATCAATGAGGCAGAGGGCAATCCCGGGGTCACCGCAACCGTCATCTACACCGGAACAGGGGATAACCCCTATCAGCTGGTTCTCGAAGCAGATGACAGCGGTGAGGACAACAGAATCTCCATCATCAGTCAGCCGGATGGTTTGGGCCTAAAAGAATCAAACGGTGAAGGGTACACCATGACCGGGGATAATGCCATTTCTTTCTCAAGTGCCGTGGACGTTAGCCAAGGCGGCAACGATAGTATCATTTTTGAAGAGATCAATGAAGACGGTGAAACAGTTTCCCTTACCGCACAAATTGAAGCCGGAACATATGCCACCGCAGAAGAACTTGCCGAAGCGGTTGAAAAAGCCCTTGAAAACGCATCTAAAGAGGATGGAAACAATACGGATTACCAGGTGGATATAGATTCGGAAACAGGTCTAATGTCCATCTCAGAGGCGGGAACCCTTGAAAGTGTAACCATTGACTGGGAAAATGCAGGCAGCACAGCGGCCGCGACCCTGGGATTTACCGAAAACAAGACAATAACTCCCATGGATTCTTCACTTAATGCCATGCTCACCGTTGACGGCATCACATACCAACGCCAGGAAAATAACGGTGTGAATGATATTATTGACGGGGTTACTTTGAAGCTTTACTCCACGGGGTCAGCCACTATTACCGTAGAAAATGATACAGAAGACATTGTCACTGAATTGACAAGCCTTGTTGAGATCTACAACACACTGCTGGCTGAAATTGATGAAAATGACGATTTCGATGAAGATTCCGAGACCTGGGGTTCCCTGGCCCGAAGTTCCACCATCAGGACTCTGAAACAGACTCTTCAGGATTTAATAACCACCACTGTGGATACAGGGGGAACCATTTCCAGCCTTTTGGACATCGGCATTGAGGTTAATGATGACGGTACTCTGACCCTGGACGAAGATACCCTGAATAAAATATTAAACGACAGCTATGATGACGTCGTTGCGCTGCTCAAGGGTACGGATGATGAAGAAGGGCTCGGGGATACTCTCAATGATTCCTTTGGCAGCTATGCACTGTCCAGTGGATATGTTCAGGACGAGATGAATTCCCTTGGAGATGAAAAAAATCGCCTGTCGGAAAAATACAAAGGGGATATGGAACGTATTGAAAAGAAATACGAGATTATGGCCGCAGAATATACAAAATTGGACTCATATCTTTCAGAACTTACCAACATTGGAAATTATATTGACACAATGATGTCTACAAATAAGGATAAATGATAGAGCAATTTTTATTTGTACTCCTTCTCGGAGGTTAAAATCTGAGGGGTTCAAACAAAAACCGCCTGCTTGACTATAGGATTCAAGCAGGCGGTTTTTGTTTTTGTGCATGTTAAATGATGTCAGTGATGGGAGCTGCCATCATCATTAACTGTGTCATAGGCTGCTTTAAGAAAGCAATAGGTCATGCCGGCTCCTAAAATGGATATGGCATACCAGAACCCACCGAAAAAAATTGCATGGCCGATATCCCAGGCCCATTCAAAACAAAAGGGAAACATTAAAACCTCCTTTATCAGTTTTGAGCTGCCGCATCGGCAGAGTTGTTAAGCTCCAGCTCCTGGGGGAATACCGGCAGATACCGATATGAAACCGCAATCAGTATAATTCCGTAAGCAACAGGCAGAATGGTGGTGGCCACTTCCTGCCAGCTTGGAATATACAAGGCCCAGGTGTCAAAAGACATTACAGGTACAGCCATGATCTGAAGTACCATCACCCACCGGTTCAGGCACACACCAATAACGCCCAGAATTATGGCAGCGGTGCGGGTGGTGGGATTTTCCCGGGTGCTTTTGGTAATCAGGAGAAGCCCGGGCACAACACCGCATAGAAGCACTTCAGTGATCAGAATCCAGTATCCGTAGAATCCGTTATTGCTGTAGAAGTGACTCAGTTTGAATCCCATGGAGGGTGCGGTGACATTGGCCCAGTAAATGGTATCAATGATCTTGGCGATAATATATGTGGTGATCATCCAGCCGGAAATTTTTGCCAGAAGATTGATGGTTTTATCTCCAACCAGTTTTTTACCTGTGATTATTTCGGTAATCTTGGTCACAAGAAGGGTAAAGCAGGGGCCAAATGCTGCCGCAGACCAGGTAAACAGGAAAAAGGTCCAGGGCCAGATTAAAAGTCCTTCACGATAGGCAAACGGACGGCCGAACATAACGCCGGCCACACCGCCCAGGGACCCCTGGTGGAAAAAACTCAAAAAAGCACCAGTGGCGGCAAAAACAGCCATCACTTCGTGCATGTTGTGGGCCAGGTGGTGAAAAAACGGCACCTTGTATGCCTGACGGTTTTCCAGGATGTTGGGGATAAATTCAATGGTCAGTACCGCAAAGTAGCAAGAGAGACAATAGGCTACCTCAGTGAGCATGGAATGCACATTGGCATGCCAGAAAATAAACCATCCGCGCAGGGGCTGTCCAATATCAATGGCCAGGATCAGCAAAGCAGAGCTGTAACAGATAAAACCAATGATTACGGCAAAGTTGATAATATTTTTCAGCTCATCAACTTTGAAAATGTACTTTAAAAGACCGGTAAAAAAAGCGCCGCCGCCCACCGCAATGACCGCCAGATCCGCCCAGATCCACAGGGCAAATCCATAGTAATCGTTCATGTTGGTCTGGTTCAGGCCTTTAAACCAGCACAGAAACATAGCGAAGACACCCCAGAGCAGAACAGCCCCCACGATGACAATCCCGATGAAAAAAACAGGGAATGAACAGCGTTTGGCGCCTTCAGGTATTAATGCATCATCTAACATATCTAATAACTCCTAATTAGGTTTATGCAAGTTAACCATGGGATGAAGACGCCCCATGATGGGTTTTGACATTTTCCCACTCACCTTTAAGGTAGTTGTCCCCGGCCTTTCTGACCCATTCCCGGTCAGACATGTAATACACCTTGGTGTTGGTTCCAAGACGTTCAAGCAGTCTGAATACTTTCGGGTTTCTGGATTTGCCAACAACCTTGTGATTCATGGGATCAGGATGGGGATCCGGTTTAACAATCTGGTGGACCTTGTGGGCCGGGTTGTTCAGGTCGCCAAACACAATTGCACCAGCCGGACACGCAGTGGTGCATGCGGTCTGGTATTCCAGCTCTTCTATTTCACGGTCTTCCACAATGGCCTTTTCCCGGGCCAGCTGATATCTGTGGTAGCAGAATGAACACTTTTCAACCACACCGCGCATACGTGGAGAGACACTGGGGCTCAGGTAGTTTTCCATACCCTCGGGCCATTTGGGATCCCACCAGTTAAAATATCTGGCATGGTACGGGCATGCCCCCATGCAGTACCGGCAGCCAAAGCAGCGGGTATAAATCTGACTGACAATGCCGGTATCATAACCGTAGTCTGTTGCGGTGGCAGGACATACGGATACGCAGGGAGAATGACCATGGTCACCGATTCCGCCACAGTGCTGGCAGGGACGGGGCAGGTAGGCGATTTCTGTCTCCGGAAAGGATTTTCCATTGGTCAGTTTGTACACCCGCATCCAGGTGATGCTGTCCTTTTTATTGGATTCATCCTCCTTAAACGGAACGTTATTCTCAGACATGCACGAAACCATACAGGCGCCGCATCCCGTGCATTTGTCCAGATCAATAACCATTCCGAACTTATGGGCTTTCTTATTTTCTATCATCAGAACCTCTTAAAAAGATTTCTTAAAACAGTTTACGCCTTGGAAAGAGTGGCTTTAATTCCAAAGGCAGCATCCAGTCCTGAACCAGGCTCGATGACCGGGCCGATCAGATCATTGACATTGACACCTTTACCGGCCACGTAAGGATTGGTGAAGGCATGTCCAAGCCCCCTTGGCATAGCGATTATGCCGGGCATGATACCTTCATTGAGGCCGATTTTAACCTTCGCCGTCCCCATGGCGGTTTTAAGAACAGCCAGGTCACCCTCTTTCAAGGGGCCTGCAGTGGCCGGGTTGATTTCAACAACACTGTATTTTCCCGAAATGACCTTGTCGGAAACGGTTTTAACGGCAAAAGGAGAAGATGTCATTGACCCGGCGGCAAGCCGCATGGTGTCAACCGGCATCAGAGTGTAATCGCCTTCACACGTCACCGCAACAGTTTCGGGGATGGACGCCAGAAAGGTAAAATCTGTCTCGGGAGTTCCCACAGGCGGTTTGTCATCAATAACAACATATCCATCTTCGGACAGAGTATCCCAGATTTTTCCCGCCACCTCCTCAAGGCAGCCATTATAGGATTCCCAGGCAAAATTTTCTGCCATACTGTCGCCCATGGCCTGGGCAAGAAGGATCAGCGCGTCTCCCGGATGCTTGGTGTCAAACACCGGTTTAACCATGGGGCGGCACAGCCCCACCACTGTTTTGGCAAGACCGGCTCCGGAAACAACATCTTCGAGGCGTTCAAGGAAGATGGATGCGGGCAGAATCACATCAGATTTAAGAGCGGTTTCATCCATGAAAGAAGAGAAGCTGACCTTGAATCCAACCTTATCCATGGCCGCTTTGACTTTTTCAGTATTGTTCAATGCGTAGCAGGGATTGGCGTTGTAAATAAACAGGGCTGAAAGGCCTCCATCCTTTTCAAGCTTGTCAACAAGCTCATTGACGGAACCGGCAAGTTTTGCCTTGCCAGCACCCTTTTCAGCAGCAGTATCCACAATATTTGGGGGGAAGCTTAAATAATCTGCCGGCAACATGACAAACACACCACCCTCTTTATTCAGGCGTCCTGCCAGAGCATTAAGGGTCTGGACCGCGGCGAATTCACGAAGATTCTGACCAAAGGCGCCTTTGCCTTTTCCAGGTACGGCAACAGGTGCCTTGGACTGGATAAATTCCATGGCAAGGGCTTCAATATCCGCAGCTTTGATACCGGTGACGGCTTCCACCTTGTCCGGCGTATAATTTTTTTTGACCATGGCAGCGAAATCGAACTTGTTGACGTTCCGTGTCACCCGACTCGCGGGAACCAGGTTCTTTTCAAGCAGAACCGCACAAAGCCCTAAGGCCAGGTCTGCTTCAGTGCCGGGGTTCACAGTAATGATCCGGTCTGCGGTATTGGCCGTATTGGATAGTCTGTAATCAATCTGTACAAGTTTTGCTTTGGTTTCTTGCCGTTTCGCATTGGCCTGGATACAGGCAACAGGGGAACCCCAGCCTTCAATAAGTGCCGCTCCGAAACTTAAAATGAAATCAGAACGATCAAGATCAAACCCAAGGCTTCGATCTGCGCCGTGAAGTGTCGCGGCCGTCAGAGCCAGGTTGGTCTCTAAGCTTGGCATGGTATAGGTATTGGGCGAGCCAAACGTATCCATAAAGCGGGCAAAAAGCTGGGCCATGGAACCGCCGCAGGCCCCTGTAATCAGACCAAGGGATTCCGGTGTTCCATTTTCACGGATTTTACCCAGCGTCTGGGCCACAAGAGAGATGGCCTCATCCCAGGATATTTTTTCAAATTTGTTCCCGTTCTTCTTTAACGGGGTTTTGATTCTGGCAGGATCATAGAGATACTGCAGGCCGGAGATGCCATGGAGACAGGCACCACCATTGTTAATGGGGTAATCGTCAAGACCTTCAATTTTAACAGGCCGTCCATTTATTTTTCTGACGCTGATACCGCAGGCACCCGGGCAAAGGCTGCACACGGATCGGTCATAGGTTATTTCTCCGTCTTCAGGGACCGGGGTCCAGGGCCAGTTCTGGGTCCAGATGGAAGAATCATCTGTCAGCTTGACACCCACGGGAGAAAGCGCGATGCCGGCTGCCGCGCCAAGCCCCAATCCCAAGAAGCTTCGTCTATCAATTTCCATAAGTCATCCTTTATAAACTTTGAAATTCTTGTCCTTGAGGTATCTTACTTGTGGCACTGGAAGCAGTAGCCCTTGTGACCTATTTTTTCCAGGTGGCATTCTGCGCAGTCATCCATCTTCATACGATCCCAGGAATTCTTTTTGATTCCCCAGATATTCCTGCCCCAGATATCACGGCTGTAGCCGGTGATTCTGTTTTCTTCATAGGGACGTGAAGATGAGGACTCACCAATGTGACCATGGCAGGTCTTACAGTCCATGCCGCCTGCAACTGTATGAGCGGCATGGGAGAAAAACACACAATCGGGCTGTTTGGCATAAATAAGCCAGGGTACTTCTTTCCCCTTGGCCACATATTCCTCTACAAACACGGCCTCATCGTCGGTCTCTCCCATGGGTTCATCCGTATGGCATTCCATACAGGCGGATAAGCCAGGGATTCCGGCGAAGGTACCGTCTTCTCTGAGGAAATGGCAGGTTTCACAATCTCCTGTTTCTTCGGCGTGAAGCTTGTGATCGAAATTAAAAGGCTGCTCCTTTTTTGAATAAAGCAATTTGGGGAACAGCAGCCAGCCCGACAGGAAGCATATCAAAAACGCCCCCATAAAAAAGATGACACCAAGCCCTAACCCGTTGTCATCTTTTGGACCGTTGTCGGTGTCGTGGTGCGCACCACCCTCGGGACCATCGTTTGCATTGTTTTCTAGCTCGCTCATGAAAACTCCATCAATGTTAAAAAAAAGTTGATGTTACCATATACCCTTGTGGCCTTAAGGGTCCTCCCCGAAAGGCCAATATTTTTCGCAGAACAGCATTTACCTTGCTTATCTCTGCAGTACGTCCAGAAAAATATAAATCGCTCAATCTATATTAATATATGTTTTTCTTGTCAAGTTTAATTGAGAAAACCCTTGTACAGAAACGCCTTGAACAAAAACGAAATTCAAAAATGTTTTCTTTAACTATATTGTCTTTTTACAATAAGTTCAAAAAAATAACCGAATAGAATATAACTATCCGTGAAAATTATGAGTACATAGGTAAACCAGGTCATTTCTGTGAGTGCGGGTATTATAAAGCCGTAAGGCAAACAGGATTGAACCCATACGGTTTTTCAGTTCGTGCCGGTGATGTCTGAGGGAGTCTGCGATGAAAAGCGATGGAGCCAGCGCTGGGCACAGTCGGGACAGGCATCTGTTGTTTTCATCCCTGCCTCAGCTGTAGCTGTGAAGACCGGACAAAAGGAAATTTACACCGAAATAGGTGAACAGGACCCCTACAAATCCAATGATGGAGACGATAGCCAGATTTTTACCGTGCCATCCGCGCATCAGTCGCAGATGCAGAAAAATGGCGTAAATAAACCAGGTGATCAATGACCAGGTCTCTTTTGGATCCCAGGACCAGTATTTTCCCCAGGCGGAATTGGCCCACACAGAGCCTGTGATTATACCGATGGTCAGGAAAAGAAACCCGAAAACAATCATCTGGTAGGTCAGTTCATCAATGGTATCCCAGTCCGGGAGCTTTGCAAATATACTTCTTGTTCCCGGGTCTTTGGGTTTGATGAAGTACATGAAACTGAATCCAAAGGCCAGGGCAAATCCCGCATATCCAAGAAAACAGGTTATTACGTGTGCAATGAGCCAGTTGGATTTGAGTGCGGGAATCAACGGCGTGATTTTTGATGTGATGGACGGATCAAAGGATGCGTAGGCAATACCCAGAAAAATCAGGGGAGAGACAAATACGCCGATGATACTCTCCTTGTATTTTACCTCCACAAACACGTAAAGGGCGGCCGCTGTCCATGAAAAAAAGATCAGGGATTCATACATATTGGAAAAGGGTGCATGGCCGTATCCCATCTGGTAGGACTCCACCCACCGCAGTAAAATTCCGCCGGTATTGGCCGCAAACCCGATAACAATAACCCAGAATCCCAGTCTGGCAAATGACTGGTTTTTAAACGAAAAAGATCCAATATAAAATACTGATGCCAAAGCATAGATAAATGTCGCAGCCGATAAAAGCAGGGATGAATTCATTTGCCTGATATATCCTTTAATTCTTTTGCAAGTTTTTTAACGGTCAGATTGGTACTCTGGGCATTGCGGTTTGTCCGGCCAGCCACCCACACCCGGGTACTGCCGGACCCGGTTTGTTCAAGGCCGATGCACACGGATTGGTGGGAGACAAAAAACGTGACCCAGCAGCCGATGATCATAAGAAGAAATCCTGTGTACACAAAGGGAACGCCCGGGTCCTTTGTCACCTGCAGACCTGTGTAATAGGACTGGTCCCAGGATTTGACCTCGACTGTGAATCTGCTTTTACGCATTTTATCAAAGATAGGAAACTTGGTGGGCAGGGCAATTTGAACATTATTGCCATCGGTTGTATCAATACGCCCGATAAACGCCTCACCAAGATCATGACCGTTGAAGTCATAATGGGGCAGAAATCCTTCAAAAGTAAACGTTCCTGCGCCACCCGACAACTGTGCGGAAGCACCGTTTTTTATGGTGTGTGTTTCAACGGTTCCGGTCTCACCGTCCGTGATTTGAAACAGGGCTTCATCCGGCGATGTCACACCATAGGATGCCTGAAAAATATTAATACTCTTGTGCCTTAGTGGGTGGTTGACCAAAATATCTTCTGTCATACTTTCCTGGTCGTTTTCAAAGATGGTCAGACTGGACTTATACTCTTCGGGGGCACCTGTATCGTAAAATTTGACCTGAAAATCATTGCATCGGATGGTGAACGGCAGCTTTATGGGAAGCCGTGTATGGGCATCAAACACGGTATCTGCGGTCTGTCCTTCGTCCAGGCGCAGGTTGGCCTTGAAGCCCAATGCAGATCCGATCAGGGCACCGGAAAGCAGAAAAAGCACACTTGAGTGGACCACATACACCCCAAGGCGTGACCATCGACCTTTTTCAGTGTACAAAAGCAGTCCCTTTTCATTTGTTTTTTCAACAACCTTTCCAGTCCTTCTGGCAAGTATCTGTTTTGCCTGTGATGCAAAATCTTCCATGGGAAGGAGACACTCAAACTGCTGTCTGTTTTTTAATTTTTCAAACCTCTGGGCATTCACCGAAATGGTTTTGGGAAAAATGATCTTCCAGGTGACAGCAAGCCTGTCAATGGAGCATACAACAATATTAACGCACAAAACCACCAAAAGCAGCAGATACCACCAGGCCTGATACATTCTGTCCAGATCAAGCACCTGGATCATATTGTATACCCCTGAACCGTAAAGCCTGATATAGGTTTCAGGATTTCCATTCTGCAGAATCACGGTCCCAATGATGGAGGTTAAGGCCAGGATCACCAGGGTATAAACAGTGAGTTTCACCGAGGCAAAAAACATCCAGATCTGATCGGCAAAGCTGTCTTTTTGTTTCAAAACGATTCTTTCACCAAAAATTGTATAAAGGCGCCAAGGCGGATTCGACGACTTTCCTATTTTATTACAGGCTGTGTCCGGTTGTTTTACAGGGCAGCCTCATGTCCGTCAACATATCCATCCTCGCTGCTGTTCAGGACCTTTGCCCGATCCAAAACCGCCTTCAGATTGGATCTGCGTTCTATCGAGGTCTGTACTGCCTGCCGAATCAAGGGTATGCTGCCAAAAATAATTACTTTCTTCCGGGACCGCGTGATACCCGTATAAAGCAGTTGCCGGGTAACAACCGGTGATATCTGTTCAGGGATAAGAATCAGCACCGTGTCAAATTCAGATCCCTGGCTTTTATGGACGGTTACCGCAAAGCCAGGCTCACACTCGGGCAGATCAGACAACCTGAAATGCCTGGGCCCGGATTGTTCTGATCCTGTCTGCCCCGGAGAAAACCATGCAGTAGGCACTCCTTTTTCTTCAAGGACCACACAGGTATCGCCGTTGGACAGCAATCGTCTGTAATCATTGCGCCGAACCATTAAAAGAGTTTTAAAAACAGGCAGATTTATACCATCTTTCCCTTTAGATCGTAATATTTTTTCACATAGATGATTAATTTGTAATGTTCCGCTGCCCCCTGAATTGTGGGCGCACAACACACGAAAGCCATCAACCATATCCAAGGCCCGGGACGGGGATGTCGCGTCCCAGAGCTGTCTGTAACCTTCCAGGATACATGCGCCAAGGCGGGTTTGATATTCATCGTTTACAGCAGTATCCACAAACTCAAGGTCAGGATAATCGGTATTCAGGATATCCGTCACAGCATCCGCGTCACTGTCATTAACGGCCTTTGCAAGCTTTGCAATGCCGGTTTTTCCCTGGGATCTGAAATTATAATCCAAAAATATCCGGAAATCAGACAACCTATCTGCATGACACAGGTCGGAAAACACGGCCCCTGCCTGGACAGGGGAGAGTTGATTCATATCACCGAGCATGACAATGCGTGCGTCACCACGGATGGCTTCAAAAAGCCTTGTCATAAGGGCGATGTCAATCATGGACGCTTCATCAATAATCACCAGGTCTGCGGCCAGGGGATTGGCGGCATGGTGGCGGAACCCTGTTGTGTTTTTTAGGGGTTTAAGTGCACTGTGGATGGTCATCCCGTTCCTTAATCGGGAAGCAGCCTTGCCGGTGGGTGCCAGGCACATCACCCGGGGAGGCGTAAAGTTGTTCTCCCTGGCCCAGGTTGCCAAAACAGTCTGTATCATATCCGTAATATAGGTTTTTCCGGTCCCCGGCCCACCGGATATCATTGTAAAACCTGAACAGAGGGCCTTTTTAACAGCCTGTTGCTGTCCAAAAGTACTGTGGTCTTCCCTAAGGTTTCCCAAAAATGAAGTCAGCCAGGACGTGACAAACATATCATCGGGGCCGGGAACCTGTCTTTGAATCCTTGTTTTGATATTTTCTGAAAGCCTTGACTGAAAATCATAGTACCTGGCAAGATAAAGATTATTGTCACGGTCAAGAATCAGGGGGTATTCACCAATCCAGGACGACTTGTTATTTTTTTTGTTTTTGCAATTTGTAATTTCCAATCCCACCATGGCAGAATTTTCAAGGATAGCCTTCCAGGATGGAAGTTCAGGAAGCCGGATGAATTCTTTTCCCTCTAAGTTTTTCAGAAAAGTCCCGGCAGTATCTGCAAGATCAAGACAGATGCAGCCCTGGGAAAGCGCTCTGCAGGTAAGGGCTGCGGAAAGAATTTCCAATGGTTTTGCATTGTTAAAGATATTGGCCATGGATAGGGAAAAATAGTAGTCGAGATGGGAAAGAATTCCCGATTCATGGAGCATGCCAAGATCATTGAACGTTAAGTTCTGCACGCTTTGACCAGGGCCGTAAAGGGAAGAATAAACTGTGGATGGATTTCGGCAAGTGCTTCCGGGTGCCATTGAATGCCTAAGGCAAACCTGTGCACCGTACTTTCCATGGCTCCAATGATTTTGTCCCCTGGCCGGGCACACACTTTAAACCCCGCCGCCAGGTCTTTGACCGCCTGACAGCGCAGGGTATCCCGGGTGGCCCGGGATGCGGTGATTCCGATCACGGGTTTTCTTGGGCTTTGGGAAACATTCGACCTTTCGGTGTTATCGTCGGTTTTATTTTGCCAGTCAGGTAAATTCAATAATATCTATTTCCTGTTTTAATACAGAATCCGCCCGGTTAGGGGCGGATTCATAAAAAAGATCAACACTGATCCAG
Organism: uncultured Desulfobacter sp.; assembly: GCF_963665355.1. Taxonomy (GTDB): domain Bacteria; phylum Desulfobacterota; class Desulfobacteria; order Desulfobacterales; family Desulfobacteraceae; genus Desulfobacter. Next base: position 2,603,648 of record NZ_OY762229.1, read on the forward strand.
AAAACTTCACACTCAATTATGCAATAAGATCATAATCGGGGCCTTTGGCATCGTCTGAAGACCCAAGGCTGTATGATGACCGAAAACGGCGGTCAGGATGTCTTCTACGATCTTTTTTAAAGGACAGTGCGACGATCACACCGTCTCTGACACTTTTTCTTCGGTCTTGGTGTGCCTTGCGCCTGTCTTTTTTACGACGGCCCGGAACATTGGATTTGTATCCGCCGCCAAACCCTGCCATCCGGTCTGTGGCCCTGATCACTTTATTGGCCCCTGGTATTATTTTATTTTCTGCAACCATACATTCACCTATGCTTTTATCTTTTGGGGAAAGCTATTTCTTTATCTTCAATCAAGACATCGTCAATGAATGGGAATTTCTTTAATATTGACAAAGCAATGGATATTTTGCATGCGTTGCTGAAGATATAATGATGGTGAAACTCATGGTTCAACTGAAAGGGTCTGTTTTAAGCCCTTTATTTCTTATTTTCACACTCCTCCACATATTTATGAATTCTTAAAAACGGAATAAACATCGTGTCTACAGTTTCAAAATGTGCAATTAACAGGCTGCGCAATTCCACAATGTCCTCAACGGACAAATTATCGACGTCCTCGGCTATTTCACGACGCAAAACAATGGCTTTTTTTATAAACCGTCGATGGGACTTTGCATGGGTGTCAAGGTCCGGATATCCCTTCCGGCCAAGGATTTTTTCTTCCTTGGAGAAGAAAATCTTGAAGAAATCATTGAGTTCTGTGATCAAATTGGCAACGTCTTTGGGATCACTCTTTTTAGTTTTCATTTCAATGAGGGTATTAAACATATCCATCAGCTGTTTCTGGCATTCATCCAGTTCAGGCTCATCCACGCTATATTTTTTATCCCATTCAATAATGTTGGTCATGGGTTCTCTCCTTTGTTTTTTTTTTTTGTTTTTCCCCAGCCACAGGGTGGCCATTATACCGATGGATACCATTATGGCAACAATTACGGCAAAGGTAATTCCATCTTTGCCAAACCGGGGGTAAATGACGAAAGGAACCAGATATCCGTACAAAAATGAATGCAGCAGTCCGATTCCAATAATTCTAATTCCGATTTTTAACACGCCAGCCGTTCCAAAAGCCGCTGGTGAATATTGCCAAACCCGCCGTTGGACATAATTAGAACAAGATCATTGGGTTTGAGTATGGGAACAAGAAAATCAATCACTTGATCTGGGGCCTGGAAATGGTGGGCCTCTTTTCCCATTTTGCAGATATCTTGCGCCAGACGTTGGGATGAAAACCGTTCTTTTTCAGGGATATTTTTTTTAACCCCGGGGGAACAGATGCATGTCAGGTCTGCTAAGTCAAAGCATTCGGGGTAGGTGGCCTGGAAAACATTTCTCATGCTGGTATTGGTTCTTGGTTCAAATACGGCAACCAGGCGGCCCCGGGGGTAAAAAGGTTTGACTGCGGCAATGGTCTCCTTGACAGCTGTCGGGTGATGGGCAAAATCATCCATCACTGTAATTCCGGCAACCTGCCCCCTTATTTCCTGTCTTCTTTTAACACCGCTGAACGTTGAAAGCGCTCTGGCAATGTCTTCTTCTCCGACTCCGAGACAGCGGGCGGCGGCAATGCAGGCTGTGGCATTGAAAAGGTTGTGCTGCCCGGGCATGTCCGTTTGTATCCGGATGTCCGTATCGGGTCCTGTGATCCGGGCAAGGGTATGCAAACGGCCCGTATCAGGATCCGGTTCACTGCTTAATTGGTGTTCATGCACCTGCCACATGGCATCGGGGCCGTAGGTCTGGGGCTCAACACCCGCCCGTTCCAGCACTTGCATCAGATTGGTATTTTGCTTATATGCAATAATACGGCTTTTATCTTTAATTTTTAAAGCCAGGGAATTAAAGGCCCGACAAATGTGGTCAAGGTCCTTAAATATATCTGCGTGGTCAAATTCAATGCCGGTCATAATGGTTATAACAGGATCATAGTGCATGAACTTGGGCCCCTTATCAAAAAAGGCCGTGTCATACTCATCCCCTTCTATCACCATGTATTCCCCGTCCCCTATTTTAAATGAGGAGTTATAATCCTTCAAAATTCCCCCGATCATAAAAGAGGGGGAAAGACCGGCCGTTTCAAGCACATGGGCCATGATGGCAGAGGTGGTTGTTTTGCCGTGGGTACCGGTGACAAGAATAATTTTTTTGTCACCGGCAATAAAATGGTTCACAGCCTGGGGCATGGACATGTAGGCAAGTCCGCGCTGAATCACGGCAGCCGCTTCGGGATTATCACGTGTCACGGCATTGCCGATAATAACAAGGTCCGGAACCAGGGCGGGATCATCACTGATATTGGACGCAGAAAATCCGGAAAAAAGCCTGATCCCGTTGTTTTCAAGAAAATCGCTCATGGGTGGATAAACATTCTGGTCTGATCCGGTGACAATGTAACCCATTTTTTTCAGGATACAGGCCAAAGTACCCATGCCGGTGCCACAGGCGGCCACCAGGTGAATCCGTTTGATTGAATCGGTCATTAAATTTCTGCCATAACCTGCCGTGCGGCAGCCAGGGTTGTTTCAATATCTTCATCCGTGTGGGCGGCTGAAATAAAACAGGCCTCAAACTGGGACGGCGCAAGATAGATACCTTTGGCCAGCATACCCCGGTAGAATTTTGCAAACCGGTCCAGATCACATGTTTTGGCATCACTGAAATTGCGCACCTTCTGTCCGGTAAAAAAGAATCCGGCCATGGAGCCAAAATGCCCGGCAGAGAACGGGATGTTCGCTTCATCGGCTGCGGCCTGAAGACCTTTGACCAGCATATCTGCCCGCCGGTCCATGTCCACGTAAAGCTGGTCATCCCCAAGGGCCTTTAACGTGGCAACCCCTGCGGCCATAGCCAGGGGATTGCCGGACAGGGTGCCGGCCTGGTAGACAGATCCCACAGGAGCAATCTGCTCCATGATTACCCTTTTTCCTCCATATGCCCCCACGGGCAGTCCGCCACCGATCACTTTGCCAAAACAGGTCAAATCCGGATCAATATCAAAATATCCCTGGGCACAGGCCCGGCCACCGACCCTGAATCCGGTCATGACTTCATCAAAGATCAGAAGTGTCCCATGGGCTGCCGTCTGTTTGCGCAATGTTTTTAAGAACAGAGGATCAGGTGATACCATACCCATATTTCCAGCCACGGGTTCAAGAATCACACAGGCAATTTCATTGCCTTTTTCAGACATGAGCTGTTCAAAACTTTCAATGTCATTGTAGGGTAAAGACAAGGTGTTTCGGGTCACATCGGCTGGAACCCCCGGGCTCCCGGGGATGCCCAGGGTGGCAATTCCGGACCCTGCAGCCACAAGAAGGGTGTCTGCATGGCCATGGTAACAACCGTCAAATTTGACGATAAGGTCCCGGCCCGTCACCCCCCTTGCTAAGCGGATGGCGCTCATGGTCGCCTCGGTCCCGGAGTTGACCATTCTGACCATATCCACGGACGCTACGGAATCTACAACAAGCCGGGCCAGTTCATTTTCAAGGGCAGTCGGTGCCCCAAAACTTGTTCCTGAATCAAGCACTTTTTTCAATGCATCAACCACCGGAGCCGGCCGATGGCCCAGAATAAGGGGTCCCCAGGACAGGACATAATCAATATATGCATTTCCGTCGGCATCGAAAAGTTTGGACCCTTCTCCCTTTTCGATAAAAAGAGGCTCTCCGCCCACTGAGCCGCAGGCCCTTACCGGAGAGTTGACCCCGCCCGGTATCAATTTTTGGGCCGATGAAAATAAAGCGGCTGATTTAGTACGTTCCATATTTAATCCTTTATATATATGCAGATCATATGACAGTTAATATTAAATATTTTCAGGAAAATTGAAATATACCAAACTGAGTTCAAAAGGGTCAACTGGTTTGATTTTTGTCCGGCCCCGGAAATATTGTTTTTTATTTTTCAGATACGGCCCTATAACATTTGACCTGATGGAAAAAGGCTTATATAAGTTAGGGTTGGATTATGGATGATAAATATTACATGATGCTTGCCTTGGATGAGGCAAAAAAAGCAAAAAAATATGACGAGGTCCCGGTGGGGGCAATTGTAGTGGACCAGGCCGGAGAGGTCATTGGGCAGGGGTATAACTGCCCGATATCTGAAAACGACCCCACAAGCCATGCTGAAATCAAGGCCATTCGTTCAGCCTGCAGGCGCATGAATAACTATCGACTGCCCAATACTTCGCTTTATGTGACCATAGAACCATGCATTATGTGCATGGGGGCAATCATCCATACCAGAATCCACCGGCTGATATTTGGCGCGCCGGATCCCAAATGGGGGGCTGCCGTCTCCCTTTACCAAATGGGGTCGGATTCACGACTAAATCACCACCCTGAAATTATTCAGGGAATATGTGAAGAACAGACAAGACAGATTATTAAAAGCTTTTTTGAGGCAAAAAGGAGAAACCGTGACAAACACAGTTGTTGTGGGCACCCAGTGGGGTGATGAAGGAAAAGGAAAAATTGTCGATCTGCTCAGCGAACATGCTGATTACGTGGTAAGGTTCCAGGGTGGAAACAATGCAGGACACACCATGGTGGTCAATGGAAAAGAGATCATCAGCCACCTGATTCCCTCCGGGATACTTCAGCAGAAAAAATGTTTTATTGGCAACGGTGTTGTAGTGGATCCTTTTGTATTGCTTGATGAGCTTGATTATCTGGCAGGAAATAATATTGATATCTCTCCCAACATGCTGGAAATCAGTAACCGTGCCCATATCATCATGCCCTATCACCAGGAGATCGACAAAGCCCGGGAAATAAAAAAGGGAAAGGATAAAATCGGCACCACAGGCCGGGGAATCGGTCCCTGTTATGAGGATAAGGCCACCCGTGTGGGTATCCGGTTCTGTGATCTTCTTGATTTTGACCTGTTCAAGGAAAAAGTTCTGGTCGTCATGGAAGAAAAAAATTTTTACCTGAAACATTATTTCAAAACAGACCCCATGGATCCGGCGCTTGTCATTGATCGGTTTGAAGCGATCCGGCCCCGGCTTCTCCCGTATATTGCCGATGTCGGTGTCTCCCTTGACCAGGGCATTCGTCAGGGCATGCAGATCCTGTTTGAAGGCGCCCAGGGTACGCACCTTGACATAGAACACGGCACCTATCCCTTTGTCACCTCGTCCACAACGGTTTCAGCCAACGCGGCAAGCGGCAGCGGTGTCGGACCTGGACAGCTCAATGAAATCATCGGCATTGTTAAGGCATATACCACCCGGGTGGGAGCTGGGCCCTTTCCAACGGAGCTGTTTGATGAAATCGGTGATAAGATTCAGAAAACCGGGGCTGAATTCGGCGCCACCACCGGGCGCAAACGGCGCTGTGGATGGTTGGATATGGTTGTATTAAAAAACGCTGCCCGTCTGAACAGCCTGACCGGACTTGCTATAACCAAGCTTGATGTCCTGGATGACCTGGATGAGATTAAAATCTGCACCGGGTATGAATATGCCGGCAATGTTACATCAGATTTCCCGGCACAAATTCATGTCCTGGCACAATGCTCGCCAGTTTATGAAATCCACCCCGGCTGGAAGGAAAAAACATCGGATATTACCAATTTTGATGATCTGCCGGAAAAAGCCAAGGCCTATCTTGCACGGATAGAAGAGTTGTCAGAGGTCAAAATTAAAATTGTATCAGTCGGGCCAGGGCGTGAGGCGACCATTATCAAAGAAAATATTTTCTAAATTGACTTTCACTTTATTCTGGTATATTAAATGACGTCTTATGCGTCGGGATGTGGCTCAGCCTGGTAGAGCACCTCGTTCGGGACGAGGGGGTCGGAGGTTCAAATCCTCTCATCCCGACCAACTAATGACAAGGGTTTCGGAGTTTTCCGAGACCTTTTTTATTTTGTGCTGATGCCCACATTTGTGGGCAAAGAAAAGATTATGCGAAAATACTTTTAATGACTCCTGTGATTGACACCCCATACCTGTCCCACCCTTCACGGATGGCCATGGCCTCAAGCCGGCAGAAATAGCCTATGACCTTACCCTCAAGAGGGCTTAGTAATTGCCAAGTGTTTTCACCTATTTTTTCAACCCTCAGCGGTGTTTTAAATCCCATTTTGCCTCACATACCGATAATAATTTTGCATTGCCTCATCTAATGTGACATCCGGCGGCGGGAAGCAGATGAGGCAAAAAAACTATTCAATAGGATGAGGGGCGTCACATCTTTGGTCATGGCCATACCCAGCATAAAATCCACAAGATCATGTCAGTGATCTGCCTTGATCCCTGTTTCTTCTTCGAATTTTGGAAGTATGTTGTTTGGTATTCGTTTCATGATATCTACTTTCGATATGTTCATCCCATTTTTAATTGGATTGGCCAAGTTTATTTCCAATTTTTTATAGGATTGAGTTATCTTGTCCTATAATTTATAGGATTAAGATATGAAAACAGCTGAATATTTTAGAAAAGCTATTTGGGATTATTTAGAAAATAAAGAAAGAGGCGCTCAAAGTCGTCTTGCTGTAAATTCAGGGGTTGAGATCAAGCACCTGAATGATTTCCTCGCTGGCAGACGCGCAATGAAAGAACTCTTACGTCTCCAAATAACAAACTATTTAGGCGTGGATTACCTCGATTTTCTTCAACACGGTAAAAAAATGTTATGCGGTGAAGATCATGTGGGAAATGGGGAAAACTCCGCAATTATTTCTCTATCCGATAACCATGCGGATATAACAAAAAAATTCCAAAACCAGGATATTGCCATAGAAATTAATACAGACTTGGTGGAAATAGAAAAAATAGACCCATATGAGCTGGAAGAAATACGGGACAACATAAAGTCAAAGTTAAAAAAGTTAGAAAAACGCACCACTATAAAAAAGAGACCCGCAGCAAACGGGGAAGAATAAATGCCGAATCATACCCTTTAACAGATTCAGCATTATAGATATATCAGGGAATTCCTGATTTATTTTCCATTAAAAGTATGTCAGAAATAATTTTGATGAATTCTTCCAGGAGGTCGACGGCTGCCATGTGGTTTTAGATAGCCAAGAAGGATTATGATCTTTATACAATATAAAAACGGCAGGTTATACTCAAATTAATTATTAAGGAGTGTGTCATGAAAAAACTTAGATCAATCTTTGTCTTGCTCAGTTCCTTGTGTTTATTTAGCTGTTCTTCGGCACCTAAGGCTGTAAACCAACCCCTTTCTTTTCAAAAAAAATTAGAAGCCGCCCACCACTGGGAAGTTCTTGCCAAAGATTTTTCAAAACAATTATCCATGTATCTTGCCAAAAATCATTCAAACGCAATTGGGACCGGGTATGTTATCGCAGACGTATCGGTTCCGAAACACCCATATATATACCTTCAAACAAACGATCGATCCGCCTTTGGTAAAGCCTTCAGGCAAAGCCTTGTAAATGAATTGACAAAGCGTGGTTACCCCATCGCTTATAGCCCGGACGAAGCCCTTACTCTGAGGTGGTCCGTACAAAAAATAAGGTATAATGCCAACAGAGAAATGAATATGCTTCCTGGTACATTTACAGCGCTGTCCGCGATTGGCTATGGTGTTTATAAACTTTATGATGAGTCGGCGGTTTTCGGTGCTACGGTCACATCCGGGGTGGTGGCAGACCTGCTGGCCCAATCCAAAGGACTCCTGATAAAAGAACAGGCCCCGAATTCTGAAATAAACCTTGCGGTAACGATATCACAAAACGGTGTTCTGTTGGCCCGCCAGTCAGGAATATATTATGTAAATGCCGAAGACTTAGATCATTATGCGAATATTCCGGATTTTGAGGGACAGAGAGAAACTTTTCTTCCCGCTAAAAATTTTATTGTTGTGAATCAATAAAAAGGAGGTGATACCGTTATGCGTAAACTAAACTCTTTCGTTCTAATCCTTATGCCCATGTTTTTATTTAGTTGTTATGCCGGGCAATATCAGGCGGCTTCTTACGAAAACGGCTGGAACGGAAATGTTGTTACTGCCAGTTATGCAATTGCATCAAAACTTGAAAACAATCTTTTAGCACCTATCCCCCCAGGATGCGCCGATTATTGTGGCCAGCTTTGTTGACGTAAGCGATCTTACCAAATCAAGCCCATTGGGGCGGATCATGTCCGAACAAGTCGGATCCAGACTTGCACAGAAAGGATACCGCGTAATTGAAATGAAGCTGCGCCAGAACTCTATTTTTGTTGATCCTGAAAACAAGGGAGAATTTCTGCTGAGCAGGAACATCAAAGATATCAGCAACCTTCACCAAGCTTCCATTGTTGTTGTAGGCACTTACGCCAAAGGGAATGATACAGTTTATGTATCTGCAAGAATGGTTAATCCCATAGACAGTGTAATAATGTCATCATGCGACTATGAACTTGATTTCCCAAATCACCGTGAATTAATGAGTTTAATGGCGAAATAAAGGGAATAACACTGCCCTTAAATTTTAGGGCAGTGTGAATCATTAAAATGGCAGTAGTGAATTCCGGGGACACATTACCTAAAAGGAAACACCATTGCAGAGGCAATCAAAAACGCGAAGAGCAAATATAACGGCATTTCGGATTATATACAAAAACTGAAGTTTCCTGAATTTTATCAGTCTATCGATTGTTTATAATGTAGGGTTTTAGCAGGGCTGAGTTTAATTTTTATAGGTTTTGCCATGCAAATAGCAAAACCCCATTTTATTCTCCCTGCCCACACAAATCCCTATTACAGACAAAAAACCTATAATTTCAAGACTATACACAAATTAGCTAAAAATAAAAGCAAAATAGAAATCAGGAAACTTTAGTACAAAAATAAATAGACAGAATCCGCCTATCACCATATTGGCCCATTCTGCCTATTTCACTGTTATGTCTCTAAGAAGGATTGGGAGTGAATATTAGAACTATAGGCTTATTGGGGGTCGCGGGAGTCGCTTTCGGTTTAGCGTATATTCTTCCTACTACCGAGATTATGAAAGGAGTTGTAGCTACTCCCGGTATACTCGGATTATTAGGCGTCCTTTACCAACTAATTAGAGATGAAGCTTCATTTGAACGTAGTAAGCTGATTCAAGGTTTACAACACTCTTTCGGGATAGGTGCATCTTCTCACATGGCGAATACAGTGTTTGATAAACATGTTGAGTTTTGTGAGAAATATATTGATGAAGTTCATGTCATTGCAGACAAACTTTTCCGGGAAGGCCCTACGAAAGAATCTGTCTATTTTGGTAACAAGCTCTATGCATTAAAGCTTGAGTATGCATTGTGGTTAACTGATGAAATAAATGATGATTTGTTTGCTTTTGAACAAGGGTTGCGTGGTCTGGGTGCCAGTCAAGGATTTATCGATTCTACAGAAGGCCATGAGCAGTATGCCAAAGAAAGGCAAAAAAGAATGTCACAAGTTCACGAAGATTACATAAAAATATTAAACCTTGATGGCTCGCAAAAACCTGACCCTGATTTTGCAGTGGAATCAGTTGTTAGAAAGGCAAGAGATATCCTATGCCTATGAATTCCGGGGACACATTACCTAAAAGGAAACACCATTGCAGAGGCAATCAAAAACGCGAAGAGCAAATATAACGGCATTTCGGATTATATACAAAAATAAATAGACAGAATCCGCCTATCACCATATTGGCCCATTCTGCCTATTTCACTTATGTGCATTCCATCAGGAGTAAAAATGGCCGTCCACAAGCCGTATCATAGAAATTATAGAGGTTTTGTTGAAGGCCCTAATTCTGGTTATAGTCAGTGGGCATATATTGTAGATCGGGAATACTCTCAATTTCCTGAGCATTATACTAGAGCATTTGGCTTGATTCAGACCGATTTAATTAAGCTCTTCGAATATATTGAACCATCTGATCGCAACTTAGATACTTATTCATACCGAATTCATGAACTTCTTATGCGCACTTGTATTGAGGTTGAGGCAAATTTCAAGGCAATATTAAAGGAAAACATTTTCAATCCTGTAAAACGAAATGGAGATCCAAGGCCAGAAAGTAATTGGAATATCAATGACTACAGAATAGTGAATAAAACTCATCATCTTTCATCTTATAAAATTCATGTGCCGATTTGGGATGGTGAACAATCTATCTATTTATGTATCCGGTTTTGTATGTGGCGAGATTTTCTTCTATGAAAATTTCTAAATAAGTCATTTTCTTTGGATGTAATTCTTTTACTTTTTTTCTTCCTTCATTTTTTTGGCTTTTGAGAAGAAGTGTTCAACAGTTTCCGGATCAAAACCAGGCATTGTCCGAGCAAACTCAGCGGCTTTTTGATAATATTCTCCAGCTTCGTGCCTCTTCCCACGAGCTTCATAGACCTGCCCCAATCTGTGAAACCCGTCAATCTGATCAGGATATTCAAGCAACAATCTCTTTGATACAGCTTCAGCCTCGTCTAATTTGTCTTCATTGATCAGATCCGTTACACTGTTTGAAAGCAGATCCAATTCCGTGTAAACTGGTGTAAATCCGGCAGGATAGGACTTAGGTTGAGCCCCCGCTGACTGCAATAATAGACAACACTTTTTATACTTCTTACCGCTGCCGCAAGGGCATGGTGTATTTCGACCGATTTTTGCCATGGAAAAATGTTTCACATTTTGAATTTTAACGCAAGGTAAAGATCATGCAGCTTCGATTCGCCACCAACATTTCTGTTGAACAATATATTCAGCAGGAAGCATGGCGGGATGCAAAACTGGACCAGTGTCCATTGCACCCGGAAGGTGGCTGCAAAATTGCCAGGCATGGGACCTATCGCAGAAAATCCCCTGACGGCGCAAAGATCGCCCGGTGGTATTGTCCTGAGGGCAGGACCACTTTCGGGATGTTACCGGATTGTCTGTGCTCTCGCCTTCCCGGAACATTGATCGAGGTAGAAACGGTTATCAATCAGATTGAAGCCGCCTCCAGCCAGGAGGCGGCAGCAAATAGCATGCGCCTGGACATCAGCCTGCCTGGTGTTCTGCGATGGATGAGGCGAAGACTATTTCTGATTCGCTTAAGTTTAATTTTATTGATCGAACTTCTCCCATTATTGTCGAATAATGGTCAGGAGACCTTATCATCATTTAGATCCGCACTTGGGGTTGAGTTTGTTTTACCCCATCTCAGGGAACTTGCGGGTCCATATCTGGATATCCTGCCACCGCCGTTGGGGTTTGGCCCCTGGTCTCAAAAAAAATATCGTAGAAAAAATCGTTTTCAACAACAAACGGGGCCTGATCCTCCCTGAAAAACAGGGTAAATTGCCTTAAACGATCATTTCAGGGAGGCAATGCCATGAAGACCGGACAAAATAGAGCAAAAAATTCAAACCCAAGGTCACAACGCCGTTTTCGTGCGTCTATTGCAAAAAATCCCATAGATCCCCACCGCATCAGAAAGATTTCAGGAAGCTTTGCTTTTATCGAGCACCGTTTTCTGCGGGACGGGTTTTGGGCAAGCCTGGATCATCATCAACTCCTGCTGTATCTGTTTTTGATTATCGTGGCTGACCGCCATGGATTATCCTATTACAGCTATGATAAAATCTGCACCCTGCTCAGAATTGATGTTGATGATTACATTCTCGCCAGGAACGCCTTGATTGATAAAAATCTGATCGCATTTGACGGCAGTCTTTTTCAGGTGTTGTCTCTTCCGGAAAAAGCGGCTCTGTACTCACCGGCTCCTCTTAAAGATCAAAAAGATATGGAACTGCATGATCCGGCAACCATCCACAACCTTATCTTGCAATCTTTTGGAGGAGATCATGGCTGAAACTGAAAATAAGCTCACCAAAGCAGTGGAGAAATACCTGGACTATTATCGAGATCAAACTTCCGGGAAGACGATATCCCATGCAAAAAGAGCATTAACCGGTTTTGCGGCCCATCTTCAAACTTCAAATACCCCTTTAGATAACATATCCATTCAACAGGTTGATCACTTTTTAGCCCTGTACAATGCCAATTATTCCACCGGAACAGCCAGAACGAACCGGTCATATCTCCGACAATTTTTGAAGTACCTTTACCGGTACGGACATATTAAAAAAGACCTCTCCCAACTGGTGGTAAGCCCCCCGGAGTTTGCCCGATCAAAACCTCCCAAATTTTTGCGTCCTCATGAAATCCAAAAGCTGTTTAGCAGTCTGGATCTGTCAACAGCAAAAGACCTTCGCACCAATGCCACCCTGCACCTGGCATATTATCTGGGGTTAAGGCCGAAAGAAATCCGTTTATTAACTTTGGATGACATTTCCTTCAGGCAAAAGGAAATTTTCATTCGTTCAAGAAAAAATTGCGACCCGGCCCATCTTCCAGTATCGGACAACGTGATCAAAGCCATCGCCGCTTATATTGTCGGCGCAAGACCTGAAACTCAATCCCGAGTTCTATTTTTACAGTTAATACCACCTTATAAACCGGTCAACAGGTGCGATATCCCCCGATATATAAAAGAATGCATGACGGAAAATAATCTTGAATCGAGCACATACTGGCTGCGGCATTCATATGCCCAAAATTTACTGGAGTCTGGTGCGTCCATTTATGAGATCAAAGAGATGATGGGGCATAAAAACATCGGATCAACGCAAAAGTATCTGAGCGTTCATATCAATCTTATGCGGGAGGTTATCCTGGATGAAACGCTTTAAAAGTTGTCTTGCCGAACATATTGAGAATTTCATCGAATACCGTCTTCAGTTGGGATATTCTGATAAAATGCTGATAGTCAGCCTTGGATTACTGGATCGGTATGTTGCCGAAAAGAAGGTAACCCTGACATCATTTGATCCATTGTTCTTCATCCGGCTCCGTTCAGATCTTAATTGTGAAAACCGTTCCATCAACACGTTTTTTCGTACGTTCAAAATGTTTTTCAATTACCTGATCCGCCAGGATTTGATCCGGGAAAATCCATTGCAGGAGATTGCTGAACTGCCGGAAAATCAAATTATCCCTTTTATTTTTTCACCGGAAGAAACTGAACTTTTGCTGGAGGTTGTCATTAAATTGATGCGAAAGACCGAAAGATATTACCTCGCCGATTTCAGCGGTTACATTTCCTTTTTGCTGATGGCCCGGTGCGGATTAAGGATATCAGAAACCCTCAACTTACTGAAAAACAATTACCGGCCTGAAGAAAGGACAATTTATATTGAAAAGACAAAGTTTAAAAAAGATCGACTGCTTCCGGTACCCAAGGCGATTTCTTGTGCAATAGACAATCTGCTGAAAGTTCGCCAGTGTTTTTTTACCGCAGATAATCATCCTTTATTGCTGATAAAAGAAAATGGAAAAGGGCTATCCCGTTCTTACATGCGTTGGAAATTTAAGAACGCGATTTCAATTCTTAACCTGGAGCAGCCCAGAAGAATCATTGGTGCGACAAACTTCAGCAACCCGACGCGGCACTCCCTTCGTCATTCATTTGCCGTAAATACCCTAAAACGGATTAAACAACAGGGAAAGTCTCCCCAAAATGCCTTACCGGTACTGGCCGCTTACATGGGCCACAGTGAGTATAAATATACAACCAAATATTTGAGGGTGGTGGATGCAGAGCATCGCCGCCAGATGCTTGATTTTTCAATGTTAAGAAGCGAGGATGTATGAGACTGTCCTCCTGCCTGCATCAATATTTTTATGAATATTTGCCCCGGATAAAAGGGACCAGCGAGCATAGCATCAAGGCTTACCGGCAGACCTTTTCTTTGTTGCTGCATTTTCTGGCCGATTATCACAAGATGACAATCAAATCTTTGAGAATCGAACATTTAACGCCTGAAGCGGTGCTGGCTTTTTTGCACCACCTTGAAAAAGATCGGAAAAACAGCATTCAGACCCGAAATAACCGTCTGGCTGTAATCAAGTCACTGGCCAAGATGATTCGGTTCATGCATCCTGACAAAAAACAAATCGCTGAAACGCTCCTGATCATCCCACAGAAGAGGGCTCAAAAAAAGGTGATGGGGTTTTTATACCCGGAAGAGATCATGAGGGTGTTCAGTGCCGTTGACCTGAAAAAGAAAGAAGGCATGAGGGATTTTACCATTCTCCATCTCCTCTATGACTCCGGTGCCCGGGCCAGTGAGATAGCCACTTTGGAATTTGATTATTTTGATCCTGAGAATGAAACCATTGCGGTCCTGGGCAAGGGGAACCGGTACCGGCTTATTAATTTATGCCCCAGAACCTCTTCGTTGATCTCGGATTACATTATCAACCACCGGGTAGATCCCATCCCTATATTTAGCCAGCGGTTATTTATAAACCAGCGGAAGCGGGGAATGACCCGGCACGGTATTAACAAAATCTGTCGGAAATACCTGACCAAAACATTGTCGCCAAAACGGTTGAAAGGATTGAGCCCGGTTCATTGCTTCAGGCACTCGTGTGCGGTCAATATGGTCACCTCAGGAGATCCGGTATCGACCATCAAAAATCGTCTTGGCCACCAAAGTGTTGAGTCAACAATGATCTATCTGCAGCTGGACTTGTCAAAAAAGCGGGAAATCCAGAATAAGCTCATTGAATACATGCAATCGAAAATAAATCATGACAAGAAAATTGATGAACTGATTGACTGGAAGAATAATGCTGAAATTCTTGTCTGGTTAGACAGTCTATGACTTACTGAAGCAGCTTTTGCTAGCCTTGGAGGGGTATGTAGCAGAACTAAAAATTATGTTGCCAGTGGTTTTTAAAATTTTTAAAATCGTTTTTAACATCCTGAATTTTATAATGATATTGATTTGCACGGCGGGTAATGAAAACTTCCTTTAAATTTAGTGGGTTAGACCCGCTCGCAACATAAGTCTATCATCGGTGACCGGTAAAATTTTGAACGTAGGCACCAATTCCAGAAGAAAGAACCAGGAATTTAAAATTTATGCCAGTGAACCCTACAACTGGTATGGCTCGCTTTTTTCAAAAACATGCCCCCGCACATCTTGTGCCTGGACTTTTTCCATTCGGCCAGAAAATTCACTGTCAAAATATGGATTGAAAAGAGGTCGATTTGGCATTTCCAGAAGATTGCAGTGCTATGTGTATGGGAAGGTGGTTTAAAGTCAGGGACCCTCCCCTTTAAAAAAGATCTGACATATCCTTAAATTTCACCGATGGTAATTACCTGAACACAATTGTTGCGCCCTAGGTGCAGGAGACTGGAATATTCCCGCCATCGTTTTTATTGTTCTGCCAGGGACCAATTACCCGCAGGCAGGGTAATTAAGGAATGAGCCTTAAATAACTTGATCATTTCAAAACATGCACCATCGTAGGCTGTACGTTTGAAAATTTTAATTGAGCATCTTATTTCGTGCTCGTTCCTAAATTTCATCCAGGGAGCTGAGTGTCATGTGCTGTGGGGAATGGTGTGGGGAGCGATGTTTTTTACAAAAACAAAAGGCTCTCAGCAAACCACTGAAAGCCTTTTATTTGTAAGGTGGTGATCCCACCGGGAATCGAACCCGGGTTTCCGGCGTGGGAGACCCTGGGAATGGGAGTTTTGAGCGACAACATCAATTCGAAAACGTCCAGACTATTCCAGATATCTCAAAGGACCGGAGGGGGACCGGAAGATTTCGAGTCTCAATGTCAAAGCAAATTTTTTCAAGTCTATCAATTTAGCAAACAATGTAATTTTTCAACTGCTGTTGCCATGTCTATATATTGTGGTCGGCCAAGAATCCTGAAAGCAATGACTGGCTGAAGAAGTCATTGGGGATGGCCGGAGCATCAGCGGTTTTGAATTATATCATCAATGCCGGCCACTAGGACTACTTTTCAAGAGAACTCCAGCCGCCCCCCAGTGCCTTGTATAACCGAACGGTATTCTGGCTTACCATGCCTTCGCTGACGGCGAGCTCTTCCTGGAAGCTGAGCAGCGAACGCTGGGCATCAAGCACATTGTTGAAGTCGGAAAGGCCATTGCGGTATTGATCCTGGGCCAATTCCTCCGCAGCACGGGCTGCTTCAACAGCGTCCCTGAGCGAAGCGCTGCGTTCTTTTTCCTTACGGTAATTTATCAGCGCATCACGCACTTCCTGAACGGCATTCAGCACTTCAGTTTCGTACGCATACAGGTACTGTTCCTGTACCGCTTCCTGAATTTTAATATTATTACGGATAGAACCGGAGTAGAAAATCGGCCAGCGTATGCCGGGGATAATGCTGTATTTCCCACTGTCGGACTCGAAAAGGGTAGATGCCTGCAAAGACTCCAGCCCGATGGATCCGGTCAGTGTAAACCTGGGATAAAGATCGGCCACGGCAACACCGATTCGTGCTGTCTGGGCTGCCAGCTCCCGCTCGGCGCGCCGGATATCCGGGCGGCGGCGCAACAGGTCTGCGGGAATGCCTTCAAGCACCAGATCAGATTGCGGTATCCGGTCGATATTAGGGATCTGCAAAGCGCCCGGCATCTCGCCTGCCAATACCGATAAAGCATTCCGGGCACTCTCCAGTCCGGCTTCCAGGGTGGGGATTGCGGCCCGTGTGCTTTCCAGATTATAACGCGCCTGCTGTACGGCCAGTCCGTTGCTCAAGCCGGCGTTAAAACGGTCGGAAAGAATTTCAAAGGTCTCCTGCTGGGCTTCCAGGTTGGCCCGGGATACGGTCAGGCGGTGTTGGTAGGTGCAGATGCTGAGATAGGCGATCGCTGTCTCTGCGGCCACGCTGACCCGGACATCATCCAGCCCGACCCGGATCGCGTCCCAGTCCGCAAGGGCCGCTTCCACGGCACGCTTGGTCCCGCCAAAAATGTCTATTTCCCAGACAGCATCGAATCCGGTGCTGTAAAGCGTGGTGGCACCGGTGTCCAATATACCGTTTGCCGAAGACTCGGAGCGGGTGATACTGCCGCTTAGATCGACGGTCGGCCCGTAGGTGGCCCTGGTCCGGGCCAGCTGGGCACGGGCCTGGCGGACCCGGGCCACTGCTGTCTTGAGATCGTAGTTGTTGTTCAACGCCCGTTGGACCATATCGGTCAGCCCCGGATCATTGAATCGGTTCCACCATTGGACCGCATCCACCTCCACATCCCGTGTGTCGGGAATATCCGGAAGGGCAGGCCGCTGATAGTCCGGTCCCACTGTCATGCAACCGGTCATGATCACCGGCAATAATAATACCAGCAACACGGAGATATTCTTCGTCGTCCAGCGGTTACGCACGACGTACATTTTTTCCCGGAACCTCTGGAACATCACAAAAAGAGCCGGAACCAGGAAAATCCCAAACAAGGTGGCGGCTACCATCCCGGAGAACACAGTGGTACCAATGACCTGGCGGCTGGCAGAGCCGGCGCCGCTGGCGAACACCATGGGCAGCACGCCGAGGATGAAGGTGAAGGCGGTCATCAATACGGCACGGAACCGCTGCTTGGCCCCATCGGCGGCCGCATCAATGATGGACAGGCCTTCTTCCCGCCGGGCTTTGGAAAATTCAACGATAAGAATCGCGTTTTTGCTGGCCAGGCCCACCAGCAGAATCACACCGAGCTGGGCATAGATACTTAGTGGTAATTTGACCACTATCAGACCGGCCAGGGCGCCAAGCACGGCCACTGAGGTTGAAAGGATTACCGGCAGCGGCGTGGTCCAGCTTTCATATTGCGCCACAAGAAAAAGATAGGCAAAGATAATGGCCATAAGGAAAATCAGGTTGGCTGATCCTGCGGCGGTGGCTTCCTGGTAGCTCAATCCCGACCAGTCAAAGGTATAGCCTTCGGGCAATGTTGTTTCTGCAAGCTTGGAAACCTTCAACATCGAATCGCCGCTGCTGACCATCGGTGCTGTAAAAGCAGTGATGCCGGCGGCCGGGAACTTGTTGTAGCGTTCGACCATTCGCGGTGCCAGGGTGGTTTTTATCTTAACCAGGCTGCCCAGCGGTACTATGGCGCCGGTGCGGCTCTTTATATGGATATTGTCCAGGGCCTCAATGTTCTTCCGGTGGGCCCAGTCAGCCTGGATAATGGCCTTGTTCACCTGTCCGTCAAAGTTGACATCATTCACATAAAATGAACCCAGATAGTTCTGCAGTGCACTGAAAATAGTGCTGACATCGACCTGCATCAACGCGGCTTTGGTGCGGTTCACATCCAGATAGAGGTGGGGCGTTGCAGCGGAATAGGCACTGAAGCCGAACATAATTTCCGGGGCCATGTTAAGTTGCATCAAAAAGTTGTTCATAACAGACTGGAGCTGCTGGGGATCGTTGTCCCCTGTGGCCTGAAGACGAATGTCCAAGCCCCCGCTGTTGCCCAGACCCATGATGGCGGGGGGCACAAACAGGTTGAGCTGGGCGCCCGGCTCCGCAGCCAGGCGTCCCTGTAGTTTTTGCTGGATGGCCGTAATGCTCAATCCGGGAGATTCTCGCCTGCTCCAATGGTCAAGGCCGAACATGAAGAAGGCCACATTCTCGGCAGAACCGCCCATCATGCTGAAACCGGTGACCTGAATGGTGTACTCAATTCCCGGTTCATCCTGCAGCGGTGTCAACACATGCTCCAGCAGCGCCTCGGTGCGGGTTCGGGTGGCGCCTTCGGGCAGCTGTGCCATCCCGAAAATGACGCCCTGGTCTTCATCGGGCAGGAAGGATGACGAGCTGGTGTTGAACAGGAAATAGGTAACGCCGAATACACCAAGCAGGATCAGGGTGGTCAAGATCAGTTTGCGGGCAATAAAGATGCTGGCGGAGACATAGCTGCCCCGTACGTGGTTTAGTACGGTATTGAACCAGTGCTTCGGCCCCCGTTGTTCGGGTTTAGACACCTGAAGAAAGGTCGCACAGAGCGCAGGACTGAGTGTGAGGGCGTTGAGCGTGGAGAAGAAGACCGCTGCTGAAATCGACACTGCGAACTGCTGGTAAATTTTGCCGGTGATGCCTGACATAAATCCGATGGGAACAAAAATGGACAGCAGTACCAACGTGGTGGCAATGACCGCTCCGCTGACTTGCTGCATCGCTTTTATGGCTGCACTTCTTTGGTCCAGCCCTTCGCTTTCCATCAGCTCCATGACCCGCTCAACCACCACGATGGCGTCATCCACCACCAGGCCGATGGCCAGTACCAGGCCGAAGAGCGTCAGTGTGTTGATGCTGTAGCCGAGGGCAGCCAGCACCATAAAGGTGGCGCATAGCGAGACCGGTATGGTGATGGATGGAATCAGTGTGGCGCGCCAGTTCTGCAAAAAAACATAACAGACTATAACCACGAGCAGAAAGGTCAGCGCCAGGGTGGATACGATTTCACGGATGCTGGTGCGGACAAATTTCGAGGCGTCATAGGACAGCACGGCTTCAAGGCCTTCGGGATAATCCTTTTCGAGGCGTTTCATTACCGTCTGCAGCTCATCCATGGTGTCAAGGGCGTTGGAACCCGGAGTCCGGCTTAAGCCCAACGCCACACAGGGTGCGTTGTTGTATTTGGCGGAAAATAGATAGTTGTCAGAGCCTTTTTCGATGCGTGCCACATCCTTGAGGTAGACCACGGCACCGTCTGTGCCGGTGCGCACCACGATGTTGCCAAAGGATTCTGTGTCGTTGAGCCGTCCTTGAGCGGTCAGGGTAAAGGCGATCTGTCCGGAACCGTCGTCCGGGGTGGAGCCGATGGCGCCGATGGAGGCCTGCACATTCTGGTTGCGTATGGCTGCCGTTATTTCATCGACGCCGATACCGAGCGCCGAGATGCGGTCGGAATCGAGCCAGACGCGCATGCTGTATTTGGGACCGTAAACCTGTGCCCGGCTGACGCCGGGGATACGTTCAAAGGCCGGCTGGATCATTTTATAGGTGTAGTCACTCATTACCTGTTCATCAAGACTTGCGTCTGGGGAGCGGACAATCACGAAGCCGAGCATGTCGGCTGATTCGGTTTCCACCGTTACTCCCTGCTGCACAACTTCGCTGGGCAGCATAGGTTCGGCCTGGGACACACGGTTCTGTACCTTCACCTGGGCCATATCCGGATCAGTGCCCACAGCAAACGTTACGGTGAGCGAGTAGCTTCCCGAATTGTCAGAGGTCGATGACATGTAAATCATGTTTTGTACGCCGTTCACGGCATCTTCAATGGGTCCGGCCACGATGTCGGCCATGACTTCGGCACTGGCACCGGGGTAGCTTGCACGCACCACGATTTGCGGGGGGGTGACCTGGGGATACTGGGTGATGGGCAGGGAGGTGATCGAAAGAATCCCTGCCAGCATCAGGACAATGGAAACCACACCCGCCAGGCGCGGGCGGTCAATGAATATGCGTGAAATCATTGTCCGGCCTCCTGCAAAGTTACCTGGGCGGTCATGCCGGGCCGCACTTTTTGCACGCCGTCAACTACGACACGGTCGCCGGCCTTGAGTCCGGAAAGCACCACAAAGTCTCCTTCAACCGAGTCTCCGGTCTCAACCCGGGCGGTGCCAACCTGTCCCTCTCCGTTGACTGTCAGCACATAGGAACCCTTTGGATCAAGCAGCAGTGCCCGCTGGGGTATCCGGATGCCCATGGGGCGCTGCCGGGATCCAAGCAGAATGTTGACATAGCCGCCGGGGACCAGTTGTCCGTCGGGGTTATCGAACAGGTAGCGGACTGCCATGGTACCGGTTTCGGTATTCATAACGTTGTCGTCGAACTCTTTTTTACCAATCAGCGGAAGCTGTGTACCGTTGGGCAGACGAATGCGGGCAGCCTGATCGTCAGAGGCACCCGCCAGTTCCTGGGCACGAGAATCCAGGTACGCGCGGTCGGTCATGGAAAAGACTACACGGATGGGGCTGATTTGCACAATGCGGGCAAGTTCGTTGGAAGCGGAAGTGACATAGTTACCCTTGGTTGCCTTGGCCAAGCCGATTCGGCCGCTGATCGGCGCCTGCACTTTGGCATACCCCAAGTCAATTTTGGCCAGGTTCAAATTGGCCTCCGCCTGTTTCAGGCTGGCCTCGGCCTGCAACTGGTCGCTTTCCGCAGTGTCGAGATTCGACTGAGAAACGCTGCGTTTATTTGCCTCACGCATACGCTTGAAGTATTTTTTGGCACGGTTCAGTTCGGCTTTTGCACTGGCCAGTTCTGCCTGGCGAACGTCAACTTTGGCCTGGTATTGTTTCTGGTCAATGGTGAAGAGCAGGTCGCCTTCTTTCACAAAAGATCCCTCCGTGAAATGGACATCATCAATGTACCCCGAAACTTCCGAGCGGACCATAACTTCCTGCACTGGCTCCACCGTTGCAATATGGTCGTCAAGCACATCCAGGGGCTGCTCTTTCAGCTCAACTGCGACCACCGCAGGCGGCGGCATTTGGCCCATTCCCATCATGCCCGGCCCCTGGTCGCCTGAAGGAATAACCAGATTGATAACATAACCCACGCCGATCAAAATGATCGCGATCACCGTATTTCCTACCGCCTTTCCCATTAGATTCCTCCTTTATAAGAACGTCTGGGCAAGTTACTCAGATCTTTCAAGCTTTGTTGTGGGCTATGCCTGGCAATTGATATGCCAAGTCAGCCCGTGGCTGTTATATTGACGTGCGATGCCTCAGATGGAAAGCGGGCCGAACAGCAGGTCAAAACTTTCCAGGACCACTTCCACAAATTTATTCCGATCATACTCGCCGTACATGGCCAAATGCATTGCGCCTATCCAAGATGAAGCGAAACACCGCGCAAGGGACCGGGCGTCCTTTTCTTTACTTAACGCGCTTTTTTCCTGCAACCGCACAAGTTTTTCTTCAAACTCCTTCATTGGATCAACGCGCAGTTCCGCTAATTTTTCATGCACTTCCGCCATGAGCTCGGTTGACCATTCAATCTGGAAACCACAGAAAAACTCAAACTTCCAGGCCTCCTCATCACTAACAAAGGTATTGGCAAATTCGGCGATTCCCCGGCGCAGGTCTGCTACGCTTTCCAGCATCATATTTTCAAAGAGATTGTACTGTTTTTCTTCACCATATGAGATCATAGCAGCCAAAAGTTCAGGTTTTGTTTTGAAGTGCCAATAAACCGCACCCTTTGTCAATCCTATCTCATTGGCAATATCCACGAATGTGGTTTTTGAATAGCCCTTTTCAGAACAGATCTTGAGCGCGGCATCCAGAATCTGCTGCCGTGTCTTCTGCGCCTCTTTTTTTGTTCTTCTCGCCATGGATTTCCCTCAATTTAGTGACGCACATTATACATACCTTCGGGTAGGTATGCAATAGGGGCTTTTAGAATGACGCCTATGATGCGGTGGGAAGGTTTATGACATCGCCTTGGATTGAGGGCAGCCAGAAAAGTGAGGGAAAAATAAAGGAATCCCCTCACGTTCTTTGTCCGGTTAGTCGATGGAAGCTCCTGCCACATTAACCTTTACCCCGTTGAACTACCACTACACCCTTCGCCTCCATCAGGATTGGTCTAAGACTTGCCAAACGTTCTGAAATTGTTTACGTTTGACTCACTTTAATGACACGTGCCGTGCCCGGCTCGCACAAAGTGCAGATAGGGACACACCTGCGCTACGCTTCGGTTTGCCCTAGAGCACAGCGTTAAAATCGTAAAGAATCAGAACTTTTAAGGAATAGCAGGGCGACAGAAGTCTATCATCGGTGACCGGTAAAATTTTGAACATAGGCACCAATTCCAGAAGAAAGAACCAGACATTTAAAATCTACGCCAGTGAACCCTACAACTGGTATGGCTCGCTTTTTTCAAAAACATGCCCCCCGCACATCCTGTGCCTGGAATTTTTTCATTTGGCCAGAAAATTCACTATCAAAATATGGATTGAAAGGAGGTCGATTTTGGCAGGCTAAAAATAACATAGATAGAGCAGGCTACCTCAAAAACAGGGTCCATTTTGGGGGTTAACGACTACCGCAGACTGTCCCTGTACTTCCACACTTTTTAAATCCTCAAGCAGGCGAGCAATATTACGTGTATCCCGGGATTTCCGATTCCTATCAATTCAGATTTTTCAATAGACCACAATAAATTAAACCGGGCTATTTAAAATTCTGATGCTATCACCAATAACAGATCAAAGTAACGTCCTATAAAATATGCTTCGGGGATTCAAATTTCCCGTTGCCACCCAGGCGATAGTCAGGATATTCTCCAATTGATTGAAGGGAAATATGAAAGCCACTTCAAAATTAATTCTATATCGAGACACTAAAATCAAACAGAATTTAGGGAATTTTTATGGAGTATAAAGGATCTTGCCTTTGTGGTGAAATTACTTTTGAAATAATCGGAGAGTTTGAAAGCTTTTTTCTTTGCCATTGCGAACGTTGTCGAAAAGATACTGGCTCCGCACATGCTGCCAATTTATTTTCTTCTTCAGCTAAGTTAATATGGCTATCGGGGAAAGATAAAGCTAAAACCTTTGATTTCAAATCAGAGGGGCATATAAAAAGTTTTTGCTCGAATTGTGGGTCAGCACTTCCAAATATCCAAATGGATGGAGGGCTGTTGGTTGTTCCAGCCGGAAGTCTTGACAGCGATGTGAAAATGGCACCCCAAGGCCATATTTATTGGGGGAACAAAGCAAATTGGGACGATAATTTGGAGAAGGTTGCCAAATTCGACCAACTGCCAAACCAAAACGACATATAATTTCAATTAAGTTTTAACTATTATATTTGTGAAATTTATTTCATAAATTATATTTACTTTTTTTCATATTGTTGCATTGATTCTATGGTGAAAAAGTATCCTAAGAAACTGTAAATATGATGGAATAAGGTTTTATGATGCATGTGGAAATGGTGTGTTTTTTGCATACCCTATTCAATTGTAAAAGCTACATCAAGCATTGATGGCATATTTACTCAAAAAAATGGAGGTTCAATGAAAAATTTATCTCGAATTTTACTTATAACATTGTTTTTATTTGGGATCACTACTAATGCATTTGCAACAGCACCACTGCCACCAGTACCCGAACCGGCAACAGCAATGCTTTTTGGTTTGGGGGTACTGGCAATAGCAGGAATTAGCAGAAGAAAAAAATAAGCACAATATTGAAATCAATTTTTAAAGGCAGAATCAAAAATGGTCCTGCCTTTTTCCTTTGAATTTCTCTCTTCTTTTTTAATCTGATGAAAGTTTGGCCCAATTGGGTGAATAATGAACCGTAATGAAAATAGCGAAATTTTTCTAACAGTGCTTGACGGTGTCATTACACCGATAGTGTACATCAATGCGGAATTACAATATGTGTTTGTCAACAAAGCCTACATGGATTGGTATGAATTAGAAAGAGAAGAGATAGAAGGCAAATATATCCGTGATATTTTGGCTTCCGATGTCTATGAACGGGCACTGCCGAATTATCAAGCCGTCCTCAAAGGCCAGTCCATCTATTTTGAAAATAAAACGATGCGCAAGTGTGAAGAAAAATACGTCAGCGTTAGAATGCTACCCCATACTGTAAACGATGAAGTGATTGGTTTTTTTTCCACGATCACGGATATTACGGAACTCAAATTCGCAGAAATGAAAAATAAGAAACTGATTGAAGAACTGTCAAAATCACTTGCCGAAGTCAAAATCCTTTCGGGACTGTTGCCTATTTGTTCTTCTTGCAAAAAAATACGTGATGACAAAGGATATTGGAATAATTTAGAGCTATATATTGAAACACATTCTGACGCACAGTTCAGTCACGGTCTTTGCCCTGAGTGCTCAGATATGTTTTATGGTGATCAAGACTGGTATATCAAAAGAAAAAAGAAGAGATAATGTGATTAGTCTGGATCTATTGTCTATCAGCTGTCGCCCAGGTCTTTCAAACTATATATGTAGCTCGCGTCCATCCGATCACCCTGGTAATGGTTTTGCAACGCACGGAGTATTTTGTTACAAGCTTTAGGTATGTCAACCCTTACCCAACTGGAATATCTGCTGGCCGTGGACCGGGAGCGCCATTTCGGCAAGGCGGCCAAAGCCTGCTTCGTCTCCCAGCCCTCTTTGTCCGCCCAGATCCAGAAGCTGGAGGATGAACTTGGGGTGGTGATCTTTGACCGGTCCAGAAAACCCATTCTGGTCACCGAAGCCGGCAAGGGAATCATTAAACAGGCGGCGCTTGTCCTGCGCGAGCATAAAAAAATCCAGGTCATTGCCGACACCAGGGCCCTTGAACCCAGAGGGGATTTTGAGCTGGCGGTCATCCCCACCCTGGCACCCTATGTGATTCCCCTTTTCATTGGTGATTTTGGCCGGAAGTATCCCGGTGTGAACCTTGTGGTCCATGAATACAAAACCGATGACATCATCAGGATGTTGTACAATGATGAACTGGATGCGGGACTTCTGGTCACCCCTTTGCGGGATGACGGTCTGATTGAGCGCCATCTTTATTACGAGGCGTTCTACTGCTACCTGAATGGGCAGCATCCCCTGATGGAAAAAGAATATATAGCGGAAAAGGATCTGGGGTGCGGGGATCTGTGGCTTTTGTCCGAAGGGCATTGCTTCAGAAACCAGATGCTGAAAATTTGTGCGGCCGGCCAGGACCAGTGTGTCTATCCCAACATTCGTTTTGAAAGCGGCAGCCTGGAAACGCTGATCAAGCTGGTTGATGCCAATTCCGGATTCACATTGCTTCCCAGAATGGCTGTGGATGAGATGCGAACCCATGGGGCGGCCCGGCGCATCAAGCCGTTTATGGACCCTGTTCCCACCAGGGAGGTCAGCCTGGTTTACAATCGCAGCTTTCTAAAGGAGACCATCCTTAATGCCCTGGAAAAAAGCATTCTGGACAACCTTCCCGGCCATATCCGGTCCCTTAAGAAACAGCAGGTTCAGGTGGTGGATATCTGAACCTGCCTCATGGCCTGTCTGCCGGTTATTTGTTCATCTTATTTGTTCATCGTTTCCAGAACGGCTGTGACAACATCCTGGGGGTTTGGCTTGAAGGCTTTTTCAAGGCTTGATGCCGCCGGGACCGGAATTTGTGGTGCACCTACGCGTTTGACAGGTCCCTTCAAGGCGTCGAAAGCTTCCTCGGCCACCATGGCGGCCAGTTCCGCCCCAAAGCCGCAAAACCGGTTTGCCTCATGGACCACCACCAGGCGGCCTGTTTTCCGAACTGATTGGAGGATGCAGGCCTTGTCCAGGGGAACCAGGGACCGCAGGTCAATCACCTCGCACGAAATTCCTTTTTTCTCCAAGGTTTCAAGCGCCTTCATGACCGTGTAGAGCGCTATGCCGTATGCAATCACGGTGCAGTCGGTGCCCGGCACGGCCACCCGGGCCTTGCCCAGGGGGGTGCGGAAATCACCCTCCGGCATCTGCCCCGGCATCCGGTAAAGAAACATGTCTTCCACCACAATGACCGGGTCCGGGTCAAAGATCGCACTGAGCGTAAGCCCCTTGGCATCTTCAACGGTTGCCGGCCAGACAATTTTCAAGCCCGGGCTGTGGGCAATCCACGCCTCTAAGTTATGAGAGTGCTGGCTTCCGGCACCGAACCCGTTACCGGCCTTAACCCGCACAGTCAGCGGGAAGCTGGATTTGCCGCCACTCATGTAGCGCAATTTTCCTGCATGGTTGACCAGCATGTCGCTGGCCAGGGTCATAAACGGAAAAAACATGATTTCCACAACAGGATGCAGCCCCATGCAGGACGCCCCCACAGCCAGTCCTGCAATGGCCGCCTCACTGACCGGCGTGTCTTTCACCCGGCGACGGCCAAATTTTTCCAGAAGTCCCCAGGTCGGCATATTGGGATCCTGGTGGATGGATACGCCGACCCCTTCACCGGCAATAAATACGTTGTCATCCATCTCCATGGCGATGGACAGTGCGTCGTTTATGGCATTTCCAAAGGTTTTCCGGCTCATGGTGAAACTCCTTTCATATATTGAAAGACTGGACAAATACATCGGTGAAGGCGGTGTCAGGTTCAGGCTCTTTGCTGGCGTCGCCAAAAGCCACAGCCGCGTCTACGCGGGCCTGGGCCTCCTGCTCGATACGTTGAATCATGCCGTCATCCAGAACGCCGGCGTCAAGGAGAGCTTTCTGGTACCTTGTTATGGGACATTTCAGTGCCCATGTGTCCAGTTCGGCTTTATCAATGTAATGCTGGTGGTCCTGCTCACCATGTCCACGCATGCGGTAGGTCAATGTTTCCATAAAAGCCGGTCCCTTTCCCGAACGGCAGTGTTCCGCCAGTTCAAGGCTTTTCCGGTAAACAAGCTCTACGTCATTTCCGTCTACATGCAAGCCGGGCATGCCATAGCCCTGGGCCCGTTTATGGATGTGAGGCGTGGCACAATGCTCTTCAGGACGCTGGGCTCCCGCCCATCCGTTATTTTCGCAGACAAACAGCACCGGCAGCTTCCATGTGCCGGATAAATTCATTGCTTCGTGTACGCTGCCCTCAGCGGCAGCCCCGTCGCCGAAAAAAACCACGGTAACGCCGTTTTGCGCTTTATATTGCTGGGCAAAGGCAGCCCCGACTGCCAGAGGGGGGCCTGCACCAACTACTGTGGAGGTCATGGGGGCATTGATCTCAGGAACAGCCAGATGAAGGGTTCCGGACTTGCCGCCGTTAACGCCGTCCGCCTTGGCCATAATTTCGGCCATCAACGAATTCAGGTCTGCCCCCCTGGCCAGTAGATGGCCGTGACTGCGGTGGTTGCTGACGATGATGTCATCCGGCTCAAGGGCAGCCACAACACCTGCGGCAACAGCTTCCTGGCCGTTGGTAAGAATCTGCATGCCGGGCAGCCGGTTTTCTTCTTTGCTCAGAGACACAATTTTTTCCTCGAACTTTCGGATCAAAACCATACTGGTGAAAAGACGTATTTGAAAGTTCGGCGCAATGTGCTTGTCTTTCATAAATCTCCTTTCGTTGGGTCCAGGTTAACTGCATTATACGATTCCATAATTGTGTCTGCCGCGACCTGTGCCCCGCCCTGTTTTTTTGAAATATAGTGACTCACCGCATCAATAAGGATTTTCCGGTCCGGGGATTTTACCAGGTGTTCGCACATGGCATTAACCGCATCCTGGCTGTTTTTGCATCGGGTGACGGCACCGGTATTGAATATTTCTTTTCCCACCCAGGCAAAATCCTGCCAGTGGGGGCCGATGATTGTGGGAATTCCCAATGCTGCGGGCTCCATGAAATTTTGTCCACCCAGGGGCACCAGGCTTCCCCCGACAAAAACCACCCGGGCATGGCTGTAAGCCTGGTGCAGATCTCCGAACCTGTCCCACAGGATAATGGCAGGACTGGTGAGAGGAGAAGATATCTGTGAGCCTTTGGAAACCTTCAAAGCGTTTTTATTCAATTTTTTTAGCAATGGCGTTATCCGGTGCATATGTCTGGGGAATAGAGCAATAACCTGGTCCGGCACCTTTTTTAATAAAGCGTTTACCATGTCAATGATCTGCTCTTCTTCCTGGCGGCGGAAGGAGGCAAAAATTGACAGGGGCAGTTCCCGGGGCACAATGGCCGCTAAATTGGAATTTTGACCGGTTGTGTTTTGAATTTGCATGCGGTCAAACTTGATATTGTCCATGGTCTCAACACGGGTGTGGGAAAATACCCGGGAAAATTTTTGGGCGTCTTGGGCTGAAATAGCCAGAATGCGGTCCGGGGCGAAACATTGCCAGAATGCTTTGGTAAGCCGGTAATTGCGGCTGCTTTTCCTGGATAACCTGCCGTTGATGAGCAATACGGTGGTATGATTCCTTTTCAGGGCATACAGATGGGCCGGCCACAGTTCGGTTTCCAGCAGGACCATGACAGCGGGATTGACCCGTTGCACGGCGTTGTCCATGGCCCCGGGGCTGTCAAAGGGGAATATGTCCAGGTTCAGGCGGATATATGGGGATAAATTTCTGGGATTCAGCTCCTGTTTCAAAATTTCCATGCCCTGGTCCGTGGTTGTGGTCAGCAGGATGGAAACCGGCCTGTCCGGGACCAGGGCCTTTATAATGGATACGGCCAGGTAAGCCTCCCCGGCTGATGCCGCCTGTATCCAGATATCTGCCGGCTGGAGCTGAACCGGATTTGTGCGCCTGCCAAAGGTTGGGGCAAGCCGTGGCTGCCGTTTCAAAAAAGGCAGGGCCGCACCCCACAGGATATTGTAAAATTTGAAAAAATTGGGTATAAATGCACACTCTATCATGGGGGGCTATGCTCTCATGTTTTTTGATACTTGACAATAGCCGAACATAGAATATAGACCATAGAATCTAAAAAAAAGCAGTTATCCTCATCCATGAATTCAAAAAAAGCCAGACTGTCAAAAGAGCGCAGGCAAAAGATCATCCAGATGGTGTTAGCACACTGGAAAAAGATTGCCCTGGCCGCGTTATGTATGGTGATGGTGGCAGGCGCCAACGGTAGCATGGCCCTGCTGGTCAAGCCTGTTCTTGATGATATTTTCATTGCCCGGAACAGCAGCAAGCTGTTGCTCATCCCCGGCCTTGCCGTGCTGGTGTTTTTTCTGAAAGGTGCCGGGTCTTACGGATCAGATTACCTGATGAATCATGTGGGGCAGCGTATTATCCGTAATTTTCAGAACAGCCTTTATGAAAAGATCATGAATCTGCCCATCGCCTATATTCACAAAGAGAAAACCGGGGTGCTCATGTCCCGGATTACCAATGATGTCAATGTCATCAAGGGCATGGTGTCGACATCGGTGATCAGCCTGTTTCGGGATTCCTTTTCCGTTGTGGCGTTTTTGTTTGTGATTTTTTACCGGGACTGGAAGCTTGCCGCAGGCGCTTTTATTGTGCTTCCCATTGCCTTTTACCCCATCGTGGTGTTTGGTAAGAGGATTCGCAAGTTTTCCACGGGATCCCAGGAAACCATGGCCGATCTTAATTCCTTTCTGCACGAAACCTTTTCCGGTGCCAAGATCATTAAAATATTTAATCTTCAGGCCTTTGAAACGGACAGATTCAAGGGAAAAACCCAGGAACTGTTCCGCCTGGAGATGAAAAAAGTGATGACCCGGGCATTATCCTCTCCTGTTATGGAATTTTTAGGTGGCCTTGGCATTGCCTTTGTGATCTGGTTCGGCGGGATGCGGGTGGTGAACGGAACCTCCACCCCCGGTGTATTTTTCTCTTTTTTGACTGCCGTGATGATGCTTTATGATCCGGTGAAAAAATTGTCCTCCCTGAACAATACCATCCAGGAGGGCGTGGCCGCCGCATCCAGGGTTTTTGATGTTCTGGAAACCCGAAACGATGTGGTGGACAAACCCGATGCCCGGACCCTTGATGCGTCATCCTGTGAAGTGGTGTTTGAAAATGTCTCTTTTGCCTATGGGCCCGAAGAGTCCATGGCCCTGGAGAACATCAACCTTAAAGCCGCCCCCGGGGAGACCCTGGCGCTGGTGGGCATGAGCGGCGGCGGGAAAACCAGTCTGGTGAATCTGATTCCAAGGCTTTATGATGTGACCGGGGGCGCTGTCCTTGTGGGCGGTCACGATGTCAGGGATCTGACCATCGCGTCTCTGCGGGATCATATTTCCATTGTGACCCAGGAACCCATTTTATTCAACGAGACAGTGCGGGACAATATCCGGTATGGAAAAATGGATGCAGATGATGCCATGGTTGAAGAAGCCGCCAAAGCCGCTTTTGCCCATGATTTTATCTGCGGTTTTCCCAAGGGCTATGATACCGTGATCGGAGAGCTTGGGTCCCGTTTGTCCGGCGGAGAAAAGCAGCGGATCTGCATTGCCAGGGCGCTTTTGAAAAATGCGCCGGTGCTGATTTTGGACGAGGCCACCTCGGCTTTGGATTCCCAGGCCGAGAAAGTCGTGCAAAAGGCGTTGGAAAATCTGATGAAGGGCCGTACCTCCTTTGTCATTGCCCACAGGCTGTCCACCATAGATTACGCCTCCCGGATTATTGTGCTCAAAAACGGCACCATTGTTGAACAGGGTGTCCATGATGATCTGATGGCTGCAAAAGGCGCATATTATCAACTGCAGTCCATGCAGACCTCAAAAATTTAATTTGTTTTTTAAGGAGATACCGTACTGCCATGGCTGTATCAAAAGAGCTGCTTGAAATTCTTGTTTGTCCTAAATGCAAAGGCCCGGTGGAGTTGACCCCGGCCCAGGATGGCCTGGTTTGCAATGCCTGTGCCCTCAAATACGAAATCCGGGATGATATCCCCATTATGCTTATTGACGAAGCAATCCCTGTTAAGCAATGAGTACACCTAAAGCACCTTCACCAGCCAAGCTTGTGGTGTCGGTTTTCATGAAAGACAAGAGTATTCTGGAATCGGTTCTTCCCCGCCTTGAAGCCGTGGGCGGTCCCGTGGACATGATTTCGCCCTGGCTGGATTTTGATTTTACCGATTATTATTACAAGGAGATGGGAGCGCCGTTGTTTCGCAAGCTTATTGCATTCCAGCAGCTCATTGAACAGGATGCCCTGGCTTCCATTAAACTTAAGACCAACAGGATTGAATCCGACTGTCTGGATGAAAACAACAGAACCATTAATATTGATCCGGGCTATCTTCTGTCTTCCCGGTTTATCCTGGCCACGGGAAAGGAATATTCCCACAGGATCTACATCGGACAAAAAATTTATGCCGACCTGACATTAATGTACACCAAAAAAGGTTTTAAAACCCTGGAATGGACCTATCCGGATTATGCCTCCCCCGGGGTGCTGGATTTTTTAGGCCGGGTAAGGCTGAAATATGTTGCGGATCTTAAGGCCATAAAAGGATAATTGCCCAAGAAGGAAATTTGTATGATAAAAAGCATGACCGCGTTTGCCAAAGTGTCGCACACGCTGGACACCCTGACTGTGGACATGACGGTTCGCAGCTATAATTCCCGTTTTCTTGATTTTTCCATATACCTGCCCGAAACCTGCCAGTCCTTTGAGGAGGAGATAAAAAAAATCATGGGGCAATTCCACACCCGGGGAAGAATAGAGATCCGGGTGAGTCTTTCAGACCAGTCCCTGGATCAGAATCTGTTTGAGGTGGACATTGTCAAGGCCAACGCCTATTATAGAGCTTTGAAAAGTTTACAGGATACACTTTCCCTGTCCGGCGACATTGCCCTGGAAACCGTGCTCGGGGCCAAGCAGGTTATTATGGCTGCCAAACCTGAAGTCAACCTGGAACTTATCCGTTCCGTCCTGTGTGATGCCACCCGTGAAGCGGCCAAAGCCCTTGACAGCATGCGCAAAAGCGAGGGGGAAAATCTGCGCCAGGATTTAAGCCATCGTATTTCAGACATTGAACAGCGCCTGGCCGGCGTTGAAGAACAGGCCAAAACCATACCACAAATTTACAAGGCCCGGCTCAAAGAGCGTCTGGCCGTGCTTACGGCAGACGATGGGGATTGTCTCGATCCGGTACGTCTGGCCCAGGAGACAGCGTTTCTTGCGGATAAAAGTGATGTGTCCGAGGAGATTGTCCGGGTGCACAGTCACATTAAAATGTTTCGGTCGGTCATGGATGAAGATGAGTCCCAGGGCCGGAAACTCAATTTTCTGATCCAGGAGTTCAACCGGGAATTCAACACCATCGGGTCCAAAGCCGGTAATGCAACCCTGGCCCATGCTGTGGTTGATCTGAAATCCGAGCTGGAAAAAATCCGGGAACAGGTCCAGAACATCGAATAAAAT
Source organism: uncultured Desulfobacter sp. (assembly GCF_963665355.1). Lineage (GTDB taxonomy): Bacteria > Desulfobacterota > Desulfobacteria > Desulfobacterales > Desulfobacteraceae > Desulfobacter. The sequence goes on from NZ_OY762229.1 coordinate 2,636,340, forward strand.
TAAAAAAGGAAAATTATGGAACAGCCACTTTTAGGCATTGGCTTTGGCAATACTGTGGTGGCAGACCGGGTGGTGGCCATTTTATCCCCGAATTCGTCACCCATGAAACGGGTCAAGGATGAAGCCCGGGAGGACCGGCGCCTCATCGATGTGACCCATGGCAGGAAAACCCGGGCCATTATTGTGACGGACTCCAATCATGTGATTTTGTCCGCAATTCAGGCCGAAACCGTGTCCGCACGTTTTGAAGCCCTGATTCAGAACCCCGGGGCACCCCAGGAGGAGTAGGGTATGGCGGCAAAACTTTTCATTTTTTCAGCGCCTTCGGGTACCGGCAAGACAACACTTGTCAAGGAACTGCTGGGGCGGTTTGAAACTCTGGTCTTTTCCATCTCCCACACCACCCGCAAACCCCGGCCGGGAGAGGTCCATGGAAAAGATTATTTTTTTACGGATAAAGCACAATTCATGGACATGGTGGCGTCCGGCCAGATGCTGGAATGGGCACAGGTCCACGACAATTGCTACGGCACATCGAAAATTTTTGTCCAAGAACAGCTTGCCGCAGGAAAAAGCGTTTTGCTGGACATTGATGTTCAAGGCGGGCGTCAGATTATGGATTCCGGCCTGAAACCGGTTTCCGTGTTCATCATGCCTCCGTCTTTGGAGGTTTTGGAGCAGCGCCTGCGGGGCAGGGGAACCGATGCCGAAGATGTCATCCTCAGGCGCCTGGAGAATGCCGAAACAGAAATGGCCCAAAAAGCCTTTTATACCCATGTGGTGGTCAATGATGTGCTCGCAGATGCGGTTGCCGAACTTATTGCCATTGTTGAACAGGAGACTTCAAACTGATGGCCGGCAAATCAGGTTCCCCGGGCCATAGCCGCAAACAGCGTCCCCCTGGCCGAAGGGGTGAGAACCGAAATGCCGGGGATAAAGAGATCCTGTACGGCTATCACTCTGTATTTGAAGCCCTGAAAGCAGGCCGCCGTAAGTTTGAATCCATCATGCTCTACGAGAACCGGTCTGACAAACGTGTGCAGGCCGTGGCGGATCTGGCTGCAGCAAAACAGGTTCCTGTCCAGTCCCTTGCCGGTGAAGAATTGGATAGGTTGGCCGGTTTGGGTCGCCACCAGGGTATTGCCGCCAGAGTGTCGCCCTTTCCGGTCCTGTCTGTTTCTGGCCTGATCAAGGAGATTGAAAACCGGACAGATCCGTTTTTTGCCCTTATCCTTGAAAGCATTGAAGACCCCCAGAACACCGGTGCGTTGATCCGCACGGCCCTGTGTGCCGGGGTTGATTACATCGTGATGCCCAAAGATCGCTGTGCCCTGCCTTCTGCCGGGGTTTCCCGCAGTTCGGCCGGGGCCATGGAGCATGCTCCCATTTTCATAGCCACGAACCTTTCCAATGTGATCCAAGACCTGAAAAAATGTGGTGCCTGGGTATCCGGTCTGGATGCCGGAGGCGATAAAGGTCTTTTTGAGGCAGATCTTACCGGCAACCTGGTCCTGGTGGTGGGGGGAGAGCACACGGGGCTGAGGCCCGGCATAAGAAAAGCTTGTGATTTTATTCTGTCCATTCCCATGGAAACATGCATTACCTCCCTGAACGCCTCCGTGGCAGGCGGTATTGCCATGTTTGAGGCCCGCCGTCAGCGCCTGGCCCGCAAACCCTGATGATCAAAAAACTGGCCAAAGGGATTGGGGCCGGGGTTTGTAGGCTGATATTTCCCAATAAATGCCTGGGGTGTGGCAAATATATTAAAGCATCTGCGGAAGATAATCCGCTGGATGTCTGCTTTTGCCCCACGTGTAGGGGAGAGGCGTTGCCGGTATTTGACCATCCTTTTTGTCCTGGCTGCGGCCGTTGCTTTGAAGCTGGGCCTGACCACCTGTGCGGTTCATGTCTTGAAACACCTATGGCAATGAATGGTGTCCGGGCGGCCTTTGAATATAAAGGTGTCATACAAAAAGCCCTGGGGCTGTTCAAATATCAGTCAAAGCTCAGCCTGGCCCGTCCCTTTGAACGTTATTTGTTCAAGGCCTTTGCCACCCATTTTGACATGGACAGCTTCCATTTGATTGTCCCCATTCCCCTTCATGGATCCAAGGCTAAAGACCGCGGATTCAACCAGTCCTATTTCCTTGTCCGGAACTTTCCCAGGCTCTACACAGATGAATGTGACAGACCGGCACCCTGGCGCATCGACATTGGCGCTCTTCTCCGGGTCCGGGCCACGGTCAGCCAGACGGGATTGGACATAAAGGAACGCAAAAAGAATCTATCCAATGCCTTTTCCTGCCCGAAACCTGATCTTGTCAAATGTAAAAAAATTCTTTTGGTGGATGATGTGTTTACCACGGGATCCACCTGCAATGCTGCGGCCCAGACCCTTCTGGATGCAGGTGCTGACGGCGTGTGGGTCCTGGTTCTGGCCCGGGCCTGAATCGGCGAACCAATGTTCATTTTTTTAAATTCATCGCAACGTTTGAAAATAATTTTGTAAAACTGTTTAACAATCAGGAAACAGACTCTTTCCTTCCCCCGCTCAAGGTATGAAGCGGTCATTCAATACTGCTTCTACGCCGGTTTTATTGGACTTTAGAGGCTCATTAATTATTCTTGAATGTATTATCAATATAATTGATGTCGAGTAAGGACTGCAATTGATGATTTTACATTTCATTTCCCGCTGTTTTTAATCAATTTTAGTTGATTTGCCCCCTACGAATTTTTACATTTTTTATTTCTTTTTTTCCATAACTTGTTTGACAGCAAAGATGCTCTTCATATATTAATTTTTTCCTGTGAAATATAAGCTCGGTAAAACCAGAAGAGACCCCTCCCCTGATTTCCCGCTGTTGAGTCCCCTATTGTGAACCTGAGCCATAACAAGAGTAAGAATAATGATATAATTGTTAAAAAAAATTGATGATGTATCCAATGTTTCCCAAGGATCCAAGGAGGCCAAGATGGCAAAAGTAGGCGTATATGTATGTCATTGCGGGTCGAACATTGCCGGCGTAATCGACGTTGCTGCTGTCCGTGATTTTGCGGAAGAGCTGCCCGACGTTGTTATAGCCCGCTTAAATCTGTTTATGTGTTCTGACTCCGGACAAGAGATGATCAAACAGGATATCCGGGATGGGCTGGTGGACCGGGTGGTGGTCGCCGCCTGCACCCCGCGTACCCATGAGCCCATTTTCAGGGCCGCCTGTGCCCAGGCAGGCTTGAACAAGTACCTGTTTGAGATGGCCAATATCCGGGACCAGGCAAGCTGGGTTCACGGCAATGACCATGACGGGGCTACGGAAAAGGCCAAAAAAGTCGTTGCCTCTGCTGTGGGCAAGGCAAGGTATTTGGAACCTCTTGAAGACAAGTTTGTTGATGTAACCGATGCCGCCCTTGTCATCGGCGGCGGCATTGGTGGTATCAGTGCGGCTCTGGAACTGGCCAACATGGGCCACAAGACCTATATGGTGGAAAAGGAGCCCTCCATCGGCGGCGTTATGGCCCAGCTGGACAAGACCTTTCCCACAAACGACTGCTCCGCCTGTATTCTTACCCCCAAAATGGTCGAGTGTTACAACCACCCCAATGTGGAAGTTCTGGCCTATTCGGAAGTGGATGATGTGGAAGGCTATATCGGCAACTTCAAGGTCAAGGTTCGCCAGAAACAGACCTATGTGGACTGGAGTAAATGCACCGGCTGCGGTGATTGCGCTTCCAGTTGTCCGGCCAAAGTGCCCGATGCCTTTAACGCCGGCCTTGATATGAGAAGAGCCGCATATATCATGTTCCCCCAGGCCGTGCCCAAAAAAGCGGTCATTGACATGGACAATTGCAAGAACTGTGCAGGAAGAACCATCGGTTCCGAACCCAGAATCAGCAAGAGAACAGGTCAGCCCCTTCTGGCCCCCTGTGAAAAAGCGTGTCCTGCCGACGCCATCAACCGCTCCCTGCCTTTGGATCCCAAGGGCACCATCAAAGAGATCGAAGTGGGTTCCATAGTTGTTGCCACAGGATTCCAGGTCATGGAAAAAGAGTGGTTCAAGGAGATGGCTCCCAAGGCCCCCAATGTTATCACCGCCCTGCAGCTGGAGCGCCTGATCAGTGCCACCGGCCCCACCGAAGGAAAGCTGTTGCGCCCCTCGGATAGGCAGAAACCCCATACCCTGACCTTTGTCTCCTGCATGGGATCCCGGGATGAGCATTTTCACACCTATTGCTCCCGGGTGTGCTGCATGTACATGATCAAACAGGCGCGCCTGTTAAAGGAAAAATACCCGGATCTTGTGATCAACATGCATTTCATTGACGTGCGCACCGCCGGTAAAGACTACGACGAGTACTATACCGGAGCCCGCAAGATGGGCATCAACTTCTTCAAAGGCAAAGTCGGCGGCCTTGAGGTTCTGCCGGGGGAAAACTTGCGTGTTCTGGCCTATGATATGGAGTCGGCCACTCCCATTGAGTATGAATCAGATCTTGTCATCCTGGCCACGGCCATTGAATTGCCCAAATCCGCCACCGCCCTTGCCCAGAAACTGGGTCTGCAATTCTGCGGCAGCCATTTTTTCCGGGAACTTCATCCCAAGCTCGGGCCTGTTGAAACTTCCACCGAAGGGCTGTTCATTGCCGGTTGCTGCCAGGGGCCCAAGGATATTCCCGATACCGTGTCCCAGGCCAAAGGTGCTGCCGCGGCAGCCGCTGTTCCCTTGGCCCAGGGCCGGGTGAGGATCGACCCCACCATTTCCGAAGTGCTTACCGACAAGTGCAGCGGCTGCGGGGTGTGTGTTCCCCTGTGCCCCTACAATGCCATTTCCATGCGCGAGTCCAACGGAAAACCCCGGGCCCGCATTGAAATGTCCGCGTGCAAGGGCTGCGGCGTATGCACATCGGCCTGTCCTTCCGGGGCCATTGTGCTGCATGGCTATGAAGAAGACCAGATTTTTGCCCAGATTGAAGCGCTCACCGCTTAAAGGAGGTTTTTATGAAGATCGAACAGGAAAAAATCAATGAATCCGTAAAAACCATCATGGAATATGGCGGAACCGGTATCCTTAACTGTATCCAGTGCGGTGCTTGCTCGGCGGTCTGCCCGGGTGTCAGAGCCGGGTTCCCGCTGTTGTGCCGCAACCTGATCCGCCATCTGCTCAATGGAGAGCTTGAAGAGATTATTGAAGATCCCTCCTCATGGGGATGCCAGGCCTGCAACCGCTGCACCGAGGTATGCCCCCAGGGCGTTCGGCCCCAGGAGGTCGTATTTGCCTTCAGGCGTTACCAGGGTAATGAAATGGCGTTCTCCACCTCGTCCATTACCAGCCAGATGAATTTTTATGAGACCGGCCATGCCGTGTTCACCGATGCCAGAGAGGTGAGAGAACAGGTGGGACTTCCTGCCCAACCACCCACGTCAGCTTACAATGAAAAGGCGCAGCAGGAGATTCAGACCCTGATTATGGACGGCCCCATGGCCGATCTGGGACTATTCTAAAGGAAAGGAAAAAATATAATGGATAAAATAGGACTTTATCTTGGATGCAATATTCCGCTCAAGGCACCTGACATTGAGCAGTCCATCCGCAAGGTGTTTCCGGTCCTGGGTGTTGAACCCGTAGATCTTGAAGGCGCCGGCTGCTGCCCTGCCTGGGGAACCGCCCCCTCCTTTGACATGGATACCTGGTGTGCGGTTTCATCACGCAACATAACCATTGCTGAAGAAAAAGAGCTGGACATTATGACCGGGTGCAACTCCTGCTTTGGCGTGCTCTCCGAAGCCAAGCACTTCCTGGAAAACAAGGAGCGGCGAAACCGGGTCAACGGGAAGCTTTCGGCCATCGACCGGGAGTTTAAAGGCACCAGTGATGTGTACCACCTTTCCCATATCCTGCATCGTCACATAGGTGTGGAAAAAATTAAAAACAACCTGAAATATAACCTGGACGGTTTGAAAATTGCCGTGCAGACCGGGTGCCACAACCTGTGGCCTTCGGATGTATATAAAATCAAGGAAGAGAATCCCTATTCACCCACCATGCTCACCGAGCTTTGCCAGGCAATAGGGGCAACGGTGCCGCACTATTCCAGGCTTTCCGCCTGCTGCGGCATGGGCGGCATGCGCTCCACGGATGCGGAAAAATCCCTTAAGCTGTTTAAAACCAAGCTGCTCTCCATCAAGGAAGAGACTGATGCCGATATCATCGTCACCACCTGCTCTTCCTGCTTCCTGCAGTTTGAAATGTCCCAGCCCATTTTGAAAAAGCGTGGAGAGATTGATTTTGAGCCCATCCCCACCTTTTACTACACCCAGCTTCTGGCCCTGTGCATGGGATTTGACCCGGCCCAGGTGGCAAGTATTTCCAACATCGACAGAAGCGCTGTGATTGCTGAGATTCAAAGCGAAGAACGCCTAGTTCAAAACCTTGCAGAGCAGGAGGCTTAAATCATGACCTGGAGACCCAATATTGTCGGATTTGCATGCCAATGGTGTACCTATGCCGGGGCTGACCTGGCCGGAAACCTGAGGGCCAAATACCCGGCAACCATTAAATTGATCAAGGTGCCCTGTTCCGGCCGTGTGGAACCTGAACATGTGCTTGAAGCCTTTGCCCGGGGTGCGGACGGCGTGCTCATCGGCGGCTGCCATTTTGGTGACTGCCACTATAAAACCGGCAACTACAAAACCAGCAGCAGAATGAAGCTGTTGAAAAAGACCCTGGAGGACCTGGGCTTTGATGAAAGACGCTTTCGCCTGGAGTGGATTTCCGGTGCGGAAGGGTACCGCTTTGCCGAAGTGGTTGGTGAATTTACCAAAGAACTTGAGGAACTTGGCCCAAGCCCGGTACTGGAGGAAATAAAAAATGGCTGATAAGTTAAAAACCGCATTCCTGCTGGCCGGCGGCTGCGCCGGCTGCGAGATGAGTGTTGTGGATCTGTCGGAAAATCTTCTGGGGGCACTTGATGTCCTGGACATTGTTTTCTGGGCCCCCACCGTGGCCGATGTGAAATATAAAGACCTTGAGGAGATGGAAGATAAATCCATTGATCTGGCCTTTGTGGATGGCATGATCCGCAACAGTGAAAACGAACACACCGTCCGGGTGCTCCGGGATAAAGCCAAGATTTTTGTGGCATTCGGTGCCTGTGCAACCCTTGGCGGCATTGCCGCATTGGGTGATCTGCACACCAAAGAGGAGCTGTTTGCACAAGCGTATAAAAATTCCTTTTCCACGGATAATCCGGACGGGATCATGCCTACCCCGGAATGCCTTCTGGACGGGAAATATAACTTAACCATCCCCACATTCCTGGACCGCTGCTACACCCTGGACCAGGTGGTGGATGTGGACTATTACATCGGCGGGTGCCCGCCCCGCCCTGCCTTTGTGGGCGCACTTATTGAGGCGATTTCAAAGGGAGAGCTGCCCGCAAAAGGCGCATGGCTCACCTCGGGCAAGGCCGTATGCGACTCATGCAGACGCAACCCTGCCATCACAGGACACAGCCGTATCCCCGTGGGCACAATCAGCCGTACCATTGACGGCCAACCCGATCCCGATGTCTGTCTGCTCCAGCAGGGCTTCATGTGTTTCGGCCCTGTGACCCAGGGCGACTGCGGCGGGGCCTGTCTGAACGTAAATATCCCCTGCAGGGGATGCGGCGGACCCATTCCGGGCATCAAGGATTTTGGCGCACGCTGCCTTTCCACCATCGCCTCAAGCATGGAAACGGACGATGTGGCAGAGCAGTTCATTGAAAAATATAACGACATGGCAAAACTGTTTTACCGGTATTCCCATACCGCAGGGAAACTGAACCATACGGTTGCGGCACTCAAGGAAAAGTAAGCAAGGAGCTGCTCGATGAGAAAAATAGAAATTAATCCGATCACCCGATTGGAAGGTCACGGGAAAATTGCCATTTTCCTTGATGATAACGGCAATGTGGATGACGCGTTTTTTCAGACCGTGGAGTTTCGCGGGTTTGAAAAATTTTTACAGGGCATGCCCATGGAAGAGGTGCCCCGCACGGTTTCAACGGTGTGCGGCGTGTGCCGGGGTGTGCATTACATGGCAGCCACCAAGGCTGCGGACGGTGTGTTCGGCGTAGAACCCACATCAACCGGCCGTAAACTGCGGGAGCTGTTTTTCAATGCCCATTATGTGGAAGACCATGCCGTTATTCTGTACGCTTTGGGGTTTCCCGATTTTGTGGTGGGACCGGAAGCAGACGCTGCCCAGCGCAATATTGTCGGGTTGATCAACAAGGTGGGCGTGGATGTGGGGCGTGAAGTGCTGCGCAAACGCGGGCTTGCCGTAAAGATATTTGAGCTGCTGGGCGGAAAACACAGCCATGCGGTTGCAGCCCTTCCCGGCGGCTGGTCCAAACGCCTCACCGAAGAGGAACGCCAACAGGTTGAAGCCTGGTCCCAGGAGCTTGTGGAACTGGGCGAGCTGACGCTAAAAGTGTTTGACGACATTGTACTGAAAAATGAAGCCTACATGGACCTGATCATGGGCGATGTCTATAAGGTGGAAGTGGGCTACATGGGTTCCGTCAATGACAAGGATGAAATCACCTACTACGACGGCACCCAGAAGATCATTGACGCCAAGGGCAATGTCCTTGGCACATTCACAGGCAAACAGTACCTGGATTTCATTTCAGAACGGGTTCAGCCCTGGACCTACCTGAAATTTCCCTACCAGAAAAAACTTGGGGAGTGGAAAGGTATTGTGGAAGGCCCGGACACCAACTGCTATGCCGTGGGACCGATGGCCCGGTTTAACATTGTCAAGGGCATGGATACGCCCAAAGCCCAGGTGCATTTTGAAAAGTACCATGCCGCCTTTGGCGGAAAACTTGTGCACAACATTCTGGCCTACCACTGGGCAAGGGCCATTGAGATGCTCAACGCCGCTGAAAAGTGCCTGGCACTTTCCCGTGATCCCGAGATCACAGGGGCTGATACCTGGAACAAACCCACCACCTGCCCGGGGGAAGGTGTGGGTATCATCGAGGCTCCCCGCGGCACCCTGATCCACCACTACTGCACGGACGGCAAAGGCATCGTCACCGATGCCAACCTGATTGTGGCCACCACCCACAACAATGCCCCCATCAACCTGGCTGTGAAAAAAGTGGCCAAGCACTTCATCAAAAATGGTGAAGTGGGCCCCAACGTCCTCAACTATGTTGAGATGGCATTCAGGCCCTATGATCTTTGTCTGGCCTGCGCCACCCATGCCGTCACCGGAGCCCAACTGCCGGTGCAGATTGATGTGTTTGACAGCCAGGGCGGGTTGTACAAGACGCTGTGCAACTTTTAAAGAGACAAACATGAAAAATAAAACCGTTGTCATTGGGATCGGCAATCCCTTTCTGCAGGATGATCGGGCAGGTGTTGCGGTCGCTGAAAAACTGGAAGAGATGGGTGCAGCCTGTGATACCGAAGTGGTATTGACTGTGGGATTTGAGGTGATGGACAAAGCCAAGGGCTATGACAGGGCCATCATTGTGGATGCCTGCATGCTGGGCAATGAACCCGGTTCCATTTTGGAACTTTCCGTGGATGACATTTTTTCCACCCACGCCCTGGCCAATTCCCATGCCATCACACTGGGCACAACCCTGAAAACCGCCAATATGTGCTTCCCCGACGAGATGCCGGCGGATATGATACTGATGCTCATTGAAGTAAAGGATATCAAGGAGTTCACCCGGCAGATGTCCGAACCTGTTGAAAAGGCTGTGGATCAGGTGGTGGAGCGTATTATGGCACTTGTTGATGCACCGGTTTCTTCAGAACTTGCTGTAAATTAAATAGTGTTTGAACGGCTCGAAGAGGGGGGCTGTTCTTAGAAAGTTCAGACCTTGATGGACGGCAGGGGGTACAAGTGTGTCCACCGTCCACCAAGGTTCAGAGAATACCCTAACCCAGTTTTTCCACAATCGCTTCAACAGCCCGTTCAGCAGTGGCCCCGAACAGGGTTTCAATATCCACAAGGTTGAGATATTTATCATCCCATGCCACGTTTTTGCTTTCAAGTATCCAGTCCTTGAGCCGGGTGTATTTGCCCCCCAGTGCCTTGATTTTCTTCAGCAGGGAGACCTCTTCTGTGGATTTAAAGGCAATGTTTAAGGAGAGGATCAATTCAATGATGTTTGGTGAGGTCGGCGAGGATGAAAGCACCGGGATCACAAGAATGCTTCTGCCGTCTTTCCGGCCCTTGCCGATATATACATTGCCTTCCCTGACAATGATGTGTTTGGTGCCCTTGAGCCGATGATCTGTCTCCACCCTGGAGGTCTCCTTGGCCAGGTTCCCTGTTTTGGAAACCACATCAATGCGGGTATCGGATGTAACCTTTCCCAAAAGATTTAAACCGGAGATGCGGTAGAGCACTGCGCCTTTAATTTCGGATATGATTTCCTGCAGGTTTTTAAGGACCAGTACATTGGAGTTGGTCAAAAGAGAAATCTGTATGTTATGTTCGGCCAGAGCGTCAAATACAATGCCTTCAAAGGTTTCACTGATGCGGCTGGTGCCCACGGTAACTGTTTTGGCCTGGTGCTTGATGGCATCCACGGGCCGGGCCATGGTGTTGATGGCCTGGTTCATGGCCGCAAAAAAGGTGGACAGCATATTGGACGGGGTTCCTTTGACGCCGAAGTCCACTTCAAAATCCGATACCGGCAGCCTTCCGGAAAGGTATTTGAGAAGCAGAGTAATGTCGGAGATCGTTTTCAGGCCGATGGCACTGGGAAACTGTTCCTGCCGCCTTTTCATGGAAAATTGATTATAAAAAGCAGCCACTGTTTCCGTGAATTTGTTTTCCAAAAGAACTTCGTAATCATCGCGGCCCATGCGCTTGAATTCTTCAATAACCTCTTCTATTTTACGCCTGGACTCATATAGAAATTTTGATCTGTCATTGATGCTCAGCGCTGCATAGTATCCCCAGATATGCCCCACCAGGGTATTGAGAATCGGGGCAAAATGTTCCTGGATCTCGGGGACCTTGAATACGGCTTTGGAATATATATCAAACCTGTCTTCACCCTGGGTGGTTATCACAATGGGACAGGCTTTGTGGGCGTGGAAAATGGCTGTATCCTTGATGATGTCCCCAAGAACGCTTTCCCTGGTGCCTGCGGCACACACGATGATCAATGGCTCGCTTGACAGGTCAATATGTTTTTTGTCTTCAACAAAATCACTGGAGATGGTTTTGTAGCACAGTTCCGACAGCTTGATTCTGATCTCGTCGGCTGATGTCTTGTTGGCGCCTGACCCCACTGTGGCCCAGTAATTTTTGGAAATGGCAAACCGGTCCGCGCACGCCTTGATCTCGTCCCGCATACCAAGCACTGTTTTCATTTTTGCCGGCAGTGCCAGAAGCGCATGGATCTGTTCGCTGATGTAGTTTTCGCTCCTGGCATTGAGCAGAGCCGCTATATGCAGCCCGAGTACGGCACCGGCAGTGATCTGGGAATAAAAGGCCTTGGTGGAGGCCACGGACATCTCAATGTCCCGGCCGGAGCTGGTGTATAATACCCCGTCCACCTTGAAGGTCAGATCCGAGTCCCTGCGGTTGACAATGGCAAGGGATCTTGCACCACGGGCCCGGATCATGTCTACGGTCCGGTTGGTATCCGTGGTGGTGCCGGACTGGCTGATGGCCACAACCAGTGTATCTTCCATGGCTGTGCACTCATCTCCCTCACAGGCGAGGCTGAACCCGGAAAGTTCGGAGGCTTTCTGGGCGCGAATATCCATGGATTTATCCCCCAGGTAATGGGTGAGAAGATCCGCACATCCCTGGGCTGCGATACCGGCTGTACCCTGGCCGATGAAATAAACTTTTTTAATTTTTCCGGATCGTAAATCGTTTTCCAGGTCCGGCGGAATAATGCTCCTGTTCAGATTGACATTAAGAAGTCCTGAGCCCGGATTCTGTTTGAATTTGTTTTCCAGTGTTTTTTCAACGGACACAGGAGCTTCGGAGATCTCCTTGAGAAAATAGTGGTTATACCCCTGGCGGTCAATGTCCCTGGAGGTGATTCCGCTTTTGAGCACATCCTTTTGGGTCAGGGTGATGGGCTGCTTGTCATAGTAAAAAGAGCGTACTCCTTCAATGCCACCGGGACCCTCCTGGTCCAGGACAACGATCTGGCCCCTGTCTTCGCCGTTGAGTTTGATGTAGTGGCGGGTCTCCTCCACCACCCCGTACAATTCAGATGCCGCGATGTAATGGTCCGGGGCGAGCCCCACAAAAATGGCCTGGCCACTGCCTTTCTGGGCCAAAAACAGTTTGCCGGGGGCAAGGTCCGTGTGCATGGAAATGGCGTGGGAACCTTCAAACTCATTGACAGAGAGCCGGAATGCCTCTTCAATGGATGCGCCCATTTTCAGGTGGTGCTGAATCTGCAACGGAATCATCTTGGTGTCTGTGGTGATCTGGGGATGAATTTTATCGTACCGGGCCTCGTATTCTGTTTTCAGTTCCAGGTAGTTGTCAATATCTCCGTTAAGGCATACATGGATGACGCCGCTTGGGAGTATGCTGGGATCTGTGGGGGCATTATCCAGGGGATGGCAGTTGGCCTCGGTGATATCCCCCACAGATGCCCACCGTGTATGGGCCGAGACCGAAGAGGATGATAAAGGAAATTGGGCAAGTGTCTGGAGCAGGGTGTCACTTTTAATCTGACACCGGATAAAGGCGATGTTGTCACCAAGGGCACCGATCTCTGCAGCAAACTTGTATACAAAACTGATGGTAATACGCTTCCCGGAATCCGGATTGCAGACTTCATTGATTGATATGGTGTTATTTGAAAGTATCTGGCGGTTTCGCCTGTCTTCCAACCCCTGGGCGATCCCTTTTTTTTCCAGGGCGCTTTTGTATTGTGAGAATTGTTTTTCATCCAGGGTACACAGTACTGAAATACCGGCTGAATCACGTCCTCTGACCTCAAGACGGTCAAGGCTGTTGAGCACAGCATTGATTCGTTTGAAAAGGGTGATTCCTGCAGGGTTATTTTGTCCGGCTGTATCCGGGGCCAGTTGTTCAATGGCTTCAATATTGTCAATAACCTCTTTTTTCAGACACCAGAGAATATCCTTGAGACGGTCAATATAATCTGCGGCAATCTCCACTTCGGGGGTGGATAATTCGGCTGTGGCGGATTTGAAGCGTTGAATTTCATCTGTTAGGATTTTTTCAATATCCTGGGCGATCCCGGATAGTTTTCCAAGTTTTTCCCGATTATAAAACAGAGAGGCAAAAATCGTCTCCTGCTTGAGATTCTGGGCGTGGTCAAACAGGGTGGATAAAAACTGTTCACCCCCCAGGTAATCCTTTGAAACCATGGGGGGGGTGTCAGCCGAAAATGGGGCAAGACAATTTTGTGAAAGCCTTTCGATGCCCCCGGACAGGGACTCCAGATCCGTTTCGCAGGCAGGCCCTTTAAAGGCCACAAGGGCACAGATTCCACAGCCCAGAGTGCAGCCGGAGTCGGGGAAAAAAAGCAGGGTATTCTCTTGTACCGATGACAGCGGTTTGCCTATTTCCACATTTATTTTTTTGAGCTGTTTAAGATAATTAACGATCTGTGTTGAAAGATTTCCTTGCCGTTTCATATTTAGCCTCCATTAGACATCATGGGATTTTTTTAATATGAAAGTCCCAATACGTCGTTAAATTACTTTCATGGTTTGTGCTGGGTTGAGACCGGGAGTTGATAGGCCAGGTCACCCATGGGCTGTTATTCCGGAACAGCTGAAGTTGCCGTTAATGAATCCTTCTTGGTTTTTGGGGTGCTGAAATAGGTTCTCAGCATATTTTTTGCGTGGATGCATGCCCGGGTCCCGATATATTTGCCGTGACCTACAACCACTGCGACAATCAATGTCTCTTTTGTTGATTTTTGCTGACCGAATCCTGCAAACCAGTCATATTTGACCGTGTGCTCCCGATTGGACAAAGATCCGGTTTTCCCGCCGATTATCAGATCGGATAACACCTTATCCCGTGAATATCCCCTGAACGATTTTCTGGCGGTACCGCGTGTTATGGTTTTTTTCATGAGTTTCATCATGTCCGCGGCTGTTTTGGGGCTAATCGGAGTTGTATATATTTCTTTGGCACTTTTGTAAATCTTATCTTCATTGGCATTTGATATCTGGTCCACAAGACGGGGGACAATGCATTGTCCCTTGTTTACCACGGCTGAAACCATGGTCGCTGCAAAAACAGGCGAAATCAGAGTGTCCCGGTTAAACCCGCATGCAAGTTCTGCCACATGGTAATCATTGCCGTCTGCTGAAAAATAAGGGGGGGAGAAATCAAAATCGGTATCCGGATTTTGATTGAAACCAAACTTGTGGGCAAATTCGTCAAGCACTTCTTTACCCAGGGCGAGTTTACCAAGTTTGCCGAATACAGGGTTGATGGATTCAGAAAAGGCTGTTTCCAGGGTGACTTGGTTGGTATATTTTGATCTCTGGTTTGTTAGCTGACGTTTGTATAAGGTGTATTTATTTCCGTTGAAATACAAAGGTGTGGTGGCTGTGTAATTTAATGTTTCCATGGCAGCGGATGCCGTGACTATTTTGAAAAGACTGGCAGCAGGAAGGGCCGCCGATGTGCAGGGATTGGTGGCAGGGTTGTCCGGAGAAAATCCGGCCATGGCTTTTATGAATCCAGTGCTGCCGTCCATGGCCACCATGGCGATAAATTCCGGCTTTCCCCGGTCCTGGGTTTTAAGATCGTTCAGCGTGTTGTTCAGATCGGCCTGAAGGAGCGTGTCCAGTTGGGTGTGGATGGTATATGTCCAGGACGGGCCATCAGCAAAGAAAACGTCTTTTTCTGAATTGAGAATATCAATGTTTTGGACCAGAGCTTTAACTGCAGATTTATCAAGGTGTCGGGGTTGGGTTAACTCCTGTGTCACTTTGTCAGTTTTGGCAGTCTGCCCTGGATCTTCGATCCGGGGTGCGGTGTGTACCCAGAACCAAAACAGTGTCAGGGCTGCACCACCCAGGCAGATATAGCCTGCAATTTTGCGAACACGTCTGGCCAAGGCCTGTTCTTTTTTTTTCTGGATGTAGCCTGGCTGAAGTTCCCGCCAGGAACGTTCTGTTTTAATAGGGTGCAAAGGCGTATCTCAACATATTTAATACCAGTTCTATTTTACCTGGGATCCGGACTTGGGATTGCCGTTAAAGCCTGAGAGGACAAGGTCGTTTTTTATGCTTGCAGCAAGGACCATGCCTTCGGACAACTCACCCATGAGTTTCACCGGTTTCAGGTTGGCAACAACTATGATTTCTTTGCCCACCACGTCTTCGGGGGTATAGGATTTGCCTATTCCTGCCACGATCTGGCGGGTCTGGGGGCCTATTTCAACCTGAAGTTTAAGCAGTTTGTCGGACTTTTCAATCCGTTCGGCACAGATAATTTTGCCGGCTCTTAAGTCTATTTTTGAGAACTCATCAATGGAGATCTCCTCTTTTAGTGCCGGCTTCAGCGGTTTGGGTGCCGGTTGCTCAGGCTCTTTTTTTGCAACATCCACCCGGGGGAAAAGAATCTGTGGCGCTCCCAGGGTAATGCCACAGGGAATCTGGCCCCAGGACCGGATGGCATCAAGGGTGAAAAATCCTTTTTCAGGCCGTTCAAGGCCAAGGGCGGCAATGATTTTTTCGCTGGTTTCCGGCATGACCGGCCAGATCAGTCCTGCCACAAAGCGAAGACCTTCCAGGAGTTCGTATAACACCGTACCAAGGTCGCCTGTACGTTCAGGATCTTTGGCCAGGGTCCAGGGTTCATTGGCTACAATGTATTTATTCATGGTCGACACCAGTTCCCATACGCTTGCCAGGGCTTTATGAAACTGGCATTCTGCCATGGCAGCGGTATAGCCTTCAAAGGCTGATGCGGCCTCGGGTTCAAGGCTCAAACCTTTGTCTGAATTCCCGGACGGTCCCTGGACAGTACCCTTGAAGTATTTCTGGTTCATGGACAGCACACGGGAGAACAGGTTGCCCAGGTCATTGGCAAGGTCTGAGTTGATCCGTGACACAATGACATCCTCGGTGAAATTGGCGTCCAGGCCAAATACCATCTCCCGCATCAGAAAATATCTGAATGCATCCACGCCGAACTTTTCTGTGACCTCAACAGGGTCTGTGACATTGCCGATACTTTTTGACATTTTGGAGCCCTGGACATTCCAGAATCCATGGACATTAAGCCCATTGTAAACTTCAATGCCGGCAGCCTTGAGCATGATGGGCCAGTAAATCCCATGGGGCTTGATGATGTCCTTG
Organism: uncultured Desulfobacter sp.; assembly: GCF_963665355.1. Lineage (GTDB taxonomy): Bacteria > Desulfobacterota > Desulfobacteria > Desulfobacterales > Desulfobacteraceae > Desulfobacter. Next base: position 2,652,679 of record NZ_OY762229.1, read on the forward strand.
GCCACAAAATGCCGGGTTGTGGGCCAGAATTTTTTAAACATATCCCCGTCAGGATATCCCAGTGCCGTGATATAGTTGACCAGGGCGTCAAACCATACATAGGTGACATAATCTTCATCAAAGGGAAGTGTGATGCCCCAGGTCAGCCTGGTTTTAGGCCGGGAGATGCACAGGTCTTCCAACGGTTCCTTAAGAAAAGAGAGAAGTTCCTTTCTGTACTGTTCGGGACGGATAAAGTCCGGATGGGTTTCGATGTGCTCAATGAGCCACTCTTGGTACTTGCTCATCTTAAAGAAATAGTTTGATTCTTTGATGGTTTCAGGAACAGTCCCATGATCCGGGCACCTGCCGTTCACAAGCTCCCGCTCCTGGTAGAATCTTTCACACCCGAAACAGTAGATACCCTCATAACTTGAAAAATAGATGTCCCCTTTGTCGTAAATTGTTGACAGGACTGACTTTACCACTTCGATATGCCCGGGGTCCGTTGTACGGATAAAGTGGTCGTTTCCTATATTGAGCAACGGCAGAACATCCTGGAACAGTTTACTGATTTTATCTGCATAGGCCTTGGGTGTGGTATTTTCCTTTTCCGCAGCCTGGACGATTTTATCCCCGTGTTCATCGGTTCCTGTCAGGAAAAATGTGTCTGCACCTTCCATCTTTTTAAAACGGGTGGCTACATCTGCTGCAATGGAGGTGTAGGCATGGCCGAGATGGGGTTTGGCATTCACATAATAAATGGGAGTGGTGTAGTATTGACAAGTCATTGAGGTGTGTTTCCTGTGTTTTCGTTTTTTAGTTGTGACAGAAATATTTCCTTTTCCGTGCGGTCTTCAAGTCTTATGGTGACGCTTTGTCTAAGAACATTCTGGCGGACCACCTTGCCTTTAATCTCATCAGCGGAAATGGTTTTGCCAAGTTTCGGCATTTTTTTCTTAAAGTACCGGTAGGTTTCATCTTCAAAGGTCAGGCAGCACATCAGTCGACCGCACACCCCTGAAATTTTGGTGGGATTCAGGCTTAGTCCCTGCTCTTTTGCCATTTTAATGGACACCGGATCAAAGGTGTGCATAAACGATGAACAACACAGTTCCCTGCCGCATTTGCCCACACCGCCCACATGCTTGGACAAATTGCGGATGCCCACCTGGCGCATTTCAATGCGGATGGAGAACTCCTTGACCAGAAGTTTGATCAACTCCCTGAAATCAATTCGGCCGTCCGCCGTATAAAAAAATGTCAGTTTGTTTCTGTCAAAGGTGCTTTCTACACTGAACAGGTTCATCATAAGATCTAAGTCTTTTATACACGCCATGCAGTATTCATGGGCCTGCTGTTCGAGATCTTCAAGTTCCGTGCGCCGGATAAAATCCTCCTGGGTTGCCAGTCTGACAACATCCTTTAATGACTCTATGTCCTTTTCCTTTTCCTGGGTCGCAACGGCAACAGTGCCGAACCCTAAACCCTGTTCCGTTTCAACAATCACCCGGTCCCCTATGCTCAGAACAAGGGCATTGCTGTTGAAGTCATATATTTTACCTGCGGTTTTAAATTTAACGCCGGCAACATTTACCATATAAATTGGCCTCTTAATTAACTAAAGATAAGGAAAGGAAAAAACGGTCAAGGGTCAGTCTTGCGCCACTGTTGGATTCTAGTCTTTTTTCCGTCTCATGAAAAAGTGTCATCCATGTTAAAAACTGTGAGTATGAATGCATCCCACTAATATCTTTAAATACACTTAAAAAATCAAGGTTAACTATTTTATCCGGCATGTATTTTAATACGCAAAAGTCTCTGAACACAGTTCGGAGAACTGCCATGGCATCATTAATATATTCCGGGCGGGCTGACAGATGCCTTGATAAATCAAGGCTTTTAAATACTCTTTGATGCTGTGGTGCTGTCAGGCAACTGCATATCTGTGTGATCAACCAGAAACGAAGCTTTGTCCAGTCAGGGGCCTCCTCTTTGTTCAGCCCGGCAAGGCGCAGGGCCTGATCCAGATCACTTCCCGCCGTACCTGTGATAATGTCTGCGGTTTTGGCATCAAGATCGTATTGTGTACATAAAGCGGTTTTGATTTCCTGGCTCGAAAGCGCCTTAAAGTCAATGCGGCGGCATCTGGATAAAATGGTGGGTAAAAGAGGCGTAATCTGGGTGGCGGAAAGGATGAAAAATGTGCGTTGGGGCGGTTCTTCAAGCATTTTGAGAAGGGCATTCTGGGCCTGGGAATTCATCAGGTCCGCATGGAGGATGCACACCATCCTGAACAATGCTTCATTGGCGCGGGATGCGATGATACTGCCCATCTCCCGGACCTGGGAGATGGAGATCAGTTTTTTGTTTTCATGCGGACCAAGAAAGATCATATCCGGGTGCATGCCCGCAGCTATTTTTTTGCATGACGTGCAGACATTGCATGGCCGTCCGTTGTCTGCACGGCAGTTGCAGGCCTTTGCAAAAAAAAGCGCGGCCTGCTTTTTGCCGGATCCCCGGGGCCCGTAAAAAAGAAGGGCATTGGGAATCCGACCGGTCTGAACAATGTGGGTTAATTCAGATAATGACACAGATGACGAAAAGGTTTCCCTGTTCGTTTGGGAATGTGCAGAATGCATGTCAGAAACATCGGACTAATAATCAACCCGCTCTTTAAGTTCTTTGCCGCATTTGAAAAACGGCAGACGCTTGGGCGGGATGTCTACTTTTTGTCCGGTTTTGGGGTTTCTGCCGACATAGCTTTTATACTCTTTGATATGAAAGCTGCAAAGCCCTCTTATTTCAACCCGTTCGCCTTTGACAAAGGCGTCTGACAGGGAGTCAAAAAATATTCTTATTACGTCGGCCGCTTCAGATTTGGTAAGGTTGGCCCGGTCCTTCAATGTGGAAATTAATTCAAGTTTATTCATGCTTCCTCAAATATATTAAACAGGCTAAAAAGGTTTTCAGTCTCAGGGGTTTTAAAGAATATGCATCAAAAAGTCAAGGGCTTATGACAGCAGGGTCGGGATTTTCTCAACCTTGTCACAATCGACCTCCACGCCCGCATACCGGCCTAGCAGGTCTACTTTGATAATAATCCTGCCTTTGCCCTTATGTTGAAAAAATTCTCCTTTCAGCCCTGCCATGGGACCCTCAAGGATCATCACCGCATCTCCTTTTTGAAGCTCAATAATGTTGCCTGTAATCAGGTCCTGGGTCACGGATGTCAGAAGTTTGAGTGATTCAATCTGGTGCTCGGGAACGGGCAGGGGGCCGGCAGAGTTTCCTAAAAGCCTGACCGCCCCCACGGTTTTTAAGATCGGCAACTGGTCCACTGGTGCGCTTGTGGATTTGACAAACACGTATCCGGGAAACAACGGGGTTTCTATCATGAGCTTGCGGTCTTTCCTTTTGCTGGGTTTTCTTGTTCTGGGCAGAAAGGCATCAATGTTTTTTTGACAGATACGGGAGTATACGGTCTGCTCGAAATTGCTTCGAGTCAAGAGGGCAAACCAGAGCGGGGTGTTTTTCATTAAAATTTGATCTCTCCTATACCCCTCAGGATCACCATGAAAGCAAATGATTTGTCTGCAGATTTATCCGTGAACTCCAGGTTCAGTCCCCAACACGGTCGTTTTATGAAAAGGCCCACACCGGTTTCAACGGTTTTCTGATCTTCCAGGTCGCTTTCAATGGAATAATACGCTGACAGGGTGTCTGAAATCAGATTTGTGCTGATTTTAGTTTGAAAGGTATGTGAATAGCTTTTCGAATATCGATAAGCCATATAAAGGCTGTCTCCTCTTGTATCTGACAGGGTGCCCCCCACCTGAATTTTTGTGAAATGGCTGTTGTTGGGGTCAAAGGCTATGGTACCGTTTGATGCCAGGTATTTCAGCGGATAAAATTCATATTTCAGGGTCAGGTCCTGCCAGGGGTCGTCTTCGGCATCATCTCCATCCCGTTCATACCGGATGTCATAGCCCTGGGAGAGTTTAAACCAGAAAAGCTCCTTGTATACCCTGGATTGCTCGCCGTTTTCATCGGTTAGTGTATTCCTGGAGGTAAAGGTATTGGTCAACGACCAGGTAATGATGTTTTTTTCTGAAATATTGTCCAAGGCGTCGAAGTAGGGCAGATCCTCCTGGTCCACAAAAGGAATAAAGTCATATTCCAGCCTGGGAACAATTTTGTGTTGAATCTTTTCGGCAAAATCGGTGTTCAATGTGAATACACGGTTAAGGGCTGTGGACAGGTCCATGCCCATTTCATATAATCCCCGGCTTCTGGAATTGGAATCATCTCCTTGGTTGTCTGTGAAATTATCTGTATTCCATAACGTCCCCCGGACGCCGGCATAGGGTTCAAGAAAAAAGGCGTTACCCAGTTTTATGGGATAATAAAATACCGGGTGAATGTCCGCCCTTTGGCCAGTAACCAGTGTGGCCGTAGTGTCCTGGCGGTAAAAGGATTTAAATTCCGAGTCCATCTGGTAGTACAATCCAAACCCCGGGGCAATTTTCTGCCGGGCTGCAAAAAAATCAACCCCAGGCAGCGTCTGAAGAGTGGTATCATCTCCATCGGTCTGCCGGGCTTTGACATTGTCATACCACAGGGCCTGCAGGTTCAGGCTGTATGCGGTCCAGTTTTTTGTGACAAGCAGGCTGTTTTTCCGGGTGTAATCGGTCTCGTCATCCAGGTCACGGCCAAACATGTTTTCAAATGCATCATCGGTGCTGGTATACCCTGCGAACCCGCTTTCAAAGGTTCGTAAATAGTCCATATCGGAGACATAGTCAATATCCAGCTTGGCATTAAAACCATACAACAGTTCCTGGTCGTGCTTCATTCGAAACCAGTACCTGTCATGGTTGGTGCGGTCTGGTGTGGCGGAAATATTGTAATCTTTATTTTCATCCGTACCATCTCCCAGGGTTTTATCATCAAGATAACTCATCATGATCATCCCCTGGGATTGCCGGGACAGGGCATATCTGTATTCTCCGGAGAGCATGACGCCCCTGTCCGACATGTAGTCGGGGTACAAAGTGGCGTCGGTATTGTCCGAAAGTGCTAAAAACAGTGGTTGCTGGTATTCAAATCCCATGTCATCGGAATACCCTGCCATGGGCAGCAAAAGTCCGGTCTGGCGTGTTGTTTTGGCTGGAAATAGAAAATAGGGCGTATAAAGAGCGGGCATTTTTTTTGCCCAGAAGGTGGCGCCTTGGACATGGCCGTACCCGTCAATGGTCACCTTGATCTGTTTTCCTGTAATTTTCCAGTCCGGGTTCTCTCCGTCGCAGGTGGTGATGGATCCTTTTTCGGCATCATAGGTGAATGCGCCGGTTTTTTGAAGGGTCTCTCCTGAAATGTAATAATTGCCTTCCTGGATGAATATGGTTCCCTGGTGGATCGTACCTGTTTCCAAGCTCAAGTTGACGGTCATGGACGCGCAGGTAATGGTATCCTTTCCGGAGATAAACAGGACATTGCCTTTGGCAAAGGCCTCTTTGGTTATATCTGAGAATTCGACATAATCCGCTTCCAGGCGGGTCTGTCCCCCGGTTATCACCACATCATTCTGGGCAATGTAAATCTTGCGCTGATCCTCGTAACTTACCTGCCGGGCCTGGATGTGCCAGGATACTTTTTGGGCGGGTAGGGCGGCGGAGAAGCAAAATGCCTTGCTGGAAATGAATACAAGGAAGACAGGAATGATACAGACCTGCCACAGTACTCTTTTACATGAAACCATACCTGAAAATGGTCCTGTTTAAAAATTGCCTATCAAATAAAATTACTGTATAAAGCCATTTTATACCTGAAAAGTCAAGGTCGGTGCCCTAATCGGATTCCGGGACAGGTCATGGCTTTGGGAAGGAAGAACTGTGGCCGGCGTCCACCCGGCAAAGAGAGGTTACTCATGTATGCCAGTATCATTGATTCAATAGGCAATACTCCCCTAGTAAAAATTCAGACACTTAATCCTGTGCCGGGCGTGACCATTCTGGCCAAACTAGAATACATGAACCCGGGAGGGTCCATCAAGGACAGGGCTGCCCTGTACATGATCAGCCAGGCTGAGGCCAGCGGCGAATTAACCCGTGAAAAGACAGTCATTGAGGCCACTTCGGGAAATACAGGAATCGGTCTGGCCATGATCTGTGCGGTCAAAGGATACAAGCTGGCCTTGACCATGGCCGAAAGCGCCAGTGAAGAGCGCAAGAAAATTCTCAAAGCCCGGGGGGCCCGGATTATTCTAACACCCCGGCACCTGGGGTCGGACGGGGCCATTGAGGAGGCCTACCGCCTGGCCAGGGAGTATCCGGACAAATATTTTCTTCCGGATCAATATAATAATGAAGCCAACTGGAAAGCCCACTACCATACCACGGGGCCTGAAATTATGGCCCAGACCGACGGCAATGTGGATGCCGTGGTGGCGTCTGTGGGCACATCGGGTACGCTCATGGGGCTGTGCCGGTATTTTAAGGACCAGGGCCATCATGCCAGGGTGATTTGTGCCGAACCCTATTTGGGACACGGCATCCAGGGTCTTAAGAATATGAAAGAGTCTTATACCCCGGGTATTTTTGATAAAACCCTGCTGGATGAAAATATTCACATTGATGATGAAGCCGCCTTTGAAGCGGCCCGGCAACTGGCCTCAAAAGAGGGGCTTTTTGTGGGTATGAGTGCCGGTGCCGCCATGGCCGTAGCCCTTGACTATGCCAAGCGTCTTCAAAACGGAGTCATTGTCGTGATTTTTCCGGATTCAGGCGAACGCTATCTATCCACAGAGCTTTTCAGCATAAAAAAAACGATTCACCTGAAAGTTCATAATTCCCTGGGCGGAAAAAAAGTGTCTTTAAATCCCCAGGGGGACCGGGAGATCGGTGTCTACACCTGTGGGCCCACGGTACACCGGCGTCTGGATATTACCCATTTCAGGCGCCATGCGTTTACGGATCTTCTCATCCGCTACCTTGAGTACCAGGATGTGAAAGTCAAACACGTTGTGAATATCACCGATTATGATGATAAAACCATTGAGGGGGCAAGGCAGGCAAAAATCACCCCCGAAGCTTTTACCCAGCCCTTTATCGATGCCTTTCTGGCAGATCTCTCAAGGCTTGGTATGAGACCGGCCCAGGCCTACCCGAAAGTGTCCGAACATTTTAACGAAATGACGGATCTGACACGGAAACTGCTTGCCAGTGGCAATGCCTATGAAAAGCTTCACTCCGTATATTTTGATCTGGCAAGCTTCTGCGATTACGGCCGGCTCTCCCGGGTGGATGTCAACAAAATCCGGGTGGGGGCCACTGTGGACCTGGATGAATATGAAAAGAACAATCCCAAGGACTTTACCCTGCTCAAGCGGGTAAAGCTGGCGGAGCTTAAACAGGGTGTCGGTATCAAAACGGAATGGGGGAATGTGCGACCCTCTCTTCATCTGCAGTGTGCAGCCATTGCGTCAACATTTCTTGGCGCAGAGTTTGATATTCACACAGGTTCAAGGGAGCTGATGTTTCCCCACCATGAAAACGAAATTGCCATTTCCGGTGCTGCTGGCGGTTCCTTTGCAAGGGTTTGGATGCATTGCCATCCGGTGCAGTATGACGGGTCCCTGGACACGGATGATACCCGGGAACTGACCCTGGACCGGCTGGTTGACATGGGATGGGATGAGAAAACCATTCGTTTCTGGTTGCTGTCCGCCCATTACAGAAAATCTCTGCTGTTATCCAGAAAAAGTCTGGATGATGCCAAAACCCAGCTTTCCCGGATCAACCGATGCATTGAATCCCTTGGTGACGTGTCGGGTCAGTCCAATGAGGATGATATCCAACAGATTACCTATGAGTTGCGCCAGAGTATGATGAATGCCATGGCAAGCGATCTCAAAGTGCCTGTCTTGGTTTCCGATCTTTTGTCCGGTGTGAAGCGCATAAACCGGCTTGTGGCTGATGGACAGCTGGGACCTGAAGGTGCCGCGCGTTTGCTTAACTGTTTTAAAGACGTGGATGCGGTGCTCAATATTTTTGATTTTACCAGGAAGGTTCCATATTCGTCTAAAGTGGCTGAGCTCATGGCTGAACGGGATGCGGCCCGGCAGCAAAAAGATTTTAAGACTGCAGACAGGATACGAAAAGAACTGGATGACATGGGGATACTGGTTCATGACCAAAAGGTGTAAAATTTTATGATAGATTTATATTTTTTTCCGTTTACTTTTATGGATGCCCGCCAGGCAAAAACTCTGTTCTGTTTTTTTGACCAGTTGAATATTTTAGATATTCACAACGGGGCGGTACTGGCAGGGCCCATGGCCGAACTTGAGGCCAAAGGTGCAATTGAGCGGGTCCCTCTTGATGGAGAAAAGCTCAATGAAGCTGAACAGAAGGTCCGCGCTTACCTGGACTGGGCAGCCATCCACAAGGGCAATGAAAAAAATCTCAGGGCGCTGATTCGGGAAAACATATTTTTTAAAGATGATTCAGGTGTGGCTGCCATTCGTGCCGGCATCCGCAAGGGGGCAGTTGCCCAGGAACCTTGTGCAACAAATGGCCGGGACAGCAACGACCCTCTTGTTTTCCTTAAACTTGCAGATATCCATGATCGGGAACACCAGGCGATTCAGTCTGCATTAGATGCCTTAGACCAGGAAAACGCAAGCCTTTTTGCCGAACTTAAAGGAGAGGAGGACATTCCCGTCTCTGTGACTCATGCCCAAACTTCAGATCCGGGCCTGGCCATGACTAAAAAAAGAATCCGGGCCTGGTTTGAAACGGCTTCTGATTCAGAAATCCTTGACCAGAGAGGTATTCCGGTTCTTGTCACCACCAGTAGAGCCGTCATGGATGAATTTATGACCGGTGCTGGAGAGCCGATAAATACCCTTGACATTGATTCCATAAAAGTGCATTCAAATGATGGTGAGTTCATAACACAGCGGCATTTTAAGGCAAAGGCAATCCTGGAGCTTATGGCTAAAGGGGAGCAGACAGCAACAGGCCTGATACCTGATGCTGAGAATAACTATTCTAAGGATGCTGCCAAAAATGCCGTGGCCGGGCGGATTCAAATCCGATTTTTCCCGGGACGTGGGTATGTGAATTTAAATGAAAAAAATCCAGGCGGACAAATCGGCGTATGCCTGGTGGAATTAAACTCATAAAAAGCTTGTTTTAGCAAAAACATTGTTGTAAAAGCGGGTGCTGAATCAGGTTACTATCTTTGAAACGTGAGTTTACACAATTGTATTATTTGTATTATTAATTTTAAGGAGGTTTTAAAATGGCTTTTACCCCGATCGTTGATAAGGAAAAATGTGTAGGTTGCGAAGAATGCGTTGACGTATGCCCTGCAGAAGTGTTTGAAATGGTAGACGGAAAATCCGATCCCGTTAATGCTGAAGAATGCATGGGCTGCGAAAGCTGCGTAGAAGTTTGCTCCGAAGACGCCATCGTCATCGAAGAAGACTAGAAAGGCGTTATTTCATACCTAAGTAAATGCCGGGTTACCCTGTAAGGTAATCTCGGCATTTTTTTTGACACTGTGGTTATGCATCCAAATTATGACAGATATTTCAGCGCCAAAGCCATTTGCCGGGCCCTGATTTCAGGGCATCTGATATCTCTGGACCAGGCTAAGGATTTGCTTTGCCGGGAGCGGGAGATAAAAGAAAAACTTGTCGGGCAGACAGCCGGTAATGTGTCCGGGGGCAGGCAGCCCGTGCTTTCCGATATCTCTTTTATCGATGTTCTGGTCCATTTACATCTGAATCGGCTGGACAAACCTGACAAAGTGATTGATGAAGATCTGATTTTTAAAACCCTGGCCGATTTCTGGCATCTTCCGTATAAAAAAATTGATCCTTTAAAGCTTGAACTCAATCTTGTCACCGGCACCATTTCCCGTTCCTTTGCCCTGAGACATCTGCTGCTGCCTTTATATATGAAAGACGGGAAACTTGTGGTAGCCACCCCTGATCCCTTTAATCATGAGGCCATGGCGGATGTGCAGAGGGTGACCAATCTGAAGGTGACCCCCATTGTCAGTTCAAAAACGGATGTGGCAAGATTTATCAAAGAATTTTTCGGGTTTCATCATTCCATCAGTGCCGCTGAAAACCTTTTTACCCGGCAAGGTGTGGATTTAGGCAATCTTGAACGGTTTGTCAAACTCGGAAATATGGATGAACCGCCCGCCACGGATCAGCATATTGTCAATGCTGTGAATCACTTGTTTTCCTATGCCTTTGACCAGAAGGCCAGCGATGTCCATATTGAACCCAAACGGGATATCTGTCTTGTTCGTATGCGCATTGACGGGGCATTGCACACCGTGTACAAATTGCCCAAAAAACTTCACAATGCCGTGGTCAGCCGTATTAAAAATCTGTCTGCCCTGGATATGGCCGAAAAAAGGCGACCCCAGGACGGTCGGATTAAAATGCTCAAAAAGGATCAGGAAGTGGAGATCCGGGTGTCCACGATCCCTGTGGCATTTGGCGAAAAAGTGGTGATGAGGATCATGGATCCTGAAGTTCTGTTTCAGGATCTGGAAAGCCTGGGGTTTTCAGCGTCTGATCTGAAAAAATATAAAAAACTGATCACCATGCCCTTTGGTATTATACTGGTCACTGGCCCCACAGGATCCGGGAAATCCACCACCTTGTATTCTTCATTGCGTATGCTGTCATCCCCCGAGGTGAATATCACCACCATTGAAGACCCCATTGAGATGATCCATGAGGAGTTTAACCAGATTGGGGTTCAGCCGGCTGTGGATGTGACCTTCGGATCTGTTTTACGCAACATCATGCGCCAGGATCCGGATATCATCATGGTGGGAGAGATTAGGGATCTTGAGACGGCCCAGGCTGCGGTACAGGCCGCTTTGACAGGGCATCTGGTGCTTTCAACCCTGCATACCAATGATGCCGTATCCACGGTCTTCAGGCTTTTGGATTTAGGTATCCCGCCCTATCTGCTTCATTCGTCTCTTACCGGGGTTGTTGCCCAGCGTCTGGTGCGCAAAATCTGTCCCCATTGTGCCCAGTCCTTTGAAATGGACCGCCGGGAGCTTGCAGAATTAGGACTTACCACGTCCGGCGATGGTTCCTTGAAGCTGAAACACGGCGCGGGATGCGTGAAATGCAGAAATACCGGCTACAAAGGCCGGATCGGAATTTATGAAATCCTTCCCTATACCCGGGCGTTAAAGTTGTTGACAACCCGGAACGCCAATCTTGGCGACTTGCGAAGCAAGGCCCGTGAACAGGGCCTGAAACCGTTACGGGAAAACGGAATAGAAAAAATGCTTGGAGGCCAGACAACCTACCAGGAAATCCTGAGAGTCACCTGGGAACAGGAGTAGCGGTTTTTTAATTGACGATATCGCCGGGGTGAATATCCTGGGTTGACGAGAGTACCATGACCGTGGCGCTTTCAGGTTCCGTATGAAGAACGATGAGTCTGCCCGATGTTACCGGTGCGATATCCAGTCCGGTTTTAACATCGTAAACCGATTCGGTTTCATTTCCGCACTTGATGGTGTATATGTCTCCCGGTCGGATATTATCTTTGGCTCCTTTATTTATAAAGGCGATGCGGTAATCGTTAACCAGAACAGTGTCGTCCTCGGAACAAAGTAAGACCGCATCCACAGGATCGGGGTGTTCATCCACTTCAAGTGTGGGCTGTCTTGGATAAAAATCCATGACCAGATCTCCTGAAACCACATCCCTGTATGAGTTTTTAATTTTGCCGACAACGTACTGGGTGTTGACCTCAATAATTTCAAGTTCTGCCTTTACCAGGTGCATGATGCCTTTGTAACGACGTTTTTCTGTCTTGCGATTCACTGGGGCGGTTGAATAAATCTGGTATCTGTGCCCGCAGACAAAGGCAGCCTTTCCCGTGGGTCTGATATAAACGATATCATCGGTGGCCATCAATATATTTCCCTGTTTTTCCCGCAATACCGTGCCAAGGGACGTGACCTGTTTTTTTCTTATAAATCCTGTTCTGTGAATGGCGGGATAATTAAATCGGGTGATAACCAGTTTGGGAACCGGTTTTTCAATGGTCTGTTTTTTAAGTTCATGTTTAAGATACACCCTGATGGCGTTGCCCGGATAAATCCAGTGGGGATTTTTGATTTCCCTGTTAAGCTCCCAAAGACCTGGCCACTCCCATTGGGAATTATAAAATTTTTGGGAAAGGTCCCAAAGTGTATCTCCTTTTTTGATGGTGTAATAAAAGCCTGTATCCTGATCCGTGTCAAATTTTTCCGGTTTTTGGCCGGCGCACACTTGGGAAAGCCAGGTCAGGGTGAAAATAATAATTAGGAACACCAGGGGTGCAAATCTTTTTTCGTAAACCGGCATGGGGACCTCCAATGATGTGTTGCCTTGTAAATCTTGACTTTATTTAATCTAGTGTTCTATAAAATGTCAAGATTAGTTGCCTAATTCACAGAACATGGATGCGAAATGACACGAATTGCAGATCTCTTGTTTGAAGTACGAATGCTCAAAGACTTGAATCGGACCGGGTATTCTTTTCTTGGCGCAGGCCAGGAAAGTGTTGCTGAACATTGTTTTACCACCGCCTTTCTATGCTTTGTCATGTCCCGGCTTGAGCCGGAGGTGGATGCTGAAAAACTTATTTCCATGGCCCTGGTGCACGATACGGCCGAAGCCCGGACAGGGGATTTGAATTACGTGCATAAACAGTACAACACTGTGGATGAACCCCATGCGGTGTCAGATCTGATCAAGGGCCTTGACTGGGCGCAAGTTATCCCCGAACTTATAGACGAGTTTAACTTGGGAAAAACCAGAGAAGCCCTTCTTGCCAATGATGCGGATCAGCTTTCCTTTATTCTTGAACTTAAAAAGTTACAAGATCTTGGTGCCACTTCCCCTGAATCGTGGTTGCCCTTTGTGGTCGGCCGTCTTAGGACAGATACGGGCAAGCAGATTGCCCGGGAGATCCTTGGCACACGCTGGGATGAGTGGTGGACCCGTGGATACTCGGAATAGTGGATATTCGGTATAGACAAGATACAGGTATCTTTTGAATCATGGCTTTGCGCCTTGCCATTTTATATGTGGGGTCCCGATGCCCCCGGGATTTTGTCTCTTCAGATCCCCAGCTATCCCTTGTCTGTGTTGATACGCCGGAAGCGATAACAGGTCCCGGGCAGCGGCCTGATATTGTGCTGATGGACCCGTTTGTTCATGACGCCGGCATCAGTCCTGAAAAGGCTCAGATGTGGTTTGATGCATTCAGCGCCCATAAGTTCAAATTTTTTCCGGCCGTTTTTGTCATTGTTCCTGAAGAAACCCGTAAAAGTATCCGATTAACTCTTATGGAGTTCGGGGCTGACCAGGTGGTGGACTGGCCTCTTGATATAAGGGAAATCAAAGTCAAAGCCAAAAGTGCTGTTGATGCATTTTCCCTTAAACAAGATCTTTTTTCCAAGAACAGTTCCCTTGAAAAGTCTTTTATATACCTGGACCGGTTTAAAGGTGAATTAAAAGCAATCAAAGACGAACTGCTTGAAGATAAAAGCAACCTTAATACGGCTTTAAAACAGATCCATCAGATGTCCCAGGAGCGCCGTCGTTTAAAAGAAAGCCTGTTAAGTACCAGAAAACAGCAGGTGTCGGACGTGGATGGATTCGGGCGCATACTTTACTCACTGATCCGCCAGCGCCTTGAAAAAAATCGCGGCCACGGAGAACGTGTGGGCAAAATTGCCTGCTTTATTGCAGAACAGATGGGGGTGTCGCAAAAAAAGTTGGAGGATCTGTCAAAAGCTGGTATGCTTCATGAAGTCGGGCTTTTATTTCTTTCAGATGATGGATTTGCAGAGCGAATGCCCGGTAGCAAAGAGGTGTCACAACATTCAGATCTCCGGTCCACAGCATATGATCAAGTCCTGATGGTTCAATTTTCTGTGAAGGGAGCCCAACTGCTCGCCAATTGCCAGGGTTTTGAGGGGGTGGCCGACATTATTCGTTTTATGAACGAAAATTCGGATGGCACCGGATATCCCGACGGGCTGGAGCGTAAACATATTCCTCTTGAATCAAGAATTCTTGCCGGAGCTGATGAGCTGGAGACCCTCAGAGAGAATAACACTGGTGCAGGCATCGGAGAGCTTTTAGTCGGCCTTGAACCGTTGATCGGCAGCCGGCTTGACCCCATGGTGGCCGGATGGCTTGAGAAGTACGCCGTGATTCATTTCAGCGGCAAGACGCCGGAGGTTCGCGGCCTTGGGGTTGAACAACTGGTGCCGGGGATGGTTCTGGGAGCAACACTGTTTACCAGGACCGGCACCAAACTGCTTTCGGCCGGAACGGTTTTGACCCAAGCCGCCATTGACAAAGTCATACAATACCACAAAGAGTACCCCGTAGATGAAACTGTTTATATAAGGGCTTGAGATATATATGGATATTTCCTCGATCATCGGCGTTGTTTCAGGGATAGGGTTTATTATCGGCACCATTCTTCTTGGCGGTCCGATCACGATGTTCATAGACATCCCCTCCATCGTTATTGTTTGCGGGGGTACGGTTTCAGCGACCATGATCACTTACCCTTTAGCCGACGTAATCGGTATGTTTAAAGTCGCCATGAAGGTGTTCATGTTTAAAATTGAAAAACCCGAAGATATAATTGCCAATTTGACAGAGATATCCAATAAAGCAAGAAAAGGCGGCCTGCTCTCCATTGAGGGGGATATCCAGGGCACATCCGACCCCTATCTGTCCCAGGCCCTGCAGATGACCGTGGATGGCGTCAAGACCGAGGATATCGGGGATATCATGCAGAAGACGATGGATCTGACCAAGAAAAATCTGGAGAACGGTGCCAGTGTATTCAGCAGTATGGCGGCCTATGCACCGGCTTTTGGTATGATCGGTACCCTGATTGGTCTTGTGCAGATGCTTGCCAATCTGGACGATCCTTCCACCATTGGTCCGTCAATGGCCGTGGCCATGATCACCACCTTTTACGGGGCCATCCTTGCCAACCTGTTTTTTACCCCCATGAGCAATAAGCTCAAAGGCAGGAATGAGGTTGAACTGACCAATATGAATATCATTTACGAAGGGGTTTTATCCATCCGGGAAGGAGAGCACCCGAAATTGATGGAGGACAAGCTTAAAGTTTATCTTGGCAATACCGCTGCAAAAGCAGAAAAATAAGATCCCTTAGGACAAATAAAGGATACTCTCATGGCCGAAGAAGATGAGGGAAGTAAAAAAAAGCAGATTATCAAACAGGAGATAATCAATGTTCAGGAGGGTGCGCCTGAATGGATGGCGACATTTTCTGATCTTGTAACTCTTCTGATGTGCTTTTTTGTGCTCATGTTTGCCATGAGTACCACCCAGCAGGAAACCTACAAGGAGCTGGTGAAATCCTTAAGGAGTGCTTTGGGGGCCCAGGCTGTGCCTGAATCCGGAACCCGGGAAGGGTTGACCATGCATCCTGTTCCATCTGAAAAACCCAGTGAAAATCAGGCCGTTGACGAGATGGGTGCCATGGTCGAAAAGGAGATGGATGAAATTGTCTCAGAGGTCCGGGAACTGGTTCTGTTTAATAAACTGGGCGGGGAGGTCAGTGTTACCAAAACCGAGGCCGGTGTGGTCATCACCATGTCCGACCTGTTGCTTTTTTCAGAAGGTGCCACCAATTTATCTCCCAAAGGGTTGGAAATTCTTGAAAAAGTGGCAGCGGTTTTATCAAAGCTTGCCTACCATGTAAAGGTCAGGGGGCATACCGATTCCGATCCCATTACATCATCCATTTATCCGTCCAACTGGGAGCTGTCTTCGGCCAGGGCATCTACTGTGGTGCGCCTTCTGGTGGCAAACGGCGTCCCACCTTTTTATATTTCTGCTGAAGGCTATGCCCAGTATCATCCCGTGGCCACCAATGACACAGCCCAGGGACGGGCCCGAAACCGGAGGGTGGAAATTGTTTATGAGCGTGACAGTATCGCCCGCCAGTTTGAAGATATGAATAAGAATAGAACGAAATAGCTTTGTTGTGTAAGCTGTTCATTTAAAAAAAGGCCGAATAACAAAAAAAACTTGGAACGTACATGGGAAGGTACGAAACATAGGCTGTGGATTTGGGAATATCTTGCGGTTTTCCGTTTTTGAAGGTAGTGTTCAAGGTAAGATTTTTAAGATTTGAATCCTTACCGAATAACGTCAACAAGTAGACGGAAAAAATTATGGGGCTTAAAAAAACAGCGAGCTATCAAGGATTCTGATATTACATAACCTCTTTGTTTTGGGGCGTTGATTCTTCCCTATATAGTAGGATCGTTTTTTGGAACTTTATGAGACATTTTCCTTTTAAAGTTGTTGTACTATGTCTGGTCATTACTCCGATTTTGTATGCTGTTACCCTTACCGCTTGTCATGATTATCTGGAAAAAACATATCTTTTGAAAATAGAAAACGGGTTTATAGGGAATTCCAGTGACCTGTTGAACGGATCTGTAAACATTGAAGATCAGATAGCAAAAAATATCCAGTCCATTTTAAGCCGGGATACTCTGATAAGGATAGCCAGACTTGACCTGGAAGTCCAGGTGACCGAAGGCAATGGGAAAATTATTTATCCAATATATGCAGGGACTGACGGATTTCAACAGGATTCAGGCGGTTACTTTGATGCCCAGGTTGTTGCAGATAAAAATTTTGCCATTCTTAATTCCGGCCTCAAAGTTAGTGCGGTTCTGCATTTAGATCATGGCTCATTTCTTGCAAACTTTATCTTTTCCCTTTACTCTGGTACTTCACTTTTGATCTTTTTTGTGTTTTATAAACGGGGTAGCCTGAGGGCAAAGCAGGAACGAGACGCTAATAATGCCTTAATTCATGATTTGAAAAAAGACGAGATGCGCCGGGAACAGCTGGTAAAAGACCTGAACAGGGAGCGAGTGGAACTGTTTAAAAATGTAAAACAATTAAATGAAAAATACCAGTCGGAACAGGAAAAGGCAAAGATTAATGAAGATGAGATGTTTAACGAAATTATCAACCTTGAAGAGCAACTCAATAAATATATTGAATTAAAAAAACTGCGGGATGTTGAGATAGATGAGCTCAAATCAAACCTTGAAAAGTTTGAGCGCAGGAAAAGCCCAGGACGATCCAAACGGAGCGAGTTTGATTTCATATCAAAACGTTTCGGAACCTTGTATAAAAACGTTGAAATGAGCCAAAAAGCCTTAGTCGGATTTACAAGCCTCGCTGAAGAGCTGCAGATAAAGGCCGAAGAAACAATTTATCATCTGGATCGGGACCCGGGATCGGTGATTGTGAAACGAAAAGTATTTTCAGGCAAGAAGCATAAAGCCACCTGTTTTGAAGTTTTGTTTGCATATGAGGGCAGGCTTTATTTCATGAATCATCCCAACAAAATCGAGGTTGTGGTGATCGGCACAAAACATACCCAGAGTAGGGATATGGAGTATCTCCATAATTTATAAATGTACAATGAATTCTATAATCTTAATTTAGCACCCTTTCAGATTAGTTCTGACCCCGCATTCATGTGGTTTGGGGAGAAGCATAGAGAAGCTCTTGCCACCCTTAAATATGGCATCCTGGACAATAAAGGATTCTTGCTTTTAACCGGGGATGTGGGAACAGGTAAGACGTCTCTCATAAACTCATTAATCCAGAGTTTAAAACAGGATATCATCTATGCCTCAGTACCGGATCCGAGTCTGGACAAGCTTGATTTTTTTAATTATATTGCCGCAGCCTTTGGTATGGAAAGGGAGTTTACATCCAAGGGTACATTTCTTGCCCATTTTAAAAAATTTCTTCTCAATGCCAGTGAGCAAAATAAAAAGGTGCTGCTCATCATTGACGAATCCCAGCTGCTTACCCAGGAAATGCTTGAAGAGATCCGTCTGCTGTCAAATATTGAGAAACAGGATGCAAAACTGATAAATATTTTTTTCATAGGGCAGAACGAATTCAATGAGATCCTAAACAGACCCCAGAACAGGGCGGTTCTCCAGAGGATGACCCTGAATTACAACCTGGACCCATTGACACCGGATGAAGTGGATGAATATATCTGTCACAGACTCAAAGTTGCAGGCACACAGGAACGACTGTTTGACCGGAATGCGGTTCAGGAGATTTTTATATATTCAGGCGGATTTCCAAGACGCATCAATATTTTATGCGACCATTCTCTGCTGTCCGGGTTTGTCAAGGAGCAACGGGTCATTGATGCTAACATTGTAAAGGAATGCGCGAAAGAGCTTAAAATTCCGGCCCATGTCTCTAATCGTGATCTCAATGCATCCTTTAAGTCAGATATCAGTTATGAAAATAAAAATGATCCTGCTGGAGACCTGTCGCCAGGCAGGGCTTTTGACCACCACCGGCCCTTACAGCCCCCAGCCCCCCCCCCGGTTCCTCAAGCTCCACAGCCAAAAAAGAAACTATTTCCATGGGGGGCGCTGGTAATTATAATTTTCTTTTTTATTTTTGCATGGGACTATATGTTCCCGGAGCATTATGCATCAGTGATTTCCCTGGTAGAACAGACGTTGGGGAAAAAACAGGAAATAATCAAAGAAGCAAAAACAGAACAAATGATTCAGCCTGAAACTCAGCACATTACCCAGAATTCATCCCATCCGGATAACCCTATCCAGTCTGATCCAAAGCCTAATGTTCAAGAAAAAGTCCAGGAGAAGTCTGAAAATTCGGAAGAGTTGGTATTTGTTGTTGACCCTCCGGAAACAGATTTATCTACTGAATTTAATGATCCACCGCTGCCACTTCCAAAGGATAAAATTACGGTCCGGTTTAAGTATGACGCTAATGATCTTACCGAAGAAGGTCTTGAAAAGCTCCAAGCATTCTCAAAACCCCTGGTGGCTCATATGGATTCAAAAATTCTAATCACCGGATATACGGATGACCTGGGCAGCGACAATTATAATTTAAAATTATCCGAATTCAGGGCCAATATTGTGAAAAGCTTTCTTCTTGGGCTGGGGGTCAAAAACGATCAGATGAGAGTCCAAGGCAAGGGAGGCCAGGATCCCATTGAAAGCAATGAGACGGTATGGGGACGAATGATGAACCGTAGGGTTGAAATAGAGGTTGTTGAATAAACAATTCTTCCCTGATCCACCGTTAAAAATGTTTTAGAGTTTTGTTATTGGAAATAATTACTATTGACATCCACCGTTCTAAATGATAGATACCTCGAGTCGCTTTCAACGGGACGTAGCGCAGCCTGGTAGCGCACTTGTCTGGGGGACAAGTGGTCGCTGGTTCAAATCCAGTCGTCCCGACCATATAAAAGAAAGGGCTTTCAGCGGTTTTGCTGGAAGCCCTTTCTTGTTGGTGGTTGCGGGGGATTGGTTGTGGCTTTGGATTTCGGACGTGAATTTGCCGGAGATTGAATCCATTGCATTCTCAACAGCTCCATCCAATTCATGCAGGTAAATTTCTGTAGTTCTTTGGCTTGCATGACCAAGGATTTTTTGAATAGTTTTCGTTGAAATTTTCGGATCGTCATCTAACAATGAAGACATTAAGTGCATAGGTGCATGAAAACCAAAAGGCGGATCAATGTTGGCTTTTTTACAAAGACCTTTCATAAATCTGGTTTGGGTTTTCTCATTGAAAAATACTCAGATGTCTTGGGTGCGGTTTTGCCATTTTTTCCAAAGAACTTCGTATAATTCGTCATTAATTAATCGCATTAAACCACCAGCTCTGCTGGTGTGATCCTGATAAGTTCCGCCGACCAGGCGAGGTAAACTTTCTTCCCGAGGGCCCCAAAAGGCAGGTCGGGAAGAAAGTTTGTATGAAAGAATACGAGAGCTTATCTCATGTTAGATGGGAATGTAAATATCATATTGTATGGGTACCCAAATATAGACGGAAAAAGTTGTATGGACACGTGAGGCGGAGATTTGGTGAGATAATGCGAGACTTATGCCGTCAAAAAGGCATTGAATTAGTTGAAGGTCACGCAATGCCGGATCATGTCCATTTATGCCTTTCAGTACCGCCGAAATACAGCGTCTCATATGTGGTTGGTTTCTTGAAAGGAAAAAGCGCAATCCGGTTGCACCAAGATTTTTCAAATAAGATGAGAGGTTCAAAGAGTTTTTGGGCGAGAGGTTATTTTGTAAGTACGGTTGGGTTAGATGAAAACCAGGTACGTCAATATATCAGACACCAAGAAAGTACAGAAAATCGACAAATGGAATTTGATTTTGAAAATTAATAAGAAGTAACAATTAGCGACAGGCCCCTTCCAGGGGCCCATGCGGTGTCAATCTTGCGAAAACGTTATGGAATTGATGTCGATATGGCATCCCCAATACGGTACTCTGTTTGATATTTTTTCGACTTTAGAGGAAGTGAAAATTGAGCAAGAAAAAGTTGATAGAGGGGGCGGACATTCCGTTCGGCCCTCCTCCGGAGGAATACAGCTATCGTTGTTCCCATTGTCATTGTGAAATGAAGCAATTATTGATGTTGAGATGGGGATTGCTGAGTTTGAAGGCAGATATTATGAAGGCTTTATGCCGGTTTTAGGGTGCCCTGGTTGCAATCAAGAAGCCATGCACTTTGTAGGGGAGTAAAAACTCGCGCTTTAGCGCGCTAAGTTCTCGGCCAATACTCTTGTTCCAGCCCATTAAGCAAAAAGTCATACATTCCCGCGTTTTCTTGCTTCAAATTGACCAAAAGTTCATGGATATCTGCAAAATAGGGAATCCTTTCACCATGATATTGTACAGGTTCCCCAATTTGATGGAATAGATATCCATATTTTTTCAAGGCATAGTATAATTTTTTTTCAGTAATCATGTACCAATGACTCAGCCCCTGTCGCATACTTTCTTGGATCATGACCTTGTAAAGTCCTAAAACGATGATAGGATTTTTTCTACCCGCCATTTCTTTTGGAATAGTTCCATCGTCAGGTAATACCCCTCCTTCTTTCTTCCTTAAATAAGACTCTACGCCGTATATTCCGTCCTCTTTACGACGCCGAAGATCTTTGCTTACCGTGAGTCTAGAGATTTCTCCAATTTTTTCCGGAGCAGGTTTCTTCCCTGGGAAATTTAATTTCGTTGCATGTTCAATGGGAAACCCTTTGTCTGAATGGAGAACTAACCGTATGGTTCCAACCACGGAATCTGTTTCATTCAGACAGGCAAAATGAATGGATTCCTTTTCATACTCATCTGTTTCTAATCCATTCGGATGATCAGTTTTGTTTTCAAACCCAAACTCATCCACATAGACTTCATACCTCATTCGGAAGGTATCCTTTAAGATTTCATCATCTATAACTTGGCCGAACCGAAATCGGTCGTAAGTAATGTTTTTGCTGAGCATGTTTATGTTAACCTGTATTATTTTTTATCATAATTTGATTAAAAAGCACTGTAGTAGTTTGTAATTTTTAGTATTATTTGTCAAGCGCTTTTCCCCCACCCAGATCCATCGCCTATTTTTTTTGAACTGCGGTCCCCCCCCCCCCCCCCCCCCCCCGAATTTAAGACCACGTACTAAAGTGGAATTTACGTTATGAAAATGATAAGAAAGGACGTATGGAAGTAAGCGCTCTACAAACCCCATCTTCCATCGGCTTATAAGCCGTGCGATAGTAAGCCATCTTTAAACGAACACAGCAAAGGGAATCTTACTACAACATGGAAGAAATTGTCACCATCACAAACAGCCCGGAATCACCAGCATCAGGAGAGACCCCGCGCCAATTTTACCAGAAACATCTGGCGAACTGGAAGGATACCGGCCTCAGTCAAGCCGAATACTGCAGGCGAAACGGTTTGATCCGCCACCGTTTCGGGTATTGGAAAAAAAAGCTCTTTAAAGAGGAAGGACAGGTGGAATTTGCCGTGCTCCCTGTGAGTCTCTCGGAACAAAGTACCCCTTTTATTCGAGACAATATATCTTCCCCTCTTCGCCTCATGGTGGACTCCAGGTTCAGCCTGGAGATTCCGGATCAGTTTTCCCAGGACACCCTGACATAAGTCCTGCAAAAATCATAGACTGGGAACTAATTCAGGCGCTTCTGCTAGAACACTATGTCAAAGACGAACAGACCGGCAACAATTAAAAACGGTATGTAACATTTATATAGCATAGGTCGTAATCTTTATAGCGCCCAAACCAGGTATCCTGATCGCCCCCCAAAATGCTAATCCCGACGATACACTCAAGGTTGGTGATATAGGTGTATTTTAAATACGGTGTAACATAATGCGATGCGTTATTTAAAGAAACATTATATTTAACTGCGCCTTTGAGCCAATCAGAAACAAGGTCTGTGCTTATCTCTCCGAGCAGAGAAACGGAGTCTTGGTCAAAATAGAGAATTTCAGAGGAGTAATCATAAATGTGGAAATGCATGAACTGGATATTAAAATAGGTATTTCCCGAAGAGGTATAGTCCGCACCAACCACATAAGTAAGTGTCGGACTACGGTCAGATGTAAGGGATGATGTCAAAAAGGATTCATTTTCATTCCAGACAGCCTCCCCTCTAAGGCCAATATTTTTCCATGTAGTTTCAAATTCAAAGCCAACGGTTCTTGTCTTTTTATACTCAACCTCAATATCTTCATTTTTAAAATCTGCAGTACTAAAAATTGATTCTATATTCGAACCTGACATATTACCATTTACATTGATATTTTTTACCGGAAAACTTTTAAAATATGGATTATCTTCAGTTCGTTGATGAAAAGTAAATCCCAGATCTATCTGCTTTATGGTGGTAGTGAGTCGGGCTGCAAATTCTGATTCATGATCAGGCTTTTTTTCATGGACGGTCAGGTTATCGATATAAGTTTCTATATAATCTTGCATGGCCGGTGACAGGGAATTGAGATTGCCTGTCATTTCATTTTTCAAGTGGCCGAAAATAGACCAATTTGTATCAAAGCAGTGCAATTTGGATGCTTTGAAAAAAGGAATAAACACCCCTTCAAGGGTGAAATAGTTTGAAAAGAAACGAGCATCTGCCATCCAGATCGGTATCTTTCGTTCTTCATAATCAGGAAGAATGAATTCCCTGAAATCTTCAGGGTTTAATGTGTCAACCGGGCTAACCTGATCGGTTTTACCCCATCTGATGATCTGTTTACCGATAGACAGACCGTAGTTGTTTGTAAGGTGCTCCCACTTGGCTTCGTGGAGTGTTAAATCGTAATCGTCCTCTCTGCTTTCGCTTCCGAAATAAAGATAATCGGACAGGGCAGAAACGCTAATGGCCTTTTTGTATTTCCCTTCAAGAATTATCCTGTCTCGCAGGGTCTGATTATTTTCAACAGCAGGGTCATCCCTGGTCTGGGCGGTTCCTCTGGCCTGGATTGAACCTGATATGGAAAATCCGGATTCATTTTCCAGCGGCTCGGTGTCCTCAAAAATACTGTCGGACAGTGCATCGTCGCCCAACGATAATCCTCCTTGCCCCTGGTCCGGTAAAGGATTGGCAGCGGCAACTTCCGTTTCTGGCACAAACCCACCTTCATGGGTACGGGACGACGGCAGGATTCTGATAGCAGCAGAATCTTTGGCAGGGGTCTGAACCACTGCCGTTTCAAAAACATTTTGCCTGCTGAGATCAATATAGTTAACACAGTTTGCATGCAGTGCCCAAGAAATTGTCGGAAATGAAAAAGAAGAGAAACTTGTTACGACAAAAGATATAATTAAATACGCATTTTTTATCATCGCCGCTCCTTTGAATTCGGGTTGTTTCACCAAGAAGCGCAATAACATTACCGAATCAGTAATTTTCCAAATTTTCCCGCGAGATGTCTGCCTTGTCTATATTAGTATTATACTGGATGCTTTCCTGTTTCATATAGGTTTTGTGATTCTTTGTAAAATCTTCCATCATGGCGACCATTTCTGTCCATATGCCCTGGACCTGCTCAAGTCTCATAACTTTATAGGTCTTGATGTGATTATTTTTTTTGTCAAAGTATTTAACCTGAACGGGTATAAGCGCCTCTTTAGAGACCAGGCTGATCGTCAGACTGTACTGGGATTTCGCACCCTCTTTGGGGCGGCTTTCAAGGATATGGCAGTCCAGAGGGCCGAACTTCTCAGACCCTGTAATCTGATAGGTATAATCAGAAACAGGATGACGCTCCATATCCTCAAAGGTGAAGTCACTGTTGACAAAACGCTGATCTTTCTGGGAACTGACAATTCGCCGGGTCCGTTTTAACGCCGGCAGATATAAAAATTGTTCCGTCTCCCAGCCGGGTTGCTCTATGCTTAAAAAGCCGGTCCCCTTAATATCGGCCGGATCTGTGAAACGGAGCAACTGGGTTTCCAGTCCGTTTTCCTCAACCCGTTTAGTGGCAAAAAAGCGTACATTTTTTTTACCGCTTCTGTTAATCAGAACCATCTGGGACGAGGATAGGGAATCCTTTCCCCTATCCCGGTCAAATATCTGTTGTGCAAGCTGGCTGCCGGTAATTTCTGCAGCCTGAACATCAAAAAGAAGAAAGACCGCGATGAAAAGGCTCCATCCGGCAATAGAAGTAGTTCTCATCCTTTTTTTATCTCCTTTATCAGTTTTTTTGCGTCACTGGCCCAGGGAAAATCTTCATTTTGTTCCAATGCCTTGGTGAGTTCCTTTAGGGCCTGTTTTTTCTCTCCTTTACCGTAATATGCCAGGCCCAGGTGGTACCTCACAATGGGGTTGTCTGGAGTTTTTTCCATACAGTCCAAAAGTTCGGAAACAGCATTGCCGTAAAATCCTTTTTTGTAATAGACAAATCCCATAGTGTCCATTACACTTGGATCTTCTGGTTGACGGGCCTTGACAAATTTTGCCAAGGCCAAGGCTTCGTCTAACTTATCCGTCCGGCTTGCAAGAAGAAATGCCAGATTATTGGCTGCGGCAAAATAATTAGGATCAATTTCAAGGGCTTTACGGTACTGCATTTCCGCTTCACTATAATTTTCCTGCGCCTCATAAAGAACGGCCAGAAGCATATGGGGCGGTGCAAACCTGCTGTTTTTTTCAATCATAGTCAGGTATTGTTTTTTCGCACTGTCGATATTCTTTTGGGCCAAGTATACTTTTGCAAGCGTTCCGTAGGAGTTAAGATAGTCCGGATCAAGGTCGATGGCCTTGTGCAGCTCTAATTCTGCATGATTCAGATCTTTCTGGGTCATATACAGTGTCGCGCGGGTATTCATGACCATGGCTTTAAGCCTGTTATTGTCCTTAAAAATTTCCATATAACGAAGACAAATGGCTTGTGCTCCATCAAAATCTCTTTGAGCTAACGCATTGCGGATACTTAAGAAAAACACACCAGGAAATTTGTTGTTCAAAGATCGGACTTTTTCAAGAAGAGGTGCAACCTGGTCAAATTCTCCAGAAAGAGACTTGAACAAAGCCAGGTTATAGTATCCTTCCAGATCGTCCGGTGCAATCTGAATCATTTGATTGTAATCGTTTTCTGCATCCTTGAATTTTTTTAAACCAGTATATGCCTTGCCACGGATAAGATACGCCCGATATAGTTTAGGATCCGCTTTAATTACTACAGAGGCCTGATTTACAGCAAGATCAAAGGATTGCTGGCGCAAATAAATTTCGGATAGCAGCAGTCTTGCCTGGATATATTCTGGTTTCAAGTCAACGGCCCTGAGTGCAGCCGAGGCGGCCTGGGGTAATTCTCCCAGGCCGATACAGCAAAGTGCCTTAAAATATTGAATTTTGTAGGATTTTGGATCTTCTATCCCCAGTGGTGTCAGGATATTGAATGCGGACTGAAATTCTTTTTTAAAAATCAAGATTTCGCTTTTCAGTATTCTGGCATCTGGTAATTTGGGCCGTTTATTAAGAATGTCATCAACCAGAATTTCGGCTTCATTTATTTTTTTTTCCTTGTATTGAAATCTAGCCAGAGCCATATGGGTGTTGCTGTTCTCCGGATCAAGAGATGCAGCTTTTTTGAACCATTTGAGAGCTTGATCTTTTTTGTCCGTGAATGCGTAGAACTCTGCTATGGTTAACAAGGTGCGCGGAGAGTCCGGCTCTATTTCAACTGCCTTTTTAAATGCAGCTTCAGCTTTTTGGAGGTTTTTTGTTTTTAGGTAAAACGAACCTAAAATCATTTGATGAACCGCGTTTTCAGGGCTTTCAGCTGCAGACAGGTCTAACTGTTCCTCTGCTTTATCGAGCTGTTTTTGTATGATGTAAAACTGAGCCAGAGTGATCCTGGCTTTCATAGCGTCTTTTGTGGATGCGACCGCTCTGAGAAGCAATGCTTCAGCCTCTCCAAATTTTTTTTGAAGAGTCTTGACTGCGGCCATAGCGTGAAGAGCTTCCATATAATTATCCTGGATTTCAAGTATTTTTTCAAAAACGGCCTGGGCGTCTTCTATTTGTTTTCTCTTCAACAGTATCTGGCCTTTAAGGAACAGAGCATCCAGATTTCGGGGGGCTTTGTTTAAAACTATTTCGATACGGGCCTTTGCTTCAGGAAGTCTTCTGTCAAGAAAATAAAACTGAGCCAGCTTAATTAGGGCTTCAATATTTTCCGGGTCCAGTTTCACTACACTGGAATATAGGGTGAAGGCCATTTTTAACCGGCCAGTTTTCATGAATATTTCACCAAGTTTCAAAAGAACGGCAGTATCCGTATTGTCAATTTCGGAAGCGTTTCTAAATTCTATCTCAGCCTTTCTGTATTCCTTTGCATCAAAATATTCGTTTCCTTTTCTAATGTAGGTCGCTTTTTTTTCTTCTTTGTTAGCGCATCCGGTACAGGAGATCAGTATAATGAGAAGGGATATAATAATTGGGGAGCAGGTTTTCATGAGCAGCCTCTATAAAAGTCAATTGGCTTTTTAATTACTTTATGATAACGCTTGAATTTACAAGTTAACTTTTATTATGGGAGGCTAAGCTTTGTCAATTAAAAATTCCTGATTATGATGAATTTGGGGGGGGGCGTCCATAAACCGCTCGGTGAACCCTCAATAAAATGTTTTGAATCCAGTTTTCGAGATATTTAGGTTGTTATATCACAGTTGCATGCGAACAGAATGAGTCAAGCACTTTAAATCGAGTGATACACATGCTTGCCGGAGCGATGTTATTCTTCGGTAGATGAGATTGATTGCATAAAAAAAGCTCGCCTTATTTTGCATAAGGCGAGCTTTCGCTCTTTTTAATTAACCGCTTTTTATATTTCTTATGGCAGTTATGATCTACACCTTTTTCTTGCGATACCTGCAAAACCGATAAGACTTAATCCCAAGAGAGTAAAAGTTGCGGGTTCAGGCACAACCGCTATTTCAAATGACGAATCATGGTCTGAAATAACTATCAGAGATCCGTCAGGGTTTGTAGTAATGTCAGCCTGATTATTGTCGCCATGGGAAATCATTGATATCGTAGTCGCCGACAGGTCCGAGAGATCAGTATTCTTTTCTGTGTACCAAAAGTCATCCACAACATAGCTCACATAGCCTTCTAAGGAATATTCGCCATCTCCTGAAGACAGATCAAGTGAGTAGTTTCCTCCAGTGATCGCTAATGAAAAGAGGTAGTCTCCATCAGTGTATGTTGATGATAATGCGGGATCATACGATTTGTCTTTGTTTAGGTAAAAGTTAATGGTACCAGTAGAGTAACTTGCATAGACCATAGTTCCAATTTGATTATCAACTTTACCAGTAATATCATTCCACGCAAAGGTAATTTGGTAGTCTCCATTCAAACTATCACTGAGCCCTTCATTATCGCCAGTTGCGCCGTTATATGAGGTCATGCCCGTAAATACACCTACACCTTTATCCGTAATGTTGCCCCCAGTATCAATATTTGAGGTTGTAATGGCATAGTAAGTTATCGATTTCATGAGGGATGTAATGCCATCTGCATCCCAACCGGTATCGTAAGCGGTACTAACATTAGACACATTCCAATACCAGTTAGTTTCAGTGAATGCGAAGGCGTTTGAGCTTGCTAAGAAAAAGACGCCTATAATTAAAAAACCCAATAATTTTTTCATTTAAGATTCTCCTCTAGTAAATTAAATTTGTGTTAATGACAAATAGTTTTATTCTTAGGTTTCGGCAAAACTATTGTTAACTGTTAATGCAAATCCTTTGCCAGTTATAAAAAAAGGTATATATTTTTACGTTAAAAAGATAATACGCTGTAATTCTTGTGGTTTTACGTGATTGAAATTTGTCCATGCTCCCCGGGTTTTTCAAACAAATACGTGCTGTCAGATGTGGTTGGGAAAAGTATGTAAGAAATTGGAGAATATTGGTAAAAAGTTACTTATAATTGGGTATTTTTTTTCACATGGATTGTAATTGTAATTATTTTTCCTGTATAGATCTTGCAAACACAAACAAACGATGAGCTTATTTTTTATATCCAGCCAACAATATACTTGGAAGAATTAAAAGATCGCTAAGAATGGCGAATAGCATAATGGCAGCACTTAAAAAACCGAACTGGATAGTTGGAACAAAGCTTGAAAATACCATAACTCCGAATCCAAAACACAGGATAAAGGATGTCACCATAATAGGCTCTCCTTTAGTCTTTAGCGCTTCAAGTGCCGCCTGCCCCGTAGGTACCCCCTTATTTTTGAATGATTGATATGTGGTCAGGTAGTGGATGGTGTCATCCACGGCAATGCCAATGGCGACGGCAGAAATAATGGCGGTGGCTGTGTTCAACGGGATCCCTAAAAAGCCCATAAGGCCCAAATTAAAAATGATAGGCACCCCATTGGGAATTAATGAAATGCCCCCGAGTTTGAAAGATTTAAATACCAGAAACAAAATGCTGAAGATAATTATGAACGCCAGTAAAAGGCTGCTCATTTGACTGTCCACAATACTTTTCAGTAGTTTATTTACCAAAAATGTTTTGCCGGTAACCCGGACTTCAATGTCATCGGTATTGATATTGTTTTCGATAAACGAACTGATATCCAACAGATACTTGGCCAGTTCACTGGAACTATGTTCGGAAATTCGGGCTGAAATTCGGGTCCAGGTGTATTCGTCATTTAGAAAGTTGTAGATTTCGTCTCCTCCGTAGATCAGTAGATATTGGGCAATCATTTCTGCTGACTCCGGAATGGAATAAAATTGGGGGTCTTCGGCATGGAATGATTTATTCATCTGCTTGATGAACGTATTTACAGAAGTGGTTGTGCCAACGAAGGGCAGGGTATTCAGATAGGTCTCTATTGCCTGGACCTTATTTAATGCGGTAGGAGTCATCAGGCTTTTATCATTTTTGTTTTTGATTGATATTTCAAGGGTATCCACTCCGTTGAGACGGGTGTCAATAAATTGAAAATCCTTGTATATAGCGCTGCTTTTTTTAAAATATTCTATTAAATTTGTTTCCACCTTAATGCGAGAAATACCGAACATAGATCCAACAATGCAGGCAGTTGAAAGACATAGAATAATATTCTTATTTTTCAAAACAAATGAAGCGATGCCATTGGACATCCTGGATAAATAATTCCCTTGAATTTTATAATCTTTTACCACGCTTTTAGTATTTCGGAGGAAATAAATAATCAACGGGATCAGAGTCATGGTTAAAAAAAATTCTGCCATCATGCCTATGGCTGCGGCAAGTCCAAAATGCCGAATTGGCGGAATATCACTGACAAGAAGGGATAAAAAACCTATGGCTGTCGTAAGACTGGTTAAAAAACAGGGCCTCCATAACTCGTCAACAGTCTCCTTCAAGGTATTCATTACGGTTTCCCTACACCGTTTTTTCTGAAAGAAATGGAGCAATACATGGATGCTATCGGAAACGGCCAAGGCCATCATCAACGGAGACAATATGGCTGTCATGGGACTTATGGCACCACCGGATAGATATAGGGCGGCCATTGTCCAAAGCAGGCAAAGAGTGATATTAAATAGCCCTATGGCAACACCGATTGCGCTTCTTAGAGTCAAAAACAGAAAAAAACCAAGAATAGCATAAATCAAAGGCATGAAAATTTGATTGTCCCGATTAATGTGTGAACTCATGTTCACGTCGGTCACAAGCCAGCCGGCAGTATGGATAGTATCGGCGCTAAGCTTGGAACCGTCAGCTAAAGCATGGTCCTTAAATGCCTGGTCAATACTTTGAAGAAGTCTCAAGTCATAGGTCTCATCGCCTTCATGGGGAAGGGTCCTTACCAGAAACAGGGATGCTTTTCCGTCGTTTGAAATAATGTTATTTTTTACCGACTGTAAGCTGAAAGCCCTCTTCTTTATTTCTTCTGCAGCTTCCATAGATTCCGGAATCTGTTCACATAAAGGTTGAACAAAAAAATCATTCTTTGTTCCCAGGATACTCTCCACATTGGTGATGCTGACAACTTCTTTTACTTCTTTGATGCCCTCAAGCTTTTGAGTCAATTTGTGGATTTCACTAAGCATTTGCGGAGTAAAGATATCGTTTGATGAAAATGCAATGATAATAAATTCATCTTCGCCAAAAATTCGCTTGAATTTTTCGTAGAAAACAAGATCCGGGTCGTCTTCCATTATCAGGGATTCCACGGAGGTTTCAACTGGAAGATGGGAAAATAAATAAGTCGAATAGCAGGTTACGATTGAAAGCAGGCAGAAAAACGTTCGGGGAAATTTAAATAATAAATTTAAATATTGTCTGCTCATTTTATTTCCCTTTTTTTGTAAGAAGCTTTTTGACAATGATTTTTTTCACCTGTTGTACTGGGTTTTTGTTTCCAAGGTGCAATTTCCCTTTTTTAAACCTGTTTAAATAGCTGTCATACTGGATATAGCAAGGCACGGGGTTGACACAGCCCCTGTTTAAAACAATTTTCAATGCTTCGGCCGCTGCCATTCCAGAACATAGCTGGCATGCAATGCTCAGAGACGGCCCCGCCTTGGCGTTCAAATCAACCTTTGCAAGGTTCATGTAACTAAAGTGAGTGGGTTTTGGTGCTAGTCCCATGGCAAAGGAGAGGTATTTATCTTCAGAAGACATGTCGTCATTGACATTAAAGTACTCATCAAATCCCATGCCATTTGGTGAAAAAACCAATACCGCTGAACTAAACCCTAATGGTGCGGCTGTCACCACGTAGATTCCTTTTTGTGCAGCGCGAAGAAACATCTTACGCCGGATTTCAAATGCAAAAAAATCAAGTCCGTCAATAACCACATCAACTTCATCAAGAAAATGGTCTATGTTTTCTTCATTAATACCATTTTCAAAGCAATTGAGTTCAAGGTAAGGGTTTATTGATAAGGCCCTTTCTTTCATTTCTTCAAGTTTGGGTTTGTTAAAAGAATCTACGGTCGCCCCGTATTGCCTATTAATATTCACCGGATCAAAGACATCAAAATCAGCGATGTTGAATTTGCCGATTCCTGACCTGACAAGGGTAATCAAGTGTGCGCCACCCACCCCCCCCATTCCTGGAATGGCAACGCGGGTTTTGCCCAATTTTTCCTGTTCACATTCTGTTAACAGGCCTATATTCCTTGAAAATGCCTGATTCATATAGGTTTGCCGATTTTCGATACCGATGGATTTAAGTTTCTCAAACATGGCTTCTATTCTCATGTATATCTCCTAATAATATTGAAAGATACTATTCAAAGAGCGTAAAAATACAATAGCAAAGCCAAATAAAAATTATCTCAGTATAATATCAATTTTTAAAAAAAGCGTGAAATAAATAATTAAAATGAGCAAAAAGCATCGAAACGCCTATCAATAAATCATATGATGAGTTTTTTAGAATTATACAAAGTTTAACGGGATGTTACGATTGAATAAAGATATTGCCCCAAATTGGCAAAATGCAAGAATAAAATAAGCAAAAAACTAAACGAAGGTGGTTGGGAAGATTTTCAACATCCAGGGGAAATAGATGGTCGCCTTCATAGGTATCAAAATTTTTACGATAATTTGTTATGCGAGCTGGAGTATCAGGGGGGATCAAGAACCCAGATGAGTTCGGCGATGTTTTTCATTAATCATTCTTTGAATATCCGGAAGGCGCCCCAAACACTCCTCCATGCCGCGGTGCATGAGTGCAAGACCTTCATGGAAATCATCCCAGGCAAACGTCCCCACATCCGGATAGAGTACAAGGTCTGCATTTTTTACATAGTCTCTTGTTGCCCGGCCATGAACAATACTTATGGCTCGGGAGATAATCTCCTTAATGCCGGGATCCTTGTTTTGTGGAACGGTATTTGCTGTCTTGGATTCAATGCTTACTGCAATAGCCATATCAGCGCCTTTCCTAATCAGAACATCCACCGGCACCGGATTTAAAAGTCCGCCGTCCACCATCCACCGGCCCTGGTGTTTAAAAGGAGAAAACACAGCTGGAATTGCAATACTGGAACGGATGGCATCCGTAACATCTCCGGTTTCAATAATCACCTCCTCTTCATTCAAGATATCTACTCCCACCAAGTAAGTCGGAATCATCAAATCCAAGAAATCTGCATTGCTCACAGCTTTTCTTATAAGCTGGGCCGCCTTTTTACCTCTGAGCAAGCCTTGTTTGGGCAGAGTATAATCAAAAATTTTCCGGCGGGTGTCAGCCCGGGTAAGAATTTGGTCAATGGTGGACTTCTTTAATTTTTTAAAAGAAGCTGTGGCCGCATAAATTCCGCCCACCAGGGCTCCCATGCTGGTTCCTGAAATCATGTCAATGTGAATACCTGCATCCTCCAACACTTTTAATACTCCGATATGGGCCCACCCCCTTGCACCGCCGGCACCCAGCGCAAGCCCTAACCGGATACCGGCAATTTCGCGGGCAACCGCCCTGGCCCCCCTTACAGGGAAGCATTTATGGGTATCTATCCGGTCTTTAAACGCGGGTTCCGAACGGTCCACCCAGATGCCTGGCGTTTCGCAAAGTCCCAGGCGTTGTTTCAGTTCTTGCCGGGCCACTCCACATTTTCCATAGAGATGGCTGACTCCAACCCTGATGCGTCCTAAAAACGCACTAGCGCCGCAAATCTGCTCAAGCTCCAGAAGCCTGGTTCTAACCTCCCCGATTTTTTCTTCAGTATTGTGAATAAGCAAAAATGTCCGATCACACAGTCGGACAAACAACCGCTCCATGTCATTTAGACAATGGGTAAGGTTAAAAAATACCACATCATAGGCGTCTTTCAGACCAGCCATCAGAACAGGCATAATTTCAGAAAGCCTGTCAGAAAATCCGGTTCGCAACTGAAGAACATGAAACCCTGACAAATGTTTATACCAGTGAATATCTTCGGGTTTATAGCTGCTTGGGGGAAGGAGTCTGAAAAGGTCAGGGGTAGGGCATTCCATGTGGGCCAAATCATATTTTAGCATGATCCTGTCAGCTTCAAGGTGAGGTTCAATCACCACCACACGTTTATGTGACTCATCAGAAATATGAAAGGAAACAGAATATAAAAAATGGGATACTCCCAACTCCGGTCCAGTGGCAGATACAGCATAAAATGTTGGGGCCATGGCCTGGGGACCATCTCCCTTTGCCAGAATACTCATACGTTTGGCATAAAAACGGCTCAGGTACAGTCCAATGCTTTTATCTGTTTTAATTAGCACATCAAAATTTTCACGGGTAAGACAAAACAAAGTTACATCCAGTGACGCCTCTACCGTGGAATTTCTGGGCGACTCTGAAAGAAGAGACATTTCCCCGAAAAAATCTCCTCGCTTCAACTCAGAGACAAAAAGTTTTCGCCCTTCCTCCTCTTTGTGAACAGACACCATGCCTGATCGAATCACATACATGGAATCCCCAGGCTCTCCCTGCCGGAAGATAATATCCCCCTTGTGATAAAATTTTTTTTCGAACAATCCGGCAATCTCTCTGATCTGATCTGTCGGTACAGATGAAAACAGGGAGACTTTTTGTAAAAATTCAATGAGATCCTGATATATTATTTTTTGCATTGTTACTCGAGAGTTATAAATTTTTCATAAAAAAGGCAATTCTCAATTTATTTTTTTGCACGCCGTATTATTACCACTAAAAAACTAAAACCCAACAGCCCTACTATAATTGCCGTTTGCATGGGGATGCGTCCGGATTTCCGGGCCGGCTCAACCCATTTTACCTCAGGTATATGTATGTCTTCAAAATCAGTTCCATGATCCCATGGCGTGTACGCTTTAGGTCCGATGTTCTTCAACTTATCTGACCTTGACCCAATCCTCATTTTAGCCGTTCCAAAATCAATCAAATCGGGATATACATCATAGATCCCGCCGACTTCGAGCGTAGGCAGATCTGGTTTCTCATCCGATTCAAACCGATACCAAGCATTTCCTGAAAAAGAAAACATTTCCGGCTGGGTATTGGGACCAATGTTAAAAAAAGTTTGGACCCGTTCATCGGTAACCACCATGTTGGCTTCAAAAAAACCTTTCCTGCATAAAATAAATCGACTATCCTTTGTTTCTTGAAGAATACGGCCGACCCATTTTTCCGGCAGGTAAAAGATATTATGATGCACATGAGAGTTCTGGCTGGTCACCCATGAGATTTGTGCCTCTCCGCCAACAAAATTATTTCCTGCCACAATTATATTGTCAGCTTCACAATCTGCATTTTGAGGTCTAAAAAAAGGGGTCCCGGTACTTCCACCTATATTAACGGTCCGCTCCCCACAATTTATAAACGCATTATTTTCAATAAGTACACGCTGTGAGCCTCCTTTAATCTGTATGGCGTTCTTAGTACGATATCCTGGCATATCTTCAAACGTGCACCCCTGCACAACCCCCTGGTGGCAGCCTACAAAATCAATAGCTGAACCGCCCCATCCCTGTATTTTACAATTTCTAATAACAAAATGGTCTACCCCTGACATTTTGATCGCATCTATATTACCTTTTTTTCCAATCTCACTGATTTGAAGATTTTCCAAAATGATATGATGAGAAGGGTGTTCAGAATCACCTCCATCGTCAATATTTATCCCATTGCCGGATCGTTTTTCAATTCTGATATTTTCTATTTTTACATATCCAACCCGACTCATCTTTACAGCTTCGCCCCGGCCTTGAAACACGGGGGGATACTCAGGATCGTTTCCGGCAATTACAATGGGCCGCTTTTTTGTACCCTGGATGTCTCCAAGCCTGAAACCACCATCATAAATCCCCTGGGTAATCAAAATTCGGTCACCGGGCTCTGCTTTAGAAAGTGCAGATTTGAGAGAGGTTAAATCTGAGACCTGGATTGTTTTTGTCCCGTTTTGATAATTTTGTCCGCTACTATCGTATTCAAGTGCGAATACAACCGAAAACATGCTTATTATTAAGAATAGAAACGCCCCTCCCCAATAAAAGAAAGCTTTCATGAGATCTCCTTGGCCTACGGCACCAGTTTTTTATAGGCTCTAATAAAATGCCCGGGGCGAATTTTTTTCAAACCCTGCCAGCTCAAATGAGAAAGAACTGGTAAAATCTTGTTCACCCTGAATGCTTCATGGTCATAGGTTTTTTGTGTCACCCCCGAAGCCAGAAGTCGATTGACTTTAGAAATACATTTGTCTGCCCAACCGTTTTTATCAATTTTAATACAAACGCCGTCATCATACACAGGGATCTGTTGAATGTTAACTACGTTGTCTTTTGTGAACTCACACATAAATATACAGCCCACCCGCTCAAATTTGTTCCAGTCCAGGTTGTCTCCGCTGTCCCAGTAGACATGGCTGGACATAAAATTTCCTAACGAGTAAACCACTGGCACATTTTCGACCATTTCCATGCCCTGAACCACATGGGGATGATGTCCAAGCACCAATGAAGCGCCGGCATCGGCAAACGCCCTGGCCTGATTCATTTGTTCCGGTGAAGGAATCCGGAACCGCTCCATGCCCCAGTGGGAAGAAATAATGACATGATCCACCATCTGTTTCAGTTCCCTTATCTGGAGGCATACGCTTTCGGTCTCAAGTGGTGCCACGCCACTGTTGCTTTCTCCGGCAAACCGGTATATCCCACTGGAGCGGTCTACAACGCCTATGATCGCCAGTTGTATTCCTTGAATATCGTATATAGCCGGTTCCATTGCCTCCTGCATGTTCAATCCTGCCCCACAGCTCCTGATGCCGATATCGGACAGCATTTCCCTCAAACGAATGAATCCCTGGTCATAGCAGTCAAAGGCATGATTGTTTCCCAGCGAGACACAATCAATTCCGGATTGTTCAAGGGATAAAATCTGGCTTTCCGTTGTCAGCACACGGGGTTCTGTGGGAATTTTTTCATTCCCTTCAAGGGTACATTCCAGATTCGCAAAAACCAGGTCACACGATTTAAAAAGAGATTGAATTTCATCGGAAAGCGCCTCAAGCCCACGTCCGGGCTGGTCGCTGGACCTGGCTGTTAAAAGAAAATCTCCTGCAGCGGCAAATTGTACTGTTTTATTTCCCATTTATCCTCGCACATCCACGTTATCAGGAAAAATTACGGCCACAGCACCCAGATACCCGCCTGCTGCGAAACAATATATGTCTGTCACAGAAGGATATCTTGATGGTAAAAAAAGCTGGCCGCCTTCCTGGAATACGCCAAGAACAGCACAGAAAACAGCAGCCATCCAAACACCATAGTGTTTTCTTTTAAACCACCCAAATCGTATTTTTAACAGATATACCAGCATGGCCGGCAAAAAGATACTCTGAACAAACAATCTTGCATGGTTCAGGCTTGCTCCCATGGCATAATCGTACAAGGGGAGTAATTTTGAGACAGACGGCAGCCTTGCCGGTATCTGCTCAATGGACCAGTTAAAGCTAAAAGGAAACCACGCAAGATAAAAACTATATAACAGTATTAACCCGATACCCCAATTCAATTTTGCAGTGGTTTCTTGTTTTTCGGATAACAGACCTATTGCCATCCCGCCAATACACCCCACCCATCCGGAAACCACATTGGCGATATTGAAAGAACGAGATACAATAAACAATTTAGCCACTTCAAGCGACGAGCAAAACAGTCCTCCAACAACAACTGCCTGTACCAACCTTGAAAAGCTGGATTTGTGTTTCAGAAACGAACTGAACAGCAGGGTCAGGCATGCATAAACCAATCCGACTTTAAGCAGCCACCAATGCCAGGGATGTACTGTAAATCCCAAATTCAGAGAAAAATGAGAGCGCTTAAAATTTCGACCCACCTGTTTTAACAGGATCGTGGGCATAAACGGAGACAGCGCATCTGCTGCCGTCAATCCGGCAAGAATCAGAGCGGCGATTACAACAGGTTTATTTTGCCAACTGTTTTTTAACCAGTCAATGCCGGAAATCCATACCCTTTGTCCGAAAGCAAGTCCGAAAAGACCTCCCGCTATTCCACTGATGGTATTCAAGAGCCAGTCAGAACCGCTGGCTACCCTTGAAACAGTAAACATCTGGAGTAGCTCAACAAAAATACTGATTAAAGAACAGATAAGACCCGAGACTGTCAGAGAAATTATTGAATTACAACTCGATAGCCTGAGGCGAACCGTAATCATCCATCCCAAAGGCGCATATAATATCAGGTTGCTGAGCACATCAGAGCCGCTGATCCTGGCTTTTGGATTGAACGGCCAATAACGCCAGAAAAATTTATACTGATCCTGCAAGCCTTTTCCAAACGAAAAGTCAAAGGGCATGAGGCTTGCGTAAATTAATAACACTGTATAGCCTGCTATCAGTACGAACAGCAGATTTGTATGAATTTTACAGTTAGGTTGAAACAACTGCTTCATGAGAATAATGACTCAAACAAATAAAAAATAATTGTTTTACAAGCATATTAAAATTTTTTAATACTCATGAAGGAGATCTATGATTAGATTGAGGCCGAGTTAACGAATTACAGGGAAAGAAATGAAATTCATCATATCAGTTGACTGCGAGGGTCCGGCCTGCGTTGTGGGCAATGCAGGCAAAGCCCTAAGTGCGTCCCGGGACTACAATTTTGCCTGCCGGGAAGCTACCCTTGAAGCCAATGCCGCAGCCCGGGCCCTTTTTGATTCCGGTGCCCGGGAAGTCTGGATTTGGGACAGTCACGGCCAGGGGCTCAATCTTTGCATTGATCAGTTGGACAAAAGGTGCAAACTGATTTTGGGAAAAGGATTTACCTGCCGTTTTCCCGGCTTGGACAACAGTTTTTCAGGGGTGGTGATGATCGGCTATCATGCCATGGAAGGAACAAAAAATGCGATACTGGCACATACGTACAGTTCCGAATCCTATAAAAATATTCGCGTCAATGGCCAGACCGTCGGAGAAATTGCATTGGATGGTGCTGTGGCAGGAGAGTTTGATGTCCCAGTAATTTTTGTTTCCAGCGACGACAAAGGATGTCGGGAGGCTTTAACTTTTATGCCGTGGTTAGAAACGGTTGTCACCAAACAGGGGATGGGAAGAAACTGCGCCTTAAGCAAGCATCCGCATATGGTCCAGGAAGAAATTTATTCGGGTGTCTTAAAAGCAGTAAATTGCATTCACCAGACGAAACCGTTGAAGTTTAAGTCACCGGTTCAGCTGGAAATTGATTTTAAGGCTGTTTCCCAGGCGGTTAAAGCTCTGGTATATCGGCGTCGGGGCTGGCGACTTGTCGGTCCCAGAACAATAACTAAAAAAATTGAGAGTATGCGGGAATGGATCTGCTAGGAAAAAGACCGTTCCTTATAAAGTTGTTCTGCGACCTTGCTGATAACCGGACGATATTTTCCTGAGGGTGCGGGGTCAATATCGTTAACGATTTCCACAAGGATCTTATCGTCACTGTTCAAACGCTGCCGGGCCAGTTCCCTGACCTGGTTTTTGCCGTTTTCCGGAAACCGGGCGTCCACAGCAATCCGGATTTGAATCTCACCAAGCTTTTCCTGAACGACCTGGAATTTAACGATACCTTTGACCATCCTGGCAATATAGATGAAAGAGTAGCCGACGACCCATTTCCCCGTTTGGGTTACGATAAACTCTACGGCCCTGCCGCCGCTGATTTTAATTGAAGACAATTGTCTGCCGCAGGCACACTTTTTTTGTGAAAGCGTGACAATATCACCTGTCCTGTAGCGGATAATGGGAAAAGCTCTGCCAACTAAATTCGTGACCACCAGTTCCCCCTCACAGGCCGTGGGTTCCAAGGTTTCTGGGTCAACGGTTTCAAAGATGATCTGCTCGTCCATGCAGTGCATCGTTCCCCGGTCACATTCGTGCCCCATGAGTCCTCCCTCCCGCAATCCGTAGGAGTCATACACCGGCACTCCAAACGCTTTACTGATCAAATTACGGTCCACATCCGAAAGCAGCTCGGATGTAGTAATAATCACCTCAAGGCCTCTGTCTTTAAGTGCACCAATATCAATCCCCATGTCACGGCACATGGAGACCGTCAAAACAAAAGTGGAAGGATATCCAAACAGGCATTTGGGCTTCCATGCCATCCAGTGGGAGACATACTCCTGGACCCGGTCTTTATTCAGTTCAAAACCGTTGGACAGCCCGTCATTGATAAGAAAATCCCTGAACCGCTTGATTTTGTCCTGTTTGCTTAATTCCACAGGGGAGCCCCAGTAGTACATCTCCTTTTCTCCCCTGCGGACGCCAACCC
Organism: uncultured Desulfobacter sp.; assembly: GCF_963665355.1. GTDB lineage: Bacteria > Desulfobacterota > Desulfobacteria > Desulfobacterales > Desulfobacteraceae > Desulfobacter. The sequence goes on from NZ_OY762229.1 coordinate 2,692,371, forward strand.
ATTCATGGCCTCGCATCCTGGCTGCATTGATGTGGGCTTCCCGGCTGGAAGAGGTGTAGAATTCCAAAGCCTCATTGGTGGAGCCGCTGGTCCGAACCAATTGCACCCGTTTTCCCTCTTCTTTCCAGACCATCTGCTCACGCTTTTCACGTAGGGTGTCTTTGTTCAGCAAGGGGAATTGCTGCAGGTCCTTCACCGTCCGTATATCCGCAGGGGTAATCTTATGGGAATCCATAAGCGCTTTCCAATACGGTGTATGGGAATATGCCGTATGAATCAGCACATTCAATCGATCCGATCTTAATTTTTCAAGCTGATCCCTTGACCACCACTGGCTTTTATTCAATTCATGAAGGATCTGAAAACTGGGGCGTCCCAGCAGCGTTTCCTGAAAACGAAAAATATTTCTGGCAATAAAGGGTATCATTATTTAAATTCTTTCATCCGCAGATCACGCAGATTCTAAACCAGTTAAAAAAAATAAAAATTATTTAAACCTTGAACAACTTTCCGGGTCAATGCCCGGGCCGGTTTGTTGATCAGGCAGGGTTCGGCTGACTTGGGGGAATAGCCATCTTCCTTAACCATTTTCCCCAGTTGGGAAAAGGTCCGGTCGGGGTAGCGAGTCCTGTTTTCTGCCAGCCATTTACAGAATTTTTCAAACCGTCGGGTGACAATCCGGTTAAGTTTACCACCGTTATACTGGATATCCTTTACTTTAAACAGGCTGAAACTGTGCAGAATCAAAACAGCATCCGCCCCGGCATCACAGATCATTCTCACAGCATCGCGACACTCTTCAAAGGAAGAACCCATCAGGTCCACAGGCTTGCTGGGATAAAGTCCGGGCCAGTTTGGCTGACGAAATCCGGACAGAGCCACTTCAAGAACATCTCCATACCATTTTGAACCGTTATACCTTTCTTTCTCTTTAAACAGGCACTGCCCCCCCACATAGGGGAAGGTATAACTGCTGTCTATCCATATTCCAGCTTGGGGCAGGATTTTAAGTGTATCGTCAGAGGCCCCCATATTTCCTGCCCTGAAGGCAATTGGTCTCCGGCCTGTCCATGAGGTAAGACAGTCAGCCCCTTCTGAAATCATTTGCTGTTGAAATTCCAGGGGAAGTTCGGCAATCTGATCCGTCATCTTGAAGGGTTTTCCCTGCTGCTTGAGACCGTAATGATAATGACCGGGATGGACATGGAGCTGCACGTCCTGGCCATGTTCCATCAGATAATGACAAACCGGCTCTGTTTGTCCCGGATATCCGAGTTCTTCATTAAATGGTTCCAGGAAAAACGTGGCCTTAATACCATACCGATTCAAAATCTCACAAATTAGCGGGATTCCAAGCTGCCTGGTGCCGTAATGCCCCATCATACCCCTGGACGGCGGGATTGGTTTCAGATTGGTTCCCCAGGCGCCTCCCATACTGCACTCTACATCAAATGTAAATATTATCCCTGGTTTCATTATTCAGAGTCTTTCATCCACAATCTGGGGATAATGAAATCAATGCGAACGATCCTGAGATTCCGGGTTCCCAATAATATCATGCCCCTGGGCTCCCAACTTTTTAGCCATCTGAAAAAAATCAACCATAAAAGGCTTAGGATCTGAGAGCATAAAAGTATCATCCTTTGTCCAGGGAAGGCAATTCCACAAAAACCGTAACACCGTCTCTACTTTGCCAAGCCGCTTCTGGCCCGGAGGCAATTGATCCCCCCGAATCATACCAATCATCCAGTTGGCGTCCCCGCCAAGAATCCTGGATCTCAATCCCAGACGATACTTTGTTTTTTTCATTTTTTCAGGCTCAAAATGGCTCTGCCAGAAAAGAAACGAGGTATTAAAACCCGCCATTATCAAGGTTGGTGTTCCCCCGATAAATCTGGGGTTAATCTCAAGAAAAATGTACTGATCAGTTTCAGAGTCGTAATGGTATTGAACACCGCCCAGCCCTTCGTAGCCAATCTCCTTAAATAGTTTCACGGCGTTATCAATTAAAGGCTGATGACAGCAGGTGATCCGCTGGGTGGTCACACCCCCGGCCAGGGGCATATGGTGTTCACCAATATAATCTCCCACCATAAACGGTTCGCCTTTGTGCATCAGAACCTGAACATGGTCTTCTGCTCCGGGGCAGTATTCCTGGACGATGATATTATCTGCAAAATTGCGGACCTGGTTATATACCTTATTGAACTGGGTCTCATTTTCTGCATAAGCTGCTTTCCAGGGCGCTTGCCCCCCTTGAATATTCTGTCTCCGGGTTCTGAAGACCAAAGGAAATTTCAATGCGCTTTTATCAAAAATGAACTGGTCCAGGCGCATACCTTTGGCCACAGGAACGCCTAATTTCTGACATAAATCCTGCATATAATCCTTGTCCGTTGCCTTATCAAAAACGTCCCGGGCAGGAGAGAACAGATGCACATCGGGCTCAAACTGATCCCGAACATCTATAAGAACGTTATGATAGCCTTCCGCAACAGGCATGATGGAACCTACATCCAGCAGCTTAATCAGCTCCTTAATTTCATTGATAAAGTCTGGGCTGTAAGTCGGGGATTCCAAGACCCATGCACTGCTGGAGAAGCGGCTGTGGGCTGATTGTCCCTGCTTTGATTTAACAATAGAATGAACAGTCAGACCGTTCATGGCCAGGTTTCTGACCACCCATAACCCCACCTGGGTATCACCAACCATGGCAAGAACTCTTCGCCTCCTGTCCTTTTCTTTGATTTTCTCTTTGATGAACGGTTTTACAGCATACATATTAAGTGTCTTTATTTTTTGGGGGGTAAAATCGTTAAAACGTAAAATACGGCATACCCAGTTTATATTTGGTTCTACGCTTTCACAATTGTTCTAAACACTGCTTGGACATCAAGAGCAACCTGTTCCCATGACCTGACCTTGCTTGCCTTAATCACTGATTCAGGATCCCATTTGGCTGCCAAAACCTCTTTGAGGCCATTCTTCAATGGTTCAACCTCTTTCCTGGGCACAATGCAGCCGGCACCGGGAACCGGCAAAATATCGCGCACAGCTCCCACATCTGTTGCGACAACCGGTGTGCCGCAGGCAAGGCTCTCCAATACAGCATTGGGACAACCTTCTCTATAAGAGGCCAGAACACTGGCATCGGCTGCACTGAAATACCGGGCCACCTGGTCATATGATTGGGGACCTGTAAGGATGATCCGTTTTTTAACACCGGATTTTTCTGCCTCTGCCATGATGGTCTCAGGAGTTCCTCCCTGGGCAGGGCCACCCACAAGAACCAGGCAGACATTTTCGGGTAAACCGGCAAGCGCCCTGATCACCTCATGGTGACCTTTTCGATGACCCAGATGAGCCACCGTAACCAATATCTTTTTATCCTCGGGCAGCCCAAGGGATTTCCTGCAGGCATTCTTTTCTTTGATATTAAAATTTTGAGCATCTACACCATTGGGAATGACACTCATCCTGGAAGGATCTGCCCCTAATTCTATGGCTGTTTCGGCAAGGCCGCTGGAAACACTTATCACTGCAGAGGCCTTCTTCAAAGCCTGAGTGCATTGTCTAACCTGGGAAGGTTCTTTCATGCACTCAAACAGTTTACCCCGTAATGTAATTACATAAGGTATACCAAGATCTTGTGCTATCAGGGATACTGCCACCCCATCCGGCCAGATAAAGTGGGAGTCCAATATATCTGGCTGCCAGTTAAGGCATAGTTTTTTGACCCAGGGTAAAATCCCTCTGGCGTAAAATCGGGCATCGTTATTTTTAAAAAATTTGGGTGTATAAAAAAATCTGGGCCTTGAAATTTCAAGCCCCTTCCAATTGCCATGAGCAGTTTTTCCACCAGGAGCCAGAAAGGGGAACCAAGGAACTGGAGAACAAACCTTCAGATCAACAAATTTTGCCAGCGCATTAGTCCGTTGAAAAACGAAAATCCCCCAGTTAGGATTAGCTTGGGTTGGAAAACAATATGAAAATGAAAGAACTTTCACAACTTCTTAGAACTCATAGCATCCGGCATCAAACTGTTGTGGCGGTCTTTTTTTCATATTTAAATCATATCCGGAAGAGCCCACCTCCTTAATGGCAAATTGTCTTGCCGGCGAATTTTCTGACAGCTTAAAATTAAAATTTTGTGGATTGGTATAATCTGCCATATCTGCCTTTTTAAATAACGGATCAGAAAGTCTATTATTTCTCATGTGGTCGCTGAATTCATTCAGGTCACTGATACTTATAATTTTATCTGCAAATTTAGCCGCAGTTTTCACAGGCCAGATAAGAAATTTTTCAGATTCATTTGCCACCCGATATAAAATATTATTGTTTAAGAACGTGGTTTTTGCAAGCGTTTCATTGGAAATATGTATGGGAGGGCCATTGCAAGTCATTATTATGTTATTTTGAATCTTTGTATATTCAATTGGCAGATACCCCGTACCGTCCTTTATCATGATGCCGGAATGATCTTTGGGCTCGGGTTTTCCGATAAAACTGTGGTATCCAATCCATATTGTGTTATTGATGACCGTATTATTGACCATGGGAGCACCCCATGGTTCTTTGTAGCTGTAAAATTGCACTCCCATTTTAGAGGTGTTGAATATCAGGTTATTTCTGATAATTGAATCCGAAGCTCCGTTTTCAATGGATATGCCGCCCCCCTTGACCGAAGTATGGCATATAGTATTTTCTACGATCAATCCGGTCACAATTCCATTATGCTGAAAACAATGGCGGCCATTCAATTTCTTAGATCCCATGTACAAAATGCTGTTGCGAAGAACCAGGTTCGAATTGGGCTGCTTGTTACTGTTAGAGCCCCAATAGACATTGTGTGACCCTGTGTCATGAATGACGCAATTTTCAACCAGCATGTCATGAATATTCACCATGGCACGCAGACCGCTTTTTGTATTCATGGCTTCGACATTTCGTATTACAATATTATGGACAGGCTTCCAGTCGTAGGACGTGGAGCCGTATAAAGAAATACCGTTTCCATCTCCCGGAACCACTTGATTATCAAAAATAAATCCATCAAGCACCAAATACCATGCGCCTTTAATGTTAATGGCAGATCCATTGCTTCCTTTACCGCAATTTCTAAAAATTACGGTTTCTCCGGGGTAGCTCATTATGACAATTGGTATTTCCTTGGTTCCACCAAGGTTTTTAGCGGAAATCTTTTCAGTGTATACTCCTTCTCTGAAAAGAACCACATCACCAGGCCGAAGAAGTTTTTTTACCATAGTCCAGGTGGCAAATGGGGCATCAGGTAGGTCCACTTTGGCCTGGTCATCATTTCCGGCAGGAGATATGAAAATTTTTCGATGAACGTTATAGCCTTTATGTATTAAAAAGGCGTCCAATGTTCCAAATTTTTTTAACATGCTTTGAGGTGTATTGACGGCAGGATCGTTATCATCCGCATCCGGACCTGATGTATAACTTCGCCCAACTCCGAAACCGTCTTCGTCCCGATCTATATAATGGATGTCATCACCGCACCATGCACCAGTGCATAATAAAAGGGTGCTCAAAGCAATTATAAACTGCAGAAATTTCATCTTATTACTCTATTGATTGAGATGAAACAGATCCGATTGGATATAAGGAGCTGTTCTGTTATCATGTACGGCTATTGTGTTTCGCTCAATCGCCACCTTACAATCAGATTGCAATCAAATGTTGACCTATCGTCTGTATAGCTGCTGGTAGGCTGTCATCATGCCATCGTAGTTGTACCTGTTTAAGACACGTTGGCGGGCTGCTTGACCGAAGGACGTAAGAACCTGCGGGTGTTTTGCCAGATGCAGCAGAGTTTCGCCCAAGGCATCCTCGCTCTCGGGAGCGATCAGACTTCCTGCCTTGCCATTGTCAAGGACGTTCGGATGCTCTGCAACGGCCGTTGCGACTACCGGAACCTCACAGGCCATCGCTTCGAGAACGGCAAGCGAAAGTCCCTCACCAGAGGTGGAGTTGGAGACAAACACATCAAGAGAATTCAGGAATCGGCAAGTCTGGTTAATGTTGCCCAGGAAATGAACCTTATCCGCAATTCCGAGGGATTCGGACAGCATTTTTAATTGGTCGCGTAAAGGCCCATTACCGGCCAATGCCAGGTGAGCATTAATTCCTGCCTCGTGCAGCTTAGGAAGGGCTTTCAGGACCCCGGCATGGTTTTTAAAAGGCACGAATCGAGCCACCATTCCGATTAAGAATTCGGTATCAGGCAGGCTAAACTGCTCACGTAACTCGCAACGTGGAATACCCAGACGTCGAAACTGTGCGACGTTGACGCCGTTGGGGATAACGCGGATTTTTTTCATAGGAAAGTTGACAATGTTCGTCATTCTGTCCGCTACCGCGTCTGAAACGGCAACAACTTGATTCACCATTGCCCATCCCACGCGTTGGGCAATGATGCGCCTGAATCGTCGGTCAGTTGTGCTGTGCTCTGAGTGAATTACTGTTGGCACACGTGCTATATTGGCAGCCATGATGCCTTCCAGCAATGTACCCCACGAGTGTGAGTGCAGTACATCAATCTGCCGGTTTCGCAAGAGCCGTGCAAGCCTTAAAGGAACGGTGGGGTCGTTGCCCCTATACTGCCGAATACATAATAAATCCACAAGATCGGAGTCTACGCGACTCTCCATAGCGCCACCCGGGTTAAGAACGCATATGGCTGCTGAAAATTGATCTTTTGGCAGATGACTGCAAATGTCGATGGCTAGTTTTTCTAGACCGCCCATTCCCAAGTCCCATACAAGCTGCATAACGTTTATGCGACGATTTGAACATCGTCTATGTCTCATTGTGAATCTCCCAAATTTCGGATAGATGTTACATTATAATAGGTATTAGCAACCACGGGAAGGTCTAATAATTTGACAATATTTGGCATGCCATAGGACGTTCGCTTCAGTCCCTGACGCATTGGCAATAAAATACGTCTCGCCCCAAACGGCCCTCGACTTCATACGTCGTTGTCCTTTGGGCAATGGGCTCAGAATCAAAATCGTTATCTTTAGAGACATCAGATAATGTTCAGCGACTTAATAAGCTATGCAACCAAGATGCCTTAATCTGTTTAGGTATCAGTTTCCGCCGGACAAGCGCCCGCAATACGGACAACTTTACCCGGGATTCCAACTACAGTGGCGTCGTTGGGGACATCATGGAGCACGACTGCGTTGGCGCCGATGCGAACATTGTTTCCAATATGAATGGCGCCGAGCACCTTAGCACCTACGCCGATGAAGACATCATCCCCAATTGTGGGGCACCCCAGTTCACCCTCATGACCTATCCGGTTGCCGATGGTCACCTGATGCTCAAGGGTCATTCCGCGACCGATTACGGCACCACTGGCAATTACAATCCCGTCCCCGTGGTAGATACGCAGGCCGGGACCTATGGACAGGGTGTTTATCTCGATATATGCTTTCAGGCGGAAGTTGGCGATTTTCATCAGGGGGAAATTAGATACTCCCTTGCGCCTACTCCATTGATAGTGGCGAAGAACCAGGATACGGAAGAAGATCGGGTCCTCCCACGCTAAACGAAAAATTTGAAACCAGAGTTGCCTGCCTCCAAGTGCAGTTGCCGGGCCGTAAATGCGGTATACATCTTCCCGAATGGTATCTACGTCAATCATGGGGGTCCTCAAATTGCTGGCGAAGGTATATATTCCGGTAAGGTTCGCGTTAAAAATTCACTTTATGATCCCATCCATATTACCCTTTTCCGGATTGCGCCCTCCCTGTTTGAATTTACTATGAAAATTATGGGACAATACCCAACATTGTGTTTGAGGTCAACTCAGAATTGCCTTCAGGGCAGCACTCAAAGCCAGATTGCGGGATATTACATACGGATTTTTTGGCGTGTGCTTGAACAATAATCACGCGGGGCAAGGTTTAATTAACGATAGTACCTTTAACATGGGATATATTTGTGTTCGTTCATAAGTAAAGTACTTTTGTTTCTATTATTCCATCAATTTGTTAATGGTTTATGGGGAACAATCTGCTTTCCGGAAATGATCTGCTCGTGAAGAATCCTTAACCTGTCTGACCAGTGTGATCTAATTGCAAGCCCTTTTTGAACCGCCTCAAGTGCAGCCTTTGTGTTGCCCACTAGAAAACAGGCCTCTGCTAAATAGGACCAGACCTTACCATCCCTGGGCGCGTCCTTCAAAAAGCTCAGATAATCTTTAACCGCACGTTCATACATTCCGATCGCCATGTAGCAATCTGCTCTGAGCCGGACAGCATGGGGAAATTTTTTGTTGGAAACAAACCGGCTGAATTCTATGATGGCTTTGCCGTAGTCACCTGCACGCCCAATGATCATGGCTCGATGATAATACAAATCCATCCGCTTAGGCTGGATTTCAATGGCTTTGTTTATATACTGAAACGCCAGGGGATAGTTGCCTTTTTTGCTTTCATACACAGCATTCTTATCAAGTTGGTCAACATATGCCCTGGCAGATTGTCCAAAAACAACGCCTCTTCCGGATAGAAAGAGCAATAGGCTTAAAAATACAATGAATATATTATGTTTCATTTTTTTGAATATTTTCTTTGTGATCCAGCAATGCATTTTCAAGAGTCCGCCTTAGACAAACCGGCAACATCAGCAATATCCAGACAGTTTCTGTATAAATCATGGTGATGGTAAGCCCGCATGTAAGAATGACTGCAAGCGTAATAAATATGCCAAAAGCAAACAATTTCAAATCGTTCTGGATATCCTGAGGTAAATACTCTGAATATCGGTTTATCCGTTTGATTTCAGTCAGACTAAAATATATTACTAATGCAAAAACTAAAAATCCAAATACACCCATTTCTGCAATACATTTTACATATGTATTGTGGGAGTCCTTTCCTGCATATTCGGGGATATAACTGCCAATGGTTTGATACCAGTTGCCGACACCAATACCAAATGGTTTATCGAATACCATCTGCGCGCCTGCGACCCAGAGCCTAAACCGGCTTTCAGCAGATTCGTCCCTTTCCTGGCCTTGGGAAACAATAATGGTTGAAATTCTTTCAAGAAATTGTTTGTCTGCCACGTAAAGTCCGCCCATTGACCCGAGAATAAGTCCAATGGCAATTTTTTTCCGAAACCTTTTGGGTGCCATAACCAAAGCAGCCATACTACCCATTACAATCCCAACCAAAGCGCCTCGACTCCGGCACAGCACAACGGCATTGGCTGTAAATGCAGCACTTATGATACAAATGATGCGAGGTATCCATTTCTTGCTTCTTAAAAGCTGTACTCCAATCAGCGGCAACATAGCTGCCATAAACGATGCGAAAAAATTTGACTCCGCAAAATCAGCACCGCCAATACCCTCCAAACGATTACTGACATACGCTCGTCTAGGCAAATCCCATGATTTAAGCCCCAATGCCAGGGCACAAAGGATAAAAACCCACAAAAGCCCTGAAAGCTTTTTGCGGTCCGTTATGGTATGAGTCATCAGCAATGCAAAGATGGCGACTTTTGTAAATTTTATAGTTGGGTGATCTACTATTACATACCTGTTTATGGTCCCATCGCTGCCAAGGTAAGACATCCACATGACCAGCAGAAATAAAAGGCAGAACGCCTCCTGAATTGTGATGATTGAAAAGCCGAACCTAAGCTTGTTTCTCTGTAAAACAAAACCAGCTATGGTAGCCGAAGCAAGGGTAAAAGAATATCGAATGCCAAGGCCAGAGAACGGTGCTTCCCACCATTGTTTGGATGACCCGATACAATAATCTGCTAAATATCCGTAAATCCCAATGTGGGGAAGAAAAATGGCTCCGACACTGCAGATTAAAAATATTGAAATAAAAGCTAACGATTTAATGGAAAACATGTCTTATTTACCCGAAGATATAATAAGCTTTTCAAGTTCCACGACTTCTGTTCTCATTCTTTCTTCCCATGTCCAGAAAGAGTCTGCCATTTTTTTCTGTTCCACCTTCATTTTTTCCATAAGGCCCATGTTTTTGCAAAGAATGGCCAGGTTCTGGCCCAATTGTTCGCCATCATTTTTATCTGACAACAAGGCATTGCCTTTATCATTTAGTAAATCCGATGTAGAAGGATCTTTAACGGAAATAACCGGAAGATTTGCCCACGTCGCCTCAAAAAGGGGATTACACCTGTTGGTAACATTGTTGGTGATCATAAAAATATCTGCCACATTCATCAATTCCCATATGTCATCATGGCCAACCGCTCCCATCCAGATAACACGGTCCTCTATTCCAAGGGTTATGGCCAGTCTTTCCAGGTTCTCTTTTTCAGGCCCGTCTCCTGCGACAATTAATTGGCAATCCACTTTTTGGCTTTTGCAGAAATCAATGGCATGCAGCATTCTGTCGATTCGTTTCCAATTGCTTAAACGAGAGCAGGAAATCGCCCATATGCTTTCCATTCTCAATTTTGGCCCAAAACGATTTACTAAATCCTGTCTTGTCGTTACCGGTTTTTCCGAAGGCGGATCAATACCATTCTGCCAGAATCGAAACCGATGATTTGGAATTCCAAACTTTTTAGCCACTTCATCTCCCCTGGTACCGTCATTGGCACAGATCAGCAGGTTGGACGGTATCAGATACCCGGCCGCTGCGGTGGGATACCTGAGGAAAATAAAAGGTTTTTTCATCAAATCCGCCAGGAAGGTCCCATAGAGCCTTGTTGTATTGGGAACCTTTAATATTTTTCCGAGAATAAAGCCTGCCAATGCCGCATACTGGTTATGGGCATAAACAAGGTTCGGAAAAAATTCCCCTTGACCACATACTTTTTTTCCAGTTTTAACAAGGCTTATTGTCAATAAAAACAGCATCAAAACATTTGTCATCCAGCGGATGGGGTAGGGGATTGTATTTCTTCCAAACACCTGGCCGATTCTATTGCGGAATGCTTTTATCACTGGAAGCCATCTGCAGAGGGCGACATGAACTTTATACGCATCAGTCTGTTGGGTGCTCACTGGAGAAAGATCATCGGAAAACAAGTCATATCTCGGCAGAATGACCTCAATTGTACAGTTTTCCCTGGTATGTCCGGTTAAGGTCTCCCGTAGAGAAGGCATCCCTCCTTTTCCATCCATGGACCAGATTGGAAGTGCTGAAATATGTAAAATTTGCATATTTTCTGTTTTATGTTTTGGGGAAAGATTCAAGATTCGTCCATTCAATTTTAAATATATACTTCTTTGTATGCATTCAAAAAACGTTTTATTTTTTTTCTTTTCTGCCAGCTAAAGATGGAATCTTTCGGATCCGGTCCACGGTAAACGACCTCTCCCGTCGCATCCCCATTGGGCGATTGAATGACATTAAAGGGAATTTTATCTATTTGGCCGTTATTAAGGCTTTTATTAGGATTTATAAGGTACGTGATGCCATTGGAATGTTCGACACGCAGAAATATGCTTTGATCTTCGTTGCCATCTAAGGGATTGTTACTAAAGAACAGTTCTGAACATTCTGAATCATATACACATTGCGGTTTAAAATGATTGCGCCGGAACCACCAGTTTGCATACTCGGATAACTGCATCGGTTTAACGTCACTGAATGATCGTGCAGTCTCCATAATGAATCGAATCAATTCAGGTGTGGTACCCATTCGTCCCTCGATATCCGGATGTCCATAAAAAAACATGGGCTCTGCCGCGGCATACTTTTTTGCTATAATCTCTTTAAAAAAACTATAAACCTTGGTGTCGTCCAAAGGGATTCCAGATACAGGAAAGCGATCTCCCAGACAATGGAACGGGATTTCCAAAACCTTTCCCAAGCGGCCATCAATACTCGGGAGATAGGGCAATCCATCGTGATTGATGCGAAAACAGGAAGAATATAAATATTTTTTGTCTTCCAAAAGTTTATACAAAGAGGGATGCCAAAAATAGGCAGGAGCCACAAAGCCCCTTGGAACAATATTTGCCGATTTAAGTATATCTTCTGATTTCCTTAAAGAAATCTGATTGGTTAATCGTTCGGGAAAAACAATGTGCCAGTGGTTATGACTTCCAATCTCCAGTCCTGCATCCAGGGAAGCCTTTATCAACTCTTTTTTGTTTTGATACTGGCTTGTGCAAAAAAACACCGAAGTATTTTCAGCATAGGGTTTTACAGTATCTAACCATTGCAGATAATTTTCTTTGGGTCCACCATCAGCATCGCCCCGAAAACAGAAAACAGAACGATTCTTACCAGGGAAATACCACTTGTGAATATATGGTACACCACTTTTGAAAAAGGCCTGCTTTAAAACCTCTACTACTATTTTATGCAAATTTTTTTTATGGATCGTACAAAGCTCTTCAAAGACAAACGCATTCTCACCAATAGAGATAAAACGACGGGATCGTTGCCAGTTTTCCCAGTATTTTGTCAATGAAAACGGCAAATAGAAAATAGATCCCTTGTTGAGTTTATATTGTTTAACCGTGATCGAATTCTGATTATCTGAACCCGTCAACCCCAAAAAATTTGTTTTTTCAAGAGAAAACGTTAATGGTGCTAACTCTTCTATATGCCCATCAAAGAAGACACCCCGTTCAACCAAAAGGGATGTGCCGTTTAACACAGAATTGTAGCAATATTTTGCCAGTTTTTTAGACGGTTGCTTTGGTAAAATGATCGTAGAGGGATATGGTTTCTGGTTCATCCTTTCTTCATCCAAGTTCTGCCAGACAATGCCCTCAGAGTCCAAAAGGCTTATCCAAGATGAATTTTTTGAGGCCAAAAAAGCAGTTGTCTCATTTTTCAATGTGTTTAGTAACGTGTTTTCCATATAGATTAGGTTTTTGTACAAAGCACTCGGATTTTTTCAGGCTGCTTGCTAATTTGAGCCTTGTCGATTCTTATCTTGGTTCCCTTTAGTGACTTTCCTAAAAAATTGCCGATTAAATAATTTAATTCGCCATAATTGCCCTTGGGATTTTGCACCGGTTCTTTCTACCATTTTGCGTGCTGCAATATTATTGTCTCTAACAAACGCAATTCTTGTTTCATAGCCTAAGTTACATAGCAGACTCCTGGAAAAAAGCCTTCCTGTCCGTCCAATTCCTTGACCTCTGTATTTGTCAGGAACCAAAACCCGGTGGATGCAAATTGCTTGCTTAAGATTTTCTATTTGTGCCAAAGCGCAAAAAAAAGGATCCTTTTGGGACAGCCAGCCAATATAGCATATAGAATCGGATTCTTTGTTTTGATATCCAACAATTAAAATTTCGTCGTTGGCAATACGGTTTTCCAATTCCTGGCATGTTTTTTCTGCGAAATGCCCACGGAATTGACTTATGACAAGAGGAATATCATCCACACTTGCTTTTTTAAATAAGCAATCCGATTGAATCTGAGGGACATCAGTTGAAAGGTCTTCGACATAAATATCATATTTCTCAAATATCCAGATTTTTCTTTTTAACCGGTGAAACCTTTTTGTAATCTTTTTAAAAAAAGGGAAAATAGCCGGCCCAGGATCCTCCAAACTCCAGATAGGCCCTACAACAGGAGGACGCAAAGATTTTAGCCACTCAAACCACGACAATTCTCCATTCCCAATTTGATTCATGGCTGCTTTATAATCCGCTGACCAGCGAATCCAGTTACGGCTCAATTTTTTTTGGCAATAATTTTCAACTTCTCTCCCAACAATATCGCAGTACATCACATAAGGGATGGGGATACCGTTCCTCTCTGCAAAACTGTTGTTCCAATCCGTTCTTCCGATTGTGGGTTCAATTAAAAAATATTCACCGGTTTCCGCATGTTTTTTCATCTCCATAGAACAGGGCCCAAAATAATCGATTTGCTTAAAAAACATAGTTGTCAAATCTTCAACCGCCTTATTTTTAACCACCTCACAGGAGGATGTGCTGCCGCATGTAGAGGGCCATTGCCGAATTTTTCTCCCACTTAAAGACAACAGAGGACTACTATTCCGGTTGTAATATTGAAAACAAAAATATAGTTCAGACTCTTTTCCGGGAATAAACTCCTGGACAACGACCTCGGGGGCTGCATCGGCAAATTCCTTGTAATATTTTATTAATTGCTGGGCAGTTTGGGCATGAAACGCCTTAGCCGAAGCATATATTAAGAATTGATTCCCCCGTAACTCCGGTTTTAAAATGCAAGGGAATCTTAGCTTATCAATGATGCTTTCCAACGAATTCAAGCTGTTGATGGAATAAGTTTTTGCAGTTAGAAATCCCATGTTTGACGCCATTGTATTAAAACTTGTCTTACACAGCGCCTTTTTGATGATATGTGGCTGCCTCATCCCAAGACGAAATTTATCATCCAACTCGTCAAATTTTTTTATCATGGCCGCAACCGTCGCGTCCCGTATGGGAAACAGAACAGGTTTATGAATATGAAGATCGGGATTGTTAAGCAGCATATCAATCAAGTCATCATCTATGCCTTGAAAGAAAATTTTGTCACCGATATAACGGCTGCTCATCGTTGAGTGTTCAATATCATCAGTGATAACAATCGTAAATACACCACGTCTTCCAAGAGATCTTACAATTCCAAGACCATTTCCACCTCCTCCCAATACAATGGCAGGCGGGTTTGCAAAACTGGTTGAATTTTTATATTTCATAATTTATTTGCAAATTTTTTTTTTATTCTATTGCGGTCATCTTCGGAAAAAAGAACGAGCCATATTACAGGAAAAAAACAGGTCGTAGCAAGTGTGACCTGCACAAAGAAACCAATCCATGTACGAACCTCAAACCCCCTTTGAACTGAATAGCAGATAAGAAAAAAAAGGGTGCCTGATACCAAGGCCTTACTGCCTATGTTCATAATAAAGTGAAACCAGTTTATTCCCGCTTTCTTGCAGGCATAATATGGCAGGATAATGGTTTGTATCAAAAGATGTGATCCAAGGGTTCCTGCCGCAATACCAATCAAATCCAAGTTAAAAAAAACAACCAGTGATATTGAGAGCGTCAAATTAATCAACGCTTCTAAACCGGTCATTTTTGCTGAAAAACCAATATGCCCTGTGGCGGCAAAAATGCTTCTACTGAAAGTACCCATCAATATCAGAAGTTTTGCCAAAGAAAGAATGGCCATGACTTTGGCCGCATTGACGACTGATGCCATTGGAAAGATGGCCGGATCAAACATCCAAAGGAAAATAAATGTTTTTCCGAAGGAGATATACCCGACATACATTAACGTTCCAAGTATAAGCCTCAATTGAACTTGCCGATATAAAAGACTTCTTGCCTCTTTGAGATTATTTTGTGCAACGGCTTTCTGTAACTTTGGGAAAAATGTTCTGCCTATCTGCTTTATAAAGGTATCTGAGTAATAGATCAGCATCGCCCCTACACTATACACTGTTACGGAATTGATGCTGATTAAGTTGCCAACTAACAATAGGTCGGTCTGACCGATGATCTTAGCAGATGCCGCAACAATAAACGCACCAATTCCATAATTGTACAACTCTTTTAAACGGCGCTTTTTTAACATCAGGGGCCAGATCTTAAGACCTTTATGAATTTTTCTGGAAAAGATCCAGTTTACCGCCAATCCAACGAGATTGCACCCGATTACGGCAACGGTCAGCCCTATCAATCCGGTACCCATCTCCAAAGCTGCAATTGTCATGGCCGTACGAACAGCAAGCATGATTAAATCCGCCCCTCTAGCCAGATCAAATCTGTCATAGGCAGCTAAAATACTTGATAATACAGACTGTAAAGCAGAGACCCAAATATTTATGGCAAGGACGGGGAGCAAGACAGCAACGGTTGAATGATATTCGACTGGAACGGAAGGAAAGATTGTGGGGAAAAAGAATCCCAAAATGAATCCCGCAATTAAAATCAGACTGCTCAGGGCTGTATAGAAACCCAGCCCTGTTCTAATTGTTTCATCAACCTTTTCATGCTGGTTTTTTCCCAGGTAAAGAATGATATACCGTCCGGTACTCGCTCTCACTCCAAGGTCCAATATCCCCATATATCCTGTTAAGACAGTCAATAACTGCCAGATCCCGAATTCTGTAACTCCAAGTGTATGGACTATATACGGAGACAAAAAAAACATGACCACAAGATTTGCACCGTGCCCAATCCAGTTTGCAGTCAAATTTCTTAAAATTATTCGTGCATTACTCATATATAAATCAAAATTAAGTAGGTTGTATTAGATTATCAATCGATTGTGGGTGTCAGAGGTTGGTCGGATACACATTCTTTGATTTCCCCTTGAATACTGAAATGTCAATTTTATATGGGAGAAGTAGTCCTTTCTTTTTTTCAACGGGTTATAGGAACTGATTTATCAAACTTAATTTTGCCTGCCACGTTTCTTTTGACATTGCTGATACCCGGGCAGCACGTTCTTCACTGGAATTTCCGGTGTTGAGCAGGGTTGAGATTGTCTTTTCCATTGTTTGGGGCGTGTCTGCAATTTGTACCAAAGGATGGTATTTTTTCACTTCAGGCATGGGAGTTGAAACAACTGGCAAACCGGCTGACAGATACTCGCGCAGTTTGATAGGGTTTACGGCATGGGTTAATTCATTGATTTTGAATGGAATCAGGCCAAGGTCCAGATGGCGGCAAAAGGAGGGCAGGGCCTGATATGGTTTGCGCCCGAGGAAATGCATGTTGGTGGTTGCTTTGTATTTGCCCAGATCTATGCTGGAGTCGGCATCTCCGATCAGAACGAAATGCCAATCCGGTCTTTTTTGCGCAATCTTCCAAAGTAGGTCCACGTCTACCCAGTCACGGATCAGGCCGAAGAATCCAAGACGGGGACGGGGGATGTTTTGAAGTTCTTGTGGGCAGAGAAGGTTTTGGGTTACCGCATGGTTGAAGTGATGGAAATCCACGCCGTGGGTAACAAGAATGGTGTTAGGGTTCCAGCCTTTTTTCTTTTCCTGCAACACCATGGAGGTGGTGATGACCAAGTCTGATTTTCTGCAAAGGTTTTCCTCATCTTTTAAAACTTGTGCAGTATCGTATCCGGAGAAGGCCGCATGGTCGTCCACGCAATAATATACCACTTTTTCTTCATCAAAATGCCCCAGAGCATAAGCAATGTCAGGAGTAAAAGACCAGACTTGAACCGGTCCTTTTTTTATTTTTTTTAGGGCCAGCCTGATCTGAGAAATAAGTAAGAACATGTTAAGTTTTCTGGCAAAAGCGGAACTTGGCAGAGGAATAACCAAGGGGGTTAAAACAAAAAGATTTTTCCTGGGTTTTTTTAGCCCCTTGATGACTTCGATGAGCTTTTTTACCATATATTGAAGATCGGATGAACTGGTTGTGGGAGTCCGGGAGGCGTGGTAGTTTATCCAGAGTACAATATTTTGTTCAGCTATCAGGTGCATGACATGGTGCTTGCTGGTGGGAGGGGCATCATATCCGCTTGCAAAGCACAGAATGGTTTTTCCAGTTAACATGGTCGTCCTTTAGTCAATTGGCCGCAGGTTTCAAGGGCAGTAATCGTTCCAAAGCCGCTATATTAGTCTGCCAGTTGTAATTTTTAATAATGAAAATCCGGGCATTGTCCGCTAAAATCGTTCTTTTTTCTCTACTATTCAGTAATTGGATAACTTTATCGGCAAAAAATTTTGGATCATCTTCTTTTAAAATGTGCACGTCAGGTTTTGCCTTGATCCCCTCTAAGGCTTTGCCGGTGGTAACAAGAGGACGAGCCATGGACATGGCTTCTAATACTTTATTCTGTATACCGGCGGCAATACGCAAAGGAATAACGCAGACATCAGCCCCTTGGTAATATGGCCGGATGTCGTCCACAAAACCGGTAACCCGCACTCCTTGCCGGTTACCCAGAGCTTTAACATCCGGAGCCGGATTGCTGCCTACAATATAAAACAGAACACCCGGGATCTTTTTTCTGATCCTGGGGAAAACTTCCCGGCAGAACCAGGACACACCTTCAACATTTGCGAAATAATCCATGGCCCCGGTAAACACAAGAATCTTTTGGTCCTTTTTTTTCCTAAGTGGAACAGGTTCAAAGCGGGCATCTGGAGAGAAATAATCATGATCAACCCCATTGGAGACAGTGGTTAGATTTCGGGCGAGTTTATTCAGTTTAGTGAATACATCAACCTCATGGGTTGAGACAAAGACCGAATGATGGAACGTTCTGTTGATTATTTTTTCATATTGGAAAAGTCGTCGACTTTCAATGCCATATATCAGATTTATAGGGAAATGACTGTTTGCAGCATATTGATGCCATTTCTGGGAATCCACATCACAAAAATCCATGATGAGGACCGGCAGAGACCATTTTGACAGAGGTTTGCGCGGGTTAAGCGTTTTTTTGAGCACAGGACAACGAAACAGATATTCAGCCATGGGGGATGAAAAGCAGATAATCGCATCATAATTTGTGACGGTTATCCATTGATCCAGGATGGCCTGAAGCTTTTTATTGTAAAAATACGAGACCGATAAGGGTCTGGAAGGAATTATCAGGCCGGTTAGGCTGTTTATCTTGGATTTCCATATATTCAGACCAAATACTTCGACTCTGTTGCAATAGTTTTTCAGTTTTTTTTTATGAAGAAGATCGTTTGGATCATCTGCCAGGGCGAGCAAATCAATTATGTGGTTTTGACTTAACCATTTTATTTCGTTAAATGTCCGAATCTTATCGCCTTTGTTCGGGGGATAGGGAACTCTGTGAGCCAGATAAAGAATCTTCATAACGGGATGTATTTCCTGGCGGCTGTTCCCAACGCTGTCGTGACACTGACGGGTAAGTGCGTGATAATGGATTCAGCAAGTTTTCTCTTCGCTGAAACAGAGGACCGGGAATAGGACAGTTGGCGGTTCTGTTTAAAATCGGCCCAATGAAGATATTGAGGATTT
This sequence comes from uncultured Desulfobacter sp., assembly GCF_963665355.1. Classification (GTDB taxonomy): domain Bacteria; phylum Desulfobacterota; class Desulfobacteria; order Desulfobacterales; family Desulfobacteraceae; genus Desulfobacter. Next base: position 2,711,305 of record NZ_OY762229.1, read on the forward strand.
GCTCCCCATTGCCTTTTAAAACGAAAGGTACCCTCACCAGGCGTGGATCTTCCAAAATCGAAGACCGGATAACCATTGTCTGCAGCAAACTTTAAAAAAGTCCAGTATAGCATCATGTTGGGATTAAGGTTGTTGAACCGGCGCAGGGACGATGCCCATGGAATGGACACGGCCCTGGGATGGCACAGGATAATTCCGGCTGCAGCCGGTTCCCCGCACGGGGTATAGACAACTGCAGCATGTGCCCGGTTTCCGTAGTGCTTGAGAATGGCATGAATCCAACTTCTACTGTGGACTGGAGATCCAAGATCCCTCATATTTTCACGGAACACTGAATAAAAATCAGGTAGCAAGTCCAACGATCCCAGGGTCGATGTCAGCCCGTTTTTGTATGCTTTTTTTATCTGACTGCGAACCTTTGCCTTTAACCCGGCGAGAAGTAGATCCGAATCCTCAGGAAGGTCAAGAAGCATTCTTGCCTTTTGTTGAGTGATGGTCGTTTCGGAAGGAAGATTGGCAAATGGCCTGGTGGATTTTATAGACACCTTAGCAGATTTTGCGATTTCTAATGATTTTTCAAATAATGCTTCTTCAATTAATGTATCATCTGCCAATGGCCCTCCTGCGTCACAGTATGGCAGAGATATCAGTTTTTTTGGGGAAAAAGGTAATTTGAAAATTATCAGAGGTAAAACACCTTTTATCCTGTTGTTCTCCCGCGCTATAAGATAGCACGCTTTAAATTTATAGGCTTTTTCAACAGATTCTTTCCATGCGAAAAGCTGGTAGGCAATACCGTTTGCATGGGAAAGAACATAATGATCCCATGCCGCTTTATCTGAAGCCGATGCTGCTTGTATTGTTAAATGGCGCTTCAAAATTTTAATGTTCCAACAGTGTCGATTAAAGCTATGTCAGGACGCCAGAATGATATCGGTAATCCGTTCGGCCGCCCGGCCATCCCACAAGTCAGGTTTTCTGCCTGTTTTCCAGTTACCTTCCATGATTTTTTCAAAATTGGCCATCAATTTTTCTTTTGAGGTGCCAACCAGCTCATTGGTGCCTTGGGTGACGGTGATGGGTCTTTCCGTATTTTCTCTCAAGGTGAGGCAGGGAATTCCAAGGGCGGTTGTCTCTTCCTGAAGTCCGCCGGAATCTGTCAACGCAACTGCGCAATCTTTCCAGAGATTTAGAAATTCCATATATGACAACGGATCTGTAAGGGTAATGGTTTTGGCCGGTTTAATGCCAAAAGTCTCAAGGTTGTTACGTGTTCTTGGGTGAATCGGAAAAATTAAGGGAAGTGTTCTGGAGATTTCGGACAGGGAATCCATCATTGCCTGCAAAGTACCTTTGCCATCAACATTTGAAGGTCGGTGAAGCGTTACTACACCATACCTGCTGTGCTGTTGTTGTTTGTATTCAGTCGTTTTAAATGTCTGGGAAGGCATTTTTTCCAGTTTTGAGAGCTGATAATACAAATTATCAATCATTACATGCCCTACAAAGTGCACCGATGAATCAGGCTTCCCCTCTTTCTTGAGATTGACCATCCCCTGTTCCTCGGTGACAAAAAAAAGATCGGTAATAGAATCTGTGACCATGCGATTAATTTCTTCCGGCATGGCCAGATCAAAACTGCGCAGACCGGCTTCAACATGTGCCACTTTTATATTCATCTTTTTGGCAACAATGGAACAGGCAAGGGTTGAATTCACGTCCCCAACCACCACAACTATATCAGGTCGATCCTTTTCACATATGGATTCAAATTCCACCATAATTTTAGCTGTCTGCTGTGCATGGGTTCCCCCCCCGGCACCCAGATGATAATCGGGGTTTTTGATGCCAAGTTCTTCAAAAAAAACATCACTCATGTTCTGGTCATAATGCTGGCCGGTGTGCAGAATCTTATAGCTAATTTTATCGGTTTTATTAAAAGACCGGGCAATGGGAGCGATTTTCATAAAATTGGGACGGGCCCCGGCAATCAGCATAATTTTGATCATTGTCATCTCCTTACAAGCGCCAGAATGGGACCCCGGCTTTTTTGACATCTTCAACATCCAGAATGCTTTTGACATCAATAAGGCCGCCCATGGAATTTAATTTGTCAGAGAATGCTTTCAACGGCTGCTCTCTATACCATGCATGGGGTACAGCCAGAATTAATGCCCCTAAATCCGTTAACGCGTCCCAGGGTTTTAGCTGAACATTGTAGTATTGGTCGGCTTCCTTTGGATCAGCCATGGGATCATGGACCAAAACTTCACAGCCGTAGGATTCAAGCTCCTGAATGATGTCGATGACGCGGGTATTTCTTAAATCCGGGCAGTCTTCTTTGAATGTAAGGCCTAAAACACCGACTTTGGTGTTTTTTACAGACTGAGAAGAGGCGATCATCATTTTAACTGCTTTTTCCACTACAAACTTACCCATTCCATCGTTGATTCTGCGGCCTGCCAGGATAACTTCAGGATGATATCCTTCACTTTCTGCTTTAAATGTCAGATAGTAGGGATCAACCCCGATACAATGACCGCCCACAAGGCCGGGAAAGAACTTCAGAAAATTCCATTTAGACCCTGCGGCCTCAAGCACGTTTTTTGTGTCAATGCCAAGTCGGTCAAATATAAGGGCCAGTTCATTCATTAATGCGATGTTTAAGTCACGCTGGGTATTCTCAATAACTTTAGCCGCCTCCGCCTCTTTAATGGTACGGGTCCTGTGAACACCGGCGGTCACGATGGATTCATAGAGCGCGGCCACCTTTTCAAGGGTCTGTTCATCGTCCCCGGACACCACTTTTACTATTTTAGTAAGCGTATGCTCCTTATCTCCGGGATTGATTCTTTCCGGAGAGTATCCAACATGGAAATCCTTTTTCCAGGTCAGGCCAGACTCTTTTTCCAGGATTGGTACACAGATGTCTTCTGTGACACCGGGATATACTGTGGATTCAAATACCACAATACACCCTCTTTTCATTACTTTTCCCACGGTTCTTGAGGCGCTTTCCACAGGATAAAGATCTGGTCTCCTTGCTTTATCTATGGGTGTTGGGACCGCCACCACAATGATATCTGCATCGGACATTTGGTTCGCATCTGTGGTGGGGGTAAAATAGATTGCGCTTTCAAACTCTTTTTTTGAGACTTCCCCGGTGGGATCTTTATGGACAAGGCTGTTATCCACAATGGATTGTTTTAAATCAAATCCAATGGTTAGGTATTTTGTACCAAAATGTACGGCCAGAGGAAGACCGACATACCCTAACCCTACAACAGCTATTTTTGTATCTTTTTCCAATCTGATTTATCCTTTTGTTATTTCAAGATATTGTTTGCATGAAATAAAATCACAATCAGTAAATGTTTTAATTATTTTCTTTAACTTGCCTTCGGTTTTGTTCAGGTTGATATAATGCCGGAATTTGAATCCTTTTGATGCCTGGTGAACCCTTGGTTGGTTTGGATCAAATTCCCATGGATGGGCATAAAAAACAAATGTGTTGTTTTTTTTCAGCACATTTTTTATTCCTTGTCTGAAAAAAGAGAATGGATACAATCTGAAATACCCGCCCCCCCCAAATGGTATGGTTTTATTTCTTAAGTGCAGGTTGCTGACCGGTAATTCGAAGAAATGATTATCCAGTTGGTAGCTTCCCTCCTTTTTTATGGCCTTTGACAGATCTATGCTTCCGTATCTGCCATGGGCCGAAAAAGAGTTATAGCTGGAATCGTAAAGGTAGCCGGCTCGCTTGACAATTTCCAGAATCCGGTCGTTGATGGCAAAGCTGGGGGCTCGATATCCATAAACGGCCCGTCCTGTTATATCTTCAAGCCGATTTTTACTGGTCACCAGATCCTGAGCCAGATTTTTTTCATCCATATTCGTACATAGAAGATGGTTGTCTCCATGTGAAGCAACTTCATGGCCTCTGTCTATAATTTGATTGACCAGATCCGGCAATTTTCGTGAAATCCAGCCAAGAATAAAAAAGGTGGCTTGGGGTTTGAAAGAGAAGGTATCCAGAAGATCAAGGATCCGGTGCGTATTTTTTTCCACCCGAAGCTCAAAAGAATTCCAGGTTGAAAAATCGATATACGATTTGAAATTTTCAACCTGGAACCAGTCTTCTACATCAATTGTCAGTAGTATTGAGGGTTTTTTTTCCAATTTTCGTCAACACAATAAATAGAAGATAGACCAGGATAAGGGCTGTGCCAAAAACAATTAAACCGGACAGGTCATGAAGGAACCCATGGGCGGCTTCCGGGCCTACCCAGGCCGCCAGCATGCCTGTGATGGTCAGTCGGACAACATTTACGGCAACGGCAATGGGGATGGCGGATAAAAATATCACCCATTTTTTCCACAGGCAGACATGGGATAAAAATGAAAAAGCGCCGGTCAGGGCCAGCAGAGATGTTAAAGAGCGGATTCCCGAACAGGCATCCACAACTTCCAGAGAGGTGTTGGCCAGGTGAAGGATATTTCCTTCTCTGAAGACCGGGATGCCAATCATACTGATTGTTTCCGAAGAAATCCCGGCAGCAAAAAGCTGAAGGGGGAAAGCGATTTTATTCCAGATGATAGCTGGAATGGGAATCATCATGATTAGGTAGCACAGCGGAACAATAAGCGCTTTGAGTATAGCCGTTCCAAGGCTGAACGTAATGATGCCGGCCAGAGTAATGATTATGGATGTTCGCATTAAAAACAATTCCGCACCAAGGTTACCCGCCATGTATACCATCATGCCGAAAATAATGATAAAAACCCCTGATATTGACGATTTGCAGGGGAGCTGGCGTAACTGATTCTGGCGATACCAGACCATATACCCAGCAACAAATGGAATAAGAAATCCATGGGAAAAGTTGGGATCAATAAACCAGTCCCCTATGAGGTCCTTTAAGGTAGACCAATACAGCACGACAAATGCGGCGGCAATCAGAACGGTCTGAACGATTTTATTTGATTTCATTTAATTAAAGCCTGAACGGGAATCCGTATTTTGAGGAAACGCTGCCTATGGTAACGCCGACGATGGGAAGCTTTTTATTATGAAAGACTGGGTACGTCACTCAGATCTTTCAACCTTTGTTGTGGGCTGAGCCTGGCAAATGATATGTCAGGTCCGCCCATGGCTGTCGTTCGAAGATTTAGTTTAATTTGGAATAAATTGATTGAGAATTGGGTAAACTTCATCTGCAAATTGGGATAGTAGAACTTCAGTCTCGGTTTCATTTTTTATGACCGGAGCAATCAGGCGGACAAAGGAGCCGTCCGTTCGGTTTTTTGTGATTGAATCCAGCACCAGCCAAATTTTTTGCATGTATTCTGAACTGATAATCCGGCCCCGGGACTGGAACCAGTAATATACTACTTGCTTTTGCCCATCTTTGTTCAGAAGAAGACGTGCAATTTTTATTGTTTTTCCACTCTTGGGCAAGTTAATGGGAATGGAAGAACTTTGTACAATATTCCACCCTGAACCGGGCATACAGTTTTTGGGGGAGTGGATCAGGTCTCCTTTGCTCTGGCTCTGATAAAATCCCACATAAAAATTCACAGCCTGGCCCGGACCTTTGCTGAAATTTGAAATGATATAGTCTTCAACCCCCAGGATATTGTATACCTTTTCGTCCATTTGGCTGGTTACACCTCGCCAGGAGCCAATTTCAATGGGAAACTGACTGAAGGGTCGATTCGGCTTAATGCGCTCCGAGTGTGAAAAAAGGGCTGTTAGAGCTGCTGTTGACAAAAAAAGAAATACTATAATCGCGGTGTGTTTAGGGTTCAATCTATTATACGTCCCTGGCTGTTATAGTCAAAAATTTCATTATCGAGTTGCTCTTTGGAAAACGTTTTATCCGGCCGAATTGGCTGTTCCGGTGATATTCTTATAAAAACGGTGACCACATTAGATTTGTAATCGTCCCGTGAGGCATCATTGGTTTCAAAGTTGACATGGGAGGCATTAGCACTTAACTGCAACCATCTTAGTGGATTCCATGTCAGACCGCCCCCCACATTATATGTATCGTCCTGACGATCAATGTCTTTTTCTTTGTAATCTTGACGTTTGTATGAAGCAAACAGACGTGACGACAGATGTTTAGTCAGCATATAGCTAAAGGAACAACCTGCCCGGTAGTTGATGACATATCCCAAGCTCGCAGCTTCATCGTCGGATTCGTCATATGAACTGCTTGCTGTGATGGAAAAAGACCCTTTGGGGCTGAAGTTAAATACTTTGTATGCATTAAGATCTAAAAACGGGTCATCTGAATCTTCATTGTCGCTGTTGTCCCACCTATTACAAAGGACACCCACGCCAATCGAGATACCTGAATCTTCTGTTATATCCCAGTCCACACCCACTGACGGGTGATAAATAGTATGATTGCCATTTTCGCGGTCTGAATAATAGTGACGATACTTGATGTACCCGTCGAGTTGTTTCGAAAATTTTCTGATGTACCGGATATCTCCCGCAGTGGTATTATAGTCTCGGCTGGAAAGTGTATCATACTTTTTGTCAATATACTCCAGATTGGTTTCCATCCCGTCTCTTCGGGTAAACCAGTATTTTAAAAAGGCCGTAGGCTCAAAGCTTGTATATTCATCGGCGTCAGAGTTTTTGTATGCATCTGTTTCATAAGAGAGGTTTGCCCCTATACTGTTTTGTGCCCCAAAGGCTTTCTGAACTCCAGTACTTGCATTATGAACACGATGCTCTTTCCATTCGCCTGTTCTTACCTGTTGATCATAGCTGTTGGAGTAATCATAGGACAGAGATGCATTTATGGTTTTTGTTAACTGGCTGTTTACAGATGCGTTTGCGGAATTTTGCCAGGATTCCCCTTCGTAGTTGCCGTCTTGTCCGCTTTCATAGATAATGCCGGCGCTGAGTGTTGTATGTTTAGTCGCCTGGAATAAAGCAGACATGCTTGCGTTATGTTCCAGGCCGTCCCTGTCGTCCAAGTTTTTATAATCTTTGTACGCAGGATTATACGCCAGATAAATCTGACCCCTTCGCTCTATGAATCCCAGGGAAAAACCAAGCTCATAGGTTGTGATCCATTCTTCATATGGATCATCCTCCGTTTCATAGTAGTTATCCTTGTATTCCTCTGAGACTGTCAAGCTTGGAACCAACTGGGTAATCATCTTGGCATGAGCCATTGAAGCTGAAGTAATTAAGCACACCAGAAATGCCGTTAGCCTTTTGAACATTATCATCCCAAATGGTGTCATACCTTCCTCCCGGCTTTGTTAACTGTCCTGATTAAGGAACTATAATGATATCATCGGCTTTGAGCTGGAGGTCTTTTTCCAATTTACCCTTGGTAATGTCTTTATAATCAATTTTAATCATCTGTTCTTTGCCATTATACCTTCGGACTAAAATAATCTCGTCTTTGGAGGCCCATTCGGTGAATCCCTTGGCCAGGGCAAACGCTTGGACGACCGTCAGTTTTTTTACCAGGGGATATTCCCCAACATTCTGGACCTCTCCAAGGATATAATACTTCTGACTCCCCGGAATGGTTAGAGTAACGGTAACCGTAGGGGCTTCAACAAATTCCGCCAGTCTTTTTTCAATTTCCTTTTTCAGATCCATAGTGGTCCGATCTGCAGCCTGAATATCATCCAGCAATGGGACAGTAATTTTTCCATCATTGCGGACGAATACTTTCTCAAAGCTGAGGTCCTCTTCTTTCCAGGTTGTAATCTGAAGAACATCTCCTACGCCTATTTTATAGTCTGGATTGGCTGATACAGGAGGATTCTCAGCTGCTGAAGAGTCTGTAGGTGCCATAAAGAAAGCACACCCCAGCAGCAAAAGAGAAAAAAAAGATTTGATTATAGTGCTTTTTAACATAGCTTCGCCCCTTCGATTTCATCGATTGATACAATTGAAAATTAGCGTATTATGCAAAATTTTCAGGAATATTGTTGATGCGTTACAGACGGATGGTTAAATCTGTCCGGTTTATCTTGCACCTTTGCCGAAAAGGACAGTTTTAACGGTTTTCAAAAGAATAACTAAATCCAAGGCAAAGGACATATTTTTAATATAAAAAAGATCGTAATTTAGTTTTTCTACAGCATCTTCAACAGTTGCACCATAGTCATAACAGACCTGTGCCCATCCTGTAAGCCCGGGTTTAACATTGAACCTCTGACCGTAAAAAGGAATCTGTTTCTCCAGCTGATCCGTGAAATATTTACGTTCGGGACGGGGGCCCACAAGACTCATGGTGCCAGTAAGAACTTCCCATAACTGGGGCAGTTCATCAATTCTATATTTCCTTATGATACGCCCAACGCGTGTAATACGATGATCATTGTCCCCGGCCCATACAGGGCCCGTGTGCTTTTCAGCATCCTGAACCATGGAACGGAATTTATGCATCATGTATTCTTTTTTACCCCCGCCAACCCGATCCTGAGCAAAAAGAACTGGACCTTTTGAATCCATCTTGATCAGCACAGCCACCACCAGCAGTAACGGCGCAAGCAGTGTGAGAAGGATTGAAGACAGAATAACATCCTGCATGCGTTTCAAGCTGGCTTTCAGCCAGGATTTCTGAAATCCTTTGGAGAAAATAAGCCAGGAAGGCTCTATTTCTCTGACCAGAACCTTTCCTGTCAGCATTTCAAAAAAGGAACTGCCGGTAATTACATCAATACCTTCTGTTCTGCACTGAATAAGATCCTGGCTGGGGAATCGTCCTCTTTTCTCCTTAAGCGCCACAATGATTTTATCTATACCATACACTTCGCATAGTTCACAAAGGGTTTTGTAATCCTGGTGAATAAGTATGTTTTCAGGCAGTTTTTTTTCAAATTCTTCATCAGTACAATCTGGGACAATAGCACAAACAGTGTATCCGCAATCAATTGTTTTAATAATACTGTGATAAATATCCATGGCCAGTTTGCTGGAGCCGAGGATGATAATACGTTGATTAAACATCCCTTTGTTAAGAATATGAAGATAACCGACTCTCCAGAAAATGATAAAGAAAATCAGAAAAAAGATACTTAAAATATATATCTTCTGATCCAGAATCACCAGTGGGAAAAAGAAATAGACCCCAGCCAGAAAGATGGAGGCAACCCCTAACGACTGAAGCAGGCGGATGGAAATTTCCGGAATCTGTGAAACAATCTCAAAATCATAAAGGTCATTGTAGTACAAACAGGTCTGCAGAATAGCTGTAATTAAAAGTATCCTTAAAACCAGCATCAGATCAAACCAGTATGAATGAGAGTAGGTTAAAAGAGCTGTTGATAAAAGGAAAGTGCTGAAGATCACAAATCCTTCCAGAAGAAAAAAGAACATGTTTCTAACAGGGAAATATTGGCGCAAAATGCTGAGCATTCTCGGGAACCTTTTGTTTTAATCACCGCCTCTGATGATATCCATATCCATATCCGTATTTATGATATCCATATCCATATCCAACGGTTTTCTTAGAAAAATTCTTGACAACCCCTAATATCTTGTCCGTACCGTAAATATCCAGAATGTCTGAAACCTCCTTGATTCGTGTTTTTCCCTGCCGGACAACCAGAATAATTCCATCCACAAACCGGGCAATGGCATTGGTTTCTGATGTGAGATAAGGGGGAGGAGTATCAATAATGATGTATCTGTCAGTATAGCGTTGTTTGACCTCATGGAGCAGGTGGCGCATCTGATCTGAAGACAGAAGTTCTGACGGGTTGGGCGGTATCTGCCCTGCGGTTAAAACAGTCAATTTATTTACAGGCGTTTTTTTAAGAACAGACGACAGCGGAACCTTATTTACCAGGTAATCGCTTAAACCCTTTTCCCTATCGTCGAAATTAAAAAATGTATGGATCGTAGGTCTTCTAAGATCGCAGTCCATGAGAAGAACATATTCATCGATACTCTGGGCTATGCTTACAGCAAGGTTGGCCGACACAAAGGATTTGCCTTCACTGGGAGAAGCACTTGTCACCATTATAGTTTTTGGCGGAGTACCTTTTTCAGGAAACAAAAGATTGTTTTTGAGCAGCCGGAATTGCTCCGCAGCTATCGAGTTGGGTTCTTCAAATGTGACAAGAGCGTTATTTGGAGATCCGGAGTGTGGAGGAACCAATGCCTTTGTTTGTTCAGAAACCTTGCTGTCTACTGGATCCTCACATGAATTCTCACAGGCCACAGCTGAATCATCAGACGATTTCGATTCTATTTCCGGTGTTACTTTATTTCCTGCTTTTTCAAGAGCGCTGAATATTTTTCCCAAAACTTATATCCCTGGCGTTATAAATTGAATGTTGTTTTTAGAAAATTTACGGCTCTGTCTATGCCATTATGATTCAATATTGAAAAAAATATTATAAACAAAGCACTATAGCAGCAGAAACAGATGAAAATAATCCACTCAAATCCTTTCTTTCTTCGGTCTCCCGTTTTTTCCAGCAGAGGAATTGATGCTAAGATGGTAAGCCCTAAGACGGTTTCAATCTGATCATTCCGATGGATGACAGAGAAATTAAGCCACTCTTTAATCAGGAGGAGTACCCCGCCAAATCCAAACCCTCCGGCTACGGATAACAAAAACATCATTTTAACATTGGGAGAAATCGGTTTTTCCGGCAGTCGGGCATAATCCAAAATTCGGAACTGCTCCCCTTTTTGTTTCTTTTCCATGTTGACGGACAACTCTGCTTCCAGTTTTCTGTCCAAAAGAGAATTGTAAACGCCCTGAATGTTGCTATAATCCCGTTTAAGTGACTGAATCTCCAGTTCACGTTTGGGCGTCTCTTCAACGCGTTGTTGATAAATCTTCATTCTCTCCTGAATTGTTGATATCTCAGCTTGAAGATTTTTTGCCTCAAGGGCAAGTTGCGCTCGCTTTTCCCTTAAGGGAGCTGCAGGATCCCAGCCCGCATTCGGCAAGACATCTTCCCGTGCCCCTTCTGAGGACTGATCCTGCTCCTTTTCATCCGATATATTTTTCTTCAATTTCTCTATGATTTTTTTTAATTTTTTGACATCCGGATGCTTTTCAGTATATCGAAGTAAAAGTTCTTTATATTTTGCCTCGGCAGCATTGAGAGCAGCATCATCCCCTTGCAGAGGCTCATCAAAATCAAAGTTTTGGAAATCATCTGGATTTGTTCCGGAACCATCATTTGCAGAAGTTATTGATCTAATCTGGGAATCAAGTTGACTGATGGAATTATTGAGCTCCCTCAACAGCATTGATTTATCGGTCATCTCTTTTTGAATACGATCCATCGTGCGCAAATTAGTTTCTAACTCATCAGGTAGGCCGCCAAGATACTTTGACCTGAATTCCGCAAGCTTCTGCTCTTTTTCCTCAAGCCGTTTTTTGGTTTTCTCCAACTCTGCATCAAGGAATTCACTGGTACCTATAGCCTGGGCCTCCCGGACCTTGACGTTTTCATCCATAAAATAGGACGCCAGGGTATTGGCAATCCTCATTACACGCTGTGGTTCACTGCCGGTGAAAGAGATGGAGAATGCCTCAGCCCCGTCTCTGGCACGTTCAATTTTAACGCTTATCCGTTTTCTTACCCCCTCTATTTTATCCTCCTGATACATACCTTCGCCATCTTGGTACAGACCGAACTGTTCGATGATCTGCTCAAGATTGCTGCGGCTCAGGACCTGCTGGGAGATGGTGCTGAGTCGTTCGCCGATACTGGAGGACACAACAGATCGTATGTAGGCGGTGGGAACTCTTTGGGGCTGAACAAGGATTAATGTGCTGGCCTCGTAAGTTTTTTTCGCTGTCAGAGTCAGCCCAAGCCCCACTGTCAAAGTAATGCACAAAGGAATGATCAGAAACCAACGTCCTCGGATAAGGGCATCAAAAATATAGTCGGGTTTAATTTGAGTCTGAGATTGGAACAGATCTGCCATATTTATCCCTGGGTAAAATTAAAACAATTTTAAGATAAACGAAGTCTAATTTTTATCAGGTCTTATCTTTTTGTCAATGTTTTATTACTCTCAAAAAGGCCTTTAATAGCAGCTTAGCAATAAACTGGGCAACCCCAATAGTCATTTTATCTTTATAATACAGACTTAGCGGTTCTATCCCTCAAACCATTTACGATAAAGTTTTCAGGATAGTTTTGTGTGAAATGGAATATTTGCTGTGTCCATTGTTAATTGTAGCGTTGATCATGGGCGTGTTTCTCCAAGTGAATATGAAGGACTATTACAACCATGAAAAAAGGCTATATAGTGCCTGAACGGAAACCCTGATTTTAGGCCCTGTCGTATAGCGTCTGACCGAAAACCTGGAAATTTTGTCGAGTACAAGGCGGGCTGAAATTTTAACCGGAGGAGTACATGAAGTATTTCGAGGATTAAAATTTTAGACCAACGCCGTACTCGGCAAAATTTGCGGTTTTCGGTCGGGCACTAGTTAGGGCACTGGAAAAAGCCGTGGAGATGGACCCTGAAAATTACAAAACGCATCTTTTTGGGGCACACCCTCTCTCTAACCTGAGCCGTTCTGGTGAGGCAGAATCCCACTATCTTAAGGCCATTAAAGCTGGATAAAACCAAAAGGGAAGCCTATATGGAGCTGGCATCACTTTATCGGAAAAAAGGAGAGCTGGATAAAACTGAATCCCTGATCAACCAATGGGCTCAGGTCCCTGGAAACCAGGTCCAAAAAAGTGCTGATTTTGCCAATTATTTTGAGTTCCGCGGGCAGTTTGAAAAAGCTGAAAAAAACTTCTTGAAGCTTCAATGAATCATGCCGGAAAAGTGATCACAGTCTCTCCGGATCATGCCGGGGCAAGATTTTACAAAGCCCGGTGTCTGCTGGCCAAGGGAAAAGCAGATCTGCCGGGCCAGGATATTTTCAGGGTGGCCGCAGGGTTTAAAACGGCCGAATTATGGGAGCGCAGACTGGCCAAAGACGAACTTCTTGAAGCTTTGAAAATAGATCCGGCTTTTACCAATGCAAGGCTTTTGTTTATTGATATTCTTCTTCAGGACAAGGAAATCCTGCCTGCCAGGAATCATCTGGCTATTATCCTCAAACAGGATCCTCACAATTTACAGGCATTGATCTTTTTAGGAAAACTCAAGCTGCTTGAAGAGGATTTTGATGAGGCTGAAAAAATTTATCAGGCTGTTCTTGAGCGCCTCCCCAATTTTTCATCCGGTTATGTATCTTTGGGCCTTGCCTTCACTGGGATGAAAAAAATGATCAGGCAATTGCAGCTTTTGACAAGGCACTTTCCATCAATTCAGAACAGATGGAAGCCCTGCAGCCTTGGATTGAATGATATGCAGCTTTTGACAAGGCACTTTCCATCAATTCAGAACAGATGGAAGCCCTGCATTATAAAGTCAGCCTTTATATGCAACGGAAACAGGTGGATCGTGCTATTGAATCCTGTGAAAGCCATAGAAGAAAATTTTCACCTGACTCTGCTGCCCTGGGCATCATTGACCTGATCGAGGGACGTATAAATATGAGCACAGGAAAAATTAAGGAAGCTGAAAGGTCTTTCAAGAGTGCAGTCGCCCAAAATTTCGGCCTGACTGCCCCCCTATGAGCAACTGGGGATTATAAATGAATCCCGGAAAAATATCCCGGAGGCCATTAAGAATTATGAGCGACTCAAGGAGTTGAATCCCCAATACTTGCCGACCTATCTTCACTTGAGCCGTATTTTTAAAGCCCAGGGAAATATCGAAGAGGCAAAAAATTTTCTTAACCAGGCCCTGTCTATCAAAAGGGATTATGCACCGGCAGCCAATAACCTTGCCTATATCATGGCCGAAATCGGATCTTCGCTGTACGAGGCTCTGAGGCTTTCCAAGGTTGCCAGCGACAAAGACCCCAATAATTCCGAGTATCTGGATACCCTCGGATGGATTTATTATCTTCAGGGTAATAACGACCTTGCTATAGTGACGATAGAGGAAAGTGTTAAACTCAACCCGAAAAGTGCGATAGGCCAGTATCATCTTGGATGGGCCTGCTATGAGAGCAAACAATATGAGAAAGCCCGGACCCACATGGAGACAGCACTTGAGCTGGACCCGAACTTTAAAGGGGCAGACAAAGCCAGGAATATCCTGGGGAGATGATCAGAGTTTTATGATGGGTTCTTTAGTTTGATCCGGTACAACGGGTCTCCCACAAGCACTTGTTTCCAGGACAGATACGGCAGGCTAACCAGATAGGATTCGGCCAAGGTCAGTTTTCCCCTGGTCAGATAATCAAAAAAAATTTCCGGCAGAGGAAAAGATTGGACATAGGGTTCTCCCACAGGGCCGATGGTGGCGGCAACGCCTTTATCCAGCATTTTTTTGCACCATACCTGACTGTTGGGATTTTTCAGAGTCTGGCATTCCGAGCTTGCAATATGGTATCCCACCGACCCTTTTGCCCAGGTAAAGGCATCTATATACCTGGCCAGTCTGTACCAGCCGCAGTATAGGGCGGCGTTGGGGCAGTCTCCGGGTTGAAATAATTCCTGTGTATCATCCAGGACCACCTTCATTCTCTCTTGTTTCAGATGATCTGCCGCAACATGAATGGATTTATCATAAAGTCCATATCCGGACACCTTTTTTTGACCAGGATCTTTCCATCTGGCATCAAAATAGGCCGTGCCGGACAATCCTTTTGTCTCCGCTTCAATGCTGTCATTTACAATTCGTTTAACAACGCCAGTATCAGCCCCGTCCAGACGACTGACCATGATTACGTCTGATTGGCTGATGGTTGTTTTCTGGGAGCGCCATGGCAGGAAAAAAGGATTGGGCAGCCAAAAGTTGAGCTTGTATCCTTCTTTTTTGACAAGCATTAACTCAGAATCGAAGGAAGCCCATTTGTCTGTGGAAATTTTGAACTGTTCGATTTGCTGAACTATCTGGCTCAAAGACTTTTTTTGTTCTTCAGTCAACAGTCCGTTTTTTTCTTTCAGGGAATTAAGATTTTCCTTTTGCGCTGTCAATTGGTCCATGATGGTTTGTTCGGTTTTTGTCATTTCTGGTGGAGAAATTTTTAGGGGAAGCCCATACATGGTGACAATGGCATTGATTTTCCGGTTTTTTTCCAAAGCGCGGCGGACCGGAGTGACGATTTTTTCCAAATATACATCCCGTGAACAGGTTTCCTTGTCATCGACAAATACGAGTAGCAGGTTCTCTTTTGGAATTTGTCGTTTTTTCATGTACCATGTAGCAAGCCCTTTGCTGCTGGCCGCATTGCGGTTGGCAACGACAAGCACTTCCTCCGGAGACAAAGCCAAAGCCGGCATGGCAGGAACGATTAATAAAGAAAATAAGATTGCAAAAGTGCAAATAAGAAAACGCATTATTTTTCCTCCGGTTTAGTCAGATGGTTTATATACCAGGAGGCTGCCATATCAAGTCCGGAAGTAACCGAGTATTGCGGGCTGTATCCCAGAAGATCTTTGGCCTTGGAAATATCTGCCAGGGAATGGCGAACATCTCCCAGTCTGAAATCCCTGTATTCAGCAGTTGCACCATTTCGATCAGGCAGCGCGTCTGCCACCCGGTCACGGATTAAGGAAAAAAGCTGATTCAATGTGGTACGTTGCCCAAATGCAACATTGTAGACCTGATCGGCAGCGTCATCTTCGGCTGTTGCAGCCAGAAGGTTGGCTTGGACACAATTGTCGATGAAGCAAAAATCCCGGCTGGTTTCGCCGTCACCATTTATATAAACCGTGTTTTTATGGATCAGTGCATTAAACCATAGAGGAATAACTGCGGCATAAGCCCCGTTAGGATCCTGGCGGCGGCCGAAAATATTGAAATACCGCAGGCCGATGCTTTTAAATCCGTAGGTGGACGCAAACACCCGGGCGTACAGCTCATTAACTAACTTTGTCACGGCATAGGGGGAAAGAGGATTGCCGATATTTTCTTCTTTTTTGGGAAGTGTTGGGTGATCTCCATAGGTGGAGCTTGATGCGGCATATACGAAGCGTTTTACGCCCGCGTCTCTGGCTGCGGTCAGCATGTTCAAAAAGCCTGTAATATTATTTTCATTGGTGGTCAGGGGGGCCGCAACAGAACGGGGAACCGAACCCAAGGCGGCCTGGTGGAGGATATAATCCTGTCCTTTACAGGCCGAAACACAGGTTTCAGTGTTGGTGATATCGCCTTCAATAAAAGAAAAATTTTGCCATTCCTCAGATGACACGGCTTCTTTAACCTGATCCAGGTTGTGTTGAAATCCTGTGGAAAAATTATCCAGGCCGGTTACTGTCTGCCCAAGTTTAAGAAGTGCTTCCAAAAGATTGGAGCCAATAAATCCGGCGCATCCGGTAATCAGCCAGGACCGTGGATTTTCTTTCAAATGCTTCTGAATTAATGTGAAACGCATGTGTGTGTCCTTGGTGTTCTAATAATATGTTGATCGCAACCAGGTCTTACCATAACTCCCAGTGTCCGAAGTAATAGACATAAAGGGCCAGTCCGATATTGGTTGTTCCGTGGGCAACAATGCAGGAAATCAGATCTTTTCTCAATATCCAAAGAAGAGCCATGAGTATGCCGTAGGCAATGGCTGCGGGCCACTCGGCAACCAGATGACCTGCGGCAAAAATAATTGTTGAAATCCCAACGGCATAAGCGGTCCATTGCCCAGGTGCCACATCAAAAATACTGGCCTCATCCAGTGCAACTGAAAAGGCTTTGGGCGTTTTTTGCCTGCGCAAAAGATCCCATTGCAGGGCCACCCGGAAGACAAATCCGCGCATGAATAGTTCTTCAAAAACCGGTACCACAAATCCGGCTGTCAAAAGCCTGAGAGTGAATCCGATATCAGACCGTGGAACCCCATCCCCGGGGTTCGTAAAGGGGATATATAACCCGCACCACACGACCAGTCCAATGATTCCGAAAAGGATTCCCCACAAACAGGATATCCATTTATTTTTTGGGCCGGTTAATGGAACGTACCATTTCCAGGCCCAGATCAAAAGTCCGGGTACAGTCACCAGCTTGATTATGTAAATAATTTCTTCGGGAATCTTCTTATGTAAAACTGAAGAAAAAGCCACATAAGCAAAATACGGAGCTGTGTAAGGAATCAGCAGATCCATATTTTTCCATTTTTTCCGGGAGCAGGAAGTGTTGGACGTATTCACAGGAATTCCTTTTGATGACCCAAATGAACAGAAAACAAATTAACAGTTTTTAAAAGTATCTTTTTTTTGAGGGAGCAAATCAAGAAAAAAACCATTGAAGATCAAAATAAAGGAATGTTAAATTAAACATTTTGCTGGTATTGATATGCCATTGGGGTAGCGGTATTGTTTGGAGTGACGAAGTGCATATGGATAAGGCTATATACATGCAAAAAGGCTTTCAAAGAAGAATTTTGAAAGCCTTTCATAACTATTGGCTGGCTGACTATGAGTCGAATATAGATCGACAAAGTCGTGGTCCGTTTTTTACACCTTCATAAGTTGTCATAAAAGTTAATAAGCGGTTCAATTGTTTTGTTTTCTTAGTTTGTTGCGGACCCATAATATCCCGTCGCAATAATTCGTTTTAGGCGCAAGATCAAAAATAAACATTCCACTTGGAGAAAAACAAGCATGACTGAACAAAACGCAGTGTAATATATATGGTCTCATGGAAAAATAACACTTAAATGGACTTTTCATGACAAACCATATTGAATTCACAGAAGAGCAGTTAGGCACAATATCAGAATAAACTCGCCCAAAAGATCAATCAACATAGAACGGTATGTCAACAGCCCATGGCTCAATTCCCTTGATTCTGAAAATTTGACTTTCTATAACCCGCATGGCCTGTTTTGTCAGACTTACGCCTTTTTTATAAATTTTTTTCACGAAGGTTACAACAGGGTGCCAGCCTTTCCAGGTCATTGTTTTCGCTAATCCTAAAATTTTTTCTACCTTGTCCAGAAATTCTCCATTCCAATGTTGTTCCAATCGGCCCCAAACTCTTTCTACAGGGTTGTATTTACTGTGATATGGTAGATAATAAGCTAAGCTAATGCTCACGGAATTCTTCTGAGAAAAGGTAACCAAACGATTCATAAATTGGCTTCTCCGACTGTTATTTTCTGGTCCATTATCTAAATTTAGAACCAAGGTATGTGGATCATATATTTTCTTAAGAGTCGGCCATAACTGTTCCAGGGCATCAACTATAAAATCTGCTGTAATATGACTTTCAGTAAAATAAAAAAAGTTTTCATCTGTTGCCGGAATGAATAGACCAAAAAGCTTTAAAAGCGTATCTGGTTGAAAATCGTGGTCACATGCTCGTAAACCATAACGATTGTATTCACCTTGTGAAAATGGTCCCACTTTTATGACGGCTTTTGCATCCATTGACAATCTTATTATTCCCGGATTCTAATCTGCTATCCTGTTGATATTATGAACATAATCAAATACCAAATTCACTTCCGGAATTTTTTTTAGGTTTGCATTTGGTCACTTTTTTCAAAAGATAGTCTAACTGGTTCATTTTCCTGTTAATCGTTATGACCTATGGGATATCATCCGGTTGATACCCTTTCAATTCAATTAGTTTTCTATGCACTTCCTTTGCTGTAATAGGTGAATACAATTTGATCGAATGAAATGCTGGATCGGTTTGGCAAACAGGTTCTACAATATTTTTGATATCTTCAAGTAGTGATGGGTATTTTTCTTCAGCAGATTTCCTACCTCTTCCTGAAAAATTATCAATGCAAACAAAACCGCTTTGAAGTTCTTTCAGACCTTTTCTAATTGTATCACGATTCCATCCAAGTTCCTTTTCTGCTTTTCTTTGGCCACCTTTCCCCATAAGAGAGACTACATGAGCCATAAACTGTCTTCTATCAGTCCCTTTCAATTTTTCTTTCGTTTGGTTTAACAAACACTTTAACGCAGGCGTGATTTCAGATAACTGCTCTTCTGTGAATTCAATATGGTTTGTCATGAAAAGTCCATTTAAGTGTTATTTTTTCATGGGACCATATATATTACACTGCGTTTTGTTCAGTCATGCTTGTTTTTCTCCAAATGGAATATTTATTTTTGATCTTGCACCTAAGAGAAAATCAGCAGATACTAAATATGATGAACCGGTAAAAAGTCATATTTTCACAATTTATGGACTATAACTAAGCGAAAGTATTAATACCGACTCGGCCATTTTCGACTTTTTACGGGTTCATCAAGTATCAGTTCAAATCATAAAAAGGCGAGTCGGCGGGGTAATGCTGAAAATTCAGAAGTTACAAATTAATCCTATCGAAAATGCGGCTTAAAAAAATTCTGGTCGGAGGTTAAAGGATTTTGCCCGTATTACGCTCTACTCGTATGGCTCTGTCATCATAAAGACGTTCCATGTAGTAGTCCTTAACATTGGTGATTTCCAGGCCCGGTAGTCCGTTTTTGTTCATCCAGTTTCTAATTTTGGGAATCTGGTTAGGATCACTGGCCCGGGCTGTAAAAATTTTAACGCGAATACCGTTGCTAATCATGCGTCGAACCATATCGACCATGGCCGGTATGGGGGCTCCAATACGGCTATGGCTCGAGTTTTCGTCCCAGACGGCCAAGGTTCCGTCCAAATCCACACCGTACCACGGGCCGGGGGGGATGGGGGGGGGATCAGTATTATCTGAAGATTTATGAATGGTACTTGTTAATTTTTTTTTTATGGCTGACAGCATGATGCCTTCCCTTCAAGCATATAGTGGGAAATCCGGGTCTTCCGACTATGAGTATTTGTCTCTCCTTACATGCGGCTGAAAAAGTTTAAACCTTGATTTTTTTTTTTTAGGAGTTCAAGCGAGGCTTTTCAGCGGCTATTATAATTCTAAAAAATATATAATATAACATTTGATAATACTAAGTAAACCGATTTAGAAAACGTTCTGAATGTTATTTAAAAAGCGTAATTTTTTTAGAGAAGGCTCTTTGCCGGTTGGATGAAACCGATGGGAACAGGGCGTTGGTTTTGCCGGTAATATAGTAGGCTGTAAGTCCAGCCCATTCAGTTGTGGCGACAACCAGTCTTTCCAGATTTCCGGAAAAGTTAAGGCCTGGATATATTCGTTTGTCTGGCCGGGTAAAATGATCCACAGGATAGGGGATCACGGGCCAGTTCAGTTGACTAAATACTCCGACAGACCGGGGGATGTGCGCGGCTGTGGTCAGAAGCACCCAGATTTGTCCTGGTTCAGGATGAACCAAGGCTTTTGAAAACAATCCGTTTTCATAGGTATTTCTAGATTTATCCTCAAATACCATTTTTGAGATATCCAGCCCTAAGATATCCAGCCCTAAAAACACCTGCCGTGCTGTGTTTGCATCTTTCCAGTCCTGGTGCATGGAGTTTCCGGATCCGCCGGTAAAAAGATGTATCGCATCCGGATATGCTCTGATAAGGCGAGCAAATCCGATATACCGATCAGCAGAATTTTTTGTTTCGGGTTGATGCCACATCTGGGTAAGAAGGTTGTTTTCCGCCCCTCCAAGCATGATAATGCCGTCTACTTTTTCCGGCAGAGCCGGGTTTGTGGGAAATCTATGTTCCAGGGGAACCAAAAGCATGGTTCCTAAAGGAATCACAGTTATTATGATCATTGCCAGCACCACACATGTGAGCAAAATTTTTGCCTTTTGCACGGCCCCTGAAAACCAGAGCAGCATCCCCATAACTGCAAAAATAACCAATAGAAAATCCGGCCTGATGATGGTCCAGGTCAACTTAGATACCCAGAAAAACAGTGATTCTCCCATACTCAGGCACTCCAGAGGGCATTCAATGTCATTAACTTAAGAGTGTTTTTAACAAATCTAACAATGCTGGCACGGAACCTGAGCTTCCAACATCTGTTCCGGGTTGATCGGATTTCTTCAAGAAATCATCAATTTCGATCAATTTATCAAGCAACATCGCCAAAGTCCAACCGATTTTATCCGCCAACGAAAACTTACTTTTTTTAACTTTGATATTCATCCTCGTGAATATTCATGTTTCCATAAACAGTGCCCGTTTGCACGTTCATTCACGCGGTAAGAAACGTTTTGTTATTGCTCTCAAATATTAGGGTAAAGCTGACTACCTGTATTGGGGACAGATATCTCAAACGCAAAAAAGGCTTTCAAAGAAAAACCTTGAAAGCCTTTATTATCGGTGGCTGGCTGACTAGGATTCGAACCTAGATTGACGGAGTCAGAGTCCGTAGTCCTGCCGTTGGACGATCAGCCAGTAGAAAAACAACGTCAGCGTATATACAATAAAGATATGACCGAAGTCAAGAAAATATTCATTGAAAATTAAGATTGAATTGAGTTATTGTTTTTTTTCTTTGATTCAATAATCATTGGGATAAGAATTGGCGTTGAGGAACTGTTTAATTATATTATGGATAACAATATAATAAATTTATGGGATTCAGGAAAGGCAAAGGCGGTCAAAAGTAAAGAATTTTTGCGTCTTCTTGACTTGCTGAAAAAATCTTCGGGGCTGGTCATTGCATTTTCAGGTGGTGCAGATTCGGCGTTTCTGCTTGCGGCAGCACGTATTGCCGGGGTAACGCCAGTGTTGCCTGTTACCATAGTCTCTGATTTTTTTACGGTTAAGGAAAAAGAACGGGTGATTCGCTTGGGCCAATATTTGGGCGTGGACCCCATTCTTGTGTCTGCAAATATCCTGGATGATGTCAGAGTCACCCGAAATACCGACAGACGCTGCTATTTTTGCAAATTGTTTCTATTTTCCATGGTTGCGGAAGTGGCAAAGAAACACGGAATCCATACTCTAGTGCACGGGGTGACATTGGACGATTTACAAGAATATCGGCCCGGAATCCAAGCGGCCCGGGAGTTGGGTTTTGAAACGCCTCTGGTGGAGGCCGGTTTTACAAAACACAAAATTCGCGAGTGTTCAAAAATGCTGGGGCTTGAAACCTGGAACTTGCCTGCCCAGTCTTGTCTTGCCACCCGTATTCCCCAAGGAGATATCATCACGAAAGAAAAGCTTGTGAAGGTTGAACGAACAGAAAGCTGCCTTCATGGGTTGGGGTTCAGCCAGGTCCGGGTTAGGTGTCACGGGGATATGGCCCGAATTGAAGCCGTCCCTGATGAATTGCATCGCTTTGGGGAACCTGCGGTCAGGCAGGCGGTTGTACAGGCGTTTAAAGGTGTGGGTTTTTTGTCTGTCTGTCTTGATCTCGAAGGTTATTCTTCGGCGTGTGTGATTGCAAAATAAATATTCCCCGGTGTCATTAGACTGCCGGGGAATAGAAACTTTTGGGGTGGTGCTTTGGACGAGTACTACCGGGAATGCAGTTCTAAATCGTTAAAGAAATAACCGATTTCAAATGCGGCGGTTTCCGGAGCATCAGATCCGTGGACAACATTTTTTTCAATATCCGTGGCGTATTCTTTGCGGATGGTGCCTTCTTCCGCTTCTTTAAAATTTGTGGCTCCCATCAGTTTTCTGTTTTTTGCTATAACACCATCGCCTTCGAGTACCATTACAACGATGGGACCCGATGTCATGAAGCTGGTCAGGCTGTCAAAAAAAGGACGTTCCCTGTGGACCGCATAAAAACCCTGGGCCTGGGATTTGCTCAGATGGATCATTTTCATGGCTGCGATTTGAATACCGTTGGCTTCAAAACGTTTGATGACTTCTCCGATGATGTTTTTTTCTACGCCGTCAGGTTTGATAATGGATAAGGTTCTTTCCACCTATATTCCCCTCTAAATTAAAGTTAATGGTTGGTTGAACGGGCTTGATAAATACCACAGGAATATATTATAAGTCAAACCTGTCAACCTCCAGGAATTGAAGGAAAAAGATAAATTAATACAAGGGTGGAGCGTAATGCTTAAAATTGGGGTGACAGGATCGGCCGGCTCGGGAAAAAGTCTTGTGTGTGAGGGGTTCCGGCGTCTTGGTCTGGTAATCCTGAATTGCGATGAAATTGCAAGACAGGTGGTGACACCGGGCCAGGCTGCGTATGATCAGGTTGTCAAGGCGTTTGGACCCGGGGTTGTGGCTTTGGACCGTACGCTGGATCGGCCGGCCCTGCGACATATTATTTTAACTACTAAAGGTAGTCGGGAGCAGCTTGAATCCATTCTGCATCCTGTGATTATCAGCGAAACGGTCAAGCAAATGGATGACGCGGTTTACTCAAAACAAAAATCCTGTGCTGTTGAAGTACCGCTTTTGTTTGAACTTGGCATGGAAAATCTTTTCGATGTGGTTGTGGTGGTAACAGCTGCGGACAGCCTTCTGGTTGATCGGATTGCGGTCCGGGACGGTGTGGGCCGGGATAGTGCCGAAAAGCTTTTGGCCATACAGATGCCCCAGTCCGAAAAGGTTCAAAAAGCTGATTATATCATCGAAAATGGAGGAACTCCGGAAGCTGTTTTTAAATCAGTGGGTGTTTTGTATCGAAAACTTGTCAATCAACGCTTGACAAAAAAATAATAATATCTTAATAAATTTTCTAAATTACTGACGTTTCACATTATTGTCCGTCTTTTTCCCACAGGGTTCGGTTGACCTCCAGATTGTCAAAAGGCATCCCCCCCCAAAAAAAATAAAATTGTACTGTGAATTCATATACCTTTAAACCAACTGATGTTTAACCAAGCTGATGGATCAGACCAGGAGATTGCATGAATCTTGTCGAACTCAATAAGATGAAAATCAGTGAGCTCACAAAGCTTGCCAAGAAATATAATATTCAAGGTATCGGCGGACTTAAAAAACAGGAACTGATTTTTGCCCTGCTCCAGGCCAACATTGAGGAAAGCGGTCAGATTTACGGAGAAGGAACCCTTGAAATTCTTCCGGATGGATTTGGTTTCCTGAGAGCACCAGGCTACAACTACCTGCCTGGTCCCGACGATATTTATGTCTCTCCTTCCCAGATTCGGCGTTTTAACCTGCGCACAGGTGATACTATTTCAGGCCAGGTTCGCCAGCCAAAGGATTCAGAACGGTATTTTGCATTGCTGAAAGTTGAAGCCGTTAATTTTATGAATCCTGAGATGGCTGCTGAAACCATTCTTTTTGATAATCTTCTGCCTTTGTATCCGGATCGTAAAATGAATCTTGAGGCAGAGCCTGACAATTATTCCATGCGGGTCATTGACCTGATGTCCCCCATCGGGTTTGGTCAGCGCGGTCTTATCGTGTCTCCCCCTAAAGCCGGGAAGACCATGCTTCTTCAGAATATTGCCAATTCCATGATCAATGCTCATAAAAATATTGTTCCCATGATTCTGCTCATTGATGAACGCCCCGAAGAGGTGACGGATATGACACGTTCAGTAAATGCCGAAGTCATTTCCTCCACATTTGACGAACCTGCCGAACGCCATGTCCAGGTGGCTGAAATGGTAATAGAAAAGGCCAAGAGAATTGTGGAGCAGGGGCATGATGTGGTGATTCTTCTGGATAGTATCACACGCCTTGCAAGGGCCTACAATGCGGTGATGCCCCCTTCCGGGAAGATTCTGTCCGGTGGTGTGGACTCCAATGCCCTTGATCGACCCAAGCGTTTTTTTGGCGCGGCCAGAAATATTGAAGAGGGCGGCAGCCTGACCATTATTGCCACGGCCCTTGTTGATACCGGCTCCAGAATGGATGAAGTTATTTTTGAAGAGTTCAAGGGTACCGGCAATATGGAGCTTGTGCTGGATCGAAAGCTTGCAGACAAGCGAGTCTTCCCCGCCATTGACATGAACCGTTCCGGCACAAGAAAAGAAGAACTGCTCCTTGAACCGGATGTGCTGAACCGGGTCTGGATCCTGAGAAAATTGCTTTCAAGTTTAAATTCTGTGGATGCAATGCAGTTTTTGCTTGAAAAAATGAACGGAACAAAAGATAATAAAGAGTTTCTTGAAATGATGAATTCATAAATAGAGACTTTTTATATTTAACAATTACGGTCTTTTATTACGAAGACTATAAGGAGCCAAGTGTAAGATGAAAAAAGATATCCATCCGAACTACACAAAAACAACAGCAACCTGTGCCTGCGGTGCAATATTTAACATCAGTTCCACAAAAGAAGACATCAAGGTGGAAATTTGTTCCCAGTGCCATCCATTTTTTACCGGCAAACAGAAACTGGTTGACTCTGCCGGCCGTATTGACCGTTTCAAGAAAAAATACGCAGGGTTTGACGCAAGCAAGCTGGTTTAGCTGTTTTTGTCGGCAGGTATGTAAAAGGGGTCTTGAACAAAGACCCCTTTTTGAATTTTCATCCGGGAAAATTGGACCATGATTGAAAAATTAAAATGCATTGAAGAACGATTTATAAAGATTGAGCATCTGCTCAGTGATCCGGCGGTCATGGCAGATCAGAAAAAGTACCAGGACTATCTCAAGGAACACGGGGAATTGAACAAGATTGTGCCGGTGTTTCGGGAATATGAGGGTGCCGGTGGTGAGCTGAAAGAGGCTAAAGAGCTTCTTAAGGATAGTGACCCCGACATCCGGGCCATGGCCAAGGAAGAGATTCCTGCGCTTGAGTCAAAAATCGCCGAACTGCATGCACAGCTTAATATTCTTTTGATGCCCAAAGATCCCAGGGATGAGAAAAATGTAATTCTGGAAATCCGGGCCGGCACCGGTGGCGAGGAAGCCGGTATTTTTGCCGGAGACCTCTTCCGCATGTACTCAAGGTACGCGGAGACCAAGCACTGGAAAATAGAAATTATTGAGAAGAATGACTCGGCTGCCGGTGGGTTTAAGGAAGTTGTTTCCATGGTGCATGGGAAAGGTGCATATTCCCAGTTCAAATATGAAAGTGGTATTCACAGAGTTCAACGGGTTCCTGAAACCGAAACCCAGGGCCGCGTTCATACCTCTGCGGTGACCGTGGCGGTGCTGCCCGAAGCTGAGGATGTGGATATTGAAATAAATCCTGCTGATCTGAAAGTGGATGTGTTCCGTTCTTCGGGGCCTGGCGGTCAGTCTGTAAATACTACGGATTCCGCTGTGCGCGTCACCCATATTCCGACCGGGGTTGTGGCCACCTGCCAGGATGAAAAATCCCAGCATAAAAACAAAGCCAAGGCCTTAAATGTCCTAAAGTCCCGTCTGCTTGACGCCAAGATTCAGGAAGAAGATGCCAAGCGTGCAGCTGACCGGAAAGGGCAGGTGGGTACAGGTGACCGGTCCGGGCGCATCCGCACCTATAATTTCCCCCAAGGTCGGATGACCGACCACCGTATCGGTCTGACTCTCTACAGGCTGGACAGTGTCATGGAGGGCGATATTCAGGAGATCATTGATGCGTTAAGAGCTCATAATCAAGCCTTGGCTTTAAAAGAGAATTAGCCGGAAAAAGTTGATCCATGGATGCCTGGACCATAAAATCCATTCTTTCCTGGACAGATACCTATTTTTCACAAAATGGAATTGACAGCCCCAGACTTGCTGCTGAAATTCTTTTAGCAAAAGTTTTAAAGCTGAGGCGTCTTGACCTTTATCTGCAGCATGACCGGCCTTTGGAAAAACAGGAGCTTGCAGAATTTAAAATTCTTATCCGGCGCCGAATCGCAAGGGAGCCTGTGGCTTATATTACGGGTAAGAAGGGTTTTTTTAAGGAACAATTCAAGGTTGCACCGGGTGTTCTTATTCCAAGGCCCGATACGGAAACGCTTGTCGAGACGGCTATCCAGGTTTTGTCGGAAGCGGAACATCGGGGCAAAAAGGCCCGGGTGATTGAGCTTGGTGTGGGGTCCGGAGCGGTGATTGTCTCCATTGCCAATGCCTGTCCAGGGCACTTCTATTTTGGAAGTGACCTCTCATCCATTGCGCTTGCCACGGCTTGCGCCAATGCAAAGGTCTTTGCCCAGACCAAAGTGGCTCTGTTCAAGGGGGACTGGCTTGAAGCGATTCAGCCGCACCCGTTGTTTGATCTGATCTTGTCCAATCCTCCGTATATTCCCAGTGCTGACATTGAACTTCTGGAGCCGGAGGTCAGGGACCATGAACCCCGTCTGGCTCTGGACGGCGGTGTTGACGGTCTGGATGCCGTCAGAATGATTCTTGCCCAGGCCGGGGACCGGCTTGTACCTTCCGGGAGGTTGATTCTTGAGATCGGCTTTGACCAGAAGCCTATTATTAAAGATATAGCCAAAGGATTTTTCTGGGTGACAGAGTTGGATTTTATCAAGGATCTTGCCGGGCATCACAGGGTGGCTGTTTTTAAAAAATAAATTGATTGTTTGCTCTCTTTTTGATATAGAATTTTGGATTTTGCTTTTGCAAACATATAACACACACTTGCGGACCTGTAATCCGGTGCTTTTCTAAAGTTGATTTCGGGGATGAGGCAAGTGGACGAACATTAAAAACCATTGAAAAACTGGAGAAAAAATGGCTTACATCACGATTAAAGAGTTACTGGAAGCAGGGGTTCATTTCGGACATCAGACCAAACGCTGGAACCCCAAAATGAAACGGTACATTTTTGGTGCCAGGAACGGCATTTATATTATTGATCTTCAGCAGACCGTTAAATTGTACAGGCAGGCGCATGATTTCATAAAAAATATAGCTTCAAATGGTGGTGACGTCCTGTTTGTGGGCACAAAAAAACAGGCGTCCGAAGCCATTTACGAAGAAGCCAACAGAGCGGAATGTTTTTATGTTGAAAATCGGTGGCTGGGCGGCATGCTCACCAATTTCCAGACCATAAAAAATAATATTTCCCGTTTTCATTTTTTAAATTCCATTGAAAATGACGGTACTCTGGAGAATTATCCCAAAAAGGAACAGGCAAAAATGCTTAAAGACAAGGCAAAACTTGAGTTTGCCATTGGTGGTATTTCAAATATGAAAAGACTGCCTGCGGCCCTGTTCATTATTGACTCCAAAAATGAGTCCATTGCCGTCAAGGAAGCAAAACGTCTGGGTATCCCCATTGTAGCCGTGGTGGACACCAATTGTGATCCCGATGACATTGATTATGTTATTCCCGGCAACGATGACGCCATCCGTTCCATCCGGCTGTTTGCCTCCCGGATTGCCGATGCCGTGATTGAAGGCCGTCAGGTGTGGGAAGATCGGCAGCGTGCACAGTCAGACAAAGACGAATTTGTCGGCAAGGGTTCTGGCGGTGCCGGTGAACAGGTTGGTATCGAGGTCGTATCTGATGGAACTGACGGGCCTGTGATTGAGAAAATCAAAAGAAAAACAGCTGCTGCCGAAAGTGAAGCTGTAGCGGCTGAATAACGTTCGTCTAAGGGTGGCACAAATCTATACATATCTTAAAGTGCCACCCGCAACTGAATAAAAAAAGCAGTGCAACAAGCCATTGCTTTGTTAAACAAAAATTAAAGTTTTTAAATATACGAAACAAAGGAGCATACAACATGGCTGAGATTACAGCACAAATGGTAAAGGAGCTTCGTGCTTCTACCGGATCGGGGATTATGGACTGCAAAAGAGTCCTGGCCGAAGCTGACGGGGATATGGACAAGGCAATTGAGCTTCTGCGTAAAAAAGGTCTGGCCAAGGCAGCAAAGCGTGCAGGACGGTCCACCAGCGAAGGCATTATTTACTCCTACATCCATACTGGTGCAAAACTTGGTGTGCTGCTTGAAGTGGACTGCGAATCTGATTTCGTGGCAAAAACTGAAGATTTTGCAAATTTTGCCAAAGATATTGCCATGCACATCGCAGCTGCTAATCCCGCAGGCCTGGTTCCCGAAGACGTGGATCAGTCCGTCATCGAAAAAGAGCGTGAAATCTACCGGGCCCAGATGCTGGAAGAAGGCAAACCGGCAAACATTATTGACAAGATTGTGGACGGCAAGGTTGAAAAGTTCTACAAGGAAGTCTGCCTGTTAAGCCAGCAATATATTAAAGACCCCCAGAAAACCGTTGAAGATGTACTCAAAGAAACCATCGGAAAGATCGGTGAAAATATTCAGATTAAGAGATTTGCACGTTTCCAGATAGGAGAATAAATCTTGGATGCAAAACCTGAGTTTCAACGGGTTCTGATCAAGTTGAGTGGCGAAGCCCTGATGGGTAATCAGGGCTTTGGCATTACGCCTGAGATGATAAACTATGTGGCTGGTGAAGTGGCCAAGGTGTTAAAACTGGGCGTAGAAGTTTCAATAGTCGTGGGCGGCGGCAATATTTTTCGCGGGGTGGCAGGCTCTTCTGCCGGAATGGACCGGACCTCTGCCGATAATATGGGGATGCTGGCCACTGTTATAAACAGCCTGGCTTTGTGCGATGCCCTGGAAAAGCTTGATATTCCCACCCGGGTTCAATCTGCCATTCGCATGGACAGAGTGGCTGAACCTTTTATTCGCAGGAAAGCCATCCGCCATTTGGAAAAGGGCAGGGTGGTTATTTTTGCTGCCGGTACCGGCAACCCTTATTTTACAACCGACACAGCAGCAGTTCTTCGTGGCAACGAGATCCGTGCCCAGATCCTATTCAAGGCCACCCAGGTGGAAGGGGTGTATGACAAGGATCCCCATATCTATG
The DNA here is from genome assembly GCF_963665355.1 of uncultured Desulfobacter sp. Classification (GTDB taxonomy): domain Bacteria; phylum Desulfobacterota; class Desulfobacteria; order Desulfobacterales; family Desulfobacteraceae; genus Desulfobacter. Next base: position 2,740,850 of record NZ_OY762229.1, read on the forward strand.
ACGATGCTGTAATGTTTGATAAACTGTCATATATGCAGGTGATTGAAAAACAGCTCCATGTCATGGATATGACAGCCATATCCCTAGCCATGGAACATGACCTTCCTTTGCAGGTACTCAACCTGCACAAGGCCGACAATATTTATAAAGCGGTTACAGGCGAAAAAATCGGTACACGGATTTATAATGAACCAAAGGACGTGTGAATATGATTAATGAAGTTCTTGAGGAAACCAAAGACCGCATGGTCAAATCCGAGAAAGCTTTTGAAACCGAACTTGGCAAAGTGCGTACAGGAAGGGCTTCCCAGTCAATGCTTGATAATGTCAGGGTAGATTACTACGGAACACAAACCCCCCTTCCCCAGATGGCCACCGTATCCGTTCCTGAAAGCCGGTTGCTTACTGTAAAGCCTTGGGACGCTTCAGTGATCAATGAAGTGGAAAAAGCCATATTAAAAGCAAATCTTGGACTTACACCTTCCAATGACGGTAAGATGATTCGTATTTCCATTCCGCCATTGACCGAGGAGCGCAGGAAAGATATCGTAAAAAACGTGGCCAAAACCTGTGAGGAATTCAAGGTGGCCGTCAGAAACATCCGCCGGGATTCCAATGATATGCTCAAGGAACTTCAGAAAGAGGGCGACATCTCAGAAGATGAGAACTTCAAAGCCCAGAAACAGGTTCAGGATCTCACCGACGCTTCCATAAAAAAACTGGATAACATTTTTGCCGCAAAGGAAAAGGAGATCCTTGAAGTCTGATCCTATGATTCAGGTGCCCGACGGACTGGATCTCAACGCGATTCCCGCCCATATTGCATTTATCATGGACGGTAACGGCCGCTGGGCCAAAAAAAAGCTGATGAACCGGGCTAAAGGTCATGAACAGGGGGTGGAAACCGTTGAAGAAGTGGTCTCGGCCTGCAGAGAGCTTGGTATAGATGTACTCACCCTGTATGCCTTTTCAACGGAAAACTGGGCCAGGCCCGCAATGGAAGTCAAGGCCCTGATGCACCTGTTTAAACGTTTTCTTAAAACCAAAATCGAAGAGATCAACAAGAAAAATATCCGGCTCAATATCATGGGCCAGATTGAACGGCTTCCCGATGATGTTCGCAAGGAAGCTGAACAGGCCGTGGAAACCACGCAAAATAATTCTGCCATGATCTTGAATCTTGCCATCAGCTACGGGGCACGCGAAGAAATTACCCGGGCGGTGCAAAAGATTGCCGCAAAAGTTCGGTCCGGGGAACTTGAAGATAAAGATATTACGGATAAAACGATTTCTGATCACCTCTATACCGCCGGAATGCCGGATCCGGACCTTATTATCCGTACCTCTGCAGAGTTTCGACTTTCCAATTTTCTCATGTGGCAGGCTGCATATTCTGAACTTTTCTTTACACCGACGCTGTGGCCTGATTTTACCAGTCAGGAGTTGTATCAAATTTTAATTGATTACCAGCAGCGGGACCGGCGTTTCGGGAAAGTATAATGCAGCACTTCAAACGATGGCTCACCGCACTGCTTCTTATCCCCTTTATAGTATGGGGAATTATTAAAGGTTCCATATTGTTGTTTGCCGCCATGGTGTCGGCGGTTTCCATTTTAGCCACATTTGAATATCTTGATATCATTTGTGCCAATGATTCCGATTCCATCTCCCCAGTCTCCCGGGTGATCTCCTATTCCGCTTGTATGGCACTGATCATGGGTGCATGTTTTGGGTCCTGGCCGGTTCTTTTTTTTATTCTGGCCCTGGGCATGATGGCGCTTTGCGTGTTTGTCCTGGCACGTTTTTCCACCTTTCCCCATATTTTTGACCTGGTGGCCCGACAGATGCTCGGCATCGTCTACATCCCTTTGTCTTTAGCCCTATTGGTTTTTATCCGGAACATGGAGGACGGCGCGCTGTGGATCATCTGGCTTCTGATTGTCTGTTTTGCCAATGATACAGGTGCCCTTTATGTGGGAACTTTTAAGGGGAAACATAAACTTGCGCCTAAAATCAGTCCCAATAAAACCATTGAGGGGGCAGTGGGTGGTCTGGTGGTTTCTGTCTTGGCCGGACTTGTTTTTAATCTGATTTTTTTTCATAATGTTACCCTCGCCCTGGTCTGTATCCCCTGTGCCTTATGTGTTGCCGTTGCCGGTCAGGTGGGTGATCTTTTTGAGTCGGCCATGAAACGGGTTGGCCACATTAAGGACTCCGGAAAGATTTTGCCAGGCCATGGTGGAATGCTTGACCGCATTGACGGATTGCTGTTGGCCATCCCGGTATTTTATTTTTTTGCGGTGTTTGTCCTGTGAAATCCCTCACCATACTGGGGTCCACAGGCTCCATCGGGACATCTGCCCTCAAAGTGGTGGCCATGCACCCGGACAAGTTCAACATCAAATGTCTGACCTGTGCCATCAATATTGATCTTCTGGCATCGCAAATAAAACAGTTCAGACCAGCCATGGTGGCTGTGCTGGACGAACAGAGTGCCAAGCGCCTTGCAAAATTGCTTTCCGGCAGTTTTATGCCAGAAATTCTGTGGGGGGAACCCGGCTTTATTGCTGCCGCTCAATGGGCGGATTCGGATATGGTACTTGCCGCCATGGTGGGTGCCGCCGGCCTGGCTCCTGCCCTTGCCGCCATTGATGCCGGCAAAACCCTTGCCCTTGCCAACAAGGAAACTCTTGTTATGGCCGGAGAGATTGTCATGGCACGCGCACAGGAAAAAGGGGTGGAAATCCTGCCCGTAGATTCCGAGCACTGCGCCATTTTTCAATGCCTGCAGGGCAATCAGAAACGAGATCTTAAAAAGATTTTTCTCACAGCTTCAGGCGGCCCTTTCAGGAATCTGTCCCATGATCGGTTTAAGGACATCACTCCGGCCCAGGCCCTGGATCACCCCACCTGGAACATGGGGGCCAAAATTTCCATTGATTCAGCCACCCTGATGAACAAGGCCTTGGAGGTCATTGAAGCGGTCCGGCTTTTTAATGTCAGTGTAGATCAGATCCAGGTGCTGATTCACCCCCAGAGTATTGTCCATTCCATGGTGGGCTTCAAGGACGGTGGTATCATGGCTCAATTGGGAGAGCCGGACATGATGCACGCCATTGCCTATGCTTTTTCCTATCCTGACCGCATGGATCTTAACTTAAAATTTCCTGATTTTGTTTTAATGAATGGATTAACCTTTGACGCTCCTGATACCAAACGGTTTCCTTCCCTTGAATTTGCCTATGAGGCCTGTCGCAGGGGCGGAACTCTGCCTGCTGTCATGAATGCCGCCAACGAGGCTGCTGTAGAGGCATTTCTCAAAAAACGTATTGGCTTTACTGATATTTTCAGACTGGTCAGTGGAGTCATGGGAGCCCATACCTGCATTGACAATCCTGATCTTTCAGGTATTATTGAAGCCGATTGCTGGGCCAGGGGGAAAACACAATCCCTGATCCAAAGTCTTGCGTAACATACTTTAGGGACATCAATATGGGTCATTCGCTTCTTGCATTTATCGTAGTTATTGGCGTGTTGGTTTTTGTTCATGAACTGGGGCATTTCCTTGCCGCCCGGGCATGTGGCGTGGGGGTTGAGGTCTTTTCCCTGGGATTCGGACCAAAAATTTTGAAATTAAAACGGGCAACGACCCAATATTGTATCTCAGCCATTCCCTTGGGCGGCTACGTTAAAATGACCGGCGAAGAGCCTGGTGCTGCTCAGCTGCTCAATGAAAGCGATCGTCACCTCTCCTATACCCACAAAAGTGTCGGGCAGCGGGCCCTGATTGTTGCTGCCGGTCCGGTATTTAATTTTTTCCTGGCCCTGGTCATTTTTTACCTTTTATACCAGACCTGCGGCCTGTACATGGGTCTCCCCCAGGTGGGCGAGGTGGTTCAAAATTCTGCGGCTATGGCTGCAGGCATTAAAGAAGGTGATATCATAAAGGAAATTGATGATACACCCATACACAGCTTTGAAGACATTTCCCGGATTGTTTCAAACAGTGAAGGCAAACCTTTGGCCATCCTTGTTGAACGAGAGGGCCAAGTCCACTCCTTTACGATTAGCCCCCAGCCCCGGGAAGGGAAGAACCTGTTCGGAGAGACCGTGAACCGTTTTGTGCTTGGCATTATCGGCACCGGCGAAACCTTTCACAACCCCCTTAATCCTCTTGAAGCGGCAAGTCGTGCTGTCTCCGATACCTACGGGATTGTCAAACTGACTCTTTTGTCCGTGGTGAAAATGTTCACAGGTGCCGTGTCTACCGATAATATGGGGGGGCCTATCATGATTGCCAAGGTTGCCGGGGACCAGGCCCGGGCAGGGTTTGAACATTTTATATGGTTTATTGCCATCATCTCTGTAAACCTTGGGATCATTAATCTGTTTCCCATCCCGGTGTTGGATGGGGGGCATCTTTTATTTTTAAGCATTGAAGCAGTCAAAGGCAGTCCTGTGAGCACCCGTGTGCGGGAGACAATGGTCAAGTTCGGAGTCGTGGTGCTGACGACTTTAATGATTTTTGCTTTTTATAACGACATAGTTAAATTATTCAACGGTGGATTACAATGATTTCCAACATCGAAATCACGTTAAAGCAGGATTTAAGGGACGCCGAAGGGCAGTCTCTTACTAAAAAGGCCAATGCCTATTTCGGCATCAAGATGGATGATGCCCGCTGTATCAGTATCGTAACCGTTGAGGCCGATTTATCATCGGACGAACTGGATACCATACGGCGGGAGGTGTTTACCAATCCTGTTATCCAGGAATCAAGTCTATCGCCTTTAGATATTCATTTTGATTTCTGCATTTGGGTGGGATTTCGTCCTGGGGTGCGTGACAATGCCGGGGCCACGGCCGTGGAAGCGGTCAGGGATCTTCTTAAAAAAGAATTTCTGCCCCATGAGAATATTTACACATCCAAACGATACTGCCTGACCGGCCTTGAACTGACCCGGGATGATGCTGAAAAGATTGCGGGTCAGATTTTATCCAATGGCATTATTCAGCAGTACAAAGTGTTCAGTAAAGACGAATGGGACAAACAGACCGGAGCCGATGTGAAACCGGCCAAGGTTATCCTGGATCATACGCCCGGTTTTGACACCATGGACATTGATACCGATGAGATTCTTGCCCAAATTTCCCACGAGCGCAGCCTGTCTTTGAATCCCAGGGATATCCCTGTGATCCGGGGGTATTTCCTGGATAAAAAGGTTTTGGACGAGCGGGCTAGGATGGGACTGTCAAAACCAACGGACGTTGAGCTTGAATATATCTCCCAGTCCCGGTCCGATCATTGCTGCCACAATACCTTTAACGGTATTTTTAGATATACGGACACGGAAACCGGGGAAACCACAGTGGAAAATTCCTTGTTCAAAACCTATATCAAAGAACCCACCCTGGCCCTGAAAGATACCAAAGACTGGGTGGTTTCCGTGCTGTGGGACAATGCCGGTGTGGGGTCTTTTGATGATGAAAACAACTATGTCATCACAGGAGAAACCCATAACTCTCCTTCCAACATGGAAGCATATGGCGGAGCCATCACAGGTATTGTGGGCGTGTATCGTGATCCCATGGGTACGGGCCTTGGTTCCAAACTGTTCATGGGAAGTTTCGGATTCTGTGTAGGCGATATCAATTATCAGGGGCCGTTAAAGCCGCCTCTTCATCCCAGACGTCTGCTTGACGGGGTTATTGAAGGTGTCAAGGACGGGGGCAATAAAAGCGGGGTCCCCACCACCTTTGGCCAGACCCTGTTTGACCCGGGGTACATGGGCAAAGCTCTGGTTTTTGTAACGGCGCTGGGGATCATGCCCAAAACCGTGAATGGTAAGCCAAGCCATGAGAAAACCACCTCCCCGGGTGAACTGATCATCATGAGCGGCGGGCGTGTGGGTAAAGACGGGATTCACGGTGTAACCGCCTCTTCGAAAAGCTATTCCGAAAATACTCCGGCCGGGCATGTCCAGATCGGCGATCCTTATACCCAGAAAAAAATGCACGATTTTCTGCTGGTCTGCCGGGATGAAGGGCTGATCACATTCATTACGGACAACGGCGGCGGTGGATTGTCCTCTTCCGTGGGCGAATCCGCCATGCTCTCCAATGGGTGCGAGGTCTGGCTGGACAAGGTGCCCTTGAAATACGAGGGCCTGGATATGTGGGAGATCTGGATTTCCGAATCCCAGGAGCGCATGACCATTGCCATCAAACCCGAAAGCCTGGACCGGTTCATGGCACTGTCTGATCTTCATGAGGTTGAATCTACGGTAATCGGCAGATATACCGATTCCGGCAAACTGCATATCAAATATAATGATCAGACTTGTGCTTACGTGGACATGGATCTTTTAGACAAAGGATTTCCGGCCTGGGAATTTGAAGCGGTGTGGACACCGCCTGCGGCCCGGGGCATGGCGGAACCCGTGATTTCCACGCCCATAGATTTTAACGGCCTGCTGGAACAAATGCTGGCCCGGCCCAATATCTGCAGCAAGGAGTGGATTATCCGCCAGTACGACCATGAGGTCCAGGGCGGTTCCGTGATCAAGCCTTTGGTGGGAGTCAACCGCAACATCCCCACGGACGCCTCGGTGACCCGTCCGGTGCTCACCAGCGAGCGCGGATTAGCCTTTTCCCAGAGTATTCTGCCCTGGTACTCAAAAATTGATGCGTATCATATGATGGCCTGTACCATTGATGAGGCGGTTCGCCGGCTGATTGCCGTGGGCGGTGCCCTGGACCACATCGGTGGCGTGGACAATTTCTGCTGGCCGGATATCGGATATGATGCTTTGTCCAATCCTGACGGAAAATTCAAAGCTGCCCAGCTTGTCCGGGCTTGCCGGGCTTTGAAAGATGCCTGTATGGCCTATGGGATTCCATTGCTTTCCGGCAAGGACTCCATGTATGTGGACGGCCATCTGGAAGGGGCGTTTGGTGAACGCACCAAAGTGTCCGCCCTTGAAACGGTTCAGTTTTCCGCCGTATCCCTGGTTTCCGATGTCAGCCGGTGCGTAACCCTGGAACCTAAAACAGCTGGCGATTTCATCTATGTTCTGGGCAGCACCGGGGATGAACTGGGCGCATCCGAATATTACGAAATGTTCGGCAAAACCGGCCTTCGTGTGCCTGCCGTAGATTTCTCAAAGTTTAAAACCTTGTACAAGGCCCTGGGAAAAGCCATTGACACTGAACTTGTGTCTTCCTGCCACGCCGTGGGACGCGGTGGCTTAGGCGTTCACTTCAGCCTTGTGGCCATGGCCGGCGGATTTGGCCTTGACATTGATCTGTCTAAACTGCCTTTGACAGGTGATCTGCCCCTTTCCAGTGAGAAGGCATTATTTTCCGAGTCTGCCGGACGGTTTATCCTTACTGTGGCCCCGGATAACAGACAAACCTTTGAAAAACTGTGCAAGGGCCTGCCTTGTGCATGTCTTGGCATGGTCACCGATCACCACGACCGGCTCAAAATTGCATCAGACGGAACCCTTGTGACGGATTTGCCGGTTGCAACCCTTGATTTGGCATACAACAAGACCTTTGGAGATAAGATATGAGCGGCGCAAACGCTGTAAAGGCGCTGATATTAACGGGATTTGGCCTGAACTGTGATTATGAGACCGCCTTTGCCTTTGAAAAAGCCGGTGCCGATGCCCACAGGGTGCATATTAACTCTTTGATCAGAGGCGATGTCCGGCTGGCGGATTTCCATATTCTTGCATTTGGCGGCGGTTTTTCCTGGGGTGACGACCATGGTGCAGGTGTGATTCAGGCCCTGAAGCTGAAAAACAATATTGGTAAAGACTTGTTGGGTTTTCTGGATGCCGGCAAATTGGTCATTGGTATCTGCAACGGATTCCAGGCCCTTGTGAATTTAGGCCTTTTGCCGGGACTTGACCGGAATTATACCCGCAGATCCGTGGCCCTGACCTATAACGACTGCGGCAATTTCAGGGACCAGTGGGTCCGGCTTGTGCCCGATCCAGGCAGCCCTTGTGTATTCACAAAAGGGCTTAGTCTATCCGACTATCCGGTGCGTCATGGCGAGGGAAAAATCGTTGCCGAGCCTGAAGTCATTGAACAGCTTGTGGCCAACCGCCAGGTGGTATTCCGGTACGCAGATGCCAGCGGCGCTCCTGCCAACGGTGCCTTTCCGGCCAATCCCAATGGGTCCATAGATGATATTGCAGGGATCTGCGATCCCACAGGCCGGGTATTCGGTTTGATGCCCCATCCCGAAGGCTATAATCATTTTGGCAACCATCCGGACTGGCCAAGACAAAAGGCGGCGGCAAAGCGCCAGGGAAAATCCGTAGAAGAGACCATCACCACCGGAATCAAACTGTTTGAAAACGGTGTGAACTATATCAAAAGCCTGTAATGATCTGTAGTTGCAGTTGAGTTGAAAGTTTGACCATGCTGGGAACCCTTGTGAACACCCTTGCAGTTCTGGCAGGTACGACCATCGGAATGCTGTTCCGCAACGGAATTCCTGAAAAGTACAACGTTACCGTGCTCCAGGCCATTGCCCTGTCCGTTATTCTCATAGGCCTGAAAAGTGCCCTGGGTTGCCCGGATATTCTGGTGATCATCATCAGTCTTGCTGTTGGCGCCATTATAGGTGAATTTTTAGCCATTGAAGCCCATCTTAAAAATTTGGGGGATTTTCTGGAAAAAAAATTCACGGATCCCAACGCGTCAACCCCTTCCATGTCCACGGCTTTTGTCACAGCGTCCCTGTTGTTCTGCGTAGGTTCCATGGCCATTGTGGGCTCCCTTGAAAGCGGGTTGACAGGCAACCATGATACCCTGTTTGCCAAATCCTTTCTGGACGGTGTAACTTCCATTATCCTAACCGCATCTTTAGGGGTAGGGGTGGGTCTTTCCGCCGGGGCTGTTCTGGTTTACCAGGGTGCCATAACCCTGGCCGCAGGGTTTATGAAACCCTATCTGATTCCTCCGGTGGTCAGCCAGATGTCCGGAGCAGGGGGGCTGCTCATCGCAGCCATTGGATTAAACATGATCCGGGAAAAAAAGATTGCCGTGGGCAACATGCTGCCAGCCATATTTCTGCCGTTAATCTATTATTTTGTCACGACCCTGTTCAAGTAATATCATGGCCATTGATATTGCATTTTTTCTTGAAACACTAAGGCAGGAAGTTGAAACCTACCAGGTGCCAGTGGTGGATCTGATCGCCGTCCAGAGCCGGTCTGCTTTTAAAGTGCTTGTTGCCACCATACTGTCCGCAAGAACCAAGGATGAGGTGACGGCACTTGCTGCCCAGCGCCTGCTGGAACGGGCCCCGGATACTGAATCATTGCGAAGGCTTTCTGTCACCCAGATTCAGGATCTGATTTTTCCTGTGGGGTTTTACAAATCCAAAGCGCAATATTTATCAAAATTACCTGAAGCTCTGGACGCCTTTGGTGGGAAGGTCCCCGATGAGATTGACGCCCTGGTGACGCTTCCCGGCGTTGGGCGCAAAACCGCCAATCTGGTCAGGGCGGTGGCCTTTGACAAGGATGCCATCTGCGTGGATACCCATGTGCACCGGATTATGAATATCTGGGGGTATGTTAAAACAAAAACGCCCCTTGATACGGAAAAAGCATTAAGAAAAAAGCTGCCCAAAAAATTCTGGAAAGAGGTGAATCGGATTCTGGTTGCCTTTGGCCAGGGCACCTGCCGTCCTGTCGGACCCCACTGTTATCGGTGTATCCTTGAACAACAGTGTCCCCAAAAAGGCGTGACTCCGGCAAAGCAGCCTAAGGATTTAAAAAAAAGCCCCGGACGGGTCTAAGCCCGGCCAGGGCGATAATTGGTTGGGAGTCTTAGAAAAGTTGTTCTTTCATGGTGATATCATGCCGGCGTTCCTGAACGGTCCTTTTCCCCAGTTTTCTGTCCCGGTTCAGGTCATAGTGGGGTACACAGACTTTTTTAAGCTTTTCAGCATTGCCTTCAAAGCCATGACCCACAGTGGCTGAAAGCTCTTCAATACAACTATTATACTGTCTGCTCAGCTTTCTTTTTACTTTGGTTTCCTGGTGCCGTCTGACTGCTCTGTTGCTCATATCAGGCTCCTTGCATATAATAGTTAAAATCAACCCTAATCCCACTTTTTCCTGTTCATTGTAAAAAATTCAACAAAACTGGAATTGATTATAAGAATATAGACAGTTTTTTTTATTTTACAAGATTGAAAATTACAAAAAGTTATTTGTGCCTAAATTATTCCTTGTGCACCAATGAGTTAAGAATGTGTTTCACTATGGCAGGGTTTTCCTTAAGGCGTCGTGTGGAGTAGCCAAACCATTGTTTTCCAAAGGGGACATAAACCCGCATCCTGTGACCGCTCTGGACAAGTTCCCAGCGTTTTTGGGGCGTTACACCGTAAAGCATCTGGAATTCATATTTTTCCTTTGGTACCCGGTACTTGTGGATCAGTTCAAGGGCACCCTGGATCAGGGGCGTGTCATGGGTGGCAATGGCCGCATAGAGGCCGTTTTTAAACATGAATTCAAGATCTTCAAGGAAATGAGCATTAATTTCGTGGTAATTCTTATATGCAATGGCCCCAGGCTCCACATAGATTCCCTTGACCAGTCGAAAGTTAAGGTCTGCGTTCTCACAACGCAGGTCCAGCATGGATTCAAGGTCGCCCATGGTTCGTTTCAGATAGGACTGGAGTACCAGTCCTATGTTTTGGGGAAATTCCTGTTTCAACCGGCGGAAAATATCAATGGAGTCATCCACACAGGAGGAGTCTTCCATGTCAATGCGGACAAAATTGCCATGGGATGCAGCCTTGGCCGTAAGTTCCCGTATATGTTCGAAACATGTTTTTTTATCAATCAAAAGGCCGAACATGGTGGGTTTAACAGAGTAGTTGCCGTTAACGCCGGCCGCTTCAATGGCATTGACAAGGGCAAGGTAATCATCCCGGTTTTTTGCGGCCTGGGGCAAGGCCTTGATAAATTCACCAAGAATGTCCAGGGTCACCATAATGTTTTCCCTGTTCAGTCTCTTTGAAACATCAATGGCGTCCTGAATGGATTCACCTGCGATGTAGCTTTTGGAAAACTGCCAGATTAATTGGGGTGGGAAATAGGGCAGGGCTTGGCTGATCATTTTATGCAACATCGTATCCTCCTCCTGTAATTATTTTTTGTTCATCGTACAGACAATACGGCCCAGTTGCGCAATGCTGTTTTCAAGTTCCTTTGACCAGCAAAGACCGCAGTTTAAGCGCAGGCAGTGTTTATATCTGTCTGTGGTGGAACAGATTACCCCGGGCATGAAAGAGATTCCCTTTTGCCGTGCTTTAAGAAAAACATCCATTGCATCCACCCCTTTATTCAACTCTATCCACAAAAACATCCCGCCCTGGGGAAAGGTTATTCTGGTCTCCTTGGGAAAGTGTGTTGCAACAGCGATGGCCATGGATGACACCTGGTTTTTGACCTGGTTCCTAAGTCGCCGCAGGTGGCGTTCATAGGCCCCGCTTTCAAGGAAGCGGGCCGCTACAATATGCCCGGTATTTGGGCTTGCCAGTTGGGAGTTGAGTTTCAGGCGGACAACACGCTCATAAAATTTCCCCGGCAAGGTCCATCCGGCCCTAAGCCCCGGCGCAATGGTTTTGGAAAATGAGGAGCAATACAGCACGTTCCCGGATGTATCCAGGCCTTTAAAGGTGGAAGGCCGTCTTGTGCCAAAAAAGATGTCCCCGTAAATATCATCTTCAATAATAGGGATGTCGTGGTGGTGGGAAATTTCCAGAATTTTTGTCTTTATCTGGGTGGACATGACCGAGCCAAGGGGATTCTGGAAATTTGGATTGAGCAGGCACGCTTTAACCCGATTTTTTGAGATTACGGATTCCACCGCATCGGGATCCATGCCTTTTTCCGGACATCCGGGCAGTTCAATCACATACATGCCCAAATCTTCAATGAGCTGGAGAAAGCAGTGGAACACCGGAGATTCCACCAGAATAACATCTCCCGGCCCTGCCACAGCCCGTAAACAAAGACTGACTGCTTCCAGACACCCGTTTGTGGTGATGATCTCATCCAAAGCCACAGGACCCGCATATCCCATCATAATTTTGGCTATGGCCTGGCGCAACTCCATGGCCCCCGCACAATTGTCATAGTTGGCAATGCCTGCACAGATGTCATCCACGGACATGGATTTGGTGATTCTGGAAAGCTGTTTCAAGGGCATCAATTCCTGGTCAGCCACTGCGGCGCCTAAGCGGACCATATCAGGCCGCTGCAGATCGGATACAATGGTTTCGGCCAGATCGTTGATCCTTACCCGGCTGGGACGTTCGGATTTCACAATGTTCACCGGCAACGGCAAGGGGCTTCTCTCCAGGGGTTTAACAAAAAAACCTGATTTCTGCCTTGCCTCCACACGTCCTCTTTTTTCAAGTTCGATGTAAGCCTGGTGGATGGTGGTAATGCTCAAACCAAGAAGGTTGTGCAGTTTTCTCAACGAAGGCAGTTTTTCTCCGGCGCGGTACTGCCCCGAAAGAATTTTATTCTGGATATCGTCTGCCAGGGCTGCATATCTGAAATTGCCCTGGTGCATGGGGTCTGTTTTCATGGTCAAATGTTCGATCTGTTATGTAGGAAATATGTTTATTCTGTAACTGTTTTCCATCACATTTTTAAACTATTAATGGTCTGCATTGCAACTACTTTGTATTTAAGGAAGAAAAATGAAACAGACCATGCTTTATCTGGTGACCGTATTGATCTGGGGTTCCACCTGGATTGCCATTAAATTTCAACTGGGACATGTGGACCCCATGGTGTCGGTCATCTACCGGTTTGGCCTGGCATCTGCCGTACTGTTCGGGTTTTGCAAAATCTTGGGCCTCTCCTTGAAGTTTTCATTGCGCAATCATCTTTTTATGGCCATTCTGGGTGTCTCTCTTTTTTCCATCAACTACTGGCTGATTTATGAAGCCGAGGTTTATCTGACTTCGGGAATCGCAGCTGTGGTATTTTCATCACTGGTCTTTTTTAATATTGCCAACAATGCCATTTTCCGGGGTGTGGCCGTAAACCGTAAAATACTTATGGGGGCTGTGGTGGGTATTTGCGGTATCTGTTTGATTTACATGCGTGAAATCGGTTCATTCAGTCTGGCGGATCAGGGGGTGAAGGGCCTGATTCTTGCCTTGTCCTCGGTAATGCTTGCATCCATTGGAAATATCACTTCTGCCCGGAACACCAAAGCGAAAATTCCCGTGATCCAGGCCAATGCCTTTGGAATGACCTACGGGACTTTATTTCTTGTAGTTATTGCCCTGTGTATGGGAAAACATTTTGAATTTACGTTTTCTGTTCCCTATATCGGATCTTTAACTTTTCTTTCCCTGTTTGGCTCAATCGTGGCCTTTGGTTCCTATCTGACCCTGATCGGAACCATGGGCGCCGATAAAGCATCCTACGCCATCACCGTGGTGCCGGTGGTGGCACTTATCATCTCCACATTTGCAGAAGGATACGTATGGTCTGTGCCCGCCATGATCGGCCTTTGCTTTGTTCTGGCCGGAAATATTATTGTTCTGGCCTGGAAATGATGCTCTGGGGATATTATTCGGCGTAAAAAGAATGGACAGGTTGACGGTGTTTTTTCCGGAACAACGTCATTATAGGGTTTTTAAAGATAAAAAGATCAGATGAAACTACCCGTAAAATAGGAAAGTTAAGTGGTGCGGTGATCCTGTTCTACCGGAATATATGTTTTGGCATGACAGTTGCTGATATTCGGTTCAGGCATTCATTAACAACAGGAGGGACCATGGAATATCGGCAAGCAGATCTGCTGGAAAGGATCAGGACGCTTACGGGCAGGGATATCCAAAGGGTCCCCCGGATCTTTAAAGATACCACACAGTTCATGTCCATTACGCCGGGGGATGTTATACGGCTTGGGGATTACGACTACTGGGTTTACAGCAACGCCAGGGAAGGGCGTTTCGGCATTGACGACCAGCCCAAGTTCTGGGTGAAGAAGGCCCTGGATCTTTGCAGCAACACCCGCAAGATAGTTAAGCTGGTATTCAGAGAGACATTCAAGGGACGCATCGGAACATTGCACTTTGACTGTGTCAGGAGCCCCGAAAAGGAAGCCGATGTATTGTCCGTCACCCAGGGACACTCCAATTTCATGCAGGGCCGGCAGGTTAAAGACAGTGTGGGCAATTTGGTCCGGATACTTGACATTGTTCCCGGTCCTTCCCTTTACCAGTATCTTCGTGATCTTGACCTGTCCCACAAAGAGTATTTCAACACGTTGTTTCCAGAAGTGATGTACAGATTCCGGGAAAGTGTAGCAGCCATTGCCCAGCTTCATGAACAGGGCCGGCACCACGGAGATATCCGGGCCGATCACCTGTTGTGGACCGGCACCCTTAAAACCCTTGCCTGGATCGATTTTGATTACGATATGGGCGGCTCTGACATGGATTTGTTTTGCCTGGGCAATGTGCTGCAGCAGGTGGTGGGCAAAGGACGTCATTCCCTGGAAAATATCCGTACCACACCCGGAGCGTATCCGGATTTCAAATCCGACCTGGAAGAGGGGGACATGTCCCTGATGTATTCCCACCGGGTCATGAATCTTCAAAAATTGTTTCCTTATATACCGGATGAACTCAACGCGATCCTGATGCGCTTTTCTTCATCTTCTGTGCCTTGTGCCAGGACAGGGAAACCTTATGGCGGGGCCAAGGACCTGCTGAACGATCTTTGCAAACTATTTCCCAGATTCGCCGGCATTTCTTCTAACCCGGCAGTTAACTATCCGTTCTTTATGCCCCATAAGCATTTTGGGGGGGAAAGTAATTTGATAACATTGCAAAAAACTGGGTGCCAGATGGGGAAAATCGATACAACAATGGAGGAATGGGCAGGCAGTCCGTAACGAATGAAAGTACTTCGGTTTTAGGACTGTATGCCCATTCTATTAATCTTGTTCCACCTTCAAAGGATCTTCTTCATGGACCGTTTTTTTAAAATTGCGAATGGCTTTACCCATTCCACCGCCGATCTCGGGCAGTTTGCCCGCACCGAAAATCACCAGGATGATGACCAGAATAATGGACAGTTCCGGGATACCAATTCCACCTAACATCTTTACTCCTTTCCGGGGCAACGGCCAGGCCGTGCCTGCTAATTATTTAAAATAGAAACAGGCAAGGCCTTATGATACAGGCCCTGCCTGATGAAAATTGCTATCAAACCTGCGTACGGATAGTCCAACTTATGCAAGTTTTCTTCTGGCACCAGCCCAGGCACACATACCCACAACCAGCATCAGGATGGTGGAAGGTTCAGGAACTGTGTGGGCCGCAATGTTGTCAAACTGGAAAGATTCGTTTTCACCAAAGGATACAGATGCCAGATTTGTCATCTGGCTGCCAAAGGTAAAGGTCTCAATTCCTTCGATGCCATCGGTGGTCAGATTAAAGCTGTAGGTGGAATTATCGGCATAAGTTGCAATAAAGGAGATGGTAGCTTCATAAAGTAAATCTTCAGTAAAAGCTTCAGCCAGATCAATGGACGTCAGGTCGAACAATGAACCGTCTGTGGCAACAAGTGTTGTGGTGGTGGTATAATCGTTCACCAGTGCCACGGAACCGGTGTAATAATAGCCATATAAAGCATCATCTTCAGTGATGGCATAGAATTCGCTGCCATCGTCAGCTGTCAGGGTAAATTCGTCTTCGGTATAGGTTGCACCGCTGGAAAACGCGTCAAAAGTAATTTCGGTGGCATTTGCAAAAGGTGCCAGAGCCGCAAAAGTTAAAAACATACCCATCACTAAAATAATCTTCTTCATTTTCTATCTCCAAAAAATAGTATTGATCATTTAAAAAAAAATTAAACCAGTTTGGCCACAAAATCGTTTTCATGATTCAGCACAGCCCAGACAGTTTTGGTGTAGGGATCCACACCATAGGTACCCAGTCCATATGTGGATTTATAGGCACCTCTTACAAAGGTTTTGGTCCCACCATCGTTGAGATCCACTGCATTGACCCAAGCATCTTCTTCGTTTCTGGCCGCAATGCAGAAACGGCCTCTGAGCAGCAGGGAGGTTCTGATCTTTTTGGGGTTGTAGGAGATGGAAAGGGCATAGGTATCTGTTACCTGGCTTTCATCTGCGTCGGGCAGCGCTCCGGTCAGCTCTTCGTCATAGAGGCTTAAGTTGTCCACAAGACCCCACAGGGTAAAAATATCTGAGGCCGCATCGTTCACCAGGTCGCCGTCTGCCCAGCCGGTGTTCACTGTTTTGACCAGGGCGCGGCCCACAAGGTCTGTTTCATCGTTGGTGTTGGTGCCGCCCAGAATCTGGGCTGTAGTATTATTATAGCTGTCGGCAATGCCGGTGTAGCTTTCACCCTGGGCCACTTCAAAGCGTGCTCCGTTCAGACTGTAGCCGAAACGTTCCCTAAGGTAAAAAGGCTGTTCTGTGTAGCTTCTTAGACTGACGGAAGCGTAATCCGCTCCAGTGCTTGACGAGTAAAAATCAACAGTTACCCTTGGGCCTTCCACTGTAAAAATGTAATATCCGATGGTGTACAACTCCTCCTGGAGCATGGTTTCCCGACCGTCATCTCCTGTTCGGGGGGTGTAAAACTTGTAGGAGTTGGAGGAGGTGATGAGCTGCTGTACTTTGTAGCTGCCGGAAGCGTCGGAAACCAGAGACCGGTGGTGCATGTGGTCATGGCCGGAAATGTGGGCGCCTACGTTGTAGGTATCCAGGCTTTGAAGAAAAACATCCCGGGAATCGGCGTTGGAAGTCAGATCGTTACCAAACAGGTTGTCCTTGTGATTGCCGCCGATCAGATTTTTGTGAGATAGAACAAATGCGTGGTAGTCATTGGGTCTCGAACTGACCATGTTGTTCACCCAATCCACCTGATCCACCATGTTATTGACGTAGCTTGTGGTGCCGTCGTAGTTGCTACCATCCTTACGAACGAACTGGTCTATCATGACACAACGGACATTTTCGTAATCAAAAGAATAGGTTAAACCCTCAAGCGCTGAAATATCGGACTTAACGAAATTGGTGGCACCGTTCACATTGTCTCCTATACCCTGGGTCTGGGGCCAAAGTGCCACAAACTCGTTGGCGGCTTCCTGGCTGGACTCATGGTTACCGCGCAGGGGATAAAATCCAATGCCAGCGTCGTAAAGGGCCTGCCGGTGTGCCGCATGGGTTGCAAGATTGTGGGAACCGTCAATAGAATCAGTATATCTGTCCTTGTCAACCAAATCTCCAACCTGGATAACGTATTTGCAGTTGTGTTTAATGAACTGCTGGTTCAGCGCATCAATGATGCCAGTGGCACAGGTGTTTTCACCGCCGGTTGATTCGTTGTCGGGTTTCCATTGGGTGTCGGACATAACACCGAAACACCAGGCGTTACTGGAAATGGCCGCAGAGGCTTTGCCCAGGCGGAAAAAAGGCACATTAAGGGTGGACAGGCCAAGACCTGCCAGTCCGGCGCCGCTGTACTTCAAAAACTGTCTTCTGTCCATGGTCTTTTTCATAAACCGTCTCCTAAAAAATATGAAAAATTAAAAAAATTTTCCGAATTGCGCAGATACCTTCCAATCACACGCCTCCAGAGCTGTTTTTCATATATGCCCACCACCTGTCGGTTTTGTAATATAATCTTTTAAAACAGCTACATATGTGAAAACAAGTTGTGTATTCTAAAATGGCTTGTATACGCAGGTTTCGGGTGTACGGTGTCTTTATAACTTGGGAATGTTACACGAATATGTTGTGATCTATAGTTTTGCATTAAAAATGAATGAGGAAAAAACAACTATTCGCAAGGAAGCGGAAGCAATACTAACGAGAATCAAATCATACCCAAACAACGGACATCAAAAGAGTGGTCACGGATGATAACCCTGGAAAGCGTCGTATACCCTTCTGCAGAATCCAGGCATTCAAGGCGTGAAAAGGCGCCTCGAACCCCTTTTTCCGGTATGGACCTGTCACCTCGCAGTCGGTTCCGCCCAAGGGCGTCTTCCAGGCGGGTGTCGAAAAAATAACCGTGAACCGGGATGCCCGCCGCTAAAATTTTTGGCAGGTAACGTTGCCTGTCCTGGCGGGTGAGATTGGTGTTGTCAATGACAAAGGACTGGGAAATATCCAGGCAGCACAGCAACAGCATTTTTTCCCTGTGTCTGGTTTTTAGCATGTCCAGGTTGATGCGGACATGGGTGTCGGCAAACCTTTGCTTATAAAATGTGCTTTTGCCCGAGGCCTGAATGCCTGTAAAAATAATTGCTTCCATCGCGGTTTTTCCATAGACCTCTATATATTGCGCGGCCTGGAACCTGGGACAAAATAAGCCAATTCCTGGATCATGTCTGTCTATTAGTAACAGTCATCAAGCCTGCTGAGTCTTGTTTATGCGCTGAGAATGTTAAATAATTGTGTTGGATTGTATAGTTTTCTGTTTTAATAAGGTTAGTGGATAAAAGGGCGATGGGCTTTCATTTATTTCCAGCGGGTTAGATTGGGTAGGGTATTGACCATAAGTTTTCGGGCGCCTGCCTCGGGCATGCCCGAATCTACCAGGTGGGGGACACAAATTTCAACCATTTCATTGATGGTGACATCCCGGGTAAACACTCCTTTTTGATAACAATAGGTGCAACACTCATTTTTTACATCATACTGCACGATTGCGACATCAGTATGTCGTAATTTTTATGATCGTGTTACCCGCCAGACAACATATCGTTTTGATGTTTATCAGCCGTGCAATCCCAAATCAAGCGCATATTATGAGTTTGTTGGAAAGTAATGACAGATACTGCCTGATGGATTTTTCCCATCATCTGGGCCATGTTCCAGAACCGCGCCTCCTAAGCCGGGGTAAAGGATCTGGGGAACAATTGTGCAAAACTATCTGTCTGATTCTCCGGCATCTCTTCCACCCGGCCAGACAGTAAAAGGCCTTTTCAGCATTTTTTCATACAGGCCAATATAGCTTTCAGCACAACGGCTGTGGTTAAACTCCATGACAGACTCAACCATGATTCTGCGGATTTGAACTTCTTTTTCATCCGGATCAAGGGCAAAAAAGTCCATGGCCCGGTCCACAGCCCAGCTCAGCCCCTGGGTATCGTATACGGTGAAAATAAAACCGTTGCCGGTTGAGTTTGTGGTGTCAAGGGGTTTTACCGTGTCATGGAGGCCACCTGTGTCAAAGACAATGGGCAGAGTGCCGTAAATGGCCCCGATGATCTGGGGAAGGCCGCAGGGTTCAAAGGAAGAAGGCATGAAAACAAAATCACTACCGGCAAAGGCCTGGTGGGAGAGTTGTTCATCAAACTTTAGAATTCCTATCCGATGTTTTAAATCGTGGAACCCGGCAATATCTTTAAAGTACGTATAATATTCTCCATCTGCCACGGAGATGATCTGAATTCCGGTATCCCAGTATCGTGCTATGGTTTCGTACATGATCCGGGCCAGCAGTTGGCATCCTTTTTGAACCGGATCCAGGCGGGATGGCCAGAAGAACAAAGGCGCATCCGGATTTTTTTCAAGGCCGACAGCGTCCTGGAGAAAAATTTTGTTTTGCTGTTTCATGATGCGGTGACTTTTTGGTCCGTAATTAAACCGGATCATTTCATCCACGGCCGGATTGAATTCGGGTTCCGGCGCATTCAAAATCCCCGCAGCACAGCCGGCCTCCCATTTGTGGGTAAGCTCGGCCTTAAGTCCGGGTTCCACAAAAGGATGCCGGTTTTCAACGATCTCCCTTAAAAACGCCGGACTTACAGTATTCACATAATGGGCTGAGAATACGCCTGAACACAGAAAATCCACCCGGTTGGTTTTCCGGCTTTCCTCATAACTTTGGGGCATCCGTTTATAATAAAGCCATTGCCAGAAGGACGCCGCATCAATCCCCCGGTCCTCTATCTCGGCCAAAGTGGAGGTCATGGTATGGATATTGTGGATGGAAAACAGGCAGGGAATGCCATACTGCCTTGCCATGGCCGGAATCAGGCCCGTCATCCAGTCGTTGCAGTGGATAATGTCCGGTTTTACCCGGGGGATGATGTTGTTGATCACCTCCCGCTGAAAGGCCAGAGACACCTTCAGATTTTTATTGGAACTGCCGGAATAAACTTTTTCTTTGTAAAGAAACGCCCGGTCCACTGCAAAATGAATCCTCTCCTCGTTCAGACATTGCCTGATTTTCTCCACCTCCCGGTCATGCTTTTCCGTGGAATAATCATGATAGATGGAGCGGTAATCCGGTATGGCCACATGGACATCACAGTTCAGATCAAACAGGGCGCTGATCAAGGCTGCTGAAACATCTGCCAGGCCGCCGGCCTTGGCGGAATAGCCTTTACATGATCCCATTTCTTCCGGAAGATAGGTTACTTCCGGCGTGACAATAAGAATTCTTGGTCTGTCAGGCATGAGTGTCTCCCATTCGCTGTCTTTATTTGTTTGGCCATTATCATCATCTTGTGCTTGTTTTGTTTCTTTTTTTACGTCTTTAAAAAAAATGCATCTTTTATGCCTGCATGAGAACAGTATTCCTATCTCCTTGGCATACAAGGGATGGACAGTTCTGCCCCCCAGTAAATAAGCTTCAAATTTTTAAATTTTTGTCCAATATTTTTCCAGGGGGATAAAAAATCTGACATTAATCCTGCTTTGGAAAAAAACAGGTCGCCCGGGTCAGGATTCCCTGCTTCCTGCCCGGGCCGAATTCCCAGCATTGTTGTATAAAGGCGGTAATAATCTATTTCACCGCAATTTCAATCTGTTTGGGTTTTGATTTTTCCGTTTTGGGAAGACGAAGCGTTAATATTCCTTCATTGAACTGGGCCTCAATCTGTTCTTCAGTTACATTGTCCGGCATGGAAAAACTGCGCAGGAAGCTGCCGTAATGCCGCTCGATCCTGTGATACTTTACATTTTTATCCTCTTTTTCCTGTTTCCGTTCCCCCCTGATATTGAGAACTCCGTTATCAATGGTAATTCTGATATCTTCCCGTTTGATTTCCGGGACCTCTACCTTGATGGTGAAATCCAAATCGGTTTCGGCAATGTCTGCGCGAGGGACCCAGTCTCCAGGGGTCAACAGTTCCTGATTGCCCAATGAAGGACGGTTCAAATCCCTCAAATATTTTGTAAATATACTATCGATTCCCTGGAACGGATCCCATTTGGTCAGTTTCATTTTTTTATCTCCTTTTATTTAAGTAAGACTTCGTTTTTTTGGCGTCTCTTTGTAAAAATCTTCAGGATGCCGGTGATATCGATCGATTAGCCTGGTGATATGGGGAGTGGTATAGACAGGATGTTTCACTGCAAAATCCTTGAGAATCCCTTTGGTCTTTGCGGAAAAGCTCAAGCAATCCTTGCTGTAGAAGTTTCTGGCCAGCTCCTTGGTAAAAAATTCAACCCAGATCCTCGCAATATAAGAGTTGAAATTTATAATCTCCTTAAGTTGCATGACATCCGTGGATATCGGTCTATTGACCATCCAGCGTGAAACAATCTCAGCCACTGTCGTTCGATGTATGAAACTTTCCAAAAAAAGCATATTTATCCATAGCTCAATAAGTTGATATGCAACGATCTTCCCTAATGAGAGTGGCTCTTCCCCGGTATTGCCGGTCAGGAATAAAAAGCGATGACTTTGGCCTTGATTTGATTGGGAGTCATTTTGTCGGTTGTCTCCACCCCTTTGATTCTTGAAGCCAACTCATTGTTCCTCTCAATTTCCTTTTTCAGTTCAAATTTGGCCTCGCGAAATATCTTAGCAGCATCGCGGATCCTGTCAACAATATCATTATAGAATAATTTAAGCTGCTGAACTCTTGGCTTATCTATCTTTTTGTCATCGGCGATTTCCTGGGGACCATAAGGCACGTTCCGCGTTCTTGAGCCACCGGAAAGCCGGACATGTTTTTCCACATTGAGGTTGATTCCTTCAAAATCAACCTCAATGGAATCATCTCTTAAAACATATTGACAGTGAGATCAAACCGTAAGTTTCTATTCAAATGCCCCCGCTGGCCCAGGAGGCCCCCCCGGAAGATAGGGTTCCGGGGGGGGGCGTAAAGAAAGAAAAGAAAGAAGAATTGAACGAAGGGTATTATCCTGGGGGCTCTGGTTGTCGTCCATCATGCGGGGACAATTAAATCCAGCGCCTGTGCCAAAGTTCATGCCCATGCCCATGGGCATGCATTTTAACATTGGGAGGGTATCCGCCATAAAGGTTTAATTACATCCCAATATTAAGATAAGGATAGGGGGATTATGATTACAAATCAACATGATAGAAGATTATAAAAAAACACATAAATCAACTATTTAAAATAGGGGATTATTCAAGGGACAACAGGAATGACCGAAGATTCATTTTCTTGTTTTTCAGGTTTGTTTTTGCCCGGATATTATCCCGGTGGCGGGAAACGGTGTGAACAGAGCAGTTCAGGAATTGTGCTATTTCTTTGTTGGATTTTCCCGATTTAATAAGTTGGGCCACATGAATTTCCGTAGGGGTTAAATTTATCAGTTTATCTGATAAATTTTTTGAAAACGGAGAGAGGATGTTTTTAAAACTCAATTCCAGACTCTCGACTATTTCTTCCTGATTTTCTTGTGTCAGTGTGGTTTTCAGGTCTTGAATAATGGGGGTAATCAGCATTTTATAGTTGGCAAATATATTTTGTTCAATGTCGTCTTTATCTAGTTCTCTTCTTTTCAGCAGCACTTTCAATGCGGCATTCATATCTTTCAATTCAGCAGCCTTCTGTTCAAGTTTCAGCTCACTTCGCTTGCGGTTGGTAACGTTGATCCGGTTTATTATAATTTGGGTAAGTTGTCCGTTTGAGTCGAATACCGGAAAGGCAAATATTTCGGTGCTGGTCGGATTTCCCAGGTCATCGTACAGTGTATACTCACGAACAAAGGATTTTTGCTTCTTCTGGACCTCCCTAACCGGGCATGGATAGTCGTCATCGGTACAAGGAGAGCTCTGCAGGCGCCAAACTGCATGGCATTTACGCCCCGTCACCTTTTTCCCGCCGTAAGCATCATTGGCCAGTTCAATGGTATAGTCGTTTGCATTTATAACGGCAAACGGGTTTGTCATCGAATTAATGGCCGTTCTCAGGAACTTTTCACTGTGTTTCACTGCCTCTGCTATCCGGATTCGCGTTACGACACGCCCCAACATTTCCGCTATGGAGTTGAGCAAATAAGACTCTTCTATAGAAAACAGTTCTCTATTAAATTCAGGCCGGTTCTCTGTATAGCATACCGCCACGTTCCCCGCCTTCTTTTCCTGAATGATAATATCACTGGTTATCATCCATTGCGTTTCCCGAAAGTTCTTTGTCTGAAAGATTTGTCCGCCCAGATCAATGCAGGCTGCTGTGATTTCAGGAAACTGCCAGGCCTGGGGAATCAACAGCATTATTTTTTCCAGTACCTCATCTATACTGATATCGGGTTTTTCCAGCAGGCTGGAAAAACGGAAAAAAAAATACAGCTCCTTAATCCTTTTTTGTAATGTATGCTCTAACTGCTTGGATTCGCTGATGTCAATAAGGGTAACCCGGCAGACGGTGGGGGCTCCGGTGTTCTCTGCGATTATAGAATTCAGTCGCGCACAGAACACCGAGTTGCCATTTCTAAGCATTCGCAGTTCAACTGTCTGGGGGGTACCGGTTTCAAAAAGTATTTTCCATTGATCAGTGTATCTATGAAAATCCTTCCTTAAGATAAGCTCAGAGATCGGCTTGTTGATCAGGTTGCCCCGGGGCTGGCCGAGCAAGGTGGCGGCAGTGAGATTGGCATTAATGATGACCCCCTTTTTATTGACAATGAAATAGCCCATCGGTGCTAATTCATAAAGGTCTAAATAACGCTGGCGGGAGTCCTCCAGTTCCTCTTGGGCCGCACATAGTTCATCATTCTGCATTTCCAGCTCAATCTTGTGTACCTCCAGCTCGTGAACCAGTTCACTGATTTCTTCGCGTGACAAGGTTATCAAATCGTCTGACACCGGCCTGGTTTCCCGCCTTATTATTTTTTCAGCCCTGCATCTAAGTTCAGCGGGGATATCGGGTTGGTTATCTTTGATATTCAAGATGCACCTACATTATTTATTATTGTGGATTGTCCAAGTCTGAACTGAAGCAGAATACGGTGTGGGGAATTCGTATCTCCTTTAAGAATAGATCCTTTAATCGTATAATTTTTCTTCCCGGAGGCGGTTTCAATTTCTATTATATCCGAGATAAAATCTTTATTTGTCTCCATAGCTGTTTTCAATTGAGTTTCCAAACCTTTTTTTTGTGAACGCATTTTTTTTAAGAGGTGGATAACAGCCATTCCTTTAAGGGATTCCCTGTCTATGGCCATAAGCGTCAAATAGCCAGTATTGGCGATAACAATGCAGCTGTTTTTATCCAATACCACCAGCGGGTCTTCGCTTATATCGAATATGGCCCGCACAAGTTCCCAGGCATTTTCCGCTTCTTTTAACGAGGTTTCAAGCCGGCTATGGACTTTCTTTTGATCTTCGATGCTTGTAAATGTCATCACGGCTCCGTCGATTCGGTTATCCGTGGTACGGCAGGGTATGATGCGCATGTTGAACCATTTCCCTCCATTGGTCTGCACTTCGGTTTCAACGGGGGTAAAATACTGCAGAACGTTTTCCAGGTCTTTAATCATGTTGTCGTATTTCAGGTTACTGACAACATGCTGGATAGGCCTGCCGATATCTGTCTGAATGAGATTGACAATCATCGTGGCTTCATGTGTAAACCGCCGGACCCGCATGGTATTGTCCACAAAAATATTGGCGATTTCCGTACTGTTCAGCAGGTTGCGCATGTCATCATGGGCTGCCGACAACTCCTCCACTTTGCCCTGGAGCTCTGCATTGACAGTTTGCAGTTCTTCGTTCAGGGACGGAAGCTCCTCCTTGGAGGACTCCAGTTCTTCGTTGGTGGACTGAAGCTCTTCGTTGGCCGACTGAATTTCTTCATTGGTTGATTTGAGCTCCTCATTTGACGATTCCAGTTCTTCGATAGTCGTCTGATGACTTTCCCTGGTCGTCTGAAGTTCCCGTTCCAGTTCGGCAATGCGGGTTGATGCAAGCGAGGAATCATCATTACCGGCAAGATTCCCGGTTTCGTCCGGGGATTCGATATCCTCAAAAACCACAAGGAAGCGTCCGGCGAGCTCATCGGGTTTCCTCAAAGGGCAAACGTGCAGATCAATCAGTTGATAATCACCGTTGGTTTTTACAGACACTTTTTTCTTGGTCACTTTAACCGCGGACGACCTGGCAGCCCTGAGGGCTGCTGAAAGTTCTATGCGCAGCCCCTCACGGGCCATATCCAGGATGTTGTTGGTGACAGGGCCGCTCGGTGTCTCAAGGTATTTGCCGGTCCGGCCCTGTATATTTATGATGTCGCCATCGCTGTTCGTAAGAACGGCAGTTGGGGCAAACTGTTCCAGCACCGCCTTTTGTGTCAGATAGCTGGCGTCGAACGGTTTATTTTGGGAATTCACAGCATATGAATCCCTGGGATGTTCCCTTGCCAATGGCCCGGTGGGAAAGTTGACAATCTGCCGTATGGCTTTAGGCACTTCCTGACGTCTAAAAATTCTCCATTTTTTATTGATGGTTTGGAAAAGATCCGTTGCTCCCCCAATTGTTTCGGAAGAACCCAGCATAAGAATGCCGCCCGGGATCAGTGTATAGTGAAACAGGGGAAGCAGCTTTTTTTGTGCATCCGTATTCAGATAAATCAGCAGATTCCTGCAGCACATCAGGTTCAGCCGGGAAAACGGCGGGTCTTTAATAATATTTTGAACGGAAAAGACCACACAATCCCGAATTTCCTTTCGTATACGGTAGAAATCTCCCTCTTTAATGAAGAAACGGTTCACACGGTCCTCGCCCAGATCCGCTCTGATGCTGCACGGGTAAACACCTTCACGGGCTTTGTTAATGGCCCGGCTGTCAATATCCGTACCAAATAATTGCAGGTTGACCCGGTTTGGATTCTTATCAAGGACCTCTTTTAATATAATGGCCAGAGAATAAGCTTCCTCACCGGTAGAACATCCCGGAATCCAGGCTCTGAAGGTGGCGTCAATACTCAGGGTCCCCAAAAGCTCCGGCAGGACATCTGTCTTCAGCACTTCAAAGGATTCCGGATCACGGAAAAAATTGGTCACACCAATCAACAGATCTCGAAACAGGGCATCTATTTCGCCGGGGGTTTCCCTTAAATACCGCACATAAACTTCGTGACTGCCGATATGGTTCAGGTTCATCCGGCGGCTGATGCGCCTGAAGATTGTATTGAGCTTATAGGATGAAAAATCATGACCGACATGTGATCGAAGAATGGCATAAATTTTAAGTACCGAGGCCTCCTCCGTAACGAGAAGCGCATCTGCGCTATCCTGGGACCGCAGGGCAGGGTGTGAAAAATACTGGAGGAGTTTTCCAGGCATGTCCGCCGGAACCATGATCATGTCGACGATTCCGGTATTGATTGCACTGCGGGGCATACCGTCATATCCAGCCGATTCCTCGGATTGAACAAATACAAGCCCGTCATTGACTTTGATCTCTTTGATACCCAGCGTACCGTCTGTGCCCATGCCTGATAGGACAATGGCTACCGCACGGTTTCCCTGGTCCTGGGCAAGCGACCGGAAAAAGAAATCAATAGGCAGCAGGTGCCTCTTTATTGTCATATCCAGGAGCTGAATTTTTCCGTTGTAAACTGAAATATCCTTGTTCGGGGGAATGATATATGCTCTGTTTGGCTCAAGGGACTCTCCGTCTTCTGCGGCTGCCACCGGAATCACTGCTATTTTTTGAAGCAGCTCCGGCATAAGGCTCGGCTGGTTCGGTGCCATATGTACCAGAACAATAAAAGCCATGCCGCTTGTTGGAGGAACCTTTGCAAAAAAAGCCTTTAATGCTTCCAATCCCCCGGCTGATGCCCCTATCCCCACAACAGGAAATGAATTGGGTGCTGATTTGTTTTCACCGCCGCATACTTTTTTGCCACGGGTCGAATGGCTGTTTGATTTGGATTGCGGCAATCTTGTTTGATTCCTTGTATTATTTTTAGGCACTGTGACGTACTCTATAATATTGAACTACATCATAATTATGAGAATCGCAAAAGAAAAATTGTCATCCAGTTGCCCAGTCTAACTTTGAAGGAGATCTCCTCCGGCAGCTTATTTCTCCTTTTTTTGCGTTGGAGCGGATCATGGAATCCGCTCAGGTTTAGAGTGTTCAGGAAATTTTCATTTAGTAGATGTCGTCGTCCATACCTTTCCCGGCAGACATGGCCGCTACTTTCTTTTTTGGGGGCTTTTCTGCGATCATGGCTTCGGTGGTCAGCATCAGGCCTGCGACCGAAGCGGCGTTTTGAAGCGCGAAGCGCACCACCTTGGCGGGGTCAATAATTCCGGCTGCCAGAAGATTTTCATAGGTATCGGTCTGGGCATTGTATCCAAAATCGCCATTGCCTTGCAACACCGTGTTCAGGACAACAGCTTCTTCCATGCCGGCATTCCGGATAATGCCTGCTTCAATACGCGCCTTTTTTTCCTTCATTTCGGTTTCCGTGGCCGCGCCGATATTGATGATCGCCACCCCGCCGATGATTTTGGCCACACGCTCCTGCAGTTTTTCACGATCATAGTCCGAAGCGGTTTCTTCGATTTGGGCCCGGAGCTGCTTCACACGGCCTTCAATGGCGGACTGGACACCGCCACCGTCCACAATGGTGGTGCTGTCCTTGTCTATTTTGACGGATTTGCAGGTTCCCAGATTTTCTGTTGTGATATTTTTCAGTTTGAAGCCTAAATCCTGGGAAATCATCATTATTGGCCGAGATGGTGCCCACCTGTTCGATCTCTTTTTTATCCTGGGTGGGTTTGGACAATTTTTTAAGATTGGCGACAACTGCGTCGACCCCTTTGTCTATACCACGTTTCAATGCCATGGGGTTCACCCCTGCGGACACCAGTTTCTGGCCTTCATTATAGATGGCCTGGACCAAAACCGTTGCTGTCGTGGTGCCGTCACCGGCGGTGTCGCTGGTTTTACTGGCCACCTCCTTGACCATTTGCGCACCCATGTTTTGAAATTTATCGGATAAGTTAATCTCCTTGGCCACGGTGACGCCGTCCTTGGTGACCAGGGGGGAGCCCCAGGATTTTTCCAGGGCCACGTTGTTTCCTTTAGGCCCCAGGGTCACTTTTACGGCGTCGGCCAGGGTGTTGACGCCCAGGAGCATTGCATCCCGGGCTTTTGATCCGTAGCTGATCATTTTTGCAGGCATGGTGTGTACCTCCATATCAATCTATTTAACGGCAATTTCAATTTTCTTAACTAAAACTGTTTCCAGGTTCGGTTCGACAGTCTGATGTTCGACTCCGGAGACCTGCTTGACTCTGACTAATCTGCAATTTCTGCAATTCCGATGCCACCTCCCTATAACCGCCATGGGCTGACCTGACATATCAGCCGCCAGACTCAGCCCACAACAAAGTTTGAAAGATTTTAGTGACTTACCCAGTCTTTCATATAAAACAGGCTTGGTGGAAAAAATAGTGACATGTACCTGGAAAAAATAATGACATGTCGATGCAAGTCATTGAGGCCGTGCCGGGATTAAAATGGACGGTGGCCGGACCAGGGCGATCTTCAACGCTTCACCAATCTGTTCACGTAGATTGCCTTTCCATCCCCTGGTTCGTAGAAATCATCCAGTACGGCTTCGCACCGGTATCCGCACCGTTCATAAAACCTCCGGGTGGATGCATAGCCCGGCTGGGTTGAGGTTTCCACATATACCTGGATGCCTCCCATTTCCCGGATCAGCCGCTCCATCTCTCCTAGGATGCACTTGCCCAGGCCCTTTCCCTGGAACTTTGGTGCAACGGCGATCCAGTATATATCGTAGCTGGTAAGGGTGCAGGGGATAGGGCCGAAACATCCGTACCCGGCCAGGTTGCCTTGTTTTTGCGCCATCACAAAATGATAGCCGCTCTCATGGCCCGACTTCAGGCGCTCTTCCACAAGTTCCGCTGCAATGCTGATTTCATCGAGTCTGAAAAATCCCGTTTCCGTCACAAGGGTCCGGACACGCTCAACATCAGA
This sequence comes from uncultured Desulfobacter sp., assembly GCF_963665355.1. Classification (GTDB taxonomy): domain Bacteria; phylum Desulfobacterota; class Desulfobacteria; order Desulfobacterales; family Desulfobacteraceae; genus Desulfobacter. The sequence continues at coordinate 2,770,112 of NZ_OY762229.1, forward strand.
CGCACGGGGCGTATAGTGAAGCCGGATATCTTTGGGAAAGGCATGACCGTCGACGGTTGCTATGGTTGGTGTTCTGTTCCTGAACATGAGGCTATTCCCCGGCCCGGATTACGGCATCCATAATACGGGCAATGGCTGTGGTATATGAAATCCCGGCCCTGTCCAGGGCAGCCGAAAATCCTGCATCCGGGGAGATGCAGGGGTTTGCGTTGACCTCCAGGATATAGGGATTTTGGTTTTCATCCACCCTGAAATCCACCCGGGCAAACCCTGCCAGGGAAAAAAGATCCCAGCAGGAAAGCGCGAGATCGCAAAGGCGCGACAGCAATTTTCTGTCGGTTTCCGAAAAATCAAAACTGCGCTGGGTATGCTGGTATTCATAGGCATTGGGACACCATTTTGCCCGATAGCCTACAATTTTCGGCTCATCCTGCCCGAAATTCAGGAACCGGATTTCTGCAGGCGGCAGCACCCGAACCTCTTTTCCATCCCCAAGCAGGGAGATGTTAAATTCCCGGCCATTGATGAATGCTTCGGCAAAACAGGCACGCCCCAACCCCTGTGTTGCTTTTTCCAGCAAAGGTCCTATCCTGTCCGGCAAAGCCGTGATGATATTTTCCTTTTCCAGCCCGAGAGATCCGTGTTCCCAGAGGGACTTGATGATCCAGGGGCCGTTGGTTACTCCGTTTTTTAAATGTGCCGATACCCGGGACGGTAGGACCATACCGGCCTGGCAGGGACCGATCCAGTCCGGAGTCGGCAGCCCGGCCTGGCGCATCCGCTCCTTGGCCGCTGTTTTGTGGGAGGTCAGGTAAATGGTATCCGCCGGGCAGCCGGTATAGGGAATGCCCAGGCTGTCAAGCAGATACGGCACTACATGAATCAGCCTGCCTTGCCCTGCCAGGGATTCAACCAAATTGAATACCACCCCGGGCCCAAGCTTCGTAAGCTCGCGTTTAAAACGCTCCAGGTCCAGTCCGCAGGAAACAGGTACCGGATTAAAATCAAGGTCTGCGAGGGCTTTTGAAACCGCAGCCACCTGGTCCAGGACATCGAGCTCATCCGGCTGGCTGTTCCGGTCCACAGCGTTATAAACAACGGCAATGGTTTTTTTCATTTGCAGGTACCGCCTCCCATCCGCAGACATGCGGAGTTCAGGATGCATTCGATCAACCGGACATAGGGTGTCCCAAAATAGCTACACAGTATGGGCAGATCGGAATATTCAGGGCGCAGTCCGGCCAGGGGATTGACCTCAATGAAACTTGGCTTTCCTTCAAGATCACACCGGATATCGATGCGTCCACCGTCACGGCACCCCAGCACGTTCCAGGATTCAAACGCCAGGCGCTCCACCTCCCGGATCAGGGGGTCTTCACTGGCTGCCATCGGGCGCAGGGTTACCCGGTCTTTCCAGTTTTCTTTGTTCTCCAAGGAATAGGCCTGCCCCTGGGCAGCCCCGGTAAAAATAATCTCCATGGTTCCCATGACCCGGGTATCCGGCCCGGTCCCGGTCAGCCCCACGGTAAATTCCCTGCCCGGAAGAAACTGTTCCACCAGCACGGGCTGGCGGAACTGGCGGATCAGGTCCCGGCAGATTCCGGCAAGTGCTTTGGCATCTTCAATTATTGACTTTTCCGTTATGCCCATGCCGGTGCCCTCTGCCACGGGTTTGGCAAAAAAGGGCGGAGAAAAGGGCAGTGTCCGTGGAAGAGGGCCGTTAACCACAACAAATGGAGACGTTGCCAGGCCCGCATCCCTGATGATCTGCTTGGTTAAAGCCTTGTTCAGACAAAGGCCCATAATCACGGGATCGGAAAAGGTATAAGGGATACCGTATACATCCAAAATCGCCGGAACCTGTGCTTCACGGCCCGCACCCCTGAGCCCTTCGGCAACGTTGAAAACAAGGTCCCAGGTTTCCCCTTTTACCAGTGCTTTCATCAGGGCCTTGGCATGGCCGATGCGGACCGGGGCATGGCCAAGTTCCCAAAGCGCACCCTCAATGGCTTCAATGGTTTCAACGGCATCCAGTTCAGCTGTTTCCTGTTCACTATATCCCATTTCAAGATATTCCTGGCGCAGATCAAAGGTCATTCCGATTTTCAATTTATTTTCCTCGCTTTTTTTAATAGGCCTGTTCCGGCAAAATTTTGGGTTTTGGCTTATAACAATATGTCTTCAGCAGGGGCTGAAACCGGATCAGGGTACAGGAAGGTGCGGTTCTCATAATTGGTCATGACCAGGTTGTCGGCCGTATGGCCTTGAACATAGTTGGGCATGAGCGGGATTTTTCCACCGCCGCCAGGGGCGTCCACCACATAGGTTGGGACAGCGTAACCGCTGGTAAACCCCCGCAGGCTGCGGATGATTTCCAGGCCCTTCTCAATGGAAGTTCTGAAATGGCTGGAACCGGTGATGGGGTCGCATTGATACAGATAATAGGGCCGGACCCTCATTTTCATCAGGCCGTGCATCAGGGATGCCATGGTCTTGGCCGAATCGTTGATGCCTTTGAGCAGAACGGTCTGGGATCCAAGCGGAATTCCTGCATCCGCAAGCCTTGCACAGGCCTTGGCGGTCTCGGGTGTGCACTCGTCGGCATGGATGAAATGCAGGCTCATCCACAGGGGATGGTATTTTTTCAACATTTTTACCAGATTGGGAGTGATGCGCTGGGGAAGAACTGCCGGGACTTTGGTCCCGATGCGGATCACCTCCACATGGCCAATCTGCCTCAGCCTTGCCAATACCCATTCCAGGCAGTCATCTCCCAGGGTCATGGGGTCTCCCCCGGACAACAGGACGTCACGGACGGCAGGTGTTTCTTCAATGTACTGTAAGGCTTTTTCCCACTGTGTCCGGCTGGCATGAATGGTTCCGTGGCCCACCATCCGGGAACGGGTGCAGTACCGGCAATAGGTGGAACAAAAATCGGACAGCAGAAACAGAACCCGGTCCGGATAACGGTGGACAAGGCCGGGAACAGGGCTTTGGTGGTCTTCGCCCAGGGGATCGCCGGATTCTCCCGGCATTTGAAGCCATTCGTTCACGTTGGGAACAACAGACTTGCGCAGGGGTTGATACGGGTCATCCGGTGAAATCAGGCTCAGGTAATAGGGCGTGATGCTCAAGGGAAGCTGGGAGATCCGGTTGACCAGGGTCTCTTCCTGGGACAGGGTAAGGAACTGGCTGAGTTTTTCGTGGCTTAGGATACGGTTTTGCAGCTGCCACTGCCAGTTGTTCCATTCTTTATCGGGAATAAGGGGATAAAATTTTTTCCGAAAGGCTTTTGTTTTTAAGGTTGTTTTATGGTGGCGGGAAACCGGGCTTGTTTTCTTTTCCGGAATCCGGGACGTGGCCGTTAATAAAGACCGGGGAGAGTCTTTGGCCAAGAGCAAAGGGTCATCTTCTTCGGATTTCCGGATACTGGGAGGTTCATCATCTTCGGATAATATATTTGCCCTGGGGGTTTTATCTTTATTATTCATTGTTTTCTTCCAAATGCAGATTGTTTTAAGTGAGGCCAGATTCAGCCCATTTGCATAGGCCTTTAGCAATATGCGTGCCACATCTTATGGTGATGGTATTTTTTATATTTTCCCATGTAAATTCAGACAATAAGTTCTTTGTCCGACAAAGCCTTTTAAAAGGCGCATGAAGATCTCCACCCTTATTTCTGCAACTGGAATCAGAAAGTCCGATATCAAAACTAATATTCCAGATTTTTAATCATTTCCGGAATCACTGTGCGGCCCGGCATTTTTCCATTAACCGGTGAATATGATCCAGATAGTCCTTATTGGGACAGGGTTTGGATATATGATTCAAATTCTATCTTTTTTCATCCGGATGCCTCCTTTCCGTTGTCTTCTTGGGCAATAAACAAAATTTTTTGCTGTCATTGAGCCATGTTATTGTTCCTTAGGCTGTTTTATCGCATCTCATTTCTGTTATTGATTCACAAACCTGACGTTTCAGCATTTTTTCATATAACGAAAGATAACACTCCACTGTTGCCGTACGATCAAACCTTTCATGGCTTTGTTTCATGATCCGGGATACCTGATGGTTCTTCACGTCCCCCGGCAGGTTGCAAAACATCATCGCCCTGTCAATTGCTCTCATCAAGCTGTCTGCATCAGTTTGATCAAATAAAAACCCGTTCCCGCAATTATTCTCAATATCCAGGGGGGTGACGGTTTGATGATTGCCGTTATTCCCATAGACAATGGGAAGACTCCCATATAAAAGCCCGGTAATTTCCCCAGAATTGACAGGTTCCACTGCAAATGGAACCAGAACAAAATCTGATGCAGCATAGACCGATCGTAAAAGTGAATCCTTTGGATTGCAAACAGCTACTCTGTTTGTTAAATCAAAATCCCGGATAGTATCCTTTATCAGCCCCTCCATCGTTCCTCCAGCTGTAAAAATAATCTCCAGGTTCTGATGCCAGTCCCTGGAAAGAAGCGCGTACAGTATCGTTGAAATGAAATAAGAGCTGCCATGGACATTGTCTGCGCATGACGGCCAGAATAAAATTGGCTTTAACGGATCTTTGGGCAGTCCCAGACGGTTCTGGATGAAAATTTTATTGGCTTTCTTACCGTTGATATGGGTTTTTTCATCATATTTTTTAAAGATGGCTGTATCGTTTTTCGGCAGGCGTGATCCATCCGGGTAGTCCGGAATCGCTGAGGCGCATCCCTGGGCGACTTTGTTTGAAAGTTCCTGTTTAATGGACGGGTCAACCAATGGATGCCGCCCTTGAATCATTTCCCTTAGAAATTCAGGGCGGGCCGTATTAACAAAATGAGCTGCGAAAATACCACTGGCAAGAAAATCCACCGGATTAGAACTACGGGTTTCTTCATAATTAAAGGGCTGCCGTTCAAAAAAAAGGTTCTGCCAGAAGTTCGCTGCATCAATTCCTGTGTCTTCAATGTAAGACAACAAGGCTTTATTGTTATAAATATTGTGAATAGTAAAAAGACAAGGTATCCCAAGCTTTCTTGCCACGGCCGGGATCAACCCCGTCATCCAGTCATTGCAATGAATCAGATCCGGTTGCAACCGCGGAATAATGGAGTTGATCACCTCCCGCTGGAAAGATAGCGAACTGCTTATATTTTCCTGGTCAAAATCGGAATAGACCTTTTTTTTATAAAAAAAGATCCGGTCTTCAGCCAAATGAACCCTTGCTTCATTATGCCGGGTTCTTATCCAGTTCAATTGATTTTGAAACAAAGGGTTGTCATGATGATTGAACAGGGTGCGGTAATCAGGCAGCGCCACATGAACATCAGCACCTTTTTCATATAATTCAGAAATAAGTAAAGCGGAAACGTCCGCCATCCCGCCGTAACTCGCCTTTAAGGCACTCATTTCTTCCGGCAGATAAGAAAGTTCCGGTGTAACGAATAGAATTCTGGGCTTTTGAAAATCATGGGACATCGGGTATCTCCTAATAATCCAAATAGTTTTAAAATCGGTTGAAACTATGAATTTTCAGATGGGACAGGTGTGCTCCCATTAGGAAAGAGGTATATCCGAAAATTTATAAGTAAAAATAGGATGATTATGATTACGAATCAACACAACAGAAAACTATAAAAAGAAATATAAATCGACTATTAAAAATAGGGGAATATTCAAAGGACAACAGGAATGATGGAATGCTCTTTGTCGGCCTTGATAAAAAGATAGAGCCCATGAGTTATTGTCACGGCACCAGGGCGATCTTCAAGGCTTCATCAATCCATTCAACCGGTAAAGATTCGATGGATTGACGCACCTCTTCCGGCAATTCATCCATATCACTTTCATTGCATTTGGGCAGGATCACCTTTGTCAGGCCGGCCCGGTGTGCCGCAAGGACTTTCATCTTGATCCCGCCCACGGGCAGGACCCGGCCCCTGAGGGTGACTTCTCCCGTCATACCGATATGGCTGCCGACAAGCCGGCCGCTGAACAGACTCGCCATGGCCACAACTATCGTAATACCCGCAGATGGACCATCTTTGACTCATGCGCGTGAACTTTCTTCCAAGAGAGCGGGCGATACTTTGCCCAAGACTCGTTTTCCCGACTCCCGGCGGTCCGGCAAAACACAAAATAGCGCCCATGGCCTGGTTTTCATTTTCAATGGTGACGGGTTCCGACGGAATCCGGCGGGTATTTACCAGTTGCCGGACAGCCAGATATTCCAGAATTCGATTTTTGACGTCCGCCAGGTCATAGTGGTCATCATCCAGAACAGTCCGTGCGTGATTGATATCCAGTTCATCCTCTGTCCGTACCTGCCAGGGTAAATCGACTATCCAGTCCAGATAGGTTTTGATGATGGCGTATTCCGCTGAGTTCCGGGACATCTCGCCAATTCGTTTCAACTCGCGCAATGCCTCCCGTTTGGCCTCATCCGGGAGGCCGGCTTTTTTTATTTTCTCAGAATATTCATCGAGGTCAGACGGGCTTTCCTCCGGATCTCCCAGCTCTTTTTGAATCGCTTTGAGCTGCTTGCGAAGATAGTACTCGTGTTGCTCTTTACTCATGGACTGGCTGGCATCCGACTTGATTTTCTGCTCCAGCTTAAGGATATCCCTTTCGTGGGATAAATGGGAAATCAGCAGGTGTAACTTATCCTTCACACTATCGGTTTCAAGCAACGCCTGTGCGTCCTTCAATTCAATCTGGATATTGGATGCCACCAGATACAAAAGATAACGGGGATCTTTTATTGTATTGATGTAATCATGCGCAGCGGCCGGGATATTCGGAAGAAGTGAAATGAATTCCTTAGAAAGCGCCTGCAAAATTCTGAAAGCGGCTTCAAGTTCATTATCGTGTTCGAGAACGTCCGGGTACAATAAAATTTTTGCTTTCAAATATGGTTCTGTTTCATGCCAGGAGGAAATGCGGAACAGTTCAAACCCATAAAGAAATATCTGCAGGCCGTTGTCGCCCAGATGAACGATCCTGTTCAGTATGCAAACGGTACCGATTTCATGGATTTGTCCCGGCATGGGCTCTGAGATCGAGCTGTCTTTCATTGCCGCAAGCCCGATTAAATGATCTCCTTTAAACACATTTTCAATCAACTTCATTGATCTTGGAATTTTTATCGACAACGGCAGAGACATAAGCGGATATGCGACAGTATTCCGTAAAGGGAGGATCGGAAGCTTGTCAGGTATCTTTTTCAAAAATACTTCATTGTCTTCATGTGAAAATGATTCTGTCCTTTTTATCGGCCTTTGTTTAAAGGGGGTTGAAGTACAATGGAACGAAAGCGTACGCTAATTTTGTAATATCTTATAACCTGTTGAACGTCCAATATTCATTTGCCGGAAGATATCAGTTGCTCCATCACTTTTTGGGGTTCACCGGGGTTGCTGGGGCTGTCAACAGCGGCATCAACTGAGGCGCTGCGTCCATGAGGACCTGAACCGCAAGAGAGCTTGTGAAAACATAGTTGTCGGAATCCTGGCCGGCCACATAGGCTGTGACGACGCCGTAAAACCGGTCGCCGATGAAAAAAACAAAAACGGCGGTGCGGTTTATTGCCTTGGATGAAATGAGTTGCCCCTTATTGTTCATGAAGGGCAGCAACGATCCCAGGATTGGTCGCCAAGGTCCGGAATTTGGCCGATGAACCGAGTTCCAGTTTGGTACCCGAATTGATGTTGAACGGCTGATCGAGCGTATCGGTCTGGAGTCGCATTAAATTGGCTCCCTCAGACCGTTCATACAAAGTAAGGCTGTAGACAACATTGGACGGAGCCCCCGTCTTTGAGGAGGCGATAACCGTAAAGACCGTTCTTCTATCGCTGCATCCCGCTCCTCCGGGGTAATCAAAGCGATGATTGTGTATTCACTACTTTTCTGTATCCGCACGGAAAGCCCGTTCACCGGACGCTAAAAGTTCCTGAGTGCCGGTTGATGCCGAAATACATCAGGACCGCAGTTTTTTTGGGCCATGAAATCAAAGCCGTTGCTGCCATTGAGCCAACTAATTGTTCTTTGGGACATTTTATTTCGTTCTCCTTTTTTCTTTGATTCACAAATAGGGCGATTCAGCATTTTTTCATACACCAAAAGATAATTCTCTACTGTTTCTGCATGATCAAACCTTTCATGGCTTTGTTTCATGATCCGGGATATATGATGATTTTTGACATCCCGTGGTAAGTTATAAAACATCATCGCCTTATCAATTGCTCTCATCAAGCTGTCTGCATCAAATTGATTGAATAAAAATCCGTTCCCGCTGTTATGCGCAACATCCAAGGGGGAGACGGATTGGTGATTGTCGTTATTATTATGGACAATGGGAAGACTCCCATATAAAAGCCCGGTAATTTCCTCAGAACTGACGGGTCCCGCTGAGAATGGAACCAGAACAAAATCCGATGCAGCATAGGCCGCCCGTAAAAATGAATCCTCCGGCGTGCAAACAGCCACCCTGTTTGTTAAATCAAAATCCCGAATAGTATCCTTTATCAGTCCACTAATCGTTCCCGTGGCTGTAAAAATAATCTCCAGGTTCTGATGCCAGTCCCTTCTTTAAATAAAATAATATAATGGAAATTTTTTTGCCGGCAACACGATAAAAAGATAGAAAAAAACATATAAATCAACTAGTAAAAATAGGGGATTGTTCGACATATATACCCCGGAGGCTCTCTACCTTTTTATGGAATGTCAAACAGCTCTCTGATAGTTTTGTGGAACTGAATTGGATCTACATTCAGCAATTATCCTGTCTTAAATTTCGTTTTCAAGCAGTTCATTTATTGCGAGGATCTTTTGTGTTTTAACCTCAACTGTTTTTTCAAGTTTCAGGTTGTAGTCAGAAATAAACTCCATAAGAAAAGACTGGTGAACCACGCTTTTGAATGAATCCCCTTTGAATACTGGGAGTACATCGAAACTACTAAATCTTCGTTGAGGGTCTGAATACGCATTTGGAGTAACAAATGCGCCCTCTGTTGCTGTCTGTTGTAGCTTCGTAACTTTCGGTCCCAGTTTTGTCAAGGTCTCCTTTAATAATCCCCTATTTTTAATAGTTTATTTATGCGTTTTTTTATATGTCTCTGTTGCGTTGATTTGTAATCCTGATCCCTCTATTCTTATTTTGAAGTACGGGACATTTGAACAGTAACCTACTGTTTGATCTCACTGTCAATATGTCAAAAGTTGCACTTAGTGCAGCTACCCGGTCGTTGGGCTTATTAAAGTATTTTTATGTGGCCTCTTTATCATTAGTAAACCCTAACTTTTAATTTTTTAGGAGGTTATTATGGAAAATAGTGTTTACAAAATAATCGAACTAGTTGGGTTTTCAGAAAAATCTTGGGAGGATGCTGCCAAGGCCGCTGTTACAACAGCCGATAAAACCTTAAGGGATATGCGGGTGGCCGAGGTGAAAGAAATGGATATGCGTCTGGAGGACAACCGGATTGTTGGTTACCGGGTAAAATTAAAAGTGTCATTTAAACTTGAAGGGTAATTGGGCAAGTTAAATTGAGTAGCGTGAGGTCGGGTAATTAATTCGGCCTCACCCCTCTCACAGAATCGTATGTACGGGCCTCGTATATGGCTCGTGTTAAAGATGAGGGTTTTGTCTACGGTAATCGTGATCCAAAATCCACCGCCTATTTTTCAGAACACCAGTCCAGGGACAATTTCGGAAATTTTCGTTCCCAGGTATCATGGATCCATGACATTCATTTTGTTTTGCATTATCAAAATGATGTTTTAGCCAATTTTTAGGACCTTCGCTCCCCTGATGGTTCCTTTTTTCAGTGCTGCCAGGGCCTGGTTAGCCTCTTCAAGTGAAAATTCTTCAACCTCTGGCCGGATTCCAAACCGCTCAGCCAGGGTTAAAAATTCTACTACATCCTTACGGCAGATATTGGCAACACTCTTGATCTCTTTTTCCATCCAAAGATGAACTGGATAATTCAGCTTTAAAAGGTAGTCCTTGTCCAGCTCTTCTTTTCTGATGGCGTTGATGACCAGACGTCCGCCAGGTTTAAGGTTTTTCATTGCCTCAACCACCGGTTTCCAGACAGGTGTGGTGTCAATAACAGAGTCCAGTAGCTCTGGTGGCGATTCAGCCGTATCCCCAGCCCAGACAGCCCCAAGCTCTTTCGCAAATTCTCGCTCTGCAGGATTTATAGCAAAGACAAACACCTTTGCATCAGGATATTTAAATCCGACCAGCTTTAATACCAGATGTCCCGAAGCTCCAAACCCGGTCAGCCCTAAATTCTGGCTATTCTTGAGGCCTGTTAATTTCAAAGAGCGATACCCGATTGCTCCTGCACATAAAAGTGGAGCAGTCTCTGTATCCTTAAGCCCATCCGGAATAGGAACGGCAAAGTGCTCTGGAATGACCATATATTCTGCATACCCGCCATTGGCATCCTTCCCTGTAGCCTTGAAATCCTTACACAGGTTCTCATTACCTGCCAGGCAGAATTCACATGTCCGGCAGGCTGAATAAATCCATGCAACCCCAACCCGGTCACCAACTTGAAACAATTTAACATTTTTACCTGTCATTTCAACCTGTCCCACCACCTGGTGCCCCAAAATAACGGGCAGAGCCGGTGGTACAGCTCTGCCTTCAATTTCATCCAGTTCGGTATGGCAGACCCCGCAGACAGATATCTTAACCAAAATTTCGTCATTTCCTGGAACAGGAACAGGTAGATCAACCAAGCTTAGAGGAGTCTGATTTTCAGCAAAAAAACCAATTTTTTTCAGGATCATGGCTTTCATAATGAAATTTCCAACTACATATTTGTTAAAATTTAAAGCAGTAAAAAATAAATTTACTATCAGCCCCAGCATACAAAATAAAATTTTTGTCGACACTTGCGTAAAAGCCCTCGTCTCAATGGAGACGAGGGCTTTTTTTGTTTGTCCGGCATGGCGGGTAACCCAGGCTTGGGGCTTATAGGCCTGGTCAGCCCATGGCTGTTATTCAGCCATGGCTTCCATGGCTCTTTTAGGATTGGCCTCAACTTTCTTTAGGATTTCAGTGGTTTTTGATTCAGGCAACCAGTTGATTTTTCCATTTGATACATCATAGATGGCGCCAACAACTTTGGCCTTTCCTGCATTCACCAGTTGGCGGGAAGAAGGGCTTGCCATAAACAGATCTTCAATACCCTGCCAGATATTTTCTTCAATTGCATAAGGTATTACATCCGCACCATGGGTGTGAGGATTGTCTGCAATGGCCTTTTTTACTGCCGGAATGATGTTGTCAACCAGAGGTGGAATATTTCTTTCCAATGGATGCCCGTGACCCTGGACTGCTTTTGTCACTGCGGTGACGGCGCCACATTGTGTATGTCCAAGCACTACAAATACCGGGGTGTTTACATGGGCAAGGCCATATTCAACAGATCCAATCTCATCGACATCTAAAACGTTACCGGCAACGCGGATAACAAAGATATCCATAATACCCGCATCAAATAGAATTTCAACCGGAACTCTGGAGTCAGAGCAGGTGATGACAGTTGCATAGGCGTGATCACCCTGATTTTCTTTACCGGCAAGTGCAAGACGGGCAGCATCAGTATGAGGGGATATTGATTTGCCGGTGACAAAACGCTCATTACCTGCTTTTAACATGGCTATGGCTTCATCCGGGCTTGGTTTGGCTGCTTTGCTGCTACTGGCAAAAACAGGGCCACTGATGAGAGTCAGGAAACAGCTAACAACCACAACAGATTTTAAAATTTTTTTCATCATTGTTTTTTCTCCTCTGAGAAAATGGTTTTTGCGGCAGGCGCCAGGCCTCCAATAGGACAGGTCAACCGCCACGGAAAAATTTATAATACTCATTTTATGTTTGACTTGTTCCTTATAACCTTGCTGGTGATTTTCTGCTGCCAAAGTTGATCTATTATTCTATTTTATCGTTTATATTCTATCTGTTATGTTATCAATGCCCGAAAAATAAGAATAACTAATTATGAAATTTTATATAACTAGTTAGCATACCAATGATGAAACCAATAACATCATTGGAAAGGGCTTGCAAATTTTTTATTCAAGGTGACACATTATTGAATAATGATCCTTAATTTATCAGGTTGTGTCGGGTTTAAGTTCCGGTTGCATAGTTCAATGCTTATGTGATAATTTAACAAACCATGAAACAATATGTTATTGACGGCTTTACGCTTAAGGACTACACGGCTTTAAAACAGTATTTTGATACGTATCTTGAGCCTGCCACTGTAAGTGGAATATACTGGCTTGTGCTGGATTCCGGGATTTTGACTGCGTCCCAGGCCTCCCATAAGGCCTGCGGACCCCATGTGTTTGCCCTGATGCTGGACGAGACATCCTTATCCTGTGAGCTGTTAGTAAGAATTAAAACCAATATCAGATGTGATTGTATGGGCTATGCCACGGTTGAGCAGCGCAACTGGCTGGTGGACTGGGCAGACGCCGTCCTCGAAAAGCTGTCCATTTGTATTTGATGTCTTGTCGGTACTATCGGGTCGGGAAAATTTAAATGCTTAAACTCATACCCCTTGGAGGGCTTGGAGAAATAGGCCTGAACATGATGGTGGTGGAGTATGATGACGTCATTTTTATCATTGACGCCGGCCTCATGTTCCCTGAAGACCATATGCTGGGCGTGGATATTGTTATTCCGGCCATGGATTACCTTCGGGAAAATATGGACAAAATAGAAGGGGTTATCCTGACCCATGCCCATGAAGACCACATCGGGGCCTTGCCTTATCTTTTACGCGAAATTCGTCTGCCGGTCTACGGCACGGCTTTTACACTGGAGATTGTGCGCAACAAGCTCATTGAGTTTGATCTCAATACCCATATTGACCTTAATCTGGTCAATCCGGGGGAGGTGCTCACCATTGAGCCCTTTGACATAGAGTTTATCCGGGTCAGCCACTCCACCATTGACGGTGTGGGGATGGCCATTACAACGCCCGAGGGGGTTGTGGTGCATACCGGAGATTTTCGCATCAGCCACTCCGCCGATATCATGAAAAATACCGATATCTCAAGTTTTGCCCGGTTTGGTGAGAAGGGTGTTCTGGCACTGCTGTCCGATTCCACCAATGTGGAAGTGGAGGGCTATGCCATGTCTGAGCAGGAGGTGGCAAAAAATTTAGGCGAACTGGTTGAAGCCTCTGCCGGACGGGTGATTGTTGCCCTTTTTGCCTCCAATGTGTTCCGGATCCAGCAGGTGATTGATATTGCCAGGCACAATAACCGCAAGGTCATATTCAATGGCCGCAGCATGGAGCAGATCACGGATGTGGCCATGCGCCTGGGCTATCTTGACTGTCCCCCGGGCCTGGTGGTTGACATCAAACAGATTCAAAACCTTGAAGACAATGAGGTGGTGATCATCACCACAGGAACCCAGGGCGAGCCCATGTCTGCTCTGGCCCGCATGGCATCGGGTGTCCACAAGCATATCAATGTCCGGAAAGGGGATACCGTTCTTTTGTCTAGCAAACATATCCCGGGCAACGAAAAAGCCATTGCCGGCATTATCAACAAGCTGTACCGAAGGGGCGCCGATGTGGTCTATTCCAAGATCGCCCAGATCCATGCCTCCGGCCATGCCCACCAGGAAGAGCTGAAGATGATGATCAATCTCACAAGGCCTAAATATTTCATTCCCATTCACGGGGAATACCGGCACCTTGTGGTGCATGCACGTCTTGCCGAAAAACTGGGCATGCCTCGCAGAAACGTGATTGTGGCTGAAAACGGCCAGGTCATTGCCTTTGACAGGGAACGAGGGGGCCGGATTGAAGAGCGGGTGCAGACCGGCCGGATTCTGGTGGACGGAAAAGGCATCGGAGATGTGGGCCGCTCCGTGCTCAAGGAGCGCCGGGAGTTGTCCGAGGGGGGCCTTGTGGTGGTGACCATGATCATAGACGAGGAGACCGGGGTGGTTCTGTACGGGCCGGAGTTGATTTCCAAGGGCTTTGTATTTGATTCCGCAACAGGATACCTTGTGGACGATGCCCAGTGCGTGATCCTGGAAATTGTTGAAGAGATCGAAGCCGGGATTGATTCCCGGGTGGAACTGATTCGGAAAAAATTGCAGCGGGCCCTCAAACAGTATTTTGCCTTTGCCATTAACAGAAAGCCCCTGATCGTACCTATTATCATTGAAGTATGAAAAAAGAACTGTACGGCATTCTCCTCATATTCCTGATTGTCCTGACATCGGTGAGCATTTTTTCATACCATGCTGCCGACCCCTGCGTGGGAAATCACTTTTTTACCCTTCCAGATCGCGTTCATAACCTATTTGGCCTTATCGGTGCCCATGTTGCCGGGTTTTTTATCTTTCTGTTCGGCATTGGTGCCCTGTGGGTGCCTTTGATCCTTTGTGTGTTGGGGTTGTGGTTGATCAGAAAAAAATCCAGGAAAGTGATCTGGCTGGCCCTGGCCGGCGGACTGATCCTGATGGTGACCACAGGAAGTATCTTTTCCCTGTTTCGTCAAACCTATGCCTTTTCCGACACTTCGATTTCTGCCGGCGGAAATTTGGGGGGCAGGCTTGCAGTAGTTTTGCTTAAATACGCAAATATCACAGGCTGTGCGACATTCCTGTTTTTTTTTGTGCTGGTGGGCGTCATGCTGGTCACAGGCATCTCCCTGAAAGATATGCTTGATTTCCTCTGGGCCCGACTGGTCCGCCTTGGTAAAATAACTCAACAGGACATGGCCAAAGCGGCAAGGTCTTTAACACAGGCTATGGAAAATAAAAAACAGGAAAAAAAAGCTGCCCGGATCGCCCGGGCTGAAAAATTCAAAGCCCTGACTGTTTTGCCACGATCCGAAGAAAAATCCGAAGATAAAAATGATGGAGATGATTCTGAGCCTGATTTCGATGAACCGGAGCTTTTTTCTGTTTCTGGCGCTGGCCAGGATGTCATGCCGGAAAATTTAAATCCCCTGGTCCCGCCTGTCAAGAACGCCTCTTCACCCAAAAGAAAAACTATACCAGGAAACGCCTTCGGGCCCACCATTGTGGCCCTTGAAACCGATGACAAGGAATACGTGACAGAGCCTTTTCTAAAAGATGTCCGGGAAAAGTCCGACTTTGTTCTGCCGGGTTTGTCCTTTCTGGACGAGAAGCCAAAAATTCAAAAGCAGATCGACACGGATGAACTTCAGCACAAGGCGAGTCTCCTGAAAAAAAAGCTGGAGGATTTCAATGTCAAGGGAGAAGTGGTGGAGATTCTTCCCGGACCTGTTATCACCACCTTTGAGTATCGTCCGGCTCCGGGCATCAAACTGTCCAAGATCGTAGGGCTTTCCGACGATCTTGCCCTTGCCCTTTCAGCCATATCCATCCGTATTGTGGCCCCCATTCCGGGCCGGGATGTGGTGGGCATAGAGATCCCCAACGATGAGCGAGAACTTGTAAATCTGCGGGAAATGATCGCATCCAAGGAGTTTGTCCAGTCAAAATCCTTATTGACACTGGGTCTTGGGAAAGATCTTCTGGGCCAGCCCGTGGCCACCAAGATGGATAAAATGCCGCACCTGCTCATTGCCGGTGCCACGGGTACGGGTAAAAGTGTGGGGTTGAACGCCATAATCATCAGTTTGCTGTACAAGTCCACGCCCGATGAGGTCAAACTGATCATGATTGACCCCAAACGTATTGAGTTGTCGGTATATAATGATATTCCGCACCTGATAACCCCTGTGGTGACAGATATGAAAAAAGCCACCAATGCACTTTTCTGGGCAGTCCGGGAAATGGAGCGCCGGTATGAACTGCTGGAGCTGTCAGGATTGAGAAATATCAGTCAGTTCAATGAAATGGTTGACGAGCGTATCAGGGATCTTCCGTCGGACACCCCCCTTGAGGATGTTGTGCTGCCCGGCGGACTGCCCCTGGAGCGCCTGCCTTTTATTGTGGTGATCGTGGACGAACTCGGGGATCTTATGATGGTGGCGTCCAAGGACGTTGAATATGCACTGACACGCCTGGCCCAGATGGCCCGGGCGGCAGGAATTCACCTGATCATCGCCACCCAGCGGCCGTCCGCAGACGTGCTCACCGGTACGATCAAAGCCAACTTCCCCACCCGGATATCTTTCCAGACCTCTTCAAAGATCGACGGCAGAATCATCATTGACCAGGGGGGACCTGAAAGCCTGCTTGGCAACGGAGATATGCTGTTTTCTCCCCCGGGCACAGGAAAACTCATGCGTATCCAGGGCGCATTCATCTCCGAAAAAGAGATTGCCAGGGTGACCGCATTTATCAAAGAGCAGCGAAGGCCCGATTACAACGAAGAGGTCATCATGGGAGACGATGACGGCCAGGAAAAAGTGTTTGACGAATCCGAATATGATGAAAAATACGACGAGGCTGTGGCGCTTGTGACCAAAGACCGCCAGGCCTCCATATCCTATGTCCAGCGTCGGTTGCGAATCGGGTACAACCGGGCTGCCCGGCTCATTGAGATGATGGAGCATGAGGGGATTGTGGGACCCCAGATCGGCTCCAAGCCCCGGGATATACTGGTGAAAAATTATGACGAGGAAAAGGCCCCATGACTTCCCCCCTTGATTTTGACCTTCTGAATACCATCAAGGGGTTTATGGATGACGATGAGGCCTGTCGGCTATATGATCTTTCCCTGACGGCCTCCAAGTTTGGTCCGGTGTTGGAAATCGGCTCCTATTGCGGACGGTCCGCTGCCATTATCGGGTCTGCCTGCAAACAGAACAACGGCATTTTATTCTCCATAGATCACCACACAGGTTCAGAAGAACAGCAGCCCGGCGAACAGTATTTCGACCCGGACCTGTATGACGAGACAACCTCAGGCGTCAATACCTTTCCTTTGTTTCGTCTGACGCTCTCCCGGACAGGTCTGGAAGAGACGGTGGTGCCCATTGTCTGCACCTCAAAAACAGCAGGTCGCATGTGGAATACGCCGCTTTCCATGGTTTTCATTGATGGTGGGCACTCCTTTGAAGCGGCGCATACGGATTTTCTGACCTGGGCACCCCATATTATTCCGGGGGGCTTTCTGGTCATCCATGATATATTTTTCAATCCTGAAGAGGGGGGGCAGCCCCCGCGTCAGGTTTATGAACATGCCTTGGCAACCGGGCACTATGAATCCCTTGGGATGACCAAGACTTTAGGCGTATTGCTGATGAAGGATTAAAAACCAACCTAGGGCGAATCTGATGTTGTTGTCTCTTCTTTGTGTTTTTTCATTTTTTCCAACGCGGTTCTAAATTTTTCACACGGGTCTTCATAGGTTACCCGCTGGGTAAACCACAGGTAATCGGCAGGGAGCAACGGGTCAAGTCCTTCAAGGGAAAGAGGAGATAAATATTGCTGCAGGTCCAGGGGAGCCCTGTCTATTTCCGTGATGGACAAATTTATCTGGCCGGCGTCTGGTTTAAGGTGGTGTACCCGGTCAATGACCCCCAAGCCATAATCGGTATGGCCTGCCCCTATTATGATGACAACAGGCCCTGCCTTCCGATTTGTCTTATCCCGCTCTTGCATTTGCACAGCATTGAACAGTTCAACGACAGACAGGGCCATTCGGTCGTTTCGGGTCACCCAGGTATCATATAACCGGTCAGTCATCCGGTCATGGCCCATACCGCAATGAACCTTTACAAAAACTGATTTCATGTATGATTCATATGCTGTATTTGAAAGGCCTGTGGAAAACAGCTGCTGCAACTCAATTGCAGATAGGCCGTCAAGCCCTTTGTGTGTGATGCGTTGCTTTTCAGTGGCAGGCAGATCAAGGCCTGCGGCATAAAGATTGTTATCCGATACAAGCTTTAAAAGATCCCAGTAATACCCCCACATGGTGTCGGGCTGATTTTTCCATCCCAGTTTTTCCCTGGTTCGTTGTTCAATAGCTTTTTCCATCTTGGGTGAATGCTCTTTTCCACCGGCATCCATAAGGTTCAGCAGCAATGGGGTGTCCTGATAGGAAAAAAATTCAAATCCAATGATTGGTGAACGTCCCTGGTCAACAAGGGCCTGGATAATCCTGTGTTGAATGACATGATGAATGGGATTGTCATGCTTTTCGGATAGGTAGACAATATCGCTGTGGTTAAGCGTATCCACTAACCCTGAAAAGCTTACGGGTTTCCCGGTTTCGACCTGGACCACCATTCCGATTAACGGATCATTGCGCATGATGATCGCAGATGTTGTGGCACAACCGCTCACCAGGCACAATACGATCCATAGTAAAACAAATAGAACAGGTCGCATTAATCGCCGTCCAACAGGCGCCCAAGGCCGCCTAAAACGGAACCTTCACCCTTTGATGTACCCCCGGTACTTGGCGCATGGCTGATGATGCGGTCTGCCAGACGGGAGAACGGCAGGCTTTGTAAGTAAACATTGCCGTGCCCTTCCAGTGTAGCCAGGAACAAACCTTCTCCGCCGAAAAACATTGATTTGAGGCCGCCGGCCCTCTGGATGTTATAGTCAATCCCCTGGGAAAAGGCCACAATGCAACCGGTGTCCACCATCAGCTTTTCGCCGTTCAGCTCTTTTTTAACGATGGTGCCGCCGGCATGAATAAACGCCATGCCGTCCCCTTCCAGACGCTGGAGAATAAATCCCTCGCCGCCGAAAAAACCGACCCCGAGTTTTTGGCTAAAAGCGATGGAGACTTTTGTGCCAAGGGCGGCACATAGAAAAGCATCCTTCTGGCAGATCAGCTGTCCACCGATGGCAGCCATGTCAACGGGAATAATTTTTCCGGGATAGGGGGCGGAAAAGGCCACTCTTTTTTTGCCATGGGACTGGTTGGTGAAATGGGTAAGAAACAGACTTTCCCCGGTGAGCACCCGTTTGCCCGCATTAAAAAGCTTGCCCATAATCCCTTTGTCAGCCTCGGATCCATCCCCCATTTTGGCTTCAAAGGCGATGCCCTGCTCCATCCAGTTCATGGCCCCGGCCTCGGCAATTACAGTCTCGCCCGGATCCAGCTCTACCTCAACGGCCTGCATGTCATCCCCAAATATTTCGTAATCCACTTCATGGCATTTCATGGTTTACCTCCTTTAAACGTATTAAGATAAATGACTATTGTCTTTTTGGGCAGACAGATAATTTTTTATGGTATACGATGCAGTATACCAGATGTCCCATGTATCTTCCCATTAAAAATGAGTCAAATGTATAGAGTTTCAGTACATTTGGCAAGCATTAGGGGGTGTAAATTACTCCTCCGAAAGTTGAGAACTTAAAACCTTGTCCAGTTTTCGGGGTCCACTATAGTTATTACTTTGTGCCGGTATCAAGGACAGGGCGTTGGAACCAAACAATTTGTTTTTTCCCTTGACGGCAGAGACGTATCCGCTATAGAGACTTTAAACTGCTTTTTTATTAAATTCTAAATAACAGGTTGATGAAAATATGATAGTTCACAGTCACAAAGCAAAAATTTTATTTTCATTGGTTGCTTTTATCTTACTGCTGTTTTTGATGCCTTCATGTTCAAATCAAGAAAAAAGCGTGGAAAAATATATGGCATCCGCCGGGGCATATATGGATGCCAAAGAGTACAACAATGCGGAAATTGAGTTAAAAAACGTATTGCAGATTAATCCGAGAAATGAGCAGGCCTACATAAAATTAAGTGAGATTTATCGGATTCTGGGCAAACCGGATAAAGAGATTAAAGTCCTGCTGCAGGCCGTCACCCTGAACCCGGATAATATGGAGGCCCAATTCCGGTTAGGGCAGGTCTATCTTCTCGGCCGGCAAACCAAAAACGCAAGGGAAACCGCCCAGCTCATATTGTCCAAGGAGCCTTGCAGCATCAGGGCCTACCACATGCTTGCAACCGCCCAGGTCCAGGAAAGAAACCCTGCTGCTGCCGTAAAGACACTGAATAAAGCCATTGAACTGGCCCCTGATAATCCCCATCTATACTTTTTCCTCGGCTTTTTAGAATATTATCAAAACAAGAATTTCCAAAACGCCGAAGCCGCTTATTTAAAAGGTATCTCCATTGACAACACCCTTCTTGAGGGATACCAGGAGCTGTCCGAGATCTATATTCGGGAAAAACAGCTCGATAAGGCCGAAAACCTGCTGATTGATTTAACAAAGCTGGAAAAAAACAGGGTCCCCCATCTTGCCGTTCTTGCCGAATACTATGAAAATCGGAACCAGCTTGACAAGGCCGAAAAAGTATATCTGGCGATCATTGACGCTTCGGACCCCGGTGATTACCGCCCTGTTTATAACCTGGCCGTATTTCATGCCCAGCATAAGAATTTTGACGCTGCCGTGACCTGCTTGAAACAGGCCATGGCATTGAGTGATGCCATGGTAATCCACGAAGCGTTGGCAAAAACATACCTGGAACTGAAGAAGTTTAATGATGCAAAAGAGCAGGCAGGCTGGATTTTAGAAAAAGAGTCCGGTAATTCCACCGGCAGGCTGGTGATCATTCAAATACAGATGGCTGACCAGGACTATGGCAAAGCCTTTGAGAACCTTGAAGAGCTCATCTCCATCGACAAGGACAACGCATTTGCTTATTACCTGCAGGCGGTCTGTCTGATGGAAAAAAAGCTCAAGAAACTGCCGGCCCAGGAAATCAAGATGGCTGCAAGCGGGGATGCCAGTGTCCGGGTTTGGCGGCGCAACCTTGCCATTGAAAGCCTTAAAACCGCAATCAATATTTCCCCGGATTTTGCCATAGCCCGGCTGATGCTAGCAGATATTTATCTGCAAAACCAGGAGACGAACCTGGCGGATAAGCAGATCGATTATATTCTAGACCACGTACCAACCGATTTCAGGGCGTTTCTGATGCGGGGCAAAATAAAAATGATGCAGGAACAATGGGGGGCTGCCAAGCAGGTTTTTCAAACCATTACCCAAAGAGTCCCGGCCTATTCCCCGGCCTATGTCCAGCTGGGCATCATTTACAACGCACAAAACCGTACCGAACAAGCCATCAAGGAATTCCAAACAGCCTTGAGCTGTGACCCCCTGAACATGGACGCTATGCGATATCTTGTAAATACCTACATGAGCCATGGCAGAAAAGAGGAGGCCTTAACCCTTTTGAAGAGACATTTTGACCGCCCGGAACTGACCTCCTTTGAACGCGGATTTATCAAATTTTTATTGGGGAAAATCGCGCTGGGTGATAATGATGTTGACCTGGCAAAAAAATATTTCAACTCTTCCATTCAAATCCATAAAGAAACAACCCCAACCTATGAAGCCCTGGCAAAGATATCGGAAGTACACAAAGACTGGGATGACGCCATAAAATATAATGAAACCATCCTCTCCTATAATCCGGAATACATCCCTGCGTTCATGAATCTGAACCGTATTTACCAGCTTAAAAAAGAGACGGAAAAAGCAAGGGACGTTCTGAAAAAAGTGCTTGAAATCAAGGAGGACCATGCCATCGCGGCCAATGAACTGGCCTATATCCTGGCCAACGAGGGAGGTCAGATGCAAAGGGCTCTGTCCCTTGCCAGGATCGCAGAGGCAAAATACCCTGACAACCCCTATGTTCTGGATACCTTGGGATGGGTCTATTACAAACAGAAAGCCTATGACCTGGCAATAAATAAATTAGAGGAAAGTCTGAAAATGGCCCCGGACAATCCCATAACCAATTATCATCTTGGATGGGCCTATTACGATACGGGAAGGTATGAACAGGCAAGGCAATGCATGAAAAAGGCCTTGAAGCTCAATCCAGACTTTGAAGGTGCCCGTAGGGCCAGAGAAATTATCGGGGAATAATGGGTTGGTTCTGCCGGAGCCCTGACGAGCAAGAAAAACAATGTCGATTCACAGGCAATAAACCTTAAAACCGGCGGCAAATTATAAATTTAATAAATGAGCATCCCTGCCCCCTGAGAAAAAAAATTCTCAGACACTGAGGAAAATAGTTCCTAATATATAAAAAATAGTTCCCTGTACTGTTTGATTGAGCTGTTTATTGTCAATATGCAGTGCGTCCCAATGCTGGTTAGTTTATTTAAAAATGGCAAATTTGATGGATAATTTTGAACTTGCCCGGGCCGTGAAAGCATTGAAAAACTATACTGGCGTTGGCATTCACAGGATTTGGATGAAAACAGAAACGCCGGACCGGCATTATTTGGGACAGAATCTGCATTGAACTTTTACTGCGGCAATCATGCGGCGCGTTTATTGCAGTAGTTTATTGCAATAGATGATTGATATTGAAATTAATTTATTGGAGCAAAAATTTAAGGAGCGAAAATGAAAATGGGAAAATCAAAACTGAAACTTTTTTTAACAAGTATCAGTATGGTAGCTTTATATGCATTTTTATTGGTTTCTACCGGCTATGCAGCAAGTGTTGTGAGTAGTGAAGATAATACCAATCCTTACCACGGCAGTTATGGTGCCAATTATGACTATACGACAACCATCAAGCATAGCACCACTGAATGGCAGGCGCTGGGGACTTCTGCCGGTATCAAGAATTACGGCGTTACATGGTCGATGGATGGTGTCAATTATGAAAATGAGGATCTTTATGTCTCTGTTGGCCAGACAGTTACATTTAAATTCGCGATGTATTCTGCCAATGAAGGATATAACCATATGGCCAACGTGTTAAAAAGTTGGGCCAGCTATGATGATGGCATCTACGAAAGTGACGAAGTGTTAATTAAGGCGTCTAATCTTGTTAGAGAAACACGCAGTTCGGATGTGTCTGACGACTATAAACAACAAAATTATTATGAAGCTGAGATTGAGATTACTCAAGAGATGATAGATGCGGCAACAATCTATCTTAGAGCCCGGGTGACATGTACGGAATCCATAGCTGATGCGACATGGCGTTATTATGATCCATGGTATAATTCTTATCTCTCAACAGATGGTAAATTATCCCAGTATCTTAACGCATTCGATGCTTACGCCTACTACTGGCAGGGTGAAATCGAGGAATGGAAGATTAATGTCTATGGACCTGAAAACCCGATTGGAAGTGTTCCCGAACCCGCAACATTCGCCTTGTTTGGAATCGGCCTCTTAGGGCTTGCAGGTACCTATAGAAAGAAATCAAAACAGAAATAGATAAATAAAACGCGATAAAAAAGCTGGGTCGAAAAATTTGACCCAGCTTTTTTTGTTTCCAGGCCCTTCCAATATCAACAAAACAACTGTCAAAGGGCGTGAGGCGTGGTAATTGTTCCAAAATACCGTAGGAAGAAATTCTTCGGGAACTATTCAGGCAAAAGGGGGGGTGAGTTGCTGGATAGCTTTTTGATGCCCGATCACATCCGCATGTGCCTAAGTGTTTCGCCCAAATTTAGTTTGGTGTTTGTTATCGGTTTTCTACCGGAACGGTTATCTGCCGGAACGTGATATCCAGACAGGAGTCTGGCCGGTCTGGGTCAAGGCTCCCAGGGCGTGTGATAAAAACAAATCTCCCGAAGGGGGGGGGGCAAAATTAAATTCACTTCAGCCATATTTCCCGCTTACCTTTGCAAAATTAAAACAATGGAACACTGCCTCTCCCCCCCTGGCTTTATTTAAAAGGCATCTCTACCGGTGACTTTTCTGCGGCGTTGTCTGCCCTGTCAGGTCCGGATGCCCCCGGACTGTCCGCCACCACCATAATCCGGTTAAAAACTGTATGGGAAAACGAGTATAAGGAGTGGCAAGACAAAGATCTGTCCAGGAAAAAATATATCTATATCTGGGCTGATGGGGGTTATTGCAATGTCAGAATGGATGATAAGGGATGAAAATTAAATAACATAGACTCAATTGCGTTTCAGCGGTTGTACCCTGTAATTCCATTTTCCCAAATATTCATCAAAAATAATTGTCGTTGATCAAGTGACGACATGAGTTACTGCCGCCTCCATCAGCCAGCATAAGAATTGATGTGCAATTTGGGTATTGAAACTGACCATAAGATTCCCACCATAACTGCAGTGAATCACAGGCAAACTCGCTTGTGTCTTTGCTGATGCCAATATTGACATAGGCCTTGTTGCATTTTATATCATAAACGGTGTGAGGGATTATTACCCCATCAGCAAGATATGGAAAATCATGGTCATACACGTCTATCACCCCAGTACTATAAATATGACCATCCCGATATAAATTGCCTAAAAATTCTTTTTTTTGTATCCACACTGATGATCGGATTACCATCCATCAGATATTGTTCTCTTAATCTTGCGATATTTTCAAACTACTCATTTCGGTCTTCAGAAGAGCCAATAGCAATCGTCTTGGCCGCTTTACGTTTAACAAAATTATGTTTTTTTAACATCTTTTTAACGACGGAAACACTGATGGAGATTCCGTCCTCTTTCATTTATTTTGATGCTTCACAGTGCCTCGTTTTTTGTATATTGAACGTCACTGTTACCATCTCATATTATAAATGAAAAGCATATATTTTTTATAACATGCTGTTATTATATGCTATTTAGTCTGTAGAATTGAATTCTTGTCCCTTGGCATCATTATCTTCAAAGATCAGATTCCTTAATCCACTTTGGCCTGAGTATTGATACTTGGAAATACCAATGATAACGGCCCAATTTTTTCCAATTGGTTTCGTAACGTCTGATTTTCTAATTTCTGGATTCTTAACGCCCACCTCATTTTTTTTCGCTATTGTACAGGTAAGTGCAACCATTACTTGAACGGATACTTTCAATTTTTTTAACTCATCTCTCATACATATGTATTGAACCATTTTTTTTCAGTTTTTTTCAGGCTCGATTGTTCTACCTGTAGGTATAATCGCATTATGAATCACCCTTGCAAGCTCCGATAAAACAAACGGTTTCCTTAAAAGACCGTTGACTCCGAGGTCCTGGGCTTTTTTTTCGGTTATCAGAGAACTGAATCCTGTACTGATGATAATGGGGATCTCTTTACGGATTGAAAGGATTTCCCTGGCCAGTATTTCTCCGGTCATTCTGGGCATTGTCATATCCGTCAGGACAAGGTCAAATTTCTCCGGGGTGGATTTAAATGCCTCCAGGGCTTCAATCCCGCTGGTTCTTGCTGTGACACTGTACCCCAGCTCTTCCAGGAGCATCTCTCCAATCTCAACGATCGCCAGTTCGTCGTCAACAAAAAGAATATTTCCGCAGCCTTTGGCAAGGGCGCACTCTTTCGGCTCCTCGGCTGATTCCATGTCCTGCACAACAGGAAGATAAACACTAAAGGAACTTCCCTTACCCGGAGCGCTTTCAATGACAACATCTCCTTTCATGCTTTTCACGATACCGTGGACAACCGCAAGGCCCATACCTGTACCTTCACCC
Source organism: uncultured Desulfobacter sp. (assembly GCF_963665355.1). Taxonomy (GTDB): domain Bacteria; phylum Desulfobacterota; class Desulfobacteria; order Desulfobacterales; family Desulfobacteraceae; genus Desulfobacter. The sequence goes on from NZ_OY762229.1 coordinate 2,795,468, forward strand.
TGGGCTTTTGTTGTAAAAAACGGTTCAAACAAGCGCTCGATCAACTCCTGGGCAATGCCGTGGCCCGTGTCTTTTACATCTATTTTTACATAATCCCCGACGGATAAATCTGGAACCTTTGCCGTTACATCCAACCCAATTGACTGGTCCGTCAGGCTTATATGCAATATCCCGCCATTTTCCTGCATGGCATGGCCTGCGTTGGTACAAAGGTTCAAAATAACCTGGTGGATCTGGGTCCGGTCTCCCATGATGAGAGCATCACTATTTATATCTGTCTGGATTTCAATGGTCGAAGGTAGCGAAGCCCTGATCAGTTTAAGCACTTCTTTTATGATTGGTTCCACTTTCAGAGGTTTGATTTCCTGCTCTGTCTGCCGGCTGAATGTCAATATCTGGTGAACAAGGTCTTTTGCACGATCTGACGCCGTTAGAACTCTATCCAGATGTTTTTCTATTTTAGCACTATCCGCCTTGTCAATTTTCGCAAGTTCGGTGAACCCTATTATCGCGCTGAGAATGTTGTTGAAATCGTGGGCGATGCCGCCGGCCAGTGAACCCATGGCCTCCATTTTTTGTGCCTGTGCCAGTTTCTTATGCAGTTTTTCGTTCTCTGTCTCTGCAAGCTTGCGCTCGGTAATGTCAGTCAGCGAAGCGATTCGATCCTTTCCAACTAAGCTGATGTTAATGATGACTGTTTTAATCTCACCGGATTTGCTAATAAAGCCCGCTTCGTATTGTGACGGGGGAGAACCGGTTCCTTTGGATCGTTGCTCATGGTATTGTTGAAGCCTTTCAAGGTCTTTTTTTGCAACTAAATCAGACCATTTCATCTTATTGACAACATCGGATTTTGCATGCCCACTGAGTTCTTCAAATGTCGGATTACATTCTCGAATAATCCCGTCTTCTCCAAAAAGACATGTAGCTGTCCCTTTGTTGTCAAATATACTCCTGAATTTTGATTCACTCTCTTTTAAGGCACATTCCGTCTGTTTACGTTCTGATATATCACGTGTGATACCGATAATTCCGGTGGGAGAGCCGGAATCATCCTTTAAAGTAGAGGCGCTTATCTCAATGGGAATGGTTTTACCGGACTTGTGGTAAATATCAAGTTCCAGAACAGCGGATTCGTCTATGAGAACCGGTGCAGCATCATCCCAGCGGTTTTTTCTGAAAAAAATTTCAATCATCTTTTGGTAGGAATCAGGTGGAAATGATTGTTCAAGTGAGATTTTTATCATCTCTTCCGGGGTGTAACCGTTTATTTTTTCAACGGAAGGGCTTACATAATTATAGCGCAGATCCATATTCACGGACCAGATCACATCGGTTACATTGTTGGCCAGCAGCCGATATTTTTTCTCACTTTCCTTCAGGGCTTTTTCCGCCTTTTTTCGCGCCGAGATGTCCTCCAGGGTCTCCACCGCGCCAATGATCTGTCCGGCACTGTTGAGCAAAGGTACGGCCGTTGAAAAGAGCCATCGTCCATGTGCATTCATATCAGGGAAAAAATCTTCTGCTTCGTATGCATTTTCAACACTTTTAGACTTTTTATATTTGCCGGTATAATATTCCGATATATTTTTTTCAGATACCTGATCGACAATCAGGTCTGCCAAGACCGGTCTCTCCTTTGAATAGAAGGGCATCCACTGTTTTTTTGTTCCCACAACCTGACTTCCCGAAATGCCACTGATTCTTTCGAGGGCTGCATTCCAATGGGTTATAATATGGTGATTATCGATGACAAACGTAGGGACCGGACTTCCCATAATGATGTGTGAAAGTCTTGTTTCACTTTCACTCAGCGCAATTTCAGTCAGTCTATGTGCTGAAATGATTTTTTCCAGTTCACCAGCGGTTCGTTTCCTTTCGTTTATCTCCTCTTCCAGGTGCCGGGTTTGCTCTTTGACCTTTTCACTGAATTCATCCGAACGTAACAGCAGCCTGTTTGTCAAAGGTTTCATTAAAAACCAGAACCCTGCAAGAAACACAAGATATGCCAAAATTCCAGTCATACCCCAGTAGATCAGTCTTGTATTCAAGGCCGTGTACAATTCCGCTTTGTTCTTTCGAATAACAAGTCCAAAGTTTTGAATATCCAGTCTGTGATATGCGGCAACGAAAACAGGAGAGTCTTCATTCATACCGCTTTCGCCCTTGAGCGCTTTTTTCAGCAGATCGTTGATCTCTCCACTATCTGTGTTTTTTATATCGGTGAATGTTTTAAAAACAGCACTGTTGGATGTATATCCTAAAACCGTTTCATAAATTTGTCCCGAATCCGTCCGGCTTTGGATAATATTTTTTAACTGATGAAGATCAATCAGCACCAGATCCGCACCGACATACTGCTTTGACCGGTTTATGATGGGGGCGCTGACAATTATTGCGCGGTGCCCGTTTTGAATCACTGGTGTTGATATCCAGGTGTCAAATGGAGTGGAATAAGCCACGGGATCTATTGATTCTGAAATAATTGCACCGCATTGGGCAACGATTTTTCCCGAACTGTCTAACCGGGTGATGCCTAGGATTTCCCGGGACATATTCATGGCATCTGATAATTTAGGTTCTGTAAATTCTTTAAGCTGTGTTAGGGATATTTCTTTGTTATTGTATTTTTCAAGTTCCTGCCTGATGCGTGTTCGGCTTGTGATTTGAATGGCTATATCCATGACACGCCTGCTCCATTCATTCACAGCCATGGCCGTTCGCTCTGCATCATAATAGACATTGTTGTTTTCTGCTTTTTTTAATCGTTCGTATATGGGCTGTGCGATGGTCAGAATTAAAAATAGGGAAAAGATGAACAGGATTGCCGCCAAATAAAAAAACAGAGCTCTTCGCAAATTATCAGGAGATATTTGGCTGTAAGTTTTCTTCAAGGTGCCTTCCTCCTTTAAAAAACTTTTACTAATTGTGTCAAGTGTGGCTAAGTGTATTTCGGTTCTGATGAAACGGCCAAAACAAGCTCAAAATAATATATATCATCCTTTGGGGGTAAATATTTCAGGTGGGTATGTCCTGTCAGTGTCAGATGCAAGACGAATATCGTCTCTGTGTTGGGATCTGATTAACGAATTATGAGAAAAAGGCAAATAAAATGCAAGGATTATTTTTTCCTGCCTTATATCCTGTTGAGTGTGTCGGCATACTCATACTATACCTGCGGCGTGTGTAAGTGTGTATGAGAATTTGTTAATGATTCTATTTTTGTTATGTATTAGTGAAGGGCGGTGGTGGGTATTTTGAATGCCTTATCTTGTTTGCCCTTTTTTCATGGAAAGTGAAATGCGCTTCCTCGGGATATCCACCTCCAGGACCCTAACCGTAACCTGCTGCCTGACTTTGACGATTTCGTTGGGGTCTTTAACAAAGCGATCGGCCAGCTGGCTGATGTGAATCAATCCATCCTGGTGGACGCCGATATCCACAAAGGCGCCAAATGCCGTGACATTGGTCACAATGCCGGGTACGACCATGTCTGGCGCCAAGTCGTTGATTTCATGGATATTTTTGTCAAATGAGAATGTCTGGAACGGCTGCCTCGGGTCCCGCCCCGGAGCTGCCAGTTCGGCCACAATGTCCTTGAGTGTGGGAAGGCCTGTGGTTGCCGTCACATAAGGTGTCAGGTCCATGGACTGCACCGGGCCTTTTGCCGCCATCATCTCTTCCACGCCGCATCCAAGATCCTTTGCCATCTGTTTGACCACGGGATAGGATTCGGGATGAATACCGCTGCGGTCCAAAGGATTTTTTCCGTTCCGGATTCTCAGGAATCCTGCCGCCTGTTCAAATGCTTTTTTGCCGAGACGGGGTACTTTGAGAAAATCGCTTCGGGATGCAAAGGCTCCGTTTTCATCCCTGTATTTGACCATGTTGGCGGCAATGCCTGCATTCAGGCCGGATACCCTGGAAAGAAGCTGTTTTGATGCGGTGTTGGCTTCCACGCCCACCTGGTTGACGCAGGAGACCACCACATCATCCAGGGCGGTCTGGAGCATATTCTGGTCTACATCGTGCTGGTACTGGCCCACCCCGATGGATTTAGGTTCCACTTTGACCAGTTCTGCCAGGGGGTCCATGAGCCGCCTGCCGATGGATACAGCGCCCCTGACCGTAATGTCATGGTCGGGAAACTCTTCCCGGGCCGCTTCAGACGCCGAATAGATCGATGCTCCGCTTTCATCCACCATGATCACATCCACATCTTCGGGCAGCCCAAGCTCTTTGATGAAGCTTTCGGTTTCCCGTCCTGCCGTGCCGTTGCCCACGGCGATGGCCTGGATCTTATATTGCTTGACAAGTTTGGGGACAAGCTGTGCCGCGGATGCCTTGCCGTTTGGGGTGTGGGGATGGATGATGTCATGGTGGACAAGCTTTCCCGTGGCATCCAGGCAGGCTATTTTGCACCCGGTGCGGAACCCCGGATCAACCGCCATTACGGACCTGCCGCCCAGGGGAGGGGAGAGAAGCACCTGCCTTAAATTGTCCGAAAAAACTGCCACTGCCGTTTCATCGGCATTTTGTTTGAGGATTCTCAAAGCCTCGTTTTCGATGGATTTGGAGAGCAGGCGCTTGTATGCATCCTGGGCGGCTGCAACGATCTGTTCCCGGCTTTGGGAATCCACCTTCTTTTTGCCCGGATAAACAGCCTGGATGATGGCCAGGGCTTTGTCTTCGTCGGGCTGTACATGGACCCGCAACATTTTTTCACCCGCGCCCCTGAGCATGGCAAGAATACGATGGGACGGGGCTTTAAATGCCGGTTCCTTCCAGTCAAAATAGTCCTTGAATTTTGCCGCGTCCTGCTCCTTGCCCTTGATGACCGTTGCCTGGATCAAGGATGTATTAATGAAAAAATCCCTGATTGTTGACCGGATGGCGGCATCTTCGTTAATGATTTCAGCAATGATATCCCTGGCTCCGGCCAAGGCCTGTTCAATGTCCGGCACCTCAGGGCCCATGAATCGGGCAGCCTCTTTGTGGAGACCAAAGCCTGCCGGGGGCTCAAGAATCATCAGTGCCAGGGGTTCCAGTCCCTTTTCCCGGGCAATGGTCGCACGGGTCCGTTTTTTGGGCCGGTACTTTTCGTACACATCCTCCAGGCGGGCCATGGAGTCAGCTTTTTCAATCTGCTGCGCTAAATCTTTGGTGTAAAGCTGCCTCTCCTCCAGGGATTTTATAATGGCCTGCTTTCTGGCTTCCAGCTCGTTTAATGCCTTTGCTCTGTCCCGGATATGGGATATGGCCACCTCGTCCAGGCTGCCGGTGCGCTCTTTTCTGTATCTTGCGATAAACGGCACTGTGGATCCCTGTTCCAGAAGATCCAGAACCGCAGCCACCTGATGTTCCCTAAGACCGGTTTCCCGGCTGATGATTATTATCATATTCATGCCGATTTAATACAGCGCACCACGGCAAAATGTCAATGGCTTCCATAAGCCTGAACCCGGGTATATCCACAATCCGAGGTTTATGATAATATCTGTGATTTGAATGATGAACTTTAAATTTAAGGATGTGACGTGACACAACTTACCGGCGCCCAGCGCAAATATTTAAGGGGCCTTGCCCATAATTTAAACCCTTCGGCCCTTGTGGGCTCAAAGGGTGTGACAACAGCCCTGATCCAGGAGATGGACAACGCTTTGAATGCATCCGAGCTGATCAAGATAAAATTTATTGATCACAAGGAAAAGGAGATCAAATCGGCTCTGCTTGACGAGATTGCAGCTCAGCTTAAATGCCATGTTGCCGGCATCATCGGCCATGTGGCTGTTCTTTACCGCTGTCATCCAGACCCGGAAAAGCGTAAAATCAATTTGGCTTGAACTTCGTCGATTACCCAAAGGACGTCAAAGTTATGCAGAAAACTTCATTTATTGTTATTCGGGGTAACAGTATGCGCCTGGAGGGCGGATGCATGTTCGGAAACGCCCCTTCCACCCTGTGGAAGAAGTGGGTTAAAGCAGATGAGAAAGAGATGATTGATATTTCTTCAAACTGCCTTCTGGTCAGAACCGAAAACCACAATATATTGTTTGAGACCGGATGCGGCGCATATCTTTCCCCGGATATGAGAGAGCGCTTTGCCGTTAACGAGGAAACGCATCTGTTGTTGCAGGCCCTGGAAGAGCAGGGCTTGAGTGATTCAGGCATCAGCCATGTGATTCTGTCCCACATGCATTTTGACCATGTGGGCGGGCTTTTAAGCGCCTGGGAGCCGGATCGGGAATCTGACCTGCTGTTTCCCCATGCCCTTTTTGTGGTGGGCGAAGAGAACTTCAAGCGCTCCAAATCACCTCATATGCGTGACCGGGCCTCATTTATTCCCAAGCTTTCTGATAAACTGCAGTCCACGGGGCGTCTGGTGCTCAAAAGGGGAGGGGATCGTTTGGAGGTGGACAGCTTGGTCATTGAATTTTTTCAAAGTGACGGCCACACGCCTGGAATGCTGGTCTCTCGGATTCAGGCCCCGGGGGGTACCGTGATTTTCACCGGAGATCTGATGCCGGGACTGCCCTGGGTAAACCTGCCCATCACCATGGGATATGACCGTTTTGCCGAAAAGCTGGTTGACGAGAAAAAACAGATACTGGACCGGGCCCTCGCCGAAGACGCCCTGCTGGTCTTTCCCCACGACGCCGTTCATGCCGCTGCCCGGGTTGAACTGGATCCCGTGAAAAAAAGAGTGATGCCGTCCAAAATTTTTAAAACTTTAAATATAACACTGTAAGATTTACCAAGAGGATAAACATAAAACATGAAGGTAGGCATTATCGGACTTCCCCAGACAGGGAAGAAAACATTGTTTCAGATTCTGACCGGAAACGAAATTACGGATCCGGCCAAGGCGTTTAAGCCGGTGCCGGGCACCGCCGATATCCTGGATTCCAGGTTTGACAGGCTGGTGCAGATGTATACCCCGAAAAAAGAGGTCAAGGCGCGTCTTGATCTGGTGCTGCTGCCCAAAATGGAGGCCGAGACCATCTCCAAAGGCGATATATTTAAGGATATATCGGATATGGATGCCATCTGCCATGTGATCCGGGCTTTTGAAGATGAGTCTGTTTACCATGCCCAGGGCAGTGTGAATGCCCTGCGGGATTTTGACATGGTCAACTCCGAGCTTGTGATGCACGATCAGATTTTTGTGGAAAAACGAATTGAACGGCTCTCGGCCATGGTCAAGAAAATCAAGGATGAAGACCAGAAAAAAGAGCTGGTGCTCATGGAGAAGATGCTGGCCCATCTGGAGCAGGAGCTGCCGCTGAGACTGTTTGAACTGTCCGAGGATGAGGAGAAGCTGATCCGCTCTTATCCCTTTATCACGTTGAAGAAACTGGTGGTCGCGGTGAATGTGGCCGAAGATGATCTTGGCAATACAGGTATCCTGGATCAATTTAAAGACAGTTGCGATGCCCTGGCCATAAAGGCCATGCTGGTGTCGGCCAAGGTGGAAGCCGAGATCGCCATGCTGGACAGCGTCGAGGAAAAACAGGAGTTCCTTGAAGATCTGGGCATTACTGCCACGGCCCTGGAAACGTTGACAGCTCTGTGTCTGGAATCCTTGAACCTGATTTCGTTTTTCACCGTTGGCAAGGATGAGGTCCGGCAGTGGCTGGTGAGAAAAGAGGCAAAGGCCCCCACCGCCGCAGGCGTCATCCACTCCGACCTTGAACGGGGGTTTATCCGGGCCGAGGTGTTCAAGTATGATGAACTCATGGATCTTGGCTCCGAAGCAGAACTGAAAAAGAACGGCAAGTTCTACGTGGAAGGCAAAGAGTACGTGGTCCAGGACGGGGATATTCTTAATATCCGTTTTTCGGTGTAACCCGTTTCCTTGGCAATTTTGTATCGCAATGATAATTTTGCAGCAAGATGCCACAGAATTATCATTGCAGACTATCAGAAAGTAGATGGAGGTTGTTCTGGTCTATATCCATTTGATTGATCCGGGTTTGAACAAAGCCCGGATTCATTGAAGATTCCCCAAAACCGATCATCTCGAAATCGAAATCGTTATCGAAATCGAACTCGAACTCGGACATATAAAATGCAAACCATGATATATTCATGCTCATTACGTTGGGCGGCTGTTCATTCAATGTGCGAGACGTAACTCGCAGAAGTCGATTTCGATTTCGATCGCGATTTCGACTGTCAGGGGGGCATGATGCGGGACCATCGAAAAACCACTTGAAATAAAGCGGTTATTTGGATTTGTCCGTCTGTATTAATCAATAGATTTAAATTACAACACGGTGTCATCGTAACCGCAGGTTTTTGAGGAAAATTGCAAAAGGTGGGTTCGTTGAAAAACAGAACAGTTCCGGCAATAATCGTAAGGTGTAAATCTAAACGGGGATGACCAGCCTGTGGTATATGTCTCATGGGATGATGCCAAAGCCTTTGTTTTATGGCTGAATAAAAAAACGGGCAGGACTTTTTCTTTGCCCACCGAAGCCCAGTGGGAATATGCCTGCCGGGCCGGAACCTCTACGGCCAGGTATTGGGGAGATGATGAGAGCCGGGCTTGTGCTTATGGCAATGGCAATGTGCATGATTTAACGTCATAGCGGGTAAATAAATTTTCATGGCAGAATTTTAATTGCGATGACGGTTATTCTGCAACATCCCCTGTGGGACGGTTTCAACCCAATAACTTTGGCCTGTATGATATGCTGGGCAATGTATGGGAGTGGTGCGAGGATGGGTATGATGAGAATGCTTATTCAAAGCATGGAAGGAAGAATCCTCTTGTTACTGATGGCTCCCTTCGCGTGGACCGTGGCGGCAGTTGGTTCTAAATATGCACCAGCCCGAACAAAAGAAGCGGATAAAATCCTATCTCTCAGCGCCCCGCTCAAAGCAGATGCGGATAAGGTTCTGGGCTATAAAAAGGATGCCCTGCAGACCTTTCCTCACTTTTCCATTGATACGGCTGTCCTCTATGTGGCCGGCAACAGGGGATATAAATTTTTTAAAATTTAAGATAAACTAAGGAGTTGCGTGGTAACACTTATTCCGTTCATAACTGATTTGGAAAGAGAGGCTGTGTTTGAGCAAAAAGTTGCCCAGATGCAAGGCCCAGAAAAATTTAAAACCGGAGCATACTTAAGTATGTGAGGATTTTGAATTTTTCTGCAACGCCGCAGATGGGTGACTTTTTGCCCAAACACTGGTTATTCGGGGGCGCTGGCGTGTGCTTCTGACAGCCGTTCCTTCAGATACGCCACTTCCTGCTCATCATATTCATACATGTCAAAGCAGTAACCGTCTTCCCCCAGAAGTCCTTCGGGCACAAGGTCGCCGGCCTCCTGGGGATCGGTAACCAGTTCCCCGTAAAAACAGACGGAGAGCCAGCGTTCATCCGGGTCATCGTCAATGACATCCACCATGGCAAACAGCGGGCGCTGGGCCTGGGCCGCATGCCGGGGACGAAGGGAGTAGCTCACCCCGGGCCGGCTGACAAATTCAAGGGATGTGTCGGCAAGGGTTTTCAAGTGGTCCACTAACTCGGAAAATGCCCTGCGGGTCTGGCTGTCATTATCTTTCCAGTCGGCTAATAATGCGTTGAGTTCTTCCATAGTCTATTCCTTTGCGTGTTTGATTAAATGTCCAAGTTCCGGGAAAATCAGATTGCTGCAGGCCAGTTTGCAGGCGTTAAGCGTGTCGGGTATACAAAATATAACCGTGCCTTTTATAAAGCCTGCCGTGGCCCGGGATAAAATGGCGGCAGAGTCGATCTGTTCAAAGTTGAGTTGGGCGAATATCGGTCCGAAAGATGTCAGTTCCTTGTCAAACAAAGGCTGTACCGTTTCCAGGGTGACATCCCGGGGGCTGATGCCGGTTCCCCCGATTATGATGACGGCATGGGGGGAGATCCGTTCGATAATATGTTCAAGGGCTTCTGTGATGGCATGGGCATCGTTGGGAATCAATTGGTGAAGAACAACTTCATGTCCCTCTTTTTTCCCCTGTTTTTTTATCCACAAACCGTTTTTGTCATTGTCAAAGGTCCGGGCTGCGGATATGGACAGTATGGCAATTTTGAGGTGTCCGGGCAAAGATGTCCGGTGGAGATGGGCGTTCATGAAAACCTTTCTTTCAGCTAGCAAAACAGCATTAGCGACGGTTTATTTCAATTCTCTATAAACGCAGTCTTCATTATCCTGTTCAAGCACATGGACATGGATCATGTCATCGGGTTCCGTGTCTGCAAAAATACCCTGGTAATCGGCCTGGATGGGCAGTTCCCTGTGGCCTCTGTCCACAAGGATGGCAAGCTCTATGCGGGCGGGTCTGCCAAAATCCATCAACGCTTCCATGGCGGCCCGGATGGTCCTTCCGGTGAAAAGTACGTCATCAACAAGGATAATTTCTTTGTCATCCACGGCAAAGGGAATGTTGGACGGCCTTACCGTGGGCTGATGGCTGATTTTGGTCCAGTCGTCCCGGTACATGTTGATGTCCATGGAGCCCACGGGAGGTGCTGTGCCTTCAATGGCGGCGATCTGTTCCGCCAGGCGTTTGGCAAGAAAATCCCCCCGGGTCTGGATTCCCACCAGGGCCAGGTTTTTTACTCCTTTGTGTTTTTCAATGATTTCGTAGGCAATGCGGGTGATGATCCGTTTGTAGTCCTGGTCATTGAGAATGCTCTTCTTTTTTGTCATAGTATGCCTTCTTAAGTGTCTGGGATGACCTAAAAGTTTTTTCTACCATCTTTTTTTTAGCTGGGCAACACCTTGATTTCTAATTCGGGTTACTATAATCAACAAATAGTCAAAATGCTCAAGCCGAAAAGGGGCAGGCAGATTCCGCCCGCCCAAGGCTTGGATCCCGGCAACCGGATTTATGATCGATTTTGCCCATATGGTTATCAACACGGACAATCTGACTTTTTTAGGGGTGGGGTTTACCCTGGGCCTGTTAACGGCCCTGGTTCTTGTTAAATTGGTTATCCATTTTTTTTCAGGACGGTTCAGGGCGTTGTCCGACAAGGCGCTTTATGAAAATTCCAGGCAGTTCATGGACATGGCCCAGTCCCATTTCAGCAGTTATGTCCGGGAAGCCCGTCAGGATTTCAGCGTGAAAGAGGATGCCTTCACCCGGGCCGTGGACCCGGTGCATCGCATGCTGGACCGCTATGAGCAGCGCCTTGGCACCATGGAAAAGGACCGAAGCCAGGCCTTTGGCGCCATCAGCCAGTATTTGTCGGATATGGCAAAAACCCAGCACCAGCTTGCCAAGGAGACAGATAACCTGGTCAAGGCGCTGCGGGTGCCCCATGTCCGGGGCCGATGGGGAGAGGTGACCCTGAAACGGGCTGTGGAGCTGGCCGGTATGGTCGACCATTGCGACTTCATTGAACAGGGTGTACAGGGGACAGGGAAGGGGGCTTTGCGGCCTGATATGGTGGTGCAGCTGCCCGGCAACCGCCAGGTGGTGGTGGATGCCAAGGTGCCGCTCATGGCCTATCTGGATGCCCTGGAAACCGTAAATGAACAGGAGCAGAAAGCCAGGCTGGATGATCATGCCCGCCAGGTCATGTCCCACATTGTCCAGCTGGGAGCAAAAAATTATGCCGCCGCCTTCAGTCCTAGTCCTGAATTTGTGGTCCTGTTTATCCCCGGAGAAAATTTTTTTTCAGCCGCCCTGGCCGCCCGGCCTGATCTCATTGAAAAAGGGGTGGCCCACGGCGTGATCCTGGCCACGCCCACCACTCTGATCGCCCTGCTTAAAACAGTGTCCTATGTGTGGCTGCAGCAGGCCGGCTATGAAAACGCCCGGGCCATCCGGGAACTTGGTCTGGAGCTTTTTGAACGGCTGTCCACCATGGCCGGACACATGAACCGCCTGGGAACGGATATTGAGCGCACCGCCGCCACCTTTAACCGCACCCTGGGTGCCATGGAAAAACGGGTTCTGGCTTCGGCCCGGAAATTTGAGAATTTAGGCGTTTCCAGTACCGGCCTGCCCCATTGCGAGCCTGTGTCTGAATCTGTTTTAACCCTTAACCGCATGAAGGAAAGGAGCCCGGAAGATGACACGGATTAAAGGTCCTGTCCGGTTTTATCTGTATCGGCGATGCTTATCTACTGTACTTTACTGGCTGATGATACTTATTCTTGCCGGGATACTGGGGTGCCGGGATCAGAAAAAAATAGAACAGCCCTGGAACGAACCCTTGAAAAAGGTGGCCAAAGAAGACCTGCCGGAATTTACCGACACGTTGTCCCTGCAAGACATTGGGGCCTCCATCGACCAGAGCCTTGTCTATTTCAGACGGGTGCCGCAAACCCGGACCTATGATTATGGCGGGGATCTGTACAATGCGTCACATATGATAGTTTCCCTTGAAACCTTTAAGGCTTTTCTGGAAACCGGACCCACTGTAAAGGAGTTGAGCCGGTTTATCCGGGAAAAGTATACAGTGTACCAAAGTGTGGGTGGCCCCAGCAGTGACGTGCTTTTTACCGGTTATTTTGAACCCACCTATCCGGGCAGCCGTACACAGAGTCCGGACTATCCCTGGCCGGTCTATTCCATGCCCGAAGATCTGTTTCAAATTGATCTGTCGCAGTTTTCCGATGCATATAAGGGGCACAAACGACTCATGGCGCGTCTTGACGCAAGCTCCCGCAGAGTCCTTCCCTACTACACCCGGGAAGAGATCAACAGACAGTCGGATTTTGCACAAAAGGCCCGGCCGGTGGTCTGGCTGGCCAGCCGTATTGACCGGTTCTTTCTGGAGATTCAGGGATCGGGCAGGGTGATGCTGCCTGACAAGGAGATTGTCCGCCTGCATTACGCCGGGGCCAATGGCCGTAAATACAGTGCTGTGGGAAAATATCTCATTGAGAACAACGAGGTGACAAAGGAGCAGATGTCCATGCAGGCCATTCGCCGGTGGCTCTCCATCCACCCGGAGCGTATGGACGAAGTATTGTTCACCAACGACAGCTTTGTGTTTTTCAACGAGGGCCAGGGCGGGCCCTTTGGCTGCATCGGTGTCGCCGTAACCCCTGTGCGCTCCATTGCCACGGACACCGCGCTTTTTCCCAAAGGCGGACTGGCCTTTATCCAGGCCGCACTGCCTGCGGCCATGGGGCAGCCCAAGGAACAGTGGCCCAGCGCGTCGCTGTTTGTGCTGAATCAGGACACCGGTGGTGCCATCAAGGGGCCGGGCCGGGTGGATCTGTTCTGCGGCGCAGGTGACTGGGCCGATTTCACCGCTGGTCATATGGTGGCCCGGGGTCAGCTCTATTTTCTGGTGCTTTCGCCATAACGGCAGGGCAATCCCATTGAACGCGGCGACACTTCAAGGTCAAATTTGAGTACTTCACGCCGAGGGGGGGCGTATTTTCCTCCTCCAACAGTCGAAATCGAAATCGTGATCGAAATCGATTTCTGACGCTGATATTTCGCAAATTCAATGAATATGAACCCAATCTACCGAAAATAAATATAAATGCGTTGCATTTTAAATTCCGATTTCGATAGCGATTTCGATTTCGAGGTGATGGGTTATGAGACGTTCAATTGGAGATTCACCATTTTAATTTTCCGGGATGGTCCGGCCATTAACGGTCTTTTAAAAACAGGCTGTGATATTCGCTTTCGGAAATGTATTTTTTTAAATATCCGTGGACCCATTCATAGATCTCCTCAAGTTCCCGGTCGGAAAGCCTTGGTATCAGTGCTTTCATAAAGGTATCCTCACTGAATTTCTGAAGATAGAACATGACGGTTTCCTCATCGCTTTCCCTGTCCATGCCAAAGGCGGCAATGCCCTTGTATTCCTGGATAAACTGGTGGGTGTTTTTTTTCATAGGCTTGGGTCTCTTTTATGGTCTGTTAACTGTTTGGAATTATCCTTGCCCAGGGCTTCTTTGATTTTGGCCCCGAGCTCCACGCGTTGAAACGGTTTCTGGATAAAATTAACCCCTTCATCCAAAACGCCGTGATGGGCAATGACATTGGCTGTGTACCCGGACATAAACAGGCATTTAAGGTTTGGATAAATCTTTCGAAGATGCCGCGCAAGATCTTTGCCGTTCATCTCGGGCAGAACCACGTCCGTCAGGAGCAGATCAATCTTGCCATGATGCTGTTTAACCCTGCGAATGGCTTCGCTGGGCGTACCGGCTACCACCACGTTATACCCAAAACTTTGAAGCATCAGTGTGGCCATTTCAAGGATAATTGATTCATCTTCCACGATCAGGATCGTTTCCTGGCCGAATTCAAGCGCTATTTCCGGACTGTTGTCCGGTTCTATCTGCATGGTTTCACAATGCCGTGGAAGGTATATTTTGAATGTCGTGCCGAAACCCACTTCGCTGTAAACATTAATAAACCCGTTGTTTTGCTTCACAATCCCGTAAACCGTTGATAAACCAAGACCGGTCCCCTTGGTTGCCTCTTTGGTTGTAAAGAATGGCTCAAAGATATTTTTCAAGGTCTCATGGTCCATGCCGCATCCGTTGTCGCTGACAGCCAGAAGCACAAAATCGCCAGGCAAAAAATAGTAGTGATGGTTACAATAGGTTTCGTCAATGATAACATTGGCGGTTTCAATGGTTATTTTTCCGATATCTTCAATGGCATCCCGGGCATTGACACATAAATTGACCATAATCTGATCCAATTGCCCCGGATCCATCTTCACCGGCCAGACAGTTTGGTCGGCCTGCCATACCAGATCGATATCCTCTCCTATGAAACGGCTCAACATATGAGTCATTCCTTTAACAGTACTGTTTATATCAAGCACTATGGGTGAAACGGTCTGTTTTCTGGCAAACGCCAGCAATTGACGGGTGATGTCGGCGGATCGTTTGGCTGCCGTCATGATCTGCTGCAGGGCATGATGAAGTTGAGACCCTTCGATGGTCTGGACAAGGCCAAGTTCACTAAAGCCGATGATCACACCAAGCATGTTGTTGAAATCGTGGGCAACGCCACCGGCAAGGCGCCCGACAGATTCCATTTTCTGGGCCTGCTGGAGCTGATTTCTCAGTTCCGTCTTTTCATCGTCAGCCTTTTTACGCTCGGTAATGTTCCGGGCAATGCCCAGAACACCGATGCATCTGCCCTGTTCATCAATCATGGGGGTTTTCACGGTTTCCAGCAGCACCTTCTCGCCGGTGTCGGCCAGGGTCACACACTCCTCATTGCTGCTGGGTTTGCCCGCCGCCATGGCCTTGCGGTCATGTTCCCGGAACTGGTCGGCGATAATTTTATCCACAAAATCGTAATCGGTTTTGCCGAGAATCTGCTCCTCTTTGGCGTTAAGAATGCGCTCAAACATTGCGTTGCAGGATAGGAAAACGCCATTTTGATCTTTCAACCAGATAAAATCGGGGATGGTCTGAAGCAAAGCCCGCTGGAATCTTTCGCTCTCCCTTAAAGAATGTTCCATCCGTTTTTGCTCCTGGATCACTTTATCCAGTTTCTTTTTTGCATAACTGATGTTTGATATATATGAGGTTAATTTAACAAGAAACTGCATCAGATGTTTTATTTTTTCCCTGCTGTATCTTGGAATGCGGTTTAAAGCCGCCATGTACTCGTCTTTGTCGAATCCATATTTTTGGGCCTGTTGAATAAAGCGGGTCTGGTCAACTATATCGTCATCATAAAAAAATTGTCCGGTGTAAATATTGCCCATATGTTTATTTTCGATATACAGCGGGGTGACCACATCCCACAGCCCGTTTTGGCACTGGTATTCCCTGTATTCACCCGGCTTGATATCCTGAACCAGGCGGAAATCACTTTCAGCGCATTTTTTAGCGGTTTCCGGATGAATCCTGTGGAATTTCGCACAGATGTCCTGCCACCCGGTTGCTTCAACGATGTTTCCTTTCATGTCGAGAATGGCCGTTGTCATGCCTGTCAGTTGATGGAAATCGTTCATTATCGACTGAAGAGTCTCAACATCGATAAGGGTGCTGAGGCTGTCCTCATCGTTGCTGTACCGGTCTTTCGTATTAAGGATATCCTGCTGTGTGGGTTTTAAAGGCATCGTCTTTTCTCTTGGTCAAATTCTGTACAAATCTAAATGTCTATATTAACTATTTTAACTCAGTTACAGACCAAAGGTATACTTCATTTTTTTAAATGGAAATAAATAAATTTCTTGTAAATAAGAATGCCAATGGTTCTCGTTTCCAAGAATACACACTTATATATGTGGTTCGAAAAGATTATGAAAAATTATAACATTTTGTTTTGTAACGAAAAAGTGTAGTTATTGAGGCGGCGGCACACCTTTTGCTAATTTATTTCTAACTGATTGCTAATAAAAATAATGGCTGCATACATCTGAAATTCTAAAAACAAGATGGATTAATAAGAGAGGAGAGAATGATGAAAAAAATGACATTAAAAGCAAAATTAATCGTTGGCGGCGTGGCGGCGGCAATTCTTCCCCTGGTGGTCGTGGGATTGTTTTCGATAACCAAATCATCCACGGCACTGGTCGGCATTGCCCGGGGACAGGCCGCGCTCACAGCAAAGAATCTTGCAACCATGGTGGACCTTGCCATGAGACTGGAAGTCGAGAAAGCTGAAACCATGGCCGCGGAAACTTCTATTGAGGACCTGGCCAAAAATTGGGTAAAGAAGGAAGATAGTCAGAACACTGGTTCTGACGTGGCCGCTGCGGAAACATATCTGGCCGAAGCCTATGAAAAGACAGGTGAAAATTATGAGTTCTTTTTTGTAACGGATTCATCCGGGCTGGTTATCGCTGACAATGCACATGGCAAATACAGGCAGCAAAACCTGAATCTTGGGAGCCGCGACTATTTCCAGGCCGCAAAATCAGGGCAAAGTGTCATCGGGACACCTGTTCTTTCAAAAGCCAGCGGGCTGCCCATCGTTGTTATTGCCGTTCCTTTGCAGGGAAGTTCCGGCACATTCTCAGGTGTCCTGGGCATCTCCTTAAAGCTGACAGCTCTGTCTGAAGAGATCACCCAGGTAAAAATCGGGGAAACCGGCTATCCTTTTATGGTGGGCACGGACGGACTTTTTCTCGCCCATCCCGTGAAAGATTATATTTTTAAACTTAACATGTCCACCCTTCAAGGCATGGAGGATATTTCCAGAAGATCCATCGCCCGGGAAGCAGGTGTTGAGAAATATCGTTTCAAAGGGACTGACAAAATTGCCGGTTTCGCGCCCGTACATGCCACAGGGTGGAGCGTTGTGGTCACCCAGAACGAGTCGGAGTTTTTGGCCCCTGTGGTATCCATTCGTAATATAGTACTGGCCGCCGGCGGTATCTTCCTGGTTCTCACCGTCCTGGCTGTACTGTGGTTTGTTAAAGGTATTATGGCGCTTCTGGGCCATGATCCGTCTGAAATTGCCAACGTTGCCAATCTGATCGCAGCAGGAGACCTGACCTACAAGTTCGCAACCACCGGCAAACCGCTCACCGGGGTATATGCCAGCATGCAGCAGATGACGGACAATTTGAAGCACATGTTTCAGGATATTGCCCAGGGGATTGAGACATTGACCGCTTCTTCCACCGAGCTGTCAGCGGTGTCCAATCAGATGACGTCCGGGGCCGAGAATTCATCCCAGAAGGCAAATAACGTCTCTTCGGCTGCCGAAGAGATGGCAACGGCCATGAACAGTGTCGCCGCTGCCACAGAACAAACCAGTGCCAACCTGCAGATGATTGTGGCCGCCGCAGAAGAGATGACGGCAACGATTAACGAGATTGCATCAAATACAGCCAAGGGAAGCCAGACCACGACCCAGGCGGTTGAAAAAGCTGAACATATTTCCAGGAAAGTGGATGCGTTGGGCCGGGCTGCGGCTGAGATAAGCAAAGTGACGGAAGCCATCTCCGATATTTCCGAACAGACCAATCTTCTGGCACTGAATGCCACCATTGAGGCCGCAAGAGCCGGAGAGGCGGGCAAGGGCTTTGCCGTGGTGGCCGGTGAAATCAAGGAACTTGCAAAGCAGACCGCCCAGGCCACTGAAGAGATTGGCGTGAAAATAGGTGAAGTACAGTCCACAACCACCGAATCCGTGGATGCAATAAAAGCAATTGTTGAAATTATAGATGATATTAATTCCATTGTGTCATCGGTTGCCACAGCCATTGAAGAGCAGTCTGCCACGACCCAGGAAATTTCAAATAATGTCAGCCAGGCCGCCATCGGTGTCCAGGAGGTCAATGAAAACGTCAACCAGACATCCACAGTGGCCGCGGATGTCACCGCGGATGTTCACCAGGTCAGCCAAGCTGCTGACGAAATCTCGGCCGGAAGCGTACATATCAACGAAAGTGCTTTGGAATTATCAAAACTTGCGGAAAATCTTAACGAACTGGTCAGCCGGTTCAAAATGTAAAAAATTGGCACGGGTCTGCCTGTTTGGGATGGGCAGGCCTTATTTATGCCGGTCCACAGGAAGTGCCAACCAGGCAAAAGCAGGAGATAGAGCATGGAAAAAACGTTTATGAATAACAATTCTTCAGTCCAGGTTAACCGCAGGATTCTGGAAACATTAATATCGCTTGCCGGGGAACTTGTGCTGGGTCGAAATCAGCTTATCCAGGGAATCAGTACTGCTGATATGGGGGTAATCGAAACATCCGGGCAGAGCATTGATCTGATTACATCCGAGATCCAGGATGCCATCATGCAAACACGGATGCAGTCCGTTAACACTCTTTTAAAAAAAATTTGTCAAAAATTCGGGGACCGGGTGGTCCTTGATAAGACAGGTAAGGATGTAGCGCTTGACAGAAGCATTCTTGAATCCATTCAGGAATCATTGGATGCCCTTGTTGATACGCTCATGACCCCATCTTTTTTAAACGGCAAACAAATTGAAAAATCAAATACTAATGTACTGCTGAAGACCTTTCAGGATGCAGGACAGGTCAATATTCTCATTTCTTCCCATGGTATTTCCCTGTCACCAACGGATATCCCCGCAAAAATAACCTCCTGCATTGAAGAGGTCGGCGGTGCTCTTGAAGTTGATACAATGGAGGATAAAGGGTGCGCTGTTCTCATAAGATTGCCGTTAACCCTGGAGATTATTCCTATCCAGATAATCTGCGTTGGAGAGGAAACCTTTGCCGTTCCCCAGGCGAATTTGAGTGAACTTCTGAGAATTTCGGCGGAAGATACGAAAAATAAAATTGCAAAAGTCGGGGACACTGATGTTGTAAGTCTTCGGGGCGAACTTATGCCATTGCTTAATCTTTCTGAATTATTGAAGATCGAAAAGAGTTATGTGTGCCCTGAAAGTGGCGAACGCAACCCTGATCGAAGAAAAAATCTGGCTGATCGCCGTTGCTCAAAATACCGCGCCGACGGCAGTATCATTGATGTCGAGAAAACAGATGAGCTCCAGGAAAGAGATAAAACCGACAGGCGAAGGAGTCGCTTCGGCGTTCTGAATATTGCAATCGTTTTTGCAGGAAATTATAAGTACGGGCTTGTTGTGGACCGGTTTTATGATTCCGAAGAGATTGTTGTCAAATCCGTTGGTCGTCATTTGAAAAGATATAAGGCATATGCCGGCGCAACCGTTATGGGAGACGGCAGGGTGTGCCTGATTCTGGATATCCTGAATCTTGCGCAACTGTCAGGCTTGTCTGTCACATCTGAATCTGGCCAGGTTTCAGCAAACTTGAAGCAGCAGGGCGTTGTTGAGGGCGTTAAAGAATCAATCGTCATGTTTAAAAATGCGGAAACAGAATATTTCGCTGCCTGTTTTGAACATGTCGTCAGGATTGAGCGGTTTGAAACAAAAAATATTGAAAGAATCAAAAATCAAAAAGTTATTCAATATCGGGGAAAAGTGCTTGAACTTTATGACATCGCACAAATTGCTGATGTGCAGACTCTTCCCGAAAAAGAGTTCCGGGAAGTCATTGTTTTTGAAGTAAACCAAAGGCAGTTTGGATTAATGGTATCCCCGCCGGTGGATATCCTTGAAGTGAACTTCGACGTTGATCAGAGCAGTTTTAAAAAGCCAGGAATTAAGGGAACAATGACTGTCAAAGGCCACACAACCCTTATAATAGATATCCCGGAAGCGGCGCAGTTACTTTAAAGGAATCGTTAAAAATGAAAATATTATTGCATGGCGCTGAAAACCATGAGCTCAAAGGCCGCTTAAAGACCCAAATTCAAGATGTGTTCCCCCAAGGTGAACTTGTTTTGACACACGCCCCTGGGGACCTGACTGATGCTTTGTGCAGGCCATTGCACAACATTTCAGTCTTGATTGCCTTTATAACCGATTCCAAAAGTATTGACATGTTGTTTCCCCTGAAACCTTTATTGGAAAACGTAAAGTTGATTTTGATTTTTTGCCAACAAGTGGAAGACGTCCAGAAATCTGTGCTCCGGCTGGAGCCGTTGTATGCCGGCTGTTTTGAGGATGATTTTCAGGATATCATTTCAGTCCTGCAGCGCATAGAACATAAACGAATGGCGGCCCGTCAATCGGTTTAACACCGGATAAATACCACTGCTAATCTCTGGTGTTATTCTTCTGCAGATAGTTTTGATTTTTTACGATGCATTGTATATATTTTTAGAACATCAGGTAATATTCAAAGAAAATTTGTAATCAGAGGCGATTTATGACCAGAGGTATTGATTTGTTTTTCACCTTATTCAACAATCTGGCGATATTCATCGCCCTGGTTACCTTTTACAACTATTTGATCCACAAATATTACAAATCGTTTTGGATAACTGGAGCTGGCCATGACCGGTGCAAACGACGGCTATTGGGATTGGGATCTGAAAACGGGCACCGTATACTTCTCCCCCCACTATAAGGAACTCCTCGGTTACACTGACAAGGCGTTTCCGGATAATTTGGCACCGGCCAGGGCAGCCTTACAAAAACTCATCAGTGGCGACCAGGAACATGTAGAACATGAATTCCGCATGCGCCACAAAGACGGTTCGTTACGTTGGATTTTAAGCCGGGGCACCGGGCAATTTGCGTCTGTTTGAGATAGAAAATACAGCCATTGCACTGGAGCGGGAATCGCGACAAGGCAATATTTCTGCAGCCTTGGTTAATGAACTTAAAAAGGCGCTGAAAACGTTCCTCGGTACCGTCAAGTCCCTTGGGGAACCTGAACGAACAGATGAAACCGGAAATATTGACCAGCATGCAGCCAATCAATACATGGACAAAATCAAGGCGCTTATAAACAGTAGCGATTTTGTGGAAAAGAACCTTGTTTTCGGTTTGGAGCGCGCCCTTGGTGGACGGGTTGACCGGATTGTTTTGAACAAGCTTAAAAACAGCCTGCAGGATTTTGACTATCAGGGGGCCGATGAAGCCCTCGGAGAAGTTCGTTTCCGGATGGACATTCAATTGGCTGAGAAAAAAGGTGTATGACCCAGTTGTGGTTCTCCCTTTAAAAGACACCGAACTGATGAATACAAAAGGAGTGATCATGAACATAAAAAAAGTGCATGTCGTTATGGTTGCCCTGGCCCTGCTGGTGTTGTCGACGGGGCATGCCCGGGCAGAGGCCAAGGCCAGGTACAAAGTGTTGGCGGTCATAAGCTACGCGCCGGATTATGAGTTTGCCCGGGAAGAGCAGGAGGGGATCGCATCGGTGCTGTCCGATACCTGCCGGATCAAGTACGTGTACCTGAACACCAAAAAAGATATCGCCGCAGGTCCGCAAAAAGCCAAAGAAGCCTATGAATTATATAAAACATTTTGTCCCGACGGTGTGATTGCCGCCGATGATGATGCCCAGTCCATGTTTGTGGTGCCCTATCTGAAAGACAAGGTAAAAACGCCGGTGATGTTCTGCGGGGTGAATGCCGCCCCTGAGAAATACGGGTACCCGGCCTCAAATGTGTCCGGCATTCTGGAGCGTCACCAAGTCAGCCAGACCCTGGCGTTTGCAAAACAGTTAATTCCTTCCATCAGAACCTTCGGATTCATGGCCTACGACAGTCTGTCGGGAAGGTCTATTCTGGTAAATTTTCACCAGGAGGAAAAAAGCTTCCCCCTGAAACTTGTGGAGGCTCATTTTCCCAAAACCCTTGATGAAGCCGAAAACATTGTAAAAAAACTGCGACCGTTGTGTGACATTCTGTATATGCCCACCATGCAGGGCCTCAAGGATGACAAAGGCAACGCCCTGTCAGAAAAAGACATTATCCCCGCAATGGCACGGATTTTCACCAAGCCCATTGTCAGCGGAAACCACTATAACATTAGATACGGGATACTTTGCGGGGTTGTGAAAACAGGCCAGGAACAGGGGGCCACCGCGGCTGAAATGCTGCTCAAGGCCATGGAGGGGACCCCGGTTTCCCAGATCCCCATCACCCGAAACCGGCTGGGCAAGGCAATCATCAACGTAACAGTGATGAAAGCGTTGGGCATCAAACCGAAATCCATTGTTTTAAAAGACACCGAACTAGTACGTACAGAGCCCTGAAAGGCCCCTGATTTATGAGCAATCCAACAATCGAAAAATCCGGAAAGCACTTACTATTCAAGTTTTCCAATACGCGTATCCGCACCAAGCTGCTGGCCATGATTGCCATGATTGTTACTGTTTTTCTAATGATTGTTCTGACGGTGGTTGCCTCTTTCCATCGGATTGAAACCGTGCTGGGCGACGTGATCAGCCATGACATGAACAATGTCATGACAAATGCGCTGACCGAACGTGAGCTGTCATCCATTGTTGCCGATCTCAATCTTTTGTTGAACACATTTTTCGAAAGTGACGGTGATCGACTGCTTGCGTCCACCCGGGTTTTGACCCGGGGGGTTAAAGGCAGTGAACTGGAAAGGCCGCTCGGGTTATTTGTTCGTCAGGTGGAATTCTTACTGGAGCAGTGCCGGGAGGTTAACACTGCGTTACGCCGTGTGAGTGACGCCGATGTACAAATTTTATCCGATCTGGACCGTCTGGATGAAATTATTGCTGACAATATGATCAACGCCACCCTTATCGGGGACGACGTCAGCATCCTGCAGCAGCTTTCGGTACTAATCGTGGGATACCGGCAAAGCCTGCTGGAAATCGGCAAGCTGCACGCCCAGCGTTGGCCAAAGACCTATTATGCGCCCTTTGATATGGAGGGCGATCCCATGATAGGCGCCATTGATGAACTTGATTTTCGTTTGCGCACTCTAATTGCCGGAGACTCACACATCTCTGATTTCGGGCGGGCCGTTATCAGGGAGCTTCAGGCCTATAAAGACAGACTTTTAGCCCTGAACACCGTCATGGTTGAACTCAAGAGGCGTATGCTTGATGTGGAGGCCACCAAACACCAGGCCACCGAAATACTTAAAAAACTGGACAGGGATGTGGTGCATGCGGTGAAAACGGCCAATGCCAAGGTCATGCGCACCTTCCGGATTACCGAAATTTTTCTGATCGTGGTCTGCCTGGTGCTTATCGCCGCCTTGACTATGCTGACTTCGGTTTTTTTTAGACGTATGATTAAAAAGCCAATGTACGATATTTGCGATGGCATTTCGGCACTTCGGCGTGGCAATCTTGAGGCACGTATAGATCTTGGTCGAAGGGATGAGTGGTACCTTATCCAGGACGCGTTGAACAGCATGGCCGCGGCGCTGTCTTCTTCCTACGCGGATCTTAAAGAGGCGCAAAGCTTTGTCTCCAACATCATTGATTCCATGCCTTCGGTATTGGTGGGGGTGGATGAGAATGGGGCGGTCACTCAATGGAACCTTCGGGCCGAGCAGATGACCGGGATCTCTTCTGAAAAAGCCCGTTTCCAATACCTGGGAACTGTGTTTCCGGATCTGGCAGATGAGATGGATCGTATCAAGTCTTCCATACGGGAGCAGCGGATACTGAAGAATGCGAATGTGCTCCGCAAGGATCGCAAGGCGGCCTGCTACGAGGATGTGACCATCTATCCGTTGGTTGCCGACGGTGTTACGGGCGCGGTTATCCGCATAGATGATGTGACCGAACGGATGCTGGCCCAAGCAAAGCTGACCCAAAGCGAAAAACAATACCGCCTGCTCATCGAGCATGCTGTCTCCGGGATCGCGGTGTTTGAAATCGTATTCGATCAGCTTGGACAACCGGTGGACTATGTGTTCTTGAGTGTCAACCCGGCATTCGAAATCCATACAGGCTTGAAGACGGCGGATGTGTTGGGCCGTGGGGCCTATAGTGTGTTGCCCGGTACCGAGAAAACAGGGCTGTATAAGATGTTCGACCAGGTGGCGTTTTCCGGGGAACCGGCATCGCTGGACCGTTTTTTCAAGCCCCTGGGCCGGTATTTCATGGCGGCTGTCTATAAAGTTGATGAAAACCACATCGCAACCGTATTCACGGACGTCAGTAAACAAAAGCTCATGGAATTGGCTCTCAAACAGGAACGTGACCTGTTCAGAGCCGGACCGGTCTTTATACTTTCTACCCAGCCCCAGGATTTTGGAAAGCTGATCTTTGTTTCAGAAAACGTTCACAAGATTTTAGGTTTTACTCCGGAGGAGATGACTGCGGATTCATTCCGCTTCTCTGAGCTGATTCATCCCGGGGAACGATCCCGGGTTGTTGAGGAGGCTATCGGGTATATTGAGAGCGACGCCGTTAATTATGAACTCAATTTTCGACTCCGTAACCGTTCCGGAGAATACCGCTGGTTTTATGATCATACCCAGCTGGTTCGTGATGAGACCGGTAAAATTATCAGACTCAACAGCTACCTGTTTGATCAGACAGATCAAAAACAGATGGAAGAGGCCCTGCGCATAAGCGAGCAAAAGGCGCGGGCCATCCTGGATACGAGTTTTCAGCTGTTCGGGATGCTGGACCTTGACGGTACCCTGATTGACCTCAATCAGACAGTCCTGGACCTTAACGGTCTGCCCAAATCAGAGGTTCTGGGCAAACCGCTTTGGGAAGCCCCCTCATGGTCCTATTCCATTGAACTTCAGGATCGTCTCCGGGCAGCCGTAAAGACTGCCGCTGCAGGAAAGTCTGTGCAGTTCGAAGTTACACATCCCACACCCGATGGCAACCTGGAGTACGTTGAGTTTTCGCTCAGACCGGTGAAGGATGATGATGGCAAGGTGCTCTTCCTGATCCCGGAGGGGCATTTCATCACGGCCCGAAAAAAAGCTGAAAATAGGCTGACAGACGAACAACGTCGTCTTTCTACCATCATTGACGGCACGAATGTCGGCACATGGGAATGGAACGTGCAAACCGGGCAGACAGTGTTCAACGACATCTGGGCCCGGATTGTCGGGTACACCCTGGAGGAACTGGCACCGGTCAGTATCGAAACATGGAACCGTCTGGCCCATCCCGAGGACTTGCAGAGATCCAGGGAACAGCTTAAAAAACATTTTAACGGGGAGCTTTCCTATTACGAGATAGAATGCCGTATGAAGCACAAAGACGGCAGATGGATCTGGGTTTATGACAGGGGACGGGTTATGACCCGGGATGCCGACGGTGCCCCTTTGTTGATGTTCGGTACACACCAGGACATCACCGAACGAAAGCGGCAGAAGAAAAAACTCAAGGAGAGCGAGCTGCGGTTTCATGCCGTCATTGATGCCTCACCCGTGCCTATTATCCTGGAAAACGATTCCGGTAAGATTATCTATACGAACCCGGCCTTCACTGACACCTTCGGCTATGCCCTGGATGACATTCCCCACATAGACGACTGGTGGTCTGCCGCTTATCCCGACCCGGCCTACAGGGAAGAAATCAAAAGCATTGTGTTACAGCGGCTTGCCCTGGCCGAAGAGAAGAAGCAAACGGTCCTGCCCGCCATGGAAGTTCGTATCTGCTGCAAGGACCGCTCGTTCCGTACGGTTTCCGTCTCCAGGGCAATATTGGGCGGCACTGCCCAGAAGATACGCCTGGGCATTCTCTTTGACGTGACGTTGATCCGGCGTATTTCCGAACGGCTGCAGACGATTCTGGCCAATACCAGCGACGGCATGCACGTCCTGGACGAACAGGGAAACCTCGTTGAATTCAGTAACTCCTTTTCACACATGCTCGGCTATACTATGGAAGAGACAGCTCAACTGAACTTGACCGACTGGGACAAGTTCACCCCCATACAAAGTATTTCCCACAGGATTGAAAAGAGCATGACAGGCCCCACCACCCTTGAAACCCGATACCTGCGCAAAAACGGAGAGATGTTTGACGTAGAGATCAACGCAAAAGGGATTGTGCTGGACGGGCAGCGGTTGCTCTATGCCTCCAGCCGCGACATCTCGGCGCGCAAGAGGGCCGAGAATCAACTCAAACAGGCGTTGCTGGAGCAAAGCGCTGTCCTGGAAAACGCAAACGTCGGCATCACCCATGTCAAAGATCGTATTCAAGTAAAGAGCAACAAAAAAATGGCTGAAATATTCGGCTATGAATTGGAGGAGATGGTTAATAAAAGAACTCGCATATTCTATCCCTCCCAAAAAGAATTTGAAGAAGTCGGCCAAGAATCCGGGCCGGTTCTCTGGAGCGGCAATATTTACACCACCCAGCGTCAGATGTCACGCAAAGACGGCTCTCTTGTGTGGGTGCGGATTTCCGGTACGGCCATAGATATTAACGAGCCTGAATCCGGCAGTATCTGGGTATTTGAGGACATCAGCGAAGCCAAGGCCAGGGAACAGGAACTGCAGGAAGCAAAGGCTGAAGCTGAGCAGGCAAGCAAGTTGAAATCCGAATTTTTGGCCAACATGAGCCACGAGATTCGCACGCCCATGAACGGCGTCATCGGCATGGCCGACCTGCTTATAGATACCCATCTTTCCACGGAGCAATGGCACTATGCCAATGCCATTCGCTCCAGCGGGGAGCTTCTTCTCGGGCTGATCAACGACATTCTTGATTTTTCTAAGATAGAAGCCGGGAAATTGGAGATGGAAACCATTGAATTTGATCTTTTCAGTCTGCTGGATGACTTTATGGACAGTATGGCCGCCAGGGCCCACGATAAAAATTTGGAATTGCTTTGCTCCGTAGATCCGGGGACGCCAAGCCGCCTTCAGGGAGATCCGGGACGATTACGCCAGGTGTTGAACAATCTGACCGGCAATGCCATTAAATTTACCGAAACCGGAGAAGTTGTGATCAAGGTCTCTGTGATCGAAGAGGACCCGGATGAGTGCCTGGTCCGTTTTGCTGTCATGGACACCGGCATCGGCATCCCTGCGGATAAACTTTCACTGCTGTTTGATAAATTCAGCCAGGTCGATGCCTCCACCACACGCAGGTATGGGGGGACCGGACTGGGTCTGGCCATTTCCAAACAACTGGCTGAACTGATGAACGGAGAAATAGGCGTTTCCAGCCGGGAAGGGCATGGATCCGAGTTCTGGTTTACCTCCAGGTTTAAGAAATTTAAAGGTGCGCAGTCTTTGCGACCCCCTGTACCGGTGGACCTGCAAGGCATCCGTGTCCTGATCGTTGATGATAATGCAACTAATCGTGAAATACTTACCACCCAGCTTTCGGCCTGGGGCATGCGGCCCCATGAATCCTCCAATGGTCCTCAGGCCCTGGTGGAACTTAAGAAGGCCGCTGATGTAAACGATCCCTACAAAATTGCCGTCATCGATATGCAGATGCCTGATATGGACGGAAAAACGCTGGGCCGGGCTATAAAAAAGGATCCAAGTCTTGCGCCAATGCGTATGATTATGCTTACGTCTTTGGGCAGGCGCGGTGATGCCCGTCTATTTGAGGCGGCGGGTTTCGACGCCTATGCCAACAAGCCCATCCGCCACAGGGACTTTCTTTCCATTATAACCAGGGTGATGTCTGGTGAATCAGCCGCCGGAAGCCATACCTTGGTAACCCGCTACTCAACCCGGGAAGAGATGCGCCCCTTTGGCACAGACCTACATGTCCTTGTTGTTGAGGATAACGACATCAACCGGCAGGTGGCGGTGGGGGCCCTCATGAAGATAGGCGTGCGCGCAGATGCCGCAGCTGATGGTGTTGAGGCGATCAATGCCCTTAAGAGCATCCCTTATGATCTTGTGCTTATGGACATCCAGATGCCCGGTATGGACGGTTACCAGGCCACCCGCCGCATTCGTGATCCTGAAACAGGCGTTCTTGACAGCAACATTCCCATCATAGCCATGACTGCCTACGCCATGCAGGGGGACAGGGAAAAGTGCCTGTCAAACGGGATGAATGATTACATATCCAAGCCCATTGACAGAGACGCGCTGGTCAAAGTGTTGAAAAACAGACTGCCTGCGTTTGCTGTCCCTCCTTCTGCTGCAGGCCCAAAATCATGGTCCCCGGGAGATGATTTTCCCGCATTGGCCGGGATCGCGGTTCAGGAGGCGCTCAACGCCCTGGATATGGATTTTCAATCATACAAAGGGTATTTGCTGGCCTTTTGCAAAGACGCGGAAAGTGCCCTGGGTGAACTTCCGGCACTTGTCCGGCGCAACATCCCCGCTGACATCTCTGCCTTGGCCCACAAGCTTGCAGGAGCCGCCGGGAATCTACGGGCGTTTCAGATAAAAGCCGCCGCCGTCGCACTGGAGCAAGCAACACTGCAGGGTCAGATTCCCGGGGCCCTGGTCAATGAACTGGAAAAGGCGCTGCAAACCCTTATTGATTGTGTCAAGCCCCTTGCGGAAACTGGACAAACCGATGAAACCGGAAAAATTGAACTGCTCTCCGCCTATACATACCTGGACAGAATCGAGACGCTTATCGCCAGCAGCGATTTTGTTCCCCAGGATCTTGTTGCCGGTCTGGCGCGTGCACTCGGGGGACGCCTTGACCATATTGTTTTAAACAGACTTAAAAACAGTCTGCTAAATTTCGATTATCAGGGTGCGGATGATGCGGCCAAGGCAATCCGTGCCGGAATGGATACCCAATCTTCCAAGGAGACAGGTGCATGAGCCACGTAATGAAAGCCGGATCGGTCCTTATTGTGGATGACACTCCGATTAATATCCAGGTGCTGGTTAATGCGTTGAAGGATACCTACCGCGTCCGGATTGCCAATGAAGGTCGTAAGGCGTTGTCTGTTGCCGCGTCTGAAGATCCTCCCGACATCATCCTCCTTGATGTCATGATGCCCGAAATGGACGGCTATGAGGTCTGCCGCTGCTTAAAGCAGAACCCCAAGACGATGCAGATCCCCGTCATCTTTGTTACAACCAGACGAAGCAGCGAAGATGAGGCCTTTGGCCTGAATCTGGGGGCTGTGGATTATATTTCAAAACCCTTCAGCATACCTGTTGTTAAAGCCCGCGTGCGGACACATCTGCAGTTGAAACTGCGTACGGATAAATTGGAGGCCCTGGCAATGGTGGACGGCCTGACCGGCATCGCAAATCGCCGCAGCTTTGATCAGACCCTTGACCTGGATTGGCGCAGAGCCCAGCGCATGGGCAGTCATCTCAGCCTGATTATGATCGATATCGATGAATTTAAGGCGTACAACGACAATTACGGTCATGGCGCAGGCGACGAGTGTCTACGTGTGGTTGCTGAGGCCATTGAGTCTATTATGCGCCGTCCTGGTGACTTTGTTGGCCGATACGGCGGTGAAGAGTTTGTTGTTCTCCTCCCGGAGAGTGATCTGAAGGGGACGTTGGCAATGGCGGAAAAAATTCGTCTTGCCGTCAAGGCGTTGAAAATCCCCCATGCCTTCTCCGGGACAGCAGACCATGTTACCATCAGTCTTGGCTGCCACGCCATGCTCTGTGAATCGAAAACATCAAGCAGGCAATTGCTGCAAGAGGCGGATCAGGCGCTATATTTTGCAAAGCAAAAAGGGCGGGACAGGGTTGTTGCTTCAAATGCCTCCCAGGCGTGATGACCCCGCCTGGGGGGGAATCCGTTACCGCATTTTACCGGAAAGCCTATTGTGAGGCTGGGGACATTCTGGGATTTTACCTCGGCCATGCCGGATATTCTTGGAACGCCGTGGAAAATCATGATATGAAAGTTTCAATAACAACCCACGGCTGTTATTCGTTAACTGTTTACAAGGATACTTATATCTCTTATAAAAATAGTCTATTTTAGGTGCCATCTCCTGATAGATAATCTAATTACAGGTAGGTTTATGGATTTTCGTGATATTGAGTCCTTTCTGGGTGTTGATAAGAATGAGGCCGAAGAGTTGGGCCGCCTTCTGGCCGATACCCTGTCATCTGATCTGAAAAAGATCCGTCAAAGCATCCGAAACAATGATGTGAAAGCCGTTTGTTTCGTGGCACATTCCATGAAAGGAACCACCGGGAACCTGGGATTTTCACGATTCAGTAACATCGCCGAAATTATGGAAACCCGCGCCCGGGGCGGTAGTCTTGATGATTTTCCAGATTTGCTTTTGGAAATGCAGACTCTTCTGGAAGAACTCGAAGGCAGTTTGCCGGGCAAATGATATGAGCGAAGCATATTCCATTCTTGTGGTTGATGACAACCACCTCAATCTTAAGGTTATTGAAAAAGTGCTGACCAAGGAGGGCTATATTGCCCTTCTGGCGGACAATGGGCCCGATGCCCGGCGTATGGCTGCGGAAAAACATCCGGATCTTATTCTGCTGGATATTGAAATGCCCGGTGAAGATGGGTTTGACGTTATTCAGAAACTTAAAAGTGATGCGGCCACCGTCACCATCCCCGTTCTTTTTCTAACGGGTGTATCCAAGGTGGATGTTAAACTCAGAGGGTTTGAGCTCGGGGCTGTGGATTATATCCTCAAGCCTTTTCATCCCCAGGAGGTCCTGGCCCGGGTGCGCATTCATCTCAAACTTTCCATTGCCACCAACTGCCTGGTCCAGGATCAGGCCAGAAAACTTCGTCAGGTGAGCCGGGCCCAGAGCGCCATGCTGCCCCGGCCCGAAGACTTTCCCGATGCCAGATTTAGTGTTTTCTACCGTCCCCTGGAGGAGGCCGGCGGTGATTTTTATGATATTTTAAATATTTCAAACCATATCACCGGATATTTCTTGGCGGACTCTTCGGGGCATGACATTGAAACCTCGTACACCACCGCATCCGTCAAGGCCCTTCTGGCCCAGAACTGCACCCCTGTATATTCTCCCAGGGAGAGTATGAAAATGATCAATGACGTGCTTGTGGAAATTCTGCCCGAAGAAAAATATTTCACCGCATGCTACATGCACCTGAATCGCAGCACAAAAATCATGACCTTGGTCAATGCAGGGCATCCCCCTGTGGTTTATATGCCCAGAGGAAATAAACCTTTTTTTATCAAAGCCCAGGGTGACATTCTGGGGATGTTTGCCGATGCCACCTTTGGCATAGACAGAATTGCCGTGAATGAAGGGGACCGGTTTTTCGTCTATTCCGATGGCCTGGTGGAATCCACAAAAAAGAAAATATCATGGGCCGCAGGCGTACAGGACCTTTTAGCCACCTTTGACGGGGTGGAAGATGCTGCCCTTGCCGGTGTTCCGAACATGCTGGTTTCCCGTCTTTTTAACGGAGATCCCATGCCCGAGGATGATATCGTTCTTCTATGCATTGAGGTGTGATGATGTCGCAGTCCCTGGATCTATATGAAATCAAAGAGGAAAAAGACCATGTTTTTATACGGTTTTCTTCCACCATGGACCATATCGATGACGCCTGCGCGGCGGTGCTTCTTTTTCTCAGATCCAGGGGATCAAAATTTTTTCCCTACCTGTTTGCCGTGAATTTAGGCATGCGTGAAGCCATGGCAAATGCCGTGCGCCATGGAAATAAATACGATCAAAGCAAACTGGTGACCATGGAGCTGGACATCAGCCGGGATCCGTGGCTTTGTATGAAGATTTCCGATCAGGGTCCGGGTTTTGAATGGACGCAAGTCCAGGACCGGGTGGCACCGGATGAGGCTGACCACGGCCGGGGCATGAGTATCATGCGGACCTATTTTGATCGGTTCACATATAATGACAAGGGTAATATACTTTACCTTGAGAAACGAATCTTGTGAGAAAATTAATTCCGGCCTAATATGATCCTAACCTTTATCTAACGATTTCAGGGTAAAAAACTAACATTGCTTATCTTTGGAATTTTAGAAAATATAAAGGACGTTTATGACCACCCATCTGACCCGGGCCATGCACAAGATAAAAAAGGAGATTCTGTCCCTTGGTGCCATGGTGGAGGACCGATTTAAAAAATCCATATATGCCATCAAGTCAAACGATTTTGATCTGGCCATTCAAATCATTGAAACCGATTATCTGGTAGATGCCCAGGAGATTGAGGTCGAAGAGGAATGTCTGAAAACCCTTGCCCTGTGCCACCCTGTGGCAACGGATCTCAGACTGATCACAGCTGTGATCAAGATCAACAATGACTTGGAACGAATTGCCGATTATGCCGTGAACATTGCCCGCCGGTTTCAGGCCGGCGGCCAGGGTTCCAATCCCTTCAAATATGACTACACGGCCATGGCCGAGCAGGCGGCCAAAATGCTTAAACTCAGTCTGGACGCCCTTGTCAGTCTGGATGGAAACCTGGCGTATAAAGTCAGGGAGATGGATGAAGATGTCAATGCCATGCGCAATGACGCCTATAGGGTCATGACGGATGCCATTCGCAAGAATCCGGAAAATGTTGAGGAAATTATCAATATGTATCTTATTTCACGGCATATCGAACGGGTGGGGGATCATACCAAGAACATTGCAGAGGAAGTTATTTACCTCATTGACGGCGAAATTATACGCCATACTTGATTTTAATATTAAAAGCGGAAATAAAAATGTCCAAAGAGACCATATTGATTGTCGATGACGAAGAAGACATTCTTGAACTCATAAAATTCAATCTCAAGGGTGAGGGCTACAATATCCTCCAGGCCATGACCGGGGAGGAGGCCATTAAAATTACCAGGCAGTCCGGTCCTGATCTTATCGTTCTGGATCTCATGCTGCCCGGAATTGACGGCCTTGAAGTCACACGACATCTGAAAAATAACGATGCCACTGCTGATGTCCCCATTGTCATGCTTACGGCAAAAGGCGAGGAGTCCGACATTGTCACAGGTCTGGAGCTTGGGGCCAATGATTATATGTCCAAACCCTTCAGTCCACGGGAGCTTACTGCACGGATCCGGGCCATCCTGCGTCGGCGTCAGAAAAACGCCACCGACGAGCCGGTTCGGGTTCGCCAGGAAGGGGATATGGTCATTGACCGGGCCAAACACCGGGTCACCATTGAAGGCAAAATGGTTGATCTGACCTTGTCCGAATTCGAACTGCTCTCTTTTCTGGCTGAGAAAAAGGGCTGGGTCTTTACCCGGGGGCAGATCGTGGATGCCATTCACGGTGAAAATTATGCCGTGACCGAACGCAGCATTGATGTTATCATTGTCGGACTTCGCAAAAAACTGGGTGCTTATTCATCCTGTATTGAGACTGTTCGGGGCGTTGGATACCGTTTTAAGGAATAGGCTGACTCCCATGTCCTGCCCTTTAAACATATAAACAACAATCCCGGGGCAACGAACCTCCATGCATTTAAAAAAAACAAAGCTGATCTGGCGGATTTTTCCCTCATTTCTTATTATTATCCTTTTGTCCCTGACTGTGGAAGCCTGGTATTCCACCAGTTTTTTCAAAAGTTTTTTTCTTGAAACCACCGAGCGTGAACTCATGGTCAGGGCGTTGCTGATGCAGGATCGTTTTGCCCGTGCCCTGTATGTGGACGGCTTGTCGCCCCACCAGATTGATGCCCTGTGCAAAGATCTGGGAGAAAAAGCCCGGACCCGCATTACGGTTATTGAAAATTCAGGTGAGGTAATCGGAGACTCCTTTGCCCGGGTGGAGACCATGGAAAATCACCGGAAGCGGCCTGAAATCATGAACGCATTTGCCGGTGCCAAGAGTATGGCCGTACGTTACAGCCCCACCCTTGACAAGAACATGATGTATATAGCCCTCCCCCTTGGAGACAGCCGGCCTGCTCCCGCTGTGATCCGGACGGCTGTCTCCATTTCCTATATTGACGCCAAGATCGAGGGCATGCGCAATTCAATTTCCGTGGTTCTGCTTTTGACCACCCTGGCGGCAGCCCTGGCAAGCCTGTATGTGTCACAGCGCATCACCAGGCCCGTGGAGCAGATGCGCAAAGGAGCCCAGGAATTTTCCAAGGGCAATCTGACCAACCGTCTGCCCTCGCCGGACACCGCGGAACTGTCCCAGCTGGCAGAGTCCATGAATTTTATGGCTGAGGAACTCAATAAAAAGATCATGGATGTCAAAAACCGCAGCCGGGAGCTTGAAGCCGTTCACACCAGTATGCAGGAGGGGGTCATCGCCATTAACGGCCAGGAGCAGATCATCACCATCAATAAGGCTGCCGCCGGAATATTTGATTTCTCTCCGGAAACTTTGAAAACCAAGCATGTGCTTGAGGTGGCCAGAAATTATGATCTTCAGGTATTCATTAAAAAAGCTCTGGCCACCAGTGAACCTGTGGAAGATGATCTTGTGATGGACAGAGATGAGCGCATGGTGCTCAATATTCACTCCTCAGCCTTGTATGACGCCAATGACAACCGCATGGGCACCCTGATCATCTTCCATGACATCACCCGGATGCGGTTGCTTGAATCCATGCACAAGGAATTTGCGGCCAATGTTTCCCATGAACTGAAAACCCCTTTGACCACCATCAAAGGGTTCGTTGAAACCCTTATACAGATGATGGCGGACAGCGCCGCCGGTCCGCCGGTCCAGGATGCAGCGGCCCAGTACACCCGATTTCTGGGCATCATTGAAAAAAATGTCAACCGCATGGTCAACCTGATTGATGATCTTCTGGCCCTGGCACGGCTGGAGCGCCTCAAAGGGACAGATATCCAGTTTGAGTCCCAGCTTCTGGCCGGCCTGATCAGCAAAGCCGTGGGGTTTTGCGCTGACAAGGCCAAAGATCGGGGGATCACCGTGGATGTCAACTGTCCGGATACCATTGCCGGCATGGTGGATCCCACACTCATGGAACAGGCGTTGTTGAATTTGGTGGACAATGCCATAAAGTACAGCGGTGACGGGACGTGCGTGACCATTAATGCGGAATTAATGAACGGCGACATAGTCATTGAGGTCAAAGATACGGGGCAGGGCATTGATAAGGAACATCTGCCCAAAATATTCAACCGGTTTTACCGGGTGGATAAGGGCAGAAGCCGGGACCAGGGCGGCACAGGGCTGGGGCTGGCCATTGTCAAGCATATTGTCAAATACCACAACGGCCGCATTGAGGTGGATAGCCGGCGAGGGCAGGGGACCTGCTTTACCATTACCCTTCCCGCAGCCCCGGTATCATAACCATAGTCTCATAAATCCGGGTAAAGCGCCCGGGCATTTTCTCCAAGCACCATGCGTTTCTGATCTGACGTCAGCTGGGACTGGTCAATATCCCGGTAATACCTGTCGTGGGTGGTCAGGGGATAATCCGTGCCAAACAGAACCTTTTCCAATACCCCGGCCCTGAGCGCCATGTCGTAAATTCCCGGGTCATAAAGGAATACGGACGCAGCCGTGTCATACCAGATGTTTTTAAGGCGCTCTTTCATCTGTTTTTTCATGATGTGGTAAAAAAAGATTCCGCCACCCCAGTGGGCAAGGATGATTTTATTGTCTGGAAAGGACCCTGCCAGATTATCAATCTGCTCAAGGGTTATAGGGGTTTTTCCCGGGTAGGGATGTCCCAGAGGCTCATTGGTATGGATCATACAGGGTAGATTCCCCTTGTTCTTGAGCAGCTCCATCACAGGTTCCATAAGCCGGATAGCCCCGGCATCAATGCCGGACAGGTAAAAGGCCAGTTCTCCCACGCCGGACAGTCCGGCATCAATACAGCGTTCAGCCTCCTTTGCCGCACCTTCCCAGGAAAGATTAAAACAGGCCAGTCCCCGCAGCCGTTTGGGGTGGGTGGTAACGGCCTCAATCACTGCATCGTTGTTTCTTCGGGCGTATTCCGGGTTGCGCCATGGAAATCCTGACAGGATGGAGATGTCCACGCCATGGTGATCCATGGCGGCAATCATGTCAGATACCTTTACAATTTTTGATTTTTGGGAGTTATATAGAAGTTTGAATTCAGGTTCGGTGTCAAAGAACGGGGTCCTGTCATCAGCAACGGCCTGGAAAAAAAGATGGGTATGGGAATCTATGATCACGGCATTGCCCTTAAATGATAAAGATTGAAAAAAGCTACCAGGCAATATATATTAAGTTCCCGGCTCACACAAGGGCGGATGGGGGATGAGGTGATGGATTACTATCCGATTTTTTTAGATGTTAAAGACCGATGCTGCCTTGTGGTGGGCGGTGGGGCAGTGGGCACAAGAAAGGCGTTTGGCCTTGCCCGGGCAAAAGCCCGGGTCACTGTGGTCAGCCTTGACTTTTCCGAGGAATTGTCCAATACACCCCCTGGGGCCATCACCTTAAAGAGAAAAGAATTTGACGATTCGGATCTGGACGGTATGAGCCTGGTTTTTGCCGCCACAGACAATATGCAGTTAAATGCCGGGATACGGCAGGCCGCCCAAAAGAAAAATATATTGTGCAACATTGCCGACGGCCGGGATAAAGGGGATTTTATCCTGCCGGCAGTGGTGGACAGGGGCGATCTTTTGTTTGCCGTATCCACCTGCGGGGCAAGTCCGGCCCTCTCAAGGTACCTGCGCATGGCACTTGAGACTTGTTTCGGTCCCGAGTACGGTGAGCTTGCAACCCTTTTGGGCCGCATTAGAGCGATCCTGCTGGAACAAGGGCATGATCCCAAAGGGCACCGCAAAATATTTAGAGCCCTGATTGATGCCGATCTGCCTGGAAAGATTGCTGAAGGGCAAACCGAACAGATTGATGCCGTGCTTGCCGATGTCTTAGGTGACGGCTTCAGCCTGGAAAGGCTTATGCCTGAAATTAGTATCCGAAAGTTGTGATGTCTATGAATATTCCTTTTATCCTTTTGCAGTGTGCAACCCTTTTTTACCTGATCAGTACGGCCGGGTATTTTTGTTATCTGTTTCACCAGAAAAACCGGATCCAACAGACCGCTTTAGGCGCTGTGGGTATCGGGGCCATGATTCATCTTTTTGCCATTGTTCTGCAAAGTGCGGTACTTGGGGGACTGCCCATCTATACCCTTGGCCAGAGCCTGTCCATGGCAGGTCTGTCCCTTGCCGCCATGTTTATCTATTCCCAGTACCGGTTTCATTTAAAAATTCTCGGGGTGTATGCCACAGCCATGGTCAGTGTCCTCATGCTTGCAGCCATCCTGCTGCCCGAGGCCGCCAAAGCCCCGGATAAGATCTATAAGGGCATTTTCTTTTTCGGGCATATCATCCTTATCTTTACCGGGGAGTCCATGCTGGCCCTGGCCTGCGGAGCAGGTATCCTTTATCTGCTTCAGGAACAGGGTATCAAAGGTAAAAATCCGGGTTTCTTTTTTAAACGCCTGCCCTCTTTGGATTTTCTGGATGCCGTGTCCTATACTTGTATTTCCACGGGGTTTGCATTGCTGACCTTCGGGCTTGTCACCGGATTTATTTATGCCAGATCCGTATGGGGCAGTTTCTGGCGATGGGATATAAAAGAGGTGTTCTCCCTGGGGGCCTGGTTGGTGTATGCGGCCCTGCTGCATCTGCGGCTGTATTCGGGGTGGCGGGGGCGCAATTCCGCTATTATGTCTTTGATTGCATTTATTATACTAATTTTTACCTTCCTGGGGGTGAACTTCTTCCTTGGCGGGCATCACCAGGGATTCACCCAATAAGAACAGGACGCAGATTAACCGATTATGCCAAAGATTATTCTGATTGGCGCCAACCATAAGACCGCGCCTGTGGAGCTAAGGGAAAAACTGTCTTTTTCCCAGGAACAGATTGAAACAGCCCTGCAATTTATAAAACAGGATCCGGGTATCAGGGAAGGCCTGGTTTTTTCCACCTGCAACCGTCTGGAATTTCTTTATGTGCCGGATAGCGGGGACTCAGGAAATAACGATGCCATTGATACTGTTATTCAGTTTATTTCTGAACTCAAAACATTACCCGTATCTGAATTCAAACCCGCCCTGTACATCCACGCCGACAATGAGGCTGTCCGCCATCTGTTTTGCGTGGCGGCAAGCCTTGACTCCATGGTGGTGGGCGAACCCCAGATTTTGGGACAGGTGAAAAAGGCCTATAAAACCGCTGTAAAGAACGGTACCACGGGGGTTCTGCTCAACCGCCTGATGCATAAAGCGTTTTCTGTGGCAAAACGTGTAAGAAAACAGACCGGCATTGGTGATAATGCTGTCTCCATTTCCTATGCCGCCATCGAGCTTGCCCATAAAATTTTTGCGGATCTTGCCACTAAAAGCGTCATGCTCATCGGAGCCGGGGAAATGGCGGAACTGGCTGTTGAACATCTCATGGCCCACCAGGTGAAAAAAATCGTGGTGGCCAACCGTACATTTAAAAATGCCCTGGAACTGGCCCGCAAGTTCAAGGGCCAGGCTGTCCAGTATGAGGAACGCGAATCTGCACTGGCAGATGTGGATATTATCATCAGTTCCACCGGGGCCACGGAATATGTGTTAACCCGTGACCAAGTCAAGAACGTTATGAAAAAAAGACAGAACAAGACCTTGTTTTTCATTGATATTGCCGTACCCAGGGATATTGACCCCCGGATCAATAAAATATCCAATGCCTATGTGTATGATATTGACGATCTCAAAAATATTGTTGAAACAAATATCAGCCAGCGGGAGCAGGAAACCATAAAAGCCATGCGGTTTGTGGAAGAAGCCCTGCTGTCGTTCTGCCGGTGGCTTGATGAACTGGCCGTGGTTCCCACCATCAAGGCCATCAACCGGAAAATGACTGCCATTGTGAACCTGGAATGCGAGAAAACCCTGGCCGGCCTGCCCCATCTTTCAGACGAGGATGCCGAATCCATCCGCAGGATGACCAGGGCCATTGCCTCCCGTGCCATCCATGATCCCATTTTGTTTTTGCGTAATACCGGTGATCACCGGGATGATTCCGTGTATTTGAATGTGACCCGGCATCTGTTTAATCTGGACATCCCGGACCACAATTCGTGATGCATGGAAGGTGGCCTAAATGAAACTGTTGAGACGGCTGGTCATTTTTTTATTGTTATGCACATGCGCTGCTCTCTTTGGCTATGGTTACCTGGTCAACTACCAGGTGACCCGGCGGTTTAAAGACCGGCTGTGGGATGTACCCGCCAAAGTATATGCACGCCCCATGGTCCTTTATCCGGGGCTGCAGCTGTCCGCCAAATCCCTTGAACAGGAATTGAATCTGCTAGGATACCGCAAGGTCGCAACCCAGGCACAACTGACGTCCCCGGGTACCTATACCCTTTACCAGAACCGGGTTATCCTCAATTGCCGGCCCTTTGATTTTGGCGATCAGCAACGGCCTGTGCGTCGTACGGAGCTGACCATATCCGATGGCCGCATCAGCGAGCTTAAAACCTTGGGCAGCCCCGCCGACATGGAGCAGCTGGACCCTGTGTTGATCGGGCAGTTCTATCCATCTTCCATGGAAGACCGCATCCTTCTTGCCCCCCAGGATATTCCCGGGTTTCTTAAAAAGGCAATCGTGGCCGTGGAGGACAGAAATTTTTATTCCCACCACGGGATTGATTTCAAATCAGTTTTCCGGGCCGTTGTGGTGAATGTCCGCCAGGGCCGGTTTACCCAGGGCGCCAGCACCCTGACCCAGCAACTGGCAAAAAATTTTTTCCTCTCCTCTGAAAAAACGCTGAAACGAAAGCTCAGTGAAGTCTTTGTTTCCATCGCCATTGAGCGTCAGTTCACCAAGGATGAGATCCTGGACGCCTATATCAATGAAGTTTACATGGGCCAGGATGGTTCCAGGGCCATACACGGGTTTGGCCTGGGGGCTCAGTTTTACTTCGGCAAGTCACCTGAGCTGCTCTCCCTGGAGGAAACGGCACTTCTGGTGGGCATGCTCAAAGGACCGTCCTATTTTAATCCCAGGGCTCATCCGGATCGGGCACTGTCCCGGCGGAACACGGTGCTTGGCCTTATGGCGGATCAAGGACTGATTTCACCCGCCCAGCTTGCAAAATCCATTGCCCGTCCCTTAACCGCTATTCCGGTCCCTCGGCAATGGCGATTCCCCTTTTACCTGGATCTGGTTAAGCGCAATTTGCTTAAAGAGTACCGTGAAGAAGATTTAAAAACCATGGGGTTGCGTATCTTCACGCCATTTGATCCCCTGGTGCAGCTGGCGGCGGAAAAGGGGGTGGCCGATTTCATGGCGGGTCAAAATGCAAATCTCCAGGCCGGTGTGGTGGTGACAGCCTGTGCCACCAATGAAATCCAGGCCCTGGTGGGGGGAAGGCAGTCTAATGGCAAAGGATTTAATCGCGCCCTGGATGCAAAGCGGGCCATCGGCTCCCTGGTGAAGCCGGCCGTATACCTCTCGGCCCTGGAACAGCCTGAACATTACACCCTTGTGACCCTGATTGATGACGGACCTGTTGAATTGGAAAGCGGCG
Source organism: uncultured Desulfobacter sp. (assembly GCF_963665355.1). Taxonomy (GTDB): domain Bacteria; phylum Desulfobacterota; class Desulfobacteria; order Desulfobacterales; family Desulfobacteraceae; genus Desulfobacter. The sequence continues at coordinate 2,836,040 of NZ_OY762229.1, forward strand.
GCCTTCTTTGGAAACCCATGAATTTTGACGAAAAATTTCACGGGAACCTGCCTTTGTACCAGGCCCTGGTTCATTCATACAACACGTCCACGGTCAGGCTTGGCATGGGGCTTGGCCTGGATACTGTTTTTTCAACCATGGAGCAGTTGGGGTTCAAGCCCGCGGCCCCCTTTGTCCCGGCCATGCTTCTGGGCAGTTTTGAGATGTCCCCGGTGCAGGTTGCCCAGGTCTACCACACCCTGGCCTCGGGGGGGTTCTACACCCCGGCCCGGGTCATAAAATCTGTGTATACCCCTGACGGGGAAACACTCCAGCGCTATCCCCTGCGTATTGAGCAGCACCTGGATCCCGGCGCAGTATTCCTGGTGGACAAAACCCTTCAGGCCGTGGTCAGGGACGGTACCGGAAGATCGTTGTCCAAATGGCTCTCCCTGGATCTGGGCATTGCCGGAAAAACCGGTACCACCAATGATCTGCGGGATACCTGGTTTGCCGGATTTTCCGGAAATCGACTGGCCGTGGTCTGGGTGGGCAGGGATGACAACAAATCCACAGGGCTCACCGGGGCATCCGGAGCCATGCAGGTCTTTGGCCGGATCATGGCACAGATCCCCAACACGCCTCTGGTATTGACACCGCCCCAGAATATTGAGTGGGCGGTTATTGATCCCGGGACCGGACTTGCCACGGATAACAACTCACCTGGTGCCCTTGCTGTGCCTTTTATTCTCGGGTCATCCCCTGTTGAGTCTGATTCTGCTGTTTCTGATCCCAGTGGAATTTCTGTTGGCGACCCTGTTGGAAACCCTGGTACTGAAGTGGAATCTTTCCCCCTGGATGATTCCCTGCCCGATAAGCAACCCGGGCAGAAAAAAAAACCGCGATACCTCATTGACTGGATTAAGGACGTATTCAAATGAAAAAATATTGTTTTTATCTACTTGCCATGGCCCTTATTGTTTTACCCGCCTGCGCGCCTAAAAAAGTAATACCAGTACCCCAGTCCCAACTGCCTCCTAAATCCGTGCCCGAGATCGGCGGGCCTGTTCCAGTTCAACGCACAGAGCCGCATGATGCGGTCGTGGCGGGCAAAACCCAGGATCAAAATCAGGACAAGAATTCATTGTTGTCCGCTGTCCGCCCTGTTCAGCGTCCCAGGCCCCAGGCCCTGAACCGGATGATCGAACAGGCCGAAAATCAGCTGAAAAATAAGAAACCCCAGCTTGCCTTCTCCATCCTGGAACAGGCGCTGTTCATTGATGGCCAGGACCCACTGGTCTGGCATCTGATGGCAAGGGCCCAGTTTGACCAGGGAAATCTTGTCCAGGCGGTTTCCCTGGCAAAAAAATCCGACAGCCTTGCTGCCGCATACCCCCAAGTAAAGGAAAAAAACGCTGCCCTCCTTGCCCAAATCCAGGGCAGCGCGAATTAGAATAAAACATGTCCCCAGCATTTGGTATAGATTTCGGTACCTCCAACTCGGCCCTGGCCGCAAGTGTAGATAACCAGGTTAAACTTCTGGATATTGACCCGGGCAATCCCCTTTCCAATTCTTTGAAATCCATTCTCTATTTTATAAAGGAGGATGGGCGAACCCACTCCTTTGTGGGCTATGAAGGGGTCAGGCAGTATATTGACAACGGTGCTGAAGGCCGGTACATGCAGTCCATTAAATCCTTTCTAAGTGACTTGTCCTTTCAGAAAACCAATATCTACGGTAAAAACTATACCCTGGAAGAGCTGATCGCCCATCTTCTTCGGGTCATGAAAACCCGGGGGGAGAAGATCATTGGACAGGAGGTGGACACGGTTGTCCTTGGCCGTCCGGTTGTTTTTTCAACGGATGCGGAACGGGAAAATACCGCAACCCGCCGGCTGATAAACGCGGCTCAACTTGCCGGGTTCAAGGAGATTTCCCTTCAAATGGAACCCGTGGCCGCTGCAAGGGCTTATGAGAACAGCCTGCCCTGCAACCGGGAACAGATTGTGCTGGTGGGCGACTTTGGTGCCGGCAGTTCTGATTTTACGGTGCTTAAAGTAGGCAATTCGCACCACCGCGTGAGCAGAGCGCAAGGCATTCTTTCCGTTGGCGGGCTTTATATCGGAGGCGACAATTTTGATTCCCTGATCATGCGCCACAAGGTGGCAAGATATTACGGCACAGATGTTCAGGTCAAATCCATGTTCAGTGATAATCTTACGGGGTTGTCCCCCCTGGTTTTAAGCCATCTGATGCAATGGCACCGTATCCCCTGGCTTCGGCGTCCGCAAACCCTTGGGAATATAAAGGAGCTTAAGGTCGGTGCCGGACTCAGAGACCGGCGTCTGCTGGAAAATCTGGAACGTCTGATCAGCGATAACTATGGTTATCTACTGTTCCAGTCCATTGAAACAGCCAAGTGCCGCCTCTCCGACCATGGGGATGCAACCGTAAATTTCAAGGATTATGGCATCGCCATTGAAGAGCCAGTCACACGAATCGAATTTGAAGATATGATCCGGGACCTGGTTCTGCAGATAGACGCCTGTGTGACACAGACCCTTGCCGATGCCGGCATTGCACCCGAACAGGTCAACGCCGTATTTCTCACCGGCGGCTCTTCCTATATCCCGCTGATCCGGGCCATATTTGAATTCCGGGTGGGGGCAGACAAAATTAAAACCGCCGATGCTTTCACCAGCGTCGCCTACGGGCTTGGCCTTGAAGCCGGCCTGCTGGCCTAGTGAGCAGTGAGAGTAGATCGGAAAATCACAGTAGATACAGCCCGCGACAACCCGGTGAAAAGAAAAAGAAAGGGAATTGTCCCTTAAATTGATGCGTTGCTTTTTTTGTTTTCTTCGTTGCCATTCCATTTAAATCCTGGCAGAATTAACCACTTCGTTATGCAGACCTTTAAAAAAAATTCTAAGGGCAGGGGCGCATACCTGCAGGATCGAACAGCGGTATCGCTAATATATAGGAATCGCATATTGACGATTCCCTGACAGGGAGACGCTATGTCAAAACGATCGTTTAGTATCCGAACCAAGCTGATTGTCATTTTTGTGCTGATAAAAGTTCTTCCACTGGTGGCGTTGGCCTGGTTTTCCCGCAGTGTTATTTTTGACCTGGCAGATACATTGAAAAAACAGGCCCAGAAGGTGGCCCAGAATACCAATGTGCTGGTTGGCGGTATCGCGGATATGGCGACAAATAACTCCATCAAAGCGCTGGATGACCGCTCCCGGGAGGCCATTGAGCGTCTGACCACAGATACGGCATGGCATGTGGCCAATTTTTTATATGACCGTGATGTGGATATCCGCCTGGCCGCCCAGATCACACCGGGGAAAAAAGCCTACCAGGGCTTTTTATGCGGACATATCCGTAAAGTGGTCGTGGATGACGGCAAATGGAAAATGAACGAAGACGGGACAAAATGGATTCCTGTAGATCCTGCTCCGGAGCCGCATCAGGAGGTCACCGCAAGAATCGAAGATAATAGCAATCAGTTTCATTATCGTCCCCAGGACACCCCGGGCGTGATTGTGGACCGTCCCCTCTATGTTGAAATGACCTATGTGGATCTGTCAGGTATGGAAAAAATTAAGGTTTCCCAGGGCTGGCGGACATCTGAAACACTGCTGGATGTGTCAAAAAAGGAAAATACCTTCTGTAAGGCGGAAACCTATTTTGAATCATTGAAAAAATTAAAACCAGGTCAGATTTATGTCTCCGATGTTATTGGGGCCTATGTCAAAGGATTTTTGCCCGGCGGGGTTTACAACAGGGTGCGGGCTGAAAAAGCCGGCATTGCGTTTGAACCCCAGAATTCCGGTTATGCCGGGTTTGAAAATCCCCTGGGAATTCGCTTCAAAGGCCTGGTCCGATGGGCCACTCCCGTTGTGGTCAAAGGCGAAATAACCGGGTATGTTACATTGGCTTTGGATCATACCCATATCATGGAATTCACCGACCATGTTGTCCCCACCGATGCCCGGTACTGCATTACACCCGATGCCGGTACCGGCAATTATGCGTTCATGTGGGATTATAAAGGTAGAAATATTTCCCATCCCAGGGACTATTTTATTGTGGGATATGATCCTGAAACCGGCCAGCAGGCCGTTCCATGGCTGGAGGCATCTCTTTACCCCACATGGCTTTTATGCAATGGCTCCATGTCGGAATTCGAAGCAAAGGTGCCCTGGTTTGATGCCCAGTCTTTAAAGAAAAAACCTGCCCAGGAGCTGACACAGCAGGGCTTTGTGGGGCTGGACGGACGTTTTCTTAATTTTGCCCCCCAGTGCACCGGCTGGCATACCTTAACCCAGTATGGCGGTTCCGGATCGTTTCTTATTTTTTGGAGCAAGCTGTGGAAGTTGACCACCGCAGGGGCCATTCCGTATTACACCGGCCAGTACGGAGAGCATCCCCGGGGATTCGGGTATGTCACCATCGGGGCCAATGTGGATGAGTTTCATAAACCTGCGGTTCAAACTGCGGCCAGTATCACGTCCATCCGAAAGAATTTTGAAGAAAACCTTACTACGCAAAAAGAATACAACCAGGCTTATCTGCGCAGAACTTTGCATGATACCTCCTTGAAAATGATTTTATCCACTGCGGCCATGATTCTGGTGGTCATTCTCATTGCCCTGTGGATGGCAGCCGTCCTGACCGGAAAAATAACCCGAATGATTCGCGGTATCAATCATTTCCAGGACGGGGATATGGACTTTCGCCTTGAAGAGACATCCAATGATGAAATCGGTCAGCTGGCCTCTTCATTTAATAACATGGCAGACAGCATTCAGCAAAACCTCATGGAAATAGAAAAAAACCAAAAAGCCACGGAACGGGCCAATGATCTTTTAAAGCAGGAGGTCATAGAGAGAAAGGCTGCCCAGGTGGAGTTGTCCTTGCACCGTGATCATCTTGAGGTGATGGTTGAAAAAAGAACAGCACAGCTTGAAGCCCAGATTCAAGAACGTGAACGGGCTGAAAAAGAGTTGATTCAATCCGAGAAAATGGCGATCTTAGGGCAGCTTATCGCCGGGATCGCCCATGAGATCAACACGCCCATGGGGGCCATCAAGTCTTCGGGGAGCAATATTTCAGATTTCCTTGAAAAATTTCAAAAAGATATGCCGGGTCTGGTCGAAAAACTGGGTAATCAGTATCTGCCGCTGTTTTTCACCTTATTGGAGCAGGCCCTTCAGAAAAAAACTGTATTCAGAACCAGCCGGGAGGAACGTAAAATGATCCGCACCCTTAATGATATGCTCAATGAGGCCGGCATTGACGGGGGAAGACAGATGGCATTTTTCCTGGTGCAGATGAATGTATATGACCAGTGGGAAAGGTTCAAACCGATATTGCTTCATCCGGAATCCGAATTTATCCTTGAAACGGCTTACAGTATTCATTCCATTACCAGTAATACCACAAATATTATCCAGGCCGTGGACAGAGTCAGCAAAATTATCTATGCGCTGAAATCGTATATTCGCCAGGGTGAAGCCAATGAAAAGGTAAAGACCGATATCATCGAAAGCATTGAAACCGTATTGACCATTTACCACAATCAGATCAAACAAAATATCGAACTTGTCCGGGAATATGAGACCATTGAATCCATACCCGGTTATACGGACGAGCTGGGTCAGGTCTGGACAAATCTGATATACAATGCCCTCCAGGCCATGGCGTATAAAGGCACCTTAACCATTCAGGTGAAAAACAAGGATGACCATGTGTGTATCAGTGTTTCAGATACCGGTTGCGGTATACCCGAAGAGAACAGAGAAAAGATCTTTCAGCCTTTTTTCACCACCAAGAAAAGAGGCGAGGGCAGTGGATTAGGCCTTGACATTGTAGCAAGAATTATAAAAAAACATGACGGACAGATTAACCTGGAATCGGAAGTGGGAAAAGGAACAACCTTCACAGTTTTACTACCGCGAAATGGGGATTGACCATGATGGATAAGAACAAGGGCCTTTTTTTGTGTGTTGACGATGAACGGATTGTGCTGCACTCACTCAGAGACCAGCTATACAAACATTATGGCAAAACATATGTAATTGAAATTGCCGAAAGCGCCGAAGAAGGCCTTGAAATTTTAGATGAATTCTCCCAGGATGGTTATATACCCTTGATTATTATTTCCGATTGGCTGATGCCGGGAATGAAGGGGGATCAATTCTTCATCGAGGCCCATCGCAGGTTCCCCCACGTGATAAAAGTCATGTTGTCCGGTCAGGTTGATTCCACTGCGCTACAGCGCGCCAGAGATGAAGCGGACATGTTTGACGTCATCAGCAAGCCATGGGATGCCAAGGAGCTGATTCGCTCCATTGATGAGGGCCTTTTGCATTTCAATAGTACAGCATCAGGTAAATGATATGAAGAGAAACAGGGCCACAGATACAGCCATTTTATGTGTGGATGATGAACCCATGGTCACCGAAAGCCTTCGGTCTTTATTTTACAAGTCTTTACAAGGTGTTGATGTGATTGAAATCGCCCACAGTGCCGAAGAGGCCATGGAGGTCATTGACGAATTTATGGATGACGGCATTGAACTTCAGGTAGTTATTTCCGATTATATTATGCCCGGGATCAAGGGGGATGAACTGCTGATCAACATCCACGACAAACTTCCCAGGGTTAAAAAGATCATGCTCACCGGTCAAAGTGATATTGAAGGGGTCCGACATGCCATTAACAAAGCCCAGCTCTATCGTTTCCTTGAAAAACCATGGATCAATGACGATATGATTTTAACCATCAAAAGTGCCCTGACCGCCTATGAGCAGGAAACCCTTCTGGAAAAGCAGAACCGCCAGTTAATGAAACTTAACCAGGAACTTGAGGCCAAGGTGCAGGAGAGAACCCGGGAGCTGGAACAAAAAAACCGGGAATTGGAGCGTCTGGTGACCCTGGATCGCCTCACAGGATTGGTCAACCGGGCTAAGCTTGACGAGGTGCTTGCCGCTGAATTAACCCGGTCCAACCGGTATGGCAACTCCTTCGGACTGATCCTGGCGGATATTGATCATTTCAAAGCAGTCAATGATACCCATGGTCACCAGGTTGGAGATCAGGTGCTTCAATTATTTGCCGAGCAGCTTAAAAACGGGGTGCGTGATGTGGATGTCCCCGGGCGCTGGGGCGGAGAAGAGTTTTTAATCATTTGTCCGGAATCAGATCAGCAGGGTGTGGTAACATTGGCCCAATTTCTGCACAAGCATGTACAGCGTCGTGAAATCGAGGGCGTGGGTAAAAAAACCGCCAGTTTCGGGGTCACTGTATTTGAGAAGAAAGATACGGTTAAAACCATTCTCGGCAGAGCGGACAAGGCATTATACAGGGCCAAGGAGGCCGGGCGAAACCGGGTGGAATGCGTGATGCCCGGCGATTGAGTTCAATCAGGCCATGATGAGTACCTGAACGGAAAGCCGTGTTTGGACGAAAAGTTGCCCAGATGCAAGGCGCGGAAAAATTTGAAACCGGAGCAACCTCTTGGTTGTGAGGATTTTAAATTTTTCCGCAACGCCGCAGATGGGTGGCTTTTCGTCCAAACACTAATAAATCAGGCCATGAATGATTTGACCCAGTCATTAACCGGATGATGAATAAGATTGTCCGGGCTGCCCTGCTGAACAATGCTGCCCTGGTTCATCAGGATAATCTGGGTGCCTGCGGCAAATGCTTCCTCGTGATCATGGGTGACAAAGATGGTGGTGATGTGCAGCCGGGATAGAATCTGGGTGAGCTGATTCAGCAGTCTTTTTCTTAAAACCCGGTCCAGTGCGCTTAAGGGTTCGTCCAGCATGAGCAGTCTTGGCCCGGGGGCAAGGGTTCTTGCCAGGGCCACCCTTTGGCGTTCGCCTCCGGACAGTTCATCCACTTTTCGATTTTCAAATCCTTCAAGATCGGTCAGTGTCAGCATCTTGGCCACAATCGGTGCCTGTTTCTGCCTGGGCATACCTTTCATTTTCAGACCAAATGCAATGTTGTGAAACACATCAAGATGGGGAAACAGGGCATAGTCCTGGAACATCATGCCAAAGTTGCGTTTGTGCGGGGGCAGATCCAGGATGGAGGTGCCGTTGAACCTGATATCGCCGGAGTCCGGCATATCAAGCCCGGCTATCATGCGTAACAGCGTTGTTTTTCCGCTGCCCGAAGGACCGAGCACAGACAGGCGGCTGCCCCGGGGCAGGGCAAGGCTGACGTTGTCCAGAAAACAGACGCCGGTTGCGCCGGTTTTGCTTAAGTTTTGTATGATAAGTTCATTTTCCATTAAAATTGCTGTATTCCTTTGGAACTGATCGTTTCAATGAGGATAAATCCGGCTGCGGTGACCGCCATGAGAAGGGTGGCGATGGCCATGGCCTGGCCGTAGTTCATGGCCCCGGGCTGGCCTAAAAATCGGTAAATGGCCAGGGGGATGGTGGGCGTGCGCGGGCTTGCCGTAAAAATGGTGGCACCGAATTCCCCCATGCTGATGGTAAAGGCAAATACGGCTCCTGCGGTCAATGCGCCGGATATTAACGGCAGGTCAATGCATCTGAATATTTTCCCCGGGGAGGCACCTAACATGGCGGCAGCTTCCCTGATGTCATTGGGAATGCTTTTCAGGGCAGGAAGAACCGCCCGAAGTACAAAGGGGAATCCCACAAGGGCGTGGACCAGAGGGACAAGCAGAATTGAAGATCTCAAATTCAGCGGCGGACGGTCCAGGGTGATGATGATGCCGAAGCCTAAAGTAACAGCCGAAGTGGACAGGGGCAGCATAAACAACGGGTCAAAAAAGGCGGCCAGGCTTTTTACGTTTATCCGGTCCAGGTGGTTCAGACACAGGGCTGCGCACAGCCCCGTGACAAGGGCGATAATCAGTGCCGTTCCCGCAAAGATAAAAGAGAATTTAATCGCCGTAAAAGGCGGGACGTGGAAAATGGAAGTTAACGGATTGTCAAAAATGGCCTGGTAATAAATCAGGGACAATTGTCCCTCATGGATCAGGGATTTACCCGCAAGTGCGGCCAGGGGGAAAAGGCACAGCAGGATGATAAAACAGGCACTGCCTGTAACCGCTGCCTTATCCCGGAACCTTTCCGGATATTTATAATCGGCGTGGCCGGCCTTGGGCACAAAGCGGACCGCTTTTCTGGAAAAGGCGGTGTAAAGGCTCATGAGCACCAGGGTAAACCCGATTTGAAGCAGGCTGAGAAAAGATGCCAGGGGCAGGTTGAACATATGGGCCGCCTGGCGGTAGATCTCAGCCTCTATGGTGGAGTAGGCCGGTCCGCCAAGAATCAGAATAATGCCAAAACTTGAAAAACAGAAGATGAACACCAGAAAGGATGCCGCCCATATGGCAGGCATCAGAAGCGGGAGGGTAATATGGATGAATGTAAGGAACGGTCCTGCACCGAGCATGGCTGCCGCTTCCTGGAAATTTGCCCGCAACCCTGTCCAGAAGGTGGTCAAAATTCTGAGCATGACGGAAAAATTGTAAAATACATGGGCCATGAAAATCAGAACCAGGGGATGGCGGATATTTAACATGCCCAACCATCCGTTTTTACCAAAACTTGCATCAAGGGCGGCGGCCACAACCACGGCAGGAAGGACAAAAGGGATGGATGCACACAGGGTTAAAAATTTTTTCCCCCTGAACTGGTAGTGGGACATGACAAAGGCGCACGGAAAGGCAAACACCAGGGTCAGCCCCGTGGATACGGCAGCCTGCCAGAATGTGAACCGGATGATATGGTGCAGGCGCTGTGATCCTGTCACCTGGTCCCAAAAAGAGAGATCAATGTGGAGATTTAAGGGAAAATCCGGTACAAAGCTTCTGAGGAAAATACCTGCCAGGGGGTAAAAGTAAAACGCAAGAAAAAAAACAAGGGGAACAAGCCCGGCCAGCACATAGGGGTGGGTATATATCCTTGCTTTCACTGCAGCAGTTTTTCTGTCCATTCCCGGATCCATTTATCCCGGTTCCGGTTGATGGCGTCTGCCGGTAAAGAGGCAGGCGCATCCGTGATTTTGGCATGTTTCAGGAATACTTCTGGCAGCTTGGCCTTGGTGTTGGCCGGAAACACAAACATCTGCAGGGGTATGTCTTCCTGGAATTGTTGACTTAAAAGAAAGTCCATGGCTTTCTGGGCAAGATCCGTGTTGGCGCTGTTTTTCAGAATGCCTGCAAATTCAATCTGGCGAAAGGCGGAACCATTCCCGATGACAACACCTGTGGGCGCTTTTTCCGGTTTCTGTTCGGCATAAAACACTTCTGCCGCAGGACTTGAGGCATAGGAGACCACAATGGGGCGGTCCCCTTTTGAGGCGGCCGTAAACTGCCCCCAGTAAGCATCCTGCCAGCCGTTTACCACCATGACCCCGTTGGCCTTCAGCTGCCTCCAGAAAGAGATGTATGAATTTTGCCCGAAACGGCTGATGGTCGCCAGAAGAAAGGCAAGGCCCGGGGATGAGGTGGCAGGATTCTGGACAACGGTGAGGTCTTTGTATTCCGGGCGTATCAGATCTTCAAGACCGGCCGGAGGGGCAAGTTTTTTCGCCTTGAACCATTTGATATCATAATTAAGACATACATCTCCGAAATCCACGGGAATCAGACGATTCTGCTTATCCAGCAAAAGAGACGTGTCAATATTTTCAAATCCTTTGGGGGTATAGGCAATGAACATATCATTGTCCAGGGCTCTGCCTATAAAGGTGTTGTCCACCCCGAAAAACAGGTCGGCCATGGGGTTGTTTTTGGACAGAATCGCCTTGTTCAGGGCCTGGCCGGCATCACCGGAGCGCAGGATCGTGATGTCGGCCCCCACGGCTTTTTTAAATTCTTCAAGTACAGATTCAGACATGCTGAAGCTGTCATGGGTCATGATGGTCAACTCCCGGCCCAGGGCACGGCCCGTGAGCATGGGCAGGGTTAAAAATAAACAGACAATGACCGTGACAACCGCAGCATGTATTTTCATTTTTTATCTTTAATATATTAGTTTTTAGACTAAAGCTAACGTCTTTCCGGCCAAATTTCTTCAGACATCTCCGTCAATTTGTATTTCTGAATCTTGCCCGAGGCAGTCATGGGATATTGTTTAATAAAATGGACATACCTGGGGATTTTGTAACGGCTGATTTTTCCCCGGCAAAAATCCTGGATATCGCTGGGCTCAAGATTCGCTCCCTCTTTCAGAATTACAAAGGCACCAACCTCTTCACCGTATTTCGGGCTGGGAACAGCAGCGACCTGTACATCCCGGATCCCATCCATGCGGTATAAGAATTCTTCGATTTCCCTGGGATAGACATTTTCCCCGCCCCGGATAATCATGTCCTTGTGCCGGCCTGTGATGGACAGGTTGCCCGCCTCGTCCATGACCCCCAGATCTCCGGAATGCAGCCAGCCGTCCTCTTCAATGGCCTTGGCTGTGGCTTCGGGGTTTTTGTAGTATCCTTTCATGACGCTGTATCCCCTGACACACACTTCACCCTGTTGTCCCCGGGGCAGTTCGTCTCCTGTGCCTATATCAATGACTTTTACCTCAAGGTGGGGAAGCGCCCGGCCTACAGTCTCAGTCCTGATCCGGATGTCGTCGTGCAGCCGGGTCTGGGTGATGACCGGAGAGGCCTCGGTCAGGCCGTAGCAGATGGTGATCTCCTTCATGTTCATTTTATTCATGACACTTTCCATGGTATGGATGGGACAGTTGGATCCCGCCATGATGCCGGTGCGCAGGGATGAAAAATCAAATTTTTTGAAAAGGGGATGTTCCAGCACGGCAATGAACATGGTGGGCACCCCGTAAAGGCCGGTGCATTTTTCCTGTTCCACCGAGGCCATGATTAAAAGCGGATCAAATCCTTCCAGGATTACCATGCAGGAGCCGTGGTTTACAAAGGCAAGCACCCCAAGTACACAGCCAAAGCAGTGGAACAAAGGCACGGGCAGGCAGATGCGGTCATTGGGGCCCAGGTCCTGGTTGGCTCCGATCCAGAAACCGTTATTGCCGATATTGTAATGGGTGAGCATAACGCCTTTGGGAAAACCCGTGGTCCCTGACGTATACTGCATATTCACCACATCATGGGGGTCCAGGCTGTCCTGGCGGGCCTGGTACTCTTCGTCGGAAACCATTGCGGACAGTGCCCGGATCTCGGGGATGGTATACATGCCCCTGTGTTTTTCAGGCCCCAGGAAGGCCACCCGTTTAAGATGGGGGAATTTTTCAGATTTCAGGTGTCCGCGCTGGCAGGTTTTCAGTTCCGGAACCAGTTCATATATGGTGGCTATGTAATCGGTGTCCTGGTATCCGTCGATGAGAAAAAGGTTTTCACAGTCGGACTGGGAGAGCAGGTATTCTAATTCTGCTGTTTTATAGTTGGTGTTCACTGTGAGCAGCACAGCTCCGATTTTGGCCGTGGCAAACTGCAGAGTGACCCAGTACGGTATATTGGTGGCCCATATACCCACCTTTTCCCCTTTTTTCATGCCCAGGGCCATCAGGCCCTTGGCCGTTTCATCTACATAGGTGGCAAACTGACTGTACGTCAGGCGAAAATCCCTGTCCACATATACAATGGCCGGGTTGTCGGGATATTTTTCAACAGTTCGGTCAAGGATCTGGCCTAATGTCATGTTTTGCAGCGGCAAAGTTTCGTCCATATTATATGCTCTCTTTCTATATTTTATTCTGGGATATAAATGACTGCGTGGATTTCAGCCTTTTCTTTGCCTATGCAGGAGACATAATGGGGAACAACCGAGTTGTAATAGATGGAATCTCCAGGTTTCAGTTCATAGACCTTAGTGCCGTAAATGACCTCCACATGACCTGAAACGACAACAATAAACTCTTCGCCTTCATGGGAAGACAATGTTTTTTGCTTTGCGGATTCCGGCATAATTTCAACAAAGAACGGCTCCATGTGGCGGTCTGACTTGCCTTTGCCCAGGGCATAGAAATTTAAGGCAGGGGCTTTATTGGTGCTGTCAAGAACGGAAAAGCTGTCTGCCCGTTCCGCGTTGCGGACTATATAAGGATCGCTGCTGTCCTGGTCATCAAGAAAGGTGCCTAAACGTACACCTAAGGCCCGGGCAATTTTCATCAAAGGACCTAGGGGGGGGTAGGCGTTTTCTTCAAGCATGGTGGTGATAAATTTGGGGTCAAGGCCGGCTGCCTCGGACAATGCCGCGATATCCATGCCCCGTTTCTCCATGAATGATAAAATACGCTGGTTAACTTTTCCTGTTTCCATCTATCCTCCCAAGTTATAAATTATAAAAAATTACATTGATATAATATATAGAAAATTCTTTGTCAAAAAAATCATTACGCCCTGGGGCCAAAAATCCGGCCCTGGCTGTAGTATGCCCTTGCCATGGGATTGCAGGGTTGGTAAATATCAAAGGTATATTCTGTTCTAAGGGAGGAAATATGATTGTCGGAATACCAAGGGAGATCAAGCCCGAGGAAAACCGGGTGTGCATGACCCCGGCGGGCGCAGAGGTCATGGTCAGGAACGGGCACCAGGTGCTGGTGGAGCACAGCGCCGGGGCAGGCAGCGGTTTTACTGACGACGCTTACATCCGGGCCGGTGCCCGGATCGTCGATACGCCCCAACAACTCTTTGCTGCGGCTGACATGATCATGCACGTTAAAGAGCCCCTGCCGCCGGAGTACGACCTGATCCGGGACGGGCAGATTATTTTCACCTACCTGCACCTGGCGGCTGATGAGCCCCAGACCCGGGCCTTGATCAAGAGCAAGGCCGTTTGCATCGCTTATGAAACCATCCAGAAGGCTGACGGCAGCCTGCCGCTGTTGACCCCCATGAGCGAGGTGGCCGGACGCATGGCCATCCAGGAAGGCGCCAAGTATCTGGAGATGGCCCAGGGCGGCCACGGTATTCTTCTGGGCGGAGTGCCCGGGGTGGAGCCGGCCACGGTGGTGGTCATCGGCGGCGGCGTGGTGGGCTCCAACGCGGCCAAAATGGCATGCGGCCTGGGTGCCAAGGTCTATCTTTTGGATATGAACCTGGACCGGTTGCGTTATCTCAGTGATGTGATGCCTGCCAACTGCTTCACCCTGATGTCCAGTCCGGCAACGATACGCAAACTGGTTCAAAAGGCCGATGTGGTGATCGGGGCTGTGCTGATTCCCGGTGCCCGGGCGCCCAAGCTGGTGACCCGGGACATGCTCAAGACCATGAAAAAGGGTTCGGTGCTGGTGGATGTGGCCATTGACCAGGGCGGATGTTTTGAAACCTCCAAAGCCACCACCCACGGCAATCCCACCTTTGTCATCGACGGCGTGGTACATTACTGCGTGGCCAACATGCCCGGAGCCGTGGCCAAGACCTCGACGCTGGCACTGACCAACGCCACATTGCCCTACGCGCTGCAGCTTGCCAACCAGGGGTGGAAGCGGGCCATGCAGGCCAGCCAGGAGATCAGACTCGGGGCCAACATCATCCACGGCAAGGTGACCTACAAGGCCGTGGCCGAGGCCTTTGGACTGGTCCATACGCCCGTTGATGATATGCTCAGTTGAATTGGAAGTTAAATGCCGGAAGGCGAATAAAAACCAAAACAATCGCGTACACCCGACCCTCCGGGCCACTGTCCGGGCGCTTCAGGGTGTTTATGCCCAGGAGGTAAACATGAAAGACAGTCTGAAGCCAGGTATAGAACATAGCTTTTCATTCACAATTACCAAGTCTGTTCTGGTTCCCGCCCTTTATCCGGAAGCGGATGAATTCCAGCTCATGCCCGATGTGTTTGCCACCGGATATATGGTTGGACTTCTTGAGTGGACTTGTATCCAGGCCGTCAACCCGCATCTGGACTGGCCGGTGGAACAAACTGTCGGCACCCATATCGACGTCAGTCATCTTGCGGCAACACCGGCGGGACTAACTGTTACTGTAAATGTAAAGCTTGTGGAGGTTGACGGCAAACGGCTGGTATTCGATGTTGAGGCCCGTGATGACATGGATACCATTACCCGGGGCAGGCACGAGCGATTTATCATCAACAAGGAAAAATTTGATGGCAGAATAGGTAACAAACGGAAAAAAGCTGGCCTATGATGATGAATCATGGATATCCCCTTTGGGGACGTGACGTTTGTGTTTGTTGTTTCTTTGCTGGTTTCTTGGAAAAATGGTTTAAAATACAAAGATAATAGTATAGTTAGATACATATGCTCAATCGGCAGGTGTATCTTTTGCTCAATTGTGATTACAAAGAAGAAAAAGTGGATATTTGCTGTACTAACGGCAATGGGCTGACCTGACATATCAGCTGCCAGGCCCAACCCATAACAAACCATGAAAGTAACTCAGGAACTTATTGGTACTTTCATAATAAACCTGTGACCGCCCGTCAACGGCTTTTTTTGTTCCGATTTTAAGTCTGATTTTATATTCTGATTTTTAATATAGTTCAATAAAGTTAGATGGTTGGGCCAACACGAATGTATGAATCTTTGTGAGAAGAAAATGAGAGCTAAATTTACCGTTGTACTCCTGGTACTCGTATCACTGGTCTGGACCCAGGCCTGTAAAGAAGGCGAACAGAAAACAGCCAAGGCCATTCCACCTGTAAATGTAAACGTCTATAAAACTTTTTCTCAGGATGTCCCCATTTACCATACCTTTGTGGGCCAGATTTACGGCGCCAAGGACATTGTCATAAGGGCCCGGGTGGAAGGTTTTTTAAAGGGGATTCATTTCAAGGAGGGGTCAGTGGTCAAGGCCGGTGATTTGCTTTACACCATTGAAAGCCAGCCCTTTGAGGCCCAGGTTGCCTCCATGAAAGGGCTTCTTGCCGAGGCCGAAACAAAGATGGTCAAGGCCAAACGGGATCTGGACAGATACCGGCCCCTGGCCAAGATGAATGCGGTCTCCCAAAGTGATCTCGACGGCGCTGTGGCTGCGTATGATGCGGCCAAGGCCGGTGTGGAGGCCGCCCAGGCCAATGTCGATGCCGCCCGGATTCAGATGGGATATACAAAGGTCTATTCCCCCATTGACGGTATCATTGGAAAAACAAAGGCTAAGGTTGGAGATTTTGTGGGCCGGGACCCCAATCCGATCATTTTAAATACTGTTTCCAACACCAATTCCGTTCTGGCCGAGTTTTTTCTGACAGAATCCCAATACCTCGGGATGGCCCGTCACGTTCTGGCCTCGGGACAGGACGGCATGGACAGGGAAAAAACATCCAACACCGATATCCAGCTGATCCTGGCCGACGGATCGGTTTACCCCCACAAGGGAACCCCAAACTTTCTGGACCGGCAGATTGATCCCACCACCGGTGCCATTCTTGTCCAGGTCTCCTTTCCCAACCCGGACGGCCTGATGCGCCCCGGCCAGTTCGGCAAGATCAAAGCCATGATAGACAGCGTCAAGGGCGGGGTCCTTGTTCCCCAGCGCTGCATCACCGACCTGCAGGGACTTAAAAAAGTGTTTCTGGTGGACGAAAGGGACACAATCAAGGAACAGGATGTGACTCTTGGGCCGGATGTGGACAATTTCGTTCTGATCAGAAAAGGCCTTTCCGGGGGCGAGTCCGTGGTGTACGAAGGTTTGCAGAAGGTGGCTGACGGCACCAGGGTGGCGGCCAAAGAGGTGAAGGTGGACCGTATAGCACAGGAAGAGGGATAATGGGTGCTTTTTTTGTCCGGCGACCCATTGTCGCCATGGTTATTGCGATTGTTACGGTAATCCTGGGTGTTCTGGCCGCAATGCAGCTGCCCATGGAGCAGTATCCCAATATTACCCCGCCCATTGTCCAGGTGCGGGCCAGTTACACCGGTGCCAATGCCGCCAATGTGGAGGCCTCGGTGGCCACACCTTTGGAGCAGCAGATCAACGGCGTTGACAATATGCTTTATATGAAGTCGGTGAATGCCAATGACGGCACCATGACCATCAACGTCTCCTTTGAGATCGGCACGGATCCGGACATGAACACAGTATTTGTGCAGAACCGTGTGTCCGCCGCCACGGCCAAATTGCCCGAGGAGGTAAAACGGCTGGGGGTCTCCACGGAAAAATCGCTGCCCAACATTCTGATGCTGGTGGCTCTCACCGACCCGTCCGACAAATACAACCAGAGTTTTTTAAACAACTATGCCCTGATCAATATCAAGGATTCCCTGGCCCGCCTGAAAGGTATCGGCCGGGTGGATGTTCTGGGCGGGTCAGACTATTCCATGCGCATCTGGATCAAGCCGGACCGCCTGGCCCAGCTGGACATGACCGTGTCTGAAATCACCAATGCCATCAAGGCCCAGAACATCATTGTTCCGGGCGGAAAGTTCGGGGCCGAACCCGCACCAAAGGGAACGGAATTCACCTATACCGTGCGGCTGCCCGACCGGCTGGCATCCGAGGAGGCCTTTGGCGATATCGTAATTCGCTCCACGGAAACCGGAGCCCAGGTTAAAATCAGGGATGTGGCCCGGGTGGAACTGGGTGTGGAGTCCTACAACGTGTTCTCCCGTATGGACGGCAAACCCTGTTCCATCATCGCCTTGTACCAGGCACCGGGGTCCAATGCCGTGAACCTGGCCGAAGAGATCCGGTCGGTGATGGAACGGCTGTCAAAATCCTTTCCCAGGGGCATGCGGTATGATGTATCCCTGGATGCCACCCTTCCCATCACCAAGGGCATTGATGAAATCATTGAGACGCTTGTGATTGCCCTGGCCCTGGTTATTTTTGTGGTTTTTATTTTTATCCAGGACTGGCGGGCCACCCTGATCCCCACCATCGCTATTCCCGTCTCCCTGCTTGGCGCCTTTGTGGCGTTTCCGCTTCTGGGGTTCACGGTGAATAACCTGTCTCTTCTGGGGCTGGTGCTGGCCATCGGCATCGTGGTGGATGACGCCATCGTGGTGGTGGAGGCGGTCCAGGTCAATATTGCCAACGGCATGGAGCCCAAACCCGCCACGGTTGAAGCCATGCGCGAGGTTACAGCCCCCATTGTGGCCACCACCCTGGTCCTTGTGGCGGTATTTTTGCCTGTATCCGCCATGGGCGGTATTACAGGCCGTCTTTACCAGCAGTTTGCCCTGACCATTGTGGTGTCTGTGCTTTTTTCCTCCATCAATGCGCTCTCCTTAAGTCCGGCTCTTTGCGGGCTTTTGCTCAAAGCCCCCAAACCCTACCGGGGACCGCTGGGCCTGTTTTTTTCCATGTTTAACAAAGCCTTTGACGCCTCCACCAATGTCTACACCAGCATCACAAAGATGGTGGCCAGAAAAGCGCTGCTCGGAGTCCTTTTCATCGTTGCCGTGTGCTGCGGTACCGGTGTGGTGGGCAAACTTTTACCCGGCGGCTTTATCCCCACCGAGGACATGGGCTATTTCATGGTCAATGTGCAGCTGCCCGATGCCGCATCTCTGCAGCGTTCCGATGCCGTGACCAGACAGGTGGAAAAGATTCTTGCCAAACACCCGGAGGTGGAACATGTGACCAATGCCACGGGCTTTTCCATGCTTTCGTCCTCCATGGGACCCAATTACGGGTTTTTGTTTGTTTCCCTCAAAGATTGGGATGAGCGGGAGAAGACAGCCGATGAGCTGGTCGGTGAACTGAACAAGGAGTTTTATTTCGGGGTGAACCAGGCCCAGGTCTTTGCCTTTGCCCCGCCGGCCATCCCGGGCCTTGGTACGGGATCCGGATTCACCTTTATGCTCCAGGACCGCGTGGGCAATACGCCGGCCTATCTGGGGCACCAGGCGACCCAGTTCATCGCGGCTGCCAAAAAACGGCCGGAGATCGGATCCGTTCGCACAACCTTCAGCCCCAATGTCCCCCAGAAGCTTATCGAGGTGGACCGGGATAAAGCATTGAAGGCCGGTATCAGTCTTAATGACATCTACACGGCCATCGGCACATTTCTAGGCGGTTCCTATGTCAACGATTTCAACCGGTTTGGACGGCTCTACAGGGCTTATATCCAGGCAGAACCCCAGTATCGGATCAACGACAGGAAGCTGGGCCAGTTCTTTGTGAGAAACAAAGCAGGAAAAAGCGTGCCGTTGTCTGCATTTATAAAGGTTAAAGAGGTGTACGGCCCTGATTATACCAACAGGTTCAACCTCATGCGTGCCGCTGAAATATCCGGAACCCCTGCCCAGGGGTATACATCGGTCCAGGCCATGGCCGCCTTGGAAGAGGTGGCCGCCGAAGTGCTGCCCGATGACATGACCTACTCCTGGAGCGACATGTCCTACCAGGAAAAGGCTGCTTCCGGCACAGGCGCCGTCGTCTTTATCTTTTCCCTGGTCTTTGTGTTCCTGATCCTGGCGGCCCAGTATGAAAGCTGGTCCCTTCCTCTCAGCATCCTTCTGGGAACACCCTTTGCCCTGTTTGGGGCCCTGGGGCTTGTGTACCTGGCGCGTTTTTTTGATCTGACTTACGAAAACAACGTGTTTGCCCAGATTTCCCTGGTGCTGCTCATTGGCATGGCTGCCAAAAATGCTATTTTGATTGTGGAGTTTGCCAACATCAAATTCCACGAGGGCATGAGCCTGTTTGACGCAGCCATTGAGTCGGCAAGAATACGGTTCCGGCCCATTCTGATGACGGCATTTGCCTTTATACTGGGTATTTTTCCCCTGGTGGTGGCCACGGGAGCCGGTGCCCTGTCCCGCAAGGTCATGGGGGTGGCACTTCTGGGCGGTATGTGTCTGGCAACGCTGCTGGGGGTGTTTTTCTATCCCATGCTGTTCGTGTTTATCGGCAAGCTGTGCCGGTATGAGAAAAAAAGAGATTTGGCTAACCCGAAAGCTTAAAAATTAAAGTTATGATTATGAACAGATTGTCATCCATTCCCCCATTGTTTGTCGCCCTGGTCCTTTTTGCAGGATTCGGCCTGTCCGGCTGTCTGACCCTGGGACCTGATTTTGAAACCCCTGTGGTGGATACCCCGTCGGCCTACCGGTATGCCCCGGAAGATCCCGGCCAGGATCAGGATTTAAAATGGTGGGAGCTGTTCCAGGACCCGGTTCTCTATGATCTGGTGAGCACGGCCCTTCAAAACAACCAGGATCTGAAAGTGGCCTTAAGCCGAATTGAGGAGGCACGGTTTTCCTATGGAATAACCCGGGCCGACAGGTTTCCGGCTGTGAACATCGGGGCCGGCGGTTTCGTGGGCAACTATTCGGGCACCCGCTCCACGTATACCAACAATAATCTGTATGTGGCACCCACCCTGTCCTGGGAACTGGATTTCTGGGGAAAAATCAAGCGGTCCACAGCCGCAGCCAGGGCACAATTTCTGGCCTCGGCCTACGGGGCATGGGCTGTGCGCACCACGCTCATTGCCAATGTGGCGACAGCCTATTACCAGCTTCTGGACTACCGGCAGTGCCTGGAGATGTCCAGGGAAACCCTTGTCTCCCGGCAGGACGGCCTGGATATTATCATCAAGCGGTTTGACAAGGGGATCATTCCGGAAATTGATGTGAACCAGGCCCAGATTCAGCTGGAAGTAGCCGCCGGTGCCATTCCCGCCTATGAACGCCTTATCGCCAAAGCCGAGCACCAGCTGAAACTGCTCATGGGTTGTCTGCCCGGAGCCGTACAAACGGGCCTTTCCCTGGATCAGCAGCCCTTGCCCCCCATGATCCCTGTGGGCATGCCGGCATCCCTTCTGGAGCGCCGTCCTGAAGTTAAAAAAGCCCTGGCCCTTGTGCATGCCAGTAACGAAAAAATCGGTGTGGCCGTGGCCCAGCGCTTTCCGGCCATCAGTCTGACCGGTGCTTTGGGGCTGGCATCTTCGGAGGTGTCCAATATCACCAACCAGGGCGGGATATGGAATGTAAGCGGCAGCCTTTTAGGGCCTTTGTTTGATTTCAACAAAAGCAGAAACCGGGTGGACGTGGCCAGGGAGCAGACCCGCCAGGCATTGCTCACCTACGAGAGCGTGGTGCTCACCGCTTTTAAGGAGGTGGAGGATGCACTGGTGGACCTGGATACCTATAAACGGGAAAGTCAGGCGTCCCAGCGCAAGGTGGCTGCGGCGCAAAATGCACATAAACTCTCCTTTGAACGGTACGACAAAGGGATCAGTTCCTATCTTGAGGTGCTGGATTCCCAACGCACCCTGTTTTCCGCCCAGCTTGAATACTCCCAGAACAGGCAGCTCTATTTCAATGCCTATGTCAGTCTTTATAAAGCCCTTGGCGGGGGATGGCTCACCAAAAGGACTGAAGTTGTTAACGCTGTGGAAAATGGAACTTTGTCAGAAGAGTAATGACTTTCGGGGGTAGAGTGCAAGGCATGAATTGTATCATCATGGGGCGGAATT
The DNA here is from genome assembly GCF_963665355.1 of uncultured Desulfobacter sp. Lineage (GTDB taxonomy): Bacteria > Desulfobacterota > Desulfobacteria > Desulfobacterales > Desulfobacteraceae > Desulfobacter. The sequence goes on from NZ_OY762229.1 coordinate 2,857,387, forward strand.
ATGGATAATACACAATCCGGGCTGCCTTCTTTTGAGGGCAACGCAAAGATCCAGGCCGCCCGGGCCTTTGTCCAGGAAACCCTGTGCCATATTTATCTGACCGGAAGGGCCGGTACCGGTAAAACCACGTTTCTCAAGTCTTTGCACCAGTTCTGCCCCAAACAGTTTATCGTTGCCGCTCCCACAGGCGTTGCCGCCGTAAATGCGGGGGGGGTGACCCTGCACTCCTTTTTCCAGATTCCCCTGGGGCCATATATTCCCGGACAAAGTGACCGTCCCCAGGATAACCGGCGGTTTTTCAGGTTTTCAAAGGTGAAAAAACAGATCATCAACGGCCTTGATCTTCTGGTGATAGATGAAATCTCCATGGTCCGGGCTGATCTGCTGGACGCCCTGGATGCAGTATTGCAAAGGCTGCGCCGGGATGAACGTCCCTTTGGCGGGGTGCAACTGCTGCTCATCGGCGATCTGTTCCAGCTGCCGCCGGTGACCACGCCCGGTGAGTGGGATCTCTTGTCCAATTATTATGACTCTCCCTATTTTTTTTCAAGCAGGGCCCTAAGCCGTTCCGATCTGGTGACCATCGAGCTTGAAACCGTTTATCGCCAGAGTGATCCTGATTTTATCCGCCTGCTCAATGCCGTGCGGGAAAACCGCATGGACAGCCGTTGTACCGACATCCTCAACCGCCAGGTACAGCCCAATCCTCCGGACCAGGGCTATATCACCCTGACCACGCACAATCGCAAGGCCGAATCCATCAATTCCATGAAACTTGCCCGTCTATCAGCTGCGGCACATACTCTTTGTGCGGAAGTATCCGGGGATTTTCCCTCCCATGCCTTTCCCACAGGGGAGCAGCTTACCCTTAAACCCGGCGCCCAGGTGATGTTTCTGCGCAATGACCCTTCTGCCGATAAAGCCTATTTCAACGGCACCATCGGGGAGGTTACCCATGTGGGGACCGGAGTTGTCACCGTGGCCTGCCGGGGCAGTGCCGGAAGGGCGGCCGGGGAGAATTCATCCGATATTCAGGACGGCCCCGTTGTTGAGGTCCGGCCCGTGGACTGGGAAAATATTACATACAAGGTCAATGAGGAAGACAAAACCATACGGCAGGAGGTGGTGGGGACATTCAAGCAGTTTCCGCTAAAGCTTGCCTGGGCCGTCACCATTCACAAAAGCCAGGGTTTAACCTTTGACCGGGCCGTTGTGGATGCCAAAGACGCCTTTGCCCATGGCCAGGTTTATGTGGCTTTAAGCCGTTGTACCGGCCTTGACGGCCTGGTGCTCACCGCCCCTGTGCCGCCCCATGCCCTGGGCACTGATCCTGTGGTGGTGGATTTCATGAACCGGACTGCCCCGCCGGACCAGGATCTGGCGGGTATTTTCAGAGCTGCCCGGGCTGTCTGCCAGCAGACCCTGGTCCTTAAATGTTTTGACTGTTCAAGTTTCAGGCGTCTGTTTTTTTACTTTCTGCGCCTGGCAAGGGACAATCGCAATGTGCTGCGCATTTCAGGGCTTGGAGACCCTGGGGAAATGGAATCCAAGGCCCGGGACCAGCTATTTGCGGTGAGCGAAAAATTTCAAATCCAGCTGAAAGGGTTGATGGCAGGCCAGCCGTTGCCGGAAACAAGTGATGTTATCCAGGAGCGGGTGCGAAAAGCCAGTGCCTGGTTTGGCAATACCCTGGATCAGGTATTTGGCCGTCTGCTTGAAAAGAGCGCGGTGGAAACCGATAATGCGGCCCTGGCCAAGCAGGTGCAAAATGCCCTGGACAATTTAACGTCGGAAATTCGTCTCAAACAGGCCGGGATTTTATCCTGTGCCGACGGATTTTCCACAACGGCCTATCTGAAAGCCCTGTCATCCCAAGCCCTGGCAGATGAATCAAAAGATCGGTCTAAAAAATTAGGTCAGTCCAAAAGAAGTGCCGGGACATCCCCGGCTGCGGATTACACCGAACTTGACATCGCCCATCCTGAACTGTTTCAGGCCTTGAAGGCATGGCGCACCCAGGTCGCAGCTACTCAGAATGTGAAAGCATTCCAGGTGGCCCACCAGAAGGTCCTTGTCCAGATCGCGGTGTGTCTGCCCCGGTCGGAAAAAAGTCTGCAGGCCCTGAAAGGGGTAGGGCCGGCCACCGTGGAAAGCTATGGTGACGAACTTTTGGCCATGGTGGATACCTATTGCAATGAAAAGCAGATCCCGGGAGATATCTCTCCTGAACCCACGGCCTCACAACAGGTTGCAGATAAAGATCCGGGGGACCGCCGGAACAAGGCTGCGACCGCTCACACGGCAGCTCCCCAGCCCAATACCCGGGACATCAGCCGGATGCTCTTTGAAGACGGCCTGTCCGTGGATGAGATTGCCGAAGAACGGGGTCTGGCCGTTACCACCATCCAGAGTCACTTATGTGCTTTTATCGCCACAGGCGATCTGGCTTTGGAGCGTCTGGTGCCAGACAAAGAGAAACAGACGGCCATCGCGGCCGTCGTGGCGCCTGACAAAAATCTGACCCAAATGAAAAACGAACTGGGCGACGATTTTTCCTACGGTGAAATCCGGGCTGTTGTGGCGCACCTGAATCATCTTGACTCTTTTAATATTGAGACCTGATGGTATCAGGTTCGCGCAAAATTTAGGGCCATCAATAAATTTGTTTTTCAATTCGTCGGATTTTTTTTTCCAGCTGTTTAATTTTTGCTTGATAACGTTTGCCCTGGGAGCTGTCAGGGCTGATTTTTGCCACTTTCCGGTTTAAACGGTCAATTTGTCTCCGATATCCATTTATTATGCTTTTCAGCCGTTTCTCTTTGCGGCTCATTTTTTTTAGGGGTGGTTCATTTAAGACCAGGACTTCTTTGATTTCAGCCTGGTTTGAATTCAATCCGGAATAAATCACGGCATGATTCACGCCCCTGAGCAATTGGTTTAAAGCTGTTTTTAGACAAATACCGCTCCTGTTTATGGTGACTTTTTTTTCAAGGCTTGTGTAATAATAGATTGAAATGTCTGTTGCTTTTGAAAGTTCTAAAAGGATGTGTTTTAAGTCTGCATTTTTAGTTTTAATCCACAATTTATTATTGTTAAAGCTTAACTCAATCAATCCCCGGGCAGGCGATTGGGCAGACAAGGTTCCGGTAATGCCGGTGATGATTGAAATAATAGACAAAAAAATCCAGATTTTTTGGCCGATTTTTTGCCTGAAGCGGTTGGGGGCTGATTGAAGATATTTTTTGCCTAAGTATATCATGCTCCTGGTATTAATTCTTTTATTTGTTAATATATATAGTGTACTATACTTTTTGTATCAATAAATAAGAATTAATTCAATTTTCAAAGGAAGGTGTGATAATTGAAGAATTAGTATATATATTAAAAATAGTCTCTCAATAATTAAGATTTTATGGTCTCATCATAAGTACAAAGTAAATAGGATTCTAATGATATAATGAAATCAAATCCCAAATACATCTTGTTAATCAATATCCATGGATTAATTCGAGGCCAAGGACTTGAACTCGGGCGGGATGCAGACACCGGTGGACAGACTAAGTATGTTTTGGAATTTGCCAAAGCAGTTTCCAGGCGCCCTGATGTGGAACAGGTTGATCTGATGACTCGCCGTATTGCCGACCCCCAGGTGAGTGAAGATTATAATAAAATGATTGAACCGTTGAATTCAACAGCCCGGATTGTCAGAATTGACTGCGGCCCCGACGAATATATCCCCAAAGAAAATCTTTGGGATTATCTGGATAATTTTGTAGACAATGCACTGATTTTTCTAAATAAACAAAAATATCTGCCAGGGATCATACATGCCCATTATGCAGATGCGGGATACGTGGGAACACGTTTATCCCATCAATTGGAATTGCCTTTGGTTTTCACTGCCCACTCTTTGGGCCGGAGTAAGCGCAAAAGGCTCATCGCCGGCGGGTTGAAAAGTTCAGTCATAGAAGAACGTTATAATATGACCCGCAGAATACACGCCGAAGAAGAAACACTGGGCTCTGCAGAACTGGTCATCACCAGCACCAGTCATGAGATCAACGAGCAATATGCCTCCTACGATTTTTATCAACCGGAGAGCATGCTGATGATTCCTCCGGGGACAGACCTGGAAAAATTCCATCCGCCTGTGGGGGATGAATTTGACACTCCGATTTTCAAAGAGATCAGCAAATTTCTGATAAATTCGGATAAACCCATGATCCTGGCTATTTCTCGCCCTGATCAAAGGAAAAATATTCACACCTTGATCTCGGCATACGGAACGTCATTGGAATTACAAGAGTTGGCCAATCTGGTCATTGTTGCTGGGACCAGAAAAGACATCCGGGATTTGGACACCGGTGCCCAGGAGGTTTTGACCGATCTATTGCTGACCATTGATCAATATGACCTTTATGGGAAAGTGGCATATCCCAAAACCCATAAACCCCATGAAGTCCCTGTTTTATACCGCCTGGCATCAGTTTCCGGGGGAGTTTTTATCAATCCTGCACTGACCGAACCCTTTGGGTTAACTTTGATTGAAGCCGCCGCCAGCTTTGTTCCAATTGTGGCCACCGAAGACGGCGGCCCCATTGATATTGTGCGAAACTGTCTGAATGGATACCTGATCAACCCCTTGGATAAAAGCGACATCGTTGATAAAATTTTGCGCATCTTAAAAGACAAAAAACACATACACAATTTATCGGAAAATGGCCTCAAAGGTGTGAGCCGTACTTACACCTGGGAATCTCACACCGATAAATACTTGAAAGCCGTCCGGCCGATCATGGAAAAGCGCAAGCCTTTAAAACGCTTGCCTGTTACCCGTCGACAAATGATTTATCACAATGGCGCAATTGTATCGGATGTTGATCAAAACCTGTTGGGAGATATGGATTCCCTGGCCCGGTTAAATCAGGTTTTATCTGATCACCGAAAAGATATCAGCTTCTGTATTGCCACAGGGCGCCGGCTGGATTCTGCCCTGGCAATTTTAAAACAGTATCATATTATCCAGCCCGATGTACTGATTACCAGTATGGGAACCGAAATTTATTACAGCGGCAACCTGGAACGGGATCGGGTCTGGACCAACCATATAGATCATCTGTGGAACCGAAATGCGGTTCATCGTATTTTATCTGATCTGACAGGATTAAAATTACAGCCCAAAGCGGAACAAAGCCAGCATAAAATCAGTTATTTTTATGATCCGGCACTTGCGCCTTCACTGGATGATATTAAAACCCTGCTGTATAAAAATGAGCAGACCGTCAACCTCATATATTCATTTGGGCAATTTCTGGATATTATACCCATAAGGGCCTCCAAAGGGTATGCCATTCGCTGGTTTTCCGAGCAATGGGACATTGCCCTGGATCACATGTTAACGGCGGGCGGTTCCGGGGCCGATGAAGATCTGATGCGGGGGAACACCCTTTCTGTTGTGGTAAAAAATAGGCATAATGAAGAGCTTTCCGACTTAACGGATATTGAACCCATCTATTTCTCCCAGGAGAAGTTTGCAGCCGGCATCCTGGACGGCATTGCGTATTATGATTTTTTCAACCGCTGTGAAAAAAAATCCCATGCCTGATAGACTGTTAATTTGTACTGATCTGGATCGAACGCTTATTCCCAACGGCCTTGAGCCTGTGTCGTCAAAGGCTTTGCCATTGTTTTCCAAACTGGTTGCAAGGCCCTGGATAAAACTTGCCTATGTGACCGGACGGGATAAAAAGCTGGTCAAGGAGGCCATCACCCGTTTTAATCTGCCTGTGCCGGACTATGCCGTTACCGATGTGGGGTCCACTGTTTATGAGATCCAGTCCGGCCGATGGATTCGTCGAAACGATTGGGATCAGCGTATTTCCCGGGACTGGAAAAATAAAAGCCCCAAGGAGCTGGCTGTTTTCCTTTCTGATCTAACGCAATGTGAACTGCAGGAAGAGGAAAAACAAGGTCTGTATAAACTCAGCTATTATGTACCATTGGATATCAATCCGGATATAGTGGTGGATGAAATCCAGTGGCGAATGAAAAAGAAAGGATTACACTCCAATACCATCTGGAGTGTTGATGAACAAAAAAGGACTGGATTGCTGGACGTCCTGCCGGCCAGTGCCGACAAACGAAAGGCGATTGAATTTATAATAGAAACAGAATCTTTTGATTATACCCGTACGGTGTTTTCCGGAGACAGCGGTAATGACCTTGCTGTTTTTCTAAGTCCTGTCAAGTCCATCCTCGTGGCCAATGCGTCATCCCGATTCAAATCACAGGTTAAGGCACACATGGGTAAAACCGTTTCTTCAGGCCATCTTTATATTGCCAGGGGAGGGTATCTAAATATGAACGGTAATTATGCGGCAGGGATTCTTGAGGGCATCAATCATTACTTTCCTGAATTAAAATTAATGGACTGAAAGAGATGACCCACAGACAGATTATTGTATTTGGTGAAGTTTTATTTGACTGTTTCCCTGATGGACAAAGGGTTCTAGGCGGTGCACCCTTTAATGTGGCCTGGCATTTACAAGCTTTTGGCGCGGCGCCGTTGTTTATTTCTTCGGTGGGACAAGACTCTTCAGGAGAGCAGGTTAAAAATGCCATGGCAGGTTGGGGGATGGACCTTAACGGCCTTCAGACCCATGGGTGTCAACCCACCGGCCAGGTTGACGTCACTATTGCCGGCAATGAACCCTGTTACGACATCGTCAGTCCCTGCGCCTATGACTATATTCAATCCGGACAGCTGCCCGGATTGCCGGATCGTCCGATTTTATACCATGGGACGGTGGCCATACGAAACCCGGTTTCTGCAGACACCCTTCGGGCGATTAAATGCCGGACAAAACCATATGTGTTCTTGGATGTTAATCTGCGTGCACCGTGGTGGCGTGTCACTGATATTATTCCCCTTTTGGCAGACACCTCCTGGTTGAAGCTGAACCATCATGAACTGACAGAACTTGTCCCTGACTGCAAAGACGGACAAAGCCGCATCAATAAATTGTTTTCATCCACATCTGTCAAATATATCACCCTGACACACGGTGAAAAAGGTGCTGTTCTCCACAGTGCCGACGGATCGCCTCCCATTTTCGTTTCACCCGAAAAAACAATGTCGGTTATTGATACCGTGGGCGCAGGGGATGCGTTCAGCAGCGTCCTGCTGCTCGGAAAAATAAGGCATTGGGATTTTCAAACAACATTGAAACGCGCCCAGGAATTTGCCGGGGCTGTCGTGGCAATCCGCGGCGCGACCACCACCGATGACACATTTTATCAACAGTTTTTAAACGCCTGGGAGTAGGGTATGTACGAACAATTCTCGCACTCTTTATTAAACGAGATTCTGGATAAACTCAAACCGGAAATCAGAAGGCAGGATCTTCACCACTTTTACACCCGCCTGGGTGCCAATTTTTACAGCCTTTTCCTTATTTTCGAACAATTATACGGCCGCCGGGATGATTTTAAAGAGCAACTGCTTCATCTGGTGGAAACCATGGCGCGGCAGTATATAAAAAGGCCCAGGACGCTGAGGAGAAGCGACCTTGCCCGGGAAAAAAATTTCAATTGGTTTCTTCATCAAAAATGGGTGGGAATGACACTGTATGCAGACGGTTTTGCCGAGAACCTGAAAGGGGTTCAGGCCAAACTTGCCTACTTGCAGGAATTGGGTATCAATCTGGTTCACATCATGCCGGTTTTAAAATGCCCCAAAGGGGCCAGTGACGGCGGATATGCCGTGAGCGATTTTCGAAAAATCAACGACAAGGTAGGAACGCTGGAAAATGTGAAGAATTTGGCCAACGATATGAAACAAAGGGGCATGCTGCTGACCCTGGATGTGGTGGTAAACCACGTGTCGGATGAACATGAATGGGCGCAAAAAGCCAGGAGTGGAGACTCTGGCTACCAGGACTACTTTTATTGTTTTGAAAGCAGGGAAATTCCCGATATGTTTGAACAGACCATGCCGGAAATATTCCCGGACCAGGCCCCGGGCAATTTCACCTGGGACGAAACCATGCAAAAGTGGGTGATGACGGTCTTTAACACCTATCAATGGGATTTGAACTACAGCAATCCGAAAGTTTTTATTGAAATGCTCGATGTGTTGCTCTTCTGGGCAAACCAGGGCGTTGATATATTGCGATTGGACGCAGTTGCGTTCCTGTGGAAAAAAATCGGCAGTACCAGCCAGAATGAATATGAAGCCCATAAATTGCTGCAATTGTTTAAAGACTGTTGCCAAATCACGGCTCCCGGGGTTGTTTTTATTGCCGAGGCGATTGTGGCCCCGGTGGAGATCGTCAAGTATTTTGGTGAAGATGCCATTAATGCCAAAGAGTGTGAAATTGCATATAACGCCACCCTGATGGCGTTATTGTGGGATGCCGTGGCCACAAAAAACGCCAAACTGTTGACCCAGGGTCTTAAAAATCTGCCAGATAAACTGGAACGGGCCACCTGGCTTAATTACATACGGTGTCACGATGATATCGGGCTGGGGTTTACTGATGAAGATATCATCCAGGCCGGATATGAGCCCAAATCCCACCGGGACTTTATTATCAATTATTTTGCCGGCAAATTTGAAAATTCCTCTGCCCGGGGACTGTTGTTCGCCCTCAATACAAAAAACAATGACGCCCGGATTTCGGGCACATTAACGTCCCTGATCGGGCTTGAAAAAGCCCTGGAGGAGAATGATCAGGAAAAAGCAGATATTATTATCCAGCATATTCTTCTGTTGCACAGTATTATTTTTTCCTTTGGCGGAATCCCGCTTATCTATTACGGGGACGAACTTGGCACAATTAACGACTATTCCTACATTGAGGACATCAGTAAAGCCAATGACAGCCGGTGGGCCCACCGGCCCAGAATTGACTGGGAACATGCCCTGCGCCGCAAACAGCCGGGAACGGTTGAATATAAGATATTTAATGCATTGAAAAAAATGATCGCCATTCGTAAAGAGATTTCTGAGTTTTCAGATTTTAACAACCGGAAACTGCTGGACATCAGTAATCCCCAACTTCTGGCCTATGTTCGGTTCAACATCAAGACCCGAAAAAGTGTTCTGGTTGTGGGAAATTTTGACGCACATCCCCAGTATCTGAACCTGATGGAGCTTGAAAATCAGGGGTTTCGGATGGGGGAACACATAAAAGACTTATATTCCAAAGAGTCACCCAGCCTGTTCAAAGACCAGTTGGTACTGCCGCCCTACCGGTTTTACTGGCTGGTGGGCAATTGATACAATGACCACAAAAGTTCAACGCGTCAGGCAATATGGTCCGATGTGATGGCCTCGGCTTTTTTCTTTTTCAGTGTATACCCGCCCCAGGTCTGCTGGGAAACCCCGACCACCATGAATGCATGGGGGTCAATCCGGTTAACGATGAATTTTACATCATATACTCTGGAGCGCAGCACGGTGAGATATAAAAGGGAGCGCTCGTCTCCGGAATACCCGCCTTTGACCTGCCACATGGTCACACCGCGTTTCAATTCATTGATAATGGCATAGCGCAGGGGTTCCGGATTTTGGGTGACAATCATCAGGGTGCGCATCTGGCTGGCCCCTTCCAGGGCAAAATCGGCACTCATGCCTGCGATCAGAAGTGCCAGAAAAGCCAGTAAAGAGGTTTCCCAGTTAAATACAAATCCGGCAATGGCAATAATGATAACATCCACGTACAGTCCGGACTGGGACATGGGAAACCCGGTTTTATTGTAAATGATCCGGGTGATGATGGAGGTGCCGCCGATGGTGCCGCCGAAACGGTATATGATACCCGAACCGATACCTACGAGCAGTCCGGAGTAAATGGTTGCCAGAAGCTTGTTTTCAGTGATGGGGAAGTGGCCGAAAACCGTTGGCATATGTATAATGAAAAATTCTGTGGCACCTGAAAACACCACAACAGCCAAAGTGGAGGTAAACAAAAACCGCCATCTTCCCAGGGTGAAAAAGCCGAGGATGAATAATGGAATGTTGGCAGTAAAATAAAAAAGGCCCGGGGAAAATCCGGTCAGGGTATTCACAATAATACCCAGTCCGGAAACCCCGCCTGCGGCCAGATTATAGGGCATTTGGAACAATACATAGGCAAAGGCGTTGAGCGCCGCACCTATGGTAATGGCCAACTGCTGATTTGAAATCCTTAATATTTTCTGCCAACCGGGGGATTCAAGTTTTTGTTTAACCGTTTCTTTCAATTTTTTTCGTGCCACGCAGACTCCTTGTTTGTCCAGACAGCCGGACTGTTATTATCTATTGGGGGTATACTAAGAAAAGACAGGTGGTGTGTCAAATGGTAGCTCTCTTCGGGAAATGGTTCCGGTACGTAGTACTTTAAATAACGGCCATGGTCAACATGGCCGATCAACGCCAGACACAATCCCGGCATTTTACAAAGCAAAACAATGCTGATATAGCATTTGTATGGAACAGATATTGATTTCAGCCTGTCTTTTGGGAGCGCCGGTGCGTTATGACGGCAGATCCTGCCCCTTTGGGAACTCACGTATAAGCCTGTGGAAGGCCAAAGGTCTGCTGGTTCCGGTCTGTCCGGAAATGGACGGCGGCCTTCCTGTGCCCCGGCCACCGGCAGAAATAACACCCGGCGGCGGTCCGGGAGTCTGGGAGGGCTTAGCCCGGGTGAAGACCAGAGAGAGTGATGTTACGGATTTTTTTATCAGAGGTGCCCAGGCGGCGTTGGATAAAGCGCTTGCCTGTGGTATCAGAATGGCTCTGTTAAAACAGAAAAGTCCGTCCTGTGGAAGTTGCCGCATTTATGACGGAAGTTTCACAAGGGTGCTCGTGGACGGGATGGGAGTGACAACCGCGCTTTTAAGACAGAACGGGATTTTAGTGTTCGGTGAGGATCAGATAGACGAGGTGCCGTTTTATTATTAGAGGTAGCCTAAAGCGGTTGAATATAATGATATATAGTTAAGGGTTTGAAATGCAGGCTCACTATTTCCAACATGTCCCTTTTGAGGGGTTAGGCGCCATTGAGCGATGGCTTATAAAAGCTGGTTACAGCATATCATGCACCCGGTTTTATGATTCCGGGAATCTGCCCCCGATAGATGACATTGACTTTCTTGTCGTCATGGGTGGTCCCATGAGCGTCAACGATGAATCAGAGCATCCCTGGCTGGTAAAAGAAAAAGCATTTATCAAAAACGCCATTACAGCCGGCAAGCCTGTTCTCGGTATTTGTCTGGGGGCACAGCTCATTGCCGATGCCATGGGCGGCAAGGTTTTTCCAAATCCGGTCAAGGAAATCGGCTGGTTTCCGGTTGCTGCTGTTGTTTCTGAAACGGATGGGGGTTTTCAGTTCCCTAAAGAAACCAGCGTATTCCACTGGCATGGAGAAACCTTTAGCCTGCCGGAAGGCGCTGTCAGGCTTGCACAGAGTAAAGGGTGTGCAAATCAGGCCTTTCAGATGGGCCGCAACGTTATGGGGTTGCAGTTTCACCTGGAAACCACGCAAACCTCAGCCCAGGCCATTGTCGAAAATTGCAAAGATGAACTGGTTGAGGGCCAGTATATACAGACCATAGAAGAGATTTTGTCCGTGCCTGTGGAGCGTTATGCCTCAATAAATGGGTTAATGGAAAAGGTTCTGGAATACCTGCATGGCAATGGTAAGTGATGCTGTATAAATATTGCGTTAAGCCCATTAATGATGCTAATATGCAGCATGAGTAAGAGAAGCAAAAATAAATTGATGTTGCCCCCCAACGTAAAAGAGATCCTGGGGCATGTCGGCAGGAACATAAAGACAGCCCGGGTCAATAGAACGTTTACCCAGCAGCATCTGGCCAATCTGATCGGTGTGGACCGCAATACAATTCGAAGGATCGAACATGGGGATCCCGGCGTATCCTTTGGTCTGATCGCCCATGCCTTATGGGCGCTACAGCTGGACCAGGATTTACAGCTTCTTGCCAAACCTGAAAATGACAAATTAGGCCTGTCTTTATCCCGTGCAAATATGAAAACAAGGGTTCGCCCGGGCACGCCTGACGATGAATATGACTTCTGAACAGCAAACAACGGTTTATATTTATCTGTCTGGAGAAGGGTATGTGCCGGCCGGAATATTGAAGTTTTTCCCCCGGGAAAACAGAAGTCAATTCCGGTATGGCAATCGGTATTTGTTGAGGCCGAACGCGATACCCATTGATCCGGTCCGGCTTCCTCTGATGGAAGGGGTGTTTAATACGACTCCCCGGCAGGCATTATTCAATGCGTTTAAAGATGCCGCCCCGGATCGGTGGGGTCGGATTGTTTTGTCCCTGGTTCTTGGTAAAGATGCGGATGCTTTGACCGATTTCCATGCCTTAACAGCGTTGGCGCCACACCATAGACTGGGCGCCCTGGCTTTTGGCCCGGATCCGGTATCAGGCCCGGCTTCGGGCATTGCGGCCCCTGAAAATATAAAGCTGCTGGATCAAAAAGATAATTTAAAAATCATTGGGGATTATGTCCGGATGGTGGACAAAATATCCGATGACGATGTGGATCATATAAAAGAATCATTGCCCGTGAATGACCTGTTTCAGATATTTATTCCCAGTTTGAGTCCGGCTGGTGGCGCCCGTCCCAAAGCCCTTGTGGCTTATGATGGTACTGAATGGATTGCCAAATTCCCAAAACGCGGGGATTTTTGGGATGAAGCGGTGATCGAGCATGCCTGCATGACGCTGGCTGCACGATGCGGCGTGAATGTGGCTCAGACAAGGGTTGTTGAACACGAGGGCATAAACATCCTTCTGGTGAAACGGTTCGATAAATCCAGGGACGGGGAGCCGTTGCACGTTATTTCCGGATTCACTTTGAATGACTGGATGGAAGATCAGGAGTGGGGCAGTTATCAATCCATGGCTGAGTCTGCCCGGCGTTATGGCGCCGTGAATTCGGGGGCACAGATCTTCAGACGGATGGTGGTGAATATCTGTTGTGCAAATAGTGATGATCATCCCAAGAACCATGCTTTTTTTGTCCAACGTGATCATATTGCCCTTACACCGGCCTATGACATCGTGCCTTGCCGGTTTGAGCATAACGCGTACAATTTAGCTTTAGGTGTGGGCAAACAGGGACGGGCGGCCACCCTGGAAAATGCATTGAGCAATGTCCCCGCTTTTGGGTTAACCCCATCCGAAGCGCGAGCTGTTTTAACAGAAATCACTGATACTTTTTCGGATTGGAAACCGCATTTCAAACAATGCGGCGTTCAGCCTAAGGATCTTACCCGGATTTCAAGGGTTTTTCAGCACATCCGCACTCGTGCATAACAGGGAGAAAATTATATGACGGACATCACTGTGGATTCCTGGGGCATGCTCCAGGAGGAGTTGTTCAAGGGAGCCTGGAATGATGCCATCCAAAGGTTTCGGCCGCCCTTTGTTTACAGAGGCCTGTCCGATGAATCCTATCGCCTTGAAACCTCTTTGATGCGTCTGGGCGGACCATTCTGGTCCCTTGAAAAGCATCTGCTGCGTAATTTCCGTAAATACTCCAGGGCCCAGGGGCGGTGTGAGCCAGATTCCTTTTGGCATCTTCTGGCCGTGGCCCAGCACCACGGACTTCCCACCCGCCTCATGGACTGGACCTATTCTCCCTATATTGCCCTGCATTTTGCCCTGGCCAACATCGAACGTTTTGACGTGGACGGGGTGATCTGGCGGGTCAATTACGGACAGGTCCATGATCTGCTGCCTGCCGAACTGAAAGGGCAACTGGCCGCAGAAGGTGCCCAGGCCTTTACCGTGGAGCTGCTCGCCTGTATCGGCCAGGAAAGGCCGGACTGCCATGCCGGGGAAACAACCTTTCACCAGTATGTTGAAACTTTGACACAGTTTGATGCCCTGGGCGGACCTGATGAGTTTCTGCTTTTTTTTGAACCGCCATCCATTGATGAACGCATCGTGAACCAGTATGCTCTGTTTTCAGTCATGCCCAACCCGCGCCGTGTTATTGATGACTGGCTGAACCTGCACGCTGATCTTTTCCAGCGCATAATTATCCCGGCCGGCCTTAAATGGGAATGCCGGGACAAACTGGATCTGTGCAATATTACGGAACGGGTGCTGTTTCCCGGCCTTGACGGGCTGGGGTCCTGGCTGAAACGCCATTACAGCCCCAAAACCTGACCCCTTTTTTGAACATGTACAATGAAGTAAAGGTAAAGTTATGAACGAAATCATATATCCTGGAAGAGGCAGGAAAATAGGACTTTTTTTAGGCCCGGCTATTTTTATTTTGATGCTTTTGATTCCGACGCCCCCCGGGATGAAACCCGAAGCCTGGCACGTGGCGGCCGTGACCGTGCTCATGGCTGTCTGGTGGATCAGTGAAGCCATTCCCATTCCGGCCACAAGCCTTCTGCCCATCGCACTTTTCCCTCTTCTCGGTGTCATGAAATCCACCGAGGCCACAACCCCCTATGCCAATCATCTGATCTATCTGTTCATGGGCGGATTTTTTCTGGCCGTGACCATGGAGAGATGGAATCTTCACCGCCGGGTGGCCCTGTATACCATCCGGGCCATCGGCGTCAGTCCTGCCCGGATGATCATGGGCTTTATGGCGGCCACGGCCTTTTTGTCCATGTGGGTTTCCAATACCGCCACCGCCATGATGATGGTGCCCATCGGCCTGGCCGTCATCAGCCAGGTGACAGGGCTTACCTCCGAAGATTTGAAAACCATGTGCGTGGCCTACAGCCCCGAGTTCAATTTTGGCCGCAGCCTGATGCTGGGCATTGCCTACGCGGCATCGGTGGGCGGTGTGGCCACCATTATCGGCACCCCGCCCAACACGGTGATGGTTGGCATGGTGGAAAAGATGTTCGGTGTTGAAATCGGGTTCGGGCAGTGGATGCTTTTCGGTGTGCCACTTGCTGTAATGACACTGGTGCCGACATGGTTTCTTCTGACAAAGATTCTTTTTCCCATGGACGGTCTGGAGCTTTCCGGGGGGGCTGCCATTATTGATGACGAGATCAAAAAGCTTGGCCCCATGTCCGTTTCGGAAAAAAAAATTGTGGCCGTGGGATGCTTTATGGCTATATTCTGGCTGTCCCGGGGATTTTTGGCCAAGACTGCTGTTGTTCATACCATCATGCCCCATTTCAGTTATATCAGTGATGCCACCATCGGTATCATGGGGGCGCTGTTGCTCTTCTGCATTCCCGTGGATTATAAAAGAGGTGTGTTCCTGCTTGACTGGAAAACCGCAGTTAAAATTCCCTGGGATGTGATCCTGCTTTTCGGGGGCGGGCTTGCCATTGCCAACGGATTTACCCGTACTGAACTGGCTGCTTATATCGCGGGTCAGCTGGGGGCGCTTCAGGGTGCCAGCCTGCTGGTGTTTGTGGGGGTGGTGGTGCTGATCACCATTTTTCTTACTGAAATTACTTCAAATACGGCCACGGCCACCCTGCTTGTGCCCATCATGGGCAGTGCCGCCATTGCCATGGGCGTGCATCCCTTTGCCACCATCGTCGGCGCCTGTGTGGCAGCCTCATATGCATTCATGCTGCCGGTGGCAACGCCCCCCAATGCCGTGGTCTTCGGCAGCGGATGTATCTCCATCCGGCAGATGGCCAGGGCGGGGTTGTGGCTTAATGTCTTCGGCGCCATTCTGATTACGGTATTTGTCGTGTATCTTCTGCCGCTGCTGTGGGGTATTGATCTGTCCCATGTACCAAACTGGGCCGTCAAGCCCGGCTAAACCATGGGCTGACATAGCATAGCAGCTGCCAGGCTCAGACAACAAAGAAGTTTTAAAGATCTGACTGACTTACCCAGTCTTTCATATAAAAACCTTTTTGGCTTCCGGCTGCTTGACGTATTTATCATTTCTTTCTGATATGTACACATAATATCTTAAAAGCGTACGTTTCATGGAAGGAGAGCCCATGAAAACCATTTCCGCAACCCAGTTCAGGGGAAATATTTTTAAACTTCTGGACGAAATTAATGAAACCGGGCTTCCCATTGAAATTATAAAAAATGGAAAAACGTTGCGGATTATTCCGGTGGAAAAGGCAGACAAACTCAGCAATTTAAGCCCAAAACCGGATGTCATAAAAGGAGATCCGGAATCTCTTGTGGATATCTCGTGGGAAGGGGAACTAAACCTTGATCTACCTTGATACCCATGTGGTTGTTTGGTTATATGCCGGAATGATTGAAAAATTAAGCTCTGACGCTAAATATCTGATCAATGAACACGATCTCTATATTTCCCCCATTGTTCGTTTAGAATTGGACTATCTATTTGAAA
Organism: uncultured Desulfobacter sp.; assembly: GCF_963665355.1. Taxonomy (GTDB): domain Bacteria; phylum Desulfobacterota; class Desulfobacteria; order Desulfobacterales; family Desulfobacteraceae; genus Desulfobacter. Next base: position 2,873,720 of record NZ_OY762229.1, read on the forward strand.
TTGGAAAGATAACCTGCCATGCCGATTTGATTTTAACCGATCTGTCCGAACGGATAGGGCTTACTGTCTGTGCCAAGGAATTCAACACCATTATGGGACAGGCATTACAATGCACCTGGACCCGTGATCCTTTTGACCGGTTAATTGTGGGGCAGGCCGCAGTAGTGAACCGGAATAAATTGCTCACAAAAGATCGTCGAATTCTTGCAAACTACAGCAAAGCCGTCTGGTAACCCCATGTTCCGTAAGAATAAGTCTGCTGCATGGCAGAATTGCAGCCATGCAGCAGAGACGTGACAGCGCCAGCGTTCAAGCACAAATGCCCATTGGGCAAGAATGGAAATTATTCATTTCCTCAAGAGTCCTGATGTTTTATATGTCCTCGCATTAGAAAGACAATAGTCTTTCGCGAGAACCTCCTTTCCTTAACAATAGTCAAATATACCTCCTCTAATTTGTGATCTGTTTCCTTTGTTCCAGATCCACTTAAATTTTTTCTGTCAAAGGGAACCCGCCAAATTTTTTAATGAGGCACAATAATTTTTTTGAATTTTAAACAAAGAGATGGAGGAGAAATGAAAAGGTTTGTTTTAATTTTATTATTGCTGGTTGGATTTTGCACACCGGCGTTTTCAGCGGAAATTGTCGGGCAATGGGATTTTGATGATTCCTCTGACATGACCCGAGCGACAATCGGGCCGGATCTGGTTCTGACCGGCAGCCACACATCCGTATCCGGGCACAGCTCTGGAGATTATGCCACCAGTATCGGGCTTGGAAGCTATTATACCTGCAACAACGAATTCACTCCCAACGGGGGAGGAAGCTATGTGAATAATTATACCCTGGTCTATGACATCAAATGTTCTTTGACCAGCGGATACAGCAGCCTGCTCCAGACCAATCAGGCCAACTCCAATGACGGCGAAATTTTTACCAAATCCAATGGGGCCATCGGGGTGGGGGACACAGGCTATGCCCCTGGGGGTACCATTGAAGCGGATACCTGGACCCGGATTGTCGTCCGGGTTAAGAATGGTGAACTCTTTGAAATCTGGAAAAACGGCACAAAGGTCCTGGACGGAAACCCCCAGTCCGTGGACGGCCGTTTCGGAATCGAAGAGGTTTTTCATCTTTTCCGGGATAATGATGGTGAAGAGGAGACCATTGAAATTTCAAAATTTGTTTTTTATGACGGCGTTCTTACCGAAGAAGAAATTGTCGCCCTGGGAGGCGTTCGGGAGGCAGCCACACTTGTGGGACAATGGGATTTTGAAAATCCGGACAATTTGACCCTTGCAACCATAGGAAAGGATCTGACCCGTATTGGTTCGGATTCGGCAGTGGAAGGAATCAATTCCGAAGACGGAGCCGCAAGAATAGGTGTGGGCAGTTATTATTCCATTGATCACGGAATCACACCCGCTGACGGAGAAACCAATGTGAATCAGTGGAGCCTTGTGGTGGATTTTACATTTTCCGAATCCGACAACAATACCTGGAAAACTTTTTTCCAGACAAACCCTTCAAATTTCAATGATGGGGATTGCTTTATCAATGAAGAGAATGCCATCGGCGTTTCCGCCACAGGGTATTCAAACAACAGCGATAATGACAGCCTTGAATTTACATGCGAGCCCGGGGAATGGTACAGGCTTGTGGCAGTGATTGACAACAACAGCGGAAGGTATGACCTCTATATTAACGGGGAACTGGTTCTCGATGGGGTCGCCCAGGAAATTGACGGGCGCTTTTCCCTTGAAGAGACCCTTCTTCTTTTCGCCGATGAAAACGGGGAAGACAATAGCATTGATGTTTCCCTTGTCCAGCTCTATGACGCGGCCTTAACATCCGGTGAAGTGGCAGACCTTCAGGGCCCGGGTGGGGTAGAACCGCCCAAGACTTTAGAATTCCTGACAGAACCCTACCTTCAGAATGTAAAAAAAGACGGGATCACCATCATGTGGGAAACCAGTATTGAGGCCGACTCATCCGTTGAATACAGCACAGATGAATCCCTTGATTATAGCGTTGTTCCCACCTTTGAAACCAACACCCAGGAGACGGTCATTTACAAGGCTGTCCTGACAGGACTTAGCCCGGATACAAAATATAATTTCAGGGTGACTGCAGATGATCTGGTCATCTCTGACCTGTCTTTTAAAACGGCACCTGAAGAAAAGATTGCCTTCAGCTTTGGCGTATGGGCTGACAGCCAGGGAACAAATCACGCGACATTCCCTGACGATTTATATGAGCCCACAAAAACGATGATGGCCCATATGGCCGGGAATGTGGACATCGGGGTTTCCGTGGGGGATCTTGCAGAAGACGGAAACAGCTACACAGACACCCATCTCTATTACCTGGACCGGGTGGCCAAATACCTTGGAAAAACCAGACCATGGTTCAATGCCTGGGGGAATCATGACAAAGACCAGGGGGCAATGATAAGACAATTTGCCGATATGCCCAGCAAGGACCGGGGCGAACCCTATGACCCCGGATATGGATCATTTATGTTTGAATATGCAGGATGCTATTTTATCTGTATTGACAATGCCTGTCTCAATGTTGGTGAATTAGGCGTGGTTGAATCCATGCTCATGGAAGCCAGAGAAAACAGCGCAAAACATATTTTTGTCTTTATTCACAAGGCACCCTATTACGAGCGCTGGTATGAAGGAGAAGAATCGGTCAGATTCTATCTGGTCCCCCTGCTTGAAGAGTACAAGGTGGATATTTTGTTTTCAGGCCACACACACGCGTATCAAAGGGGATACCTGAACGGCGTCTATTATTGTGTAACAGGAGGGGGGAGCTGGCTGGATACTTCCGAGCCCCTTACAACGGACTGGGAACACATGACCGTTGGCGGCTACCATGATCTGGCAGATGGCATTGACGGTGGCCTTGTCAATGAATATGTGCGAGTGGATGTGACCGATAACGGATATACGGCCCATATGGTTGCATTTGAGCCCTCAGGAGAGGAAATGCCGGACGTCACGGATGATTTCGGCAGCCCCAATTTTAAAGCTGACAGCATTAATTTTCCTGAAGCCATTGTGAACGAAGCCTATGAGCAGGATCTTTCGGAAATGGCGAGTGATCCGGATAACAGGGATCTTGTCTTTTCCATGATCGAGGGGCCGGAATGGCTGTCCGTTGACACGGACGGAATTCTTTTTGGAACCCCATCTTCTGAGGATATTGGACTGAACACATTTAAAATCAGAGTTGAAAACGATAGAAACGGATATGATATCGCCGAAGTCCAGATCCGGGTCAGTGGCGGTTTAGACCTTGTCACGGATCTGGTGAATGTTGAAATCAGCAATACAGCATACAACAGAAGACAAAAAACATACTCTGTTACTGCCGAACTGGAAAATGTATCAAACACTACAGTATCAGGGCCTTTGAACCTTGTGATCACGGATCTCTCACCCGGGGATGCCCAGGTTGAAGAGAGTGATGGCTCCTTGGACGGATCCCCCTACATCGAATTCCTTGGGGAAGATCAAACCTTTTCTCCGGGAGAGATTCTGGGACCGGTTATAATTAAAATCACAACTTCATCAAGGGTTAAACTTCATTTTAATACAGAAGTTTATGGGAAAGCAGACCCCCGGTAAAGCAGGATCAATATTATGAAAACCAAGCATAAGAAAAGCAGTTTAACCGAATTAAAAGAACATAAAGGAATGAACAACATGAAATATGCAGGAAATTTCAAGGTCATTATCATGGTCGTATTGGTCTTGTTTTCGGCGTTAGGAGTATCCTCTGCCACAATGATCAATTTAACGGAGGATGGCGGGTTTTACGCAGAAGGACGCGTGGCCTATAATTCAACGAACAGTGTCACCCTGTATGAAGATGCGGGTATGGGATATACCCTGCTTTATAATGATCCCTATTACTCTGACAGCACAGGTATATCTGCCGCAGATGAACTCTTAAGTTTTGACATCTCCCTTTATACAACGGGATATGACAGCTTTGAGATTAATCTGCTCACCGAGGAGGATTCAATCTCCTTATACTACTATGAAAACAGCAGCTCGGGAATTGTTGATTTTGAGGCAAGCTGTTCATTCGACCTTTCAGATTATAACCTGGACGATATCTTCGGACTTGAGTTTGTCCTGACAAGCGTTGATTATGGCGGTATTACAGATACCGTTGATGCAAGCTTTACCATAAGCAATGTTCAGACAAATAGTCCTGTGCCGGAACCCGCCAGTTTCTTCCTTCTGGGCTCCGGCCTGCTCTGGCTGGCTAGGCGGCAAAGAAAGATCATAAATTAGCAAAGCAGGGTTGTTTCTTTTATTTTACCAATAATTAACCACGAGGGCGGGTTTCCGATCTGGAAAACCTGCCCTTTTCATGATGCTGAATCCGGCCTGCCGGGCAAAATGAGTGAAATCCCGGAGGCTGAGCACCCGGATATTGGGGGTGTTGTGCCAGTCAAAGGCCGGGCTTGATCACAACTTCGGCCACTTCGTGTTCATTTTTTCAGAACATGAAAAATAACACTGAAATTACAACATGTTGATAATCCTTTGAATCGGATTTTTCATGGGTGGCCCATCTTATGATCAAGCCCATTAAGTCGACTGTCCTGACCCGGAGAATGGAAAAGGGGCATGACCTGTTGAAAAAAGGGGAAACCACCGTGTCAGAGGTTGCCTATAAGGTTGGTTATGCCAACCGGGCCCATTTTACAAGGGCCTTTACCCGCCAGTTCGGATACCCGCCGGTGGATCTGCTCAGGCACGACCTCCGGGACAATCCCGGGGATTCTGTTTAATCCTTGGGGAAAAAGTTTCTTGTCTGCCTGATTTATTATTACATACCAGTCATGATGAAGTGGCACCTGGTATAACGGCCACGGGCCGACCTGACATATCGTCTTCCAGGCTTCGGCCCACAACAAAGTTTGAAAGATCTGAGTAGCTTACCCAGACTTTCTTATAAAATTACATCGGTTCAGGGCACAACCCCTGTGAACATCGTATAGGTGAAAAATCCATAGTAGGCAGGGCTGGCCAAAATAAACCTGTCCGATTCCGGATCTGTCAGGGCCTTGTAAAGTGCCTGATCCCCGGGGCTCAGCCCGGGTAAAGATTTTCCCCAGCGCATGCAAAAAAGATCTGCCACGGCCCGCAGGATACTGGGGTCCAGGGGGTGGGAAAGGTCTTGCATCGGATGTTTTTAAGGCCCAGATCCTTTAATGCCCCGGCTGTGAACATGAAGTGGTGCTGGGGGGCCATGCCGTTTTCAAAGGGGGCTACTCCCCGGGGGGTTGCATTGAGACGGGCCTCCAGAATCGGGTATCCCGGCAGCAGTGCCTGGGAAGACCAGGCTGCAAGGATGATCCGACCGCCGGGTTTTACCACCCGTTTCATCTCCGCCAGGGGGTCGTCGACCAAATCCTTTGCATAGTTGATGCAGTCCAGGCTCACCACCTCCACCCCTTTCCCAAAGGCTTCCATGGCCGGAAGGCCGATGCCGCAGCCAAGATCAAGCCCTTTTCCTTTCAAGCCCAGAAAATCAAACATGGTGCACAACATTTGTTTTCTTAAGGGATGGGAACAGGCAAGGCTGCGAATATATCCGTTGGCGTGGCAGGACAAAACGTCAATGATTTCTTCATTTTCTGGCAATATCCACCTCCATTTCATTGGAGACCATGGGTACCTTCCGGGTGACCACCTGCCTGAAACCAGCCCGAAACAGGGCTGGTGCCAGAAATCCCTCGCAGGGCAGCTCGCCCTGGCCCATGAGGGCATCGGGCAGCATGCTTAAGACCATGTCGTCCGGACCGGTCCTGTCCCTGGATCATCTTTTGTGTAATCCCCGGAACGTGTGGTGATCCGCCCGGAACAGCCAAACCGCTCAATATACTCCCGGGCAATGGCCACCACGGATTTCCTGTCAAACACCACACTTTCCAGGGTGTCATGGGCCTGGACAACGGCCACGGAGTTCAGGCCCGGTCCGCCCCCGAGATCCAGCATTTTTTTCATGGCCGGAAATTCGGGTAAATCCCGAATGATCCCCGCGGTTTTTGCCGCCACCCCGGCAAGCTCTGTCTAGGCATGGGCATGGGTATAGAATTCGCACATGGCTTCGGAGTTCATGTGCGCCCCGGGCTCATGTTGCATGGGGCCGTTTCTGACCAGTGTCTCAAAGTTGTTCAGGATGGGACCAAGCACCCGGGCTGCCCGGTCCAGCCAGCCGGTGATGCAGGTCTGGCTTTTTGAATTGAGAAATGCCCGGGATTCGCCGGTGTTTTCATATGTCCCGTCCTGATACAGGACCAGGCCGCAGGCCACCAGCCCCTTGAGCATCAGCCGGGTATTGTCCGGGTGGGTCTGAAGCTCTGCCGCTACCTCTTTATATGTCCTGGGCGTATCCAGCAGGTCAAAGACCTTGAGTTGAATGGCACAGCGCAATAGTTCGGGTTTAACGCCGCTGTAGATGATACGATCAATTTCCCGGTGGTTAAGGCCGGTGTCGGTAATGGTTTCCATAGTTCTCCTTAATTGAATTCGGGTAGTGTCCCTTTGATCAGGTATTCCTTTATATCGTTGCCGTTTTTTGAAAGGTTCAGGTCTGCTTTAATTTCTCCTTTGTCCAGAAGCAGTGCCCGGGAACAGGTTTTTGCCAAAAATTGCGCATCATGGGTCACCACCACCACACCATGCCCCATGGCGGTATATTCGTGGAGCAGGCCGGCAAGGCGATCCATATTCCCGGCGTCCATGCCGGAGGTGGGTTCATCCAGAATCAGGAAATCCGCCTGTCTGACAAGGGCGCATGCAATGGACAGGCGCTGCTTTTGCCCCCCGGACAGGGACTGGGGGTGGCGGTGTGCCAGCCGGGCAAGGCCAAGGTGATGAAGAACCCGTTCAACACTGAAAGATACGTTGTCCCCCTGGCCGGGCATGGCCAGAACTTCCTGGCGGACGCTGGCCGCGAACAGTTGATGATCTGCCTGCTGGAGTACCAGATGGCATATTTTGAGGCGCTGCCCGGCCGGCAGCAGGGTGCTGCCAAGGCTGATCGTTCCCTGGGTCTGCCTGAGCAGGCCTGAAACCAGCCGGATCAGGGTGGTTTTCCCCGAGCCGTTGGGGCCGCATACGCCAAGGATTTCACCTTGTGCAATGTGAAAACTGATTTTATTGATTACCGGGGTTGTCTTTTTTTTATGCCGGAATTCAAGATCTTTTATGATGAGATCCGGGCCAGTTCATAGGGTTTGAAATCCTTTACATCCCTGTAAGAATCCGGGTAATTCACCAGGACCCGGCCGGCCCGCCACCCTTTTTCAAAGTGGGGGATTAATCCGTTCACAGCCCGGGTTAAAGAGGTTTTTCCGCACCCGCTGGCCCCGCAGATCAGGATGCATTCACCGGGGTGTGCAGTTAAATTGACATCTTTGAGTATCCAGCCGGTTTTATCCGGGTTGTAGGTGACGCTTAAATCCTTTATTCGGATCATATGCCCCCCATGGACCGGTCAAAGAAGAGAACAAGACAAATGCCCGCGGCCCACAGACCTGTCCAGGCCGCATCTTTGAATTTGAACCGGATATCGTAAAGGCTCACAGGCCGGCCCGGTGTGTCAAAGCCCCTGGCCAGGGCCGCCCGTGACAGCTCTTCACCAATAAAAAGGCTGCGCATAAGCAAGAAGGGGATCAACACCGATTCCGTCACCCGGACAGGATGGGCAATAACGGTTTTGGGGGACAACACAAGGCCCCGGAAAGCCAGGGCATCCCGGATATGTGAAAATTCCCGGATAAAGGACGGCATGAACCGCAGGGTAACTCCCAAAGGCACCAGGATCGTGGCCGGCAGTCTCATCCGGGCCAGGGTCCGGCTTTCTGCCATTAAAAGCAAAGGGCAGCCGTTGGCAGCCGCTAACACGGTGGCGTAAAAGCAGTACCCGGCGCAAATCACGCGGAAGTTGTCCGCCCCCCAGGCCCGGATAAACCGGTCCGCAGCAATTCCGGCGGGCAGGATAATCAAAGGAAGCGGCCAGAATCCCATGGACAGCCCCATAAATCCCCACACCCCGGCATTGATGGTCAGGGCCCGTCCGGGTATTTTGATCACCATGAGAATATACACCGTGGCCAGAAACAGGTTTTCAAAGGCCTGGTGAAAATAGGAGAAGATAAAGAGCCCTGCCAGGGAATGGAGTGCATACAGGATATGGCTGAGCATCACGATCAGACTGTTGAAAATACCGGCCAGGATCAGGTGGGATACGTCCCGGCCTGTGCCCGAGGCAATTATCTGTGTGCTTTTGGGAATAAAGGGATGTTGTTCAAACGGGTTCAGCATATTCAATTCATTCCTGGACGAAAATTTGTGTGGGGGTTAAAAGCGCCATGCAACTGACAGTCCAGCACAGAAAGGCTCTGCATCCTGGACCAGCTCCATGCCGTCCCAGTCATATTTGATGGTGTGGTACTCTTTATCAAACAGGTTTCTGCCCCAGACGTAGATATCGAATTTTTCGGTTTCATAACCCAGTTTCAGGTTGACCAGGACATAGGCATCTTCTTTGACCGTATTGGCCTGGTCTCCGTAAAAAGCGCCCACCCCAGATATCATTTCACAAGCATGTTTATTCAGTGTAATGATATTTTTTCTTGATATCATAAAAAATTTGCTTTAAATAACTTTCTTCAAAGTTATTTTTTTTATGGAAGCCATATAAATGCCCCAGACCTTGAGACAGACACTTCGTTCAAAAGTACAATCTCTTTATATTGATCATAACCCCTGGTTGCTGGGCTGGCTCAAATGGCGGCTGGACAGCGTTGAAACCGCAGAAGATCTTTGTCAGGATGTATTTATGCGGCTGTTAGGGCGGTCGGACATTATCAATATCCGCCGTCCCCGGGCCTACCTTGGCAGAATTGCCAAAGGGCTTTTAATAGACCACTGGCGCCGCAGGGATATTGAAGAGGCATGGCAGCAGATCCAGGCAGCCATGCCGGAACAGCATCTTCCCTCACCGGAACAGCGTCTTGAAGTTGTTAGCCATTCTCCATATTCAACAACCCTTTTCTGATGACAGGAGGGGCAAAAATGCCGACGTTTGCAAGAAAATGCCAGGAGGTACTCATTGCCGCATTCTTCACAACGAACCCTGGCAAACCCCAGACGTGACAGCGTCAGCGTTCAAGCACAAATGCCCATTGGGCAAGGATGGAAGGATATTCAATAAGACTGGATTGGATAAAGCCGGGCAGATTGTAGACTGCCTGGTTTTTTATCGCCGGTACCTTTGCCAGGTCCGGGTTTTCCACCACTGCCCTGGCCAGTGCCTTCTGGACGGCAAATCCGTCTCCTGTCACGATGATGGCATCGGGTGCAGCCGCAATCAAGGTGTTGAGCTTGCGGATTGTGCATTTCCCCTTGGAGGGTTTCCGGTCCTGCGTTACCATATCATTGCCCACGTTGGTGCTTTTCAGGACAGACAAAAGGTATTGATCGGCATATCCGCCCGGGCTTTCCACCTGCTAAAAGGATTTGCCTGACGTTGCCTGGAATACGCCGTTAAGGATAACCACCCGTTTGGCAGAATTTTTTCTCCTTACATTTAAAATTGGATGCTGAACCCGGCATATGCACTGACCGGTTCCACATTGGTCAGGCCATCGTAGGTTTTCTTTTCATTAAAAAGATTGTCAATGCCGGCAAAGACCTGAATCTGGTTTATAAAGTCCTTTGAAAAGTAAAGATTGACCGTGACATATCCGCTTTTGTCTTCGCCATCAGATACATGCTGGTCACCGATATAGTTGACCCGGGTTGCAGCACGAAATTTGTAATCAGGGTAATAATATACCAGCCTGAAAATACCCTTTATATCCGGGTTGCCTTCCAGCTCTTCGCTGGTTTCCTTGTTTTCCGTGTCCAGCCATGTGACGCTGGCCCCGGTGCTTAAATTCCAGGGCAGTTTGATGTCTGCCCTGGCTTCAATCCCCTGGGTGCGGGCTTCAGCAACATTCTGGTACTGGTAATAGCTTATTTTATTATTTCCGGAATCAGTCCTCCCTGTGAACTGTTCTTCAATGAGGTTGTCGATATCATTTCTAAAAAGTGTGACCCCGCCTGAAAAAGATCCTTTCTCACCCTCAATGCCGAGTTCATAGGACAGTGACTCTTCGGGGGCCAGGTCCGGGTTGGGATCAATGACGATTTTGCCCTTGCTGCGGTAGGATGTCACAAACAGTTCTGAGATGGAGGGTGCTCTAAAACCCTTGCCAATGGACGCCTTGAGTCTGAGTTCATCAAGGATGCCGTATATCAGAGACGCTTTGGGTGAAAACTGGCCTCCAAATTCGGAATGATTGTCATAGCGCAGGCCGGCCAGGATGTACAAGGGGGAGAAAATCTGGAATTCATCCTGGATAAAAAGACTGGTGTTATCCAGATCATTATCCGCCCCTGTGCTGTCCTCACGTCCTTCCTGGCGGAACTCGGCGCCAACGGATAAAAGATGTTTTTCCATAATCGGGCCGGTGTATCTTGCCTCCATCTGGTTCAGCCATCGTTCGGCATCCTCTTCTCCTGTTACGGATGCCGTGGGGGAGAAATCTATTTCATTATCATGCTCGGACCGGTAGGCCCGGACCAGCAACTTCCCATCCCGGGCGATCTGGTTGTCGTATTGAAGAAAATAGTTCAGGCGACTGTCTTCGGCGCTTCGTTCACGACTCTGGCTCAGATACGTCCGTTCTCCTTGCTGTTCCAAAGCAAAATATTCAAATCCTGCACTCAGATTCGACGCATCGGTTAATGCATAGGCGATGCGGCCGGCGGCAGAATTAAGCTCCTTATCATCCCCGTCATCGGGGCTTAGGCCGTCATCATCCCAGCCGTTGATGTTTTGGCTGGAGCCGGACAGAATAAAAGAAGTTTTTCCTAAATCAGATCCAACCCAGGCAGAGCCCATCCCCCCGTCGGAATCTTTGTCCAGATGGCTGTCATACCGTGCAGTCAGTCCGCCTGAGGCTTTGTCTGGAGCCTTTTTAGTGATGATGTTCACAACGCCGCCGATGGCATCACTGCCGTATATGGCGCAGCCTGGTCCCCGTACGATTTCAATCCGCTGGATCATGGTCACAGGTATCTGGTCTGTGCTGTTGAAATCCTTGTATCCGGCTGCCAGCCGCCGGCCGTCAATGAGCACCAGACTCCTTTTATTTCCTGTGCCCCTGATATTGGCAACCTTGGCCCGGCCCGTGTCCGTTGCAACCATAAGGCCCATGGCCTGTTCCAGAACTTCGTCCACTGAAGCAGTCCCCATCTCCCGGATTTCCAGGTCTGTTATCACCTGGACTGAGCCCGGTGCCTCCTCGAGTGTCTTTTCCGAAATGGTGGCGGTTACCACCGTTGGATTGACGTCTACTTGTGCCCAAACCTGGTATGGAAACAGCAGAATCAATAATCCTGCGACCTGCAATGCAGCTTTCATTTTTTCTCCTTTTGGTTTTATTTACAAATTCAAGAACCTGCTGCTACAGCGAACAGGGCAAAGACCTGCTCTATCCGGACGTTAAGTAGGGCCGGCAAATTTTTTCTCCATGTTTATATTGGCTGATATTTTTGTTGTCAATATTAAAAGTTAGATGCAACAATAAATTATATATATCTATCAACTTGTTTTATTGGATGGCATTTATGATGTAATGAGAACTTGAATTTTGATGTTTTGATGTAATGTGCTACAAACACTCAGGCAGGCAGGCAGGCAGGCAGGCAGGCAGGCAGGCAGGCAGGCAGGCAGGCAGGAAGGAAGGCAGGAAGGCAGGAAGGAAGGCAGGAAGGCAGGCAGGCAGGAAGGCAGGAAGGCAGGAAGGAAGGCGTGAAAAAAAAAGGGGGGTAGAACCGGAAGTCAGGTTCTCCCCCCCCCCCCCCATTTTCGGCTTAGGGATTGGTTACTGAATATTTCCAAGATTTATCAATTGGGTTTCTCCGCTGTTGTCCTCAACACCGTCGTTGTCGTTGATGATCCATACATCGTTGTTGGACATCAAGGCCATACCTTCAATTTTTTCATAGATCAATCCGCCCGGTGCGGCCAGATCGTCCATAAGATCACGAACCAGGGTTTTGGTGAGGGTGTCGCCATCGGCAACCCCGTTTGTATCAATCTGGTAGATGCGTTTAATGGCGGCATCAGGGCCGCCCTGGTTGTCACGCTCAAGAACCAGAAACTGGCCGTTACCCATGGAGGTCAGGTCTGAAAGGCCTACCCAGCCTCGGTTTTGAGATTCCACGCTGTCCAGGGGATAGTAGAGGAAACTCCAGGTGCCTGCAGTGGTGTTGTAGATGCCGATGCGGGGGGTGGCGTCGCCGGTCCATGCGCGCTGAAATGCCACATAAACATTGCCGTTGTACTCGGCAACGCCTTCAAAACCAAACCGGATCTGGTTTGCATTGATGGTGTCGGGTAGCGTGATCACCTGTTCGATGACACCCGCAGCATCTGTTTTGAAAATGAAATTGAGGCTGTTGACGGGACGACCGGCATCCCCAATGGTGCCGGCGCCTTCCGAGGCAACCCAGAAGCCGCCGTCACTTGCCTTGGCAATACCTTCCGGGTCAATATTAACTGTTTTATCGTCGTTGATCATCAGGGCAAGGTCTGCCGAGTCAAAAACTTCAAGACGGGTTGAATCCGTATCATCCACTGTGGGATCGACAAGTTCCGTCACCGCAATGGAGGCAAAAACATCATTGGCGTCGGTGATGCGCAGTTCGTTGGTCAGGGTTGCGGGTGTGGTTGAGACGTCAATGGTGAAAATGCGGTTCTGCTGATAATAGCTGTCCTCAATTGAATACAGAATGGTGTCGTCGTCGGGATCGGAAGAAAGTCCTGACATGGCACCCCAGGCAATGGGCGTTCCGTCGGCACGGTCTGCGGACTCAACGGTTGGATAGCTTGCTGCGTCAGCTTCATAGGAGTATATATTTAAACCTGCGCGCATTTTGTCGCCCCGGCTGTCGTTCTCACTTGCCACAACCAGAAGGTTGCGGGAGGGGATTGCCAGAGCCCCTTCGGGAGCGGATGCCGCAGGAAGGGTCTGATGGTAGACGGGGTTTTCAGGATCTGAAATGTCGTAGACAAAGACAAGGCTTGAGCGCTCTGAGTTGACAAAGAGGAAGGGGTGATTGTCAAAACTGCCGTACTCAACATTCTCAGGTTCATTGCCTTTGTTTTCAGATCTGCTGTCTGGGTAATGACCAAAGCGGGCGGCCATATGTTCCAGGTCGTTGCCGGAAGTGTAGACAATTTCACCGCTGGTGTTGAAAACGGTGAAACCCCTGCTTCCTCCATTCATGTCGCCTTCATCGGCTGTTGCAAAATGGGTGGTATCGATCCAGGCAATGCCGTCCGGCTCCCTTGGGATTGCTGACAAAGATTCGGTCTGGGAAATGAGGGCAGGGCTCTCTTCGGTTGCATCAATCTGGGTCAGGTCCACAGTGCCGGCACTGAAGCTGTTGATGATGGAACCGTCGGTCATATCAACAAGAACAATGTAGTTGTTTTCCTGCAGGGTGATAACGGCAACGTTGTCGGAATTGATATCAACAAATTCAGGCTCGGGATCGGTGGGGGCAATGGTTGACAGGCCGGTGAGGTCAACCGCTGTTTTGACCCATGCCGTGGGCGCTCCGGAGAGGGTAATGATGTCAAAGGTTCCTGCCGGAAGCTGCGGGATTTCGCCATCGTCAAGGTCTTCATCCCGCTCATTTTCAATAACGACTCCTGCATAGGCACCATCTGGACTGACGGCAATGGAGTCCGGCTGGCCGTCAAGGGCAATGGTATGCACTATGGTCTGGGTTTCAATGTCCACCACCGCCAGCTCTCCGGCAACATTGACATAATCTGCAGACGTGTTGACGGCAACAAGAGCATAGTCGCCAACCACTGTAATTGATGTGGGTTCACCTGAAAGTGCAACCGTTCCCAGGGCAACCGGTGACGCCGGATCGGAAATGTCAACAAACCCAATCTGATTCATGGGGCTGTCCGTATAGATCAAGGTCATGTAGTCACTGCTTGCGGTGACAATTTCTGCAACTGTCTCTTCATCGGTATCGCAATTTTCATCAATCTGAGAGCAGACCGGAAATGTTGCAATACGTTTAAAATACAGGAGTTCCGTGCTTGTTGTCGGGTTGTCTGGCGAGTCCTGGTCCTTATTATCGTCACTGTCGTTACAGCCGATAAAACCCACAAGCAGCAGGAGTAATAAAAGTGCCAGCTTCAATGCCATCGTTTTTTTCATGTTTTCTCCCTTTACCTAAAAATTAATATAACTGTGCCTGAGAATCCGCTGCTCCACTCAAATACCTCGACTGGCAAATCAAGTTTTTGAATGAAAGACAAATTCCCGGTCTTCAAAAAAAACCAAGAGCATGAAGATTGATTTTTCCATAAGTATAGTCTTCATGCTCTTGGTGAGTATCTTTGGATATTTATGGATGAAAGGTGAACCTATCTCCTGTTTTCCGGCGTTCGTGGATCATAGCTTGATTCAAATGTGACATCACCAAGGCCTGTTGCAATATCCTCCCACTTCACCCATTTGAAGTTTGTTCCTGTATCATCGGCCGATATGGTGGTATCTGATCCGTCCTGGGCGATAAACGCACCATATGGAAAAGTGCCGCTTAACGGGATATTGGTGACATCAATGCTGTCGGTGTGTTGTGTGCCGTCAATGCCTTCCATGTCATCTGCAATGATAAACGATGTCAGATAGGTATTGGGGACGCCGTTGGTTGTTCTGTCATATACGCCGTAAACAATATTGCCCTGGCTTGAAATAAATACATATCCGGTTCCATCATCCTTATAGTAGATGGTCATTCCTTCTAAGTCGGCAACCAGATTGTCGCTGCCTTCTTCAGCGATCATATCATCCTCGCCAAGGGCAATATCTGAGGGCGAATCTCCCGGTTCTGCGTCAATGGTATAAATCCCGACGCCTTCCTGGGCAATGTATGCTTTTCCATACTCCTGATCCACCACGATGCCTTCGGCGTGCTCATCATCATCTCCGGCTTCCAGGGTAATGGTTCTCACCTTGGTCCATCCAATGGTATTGTTATTGGCGACCAGCTCAAACTGGGCAACATTCCAGGTCCCGTTCTGGGTTGCAAAGGCGTAAAATCTGCCTGAAACCGGACTTTTGTAAATCCCTTCACCATATGCAGTATCCTCTCCAGGCTCTTGGGCATCAAAGAGTTCATCGCTGTCATAATCTGTGATATCTACGATATATGGTGCGGTTTCCTGAATTTTGTAGATGGCGAATTTGTTGTTGTTCCGATCGGTAAAAAGGGCAAAGTCAATGCGTTCCCCGTTTAATTCAAAATTATACATCACATCGACATTGTTGTATCTGTTTTCATCGGGAAGCGCATCAATGAGGGTTTCCCCGTCAACATTATAAATGGAATACCCCGCATCCTTCTGGGTGGCAATTACCAGGCTCTTGCTGCTGTCATCCGGATGTATCCAGAAAGCGATGTCGTCAGCATCAGGGTTGCTTATGGTGGATCTTTCCGTTTCAATAACAGGCGTTACAATAACAGATGCCGCCTCTGAAATATTGATGTTGGCCGGTGTCACATACCCGTTTTCAGGAACATTTTTTGAATCTTCAGCAACATAATTAACTCCATCCAGGCTGCCATAGGTCCATGCGCTTTTCGACGCCATCCTGTTGTCTTTATAACGGGTTGCCCCTTGAATCGCGTATGAGCTGTTGTCGGCTGTCACCACGGAATACAAAGAGGATCCCCATCCGAAACTGTCAAGCTGGACGGCATTATCATCTAAATCTAAATTGCCGTCATTATCCGTATCAAGATCATCCCCTGCAGTGATGCTCGCCTTTGGGGAGTATATCAAAACCACTGAGGAATCGGCCTGGGTAAGTGCACTTAAATCAGCGGTGATGGATGTTGCGGAAGAGCCCACTGCAAAGGTCGTATGGGTATCCTTGATAACTGAAATACCGGACTGCTTTGCGGCATAATCACTTAAATCCAGGCTTATCGAGGCTTTTCCTTCTTGATCCGAAATGAGTACAAGATAGATGGAGGTAAAACTCTGTGATGCATTTGAAAGTAATTCAACGTATTTATCGCCGGAATTTACAATCTCATTGAGGACGACAAAAGGGGCTTCCTTGAAATTATGGTTGCCCGGTGTGAGTTTTGCGTTCGGCGGCAGATTCGAACTGGCTTCCAATGTGTCATAAAGCACTTCTTCAGCCATCTCTTCATCGTTTTTACCGGGATCTTCATAGATATCCCCATTTGCCCAGGCACTTAACGAATTTGCCGTTAAATTTCCATAAAAACGGGTTGCCGCATCAGGATCACTGGCCGATTGGTTAAGTACGATTCCGCCATAAACAAAACCGCTTCCCCCATCCAGAGATCCCACTGAGTCAAGTATTTCAGCATCGTCAGCAAGATCCAGAACACCGTCATTGTCCGTATCAAGATCATCACCAATGGCAATGGTTGAAGTCGTTTTAATAAGGATATAGGTTACGGCATCATGTTCTAAAATACCGTCTTTATGCTCATCATCGTCCACATAGGTTTTTATCAAAGGCTCATTGATTACAGTTGTTTCAGCGCTGACAACATCATTATATTTATTTTCATTTTTTATGATGATCAAGCCGTTGGACCCGATCGTAACCCCATCAAGATTGTATGCATAATCCACAATCCCCTCGTTGTCTTCATCCCCATCTATGACCACAAGATATGTATTTTTAATGGTATGATTTTCGGTGCCGCGCAGCTCAATATACTGCAGTGCATGGATATCTTCGGGAATATTTGATTTAAACTCATTCAGAAGAATAACTGTTTTTTCATCAGCCCCGGTATCTGAGTTGTCATGGTCGTTGCAGCCCGCAAGAATCAATACAAAACTAACTAAAAGTAAAATATGCTTTGTCTTAAACATTTCTTCTCCCCCAAGTTTTTGAAATTTAAAACAGAGCGTCTACTATATGCTTTTGTTGTTAGTATCCAATTAAGGCTTTATTAGCTGCTGGTTCTTTGATTGGAGCACATCGCCCGGGGCTGTTTTCACTGAAGATCTTCAAAAATGGGTCTGGCTTCCGACCCTGAATAAGGATTGCAGTTTTTATCAGTTTGGATTTTTCAAATTTCGGAAATTTAAATCGAATATGGCATGAGAAGAAGCACTGATTTGAGTTTTTCTTTTATCTCGTCAGTCATAAGTTTTCTGAATTTGAAATATCACAACACATTAATATGTTATTATATTTCGGATTGTTGGAACAAAATTTTTCGGTATTCTGAGTCAACTTTATGCCAAATCCGGAAGAAAACTGTTTGAAATTTTATGTACACAAACAACAAATACCATAAAAACAGCTATAAACAATATCTGAGAACTTATGACTGTCGAGCCCTGTAATGCAAAAAAAGAAAAGAATTGCTGAAGCGACCTCTTTCTACGTGGGGTTAAAACACCGCTTGCAATTCTATTTCAGAGTAAAGATGAATGTTTTTATGGTGTTCAGCCGATCGTTTGCTCGTAAAGCGCCTTGTATTCATCAGATTTCATAGTAGTTGGGGCCAAGACAGACGCAAAACTCATCAAATTCATAAAACTTGTCAGTAAAATCCTGCATCCCTTTCGTTTCTGATAATTTTTTGTATGTTTTTTCAAGCTGATCGTGTACCGGTGATAATCGTTTGTGCAAGAAGTAAGCAGCAGAACAAGCCCAGACTACGATAACCATGCAATATAAAGATATACCGAAGTGAGATGTTAAAAACAGTGATAATTCCATGGATAAATAACGATCTCCTAATTAAGCTTAATCCTTAATGGTTATCTGAATCGACTTATTCATATTCCATATAACCACCGTGTCGTATCTATATCCTTGAGTTTTAAAAATACGAATCCGGTAATTATGAGACTGGCTTGCAGACACACGGTATATTCACCCGTAACTCCTTAATTGGATAATAACCTTGATATTATTTCATTCTTCGATTCTTTTGTCTTTAGCTATTTTCTAAAAACTCAAGTATATTAAGGATTACTTACTTCAATATCGATGTTTACGCAATACGCATTATTATTGTCTTTTAATGTCTTTCGCCTTTCGTTTTTGCCTTGTTACTACCATTTTAATTAATGGGGTTACAATAATCGTCAAACATATTTTTGGAAAAATATAAAATCCCAGTGGAAAAGCTTTATGCCTTATTCAACGCCGGAACGAGTAGTGCTTAAAGCAGCCCGGAAGAAGCGTCCTGAAACAGGGGAAGGAGCACGGATGGGACCATGAAAATAATCACAACTTTCATTCGATCCCTAAATATGAATGAAGTTCATAATGGACCTTAAGGTAATAGTCTATCCGGTCGCAGCAATTTTAGACAAAGATTTTTTTTTTACATTGATGCCGTGATCACTTGAAAAACGGGTGGTGTCGGACCATGCTTTGTCAATAAGCGTTGAAATATCTTTTGAAAACATATTCAGGCTGTTGATCAGCTCCCTGAGACGCCGGGTCTGTTTCTGGTCCAGGACCCCACCGGCAAATGCGCAAAGCTCCGTGGCGCAAAAAGGGAAGTTGACGAGCACATCATCTTTGGTTTTGCCCACGCGGTTGAAGTAACAGGTTTTTAGACTTTCAACAACGCTGAAGGGAAAGCCCCATTGACTGGCAAAGTGAATACCGACGCTGTCGTAGGTCGTGCCAATGACTTGCCTTGCAGCTTTTCTTTTATTAAATTTTTTTGTCTCCATGAGACGTTCTACTTCAAAATAAGCTTCAGGGTGATAGGAAAGAACGATGATCTGGCCAAGGTTATGAATCATGGCGCAAGTGGAAATTTCCTCAAAATCTTTTATGTCACGTTTGGAAAGGTAATTTACGGCAACGCGGTATCCCATAAAGGCGCTGAAATAATTGTTTTCAAATTCCGCACGGTAGTCGGGGTCTTCAATGGTTGAAAGGGAGACAAACTGGTTAACGATCTCTTTGAGTTCCTCATGGCCAAGAAGCATGATGGCGTGGGAGATGGTTCCTATTTTCTTTATGGAGGACTTTAGGTTTACCGCCTTTAATATATTTAAAACCATTGCCACATCGCTTAAAATGATTTCCGAAATATCCAGGTTGGTTGAAAATTTCTGGTTGATCTGGTTTTTAACCAACTCCTCATTTAAAGGAAGAACCGGCAGGTAGGGTCTGGCCGCCATCTGGTTTAAAATCGTCTCCAGTGCCTGGGCTCTTTTTTTCTCCCGTCCTTTGACCACATGGACCAGCTGGTGTTTCCTTTTTGGGGGCGGTGTCTGTCCTGAGAGGGTCGTCAGGAGCTTCTTTAAACCAGGCAGATAGTTTTTGTTTAATCGGGATAAATCAAGGGGAATACCTTCACTTTGTAATTGTCTACTAATCTGATCGATGGCAAGATCAAGGGTTTTTCTTCCCGATTCTACCTCTTCGGCTGTCTGGTTGAAATAGGCAATGAGGTTAAGTCCGGGCATGGTCGGATAGATCAGGCTGAATAACTTTATTAAAATTGCGCCCAGCTGTTCTTCATAATACCAGTCATTTTCATCAATACAGATATAGTTTTCGTTTTGAATTTGTTCCAGGACAAGGGCGTCGTTGATATCAACGGGGACACCGATGTCCATAAGGTCATCCAGCAGGGTTTCACTGTTATATCTTTCAATACTGTTGGCCTGGGACGCAGCGATCTCTTTTTCGCGTTCGTGGATAAGGTATACGCTTGACAGCAGGGGGATACCGATTTTGAAACCTGTAACCGGCTTTATTATGCCCATATGTTTCAGGGTTGAGGTTGCTAATATTTTGTCTAATTTGTCCCGGACCATAAAAACCTAATATGTTGGCAATTCATTATCGAATTTAACTTTATATGGTATCATTGTTCATTAATCAAGGCGCATGAAAAGAAACAACTGTGCAATTTGCTATATCCTTGTTAACTTACACCAACGATTAATTTAACAGAACAGCACAACTGCAGAACAGTTGTTCATGGTATAAATTTTATAGTATGGCATGTTCAATCAATACAGGATAATGCCCACCGGATTTTGATGTTAAAGGAGGCTTTGAATGGAAATTTTAATGGGGATCGGTTTTGTTGTAATTTATCTTTTGCTGCAGATTTATATTCTGCCCAGGATGGGCGTATCCACCTGAATGCGGGATGCCTGTCAGGTGACAGAAAAAAAGAAGAAAAAAAAATCCGTTGGGGAATAACGATTAATTTTTGCCTGGCCTTACATGTTTTATGTAAGGTTTATGATTTCATATGTTTTGTTCCAAGAAACAGAAACAGCTGAAAGCCGGATTAATTCCCGGTATAATCGTGTGCCTTGCCGTCGCTGTTCTGGTGACAGGGTATCATCATCTTGATTATAACTGGCAATGGTATCGCGTCAGGCCCTATTTTTTTTCTTTTGAGGAGGGGCGGTTTGTCCATGGTCCTCTTCTAAGCGGCCTGGTGATCACCTTGAAAATTTCCGGCCTGGGTCTGGTGTTTGCCCTGCTGATAGGTGTGGTGTCAGCCCTTGCCAGGTTGTCGTCGTTTCCTGTTTTAAGGGCCATGTCCTTTGCCTATGTCGAAGTGATCAGGAATACGCCCCTGTTAATTCAGATCTTTGTTATCTATTTTGTCATTTCGCCGGTTTTGGATATGTCAGCATTTTTTTCAGCAGTCACAGCCTTAAGCTTGTTTGAAGGGGCATATTCATCGGAAATTATCCGGGCCGGGATTCTTGGTATCCCCAAAGGCCAGATTGAAGCGGCCATGAGTCTTGGGATCGCACCAAAAGATATTTACATCAGGGTGATCTTTCCCCAGCTGCTGCCCCAGACACTGCCCATGCTGGCAGGCCAGGGGGTGTCTCTGATCAAGGATTCAGCCCTGGTCAGCACCATTTCCATTTATGATCTGACCATGCAGGGCCAGAAAATTGTGTCGCAAACTTTTTTAACCTTTGAAATATGGTTTACTGTGGCTTTATGCTACCTTTTTATTAATGCTGTTCTTTCTTTTATAATCAGAAGATTTGAAAATAAAACAAGGAGAATATCATGAAAAAAATACTGGTTGTACTGATGATTTTAACGGGCATTCTATCTCCCGCTGCTTTTGCCGGAGAAACCGGTTCCCAGGGGTTCAAAGAAAGTATCATCGAAACCATTCAAAAGCGCAAGGTTATGAAGGTCGGCATGTCCACGTTTGTTCCCTGGGCCATGAAAGATAAACAGGGCAGGCTGATCGGCTATGAGATTGATGTGGCGAAAAAACTTGCATCTGATATGGGTGTTGAGGTTGAATTTATACCCACTGCCTGGTCCGGCATCATTCCTGCCCTTTTAACCGGGAAATTTGATGTGATTATCGGCGGCATGGGCATTACGCCCCAGAGAAATTTAAAGGTCAATTTTACCCGGCCCTATGAATTTTCCGGCATGTCCATGGTGGCACATAAGGTCAAGGCCCAGGGCTTTTCAACACTTGAAGACTTCAATAAAGCCGATGTGGCCATTGCTGTGAGAATGGGCACAACAGCAGAGCAGGCGGCAAGGATTTATATGCCCAAAGCCAGTCTCAAATTGTTTGAAAACGAGAGCCAGGCATTGCAGGAACTCAATTTAGGGCGGGTTCATGCCGTGGTCTCCTCTGCGCCCATGCCTTTGTTTCATGCCTTGAAATATCCTGACAAACTTTTTGTTCCTTTAAAGGAGAATTTTACCAATGAGCCCATTGGATTTGCCTTGAGAAAAGGTGATCCTGATGCCTTGAACTATTTTAACAATTGGATCTTAACCATGAATGCCCAGGGTTTTCTAAAGGAAAGACAGGACTACTGGTTTGGCTCCAAGGGCTGGGAATCCCTTGTTAAATAGACCGTGCCGCAGATTTACCCTGGTGGATGCCGCTGCGGTCCTTTTGATTGCAGCGGCTGTATGTCTGTTTTTCTGGAGAATGAAGACCCTTCTGGACTATAGATGGGAGTGGCAGGCGATCCCCCAATATTTTTTGTTCCGGGATGCAAACACAGGACATCTGAGAGCCAACATCCTGCTCAAAGGCTTTTTCACCACCGTGAAGCTCAGTATATGGGCCATGATTCCCGCTTTTTTCCTGGGTGTCGTTTCCGGCATCATGGGGGCGTCAAAATCACGGATCAACCGCATTGTGAGCAGCCTTTATGTGGAAACCATGCGAAATATTCCTTCTTTGGTTCTGGTCATACTTTTCTACTATTTTATATCCAGTCAGTTCCTGGACCTGCTTGCCCTGGACCAATGGCTCAGACAACAGCCCGGAGCCATAAAGAAAATTTTTCAAATTCTGCTTGGCGACCATGGCACCGTCAACACATTTTTGTCTGCCATTGCAGCCCTGGCAATTTATGAAGGTGCTTATATATCTGAAATCATCAGGGGCGGCATCAATGCCGTCCCTGCAGGTCAACGGGAAGCTGCCAGGGCATTGGGACTTTCCGGACTCCAGACCTTTGGCGCGGTGATCCTGCCCCAGGCTGTCAAAAAGGTCGCCTCTCCCCTGGCAGGCCAGTTCATTTCCACTGTCAAAGATTCTGCCATTATGTCCGTCATTTCAGTTCAGGAACTCACCTTCCAGGGGATGGAACTTATGTCCGCCACATTTCTTACCTTTGAAATATGGATCACCATTACCGGGCTTTATTTTGTCCTGACCTTTACCTTGTCCCGGTCTGTTGCAGCCCTTAACTCCAGGGCTTCAGACTCAGGAGCGCAATAAATCAAATCTGGCTGGGCAGATGGGGACCTTTTCCATCAGGATTTAGCCGTACAAAGCAAGAGCGAAGGTGGTCTCCACATTGCTGATAGGCCGGGGCAGACCACAAATGTTTGTCAAAATCATCACAATCATACTTTAAATTTATTCATCACTTGAGAAAGTTTTTTAGCCATACTTGAGAGTTCGTTGGCATTTTTCTTGATTTCTGATCCCGAGTCAGCCATCTGGGAAGAAGATTCATGGGCCTGGGCAACTTCACCTGCGACGCCCTTGGCCATTGTTGAGGTATGGGCGACATTTTCATTAACAGCCTCAATGCCTACGGATGCCTGGGATACATTTTCAGCGATATCTCCTGTGGTCGCCGCTTGCTGGGAAACTGCCGCGGCGATGGTGGATACAATGTCATTAACCTCGTTTACCACCTGTGTAATGCTGCTGATTTCCTGAACCGCTCCCTGGGTTGAACTCTGTATCCCGGTAACTTTTTGTTTGATCTCGTCGGACGCTTCGGAGGTCTGTCCTGCCAGGCCCTTGATCTCATTGGCCACAACGGCAAAGCCTTTACCGGCTTCACCTGCCCTTGCCGCCTCAATGGTGGCATTTAACGCCAGAAGGTTCACCTGGGCTGAAATATCCGTTATGGTTTCAACCACATTGAATATTTCCCTGGCTGCCTGGCCCAGATCGCCAACCCGCTCTGATGCATTCCGGGTCTGGCTCACGGCGCTGATAGTTATGTCCCTGGCCTTTTCCGTGCTTTTTGCGATTTCGTCAATGGTGGCCCGCATCTCTTCTGCTGCAGAGGAGATCATGCTGATATTTGAAGATGCTTCTTCCATGGCCACAGCCATGGAACCCATCTTGTCGCTCATCTCACCGGATGTTTTTGCAACGGTTTCCAGCCTGCCTGATGTGTCTTCCACAGATATCTCCATCTGGCTGGAAATGGATGCCAGTTTTGAAGACGATTCATTGAGTACAACAATATCGGATTTTGTACCGGCGATTATCTGCTGTATATTCTCGATAAAGACATTGAACCACTTGGCCAGCTCCTGGGTTTCGTCTCCTGAATTATCTTCTATTCTTTTGGTCAGATCCCCTTCTCCCTGGGCAACATCCTTGAGCATGTCAATCATGGAACGTATGGGGGCAACAATACCCTTGGCGACCACGATGTAGGACACAATCAAAGAAATCAGTATAATTCCCAGAAGAATCGCAGATAAATTCACAATGGTTTTTGATACCTGTTTGTGGATAACACTTTTTTGCTTTTCTATCATGTTATCCACATCGTCCGTATAGACACCTGTGGCGATATACCAGTCCCAGCCCTCAAGTTTCCGGCAAATAGAAAGCTTTGGAAGGGGCTCGTCTGAACCCGGTCTGGGGAAATAGTATTCAAAATATCCCCCGGTCCGATTTGAGTTGCCCGCTTTAATCATTTCCCGGATAATAAAATTGCCTTTGTTATCCTTTAAGTCCAGTTTGTTCGTCCCGTGCCATTCAGGTTTGGGTGGATGCAGAATGCAGTTTCCTTTGGAGTCATAAATGAAATAGTAGCCGCTACTGTCTTTGCCATATCTCACGGCGCCGATACTGGTCAGTGCCGCCTGCTTAAATTGTTCTTCCGTAAACTCAAGATAGATCCCGCTGCCAAGAACCCATCCCCATGGCTTGAACAATTTAACATAGGATATTTTATCCTGGGGGGTATCAAATCCGGGCTTGGGCCATTTATAACTGACAAATCCTTCCCCGTCTTTTTTGACAATTTCATTCATCTCTTTGAAAAGTTCCTTGCCGTCAGGATCTTTCATCCCCAGAATATTTTTCCCATCCAAGGATGGTTTCATGGGGTGGTGGATCATATCTCCGTCAATACTGTGAACCCACAGATATTCCCTGTTGTCGGGCCCCCACCGCATATTGTCCAGAACCACCAGTGATGCCTGTTTTTTGGTCTTTTCATCCATGGAAACAACTTTTTTGCAGTCTGCCTCCAAAAATGAAAATGCTTGATTCACAGCAGATTTAGCTTGGTTGCCAAAATATTTACGGACGGTTTCTTTATCCCTGGATGAATCAAGCCGGTCTTTTGCCATGGCATACGCAGAATCAATCAGGGATTTTAAAAACATGCGCCTTTCATGAATGGCCTCTTTACGAAATTCCTCTATGGTCAATTTCTTTTCTTTGTTCAGCGCCGAAACCGATAAACCAAGGCCTGCCCCCCCCACAAGCAGCAGACTTACAACGATTAATAGATTTACCTTTGTGCCGATGTTCAGTTTCACAGTAATCTCCCCTTTAGATCTATTGTTTAGATAACGATCTGGCCCAGGCAAGCAGGAAAAAACGAAATTAAAATAATATAAATGTTCAATATTTATATTATTAGAGAAATAACACAGTCTTGAAATCAAGTAAATTCAAACCCGAAATTATATTTTGAACTGATTTACCACCTGCCTGAGTTCTTCTGACAGCTTGGAGAGTTCACCGGCACTCTGATTCACCTGCACACTGCCGTCGGCCATATCTTTGGCCGCCTGGTTTATTTCCATCATGCTGCCGGCGATATTTTCGGATACGGTAGCGCTTTTTGCCACATTCTGATTGACGTTCTGAATACCCGTGGCTGCCTGGCCTACATTGTCTGCAACCTCTTTGGTGGCAGCTGCCTGTTCTTCAACTGCTGCGGCGATGGTGTTCACGATTTCATTAATCTCATTGATCACTTCCTGAATCTGGCTGATCTCGGAGATGGTGCTGTCGGTAGAACCCTGGATACTGTTAATCTTGGTGCTGATATCTTGGGTTGCTTCCGCAGTCTGTCTTGCCAGGGCCTTTATTTCTTCTGCCACCACAGCAAACCCTTTGCCGGCTTCGCCTGCCCGGGCCGCCTCTATGGTGGCATTCAATGCCAGCAGATTGGTCTGTTCCGCAATTTCATTGATGGTTTCTGTGACCTTGCCCACATCCGTGGCTGCTTTGCCCAAGTCCCCCACCCGGTTTGATACGGCCGTGGCCTGTTCAACGGCCCTGGACGTACTGATACGGCCTTGTTCCGTATTTCTGGCGATTTCGCTGATGGTGGCGCTCATCTCCTCGGAGGCTGCGGCAACCATTTGAACATTTGTGGACGCCTGCTCCGAGGCCGCAGCAATACTGTTCATGTCACTGCTCATCTCTTCTGCATCCGCTGCCACTGAGCCGGATTTCTGGGACGTCTGCTCGGCTCCGGAAGCCAGCTGTTCGGAGATGACCGACAACTCGGTGGAAGACGATGACAATGTTTCCACGCCGCTGGAAATATTATCGCATATCCCTCTCAGGCCGGCTGCCATCGTATTGAGCGCAGATGCCAGGGCACCCACCTCATCCTGTTGTTTAATGTCCAGTGTCTGGCAGAGATCGCCCTGGGAAATATGTTCGGCAAATGAAACAGCCTTTAATATGGGCTTGATAATGCTGCGGGTGATGATAAAAGATAGGCCGATACCTGCCACAAGCGCAATCAAAGATATCGCCATCAGAATAAATACAGCCCGATGGCTTTCCGCCTGCAGTTTTGTCCCCAATTCGTCCTGGGCTGTTTTGACGGACAGCTTTATCTCTTCAACTGTCTTTGCGATTTCAGGACCGATGCGGTCCAATTTTTCGGCAATGATTGTATTGCATTCAAAGGTTTCATCTTTTATCTTGATAAATGCCTGGTGGTATTGGGAATCCCCGGTCTTGACCTTTTCAAGCAATGCCCGCCGTTCCGGGTCTCGCAAAATCCTGTCCAGCTTATCAAGTTGTTCATCATTTTTTTCTATTTCCTGCATGGCCCGATCCGCATCAGCCTGACTTGTGGTGTTCAAGAATTTCATGACATAAAGCCGTGCCAACAGTATGCCGCGCATGCTGATCCCAGCCTGGTAACCGGCGTCACCATTTCCATCCTTTTGGGCGGAACTCATGATTTGAGTCAGGTTTCTTTCATTCTCGGAGCCGGTTACATTCAACACATCTCTGACAAGACGATCACGCTCCTTACGTATCGCTGTCATTTTGTTGAAAGCCGTTTTGTATTCCTGTACGTCCTTGCTGATATAACGAATTGCCTTTGCTCTTTCCGTATCCGTCGTTGCTTTTTGGGCCTCTTCAATGAATCCGTGCATTTTTTCAAAGTAGTTGTGGAACTCTTCGATATCCTTTTGGCTGGCTGTAATAATGAAATCCTTGGTGTTCATGCGCACCATGAGCATGTTGGCCTGAATCCGGCCTGTCAGGTTGGTCTCCCTGGCTAATTCCCGGTATTCCATAAATCCTTTCAGCATATCGCTGCTGTTACTCCATGCCACCAGTGCCACGATCACCAGAAGAAAAAGAACGATGCCGAACCCGCCTCCAATTTTTTTTCCAAGAGTCATGCTTGTCAGTTTACCCATGTGTTTTCATTCCTCCTTAAATATTCAATTGGTTATCTTTACGCAGGGCATCGCCCTGACTATATTCAATATTAAATGCATGCCGTGGCAAATCATTGCAGGCCTGCTTAAATTCAAGATTCTCAATGGTCTGCGCCAGGTTCCGCGCTGGACATGATCCAGATTCCTGGGGGCTTTATTGTAACTTAACCGGATAATGTTTAATGCTCTGAAATAAAACAGTTTCTAATTCAATTGATCGGATTTGAAAGAGTGAAAAACGCAATGCTGAAAGATACAGTGATTGAGTTTTTTTTAAATTATCCAGCCACGCATGTATTATGAACCTGCATGGGAACGTCAAGAATCAATTATAGTATAGATAAACTCCGGTTATTTCGTATCATCACCCTGAAGATATATTAGGATATCCCTATTTTTCGCATTTTTTTGTATGAATCAGGAAACAACTTTGGAATTAAACATCCCTTGGAGAAAATGGCAACAGTTAATTTACTTCATGGTTAATTTTGATGATTCAACACCATCAGGTACCTGATAAAAATTAACACCGGCCAGCCCAAAGGGCAGGGTGCTGGACCCCATCAGGTACCTCATCAAGGCATCAAAAGGAAAGCCGGGCAAAACCCACGGCTGTTCAAATACGGCCTGACACCCAGTCCGTGACCTTGGCTTTGATTTGATCCCTGATCTGCTTTACCCGGACTAGTTTTTCATCATAAGAGCCCCCAAGACCTGAAGGATCTTCAAATCCCCAGTGCATCCGATTTCCCTTGCCTAAAAAGACCGGGCATTGTTCAGCAGATGATTCATCGCAAACAGTGATGACATGGTCAAATTCCACGCCGGCATCCAGGAATTCAGTGACCGACTTAGTCCGGTTTCCTGAAATATCGATTCCGTCCTGTTTCATAGCCTCAACCACAATCGGGTTCAGGGTTCCCTGTTCAAGGCCGGCGCTGAATACGTCATATACCTCTGAGGCGGCTTTTTTTAGATAGGCTTCGGCTATCTGACTTCTTGCCGAATTGTGGATACAGACAAATAATACTTTCTTTTTCATTTTGCGTCCTTTTTCACCGTTATTTAATGGCATAGATATACATTAATCATATTAGAATGGTGTTATCTTTTTAAAATTGTGATGAACGGTGTCTGCTTTTTCACCGGCCGGACGGCAGCACTGGCCCTGATGAAAACAGCATTTTAATGTTGCCATCGGGGTACGGAATGTGCGAAGTTGCGATACGTGTATGCTTCGAAGGCAATGAAGCAAGGTCAAGTTGGAAGAAAAATAATATAAAGGATCGAATCAATGACAACGAAAAAATGGCAATGCTCTGTATGTAAATACATTCATGCAGGAGACGAACCCCCTGAAAAATGTCCGGTATGCGGCGTCGATAAAAGCAAGTTTGTTCCTTTTGAAGATGATTCTGCTGCAGATACACCACCGGTTGAACCGGCAGCCGAAAAAAACACCACCGATACAGCCGGCGGCATATCCCTGGAAGACAAGAACCGGTGGGAAGTCTACTGGGAAAAGGCGGTTGAACTCAGTCTTAAACACCACATCCATCCCATATCGGTTCATCTTCCCAACGGCGTCATCCCCGTGGCCGTAATTCTGTTCGTTCTGGCCTGGTTGTCCGGTTCGGAAATGCTGGCCAAGGCCGGGTTTATCAATCTGGTATTTATTCTTCTTTCCCTGCCTCTGGTTGGGTTGACCGGCTTTGTTGAATGGCAAAGAAAATACAAACAGGCACAGACACCCCTTTTTAAAATGAAAATTGCCGCTGCTTCGTTAACTGCAGTCTGCTGTCTGATTTCTTTTATCTGGTACCTGGTCAATCCCGAGATATTGGGATCATCCCAGGCCTGGCTGTTTGTCTTGATCAATCTGCTGATGCTTGCAGCAGCAGGCGTGGCCGGACACATGGGCGGAAAGCTGGTTTTCAAGGAATAACCGGCCTGCTGAAAGCAAATAAAAACACCCGGAGGCCGGCAAACCCCACTGCCCGTCCGGGTGTTTTCGTCAAATCCCTATCATTTAGCACCTATTTATATATCTGTTCCAATGCCCGTCCTGCGGTGTCATATTCAAACCGGAATCCGGCAATTTCCAGGGCGGCAGGAAGGCTTTTCTGGCTGCAGAGGAACGAATCCCCAAGTTGCCCCATAAAAAGTCTGATAAACAAAGCCGGGGCCGGCATGAATGCCGGGCGGTACAAGACCCGGCCCAGTTCTTTGGCAAAATCCTTTTGGCGGATGGGGACCGGGCCCGTGAAATTGTAAATTCCCTGGGCATTATGTTCCGCTAAAAAGAAGATGCCCCGGATCAGGTCATCCAGATGAATCCATGGGAACCACTGTTTCCCGGACCCCAGGGGACCGCCCGCAAACATCCTGAACGCTTTGGCCATTACGGTAAGGGCTCCGCCGGAACCAAGAACCACTCCGAATCTCATCACCGCCACCTTTGCGCCTTTTGATGACGCTCTTTGGGCTTGTTCCTCCCAGTCCCGGCACACCCGGGCCAGAAACCCGGTTCCATACGATTCTGTCTCAGTCAAAGGTGTATCACCCCGGTCACCATAAAATCCTGCCGCAGATGCATTGAGCAACTGGCCGTGAAAGGTACTGGGCATGGCATCCACCAGGTGTTTTGTGGTCTGAATTCTGGAGTCATAAATGGCTTTTTTGTATGCCGCTGTCCAGGGCTTGAAAATGTTTCTGCCCGCCAGATTGACAATGACATCAGATTTCGCCACAAGGTCCTGCCAGGTTCCCGGCAAAGAGGTGTCGGCACTGGTCCAGGAAAAATGGTCATGGGTATCAGACAGGGGGTGGTGTGGCGATGTGCCGATTCCAAATACCTGCCAGCCTTTCTCCAGAAATCTTTGTGAAAGGGTTTGTCCCACAAATCCGGAAGCACCGGTGATTAAAACCGTTTTCATTTTGTTTACTTCCTTTCGTTTGTTGTCAATATCAGGTCCTGGGAATAAATTTTAGCACAATTTGAGCCAGACTGAATCCATTCTAATTAAAAATTAAGGTCCAAGCAGAATGAAATTTTTTAAAATTGATTAAAGGATTTCATATTGACAAGTCCGTCAGGATGCGATTAGAACGAGGGCTAATTACCATCGCAGAAGCGTGGTGAATAAATAGTTCAATCCATAATTTAACTCAAAGGCCAAGAAGGCATTATTGAAGGATGCACACCTGCGTCCGTTCATGCCTCTGGGCCTTTTTTATTTGGAGGAAAGGAGAAAATAAAGAAAAAGATGAAACGCGTATTGATGAAGTTGAGTGCTCTGTTTCTGCTGATGACGCCTTCATGGACGGGTGCACAAGAAATTGACAAAGCAGAAACCCAGGCCGAAAATGTTGATTCGTCTGTTATTCAATCGGGAACCGAAACCGATGCAGAGCGGGACAAGGTATATATGAAGATAGGTGAAATTACGGTCACAGGGAAGGCATTATACC
The DNA here is from genome assembly GCF_963665355.1 of uncultured Desulfobacter sp. Lineage (GTDB taxonomy): Bacteria > Desulfobacterota > Desulfobacteria > Desulfobacterales > Desulfobacteraceae > Desulfobacter. Next base: position 2,904,555 of record NZ_OY762229.1, read on the forward strand.
TGACAACGGCCGATGCCCCGGCCTCGGTGGATGTTATTGGCTCCGACCAGATTGAAGCTGAAAATGTTGATTTCAGTATGGAGCTGCTAAAAAAGGTACCGGGATTTTACTATGGGGACTGGAACCAGGGGGTTACTTCAGCCATTGCCTCTTTGCGGGGATTTGACAACAATCATGATTCGCCGGTCAGCCTGATTGTGGACGGCATCCCCCACAATCTTGGCGGCAGTATGGATATCCAGCCCTTTTTTCCCCTGGAGATTGAGCGTATTGAGGTGGTCAAAGGAACCGGCGATTCCCGCTACGGTTTGCTGAACATTGCCGGCAACATCAACCTGCACACCAAGCAGGGAGGCAATTTCACCAAGGCCAAACTGTTGACCGGCAGTTATTCAACCTATGATGCCAGTATCATCACAGCAAAGGAGGAGAACGGATTCAGCCAGACCTACTTTGTTGGATACCGGGAAACGGAAGGCTACCGTGAGCACTCTGACGTTCAGAAGGGCGCTGCCTCCGGAAAATGGTTTTATACCAGTAACGACCAGAATTTCTCCATTGGCGCCATTGCAAGGGTTTTCGGCATGGATGCCAATGCACCGGGCTATATCAGTAAAACAGATGCCGAATCCGATCCCACGAAAATGGCGGACTGGGCCTATTCCGACGGAGGGGAGCGGGAGAACCAGCACATCAGCACCCATCTGGATTATGTATTTTCAGACCAGTTAACCTGGTCCTTTAAAACCTATTACCAGCATCGGGAAAATACACGGTGGTGCCGGTGGAGCTGGTCTGGGTCACAGCAGGAACGATATGCTGACAATGATCAATATGGTGGAGTTTCCACCCTGTCCTATGAACTTGAGAATACGTTTATTCCCCGGCTCACCCTTAACTGGGGCCTGGATTACCAGCACTCGGATGACATCTCCGCAACCTGGTATTCCAATGACCGGGTTCGCCAGGGGGATGCTGTGAAATATTACGATCAGACCTGGTACTACTGGGGAAGCTATGTACAGGCCGATGGCGATGTCAATGACTGGCTGCGCCTGACCGCTGGGCTGCGCGTGGACAGTTTTGACGGGGACATGACCAATAAGGTCTCCGGGTTGAGTACGGACATGGTGGATATGGACTTTATCTGGCAGCCCAAGGCTGGATTTATCATCACTCCCCTGGAGGGTTACAATTTTTACGGAAACTATGGCCGGTCTTTTCAAACACCAGGTTCTCCCACCCTGTATGGCCAAAGCTCTTCAGGAACTGCCATATCCAGCGATGTTTCCTATTCCAGGAACGACGGATGGGAACTTGGCATTAAAGCATCTCCTAAAAATTGGATCGCCGTGCGTTTAGACTATTGGGAAATGAAAGCCACAGATGAGGTCCGGGAAAAAGGTGATGGCTCATTGGATCTTATCAACGCCGGTGAAACCAACCGCAAGGGCTGGGACTTTTCTGTCAGTGTCCGTCCCCATGAATGGGTCTCTGTGTGGGGATCCTGCTCCATTATTGAGGCCAAGTATACAGACCCCGGCCCGACATATTCGAATATTAAAGGCAATGATATCGAAAATGTTCCGGAATTCACCTCAAAGATTGGTGTGGATTTTGCCCATCCTTGCGGTTTCTTTTCCAACTTCTGGCTTGAGATGCAGGGCGATTACTATGTTGACTCTGCCAATTCCGTGGAAAAGGACGGGGCGTATAATATCCTTAACGGCTCTGTGGGGTTCAAGTGGAACAAGGCCACCATTGGTCTGGATATCAAAAATATATTTGATACAAATTATTGCTCCTTTGTTTGGTATAACGATAACGGATACAACCCTGGAGACGGCAGAAGCGCCTACTTATGGGTTGCTTTGGACTTTTAAGCATGAAAAAGGAACTGTCATGAAAACAAAAATAATGTTGTTGCTTCTTATGATTACAACCGCACTTTGCACCCAGGCCTTTGGCCATGAACTCTGGGTTAATGCCCTGCCTATTGAAAACGGACTGTTCCGGGCGGATATCGGATATGGGCATGCCTTTCCCGCGCCCGAACCCATTGCCGATGATCGGCTGCACATTTTCAAGCCCCTGGTGCTGGTTACACCGGAAAAAGAGATGGCGATGGTTCAGTCCGGGGAAAACTATGCGTATCAGATAAAAACAGACCTTAAAAAAGAGACCTGTATGGTCTTGGGGTTCTACCGCCCGACGTTCTGGTCCAAGGGCGTTTCCGGTTGGGCCCAGACAGACCGGCTTCAGCGCCCGGATGCAAATTACGTTGAAGAGGCTGTAATGTACGGCAAAACCATTGTTAACATCAACGGGGCCACAGACGATGCCCTGATCAAAAAGCCTGTGGGAATGCGCCTTGAAATTGTCCCGCTGGTCAATCCGGCCACAGTAAAGGCTGGAGATAAATTCCCCATGCAGGTCATCTGCGACGGGCAAGGGGCCAAACTCACCGAAGTAACGGGATGTTTTGCCGGGTTTTCGGACAAAGGCTATATGGCCTTTTCCGGAAGGACTGACCTTAAGGGCCTGATAGATTTTATTCCGCTGAAACCAGGTTACTGGATTGTAAAGGCCAAACAGGCCCTTGAGCACCAGGACAAAAAACGGGCAGACGAGGTGGTTCTATTATCCACCCTGACCTTTACCATCATGGAATAGGAAAACAGGACTCAAATTCCTGCCGGGCAATGGCGAGGCGTGTTTCCCGGCAGGTAGCCAGAAAAGCCGGATGCAGGACTATCCCATGAAAATAATTGTAATTTTCAGTAAAAATGAAAAAAGGAATTGATACCAGATTCAAAAAAAGTCATTATTCAATTTTAATTTTTTGGCAAAAGGCGCACTCAAGGGGTTGATAGGAATGAACACTAAAAACAAAAAAACGAGGGAAAATGGCTTTTAAAATCATTTATAAAACCGGTGGATCATTTATTTCATATGCAAACACTTTGGTTGAAGCAAAAAAACAAGCCTCAGAACACGCTGGTTACGGATTTGGGAGTATCTGCATCATGGAGGGTGACGGTGATGACGATTCTTTCAGTGATCCTGTGGCTATGAGATTGGAACATGACGTTGAATGGATAGAACCTGAAAGATAGAGGCAACCGCCCCGGTGAAAGCCGGGGCATGATTGGGGGCAAATTCCCCGTTGTTGTCCAGGCAGCAAGCCAGGATCATCATCTAATGATATTAACTTCCTGTGTTTTGAGGATCGGGCCTTACCATCTCTAATCCAATATCTCTCTTAACTTCATGGAAAGTTCCTGTTTTGAAAATGGTTTGTTTATGAAATTTAAGCCCTCATCCAATATCCCCCTGTGGGCAATGACGTTGGCCGTATATCCGGACATATACAGGCATTTTATCCCAGTACCAGATTAGATTCTTTCACCGAAGATACATCGTCAGGTACCGTCCTGATTCTTTTTTTTGTGAATTTTACCCCACGTTACACAAATAGATAATAAAAAGCAATCATTCCCAAATCCACCATCTTACTTTTTGAATGAACAGAGAGATAACCTATGAAACTGTGGATCATGGTGCCCTCAACTTTTGAGTAATTTATGCCCGGGCCGTCATTGGTCATGGCCTCGGCAGGCACGGGAAACAGTGATCCGGAGCTGTTAAAGCTATTTTGGGGAAACTAAATGGCGGCCAGATTTTTGGTATTCATAGTCAATTCCTTTTACTTTCTTTGGAATAACGTTGAAGGGCAATAAGGCGCTCTTGTGAATGGTCCACAATGGGGGCGGGATATGCGATCTCCCTGCTGCCGGACCATATCCAGGGACAATGGACATAGCGGTCCGGAACCTGCTGAAGCTCAGGAAGCCAGGTCCGGACAAACCGTCCCCCGGGATCAAATTTTTTCCCCTGGCTGACAGGGTTGAAGATGCGAAAAAAGGGCTGGGCGTCACAACCGGTGGATGCAGACCACTGCCAGCCGCCATTATTGGCGGCAAAATCACCATCCACCAGGTGACGCATAAAATAGGCCTGGCCATGGTGCCAGTCAATATGAAGGTCTTTGGTCAAAAAGCTTGCCACAATCATGCGCAGCCGGTTGTGCATCCAGCCGGTCTGGTTAAGCTGGCGCATGGCCGCATCAACAATGGGATATCCTGTTTTTCCCGCCTGCCAGGCCGCAAAACGTTCGGGATTGTCATCCCACCAAAGCCTGTCTCCCCAGGCATGGAAACACTCCTGCCGACTGAGCCCGGGGATAAAAAACATCAAATGATGATAAAAATCCCGCCATAACAGTTCGTTTTTCCAAACAGCACCACCCAGGCAGCCCGGGTCGTTCCGGTGTGCTGAGATAAGACCGGACAGACACGTTCGCGCCGATAATGCGCCAATGGCAAGGTAGGGGGAAAGTCCGCTGGTTCCGGCAACGGCCGGAAAGTCCCGTTTCTGGTCATAGGCGTTCATGGGGCCTGCGCAGAAATCAGTCAATTTTTTATGGATGGCTTTTGTGCCGGCATGATATGCCGAACTGGACAGTCTGGGATAGCTGAAGGGCTGTTCCGGCGACAGGATTGAACCTTGTATGTCCAAAGGCAGTTCAGCCTTGGCCACGGGTTCCAGCGGCTGTAAAGACGGCACAAGCCCCTGCAGCTGCTCATTGCAGGCACGGGCAAAGGGCGTAAAAACCTTATAGTAAGTTCCCTGTCGGTTAAGAACCGTGCCGGGCGGGCACAGGCAGGTATCATGGCAGGCATTGGCCTTCCGGCCCTGGACAGTCATCAGTTTCTCGGCCAGGAGATCGCGCCTGTATTCGTTGAGTGCGTATTCACGGTTAAACCACAGTGCGCCGGCCTGCAGACGTTCAGCCGTGGCCGCCACATGCCTTGCCGCCTCTTCAAAGTTTTTTGTCTCTTTGTACAAAAGTTCAATGTGCAACCCCTGCAGATCTTTTTGAAGGGCAAAGAGCCGCCTGTAAATAAGATCGGCCTGGATCGGAGCCATATCGTGCCCGGCCCATTGATCCGGGGTGGCCACAAAGATGGCCGTCACCGCTTCATTGTGTGCCCGGGCATAGCTCACAGCCCCATGCAACGCCGTGTTGTCCTGGGTGCGCAAATCCCGTCTGAACCAGATCAGCTGCATGACAGCTCCTCTTTGTTATTTTTTAAGTTGGGCACCGCACAGGGTTTCAATGACCGTGGATGCGTGAAAATGGTCCGGATCAAACAGCCGGGACAGGCCGATGATATCCTTTTGCTGCTGTTTAATCCGGAAAGAGCCCCCAGAAGATCATCTGCGGCAGGAAGGGTATCGTTCACCGCCTCTGGGGCGTTGTCTTTTCCGGAACCCGAAAGCAGTCCTTTGACTTTTCCGATGGCCACCCCGCGCTCCAGCCAGCTGCAAATCCTCCGGATGCGGATTAAGGTAGTTTTGCCTGATCAGGTCATCGTTGGGATAGCGGGGCAAATAGTGATCAATCAGTATTGTATTCTACAAAAATATTCTCTGTACAATATGTAAGGCAGCACAATGTATTTTACAAATATTTTTTTTGTACAAATATGAGGGTGGGGCCATTTCAACAGAAAAATTTGAATCAGAATGAATTCGCCGTGGGCAGATTTGAATGAATTGAGAATTCGCTTTTTTTAAACGTAGAGGCATTGACATAAATTTTTATTTCTCCATATAATTACTCTATTCAACGAAGTGCTTTTGGCCTGATTATAGCATCGGCAGACCGATGGATCCCAAGGGAGACTTTCGGTTTTATTACTCCCACCCGGCCTGCCTTTAAAAACCGTGCTCATCTTGTTAACCAGGGAGGTTTGAATGGACAATGCAGTGGAACGTAAGTTTAGCCTGGAGCAATTCAGGGCCATCAGCCATGCGATTTCAACCTATGATGATCTTGAACTTTTGCTGACACATATCACAGAAGGCGTTGCCAGGTCTTTTAAAATTAAGGGATGCTGCATCCATGTTCTGGATGAAAAGGAAAATCAACTTTTTATGGTGAGCAGCTACGGCATCAGCCGGGAATACCTGGAAAAGGGACCCATATTTATTGATGAAAAGGACTCTGCCCTTGTAAAGGGGGAGCCGGTTTTTATTGAGGATATTCAGACCGATGCCAGGGTTCAGTATCCGAAACAAGCGGCTGATGAAAATATCGCATCCATGCTCTCAATACCCATTAAATACAGAGGGACGGTTACAGGGGTGTTGCGCATGTATCACCACGAAGCCCTTGCCATCAACGCCCAGGATCTGGAGTCTTTATCCGTCTTACTTGAGCATCTGGGGGTGGTCATTGAAAACAACGGCCTTAAAAATGTGATTGACCAATTGAAAGTGGTCATGGACAATTTGCCGCCCAGAGTTTTTTCTTAGAGATTCAGGTAAAGCCAAAGAGGCAGGTGACATGGGAAAAGCATTCATCCGGGATACCAGTAATTTTTATTCAATAGACAGCGGAGATATCCTCTATGTCAACGACCAGACATATAAGGTGATCGGCCATGCCAAAGAACAGCGTTTCGGAATCGGGGATCCGAAGTTCTGGGTTAAAAAGGTGATTAACCAGAAAACCGAGGAAATTCAATATATCAAACTGGCCTTTTTTGAATCTTTCCAGATAACCCTTGGCGAGGTGAAAATTAATTGTTTTCGCAGCCCTGAAAAAGAGGGAAAAATTCTTGAGCTGGTAGAGGGCCACTCCCTGTTTATGCAGGGAAAGGCATTCAACGATGAAAAGGGGAATAATGTCCGGGTTCTTGACGTGGTCAGGGGACAGAATTTTTTACAATATCTTGGCAATTTCAGTGATATGACCTATCCGGTTTACTTTCGGACCATACTTCCGGGTATCCTTCGACAACTGTCACAGGCCTTTGAGGCAATCAGTTTTTTACACAGAAACGGTTTCAAGCACGGGGATATCAGAAACGACCACCTCTTTGTGGAAAAGGCGACGGGCAACTACGTATGGATTGATTTTGACTACGACTACGAGACAACTGAAAATCCATTCAGTTTAGATATATTCGGCTTAGGCAATATTTTAACTTACGCCATCGGCAAGGGATTTCATACAGTTTACATGATTCAGAATGAGAGGGATACTTATGGGGATTTGATTGACCGGCTGACTGAAGCTGATTTCTCCATACTGGATAAAAGACGGTTGGTCAACTTAAGAAAATTGTATCCTATCATCCCAAGTACGATGAATAACATTCTGATGCACTTTTCAAAATATTCTGAAATTTTTTACGAGATGGTTGACGAAATCATTGAGGATATTAACAGATGTGGCCAGGCGTTTGACGAGTTATAGACTAAATATCCGGGCGTGGGTTTTGACAGATCGGGATAGCCCATGGATGTTTAATTAAAAGGAAAAATTGGACAATGAAGCAATCCATACTCATCGCTGTAAACGATTCATTTAGTTCAAGATCTACATTGAATTTTTTTTCAAAGCTTAAATTTCGTCCTGACAGCATTGATGTAACTTTGATCCATGTGTTTAGAAAACCTGCTGCCGGAGATGAACTCATGGGGAAAAAATTTATGGACGCCCAGCCTGAAAGATATCTGGCTATTCTTGAAAAGGCCAAGGCATCCCTGGTGGAAGAGTCCGGTATCCCTGAAGAAAATATTCATGTTAAAATCGTCAATGAACCCTGTCAGACAGTTGCGGACGGGATTATTGAAGAGTTTAAAAAGGGAGGCCATTCCATGATTGTCATTGGCCGAAGGAAAAAATCAAAGGCCGAGGAGTTTGTCAAAGGCGATCTTTGTATCAAGCTGGTCCGTGAGCTTGAGGGGGCTGCTATTTTAGCGGTCAAGACCCATTAGATTTTTGTCAAGAGCAATTGATCGATGGAACTAAGCAAGCTGAACTCCTCAGTGCCTTGCCTGGAATTCCGATAAACTGATCATCAACTGCCCCCCCAGATTCCATGCAAAAATGTTTCCGCGTTTATTCAAGAAAAATGATCATGTGTATCGGACAGGGGATCTCTTTTTGATGTGTACCAATTCCCAACACCCGCCAGTTTGTATCCAGGCATTTTTGTGCCAGGGCCTTTCCGATTTTGTTGTTTTGAAAAAAAAGCCTTGCATAATTTTTATCCGGTATTAGTTTTTGTGAAAGCTTGAGTGAGTTTCGGCTAACTATTTAAGCTTTTTGTGCCAAGAGATATTAATAGAGCTAATTTTCGAAACACTAAACGCCAGGAGGTGGCTATGGATAATATCACATGTACATCTGAAAGGATTTCTAAATACTTTTTAGCCGGGGTGTTCGTCGTATTCTCCCTTGGACTTGTTGTTCTTGGATTCACATTTTTACCGGTTATCGGTTTTGTTTTGGCCTTGCCGGTGGTGGCCATTGCCATTGTCCTGATCAGAACAAGGCTTAATGATCAGTGCCAGCTTGATTTTGACACCAACGCTTCTTGACAGATGGCTTTGCAAAATGAGGTTTTTCCCCCAGCATTCTATTTACATGAAATGTTGGGGGAAATTTTTATAACGTTCCAGGACTGTTTGTACTGACCCATATCTGATTCTGGTAAGCAGTCGTTCTGATTGCCATCAAAACCCAGCAGCTGAGCTTGTTTGCAGATCGCACCAGTTTCATGAAATAGGTATAAAGGTTCAATACCGGCTGTTACAGCTTGTAGCCGATCATTCTTAGAAAACCTTTGCGTTTTTCAATATCTTCCGGGGTTTCAACGCCCTTGGAGGAAAAACCGTCCACCACCCCCAGGATGCCTCTGCCTTGGCCGGTCTGGGCCATGATCACCTGTACGGGGTTGGCAGTGGCGCAGTGGATGCGAACTACCTCGGGAACAGCCTGGATGGTGTTCACGATGTTGATGGGGAACATGTCTTTCATGAAAATGATAAAGGTATGGCCTGCTGACAGAGCCTGGGCGTTCTTTTTCGCAAGCTCAAGCATCTGTTCGTCAGTGCCGGAATGACGGATCAGGCACTCCCCGGAAGCCTCGCAGAACGCCACGCCGAATTTGGCGTTGGGAACGGTGCAGACAATGGCCTCATGAATGTCTTCAACGGTTTTGATAAAATGGGAATGACCCAGGATAAAGTTGAGTTCTTCCGGATTTTCTATGGTTACGCTGATTAATTCCATTATACTTTTCCTTTATAATTTACGTTGATGCCTGAAAAGAACCCCGTGTTTGGATGAAAAGTTGCCCATCTGCGGCGTTGCAGATGGGTGGCTTTTCGTCCAAACACTACTCCAAGGATAGTGAGCCCCATGACAGGTCAAACGCCTGATCATTCTGTTCCAGATTGGTGATCATCAGAGACGGCATGATCCATGCCTGGTTGTCACTGGTCTGGGAGACCCGGATTACGGGAAAGGCAGTCTGCCGGGCTATGGTTTTTACCGTAAGAAACCGGGTGCTGTTTTCCCCGGCCGGAAATCTGGTAAAGGCCAGGTGGTTGACATTGTTGTGCTCTGCCGATTTCTTATAATTTTCAAACTCTTCCATGTTGTAGATCCGCCCGGGCAGTACCTCCATCTGGGCGGTGGTCCGGGTATCCGTGTCCAGGGAAATGTAATACTTGTGGTCATCCACACAGATTTCATACCCGTCATAAAGGGTATAGACATTGCCCAGAAGGGTGATCAGCTTTTCAAAATGGGAGATTCTCTTGGCATAGCGCTCACCTTCCTGGTTTTTGCCCACATGCCGGTACTCGGCCATGAAGAGGCAGTGTTCGGGCAACAGCAGCAGCTCATCCTTGTTGAACTCCTTGAGGATGTGCTTTTTAATGGCCTTTCTGACCTTTTCGGACTTGGTGGGGCGGCCTGAAATCAGAAAATAGATGCCGGACAGATTTCTGTCCTTGCGCCACTCATTGAGCAGGCCTGCCTGTTTGCCGCATAACAGTTCCAGGAACCGTGAAAAATCCCTTGCAAGGAACCGGTCATTGTCCCACCAGGGGCCGGTCTCCTCCGGTGAGCGGGTCTGGGCAAAGGCCTCGGCAAAATATTCCCCGGCCTTTCGTTCGGAAAAGGATTCCTTGCGGTTCAGGGCCGTGGTGATGCCAAGGGCCGGATCCTGGTAGGTGTTGGCCAGAAGAACGCTGACATCCGTGGTCAGTCCGCCAATGTCAATGTGGCACACCACAAACTGAAGATTATCGGCATTGGGATCGCGCTGGGCCGCATGGGAAAAGATAAAATCCACATCCTTGAGATTGGGCAGCCGGTCTTTCTGGCCGGACAGGTCCCAGAACGGCAACAGTTTGATCAGGTTCAGGAAATAAAGCTCGCACGCCCCGCTCTCATCGGCGGAAATATTGACAAAAGTTTTTCTCAAATGCCTTAAATCACTTGGGAAAAGCCATTTCCATTTCCGGTCCGAGGAGAGATTCATGCACACGGAATAGATATTTTCCTTGTACCCGTTTCTCAAGTTTTCAATGAACAGGTCCGGCACCGTCACCCGGATCTCCGTAATCACCGGAATTGCAGGTCCGTTCCAGGGCCGGTCCTTGTTGGGTTCGGTGATGTACCTGAAACTGTATTCAAGTATTTTTTTGATGTACAGCTTGAACTGGGGAACATTGCCTTTGTAGGCTGCAAATTTGGAGGCAAATTCATATTTGGCGCTTTTCACAACCTGACTTGAGCTCACATAGTCTTCACCCATATTGGGAACAAAGGCAAAATCCCGCTCATCCCCGGAAGGCGGATTGATAAAGGCCGAAGGGAATCCCCCCTGGGCATCGGAGTCTCCGTGGACCACATACTGCCATGAGTCGGTGATCTTATCCCGGCCAAAACTGCAGGGCCAGCACAGAACGCTGGTCCGGTAGGAGCCGAAATCAATGAAAAGTATATATTCCTCGTGGTTCTGGACGTCCCTTGGGGTGCGTCCGGCAATGGTTTCATAGTACAGTTTGCCGTCATCCTCCAGTTCCAGCTGGAACTGGTCCACTTCCTTTTTTTTGCGTTTGAACAGATTAAACCACATGTTGGGCATCCTCTTTAATACGTCTTTCAACAAGGGTAAAATCGCCGCGCACCAGCATATTGGGAACATAAAATTCCGCCATGTTCATGATGATGTGGGGCAAATCCCTCTCCCTTGCACTTAAAAAGCCTTTGTTGTCCGGGTCCAGGCGATGGTGCATGTTGTGCCACAGGACCTCGGCAATGGCCTTGCTTTTGGGGCTGTCGGCCAGAAACTGGTCCAGGTACTGGGTGAATATGGTGCTCCAGAATGCCTGGTGGTCCTGGATCATTCCGTCTTCGCTGTATTTGAACTCCTGGTCGAAAAAGTGCCGAAGATTCTGGTAGGTATCCTTGAGAATGGCTTTGCGTATGCGCTCCTTGACTTCGGCCACCTCATCATAGCTTTCAATTTCATAGAGCAGGTCAACGGCCTGGGTGTGAATTTTTTCAGCCTTCCTGATCCAGGGCATCAGAAACATATTGTCCAGGGCGTCCTTGATATTGGAGGTGGTGCAGATCTCTCCCAGCATCTGCCGGGACCAGGCAATGCCTCCGTCCTTCTGGATCTGGTCTTTAATTTCACGTAAATCTTTGTATCGGGACAGGTTGCGTATCCAGTTATCCACGTGGGGACCCGGGGAGATAAAGTTCACCGGATATTGGCTGTTGCACGGGTTGATAAGCTGGACCACGGTTTCAAAGGCTTTATAACTTTTGAAATCGCTTTCCAGATCCTGTTCCACATTGGTGTTGCCGCAATAGCTTGCCACGGCACTGTCTCCCTGCAGGGACAGGATCAGCGGCAGTTTCTGGTAGGCGTGGGTGGTCTCCAGCACCGTACGGTACTTTTTGAGAATGGCATCCAGGGGATGGCCCGGGGGGATGGCGATTTTGTGCTGGAAACAGGCCACAAGAATGCCGGGGTAACGTTCCAGGCAGTCCAGCATGTTGGCCTGGAATTTTTCATGGCGCTCCTTCTGGAAGGCAATGGCGTCGGCCCCCTCTTTGATGCCCGGATATTCAATCACCGGCAGGGTCATGGGGGTCTGGTTTTCGGGAACGGCCACCCGGATGAGATAATCATCCGGATCCGCCCCGGAGGACAGGTCGTACAGGCGGTTGAACTGCTCCTGGGTCAACCGGTCCCGGATCACATTGCCCGTGGAGATGCTGATCTGGCTGACCACCACATCGTCGGTCCAGGATACCGGTTCCACAAGGCAGGGAACTGCCGTGTTCTCCGAGGTGTTGCGCTGCTTGACCGCAAAAAGTTCGCGAAGTTTATCATTGTCAAACAGGTCCAGAAGATAGCTGGTCTTAAAGGATTTGTCCGTGCCCGTGATATGGATATATACGGGCAGATCCGTGTCCGGTGCCGTTTTCAGGCACTGCTGGCAGCGATCAATGACCTTGTCCACACGCTCGGTCTGCCGGGCCGGCAGGCCGGCAAGCTGTTGGACAATCTCCTTGATTGCGTTCTGGATTTTTAAAAGCCGGGCTGTGTTGTCAAACATATGGTTAAATAGAACTCCTTGATGCTGATGTCTTAAAAAAACATTAAGTCTTATGGCATTTTTACAATCTGATAATTTCCGTCCTTGGCCTTAACAATTTGAAGCTGTGTGTCGGCGGTTTCAACGGTCATGTCCGTGATGTCGTGGCGGAAGCATAAGGTGATGCTGTCCCTGGATACCATAAAAGTAAACGGGTTGAACAGGTTGACGCTGGCCTTCTCAAAGGTGGTGGATGTGCCGTCCCTGAATTTTGCCTTAAAGCTGTCCAGGGGCTCAAACAACCGGATGATATTGGTGGTGCCCGGCGTAATGGTTACGGACTGAACCGAGAAGCTGTCATCCTTGGAGAGCTGTATCAGGGTGGTGTTGAACTGGATGGGGTCACGTTTCAGGGAGACATTGGCCTCCTGCTCAAAGGATGATTTGGTGATCAGGTTGGACAGCACCAGGCTCGTGATGGGATCATTGGTCTGGATGCCGTATTTCCCCTTGGCGTCTCCCATGAGCAGTTCCCGGTGGACACTGGCCTTGATCCGGTCCTGGGACAGTCTGGAAAGGCCCATGGCATTGATCCGCTCGTTAATGATGCCAAGCTGGTTGATCTGGCCGGTTTCAGTACTGAAATAGGTCAGTGAACTTTCCGACAGTTTCAGCTCCCTTGCCTGGTTGTCATCCAGGGCATACCAGGCCATGTCCGCAGGCAGATTTTTGTCTTCCAGAACCAGGTTTCCGATGCGTTTGGGCACAAGTGTGGCGTTGTCCTGGTGGAAGAAGGCGGCAAAATCAAGACCGCCGGAATTGTTGTTCCGGGTGAGCAGATACCAGGATCTGCCGTTTATTTTGGTGTCAATGCGAAGGGGGGTAAAGGTGTAAACATTTTCCAGAAAGCCTTTCATTTTATAGCTGATGCGGTCGCTGGCCATGAGTTCTGCAAAGGCATTTTCATCCCGGATTTTTTTAAAATCATGGTAGGAGATCATGTTCTCCTTCATGTAATTGGAGATTTCAGTGTGTTTGATGTTCAAATCACCGACTTTAAAATAAAAAATGTTGGCGGCATAACCGGACTGCAGGGTTGAGTAAATCCGGGCCAGGCGCATGAACTGTGTCCCTGCCAGAACCTCCCTGCGGGAGCTGATCAGTTCTTCAACCTGATTGTTATAGTTGAAATATACAAACAGGATCAGCCGGCTTCCCCGGTTCATCTCCTGATCGCCCTCCTGGCGGTAGTCGGGCAGGGACATGGTGTCAAGCATGTGGGAGACATATTCGGTTTTTAACAGCTTTTTAGCCACATCCTTCTGTTCCGGCCGTCCCTCCTTGAGCCAGGCAGATAAGTCGGGAAATACGGATTGGTAAAATTGCATTTCAGGGCCGGTTTTCTGGCCCATGCCGGTGATAAAGGGAATGTTTTTTAACAGATGGCCGTATTGGGATCCGCCCAGGACAATCAGGGAAATGAGCAGCAGCGCGGCAAACCAGGGGAACAGGCGCCGTTTCATTTTACTTATGCCTTTTTGTTTCTGGAGCAGCGAAAGCAGAGCCGTTACACGCTCCTTGCCCAGAAAGGTGTCATTGTGCACCACGTTGCCCCCGTAGGCCACAAGGCTTTTCTTTTTATCCCGGGACTTAAAAAAAGCCCAGGCAAAGCCGATGTTGTCGCCCCTGGCAACACGGACAGTCAGATAATCCACCAGGGCTTTACGTTCGGCCCCGGTCAGTTTGTTAAAGGATGTAGGTTCCATGTCCGGGTCAAGCTCAATTAACCCGTTCACCGGAATAATTCGGATCTCCATGTGGGGCCCGATACTCTGGTAGCGCCGGACATCCTGGAAAAAAGTGCATTCCGAAGGTATTTTTACCTTATATATTAGCGGACTGTCGCTGACCTGTTTAAGCGCCAGTTCAAAATCATTTAAGCGTCCCATATGGGGTAATTCTCCTTAAGCAGTATCCATATTCTTTGTGCTGTATCTTTTATCATTGCCATCTTGATAAAGCAAAAAAACATATCATATAAGTTGCTGAAAAAACAGAGTCAAAAAAAGTAAAAATGATATGCCCGAAGTGTGCCGGCCTGTGCGGCTGCAGTGGATACCGGCCGATTCATTGCCAAAGCCGTTGATTTCAATGTTATCCTCCATTTAGCTTGACATCGGGCAGGCTGCCGTCCAAAATAAATGGCATTCATGTTTCTTTAACATTCCGAAAATCAGAAAATCAGGAGGTCAAAAAATGCTGATGACAAACACCGAAGAAATTCCAGGTAGAAGAACGACGGCATTCCATGGTGTGGTATCGGGCAGCACAGTGCGGGCCAAACATGTGGGCCGGGACCTGATGGCATCATTGAAAAACATTTTCGGCGGGGAGCTTAAGGGCTACACCGAGCTTTTACAGGAATCCCGGGACCAGGCCATTGAGCGCATGCTGTCCCAGGCCCAGCAGATGGGGGCCAATGCTGTTGTTAATGTCCGGTTTTCAACCTCATCCGTTGCGGCAGGGGCGGCGGAGCTTTATGTCTACGGCACTGCCGTGACCGTGGAGTAGGCCATGGAACAGCTGATAATTTTTATTATTCTGATTATGCTGGGCTATATTTTCGGACGTGTGGCCGAATCAAAACACTACCGTTCCATTGAAGACCGGGAACAGTTCTGGATGACCCGGCCGGCCAGCACATATAAAACAGTCAGCGATTCGGGACGCACGATCCGAAAAAGTGAACTGGTGTGCGGCAATGTGGTCATCTCAGTGGATTATTTCAAACGCATTGTGGCGGGTCTGCGAAATATTTTCGGCGGTGAGGTCCGTGCGTATGAAACCCTTCTGGATCGGGCCCGGCGTGAGGCGATACTCCGGCTGCATGAATCCAGCGGCGATGCCGATGAAATTATTAATCTGCGCCTGGAAACCTCATCCATTTACAAGGGCAAAAGAAAACAGGTCGGGTCTGTGGAGGTCCTGGCCTATGGTACAGCCGTATATTTTGAACCACACTGATGGATTATAAACCGGCACTGCCCGAATATAACGACAACATTTCCCGGGACAGCCCGGTCAAAGAGGCCCTGGTGCTGTTTTCCGGTGTCGTTGCCTTTTTTCTGGCGGGTTATATCATACTTGGATTTCTTGTGGATTGGGCCGTTGCCCGTATTTCGCCGGAAATGGAGGCTGCGATTTTTTCGGGGTTTTCGGTCCCGTCAGACCTGACAACCCAGCAGGATCGCTCCTGCCAGGCCGCGCTCCAGCAGCTTGCAGATGGTTTGCGAAAATGCTGTGAGATTGATTGCCCTGTGAAAATTGTCGTCATTCCATCGGATACAGCCAATGCCATGGCCCTGGCCGGGGGGAACATCGTCGTTTTTTCAGGGATTTTTGACAGGGTCTCTTCGGAAAACGGTATGGCCTTTGTGCTGGCCCATGAACTGGGGCATTTCAAAAACAGGGATCATCTCCGGGGCATGGGCCGGGGCATTGTCCTTACAGTGCTTTCCGCACTTCTGACAGGTTCCGGTTCAAATATGACCCAACTGATGGCTCCGGGCGTCCAGCTGACCCAGGCCCGGTACTCCCGGCAGCGGGAAAGCATGGCCGACGCCCGGGCTTTGGAAACCCTGGTCTGCTACTATGGTCATGCCGGTGGGGCCGATGAATTTTTTCAAGCCATGAAAGAAGAACAAGATTCGACAATGTTCATGGCATATTTTGCATCCCATCCCGAGTGCGAGGCCCGCATTGCCGCTTTAGAAAACGCGATCAACGTCCGGCATTTTGATATCCGGGCCGGCAAGCCTCTGCCGGAAGTGTTTAAGTTAATTAAAAACTGATAACTTGATTTCGACCATTGTTTTTCGCCATATACGTAGCCTTGTCGGCATTTTGCCGTAACTGGTCCATATCGGATGCGTCATAGTGTCATTGACAGTTTTGAATTTGACTCTTTTGATTTCCATGTCATCGTTGTGAACTTAACAGGAGAACGCAAGTTTGATTGCCTGGCCGATATCGGTCATGGTATAGGGCTTTCTAAGATATCTGCCTGCGCCCAGGCGCTGCATTTCCCTGACTCGTTCGGTCTGGGAAAATCCGCTGGTGATCAGCGTTTTTTGGCCCGGATTTATTTTTATGATCTCTTTATACGTATCCAGACCATCCATGCTGCCGGGCAGAATCATGTCAAGGATAACCAGATCCGCAGGATTGTTTTTGAACTCACGCACACCGTCTTCACCGGTGGATACAGCACGGGCCTGATATCCCAGTCGTGTCAGTATTAAAATACCGACTTCCTGCTGCTCTTTTACGTCATCAATGATCAGTATGCGTTCACCATTGCCTTTCAGCTCCGAGGTGGACTGTTCGGCCGGCTGGATAACGGCTTCCCGGGTAACAGGGAAATAGATGCACACTTCGGTGCCTTGGCCGGGAGTGCTTTTCAGGTCAATATACCCGTTGTGGTCTTTTACCGTTCCCCATATAACGGCCATGCCAAGCCCGGTTCCGCTGCGGCCCATGACTTTTTTGGAGTAAAAGGGCTCAAATATGTGTGCAATGTCCGAAGGGCTGATACCCTGGCCTGAATCACACACTCTGAGCACAGCATAAATTCCCTCTTTTATCTCTTCATATCCTTTAATCGCCCGGTCAACGTATTGGTTGGCCGTTGAGATTATGATGGTGTCATTGTGGTCGCAGGCCTCTGCAGCATTGGAAATCAGGTTCATGACTATTTTTGACAGGTGAACAGCTGAACCCCGGATGTTTAACAGATCCTGAGCCGGCCTGTTTTCAATTTTAATTCCGGGATGTCCCTTGGTCAGTTCAATAAATTCCGGGGAGTCCAGGTAGTCCCGGACAACGGTGTTAAGCTGGACCACGTCCATGCCGGGTACGTTTCTTCGGGCCAGAGTTAAAAGATCCTGTACAATCAGAGCTGCCCTTTTGCCCGATCTCTTCATGGCCAGAAGAGGTTTTCGCAAGGCGTTGTTTTCGGGGATATCCATAAGCAGAAGGTCCGGATAACTAACCAGGCCCGTGAGGATATTGTTCAGATCATGGGCCACCCCGCCGGCCAGCATGCCGATGGTTTCCATTCTTTCAGACCGCCTGAGTTGTTCTGCCAGTTTTGTTCTTTCGCTGATGTCATGCAGAAAATTGAGTGTGGCGTGCTGATTTTCCCATGTGATGGGGATTGAATTGATGTGCACCCACATGATGCCTTTTTTTTTGTTTATCATGCGAAAGGAGCAGCTGTTTGTTGTGGTGGATGGATCACCCTGCTGTTGGGTAAAACGCTTCATGGTGGACATGTCGTCCGGGTGGACGAACTGGAGCAGGGGTTTTCCGACCATAGATTCCGTGTCAATGCCTGTAAATTCAGCTGTCTTGGGGTTGGCGAATTTTACCCGTAAATCCTGGGAGACGAAAATAGCTTCTCCTGCATGGTTTACCAGTGTGCTGTAACTGGCTTCGCTGTAGCGCAGAGCTTCTTCCGTACGGTGTTTGGAAATTATGACTTCGAAAAGTATGGTGCCGGTAAGGGCAAAAAGTCCGATCACGATCAGCCTGGAGACCATTTGGTAGGGCGAAACCCGGAGCATCAGCGTGTCCATAAGAGAGGTTGGTTCACTGAACATGAGCGCCAGTAAATTTTTTTCAAACGAGACATAGGACCACAGGCTGTCAATGACCCAGTAGATCAGGCAGAAAATCACCAGGACTGAATAATATTTCAGCCGCTTATTTTTACTGGCAGATATTGTCATAAAATTTTTTTGCGATCCTTAAAATACCCGCCGGTACCTCGAATCCGATGGCCTTGGCTGTATCCATGTTAACAGCCGGATCAAGGGGGTCGGGGGAGATCTGATTCAAATCCCTTGGCCGGACCCCGATTAAAATGTCGATGATTTTTTTTGCTTCATACCGTCCCTGGGTATGGTGGCCTTCGTCTGTGGAGACACTTAAAAGGATACCCTTTGCCACATGTTTTGAACCGAGCATGGAAAAAGAGGGTATGCGTTTGGCTTTGAGCATTTCTGAAATCTGACAGATCTGCTCATCAATGGCCAGCATGGCCGGAAGGTAAACAGCGTCTGCCTTTTCGGCAATCTGTTCCATACATTCCATGCACTGCCGGTCCGATGTTTCCCGGTCCTCTGTCTGATCTGTAAAAAAGCAGCGCACAAGTGAAAAGCCGCGTTCCTGGGCAACCTGTTCCAGTTCCTTTACTGCGGCATATATGCGACCTTCGTCGGAGTTTTCATAGACCACGCCCAGGGTCTTAAACCCCACGATGCGGTGAAACATACGGATTTGCCTCAGGTAGCGACTCGGATCAACCCGGGCTGTCACATGATCCAGCCCTGAATCCCTGGCGCTTTTAATAATTTTCGCCTCAATGGGATTGGAGGTGGAGGTCACAATGGTGGGCACGTGGTGTTCCGGGGTGGCAAGATCCTGGCCAGCCCAGGTCCCCATGGCAATAACCAGGTCAATTTTGTTGCTTTTTAGAAGAGTGAGCACCTCTTTTCTAACCATATCGCGCTGTTCAGAAGACCATCCCGCACTGAATGCATCCTCTTTGTAAAATGAAAGCCGCTTGCTCTGTGCCTTGGTGGCCAGCCAGTTCCAATAGGGTTTTTCCACATCGCCACGGATATTGGGCAGAATCGCTCTTTCAATCCAGCCGTATTCCATTAATCCCTTGATAATGGCCCGCATGGAATCGGTGTAATCAACATACGCTCCACCTTCATAATAGGCGATTCGCCATTTTTCATGTCCGTTGTTGGGCGTTGGTGTGCGATCTGCGATCACCGTGGTTCCGGCAGAACCAGTACAGGCAATCATAATAAAAAAGCCGAGAGCCGCTGTTGTGACAGCGATCTGTCTTTTACACATTCTTGGGTACATTTTCATTGTTCCGGGAATAATTTTCTTTTTTCAGGTATGTTAACATTATTTTTAAAAAATGTAATGTGCAGTTTTTTTTGTTTTTCTCATTCTTCTGTATGGTTTTAATTGGAATCATTTTAACTTCCTAAAAATTAAGTTTCACGAGTCAATTTCAGACCCGGTATAATTACGCAATTTACAGATTTGACAATCGTGACGGGCTGATCCATAATTCATATTTATTTTAACCCAATAAGTAGAAAATACTATGAACACAGTTTTTACCCAGGTCAAAAATGCATTGGGCAAGCCCTATGACGATCTTCATTTTCTGTTGCATTGCTTTAAAGAGGTGCTGGAGGAAAATCACCAGCACAAGCTGGTTGGTTTGCTTCCGTGGCTCAATTTTGCGGTTCCGTCAGATTCGGATCTGACGAGCAATGAATATATCCACATGATGTCCATGTGTTTTCAGCTGTTAAATCTGGTGGAGGTGAACGGGGCGGTACAAAGTCGGCGCCAGAAAGAAGATGAGGATATGGCCCAGGTGAACGGACTGTGGGCGAATCAGTTCCAGTATTTGAAGTCCAGGGGGATCACCGAGTCCCAAATTCTGAAGACACTGCCTAAAGTTCTGGTGGAACCTGTTTTAACGGCACACCCCACAGAAGCCAAGCGCGCCGTGGTGTTACAGGAATACCGCAGGTTGTATCTGCTGCTGGTCAGGCGCGAAAACCAAATGTACACCCGAATTGAACAAGCTGAGATCAGACAGGAGATCAAGCAGATTTTGCACCGCCTGTGGCATGTTGGAGAAATCTATATTGAAAAGCCGCGACTGGAGTCGGAGCTGGATAATATTTTGTACTATCTGACCCATGTTTTCCCCGGTGTGATTATGATTTTGGATAAACGTCTGCGCCAGGCCTGGAAAGAATCCGGATTTGATCCAATCATGCTTGATAACTCGGATTTACTTCCGGTGCTGTCGTTTGGAAACTGGGTTGGCGGGGACCGTGACGGCCACCCGTTGGTCACGCCGGAAATTACCAGGCAGACACTGGAAAAGCTTCGTATTCATGCATTTTATATCATTAAAAATGAGTTAAAGGAGTTGGCGCAAAAACTGAGTATCTATCACAATATTTTGGGGGTGAGTAAGGATTTTGCCGGGCGTATTAAGGAGCTTAGGCAGGAAATCGGGGTTAATGCCGAAGTTGAGTTCAAAGAACAGGCCGAAGAGATATTTAAGGCGTATGTACTGATTCTGATTCAAAAAATTCCCATTGATCTGAGCCGGGAGTTCAATCTTGAACTGGAAGATAAACCGGACAGTTATAAAAGCTCCGTTGATTTGATCGCTGACTTAAATCTGCTTTACAGCGAATTAGAGAACTGTGGTATCGGTGAGATCGCCCATGTTGATGTGGGGCGGATGAAGCGAATTTTAAAGATTTTTGGTTTCCATCTGGCGAAGTTGGATATTCGCCAGAACAGCGACTATCATGAAAAAGCATTGAAGCAGCTGGTTACCGCATCTCTGGGGGAAGAAGCCGCTGCCCAGATTGAAGAGTCTCAGGCGGCCAGGCGCGCGTTTCTGGATCGGGAACTGAAAATCAACCGTCCGTTTCTGGTGCAGCATACAAGCCTTGATCCGGAAGGGCAAAATGTGATTGGGGCCTTGCAGGTCGTAAGTGTCCATATTCAACGCTACAGTCCGGGAGCCTTGGGAAGGCTGATTGTGAGTATGACCCGGAATACGGAAGATCTCCTTACGGTTTACCTGTTCATGCGCGAAGTGGGTTTGATTGTGAAAAAAGACGGTCAGCTGGGGGCTGTTCTTCCCGTTGTACCGCTTTTTGAAACCATTGAAGACTTGACATTCAGTGCAGATATTCTGGACGATTACCTGAGCCAGTCCGTTGTAAAAAACAGTTTGCAGATGCAGGCCCGGGAGAATTTCAACGGAGAACTGATTCAGGATGTGATGATCGGTTATTCCGACAGTAACAAGGACGGCGGTATTTTGGCCAGTTCCTGGTTCTTGCATGTGGCACAGAAAGAGTTGACGAAAACAGGGCAAAAACACGGTGTGAAAATTCGTTTTTTTCACGGTACCGGTGGCAGCATCAGTCGTGGTGCGGGACCAAGTCATTGGTTCATCAAAACATTGCCGCACGGATCAATCAACGGCAAGTTTCGTGTGACAGAGCAGGGCGAGACCATTGAGCGAAAATATGCCAACATGGTGAATGCTGCATATAATCTGGAACTGATGGTTGCAAGTGTTACGGCACAAACCGTGTTGCACGAAAATGCAAAGGGCAAGGGCGAAGACGTTGAGAGCCTCTTCCATCAATTAGGTGACCGGGGGCGTCATTATTACCTGAAGTTGATTTCGGATCCAGATTTTATCACCTTCTTTTCCCAGGCAACACCAATTGATGTGATAGAGTCCAGCAAAATCGGCTCACGCCCGGCGCGTCGTACAGGAAAGCGCACCATGGAGGACCTTCGGGCAATTCCCTGGGTGTTCAGCTGGTCGCAATCGCGTTTTAACATTACCAGCTGGTACGGTGTTGGTTCCACATTGAATGAGCTGAAAAATAAAAACCCGGAAGAATACAGAAAATTGCTTCATTTCGTTGAATATGATCCTTTTGTACGTTATGTGATGACAAATCTGGACAGCAGTCTGGTGTCCACGGATGTAAGGGTTATGGAGAAGTATGCTTCGCTGGTTGAAAATGTGGAAATTCGTGACCGAATCATGGCGATGATTAAAACGGAACTGGACTTGACGCGAAGCATGGTGGCCGATGTGTTGAAGCGGCCAATTAACGAACGACGCATCAATCACTATTATTCAACCATACTCAGGGCCGAGGCGCTCAATAATTTGCACGATGCCCAGGTGGAATTGCTGCACAAATGGCGTGAAGCCAAAAAGGCAAGGTCCAAAGAAGAAGACCATTATCTGTTTGCTCTTCTGCAGTGTGTTAATGCAATTGCCAACGCGCTGGGCTCAACAGGTTGAGCGGGAACAAAAAAAACGGAAAAACAGACAGTCTCGATTGTCTTTAGATTGATATTGACCCTTTCGGCCAGATTGACTATTATACGTGACAATTAGGGCAATCAAACAAAAATGAAAAATGCGGAGATGGGAGGTAGCCCCATTTTTGTTTTTTTTGTCAGTCAGTTGTGGGGGTATTATTCCATTTGCAATTCGTCGTTATTTCGATCTGCGTTTTAAAAATGCTGTTTGAACGAAAATGTTCTTGTCTGGTCGAAGTCTCGGGTAATAGTTCCCGGGGATGGGATTCCGTCCTTTAATCCCTTCTAAAAAACGATAATCAAGGCATAGAACTATGATTCATATAACGGCCATCTGACATATCAGCTGCCAGGCTCAGCCCTCAACGAAAGTTAAAAGATCTGTATGGGTTGTACGGATCTTCCTATAAAATCAGTTAGAAAAAATGGGAGAACTATAAACATGTCAAGTTATGTTAAACTTGGAACAAAAATTAATTTTGGTTTTGGCATTGTGCTGGTATTGCTC
Source organism: uncultured Desulfobacter sp. (assembly GCF_963665355.1). GTDB lineage: Bacteria > Desulfobacterota > Desulfobacteria > Desulfobacterales > Desulfobacteraceae > Desulfobacter. The sequence goes on from NZ_OY762229.1 coordinate 2,927,524, forward strand.
ATCGCTGCAGCCGCAGTTGGCATTAACGGGCTTTCAAAAGTTGTCAGGGAAACGACTGATGCCATTGACACCGGGGATCTGGTCCAGGAAATGTATAAAGCACGCCAGCAGGAAAAAAACTTTATTATCAGAAAAGACACATCTTATGTGGATGCTGTCCTTAAAAACGCCGATGAACTTAAAGAAGACATTGAGGCCATCAAAACCCGTTCAAGAGACCCCAAAACCATCCAGCATATGGATGATATGATCAGGATGGTCGACAAATACAAACAGGAATTCCAGGAGTATGTAAACCTGGAACATGGCGTAAGAGAAGCAGACACGGCAATGGAAGCATCGGCAAGACAGGTGGAATCAGCTGCCAGGGCCATTCTTGAAGCCAGTCGTGGTGAATGCGACCGTCTTATTGCCCAGGACGCTGATGTCAGGAAGCTTGCCAATGTTATAAAAAGCGCTGAACACGCCGAGACTATGATTCAATTGGCGCTGCAATGCCGTCGCTATGAAAAAAACTTCATGATTCGGAATGAGGAATCTTATTTCATCAAGGTCAACGGTATAATTGATCAACTCGTCGATATGGGAAAGGATAACAACTCAATTATACAGGCTTTAAACGGTTACCGTCAGGCCTTCTCCAAAATTAAACAACTGAAAGACTCTCAAAAAGGAATTGACAAGGCCATGGTCACATGCGCGCGTGAAGTCCAGGATATTGTCAATTCCTCCCTGGCCGCCCAGCAGCTGAAAACGAACCGGCAGATTGCCATGTCCAAAGGGCTGCTCATCGGTGTCTCAGTTTTAGCTGTATTGTTAGGGATAGGAACAGCCATCTTTATCAGGAGGAGTGTTTTGTCCCAGCTTGGCAGTGATCCGGCAGAGATCGCAGATATTGCCAACAATATTGCCCAGGGAAACCTGGCTGTTAAATTTGATCTTCAGAAGAATAACGGTGTGTACAAAGACATGAAGCTCATGGCCCAGAATTTGTCCCAGATGCTCAGTGACATCATCGAGAGCGTACAGACACTGACAGCCTCTTCAACGGAGTTGTCCGCTATTTCCGAACAGATAACAACAAGTTCGAAACAGACTGCCGACAGATCAAATAATGTCGCGGCCTCTGCCGAGGAAATGGCCACCAACATGAACTCTGTTGCCGCGGCCACAGAGCAGACCAGTGCAAGCATCCAGGTGATTGTTGCCGCAGCCGAAGAGATGTCTGCCACCATAAATGAAATTGCAGGCAACACGGCAAAGGGCAGCGAAACAACATCCAGGGCTGTGGATGCAGCCAAGCAGGTCTCCTTAAAGGTAGATGCCCTTGGTAAAGCTGCATCTGAGATCAGCAAAGTAACCGAGACCATTGCCGATATCTCCGAGCAGACCAACCTTCTGGCACTGAATGCAACCATTGAGGCGGCAAGGGCTGGCGAGGCTGGCAAAGGCTTTGCCGTTGTGGCAGGGGAAATCAAGACACTTGCCCAGCAGACTGCCAGTGCAACAAAGGAGATCAGTGAAAAAATTGCCGGGGTCCAGACCACAACCAATGAATCTGTCACGGCTATTGGCATGATCGTTGAAATCATCAATGAGGTGAACGACATTGTCACAACGGTTGCCGCCGCCATTGAGGAACAGGCTGCCACGACCCAGGAAATCGCCAATAACGTGGCTCAGGCGTCCCAGGGTGTTCAGGAGGTCAATGAAAACGTGAACCAGACATCTGCTGTGGCCGCTGAAGTGACAAAGGATATCACCCAGGTCAGCAATGCCACCGAAGAGATGAATCAGGGCAGCAAACAGATCAATATCAGTGCGGGCGAACTATCCAAGCTATCTGAAAGCCTGAATGCAATGGTCAAAAAGTTTCAGCTGCCATAAATACGATATCATGGGCAGGCAAAACCCGGGTTTCTCCAATTTTTAAGTCCGTGGTTAGAACCACCGTCTTTTAGGCGGTGGTTCATTTAGTATGGATCGGTTACGGTTGAAATTTGTTACTCCGCCCGCAGCGCGTCAGCGGGATTTAATCGGGCCGCCTGCCGAGCCGGATAAAAACCGAAAAAGACACCGGCCGCGAACGACACGGTTGCTCCCAGCACAACGGCTGTATTTGAAATCAAAAAGCCCCAGTCGAAAAATCGGGCAACGATATAAGAAGCGCCAATACCGACCGTGATACCGATAATTCCTCCGGCAAAACAAAGAATGATGGATTCTGCAAGGAACTGGTTCCAAATATCTTGTTGCCGGGCTCCCAGTGCCCGGCGAATGCCGATTTCCTTTTTACGTTCGGAAACCGACACGAGCATGACATTCATGACGCCGACCCCACCGACGATCAGGGAAATACAACCGATAATCCCCAGCAGCAGGGTAAACATACGCATCTGTGTTTGCATCTGCCGGATTAATTCCTCAGCGGTCTGTATCTGAACCCCAAGACCGTTGGCTACGGTTTTATAATAGTGCTGGATCTGAGAAACAGCTGCTTTTCCATCTCCTTGAGGCGTCAACTTGGCGATGACTTTTTCAATTTCATGGTTGTTGGACATCCGCATTGCGGTGGTAACCGGAATCAGGATGCCCCGGTTGATTTCAACGGGCCGTATCTTGTTCTCGGAAACACCAGCCACCACCCCGATAATGCTGAATATCTGGTCCCTGAAAGTAACTTTTGTGCCCACCACATCGGTAACCCCTAATTTTTGCAGTTTTTTCTCAACATCCTCGCCAATAACGCAATAATACATGAACACGTCCAGATCCGAAATAAAGCGGCCTGCGGTAAGGGTGAGCTTGTTAATAGGCTTAAAAGATTCGGTTATACCCAGTGCCGGAATTTCCATGCGCTTGCCTTCAAATTTCAACGTACCGTTAAGCTGGGTGTATGGTGCAGTAATTTTTACATCAGAGCAGTGTTCGGGCAGGTTTAGAGAATCGGCTAAACGAAAGCCGATTTTCGTCCCCATGCCGGCTTTTGATTCGTTTCCCTTGGTGAATGTCAGAATATCGGTGCCCATCTCTTTAAACTGGTTCAAAACCTCTTGCTGAACGATGGTTCCCATGGACACGATGGTAATCACCGAACCGATACCGATAATGATACCGACGATGGCCAGTACGGTGCGCTGCTTGGCGTACCAGAGACTGCGTAATGCTTCGATAAAAATGGTTTTGAGTATCACAGATTCAGATCCAGTCTTCATACAACATACCGTCTCTCATCCTCACCGCACGTCTACACTGTTTGGCAATATTGGGATTATGAGTAACAATAACAATGGTGTTTCCGTGGTTTCGGTTCAGATCCAGAAAAAGGTTCATGATATCCTGTCCGACATTAGCATCCAAAGCGCCGGTGGGCTCGTCCGCCAGTATCAGAGAAGGTGTTCCGCTCAGAGCCCGGGCAATGGCAACCCGCTGCTGTTGCCCGCTGGAAAGCTCGGCAGGTTTCCGATCTCCCAGGTCACTCATATCGACCATCGCCAGCATGTCCCGGGCAACCCGAATGCGCTGACGCGTATCCACGCCGCGATAGAGCAGCGGCAGGCAGACGTTTTCCAGGGCGGTCAATCGCCACAAAAGATGAAACTGCTGAAAAACAAATCCGATTTTTTGATTTCGAATAATGGAAAGCTGGCTGTCCGTTAAATGGGACACGTCTTTATCTTCAAAATACACATACCCCGCCGAAGGGCTGTCCAAAAATCCCATAATGTTCATCAGGGTAGACTTGCCGCAACCTGAAGTCCCGACAACGGACAACATGTCACCCGGCTCAACGGTTAGATTAACCCCTTTCAGGACATCTACATCCACCGGTCCGAGCCGGTACGATTTTTTTATGTCAGCCAATTTCAGCATCATATTAGAACCTATCGAACCACCACCGTATCACCCGCCTGAATGCCTTTGACGATTTCCACCGAGTGAAGGGTGGTCATGCCGGTTTCAACCTCCACATCTTTAACCTGCCCGCTAACCCGGTCACGAATTGATATAAAACTCTTGCTGCCCGATTGCTTTACAGCGGTCAGCGGCACGAGCAGCGCCGACGGATTCTCGTAGACATTTACCTCGAGTATGGCGGTCATCCCCAAGCGAACCTTTTGCTTTTGTTCGGGTGAAACGTTGTTGATGGCAACGGTGACATCGAAGGTCGGCACCTTGGTCCCCCGGCCCTGGGAGGCGATATCTCTGATGCTGCCTTCCAAAGATACATTGGGAAACGCGTCTCCGGTAACCACTACCTTCTGGCCGGCTCTAATTTTTCCGATATCCACCTCATCCGCTTTGGTTCTGACGGTAAGCCCCTCTAAATTGCCTATGGCCAGAAGAATACTGTTATCGGCAACTGCTCCCCCGATTTGAAAATTTTCCGGTTGGATACTTTCCGCTCCCGTCGGCCGGATAACCACACCGGTCGCAAGGGCCCGCACATCACTTTTTTCGATCTTTGCTTCGATATCCTGCACCAGCGAGCGGGCATTCTCCAGCTGCATGCGGGCGATGTCGACATGCTGCTTGTCACCTTGTTCCAGGACGGTTTCCAGTTCTTCTTTAATGGTTTCAAAGTCCAGCTTTTGATTGTCGAATTGGCTAGTAACGGATTCCAGTTCCAGAGCAGAAACGATTCCTCTGTCAAAAAGTTTTTTGGTATCTTGGCTCTTTCGGTTGAGAGCTTCAAGCGCGTTCCTGGCTTTAATGAAAGATCTCCTGGCACGAGATACCTCGTTGCTCGTATTCCAGGCCTTTATCTTATTATAATTTTGCTGGGCTTTGATCAAAGCGCTTTGGGCTTCCCGGAGCCGCACCTTGAGAGCCGAGGTATCGAGTTTCAGCAGCAGATCGCCTTTTTGGACTTCTTTACCGTAAAAAAAATGTTTACTTGTAATTCTGCCGCTGAACGGGCTGATCACGTTGATGATCTCTAAAGGTTCGATATTTCCGGTCAGGGAGATGCCCGAAGAAACAGGTTCCGGCTTAACAACCCATGTCCCCCCAGAGCCCTGTTCCGGAAACGTTGAATGAACATCTTCTTGAGGAGTGCCTTGGGGGAAAAAATTCTTTTGCCATGTCATGTATCCCGCACCCCAAAAAAGAATGAGGACAAAACATACGGTGCCGAGCCGTATCAGTCTCATTTTTTTCATCAAGCCCTTAAGATCCTCATGGCTTTTTTCAATTTCAATATAGGCGTCTTTGAGTTCCTGATGCTTGCTTTTGGTCTCGGCCACCAGTTTTGCGTTGCGAATGGCTACAGCTGCCTGTGAGGCCAGAGACATGACCAGGGGTTCCGCCGATTTACTGAAATCGGCCACCTGGCCGATTTCATCAACGGCATTTATCAACTGCAGAACACCCAGAATTTTGTCCGACGGGTCTGCCATGGGAACCGCAAGTGTAGATCGGGTCGTGTAATTGTTTTTTAAATCAAAGTCTGGATTGAACGCGTAAGGCACCTTCTCCGGGATATTGTGAACATCTTTAATATTAAGAATTTCCCCGGTAATGGCGCAATAGCCGGCAATGCTCTGGGTGGAAAGGGGAATGGAAAACGGTTTGAATGACACGTCATATCCTTCCCGGTTCCTTAAGGTTTCATTTTGCGCAACCTGAAAATGTAGGGTATCTCCTTCCACAATATACAGACTGCCGGCATCGGCATGCGTAAAACGTCTTGTTTCCTCAACAATTAACTCTAAAAGGTATTGAATATCGGTTTCGTCGGATAGGGCGATGGCAATTTTATTCAAACGGTCGATTTTTTCCTGATGGTTTTTAAGATCTGTTATGTCATTGATGATCACATTAATCCCCATGGGCTTTGATCCGCCGTATCCGGCAAGTTTCAGCTCCGATGCACTCAAGGATAACAAAATCGATTTTCCCTCGGCCTGAAAATTTACAATTCGATAAATCCGGGGATCCGGTTCAGCCGGCAATTCATCAACAGCCTGAACAAAATCTTCACTGCCTTGTCGTTTTGAAAACACATCCCCGATCTTTTTGCCGGCAGCATCCTCGGATGTAATCCTTAAAATATCTGCAGCAGAAGGGCTGATGTTCAAAATTTGCCCGTCAAAGTCAATGCTCAACAGTCCTCCATTTCTGCTTTCAAGAATCGGGGGATAAACTGCAGATTCATCTTGCATTGCCTTGCAATTCCTTTTCAATATCATCTCGTTCGGTTTTAAACTCAATTTTCCATGTGTCTAACGTTGTTCCTATGATTTGATCCAACCTGGACAGAGCATTCAGATAGGCAATTTTAGCATTGAGTTCATTATTCTGGGCGTTGACCAAATCGTTTTGAAACGTCACCAGCTGAAAATTGGTCGTCCGGCCCACATTGAGTTTTTCCTGCTCCACAGCCAGTTGTTTTTCCGTCAAAATCCTGGCTTTTGTCGCCAGATCAACCTGGATCAGGGTTGAATTGACATTCCGAATCGCATCCTTGACATCGATCTCTATGCCAAATCTGGTCTCCTGCAGGGATATCTCCGCCTTTCTCAGATTGGTTTTTGCACTTACAACCTGTTGCTCGCGGCTGAGGTCGCCATAAAGGGGGATACTCAGAGACAGTCCCACATTCCACTGGCCGCTGTCCAAATCGGTCCTGTTAAAACCTGACAAAGAGTTCTGGTTAGTATCCTTTCCTGTTGAATTGTAGTTGCCCTGCAACGACAGATCCCAGAGTCTGTTGTTTTGAGCCACGACCAGATTGATCTCTAAATTTTTTATGTTTAACAGAGCCTGCAAGTAGTTAGGCTGATTCTCAAAAGCCAGATCCGTACAGTTTTTGAGATTTGGCTCAACTTTAATGATTTGAATGGTTTCGGTGGGAATAATTTGGGTGTACTTGTCAATATCCAGCTGGTTAATCAGATTGAGCCTGACGCTGTCCAGTTGATTTAAGATCTGCTGATGTGAAAACTCCTTATTTGCCACATCCGCTTCCGCCTGAATGATATCCTTTGCCGGCATACGGCCTGTTTCCACCAACAATTTATTGATCTCCATATTGGCCTTGGATCGATCTAAAGATGCCTTGCTGATGTTCACCTGCTGATTGGCCTGGAGAAAACTTCGATAGACCAGAATGGTCTGGGTAATGGTGTTAATCAGTGTAGATTTAAGACCCAGGATGTTTTGCTGTTCTCGGTTGCGGGAGTTTCGCAAAGAGGCCATGTTGACATCAATTCCCCCGCCTTTAAGCAACGGCTGTGTTATAGAGACTGCCCAGCTTCCGGTAGCGATATCATTCTGGCTTTTCGATCCGGAACTGTCGGCATTGTTATCCAATTTGCCATGGTTCCAGATAAATTCAAACTCGGCGCCAGTGGGAATTTTCTGCGTAAGGGTCGTATAAACATCCCGGGTGACAGTCTCCGAGGTCGACGTGGTTCGCTGGCCCTCTGAAATCGAATCTGTATCTGTGCGTGAACGTTCCAGATCAGCGTCTAAATATATATTGGGAATAAACTCATCTTCAGCCACCTTTAGATTAAATTTCTGTACTACCCTGTCCAGATAAGCATTTTTAATGGTCCTGCTGTTTCGCAGGGCCAAAAGAACAGCCTCTGTTAATGACATTTCCACGACTTTATCATCTTCGGACCACAGAGGGCCGGTCTGTGCGAAAATCAGGCTGACATTGCCAAGGCAAAAGCAACCACACAATATCATTATGGCTAAAAGCAACACAGCTGTCGATACAGAAAGCGAGCATAAAGATTTCAATCTGTTACGTCCTTATTATTCTCCATGCATCTACGGGTCCAACAGCATCTTGACCGGGAAGAGCTTCACATATTTTTTCCGTCATTTAAACCGGTTGATCATTCCGTTTTTGATTTTGGTGTTGTTTTCGCTTTCTTCAAAACACGTTATGGGGGGCTCAAGTGAAGTTCCATAACAGAAGTTACCCCAACAAATAACAAAACCGGATATCACACATCAATCATATCGTGGCAGCGGATTATCTGCATTTATTAACAAATACGGAAGTTACTGTCAAAAAAAAGGGACATTAAGGCGGTGGTCATTAAAAACGGCGTCTATTGTTCTTCGTGGTGTATAAATGTTTTTTTTGACGTCCAAATCAATTTGGGCAGAAAAGTTTCATCTGCCACATTGAGTTCTTCGCGTTCCCTGGGATTATACAATCCATGGGATAAATAGGAGATACCGTCAATAATTTTGTAACGGAAACGGTGCTGATGGCCGGAAATATGTAGTTTTGAATTCAACTTTCTGATTATCCTCTCTATTTTTAACGACCCGGCAACACGGCTGAAATTGAATTCCGGGAAAGGATCAATAAACGTATCTAACATTGAAAGCTCAAAACCTTTGGGGAGAATTATTTTCTGCACAGGCAGAAAATGGCTGAATGATATTACCGGAAGTCCGCTGTTAATGGCCAAGGTAATATCATTTTTTTTAAAAATAGTTTTAACAGCTTTTTCTGCCGTTTCCGGCCAGTTGATATAGCGGTTATCCGTCCACATCCAAAGAGAAGGATCATCACCTCTCTTGGCATAGTACAGACTGTCCGCGCTCTCTTCGGGTTTTTCATACCAGGAATGGATGGGCTGCACAAAAACAGAGTTTTCTTCGTTGCCCACCTTTCGTCCCGTTGTAAAAACGCCGTATTCCTTACATATGTCTTCAATCTGGGAATATTTTTGAAGGGAATCTGATGGATTATCATTACCGACCCATAAATCGTGATTTCCCGGAACAAAGAAGAGACCGGAAAATTTTTCAGACAACAGTTCCAGGGCCAGTTTGAACCCATCTGTTTTATGGGTAATATCTCCGGGCAGAATAAGGAAATCGTTCAAAAAGTATGTGCGGGAAAGGTTTTTAACCCAGTCAAGATTTCTTTTATAATCGGTATGCAGATCGGAAATTGAAAAGATACGTACAATACTCATGTTTTTTTACCCATAACATCTTTTTAATTCAATGGGACCTGGTGTCTATTTCGGGTTGTATTTTTCTCCCGTGTTACGGGTGGTAAAAGACCGGGGCCGGCCCCTGGGTGCTATATCATGTCCGGGACCGGCAGGGATTTGGCTAATTCACCAGGGTAAACATGGATTGTTTGGCCGAACAGATCGGACATTTTTCCGGCGCGGCGCCCAGTTCAATGTACCCGCAGACCGGACACAGGTAAAATTCGCTGACATCCAGGTCTATGCCCTTTTTAACAGCTTCCAGGGCTTTTGCGTAAAGGTTCGCGTGCACTTCTTCAGCACCCAGTGCAAATTTAAACATAATTTTGGCCTTGTGACCATCTGCCACCGCCTGTTCCAGCATGGGCGGATACATGTGGGTGTATTCTTCGGTTTCCCCGTCAATGGCCGCCTGGAGGTTTTCGGCGGTGGACGCGATCATACCCAGGGCAGCCAGATGGCCCTCGGCATGAATCCGTTCTGCCTCGGCGGTAGTATTAAACAGTTTTGCAATATTTTTGAATCCTTCTTTCTCGGCTTTTTTGGCAAACGCCCTGTATTTCTGGTTGGCCTGACTTTCACCTGCAAACGACTCTTTTAGATTGTCTTTGGTTGTTGCCATTATTTTCTCCTAGGTATTTAAAGAATTGATGAAAAAATCTGACTTTTTTTAATCACATCTTGATTTTTTACTATTGTTCTGAGTTTTTATCAATGACTTAAAGGAGAGGCCACTTTACCACCATGAAACCTGGACACAGTGCCCGTTGACGGAAAATAAACGCATCACTTGGAAACGGCGGCACCCCAGTAATTGAAGCTGATTAATTTGATGGGACTCATATAGCCCGTCTCAAGGTGGGTGAGCTTGAATCCATTGGATTCAATGAGGCGGTCGATCCGCCTGTTCAAATGACAGCTGCCGCTGACCGGCTTCCACAGTGGATTGAGCAAGTCCTGCATCCTTGCTGTGCCTTTGTCAGGGGAGCGGCCATGTTCCAGAAACAGCAGTTCACCGCCCGGTTTCAGCACCCGGCGCATTTCGGCAAGGGCCTTTGATATTCCCGGGATGGAGCAGAGGGTGTAGGTTACCACCACCGTATCTGCACAGCGGCTTTCAAGGGGAATATCTTCGCTGGGATGCCCGATAAATTCAATATGGAACGGCATGCGCTCCGCCTTTTTTACGGCCATCCGGCGCAGGGCGTCCGAGGGTTCCAGGCCCCATACCAGGTCGATCCGGTTCGGATTGTAAAACGGCAGGTTCAGTCCGGATCCCATGCCGATCTCAAGAACCCGTCCCCGGGCATGGGGAACGACCTTCCTTCTCTGGCGGGAGACATCCTTCTGTGAGCATACCAGGTTTGTCAGACCCGGCAGGATATTTGTTTTATAAAATCCCATTCAGGACTTATATCCTTGCGCCGTGGATTTTTCAACAAATTCGGATCTCCGGGACAACAACATGGAAATCTGCTTAAGTTTACAATTGATCCATCGCTTCTACCCTGTTCCTGCCCGTTTCCTTGGCCCGGTACAAGGCCTTATCCGCCAGTTTGACAATGGTTTTGCCACTTTTTTGATGCAGGTGTCTCCCATGGCATGTCCGTAGTGATCGTTGTATTTTTTGAAAAAATTGATATCCATGGGAATAAGGGACAGGCAGTTACGGTCCCGGCATGCCCTGTTCCACTCTTTTTCAATGGTCAAACCAAATTTACGCCGGTTGGAGATGCCGGTCAGGCCAAGACCTGTCCCGCCGAACTTTTTGGTGATGGAATCGTCTGCCTGGGAAAACCGGTCAAATATTCATATGATTTTCCAAGATTAATCGGTAGATCCCATGGATTCTTTTGCGTTAAAGGAAAAAGACAGGGTTCTTTTGAACCAGGGCGGTATTGTTGTACAAAAAGATGGGGAGCTGTATTACAAACGTATCGGTGCAAGCCGCCAGGTGGTTACCATGGGGACGTTACCTGAACTTGATCCCCCCATGCATGTGGAAATGGTGTTCTGGAGCATGGTGGTTGTCAATTTCGCTTTAATGACCCTGTTGTGGACCTTGCCGTTCTGGCTTAAGCTGCGGTGCATCAGTCGGCGGCTGAACGTTTCGGCAAAGCGGACTTCACAACCCGGGTCACAATATCACAACGGTCCGCACTGCTTCCCGTGGCCAGATCTTTTAATGATATGGCCGGAAAAATTCAACAGCTGATCACATCCCATAAGGGGCTTGGCCATTGTCAAAAGAATCATAGCCTGGCACGGCAGGGAGGTTTGTGTGTCAAGCTCTTTGCTTGGCGGTGCCCGGTTTACCATCCGATGGCCGGCAGACCATGGCACATGATCCGGGCTGCCCACGCCCCGGGTGTTAAGAAAGCCTCAATTTTGATCAAGTGGCTTTAGCAACTGTGCCTGTAATATCCCTGCATCACAGATTCGGGGACCATGCCGCCGCCCGTTGCCCAGACAAGGTGGGTGGCGTTTTCGCCTCTTGATGTTAGTCCGTGTCGAACCGGATCACTTGCATCTTCAGCGTTGCGCAACAGGCTGGTTGGGCCGGCCAGGCCGGCGGCTGCCGATGGTTCGAGAAATATTGATTCCCGGTCGGCCATGGCCTGTAAAAGTTGGTAAAGGGCGGCGTCTGCAACCGTGTATGATCCGCTGATCACAGGCCCCAATGTTTTTCCCACAAAACCCGAGGGGCGTCCCACGGCAAGGCCGTCTGCATCCGTACAGTTGGAAAGACCGATGTCCCGGACACTGATTTTATCGTGAAGTCCGGTCATCAGACCCAACAACATACACGGCGATTGTGTGGGTTCTGCAAAGAAACAGTGGACACAATCGCCGAAAATCAGTTTGAGTCCCAGGGTGATACCGCCGGGGCCGCCGCCGACCCCGCAGGGCAGGTAGACAAAAAGCGGGTGGTCTTTGTCCACGCAAACACCCTGGAAGGCCAATTGTTTTTTCAGCCGTTGAGCAGCCACTGCATATCCCAACAGCAGATCCTTTGAATTTTCATCGTCAACAAAATGCATTTTAGGATCGGCTTGGGCTTGCCTTCGTCCGGCAGCCACGGCGCTGCTGTAATCGCTTTCGTATTCAATAACCTCGACGCCACATGCCTTTAAACGTTGTTTTTTCCAAAGAGCTGCATCTGCCGACATATGTACATAAACCTTGAATCCCATTTGGGCACCCATAATCCCGATGCTGAGCCCAAGGTTCCCGGTGGACCCCACAGCAATGGCATATTGGGAGAAAAACTGTTTGAAATCATCTGAATCCAGGCAGGTGTAGTCATCTTCAAGCTTGAGAAGACCCTGATTCATGGCCATGGTTTCAGCCGTTTTAAGCACCTCGTAAATACCGCCCCGGGCCTTGATGGAGCCTGAAATGGCCAGAAGGTTGTCACATTTTGCCCAAAGCCCCCCCGGCAGCGGGATGCCTGCGGCTTTGGACAGGTGGCGCTGCATGTTCGGGATTTTTTGCAACGGAGATTCAATGATCCCCTGGGCGGCACGGGTTTCCGGATAGACTTGGGCAATATATGGGGCAAACCGCTTCAGTCGGGCGTCGGCGTCTGCGACATCCTCCCGGAATATTTCATACGCCGTATCTTTGGTGCTGTCTGCTTGGTATTGCGGGTTGCACCAGAAAACCGGCTTGCCGTCCATCATGGTTTTGAGCAGGGGAAGATCTTTCTGCCACTGCTCAATTGTTTTTCCTGCAATTTTTTTCAAAATTCGACTCATGGGGTAACTTTTGTCAGTTTTAAGTGATGATGCCTAGTACAAACCCATATACAACACACAACACGCATTGGAAATGGTTTCGATCAGTTTGTTGACCTCAATAATATCTTTGGCCGGAAACCGGATCTGCCTTTCGCCCCCCCGTTCAACCCCGGGAATGGATTCGGCCACATCTGCCTGGAGCACCTCTTTTAAGGTGATTTCGGTTTGAAGATTTCTGCCCGGATCAAATATTGCTGAAGCGTTGCCGTTTAACACCCCCGCCTTGGCCGCTGCCCTGATCCCGTCAACCGTCCTTTTGGGATTCATCAGTCCGGCGGCAAAGGCCGAAACCCTTTTTTTAACCACGGCCGTTTTGACATGGGGCAATATCTGCATCACCTCCCGGGCCAGGATATCATCCCCTGAAACCATGACCACAGGCACCTTGTAATACCCTGCCAGTGCCGCGCTGATACCGGTCTCCCCATAGGAAATGCCGTTGATTTTTATATCGGCAAAGACCCTGCCGTTGAATGAGTGGGCCATCACTCCCCAGGAATGGGCCCGGGCATGATACCCCACAAGCAGGGCCGCATTAAAGGTGCTGTCAAGACCCGACATCATGGCATTCTGCTTGGGAAATCCTGAAATAAGATCTGCTTTTTCATGCAGCTCTTCCACAACAACATTGCGCATGCTGCCATGGGCGTCATTGACAAGGATTTCTTCTGCGCCTGCCTCAATTACCCCTTCTATGGCCGCGTTCAAATCCGCCATGAGCAATTTTCTGCCCCGGCTGTACTCGGCCTGGTCTTCCATGATGTACCGGACATGGCTGATGCCGCTTATACCTTCCATATCAACGCTGATATATACTTTCATGATCTGTTCGGCTCCTCTTTATTTTTCTTCCAAAGCTGCGATTAAATCATCCAGGACCAGCACTGCTTCATTGGCCTGGGCGCTGCATGCGGGAAAGGTGCTTGCCTTGGCAAAAAAGCTTCGGGAGGCATCCCATTGTTTCAGGTTCCAGGCGGAAAAGCCCTTTAATATATAAGCGCGGCTAAAGCCCGGATCCAGTTTTGTGCAGGTGTTTAAGGCGGTAATGGCCTGCCTGTATTTCAGGGCATTGTATAAAAGCTCTCCCTTTTCATAGTAAAGGGATGCACTGGGGTGTTTTTCAATGGCCTGATCAAGGTACTTTAACGCATCGGTAAATCTTAAAGTTTTTGCGTAAATCTCTGATATTTTGATGATCTCTTCATCCGGCGGATTTGCGTTATACGCCTGGTTCATGCAACGCACGGCCATAAGCGGCGCATTGAGATACAGGTATAGCTGGGACAGTTCCAGCAGTTCGGATGCCTTGGGTTTTTCCAGCCGGTAGGCGATCTCCAGGGCCGCCGCCCCTTGACCGTACTCCTCCCGGTCCAGCCGGATCTGGGCCAGAAGCCGCCAGTATTCAGGATGTTCCGGTTCCCTGCTTAAAAATTGCGTGGCCCATTTTTCGGCCTCTTTCCAGGATTTCTGGCCCACACAAAGGGCGATCATATCCTCGTACCATTTGGGGTCAAGCTTGCCGCCAAGGCTTAAAAGCGTTCCCAGCACCCGTTTGGCATTTGTCATATCTTCTGCCTGGAAGTAAAGCCCCGCGGCCTGGTACAGAATCTTGCTGTCCGCCTTGCCCTTAAGTTTGTACAGGGTTTCAAACAGGCGGCCTGCGTTCTGGTATTCGCCGGTTTCGTAGGCCAGAATCGCATAGTTTTGAAGTATTTCAGGATTCTGTGGAAACGCCTTATGCCCTTTGGCATAGGTTTTTTGGGCATTATTTTTATCGTTATTCTGGTAATAGGCATGACCCAGCATCTGGAAGGCCGGCAAGGGAATCGTCTCCTTGGCGCCCCCCATGTATTCAGTGAGCACCCGGATGGTTTCCGGGTAGTTCTTCTCTTTAAGGGCCTGCTGGGCCTGGTAAAGCGGCTTGATGGCTTCCTTGGGCAGGTTGGTGATGTCCACCGTTCCGGCATGCAGGGTCAAAGGGAAAAGCACCACTGCAATACACATCATGGCCTTTGCAACACTCATTTTAAATAACATATTTGATCCCACTTCCTTAGTTCAGTTTGAAGATAAACGGTACCCTGATCCAGGTGGGAACGGCCTGGCCGCCAAGGATTCCAGGCTTGAACCGCCATTTTTGCAGCGCGGTCAGTGCGGCCTCGTCAAATTCCCCTTCGGGTTCCGATATAAGGATTTTATGTTTGGTGGCTGTGCCGTTAAGGCCCACAAGGCACCGGATCAGAACCTGGCCCTGGATGCCCTTGCGTTTGGCCCCGAAAGGATACATGGCAGGCGCCTTGCGCGTGGCCTTGGGCGGCGTGTCCACTTCGGTGAGTTCAAACTCGATCTTTTTCATCTCAGTCTTGAACTCTCCTATCTCCCGGGCAGGCCCTATGGCGATGCCTCCGATGTCAGCGCTCATGTCCGCGGCAAACTCGAATTTGGAGACCGCAAGCTTTGGTTTGGCCGCCCTTGCCGGGGTGGCATTGTGTTTCATCTGCTCCATATGGCGCTCCTTGATTTCCCGCTGTTTAATCTCTTCGGGCGGCTTGGGCGGCTTGATGCTGGCAATCATGATGGGAGAGTCAAAGCTTTGGGGACGTTCCCTGTGGGTGACCCGGGTGAGCATGGGAAGTCCGGCAAAAATCATGATATTGAGCAGGCAGGTGACGGCCAGTGCCGTAACGAGTCTGAACAGATGGCCCTGTAACGTCATTTAGGGCCTCCTGGCAGCAACGCTGACGTTTTTCACCCCGGCCAGGCGGCAGGCGTCCAGCACCTGGATCACCGTGCCCGTGCGGCTGTCCTTGTCTGCGGCAATCACCACCGACCCCTTGGGGGTTTCTGATAAAAACCGTTCCATACATGCCCTAACCGACCGAATATCAATGGTTCGTCCTTCGGCCCAGATGGTGCCCTCGTGGGTCACGGCCAGGACCATATTGGTTTTCTCCTTGGTCTGGGCCGACGATGCCACGGGCCGCTGGACCTCCACGCCCGCCTCCTTGACAAAGGAGGTGGTCACCAGAAAAAAGATCAGCAGGATAAAGATCATATCGATCAGCGAGGCCATGTTCAGTTCAAGTTCTTCGGAATCCTGCTGCCTTGAAATCATTTTTCTCATTTTATTGCTTCTCCAACCGTTTGTGAAATTTGAGCAACCCTAAGCAGAAGCGCTGCATGCGGGCCGTAACCTTTAACGCTTTGCGCCGAAGAAAGGCGGCCAGGAAAAGACCCGGAATGGCCACCACAAGTCCTGTCTGGGTGGTGATCAATGCCTCGGAAATGCCTGACGCCAGTGCCTTTGCATTGCCGGTGCCGAAAGCCGCAATGGCGGTAAATGTCTTGATCATACCCCCCACTGTTCCTAAAAGCCCCAAAAGCGGGGCCACGGCGGCCAGCACGGCAATGGTGCCGATGTGCCGCCGGACAAAGGCGGCCTGGCGAAGGCGCAAAGACTCCAGAAGGCTTGCATCCAAATCATCGTTAAAGGTACGTTGCTTTAAAAATCCCACCATGATCTGCTGCTGCCACAATGCCGGGGAAAAATCAGGATCCAGGGCCTTGGCAACACATTTTTCCGCCGGGATATCTGACTTGGTAAAGGCGCGCATCTCAAGAATTTTGATCACAATGAGCAACAGCATGAACACCGAGACCACGATCATGGGGATCATGACCCAGCCGCCGGTGGCCAGGTACTCCATCATGTTCTGGTAGATATCGTTCTGCATTATTTTTCTTCCGTTGAAAGCGTACCGGATTTCATCATGGTCACGGCAAAGGCGGTGCCTTTCTCCTCCATATCCCCTGCAATCTTATCCACCCGGCGTTTGAGAAAATGGTGGATCAGCATGATGGGAATGGCCACGGCAAGTCCGAACTGGGTGGTTAAAAGGGCTTCGGAAATACCGCCGGACATCATCCGGGGATCGCCCGTGCCCATTACGGTAATCACCTTGAAGGTATTGATCATACCGGTAACCGTACCCAGCAGTCCCAAAAGCGGGGCAATGGCCGCCAGCACCGCCAGGGTTGGCAGAAACCGTTCAAGCCGGGGCATTTCCCGGAGCATGGCCTCCTGCAGCGCATTTTCCAGGATCTCCTGGGTGTGGCCTTTGAGTGCCAGGGCACTGTTGAGCATCCGGCAGGTGGGGATCTGTTTTTTGCTTTCGCACATCTGTTGGCATCCCTGCCAGTCACCGTCCTCAGCCAGTTGGGCCAGTTTGTCCGTAATTTTGTCCGTGTTGGACTTGGTGGTGCCCAGGACAACGATTCGCTCCAGGATCAGCAGCAGCGCCAGGCCCGCCACAATGAGAATGGGCCACATGAGAATCCCGCCCTGGTCCAGCACCTCTTTAAAATCCGTTTTCCGGGTCATCTGGGCGAATACCGCGCCCCCGGAAGGGTCAATGGGAAGCACGGAGCCTTGGCCTGCAAAATAATTTTTGACGGCAGCAAGGGCTGCGCCCGGTGCCTGGCCTGCCACGGCAGACAGTTTTTGCCCGTCGGGCTCCGGCGTTAAGAATCCGACTGTGCCGTCGGGCATCAGATAATAACAGGTAAACCGGCCCGCCCGGATAATGTCGCCGTCGGCCATGCGGCCGTCGGTGTTGATGAATTTGCCCGGGTAGCGTTTGATCTGGCCTCCTGCGGCAAACTCATTAAAATATAAGTCCACAATGGCCTGGATACCGGCAAGCCCGGGAAATTTTTGGGAGGCGATCATGTCGCTGATCAGTTTGCTTCGCCCAGGATCTTCGGTTGTGATGGGATTGTCCCTGACCATGGAAGCGGCATCCTTGAGCGCGCCCCTGACGGAACCTTCCACATCCGCAACCTCTTTGTGTTCGTTTTCCAGCTCTTTTTTAAGCTCAACTTCCTGTTTTCCCAGGGTGTCAAATTGGGCTTTTAACTCTTTCAAAGCCGCTTCTTCAGCCCTGATCTGTGTTTTTAACTCCGATAACCGGGCAATCAGGGTTTGTTTGTCTTTTTTCACAAGTTCTTTTGTGAGCGCGGCATCCTGCCTGGCCCGGGCGGCCTCTTTGGCAACCCCGGATTCAACGGCCGGCCATTTTTCGCCTGCCAGGGTGATACCGGCAAAAATCAGCAGGATAGAAACTAAGATGCCAGAAAAAATCAATATTTTGTGTCTCATGGGTCTACTGCGCTCCTAGGGGTAGTTGGATCAATTGTGCGGTTCTCTCCCGTCTGGCCATCTCCAGGGCGTGGCGCAGATCCTTGGAAAAGACAGGGTCCATCACTTGCCACCGGCCTGTCTTCGGGTTGAACATTCCAAGTTTTTTGGCGTCCAGGCTCTGGTAGTACATGGCAAGCCGTCCAAGCCTGAACACCGTGACTTCGGTCTCTTCTCCGTCAATGGAGATGGTTTCGTCGCTTGAGGTGACCATCTTGCCGTAGGTGGCTTCCACACTAAGGGCTTCAAAAATTCTGCGCAGCTTTTCGCCAAGATCCAGGTGGTAGTCATTGAGGGTGGTTTTCAAAAAATTGAGCCTGCGCTGGCGTTCATCCACCAGAAAGGGAAGGTCCTTGGGGATAAATGCTTGAAGCTGCGCCACCACCTCTTCCAGATAAGGCTCCAGGTTCTCCCTTAATTTTCTGGCTTCAAGTTTTCTTTGTTCAAGGTCTGCAATGTTGTCCTGAACGCCTTTGACATAGATTTCATGCTTTGATTTCTGGTATTGCAGCCAGACCAGCCGGGTCTGCAGATCCCGGATTTCATTGACCAGGTCCTCTTTGGAACCGGTCCATTCGTCAGCTTCGGCCTGGGCGGCACTTTCGGTTTTTATGGCCTGGGCCAGCTCTTTTTGTACGGCTGCTCCGGTCTTGGCGTAGCCGTGGGACAGGCTTGCCAGGACCAGCAGTGCAACCAGGAGGATATATTTTGCTTTTGTATTCATGGTTTCCTTCTATTCATCCTTGATCTCAAGGGATTGGCAGGTTTTAAGGAATGTCGGGTCAATATCTGCACCCAGCCCCGGACCGTCCGGGACACTTACTTGGGGGCCTTTGTACTGAACACCGCCTTGCACCGGGTCGTCCAGAAGGCCCCAATGGCCGTCCAGGTCCACGAACTTGATGTTGGGACGGGCCGAAACCAGATGTGCGGCGGCAGTCAGCGCCAGGCGGGACTCCAGCATGCAGCCGAGCATGCATTTAAGGCCTGCACTTTCGGCAACGGAATTGATCTGCTGGGCCCTGTAAATCCCGCCGGATTTGGCAAGTTTGATATTTAAAATGTCGCAGCAGCCGGCTGCGGCAAGCTTGAACGCATCATGGTGATCGAACACCGATTCGTCTGCGGCAATGGGAATGTCGCTGTTGTCCCGCAGGCGCTTCATGTTGTCATAATCCCAGGCCGCCAGGGGCTGTTCGCAGTATTCAACTCCCAAAGCGCCAAACTGCCTTAACATGGCAGCCGCCGTGGGATAATCCCAGCCCTGGTTGGCATCCACCCGCAAGGGGATGTCAGGTCCGATGGCCTGCCGGACGGCCCGGATCCTTGCAAGATCCTGGGCCATGGTTTGGCCCAGCTTGATTTTAAGTACGTTGAACCCTTGGGATTTCAGGGCCGCAGCTTTTTGCGCCATGGCCTCCGGCGTATCAATGCCAATGGTGCAGTCCGTGGAAAAACAGCGCCGGTTTCCGCC
This sequence comes from uncultured Desulfobacter sp., assembly GCF_963665355.1. Lineage (GTDB taxonomy): Bacteria > Desulfobacterota > Desulfobacteria > Desulfobacterales > Desulfobacteraceae > Desulfobacter. The sequence continues at coordinate 2,946,967 of NZ_OY762229.1, forward strand.
TAAAAGCGCGTACACCGGCAGACCCGCCTTTTTGCCAAGAAGGTCATACAGGGCCATGTCAAATCCGCTTCTCACCGCCGAGTTGTACACCAGATACCGGTGCAGCGCTTGGTTGTGTTCCCGGATTTTAAGGGGATCTTCACCCACCAGCATACCGGCAAGATCCTTTGCCGCGGCAAGGGCCGTGGCCTGGGTCTCTCCGGTGACGGCCCAGAAGGGGGCCGCTTCTCCCATCCCGTAAATCCCTTCATCCGTATGGATCTTAATGAACAGGTTAAAGGAATGTTCAATCACGGCAATGGCGATGCGAAACGGCTCCACTGTCTTGATGGCGGATTTGAAAATTTCTATGCTTGTAATCTTCATGTTCTAACTCCGGATCATCATCCGTAACCCCAGAAAAAGGCTTTCGGGGTGTCCGTCTTCGGTGTTGCCCAGAAAGCTGATATAGTCTTTGTTTTCCGGGTCGGCCAGGCAGGTCATTAGAAAACAATCCTTATCTGCGGGGGCAAGGGCGTAGGTCTCGGGTGGAGAGACCTCCTCGGGCAGGGTTTTGGCGGTCATGGTACCGAAAAGGGCACCATCTTCGGCAAAGACGTCAAAGCCTGCTGCAATGGTTTCATAGCGCCCGATATACCTGTCAAGGTCAATTTGGGCGGGGGGATTGGGGGCGGCTGCAGCATTCATATCAACACCTAAAAGCTGTGAAAACAGTTCAGGAAAAAGTTCTTTGTAGACTTTGCCGCCATGGTCGCAATTGGTGAGCAGGGCCACGGCGAATTTTTTTTCAGGCACCGTCCTGAAGTAGGCATGCTGGCCGAAGGTGGTGCCGTCATGTCCGATGACCGTGGCCTTTTCATAGTCGATCATGGCCCAGCCAAGGCCCCAGCGCGAATAATTTTCCGACGCCCGGGGGGGCAGGGTGACCTGGGCGGTCTGCATCTCTTTGACGCTTTTTTCCTGGAGCACCTGTTTGCCGCCTGGTGCCTTGCCATTGTCAAAATGCATACGGGCAAAGGTGATTAAATCTTTGGCCCTCATGGTGGTGGTGGCACCGGCAGGCGCATTGCTCAGCATCAGGTAGGGATGGGGCGACGGCATGAATTTACCTGTTTCCGGGTTTTTTATGTGACCTATGGCGGACCTGAATTTCAGGGTATCCCCGGGATGCACCACGGCATGATCCATGCCCAGGGGATTGAAAATGTTTTCAATCATGTTCTCTTCCCAGGTGCGCCCGGTGATCACTTCCACCATCCTGCCCAGGATAATCCAGCCCGCATTGCAATAGGAAAATCCCTTTCCCATGGGAAAGGCCTGGGGCAACAGGGTACATTTATCCAGGAACCGCATCAGCTTTTCCCGGCCATAGTCGGCTTCTTCAAAAAAATCGCCGTCAATACCGCTGGTGTGGGAAAGCAGATGGCGTATGGTGACGTTGGCACTTGCCGTGGGATCGGCAATTTTAAATTCGGGCAGGTATTTTTTTACCGGATCGTCCAGGGTCAGGCGGCCCTGGCCGGCAAGCTGCATCACCAGGGTGGCGGTGAATACTTTGGTTGCCGAGCCGATCTGAAATACAGCATCTTCGGTGACGTCAACGCCGGTATTTATATTGATTTTGCCCGCCGCCGCCGTGTACACCTTATTGTTAAACAGAACGGCCAGGCTGGCTCCTACGGCCTTGTTTCTTTCAAGGCTTTGCTCCAGGTGTGCCTGGAGTTCATTTAAAATAGTCGGAATGGTCATGTTTTTGCCTTTTTATATGAAAGACAGGGAAACTCACTCATATCTTTCAACCTTTGTTGTGGGCCGAAGCCCGGCAGCTGATATGCCGGGCCGGCCCATGGCCGTTCTTAGAATTTATACGTCAGTTTTATGCCAAAGGTTCTGGGCTGGCCCACCAAAGCGATAACATCGCTGGAATCAAGCCCGAGCTGCTCATTGGTGTAATACTCTTCGCCGGTGAGGTTTTTGGCATAAAGATCCACAGCCCAGTTTCCCTTCCGGGTTTCAAACCGGATCAGGGCATTGAGCAGGGCATAGGCGTCCTGACTGGTCGCGTCAAGTTCGTACTGGTTGAAGTAGGTTTTGTCCTTCCATGACACATCCCCCCTGAAGGTCAAAAAACCCTGGGACAGTTCAAATACATACTGGGCCCCGAGGCAAAGTTTCCATTCCGGTGCATAGGCCAGCTGGTTACCGGATACATCCACTGTGGCCGTGCTGTCGTATGGATCAATGGCCGTAAAGTTGTCATACTGGCCGTTGAGGTAAGATGCCGTGGCATTGAGAGTCACTGCGGGCAGGGGACGGGCCAGCAACTCAAGTTCCACCCCTTTAATTGAGGCTTCTGCCGCGTTGCTGGATATGGAATACCCGTTGACGATGGTGGAGACCTGCATATCCTTGTAATCAATATAAAATGCGGTGAGATTAGCCCGCAGGCGGTTGTCAAACCAATCGGTTTTGATGCCTGCTTCATAACTCCAGGTGTACTCGGGCTCTATCCTGGAATCGCCGGTAAATCCGTACAAGGTATTGTTAAGATCAAAATGGCCGGGCCTGAATCCTCTGGCCGCACTGGCATACACCAGGGCGTTATCGCAAACTTGGTAATCAAGGCCAATCTTTGGGGTGACGGATTCAAAATCGGCTTCATTCGTTGCATTGATTTCAGAGGTGCCAGTGCTTCCATAATCGGCGATCAATGCTGTTGCCATTTTTTTTTCGTCTTTGCTGTACCGGATGCCGGCTTCCAGATTCAACCGCTTTGTGGCGGCATATTTCAGGTTGGCAAACCCGGCATAGGACTTGGTTTCAAATGAGGATGGTCCGTCAAAGCCCCAGGTTTCATCCAGCGCAGACCCAAGCATGGACGCCGGAAAGCTTTGGATTAATTCTGTGTATTCAGACGTTTGCTTGTGCAGAAAAATACCGGCCACCCACTGCCAGGAGTCCCACTGGGCCTGGAGCTGGAGCTCTTCGCTGAACTGTTCCACCTCTTCGGAGCTCTTGTTGGTGATCAGGTCAAGATCGGTGCCGTCATTGTCGTAGAGAAGATCCCTTTCATAGCTGCGTACCGTGGTGATGGAGCGGATGAGCATGTTTTTGGGAAGCTTGATACTGGCATTGGCAGACACACCGCTCACTTTCATTTTGTCGTAGCTGTCTACATCCGAGTAAAAATCGTAAAACCCGTCCGCAACCTTTGCACCCAGTCCTGTGGCAAAAAATCCGTCGCTGGTGATCAATTTATAGCCGGACCCCTTATTGTCTGTTTCGTAATAATCTGCTGACAGGCGGATATCCACTATGTTACTGGGGGTGAAGTACAGCTTTCCGCGCACCCCTGTGTAATTGCTGTCTTCGGCATCGGAACCCGTGCCTTTGTTTTCAAGGTAGCCGTCCTGCTGGTTGTGTGAGATGGACAGGCGGCCTTTGAGTTTGTCCTTTACTATCGGGCCTGACAAGGAAGCGTCCAGACGGAATTTATCGAAGCTTGCGTACTCAAGGCTGGAGGAGAGGTGTACTTCATCTGTTGGATCCTGGGTGATGATGTTAATGGCCCCGCCGTTGGCGCCTCTGCCATACAGGGTGCCCTGGGGGCCGCGCAGTATTTCAATGCGCTGGACATCAATGAAATCGGTGTTGGCCCCATATCCGCCCTCAAGATAGGCCCCGTCCAGGTAATAGGCCACATTGGACTCCCCGCCGTAAAAACCGGAAACAATATTGCCCACACCCCGGATAAAGGCCTGGGGTTCGCCCCTGAAGTTGGGGAATTCTGCATTGGGCACCCATTGGGTCAGGTCCCGCATGTCCATGACACCTGTGTTTTTCAGGGTCTCCTCTGAAAACGCGCTGATGGCAATGGGGGTTTCCTGAATTTTGGTTTCGCCTGTTTTGGTGGCTGTGGTCACCACATCTTCCAGGGTATAGTCGCCCTGGCCCTGGCCCTGGTCCTGGTCCTGGACGGTGGTGGCCTCCTGCTGCCCGGAAGTATCTTCACCCGACGGGTCTTGCCCGGCCTGGACCACGTTGTACAGAAAAAAGAGCATCAAAAGTGCGCAGAGGAATATGCCTGGTTTAAATCGTCGATGCCTTTCGGTTGTTAACCAATTGTGCTGTGCTGTGTTCATTTTCTCTCCCCTTGTCTTGTTTTTTTTCTTCCCAAAAAACACTTTGGGTTGCCCATGATGACAAAATTGTAATAGTCAAAAGATCCAAAAATATCGATGTGGGTATAGACGGGGGGAGAGCAAAACAGGTTAATTTTTTTTTAGATGGTGTTTGGACTAAAAGTTACCCAAACCTAGGAATCGGACAAAAGGGGCTGTTTTTACTCATCATAAAAATTCATATTATATTTTTTCCATATATCCAGCGCAATGCACAAGGGTTTAATCATGGGGACAGTATAGGTATGCAGTTTTCTGTCCGCCATAAAGGATCTGCAATGATCCACGTATTGGCTGAACCCCCTGGGGGATATAATCAAGGGCTTGGCCAGTTCCTGTTTGAGCTCCACCAGGCGCTCGGGCAGGTATTCGCTTAAAAGGGGCACCTGCAGATAGACGGCTGCTATAATCACATCCGTATTGGGATCCTGGTCCACAATTTTGATGGCTTCAAGCAGTCGTTCATCCCGGCAGTTGCCCAGAAGATCAATGGGGTTGCTGCCTGCATTGCCCAATATCTTATCTTTTACCGCCAGTTGATCCGGTTTGAGATCTTTTTCAATCAGGTTTTTTAACTTTTGCCTGGTTTCAGGCGCAAACTGCGAAAGCGCCATCCGGTTTTCCGTAATCTGATCCGCCAGGAGAATCCCCGCTCCGCCCCCGACACTGACCACGGCAATGCGGTTGCCGCAGGTTTTGGGCTGGCTGGTGAGAATGGACAGGATATTCACCATAATTTTAGGGTCTTCTGTCAGCGTTTCAATCAGATAAAAACCGGCCTGGTCACAACAGGCCCTGAATGCATCATGGGAGCCGGCAAGGGATGCCGTATGGGACAGGGCCGCCTTGGCTCCGCCCCCCGTGCCGCCCTTGATAACCACCACGGGTTTCTTCTGGGCCACCTTTTTGCCTACCTGCAGCAATTTAAGGCCGTCCGCCACACCTTCCAGGTAGATGGCAATGAGTTTTATCTGCGGATCATCCCCCATGTGGGACAGTATTTCAGGCACCCCGCATACGGCGGCATTTCCAATGGAGACCCATTTGCCAAGGTGCTGGCGGTCCGCCCCCAGCATTTCAATCAGCTCAAGGCCGATGCCCCCGCTTTGGGATATCACGCCGACGCAATTGGGACGGGAAACGGGAACAGAGCGCTGTACCGGAATATAATTGGTGTTTAATCCTGAAAAATTATCAATCACACCCATGCAGTTCGGGCCGATGAATGCCACCTTATAGGTTTCACTCAAGTTTATTAATTTTTCTTTCAGATCCAGACGGCCCATCTCTTCAAAACCGTCACTGAAAATAATGGCTCCTTTGCCGCCCAGTTTGCAAAAATGTTCAAAAATAGAGACGGTCTTTTCCGAACTTACTGCAAAAACACAGACGTCAGGCACCTCGGGAAGAGCCTCAAGGCTTGGGTAACAGGTCAGCCCGTGGATGGTTTTAAGTCTCGGATGAACCGGATAAAGCCTTTTGATTTTCATGCAGTTTTTTAAAATAACACCGCCCTGGGTGCCTGGCCTGGACGCGCCCACAACGGCCACTGATCCGGCATTGAAAATGGCATCCACGCTTTTGCGTTTCCAGCCGCTGATGTTTTTGGAAGCCGGCACCACAAGATCAGGATCCCTGATCAGCCGGGTATCCACAATGGCATATCCGTTTTCAAACACCATGACCGGGTTTAAATCCAGCTCGCAGATATCGGGGTTTTCCGCCATCAGTCTGGATACCCGGATGGTCAGTTCAATGATGGCTTGCCTGTCGTAAACCTTTCCCCGAAAACCCTCCAAAATCTTGCCTGCACGGGTATTGTTGAGCATGCGTTTCACATCCTTGGGTGTGAGCACCCCAATTGCCTGGGCTACATCCGAAAACAGCTCCACATAAATGCCGCCCATCCCCACCATGGTGATGGGGCCAAACCCCGGATCTTGTCTGGCCCCCACAAGCAGTTCAAACCCTTTTTCCACCATCTTCTGGACAAGCACGCCCTCTTTATTTTCCCTGGAAAAACCGCCCATTAGCTTTTCCATTGATTCCAGGGCAGATGCCACTTCCTCGGCACTCTTCAGATTCAGGCGCACACCGCCCCGGTCGGATTTATGGACAATTTTTTTTGAAATCGTTTTTATGACCACCGGATAGCCGATGTCCCGGGCGGCCTCCAACGCCTCTTTACGGCAGTAAACCTGTTTTCCCCAAGGCAAGATATTGTATTTAGACAAAATTCGTGTGCTTTGTTCAAAATCCAACTGATATTTTTTCACGGTATGGTCTCTTCCTTTTTCCCGGTTTGAAAATGTTGCTTTAAAAATCATATAGACGTTGGGGCGATGAGTTTGGCCTGCATTTTGTGACATTAATTTGGGATCTCGCCCTGGCCGGCGTCACCAAAATGATCCCCTTTGACGAGGTGGCGCAGGCCATGCGCCGGGTTGGCCGCCTGATGTCACCGGCCCCCAGGGAGATCGCCGGGGGCGGCCTGGCCTGGCTGCAACGCCGCCGGGAAATAGAAATTTTATGCAATCCTGGGGCTAAAACCGGTATGTCAGACGAACGCCGAACATCCGTGGGGCGCCCATGGATGCCACTATGTTGGTGCTGTCCAGCTCCATGAATTTATAGGTGTAGTATTTTTCGTTGGTCAGGTTTTTTCCGTAAAGGTCGGCGGCCCATCTGCCGTCACGGGTTTCGTACCGGATCTGGGCGTTCACAATGGTATAGGCGTCCTGGCTGGTGGCTTCGGACTGGTAATGGTCAAAATAGAATTTATCCCGCCATGTGACATTACCGGCCAGGGCCACAAAACCCCATTGGGACAGGGCAATTATATACTGGGTCCCGAAACAGAACTTGAATTTCGGTGTAAAGGGCAGCCGGTTGCCGGTGGTGCTGATGGTCCCGGATACGCCGGAAGATGAAGAGGTGTACAGAGGATTGACGGCATTGCCATAATCGGTGAATTCTGAATCCAGATATGAAGCGGCGGCAAACAGGCTTAACCGGGGCAGGGGCCGGGCGCGAATCTCGAGTTCAACACCTTTGACTTCGGCTTTTGGAGCATTGCCGGATAATATGGCCGACCCCGTGCTGGTATCGATCTGCAGGTTTTTATAGTCAATGTAGAATACCGCCAGGTTGGCCATCAGGCGGTGGTCGAACCACTGGGTTTTCAACCCGGATTCATAGCTCCAGATATCCTGGGGATCAAGGCCCGGGTCCTGGCCGTACAGGGTATTGCTGAACTGAAGATATCCCAGCCGTGAGCTGCGCGCTACGGTGGCATACCAAAGCGCATCCGGTGCAACCCTGTAATCAACGGCGAATTTGGGCAAAAACCGTTGCAGCTTTTTTTCTTCATCAAATGATGACAGCGTAATCGTGCCGGGGTCGGCCTCGGGACAGGCAGACGCCTTTTTGGTGTCGTTGTTCCAGCGCAACCCGGCTTCAAGCCCAAGGCGTTTTGTGACGGCATACCGGGTATTTGCATAGGCGGCAAAGGTTTGGGTCTCAACATCAAAGGGGCCTTGGAAAACAAAGGTCTGCCCCGGCATGTCGAAATAGATGCCGTCAAGTTTCTGGATCAGGTAATCCGAGGCCTTCTGGGAGTTAAAAAACAGGCCCGTCATCCAGGTCCAGGGGCCTTGCACCCCGTAAAGCTGGATTTGCTGGGATCTCTGGCTGACCTCTATGGATTCATCATTGACCAGGAAATCAAGTTGGGAAGCGTCATGGTCAAAAGTCAAATCCCGTTTAAATTTCTGGTAACCTGTAATTGAGTTCAAGGTGATCGTATCGGACAGGCGTGCATTGATCACCGCTGAAAAACCTAAGGCGCTGCTGTCGTCATTGGCTGCGGCATCCGTGGCAAAATCGTAAAATCCGGACGGTACCTTTGCGCCGTAATCCGTGGCAAGGCTGCCCTGGTCAGAGATCAGTTTATAGCCCGGGCCTGTGGTGTCTGTTTCATAATAGTTCCCTGTCAGGCGGACCTCCATGCGGTCCGACGGGGTCAGGGTAACCTTGGCCCGGACCCCGGTAAAGTCCTGGTCTTCGGCATCCTGGCCCGGTCCCTGGTTGCTGAGCCAGCCGTCCTGCTGGGTGTGGGTCACAGCCAGTCTGGACTTGATCTTATCTTTGACCACCGGGCCCGATACCACGGCATCCAGCCGCTGTTTATTGTAACTGCCGTACTCCAGACCCACAAGGTATTCCGGCTCATCTGTGGGGCTGCAGGTGACGATGTTCACGGCCCCGCCGCCGGCGGAACTGCCGGATACGGTTCCCTGGGGTCCGCGCAGGACTTCAATGCGCTGGACATCAAACAGGGCCATGTCCATCCCGAATCCGTTTTCAATGTAAATCCCGTCCAGGTAATAGGCCACATTGGAATCCGCCCCGTAGAAATCCGGCAACTGTGCGCCCACACCCCGGATAAATCCCATGGGGTAGCCCCTGAACTGGGAGAATTCGGCATTGGGTACCCACAGGCCCAAATCCTGGATGGCGGTTGTGGTGGACATTCCTAACGAATCGCCGGACAACACGCTGGCCGACCCGGATGTGTTTTGCAGCCGGGCCTGTGCCGCTTCCGTGGATGTCACCACCAGGGGGGGCAGGGTGTACTCCTTGGGTTGGGGGGTGTTTGACGCAGGCGTGGTTTCGGATCGGGTGGCCGGCTCGTTTTGTGCAGGGTTTGGGCTCAACCCTTTTGGTGTAGTATTGCCATTATCTGATTTTTTTGTGACCGCCACAGTGCGGCTGCTGGTTGACTTGAATGTCAGACCCGTTCCTTCAAGCATGATTTCAAGGGCCCGGATCGGCGTGTAAACCCCCTGGACAGGGCGGGTCATTGTTTTTCCCACAATCTGTTCGGAAAACATGATGCCCATGCCGGTGATTTCGGACAGTTCACGAAGGCTTTTCGGGACTTCTTTGGCCGGGATACTGATATACGACGCAACGGGGGCTGAACCGGCAAAAGCTGTGTTTCCGGCAAGAAACAAAAAAACAATAATAAAAACCACGCAACGGGTTACAGCATGGTGTGCCGGCATTTAAAGGCCTATTTTACATTTTTTATAAGGGCGGCAACGCGCTTAACATAATCCTGTGCCCTTCTAACGCCTGAGGATTTCAATATGAATCAAGAAAGATGGCATAAGGTTTCAGGATTGTCAAATGCCTGAATTGTGGCTACACTTTATAAATAATTATTTTTTTTATTACCCTTTTTTGTCCGGTCCCCGTCTGAATATAAATGAAGAACTGGTTTAAGAAAAAAAATACCGAAGATAATATCTGGACAGGAAAGACAGATTTGGAAGCCATTGATTTAGAAGCACCGGCGGCAAACCGGTTTAAAGCAAAACCCGGTGTCCGCCATCAGGTTGTCGTCGATATCTTTAACAATTACCACGAAGAACTTGAAAAATATCTGTTGCGGCGCCTGGATTCCCGGGAAGATGCCAAGGAGATTGCCCAGGAGGTTTTTGTCAGGGTGCTGCGTAAAAGCGGGCAGGAGGAGCTGCTGTATCCCCGGGCCTTTATCTTCACCGTAGCAGCCAATTTACTCAAAGACCGGTTGCGCACTAAAATTACCCATGCTGTTGACCGCCATGAGCCCATTACGGAAGACGCATACCCCTGTTCCGCCGCATCCCCGGAGCAGGAGGTGCGGTTCAAAGAATCTTTGGATATCCTGGCCCGGGTGCTGGAGCAATCAAGGCCTGTGACCAAAAGAGCCTTTATTCTGAATCGCTTCAAGGGGCTGACATACGAGCAGATCGCATCGGAACTTGACATATCCAGAAGCATGGTCAAACATCATATCAGTTCTGTACTTGTGGATTGCCGCAAGGCGCTAAAAGGAAGCTAAGAATGACGCAGGAAAAGAATAAACCGTCCGGAAACGGCGTGAATCATACAACCATTGCGGCTGCTGACTGGGTTGTCCGCCTTAAGGATGATGCCGGGCCGGTCCGGGGTGAAACCGATTTTTATGAATGGCTGGCCCGTGACCCGGCCAATCAAACGGAATTCCAGGCCATAGATGAGATCTGGGAGCAGTTTGGGGAACTTAAAGATCATCCCATGGTGGTCCGGGAATTGGGAAAACAAACCGATCAGGTTCATAAAATCGGTTTTCTTCAGCGTGTCAGGCAGTATTTTTGCGTAAGGCCCGGGCTGCTGCCGGCAGGAACTCTTGCCGGTGTTCTGCTGGTGGCCGCCGTCCTGTGGGGGATAAAGGCGCCGCTGTTTACCCGGCCTGTCCCGGCGGTTGTTTTCAGCACCCGGATTGGGGAGCAGAAAACCATTCGCCTGGAAGACGGTTCCAAGGTATTTATGGATACGGCCACAACCATTTCAGCCCGGTTGGGAAAACAGTTGCGGCAGGTAGAGCTTATGTCCGGCAGGGCACAATTCTCCGTGGTGCATGATGCATCCCGGCCTTTTCTGGTCACTGCGGGTCCTGCCGATGTGCGGGTTTTGGGCACCGTGTTTGATGTGTTTAAACCCGGCCGGGACAAGGTGGTGGTCTCCGTTCTCAAGGGCCGGGTTCTTGTGGCCGGGCAGACCGGCAACCGGCAGTCAAAGCCGTCTGCCGTTTCGGAAAACGCCTTGCAGGTGGACGGCCCCGGCCAGAAAATTCTGGTCCCGGGGCAGCAGGTGGTGGTGGATGACACAAAACAGCTGTCGGCATTGCAGAGCGTTGATGTGAAAACATTGGAAACCTGGGCTGCCGGAAAGTTTGATTTCCAGATGGCCCCCTTAAAAGAGATCATACCGGAGGTCAATCGTTATCTTAAGCATCCCATACGCATAGAAGACCCAGATCTTAAAGAGATGCGCGTCAGCCTGTTTTTCAGCAGGAGTGATGCCGGATTGTTTGTGGAAACGTTGAAAAAGACCCTTCTGGTCACTGCCAGGACTTTGCCGGACGGAAGTATCCTTCTTCTGGAGGCCAATTAATCCATACATTCAATACCCCCATGCCCTGGCGGGCACAACAACGCATGAAAGACACTTGATTTTTGAAGAAAATGGTCATAACTATCCAAATTTTTTTATTCGCCAAAACAATATCATAAACAATATCATGAGGATAGCTATGACCAAAAAAGCAGATACCACCTTAAATTGATGTTGGTGTTAATAAAAACCGTTTCCGGCCAGTTTTTTAAAATGACATGTGAAATGACGCAGGTAACGGGTCTGATACGTAATGGCATAGCCCGGTATGGCCTGTCGGTTCTGCCACACCTGGTTAATCACTTCCAGAAGGTAATCAAAGTGGCTCTGGGTATAGACCCGCCGCGGGAAAGCCAGCCGGACCAGCTCCAGAGGCGCTGCCTGCTCATTGCCCTTTTCATCAAACCGGCCGAACATGACCGAGCCAAGCTCCACGCCCCTGACACCGCCTTCGATATATAGGGCGTTGACCAACCCGATGCCCGGGTATTGAAGCGCCGGGATATTCTCCAGTATTTTGCCGGCGTTCAGAAACACGGCATGCCCCCCGGCAGGGCGCACAATGGGCACCCCCATCTCCACCAGGCGGTCGCTGACATATTTTACCGTGGCATGCCGGTAGACCTGGTAGTCTATTTCCAGGGCCTCCATCAGCCCCACGGCAATGGCCTCAAGGTCTCTTCCGGCAAGGCCGCCGTATGTGGGAAACCCCTCCCGGATGATCAAAAGGTTACGAAAATTTTGACCCCATTCATCGTCATTGCAGATCAGAAAGCCACCGATATTGGCCAGTCCGTCTTTCTTACAGCTCATGGTGGCGGCATCGGCATGGGAAAACATCTCCCGGGCAATTTCCAGTAAACTTTTATCCTGGAAGCCTTCTTCCCGTTCATGGATAAAATAGGCGTTCTCCGCAAACCTGCAGGCATCAATCACCAGGGGAATACCGTTTTGCGCCAGCACCTGTTTTACCTGTCTGATATTGGCCATGGATACGGGCTGGCCACCGCCGGCATTGTTGGTCACCGTGATCATGGCAAAGGGAATTTTATCCTTGCCGTGTTCGGCAATGCAGCTTTTAAGTTTTTCGATATCCATGTTGCCTTTAAACGGTGACAGGTCCTGGGCATCGCCGCCTTCGGGGCACAAAAGATTTACCGCGGTTCCCCCGGCATATTCGATGTTTGCCCGGGTGGTGTCAAAGTGCGAATTATTCGGGATGATATCGCCTTTTTTCACCAGGGTTTCGGCCAGGATGGACTCGGCGGCCCGGCCCTGGTGGGTGGGCAGGATGTGTCGTATACCGGTGATCTGCCGGACGGTCTCTTCAAATCTGATCCAGGATCTGGAACCTGCATAGGATTCATCTCCCATCATCATGGCCGCCCACTGCCGGGTGGACATGGCGCCGGTGCCGGAATCGGTAAGAAGATCGATACTGCAGTCTTCGGCATTAAGCAGAAAAACATTCTCATTGGCGTTTGCAAGGGCCTTTATCCGGTCCTGCCTTGAAATAATTTTTATGGGTTCCGTGGTTTTAATCCGGAAGGGTTCAATGATCGTTTTCATGGTCTGTCCTCATTATATTGTTCAAAATATTGTTAAAAATGTTTCCCATACAGAAGTTAAAACGATGACAACTGCAAAACGGGCAAAAAAAACAATGGCCCTTTTATGAGTTTTTACGTCTTCATCCATATTGAACAAATGTTTTTATCCGGCGCACTCTTTTGCGGACAACACCGGCTTATGAAATATGAAAGAAAGGCAGGTCATGGCACAAATACTGAAAAATCTGGAATCAAAACTGAAAAAAAACATGGAGGCCTGCGGTGTACCGGCAGCCTGCATCGGGGTGTACCACAAAGGGAAACTTTATACGGCAGCAACCGGCATTCTCAATATCAACACAGGGGTTGAGGCCACTTCGGACAGCTGTTTTCAAATCGGCTCCATTACTAAGGTGTTCACGGCCACCCTGGTAATGCAGCTTGTGGAGCAAGGACGCCTGGAGCTGGACAAACCGGTGAAGCATTATATTCCAACCTTCCAGACGGAAGACGTCAACGCTTGCGGCGCCATCACCATCCGCCAGTTGCTTTGCCACACCAGCGGACTTGACGGAGACGCAACCATAGAGACCGATTTCGGCAGGGACAAGCTGGCCCGGTTTGTGGAAAGCTGTGCATTCCTTTCCCAGATCCACCCTCCCGGGGAATACTTTTCCTATTGCAACACAGGTTTTAACATTGCCGGCCGGCTCATTGAGGTGGCCACGGGAAAAACCTATGAAGAGGCCGCCCGGGAAATGCTTATCCAGCCGCTGGGCATGGACCACACTGCCATGCTTCCCCAGGAAACCCTGAAATACCGTTGCGCCATCGGCCATGTTCCTGCACCGCCAGATGAAAACGCCCCGGACGGCGCTGCCCCCAAGATGATGATCTCCCCCATCCCGGTTTTGGAATCATCCGGGGCGCCGGCCGGCTCCTTTGCCACCATGACGGTTGCTGATCTGTTAAAATTTGCCTGTCTGCACCTGGATGAAGGCAAAACTTTTGACGGCACCCAAATTCTTTCCAAGGAGGGTGTCCGGGCCATGAAGACAAAACAAACCAGTATTGCAGCACCGGTCAGCGAGAACACCACCGGCTGGGGCCTTGGGTGGTCGCTGATGGAATGGGACGGAGAAAAAGTCATCGGCCATGACGGCGGCACCGTGGGCCAGAACTCTTTTTTGCGCATCATCCCCTCCAAACAGACGGCGGTCTGCCTGCTTACCAACGGCGGCGACTACATGGGATTGAAAAAATCTTTGTTTCCACATCTGTTCCGGGAGCTTGCAGGGGTTTGTATCCCGGATACGCCGGCACCCAAAGACATAACAGCCAATAACACTTTGTTCACGGGCAGATACGAAAATTGCCTGGTTTATACCGAAGTGTTTGAAGACAAGGGACTGCTTCATGTGCGCTTTGGCGCCAAGCACTCCCTGAATGAAGTGATGCCCGAACAAATCTTTATACTTAAGCCTCTAAGCCCGAACACCTTTGCCATCTGCACCCCGGACCACACCGTGATTGATATCGGCGGGGCCGCATTCCTAAGGCCGGATACCAACGGCATGACCCGGTATATTTTCCTTGGCGGACGCATATACAAACGCCTAGGTTATTGAGGAGAGACGACTTGAAAGACAATACACGTCTGCCCCTGATCCAGGTGCTCGCCTGGGCATCTTCGGGTGCCGCATCCATGCTGGTCTTTGGTCCTGCTGCCGGTATTTTGCCCACCATCATGGCCAAAAATTTCGGCATCAGCATGGCCGCAGTGGGCACAATCCTGCTGGTCCAGCGCCTGTTTGACGGGGTCACAGACCCGCTTATCGGCTACCTGTCCGACCGAACCCGCACCCCCATGGGCAAGCGAAAACCCTGGATTATCGCGGGCACCCTTTTGATGATGATCGCAGCCTGGCAGCTCTTCATCCCGCCCCAGGGCGCGGGAACTGTCCACTTCATGGTATGGATGCTTTTGGTGGCCATGGGCTGGACCATGTATGAGGTGCCGTTCAACGCCTGGGGCGCCCAGCTCACCGGAGATTATGACGAGCGCTCCCGGATTTTTGCCTTCAGGACGGCAGCCACGGTCATCGGCACCATCCTCTTCATGGCCGCGCCCATGCTGCCCATGTTTGACACCCCGGAAATGACCCCCGAAGTGCTTAAGTTCATCGCCTTTTGTTTCATCATCTCCATGCCTTTCATGGTCTGGGCTGCGGTGGCCCTGGTACCCGAGGGGAAAGAGGTCTCAACCGAAGAAAAGTTCTCATTAAAGGATATAGCCGTTTCCTTGAAACAAAATCGCCCATTTTTAAATTATGTGCTGCTGATGCTGGCCATGGGAATTGCTTCAGGCATCATCAACACCCTGATCTTTCCGGTGATGGACGCCTATCTGGGCATCGGGGATAAATTTTCGGCAATTATGGTGGCAGGCACCGTCTGTTCCCTGGTCAGTATTCCTTTATGGGTGAAGATCATTGAACGTCTGGAAAAGCATAAAGCCCTGTTCATTGGTGCCGTCGCCATTACGCTGGCCTGTTTCTGTTTTATCTTTATCCCGCCCGGAAAAGCTGCCTTTATTCCCTATATGGCCACCATGATCGTCATTCTTTTCGGCAACGGGGTGGTCAACGTCACCATGGGGCCCATGCTGGCCGACATTGTGGATTACGACATCTGGAAAACCGGTACCAGCCGGGGCGGATTTTATTTTTCCGCCCTGATGCTGATCAGCAAACTGAATATGGCTTTAGGCGGTGCCATGGGCTTTTTTTTCCTCAACCTGTTCGGGTTTGATCTCAACAACACCACCCACAGCCATACGGCCGTCATCGGGGTCAAGGTGACCTTTGCCCTGATCCCCTCCCTGCTGCTGCTTTTGTCGGCCGTGATTGCATGGTTTTACCCCATTGACCGAAAAACACAGCAGCAGATCCGGCAGGCCATTGAACAAAAAGCGGCCATACTGACAGACCACAAAGCCAACCTGCAACCTTGAGGTGTGCCCATGAAAATAACCAAAATTAAAATCTATTCAGCCCGAATTGCCTTAACCGACCCTGTGCGCACAGCCCTTGGCATGGAAGAGGTTTGCCGCAACCTGTTTGTAAAAATCAAAACCGATTCAGGTCTGTACGGCGTGGGAGAGATCGCCCACTTTGATGCCGTCACAGGAGAGACCCCGGATATCTGCAGCGCCGCAGCAAAAGCGTGTGCGCGCCTGCTGCTGGGAAAAGATCCTTTGGATATCCGGGGCAACATGGCCGGCCTTCAAAGGCATCTGGCCCATAACACGGCAGTAAAAGCAGGGTTTGACATGGCCATGTACGATATTTGCGGCAAAGCTGCCGGGCTGCCGGTGTACACCCTTCTGGGGGGATCAAAACGAACCTTGACGACCGATCGCACGGTGGGCATTGACATACCTGAAAAAATGGCTCAAAAAGCAAAAGACCTTGTGGACAAAGGCTTCCATAAAATCAAGGTTAAACTGGGCACCACAATTGCGGCAGATCTGTCAAGGATCAGGATCATCCGGGAACGTGTGGGAGAAGAGATCACCCTGTTGGCGGATGCCAACCAGGGGTGGGATTTTCCCACGGCAGCAGCCTTTTTAAAACAAGTGCGTCCTTACCATCTGGCGTACTGCGAACAGCCCCTGGCGTCCCGGGATTTTGAACATATGAAAAAACTGCGCCAGAAAAGCACCATCCCCATAGCCGCAGACGAATCCGTATTCAACGCCCAGGAAGCCTTCAGGCTTGCCGCCGGCGGTATCTGCGACATCCTGAATATCAAATTGTCAAAATCCGGCGGCATTTTCGCGGGCGAGCAGATCTGTGATGTGGCTGAAAGTTTAGGGCTGCCCTGTATGATCGGCTGCATGGAGGAGACAAGACTTTGCCTGACTGCAGCCGCCCACCTGGCATCGGCCCGGACCAATATCCAACACATCGACCTGGACGGTCATTTCGGTCTTGAAGCGGATCCCGTGACAGGGGGCATCCGGTACGATCAGGACAGAATCATCCTTCCGGACACCCCGGGTCTTGGCGCGGATCTTGACGAAGCGTTCCTGGCACAATGTGATTCAGTCTGTATCTGCTGATCTCTTGCCGGACTGTACCGAAAGCCGTGTGGCCGGATTCGTATGCCGCAACACCGGGCAAACATTTTCTTTATTGCCTCGCCAGTTGATCCCGTATTGTCAGTATACGGTTGATGTGATGGTCGGCCTTGAGCGAGAAGTTATAAAATCCAGTTAATTTATCTCAATCATGTTCTTGACATAATGGTATTATGTGACTGTGTAACTTTAGCCAGCAGAGGCGTTGACTATTTTTGTTATTGAATGCTGCCTTCAGATTGGTTTGAGCGAGCCTGTATAGACTTATATTGTGGGGTAATTGACTTCTTAAAAATTTCTGAAAACGGACGAATATAACTTTTAAAATCTGCGGTTTACCCGCAGCATTTCACATGTTGGGGTTTTTTGCCCATCCCCCCGAAAAGTGCAATAAGGGGCTTTTTCTCCAAACTCGATAAAAATTTGAACAGCAATGATCGTATTTGAATTCTTGAGAACCGGGGGTTTTTGTCCAAAACCGCAAAATTTCCGATGAATGATAACACATGGCCGAAACATGTGTTATCATTCATCGGACCAACTGCCTTCAGGCCAGATGGATCTCATATGCGCTGCGGTTCCCTTTTCCATGGATATCAGAAATTCATGAATGCTGGCGATTTGCCCGACGCTAAACCTGCCCTGTGCTGAACCGGGATCGTTATTGATTTTAATCATGGCGTTAGCAAAACTCCCAGCTTTCAATGCCGTGATAAATTCCTGATTCTCGTTTATCTATCTTACTGAGCATTAAAGAGGAAAATGGGCAGCACGATGAGGCCGACCTAATCAAGAGGGTGTCTCCTGTGGCCTGGCAGCATATTAACCTCCGTGGCCGATCTCAGTTTAAAAAACAGAAGCTTCGTTTGGACTTAGAGAAGATAATTGATTCCATCGGCGGACTTGGAATTGCGGAATTGAAGGCTAATTTGTTGTTCAACTAAATGGCTTGTTGCAGATTTCGGGGGGGATGGGCAAAAAACCCCGGTTAATAAATGGATAAAAATCGGGAAGTATGAACTTCAACAAAATCTAATAAATTCAAAAGTTTTCCAAAAATTATGTGGGGCTTTTCCCCTAAATGTTTAATTGAACCCATCAACCCGATATTCGGGATTATCTGCGTTGTTCCCCGCCACCCCCCTTACCTCTGCCTTGACCGCTTCCGCCGCCCATACCCATACCTCCGCCACTGCGACCCATACCCCCTCCTCTACCAGATGGCTCGTCGGGCAGTGTTAAACCGCGTTCCTTGGCTCGCTCTTGCATCTGCTCGTGATGCTCATTCCGGATTTGCTCTCGTTCCTGGACTGTTTTTACGGCACGCATTTTTGCGTGATACTCAGCTCGCTCTTGTTGCGTCATGAGTTGGCTGCCGTAGATTTGTTCGTCCTGGTCGGCCGCGAACGCGAATCCACTAAACAAAACCAAGGCAGCAACCAAGGTAGACATCATCAGTGTTCGTTTCATCATCTTAAACTCCTTGTGACTTTGGGTTGGTGTAATTGTAATTAACGGCTGCATCCAATGAAACCCATTCAATGGATGCGTCTAACAATTTAATCAACGGGTCCGCATAGTGTCCCTATATATGAAAAAGGGGTTGCTGCAGACATCGCAATATTTTTTTCATCTTGATCAACATAATACACTCAAGTTTCATACCAGGTGGAAAAATCTTTTTTTTTTCGTACAACAGGCTGTTTTATACGCAAAAATCTTTATATGACGGATCTGCATGAGAGTTAAATATGGAATCAAGGAATGATCATATATGATCAATGGTCATACAAGACCACTTTTCAACCGTATTTGTTTTTCAGAGTATTTTATCGTTGAATTCTTCAGATAACTAAAACGCAATTTATGATCGAGCGATTATTTATGGTATTTAAGAACTCCTAAGCCAATTTTGAGACGGCGGTCACTACTTTTGTTATTGGTGACTTGGATCGAAAATCTGGAAGATCAAATCAAGGGTCTGAGGTGAAAACTACCTCTAAAACAAAATCTTCTTTTTGTATGGAAGACCACCCCGGACTATCCCTATCAGCCCACTTCTTTTCTTAAATTTTCAAGCAGAATCATACTTATCTGATTTGACAGATCAGGCTACAGGCAAACGGCCAGGCATTAAAAAGCTTACTGGGACTCAAAGGGGCGTTCATGGCAAGATCAAGCTTTGAAGCAGTAGCTGCATTGTCTTTATTCTGTAAAAAGACAGCAGCCTGCAGTAGATATGACAGGGCAATAAATTGGGGTTTGTGTACTGATTTTGTAAGGTGCTTTGCTTTTTTTTCATAAAAGGCGGCCCGGCAGGCATCCTGGTTGACAATTGAAACAAAACCTGTTCCCAGACAGGCAGTAAGTCCGGGTGTCCCAGCTGTTTCAATATCCTGAAAGCAGGTTATTGCCCGGGTTAGATCTCCTTTCATCAGCCTGGACATTCCTTTAAGAGCCGTCCTCTTTAAGAGCCGTTGGTCTTTGATGGAAATCAAGGGATAGTCCCGCATCCAATGCCAGGTTTTCAGCCTGATCTGCCAGGGTTTTTGCCCGGTCAAATTCACCCAGCCGTAGGTCTGTTTGCCGGATTTTGGCGTAACCACCTCGTCACCAGTCAAGAGTATGATGCCGGGAACAGTTCTTAAATGAAAGCGGATGAAAACCCACTGGACTTTCGCCCAGTCAATCTTGGTTTTGAAAAATCGTTGGATGGTTCGGTAATTGCCACCTTTATCTGTCCAGCGCGACATGCCAAGCATGCTAACTCTATCCGGCGTGATCAGAATTGCTGTAACAATAACCGCCAGACGGCGTAGCGTGGTGTAGTCGAGGCAAGGGCTTAAACAAAAAAGTACGCTCGTGATGATTTCCACATCTTCCTCCGGAGTGATTCGTTTGCACGATTGTAATCACCCAGAAGACATGGTCAATTGGCGAAGGTATTGTGTATATACATGGAATTACAATTAATAATGTAATTTAAGAGTATAGGAATTTCCATTTTACCGTCTGATATCTTCATTTGTGGTGATATTGACAAAAATGTGTTTAACTCACGTCATGACTTTGCTATCGGATAAAAAAATAAGCTTTTTAGATGCCGATGTGTTTAAGACGATCTTTGATGATCATTGGGAAGATTTTAAAGATCTATTATCGGAGTTTATGAAATGTGGGGCTGAATGCCTTGAAGATGTTGTCGGTTCAGTGAAAAGAAGATTGATGAAAATAGGGAGTATTGTTGTTGTCCAGACTCATGGTCGGTCGGGGCAGTATAATCCGCATTTGCACATCATAATGACAAGTGGCCCTAATGACATTTTGTATAAAGAATTAGTCGGAGTTTCAATCCACGCCCCCGCGTGGGGGGCGACTATATTTAATTTGTTGGAACCGGCCATCTATTGAGTTTCAATCCACGCCCCCGCGTGGGGGGCGACCACTGTTTGTCGGAATATTAAGACGGCCCTACCGGTTTCAATCCACGCCCCCGCGTGGGGGGCGACCTACAGGGGACCCTTCTCCTATCCAGTACGAGTCAGTTTCAATCCACGCCCCCGCGTGGGGGGCGACACCTAGCTGGGACAGCACCACCGCCATGACCTGACGTTTCAATCCACGCCCCCGCGTGGGGGGCGACAACAGAATCACAGCAATCGCTTCGTAATTGCTGGTTTCAATCCACGCCCCCGCGTGGGGGGCGACCCTCCATGGCGGAATTGATAGCAAAGATTTCTTGTTTCAATCCACGCCCCCGCGTGGGGGGCGACTGTTACTATGTTAACCTGCTATAATTTAATAAAAACGGATTGTCAAAGAGCGATCCTTCCGAAAATATATGATTTCTAAAATGAGTGTGATCTGTTGAAGAAAAACACAGTATGATTTCAAATGGTTTTGAGATTGCGAACCTATAAATAACCAATTCGGCAAAATTCCAATATAGAAACCCGTTTGGGCCTTTTGATAAAATTCGAGCTTAGGGTTCGCATTTTTTTACAGGATCAGTGGTTCATCAAAATCAATCGCCTTTTTTGCCCCGATATGTTCAATCCGCCTTTTCCAGTTTGATCCGAGAAAATAAAATCTTAAACTGTCTATTTCCGGATCTATTTCATCAATCAGGTTTTGCCGGAGAACCGTCCATTGCGCGGGATCGACCACACACTCAAAAACAGAGTATTGAACCCTTTGGCCATAATTCTGACATGCTTTTGCAACGCGCCGCAATCGCGTTGCCCCTTTTCCCTCTATGGAGACGTCATAGCTTACCAATACCAGCACAATAACTCCTTGAGCTATTTCCAGATAAACGGAGGGTATCCGTCAAGATCCCCACGGATAAACCTTGCCATAAGCAGGGCCTGAATAAAAAACAAAGTACCGATCTGGATTTGTTCATTTAAAAACGGATGAATAAGGCTCTCCTGCTTTCTTTTCTGATACGCAGTCAGAACGGCTTTCCGGGTATCATCATCCATATGAACGGCCCCGGACTCTTTTATGGTAAATCCGTCCGGTTTAACCTGGCTCCTGTTGATCATTGACAATACAAGCCTGTCGGCAAGAAACGGCCTGAATTCCTCCATCATATCCAGGGCAAGACCCGGCCTGCCCGGACGGTCTCGGTGAAGAAACCCCACTGCTGGGTCCAGGCCCACCGACTCCAGGGCTGATCTGACATCATGAACCAGAAGCGTATAAACAAAAGAGAGCAGACAATTTATCCTGTCGGTCGGCGGTCTTCGGTTCCGCCCTGAAAAAGCAAACGCCTCCTGCTGCTGAAAGATCAGTTCATCAAACACGCTGAAATATTGGTGGGCGGCATCTCCTTCAATGCCCCGAAGACTGTCCAGATTGTCTTTTTGCAGCTCTTTTTGAATGTACATTGACAGCCGCCTGGATACTTTTTTGACGGCGTCCCGGTCCATCTTTTCCGAATGATCCCGCAGGCTGCGTTCAAGGACAGTCCGGCAATTTGCGATTTTTCCGGTCAGGATAAAACCTGCCACCTGTGCCGACATATCCGACATATCCGCCATCCGGAATTGCTTTCTGCGCAATAAAACATTGCCCGAAACCGGACCTTTGACCATGGCCAGAAATTTTCCATATTCGCTCAAAAAACTGATCGTCACGTCTTTTTCGGCGCAAAATCCCATCAGGTACGGACTGCATCCCACGGAACCGAAACAGACAATGCCGTCAAGGGTATGAATGGGAATCCGCAACACGGTTTTCTGTTCGATTTTAACGGCAACGGTTTCCCCGTCTTTGCCCAGATATGCCCCCTGGGTGGTGACAAACAATGTGTTCAGGTGTTTTTTCATTCGGCAATATCTTTCCGGACCATTCGGTTTAACCAGGCAGCAACGGTCCGTTTTTTTTCTATGGCCTTCGGTATGCACTGTGAAAGAAATGAGCAGGTGTCACATTTTTTAGCATACTCAGGCGGTGGGGTGATTCCCGATTCAAACATGGCATGAAGTTGTTCTGCCGCCGCCGTGGTATTCTGCCGCAACGCTTCATCAAAAGCCACCTCCAGGCGGCGCCGTGTCTTTCCATAAAACAATGCGCCGGAGGGGATGTCGATATTAAGCATCTCCTCAAGACACATGGCCTGGGCACAGAGCTGGACCTTATCGGACAGATCTTTTTTGGGTTTTCCGCGCTTGTACTCCACAGGGAAGGGAACCCATTTTTGAACGGAAGAATCCGTCCGGTGGAATTCAACCACATCGGCCTTGCCGGTGATGCCCAGGCGTGCGGATTTCAGGGGCAGCCCATATTCGATTTTGATTTTACCCTTGTCTGTCTGGTCGCCTCTGTCCACCCTTTCGTGCATGATACGGCCCTGGGCCGTGAACAGATTTTCCTCCCATAGCTGTTCAATATGGATCAGGGCGCACTGACGCGGGCAGAAAAGAATATGCTGGAGTGCGGATAGGGACAGATATTCCTTTTCCTGATACACGGTCATTGATTTTTCCCGGTGCGTATCTGCTGTTTTTTATGAATCTCATCCACAAGTTCCATGGATGCTCGCCAGGCCTGTTCACAAAAAGCGGCAAAGGGCTTTAATGCATCCGGTTCCGGTAGCAGTTCTCCGTCCTTTTCAATTTGTCCCACGGCAAAATGGAAGTGGGACAGGGCGTCAATATACGCCTTGCGCTGTTCCCTGGGCACAATAACCGGCGGCAGGCCGGCCTTTAACACCGGCAGGTTGGCAACCAGTCTTGCCATTCTGCCGTTTCCGTCAAAAAAGGGGTGGATGCGGACAAAGGCAACATGAAGCGTAACATATGCCTGCAAGGCCATTTGTTTATCCCCGGGCACAGCAGTTGCCATAAGTTCATGGTACAGCGTAAACCATTGTTTCATCAGCGGCGGAACATCCCGGGGAGACGCATATTCAAAAACAACCTGTTTTTCATCAACTATCCCGACCGTTGAATTGGGCTCTTTTTTCCAGCCCCCCACAGGTTTGTAAACATCAAGCACAACATGTGTCTGAACGGCTTTATGAAGGTTGAACAGCGCCTCCTCGTTAAAAGGCGTTCCCTGCGCCAGCAGATCATAAATCAGATCAATGGCCCTGGCGTGTCCCACCACCTCTTCATGGTCTTTCAGGGGCTTGCCCGAAACGGTCAATCCTTCTTCAAGAACAAAGGCGGTTTCCCCCAGGGTCAGCGTGTTACCCTCAATGGCTGTGGAGGTGTGGGTCCACAGGTTGCGCAGTTGGGTTATCAGGGCTTTTTGGAGGTCTTTGTCCAGGTTTTTTAAAAAATCCATAAGGTTGGGTCTCGATTTAAAATCCATTTATGATTTCAGGCGTCAAACCATCAAGGGCATTTTTTAGCCCCTTTTCATCAAAAGAACCATCGGAATTGATCTGTAAGGTTTGTAAAGTTCTATGAACTTTTGCAGAAGAATATTGGCCTGATTTATTGTTGTGTTTCCACCAGATTACCTTTTCAACACTCATGCTGCCTTCCGGGCGTGCCGAAGATGCGTCACCTTCAAATAATCTGGGTAAAACATTTTTAATCGTTTCGGCATCGTCATCATTGAATCCTGTTCTCTCTGCAAGCTGGGGGCTCATGGCGCCATAGGTCACATAAATAGCTTTGTCCACTCTGTGCTTCATACCCATGGTGTCAGAACTTTTCTTGGTTCCGTCTCCTTCACCGCTCACACTTTTAGTGATTTGGGTGCTTGTTATGCTGACAGGATCAACACTGAAAGCAGAATGAAGAGTAACAGGTCCGCGAATTGCTATGGAAACGCCTTCACTCTTGGACCCGCTGAAAGCGAAAAGTTGTCCAAAACTTCTTACATCAAGCCATTTTTGACAAGCAAGCTTTGCCGTTTCTTCCGGCTTTGTCTTTTTACTGATGAACGCATCTTTGCCAAGGCCAAACTCTTTTGATTCCGCCCGGTTTCTTAAACTTGTGGAATCGTCTTTTCTATTGTCATCGGATTGAACAAATATGGATTGGTCGTCTGCCAGCAACCGATTACGTATTTTCCTTTTTAAGCAGACATCTGATATTTCTCCAAAGCCTTCATAGTCAACCCTTGGTCTGTTACCGTTCAAAGGATCCCCGTTGGGGTTTGCATTTTTCACACTGAGAATTACCGCAAAATCAATTTTATGTTCAAGACTCATGGTTATGTTCCTTTCTATTCTTTCTCTTGGGGTTGATTTGATTTATTTTGCCATGCCTGTTTCTGGCAGTGATAGCCGAGAAGGAACTCCCCGGATAATGGTTTCTCGCTGATGAAGTCATCAGGGGAAAATGCCTCAAAAATTGAATCCAGTTCTTTTGTCCGGTTAACTAAGAATCCGGCTCTGCTGGATTTGAGCCTCTGCATATAAGGCTGAAGTGCCAGTTCAATGTTACGCCAGGTCGAAAACGGGCGGTCCGCAAAGCGTTGCATAAGCCTTGCCGCTGTGGTCGGCCGATCCTCTCCCCCAACATACAAAGCCGTTTCTTCTATCTTTTCGGCAATCGCCAGCAATCTTCCATAAAGATAGTCCCTGGTGGTTCTTTCTTCTTCCAAAGCCATTTTATATTCTCTCCTTTTATTTTTTTGGGGGTGCCGTAGATAAAAACCTTTATATAGGGCACAGGTGATTCCCAGATTTCTTTCCCATTCCCATTTTTCACAATTATGCCGGTTACAGGTTCTGCGAACCGAAGAAAGAACGAGATCCTGGGGGAATTGCTTTCCGTCCACAATGCAGGGCAATATGCGTTCAATTACTCCTTTTTTAAGTTTCTCATTGCTTTTGAGAATATTGCCGTAAGCGGCTTCTGCAATGTTTCTGGGAGGTGGACTGGAAATCGGCCAGACCGTCTTTTTTGCGTCCTGCTTTTTGCTTTCCGGGGCGGGGACGGTGAAGCGCTGGGGCCAGGCAAATTCATAATGCCATTTTTTTACTCGTTCAAGAAACTCACTGGCTAACAGTTCACGATAATATATGATCCCCATTCGTCCTGGGGTGGCGGAATCAAGACCCATGATGATAATCTGTTCATTGGGATCTAATTTTGCGCGATAACCCGCTATGTATTTATTAAGAAGAATTGAAAAAGACTGC
This sequence comes from uncultured Desulfobacter sp., assembly GCF_963665355.1. Classification (GTDB taxonomy): domain Bacteria; phylum Desulfobacterota; class Desulfobacteria; order Desulfobacterales; family Desulfobacteraceae; genus Desulfobacter. Next base: position 2,972,428 of record NZ_OY762229.1, read on the forward strand.
CCCACATCAAAAGAATAATCCAGGGCTGCATCTCCTTTCTCCTCCGTTTCTTCCTGAAATATAGGGTCGGTATTGAAAAACTCCCATGTGCTTTCAAGCGGTTCGGGTGTTTTTTTGCCTGAAATTGCCCATGATACGAAAACCTGGTCCCCGTTACGAAAGCCTTGGCGGGAAATCAGCCAGCGAAGTGCATTATGGGCTTTCTGGGTTACTTCATAACTGATGCTGGTTGCCTGTCTGCCATCCGGATCAGTAAAGCGTCCCCGGAATGTGAACCCGGAAGAGTCATTGGCAGAAATCAGTTTTGCTTTATCTCCTGTGTGACGAAGTTTGGCCGGATGATTAACTGCAATGGGGCTTGAATTGCCGGTTATGAAACAAAAGCCTGAAACGTCTCCAGTCCGGGAGTTGTAATCAATCCAGCTTTGCTGTAACCTATTATCTTTCCAGGTATTGCTGTCAGGTTCCCCTTCTTTTTCAACCGACCAGCAAACCAGAGCATCACCAGGTTCGATCTCGGCTTTGTCTTTATTTTGCCTTTTCTCTTTCGGTATTGCCGGAAGGATTTTAAATATTAGGGGCGGATTTTTATCCTCCTCATCAGGCCAGTATGCCATCAATTTTTGGGATTCATCAATGTGCAACACATGCGCAGAAACAAGATCTTCAATTACCTTACCTTTGCGAATATATTTCAATATCGTTTCCGCCTTTTTGTTTTTATATTCCGATGAACACCATTCTGCCAACTGACTTTCGTAGCCGGAAAAATATGACTTTTTTCGACCTCCATATTCCGGATAATCTTTGGCAATATACTGAAGTTTATCTGCCAGCGGGTGGGGCGCTTCTCCACTTGAACGCCCTGCTGATTTTTCTGTTGCAGGTAATACTATCTGTGTCTTTTCAAGAATTTCGGCTCTTTTAAAACAGCCATTACTATCAATCACAATATTGATGTGCGCATTTTGCAACGTATGGCTGATGGGCATCAGTTTGTTTTCGTCAGGTAAGTCTAAACCCATGCCGGTTTCATAGGTGTCGTAAAGCTTTGCCATCCAACTCATAGCAACGCCTCCTCTTTATCAACAGAGAAAACATTATCTCCAAGTCCAAATGGCTTAGGTGCCATTTCGCGGATAAATCGTTTTTTGTCGCAAGTCTCCGGCCGGGGAAAATAGAGGACCCCTTTTTTCATGACAGCCTGCCAGAATCGGGTACACAATTCTTTTTTTCCTGTTTCATCAGGGTAATCGAAGCTATGGAACATCAATCCGAAGCTTAGTTCTTCAATATCATCATAGGCACCGTCTCCCTCATCAAAACAGCAGGGCTCCACATATCCTTGGCAGTCCCGGGTACCCAGAAAAATATCCTGGCGGCCGCCTTTTTCAAGCATTCTTTTGGCGATGTTGAAATGTTTTCCTTCGATTCTATCCTTTTTCAACTCCGGGCGAAATTCATTCCATTCAAAATGGGCATGGACTTGATATTCTACTTGATGAAGAAATGTATATATAGCCAGGGAGTTTCCTCCGCCCCACACCAGGGGTTTTGTCCCTTTGGTCTGGGTTTGAATGGCCTTAATAACTCGGATTTTATCCACATACCAGATAATTGTAGGTTTCCAGTAAATGGATTTTAAAACGCCTTTGATCGCTTCATAGGTAGGAACATGGTAGCTGCATTTTTCTCCGCCGGTTTTTGTCACCGGGTCGGTGAATAAGGCATATCTTCCCCACAGCCTGAAGCTGATGTCGTTTCTCATTTATGAGCCTCCTCAAATAATAGGGGTTTCCATTTCGTTGATAACTTCTGTAGATACGCCGAATTTTGGGCTGTAATATTGTTCGTCTAAGTAATAGATCTCTTCCCCTTTCTGAACAGGGCGAACGGCTTGGGCTTTGACTAATTTATCCCAGACATTGGGAAACAGGTTGACGCTGTATTTTTGTGCCTTTTTTAGTAGTGAATATGCTTGGGCGGGTTCTGGTGCCGCACAAAGATCTGCCACAATACTTTTCCCTTCTTTGTATTGGACAATTATTGCCTGGGTCGGTGCATCAATTGATTTAAATACCTTGCCGGCTGTTTTGAAAGACTGCTGTAAACTGAAAGTGGCTTTCTGAACATCTTTTTCCCGTCCGACATTGAGTGGGTTATCGCTTAACAGGTTCAGTAATGTATCTTGTCTTCCTGCCTGCTTTGCCGTCAGGGGGTATGTCATCTGATCTGCCCGTTCATAAAAATAGTAAGAGAAATATCTGTCCATTGAAACCGGACTTAAAAAATCTTCATGGTCTTGTTCTTCCAAAATCCGTTTGGCCTTATCCCTTCCTGTTTTTATATCGGTCAGCAGATCAATGGATTCATTGTCAGGGTTGACGATATACACCTGGGAAATGTCATGATTACCGTTCCGGTTGCAGCGGCCTGCGGCCTGGGCAATGGAGTCAAGACCCGCCAGAAACCGGATTACAGAATTAAAATCAACATCAACGCCTGCTTCAATGAGCTGTGTTGAGATACAAAGCAACGGAAGTTTGTTCTCCAGGCGCTGTCTGATCTCATCCAGAATTTCAGTCCGGTGCGCGGGACAAAGGCTTGTGCTTAAGTGAAAAACAACGTTTTTATCTTCATGGGCGATTAGTTCTGCACACATCTCATACAGTTGGCGTGCCCAAGCCTTGGTATTTACAATGACAAGGCAATTGCCTTTTTCCTGAACCTGGGCGACGGCCAGGTCAGCAATCTGCTCTTTGGTCCAGCCTCCAGAACGGGTTCTGTTTTCAATGTTTACTCTTTTCAGTTGTCTAAAAAGATCAACGGTATCACCCGCCAGTTCATTTTCCGCAGGGATATCAAGTGCACCGTAGTCTTTGTCAACACAGTTAAGCACCGGTTGGGTGGCCGTACAAAGCACCGCTGTAGTTCGGGCATAATTTGTTAAAAAGTTAAGTCCGTTGCAAAATAGGTGAATACAGTTAATGGGAAGGCATTGAATTTCATCAAAGATAATAACTGAATTGGCCAGATTGTGCATCCGTCTGGGGCCTCTGGTTCCGCCACCGAATAAAGCCTCAAGAAATTGGACCATTGTGGTGAAAATGACAGGCGCGTCCCAGTTTTCAGAAGATAGTTTGGACTGCCAGGTCTGCTTTTCAGGCTCAAGATTGGAGTGGTGTTCAAGTACCCAGGGATATTCATCTCCAACCTGCTCCAATATATTTCTGATTTCCCTGGCATTCTGGTCAATGATGGACGTATAGGGAATAACATAAATAATATGATCCAGTTGATGCTTTTGGGCATGATGAAGGGCGAACCGCATGGATGCAAATGTTTTTCCGCCTCCGGTCGGAACAGTCAATAAGTATTGGCCTTGTTCCTTAGGAGCCGTTTCCAGACAATGTCTTGAAATTTTGTTTCGCAATTCATCCACCCGGTTGCCAACATTAAAACCCGAAAGCTTTTCTTCCAGCCGATTTATGGCAATTTGCCAGTCTATTTTCTTTTTCTTTCGAAACCTTTGATTCTCAAGACATTCAAAATCTGCGCTGTCAATACGGTCTGCATCAATAAGGCAGCTGAACAAAAAACGGGTGAAAAATCCAAGCCTGAAATGTTTTAAACGGTCAGGCTCTTTTTTGGGGGGGGATACGATACGAGCAACTTGCTTTAGAATTTGTTTTAGAAAATTTTCTGTTGCAATATGTTCAATGGACTCTTTGATTTCAAGATCTGCTGCTTCAAGGCATGTTTGAAGATGAGTCAACTCATTATTTTTTTTGATTCTTTTCAAGAAACCATTCTCACCTTCCACGCGCAGGCAATCAATCATCCCTCCATGATGGGACGCCAGGCATACCGCCAGAATTTGCCCAACCAGTTTGCCCTGGAGTCCATATTTTTTAAAACGCTGCCATATCCACTGTGCTCCTGCTGTTGAATGATCAATTTTACCTTTAAGATTTTTGGTATCGACATTGGCGTCATCGATATCAGGATTAAGAAGGCCTGTTTCCGTTTTTATATAATTTTGAAAATCGGTGCTGTATTTACCTATATCATGGAGCAGACCAAGCAGTTCTCCGGCCTCAGGTAATCCGATTTTAGCAGTGAGCTTTTTACAGATAGATGCCACACCCGTTAAATGCTCGCATACTGTTTGAATGTCATTATCCCAGCTTCGGTGATGAGCAACAAACTTTTTTTTGATAGATTTGTCATCTTGGTTCATCAACAATTGCCTTTCAAAACAATTTATTTGATATCGCATAGGGTAATATCCGGGTTCAGTGGGAGCCACTATTCTGTGTCGCGCAGACTATCTGTGTTAATTAGGGATAGATAGTCCGCACCTTTATTAATTATTCTTTTTTATTATTTCAATCCACGCCCCGTATGGGGGGGACTATAGCTTGTCAAAAACTAAATGATTAATGATTGTTTTAATCTGCGTTTTTAAAGGGCAAATTATTTATGGGGACTCCAAAACAGATTCAGCTTCAAGCATATTTTTACCATAACTAACTATTTTGAATCTGATTTTCATGTTTCCACTCCTGCATCTGGTTTATTTCAACAGTTAAAATACAGGATAAAAAAAAATAATAATCAACTTCAATAAAAAGGAAAAGTAAAAATTTTAGAGAACCATTCCACCTTAATTGAAGAATATAGGAATTTCCATTTTACCGTCCGATATCTTCATTTGTGGTGATATTGACAAAAATGTGTTTAACTCACGTCATGACTTTGCTATCGGATAAAAAATAAGCTTTTTAGATGCTGATGTGTTTAAGACGATCTTTGATGATCATTGGGAAGATTTTAAAGATCTATTATCGGAGTTTAATAATGACAAGTGGAGGCATAAGCACTGAACAAGAGTGTTGGTATGACCTGGGCTATTTTAAATACAAAAGGTATTACGGCTTGGAGGCAACCCGGACATATAGGAAGTGGTCAGCGGTCATTCAGAAAGGGATAGAGCGAATAGGCAGAATAGTCAAAGGAGCTTATCAAATAATCAAACGCAAAAACTATCGGAAAAAATATCAGGAAATCAGCGGGATAGATCCCATGAGGTGTCAATATTGCGAAAACGTTATGGAATTGATGTCGATATGGCATCCCAAATACGGTACTCTGTTTGATATTTTTTCGACTTTAATGGATAAACCTTTGTTTCGAGTGTTTTGAAATATTATAACTGCCTTGCAATAGGGACGTCGGAGCAGGGTTTCAGCCATAGTTATAGAAACAGTTACACCCTACTACTCAGCCCATTAAAATTTTTCTAAAACTTGGCTGATGGTTGGTAACTTTGAGATTATAATGTCAGAAGAAAGAATTTCAGCAATGGCACTTTTTTCGGAGATGATTTGAATATGAATGACGGAATCATGGAGAGCCTTATAGAGCAAAATCCAGATGCAATAATATTTGCCGATATAAAAGGTACAATACGTGTGTGGAATGTGACGGCTGAACGTATTTTCGGATTTACCAAAGCGCAAGCAATCGGATCAAAATTAGACATCATTGTCCCACAAAAATTACGAGAGGCCCATTGGCGTGGATATAAACAAGCAATGGAAAAAGGGGAAACGAAATATATCGGCAAGTCCTTACCTACGAAATCTTTACATGCTGACGGATCTGTCATTTACGTTGAACTCAGCTTTTCTATTATTTTAGATGCCTCAAAGAGCGTAATTGGAGCGCTGTCAACCGCGAGAGACATTACCGCAAAATATAAAAAAGAACGGGGGGGATCAAAAAAGCTCGTCTAATCTACCTTCTTGACATATCTGTTTAAGATATACTAAATTTCTCTCTAAGCATATTTATCATTCAAACAAGCGTTCTAAATATCTCAATACATTATTTGTATTTTAACAGGCATGAGGTCTAAAATGAAAAAAATGATCAAACCTGTAATTTTTATTTTTATCGGTATTGTTATCGCTTTTCCTGTATTCAGCCTGACCTATTACACAATGGCGAGAACATCAACGCCTGGATTCTGCGCCTCCTGCCACGAGATCCAGCCTGCCTTTAACGCCTGGAAGACCTCTACCCATGTAAACAACGCCCAGGGATTTGTCGCCGATTGTATGGACTGTCACCTGCCTGCCCCGCAGGATACAGTGAATTTCTTCTACACAAAGACGATCCACGGCATCAAAGATATATTTGTTCATTTTGCCTATGGGACCTATGACAGAGAAAAGAGTCGTGAGCACGCCTATGCCACATTTAAAAATGCGCAATGCCAGAAATGTCATCGAAATCTTTTGAATATCCCGGATAAAAGGGGGGCTATGCTGGCCCACCGCACAGTTCTATATCCAAGAGAAGGATATGAAAAAAAATGTGTAGACTGCCATAGAAATCTAGTTCATGTGGACAGCGAAATTTATAAATACAAACAGAAACAGGCGCCATACAGAGCAATGGGAATTCAGGATTTATAAATCTTGTAACGGTTACAAATAAAATAAGGGGGCTCCATGAAGAAAAAAGTGAGTGTACTGCTAATGGGTGTATTTATAACCGGAATATCCGCATCCACAGTTTTATGTTCGGATGTCCAGACGAATATACCAAAATCAAAATCATTCAGGATTGAACGATCCATGTCACCCGAGGCCATGGCATGTATCGAATGCCATAAAAAGCAGCATCCGGGCATTTTCTCTGATTGGGCGGCCAGTCGTCATGCCAGTGCGAATATCACCTGTTACGACTGCCACGCTGCAGAAGCCCATGATCCGGATGTCAGTCAGTCCCATTTTAAAGAGTACGAAGCAAACGATACGAAATATGGGCAAAAAAAATACATGGTTCCGGTATCTGCGGTGGTTACCCCCAAGGACTGTTCCCGCTGCCATCCGGATGAAGCGATGCAATACGGCAAGAGTAAACATGCAAATACCCTTGAGATTATTTGGAAGATAGATCCCTGGCTTAACGATGGCATGAACAGTGATTTTGAGCGGATAAATGGTTGTTACCATTGCCATGGCACCATTCTAAGCTTAAAAGACAAAGAACTTGATCCGGCAACCTGGCCCAATGTTGGTGTGGGAAGGCTAAACCTTGACGGCAGTAAAGGCAGTTGCAGCAGTTGTCATACAAGGCATCGTTTTTCTGTTATGGAGGCCAGAAAGCCCCAGGCCTGCGGGCAATGCCACCTTGGTCCGGATCATCCCCAGATTGAAATTTTTACGGAATCAAAGCATGGCGACATGTACGATGCCTTTGGGGACGAGTACAACTGGACCGCAGCGCCAGGCTCCTGGAGTCCTGGTGTTGATTTCAGGGGGCCAACCTGCGCCTCATGCCATATGTCCGGTGCCGGCAGTGTAATGACATCACATGATGTCACTGAAAGATTGTCCTGGGAATTGCAAGCTCCATTGACAGTCAGGCCCGAAGACTTCAAACCGCTTCCGGCTCAGACAAACTGGCAGGAAGAACGGACTAAAATGCAGGAAATCTGTATGCAGTGTCACGGAAAAAGATGGACAGAATCCCATTACAGCCAGATGGATCAAACCATCAAAGAATATAACGACGTATATTTCAAACCGGCTAAAGCCAAACTCGACGAACTCTACGCAAAGGGCCTGCTCGACAAAACCCGTTTCTTTGATGAACCCCTTGAGGTGGAGTACTATGAACTATGGCACCACGAAGGGCGCCGGGCAAGAATGGGTGCTGCAATGATGGCCCCGGACTATTCATGGTGGCATGGATTTTATGAATGCAAAAAGCGCTTCAATGCGTTCATGGAGGAAGCCAACCACCTGATTGAAACCGGTAAAAAGTCTTACAAAGCAGAAAATTATCCAAACGCAACCGGCAATACGACAAAACCGCCTGAAATTTTCAAATAATAATTAATACAAAAAAAAGTAAATGCAGCCACTCAATTCATTTGAGTGGCTGCATTCTATTTGTCCATCATTACCTCGTTCTTAGTTTCCAGCCATCATAGCTGCAACGTCTTCATCCGGATCACCGGTTTGTTTAATATCGAATTTTTCAACCAGTACATTCAGTACAGTGGGTGAAATAAATGCAGGGAGAGTTGGGCCAAGTCTGATGCCCTTAACCCCCAGAGACAACAGCGCCAAAAGAACAGCTGCGGCTTTTTGTTCATACCAGCCGATATCAAAGGACAGCGGCAGGTCATTGATGTGCTCCAGGCCAAAGGCATCCCGGAGCTTCATGGCAATCACCACAAGTGAATAGGAATCGTTACACTGTCCTGCATCCAATACTCTTGGGATGCCGCCGATATCTCCGAGGTCAAGCTTATTATATCTATATTTTGCGCATCCTGCGGTCAGAATAACCGCATCCTTGGGTAATTTTTCGGCAACTTCGGTAAAATAAGATCTGCTTTTCATTCTGCCGTCGCATCCGGCCATCACGACAAAGCGTTTGATCGCACCGGCTTTGACCGCATCAATCACCTTGTCGGCAAGGGCCAGGACCTGGTTGTGGCCGAATCCCCCGACAATTTTGCCCGTCTCAATTTCCTCAGGTGGTTTACATTGTTTGGCCTTTTCAATTACAGCTGAAAAGTCTTTTGCAGCACCATCTTTTCTGTCAGCGATATGGACAGCCTCAGGATAACCGACAGCGCCCGTGGTGAATAAGCGGTCAGCATAAGAGTTGTTTTTCTTGACAGGTATTACACAGTTGGTGGTCATCAGGATGGCACCGTTAAAGGTCTCAAAATCCTTATTTTGATGCCACCATGAACTGCCGTAGTTGCCTTTCAGGTGACCGAATTCTTTTAGTTTTGGATAGTAGTTGGCCGGCAGCATTTCACTGTGAGTGTATATATCGATTCCTTTGCCTTCAGTTTGAATCAGCAGTTCCTGAAGGTCTCTGAGGTCATGGCCTGAAACGAGAATGCCAGGATTGGTCCCGACACCGATATTGACTTCCGATATTTCCGGATGCCCGTATGTGGTGGTATTTGCTTCGTCCAGAAGTGCCATGGTGGCAACCGCATTCTCTCCTGTTTTCAAAACCATGGCGACCATATCGTCGACAGAAAGATCTTCTGTAACCGATGCCATGCTTTCTATCAATTGATCATAGACGATCTTATTTTCAAATCCGAGCATGGCTGCATGGTGGGCATAGGCGCTGATTCCCTTGCAACCGAAAACCACTGTTTCCCTCAAAGACCGGACATCTTCATTCTCTGTGGCAAGGATGCCTACTGTTTTGGCCTTTCCCTGGAACCCGGATTCATCATTATTAGTGTAAAGGGCAGCATCATGAAGGTTTTCCGGAAGTTTGTCACCAAATGTCGCCTTAAAATCCGTTTTAAAAGCCTGGAGCTGCTTAACGCAATCAATGAGAGCGATGTTATCAAAGTTGGCATTGGTAATAGTTGTAAACAGGGCATGGGTAATAAGCCGTCCTGCTTCTTCAACACGGTCAATCCCCAATTCTTTCCCTTTTTTTGCCAGAACGGAAATCCCTTTGCAATGGAAAATGATCAGGTCCTGAAGATTTGCCGTGGCCTCTTCTTTTCCGCAGACACCTCGAACCGTACAGCCTGTTCCTTTGGCAGTTTCCTGACACTGAAAGCAAAACATCGTAACTTCTCCTTTTTTTTATGAATTGGCTTTTAAATTATTCTTGCATCATGGATACACAGTATGACGAAAAGAGAACAAAGACATTGATCTGAATCAAGTTGTCGAACAATGGAAAAAATAATAATGATACAAAAATAGAAGACTGAACAAACAACGGACTATTTGTAACATATGAGCCTGTAAAAATAAAGAAAACTTCTTTGTATGGTTTCCTATCAGGTTTTGACTTTACGGTGCGATTCATCAAATTGGAGGTGCAATCGTAACGATGATCCGCATCTTTGTATCAGCCATAACCCCGTGAGGTTCCCTGATCTCTGAAATCAGGATATCACCTTCATTTGCCGGAATTTTTGTGTCATTTTCGCCTAAAAACCAGCCTTTCCCCTCAAGGACCTGGATAGATAATTCACCATCCAGGTCATGGGAATGCACCGGAAATGTTACGCCTGCATCCAGGTTGAAATTGATGATCTTGAAATATTCTGATCTATCAATCAGAAAAAAACGTTTCATCGCTCCAGGAGTAAATTCGTTGGTTTCTGTGAGTTTTAAAATTTTCATCAATTTTTCCTTTCACATTTAAAAATTTTTTTTGTTATTTACTGAATCAATGAATCCAAAACACCATGCATGATGTTATGGATGTGTGAAAAATTACTCTCCACTGATAAATTTTGTGTTTGTTAACTGATGGCCACCTGTCATTAATACCGAAGCCATCATGCCAAGATCTTCAAATGGGACATGTTGCAGATAATGAATTTTCATAGATTTGTTCCTTTCTCTCAGAGTTACGAAATTTCTCTATTACTTGGCAGGGGAATGACCGTCATTTATGGTCCTTTCTTTAAGTATCATCTTTAACCTTTCTTATCAAAGATATCGGAGTTCTTCATTGACATAGATCAAGTTTTAACTTTCTTTAAAAAAAGACTTCGGAGAATGACCCGGTTTTTCTGATCATTAGCGGCCTCATAAGGCGCAAGATCAAAAATAAATATTCCATTTGGAGAAAAACAAGCATGACTGAACAAAACGCAGTGTAATATATATGGTCCCATGAAAAAATAACACTTAAATGGACTTTTCATGACAAACCATATTGAATTCACAGAAGAGCAGTTATCTGAAATCACGCCTGCGTTAAAGTGTTTGTTAAACCAAACGAAAGAAAAATTGAAAGGGACTGATAGAAGGCAGTTTATGGCTCATGTATCTCTTATGGGGAAAGGTGGCCAAAGAAAAGCAGAAAAGGAACTTCGATGGAATCGTGATACAATTAGAAAAGGTCTGAAAGAACTTCAAAGCGGTTTTGTTTGCATTGATAATTTTTCAGGAAGAGGTAGGAAATCTGCTGAAGAAAAATACCCCTCACTGCTTGAAGATATCAAAAATATTGTAGAACCTGTTTGCCAAACCGATCCAGCATTTCATTCGACCAAATTGTATTCGCCTATTACAGATAGAAAGAGTTTGGGACCGATTGATTGGAACAACATTGGAATGGAGAACTTCTGGACAAGGTAGAAAAAATTTTAGGATTAGCGAAAACAATGACCTGGAAAGGCTGGCACCCTGTTGTAACCTTCGTGAAAAAAATTTATAAAAAAAGGCGTAAGTCTGAGAGCATGACGTTAATTATTTAGTTATGGGACGCTTTGGGTATCAGCACGAATATTTGATATCAGGTCTTGCAAGTATTTTTGAACAGCCAGAAGCTGCGTTAATTCAATAATGTCAGGAAACTGTCGGCTTGCTGAAGAGAGAGCGTAGAACTCAATAGCATGTTCTTTGCCATTGGCCGCGATTTGAATTATGGTTGTTGTTGCGTCCCTCAGGGCAAAGACTCTTCTGCTGTTAGTACCAGCACTAAAAGTTGACTGGTTTAATTCATTTTTAATCTTTTCTTGAATGCTTGCCTCATCAATATCAAAAAAATGGTTCTCATCAATGATAAATGCCAGGATATCCTTAATTTCACCCTGGGTTAACTGGAATTCAATGGGGTTTGAAATCCCGTATGGAGATCCTATAAATCCCCTTCCAGATTCAAAAACCAATAAATAAGGGTCCGTATTGATTCGCGGTGTTTGTCCACCCTGCAAATCAAAACGGATAATCGGATTTTCTTCAGCCATACTGCTACCGACAGCGACGAATAAAAGAAAAATAATGAAAAATAATAATATCCTTACTCTACCCGGTGGTAAAAAAAAATGTGTCATTTTAAGCCTGGTTTGTGTTTAAAATAAAAAGTCTAAACTATTCTCAACCATTTGAATAAAGGAGGAGAATAGTTTAGATGTCATTCGAAATTAGCTTTTGCGTCTGTTAAGACCTGAAAGCCCAATCAGGCCAAGACCGAAAAGGAAAACGGTAGCAGGTTCAGGCACTGGATTTTGTTCAGCAAGAACATATCCGATATCAACAAAAGACGCCAGAGTGGTCCGGCTCACAAAAGCAGGCTGTGGTAAGGACCATCCTGTCATCATCTCGTCGCCGAAAAAATCCTTTTCCCAATGTGCTCCAGCGGTTCCAGGACCGCCATCATTCTCAACAGGAACATATGTGGCATCAGGATCGTATTCAGCCCGGTAAGCCGCCAGCGCCGCAGCACCGGTATACCGAAAAGTACCATTTTCCTCCTCACCTTTATAATCATAAACCTCATTATCCGGAAACTTCTCCGACCCCCAAAGGGTTCCGAAGCCAATTACATGGGCGATTTCATGGACAACGGTATCATAAAACTCCCAATTCGAGGACGTACCATAGTCATCCGAGTCAAGATTAATAATACCGCTTGTTGCTAAAAAGTATCCTCCCTGTTCGATAACCAAATTTGGACCACCATTTCCAAGGGTTCCGCCTTTACCATCCAACTCTACCATTGCGGCGGATATGTTGAGACTGTCAATATCGATACCTGCCTGATAGCCGCTGATAACGCTTTCCCAATAATTTTCAGCACGTGCAAATACCGACTCCTGCTCAGTTGTAAAGTCTGTGAGCGTAAATTTAATATCAAACGGAGTCGCATAAACAAATGGTGCTGAACTTATCATTAAAAACAATGAAATAAAAAAAACACGCCAAAACTTTCGAAACATTCTCATCTCCTTTTTAAATAATTACCTAACAAATTTTCATTTTATAGAGGTGGGTCGTTTGTGCCATAAAGCAAAAAATGGACCACTGGAAACATTTTTATCTAATTCGAAGGAATAATATAATTGTTAAACACTTTATATTTCTAACGCGTATTCCTTCAACATTCATACACTATCATTTTTAAGCAACTATTTTTCGAAAACTTAGCAGGCTCGGTATGTTGGAAAGGGTTGCATGTGTAAAACATTGCATAATATTGAGACATTATTTTCCTATGTCATGAACATTTTTTTCACATGGGAAAAAAACGCAACATCCGTATATGGATTAATGATGTTATGCTTGCAGCCGGGGAGGAAAGCGGGGATTTTTTGGCCACCTCCCTGCAGGACGCCCTGAACCTGTCAAGTACGCAGTCTTTCTTGTGCCTCCGGTTCAGCAGCATCTTCCCCTCCGCCAGACTCAGCCATGACAGGATGCATAACAGGGCGAAAATGCCGGTCATTGCCCCTGCTGTGCCCCGGTCGCCTAATCGTCCCGCCACGTTGGCCGATAATGCGCCAGCCGCCCCGATCAGCCCGAACAAACCGATGGTTTCCGTGCCGAAGTTATAGGGCGGCTGGGACAGGAGAAAGGTCAGTCCCGTCCAGAGAATACCCACATCAACCTTGGTATGTCTGCCTTGATATTATCCGGCCCGGATAACATGCCCCCACTTTTAAAGCGCGCGGACAACGCGTTATATGAGGCCAAGGCCCTGGGCCGCAACAAAATTGAAATCAAGGTATGATGCCGGTTATTTGAGCCCCCGGGCAATGATTTCCATGGGATGGTACACATTAAGCACACCTTTTGGGGGAAGGTTGCCTGACAACTGCACCCGGCAGCCCGGACAGCCCGTTGCCCAGGATTGTGCGCCTGTACTGACGGCGTTTTTGATCTTCTTCTCCACGATTTTTTTTGAGATTTCAGGGTATTCATTCAAAAAGAAACCGCCTCCGCCACAGCAGGAATCCCAGTCGCTGGCCTTTTGGTAATCCACGTGGGCAAGTTGTTTGAGCAGATCCTCAACCATGGTTTTTCCTTTGCCGTGGTTTTTAAGGTGACAGGGCAGGTGATAGGTTACAATCTCTTTTTCCTTTTGGGGGTCCAGATGGGGGGCCAGTTTATCGAAATTTTCAGAAACAAACTCGCTGACATCCCACACCTTTTCGGCCAGCCGGCGGGCCGGCCGGTCAGGCAGATCCAGCTCGGCCATCAACTGGGGATAGGCATGACCCAGGGCCGTTCCACAGGTGGCGCAGTCCACGAGTACGGCGTCACAGGTGATGGATTGCAGGGCATTGATGTTGGATAAAACCGTATCTTCTGCCTGCATGATATCTCCGTGGAAAAAAAGCGGCAGGCCGCAGCATCCCTGTTTTTGGGGAAGCAGAACCCTGTACCCCATGCGTGTCAGCACCTTGATACAGGCATGGCCGGTGCGTTCAAAGATATGGTTGGTGGCGCACCCGGTGAAATAGGCAACCGTGCCCACAGCCCTGCCCAAAGGTTCGACAACCTCGGGCACCTGGTCGCGAAAAGGCGTTGCGTTGGGCGTGGGAAAGTTCTCAATGGGAATGTTTCCGATACGCATACGCCCGATGATACGCTGGGCCAGGCTGCCGGTTCCCAGACGTGCCGCCTTTGAAGCCAGCCTGAGTCGGTTTTCCCTGGGCAGAATCGCGCCTGCAACCTTCACTTCCTTTGAGCGGCCGCGCAGTTCACCCATCTCCTGGCGCATGCGCATGAACAGGATATCGTGCTGTACACCGCCCGGGCACATGTTTGTGCAGGAGCCGCACATCAGGCAGCACTGCAGTTTCTGCTGCATGCGGTCCGAGGCAGGCAGGTTGTCCTGGGCGAAATTTCTGATCAGATGGACCTTTGCCCTGGGGGCTGTGGTCTCTTCGCGGGTTGCTCTGTAAACCGGGCAGGAGGTCAGGCACAGACCGCATTTGCCACATTGATATGCTTCGTCGGCTTTCATGATCACACCACCTATACGAATTTTCCGGGATTAAGGATGCCCTTGGGGTCGACGCATTTTTTAATCCTGGCCATGAAGGCCCGGGTGGCATCATCAATGGCCATGGGCAGGTAGTCTGTTTTGGCAAGGCCAATGCCGTGCTCTCCTGACAGGGTGCCGTGATATTTCATGGCCAGCTCGAAAATTTCACGGTTGGCGGCCTCAACCCGCTTCCACTCTTCCTTGTCCCGGGTGTCCGTGGAGATCAGCGGGTGCATGTTGCCGTCGCCGGCATGGGCCAGAATGCCGATGCGCAGTTTATAGCGCTCCGCGATCCGCCGGATGTGGCGGATCATGTCCGGTACATGGCTGACCGGTACGGTGGCATCCTCTACGATGCAATCGGGTGCCAGGCGGGCAAACACCCCGTATGCCGAGCGCCGGGCCGTCCAGACATTATCCCGTTCGGCAGCCGTGCGTGCTTCAATGACTTCCTTGGCGCCGTGGGCCCGGGCTTTGTCAACAATGGTGCGCATCTGCTTTTCCACGGCCTCTTCAGCGCCATCCACTTCAATGAGCAAAAGCCCCTCGGCATGGCGGGGAAGGCCGATACCTGCAGAATCCTCCACGGCATTGACCACGGTTTTGTCCATCAGTTCCAGGGCTGCCGGCAGAATGCCGGAACCAATAATGTCGGCAACCGTGGCGGCTGTGGCATCCAGATCATTGTATATCGCAAGTATGGTGCGTGTGGCTTCGGGTAACGGCACAACCCTCAATGTAATTTCAGTCACAATGCCCAGGGTGCCTTCGGAGCCGCAAAAAAGACTTGAAAGCCGGTATCCGGTGACATCTTTTACATTTCTGCTTCCAAAACGGATCACTTCCCCCGAGGCCAGCACCACTTCCAGGCTCAGAACGTAATCAACGGTCACGCCGTACTTAAGGCAGCGGGGCCCCCCGGCATTCTGGGCAACGTTGCCGCCAATGGTCGAGGCCATGTAGCTGCCCGGATCAGGAGGATAGAAAAAACCCTCTTGGGCAAGGCGGGCCTGCAGATCTCCGTTGACCACCCCCGGCTGGACAATGCAGTACCGGTCAGGGGTGCTCACTTCAAGGATTTTGTCCATCCGGGTCAGGGAGAGAACAATCCCTTTATTGACAGCGATGGAGGCGCCGCTGATATTGGTCCCGGCCCCCCGGGCTGTAACCGGAATGCCCTCTAGGTTGGCCAGGGTCATGATGGCCGCAACCTGGGCCGTGGATTCGGGCAGCAGCACAAGCTCCGGGATAGCCTCTTCAACAAACGCATCATAGGAATAGGCCAGCAGGTCTTCCGGGGTGTCAATGAAGCCCTTTGACCCGACAATCTCTTTCAGACTTTTTTTTATTTTCGGGGTTAACACGTCTTCCTCACTTTAAGAGCCATCTTTTAATTCATCATCCCGGGCAGATAGAGAACGGTCTGGGGGAACAGGATGCACGTTGCCAGGGCGAACAGCATTATCAGGATAAAGGGGATCATGCCCCGGTATATTTCAATCATGTCGATCTGGGATGTGGCGCCTCCGGCACCTTTGAAGTAGAAAAAAGCATACCCCAGCGGCGGCGTTAAAAAGGACATCTGCAGGTTGATGGCAATCATCATGACAAACCACAGTTCGTTAAATCCAAGATCTCTGGCAATGGGAACAAAGAGCGGCAGGCAGATCATGGTGATGCCGATCCAGTCGATGAACATGCCAAGCACAAGAACAATGAGCATCATCAGGGCAAAAGCCCCCCATTTGCTTCCCACGCTAAGGATGGCGGCCTCCACAAGCTCGTCCCCCCCAAGACCGATGAAAACCCCGGTGAAACAGGTGGCGCCCACCACGATGAACAATACCATGGATGTTACCGTACTGGTGGCAATCACCGAGTCTTTGATGATCTTGAAACTAAATCTGCCGTAAGCGATCATCATTATAAGGGCAACAAAGGCACCCATGCCAGCCGCTTCGGTGGGGGTGGCCACACCGGCAAAGATGGCTCCCAGGACCGATGCAATCAAAATTGCCGGCGGGAAAAGATTTTTTAAACAGTCGATCAGAACTTTTTTGGTGGAAACCCCGACGCGTTCTTCGGCGGTCAGGGCCGGCCCCCATTCAGGTTTAAAAAAACAGGCGATGCCAATGTACAGAATATAGAGCCCCGAAAGGATGGCGCCCGGAATCAGAGCGCCCATGAACAACTGGCCCACCGGAACCCCGGCGTAGGATCCCATGAGCACCAGCATGATGCTGGGGGGGATCAGGATGCCCAGGGTTCCGCCGGCACAGATGGAGCCGGCAATTAATTCCTTTTTGTAGCCATATTCAAGCAGGGGCGGGGTGGCCAGAAGGGCAATGGTCACCACCGAAGCCCCGACAATGCCGGTGCAGGCCGCAAAGATGGTGGCCACCAGAATAACGGTCATTCCGATGCCGCCGCGAATGGGGCCCAAAAGATAGCGCACGGAAACAAACAGCCCTTCCATGACGCCGGACCGGTCCAGAAAATTGGCCATCAGGACGAACAGGGGCACGGCCACCAGGATATAGCTGTTCATGGTGGACATGTAGATACGGTCTATGAACATGCCGAAACACTCCGGACCCCATCCGAAATACCCGAAAATTACAGCAAGTCCCCCGAGGGTAAAGGCCAGGGGGTGTCCAAGGCCGATACCGATCAGCAGGCAGGCAAACATTAAAAGCGCCAGAATCATACCGGTTGTCATAGTTCAACCCCCTTGACCACAAAAAGCAGTTTTCGATAAAACAGGCAGATCCCTTGCAGTAAAAGCAGCAGGGCCGTTACCGGAATCACTGTCTTTATGGGATACACCGGCGGTGCAAACACCGAGAAACTGGTTTCAAATATTTTCCATGACTCCCGGGCAAAGGCTGTGCTTTCAATCAGCAGCACTATGATAAACGGGAAAAGGAGAACCAGGTAAAGGATCATGTCCAGAATCGCCCGGGTACGTTTGCTCAAGCGATCAACAATGATGTCCACAGAGATGTGGCGGCCCATTTGCAGAGTTAATGCGCCCAGGATCATAAAATGAAAACCATAAAGCTGGATGCTTGTTTCAAAGGTCCACACCGAAGGGTGATTGAGCATACGCCGGGTCACCACCTCAAAAACCATGATCAGCATCAGGGGGATAATGGCCCAGGCCGCAGTTTTGCCGATGGCGGCAATGATTTTTTCTGTGAATAAAACTATTCGATTAATCAATTGCATACAAACAAATCCTCATTACACTACTTCAATTCCGGCAGGGAAATGGAATTTGTACCAAAAGTAAACGGAGACTCATAATTACGAACCGGTGCAAAATCTTTCATGAATTGAATCTGGGAAGATAAAACTTTTTTGAAATCCGGGTTCTTTTCAGCTTCTTCGGCCAGGACTTCGCTGATAATATCTGAGATTTTTTTCATGGACTCCTGGTCTAAATGGGTAATTTCAGTGCCTGCATTCTGGAAATCCTTGGTGGCCTTGATATTGCCGTATTCAAACCAGGAGCTCATATAAGCCGTGGTGGCCCGGGAGGCCTGGACGACCACTTCTTTCAGGTCGTCGGGCAGTTCATTCCAGGCATCCTGATTGATGATCAGGCCCAGCACGATGGCGGTTTGGTACCAGGCCGGGGCATTCCAGTACTTGGTGATGTTTTGAAACCCCAGGGTCCAGTCCACGGTGGCGATGCTGAATTCAGCCCCGTCAACAACTTTGCGTGCCACGGATTCGTATACCTCGCTGCCGTCCAGCAGAACCGGAGATGCCCCTAATTTCTGAAGAATTTTCTGTCCGAAAAGACTGCCCATGCGCAGGCGCAACCCTTTATAGTCTTCCAGGGTGCGGATGGGTTTATGGGTCCGGATACCGGCCTCAATGGGGGTAAAATTCTGAAGCAGCCACTTGCAGCCGTACTGACCGTAAAGTTCATCGTAAAGCTGCTGGCCACCGCCATGATAGATCCAGAGCATGTAGTCGATCCAGGTCATACCCATGGGGGTTGTGGCAAGAATGTCAAAGGCGGTATTTTTACCCACCCAGTAGGAGCCGAAGTCTCCGGCACATTGAATGGTTCCTTTTTTGACCGCATCCAGGTTCTGATATCCGGGAAGCAACTGTCCTGACGGGTATAATTTAATTTTCAGCCGGCCGTTACTCAACTTGTTGACCGTTTCACAAAAATACTTATCCCCCTCGTAAAGTCCGATGCCCACCGGCCACAGCGAGTTGTATTTCCATCGAATCATGCTCTCCTGGGCACACACCATTGACGCGGTAAGCAATACCAGCGCCAGAATCGCAGATACCTGCATTGATTTCATCTTCATCTCTTGCTCCTTTATTCGTCTATTGTAGACAATTTTGCCAGGGGTTTCTTTCCTTGGCATAAGTTAATATTATTTATTGATTTTAAATTGTACCCGTATCAGACGCTTCGAACCGGCTTAGTGTCTGCATCAGTTTTTTGCGTTGGTATTCCAGATGTGCGTTCAAAAAAGTCTGGGCTTCATGGAACTGGCCTGATTTAATCAAAGCCAACATCTGGGTATGGTCTTTCAGATCTTTGGCAATGGAGCCCGGTTGAAAGAAAAAAAGATACTGGTATCTTGCAATGTTTGAAGCCAGACCCCGGTACCATTGGGTAAGATAGGAGTTGCCTGCCGATTCCACCAGTTCAATGTGAAAGTTGGCAAATTGCCAAAACAGCGTATATTTTTGTTCATCGTCAATAAATTTTTTTGGAATTTTAACCGCGTTCTGTTCTTCAACCAGTCTTTCCAGCCCAGGCAGCTCTTTTATGCCAATGGTCTTTAATTGCTGGACAGCAAAGCTTTCCACCATGATGCGAAAGTCACAGATCTGGTTAAAATCCGGACCGCTTAGTTTGGTCACAAAAGTGCCGATGCGGGGGGTGGTCCGGACCAGGCTTTCTGTTTCAAGGATGCGGAAGGTTTCTCTTAAAGGCGGCCGGCTAACGCCGAGCTCAGCCGAAAGTTGATTTTCGTTGAGGCGTTCTCCTCCTTTTATCTTTCCACACACAATCTGCCGCCTTAAAAACTGCAGTATGCTTGTTGAAATATTCTGGTATTTCAGCATAAATGTCCCTTCCATTGAAAAAAATTCGGTCTAAAGTAGACTGTAGACAATGTATTGTCAATAAAAACATAACATCTTGTTCCCGGGTGCCGGATGCCTGTTTCCACCAATTCAATCAGCATCATACAGGTATTGGAAAGCAAGGCTTGAAACTATTTGCAGATGGTGATAAATGATGTCGCCCTGGTGTTGTATTCAGGGTATAATCCACTCAATTATCAGGAGATAATCATCATGCGGGTTGTTCTTGCCTTTCCGCCCCGGGCCAGTGCCACCTATGTTCCCTTGGGGATAGCAATCCTTGCACCCTATATGGAAACTGCCGTCCCCGGCACTGCTGTCCGACTTGTTGATCTGAATCTGGCTGCCTGGAGGTGGCTGGCCGGTGCCCATCCCTCGGGCATGGATCTGATGGCGTTTCTTTCGGGAAACAGGGGGCAGTTTTTAAATGCAGAGCATACCCTGGCCCATAAACAGATTTGGGATCAGATTCGTAAAACCATGGCGCATATGGGCCGGCAGGCCGAGGCGTTTTTGGCCGGGGGGGAAGCTGAGCCGCTGTTTTTAAATCTTTTAGGTGCATTGACAGGTCA
Organism: uncultured Desulfobacter sp.; assembly: GCF_963665355.1. GTDB lineage: Bacteria > Desulfobacterota > Desulfobacteria > Desulfobacterales > Desulfobacteraceae > Desulfobacter. Next base: position 2,992,923 of record NZ_OY762229.1, read on the forward strand.
GTTGCTGGATTTTGACCCTGAACTGGTGGGCATTTCCGTCCTTTTTCCCGAGCAGGTTCCCTTTGCGGCGGCCCTGGCCCGGGCTGTCAGGCAGGTTGCCGGATGCAGAATTATTCTGGGCGGTGCCATGATGTCCGCATTGGATATCCATGAACTGCTCATGGGGGTACCGGAAATTGACGGGGTGGTTGAAGGGGAGGGGGAAGAGGCCTGTGCCGCCCTTTGTGCCGGAAAAAGCCTGGAAGCCATTCCCGGCCTGGTTTTCCGTGACAGCGGCGGTATTCGTACAAATCCCAAGTCCAGATCTTTTAGCCTGGATGGTCTGCCTGCCCCGGATTTTTCACAGCTGCCCCTGGATGCCTATTTTAATCCTGTGCCGGTTTTGCCCGTGCTTTTTTCCCGGGGCTGTGTCTGGCGACGCTGTCGTTTCTGTACCCATAATTTTTCCTTTGGCGGATACCGGAAAAAAACAGTGGAAGCATTTGTCCTGGAGATTGAACAGGCGTGCCGGCAATATCATACCCATCACTTTTATTCGGCGGATGAATTCATTACGGCACAGGATATGGATGCTATTTCAACCGTTATTCTGGCAAAAGGGCTCTCCATAAACCTGCATATTTTAGGAAAGCCTGTGGCAGAGTGCACCCGGGAACGGATGGCATTGTGGGCCGCGGCCGGCTGCCGGTGGATCGGGTGGGGTGTGGAAACCGGATCCCAGCGCCTGCTCGACCTTATTAATAAAGGGACACATGTCCGGGACATCCGGCAGGTCCTTGAAGATGCTGCAAGCGTAGGAATTGCCAATACTGCACTCATGATTTTCGGACTGCCGACCTCAACGGATCAGGATCTGATCCGGACGTTGGATTTCCTCACGGAGATCTATCCCCATGTCCACAGTTTCACCGCCAGTGCCTTTGTGCTTCATGAACGGACCCACTTTGCAAGGCATGCAGACAGATACGGGCTTCACATTGACGGCATACAGACCTTGTTTTCAAGCAGGGGCGTAGATGTGAAAAGCCGCCGTCTCAAGTTCAGGGAGATCGGATCTGACGGCAGCCTGCGTTCTCCCCGGGGAGCCCTGGAGGTGGCTGCCTGGATTCGTCACCGCCGTTGGCTGGGTGATCCTCCTTTGGAAGAGCAATTGACCACTGAACACTATTTGATCCATGTTTCTAAACCGAGTCCGGTTTTGGGGTCTCCGCAATCTTCTTCGGCAGATCCGGAATTGGCGTAAACTGATTCTTGCTTTTCCGATAAGTTCTTTTTTGCATTGCTTTTTTCCGGGCAAACATGGTCAAATATTCAGATATGTGGAAATCTGCAGCAGACCATGGATATTTTTCCGGCACACTTGTTTCTTAAAAACAAATTCCGCAAAAATAAAATCAATTTTCAGGTGGGTGGATTATGATTGAACAAGAGGAATTTACAGAGATTTCATTTGAAGAGTTTGAACAGTACCAAGCCAAGAATAAAGAAACCGATTTTGTGGTGGTTGATGTCCGGCAGGAACAGGAATATTCAGCCGGGCATGTTCCGGGGGCCAAACTGATTCCTCTGAACGTTCTGGGCAGTCATTTATCGGAACTTGCTTTTGATAAAGACCTGTTTTTTTATTGCCGCAGTGGTGCCCGGTCTGAAGTGGCCGGCATTATGGCCGCAGAAAGCGGCAGAAGCCCCCAGAAAACCTACAACATCACCGGTGGATTTCTTTCATACCAGGGCCATTCCCTGGAGGGATTTCCCCGGCTGCAGGTGTTTGACTACCAGGAAAGCGATGGTGGGCTGCTTTATAAGGCAATGGCGCTGGAAAAAGCAGCAGAGCTGTTTTATAAAACCATCCTGTCCTTTGCTCCGGAGGAAAAGTATTCAGCATCCATTGAACAGCTGGCCAAAGCGGAAACCGCCCATGCCCGGACTATTTATTCATACTGGCGCAAGACGGTTGAAAGGCCGGAGCCCTTTGAGACCCTTTACGGGTCTTTCAGGGGGGATATCCTTGAAAATGGTCAGCCCCTTGCCGAAGTGACAGCCAGGTTGCATGCAAATAAAGAGATTTCATGGACAGATGTCATAGAGATGGCTTTAAGGGTTGAAATCCAGGCCTATGACCTTTATCGCAACATGGCAGACCGCCGGGGGCAGGGTGATGCCCAGGATGCATTTCTCTCCATTGCCCAGATGGAGAAATCACACATGAAACTGGTGGCTGAAATGCTTGGTAGCGATTGATTGTCATTGAGTTAGCAACATTGAGTTGGCGTCATGACTGCCATTGACATTTATTACAAAGAAAGGCAGGGTGTAGGAAAACCTTTTTAAGCAAAGGATTTTCTCATTATGACACCATCCATTCCTGGTACCATGAAAGCTCTGGTGAAAGCCCGGCCGGAAGAAGGACTCTGGCTGGAGGAGATACCTGTTCCCGAGATACGCCACAACGAAGTGCTTATTAAAATTTTAAAAACAGCCATCTGCGGCACGGATGTGCATATTTACAACTGGGATCCATGGGCCCAGAAAAATATTCCCGTACCCATGCACATCGGGCACGAATTTGTGGGCGAAATCGTTGCGGTGGGCTCCCATGTGAAAAAATGCAGCCCCGGGGATCTGGTTTCCGGGGAGGGCCATATTATCTGCGGCCATTGCAGAAACTGCCTTGCCGGGCGTCGTCATCTTTGCCGGGACACAAAGGGCGTGGGCGTCAACAGACCCGGTGCCTTTGCCCAGTACCTGGCCATTCCGATCACCAATGTGTGGTTTTGTGATGAAAAAATTCCCTTGGACGTTCTTGCCTGTTTTGATCCTCTGGGAAATGCGGTTCATACGGCTTTAACTTTTGACGTTCTTGGCGAAGATGTGCTGATCACCGGTGCCGGTCCCATAGGATGCATGGCTGCCGCCATCGCAAAACATGCTGGCGCCAGAAATATTGTGGTGACGGATCTTAACGAGTTTCGCCTGGGGCTTGCCGAAAAAGCAGGTGCCACCCGGATCGTTAATCCGGCAAAGGAAAGCCTTGGCAAAGTTCAAAGGGAACTTGGGATGAAAGAGGGGTTTGACGTGGCCATGGAAATGTCCGGAAGCCCTGCAGCCCTTGATTCCATACTGGATAACATGTTCCATGGCGGAAAAATTGCGCTTCTGGGTATCGTGCCGGATCAGATTCCCATGGACTGGAACAAGGTTGTCTTTAACATGCTCACCATCAAGGGAATATATGGCCGGCAGATGTTTGAAACCTGGTATAAAATGACTGCCATGGTTCAAAGCGGCCTTGATATTTCCCCTTTGATTACCCACCGATTTCATTACACAGATTTTCAAAAGGGTTTTGATGCCATGAGATCTGGAAAATCAGGAAAAGTAATACTGGATTGGGACTAAATTTGAAACCATAAGACTTAAGGTTTTTCTATGACAACAGACAAATTGGACAAAAGCCTTCAAACAGAGCTTGCCGCTCTGGCCGCTGAAGGCCGGGCAAAAGCCCCGGAAAGAATAATCACTGAATTTATCCCGCCAAAAAACGATTCAGGCCCGAGATACAGGCTTGAAGGCTCCGACAAAGCATACATCCGGCTGAATTCAAACTCCTATCTGTCTTTATCTTCCCATCCGGAACTTATCCAGGCGGCGGACAAAGCAACCCGAAAGTTTGGTGTGGGGCCAGGTGCGGTAAGATTTATAGACGGGACATTCAGTTACCACGCGGCATTGGAAAAACGAATTGCCGAATTCATCGGCAAGCCCTGTGCAAAAATTTTTAACTCGGCCTATACTGCCAACTGTGGTCTGGCACTGTCCATCTCCAGTTCCAAGACACACTGGATCGGGGATCAGCTCAATCACAATTCCATTATCAGGGCCATGCGTATTTCAAATATACCTTCCGCCAACAAGGGTATTTTTAAACACAATGACATGGAAGATCTGAAACGCTGCCTTGACGGGGTGAGTCCGGATATGGAACGTGTTGTGGTTATCTTTGATGGCATTTTTTCCATGCGCGGTGATTTTGCCCCCATTGACGAAATCATCAACATCTGTAAACCCTATGACGATAAGTTCAAGGATGGGGTTATAACAGTTGTGGACGATTCACACGGCATCGGGGCCTATGGTGCAACCGGTCGGGGGACCAGCGAACATACAGGCGTCCAGCCCGATGTTATTATCGGTACTTTCGGCAAAGCCTTCGGGGTTAACGGCGGGTTTATTTCGGCAAGTGATACCATTATAGAAGCGGTGCGGCAAAAGGCAGACACCTATATATATACAAATCCTTTAAGCGTTGCAGATTGTGCAGCTGCCCTGGCCGCCATTGATATCTGTGACAGTGACCAGGGGCTGGACCTTCTGGATCATTTGGGTACAGTAACCACAGCCTTCCGCGACGGTCTTAAGAGCATAGGGCTTGAATCCATCGAAGGCCCCCATCCCGTGGTGCCTCTTATGGTCAGGGATACCAGCCAAACCCATGAGCTGGTGAATTATCTTTACGAAAATGGTGTGCTGGTGGTGGGCTTAACCTTTCCGGTTGTTCCCAAGGGGGATGAAACCATTCGGTTTCAGATCAATGCCTGTCACACCCATGCTGATATTGGGTATGTCCTGGGATTGATTAAGTCTTTTTATTGATGGAACGGCTACAGGATTGTATGTCAGGTTCCGCAAAAAGTTCGGGTTATCCGTTCTTTGCCTGCAGGGGCCTGGGCATAATCGGAAAAATCAGGCTGTTCGGTATAAGGATTTTTATAAAGCGTTGTCAGAATATGTACCTGGGTGAAATCATTACTTGTTTCCGCGTTCTTGATTGCCTCGTGAATCCGGTGGTTTCTTGGAATGAAAAGCGGATTGACCCGGTTCATTTTTTCCTGGATGACTTCAGGAGCATTCTCTTTTTCCAGCCGCTGGCGCCATGTTTTAAGCCAGGCTTCAACCCCATCCTGTGATTTGAAAAGAGCCTGGAATCGGGGCGTGATGTTCGAATTTTGTCCGGTATGATCTGCCAGATAGCGAAATGTCAGTGTGAAATCGGCTTTTTGAGCCTGCATAAGGGCAAGCAGTTCACCAAGCAGAGAAGAATCCTGGTCTTCGGGGTTTTCTATCCCCATTTTTTTGAGCATTCCAACCCGTTGGGCATAAAGAAATTCCTTATTAAAAGAGGCCAATACATCATTAATCACATCAGTTATCTCCTCCTCGGTTTTTCCCAAAAGGGATTGTAGGGAAATGCCAAGACAGTGCAGGTTCCATTTCATTACAGCGCCCTGATTGGCATACCGGTACCTTCCCATGGTGTCAATGGAGCTGAAGACCATATTGGGGTCATAATAATCCATAAAGGCACAAGGACCGTAGTCAATGGTCTCCCCAGAAACTGAGGTATTGTCCGTGTTCATGACACCGTGAATAAATCCGAGCTGCATCCATTTGGCTATAAGTTGGGCCTGTTTTTTGGCAACTGCTGAAAAAAAATGCCTGTATCTGTCTTTTTTTTCAATAAGTTCAGGATGGTGGCGGGCGATTACGTAATCGGTAAGATTGCGTATTGCCGCCTCATCGCTGCGGGCGGCAAAATACTCGAAACTGCCCACCCGGACAAAGCCCGATGCGACTCTGGTCATGACCCCTCCGGGATGGACACCGTCCTCACGCAGAATCTGTTCTTTGGTGGAAACAATTGCCAGGGCCCTTGTAGTGGGCACACCTAAGGCATGCATGGCTTCACTGACAATATATTCACGGATCACGGGACCTAAAGGAGACCTGCCGTCTCCGCCGCGTGAAAACCGGGTCCTGCCGCAACCTTTTAGCTGTACATCAAATCGTTTGCCGTTCGGGGCTGTTTTTTCCCCAAGCAGAATGGCCCGGCCATCACCAAGCTGGGGAACAAAGTTGCCGAACTGGTGCCCGGCATAGGCCATGGCAATGGGATTGGCGTCTGCAAAAATAAGATTGCCCGCGAGACAATCTGTGAGTTCAGGCGTTTTTTCAGTAAAGTTAAAACCCAGTTCCCGGCCCAGTTCAAGGTTGTATTTTTGCAGTACCGGTTCAGGAACGGGATGGGGCATACTTGGTTCATAAAATTTTTTGGAAAGATCGGCATAGCTGTGTTCAAATCCGGCTTTAAGGATTGACACTAGTGTTGAATTTTTCATATTGATACTCCTTGCATTCCCCGAAGTTTGTTTTTCATACATTTTTCCAAAATAACAGCCACGGGCTGGCTGGCCTATCAATACCCGGGCTCACCCCCCCAACAAACATAGTAGCAATATAACCACTTATCGGGACTTTCACATAAAATAAATTATGGATGTTGCCGGACTGCAATGCATGTGATATTTCCCTGTGATTCAAATAAACGGATTTTCATGGAGGAAATGTAAATATGGAAGACTGCCCTTGCGGAAGCACACTTGCCTATGCCCAATGCTGCGAACCGGTCATTACCGGAACCCAGCCTGCCCGTACTGCACAACAGCTCATGCGGGCCCGTTATACCGCCTATACCAACGCTGATACGGATTTTATTTTTAATAGCACCCATCCGGATCACCGGGAAGGATACGACCATGCCGGTACAAAATCATGGGCCCAGAACTCCGAATGGCTGGGGCTTGAAATTGTTGCCACAGAAGCCGGCTGTTCCGAAGACCAGGAAGGTACGGTTGAATTCATAGCCACGTACCGGACTAATGGTGTTGTTCAAAAACATCATGAAATCGGCCGGTTTTTAAAACAGGACAATATCTGGATGTTCAATACTGGTGATATGGTGAAACCCAAACCTGTTGTTTCCACCAAGATTGGCCGTAATGAACCCTGCCCCTGCGGAAGTGGTCGGAAATACAAGAAGTGTTGCGGTAAATAGTGTTTGTAAGAAAAGTCACCCATCTGCTTTGTTGTAAGCAAATGCGCAATCCTCACATACTTGGGTATGCTCCGGTTGCGCATTTGCTTGCGTCTTGATCTGGGCAACTTTTCGCCCAAACTTGTGGGGTTTTCGTTCAGGCGCTAAATAACTGACATGGGCTGATCTGGCCCATCTAAAAGGTGCTCCTGGGGTCATTTAATGAGTCGGGTTCCTCAACCTAAAATGTAATGACCCTGTATCCTTTTTCGATAAATGCGCCCATGGACGGGTGGTTGGCCATCTCCCCAACCAGAGGGATTCCCTGTTTTTCAATGGGATCAAGGGCTTTGAGTTTGGTTGCACAGGCCTTGCAGGCGCCGTAAATCAGGCCTGCCTCTTTGGCTTTTATGTAAAGGGGGTTTAAAAAATGGCCGGATTCGGCCATGGGTCCCACAAGTTTTACGGATTCTCCTTCCAAAACTATGAGTCCTTCCTGGCCCCGTTCTTTTAAATCAAGGGCGTTAAGCAGCACGTGGACAAAGCATAAAGGGTCTCCCCGGAATGCAAACAAAACGGTTTTTTCCATAATAAAACTCCTGAATTTAGGTTGTATCAATTTATTGGCACGTCAATTATGTTGCCCGCCGCAAAGGGTGGCGTCAAGCTCAGTCCTAAAAAAAGTTAAGGTCCCCATGGATAGCAAGCAGGGTAGGGTATACTGACATATGGTGGATAAAGATCTACCTGTCCCTTAAAATGCTGGTATTTTGTCTGCTCTCCTTTGCCTCAAAAAGGGTCAGATCCGCCTCTTTTAACAGACTGTCCAAAGAAGTGAATTCAGAATATTTCCGTCCGATGCCAATGGAGATCGTACAGGATATAGTCGAGCCATCATTCAGGGTGATTCGTGCCTGGGCAACGGCTTTCAAGATACCAGAAACAATATCCATGGCCTGTTCGTGGGTCTGTGAGGTATACATGACAGAGAACTCCTCACCGCCGATGCGCCCGAATATTGCATCCGGGGGTAAAACTTTTTTGATGACGCCGGTGATTGTTTTCAAAACGATATCACCCGCATGATGTCCGTACTGATCGTTGATTTTTTTTAAGTGGTCAATATCCAGTATCAGGGCATATAATTCTTTGCCTGATGCATTGAACAGGGTCACACCAAGTTCAAAAAATTTTCTTCGGTTGAATATCCCGGTCAAAACATCTCTGGTCTCCAACATATCAAGTTTCCGGATCATTTCCTGCACATGAAGCTGAACCCTGACCCTGGCCAGCAGCTCCCTGGGTTTGAATGGTTTGGTGACATAGTCGGTCCCGCCAAGCTCATATGCCGTTTCAATGTTTTCCTCCCCGGTTTGACTGGTCATGAAAATGATGGGGATTTCCCGTGTGTCAGGATCCTGTTTAAGTTTTGTACAGACAGTATACCCATCCATTTCAGGCATAAGAATATCCAGCAGGATCAAATTAATCTGTTCATTTTTGACAATATCCAGGGCATCAGTCCCTGATGTGCATGGAATTACGTCATAATCCTTAAGAATAGCCGAAACCGTATCCAGATTTTCTGCTGTATCGCCTATCACAAGGATGGTTTTGTTTTTATTGCTGTCCATACTTACATCCTTTCGTAACAGCCTTCATCCCTTCGTGTTTGTTCCGGTTCACGATATGGAATCCATTATGTGTTCCCATTCCCAGAAGATCCGATTCAACAATACTGCCTCTGCCAATATCAAAGGAGACAGGATGCTACAATGTACTCATATAGCTTTTTTTGTGAAAAACAGTTTTATTTATAAAGAGTTAAAATTACGGTGAAAATTAGTTAACGCGGTTGTATATAATTTAACAAGTTGTAAAAAGGAAATAGTCCTTTGTCAATTAAAAACATTTTTTGGGAAAATAGAACTATGGTTAGATTTCGATTCAGTGTTTGATGTCTATAAAAATACAAAAACCAACCCTTTTCAGGTTGGCCTTCGTGTTTGTGATAGGCTCTTCAGATAAAAAATGTAAACAAACGATTCATTTTCTGATAATCCTATGACTGACGAGATCCACCATATCACAGTAAATACAATCCTGTAGAAAAAGTTTGGGGCCGATTGGAACAACATTTAACCTGGTAACCGGTCTGGAGACAGGGGATCGGGGTCAGCAGGGCCTTGGGGATGTCCCCGATCCGTGGAAAAACATGGGGGAGCCTTTCCAGCAACGTCATTGTATTTTCCTTGAAATAAGTCCGTTTTATCGCTTCCCCAAGAGGCTCTGTTTTTTTGGGGGGGGGCACAACAGGGGGCCTCAAACCAGACTGTCGTGAGGCCCAGGTGGCGGCTGTTTTTTATAACCCGTCTATTTTACACGATGAATTTCAACACGCCGGTTCAATGCCCGGCCCTTACTGGTATTGTTTGAGGCAACAGGTTTGGAATATCCGGATCCCTTGCAGGATAGACGGTGTTCATCAATGTCTCTGTCGGTGAGATAGGATTTGACGGCTTGGGCCCGTTCCAGGGACAGCGTGTTATTATACTCCAGGCTTCCCGCATTGTCGGTATGGCCCTCAATTGTGACAGCGGCCTGGGGCTCGGCTTTCAGAAATTCGACAATCTGGTCCAGATAGGCATAGGCGCCGGGCTTGACCACGGTTTTATCAAAATCAAAATAGGCTTCATCAATTACCCAGACACCGGCTTCAGCCATGGCAGGTGCTGCCATGGGTTCTTTGGGGGCAGCGACCATGGGTTTCTCCACAAGGAAAACATCCTTGACAAACTGGGTCATGCCGCCGTCGGTCATCAGTTTATCCCCGGTGGTGGCAAACCCGCAGTTAGCGGTCTTGGTCATCTCTTCCATGAGGACCCTGCCGCCCGCATCATCGCCCACAAAGACGGTATAGACGCATAAGCCTGACCCCAGTTGTTCTTTCAGCGTCTTTGCCGCTGCCAGGGTTACGGGAGATTCCAGGCCGTTTTCCGCTTGGCCGTCACTGATGATGACCACGGCTGTTTTTCCGTAAACCCCGTTGAGATCCTGGCCAGCTTCGGCCAATGCCATGGACATGGGACTTGTACCGCCGGCCATTGAAATCATGTCCAGCTTTTCTTTCAGTGCGGTAGTCGAATAGGGTGACATGCCGTAAAAAAGCAGTGTTGCCTTGTCCGACACCGCCGCGTCGTGCCCAAAGGACCGAAGCCCAGCGTTCTGTTCCCGCTCCGGCAGGATCTGATTCATGCGGTTCACAAGTTCCCGGGCAAGGGCAAATTTGCTGTTCCCGCCATAGGTCTTTCCCATTGAACTGGATGCATCCAGGACAATCAGAAAATTATCAACTGAAGAGGCATACCGGTCTGAATCAAACGGGACCGGCGTAAACCCTGCAATGGGCTTGGCCGGCTGCTGGGCATAGCACCCGAACAGAAATAACGCCCCCAGGACGAAGGCAAAGCGTTTAATACTGGAAAATTTCATGAAAGGTCTCCTTTATGTATTGTGGTTTGTGGGTGGCCAAAGATGATCTGCATCCGGGGCTTGGTCAGAGGATATTTCCGCTGGCATGTTAATCCGGGACACATTCATCCCCCTGCCATTTTCTCATCCAGCCAGTCTGAAATTTTCATTTAAATTCACCATTGAGGTTTTATGGAATCCTAAAAAACTACCCGGCTATTGTCATCAGATTGGTGACTTTTTTAACTCCATGGACATCCCTTACCAGTTTTGTGGCCAGGGCTTTTTCTGCCTTGTTCCGGGCTTTCCCTCCCAGGGTGACAACACCATCTTTTGTCTCCACCGTGGTAGCCACGGCACTGGTTGACCGATGGTACAGCAGGGTCATTTTAACCATGGCCGTGATGGATGCATCATCTATGACCTGGACAATTTCCTCCATTTTCTCTTCCGTTTGTTTTTTTCCCGGCCAGGTTGCCGCCCCCTGGACCGTCATCTCATTATTGACATGTTTGACACCGTCAATATCTAAGACGTATTCGGTGGTCAGGTCTTTTTGGGCAAGGCTTTTGGCATCTCCGACCAGGGTGATGGTCCCGTTTTTCGCAGATACCTCTGTATTCCCGGCGCTCACATTCCGGTGAAAAAAAAGGGTGCTTTTTACCTTGGCCGCAAGCCAGGCATCTGAATAGCCGGAAACCGCCTCCCCCTTTACCGCCAGTTGGTTGTCCACATCTTTGACCCCGGACAGGCCCGCAACCGTTTCCCGGGCCAATGATTTATATGCATCCGAGGATGCTGTCCCTGTGAGGGTCACATGGCCGTCTTGGGAATGGATTTTAATATCTTCATCCTTAAGATAGGTCTGGAATACATAAGACTGCCTTGCCGATGATTCGATGCGGTCATCGGTCTCGGATGCGAACAGACTGGAATAGGTGACGGTCAAAGCGATGATGCTGACCAGCAATGCCAAGGTATAAATTCTCATTTTCATAAAAGGACCTCCTGTTAAAAATCATTCAACCTGATCATCATGTTTTTTTATTCCCCAGGGCCAGCAATCCAATCCCGCTCACAAGGGCAATTGCCCCGACAATGGGCGGTAACGGAATGGTCCGGGTTTTATCCGCACTCATTTGAACAGGGCCGATATCAACAATTTTTTCGCGGGTTGTATAGGTGATCCCCTGATACCCCGACCCCAATGCCATGATCCCGATGCCGATAAGAACAATGGCTGCCACTGTGGTGAATTTCATGATCTTTTGCCCAGTGACATGATTACCGATTCCTTTTTATAAATGGACTCACCGGCTTCACCCAGGCTGTTTTTGAATTCTTGAACCCGTGACCTTTTAGGCCGTACACAAATGAGATGGCATTTCATCAGATGCCTGTGTGCGGAGTGTTGCTGTCCTTTGCCTGATTCCATTGTACTAATCAAGTTCCGTACCCGGATGGTCAGAATCTGGATGTATATTCCATCCATTTGATTTATAAGGAAAAATATGCAAAGTCCGCTTTATTAAGATCCATTAAACCCATCTATTAAAACGGTCACATTCTCCCAAAGGGTCAGATTTGGTCGAAACCCAATGCGAGCGCTTGCCAGGGGTGAGTTTTAGCACGTCAACAATATTGACAAAGATCAAAAAGTTACATTTACCGAGCAGGCAAAAACCTAACCGGACATCACTGTGCATTAATGCTTAATAGCCCGGAGGTAAATGCTTAAACAGACGATGTTGATTGCCGGTCTCATCAATATATTTTCCTGTGTCACCTTGCTGGGCAGCATCAATATCGGCAACCGGCAGCCGGACAACCTGAACAGTGAAAAGATCCTTGCCTTCATGGCGATACAGGGTCCTGCGGAATGGTTCATAGTAGGGTGTTACGGCAAGGGATCCTCCATAAAAACCTGTGTTGCAGATGACCACATTGCAAAAAATCGTCTTTGATAGCGAATCAGCCAAGTGATAAAATGAATCAACATCACGATTATAAGCCAGGACAAAAAGGTGGTGAATTTTTCCCCGGTAAACCATATACCGTTCCACGTCCATAAAATCATAACAGATGCAGACACCAATGCGACCGAAGCGACCTGCGTCAAACAACCAGATGGTTTGGTCGGCTTTGAAATCAAAACCTGAATCCCCGATACCAATTTCTTCGCCAGGGGCAATATAGGTTTTCCCGAAGTAAAACGTACTGCATCCTTCACTGGACTGTTTTTCCGGCCATCTCTGGGGAACGATGACCAGGGCTTGATTTCTTACGATGCTGTTTGCACGATCCATGGTATAATCCATACCGGCTATAACGATAGAGCCTATTTTTCTGCACAGTGCCAGCAATCGGCTTCGGAAGCAAAGCGGCACAGCCAGTTCGGGAAGAATGATAAATTGCGGTGGTACATCCATTTCAGAAAGAATATGGAATCCATGTCTGATTTCTCTCCAGGCATGGTCAGACTCAGCAGGCGTCATTTTGGGGTAATTCTGCCATGCAACTTGGGCATTGGTGGTTGTTTGAATCAGACCGAGCTGCAGATAATCAGTCAGTGAATTTTCCGTTTCGAGCATATTATTCTCCAATATCAGTTATCCAGTCCGATCGTGTAAAGTGCTCCAGTTGAACGGGTACAATTTGTCTTGGGATACTACGTTGAAGGGTCAGTTGATATTTTTCCAACATCTGTCTGGCTTTTTGGATATAGGATTGGAACATGTTTAAATTCATTATTTTCGGCGGATAAAGTACCATATCGTCATCATACCCTGCTGGCACAGAAGGTTCAGTCAATGCTGTTTCCAGTTGACTGGGAAGAAAACAAGCCTCCAGGATTCCATGTGTCCAGGATGAAAATGGGATGTTTCGCATTCTGGTCCGTACCAAAGGAAAGTACTGCCATTCATGCCCGTGTACATTCCATGCTGCCGGCCAGTCAAATGAATGGCTTACCAGTCCCAGCAATAACATACCAAGGCCCCGGATCATGGCAATTTCAGGGGTGGTTTTGGCAATCGATGACAGATTAAATCTGTAACGATAGTCATCAACCCTATCTGTTGCCCTTAATTGCAGGAGAAACGGCTCCTCACTTATCTGGTCTCGCCAGTGTTCCCAAGTCAAAACGGTATCCCTTTCTTTTGTCCATTTTTCTGGAACAAGAATATTCAAAGGGTGCAGGGGATAGTCACCGTTTCCATCGCCCTGAACAAAGGTTTTCACTTTTTCCGCTATTTGATCAGCAAGTTCAAGTGCCGTCCATTCGGTGACCCGTGGATCATAAACGTTTTCCTTGTATTTCTTACGAATCCACCAAACCCACTTTTCAAGGGATATCCATGGCTCATCACTGTTTTTTTGCATGATCCTGAATATTTTTTCTTCACCCGGGGTGATTGCCGAACCACGTTTGTATTTATATTGAACAGGGTCAGTCCCCTGAAGCAGTTCATACAACCATCCAGCACGCTCTTTTTTTGTGAAGACTTCCTTCTCCAGGCATGCATCAATTATTGTTTCTGTTTTGACTTCTTGCGTTACATTATGGGGGTAACGAAATAACAGGGGGCAAGTGCAGGGCTCATTGACCCCCAGTTTACAGACCGCAGCTTTCCATATTGGCCCCGGGCTTGTTTTAATGAGGGAATTGAGCCTTGTTTCGGCCCACCATGTCCATGCCGAAAGAGGGATTAATGTCTTTGCAGCCCATTTTTCCGGTGACACGGACCAGTCAATAGCGTTGCAGTTTGCTGCAAGACGTTGCATTGAGCGGAAATCACTTTCAGTTATCAGTTCGTTCTCCGCCTCCTGAAGATACAAAAGAGCACTGCCAAAACCGCACTGCATCAAGTTCAAGGAATTGCGTTCATACCATGTGGGCTCTGCATCTTCCGGCAAGGTGACCGGTTGTCTTAACAGTGTTTGCAAATACGAATATGCTGCCTGACGCCGATAGATTAAATGATCTTTATGAGACATGTTGACAGCACACTGGACAGCCTGATTGGCCATAAGGCGACAGATTATAGCCCTTATATGGCCAGCCCCTACCGGGTCGTGTTTAGATACCTGCTCAAGTTCTTTATGAATTAATGTCAGGTCGGTATGTCCGGAAAACCGACAATATTCCAGCAGATAAACCCAGAGGTTAAGTTTCTCTCGATGATTGCGAAGCGCTTTCAACAGTATCAGAAAGATGTGCATCTGACTTTTGTGTTGCTTATTGGTATTTGCAGATAAAAGCTGTTGATGTCTTTTTTCAAGGCGTTCAATTTCTTGCTGCAACTCCTGGATGCGTTTGCGTGTTGCAACTGCGTCATTTGTTTTCTGACGAAGCCCCTGTAAACGCTTACAAAGATCAGTCTCATCCTTCTTTGTTTCAAAAAGACGACGTTCAATCAGGCACAGGTTCGCCTGGTTTCCTAAGACTTCCTGGGGCAAGGACCATGCAAGTTTGCGGGCAATGCTGTCTATTTGAAAATCATAACTGCCGACAGTGCCTGATTCTCGGCCAAGCAACAGGTTTTCCATTTCATTAATGTACAATATTTTTTCTCGTTGCTGCAAAAGATCAAAATTCAGATCCTTTATACTAGTTACCATCCTCAGGCTCCTGATTAGTTCTGGGAGCGGATTGGTATTGTCCAGGAGCGCATCTTCAGTGGCCTGGTGCCTGGATTCCTCATTCAGAATTCCAGATTGATTTGTTTGTCGCCGGGAAATTCGATATTGAGAAAGGGATTGCGGCTCAATGGATTTCCAATCCAGTGTGGTTCCGCAGCCATAATTATCTAAGAGCGTCTGGTATTCTTCCATCCAGTTAACCAAACTTGAAAAATCGCGGGAAAGAAAACAATGTTCAGAACCAAAACGAAAGTGAGCAATATTTTTTTTTCGGAGATCATGAGTCGAAACAGACCCGGGAACAATACGACGTTCTGCTATATCCCGTTCCACCGCCATGAGCGCGACATTTTGTAAGAAATCTGCCACTGCCAGGCCCGCAGGCATAGTGGTTAGGGCACATTTTTCCGAGTCAGAAGTATTTCCCGCCGGCGGATTGGTCCAGCACTTCGGATCAATTCTGAACTGTAGAAGCTGGGAAGCGAGTTGATGAATCTGGGGTTGAAATTCGGGTGAAAAGGCAGAAAGATTGTCTGCCACAGTAGCGATACTTCCTCCGGACGAGCAGTTGTTAAAGGAGAGCTTGGCCATGTACACTTTGTTATTTTTTACCGTGGGCCAGTACTTTTCCTGCAGGTAGGGAAGTCGTTGATTGTCTGATATATAACGCTCCTGCTCAAGCACGTTACGTTCAGGTTCTTCAAAGTTTTCAGGATGTAACAATCCGGACATTGCTCTAGCAGTAAGAAAAATATGGCGCTGATACAGCGACCAGGCTGCCAGAGAATTTCGATAGAGGCGTCCACTGGAGTGTCTGTAGCCACCGTTTCTGATGACAACTGTGCCATTTTTTTTCTCACCCCGGGAGGATCTATGGAGACGACCGCCATAGCTCCATGGAGGCATCCGACAGTCCAGGCCAGGACCGATAACGTTCAAAAAGGCAATCCAGGCCACCTGATCGCGAACAGAAATATCATAAATGACCTCTGTCTGCTTACCATTTTTGCTGGCATGGGAAGGCTCCGGAAGGGGGCGAACAGCATCTGTCTTGTATGTTAATTCTTTGAATTTATGTGCAATTGCATCTAATTCTTCCTGAAGATTCGCTTCAAAACAGGAAAGTCGGTAATCGTCAATCCAAGTGTGAATTGATCGTGTATAACGCTGATATTTCAACCATGCCCAGTACAGATTTTGAGGACAGGTCAATAAGGTTGTCAGGGAATAGCTGGTATTTGACGCCGTCATAGGATTACCTCATTTTTGATATGATTTGGATCCGGATGAGCGCAGCGCAATTTTTTTCTTCTCCGCCTTCCATTCTGATCAGGTGGGTATTAACCAGTTGTAGTCGCATTGTCTGGCCGGTAAGCATATATCCCAGTGCAGCCAAAGACTGGACAGGTAAAAGCATGCTTGATACCCAACATATCAAAAAATAAACGTTTTGATATGTTGGGTATCAAGCATGGTATTCTTTCCCAATTTCAATCTGTTCTACAGACATTTAGCATACCAGGCCGGGTAGGTCTATTTTGATGATTCAATCAGATAGCGTCATCATAATGTGTGGTTTCAGTATATTCCCTTATTATCCGACCGCTAATTGTATATCTTAAAAATTTGAATGTTATCCGACCAGATGAGAATAGGCCAGATTAATATCGATAATCAAGTTTATTGGAGAATGAAAAAAAAAGTTATTGGGGAGTGTCAACCCACGGGAAACTGACCTGGCCATGATTTTGATTGCCATGCAGAATAATATCCTTAGTGGGATGCTATGACGACACTTTTAATCTATTAGGAATAGGTCTTTAAAATCTGAAATCGCGGTTTGAACTTTTTTATCGTGTAAAAAGAATGGGGAAGTTCGGATGGCACATGTGTCTCTTAATCTTTTTTAGAAACCATCCTTCTATTATTTTTAAAGATTGTATCAAGGATGATTGCACTTGTCTATTTTGCCTTATAATCATCTGAAATTATTTAATGGATGGCGGAGAAGGGGGGATTCGAACCCCCGGTACCCGGTTAGAGTACACACGCTTTCCAGGCGTGCACCTTCAGCCAGCTCGGTCACCTCTCCGAATAGACCCGCGGACTATATTATCTTTTAACCGATGTGTCAAGGATTAATGCGTATGATTAATATATTCCCGTCATTTTGTCGGACGACAGGTGGATTGGGGCAAGGATGTTGTGTTGTCCGGTTATATTTTTTCGGCCTGAAAAAATGATTCGTTTGGGTGGTTTCTCCGGGGCTGTGTATACATATCTGATCCACTCGGGAGTGATTGATGTCGGCTGTACAGCTTTGCAGATATCCGTCAGACGTTCGGAAGGAAAAATTATCATTAGTCTGCCTTTGTGTTTGAGAAAGGTGTCTGCTTTTTCTGCAAGACTCTGGATATCCATGGTTATTTCGTGGCGTGCAATGGCTTTTTGTGAATCAGGATTTAATCTTCCCGTATTCGATTTTTTATAGGGCGGGTTTGACAGGATAAGGTCAAAAGGTCCGCCTGCGGATTCAAGATCAATGGTTTTAATATCGTGATTGATTATCGATACTGTTTGTTCAAGGTTGTTATTGATGGCGTTTTGGGAAGCTATTTCAGCCAGTTCTTTTTGAATCTCAATGCCGGTAATGCGAGATTGCGGAAAGCAATATCCTAAAATGACAGGGATAATGCCGCAACCACAGCCAATATCAAGGATACGGTCACCAGGGCGGGGAGGCGGAACCTGTCTGCACAGCACAATGGGGTCCATGCTGTACCGGTAGCCTTTTACCGGCTGCAATAGAGAGACGTTCCCGCCCCAAAAAAAATCAGGAGAGTATTCTTCCAATTTTAAACCGCAGGTGTGTGATCAAAGGGCTGTCCAGTCCCTGGTTCAGGTTGGCAATCATCTCTTTTTCAAGAAATTTGAGCTGTTGTATCCATACGGAGCTTGATACGATTACCTGCAATTGGCCATTTTTAAATGTATCGGGTTTGGCATTCTGGGAAATGGAGGAGCCCAGGACCAGATCCCATATTTCCCATATCTGCGTAATTTCGGTTTTCCGGGGGGGGCTGTATTTTGACAAGGCCTCTGATAGTATGTCCCTGATGTGAGTCAGATGTTTTGTGTCTGATTTTTTGTCCATGTTTAGTTCCACTTGATATTTTTCTATTTTGGCAATTTCATAACATAATATTCGGGAATAGGGAAATCAGGAATATAGTTCAATCCTGTTGAAGGAGCGCCTGATCCCTTGATGTTGCTGCTAAATAAATATTGCCTTTTAACTTTGATTCTTATAATAGAGTTATATTTTGCCTGCTAAAATGTTCAAGTAGACCACATAAATATAATGATCATAGTCAGGTTGGTCATTCATTAACGGGATATTATTTATGAATTGGGATTGGGAAAAATTAAGAGAGAATCAGAAAAAATATGAACAAAAACAAGGCGGGGGGCCCGGGATGCCCACACCGCCCCAGATGGAAGATCTGTTAGATAAATTTAAGGGGTTCAAATTCTCCGGCATCTTTTTTGTGATCGTCATTGTATTGGTTGCTGTGGTGGGTGCCTCCACTGTGTTCACCATTGGACGAAGTGAGGTGGGGGTTATTCAGCGTTTTGGAAAGTATAATCGTTTAGTCCAGCCAGGTCTGAACTTCAAGATGCCCGCAGGCATAGAAAAAGTTACCAAGGTGAATGTCAGGCAGGTTGAAACCGAAGAATTTGGATTCAAAACATATAGCGGACGCGACGCCTATCGTGCATCTGCCGAGTCCTCTAAGCAGGAAGTTTCTCTAATGCTCACAGGTGACCTGAATGTAGCAGTTGTTCCCTGGATTGTTCAGTACCGCAGGGCCGATCCCCGGGCGTATCTGTTTAATGTTAAGGATGTCAGGTCTCTGTTAAGGCATATGTCCGAAGCAACCATGAGAATCGTTGTGGGAGACAGAAGTATTAATGAAGTCATTTCAAGTCGTGCAGAGATTGCAAGTGCGGCCAAGGAAATGCTTCAAAAGGAAATGGACAATGCAAAAGCAGGGATTAGTATCGTCAACATTGAAATGAAAAAAACCAATGTGCCGGAACAAGTGCAGGCATCTTTCAACGAGGTTAACCAGGCCATTCAGGAGAAGGAGCAGACCATATACAAGGCCCGGGAAGAATACAACAAGGCGATTCCCCTTGCCAGGGGGGAAGCAAAACGTGTGGTCAAGGATGCCGAAGGGTATTCCATTGACCGCGTGAATCGTGCCTTGGGTGATGCCGCCAAATTCAAGGCCATTTATGATGAGTATGTCCAGGCAAAGGATGTGACCCGAAAACGGATGTATCTTGAGGCTATGCTTGAGGTTTTACCCAAACTGGAAGATAAATATATCATTGATTCAGATCAGAAGAATCTGCTGCCGTTTGTTAACATGGGGGCTAAATTATCAAATCAGACCCTTGGGAAAGGTGAGTAAATATGGAAGATGCAAATAGCAACGCGGGAAGGGTAAATGCCGTTTTTTTTGTGGTCGCTGTTGTTGCGGCTTTGGTCTTATATAATTCTGCCTACGTGATAGATGAGACCGAACAGGTGGTTATCACGCAGTTCGGACGTATTGTGGGTGATGCCAAGAAAATACCGGGGTTAAAGTTTAAAATACCGTTTATTCAGAAGGTGAACTATTTTCCCAAAAATCTGCTGGAATGGGATGGGGATCCGGGACAGATTCCCACAAAGGATAAAACATATATCTGGGTGGATACTTTTGCCAGGTGGCGGATCAGTGATCCTATTGTCTATTTCCAGACCGTGAAAGATGAATTTTCCGCTTTGAAAAGGCTGGATGACATTATTGATCCGGCCATGCGTGATTTGATCTCCGCATACCCGCTTGTGGAAAGCGTAAGGAACACAGACCGTCCCATGGATACCTTTGATATCATCCAGGGGCAGGAAGTCAAGGACGGCGAAGAAATACCCAAACGACTGGTGCGCTACCGTGTGGATTTGGGTCGTGCCGAAATTGCCAGGCAAATAGAAAAACAGGCCCGGGAAAAACTGGCGGAGTTCGGCATTCAGGTCGTGGATGTTAAGGTTAAACGAATTAATTATATCGACAGTGTCCGCAATTCTGTATATGACCGGATGATTGCTGAAAGAAATCAGATTGCAGAAAAATTCAGGGCAGAAGGTATGGGTGAGGCCAGCAATATCAGAGGAGAAAAAGAGCGGGAGCTTCAGGTGATCAAGTCCCAGGCGTATAAGCAGGCCCAGGAAATCAAAGGTAAAGCCGATGCCCAGGCCACTCGGATTTATGCCGCGGCCTATGGCAAGGATCCCGATTTTTATGGATTTGTGAAAACCATGGAGCTGTACAAGAAGACGCTGGATATGCACAGTACCGTTATATTGTCAACGGATTCCGAGTTGATGAAATATTTTAAGGCGAGTTCAAATTAAGCAGTGAGGCTCGGATTGATGTCTGTGGGATATGAGTATTGAGCTGAGTTAATGCAACTCAATACTCCCCACGGGCCTATGAAAGAAAAAGGTGTGCCCTCTTTCTTTAGAACCTATTTTTTCTTTCTTTGATGCCTGGTTTTGGCAAGGAGCTTTCTATGTTTATGCTTGCGCATTTTTTTTCTTCTCTTTTTAATAACGCTGCCCAAAAAAATCACCTCCTTTTTAAATCAGTAAAAAGTTTATTTGATTTGCTAAATTTCGACAATAGCATAGTTTTGAGTCGGGTGTCCATTCTTTTGTTGCATGGAGCGGTCGTGTAAATGACACGGTTTTTTAATGAACATGAACTTGAACAGGTGGCCATCGCCGCGCTGCGGGCCGAGGAGATGGTGTATAATTATTTTAAGTTGTCTTCTTCCCAGTGGCTGAAAAACAGATATGATATTAAGACAGCCAGGGATCTGCTCCCCCATGAACGGATTCAAGGTCCTTTTGCCCAGGTTCTCAAGTATGAAGGCAGGCGTAAAGACCTTACCTTGGGCTCTTCAGTTTTTAGCCTGTATCATGTTTGTGTCCAGGATCCTGCGATTATCTCGCTTGTTGCTGGAAATTGCCAGATTAACCTTGATCCTTTCCTGTTATATATCCTGGTTCATGAGCTTGTTCATGTGGTTCGGTTTGCCCGATTTGAACATCGCTATGAAAACGCCAATGAAGCAGAAGTAACTCTGGAAGAAGAAAAAAAAGTGCATGGGATAACCCATGATATTATTGCGCCCCAAACAGTGCCCATGATATCGCAAGTTTTTGAATTTTATGAGCAATGGTATTTATAACGCAAAACAAAAACACCCTGAAAAATTTTGGGCACCCATCCTTGACAAGGAAAAAAGACTTGTTATTTTAGTTTTGTTTTTCAAGCAAGGAGTCCCGCAGAACAAGCGGTTTCAGAAATTTAGAAGAAGGAAAATAAGAATGCCGGTTTACGAGTACCAATGCAGCGGGTGCGGACATATCGAAGAGGTTTTTCAAAAAATTTCAGAGTCCCCCCTGGAAGTTTGTCCCAGGTGCAGTGGTAAACTAAAAAAGATTATTTCCCAAAGCGCCTTTCATCTTAAAGGATCCGGATGGTATGTGACGGATTATGGGGGAACCAAATCAGGTTCTGCGTCCAAGGAACCATCATCCGAAAAATCAGAAAAGCCAGCAACGAAAACAGATTCCTGATCTCTTTATGTTCTGTTTAACTAGCTGACTTAATTCAAAAATAAAAATTTAATGCCCAACTTTTATAATTAAAGGAGAATTGTATCATGAGTTTCAGACCATTGAGCGACAGAATTCTTGTTGAACGTGTTGAAGAAAATGAAAAAACCAAGGGCGGCATCATTATTCCGGATACGGCAAAGGAAAAACCTGCCGAAGGTAAAGTGATTGCAACAGGTAACGGACGCATGGGTGAAGATGGAAAACTGCTTCCCATGGATGTGAAAGTTGGTGATCGTGTATTGTTCAGTAAATATGGCGGGACTGAAGTTAAAATTGACGGCATTGATTACCTGATCATGCGCCAGGACGATGTTCTGGGTATTGTTGATTAAATCATTACCCAATGCTTGCTTAAATCTTGAAACATGTTGCTTTAAGAGCTTTTCAGCTTGAATTGAATAAACACTTCAATATAATTTAATGAATTGATGGAGATAAAATAAAAATGGCTAAAGAAATTAAATACGATGCCAAAGCACGTGAAGCTATGCTCAAAGGTGTCCAGGCCCTTGCCGATGCAGTAACGGTTACCCTTGGTCCCAAAGGAAGAAACGTTGTTATTGAAAAGTCCTGGGGATCTCCCAATGTAACCAAAGACGGTGTAACCGTTGCCAAAGAGATTGATCTTGAAGATAAGTTTGAAAACATGGGTGCCCAGATGGTGAAAGAGGTCTCCTCAAAAACATCTGATATGGCTGGTGACGGTACCACCACCGCCACGGTTCTTGCCCGGGCAATTTATGAAGAAGGACAACGTCTGGTAGTTGCCGGCAACAACCCCATGGGAATCAAAAGAGGTATTGACAAAGCTGTTGCCCTCGTCGTTGAAAACCTTGAAAAACTTGCCAAACCCACCAAAGACCAAAATGAAATCGCCCAGGTCGGCACAATTTCCGCCAACAACGATGAAACCATTGGTAATATCATCGCAGAAGCGATGGATAAAGTAGGTAAAGAAGGCGTTATCACCGTTGAAGAAGCCAAATCCATGGATACCACCCTTGATGTTGTTGAAGGTATGCAGTTTGACCGCGGTTATCTTTCTCCCTATTTTGCAACCGATACCGAAAAAATGGTTGCCCAGCTGGACGGTCCGTTTGTCCTGATCTGCGACAAAAAAGTCTCCTCCATGAAAGATCTGCTTCCTGTACTGGAAGACATTGCAAAAACTGGTAAGCCCCTTGTCATCATTGCAGAAGATGTGGAAGGGGAAGCTTTGGCCACGCTGGTTGTCAACAAACTTCGCGGAACCCTGAATGTGGCGGCTGTTAAAGCCCCCGGTTTTGGTGACAGAAGAAAAGCCATGCTGGAAGATATCGGGATACTTACCGGTGGTCAGGTTGTCTCCGAGGAGATCGGTATCAAACTTGAGAATATCACTCTCCAGGATCTTGGTCAGGCCAAGAGCATTACCATTGACAAAGACAATACAACAATTGTTGACGGTGCCGGTTCCAGAGAAGCACTTGAAGGGCGTGTAAAACAGATTCGTGCCCAGATTGATGAAACATCTTCTGACTATGACCGCGAAAAACTCCAGGAACGTCTGGCCAAACTGGTTGGCGGTGTGGCTGTAATCAATGTGGGAGCTGCCACGGAAACCGAAATGAAGGAAAAGAAAGCCCGCGTTGAAGACGCCTTGAATGCAACACGTGCAGCCGTTGAAGAGGGTATTGTCCCCGGTGGCGGTGTGGCCTTGGTCAGATGCATTCCTGCCCTTGAGACACTCAATGTTGAAGGTGAAGAAAAACTTGGTGTCAATGTCATTGCCAAGGCCATTGAGTGGCCCCTGCGCAAAATTGCAGACAACGCCGGTGTTGAAGGTTCCGTTGTTATCAATAAGGTTAAAGAAGGCCAGGGCGCATTTGGTTATAATGCCAGAACCGATGTGTACGAAGATCTTATTGAAGCAGGTGTTATTGACCCTAAAAAAGTGGTTCGTTTTGCCCTGCAGAATGCAGCTTCTGTTGCATCTGTTATGCTCACCACCGAAGCCATGATTGCTGAAAAACCTGATGAAAAATCAGGTGGCGGAATGGGCGGCGGAATGCCCGGTGGCATGGGCGGCGGAATGCCCGGTATGATGTAATCAATCACAAAACACCATGGCCGATCTGTCCGGACATGATGTAATTTGTTGATATAAAGCCCCTTTGTCCAAGCCAAGACAAAGGGGCTTTATTATTGACGGGAAGATTTCTTCGCTATATAGATTTCTGACTTTTTATCTGATATGTTTCCCAGGGTGTCAACATAAGCGTAAGGAAAGATTTATGACCACTGAATCAGTCGGCCTGTTATACATGCTCACCAACGCCGGGCCAGTTGTGAAATTAATCATGCTGCTGCTCCTTTTTTTTTCTATCATCTCCTGGTCTATCATATTTATAAAATTTCGGTATGTCAGAAGGGCATTCAGGGATTCAGCTGATTTCACTGAGGTGTTCTGGCAATGTCGGACTCTGACAGATGCTTTCTCCAAGGCCAAGGCGCTTCGTTCAAGTCCTTTGGCGCGTATCTTTATTGCCGCTTACATGGAGGCTGCAAGAACTGAGAATAAGGAAAATCTTGCTGCATGGAAAAATGCCGGGTCAACGCTTCAGACCATGGGAAGCGTCAAACGCACACTGAACCGGGCCATTAATGTGGAGAATCGGCGTTTGACCCAGCTTGTATCCTTTCTTGCCACGGCCGGTAATACAGCGCCATTTATCGGTCT
Source organism: uncultured Desulfobacter sp. (assembly GCF_963665355.1). Taxonomy (GTDB): domain Bacteria; phylum Desulfobacterota; class Desulfobacteria; order Desulfobacterales; family Desulfobacteraceae; genus Desulfobacter. The sequence goes on from NZ_OY762229.1 coordinate 3,017,361, forward strand.
GTTCGGTACGGTATGGGGCATCATGAGCACCTTCCAGGGAATAGGATTGTCAGGGTCTGCAAGTCTTGCCGTTGTGGCACCCGGTATTTCCGAGGCTCTAATCGCCACTGCCGCCGGTCTTGCCGTGGCAATTCCATCGGTCATTGCATATAATTATTTCAATGACCGCATACGGGTGCTGAATTCAGAGCTACAAAGTTTCTCCTCAGATTTATTAAATATTATTGAACGGGATGTTCTTAAAAAGCTGGAGGCCTAAACTAAATGCAGCTTGGATCAGGAAATGACCCCTTGATGTCTGAAATCAATGTGACACCGTTTGTGGATGTTATGTTGGTTTTGCTGATAATTTTTATGGTCACGGCCCCCATGATGGTTCAGGGGGTGGATGTTGATCTGCCCACAGCGACCTCCCAGTCATTGCCTACGGATGAGCAGAATCTGATTATCTCCATTGATGCGGACATGAAGGTCTATATCAATGAGCAGGAGGTCAGTGCTGCGTTCCTGGAAGAAAAACTCAAAGCGATCATGGAAAATTTGGAGAAGAAAAATGTTTACCTCAAGGCTGATAAAAAAGTGCCTTATGGGGTGGTGGTCAATGTCATGTCTCAGATTAAAAAAGCCGGTGTTAAAAGTCTGGGTATGATCACCTTGCCTGAAGATAAAAAACAGGCGGGTTAATGGAAAAAAAATGAGTATCGGGTCTCAGATTGAAAAAAGGGCAAGGCTTGCAGGTGAGCCCGAAGATACCGGCCCTGGCGTCTTTTTTATGGTTTGTTTAGTTTCCCTGCTTTGCCATGCGCTTATTTTTATTAGTTTGTTTTTTTTACATGATTTTAAATTCTCCGCGCCTAAACCCCAAGTCATTTCTGTGGATCTGGTTGCCTTTGAATCGGGTCCTGTCAGGGCCCAAGCTTTAGAAAAATCACCAGGGCCTGATGAACCGGCTGTAAAAAATGACAATAAAGTCAATATTGATGCAGTTTCACAAACGTCATCCCAGCCCGAAGAACCCAAAGAACCGAAAATCCCTGTGCTCAAACCCGACGTCAGTTTGAAATCAAAGCCCGATAATCTTCAAGATTTGATTGCAGCCAGGGAAAAGGACCCGCCAAGAGAAAAACCAGCGGAAAAGAAAAAAAAGGAAGAACAAAAAGCACGGAAAAAAGCGGAACAGGATCTGGCAAAATCTAAAAAAGAACAGGCGGAAAAACTTGAAAGGCAGAAACAAAATCAGCTTGAAAAAGCCCTGAAACGCATGGCAGCTTCGGTTGCCTCAAAGGAAAATAGTACCCGGGGTTCAAATTCAGGAAGAACTCAGGCCGCTGGCTCTGCAGGAGGTTATGGTTCTGCGGGAGAAACCGGAGCGTTGACCCTGTATCAGATGGTGATCAAATCTGCCATTGAACAGAACTGGATTTTTAATGATGCCATGGCTGGACTTAATCAGGATCTTGAAGTCAGAATTTTTATTAAAATTTTAAAGGGCGGTGATATTCGAGATATTTCCTTTGAGACCCGGTCTGGAAACAATTATCTGGATGAATCTGCTAAAAAGGCTGTACAAAGGGCGAATCCCCTGCCGGAACTGCCCAAGGGAATGTCCTCCTACGAACTGGTACTGGGGTTTTCCCCCCGGGGGCTTAAATAGTTTTGAGCTCAAAGTTACCCATCTGTAATATTACAGAAAAATTTACAATTTGCATAAGCTTTAGTATACTTGCTATTATATATTTTTTCCGGCGCTTTGCATCTGGACAACGTTGAGTCTAAACATGGGTTTTTCTTCAGGCATTAACCATCATAGAATATTAAACCCAAGATATTAAACAGGTGATCAAATGAAACATAGCCAATATTTCCATACACTGTTCAAGACAGTGCGTGCATGGGCTATTATTGCTCTTGTGTCTGTCCCTTCCCTGGCAAAAGGTTATGACTATATCAGCATTTCAAATCCTTTTATGAATAAAACCCCTGTGGCAGTAACTTCGTTCAAGGCTTTCAGCGGCCATGAGACTGAGGTGGCCGCAGGTGTTCAGGCAGAACAGATCCTGAAATCTGGGCTTGATTTCACGGGATATCTGAAAATTATGGACCCCAAAGCCTTTTTATCTAATCCTTCAAAATCCGGTATTCAACTGGGCCAGATTAATTTCAAGGACTGGACAGGAATCGGGGCTGAACTTCTTGTCACAGGCGGAGTAGAAGAACGTGCCGGCCAGGTCAAGCTTCAGCTTCGCCTCATGGATACCTTTAATACAAAGCTTTTGGTGGGAAAAGTATATAGTGGGCCGGCCTCCCAGATTCGGGAAATGGTTCTCAGGTTTTGTGCTGAAGTGGCTAAAGTTCTGACCGGAAATTACGGGGTTTTCGGATCAAAAATAGCTTTTGTTTCCACTGTCAACGGAAATAAAGAGATCTATTCCTGCGATTTTGACGGATTTAATCCCAGGCAGATGACCAACCACAAAAGTATTTCATTGTCCCCGGCCTGGTCCAGTGACGGCCAGTGGCTGGCCTATGTCTCCTACGTCAAGGGAAAGCCTGATATCTACATAAAAAATTTTAAAGAGAATCTGGGTGCCATCGTTAATTATAAGGGAATTAATATCTGTCCGGACTGGATGCCCGGAAAGCTCACCCTTGCGGCAACGCTCAGTCGTTCAGGAAATCAGGAAATATATTTGTTGACCCGCAAAGGAGAAATTATTAAAAGAGTTACAAACAGCTGGGGAGCCAATGTGTCGCCTAAATTTTCCCCGGATGGCAGAAAGATCGCCTTTACCTCATCCCGGACCGGTAATCCCCAGATATATATTCAAAGTCTGGATTCGGAAGAGGCCCAGCGCGTTACTTTTATCGGAAAATATAATACCAGCCCAGCATGGTCACCGGACGGAAAAAAGATTGCTTACGTGGGGATTGAAAATGATAAAATCAACATTTTAGTGATATCTGTTGATCCCTATATTGGTACGCCGGTCCAGTTGACTGCAGACCAGGGAGATAACGAAGATCCCAGCTGGTCACCTGACAGCAGTCTGATTGTATTTAAATCCACAAGGAATGGGGGACGGGCTCATTTGTTCGTCATGACCGCAGCCGGTACGGATCAGCGACAGCTACTTTCCATGGCCGGAGTACAGAGTGAACCAGACTGGTCCGGTGATACAGGGGATAGTAACTGAGTCAAAAAATTAACTTAACGCTTAAACAAAACCCCGTGTTTGGATGAAAGGTTCCCCTGATGCAAGGCGCAAGAATATGTACAACCCAAAGCAAATTTGCGTATGCGGGGCGTGCACATCTTCTTGCAACCAAGCCCATGGGTCTTTACGTTCAAGCACTAACTATGCATGTTAAAGTATAAATATCAAAAAGGAGAAATTCGATGAAAAGACAATTGTTGATGACGTTGATGGTTGCAGGGCTGGTTGCAGGAGTTTTAACCCTATCCTCCTGTTCAAAGCCCCAGGTAGCTGATCCTGGTCAGATAGATCAGGATCTAAGCCAGGTGACCCAGGAACAAGTCGGGGAGACGGATGCTGAAATGCAAGCCCGTCTTGAGGCCGAAAGAATTAAAGCCCAGCAGATTGAAGAAGAGCGGCTGGCCCGAATTGCTGAAGCCAAGTCCCGGTTTCTGAATCAAAACGTTTTATTTGACTATGACAGTTCCGAACTTACCGATCAGGCCAAGACTCTGCTGCGGGAAAAAGCGGATTGGCTGCAGGCCAATTCTTCCCTGACCGTTATGATTGAGGGGCATTGTGACGAACGTGGTACCACTGTTTACAACCTGGCGTTGGGGGAGCGACGGGCCAACACAGCCAAAAATTATCTTGTTGACTTAGGTGTTCTGGAAAGCCGCTTGGGTACGGTCAGCTATGGAGAAGAAAAACCTTTGAATCCGGCACGCACAGAAGAAGCTTACCGTGTCAACAGGCGTGCGCAGTTTGTAATTAAATAAAAGGTTCAGGCCTGATAACCTTAGTTTTAAAGTCGTCTTTTTTGTTCGTATTTTGACGGGTACAGGCAGATACTCTGCCTGTACCCATACCCCGTTTAACCACTTTCGGATTTCGTACTAAATGAGACCTTCGTATTTTTATTATTTGGGGCTTGCGGCCATGGTTTCAATTGCAGGCTGCATGACGCCTAATCAATACAGGACATTGGAGACCCGGGTGGCGGTCCTGGAGCAGGAAAACCTGCGCAAGAAATCGCTTCATCAGAATGGTTCCGATGATTTTGGACAACTTAAACAACAGATGGACGAATTTTCCAAAACCACCCGGGAAAATAAAGCTGAGATAAAGTACGATATCCAGCAGCTTAAGGAAAATTTTTACAAAATTCAGGGCCAGCTTGAAGAGGTGCGTTATAAGTTCGGAATCAATGAACAGACTAATCAGGAAAGCCTTCAGAAAAAGCTTGATCGTATGGATAGTGCTATTTCCAAAAATTATGAAAAAGTGATTGCCATAGAAAAATATATGGGATTTGAGCCCAGTGTGTCAGGATCGGCCGGCAAGAACAATGACCGTGCACCAGGCAAAAAGCCGGATACCGAGATTGATTTGTACAACTATGCGAAAAAATTGTTTGACCAGGGCGATATGGAAAACGCAAGGCTCCAGTTTGAAAGTTTTATCAGCAAATACCCTGGTTCCCAAAATGCCGACAATGCAAGATTCTGGATTGCCGATTCCTATTATGCTGAAAAATGGTATGAAAAGGCCATCCTGGAATACCAGAAAGTACTTGATAACTATCCAAATTCAAATAAAAATGCGGCAGCCAGGCTCAAACAGGGGTATGCATTTGCAGCCCTTGGTGAAAAGGTGAACGCCGGCGTGATTCTCAATGAACTGATCACGCGGTATCCCAATTCCCAGGAAGCCAATTATGCCAAGAAAAAGCTGAAAAGCCTTAACTGATTGCTTTTGACTGGTATTATGAAAGTTGTAGGCATTGACCCCGGCCTTGCCGGAACCGGTATCGGGGTCATTGAGGGGCAGGGTCGATATATTGCCGGATATTCTTATGGCAGCATCTGCACAGGTGTCGATGAATCCACGCCGGTCCGGCTGGAACAAATTTATCGTAAAACAAAATCTTTTTTACTTGAGCAACGGCCAGACCTTGTCGTTATTGAAGATATCTACTCCCTTGAAAAATATCCGGGATCAGGTATTATGTTGGGCAAAGTCTCAGGTGTACTGATTTTAGCGGCCTTCAAGGCGGGTGTACAGATTCGTGAGGTGGCGGTCAGGGAAGTTAAAAAGGTGATTTCAGGTAACGGCAGTGCAGATAAGTCTCAGGTGGAACGTGCTGTGCGCCATTTATTAAATCACCAGGAACCCATTCGTCCTTTTCACGCATCGGATGCGTTGGGACTGGCATTGACCGGGCTTTTTAGGTATGGGAAATGATTTTGCCGGTATAAGGATTTAAAGATGATCGCTTATCTTGAGGGAAAAATTCTTCGCAAAGAGGCTGACGGAATTATCCTGCTGGTGGGGCATATCGGTTATGAAATCCTTTTGGACACCATTACCCAGGCCAGGTGCATGGAAAAATCCCAGGCCAATGAAACCATAGAGTTGTATATTTATTACCATGTCACAGAGCGGCAGCCTAAGCCCGTGCTCATCGGGTTCCTGACTCCGGATGACAAAGAGTTCTTTCAGTTGTTCATCACTGTGGCTGCCATCGGACCCATGAAGGCAATAAAGGCTTTGACAAAGCCGGTGGCCCAGGTTGCCAGGGCCATTGAAGATCGTGACACTAATTTTTTGTCGAAGTTGACAGGTATTGGAAAAAGAACTGCGGAAAAAATTGTGGCCACTTTGAACGGAAAAGTTATCGCTTTTGCTGCGGCCAAAAGGTCTGATGAAGGTGATGGAGCCGCTGACCAACAGGATTTTGTGCCCGAAGAAAAACAGACCATGGTCAGACAGGTGACGGAGGTTCTTACTGAGCAATTGGGACATTCAGTATCCTCGGCAAGAAGAATGATTCAACAGGCCCTTGAAAATAATCCAGGCATTAGTACCCCCGAAGATTTGTTTGACGAAATTTATCAGGAGACCAGATGACGGCTGCAGGGGATATTTTAAGCTATAATTCAGATAAAAAGGGCGTAGTTTCAGAAAAAGAAAAAATTGAAGATCGTTCCCAGGAAATTGTTTCTCTGCGCCCCAGGTGCTTTGACGATTATGTGGGACAGGCCGCCGCCGTGGAAACACTAAAGATTGCCATAAAGGCGGCAAAGATGCGCCGGGAACCTTTGGAACATGTCCTGTTGCACGGCCCTCCCGGGCTTGGAAAAACTACGGTGTCCCACATTATTGCCAATGAAATGGGAAAAGACCTCACTGTAACTTCCGGTCCAACCCTGGAAAAAGGCGGAGACCTTGTGGGTATTTTGACCAATTTAGGAGAGGGTGAAATCCTTTTTGTGGACGAAATTCACAGAATTCCAAAGGTGGTGGAGGAATTTCTTTATCCTGCCATGGAAGATTTTGCCGTGGATTTTGTTTTTGACAAGGGAATCCATGCCAGAAGTCACAGATACCGTTTAAAGCAGTTTGTACTTATCGGAGCCACCACCCGGGTCGGGCTTTTATCTGCACCGTTACGGGATCGCTTTGGCATATTTCGTACTCTTGATTTTTACTGTGTGGAGGAGTTGACCATAATTATTCAACGGTCAGCCCAGCTTTTGAAGACCAGGATCACCGATGACGGGGCTGTGGCGCTTGCAAAAAGATCACGGGGAACCCCCAGAATAGCCAACAGGCTTTTAAAAAGGGTCCGGGATTATGCAATGGTCAGGCACCAGGGGCTTATGACGGAAAAAGGCGTTCGGGAGGCTTTGGATCTTGAGGGTATTGATGACCTGGGACTGACTCCTTTGGACCGTAATTATCTTGAGACAATTATCCGGTTTTATAACGGAGGCCCTGTGGGCATAGAAGCCATCGCCGCTACCCTACAGGAGGAGACTGACACCCTGGTGGATGTGGTGGAACCTTATTTGTTAAAAATAGGCCTTGTGCTGCGAACGTCCAGCGGCAGAAAAGCCTCGGAAGATGCATACCGGCATTTGAATGTGGAAAAAAGAGGGTAAATGATCAGTAAAACGAAACCAACACTCCCCATGGGTATAATGATTTTATCTGTCTGGCTGTTATGGATCTGCCCGGGGGCAGCCCTTGGGGCATCTGTCCCGGGGGCTTTAATCCGGATACCTGAAAATGAAAATGTCATCATAGTAGAGAAAAAAAGCCAGATGCTTTATGTCTATTCTGAAAAAACAGGGCTTGAAAGTCCGGTATTTCAGTGTCCCTGTTCCACCGGTGCAAATCCGGGGCCCAAAACCCAGGCCGGAGATAAAAGAACCCCGGAAGGCGTGTACTTTTTAAAAGGAGAGTTTGAGGATCGTTATCTGACACCCGTATATGGGGAAAAAGCATTTACGTCAGACTATCCCAATTTTCTGGATCTGCGCCTTGGCAAGCAGGGGTCTTCCATATGGATTCATGGAACAGACAAGGCGTTGAAGCCCATGGATTCAAATGGTTGCGTTGCCCTGGAAAATAAAAACATTATTGCCTTGTCCGATTACATTCACCTGGATGCCACGCCTTTGATTATCGTTGAGCAGATAGAATATACATCAATTGATAAGCTGACACAGAGCCGGGAAAAGATTGCCAGGTTTCTTGAGCAATGGTCCAGGGCATTGACTTCACAAAGTTATCATGCATATTTATCGTATTATGACTCCTCCTATCTTCCGGATATGTCATGGTGGGAAACCTGGCTCAGTCTCAGGGGGAAAGCCTTGGTAAAACATCCTGAAGGGTATGACATTGTTCTGGAAAATACAGGTGTCTATGCACAGGGTGGCGTTACTGTCGTACTCTGTGACATGAGTCTATCCCCAAAAAACGGTAACAAAATATATCTTGGTAAACGACAGTTTTTCATAGGTCAGAAAGGTGGTTCCTCCCTTATCCAGGGGGAACTTTTCCAGACAAAAGCCAAAGCCTTTGACACCGGTGAACCACCTCTTATAGCGGCTTCAAGGATGCTTTTTCAGGATCAGTCTGCAGATAAACAGGTGGTCCAAACCGTTCAAGAGTGGATGGCTGCATGGTCATCAAAAAACATGGATAAGTATGCTCAATTTTATACCGGCGATTTTGTTTGTGATGGAATGGGAAAAACTGCATGGGTGAAACGGAAAAAAAAACTTGCCCGGAAATATGAGTATATTCTAGTTACAGGTAAAAATTTCAAGGCCTTGCCCACTGAAGACGGGTATGTGGTCAGCTTTGTCCAATACTATGAGTCCAGTGGATTTTCAACCCATGGAAAAAAGAAGCTTAAACTTGTTAAGCGGGATGGAGAATGGAAGATATTTCGAGAGAACTGGAAAGGGAAATAGCCAGAATAAGACCTGCGCCTCATAAAAGGCGCAAAGTCAATAATATTCTTATTGTTAACGAATTCGGTGAAATGCGATCCGGTGATTTTCTGAAAGCTCTTGTTTATATTTTTCTGGTCATCAGCATCGTGGGGGGGCTGTGCAGTATAGTTTTCTATCAGCTTTATTCAAAAGCGGACGATCAGAATATTCAATTGAGACAGTCCCAGGATGTTCTGGAAGAAAAAGTAGACCGTTTGACCAGCGAAAAAGAGCTGCTAATGGCCCGTCTGGTTGTGACGGGGAATACTGCTGAGCTTGAGGCTTTGACCCGTACCGGAAAAATTGGTCTTGATCTTCCCAATAAAGAAAAAAAGGCAGATATGAAGGGAAAAGAATCTTCTTTGGCAGATGACCCGTCTGACTTAAAAGTCGTCAAAGATGAGCGAAGTGGGGATGATGATCAGGCTTCGGTCAAGGCAAATGACGGTTCTGGTGTGTCAATCAAGGAAGTACCTGACGTTGTGTCCATTGTAAGCATTGAATCCTTCTCACTTTCCCCGGGCAATAAGCCCAAGGATATTGTTGTTCGATTTAATATCAGAAATACCACACAAAACGCCAAGGAGATATCTGGCCGGATTTTCTGTGTGCTCAAACCCAAAGGTGCTGCGCCTGACAAATGGGTGGTGATACCTAAGGCCTCAGTTATGGACGGGGGTGTTCCAGGTCCTTACGGGCATGGTCATTATTTTTCCATTTCTCGTTTTAAGCCTGTCCGATTCACCATCAACACCGCCACACCGCTGCAGGGGTTTACAGAGGCTTCCGTATTCATATTTGATGAGGCGGAAAAGCTGCTATCTAAAACCACTTTTGACACTGTAAAAAAATGAAGAGGGTTGATGCTGATTTTCTAATTTTAAGTGCATTGCAAGGAGACAGCCGTTGTGAGAAAAAATACAAAAAATTTAAGTATCATTGATAAGGAACTCAAGATTGACGGCTCCATCGAAAGTTGCGGAAAATTGATAATCAAAGGGCATGTAACGGGTACAATTGAAGGCGATGTTGTCATTATTGCCCAGGACGGTGAGGTCCACTCAACTTTGACAAAGGTATCCAGTTTGACCATTGGGGGCAATTTTGAGGGAGAGTTGATTGCCTCCAAGGAATTGATCATTCTGTCAACAGGTTTCTGTGCCGGAAAAGTTGTATGCCAGGATCTGATAGTGGAGAACGGTGGCGTGCTTAATGCCGACGTTTCCTGTAAGACATCCAGCAAAATGGAGCCGCCCAAGAAAGAAAAATTGTTTTTTTCAGGAGGCGGAAAATCAAGGCAGAAAGAAGAAAAACAGATAGAGTTATAAAATTTCTTGACTTTAAAAAAGAAATTATGTAGTTATGCCTGATTGCGTTTATTTAGAGGAGCATGGAGAACATTGAAAAAATATACTTACAGTGCGAAAAGATCTGACAATAAAGAGAACTGGTGTGTGATTGATGCAAAAGACCAGGTGCTTGGGCGGCTTGCTTCCCAGATAGCGTATAGAATCCGGGGTAAGCATAATCCGCTGTACACCCCCCATGTGGATACAGGCGACTGGATTATTGTTGTCAATGCCGACAAGGTCCGTCTGACCGGCAATAAGATGGGACAGAAGACCTATTACCGTCATTCCGGTTATATCGGAGGGATTACAGCGCAGACGGTCAAAGAGATGCTTGAGAAAAAACCTGAAGATGTCCTGAGAAAGGCTGTTCGCGGAATGCTTCCGAAAAACAGGCTGGGTCGCAAGCTTGGGAAAAAATTGTTTGTTTATACAGGCGATCAGCACCCCCACGCTGCGCAGAAGCCTCAGGTCATCGAATTCTAATATATAAGGACGGATAGGATTAATGGAAAGAGCAAACCAATTTTACGCAACGGGCAAGCGGAAAAATTCTGTGGCCAAAGTGTGGCTTATGCCTGGTACAGGAAAAATTGTTGTTAATGACAGAGAGCTGGATGAATATTTTGACATTCCGACAAACAGGAATGTGTTGGCATCCCCTCTTGTTCTGACTGATAAGGGCGACATCTTTGATATTAAGATCACTGTAATGGGTGGTGGCCAGACTGGCCAGGCGGGTGCCATTCGTCAAGGCGTTTCTAAAGCCCTCGTTTTATCTGATCCTGATTTGCGTGGTGTGCTGAAATCCGCAGGCTTTCTGACAAGAGACGCAAGACAGAAAGAGCGTAAGAAATACGGTAAAAAGGGAGCGAGAGCAAGCTTCCAGTTCTCTAAGAGATAAATACCAGGGTTTTTACGTATCCGAATCATCAAAAGGGAGGCAAGCTTTTACGCTTACTTCCCTTTTAAGGTTTCATCAATATGCCGGATGATTTTTTTTCTTTGTTGATGCAGACATTTTTATTTTATGATATCGAGACATCCGGTCTGAACCCAGCCTTTGACCAGGTGTTGACCTTTGCGTGTATCCGTACGGATCTATTCTTGAATGAGATCAGCAGAGAAGAGATCGTCATTCGCCTTAGGGATGATATTGTGCCATCTCCAGCAGCATTTCTTACCCACAGACTTGATGCGAAAACACTTGATGCCGGTATCAGTGAATATCATGCCGCCTTAAAAATTCACTCCATTTTAAATACGCCCCAAACCACCAGCATAGGGTATAATTCCCTTGGATTTGATGACGAATTCCTGCGCTTTCTTTTTTACCGCAACCTTCTGGACCCCTATGCACATCAGTTTGCCAACGGATGTGGCCGGATGGATATGCTTCCGGTCACGTTGATATATTATCTTTTCTGCACCCATGCACTCTCCTGGCCTGTGTTGGAAAATGGGTTGCCAACCATGAAGCTTGAGTATTTAACCAGACAAAATAATTTTAAGACTTCGGGGCGGTCCCATGAAGCCATGAGTGATGTTGAGTCTGTAGTTGCTCTTGCCAGGGAATTTATAAAACACGGTGATATATGGACATATGTTCAAAGCTTTTTTGATAAAAATGCCGATTTAAAACGCATAAACAGTCTTGGCGATGCAAAAATATCTAAGGCCTACAAAATGGATATGGCGCTGATGGTATCTGTATCATTTGGTGCAGAGTACGGTTATATGGCACCTGTTGTCCATGTGGGCGGGTCGTTTCCCTATAAAAATCAGAGCTTGTGGCTTCGTCTTGATAAAGAGGGGTTGTTTGAACAGGTGGATGATACCCAAGGAATATATGATCTTAATACGATACGCAAAAAACCAGGTGACCAGCTGTTTATTTTGCCTGTCCTTGACCGTTTCTGGGAAAGACTTTCACCTGCGTCACAGAAAGAGTGTGTTGTGAATCTTGATATTATTAAACAAAATAGATCCAGTTTTAATAAAGCAGTTGATTTTCACCGAAATTTTAAATATCCCTTTGTGCCTGATATAGATATTGACGCTGATTTGTATCAGGGCGGTTTTTTTTCATTTCAAGATAAAAAAGAAATCGCAGTCTTTCATAATACAGATGATAAAAAGAGATATCAGGTATCCCAAAGCTTTCACAGTGACAGGGTGCGGATGCTGGCGCAACGAATCCTTGTGCGAAATTTTAATGTAAATCCCAAAAATGTGTCTGAATTTCATGGGCATTTAAAAGGGATTTGGGGGAAAGATTCGGAATTGTGTGTCAAAGGATACAGACAGGATATTAAACGAACTTGTTCCGGGGCATTTGAAGAGCTTGACGGGCTTACGTCTAAAGCTGAACAGGCCAGGCAGGAAGATCTTTTAGCCTGGCTTAAATCCCATATTGAAAGACTGTCACTCCTTTTTACTGATGCGTCTTAATTCCTCTATCTGGGCAGCGTGGATGAAATGGTTCAGCACATCCTCGTTGTCACGGGCAATACTTGTAATCTTTAAACCAATCAATGTGTGGGTTTCTGAGTATTCCTTGTTGATTCTGGCAACCTGAATCTTCATGGGAAATGTTCCTGTCACTCCATTTTCATCACTGTCTACTAAAGTAAGCCCCATAGTCATTTCGGTACCGCGCTTTAGTTCAGACAACGGCGTGTTGGGGTTATCTTTTTTTTCGAGGATGATAAGGCCTAGGCCTGAAAAAGAGATGTCTTTTATTTTGAAATCGTCCGGAGTCTGGTATTCTTGGTTGTTATAAATCAGCTTGGCCTTTACTGAGTATTTGTTCGTCATGGAAAGCCTGAACGCGGACCGTATGTTGGTTTCAAGCGCCGGCAATTGGTATCGAACCACAATTGCTTTTGCCGTGGTGCCGCCAGCCATGGGATAGTCGTTAATAAACTGGGTCAGACTGCAACGAATGCCGACTCGTAACCGGCGCTGATCTATGTGGGCAAGTGTTGTCAGGTGAAGTTGCTCAAAGGAGGTGTTTGGAGATACCGGAATAATTGGCTGGGCGATAGTAATAGTCTGTTTTTTGAAATCGGCATCATAAATAATGGAAGATTTTGAAACCGGAAAATCGGTATTTATGTTTAATACCAGATCTACTCCCACCGAAGGAAGAAATATTTTTTCGACGTCAAAGCCCATATCCTATATTCAATTCAGGCAGTATTGACCCCACTCTCACTTAAATACTGCCCGAATGTGATACTGCGTAAAAAAGAAGTTATTTAACAGCGTCTTTAAGTGCTTTTCCAGGTACGAACTTGGGTACATTTCTAGCTGGGATATTAATCTCCTTCCCGGTCTGGGGGTTTCTGCCTTTTCTGGATTTTCTTTCAGCAGTCTTAAACGTGCCAAAGCCCACCAGGGTAACAGAGTCATTGGCAGCCAGTGCATCAGTGATTGTCTGAATCATGCAGTCAACGGCGGTCTGAGCATCTTTTTTGCTGCTGAGAACTTCTGAAACCTTATTGATTAAATCGCCTTTGTTCATCGTACTCACTCCTTTTTTGGGGTTTGTTAGGAAATAAAATTAGTTAAAATATAATTTATTGAAAATATTTTTCATTTAGCTTTTTTAAGGTACGTTACGTCGTTGAGCTGGGCGTGTCAAGTCTTTATTATGTTTTTTTAAAAATACGTTGCCAGTTTTCTTCCGGCAGCATAGAATGTTCACAAACAGGAGGGAAATATGGATGTAACGCTTGTCAATCCGTTCATTGAAGGGACTCTACACATTCTTAACACCACTGCCTTAGTGAAAGTAAAACCACAGCCGCCTTTTTTAAAAGAAAATACCGTTCATCATGGTGATATTTCAGGGCTTTTGACCGTTGAAGGAGATCTGGAAGCAACGGTTGCGATCTCTTTTACTGAAAAAAGTATATTAGGCATTGTCTCTGCCATGTTCGGTGAAGAAATGACTGAAATTAATGAAGAAATAACAGATGCTGTGGGGGAGATAAGTAACATGGTGGCAGGGCATGTTACTACAAAAATAGGTGAACTAGGAAAAAAAGTAAAAGTAAAATTCGTCAAGGTTGTGGCCGGTCAAGGTGAAGAAATTTTACATACCCAGGCCGGAAGTCATGTTATCTGTATTCCCTTTCGTACTACTAAGGGCAAGGTGTTACTTGAAGTTTGTTATGCAGATCAAAGCTCATGATCGAAATTTTTTAAATATTAGGATTTTGGACCTATGAGGTGGTGCTGAAATTTTAACCATGAGCCTGATGGTCTGTGTTTTGGTTTGGTGGGATGTTAGACCAATGGCATATTTGCGTTGTACCAGGCAAATACGCCGCCTGCCAGGGATTTTATATTGCTGAAGCCCTGGTCTTTAAGAAAGCCTGCTGCGATATTCGACCGGTACCCGCTGCCGCATTGCAGAACAATTTCCCGGTTTTTGTCTACTTGGGGTTTTTTATGGTCTAAAATGTCGGTTAGGGGAAAGTGGACAGCTTGTTCGATGTGGCCGTTATTCCACTCAGACATGGTGCGAACATCCAAAATCAAAGGCCCATCCGGACCGATTCTGTCCTGGAGTTGCCGGGGGGAAATTTGGGCCAGTTGATCCACGGGTCTGCCACTCATGAGCCACGCATTTATGCCGCCTGAAAGATATCCCAGAACAGCATCATAGCCTATACGGTGAAGTTCTGTGAGCATCCGGTCATATGCATCCCGGTTATCCACCACCAGCAGCAGTTCAGTGCCCGGGTCTATGACCATTCCCACCCAGTTGGCCAGCTGTTTTTCAAAGCCGATGTTGATACTGCCCGGAATGTGGAATCCGCCATATGCGGCACTGTCACGGGTGTCCATGACCAGAGTTGTGTCATCTTCCATCAGTTCCTGAAACTGGTCTGGTGTCAGTCTTCTATCCAGGGTGCAGGCATCCAGCAGGTTTGCCCCTTTTCTATTCGTTGATATGATATATGAAAAGCTTTTGGGCCGGGCCGGGAAGGCAGACATGATATCCTGCTTAAACGCCTCAAAAGAATCAAACTTCAGCATGTGATTGGCGCTGCGTTCATATCCCAGTGTGGAGCTTTTTTTGGCACTCATTCCCCTGCCGCAAAGAGAGCCTTCTCCATGGGCCGGATAGACTTCAAGGTAGTCGGGGTAGGCCGCAAGGGTTTTGTACAGGCTGTTGTAAAGATTTTCAACCTGTTCGTCCAGAATCTCGGCTCCGGGAAGGTCTGGTCGTCCAATATCTCCTACAAATAGAAGGTCTCCGGTCAAAATAATTTCCGGTTTATCAGAACGTCCTGTGTCCGTGACCACCAGGGAGATGGAATTGGGTGTGTGTCCAGGCGTATGCAGCACTTCCACTTTTGCGTTCCCAAGAATGAATACATCACCTTGTTCAATGCCTTTGTGTGCATAACTGATTTCCACACTGTCATTAATATATATATCTGCTCCCGTGGCCGCGCTCAATTCTTGGTCTCCCGAAATATGGTCTGCATGGAGATGGGTATTGACAATATGGGTGATACGCATTCCTTCCTGGTAGGCAATATCCAGATAGTCCTGAATATCTCTTTTGGGATCTATCACCATCATCTGTTTGGCCGCAGGGCAACCGATACAATAGGACAGGCACCCCAGGCCTTTGACTGAAATCTGGTTAAAATACATGGTACAGGTCTCCTTTTGACGTGAATTTTTTGAAAAGATGTATGGCTATGTAGTGATAATGGTGTGTTCATGCCACAGAATGGCCCGGAAAATCAGGTAACTTTCCGGGCCTGGACTAAAACTGAAGTGCATTATAGGGCTTTGTGACAAAACCACCAGTCATAGCCATCATATTGACTCAGCCTTTGGGCTGCCTCTTTTTGTGACTTGGGCGGAGGAATGATGACCCGGTCCTTGATCAATTCATTCTCAGGCCAGTTGGCCGGCATGGCGACCCCGTTCTGGTCTGATGTGATCAACGCCTTTGTGGCCCGTACAATTTCATCCATATTTCTGCCTATTTCCTGGGGATAATATAGAATCAGGCGCAGCTTGCTTTCAGGGTCAACCACAAATACCGCTCTGACAGTATTGGTCCCTTTGCCTGGGTGGAGCATGCCTAACTTGTTTGCAATTGAGTCGTTGGCGGCAATGACGGGAAATGTGATTTCGATGTTTAGTTTTTCCTTGATCCATTCAATCCATTTAATGTGGCTGAACACTTGATCCACTGACATGCCGATGAGCTTTACCCCCATCTTTTCAAACTGGTTCGCACGACTCTGAAATCCTGCGAATTCCGTGGTGCACACCGGGGTAAAATCCGCCGGATGGCTGAAAAGAACAAACCATTTTCCTTTCATGTCGTTGGGTAAGTTCATGGGGCCATGGGTAGTGACTACGTTCATTTGCGGGAATTCATCTCCAAGAAGGGGTAGTCCTGTGTTTTGCTGTTCCATGTTTGTTTCTCCTTTTTTAGGTAGATTAACTTTGTTGAATAGTTTAACGTAGGAGCTGATTGTTGCAATGCACTGGTCTTGCATGAATAATTTTCACTGTACAAAAATCTATTTACGGATATCTATATGTATATGCCGTGTGCATATGTCGTGCCAATTTCGTTTGGCTTTGCCCGATTGAAATTTATTCCAAATGGTTAGGTGTAATTCCATGGAAATTTTTAATTTGTGTAATTGTAGAAAGTATATGCAATCAAAGAAAAATTGTATCTCTTAGACATAATTTGAGACAGTAAATAAATCACTTGTGTGCCAATTTGTGTGTCGTAGTTAATAGTGTCCAAAATATTAAATGATCCTGGCAAGATCGGCTTCTTCCCAGAAACTTTGGTCTAAGGTGAGTTTTTTTGCAACCGGTTCAAGTTAAGGTAGCAGGTCTCCAGGGTGTTGTGGGTCACATTTAAATTAACATCCCTTAAATAAGGAGGAAATCATGACGAACAACGTTGTAATTGCATTATCCTGCGGTACTAATGATACCAATCGGGCTACAAGGGCTATTCATCTTGCGACCATCGCACATAAGGAGGGAAAAAATACCTACCTGTTCCTTCTGGACGAAGGGGTCTATCTGGCCAAAGAAGGTATCATTACTCATGTCCGGGCGGCCACCGGTGATGTGGCGGATGATCTTTTGGCATATCTTCAGGCCCATAACGTGCCGATTTTGGTCTGTACGCCCTGTGCCAATGCCCGGCAGATTAAAGAAAATGATCTTATTGATGGTGCACGCATGGCCTCGGCGGCAGAATTTATCAACCTGTCATGTGATGCCACTGTCATCAGCCTGTAATTTTTTTAAGATATAACGAAAAATTGTGTTTGGGCGAAAAGTTGCATAGAGTGAATAGGATTGAGTGGCTTTTCGTTCAAGCACTAATGCAGCAGGTCGATGTACCAACGTATTAAGCCCTCTCCCCAGAAAATGTAAGTGAGTGCGCCCAAGGACAGAAACGGTCCAAATGGAATTTTTACCTGCTTTTTTTCAGATTTTTCTGATATTGCCAAGACAGTCACTCCGCCAATAGTTCCGAAGACAGACCCTGTAAACAGTGTGAAAAAAACCCCTTTTACCCCGATGGCTGCGCCAATCATGGCTAAAAGCTTGATGTCTCCGCCCCCCATACCCTGGTGCTTGCGAAGATAGTAGTATACAAAAGCCACAAGATATAAAATGCCTCCGCCTGCCAAGATGCCCCATACCACAGATACAAAGTCCATTTGGGGTACAAAAAGACAGGAGCTGGAAAAAATGATAATTCCGGGAAGGGACAGCTTGTCCGGGATAATCTGATGGTCCAGGTCGATAAAAGAGATCACAATGAGCACAGAGCCGAATATAAAATAAAAAAGTGCTGCAGGCGTCAATCCGAGTTGAAAAAAAATCCCCAGGGCTAATAATCCTGTGATCAGCTCCACCAGCGGGTAGCGTAAGGAGATGGGTGCTTTACAAAATCCGCATTTCCCCTTGAGTATGAGAAAACTCATGATCGGGATATTGAAATAAAATGGAATCGGATTGTTGCATGCAGGGCAGTGGGAGGGCGGTGACACAATGGATTGACCTACCGGCATCCTGTGGATCACCACGTTGAGGAAACTGCCGATACAGGCTCCAAAAATAAAGGATATAACAGCAATAAAAGTGAATGAGGGAAACATAATACTCCTTGAACAATGTACAAGATGTTTTACTTGTATTGGGATAATTGACAGTTCCTGATAAAGAATTACAACTATCCAATGTTGAAAATATTTTTTCAAGGATATTGTAAAAATATTTTTCTGTTATATTGTATGGACAATTTTTTTTGAAAGTATCGGATACCCTGTCGCCATGTGCCAGGGTATACCGAATATAAGATACAGGCGGTATCCATGGCCGTTATGTAATCAAGGAGTATAAATGGCAGAAGCAGATATTGATGATCTGATTGAAATAATAGAGAAAGAAGGCAATGTCGAAGAAATCCCAAAGGTGATTCCCATGATGCCGGTCCGGGATGTGGTGGTCTTCACAGACATGCTGCTTCCATTATTCGTCGGGCGGGAAAAATCCATCAAAGCCATTGAGGAGTGTGTGGAATTTGACCGGTATGTTTTTTTATCGGTCCAGAAAGACTCTGAAATGGAAAAGCCAGGTCCCTCTGATGTCTATGAGATCGGGACCATTGCCCGGGTCCAGAAGATGATCAAAATGCCTGACGGCAGGATAAAGGCGCTGGTACAGGGGATTTGTAAAGCAAAGCTTGTTGAATTTGTCCAAAAGCGTTCTTTTTTTAAGGTCCGGGTGGAGACTGTTTCTGATACTGAACCTGATTCTCTGGATATCGAAGTTGAAGCCCTGATGCGTAACGTCAAGGAAAACAGTGAAAAACTCTTAGCCCTTAAAGGTGATTTTGCAGGTGATGTGGGCGACCTGTTGTCCCATATTGCCTCCCCGGGTAAACTTGCGGATCTTGTGGCATCCAATCTCAACCTTAAGGTGGAGGATGCCCAGTCCATTTTAGAAACCACGGATACTGTGGCACGTTTAAACCGGGTCAATGATCTTTTAGCCAGAGAACTTGATTTGTCAACGGTTCAGGCTAAAATCCAAACCCATGTCAAAGACGAAATTTCTAAGAATCAAAGGGATTATTATCTTAGAGAGCAGGTTAAGGCCATCCATAGAGAACTTGGGGAAAGCGATGACAAGATTGCCGAAATCGCTGAATTTAAAGAAAAAATAAAAAAATGCAAGATGCCGGAAGAGTGCGAGAAAGAAGCCTTGAAGCAGTTGACCCGCCTGGATCAGATGCATTTCGATTCTTCCGAAGCCTCGGTGGTCAGGACGTATCTGGATTGTATTGTGGAATTGCCCTGGAGTAAAACGACTAAAGATTTCCTTGATATAAAGAAGGCCCAGGAAATTTTAGATCAAAATCATTACGGACTGGACAAGGCCAAGGAGCGAATTCTTGAGTATTTAAGCGTGCGTAAGCTCAATCCAAAGAAAAAAGGTCAGATTATTTGCTTTGTGGGCCCTCCGGGGGTGGGTAAAACGTCACTGGGACGTGCCATTGCCAAGGCCATGAAACGCAAGTTTCATCGTGTCTCTTTGGGGGGTATCCGTGATGAGGCAGAGATTCGGGGACACCGCAGAACCTATATTGGTGCCATGCCCGGAAGAATACTACAGGGTCTTCGTCAATGCGGCACTAAAAATCCGGTTTTTATGCTGGATGAAATTGACAAACTGGGCAATGATTTCAGAGGAGATCCATCTTCAGCACTTCTTGAAGCATTGGATCCTGAGCAGAACTCCGAGTTTTCAGACCATTACCTGAATATGCCCTTTGATCTGTCCGATGTGCTGTTTGTGCTGACAGCCAATATGGCGGACACCATTCCTTCGGCCCTGCTTGACAGAATGGAATTAATTCATATTTCAGGCTATACCCGCCAGGAAAAGGTGGTGATTGCCAAAGAACATCTTTTGCCAAGGAAGTTAAAAGATAACGGTTTGACCCGCCGTGCCATTCAATTCAGTCCCAATGCCATGGAATCCATTGTTTCCGAATATACGCTGGAAGCAGGTCTTCGGGAGCTGGAGCGCAAACTGGACTCTGTGTGCAGAAAAATTGCCCGTCAGATTGCAGAAGGGCAGAAAGGGCGGTTTGCCGTTACCTGCCAGAATTTAACCAAGTTCCTTGGGCCGCCTCAATATATAAATGAGATGGACCAGGAAGAGAGCCAGGTCGGTTTGGCCACGGGGCTTGCCTGGACCGAAGTGGGCGGGGAGCATCTCTATATTGAAATCTCACTGTTTCCAGGCAAGGGGGAGTTGCAGCTCACCGGACAGATCGGTGAAGTTATGCAGGAATCCGCCCGGGCTGCATTGACCTATACCAAGGCCAATCAGGAAGCCCTGGGGATAGATAAAGAAGCCTTTGATGTCAATGATATCCATATCCACGTACCCGCCGGCGCCATCCCCAAGGATGGTCCTTCGGCCGGTATCGCCATTGCCACAGCCCTGGTGTCGGCGTTTACCGGTAAAAAGGTGAATAACAAGGTGGGGATGACCGGAGAAATTTCTTTGCGGGGCAGGGTGTTGCCCATAGGTGGTCTCAAGGAAAAATCTTTAGGAGCGCTGAGGGCCGGCATTAAGACCGTGATTATTCCGGAAAAAAATAAAAAGGATCTGCATGACATTCCAAAATCTGTTAAATCCAAATTGACATTCATTTGTGTAAAGGATATCAGAGAAGTTCTGGATCTCGCCCTGGAAGAGGACTAATGTATCTTTTTGCTCTGAGCACGGCAGAGCAGGGCGCAAGCCTGGCCCTATTTGAGGATAATGTCCTGGTGTTCGAATCGAGCCTGTTTAACCGGCAAACCCATTCAAAAGGGCTTCTGCCGGTAATTGAACAGGCTGTTAACACCAGGCCCGGAATGACAATTGACCGGATAGACGGATTCATTGCAGCTAGGGGGCCCGGCAGTTTCACCGGCCTGCGAATTGGTATCAGCATAATCAAAGGACTGGCCAGGGCCGTATCAAAACCCTGCGCCGGGGTTTCCAGTCTTGACGGTATTGCATTCAGGTTCTGTCATTCACAACTGCCGGTATGCGTAATGATGGATGCTAAGCGCAATGAAGTCTATACTGCGGTCTATCAGTTCCAGTATGGTAAACTCATACAAAAAAGTCCGGAAGTGGTCTGTTTGCCATCGACGGCTGTTGACCAGGCCGGAGTCTCTGCGCTGTTTGTCGGATCAGGATCAAAGGTCTACCGGGACATGATCTGCAGACAGACCCAGGGCAAAGCTGTGTTTTCTTACCCGGCCATGGACGGGATCAGTGCCAGTGCACTGGTGATTTCCGCGGTATCGGATAACGGTGTGTTTGATTTTGAAAATCACCCCTTGCACCCCGTTTATCTAAGAAAATCCGATGCCCAGATCCATTTTGAAGGGAAAACAGGCGCTTGACAATATCTTTGTATACTTGTTATAAATAACAGGTTTTGTTGTTTAGGTAGGGGGGATATGGATAGTTCTAAATGGCCGGCAAAGGCAGTTCTTCCCATTGCCATGCCAGGTGTTAAGTACGTCGTTGCAGCCATCCTTGTTACAGGGATGCTTTTTTATTTAGGGTGTCTGAAAACAGGGTTTCTGGCGCTGCTGGCCACTGTGTTTATTACCTGGTTTTTCAGAGATCCTGAACGTATGGTGCCTGAAGATAAAGATCTTATGGTATCTCCGGCAGACGGAAAGGTGATTGTTGTGCAGCGTGTTGCCCAATGCGAATACCTGGAAGATCCTTGTCAAAAGGTCAGTATTTTTATGAATGTATTCAATGTTCATGTCAATCGTATCCCTTTCAGAGGTATGATTGAAAAAGTTCAATATCATCCGGGTAAATTTGTAAACGCATCTTTTGATAAAGCAAGTGTTCACAATGAACGCAATGCACTGGTCATCAAAACGGATGATGACCGTCGTTACGCATGTGTTCAGATTGCAGGACTCATTGCCCGTCGTATTGTAAACTGCGTGGAAACCAGTGAGTATGTTCACAAAGGTGACCGCTACGGTATGATTCAATTTGGATCCCGCTTGGATCTTTACCTTCCCATGGACTTTGATGTCCTTGTTAAACCCGGGGACAAAACAAGTGCCGGAACTAGTGTTATCGGTCGTATGCGCTGATTAAAAAAAGACAAGGTGTCAGCGCACTGATATATATCAATTAAAAATTACGTAAAAAATTATGGAGTAAAAGTTAAATTTTGGACCAGATACCTGTAACAAAACAAGGTTTCACGGCCTTGAAAAAAGAACTGGAAAAATTAAAAACAGTGGATCGTCCTGAGATAATTAAAGCCATTGAAGTGGCCAGGGCCCATGGCGACCTGTCTGAAAATGCTGAGTATCATGCTGCAAAGGAGCGCCAGTCTTTTATTGAAGGGCGGATCGGTGAGCTTTCATACAAGATCGGAAATGCCAAAGTCATAGATCCCGCCACTGTGACTAAGGATGTAGTCAGGTTTGCCAGCCGTGTTCTTGTTGAGAATCTGGATACTGAAGAAGAACAGGAATACATGATTGTCGGTGAAGATGAGGCTGATATTAAAAAAGGCAAAATTTCTGTATCTTCCCCCCTTGGTTCTGCTCTGATAGGAAAAGTACCCGGCGATGAAGCCATTGTCCAGGCACCGGGTGGAAAGCGCATTTATGAGGTTGTTGATATTCTTTGATTGGTTGTTCGTTAAACTGATTGTCAGGATTGCAGTAAAATTTTAGAAAGGAAAGTGCTGTGGCACGTGTAACTATTGAGGATTGTTTGAAAAATGTTGATAATCGCTTTACCCTTGTACATCTGGCAGCCAAACGGGTCCGCCAGGTCAGGGAGGGAGCGGACTTTCTTGTACCCACCTCTAAAAACGAAGACGTTGTAACCGTTCTGCGAGAAATTGCCGCCAACCGGATTGTTGTAAAAAAAAATACCGAGCCTGACACTGAATAATCCGGTTTGAGTAAAGGGTTGACAAAACGCCTGATGCATCTGCTTGGCAAGGCGGTTCACGACTGGCGGATGATCCAGGAGAACGACCGGATAATGGTGGGTGTTTCCGGCGGCACGGACAGTTTGACCCTTTTTCACCTTCTTGTTTCCCTTAAAAAAAGAGCCCCTGTTACATTTGAGCTTATTCCGGTTTACATAGATCCGGGCTTTGGCGAATCCTTTATTAAAAAACTGGATTCTTATATCAATGAACGGTATAAAGGGGATCATCAGGGTCTTGTCGTTGAGGAAACCGATTATGGACAACTGGCCCACTCTGATGAAAATAAAGAAAGTCCCTGCTTTTTATGCAGCAGGCTGCGACGCAAACGCCTGTTTGAACTCGCCCGGAAGCATGGCTGTATGAAACTGGCGCTGGGGCACAATAAAGATGATTTGATTGAAACATTGTTCATCAATATTTTCTACGCCGGAAAAATTGGAACAATGAAGCCGAACCAGTCATTTTTCGGCGGCTGTTTTGAGATTATCAGGCCGTTGTCCTATGTTGAGAAACATGAGATAAACAGTTTTGCAAAAGTTTGTGACCTGCCTGAATTTGTTAATGCATGCCCCAGTGCCGGGCACACCAGAAGGCAGGACGTTGCAGATATGCTTGAAAGGATGTATCAACAGAATAAACATATAAAAGGAAATATATTCAGGGCAATGGGTAACATCGCCACTGATTATCTTTTAAAGATGTCATGATGATTGATATGCAGAATCAGCCGGATTTTCGGAATCTTCCCATTGATAAAGTCGGCATTAAGGGGCTTAAATACCCGGTTGTGGTTCGGGATAAAGCCAACGGCTCCCAGTCTACAGTTGCTGAAATCAACATGTATGTGGATTTGCCCCATCAGTGCAAAGGCACCCATATGAGCCGTTTCGTGGAACTGCTGCATGCAATCAATGCCCCGGTGTCCCTTGCTTCTCTGACCAGTATTCTGGATGATATGAAGGCCTCACTCGGGGCAAAGTCTGCACACATTGAAATCTCTTTTCCATATTTTATCGAAAAAACATCCCCTTGTACCCAATCCAAGGGGTTGATGGACTATAATTGTACAATCATAGGCTCTTCCAATGGCCGGAAAAAAGCAGATATCGTGTTAAAAGTGGCCGTTCCTGTTACCTCGGTATGTCCTTGCTCCAAGGAAATTTCAGAGTTTGGCGCCCACAATCAGAGGGGTGAGGTCCTTGTTGCCGCACGGTTTCATAAATTTATCTGGATTGAAGAGATTGTCAATTTGGTTGAGCAGGCGGCGTCCTGCGATATATATTCTGTACTGAAACGTGCAGATGAAAAGTATGTCACGGAAAAAGCTTACAACAATCCCAAATTTGTTGAAGACATTGTCCGGGATGTGGCCAAGGTGCTTATCGAAGATGCCAACATCACCTGGTTTTCCGTCAGCGCAGAGAATTTTGAATCCATTCACAATCATAGTGCCTATGCCCGGATAGAGCATTCAAGGGATTAAGTTGTCACAAGCTTTTGAAACTTCTGCCCCGAGTAACTGCTTGATGTCCTCATAGCCCGAGTTGGTTGCATTGAGCATGATCACAAAGGGATAAAGCCGGTTATCTTTTCCAAGGATAAAGCCCGCACGGCTTCTGACATCAGACAGCGTACCGGTTTTATAGTATTCATTTCCATCACTTCTTAACAATTCATACCAGGGCATAAATGCGATAAGAATATCTTTCATCTGGGTCGGCGTGACCTGATTCCTCCGGGACAGGCCAGAGCCTTCGACAATGGTGAGTCCCTTTAAGCCCAGAGTCTGTTCAGCGAATTTATTCAGGACAGCCGCGCCTTTTTCAAGGGTGGCTGACGGGCCGAAGGCACGGGCACCCATGGTCAGCATGAGCTGGTTGGCAATAAAGTTGTTTGAAAATTTCAGCAATTTTTTAATAAGGTCTGTCACACTAAAGGAAGATGTGTAAATAATGCACTCTTTATCGGATCCGGGAAAGATGCCTGTCTGGACAGTGCCTGTAATGTTTATCCCTGATTCCTTTAAAAAATAGAGCATCAATAGTCCCGGATAATCCTGCCGAAGATCATGGGACAGAAGGATTCTATCTGTTTTTTTTGATCCGGGCGGAATCTGCTGTGCCAGAAGGTTTGGTAGAGGAGTTTGTTTTTCAGCAGACGTATATTGTTTGTTCCCGCTGTCCCATTTGAAAAAGATCGTGTTAAAATTGGCACACAGCGCTCCATTCGTAGCATCATAGGGATTGGTGGAGGAACCGGCGCCGGGAATGGAAATTCGTGGTGCAAAATAGGTCTGGTCCACAACAATATTACGTATAACTGGGGATGGAATATGGCCGTCAGAGACCTGTTTGAAAAGATTGCTTGAGATCTGATGGGCAAATCGGGTTATTTCCTCGGAGATAAATAGAGGATCTCCAAACCCTTTCAGATAAAGGTCTCGTGTTGTTTTGTCATAACAGGCCCATGTCCTGAAATGGAAATCCGGACCTAAAGTTCTGATTGCCGCAAGGCTTGTGAGTATTTTTAAGGTTGATGCAGGAATTAGCGGTTGATCCGGATTTTTTTCATAAATGGTTTTCCCTTGGTCGTCGGACAAAATGATGCCGGTGGATTGGGCACAAACATGTATCGACGTGGAAATGAAAAACAAAAGGCCCCAAAAAATGCGGCAAAAATATGATGGAATTATATATTTCATGATATTTCAAAAAAGGCTATTGGAAGAAAAGGAAAAAATTATTGATAAGTTCTTTGACTTTGAATTGGCGGCGCAGTGATTCCCACTGATCAGGAAAGCTTAAGGGGCTGAAAAGAATCCGGGACGTATAGGGAAAGCCTTTCTTTTCATCATCATACGGCCCGATAAATAGAGCCACAGGAACGTGAACACAACCTTCATAACTGACAACAGTATCATAGTTCAAGGTTGTAAGCGATTTTAAACCCTTTTGCTCCAGAAGTTGAATAAATGCATTCTGTTTTGCTTTGGCCTCAATGGTGTGAGTCGCTTCCTGGGGCAGGGCAGGGACAATACCTGATACCGGAAAACAAGAAAAATTTGCCGCCCTGAAATCATTGGGTGCCGGCACCATTGTCAGTTTGCCGTCGGTGATCCGCTGATTGGAACTTTTAAGGTCAAACCGGATGTAATAGGTGCTAATCCCTTCACAATAACCCACAGTCAAGGGTTTTAGGGATATCAAAATAAAAAGAATCAGTGCGCCAAGACGTTTGCCTTTTTTTTTCATGGAACAAGGTATGAAATTTGAATAAAACATCTTAGGTGAAAATATTTTAAATGAATATGATTTAAATAAGCATTTAAACAGGATTGCATTTATTTGTTCATACTGACCGTGGGTTGAAAAATTTTAGCTTTCCTGTAAACGTCGAAACAACAATGTGTCTAAAGTTTAAAGCGCTAATTGACGATTCCTTTCTAACATGGATACAATATCTGAATCAATGGCTGACGCATTAGATTTGCAATTGTTAGCCCCAGGGATGAGATATGATCGTATGAGAAAAGTACTGGTTTTCTGGGCATGCTTAATAGCTCTGTCCTCATGGGGATGCAGCAGGTCTGGACCGGCCGATATTGCGGATAATTCCCTGCAGGGTCTGTTTGGTCAAAAGATTGTTACATTTCAGGTTATCGGCAAGGGGCTTGAGCCTGAAAATGCATCGACAAAAGGAGAAGCAATTCTTCTGGCTGAACGTGCTGCCGTTGCGGATGGATATCGGAAGCTGGTTGAAAAAATACGTGGCGTTTACGTGGATGCCTATACCAAAGCGGGCCGGGGCAGCATAGACCAGGATACGATCCAGATACATACGAAATCCTGGATAAGGGGGGCAGAAGTGGTAAACATTACCAGGGAAGATTATGGTATTACCTTTGCCTGGTTAAGATTGAGAATTAATTTTTCAAAGAAAGGCATGGAATGGGTACCTGTGGGCATTGCAGATCAGGGATGAGGATGTGAATCCCAGTGAATTTATGCAATGTATGAAGCAATAAATTTTTTAATTCAACACAATTTTAATTCAACACAATACGAACAGGGGGATTCATGGGAACTTTTTATCTGACATTGACATTCCCAGGCAGAATGATATTTGTCCTGATACCTTTGTATCTGGTGCTTTTTTATTATACCGGCATTGCCAATGGCGCTTATCAACCACCCGGATCTGATCCGGAACAGTATTCAATTGCAGAACTTGAGGGCATTCTTGGAGACTATCGGACCCAGTTGAATATCTTGAATGACCAACTTCATGATACTCAGAAAGATCTTGACTGGCTTGTCGTTAAAATCAACGGCATATCTGACTCAGGGCGATATGTGCCAGGGGTGCTTCATGAGTCTGTCGGGTTGAAAGAAAAAAAAATTTCCCAGCTTAAAGCGCAAAGGAAATATCTTGATGAAGTTATTGCATCATACCAGAAAATTTATGAGACAAAAAAAAAACTGGGACATGAGAAAACACAGATCACTGTTTCGTCTATATCGGATATGAACGACAGTGTGAAAGTCTTAGACAAATCCAATATGACAGCAAACCTTGGAGGAATTGAACAGGCCGTTAAAAATGCCGGTCTTGAAGACTGGGTGGAGGTTCTGGAGGGTGACGGCAGCTGCGCAAAAATTAACAATTCATTGCCCATTCTTTTCTCCTCGGGCAGCGCGGCCCTGGCCAAAGAGTACAAATCCTTTCTAAAGAAACTGGCGCTGCTCCTTAAACCCTATGATGTTAAAGTTTATGTCAATGGATATGCAGATCCAGATCCCATACATACCAAACAGTATCCATCAAATCTGGAATTGGGTGCATCCCGAGCTGCCAACGTTGTTCATGAAATGGTAAGAAATGGTTTGAAGCCGGATATTTTTAAAATCGGATCAACAGGAGAGTACAGGTTTGCAGCCAAGATGCAGTCATCAAAGAAAACCTTCCAGCGCCGTGTACAAGTTACGGTTGTATTCAGTGGGTAATTTCATATGGATAGTTCCTGCAGTATTTGGTAGACCTTTTTCACATCCGAAGAAAGGTCCTTCCCTGATGTGGTGCAGTAGGATATCGCCGGTTTGATGTTCCCGGCCAGATTGAGCAGTTTGTTATCTTCTATCCCCAACTTAACCTCAATCCGTTCAAAGACTTTAGCCGGGAACTGACAAAAATAATTATAGTCAAAGAAAATCACCTGGTCAGCATGGGTTTCTATAATATAATGGTAAACCTCTCTCCAATACTTTAGCCAGTAAGCCTGGTCCATCAGGACGTCAGGTGACTCAGGAAGACATGCTGCCCCCATTTTAAAGGGCCTGAATTCGGAGCCGAATTCGAAATGCCCCAGCCAATTCATATAGGCGCGTGCAAAGGGGTCACTCTTATGTACTTCTAAAAACCTTTTATGTTGTGCCATGAGGGATCCGGCGTGATCCACAGGATGGCGGAACGGCACAATAATTTTGGCATCCGGGAAAGCGGAACGAAGCGTATCGATACGCAATAAATTGTTATTATTCTTTGCAAGATAACGTTTTGTTTCAGATTCTATCCCTTTATTTTTATTGGTAATATTAGATACGTACCTCCTGTATTTTTCGACAACTTCATTGTCATCCCAGCGCCAGACATCAAGGTAAGAATCATGGATATACTTTTTATGGGAAAACGTTTTCCAAAACACTTCCTCAAAGGCTTCCGGACTGTCATAATTTACCAGGAGCCTATCTGCATGGGCACGTTCTTTTAATTTAGTATGGGTACGATGACGGCCTGAAATCTTTGCCCACAGGCCTGGCGCCAAAACAAAGGGCATATCCCTGTATGTCAGAGAGGCAAACAAACCGGTTTTATAAAAAGACTCCATGAGAATGGTAGTACCTGCCCTTGCCAAGCCGGACACATACACCGGAGACATTGTCCCTGTCCCTGCATCAACCGAGGCCCTGGTCAGCATGCAATCAATATCAAATGAAATTTCCCTGATCGCGGTACTGCCAAGGGCCATATGGTGAAGAAGTTTGGAAGACAGAGAATAATTACTCTCAAGGGATTTTTTTAACTCCCCACCTCCCATTCTTTTCCGCAACAGGGCATATCCTATGCCGACAATACAGATAATACCTTCAACGCGCCATTGATAGAGGCTTGCGACCGAGTCATTGAAGGTATCAAAAAAAATAAGCCCAACCAAGCCATAGATGAATACAAAAACAGAAAAGGCCGCAACCAGATAAATACCGAACAAGATACTGGAACAAAATATTTTTAACGAATAAACAGGTAAAACCTTTTCTTTCCAGTGATCTGAAATTTTTGAACTGGTTACGGTATGAATCGATTTTAAAGAAATTTCCCGAACCTGTTTTACCTGCCAGGCAAATGGCAGCCGGTAAAAAAGTTCTACAAAAACTATAGCCGAGGCAACGATGGAGGGCAGATATTTTAACAGATTCTCCGGCATC
Organism: uncultured Desulfobacter sp.; assembly: GCF_963665355.1. Lineage (GTDB taxonomy): Bacteria > Desulfobacterota > Desulfobacteria > Desulfobacterales > Desulfobacteraceae > Desulfobacter. Next base: position 3,046,746 of record NZ_OY762229.1, read on the forward strand.
ACCGCTCCGTTTGCTTCTCACCCCTAATTTTCCGGATAATTCTTTTAATCGGGTACCAGAAAATGGCAAATATTGCTAAAAAAACAGAAAAAATGACTCCCATCACCGCCCCGAGGGCGCCTAATCCAAGCCCGGGTCCCACATAAGCATACGCAGGTAAAGGAAAAAGTAACATTATAATCAACATAGTTATTGTTTTGCGCATTCAGGTAACTCCTTAAAATAATCCAGCGGAAGGAATACTGCCTCGGACACAGCCAAAAAGCCTTTATCCTTTCCAAAAAGGTTTATAAATTCAAAAACAATATCACCTTTTTCATTAGTTTCAAATACCCGTCCCTGCTGGGTTGAGGTGATAAGATATCCCCCGTTTGGAAGCAGCTGGTGTTTCCCCCTCATCCAGGTATAAAACTGATAATCTTTGCCTTTTAAAACATGATGATACTCATAAGACCTGGGATTAAGTTCAACAATACTTGAATAGCCTCGATGCATATTATTATTGAATATAGTTATGGTCCCCTTTGAATTCCAGTCCGGATCATGCTGTCTGCGGGTCAGGCCCTGGCGCCACCACTTGACACGATAGGTATCAGGATCAATCACACAGATGAGGTCAGGGGACCGCAGGCTGAGCAGCAGATCACCGGCTTTAAACCGGGGGTAATACTGTTCCAAATTTGCGGGTAACGGATCAATATCGTTGACGTGCCATCGCCCACCGCTCTCATCTCCGATCCATTTGGATCCCTCGGCTGAATCCTCCTGCAGAATACTGAAAATATCAATATCCAGATTGGCCTTAACCACTTCATTCATATGAAACTCTTTTAGAATTTTACCGGTACGGTAATCCACTTTAATAAGATTATCGCCATAACCGATTTCAGCACCGACTTTGCCCCAGGTCCATATGGCTGAATCCCCGTCAAACGCGATTGAATGATGGAAACCACCTTTTACTCTCCAGAGAATATTTCCGCACCAGTCATACTTTGTCAACGAGGTGCCGGCATCAAAAGCAGTCACGATGGAACCATCCCGGCCAATAACAAACCCGTGGGGGAAGCAGTTGTTATCAGGACGGTGCTCCCACTCAACATCATCCTGACGGATGTGCCATATATTCATCACCCTCTGATCTTGCCCGAATAGAATTACCCCGTGGAATGAATCCTTAAAATCAAAGACCCCTTGTATCACCCGATACCCTTTAGGTGCATTACCGGCAAAAAAGATCCGGGGGTTTTCCCGGTGGGATTTCAAACCCAACCCTTTCAGTTCCTGATAATCTTCCGGGATATCGTATTCTTTTTCAGAATTAACAAGGTGGCGGGCCGGAATAATATCCAGATCATTTTCCAATTTCTCTAATAACGAAGTATTTTCCTCAGGATGCCCGGCCAGAAATTTTTCAATCGTAATAATTATCGGGTAAGGCCAAATTTTAGCGACGTAAATATATATGCCTGCACAAAATGATGTCAGGAAAACCAGCCAGCAAAGGGCCAGTAATCTTAAAAAAGAGCCTCTGTTTTTTTTCTCACTCAAAAATCACAACTTCCTTTTAATCGTTGTTATGAAAAATTTACCAATATTCTGGTTTTTCCGCCATTTATTACGGGCAATTTGGGGCTGAATAACCAAAGTAGCCCATGGTTTCTATTACAACCATTTGGGGAAGGACCTATAATATTTCCCATTGAAAAGCAAGGTATTTCTAAGGCTGCTGCAGGTTGGCCACAGTCATGCCGGCCTTTCGATTTATCATTGCAATAAACAGGTTAACTATCAAACCCGATGCTGATTTAGATTTGAAGGTATCTTTATAGATTTATTATAAAAATCACTGCTGAAACTTAAAAAATTAAACCCGGTGCATTAATCAGAACACCAGGCGTTAACCATTCGATCAATAATCCATTCAAAAAGACCACCATCATGGAAAACAAAAATTAAATCATCCGGGGCATACTGGTTAATAAATTCCGGAAATCTGGCCATATCGTCATGGGTAATCCCGTTAAAACTGACAAAAACCAGCTCTTTATAACCTGGCGCAAGGTGTCTTGAAACCGGTCCCCCAAACGAATTTCCCAGAACCAGGGCTTTTTTTTCAGTCATAGGGTGGAGGCATTGAAACCGCTTAAACTCCTCTGCGCGTTTGTGAAACTTTTTTACCCTGTCAGGTTTCTGATGTTCACACACCATCCCAAAAGCAGATTCATAGTCGTACCTCCAAAATTTTATTCGGGTTTCAAAACCCAATGCCCGCTTCAAATCATTGATTTTAGTATCCAGTTCCGGTTCGGCACGATATGCATCTGGTATTTTAATATTCAAAGCCTGTAATGTTTTCAAGGCCACCAGATGAGCACTTTTCCCTGCAACATGAAACTGTTCAGGAGGAAAGAAATGGGGCAAATCTCTTTTTTCAATCATTTCCGCCAGGGGAAATATCAAATTTACAGCCCAATGCCCTGCATGGTCTTTTTTCAGGTAATGATCTCCACTATTAATTCTTTTACAGACAGTTACGATCTCCCGTGGGGTATCCCCTGGCAGGCGGTCCGGATAAACAGCCGGTTTGGAAGGCACAACGAGAAAGGCAATCTGCCGTCCCGGGCAGGCTGTTTTCCGGTAAATCAGACCCAACTGCTTTTCAAGATTATCAACGGAGTCAGGGTCAGCAAGCCGGGCTACATTGCGGAAATTGTAATATGGGGGCTGGGCTTCACCATGGCGGGTTAAAAACACATAAGGTAAATTAATGGATAACTTTTTGGACGGAGATACCCCCAGAACAGCGTATAAAAAATGATTATAGATCCGGGTTGCCGGTACAATCAAGGCCATCCGATCTTTTAAATATTCCTGGAAACCAGATAAGTAACTCTGGGGCCGGGCCAGCAGCTCACCTGCATCAGGCCAGACATGAAGGGTTCTGTTTTCAAGAGACGAGCGCTTTTGGCCCTCTGCCAGAAGGCCTCCAAAAATCAAAGGCAGTGATAAAAGTATGGCAATGAAAATTAGGGCCAGGCGATAGGATCGGGACATGCTGTGCTGCATTTTAAAACCTGAAGTAAATAAAAGGATTATATCCGCCGGCAAGGATAGGAAAAACAGACACGATAAAAAGCACAGCAGAAACAGCCCACAGCAGAACCGTTGATCTTTTCCTGAGACCGGGCTGATTTTCCAATCTTTCCGTAACAAGTCCCTGCAGGATCAAATCCGGCAAAAACTTTATGATACACGACCGGGTAAACAGAAATCCAATCAAACAGACCACAATCAATCTGTTATCTATAAACTGATTCACATAAATACAGGTGTCATTCAGTTTAAATCCGAACATTTTTAGCAGAATCATTCCTCCGGTTCCAAAATCATCTGCCCGAAAAAATACCCATCCGATAATCACAAGAAACATTGTATATACGTTTCCTAAAAATTTGGGAATGCGATCTAAAAACGAAAACAAGAACGATCGCTCCAGGACCAGTAATAATCCATGATAAGCCCCCCAGAATACAAATGTTAGAGAGGCTCCGTGCCACAACCCGCATAGCAAAAATACAACCCACAGATTTCTATAAGTCGAAAACCGGCCTTTTCTGTTTCCGCCAAGGGGAATGTACAGATAATCTCTAAACCAGGTTGAAAGGGAAATATGCCACCTGCGCCAGAACTCTGTAATGGATGATGCCGAATAGGGGAAGTTGAAATTTTCAGGAAACCTGAACCCCAGGCATACGCCAAGGCCTATCGCCATATGGGAATATCCCGAAAAATCAAAATAAATCTGAAGGGTGTAGGACGCAGCTCCCAGCCATGCCGTGGCCATGCTGATCTGCTCCGGGGGACAGGCAAAAATATTATCTGCAGCAATAGCTGCGTTATTGGCGATCAATGTCTTTTGCGCCAGCCCGACGGTAAAAAGAAAAACCCCGGTTTTCAGGTTGTCAAGGGTTGTTTGACGATATTTAAGAGCCGATGCTACAGAATCATACCGGACAATTGGACCTGCGATTAATTGGGGGAACATGGCAATATAGGTCCCCACCCTGATTGGATCCGTATCTTTTGTTTCTGGTTTTTTATATATGTCAACCAGATATGAAATCGCCTGAAAGGTAAAAAATGAAATACCTATGGGCAGCCTGATGTGCCAGGCAGCAAGATCAATGGATAAACCGAAAACATCGTTTAGAAAAAAGCCTAAATACTTGAACAGGCAGAGTAAAAACAAGTTCAGGAAAAGCCCTGTGGAAAGCCAGACTTTTGCATTCTTCTGATTGGCTGAAATGGCATACCCGATAATCGTATTTATTCCGATTGATGCAAGGAGGACAGCAACATAGTACCCCTCCCCCCACATATAAAAAAGAATGCTGAAAAACAACAGCACCCCGTTTTTAAACGGCAACAGCAAATACGCAAATAAGAATGCAGGGATAAAAATAAAAAGATACTCAATGGAGGAAAATACCATTCACAATTTTCTTTCAAAAAATAATTAATCGTCTTTCATTAGTTAAGAAGTTCTCAATTGTCAAGGAGCAAGATATAAGGATGGCGTTATGCAAGATTTCATTTCTATCGCCCCCTATGGCCTCTGTTCTCTTTTTGCTTGACTTATAGATCAAATTTCCGGATATTTTCGAAGTTTTTCCTCTAAAGCAAAAGATTCAGTAACGTACCTGAGTGTTTAAAAAAATCACCTGGGCCTGACAAACCGGAATAAAACAGGATATCTTAATCTTGGGACAAAACATAACGGCCTTGATTGTCACCCACAACCGCCTCGACAAGCTGAAAAAAAACCTGTCCCGAACCCTTGTCCAGGATTTTCATGGTGTTGTCGTGATAAACTGCGGCTCCACGGATGGGACGAAGGAATACCTGGATAACCTGCAAGATTCCCGGCTGGTTGCCGTTCACATTAAAAATATCGGCGGTGCAGGAGGGTTTTCTTTTGGCGCCCGTTGGCTTACCCGCCATTTAAAAACTGACTGGGTCGTTTTTTTTGATGATGATGCAATGCCCGACAAAAATCTTATCGACAAATTCAGGCGATCCAACCTGAAGAATTACCATGCCATTGCCTGCCATGTATGGGCTCCGGGAGACCTTCTCCCATTAATGAACACGCCGGTAAAGCGTTATCCGTATACATTCGGTCGCCTTTTACGATATCTTTCAGGGCGAAAAAAAATGCTTATCAGCCCGGAAGACTTAAACACTCGTATCACGCCCGTGGAAGCGGCTTCCTTCGCCGGTTTTTTTATCCGGTTTGACGTATTGCAGAAGACCTGGAAAGCCATAAACGCCGACCTGTTCATTTACTATGATGATATTTTTTATACACTTTGGCTTCACAAATCAGGGTATCGCCTTGTTTTCATACCGCAGTTAAAATTTTTTCACGATGTAGAACAGAGCAACCGTATGCCTGCCTGGAAAATTTATTTCCTTGCAAGAAACATCTTCAGCCTTCGCCCCTTATGTTCGGGGCCTACCTTCCCGGGATTGGCTTTGCTTAAACTTGGCAGCCTTGCCGGCGTTATTCTGAAAAATAAAATTCCCGGGACAGCCGGGTTAAAATTATTTATAACGGGTATCCTGGATGGAATGGTGGGCAATTTCACTAGATTTGGACAAACCGACCCCATAGAAAAAATCATCCGTCACGGATTAAAAAATGGATCAAAAGTCTGACAAACGCTGCCTAGTCTATGTTGTTAATGTGGACTGGTATTTTAAACTCCACTGGCTGAACAGGGCTCGGGCATCATTGGCCCGGGGCTACCGGGTTTATCTCATTGCCGCTTTTGTCACGCCGGGATTAAAGGAAGAGTTCGAAAGCCAGGGGTTTGAGTGTATCCATATCCAACTGTCCAGAACCGGTATTAATCCGATGCAGGAGATACAAAGTGCATTTCACATATATAGAACCCTTAAACGAATACAACCGGACATTATACACACCATCACCGTCAAGCCCAATATCTATGCGGGCATTGCCGCAAACCGGCTTGGTATTGCCTCCATTAAAAGTATCACCGGGCTTGGGGCTGTTTTTTCAAGTCAGGAATTCTTTTTCCGGATTATTCGAAAACTTATCCTTCGTTTGTATAAACTGACAGGCAAAGGGAGCCAGGGGGCCTTTGTGTTTGAAAACACAGCAGATCAGGCTGTGTTTAAAAAAAACGGCCTGGATAAAAGGCAAGAGCTGATCCATATCCCGGGAGCCGGTATTGACATCAACCGGTTCCGATTTTTTTCAAAACCTCCTTCAAACAAACTTAAAGTATTGTTTGCAGCCCGACTGCTGAAAAACAAGGGGCTGGATACCCTGATTCAGGGTGTAGAAAAAGCAAAGGCCAAAGGCTGTCCCTGCGATTTGCTGGTAGCCGGCATCTTTGACCCTGCTGCCAAAGCCGCCTACTCTAAGGCTGAAATAAATTCCCTTGCCGCGTCAGGAAGAATTCAATGGCTCGGACAGGTAGACGACATGCCGTCTCTGCTCCAACAGGTGGATGTTGTGGCTCTGCCTACCCGTTACGGTGAAGGCATTCCAAGAATTTTGATTGAAGCAGGCGCTGTAGGCCGACTGGTCATCGCAACAAACGTTCCGGGATGCAGTCAGTTGATCCGGAACAATGTTACCGGTATCCTTGTCCGGCCCCATGATGTGGCAGCCGTCTGTATGGCCCTGCTCGATATTTGGAACCATCCGGCCCGGTACGCAAAACTGCCTGAAAATCTGCACAAGGAGATACTGAACCTTTACACGGACAACGTGGTTATATCCCGCTTTTTAACCCTGTACGCCCGTTTCACCCAAGCCTGATCTCTTTGCCTGGTGGGGTACTGGGCTCCAGCTATTCCAATATATAAAAGTGTAATTAACAACATTGGATCAGATGTCGAGAACCATTATGTACCGTATTGTAAATCCTCAAAGGAGTTATGTTCGATGAGCTACAGCTTGGGCATCTGAGGGCGTTTTGAGGTTTCATGGTGGCTATAAAACACAAAATCAGTGTTTTGAAAAGAGGTGGCTTGAATTGTTGGAACCCAGTGCCATGAGCCTTGGATTAGGGCCTATTGAAAAATATTTGACTTTTTATCAGTGATTTATTAAAAGTTCCTTCGATTGTAATATTGGCGAATATAGTGGTCAGAGTATTACGTTTTTATATAAATCCCGAATTGGCTATAAAACGGTTTTAATAAGGGCCATGTTCGGGAAAATATTTTTTGGGCATTCATTACGAATATTTCATGCCATAAAGTTAAGATCCCTTCGAATTAAAACCATGAAGGGCATGAAGACATGAAGATTCATTTCCCGGTATATATTCTTCATGCTCTTCATGTCTTTCATGGTGAAATCAAATACTCATTGCTTAAGTTTATGACATTGGGATATTTATATAGGGAAACTTCAGGATTAGCTCCTGAATGAAAAAACTGTATGCCTGAAAATTTAGATTTAAAATTTCAAGCAGGTTAGCAACTATATGGATAATTCAATGAAATGTAACCAACCAAGCGGAGCTATGCCCATCTAAAAGAGAAATATATATGATTCAAAAAGGTCCCAAAATAGAATCAGCGGGCGGAATATCCTCTGTATCAAGCATTTCATACAAGGATTATCCCAAACAGGGCGTTGAACTTGACAGCTTGTCTGTCAAGTTCATGAAACAGTTTGTTTTTGTACCGCTTTCTCTGGACGATGGTTTACTTAAAATTGCCATTGTTGATCCCGGTGAAATAGATTATGTCAAAGAGGCTCTCAGGCTTTCATATGGGCATGAGGTTGAGGCCCTTCAGGGAGACAGTCAGGACATCCTGGACGCCATAGATCGTTTGTACGGAAGCGGCAGCCAGTCAATTGAAAATATAATTGAAGAGGCCGGGAAAGATATCTATGAGATTGAAACCGGGGACGGGGACAGTGTTGAGAATTTAAAGGACCTGGCTTCAGAAGCCCCTATTATCCGGCTGGTCAACCGTTTAATTGTAAATGCGGTGGAGGCCCAGGCCAGTGATATCCATTTTGAACCATTTGAGAGAATTTTCAAGATAAGGTACCGCATCGACGGTGTCCTTCATGAAATCGAAACCCCTCCAGTCCGATTACAGGCTGCCATTATTTCTCGAGTTAAAATCATGGCCAAGCTGGATATTGCCGAACGCCGTTTGCCCCAGGATGGGAGTATCAAGCTTAAAATTTCAGACCGGGAGATTGATTTCAGGGTGTCCACAGTCCCCACGCTTTATGGAGAGAGTCTTGTAATGAGGATCCTGGACAGGGAGTCCTTAACTCTGGACATAAAGACCTTAGGGTTTCCCGATGACATTTACGAAAAATACCTTGACCTGATACACCAGCCCTATGGAATGATTTTGGTAACCGGCCCCACAGGAAGTGGCAAAACATCCACCCTGTACACCACCCTTGCCATGATTAATTCATCTGAAAAAAAAGTGATTACCCTTGAAGACCCTGTGGAATACCAGCTTTCCGGAGTAAATCAGATTCATGTTAAACCCAAGATAGGACTGACTTTTGCTGCTGGGCTGAGATCCATCGTCCGTCAGGATCCTGATATCATACTGGTTGGGGAGATCCGGGACCGGGAAACCGCAGAAATATCCATACAATCAGCTTTAACCGGCCATCTCCTCTTCAGCACTCTCCATACAAACGACTCCGCAGGGGCAATTACCAGGCTTATGGATATGGGAGTGGAGAGCTTCCTGCTCAGTTCCACGTTGCTCGGCATTATGGCTCAAAGGCTTGTTCGGGTCATATGTCCTGAGTGCAAAGAGGAGTTCCGTCCTGATGAGCGGCTTATTCGGTTGATGGGGCTGCCTGAGAAAGAAGTGGCTGAAATTCGTTTTTTTCATGGTGCCGGCTGTGATGCCTGCCATCATACCGGGTTTAAAGGTCGAACGGCAATTTTTGAGTACCTGCCTATTAATGAGACGATCCGAAGGGAAATAGTGAATTGTTCCAGTACGGAGACGATAAAGAAGCAGGCTACAAAATTTGGCGTCAGAACCCTTAGGGAAGATGGCTGGGAAAAGGTTAAACAGGGGGTTACAACGATCTCAGAAGTTCTCAGGGTGACCTTGGAAGCTTAATATGCCGCTGTATGCTTATAAAGCCGTAGATCCATCCGGGAAAGTATCAAATTCCGTCATTGAAGCCGGAAGTGAGAAGGATGCAGTAAATCTTTTACAGAATGCCGGCCTGATGCCCATTCGTATTAGCGTCTCCTCCCAAAAAGAGTCAAAGGTTTCCGGTCTTTTATCTATTGATATTTTATCTTTTTTCCAGCGGGTTTCACCCAAAGATGTGATGCATTTTACACAGGATTTAACAGCGCTTCTTGAAGCAGGCCTGCCGGTTGACCGGTCCCTTGGTATTCTTCTTGAAGCCACTGAAAGTCTAAAATTCAAGGAAACCATTAAGGATATTCTCAAAGCCATTGAGGGCGGGGTGAGCCTTTCCGAAGCCCTTGGACGTCATCCCAAGGTGTTTTCTGATTTTTACATCAATATGATCAAGGCCGGAGAGGCAGGCGGAATATTAAGCAGGGTTCTGGAACGACTTGGTATTTTCCTTGAAACGTCCCAGGAACTCAAAGATTACATTAAATCCGCCATGATTTATCCTTTATTCCTTTTAGGGGTAGGGGGGCTGTCTATTATCGTACTGATGACCTATGTGATTCCTAATTTCAGTGTTATTTTTGCAGATATGGGAGATGCTATTCCCTGGTCAACAAAACTGCTTCTGGATGCAAGCCATGCATTTCGATCATACTGGTGGGTGGGAATCATTGTTGTGGCATGCATCTATATTATTTTAAGGAAGTTGCTTAAAAGCCCCAAGGGAAAGATAAGGTTTGATGCCTTGAAGATGAAATTACCCTTTGTCGGGGACCTTATCCGGAAAATTGAGGTCGGCCGCATTTCCCGAACATTGGGAACGCTGATTGAAAGCGGTGTCCCCATCTTAAATGCGATTATACTGGCAAAGGACATTGTGAGCAACCAGATCATAACCAGGGCCATGGACGGCATCTACAACAAGGTGAAAGAGGGTGAAAATCTTTCCCACCCCTTAAGCCAGACGGACATTTTTCCTTCTCTGGCAATTCACATGATCCGGGTAGGAGAAGAGACAGGAAATCTGTCCGGGATGCTCCTTAAATTATCCGATAATTATGAGAAAGTAGTTAAAAATTTGGTGAAAAGGATTGTCAGCCTAATGGAACCGGTCATGATTCTGATAATGGGGGTTGTTATCGGATCAATCGTGGTTTCCATGCTGATGGCTATTTTCAGTATGAATGACATATCTTTTTAGACTGAAGATATTCACTGGGATCTCGAATCAACCACCTTTGGGCAAATATTCTGAAAACCATCAGCTTATTAGTTAAAACAGGAGAAATTCAATGAGACAAAAAGATAAACAAAATCAAAAGGGGTTCTCCCTTATAGAACTGCTCATCGTCATGGTAATCATCGGCTTACTGGCCTCACTGGTCGGACCCAAGATGTTTGGCAAGGTCGGCAAGTCCAAACAGAAATCTGCAAAAGCCCAACTCTCTTTGTTTGAGACGGCCCTGGACATGTACAGGCTGGATATGGGGAAATATCCAACGTCTGATGAAGGCCTGTCTGCATTGAGGAACAAGCCGGACGATGAGGGTAAATGGGATGGGCCTTACCTGCCCAAGGAGATTCCCTTGGATCCTTGGGGCCATGCATATCATTATGAATCGCCTTCCGAACATGGGGACTATGAAATAATATCTTATGGCGCTGACGGAAACGAAGGCGGAGACGGGGAAGACCAGGATATCGTCAGTTGGAAGGATCTTGAAAAAGAATAGCTGTTCAGGCTTTACCCTGATTGAGCTGATTGTCGTTCTGGTCATTGTCGGGCTTTTATCCGGGCTGGTCATGCCCCGGATGTTTCAGTCCATGACCCGTATTGAGTTAAGAAAGGCTGCCGGTGATATGGTATCTTTTCTGCGCAGTGCCAGAGACGAGGCATACTACAAGAAACTTTTTATAAGGGTATCATTTAATCCGGACACTAGGCAGGTGTTACTTTTCAGGTACCAAAGGGCCTCTGAGGACGAAGAGACATCCTTTGCCGGCCCTGAAATGGTGTGGGCCCTGCTAAAGGAGATATTACTTCCCGAAAGCGTTTCAATAGAACGTATTGAGAAAAAAAAGGATACGGATTCTATAGATGTTCATAGCCTGTACTTTTACCCCTCAGGAACTTCGGATGGCGGGGTAATTACTTTGATGGATAAAAAAGGCAGGGTTTTTCAAATATCAATAGACAGGATAACCGGCAAGGTACGAATAATAGATGACACTGAAAACAGATAACTATGCTGATGAAATGATATCGGTCACCATACCGGTTTTCAATGAGGAAAAAAATCTGAGCCAGCTTTATGAAAAATTGATCCAGGCTCTTGATCCAATGGGTCTGGCATATGAAATCATTTTCATAAATGATGGCAGCTCAGATAACAGCCCGGAATTGTTGAACCAGTTGGCCCAAAAAGACGGACGGGTGAAAGTCATTCACTTTACCAGAAATTTTGGACAGACAGCCGCCATGATGGCCGGATTTGATCATGCGTCCGGTGATATTATCATCCCCATGGATGCAGATCTGCAGAATGACCCGGAAGATATCCCCCGGTTGGTGGAAAAGCTTAATCAGGGGTACGATTTATGCTCCGGGTGGCGTAAAAATCGAAAAGACGGTTCTATCAGGCGGGTCCTGGTCAGTAAAATTGCCAACAAATTGGTATCTAAAATCTCAGGAGTTCGGTTAAAGGATTATGGGTGTACCCTTAAAGCTTATCGTAAAAAGATTATTAAGGGCGTTCGGCTTTACGGGGAGATGCATCGGTTTATTCCCATATATGCCAGTTGGGAAGGGGCTAAGATCGTAGAACTTCCGGTTAAGCACCATCCCCGGATTCATGGAAAATCCAAATATGGTCTGGAACGGACCATTAAGGTCCTTCTGGACCTCATTGTGATTACTTTTCTGGATAATTATGCCCAAAAGCCTATTTATGTGTTTGGCGGGGCGGGGATTATCAGTGCCATTATTTCTTTAGGGATTTTTACCTATGCTTCCTGGTTGAAATTTTTCAAAAATATTTCTTATATTGAAACGCCATTGCCGGTTTTGGCAGCCATGACCATGCTTGGGGCGTTTATCTGTATTCTCATGGGGCTTCTGGCCGAAATGATCATGAGGACCTATTATGAAGCCCAGCATAAAAGCATCTATCTGGTGGAAGATATGAAAAATATTGAGGTGGATGCCTGATGTGCGGGATTGCCGGATTTACTGGAAGTGGCTCCCATGATGATCTTAAGGCCATGACAGCGGCCATGGCCCACCGGGGGCCGGACGCAGAGGCTTTTTTTTATGCCCGGGATTCTTCAGTCTATCTGGGGCATAGACGGCTTTCCATCATTGATCTGAGGGATGGGGCCCAGCCCATGTCAACTGCAGACAACAATTTTGTAATTGTCTTCAATGGCGAGATCTACAACCATGCAGCGCTTCGCAAAGAGTTGGAAAACAGAGGTCACCGGTTTATTTCCCATCATTCTGACACGGAAGTCCTTCTACACGGTTACAGTGAGTGGGGCAGGCTTCTTCCGGAAAAGCTGAACGGGATGTGGGCGTTTGCCCTTTATGACAAAAAAGCAAAACAGATTTTTATCAGCAGAGACAGGTTTGGGAAAAAGCCGCTGTATTTCACCTTGCAGAACAAGACTTTTGCATTTGCGTCTGAACTGTCTGCCTTGACAATCCATTCCCGGGTAAATGCCAGCATATCCCCTGCCATGCTTAAAAAGTATTTTGCCTATGGATATATCCCCGCCCCGGGATCTATTTATGAAAGGATATACAAGCTTGCCGGCGGTTGTTCCCTAATCTATGATTTAGATTCAGAAACCTATGAGGTTAAAAAATACTGGGACTTTAAGATAGAACCCTTTGACCGGATTCCTTCCAACCCCATTGAGGAATGGGGCGAGCAGCTAAGAGAGTTGATTTCCAGGGCGGTTAAGCGAAGGCTTATTTCAGATGTCCCGCTTGGGGTCTTTTTAAGCGGAGGGATAGATTCTTCATGTGTTACAGCCTATGCAGCCAAGGCCATGGATGCACCTTCTGCTTTGAAAACCTTTTCCATCAGCTTTGAAGAGAAAAGTTTTGACGAGTCGGAATTCTCTAATAAAGCGGCCCGGTTTGTTGGTACAGATCACTATAATGAGGTTCTTTCAATGGAGCGGTCCATGAGCCTTCTACCGGATATCGCCGGTAAACTGGATGAGCCCATGGGAGACAGCTCCATTTTACCCACCTATCTGCTGAGCCGGATAACCAGAAAGCATGTCACTGTTGCCCTGGGCGGAGATGGTGCTGATGAGCTCTTTGCCGGTTATGATCCGTTTCGGGCGTTGAAATACGCAAAGCTTTATAATTCGGTAATCCCAAGACCTGTTCATATGGGAATCTGCATGCTTTGCAGCCGGCTACCGGTATCCCATCGTAATATGAGCCTTGATTTCAAGATTAAACGGACCTTAAGAGGGCTAAGCTACGATAAAAAGCTGTGGAACCCGGTCTGGCTGGGTCCGTTGTCACCGGATGAGATTTCAGAGCTGTTTCATGAACCGGTTGATATAGAGGAGCTTTACTCAGAAGCAATCAACCTGTGGGATCAGTGTCAAAGCACCAGCCTGATTGATCAGACCCTTCAGTTTTATACTCGGTTGTACCTCCAGGATGATATCTTAACTAAAGTTGACCGGGCCTCCATGATGAACTCCCTTGAAGTCAGGGCTCCGTTCCTTGATATTGAACTGGTTGATTTCGTAAGAAAAATCCCATGCACATTTAAATTCAGAAACGGCCAGACAAAGTATATTCTTAAAAAAGCCCTGGAACCTGTATTGCCCAGGGAAATTCTGTACCGTTCCAAAAAAGGGTTCGGCATACCGGTGGGAAGGTGGCTGAAGCAACCTTTTTTTAAACACAAATCAGTCCGGTATCAAAATATCCTGTCTGCCGATTTTATCCAGAAGCATATGCAGGAACACATTTCAGATAAGAATGACAACCGCGCCTTTTTATGGAACCATTGGCTTCTATCCGAATGGTCTCAAGGTAAGGGTTTCAGCCTTTCATAAATCCGGATTTAAGAACGGCCATTGAATGAACATTCTGCTTATCAATTATGAGTTCCCGCCGCTTGGTGCGGGTGCGTCAACCGCCACATGGCACATCGGTAAAGAACTTGCTGCCATGGGGCACAGGGTATTAGTGGTTACTTCGGGATATAAAAAGAATACAGGGTATGGCCTTGAAAACGGAATGACAATTTACAGGTGCCCGGCTATTCGGAAGAAAGTGTCCCAGTCCAATTTACTGGAAATGGCATCCTTTGTGGCCTCAGCGTTTATCTGTTTGCCCCGCCTTGCCCGAAAACACAGAATTGAAGGAGCAATCGTTTTTTTTTCCTTTCCTTGCGGCCCTCTGGGGCTGTGGATAAATATGCTGTTTAATATCCCATATATTGTTTCTCTCAGGGGAGGGGACGTGCCGGGCAATGAAAAACGGCTGGATAGAATACATAAAATCCTTACACCGTTAAGGCAACTGATTTACAGAAGAAGCCTGGCGGTGGTTGCCAACTCTCAAGGCTCGAAAAATCTGGCCGAAAAAGCAGATTCTTATCCTGTTCGTGTCATTCCCAATGGTATCGACACGAAATTTTTTACACCTGTTGATAAGAAGCTGGATAATAACTATTTTCGTTTTATGTTTGCGGGCAGGCTGTCGGATCAAAAAAATTTATATTTTATGCTAAACCAGTTGGCCAGCTTTAAACAATCTGGATTTCAAAGATTAAAAATTCATATGGCGGGTGATGGCCCTTTGAAAAAAGAACTCCAAGATTTTGCCGATAAATCGGGACTGTCTGAAAATATTGAATGGTATGGATGGGTATCAAAAAACAAGCTTCTTGAACTTTATCGACATTCCGATTGTTTTATAAACCCCTCCTTTTGTGAAGGAATGCCAAACGCTGTGCTTGAAGCTATGGCATGCGGCTTAACTGTTATTGCGAGTAATGTCCCGGGTAATCAAGAAGTGGTTGATGACGGTAAAAATGGATTTTTATTTGAGATCGACGCTTCAGATAAATTCCAGGAAGCTGTCAAAAAAGCGGTTACGTCTTTCTCTACAGTAGTATCAATGGGAAAGAATTCAAGGAGAAAGGTGGAAGAACATTTTTCTTGGCAAAAAACTGCCCATGAATATTTAATTTTTTTTATTAAAGGGTGTTGAACTCAATAGTGAGAAAGGACTAAATTTCATATGGTTAAAGTTATAAATTTCTCTGTTTAGAGGTAGTGGATTATTATGATTACTATCAAGAATTGGGCCTTCCCCACGAAAAGTTTACGAACAGTGTAGATTAAAGCCTGTTTGGTGGAATTCGTGATCTTATAAGAATTTAAGTGCTATCAATGTTCTTTAATACCAAACAATTTTAATGTGTTATAGTAAATGAAAACAGGAATATTAATCCAGGCAAGGCTTTCATCATCAAGGTTTCCTGGCAAAATGCTGGCACTGTTGAACGGAATTCCCTTAATCCAATTTGTATTTAATAGATGCAAAGTTTCGAAACATGCAGGAATCGTAGCCGTTATAACTTCCGATCAGTCAAGCGACGATCCTTTGTATGAATGTTGCAGAAACAATAATATTCCTGTTTTTCGAGGTGGCTTAGATAATGTTCTCGACAGATATGTTAAGGCCGCGAAGTTTTTTGGTTGCGATGTTGTTTGCAGGGTGTGTGGTGATTCTCCTTTTGTTGATATATGCTGTATAGATCAAATGTTTAAGTGCCTTAAAAAGAATGATGAATATTTTTCGGTTTCCGGGGGATTAAATGGATTTATTTCAGAAATAGTTACTTATCAAACTTTAGCAAAGGTCAATTGTCTTGCATCCTCTTCCGAAGATCGTGAGCACGTTACAAAATATATCAGAGATAATTTAAATCAATTTCGACACAGAATGTTCGATATAGGGTCGGTCCCGGAAGCGCTACAAAGAATTACCCTAACCGTAGATTACGAAAAAGATATGGATTTGGCCAATTTGATAGTGAAAAACGGACTCTCAGGGTTTGATTTTCAATCACAGGATGTTATAAAAATTCTGCATCGTATTTTATAAGAAGTCTGCCATCCATCAGTGACTGGCATGCACTTTTGTAGCCTGGTCATGGCCTAAGAACAAATAGGCCCTTGGCTGTTATCCAATAAGACAATGATAGAGAAAGGTAATGAATTTAACCATACCTGATTTTCCAGCGCGAATAGAAATTGAAATTGCCAGTGATTGTAATTTGAGGTGTACCTATTGCCCAAGACATTTTGTTAATACTCTTAAAGGGTACATTGATTTTCATTTATTTGAGAAAATTATCAAAGAAGCAATAAGTTATCCGGATACTATTCTTGTCTTGCATAGAAGGGGGGAGAGTATGCTTCATCCGGAATTCAAAAAAATGCTCGAGCTCGTTTCCGGCAGGTTTAAGGAAGTCCAAATGGCTACTAATGCCACCCTTCTTAATAAAGATAAATATGAGGCTATAGTTAACGGGTTGACGTTTCTGTCCTTTAGTCTGGATACCCCAGAAAATTTTGATCAAACCAGAATTCCGGCAAAATATTCAAAAGTTGAATCAAAAATTTTGGATTTTTTGGATTATAACAAAGGGAGGGTATTAACACAGGCTTCAATGGTAAAAACTGTGAAAACAGCTGAAGAAGAGTGTGCTAAATTCAAAAGCGTATGGACAGATCGCGTTGATCGGGTAAGAATATATGATCAGCATTCTTCTGATGGAAACTTCGGATCTTTAAAAAATCCAAGGGTAATTCGTAAACCCTGTGTTATGCCTTTTTATGAAATACTGGTATATGACAGTGGCAACGTTGCCAGGTGCAACCACGACTGGAATAGTGATAATTCTGCCAGTATGGGCGATTTAAAAAAGAACGGAATTAAAGAAATATGGCATGGGGAAAAATATGAAGAGCTGAGAAAGCAGCAGAGAACACTGCAATTTGATGATTCCGTTTGTACAAGATGTGATTGCTGGTATCCGGAGATTGGGAGACAGGGGACTGGAGAAACTTGGGAGAAATCATGAGAAAAACTTTTTTACCTCTATCAAGGCCTGACATCAGTGACATTGAAATTCAGAAAACCGTCGAGGTCATAAAGTCAGGTTGGTGGACAACCGGACCGGTTGTTACTGAATTTGAAGAAAAATTTTCTGAGTATCTACAAGACAAAGAGCCTCTGGCTGCCGTCGGATTAAATTCGTGCACTGCAGCGCTTCACTTGGCTCTTTTAGCTTTGGGAATTGGTAAGGGGGATGAAGTAATTCTGCCGACCTGGACGTTTGTCAGCACCGGACACGTGGTGGAGTGGACAGGGGCAAAACCTGTTTTATGTGATATTGATGAAAGAACTTTGAATATAGATATTGAAAGGGCATCAGAACTGATAACGCCTAGAACAAAGGCGATAATGCCTGTTCATATTGCAGGGTTTCCCTGTGACATGGATGCTGTTTTATCCCTTGCAGAAAGGCATAATCTTAAAGTAATTGAAGATGCCGCTCATGCCATAGGAACTGAATATAATGGAATAAAAATCGGTAATTTTGCAGATGTAACCTGCTTTAGTTTTTATGCCACTAAAAATCTTGCTATGGGTGAGGGTGGAGCCGCTGTTGCGAAAAACAGTGATATTATTGAAAAGATACGAAAGCTGGGGTATTTCGGGATTAATAAACAGGCCTTTAAAAGGTATTCCCAAACAGGAAGCTGGTTTTATGATATAGAGGAGTCCGGGTACAAAAATAACCTTGACAGCCTCCACGCAGCTTTGGGATTAGCCCAGCTCCAACGTCTGGATCAGATGAATTTTCGTAGACGACAGATTGCCTCTCTTTACAGAAAAGGTTTATCTAACAAACTGCTCTTACCATGGGATGATGGGAACCATTATCACACATATCACCTTTTTCCGATCAGGGTTGATGATGAAGATATTGACCGTAATGAATTGATTGAGGCGCTGAAAAGAAGAAATATCGGTACAAGCGTGCATTTTATCCCGTTACATCTACATACACATTATATGCAAAACAATGAACAGGACAACTTCCCTGTTGCCAACAGGGTATTTAAAAGGATTTTATCTATTCCCATGTTTTCATCAATGAGTGATGAGGACGTAGCTTATGTGGTAGAAAATTTGAATGAGCTGCTACAGAGAGGTTAAAGATAACAACATCATAGGTTAAGGCATGGAATTTATAGAGAAATTATTATTCAATAAAAAAGTTTCTGTCTGGGGTGGTGGATATCTGGGGTATTCTTATATCATCCGGTTGCAGAAAGCTGGGTTTATGGTTAACTGGTTCGACTTCGGGGGAAATCCAATAATAGGAATCTTAGATGGTTCTTTCCCAAGTAAAGTTCAAAAAGAATCCTGGTCATCAAGCGGTGACTTACCGCAAATTGATATTGATAGAGTGAAGATCTGCAAAGACGCCTGTGAGATGTTTGATTCCGTCCTTCATATTATTTCTTTCCCTGCCCTGGAAAACAGACAGCAGAACCGATTGATTCAAATGAGGCAGATTATTATGGAGAATTTGGAGAGGCTGGATTCACCATTATTTCTTTTTCAATCGGCTGAAGTTCCGCGGACAATTGAGAACAGCTTCATTAAAGCAATTGAAAAAGAGAAGTGCGACTGTTATTACGCTTCTGCATTCAGAAGCGATTGGACCATTGAAGAGTTTTTAACAAATTCAAGTGTTCAGATAGTTTCAGGTTATAATCCTGCTTCAATTGAAAAGGCAAAATATTTTTTTGGGCTTATGGGAATGAACTGTGAAATCCTTTCATCCATTGAAGAGGCGGAAATTTACGAAAATGCCAGGAAAGCAGCTCATTTTATTCTGTCTGCCTTTTTAAATCAGATGTCATTGTCATATCCTGCCATTGATATTCGAAAGATGACTCAGCTTTTGATTAAAAATATAGGGGAACAGAAAGACTTATTGAACATTGGAGCGCTTCAGTATAAAATTGCCAGTTCCATTGATCATCTTGTTGCAGGAATAAAAGCTGAAAATCATCTTTCGATTCTTAAGGATGCAGAAGCCGGAAATATTTCAATATTGTTCAAATATGCCGATTTGATCAAGAAAAAAGGAGCAAAAACGGTTTGTATATTCGGTATTTCAGCAAAAAATACTTATAAAGATATACGCTTTTCCCCTTCGGTTATCCTATCGGAGTATCTTCATAAATCCGGTATGGAAGTATTTATTGATGATCCCTGTTATGATGAGGGCGAACTCATTTCAGTTTTACCTTTTGCACAGTATTTTAATATTAATACCGACAAAATGGTTTCAGATGCGCTTTTCATATTCAGGGATCATGGGGATTATAGATTTTTGTCCCAAAAGGATATTGAGGAAAAGGGAATCAGCAATACAAAGGTTGTAATTGACGACGTCGGACTTTTTAAGGATTTTAAATTTTCTGAAAAGACGTTATACCACATTCCCGGTGACGGCAATCTGATCAAATTACAGTAGAGATTTTAACATATGTGTGGAATCGCCGGATTTATTTCACAAAATTTAAACTACGATAAAGAGTCCATCGTTTCAGGAATGCTCAAAAAACTGGAACACAGGGGGCCAGACCAAAAAGGCGTGGGCGTGTTTGGAGGTGTTGCGCTTGGAATGGTAAGGCTGAGCATTATTGATACTGAATATCATGAGATTCCATACATAAGCAGTGATAATGAGCATGCGATAGTATATAATGGGGAAATCTACAATCATGAAGGGATCAGGGCGTCTTTACGCTCACAATACGATTTTAAAACCGGGTCTGATGGAGAGACCGCTCTTGCAAATTATATCTGCAGGGGGGAAAAGGCGCTGGGAGATTTTAACGGCATGTATGCTTTTGCCGTATATTCCAAAAGAGATCATCAGACAATAATTGTCAGAGATAAGATCGGCGAAAAGCCTTTGTACTATACCAGAGGGAAGGATTTTTTTGCCTTTGCCAGTGAAATAAAAGCGCTGCTGGATCTGGTCCCGGCCGTTTTCAATGATGCTGCATTATCTTATCGGGCCTATGAGTTCACGGTGGGAAAAGAGACTTTGTTCAAAGGTATTTATTCTCTTGAACCAGGTGAATACCTGACGATAAAAGATGAAGGCACGGTTACCAGTCATAGCTATTGGAAAATCTGGGACAATCTTATTGAAATAGAAGATGATGAAACAAAAATTTTAAATCACCTCTCTGAGCTTCTGGAGGATTGTATTCTCCTGAGAACCAAGAATTCAGCTCACCAGTATGGTGCATTTGTCAGCGGGGGCGTTGACAGTGCTCTTGTTGCCTGTATTGCAAAACCTGATTTTATCTATACAGCGCATTATGATTATGATGATTTTGATGAACTTGACTATGCCAAGCTTGTTGCCAGGTGCATTGACAGGGAGCTGGTCATCGTCCGTCCTGACAAGCAGGACTTTATAAACACAAGAGAAAAAATCGCCTGGTACCTTGATTCCCCGTGCACATGGACAAGCTTTACTTTGTGGGAACTTGTTAAAAAGGCTGCAGATGAAAACGTCAAAGTTATTTTATCCGGTGATGGAGCAGATGAAATATTTGGTGGGTACCATCGATATCACCTGCTGCACCATGATGAGCAAATTCATCGGCTTGAGGCCATGCAAAAATATTCATACATGATCAACCGCTACTATGGTAGTCCGGTTGAGCGATATACCAAACTGATTAACAGGTGCGACAATATATATGACGAACAGGTGAACCAATATCTTCATGACAGCCTGACATATTATTTTGAACGAATCAATGCTGACGTGATCCATTTAATGGGCCTTACGGATTTTTATACAACTATGCAGGTCCTGCTGCAAATGGCAGATAGAATAAATATGGCCCACCATATTGAAAACAGGTCTCCATTTCTTGATTTCAGGCTTGTTCAGTTTGCTTTTTCTCTGCCTTCAAAATACAAAATTAAGGACGGAGTTACAAAGTGGCTGCTGAAAGAAGTCTCAAAAAAGTTTATCCCAAAGGAAATTCCTGAACGGATTGATAAAAGGGGTTTCTCAGCGCCGGTTAACAAGTGGTTCAGCTGGGAAAAACAAGGGAAGTACAATAGAAAGGCATATCGGGACATGGTGTTTGGAGACTGGAAAAAAGTATTTAATGTTCAGGGTTGCTCGGTATAAAAATGGGTGTTTATATAATAGCTGAGATAGGAATTAACCATAACAACAGCCTGGAAAATTGTTTCAAACTAATTGATTCTGCATCAAAAGCAGGTTGTGATGCTGTAAAATTTCAACTTTTTTCAGCAAAATGGTTATACCCTGAAAATGCAGGGAAACTGGACTGGAAAGATGGTAATGCCACATATAGTTACGACATCTATAAAGCGGTAGAAAAATTTGAACTTCCTTTTGGCTGGATTGACAAGCTTATTGTTTATTGTAAGGAAAAACGGATTGATTTTATTTCTTCTGTTTTTGATCTGTCCGGTCTTGATTTTCTGATCCAAAAGCAGGTTCATGCAATTAAGTTATCTTCTTATACGATTACAAATCTGCCTCTGATTAAATCTGTCGCTAAATCCGGGTTGCAGACATTCCAGAGTACAGGGGGGGCAACACTTGGAGAGACTGAAGAGGCGGTTAACACGTTTCTTTCATATAATGATAATTTGACTTTGTTGCATTGTTCCATCCAGTATCCAACCCTTCTCTCCAACTGCAACATTGGAGTGATCAAAACGCTTCAAACCGCTTTTCCTATGTTGGACGTAGGGTATTCGGATCATACCATTGAAATTTCGCAGGCTCCTGTCCAATCCGTTTACCTTGGGTCGAGTGTCATTGAAAAGCATATTACCCTTGATAAAAACATGAAAGGGCCTGATCATTTTTTTGCTTTAGAACCTGATGAATTGGCTAAAATGGTGAAGGATATCAGAGCTGCCGAAAAAGATTATTTGTCAGGTCACTATGAAATCGACTACGAGATTTTTGGAAGTAGTGCCAGAAAATGTTATGAACATGAGAAATATTTGCGTAATTTTTGCTTTATGACGTTATTTTCCCAAAAAAGGATTGAAAAAGGCGGGCAGATCAAGCTTCAGGATATAAAAATTTTAAGACCGGGGAAAAAAGAACGTGGCTTGGAACCAAAGTATTTGAGTCTTTTTAATTCCTATAAGATATTTGCAAAAACCAATATAGAAATTGATGATCCGATAACTTGGGAATCCATATTGTGACAAGCGCTAAAAAAATACTGTTCCGCGCGGATGCCAAGCCGGAAATAGGAATTGGAGACCTTATGAGCCTGATTCAGCTCTCAAAGTATTTTGAGGAGGACGGATGGCAGGCTTTTTTTATGATAAGGGCTTATGAGGCTGGAATTCGGCTCATTGAAAAGTATGAGATCAAACAGGTTCGTATCATAGAATCAAACATAACAATCCCAGAAGAAGTCAATGAAATCAATACATACATTTTAACAAAATCAATTGATGTTGTTTTTTTTGAAATTACGGAAAATAAAATTAGTGACTACCTGGGGCTTCTATCAGATGTTTCTAAGGCCTGTGTTTCCTTTGACGGGAAAATTCTTCCAGACATGAAGCTGGTTGTGGATTGGGATGTCGCTGCACATGATTATTTCAGTCCGGATAAATATCCGGAAACTAAATTTTTGTTGGGCCCTGAATATGTGATTCTTCCCTATAATTTTGACCTGAAGCGGGTGGCGGCCAGGAGAATTCACCATCCTCCTAAAAGAATGCTCATAGCCATGGGCGGAGCAGATGAGTTTGATTTTACCAGTCAGGTTATACAAGAATTGGTTAATCAGAAGATTCAGATAGCGGTTACCGTTGTTATTGGCTCGGGATATAAATATAGAGCAGATCTTGATGCTCAATTGGAGGAAAGCAAGTTGAGATATGAACTAAAAGAGAATATTTCAAATATGTTTGAGGAATATATGAGATGCGATCTTGCCATAGGCGCCGGAGGACTAACTGCCTCTGAGCTTGTGGCAACAGGCACTCCTGCGTATCTGATAGCCATATACGAACACCAGGAAGCGAGATGTAAATATTTTGATGAAAATGGGTGGGCTACATATTTGGGCGATTTTAAAACCTGGAAAACAAATCTGCCCATCCGTTTTGACGGTATAGTAAAACGTATTCCGGTTAACTTTTTTAAATATAGATCAATTATCAATATTTGTAATGAATTCACAACAAAATAAAGACATCATCAGTGAAAATGGTGACACAAAATATCATTTTACTTATTTAGAGTGGGATTCAAATTATTTCCAAAAGCCTTCCTATTATTTGAACACAGACCTGTCTCGTTTTGGTCATGGAGACGATAGCCGAGCTATTGAAAATATCCGGTCTAAGCTGAACAATTGTTTTGTTACTGCTAAAATAAACACATCCTCTGATTATCGAATCGTAAACGAGCTGCAAAGAGCCGGATTTTATTACGTAGATACTGAAGTGACGTTGAAGTATCTGAAAGACGATTCTCAAGATAACCTTAAGACAGCAGAAGATGATATTAAAATATTTAAAGTGGATAAAAATTGTCATCTGCCGTATGAGGAAATTGGAAGTGTTTTTACACAAACGAGATTTCATACGGATTTAAATATTTCAACAAAAAAATCCAATGAATTATGGATTTTATATCTGAAAAATTTTATTCCTGGAAGAGAGAAGCATATGTATGCCGCAACAGTTGGAGATGTTGTGGTAGGTGTTATTCTCGTAAACATAAAAAATATTGAGGCCTTTCTTTTTTTTGTCGCCATTAAACCTGAATACCAAGGCAAGGGCGTTGGAAGCAGTTTGATACAGCATGTTATAGCTCAGTTGTTTGGGTTTAGTATCTCGACAGGCACACAGGTAAAAAATATTTCAGCACTCAATTATTACATTAAGAACGGTTTTTCAAAAATAATTTCAACTAAAACAATTTTGCATCACTGGTGATCAGAATTCTAAGAGTAGAGTTATATGTTTAAGTTTATAGGATTTATTTCAAAAAAAAGATATTGGAAGTTTCATAGTCTCATAATCAAATCCATTCTCCTGTTCTACGGGATAAAAATAGGAAGAAATTTTTACATAGAGGGTACACCCCATTTAAAAATAAACGGTAGTTATCACAATATAATTATAGGGGATAATGTTTCTATTTTAGGCGATGTTGATCTCAGGAATAGGGAAAATGGCAGAATTTATTTTCATAACAATGTAACTATAGAAAAAGAGTGCCGATTTGTGTCCGCAAGAGAAGGGCTTATAGAAATTGGCGAGGGTTCCATTGTAACGGCCTTCTGTATATTGAACGGAGGGAGTGATATTATTATCGGCCGAAATTGCATAATAGGCCCAAGAAGTAGCATAAATGCAAATGAACATAAATTTGCAAGACACATTCCAGTAAGAAAGCAGGGCTTTATCCATGCGCCTGTCAGAATAGAGGATGATTGCTGGCTGGCAACAAATGTCGTAATCAATAAAGGTGTTTGTTTGCGTAAAGGCTCCATTATCGCTTCAAATTCGGTTGTTACAAAAGATACTGAGGAATATTCCATTAATGGCGGCATTCCGGCGAAGAAAATAGGAGAAAGAATATAAATGATATACTGTTCAAAATGCTTGATGCCTGATACCAAACCTTATATCTCTTTTAATGAGTATGGTGTGTGTGCCGCTTGCCAGGCAAGCAGGCGCAAAGTAGATATAGTTAATGGGATAGATTGGGATAAAAGGGCAAATGAATTTGATAAGATAGTTTTGCATGCAAGATCAAAGCAGGCTCCTTTCTATGATGTCCTAGTTCCGGTAAGTGGTGGAAAAGATTCTATTACCCAGGTCCATAGATTGTTGAAATATCATCTTAGGATTCTTGCTGTTAATGTTGATTATGGAATTAAAACCGATATAGGAAAATACAATCTTGAGTGTATTCCTCGAAATATGGGTGTGAATCTGCAAATTTACAGGCCTAATCTGGCTTTGCATAAGAAATTGATACGCATCGGGTTTGAAGAATATGGAGATCCAGATCTTTTAAGTCACACTATGCTTCATGGTTATCCGCTACGGGTGGCTTTGGCCTATCAAATTCCCCTTGTTGTTCTTGGTGAAAATTCTGCATTTGAGTATGGGGGAGAACAGAGTATATCAAAGCTGAATTCAATAAATAGAGAATGGTTTTTGAAATATGCGGCAAACTCAGGAAAAGATGCAGCATATGTTTCTAAAAAGTATGATATCCCCATGAATGATCTTGTCATGTATGACTTCCCTGATGAATTGGAAAATTCAGGTACGAAAACAGTTTTTTCAAGTTTTTATTTTTTTTGGGACTCTGAAAAGCATTTACAAATAGCAAAAAAATACGGCTTTCAGGAATTGGATAGTCCTCGAGAGGGGACATATCGAACCTATGTGGGGATTGATGAGAAAATCAATCGCATTCATCAATATTTTAAAGTCCTCAAATTTGGATATGGCAGGGCAACCGACCACGCCTGTGAGGATATCCGAAATGGAAAAATTTCTCGGGATGAGGCAAAAAAATTAGTGAAACAATATGATCTGGATCCAGTATCTGATGAGTATGTAAATGATTTTTGTAATTTTATTGACATCAGTGTGGACAGGTTTTTAGAAGTTCAAGATTCCTTTCGTAATCTATCCATTTGGGAACAAAATAGTTGGGGCGACTGGTATATCCCTGGCCACCTGGAAGACGACATATGAAAATTACTTTAAATGATAACCCTCGGCTTTTTGGCATAGGAGAAATACAGATTAAAGACTTTGGAACAATTTTTTTTGAACCATGTGATATGATTTCAATACATACTAACCCTGGGAAGTATTGTGATATCACGGCCACCGATTGGGGCTTTTATCTCGGCTCTTCTGTAAACGGGCGTATGAAAGAGAATGGCTTTAGAGTAGCTCTCGTCATAAATAGCCAAGAGAAATTATTTGTTAACGCTGTAGATGAGGGTAAATTAACTGAGTTTCATGATTATTTAAAAAAGCAGAATAGTCGTGTCCTGCAATGGCTTGATTAAGCATTTTAACCTAAATATTGCAATGGATATCGTGAAACATATATAAAAACAGAAAGTTATGAGAATTTTGACTCACCATAATTTTTTGTTTTTTATACACAATCTCAAGATGTTAGCTCTTCGGTTGCAACATTTAAGTTTAAAGCAGTGCTGAAACAATGTCACGTTCTGATTTTAGCAATTGAAAAATGAGAGTGCAAATGAGTTCGAGACCTTTGCACGGGTCGGTCAATGCCAAATAACATTCGGAGAGTCTATTTAAAAACAGAATATTATAAAGAATTTCTCTTTGTTTCAAATCAAATATGCGGAAATTTTTCGCCGAATTGAACTCGTGCAAAGGTCTCAGTTCGTGAATAAAGGAGTTTCTTTGCTGTTTATTTATAAAAAGTTTTAGGTGGATATCTATATGTGTGGAATAACCGGCTTTTTTCATTTTAACAACGGATACTTTACAGCTTCGTCTGTGTTACAGAAAATGACACATCGATTGGCTCATCGTGGCCCTGATGATAATGGTTGCGTTGTCTTCAACCGGTCTTCTAATAAGCATAGCTTATTTAGCGATTGTGGATGTGAAGCGATAGAGCAATCAGGACATGTCGGATTAGGCCATAGGCGTTTAAGTATCTTGGACTTAAGTGCTTTAGGGCATCAACCTATGTCTGCGGATAGCGAGAATGTGTGGATAGCTTTTAATGGTGAGATTTACAATTTTCTTGAATTAAAGGAAGAATTAAAAAGCCGAGGGCACTCGTTTAAAACTAATTCAGATACAGAGGTAGTTTTGGCCTCCTACTTGGAATGGGGAACTGAATGCTTCAAACGATTTAACGGCATGTGGGGATTGTCAATTTATGATAGACGAGTTGATCAAATTATCCTTTCGAGGGATCGATTTGGTAAAAAACCGCTTCATTATTATTACGACGAAACCGTGTTAATTTTTGCCTCTGAAATTAAATCTCTTTTTTTGCATCCGTCTGTTCCCAAAAAAATGAATATGGCAAAGATTATTGACTATGCAGGCAGGCATTATCGATACGTTGATATAGATAATGATACATATTTTCTGAATATTCATCAGGTTCCCAAAAGCTCTTTTATGGTGTTTAATATCAAAGGGCTTAATGAGGTTTGTGCTTACTGGAATTTAAGTATCCCTAAATCTTTTGATATCCTGACTGATAGCGAAATGATAGAGGAGTTTCGCTACTTGTTTCATGACGCAGTCAAAATTCGCCTGCGTAGTGATGTTCCTGTTGGTTGCATGCTAAGTGGCGGATTGGACTCCGGGTCTATTACTTGTCTTGCAGCGCAAGAGAATAAAAAAATACATACCTTTTCCGGTGTGACAGGAGATGGATATTTTGATGAATCTGAGTACATAAATGAAATAGTAAAGCATGAGGAGGTTCAGCACATATACATCTACCAAAATCATTCCAATCTTTATGCTATTTTAAAAGAAATGCTTCAGTTTCATGATGAACCGGTATGTACAGTGACATGGCTATGCAACTATATCCTATCTAAAGAAGTTGCGAAAAATAAAATTCCTGTAATTTTAACAGGCCACGGTGGAGACGAATTGTTAGCTGGTTATTGGGATCATTACCACTATGCCTTTGCGGATTTAAGAGGTACTAGGGAAGGTGACAATTTAGAACTCAAGGCATGGTTAGACAATCATAAGCGTGGCCTTGATGAGTATACTGCCGCAAAAAAATATATTAACAGTTTAAAAATAGAGACAAATTTGGAATTAGAAAAGTATTCACCATATTTGAACTGCCTTCAAAAAAATGTCTTAAAATTCAGCAAATGTGGTAACATAAATGGTATTGATACACAAAAAGAAAATCAAAATCTTTTACGCAGGCTTTATATGGAATTGTTTTTTGAGACTATCCCTCCTAGTTTGCGGGCTGAAGATAGGAATATGATGGCATTCGCAATTGAAAATAGATTGCCCCTTCTTGATTACCGTCTTGTTGAGTTTTGTTTCAAACTTAGCAATTCGGCTAAAATTCGGAACGGGCTTGGCAAATGGCTGCTTCGAGAGAGTATGAAAGGTATTTTGCCGGAAAAAGTTCGATTGAGAAAAGATAAAACTGGCTTTAACGCTCCGTTTGGGGACTGGATTAGAAACGAGCTACGTCAAATGATGCAGCAAATGATATCAAAAAAGTCTTTTATGAATACTGAAATATATGATCAAAAGAATGTTCAAAAAAAATTCGAAGAGCATTTATCCGGTTCAAATTATTATATGTTTTTTTGGCAATATCTTAATCTAAATATTTGGCATGAATTATTTTTTGAATAAAAATAATTCCTATGGAAATTTATTTAAAGATGCAAAGTAGGCATATTAATGAGTAGAATATCAATAAATGATGCACAAATCGGACAGATGAAAAAGTTGTTTAGAAGTCTGTGGCCTATTAACAGGAGTTTGGCAGGCCCTGGCTTTAGGAAATCCTTAGATGTGTTATCATCCAAAATGCCTATGGAGCGGCACCGTTTTAAAACAAATCAGAAAATATTTGACTGGACAATTCCTGAAGAATGGGATGTAAAGGATGCATGGTTTGCAGATTCGTCTGGGAAGAAATATGCTGAATTTAAGAACAATAATCTGCACCTTGTTTCCCACTCCAATCCCTACATGGGGCACCTACCCTTATCTGAACTTTCTCAACATATTCACACACTGCCTGGCCAACCTGATGCAATTCCCTACCGAACAGCATACTATAAAGAAACGTGGGGCTTTTGTCTAAGTTATAATGAATTCAGTCGGTTGAAAGATGGTGACTATCAAGTTCATATAGATACTACCCTTCAACCGGGATATATCGAGATCGGGGAAGCTGTCCTTCCTGGCGAAAGTGATCAGGAAATTTTATTTTCCACGTATTTATGTCATCCCTCCATGGCCAATAATGAACTTTCTGGGCCTATAGCGATGGTATTTCTTTATGAGTTACTCAAAATTCAGCCTAAGCGACGTTATACATATAGATTCGTAATCAGTGCTGAAACTTTAGGGACCCTTTGTTTCCTAAGTCTAAGGGGACAACATTTAAAAAATAAACTTATGGCTGGTTATGTGATGACTTGTCTGGCGGATCGTGGTGAATTTACCTATAAAGAGTCCAGAAAAACTGGCACACTTGGGGATCGGGCTGCCCATTTAGTTTTAAAAGGTCTTGGGCGCCATCACTTGTGCAGTTTTGATCCAGGAAATGGGAGCGAAGAACGTCAATATTGCTCTCCTGGTTTTAATTTGCCGGTGGGCTCGCTGATGCGAACAATGTATTCTCGTTTTTCTGAGTATCATACTTCTTTAGATAACGAAAAATTTATTAGTTTTGTTTCTCTTAAAGAGTCGGTCGAAGCTTATGCAAAAATTGCATTTGTTCTTGAAAATAATTTTTTTTGGTGGAACAAAGTTCAATTTGGAGAGCCTCAACTAGGAGCACGCAAACTTTATCCGGAGTGCGGTTTTAGTGACACGTTAGAACAACGAACAGAGGCCATGATGTGGCTTATAAATTTTTCAGATGGAGAACATGATTTAATGAGCATCGCAGAGCGATCTGGCCAAGATATTATGTTGTTGATTTCGGTTGCTGAAGAATTGAGATCAAAAGGACTTTTTCAAAAATGCCATAGTTAGTACTTTTTTTTATTCTTTAAAACACCATGTAATTAAACACTAAACAATGTTGGAAAGGACAACCATGGAAGAATATATGGATAACCCGGTTTTTATTTGTGGGCACAGGAAAAGCGGTACTACTATGGCGTTAGCTCTTTTGGATAATCATCCTCAACTATTAGTATATCCACCAGATAGTGCATTTTTTTATGCATATTATCCAACTTATGCTGGTGACGATTTTTCAAAGGACCAGAAAATTGATCGCATGGCGGAATATATAGTGGGACAACTTGAATATGAAATCAACAACCTTTCCGAAACAGACCGGTTTGAGTTGAACTTTCCCATTCAAGCGATGAGAGACGATTTACGGCGTTTTGCTCAGAAAACAGATACACGTCCACAAGATATGCTTATTAGTCTTATTAAAGCATATAGAGTGCATTTTAAGGGTTCCCCAAGCCCGGTTCATTGGGTTGAAAAGACAACCAGCACGGAAATTTACGCAAGGGATGTATTGAGATGGTTCCCCAAAGCAAAGTTCTTACATATCGTGCGTGATCCAAGAGATACTTGGGCGTCTATGAAATCTGGTTGGGAAAAGAGATATAAAAGTTTTAATGATGAAATGAATCGGCTAATGCAGAGTATGATCGAGCGCGGTAAGTTAGGATTTGAATTTGCAATCAATAATTCATCATTATATGGTCCAGATGTTTACAAGGTCGTTCGATTTGAAGACCTTACTAATAATCCTGATGATATATTAAATGATATTTGTAACTTTTTAAATATTTCATTTCATAGAAATTTACTTACACCTACAGTTTGCGGCAAGCTATGGAAAGGAAATAATTTTGACGGGCTTAAGTTTGACAGACCTTCTAACGTAAATGTGGGCCGGTGGCGGGAAAGAATTAATACTGAAGAAGCCCACCTTATAGAATATTATTTTGCCGATCTTATGAAATCTTTTAATTATGAGATCACAAGTTCATTAGAGCAGCGTGTTGAAGCGGCCACTCAACATTATAAATGGTATAATTTTGCACAAAAATTTTCCCAAAGCACCAGAACTGATGAGAACAGTTGAAATAGGCAATGAAGAAGGAATCTTCAGTTTTTATGGATAAAAAATTTTACAGAGACGTTTTGAATCAGTGAAAAATATCATAATTTTAAATACGGTCGAGGACTTAAAGCATTGCGTGAAAAATAAGTTGCACCACGACTGTGAAATGTTTTCAACTCATTACAGTGTGTCTCTTTATGCAAAAAAACAATACAGCCTGTCGTGCCAATGTTTAAGCGAATTTGTCAGCATAGATGAAATAAGAAAAGATATTGAGGATTCAATTGAGGCAGTTGACGGATTGCTAATGGATCTGGATAAATATATTTCGCCTCAAATAAATAAAATATTAAGAGTTAACATGAGGTATTTTGTTCCTGTATATGCATATCATTTAAAATTTCAATTCCATATATATAGGGTGCTGCTTCGCAGCATGGGAAGGATTGTAGATCTCTTAAACCCATTAGAGATTTTTTTTTATGAACGAGGACTAACTTCCTTGATTACCGGCAAAACAACGAAGTTCTTAACCTATTTTTTCCCCAATATTAAAAAGCAAGCTATTCATACTTCGTTGCCCAAGAATAACATAACTGCTGACAAATTAGGTAGTTTGTATAGCCTTTTTTACAGGATATATTTCAAAACAAAGTTTGGTATAATCCATCCGGTGCAGATGATGTTTGATTGGCTGAGGACGATTACAAGGGAAAATAAATTTTCAAAAACGAAACAAACAGTTCTTATAGGGTGGCCGTTATATGAGTTCGAATTTTTACTTACGCAATTAAAAAAATATAATATTTTATACTTTTCAGCAGATAAACTATATGCTCCTAAAGAGTTTAAATATAAAAGTGTTGTTAAGAGCAAAGGACTTTTTGACTTTTCTAAAGTTGACGAAATCTATGAAAAAAATCCTCTTATGAAACTGCTTTTGCAGGATATTAAAGAAGATTTTTATAATAATATTGATTCGCACTTAAATTCTTTAGAAATGTTAAAAGAGCTTGATAATGTTTATTCAATTGTCTGTGGAATCTGGGGGCTTCCGCCAGCCTTTGGCTTAAAATCCCTGATTTTTGAATACTTATCTCATAGAAAAATTGAAATTATTGGCAGACAGCATGGAAGTCTCCAAGGGGTCCAATATAGGCCATGGCAGTTTGATTCAGAATTTCTTAGATGCAATTACTACCTAAGCTATGGGTTTGATCGTAACGATCTAAAAAGGGTATATCCAAATAAAGCATTTCAAGTTGAGGTGTTGCCTTATGGAAAGCCAAAATCAGAGAATAAATTTATTTCTAAAAGGGAAATTGACATATTATTTCCTATGACAAATAGTTTATCCATTATAGATGGCGGTGCGGCAAGATTGCCATGCGACCAATTAGCACAAAGACAACTGGAGCTGCTTGAATATCTTAGCTCTCTAAAGGGGTTTAGTGTTTATGTTAAGCTAATGGTAAATTCCAAAAATTATCAATCATGTGCCGTATTACCCATATTAGAAAAAAAATATAATATTAAGGTTGTTGATAATGTGAGCCTGACGGATTTTCTATCAAGCTACTCCCCTAAAATTGTGATAATTGAGTTTGTTTCAACACCCCTATATGATGTACTCCATTTGGATTCAGAAATATTTTTAATGGATGATCCAGTCCATCCTTATGAGAATAACGCATTGCACGAATTGCAAAAACGGGTGCATTTTGCCGATAAAACGAGTGAGATGATACATATGTTAGATTCTTTTCTGAAGGGCGATCTAAAACCCAAAAGAGATAACACTTACAAAAATCATTATTTATCTAAAAAGAACACATCGAAAAAAGTAGATCATTTTATCCATCATTTACTTACCGACAAATAAACATGTGAAAAACAATTGCTTTGATCAGTGATCTGAGTGAACAAATGATTGCCCTTTTTATTTTCTGCTATATTTGAAATTGAAATCTTATTTGGTATTTCAGCATGCTAAATAAGTTTTTTTATCACCGACCGGGATAATGATAGAAAGTTCTTTGAAAAAACGCTACTTTGCAAAACTTTTTGCAAATTGTACAGGTTTGCTTATTGGTCTTGTGACTCAAATGCTTATTCCTAGAGGGTTAGGTCCTAAGATATATGGGGATTTCGAGTTTCTTTCCAATTTTTTTTCTCAAGTTGTTTCTTTCCTGGAAATGGGTACATCCGTAGCTTTTTACACAAAGCTTTCTCAGCGTCCAAAAGAGTTTGGCCTTGTTGCCTTTTACATTCGAGTTGTCGGTTTGCTTGCTGGTTTAGTTTTCATTTTCGTTGGGTGCTGCCAAATATCGGGTGCATATATCAAACTCTGGCCTGACCAAAAGCTCTTTTATGTATATCTTGCCGCAATATGGGGGATTTTTACCTTCTTTGTTAATGTTGTAAGTAAAATGGCCGATGCGTACGGTATGACAGTATCAACGGAGATCGCTAAAATTATCCAACAGGTGATCGGTTTAGTGATTATTCTTGTTTTATATGGCACTAACGAATTAAATTTAATCTCTTTTTTTTTCTACCATTACTTTATTTTTTTGTTAATAGGGCTTTGCTTTTTATTTATTTTTAAAAAATATGGCTTTCCTTTTTTTAAAAACTGGAAACTTTCATTGGGCCAACTAAAAGGATATGTAAAAGAATTTTACACCTACAGTCATCCTTTGGTCTTTTATAGCATTGCCGGGTTGTTAGTTGGAATTTTTGATAGATGGTTACTTCAATGTTTCAGCGGAAGCGTGCAGCAGGGATTTTTTGGATTATCTTATAAAATTGGGGCAATTTGCTTTTTATTTACATCTGCTATGACTCCGCTGATAACAAGAGAATTTTCTATAGCTTTTCAGCAGGAAGCGTATTCTGAAATGGCAAGATTGTTTCGTCGTTTTATACCAATGCTGTATAGCATTTCATCTTATTTCGCCTGCTTTATCGCCCTAGAAGCAGACAAGGTTACGGTTATTTTTGGGGGGAATGAATTCTGCCAAGCAATTTTGCCAGTAACTATAATGGCATTTTATCCTATCCACCAAACATATGGACAGTTAAGCGGGTCGGTTTTTTTGGCTGCAGGAAGGACTCGGCTGTACAGCAATATAGGAGTTTTCTTTTTGGTGATCGGTATCCCTGTCACATGGTTTTTAGTAGGCCCAGTCGATAAAATGGGTTTAAATATGGGGGCAACCGGCCTTGCTCTCAAAATGGTGATCATTCAATTTCTTAGTACCAATACAAAGTTATGGTTTAATGCCCGTTACCTTGGACTTCGCTTTTGGCTCTATATGGCCCACCAAGGCATCAGTATGCTTACTTTATTAGTTTTGGCCTATGGTGCAATTTCTCTTGTCCGATACGGGCTAAGGGTGGATAATAGCATTTTATTAAGCTTCTTTTTAGACGGAGTCCTTTATTCAATTATGGTTGTTGTAGCGCTTTATTTTCAACCAATTATTTTTGGTCTAGAGAAAAATGATATTAGAATGGTTTATCAATATCTAAAATTAAGTAAGATAAAATAATTCTGTAATGCTCTTTAACTCCTATATTTTTATTTTTATCTTTTTTCCTGCAGTACTTATTGTCTTTCAGATATTAAGCTTATGGGCACCCCATAGATTTGTAATTGGTTGGTTAGTTGGGAGTTCATTATTTTTTTATGGCTGGTGGAATCCAAACTATCTTTTATTGATTTTGACATCGGTCATCTTTAACTTTACCCTTGGTGGTTTTTTGGCTAAAAAGAGGATAAAAGTATATCTGATTTGGGGAATGATTGTCAATATAGGGAGCCTAATTTATTTTAAATATTACGGTTTTTTGATAAGTAATGTCAACTTTTTGTCTGGTTTAAACATCACGCCACCAGATATTGTTCTCCCATTGGCCATCTCATTTTTTACGTTTCAGCAAGTTGCCTATTTGGTTGATGCATATCAAGGAATTACAAGGCAATATGGGTTTGTTTATTATTGTTTGTTTGTTACTTTTTTCCCTCAATTAATTGCAGGGCCTATTGTTCAATACAACAAAATGTTACCGCAATTTATTGATTATAAAGTCGTAAGGTTGAAAGTACGGAATCTATCTGTAGGTATTTCGGTTTTTATGGTAGGTCTTTTTAAGAAAACTGTTTTTGCCGACCATCTTGCATTCTATGCAAATCCTGTTTTCACAGCCGCAGATAAAGGGATTTCTTTAAGTTTTTTTGACTCTTGGGTTGGGGCGGTTGCCTATACACTCCAACTGTATTTCGACTTTTCAGGCTACTCTGATATGGCAATAGGTTTATCTCAGGCATTTGGTATTACATTACCGATTAACTTCTATTCTCCGTATAAGGCCAGTAGTATTATTGAATTCTGGCGCCGATGGCATATCACTTTGTCTGATTTTCTGAAGGATCGAATTTACATCCCTTTGGGGGGAAATCGGAGAGGCCTTGTCATGCAACATGTTAACATCCTAATCACCATGTTAATAGGTGGAATTTGGCATGGCTCTGGATGGACTTTTTTGCTTTGGGGTGGAGTTCATGGGCTGTTTTTATCCATTAATCATTTGTGGAGATATATTTTTGTTGCACGCTTTGGAAATATAGTAGCCGGTAGTCGTTTATATTATAGAGGGAGTCAGTGGATCACATTTACTTTAGTGATTGTTGCTTGGGTTCTTTTTAGAGCTCAAACCATAACTGGAATTAAAAGCATGTATGCTGGTATGCTTGGGCTTAATGGGATTTCTTTGCCGGTCGGCGCTGAAAGCTGTCTATCCTTTATAAAAGGGATCAATCCTGGCCTTGGAATATCTTTTTCCGGTATGTTTCGTTTTATCTGTACTCCACATGAGGCCATGGTGCTTATTTTTATAGCACTTATTGTCGTATGGTTCTGTCCAAATTCGATAGAGCTATTTAAGACGCATCCCTTAGCCCTGGACCAGGATCAATTTTTGTCTTCACAGGAATTTTGTATTCAAAGAATCGCCTGGCAACCAACAGTGATATACTCTTTAGTGCTTTCTTTTGTAGCGGCTGTTGCAATAATGTTTATTCAACAAGAAAGCGATTTCCTATATTTTCAATTCTAATTAATGAATAAATATAAACTATATTCGAGCTGTTTTTTTATAGGAACCTTTTTTCTCTTATTGGTTATCGCTTTGGTAAATTTTCGTTTGGATCCTGGCAATATTTATTTGAAAAGATCAGGAGCTGGAAATGTCACAGCGGAAGTGTTTGCCGATGCACTTATTAAATCCCCAAATGGATTGTTTTGGCCCAATGGCTCTTGGGATGAAAGGGATATTAAGATGGCGTTAGCGAAAAAAGATCTTGATAATGTTGACTGTTATGTGATCGGCAGCAGCCAGATAATGCAGATTAGCTCTTTTAGAGAGAGAATCTCCACCGAAATGATGAGTGAATCATTAATCAACCTTGGGGTGTCGGGTGCCACCCTGGAAGATTATTTAGCCTTTTCTTACGTTCTGACAAAAAAAAGCAAAAAACCAGAGAAAGTATTATTTGGAGTTTCTCCATGGGCACTTGACTTTGGTAAAGATATGCGATGGCAAAAGTATAAAAATTTATATTTCTCTATGTTAAGCATTTTGACCGTAGGACCTGCAGATTTTGTAATCAAAAAGGACACATGGTTAAGACCTATTGTTAATTTAATTAATCCAAACTATTTTTTAAGATCATTGAAGCAGATTGGAAAAAAAAAAAATATAGTGTTAGAGGCCCCGCTTTTTGACTATTCCCATGGAGGGGATTATCCTGTATTACTTCCTGATGCTGGATTGGTTTACTCTTCTAAACACATTTTAGATGCTGATTCGAAGAGAGTTCCTATTGGCGGAACAAACTATAAAATTTTTGATAATGTTCCTCCATCTTCTATAAGCGGTGAAATCATTTTTAAAAAATTGATTTGTCTGCTGGCACAAAACGGTATTAATGTAACTCTTTTGATGACTCCATATCACCATAATGTATGGATGAATAAGAAATCAGTTACCACAATCGCTTTGATAAATATTGAATCAAAGGTTCGCAAAATCGGAGGTGAGATAGGCGTTAAAGTTATTGGTTCTTATAATCCTGATAATGTTGGTTGTAATCCTGATGAATTTTATGACCAGATGCATCCTAAATATACTTGCATTTCTACCATACTTCACGAAAAATAGGGCATGAATATTTTATCATATCCTCTGAGTGAACGAACGCCTATGTATGGAGGTGGACCGTCGGCTATTATCAGACAGGAGAAAAGTATAAGCAAAGGAGACAGTTGTAATACTCTTCAAATATCAATGTCTAATCATACAGGTACTCATATAGACTTGCCTGTTCATTTTAATATCTTAGGGAAAACCCTTACGGATTATCCCCCGAATTTTTGGTTTGTTGAAAAGGTTGGATGTGTTTTTATAAATATGCATCCAGAAAATAGGGCTGGTAGGCTTATCAATCCCATGGATTTCCAGAAGTCAGAAAATAATGATATAAGTTCTGATTGTGAGGCAATCCTTTTAAAAACAGGTTGTTGTACAGAGAGATGCTCTGAAATGTACTGGCAAAATCCTCCGGGTATAGATCCGGAGCTTCCCGACTATTTAAGAAAAAAATTTCCTAAATTGCGTTTTTTGGGCATGGATCTCATATCTGTATCAAGCTTTGCTGCTCGAGAGGCTGGCAGGCTTGCCCATAAAGCTTTTCTTTGTCATCCCAATCCCATACTTCCCATTGAAGATATGGATTTGTCCTGTTTGCCTAAGACCATTTCAAACATGCTGATTGCCCCTCTGTATATTAAAGATGCAGATGGCACGCCATGTACCGTTTTTGCTAACATTGGAGTTTGAATCGTGCCTAAAATATTTGTATCCACATCACCTTTTGGTGAAATTGATCCGGAACCGCTCAGACTATTGGAAAAGACTGGGTGGGAGTTCCAAATAAATTCTCTGGAAAGAAAACTGACAGCTGAAGAGGTGGGGGAGATGGCTGCGGACTGCGAGGGACTTATTGCAGGAACAGAGGATATTAATATTGTACTGGAAAAAGCGAAAAAATTAAAAATTATTTCTAGAGTGGGAATCGGCCTTGATTCTGTTCCATTAAAAAAATGTCAGGATATAGGCATTGTTGTAACTTATACCCCTGATGCGGTAACTATGGCTGTCGCTGAGTTGACTGTAGGGATTATGATCAGTCTTACCAGGCACGTCTGCTACGCTGACCGCCAGATCAGGCAAAGATTTTGGAAAAGACGACAGGGAAAAAGAATTGGCAAGTCAGTCATAGGAATTATAGGTTTTGGAAGGGTTGGAACAAGTACCGTGAAACTGTTAGCTTCTTTTCAGCCAGACGAGATCCTGGTAAACGATATTATCGATAAGACGCAAGATATCGCGATATTCAAAAAACAGGGGTTGAACATCAGGTTTGCCGGAAAGGAAGAAATATATAGAAGGGCGGATGTTGTTTCTCTTCATGTGCCCTTGACAAGTGCCACGTATAACATGATTAACCGGACAACCTTATCTCAATGTAAACCGGACGCCTATCTAATGAATCTTTCAAGGGGTGGCATTGTGAATGAAACAGATCTGTTATATGCGCTTGAAAATAATCTTCTTGCTGGAGCCGCCATAGATTGTTTTGAGGAAGAACCCTATCATGGGCCTTTGTCCAGTCTTGACAACGTTATTTTGACGCAGCACATGGGATCGTGCTCATATGATTGTCGTGCTGCCATGGAAATTGAAGCCACTAAGGATATGATCCGTTTTTTTAAAGGAGAACCTCTTCTGAATCCAGTGACGCCAAGCGATGAATTAATGTGAGCCAAGGTTAATCTTTTCTTAAAATTTTATTGCACCATATTCTGCTTTAACGGCACAAAGTAAGAAAAATATTAATGACGATATTATCACATGGAGGATAAGAAAATGATCGCAGCATTAATTCTCGGTAGAAAAGGAAGTTCCGGTTTCCCCGGGAAAAATACAATGGAAATTTTAGGCAGGCCACTTTGTGCATACCCGATGCTGGCGGCAACTAAGTCAAAATACATCGATAGATATTATGTATCCACTGATGATGAAAAGATAATGGATATCGGCAGGGAGTATGGATTTGAAGTCATTAAAAGACCTCCTGAGTTATGTACCAATGAGGCCTTGGGCGAGGATGCCTATGTCCATGGGTATCAAGAGATACAATCAAGAAATAAGGATGCTTCAATTGAGCTTTTAGTGCTATTGATGTGTAATGCAGCAACCATAGATAGTAGCACAATTAACAAAGGCATTGAGATCCTTCGTGAAAATGCGGAATATGATTCAGCTGTAACGGTTTCATGCTACAATATGTGGAGCCCTTTGCGGGCAAGAAAAATTGGGGAAGATGGTTTGCTTCATCCCTTTGTGCCTTTTGAGGCCTTCGGTGATCCAAAAACTTTAAATTGTGATCGAGATTCCCAGGGCGATGTATGGTTTGCAGATATGGGGGTATCAGTAGTGCGTCCCCAAAACCTTGATACACTTGATGAAGGACTCCTTCCCCAGAAATGGATGGGGAAAAACATCTACCCTCTTAAGCAGTGGGGGGGATGTGATATTGACTATGAATGGATGGTCCCGGGTGTTGAATACTGGTTGCAGAAGATGAATGTAAATTAGACGCAATATCAACGTATTCTTTTAATATTGCGTCTAATTATTAAGGATAATATACCATAAATAAAATAATTTTTTGTTAAAATGAAAGTATTTATTACCGGAATAGCTGGTTTTATCGGAAGCGCTTTGGCTGCAAAACTGATTTCCGAAGGGCATGAGGTTGCAGGAATTGATAATTTGTTTACAGGCATTGGCTCAAATGTCCCGGATAAGGCCCAGTGGGTTGTCGGAGATATTATTAATGAAAAAGATTTTGAACATTTGAGTAGTGGTTATGATGTGGTTGTGCACACTGCAGCTCAAACATCAGGTGAAAAGTCATTTGAACTGCCTTTATATGATTTAGATACGAATATAAAAGGTTCTTATAATACCTTTGAGTTTGCGAAATCTTCGGGTGCAAGGCTGCTGATAAATTTTAGCTCCATGTCCGTTTATGGGCACGTTACAACGCCACAGGCCGTAGATGAAAAATATCCGCCAAATCCGGCCTCTCTTTACGGGAATTCAAAATTGGCAGCAGAAAAGATGCTGACATTACTATCAAATAGAGATGGTTTGCCAGTGATCAGTTTTCGGCTGTTCAATGCTTATGGCCCGGGGCAGAATTTTGAGGAACTTAAGCAGGGGATGATTAGTATTTACTTGGCCCAGCTTTTACAAAATCAATTTGATAAGGTCTTAGTTAAAGGCTCTTTGGATAGGGTACGGGACTTTGTTTTTCTTGACGATATTATTGATATCTTAATGACGGCTATTATTCATGATACACCTTCGTCAGGTGTATTCAATTTATCTACCGGTACGACCACATCTGTCAGGGAGTTGCTTCGCCATCTTGTTGATATTTCAGGCATAA
Organism: uncultured Desulfobacter sp.; assembly: GCF_963665355.1. GTDB lineage: Bacteria > Desulfobacterota > Desulfobacteria > Desulfobacterales > Desulfobacteraceae > Desulfobacter. The sequence continues at coordinate 3,087,477 of NZ_OY762229.1, forward strand.
ACAAAAAGATTGTGTCAAAAGGTTCTACACCCGGGGATATACAGGGCTTTGCAGGTGATAATAGTTTAATTACAAAGTCATTTTGCTGGCGTCCTCAAACTGATATAAGAGCTGGATTGGAAAAGATGATTAATTTTTATTTGGGGAAGGACCTGAATGAATAATACCTTGAAAGTTGCGATAGTCGGTTGTGGTCGTGTTTCTCGTACAGCTCATTATGACGCAATAAAAAAATATCCAGAATTGTTTGATTTTAAAGCGGTTTGCGACGTAAAAAAAGATCGGGCTGACTATTGGGCCAAAGAGAATTCGGTAAAAGCGTATTATTGCATTGAAGATCTTTTAAAAAATGAAGAGCTTGATCTTGTGACCATTGCAACACCCAATGGGACCCATGCCCGACTCGGAATCATAGCTGCCAAGTCAAAAGCCAATGTTATGGTCGAAAAACCAATGGCTATGAATGTTAATGATGCCGATGAACTGATGGATACCTGCATCGGTCAGAATGTAGGGCTTTTTGTTATTATGCAGAACCGGTATAACGAAACAAATAAAATTCTGAAATCCTGTATTGACAAAGGACGGTTTGGACGAATTACCAGTGCCAATGTCACACTTAGCTGGTGCAGATCCATGCAATACTTTGATGAAGGGGATGGGTGGCGAAAAAGACGCGATCTTGCCGGAGGAGTGTTTACAAATCAAGCTGTCCATTATCTTGATATGCTTCAATGGCTTGTCGGTGCACCGCCTGAATCTGTATATGCCAAAATGGGAACAATCTATGCTGTTGATGTTGAAGATCATGGTGCCGGTATTGTGAAATTTAAAAACGGAGTTATAGGCTCCATTGTATTAACAAATCATGCATACCCCGATGATTATGAGGGGTCTGTGACCATTATTGGGGAATCCGGAATGGTGAAGATCGGGGGGAAAAGCATGAACAAAGTTGAAAAATGGGATTTTAAAGATAAAGATATCGAAGATGAATTGATTAAACAAGCGGAAAGTTCACCTCCAACAGTGTATGGATTTGGACATACTGAGATGTATGAGCGGGTGGGAAACTATTTATTAACAGGTGAAAAGGACAATTCTCTGATTGACGGCTATGAAGGAAGACGAGCTGTCGCATTAATGGATTCTCTCTATTTGTCTGATAAGCTTTGCAAAGAGGTGAAATTCCCCATTGGAAAAAGATAGGTTGTATGCATGTTGTCCCGTTTGCAGATCTGAAAAAATTATAGATTTGCAAAAACATGTTCGAGGGTGTGATCAGGCAAAGGTGTTTTATTGCCGGAATTGCCAGCATGGATTTCTAACGGATTGTACCCTTGGCAATGATTACTACAGAAAAGAATATGATACGTTTTTGTCAGAGAGATCTAAGGATACTTCTTGGATGTCGCCTAAAGAACACGTACAGAAAAGATTCTGTGAAGCGCGCGAGCGAATTCAGTGGTTATCTCATTATATTAAATTTGGGGATGCAGAATCTATTTTAGAGCTTGGCTGTTCCAGCGGGGCATTTCTTCTCGCCCTCAAAGAGTTGTATCCTGAAAAAAATATCCAGGGGGTAGAGCCCAGCGATATGCATAGACAATGTGCTTTGGATTTATCTTTGAAAGTCGCTTCATCAAACATGGAGTTAAAGGGTGCAAAGTTTGATGTCATCATTGCTTTTTTTGTTCTCGAGCACATTCTTAATCCAGGTGCATGGCTTAAGGAGTTATGTCTTTTTGCAGATAAGGGCAGCAGAATATTGATGATTGTTCCCAATGGCAGGGAGGCTCTTGTTTCAACCTATCCAAAATCAAATTATGATCAGTTTGTATGGCAGGCACCTCATGTCTCCTATTTCTCACAGGCTTCGCTGGAGTTGCTGTTTAAAAAAAACATAGGCCGGAGTGCAAAGGTGTATCAGTATCAACGATATTCTCTTAATAATCATCTGAATTGGCTTTCAGGCATCAAGCCGGAAAGGGAAGAGACTTACCCCCATGTATCGGAAACAGTGGATACAGAATATAAAAGAAGCCTCGTAACCCATGGAATTGCCGATACATTACTTGGAGTCGTGAGCGTATGAAGTTTAATTGTAATATCCAATCCATAAACAGATATTTGATTAATGATGAAGATCGTTCCTGTAAATTACGGTTGGACAAAAATGAGCTTAATGTCCCTTTTCCAGAGGGGATGACCGATGAAGTTACCAAGCTCATTGATGAATATCTCTTCCAGGCATATCCGTCAACCTGGAATACCATAGAGAAAGCATGCATTTTACTTGAACATAAAAATAACAAAGAAGTCCTGCTGGTCCCAGGTTCTGATTATGCTTTAAAGTTGTGTTATGAAGCCCTGCTAAACCCTGGAACAGGCAATGTTGGATTACCTGACCCCACATACGCAATGAATGAAGTGTATGCTAAAATTGCAGGGGCATCAATTACACATTTTCCGTATGAAAAAGATTTAAGGCTTAATCAAGAGGCTGTTTTCAAATCGCTATCCGCATTGAAAATGATTGTTCTTGCCAACCCTAATCAGCCAACTGGAATGCTTGAGAAAGACAGTTTTATTCTTCAGCTGTTGGAAGAATCTCATAAAAATAATGTATGGGTGATAATTGACGAAGCATATTATTCTTTCAGCAACTATACAGCTGCTGCATATGTTCAAGAATTTGATAATTTAATAATTACAAGATCTTTTTCAAAATCATATGGCGTCGCAGGATTGAGAATCGGGGCAATCATTTCATGTCCTAAAAACATAGATTATTTATCAAAAGCCCTGCCAGTATATTGTGTGAATTCCATTGCCTTAAGACTGCTGGACGTTCTGGTGAAATATAAGCCGGGGTTTGATAAAATACATGATGAGTTTGTTCTACAGAGAGCTGAAATAATTAATTATTTTAATGGAATTGGATGTAAATGCTTCAACAGTGATACGAATTTTGTGATGGTGGAGTCCAATTCAGTTTTCGACGTCGGGGACTACATTCGATATTTAAACGGTAGTGATATTCTTATTAGAGGGCCATGGACAAAATTGCCTTATATGAAAGCGTTTAGAATTTCAGTCTCTTCAAAAGAAAATATCGGGAAATTAAAAATAGTCACCAATCGCTTTCTTAACATGTAGCAACAGATGCCTGAATCAAGGTGTTGCTTAAACAAAATTTTTTAGAGTATTCAGTTGTCCTGAGTAAAAGGTTTAAAACAATGAAAGTGCTAATTACCTTTCTGAGCCAATTGTTAAATTATATCAAAAAAGAATCTTTGGTTGCTGCAGTCAGGGAACAGAAGTTATTGGAGACCATTGGCAGGTTAAGGAGTCTTGTGCCCGATGTTTCCCAGCAGGAGTCTCGGTTAATTGAATTTAATGATTTCTGGGAATTAAAACGACGGGGATTGCATGCGTTTCAGTCAGATTTGATGCTCAAGGCTATCTGCCAAGAAAACAAAGAACCGGTTGTGGTTGCCGATATAGGGGATTCTGCCGGGACTCATATGTTATATTTAAAAGGGCTGAATCCTGACAAACGGATTGAGACATACAGCGTAAATTTAGATGCAAGGGCAGTAAAAAAGATTCAAGATAGAGGGTTAAAAGCGATCCTGAAGCGGGCGGAAGAGATTGAAGCTGAGGATATCGGAGGGAAGGATTGTGTCGATCTTTTTACCTCTTTTGAAATGATTGAGCATTTACACAATCCGACGATCTTTTTAAAACGAATTGCAGATAGGACATCATGCCGCAAGATGGTTGTCACGGTTCCTTACCTAAAACATAGTCGAGTCGGATTGTATCATATTCGAAAACGGTCAACCAAAGATATATTTGCAGAAGAGGTCCATGTATTTGAGTTAAAGCCTGAAGACTGGACACTTCTTTTTCTGCATGCTGGGTGGAAAGTCTCGTTTGAAAAAGTTTATTTTCAATATCCACGGAAAATCCCTGTCTTTTCACAGTTGCTTGGCTATGTCTGGGAAAAAACAGATTTTAGAGGATTCTGGGGTGCCATACTTGAAAAGGATTCTACATACAAAGATTTATATCAGGATTGGGAAGCCTGAAAACTATGGTAGATAATCTTATATATTCATCGGAAGAGTTAAAGCAGTATTATGTGACTCATCGGAATACATGGACTGATTTTTATCCTTCTGAACGTGATATTTTTAATATCGTTGCAGGCGATGAGAAAAACATGGGGCGTGTTTTTGATGTTGGATGTGCTGCTGGGGGATTGGGAAGAGCGCTTCAATCACAATTTAGTATTACAGAGTATGTAGGGCTTGACATTCATGAAAAAGTAATTCAAGAGGGGATGGGAAAAGGCGGTTTTAGGATGCCTGCACGGCTCTATGCCGGTGATATTTTAAATTCGGTATTTGCTCCAGGTGAGCTTTTTGATGTTGTGGTTTCCTTAAGTTGTGCAGATTGGAACCTTAATCCCATAGATATTCTCAAGAAATGCTGGTCTTATGTTAGACCAGGGGGGAATTTTATTCTTACTTTAAGGCTGACTCCTTATGAATCCATTGTGGATTTTAGCAAAAGCTATCAATACATTTATTTTGGAAATGAAAAAATGATTGAGGAAGAGGTCTATGAAAAAGCAGCGTATGTCGTTTTTAATATCAAGGAAAGTATAAAAATAATGCAGGCGTTAAAACCTGCCCCGAAAAAAATTATAGCAAGAGGTTATTGGGGGACACCTTCATTGTCAGCGGTAACGCCTTACGACAAGTTGATCTTTTCAGCCTTTGCTGTAAAAAAATCTGAGAATACGGAAGTTGATTCGACAATGGTGGATATCGTTTGGCCGGTAGAAGCACTTCTTTAATCAGGTGGAGAGAGTTTGAATGAAATCAGTTGTGTTTGGGGGGGCCGGCTTTGTTGGAAGTCATGTTGCAGACGCTTTGAGTGATGCAGGTCACGTGGTTACGATATTTGACCAAACCCAGTCCCGGTACCTGCGTGAGGATCAATCTTTTTTCCAAGGAGATATCTTGGACCCGGTTGCCGTTGGAAAGTGTGTCCAAAACGCAGAGTATGTATACAATTTGGCTGGGATTGCCGATTTGGATGATGCCGGCACTGTACCGATTGAAACAGTCCGGCAGAATGTTTTGGGTAATGCAATTATTTTGGATTGTTGTGTCAAAGCGTCAGTTCTGCGTTATGTATATGCCAGTACGATCTATGTATATAGTGAGAAAGGCGGATTTTATCGCTGTTCCAAACAGGCTTGTGAGGCGTATATAGAAGAGTTTCAGCGAAAATTTGGTTTAGAGTTCACAATCCTTCGGTACGGTACGCTTTATGGGCCAAGATCAAATGAAAAAAATTCAATTTATCGATACCTTAGGCAAGCTTTATTTGAGGGAAAAATTGTTGTGGCTACAAATGGAATCGCAAGAAGAGAATATATCCATGTGCGCGATGCAGCCAGGCTAAGTGTCGATATTCTGAATGATAAGTACAGCAATTCCCACGTTACATTAACGGGTCATCAATCTATATATTTCAAAGATCTTTTAAATATGATTAAGGAAATCCTTAACGGTGAAGTTGAGATCCTTGAGCCAGAAGAACAAATGCCTAATGGAAATCACTATGAAATGACACCATATTCCTATTTGCCCAAAAAGGGATATAAATTGGCATCCAATCTGTTTATTGATTTGGGGCAGGGCTTGCTGGAAATGCTTGATGAAATTGATTCAAACAAAGATAAAAAATAGTTTTCTAAAATTTATTTGTGAATTATGGAGTTGATTGTTTGGGATTCCGATGAACATCCCTCTCCCCCCGATGATACTATAGTTGTCTACTGGAATGGGTTTGAGAATGAACAAGTCCCCCAAAGCATATATATTCCTTCATTGGTTGAAAAAGACGCGGATGAATTAAAAGCTCAATATTTGTCCTGGGTTTATGACTTTGGAGAACAAAGAGTCGGGGGGAGAAAGATTGTTGAGCGAATGAAAATTCGCTCTGGATTCAGCTACTGGTGGATGACAATAATTGCCGATAAATGTAACTGGGCTGTTTCTTTCCAGATCAGTAACGCCATAAAGCTAATGGCGTTTGAAAAGATCTGTTTAAAATACTCCCCTGAAAAGATTGTTTTATATAGCCAGGACGAGGCCTTGGCTGAAGCTTGCTCGTTATGGCTTAAAAGGATAAAGGTTGATTTCCAGTGGAAAAATAGTAGAAAAAAAGATAGCGTATCAAAATTTTCAAAGGACAAAATGGTAGAGTGGATGCCCTACCCAATACAGGCTCTTATTGTGCTAATTCAAAAGATTGTTATTGAATGTCCATTGCGAAAAGTTGGATTGGAAGAGATCCGGCATTTCGATTCAAAGCTTACATTTTTTTCTTATTTTTCTAAACCGGACCAAGATGCATTTGTAAAAGGTCAGTTTCGATCAATGTATTGGGGAAATATTGATACTCTATTGGGGAAAATTCCGGAGAAGATAGCCTGGATACATAAGTATGTAAAGCATCCGTTTGTTTCAAATGCTTTCCAGTGCAGACGGTTGTTAAAGAGGCTGAACCAATTCGAAGACGGTAAACAGGTCCACACAACCATGGCCGCAGCGCTTAATGGCCCCATCATCTTTAAAACATTGATTGATTTCATAAAAGTTATTAGGATCGGCCTGCGTCTAAATAGAATATGCGATTGCTTCAAACCGGCGGGTTCAGAATTGGATTTTTGGCCGTTGTTTAAGCAAGATTGGGGCAAGTCAATGTTTGGCAGTTGGGCTCTGCAAAATTGTCTTGATTTGAACCTTATGGAGGCGACAATTGGACAGCTGCCCAAACAAAAGATGGGTTTTTTTTTGCAGGAAAACCAACCTTGGGAAAAAGCTCTATCCTATGTCTGGAAGGAAAAAGGCCATGGGAAATTGGTGGGGGTCCCTCATACGACAATATGCTATTGGGACTTGCGCTATTTTAATGACCCAAGGTCATGTCAAGCAGGCGGCCCAGAGCCCCTTCCTGATTTGTCCGCTTTGAATGGTCCAGTCGCTATAAAAAATTTTTGTCAAACTGGATATCCCAAGGAAAAAATAGTTGAGGTTGAAGCGCTGCGATATCTGTATTTAAACGATATTGTTGAGGCTAAACAGCAAAGTAAGTTGCCCCAAAACACCTTGAAGGTACTTGTTCTTACCGACTATTCCAAACAAGTCACTATTCAGCAAATGCAGTGGCTTGAAAAAGCAAGACCCTTGCTGAATAGAAATGTTTTTTTTGTGATAAAACCTCACCCAAACTGTCCCGTCCGATTGCAAGATTACCCCTTGCTGGAAGGTGATGCCATCGTTTCAACCGATTTTATATCAGAGGTTTTAACCGATTGTGATATCGCCTATACCAGCACGGCCACATCTGCTGCTGTAGATGCTTATTGTGCCGGTGTCCCCATTATTTCAATGCTGGATGGAAAGTCATTGAATCTGAGCCCGTTACGGGATGTTGAAGATGTCTGTTTTGTGACAAGCCCAAAGGCGTTGGCTGAAAAGCTGATTACGGAAATTCCACAGAGAAAAGATAAAATAAAGCCCTACTTTTTCTTGGGGACAACATTAGAGCGCTGGGAGGAAATATTGTATCAGTTGATGGAGGACGCGGATAGGACTTAAAGTTTTTTTTATGATTAAAGGTGTTCACAAGTGAATTGAGTCTGATAAAATTCGCCAATTTTAAGTCACCGGAGCCATCAAATGACCCTTGCAGAAAAAGTACGTATAGTTTTAAAAAAAATTATGAAAAATCCTTCTTTTATTAAAGAAGTGTATTGTTATCTCAAAAATGATTGTTATGCGTTATTAGGACGTTATAAATACCGGTACCCTATCATTTTTATTGCCGGGCTGCCAAAATCAGGAACTACCTGGGTACAAACAGAGTTAGCAAGGGTGCCGGGGTATAACATGCGTCCGACAAATGATCCGGATAGATGCACCGAAAATCATGATGTCTGCAAGACGGTGTTCTGTTCCTTACCCTTAAACAGATATTCCGTTCTTAAATTGCATACAAGATATACACCCACAAATTACAATACCATCATTGAGTCTGTGCCAAGGTTCGTTGTGATGATAAGAGATTTAAGGGATATGTGTATTTCACGATACTTCCATGTAAAAAATGAACATACACACCGTCATAGTTTACTATACAACCAAATGAGTGAAGAAGATGGTATCATGCACTGTATTGGTATCTTAGAAGAAGAGTATGTCCCCTGGGTGAAAAACTGGGCAGAGGTTATTCGGAAAAAAGAATTCCCGATTTTGTTTGTTCAGTATGAGAGATTGAACCAGAACCCTGTCCAGGTCTTTCGAGATATATTTAGTTTTTTCGAATTGCCGATAAGCAAAGACGTGGAAAAAAAAGTTCAGAGTTCAAAAATAAGGAAGGGCCATGATTTAGGTTCTGAACTATCTAAAAATCAATTAGCCTTTAGCAATATAAGCACCAAACGAAAAGGAATTATCGGGGATTGGAAAAACCATTTAACCCATCTGCATAAAAAGAAATTCAAAGAAATTGCAGGAGACTTGCTAATTGAGTTAGGCTATGAAAAAAATCATGAATGGTAGTCAAAATTCCAATCAAGTAATAAATGAAGGGATGTGGGATGGAGAATGCTTTATCCCACGGTATGAGAATGCCTTGTAAAAATATAATTCAAAGGGTGCTGCTTGTCCAGCCTCCAGCTTTTTCCAATAATCTTCGGACAGATATGAATCCGAACATCCCTTTGGGGTTGGCATATATTGGTGCTGTTCTTGAAAAGGGGGGCTATGATGTCAGTATCCTTGACGCATTAATTGAAGGGTTTGATAGAGAAGAGCGGGTTTCGTCTGAAAAAATTCGTGTCGGTTTATCTTCCTCGGACATTGAAAATCTTGTCAGAAGGGCATCTCCAGATGTTGTTGGTATCTCCAGCATGTTCACCTCCCAAAGGAAGAATGTTCATGAGCTGGCCGGGATAGTAAAAAAAGTTAATCCCAAGATCCCAGTGATCATTGGTGGGGCTCATCCTACGGCTGTCCCAGATGCCTTATTGGAAGATTCAAATATTGATGTGCTCGTAATGGGGGAGGGAGAGAATACTATAATCCCCCTATTGGAGTGTATTGAGAATGGAAGAGATTTTTCAAACCTTGATGGCGTTGCCTATCGTGACAGTCAAGGGCGTTTTGTTTTTCAACCTAAAACTTCTTATATCAGGGATCTTGACTCCATTCCTTTTCCTGCCCGTCACTTATTACCCATGGAAAAATATTTTTCAGTGGGGATTCGTCATGGTGGATACGGAAAGGGAAAAAGGTCAATTTCAATTATAACATCCAGGGGATGTCCTTATAGGTGTAATTTTTGTACAGCACATAAGGTTTTCACAAGGCGTCCGAGATTAAGGTCCGCGGAAAATGTACTGACCGAAATTAACCAAGCGATAAAAGCATATAATATCGATGAGATTTTTTTCGAGGATGACCAATTGCTCTCCAAGCGATCTCGGATTCTTGAACTATTGGATGGGTTACGGAAATTTGAGTTGTTGTGGGATACCCCGAACGGCGTCTCTCCTTGGCTGTTGACTGATGAAGTTCTAAAAAAAATGCGGGAATCCGGTTGTTATAGAGTTAATCTTGCTGTGGAATCCGGTAGTCAGGACGTGTTGAAAAATATGATCAACAAGCCTGTTCACCTGGAAAAAGTTCCAAAGGTTGTGCAATCCATCCGGAAGTTCGGGATGACTCCAGGTATGTTCATCGTCGCTGGAAATATTGGTAGAGAGCGGGTTGAAACTTTGGAGGAAGTGCGGGAAAGTTTCCAGTTTGCTCGGAAAGTGAGAATTTTTCCCCATGTTTCCATTCTGACGGCGTATCCAGGAGCTGAAGTTTTATCTATCGCAGAAGAAAAAGGGTATTTAGTCCCGGGTTTTGATTGGGATAACCTTGTAATTAACAAGCCTCAGCTTCAGACCCCGGAATGGACTCCGGCACAACTGAAACGTGTCGTGGACCAGGAGATGGTTAAAACAAGGTGGTGGCTCTTTTTGGCTTCTCCTAAAATGTCCATATTAAATGTAATAAAAAGTTTCATCCGGAATCCTATTCAAACAACAAAAGAAGCGCTTCTTTTTATTAAAAGGAGCATTTTTACCTAGGTACTTCAAAATGAAAGTCGGCACCAAATTGTTTTCAAACAGTTATGATGGCAAGAAAATTCTAATAACAGGGGATACCGGTTTTAAGGGCTCTTGGTTGGTTTCATGGCTTTTAGAACTGGGTGCAGAAGTGTACGGCCTGTCAAACGGGATTGTTTCTATGCCTTCTCATTTTGACATTGCAGGATTGCATAACCATATCCGACATTTTGATATCGATATCAGGGATCTCAGTAAGGTAGAACGAGCCATTCGACAGATTAAGCCGGATTTTGTTTTCCATCTTGCAGCCCAGGCTTTGGTCAGGTTGTCCTATCAGGATCCCATAACTACTCTTACTACCAATATCCTGGGAACTGCAAATGTTTTAGAATCGTTGCGTCACTTAGAGAATGCTTGCACCGGGGTTATTATTACTAGTGATAAATGCTATGACAATGTGGAATGGACTTGGGGATACAGAGAGACAGATGCCTTGGGAGGAAAAGACCCATATAGTGCGTCAAAAGGGGCAGCTGAATTGCTGATTCGTACATACGCAGCCTCTTTTTTTGCAGATAAAAATAGTGGTGTTAAAATCGCAGCCGCAAGAGCTGGCAACGTCATTGGTGGTGGAGATTGGGCGCAGGATCGTATTGTGCCTGACTGTATGAAAGCCTGGTCGAAAAATGAGCGTGTTGAAATCCGAAACCCAAATTCAACGAGACCTTGGCAGCACGTATTGGAACCTCTCAGTGGTTATCTTCTCCTGGGTAAATTTTTGGACGGTGATTCATCATTGAATGGGGAGGCTTTCAATTTTGGTCCTTCTTCGAATCAGAATTACACGGTTGGCGAATTGATAACGGAAATGCAGAACAACTGGGAAAATGCTGAGTGGAAAGATACATCAATGGATTCGGACAGTGTTCATGAGTCCGGTATGTTGAAACTGTGCTGTGATAAAGCACTTCATCTTCTGGAATGGGAGCCTGTGCTGAGCTTTGATGAAACGGTTGAATTGACTGTTGAGTGGTACAAAAAGTACTATGATTACCCAGAGAATGTTTTTATGACCACCCGGGATCAGTTAAATAAATATGTTGATATGGCAATCAAAAGAGGACTCTCATGGACTCGGAACTGATGCCGGGGGTGTTGCTGACACCATTAAATAGAATCCGCGTGGATAAAGGTGATATTCTCCATGCTGCCAAAGTTTCGGATCCAGGGATAAAAGCTTTTGGAGAGGCTTATTTCTCAATAATAAGGTCAGGAGAGATTAAAGCGTGGAAACGCCATAGAGATGCAACGTTGAACCTGATCGTTCCAGTTGGTGAGATCCGATTTGTTTTGTATGATGACCGGCTCTGTTCTGCTAAACAGGGTGAAACATTCAGCGTTATTCTTTCATTGGAAAATTATTATCGCCTAACTGTGCCCCCCATGCTTTGGATGGGATTTCAGGGCGTTGGTCCTGAATCTAATATGTTGTTGAATATTGCAGATATTCCCCATGATCCTGACGAGGCGGATCGTCTTGATGTCGACTGTATTGGGTATGACTGGACAAATAAGTAGGATCTACAATAAGGGTCATTAAAGAGGGGAAATATTGAAAACTATCATTCTTGCAGGCGGTTTTGGAACAAGGCTTTCAGAGTACACCGGAAGGATACCAAAACCCATGGTGGAAATTGGCGGGCAGCCCATATTATGGCATATTATGAATATTTATGCCTATTACGGATATAACGACTTCGCGCTTGCACTCGGTTATAAAGCCGAAGTTATAAAAGAATATTTTTTACATTATTATTCCCTTAAGTCTGATTTTGTTGTCAGTCTTGCCGATGGGAAAGCTCAGTTTCTTAATGAGAAAAAGGTGGATTGGCGGGTATCATTAATTGATACAGGCCTTAATACCATGACAGGTGGAAGGGTTAAAAGGCTTAAGAAATACATTGGGAATGAGACTTTTATGCTGACTTATGGTGATGGTCTCTCCGATGTAAATATAGAAAAATTAATCGCCTTTCATAAACACCATGGGAAAATGGTAACCGTCACAGCGGTTCATCCCGCAGCAAGATTCGGGGCTTTGGATATTTCAGAAGATCAATATGTCCGGGCATTTAAAGAAAAACCCCAGACGGATCAGGGATGGATAAATGGCGGTTTTTTTGTGGTGGAACCCAGTTTTTTTGATCTGATTGAAGGTGACTCCACCGTTCTTGAGGAGTCGCCGTTGGAGTGTGCAGCACAGTTGGGTGAACTTAAAGCCTATACGCATAATGGGTTTTGGCAGTGCATGGATACTGTAAGGGACAGGAATACGCTTGAGAAATCGTGGCAAGAAGGCAGGGCTCCATGGAAAGTGTGGTAGCGCATGTTTAATATATTCCATTTGAAATCCCAAAGATGAAGTTAATATGTGTTAGGACCTGAGATGATTCGTCTTTCAAAGTCAACTATTGGAAATTCAGAAAAACAGGCCGTTCTTGAAGTATTGGGACATGAGTACCTTGGGATGGGTAAGGAAGTCGATAACTTTGAAAGAATGCTTGCTGACTATTTGGGAAGGCAGGTTGTCTGTGTAAACAGTGGAACGGCTGCCCTTCATCTTGCATTTCAGGCAATTGGTCTGCATCCTGGGGATGAGGTTCTGGTTCAGTCTCTGACTTTCATTGCTACATATCAAGCAATATCCGCAACCGGGGCAAGCCCTGTCTCATGTGAGGTTGATCCAAAAACAATCACGCTTGATTTGAATGATGCCGAGAAACGTTTAACAGATAAAACCAAGGCGGTTGTTCCAGTCCACTACGCCAGCGGCGTAGGCGATTTGAACGAGATTTATGCCTTCGCAGAAGCCAATGGTTTGAGAGTCATAGAAGATGCCGCCCATGCTTTTGGAACTCATTACCAGGGTAAGGTGGTCGGGAGTTTCGGCGATATCGTGTGCTTTAGCTTTGATGGGATAAAAAACATTACTTCCGGAGAAGGAGGGGCCATAGTCACTGAAGATCAAAATATTTTGAAAATAGTGAAAGATGCCCGTCTCCTTGGCGTGGAGAAAGATACCGAAAAGAGATATAAGGGGGAGAGAAGCTGGCATTTTGATGCCAAGATCCAAGGCTGGCGCTACCATATGAGTAACCTTATGGCCGCTATTGGTTGCGAACAGTTAAAACGGCTGCCAGAGACCATTAAGAAAAGAGATTTCATAAAAACAATGTACCTTGACCTTTTTCAGAAAATTCAAGGTGTTGAGCCTCTGCTGTTAGATTATAAAAATATAGTTCCCCATATTTTTGTGGTGAGAGTTACAGACGGTAAACGGGATGGCCTTCGGCGGTTTTTATTAGAAAACGATATTGAATGTGGCGTTCACTATTTCCCAAACCATATGCTGACAAAATACAAATCCTCTTTTTCTCTTTCTGTAACAGAACAGGTGTATGGAGAACTTCTTTCTCTACCCTTCCATCTGGACCTCACCCAAGCAGACTTGGAATATATCGTTGCTAAAATTAAGGAGTTTTTTGATGCCTGAAGGTCAGCCGCTGGTTTCAGTGATCATGAATTGTTTGAATGGTGAAAAGTATTTGCGGGAAGCCATAGATTCTGTTTATGCTCAGAGTTATCAAAATTGGGAAATTATATTTTGGGATAACGTCTCTTCTGATAAAAGTGCCGAAATTGCACAGGGATATGATGAAAAACTTAAGTATTTCAGAGGGGAAACAACAATCTCACTGGGCGCGGCTAGAAACCTGGCCTTAGAGAAGGCAAATGGTGAGTTGATTGCCTTTTTGGACTGTGATGACCTGTGGATGCCCGATAAGCTTCAAAAACAGGTCCCTTTATTCAATCAACCGGCCGTTGGGTTGGTGTTCTCCAATTCAATCAATTTCAATGATAAAGGCCAAGCCAGAAAAAATTATCGAGGGTGGCAGCCGCCATCCGGCAATATATTCAGACAACTGCTCTCTGGATATTTCCTTTCAATCTTAACTGTTGTGGTCAGAAGAAGTGCCATAGATGATCTGGAAGAATGGTTCGAACCTGAATTTGTTTTTGCTGAAGAAGCAGATCTTTTTCTTAGAATTTGTTATCAGTGGAACGCTGAATATATTGATGATGTTCTGGCTAAACGGCGTGAACATAAAGATGGATGGACTTGGAAATTAAAAAGTACGGATAGCGTCTATTCAATTAATGAAACATTTATCAGGGAAAGCTATTTGATCATAGATAAATTAAAACAAATACCCTTTTTCGAACATAAATTCCAAAAAGAAATTTATGTTTTCATTCAGAATATTAAAAGAGATGAAGCTGCTTTAGAAATGGAAAGAGGGAATAAAAAAGAATGCCGTAGGCTTCTCAAACCATATATAAAAAAGAATGTAATATTTATGATACTATTTGCTATTTCATTCTTCCCGTTTGAACTTTTTTTACTGCTAAAACAAATCTATTACAAAGTTGTTCACGAAATAACACCATAACAAATAAATAGATGACAGAGAGGATGAAAACAAAATATCAGGCTGTTTTGGGTGTTGAATAACGGCTTGTTTAAATTTAACCTATTGAAGATGATGAAATCCCTTTAAAATGAGAAATAATCATAAACGATTTGCTTTTGGGAAAAATTGGCAGGCATTTTCGGAACGCAGCTTGACAAAAGAGCGGTTTCAGCAGTTCAAAGACTCCTTCAAGGCGCTCATGCATGGCATAGACATGCAGAATAAAGAGTTCATTGATATCGGATTTGGCCAGGGGCTTGCGTTAATCTCTGCATTACAAATGGGGGCTAACGTTACTGGAATAGATATTGATGAAAATAATATTCAGGCCCTGGAAAATACCTGCCGAAAAATCGGTTGCCACAAAACACCCGAGCATCGGATTTGCTCAATCCTTAATGATTCGTTTGTTGAAAGCAATAAACATCAATTTGATATTGTTCATTCGTGGGGAGTGCTTCACCATACAGGGAATATGAGTAAAGCCCTTGAAAATGGGTGTCGTTTGGTTGCAAAAGACGGTTTGTTTATCTGTTCGATTTACAACAAGCACTGGTCCTCCCCAATTTGGAACTGGATCAAGCTTTTATATAATAGATCCCCCGGAACCGTAAAAAAAATTTTTATTTTATTTTTTTATCCGATTTTATTGTTTGCAAAAATAGCCGTCACAAGGAAGAATCCTTATAAAAAAGAGCGGGGAATGGATTTTTATTATGACGTTGTCGATTGGGTAGGCGGATATCCATACGAGTATGCCAGTATCAATGATATGTTAAGAACAGTTCAATCCAAAGGATTCAGACCCATCAGAGTAAATCCTGCCATCGTCCCAACAGGCTGTAATGAGTTTGTATTTAAGAAGGAATGATCCATGATTCGAGTTGTTTTTGTATCCTCTCTTGTTTACAACTATTTTTGCCCTGGGAAAGTGCGACAGGCCGGGGGGCAAACGCCGATTTATAATCTTTCAAGAAGCTTTGCCAGTAAAAAAGAGTATGAAGTCTTCTGTCTGGTTGGAAATTTCGGGCAGCCTGACCGGGTCGTCTTGGAAAATGTGACCCTTGTTAAGTCTCAAGTTGACAACCCTTTGGCGGTATTTCAGGTTATCCGCACTTTGAACTTGTTGAAGCCTGATATTATTTTAGATTTTTGTGCCTCCCCCCGATTGTTTATCTATGCCTGTATTAAAAGATTTCTATCTACAAAGACTGTATTTTTAACCGGCAGCGATATTGATGTCAACGGGGATTATAAAAAGATTGAGAATCCGGTTTATGATTTTTTTTACAGGATCGGACTAAAGCAGACAGATGCAATTATCGCCCAGGTTCCTCTTCATGTGAAGCTACTGAAAGAAAAGCTGGGTTTGAAGTCGTATCTTATCCTTTCTCCTTATCTGGAAATTCAGCGCTCTGGGGCAATGGTTAAAGATTCGATTTTATGGGTAGGAAGAGCGGCATTCTATAAACGACCTGAATTGTTTGTAAGGCTTGTTTTAGATCATCCTGAAGAAAAATTTATTATGATTTGTAACGATAGCCCTTATGATAACGGGTTTATGGACAACATAAAAAAAAAGCTGAGTGCTCTGCAAAATATTGAATTCCATGATTACGTTGCCTATCCTGAAATGGCGTATTACTACAGTCGGGCTAAGCTTTTAGTGAATACGTCGGATTTTGAGGGGTTCCCGAATACTTTTATCGAAGCGGCGGTAAAACAGTGCCCTGTATTGTCCCTCAACTCAGATCCAAACCAGATGTTGTCAGTCCATGGCGGAGGCCAATTTTGTAACGGGGACTTCGAAGCCATGAGAAGATGTCTGAAACTGCTTCTAAACGATAAAAATAAGTTACGCAACCTTGGGAAACGAAATTTTGATTATGCTTTGAGGTTTCATCGTATAGACAGTGCTGTAAGTCAGTTGGACAAGATATTCAAACAGACCTTATGGAGAAATTAAATCAAAAGGGTTTTACCCTCCTTGAAACATTGGTTGCCGTAATAGTCCTTTCTACCTGTCTTGTAACGGTTATACAGGTTTTTTCTTCAAATTTGAAAACATTGCCAGTCAGTGAGAGGTATACCCGGGCCGTTTTTATGGCCAGGTCTTTGATGGAGCAGGTGCTGCTGGCAGATACCTTTGCTCCTGGAAGAACGGAGGGGAATACAGAACTGACACAAGATCCGGATTCGGATAAAAACTCAGAGGCAGATAGTTCTTTTGATGCGGAGGGTGACACTTTTTCCTGGGTGATTACCGTCACCGGTGTGCCGCCGGATGGAGCAGATGAAACAAATAAAAAATTCGTAACTAAAGAATCGGCTTCCGATTCATTTGAGTTATTTAGAATTGATCTGCAGGTGATGTGGCAGGACGGGGATAAAGAAAAGTCCTATGAAATTTCTACCCTGGTGAAACCGAAAAAGTGAGATTTGGAAATAATTGGTGGAATCTATCTGTATCTTTAACATAACGCGGCTTCTTTCCCGGGAAAATGACAGCAGCGGATTTACCCTGATGGAGCTCTTGATCTCCATAACGGTCGTCATGATTGTTATGGCGGTTGTTGCAGGTACTTTCAGACTATGTTTTAAAGCTGTGGAAAAAGGCGAAGAATTCATTGATGAACAGCGCAGCTTGATTATGGCAGTTAATTACATTTACAGTCAGCTTGAGGCTGCAAGTTTGGATGAGCATGCGCCATTTTATGGAACAACAGACAAACTGAGATTTTTTTCAAAACAGATGGACCCCATGGAAGAGGAAGTGTTGCAGGACATTGAGTTCCGTCTGGTTGATTCCCCGGATGATTCAAGTAAAAAAATAATGATTTCCGTTCAGAACGTTGTGTTCGCATCAGAAACAGGACTGAATGATCAGGTCCTTCTTTCCGGAATAACTGCATTTGAAATATCCTACCTGAGGATAGTGAAACAGAAGCAGGTCTGGGAAGATAAATGGGAAGAAGAGTCTGGCTTTCCCCGGGCGGTGAGAATTCTATTCACCTATCACCATAAACCCGTAGCGGTATTTGTTCGAATGATGAGGCAAACTAAGGGGTTAAAAAATGCTTAAAGACAAAGTGAAATCCGGATTGACAATTCTATCCGACATGCCGGGGTGGCTGTTCTGGACATTGCTGCTTGCTTTAACCTGGTATTGCCTTATAAGTAAAATCGTCAGTCTGGATCTCTGGTGGCATCTGGCATGTGGCCGATTCTATGTTGAAAACGGATGCTATCCCCCCACAGGAACGTTTACCTTTTCTCCGGTTAATCCGTTCACCAGTAATGCAAAAACATGGCTTGGAGATATTGTTTTATATTTGATTCATTTTGCCGGTGGGGATTTAGGACTTCAGTTTTTCAGGGCAATATTGACGTTGTTGCCGGTATGGGTGCTTGTTCAATTGGCCGGCAAAAAATACAATCTGTGGCTTTTGTTCCTGTCGGTCCTGACCATTTCGGGAACCCTTCAGATGCAGCTATTGAGAAACTCCATGTATGGCCTTTTGTTTCTGCCAGTAATCGTCTGGCTTTGGTGGCATATTAGGCAGAAAGATCATTTAAGAACCTACTGGCTGGTTTTTCTGTTTGCACCCATCATGGGGGTGTGGAGCATTATGCATGGGTATGCACTTGTCGGGACTTATATTGTGCTTCTTATCTTTGCCGGAGAGATGCTGGATCTGTTTATCAGAAACCGCCCCGAAAATGGGCAAAAGGGATTATTTTTACCTCTACGGTTATCTGTATGTGCCTTGTCGTCAATATTACCCTCCCGTTAAATATTGTTGGGACAGCTTCTTCATTTCTCACCGAGTTCCGATGGCATGAACCTCAAAAAACCGACACAGATATAATCAAAGATAAAAATGAAAAGAGCTCGCCGGAAAAACCCGAGTACCAGGGAGGTAATTCTCAAAAGGGATTGATTGGTTTTTTAAAATCTAAAACCAGATTCCTGATGAAGGGCGGGGACGTCGGATTCATTGGAGAATATGAATCTCCATTTGACTATTTTGAAGTGATTTTTGTTAAGGCCCTTTTTCTGTTTGAATGCGTTTTTGGGGTATACCTGATAATTGCACTGCTTTTTATCCGGCAGGTCCGATTTTCTTTTTTGCTGCCCTCCCTGGCGATTGCATTTATCGGGATGGGATACATACGGACAACAGCATTTCCCTTTCTTGTGGCCGCCCCGTTCATGGTTGCAGATTGCGGGCGTATTGCCCGGGGGAGAGGAACGGTTCAAAATGGGATAGAGAATCGGCTAGGACTAATCAGTGCAGATTATTTAAACCTTATTCCTTTGACGGGGATATTGGCATTTTTTATCATTGCCCATTATTATATTTTGACTGATAATTATGGCCGATTTTCCGGTATAACCGCGGCTTCTCCAGGATTTGGCCGGTCTGACAGGCATAGAACACATATCCCCCAGTATGCCCTTGAAAAATACCCCGATGTCAACATGTACAATACATACAATACTGGCTCCCTTCTTATATGGGAATGGTATGGAAAGAAAAAGGTTTTCATTGATGGTCGTTCTGTAACGTATAAACTAAGTTTTTATCAGGATTTTAGGTATACTTATTCTGTCAATGCGATTGAGAAAATGGATTTGAGACACGCATTGTTCAGCGTTATTGATGATTATGACTGGTTCTCGGGATATCTGAGGCAGAATTGGGATATCGAATGTTTTGATACGGGAATGCTTATTTTGAACCGTAGGGTAAAAGAGGGGTATGATAGTTTTTATGGTAATATCCCGAAGTTTATTGGTAACCTCAATGATATCGATCAATTATCAGCTGACTCAAAAATGCGGTTTGGTCGGTTTCTGGATGTAACGTTCAAATATATGATGATCTTTGGCCGCCTAAATGATTCGCTGACATTTTATTCTGATATCCAGGGGCTTCTTCGTAAATTGCCAGCTTCCGTGAAAGGATTTTTTGAGGACAAAAAGCGGTTAATGGACGACGTTGAAAAGGAGTTCGGACGGCAGAACAGTGCGGTTCTGGTTGAGTTATTTAAAGAGATTTTGCTTACAGATGAACAGGATCGCAAGGATGCTTCAATCACATGGAAACGAAGCGACGCCACTATCTATGTAGCATTTGCCAATGCACATTTTCGGATGGGGAATCAGAAAAAAGGGGTTGAATTTTTATGTGCAGCTGCGGATGAGGAGAAGGGTAACGGGTCACTTCAACTTAAGGTTGCAGATCATTTTTACAATATGAGAGCTTTGGGACCGGCCATAAAGTATTATGAACGAGGCCTTTCCCTGATATCAGGCAAGGTCCTGGACTACAACAGGCTGGGGTCTTTATATTTTCAGAAAGGCGATAAGGATAATGCTCGGATCAATTTTGAAAAAGCCGTTAAAGCGGATCCTGATATTGTTGAATCTTATATTAACCTTGCAGCGGTTCTGCTTTTCCAGGGAAGAACCGAACAGGCTTTAGAGGTCAATGCTCAGGGTTTAAAAATTGATCCGGATAATCCGGATCTGCTTGGGATGAAAAAAGACATTGAAGCTCGATGAAAAAGGGCTTGCCCTGGTATTTGTCCTTTGGGTTCTGGTCTTTATTTCCGTTATTGCCGGGGGCTTCTCCTTTGCAGCCCGGCAGGGAAGAAAGACTGTATATTCAGAAGGGATAAAGACAAAGGCATATTATATCTCTTTGGCCGGGTTTAATGCGGCGTTGGCAGGACTTATTCAAGCCGGTAAAGAAAAAAAAGAGGACGAGGTGTGGCGGGTAAATGCTGATCTTCCATCCATGCCCTTTGGGGAAGGACGCTTCCAGGTTTTTATTTCAAATGACAGCGGCAAGATCAACCTGAATAAAGCAGATATGGGGATGATCCAGCTGCTGCTCACCAATTCTGAATTGAGTGATCATGATAAAGATGTGATCGTAAGTTCAATTTTGGACTGGCGGGACAAGGATAGTTTTGCACGCCTTAATGGTGCTGAAAAAGAGTATTACAGCTCTTTGCCCAACCCGTATACACCACGAAACGATAATTTTTCAAGCCCTTCTGAGTTGCTTAAAGTCCGGGGTATCACCCAGGAGATTTTTGCTGCGTTTTTCAAAAATCGGCTCAGTGTGAAAATAGATGAAAATGAGCTGCTTCCTCAAAAGTCGTCCATACAGGAATACCTGCAGCTTGAGAACAGGGGCGTTCAGAATGGTATTCAGACTTTCTTCACTATAGAAAAAAGAAGAGAGATGAACCGCGTTGGTAAACAATATGACCATTCAAAAATTAATATCAATGCCGCAGCTGCAGGGATGTTACTTTGTCTGCCCGGAATGACAGAAAACCTGGTTGAGCAGGTTTTGGCATACCGCCGGGAAAAAGATTTGATCTCTTTATCCGATTTTGAGGCCATTGTGGGCAAAGAGGTTTTTGCAGGAATCAGTAAATACCTCTCTCTCAATCTTAGCCGATACTATACCATTACGTCTGCTGGGTGGGTAAACGGGTCGGAAATTATCCAGCGGGTAAGGATGGATGTTTGGGTTGATAATAAAAATTGGAACGAGTATAAGGTGGTGCAACGCTATTAGCGTAAAGCCGAATTTGATAGCGGGGAGTTTGGATATTAAATCATTTTTATACAATACGTTATCTCAGAACAGTATCGGAGTGACTGTTCACGAGGACCGAATCTGTGTCAGCTGGTTAAAAGGGTCAATTCATGGGCTCTCTTTTTCAGGTGGCGGTGTTTTTGGCCGTGAACCGGATGGTAAAAGCGACAGTCTCAATTTTCTGGATGGGATACTTTCAGATTTCATACAAAAACATGCCATAAAATCCTTTGATCTTTATCTGGGCCTTCCTGATGACGGATGTCTTATAAAAACAATAGCGTTACCCGTATCTGTCAAGGATGAAATAGGGGCCGTGCTTCAATATGAAATAGAAAAATATATTCCAATGCCGGCTTCCGAGGTTGAATTCGGCTATCGGGTGATCTCCCAGGAAAAGGCTTCAGAGAGCATTCAGTTACTGCTTCAGGTGATTAAAAAGGACCGGCTCAAACCTTTTATCGGGTTAAAGGATTTTATTTCCGGAGGCCTCACCGGCATTATGCTCACAAGCAGTGCCGTTAATGAGTATCAGGATTTTCTGGAATCCGGCGGAAAAATGGCTGCCAACAGCAATGATTACTTGTCAGATATGGAAGACCCCTGCGTTATCGGGGCTGCCGCACTTGCCTTTCAGAAATTTAATCTGCAGAAGGATCGGATCAATTTTTTACCTGAACGATTCAGGAAAAAACCTTCCAGAATTCCCTTGATGGTGTTTCTGGTCCTGTTGTCTTTAAATCTGATCGCACTTATGGTCATGGGGGCAAGTTATTTCATACAACACAGAATTCAGAACAATCAGCTTGATGAAAAGCTGGTTCTGTTGAAGCAGCAGGTGCTAAAGACAGAGACTTTGGCGCAGCGAATACAGTTTCTTGAGCAGAATGTCAGTGAGATAAGTCAGGTTGTGACCTCCCGGCCGTCTATGCTGGATATTTTAAATGAGTTAAGCACCATAACACCTATGGATACCCATTTGACTGAATTTGAGTTTAAAAAAAATACGGTCTGGATTAAAGGCTTGTCCATCAATGCATCCAGGTTACTCAGGATTTATGAGGCTTCTGATCTGTTTTCAAATGTCGGGTTCGAATCTAAGATAGAGATTAGAGATGGCCGGCAGGAAACTTTTGTCATAAAAATGACATATGGCGGTAAAAATGAAAAATAGCTCCCTGATCACTAAAGAACGGGTGGTTATCCTTTCAGTGGGGTTGCTTATCCTTGTCGTCGGGGCGATCTACAGGTTTTCTCCGGACCTATCCATATTTTCAGTGTCAGAAAAAATGGATAGGGTTGTAAAGTACCAGAAAAGAGCCGGAGATCTTGCGGGGCTTGAAGACAGGAATATTTTCCTGACTTCCCATGTTGAAAGGTTGTCAGGGGTGTTGATTTCCGCCGGTTCAAATGAACTGGCTGGCGCTAAAATTCAAGGCCTTCTCAAAGAGATGGCCCGTAAGGGGAATATTGGGCTCATCAGTATTAAAACCCAAAAACCCGATGAGAAAGCATATAAATATTTATCGGTAATACCGGTCAAACTGACGTTTAAATCAACGGTAGGGCAGCTTAGGGATATTATATTTGAAATTGAAACATCTCAGAAACTGTTGGCTGTATCTGAATTACGGGTTATCAAACCGTCCGGGAAGGAAACTGAGGATTTGAATGTGATCATGACGGTTCAGGGCTTTTCAAAAAAGCAGGGCTGAAACAGGAAAAATGTTAAAGAGTTATGATGATATCTAAATTCTGGTGGCTTAATTTTTTACTTTGTATCATGTTGATATTTGTTTTTGCCAATACGGTTATGATATGGCAGGAAGAGCTTGTTGCCCCGGTATCAGGTTCGTTGAAAAAACCGGATGCATGGCCGGAACCTATCTCCATACACCTGTCGGATAACGATAGAGAAAAATACGAAACCATTACCGCCAGAAACCTTTATAATACAAAGAGAAAAGAACATCTTCCTGTGGTCACAATCGAAAAGCCTGCTGTTAAAGTTCCCACAGCCACAGAGAAAAAAGAAACAGACAAAGAGAAAGAGATACCAGATCAGCCTGAGAAGTTGGACGCTTTGAAAGAAGAGAGTTTGGTGCTTTATGGGGTTATCATTATGAAGGACTATAAAATTGCCCTTGTAAATGATCCCGACCCGGAAAATAAAGGAAGGCAGATTCGGGTTAATGAAAAGGATAAAATAGGGAAATATACCATAGAAAAAATTTTTCCCACCGATATCATTGTTTCATTGAAAGATCACCTGTACAGGGTTCCGCTTTTTAAAGAAAACGAGGCGCCGGACGAAGATAGCGCGCGTGATCCGTTTAGGAAAGCGGGGCCTGCTGCTAAAGATCAAAAGCAAAAGGACGCTGTGGCCTCCCCCCGAATTATAAATACGAATAGGTCTGATGACCAGGGGGTGGTTTCTAAGGCTACGGTGGATAAAGATGATGGTTATGAATGGGTGATTAAGGATACACCGTTTGGCAAAAAAAGGATAAGGATAAGGCGTAAGAAATGATCAGAAACAGACAACTTTTTTATTGGTGCCTCGGGCTTAGTGCATTGCTCTTTTCCAGTGGATGTACCTCTATCCTGGGCACCAGCGAGCCTGTCTCCAATGACCCCAACGCCTTTTATAAAACGGAAACCCTCACTGGAAAAGGGCTGCAGACAGAACATCCAGAATCCGGCGCTGTTGAGGTGCAGGATGACGCTGATCCGGATATAACCCAAGAACCTGTGAAGTCTGTAACGGACAAACAGATTGCCCAGCAGCTTTTCACAAAACAGGCACAGGAACCCGAGGCTCATTCAATGGTCAAAGTTCAAAGGCCGGTTCGCCTTAGTCAATACCCGGTTAAAAAAACAACAGATCATGGGGATGTTGTCATTAATTTTGATAATGCAAGTTTAAGTGAGGTGATCCGTACATTTGCAGAAATTCTCAAGCTGGACTATATTCTGGATACCGGCATAAAAGGCAGCGTTACCGTGCATACGGCCGGAGGCCTTCATCCGGATCAGGTATTTCCGGTTTTTTCCCAGATCTTGGAGGCCAACGGCCTGGCAGCTGTCGAAGAGCGAGGGCTTTACCGGATCGTTGCTCTTGAGAATGCGTCTAAGCTGCCTGCCAATATTCATCTTCGTTCTGACATGGCTGATGCCGCCCCTGGAGAGAGAATAATTATTCAGATTATTTCTCTTAACCATATTCGTGTCAATGAGATGGTGAAGATACTGGAACCTTTTCTTTCTTCCGTTGGTACCATTGTTTCCCATGAGGATTCAAACACCATGCTGATCGTGGACAAGGGAATAGTGGTGCTCAAAGCTTTAAATCTGGTACATCTGTTTGATATTGATACATTCAGCCAGAAGGACCATCGGTTTTTTCATGTTCAATATACAGATGTCGATGAAACTCTCTCCTTATTGCAGGAGTTGCTTACGGCATATGATAAACAGGGTGATAAAATTTCTTTGATCCCCATTAAGCGTCTAAGCGCAATTATTGGGATCAGCTCCGATTCCAAAGCTCTGAGCTGGGTGGAAAATATGCTGAAGCAGATAGACGCTCCGGGATATGATGCGTCCACAAAAATTTATATATATAAGGTGCAAAATGGCACCGCCGCAGACTTAAGCAGTATTTTGACAACGGTTTTTTCAGAATCAGATCAGGAAGATGGAAAAAAACAGCAGGACGAATCAGCGACGGCATTGGCAGGTTCCCGAACAGAGCCGGACAAACAGACCATAAACCGGCTCCTTAAAGATGGTGGAACGGACACGGGAACCTCTGCAAATACGAATGCCATCAAGACAACAGGCTTGCCTGCAAGGGAGAAAACGACCACCGATACATCTCAAGTGAAGGTGCAACAGTCCAAATCCTATGCTCTGTCTGATACCGGTGCCGATACCTTAAAGGGGAGTATCAAAATTTCAACGGATGAAAATAGGAATGCATTAATTATAGAAGCCTATCCATCTGATTATCAAATTGTAAAGAAAGTGATTGAGCAGCTTGACATTATGCCGCGGCAGGTCCTCATAGAAGTCACCATTGCCGATATCTCGTTGACGGATAAAAGCGATATGGGCATTGAGTGGACCAAATATCTTTCCGGTCAAGGATTTAGTGGGCAAACTTCCGGCTCCATTGGGTCAAGCGGTCTCAATTTTTCCATAGGCTTATCTGATAAGTGGGAGACGGCCTTATCATTTTTAGCCAGTGAAAACAGGGTAAATATCCTATCCACACCAGTTATACTGGCGACAGATAATAAGGAAGCAAGCATAGATGTGGCCGATGAGATTCCTGTTGTGAGCACGTCATATACCACTGTAACCGATGGGAATAATGTGGTAACCAACACGGTAGAGTACAGAAAAACAGGTATCATTTTGACGGTAACTCCTCATATAAATGACAAGGGATTTGTAACTTTGGAGTTAAACCAGGAAGTCAGCAACACTGGTGATGGCGTAGACGCTGGCGGAGAAACATATCTTTCTTTTCGAACACGGAATATAAATACTACCTTTACAGTCAATCACCAACAAACCGTTATGATCGGCGGGCTCATGACCAGTACCAACAGTGATGACTCAACCGGTTTACCGCTTTTGTATAAGATTCCGGGACTGAAATGGATCTTTGGACAGGATTCAACATCTTTTGAGAAAACCGAGCTGGCAATTTTTATTACACCACATGTCATATATTCAATGGAAGAAATCGCCACCATTACACGGGAATTTCGTCAAAGGACAAGTAAGTATGCGCAAGGCTCAGAGCCAGAGTCTGAAAAATGAGGCAACCAAAAAAACTTTGTAAACAATTCTGTTGTAGGAGCGCAGACTGGTAAGCAAGACAAATAATAATATAGTTTTAAGTATGAAACAGCTGCTTTGGGCAATGATTTTAATCATCAGCCTGGTTCCCTGGGAGGTGGCACAGGGCAACAATAAAGCAGCTGTTTTTATTTCAGACACAATTAAACCCTACTTTGAGGCTGTCAGCGGACTGGAAGCCGGACTGAAAGGAAAACGGGTTGATCTCAAAATTGTAGAGATAAAAAACATGACTCAGTCTGAGTTCGGGGAAACAGGCAAAGCCTTGCTGGCGGATGGTTATACCTACTGGGCAGCTGCCGGCCCCGAGGCAATGGCTAAATCGTATAAGTGTAACCTGCCCCAGGTCAGTGGCAGAGTGTATTTCATGGTTCTGGACCCCGAAAATGTAATAGAGCCGTCAACTGTTCTGTCCTGCGGCATCAGCCTGAAGATTTCAGTTTTCAGGCAGGTTGAAGAGATTATTGGCGCGTTCCCCCAGGGACTTAAACCAGGGCTCATTTTTGATCCCCGGTATAATGTCGGTTTTGCTGAACAGGCATTGTCCGGGTTTCACACATTCGGGATACCGCTATCCCTGCTGAAGGTTAACTCCAGAAACCAGGTGGCCCAAGTGCTGGCTGAAGGAATGAAGCATCTTAATATGCTTTGGATGATTCCTGACCAGACCGTTATTTCCGAAAGTATTATTCAGTATATTATAAAACAGGCAATGGAGCGAAATATAGGTATTGTTGGCTATAACAGGTATTTTGTCCGACAGGGAGCTGTTGCCGCCTTTGTCATTGACTACGAAAAGGTCGGGCGACAGGCCGCACAAATTTTGACCGATATGATGGACGGTCACGCCTGCCAGATGCCTGAGCCAGCGTTTGAGTTTACTGTAAACACTGAACTGATCCGGTTGTTAGGGATGGAACCGGTCCCCGAAGATGGTGGGGTGAAATGACGATATTTCGAAACAGCGGAATCCAGCTCAGGCTATTGGTTGCGGCACTGATTATGGTGACCGGCGTCGCTTTTGCCCTGCAGCTTGCCGGACTCCAGATTACGAAAGAATTTATGCAAAAACGGTTTGCTGATCGCATTTCCTTTCTGGCAAAGTATCTTGCTCTTAATGCCGAAGTCGGGGTGTTAATCAATGACAGAGAGGGCCTTAAAAGCCTGGCATTGAACCTTTTAGGTGAGGAAGATGTAGGGCGGGTCACGATTTGTGATAATCAGAATTCGGTCCTGGTTGACATTGAACGACAAGTCCCTTCTCCCATCTCTTATGTGGAAACCCCGGTGTTTTTTAAAAAGGCCGGTGGTGAAAACATGCTTTTTGCTACCCCGAAGCACAATCCCTTCAGGCGGTCTTCCCAGGAGAACATTCAGACCATTGGAAAAGTTAAAATTGTATATTCAACTCACGGCATCAATGTCCTGATGATTGAGATTATGATTAAGTTTTTTTTTCTTTCCGGGGTGCTGGCCCTGGTTGGAGGCGGCGTTTTCTTTTTTATATCACGACCTATGGTCCGGGAGGTCCGGAATCTTGCAGATAGTGCCGAAAAAGTCGGGAAAGGTGATTTAAACTATCGTGCCGAACTCGGTTCACTTCCTGAAACCCGAAAGTTATCCTCCGCTTTTAATGAGATGCTGGATTCTTTGGAGCAAAACCGACTGAGGCTTGATGAGGCAAACACAAGAATGGCCAGGCACCAGGCCTTGGCGGAGGTCGGTAAGTTTTCTCTCATGATTGCCCATGAATTAAAAAATCCATTGGGGATTATTAAAAGTTCCTTTGATATGCTGAGAAAAGATTTCCATATCCCGAAAGATAATTCGTTTTCATGGTATATCGAAGACGAAATTCGCCATGTCAACAGCCTGGTCGAAGATTTTCTCGCTTTTTCGAGACCGACCCATAGCGCATTTAAAAAGATTGATCTGAACGGTATGCTGTCCGATATCTGCACCCGGTTTAAAGTCATGTATAACGACAGCCCTGATATAATTTTCAGGTTACCCGAGATTTCTGAAACCCCTTTTTATGCAGATGCTGATGAGGCTCTTTTAACCCGGAGTGTTTCAAATTTGTTAAAAAATGCCTTTGAATCCGTGGGAGACAGCGGGATGGTGATTGTTAAAGTTGCAACGACCCAGAAAGGTGATTGGCAGGTTGATGTCATGGATACGGGTCAAGGAATTCCTCTTGAGGACTTGGAACGTATTTTTGAACCATTTTATACCACTAAATCAAAGGGTTCCGGCTTGGGTCTGGCTTTTGTTAAGCAGGCAGTAACAGCCCATGGAGGCGAGATATCGGCTGTGAACAGGCCTGAAAGCGGGTCGAAGTTCAGCCTGATTATTCCCGGCATAAAGGAATAGACAAGGAGTATATATGGAAAACGCAAATATATTGATTGCAGATGATGAAGAACGGATGCGTCATTTACTGGCACTTATGCTGGAACGGAACGGGTACCAGGTCGATCAGGCCGGGGACGGTGCTGAGGCCCTAGAGTCACTGAGGAAAAATCAGTACGATCTGCTGATCAGCGATATTAAAATGCCCAAAATGGACGGGATGTCCTTGCTCAGGGCTCTTAAGGTTGAAAATATTTATTTGCCGGTTGTCTTTATTACAGCTTTTGCCACCGTAGATGCGTCAGTTGAGGCGATGAAAGCCGGGGCCTCGGACTATATTACCAAGCCCTTTGAAGAAGAGCGCATTATAATGACGGTAGGCAGGTGCCTTGATTTGTCCCGTGTTATGGCTGAAAACAGGCAGCTTAAAGAAGAGATAAAAAGCATCTCTTATAAAACAAATATTGTTTATGAATCAAGCCAGATGAATGAGGTGATAAATTTGGGTGGCCGGGTGGCGCCGACTTCATCCGCTGTTATGATCACCGGGGAGTCCGGTACCGGGAAAGAGTTGCTTGCCAGGTATATCCATGAGAACAGTGAACGTCGGGGAAGCCGGTTTGTTCCTTTGAATTGCGCAGCCATAACCCCCACGTTGGTGGAGTCAGAGCTCTTCGGATATGAAAAGGGTGCATTTACAGGTGCAGAGTCAAGAAAAAAAGGAAAATTTGAATATGCCACAAAAGGTACCCTGTTTTTGGATGAAATCGGTGATATGCCCAAAGAGGCTCAGGCAAAGCTGCTAAGAGCCCTACAGGAACAACGGTTTCAGCGGGTTGGAGGAAACAGGGAGATTCCTGTTGATGTAAGGATTATATGCGCCACTAATCGCAATTTGAAAAAAATGGCTGAACAGGGAGATTTTAGAAGTGACCTGTTATACAGGATTAATGTGTTCCCCATTGAAATGCCGCCCCTAAGGGAACGAAAAGAGGATATTGTACCACTTGCAAAATATTTTCTTTCCCTGCAGACCCGGAAAGGTGATATTGAGCTGACTGAAAACGCTTGTGATATGCTTCGACAATATGGGTGGCCCGGCAACGTCCGAGAGCTTCAAAATGTTATTGAGCGGGCTGTCATTTTAGCAGGCAATGTCAAAACAATTACATCTGATTCACTGTTTTTTCTTGAGGACGAAACCCCCATGCCTGAAGAAGATAGCGGCTTTATTCTACCGGAGAACGGCATTTCCCTGGAAAGTATTCAGCTGGATTTAGCCAAACAGGCACTTGAGAAAACCGGGTATAATCAAACGGCCGCAGCCAAGCTGCTGGGAATGACCCGTGCAAAATTCAGGGTACTGGTTAAAAAGTCATGACGCATATGAGATACTCGATGGCGTAACCGTATCGTGATGAAGATGTTAAATCGGCACATGGGAATAAAGGAGAACGGATTATCTGGATTAATAGGATAGAGGGTCGGGATATGATTAACAGGCCTCGATTGTTCTGTATTTTCCTTATTTTTCTACTCGCATGTTTGGAGTGTCTGCTCAGTGTTGTGGAAAATAATCGCTGTTGTTATGCGGAAGAGAGCACTGATCTCATGTGGGTCGGGGAGGATCTTAAGGTGATTACCACCGCCTCCGGCCGTGAAGAGGGAGCCTGGAAGGCGCCGGCTATTGCAGATGTAATCACCCGGGAGTGCATTGAGCAAAGCGGGGCTTCAGGGCTATCTGATGTGCTGGATTCAGAACCCGGATTTTTTGTCTCCCCGGCAGAGGCTGGGAACACAATTTATTTAAGAGGTATGCCCAATGCCGCGCTGATGCTCAACGATTCTGTTCCCACAGGATCCGGAATGAATAAAAATTACAACAGCATCAACCCATATTTTTCTTTGGAGTCGATTAAACGCATTGAAATTATAAAAGGACCAGGATCTGTTTTATGGGGGGCGGATGCCCTCACAGGCATTGTAAACATTGTCCCGCTTACCGGAAAAGACTACCAGGGAGCTGAAACAGGTCTTCGTTACGGATCTGGTGATATAAAAGAAAGCGCCTATTTCCGCTGGGGCGGAGAAAAGGGGGATCGGAACTGGTTTATGGCTCTGAGCGGCGGTAAAGGGGCCCAGGCAGATGAAGAGACGTATAATGTGGTCCGTTTCTGGGGATCCGGTGATCTGTCCAGTCCTGTGTCGCCTGGTGAGCGATATGGATCAGGAACTGCGGATGAGTCCGAGTTTTTTGAATTTACCGGAAATGGCGGGTTTGGTGAGCTGCTCAAACTCAGCACCAATCTGTCATTTTATAATATGCCCTACACCCGGTCGGAAGAGAGCGGAGAGATAGTCTGGGAAGAGGTGAACCAGGCGCTGTCCGGGTTTATCAAGCTTGAGGGCAGTAAAAAGTATAATTTTAGTTCCGGCTTAAGATGGACCGCCTACATGTCCTGGTTTGATACGGCTACGAAAATTGTTGATCTGGATCTGGATAGCAGGGACCGCGTGTTCTTTGGCGAGCTGGTCCATGAAAAAAACGTCTGGAATGGAAATGGCCTGATCACAACGGGCGTCTCCGTCAGACAGGAAGAGATTGATGATCTGCCTGTCTGGGACAATTATTATCCGGATTATTTTTCATCTGATAACTACTCCTTCCTTCCGTGGTGGGATGCTTATGATTATTCCATCAGAACGACTTCGGCATTCGGTCAATACCAGCATACCGTCAAGCAGGTGGATATGTGGATCGGAGGCCGCTGGGACGATCATGAGCAGTCCGGCAGCAATGTTTCGTATAACACAGGCCTTTCATGGACCCCTTCCAAGCAATGGGGAGTAAAATGTACCTATGGAAATGCCTATCGGACACCAGTTGCCAAACAGCTGCAGGAAGAGAAAACTGATATGGAGAATATTGAGACTCTCTCTGGTCAAACGGAGTGGACACCCAATAAAAAGATTCAAATGGATGTTACCGGTTTTTACAGCAGACTGAGGGGCGGGTATGTGGAAGACTCTGCAATCGGTCTTTCCGAACCGATTAACAGAGATTTCTATGGTATTGAGTTTAAAATGAAATATTCACCAGTGCAGCCTTTGGATGTTAACTCGGGAATTTCTTGGGTGAATAGTTCCGGCCGGGATGTCCATTTCCGTTATAATGATTACTCCTATTACGAGAATGGGCAGATTGTTGACCACTATATCGATATTTATGAACCTTATGATACAGGCCCTGAAATACTGTTCAATTCAGATGTTACCTGGCATATAAACAAGTGGCTCAGTGCCAGGCTTGAATGCCGGTATATTTCAGAAATATCTGCAAGGTATCTGCTGGATGATGAGGTCCAGACCTATGACGATGTTTGGCTCATTGATGCCGGGATCAGGATAAAAGATATGTTTCGCTGGAAACTGAACGCGGATATCATTGCGAAAAATATACTGGACCAGAGCTATTTACAACCAGGGATATTCGGCCCGGTACAGGGTGAAAAATTCAGTCTTGAACTTAAATTTTCAAAGCGGTTTTAAAGCCGGAAATGCGGTTTAATTTAGCCGGGCTGGTTCATTATAGCCATTCATTTATGTCACAGGAAAGATATTCCTTAAAAAAAAGAAAGCGTCTAAAAAAAAATAAAATGATATTTTTTCTGTTTTTATAGTATGTTGTATATTGAAACTTATCAAGTGATTGACCGTTTGTCTCGTGGGCACAAAATTTGCTATGTTTATTTTCCATGAAATTGAAAATGCATAAAATAATCAAAATTTGGATCTGCATCTTTGCGGGCGCATTTGTAGTTTCCACAGCCCAGGGAAAAGATCTAAGTTCTGTTGAGCTGAAGCTCATGGGTTTGATCAACCAGCAAAGAGATGTGGATCTGGTTCTGAATACAAAGCTGTGCCTGATAGCCGAAAGCATTGTGGCGGCCAGTTGCTATAATGAATTTGGGATCGGTGATGCCGTTACGCCATTAACTGCAGAGGACGTGGGATATCCCATGGTGAGCGGCGGCTCCGAAGTGGCCGTGCTTATGTTTTCCAACTATATGAGAACAGGGAATGCGGCCCAGATTCTGTTTGATCATATATTGCAGCAGATAGAAACGAATAACGATGAGAACTCCCCGTCTTCAGCGGAGATGCTGGAGGTTGGTATTCAGGTCTATGAAACCCAGGTAGAGTTGAACGGTATGCGGTTTAATGCTTACATAGGGGCAGTGGTCTGGGGGCAACCCATGTCAGCTCTGGACGACAGTGAGCTTGTGAGAAATCAGATACTCAACCTGCTGAACCAGCAGCGGGCAACGTTGTCCATTGCTCCTCTGTTTCCCGAGGATATGATCTCTTGGGATTATGAGAGTTCAGGATATTCGGTATCTGTCAGATATGAGCTGGAAAGCGTCTCTTCCCAGGCGAATATCGCAAATACCGTGTTCAATTTGCTGGGTGAAAACGATCTGTTGATGTCAGCCGATTTTCACAGTGTCGGGATAGACGTCGCAGTTGATCTGGCAGAGACCGAGGATGGCTATGCCGTTGAATGCCGTGTAACCTTCGAAATGCATGATGCTGATATTGAGGGAAGCTGGCTTATCGGAGTGGTATATGCAGATTTAAATGAAAATGGCGTGTACGACATCGGAGAAGGGCTTGCAAAAAATCCCATGGTAATATATGATGCTGGCATTCATTCAAAAACAGCGTCTGCCGGAGTCATATGTGAAGAGATCGAAAGCTCAGGCAAAGGATACCAGATTATTTTATTTGTACCGGATCAGAATCTTTTAATTCATGAAGCGAATCAATCAAACCAGGAATTTATTCTTATAAACATAAATGATGAGAGTGCGTATTAAAAAAAGGGAGGAATAATTCAGAGTTTAAACTGGGGTAAGTACGTTGTGGTAAAAATTGCAGAAAATTAAATTAACTTAGGAGAGAATCATGAAAAAATTGTTTGTTGTGATGACAGCAGTAATGGCAGTTGCAACTTTTGCCACTGCTTCCTTTGCTGCCAATCAGGTTCAAATGACCCTGACTTCACCAACCATTTACAAAGCTGGTTGCGAAAAAATCGGTTCAACCACTTATTCTTTTGACGGCAACTCCGTTATTACCGCTGGTGACTGGTGGTACATGGATCTTCCGGAAAACATCACCCTTTGCAAGAACTATAATTACGTTGTTACAGGTATGTTAGCCGCCACTCCTTCTGTGGCGGTAAATGCCAGTTCCGATTACACCGCGACTGTATTTAATTCAGTTGGTGGAACTGCTGTTGGTAATGGTATTCAGTCCAGGACTGCTACTATCGGTACCGGCCCCGTTACTGCCGGTGGCGCCACGCCTACATTTGTTGTAACTGGTAATATGGCTTTCTTGGTAAAAGGAGCCATAAATGGCAGAAGAATCGCCATTTATGCACTGGGTGGAAGTTCAAATGACAAAGTTACAGTTAATGCTGACGGTACCTTGGAGCTGAAACTGTTTGACGGAAAGGCTTACAGCGATAGCACAACTACTACTGCGACTCACAGCTGTATCATTCTTGATACAGACGGTGACGGCGTTTATGGTGAAAGCAACATCAGCGGTACTACTGACGAAGTAATCGGCGGAGATAACACTACTGGTGTCACCGCAGGCGCACCCTATGTTGAAAATACTTTGTGTGCTGATGCAAGCAAGCTTTCAGGACAGTATCTCTATACTTCCTATGCTTCCAAATCTGACAAATTCACCTTCTCCGGTGACTCCCAGATCGCGCATACCGCTGCTTCTAACACTATTGCCCTTGCCAGCTGCAAAGGCGAAACCACTGATACCATTACTATTACCAGTGGCCAGAGCACCACTTGTGACTTTAACTACAATAATAGCTCCAGCAACGGCGACTACTGCACCACTTCTTTTGCTAACAAGCTGATGATCGAAGCTTCTTCCGGCGCTTTTGGAGATATCGACGACAAATACTATGTTACTGCAGAGATTACCTCTCCCAGTGATGGTGTATACTTCGGCGGCTATCCCCAGGTTATCGCTTACACAAGCGACGAAGATGAATGTGAAAGCTACACCACTAGCGTAGGTACTTCCGAGGTGTCTACTGCTACAACAAACTGGATTCTTTATGAAGGCTCAGATGTTGCTACTGGTATAGGCGACTCCGACTGCGCCGTTGCTGATGGCAAAAGAGTCGATAAGATTGTTCAGAATAGCGCTAACGTCCTGATGGATCTTGACGATTACGACACCCTCTGGATCAAGTTCGCTGACTTCAATTATACCAACGCTTCCGTTGCTGCTGGTGAAGAAGTAACCATCGAAGTTACCCTGAATCGGTATCCCTGTGGTGAAATTTTCTCTGACAGCCTGACAATCGGTACTTTTGTTACCTCTTGTGCAAGCTCCAGCTCAACCACTCTGTACTTCCCCTGGCTGCCGGGTGATGATGCTGCCGGATGGTGGGGCGGTTACGTAATCACCAACGTTGGAACCACCGACGGTGTTGCTGAACTGACTTACTCAGACAGCACAGGTGCTCAGGCTACCTACACCACCGGTACTATCGTTGCAGGTTCCCAGTGGGTAAACACTGATGTGACCGCTGAAGACCTGACTGACGTTAGCGGCTTTGATATGGCTAACAACTACAGCGTTACTGCAGAATGCGCCTTTGCTGCAAGAGGGTTCGCCTTCACAGGTAACGGAGATGAAGGTACTGGTTACCTTGCCCAGCAGTAATCAGTTAATTTGAACAATGATCACATGCACCTGCCGATATCGGCAGGTGCATGTGAATCACACATTTACTCCAGTTTGAATTATATATTGGGGGGAGCGGGTAATCCGTATCCCCCCTTTTATTTTGATAGTGTGCATAATAAGGTGAGTTCATGGGAAAATTTAAAATTTTTTTAGTTGCCGTATGTGCCCTGGTAATGCTTGTGGCTGTCCCACATCTGAATGCAGAAGAAGTATCCGGAGAGGCTACTGACACCCCCTGGTCAGGATGGTGGTGGCCGAGTTATCGCGGCGGATTGGTCACTGGGGTGGGATACCGGGGGAGTCCTGCGCCCCTTGAGAAATATGATTTGATTACCTCCAATGTAAAGAGGGGGCCTGCTTCCAACTATTATCTGACCTATAATTATGATCCTGACGCCGAAACCTGGGTTGGCCTTTGTGATGCCTGGTCTGCCGCAGCAATAATGGAGCCCATAGATTTTGTTCCGTCAACGGTGAACAATTTACTGTTTCGAATTGGCGATAAAAAAGGTCTCCTCACGCTAGCCTATGAACTGTCATATCAGTCGGATGAATATGAAACTGTGGATTCACCACTTGTGCTGCATAACTGGCTTCTAAATTATATCGGAGAGAAGAGCCTTGCCTTTTATGCTGAAATTGATCCCAGTGATGAAGCGTGGAATTATCCTGTTTATAAATATCTAATGGATATTGATGATTTCGGCGATGAAGAATATGTAACCTGTACCATCTGGTACGCAGATGATCAGGTGGCCCCCGACTATTCCGGTACAAAAGAGGTCCAAAAGACCTATTATTACACCTTAGTCAAATCCGGCTCGGAATATGTCAGCTCCTCATGGGATTCCCAGAACTCCTATGATCATCCCACCTACGTGCTTCGTCCTGAATCTTACAATATTAAAAATCCGTACCTCGATTATGATACCATTAAGGAAATGGCAGTCTCTTCTGATGACCTTGCTGAATCGGATCTTCCGGTCTCACTTAATCCCGGTTTCTATAATATGATTCTTCTCAATGAAGATATTTATTTGCTTGGGGAAAAGGAAGGGGAGCTTATCACTATTAATTTGGAGCGTATCGATGATACGGATGAGACTATACAATATTCCATAACAGACTCTGACGGTACGCTTCTTTCCCAGGGGGATCTGGATACCGATGTCAGCCTGACGGTTAATTCCGGTGTCCCTCCCTATGAACTTGTATTCAGCAAGGACAGTTATGACCTTCCTGGCATTTATACCCTTACCTATGACATTAAAAAAGGTTTTGAATTTGTCAGGGCAAAGGCCCAGAAAGGCTATGGCTGGGGAGGGTATGCCCTTGTAAATGCCTCGGATGAAGAGGTTTCAAATATTATGATTTCAGGGTATGCTTCGGATGGTTCTCCTGTGGATACCTACCTTGGGCCGTTTACTCTTGGGCCCGGTAAAAAATATGTTATTTTGAGCGATGATTTTCCATTCCGTAATCAAATGGAGAAGGATGACTTCTATGGAATAAAAATTCATGCCCCGGAAGCCATCAGTATCGTCAATTTGTCCGGAGAATATGAAGAGCAGATGGCCTCATTTCAAGGGGATGTGTTTGATACCCAGCTTGTTGTTCCGGAAAGTCCATGCACTTCAGACTATAGTGTGATTAAGTCCTGGGGGGTGTATAATCCCCAGGGTTCAGATATAACCGCGCAGTTTCAGCTTTTTTCAGACAGTGGAGAGGCTGTTGAAGACGTTAGCATTGCGTTAAACTCTAAAGAAATAGATCACTTTACCCGATCTTCTTCCCCCTTTGATGATAATACCGCTTCCGGATGGATACTTATAAACGCCAGTGCTGCGGTCTCAGTGTATGAAGGGTGGGTATCACGATCCAGTGACGCCAATGAGATGATCCCGGGTCTGATTCCGGGGACGGAATTTTATCTTCCCAATCCTGCTTCCGATAGTATCTGGTCCACGCAACTAACCCTGATAAATATAGAGGATGAAACCGTTGTGGTATCTGTCCAGCTGCTTTCTTCTTCGTATGATCCGGTGACTGAAGTCATTGAGCTTGATTCCCATGCTAAAATAGAAACGGATTTGGCCGCCTTGTTCCCAGGTGTTACCGGTGGTAAACTTTGTGCCGGATTCATCAAAATAGAGGCAACGGGGGCTATTGCTGGTTATTATACGTATGAAACAACTATTGCCCAAGACATGATTAAGCTTCCGTTGAATGCAGCATCTGACGTGACGACAGCTCTTTGTCTTCCCCATGTGGCATCTGACAGCATCTGGTGGACCGGTATGGTATTGTGCAACACAGGAGATGCCGTTTCTTCTGTCAGGTTTACACCCTTTGATGCCCAGGGTAACTCCCTGACCGATGGGGTGGTCAAAAACCTTGAAATAAATGGTAAAAGTAGCTATATGATTCGGGATATGTTTAACGTTGCCATTATACCGGATATAGCACATATCCGGATAAAGGTGGAACAGGGTAGTCCTGTTTTAGGAACCTACGGGTATGGATCTGCAGATATGCAGATGCTGACCGGGGCCATACTTGAGTGAATAAATATGTAAGATGTAAGGAGTTGTTTGTGAAACGTTTTTGGACCGGGGTGATAAGCGTTCTATGTCTTTCTCTGTTTTCGGTTGCGGCAAGTTTTGGCGGCCAGAAATTGACCATTGCTTATACCGGAGATACGGCCGGCTATGTTTTACCCTGTGGTTGAGCGGTTAAAAAAGGAGGCTTGGCCCGTCGGGCCGGCAAAATTGCAGAATTACGAAAGAGTCGGGAGAATTTTATTCTGGTTGATTGCGGTGATATGTTTCACAACTCAAGGAGTATCCCTCAGATTCGGGCGGAAACCATCCTTGAGGGGATCAGCCGGATGCATTACGATGCAGTGAACCTGGCCGAGGGTGAACTTGAGCTGGGCGCTTCTTTTCTCAATGAAAAGCTGGCGTCATATCCAATTGAACTGGTTTCGGCAAATGTGGATATAAAATCCGGGCAAAAGGGGGCTGTGTCTGTAAAGCCATATATTATAAAGGATTTTGGGACGTTTCGGGTGGCGGTGACAGGAATTGCATCCAAGGTATTGTTTCACGCAGACGCCCGACTTGATAAAAACGTGGAGATCACAGAGCCTCTCTCATCTTTGAAACCGATTTTAGCAGAACTGAAGGATAAGGCGGATGTTGTGATTCTTCTATCCCATTTCATGCTGAAAGGAACCCAAAATTTCCTTACCTATAATCCTTTACCGGAACTTTCAGTGGCAGTGGCAGGGCATGGACGAAATTTGACAAAAAATCCTGAAAAGGTTGGAGATACTCTGATCGTTCAGAATAGCATGGGGGGCGAATATCTTTCAGTGCTGACGCTTGAGTTGGACAACAGTTTGAAAATAACGTCCCACGCCGTTGAGAATATCCCGCTGACTGATGAAGTACCTGAAGATGAATTTCTGCAGAAAAAGCTGGCACAGTTTAAGGCGACTGAATCTAAGGCTCAAGCGGAAAAACATAAGCCCAAGAATGTTTCAAAAGAGCAAACAGAGGTTCTCAAGCTGAGTCCCGAGGCCTTTATTAAAAGAATGAATGCCGACTGAATAAAAGACGGCGCCCCATTAGAGAAAATCTTCAGAGAAGAAAAAATCCATCTAAAGAAATCTGTTGACAACTTTCTTTAGATGGATTTTCGTATAGAAGAGCTAATTGGAGAAAAAGTCTGTGCTATAAAGGCTTTTTATTCTTCATGGCGGTTTTGTTCAGAACCCATCCGTTATTCGGCTCAAACAGCCAAAGTTCTTGAATGACTGGCTTGAATTTATACCCGGCCTTAAAAATGGTGAATCTCATCATAACGGTTGCAGTGGGCATAGCGCTGTTATCATTGGAAATTGTTATATTATCAATGGTGAAGTCAAGTACCTCTTTAAGTCCGCCTTTAACTATGAATTTGGTTTTTGATTCTGTCTTCTGATACGCGGCATCAGTCATTTCGAAAACAGTAGCCCAGTCTTTTTTTACCCGTGCATCCCAAAGTGCGGTCACTCGTTGTGATAAAGATGTTTTGTCAGGCATGTGGCGAGTGGAAAGTCCGATGGTGCTGCATCCAATGAATAGCTGGGCAGTGATGTAAAGGCTGAAGATAGAAAGTGTAGTCAGTTTAAATTTCATTTTTCATCTTTTTTACTTTTAAGTTTTTCAATACTTCGAATGAGGGCATCCGCAGGTTTGTATTCTAATTTTTGTGCCTGCAGAGCATATTCAAGAGCCTTGTCGTAATTTTTAATATTCCGGTAAGCCACGGAGATATTGACAAGGGCGCCACCTTTGTTCGGGGGGTTGAGGCCTATGCCTTTTTCAAAATAAGGAATAGCCTGCTCCGGGGTCTTTTGATACATTTTAATTGCACCCATATTAATGTATGCCTCTGCATAACCGGGATTGACTTCGATGGCTTTATTGAACAAGTCAAATGCGTCGTCGAGGTTGTGCTGTTTTAAGTACACGACACCTAGGTTGTAATAGGCCTTTGAAAATTTGGGATCAAGTCCGATAGCGACTTTATACTCTTCTATGGCTTCGTCAATCAAGGTTATTTCTTCATAAAGACCTGCCAGTGAAAAATGGACAGGTGCAAGTTTGCCGTTTATTTTTAAAGCATTTTTACAGTGAACAATGGCCTGTTCCAGATTTCCCTGCTCTTTGTACAGGTTACTCATGTTAAATTCAGCCCAATACAGATTCGGCTGAATTTCAAGAATCTTCCGGTACTCTTCAATTCCTTTATCAATCATGTCCATAGAAGCGTAAACATTGGCCAGGTTAAAATGAATAACAAGATTCTGGGGATTTAATTCTGACGCCTTTTGGAATTGCTCTGCAGCACCGAGCCATTGTTGCTTTTGGGTCAGAAAAACACCCATTTTGGTTCTGAGCACGGCTTCAAGGTCGGGCGTCTGTTTCCAGGCTTGTTCGTATTGCTGTTTTGCTTCTTCTATTTGACTTTGTTTCAGGTATTCATCCCCTTTATTAACGAATACACTGGCGTCTTCGGCAGCACATATACCAGTGCATGTCAGAATTAGAGTAGCGGTTAAAAAAAGATATGTTATTATTGAAATCGCTTTTTTTCGCATTAAATTTTGTCCTCCAGGTAGCAAATGGAATAGTTTGATAAACAATTAATAAAAATAAAGAATTTTCGTTGCAATTGCAAGAAAAAAAATATATGAAAACCTTTATTTCACAAGGATCTTACGGAGGATTAAATGAAGCTGAAAATAATTTTGGTCACCTTATTTTTTTCAATAACATGTCTGGCCTTTACCTGTTCTGGCGGTGAAAAAAACAACGACCAGAAGCTGGATAAAAAAGCGGGGAAAAGCGCCCAGAGCAGTAAGGACGAAACGGGTGCTTCTATCAGGGATAGAAAATCGGGGTCACTGACGCCTGAGGAGCAGTTAAGCGCTTTAAAAAAAATGGCGGATGACGGAAAGCCTGATGCCATTTATCAGTTGGGATTAATGTATGAAACTGGCACAGATCTGGTCAATCAGGATCTCAAAAAAGCGGCAAAACTTTATGCTAAAGCGACAGAAAAGGGTTCCACAATGGCCAGGAATAAATTGGCCGTGATCTATTATCTCGGCTTGGCAGGATATAAAAAAAATCAACTAAAAGCCAAAGAACTGTTTGAAATTTCAGTTAATGAAAACAGCCCGGATGCTATGTTCATGC
The DNA here is from genome assembly GCF_963665355.1 of uncultured Desulfobacter sp. Lineage (GTDB taxonomy): Bacteria > Desulfobacterota > Desulfobacteria > Desulfobacterales > Desulfobacteraceae > Desulfobacter. The sequence continues at coordinate 3,128,593 of NZ_OY762229.1, forward strand.
TAGGCAAGATGTATCTTGACGGAGCTGAAGGCATTGAACAAGATTTTGAGCAAGGTACCAAGCTAATGAATGCTGCCGCTGTTTCCGGCAACGAATTTGCAATGGATGAACTTGGTGTGATGTATTTTAATGGTACCCAGATTTTAGAAAAAGATCGTGGAAAAGCATTTAAGTGGTATCATCGGGCAGCAAGAAAAGGGTATGCGCCAGCTATGGTACATTTAGGTTCAATGTACTATTATGGTACACCTCCTCTGGATAAGGACGAAAAAAAGGGGATTGAGTGGGTTGAAAAAGCTTTCAAAAAAGGGGATCAAGCGGCCTATAACCTACTTGTTCAGTGGGGGGGCGGAAATGAGAACGAAAAGCAAGTTTCCTTTGAATTGAAAAAGGGGGGGAATATCAATACGGATAAAAAATCCAACTCACCGGAAAATGATCAGAATAAAGAGAAATAGGATGAATACACAGGCGGTATTATGCACGATGTTTTAAATCCAGTTGAAATCTTAAGGCATCTGTGGGGCCTTAGAAATTTATGCATGAAGCTTTCCAGAAAAGCGATCCTGGTCAGGTACAGGGGGTCGCTTTTAGGGTTTTTATGGGCGTTTGTGCAGCCTCTAATGATGCTGGCTGTATATACGTTTGTATTTTCCGTTATCTTTGAGGCCAAATGGGGGCAGGATATGGATCAGGGCCGTCTCTCCTTTGCTCTGGCTCTGTTCGTGGGAATTTTAACCTTTAATATCATTGGAGATACGGTAAATGCCTCCCCACAGCTCATTCTGGGGCATGCTAATTTTGTTAAAAAGGTGGTTTTCCCTCTTGAGGTGTTGCCTCTGGTCAAGCTGATTGAATCTATAGTCTTTTCTTCGCTGGGGCTTGTGGTGCTTCTGGCTGCGCAGTTGATCCATGACCATCGTCTGAGCTGGACATTAATTTTTCTGCCCATAGTTTGGTTGCCGGTTGGCCTTTTTGCCCTGGGATGGAGTTATGTGATTGCTTCTCTTGGTGTATTTATCAGAGATATCGGATCCATAACCGGTGTGGCGGTGAGCATGCTTTTTTTTTTAAGCCCCATATTTTATCCTTTGAGCGCTGTGCCGGAAAGCCTGAAGATATACTGCCGGCTTAATCCCATTGCCGTGTTTGTCCAGGATGCCAGAAGAGTGGTGTTGTGGGGGCAGATGCCGGATTGGCCGTGGCTCTGCGGATATTTTTTTATCTCTCTTGCCACGCTGGTTGTGGGATTTGCCTGGTTCATGAAATCCAAAAAGGCGTTTGCGGATGTCCTTTAGTGCTGATTCCCAACGATGTCTCCTGGTATATGATGCAAGTAAAACAGATCAGAACCCAATGGAACATCTCTTCCCATTTATGCGCCAGGAGTATTATAATTGTAATCTTTTTTCATTTCTGTTGTGGCCATATAAACTAAGAATATGAAATTCAAGAGGATATATGGCGAATACAGTTGGAAATCAACGAATTCGCCGATAAAGCCAGTTCAGTGAGGAGGCATGGATGAAAATATTATTTATTTACACTGATGTGGATACAAACTCAAACAGAAGGTATCCTTACAGTATTGGAGCGCTTTCCGGGTTTCTTAAAAAACATGGCTACGAAACCCGGTTGCTGTATATAAAGGCAGATGTTTCAGAGGAAGATCTGTTGTACATGGTCTGGCGGGAAAATGCGGATTTGATCGCTTTTTCTACAGTCACTTTCCAATGGGAACTTACCAGGCAGATCGCCCGTTCGATAAAGAAAAAATTTGATGTACCGATTATCTGCGGTGGTGTGCATGCGACCTTCATGCCTGAAGAGGTTATTTCCGAGCCCAGTATCAATATGATTTGTATCGGAGAGGGTGAATATGTAATGCTGGATCTTCTTGAGCGAATGGAAAACAACGGAGACCTGTCCACTATTCAGAATATATGGATCAAAAACGAATCCGGTAAAATCTTTCGAAACGAGGTTCGGCCGTTGCTCCGGGATCTGGACAGCCTGCCGTTTCCGGACCGTGAAATAGTTCCATATGCAGAATTCCTCAATGAAAGCAGATCCGAGCCGGCCTTTATGACTTCACGAGGATGCCCATTTAACTGCACCTATTGTTCGAACAGCGCCTACAAGGTTCTTTATAAGGGGAAAGGTACCTATGTCCGCCAGCGCAGCCCTGAAAATGTAATTAAGGAAATTGCGGAATTGCGATCGAACTATTCCTTCGATTCCTTAAATTTTTATGATGAAATATTCGGTATCGATTTAAACTGGTTGACAAAATTCTGTGGTATGTACAAATCTGAGTTTGGACTGCCCTTTGGTATATTTGTCCGGGCTGAGGCCATGGACCGAGACCGACTTCATCTGATGCGGGATGCGGGGCTCACGCTGATATACATTGGTGTCGAATCCGGTAACGACGATATCCGCCGGAACGTGATGAGGCGAAAAGTCTCCAAGGATCGAATTATTAAGACCTGCCGTGATGCCCAGGCCGAAGGGATACAGGTGTGGACGCTGAACATGATCGGCGTACCTGGTGAAACTCCTGATACGATAAAAGAGACGATGGAGCTAAATCGGATCATCGATCCGAGTTATGCCAGCGTCGCCATTTATCAACCGTTACCGGGAACAGAATTGTTCAATATGTGTGTGGAAAATAACTATATCAAAAAAGCCGCCATGAAGAGCCTCTACTCGGACACTGTTCTGGCGCAAATATTATGAGAATGCCGACGATTTCCCATGAGGAACTGCTCGAAGGGTATAGGGCTTTTATGGATTTGTCGGCCCGAATCAAGCATGATCATGAAAAAAGGGGCGATCGGATTTTATTGAATGATTTATAATTAACTTAAAGTATCTTCTTTTTTTGGGGGGGGGCTTATATTCACCATGCCAGTGATATATTCACCCTCTCAGGCTGAATCGGATGGGAAACTGTTTTTTCTTTTGTTCCATTAATTTAAGTCCATATCCTTTATGCACTTCTTCCATTTCTGCATGAAGAAGATCAATTTTTTTTTGATAGGATTGATGAATCTCTTTGATTTCTGTGTTTAGTCTCTTTATTTCTTCTTGATAGCCTTGATGGATCTGAATAATTTCTTTTTCTAAGCGGATTTTTTCATGGTTCGTTCCGGTTTGATTTTCAACTTTTTCTTTTGATATTGTTTGCTGACCTGCGGTTCGTTCCTGGGAAGCTGAGTTTTCAGTATCGTGAATAATTTCTTTTTCTAAGCGGATTTTTTCAGCAAGACCTGCGGTTCGTTCCTGGGATGAGTTTTCAGTACAAGGATACTTACCTGGTCTGTATTTTATGACTTTGGATGGATTGCCAACTGCGATTGCCATTGGGGGTATATCTGAAGTAACCACTGATCCGGCCCCGACGATAGCGCCTTCTCCAATGGTTATTCCTTGAAGGATGACGCAGGAGGCGCCAATCCATGCATTTTTTTTTATGGTGATTTTACCGTATGAAAGTCCCTGCTGCTGGATATATAGATCGGGATCGGAATAATTATGCCCTGCGGAAAGGATGTTGCAGTTTGGGCCGATCAATACATAGTCTTCTATTACAAGACCTCCCTCTGCCGAAAGATAGCCTCCTGAATTGATCATAACATGATCTCCGATGACCATGTCTGATTCCGCATTTGCCTGCATGTCGCCAAAGACAAACCGGTTTCGTGAATATATGGTGCAATCATTACCGATAACCATACCCCGGCTGATTGTTTCAGGCCGGTTGAACAGTACGACCTCAACGCTTGGGTCGATAACGGTATTATTCCCGATCTTATCGATCAGTTCTATTACAGAACCACTTTCCATAAAAATCTTTCCTTTAGGCGTTCAAAAATATATAATTTTTATTGCATTTGCAAGGCAAAAATTATATGTAACCCGAGGCTTTTTCCTTGGTATTATGGTTGATTGGGGATTCCGTAACACGGTGAACCATAACAGCTTTGGAAGCGGCAAAGTGTATGCAGCCCCGGCTGCATTTTTTGTTTTTGAATGCCATCAATTGGTTGGTTTTGTATAATATTAAAATCCGTTGTGGATTTTGGGACGCAGTTTCAACAGGTTCAACTCTCGTGAAGTTAACAAAGTTTCATAGATAGTTATCTGAGGAGTTACTATTAAAGAAGGCTCGCAAATTATGGGGATTCCCATTCAAATCAGTCATGTTTCCAAAATTTATAAGCTTTATGATGATCCTTCGGGACGGTTGAAAGAGGCTGTTTTCAGGGGAAAAAAGCGGCACCGGGAATTTCCTGCTTTGAAGGATATCTCATTTTCGGTTGGAAAAGGCGAAACCATCGGGGTCATCGGCAGAAACGGGTCGGGAAAGAGTACGCTTCTGCAGATTATTGCCTCCATTGTAACGCCTACCTCAGGGAGGATTGACATTAATGGGCGGATATCCGCGCTTCTGGAACTGGGTTCGGGGTTTGACCCTGAATTTACAGGTCGGGAAAATGTTTATCTTAACGGCTCTATTCTGGGCCTTTCCCAGAAAGAAATAGAAGATCGGTTTGATCAGATTGAAAGGTTCGCCGACATTGGCCGTTTTATGGACCAGCCTGTCAAGAACTATTCCAGCGGGATGTATGTCCGCCTGGCCTTTGCCGTTGCCGTAAATGTTAATCCGGACATCCTGCTGGTTGACGAGGCCCTGGCCGTTGGAGATGTATATTTTCAGCATCGGTGCATGACCAAAATCCGTGAATTCCAGAAACAGGGGAAAACCATTTTTTTTGTCACCCACGATACGGGGGCCATTATAAAATTGTGTACTAAGGCCATGCTGCTTGAGAGAGGAGAAATGGTTTTATTTGGAAAGCCGGATGATGTTGTCCAGGAATATTACAGGATACTCTGGAATGGGGAAGATACCGGAGGGCTGGTCGGCCCTGAAGATAAAGAGTTTCAAAAGCCGGAAAACGCAACTCCTCCTGAGCAGGGAAATGTTCTTGAAATTAAGGACCTTGAGGAATTTGAAAAGATTGCCCGTTGGGACAAGCGGTTTGGCAATGATAAGGCCCGAATTACAGGGTTTCTTCTCACGGATAATAAAGGCAGAAGACAGGATACATTTAAGGCCGGTATGGAAATTCATCTTTCCATAGAGATTACTGCCAATGCAGATATTGAGATGCCTTTAGCCGGATTCATTATCAAGGATCTGCTGGGTAATGAGTTGATCAAGACCAATTCTGATACGTCCGGGACTGTATTGAAACCCTGTCAAAAGGGAGATATCCTACAGATCAGTTTTATTTTTCTTATCCCCATGCTCAGGACAGGAAGCTATTCTGTTTCAGCCGGGTTTGGTCAAGGTACTCTGGAAAACCATGTTGCATACGACTGGCTGGATAATTTTACCGTATTTTCTCTGGACAGCCCCGAGCATTCCTATGGCATGCTTGATATACCGGTAAGAACAATGGTAAACACCATAAAGGGAAATTTTTAAAATTGCTGCCAGCCATTTGGCTGTCAGTTTTTTTGGGACAATAACCAACACAGAACAGCTAAAGGTTTTTAAAAAAAGAAAGAGTCATTTTGGCCGATTTAAAATACAACTACGGACTGGATCCCGACAACCATGATTCAAGCCATGGAAAGCTTCTGGACATGGTGGAAAAAGGGGCTATGGTTTTGGAACTCGGCTGTGCAACCGGTTACATGACAAAGGTCATGAAGGAAAGACTGGACTGCCGGGTAACCTGTGTGGAGATCGACGAAAAGGCGGCGGAAATAGCCTTGCCTTTTTGCGAGAATATGATTGTCGGGGATGTGGAAAGCCTGAATCTACAGTCGGGCCTGCCGGAATCATCCTATGACATTATTCTGATGGCCGACGTGCTTGAACATCTTAAAGATGCCCAGGGACTCTTGGTTCGGCTAAGAGAGATTCTTGCCCCCGGAGGGTTTCTGCTGATTTCCATTCCCAATGGGGTTCATGGTTCTGTTGCCCTGGAATTCCTTGATGGGAAAGCCGATTACAGGGACACGGGCCTTTTGGACAACACCCATCTTCATTTTTTTGATAAACAAAGCTTTGCTCAAACCTTAGATGCTGCCGGGTATCTCATTTCCCATCTGGATCGGGTCATTGTTCATCCCAAAGACACGGAACTGAAAACTCTTTGGGAAAAGTATCCCCGCGAGATTACGGCCTACATGGAGAAGGTGAACCCGGAGTTCAAAACCTACCAGTTTGTTATTAAAGCGTTTCCTACCACACTTGACGGCTGGAAAAAGGGCCTTGAACATGCCGTGGAATCTCAGAAAAAAATTCGAAGGGGTATTGAAAACAAAATAGATGCCGTTCAGAAGGACCTGGACTGGCATAAGAATGAAATCCGGCGCTTGAATTATGAGCTTGGGGATAAGGAGGATACATACAGCCGCCTCCTGGCTGGGGAAAGAACCCGGTTGGAGACTGAAATCAAAGCCCTCCACAAGGCTTATAGAGGCGAGATCCAGCGTTTGGAAAAAGAGTACGCTCTGGCAGTGGAAACATACTCCTGCGAGATGGAAAGAGCTGGTAAGGAGTGGCAAGACCAGAGGGATCGAATTTCTAACGAATTTATGGCTGACAAAGAAGGGTATGAGACAAAGATTCTAACCCTGGAAAAAGAGATTGCGCAGATCCATCAGGGGTATCAAGCAGAAATAGACCGGATGCACCAGGAAATTAAAAAGGGCATAAGGGCCTATGATGCGGTAAAAAATGATTTTCACGGGTTAGAAGCCCATGCCGGCCGTTTGCAGCAGGAGTTGGATCTTGTACACGGGTCTCTGGCCTGGCGGTTTTTAAACAGGTACAGGCGGATGCTGGACAGGTTCCTGCCGGAAAACAGTTGGAGAAGGCGCCTTTACAGACTTTCCATTCTGGCACCGGTGGTCCTGTTCCGGGAAGGCCCTGGTGCTTTCTTCCGGAAAATTGCCCAAAGAGTTCCGGGCAAGCGGGGAAAACAGCAGCCAGCCGTATCTTTTGATCTTGAGTTTCCAGTCCAAGAATCCGTAGAAATCAGTATCGTCATACCTGTTTACAATAAGGTAGATTATTCATACCGATGCCTGAAATCCATTATTGAGAAATCCAATACCCAGATTCCCTATGAAGTGATTGTGGTGGATAATGGGTCCTCAGACAATACAGCAGATCTGTTACGGAATACAAAAGGGCTTACTCCCATCATCAACGAAGAGAACAAGGGCTTTGTCGGAGCATGTAATATGGGTGCCGACAAGGCCCGCGGGCGCTATATTCTGTTTTTAAACAACGATACCCAGGTGACGGAAGGCTGGCTGGACAGCCTGATAAAACCATTTGAAGAGGACAAAAACGTTGGTATAACAGGCGCTAAGCTGCTTTATCCTGACGGCACACTTCAGGAGGCCGGAAACATTATCTGGCAGGATGCCTCTGGGTGGAATTATGGACGGGGTGGGGACCCGGACTGTCCGGCATATTGTTATGAAAAAGAGGTGGACTACTGCTCCGGTGCCTGTCTGATGATACCTGCAGAGTTATGGCGGAAAGCAGGCGGTTTTGATCAGCGGTATGCGCCGGCTTATTATGAAGATACTGATCTGTGTTTTACCATCCGAAAACTTGGGTACAAGGTTATTTATCAGCCCCTGGCAAAGGTTGTCCATTACGAGGGAATTACTTCCGGAACCGATATCAATACCGGGTTTAAACGGTTCCAGCAGGAAAATCATAAAAAGTTTTTTGACAAGTGGAAAGAAGTTCTGGCACAACAGCATTATAAAGGGCCGGATGACCTTTTCTATGCCCGGCAGAGACGCCATGGTAAAACCATTCTGGTTGTGGATCATTATGCCCCCACTTTTGACAGAGATTCGGGCTCTCTTCGGATGTTCAGTATTTTAAAAATTCTTTCCCGGTCAGGGCATCAGGTGGTCTTCTGGCCTGAGAACCGGGCGTTTAACGATTATGTACGGCATCTTCAAGGCATTGGGGTTGAGGTCCTCTACGGTGATATCAGGTTTGACGAATACATGCGGGAAAACGGCCGGTTTTTTGATTTGATAATCTTTTCAAGGCCCCATGTGGCCGTGAATATGATTTACCATGCCCGGACCTTCTCAAAGGCAAGAATCGTTTATGATACTGTGGACCTGCATTTCTTAAGGGAAGAGCGCCGGGCTAAGTTTGATGCCGGCTGCGATGCCGGGTACTGGAAACAGATTGAATTCTTCCTGGCCGATATGGCAGATGATATCCTGGTTGTCAGTGATGTTGAGAAAACAACCCTGGAAGCCCACGGGTATAAAGACAAGGTTCATGTTATCTCCAATGTTCATGAAATTATTGGCGCTTCAACGCCCTTTGAGAAGCGCCGGGGCTTGTTGTTCATCGGGGGCTTTATGCATACGCCGAATGAAGATGCCATGATCTGGTTTATTGAAAAGATCTTCCCTAAAATTCAACAGGCCATTGAGGGCATCACCTGCACCATTGTTGGCAGCCACCCTACAGATGCGGTACGATCCCTGGCCGGGGCCGACATAGAGATTACCGGGTATGTTTCGGATGTGTCTTCATATTTTGAGAACAGTCGGGTGTTTATTTCTCCCTTACGTTACGGGGCCGGAGTAAAGGGAAAAATCGGCCAGAGTCTCTCCTTTGGGTTGCCTGTGGTCACCACGCCCATCGGGGCTGAGGGCATGGGCGCCGTGGACGGCGAAAATATGCTGGTTGCAAAAGACGAGAACCAGTTCGCTGAAAAGGTCATTCAGCTTTACCATGATCAGATCCTGTGGGAAAAACTATCGGCCAAAGGTATGGACCTCATTGAAGAACGCTTCTCTCCCAGAGTTATCAAAAAAGGTCTTGATGATCTTCTTGGCCGGATAGAGGAAAAAGGATCCTGTGGAGATTAATTTTTTTGCTACGTATCACTGTAATTCAAGATGTGTGAATTGTTCCATCTGGAAAGGAAGTCAAACCCCTGAAAACTGCGAAATGCTGAACAGGGAAGAGTTAAATGCCCTGTTTTCATCACCTGCCCTTGCAGATAACCATTCCATCGGTATTGCCGGGGGGGAACCGACCATCAGTCCCTTTTCGTGGCGTCTGCTTCAGCAAATTCCCGAAAACAGAGATATCACCATCACCACAAATGCCCTGAAGTCCGGAAAATTAATTGATTATCTGGAACGTCAATCCTGTAAGGACAGGTTTTTAATTCAGGTTTCCATAGACGGTAACGAAGAGGTGAATGATCAGGTCAGGGGGGTGCCCGGCGGATATAAAAAATCGGTTTATTTGCTGGAACAGTTAAAACGACTGAACGTTCGCACCCTGGTTTCCTTTACTGTAAATCGGAAAAATTTTCATCAGATTCTGGATATCTACCATCTGGCGGAACAATTCCAGGCCCAGTTTTCTACCCGAATGGCCTATTGCGGCGGTGCCTATGACAATGAGGAAAACAGAGCGCTGTTTGAATTTCAGGAAGATGAGCTGGAGACCCTTGAAAAAAGTATGATTGTGCTGGTCAACCAGGCACTTGACCAGCCGGGCCATCATCCGGCCCAGCTCGTTTTCCAGGACAGGATGGTTTCCTGCTACCGGGACAGAAGAGAACAGCGAAAGGTTCCCTGCCTTGCCATGGAAACCGGCATGGTTGTAGATTTATACGGGGAGGTTTTTCCCAACTGTCCGGTAATGATGGAGAAAAAGCTTGGAAACCTCAGAGACAAAAGCCTGGATGAGATTCTGAACAGTATTCAGGCCCTGGAACTGAAAGATTATATCAGAAAGTTTAAATGCGGCGGCTGCTGGAATGATTGCCAGGTGGTCACCAATATTGCACGTTGTCCGGAATACCTGTTCAGGGAGTACAACAGGATCAAAATGAGAAAAATTCAAATTCTGGGCAATATACCTGCACGAATTGATCCGGCTGAGGAAAACAATCCGTTTCTGCTTTCCGGCTGGCATCAGCCGGAGACGTCGGATACCTTCGGGTATTGCTGGACAGAATCCGATTTTGCTGTGCCAGTCCCCTCCGGTACCCGGGCAATTGAGATGACAGTTTCCCTTCCCGAAGCTAAACTGGGATCCTTTGGTACTGAAATCTTATTTTCCGTTGAAGGCATGCAAAAAGTTGCCGTATCTGTTATTAAACCGGGGTGGCAGACAATTTGTGCGAATTTTAAGGACTGCACGGTTCGGGCCGGAGTATGCACGGTATCAACAGGAAGAGCGTTTTGCCCAGGAGAGCTCGGGGAAAGTTCGGATTTCAGGCGGCTTGGCATGGCCGTCCGGGAGATCAGGTTTTTAGGCTGATGGTGGAAACATGAAGATTTTGATTCTCGGTGGGGGACCAACCGGTCTGGGGGCCGGCTGGCGGTTAAATGAACTGGGGCATAGTGACTGGGAGATTTGTGAAGCTTCCGACCACTGGGGGGGGCTTTCCTCTTCATTCAGGGATGAGGACGGATTTACCTGGGATGTTGGCGGTCACGTGCTTTTCAGCCATTATCACTATTTTGATAAAGTTATAGATTCTCTTTTCTCATCATCAAAGGGATGGCTGACCCATAACCGGGAAGCATGGGTGTGGATGGAAAACCGGTTTGTACCATATCCTCTTCAGAACAATATTCATCTGTTGCCCGAAAAAGTTTACTGGGAATGCCTTGAAGGAATTATTGATATTCAGAACAGGCCGGCAAGTGCATTGCCTGAACATTTCGGCCAGTGGATCCACGCAACGTTTGGACGGGGCCTTGCCAAATGGTTTCTGGAACCATACAACTACAAGGTCTGGGCGTATCCACCCAGTGAAATGGGCTGGTCCTGGGTGGGGGAGCGGGTGGCCCCTGTTGATTTGAAACAGATCCTGAAAAATGCGGTTTTCCAGGAAGATGATAGTGCCTGGGGACCCAACAGCTGTTTTCGATTTCCTGCCCAAGGCGGAACCGGCGCTATCTGGAAAGAAATCGCATCAACTCTGCCACCGGGAAAAACTTTGCTAAATGAAAAAGCCGTTTCCGTGGACATTCATAAAAGGCAGGTCAGGTTTGAGGATGGCAAATCAAGGGATTATGATGTCTTATTAACAACACTTCCTTTGCCGGACTTTATCCGGATGGCAGGTATCGACAATGTTTCAGTTGGTCTTCCCGACTTGAAATATTCTTCCACCCATGTGATCGGCATTGCCCTTAAAGGAAAAGTGCCTGAAAAACTGGCAACTAAATGCTGGATCTACTTTCCTGAAAACAACTGCCCTTTTTACCGGGTGACGGTATTCAGCAACTATTCTCCCGGCAATGTCCCGGATAGCACCACTCAATGGTCCCTCATGTGTGAAGTCAGTGAAAGCCCTATGAAAAGAGTGGACGCAACCACTGTGGTTGAAGATGTCGTCCAGGGACTGCTGAATACGGGCCTGATTCCGGAAAGGGGTATTATTGATCACACCTGGTACCGGTTTGAAGAAAAATCTTACCCCACGCCGTCAAAAAAAAGGGACCGTGAGCTTTTTCCCGCCGTTCTGGAACTTAAGCAAAACAATATCTATTCCAGGGGACGGTTCGGCGCATGGAAATACGAAGTCGGCAATATGGACCATTCTTTCATGCAGGGTGTTGAATTCGTGAACTCGGTACTGGGCCATGCCGACGAGATGACCCTGTGGTATCCGGGTGTGGTGAATGCCGGCCACCCTGCAGGCGGCAAACGATAAGCATTCTGGAAAGGTAAAAGAAGAGGCATGGATTTATCAGGGTATGTCACAGCAGAGAACAGCGCCCTTGACCATGGTATGCTTCGTATCCTCGACGACTTTTACAGCCGGCAGACACTTTTGCCGGCTGACAAAAATGACAGCCGGGCGGTTGAGGTCTTCATAAATGCCCCTTCAGACTCCAGCCTTGAAGAACTACCTGATACGCTTCTTGAAAAGATGGCCTGGGCATTGCTCTGCCGTCCTTCTCATGAGCTTCTTGTACAGCCTTTGCATATCAGTATCGATACGGATTGTAACGGCCTTATTGAGCACCCTTCAGATCGTTATATTCAGGAAGTAATGAAAACCGGTTTTTTGGCTGTTGCCCGAAAAAGAGGGTTTTTCAGCCAGCAAAGTCCCGGGATTTTGTCAAATTCAAAATGTGCTTTTTTCCTTCATGCCGCTTTAAAACCCGAATCTGTTTTTTCATATTCGTCAGTTCGCATCACCTCTTCGATGAATATCAGGCACAGGCTGGTCTCAGACATTAAAAGGAAAATCCCTGCGTCTTTGAAATCACGTATCCTGCAAATTTATCGCGGGATGATGATGATCGCGGGAAAAGGCAATTTTTCTCCAGGGGCCGGGCAAGATCCTGGGCTGGCCAGGCGGAAAAACTGGGAAAGTGTCTACCCTGTCCTTAAAATCAAATCAAAACCAAAGGATACAGGGGACAGGGTCCCTGTTCTAATCGCCATGCACTGGCTTGAGCTTGGCGGTGCTGAAAAGTTTGCCGTGGATTTAATTAAAAGCCTTCCTGGAGACAAATACGCCTTTTATGTAACCTGTGATGTGCCTTCCCCTAATACATGGAAAAAAGAACTGGCAGGTTTTGTCCAGGAAATCTGGGAGTTGCCTGTTTTTCTGCCTGATTCCATGGCTCAAACTTTTTATAAAGAGTTCATCCGGACAAGGAATATTAAACTGCTCCATATCCACCATGGGGTAAAAGCCTACCAGTCTCTCTTTTATCTCAGGCGTTTTTATCCTGATCTGGTTATTCTGGACAGCCTTCACATCATTGAGATGCCTCCCAATATCGGCGGGTACCCTGAGTACGCAGGCCGGGACCTTTCCCCGTTGATGAATCATCATCATGTGATCAGTGACAAGCTGAAGCATTTTTTGGTGCAAAGGTGGCAGGTCCCGGAAGAAAAAATCACCCGGATATATTTAAACGTTGATCATGAATTTTTTAACCCTGATATTACTGAGAAGCGTTTTGTCAGATCCCGGTTTAATATACCGGATGATGCGCTTCTGATAGGCTTTATCGGCCGGTTTGTTGTTCAGAAACAGCCCTTGGTGTTTGTTAAGATGGCAAAACGGCTGAAAGATCAGATTCAGCAGACAGACCATGATGTTTTCTTTGTTATGGTGGGCTCAGGGCCGCTTAAAGGCGCTATTGAGAAAAAAATTTGCCAGGATGACCTGAGTCGCGTACTTTTTATTCATGAGGAGGTTGTGGATACCAGGCCGGTATACAGGGATATTGACCTGCTGGTGATGCCCTCTGAAAATGAAGGACTTGCGCTGGTATCCTATGAGGCCATGGCCATGAAGGTGCCTGTTGTTTTCAGTGATGTAGGAGCACAGTCAGAGCTGCAGGATTCCCGGTACCTTGTTTCTCCCGAAGAAGATGATCAGGCTTCAGCATTCGCCGATAAAACCATGCCCCTTATTCGGGACATTGACCAGCTAAGGCAGTCTGGTGACGACCTGCGCAATTACATCCTTGAACACCACCGGGCATCTGACACAAGTAAAGAGATTGAGTCGCTGTATGACCGTTTGTTAGAATAGAATACTTTTGTGGTGGTACTAAAGTTTTGACCAGAGAAAAACCAGATGGCAGCCGCATAAAAAGTCCTTCGCATAAACCTTTTACGTATTTCTAAAAAGAGAGATAATTTTTCTTAAAGGGCCTGTTAGTTTCCAGCTTGTTGAATTATGCAAGGCATTAATTTGGGCTGTTAAGGCGGCGATTTTTTCGTCCATTGCGGCTGTTTCAACAGCTAAAGATGCAATTCGTGCCTGGAAACCATTAATTTCATCCTCTTTCATCCTCAATATCTGCTGGGTTGCCAGAAGAATTTCATCCGGAGAAAAATGGTGCAATATTTTCAGTAAATAAGATTTTAACTCGTCATTTAAATCAAACCATTCAAGCCATACAAAAAGGTTTTTAAACATCAATCTTTTATTGCTTTCCTGTATTGAAAAATTATCATAAATATACAGAACTATAGATAAAACCTCTTTAAATAAAACCGGATTTTTATGATTGCTCTGCATGACACTTTTCTCATGTCGTACATAGTTGTTTAATTTATCAGGGGTATAAGCAATCTTATTATCCTGGAATGACTGCAGAGCCAGAATATAAAACAACCAATCTCCTGCCTTGCGGTAATCATGGAGCACTTGAAGTTTATCCCGATTTAATCTCTTTTTGTTTACAATGACAGCACTTGCATTTGGAATGGTATTGTTCACACTAAGGTGATTTTGTATCTCTTCCAATCCTGAACATATAAATTGGGAATCCCACCTCTCAGTTTTTGTAAAGAATTTTTTTTTCTCCTCTTTTTCTTCTGTGATAATTTCCCCGTCAGAATTAACAAATTCAGATCTGCAATATGCTAAAACGACCTTTTCATCATCAAAAAAAACAGTCATTTTTTCGATGAAGTCAAGCTGGGCATAATCATCTGTTTCTGCGATCCATACCAGGTCATTGGTAGCAAGCTCGATACCTTTCAGCCACTGGTTGAAAACGCCTTTATTTTCGGTATTTGTAATTATCTTATGGGGTATGCCTGAATCCTTTAGAAGGTCTTTTGCCACCCCAACGCTGTTATCTTGGGAACAATCATCCAGAAAAATTATCTCTGATGGTTTACAGGTTTGATTCAGGATACTTGACAGTCTTTGGGGGATAAATTTTTCATAGTTATAGTTTGGAAGAATAACCGATATTTTGTGCGTCACTTACTATACCTCCATGTCAAAGCCGACGTTTTTTAAGGTTTCAGCCTGGCCCAGGGCTGTCCTTTTCCAGGATCATAACCCAACTGTTCAAGGATAGGTGCAGCTTCCGGCGGAGGCGTTCCGGGAGCCGGTCTTTTTAAAAACCAGAATAAAGTCAAAGAGGTCACAAATATAGCAAGCACAGGCCCGATAAAAGAGACGGCCAGGACACGCCAGGGCCTGCATGGTGCAGAGTACAGTTTGTTATTGTGGAAAATAGATGCAACCTTTCCGGCATGGCTTGTAACCCTTCGGGGAAACATGAAAGCATCTGTTATTATAAGATCATAGCGGCGTTTCCTTAATTTAAAAAATGTTCGGGCAAAGTGTACGATGCCGTGACGGCGGGGAATTATTTTTGAAAAAATATTTTTTTCTTCAAAGAACGCCACCCGGTTCCAGTCACAGAGGATGTCAATTCGCAATGGTTTATTGGTAAGGGTTCTGGCTGCCTGAACCATCGCCTCAGCCCAGTCTTCGATGGTGATATCGATAAGAACAGAGGCGATACGGTTTCTATCAAACCAGGCAGATCCAAGAATCTGACGTTTCTCTCCAAATGATACCGGGTTTTTCCATTTTCCGTATTGCTTTACAAAGGAGTGTGTGGCGGCAGCTTTCAGGGTGAGAAAAATTTCATGGTCGCCTGATATCAGACTTAGGACCATATCCCTGATTATCCTGAAAAGTGCAAAAAAAAGAGACAGGCCGCTGTTTGTCCCTTTTCTCAATTTCGAGATCATGTATAATCCATTTCTCTGGAAATAGTAGAGTCTTACCGGAGAGAATGGCTTGGCCCAGGGAAAATCGTGCTCTGCCCTGGCAGCGGTCACACAGGCGGCTTTTTGATTATTTTGTGTCAGCCTGAGGCACCAGTCCACATCATCGCTGAAAATGAAGTAGTTCCAGTCCATGACCCCAATTTGCCGGATGGCATCTGCTCTGACCATAAGGCAGCAGGCACTGGCATATTCGATATCTAATATGTCCGGAAGCTTCGGAGCTACTGCAAATCTGTTCCAGGCCTCTACGGTCAGTCTCCTTGCAAAATGGACGCCCCCGCCGGTTTCCTGAAGCGTCGAAGGCCTTGAGGATATGTAGATTGAAGGCGCCGCAAGAACATATTCCCTATGCTGATCCAGAAAATCCGCCAGCATTTCTATGCACTTGCCTTGGGGCATGGCATCATCGTCAAGAAGAAGAATATATTCACTGTTGTAAGAAAGAGATGAAAGCACGGCGCAGTTAAAGCCTCCGGTCCCGCCTAAGTTATGCCGGCTTTCAAGGATTGCCGTATTTGAAAATTTCCCTTTTATGGCTTCCAGCGTTCCGTCTGAAGACGCATTTTCAGTAATGGAAACAGGAATCCCTAACGCCTCAAGCTTTGTTAAGAGCCTTAATACAGACTCTTTATGATTAAAGGAGACAATTGCTGCAGCAACCCTGGAATTTTGTAATCTGCTCATATGCCATCCTTTGTTTGGGAGAATAATGATGGAGCTGCTTCATATCATAAACAGGGCTGCGGTGCAAACGGTAAAGCTTAATAGCAGATCTGGCCGCTTTCTGGTAATCTGAAGCGACGGCTCTGTCAAACCAGCCACTGTTTTAATCTGTTACATTGATGGACCCTCCGATAAGCGGGGCGGCTCCCGAGGGAAGACTCGCTGAGCTTGAGGCCCTGGCGACAATAATATAGCTGCCGGCTTCGTCAAATTTATAAGAACAGGTTGGGGATAGGGAAAAGTCCTTAATAACGGTGTAGTTGTTATAAGGATCATATTCATCTGTACCGTAACCGGGGATAAGATCAAATCGGTAGTAGGTGTTATCAGAACAGTTATTAAGTGCCTGAACGGTCATGATGACCAGATCACCGGTTTTAACATCCCTGCCCGAACTGAAATCCAGACCGGTTATCTGCAGACAGGTTTCTTCTAAATCACTGTCTGATACTACGCTAACAGAACCTCCCATAATCTGCTGATAACCACTTGAGAATCCCTGGTTGGAGGAGGCCATAACAACAACGATATAATTGCCGGGTTTTGTAAAGGTATAGGATACGGAATTGGAGGAAGAAAAGTTCTGAATGGTGGTGTAATTGTTATCCGGGTCATATTCTGCCGTACCGTAATTCGGGACAATGGCAAACCGGTAATACATCTGGGCATCATCCTGATTAACCGCATTCATTGAGAAGGTCTGAACCGATCCCTGTTCAATGATTGAAGACGTGTTAATCCGGATATTGTCCACTTCATTTTCTTCATAAGGGTAATATCGAACAGCCAGGTCCTGAGTAAAATCGGGAATGTAAACGGAAACGTGATTGTCTGAGGGGGTTCCTGTACGAACGGCAATCGGAGTCGTCTGGTCAGGGCCGGTCTGCCAGAATTCGAATTTCATAGAACTATCCGAATTTATGTTATCAATGGTTAACAGGGAACCGGATATGGTTTGCGCCATTGTTTCATTCCGGTTTTTGTTTAAATAGACAAGCCCCTTCTCTCCATCTGAGCAGCCTACGGCCTGGACCGAAGCATGACTCACTGTAATATCGGAGCCGGAAAATCGGGAATTAAAATTTTTAAAATCAAATATTGGAGAGGTACTTCCGTTTTCCACAAATGAGGAAAGCGTTTTCTGGATTCCATGCATATTATCAGAGAGATGAAGACCATAATCATAAGCCCTGACGCCCCCCTGCATCCTGATGCCCGGCCCGGCGGCGCCCCCTGCAAGCTCTGTAAACCACAACCGTGTTGTGATCATTTCATCATCCGATTCTTCGAATGATGAGAAATATGACGGGTTGGACGGATCCGGCATCCAGCCGTCTGACGGACCCCACTCTCCGTTTAATATGGGTTTATTATGCAGCTGATTGGTGCTGAACCATGAAATCGCTCTGGATTGTTCTTCCACTACAGCCGTGTCCATGTAGTCAGCCGGATTATTCCAGGGTTCCCTGTTTCCAGGGAAATAAAGATGAGGCAGAGCCGCGTCAAACAGATTGCTGTAATAGCCGAAATTACCCAGTGCGCCGCGGGGATCCAAGGCGGTGGTTGATGAAAAAATCATGTGGGTGCCGTCAAGGGATCTGATGTATTCTGCCAGTTCTGTTACAAAGGCAACCCGGACCGCTGCATCTGTATTTGCATCTGAATCGGCAATGGTCCATTCCCAGGAATCCCATTCGTTGAGGATTTCATATCCGAGTACCGAACCCGGGTATCCGCTTTGGTTTACCTGGGTAATCACCCATTGCCAGCGGGCTTTACACATGGACAGTGCCTCGTCACTGTAAAAGAACTCATTGATATCACTTAAAGGACCGCCGTTTGAAGAGGACCAAGCTGTCCTGGAAAAATAGTCATCATAATAAAAGGTATCAAACGGGCTGATAATTAAATATATTTCCCTTTCATAACACAGTTTGAGCAAATCCTTAAGAAAGGTGCCCATGGCAGTGTTATATGTGCCCATGGGGAATTCAATCCAATAGGCCCCGTTTGTGCCGTTAAAGTTTGCGTTGTTGTTTACGTTCAAAGAAAAATCTTCAAGAAAAATCCGCATGGTATTGATGCCGTTTTCTTTCAGCGTGTCCAGGTATGAGGTGACGGTTTCAAGGGCGTTGGCTTCTGAGGAAAAATCGTAAAGCGTACTGCCGGTCCATACATTCCCCTTGTACAGGTAACGGGTGGCCGCATCCTGCATGAGTAAATGATGGCCTACCGGAATGAAGTTGGCACCGTCTTCCCTCATGAAATACCGTCCTCCGGGAGCCGGAAAAATACCTCCTTTGTATGTCTGCCGGTCCAGATTTGGATTAAAAGCCCATACAGCTGAAGTTGTAACGGGTCCCAGGGTTGATACAGTGCCGCAGTTGCCTTCTTCATCATAGGCCCGGACAGCAAAGTAATATGCCGTATTGGGTTCAAGGCCCATGACCCTTGCCGAGGCTGTTCCCCCTGACCAGGGGACCGGCAGATTTAAAGGCCAGTCCCTGCATTGGGAAAAATTGCTTTCATTGATGGACGAAGTGGAATATTTCACCTCAAATCCATAACAATCTCCACCCTCTCCCTTATCTTCATCCGCAGAAGTCCACTGCAGCTTCACTGAATAAGGACGAACCTCCGACACGGAAATTGAGCCGACAGAACCAGGGGCAGTTATGTCCGAAGCAGGATGAAACTGGAGGGGAATATATGCGTCAGGCCCCTGCAGGCCTGACTGGGAGGCGTTGTCTGCGCTGCATATCAATTCCACATATTCGTCCGGGCGGATCGGCGTGGTAAACCTGGCACTGGCAGGCGTGATGGACCGGTTGTCTGACCAGTCTCTGGTTTTCCCTGTGTCATCCGAAATGACAATGACATTTATTTTCATCCAGTCTCCCTGGCCGGGGGGAGTCCTTAAGACAGCACTCCAGGGGATTTCAACTTCAATGCTGTAACCGGTATCTGTATCTGAGTCATCATTGACCGTACCGTAATGGCTGACCATATAATTTACCCCAGAGGGAAGTTCTCCAGGCCCTGCAAGGCCGGCACTGCTCCCGCTACCGTTACCCTGGTTAAAACTTCGTCTTGAAACAATCCCGGTTCCGTTCTGGGGATCGGTGATATTGCCGATGTTCACCGCAAGATACCGGTCAGAGTCTGTCAGGTATTCCCCTCCTGAGTTATCCGGATCAAAGTACCACTCAATGGCGTCGTCATCATAATGTTCCCAGTACTCTCCTGAGCCGTCGCCGCCTCCGTCCGCCTGAAGGTTCTGATCCTCAACATAGGCACCAAGATAGAGATAGGAATCATCATAGGCAAAGTATAGGCGGATCCCCAGTTTATTGTGAAATCCACGGCTTAACCGGATCATATTCTCTTCAGGCCATTCGCCGGAAGAGATTTCACCATCAATAACCGGGGTTCTTTCCATGCATAAAATTTTTAAAGAGACCTCGCCGGCATGGGATAAGCCAATCGCTATTAACACGACAAAGGTTGGAATCAGGATTGATGCAAAAAAATTGCGGGGGTTTCCGTATGTTGGGATCATGGTTCCCTCCTGGTGCTGGTTAAACATTATTACCGGAACGATTTATATTGTTTTAAAAAAAGATTTTATGACAGTAAAAATTGTTATTTTGTTGTCATGTGACTCCTTAGCCTCTATTGGTTTTAACAGCTCTCTTTCGGATCAGGCGGACTATCTGTCAATAAGCATCGTATATTCTTGCCCTTCCATTATAACATGAATTGTATCTCGAAAAACTTCCTCTCCATCAGAGGTAGTAGCCTTTATAAGGTATAGCCCTCTAGTTAATTCACATTTCAGAGTGCTATCTCTATGATCGTACGAAGGCTCAGCATTTGAATAAAGAGGGGTATCATCCGTTGAATCACCGGAAGTATTGTATGTCATGGACACATCTCTAATATCGTCAAATGTTATATATATTTTTTCCAAAGTTTTTAAATCTTCCCCCTCGTGGAATGCAGGATACAAAAATACTGGAGTCAATGTAACATTTAATTTTTCACGGTCTTTACTCCCAAAAAGTTTCCAAGGTTGCTTAAACCGAATAGAGATATTCGCAGAATTAGTCAGTGAGGCTATGTATTTTTTTGAACCATTTTGGTACTTATAAAATTCTTTAATACCATTCATTAAATCATTTTCATCAAATCCAGAATATAGGCCGTAACCATCAGCTAAATGTAAAGCTTGGGTTAGAAAATCTATGGCAAGTAGATTGGTTGCCTGTTCTTGAGTTAGGCCTCCATATTCTATATTGTATTCATAATCATCAAATGCCTCCTCAAAATCATTTATGTGCTCACAAATTTTTTCGCCTGATTTAAGCAAATTATAGGCACCTTTTACGCCATTGTATAAATTTTTGAGGTTGCCTGTAACATCAAAAGCGCTTCCAAATTGTAATGCACGCATAGACCTCTTTGTGGCCGAATCCAACTCTGTTAATATCAGGTTATCAGCATCGGCTTTAATGCCGCCTAAATGACATGTGTTGGAATTGTCGGCTTGGGTTTGATAGCTAAGAGGCTTTATATCCGATTTTGCAGATTTCAATGCCTCGATACGCGAATCCGAAGTTTCAATAAACGGGGAGTCTTCAGGAAAATATTGAAATGTCGAATAATCTACGAAAACAATCTCGTCATCTCCATTTACCAAATATAGGCCCAGGGTAAAGTCAATTTGTTCATCCCCTGATATTTTATATGTTAATCGTTTATTCTCTAACCATGATGATAGGTTTGGAATAACATAATTAGTAGAAAGAGGTTCGGGGTTTTTGGTTAGATCTGATCCATTATCATAGAGGACTTCATCATCCCATGAAATTCGAAAATATACATCATACTGTTCTGTCATACTCGGAAGTACGGCCGTATTAAAATATACTTTGAGGGTTTCATTTCGATAAATAGTCGGGCTATTGGTATTTACATATATATGTGGGATTGCTATGGCAGTCTGTAAGGATTCACAGTCACATTGAGCGCCGTCTTCCCAACCCTCTCCTGCTTTCAGGTCAATAAATGCCTGCAAACTCCCATCGTCGAAGTCTGCAATATAAAGGCAGTTGTTTACACCTAAATCAAGACCAACATTATCGTCTAATTGTGTTAAGTTTTTAAGGGCGTCGGGAATTGCCCCTTGGAGTTGATTGCCGTAGAGCTTGAGTTCGTTCAGGTTGGATAAATTACCAAGTTCTCCAGGAATGCTTCCGCTCAGTTGGTTTGAGGTAAGATAGAGCATTTTCAGGTTTGGCAAATCTCCAAGTTCAGAAGGAATGCTTCCACTCAGTTGATTGTACCCAAGAACAAGGTATACCAGGTTGGATAAATTACCAAGCTCGGAAGGAATGGATCCGGAGAGTTGGTTCAAATGAAGCAGGAGAGATTTCAGGTTTGACAAATTGCCAAGTTCTCCAGGGATATTTCCGCTCAGTTCATTATAGGCAAGATCGAGGGCTGTCAGGTTGGGTAGATTCCCAAGCTCTGAAGGAATACTTCCGCTTAATTGGTTGCCCTCAAAACATAGGGTTTCCAGGTTGGATAAATTCCCAAGCTCTGAAGGGATACTTCCGCTCAGTTGGTTGGAATTAAGTTGGAGTTCTATCAGGTTGGATAGATCCCCAAGTCCGGCAGGAATACTTCCGCTCAGTTGGTTTATGGAAAGAAGAAGGGTTTCCAGGTTGGATAAATTCCCAAGCTCTGAAGGAATACTTCCGCTTAATTGGTTGTCCTGAAGCCATAGGGTTTTCAGTTTGGATAGATTCCTAATTTCGGCAGGAATAGTTCCGCTCAGTTGGTTGTAGTCAAGATTAAGCTGAATAACAGCATCAGATTCTACAGAGACGCCATACCAATTGCCTTCCGTCCCATATGCGCCAAACCCATCTGACTCCAGAGGCATTTGTTTCCAGTTGGTATTGTTAGTCCAGTTATCTCCATCAGTGGCATTGTATAATGCAATTAAGGCGGCGCGTTCACTTTCTGAAATATCTGCGTATGACCATGAGGGTAAAAGAAACAAACTGAATGTGATAAGTGCCATGGAAACCAACCAATTATTGAGCTTCATATTCCCCCTTTTATCCCCCTTGTTATCCATTCGTATATATTAAGGTTAAGTTTAGAACTCATATTAATACACTCAAAAAAACAACCGGCCTATTTACTATTAATGATTTCAACTTGTTAAATTTGATAATGGATAGAATCGGATTTTTTTTTACGAGTACATCAAAATTAAATAATTGGAGATTAATCTCCGCCTAATCTCCTGCCATTGACCAGGATTAGTTCCCATCAATGACCCTCTTAATTTTTGATATCTTTATAGTCTTATGGTAATGAATTTTATAGGGAATATAATCATCCCCTGCCCTAAATGGCAACAGTAAATTTGAAATATTATAAAATTGATTTCTTGAGAGTCTGACAAATCAAGATTGGCGATAAACCACAACCCATCCCAAAAGACAAGAATGAATAGAATTAATCTTATTATTGGCGATAAACCACAACCCAGGCAAGAATTGGATGGATGTGTGGACAGCTGCCTCCGGCCCCACTATTGTATGCAGCCTGTAAGGCCTTCGGGTAAACTCCCTGGAGACCCTATCACTTACGGCTTCATCCCTGGGGTTCAGGATGAAAACGACAATTCGGTAATTTTGTTCGGACAACCCGTTTACGATCCCATCGCCAATCTGAATATAGGGGTTAATTCTTTATTAATGTTTGATCTATGTCATACTCTGGAACTATTGCTTTCATAATTGCCCTTATCCCGTTTCCATCCCGGTGGCTGGCCAACTCCTTCAGTATGTCAAGTTTGCCGTTCAATGTCTTCATATTTGTGCCGTTTGTGTTCAGAACAAGAATTTTATCATGATCTGTGGGGATCACAGCTTCTTTGTCTGTCATGAGCTCCTCATACAATTTTTCACCGGGCCGCAATCCGATGTATTCGATTTTAATATCAACGTCAGGTTCAAATCCTGAAAACCGTATTAAATCCCTGGCCATGGCATCAATATTGACCTGATTGCCCATCTCTAGAATAAAGGTTTCTCCTCCCTTGCCCATGGCTCCTGCCTGAAGAATCAATTGGCATGCTTCAGGGATCAGCATGAAATACCGGACCATGTCCTTATGTGTGACCGTTACAGGCCCAAGTTCAGAAATCTGCTTTTTGAACAAAGGAATCACGCTGCCGACACTGCCGATGACGTTGCCGAACCTTACCGTCATAAATGCGGTTGAAGAGCCCTGGGAGCAACTTGCCTCCTGGATCAGCAGTTCAGAAATCCGCTTACTTGTACCCATGACGCTTGTGGGATTAACCGCCTTATCCGTGGACACAAAGACGAATTTCTCACATTGGAATTCGCGGGTCACCTCAATCAGGTTTCTGGTTCCGAAAATATTGTTTTCCACCGCTTTCCAGGGGTGATCCTCCAGCATGGGAACGTGTTTGTATGCAGCCGTATGGAAAATAATGTCCGGCCGGGTCTGCCTGAAAACGTTTATAAGCTCATCCTTGGCCTGAATGTCGCCCAGAACGGGAATGATATTTATGTTTTTAAACTTTTTTTTGATTTCATGGTCAATTTCAAACAACGGACTTTCAGCCCGCTCAAAAAGAACAAGTGTCTTTGGTGAATACATGCAAATCTGACGGCAAAGACCGGTCCCTATGGATCCCCCCGCACCGGTTACAAGAATGCATTTGTCCTTGATATAGATCCCGATTTTCTCTTTATCCAGTTTGACAGGTTCTCTTCCCAAAAGATCCCGGTACTCAACATTTCGGATGGACGACACATCAATTTTTCCATCAATCAATTCGCCCAGATTGGGCACTGTTTTAAAGTTGACACCGGCTTTTATGCACAACCCCATGATGTGGCGCATTTTATCGGAATTCAGGCTGGGAATGGCAATGATGACATCTTTTGCCCCCGTCATTTTTACGGTCTGCTCAAGGTTATCAATCACATTTAGTATTGGCACACCATGAATTTTCCGATTTATTTTTGCAGGATCATCATCCAGAAATCCTAACACATAGGATTGAATAGTAGGATTTTCATTAAACTCCCGGCAAATTTTTCTCCCGTAATCCCCGGCACCTATGATCAGCGTCCCCTTTCCTTTTCCTACATTTTTACGAAATATCCTTAAAAATACATTTTGCACATCCCGAAAGGTCACTTTTTCTGTAAATTCTTCAAAACAAAGTCTTACAAGCAACCGCAAACAGGCAATGGACAGGACGGTCAGGCACCAGTCGATGACAAAAACAGAACGGGAAATGCTTTCAAATCGTGTCCCATAAAGCACAAAAATAATAATGATGACGCTTGACACTGACGCTGCCTTAAAAATGCTGATCAGATCGTCAAAGCCGGTGTAACGCCACATGCCTTTGTACAAATCGAAAAAATAGAAGCACAAAAATTTTGTTCCCAAAAGCCAGGGTAAGATACGCAGAAAGCTGTGAGAGAGCCATAGCTGGCTGTTAAGTCCGTCATAGCGAATTAAGTGGGCCAGGTAAAAGGAGCCGCATAAGAGGATAAAATCCAGAGCCAAAACAACAAATAGATTTCTGGAAACCAATATCTTCATTGTCAAACCGGCTACAAATTTCCTGCAACTATTTGCGGTGATTGTTTTTTCCAACTTGAGCATATCATTTCAGGTTTTTTAATCATTGAATTGGACTTTATTCATTTTAGACGTCAAGATTCGTTTGGTAAGATAAAAAATGTAACGATTATCTGGGTATTAACCCGCTAAAATTTTAAAAGTGCCAAGCTTATCCCATCCGTATTACCCGTTACTTGAATTGTGCTTGTAACGATCAAAAGATCATGCTATCAGTTGAGATAATTTGAATTCGTAGAAGCATTCTGGTGTCGTCACGCACTACAATATTTGGATCACATCAATCAACAGTATCTCCTCGTGGTTGGCTTTGAAGCATCTTTCAATTCAGGCTACATATAATGACATATACATTTATAGCATGAATGTATATGAGATATGAAATAGAAGATCAAGAAGATTATGACCGCTTAGGGATAGGTTGGGGGGCAGAGTATGGGTGTAAAGAAAATGGCATTGGCTGGATCCTGGTATCCGGAATCAGCCAAACACTGCAGGGCTTTCATTCAAAAAGTTCTTGATGAACCCAAAACAGGAGAGGATACAAAAAATTGCCCAGATCCTGTGGCCGGCATTGTTCCCCATGCCGGCTGGGTTTATTCGGGACAACTTGCCTGTCGGGTCTTTTATGCACTGACCCATGGCAGCCGGGTCGTGGACACCATTGCGCTTTTCGGGGTTCACATGCACGCCTCCTCCCCGGCCTTTGTTTTGGACTGTACAGCTGTTGATACTCCTCTGGGTGCCATTGAAATTGACAAGGTGCTTACCGAGACCCTGGTAACCCAGGCTGCAGGCAAAGGTGTTGACCTGAACGTGTTGACTCTGAACCGTTTTCCCGAAGAAAACACTCTGGAACTGCAATATCCTTTTATTAAATATTTTTTTCCAAAAAGCCGGATTGTGGTATGCGCCGTGCCCCCTTCAACTGAGGCACATACTTTGGGGCAGGCCATCGTTGACGCCGCAGAACAGTCGGGGCGGTCTCTGACAGTGGTCGGCTCCACAGACATGACCCATTATGGCCCGCGATTCGGGTTTGAACCGGCGGGTTCAGGACAAGCTGCCTTTGACTGGGTAGCAAGGGAAAATGATGCCGCGGCCATTGAAGCGCTAACCGCCATGGATGAAAATCAGGTGATTCGCCAGGGGCAGTCCCGTCACAATATGTGCTGTGCCGGAGCAGCCTGTGCGGCCGTGGTTGCTGCAAAAAAAATGGGCGCAGTCAAAGGTGTCTGTCTTGACTACGCCTCAAGTTTTGATCCGTCAGAGCCTGCCGCTGATTTCGTGGGGTACTGCGGCATGGTCTTCAGCGTTTAAGCTTGTATCAGCCCCGGGCCGCACAAAATTGAGCAGCCTTTCTGATGCGCTGGACGGTTTTTTCTTTTCCCAGGGCAATAAACATTTCAAATATGCCCGGGCTCACCGTGGTTCCGGTAACCGCAACCCGCAGGGGCTGGGCAATTTTTCCAAACCCGAGCTTTGTTTCCTCCATGATCTGTTTAAATACCTCTTCCTGGGCTTGCTGGCTGAAATCAGCAAGGCCTTCCAGGGCATCGGCACATTTGTTTAGAAGACCTGCCGATTCGGGGAGAAGAAATTTTTTGGCTGCCTTTTCCTCAAACTCTATCTCATCTTTGTAGTAGAACGCTGCACCCTGGGCCATCTCCACAAGGGTTCTGCTTCTGGGCTGAAGCGTTTCGATCACCCCCTGGGTAAATGCGTCGTTTGTGGCGTCAATGCCAAGGTCTGCCAGGTGGGGGACAAGATCATCACCTATCTCCACTGGTTTCTTTTTCTGGATGTGTTTGGCGTTCAGGGCATAGAGCTTATCCATGTCAAACATGCCTGCCGAACGGCCAAGATGTTCAAGGTCAAATTTTTCAACGAGCTCATGACGCTCAAAAAATTCCTGGTCGCCGTGGGACCACCCCAGTCTGACCAGATAGTTGATCAAGGCATCGGCCAGGAACCCCATCTTTTTATATTCCCCCACGGACATGGCGCCATGGCGTTTGCTTAAGCGGGCTTTGTCCGCGCCCAGCACCATGGGGACATGGCCGAACACAGGCAGCGGCGCGCCCAGGGCCTGGTAGATCAGAATCTGTTTGGGGGTATTTACCAGGTGGTCATCCCCCCGGATAATGGTGTTGATTCCCATGGTGATATCATCCACCACCACCGCAAGGTTGTACATGGCCATACCCGAACTTCTCTGGATGATGAAATCATCAATTTCAGAATTCTGGAAAACGGTACTTCCCTTGACAACATCATCCACTATGGTGACCCCGGTGTCCGGAGTCTTTAACCGTACTACAGTGTTATCACTTTTTTTAAGTCCGCGGTTTCGGCACTTACCGTTGTACATGGGTTTCAGCCCTTTGGCTTTGGCCTCTTCGCGCATGGCATCTACCTCTTCGGGCGTACAGTCGCAATGGTAGGCATGGCCCTGTTCAATCAGCCGGTCAATGTGTTCAGCGTAGATATCATGGCGCTGGGTCTGAAAATATGGTCCGTCGTCCCAGTCAATGCCCAGCCAGTCCATGGACTCCAGAATGGCATCCACGGACTCCTTTGTGGAACGGGCTTCATCTGTATCTTCTATGCGCAGCACGAACCGTCCTGCGTTTTTTCTCGCCCAAAGCCAGTTGAAAAGAGCGGTTCTGGCACCGCCGATATGCAGATAGCCGGTGGGGGAGGGCGGAAAGCGTGTGATTATTGTATCCATTATGATCTCCAAAATTAAACTTCACGAACAACAGGCGGTACAGGGCATTTTGGCCCGTACCGCCCGAAGCCGTGCAAAAAGGTGTAAAATCGACGCTTTATCTATCATAGTTACGGGGGCTAAAGCAATATGGCATAATCACAAAATAAGATTTGATAATTTAAGTCCATTGTTTCAAAGGATTCTTTGGTTGACTTCAAATAAAAAATAGGGTAATTAGATATGTTCTAAATTTTGGCAGGTATTAGGTAAAAACCAAATAAAATAATATAGTTAGGAGAGAGTCATGGCTGTACCTAAGCAGAAAAGTTCCAAAGCAAGGGGAAGAAAAAGACGTACCCATTATAAAACCAGTGCCCCCACTGTAACCTTATGTTCTGAGTGCCAGGAGCCCAAACTGCCCCACACGGCCTGTCCTGAATGCGGTGCATACAAAGGCAGGAACATAAAACCCGACACAGATTCAAACGATTAGTTCGCTCGAAATCAGTTTGGTCGAAAAATTTCAAGGAGTCGGAACATGACCATTGAAACCAAAGTAAAAAAAATTATTGCTGAAAAGATTCCCGACATTGATGTTGATGATGTGATTCCCGAGGCTTCTCTCATCGAAGATCTTGGAGCTGATTCCCTGACCATAGTTGAGCTTATCATGACCATGGAAGAGGTTTTTGAAATCGAAATTGATGATGACGAGGCCGAGAAACTGTCAACTGTGCAAGATATTTATGACTTCATTGCATCGAAATCATAGATACATATAAAGGTCCGGGTAATTATGGATAAAGAGAAACAGATTATCATCGGCAGTGACCATGCTGCGTTTGAATTAAAAGAAAAGATCAAAAACCTGTTGACTGATCTTGGCTATGAGGTCGAGGATGCCGGCACCCACAGCACTGCTTCGGTCAATTATGCCGATTACGGCAAGAAGGTGGCTAAAGCAGTATCCGAAGGCTCCTTCACCCGGGGAATTCTTCTGTGCGGTACCGGCCTTGGCATGTCCATGCAGGCCAACCGGTTTAAGGGCGTACGGGCTGCCCTGTGCTCGGATATTTTTTCCGTCAGGATGAGCCGGCAGCACAATGATGCCAATATTCTGGTCATGGGCGGCCGTGTCATCGGTGATATTCTTGCCTTTGAACTGGTCAGGGAGTGGCTTGCCACCCCCTTTGAAGGCGGTCGCCATCTGGACCGTATTCGTTCCCTGGACTAAAGATATATAGGTTAGAGTTATGTAGCTTTAGATGGGTTTTGATGGATTTAGATGGATCAGATTAAGAAAGACGCGATTAACAAATGGAAAATACAAAATTTATCAAGTTATGTGATCCTGAAATTGCTTCAGTGATTGATAGTGAATATGATCGGCAGGAATATGGGCTCAATCTCATCGCTTCGGAAAATACGGTGAGCCGGGCAGTGATGGAAGCCCAGGGCTCCATCATGACCAATAAATATGCCGAAGGGTATCCGGCAAAACGCTATTACGGCGGTTGCCAGTATATGGATCAGGCTGAAGAACTGGCCATTGACCGGGTAAAAAAGCTGTTTGGCGTGGAATTTGCCAATGTTCAGCCCCATTCGGGATCCCAGGCCAACATGGCGGCCTACTTTTCCGTGCTCTCCCCCGGGGACGGAATTCTGGCCATGGATCTTTCCCATGGCGGTCACTTAACCCATGGTTCAGGCGTAAGTTTTTCGGGCCGTTTGTTCAACTTCACCCACTATGGCTTAAATCCTGAAACCGAGACCATTGATTTGAATCAGGTGGAAGATCTTGCCCGGGCAAACAAGCCCAAAATGATTGTGGCAGGGGCTTCGGCCTATCCCAGAATCATTGATTTCAAGGGTTTTTCAGAAATTGCCAAGGCCTGCGGAGCGCTTTTTCTGGTGGATATGGCACACATTGCAGGGCTTGTGGCTGCAGGTGTTCACCCCACACCAGTGGGGTACGCAGACATCATCACATCCACCACCCATAAGACCCTTCGTGGTCCCCGGGGAGGGCTGATTCTCTCAGGAGCCGAACTGGGCAAAAAAATTAATTCCCAGATTTTTCCCGGTATCCAGGGCGGTCCCCTCATGCATGTCATAACGGCCAAGGCCGTGGCATTTAAAGAAGCCTTGTCTCCTGATTTTACCCAATATCAGGAACAGGTGGTCAAAAATGCCGCTGTACTGGCAACGGTACTCATGGATCGGGGCTACAAACTTGTGTCCAACGGTACGGACAACCATATGGTTCTGGTGGATTTCTCCGGACGGGATCTCACCGGAAAAGACGCTGAGGAGCGTCTGGGACGGGCCAATATTACTGTGAATAAAAATACCGTTCCCAATGAAAAACGAAGCCCCTTTGTTACTTCGGGGGTACGTATCGGTGTGCCGTTGATCACCTCCCGGGGTATGAACGAAGATGCCGTGGGTGCCATAGCCGGATTCATCTGCGATGTTCTGGAAGATGAGGCCAATGTAACAAAAGTTGCGGCCAAGGTTAAAGAGTTGTGCACCCAGTATCCTTTATATGGGGACACAGCCTGCTGATGCCCCCTGTTTTTCCTGATCCGGCAACTGTCAAGGGTGATGGCCGCCCGTCCTGGGACGAGTATTTTATGGCCATCACAGACCTTGTGGCCTCCAGGGCCACCTGCCTTCGCCGAAGGGTGGGGGCAGTGCTGGTTAAGGATAAACGAATTTTATGCTCGGGCTATAACGGTGCACCCTCCCAGATACCCCACTGCAGACAGACCGGCTGTCTGCGGGAACAGCTTAAGGTTCCTTCCGGAGAAAAACACGAGCTTTGCCGGGGGGTCCATGCTGAACAGAATGTGATTATCCAGGCTGCCTACCATGGAATACCTGTTTCTGGTGCCTTTCTGTACTGCACCACCCAGCCCTGTTCCATCTGCGCCAAGATGATCATCAACGCCGGGATTAAAAAAGTGTACTTCAAAGAGGGATACGACGATCCTCTTTCCCTGGAAATGTTTGCCCAGGCCGGTGTGGAACTGATCCGGCTTGACTGATAAATAAAGAGGCTGATATGAAGTGCCCCTATTGCGGCAATCCGAATACGAGAGTGGTGGATTCTCGGCCCGGCAAAATTGAGTTCGAGGTCCGGCGTAGACGGGAGTGCCAGGAGTGCGGGCGGCGTTTTACCACCTATGAAAGGGTGGAACAAGCCCCTGTCATGATAGTCAAAAAAGACAACCGCCGTGAGGAATTTGACAGGGACAAGGTGCTCCGGGGCATTCAGAAGGCTTGTGAAAAGCGGGCCATCAGTGTTAATCAGATCGAACAGATTGTGGATGATATTGAACGGGACTTGCGGGAAGGCCGGGACCAGGAAGTGTCTGCCAAGGTTGTGGGAGAGAAAATCATCAACGCCCTCAAGGAGCTGGATGACGTGGCTTATGTCCGGTTCGCTTCCGTGTACCGGGAGTTCAAGGATGTCACCGATTTCATCCAGGAGCTTGAAAGCCTTATTCATAAAGAGCATCAGTCCTCCGACGTCAAATCAGACATTAAGCCGGAAATGGAAGGCCCTGCCAAGACCGATGACTGATTTGCAGTTTATGGCAAGGGCACTGGAACTTGCGGCCCGGGGCAAAGGATATACCTCTCCCAATCCCTGTGTGGGGGCCGTGGTGGTTAAAGACGGTCAGATCATCGGCCAGGGTTTTCATGTCAAAGCCGGCGGCCCCCATGCTGAAGTGGTGGCCATTGATGATGTCGCTTCCAATGCCCCTGGGAAGCTGAAAAATGCTACAATATATGTCACCCTTGAACCCTGCAACCATTTCGGCAAAACCCCACCCTGCACCCATAAAATTCTTAATGCCGGTATTGGGCGTGTTGTTGTGGCCTGCAAGGACCCTAATCCGGTTGCGGGTGGTGGTATTGAATTTCTAAGGGAAAAAGGTCTTGAGGTGGTCTGCGGCCTTATGGAGCAAGAGGCCTTGACACTGATCGAAGATTTTGTCTGGAATGTCCAAAATAAGAAACTTCCGTTTGTCACCTTGAAATGTGCCGCCACCCTTGACGGTTATATTGCCACAAGAACCGGGGATTCCCAGTGGATCACCTCAGAAACATCCCGAAAGTTCGGCCACGAACTGCGTCACGTCAATGATGCCATTCTCATCGGTTCCGGCACCCTGCATGCAGATAATCCTTCCCTGACCGCCAGAATTGAGGGTAGACAGACCCGTGATCCTGCCCGGATAATTCTGGACAGTCGCCTGACCATCCGGGAGGATGCCAAAGTCGTGATTCAACAATCAAACGCCCCCACCATCGTTGTCACCGGTCCGAACTGTGATCCAGGTAAGATCCTGCGCCTTAAAGAGCGCGGGGTGCAGATTCTTGAATGCCGGATATCAGAAAATCTGCTTGATTTAAATGACCTGATGATTAAGTTAAGAAATCTGTCCGTCACAAGCCTTCTGATTGAAGGCGGAGGACATGTGGCTGCATCGGCCCTGGCCGCAGGGATCGTCAACAAGGTGTGCTATTTCCTTGCCCCCAAAATTATGGGGGGAAATGACGGTATCCCGGTGTTCAACGGACCAGGGCCTGAAAAGATAAAAGAGGTTTTTGAGTTGGCCCGGGTCACCACCCGGCAGTTCGGTTCTGATATCCTGGTGACTGGATATATTGAAGCACAGAATAGTTAGGTTAACGACCGGGAGATACTTTTTTGTTTACTGGAATCATAGAAAGTCTGGGTACCATTCGGCGCATCGAAACCCAGGGAGAGGGCAGAATACTGACCATTGCCTGTGACCTGGATCTTTCCGGTACAGGTATCGGGGATTCCATTGCCGTGAACGGGGCCTGCCTGACCGCTGTCAGCCTTGGCAAAGGGCAGTTCAAGGTGGACATGGCGCCGGAAACCGTGTCACGCACCACCTTCGGGGCCCTTGGACCCGGGGCCCGGGTCAATATCGAACGGGCATTGAAGTTGTCGGACCGCATAGACGGTCACTTGGTGTCAGGCCACATAGACGGGACAGGTGCGGTTTCAAAGATTGAGACCCGGAGCAATGCCATTATATATGACATCCAGGTGCCGGAAAATCTGGCCGATGAGATGATCGAAAAAGGTTCCGTTGCCATTGACGGGATCAGCCTGACCATCAACCAGTGCTGGAAAAACGGTTTTTCGGTAAGCATCATTCCCCATACCGCAAAGATTACGACCATCGGGTTTAAAAAAGTGGGGGACCGCGTCAATATTGAGACGGATATTCTTGGAAAATATGTAAAAAAATTTTTATCAGGGCAAAGAAAAAGTGCAAACAGTGCCAATGACGCCGAATCAGGCGCAGGCATCAGTATGTCACTTCTTGCCCGGAACGGATTCTTGTAAAGGATATACAAAATGCCGCATTTAACCATTGAACAGGCAATTGAAGATATAAAAAACGGAAAAATGGTCATCCTGGTCGATGACGAGGACAGGGAGAATGAAGGGGATCTGACCATGGCAGCCCAGTCCGTAACCCCGGAAGCCATCAACTTCATGGCCACCTATGGCCGGGGGCTTGTCTGTCTTTCCCTTGATTCAAGTATTGCCGACAAGCTTGAGCTGCCCATGATGGTAGAGCACAATACTTCCCAGTATGGTACGGGATTTACGGTCTCCATTGAGGCCAAACAAGGTGTGACAACAGGGATTTCCGCCGCAGACCGGGCCACCACCATTCTGACGGCCGTGGCCGATGAAACAGGTCCCCAGGACATCGCAAGGCCGGGGCACATCTTCCCTTTGCGGGCCCGGGACGGCGGAGTGATGGTGCGTATCGGCCAGACCGAAGGGTCTGTGGACCTTGCGCGTCTTGCCGGTATGAAACCCGCCGGCGTTATCTGCGAGATCATGGATGATGACGGAACCATGGCCCGGATGCCTTCCCTTGAAAAATTTTCCGAAAAGCACGGCATCGGCATCTGCACCGTAGCCGACCTTGTCAAGTACCGGTTGAAAACCGAAAGCTTTGTCAAACGGGCCGCAGAAACAGTTATTCCCACCCGGGTGGGCGGTGAATTTAAAATTGTTGCCTATGAGAATGATATCGATAATCTGACCCATATTGCCCTGGTTAAAGGGGAAATAGATCCGGAAAAGGCAATTCTTGTGCGGGTACATTCCGAATGTATGACCGGTGATATCTTTTCTTCTTTGCGCTGTGACTGCCAGGATCAGCTTCGCCGGGCCATGAAGATGGTGGATGATGAAGGGTGCGGGGTGATTTTGTATCTGCGCCAGGAGGGCCGGGGTATTGGCCTTGTGAACAAATTAAAAGCCTATGAGTACCAGCGCCAGGGTCTGGATACGGTCCAGGCCAATGAGAAACTTGGATTCGACGCCGACATGCGTGATTATGGTGTGGGTGCCCAGATGCTGGTGGATTTGGGTGTCCGAAAAATGCGCCTGCTCACCAATAATCCAAAAAAAATGGTGGGCCTTGAAGGCTACGGTTTAAGCGTTGTGGAACAGGTACCCATTGAAGTGGAGCCCAACCCCTACAATCAGGGATATTTGAAGTGCAAGCAGGCCAAACTGGGCCATTTATTACATATAAAATAAGGACAATACATATGCCTCAGATAATTGAAGCCAATTTAAATGCCAAGGGAAAAAAATTTGGTATTATTGCCGCAAGATTCAATGATTTTATTGTGGACAAACTTGTGTCGGGCGCTTTGGATGCTTTGATCAGAAGCGGTGCACAGGATAAGGATATTGCCATTGTCAAGGTGCCCGGTGCCTTTGAAATTCCACTGGCCGCAGCCAAACTGGCTGATATGAAAAAATTTGACGCCATTATCTGCCTGGGCGCTGTGATCCGCGGGGCCACCACCCATTATGATTATGTGTGCGCGGAAGTGTCCAAAGGTATCGCGTCCGTAAGTCTTGAGGCCAAAGTGCCGGTGATGTTCGGTATCCTCACCACAGAAACCATTGAACAGGCCATTGAACGGGCGGGGACGAAATCCGGTAACAAAGGTTTTGATGTGGCCATGGGTGCCATTGAGATGGCAAACCTGTGCAAGAACATGGAATAAAATATGGGTGACAGGCGAAAATCCAGGGAACTGGCCCTGCAAGCCTTGTTTTCCATGGATCTGAATAGAACAGACTCCTTGCCACAACTGGATGAATTCCTTGATCAATACGGAGAAGATGTCAGTGAGCCCACCCGTCTTTTTTTTCAGACGCTTGTGGACGGGGTGTTGAATAACCGTAAAAAGATAGACACACTTTTAGATCAATGCGCCAAGAACTGGAAGATTTCCAGAATGCCGGCCGTGGATAGAAATATCATGAGAATTGCTGCATTTGAGATGCTTCATCTGTCTGATATTCCCCACTCGGTATCAATCAATGAAGCGGTTGATATCGGAAAAAAATTCGGTACCCGGGATTCCGGGCCCTTCATTAACGGTGTGTTGGATCGCATCAGAACCCAGCAAGAGTTATAGCCCAGGACGTGAAGAACAAGGAGGATGTTTTGATTATACACAAACTAGAAGTCGGCCCTATTATGGCGAACTGCTATATTTTGGGGTGTGAAGATACAAAACAGGCCGCTGTAATTGACCCGGGTGATGATGCAGACCGCATTCTCATGACCCTTGCCAAGGCTGAATTGAAAGTAAAATATTTGATCAACACCCATGGCCATTTTGACCATGTGGGGGCAAACAAACGGATGAAGGAAGTTACGGGTGCCCAGATCGCCATACATCCCGATGATGAGCCCATGCTTCTGGACCTGTCCCGTCATGCGCGCATGTTTGGCCTTGGCGCAGAGAATTCCCCTCCTGCCGACATTCATCTCAGGGACAATGATACAATCTCCTTTGGCAATATAACCCTTGAGGTGATCCATACGCCGGGGCACTCACCCGGGGGAATCAGTCTTTACACCCCAGGACACCTGTTTGTCGGCGATACCCTTTTCATGGGGTCCATCGGCCGTACTGATCTGCCCGGAGGTGATTATGATACCCTGATTTCGTCCATTAAAACCAGGTTGTTGAATTTGGACGTAAACACCGTGGTGTATCCAGGACATGGTCCCAAAACCTCCATTGCCAATGAAAAACGGATGAACCCATTCCTCAGATAGAAAGGAGGCTGATTTTTCCATTTATGTGGTAATAAATAGGTTTTAAAAAATGAAATACATTAATTGTGTAATTATTTCAGCGCTCCTGTTTGGTCTTGTGGGAGTGTCCGATGTCTGGGCGGGGCCCAGGGCAGTGCCGGTGGTTCCTGTTTTTGAGTTTGAGCCTGTTTCTGAAGGACAGAGTTTTACCCACGACTTCATAATAAAAAACATGGGTGATGCACTTCTGAATATTATCCGGGTTCAGCCCCCGTGAGGCTGTGACAAGAAAGCCTATGACAGGACGATTCCCCCGGGCGGGGAAGGAAAAATTACCATTGGTATCAAGACAGCAGGTTACGGCGGACGAGAGTTGAGCAAAAAAATTCTGGTTCAAACCGATGATCCCGATAACAGCAAATTATATTTACAAATTTCAGGTAAAGTTAAAGAGATTGTCAGGATTACTCCCCCCACATTGAGTCTGAGCGGAATTCCGGGCCAGACCTTAAGTGATGTGGTTACCATCGAATCCATGGATGGGGAACAGTTAAACATCCTTGACATGAAGCTCAAGTTTAACGAGCAGATAAAGGCTGAACTCATTAAACCCGGTGAAGGGGAGAAAATCTGGCAGGTCAGAATTTCATGCTATTGTGATCATGCTGCGGATCTATATGATTTTATTACCCTGCATACTGATAACCCCTATAAACCCAGATTAAAAATCAGGGTTTATGCCATGTTTGAACCAAAGACTTCTCCTGGAGAAATCGGTTCCCAGATACCGGAAAATAAGGGGGGTAATCCCAAGGAATGAATAGATATGGATACAGCAGGTATTAAGGCCGTTGTATTTGACTGCGACGGTGTCATGTTCGATACGGCCCAGGCCAACCGCAAATTCTATAATAGTATTCTGGACAGTTTCAACAAAGTGCCATTGGATGATGAGCAATTTGTAAACATTCATATGATGACCGTAAAAGCAGCTGTTGAATATCTTTTTCCGGAAATGGAAAATCACCGGCCGGTATATCAGAAGATAAAAGACATTGGCTATAAATCCGTGGTGCCCTTCATGCTGATGGAACCGGGCCTGCTAGAGTTGCTTGATGCCATTAGACAGGCCGGAATGGTGCGTGGTGTGGCCACAAACCGCACAGATACCATGGCCAGTGTGCTGATTGAACATAAGCTGACTGCATGTTTCGATATTGTGGTTACGGCCTCTGATGTGGCCAATCCCAAACCATTCCCTGATCAACTTGAAAAAATTATGGGGGCGTATACACTGCTGCCCCGGCAGATTGTGTTCATCGGGGATTCCATATACGATGAAAAAGCGGCTGAAGCGGCCGGGACCTGGTTCATTGCGTTTAAGCAACCGAAGCTGCAAGCCCACGCCCACGCAGTATCCATGGATGAGGTGGGAGAACTGCTAAAGTTAAGCAAATATAATTCTTGACAAATCAGCCAATCATCATTAAATCTTACGAGATTTTTAAATAAAATTGAAGTCAGGTGGCGGGTCAAGGCATCTGACAAGTATAATGGTAGTTAACAATAAGATAAGGAGAATGACGTAATATGTCTAAATTAGTTGCACCCCATGGCGGGAAAGGTCTTGTATGCTGCAAACTTGAAGGCGCTGCTCTGGAAGCTGAACTGAAAAAAGCCGCAGGTCTGAAAAAAATCGAAATTTCTTCCCAGGTTAAAGGCGATTTGATCATGCTGGGTATCGGCGGCTTCTCTCCGCTGAACGGCTTTATGACCAAAGCTGACTGGAAAGGCGTATGCGAAGATTTCCTGCTTGCTAACGGTACTTTCTGGCCGGTTCCCGTTATGCTCGACGCTTCTGCTGATGCTGCTGCAGCAATTAATGTTGGCGATGAAATCACCCTGGAAAGAAATGGTGAGATCTATGCTACCATGAAGGTCGAAGAAAAATTCGAAATGACCGAAGACGAGAAAAAATGGGAATGTGAAAAAGTTTACAAAGGTCATGGCGAAGAGTCCGCTGACAAAGTATTCTGGGAAATCGCTCTGAAAGATCATCCCGGCGTTCAGATGGTTATGGCCAGAAAAGAGTTCTGCCTGGCAGGTCCTGTAAAAGTTCTCTCCGAAGGCGAATTCCCCGAAAAATTCAAAGGCGTTTACCTGACTCCTGCTGAAACCCGCGCTATCATGGATGAAAAAGGCTGGGCAAACGTTGCTTCCATGCAGCTGAGAAACCCCATGCACAGATCCCATGAACATCTGTGCAAGATCGCCCTTGACGTATGTGACGGCGTTCTGATTCACTCCCTGATCGGTAACCTGAAACCTGGCGATATCCCCGCAGACGTACGTATCAAATGTATCGACACCCTGATCAAGGGCTACTTCGTACCGGAACACGTTATCAATGCCGGTTACCCCCTTGACATGAGATATGCCGGTCCCCGTGAAGCACTGCTTCATGCCACCTTCCGTCAGAACTACGGTGTTAACAAGATGATCATCGGTCGTGACCATGCCGGCGTTGGTGACTTCTACACCCTGTTCGAAGCCCAGGAAATTTTTGATATTATCCCCACTCCTGCAGATGCCGGCAAACGCCTGCTGTGCGAACCGCTGAAAATTGACTGGACTTTCTATTGCCACAAATGTGACGGCATGGCTTCCATGAGAACCTGCCCCCATGGCAAAGATGACCGCGTTATCCTTTCCGGTACCAAACTGCGTCACGCCCTGTCCAACAACCAGCCTGTTGTTGATCACTTTGGCCGTGAAGAAGTTCTGGTTATCCTTAGAGAATACTATGCCAGCCTGACCGAAAAGGTTGAGGTAAAACTGCAGAGCCATGCAGAAGGCACGAAAATGTAAGATTAGGATGTAAGTTAGGGATTTCCCTTTCCTGACATCTACTTTGTGATGTAAATAAGAGAGGCCCTTTCCTTAACTGGAAAGGGCCTCTTTTGCGTTGGTTGGACAACCCTGAGGATGGTGGGTAGAAAAAATCAGCGGTCGTC
The DNA here is from genome assembly GCF_963665355.1 of uncultured Desulfobacter sp. Classification (GTDB taxonomy): domain Bacteria; phylum Desulfobacterota; class Desulfobacteria; order Desulfobacterales; family Desulfobacteraceae; genus Desulfobacter. The sequence continues at coordinate 3,167,500 of NZ_OY762229.1, forward strand.
AGCTGTCCATCTAATTGCACACATAAAACGGGTTTGCTGCTTTCTTTTCATAATTAACGGCTCTAAATGAGTTTTCCGGAAAATAATATTCATCAGAAACACTTTTGTTAAATCGAATTTTTTCGTTTATAAATTCGATCTGAAGCGGAACGGTTACGGTCATCTGTTCATTGCAAAGGCTCTCTTTTTCGGAAGGGGCATGCTTCACCTCCTCACCGGAAACGGTTTTTACCAATATGGCAGTATTGATCGTGCTAAGCGATGTCACCTCGCCCAACTTGCTGAACTGCAAAGAGTTTATATCGCCCATAATGCCTTCCGGGTCATTATCATAGGCTGATATTTTTCCAATTTTTGTTTCAACCACAAAAGGCTGCGCCGGTTCAACCGATTTAATGGAACCATCTTCATAAAAGGATATTCCAACCCGAATACGCATTGATCCTATCGGCGTACTTACCTCTACAATTTCCTGGGGCCACAGAGTGATGCTTTTAACATTGCCGCTTTCATAAAAGGCAATATTAATCATCTTTGCCCTGATTCTTCCGCAAGGCAGGGACAGTTCAAGGTCCTCAGCCAAAGTGTACTCGTCTTTTTCTCCCCAGTAACCGCTTAATTTGCCATTAAGGGGAAAAAGTTTTTTCAATACGCCATCGTTATAAAACATCACAAGTTCTGCGGCTATTTTTCCATAATTTGTGTCAATGCAGGCCGCATCCTGAAGTGGGGCTTTTTTAATATTCCCATTGTCATAAAAGAAAACTGGTTTTAATATCCGCCGCCCATGATCCTCTATTGAATACTGGGGCACAATGACTCCGACAGGTGTTTTGATCTCAACCCGTTCAGTAAAAATCAGGGAAGCGACGTTACCTGATGTGTGTGTCTCAAGATTCTGGTAACCAGGTACGGCACCATATTTTGTCGTCAGGGTTTTCATTTTCAACTACCTTTCTTTTTATGATGGAAAAATTAAATTTTACCATAAGATTCTTGCCACGTATTATCAAAACCCACATCCCATTATTCCCGCCATGGGATTTCTTTTATTGCATGCCTTTACATCCCGCTGAACCATAAAGTCCATACTGTGTCCTTCAAAAACGGCTTCAAGGGCTTCGACAATGGTGCCGTCCAACTCTAAAATATCTATTTTTTTCTGGCTGAGCACACGACGGGGATTGTCTCCGATTCCTGCAACCATTAATGCCCTGCAGTCACTGAGCATGGCGCTTAGCTCTTCCCAGCGCTGCATGCCACCACCGGGTTTGGGTGTCTTTCGGGCTTCGACAAAATAAATGCCGCCATTGTCCCGGACGCCATAGATTAATAATTCTTCTGCTTTACCCAATTGTTGATTGACGAGACGGCCATCAAGACTGGAAACAGCCACATAAGGCCGTTCATCGCTGAAAAATTCGGGCATCTGAGCGCATTCCTGGAGTTTGTCGAAAATTTTACGGCTGTTTTTTTCACCCGGAATGCCCACTGCGTCGGCACGGCAGCGTTTGCAATGGTACATCTGGGGAATATGCACTGCCGCCTTTTTTCGAATCTCTGTCATTTCTGACTCGGATGGTTCTTTCAAATGGGCAAAATTAGACCCCTTACTGGGATAAAAGGGAATACAGTTGAGGATGTCCACCTTAAGTTCAGCCATCTTTTCAGCAATCGTTTCAATATGTCCATCATTGATTCCAGGTATAACGACGGTGTTGACCTTGGTGATGATGTTTTTTTCTTTAAGGCGGGTGATCGCCTCAAGTTGTTTTTCAAGCAGAACCTCAAAGCCTGGTTTGGGGCCCAGAACTCTTTTGCCATTTCGAACAAAAGAATACAGTTGTGATCCGATTTCAGGGTCAATGGCGTTTAAAGATACAGTAATGTGATTGACTTTCATTTTGGCCAGTTCATCAATGTATGGACCGATGCCCAAAGCGTTGGTGGTCAAAGTCCGAATCATCTCAGGGTATTTTCTTTGCACCAGCTGAAGCGTTTCCATGGTTTCATCTGGATTTGCAAAGGGATCGCCCGGTCCAATAATTCCCACCACGGAGATGTTTTTTACTTTTTCAAGTACATAGTCGAGATAAATCATAGCCTGACTTGGTTTCAGGATCGCGCTGGTTACTCCGGGCCGATTTTCATCGATACAGTCAGTTTTTCTATCGCAGTAATTGCATTGAATGTTGCATCGCGGTGCAACCGGAAGGTGGACTTGTCCCAAAACTTCTTTAACCTCGGTGTTGAAACACGGGTGGTTGGATATATCCATTTTTGTCTCCATGGTTGTTAATGTATAAAAACAATTCACGGAATTAAATATGCAACAAAAATGCCGTTTGTCAAAATAAATACAATAGAAGGTGAAATTTACCGAAAATACAGGAGAAAAAAGATATGGAGCCGAAATAAAATAGAAAAACGCGGTAGCGTTCTGATTTGTCCTTAGTCTTGTAGATAAATTGCTGACAATTTTGTTGAATAATTTGAATTGAATTTCTGTCTCGAATGTGTTTATTATCCCAAAACCCAAAAATGTATCAACAAAGGAGAATTTGACGTGAAAAAAATACAAGGACTAAACATTTTCATTTTCTTTATCCTGCTGGTGTTCTGTACGCAGGTTCAGGCCCAGACCAGACAGGTTCGAGTTTCAGTGGCAAAGAGCATGACCAATTTGTGTAATAGCCTGATAACAAATTTTCAAAAGCAGCATCCTGATGTTAAAATTGTTCCTAATTTTGCATCATCCGGGGCCCTGGCCAAACAAATCGAACAGGGAGCGCCTGCAGACATCTATATTTCTGCCAATCCGAAGTGGATGAACTATCTGATTGAAAAGGATAAAATGAAAATAGATACAAAAAAAATATTTGCACATAATGCATTGGTTTTTGTGGGCCAGCCAGACACGGATGTTCATGCCATGGCGGATTTACAGAAGTTGACGCGTGTTGCCTTGGGAAGTCCCAGCAGCGTACCGGCCGGCCAGTATGCCAAGCAGGCCATGGATAAAGAAGGGATCTATGAGGCGATGCTCGGGAAAGGGCAGCTGGTCATGGCCAAAGATGTTCGCCAGGCATTGATATATGCCGACCGGGGAGAGACTGATGGTGCTTTCGTTTACAAAACAGATGCGCTGCTCGCCACCAGTGCCAAGATTCTGTTTGAAGTTCCTGTGGAACTTTATAGTCAGGTAACCTACCCGGTGGCCATGACAAAGACCAGCGACGGGAATGCCGATGCCAGGCTTTTTTATGACTATATCACTTCTGAAGCAGCCCATCCTGAAATGGTCCGTTTAGGTTTTACGCTGCCCTGATAAATGCAGGTGTTATCACTTTCCGCTCAGGATATCTCTGCTGTCATGCTTTCCCTTAAGGTTGCCTGTGCGGCAACCTTAATTTCCACTCCCTTTGGGATTGCCTGTGGCTATTTTCTTGCCTTTAGCAGGGCCAGGGGTAAAGCTGTGGTGGAGGGTATTATCAGTTTGCCCCTGGTTCTGCCTCCGGTGGTGGTCGGTTATCTTTTGCTGCTCTCCTTCGGATCTAATGGAATTATTGGTAAATTTTTAAATTATTTTGGAATCCAGATAGTTTTCTCTCTTACCGGTGCGGTCATTGCGTCGGCTGTTGTGGGGTTTCCACTGATGGTTCGTTCCATTCGTATTGGTATGGAGGCTGTGGATCAATCCTATATTTCAGTATCCAGAACCCTTGGGGCGGGATGGTGGGACAGTTTTTTCACCATTGTTCTGCCGTTGAGCGGCCGTGCGATTCTTGCCGGGATGTCGTTGATGTTTGCCAGAAACCTTGGGGAGTTCGGTGCAACCGTCATCCTTGCCGGTAATATCCCGGGCGTGACACAGACCATTCCTTTGGCAATCTACGAATATACCTCGATTCCGGGTGGCGACCGGCTGGCATTGACTTTGTGTTTGGTTTCCATCACCCTTTCTTTTGCCATTCTTCTCATCAGTGAGGCAATAAATCGCAGGTTCAAAAGAGGGTAGGGTGCAGTTAGACGTTAAATTAAAAAAAACTTTCAAGGATTTTACCCTTGATGTTGCATTCAGCCTGTCCTCATCACGGACGGGGATTTTCGGTCCGTCGGGAAGCGGAAAATCAACGATTATGAATCTTTTGTCCGGTCTTGAAATGCCGGACAGCGGTCATATTCGATTGGGTGATACCATCCTGTTTGATGCAAAAAGAAAGATTAATCTGAAACCGGATAAACGCAACATAGGTGTTGTATTCCAGGCTGCCCATCTTTTTCCCCACATGAGCGTTAAAAGAAATATTTTTTATGGGTATAAACGGGTCAAACCGGAAAATAGACAGATTGACCCTGGTGGGCTCTTTGAGGCTTTGGGTATTGCACATCTTTTGTCACGCGATGTTTATAGGCTATCAGGCGGAGAGCGGCAGCGTATTGCCCTGGCAAGAACGGTACTGTCAAATCCCCGGCTTATTTTGATGGATGAGCCGCTTTCGGCTTTGGATGAGGGGCATAAATTTCAGATTATTCCGTATTTGAAAAATGTCTTTAATAATTACAGTATCCCCATGATTTTCATCAGCCATTCGGTGCTTGAAATGCGGATGATGACCGATGAGGTGCTGGTGCTTGAAAAGGGGTGTATTCAGCAGCGTAGTACAGCTGAAGAACTGGTGAAAAGATCCTGGAATCATGGTCTTGGCAGTTATATCAATCTGATTCATCTTGGTGATTGTTCACCCTATAAGGATTTGTTTCGTTATAAATGGGGTGATGCCAATTTGATTCTCACTGAGTCTGGAGGCAGTGGAGAAAATCTATTTGAACTAGATTCCCGGGATATTCTTCTTTTTAAGCGGCATCCGGAGGCAACAAGTGCCAGAAATCTGTTGCAGTGTACTGTGACCGATATTTATAGCAGCGGAAATCGTGTGCGCGTGGAGCTTGCCTGTGGCCGTGAGCGCCTGATTGCCCAGATCGTTCCCGAATCGTTAAGTGAATTGGGCATCGAGAAGGGCACAATGGTGGTGGCGGCAATAAAGGCCTCGGCGTTCAAAAAGATATTATAATGTTTGGACGAAAAGGCACCCATCTGCGGCGTTACAAAAAAATTTAAAATCCTCACAACCGCGAGGTTGCTCCGGTTTTAAATTTTTTTGTGCCTTGCATCTGAGCAACTTTGTGGGCATATGCCCCTCTTCGAGCCGTCCAAACACAGGGTTTTCGTTCAGGCACTATTATAAAAAAAACCGGTAAGAATTATCTGCGGAATTTGCGGTAATCAATATCCAGTTTATCCATCCGTAACCGTAAAGCATGGCGTGTGATACCAAGTTCCCTTGCCGTGTGCGTCATGTTTCCCTGGTTTGTCTTTAAAGCATCCGCGATCATTTCGTAGGCCACTGCATCAAGTTTGGCCGGAAGCCCGGATTTAATGGTTGTGCCGGACGCTTTTGCCGTCTGCAGTGACGGGGGCAGATTAAAGGCCTGGATCACATGATCATCGGTCAAAATGGCGGCACGCTCAATCACATTCTCAAGTTCCCTTACGTTTCCCGGCCAGTGATAACTCATGAGCATATCCAGTGCCGGCGTTGTAATTCTTTTAATTTCCTTGCCATTCTCCTTGGCAAATCGGGAAACAAAATGATCTGCCAGGGTGATGACATCGCTTCCACGCTCACGAAGCGGCGGGATCATAATAGGAAACACGTTCAGGCGATAGAATAGATCCTCTCGGAACCGGCCGTCATCGGACATTGCCGCCAGATTTTTATTGGTTGCGGTAATGATTCGAATATCCACCTTGATGGCCCGGTTGCCGCCCACACGTTCAAAAGTGCGCTCCTGCAGGACACGTAAAAGTTTTGTCTGCATGGCCAGGGAGAGTTCCCCGATTTCATCCAGAAAAATAGTTCCTCCATCTGCCTCCTCGAATCGGCCGGTGCGCTGGGCGCTTGCGCCCGTAAACGCCCCTTTTTCATGTCCGAACAACTCACTTTCGATGAGGGTTTCAGGCAGTGCCGCACAATTAAACTTGATAAACGGGCTACTGGCCCGGGGGCTGGCATAATGAATCGCATTGGCAACCAGTTCCTTGCCCACACCGCTTTCCCCAAGAATCAGAACCGTTGTCTTTGTCCGGGCAATTCGTTTGATCATTGCGTGGATTTCGCGCATGGGCTTGGAATCGCCGATGATATTGTCTGCCCGGTATTTTTTTTTAAGAGCATCCTGCAATCGTCTGTTTTCACTGAGCCAGTAAGTGCGCTCCTCATTTTCAAGTAAGTAAAGCTCAGCTGCATGGGCCGTCATGGTCGCAACAATGGTCAGTATTTCCAGGACACGGTTGATAAATACCTGGGACGCACAGTTGACCTCCACGCTTATTGTTCCCAGAACCTTTTTCCCCCGGGCAATGGGCACGCAAATGAACGGCAGGTGCCGGTTCTCCTTGGCTGGCATGCTTTGTGTGCGGTTGAGAAACTTGGGTTCGCTGCCGATTTCAGGGATGATTACAGCTCTGTTGGTTTCAACAACCTGGCCGGTAATGCCCTCCCCAAGGCAATAAATTCCTCTGCGTTCTTCCTCCAAGGTCAACCCGATGCTTTTGTGGATAAAAATTTTACCTGTTTTACGGTTGTATAAGGTCACCATTCCACGGACAACATCCAGATTACGTTCCATAATATCCAGGAATACATCCATGGCCTGGGATAGGTTCTCGCTTTTGTCAAGGACCTTGCTCAACTGGAAAAGAGAGGGGAGCGCCTTGACCCGGCAAACCTCTCCGGTTATGCAACTTGAGTTGCGTTCCCCGGATTTTAATGTGGTATTCCTCAATTCGTTCCCTTCCTGCTGACAGTTTGATTCTGATGATGTGATTCCGCTTTAACTTTCGTAGCATCCACGGCCGCCGCCACCGCATACACTGCTTGTACAACGGATTCCAGGTTCCTGTCCCCTGGTCGTCCGGGCCAAAATCTCAGGCCGGGCCATGGTGTTCAGGTTGCCGCCGGTGGCGATCAGCCCCAAGGCGTCAGTGATCGCACCTTCAATGATATATACCATTATTCCCTTGTTCACCAATATTTTGAAGGCCGCTTCTCCAATGGTTGGAACCAGCAGCCATTGGCAATCCAGTAGGGCTGTGCCCAATTGCATCCACCGGCCAAGCCCTTTGGACGGCAACGGGATATCCCGTTTTTCCACCGGTTCGGGGCAAGGTGGGCCTGCCTGGTAAATCAAAAGGGATTCAGCCTTGCCCAGGGGCTGATCAATGCTTTTTCCATCTGTTGAAGAAATAGCAACGTATGGCCGGTCCGGATTGTAGTTATGACAAATTAATTCTTCGGACATATGCAACTCTTTCATATTGACTCCTTTTAAATCAGTTCCTTCAATTTTGCCGGAAAGCACCTGTCGGTTCCCAGGGCCAAGTTAAGTTATTGAATTAAATAAGCAGCAACCATGCCATAAAAATTACAACGGGCAACAAACCTTTTAATATTTATTAACCCGCTCTGCCAGGCCCTCTTCCCGGTTTCAACACCCTGCCGGCAGGTAAAATGAAATCCCAGGCCCCGGGTAAAGTGTCCCGAATCGCACAAAACACAAAAAAGTGTACGATTCGGGACGGCCTTTTAAATGTTTTAGGCGCAACAAAAATTACATATTCGTATAATATGTTAAAATATACTATGATATCAATATATTGTATTCTTGGCACACCATTTGCTTTACGTCCACTTATGGAAAGCCGTATATGGATTTCCCATCCCTAAACCCATTTACAAACAGGAGTAACATCATGACCAGAAAAGTGGCCTTTTACGGTAAAGGCGGAATCGGTAAATCCACCACCCAGCAGAATACTGCTGCGGCAATGGCCTATTTTTATGATCAGAAAATTTTTATCCATGGCTGTGATCCAAAGGCGGACTGTACCCGCCTGATTCTCGGAGGCAAACCCCAGGAGACCCTGATGGATATGCTGCGTGAAAAAGGTGCGGAGAAAATTACCAACGACTCGGTTATCAGGAGAGGATTCCATGATATCCAGTGCGTGGAATCGGGCGGACCCGAACCCGGTGTCGGCTGTGCCGGGCGCGGCATCATTACGGCCATCAACCTCATGGAGCAGAACAAAGCGTATACGGACGATCTGGATTTCATTTTTTTCGATGTTCTTGGGGATGTTGTTTGCGGCGGATTTGCCATGCCCATCCGGGACGGCAAGGCCCAGGAAGTATATATTGTCGCCTCCGGAGAGATGATGGCCATTTATGCGGCAAACAACATCTGCCGCGGCTTGCTTAAATATGCCAAACAAAGCGGAGTACGCCTGGGCGGCATCATTTGCAACAGTCGTAATGTAGACCGGGAACTTGATCTCATGGATGAGTTTACCACTGCCATCGGCACGCAGATGATCCACTATGTTCCTCGGGATAATGTCGTTCAGCGGGCCGAGTTCAATAAAAAAACCGTGGTGGATTATGATGCCCAGGAAAACCAGGCCAAGGAGTACGGAGAGCTGGCGCGCAAAATCATTGAAAACGAAATGTTCGTCATTCCCAAACCTTTGAATATGGATGAACTTGAGACCATGGTGGCCAAGTACGGGCTAATAGACTGATCACCGGATTAACATACCTAAAATAAGGAGAATACCCCATGCCGTACCATGAATTTGAATGCAGCAAATGTATCCCTGAAAGAAAAAAACACGCAGTCATCAAGGGGGCCGGCGAAAACCTTACGGATGCGCTTCCCCTTGGGTATCTGAACACCATACCCGGCTCCATCTCGGAGCGCGGGTGTGCATACTGCGGTGCAAAACACGTCATCGGCACACCCATGAAAGATGTAATCCACCTCAGCCACGGCCCCATCGGCTGCACCTATGACACCTGGCAGACCAAACGCTACCTGAGCGACAATGACAATTTTCAGCTCAAGTACACCTTTGCCTCTGATATGAAGGAAAAGCACGTTATCTTTGGTGCCGAGCACATGCTCAAGCAGAATATTACAGAGGCGTTTGAGGCCTTTCCCCACATCAAACGAATGACGCTTTACCAGACATGTGCCACGGCTCTTATCGGTGACGACCTTCATGCCGTGGCCCAGGAGGTCATGGATGAAATGCCAGATGTGGACATCTTTGTATGCAATTCTCCAGGATTCCGGGGTCCAAGCCAGTCCGGCGGCCATCACACCATTTGCATCTCCTGGTTTGAGGAAAAGGTAGGCACGTATGAACCCGAAATCAAAGGGGATTATATCATCAATTATGTGGGTGAGTACAACATCCAGGGCGATCAGTACGTGATGGAGGATTTTTTTGACCGCATGGGCATTACCATTAACTGCACCTTCACCGGCAACGGTTCCTATGACGAGCTGCGATCCATGCACAGGGCCCATCTTAATGTGCTGGAATGCGCCCGCTCGTCAGAGTACCTGTGCAATGAACTGCGCGTCAAATACGGTATTCCCCGCCTGGATATAGACGGGTTCGGATTCAAGCCGTTAGGGGATTCACTCAAGAAGATCGCCATGTTTTTCGGTATCGAGGACCGGGCCCAGAAAATCATTGACGAGGAAACCGCGCGCTGGCTGCCGGAGCTGGAGTGGTACAGGGCCCGATTGGAAGGCAAGAAGGTCTGCCTTTGGCCCGGCGGTTCCAAGCTCTGGCACTGGGCCCATGTGCTGCAGGAGGAGATGGGGGTCAAGGTGGTTTCGGTCTACACCAAGTTCGGCCACCAGGGGGATATGGAAAAAGGGATTGCCCGCTGTGATGAAGGCACCCTTGCCATTGACGACCCCAACGAACTGGAAGGCGTTGAAGCCATGGAAATGCTGGAGCCGGACATTATTTTTACAGGCAAACGACCCGGGGAGGTGGCCAAAAAAATGCGGGTGCCGTATTTGAACGCCCACGGGTACCATAACGGTCCCTGGAAGGGCTGGGAAGGCTGGGTCCGGTTTGCCCGGGACATTTACAACGGTATCTTTTCACCCATTCACAAACTGTCGTTTCTGGATATCAGCAAAGATGAAATTCCCACTGCTATAGGCTTTGAAACCCAGCGCATGATCTCCGACGCCAATCTGCCTGAGGAGATAAAAAACAATAGTCAGTGGCGCGAATACACAGGTATTTGGGATTGCACCAGGGATCTGATCAAAACCCCGGAACCCAGGAAGATTGAAGAATCCCGGTTGAGTAAGACTGCATAAAAGGAGGGATCAAAAGATGAATGCAGAACTGATGAAAGAACGGGTTGAGAAACTGGTGAATGTCATTATGAAAAATTGCCTGTGGCAATACCACTCCCGGGCCTGGGACCGCAGGGACCAGAATCATGGCGTCCTTACTAAGGCCACCCAGATTTTATGCGGCGAACATGTGGAACTGGAAACGCCGGCAGACCGCTGCTATTGGGTGGACGCCGTCTGGCTGGCCGATGATTACCGGAAAAGGTTCGATTGGATGCTCAACCTGGACAAAAATAATATAAAGATCCTTATGAAAGCCCTGCATGAGCGCATGGATTATTTGATGATCGACGGCTCGCTCAATCTTGAACTGACGGATGAACACTATTAATCAAGCCACCGGCAAAGGAGAACTATCATGCACTGTGAACTCAAAGAAAAAACGCGTACCGGCGTTATTAATCCGATTTTTACCTGCCAGCCCTGCGGCGCACAGTTTGCCAGTATCGGCATCAAAGACACCATCGGGATCGTCCATGGCGGCCAGGGCTGCGTCATGTTCGTGCGCATGCTGATTTCCCAGCACTTCAAGGAGAGCTTTGAAATAGCATCTTCTTCGGTCCATGAGGAAGGCGCGGTCTTTGGTGCGACCCGCCGGGTCGAAGAAGCGGTTGACGTGCTTCTCATGCGTTATCCCGATGTACGGGTGATACCGATTATTTCAACCTGCTCAACCGAGATTATCGGGGATGACATCGACGGGGTTTGTAACAAGCTTAACAAAGGGTTGTTACCGGAAAAATATGCAGACCGGGATATCCATTTAATACCCATCCATACACCAAGTTTTGAGGGAAGCATGATTACGGGGTATGACCTTGCGGTAAGGGATTTTGTCCGGCATTTTGCTAAGAAAGGGGAACCAAACAATAAAATCAATCTGATCACCGGCTGGGTTAATCCGGCCGATGTGACGGCAATAAAAGGTCTTCTGGATGCCATGCAGGTGGATGCAACCATCCTTTTTGAGATCGAAGCGTTTGATGCACCGTTAATGCCCAAGGGCAACCACGTCGCCCACGGGGACACCACCGTCGAAGACCTGACCGGCACGGCCAATGCCGCCGCCACCATTGCGCTGAACCGCTATGAAGGCATGAAGGCCGCAAGATACCTGGAAGATGAATTCGGTGTCCCCGCGATCTGCGGGCCGACACCCATTGGTATCCGCAATACAGACACCTTTCTGGCGAATCTGAAACAACTTACCGGAAAATCCATCCCTGAATCCCTTGTCCGGGAACGGGGCATTGCCATTGATGCAATCACGGATGTGGCACATATGTTCCTGGCTGATAAGAAAGTGGCGCTTTTTGGTGCGGCAGATCTCGTGATCGGCCTGACGCAGTTCTGCCTGGACCTGGGAATGCGGCCGGTGCTGCTCCTGCTGGGGGACGACAATACCACCTACGGGGAAGATCCCAGGATAAAGGAGCTGGAAGAAAATATTGATTACAACATGGAAATTATTACCAACGCCGACCTGTGGGAGCTGGACCGGCGGCTTAAAGACGGAAGTCTTGAGCTGGATCTGATCCTGGGCCATTCAAAAGGCAGATTTGTCTCCATTGACAACAAGGTCCCCATGTTGCGGGTGGGGTTTCCCACCTATGACCGGGCCGGCATGTTCCGCCATCCGGTTCTGGGGTATACCGGGGCAACCTGGCTGGCCGAACAGATGGCCAATACAATTTTTGCCGACATGGAATACAAAGGCATACGTGAATGGAGCCTGAACGTATGGTAGTGTTTGAGAATGAATCCATCTTTCTGTTCGATGATCTGCCCGAAGAGTTGTACTATTTTTCATACGGCCCGAATATGAATAACTCCCGGATGAAGGCGCGCTGCAGCACAGCCAGAATGGTCACCGTTGCACGGCTGGCCGATTACCGTATCGCTTTTTTCGGACATTCCCGGATATGGGACGGGGCCCAGGCCACCGTCATCCGGGAACCGGGTCATGAAGTCTGGGGCGCGGTATACGAACTTGGCCACACGGACCTGGAACGTCTGGACGCCTGGCAGGATGTCCGCATGGACGGCACCGGAACCTATTTTCATTATCCGGTCAGGGTCAAAGGCGAAGACGGCCTGATTTATACGGCCCTGATGTATGAGAAAGACAACCTGGGCAAACCTGAACAACCCAGCACACCCTACCTGGATTTTATTATTCAGGGTGCAATGGAAAAACATTTGCCTGCTGGATATATCATGGATTTAAAAGGGATCAAATCCAGATCGCCGTCCTTTCCGGTGCCAAAACCGCGAATATTCAATCCGGAAAGCCTGTTGGCATGGGACTGTTCGCTATGTTCGGACTGAGGTGCGCAACACAGCATATTGACATGTAAAAAGGGATATAAAGCCTAAGCTGAAGGTAGTCCGATGACCACGTGACCCGTTTTTTTACCCGAAACGACAGCAGGATTTTCGCGGCCCTATCCACGGGGCCAGGTGGCATGTGAGAACAGCAGTCAACTGCTTAGGAATGAGAGTCCGGACTTGGTATAGATTTACAAAGCCCGGTTTCTAAATTTCGTTACGAAAGGTGATGGTGATCAGGCATCTAACATAACACTGGTTGCTTTGATTACAACGGTTACTTCTTTTCCTTTTGTAATTCCCAGTTTTTCCACTGAACTGGTTGTAATGGTAGACGTGATGTCCACGCCCGGTGCGACTTCAATGGTTGCTTCAGCCATAACCTGGCCTTTTTTAACTTCTTTGACAGTACCTTTGAGAAGATTTCTTGCGCTTAATGTCATAACAAAATTCTCCTTAACTATTAATAAATAAATTTCATGTCTAATGAGAGGTCCGGGGTTGGTATAGATTTACAAAGTCCGGACCCTCAATTTTGTTAAGAAAAGTGGTGGTGATCAGGCATCTAACATAACGCTGGTTGCTTTGATTACAACGGTTACTTCTTTTCCTTTTGCAATTCCCAGTTTTTCCACTGAATTGGTTGTGATGGCGGATGTAATCACAACGCCCGGTGCAACCTCAATGGTGGCTTCAGCCATGACCTGGCCTTTTTTAACTTCCTTGACAGTGCCTTTGAGAAGATTTCTTGCGCTTAATGTCATAACAAAATTCTCCTTATTTATTATTACTTCAATTTTACTGCTGCATGGGTTGACGAAGCTGGATGTCCTGCAGCAATAAGTTCCCTTTGATGTGATGAATTGATTAATTGGTATCGAAATAGTCTGACTTCTTCATGATAGGGTTAGATAGTAAATTAATTTCTTGAAAAAATCAAATGTGAATTCCCCGATTTGGGCATCGATTAATATCTCTCGTTGTTTTTTAATTTGAGTAATCATGCCGGAATTATTCAATTATATTTAAAAACAACAAAAATGTAATACGAAAGTGTATGGTTGAGCCTTGACACCCATTAAAAAGGTATGATACCGATACGCAGTTTTGCAATTTATAAATTACATTTATTGTTTTTAAACGATAATTAAGCCGTAAGGGAGATCACTCCTTGCCTCTAAGATTTGTTATTGTAGCTGGCCCGCCATCCTCCGGCAAAACATCCGTGATGTTGCAGGTTATCCGTTACCTGCAGCAGGACAGCTTAAAAGTTTGCGCATGCAAGATTGATTGTCTTGAAACTGCGGATGACCGCCGCTACCGCAGTCTGGGCATACCGGTTTGTGTTGGGCTGAGCGACTATCTTTGTCCGGATCATTTTTATGTGGCCAACCTGGAAGAGGTGTGGAATTGGGCCGAGAGTCAAAAAACCGATGTTCTGATAATAGAAACGGCAGGATTGTGCCACCGGTGTGCCCCTGCAGTTCAAGGGTGTTTGACCGTATGTGTGGTGGATAATCTGGTGGGGCTTGATACCCCAAAAAAAATCGGTCCGATGCTGGGTACGGCGGATATTATCGTCATAACCAAAGGCGACGTTGTTTCCCAGGCGGAAAGGGAGGTCTTCAGTCATCAGGTCGAGTGTGTGAATGGTCAAGCCGGTATCATCCATATCAATGGTCTTAATGGTCAGGGGGCCTTACGTTTAAAAAAAGAGATTTTAAAAATGATCCCTCTTCAAAGCATTACCGGCGGGCAATTGAGATATCCCATGCCAGCGGCCATCTGTTCCTATTGCGCCGGAGAGACCATTGTCGGCAGTGCTTACCAGATGGGGAATGTCAAAAAAATAGATTTCGGTGAAAACACATGAAACTCTCCAAAATAAGTATATTGGCAGGGCAGGATAAGAATGCAAATCCCGAAAGCATTGAACGCTTGGACATTAATACCGGCGAAGTCGTTGCCGTTGTGGGCCCCACCGGATCAGGAAAGACCCAGCTTATATCAGATATTGAACAATATGCAGACGGCTCATCCCCCACAAGGCGCACCATTCTGATAAACGACCTTGAGCCGGACAACTTGGGGCCAAATAAAGATTTCAAGCACCTGATGGCAGAGGTTTCCCAGAAAATGAATTTTGTCATTGATTCTTCTGTGGAGGCGTTTTTACGCAAGCATGCCAGGATACGCGGCGTTGAGAACATTGAAAAGATTGTGGCGGATGTACTTGGACTGACCAACGATCTGGCCGGTGAGCCGATATCCATGGCGGACAATCTGACCCAGTTGAGCGGCGGTCAGGCCAGATCGCTTATGGTGGCGGATGTCGCTTTAATCAGCAATGCACCTGTGGTGCTCATAGATGAAATCGAGAATGCCGGCATCGACAGGCTCAAGGCGCTGAAAATTCTGAAAGGGCAGGGTAAAATCGTACTGGTTGTGACCCATGACCTTACGCTTACCTTGATGGCTGACCGCAGATTAGTCATGAAAAATGGAGGCATGTGCAAACTGCACCGGCTAACCCGGGAAGAGATGAGAATTGCAGCCGAGCTGGTGGCAATTGAAACTGATATTTCCCGCTTGCGTAATATGATCAGACGCGGCGATTCCATTGAAACATCAAAAAATAGTAAGGAGAAACATATTTTATGGCAAAAATTTTGCTCCACTGCCCGCTTAACATCAGCCGGTCTTTAGTCCAGATGATGGAAGAATTTTGCCGGGAATTCAACGAGAAACACAACATTGAGGTGACCATTGAAACCCAGCCCCACCGCCCTTCGGAAACAAGTCTGTTTGAGGCTTGTGTGGAAAAAAATGAGCTGCCCGATATAACGGTGGGACACGTCGATGACTTTGCCGACCTTCCCCCGGGCTTTTTGGCCGAACATTTCAAATCCATTCCCGGCCGGTTTCCCATAAGAAAAGAGCTTGCGGACAAGGGATGGACCGATAACGATGGATATTTTCATCCCTTTGTGGTCATTCCCTTTGCCATTTTTTACAACAAGAATCTGCTTGGGAAAGAAGATATCCCACAGGTCTGGCAGGATCTTCTGGATGACCGGTGGGAGGGCAAAATTCTTATGCCCGATGCCTTCCGCATTGTATCTCTTGTTGTAAAGACGTTTATGAAAACGGATTTCCCGAAAAAGTTCGATGGGGCAAAGAAAAATTTTGTTCACCAGGCAAGCCCCATGGAAGTCATCACAGCCGTGGACGAGGGCCGCTATCCCATCGGCATAACCAATATTGCCTTTGCACGCATTTCAAAACAGAAAAATACCCGCATCATATGGCCGAAAGACGGCCTTTTTTGTATGCCCCAGGTCATGGTGTACAGCCGTAACGCGGCAGATCAACTGTTTGAAATAGGCGATTTTTTAATGTCCGACAAGATTCAAAACTACCTTGCCCTCCAAAGTTTTGTACCGGCCGCAAAAGATATCCCCATGCATCAACTTGTAACGGACAACCAATGCAACCTGCGCTGGAAGGGATGGAATTATTTTTTGCAGGCATTAAAGGGACGGCGATTAGCTGTTTGATCTAAAGGGGTTATTTATATGAAAGGAAAAATAGCATGATACTGCAGGGTTATTCTCAATTAGCTCCCGTATATCCCCTGATCGCCCAGCAGATCGTGGATGACTATGGGATTACCCAGGGCATCTGTTGTGATATCGGCACAGGGCCAGGTTTTGTGGGTATTGAGCTTGCCAAGATTACCAACCTGGAAATGTATTTTATAGACGACAAGCAAGAGGCGTTGGACAAGGCCGAGAAAAACGTTTCAGACAGCGGGCTTGACAACAAGGTTCATTTTACAAAAGCCAATGTGTGCATGCTGCCTTTTGAAGATGGATTTGCTGATTTTGTAATCAGCCGCGGTTCCCTGTGGTTCTGGGACGATCAGGTCAAAGGACTGCAACAGATTTACAGGATTTTAAAACCAGGAGGTATCGCGTTTGTCGGGGGCGGTCTGGGGCGATATTCCCCTGCAAGCATGCGTAACCGACTGAAGGGGATGGGGAAAAAGAAAATGCAAAAACAGGGAAAAGGCAATTTTTTGAATGGTGACGGTTTGAAGGTATTGTTGGAAAAAACGATGTTGGATGGTTGCCGGACGATATCCGATGTTGAGGGGGAAGAAGAGACCTGGATTGAGATGAGAAAATAGTGTGTTTGAATCAAAAGTCACCCATCTGCGGCGCTGCAAAAAAATATGAAATCCTCACAACCGAGAGGTTGCTCCGGTTTCATATTTTTCTGCGCCTTGCATCTGGGCAACTTTTCGTCCAAACACCGGAAGCTGTTCAGGTATAGAATAGTTGGTTTTGATTGGGAGAGATGATGAAAAAGAAGATAGTGATTGTTGCTTGTATCTGTTTTGTTCTGTTTGCAGCTGAAAGCGCAAGTTCTGGTGAAGCCTCAACCAATGAGGATAGTTCTAAAATTGAAGAGATGGTTGTGACGGCAACCATGACGGAAAAAATTATAAAGGACGCTCCGGGCTCGGTGGAGATAATCACGGAACAGGATATCCTTGAAATGAATGCCGGTACCGTTGCCCAAGCCCTTGAAGAAGCAACAGGGCTTTTGATGACCACTGAAACCGGACGTATGATGCGGCCCAGTATTCGTGGTACGGGCAATAAACACACTCTTGTGCTGATTGACGGACGCCGCATCGCTTCCGGGCTAAAGGATTTGACGGGTCTTGAGCAGATTCCCGTGGATATGATCGACCACATAGAGGTGGTGCGCGGTCCGGTATCGGCCCTTTACGGCAGCGATGCCATCGGCGGGGTGGTCAACATTATCACCAAGAAAACTTCAAAAAAATTAACCGTTGGGGCAACGGCAAAATATGGTCAAAGTACCTATGGAGATGGAGAGGAAGCGGCCGGAAGCGCGTATGTGGGGGCCTCAATGGGGCGCTTCGGGTTCCTTCTGGCAGGCGGCTACCAGGGCAAAGACGGGTATGATATGGACGGCGTTACCCCGGATGACGGGGATGACATTTCCATGAAGTCTGCCGGTGGCCGGTTTTCATATGAACTCAACGAAAATCATGATCTTTTAGCCGGATTTGAAGCCGTTGACCGTAATTTCAATGGTCTTCGGGATCTTGTGAATCTTGACCGGGAAAGAGATACCGATGACCGCAGGGTAAACTGTTTCCTGGAATATGACGGAAAAATCGCCTCTGAATCCTCCCTGATGCTGCGGGCAAATCATTCCTGGCATGACAATGAGATCACCATTGACCCGGAGACCCCTGAAATCGCTGGCAGCATTGGGGACGAATCCAATGCAGAAAGGACACTGGACCAGATGGAGGGCCGGTTTTCCTCCCGGATTCTTAAGAAACATCTGCTGACCATGGGCACGGAATATCTAAAGGAGAGAAGGGAAGATGACACGTCCCTTGATGATTATGTGGAAACCTACAGCATCTATGCCCAGGATGAGTACCAGATTTTTGATCCGCTTTACCTGGCTTTGAGTGCCCGCTGGGATAATTACTCTGACTTTGGATCCCAATGGACCCCCAGACTTTCCATGACCTATGCCATTTTGCAGAACTTGAGACTGAAAGGGGCATGGGGCATGGGATATAGAGCCCCGGGGTTTCTTGAGCTGTATATCCCCACCTATATGAAGCAGGGAAAGGTGATCTACGAGCCCAATGCCGGCCTTGATCCCGAATCTTCCCAGAGTTATGAAATCGGCATCCAGGGTGAGTACAAAAATTTCCAGGCGGAACTAACCTGTTTTAAAACCGATATCGAGGATCTGATCGAAGCGGTCTACTATTCATCAACCGGCTCCGGGAGCAAAAAGAAAGACTATTACCAGTACCAGAATATTGCCGAAGCATCCATATGGGGCGTTGAGTTTGAATGCAGCCTTAAACTGCCGGCAGGATTCACTTTATCAGGAAATTTGGCCTATCTGGATACCGAAGACGAAACCACCGGTGAAGAATTGGAAGGCCGTCCGGATTACAAGGGGTCTGTAAAGCTTGCCTATGAATACCTGCCCGTAAAGCTTCGCGCAAATATCCGTGTGACCTATGTCGGCGAGCGTTACTATGCTGATGAAGATGCGGATTCGATGACCATCGTAGATGCTTATGTGTCCAAGGACATATCAGATAACTTTCAACTCTTTGTCGGGGTGAATAACCTTTTTAATTCCGGGAAGGACAATTATGAGGAACCAGAGTTCTTCTATGGCGGAATCAGATTCAGTTATTAGGAAAAGGGGACACCGGTATGGCTGCAAAAATTTCAAAATATTTTATTGTGACCTCTTTGTTCTTTTTGTTAATCGGATGCATCGAAGGGGTCATGTTTCCCACAAAATTTCAGTTTAAAGCCTTTTATGCGACGCTTTTCCATATACCTGCCGATCAGATCAAACCCTTTTTCAGCTATTTCGCAACAAAGATCCATACCCATGTGAATCTTATCGGATGGCTCTCTTCGGCTGTAATGGGCGTACTTTATTTTATTGTTCCCCAAATCAGTGATCAGGCCAGCGGTGTTGAGCGGTACAACCGGTGGATGGCCTATGGCAACTGGGGAGGACATACCCTGGGACTGCTGCTTTTGCTCGCGGGGTTTCATATGATTGGAGTCCTCGGGCTTTCTTCGGGGTTCACGGCAGGATCACCTGAGTTTCGCAGTGTGGGCGCTCCCTATAGGGTGCTTGTATCTGCCGGAGGGATTTTGATTACCATCTCCGCGATTCTGTTTATCTGTAATATGCTCACGGCCCTGTTCGGTGAGCCCAATCCTTCCTTGTCCGGGGAGAGGAAGGAACAAGTTGAAAATATGAAAATATCCGGCTGGTTTTCACTGTTATCCAGTGCACAACGGGCTTGGCTTTTTGGGACGCTTGCCACAATGGTCCTCATCATCGGTTTTGGGATGCTTATGGACACTCCAGGCGGGGGAAAAAATCAAGCCCCCCCATTCAGCGTTGAGATGTCCATAAAGCAGATCGCCCCCGGCCTGAAAGTTACGGGAAAAGCCCTTGCCAGGGAGTTGGGGCTGCCCCTTAATGTTCCCAAAAATCAGAAGCTTTCCATCCTGAATGTAGCGCCAGAAACACTTGACCACGCCGTTCACCATCTTCTTTCCCATCGCGGCACCATGCTCAAGTACTATGTGTATGCCGCCCTGGTGTTGGGTGGACTTGTGTTTTTGGCAAGAGTGGGACGGCCGGATTTCTCCGATATAAAACAAAGAAAAAACTGGTACCCCAGAATGCCTTATATCGTATTCCTTCTGGTTTCCGTGGTCGTTGCCGGTTTTATGCTTGGAAAATCCCCCAATCCCATGGAAGGGGTTGTCAAAGTGTTCAAGTCTATGGTGGGGCTGTATCCTGATCCCGCAACCAAGGTTAAGGCTTTTATTTTTTTTATATTCCTTGCCGTTGTCGGAAACAAGCTTATCTGCGGTTGGGCATGCCCTTTCGGGGCGTTCCAGGAGTTGATCTACAGCATTCCTATATTCAAAGGGATCAAACAAAAAAAATTGGCCTTTGCCTTGACCAATACGATCCGGACGCTTGTTTTCATAATCATGCTGATACTTTTGTTTGGTGTCATCGGCCAACGCAGGGGCTTTGTTATATATCACTACGTTAATCCTTTTAATCTGTTTAATATGGATATTGAAAGCATCAGTATTGCTTTGACAATTCTTTTTTCCTTATGCGGATCGTTTCTGTTTTACCGTCCATTCTGCCGGTTTGTCTGCCCTTTCGGGCTCGTTTCATGGGTGGCTGAACGGTTCAGTATCTTTCGTATCCGCATTCATAAAGACAGGTGTACCCAATGTGGCGCCTGCATTCAGGCATGTCCGCTTGATGCGGCAAAGGGCCGTGTCCAAAGGACGTTATCGCCTGCGGATTGCTTCAGTTGCGGCCGTTGCCTGAATGTTTGTGCCTTTGATGCCATTCAATACGGACCGGTGTTTAAAAAATTGCAATGAAGTCTTTGGCAAAAGATTGGGCCATACCGTTTTTGCACATCTGGATGGTGAATCATGATGATATTTAAAAATACTATTGTTTCAATAAGTTTTCTTGTGTTTCTGCTTTTTGCAGTTGTGGTTGTGTCCCTGTGTCTGGGACGTTATCCGGTCACATGGGGGGAGATCAATGATTTTCTTGCCGCTGTATTGTCGGGTAAAAGCCTGACCGATTGCCGAAAGCTTCTTCTTTTGAAAAATCTTTTTATTGATATACGTTTGCCCCGGATTGTGGCCGCCATGCTGGTGGGCGCCTCTCTTTCCGTATCAGGCGCGGCTTTTCAATCCATGTTTATCAATCCCTTGGTGTCGCCGGGGCTTTTAGGCGTACTGGCCGGGGCTTGTTTTGGGGCAGCCCTGGGCATGGTTGTGACCAGCAGCTGGCTGTTCGTGCAGGTCAGCTCGGTGGCATGCGGACTGCTCGCCGTTTGCGCTGCCATCGGTATGGCTGCACTGTATCGTGGAGACCGGCTGTTGATGCTTATTTTGGGCGGCATTATCAGCAGTGCACTTTTCACCTCGCTTTTGTCCGTGGTGAAATATCTGGCTGATCCCTATAGTCAACTTCCTGCCATTGTCTACTGGCTCATGGGCGGCTTTTCAACAATAGATGCAAAAACCGTCTGGGCCGTATCTCTTCCCATGACATCCGGCATTGTGATTTTAATAAGTCTTGCAAATTACCTGAACATTTTAAGCATGGGCGATGAAGAGGCGCAGTGCCTTGGCGTGAATGTGCGCTTAATCCGTATGGCTCTGATCTTTCCGGCCACCTTGATCAGTGCTTTAACAGTGGCCTTGGGGGGGATGATCGGCTGGGTGGGGCTGGTCATCCCCCATATCGCCCGAATGATTGTGGGGCCGGACAACCGAAAATTATTGCCGGCATCGGCCGTTATCGGTGCCGTCTATCTTTTGGTGGTGGATGACATCTCAAGGCTTGCATTCACTGTGGAGATTCCCATTGGCATCCTGACCTCCCTGGTGGGTATTCCTTTTTTTGCCCTGATTTTGGGAACATCACGGAAAGGTTGGAATTGATGGGTGTTATCTGCCTGGATCACGTCACCTACGGATATGGTGAAAAGCCGGTTCTAAACGACATCAACCTTTCCTTTGAAAAAGGAGACGTTGTCTCACTTCTGGGACCTAACGGAAGCGGCAAGACCACGCTTTTAAAAGTCCTGCTGGGGCTTTGCCGTCCCCAAAAAGGAGAGGTGCGCCTTGGGGGAGTCCCTGTACGGCAAATCAAAGCCAAAGCCCTTGCCCGGCGGATCGCCTATGTGCCCCAGACCCACAAAATTTCCTTTGCCTATCGGGTGATTGACGTGGTGCTCATGGGCAGAATGCCCCATAAGCCCTTTTTTTTCCGGTATTCAAAACAGGATGAGGCCCAGGCCCTCAGCGCCCTGGAACAGCTTTCCATTGGCCATCTCAAGGATAGGCCATATACCGAAGTGAGCGGCGGGGAGCGCCAGATGACCCTGATCGCCAGGGCCCTTGCCCAGGGCGCTGATATCCTTGTGATGGATGAACCTGTGAGCGGATTGGATTACGGCAATCAGATCCGTCTGTTGGAGAAAATCGCCACTCTGGCCGGCCATGGATACACCTTTATTAAAACCACTCATTTTCCTGAACATGCGGTCTGGATTTCGGATCGGGTGGTCATGCTTAAAAAGGGACAGGTGCTGGCAAACGGCCATGCCCCCGAAGTCGTCAACGAAACCAATCTGTATCTTCTGTACAATTTGGATATCGGCATGGCCACTCTTGATGAAGGCCTCAGGGTCTGTGTGCCCCGGACTATACTGGGCCATGTTAAGAAAAGGAAACCTCCCGGTTTTTTCAATGGTTTTTCCTCAAATGCGTTGAAGCAAGTCATTTAACCTATAAATATTACATGGAATATTATGAAAGTGCGTACACAATTCAAGATTGTTTTCATTGCAATTGTTGTTTTTATCTGGGGATGCGGTTTTTCCCATGCCCGGCAGATTACGGATATGCAGGGCCGAAAGGTTGAGGTTCCTGAAAAGATCCATAGCGTATATGGAACCAGTCCTCCTGTCACCTATATGCTTTATGCCATTGCCCCGGAACTGATTGGCGGTCTTAATTTCCCCTGCAGGGAAAAAGAAAAACAATATCTGCCGACCCGTTTGCAAACGCTTCCGGTAATCGGCGGATGGTTTGGCCAGGGACAGACACCCAATCTGGAAACGCTGATACAGGTAAATCCCGATGTTGTTCTGGCATGGTATATGAAAAATTCTCCCATCTGCCGAAAAACTGAAGAGATGCTGATTCCCATGGGGTTTGCCCTGGCTTATATTTCGTTGGACAACCTGGAAGATTATCCTGAAACCTTCCGTTTTCTGGGACGCCTGCTCCGCCGTGAAGAACGGGCAGCAGCCCTTGCAGACTATGCCCAGAAAACCATAGACAAGATCAAGGCCGTACGAGACCTCATCCCTGAATCCGAAAAAGTATCTGTTTACTACGCCGAGGGCACGGATGGTCTCAGTACGGAGTGTGACGCCTCTGTCCATGCCCAGATTCTTGGGCTATGCGCTGGGAAAAATGTTCATATCTGTCCTTCCCGGACCGTTTTCGGTTTGGAAAAGGTTTCCATAGAACAGGTAATGCGTTACGCGCCGGATGTGATCCTCTCCTATGAACGCAGCTTTTATGACGCAATATTTCAGGATCCGCGCTGGCAGAATATTCCTGCAGTCCAAAACAAGCGGGTTTACCAGATTCCCAGTGCATCTTTGAACTGGTTTGATAGACCCCCTTCTTTCATGCGGTTCCTGGGGGCCGTTTGGTTGATTAATAAATTATATCCTCAAAAGTACCCTGTGGATTTTGTGGACGAAACCCGGAAATTTTACAGCCTTTTTTTAAATGTCAACCTGAACCGGAAAGAGGCCCGGGACATTATAGAACCATGACGAACGGCCCGGATATTGGAACCCTGCAGTTGAGTTTGAGATAAACATTAAACCCTAAACCCGGCTCTGCCGGAATTTTGAACCAAAGGAGAAGAGAGATAACCGATGAGAAATACAATGCATCAATTGATAACGCGCATGATTTTGATTCTATTATTTACTGTGACGATTCCTGGTGCCTGCTTTTCTGAAGAAAAGGCTGTTTATCAACTTCCACAGACGGTTGTAACGGGCACGTTTGAAGAGCAGGACTTTGTCGGTCCGCTGTTCACCGAGACCAACACAAAGACAAAGGTTACGGGAAAAGGACTCAACGCACTTGGCCCTTGTTCCTCCATGTCTGTCCACAAAGCCATAAGCCTTATGCCGTCCGTAAATCAACAAAGCGTGGATCCAAGCGGTCTTGCCGATATCAGTAACTATCATGAATCATTCAGATTCAGAGGCGTTGAAGCCACTGGAGGCGGCAATCCCTCAACCCCTGTCAATGTGGAAAACATTCCCGTCAGCGGCAGACCCGGGGGCGGGGTGACCATATATGACATGGAAAATTTTGATACGGTATCCATCTACAAAGGCGGTGTGCTGGCGAATCAGGGCTTTGGCCTGACAAATATCGGCGGAAAAATCGACATGGAAATCAAACGTCCTTTTGATGAATTGGGTTTTAAACTCAAGCAGGTGATGGGAAGCCAGGATTTCATGCGGACTTTTCTTCGTTTTGATACAGGAAAATTCTCAACGGAAACCAAAGGCTTTATCTCATACTCTAACACCAGTGCAGATAAGTGGAGGGGAGAAGGAGAATCCGACCGGGACAACGCAATGCTTGGTCTGACACAAAAGATCGGAAGCAAACTGAAGATAGAGGTGTTTTCAATTTATAATAATTCCGATGTGAATACCTACAGATCCCTGGATTACACAGAGGCAAGCTCCTTAAGCGACAATTATAATTTTGATTTTACCAATGATAAAAACGATTATTTCTATTACGGATATAATAAGGCGGATTTTGAGGATTATAATGTTTTCGGCAAAATTGAATACTGTTTCGATGATAATTCCAAGTTGTTGGTCAAGCCGTTCTACTGGAATGACCAGGGCCGTTACATGGAGACAATAACAATGAAAAACGGCAATAACCGCATCAGAAAATGGGATATTGATCATGACATGAGCGGGTTTTTAAGCCAATATTCTACCAGTATACAATCAGTTGACCTCACTGTGGGGTTTTTTAATCTTCAGCAGGAACGGCCTGGCCCGCCAACTTCATGGAAATTGTATAAAGTTTCTTCCGGTGAACTTGTATTCGACAAATGGCAGGTTTTATCCGACAGCTCCTCCCACCGCCAGAATACTCCCTTTATTTCGGGCGAATACGCCAAAGGACGATTTACACTCCAAGGCGGCGTAAAATACCTCAGATATACCATGCCCTCCATAACGACCTATGATACAATCGGAATTTCCGACGTCAGCTATGAAACAGCGCTTGCCATGGCCACATCCATTGATGAGGACGCCTGTGCGGATTCCAAAGATTTCAACAAGCTGCTACCCAATCTGGGGCTCAATTACAAAATCAATGAGGATTTTAGCTCCTACATCTCCTACGGCAGAAACTACGGAATGAGTGTAAGCCTCTACCCCTATTTTATTTCCCAGAAAGAAACCTTTTACCAAAAAGGGATTACCCTGCAGGATCTGTGGGATAAACAGAAACTGGAAACCGTTGATAATTTCGACATTGGATTAAGATACATTACAGACAAACTGTATGTGGTTCCCACAATCTATTACGCCCACCATAAAAATAAAGCAGCAACCTACTATGACCCGTCTCTGGATGTTTCATTTCCATCCACCAATGCCAAGGCCGATGCATACGGATTTGAATTGGAGGCCGGAGCATTGGTCTTTAAAAATTTGTCCCTCTACGGATCATTTTCCTATAACCGGTTCTATTTTACACAAGATATTTTCAACAGCGACGGATCCGTTAATGACGTTGACGGAGAGCAGGTTCCCGATGCACCCCAATTCTTATGCAAGGCAATTGCAAGCTACCGCATTGGTAAATTTGTCCTTTCGCCTATTATTAAATACACGTCCAGCAGATACGGAGACATTGAACACGATGAGAAAATTGACGGTGCCGCGATATTTGACTTTGATTTAACCTACAAGGCCGGTGCCGTCCCCAAGATGAAAATTAAAAATCTTGATCTTTCTTTGACGGTTAATAATATTTTTGACAAGGAATATATCAGTATCATCAATACCTCTGACTACAAAACACTTGGTTCCACCTATCAAACCGGTGCGCCTTTTACGGCGTATGCGTCTGTTTCAGTTACTTTTTAACTAAAATTTTTTATTACGAGAATGCCATGTCTATTCCTATTGCTTCTTCATAATTCATTTGACTTAAAGCAGTTTCAACTGCCAGTTCCAGGTGCCGGGACGTGGCTTCATCCGAATGCCTTTAGGTATATTTTCGAAAATGTTAACGAGCATGGCAAAGCCTGCCTGCTTTAATTCTTCGGTTTTGGATGACAGGTCAAGGGGCCAGTTGGGGAAGGTGTGGTATGTTGCATTGTATTTGCTGGTCCAGGCAACTTCTCCCATGGGACTGGTAAAGCCTGTCCCAAGATCAAGATCCGGAGCTGCAATTCTTGATATGGCCACAGGCCAGTTGGCCCGGCAAACCGCGCCTAAGGGCAGGCAACAATGCTTTGGCAGGGATAAAAGAGTCTGACTGTCCAGCTCCGGGCTTACAATGGCTCCGGAAAACCCTTGGCGCTTTAGCATTTCCACGGCAAGGCAATTGGTAATATTACAGAAAGGCCCGGCCCACAGGTTCAGTCGTTGCGGAGCATCAAATAGTGATATCTGCCAGGGGGAATTGAGTACAAAATTTTTTGCTCCTTTTTTCAATGCGGTTTTTACATAGTTTTGGCAAATCTTTTCTTCTTCGGGGAAAAGCACGGGATCCAGCCACAACCAGGACCGGGCATGGGCTTTAATGCCATAGCTGTTTGCAGAAATCCAGAAACCCGTATCATTTTGAGTTGTTACAGCAGATGGTTGTTTTCTGAAAACGTCTATTTCATATATGTCAGCCTGTTTTTTTCCTCTATGTACAGTTGTCTGTCCCGATGATTTTCCTTTATCTCTGTCATTTTTATGGATGGAGGACGGGTCGGAAGGCCGGATGTTTACCTTGGGAATTTCATCAAGTTCGGCGCCAAGGCTTGATAATTTTTCTTCCAGTTCACTTCCCCTGCGGTCAATAAGGAAAACAGCCGTTCCTTTGCTGATATGTTTGCCTTTGGTGCAAGATAAAAAATATTTTCCTTTTTTGGGTATGGACCGGGTCACCTTTGTGATCTGGTGAAAGGTATCTTCTTCATATCCGATGCGCAGAAGATCTCCCGGAACAAGAGCCTCCCTTGAATTAAAGAACGGATTCTCAGGATTTTTGATCCGGCCTAACAACAGCCCTGAGCCGGTCTCAGAAGCATGTTCCAAAGGATTTGACATCCTATGGGACAAAAGGTTGTAGTGGCTTCCCTGTCTTCCCAGGGCATAGTCTAAAAACGATAGAGCCAGCTTTTTTTGCTCCGGGGCATCCCTGAGCAGCTTATAAGCCATCACAGTGTAGTAAACATAATGGGGGCTTTTTTTTCTGCCTTCAATTTTCCAGGTACTGATGTTGGGTATTTCCTTGAGCACTTTGGCCAGGACATCCGCTGACAGATCAATGCATGAGAAATACCTGGCTTTTTTCCCTTTTTGTTCATAGAGCCGCCGGCAGGGCTGAACGCAACGTCCCCGCAGGGCGCTTTTTCCGCCAAACCAGGAACTCCAGTAACACCGGCCTGATACGGAATAACAGAGCGCACCATGGACAAATACTTCCAAGTCCATGGCCTCTGGGGCGGCAGTTGCCATGGCTCTGATTTCATCAAGGCTGAACTCCCTGGGCAGTACCACCCGGGAAAATCCTGCCTTTTGGGCGGCTTTAAGTCCGGCAGGATGGGCGCAGTTCCCCAGGGTTGACAGGTGGAGTTTGCCTTTGAATCCTGCTTGCTGTGCCAGGATGACCATGGCAGTGTCCTGGATGATCAGAGCATCGACATCCGTGTGTCGGACAAGTTTGTCAAGGATACGCAGTGCCTTGTCTGTTTCGGATTCTTTGATTATGGAGTTAAATGCAACGTAGACCTGGATCCCTTTTGAGTGGGCAAGTCTGGTCAGTCTTGCCAGTTCATCAACGGAAAAATTGCCGGCTTCCATACGGGCTGAAAATATTTTAAGGCCGCAGTAAATTGCGTCTGCACCAGCCGCAATGGCAGCAAGAAAAGAGTGCATGTCCCCGGCAGGCGCCAGAATTGCTGGTGGTTTAGATGGTTGACTGGTCATAGATCCTTTAACTCAAATATGGGTAAATAGTTATTTCATATTGCAATTGCAGACAATACTGCCACAATATCATATTTTTTGTTTTAAAAGCAGGCTCGGGAGAGATTCAACCGAATTAATCTTAAGAGTATAATAACCAATACAATAGG
The DNA here is from genome assembly GCF_963665355.1 of uncultured Desulfobacter sp. Taxonomy (GTDB): domain Bacteria; phylum Desulfobacterota; class Desulfobacteria; order Desulfobacterales; family Desulfobacteraceae; genus Desulfobacter. The sequence goes on from NZ_OY762229.1 coordinate 3,195,706, forward strand.
AGAGCAGATGTTTGCAATTCATGATGAGACTGGATATGTCATGCCTGTGGAGGGCATTAAGATGAAAACCCTGGTGTATGGAGATAAGACACTTCTGGTGCGGTTTAAAATGACAAAAGGCGCTCTGCTGCCCGCTCACTCCCACCCCCACGAGCAGACCGGTTATCTTGTTTCTGGCAGCATCAATCTTTACATTGGAAGTGAATGCCACAAAGTCGGACCTGACGATTCCTGGTGCATCGGGTCGGGGGTAGAGCACCGTGCTGAAATTCTCGAAGACAGTGTTGCCATCGAGGTTTTTTCACCGGTACGGGAGGATTATCTGCCATAAAGCTGAATCCATGGAGGTATTGCCACATCTGAAAAAATGTACCCGAGTGGCAGTCCCGTATCTGGCCGAAAAGTTGCCCGGCAGATGGGTGACTTTTCGGCCAGACACCAATCAATCGTCGGGCATGCAGATTTTACAAGGCTTGTAACCCTGGGCTTCAGCCTCTTCTTTTGTGGTAAACTCCATGCTGCAGTTTTTACCGCTGGCGAAATTACATGTCACACTGTGAAAAACCAGTGTTTCTATATTTCCTTTAAATTGGATAGTTACAACTTCAGGTGCAGCCTCTTCGGGCTCGGGCGGTTCAGTAGCCTGGGAGTCTGCCATTGAAGAGGAGACAGCTTTTTCCTCCGGCTGAGCTTCCTCTTGCTTGTCTGAACTTTCTCCTTCTGGTTCTATTTGAGTGTCTGGTGTCGGTTCAATTTTGTCTTCAGATTTTTCGGTACTATCCTTGTATGGGAGCTCTTTGTGTGTGTCCGATGGTTCTATCTCTGTTTGGTTTTCACTGTTGTCTGATTGCTTGAGCTCCTCTATGCCAAGATATACCGCAAGTGAACCGCCAAGGATCATTAATACAGGAACCACTCCTGCCACAAAGTTTAAAAAATGTGAAAGATTGAATGAAAAACCTGGTATACCAATAAGTAGTACCAAGGCACCGATGATAAATTTTTTCATACATCCGCTCCATAGAGTGTCTGGTCAGCGTTAAAAATAAGGATCAGGATTTAAGCCCCCAAGGCTGCATGCATTTCTTTTTAGGGTGAAATTTGCTTGATTGTCAAGGCAATGGCACAAAAAATGACACTTTTTGATATTGAAACGGTGAAAAATATACAAAAAATAGTATAGTTTTAAAATCTTAGCGCTATTTCTCCCTCTTAAGTCTTCTTACAATACAGCCAGGATAAAATAACAGATTGGAAGAAGGTATAGACACCCCCGCACCATAATGGAAAATTTTTTTTGCCGGGTAAATACCACAATACATAATCCGGCAAACACAGACGCCCCCCGAAATCCCATGGAAAGGTAACTCCAACGTAAAATAGTTGTACTGAATCCAGCCAAAACAACAGCTCCTGAAAGAGCCAGGACGGCCAGGGTGCATAATCTGAGAATGGATAGACTGTGCTCCGGTTCTTTTGTGAACATGCGCCGAATACCATCCATATACATATTGGTGGTCACGCCAAGGATAAGGCCCGCACCGGTTCCCAGAACTGCCAGAAGAAGTACGGCAGAGCAAAAAGCAGCCAGTGCCGGGGGCAGGGTGTGCTGTAAGAAAAAGGGTAATGCCTGTGCACTGTTGCCTTCAAGTTCCGGGTAGTTGGCGCGAAGGTAAAGTCCGACAATAATACCTAAAATTCCGACAGGGGGAATGACAATGGCAGTCAGAAATGCACCATTCCTTGCCTCCCGGACTGTTTTAGCTGAAAAAATAGCCTGTAAATAAATTTGGGTGGATAAGACGCCTGTGATCATGGAGATGATATCAGTGACCGTTCGTTCTATGCCGCCCGAAAAAAAATCTAAAAAATTTATGTTGTTAGGCAATTGGGATAAAATACCTGTAAATCCCCCTCCTTTAATAAGCGCGATACCTGCACTTACAGTCATGATAGCGTACAGAAGAAAGAATTTAATTTTTCCCACCATGCCGGCACTGGAGATTCCACCTGATATGACAAAAACGCCCATAAGCACCATGGTAATCATTAAAGAGATGGGCAAGGAAAAATGGAAAACAGCGTTTAAGATAGCCATGGCTGCCAAATACTGGGCAACAATATGGATAAACATGCCGCAGGAATTAAAAATGGAACAATAATACTGAAAGTTGCGGCCAAAATATCTGCCGAGGAGTTCGGAGACAGTTGTGACCTGCTCCCGCCTCAACGCAGCTGCAAAAAAGCATCCCAGGATAAAACAGGAAATGCCGCTGCCAAGGGTAAAAATCCAGGCACTGATACCATGATCATAGGCGGACTGAACTGTACCGATGGTTGAGACACCACCCACCAGGGTACCGATAATTACCCAGGATACCTGGGGGGCAGAAAGGGATCTGCCGGCCGTTGAAAAATCTGATTCACTGACCACGCGCCGCTGTTTTTTTAAAACCAGAGCGCAGAAAAGAGCAAATGCGCCGATAAATACGGCTGCGTAAATCAACAATCCCAACCTGCTTCCCCTTGATATCTGCCGAATCCTTTCACAAAGGATCCGGCTTTGATTAAAAAATGCAGTTCTACGCCTGATTTACGCGTAAGGCAATGGAAGAATCGGGTGTTATTATATTTTAGAGAAACGCCATTGCCACTAAGGGGCTGTGACTCCGGCATCAGGGCTGCGGTAAAGCATAACCCACCATAACCGAAATGCATTCAGGGCGTCGGCATCTTCTTGGTGTTGGCATTTAAAAAGAGTTAAATTATAAGCTTCTTCAAATTCTTCCGGGGTAAATTTTAAATTCTCCTGATCCAGTATTTCTTGTCGTGCCTGGTTGGTGTCAGCTTTTACTAATCTGGTTCTCAGATCATTGTCCTGCTGTCCTTGTTGTATGAAATCTATGGCATTCTGAATGGTCATTTTGTTCTCCTGAAAAATTTTATGGGGAAATCATTCTCAATCATTTTGATATAAAGCAAATACAATGCCAATATACTTGTGTGATTTGCGTGTTTTGTAGCTCTACTAAAATTAACACCTTTGGATCATAACATTTATAACACTATAGTGTATGGATAAAAGAACTGAATAAATGACAGGATTAAGTTTGAAATCTTCATAAGCCTGGTGTGCATGACAAAATTGAAAGAATGAGAACGATTTTGTAAGAGTTGGGACCGGGAGGGTAGGGGATTTGAGTGCTACGCAGTAACCAGGCGGTCATTTAAATTAGCAGGCCAGGCAACAAAGTGTTGCCCGCCATAACAGATAGGAGAATGGTTCCGGACGAACTGCCAAGAACTTAATGTCGTTATTCAGAAATATCTGTATCCGTTTTTCCAGACGCGCTTCCAGTTTCAATGGAGGCGATCAGCGTGGTTGTGGTATCTGTGGAATCACGGAACACCTTGTTGAATTCATTTATAGGTCATGGAGGCGATGGAACCTCCCCCGGATAAAAGGCTGGTCATCCTTTCTGCTTTCTGTTGTGTGATCTGAAGTCCGACACTTGAAAAATCTGAAAGTATTGAACGAGTCATTATATTATTCCTTTATATTCTGTTGTATATTATTTCATTGTGCGGGTATTTTCCAATTTTAGGCTTTATGGTACAGATCAATAAAACAAAAACTTAATTCATGCATGATTACCCGGTTAAAATTACTATCGGAATCATGTATCAATAGGTTAATCAAAAAACATAAATTTTTTATTTTTTGAACAGTTGGTGTTCACGATATTATCTTTTACGAATTCCAATGGGAAAGAACCAGTTGATAAGACCAGGCGTAAAACCAGTTTTTCACAGTCTAAAACCCAAAGATGTCATAGGCGTTGCCGCACCATCATCCCGATTTGATGAACAGCAGTTTCAAAAAGGTGTCCTGTGTCTCGAATCCATGGGGTTTGAAGTACACATCCCTAAAGGCATAACAGGGCAGCACAGATACCTTGCCGGGACAGACCGGCAACGGGCGGATGTGCTTAATATGCTGTTTGCAGATTCAGAAATTAAAGGCATCATTGCGGCAAGGGGAGGATTCGGTGCCATGCGACTTTTGCCATTTCTGGATTGGGACACCATCGCTGCAAACCCGAAACTGTTTATAGGCTTTTCAGATCCTACGGCCTTGATCAGTTCTCTGGTGTGTAAAGCCGGAATCTGCGCCCTGCATGGCCCCAATGTGGTGTCCCTTGGCCAGGCGGGCAAACAGACGCTTGATAGTTTTGCAAAAACCGTAACAGGTTGCTTTACATGTGTTGATTTGCCTTCCGATCAGGTCATTGCGGGTGGGATTGCCACAGGACCGCTTGTGGGCGGGAATCTGGCCACCCTGGTTCATATGATCGGCACGGCCTATCAACCCGACTTTGCAGACCGCATTCTATTTTTGGAGGACGTGGGGGAGCCGGCCTACAAAATTGACAGGATGCTGACCCAGATGAAAATGGCCGGTGTGTTGGATGGGGTTAAAGGTGTCGTGACAGGATCTTTTAAAGACTGTGACAATGATGTCTACATCCCCCAGATCCTTCAAGAGGCGTTTTTGGGCGAAAACATTCCCGTTTGCATGGGACTTGAGGCCGGGCACGGGACTGTTAATATTTCTCTTCCCCTTGGCGTCAGAGTCACTTTGGATGCGGATCGTGCCTGCCTTGAATGGGACGTCATTCCATAATGCCTTTTGTAACGTTTCAAAGGATTGACAGCGCCATGGCTAATGCTGTAGAACATGGCGTTTTCCCGGGGGGCGTGCTGCTGTGGGCAAACAGAGGCAATGTACTTTACCACAAGGCTTTTGGTGTAACAGACTTAAGGTTTGGTATACCTGTAACTTTGAATACGATTTTTGATCTGGCTTCCCTAACCAAACCCCTGGCCACGACCTTGGCTGTGGCAGAGCTGATTGCATCAGGGCGGTTGTCCTGGAAAACTGATTTGCAGGATGTTCTGCCGGCTGCCTTGGGAACGGATAAAGCCCGGATAACCATTGATATGCTACTGCGCCACAGATCCGGTCTGCCTGCCCATCGTCCTTATTTTAAGACAATTAAAACCGCTCCCTGTATGGAAGCCAGAATGCATCTGCGACAAATGGTGCTCCATGAACCTTTGGTAAATGAACCCGGATCCAAGGAAACTTACAGTGATCTGGGGTTTATACTGCTGGCCTGGGTGGTGGAGGCTGTATCTGGTGTCCGGCTGGACATATTTGTTCGTAACCAAATTTTTAACCCTTTGAAAATAAATGATTTGTTTTTTAACCCCCTCTGTTCTGATTCGGCACCGTCATTGGTTAAGAATACATCGCTTGTTTTTGCTGCGACTTCCCATTGCCCATGGCGTAGAAAAATGATATTGGGAGAAGTGGAAGATGAAAATGCCTGGGCTGCTGGGGGTATTGAAGGGCATGCGGGGTTGTTTGGTACCGCTGCTGCGGTTCATTGTCTGTGCAGTCAAATTCTGCAGGCCCTTGAAAATAAAGAGAGCAAAGTACTTAATTCCTCTGTCATTCGATGTTTTACAGATACAAAAAATGGAATGACACGTCCTGCAGGTTTTGACTCTCCAAGTGGAGAAGACTCCTCGTCAGGTCGGTTTTTTTCTAAACGATCTGTCGGACACCTGGGTTTTACCGGCACATCCTTCTGGATAGACCCTGATAATGGTCTGATTACGGTACTTCTGACGAACCGGGTACATCCAAGCCGGGAAAATATTAATATAAAAAAGTTTAGGCCTGTAATTCACGATTTGATCGCATCTGCTTACAAAGGAAATATACAGATGTGAAATGCTTTTATTCTTGTAAAAAAAACTTAAGTTTGTTAGCAACTATTTTTTAAGCGGTATTTTTCATCTATTTACTAAAACACAACTCCCAATTTTGCATGAAAGAGGACAAATGAACTTTGTAACTGATACTTTGCTTGGGGCCTTTTCCAATGATTTAGCCATTGATCTTGGCACTGCAAATACTTTGGTCTATGTTAAGGGAAAAGGGATCGTATTAAGCGAACCTTCAGTGGTGGCGGTCAGAACGGACAAACGGGCCGGGAACAAAGTGCTGGCTGTGGGGCTGGAAGCAAAGCGTATGCTGGGAAGGACACCAGGAAATATTGTGGCCATCCGACCCATGCGGGACGGCGTGATTGCTGATTTCGCAGTGACCGAAGCCATGCTCAAGCATTTTATCCGTAAAGTTCATAACAACAGAAAAACCCTGGTGCGTCCAAGGATTATCATTGCCGTTCCTTCGGGGATCACCCAGGTGGAAAAACGGGCGGTCAAGGAAAGTGCTGAATCCGCTGGTGCCAGAGAGGTCTTTCTCATAGAAGAACCCATGGCCGCAGCCATAGGGGCAGGGCTTCCCATTACGGAGCCCACCTGTAATATGGTTGTTGACATTGGGGGCGGGACCACTGAGGTGGCGGTTATCTCCCTTGCGGGAATCGTCTATACACGTTCCCTGAGAGTGGCCGGAGATAAGATGGATGCCTCCATTAGCCAACACATCAAACGCAAATATAATTTACTCATCGGCGAAAGAACCGCAGAAATTATAAAAACAACCATCGGGAATGCCTACCCTGATCCGGATAATCTTGAGACCATTGAAGTCAAGGGCAGAGACCTGGTTTCCGGTATTCCCAAGATTCTGGCCATTGATTCCGAGGAGGTCCGTGTGGCTATTTCCGAGCAGATTGAGGCCATTGTCGAAACAGTTCGCATTGCCCTGGAACAGACTCCGCCTGAGCTTTCCGCCGATATCGTAGATTCTGGAATTGTTTTAACAGGTGGCGGTGCCCTGTTGAAAAATCTGGATAAACTGCTTAGAGAAAAATGTGGTCTTCCCATTGTCGTGGCTGATGATCCCCTATCCACTGTGGCGTTGGGCTGCGGCAAATCCCTTGACAATATTGAAATTCTTAAAGAAGTGGTCATCAGCTAGAAAAAATGTTTTCCAGGCGGATAATGATGGTTGTCGGCGTGGGGTTTTTTATTGCGGTGGCCCTTACCGTCATCACCATGTCCAGCCGGGAGGCTCTGCCAGCCAGTGGTGTTGAAAGACTGGCCATAACAATTACATCCCCTTTTCAGTTTATTGCTTCCCGGATTATCGGTTTTACTGAATCAGTATGGCAAACTTATTTTTCGTGTGTGCTTGCCGTGGAGGAAAACCAGGTATTGAGGCGTGAGTTGTCAAAGGCCCGGTACACAGCAAACTGGTGCAAGGAACTAGAACTTGAAAATGCCCGTCTGAAAAAATTTGTCAACTTCCAAAGTTCCGTTCCCGCAACCTATGTGGCCGCCCAAGTGATTGCCAGGGATCCATCCCCGTGGTTTAAAACCATTATGATTGATAAGGGTGAAAATGACGGATTGATAAAAGGTCTGCCCGTGCTGGTGTCGGAAGGAATCGTAGGGCAGATTATTAAGGTATCCGGCAGTTTTTCCCGGGTTCTCCTGATCACCGACCGCAATTCTGCTGTTGATGCACTGATCCAGGAGACCCGGGTTCGCGGCATAGTTAAAGGCAATAATGAAGACACCTGTTCCTTTGTGTATACGTTGAGAAAAGATCTGGTTCAACCGGATCAAATTATTGTCTGTTCAGGACTGGATCAGGTGTTTCCCAAAGGATTGAAAATCGGAACGGTGCTTGACGTAAAAAAGAATCATTCCCAGTTGTTCCAGGATATCACCATAAAAACCGCCGTAGATTTTGATAGGCTTGAGGAAGTCATGGTGTATAAAAATGCCGACTGACCGGCGAATGCTTTCAGAATGATAAATCTCATATTTTTTGCCTTTGCCTTCCTGGGCCTGGTTATCCTTCAGACCGTTATTCTCCCGGATTTCTCCTGGTTTCCTCACTGTTTCGATCTAATGATCATCAATGTATTGTATTTAAGCCTTTTTTCCCAACGCTACTGGGTGCCGTTTTGTCTTGTCATTATCGGCAGTATTATGGATAGTTTGTCAGGCTCGCCGTTTTTTCTTCATACCGCCGCCTATCTGTGCATCTACCTCATCGTTTTTTTTCTGCGCAAGCTGGTTTTCCAGCGTAGCGCTGTCTTTATCCTCATTGTCAGCATCGCCTCTGCCTGTATTTATCAGGGGTTGGTGATGTTCAGTCTGTTTTTGCTTCAGGGCCATAAGATAATTTCTGTCTCGGATTACCGTCTGTGTATCGGTCAGATTATCTGGGCCGTAGTTGGTATTCCCACCGGTGTCTGGATCATGAAGCTTTTGCATCACAATTTTTCCCATGCCGTAAAACAGTCTGGCCGGCATATAACTCGCAAATACAGGGGGTAATATGGTCGGAATTAATAAAAATTCAGAAAGAGAGTGGATCAAGCACCGATATATAGGCGCTGGCTTGTGCATTGTTTTTGTTTTTAGCGTTCTGCTTCTAAGACTTGTTTATCTTCAGATGATCCGTGGTGAAGAATACCGGCGATTGTCGATGACCAATTGCGTCCGGCTCAAAAGCATTAAATCATCCCGGGGGCTGATTTATGATCGCAACCACACACTTCTTGTGGACAATCGGCCGGCATTTGATTTGACCATTGTTATAGAGGATGCCAAGCCCCTGAAGGAAACCCTTGAGCGTCTGGCTGAACTGACAGGAGATTCATGTGAAGATTTACGTGAAACCATAGAAAAAGCCGGCAAGGCTGCATTTTACAAACCAGTTGTTCTTAAACGGGACATAGCAAGAGAGCTGCTTGCGGTTGTTGAGGCCCATCAATTTGATCTGGCCGGCATTCATATTGATATCGAACCTACCAGAAATTACATCCATAAGAAAACCGCAGCACATCTTATAGGCTATCTTGGTGAAATCAACAAAGAAGAACTGGCTTCCGGTAAATACCCCAATGTCCGTTCCGGGGATTCCATAGGCCGGTACGGGGTCGAAAAAAGTTTTGAGACTGATTTGCAGGGCAAAAGAGGGGGGCATCAGGTCGAAGTGGATGTTAACGGCCGCGTGATCAAAATACTAAAAACAGTGGAACCGGTTTCAGGAAAGGATCTTGTCCTGACAATAGATCTGGCGCTCCAACAAAAAGCGGAAAGCCTTTTGCAAGATAGTGACGGGGCCGTTGTGGCCCTTGACCCGTCAAATGGAGATGTTCTGGTTATGGCATCATCGCCCAGTTTTGATCAGAATGATTTTATTGGCGGGATATCCAGTAAAAAATGGCAGGCCTTAAGGGATGATCCGGGCAGACCCATGAACAACAAAGCAATTCAGGCTGAATACCCACCGGCTTCCACGTACAAGATCATTACAGCCCTTGCAGGGCTTGAAGAAAAAGTCATTGACAGAAATACAACAGTTTTTTGTCCTGGGTTTTATAAGTTTGGCAACCGGCGCTATCACTGCTGGAATAAATACGGGCACGGCAATCTAAATGTTGTAGATGCAATTGCCCAGTCCTGCGATGTGTTTTTTTATCAAACAGGTGAAAAAGTTGGGGTAGATGCCCTGGCAAAGTATGCACATGGTTCCGGGTTAGGGCGTTTGACGGGTGTTCGTCTGGCCCACGAGCGTCCAGGTTTGATTCCCACTTCAGCATGGAAAAAAAAACGGTTCAATGAGCCCTGGCAAGCCGGTGAAACCTTATCCATAAGCATCGGCCAGGGGTTCGATCTGGTTACGCCTTTGCAGATGGCCGTGTTCATTTCTGCTGTCGGGAATAATGGTACCCTTTACCGACCACGGCTTGTCAGATCTGTCCAGGATGGAAAAGGACAGGTGATAAGGGATATTGAACCCGAGATTAGCGGCGGGTTGCCGGCTTCCAAAGAAAATTTGGCCATTGTAAAGCAAGGACTTTTAGAAGTTGTTCATGGCAATCGGGGTACTGCCCGGCAGATCCGTCTTCCCGGTGTTCAAATCGCCGGAAAAACAGGTACAGCCCAGGTGTTTTCCCGAAAAGCCGGAGAAAAATTTGAAAACGAAAAGCTCAAGCGAACGCTCCAGGACCATGCCTGGTTTGTCTGTTATGCGCCTGCCCAGGACCCTAAAATAGCCATTGCCATAATTATCGAACATGGTGAGCATGGATCCAGTGCTGCTGCGCCCATAGCAAAAGAGTTGATCTCTGCCTATTTTGGCAACCCTGAAATTCCAACTGCCGTGGTCCGAGAGGATAAGGAGCAAACACCGTGAAAAAGTGGAGTATTGAATAAAGATGTTTGACCGCCGTCTCATATCAAACTTTGACTGGGGATTTCTTTTACTTATTTTTTTGATTTGTATTATAGGGCTTACCATCCTTTATTCTGCAGTCACGGCCGGATATACCGGGACAACTGTTCATCCTCTGTTTAAAAGACAGATCGTCTGGATGGCCGTTGGATTTGTGATCATGATGGGATGCCTTGTCATTGATTTTAAAGAACTTGGTAAGCTTTCTTTGATTATATATTCCGCATGTATCGGACTTCTGGTGGCCACCTGGCTTGTGGGGCATACCGGTGGTGGATCCCAGCGCTGGTTGGTATTGGGACCCATGCGGATACAGACCTCGGAACTGATGAAAATTTCTTTGATTATCAGTCTGGCCTCGGTGTATGCGGACAGTATCGCACCAGAAGGCTTGGGCTTCAGGAATCTTGTTAAGCCGGCGATTATATGTATTATTCCCTTTGGCCTTATTGTTATTCAGCCTGATCTGGGGACAGGGCTTTTGCTTTTGCTTATAGCCGGTTGTCTTACTGTATTTGTAAAGGTTGAAAAAATAGTATTATTCACGTTTGGAGGGGCTGGTCTCGCGCTGGTACCCCTGATGTGGGTTTTTGGCCTTAAGGATTATCAGAAAGAGAGGATTTTGACCTTTTTGAATCCTGAACGTGACCCCCTTGGTGCCGGATATCACATCATTCAGTCCAAAATCGCCATAGGCTCGGGAATGCTTACCGGAAAGGGGTTTCTTCATGGGACCCAGAATGCCTTGAGTTTTCTGCCGGAACAGCATACGGATTTTATTCTTTCCGTTCTGGCAGAGGAGTGGGGGCTTGTGGGATGCGGGGTGCTGTTGGCCCTCTATTTTATCTTGCTCTTTTGGGGGTTGAATATCTCTTATAACTGTCGGAATATGTTCGGCTCCCTGCTGGCCATGGGCGTTACCATTATGATTTTCTGGCAGATTTTTATCAATGTCGGCATGGTTATGGGGCTTATGCCGGTGGTCGGGGTGCCGTTGCCCCTAGTGTCTTATGGTGGATCCTCGGTCGTGACCAACATGGTGGGCTTCGGTATTTTGTTAAATATCAGTATGCGAAAATTCAACACATCATGAACCCCGAAAGTTCAATTAATAATTACTGGATTCTGTGTTGACAAACGGATTGCCGGATGGTACTCAAGTCACGATCATTCTAAGCATTTAGGCCGATTTTCGAGCGAATTCGGCCAATAGGATATAAATAGTTGATTTTTTGTAATTATTAACTGGCGGAGGAATTTTATGATAACTGTGATTCCTGATATATCAGCGGTATATCAGATGGTCAATTTTCTTGTCCTTCTATTCCTCCTCAACTTGGTTCTGTACAAACCCATTCGAAATGTCATTCTCGAAAGAAAAACCAAGGTCGGCACGTTAAGTTCAGGTTTTGAAAAAGCCTCGGCAGATCTTGAAAAACAAAAGGATGAATATAAAGAAGGGCTGAGACAGGCAAGGGGTGAAGGCCTGAAGAAAAAAGAGGTGTTCATCGAGGAGGCGTCTGCACAGGAAAAGGAAATTATTACCCGAATCAATCAGAAAGCGCAGGCTAACTTTGCCCAAATTAAGGCACAGGTAGCTGAAGAAACCGAACAGGCCCGCAAAGCGCTTGAGGCCGAGGTCGAGGTATATGCCAAAGCCATCGGCGAAAAGATTCTTGGGAGGGCATGTTAATGGGAAAATTTAATTGGAAAAAACACCTTAAGGTTTCCGCAACTGTCGTGGCCCTCGTGGCTGGTGCGACAGTGGTCTGGGCGTCCGGCGGCGGTCACGGTGAAGCAGCTCATCACAATGCGTGGAAAGATGTTGATACCTGGAAGGTGCTCAACTTCGTTATCCTCGCTCTTGGTTGCTTTGTCGTTGCCAAGAAACCGGTGGCGCAGTTCTTTTCTTCCCGTACAAAAGGGATTGAAGAGGAGTTGACGGATCTGGAACAGAAAAAAGCCGATGCAGAAAGAAAACTTGCCGAATACGAAGCCCGGTTTAGAAATCTTGAACAGGAATCTGAAAAGATTGTTGAGGATTACATCAGACAGGGTGAGGAGGCCAAGCAGAGAATTCTTGCAGAAGCTGAGGCCCAGGCTGAAAAACTTGAAGATACCGCAAAACGCAATATCGAACAAGAATTCAAAGCTGCAAAAGTTCTTCTTCAGCAAGGAGTTGTGGATCATGCAATGGAGCAGGCAGAGGCGCTCATTAAAAAATCCATCACAACCCAGGATCAGAATCGTCTGGTCGATGAATACTTGAAAAAGGTGGAGGCATAATGAAGAATCTTGCAGTTTCAAGGCGTTATGCCAAGGCGTTGATTTTGATAGGCCAGGAAGACGGTCAGGCGGACGGGTACAATGATGAGCTTTCCGCAATGGTTGGCCTTTTAGACTCCAATGAGGGGTTTGAACAAGCCCTTACCAATCCGTTGATAAGAAAAAGTGACCGTAAAAAACTTCTGGATGCGGTAATTGCTGCTGCAGGCTTTTCGAAAGTAATGAAATCTTTTTTGTCATTGCTTTTTGACAAAGGCAGGATCGGTTTCCTCAGAGACATTGCAACCTATTATAATACAATGGCGGATGAACTTAAAGGTGTTGTCAGGGCAAGTGTTGTGGCTGCCACGAACCTGTCCAAGACAAACATTAGTAAAATTCAAAAGTCTTTGTCTCAGAGAACCGGAAAAACCGTCATACTTGATGTGCAGAAAGATGCAAGTCTTATCGGCGGTATTATCACAAAAATCGGTGATCTTGTTCTTGACGGCAGCGTAAAAACCCAGCTGATCAATATGAGGGAAACTTTAAAAAAAGGTGAGAGTGCATAATGGAAATTAAAGCAGAAGAAATAAGCCAGATTATAAAAGATCAAATTAAGGGATTTGATGCAGACGTAGATCTGAGCGAAACAGGTGTCGTTCTGTCAGCGGGTGACGGTATTGCCCGTGTTTACGGTTTGGAAAAAGTAAAAGCCATGGAGCTCGTTGAGTTCCCTGGCGGTATCTTGGGCCTGGCCCTCAACCTTGAAGCCGACAACGTCGGTGTGGCCATCCTTGGTGATGACAAGGTTATCAAGGAAGGCGATGTGGTTAAAAGAACTGACCGTATCGCTTCCGTCCCCGTTGGCGAAGAACTGTTGGGCCGGGTTGTCACTACCACTGGTGAACCGGTTGACGGCAAGGGCCCCATCAATTCCACAACATACATGAACATGGAGCTGGTTGCCCCTGGTGTTATTGCCAGAAAAGGTGTTCATGAACCCTGCTACACCGGTTCAAAGGCTGTTGATGGCATGACTCCTGTTGGCCGTGGCCAGCGTGAGCTTATCATCGGTGACCGCCAGATCGGTAAAACGGCTGTTGCGGTTGACGCCATCATTGCCCAGAAGGAAAGTGGTATCAAATGTATCTATGTTGCCTGCGGTCAGAAAAAATCAACAGTTGCCCAGGTTGTAGCGGCACTTGAAGAACATGGTGCCATGGATTATACCACCGTAGTTATAGCCTCTGCTTCCGAACCCGCCGCCATGCAGTACTTGGCTCCCTATGCCGGTTGCGCCATGGGTGAATACTTCCGTGATAAAGGCGAACATGCCCTGATCATTTATGATGACTTGTCAAAACAGGCTGCTGCTTACCGTCAGGTGTCTCTGCTTCTCAGACGCCCGCCCGGACGCGAAGCTTACCCCGGCGACATTTTCTACAACCATAGCCGTCTGCTGGAACGTTCCGCCAAAATGAGCGACGCACTGGGGGCAGGCTCCCTGACAGCACTTCCCATCATTGAAACCCAGGAAGGCGACGTATCCGCATTTATTCCCACTAACGTTATCTCCATTACAGACGGCCAGATCTTTCTGGACAAAGACCTGTTCTTTTCCGGTATCCGCCCGGCCATTGACGTCGGACTTTCCGTATCCCGCGTTGGTGGTGCTGCCCAGGTAAAGGCTATGAAACAGGTTGCCGGGACCCTTCGTCTGGATCTGGCCCAGTACAGAGAACTTGAAGCCTTTGCCGCTTTCGGTTCTGACCTGGATGCTGCTACCCAAAGGCAGTTGACCCGTGGTGAAAGACTTGTTGAACTGCTGAAACAGCCCCAGTACAAACCCCTTCCCATGGAAAAACAGGTAACTGTCCTTTATGCAGGCACCAAAGGCTATCTTGATAAGTATCCCAAAGAAGCTGTTCCCGCCTATGAAGCAGGTCTCTATCCCTTTGTTGAAAGCCGGTTCCCCGAAGTATTCACCGGTTTGAAGGAAAAACAGAAAATTGATGATGAACTCGAGACCAAGCTCAAAGCATGCCTTGCAGCCTATGACGAAGAGTTCAAAGAAACCGTGAAGTAATTCAAGGTTGAACTGAACTGATTTGTGAAAACAAACATTAACTTATAGGCGCAAAGGTAGATCATATGGCAACGTTAAAAGAAGTAAAATCGAAAATAGTCAGCGTTAAAAAGACTAGACAGATTACCTCTGCCATGAAAATGGTCGCCACTTCAAGACTGCGCGGTTCCCAGAATGCCATGGAAGCATTCAAACCCTATGCTTCCAAATTTGCTGAGGTTCTGGGATCCATTGCCGGGAAATCAGGAGAGAATGCCTCTCCTCTTCTGGTACCAAAGGAAGAAGTTAAAAAGGTGGCCCTGCTCCTGTGCACCTCTGACAGGGGACTTTGTGGCGGATTTAATATCAATTTGATTGATAAAGCTAGTAAAATGCTCAAATCTGAGCTTGCAGGAAAAGAAGTCTCTCTGGTCTGCTACGGTAAAAGAGGCCGTGACTGGGCAAGACAACAGGGTCAAACCATTGATGCCAGCTACATCGGTGTTGTTGGCGGCCGTGTGAACTTCTCTGTGGCTTCAAGTTCTGGTCAGGCATTGATCAACAGTTTCCTTGAAGGAGATGTTGATGAAGTATATCTGATTTATTCCGAATTTCAGAGTATGGCAAAACTGGTGCCGACGGTCAAACAAATTCTTCCCATTCCTTCTTTAGAATCGGTTGTGGAAGAAGAAGCTTCTGCACCGGCTGAAAAAGGTTCTTTTCTACCGGAACACATTTGTGAGCCGTCTTCTGATGCACTCCTTGGAGAGATGCTGCCCAAGAATATTTTCATTCAGATATTTGATGCATTGCTTCAGACCTCAACGTCTGAACATGCCGCCCGCATGCGGGCCATGGAAAATGCAACCAAGGCTTGTGAGGATATGGTATCTGAACTGCAGACCATATTCAACAAAACAAGACAGGCTTCCATTACCAGTGATCTCATGGATATCGTCGGCGGTGCCGAAGCCCTTAAGGGATAATCTATTTAGGATATACGCTTAGATAAAACAGCTTTATAGGAGAATAAAATGGCTGAAAATATAGGTAAAATTTCTCAGGTCCTCGGCGCTGTTGTCGACGTCGAGTTTGAGGCCGGAAAACTTCCACCGGTACTGACCGCTTTGACTGTAACCAACCCCACCATCGGGGATATGGAAGATAACCTGGTTATCGAAGTTGCCCAGCATTTGGGCGACAATGTTGTTCGCTGCATCGGCATGGACGTTACTGACGGGCTTCAAAGAGGAATGGCGGTTAAAGATACCGGCTCTCCTATTATGATGCCGGTTGGCGAAGCTTCTCTGGGCCGCGTACTTAACGTTGTGGGCCGCCCCGTTGACGGTCTTGGCGATATTTCCAGAGAAAAACAGCTTCCCATTCATAGACATGCTCCCTCTTTCATTGAACAGGACACCTCTGTCCGCGTTCTTGAGACCGGCGTAAAGGTAATCGACCTTCTTGTTCCCTTCCCACGTGGTGGTAAAATGGGTATGTTCGGTGGTGCCGGTGTTGGCAAAACCGTTATCATGATGGAAATGGTTAACAATATCGCCATGCAGCACGGCGGTATCTCTGTATTCGGCGGTGTTGGTGAAAGAACCCGTGAAGGTAATGACCTTTACCATGAAATGAAGGATTCCGGCGTTCTTCCCAAGTGCGCACTGGTGTACGGTCAGATGACTGAACCTCCCGGAGCTCGTGCCCGGGTTGCTCTGTCGGCTCTGACCTGCGCTGAGTACTTCCGTGATGTAGAGGGCCAGGACGTGCTTCTCTTCGTTGATAACATCTTCCGTTTCACCCAGGCCGGTGCAGAGGTTTCTGCAACTCTGGGACGTATGCCGTCTGCCGTTGGTTACCAGCCCACACTTGCCGTAGACATGGGCGAGCTTCAAGAACGTATTACATCAACTGATAAGGGTTCCATCACAGCTGTACAGTGCGTTTACGTACCTGCCGACGACTTGACTGACCCGGCCCCTGCTACCACCTTTGGCCATCTTGACGGAACAGTTGTTCTTTCCCGTCAGATTGCTGAGCTTGGTATCTACCCTGCAGTGGATCCTCTTGACTCTACGTCAAGAATTCTTGACGCAGCATACATTGGTGAAGACCATTATAAAGTTGCCCGGATTGTTCAGCAGACACTGCAAAAATACAAAGAACTCCAGGACATCATTGCCATCCTTGGTATGGACGAATTGTCTGACGAGGATAAGGTCACCGTACAGCGGGCCAGAAAACTTCAGAAGTTTCTGTCCCAGCCTTTCCATGTAGCTGAAACCTTTACCGGTATGCCCGGCGTATTTGTAAAGGTTGAAGATACCGTCAGATCTTTCAAAGAGATTATCGAAGGTAAGCATGATGACCTTCCCGAAAATGCTTTCTATATGGTGGGAGCCATCGAAGACGCCATTGAAAAAGCCAAAGCTGAATAACTATTCGGAGGTCCATTATGGCTGATAAATTTTTTCTAGAAGTTGTAACGCCTCAACAGGCAGTTGTCAGTGAAAATATTCAAAGCATTTCAGCACCTGGCAGCGAAGGTGAGTTTTGTGCTTTAAAGGGGCATACAACCTTTCTGACCTCACTGAAAACCGGTGGTGTCCGTTATAAAGATGAAACCGGTAAAGAACGTATGGTCTTTGTCAGTGGTGGATTTGTCGAAGTCCTTCCGGATAAGGTTACTATTCTTGCTGAATCGGCTGAACGCCGCAAGGACATTGACCTTGGACGGGCTAAAGAAGCCCAGGGTCGTGCTGAAAAACGGTTGAGCGACAAGGGATCAGATATAGACCTCGTTCGTGCCCAAGCTGCTTTGCAACGTGCTATATACCGGATTAAAATTGCAGGAAGCAGATAGTATTTGTCTGCTGGTTTGATAACCACCAGTGCTATAATGCTGGAAAATATCCAATAAAAAAGGGATGTCGTAAAGACATCCCTTTTTTATTGTTTTCTGAATTTGTTAATTTAGACGGGGGGGGGAGGGATGGAAAATATAGCAGTTATCATATTGGCTGCCGGAAAAGGCAGCCGAATGAAATCGGATTTGGCTAAGGTGCTCCATGAGGTTGCAGGTAAAAGTATGGTGAACCACGTAATTGAGATGGCCTACGAGATCGCTGCCGGTCATATCCATGTTGTAGTGGGGCACCAGGCCGACAGAGTGCAAAAAGAGATCCTAAAATATCATAATGTGCATTTCGCATTTCAAAAAAAACTTCTCGGAACTGGAGATGCTGTCAGGGTTGCCTTACCTGGGCTTGATTCCGGCATTGAGCATGTTTTGGTTTTATGTGGTGATGTTCCATTGATCAAAAAACAGACCATTGTAGATTTGATTTCAGCACATCAAGCTTTGAAATCTGAATTGACTGTTCTTGCCGTAAAGGTTAATGATCCCACCGGTTATGGCAGAATCATTCAAGATAATCACGGTCAACTTCTTGCCATACGCGAAGAGGCCGATGCAACTGATGTGGAAAAACATATTTCTTTGGTAAATTCAGGTATTTTTTGTTTTGAAAAAGAATTTCTTCATGCAAATCTGGGGCGAATTCAAAACAATAACAGTCAGGAAGAATACTATCTCACCGACCTCGTCGAAATAGCTGTTCGCGACAACGCTAAAACACTTGTTAGGGTCACCCAAGACGCTGATCAGGTCATGGGCGTAAATACCATAGAGCAGTTAAGCCGCATCAATGCCGCGTTTCATAAGGCATCGAATGAATTATCTTGACTTTCGTTAGGCTGCTGAATATATTAGTAGTCAATTAATTACCATTTTATAGAGACTTAAGAAATTGGATAATAAGGATATAGCAGCCAAGTTTGATGATATTAACATTCATGTCGATTTTTTAATAGAATCCTGCCAGAGTCTTCAAAATGAAAACACAGAGCTTTTAGCGAAAATTAAGGAACTTGAAGAACAACTGGATCAGAAAATAAAAAAAGAAGATGTCTATATCGATCGGGA
The DNA here is from genome assembly GCF_963665355.1 of uncultured Desulfobacter sp. Classification (GTDB taxonomy): domain Bacteria; phylum Desulfobacterota; class Desulfobacteria; order Desulfobacterales; family Desulfobacteraceae; genus Desulfobacter. The sequence continues at coordinate 3,214,261 of NZ_OY762229.1, forward strand.
GTCCACTGTGAACGAGCAAATTGATCGACTCCTTTCAAAGCTGGATGGTTTTTCCGAAACCACATCCGGGGATGAAAAGTTATAACATGTTAAAAAATATAACTCGGTAAAGGGATTTCCTTGGATGAAATCGTTAAAATTGAACTTTTCGGGGAAGAATTTAGGTTTAAACCGGAACAAGATCAAAAATATGACCCGGTGAAAATTGCAACACACGTCAAGGAATACATAAATGAAGCAGAGGAGCTTTTCCAGAATAAAACCAGCAGTAAAAACAAAATGGCTATTCTGCTGTTAGCAGCCATGAATTTGTCTAAAGATTATCATGAACTGCGTATGAAGTATTCCGACCTTGAAAAAGACATTGAAAGCAGGATTTCATCATTATTGGAGAAAATTGACAAAACAATGAAATAGTTTTTCATTGGCTTAAATTATAACAAAATCCCCTGCAATGTGCGTGATTGTTAAACAGACTTTGTCCTAATGCATAATATTTAGGGGGGTCACGCTGATACTGGTGAGCATATTCCCTCGTAAATACGGGAAGAGCCTAAAGGTATTATTGATCCCCCATCTTTTGGACCCTTGGTTCAAAGCCTTAAAACGACACGGCAACTGTGGGGGAACTTGTTGTAATTCTACAAACACTTTGCCGCATTCCTCCTATATCATTATTCTATTTCTTTTTAGCGAAACGAAACACGGATATATGTTTTTGTATCCCATTATCCCAGGAGATAAATTGTATGAGTTCGACAATGATGCTTGCATTTACGCTGGTGCTGCTGGCTGTCGGTGCGGTCATTTTATATGTAACAAAAATAAAAATTGATCAGCAACGGCTTGATTTCCAAGAAGAACAACGTTTTGCTAACGCCGAAGCCGCTAAGAAAGCCCAAACCCTACTCAAAGAAGCACAGCTTGAGGCACGTTCTCGTTTGCTTGAAATGAAAAGCACCTTTGATGCGGAAACAGAAGAGACCCGGGCTGAGTTGAAAAAAGAGGAACGACGGCTTTCAAAAAAAAGTGAAAAACTGGACAAGCTTGAAGATCAATTTATCAAGAGAGAAAAATCAATAGAAAAAAGTGAGCGGGAGATTGCGGAGACAATAGAATCGGTACAACAAAAAGAAGAAGCGTATACCCAGCTTCTTGAACATACCAAGAAGGAGCTTGAGAAAGTTTCGGGTATGACTCTTGAACAGGCTAGAGAATTGCTGCTTAAGACTATGGAAGATGAAGCCAGGCATGAAGGTGCCAAAATGGTCAAAAAGATCACCACTGAAATTCGAGAAAACGCTGATAAAGAGGCTAAAAAGATTCTGTCAACTGCCATTCAGCGCTATGCAGGAGATTATGTGGCAGAACGCACTGTTTCTGTGGTTAGTCTGCCCGGAGATGAAATGAAAGGGCGGATTATCGGCAGGGAAGGCAGAAATATTCGAGCACTTGAGGCCGCAACCGGTATTGATCTGATTATTGACGATACCCCGGAAGCTGTTATTCTGTCTGGATTTAACCCCGTCCGACGTGAGGTTGCAAGGCTTTCTTTGGAAAAGTTGATTTCAGATGGGAGAATACATCCCGCCCGTATCGAGGATGTTGTGGCCCGTGCCACAGAAGAAGTTGATCTGGCTATCAAAGAAGCCGGTGAACAGGCTGCATTTGACTTGGGTGTGCACGGCATTGATTCGGAACTTATCAAGGTGCTTGGAAAGCTTAAATTCAGAACATCTTATGCCCAGAATGTATTGCAGCATTCGGTTGAGGTGGCTTTTCTGGCCGGGATTATTGCTGCGGAGCTTGGTTTGGATATTAAACTTGCCAAAAGGATGGGGCTGCTACACGATATTGGGAAAGCCGTGGATCATGAAGTTGATGGTGCACATGCCATTATTGGTGCCAAGCTTGCTAAAAAATACGGTGAAATCGACAGCGTTGTGAATGCCATTGCTGCACACCATGAAGATCAGATGCCTGAAAATGTTTATGACTTCATCGTTCAATCTGCTGATGCGCTTTCCGGTGCGAGACCTGGTGCTAGGAAGGAAAGTTTAGAAAATTACGTAAAACGATTGGAAGATCTTGAAAATATAGCGAACGGGTTTGATGGTGTTGTGAATACCTATGCTATTCAGGCCGGGCGTGAGATACGGGTCATTACTGAAAGTGAAAAAATTTCAGATGAAAGTGCAATGCTGCTTTCTAAGGATATTGCCCGCCGGATTGAAGAAAATCTGACATTTCCGGGTCAGGTTAAAGTTGTAGTTATTCGGGAAACCAGAGCTGTTGAATATACCAGGAAATGATAAGGAAAAATTAAGGATGAGTGTTTTATCAGTTTTAAAGGAACGTGGATTCATTGAGGCGACAACCCATACCCAGGAGCTCGAAGATTATTTAAAAAATAACAGAGCCACTTGTTATATCGGTTTTGACCCAACAGCTTCGAGCCTGCACGTAGGAAGTCTTGTGTGTATTATGGCACTGGCCCACATGCAGCGCCAGGGACACCGCCCCATCGGTCTTGTCGGTGGGGGAACAGGACTCATCGGCGACCCGTCCGGTAAAACTGAATTGCGCAAAGTGCTTACCCTGGAACAAATAGATGAAAATAAAGCAGGGATCAAAAAACAATTATCCAGATTTATCGAGTTTTCCGAAGACAAGGCTTTGCTGCTTGATAACGCTGCCTGGCTCACCAGTCTGGAATATATACCTTTCTTGAGGGATATAGGCAGGCATTTTTCCATCAATAAAATGATTAAAGCAGAGAGCGTTAAATCGAGAATGGAATCCGAAGATGGCCTGACCTTCATTGAGTTTAACTATATGTTACTCCAGGCGTACGATTTCATGGAACTCGCCAGAACCCATGATTGTCTGCTTCAGATGGGTGGAAGTGATCAGTGGGGTAATATTGTGGCAGGGATTGATCTTGTACGTCGAACCCTTGGAAAACAAGCCTTCGGAATAACTTTCCCATTGATAACCACGGCATCCGGCATAAAAATGGGCAAAACCCATAAAGGAGCTGTATGGCTTGACCCCGAACGGCTTTCCCCTTATGAGTATTATCAGTTCTGGGTCAATACCGATGATCAGGATGTGGCAAGATTTCTGAGGCTATTTACCTTCTTGCCCATGGAAGAGATTGCGGCAGTGGATAAACTCGAAGGGGTATCTTTAAATAAAGCAAAAAGCATTTTGGCATATGAGGCCACAAAGATTGCCCATGGGGAAGACGAAGCGCAGAAATCTCTTAAAGCTGCAGCTTCTATGTTTGGATCCATTGAGATCCCTCTGGAGCTTCTCCCTTCCGCAAGTATTCCCCGGGGAATACTTTCCTGTGGTGCTGATGAATCCGTGCCGACCAGTAGCTTTAGTCGAGAAGAAGTGGTGGATAAAATGTTCGTAGTTGATCTGTTTTGCAATACAGATCTTTGCAAATCTAAATCCGATGCCCGTCGTCTTATTAAACAAGGCGGTGCCTATATTAACGGAGAGAGGCTTGAATCCTTTGAACAGATTGTTACGGAGAAGGACGCAAAAGAGGGTGAAATTCTTCTAAGGGCCGGAAAGAAAAAATATCACAAAATTATTTTAAAATAATTGAAAAAATATTTGACAAAGTCCGGATTGGGTTATATATTATCCAGGTTTTGTCGGACACGAAAGTTGTCAAGGTGAAACAAGCAGCAAGTTTGATCTTTGAAAATTGGTCAGTGAAAAAGAAAAGAGCGGGTCAATGACAATGCGCTTTCAAGCTTAGCGGCTTGGCAGTGCAGACCTAAAAAAGTTTTAGTAAAGGATTATAACTGGAGAGTTTGATCCTGGCTCAGAATGAACGCTGGCGGCGTGCTTAACACATGCAAGTCGAACGAGAAAGGGATTGCTTGCAATCCCGAGTAGAGTGGCGCACGGGTGAGTAACACGTAGATAATCTGCCTTCAAGCCTGGGATAACTATTCGAAAGGGTAGCTAATACCGGATAAAGTCGGTTTACACAAGTAAATTGATGAAAGATTGCCTCTTCTTGAAAGCAATTGTTTGAAGATGAGTTTGCGTACCATTAGCTAGTTGGTGGGGTAAAGGCCTACCAAGGCAACGATGGTTAGCTGGTCTGAGAGGATGATCAGCCACACTGGAACTGGAACACGGTCCAGACTCCTACGGGAGGCAGCAGTGAGGAATTTTGCGCAATGGGGGCAACCCTGACGCAGCAACGCCGCGTGAGTGAAGAAGGCCTTTGGGTCGTAAAGCTCTGTCAACAGGGAAGAAGTTACGTATATTAAATAGATGTATGTATTGACGGTACCTGTGGAGGAAGCGCCGGCTAACTCCGTGCCAGCAGCCGCGGTAATACGGGGGGCGCAAGCGTTATTCGGAATTATTGGGCGTAAAGGGCGCGCAGGCGGTCTTGTCCGTCAGGTGTGAAAGCTCGGGGCTCAACCCCGGAAGTGCACTTGAAACAGCAAGACTTGAATACGGGAGAGGAAAGCGGAATTCCTGGTGTAGAGGTGAAATTCGTAGATATCAGGAGGAACACCGATGGCGAAGGCAGCTTTCTGGACCGATATTGACGCTGAGGCGCGAAGGCGTGGGTAGCGAACGGGATTAGATACCCCGGTAGTCCACGCAGTAAACGTTGTACACTCGGTGTAGCGGATATTAAAATCTGCTGTGCCCAAGCTAACGCATTAAGTGTACCGCCTGGGAAGTACGGTCGCAAGACTAAAACTCAAAGGAATTGACGGGGGCCCGCACAAGCGGTGGAGCATGTGGTTTAATTCGACGCAACGCGAAGAACCTTACCTGGGTTTGACATCCTGTGAATATTCCGTAATTGGAATAGTGCCTTCGGGAGCACAGAGACAGGTGCTGCATGGCTGTCGTCAGCTCGTGTCGTGAGATGTTTGGTTAAGTCCAGCAACGAGCGCAACCCTTATCGTTAGTTGCCAGCATTTCGGATGGGAACTCTAACGAGACTGCCCGGGTCAACCGGGAGGAAGGTGGGGATGACGTCAAGTCCTCATGGCCCTTATGTCCAGGGCTACACACGTGCTACAATGGTAGGTACAAAGGGCAGCGACTCCGCAAGGAAGAGCCAATCCCAAAAGCCTATCTCAGTCCGGATTGGGGTCTGCAACTCGACCCCATGAAGTTGGAATCGCTAGTAATCGCGGATCAGCATGCCGCGGTGAATATGTTCCCGGGCCTTGTACACACCGCCCGTCACACCATGGGAGTTGATTATACCCGACGTCGCTGGGCTAACTTCGGAGGCAGGCGCCTAAGGTATGGTCGATAACTGGGGTGAAGTCGTAACAAGGTAGCCGTTGAGGAATCAGCGGCTGGATCACCTCCTTTCAAAGGAAAGAATAAATAAGCTCTTTTTGGATTCACTGACCAACTTTGAGAGATCAAGGCTCTGGGCCTGTAGCTCAGTTGGTTAGAGCGCACGCCTGATAAGCGTGAGGTCGGTGGTTCAAATCCACCCAGGCCCACCATGTGGGGAATTAGCTCAGCTGGGAGAGCGCCTGCCTTGCACGCAGGAGGTCAGCGGTTCGATCCCGCTATTCTCCACCAGACTCAGAGACAACAATCCAAAATACAGTTGATAATTATTGACTGTATTGGTGCGTAAAGACTCTCACTGTTCTTTGACAATTTGTTGTAGTAAATATCAATAGCGTTGTTGAAACGGTGTTAATGAACACCTGATCAACTAAAAATATAAAAGGTGTGATCAATGCAAATTGATTACTCCAGCTATGTTGAAGGAAATTTTAGTGAAGTTCAAGGCGCAAGCGACAATTTTAAATAAGGTGTAGTAGACTACTCCGTTTTAAAATTGACGCGTAGCAACGCCGAAATTCACAAAATTTCCGAAAAACATCAAAGCGTTTAAACTTATTTGTGGAATAGTGGCTAAGCTACTAAGAGCAAACGGCGGATGCCTTGGTGTCAAGTGAAGAAGAAAGACGTGGAAAGCTGCGATAAGCCTCGGTTAGGAGCTAAACATCCTTTGATCCGGGGATTTCTGAATGGGGCAACCCGGCACAATTAATCTTGTGTCATCCTTAACTGAATACATAGGTTAAGGAGGGTAACGGGGAGAACTGAAACATCTTAGTACCCCCAGGAATAGAAAGTAAAAACGATTCCCTAAGTAGCGGCGAGCGAACGGGGACCAGCCCAAACCGTTAACGTGTCAAGCCCGAAAGCGTTGCGTTAACGGGGTCGCGGGATGCAGATGGATCCAGTTTCGGATGGGTCAATAAGTTACAAAAGATATCATTAGCTGAACAAGCTGGAAAGCTTGACCATAGCAGGTGACAGTCCTGTAAGTGAAAATGATCTCTCTTATTTTTGCACTCCCAAGTACTGCGGAACACGAGGAACTCTGTGGGAATTAGTGAGGACCATCTCATAAGGCTAAATACGACTTGACAACCGATAGCGTACCAGTACCGTGAGGGAAAGGTGAAAAGTACCCCTGTTAGGGGAGTGAAATAGTACCTGAAACCGTTTGCTTACAAGCTGTGGGAGCACATTAATGTGTGACCGCGTGCCTTTTGCATAATGAGTCAGCGAGTTACTTAATGTAGCAAGGTTAAGCCGATAGGCGTAGCCGTAGCGAAAGCGAGTCTGAATAGGGCATAAGTTGCATTGAGTAGACCCGAAACCAGGTGATCTATCCATGTCCAGGGTGAAGCGGAAGTAAAATTTCGTGGAGGCCCGAACCGTCACAGGTTAAAAACTGTTCGGATGAGGTGTGGATAGGGGTGAAAGGCCAAACAAACCTGGAGATAGCTGGTTCTCTCCGAAATATATTTAGGTATAGCCTCGTATGTTTCTTTTTGGAGGTAGAGCACTGAATGGGCTAGGGGTCTCACCAGATTACCAAACCTAATCAAACTTCGAATACCAAAAAGTCAGAATACGGGAGTCAGCCCGCGGGAGCTAAGTTCCGCGGACGAGAGGGAAACAACCCAGACCGCCATCTAAGGTCCCCAAATCTATGCTAAGTGGAGAAGGATGTGGGAATGCCCAGACAACCAGGAGGTTGGCTTAGAAGCAGCCATCCTTTAAAGAAAGCGTAATAGCTCACTGGTCGAGTGGATCTGCGCCGAAAATGTATCGGGGCTAAAGCATAGTACCGAAGCTGCGGAATGAACCTAATCTTAGGATCGGGTTTCATTGGTAGGAGAGCGTTGTGTCGTCGCAGAATCGCATACGTGAGTATGTGTGGAGATGTCACAAGTGCCCATGCTGACATGAGTAGCGATAAAGCGGGTGAGAGACCCGCTCGCCGAAAACCCAAGGTTTCCTGAGTAAAGCTAATCTTCTCAGGGTTAGTCGATCCCTAAGGCGAGGCCGAAAGGCGTAGTCGATGGAAAACAGGTTAATATTCCTGTACCACCTTGTTATCGTTTGAGAAACGGGGGGACGCAGGAGGGCAGGTCATCCGTCTGTTGGAATAGGCGGTTTAAGCTTGTAGGCTGGAATCTTAGGCAAATCCGGGATTCCAAGGCCGAGAAGTGATGACGAGGGGCTTTGCCCCATAAAGTGACTGTACCCATGCTGCCAAGAAAAGCCTCTATCGAGATAACAGGTGATCGTACCGTAAACCGACACAGGTAGGTGGGGAGAGTATCCCAAGGCGCTTGAGAGAACCCTGGTTAAGGAACTCGGCAAAATGATACCGTAACTTCGGGAGAAGGTATGCCCCTGACCGTTAGTATAATACTGTACAAAGCGGATGGGGGCCGCAGAGAATTGGTGGTAGCGACTGTTTACTAAAAACATAGGACTCTGCAAAGTCGCAAGACGAGGTATAGGGTCTGACGCCTGCCCGGTGCTGGAAGGTTAAGGGGATTTGTTAGCTTTAAGCGAAGCATTGAACTGAAGCCCCAGTAAACGGCGGCCGTAACTATAACGGTCCTAAGGTAGCGAAATTCCTTGTCGGGTAAGTTCCGACCTGCACGAATGGCGTAACGACTTCCACACTGTCTCAACCAGGGACTCAGCGAAATTGCAGTGGCGGTGAAGATACCGTCTACCCGCGAAAAGACGGAAAGACCCCGGCACCTTTACTACAGCTTGACATTGGATTTTGGGATATGATGTGCAGGATAGGTGGGAGACTATGAATCTGGTACGCCAGTATCGGTGGAGTCACCCTTGAAATACCACCCTTCATATTTCAGTGTTCTAACCATGGTCCATAACCTGGATTTGGGACAGTGTCTGGTGGGTAGTTTGACTGGGGCGGTCGCCTCCGAAAGAGTAACGGAGGCGCGCGAAGGTTCCCTCAGGCTGATTGGAAACCAGCCGTAGAGTGCAAGGGCATAAGGGAGCTTGACTGCGAGAGAGACATTTCGAGCAGGTAGGAAACTAGGTCTTAGTGATCCGGCGGTTCTGAATGGAAGGGCCGTCGCTCAACGGATAAAAGGTACGCCGGGGATAACAGGCTTATCGCCCCCAAGAGTTCACATCGACGGGGCGGTTTGGCACCTCGATGTCGGCTCATCACATCCTGGGGCTGGAGCAGGTCCCAAGGGTTTGGCTGTTCGCCAATTAAAGTGGTACGTGAGCTGGGTTTAAAACGTCGTGAGACAGTTTGGTCCCTATCTTTCGTGGGCGCAGGATATTTGAGGAGATCTGATCCTAGTACGAGAGGACCGGATTGGACCAACCAATGGTGTTCCAGTTGTCGTGCCAACGGCATTGCTGGGTAGCCAAGTTGGGTACGGATAACCGCTGAAAGCATCTAAGCGGGAAGCCAACTTCAAGATTAGATATCCCATCGTAAGACTGAAGACCCCTTGAAGACTACAAGGTTGATAGGCTGGGTGTGTAAGCATGGCAACATGTTGAGCTTACCAGTACTAATAGGTCGTGAGGCTTAGCCACTTTTTTCCACGAATAAATTTAGATACTTTGATGTGAAGATATTACTACAACAGATTACATATTAGGACCCATGGGATAACGGCAGTGAGAACCAATCTGAAATTCCAGGTCCGACCAGTGTAACCGGTGGCGATGGCAAAGAGGCTACACCCGTACCCATCTCGAACACGGAAGTTAAGCTCTTTAGCGTCGATGGTACTGCATGGGAGACTGTGTGGGAGAGTAGAACGCCGCCGGTTCTTTTTTAAAAGCCCTGATCAAGGTAGACTTGGTCAGGGCTTTTTTTTATTAGTCCTACGTTCAGATTCCATCATTTGAAGTATGTGGCGGCATCACGGCATGCATAGACTGAGTGATCCTAAATTGAAAGGTTTGAAGGTAATTCATAATTTTCATCTAAAAAGGCTTGATGGAACGACGGCAGAAGAACGATTTTTTGAAAGCAAGCCAATCAACATGTTCGAATGGCTTGTTGAGAAAATGCCTTTGTTTGCAAAGCCAAGACGAAAAGTGAAACTGATAAATTAGCCCTCATGGCCGATTTTATGATCCCCCCATATTTTTGTTTCGTGTCCCCAGAATTGACATTTACCTTGGATATTTGTGGAGAAACGCGGTTGTCATCTCGATTTTTTTAGTCTATTCTTTCCCTCAAAATCGGATTCCAACCGTTGCAAACAAAATCTTAAAAAATATAACCGGGGAATGCTCAAATGAGTGACGGCCAGAAAAAAGCTTTAATCAAACCGGGACTAAAAGTTTCTGTCATATTAAAAAAGACCAGCGTTCAGGAAAACTGACTGTAGACGTAGTAAAAAATATTTTGACAAAATCTGCTTCACATCCACATGGGATTAAGGTCAGATTAGAAAGTGGTTTTATATTAAAGTACCAATAAGCTGCTGAGTTACTTTCATGTTTTGTTGTGGGGTGGGCCTGGGTGTTGAGAGACCAGGTCGGCCCATGGCCGTTAGTCGGAAGAGTTGTGCTTATTCACGATCAAACCCATCGGTGACAAAATAATGAGTATTAGAAACCGAATTCTTGTTTTTGCGGTATTGGTCACGGCCATACCGTCTTTCTCCATGGGGCTTTTGCTCCAAAATATGCTGCAAACCACGTTGGAGGAAAAGGTTAAGCAAAAGTTCACCGACTCTGCGCAGATCATGGAACAGGAAATTTCCCTATGGCTTAAAAAGCGGGTTTATGATCTGACAGTATTCTCTAACACGTCAATTGTATCGGAAAACGTTGCTGCTTATCTTAAAACAACGGAAAAAAGGGCAGATGACAGTAAAAAAAAGCTCCAAAATATCAAAATACTTGAAACCTATCTGAGTACACTGCAGCATCAATTCAAATATTATGTCCGTATTTTTGTTCTTTCCAGGACCGGCTCTGTTATCACCGTCTCTGAAAGTGGCGGCCGTGACCGGCCCTTTCCCTTTCCTGATGATTACGCCGAGCAGATTTCAGACAGGCAATGGTTTAAAGGAAATGCATATATTGATTCAAGAGATAAGTCTCCCCTTATCCTCATCGGTGTTCCCCTTTTTCTGGATCAGCTTTATGAATATGAAACATTGCTGGCGATTGAAGTCAGACTCACGGGATTACTGCCGTTATTGGATCCGGTGAAATTTGGAGACTCTGGTGACTGGACCTATGAATCCCTTATAGATATAAAAACAGGTCAGCACTTTCTGTACGGCAGGGAGGCCAAAAAAGTCCTCAATGGGATACATCTGGCTCCGTCTGGTGAGAGGCAAAAGCTTCATGAATATACCAACGGCATGGGTGAGCACTTAATGGGGCTGGTTGTCCCGTTTCCCGAACTGGGATGGGGGCTTTTTATTGCGGGAAATTATGAAAAGGCTTTTTCCGGACTGATTCATGCCCGCCATCGGAATATTATTATTATCTGCTGTTTTAGTGTTATTATGGGTATTGTGGCGTATTTGCTGACCCGGCAGATTATAGTGCCACTGTCGGCTCTGACCAGGGGGGCTGAAAGGGTGGCCAAAGGTGATCTGGATGTCCAGCTTCCCGTACGTCGCAACGATGAGATTGGGTTTGCAACCACCGTTTTCAATGAAATGGTGGCCAAACTAAAGCTCAGCCAGACAGAATTGGAGCAGCTGGCGACAACTGATCCCCTGACGGGGTTGAATAACAGAAAACGGGTGATGAGTATCCTGCGCGATCACTATGAGTATTACCGTCGGTTTGAAACAGAGTTTTCCGTATTGATGCTCGACGTGGATCATTTTAAAGATGTTAACGATACATACGGACACCAGGCCGGGGATACGGTGTTAAAACAGGTGGCGGAACTTTTTAATGAAAATTTGCGTAATGTCGACTCTGCCGGTCGCTACGGCGGAGAAGAATTTCTCGTAATCCTTGCAGAGTCCGGGGCGGATGAGTCCATCCAGGCGGCAGAGCGTATCAGGAAAGCCGTTGCAAGCCATACATTTATCCATGAAGATCAGGAGATCCAGGTCCACATTTCCGTTGGTATAGGCAGAATTCAGAAACAGGACAGGGATGAACAAAAAGTCGTCAACCGAGCCGATATGGCACTCTATCGTGCCAAGAATGAGGGACGAAATCGGGTTGTTTACCAGGCTACTGACGACGAATAAATTGATGTGGAAGGGCTGGGAAATATGCCAGCCCTCAATAAAGAAGAGATAGATGGATCCATCCGGTCTCGTCAGTATCTGCTAATTTGACTTTCACCCAATTCTGTTTATAGCCGACAGCAATAACTCTGCGTCCCTCCTGGAGCACTTTTTTGACCTCCGCTTTTATAGACGGGCCTTCCCTAAGATTCCCGGTTGTAAACAATTTCATCTCCAAAGGCGTGGAAAAAAAAAATTGCTTTTCCACCGGATCGGCGGTGCTGCTATCTTCACTGATATCAATGCCTTTTGCCTGCTCCATCGCTTCTCTGGACAAGTAGGACGCACTTTCATAGTTTCCTTCTGCCAGTTCCTGTTGACTTTCGTTAAGTTTTTTTAATGCTCTTTTCCTGACAATTTTCTGCAGCTCATTCAAAGGTTTTTGTTCAACAGTGCTGATGACGGCCGTTGCCTCGGCGATAAGGGTGGCCGCTTCCAGTTTGCTGCCTGGGGTCGCCAGTTTAGCCTTGCTTTGCGAGAGTTCTTTAATCAGTTTTTCGTTGGCCTGCCAGCAGGTGTCGGTTTCCTTATGTCTCATGAGCAATGTTTGTTGTAGTTTTTTTGAGAGTAATTTTTGTTCAGCCAGCTTGCTGGTCAGTTCCGCATTCTCTTTTTCTAACTGGCGGATTTTCGAATCACAGACTTGGCAGTTCCGTGAATCATTGACGACCGTATCTTTTTTCTCTATCTCTACTTGGCAGCTCTGAGAACCATTGACGGCTGTTGTGCGTTTTCCCAATGTACAGGATGAAAGAAAAAGAAGTGCCAACAGACCGACGGCCAACCTTGTAATATATTGGGACTGTATGCCCTTACTGCCGGGGGTGAATGTCTTTTGAGCCATATGCTTGTTGTGATTCCGTCATTTGATATAGATTAACCTGCTTAATACATTGAATCATCACGTATCGTAGGATAAGAGATTGCTTCTTGTCAACAAAAGGCCACAAGATGGTTAACACGGATTGCTGAACGACAAGCCAAATCTTTTCGCTCATTGGCGTTTCCTGTGAAAAAACGGCTGAACGATAAGAGCCGGATGAGTCGAGAGATTCACGTGCGGTTCTGAGAGAGCCTGAAGGGTAGATTTCTTTGGGCTACTCGCCTGGGATGGCTTCCCCCTCCACCAGTGATGGGGAGTCCTAATAAAATTTATCCCATCCTTATAAAAATTAAATTCTACAAAAATAACCTTATTGTTATTCACATAAGGAAATCGCTGTTATTCATGGCGCAAAGCATCAATGGGGTCCATGCGGGCGGCCTTTAAGGCGGGGAAATACCCGAATACCACGCCCACTGCCGCAGAGAAGAAAAATGCAATGATGATAATGGATACATCGGGGGCAAAGGGAATCGCCAGCATTTTTGTGGCGCCAAATGATGCGGCCAGGGCCAGGATAATGCCGAAAATGCCTCCAAATGAGGAGAGAACCACCGCTTCCACTAAAAACTGCAGCAGCACTTCATGTTCATAGGCACCGATGGCCAAACGGATACCGATTTCCCGGGTGCGCTCGGTTACGGACACCAGCATGATGTTCATGATACCGATACCCCCGACCAGAAGGCTTACTGCGGCCACCGCACCGAGAAGGGCTGTCATGGTCTTGGTGGTGGAGGTGAGCATGGTGGCCAGCTCCTTGGTATCCATGATTCTGAAGTTGTCCTCTTCATTGTCGGAAAGGTGCCTGCGTTTTCTTAAAAGTGCATGAATGGCGGTTGACGCCGTGGTTGTGGAGGCCCCATCCTTAACCGCCACCTGGATAAAAGGGATATCCTTGTTGCCGGAAAAACGGCGTTGGACCGCTTTCATGGGCATGATCACACAGTCATCCTGGTCCCGGCCCATGGAGGAGTTTCCCTTGGCCTCCAAAAGGCCCACGATCTGACATGATACCGAACCCAGACGCAGTTTGCGGCCCACAGGATCCTCGTCGCCGAACAGGTTTTCCCTGATGGTGTCCCCCACCACACATACCGTACGCCCGGCGCTGATTTCATTTTCGGAGAAGGTTCGTCCGGTTTTAATGGTCCAGTTGCGCACCTGAAAAAAATCGTTGGTGGTGCCGGTAACGGCTGTACTCCAGTTTTGGTTGCCCACCACGGCCACGGCGGATGCGGATACGGCCGGAGCGACACCTGCCAGGTCAGTGATCTGCTGTTCAATGGCCTGGACATCCTGAACGGAAAAACTGGGGGCTCCTGAGGCCCCGCCGGGTCCGTGACGCTGGCCCGGATTGATGAGCAATACATTGGTGCCCATGGCGGCAATCTGCCGGGTGACCTGGGCTGTGGTACCGTTGCCGATGGTCACAAGCGTGATGACGGCAGCAACACCGATGATGATGCCTAAAATGGTGAGCACCGAGCGCATGACATTGCGGCGGATGCCCCGCAAAGCCAGGATAAATGTGTTCCAGATCATCGGTCCTGGCCTCCTTTGACTACCGGGGCATGCCCGTTTTCTACGTCTGCCACCTGGCCGTCCACAAAGTGAATGATCCGATCCGAGTATGCCGCCATATCTGATTCATGGGTGACCATGACCACTGTGATTTTTTGTTCCTGGTTCAACTGTTTTAAAAGTTCCATGATTTCGTGGCTTCTGGCCATATCCAGGTTGCCCGTGGGTTCGTCGGCAAATAATACCGAAGGGGTGGTGGCAATGGCCCGGGCAATGGCCACCCGCTGCTGTTGTCCTCCGGAGAGCTCACCCGGGGTGTGACCTTCGCGCCCTGCAAGCCCCACCTGGTCCAGGGCCCTGCGGGCCAGGTCTTTGCGTTTTTTGGGGGGCATGCCCCGGTACACCAGTGGCAGCTCAACATTTTCCAGGGCTGTGGTCCGGTTCAGCAGGTTAAACCCCTGAAATACAAAGCCCAGGTAAAACCTTCGCAGGGTCGCCAGCTGTTTGCGGCTCATATGGCTGACCTCCACTCCGCCAAATTTATACTGGCCGGATGTGGGGGTGTCCAGGCAACCCAGGATGTTCATGCAGGTGGATTTGCCCGATCCTGACGGCCCCATCACCGAAATAAATTCCCCGGACTCAATGGACAGATCAATGCCGCGCAATGCAAAGATTCGGGCTTCGTTGCTGCCATATGCTTTGGTGACCCGGGTCAGGGAAATCAGAGGGCGTTCTTTGTCAGCCATGGTGTTATTTACTCTTTGTGGTTGCAGAAACAATAACCTGGGTGTCCTTGGTGATCTCCCCTTGCAGAATCTGGGTATTAATGCCGTCGCTTAAACCCGCCTTGACAGGCACAGGTTTTGGCCGTTTGTTTTCATCCAGAATCCATAGTCTCTCATGCTCCTGACCACCGGTGATGGTGACATGTTTGGCCGCCCGGTCGCCGCGCCGGGGCGGGCCCGGCATGAACATCCTTAACAGCGATGGTTTGCTGCTGTTTTCCTGGGGTTTGGACATTGAGAATCTAAGGGCTGCATTGGGAACACACAATACCTGGTCGGCCTGCTGAACAATAATGTCTGCCGTGGCGGTCATGCCCGGACGCAAAGCCAGGTCACTGTTGTCACAGGTCATGATGGTTTCATAGGTGACCACCCCGTCCGTGGTGGTGGCATTAAACCGGACCTGCTGGATTTTTGCGGTAAATTTGCGTTTGGGGTAGGCGTCCACGGTAAAATGGGCGTCAAGTCCTTCCTTCACCATGCCAATGTCTGCTTCGTCAACATCCACGTTCAGCTTCATTTTGGTTAAATCTTCGGCCAGGGTGAACAGCACCGGGGCTTCAAAGGAGGCGGCCACGGTGGAACCTTTCTCAATGTCCCGGGTCAGGACCACACCATTCACAGGAGAGATAATATCCGCCTTGGACAACTCGGTTAATGTGCTGTCCAACGAGGCCTGGACTTCGGCCACGCTGGCTTCGGCCCTGGCCTGGTCGGCCAGAGCCCGGGTGTAGTTGGCCTGGGCTTCATCCATATCGGTCTGGGCAGGGACTTTGCCGCTGCTTAATTCCCATACTTTTTTCAGGTTTCTCAATTTCCGGTCTGTCTCTTCCACCGTGGCCTGGGCCTGGCGCACCGATGCCCGGGCCGATGCCAGGGACGCCTTGTTTTTGCGCACCTGGGCCTGCAGATCCGTGATATCCAGCCTGGCAAGGACCTGGCCTTCGGTGACCCGGTCGTTGTAATCCACAAAAACTGCCTGGATGGTGCCGGACAATTCACTGCCCACCTCCACCTCGTTGGTGGGTTCCACGGTGCCTGTGGCGGAAACCGTTACGTGGATATCGGCAACCTGGGCCGGCGATGTCTTAAAAGTGATGCCTGAATCCGGCCCAGAACCGCTTCCGGACGGCCCTTTGGGCAGCAGGAAAAAATATGCCCCGGCTGCTGCGATAAGCAGAATCAGCAAAATTATGAAAAAACGCTTTTTGCTTTTTCGGGGGGAGCTATTGTTTAGTGTGGCATTGATATCATCGGTTAAATCCATGGGAACTCCAGAGATGTTAAGGGGTTGGCTGTACTTCAGACGGGGTTTGTCCGTCCTTTGAGGCATCGGATCCGGCCAGGGGCCAGCCTCCGCCAAGGACCTTGTAAAGGGTGATCAGGTTGGATACGCAGGTGCCCTGGCTTGTGGCAAGGTCGCTTTGATAGGACAGCACGGTCTGCTGGGATGTCAGTACCGTGGTGAAGTCAATAAGGCCGGATTCGTATTTCTTTTTAGCCAGGTCTTCGGCGATCAGGGCCTGTTGGGCGGCAATGGTCAGATGTTCCAACCGGGTCTGTTCTTTCACATAGGCCACCAGGGCGTTTTCTACTTCCTCCAGGGCCGACAGAACGGTGGATTCGTATTGGATCAGAGCCTGTTCCTGCAAGGCGTTCTGGACTTTGATGTTTTTCCGGATCGAGCCTGCGTCAAACAGGGTATGGGCCAGACCTGCGGCCAGGGACCGGGCCCAGTGGGACGGGTCCAGCGCATTGTCAATGAGGTCGGCAGGCGTTAAGGCGTCCACACCGATGGAACCGGAAAGGGTCAGTTTGGGATAAAGGTCTGCCGTGGCCACCCCCACTTGGGCGGTCTGGGCAATGAGTTCGTACTCGGCTTCTCTGATATCGGGCCGTTGTCTCAGGATATCTGCGGGAAGCCCCACGGCAATGGTCGCCGGCAGTGCGGGTAAGGGCAGGGCTGGTGCCAGCGTTTCATCCAGGGTGCCGGGGGAAAGACCCGAGAGTACGGCCACCCGGTTCATGGCCTGGGAGAGGGTGGACTCAAGGGCCGGAATCTGGGCTTTGGCGTTCTCCAGGCTGTACCGGGCCTGGTGGACATCCAGTTCATCGGTGAGTCCTGCCTGGTTTTGCCACTGGGTGAGCCGGAAGGATTCGGTCTGGGATTCAATGCTCTGCCGGACCACATTCAGACGGATCTGGGCTGTGCGTAAATCAATGTAACTTTCGGCAAGGTCTGCCACAAGGGTGACCAGGGCGTCCCGCAGCACCTCCTGCCTGGCGGAAAGGCTTGCATCCGCAGCTTCAATGGAGCGCTTGATCCGTCCGAACAGGTCGATTTCCCAGCTTGCATCCAGGCCTGCGCCATAGGATTTTGTGACTGTCCCTGTGCCGTCCTCATTGCTGGTGCCGGCCCAGGACGCCGAGCCCGAGGCATTGATCGTGGGCAGTTTATCGGCCTCCTCAATACCCTTGAGCAGCCGGTACTGGCGAATGCGCGCCAGAGCCAGTTTCACATCCAGATTATTTTGAACCGCATGGGAGATCAGATTCGTAAGCACCGGATCATTGAGTACCGTCCACCACTGCACCGGCTGTTCAAAGCCGGCAGGTGTCCGGACCAAGCCATTTTGCATGGGGGCATGCCAAAATCCTTTCGGGAAGAGGGCGGGCTGCTTGTAATTCGGTCCCACGGCTATGCAACCGGAAATAAGGGGCACAAAAAGGAAAATCAGACAGACAGCCGGCAGGGGGGCGCCTGGCAGGAAAAAAAAGCGTTTTTTCATGAACCAAATCCTTTGGCGTTGAAAGCGGCAAAATAAAGACAGGGACGCTTTCTGTTAAAGCGTTGTCAGTCTAATGGAGGCCGGGTATGTCGTCAATATGTTTTTGGCAGGATAGATCGCCATTGCTGCCTGATCCGGGTTCTGAAAAAAGAGTGGATGACAGGTCCCGGATCAGGGCGTGTTCTCCTGGAACGTCTGTGGGCTGCGGCCCAGGTGAACATGATCAAAAAGGTTGCCTCAATGTGAATCAGGGCAGGGTGTTCTGAGTTGATTATCAATTTGTAATGTCAGGGATGCCGATAATTTCATCTGCATATATTTATCTTTATCCTGCTCGGGGGCATCTGTTTTTACGGCATACCGGATAAACCATCTGCCCGGGTGTGGCAGGGGAATGGAAATCCGTGTGCCCTTTACGGTGGTATGGGGATAAAAGTTATCTTCGGCCAGGGTGGAATAACCCATGAAGGTGGCATCCCATGTCCCTTCTCCTGTGTAGGGTTTGCCGTCCATATAGACATCCATTTTCAGGGTATCTCCGGGTTTCAGGGTAAAAGGATCCTTGACAGGTACCAGTTCCAGGGGCAGCCCCAGAAAACCGGGGAACGATCCTTCAGCTTCCCCGCATTTGACATAGGCTTTTGCATAT
The DNA here is from genome assembly GCF_963665355.1 of uncultured Desulfobacter sp. Taxonomy (GTDB): domain Bacteria; phylum Desulfobacterota; class Desulfobacteria; order Desulfobacterales; family Desulfobacteraceae; genus Desulfobacter. Next base: position 3,232,500 of record NZ_OY762229.1, read on the forward strand.
TGTTTGGCATAATAACTTGTGGTCACTTCCGATGCCCGGTCTTTGATTTTATCCATGGATTTTATGGCATGGCGTTGTTTGCCGTTTTTATCCTTGAACACCGTGTAATACCCCGGCGTGGTTTCTGCAATCAGCCCCCAGATACCGGGTTTGTCATATTCTACCATATAAGAGTGAAGCCCTGTTTCATTCCGGATTTGAATGGTCCGGGCGTTGCCGCCTGGTGGGATCACCTGGACCCTGTTCAGTTTTGAGCCCCGGATACCGTCTGCCACGGGTATGTAGTGGCCATAGCAGAAAAATAGAGGAAAAGATTTTCCCGTGTCCGCCAGAAACCGGGTGGGCTGAATATACAGGGTGTGGCTGAATGCACTGGACGCCATAAAACATATCAGTGCCGTGGCCGGTAAAAGGATCAAGAGACGTGATAAACGAGAACGGTCGTTGGTGGGTGTGTTCATTTATTTTTCCTTTGATTCGCTTGTCTGTTCCATGGATGAAAGGATGGTTTTGGGGTGTCGTTTTTACTGCTTTGGCATGCCCCACATCCGGAACATGTGGGGTTGTCGGAATTTTTTGTTTTTTTCCATTTCTGATACAGGTAAAGAACTGAACCACAAACGGCTAAAACAACAAGAATGTTTCCAATCATTTTTTTCTCCTAATCACTGATGGTATCAGCCGGTAGTTGTCCTAGGTTTTGGGTTGTGCTGTTTATGTGGCGCAGAGTTGTTCCCATGGCAAACGACAGGTGGTGCGGGGGCAGTGCCGGGCCTGGGGCAAAAGGTGCTGTCCTAGGAGGATTGCAGCTGTTTTGGGGGAAGTTCTGAACGGCCCGGCACGTTAAACTGTTTGCTTGTTTTTAGATCTTCTGTTTCATGAGCATTATTTCAACGCCCTTATTTCAACGCCTTTATTTCAACGCCTTTATTTCATATCTATGGCTTTAATCCAGATTACGGCATCCCGGGAGCACTCTTTGCCTTTAAAGGAGCCCTCGGGGTCCAGGCCAAGGGCTGCGAAGCCCCACCATCCGGCTTTGGGAATGCCGAAGGTGAATACGCCGTTGTCATCGGCAAAAATGGTCTGCAGTACAAAAGCGTCCTGGGGCGCTGTTGCCTGGGCTTCCTTGGCAAACGCTTTTTTGTCCAAAAGTGGTTTATGGTTCATAAATTCGATTTCAATTTCCGCGTTGGGAACGGGCTTGCCTTTGAACAAAATTTTCCCCTGGAATACATTGCCTGTCCAGCGGTCATAGGGTTTGCAAAGGGGGAGGATTTCGCAGTCAAGGCCCACAGGGTCCATCCAGGCGCCCGGCTCTCCGCCCACATTGACGATCACTTTGGTGGTCTGCTGGATATAGGCATCTTCTTCAGCTTCGTAATAAGGTGCCGGTACCAGGCAGAAGATATGATCTCCGCCCCTGGCTGAATATTCAGTCTCAAAGGCTGCTCCCGAATTGGTCAGACTGGTCCAGGTAATGGGTTTAAGGGTGGATAGGAGATCGGTCTTCTTGGGTTCGTTTTCTCCCCTGGAACGGACAACGAAAAATTGCTTCGGGGTCCCCATATCCATGGTGTGACCAGCTTCAAAGGGGTGGGTGAATACCAGTGCCAGGGGGATTGTCCCTCCCTTGGTCAGTGCCGCGTCAGGCGTATAGATCATCTGAAAGTGGGCAAAGGCCGGTATGGTAAGCGTAAGAATGGCCAGGGTGATGGTGGTGGTGATAACATGTTTCATCTTTAAACTTTTCTCCTTTATAAAAATTTAAGTGTAATGAGGTCTGGTTATTGGGTGATTTCCTTACCTTCCACGGTGATTTTATGGCCTTCTCCGGCGTCGAACTGCACTTTGTAATCGCCTGCAGGTTTTTTAAAGGTAAATTCACTGTCGTCATCCATTTTGCCACTGATCAGAACTTTTCCGGCGCCGTCCTCAACGCGTATCTCAACGCCTGCGGCCGAAGATCCATCGGAAAATCCGCCTTCGCAGGTCACACTTCCGTCGCCGTTGTCATAGCAGGAACATAATGGGGTGTGGGCCTGGGCAACCGGGCTTAGAAAAAATCCAAACACCATGGCAACAAAGATTAATACAGATACTTTCAGTTTCATTTTTTTCTCCTTGTATATTTACAGTTTAGACCGGGTCAGGCACGGGCCTGCCGGGCATAGTCAAATTCTGATTTTGTTTTTATAAAGCCTGTGGCAATGGTTGTGCCCAGGGCGATGCCGTAAAAGACACCCATGGCCTGAAGCCCGTTCAGTCCCAGAAGTGTGCCGCCGGTGAATATAAAGGTGGCCACGCTGATACCCAGCACCATGGGATAAAACATGCCGAACAGCATCCACTTGACAGATCCGGACTGGAGTTTAACGGCAATGGAGGTGGCCAGACACGGCGGGTAAAGCACCATGAACATCATCAGAGCCAGGGCATGAAGAGGGGTAAATCCTTCTTCGCTTCTGGCCATGCGTGATTCCAGGGAACCGTCTCCGCCGGCATCGTCCTGTTCATACAAGGCTCCCAGGGTGGCCACGGAACTCTCCTTGGCGGCAAAGGCGGACAAAAGCGCCACATTGACCCGCCAGTTAAATCCCGCAAACTGGGTGACAGGTTCTATCGCTCGTCCCATTTTACCCAGAAAGCTTGTATCAATTCTTTCCTTGCGCATTTCACGCAGCAATCCTTTCCGGGTTTTAAACAGGGTTTTAAAGGCTCTGTTTACCTTTTTGGCCACTTTATCTTCGCCCGGCTGGGCAATGAGGAAAAATTGGGGATTTATCTTCCGGTATTCGTCATTCAGGGCATCTGTGGCTTGGGAGCCCTTTGCCAGCATCTTTTTATCCTTGTAGTCTTCCCAGTACAGCACCATCTCCATGAGTTTGTCCCCTGCCAGTACTTCGGCATAGGGGGTCTGGGCAATGTTGCTTGCAAATTTGGCAATGGCCTGATCCTTCTGGGCTTCAAATTGAGCCCTGCGTTCAGGTGAAACGCCGGGGAACTGAAGAAGGATAAAGATGACCACGGCCAGCGCCACCACAATGGAGGTGATTTTTTTGATGAACATCCACACCCGTTCCAGGGCCCGGCCCATAACGCCCCTGATCGTTGGCAGATGATAGGGGGGCATCTCCATGACAAAGGGAGAGGTGGGTTTGTCCTTGAGCACCGTGGTGGTCAGCAGTTTGGAGACGGGCAGAACCATTAAAAGGCTGATGGTGGAGATATAAAACATGGCCAGTCCCTTATGGGCGGCAAAGTAAATATTGATCAGCAGCACATAAAGGGGGACCTTGGCCAGGCAGTTGAGTATGGGAATGATCAGGATAGTGGTCAGTCTGGACCGTTCATCCGGAATACCCTTGCAGGACATGACACCGGGAACGGCACATCCGCCCACATAAATGCCCCCAAGCACCATGGGCAGGGTGGATTGTCCGTGAAGGCCATACCGGCTGAAAAGCCGGTCCATGATAAATGCCATTCGCGGCATATAGCCGCTGTCTTCCATGATGGCGATGAGCCCGAAAAGAATAAAGAAGATGGGGATGTAATTGAGCAGTGCATTCACCGAATCCATCAACCATAAGGCAAAAGCCGAGACCAGGGGCACGTCGATGAAGCCGGGGGCCGGAATAATGGCAGCCACAAAACCTCGCAGTTTGGCCAGAAGGGGCCAGGTGTAGTTGGTCAGGTTGTATCCCTGGACAATGGACAGATAATAGAGCAGCCAGATAACAGCCACCAGAACCAGCGGTCCCATAAATTTATGGCAGACAACGGAATCAATCCGGTCAGACAGGGGTTTTTTCTTTTCAGCCGGAAGCGTCAGGCAGCCGGAAGTCACTTTGTGGGCTGCCGCATATCTGGCCTGGGCCACGGCAAGTTCGGTGCCCTGGTCGTGGTCGGCTTCATACTGATTTTTAAAGCTTTCCACCCGATCCAGGATAACTATGCCCTGGTCGGCATTTTCCCTGATCAGTTTTTGAACCTCTTCATCTGCCTCCATGAGCTTGATGGCCAGCCAGCGAGCCGGATAGGTCCCAAGGTTGCCTGAATCCTCACGGATCATTTCGCTGATATTTCTGATGTAGGCCTCCATGGGGCCGTAATCCACCTTGAACGGGGCGTGGCACAACTTGTTGTGTCCCGTACGGGCAATGGCGTCAAACAGTTCTTGTTTTCCCCGGCCCTGTTTCATGGCTGTGGCCACCACAGGCACGCCTAAAGTCCGGGCCAGTTCTTCCACGTTGATGGTGACGCTTCTGTTTTTAGCCACATCCATCATGTTCAGGTCAAGCACCAGGGGGATTTCCATCTCCATGAGCTGAAATGTCAGATAAAGACAGCGCGTTATGTTTGAGGCGTCCATGACATTGACCACGACATCGGGTTTGTCATTGAGGATGAAGTCCCTGGATACCCGTTCTTCCGGGGAATAGAAGGTCAAAGAGTATGTGCCGGGAAGATCGACCACATCCACCCGGATGTCCCCGTGTTTATACCAACCGGACATTTTGTCCACAGTGACACCCGGATAATTGGCCACATGCTGCTTTGCACCGGTCAGGGCATTAAAAACCGTTGATTTTCCGCAATTGGGCTGGCCGGCCAGGGCCACTAACAGTCGGTTGTTCATTTGCCTTCCACCTCAATAAACCTGGCTTCATCATGCCGCAGGCTGATGAAGTACCCATCAATCTCCACCTCCATGGGATCTTCAAGGGGGGCGTTACGTACTACGTTCAGGGTAAGACCCGGATAAATACCCATATCTATCAGCCTTTGGCCAAGCTTGTCCCTGATGGATAGCTTTTTGATTATTCCGCTGTTACCGGGTTTGAGTTCATTCAGAGTCATAGTTAACCTTTCTTATTAATATTTTATAAATCTTAAATTTTTAATAGAACATTTTTTTGTGTTGTTTGGGTTATATGATTTATTAATAATTTATTTGTTAGCTTGATCTAATCAATAAACGATCACCTTATTTTCATTTTTCATACTTTTTGTCAATGGTTTTTTAATTTAGTCTGAATAGACAGCAGGCCTTTAAATTTTAGGAAGTTTCCAGAGAGGTATGAAAGATATGGCGGATATGATCGGATCAGCCGGATGTGTCCGGGTATCTTCATCCGATTTATTATCGAACCGTCATTTTGCCCTTGATTTTTAATTAAAAAAAGATGATTCGTTTCATGATATTACCTTAAAAAATAAACTTTATTCAAAAACCCCATTGTCTGTTTTTATATCAGTATGTTATTAGAGTCGGGAACGTTTGTATTTCTAAAGACCTTTTGAACGGCTGTAAGCTGGCGGGCGTTTCCCGTTTAATAATGATGACGTTTATAATTGTGAATTGATGAATAACACCCCTAAATCATTAAACAAAACCAAATAAGGAGCGATTATGGGACTCAAAGAAGAACTGGAAGAGAAAGCGGAAAGCTGTGATTCACCGGAAGAATACATTGGAGTGGCCAAAGAGATCGTAACAGGTCTGGATGACAAGGATTGGGCTGTTGAACTGATGGAAGAGGGTGCCGAATGGGCCCAGACTTACGAAGATGCAGTGGTGTATGCCCAGGCCGCCAAGGAGATCATCGGTGACGATGACGTGGTGGGGAACTTTCTTTCCAACGCCAAAATGCTGTGCATGAGTGCTGCAGACTTCATCGGCCTTGGCTCTGCTGCAGGCAAACTTGGTCTGGATGACATGGCCAAGGAGATGAATGAGGCTGCCATGGGCAAATGCTCCAAGCTGACCGATTTCCTTAACTTGAGCAATGAACTGGCCAAGACCGATCCGGAAATGGCCAAGATGGTTATGGACAAAGCCTTTGAAAAATGCACCAAACCCGAAGATTTTGTCTCCTTTGCCAAATCCATTCTGGACAGCACCAAGGACAAGGACAAAGCCAAGGAGATTTATGAAAAAGGCATGGCTGCCGCAACGACTGCTGACGGGTTCAGCGCCCTTGCTGCCGGTGCCGTAAAAGATCTGGGCGATAAGGATCTGGCCCGGACCATTTACGAAAAGGCTGTTGGATCCCTGGAAAAAGGGGATGAGCTGCTCAAGTTTGCCGTGATCGTCAAAGAACAGCTGGATGACAATGAATTTACCCTCTCTGTCTATAAGAAAGCCGAAGCTCTTTATGAAAAATTTGAAGACTATCTGAAACTGGCCAAGGCAAGTTTCGAGAATACCGGAGACAAGGCTTTTGCCTCAGGTGTTTACCAGAAAGCCGCCGCCACCAATCCCGACTGTGCCCAGCTGGTTTCCCTGGCCCTGGCCATGGCCAATGATTTAGGTGATACCGCTGCTGCCCAGCCCGTATTGAAACAAGCCCAGGCTGCCGTGAAAAACAATGCGGACTTCCTTAAAACTGCGGATGCCATTCTCAGCGTGGCCAAGGACGACAAAAAATGGACCGACTCCATTTCGTTCCAGAAAGCCAAGCGTGAAGAGTTCGGAAAACTGTACGATGATTTTGCCCTGCAGGAAAATGAGATCAAAACCTGTGCGCCCATGCGCATCCTGGCCGGTGAAGTGGTTAAAGAGACCGGTGATACCTTCTATGCGGCCAAACTGTACAAAAAGGCCGAAAAGCTTACCATTCATTTCAGCGATTATATCAAACTTGCTGCTGCCATCCATGCCGATCTCAAAGATGCGGAATGGATCAAGGAGATCTATACCGCACTGCTGGACAAATGCAAAAGCTTTGGCGATTACAACACGTTGACCAATGCCATCCAGGCGACCCTTGGTGACAGTGCCTGGGTTAAACAGATCTATACAGACCTGGAGAAAAAGGCTGCCGGCAACGGTGACCTCATGAAGCTTGCTGCTGTGGCCATTGAGAAGTTCAATGATGAAGCGTGGGCCAGAAAACTTGTGGGTACTGTAGCCAGCAAGGCCAAGACCGTTTATGATCTGACCTTTGCAGGCAGTGCGACCCTGAATCTGCTGAAGGATAAGGACGGCGCTTTGGCATTGTATAAATCCGCCGAAGGCCTTTGCGGCACCCAAAAAGCTTATGCCGGTCTGGTGTCGCTGGTAAAACAGCAGGCTTCCGACAAGACCATCCTTTCAGAACTTCTGACCCTGGGTCGCAAGAAACTGACCGGATTCAGCGACATGATTTTTCTGGCTGAAAGCTTTCTGGTGGATGCAGACGATGTCGAGAATGCAACTGCCGTATACAAGGATGCAGAACTTAGTGCCCTGACAAGCGACGCATTGTCACAGTTGGGTACCAGCATTTCCGCCCGTCTGGGGGATACCAAATGGGCGTCCAAAATCCTTGCAAAAATTGGCGTGGAGAAAAAATAATAAAGTTATGTTAATAGAACTTTTTTATTGACAAGTGATAAAATTATGGTAGGTTGTATTTGACGCCAATTTTTGAATTAGAAAAACTGGCTGCATAACCTCCTTATTATCCGAAAGAAACCAGCCGTCGGCTTTGCCATCCGACGACTGGTTTCTTTTTTTAAAGGGTTACTTGTCTTCCGACATGGTATTCAGCTGTGCCTTAATGGCGTTGAGTTCCTCTTCCAGAAGCCTGGCCCTGTCCTGAAGCGAAGTTTCAGTTACGGCGTTAGACATGGGGGCTGCAGCGGAGCCAAATCCGCGCCCCATACCCCGGTTTCCACCGCCAAAACCCCGGCCGCATCCCCGGCCGCCATAACCTGTTCCGGCCATATTACGATTTGTGCAAACACCCTGGCCTCTGCCGGTCATAGGTCCTAAACCCTGTGGTCCTCTTTGATTAAATCCTGGCATGACATTTTCTCCTTTATTTAGGTTTTGGTCATTTGATCATAATATAGGGGCGCTATATTATGATGTCAAGGAAAATAATGGTCAAATGACCAAAATAATTTTTGCATCCTTAAAAATTTAAATCCAACATCCTGTTTTGACTTGACGGCTAAATAGTGGTTACTGTAATAGTCACTAAATTTCATCTGGAGAAAATTAAAGATGCAGCATTCAGACATCCGGGATGCCATGAAAGCCGGTATTCCCATTTTTATAGGATATTTTCCCGCTGCCGTGGCCTTCGGGATTCTGGCCAGAACCACTGGAACCACATTCTGGGAAGCCATGTTGTTTTCCATTGTGGTGTTTGCCGGTGCCAGTCAGTTTATTGCTCTGAATCTGCTGGCCACAGGCATGGGGCCGGCGGGTATTATCCTGACCACTTTGCTGGTCAATTTCCGGCACTTTCTCATGAGCGCCTACCTGTCCACCCGGATCTGTGAGAAAGCGGTGACTTATTATCTGCCCATGGCTTTTGGTGTGACCGATGAAACCTTTTCCGTGATGTCCTTTACCCGGAAGAAACTGACCCTGCAGTTTGTCATGGCCCTGGAACTGACCGCTTATAGCGGGTGGGTATCCGGTACCCTGGCAGGATTTGTGCTGGGCACATTTATGCCTGCCGTCCTTACCCAGAGCATGGGTGTGGCCCTGTATGCTCTGCTTTTAGCCATTCTTATGCCTGAGCTGAAAACCTCGTTGCGTTCTCTTATTCTGGCCCTTTCTTCCGGGCTGCTCAACTGGTTTCTGGTCAGGGGGGATATGCTGCCCAAGGGGTGGAGCATTATTGTCTGCATTCTGGTGGTTGCCTGTGCAGGCGCCTGTTTTAGCCCCGGTTTTTTAAAGGAGGAAAAAGCCCGTGGATAAGAGTCTGATCCCTTTGATTTTCGGTATGGCCGCTGTGACCTACGGTCCGCGACTGCTTCCGTTCCTTTTCTTTCGCAAGATCCGTATTCCCGCCCGCATAGATGCCTTTTTAAAGTGTATCCCCGTGGCTGCCATTGGGGCCCTGATCATCCCGGGGGCTTTTACGGCCACACCGGATCTGCCTTGGGCCGGTATTGCTGGCATGGGATTTACCCTGGTCTACGGTATTTTCAGAGGGGGAATTATCGTTCCCGTGCTTGGATCCGTAGCCGTGGCCTGGCTGGTATTAAGCCTTTAGGCCCCGGTATGGATACGGCTTCACACATTACTGAGCATATGAAGGCCTTGGGGTTCTCTGCCTATGAATGTAAGGCATATCTGGCGCTTCTGGAGGAGTACCCCCTGAATGGATACGCCTTGAGCAAAGCTTCGGGAGTGCCACGGTCCCGGATTTATGAGGTGCTTAAAAGCCTGATTGACAAACAGATGGTCTTTGAACAGGATGACGGCAAGTCAAAGACATACACCCCCATGGACCCGGAAATTTTTATTAAAAAGCTTCAATCCCGGTTCCAGGGCATTTTTCAGGATTTAACTGAGTATGCAGGCAATCTGTACCGGCAGCCCAAACAGGAGAACCGGCTGATGGTGATCCAGGGCAGGGACAATATCCTCTCCTTTCTGGCTGTGCTGATCAAGGGGGCGCAACAGCGGATAGCCGTGTCCATCTGGGATGAAGAGCTTAATGCGTTAACAAATGAACTGGATGCAGCACTTGCCCGGGGTGTGATGCTTCGGGGTATCTATTTCGGTTCGGATAATGTTTATAAGGATCTTGTGCCCCACCGCAGGCTTCAGCGCTACATGGCGGAGAAAAAAGAGCGGTTTTTATCCGCTATTGTGGACCACAGCCATGCTGTATCCGGTGTTGTGTCCCGGGGGGTAAATTCAACGGCCACGTGGACCCGGGATGAAGGATTCATTGAAGTCAGCGAGGATTACATTGCCCATGACCTGATAGTCAATCTTTACTCGGCTTCCCTGGACAGGGCCGGGTATAAAAAATTTGAAACCTTTGCCGACAACGTCCATGACCACTTTTTTCACTATTCACAAAAAGAGCTGAACGCGTTAAAACCTTAGCGCAGTAACCTATGTAAAAATAATGTAAATCACCTGTGGGTTTTATCCTTTCATCCACAGGGCGTATTATCAACTAAAAAAGTTTAAGTCCCTGATATCTTCGAGATCTTTGTGTTTTTCGTGGCAAAAAATCAAGAATATGTATTAATGCAAGATAGATGCGGTAACCCTTTTAGGGATAACAATGTAACTTGACACCGGGAAAGACTTTGAGTAGTTTGTGGACAAACGTAAAACAAGGAGGACGATTCATGCAAGATTCCACTCCGTTTCAAATGCGGGACCTTACCCCTGACATGCAGAAAACTCAGCTGATCGATATGTTTACACGTATTGTCGTCCATTACGGCCTCTGGTTCAATGAGGTTCAGCACCAGATGGGTATGGAAAAGGCACTTGTTGCGTTGGATAAGGCCACACAATCTTCGATTTCCATACTTATGAAACACCTGTCCGGTACTCTGGGATTTGAACTGGACCAGGGCATGCCCAAGGCGTTGATGGCACTGGATGAGGCCGCAACCGAAAAACTGATGGCCGCTGTGGGAAAAGCCTGGCTGGCCAATGACGGGGTCTGGTTCCAGGCCGTGGAATTCGAGCACGGCATGAACGATGCCAAACGGTGCAACGATTCCTGCTGGGCACGGTTTTCTCCCTTTGAAGCCCACCGGATTAAAAATATCCTGGGGCTGGGTAAGCACCCCGGCCTTGAAGGGCTTAAAAAAGCCCTGAATTTCAGGATGTACGCATTTATTAACAGCCAGAGCATTGTGGAAGAGACAGCAGACAGTTTTGTCTTCCAGATGAATGAATGCAGGGTGCAAAGGGCAAGGATGCGCAAGGGACTTGATGATTATCCCTGCAAGTCCGGGGGGCTAGTTGAGTATGCCCGTTTTGCCGAAGGTATTGATGACAGGATTTCCACCGAATGCATCGGGTGCCCGCCGGATCCCCATCCGGAATCGTGGTTTTGCGCATGGCGGTTTTCCCTGGTGCAGTGATGTATTAAGCCAAGTATTTCGGGTTCTATCAGTTATTAAAAAAGTTAAATAAAAAAACAGTTATACAACCATATATTTAAAGAAGACATGTGAATTATGGGCGTCACTTCCGATAAAATTCAGGAATTAAAGCTAAAAGAGAAAAAAATCAAGGCCATGGGCGGTGAAAAAGCCCTGGCCAAACGCCGTGAAAAGGGCGTTCTTAACGCCAGACAGCGTCTTGGTCTGCTGTTTGACGCCGGGACGTTCAGGGAACTGGACATGTTCGTGACCCACCGGTGTACCAATTTTGGCATGGAAACCAAGGAGATCCCCGCAGATGGTGTCGTCACAGGCCACGGCAAGGTGAATGGCCGCCTGGTCTTTGCCTATGCCCAGGATTTTACGGCCTCGGCGGGATCGCTAGGCGAAATGCAGGCCAAAAAGATCTGTAAAGTTATGGACTTGGGTATTAAGTCCGGTGCTCCTGTCATCGGCATGAACGATTCGGGGGGGGCCCGGATTCAGGAGGGCATTGACGCCTTGTCCGGGTATGGCGAAATCTTTTTTCGCAATTCCGCGGCTTCGGGTGTGATCCCGCAGATCTCTGCCATTATGGGCCCCACGGCGGGCGGGGCAGTCTATTCTCCGGCCATGACCGATTTTATCTTCATGGTGAAGGAGACCTCTTATATGTTCATCACCGGTCCCAACGTCATCAAGGCGGTCACCGGCGAGGAAGTCTCCTCGGAAGAGCTTGGCGGTGCCATGACCCATAATGAAAAATCGGGCGTGGCTCAGTTCGCCTGTGAGTCAGATGAGGACTGCATTGAACAAATCAAGCAGCTTTTATCCTTTCTGCCGTCCAACAATATGGAAGATCCGCCTGTCAAACCCACGGATGATTCCCCGTATCGCATGGCCCCGGCCCTTGATACCATTGTTCCGGACAGATCCAACCAGGCTTATGATATCAAACAGGTCATCGCCGCCATCGTGGACGACGGTTATTTTTTCGAACCCCACCAGTATTTTGCCAAAAATATTGTCACCTGCTTTGCCCGGCTCAACGGCCGTCCCATCGGTATCATCGCCAACCAGCCCATGGTTATGGCCGGATGCCTGGATATTGATGCCTCGGACAAGGCCACCCGGTTTATACGGTTCTGCGACGCTTTTAATATCCCCATGCTCACCATTGCCGATGTTCCGGGGTATCTGCCCGGTTCCAACCAGGAGTGGGGCGGAATCATCCGGCACGGGGCAAAACTTCTGTGGTGCTACTCCGAGGCCACGGTGCCCAAGCTTTTGCTGATCACAAGAAAGGACTACGGCGGATCATATATCGCCATGTGCTCCAAGCATCTTGGTGCGGATATGGCCTTTGCCTGGCCCACGGCCGAAGTTGCCGTTATGGGGGCTGAAGGCGCGGCCAACGTCATCCATGCAAGGGAAATTAAAAATGCCGAAGATCCGGCTGCCATGCGCAAACGCAAAATCGACGAGTACAATGACCAGTTTTCCAATCCCTATTGTGCCGCTGCCAGGGGGTATGTGGATGCGGTGATCGTACCCAGCGAAACCCGGCCAAGATTGATAGATGCCCTTGAGGCAGTGGCGTCCAAGCGGGAATACCGGCCGGCTAAAAAACACGGAAACATTCCCATGTAACAGTGACAGCCAAGGAACTCATCTCTATGAAAAACAAAAAACTGGCTGCAGCCATGGCTGCTGTTCACATGTATATCAAAACCCAGGAGGAGGCCGCCGCTGTTGCAATGCAAAACCAGGCTGCCGATGCCGCGAACAAAAATGCCTGTGCGGGACAGATCAACCTTTGGGGACTATCCGGACGGCAGGCGATTATGAATGCCAATGCAATGATACGGCAAAGAATGCTGAAATGATAAAATTAAAAATGTAGGATATTATGACCGATCACAATGAAGTTAAAAAGATTGAGATGAATTATTCCAAAGAACGGCCCAAGGCGGAAAACCCTTTGAAAATTCAGGATCTTTCCCTACGGGACGGCCATCAGTCATTGTTTGCCACCCGGGGCCGCACCGAAGATATGATCCTTGTGGCGGAACAGATGGATGAAATCGGATTCTGGGCCGTGGAGGTCTGGGGCGGAGCCACCTTCGATACCATGCACCGGTATCTCAACGAAGATCCCTGGCAGCGGGTCCGCACCCTGAAACGCTATTTTAAGAAAACGCCTCTGTCCATGCTGCTGCGCGGTCAAAGCCTTGTGGGACAACGGAACTATGCCGATGACCTGGCAGAGCTTTTTGTTAAAAAGGCCGTGGAAAACGGGGTGGATATTTTCAGGACCTTTGATGCCCTCAATGATTACAGAAACTTTGAAACTGTGGTGTCTGCAATCAAATCCTGCGGTGCCCATTTCCAGGGCTGTGTCTGCTATACCCTGACAGAACCCCGCCTGGGCAACGGGGTGTATAATCTGGAATACTATGTCAAAAAGGCCAGAGATCTTGAGGCCATGGGTGCCGACTCCATCTGCATAAAAGATGTGGCCGGACTATTGTCACCCTATGACGCCTTTGAACTGATCAAAACCCTGAAGGCCGAAGTCAAACCCCTGATTCATCTGCATTCCCATTTTACCACGGGCATGTCTCCCATGACCCATCTCAAGGCCATAGAGGCAGGCATTGACATCATTGATACCTGCATGGCACCCTATGCATACAGAGCATCCCATGCCGCGTTGGAACCTGTTGTCATGAGCCTTTTGGGCACCAGCCGGGATACGGGATTTGATATCGATGCCCTCACCCGGATTAATGAGACCCTGGAAAAAGAGGTGATTCCCAAGTATAAGCACCTGCTTGATGATTCCCGGGTTTCCCAGATCGATATCAAGGCTCTGCTGTACCAGGCCCCTGACTACATGCTCGCCAACCTTGAGAAGCAGCTTCGGGAGATGGATGCCCTGGACAAAATCAATGAGGTTTACAAAGAGCTTCCCAGGGTCAGAAAAGAGCTTGGCCAGATTCCGCTTGTCACGCCCACCAGCCGGATCGTGGGTACCCAGACCGTGAACAATGTGCTTTTTGACACCAAGGAAGAGCGATATAAAATAATTACGGCCCAGGTCAAAGATCTGTGCTACGGTCTGTACGGCCAAACAACAGCTCCCATTGACAGCCAGGTGCTTAAAAAGGCGCTCAAGGATTATGAAAGAGGCGAAGAACCCATTACCTGCCGTCCGGCCCAAATCCTGGCACCGGAACTTGAAAGCGCCCGGGAAGAGATCGGCAGCCTGGCTGTGGATGAGGAAGACCTTATTCTTTATGCTCTGTTCCCCGTAACCGGCAAAAAGTATCTGATGCAAAAATACGGAAAAGAGCAGGTGCCCGATGCTGTCAAACCCATTACCCTGGAAGAAGTTAAAAAACAGGATGATATGATCAAAAAGGCCAAGGCCGGAAAGCTCATTGAACCCGTTGCGGATCTGCCTGAAAAAAGCGAATTTGCCAGAACCTTTAATGTCTTTGTGGACGGTGAGTGTTTCGAAGTTGGTGTTGACGAAGTGGGCGGTTCTCCTGTGATCTCTTACGCTGCTCTTGCCGCGGCCATGCCTGCCGCCGTTACGGCAGCTCCTGCGCCTGCCGCCACTCCGGCAGCAGCGCCGGCCCCGAAGAGTTCATCGCCCAAGCCCGCTGCACCGGCACCCAAATCCAAGTCTGAGACCAAACCTGCGGTAGCCACAGGTTCCGGGACACCTGTATTGGCACCCATGCCCGGCGTGATCGTCAAATATGAGAAAAATGTGGGAGATACGGTGAATGCCGGTGACACCGTTGTGGTGATTGAGGCCATGAAGATGGAAAATGCCCTGCCGGCCGCCGCTGCCGGAACGATTACAGCCATCAATTATAAACCGGGAGAGTCTGTGGCCAAGGATGACGTGCTGGCAATCATAGAATAAAACCAAGATAATTCAGTAAGACACACAATTACGGGGGGATGGTTTGACAACCATCCCTCTGTGCTTATTATGATAGAGCTGTCGGTGTATGATCCGACACCACAATATAAGGAGAAAACAATGGCATTTGAAACCAAAGAAGAACTGCTTGAAAAGTATATACAAATGGACAAGCCCCATTGTCCCCATTGCAATGAAGCCATGACTTTGTGGGAGATCCCGCCCATCAATTTTTCAGACGGTTTGGGTTGGCAGACCCCTTATCTGTTTGTCTGTTTTAATGATGACTGTCCTTCTTTCAGAAGTGGATGGCAGCATCTGATGGACTCCGTGGAAGCCCCTGCCTCCTACCGTTGCTTTTGTGAGCCTGGGGCCAGCAATTTTGAATATATGCCCGTGTTCAGTTCCATGGGTGGCACAGGATCTGTTATGGATGATGCGGCGCTTATGGAAGAGCAGGCCAGAAAAGAGTTGATGATAAAAACTTTTTCAATTCTGACAGATTATTATATCTCCAAGGATTGGGATGAAATTTTAAAGCTCTGTCTGGACGCTACAATTCCACCCAAGGCAAGGCTGAAAGCTGTTGAGATGGTAGTGGAGCTTGGCGACGCCACTGCCGTGGAGCACCTGATCAACCACAAATTCCCCACACCGGTGTTACAGGAGGCTGTGAAAAAAGCCATCGGGCAACTCCATGAACGTCATTACACACGGGAGTGTCCCTTCTGTGCCGAAATTATAAAACAACGGGCCACAGTATGCAAACATTGCGGCAAAGATGTGCCCCAGGCCTAAAAAGGTCTTGCAGCAGAACGTGATAAGCAGGGGTGCCATTGGGGATTCCCTCTTATAAAAACAGGGCATTGATTCACAGAACATTGATCCACGCAAGACGAATGCTCCATGAATTTGTGTGTTGAGCAGTAAACCTGGAGGGTTTGAGTTTTATTTACCATTTCTGAAATTCAGACCCTACTTGAAGGGATAACCATAGGAAAGTATAAAATCCTTGGCCAGCAGGTGTCCCTGAACAAGCCTAAGCCTAAAAACATGTCTTAAAGCTGGTGGCGCGTGATAATTTGTCAGCATTCACCAGTCTCCAACCTTCATATATTGTCACAAAACCAAAATTATAGTGCAGTACTTCTGATTTTTCCTTGTCAAAACAGAATTCAATTCTAAATGGAGGAAAAAGATTTTTTATCGAATTCGATCTGTTTTGTTGTTGCTTCTGCCAGTGATGTTAGTTGCCTGTGCACTAAAACCGCCGGGAACTTTTATTAAATCTTTTGATGAGTCTGGAATTTGGAAAACCATTGAAGTGCGTGAGAATCTTGACCGAGATGAACTGTGGCGACTTATGGTTGATACATTAACTCAAAAGTACGATCTCGAAGTCGTTCAAAAAGATTCAGGATATATTCGTACGTCCTGGAAACATACTTACGTTAGAAATGGGGCTGTGATTCAAAACTATCGTTCTCGAATCGTTGTTAAAACAGTTGGTGAAGATTGGGGAAAAGTACAAATCAAATGTGAATCAAATTGGTTGGATAATAGACAAGGCTGGTTGTTAGGATACGATACGCGTCTGTTGGCTGATGCTTTTAGCGATATCCAAGGCAAAATTGGTCGGGTTGTACGCTAATCAATAGAAAATAGACCAAGTGCGACTTGGACTGGCTATCCATCCCAAGTCGCAGTTCTTGTAAGAATTGCTGCTCGTTTCCGAGCTTTGAATGAACGATCCTCGGCTTGTCGGTAGTGCGGTAACAATGCCCCGGGTTGTTTTATTTATTGATTTTTTCCAAGTTGAAAGATCTGTAGATAATCATTTCTCCACTTCTTTTCTCCGGATCAAGGACAGTGGCTTTAATTTTTGTCAGCATCTCCTTGGCCTTTGAATATTCCGCAATGGCGTCAAGGCCCTGGCCGATGGTTTTTCCTGTGTACACATCCTTAATAATGGCGTTTCTGGCATCCGTGGATACGGCAAAGGGAATGATATGGTCATAGACCAGTCTGGCACCGGCCAGGATTTCTCTTTCATAGGAACCAATGGATCCTGCCACGCAGGTAATGGCCATAAAAGGCCGGTTTTCCACGTTCACAATCAGATCAATGACAGACTCATAGTCTTCACCTTTGAACTGAACGGTTAAAGGGACGTCCACAAGGATATCCGTTTTGGCATACCCTTTGGTCTCAACCAGAAATTTTTCAAAAATCTGGCGGCTGGCTTCCGCGCCCACATTGTCTATCTCTTTGCCGGTAATATAGTCGGTGATTTGATCAAGTGTCATAATATTTAAGCCATTCAGTCACGAAATTATCTGTTCTAATGTTTGTCCTGTCCTCACTTATCCTGTATCAGGCATTGGCCCGTCATTTGTGGAGGCTGGGCAATCCCGAGAATTTTGAGTATGGTCGGGGCAATATCTCCAAGTTTGCCGCTTGAAAGCGTGATGGCCGGGGCTGGTTTTTCTGCAACAATAAACCTTACCGGATTTAAGGTGTGGGCTGTATGGGGGGAGCCGTCTTCGGCCACCATCTGTTCTGAATTGCCGTGGTCTGCTGTGATAAAAGCGGTGCCGCCGGTTTCCCAGATGGCTTCCACCACCTTTTTTACACAACCGTCCACGGTTTCACATGCCTTTACAGCTGCCTCAAATATGCCGGTGTGGCCCACCATGTCCATATTGGCAAAGTTAAGCACCACAAATTGAAACTTGCCTGATCTGATCTGCTCGCAGGCTTTGTCCGCCACCTTGTCTGCACTCATTTCAGGTTTTTTGTCATAGGTGTCCACATCCCGGGGGGAGGGAATCAGGATACGTTTTTCACCATCAAAGACCGCTTCGTCACCGCCGTTGAAAAAATAGGTGACATGGGCGTATTTTTCAGTCTCTGCAATACGAAGCTGGGGGATTTTATTTTCGCTTAAAATTTGTCCTAAAATATTGTCCAGGTGCGCAGGGCCAAAGGCGGCGGGAAGATCAAAATTCTCGTCATACTGGGTCATGCACACATAATCGCAAAGACCGGGACAGGTGGTGCGTTCAAATTCGTCAAAGGCTTTTTCCGTGAATGCCCGGGTGATCTCTTTGGCCCGGTCGGCCCTGAAGTTGAAAAAGATGACACCATCTCCTTCGTTTATTTTTCCTTCATTGCCGGGGCAAAAACTGACCGGCTTGATGAATTCATCGGTTTCTTGCCGGTCATAGGCGGCCTGGATGGCCTGGACAGGTGTCTGGCCTGACGCATCAACACCTTTGCCCTGGGTATATAGTTCATAAGCCTTTTGTATCCGTTCCCAGCGGGTATCCCTGTCCATGGCCCAGAACCGACCGGTCATGGTGGCTATTTTGCCTGTGCCAAGCTCCTGGATTTTATTGCCAAGCTGTTTTAGAAAACCGATGCCCGATGTGGGGGAGGTGTCCCGGCCGTCCATGATGGGGTGGATATAAAGCCTGTTAATGCCCTGGTCTTTTGCCATTTTTATTAAAGCGAACAAGTGGTTGATGTGGGAATGGACCCCGCCGTCGGAAAGCAGTCCCAGAAGATGCAGGCTTTTATCTGTCCGTTTTACCTTGTCCATGGCCGAAACAAGCGCCGGGGTGGAAAAAAAACTGCTGTCCCGGATGGACATATTGATCCGCACGAGGTCCTGGGCCACAATTCTGCCGGCTCCCATATTCATATGTCCCACTTCGGAGTTGCCCATGGTGCCGTCGGGAAGGCCTACAGCCTCGCCGCAGCATTTAAGTGTTGTGCTTGGACAGTCGTTCGTCAGGGTGTCCAGAAACGGTGTGTCGGCCGCTGCCACGGCATTGCCTTCAACCGATTCGTTGATGCCCCATCCGTCAAGAATCATCAGGATGTTGACCGGTTTTTTTTCAGAACTCATCGTCATCCTCCATATCTGTTGCTGGTTGCGAACCAAATCGGGAGATATCCACCGGCTCAGCATCACTCCACAGGCCTTCAAGATCGTAAAAGGCTTTGGCCTCGGATTCAAAAACATGGATGATCAAATGCCCGAAATCCAGAAGAGCCCACTGGCCTTCCTTGACCCCTTCCGTACCTATGGCCTTTATCTTTGCATTTTTAAGGGATTTTATAATATGTTCGGACAATGATGTGACCTGCCTGCTTGATCCGGCCTCCACAATGACCACCATGTCTGTGTAAGATGTCAGCTGGCTGACCATAAGTGCAACCACGCTTTTGGGTTTTCGGTCAAATATAGGGGCAAGATAGGGGATATATTCCTCTTGGACGGCGATCATTTATATAAATCCTTTGTTCTGATAAAAGTCTCTACATATTCAGGCACAAGCCCTGAAATGGATTGACCGGATTTAATTCGGTTCCGAATCTGGGTTGATGAAATGTCAATTCTTGGGACATTGCAGATTCGGATGGGAAAAAGCCGGTCATGGATAAAAATATTATCGTGTTTAAGTTTGTAGCCTTTTGAGACGTGTTCGTCAATGAATGATGCAAATGGTGCCATCCCGGTTCTTTCTCCGCGCTGCATCACGATCACGGGCAGGGCCTGGAAAATTTGACGGGCCTGTTTCCAGGATGGCGTGTCAAAAAAAGCGTCAGAGCCCAAAAGCAGATAAAAACAGGTGTCCCCGCCCAAAAGGGTCTTAAACTGGGATATGGTGTCAATGGTAAACGACGGGCCTTGACGCTTTAATTCAATGTCAGATACCTGAAATCCGTTCAGATGTTCTACCGCGCCCTCTACCATGGACATACGATCCTGTGCCGAAGCAAGGTCAACATTGGATTTATGAGGGGGCAGGGCAGATGGATAAAGGATGATTGTATCAAGGGCGTAATGTTCCTTGACGTATTGGATAATGCCTAAATGGCCGTTGTGAATCGGATTGAATGTGCCTCCGAAAAGTCCTGCATCCATCTTGGCTGTGTCCGTTAATGAAGGTTGCCCGGCACTATTCCTTGTCTTCGGGTATTGTTACGTCAAGCAGTTGCGCCAGGTGTTTGACCAGAGTTTTGACACCATTGCCCGTGGTTGCGGAAATGGCAAAAACAGTCTGGTCTGGCAATGCGTTTTTAAAGGCCTCAATCCGGTTTTCCGTGCCCGTAAGGTCTGTCTTGTTGAGCACCACAACCTGGGTTTTGTTGGCCAGGGTGTCACTGTACATGGACAGTTCATTGTTTATGAGCTGAAACTGTGCCAGCGGATTTTCCGGATCAATACCGCCGGCATCAATGAGATGTACCAGAATGCCGGTACGTTCAATGTGCTTGAGAAATTTTATCCCGAGTCCCACCCCTTCATGGGCTCCCTCAATCAGTCCGGGAATGTCGGCCACGGCAAAAGGCTCGCCAAAGGGCGGTTCCACCATGCCGATGGTTGGGGTCAGTGTGGTGAAGGGATAATCGGCAATTTTGGGCCGGGCCGCGGAAATGACCGAAATCAGAGTGGACTTGCCTGCGTTGGGCAGGCCCACAAGCCCTACATCCGCCATGAGTTTCAGCTCCAAACGCAGTTTCATCTCAACGCCCGGGATTCCGGGCTGGGCAAATCTGGGCACTCTGTGGGTGGATGTGGCAAACCGTTTATTGCCCCGGCCACCCATACCGCCCTGGGCGATTACGATTTCTTTATGGGGATCAGTGAGATCTGCAATGACCTCTGAAGTTTCGGCATCAAAGACAATGGTGCCGAGTGGAAGCGGCAGATAGCAATGGCTGCCGTTTTTGCCGTGTTTTTGCTTGCCGAGGCCGGGTGATCCGTTTTTTGCAATATAACGTTTCTGGCGGCGATGTTCGTAGAGAGTCCTTTTTGAAGGATCCACCAGAAGGATTACATCTCCCCCATCACCGCCGTCCCCGCCGTCAGGCCCGCCTTTTTCAATGAAACGTTCATGCCGGAAACTGACGCATCCTGCGCCGCCGTTTCCGGACCTGATCGTAACAAGGGCTTCATCAACGAATTTCACGCTTCATAAACACTGACTTTTTTTCTGTCACGACCTTTTCTTTCAAAGGTCACGACACCGTCAATCAAGGCGAAAAGGGTATAGTCCTTGCCCATACCAACATTGTTGCCCGGATGAATCTTGGTGCCGCACTGTCTGATAATGATATTGCCGGCGGTAACTTGTTCTCCGCCAAATTTTTTCACGCCCCGCCGCTGGGCGTTTGAATCACGGCCGTTTTTTGAACTGCCTGCTGCTTTTTTATGTGACATGTTTCTCTCTCTTTTGTTAACACGTTACAAATTTAAGTATACTTTCTGGGCCAAACAATAAGAACAAACAATTAAGCTGAAATGGAATTGATTCTGATTTCAGTGTAATGCTGTCTGTGGCCTCTCATTTTCCGATAGCCTTTGCGCCGTTTGTATTTGAATACAAGCTGTTTTTTGCTCCGGCCCTGTTCCACAATAAATGCTTTGACACTGGCATTTTCTATCTGGGGTGCGCCTAAGGTTATGGTCTCACCATCGGAGTATAAAAGGACGTCATTAAACTCAACTTCCGTTCCTTCACTGCCTTCAAGTTTTTCAATTTTCAAAACCTGATCTTCATGAACCTTGTATTGTTTGCCCCCGGTTCTGATTACTGCATACATGGGTTTATCTCCTTACAATCTGACATCATATATCGGGTACCTAAAAAAACTCTGCATACTATAACTATTTGCCTGTATTGTCAACGTATTTTTCAATTTCATATATTGACTTGGCTTGGGTGCGAGGTTATTTATACCCTATTATGAAAGATTTTTCCATTTTGATTATCAGGCGTTGGGATGCACATAAAAAGTTTCCGGATTCCGCTTCCCGGGGACCACTTATCCAGATGCTGTTTATCATCCTTGAACATGACAGGGCTGGTTCGATCATGAACAGGCTTGTTCCTTTGCCTGAACGAGGACCGGATGTCGAAAAAATGACCGGGGATATTGGGACGATAATTTCGGAGATTTTGAAAACGGGTCCGCCTTCCTGTCTGTTTTTAAATTGGGGGAATTGTGTTGCATCGATTCTGCAAAACGTAGTTGAAAAACAAGTGAAAACTCAATTTGCTGATGTTCCCATGATATCTGCAACGACCTTTGACAAGGCTGAAAATGAAGCATTAGAACAGCACCTTGATAAAATTTCTGCCTACAGCCATCTTAAAGCTGTTCCCGGTATCCCTTTGATTGAGCTGATTCGGGATCCGGGCTTTTATTCTTTGCTGGTGGATGGGATGCAAAAGATAGGATTTGATGGTAAAAATGCACAAAACCGGCTTGGGCGTATCCGGGTGGATGAAAAACTTACCCGATTGTGGGAACTGGGTGAAAACCTTGAGTACCATTATGAAAAGCCCGGGGATATTCCCGCAGATCTGATGAATGATATCGTTGAGATGGTGGGGGCAGGGGGCTCTGTGGATACCACCCATGTGCGCACCAATCTTGAGGCGGCCTACCTTATCGGCTATGCCATGGAAAACGGGGTGATTGTGGGCGACTCCAGTCTCAAACATCCCAGGCAGACGTTTATTGACCGGCTTAAAAATATGACAGGGCTGGATTTTACCGGTTGTGTGGAACGCGGCTATACCTCGGTGCGGCCTGAATACCGAAGTCTGGGCATAGGTACCCGGCTGCTGGAGGGGCTGACAGAAAGAGCTGTAGATGTCGGAATCTATTCCGTTATTGATGAAAAAAACATCCCGGCCCAGAAAATTGCCATTAACAACAATACATGCAAAATTGCCCAATATTTTAGTGAACAGGCAAGCAAACACCTGGGAGTCTGGATGCCTCAGACTAGGGCAGAGGCTTTTTTAGACAGGCATAAAGGACGTGAACGCCCTTGAAAATCGGTATCATGACGGTTAATGACGATACCTTTCATCCCAATGCACGGCTCATTGCGGAAGCAGGGAAGCTCGGTCACCAGGTGATGCTCATTGATCCTTACGGCGTTTCCTGTTGTGTGGACAGCCATGATTCCAAAATATTTTTTAAGCCTGATACGATGCTGGCCCCCGGCTTTAACCATAAAGACAGTCTGCCGGACCTGATTCTGCCCCGGCAGGGATCACCCATGGGGGAGTATGGGTTTGTGCTTCTTCGCCATTTTGCCATGCTTGGTGTTCCCCTTGTCAACGGCCTTGAAGGCATCACCATTGCAAAACACCAGTATATTACGCTTCAGCAGCTTTGCCGGGCAGGTCTTCGGGTGCCCCAGGCGTTTTTTGTCACAAGGCCTGATAATTTTTATGCAGCGGTGAATGCATTGGGCGGATTTCCGGTGGTGGCCAAACAGGTGGACGGCATGGGCGGTGACGGGGTGGAAAGGCTTGGGGGCAAAGATGCGGCCATGGCTTATCTCAAAACCCATTTTATTCCGGGCAAAGGCGTGGTGGTTGAACCGTTTATCCACCATGAATGTGCCCTTCGTCTGTTGGTGGTCAACAACAAAGTGGCCGGGGCCATGGCTCTGACACCGGACCCGGGCCAGTTCAAGGCCAATATACACCAGAACGCAAGGTCAGCTGGGTTCCAACCGGATGAAAAAATAGCGGATATGGCCATACGCTCGGCACAGGCCTGCTGTCTTGACATTGCCGGTGTGGATATTCTGATGGCAAAGGATTGTGGTCCCGTGGTCATTGAGGTCAATTATTCTCCCGGATTCAGAGGCCTTGAGGCGGCCACCGGAAAAAATATCGCAAAAATTATGCTGGAATGCGCCATATCCCTATCCGGCTTCCGGCCGTAAAAAGGAACACCCATGAAGTTACTGGATTTTAATCTTGAACGTGACGCTGGGGAGGTGACAGCCAGTGCCCGTGTGGTTTTCGAAGAGTCTGAGGTTCCTGGAAAAAAGGTGTACATCAAAACGGATCCAAGGTTTGCAAGCGGGTTTGGTGCCAATCCGGATGCCTTTTTGGTGGGGTGCCTTTTGCCGGCCCTGCACTTTGGCGAAAAGCGGATCTTTGTAGACGGGCAGATCTGCCCCTTCCTTAAAGAAGGGGTGAATACGGCCATGCACATTTTGTCCCACTGGACCCGGGGGCGTCTGCATCCCGTGCCTGTGGAATCCGGCATCCGTCCCCGGGGAAACAGGCCGTCTGCCCCCCGGGCCGGCATGGTCATGTCCGGGGGCATGGATTCCTTGTGTACCTTGCGCCTGAACCGTCTGCATTACCCCGACGATCACCCTGCATATATCCGGGATGCCTTTTTCCTGCACGGCTTTGACATTGGCGGGGTTCAAAAATACGGCATGAAATATGAGGTGTTTGACCGGGCTTTCAGAGCCATCTCCAGAATTACGGACGATGCCGGCGCAACCCTTATCCCTGTGTACACCAATATCCGCCATTTGTGCGATGATCGCGAACTTTGGCTCAACCACTTTTTCGGTGCTGTTCTTGCCGCCATGGCCCATGCTTTTTCCGGACGTATTGATCTGATGTACATTGCATCTTCCTATGATATTGCCAATCTTCATCCTTGCGGCTCCCACCCGTTGCTGGACCCTGAGTACTCTTCCTGGGGATTGAAGATCCGGCATCGGGACTACGAGCTGACCCGGCTTGAAAAAATATGGATTGTGTCACAATGGGATACGGCGTTTAACAATTTCAGGGTGTGTCTTGCCAATGCAAAGGATAAGCTGAACTGCGGTCAATGCGAAAAATGTGTGCGCACCATGACGGAGTTAACCGCCTTGGGGCTATTGGATAAAACAACGGCTTTTGAACAAAATGAGATACAGCCACAGGATATTGCCCGGTATGATATCACCATCCGGGAGCGTCCCCCATTTTACCGGCCTTTGATTGGGCTGCTTAAAGAACGGGGCCGCAGCGATCTTGCCGAGGCCATTTCGGAAGGGCTTGCCAACCATTAAATTTTGTTGAGTTTTTTGTGCAGATCCCTGATTCGTCGGCTTAAAACGGAACAGATCTGTAAAGATATTCTGGGAAATTCCAGGGCAGTTTCTTTAAATTCCTGTTTATGCAGGATCAGAAACCGGCATGGAAAAACAGTGCGTATGGTGGCCGAGCGCGGCGCATCATCAATCAGCGCCATCTCCCCGAATGCCTGGCCTGCGTCAATATGATCAAGAAATATCTGACGCCCGTTTTCAAGCTCCTTGATCACCTCCACTTTTCCTTCAATGATCAGAAATACGGTTTCTCCTGTTTCTCCCTGGCGTATGACGGTTTCTTTTTCACCATAGTTTTGTTCACTGGTTTGGGCGGCAATGGCGGCAAGTTCCTCGGCACTGAGGCCTGAAAAGATGTCGATCTCTTTCAGCAGAAGAATTTTTTCTCCCAGGCTGATATCTTTATTGCTGTCCGTGACACTGTTTTGTTCCGGCCGGGCATTCAAGAGCATATCAAGTTCCTTTTCAATGACAGGAGCGCTGTTTTGCCTTATTTCCGCCTCCAGTGTGCGGATATCCACAATACCAGGGCTTTGACGAATCATGTTCAGTCCAATCACCACGTCCACCCAGTCCGGTGATGTCAGCAGGGTTGTTACACCTGTTCGCCCCCCAGGGTCCAGGGCCGGTATCTGGATGATTTTTTTTCCCTGCTCAAGTGCCGCCTGGGTGGAGGGGCTTTCAAACAGGGGAAGCACCGCATTAAAGCTTTTACGGTCCAGCATGGCATTGAGAAGTTCCACAGCATTGGCCCGCTGACGGGTGTCTGAAGAGAAAAATCCCTGCCATGCGGTTTTCATCTGTCCGGTTTTATCATGGATGGCCAGAACCCTCATGGTGTTTTCGAGAATGCGCTCTTTTTTCTCCAGAAGATGCGTCTGGGCCAGGTTGTTTGCCGGTGTCGGGGCCAGCTGGCTGAAATTTTGTGCCATGGCAAGACATGCATAGCATTTCGCTATCTGACTCCTGCCAAAAATCATATAGTCCAGTTTGCTGACTTCAAGATGTTCGAGCAGGTCAAACAGGCCATTTCGAATTTTTGATCCGGGAAGTCCTAACGATTGCACCAAAAGCTTTTCGTTTTTATATTCAGCCTTGTTTATTTTCTCTCTGGCAAGGGTACTGATCTGTTCCTGGACATCCCCGAGCATCAGTATGGCTTTTTTCAATGTCAGGTCATTGTTTATGTTAAGGGCATCAAGGGCCGCAAGCCTTATGTTTTCATCCTCATGGGACAGATAATTGAGAGCAACCTCATTGAGTCGGGGTACGTTCAGTCTGGACATGGCAATAATGATGTCGGGAACCAGAGTCTGAATATCTGCCGGTTTTTCCAACAAAATTGCCAGCAATCTGTCTGCATAAATAATGTTTCGGGACAGGCCTGCGCAGACGATACCTGATCTGCGTTGATCCGTATTCCCAGAGTCCAGCCATTTTTTTATGTGGAGGTGGCACCCTTCCGGGTCCCCGGAAAACTTGAAAGCTGTTGCAAATCCTCGTATCACGGGGTTGTTGCTGTTTACATAAGCAGAAAAATCAAAATCTTTTGGAGGTTGCATCTGCTGCTGCCATGCCAGTTTAAATATGGCAACCGCCGCCTGCTGGCGCTGGGGGGCAAGGTGTTTAATCAGGCGTGGGGCTGCAGATGTCCGGAAATCATGGGACAGCATTTTGATCAATGCCACCTGGGTGGGTTCGTCCTGGTGGGGCAGGGATTCTAAAATCCTTTCGTCCAGGGTGCCAGGGGACAGGTTTTTCAGCAGGTGTGCATACCAGACCGCATCTGTGCCCCGGGCAGACAAAAAAGCCGATTCAACATCCGAAACCACCTTGTCCTGCCTGAAAATCTGGGACAGCTCCTTCTGGCTGAAGCGCTTGATGTCCAGAAGATTGTTGGAGATCAGGTCCTTGAGTATGGTTGAATACTTTATTCTCAGGATAATCGGAGCCACCATCCAGGCCAGTACAAAGGGCAGGGCCACAAGGGAAAGATATCTGGGGTGAAACAAAGAACTTGAAATTAATATCAGGGTGGAGCCTGTAAACAAGGCCACCCGAACCACGGTTCCACGCAGAAAGGGGCGGATCAGGTTCCTGTATCTTTCGGGAAACAGTCCGATGAGAACGCCGTTGGTCGGCATATTGATTGTGGTTCGAAGAATATTGGTGGACATTCTTGAATATATGGCAGAGACAATGTCAAACCGAAACAGGAAGGCCATAAAGGCGATGACGTAGTTAAAGGGATGGAACATCAGGGCTACGGGCAGGCCCCAGCGCCCATAGATCCGTCCCACAAACAACAGAATAAACAAACTGACCGTATAAAGGCTGCCCCTGAAATATCCGAAAAATTTTAGGACAGCGGCTTCCGAGGCAAACTGGTTGTCAATGGCAAAATTAAACTGGTAATTCATGATGGGAATCACCACATTGGGCATAAAGGTGAGAACCAGAACCACTTTGACCAGGGTTGACTTTTTGATCAGGGGCGTGACGGCTTTGATCTCCTCAAACAGTGTTGTTTTGTTTTTACCGGTCTTTTGAACCGGTTTCTGATATATCATACGGGGGTAGTTGCGTCCCATGGCCATCACAGTGGCTGTGCCGGCAAGACAGGTGGCAAGGTAAAGGTACAGCAGGTTGTCCAGGTTAAACTGTTTTGCAAAAAATGGCGTGAGCACTGACCCTGAAATCAGGCCGACGACACCGCCTGCGGTGAGCAAAGGGAACAGCCGTTTTGACTGCCGGGTGTTGAACAGGTCATTGCAAATATTCCAGTAGAGCATGGCCTGGATCAGTTCAAACTGGCTTTTGAGCATGAACAGCAGAGGATAAAGCAGTTCAATGCCTGAGGGGATCAAAAGCCTGATACCTGTAATCAGTGCACCACAGATCATGAAAACATAAGCCAGAACCCCCGCGTTGGACCTCCTGTTCAGTATGCCGGTCAAAAGGCCTGTGATGAAAATGGTGGCAATGGCGTTGACCATATTGACCACGGGCATATGTTCAACCCCATATCGTTTCAGGAACGCTGTCTCTGCATAGTTGTTCAGGATAATCCCGGCGCTTCGGATAATGAACAGAAGGGCCATTGTCCAGAATACCAGACCAATCTCTTCTTCATAAATGTTGAGCCAGGTAAGAAGTCTTTTAATCATTCATCCGCCTGTTCCTTGTGATTGGCCATCATGACCATGGCACAGTCTATCCCGGATATTTCATCATATATCCCAAAAAGGGCAGCAAATTCTTCGGAAATGTTTATGATTCGGTTCGTTAGCAAGAATTAAAATAAAGGTTTTGCCATGACAGTTTGTACCACAAAGCCTATGAAATACTCAAGGTGCCACCGCCGTATAGTGCAAGCAAATTTCGGCTGGGGGGAGAGATTCTTTCAGATCGAACCGGGCATTTAGGATGTCAATGGTCTCTTCGCAACCAGTTCAAATTTCGGGGGACATTATAGGGTTCACCAAATCCATTATAGTCAGAATAATCAGAATAATTAAAATCCTCACAACTAAGCTATTCTATTCGGTTGTGTCTATTGCGGGTAGCAAGCCATTTATGCTAAAAAAAGGTTGTTGGAAAAAGAACTGCAAGCCCTGACGGCAGGCGTACACTTGTTGTCATGCAAACATATACCGCGTCTCATAAGAAGTAACCCAACGGGAGGTATAATGGCAATAGACCTTAGTATATACAAAATTCTCCCGCACAGGGAGCCCATGATCATGATTGATCAGTTTACCAGGGATAGCGACACAATGGGAACAGCTGTCAAACAGTTTTCCGGTGATGATTACGGCTGCGAAAACGGTATGGTGCTGCAGGGAATATTAATCGAGTGTGTAGCCCAGACAATCGCCGCCCATCATGGTCAGACTAACCTTGACAAAGCAGATTCCGGGCCGGCCATGGGCATGCTGGTGACCATAGACCATTTTGAATTTTTCCGGCCGGTACCCCAGGATGCCGAAGTGACCATTAAAGTGGAGAAAACTGATGAAATCGGGTCGTTTCATCTTGTCAAAGGAGCTGTTTTTCATGAAAATGAATTGGTCGCATCAGGACAGATTAAAATTTTTAATGCCTAACCGTATAGAGGTGACGTTCTGTGAAGTTCCGTTTTAACCGTTTTTTATACTGCCTGGCTGTTATTGTTTTTTCAGCGATACTCTCTTTTCCCGGCTTTTGTGCTGAAGCGGGCAATGCCGAAGGCACATCTTCCGTCATACCCGAAGGCGAACTGCGCACAATTCTTACCCGTATAGAAGAGAATATGAATCAGATCACTTCCCTTAAAACCAAAATTATTCAGGAGAAAAAAATTTCATTGTTTTCAGAACCTGTTTTTTCAAATGGGATTCTTCTGTTTAAAAGTCCGGACAAGATCCGTCTTGAATATTTTGATCCTTTCAGGTCTGTCCTTCTGGTCAGCAAGGACAAAATTTATAAATATGAGATGGTGAACGGTAAATGGGAAAATTTAGGTTCCGGGGATGAAAAAATGATGCGGGTCATCCTGGATCACATTGCCTCCTGGATTAAGGGTCGGTTCAATGAAAAAAAATTGTATTCTGTTTCAGGCCGATACAGAATGGTTGAAAACCGGACAGCCTACTGCATTCTGCTTGAACCAAAGGCTGAAGGATTCAAATCTTTTATCAGCGGCTTTGAACTGGGAATTAATGAAAACATGACCCGGCTTGATCATATTATCATCAAAGAGCCAAACGGTGATTATACCAAGCTGATGTTCCATGACGACCAGATCAACACCGGTATCCAGGATTTGTATTTTACCGGGAACAGCCAGAATTTTTCCGCTGTTCCCCAGTGGTAACCGGTTCACCCATGTTTTTTTTCAGAATCATACAACGCAATGCCCCGGCTTTCGGACTGCTTTTGATGCTTTGGGCAGTTGCAGGATGTGCTTTGCATACCGTTTCCGAAACAGACCACTGTATGAACTCCGGGTATGGCGTTGACCAGTTGACCAGGAATGTGCGCGAATTGTATCCTGCCGGTTTTCGCGCTTTGCATCAGGTTGTTCTTCAGATCCATGGCAAGAGCATGTCAATGAACGGTTTCCTAAAAATTGACCGCCCCAAGGGCCGGGTGGATCTGGTGGCCCAGACCCCCATGGGCGGTACCCTGTTTGAGGTCCATATCTGCCGGGGGCAACAGGATATTATACTGACCAAAGGGTTCTTAAAAGAAAAATGGCTTGGGGAGTCAGTTGTTCAGGATCTTAAGCGTCTTTACCTGGTGCCTGATTTTAATTCCTGCCATATCTGTGAACAAGAAAAACAGATTCTTCTTTGTGAGTCTGACGGCCAAAGGGTTGTCCGGTATTGTTTCATAAAAAACCAGCAATCTTCTTTAACGCTTACAGAAATCATGTTCTTCAACAAGAATCGATTGATCTATAAAATTGAATATCAGTATGAATCCGGCAACCAGCTGCCGGGGGCTATCAGAATCGAAAATAAAAAGACAGGCTATATTTTGACTGTTAACCAGCACATTATTCCGGATAAAAATCCATCAGACAGGCGTTAAAATAATGAGTTTCTATACAGAGATCACACAGGCAGAGGTGAATATTGCCACCAAGGATCAGGGCACCGGCATCCGGGCCCAGTTCAATTTTCCGGAAACCCTGGAACTATTTAAGGGACATTTTCCTTCAAGGCCAATTCTTCCCGGTGTTGCCCAGATAGAAATGGCCCGGTTTGCTTTGGAAACTTTTTTTGAAAAAAAAGTTTCCATCAAAAAAATAAAAAAAACGAAATTTTCCAATTTGATCAGACCCGGCACACCTGTTCTTCTGGATATCCAGATTGTGTCCGTGGAGCCCGGGGATAACGGCCATGATTTGATTACCACCAGGGTAACCGTCCATTCCGATGAAAAGGTTGCAGGGAAGCTGAACCTGATATTGGTTACGGATTAACTTTTCTTACCCGTAACAGTTTTTCTATGGTGTTATATACATCCTGCAGGGTGCGGAGTTTTCTGGCCTCGTCCTCTTCAATACGCACGCCCAGTTCCTTATCAACCATGACAATAAGATCCACCGCATCCAGACTATCCAGGCCGATATCCTCATAAAGCATGGCCTCTGGTTTGAGCAGGGCCGGATCAATTTCAAATTCTTCTTCCAGTACCGCGTTAATGGTTTCAATTATTTTGTCCATGGTTGTTTCCATATATTTAATGCCTTTAACTGTTAAAAATATTGTCCGATAAGTAATATCACTGAGTTCTGACCCCGGTTGGTGTCGCCTAAACCTGCATTGGACAGGTGATGAATCCGCAAGGCAGAAAACCAGGTGGCGTTGTTGTCTGTGGAAAATTCAAGGCCGATCCCTGCCTGGGGATTGAAATTGAACCGGTAATCCTGTCCGTAAACTCTGTAATCCGTATATATGCCTCCAATACCGGCCTCAACGTAGGGCCTGATTCCGTTGGCCAGAGAGTCGGTTAAATATAGCATTGCAAAAATATTTACTGAAGCAATGATTCGAATATCCGTTTCATTCCAGCGTGCGCCGCCAAGGCTGCTCTCCACTTTGAACCGCAGATTTTCAGGGGCTTTATGTTTCCATACCCTGTCGTAGTCATACAGCCTGAGAACAGATACCTGGGCAAAAGATGTTTTATAAGAAGGGTCGTAGGTATAACCCAAGTTTAAGGACATGCCGTTTAATGTCGGTGCATATTCTTCTGCCCGAAGCTGTGCTGCACTAAAGCAAAAAAAGAGCACCAAAATGGTCAATGGCAAAATAGTCCCTTGGATTTTAAATTGCCCTGGTCGCATGTTCAATGGGCTTTTATGGCGGTAACGCTTCCAAACATCTGGTTGGCGCCCTGTTTTATGCAGCATGTTTTTTCTCCTGTGTACCCACCGCCTGAAAGTGCAAACCAGACATCCATGCCCATATCCGTGGGGCTGCCTGCACGAACGCGTTTGCGCAACCTGGTATCGGGGGAAATATTGTTCTCCAGGCTGCAAGGGTTACATCTTTCATGGGCAGCGCAGGGAGAAAAGATTATGTCATCCATGTCCGGAGAGTTTACGATTAAATCCCGCCCCAGATAGATATTATCAAGAAAGCCGATTGCCGGTACTGTGTCCGTCTCACGGGTGATCAGGAAAAAAGATGCCCCCTCACCAAAAGAGCCTTTCATCTTCCCGGTATGGGTATTGAGTTTTTGTATGCAATAGCCGGATACGTCACACCACTCATCCACGGCACCGATTAACACTGCGTCCACTCTTCCCGTGTTCAGCCATGCCTGTGCAGAAAGCAGTGCACTGGCAAAAGACAGGTCAAACTGGCTTACGGTAAGGCAAGGACCGGTGAGGCCATAACAGATGGAAATGTATGCAGCCGCAGCATTATGGACGGAACCGGAGAACCAGGTCGGGGCGGCAAGCTTATCGCCCTGATCCAGATAGGAATCCAGAAACGAGAAAGTTGAGTTCAGAGCCCCGAATCCCGTGGCAATGATCAACCCTGTATGCTGCCTGGACACCATTGCCGGCGAAACGTTTTCCAGGGCACGTCCGGCAGCCAGAAGGGCCATCCGGGAATAGTGGTCAACCCTGCGCAGTTTTGATTTTGCAACATACGAGGACACCTTGGTGGTATCGGCTTTCAGAACCTCCACCCCAGATGACTCACCTGGCTCTTGCCTCTGTTCTTTCGGGAAATCCTGACCGGTACTGTATACGGATTCCATACCCTGGTCAAAATGATCAAAAGGTCCGGAAACTCCTATGCCGTGTACAGCCAGTCTCAGGGATTCACCTTCTGGGGATCAGGGCAGTGCTTTTTTACGTAATCGGCCAGTGTGGTGATGGATTGAAGGGCAGGGCGCCCCTCCTCGATGTTTTTGATTTCAACACCAAAATATATTTGAAGCTGAACCACCAATTCCACAGCATCCAGGGAGTCAAGGCCAAGTCCGTCTCCGAACAAAGGGGCGTCATCTTCGATTTCTTCCGGGGTGAGGTCTTCGATCTGCATTTCATCGATAATCATTTTTTTCAGTTTATACTTTAGATCCATAGTTCTTTTGTCACCTGGGCGTTATGTGTAAATGAATAATTGGGATTGTGTATCACATTTTTTGATAAAGCACATCAGGTTACCGCCAATTTATTGTCTATTGTTTCAAAGGCAATAACAAGGTTTACTGAAAAAGAAATTGACAGATCCTTTTGATTTGGTAAAAAGTTAAAGGCGTCTGTCCCGGCCTGGCCGGCGTCTATAACAAAATCCTAACAAGAGGTCGTTGCTTGTAACATTCAAAAAAAGAGAGAAAATATGAAAATTAAATTTTTTATCATCGCTGTTGTGTTGTCTCTATTTACAGCTGTTGCATTCGCCGAGGATGAATTGACCACCATGGCGATTCAGGATGCCATGGATAATCCAAAAGTTCAGAGTTCCCTGTATGAGGATATTGCACTTTACTGGGGATCCCAGGGCCATCCGGATGTAATTAAAAATTTTGGCGAATTCAAAACCAGCAAAAGAGCCAACAAGCTGGGAAAAAGCAGGGAATCGGCATGCCAGTGGGCTCTGGCGTCCGCTGTGAAAGCACTGCAGCAGCGCGCAAGAAAAGAGGGTGGCAATGCTGTTATCAATATAAGGTCCAATGTCTTGGATAATGAAGTCTCAAGCGAGACCTCCTATGAGTGTTTATGCGGTGGCATGATGGTCAATGTCGCCGTCAAAGGCGACGTCGTGAAATTGGCAAAATAGTATTTTGTTTTAAAATCTGTTTCCCCAGGGATGAAATGACACGCGGTCTTTCGGACATAGGGGCAGATTCAAAAGGCTGTTACTTCGGTTTAGCTTAGCTGACGTAACAGCCTTCTTTATTTCGGACGGCCTGTCAGAATATTTCGGGGACAATCCCCGTGACCGTTATTCGCAGTCCTCTTTATTTAAAAAAGGCCTGGCAGATTCGTCCTTTGACAGCCATTTGGGGTAATACGCCATTTTTTTCTCCAGAACACTGCCGTGGTTCGAATTATCCCATTCATAGGCTTTTTCATTGTTTTGAATCAATCTGCCCTCTTTTATGAATTTTTGAACGGTTTGGGTTTCAAGTTGCTCTTTGGTATACGGAGACAGGGAAAATCTTGCGCGCCAGGCTCCCATTCTGGGAACGACTTCCACATAGTAGGTTTTGCCTGCCAGAAGTTCCGCTTTTAAAAAATCAGCCGCCTCTGAAACAACCATGAACAGGTGTTCTCCTGGTTCAGCGACATAGGGCAGTTTTTGTCCATAGGGGACAAAACCAATAAAGGTTTCATCGTCGTATACCGCTGCATGGATCTTAAACCCTAAAGATTTGGGCCGCAGGAAATAGACTATTGCCTTGTCGATATTCGGGGCAATGGTTTCTGTAACAGGTACAGATAGATTCATGGTGGGTGCCGCACATCCTATGAATACGAACAATAGGACAAAACAAAAAAAATGAGCAAAATGTTTCATTAAATTTTCTCCCTTGTTTTAAGTTTTTCAGCCGACCGATTATGGGATGGACATACTTTACATCCGTTTGTTTTTATTGGCAAACATTAAAAAATCAGGCAGATCCTGCAGCATCCGTCTCCAGGAGTCGGGGGATTTCCAGGCCATGCTCACATAGCCGGCAAGAACCCTGGGCCGGGTGAAATGGGATTTATAAAAATGAATAAACTGCTCATCCAGGCGCACCTTTGTCATCCCCTTGGGTATGAAAATAAAATCCATGCAGTCCATCTTTTCCCAGTCTTCATCAAAACGGCCAAGGTCTGAGCCGGGTGTTTTGATCTGGTCATAAATGGGGGAGCCGGGAAACGGCGTGAATTTTGCCAGATTAAAATCATCAATGGGCAGGGAAAAAACATACTTTTTGCTTTTGCGGATGCTGGTTTCACTTTCTCCGGGAAGGCCCATCATCAGAAGTGCTTTCACCCGGATACCAGCCGTTTTGATTAAAAGGATTTTTTCCCTGAGCATATCAAGATCCGGATTCTGCCTGTGCCGGGCCAAAAGATCGGGGTCGCCTGTCTCCACACCAAGGCTGATCATCCAGCAGCCGGCCGCTTTCATCAGTTTCAAAAGATCCAGATCCAGATGTTCGGCCCGGGCCGCACAGTTGAAGGTCATGCCGGGATTTTTCCGGATCATCAGCTCGCAGAAGGCCGCGATCCGTTTCCGGTTGAACGTGAACTGGTCATCATAAAAATTGATATGCCGGATGCCGAATTCCTTGTGCATGTATTCCATGTGCGCATAAAGATATTCTGAGGAATTATACCGGAAAGTCCGTCTGAAAACAGATCTGTCACAGTATGAACAGGCATAGGGACAGCCCCGGGAAGAGATCAGGCTGGCATTGGGTACCTTGGGATAGTTGAAGATGGGCAGTTTATAGGCCTTGGGATACCCGGGCAGTTTTCTGTATGCCGGGAAGGGCAGGCTGTCCAGTTCAATGAGTTTTTTTCTGAACCCTGTAAACTGAGCCTGACCGAAATCATCCCTGTACACAATTCCGGGAATCTGGGGAATCTTCTTTTTTTCACTGGTGATCAGCTCATAAATGGCCGTCTCCCCTTCACCCACAACCAGGTAGTCGATCACTTTAAATCTGCTTATCAAAGTTTCTCTAAGTGCAGAGACATGGGGACCCCCAAAAACCACGCCAATGTCCGGTTTGATCTCTTTGACCTGTTCCGCTGTCCTGACTCCGTCCAGAAAACTTGAAGTGGTGCATGAAAACCCTATAAATTCTGGTTCATACTCTTTCACGTAGGAAAGAATCAGGGCAAGGGAATCCGGAAGGCAGTGGCAGTCAATGACCTTGTTGGGAACGCCTTTCTGGTCAAGTACAGCTGCAATGCTGATGAGCCCCAGGGGCGGCATGATGTTTGCCTTACGGGAGATATCTTTATCCGCTTTCTCCGGGGCATATCCCAGGGGATGGACCAGAAGGATGCCGCCTTTATCTGCGGTCTTTTCATAAACTGTCATGGAGTGCTCCTGATGTGCCACGGCCTTTTTTTCTAATCCGTCTGCCCTGTGAGAATGTACCCGGAATCATGTCCCAGAGCAGGCCTTTAAACCCAAACAGTTTGACTGTTTTCATTCGAATATATCCTTTTTCCGGCGGAAAGAACCGGTCCTTGCGATACTGAAACGCCGCTTCAATTCTTAAATCCATTTTTTTTTTGTCCAGTCCGGGTGCCACATAAAAGGCCGGGTGAAGCAGGTTGTCCCCGGGTGTAATGATTCCCTGGTTGACTGCGATATCGGCAAGTCCGGTTTTGGGCAGAATACGGATGCCTGAAAAGACAAAGACAACGGTATGCCTGAGCAGCTCAATATTGTTCAGCCCCTCTTCAACGGTCTGCACAGTCTCTTTGGGGCCGCCGAACATGAAAAAGTGGGCACAGGGGATTTCTGCCTGGATGCAGGCCTCATTAATTGCCAGAATGCTGCTGAAATCAAATGTTTTGCCAATGCCTTCCAGGGTGGTGTCACAGGCCCCGTCCGAACCGATCTCCATGGCATAGAGACCAGCTTTTTTCAGCAATGCCAGCTCTTTTTGTGACAGATGCGCCGGCCTGAAATAGGCCGCCCACTTAACGCCTAAGTCGGCCCGGGCCAGGGCTTCGGCCACTTCAAGATAACGCCCCTGGGGATCATTGAATACGGAGTCGCTGAAAAACAGACTGGTGACGTTAAACTCCGATTTCAGCCGTTTGAGGTTTTCAACCACAAATTCCGGTTCCTGGTGCCTGATCGTTTTGCCCTCAATGAGGGGGTAGGAACAGTAATTACATCCAAAAGGGCATCCCCGTTTGGTCTGGTAATTGAGCATGCCGCTGGCATCAAAATAGTAGTCTGTGAAACGGGGTTGATAGGATGGACTGTAAAATTGCTCCGGGGTCATTCTTGGGGTCAGCGGCCCCATGACCCTTGGCGGGTTTTCATTGCCCAGAATTTTATCAATGAGCAGATTAAATGCCACCTCACCCTCTCCGGCCACACAATAATCTGCGCCGCAATAGGTTAAAATGGTCTCCGGCATAATGGATACAGCCGGGCCGCCAATAACAATGGGAGCATGCTGGACTTGGCGAATATTGGCAATCAGTGCCTTGACCCCGGAAAGATACCAGCTGTCCGGGGACAGGGAGTCCACATTATCGATATTTCTGATGGAAATCCCTATGATATCAGGACCGAATGCCCTAAGGGCCTGTTCCAGGCCGACATGGCCCTTTTCCATGTCATAGAGAAGGTCAAACTGTTCTGTTTCGTGACCCTTGGCTTTCAGGGCCGCATCCACCAGGGCCATGCCAATGGGATATACCGGCAGCGGTTCCTGGGTGGTATTGGCCGAGATGAGAAATATTTTTGCCATCGTTAACTGTTTGCCTTTTTGGCAAAACGTTTCTCTCTGGGACTGTACCGGCGGTAGGTGCCGTCCATGATTTCGCGTTTAATGACTTTAAAAAACAGTTCGCCCATTTTTGTCTGGTATCCGCCGTCCTCGTAAAAGGTGTCCCAGGCCCAGTTGTATAACTCTTCTAATTTTTCAGGGCTCATCTGTTTGGGCTGGAATACGGCTTTCCCGCAGGTGTAGTCCTCCCAGGGATTGTTGAAAATACGGCCCTGTTCTTCAAATTTTTTCCGGATGGGCGATTGGGGAAAGGGCGTTAAAATGGTAAATTCCGCCATGTCCAGCTTCACTTTGATCAGAAACTCCACAAGGTTGCGGATATAGGCTTCATCATGATCGTCTG
Source organism: uncultured Desulfobacter sp. (assembly GCF_963665355.1). Lineage (GTDB taxonomy): Bacteria > Desulfobacterota > Desulfobacteria > Desulfobacterales > Desulfobacteraceae > Desulfobacter. Next base: position 3,270,054 of record NZ_OY762229.1, read on the forward strand.
TGCCTAAAAGAATGGTACCCTCCACACCAATGCCGTGGTTATGGAGTCTCTGGATCCGTTTGCGAATGGTTTCGGAGGTGTCGATCACCGCCTGGTATACGTACCAGCACCCCGCGTCTGCCGCTAATTTTACCACCTCTTCATCGTCCAGTATGGGGTGGGAGACCCACTTCTTTTTCAAGGGTTTCATGGCTGTGAAAAGCTCAACGAGCCACTCTTTGTCATGGGCCAGGGAGTTGTCCACCACAAACAGGCGGTTGTTGGGGATGGCCTCCATTTCCTCAATCACTTTTTTCACAGGCCGGGGGCGAAATTTCCGGCCCCCAAGAAAACCATTGCAGCAGGGGAAACAGTTAAACCGGCACCCCCGGGAGGCATGGACAAGATCCAGCATCTGGATGCCCCGGTAGTTGTAACACTTCCTGTCCAGTATATCCCTGCGCGCTGTGCCCACCATGTTGATATCCGGGAAATTGTTCATATAATCGTACACTTTTTCCAGCCGGCCATTGCGAAAATCGGAAATCACTTTTTCCATGCGCCCTTCGGCCTCGCCAAGGAAAACTGACGTGGCATGTTCCATGACCTCTTGGGCATGCAGCATTGTTGCGATGCCGCCGAATAATACGGGCTTGCCCATTTTAATGTACTGATCAGCGATTTCAAAGGCCCGGGGAAGCTGACAGGTGAGAAGCACCGACATGCAGATCAAATCGGCATCCGTGTCAAAGTTAAGCTCCTGAACGTTTTCATCTATGAACGCCACCTCCACATCCGAGGGCAGGGATGCGGCAAACACCACCGCGCCATGGGGGGGCAGATGAAATTCGGTCTGTTTTTCAAGTTTGGGCCAGGCCGCAAAGACCAGTTGTATTTTCATAGTACTTCCTTAGGGATGAGATCCGTTAAATCATGAAGTTTTTTATTTCCGCTATAGAAACTCTCCATGGGATCTGTTTTTCGTATTATACGTTGCAGACAAGGACGTGTGTTGTCCCTGCCCGGTGCAACAGAGTCGTCAGCACCGATTACGATAAATAGTGCCCCGGGACGCCATGCACCTGTACCGGCACAAAGATGGGCTCCGCTGTTGCAGATGCCGCAGACTGCTGCCTCACAGCCGTTCTCACCCAGCGTGTTCATGGCAAGGCTGAGCGCCGTCAACCCGGTGCAGGACTCTTTTTCAATGACAAAGGCCTGTCCGGACACACCATGGTAAATGCCTGCCTCTCCCAAAAAGCAGGAGGCCAGGGTATAGGCAAACAGGGCCGGGCTTGGCAGCCGGTTTTCCTGCCTTGACAGGGTTGCCTGGTAATGCAGGTCGGTTTCAAGGCACCCTGTTGCCGATTCGGCAATCAGGGATATGTTTTTTTTTTCGGGTCGGTTATTTTTATCCGCCGGTACCGGGGGGAAACCTGCATCGGCCATGGCAAAGGCAATGGCGGAAAAGCCGAGTTTTGAAAAAAGATCCATTCTGCCAAAGGCCTTGTACGGAATTTCCAGCACCGATTTTCCTGACAGATGTTCCATATCTTCCACGGATTCAAATTTGTGAACGGCACCGGGCCTGCCCATGGAAAGGGGGTGGACCCATCCCGTGCCTAACAGTACGGCCGTATCACTCATGAAGCCTCCTGGATAATCAATGCGGCATTGATACCGCCAAATCCTGAATTGCTTGTCAGTATGGGGCCTTTGGCAAAGGGCCTGTTGCCGGCGCTGAAAATGGGTGCAGCCCCCTGGTCCGGATTCACCAGGCCCTTTGTGCCCGGCAGTATGAGCTGATCCAGATATTTGATGCAAAGGGCGGCCTCAATGGCCCCGGAGGCACCCAGGGTATGGCCGATACTGCCTTTGATGGAGTTGGCCATGACAGAGTCGGGGTTAAACAGATCCCGGATGGCGGTCAGCTCCATGGCATCATTGTAAACCGTGCCCGTACCGTGGGCGCAGACCACTTTCACGGTGCCGGGTGTGATATCTGCTGTCCGGCAGGCATGGAGAATGGCGGTTTTAAGTCCTGATGCGGCTCTGTCCGGTGCGGTCAGGTGAACTGCATCCGCAGCGATGCCCCAGCCCGCAAGTTCCGCAAGGATCGGGGTACCGTCCGACATTGCCTTGTTCTGGTTTGAGAGTACCATCACGGCGGCGCCGTCGCCCAGGGTCAGGCCTTTGCGGTCCCGGTCAAAGGGCATGGCAGGGCCTGGGCCCATGGCTCCGATGGCTGAAAAACCTGAAAACACAAATTCTGTTACAAGATCCAGGGCCATCACCACAACTGTATGCTCCCGTCCCCGGCGGATCAGGTCTGCTGCCTTTGCCAGGGCAATGGTTGAGGAGGAGCAGGCTGCACTGATGTTGAATCCTGTGCGGCCAAGCCTTAACGTTCTGGAAAGACGACCGGGCAGATCGGAAACCGGCAGGCCCGGAAAGTCGCCATGGGACAGATCAGGGCAGGGGGGCAGATTTTTAATCAGGTCAATGCTGCCTTTGGTGGAGGCCGTGATCAATAAACTGTCCGGATCCGGATCAGGCATATCCCGGATCAAATCGGCGGCAAGATCCATGATCGCTGTTTTTTTCAAGCTGCCGCCGGCAAGGTCCAGCCCGGATATGATGCCGGCAATGCCGCTGACATAAGGGCTTGTGTCAAACCGGTGGACGGGGCAGAATCCGTTTTTGGCATCAAGAAGTCCGTTGTAAAGGGTATCAAGGCCATGGCCCAGGCTTGTGACAGTCTGTGCATGTGTGATGACAACCTTGTTCATGACAGCGTGCCGGCCTTCCATCTGGCACAGAAATCTTTAAGAAATTCCGGCTGGGTTAAAAAAAGTTCATAGTCTGTGTTCAGCATCATCTGTATGAGATAGCCTGTGGCCGCCACCTGGCCCTGGGCATCCCGGATAATGTATTCGCTGTTCAGCCTGGCTGCCTCGGTATAGTGGAAAATACATTCAATGGAAATTTCGTCTTTAAATTTTAGGGGGCGAATGAAATCCACATGAACCGTCTTGACCGGTGCCAGGATGCCATTGTTGTAAAAATCCATATACCCCACATTAAGCCGGTCCCCCAGCGCCACCCGGGCATCTTCAAAATAGCTGGTATAATGGCCGTGCCAGGCAATGGTCAGCATATCGACTTCCTGGAATCTGACACTGCGGGTCACTGTGCCCCTAAGGGGTGCCGGGGCATTGGGTACGGATTTGAAATATGGTTTTTTCATGGTGTGCCGTCCATGGCGGCCAGTTGTTCGGCCATCATCTGCTTTACCTTTTTTTTCATCTCCTGGTGTCCTAACTCGCCTGTAAAGGCATCAGGATAAACCGGAGCCAGGGCCGTCATTTTTATCCGGGCCGGTTTCATATAATAGCGCCCGGGGGGCAGCAGTTCCTGGGTGCCGGTGATGCAGACAGGTATCACGGGGACATTTGTCTCCACCGCCATCTTGAATGCACCCGAATAGTACCGGGTCAACTGTTTGTCCCGGCTTCGATGGCCTTCGGGAAAAAAGAGGACAACGCCTCCCCGGTCAAAGGTCTCCTGGGCTATTGCCAGGCTTTTCTGCCAGGGGAATTTTTCAATATTCAGATAGCGGGCAAGCCCCATGAAAATATTGTAGACCGGAATTCTAAACGGCCAGTTCCTGACAGCAAAGCAGACGTCGCATACCGGTAACATATTCATGCAGTAGGTGTCAAAAAAAGAGCGGTGGTTGACAACAATTATGCCGGGTCCTGCAAACTGGTCCGGGTTGTACCGGAAGGGCTCAAACACAACGAAGAAACGTGTAAAAAACTGCCATACATGGCCGTATACCCAAATGGCCCACCGGGTGGTCCACTGGGCGCTTCGATCCTTGAACAGCTTGAAATAGAGCACAAAGGCCGGGAAAATAATCATTCCGGTAATTGTCCATATGACCATGACCACGCCGAGAAACAGGTTCATGATAAAAAGAAAAATGACGCCTGCTTTTCCTTTGTGCAGGGTTCGGGTGTAATACTCATACAGTGACGGCATTAAAAGGGACCCTCAAAATTTAAAATCAGGGATGCATTGGTTCCCCCGAAACCAAAGGAGTTGGACAGGGCGTTTTTTATCCGGCACGGCCTGGCCTGGGAGATGACATTGATGGGAGGGCATGTTTCATCCAGCCCCGTAAAATTGATATTGGGAGCCAGAAACCCTTTCCGGGCCATGAGTGTGGTGTAGATCACCTCACTGGCCCCGGACATCCAGCATTCATGCCCGGTCATGGATTTGGTGGATGAAACCGGTGTTTGGGGGCCGAACAGGTCGTGGATGGCTATGGCCTCAGCCAGGTCCCCGGCCGGAGTGGATGTGGCATGGGCATTGATGTAGGTGATCTCATCCGGTGCAAGGCCTGCATCCTTAAGCGCCTGCTTCATGGCTGTCATTGAGCCTTTGCTGTCCGGATTGGACAGGGTTTTGCCGATGCCCGAGGAGAATCCGTATCCCTCAATGGTGCCGTAAATCCGTGCGTTGCGAGCCAGGGCATGGTCAAGTGATTCCAGGATCAGGCAGGCCCCGCCCCCGCCGGGCACAAGACCGTCCCTGTCCCTGTCAAAGGGCCGGCAGGCTTTCTGGGGCTGGTCAAACCGGCAGGAAAATACATTGAGCGCGTCAAAACTGGCCATGGATGTCCAGTGGATCTCCTGGGCTCCGCCGGCAATAACGATGTCCTGCAGGCCGCTTCGGATAAGCATCATGGCCTGGCCCAGCACATGGGCCCCGCTGGCGCAGGCCGCACTCACGGTCCAGTTGGCGCCCTGGGTGCCGAAAAGCCCCGCTAGGTTCATGGTAATGGTGGAGTTCATGCTTCTGAAAATGTATCCGGACCCGATATAGTGGGTTTCGCCGTGCTCCCTTGCAATGTCAATGGACTCCACATCGGCTTTGATGGTGCTGTCATTGCCGAAGATAATCCCGCATCCGGGGGTCTGGAGGTCGGCAGGTTCAAGCCCTGAATCTTTGACAGCCTTCCGGGCGGCCACGGCGGCATACAAGGCCGGTTCGCACATGGTTCTCAGATTCTTCCGGGTTAATCCTTCCTCTTTGGGATTGATTTCCGGCAGTTTGGCCGTCAGCGGGGACTTGAACCCCAAATCTTTGCGCTGTTGGTCAAACACAATGCCTGATTGCCCCTGTTCAAGGGCATCTGCCACTGCGTCAAGCTCTTTTCCAAGGCAGCTGACAATGCCCATACCCGTAATTGCCGCCTTGCGTGGTGATGATAACGCCAAAATATCTCCTAACAGATGCCGCCGTTAATGCCGATCACCTGGCCTGTAATATAGCCTGCCTGGGGGGAACACAAAAAAGTCACAACTGCGGCCACTTCACCGGCGGTGCCGAGCCTTCCCATGGGAATGGCCTGGGTGATCTGGTCCAGGGGAAGCCCTTCCACCATCTCTGTTTCAATAAACCCGGGCGCCACCGCATTCACCGTGATTTTTCGTTTGGCAATCTCCTTGGCCAGGGCCTTGGTGGCACCTATGAGTCCGGCTTTGGAGGCCGAGTAATTGACCTGTCCCGGTTGACCTACCTGGCCGGAGGTGGAGGTGATGTTGATAATCCGGCCCTTGCGTTTGGAAAGCATCTTTTTCACCACAGGTTTGGTGACATTGTAGAAACCGGTGAGGTTGGTGTCCAGAACCCGCTGCCAGTTGTCCGCCTTCATCCAGACCATGAGCATATCATCCCGGATTCCGGCATTATTGACCAGAATATCAATGCCCCCCTTCTGGTCGTAAATGGTATCCAGGGATGCATGGGCTGCTTTTTCATCGGTGACGTCAAAGGGGAGCAGCGCACCGTCCCCTCCGGCCTCTTTGACCAGTTGAAGGGTTTTTTCAGCCTCTTCACTGTTGGATCTGAAATTGATATAGACAAATCTGCCCGATTTGGCCAGATCCACGGCAATGGCCCGGCCGATACCCCGGCCTGCACCGGTCACCAGGGCAACCTCCTGCACGATTTCTTCAGTATCTGAACCCATTGTCACTCCTTTACGAATATCTTTTAAGAATCAGGGTGGCGTTAATGCCGCCAAATGCAAAATTACTGGTCATGATCACATTCACCTCTTTTTCAAGCGGGGCCAGAATGTGGGTGATTCCCTCACACTCCGGGGCCACCGTGGCCAGGTTCTTTGTGGGGATCAGGGTGTTATGCTCCATCATTTTAAGGCAGAAGATGGCCTCCATCACCCCTGAAGCCGCCAGGGTGTGCCCTGTAAACCCCTTGGTGGCGCTGACCGGAATATTGTGTGTGCCCAGCATGGCAATGGCCCGGGCCTCTGCCGCATCCCCGAGCAAAGTGCCGGTTGCATGGGCATTGATATAGTCAATCTCTTCAAGGCGGCATCCTGATGAGGCCATGGCACCCTGCATGCAGGCGAGCATGCCCTGGTCCTGGGGACTGGTCATATGGGAACCGTCACAGCAGGTATGAAACCCGATAACTTCTGCCAGGATGTTTGCGTTTCTGGCCAGGGCATGGTCCAGATCTTCCAGGATCACGGCTCCGGCACCCTCTGCCACCACAAGTCCGTCACGGTCCCTGTCAAAGGGGCGGGGAGTTCTTTCAGGGGATGTTTGCCTGGACGCGGCGTTTAATACGTCAAATACCCCCGCCGTGGAGAGATGAAGTTCATCGGCGCCCCCGCAGATCATTATCTTTTGCAGGCCGTTTCGTATGGTTTCAAACCCCATGCCGATGGCCTGGGTGGATGTGGCGCAGGCCGCACAGGGGGCGATGACCCTGCCGCTGGTTCCCAGCATGGCCGCCAGGTTGGCCGCCACCGAGTGGTTCATGATTTTCATGAACGCGGTCCCCTCAAGCCTTGATATTCCGCCTGTTTGTTTAAGATCATCAAACATCTGCTGGATAATATTTCCGGACCCGGTGGTGGAACCTATGGAGATCCCGGCCTCTTTGGAGCGCATCAGTTCCGGCGAAATCCCTGCCTGGTCCAGGGCATCCAGGGCGCAAAGCCCTGCCATAACAGTCATGGGGCCCATGGTCCGCCGATCTTTGCGAAGAATGCGCTTGGCATTGTAATCTTTGCAGCTGCCTGCCAACCGGACTTTTAAATCTTTAACCTGTTCCCATTCCGGCACGGGGGCGATTCCCGATGTGTTATGGATAAGGGACTGCCAGATCTCATGGGCAGTGTTTCCAATGGGGGATATGATCCCAAGCCCGGTTATGACAACCCGATTCATTGTTTTTTTAAACCCTGATTGACAATGTTTTTCATCAACTCTCCTTCCTGGAAAAATCCTCTGCACAGGCCGGTACTGGTGGATATCCCACCGTGAATACCACAAAACCCGATGCTTTGTCCTGTTAAAAACAGTCCCTTGACCCGGGTTGCCGGACTAAATGAGGTCGAAAGATACTCCTGGGCGGTTTTTTTAATCCCATAGGCGCTGCCCTCCGGGGTCAGGGTATATCTTTCAAATGTGGCCGGCGAATAGGTATCCACAATGCGGGCGTTTTCGCGGGTTCCCGGGAATACCTGCTCCAGCCGTTCCATCACCTGTTCTGCCAGAATGGCCTTATTTTTTTTGTAAACAGTCTGTCCTTTTTGTCCGGACCCTTCCCGGAAATGCTTGTGCCGGGTTCTTTCTTTGAGCGGGATCAGGGCGGTGACGGCCAGTTGGGTGCCCGGGCCGGGCAGGGCGCTTAAGAATATGACATCCGGCAAATTCTGCAGCTCCTCTTCAACGATTCCATAGGCGGCATTTACATCCCAGCTGTTAAAGATATAGGCGTCACTGTCCGTCACCGGGCAGTGGGTTTGGTTCCATGCCAGGCATACGCCGAAAATGCCAAGGGTATTTTGTGCAGTGGCCAGCCGGTCTTCATAAAACGGCCTGAATGTTTTGGGTGGACAGTATTGGGGCAGCCGTGAAGGGTGGCCGGTATAGATCACCTGTGGGGCTTCTAAAATCTGTCCGCCTTCAAGCTCCACGCCTTGAACGGCCCTGTCCGTGATCATCAGACGGGTCATTTTTGCCCGGGTTTTTATCTTTCCCCCCAGCGCCGTAAAACGGCTGGACAGCGCTTGGGAAAACAGGGTGGACTGTTCATTGATGCGAAAGCTGGATTTTAAATAGGCGTCGGTGATGAGAAAATGGGTCAGCAAAGGACATTGACTGCTGGGCAGACCGAACAGAATGTTGTTGGCGGACAGAATGCTTTTCAACCGGCCCTTGATGCCGATGTTTTCAAAATAGTCATCAAGGGCGCCCAGGTACCGGGAAGATGTGTCGGGTCCGGGTTCGCATCCCGGGTTGTACAGGGCAAGGTGCCGGATTGATGCGGCCATATCTTGAAAATAGCGGTCAATGGCCGGGGCGTTATCCGGGAACATGGATTTCATCTTGTCTTTGTATTGGTCATGATTTTGGGGCACTTTTACGGTACAGTCCGGAAAGTAGTAGATTTCAAAACCGTCCCGGGCCATGGGAACCAAATCCAGGTAATCCGTGAGACCCAGGTAGTTAAAAAAGTACCACAACGGTTCCTTCTCATTAAGGGCACCCAGCCTGTGGACACCGGTGGGAAATACCAGTCCTTCCCGCCGGAACGTCTGGGTCAGCCCCCCGGGGACAGCATGCTGTTCTATGATCAGCACCCTTTGACCCTTGCCGGCCAGAATAATGCCGGCAGTCATGCCGGAAATGCCGGATCCAACAATAATGGTATCGAATCGTTCTGCTGCCATTAATTTTTCCTGTTCACATCCTTGGAGTTTTTTAATATCCAGTGTTCCGTCAGGAATGGAATGATCGCCAGTGCCATGAAAAGACTGACGGTCATTCCGGTCAGCCCTGCGACACCAATGGAAAACAACGCCTTATGCCGGGCAACGCTGAGGCTTGCAAAACCCCCGATGGTTGTCATGGCACAGATCAGAACTGCGCCCGGGGTGATGTGCCGGCTCTCTTCACTGTGGGACAGCCCATTGTGAACCATGAAAATGGAAAAATCCACCCCCACCCCGAATACAAATATGATAAAGACGATGCTGATCAGATTGACGCTGATGCCGAAAATTCCCAGAAGACCTGCCGTGACAACGGCGCTCAGGAGGACCGGGGTGAGGGTGGTGATCACCATTTTTATGTTGTGCTGGCATACGCACAATACAACAAAAATGGAAAGGGCAGCCCAGATCAGAAAATTCTTGAATTCATCTGCCACCCTGCCGGAAATTTTTTCAATCACATAGGGTTTGTTGATGACCAGGGTGCCGGGCAACTGGTCTTTAATTGTTCGGGTGACCGAAGGGATCAGCGTCTTGTCCGGAATCATGGCGTTGGTCAGAACCAGAGTGCCCCGGGACGTTGTAATCAGTTTTGATTTGATCAGCGGGTAGATAACGGTTTGCTTAAAATCATCACTGGCTACCGGGGCTGGGCCTGTTCCCCGGGTAATGTTTTCAAGTTCGTCGGTGAATGGTGAAAATGCATTGGGGGTAAATCCATTGGCCAGACAGGCCTGTTCAAGATCTGTTTTCAAGGCATTGACTCGTTGGGCGGAGAACAGTGCCTGCAGGCCCTCCAGTCGTTTTTCCTGTTGCGCTTTTGAGGGCAAAATGGCGGACAAAGAAGCGATGTCGGTAATTTGGCCCTGCTTTTCCATGGTTTTCAACAGTTCAAAGAGCTGATCGTTTTTCTGCAGTGCTGTCTGGGTATCCCTGGCCTGCACCATGAAGATGGTGGATGGAGTCTGGCCCCAGGTGGCCAGAAAATGGTCCATCTCCTGCTGTGCTTCGGGCGTTAAATGGTTCAGGGCATTCACATCCCCGTTAAAGCTAAAGTTGCCCAACCCTGTAATACCCGCAACAACCAGGGAAAGGCAGGTAAAAATTAAAAACTTTTTGTGCTTTTTCCTGAAATTCATCACCGTACGGCTCACGTTTAGAAGGGATATCACAGGTTTTGACGGGGTCCAGGGTTTTACACAGATAAAGGCGGGAAGCAGGGTCAAGGCAAAAGTGGCCGCACCTGCGATGCCGATGATGGAGAGCCATCCCATCTGTCTTTGGCCCGGCAGGCTGGAGAACCCAAGACAGCCGAAAGCCGCCATGGTGGTGGCGGCACCGGTAATAATGGGGGCTTTCAGTTTTTTGATGATCTCTTTGACATGGGCGGTTCCCAGGGTATCGGCATGGAACAGGATGTGGATTCCGAAGTCAACGGTGATGCCCACTAAAAGCGCCCCGCACCCCAGGGCAATGGCGGAGATCGTATGCGTGGACAGGGCTGCCACTGCGCCTGCAAGGCCTAAGCTCACCAGGGTGGGGACAAAAATCAGCAGCACATGGTAGATGCGGCTGAAAAATAAAATGCCCACAACCAGTATGCCGATACTTAAGACCATGATGGTACGTTTGATATCCGACTGGATGGTGGATGCATTGTCCAGGGTGGCACGGTGAACCCCGGAAAAGCCGATGTGGATTGTATTGCCTAAGTCCCGGGTAATCCGCTGCCTTTCCTGGTACAGAAAGGCGAACATCTTTTGGGATGCACTGGTGTCCACCGCAGGCGCTACCGGTGTGGCCACCATGAGCAGGCTTGTGCCTTCCTTATTGATAATCCGGGACTGGCCGGCCTGGGCCCCGGGCATCTCTGACTGGAATGCCGACAGTTTTTTCAAAATGATATAATCCAGCCCGAATGGATCCCTGGGTTTGTTCCTGGCGGAAAGCGCCCCTGCCGGGCTGAGCAGCTCTTTTTTGATATCAACAATTTGGGGCCCGATATGATCTGTGGCAGTGAGCTGCTGCACCTGTTGGAGATCCACCGCATCCATAAGCATGTACTTCTTTTTATTGACAAGGTCCATCAGTGCAAAAAGGCTCTGCCTGTCAAATTGGTAAAGGATATCATCAAAAAAAGGGGCATCCTTGATGGCGTTGAAAAAGGCATCTCCGGCCTGGGCAAGAAGATCGGGATTGGTATCCTTGGTGTCTATTTGTATGTACAATGCCTGTGCCGCCGGGACCATGGTGATGAAATTTTTGAAATCAACCACTTCCGGATCGGAATCCGGTAAAAGGGCTGTGACCCGCTCGTCCACATGCACCCGCAGCGCAATGAACAGGCAGGCCAGGTAAAACACCAGGGTGAAAAATATGGGGCCTTTTGAGGATATTTTCAGCATTGAAGCAGTTGTCTGTCGGTATCCGCCCTGTGAAAGAGAAGCACGGCATTGGTCCCGCCAAAGGCAACGGACTGGGAAATGGCAGCGGGTTTGTCAATGTCCAGGACAGCGGTCACCGGGCTTAAGTTAAAATCAGGATCGGGTGTTGAAAATCCCCTGGAGGGGGGGATTTCTCTTCTGTTCAGGCAGGCCAGGGTGAATACCGCCTCCAGGGCGCCTGCCGCCCCCAGGGTATGCCCGGTGTATCCTTTGGTTGAAAAAAATGGAATGCCGGGAAGTTTTTCCTTGAATACAGTCATTTCCATGCGATCGTTATCCCGGGTGCCGGTACCATGGGCATTGATGAATCCGATGTCCTGGAGGTGGGTTGTTTTTGCTGTGAGAACCTGGTCCAGTGCGGACATGAGCCCTGCGGCATCGGGCCGGGGTTTGGTCAGGTGATAGGCATCACCGGCCGCCCCATACCCCGAAACATACCCCTGAATGCGGTTTCCCTTTAACGACCCGTCACGGGCAGGGGCAAGGAGCATGGCCGCCGCCCCCTCCCCGAGGTTGAGTCCGCTGCGCTGCGCATCAAAGGGACGGCAGGGGCAGGGATCGGTAATCATCAGGGAGATAAATCCATTATAGGTCACTTTGCACAGTTCATCGCTGCCCCCTGCAATAGCCAGGTCACACAGACCGGAATTGATCCACTCCCGGGCGATGCCGATGGCGTCAGACCCGGATGCACAGGCATTGACAACGGTCTGAACAGGTCCGGTAAACCCGAATGTATCAGCCACGGCCTGGGCCGGGTTGGATATGAGAAATCTTTTGACAGGGGCCATGTCGGGCTGCTGGCCTGCCCGGTATTGGGCGTAAAACGGGTCGTTGTTCAGTGAAGACCCCACGGTGGTGCCCATGCAGACCCCCACCCGTTTGTCCTTAAGGTCCCGGGCACTCATGCCTGCATCCTCCAGGGCCTGTCGGGCGGCACTGATGGCCATCCGGGCCGTCAGACTTAAATCCCGGTCCTGCTGCTCCAGGGTCAGATGCAGATTTTCCGGCAGATTGAATACAGGGTAATGCACCGGATGATCCGTGGTAAACGCCGACGGGGGGGCAGGGTCCACCGGTGCGTTAAACATGGCGTCCATACATTGGGCCAGGTTTTTGCCAAGGGCGCATACCGCACCCATTCCTGTGACGGCAATGGGTTTATGAATGGGTGTCATCTGCATGGTCCTCTGAATAATTCTCAGGCCGGGGCCGGGCGGGCGGGATTGCCGTCGGACGGTTCAATGGGTTTGGGGTCCCACATGTCATAGAAATTAAAAAACTGATAAGGATGGTTCTTTGTGTATTGTTCAAGGGTTTCTATATATTCTCTGGCATAGGGTTCATAGGCCCTCCCTGTTTTCCCAGGCCTTGGCGGGACATGGATGATACGGGGCAGGCTTAACTCATAGGTGCTGTGGCCCGTTTTAAAGGTATTGAGCACCACAATGGGCTTCTGGGTGATGGCCGACAGTTTATAGGCACTGAAGGGGATGGCGGCCCTATCGCCTAAAAAGGTCATTTCCAGCGCATAGGCGGCATTCCCGAAAAGCCGGTCCCCCATGATGCACAAAATTTCATCGTTTTTCAATACATTGAGCATATCAAGGGTACCCCCAAGAAACTGGGCCGGGTTGATGACCTTGAATCTTTGGGCCAGATTGTCCCGGGCCTGGGTTCCGATTATTTTTTCCGGCAGTTCAAGCATCAAAAGATTTACCGGCCGGTTCAGGCGGGACAGGGCCGTCATGGCCACCTGCCAGCATCCCACATGGGACATGAGGATGATAAAACCTGAGTTCAGATTTTTAATTTTGTGATAATCAGCCGGGTCATGGAAATCCGCTTTTATTTTACCGGCACCGGGGCTTTCAAGCACTGCGCTGTCTATAAGGATTTTTCCTAAATTCAGCACCAGAACAAAGCTTTTAAAAAAAAACATCGGCCTGCCGGTACCCGGAAACCGCCTGGACAGATAGGGGCGGCAGATCCGTCGCACCGAAGGGAAAAAAGCAACGTAGACAAAGACCACGAAATAAAGGAAGAAATAGGCAAAACGCCTTCCCAGCAAAAAGATCGAATAATGAAAAAATGCAAGTCCCCATCGGGTGCCGTATTTTTGTGAACTCCAGGTGTGGCTCATTTTCTCCTTTGCATCTGTTGTGCCCTATTCAGGTCATTTGTGGTCCGGTGCCGCTGCAATTGCCCAGGAGACCATGTAGAAGGCGGCAAAGGCCAGTGCACCAAGTACCGGGGCCAGAATGATCCCGCCCAGGCACCACTCCACAAAACGGTCCAGGAACTGGTGGCCCAGGGTCTCAAAAGAGATCTCAGTTAAAAAATGTCCCTGGTGGGTGAAAAAATATCCCACCTCAATGCACAGGGCCGGTACAACGGGCGGCATGCAGAACTGGCTGGCACCCAGGGCAATGATTTTATTAAGGCGGAAAAATCCGGCAGCCATGAGAATGGCAAGGGAGTGAACCGCCACCAGGGGGAGGGTCCCTAAAAATACACCCACCGCGGCTGACATGGCAATTTCATAGGGTGTAAGCCGGTTGGACAGAAAGTGCCGAATGCTTGCGACAGGTTTCAGAATTGAAAATATGACCGGTTTTACATTGCCTGCAATTTGTTTATGGGGCCAGGGCAGAAAGGATCTGAAGGTCAGTTTTGTGTTCAGGTGGGTGAGTCGCAGATTATCCATGAAGAGCTTGAAATGGGAGATCCGTTTTCCCTGGGTCTGGTAATAAACAGGGATGTCGATAATTTTTATGGGCACACCGGCCCAGGCCGCTTTGACCAGAACCTCAATTTCAAAATCATACCGGGTCTGTTTCAGGGACAGGCGCTCAAAGATAAACAGCGGATAGGCCCTGAAACCGGACTGGGCATCACCGGCCTGCATACCGGTCTGAACCCTGAACCAGAAATTTGAAAATTCCCGGCCAAAACGGGACGCCTTGGGAGCACTGGAATTTTCAAAATCCCGCTTGCCGATCACCAGGGCTTTGGGATCATCCTGGATGGCGGCTTTAAACTTGGGTATATCTTCGGGGCGGTGCTGCATATCCGCATCAATGGTGATGATGTGGGTAAAACCATTGGACCGGGCATATTGTGCTGCACTCATAAGCGCAGCACCTTTGCCATGGTTGGCGGAATGCCTGAGAACATGAACGCCGATGACCTGTTTAAAGTTTTCCGCAAGATCAGTGCTGCCGTCATCCACCACCAGGATGTCCCCATGACAGGCCCGGCATCCCTGAACCACCTCTTCAATGGTCCGTGAGTGGTTGAACAAAGGAATCACCACAAGAATATGTAACATGGACTCCATTATGACATTCAGGATGCTTCAAAGTAGTCGGACAGGTCGTCAAACAGCGGACTTGAAAAAAGCAGAGCCCTGAATTTAACCAGAAGATCGTGGAAGATGGTGGTGTTGTCATAAACATGAAAGTCCCGGTTCAAAATCTCATAAATTCTGCCGGTTCCTTTTCCAAGGCGGTGGGAATTTCTGAAAGAAAGAGCCTGCAGATCCGCCAGCATCTCCAGGGTCACCACATGCTTGGCATGGCCGACCATGCGAAGGGCCTTGCGTGCCGCCACCGTGCCCATGGAGACGATATCCTGGTTGCTGGCGTTACAGGAGATGGAGTTTACACTCATGGGAGCGGCCAGGTTTCTGTTTTCAGCCGTGGTGGAGGTGGCAAGATACTGGGCTCCCATAAAGCCCATGGTCAGGCCGGTTTCACCCGGGATCAGATGCTCGGGCAGCCCCTCATTCAGGTGTTTGTCCAGAAGTTTGTTCGTCCGCCGTTCAGACAGATTGCACAGGGTGGAAAGGGCGATGCACAGGCAGTCCATGGCAAAGCTGATGCTCTGTCCGTGGAAATTGCCGCCATGCAGAATTTTTTTTGCTTCGGCAATGATAATGGGATTGTCGTTGGAGGAGTTGGCTTCGATTTCAACCACGGAAACGGCATAGTCCAGTGCTTCTTTCACCGGCGCCAGGACCTGGGGGGTGCATCGCAGGGAGTATACATCCTGGACATTAATACTGGTTTCAAATACGGTCGCATCCGTTGTTTCCTGGTTGCGGATTTTCTGGTGAAGATCCTCTCTTTTGCTGATATTGCCAGATCCCTTGTAAAGCCTTCGGATCAGTGCTGCGGTTTCCACCTGGCCGGGATGGGGTTTTATCCGGTGCAGATCCACATCAAAGGCATCATCAATACCTCCGAAAATTTCAACGGCAAAGGCGGCATTGACACAGGCCGTATTGTACAGACGGTTTGCCCCCAGCAGTGCAAAGGCGGCAATGCCGGTCATGGCGGCTGTGCCGTTCATCAGGGCCAGGCCCTCTTTGTAGCTTAAGGCCAGCGGTACAAGGCCTGCCTTTTCAAACGCCATGACCGCAGGCATCAGTTGGTTTTTATAGTACACATTGCCTTTGCCGATGATGGCCAATGACATGTGGGCCAGATGGATCAGGTCCCCGGAGGCCCCCACGCTGCCGCACTCAGGGATATACGGGGCGATCAAGGCGTTGATCATATCCTTCATAAGGGTCAGCAGCCGGATTCTGACACCGGAGTGGCCTTTGACAAGGGTATTGAGCCGAACCGCCATAATGCCCAGGGCAATATGCGCAGGGATGGGCTCGCCTAAGCCGGCGGCGTGACTGGTAATCAGGTTGGTCTGAAGGGCTTCTGTCTCCCGGTCGTTTATGATTTTATTGCACATGGGGCCAAAGGAGGTATTTACCCCGTAAATGACCTTTTTCTGCTGGAGCTGGGCGCTTAAAAAATCCCGGGAGGCCCGGCAGATGTCAATGGCTGCCGGATCCAGGTCAATCTTTTTGATTCCCGTACCAATGGCAACGATATCCTGGAACGTCAGGTCATTGCCGGTGAGAACCACTTTGCTGGGTGTTTTTGTCATTTCTGGGCAGGTCTCCTACCTGAGATCAAAAAAAGTGATGCGTTTTCTTGTTTTATTAAGTTGATAAACTTTGCTGTCCACCTGTTGGGCGGGTACGATTCTGATTTCCGGCACCACGCGCAAAACAGCCTGGAGGTGCTCTGTCATCCATCGGGGGGCATCAGTACAGCTTTTATTTTCAGGATGATCTTTTAATGCGGCAACCAGGGTTACCCTGTCTGTTCCGTCTTCGTTGCACCGGGCCTCGACATATCCGCCATAAAATTTTTCATTGCCTTCAAGGGCGGCGAGGATGACATTGGGGAACAGGGTTGTTCCTTTGAATTTAAGCATCTGGTGTTTTCTGCCTGATATGGGGGCAAGCCTTGGCGTGGTCCTGCCGCATGCACAGGGCTTGTGAATCATATAGGAGAGGTCGCCTGTGCGAAATCTGAGCAGCGGCATGCCTGTGATGCCAAGCGGTGTCACCACCACTTCTCCCAATTCACCCTGGGGTACAGGGAAACCCTGGTCGTCAAGGATTTCAACGACGATCATTTCAGGCCTTAAGTGCCCACCGGCCCGGGCCTGGCATTCGCAGAAGGTGGTGGCCATCTCCGAGGAGGCATAGGTTGAAAAAACAGATGCATTCCACATGGCCTCAAGTTTTTGTGATATGGGCAGCAGTGACAGGGAGGCATCCCGGGTGGGTTCGCCTATGGCAATGAGCTTGGTGATGGATGATGCCGCCGGATCATACCCCTGTTCCAGGGCGAAGCTGCCTATTTTATACATCAGTGACGGCACCCCGACCATGGCTGTGGCTTTGGTCCGGCGGGCCAGTTCCCAGAGCTGGGCGGCTGAGCCGGAACCTGCCCTGACCACTGCGGCGGACAATCTTGTAGCCCCCATGAAATAGGCCAGTCCCGCCATAAAGCACCGGTCTATGGCCGCACACACAATTAGTGTATCGGATTCGGTTATGCCTGCCATGCCAAAGGCGATCTGCTCGTTGTATGCCAGCCTGGACAGGTCCGAGGCTGTCTGGGGAATAATTGTTGCCTGGGCTCCGGATGTGCCTGATGTTAGGCAGATATCGACGATCTCTTTGGGATCTGCACAGGAGAATTGTTCCGTATTTTCCAGATCTGATTTTTCCGTTAAGGGAATCGCGGTAATATCCGCCATTGTCCGGATGTCGTGAATCGTTATCCCTGCCGCTTTAAATGAGTCCTGGTAAAATGGGGAATTGGAAAGGGTAAAATCAAGATGCTCCAGGAAAAGCCGGGTCTGAACCTTTTCAATTTCATCAGGTGGTGCATATTGAAGTCCGGCATGAATTTGGGCCGGAAAATCCGTTATGAGCTGCAGGCGGTTGTTTTGCCCCTTTTTCTGCATGGATGTCATTCGTATTATATTTTCAAATCCTTGTTGCCAGCGGGTTCAAAGTGTTTGGCAAATATTTAAGTCAGGGAAAAGAAAGGAGCAGACTGCATTTATCCCTTTTTTTCTTAAGTTTTTTTAATGCCGTGTCATCGGAGCAGCTTTGTTTTTATCTTTGTCGGTATAACAAGTCAAGAATTTGCCTTATTTATTGGTTTTTTTATGGATGAAAATATGGCATTGATTTTGAAGAAACATTAGAATGCGAATGAAAATATAGCAAAGAACAGGTATTTTTTTGGCAGTTATTGAACATATACGAAGGCAGGTTTTCTTTGATGCGGCGGGCCATTAATTTTATTTTTTTTGATCGGCGGGATTACAAACTCATTGAGATTGTAAACTCGGTGTATAACGAACCCAAAACGTTTGGATACACAGGTAAGCTGCTCTATCCTTTTTTTCACCCCTTGGGTATCAAGGAGCTTGCAGAATCCAGAGGTCTTCGCGCGGCCTATTCCATTGCCAATCTCATGGAATCCATTGAAAGCGGTGATATTACCAGCCGTCTCGGGGCATTGTCAGGCATTAAGGACGATCTCGTGGACACCGTTGGCGGCCCCATGCCCAAAAACACGTCCCGGGTGCTGCTGCAGATTATGAAAGATCTGGTCCGGGCCAAGGGACAGCCTGAGCATCAGCTTAAACTGGCCCACGATTTCAGACTTGCTGCATTTGGCAAACCCAGGGTTATCCGGCACCTGCTTGAGCACTACCATCTGCTTGAAATGCCCGAAGAGTGGAATCAGATCACCTTTGACGACCACGTCCATGATGCGAATACCTCGGGCAGGAAAAGCCCCACCCACCTTATTATGGATGCCTGGATCAAAGGCATTCGCAGGCTGCGTGTGATTTATTATCATTATATTGAACCACGGTGCGCATTGGAGTTGATTGAAGCGGCCCGGATCATGGAAATTGATCTGAGAATCGGCATCGAATTCTGGCCTCTTCACCGGGACAGATATATCTCTTTTATCTGGGTCTCCAGAGGGCTGCTTAACCCGGAATCATTCTTAAGTTTTCTTGCTGAGCCCCAAGTGGTTCAGTTCATGGAACAGGGAAAAGCTCTTGTAAAATTCCAGGAAAAATATCTTTATCTTCTGCTGGACAGATTTAACCAGTCCGGATGTATGGCGCTGGGCCGGGACCTTGGCATTACCATGATGCCTGTTGAGCCTGACGAGTTTCCCGATTTTGTGGGACCCGGCCAGCCAAGTTTTCAATATCTTGGCGACTTTATTCACTCAAAAATCCTTGGGGCCATTCAGGCACAGATTGAACGGTTAAAAGCGGATGGGGCCGACCCCGAGGCCAAAGCGCACATTGACCGCCTGTCCACCACCATGAACGATTTTCTGGTCGGCGATCTTCTTGAGCAGTACCTTGATGCCGCACACTTTTTCAACGGGCTTTACGATTACGTTAAAGAAAACAAGGATTGTGCACCCCAAAGACTTTATGTGTCGTTCTGCGCACTGCTGGACCAGATTGATGATCTTCTTGCCGATTTTCGGATTACCCTTAACCTTGACAGGATTGGTCCTGAAGACGTGCTTGAACTGCTATATGAAAGCCGCGGCAGGATCACCAGGATTGAGCTTATTAATTTGAAAAAGTACAATCCTTTAGACAATGAAATCATGCTGTGCGTCAATGAACTTCAAAAAGCTGTCAATCAGGGTAGCATATTAAAGTTAAAGCGAATTATTTCAAAAATTATTGCCGATGTGCGCAAACAGGATGATGGAAACAGGAAAGACATATTGACGGCTCTGACTGTGATCCTTAATGATATCGACGAATTCAAGCATATGTTTGATGTCCATCCCATCAGGTTAAGGATCGGGTCCGACTCCACGGGGAAGCCGGGGCATTACGGTATGGGCTTTGCGGTTCTTGATACACTGCCTTTAAAAGCCTTGCACAAAGTCAGGAAAAAAAACAGCGGCACGCTGCTTCTTCCGGTCAATGTTAAAACCAGTCTGTGCACCACCACATCACCGCCTGAAACCGTTTCCAATGCCATTGCCTGGATACCCGGCATACGCACGTTGTTGTCAAACCGGAGACGGGAGTGGGTAACAGGTTTTTTTCTGCTTGACCAGGCCTGCCAGGGTAACCTGATTACCCTGGGCCGATCGGCTTCTGTGGTGCCCCAAAATGATTCTGCTGGAAAATCCGGATTACAATCGAACTCGCACAAATCCTTTAAATACCTTAATACCCGTCTGAAGAATTTATTTAAGATCGTTGTGGGATTTCTTCCGGCCCAGCTTTGCTTCATGCTGACCAAAGAGTGGTGGCTTCTGGCCTATTGTGGTGCTTTGATCTGGTTTAGCATAACCGGCATAAGGAATGTGATTCAGTCGGTGGTGGGCGGAGGCGGCATCAAAAGGGCCTCGCGCCTGAAATGGAATGACTATGTCAGTTGGGACAGGCTTGCGGATTCCCTTTTATTCACGGGATTCTCAGTGCCCTTGCTGGATTATCTGGTCAAAACCGTTCTTTTGGACAAGACTTTCGGTATTACCATGAGCAACGGCCCTGTGATACTCTATGCCGTCATGGGGCTTGCCAACGGCATTTATCTTTCCACTCATAATTTTTTAAGGGGTCTGCCCAAAGTGGCTGTGACCGGGAATTTTTTCAGAAGCATTCTTTCCATTCCTGTTGCCGTTGTGCTCAATGCGGGCATCGGTTCGATTTTAGGATCTTTCAATGTTCCCAATGTTAATGCAAGTCTTCAGAAATGGGCGGCCATCATTTCCAAAGGAGCGTCGGATATTGTGGCCGGATTCATTGAAGCTGCGGCTGACAGGGCTGTTTACACACGTCTTAGAAAACAGAATATCCGCAAAAAAATTTCAGAGTTTTTTGATATTTATTCCAAATTGATTATGCTGTTTCCTGAAACAGAGGATCTCACCATATTGGAAAATTCTGATCTGCTTTTAAACAACAAAAACTCGGAAGTCCGGGATCTGGCAACACTGATCATTATCAATGCCTTGGATCTGTTTTATTTCTGGATGTATTTGCCCCGGGCCCAGTCTTCCTTAATCAATGAGGTTTTAATAATGACGCCCGAAGAAAAAGAAATATTTTTTCAGGCCCAGAACATGTTGCGTCATGAGCATTATATCAGCAGACTGTTTGTGGACGGAATCCTGGGTAAAAATTTTTCCAGGCCCCTTTCCTTTTATCTGACCTTATACCCTGCTTATCTTAACGGCATTGACAAGGTAAAGTCATCCATCCTGCCTGAAAAATCTTACGCAAACATATAGTTGCATTCTTTTTTCAAGGGATACACGTACAAATTTTTTGTGTACAAATACCGCCTGTTTAACCGATGAAAGGTAAAAAGTTATATTTAAAACAACATAAATAACTTTAAATTTCCATTGTGTTATGTGATATATCGGAAATATATTCTGAAACATGTTGTTTTGTCTTTAAATTCAAACAATAATTATATATTTGTATATGATATTGCCCCATAAATGTTAGCTGGCTTACTTTTAAATATTTTCTTCGAAATCGTTTAATCCCGGTGTGTTACATATAAATCTCAATGGTTTTAAATAAACGTATTGGAACTTTTAAAATTGGAGATTGGAAGAATGAAGTGGTTTAAGAATATTAAAATAGGTGTGAAACTTATATGCTCGTTTCTGGCGGTGGGTATCCTTCCGTTGGGGTGCCTGGGCCTAGTTTCCCTTAATCTGTCAACCAAAGCATTGGAACGTACGGCGTTCAATCAATTGGAAGCGGTCAGGGAAATAAAAAAATTCCAGCTTGAAAGCTATTTCCAGGAGCGACTTGACGATATCAAGGTGCTTGCAAACTGTCCATTTACGAAAAGCGCGGCCAAAGCTTTGGAACAGGCTTTTAATTCAGCTGGAGGCGTACAGTCACACCGTTTTGTGGGTAAAGCCGGCGGGGTGTATGATGCACCGGATTCTTACAGGAAGGTTCACGATATCTATTTTGAAATATTCAAACATTATATGGAGCAATATGGTTATTATGATATTTTTTTGCTTGATCCTGTGTATGGAGATACCTATTTTACCGTCACCAAAGAGGCTGATTTCGGGCAGCGCGCGCAAGGGATTGATTCCTCCCTTCGTGACGTGTGGCGGGCCGCTAAAAACAGCAGGATTACTATATCCGATATACGTACCTATGAACCTTCTGCCAATGCACCGGCACAGTTTCTGGCTGCACCCATCATAGACAACGGTAAAACCATAAGCATTCTGGCCTTTCAGCT
Source organism: uncultured Desulfobacter sp. (assembly GCF_963665355.1). Lineage (GTDB taxonomy): Bacteria > Desulfobacterota > Desulfobacteria > Desulfobacterales > Desulfobacteraceae > Desulfobacter. Next base: position 3,291,949 of record NZ_OY762229.1, read on the forward strand.
CTCCATTGATGCCATCAACAGAATTATGACCGAACGTAGCGGTATGGGGGAGTCCGGCGAATCCTATCTGGTGGGCCAGGATAAACTCATGCGCTCAGATTCATATCTTGATCCGGACAACCATACGGTTGCCGCTTCCTTTGCCAACCCAGCAAAGGGAAAAGTAGATACTGAAGCATCCGGGAGTGTCCTGAACGGAAAAACAGAAAACAAAATTGTAATTGACTATAACGGGAATCCGGTTTTGTCTGCCTTTACCCCAATCAAAGTGGGTGAAACCATTTGGGGGCTTTTAGTTGAAATTGACAAGGCAGAGGCATTCAGGCCCATTTTGTCCATAAAAATAAATATTGGAATAATAGCACTGATTTCTATTATTCTGATTGTATTGGCTGCCCTGTTCATGGCCCGGTCAATAACCATACCCATTAAAAAAGGCGTGGTCATGGCCATGAAAATGTCTGATGGTGATTTGACTCAACTGATCGATATTGAACGGAAAGATGAAGTCGGTATGCTTGTTCAGGCATTGAATAGGATGTCTTCACATCTGCGTCAGATGTTCAATGACATTATTACAGGTACACAAACGCTCACCACAGCCTCGGCCGAACTGTCAGCCATATCTGGACAGATTTCGTCAAATGCGCAAACCACTGCCGACAAATCGACCGGTGTCACACTGGCAGCCCGGGAAATGAATGGAAATATAAATCGTGTGGCCAGGGCAACAGAAGAAACCACTGCAAACATTCAGATGATCGTATCTGCAACTGAAGAGATGACAGCGACAATTCAGGAGTTGTCCAAAAATATCTCCACCGGGAACGCCACCACCTCCCGTGCCGTGGAAAAGGCAAAAACGGTTTTAGACAAAGTTGATGTCCTTGGTGCTACCGCTGTGGATATCAGCAAAGTATCAGACACCATTTCAGAAATTTCAGAACAAACCAATCTTCTGGCATTAAATGCCACCATTGAGGCGGCAAGGGCTGGAGAAGCAGGTAAAGGGTTTGCCGTCGTGGCGGCAGAGATTAAAGCACTGGCACAGCAGACAGCCCAGGCAACAGAGGAAATCAGTTCCAAGATTTCAAGTGTTCAAACCACCACGGAGGACTCGGTGGAGGCCATAAAAGCCATTGTTGATCTTATTAATGAAATTAACACAATTGTCAGTTCCGTGGCGGTGGCCATTGAAGAACAGTTCGCCACGACCCAGGAAATCGCAAATAATGTCAATCATGCGGCTCAAGGGCTTGACAGCGTTAATGAGAGTATTGGTCAGGTATCCGGTGTGGCCAATGAAGTGACAGAAGAAATCAGCGATGTCAGCAGAGCAACAGATGAAATGAAAACAGGCAGCCGACAGGTTATGACAAGTGCCCAAAAGTTATTAAACCTGGCTGAGGAGTTAAAGAATATGATGAACCGGTTCAAGATTTGATTTGGAGTTATGATTTATCCGGACGTAAGTATCACGGTATGTTTTTTTGTTGTAACCCGAATTATGCTTGATAATAACAACTAAATTGTCATATAATATCTTTTCTATAATAAAGGCTTATTTATTTTAAGGATAAATCAATGGCAAAAATGTTTTACACCGGGAACAGGGAATCCAAGCTTCTTTCCAAGATTGAGTCTTCCAAGGAGCGGGAAAGAATTAAAACCATCAGCGCTATCCGGGATAACATTGATGTCTTCAGTAACAAAGTTTCCATGAAACTCATTGAGACAGGGCTTATTGAGACCGTAAGCAAATCCAGTGTGGAAAATCAGATTGTGCGGTGTTTGGATACACTGTGCCGGGCCGAGGATTTTGATATTGACTATGCTGTGGCCCCATTCAGAACCCTTGTCTCAAACCCCAATATCGCCAGTCTTTACCTGACTGCATTTGTGGTTGAAACATTGATCAATCACAAAGATGTCATTGATATCTACGGCAGTGATGATGATATCTATTTCTGCATTCAAAAAGAGTTGACCGCCATGATGGAGGGCGCGCGAGGGTACTGATTCTCCTGTCCGTTTTTTATACAGGCCGCTTTTCGGAATCAAATCCAAAAAGCGGCCTGTTTTTTTTGTTTGTTGTCTATATGATGTTTTTGATCTCCACGCGCAGAAAAAGATCACCAGGAGGCATGCCTGGTATGGATTTCCCCATGCCCTTAAGCCGCAGCATGGATCCGCGCTGGATGCCTGCTGGTATCACCACCCGGTAAATCGATTTTTTAAAACCACCGGGGATGGTGACAAGTTTTTTAGTCCCTGTGAGCGCCTCAAGGGAGGTCAAGGCAATGGTCCCGTAAAGATTTAAGTCTGACGAACCTTCTCCGGGGGTGATGACATGAAGTCTTGGGCTGCGTTTTTTTCGGGTATACCTGTCACTCCATTCCCTGACCCCGGTCTTGGGAAGTTTTGTGTTCACGCCGATCAGCACCATGCCCGAAAGAAAACCGCCAATGTGGGCCCACCAGGCAATGCCGGAACCGGCACCATGCCCTGCAGCGTTCATGAATTGAAGAAAAAACCAGATTCCCAGAAAAATAAAAGCAGGTATCCTGACAAACAAAGGAAAAATGAGTACAGGGATCAGGGTAAGGATTTTGTTGCCCGGGTGAAGGAGGAAATAGGCCCCCATGACCCCTGCAATGGCTCCGCTTGCACCAATGGTCGGCAGAGCCGATGAATGGTTGAGCAAAAAATGAAAAAATGCGGCAAGCAGTCCACAAACCAGATAAAAAACTGTAAATCGAAAGGGCCCTAACTCCTGCTCAATATTGTCGCCGAAGATATTGAGAAACCACATATTCCCGATGAAATGCCATAAACCGCCATGCAGAAACATATAGGTAAAAGGTGATAACAGCTTGTTCATAAGGGAAAAATAATCCGCCATCTGTCCCATGGTGTATTTGGCCGGGACAAAACCGAATGTATAGGCAATGGTTTGATCGTTTATACCCCTGATCATCTGCCAGACAAACACCAGACTGGTGATAAAAATAATTGTATAGGTTGCTACAGGAGTGATAGTTGTTTCCTGTTCATCTTTTAAGGGGATCATGAAGACACCACCCTGAGTTTAAATTGGGGAGACAATTGGTTTTTAAGTTCTTTTAAAAGGTCCATAACCGCATCTTCAGGCGTATATTCTTTGAGCGTTCTTCCTTTGGAAAGAAATTTGAACAGGTTTGAGTTATATTCATCCAGGCTGAGGGATGATCGCACATATTCAAGAAAGGTAAAGTAGATGTCTGCCATCTGACAGGTTTGGCTTCTGGCGATCAGTATTTTTCCCCTGAGCGTCAGGCTTTGCTCAAGGGCATCCGTGGCCTGTTTGATGCTGGTGAAGTCCTTCGGAAAATCAAAGTGCTGATCAATCATCTGGTCTGTCTGCCATAACTCTTCCTGGATCTCATTTTCTTGGGTCTCAAGGAAATCAAGATACAGAGCCGTTGTGAGAATGGTTTTAACATCATAATAGATATCCGGGTCATGGCTGGCCCGGGGACCTGCGACGTTAAGAACATGAATGCCCTGATCCAGAAGAAAATCGTGGAGGATCAATGATGCCTCAAAAGTGTCCTGTTCCAGCAGATTAATTGAGCAGACATTTTTGCCCGTTCTCAGTGCAAATTCATGGGTCAGGGCTGAACCTCCTGTCAAAGGGCCCCTGGCAATGATCACCGTGCCGTCGGAATCGAGTATGTTTTGCCGGGTTCGGGCAGGATAATCGGTGCTATCCATCTCTTTTAAATTGTAAACATCGGGCAGTGGTCCTGCTTCCGTTCTCCGGCCTTTGGATATCCATCCCCCATGGGGAATATTGAAGTTTATGGCAAAATCCAAAGCAGCACGGTCTGCCCCTGTCTGTCCGCCCGATACAATTTTATTTAAAAAGCCCATGGCATCCTTTGCTTCATAGGTGTGATAGATTGTAATTGGATATCATACCAGTAAAAATAAGGTTAATCTCCAATTAAATTGGGTTATGAACGCAAATTCAAGGAGGATTGGGGATACTATCCCAAGGGGGTTACGGCAAAAAGTGAGACAGATTCATGTTTGCCCCTTAGCCGGGTGTCGCCTTTGGGCAGAAATTTGTACCCGTTACAAGGCAAAATTTTTTTGACCAGTAGGCCGGAAACCAGAACCTGTTCGTTGATCACCTTGCACTGGTCCTGGATTCTGGCTGTTGTGTTAAGTACATCCCCGGAATAGATGATATCTCTTTTTATTTGACCGATTTCTCCGGCAGTTACTTCTCCGCAGTGCAGCCCAGCTCTGAATCCGGGTACGAGCCCGAATCGGGTCTTGTAGCGATCGGCGTTGCGCTCAAACCGATGCTGGATATCAAAAAAACAGCGAATGCAATTTTGGTTTTTTAAACCCTTTTCCATGTTCCAGGCAAGTACAATGCCATCTCCCACATATTGATAGATCTCTCCCTGGCAGGCAATGACGGGTGTTGTGATATCTGAAAAGCATGTTCCCAGCAGTTGGAAATATTTTTTGTGGCCCAGAGTTTCAGCAATGGATGTTGAATTTTTCATATCCAGAAACATGAAAATTTTAAAGACCTGTCTGGGTCTGTGGTACTTTCCCAGGATAAATTGAAAAAGGACCCCGGGGCCAAATTTGTCGCCCATCTGCAGCAAAAAGGCCGTACAAAAAACAAGGCCTCCCCAGAATAGAAAGACGTCCAGGTTTGAAACAGAGAACAGGCCGTCCAAAAATTTTAGCGGATAATCGGGCCGGGGCAGCCGGGATGCAATCGTCCAGATACAGGCAAATCCGATGCAATAAACAACCCCTGTGGCCACAAGGGCTGCCTGGTAAGATGCTTTTCTGAAAAAATAGGCATTAAAGTAGACGAGAAACAGACCTCCGACGATTCCTGCAAGTCCGCCTGCCACGGCATGCCTTAGGATAAAGTCCGGCCAGAGGAGCGAGCGGTTTTCCATGGACACAAAAGTCAGTTTATACAGCTCAAACCCGAAATTAGCGAACATCCAGAAAACCAGAATCATAACAGCTCTTGTTATATTGATTTTTTGCCTCAGCCAGAAATCCAATTCTATCTCCTGGTTTTCGGTATCGTTTTAACGAGGCTGTAAGGCGATTGTCCTGATGCGTATCTGTTACAGACTACTTTCAATGCCCGCCCTAAAATCCACGCTGAATTCATCAAGAAGCGCCCGTATCCGGATGATATCGTTCTCCGCCTTTTTTATCATGGTCAGATGCTGGTTTTTTTCCTCCTGCTTTAGGCAGAACAGGGATTCCATGTCTTTGTTCAAGTTTTCATACATGGCAAAACGCTGAAGAATTTTGTCTTTAAAATCCCGGGTCACTGCGTCTATCAAGGGGAAAAAATAATCCTGTTTCAAGCTTAGGTGATACGCGTTTATCTGGCGCTGCATTATGGTCAGCGTTTTTTTCTTAATTTTAACGGCAGCTCTGTCAAGACCGGGAGAAAAGGAAAATCGAATGTGTTTGTCCATCATGGCAGATACAAATAAAATCAATGAATGAAGACTGAAATCAGTCATGACATTGGTTTGCATCGCCCGGGTATATTCAGGGGAAAAGATCTGGTTCGGCAAGTGCAGACCCAGGATTTTTTTTATGTTTTCAAGGTCAGCCGCCTTTGAATATTCTTCCTCCTCTTTGATCATTTCAAAGGGAACCCCATCTTCCTGCCGATTTCCCGGGAAGTCCATGGTGACATAATCAATGCGGTAGGAGTCCAAAAGAGATTTAAAGTAGGACTCTATACGTTCCTCCTGGATGCGCACCAGTTCCTTTAATGCCGGGGTTATCTGTTCAAGGATAAAAAGGTCAAGCATCCGCTTGAAGTCCTGGAACATCAAATACATAATTTGTTTAAAACCGGATTCCTTCACCCCTTCCCTGTAAAGTTGTGGATCAATTGGGGAGTGAAGTATAAAATCTGTCACAAGTTTATTGATATTTTCACTGTCTTTGAGAAATGCGTTTTTTAAGTTGGTCTCAATTTCTCTGCGAAGTGCCGACACAGCACCTTGAATTGAGTTGTCAACGATAACCCTTAAACGTCTGGCGTTTCCCTCAAGATCAGCAAGGCGCTTTCTGGCTTTTTCCTGATCTGAAAGCCCGGCGGAAAAGACATCAAATAGAATCTGGCTTTTTTCATCCAGCATGTGGGTCACAATTTTTAGCCGTTCGATGTGATTGGCGTAAAACAGGTTGAACCGGGACGCTTCAAACAGACGGTTAAATTTTTCTAGAAACCGGACATACTCTTTGGCGCAAAAAGAACTCACTTCCTTGTCTTCCTGCCAAAGTCCCAGGCGTTTTTTATTTTGGGATGAAAGTTTTGTCCCCAGGGCATCAAAAAGCGTATACAACGCCGAAAAAGAATAAAATATGACATCCGGGACCAGAAATTTTAATTCTGCAATGGTTTTATCCCGTATCATTTTCAGGTTGCTTAAATTCTCATGTTCACTTAAATCACAATTGAAAATAAAAAGAATATTTTCCATCAGTCCCAGGCGTTTTATCCTTTTTAAAAACGCCATGTCTGACTGGCGAAGTCCTGTACGCGAGGATATACAGTAAACAATGAGATTGGCAGCCTCAAGGTAGGAAAATATTTTTTCAAGAACTGCCGGATCCGTGGAGTCCGCACCCTGGCAATCGGCAATTTCAACGTTGGGGTCAATGGTTTTTCCATACACTTCCAGGCACACGTCTCTGACATAAAAAGCCTTGGCCGGATCTGCCGTGAACTGTTTGTGGTCATCAAAGGATTTGGCGTCAAAGCTGATGCTCTGTTCATCGGGTCCGATGACGTCCAGGCAGTGTCTGTATCCGTCAAGGGCATTGCGGATGAGCAGGGCTTCAGGGCGAAGTCCCAGGGACGTCACCGGAAAGTCAGACACAATGGTATCAAAAATACGGCGCAGCAGCTGCCGGTCCTGGGTCCGTCTGATATCAAAAGGGGGGAGTTTTTCCTTGCCTGGAAACATGGCAAGGCTGTTTTCAATTTCCCGGTTGATGTCATCCCATGATTTAAGGTGAATGACCGCCCTGTTTTTTTTGCCCTTCCGGATACGGGTGGTAATGGACGTGACGGTCCCGGCCCCACGCTGGACCAGTTCTTTGCCGGAGATGGCATTAATAAACGTGCTTTTACCCGACTTGATTACCCCGACTACGGCCACGCGCAAAATCCCTTCACTGATGTGGGAAGGGATTTTGCTGCAAAGTTGCCTGCTCTCGGCAAGGCTTTTGTCAGAATGGTTTGAAGCGGCTTCCAGACTATCGATCACCGAGATGATATCAGAAACTAAATGTTCTATGGATTCGTGGGGCTGTAAAGTCATTGGCCGGCAGATCAGATCAGCATCATGGCTTTTTCATATTTCAGGTCCGGTTTGGTCTCAAACATGATTTCCCTGGACAGCTCGCAGGTGAGCCATGCGGAGTCGGAAAGTTCATTGTCCAGCTGCATGGGCCCCCACCCGGCGCAGCCCAGAAGGATCAAGAAGGTCTCGGGGCCCTGGCCCTGGGCAATGGCTTCCAGGATGTCCCGGGAGTTGCTCAGCGCCAGCCAGTCGGAGATTTTAAGGGTTTCATTCCACTGAAACGGGCCGCAGTGGAGTACAAAAACCCCTGAAGGCTGGACCGGGCCGCCAAGAAAAATATCGATCTTATCGACATTGTCGTTGCAGGTAATGCCTAAATCTTCAAAAAGCTCGCGACCGGTAAGCAAAGGGTGAACTTTGTTGATAATAAAACCCAATGCACCGGATTCATTGTGTTCGCAAAGACAGGTGACGGTCTGTGCAAAATTGGGATCCGGAAGGCCGGGCATGGCCATGATGAATTTTCCTTTCATATTTTGGGTGATCTGGTCGTTCATCAATTCGTCTCCGTGTTGCCAGCCATTATGTTATGTCCTTATTATTCAATCTTAATATTACAAACCGGGCAGAAATTTCAAATATTTTTATTCAATCTGCAATAATTTTATTTAACTAACTATTTCTCTAATTATTTATCCAAACCAGATTCTTTGTCCCGTCCATATACATCATCAAACCGAACAATATCATCTTCCCCCAAGTATGGCCCTGACTGTACCTCTATCAGTTCCAGAGGAATTTTGCCCGGATTTTCGAGCCGGTGCATGGTGCCAAGGGGGATGTAGATTGACTGATCTTCCTTTAAAAGGATCTCGTCTGTGTCCTTGGTGACAACAGCTGTCCCGGATACGACAGTCCAGTGCTCAGCCCGGTGATAGTGTTTCTGCAAAGACAGCTTTGCCCCGGGTTTTACGGTTATGCGTTTTACCTGGTATCTGTCCGCCATATCTATGGTTTCATAGTCCCCCCAGGGCCGGTAAACTTTGGCATGGGAAACCGCTTCCACTCTGTTTTGCGCTTTTAACTGGCTCACTATCTTTTTAACATCCTGGACCTGATCCCGGGGGGCGACCAGCACCGCGTCCTTGGTGTCTACAATGACAAATTTCTCAAGGCCCACGGCTGCCACAAGGCGGCCGTCAGAATGGATGTAGGTATCCGTGACATTGTGTACCAGTACATCTCCGCTGGTTACATTATTGTGTTCATCCTTGTCTCCGGTCTGCCATAACGCATCAAAGGAGCCAAGGTCATTCCATCCGGCATCAAGGGTAATAACAACGCCCTTGTTTGTCTTTTCCATAACTGCGTAGTCAATGGAATTTTTAGCAATGGTTTCAAAAGTTGCTTTGTCCACCCGGAAAAAATCCAAGTCCTGTATTCCACTTTCAATGGCCGTGCGGCATTTTTCAAGCATGTCCGGGACAAATGCCCCAAGTTCAGAAATAAAGGCGGAGGCCGTGAACATGAACATGCCTGAGTTCCAGCAGAAGTCGCCTGATTCAAGGTAGGAAATTGCTGTATCATAATCAGGTTTTTCGACAAACCGGTCAATCATAAAGGCTGGATCTGGACTGTCGAGTCCGGCACCTTTTTTAATATATCCGTAGCCTGTTTCCGGCGATGAGGGCACAATGCCGAAGGTGACCAGTTTGCCCTGCCGGGCCAGTTGCGCACCCGATTGAATAATTTTGTGAAACGCTTCAATATTTTTGATTTCATGATCTGCAGGAAGTACCAGCATCACCGGGTCCTGCCGATGCTTGGACTTGACCATGTCATCAAGAACCAGGGCTGCCAGGGCAATGGCCGGGGCGGTATTTCTGGCCGCGGGTTCAAGAATGATTTTAAATTCATTGATATCAATCCGGCGGACCTGCTCTGCGGTCATGAACCTGTGGTTTTCATTGCATATAATTACCGGGTCGCCTATATCGTTAAGACCTGACAGCCGCAACAGGGTATTTTGCAGCATGGTGTGTTCGTTATACAGGTTGATGAGCTGTTTGGGGTACAGAGACCTGGACATGGGCCACAGTCTGGTTCCGGAACCGCCGGCCAGGATAACAGGATAAATCATTGTTTCTCCATTACTTTTGTGCAAGATAAAAGGTTAAAGTTAATGACTTTTCAACTGGATAAGATTCAATATGTTTAAGATTGAAACCGGTTCTGTCCAACCATCCTGAAATTTGCTCCCGGGTAAACCCCAGCCAGACCCCGCCAATGACATCTTTGATCTGTTCCTGATCGTGTTTTAAAAAATCCGCCAGAAGGAACACGCCCCCGGGGCTAAGGACCCGATACACCTCGCGAATCGCTTTTTCTGGTTCGGACACATGGTACAATACCATGCTCATAAGCGCTGCATCGGCCTCCTGTTCGCGCATGGGAAGATTTTCCAGCTCTCCTATGCGAAGTTCTAAATTGGGGCTTTCCGGCAGCCGGAGCCTTGCCTGTTCAAGCATTTCGGGAGAAACATCCACACCTATCAGGGTCCTTTCTCTTCTGTCAAGCAGGCTGGCAAGCATCTCACCTGTGCCGCAACCAAGATCGGCAATAACCAAGGCTCGTTGAAGATGGCGCTCAAACACAGGGTTGGGATTGAAATCGCCAAGAACCGTTTTTTTCAAACGATCCCACCGCGGGGCAGCCGTTTTGAAAAAACGTCTGGATCTGTTTTTTCTCAATACAATACATTGCTGTGTACGGGCAAGATCTTCCTGCAATACCGGGTCTTTTTCAAGCTGTCGTAATGCCAGAATGACGAGCTCCCGATTGTTTCCGTTTTTGTCCGTGGCATAATAAATAAAACTGCCGTCTTTGCGTGATATTAAAAGCCCTGCTTCAAGCAGAATTTTCAGATGCCGGGACACCCCGGACTGCACCATATTCACCACAGAGACGATTTCATTCACATTGAGTTCAAAATGCTCAAGGATAAATAAGAGCCGCAACCGGGTTGGATCAGATAAGGCTTTAAACTGTCTAATTATGTCCATAAAAGCACTGGGTGACCCGTTTGTGGTTTTTAAATACTGATCTGGTCACCAAAATTTATGATTTTGCATTCAATGCCGTTGGCAGTGATTTTTGTACAGAAAGCTTCCGGATTTGCCCGGATTACGTCAAATGTGTTGTAGTGCATGGGAATGGCCTGAACCGGTCTGACAAAATCACAGGCCATGGCCGCATCATCAATTCCCATGGTAAAGTTGTCCCCGATGGGCACCAACATGGTATGAATCTTGTTAAGCTGTCCGATAAGCTTCATATCTGAAAACAGTCCGGTATCTCCCGTATGATACAGGGATTTCCCGTTGATGGTGATCACGAATCCTGTGGGCGTCCCATGGCAGACATTGTCCGGGGTTACGGAGCTGTGAAGAGCCTGGGTCAGCTTAATCCTGCCGAAATCAAACTTAAAGGCCCCGCCGATGTGCATTCTGTGAACATTAAGTCCCTTGGCACTTAAATACTGACCAAGTTCGTTTTCACAGATGCATAATGCATTGCATCTTTGGGCAATGCTTAGGGTATCTCCAAGATGATCCCAATGGCCGTGACTGATCAGGATATAGTCGGCCTCCACATCTTCGGCCCGAACCGGGGATGTGGGGTTGTTATTAAAAAAAGGGTCGATAAGGATTTTTACCCCGTCATCACAGGTAATCTGAAAAGCGGAGTGGGAAAAATATCTAAGCTTCATGACAAAGGCCTTATGTAATTGTTAAGACTCGCCTTGTTTTATCATATTAATTTTAAATCGCAAGCAGTGATAAAGAAATAAGACAATAAAATAAGACAGTAAATCTGAAATTAATAGCGTAAAATCAGGCAGAAATGATGATTGGATCACTCAAATCTAATGGAATAATAAAAAAAACGGGGCAGCAATAACCCATGCTGCCCCCCCAAAAAAACGAATTCTGACGTGCTGTTTACCTTACGGAAATAACCGGGCAGTCCGCCTCTAATATTACTGTTTGAGCCGTGGAGCCGAATAACAGTTTGCCTATATTTGAACGGCTTTTGACGCCAATGATAATTTCATCCACTGCTTTTTCATTTGCAAAGGCAACAATATCCTCTCCGGCCTCCATGCCGCGTATCAGAAGATGTTTTTCACAGACAATGCCCTGGTCTTTGAAAAAAACCTGGGCCTGGTCCAGGTTTTTTTCTGCTTGCAGAATCTCTTCCTGGTCCTTCTCAGTCCCCTCTAACATTGAAGTGACTATCAGTACCGTGGCATTAAATGCCTTTGCGTGTTCCGCCCCAAGCTTGAGCAGATCCTGCCCGATATTGGTGCCTTTATATCCAATGAGAATTTTCATATAGCTCCTTGTGTTTTCTCGTCACCTCTTTTTTCAAACCGAAATCATTAATGAACAACGGTAAGTTAAAAGAACAATGACTTAAAATAATGGATCAAACCATGTTTAACAAGACTAAAATATCAATCCTTGCGGATAAAAGTACCGAACATCAGCAGGAGAACACCCAAACCCACTAAGACCCATGATAAATGGATTTCATAGAAAAAAGAATGCAACGCATTGTAAACCGTATCATTGGAGATCAGTTCCAGGACTTTATCTGTCGTGTCCTGAAAAAAAGAGCTAATGGTCATTGTTACAAGAAAATCGGCTGTTCCCATAAATCGGGAAATCAGGACAAAAAATCCAAGTACGAGCCCTGCAATGATTGAAAATATTCCCAGCTTTGAGGCCATGTGTTTTCCTTGTGTAAATGGTTTTTATTTTTTCAGATCAGGCGTATTCTTAAATGTCGAGCACTGTCTTCTTTATGCAATTTATTGTATATTCAGGCCGTGTTTCCGGTCAAACTATTTTCAGACCGTTTTTTATTTTGGTTGCTTTTTATAACGAACGGCCATGGGCCGACCTGGCCTATCAGCACCCAGACTCGGCCCACAACAAAGAATGAAAGAGCATTAGCAACTTTTGGTACTATCAAACTTGCATTGGACAAACTTGCATTGGACTCCAGACTATGACCCAAACCTCCACCTTTAAAAAAATTGGCTTTGCATCATTTATAATGATGGCATCGGTGTTTGCCAGCAGAATCATAGGGCTTGTACGCGAAACCGCCATTGCCTGGATGGGCGGTGCAAGCGTCAGCGTGGACGCTTACCAGGTGGCTTTTGTGATTCCTGAAATTTTAAACCATGTGGTGGCATCAGGTTTTTTATCCATCACGTTTATCCCCATCTTTACCCGTTATCTTGTGGAAAATAGAGAGCAGGAAGGATATCGGGTTTTTTCCGTTATTCTGAACTGTTTTGGTGCAGGGCTTGTGGTTTTTATCGGATTTTCCATGATCTTTGCACCGGAACTGATTTCGATTCTTGCCCCCGGACTTAAAAACGGCCCGGCTTTTGACCTTTCCGTGCGCATGACCCGGATCATTATTCCGGCCCAGCTTTTCTTTTTTGCCGGCGGGCTGTTCAATGCCGTACAGTACTCAAAGGAACGTTTTCTATACCCTGCGCTTTCACCGTTAATTTACAATACCGGCATTATTGCCGGCGGAATACTTCTGTATCCGGTGCTGGGTATGGAAGGCTTTGCCTGGGGAGTACTTGCGGGCGCCTTTTGCGGCAGTTTTCTGCTTCAGTTGTTCGGGGCGAAAAAAGTGGGGCTTGTCTATGTGCCAAGTTTTAATTTCAGGCATCCTGATGTGATCAAATATGTATTGTTAACCGTCCCCCTGATGCTTGGCCTGACCATGACCTTTTCCACGGAAATTCTCATGAAATTCTTTGGATCGTTTTTAAGCGAAGGAAGCATTTCTGCCATGAATTACGCCCTTCGCATCATGTTTATACTGGTGGGTCTTTTCGGAAATGCCGTCGGCGTCGCATCCTATCCGTTCATGGCAAAACTTGCCGCCAAAAAGGATTTTTCCGGACTGAATGCCATTATTAACCAGACTCTGAAATACATTTTTATTGTGATGCCCTTTTCAGTTGTCCTTATGATTCTAAATAAGGAGGTTGTGGCCATTTTATTCCAGCGCGGGGCCTTTGATGCCCATGATGCGGCCCTGACATCAGGTGTTCTGCCGTATTTCATGGCAGGTGCCTTTGCATTTTCCGCCCAGACCATTGTTTCCAGGGGCTTCTTTGCTGTTCAAAATACTTTGTTTCCTGCCGTTTTTTCCTCGGTATGCGTGGGATTAAGCCTGCCGCTGCTCTATTTTGCCATGACAGCCATGGGGATCAACGGTGTGGCATTGGGTCTGTCAATGTCGGTGATCATTACCACAGGCGCTTTATTTGAGGTGTGGAGCAGGAGAACACAAAACACGGGTAAAACAGATGTGTATACCTTCTTTGGTGTCATGTTGCTGGTCAGTATTATGGTCTGGGGGATCCTGAAAGCAATATATGTTGGAATTCTTCATGTGATCCCGATCTCTGGTTTATTTACGCATATAGTTATATGTCTGATTGTCGGCACAGTCTTTCTGATCATTCTGGCCGGTATGGGAAAAATTTTTAAAATCAGAGAGATCAGTTCTCTTTATACCAAAGTGCTGGCAAAGACCGGTTTGATTCCCAAAAGAGCTTAAGAAATGAGCACGAAATAATGAAACCAGATAATCAAATGGATTGACCCTCATCAGATTGCAGGTCTGAATCAGGCTCATGAACATATCACCAACAAAGGCACCATGTTCTGTTTTATAAAATAGTGAATTTTTCCGATGCAGGAGGCTTTGTTTTAAGCTGCGTTCGCAAATGTTGTTATCCAGGAGGGCTCCAGGCACTTTCAAAAAACGGGTTAACTCAGGCCAATGGTTAATCATATAAGCGATGGCCTTACCCAGGCCGGAATTCGGTTCCACCAGATGTCCATTAAGTTGTTTGTTCAACCAGGACAGAAGACCTGCCATCAACGGACCACTATGTTCCTGGTGATAAGTCAATCGCTGCTCCGGCGTCATCGCTTGTTTTTTTGTCTGGTCATCATTATGATAAACATCAGCAAGGACATTTATGACATGCTCGCATTCATCCGGGAAATGATCTTCTACATCCACACAATTCCGGCGGGCATGGGTAAGGCAGTTCAAAGAATCCTTTTAAATTCATCAGAGAAATTGCATGACAAGGCATCGCACATCTGAATCGGCGGGGGACAGTCTTTGTCACGTATCCCATAAAGCCGGGCGATGTTCTCACCTGCATGGTTTCGGCCTGTGTAAAACAGGGCAATTTTTCGGTCATCACCGATTTGAGAAATGATGCCCGTGGTAAATATCCCGGTTCGTTCATTCACTGTTTTGTCTTGATTTTCCTCCATTAACGAAAGGACTTTCATGGTGGTGTCATCGTTATAAAGGATGTCTCCCCGGGCTGCCTGACGAACGAGTTCATTAAAAATCGGGAATGACAAATATGGGGATGCCCGGACCGGTATTTAGTTTCGTAAATTGAATCCACTCGAAAGGCCCGCATGCAGATGAAATCAATCTCCCAATGGTATGGCTTATAAAATCATTGCTCCACATCACTATCGCTATCGGGATCGCTATCGAAGATCCTTTCGGTGGGCAGCACTGAAAAACAATATTCCTATAGATTCAGACGGATAAGTTGAAATAGAAATTGGCTTAAATACCCCGTCGATAGCGATCCCGATAGCGATAGTGAGTAGAATGCTGGTGCCAGTTCCTGTACACGTAATACGGTGGTCCTTCAGACAACGGATCACCCGCCCAAAAGGGTCAGAAAGATACCTGCCGCAATCACGGTGCCGATGACACCTGCCACGTTGGGCCCCATGGCATACATGAGCAGATAGTTTTTCTTGTCCGCCTCCATGCCCATCTTATGGACCACCCTGGCTGCCATGGGCACGGCCGAGACGCCTGCCGCACCCAGCAGGGGATTGATTTTATTTTTTGAAAAAAGGTTCATGAGTTTGGCAAGAAGAATTCCTGTCATGGTGGACGCCACAAAGGCAAAAAGCCCTAAACAGAATACAAATATCACCTGGGGCCTTAAAAAGTTTTCGGCATTCATGGTGGCGCCCACAGGCACCCCGAGAAAGATGGTGACAATATTCATCAGCTCGTTCTGTGCCGCATCGTTCAGGCGATCTACCACGCCTGATTCCCTGAACAGGTTGCCCAGCATGAACATGGAAATCAAGGGTGCGGATGCCGGAACCAGCAGGACGATCACAAAGGTGGAGACAATGGGGAACAGTATTTTTTCAAGCTTTCCCACCTTTCTGCCTTTGGCCATGCGGATACGTCTTTCGTCACTGGTGGTCAGAAGTTTCATCACCGGGGGCTGGATAATGGGAACAAGGGCCATATAGGAGTAGGCTGCCACGGCACATATCCCCAAAAGAGAGGGCGCCAGTTTGGATGCCAGAAATATGGTGGTGGGTCCGTCCGCCCCGCCGATGATACCGATGGTTGCTGCCTCTTTCAGGTCAAATCCAAAGGCCTGGGCCGCAAAAAAGGTGATATACACGCCTGCCTGGGCCCCGGCGCCAAGGAAAATGAGTCTCGGGTTGGCAATGAGCGGCCCGAAATCCGTGAGCGCCCCAAGGCCTAAAAATATCACCGGCGGAATGATCTCCCAGTGGATGCCATACTCGTAGAATTTCCACAGCAGACCTTCATGGGGGGTCATGAGTCCTGCCAGGGGCAGGTTCACCAGGATGATTCCGAACCCGATGGGAAGCAGCAGCAACGGTTCGTAAGACTTTGAAACGGCAAGGTAGATCAGGGTCAGCCCGATGATCCACATGACCACAATGCCGGGCGTAACATGAAACAGCCCCGTGGTCTGAAACAGGGAATACAACGTGCTCATTTGTTCCCTTCCTGACCGTCAGTTTCCCTGGCTTTCTTTTTTGATTCCAGGGCGGTGACACCCTTTCCGGTAATTTTGATGGAAAGATAGAGAAAACTCATGCCCAGGGACACGCCCAAAATACCGATGAGAAACACCCTCGCCGCATCGCCCATGATTTATTCCTTCTCCTTTGCCTTTGCGTTATCCCGTATAATTCTGGGAAGGATCATCTGATGCCGGGGGCATATGGATCTGGGATTCTGGTAGGCTGCACCTGCAAAGGATTTCATATAGTGCCTCAGATCGGCAAGCTTTACCACCTCATCCACCATACCATGTTTTGCGCAGTAAAGCGGGGTTGATGTCTCCTTATATTGCTTTGCCAGGGCGTTCATCTTCTCCACCACCGGCCCAAGATCCCGGCCAGCTTCCTTTTCCTTGACCAGCCGCCTTGCATAGGTGGCAACCGCAGCTGTTTCCCCGTGCATCACACAGATCTCCGTGGCACAGGTGCCCAGGGTAAAGGCGTTGTTCCGGTTGGCCTGGGGGCCGCCCATGACATAGTGGGCTGCCGCAGTCCCCTTGCGCAGGATGGCCAGCATCATGGGAAGGCCTGACTGCTGGATGGAGTAAATCAGGGATTGCCCCAGGCCTAAAAGCTCGGCTTTTTCGGCGATATCGCCCACATCAATGCCCGAGGTGTCCTGGAACCAGATCACAGGAATTCTGTCCCGGCCGCAAAGGGTCACGAATTCGTTCATTTTAAGAAGCCCCTGGCGATAGAGCTTTGCCCCCATGCCGGGATAATCGGCATATTCGGGGTAGCCCTTGCCAAGATATCCCTGGCGATTTCCGATGCAGGCCACAAGAAATCCGTCCACTTTGCAAAGCCCTGTATAGACTTCAGGGCCGTAGTCGGGGCGGTACTCCATGTGCTGAGAGCCGTCCACAAGCCTTGCCAGAATTTCGTCAAAATCATATACGGTCTTGGAGGCCATAGGCAGAAGGCGCATAACATCCTCAGCCTCAAACGCCGGGGCTTTGGGCGTAGTGACCCTGAAAAATTCAGGATCATAGGCCGGCAGCTTTTTCATATAATCTCTGACACCGTCCAGCACCTCTTTTTCCTCCTTGTACACAAAGCGGAAAAAACCTGTGTGGTCATGGTGGATGGCAACGGATCCGGGCGGTTTTTCCCGGTACTCCTTGGCTTTTTGGACAAGGTCTTCGGCCATGTCCTTGGTAAACCCGCCCTGGGGGGCCATGCCGCTGACAATGCCGGCACCGCCCACGGCCATATTGCACTTTTCGTGGGCAAAGAGAACCGTGGAGCTGATGGACTGGTAGCCGCCGCCGGCAGGATTGGTGCCGTAAATGGCCGCCAGAACGGGGATGCCCTCCTGTTCAAGTTCCGCATGCCTGAAAAACGGGGTGCCCGAGCCCCTCCGGTTGGCATAGAATTTTTCCTGCTCCGTGAGTTTGGCCCCGCTGCAGTTCACCAGCCATACCAGCGGGATATTCAGCCTTTCAGCAAGGTCTGTGACCCGCAGGATGTTCTCGGACTGGCCGGCCAGCCAGGCACCGGCCATGACCTTGTTGTCAAAACCGATCACAACCGTCCATTTGCCCGCAATTTTGCCCAGGCCGTCAATGACGTTGGTGGTGCCTTCAACGTTGTCCGCAGGGTTGAAAAGGGTATGAAGCGGGGTCCAGGTACCCGGATCCACGATGTATTCCAGGCGCTGCCAGACGGTCATCTGGCCGCGCTGGTTGATTTTTTCTTCGGAAAGGCCCGCATTTTTAACTTGGTTCACCGCGGACAGAATCTGTTTTTCCGCTTCAACCACCTGTTCAAAGTTATCCTGGGTGCGCTTCATGGTCCCTTTTTTCAGCGCGTTGCCAAAGGGCGCCATGTTTTCAAAATAGGATTTCATTTGTTTTTCCTCTGACGCCAGATCAGTCGACCACAGCCAACAGATCATCCTCTTCCACCGCATCCCCTTTTTTTACGGCGATCTTTGATATGGTGCCGGAACATGGCGCAAATACAGGGGTTTCCATTTTCATGGCTTCGATCACCAGAATTTCGTCGTCCTCCTCTATGGCCGCGCCCGGTTCAACGCTTATGCTGACAATTTTCCCTGACAGGGGGGCTAATACGTCTTCAGACATGAGAATCTCCTTTTTCGTTCAGATACCATTTTGTATTAACTTTGTGTTTTGTTGGGGATTGAGCCTGGAGTGTTGACAAACCAGGTCAGCCTATGACTGCTCGTACCTTTAGGGTGGCGGAGAGGGTGGGATTCGAACCCACGATCCCGGTATTACCAGGATACTGCTTTTCGAGAGCAGGGCCTTCAACCGCTCGGCCACCTCTCCATATCACCACTTTTGCATGTAATAATTACAAAGGAAAGATTTATTTCGTCTTATCCTTCTGGTCTTATCTTTTTGGTTTTTGGCTCGTGGGCAAAGCTACCTGTTCGCTTTTCTGATGCCCAGCTGATCCAGGGCAATAATCCACTTGCAGATATTGGCCGAGCCTTCCACCATGGCATAGGTGGGGGCATCCCGGTAGTAGCGGGCCACGGGGTATTCCGTGGAATAACCGTAGGCGCCCAGAATTCTCATGGCATAGTTGGCGCATTTATAAGCCACTTCGCCGGCCATGTATTTGGCCATGGCCACGTCCATGCCGTTGTTCAATCGCCCCTGGTCCTTGGCCCAGGCTGCTTTGTAGACCAGAAGACGGGTTGCTTCAATTTCCGTGGCCATCTGGGCGATCATGTCCTGATTCATCTGGAATTCACCGATCTTTTTGCCGAACTGTTTTCTTTCATTGCAGTATTTGACCGCTTCGTCCAGGCAGGCCTGGGCCAGTCCCACACCCCCGGCAGCCGCGGACAGGCGGGTCTGGTTTAAAGATGAGAATACAATCTTGGCCCCGTCGCCGGGGTTGCCCAGAATGTTCTCCTTAGGAACCTTGACGTTGTCCAGGAACAGTTCTCCTGTAGGGGAAGAGTGGGAGCCCAGTTTATCCAGGGAAGATGTTCTGATGCCGTCAAAGTTTTTGGGTTCAATGACAAAGGCGGACAGTCCCTTGGAACCGGCGGCTTTATCCGTATACGCATAGTAGAGCAGGCAGTCTGCCACGCTGGCATTGGAGATCCAGGTTTTATTGCCGTTGAGAAGCCAGTGATCGCCCTTGTCTTCGGCTGTGGAGGCAATGTTCATGACATCAGAACCTGCATCGGGCTCGGTGATGCCGAAGCCGCCGATGTATTCGGCGGTGCAAAGCTTTTCCACATATTTTCGGCGAACCGTTTCATTGCCGTATTGATATATGGTGTAAGCACAGCCCAGAACCTGCATATTGACCTGAACCCGCAGAGAGGAAGATGCTTTGGCCAGCTCTTCGGTCACGATCATGGCTGCCAGAAAGCCTAAATTTTCTCCGCCGTATTCTTCGGGAATCACGGTGCCGAAATATCCCATCTTACCCAAAGGCCGCATCACCTCTTTAATGGGCAGATAGTGCGCCGCATCCCACTGGTCTGCAAAGGGAGCAATCTCTTTTTTTGCAAAATTTCTGATCTCTTTCTGGAGCATCTGCAGCTCTTTGCTTAACTCAAAATCCATTTTATTCTCCCTGGCTTGTATGAAGGCTTGATAATCCTCTCCACCCGTTCATTTAGGACTAACGTAAAATCATAACAGGGTCAAGAGAGATCTGATTAAATATTTGATTAAAACTCCATTTGAAAATGCTGATTTTTTATTCTATTTAGTTTGAATTAATAACTTTTATGGCCTGTGAAAATGCTGAAAAAAGTCTGGATAATTGTCTAAAAAAGCTATGATCGTTCGTGGTTTAAAATGGATAGTAAATCCTGCAAGGGCTATCATCTTTATTGCCGCTTCAATGGGGCCGGAGCCCGAAAGCTCCGGAAAACTTCCTTTTGATTACATTACCTCTTTACAAACCAAGAGCTTCAATGGGGCCGGAGCCCGAAAGCTCCGGAAAACTGATTCGTCCCTGTGATATCGACCCATTTAGTCAGCGCTTCAATGGGGCCGGAGCCCGAAAGCTCCGGAAAACGACTTAAGGACAGGGTATGCAGAATACCTTGGAAAGGCTTCAATGGGGCCGGAGCCCGAAAGCTCCGGAAAACTAATCCGCATGGTACCCACAACCGGCAGAGGTGAAGCTTCAATGGGGCCGGAGCCCGAAAGCTCCGGAAAACCTCTTGTTAAGTGGGAGAAGGCTTGCCCGGAAGATGCTTCAATGGGGCCGGAGCCCGAAAGCTCCGGAAAACATTAGCCGATGTATTCATTAAACAAAATAAAGATGAGCTTCAATGGGGCCGGAGCCCGAAAGCTCCGGAAAACGTGACATACAAGGCGTTACCCTTGGCGAAGACGAAGCGCTTCAATGGGGCCGGAGCCCGAAAGCTCCGGAAAACCACGGTTTATATTTAAACGGTTACATGCAGCCATTATGCTTCAATGGGGCCGGAGCCCGAAAGCTCCGGAAAACAGCTTGCTCGAAACCACCTATAAACAAAGGATTGGTGGCGGTATTTGCGAGAGGCCCGGTAACATAATACCCAACAGGATACTTTTTCCACCTTTGGGTATAAAATTCAATCCTTTTTATCTGAATTTCAAAGAACATCGTCATTTCGAGCGACTTCAGGGACATTTTCATCAATGAACCGCTCGAAAGCCTGCGGCAAAAAAAATCATATGACCACTGCGCCCTGGACAATGGGCTGGAACGGTTTTCCATAGCTTTCCACCCTCAGGGAAATGTTTTCAGCCGGACCAATGTCAATAATCAGTAAATGGTCCTCCTGCCGGTTCATTATTTCCGTCAGGGCGTCGGTCATCTTCAACAGCTCTTCTTTGTTCAGCCGACACTGGAAGACCGACAACTGCAGCCATGCGCCATAGCCTTTCATGGTTTTGTAGATTCTGCGCCAGCGTTTCTGGTCGCAAATATCATAACAGACAAGATAAACACGTTCCATATTATCTCTCCCATGCCTTGATCATCGGGTTACAAAGGTCGGGTACTCAAGAATTTCTCCGGTCAAATACCGGATCAAAAGGCGGGCCTGCACTTCAAAAAGCCGCCGGTAGCTGAGCCGGTAGCCAAAAACCGGATGAGTCACTTCCTGGGCCAGCCGTCTTTCAAATGCAGTAATAAATGCCTTTCTTCCCCGGGGCGTCAAATTACAGCCAAAGGCAGTGGTAATAAAATCCTGCATTTTAACCTCACCGTTGTTGATCACTGTAATCACCGTGGAATCGGCAACCAGCGGGCGAAACGGCTCCATCATGTCCAAAGCCAGGGCCGGGCGGGCAAAACGCATCTGGTGGTAAAAGCCCCGGTAGGGATCAAGGCCCACTGCCGACAGGACCACGGTCCACTCCCGGACCAGCATGGCATAGGCAAAGGATAACAGTGCATTGACCGGATCCTTGGGCGGACGCCTGTTTCGGCCGGAAAAATTAAAACTATCCCTTTCCGCCTGCTTCAGGGGTGAAAACATAAAAACCAGATGTTCGAAATAACGCCGGGCTGCAGTTCCCTCAACGCCCAGAAGTGTCTGCAGGCTATCCGCCTTTAACGCCTGCTGCATGTCACTTTTTAATGCGCCCAGCAAAGGCTGCGGCGCCTTGTCATCCCCGTCTTCCGATGATTTCCAGTTGCGGCGCAGCAGGGTGCGGCAATTCTGGATTTTGGCCTGGACCAGACTTCCCGCCAGGCCCAGACAGCGTTGCTCATCAAAACTGGCCCGGTACTGGGCAGTCCGGGTTTCCACATTATGATGCCCGGTTCCCGTGCCGTGGCCGATGAACCAGCCGCCGTAACTCATAAACGTCACCGGCAGCTGTCTGCGAAAACACTCGTGCAGCGCCGGGGTACTCATGCCGCAATGGCCGAACAGCACCACCTGGGATGTGTCCTTTAAACGGACCTCAGCCATTTTTTCCCGTTTTTCTTCAATGACCAGGCTGCCGCCGTCTTTGCGCACATAGCTTGCAGCAGACTGCACATACAAAGGAAAGGCATGTTCCGACCGTGCATAGATGGGCCGGATATCTTCACGCCGGCTGGTAAGAAAACCAATTTCATCGGGCAGGCAGATACCCAGAAGAGAGCACCGGGCGCATTTGGGGCTGTCCACAAGCACAGGCGGCGGTTTGTCTTTGCCGCTGTCAGCCCTGAGCCCTTCAATGGCGCGTGTGGTCTCGGCAATAAGGTCTTCGTCAAACTGAACTTTTACCCGTTCCCTGGAGCCGGCAAAATAGAGAATCCCGCAGTCTGACCTAAACCCGTGCTCCCGCAGCAGCAAACCCTGGGCACAGACCTGCACCCGTTCCGGTGCATAGGCCCCGGCCGCAACATGGGGCCGTTTTCCCTTTTTATAGTCAACCGGCTGCACCTCAATGCCGGTGCCTTCCACCAAATCAATTTTGGCTGTGATGCCCAGGATTTCCGAACTGAGCGCCACGGATCGTGCGTGGATCTCTTCCGTTCCCTCTTCTGCTTTTTCCGGCTGTTTGCCGCCCGGCTTATCCACCCGTTTATGCCGTATTGCGCCCTCCACCGTATCGGCGCTGTGCGCAAACTCCCCCTGGACCCACATCATATATGCCAGACGCGGGCAATAAACATACTCGTTGACCATGCGGACCGGGATCAAAAGGTTGTTCTTTTCAGGCATAGCGTACTCCCTGCACCATGAAGGGCCTACAGGTGCTTGATTTTGGGTTATGCTGTTTCGGTCATATTTTCGGGAACTGGAGCAGGTTTTCCTTTTCAATGTCAGCAAGTTTCAGTGTGGCGTTTAACAATTTTTCAGCAACGATCCTGGATACCGGTTCATAACCATGCGCCAGGATGGATTTATTACGTGCGCTGAGCATACTTTTTTGGGGATCATGCAGATGAAGCTCCCGAAAACATCTCCCTCGTTCATCATCAAGTTCATACAACAGTGTGAAGTCATCCTGCAGGCCAAGCTTGATACATCCCTTCTGATCTCGGGTATGGGATTGCCACATTTCCTGCACTCTTTTGGGGAGCCTGTTAAAAGCAATAGCGCCGGTATCTGGAAAATCGTACCGGCATAACCGGGCCTGGGCCAACGCTTCAGCAGCACGGTACAGCCGGGCAACAGCGTCGTCAAACTCCTCCTGCCCCATGCATCGTCTGGCATTGGCAAGAAGGTCACGCACAAGGGCGTTTCCGGTTGCTTCCGTATTATCCCCTTTCGTGAGCTGTGTCAGTTCGGTTTTATAGATGGAAAATCGGTGCTGCAGACCGGATCTGGCATCGGCATCAATGGGCAGATTGTTCCAGTCCTTTTCTATTCTTGGGACCATTTTCAAGGCAGCCTTATGCTGGAAATTATTCCACAGGTAAAAAAAGTCACATAAGGTAATGAACGCGTTCAACTCCTCCTTGCGCGGTGAGTCTGCGGCGTTTCGTGCAGGCTCAAGCAAGCGCTTTGCTGCGGCGTAAGCACCATGGTTAAAAAGTGTCTTAACCTGCTCTTCAACGAGATAGCCAAGTGCCGCCCAGGGATTATGGGCATGGCTGATCTGTTCCTTCCCGTCCACCACGACACCAACACCATCCTTGGTTCGTTCCGTTCCGCCTACATAAGACACAGTACTGTTTTCCCAGCGCGAGGCGATCAACGCCATGGCTGCGCTCATCGGCTTGGTGCCGCCGGTGATGTCCACGACAATACGGATGTCGTCATAGTCCCTTTTCCATTTGTTCACTGTCTGATCAATCCGGCGGAACTCACGCACCAATGCCGTATAATCCTGTGGGTCTGGTATTTCAAAAAAATCATATCGACCCGTAAAGTCAGCAATACCGTTCTCTTTAATTGAGGTCAGGATACAGGGCGAAGGTCTGCCGTTGAATTCCGTATCCGTGGTCACACTTTTTTTTGTTTCCATGCTGACAATGAAAAGCACCCGAACAGGTTGCCACTTTTTAATGGAAGCAACAATGGGGGCTGGGGAGCCGCCCACGGTGGCGATGAGAAATGTTTCAGACATACTTTATCCTTTGTATCTATTATGAGAGAAGTTTAATTTTATTAAGCCAATGATCCGGGTTTTTTTCTGCTTTAGTACGTATCTTTTTAAATTCCTTTCCTTTAATTTTTTCCAAGATTTTTCCTATAGCCTGCTTTTTTATTGTGGGATCTGTCAACAGCTCGATTTTATAAATAACCTGGGCAAGTTCTCCTGCCTTGGCATGGTTTATTTCTCGAAACAAGGGATGCTCTCCTGTCTGAGTGGCGTGGTTTGTATTTTTCTGCTGTTTTTCCGGATTGAACCTACCGTATCCAACAGCGGTTTTGGCCCCGGCACCAGTAAGCTGCAGGGCTTTGCCGAGACAGGCAAGTATAGCTGCGCAATCTTTTTGATCCTTTTCTGCGCTGGTGCGCGGCAGAACAGCAAACAGAAATTTCGCATCGTTACCGACCGTCAGAAAGGGGATCGGCGTGGGAGAATGCCAGTCACCTGGGGCTTTGCCATCCTGATAATACGGCGTGTAATGCGGTGTCATGATGTCCGCCTTGAGAGCAACAGGGGCTATGGGAACGGCATCAAGGAAGATCACCGAGCCTGCGGAGGAGTCAGTATCGTGCCATTGTTTTTCTTCATCCTGCCATCGGCGGGGGCCGAAGATGCGTTTGATTTCAGGTTTGTCTGTGTCCGACCATATGTCGAGGTATGAACGGAGCATGCCCTTGATGGATGATCCGGGCAGATAGGGCACTCCCAGTGCATGATGCCAGGCAAACCCGTTTTCCACCGGATGCTCACGGCCCATGCCGGTGACAAAACGGTAGAGGGTGGAAAAGACCCGGGTGCTGCCTTTGCGCTGATCGGCAAGCATTGCAATCCGCTTGCTATATTCAGCAAGAAGTTCACTACTGCCGCATTGTTTTCCTGTGACTGTTTTTATCCATTGCAATTTTTTAGGCGCATCCATTGACCAGCCGTTATTCCAGGTGTTGCAGAATTTGTCATACCACAGGCCGGTATTGGCGGAGTCAGGGCGCTGCTGAATTCTCAATGATTCCGGTAATGGTACACTCATTATTCCCCCTGTTCAAGAAAGGCTTTGGCCAGTTTTTTCAGCCAGACCAGATAGGCCAGAGCCTCTGCCCGGGCACGGAAATACTTGGTTTCATCGGATGTGGTGATGTTATCCATGAGCTGCTGGGTGCCAGTGTTATCTGAATTGTGATAGGGGGCAGCAACATCATCACCGCAGAGCCAGGATTGCAGGTCATCATACAGCTCCTTATGTCCTTTTGTCTCCTTTTGTGAGAGCAGGGTGGCGCAGGCCTGGCCAAGGCCGTTCATCAGGATGGTCGCAGGCAGTGCCGAGACATAGGAAACATACTTCCCATAGGTCTTCTGGCCCGCTTCTTTCCGATAATTTACGCAGTTCAGCGCATGGGCCGCCCGGCGCTGTTCAAGGGTCTGGATCATTGCGTACCTCCTGTCACGGAAAGGGCGAACCAGCCGGCACCAATGGTCTCGTTGCCGCCAAGTTGCAGGTATGGCTGTTCCTGGAAAAGTGTTTTAATGGTTGTGACCGCTCCATCCTTCCGTTCGGCAAGCACTGCGTAGAACAGGGCGTCCGCCGGGATGTATTCTTCATACCAGAGGTTTTTGCTCTTTTTGGTATCCGTGTTCAGAAAATTTCGCGCCTGTACACCCAGGCCGTTTTTTGCAAACCAGGCAAAATCATCATCATTGATGATGACAAGCTGTTTGATAAGCCGGGTACGCGTGGGTTCATGTCTGATCAGTGGTGTCATGGCTTCAATCAATAAGAGAAAGTCTTTGACACACTGCCTCAGTTCTTCATTTGAACCCGCAACCGGCTTGAACTGCCGCTCTTCAAGGAAAAGACCGTCCGTATCGCTGCCAAGAAAAGAACCGGATTCGACGGAGAAATACGGGAACGCAGAATTGTTTCCGCTCCCTGTACGTTCGGCATCACGCTGCCAGCGTTCAATCAGGTGCGGGCAGGTTACCCATTTATAGGCCGAGGTCAGACTGCGCACCGGCAGGAGCAGGAGCCGGACATCTGAGACCAGCAGGGCGCCGGCGTCATCCTGCTTGCCGAAGATAAAATCGGCATTCTTCAGCTGCAGATCCCGGGCGTAATCAGTCAGCGCCCCCTTGAAGCTCGAACCGGGAACAACCGGATAGCCGGTCGCCGCCTCGCGGACCACCGGCAGGTCAATGATGTCGGCAGATTGTCCTGCACCGGGATGAATCGATGTCTCTGCAAGAAGACCAAGTAAAAGTGTTTTCATCGGGAGTCGTCTCCTCATTTCAGTTGTTGTCTTTTTTTGGCCAGCAGCCAATGGCAACCTGGCCAAAACCGTAAGCACTCAGGCGTTTTTTACCAATCCATTGGCCATGCAGGGCAAGGATTTGGGGCAATGCAGCTTCCGGCGCTTCAAAGAACCAGACGCTGCCGGGTGGATAAAAGGGTTCAAGCGGAAGCGGCTCCCTTTTGATTGAATTCCAACCCCCAAAGAAAACAGGCCTGCCCACGCAGGCGGAAACACCAACCACTCCGTCAATGCCAAGGAGCGCGGTGATGTTTTCTTCCCTTTGGGCCGGGACCGGCGTTAGGGCAGTCACGATAAAACGGACAAGATTGCCACCCGCTGTTAATTCAGGGCAGGACGGCAATATATCCACTGTATCCAGTTCTTCGCACAGTGCCAGTCGGGACTCCCCGCCCAGGGGAAATAATGCGGGCAGCACGGCAATGAAGCCTGCGGACATTTTCGTTGCATCCATGGACAGGCCGAACCCCAGAGATGTTTCTTTGCAAAGCCGTACAAACGCCGGGCTGTACAGTGCCCCTTCTTCGGTCTGCAGGGTTGATGGGTTGCGTTGCAGACCGACGCGGCGTTCTATTTTCCACAGGGAATCTGCTGCCTTCAGATCTTCTGCCCCCGGCAGATTTCCAGCAAGGATGTACTGATAACCGGTTTTACTCAGCCATCGTTTTTCTGCCGGTTTCAGCCCTTTAACGGAAAGATTCCCGTCCGTTTCCGGCAGGTGTATATAGCCTTTGTCGGTCAGTGTTTTTTCGTTTGCTGGTCGAAGCAGGGTGATGGGGTTCCAGATCTTTTCTTTCGTTTTTTCCTCATTTTCCTCTTCTGTTTTACCCAGAAGGTGCAGTGGCGCGGGGTAGAATGGCAGCCTGTTTTTCATAAGAAACGGCCCGGTGAATTTCAACGCACCCAGGTCATCCGGGCCGTTTCCTATAACCGGATTAAGGCTGCAATCCCATGTTGGGCCCTTTTCCCATCCATTGGCGCGGGCCAGTGCGGCACGAAGGGCACCGGCAATGGTCCGGGGTGACGGCGGAAATTGTGACATTGCGTCGGCCTGATTGGATTCCGTTTTGTTATAGGGGCGCCCGTCCCGGAAAAACCAGGCATCCTGCGGGGTCAGTGAATAATAAATTATCTGGTTCACCGGTCGTTTCCCTCCTTACCTTTCACCGCCAGAAAGCGAACCAGACGGGCGCCGTCAAAATTGAGCCGTTTTGTTTTTTCGTCATAGCAGACAGCCACTAGTTGACTGATAAGATCCATTGCCTTTTCCCGCTGCATTTTTGCCTTTTCCGGGTCTTTATCGAGGCTACCATGTATAAGCTCGGCGGTGAACAGATCTATCAGATCCCTTTTTGTAAAGCTGCCGACATCCTCTTCCAGGGCAGAAAAACGCTGTTTGAGATTATAGAGATATGAGTAACTGAGCGAATCAACGCTGTCTGCCTCTTTGAATTTGGAAGTTAATGGCTGGAAGCAGTTTTCTTGCTGAGTTCCCGATTTGAACTGTTTGAATTTCCCGGCCCAGCTGCAAATCTCGCCGCCTGGTTTGAAGAGGGCAAGGGCTATGGCGTCTCTGCCGGTTTGTTCCTTGGCCGTATCATCCAGGAGAGAGTGCGCCCGGGCAATAACCTGCCGCAAAGGGATACTGTAATGGGCAAAAATTACAGCAGCGGAGATGGTCGCTTTTTCTTTGTTTTTTATCTCACAGGTTTTAAATACCTGTTTATAGGCTTCACTCACCTCCCAAGCACAATCAAGCGCTGTATCGATTGGCAGCAGGGCAAAGAGGTCGTCGCCTCCGGCATAAACGGTGATGCCGTCATGTTTTTTGATAATATCCGGCGCCTTGGCTGAAAAATCAGTAAGCGCTTTAGTGATGGTCGCTGCATCGTTATCCCGGATAAGTTCGCCCATACGGTCACCGTCCATCAGCAGCAGGGCGTAAAAATTTCCGGCACGGTCACCAGATGCCTTTTCCAGTTCAAGTAATTCGTTGACAAAAACCCTGCGCCTTTCTTCAGCAGTATCCGGATTATTCAGTGGAGTTCCCTGCTTATTCTGTAAAGCGGTCCGGTTCAGGAAGTTCCCCGAAAGTTTCTTGAAATCACCGGCTGCGAGCGGATAGGACTGTATCATTTGAATAACAGTATTGCCGGAAACAAGCGCGCCACGTTCTGTTTTGACCAGATCGGCGTAGGCTTTGGCCTTTCCATACAGCGTGTTGTCTTTTTGCCTATTCTTCAGGATTGTTTTCTGAAAAGGCAGGGCGGCAATGGAAACCGTGGACGGCCAGGTTTGCGCGGCAAGGTCATATCCGATGATATCCACGGCAACCTCAGGAAAAAAGCGCTTGACCAGGGCAATGGCGCAGAGCCGCTCATCTTCCCTGAGGTTGAGTCTGGAATCTAAGTTTTTCCTGAAGTTTTTCCAGAAAGCATCCTGGCTGCCGGATTCTTTGGAGCGGAAAAAACCGGACAGTTCCTGGTACTGCCCCATCAGGGTGCAATGGTCACCGCCTTCAACGGATATGGGTGGGGTCCGCCAGTTTTTGCGGTGGTCGAGCAGGCTAGTCTCTTTCTCGCTGCCGACGGTCCAGGCAATCTCCCAGAAGTTTTCAATCTGCCGCTCCCAGATTATTTCTGTCCCGTTTCCACGGGGGGCAGCCGGGCTGACAAAGCGCGCCCAAACTCTTCCGACGATCTTCCGCCACTCCTTCAGCAGCGCGTTTTGCGCTTGCCGGGCGGTCTCTGCCGCCTGTTGTTTATCGGAAAAGGAGGCTGCAAATCGGTTGGGAGCGACACCGTGCCTGACCTTATCCGTTTCAATCAATCGTTTAACGGTTTGAAAATCGGGCAGAAGAATTGTTCCCCCGGCTGATTCCACAGCGTCCATGGCCTTGTACGCCAGCCAGGAAAGCAGAAACGAACCGGAATACAGATCCCGGGTCCGGCGGGCCTGGGCAACAAAACCCTGCACCGGGCCAAAGGTGAGATGAAGCTGGAAGGTCATAAAGTCACCTCCATTGTCTGCTCAAATGTAACCTGACTTGGCGTCAACGGTGGCGTGACCGGATGTTTGCCGTCAGCGCCCATGACGCGGTCCAGAAAATTTTCTACTGGTTTCCAGAAGTCACCAACGCCGTCATGGGCAAGTTCAACAGGTGGACCCCCAAATTTTACCTTATCTTGCCTTTCCGGCAAAAACCTTGCAGGCAGATAGGTCAGCACCCCGATTGGTAGATTGTCTGCCGATGCTTGGTGAACATGAAAAAAAAGCGGTGAGGCCCGCCTGGTCAGGTCATTGTTGGCAGGAATTACCTGATCCTGTACATTTTTGCCATAATTATGGGGCAATCCAAACGTAATGCGCTGAGGGTGTTCAGTCTGTCGATCTCGGGGTTGGATTTTTCTGAAAAGATCATGATCAAACTGGAAGTTCTTTTCACTAGGCTTATTGAGCACTTTTCCATTCTTGCCCCAACTCCTGAAGAAAACAAAATCCCGACCCATTTGGTCAAGAGTCTCCAGCGGCGAATGAATGCCGTCCTGCAACAGCACTATCCTGCTATGGCCGGCAGCAAAAGCTGTCCATTCCGGGAGCAGTCCTGCAGCTCCACTCTTTTGACTACCGGTAGTTTCCTCGATTTTTGACTTGAATTCGTCAAACGTTTTCGGGGCGGCCCATATTTCAGTTTCATTTTCTTCAAGTTTCGTCAGTGTCAAACTTCCCCACCCACGGCGGCTGCGGCTGCCTATCCCGCCGCAGAGTCCCAGCAATTTCAATGCATCAGCGACTTCTTTGAAAACGTCCCCGTCCGCAACGCTGTTTCGAAAGATAAGCCGTACAGTAAACTCAAAGGGCGCGGCAAAGCAGGGACGGTCTAATTGCCCAGCTTTTTTTATTACCTTTTTTGTCAGCTTGTCCCTTGTCGGAAACGCGGCCATCAACCCATATCCGAGGTACCGTGCGCCATCACCGACTATGGCATTCGGATTCGTGGAACTATGAACCGCACGATCACCAATCCTGGAAAGCACATCTCCTTTTTTAATTTCAACAGGTTGACATTGAGATTCCACCATCAAAAGGAATCGGGCCTGTCCACCCTGAAAAATTGTTTTGCCTGCGGAATCCTTGCTTTTTATGACTTCACTGCTTCCGAAGAGTGTATCTTCTTTTTTTTTCAGGCAGGCGGCATCCTGAATCCCTTTTCCCCATTGCAACGTTCTCCACCAGAAACGCAACGCGCCCTTGATGGCGGCAGGTCTCAGTTCCGCCTCAAGGGTATTCTCCGCGCCGCCGAGAAAGAGCGGGGTGACAGTACGAAAATAAGCGGTAATCTGTTTCATCGTTTTATATCCTTTTCTCCGTCATGACCTGAAGTCGGTCGGTGACTCCAGGGGTGACTTCGGGGGCGACTTCGGGGGCGACTTCGGGGGTGTTGAGCCAAAGAGTACCGGTACGAAAAGACCCAGGCCGAAGTGGGACGCATACCCAAGACAGATGGGACCGGTTACCGGTTCCGCAAAGATCAGGCGAACAGCGTAGCCGTAATCCTCAGGAGGTGGTGCGCCTTTGCGGCGGGTGCGGATGAAGTGCCGAAGATCCATGCTTTCATCACGAAGCCATTCAATATTTTCCGGGGCCGGGATGCCGCGGGAGGCAAGTTCTGCCATGACCTGTCCATCCGGTGTGTTTCTCCCGCTTTTTTTCCGGAATCTGGGTAGAACAAGCGGGGTCAGGGATTGCCAGACTCTTGATTCGTCTATAAATGCTGAGATCCCGGGAACTTGTCTGAAATCCTCGGTAGTTCCTGCACCGGCAAAACGAAGCGCAAGCGTTCCGACACCGCCTTTCATATAGGTTTTCCGAATTTTTCGGAGAATTGCCTGTGAAGAACTGCCAAGTCCGCCGGGTGCCCATATCAGGATATGATCCAGATGCCGGTCCTGTTTCAGCAGGCCAAGGGGTAAAATATGCGCATGCCGGTGACCTGTCAGCGGTTTGTTCTCTTCATCCAGGCCGAGAAGTTCCGCCGCTGCCTGATGGCTTTGGGCGTTCCCGACAAAACTTGCCACGGTCCTATGCAACAGTTCTGCCTGTGGCAATGTCCGGTGAACAAGCGGCATGGGGGAGCGGCTGCGGGCATCGGCGGCAATGGCAAGCAATGCAAATTGCGCTGTTTTTTTCGGCCTTGCCGGAACGGGCGCCGGGGCGGTTACGCCAATGGCATCTTTGGCGGGCCGCCAGTAAAGCACTTTGCGGGTTCCCGGCGGTTGACTCCATCCGTTTTTTTGCAGCCAGCCGGTTTCTGCCTGAAGACAGGCAACAAGATCGGCGGGGTATAATGCCTCTTGTTTTTTTCTTTGTGCTGCGGTTAATTTCTGTCCTTCGCTGGATTTTTCCAGGGAGTTCTTGCGCCATTGCGCATAGTCATGCCCGGATACCGGAGCAATCAAGGCAATCTGTTCCCAGCCTGGTTTATGAACAGGAGCTGAATCATCCTCACAGGGTGTGACCCACTCCTCTGTTATGGGCATGTCTTTTATAAGTTCGCACTGGGTCCATGACTCAGCCCTGCCCAGATAGCCCAGCCCAAGGGAAAGCTTAAGAAAAAGCGCTTCCTCGTTATTCTCAAGTTCCGTATCCCAATGGACGAGAAGCGGCTGGTGATCAATGCCGGTTACCGCCCGGGCGTCAAGAACCAGCGTGGTTTTGCCTGGCGTACTCTTGGCCGGGACGGGCATATAGTGCCGTGTGTGCGTACCAATGGCTTCCGGCAGCCAATAACACGGTAACACGGACGCCAGTTTTTCGATCAGCGTAACCGCAGTGTCGGGCATCCGACCGCTCTGCCACTCCGGTAATTTGGCATACCCCGTGGCCAGAAGTGCCCTGAGCATTCGCCATGGCGACGGGGGCCATTCAACATCACCTTCATTGTGAGCCTTACCCCACGGGGTGGCATGGTAGTGTCCCCCGGTAAAACGTATGGAAAGTGTGGGCATACCGCCTCCTTATTGCAGTTCCTCAGATTCTTCAGCCTTTCCTTTTGCAAGCTTGTCATTGTACTGAACAACCGTCTGCAGAAAAGCGGACCCATTGGCAGCAACAGCTTTTTTCAGCGCTGCGGCAATTTCATTTTGTTCCGGAAGAACAAACCCCCCGGGCTGGACAGCCAAAATTTTTTCCACGGCCACAGAAAGATCACATGCGGTGCGGAATCGCAGGGCGCCGGAAAGCAGCGCGCGCACCTTGTACAGCGAAAGCAGTATCAAAAGACTTTCCGCCTCTTTTTCCAGACCGTAACCCCGGATCTGGTCAAGGTCGATATTGACATACAGGGTGATATTGCCGGCCGTGTATTCATCCCGGGCAA
The DNA here is from genome assembly GCF_963665355.1 of uncultured Desulfobacter sp. Classification (GTDB taxonomy): domain Bacteria; phylum Desulfobacterota; class Desulfobacteria; order Desulfobacterales; family Desulfobacteraceae; genus Desulfobacter. The sequence continues at coordinate 3,325,000 of NZ_OY762229.1, forward strand.
AAGGGACATTGCCGAATCCCTTGGCGGTATCACCGGACGGGTTGACATGGTCGTTTTTCACTCCGCCGGATGCAGCAAGTTCCACGCCGTCTGCCTCCACAAACGCGGAAAGAGCCCGGGCAATACGAAGACGTCCCCCGGCGAGATCTTTTTTGGCCAGAAACACACCATGGATCAGTGTATTGACATCGTATTTGAACAGGGTCCGGGCGAACAGCTTTCTGTCTATAGGTCCTTCAGCCAGGCCTCCCAGAGATTTTTTCAGTTCGTCAAAAAATTTTTTATCCGCTCCTTCAAGCAGATAGGGACTGTTTATTCTGTGGGCTTCAAGAATAGAGGATGTTAAGAACTGCCCGTTTCTTTCAACCCGGATATATGAAATGCCGGCGGCATCTTCAACCGGTTGCTGCCGGGCCTCATCCCAAATGGTGGCCTCCAGGCGGTTTGCCATGCTCTGGGCAGACTCCACAAGCAGACTGGTTCCCTTGGGGGTCTGATAGGTCGCCGCACCCAGGCTTGGAAACCCTGTTGGCTGGAAACGATCGCCCTGCAAGGGTTTTAGCGGAATGTTAAAAAGGATGCGGTGTGACGAATCCAGCAATGAAAGATTAAGACTCATGTTTTTCAAGCTCCTTGTTGGTTATGGTGTTTTCAATGGAAAATTCATGGATCAGCAACTTATGGGAAAAACGGGAAAGGGGAAAGGCAAGGCTTGCCGCAAGCAGCCGGGCATTGCCTGCGGCCCTTTGGAGCGGACTTGTGATTCCGTGGGCACGAAGATGCATGGCCGCAAGCCGGACTGCGGCAGGCATGTCGCCCGAAGAGAGCCTGCGGAAAATATCGGCCCTGACTGGAATTTCGCCTTTTTGATGCTCAGGTAAAAGACAGAGTCTGAACAGGGTAAAGGCATCATCGATAATGATCGGTCCTTTGGGTCGGGAAAGAGGAGTGTCTTTTTCCCCGAGTGCTTTGATGTCAAGTGCCATAAACGCCCGAGCAAGCCGCAACAGCCGATGATGATCCGTTCCGCCCTGCAGGAAAACGGCAATGTCCCTCAGGTCTGCACAAAGATTTTGCCTTGCAGGAGTCTGGTCAAAGGCCCGGGATGCCCTTGCGGACGACTCTATCAGACGCCGGTTTATAAAGGCGATGCAGTCGGCGATAAGATTGCGGCCATGGCAGACAACCGACGGGGCACCGGCATCATCAAGCCGTCCGAATTTGTTCAGCGGCAGCCAGTGACGGCGGATCCGGTATTGACAGGCCAGAGCCACGGATAACCGGAATTCAGGGCTTCCGTCATCTGATGCCGCTATCCATCCGGGGCTCAGGTCGCGAAGGACAGTCCCCTTCACCTTGTTACCGCTGGGATCTTTGGTGTCAAGCCCCCCTTTTTCTGCAATCTGGTCAATATCCGCAACAGCAATCAGAATATTCTGCCAGCGCAAGGGAAGGGCGGCATCAGCCGTTGCGGCAAGGATGGCCTCATTGAGATTTTTAACTGCTGTGACAAGGGAGTGGATACACTCTTTTCCCCGGCTTTTTCTATGCAGCCGGACGAGCCATTCATCCAGATCATTGAGAAGGTTTTGGTGGGGTTGAGAGCAGACCTGCCGGCGTCCCAGCGGAATCGCAAAATTGGCCTGGCCGTTTCGTTCAAGGTAACCGAAGCGTTCAAAGGCCAGGATTCCTCGTGTGGTGCCAAGGCGTGCAACGGCCCGGGCCATTTCAACAGGGTCTCTGGTGGAAGATCGCCCAAGCTGGGCTCGCCCCTCCCCCAGCAATGCCCGGATTTCATTGAGCGATGAGAATTGATGCCACAGGGGCATCCATTGTTCGCCCCGCATAGCCTTGTCCTCTGTGCTTGAAGACGGGTGCCCTGCAGGCTGGGCCATTAAAGCAAATGGTGCCGACCCAGACCCTGACAGCCCTGTTTTTAGCCGGCGGGAGGCTGCTGAAGCGAAAAGGATCGTGCCTTCAAAAAAAAGAATAAAATCCCATGGGTTGACATTGGCCTTTCCGTCAAGGCCATCGGAACTGTTGGCACCGCCTGCGGCACCGGGGGAGTATTGACCAATAGCGTAATCTCCGGTTCCCAGAACCGCATTTCCGAACAGGGCATGGGAAAGAAGGTCGCATGTTTTGGTCGGTACAGGTGCGTTTTCGTCCGAAAGGTCAAACAGTTGAGCAAATCTTTGTCTGAAATTGTCCGTAAAATCCAAGCGGCCGTCATTCCCGCCTGTCCCCAGCAGGGAGGGCCATGACATGGTACCGTCTGCCTGGAGAATAACGGCTGTTTCCAGCCATTGCAGGTGTTTTCCCCGCCATTTCCGGCGGCATTCCTCAATATATCTGGGTTTCAGTTGTTCAAATTCTTTTTTTTTGTTTGCAGTATCCTGTAACTGTTTGAAAAGGGATATTGATCGGGCTGCCTGAATCCCCTTCTGATATACCTTGAGGCGTGGCAGGGGAGAATTTTCCATTTTTTCAAGGTAGGTTGCGGCCTTGTCTTTTTGGGACAGGAAGCCTGATCCCCTGTTCCATGGTGATATGAGGGGTGTGGGTGCATATTGCTTCAGGAAGAAGTCCATCAGCTGCGTATCTGTCAGGGATGTCGCAAGTATCAAAGACTCGTTTCGCCAGGCACCCCTGGCCTTTTTATCTGCCTGTTCTGAAATAAGGCGCAGAATACCCAGCGCTTTGAGATAGCTTGCAAGGGGTGTCGGCGCACAGCCGGTCAGTGTATGAAAATGTATGGCCATACTAAAAATTCCTTATTTTGAAGCCCGTGCGTCCGCAGCACGGATGAGGGTTTCCAGCCAGGCAAGAACAAAAGGACCGTGCTCGTCAAGAAGTGCGGCACAGCGATCGGCCCAGCTTGCTCCGAAGCTTTGGGAAAGTCCCATGGCTGCAGGCTCCAGAGTGAGACGGGTGACTGGTATCCTGGTATCGGAGCCATCGGGCATGCCAAGGCAGGTGGACGGAATGACGTCATCTTCAAAAATTCCCCGAATTGGCATGGTATCCCCTGATTTGGCCACGGGATGTTTCTGGTCCGCAGGAGATGCCTGCATGTTGCCGCGAACCTTACCGTGGTGGGATGCCACCAGGTAGAGCAGCAGATTGAATTCGTGGGCAAAAAGTCCTTTAAGGTATTCCTGGATGGGCGTTATACGGGCTGGTTTTTTGAAAGACTCCGTCTGTTTTACATCCATATAGGCTTGCCACGGTCCAAGCAATGCCTCGTGAAAGGGGGCACACTGGTGTAAAAGATCTATCAGAGACAGGGCGGAGGCCAGTTCATGCCGGAATCCCGGGCGAATATCGGTGTCTGAGGCCTTGTATGTTACAGGTTTGCGCCAAGCTGTCTGCGGGGCTTTGGCAATATCGCCGCCCAGGTGCTCCTTGTCCGGATTGATGAGCGAGACAAATGCCGGATGGGCTTTCCCAAGATCATGCCAGAGGGCTGCGGCATTAAGGATGGGCGCTGTTTTTGAGGGGAAAAGGCCTGCAACCGTCAGGAAATGAGCTGTGAGCCTGCCATGTTCGGCAATGGTCTGCCATTGGTCTGTTTCCGACAGGGATTCATCATCCTGGGCAGCATCGGCTGTAATATCCGGGGGTAAGGGCATGGTGCCTGCAACGCATGCCACAGGTTTTTTGCTGGAAAGATCAAACCCCTGTTCAGCGTTGTACCCGCCAAGATCGGCACGGGCAAGGATGAGCAGGCCCGGATAGATGTCTCGGGAAGCCAACGGCAGCCAGGCCCGATCAAGATAATCCCATGCCCATACCGAACCTTTGCCGGCGGCCACAAATTTTACGGCATCTCCTATGGGAACATTGCACCGCTCCCCACGGGAGGGCTGGAAATCATCGGGTGGAAGGTCTTTGGGGCCAAGCTCGATCCAAGCGATCTGGCAGTCATTTTCATCTCCTGTCCGGATAAACCGGGATATGTCCAGGTCCGCACCGGTCAGATCTGCTGTTGTGTCAAACAAGTCATCCAGTTCCCGCCGGAGGAGAAGGAAGGGTGGAGAATAGGGGTAAAGTTGATTTTTACGTTCGGGTGAAAGTGATTTGCCAAAAGCTTCCAGGGAAGGAATGGAGACATCTGCCAGTTTTTTTAATTCAGTACTGGCAGCCTCCAGTTCTTCATATTCATAGGGCGCTGTTTTCTTTTCTTCAATTTCAATTACATAGATTTCCGCCTGCCCCCCATACCGGGCTGCCCGGCCAAACCTCTGCACAAGGCTTGTCCAGGGTGACAGGTCAGTGATAAGCACATCAGCTGAAATATCCACCCCTGCTTCTACTACCTGGGTTGCAATAATTAACTTTGGTCTTGCAGCAAGTGCTTTTCGGTTTAAAAACGTTGTCTGCCAATGCTGCCGGTCGCAGGGCCTGAAACGCGAGTGAACGAGATGAATCTCTACGCCGGTGTTTATTTTTTTGTTCTTTGTTAGAGCTTTATACACTTCAACGGCACGTTTGACCGTATTGACTATAATGAGGGTTGTGCCGTTATCGGTAAATTTCTCACCGGCAAAATCTGCCAATTTTTTATCTTCTAAAGGAGGGTGAATATGTATCGTTTTTCTGACATTCTCCCATTTAGGGCCTGTCCGGTCTTCAGGGGCAGTTCCAATTTTTTTTGTCTTGAGATCCGGCAGATACTTCGTCATTTCTGGTGTTTCAAGCCAGTACTCCTGTAATGTCGCGCTCATCCACCAGGTGAACGAGGGATGGGGCATCCGGCTTTTTTCGTCATTACGGAAGGCCTGCAGCTGACCTGAGGTTGCCAGCCCCACATCCATGAGCTGGGCTTCATCCATCACCCATAGTGCATCGTTATTCAGCAGGGCAAAATGCATGGGCCATCTGGCACGGGCCATGCCGTAACCGCGATTAAGCGCACGGGATAGCAACATGTCCTGGGTACCTGCAAGGATGGCAGGTTTTTCAGGGTGAATGTCCCATTCGCGCCGTGCGGCATTGTTTTCCTCCCCTCCCATAAGAATAATTGGAGAATGTTCTTTCAGCCAAAACGTTCGTTCTTTGACTTTTCCGTCTGGAGCCCAGTCTGCAAGCTGGGCCAGCCACTCCTCAATCTCTCCGGCGGTCTGCTCCACAAGGGTGCGCATGGGAAGGCAATAAACCAGGCGGCGGGGCCAGGTTTCATCTCCAAGAACAATTCTATTCCAAAGCCATGCAAAAACAACCGCCGCAGTTTTGCCAAGTCCCGTGGGAATATCAATGAGTTGGGAGGCGCATGATGTCCCGCCGATGAGCGTGTCGGCTATTTCAGGTCGCGCAGCTTCTCCGCAGGCCAGTCGGCACTGATACCCATAGGGCCGGTTTCCGGTTGCGGTTTTAAAAAATTCAGCAAAAGTCATCTTGATGTTTTACCTCCTCATATGTTTTTTCAGTTTGAGTCACAGCATATCACCTGTCGATCTCAAATTTTGATCCTGATGCCGCTTTTTTTTACTTTTTTGATGCGGTTTTTTTTTCGTACTGATTCAGAGCCTTTTGAAGCCTGCGGCAGACCTCCTGTTCAAGACTTTTGGGGGCCACGACCCTGACATCGGGGCCGTAACGCAGGATCTCCATCACAAGTTCCCTTTGGTCCGCATAGGGCAGATGCAGTTCATAGCTGCCGTCGGAAAGCCATTGGCCTGCCTGGTCCGGGTGCCATTGCTCTTCGGCTACCCAGCGGGCAGCTTTGGGGGAAAAGCGTAAAATCGCCCGGGCTGTGGGGCGGCCGCCAAAAATGCCAAAGGATGAAAAGAAGTGGTCGTTCAATTGCCGGTCATCCACCTCAAGACAGGCCGTTTCGGTCCTGGTTATATCGCTCATTCGTTCCAGGGCCATGGCGCGCAGGGCGTTTTTATTGTGGCAGAAGGCCGCCAGGTACCAGTTTCCCCGGTAATAGAACAGTCGCTGGGGTGAAACCGTGCGAATGAGTTTTTTGTCTTCTCCCCGGCTGTGATAGCAAAGGGTTAACCGGGTGCGCTCGATCAGGGCGGTGGCTACCGTGCTGAAGGCCATGGGGCGGCATCCCCGGATGCCGATGCCGATGACTTTAATGCGGCGGGCAAGTTGCGTTGTTGAGACGCCCCTGGCGGACAAAAGGGTTTCAATGCGGCTGCGGATGGGCACAAGTTCCGGTTTCAGCAGGCCCGGACCCAGCTGGGTGATCAGTTCATTGATGGCAAGCAACGCATGGAGTTCGGAGATGTTCAGCCAGAAACCGGGAAGTTGCAGGGCCGCTTCATCGGTTTTATCCAGGATATACCCCCCGGCTTCCTTATCGAATCGAAGGGGCGCCCCGTCATCCCGCAGACGCCTGATATAGCGTTTCAGCGTTGCCTGGGAATAGTCCACCAGGGCGTGCAGATCCTGCAGGCTGATGGGATATCGGCGGACTGAAAGAATGTCGACCAATTGTTTCAGACGTTCTATTTGAACCATTTTGAACCTATGAGATTAGATATTTTCAGTACTTATGGAAAAGACAATTTACACATACATTATTTGTTATTCATAGAAAACATCTTTTTAACAGGTTTGAACTATGGGGTTGAGATTGTTGTCATTATTGTTATAATGTAAGTGATAATAAATATTAAATGAGGAGGTGTCATGCCCGCCGCACAAACTGTAAGGACAACAATTCTTTCCACCCCTGAGTTTAAAGCCTGGCTCACATCTGAGGCTGAAAAAGAGGGGGTGAGCGTTTCAGAGCTTGTCAGGAAACGGTGTAAACCGGTACCTGAGGTTACCGAACAGGAAGACAAACTTTTAAACGCGCTGCTTCAGGAGTTGGAAAGATCAACAAAGCAGGCTCATGAAGCGTTTGACAAAGGACTTGCCCAACTCAATGAAACTCTTGATCGCCTTGACTGCATGGAATCAGCCCGCATGAAGGTGGAAAGGACAGGAATAAATGGGAACAGTTGACCGGATATTAGATGCAACAAAGCAGGCCATACTGATTAATGAACGCATGCAGAACATGAGCAAGGCCCTGGAGCGGCTGGCATATCGTCTGGATGATCATGAAAAAAGGCTTGTCCGGCTGGAAACATATGTGGAGATTGCCAATTTGTCAAAACAGCTGCCGGACAAATGATCGCATTGTCAGGCGTTTTTTGGGGGCCGGACTTTCTTATTCCTCCTGTTCCAGGTCCGATATAAAAGAATTTAGAATGGATGCGGCATCCTTAAATTGATATTTTTTAACCATTGTATCAAGTTCGGCCAGTTTGACGCTGTAACGTTGGGGCCAGTCAAACGCGGCCATTTCTCCAAGAACGGTTTTGGCAGGCTTGGGCGTGTATTTTTGTACATGGAATGCAAGATCCTTTAAAAAGATCAGCAGCTCTTCCTTGTTGCCCCGCCGCAGACTCTTATTGTTTTCTTCTGTTTTGGGCTGCATTGCAACTGGCGCCACAGCCGCTGCCGCAGCTTCATAGGCCGTTAAAAAATTGTGGCGCAACGTTTCATTTTCAGGGGCGTTCATGTTTGATTTCAATGACGCTTCCAGTTCGGCTGCAACGGCCTGCAGGCCTCTTGCTCCGATGGTTCCGGCAAGGCCTTTGACCGTGTGGGCCAGGCGTACGGCCGTTTTCTGGTCACCCGACTCAACGGCCTGGTTGAATTCCAGCGCTGCGGGGCCATGTCCGGCATGAAATTTCACCAATAACTCCTTGTAAAGCCAGGTATTGCCATTGGTCCTGGTCAGCCCCAGCCTTGTGTCAATCCCTTCCAGTGGGGGCAGTCCGGCTGTATCGGGATCTGTCTGGACAGAAGCCATGTATTGTTTCGGCAGCGGCCTTTCCCTGGGTGTTATCCACTTGATAAGGGTTTTATACAGCTCACTCGGGGCAACGGGTTTGGTGATGTAATCATTCATGCCCAGGCCCAGGATCTCTTCTTTGACCCCGGTCATGGCATCGGCGGTCATGGCGATGATGGGAATATCTTTCAGGCTCTTGTCGTCAAGGTTGCGAATTTTTGACGCGGCGGTCCTGCCGTCCATTTCAGGCATCTGCAGGTCCATGAGCACCGCATCAAACAATTTGTTTTCAAGGGATGCTTCCACCATGTCCACTCCGGCCCGGCCGTTATCGGCCACCTCCACATAAAAACCCTCTCCTTTGAGCAGTTCCAGGGCAAGCTGCTGGTTGATTTTATTGTCCTCCACCAGGAGCAGCCGGGCCCCCCGGATGCCGTTCAATTCTTGCGGCGTTGGGGTGTCCAAAACCTTTTTTTGCCTTTCGGTTCCATGGTCATCCTGCCCAAAGGCCTCCATCACCGCATCAAAGAGCATGGATTGGGTCAGGGGTTTTAGAAGAAAACCGTCCAGGCCCGCGCTTTGGGACTCCTCAATGATATCTTCCCGGCCATGGCCCGTGACAAGGATCACCTTGGGGGCCGGGACTTGGATCTTCCTGATCCGCCGGGCCGTCTCAATGCCGTCCATTGCCGGCATCTGCCAGTCCATGAACACCAGCTGGTACCGGGCATCCTGTGACCGGGACATCCTGGTAATCATATCCAGGGCCTGGGGGCCTGAGTGGGCTGTATCCACTTGAAAACCGAACTCTTTGAGATAAGACGTCAGCACCTGGCAGAAGGTATGGTTGTCATCCACCACCAGGGTCTTCATGCCGTTTAAGGTCTCCGGCACAATTTCCGGTTTTTTCTCAACTTTGTCCACCCGGCCCAGCCTGGCCGTAAACCAGAAAATGGAACCGCGGCCTGCGTGGCTTTCCACCCCGATTGCACCACCCATCAGCTCACTGAGCTTTTTGCAGATGACAAGTCCCAGTCCGGTACCTCCGTATTTGCGGGTGGTGGAGGTGTCAGCCTGCTGAAAGGATTGAAAAATACGTTGGGTCTGCTCCGGGGTCAGGCCGATGCCGGTGTCCCGGACCTCGAATTTGAGCATTGCCTGTGTCTCATTGATTTCAACAGGCGTGATGGAGACCTCGATTTCGCCGGTTTCCGTAAATTTGAGGGCATTGTTGGACAGATTCAGCAGTATCTGCCCCAGCCGCAAAGGATCGCCCCTGAGGAACATAGGCACCCGGGCGTCCAGGTTGAAAATCAGTTCCAGCCCCTTTTCCTGGGCTTTGGCCGTAATCAGCCGGGAGAGGTTGTCCAGCACCTCATTAAGGTCAAAGGATATGTTTTCAACATCCAGTTTGCCGGCCTCAATTTTGGAAAAATCAAGGATGTCGTTGATGATCCTCAGCAGACTTTGGGCGGAAAGATGCACTTTTTCAATGTAATCCTTCTGCCTGGGCGTCAGATCCGTTTTCAGGGCCAGATGGCTCATGCCGATCACCGCGTTCATGGGCGTGCGGATCTCGTGACTCATATTGGCCAGAAAATCGCTTTTGGCCTGGGTGGCGGCCTCGGCCCGGGCCTTTTCCTGGTCGAGGTCCTCCATCATTTTGCGCATGGCGGTCTGGGTTTGGTCAAGCTCCATGATCCGATGTTCGAGGTCAACTTCCATCTGCTTTCTTTGGGTGATGTCCTCCTTGATGGCCACATAGTGGGTAACGGTTCCGTCCAAGCCCTTTATGGGGGCAATGGCGGCGGATTCCCAGAACAGGGTGCCATCCTTTTTTTTGTTTAAAAATTCACCCCGCCAGGTTTTTTCGGCTTTAATCGTCTGCCAGAGATCTTCATAAACCTTTGGGGACTGTTGTCCGCTTTTGAGAAGGGCCGGGGTTTTTCCGATGGCTTCCCGGGCTGTGTATCCGGTGACCCGGCAGAATCTTGGATTGACATACTCAATGATGCCCCGGGTATCTGTGATCACCACGGAGGTCGGACTTTGCTCCACTGCCACGGACAGCTTTTTCAGCGCTTCTTTGACAGCCTGAATTTTTTTATTTTTCCGGATCAGAATTACCAGGAAAACCAGGACAACGGTGATAATGACAATGCCGGAGACAGCCATGGGCAGGATGATTTCGTACACCACCTTTTTTTCAAGCCCATGCTCAAACCTGACCGGAACCCATTTGTTAAAGGCTTTTTCCCGGACTTCCCTGTCCATGGACAAAAGAGTTTTTTCGATAATTGTGATGAAAAGGGGCCAGTCATTTCGTACGGCCATGCGCAGCCGTGTTTCCGGCCAGTCGGTCTGTGCAGTGATCTTCAGGTTGGTCCATCCGTTTTGGGAGATCAGGTATCCGGCCACGGCAGTGGAGGCAAAACAGATGTCAGCCTGCCCCAGGTGGACGGTCTGCATCACTTCCGGTACGGTTTTTTTAAAAACAAATGTGAGATCCATGTTCCTGTATTCTGTCCTGAGCTTGCTGTATGCCGCAAGATCCGGATCCACGGCCGCACGTCGGCCCTTGATATCGTCTAATGTAACAATATCGGTGATATCCTTTCTTGAGACAATCACCATGGGCAAAGTTAAATAGGGCTCCTGGGTAAAGTTTAAATAGACACTTCGCTCCGGCGTGCGGGAGAGGCAGGGCAGAAAATCGATCTGTTTCTGGTTGGCCAGTTTCAGTCCCTGGGCAAAGGACACATCCACCAGAACAAACTTCAGTTTCAGCTTTTCGGAAAGCATGTGGATATATTCTGAAACAATTCCTTTGGGCTGACCCTCTTCCACAAAGGAGACCGGTTCATACTTTGGCGGGATAATGTACCGCATCGGGGTTTGACGGTGGGCATTCAGCCACTGGTTCTCCTGGTCGGTGAATGGATGAAGTTCCTCAGCCTGTACCGGAAGAATAACTGCCAGGGCCAGCAGCACGGAAAAAATAACCCCGGGAAGGGCTTGGGTTATTTTACACATTGGGCCCTTCTTCTTTATCATCTCTTCTGCATGGATGCGGAACGATTTCTCCCTCCTTCCTTTGCCCTGTAAAGTGCCTGGTCTGCCATTCCAACAAGCATTTCAGGTCCATTGACCTGTGTGGGGTCCGGTACAACACTTGCGATGCCAAGGCTCAGGGAGACATATTTTCTTACCTTGGAATTTTCATGGGGAATTTTCAGTGTTGCCACTTTGAACCGGATATTTTCCGAAATGGTGAGTGCATCTTCAATGCCTGTTTCCGGTAAAACAACAACAAACTCCTCGCCGCCGTATCGGGCTGACAAATCAGCGGGTCTTCTGGCCATGGATTCAATGGCTTTGGCTACTTTTTGAAGACATTCGTCACCGGCCTGGTGACCATAGGTATCATTATATACTTTGAAGAAGTCGATGTCGCAAAGAATGATTGAAAGGTTCTGTTTGTTTCTGGCCATCCGCTTCCATTCCCGGTCAAGATATTCATCAAAACACCTTCTGTTGGGGATGTCGGTCAGGCCGTCCACCCGGGAGATACGCTGGAGCTGCTGGTTGAGCTTCAGAAGTTTGTCCTCGGCATTTTTCAGGTCGGAAATGTTAATAAGAAATCCATAGTAGCCGACATATCGTTCCTTGTCGTTTTTTATAACCCGTGCACGGGCCAGCACCTCTTCGGTTCGCCCGTCTTGTGTGGCAATTTGAGCCCGGTATCTGTGCACCTCTTCAGCCTCAAACAGTTGAAAGAAAAAATCTTGTGAAACCTCTTTTTCGGCAAACAGATCGTCGTTAAGATTTTTTATATTCTCAATGGCCTGCTCTGTGGATTCATATCCGAGCATCCACGCCAGTTCCGGATTGGCTAATTCCAGTTTGCCGTTCAAATCAGCCTGGAAAATACCAATGGGTGAATGTTTGATAAAATGGTCAAGCAGATGGTCCTCAGTCTTCGGCATTAAAGCTTCCGCTGGTGCAATGACATCATTGCCGGGCTCACCGGCTTTTTGTGTGCTGTTGATAAGTTGACTGCCGGACTGCGCGTCTGCCATGGGGCACTGATCCGGAAATTGGTTCATCAGGACATCAACAATGTTTTTTTCAACGATCCAGTTTTTATTTTTTGTAAGGGCATGGATTGCCGTTATAATTTTTATTTTGGACAGGGGGTGCTTTTTTATTCCGCCTTCAATAATATATTCCCTGAAAAAGATATCGTAGCGATAAAAATAATCAAGCAGCGTGTTGGTTGGTATTCCCGTTTTTTTCGCCATCTCAATCATTGATAGATATTGCATGGTATCTCTCGTATTGAATTGAATGTTTTGTAATTTAAAACACATGGTATATAGATCTTCCTGCTGTGTCAAACAACATTGTACATCCCACAGGGGGCAAAGTTTTATGTTCCGCCCTGTTTTATTGCTGGGATTTGAAGATCAGATTGGACGAATTTGCCGGCAAAAAAGTATCGCCAGATCATGAAAATGACGATAGAATCTGGTTTTGTGGAACCAGGTCCTGGGTCTGAGCCTTGGGCCTGCCTGGTAAAAAATAAAAATTATTCATTGGCTGAATCCAGTATGGAACATAATATTGTCATATATAACGGCATCCTGTTGACCATGGAAGAAGGAGTGCCCGTAATTGAAGACGGGTTTGTTCATGTCAGGCAGGGCAAAATTGTCCACTGCGGGCCTAACCATTCGGATCTTGTTGAAAATCTGTCACGGCACGGCGCCCGTATGATTGATGCCCGGGGCGGGATTATTATGCCCGGACTTGTGAACGGGCATACCCATACACCCATGTCCATGTTCCGGGGCCTGGCCGATGATCTGCCTTTGGAAGTCTGGCTTAATGAGCACATTTTCCCTGCCGAGGCAAGGGATGTCAACCCGGAATCCGTGGAGAAATGGGCGGCCCACTCCTGCAGGGAGATGCTGGCCGGCGGCATTACCACCTGCTGTGACGGGTATTTTCTGGAAGAATATGCGGCAAAGGCCATGGCCGATACCGGTATCCGGGCCGTGGCCGGTCAGGGCGTGATTGATTTTCCCGCCCCCGGCGTTTCGGATCCGTGTGGCAACATTGACCATGCCAAAGCCTTTATTGAGAAAATCTGCGGTTTGTCTGACAGGGTTCGTCCGTCCGTGTTCTGCCATTCCCCTTACACCTGTTCAAAACAGACCCTTGTGGCGGGCAAGAATCTTGCCCGGGACAAAGGGGTGCTGTTCCAGATCCATGCCGCCGAGACCCGGGCCGAGCCGGGCATGATTAAAGAGAACAAAAATATGTCCGTGATTGCCTACCTGGACAGCCTGGGTATTCTTGATCCGGACACACTTTTAATCCACTGCGTGTGGCTGGATGAAAAGGACATTGATATCATTGCCCGGCGCGGGTGCGCCGTGATTCACTGTCCGGAATCCAATATGAAGCTGGCATCCGGGGTGGCGCCGGTGCCGGACATGGTTTCTGCCGGTCTGACCGTGGGGCTTGGCACGGACGGGTGCGCCTCCAACAATGACCAGGATATATTTTCTGAAATGGGCACGGCCGCCAAACTGCACAAGGCTGTGCGCCTGGATCCCTGTGTCATGGATGCCCGCACCTGCCTGAAAATGGCCACCATTGACGGTGCAAAAGCGTTGGGACTGGGTGATGTGACAGGTTCCATACGCCCGGGCAAGGCCGGGGACATTATTGTGGTGGACACCACCGGTCTTCACATGACCCCCATGCATGATCCCTATTCAGGTCTGGTGTATGCGGCAAGGGCTTCGGATGTCCTATGGGTAATGGTGGACGGCAAAGTGCGTTTCAGAAAGAATTTGTCCTGAAAAAAATCCGCCTGTCAATCCCAGGGGAGTGACAGGCGGGGTCATACGGATAATTCAGAGCGCCAGAGTCAGGTTCAGAGTCAGTATAAGAGCATCAGCATCAGGTTCAGCATCAATTATTATCCTATAGTCACCGCCTGTATAGTACCGGTAATTATTCAAGTCAACGGAAAATTGTGAATGATTGTATAAAAGCGATTGGTAGTTTATAGAGTATGTTAGATGGCCCCTATTTGCGTTGCGGTCACTGTGGACCGCTTCCGCCCCAAGGAGAACAATTGCCGATGATTGAACAAGATATCTATTCGAATTTATCCGTCATTCCTTTTACCATTGATTCGTTCACCTGGCACTCGGCTGAACAGTTCTATCAGGCATCGAAATTTACGGACCAGGAGATCATTATGAAAATCAAAGCATGCCCCAATCCGTTTCGGTGTGCGGCCATGGGGCAAACCCGAAAATTCAGGATCCGGGATGATTGGGAGGATATCAAGGTTTCGGTGATGGAGCGTGCCATACGTGCCCGGTTTGACCAGCATCCCGAGCTGGCTGCAATACTTAAACGAAGTAAAGGAACCCTGTATGACCATTCGGCCGCAGACAGTTTCTGGGGCGTCGGGTTTGATGATGACCAGCCGTGTAATGTCACAGGCAAGATTTTAATGAAAATCCGGGAGGAGTTGCAGGCCGTCAGCTGATTGGATTTTTAGCCAGGAAACGTCCGATTTCATCCAGAAAATTGGGGGTAAAAATTCCGGAATCCGCTTTTTCAGCAATTTCATCTTATATTCCCGGTAACCACCGGAAACCTGTATGCCCATGGCATAAGTCCGACCCTTTAGCCCGACTATTGCGGCATCTTTTTTGCCGTTTTCACCACCAAAGAACATATCAGCCATGTCCAGGTTGATCCGTATCCTTCGCACATTTTAAAAAATTGACGATTTCGCCGTCTGTGGCAAGATATCCAACATCTGTTGTTAGTTTTAATTATATTGGGATTTTTTTTCTTTTGGGGTTTTGCTGCCAGGGGGCAACAATGGGACCGGTTTGAAAATTATCAGTTGAGATAAAGATGATGTTCATTTCGATAAAAATAGCAGGAATAAGTGTATTGACAAATCATCAATTGCCGTACATAGTGCTGACTTGAAAATTGACGTTTGCTGGGGGGGCTTTAACCGGCTGAGAAGGAAGATATTCCTGACCCTTGGAACCTGATGCGGATAATGCCGACGAAGGGAAGCGGATGCAAACTTAAAGTTTCCATTTATTCCGCCGTTTGTTTCCCTTGATAAAATTTGTGGTGTGCCGCAGGCTTCCTTAACGACCTTATGGTCGTTCGCCTCTTTCAGCCTGGTTATGTTTATGTTTCCCCGCAGTGGGAACAAAACCAAAGGATAAAGAGAGCACATGCACACCCAGAAACTTGCCGAAAATATTAATGGTCTTTTAACCGCATTGCGGGATAAAAGGCCTTTAATCCATGTGGTGACCAATTTTGTTGTGATGAACCAGACCGCCAACGCGCTTCTGGCCCTTGGGGCTTCACCCATGATGTCCTGGGCGGAGCAGGATGCCGCGTATATGTCCGGTGTCTCAGACGCCCTTTGCATCAATACCGGCACCCCGGTTCCGGATCGCATTTCCACCATGAAATTCTTGATGTCCCTTGCCGAAGGTTCGGGAAAACCCGTTGTCCTGGACCCTGTTGGTGCCGGTGCCGGTCCCTTTCGCACCGGCATTGCCCGGGAACTTGGCGCCTTTGCCCCGGAAAAGATCATCCGGGGCAATCCATCGGAAATCTGCGCCCTTGCCGGAGGTCATTTATCCTCCAGGGGGGTGGAAAGCGGGATCTCCCCGGAACAGGCCAGGTCTATTCTGACCGGACATGGTCGGCCCGACCCAAACGCAGTTGAGTTGCCGGACGGTGCCAGGACTCTTCTGTCCACCGCATCGGCCCTGGCTGTCAGCGGGAAAACAGATATGGTGCTGGGGCCGGACAAAATGGTCAGGATTTTCAACGGATCTGAACTCATGGGTCTTGTCACCGGTACCGGCTGCATGCTTTCCGCCATCTGTGCCGCTTTTTATGCCGTGGCGGAAAACGGTTTTGACGCTGCAGTTGCAAGCGTTGCGGTCACAGGCATTGCCGGGGAATTGGCCGCAGCACGGGTGAGCGGTCCTGGGTTTTTTCTGCCCCATTTCGTGGACAGTCTGTACACCATTGGTGAAGTCGATATTCATAAGTATCTGAGAGCTGAAGTTCACTGTTTCTGATTTACAGGAGACCATTATGGCTGATTTAAATGACGATCAAACCGGTTCATCGCAAAAGGGCATGACTTTCAAACGCATGATATCTGCGCTGGGGCCTGCCTGGATCATCAGTGCCGTGGCTGCCGGTCCGGGCACCACCTTAAGTGTTGCCAAGGCCGGCGGGACCTATGGCTATGATTTTTTATGGGTGGTGGTGCTCAGCGTAGTGCTGGCCTTTGTCTGCCAGTACATGGCCGCCAAGACCGCCCTTATCGGGGGCCGCGGGATTGTCTCCATTGTGCAGGAGAAATGGGGCAGCCTGCCGGCCTGGTTTGTGGCACTGGACGCCCTGGCCGTAATCTGGCTGTGCAATGTGGTGCTTTTAAAAATTTTGATTGCCGTGACCGAATATGTCACAGGACTTGCCGTGCCCTGGTGGGGTATCGTGTTTACCCTGGCGTTCTATCTTCTGGTGGCCCACGGTGGATACAGGATTGTGGAGATCTTCTGCAAGGTTATTGTCTCTTTGCTTGTGGTCTGTTTTATCGGTACTCTGTTTATTGCAAAGCCGGATCTGGGCATGGCCATCGGCGGGTTAGTACCGGATCTGTCCCATTTCGGAAAAGCTGAAATTCTCATGATGACCGCCATCATGGGCGGTTCCATCCATGTGACCATCTTGTCCATGCAGACCTATACCGTGCATGAAAAAGGGTGGGGTGTGGAGGATTTGGGGGCCGCCCGTTGGGATACGGCCCTTTCTCTGCTCGGGGCATTCGGGCTTTACTGTACGGCCATCTACCTGACCGGGGCCTGTGTTCTTAATCCGGCAGGCATCCATGTGAATACCCTTTTTGAGATGGCCGATGCCATCACGCCGCTTCTGGGAACCTATGCCCATGGCTTCTTTTGCCTGGGGATATGGTGTGCGGTGTTTTCAACGATTATGCCCACATTCATTGCCGCGGCCTATGTACTCGGGGATAAAATGAGCTGGGATATGCAGCCCCAAAGCCGCCGGTACCGGCTGACGATTCTGGCGGGGTGCCTTATTGCCCTTCCCGGGGCCTTTCTTACCGGCAGGCCGGTCAACCTGTTGCTGATTATGCTGGCCCTGTCGTTTCTGGGTACCCCTTTGTTTGTGGGGATATTTTTATGGTTGCTCAATGATAAAAACTGGGCAAAACAGTACAGAAACGGTCCCGTGTTAAACATTGCAGGCGGATGCGCGCTGGTGGTGACCCTGTTTTTAGGGGCTAAGTGGGTCTGGGGGCTCTAGGTTCAGGGCATAGCCGTATTCAGTTCAGGCGGTTGCGTATTTCACGTATTCTTTCGCCGATATCCGGGGCACCAATGATGTCGGTTAGAAGACAGAACGTGGATGCTCCATGGCCGGCAACGGTTTTGATATTATCCCGTTTAATGCCGCCGATCACTGCAAAGGGGATTTCCTTAAGCGCGGCCACATATTCAATCAAAGGGAATCCCACCGGGGCGCTGGCATCTTTTTTGGTCTGGGTGGAAAATATTGGTCCCACCCCGATGTAATCCACCCCGTCCTCCATGGCTTTTTTCACCTGGTCGGGATCATGGGTGGAGCATCCCACCATAAGCTCCGGGTACCTTTTTTTTATTAGGCCTGCAGGCAGATCCTGCTGCCCCACATGCACCCCGTGGGCTCCCGACAATATCGCAATATCCAGAAAATCATTAACGATAAATGGCACATCTGCATCCCGGGCCATCCGGGCAATCCGGCTGCACTCGTCAAGCATATCGCCCCGGTCCTTTTCGTGGGCCTTTTCCCGGTACTGGAGTATATCTATCCCGGCTGCGATCATTATTTCGGCTGTTTCAACATTGGAACGTCCCAGGGAAAACGCCTCACCTAAAATTCCGTATAGTCCTTTGGGGAACTTGTGTCTTAAATCCATTCTCTTTCCAGTAATTTTTTATTATTAAGATCATGTTCCCCTCTTTTACACCAGACCGGTCTGTCAATACCAGAAATTTTGGCCAGAAATTTTCCGCGATATATGAACAAGCCCAAATTTGTTTTGATTGGCACGCAGCATGTGCAAAGAGGATGTGGGCCAGACGTAAGGTCTGTGGCCTGGCCCAGTGCGGTTTTACACCATGGATCCGAATTTCTGCTTATATGCGCAGGCAACGATCTCCATGGCCCGGGAAGTATCCTTAAGGTGTTTTAAATTGATGACCAGATCGAACTCATCCGGGCTTGCATCATCTTTTTGGTATACAGTTTTAAAAAAGGCCTTCTGCTCCTTATCCATGGTTTTTATCCGGGTTTCAGCCTCCTCCCAGGATATGTCAAGCAGCTTTGACAGTCTTGAAATCCGGTAATCTTTGTCGGCAATGACCCGGACAGCCAGGACCTGGTCCCTGGGAAGAATCAGATGGATGCCTCTGCCCACAAAGATGGTGGGCTCTTCCCCTGCCAGAGCGATTGCGGTTTTTGCAAGCTGCCTTGCATAGTCGCTTTTTAAAAATGTTTTTTGACTGATCAACATGGTGAACAGTTCACTCATGATCCCGGGGTAATGCTCATCAAAATATTCCACGGCTTTTGTGGCTATATCTTTTTCTTTGGCCATTAACTCCAGAATTTCCCGGTCAACAACCCTGAAGGGCATCTTTTCAGCTAAAAGATCAGCGATATTAAGGGCACCGACCCCGATTTGCCGGGAGAAGCAGACACAAGGGAAAATACCGTTCTTCAACTGTCCCTGGGGTTCTTTTTTTTCAGGCGCCTTATTCCATTTTTTTATATTGATGTCTGCCCAGGCCGCAGCGCTCATTCTTTTTTGGCCGTAATCACCAGGTAAATATCCTGCTTTGGATGCTTTTGTCATGATGTCTCCTTCTCCCTTTCTTCTATAGGTCAGCATACAGAAATTGTCAGCTACATTGACCCTTACCAGAGCAATAAAAATGCCATGGAATAATTTTTTTAAAAAAGAACAGATCTCCTGTGAATCTGGTGTGTTGAATGTTTCTTGACAGTGCGGCTGTATTACGTAGATAGAATTTACGTCTGCTTCTTTTGCGATGTGTAAATTTTGTTGACACTATGTAGGGATCAGTATCAGGGCGATCAAGGCTGCAACACCCCCTGCGAAGAAGATAAATACCGAAAGATGAAGTAGAGAATCTACCTTAAAGGGGTAGCTCGGGCATTGGGGAGGGCCAATTGGTTCCTTGCAGAAGAAGAAAGGTAACAGGAGATCCGGCCATGGGCAAAATCCCGGCATCTGTTTGGAGACCCCGCCGGCAGATGAGTCCGCCACAGGCGGAGACGCAAACATAAAAGAAGGGCAACGCAAGGTAACGGGGGCGGATAGTTAAGAGCGAACAAACCCGCGATGTCCAATTGGCAGTCTTAGTGGATTATAAGTACCGAAATATCGGACTTAACCGATACGCGAAGGTGGGGAAGTGACACCCAAAACGACCCACTGCAGGGAAGGTGAAGCAGGGTATAACGCTCTACTGCAAGGAAAGACGGGATGGACTCAGAGCCAACAAACCGTGTCAACGAAAATGCAGTAGAGTGCGGGCAGATAGTCCAATAAGTCAGACTTCTGCATGGGTAGCATAGTTATGCGCCGGACGGGGTGTCGCCTGTCCGGTCGATGATCCGGTCAAAAGGATCTGAGCCGAGGAACCGTATGAGGGAAATCTTCACGTATGGGTCTGTGGGGAGGGCGCCGGGTAACCAGTGCTTCTACCATTAATCGGCAATAATGTGGAGCGTGGAAACCCCGTATCTTCGCCGGGAACATACGGCAGGTGAAAGAGAGTTTGGAGAATCTTTGAGGATGGGAAAGCAAATGACGGCATTGGCTGGTGCGCCCATCGGCAGCTTCAGGCTGTGAAAAGACTGTAGATGCGTATCGCAAAGGTTGTTAAAGTAGCACACGGCATACAAGCCAAGGGTCTCTTTCAAGAGGATGTATTTTCTTTTGACTCGGGAAAAAAACAATACTTTCCGGGCGGACACTCAAGGATATATGCTATGAAATAACTGTAAATTTCATTTTAAGGGGTGCAAATCATGCAGGCAACAATGAAAGATATGGAAGAATTTTATAAGCAACTTAAAAATGGTTCTATCCAACGGGCATATAAAACGTTGCTTTCATACATGATGAGGCTTCGGACGTATTTCAAAAATAAATATTCGGAATCATCAGTGTTCACCCTCTATCAAGGATACATGGATATGACTTATTTTGCCATTTCAACACCTGCTCTCAAACAGCGTGATTTGAAGATTGCAATAGTTTTCAACTATGAAGCTTTCTGTTTTGAAGCCTGGCTCGCTGGACGGAACAGGAAAGTTAACCGACAATATTGGGAGCTACTCAAAGAAAAGAAATTCTCCGGTTATCGCATTGTTTCTCCTGGAAAAGGTGTGGATTCGATCATTGAGTATGATCTTGCGCAAGGTAACGAACTCACTGACATGGACAGCTTAACAAAAATTATAGAAAAAAATATGAATTTGTTCATAGTTGATATTGAGGAGGCCTTACAGTCAGTTGCATGAGTTTTTTGGCTATAATGCCGAACGAATAAGGATAGATCGTGTGAGAAACGAACCACGATCTTATCCGATTGTTGAACAAGCCCGGCCATGAACCCGGCTGCTTCAATATATGAAAACATCTTTTTAGCATTACTGTGCAGAACCCGTAATCCCTTGTCCGACGAAATCCCCGGGGCAAAACATGCAACAGGATGAGGTGTAAAAAGTCCTCGTCCTTGAGGGTTCGGTACCGTATCGACTTGGTTTTACTGTCAGTATATTTGAAGGGGACCTTTCCGTCCCGGTTGGCAATGATGATGTTTTCGCTGATGACACCCCGGTACAAATACCTGGATATGGCGAAGACTTAAGCCTTTTTCAAGCAAATGGGTGGCAACGCTGTGACGCAGGGAATGTATAGAGACTTTTTTTAATGCCGCATTCGGCAACCACGACCTTCATGGCATTTTGAGCACCGCCTCGATCCATGTGGGATTGGGCTTTTTGTATGGTCTCAACCGACCCGACAGCATTGGGGAAAAACTCTGTAACGCAGTTTGCGTGTCGCGCCGATCAGCTTTTCAATCTCCGCAGGCGTAAGACTATCCGGTATGCTTTTCACTTTAGGCGGCCTGACGATGTTCAACCACTCCATTCTTTTTGGAGAACAAATTTCCAGAAATTCTGAAGCCCTAATCGGTCAATTTTGACCGTACTCCATGAATGGGACTCCACCAGGTCTGCAAAGTAAGCTTCAAGCTGTTCGGCTTTGAGGTTTTCCGCCGCGCGAGCGGCTTCTTTCAACGCCTGGGTGAACCCGGTAGGCAAAGTTGCCGGGTTGGAGCCATATTGGTATCTAAAACATTTATTTGGCCACCTGCCTGAAGCGATGACAGAGGAAAATTTTAGAGCCCTACGTCCATACAATGTCGATAAAAATCAGCTGGCGAGTACAATAGTGGGACTTGAACCGCTTACGTTCAAAGCGTAACATGAAAATTACCGTTTTATCCGGTGCACTTGGCTTGTTGGAAAAGGCTATTAGGATAATTTAATACCTAAAATACCCATAAGCTCAAGAGCTCTTGAATCGGCGAGAAGCTTTTTTCTAAAACTTTGATGCAGGCTTTCGTTATCTCCTTCAGCTTGAAGAACCGTTTCATTATAATTTTTTTGGGTTATGCCTTGTTCCTCTTTTGCAACTGTATAATAGGTGTTTACTATTTTTTCATATTCCGCAAGCTCATCTTTATACTTTGAGAGGAACTCAAGATTCTCACGCAATGTTTGATTTGCAGTCATGTTAGTATTTCTGTAACTATCCAATCTTTGCTGCTCCGTGCGGGAAATGTGGCCATCAGAGTTAAAGTGATCGTGCATTTGAAAAAGTTGCCTTGTTTCTTCTACAGCCTGGGTTGATATTGTTAGGTCCGTTTGTTTCGGATAGTACTGGGAAATCCATGACGGCATTCTGAATTTTTCAAGATCCTGTTCTGATGCCTTCATTCCCTCCGCAGAAAGGCTGACTTTGTCCATGTTGCTGTTTGATGAATTGATACCGTTAGAATAATGAGGTCTGGGGGTGTTATTGGGCGAATTGTAAGGGCAGGCATTCTGTATATGTGAAATATTCATTGAATCACTCCTTTTTAAAAAGACTTAAATAGAATGATGCAATTTCTATGCTATTCACCGCATCCTTGCCTTTATAAAAGCGGCGTTAGTTACTTTTATAAAGGCGCGGGAGCCCTGGATTAAAGTTCTGGCAGATCACATCAAGGGGCTGGGGTGAAGACTACCCTTCACCCAGGCATCGTTTTTCGGTCGGACGACTCCCTCAGGCTTTCCCTGTTATTATTATCTTACCCCAAGGGGACCAACATCCACTCCACAATGCCTCTGTTTCCCCATGGCCCAAACAGCAACACTTAATTTTGACGTTTACCAGCCACGTAGTCCTAAGGCAAGTACCTATCCGATTCAAGAATCACCCCCGATCCGCCCCTTGATCTGCGATACCTTTAAATAAGTAGGCTTCGGCCACCAGCAAGGTGCAGGATTCAAGGCGTCAATACAGCGGCAACCGCAGGCCTATAAGCGGTTCCGGCAAAATTTTCCGGAACATTTTTCCGGATAGGGTATATGATCTCTTTGTTACATTTATTAACTAACTGAATTTATTAACATTAAATGGCTGGTAGATTACTTGCAACGCATCGTGTAATTACGCTACCTGTGATTATATCTGACCATCTTGATTTGAAAGGAGTTGACATGCAAATCGGGACTGTATCGACAAGTCCAGTAACAATTGCAACCCGTGGGGCCTCCGGAAAGACTGCAACACAGATCAATACCGAAGGGTTTACGCTGCAAAAAGACCTTTCGGAACCCAAGGACAATTTCAGTCCTGCCGCGCTCAGTATAAGCGATTATCAAAATCAGCTTCGGCTCCAAGGCGCCCAGAAACAATCTTTTGTGGTAACCAAGGGGGGAACTACCGTTGCTTCCATTGGTCAGGATGGTGCAGCCATGTTTCAGGACCCAAGAGTTGCAAAAATATGGGATGAAGTCGGGGGCGACATGGAGGCCTTTGCATCGACCTTAAAAAAAGGGGGTTATGGTTCAAACTCTTATGCACAGGGGACTGGCCCAACTTATGCTGAAATCCATCAACGAATCCATGGAGAATCATACGAATCGCTCATAACACGACAGACGATGGCGTTTTCAAAGGAAATGGCTCTATTAACAGGGCAGCAGTCCTTTTTCAGCACTATTGCTTAAGGC
The DNA here is from genome assembly GCF_963665355.1 of uncultured Desulfobacter sp. Lineage (GTDB taxonomy): Bacteria > Desulfobacterota > Desulfobacteria > Desulfobacterales > Desulfobacteraceae > Desulfobacter. Next base: position 3,348,272 of record NZ_OY762229.1, read on the forward strand.
CTCTTTAATCGCATCTTTCAGGTGTTCAGGTGGCCTTCCCTGCTCTGAAAAATAACGCGTATAGAATCGGCAGTATCACCAAGGTAAGTATGGTGGTCAGAGAGGCATCCTCAAGTCCGGTGGAAGGAGCACCTTAAAGTTTATCACCTGATTACCAGAAGTGAGTATGGTCTAATGGTTCAAATTCTTGGCGGTCTTATAACGTACCTGCTGATGGCGATATATTGCCATGAAGAATTCAATGGAAAAGTCTCCATCAAAAGGGTTCGACAATTACGAACTAAAATTTTGAATGAGTTATTTAACGGTCAAGATAACTCTGAACCGACTGAGGACGATAATTTCAAAGAGCCATTAAAATCACGTGATGCAAAAACTTAACCGGACATCACTGATAGTTCAGTCCCTTTTCTAATGAATTCGGTCCGATTTTATAATGTACTCTCTCTGGGATTGTTTCTATCTCAACGGCCTTTCTGACGACGAAGCCCCAGCCGGGCACGGGCACAACATGTTGTGGCCGTGCCCGGCTGGGGCCATATTTCAAACTTAATCATCTTTGTCAAACGTTCGTCATACTTTGCTTGATAAAAAGCGTTTTCCTATCCTTCATCCCCGGAAGACAGGTTCTCAAGGTAACCGTCCGTGGTTTTGTACTGAAATGCACCCCCTATAAACAAGGTGTTCTCAATCACCGGTGTCATCAGGCTGACCCCGGTTTTAAAGGTGTCATACTCTGCGTATTCAGAAATCATCTGTCAACGCTTCAGCCAATGCATTACTGCAATCGCCGCATGACTCGAGGCTGGTGTGATTTGTTAAACCTTCACCATAAGACTCTTTCATTCTCTATCCTTTACCGGTTTTAATCGGCGCTTTCGGCCCGACCCCATCTTCCAAAAGGGTTCAAAAAAACAGCAAATACCTGGGAACATTTTCAAAATATTCCAAATAATCCTTGCCATGGATTGTCCGGCAATACGTCTCCTCCTCCAGAATAATCCCATGCTGAAGTATGAACTGGAGTACCGTAATCCCTGCAATTATCACCGAATGACACATCAATGCAATTCCAAGCATCATACCGGCAACGCAGACATAAATCGGATTGCGTGAAATTCGGTAAACCCCTTCTCTGACCAGTTGGTTTAAAGGGGCTTTGAAATAGGCTGTGTAGGCGGCAATTGTTCCGATGGCGGACAATCCGAAGAGAAGAACTCCAAAGACAAACAGAACACCGGTGAAACGAATTTGAACAAAGACGGAATAGACCATAATAGCGAAAAACAAGATCATCAAAAAGCCAGAGACCACCTTTCCCCGAGGGGAAATCCATGAAGCGTCCACCAGTCGCTTGGTTCCCTTTTTACCAAAGAGCATGGGAAGATATGATACCAATATACAAATCAGGCTTAGTACCCATCCGTTTCCGATTTCGAATCCTGAAACACACATATTTTGACCTGTAAAATATTTATTTATTTATTTTTTAATGACCAAGGACATAGCCCGACTGACAAGCGTCCGGGCTTGTCCTTGGTGTTTTAAACCAGCCTGTTTAAAACCGGGCGACCATTTGAAGACCGACTTCTCCGGGGTTGCTGCAAAGCACATAAGCACCGCTGTAGTACCCGTTGTAATTATACTCTTCATCAAAGATATTTTTGCCATACAGATAAATATCGAATTTTTGTGCTTCATACCCGATCTTGGCGTTTACAATCTGGTAGGGATCCCGGGAATATTGGTTGGCTTTATCTAAAAATGTTTTACCATATCCGATCAGGTCAGCCCTGCAATAAAAACCGCTGGTATGGCGGTATTGGGCACCGATGTTAAAGGTATAATCCGGTGCAAATGGATTTTTATTACCTGTGTAATCTCCGTTGGCATCGCTGAAATTTTCAAATTCGATATTGGTGTAGCCAAACCCACCCATCAGGGTCAATCCCTTGGTGATCCGGGCGGTAAAGTCCAGTTCCACACCTCTGGAGGTAGCCTCGGCGGCATTGGTTATCCAGTAAGTCGAGGTGTTAACGTAGTCCTCCACCTGCATATCGCTGATATCCATATGAAAAACGGCAGCATTCAACATGATCCGTTTATTCATTAATAGGGTTTTTAGGCCGATTTCATAGGAGCACAATGACTCTTCATCGTAGCTGCCATACTGCGGATCAGTGGTAAAGCTGTTAAATCCGCCTGAGCGATACCCCTGGGAAACATCTGTATAGAGCATTACATCAGGGGTAAAATGATATTCAACGGCAATTTTGGGGGAGAGATTTTCCCATGAATCCTCATCATCCTGATTGAGCGACGAATAGAACCCATTGATATTGAAATTCTGGTGCTCATAACGCACCCCCCCGATAAGTTTTAATTTGGGAGTCAAAAAATAGCCGATCTGGCCGAAAAAGGCATAGGCATCTCCCGTTAAATTTGATTTGTATGAATAGTCATAGTATGAGGATACAACATCCCCGGTCATGAGGTTATCATCTTTGTCGTAATAGAATCCCATCAGCCAATTTAATTTTCCCGAATTGTAAGCCAGACGTAATTCTTCGGAAATTTTCTCTTCACTGGTATCCTGAGTGTAATGAGCGAGAACGTATGAGGTGCAATCAGAATCAAGTTGAGCCTCAATGGTATTTTTTTTGCGGGAGGTAATGGATGTTAATGACATCGTATCGGTTAGGTCATAGTTTATTTTCAATGATTGAATCCGGCTTTTGTTATCCTGCCAACCGTCCAGATCCGATGAGACCTCCCTGGGAACGGCAGCCGTATACAAATTCTGCTGAGTGTTACCGCCCTGATCATAGTAAAGAGAGGAAAGCAACAACGAAATATCAAGACTATCGACGGGCGTCCAGCGCAACTTAGCGCGACCAAAATATTTGTCCTGCTCGTATTCGGCTTTGTTGGTATAAGTATTATACATAAACCCGTCTTTATGCTTGTAATCCCCCACCAGCCCGAAAAACAGTTTGTTTTTTACAATAGGGCCGCCAACGTTAAAAGAGGCCCCGCCGGTCAACCTGCCGTCTGAAGCGGAAGAAAGCCATTGCCCCCCTTCGGCAGTGATCCGGCCCTTGAAATCGTTTCCCGGCTTTCGGGTGATGATGTTAATGGCACCGGCCTCTGTATTTTTACCATAAAGCGTCCCCTGGGGGCCCCGCAGCACCTCGATACGCTCAATGTCGAGCAGGCCCTCCTCGAATCCGAAATTTCCCAGGGTGGGCACGCCGTCGACATACATTCCGGTGGCGGTTCCGTAATTTATTAAAGCGGGCACTGAAAGCCCCCGGCTGGCAACCTTATTTCTCATTGCCATACCGTCGTTAAACGACATCATATTGGGGACAAAATCAATGAGTTCAGCTATGGATTCAATTTTCCTGTCTTCAATATCCAAGGTATCCAGGACAATAATACTTGACGATACATCCTGGACGTTTTCTTCCTGTTTTTGTGCGGTGACGGTAATGTCGCCCAAATCGTAACTTTCCTGTTCTGTATTCTCTTTTGCGCCAACAGATCCCGGCATATACAATGCGGCCAAAATGATTAAAACCAACATAGCCCATTTCACAGTTCCAAAACCTCTTTTCTCTTTTCCCATAATCTTTCTTCCTTTTCATGTAAGCTTGAATTTGAGAACCAATAAAAAGTTTTAACTTTTGAACTTTTTCAAGCTATATCGGTTATGGGTAAAAACCACTAACCATAGGTGAACTTTTTTTAACAAAATTTGAATTTTTTTATCCGTTATTGTTTAGAGTGGAATTGGTTTTGAAAGCCACCAAGGCAAAAGTATTTTCAAGTAAGGGCCACGGAAGAAAATAAATCCACCAATATTGCGCTGGATTTTTGTTCGTATTCAAGGCGTACTAAAGGGAGCATATTGAAATATGTGCCCTTTAGTTCAACGAAGGCGACGGACAAAAAACAAGCAAGATGGGGATTTATTTTTTTCCGTGGCACTATGATAGGGGATGCGAGTTCTTTAGCGCAATTGGGTCTACTTTATTTCATCTGCGATCTGAAGGGTTTTGCGAAGAAAGATGCCCGGTGCGGTACCATGATAATCCTTGAACGATCTGGAAAAATGACTCAGGTTTGAGTATCCCACGGCATAGGCGGCTTCGGTCACATTCATGCGCCCTTCCGAAAGAAGTAATCTGGCTTTTTTAAGGCGGGCCTGGCGAAGGTAATCGAAAATGGTGGTGCCGTATATTTTACGAAACCCGTAATTCAGTTTGGGATGAGGCAAACCAACGGTTCTGGCCAAATCCAGAAGTTTAGGGGGATTTTGCAGATCCTGCCGTACCAACTCCCAGGCGTATTGTACCCGCTCTATATCCTGGGGGCGCAGGCTGAATATTTTTTTTGCCTGGGCCTTGGAGGGCATCAACCGGGCCAGGGTGTGGGTGACCAACTCTAATCCCTTGCTCTCAAGATAAAGGCGTTTAAAAAAGCCCTGGTAGGGGCAGTCCAGAATTTGACCAAGGGTCATGGCAATGGAATTATCCGAGGGGGACATCTTGTAGACGTGTTTTTCATTGGCGCCCGCAGCGATCTCACACAGATCCACCGGCATGGGGTCCGGGTCTGTTGTGGCAACATCTTTTAAAAGGTGAGGGTCCAGGTAGATAACAATCCATTGGAGAGATGGCCTTGCACAAATCGTATGGTCGCCCTGTATCTGGGGAAGATAGGCTATAATGCTGTGATCCGGCCGGCTGGTGCATAACGCTTGCCGACCCTTTTCCAGGTCTACGGTGGTGTCCATCCTGCCGGAAATACCAAAATTAAACATGATAAACGGAACCTTCATATTCTCAAAATGGATGGAAGTCGTTTCCGTTGATCGGCAATCTCCAATCCCCATCATAAAACCCGGTCGGAATGTAATCATATACATAGAACCCCTGCCGCTTTCCAACGGCCATTCCCAGCGGGTTTCATATCCGGTTTTCTCGTATAGGAAATCGCAGATATTTTGAGCTTCCCCATAAAATTCTTTTGCGTCAAGGCGTTTTGAATTTTTCATTAAAAATTACCATTCCCTAAAAAAGTTAGAAAACCCTACCATGAGGAAAATATACAGTCAATGCTTTCCAGCAAAGTAATCAATAAAACAGACGAGCATTCGGTAATGATCTTGGCGGTAAATCCACCCAAGGTAATAAAGACCCCGTTTAAAAACGGCTGGGTGCCCAGGCAGGAAAACAGAAACAAGTTATTCTCCGGTTGTCCGGTTATCTTGAGTAATCTGATATCTAACCGCATATCATGAGGAATCAACACATGGCATCACGCATTATAAATGATGCTATTCAAGGCGGACTTATCTGTATCTACGATGAAACAGTAGGGGGCAAAAGCCAGAACGTACTGATTACATTGATGAGAATGACCATATTGCCCAGGCCTATATTGATGCTGTAAAAAATGACACCCTTGCGCCTTTGCCTGAGGCACTTCAGCCGCTTAAGAATCAGGTACTTCAATTGATTGACAGCGTTTACGGCGATGCCAGGCTGCCTGATATTGGAGATGACCGTGGGGCAAAAATAAATCCGCTGAATGATAACTTTAAAAAAAAAGAATTCCAGGAACTCTGGAGTCGGATAAACCATAAAGCCGCATACAGTGTGCATTTTGACAGTACGGAGCTGATTAAGAAATGTGTTCAAACCCTTGATAAAGAGCTGCGGGTCACGCCGCTTCAATAGCAGCCGGGCTGCAAACGCATCCCGGGCCTTGACCCGGAGCATAAAAATATGGCATCTTCGTCCCCAAAAGGAAGGTGAATTTGAAAATATCCGAGCACATATCCATACCGGATGACAGCCTTGAGTTTTACCCCATTCGGTCCCGGGGACCCGGGGGCCAGAATGTGAACAAGGTCTCGTCAGGTGTCCATATCCGTTTTGATATCCATGCCTCGGATCTTCCGGACGAGGTTAAGGCAAAGCTATTGTCCCTCAACGACAGGCGCATCACCCGGCAGGGGGTTATCGTGATAAAGTCCATGGCTTTCAGGAGCGCTGTGAAAAACCGTGAGAGCGGATTGGAACGGCTTGCAGAATTGATCAGAAGTGCTGTCCGGCCTGTGAAAAAAAGAAAACCCACCCGGCCCACCCGGGCATCAGCAGACAGACGTCTTGATTCGAAAAACAGGCATAGCAGAATAAAAGCTCTAAGAAAAAAGATAGATATATAACCCTCCTGTATACCAGCAAATAATTGTTTTACGAAATTTTAGCACGGTTGTAACAATCATGTAATAATTGAGTGCTAATTTCTTTGGGCAGTAGTCAGAAATACTTCGAAACAGGATTATTCCCCAACATGATTGCAGCTTTAAAACATAACGAAAATAATGTGTCCGTGTATTCCGGTATGACCCAGTGTCTGGATCGGATCAGCGCGGCTGTCGGCCTGAAAGACCAGAGCGCTGACGGCTTTGTCCAGGCCCTTCCATTCATGGCCGGAGATGCCACCGCAGGTGCTGAAAATGAATTTCAGGCCGTGGTTGCCGGAAAGCGGGAAGATATTGATCTTGCCCGGGTCATTGAAACGTCCAATTATTACCGCAACCTTGTGGAACAGGCCAGAACCGGCGAAACGCCCCAGCGGCGGGTCATGGCCCTGGAGCGTCTGCTCAAGGACAAGGACGGCAAAGAGTGGGAAAATTCCTGGGTATGGTTTCCCCGCCGGGTGCTCAACCGGTTTGCCAACCAGGTATTCAACAAGGATCTTAAAGCCGATAAATCCATCCCCACCTCGGAATACCGCAGGGATGCCGCCAATTTTGTATTCGAAAAAAACGGGGAAAATCACGTCCGGGTGCCTGTCTCCTACCTGCTTAAGCTGGCCTTGGCCGATGCCATCGGAGAGGATTTTACTGTACCGGAACCCGTGAAAACCTGGGGTGAAAAAATGCTCTCCCATTTTTCCAATGATAACAGTTCGCCCGAGCTTTTTTCCTTTTACCCGGTGAAATCAGACAATACAGGAGGTGTGGGCGAGAAGCTTGCTGCTGAAACCCTGCTTCGTTTTCTGCTCACCCAGGCCCTGGTGGCCTATGCCGGACATAAGTTTGAACTCCATGAAAACGGGCAAAATGTAAAAGTTTTTTTCTCCGCCACCCCGCCCGGGGACCAGAAACGTCTGAACGATGTTATTTCAGATGCGTTTTACCGCGAACTGTTCATGAGCCCGTGTCTGTCCGGATGGGACCGGGGAGAAGATAAAAAAGAGTACATGAGCGTCTGCCACAAGGTGCTCTCCCGCAGCCAGCTCAATGCCGTGGCCCAGATCAAGGAGGCGGGTATCATCAACTCCAACCTTGTGGTGCTGCCCAATACGTCCAATATCAGCCTGGCCAATAACGGTACCCATGTCAGCCTTGGCAGTGTCAAGCTGTCCCAATGCCTGTCTGATCCTGGGTCCGGGTTTACGGCCCGGGATGAGAAATATACAGGGGATCTGGCCATAAAAATATGGGAGCATTTTCTGCCTCTGTTTGCCACCACCTATTCGGCAGCCCCCCACAGGTTTGATTTTCCAGAGTTTCACCCGGAACGGGTTCTGGGCTTTATGCCCCATGAACTGACCCATACCCATCTTCGCATGATCTGGCGGCGGTGGAAGAAAAAAGCCCATCTTAAGATCATGGGCCACTCCCTTACTCCCTTTGGCCCGGTGTGGCTGGATCGCCTGATTGCAAATATATTTCGCCTGAAAGGTGATTTTATCCCGGATGGCCGGCTCATTGACTACTTTACTTCGGTGATGAGCACATTCCAGAGCCCGGCCTTGAACGGCAGCCTGGAAAGCGAGACCAGTCTTAAAAAGGATCTGACCGAAATGGGCGTATTTGACGGACGCATGGCGTTGTACCAGTTGGTCCGTTTGAGAAAATACCACCAGATGGGGTATTCCGGGTTTGAACACCGGTATTTCAGTGTGTTTGAAGATGTTGTCAGGGATATGGGAAAGGCTGCGGACCTTCAGGTTCTGATCACGGCACTCACCCAGAAGTATATCTATTCCCGGAAGATTGACCATGCCATGATACCGGATTCTCCTGATGTGGAAAGCGAACGCCGTCAGATATTTTTTTGTACCGCCATTGGTATCCCCACTTTTTTTGTCAAAACCCGTACCCGGAATCAGTTTTTGGCAAAAATTTTGAAAAATACCGCTAAAACCAGGCAAAGCCACAGATATCCCGGTTACACCCGGGTACTGGTCCCGGAATACCAGCGGGCTCTGATTTCCCTGATTCAAACAGAAGCCCCGGACCTTGTGGCGGCTCTGAACGGCTCAGCCATTCTTGAAGATCTTGAAAATCGGATCAATACACCCCAGACCCATGCCGCGTGGGGCCGGATCACCCAGGGGATTCTGAATGGTTCCGGAAAACAAAAACCCATGTCCATTAAGGGTTCTGTGTTTAATGAAAAAGCAGAAAGCTATTACGGCAAGACCCTGAGAGAGTCCCATATCAGCCAGGGTTTTGATCTGCTGGGCAGGGCGTTTGAACAGATGGACCTGTGGGCAAGATACCGGGATTCCTTGTATGGCAAAGCCCTTGGCCAGATTCTGGGCAGTCAGGATATACTCAAATTTTTGAAATCCATGCGCCAGGATTTCATGGATGATACCTGCGCACCTGAAACCCTTAAAAAATTTATTTACCTGATGGTTCTGGTTGTCAGCCGGGACATGCAGGCCTGGCAGAACGGTGAGTAGTTCTTAAAGATTTCCTCATATTTTACGCATATATTTTTAGTCGTAAGTTAACACAGTTAAAACAAAGAACGGGCATAATGCCGACACTATGAAACATCAATATATAGACCGCAAAACCAGACAGGTCAGAACGGAAACCCTTAAAGCAGATCCCGTTATCAATGCAATCTATTCGCCGATCCGCGAAAATGCATCCTTTTTGTTCCATCTGATGATTTCGGCCCGGATGTCCAGCCTCATCGGGGCTGTTTCCTATGATCTGCCTTTTTTCAAACCCCCGGATGATATCAAGAGCTTTCTAACCGCCCATGGTATTGATTTAGGTGAAGTGGAGGGTGATCCTGCAGAACTTGATACTCTTCGCAAAATTTTTGAACGCAAAATCCGCTACGAACAGCTTCGTCCCATGCCGGATCGTAACGATAGCGTGGTATCTCCGGCAGATTCGCGTCTTCTGGTGGGATCATTTTCGGAACAGGCTGCCTTGTTCATAAAAGGCAAGTTCTTTGATTTCAATGAGCTGATAGGCCGGGATAAATCCCGGTGGCTTGACGCCTTTGACCAGGGCAGCTTTGCCGTGACCCGGCTCACCCCTGACAAATATCATTATAACCATACGCCCGTGGCGGGAACGGTGCTGGATATTTATGAAATAGACGGGCATTTTCACTCCTGCAACCCCGGAGCTGTGGTGCGGCAGGTGACACCCTATTCCAAAAACCGGCGGGTGGTCACCATCATTGATACCGATGTGCCCGGCGGCACCGGATGCGGGCTTGTGTGCATGGTGGAAGTGGTGGCCATGATGATCGGAAAAATTGTCCAGTGCTACAGTAAAAAAGGATATGAAAGTCCCAGGGACGTGGTGCCCGGGCTTTTTATGGAAAAGGGGTGCCCCAAAAGCCTGTATCGACCGGGCTCCTCCACAACCATTGTAATATTTCAAAAACAGCGCATCTGTTTTTCAAAAGACATTTTGGAGAATCAGGTTCGCACCGATGTGAGCAGCCGTTTTTGTGAAGGGTTTGGCAGACCACTTGTGGAAACCGACGTCACCGTTCGTTCATGTATCGGTCATGCCTGCTCCTGTGATGAAGAAATAGTAATTTTGGGAGATCTGTAATGGCTGCCGTTTTTTTTGTTGTTGCACTGGCTCTGTTGATGGGTATCGTACTCAAATGGGGATTTAAAACCTTGCCCCAGGAAAAATGGCAGATGGTGGCGGCGTTTCCTTTGGAAAAGCTGGACCAGGGCCAGTGGCGGGGATTGAATCTGACATGGTACGGGCTTTTGTCCGCCAATGCCTACACCTTTGGGGTCATTATGGTCGTAATTCTGGCGGCATCGGCCGGGGTGCCCATTTCTGTTCTGGTGCTTCTGACTGTTCTGATGCTGGCCGTGACCATACCTTCCTCTAAAATCATTGCCCGGATTGTGGAAAAGAAGAAAGGCACCTTAACCGTTGGCGGGGCGGTATTTGCCGGTGTGATCACCGCACCCTGGATCATCATGCTTCTCAATGCCACCCTGGGTACGGCCTTTAACTTTCATGTTCCCGTTGCTGTGATGATGGCGGTCTTAAGTATCGGGTATACCTTTGGAGAGTCTTTGGGGCGTCTTGCCTGTTTAAGCTTTGGATGCTGTTATGGCAAGCCGTTGAGCCAGTGTTCCGAATACACCCGTAAGATGTTTGAAAATTTCAATGTGGTTTTCACAGGCGATACCAAAAAGGCCGCCTATGCGTCGAATCTGGCCGGTGAGGCCCTGATTCCCATCCAGATCATTACCGCTGTAATTTATGCCGTATCCGGTCTTGCCGGCACCCTGCTGTTTCTCAAGGGCTTTGCCGGAACCGCCCTTGTGGAGACTTTGGTGGTCACCCAGGTGTGGCGGGTGGTGTCCGAGTTTTTCCGGGCAGACTTCAGGGGCGAGCGTAAATTTTCCATGTACCAGATCATGGCGCTGTCCGCCATTGTGTACACCATTGCCCTGCTGGCCTTTTTCCCTGATCCCGAAGTGGTCGTTTCCCTGGATAAAGGATTTAAAGCCCTGTGGCATCCGGGCATGATTCTTTTTTTCCAGGGCGTCTGGGTCATCTCCTTTCTTCATGCGGGACGAAGCTCTGTTACGGCATCGAAAATTTGCTTTCATGTGGTGAAGGAAAATATATAGTTGGCCATAAAAATCAGAAGGAACCATCAACTTTCGGGCATATGCTTTCTGCTGTGTTACGATGTCGTCAAGTATGTTTTATTCAAAGGCCTTCTGGAAAGCCGGGGCATTGATCCCCTGGTGTTTCTGTTTTTTGACATGGTCACCGTGCCCGGGTTTATTGTGGGCTGCTCCCGTCTGATCAACTCCCTGACCGGTGAAGTTATGACTTGGCCCAGGGTTCTTCTCTGGGGAATCATCGTGCTGATCAATACTCTGCTGCCCTATGTGTATGCGGCCCTGGCCGGCGGGTCGCAATTTGACACCGCAGCCTGGGTGGTGTTCTGGGTACTGATTGTGCTGATGCTTGCCAATCTGGTTCGCACGATCAGGTCAGGATTGATTGCAGGTAAGCACTAAAGGGGCCTAAATTACGCCCAACCCCTTGAGAAAACTGATGATGGCGCTGTTGACCTCATCCGGCTTTTCCACAGGGGACAGATGTCCGGCCTGGGCAATGGACACATGTCGTGCCCCGGGTATTTTTTCACAGAGAAAAACACCGAATTTTTCAGGGGTGAGTCTGTCGTCGGTCGCGGTCAGGACCAGAACAGGCAGGTGAATATTGCCAAGCTTTTCCCTGACGTCAAAATTGTCACAGGCAATAAAATCATCATAAATGATTTCAGGATCAAGCAGGGCCATTTCATCAAACAGATGTCTGACCTTTTCTGCCGGGGTGTTTTTTGAAATCGTAACGGCCAAAGATGCGGCAACATATCTGGTGTAATCCTTTCGTATCACATCAAAAATTTTGGGCATGACCCTAAGTTTTGCCCCTGAATTGATAATGATGCCGGCCGCGGCTCCGGTATTGTTTTGCAAAAGCAGCTCCAGGGTGACAGCCCCGCCAAGGCTTAAGCCGCATAACACGTATGACGGCAGCCGGGCCTGATTCAGGAAATCGGATACCTGGGCCGCATAATCACTGACGCGTGCCAGTCCGTTTTTTTGACTTTGGCCGTGTCCGGGCAGATCCAGCGCGATGACATTGCAAATTTTACCAAGCCCTTTGAACTGTTGTTCCCAGAACGTTGCTGACTGCCCGGCGCCGTGGATGAAAACCAGGGTTGTTTTGTCCGGGTTGACAGGGTACTCATTGCAAAGAAATGTGCTTCCGCTTACATTCTGCTGTTTCACAGGCGGCCCAATTTTTTATCCAGGTTTTTATCCAGGTTCTTGTCCAGCCTTCTGATAAGGCCTTCCTGGGCCACGCTGGCCACAAGTTTGCCGTCCCGGGTGTAGATGGAACCAAAGTTGAGCCCCCGGGCCCTCGCTGCGCTGGGACTGTGGATCACATGGAGCAGCCAGTCGTCCATTCTGAAGTCCCTGTGGAACCAGATGCAGTGGTCCAGGCTTGCCACCTGCATGTCCCCGGACCAGAAAGTTTTGGCATGGGGGTAAAGGGCTGTGGGGACCAGGTGAAAATCCGAGGCATAGGCCAGCATGTACCTGTGGATGGCGACATCGTCGGGCAAAGGACCAGTGGTCCTGAGCCAGACATATTTGTCCGGCGGCATGGGTGCGGGATGAAAGGGGTCTACCGGATTTACGACCCGCAATTCAATGGGCTTTTGATACAGCAGTTTTTTTGCGATATCTTCAGGGATCTTTTTGGCATAACGCTCAATCATGTCGTAATCACTTTCCAGGCCCTCAGGGCCCGGAACATCCGGCATGGGGTCCTGGTGTTCAAACCCTTGTTCGAATTTGTGAAATGAGGCTGACATGGAAAAGATGGTCCGCCCCTTCTGTACGGCCTTGACCCGCCGGGTGGTGAAGGAGTGACCGTCCCGGGTGCGCTCCACCATATATACAATGGGGCAGGAGGCATCCCCGGCCCGGATGAAATATCCGTGGAGACTGTGGGCACCAAGATTATCGGGTACTGTACGGGATGCCGCCGACAATGCCTGGCCCAGGACCTGTCCTCCGAATACGTTGCCGTATCCCAAATCCTGGCTTTGACCCCGAAAGATGTCCTCTTCAATCTGTTCCAGGCTGAGCAGCCCTAAAAGCTCTTTAAGTATGTTTTGGGAGATTTCCTTTGTCATTGTATTCCCCTAGTTGTTTAAAATCAATGCGGCTGTCTGGGATCACGAAATACCATATGATCGGCGACGAGTAGCATTTGTTTGCCATTTACTCTCTTAACTGCTATGTATAATGCCTTAATAGTGCAAACACAAGAAGGTAAATCATTAGTGTTTGGCAGCATCAGGTCTGAAATAGAATGAGTAGAAAAAAAGGAGATTAAAGTTGGTTGAGAAGATTTCTTTTTCGGGCTGGCAGTCAATTCATCACCAAACCCTTGAATCTTTTCGGGGGAAAACAGTTGTAATTTCGTATTCAGGCGGAAAAGACTCCTCCCTGCTGCTCAATTTTTTTCAGCAGGCAGAATCAATTTACGGATTTGATCTGGATGTTCACGGTGTGGCATATCCCTGTCATGTATTCCCCAAAGAAGAACAGATTCGGCTTTCCCTGTATTGGCAGGATCAGGGCATTGATATTACCTGGCATAACAGCCGGGATGGCGACCAGGCCCTTGACAAGGTTTTCAAAGGCCAAAAAAGCCCCTGTGTGGTATGCAGCCAGTTAAAAAAAAACGTCCTTTATTCTTACTTTAATTCCCGGCACACAGACTGGAACAATACAGTTGTCGTAATCGGATACACCCTATGGGATCTTGCCAGTGCCGTAATCGAACATGTGTTGCGACAAAATTTTGGCGGCGGGGACCAGGGAGATTTCCAGGGCCGGTGTGCAAAAGACCGTTTTCTTGAGATCGCCCAGCGCTTTTATCCGATACTTGAGATGGAAAACGGACTTCACGTTTTCAAACCACTGATCCGTTACAATGATACGGATATTGCACAGGCCGTAACTGACCTGAATATCCCGCTGACCCGCGCGGAATGCCGGTTCAAGCTTTATCGTCCCAAGCGGCTTTTGGCAGAATACTATACGCTGTTTGGGCTGAATTTTTCCTATGAAGATGTGTTTGCCTTTGCCCGGAAGGCCTTTGATCTCCCCGATCAAAATTTTTTTCAGACCCAGGAAATCTCCTCATTTGTCTCCAACATGATATAGGGGCATCATTACTGCATATCCTACTTTGCGACACGTGTAGTGCCTGACTAAAAATCGTAAAAATTTGTCGATTTTGAAAAAATTTCGGCTTTGCCGGGACTTGGCGTTGTGTTGCCAATGGTCGGGAGCAATGATTTTCAATTGTTTTTCCCCTATAGAAAGGAGAATAAAATCATGTACCAAGGCAATTACATCATGGACAGCGCGGAGGAGATCCTTCGTCTGGACATGAAAACTGATCTGGCTGTTCTTGAAAAACAGGTAGGCTGGGCCGGACTTTCCCCCGGCATGGCTGTGGGAGACATGGGGTGCGGCCCGGGCAAAACAACCATGCATCTGGGGTATCTGACAGGCCCGTCCGGCACTGTCACCGGGGTGGATATCGCCCCGGACAGGCTTGCCTGGGCCAGAAGCCACTACCTTGCGCCTGGCATATCCTATGTCCAGGCTGATTTAAGGCAGCCCCCCGACATCTTAGGGCCCTTTGATTTTATCTTTCTTCGGTTTGTTCTGGAGTTCTACAGCCAAGACGCCTTTGACATGGTGCAGAAATTGTCCTGCCTGCTCAAACCGGGGGGGATTTTCTGCATCGTGGATCTGGACCACAACTGCCTGAACCATTACGGCATTGATCCCAGACTGGAAGGCGCCATCCAAGGAGTTATGGAGAGCCTTGGGAGGAAAACGGGTTTTGATCCCCGGGCGGGACGCAAACTGTATGCCCACCTCTTTGATCTGGGGTTCGAGGATATCGCCGTCAAGGTATCAGGTCACCATATGATCTACGGCGACATCACCGACAGTGAAGCCTTTAACTGGGCCAAAAAGATCGAAGCTGCAGCCAAACATTCAAGCTACGCCTTTGATGGGTTTGAGGATGGGTTTGAGGGCTTCAAAGCCGCCGCCGCCAGTTTTTTTACAGACCCGCGCCGTTTTACCTATACGCCGATCATCTGCTGCAAAGGGAGGAAACCCAAATGATTTCGCTTCCAAGCCCTGAATATTTTTTTGATACCTGGTATGTCATGCCCCACCTTAAACTTCTGCCCACCAACGCTCTTACCTTTGACCAGTTATATACCCACTACCTTGAGGTGGGTTTTATCTATCCGGCCAAGCTTGAAAGACTTGCAGACCATCTGGACCTGATCCGGGAGAACTGGACCCGGGGATATGCCGGTGCCCTGGAACTGTTATGGACCATTGCCTACCATGACGAGAGGTTTGACAAGATGGGCAGCGTAACATGTTTCAGGACAACCAACCATGGCTGGCAGTCCCAGCACCTGACCTCCCAGAACCATGCTGCCGGACTTTTTTCATTGCTGCTGGCAGCCCATGGTGAGGGGGTTTTTATTAATTGTGCAGCCATGCAGAACTGGTATTCACCCACCAACGCCTTTGCCATGAAAATTTACGACCGCATTCCCCGGGTTCTTGGCCCAAGGGATTCAACCTGCCGGCTGTTGAATTATTTTTGGGTAAATCCTTTGCGGTTTTCGCCACTATCCAGGCAATTCAGGGTGGTTCGGTGCCGGGACAACGAGCGCAGCCTGGTTCGGATGATGGCCAGGCGTTTGAGGGGCGATGTCTACTGCAGGGCCGAGGAGCTTGAAAGCGATGACATTGAGCTTGATTCTCTGGATAGAGTATATCGCCGGTATGGTCTTCGCCGACGGCGTTTTATCTGGGTGGCCGTGGACAGGGTTTCGGGTGAGCCCCTGGGCATGATTGTGGCCCACCGGGGGCCTTTGGGTTTAAGTTTTAGCTTCCTGGAGAACCGCTGTGATCTTTTGGTGGATCCGGATCTTGCTTTTGAGCAGAAAAAAGAGATTTCAAGCCTTTTGATTGCCCGGGCGGCCCAGGCTTATTTTGACTCCCGGGCGCTGCCGGCATACCCCTTGGCCGACCTGGTGGTGATCGCTCCGGAAGATATCCAACAGGTATTGCTGGATATCGGCGGCGTAAAGACCCGGCAGTATTACCAGGGGATTTGGCTCAATGCCGGGTTTGAGAAATGGAAAAAATATATGACCCGGGTATTTTCTCCAGTGATCCAGCGGTTTGAAAGGCAGAGCCGGGCTAACGAACCGGTCGGTATTTGATTCAGACCAGCATATGTTTGAGGGGAGCCCGGGGGACCCCCCAAAGGAATTTTTCGCCAGGGCTCCCTTTACATTTTCACTGTTTTGGGAATAAATGGGAAATTGAATAAAAAAATTAGTAAAAAAAGATTTATTAAAGCAACAAGGTTGTTTTTAGGATATAAGGGTCACAAAGAAGAGCCACAACGCCTTAGGTTAATACGATGCAGACGGCTGTAATTGTAAAGCCATGAAAGACCGTAACTGAATGGAAGCTGATTCGAGCAATACCCACAAAGAGTTATACAACAGCCTGATCCTTGATACATATGTAAGGCTGATAAAGGATAAGTATCCTGATATTGAGATTCAGGATCTCATGGACTATGCCGGGATTGAAAATTATGAGATCGGGGATTATTCCGTATGGTTCACCCAGAAACAGGTCAATTATTTTCATGAGCGTTTGAGCACGCTCACCGATAATATGAAAATCGCCTGGGAAGCCGGACGCTATGCCGCCAATCCCAAATGCATGGGAGAGATGCGAGGCATGGTTTTTTCTGCGGGCGGGATAAGGCGAGCTTATGAAATGATCGGAAAATATGCCCGTCACCTGAACCGGTCATCCAGCTATACCACGAGAGTGATTTCCAGTAATAAAGTTGAACTTGTCGTGTCACCCCATGACGGGGTTCAGGAGGGTGCTTTCCAGTGCCAAAACCGGCTGGGAAATCTGCGGGGCATTGCCGATGTGTTTTCCCATAAAGATGTTGCCATTTCCCATCCCGAGTGCATATTCAAGGGTGGCCGGGTGTGCCGGTATGAGGTCAGCTGGCGGGATACAGCTTCTTCAGTTTTTGCGCCCTTATCCTGGGTTTCGCTTTTTGTTACAATCATCATTTTTGCTGTGTCCCAATCTTTGACCGACGTATCTGTACCCCAAGGTGCCGGGCTTGTGTCCCTGCTGGTGACCTTCGGGCTGGGCTGGGCCAACCAGATGGCCAAGGCCAGGGTACTGCAGCAATCCTTGAACGGAATATACACCACCAAGGAGGAGTTGCTCAGCCAAATTGAAATCAATGCAGAAAACTCAAGGGTTATTATCGATATTGGACAGGCCCTGGGCATGGAGGGTACCGACACCCAACTTTTTGAACGGGCCGCCCGAATCGCCGGCAGCCATATGAAATATGACCTGGTGATGATCATGATCGCCAATGAAGAAAAAACCGTACTCTCCTATGGCGGGGGGTATGGCTTTACCGAGGCGGAAAAACAGCAGGTCGCACAATACAGCATTTCCCTGGATGACCCGTCCCAGGGGGTGTTTTACGAGGCGTTCCGGCATGATGAAACCATACTGGTCAATGATATGGAGTGGCTGAAAAATAAATCCACCACCAGAAGTTTTCAACTGGCCGATCTGGTCCGGCCCTTTTCCTTCATTGCCAGTCCCATTGATGTGAACGCGGAACCCATCGGTCTACTCATCGTCGGCAACAATATCACCCCGGAACTTCTGGATAGAAATGACAAGCATCTGATCATGGGGGTAGCCCAGCAGATCGGCACTCTTTACCGGCGGCAGAAATATGAAAAGCAGCAGGCCGAGCTAAAGAATCAGATTGTGCAGCTTCAGAAAATGGAGACCCTCGGGGTATTGGCAGGCGGCATTGCCCATGATTTTAATAATATTTTGCTGCCCATCCTGGGGTATACGGACTTAAGCCTTGCCATATGCTCCGACGGTGAGCAGATTCAGGAATATCTGATCCGAATCAAGAAAGCAGTTGTGCGGGCCCAGGAACTGGTGGGGCAGATCCTGGCATTCAGCCGCCAGGGCAAAAAGGAGCTTATTCGCTGCCATCCCGGCCCCATTGTAAAGGAAGCCCTGAAACTGCTTGGTGCCTCGGTGCCCGAAATCATAAAGATAGAGTCCCAGATCCCGGAAACACTTGCGCCGATCATGGCTGATCCCACCCAGATCCATCAGCTTGTCATGAATCTTTGCACCAATGCATATCATGCCATGTCTGAAACAGGCGGTGTTATCAGGGTTCGTCTGGATCAGGTCCTTATTAAGGCAAGACCGTTGGTGGATGTGCGCCGGATGCTTGCCGGAAATTATCTTCACCTGCAGGTGGAGGATACCGGCCACGGTATGACCAAAGAGGTGATGGACAATATTTTTGAACCCTATTTTACCACCAAGAAGGTGGGAAAGGGTACCGGTCTCGGGCTTTCCATCGTACAGAAAATTGTGACCCATCTTAAAGGATATGTTTTTGTGGACAGCAGGCAGGGCCGGGGAAGCTGTTTTGATGTTTACCTGCCCCAGCAGGACGAGGTCTAAGGCCCACGTTCCATCTGAAAATGTCGTTCTGGCTTGCCAACGTATTGTAACTAAAAGTACGGTAAACAAATAAAGGAAAAAAAACTATGAGCTATCAGCATGTGTTTAACGACGGGTCCGTATGTGACCTGCCGGTGGGAAAGGTGGTTTGCGTCGGCCGCAATTATGTGGATCATATCAAAGAACTGGATAATCCCATGCCAACGGAGCCCATATTGTTTATCAAACCGGCAACATCGCTGCAGCCCATCAGCCAGCCCATTGTGATCCCTGATTTCACCACGGACTGCCATAATGAGACGGAGCTTTCAGTGTTGATCGGTAAAAAGATCAGCAAAGCAGGCCGGGAAGAGGTGAAGGACGCTGTGGCGGGGTATGGAGTAGCATTGGATTTGACCCTGCGGGATATCCAGGCACAGCTCAAGAAAAAAGGGTTGCCCTGGGAAAAGGCAAAAGCCTTTGACGGTTCCTGCCCGATTTCACCCTTTATTGGACCTGACGCTCTTGCCAACCCCCAGGATACACAACTGAAACTGGTGGTGAATGGAGCGGTGCGCCAGAATGAGAGTACCCGGCTGATGATTAACCCCATCTTTGATCTGATTGCCTATATGACGGGCTTTTTTACTTTGTTGCCCGGAGATATCGTACTCACCGGAACCCCGGCCGGTGTGGCGGGTCTGAAATCAGGTGACAGGCTTGAGTTGACCCTTGACGGTCGTTTTGACTTCAGTACATCTGTGGCCTGAACCGGGTTTTCTGTTGGCAAATTGTTTTTCTTTTTTATTGACAACCGCGATGGCAGTTTATTAGAAGAATCATTCTTAGTTGATCAGGTGCGTGTAAAAAACGCTGGTGCCGTCTGTCCAAATGGATATCGACGGCCCAAGGGAATCCCGTGGGAATCGGGAACAGGCCCGCTGCTGTAACCGGGGACGAAACCTGCAAAAACCACTGGCCTCGTGCCGGGAAGGTGCAGGGACAAGGAAGAGCCGGAAGTCAGAAGACCTGCCTGGACAAAGTGCCGTATACCCCGTGGACAGGGCAGGCGCGCCAGATCCTTTCGGATAGTTATGGGAAATCCCCGGATCGTATATTTGCGGTCCGGGTTTTTTTTATGCCCCGGGCCTAACGTTTTTTTCAATATGTTAGGAGGGTAAAAAAGATGAGAAAAGAAGGTGTTGGTTTATCCAAAATCTTGATGCTGATGTGTACTGTAGCCCTCATGCTCTGTACAGATTCTGCACTGGGTGCAGAGACGGTTCAAGAGATAGAGGGCGAACAGGTCTGGGGCAGACGGATTGAGGAACGGCTGTCTTCCGAGCTTCAGGAGTTCGGGCACCAGGTTACGATCATCCGGGGTGAGGAGATGGAAAAGGCCGGTATCGTGGATCTGCAGCAGGCCCTTGAAACCATGGTGCCAGGATTTTATGTCGCCCCCAAAACCAGCCGGGGGGATTATTCCAATTTCAGGCTGCACGGCAGTTCAAATATTTTATGGCTCCTGGACGGCGTAAGACTCAACAACCGGTTATACGGCGCAGGATACCTGGACAGTATCAGCATCCGTACAGTGGACCGCATCGAAATCCTGAAGGGGGGTGAAGGGCTTTTCTACGGAACCGACGCCACTGGGGGTGTTGTGAATATTATAACAAAATCCGTTTCCAAGGACGTTACAGGGCAGGCCGGTGCAAGCATTGGAACCAAAGACTACAAAGACCTGTACGGCCATGTGTCCGACTCCTTTAACGGCCACGGGTTTATGGTGTTTGGAAGCCATGAGGGGTGGGAAGGGTATTATCCATTTAACGATGAAGACACCCAAAGGGCGGGAAGTGCCAATTTTCGTGATCGTGAGTACGACAGGACTGTTACCGGCATAAAATACAGCAAGGAATTCAATCTGGGAGAGCGGGCGGTGTTCAAGGCCCATGCCCAGCGGAACCAGGGGGATTTCGACTATGCCTATATCAACGGCCAGACCGCGGTGAACGACAGGACAGAGGATATTGCCTTTCTCAAATGGGATCATGACGTTACCAAATCATTCTCCTATTATCTGAAAACCTATATCCACCGCTGGTGGACCGATTACACCAAGCAGAACGCCGACGGCACCTACGTGTTCAACGCATCGGAATGGGGCTACCAGGACACTGGTGTCAATCTCATGGGCAGTTTTTCCTTTGAGCAGGGCCACGAATTACTCATGGGTGGTGATTATCAGAATTACTGGGCCAGGGATGAGGTCTGGCAGATCGCGGACAAAAGGGAAGAAGTCTATGCTTTGTTCGCCCAGATCAGGCCCTATCTGTCATTTTCACCCCGTACCCGGATCGCACTTGGCACCCGGTACAACACCACCGATGAAACCGACAAACTGATATGGAACGTAAGTGTCAGAACGCCCATAAACGGTCCGCTCTATTTTAGGGGAATGGTCGGCACCTCTTTTTGTTTGCCCACAGCCGAGCAGCTTTATCTGGATGAGGACGGATCTTACGGCAACCCGGATCTGGAACCGGAAGAAAGCTTTAACATAGACCTGGGGCTGGGTGCCACCATGGGACGGTTTGACGGGGAGATCGGATACTACTACCAGAAAATCGACAATATGATTTCAAGCGTTGACGACGGCTCCGGGGACTATACCTTTGAAAATACTGATGACCAGACAACAATCAAAGGGGTTGAGCTTCAATTTAATGCCCGGATCACAAATCAAATTCGCCTTCTGACCAGCTACACCTATGCTCATGCCCGAAAAGGCGACAGCGACGAACAGATCGCGGACACCCCGGAGTGGTACGCAAAAGCCGCACTTCAGTGCCGTCATTCTTCTGGAAACTTTGGACTTGATCTGCAGACCCGGTACATCGGGGATACCTGTTCTTCCTACACCGACGGCAACGGCGATCCAGAAGAATACGGAAACTACTTTGTGGCGGACATGTCAGGCTTTGTCCGGTTCGGAAGGCATAGCCGTCACAGAATTACCCTGCGCCTGGAAAACCTTCTTGACAATGAATACACCACCAGGCAGAATCGCATCAGGGATGCCGACACCGGAGATTATTTTGTCTATGACTGGCTGTCGGCAGGCTTTTTGGCCACCATCGGTTACTCATATTCGTTCTAAATCCAAAATTGAAGGAATGTAAAAAAAAACCGTTTTGCCGGAGGTGCCCCCCCCCCTGGACGCACCACCGGCAAATCTTTGGCCGGCTGCGATCAGGATAGGGGAAGGCAATAGCCCACCTGCAATTTATGCGTATCCCGGTTTTTACTGACACGAATATCGACGTGATAGACCTCTTTGATCCTGTCTTTTGTGATTACGGACTCAGGAGGTCCGTCAGCTGCGATTTTTCCCTGGTTCATCAGGATAATCCGGTCGCAGAACATGGCTGCCAGGTTAAGGTCATGCAGGGCGGCGATGACCGGCACATTAAGTTTTCGGACAAGGCTGAGGACCTCCAGTTGGTAACGGATGTCCAAGTGGTTCGTGGGTTCGTCCAGCAAAAGGAGACAGGCTTTCTGGGCCAGGGACCGGGCAATTAAAACGCGCTGCATTTCTCCGCCTGAAAGGGTTTGAATGCTTCGTTCCTTGAGGGGTTCAAGCTTCACCTTTTTAAGGGCATCCATCACGATATCTTCATCGGTTTTCGAAATACTGCCCAGGGCGGATTTGTGGGGCGTTCTTCCGGTGATGACCACATCATATACAGTCAGATCAAACTCATGGCTGCGCTCCTGGAGAACAACGGAAATCTGTTTTGCACACTCTTTGAGAGACAGCTGCCAGATATCTCTGCCGTTGTAGCGAATGAATCCAGCAGTGGGCCTGACAACCCGGTAGATGGTTCTAAGCAGGGAGGATTTTCCGCTGCCGTTGGGCCCGATAAGCCCGATCATCTCCTGTTTTTCCACATTAAATTTGATGTGATTAAGAATGGGCACATCATCAAGCTGCCAGCAAACATTGTCTATTTGAAGTGTCATGTACGTTAAAAGTTTTTTTTGTGGCGGATGAGCCAGAGGAAAAATGGCACCCCGCAGATTGATGTAATCACGCCGATGGGAATCTCCGAAGGGGCTAAAACCAATCTGGCCGCCACATCAACCCAGATCAAAAAGATGGCCCCTAAAAAAAGGCTTAAGGGAAGAACTTTTTTGTGATCCGCGCCTGTAAGCAGTCTTGACACATGCGGCATCACAAGCCCCACAAATCCGATGACTCCGCATATTGAGACAATGGCTCCGGTGATCAGAGAGGTGATGAAAAACATAAGCTTTCTGAAGTCGTTCACGTTCAGGCCCAGTGTCGTGGCGGTCTCCTCACCCATCAAAAGCAGATTTAAGGACCTGTGCTGGGCAAGTAGAACTATCCCGCCTACCGTGATCACACCAAAGAGAAGACACACATCATGCCAGTTGGTACCGGAAAGCCCTCCAAGCAGCCAGAACAGGATCTGATGGGCGGCGCGGTCCTCGGCACCAAGAGTTAACAAACTGCACAGGGCTGAAAAAAAATAGGATATGGCAATGCCGGATAAAATGAGCCGGTCGGTTTGGAACCTCCCCTTGTAGCTGGCCATCATAAAGACAAGGAAAAATGTTGATAGTGCCCCGGCAAACGCCCCCAGGGAAATAAAATGGCCGGGCAGACCGAAAACTGTGCCTAACGCGATAATAGCCACCGCCCCCACAGAGGCGCCCGATGAAACGCCCAGCGTATAGGGGCTTGCCAAGGGATTTCGTACAATGGCCTGGATGACGGCCCCTACCAGTGATAATCCCATGCCCGCAAAGGATGCGCACAATACCCTGGGAACGCGGATGTTCCAGACAATCATCTCCTGGGGCCTTGAAAACTGTCCATGATCAAGCCCCAGTATTTTTGACACAACAATCTGCCAGACCGATTCAGGGCGGATAAAGACAGGCCCCAAAGCAATGGCCAGAGTGGCGGATAAAATCAGCAGAGCGGTCAATACCGTGTACAGCGTAGCTGGTGACAGATAGATTGAATATAAAATACTCTTCTTGTTCCGGGGGGGGCGGGGGACACAGGCTTCCATGATTTAGAACTTGTCCGGATAGAGTTGCCTGGCAAGTACTTCCACACCAGCCACATTTCTGATGCCCGGAGTGGTATAGCTGAACTCGATTACGGCAAAGTGGTTGTTTTTCACGGCATCTAAGTCCCTTAATGCGTTGGTCCGCTTTAAGTAGGCTTTTTTCCCGGCGGCAGTGGACCAGCCGGCCTGGACCAGAACAATGAGATCCGGATTCAAGGCAATCACGTCCTCCCAGTTGGCGTCCTTCCATCCACCCTTGAGGGATTTGAATATATTTACGGCATTTACCGACTCAATAAGATAATTGGGCATGCCTGTACCGGCTCCCACGAAGGGCGTTTTTTCACCGCTGTCATACCAGAAGATGGACAACTGCTTGCCGGGTTTTCCGATGCGGGCCCTGATGTTTGCCAATCTGTTTTTCATCTGGTGGACAAGTTCCTGTGCCCGTTTTTCAACACCAAAAATTTGTCCGATGTCCATCACTTCTTGAAACACATCGGACAGGGTCACAGGGTTATCCGGGTTTATATCGTTTTTACACACAGCTGGGCTCAGGTAGGATCGGATGCCCATTTCAGCAAGATCCCTGCGGCTGCCCGCAGCCTGATCGGAAAAAGCGCTGGCATATCCGCCATAGACAAAATCAGGATCCACGCCCAACACCACTTCCCTGGATGGGTATTTCTGGGCGATCACCGGCACGGTTTTATAGGCTTTTTGAACAGCCGGTAAAATTTCGTCGTCAAGGTAGGCCGTACCGGCCATATGTGTTTCCAGCCCCAGCATCAGCATGACCTCTGTTGCAGACTGGTTCATGGTGACGGCCCGGCGGGGAATAAACAAAAAAGTTTGGGTAAAACCGCAGTTGGTAAGAGCGATCTTGGGGGATAATGGGCCTGTATTTGCCGGGAATGCCGACGCAGGCAGGGTCAGGGCCATTGCAACTACGAGTCTTAAGAAATATCTGTTCATCTTTTTTTCTCCGGAAAAAACAGCCGCGTCATCTATGTATATGGTCACAGTTCCGGAGGAAAAAGATAGCCCAGAGCCTTAAAGGCCCCATGAAAATGCTTTCTCGATTTGGTTTCACCCGGCATAGGCCGGACGAAATAATCCTTCCAGGCAGGTCTTCTGACTTCCGGATCACCCTTGTGCTGCGCCTTCCCATCCAATCCTGCACGGACTTGAACAGTGACGTCTTGCAGCACTTGTCCCCGGTTACAGCGGTGGGACCGTCCCTGATTTACACAGGGTTCCCTATTAAGCCTTTCGGCACCGGATAAAGTTCTATCTTGGTATAAAAGCCATGGAACAAAGTCAAGGATATTTATCCGGACAATCCCATGCCAACGGAACCTATTTTGTTTATCAAGCCGGCAACACCGCTGCAGCTGCTCGGTCAACCATTGTGATGTCTGATTTTAGCACGGACTGCCAGAATGAAACGGAGTTTCAGTGCTGAGTCTGGCATATCAACTGCCAGGCTCAGCCCGAAACAAAGGGTGAAAAATCTAAACAGGTGACACAGACCTTTCTTGTGAAAAAATAAGACAATGGGACGGACGGCCTTTTCATGAACGAAATGTCATCCTCCAGGAAGAACAACCATGGGGCGGTGCTGGCCATTTCCGCTGAAAAGAATCCGGCTTTGGCCCCCGGGAAAGATCTTCAGGGCTATGCCGGACTTGCCTTCGGCATTCCACATGAAAGGGTCAGCGATTAAAAGTGCACCGTCTCGATCTAGAGAAATTCCCCATGGGCCGCGTAAAGATCGGTTGCCTATCCGGACAGGGACATCAATGAGACGGCCCTGGGATAGTGTTTTAAGGCTTGCATATTTATTTTCTTTTGTACCGTAGTCCGTGACAAAGAGGCGCCCGTTTCGATCAAGAACCATGGCTTTAGGCCTGAACAGGGCGCCGCCTGTATCAGTGCCCATAACAAAAGTTCTGCCATTAGAACCCAGGCGCATCACACAGCCGGGAACGGATCGCGTGTTAAAAGAGATCCCTTGGGCGTTGTTTCTGGGGGTTTTATGGTAATTTCCCTGGGCTACAAATAAATCCTTTCCGTCCGTGCATAGCCCGCCGAAACGTCCTTTAGCCGGGCCCATAGGTTGTCCGCCTTCTTCCGCGATATTTCCCGGATAAAGCAACTGCTGCACTGAGCCATTTTGGTTAACAGCCAATAAACCGTTGTCCGCATCACTCACGTAAAGCTGATTTCCGATCCAGGCTATTTGGGTGGGGCGTTTAACCAGGCCGCCCGGCTGCCAGCTGAAAAGAGCAGACGCCTGTCCTTGGTTCGACACTTGCCAGAGAATGGTGGCTTCAGAAGTCAGGCGAGGAAGGTCCATGATCAGAAAGCCGTCCCGGGGTCCTGGACACATGGCAACGGGAGCCCGGAAAATGTTTTGTTGGGTAAAGCGATAAAAACCGGCAGCAGGGGAAAACCAGTACAGATGAGGGCATTCCCGGCAAATCATCACATAATGGGGCTGGTTTGGTCTGGGAAAGGCTTGAACAGGTTCCTGGACCTGATGTTTTTTCGTATGCAGGGCGTCGTTCACCCAGTTTGGGGATTTGGGCCAGTACCGAGGCTGTGAATCCTGATCTTGGGTTTGGTTGTGTGATGGTGTAGAACCGGGGTGGAGGGCTTCTCTTACCCAATCGGGCGTCTCAGGGTAGTTCTGCGCCTGAATTGAACCTGACAGGCAAAACGTGACCATCCCCACCACCATCAACAGCAAACACATGTTAAGTTTCATGGCATCAATCCTTTTTTAAACTGTGTCCATTATGAAAAAGGGTTAAACCTGTCTATTTTTAGATAAAGAGGTCAAAAAGGCAACCTTTAATGAATGGCCCTGCCTTGGTGATAATATCAGGAATTGGCTATTGAAATAATAATTTTAAAACTTAATATATTAAATAAGGAAAGCCTTACATTTTCCTGTGCCAAAGAAAAATCAAAATATAGAGAGGTATATCATGACTTCAAATAAAGAAAACAGATGGTGGAATATTTTCATACCCCATGAAAGGTCCAAAGACGATGACAGTTGTGCGATACTTCCCATGAACGGCAGTCGTGCCTGGCATAAAAGTCTTGTAAATTTATATTGCCCATGCAAGACTGACTCTTCGTCATACGAGTGCCGGATGGTGTTCTCATGAGCGTAAACAAAAACCAAAAAGACTGAAGTTCACTATGAATATGCCGATTATCGGGGTCTCGCTGATTCTGGTTTTAACATTAGGTCTTTTGAGCTCTGAGAAAATTGCGGTTGATAAAACAGCCATAGGCATCATGGTGCTTCTTTCCCTGACGGGAATACTGACCCCTGCAGAGGCCGTGGCAGGGTTTGCCAATCCTGCCGTGATCACTGTAGGGGCCATGTTTCTGTTGAGCCGCGGGCTTATTCGAACCGGTGCTGTAGGCTTTTTGTCCGAACTTGTTTTGAAGTTTTCAAAGGGAAACAAACATCATGCTTTTATCATCATTCTTGTCAGTGTTGCCCTGTTATCAGCCTTCATCAACAATACACCGGTGGTGGTGCTTTTCATCCCCATTGTGATGGCATTGAGTTGTGAATGTGATTTTTCTCCGTCAAAGATGCTGATTCCATTATCCTACGTGTCAATCCTGGCCGGAACATGTACCCTGATCGGCACATCGACCAACATCATCGTCAGTGATCTTGCGTACCTTGAAGGCTTTGAAGAACTCTCCATGTTTGAACTGGGCCGCATCGGGGGCCCCATCGCAGTCATTGGGATCATATTTTTATTTGTGGTTTCACCAAAACTTCTGCCCGGCCGGACAGGACCCGAATGTGAGCTGGATGAGGGTAAGGAGAAGGAATACATCGCGGAACTGAAGGTTCCTGAAAAAAGTCCTTTAATCGGGGAAGAAGATATCAGTCTGCACGCCCGGGACACTTTGGACCTGGATGTGGTTGAAATTTTCAGGGGCGGCGAAGTTTTTGATCCATCCATCACCAAGACAACCATAAGACAGGATGATATCCTTCTGGTCAGAGGGTCGGCCCAGGAGCTGATTTCCTGTCTGCAGAGCAAGAAGTTGTCCTTGGTCCATGGGGATGAGAGTCTGACCTTTGGCAGTAAGCCCGAAGAAGATCTCATTGTGGAACTTATCATGCCTCCCCAATCCTCTCTTTTAAGGGAGCCGTTGATATCAGCAGAATTGGAAAATGACGCGGATGTGCGTATTATCGCCATACGCAGCCGGATGGGGTACTATTTTTACAGAAAAATTAAAAGTGTAAAACTTCGGACAGGGGATATTCTTCTTGTGCAATGCCCGAGGAACAGGCTCGATAAAATAAGAAAAAGCACAGATTTTGTGATGATCGAGGATATCCACCACACCATCATTGACCGGCAAAAGGCCGGCATTGCCGCCGGCATTTTTGGTGCGGTGGTGGTTGCCGCAACCCTGGGTCTGAGCAATATCATGATATGCGCCCTGGCCGGTGTTTTTTTAATGACACTGACCCATTGCCTGAGCTTGAAAGATGCCTACCGCTCTTTGCAGTCCGAGGTGCTGCTGCTGATCATCGGAACTCTGGCTCTGGGACTGGCTATGCAGAAAACCGGGGCCACCGAACTCTATGCCCATGCATTTTTAGATCTGTTCTCCGGCCATGGTCCCCATATGATTCTTTTTGCCATTATCATTCTGACCAGTATCTGCAGCCATGTTTTGAGCAATAATGCAACAGCCGTGCTCCTGCTTCCCATTGCCGTCTCCACAGCCGTTTCCCTGGGTGTTGACCCCCGGCCTTTTATTATCGGCATCTGTTTTGGTGCCAGCGCCTGCTATGCAAGTCCCATCGGATACCAGACCAATTTATTGGTATATGGCCCCGGAGGATACCGATTCTCTGATTTTATCAAACTGGGCCTGCCCTTGAATATTATGGTGATAGTTCTTGCCGCTGTTTTTATACCGGTTTTCTGGCCTTTTTAATGTACTTTCATGTTTTGCCGTAATTTTAAAGGTGCAAGGCAATGCCTTTCTATTCCTTTAAAAAAGGATCTGTCTTAGGAAGAGCTTGGTCCTGTCATTTTGAGGATTGCTGAAAAATTCTTCGGGTTCGTTTACTTCAATGATCTCGCCCCGGTCCATAAACATGACTTTGTGGGCAACGCTTTTGGCAAATCCCATTTCGTGGGTCACAACGATCATGGTCATGCCTTCCCGGGCCAGGCTGATCATGACATCAAGAACCTCTTTGATGGTTACTTTTTTAACAAGTCCAGGGGAGGGGTGATTAGCACCTTATTGGCAAATATATATATGAACAGGTTTCTGAAATACTGGCGGATTAAAGGGTGTAATGAGATTTTTCGAGTTCGGATTGTCTCCTACGCTGATGATTTTGTTATTTTAAGCCGAGGCAGAGCAAAGGATTCGTTGCAATTAACCGGTGTTGTCATGGAACGACTTGGACTGAAATTAAATCAGGATAAAACCGTCGTAGTAGATGCCCGAAATGAGAGCTTTGATTTTCTTGGTTATACTTTTGGTCAAATCTGGTTTCGAAAAACAGGGAAGCAATATATGGGAGCAAGCCCGTCAAAGAAGAGTGTGAACCGGCTGAAACAGAAAGTAAGGAACATACTAAGACCCTGTGAAAAGGGTTCATGGCCTGATGTCAGAGACCGACTGAACGACTTATTGCAGGGCTGGAGCGCTTACTTCTGTTACGGCACGACTCAGATAGCCTATCGTGCTGTTGAGCGACATGTTTATAATCGCGTTAGACGTTTTCTGGTTGATCGGCACAAAGTGCATTCGCGAGGCATACGCCGGTTCCCTTCGGAAAGAGTGTTCGGTGAGCTTGGAATACTCTTGCCGAGACCGATGAAACGAGTCGTACGATGTGTGTTTTAAGGTGAAGTCAGTCGGAAAGCCGGATGCGGTAGCTCCGCACGTCCGGTTTGATGAGCAGGGACAGGAAACGGGGTGATTTAACCACCGCGCCTGTCCTTGACTCTACTGGCCGTGCCTGGCTGGGGCCATATTTCAAACTTAATCATCTTTGTCAAACGTTCGTCATACTTTGCTTGACAAAAAGCGTCTTCCTATCGCCTATCCCTATCTCTTTGGTGTTTTCGCTGGTGCTTTCGCCTGCATTTTTGAGGTTTTATTTTTTTCCATGAACTGTGGCAAATAGTTAATGCCGAAATTGAAAATCACAATTAAGGGCAGGACATAAACCGCAAAGGCGAAAATGATCGCGGCAGCGATCGCAAGCACCGTAAGTTTAATTGCAAGGCTGAATGCATAGTCGGTTTCAACAACTTTTCTGCTGGAAAATAAACTTAAGCTGTTCTCTTCTCTAATAACGGTGGTCGGGGTGATGCTCATGAACACGGTGATGATGCCCATAAATATGCGGCCAAGTACATTCTGGCCGACTTCAAGGTGTTCCAGCCACTGGTGCCGTCGGCACCTCATATATATTGGAATCCGTGCGGAAAAATAATAAAGGACAGGCAGAGACAACAGGTAGAGTGTAAACATTATGTGTGACCAGTTTTTACTGCGAATTCGATCATTATATTCATCTTTGAAATCGTCCACGGTCTGGGATTTATATTCGGATAGGTCTTTTTCCAGTCTTTCTATGTATTCCTTTGAATTTTTAATTCTCATGGCTAAACGAGGATCCGTAGCCCCTTTATTGGCGGATTCAAAGTTTTTCTGCTGTTCGATATACCGGTTTAAATCGCTGGTTGTGCCTGATAGCTTGTTCTGTGTATAGTTCAATCTGGAATCGTATTTCTGCTTTGCAACGGTATCATTGATCGTGCCTGAACCCGGACTTTTAACGCCTTTGATCATTATGAGCACCAAAACAACCAGGATACATATGGCCATAATTTTCCGCGAACCGGCAAACACTTTTTGGGTTGCTTCTTTAAGTGTGGCTGCACATTGCCGTCTTTGCTCTATAATGTCCAGATCCAAGCAGTCTATGGCTGCCAGTTCTTCAAGCAATTGGTTCACTTTTTTAATTTCAGATTCGTCTTTTGGATATTTTCCGTCGTTAACATCAAGGGACATGGTATCCCATATTTGCTGGAGAATACGAACCGATTCATCATACCCAGGTTTTGATGACGAGCTTTCAACAGTCATTTACAGCCTCCCAATTTTAGATTTTTTCAAAACAAATTGAAATGACCCCTACAACAAATACCGCCTTATCCTTTCTTTCCTCATCCATATTTGAGGGCATATCAGCCATTTTTCCACCTCATGATTTATGCCGCTGTACCGTATTGGTATGCGTCCTTATATTTTTTTTATCCCGCCATTTTGATCGTACAATGGGCCAGACCAATGTTTTATCCGAAAAGAAATTATATTTAACCCCTTAAAAATAAAAAACTGGTAAATTTACTAGGTTGAAAAGGATAGGCTTAGTTTTCCCCAAAAAAGTCTGTCTGCGTTATTAATATTTTGAAAGTTATGGTATGCTGAATGCGTCAAACGATAGGGCGACTACGGATTTTGTGCTGGGACACATGAGCGGAGCTGAATAGATATGATTGACAAACGACTTTCCAGAGCAGATGCGAATCTGGCCCTTGATATTATACATCATTCATTAAGCTGTAAAACCAAGACCCATTTTGAGGATTTGCTGACCGAACTGCATGCGCTGATGGGCTTTGATTATGTCCGTAGTGTTGTAGGCAAAAAAGCAGAATTTATACAAAAAGGAATGTCAGCCTTTCAACTTGTTACCCCCCCTTCCCGCTGGAATGGGAAAACCGGTATCTTCAAAAAGGGTCTGCACTTAAGGATAACGTTGCTGTCCATGCTTATCATACTAACGGCCTTTTTTACTGGAGTGATGCGCCAGGCTATTTCTCCGGTGAAAACAGCGCCCGGATTGTTTGTGAAGCGGCAGACGTCGGACTTGTTGAAGGCTGGATATTCACCCAGGAACGAAAATTAACCACAGAGTGCGCCATTATTTCCATTTCCGCGAAGTCAATAAAGAAAAAATATCGAAATTAGGCCTTGCTGAACTATGTGTTACCCCATTTTGCCCAGGCTATTTTTTTTATCTCTTCACCGACCATCATCGTGATGGAGGCTTTGCCCATTTTATCGGAATGAAAGGTGCCCCAGATGTATAGGACCAGGCAGAGAACATAGGCCAGAAAAATTACCTTTGACCAGACTTCCATGCCCGATGCCGCTGCCCCGGATCTTGACGATACCGCCAACATGAACTGCAGCATCTGCTACCCCACCCACACGCCGGAGACAATGGAAAAGGGCAGCACCGTGGTGGAACTCCATGTCGGCAGGGCCCGGATTACGTTCATGGTGGTAAAGCCGTGGGAGATGATGATCAGGCACAGGATGGCCATAATGGTATTAAAGACCATGTTGACTGCAGCCGCCGTGAAAATCTGAAAAAATTCCAGTACGGCAAACATGCCGATAACCCAGATCCCGCGCGACAGCTTCGATGTCCGAGGTTTCATGATCATCCGCCAGGCCCGCAAAGGATTTCCAAGATATGCCACACGGATGAGGCCTCCAAGAAGCAGGGCAATGAGCCACCCTAACACCATGCCGGGTTTATAGGCATAAAAAAGTGATATAAAATAAAGGCCGACACCAATTTCAGAAAAAAAGAAGGCCAGCCAGAGAAAACTCCCCTGGTTGTCGATCCACTGCCGCTGGCGGGTCGGGTTGATCATCCATTCATAGGGTTTCACCCCGCTGCCGTCCGGCGGAAACATGCTCTGGATAAGGTCGTGATGTCTGGTATCCATAATTTACCTCCCCGCTTCATCTTTATAAATTTTTACCGCCACTGCCGTTTCCATATTGCCAGCCACCGGATCAAAGTACCTGAGCTTTGAGGGCAGCAGTTTGCAGAAATTGGCGCCCTTGCCTTTGGCGATGGGGCAGCCGTTCGCCCACAGGACGCCCTGGCCTGCAATACCGATCACCTTGGGGCTCTGGGCCTCCATGGTTTTGACAATCCCGTTTTCCTTGACCCCGGCTTTAGTTTCCTATATTCCGTCCGAAAAATCTGATGCTATCGTCGCTAAAATCATTTATACCGCCAAAGACAAAAAATCCCAAAAGATGTTTAATGCTTTGGATTGGCTTGCCAGATTGGTACACATATTCCAGGAAGATACGAGCATACCGTTCGTTACTATGGTTACTTTGAGCGCTAAAGCTTCACTTCGTGCCTAACAAGTCCAGGGGGATGAGAAAGAAGGCGGAAACTGATAACACAATCCCGACAATTATGCAAAATTAAGATGTCTTCAAAAAAAGAAAGGCAGAATTGGGCCAGGTTAATCCAAAAAATTTATGAAGTGGCTCCGCTGATCTGTCCGAAATGCTGGGGGAAGATGCATATCATCAGCTTCATCAAAGAACTTGACGTCATCGAAAAAATTTTGCGTCATCTTGGGCTTTGGGGTATCCGTAACCATGATCCACCGCAACCTGTTACTTCCGACTCTATCCCTGATTGGGTTTATGACTTTTCTGACTCCCAAATCCCGGCCAGCGGCTGTCATTAATTCCAGCGCTTTGGGGGATTTCCGGTGAGGTATGCTCGAAATTAGCCTAACATATAGCTATTTCAGCCCTTTTTTAATGAATTCGGTCCGATTTTATAATGTACTCTCTCTGGGATTGTTTTTATCTCAACGGCCTTTTTGACGCCGAGGCCCCAGCCGGGCACGGCTGGGGCCATATTTCAAACGTAATCATCTTTGTCAAACGTTCGTCATACTTTGCTTGACAAAAAGCGTCGTCCTATCCCTATCCCTCCGGTCCGGGATTTCAGGACAGTTGGGAAGGCCGTGGCCCAAGGCTGCCCTTCGGTGAAACACCTGGTGCAGTTCACCCCGGATCCAAGCCCCGGGGATTTTCTGGAAGGCGCCGTGGCCATCACGCAGATGATGGACAAGAAACGCCTGGTCGGGCTCAAGATCAAAGACCTCTTCTTCGGCCGTTTGAAAAGGAGTTACCAGGACCTCGGCCCCCGCACCCCCTGCCTGATCATCTACATCACCGGCACCATCGGTGCGCCCAAGCCGGCCGTGCTTTGTCATGAAAACATCATCGTCCAGAACCAGATCCTGGCCCTGAGATTCGGCACGGGCCTGGGCATGACAGAGAACGCCGGTTTCGGCACCTTCACCCCCCAGGGCATCCCCATCGAAGAGATGGCCGGCCAAGTGGGCCAAGCCTTTGAAGATCTGGCCAGGGTCTCCATCCGAAAACCCATGGACCGGGACGGCGCCGCCGGAGACGAACTGCCTGACGGAGAGGTGGGGGAAATCTGCTGTCATCCGCAAAAAAAAATTTAAAAGCCGCGCTGCAGGTACCCTTTTTTTGCGTTTCACCCTTAATTTCCCAATCTTTGTATAATGTTTTGATTTTTATTGAGGCGCGGTATAATAAATAATTTATCGGGTTCTGAGGAATTGGCAGAGGAGCATCCGGTGAGGCTGATGTGTTGCCCAAAACACGAAACCATTCGGCACGCTTAAGACATGATAGACCGCCATAAGCAAGAAGAAGGATATGGGAATGAATAAGCTATCATATACTGAATACATGACCATTGTCGAACAGGCCCCGATCATGATCTGGAAAGCCAATACCTCGACCGAGTGTGATTATTTCAATCAACAGTGGCTGAGCTTTACGGGGCGGACAATCCAACAGGAGCTTGGTAATGGATGGACGGAAGGCGTTTTCTCAGAGGATTTTGACAGATGTCTTGATATCTATCTCTCCGCTTTCAAAAAACGTGAAATTTTTGAAATGGAATATCGGCTCCGGCGGAATGACGGCGTGTATCGCTGGATATTTGATCGGGGAGTCCCCTTTGAGGACGAGCAGGGGTGCTTTTGCGGCTATATCGGCAGTTGTATTGACATTACAGAGAGCGTTGAGGCCAGAAGGCTGGTGTTGAGCGAACATGAATCTGAAATAAAGCGACTGCGTGGCCTGCTCCCGATTTGCTCTTCGTGCAAGAAAATCAGAGACGATAAAGGCTATTGGAATCAGATCGAAGTGTATATAAGGGACCGTTCAGATGCCGAATTCAGTCATGGTATCTGCCCGGAATGCATAAAAAAACTGTATCCGGATCTATAGGACCGTCAAGTGGAAGGCACCACCCGTCACTGACGGCAAACCAGGAAGTCAGGCGGCACAGTTCAGTGGGTATACACATTATGAAGCTGCAGCTCGGAACAATAGAAGATACGGCCAAAATTTCAGAGGTCCATAGCGCGTCTATTCAATCCCTATGCAAGAACGACTATGGCATGGAACAGATTGAAAGTTGGACACGCTTGCTTGTTCCCGGCATTTATGAGCAAGCATTATTAGAAAAAATATTGATTGTCGCCGACTTGGAAGATCAGATACTGGGCTTTGGAATTCTCGACCATGTCACTTCCGAGTTAAGCGCAACTTTATGCTTTGGAAATTCTGAAATATTGTCGATAGGAATTGAGAATCATTCATTGTTTGTAAGAGGCCATAAACCGGTCATAGAAGGTGGTTATTAAAAAATGATACGTTGTTTCAAGGAGGAAATATGAACGTTAACTTTCCGCACATGAATCAGGGAAGTATGAATCAAGCGCTTCCAGGGAACTTGCTATCAACCAACAGAACTTATTCGTCATTTAATCAAAAGAACCAAGTGCTGATTAACTACGGAGAAACCCAAACAAAAGTATATGACAAACAGTTTTCCGGCATGGAAAATGGCGGTAAGATCAGCATTGATGAATTGAAGGAAACGATTAAAAAAGAGTTCCCTGTCTACAAAATGGTTTCAAACGAACCCGCCGATGTTGTAGAGGGACAACACCTGCTTTATATCGATAAAAACAATCTCCAGAAGATGGCCGATGATGCAGGATACAGAGCAAAAGTTTTCGGTTTGATGAGAAGAGAAGGCGATTCTTCGACAGGGACAACCAATGTCAGGCTTAATGGAAATATGGAAAGCTTCAGGACTACTGGCACGGTTTTCTCTTTGAGTGACAAAAACGAAAACGTTGGTGGTATCCCCTACAAGGGAAGCGCCAGATCCATGTCCATGTCTTCAAGCACCATGTCGACCAGTAACCGTTTATCAACAGGAAAAGATGAAGACTGGTATGAAAAGCTGTTGGAACGAATACGTGAACGAAGAGAAGAAACCGAGGCGCATCTGGCGGATGTTCAGAAACGTCTCAAAGAGGAAAAACCCACAGAAGTCAATGTTTAT
The DNA here is from genome assembly GCF_963665355.1 of uncultured Desulfobacter sp. Lineage (GTDB taxonomy): Bacteria > Desulfobacterota > Desulfobacteria > Desulfobacterales > Desulfobacteraceae > Desulfobacter. Next base: position 3,384,191 of record NZ_OY762229.1, read on the forward strand.
ATATAATTCGCATTCTCAATAATCTGGCAGAACACCGCTCCAACATGGACACCAATGATCAAAGGGAATGGGGTGCCGTGATCAATGGCCTTATTTCGGACAGATATATGATCCCCACCTATGATTATCCGCAGCATAGGGACGATCAGTCGACGACTCTTGAAGATGCGATTTCATTTGTCCGTGATTCGGGGGCAAACGACAAGCCCAAAGAACTGTTATTCTACCCAGGGAAAGCCCATGGGAAAGCGCTTTTTGTCAAAGAACGGGAGTCGATCATCAAAAAGCTACAGGATTTCACGACGGCTGCTTTTAGCGTAAATGGTTGAAGGATGACTCCGGACAATCGCATCCAGGGGCGTCAGGACGCCTGCTGAACCCGAAATGCGGCGTTATGGGCAAACAGGAAACATGGATAAACAGATGACGACGATCAGACCCATTTTGGAAAAAGAAGTCCCCATGAGCATTTTGCTTCATGCAGACCCGTCAGAAAAATGTATTGATCAATATCTTCCCGGATCGAAATGCTTTGGCGCATTTGTTGATGATTCCTTGGCCGGGGTGTGTGTAGCCAATACGAATGAAGCCGGTGTCTGGGAAATTTTCAACATCGCCGTGATTCCAGAAAAGCAGAAACAAGGGATAGGAAAGAGGCTGCTGGATTTTGTCCTCAGATACTTTGAAAATATCGGTGAAAAGTCCATAGAATTAGGTACCGGCACCTTTGGGTATCAATTGTTATTTTATCAGCGATTCGGATTCAGGGTTGAGAGTATTCGGAAAAATTTCTTTGTCGATCATTATTCCGATCCCATTTATGAGGATGGCGTACAACCGGCAACTCAGGGACATGCTCAGGTTACGCCTCAGTTTTAACGGTCCACCGCTGCCGGTTCCGGCCGGATAAAACGCCGTCAAAGGCGTCAAGGCAGGCACGGAGCGGTAGAACTGGCACCCATAAGGGTTAATGTCGTGAGCCCGGGTTTTGTTGCACCATAATCTGCGGAGATAGAAGAATACGGCAAGCAATTCCCCTCAGGCAAACTGGCGTCACCGAAGGACGTCGCGGACGCCTATATGTATTTGATGAAAAATCCCTGTCAAAGGCGTTCAGGGATTTTCCCCTGCCATTCATGTCAATTGCGCCACACTGAGGCTGGCGTCGTCCACGGCCTTGAAGCCGTCAAAATCCACGGAGAGGTTTTCTATGGTGACAATATCGTTCATGATCAGGCCGTTGGTTTAGCGTTTCATCTTGGGGTCCAGGGCGCCTTTGTTCTCACTGAAATAGCGTCAGAACTCCTGCAGGGGATGTTCGGCCCGGGCTGCCGGAACTGGGGTCAGCGTCAATGGTTCGGTCATGAAAGACGTCATCGAAAAAATTTTGCGTCACCTTGGGCTTTGGGATATCCGTAACCATGATCCACCGCAACCTGTTCCTTCCGACTCTATCCCTGATTGGGTTTATGACTTTTCTGACTCCCAAATCCCAGCCAGTGGCTGTCACTAATTCCAGCGCTTTGGGAGATTACCTGTGAGGTATGCTCGAAATTAGCCTAAAAGATAGCTATTTCAGCCCTTTTTTAATGAATTCGGTCCGATTTTATAATGTACTCTCTCTGGGATTGTTTTTATCTCAACGGCCTTTTTGACGCCGAAGCCCCAGCCGGGGCCGGCTGGGGCCATATTTCAAACGTAATCATCTTTGTCAAACGTTCGTCATATTTTGCTTGACAAAAAGCGCCTTCTTATCCCTGTGTCATGGTTTGTTTCACCCCGTTGGTGATAGGTTTTGGGTTGCACAAACACTCTATCTGCTTGATTTATCAGGTTTAACGGGGGTTTTTATTTTTTTGACGGTGAATCAGGGGATTCCGGCAGGCGGCCTGCGGCCCCCATGTCCGCTCCTCCTACAAGGCCCAGGAGCTGTTCGATTCTTAGGCCGCTGCCCTGACGCCCATGGTTTCCAAGCCGGGCGAAATCCGATTCTCTGCAAAAAAACAGTTGCCATTTCCATAGATTATATTTATATTTTTTCCATACGAGTCCCAAAACCTTTTCGCCAGTGCAGCTGAAATATCTGACATAGGATAACACGCCGGCGAACAGACCAATTGAGATAATCTGTAAAGCAAACACAGGACGGTGATTTTCCTTGAGATGCCTTAGGCATCGCTTCCGATCAATGCCCGGAAGACCAAGGCGTGTACCAGTCCAAACCGATAGCGGACACAAGGATGAAAAACACCCCGCCGAATTCCAAAAAGAGAACTTGATACGGCTTGTGCGATATTTAACTCGGGATATCACTATTTATTTAGGGAGAAGAGAGCTTGAAACTAAATTTTAAACAAAAAATCGTACTGCCCGTTCTGGTCCTGATTGTGCTTGGCCTGGGCTGCTTAGGGATGATCTCCAGCTCAAAGGCCAAGGCGGCCCTTGAGGCCAGTATCACCAAGCAAATCATATCCACCAGCGGTTCAACCGCCGCAGCCATGGACGCATGGGTGGATGACCGGATGAAAGACGTCACCACCTGGAGGACTCTGGAAATCTGCCAGACGGCCTTTAAAAATACCTTTGTGGGGAAAGCCGCCCGGAAAAAAGTGGGAGAAATGTTTACGGACTGGCGTAACAGCTACACCTATTATGAGGGGATCAACCTGGCGGATTCAACCGGCGATATCATTGCGGGATCGCCGGACTCGGCCGTCGGCAAGCTTAACATAGGCAACAGGGATTACTTTAAAACCTCCATGGCAGGAGAGGTGTCCATTTCAAAGGTTCTGATCAGCAAACTCAGCGGAACGCCCATTTTGGTCATTTCTGCCCCTGTCAGGGGAAAAGCCGGCGTCGAAGGGGTCTTGTTTGCCGTTGTGGACCTGACTGCCTTTTCAAAGAAATTCGTGGATCCCATTAAAATCGGTGAAAAAGGATACGGCTATATCATAAATGATAAGGGCATGGTCATGGCCCATCCTGACGAATCTCAAATCAACAAGCTGGACCTTGCGAAAACAGATTTCGGTCGGAAAATCCTCCAGCAAAAAACCGGGTTCTTTGTCACCGTGGTGGATGGCAAGGAGGTGGGCAGGGCGTTTACCCAGTCAAAAAAACTGGACACCATCATCGTGGTCCAGGCCTATGGAGAAGAGGTCTTCGCCCCCATCACAGCCATTACCCGGTTTAATCTGATTGTGGGCTTCATTGTCAGCCTCCTGACGGCCGGAACCCTTTGGATCATCGCTGTGACCCTGGTCAAACCCATAAACCAGGTTGTTGAAGGACTCAAGGAAGCCGCACAGGGAGAAGGGGATCTGACCAAACGCCTGGATGTCAAAAGCCGGGACGAGGTGGGGGAACTGGCCCGGTGGTTCAACCTATTTGTGGAAAAGGTCCAGGTCATCATCGCGGATGTGGCTGAAAATGCAGGCCAATTGACAACATCCTCCGGCAGCCTGTCTCAGGTCTCCATCCATATGGTAGAAGGCGCTGAAAACACTTCCCAAAAAACCAATTCAGCAGCGGCCTCCGCCGAAGAGGTGAGTCAAAACATGAATGCCGTCGCCGCAGCCATGGAAGAGGCCACAACCAGTATCCACATGATTTCCTCCGCAGTAGAGGAGATGACGGCAACCATCAACGAAATCGCCGCCAACAGTGAAAAGGGGCGCGGCATCGCTGCCGATGCGGTTGAACAGACAGAGCAGTCTTCTGTTCAGGTGGAAGCCCTGGGCAAAGCCGCCTCTGAAATCGACGCCGTGGTTGAAACCATTACGGAGATTTCAGAGCAGGTCAACCTCTTATCCTTGAATGCGACCATTGAGGCGGCCAGGGCGGGGGAGGCAGGCAAAGGTTTCGCCGTTGTCGCCAACGAAATCAAGGAATTGGCCCAGCAGACCGCAAGGGCCACAGGGGAGATCAAACAAAAGGTCCAAAGCATCCAGGGATCCACGGAGAATACCATCTCCCAGATAGATAAGATCAGCAGCATCGTCAGAGAGGTGAGCGACATCAACTCAACCATAGCCGCAGCAGTTGAAGAACAGTCGGTCACCACAAAAGAAATCGCTGCAAATGTATCCCAGGCCTCTGTAGGGATCAATGAGGTGAATGAAAACATCGCCCAGACCAATACGGTCAGCACGCAAATCTCCAGGGAAATCGCCGACATCAGCCAGAGTGCTGACGAGATCTCCGGGAACAGCACAAAGGTAAGCACCAGTGCAACAGAACTGGCCGGGCTGGCCGAAACCCTGAACCGTATGGTCGGCCGCTTTAAAATTTAACTAAGGAGAACTACCGTGGCATTAAAATCTTTTGCAGCAGCACTGTCTGCAATCATCTTTTTACTGGCACCCCCCCTGTGTGCCCAGGAAAATGCAAAGACAGACGAGGTATATGAACTCATCCTCAAAGCCGTTCCTGTCTTGGAGGAACTGGGACAGGACGGCCTTGCGGCATTCAACGACCCCAAGGGCGATTTTGTATACAAAGACGCCTATGTTTTTGTCATTGACTGTGCCACCATGACCATGGCGGCCCATCCGGTCAAGCAGCTTGTGGGATCGGACCTGTCAAACTCCAGGGATAAAAATCCGGATCCGGCAAAGGTTAAGCAGCACGGCAAAGAGATGTGCCAGTTGAGCCGGCAGCCAAACGGCGGGTGGCTGGAATACTGGTGGAATAAACCGGGCAGTGATGAGGTGGCCCGGAAAATCGGATTTGTTATCGGAGTTCAAGGCACATCCTATGCCCTGAGTTCCACCATTTATGATAATGACACCGATATTGCAAAGCTCAACGCATCCCTGGAATAAGCATCTTCAGGCATCCTCCTGTCAGGTCTGCGCCTTCCACGGAACGGGCCTGACAGGAGGTGATACTAAAGGAGCAACCGAATGTATCTACTGGTTAAAATCACCATAGCCTGGCTGATTTTTCAGTCCGTGCTCATGCTGAGATGGAATCCGTTCGGATTTCAACCTTTCACTATCCGCCTTTTATTGACAGGGACAGGGTTTTAGGAATGCAGTCCGGCTTTGGTCTGGACATTGTCAAGGCCGCGTTTGGTGCTGTTGGCATAGAACCGGAATTTGAATTCTTTTCAACTATCTGGTAGAGGAGCCAGTCACCCAACTCCCCCCATTTGGAACCTATCGTGCCCTATTTAGGCAATGGGCTCGAGATATAATCATTCACCTGTCTGTCTGGTTTAGAAAAGGGTATGATAAATCCTAACTTTCGGCGGAGGAAACGCTTCAAGAAACAACTTGAATTTTTCCCAGTTAAAGGATTTACGCTGGCTTCGCCTGTTTAACCACTTAAACATTATCAGAACAGCATGATTTCGAAATTGGCTCAAGCATTTGCCATTGTTGTTGGACACCCCATAGTATCGGATGTGTCCCATCATCTTGCTGCAGAATCTTCGCCATATTTCCTTGAGATCAAAACGGTCTTTTACGCTACGAGCCCATGCCCCGATTTTCTTGAGTTTACTTCTAAAGCGTTTTCCGCAAGTTTTCAATTTCGGAACGATGAACCTCTTTCGAGCCTTACCAAGATAAAAGGTAAAACCCAAGAAATCGAAGGTGCCCTGCTTTTCACCACTTCTCATTTTCTGCTTTGAGAACGATACCAACTTTGTTTTGAGTTCGTTCAGCTTCAGTCCAAATCTTTCGAGACGTTTACCAAGAGCTTGTGTTATCCGCTTTGCATTATAGTCAAGCTAACAGCAGATCACCACGTCATCACAATAGCGGAACAGTTCCACCCTTCCTTTACAATGCTGTTTCACGACCATATCACAGTAAATACAATCCTGTAGAAAGAGTTTGGAGCCGATTGGAACAACATTGGAATGGAGAACTTCTGGACAAGGTAGAAAAAATTTTAGGATTAGCGAAAACAATGATCTGGAAAGGCTGGCACCCTGTTGTAACCTTCGTGAAAAAAAGTTATAAAAAAGGCGTAAGTCTGACAAAACAGGCCATGCGGGTTATAGAAAGTCAAATTTTCCGAATCAAGGGAATTGAGCCATGGGCTGCTGACATACCGTTCTATGTTGATTGATCTTTTGGGCGAGTTTATTCTGATGTTGTGCCTTACCAATTGAACGGACAAAAAGGAGTTATCTATTCATTCAGATAGCTCCTTTTTGTTTTGACTTAGTTTGGATCGCCAATTTTGGAAAGGGAGCAATTAGGATATTTTTACGATTGTCCGTCCTTTAATTTTACCTTGAAGAATTAGATCAATTTTTTCATTGAGGGCTTCTAAAGAGGGCAATTCGGTTGTGATTTCCTCTAAGTGATCAAGTTTCCAATCTGAGGCGACTTTATTCCAAACTTTTAATCGTAGATCCACGGGACAATTGACCGAATCAATGCCTAATAAACTCACCCCATTAAGGATGAAAGGATAAATAGATGAAACAAGTTCTGCTGATCCAACATTCCCACAACATGTTACACTGCCACCGTACTTAGTTGTCTTGATAGCAGAGGCAAGAATGTTGCCGGCGACAGTGTCAATGGCACCTGCCCAGCGCGGTTTTAATAAGGGACGACCACTTTTATCGTCCACCTCTTCAATGGAAATCACTTCTTTGGCGCCGAGTCCCAGCAGATAGTCTTTTTTCTCAACAGTTCTGGTGACCGCAACAACTTCGTAGCCGCTCTTTACCAAAATGGAGACAGCGATACTGCCCACTCCACCGGTTGCGCCCGTGACCAGGACTGGTCCCATATCGGGTGTGACACCATTATTGATTAGCTTATAGCAGGAGAGAGCAGCCGTGAACCCGGCGGTCCCGTATATCATGCTCTCCCGAAGACTTAAATTTTCTGGAAGACTAACCACCCAGTTAGCGGGAACCCGAATGTATTCCTCATAGCCTCCAGAGGTATTCATACCCAGGTCATATCCAGTAACGAGCACTTCATCGCCTGGTTTGAAAGTGCTGTCGCTGCTCTCAATAATCACGCCTGCCGCATCAATCCCAGGGGTGTGTGGATATTTTCGGGTGACGCCTTTGTTGCCTGAGGCTGATAGGGCATCTTTGTAGTTAAGCGATGAGTAATGCACCTTGATCAACACCTCTCCCTCGGGAAGGTCTGTAATGTTTTTTTCTTTGATTTCACGGATAAAATGTTTGTCACCGATTTCGGTAACGATCATTGCCTTGAATGCGATGTCTTCCATGGAATTCTCCTTGACTGGCACAATATGACCAGTCATCTTGTTTTTTGTTACTGTCCGTTTATGTGTTCTTGCGTTCTATCCTGTTTACCGCAGTGCGCAGGACCTTTAAAAAAGTGTTAAAGGACTTAGCTTAAAAGAAGCTCTATGCAATATGCCCATTCGTCTTTAAAGTATGCATGCAAATTCCAACAAAATAGAGTATCTTGGATAATTAGATTTTCAATCAAGCCCAGGTAAGCGCATCCTCGACTAAATTGGCAGAAAAACATTTATTCAAATATCTCTACCGGTATGTGTTTTCACGATATTGATGCGTTATTCATTATCTCATCCAGGAGCGTCTGGAACTCGTTCAGAGGCTGTACTGATTTATTGGCTTTCATGATCACCAACGCACCGAGCCAGCAGTTTCGAATAAAACTTACTATCCGCTCTATATCAGCTGAGTCCGCCAGGAACCCTTCTCTTTGAGCCTGCTCAAGACATTTGAAAAGTGGCGCATATTCTTTCTTGAAGCATCGAGTGGCCTCTATGGCAATAGTCTCGCTTACATCAGCCATTTCCAGGGTAATGTTGCACAGAAAACAACCAAGAGAGAAAGCCCCTTTTGATGATAAATACTCAATCTTATTTCTATAAAGTTGTTTAATTCTTTCCAGAGGAGGCAGACTATTATCTAAAAGAACTTGGCTCATCATTTCAAGCTCCCGTTCTGTGAAAAGACGCATAGCTTCTACTGCAAAATCTTCTTTATTTTTAAAATAATTATAGAAAGACCCTTTGGGGATTCCAGCAATATCGGCAATTTCCTGCACACCAGTAGCATTATACCCTTTCTGGTACAATACTTTGAGTCCGTTACGGATAATATCTCGTTTGTTTTCGTCTCGTTGTTTCATAATGCTTTTACAATATGACCAGTCGTCTTAGATGTCAAGCATTTTTTAGGGCCGCTTCGGACTCTTTACACTCAGAAATATCAATACCCGTACCGCTGGCGGATAAGGGATTTTTGTTTTCGTCACTTTTCAAAGAAGCTCTTGCAATAATATATTGAATCCTGCACGAGGGTAAAATAAACTGATTTCCCAATTCACATTCTGAGTTGTCAGGGATTAATTTTGAATACTCATTCCACCATCCATGATTTTTCTATGCTTATGAAACTGCCAAGTAAAGTAGCCACCTGTTACGTTATTGACCAATGTGAAGTAATCTTCGTCCAGAGACGTTAAACATCACTGACCATTGCAGATAATTTTTGAGCTAAGGACGCCAACTCTTCTGTATTGGATGTCAATGTTGAACTGTTTTGGACAATTTGGCTGGCAGATTCGTGTACAACAGAAATGTCTTCAGCAATTTCTGTTGATACTGAGGAACTCTGATTTATATTATCATTTATTCCAGCGATCCGAGAAGAGGCATTGCTCACATTTTTAGATATTTCCTGACAGGTAACAGCTTGCTCCTCAACTGCAGAGGCAATGGAAGAAACAATATCATTAATTTCATTTATCCCACTGGATATATTTTCAATTTCAGAAACAGTGCCATCGGTTGAAGTCTGAATTCCTTCGACTGTTAATTTAATTTCTTCAGTAGCATCAGATGTTTGTCTGGCAAGCTCTTTTATCTCGGCGGCAACAACAGCAAACCCTTTACCGGAATCTCCTGCTCTGGCAGCTTCAATGGTGGCGTTTAATGCTAATAAATTAGTTTGTTCTGAAATGTCTGAAATGATTTCCGTAAAACTGGCAATTTTCTTAGCAGATGCTCCAAGTTTGTTTACTTGAACAGACGCATTCTGTCCCTGCTTCACAGCAAGATTAGTCATGCTTCGTGCATTTTCTGAATTTTTTGCAATTTCACCAATGGTTGCATTCATTTCTTCAACTGCGGACGCTACATGATTCATGTTCATCGTTGTTTCTTCCATAGCAATAGACATTGACTGCATATTTGAACTCATCTCTTCAGAAGCTGCAGCCACGGAATCAGATCGATGTGACGTTTCAATAGAATTTTGCTCAAATTGCTTTGATACTTCAAGCAACGACTCTGAAGATCGTGTTAAAATTTTAGCAGTTTCTGATAATTGTTTGATTGTGTCTACATTAGTGACCAATTCGACATGTCCAATATTTTTTCCGGTATCATCCTTGATATAGTGCGTATCTACCTGCATATATGTGCTGGGAGCATCAGGATACTCTTGATGGTAATGAGTCGTCTGATGTCCTTTTCGAAGGCAGCTGACCCCACAGTTTTCTGTTTCGCAGATGTCGGCTTGCCAATTCGAGCAATGTTTTCCAATGGCGCTTTTTTTATCTAAATTATGTTGGGCCAACAAGGTTTCTGTCACTTTGTTAATAAAGACCCATTTCATATTGATATCTGTTGTAGTTACTGGAAACGCCATTGCATCAAGCGATCCTTCTAAGTAGAAAATCAATCTTTGTTTGCTATAATTCAACTTTAGGAGGACGAGATTCGATCCAAGCAATAAAATGGATAGGTAAAACAACATTCGCGCCTTTTCAGGATATTGGGCATCACCAATGAAACTTTGTATCACAAAAAATCCTGTTACAACCAAGGCACAGAGCCATAGGGCCATCTTAAATTTATGTGGGATACTCAGCATATTCGCCTCTCCTATTTGTTACGAATTTTAATCTAATCGCGGAAAATAATTATACAATATACGATTTGGTTATAAAACGCAAAATGAATTTGTTATGTGTTCTCCTCTGTATTTTATTGTGATACCCTTTTACATAATGAGTAATGCCAAGGGCTACAATTAAGGGCTACCGGTTTAAGCCGGGACAGCTTGTAATTTCAAATAGTTATTTGAGACAGTATTTTTATACTGCCGTGGCAAAGGTAAATCATCCATTTTATGAACAACCCATTCAAAAAGGCCTGGAAACTCTTTACCAAATAATTGATTCGCCGCAGTGGTATCGTCAAATCGTTTCAATGTAAAATTGTGAATAATGGTTAATGCTTTTAGACGTTCGGGCAAAATTCCTCTGGGTGAAATTCAATAATTTAGGTTTTCTAAAAAACGGTGAAATGGCTTCCATTTTTATTCTTGTTTGAGTAAGTTACGGTTTTCCCAAACCTAATAACACCAAAAAGAAAGGGAATAATGAAAACCACAAGCATAACCCAGACTAAAAATTATGATCATTGACCGAATTAAACAAGCCTTACCTGAGAAAATTGAACATACGGGAGATAAAATTCACGATGCGTTAATCAATGGCCCATTGATTCTGTTTCTGAAGCTATACGTGATTTGTCATCATGGTTTGAAGATTTGGCCTGGGAAGCTTATCTAACTTCATTATTCCAAACGACAATAATCCTCTCATGGATTCGGAAGCTCGGTGCTAAAAAAGGAATGCGCCTGGCTTCTTATCAAACAATCTGGGTCACTCTACCAACGGGAACAAAAATTAGCCTGCCAAAATCGACCTCTTTTCAATCCATATTTTGACAGTGAATTTTCTGGCCGAATGGAAAAATTCCAGGCACAAGATGTGCAGGGGCATGTTTTTGAAAAAAGCGAGCCATACCAGTTGTAGGGTTCACTGGCATAGATTTTAAATTCCTGGTTGGGGTTTTTTTACCCATCCCCCCGAAAAGTGCAATAAGGGGCTTTTTCTCCAAACTCGATAAAAATTTGAACAGCAATGATCGTATTTGAATTCTTGAGAACCGGGGATTTTTGTCCAAAACCGCAAAATTTCCGACGAGGCTACACATGGCCGGAACATGTGTTATCATTCATCGGACCAACTGCCGTCAGGCCAGATGGATCTCATATGCGCTGCGGTTCCCTTTTCCATGGATATCAGAAATTCATGAATGCTGGCGATTTGCCCGACGCCAAACCTGCCCTGTGCTGAACCGGGATCGTTATTGATTTTAATCATGGCGTTAGCAATACTCCCAGCTTTGAATGCCGTGACAAATTCCTGATTCTCGTTTATCGCCTGCTCCAGTTCCTCATGAACCTCCGAGGGTAGGTCAGAAGTTATTTCAATTTCTCCCTCACTGTTTTCCTGAAGCCAAATAGATTGATCACCTGAAATTCCAAGGGACTTGAGTGTGTCCATGAGAAGCTCTGCCGCTTTTTCCATATTCTCTTTTGCAAATGCTTTTTTTTCTTCATATGTAATTACCCCATCTTTACTGGCTTCCGCCCCAAATAAACCCGGCATACACAAGGGATCGGCATAACAGTCAGATGCTTGGGCTTGCATATTCTTGCCTTCATCTGAAATACTGACCGTGTCACTTTTTCCCATTGGCCGGAATTCTTTTCCTGTCTGAATCCCTTGAAGTCTGAATTGATCCGGATACATAACCAGGGTTGAGATTGGTGTAACTTTCATTGTAAGCCTCTTTATGAATTAGGATATTCTTGTTCCGATGACAACAAGAAGCAATAAGCAGACCATACAAAAAAACATTTTGGACCAGCGGGAGTATTCGAACAGAAAGTTACGGCTTTGAGGTAAACGTTAATGATAGAACCGTAATTTTTTGTTCAGATAAGCGGAAAATATTTCCTTCTTAATATCAATTAAGAATTGTGTTTAGATCATAACATCTTGCTTTAACAGGATTTTATTTTTTAGCATAAAAATTGCTTAATCCATAATCAAACAATTTTTAACAGGAATAAAAATCCATTAGGAGTTGCTATGAGTATCTCGAATATCCAAACTGTTCAAGGTTTGTGCACTTCTATTTTTGCTCAAAATAACTCGAATTATACCATTGCATCACCGAGCTCTACTACAGAATTATACACCGTGAATATTTCTGAAACTGCTTTGGAGCTGTCAGGAAATGCAGAGGCCGGAAAGATTAGTACCGAAATTAGTAATGAGGATCTTCCTGTAGAAGCATTTGCTTTCCCAGAATGGTTTTCAAAATGGATACCGGACGAGGCTGTCCTTGGTGACCAAGTGGGTCTATCTCTATCAAATTCTGATATTCAGCAATTGATCAATAGTTCATACAGTAGCGATAAAATTGATGAACTTGGCGAATATGTCAACACGCTCCTTCAATGTTTTCAGGAAGAATTGAAGAACAATGGAATAGACGGAGCAGGGGATTATTATACGTCAGTTTTGAAGAACGAAGAGACAAGCGAAGCAGTACACCAAGCGGTAAAAGATCGCATTGCTGATGATTTGCGAACCAAAGAATTAATGCAGTCTTTCGGAAAAAGCCTGTAATTGAAGGAGGATTCAATGATGACTACAATACCAATACAACAAACCTCTATAATTTCATCTTATTCCACGAATCTAACAAAACAAACCAGCTATGTCTCTTCCTCAGATACAACCTCTCAACAGAGTGAAACTCTTTCACTATCTGATATTGCAAAGAAATATAATGTTGAAAATATTTCTCCCGAAGAAATGGCTCAAATGAGTCAAGAATTATATGATAATAATTATATTTCACTCAAGACACATGCACTTTTATCTTTTCAACCCGAGTTAGGTGATTTCGACGCTATACTTGCTCAAAAAACCGGCACGTCATCTTCATCCTCATCTTTATCTAACCAGCGTCGTAACTTCTTACAGGAATGGGAAGATCAGTTGCAAACTGGCATAAAAGCAGGGCTTTCACAAGATGAGATGGCAGAAACAAAAAAAGTTATTAGCCTTTTGGAAAACCTAAAGGCACTCTCGTAATTTGGGGTATTTTGAGCAGCCCCTCGAAACTGCCTATTTTCAATTTGGATCAGCAGGAGCGTTTAAATGGAGTCTTCCACATTTCCTGAGGCAGGGCACCATCGATAAAGCGTGGGAATTGAAACACCCAGGTTGTTTGCAACTTCCTTTGGAGGCATACCTTCAGACAGAAGCTTTTTGGCGGCTTCAACTTTGTTTGGCGTCATAAGGCGTTTTCTGCCGCCAACGCGACTGCGTTTTTTGGCGGCAACTAATCCTGCTTTCGTCCTTTCAATAAGGAGTTCCCGTTCCATAGACGGCGTTCAAGAGCATCTTCCCTATTCCTAATCCCTGGAATCTGTGGGATACTGGGCGGGAATTGATACCGAATAAAGGACCATGAATGATCCCTTGGGAAGAAATAGACCGGGCAACGGTGCCGGGCCGGAAAAATGAATTGATTCTCCGGAGGCGGGGCGAGGAGTTTTCCATCCGCACCGGCGGAACAGAACTGATGAACAGCCGGATGCACTGGTCAGAAGAGGCTCTGGCCAACCTGGCCTTTGAGCATATGGGGCAGAAAACGGCAGGGCAGGGATCGGGATTGCGTATCCTGGTAGGCGGCCTGGGCATGGGCTATACCCTGGCCAGGACCCTGGCGCTGGCGCCTTCGGATGCAAGAATTCTGGTGGCTGAACTGATCCCGGAGGTGATCGCCTGGAACAGGTCGGTCTTCGGACACCTGGCCGGAATGCCCTTGAATGATCCCAGGGTGAGGGTGGACGCTTCGGATGTCAGGGCGGTGATCCATCGGCAGACAGACGCTTTTAACGCCATTCTCCTGGATGTGGACAACGGTCCTGCAGGGCTGACCCAGGACGCCAATAACCGCCTTTATGCCGAAAACGGACTGAAAGCCGCCTTCAGAGCCTTGACCCCGGGCGGTGTCCTCGGCATCTGGTCTGCCGGAGATGATCCCGTCTTTACCCGCCGCCTCGCCAACTGCAGATTCAAGGCAAGGGCTGTCCCGGTCAGTGCCGTTGCCCCGGGCAGGGGCGGCCGGCATGTGGTATGGATCGCCGTCAAACCGGAAGCAGAGCGATGGAGGAAGTAAAAAAGTTAATCACAACAAATTTTCGATGTGTTTTTTAGAGTTCCCTTTCAGATAATATAATGATATCTTGCCCATTTTTCATTGAGGATACGCGACATCATAACGCAGCAGACAGAGAGTGTTTAAGACGCCATCATGATTCATCTGAACCAAATATCAAAGCAGTTCGGCCCGCAAATCATTTTAAAGAAAGCCAGTTTCCAGATATTAAAAGGCACCCGGTCAGGGTTGGTGGGGGCCAACGGCTCCGGTAAAACCACGATTTTCCGCCTGATTACCGGCCGGGATGAGCCGGATGACGGGAGCATTGCTTTTTCCAAAAAAATAAAAATCGGATATTTTTCCCAGAAGGTCGGGGACATGAAGGGCCGGACGGTCTTGCAGGAAGTGATCTCAGGCTCTGACGATGTGGTGGCGCTGGGGCAGCAGATGAAAGAGATGGAGGCGGCCATGGCCGAACCCATGGATGACGACGCCCTGGCGAGCCTGCTTGAACAATACGGCGAGGTCACGCAGATGTTTGAGGACCGGGGGGGCTATGACCTTGAAAACCGGGCTCAGACGGTTCTCACAGGGCTCGGCATCATGCCGGACCACCACCGCCTGCCGGTGGAGACTTTCAGCGGCGGCTGGAAGATGCGCATCGCCCTGGCTAAAATACTGACCATCAACCCCAACGTGCTCCTTCTGGATGAGCCGACCAACCATCTGGACATGGAGTCCATTCTCTGGCTTGAGGACTGGCTCCTGAACACTTATACAGGCGCGCTCCTGATGACCTGCCATGACCATGATTTCATGAACCGGGTCGTCTCCCGCATCATTGAGGTGGGCAATCAGACGATCACCACCTATGGCGGGAACTACGATTTTTATATCAGAGAACGGGAAATCCGGCGGGAGGAGCTGCTGGCAAGCATTCAGCGGCAGCAGGAGATGCTGGCAAAGGAGGAAAATTTCATTGCCCGTTTCAAGGCCAGGGCCTCCCATGCGGCCCAGGTGCAGTCCCGCATCAAAAAGATTGAGAAAATCGAGCGCATCGAGATCCCGCCTTCCCAGCAGAAGATCAAGGTCCGGTTGCCTGAAATGCCGAGATCCGGAGACGATGTGCTGAGACTGGACCGGGTGTCCAAAACCTGGGCGCCGGACAGGGGCACATCCAAGACGGTGTTCTCCAATGTCTCAGCCATGATCACCCGGAAGTCCAAGACCGCGGTGGTCGGAGTCAACGGGGCCGGTAAATCCACCCTGCTCAAGATCATTGCCCAACAGACCGAGCCTACATCCGGGGAGATCAGCCTCGGGGCTGGTGTGAGCCGGGGCTATTTCAGCCAGCATGCCATGGATATTCTGGACGCGGAAAAAACGGTGTTCGAGACCGTCCAGGAGGTCCTCCCCCTGGAAAACATCGGGGTGATCCGGAATATCTGCGCATCCTTTCTCTTTTCAGGGGATGAGGTCGACAAGAAGATCAAATCCCTGTCCGGGGGCGAAAAAAGCCGCGTGGTCCTGGCCACCCTACTGGGGCGCCCCCTCAACTTCCTGATTCTAGACGAGCCCACCAACCATCTGGATATCCAGTCCAGGGAAATTCTGCTGGAGGCCCTAAAGGCCTATACAGGCACCCTGATCCTGGTCAGCCATGACCGGTATTTCCTTCGCCACCTGGTCGATCAGGTCTTTGAAATCAACGACGGGGAAGTCTTTGCATATCCGGGCGATTACGAATACTACCTTGAAAAGACCGGACGGAATCACAAGGCGATTTAGGCCGGAGGGCTGCGTCACGACTTTCGGCAGTGTTTAGGGAAAGCGGTCAGCATTTTTTCCGGGCCGAGGCCCAGGGATCTTCGTCATGATATTATACGGATCCCGTCGCTTCCGAGCAGCGCAATCCGGCCCCCTTTGTACAACTTGCCCACGGCCCGCTTGAACTCCTTCTTGCTCATGGAAAAGGCGGCCTGGATCTCTTCGGGCCGGCTCTTGTCATGGCAGGGGCTGGCGCCGCCATTGGCAGAAAGGACCGCTATTATTTTTTCGGCCGATCCCTCCACCGAGGCATAGCCCGGCTGTTTGAGGGTCAGGTCCACCTTGCCGTCCTCCCGGATCCGCAGGACGTATCCTTTGCATGTGTCGCCCACGGCCAGGTCTTCAAACGTCTCGGTTTTATAGAGCAGTCCTGTGCGGGAACGGTTGATAACGGCGGTATAGCCGATGGGGCTGATGCTGTGGATGATGAGATCCACCTCCTGCCCCGCTGCCAGATCCCGGGCGCCCCCGTCGCAGAATCCTGCCGTCAGGGTGGAGCCAAAGATCCTGTGGGAAGACTTGTCCAGGCATATCTTTACCAGATGGGTTTCCCCGGGCTCCATCCGGTCTTCCTGTTCGCTTCGGGGAACCAGCAGGTCCTTTTCAAGGCCCCAGTCCATGAAGATGCCAAAGGCCACCGTATCCCGGACTTTCAGCCCAACGATATCCCCCACCACCCCGGCAGGGGTCAGGGTCGTGGCCACGGGCCGGTCCTCGGAATCGGTATGAACAAAGACGCGGATGATCTGCCCGACGGCAACGCCTTCCGGCACGTACTTATTGGGGAGGAGAACCCTGTCACGGCCAAAGCTCAGATAGACCCCGTAATCCGAGAGGTTTTCAACGGGCAGATCGTGGAACTTGCCTACGACCGCCTTGGGATCCTGGGCCAGAAAGGGATGGGATTGCCTGGACGAGGAACGGTTCTGGCT
The DNA here is from genome assembly GCF_963665355.1 of uncultured Desulfobacter sp. GTDB lineage: Bacteria > Desulfobacterota > Desulfobacteria > Desulfobacterales > Desulfobacteraceae > Desulfobacter. The sequence goes on from NZ_OY762229.1 coordinate 3,400,969, forward strand.
GGCTGCACGTTTTTTTTCTGCCTGTTTCCAGGGGGGGGTATATGCTGACGCTGACATGGTGGTTATGGCTCTTTCCTGAAGGGTTGATGAAACGTAATGCTCAATTATAGCATATTCATGCCTGCATATCCATGGCCGGAGTCACCTGATGTGCCGGTAATATCCATGTATCACAGTTTCGGGTACCATGCCGCCCCCCCATTGCCCAGGCAAGGTGGGTGGCGGTTTCAAGTTTTTGGGTTAAGCCTTGCCGGCTCAGATAGTTTAAGCCTTCGGGACTGGCCAACAACCCCGGCGGACCGGACAGAGGCCTGCAGATGTCGGTAAAGTGTGGAATCTGCGAACAGGAACACCATCTGGTGGCTGGATAAGTTCGAAAAAAGCGTTCATTCATAAAATCCTCGCCTTGATTTTATTTTTCTCAATTCATTTCGGAATCTGTGCTGATAGGATAGTACTTTTGGAATCAATTTCCAGGCTTGTACCTGAACAAAAGAAATCGGGCTATTCACTATGATTTAGGGGCTACACGTTCTCCTTGGTCCGCCTGTTTTTCAAGCTCAATTTCAGGTTCAGGTTCAGGCTTTTGGTAGTACTTCCCTTTTACTCGATCCACCAAGCCGTTTTTTTTCAGCAGAGAAACGACATTGGAAACCTGCTTACTGGTTAATCCGGTCATCGTTTGAATTTCTTGTGGGGATAGGCCTTCACTCTGATTGATCAGCTTTAAAATGTTTTGTCTGAAATTCTTTCTTATTTTCCTGGGGTTCTTAGATTGGGTGACAGGGGAGACAGCCTGAACATCATTGCCCTTATCGGTGGTCTTTTCTGGTGTGGGTGTGTTTTCTGGGGGCTCATGGCTCGAAATGTTGAATGCTTTTCCAGGAATGATATTTTGGAGTTTTTTGATCGTTGCGTGGAGTAGCTGCGTTGTTTCTTCGCTAAACTCAAAGTCTATAGTGATTCTCATTAACAATTTTTCCTTTTTTTCTTTAGGGTAGCACCCATATTTGTCCGTGAATATGCTCTATAGAATGTTTTTTCACTACAAATAGTTCTCAGAAACATTCCTTTTTGAGAACTATATTTCATGTTTCATAAACCGTCAACTGTTCAACAGAACGGCAAGCTTCCGGACAAAAGCTACAGCAGCATGTTTTTTTGTATTTTTACCACCGAACAAAGCTATTGATATTCAATATTACGCAAATCACATTCAGGTCGAAAAGAGTAGATGATATGATACCCATAACTGCTTACCGTGAAATTATATACTGTGGGTTCCAGCATCTTATCTAAATTAAAACGCTGAAGCCCTATTAGCATGGGCGTTTATTTCTTCTGTTAAAGCTGCCTGGTTTAGAATCCGGAGCAGTGACACTGAATACCATTATGGTGACCTGGTATTTCTCACATGGAAATGACATTATTTGCATTCCATAGACCTGATATCTTTTTCTTGTAAATTGTATGGATGCAATATATCCATATTAATATTATACCTTCTATGCTTAAAGGAGCGAAAATGGATTTAGACCATATACTTAACGAGTTGGAACAAAAGGGGCTTCGCAATGATGAAACCCAATCGGATAAATCCCTAAAATATCTAAACATCACGAAAGATACCGGTGAGTTCCTTCGGGTCATAGTTCTTGCGACTCGTTCAAGTAAAATTTTAGAAGTTGGAACATCAAATGGTTATTCAACCATTTGGTTAGCTTCGTCCATTCCCATAGAAGGGACTGTAACTACAATTGAGTATTCGGAACGAAAAGCAGAAGAGGCTTTATCAAACTTCAAAAAAGCAGATATAGCCAATAAAATAGTTTTTTTAAAGGGATATGCCCAGGCAGTGCTCAAAAACCTTAGCGATCAGTATGATTTAATTTTCCTTGATGCAGACCGTTCAAAGTACATGGATATGATGCAAGACATATTACGTTTGCTAAAAATTGGAGGGTTAATTGTCTGTGATAACGCAATTTCTCATGAATCAGAACTCGCTGAGTTTACAGCATACCTTAGGTCGAAACAGAATTTTTCAACTTCTCTGGTGCCTGTTGGTAAAGGTGAATTTCTAGCATATAAGTCATATAATGAACAGGTATGATCCGGCAGTGAAGAAACCACTTGTGTGCTTCCTTTTTGCTTCAGCCTCCAAATGCCACGGACTATAAGCGTTTTCAAAAAAAACTAAAACCCAACAATAAAATTTATACATAACGCTGTGAGTTTTGTTATTCTTGGCTGGGTTAAAATTTGGCGCAGCAAGCCTGCGTACCATTAGCGCTCTCCCACAAATTACTTATTTTTTAGGGATGCGAGTTGAGGATTCCGGTCATCTACGGCACCGTCTCCCAATTCATCCTGACAGGAGTCTGGCATCTCCAGTCAAAGGGCGCATGTAATTTTTAGGTTATATCCAAAGGGCTCTTGGCTTCTTTCAAGGTCGTGGACGGTACGGTCTGTGTATATATCATGGTGGTTCGCACATCGCTGTGGCCGAGCAAGGCCTGTATAGTACGAATATCATAGTTGGCCTGGAGTAGGTGATTTTCTCCACGACAAGATCAATTTCTTTTCTGGACAGTACAACCGGAATGTAAGGTTTCCTCTTGGCCCGCACCACCCCGTCAATTTTCCCGGACTCCTTTCCAAGAATATGCCGGAAAAAAACAAAAGGCCGTTAAATGCCTGATTCTGGGCAGACGCAGAACATTTTTGTTCAACCGCCAACCATGTCAGAAACTGTTTCACATCGTCAGGCGACAAAGAGTCAAGCGCCTTGTTTCGGACAAAAGTTTGAAATTGTTGCACCCACTTGCAGTAAGCATCAAAAGTTTTAGGCGAATAATGACGTACTTTGATTTCATTGCTGAGCCGGGAATAAACCGTATTCCATCCATCTTGAACAGAGGCTTTCAAAGGTTTTTCAAAAGCAGATGTATCCTCATGTATGGCATTCTCAGGAGAGTTCCCGGTTACAGGCTTTTGATACCAGTGGGGAACTATACCATACATGTCATAATAAATAAGGATTGAATCATACGCCTGCTTCTGCTGTTGTCTCGTCTGCTTTTTTTCTCTCAGCTTGTTAATAAATAAAGGCAGGCTGTAGGTGTTTTTAGCGGCATGGCCATACTTTGAACAAAAATCAATGTAATACCTCATCCATTTCTTAAATTCAGGATACTCGGCAGGTGATATCCCTTTGCTAAGTAACTGGGATTCAAATTGTTTTAAAAATTCTTGCGGAATTTGTTTCATCATGCTACCAAAAAATATCATTTAATTTGGAATGATATCCGATTAGAAAATACCGAAGCTACAAAAAGATGTCAACCGATATCAGCTTTTTGAATGATATGCGGACAACCGGAGAATAACTTGTTCACTCGGACTCACGGGAGCGGGCTGGCAAATTGCCCGATTTTATGGTACGGCTTAAGCTTTGCTTCGCTGCCGCAGAACTTCGTTATGACGGACAAAGCGAAGCAAAGCTTAAGCCGTAGTCAAAGGAGAATTTACCACCCCACTTTCCCGGGCCGTGGAACAGCCTGCTACACTCGAACGAGTCGGTGAGCTTAACATTAAGTGTTACAAGCCATGATTGATCCAAAAGAAATATATTTAGATAAGTGCGCTCATTTGCGTGCCGTACATTTTACTTTGTTGGTGGTTTCTATTGCCATATCTTTCTTTTTGATCACCAATCGTACAGATACGATAACAAACGCATCAAATCAAATAAATAAGTTGGAAGAAATTTTTAAGGTAAGGAAAAAGGTAGACCTCGATAATTACGTTTCTACCAAATTTGACGAATACTTTGATTTGTATGAAAAAGGAAAGAAGCATATCTACTATTGGCCTCAGTCGAAAATATTTTTCGATGCCACTCCTTTATACACAACAATATTTACAAGACTAAACTTAAAGAATGATTTCTCAAGGGGATATAGGTGGAATAAAGTAGAGGCGGGGACATACCCGTTGTCAGACTTAGGTTACTATAACGACAGGGATTTAAATGAATTGCCGCACACTATTTCACAGTATGCCGAACTTTACGAACAACTATATTCGGGTGTTGTCTTTTTTCCTTCTGGCGTAGCTCACAATTTCAATGGAGAGACGGATGTATACATAGGAAAAATATCAAAAGAGTCATCAGATTATTTTCTCAACCAATTTAGCAGAGGGCTTGGATTCCTTGATTATAATAAAGAGCAAGAACAGATTAAAGTAACGCTTGGCGGAGTGGATCGGGACAAGATAAACGTCGTTTTGAATAAAACTAAGTTACTTACAAAAAATATACCGAAAGCCAAAGAAGAAGCATTTTCAATTTCTAGAATATATTGGATTGAACCAGAAGATCGTCACTTTTCCCAGAGCGAGAACATCAATAGCTTAAAATATACCTTCCTGAAGCAGCCGTTTTTGTGCATTGTATATTCAAAAGATAATACATCGTATTTAGCAATACACAGACCTTTTAAGCAGTACGATAAGAAATTCAATCTCATTGAGCCAATGTACGAGCATCTTAAATACAAACATACACCAAACTCTTTTAGTGAAGAATTTCCTGATCTATTTAATATATCTCAGCACATAATGGACTCTCCGGTAGAGGGAATTAGGAAGCACTTGATAGAATTAAATGGCGTGTATTCTTCTGAAATATCATTCATGGGGCTGAAGCTGAAGAAAAGAGATTTGGCTACATTTGGTGGTTTTGTAATTCTTTTTATTTCCATATATTTTTATATTCATTTATCAAGTTTGCACAGGCTTGGCAATCCAGAAATCGATCCAGATCTTTTGCCTTGGTTAGCTCTTTATCCAGTGAAATTTTCGCAAATATTTTCTGTGTTGTCTTTGATATTAATACCTATATCGGCACAAGGAATAATCTTTATATCTGGGATGGAGTACACTGTTGCTATTAATCTAATGATTGGATTGATTCAAATTGGCGTGGTGTCTCTCACAATATATCAGTTACACTTAGTCAAAGTAGTTCTAAATGCAGAGAAAATACACTTAACAAAACCATTCAGCGGACGCGCCAAAGGCGCGCGCCGCTGATGGTTATCGTTCACTCGGACTCACGGGAGCGGGCTGGCAAATTGCCCGATAATATGGTACGGCTGTAATTTTTGCAGCGCGACTGCATAACCTGTCTTGCGCAATTATTACACAAAAATCTAAAAACAACACAACCTAATAACCTAAAAATTGATTGACACAAAAACCTAAAAATAATAAGGCTTAATAATCTAAAAATACCACACTACAGATAGGTCAATAATGCCGACACTACAAGATAAGCTTGCAGAATCTCTCGCTGTTTTGAAAAAACTACAGGACGAAGGTATTGTTGCAATCCAAACAAAAAACATAACACGAACTCACCGGGAACGTCTTGTCAAAAGCGGATTCATCAAAGAAGTGATGAAAGGATGGTATATCCCTGCCAGTCCTGAAGAGCAGACTGGAGAAAGCACGGCCTGGTATGCATCATTTTGGGGTTTTTGTGGTGACTATCTTAAATTAAGGTTTGGCAATCAATGGTGCCTTTCCCCTGAACAATCATTGAGCATTCATAGCGGGAACTGGAACGTGCCGAATCAACTTCTTGTCCGCGCGCCAAAAGGCGGGAACAAGCCAATCTCTCTTCTTCATGAAACATCGATAATGGACGTTCGGCTGAATCTGCCGGACAGGAATGATATGGAAATCAAGGAAAACATACGGATGATGACCCTGCCCGCTGCTCTGATTTCCTGTGCTCCCGGTTATTATTCAAATAATGCTATAGAGGCCCGCGCTGCGCTTTCCATGATCTCTGATGCTTCTCAGGTCCTGCACAAGCTCCTTGAAGGTGGGCATAGCACGGTAGCCGGAAGGCTTGCAGGAGCTTTCCGAAATATTGGGAAAAATGTTATTGCTGACAATATCATCGGAGCAATGAGAGATGCCGGATACAGCATTACGGACAATGACCCCTTTGAAGAAAAGCCCGCTATTATTCTTCGTGAACGCGAGATTTCTCCATACGTCAACCGAATACGGATGCACTGGGCGGATATGCGCGGTATTGTCCTTGAAAACTTTCCGCAGGCGCCCTCATTAAACCAGAATACCGATGAATATCTTAAACATGTCGATGATATATATTTGACTGATGCCTATCATTCGCTTTCTATTGAAGGATATCGTGTGAGTGAGGCGCTTATTGAACGTGTCCGCACAGGAAGTTGGGACCCAGAAACCAACCACAAAGATAAAGAGTACGCAAATGCCTTGGCTGCCCGTGGTTACTGGCAAGCTTTTCAGGCAGTGAAGAAAAGCGTGGAAAAAATTCTGAATAAAAACTCGCCAGGTGCGGTGGTAAGTAAAGATCATTCCGTATGGTATAGAGAATTATTTGCCCCAAGTGTAAACGCTGGTCTTATATCGGCATCCGACCTTGCAGGATACCGAAATCAACCTGTTTATATTCGAAAATCAAGGCATGTACCACCCCGATACGAAGCTGTGCGAGATCTTATGCCTGCATTCTTTTCTCTTTTAAACGATGAAGAAGAACCTTCTGTAAAAGCCGTTTTAGGTCACTTTTTCTTTGTATATATCCACCCTTATATTGATGGAAATGGCCGCATGGGAAGATTTTTGATGAATGTTATGTTAGCTAGTGGCGGCTATCCATGGACAGTCATTCCGCTTGGAACCCGCAATGATTATATGGCCACCTTGGAAGAAGCAAGCGTAAAAAAGAATATAAAACCGTTTTCTAAATTTTTGGCTGGACTTCTCCAAAAAGGTTAACGAATATTCAACAATCCAAATCAACCGGGCGAGCCGGTTATCTGGGGGTTATGATCCCAACTTAAAGGAAATCAGATATGTCTTTGTTGCAACAAATCCAAGAATCTATAGTCGAAGAAGGGGCTGATCTTGGATCCATCCTGTTAAAACTACGGCTCCTTGCTGCACGATTAGGTAGCGACTTTCTTGAAGAATGGGTAAAACATGAGTCCGAGGGATACCCGAGAAATGCTGAAGTTCCACCTTATCGTGTTGTTGGTGTTGCCTATCGAGGTTCGTTCTCCGGCCCACTTGGCTCAGGAATTAGAAATGCACAAATTCCACCATACGTGATAGAAAAGCACGCTGGAAAAACTTGGACAAAATATGAAGTTAGGGAAAGTATCGCAGCCGTTGACGAAATGGTAAAAAATAGTACCGAAGGTGGATCGTTCGGGATCGATGCCTCTAATCTAATTTTATTACTGCAAGGCAAAATTTATGAGGGGTATGCCTGCAACGATATATCCGGTTCAATTTCTCCAACATCTTTTTATGAGATTCAGCAAACAGTTCGTAGCAGGATACTTGAGCTTACTCTAAAGCTGGAGAAGTCTGTACCTGGGGCAATGCATGTTGCGTTTGGTTCATCTGTTACGAACAAAACTGAAACCGAACAAGTTCAGCAAATTTCACAACAAATTATTTACGGCAACGTTTCTACCGCTGTTGCTGGCGGTGCCGGTGCAAATATTGCGGTTGCTATCACCGAAAGGAATAACAATTCGTTTATCGAACACCTTTTTTAAAAACAAGCTCTCATGTAGAAATAAACGGGGAAATGATAAAATAGACACCCAGGAAACAGACAAGGCTTCCAGCACCTTTCCTGAACCAGGTTCCGGCACCATTCCATGCCCTATTTTCCAGCAATTTTTTCACGGCTGCGGTTGAACTCCCGGCAATGACAATGGGAAAACAATGGCCGACGGCGAACAAAACAACCAAAATGATGCCGGTGGCAATTTTTTCCTGGACCGTAATAATTGCCAGTATCGGAGCGATAAATCCGAAAGTGCATGACCCGGACAGTATCCCATAGGCAAGTCCAAGGACAAACGCCCCCAATTTCCCCTTGAGATTCAAGCGGTACAAAAGACTGCCGGACAAGGAGCATTTTTCAACCCCCAGCATTCCCAACGCAACCCAAATCAGGATAAGGCCGATCAGAACCTGCCAATAAGCACCCACATCCCCGAGCATTCTCCCAAGTATGGCACAAATGATACCGATTAACGCAATGGTGATGAAAAGCCCTGTTGTGAACAGTACAGAATATATGCAGGCCTGTTTCGGCTGGACCATTCTTTCCTGACCACCCACATACCCGACAATCAGCGGGATGGATGCCAGATGGCAAGGGCTGAACAATACACTGATTACGCCCCATATAAAGCATCCGGCAGTTGCTACTACAAGACCACCGGTCATCCATTGATTAATTGTTAAAAACAATTGACTCAACATCATTTATTCTCCTTATCATGTCCAATTCTTCTCGGCAGACCTCTTTAAGACAGCATTATTTTTTTAATGAAGTATCCAAAACCATCAACAAAAATTTTCCTAAATTTTGTCCCCATGTCTTCTCACCGCTGTTAATAAAATTATACATGCTACTCTGTCTCATTTTGCTCCATGCCACATCAAGTTGATCTGTTTTTTCAATGTTATGCTCGTTTGAGGGGGACAATTCAATTTCAGGGTTCCATGGATTTATATTTTGGTCTTTTATCAAATTCTTAAATCCGGTTTTCAGTTTTATGGATGACCCATCAGGAATGGAATTGATTGCGATCATGTGCTGGTAGACAAAAATCAGCAGTTCGTAGCCGTCATCCTCATCTTTGTCAGACCCGGTGTTTTTAACTCCATCCATATCAATTTTAAGGGTTTTCTCCTTAATGTCTTTTAAACCTAAAATCAAATTCATCCCTGTTTTTCCCAGAATATTTCTGGTTTCATCCGAACTATAAGAGATGACAACTGGGCATACGTCGCAGTCAGGATTAAGGGGCTTTACTTTTTCTGCAGATGCAAAAAGAGGAAAGCTAATCAGCAAAAAAAAACAAATAAAGTTCCAAAATTTTAAAATACTCCGCAATGGCATGTGCATCTCCTTTCAAAAAAACATTTTTTAAATTCCGAATTTCTCAGACATTATCTTTAAAACAACAGGTTCGCAGGAGTTATCCTCTTTTGACGATATTGCTCGATAAATTCTTCAGGGGTCAATTTAAGCAATTCTAATTCTTTTTGGTTCGCTCTGAGTTTCTATTTTTTATTCTGCTTCCATCCAACATGTTACATTAACACGATAATATCAAATTTTTGTTTTAGCTCAGGAAGATATTTTCTTAAACTTCTGACCGTATCTGTAACGTCAATATTAACGTCCTGTTCCCCTGCCCCAAAAAGACTGGAGGCGAGCCCAAGAACTGCGATCTTTATTTTACCGACTATTTTGATAATATATGGTGGAATTAGCGGCATTTTTTGATCGCTGAAACGAACATTTGAACTTGTATAAGAGGAATTAGGTAGCACGTTTTTGATAAAAAGATTCCCTGCAATGATCTCACCGTCAGCAATATTAAGAACATCATAATGATAATTGCATTAGGGGACTTTTTATCTGATGTGGCTGAAAGGTTCAAAGGGAAATACAATCCCTAACAAACTGAAAAAAACAACAACTTTCATAGAATGCCACCTAATTCTCAATTATTAATTATCGGGGTAAACAAACAACATCTTTTCTATTGGGCTGACACATTTACCCCCATTTCGGTCAGACGGTCAACAATGGTCTTTTCTTCCAGAAACCCCTCATGACGCCAGACCTCTTCACCGTTCTCGTTAAAAAAGATCTGAGTAGGGATGGCCCTTATGCCGAATCTGGGGGCCTGATCCCGGTTCTCCCAAACGTCAATGAAAACAATATGGGCTTTGCCCTCATATGCTTTCTCAAGCCTTCCCATAATCGGGGCCATCATCTTGCAGGGAATGCATTTTTTAGCCCCAAGGTCGATCATGGTGACTTTTCCTTTTTCCGGAACCATGGAAAAATCCTGGGCATAGACAACCGATATGGAAAGAAAAAACGCAAATAGAACAGTCAATCCAAATAGTTTTTTCAATATATGATATCCTTATTTTAAAAGTTCAGACCTTTTTTCACTTCTATTTTGACCATTTCAAGATCAACGGGGTTCAGATCAAAATCCTTGGGACTATTTGGTAATCCAAGCTTTGATATCTTCTTTTTTAGGCACCTTTCCTGTACACTTCACCACTCCGTCCACAATGACCGAAGGGGTGCCAAAGACACCGTAGGAGGCAATCTGAAGCATGTCGCTGACTTTCTCAACACTGGCATCCACACCGGTTTCTTTAATCACTTCCTGAACCAGCTTTTCGGTTTTGCTGCATTTGGCACATCCCGGTCCCAATACTTTAATTTCCATTTTTCAAACTCCTTTCAGACCCAATTTAAAGGGTTTTATAAAATCGTATTAAACAGATATCCCACGATCAGAATACCGAAGGCGACAACGCCTACGAACACGCCGATCAGTCTGGGTTTTAACACTTTTCTCAATATCACCATCTCCGGCAGGGACAATGCGATAACGCTCATCATGAATGCCAGGACAGAGCCCAATGCAGCCCCTTTGCCCAGCAAAGCCTCAACAACAGGGATTACTCCGGCGGCATTGGAATACATGGGAACTCCGATCAGAACCGAGGCCGGCACAGACCACCAGGAGCCTTTACCCATGATGGACGCCATCATACCTTCTGGGACAAATCCATGTATACCGGCGCCTACGGCAATACCCAGTATGACATAGATCCAGACCCGGCCTATAATCTCCTTGACGGCATCCCAGCCATAGATAAACCGGTCATTCCAGGTCAATTTTTCCTCTTCCATTTCAACAGCAGCCATGTGAGCCTGGGTCACCCAGTCTTCAATGTGATTTTCAAGTTTCAGGCGGCCGATCACCCATCCGGCAGATATGGCAATGAAAAGACCGGTCCCCATGTAGATGGCAGCGACTTTCCATCCCAAAAGCCCGTATAGAAGACCCAGGGCGATTTCATTGACCATGGGCGCTGAAATCAAAAATGAAAAGGTGACGCCCAAAGGAACGCCTGCCGTCACAAATCCGATGAACAGCGGCACAGCGGAACAGGAGCAAAAAGGGGTGACAATCCCAAGAAGTGCTGCAAAAATATTGCCTGCAAATTCACTTTTTCCGGAAAGAAAGGCCCGGGTTTTTTCCGGGGTGAAAAAGCTTCGGATGATGCCGACACCAAAAACAACCAGGAAGAGCAGCATCATGACTTTGGGCGTATCATAAAGAAAAAATTCTATTGAATCTCCCATGTGAGACCCTTGGTTAATGGGGAGCAGATCATATGTCAGCCATTTGGATACCCCCGGCAACTGCTGGTAAACCAACCACCATAGGGCAACGCCTGCGGCCCCCAGAAATAAATTCAGGGCCAATACTGATTTGTCTTTCCGGACTGTGCCGGTCTGGGTCTTACTTGAACTCATATCCACCTCTTTTTTTCCATATGGACATATGGTGATACATATGCTTAATTTTTTTTGGCTTTTACACTTTGCCGACAATATCGTGCCGGTCAATCCCCGGAAGAATCTTATTCAATTCTTTAATCTCACTCTCATCCTCCAGCCAGTGTTTCAGGTTTCCGATCATGTTGGCGGCAAATGGTGAACTGCTGCCGTCAGACAAAGAATAGTTCACCCACAATCCATCTTTAAATCCTCTGACCAGGTCTGCGTCCTCCAGAAGCTTCAAATGTTTGCTTGCCGTGGACTGGGCAATTCCCAGGGCCTCCTTTATTTCGCAGACACACATCGGGCGGTGTTGAAGCATTTTCATCATTTTCACCCGGTTGGGATCGGATAATGCTTTCATAACTTTGATAAATGTTCTCATAGTGATCCCTCTTATATACTCCCTGTCATCCCTTCAACACGGCCTCTGTGTCAAGGCGCAAATATTCCGGCTTGGCTGTTGACGGTACAGACTCCATAGCCCTTACTGTTTGCATTAAATGCCCTTGGGTTTTATATATCGTTAAAAAGGAATATATAGATATATATAATTGCTGTCAAGAGATGAAATCCAAAGATTTTTACAGGCGTCCAGGTTCTTTGGAAGCAATTTTAATTGAACTCGTATTGATTAACCCCGGAAGGCCGATGCGCCGGGCAGTACAATAAAAAAATGCAAAAAACTTGGGTTTGAGACCATACCTGCGGCAAGATGGATTCCCGTGGAACTTAATTCCTGTGCAACCCAAATCCTTATCATCAAATGGTGCTTGACACCGAAAAACCAAATTCCTATCATCCTTCGATTTTGGATTTGCATTAAATCAGGAATAAAAATATGAAAAAATATCCTTTTTTGGAAGAAATCGGCCTTGAGGTTGTTTATGAAAAAGACGGTGAATCGGAATTAGCGATTGACTTAAAAAATAAACACAGTAACTCTTGGGGATCCATGCACGGTGGCGTGACAATGACGTTACTGGATATATGTATGGCACGTGCCGCACGCTCAGCAGATTCGGAAGAGAGCGGGGCCGCGACCATTGAGATGAAAGTCAGTTTCTTTCAACCCGGTGGCCGGGTTGGTCAACGCGCGATCGCGAAAGGTCGTGTTTTGCATAACTCAGGGCGCATGTTCTTCTGTGAAGGAGAAGTCTGGAATGGTGAAAAACTGGTTGCCAAAGCCCTGGGCACTTTCAAAATTTTTCACGCTGCAAAAAAGGAGGTCTGATGAACAGCCAAATACCCACACGTGACGCCGCCCTGGCGCTTCTGAAAAACTACAATACCAGCGAAAGCCTTATTAAGCACGCGTTGGCCGTGGAAGGCGTGATGCGTTACATGGCCGAAAAATATGGTGAGGATAAAGATACATGGGGCATTGTGGGCTTGATCCACGACCTTGATTATGAGCAGTTTCCCGATCAGCACTGCAAAAAGACCGAAGAGATTTTAAAGGAAAACCATTGGCCGGAAAATTTAATCCGTGCCGTGGTCAGCCATGGATGGGGAATTTGTACGGATGTCAAGCCCGAAAGCACCATGGAAAAAATGCTCTTTGCCATTGACGAGCTGACCGGGCTGGTGGCGACATCAGCACTGGTGAGACCGTCAAAAAGCGTCATGGACATGAAAGCAAAATCTGTCAAAAAAAAATGGAATGACAAAAGATTCGCGGCGGGCGTTGACCGGGCCATAATTCAAAAAGGCGCCGACATGCTGGGGGTTGAACTGGCTGAACTGATAACGGATACGATCATGGGAATGCGGGGGGGCGCCGTTGAGATCGGATTAAAAGGTGACGCGTAATATGCATTTCTATTCTAAATAAGAATCCAGAGGAGAATCTGGGGGAAGGGATCTTTTTATGAACATTGTTTTTGCAGTCATTGTGTTTTTATCCCTGGGTTTTGCCGGGGCCCGGCAACTGGGCCTGCTTCCCAACCCCGCCGCCACCCTGCCCATGGCAGATCTTTCAAAGGCCATGGTGGATTCCGCCGGCAGCGCCGTTGACCTGGCCATCGGCCTGGTTGGTGTGATGACCCTGTTTTTAGGACTCATGAAGGTGGTGGAGGCCGGCGGTATGCTGACCATCATCTCCCGGCTGATCCGCCCCCTTATGATCCGGCTTTTTCCGGACGTGCCTCCGGACCATCCGGCCATGGGCGCCATGATCCTGAATCTTTCGGCCAATGCCCTGGGCCTGGGCAATGCCGCCACTCCTTTCGGCATCAAGGCCATGCAAGCCCTGGACACCCTGAACCCGGTCAAGGGGAGGGCCACCAATGCCATGGCTCTGTTCCTGGCCATCAACACTTCCAGCGTCACTCTGCTGCCCACCGGGGTCATTGCCCTGAGGGCCGCGGCCGGATCTAAAGACCCGGCCGCTATACTGCCCACCACCCTCTTCGCCACAATCGGCTCTACCCTTACGGCCATTGTGGCGGCCCGGCTCTACCAGCGATTCGCGAAAAGTGATGCTCTTCCCCTTCCCCCGGCAGAGGTATCAGAAGACGGTCTGCCTGATACCCAGGTTGAACCTGAATTGACCCTGCCTGAAGGCGACGCCTATCCCCTCTGGGTCTCCATCCTGGCCCTGGCCTGTGTGGCTGCCCTGATCCCGGCAGCCGTGCTTTACGGGGACACCGCCTCCCCCTGGATACTGCCCGGTCTCATGGGGGGCTTTCTGCTCTTCGGCCTGGTCAGAAAGGTCCCGGTGTACGAAGCCTTTGTGGAAGGGGCCAAGGAAGGCTTTCAGGTGGCTCTGCGTATTATCCCCTACATGGTGGCGATTCTTGTGGCCGTTGGTATGTTCAAGGCCTCCGGAGGACTGGACTTTATCACCGGCATTCTGGGAAAGGTCACCGAGCCATTAGGTCTTCCGGCCCAGGCCCTGCCCATGGCCCTGATGCGCCCCCTGTCCGGTTCCGGGGCCTACGGCATCCTGGCTGCCATCATCAATGACCCGGCCATTGGCCCGGACTCCTATCTGGGCATGCTGGTCTCCACCCTCCAGGGCTCAACCGAAACCACCTTTTACGTCATGGCCGTATACTTCGGAGCAGTCGGCGTCCGCCAGGTCCGCCATACCCTGGCCACAGCCTTGACCGCAGATCTGGCCGGTATCGTATTTGCGGTGATTGCCTGCTCTATTTTCCTGGTCTGAACCTGGGGCAATTCCGGGTTGCGCCTTGAAACCATAAACAAACTTGCCGATCTGCTAAATGTCGGCATCTTTTATTATGTTAAGACTCATCCAAAGCATTGCCCTGGATAAACTATAGGATGAGTTGATATGCACACCTTTTTATGATTTGACCTGATACTTAAGTTAAATTATAACGTGAACGGGAGAATTTTAATCCCAGTAAATTTTACAAAAACCCTGACGATGTTTAATGAACCTAAATTCATAATTTTTTACAATGGAGGAAATCAGCGATGACAGCCACATTACCGGAACAGATGAAAGTGATTGAAATTACCGAACCGGGCGGTCCCGAGGCCCTTTCTGTGGGAAGCAGGCCTTTGCCCCAGCTGAAACCGGAAGAGGTTCTGATCAAAGTGGCGGCCACTGGTATAAACGGACCCGACATAGTTCAACGTAAAGGGCTTTATCCACCGCCAAAGGGTGCATCGGATCTTCTGGGGCTGGAGATCGCAGGAGCCATTGTTGCCGTGGGCAGCGATGTCAAAGAGTGGTCTGTGGGTGACCAAGTCTGTGCCCTGACCAACGGTGGTGGTTATGCCGAGTATTGTGCCGTTCTGGCGCCCCATTGCCTACCGATCCCCAAAGGCTTGAGTCTGGTGGAAGCCGCTGGAATCCCCGAAACGTTCTTCACGGTTTGGAGCAATATATTCATGGGGGCCGGACTTAAAGAAGGGGAAACCTTTCTTGTTCACGGCGGTTCCGGTGGTATCGGCTCAACGGCCATCATGCTTGGAAAAGCATTCGGTGCAAAGGTGTATGCCACCGACAGCCCTGCGGCACGATGTGAAGCCTGTAAAAGTTTCGGTGCCGATCGGGTTATTGACTACAATACGGAAGATTTTGTTGAAGTTGTCAGAGATGAAATCAAGGGTGCCAATGTCATCCTCGATATTGTCGGAGGAGACTACATTGCACGCAATATCAAGGCGGCGGCGCCGGATGGACGAATCGTTCAGATTGCATTTAACAAAGGCTCAAAAGTCGACATCAATCTGATGCCCATCATGCTGAAACGTCTCCTTTTCACGGGCTCCACCTTGCGCAGCCGTCCGGATTCTTCCAAATCCGAAATTGCGGCTCAGCTCAGGGAAAAGGTATGGCCGGTGATTGAGGCGGGAAAAATCAAACCGTCCGTCTGCAAAATATTTCCCCTGGAGCAGGCTGCCGAGGCCCATCGGTTTATGGAAAGCGCAACGCATGTCGGTAAAATCATTCTCGAGGTATGACCATTTAAAGCGTAATATTGGGACGGAATATTCCGGGCCCGCAACAAACTAAGAAAGTAATTGAATAACTTATTCAGTTACATTTAAATGTTGCATTCTTTCCGGGGCAGTCCGTGGGATCTTCTTCCCGGAAAGGAACCTGTGGTGTTCTTTGTCGAACATGTTAAAGTGGTGTGCGGGATCATCAAACTCCCCAAAGGGAGACCCGCCCATCATTGTCCCCTGTCCAGGCGCCGGATAAAACCGTGGCGGACCTAATTCCTGTTGTGCATCCCCCCCCAGCCCGGCTCATGGTGTCACGTGCTCTATAAGGACGGGGGGGGGGAACGCGTGGATTGTTTCAGGCCAAGAATCGGAATCGGTCATTGGTGGACTACGCCCGGGCCTGTGCTGGTCTCCACCCTCCAGGGCTCAACCGAAACCACCTTTTACGTCATGGCCGTTTACTTCGGTGCAGTGGGCGTCCGCCAGGTCCGCCATACCCTGGCCACAGTCTTGACCGCAGATCTGGCCGGTATCGTATTTGCGGTGATTGCCTGCTCTATTTTCCTGGTTTGAACATGGAAACAGGCGATATATAATTCGGAAAAAAATTAAAATCCGCTGTTATTAATATTGCGGCTTACGTTCTGTTGACATTTGTTAAAGCATTCATAATTTGCCTTCCTTAATATTAGCCATCTGGAGGGATAACCCATGGGAAACGCGAATCTTACGGATCTTATTTGGCATAAAATCTGGGTATTTCTTAAAACCCTAAAAACGATCTATAGCGAAGTGGAAAAATCCTGCCGAAAGTTTATTGAAGCAGTCCTTTGGGTTCTTCGCAGTGGTGCGCAGTGGCGATTGCTGCCACCAGACAGGGGCAAGTGGAACAGTGTATACAAACGTTTCATTAGATGGGGGGATAAAGGCATTTGGGATGCCATACATTCCCATTTTTCAGATGATCCAGATATGGAATGTATTATGATTGACGGTACTATAGTACGTGCACATGCTTGTGCGGCCGGAGCCCCCAGAAGCATCTTAGTGTGATCTTCCTGATCAGGCTCTTGGGCGCTCTAAAGGCGGCTTTACAACAAAAATTCACGTGATGTGCGATGCTCTCGGAAATTCGCTCAATTTCATTCTCACAGGTGGACAGGCAGCCGATGTAACCCAAGCCTATACTCTTATTGAAGGGATACGGGCTACATATGCGTTGATGGATAGAGCTTATGACGCAGATAAACTGATTGAACAGCTTAAGAAACAGGAGATTATTCCTGTTATTCCCC
The DNA here is from genome assembly GCF_963665355.1 of uncultured Desulfobacter sp. Taxonomy (GTDB): domain Bacteria; phylum Desulfobacterota; class Desulfobacteria; order Desulfobacterales; family Desulfobacteraceae; genus Desulfobacter. The sequence goes on from NZ_OY762229.1 coordinate 3,418,159, forward strand.
CCAAATCAAACCGAAAGTTACCCCGGGAATATGACAAGCATATCTATAAAGAACCCAATCTTATTGAGCGTTTTATTGGCAAGCTGTGAACAATTCCGTCGGGTTTTCTCCCGGTTTGAAAAATGGGCAAAAAATTATATGTTATATATGATTTGTGAAAATTCCAATTCCATCTATATACATATTCCATCTATATACATATTCCGTTTATTGAATGATTTTTTTAGCAGTTTGTACCAAAATGGTACCATCACGTCCGCTTTAATTTCTCGCATTAATTTTTTTACTCCAGGCCAACTTTCAGCATCGTGAAATACAATAATTCCATCTTTGGAAAGAGACTTTTTTAGAATATAAAAATCATGACAAACTTCAGAGTAAGAATGTCCAGCATCAAGAAATATCATATCGTACTGTTGCCCTTTTGATGGCATCCAATGATTTACTAAATCGGAATAAATTTGTGTGAGTTCATTTTTTAAAGTGCCGTCAGATAAAAACGCGTTAAATACTGTTAACCTATTTTTATACTTTGGAACTACAAAATCATTGAATATATCTCTCGGTTTACCAAAAGCCCTATGAGGAATATTAGCATCAACTGAAGTTACTTGGCTTTCATATGGTTCCGTACATTTTAGAATCCATTTAGTTGATAGCCCTACATAGCTGCCTACTTCTAATATATTTTGGGGTTTAAATTTTTTGATAATTTTATAGAGTTCAAATGCGTCATAAGCCTTTAGTCCACCTCCATAGGCTTCTGAAATATAATGGTCATAATCGTAAGGATGTATGTCCATTAAAAGTTTCGCCATTTCATGCCGAATTTTATTATATTGTTTTCTTATCGATAAAAAATTTAACACTCCTAAGGCCTTATAGCTAAAAATAAATATATCATGAAAATTATCTACAATAATCGAAGAATTATATAGTTAATTAATATTGGAAAGTCAATAATTCTATATTCACTTAATAAAGGAGCGTAAGCGTCTTACTTAAAAAGTTTTTATTTATCGGACTATTACACTGATATAGTGCTAAGAATATTAAGTTATGCATGATTGATAAAATTTACGGCTGATGCGTGGCGTCGGAGTAGGTAAGGTGGATAAAAAAAATCACTGTAACCCTTCTTGATATCAGCCTTCAGGAACTGAGGAGCAGCACTATGCTCAGCGAATACCGAAACGTTCATAATCATACACAACATTATTTTACCGAGGACGGGGTGGTCAGTGCCTGGGTGACGGCACAGAAATTTGATGATTTTTTATAACTCCAGGCAGATACCTTGAATTTTACCCCGGACCAGGTTCAGGAATATATGAAATACGGCTACAGAAAAATCAAGGCCACTGTATCTAAAAACAGGACTATCCGCCATGAAAAGCGAGATTATTATGTGAGCAGTGGTGCAGATAAGTTCAGCAAACATAAAAGCACACCGGTGAAAATATCCAGATACAAGGATAAGCTTTTTATTTTTGAGCAGAGTGAAGACCGGTATACTGTTGGGCGAAGCCATTGCAAAAAAGCCCTTTGACAGACCGCCGGCACCGGAACCTTCACCCGTGCAGCCTGATGAACTCGACACCATTATCGCTCTTTTAGAAACGCACAACATGGCCGTTGACCGGCCTGTTTTAATCGAAGTTTATCATAAAGGCCTCTGCCTGGCCCGGGCGGAACAAGTACTTGATCATAATCAATCAAGGTACGCGGATTACATGAAAAAGATGAACCAACCGGATGCCCGGAAAAATCAGGCCCTGTTCAATGCATTTATGCTCGATTGCCAAAAATCGTTAAATACAAACCATGTAGCCACTTATGCATCCCACGGAGACATGACATGAAAGAGGATTTTATCAGTGATAAACGCAAGATCTCATATTTGGCTGCCACTTATAACCGGATTTATAGAGGTCAAAGCGTACTCATTGAAGGTGATTTTGGTGCAGGAAAAACCCGGTTTTTAAAATTGCTGTACCCCAAAAAGCTCTATGCTGTATGGGTTGAGTCTCTGTTCAACATACATGAAACCCTGGCCGCGATACTTAAGGAATTAAATTATGAGGCTACTGCTACCTACCGCCGAACTCCCCAGTACCTGAAAATGATCTGCAATCTCTCCAATTGTTTTATCGTCATAGATGAGGCGAATGACTTGGACGCCCGGGTTTGGCCATATCTTAAACGGATCATTGATGCCGGGGTTCCCATCGTATTTGCAAGACTTCCGAAGGTGAGGACTCATTTGAGCCGGAACTATCCTGATATACTCAGCCGGTTGAAAGCCTTGATTTTGTATCCCATAGAAGTCGAGGACTTCATTGAAAATTACAAAGATATCCAGCAGGAAGCCGTTGAACAGATTTATATGTCCGTTAAAGGCGATATGCGCAAATTTAAAGAACTTTGTACAGACTGCCGGGATAGGAGGGCAAAGGAACTGAACCATCAATTTGTTGATATTAATCTTGCCCTGGAATTTATATCAGATCTGCCTCCCCAATAATACTTACCACAACTTATTCTATCTCAACAGGCCATCTTTGGTTTAATCCGAGGTTGGCCTGCCTGTATTTTATCCTTGTTTCTCTCCAGGCTGCATACTGCTGTTCCACCTTTTCCAGTGCTGAATACTGCGTGTCCGTCAGCTTTGTTTTATTCATGGGTCCCTCCTTAAAATATTGATGGGACCGTTATATCAGCTGCGGAGATTGAATTCATGCAGGCTTACCGAAGGGACACCGATTTTGAATTGGTAGAAGATTGGATGCCCATCCCTCAGCCTTCAGATCCAGATGGTTCATGGGATCAGATAAATTTGCCTGCACCAGACTACCCCATTTTCACAGAGCCTGGTGTTACTATTACGGGTATTGGAGCTTGGGTGTCTGCAACTGTTGAATATGCTTATCCAACCCCAGTACCAACCACAATGTCACTTCTTGGCATCGGTTTATTATCCCTTGCCGGTATCATCAGAAGAAAACAGCGATAGCTATAATCAACAAGGGCGGAATCGTATAGACATTGTATAGCCCTTAGCTGTCCTCTGAAAAACAGCCTCTGCCGTTTCTATGCCTAACCAGTACCCCTCATTAGCCTCTGCATCTTCGTTGCTAACTATAACATACCCCTCTCTATCCTGGTGAAGCATTCTATGGCTTCAGGGAGTAAAGATTCCCAGCCAGTATAGATGGGGTTATGGAAGAAATTCAACTTCGTATATTTGCTTTCCTGTGCGCTTAGTTTTTTAGCTGCAAGGGTATTGCATAGTGCTATGACACAGAGCATCTTACCATTCAAGTACAAGCAGAAAAAAACTGACGGGGGCTCAACGTCATTGGGTGGACTACCGCTTTACCTTGATTTGGCGAACGTAATTGGGTTGACCAAATCCATTCCAGACCATCTGGCTGTAAAAAAAGAACTCACAGGGCTGGACGGATTTCCAGTTTGTATTGTCCGGTATACTGTTAAACCTTGCAGGTGATAGTTGCGTAGATGACCTGAATATTGGCACGGGGCCTGATCGTCAACAAATCCAAGCAGGTCGCCAGCAAAGAAAATAAACCTTTTATTTTAATGGATGCTTCACTTTTGATCTTGCAGCGCAAATTTTACCGGGAAACCAAGGCGCCCAATAACGGCCAAATTGGGCGCGGTCCTTATTTGAAAGCATTGCCTTTCCTTTGTGGCAATTGGTGATTCTCGGTTCCTATCAATTTTCTTGCCGGAAGATGTGATATTTTTTCATATAGCTGGATTAAAAGACCGACAATGAGGGCGGCAAGAATAGTTCCCTCTCTTACCCCGGCCAATTTATGCAGAAAAAGGAATGAACTGACGACGCCGATCGTTACCATTGAACAGTCAAAGCATATTTTAACTTTTCCGAAATTTTTCTTGAACGTTTTTGAAATGACGACAAGTAGTCCGTCTCCCGGGATATAAGTGATATTCGCTTTAACAAAAAGAAATATGCCGAGAGCTATAAAAGCGCAACTCACCAACAGGACGAGCAGTTGCCCCAAATAGGTCGTGGGATTAATGCCTGAGATCAGATAAAGGGTGAAATCAATAAAAAACCCCAGCAGAATCACGGCAACGAGTTGTATCAACTGTATATATCGATATTTTTTGCGTAAAATGGCGATCTGAAGCAATATGAAGACGGCATTCATGAAAATCGTCAGTTCTCCCAATGAAAAAGGAAGAAACAGACTGTAAATGTAAGGCACACAGGAGATTGGCGTCACGCCAAGATTTGCCTTTACCGACAGCGAGACACCCAAAGCCAAGATAAATAAGCCGAGGGTCAATTGTATGACTTTTAAAAATTGGGGTTTGGCCTTTTTGTGTTTTAAATCCATTGTCAAATCCTTACTTATTACACATATTATGGATCATGCGGTCAAGCATGTTGAGAGTTTAATCTGGAGATCTTTCTTATGGCAGATTTTCGTTCAGATTTTGCTATTTCCGGTTGGGTCATAATTTCGACTCACATTTAATTGATTGATGTTATCAATAATTGATAACATCAATCAATTAAAATAGACTCAAATGTCAACGATTATTCTTCATTCTTAAAAGCTGTGAGCCTGTGCCCAAAAGACGTTAATTCATGGGCAGGAAAGAATAACGTAATGTCCATGATCAAAATACGTAAGAAAGTCGCAGATATGTCCAGGAGCCTTTTGTAAACGCTTTAGACTCCACGTCGTGCATGTATCTTAAATTGACCATGAGATTTTCCTGCAGCATATAGCCCAGGTTGAGGCCCAGTTTTAAATTTTCTCCCTGGGTGCCGGGCAGGCTGACACCGCCGGATTCAATATCGTCAAAGTCTTTCCACCAGGCCGCCTGAACCCCGACACGCAATTTTTTCGTGACGGCATAGGCGACTGCCGCTTCCACTTCAACCGCATCCGACACATCATCTCCTGCTGCATCCTCGTCTTTTTGCCAGTAATTCAGGCACGCGTCAAAGGACCAGGGGCCAGGATACCAACCAAAGGCCAGCTGGTGCTGGAACCACCAGGAATCATTGCTGACCTCATCGGCCCCCGTGGGGGTATAGGCAAACTCCCAGAAGGAAAGAAACACCTGGTCTTCAAAATTTTCATAAAGGAAGATAAACGGACCGACCACAAGATCCCCAAGGCCGTCTGCAGTATCGCCCCCATCGACGGCAGTGCTTAGAACCTGGATAACCGCATTGACCCCCCAGGTTTTCCCGAACACTTTTCCTGCAAAATAAACCGGCCTGATTGCGGCATAGGTCACGTCTGTCCCGATATCCACAGTGGTGCCGTTTTCGTTTTCATATTCCGGCAGATGCTGGTAGCCGAAATAGCTGACAAGCACCTTGGTGCCGACCGGGGCCGAACTGTTGTCCAAAGGATCTAAGACATCTGCCCAAGCCGTTGTACAGATAATTATGGAAATTAACATCCCAGTGATACACATTAATTGCTTTTTCATCAAATTTTCCTTTCCCTGTTTATCCATCAGTCAAAATATTCATAAGGGTTTTAAAAAATTCAGCACTGCATCTTATCTGCTCGTCGCTGATTGCAACCTTAAACTGCATAGGCGGAAAAAGAAGCGAAAGATAGCCACCGCCATACAGATTTAAAAAAAGAGTTATGGCTGAATTCTCAGAAGATACCAAAACCGCATCAAAGTCCGTTATTTTACATAACTTGGCCACGTCGGCATGCTGTTTTATCTTCTCATAAAAAGAGATCAGCATTTTATCTGAGCTTTTGATCCGCCAAACCCCAAACCGGTTGAAGTAACAACGGCCGGATTTATTGCTGCCGGCCGATTGATCAGGCGACGGCAGCGAGGCCTGGAGAGACAAAAAGTAGCTGGCGCTTATCAGGCTGCTTTTGCGAACAAATGAAAGAGATCCGGTATATGACAGCTCAGGGAAAAAAATTTTTCCCTGCTGCCGGGCGCTGCTTTTGCCAAAATATGGTTCGAATCGCTTTGCACTGTCAATCAGCATGCGTTGACTGTCAATCTTCAGCATTCATTCAACTCCCGAAAGCCACGCCAATTTTTTTTTCACTTTGAACAGGTTCTTCCATTTCCATATACTTGAGGACCGGTTCAAGGGGGACCGGTTTAAAAAGCTTTTCATTCAGTACAAATCTGAGCCATAGCGCTGAATAGACGACTGACATGCCGATAAACAAAAAAGACCAGCGCATGATGGTGTTTCTTATCTCCGGGTCAGGAAAGATGTTTATAAATGACGCCAGCATCCCTAAAGCGCCTATGATTTGCGGAAAAGGAAAAAACGGTGATTTGTAGGGCCGTTTGAGTTGAGGATATCGCAGTCTGAGTACAATCACATCGATATGGGCGACGATATAGCAAAGCAGCCAGGATGACACTGCAGCAAGCAAATAAACTGTGATATTGCCTGCATTGGCGATACCCCCAAAGTAAAATGTGCCAATCCCCCCTGACATCGCCAGTATTCCGATCCATGGGGTCTTGAACCGGGGGTGCAGTTTGCCGAACACGGCAGGAAGCTCTCCGTTTAAAGCCATGCTGTATAGCATCCGCGGGACCACGGCGATGACGGTATTTACGGTGCTTGCGGTTGCAAAAAGACTTACAATTGAAATAATCACCAGGCCGGGTTTGCCCATAACCGCCTGGGCGACCAGGATGTGGGGGCTCAGCGACTCAGCCAGTTCTCCCAGGGGCACATACTTGATGCAGGTAAGTCCGTACAACAGGTTGATAACAAAAATGATCAGCAGACCAACCGTCATGGCTTTAGGAATATGCTTTTCCGGTTGCTGGATTTCCTGGGCCATGGGGGTTACGAATTCGATACCGATGTATAGCCATATGGCCAGTGCGGTAAGGCTGAGCACCCCCCATCCCATGGGGTTGAAGTTCATTTCCGATAAAGGATGCAATGAAGGGTTTCCAACCTCGGTGAGCCCGATAATGCCCAATCCCGCAATTGAAACCATCATAACCATCGTGAACAGGATTTGTGATTTTGCAAATACATCCACCCCCAGCACGTTAAAAATAATGAGCACCACAAAAAGTGCACCCCCGATAACTGCCGGAGAACATGAAGGAATAAATGTCGATGAAATGATTGACCCGGCTATGGCCAGCTCGGAAGGAACCGCAAAAAAATTGGGAATAATATATCCTGCGATGGTTGCCACCATTGCAGGCAGCGCGCCCAGGGCTACCTGTGTGTAGGACCGGATACCTCCGGCGCTGGGCATAAGGCAGGCAAGTTCTGCAAAACTTTGCGCCGAAAAGTGCTGCAGTACCCAGGCTGCAAGCATGGCGATGACAAACCCGGGGCCGGCAATTCCCATGCCCTGGCCCAGGGTTACCAGTGTACTGGATGCTACGACCAGCCCCATGCTGACCGAAAGACAGGCCCAGAACCCCAGTGATCTTTTTAAATTATCCATTCCGCTCCTCCTCATAAAACCGGTTAATTTGTTTGCGTGGTTGACGCAAAACAAAGATACCTAATATATGGCAAGCCGGTATTGGAAAAAACGGAACAAGATTGTTATTTTATAAATTACCTCAACAAAAAATACCGTGAATAATTTGAGCCGGGGTATTCATGGAAAACTCTTTGAATTCATTAATAAAATGGGCCTGGTCATAATAACCGGCATCCTGGGCAAGATCAGCGAACGTCACTTTTTTTTCTAATTTGAGCAAGCTGAAACTTCTCTGGAAACGCACAATTCTGGAAAAGAGCTTGGGAGAAATGCCCACATATTTTTTAAACACATTGCTGACATGTCTTGTGGAGTATCCGGTTTCTTTGGCCAATTCCCGAACCCGGATCTCTCCACAGGATGCATTTATTTTTTCAAGAAGAAACGAGATCAGTGACGGGGCGCGATCCTTATCGCTGTTGCAACGGGTATAATACTTTTCAAACAGGGCGATTCTTTCATCGAAAGACCCGGCCCCGCAGATTAATTCCACAGATTCATCTGAGTTGCTTTGGATATCATCAAGGAGGATTTCCCGGTCTGTGAATTTAGACAGCGGACTTTTTAGAATTTGTTTTGCTGTGCCCGGGAAAAATCTTGCGCCAAAATAAAGACAGCCTTTTTTAAACTCAATCTGTTTGCCTTTTTTGACCGACCCGCACACCGACGCCGTAGGTGCCGAATCGGAGCAATGGAAAAGAATATCGATGGTTCCGTCCGGAACCGCCACAATGGCACGGTTATCATCCGATGGGACCTCAAAACTGTAATACTGTGCCAGCAGGCCGGATGGAGAACCGACACGGGAGACAAACTGTCTGGTGGACGATTTAAAAAAGGGCTGTTCCGGCAGATAAAAAGGCTTGTTCATCTTAAAACGGACTCTTTTCTTTGTTAAGCAACGTTACAAAATAAAAACAATCGTGACTTTTCACATCAGCAATACCGATAACGACGGCAGCATTTGCAACAACAGTGCCTTTATTCAAAATCGATATCTGCAAGACTAAATTCAACGCATTTTACTATCTGATTTTTAAAGATATATTTTTTTAAAATGTCATTTTAATATAGCCAAATCACTGAGGTAATCATCATATAATTGCAAGAAAAATACATTTTTGAAGCATGTATAATACAAAACCGTATTTTATTTGTAACACTCTTTTCCAATGACTTCCGATTTTTCCAATACTGGTATTTGGATTTGCTGTTATAGGTGCCCTTAAATTTATTTTATTTTTGCAAGGAGAAAAGATTATGAAACGAACCAATTACTCATCAGGTGCACCTCTTGAAGAAATTGCAGGATATTCACGTATGGTAAAGGTCGGCAATCACGTTTACATCGGCGGAACAACAGCGGTTCAACCCGATGGCTCTGTTTGCGGTGAAACCCCTAATGAGCAGGCCAGGTTCATATTTGAAAAATTCACAGACCTTTTAAGACAAGCCGGAGCCCAGGTAAAGGATGTCATCAAAGTCAAGGCATATATAACGGATATGGGGTTTGCAAAAGAGGTAGCCGACGCCTACAGTCAAATTTTTAAGCCGGTGCGTCCGCTTTTTACAATGATCGAGACCCCCAAACTCAACCGGCCGGCCCAAAAGGTTGAAATTGAAATAGAGGCCGTCATTGGATGCGAAATCTCATAAACTTACAAACTTAAATACGGGGGTAAAACATGACTTATCCAAAAATTGATTTTCTTTATCTGAGCGAAGCTGACATGGTCAAGGCGGGTGTAACCGAGATGGCAGGCTGCGTGGATGCCATGGAAACCATGTTCAAACTACTTAAAGTCGGTGATTTCCGCATGGGCGGCTCCAACAGCAATTCCCATGGTGTGATGATGACTTTTCCGGAAAACTCTACATTTCCCAATATGCCCACTAACGGGCCGGACAGGCGTTTTATGGCCATGCCGGCCTATCTTGGGGGTGAATTTGATATGGTTGGGATGAAATGGTACGGGTCCAACACGGAAAATCGTCAAAAAGGGCTTCCCCGCTCGATTCTGATGTTCACCCTCAATGACAAGGATACAGGCGCCCCTTTGGCATATATGTCGGCAAACTTGCTTAGCGCATACCGGACCGGTGCGGTTCCCGGCGTGGGGTTCAGATATTTTGCAAGGGAAGATGCAAGTGTTGTGGGCATTGTGGGGCCGGGGGTGATGAGCAAAACGGCCTTTGATGCCATCATGGCGGAACGTCCGGGGATCAAAACAGTAAAGATTAAAGGCAGGGGCAAGAAATCCATGGACGACTTTATTGCCTATCTGAATCAAAAGTACCCGTCCATAGAAAAGGTTGAGCCGGTTGCCGATATCGAGCAGGCTGCCAAGGACGCGGATATTGTTTTTGTGGGCACATCATCTCCCACAGGCGACATCAGCGAATACCCTTACATTAATGAAGCATGGCTGAAACCGGGAAGTGTGGTATGCTGCCCTGCAGCCGCCCGCTTTGATGATGACTTCATCCTCAACCGGGCAAGAAGTGTGGCCGACTGGATCAACCTCTATGAAGCCTGGGCAGAGGAGATGCCCTATCCGGCCTATGAAACCATTCCCATCCCTGCCGTACGCTGTATGGATCTGATTGCTGATGGAAAAATGGAAAAAAGCCAGGTAGATGATCTGGGCGACATTCTCACCGGTAAGGTGCCGGCCCGTCGAAATGAAGATGAGATCATTATCTACTCGGTGGGCGGACTGCCCGTTGAAGATGTGGCCTGGGGCACCATCATATACCGCAATGCCTTGGAAAAGGGAATCGGCACGAAGCTGAATCTCTGGGACAAGCCCGAGCTTGCCTGACGATCACCCAGGCAGCACTAAAAAATAGATGCTTACTTTAAAATCCCTGAAGGGTTGACTCGACACCGGTATGTGTTCTTTGCCTGTCAGACTGAACGAGGGCTTTTGTTTACAGTAAGGAGTGTTAGATGTTTAAAAGATTGCATGACAACAAACCCGGAGTGGATCGGGTAAATATTACCTTTGAAGGCGAGCCGTTGGAAGTTCCGGCAACGGAAACCGTTATAGCGGCTGTTATGGCGGCTGGTGCAGGCTATAACCGGACCTCGCCAATCAGTGGGGCATACCGTGCGGCCTACTGTCATATGGGCGTCTGCCATGAATGTCTAATGGAGATTGACGGCGTTCCAAATCAGCAAGCCTGCAAGATCCAAGTGCGCGACGGGATGGTGGTTAAGCGACAGTACGGCACAAAGGAGCCGGCCAATGGATAAACGATACGACATGGTTATCGTTGGCGCCGGCCCCGGCGGTCTTGCTGCGGCAGTCACTGCCGGCAAACTGGGCCTCTCAGCTTTGGTGGTGGATGAGCAACCGGAACCCGGTGGGCAGCTCTATCGCTCAATAGAGCGGAGCCTTCCTGAAAACGCTGATACGCTTGGCAAGGACTATCTTGCCGGCAAGCAACTGGTGGAGTCATTTCGTGCATCCGGTGTCACTTACCTGCCGAATAACAGTGTCTGGAATATCGATGACGCTTTAAATGTCGACTTGATATCCGCAGGGGTACCCCTGCGGGTGCGCGGCCGCCGGATTCTGTTCAGCGCCGGTGCCGTAGAGCGGCCGGTGCCGATTCCCAATTGGACCCTGCCTGGGGTGATGGGCGCCGCAGCTGCGGACATCCTGTTCAAGTCAGCGGATATGGTTCCCGAAGGCCCGGTTGTCCTGGCGGGCAGCGGGCCGCTGTTGTTGCTGGTTGCCTGCCACCTGGTTGATAACGGCGTTAAAATTTCTGCGATGGTGGAAACAGCCGGCTTAAAGGATTACGTCAAGGCAATTGCCTACCTGCCCGGGGCATTACGCCAAGGCAGCTACCTTCTTAAAGGGTTGCAGATGAGACTGAAAGTGAAACGTGCAGACGTGCCGCTTTACATAGGGTGTCGAAACCTGGCCGTATTCGGTGAGAATCAGGCGGAAGGTTTGGCATTTACCTGCCGCGGCAAACAGTTAAAAGTGGCTGCAGCAACGGTCCTGCTGCATGAAGGGGTGGTGCCGAACCTGCGCTTTAGCCGGTTGCTCAACTGCGAGCACGAATGGTACGCCCCGCAGCGTTATTGGCGACCGGTGCTTGACCGCTGGGGCCGAACGAGCGTGCCGGGTGTTTGGGTGGCTGGAGATGCCGGTGGCATCAACGGGGGGCAGGTGGCGGAAATTGCCGGCCATCTGGCTGCCATTGATACCGCCTGCAGCCTGGAGGTGTTCAGCGAGGCAGAACGCGATCATCTGGCTCAACCGTATTTGAAAAAGGCTCAACGGGAAAAGTTGATTCGGCCTTTTATCGACCATGTTTTTCCACCAAACCGGCAGGCACTGGTCCCACCTGACGATGATACGCTTGTCTGTCGCTGTGAAGAGTTGACTGCAGGTCAGATCCGTGACGCGGTAGCGAAGGGGGCACGCCATCCAGCCCAAATTAAAGGGCAGACGCGTGCTGGGATGGGTCCCTGTCAGGGAAGAATGTGTGGCGCGACAATTGCCGAAATTATTGCAGAAAGTTGTGCACTTGATATTAAAGAGGTTGGCACACTTCGGGTCAGACCGCCACTTCAACCCTTGAGCATTGAACAGTTGGCAAATCTGGAGCTGGGAGAAGAAAACGGATGAAGACAAATGCAGATGTGATCATCATAGGGGGCGGTATTATAGGCTGTTCAACCGCCTACTATTTAGCTAAAAAAGGGAAAACGGTCATCGTTCTGGAAAAAGGAAATAAAATCGGATATGGCGGCTCCGGCCGCAACGGTGGTGGGGTTCGACAATCAGGCAGGGACAAAAGAGAACTGCCTCTGGCAATGTATGGTGTGCAGAACCTTTGGCCGCATCTATCCGAAGAGCTGGGGACCGATGTCGAATATTACCAGCGGGGGAATCTTCGGCTGGGTAAAACGGATGAACATATTAAGATCCTGCAGGGACTCACCGACGTTGCGGTTTCCTTGGGCCTTGATGTGAAGATGATAAGCGGTTGCGACGTTAGAGAAATTTGCCCCCACCTGTCTGGGGAAGTGATCGGGGCCAGCTGGTGCCAAAGTGATGGTCATGCAAACCCGTTGCTGACAACGTTAGCATTTTATAACAAGGCCAATGCGTTAGGCGTACGTTTTCTTTTTGAACAAAGTGTGCTGACGATAAAAAAGGTTGCAGGCCGGGCGAGAAAGGTCGTAACCACCAGCGGGGAGTTTGAAGCAGAAAAAATTATCCTGGCTGCCGGCTATGAAAGCCAAGCGATCTCTAAAACCGTCGGCGTAGAAGTACCTATGAAGAAACTTGCACTGAATACCCTGATCACCGATGCACAATCTCCCATGTTTTATCAGATGCTCGGCACCGCTATGGCTGATTTTTACGGACATCAAACGACCCATGGCTCCTTTATTTTCGGTGGGGGTACGCCGCTGGATTCCAACGCCGTTAAAAGTGTAACAAACCATCCGCCGGCCAGTGCCACTGCCGCGACATGCAAAGGTATCCTTAGTTACATCCCCGCTTTGAAACATGCAAAAGTAGTTCGCAGCTGGGTTGGTTTTATTGATTGGTGCGAGGATAATGTCCCGGTAATCGACCATGTTGAAGCGGTCCCCGGTTTGATTCTGGCTTTTGGATTCTCCGGCCACGGCTTTGGCATTGCGCCTTGCGTAGGCACTGTCCTTTCGGAAATGGCCTGCGATGAAACTCCTTCCATCGATATCAGCGAACTCAATTATGGCCGGTTTAGCGGTTTATAAAGTCAACCCTCTCCTTCAATTTTTTCCCTTTTCAATTCGATCTCCATTGATCATTGTATTGGTCTTTTCAGAGAAGAAGGTTCTGACAAATTCATTGGTGTCTTCTTTTGTCAGGTTGCATTTTCTTTTAAGCGCCTGAATCAGTTCAAGTTTGTTCAAATATGTATCCTCCGCATTCAAATCACCCACTATACCCGCATAGCGGGTATAGTGGGTGATTTGAATGGTGCAAGGCAAGGCCTTTCTAATCCTTTAAAAAAGGATCTGGCTTAGGAAGAGCTTGGTCCTGTCATTTTGAGGATTGCTGAAAAATTCTTCGGGTTCGTTTACTTCAATGATCTCGCCCCGGTCCATAAACATGACTTTGTGGGCAACGCTTTTGGCAAATCCCATTTCGTGGGTCACAACGATCATGGTCATGCCTTCCCGGGCCAGGCTGATCATGACATCAAGAACCTCTTTGACCATCTCCGGGTCCAGGGCTGATGTCGGCTCGTCAAAAAGCATGATGTTGGGCTTCATGCAAAGGCTTCTGGCGATTGCCACACGCTGCTGTTGTCCGCCGGAAAGCTGGCCTGGAAATTTTTTTGCCTGTTCTGCAATCTGTACTTTTTCAAGGTAGTACATGGCTGTTTCTTCAGCTTCTTTTTTCGGGGTCTTTCTGACCCATATGGGACCAAGGGTAAGATTTTCCAAAATGGTCAAATGGGGGAACAGGTTGAAATGCTGAAACACCATCCCGACTTCAGAACGGACCTTTTCAATATTTTTTAAATTTTTGGTCAGTTCAATGCCATCGACAATAATCTGCCCCTTCTGGTGTTCTTCAAGGCGGTTGATGCACCGGATTAAAGTGGATTTACCCGATCCCGAGGGGCCGCATACAACGATGCGCTCTCCCTTTGCCACATCAAGGTTGATATCTTTCAAAACGTGGAAATCACCATACCACTTGTGCATGCCGATGATCTTTATTATGGTTTCCGCCTTTGAAGTTTCAGGGCCGGTGGCTTGTGTCTGTTCTTGGTTCATAGGTATTTGCTCAAATAATTGGGTTATTGGCTTATAAACTGGTATCGAGCTCCCGTTCCAGCCTGCGGCTGTAATTGGACATGAAAAAGCAGCAGATGAAATAAATCATGGCCAGGAAAATATACGCTTCGGTGGAAAATCCCATCCATTTGGGGTCTGATAATGTTGATTGCGTAGTCTTCAAGACGTCGTACAGCCCGATGATGACAACCAGTGAGGTGTCTTTGAAAGCCGAAATCAGAATACTCACCGACGGCGGGATGACTATTTTCAGTGCCTGGGGAAGAATAACCAGGCGCATGGTCTGGGCGTAACTGAGCCCCAGGGCGTCGGCTGCCTCGAACTGGCCTTTGCTGATTCCCTGAAGTCCGCCTCTGACCACCTCGGCAATGTATGCGGCCGTGAACATGATGATGGCCACCTGGGCCCTTAAAATGGCATTGATGGCCACACCTTCCGGAAGCAACAGGGGAAAGACCACAGAGGACATAAACAGCAGGCTGATCAAGGGGACTCCCCGGATCAGCTCAATGTAGAATATACAGAAGGTTTTGATGACCGGCATCTTGGATTGGCGTCCCAGGGCCAAAAGAACACCTAACGGATACGCCGATGTCAGACCGAACACCGAAAGCAGCAAGGTCAGGATAATGCCCCCCCATTTTTCAATGTCAACCGGGGTAAGCCCGAATATGCCGCCTTTAAGGAGGACGCCCATAACCACAATGGAGATAATCCATGTGTATCCCAGGGCGGGTTTCCAAAGCTTTCTGTTTTGACTGATGACCAGAAGGGTGACGAGTATCACAATGGATGTCATCGGCCGCCAGAGGATATCCTGGGGATAAAATCCAAACAGAATGATTTTATAATTGGCTGTGATTACAGACCAGAAAGCACCGGCAGCATGTCTGCAGTTCGCCTGGGGATCCCAGCAGCTGTCAATAAACGCCCACTCTAAAAAGGGAATAATCAAGTACCACAGCAGGCATATGATCAGGATCGTCAACAGGGTATTCGAAGGTGAGCTGAACAGGTTTTCTTTAATCCATCCGGCCACCCCCACGGTTGCCATGGGTGGTTTGACAACTTCCTTGGCTTTTTGCGTATCGGCTTGTATGTCCATATTCACGATCTACCTTTCCACCAGGGCTGATTTTTTATTGTACCAGTTCATGAATGCCGAAGTTGATAAGCTGAAGATCAGATAGACAACCATGATCAGCAATACCCCTTCAATGGCCTGGCCGGTCTGATTGATGGTGGTACCGGCAACAGATGTAAAATCAGGATATCCAATGGCTACGGCCAGAGAGCTGTTTTTTGTCAGGTTCAGCATCTGGCTTGTCAGTGGTGGGATGATTACCCGCAATGCCTGGGGCAGAATAACCAGATTCAGTACCTGTCCCGGCTTCAGGCCGATGGCCACGGCCGCTTCGGTTTGGCCCTTGGAGACTGACTGGATGCCCGCCCATACCACTTCGGTCACAAATGCGGAGGTGTAGAAAACAAGCCCCATAAGCAGGGCTGAGAATTCAGGGCTTATGGAAAATCCGCCCTTGAAATTAAATCCTTTCAGGGCCGGTACATTCATCTGGGTTGGATGGCCACCCAGAATCCAGCATAAAAACGGCAGTCCTATCACCAGACCCGCCGATATCATCAAAATGGGGAAGGGTTTACCTGTGTTGTCCTGCCGGGTTTTGGCCCAGCGTTTTATGAGAAAGGCAAAAGCAATGGCGGATACAAGTGCTGCAAGCATGTACTTGTAAACCGGATGTGCTGCCGGGATACCAAAAATGAGTCCCCGGTTACATAAGAAAAGCCCATTAAATGGATTGATGGCCTGTCTCGGGGAGGGGAGTATTTCATAAAAAAAGGCATACCAGAAAAATAACTGGAGAAGGACGGGGATATCCTGCAGAAACTCAATGTAGACGGCGGCAGTCCGACTTATCAGCCAGTTTCTTGATAGCCGGATTACGCCGATGAAGGTGCCCATGAGCACTGATAGAATAATACCGATAAATGAAACGAGCAGGGTGTTTAAAAAGCCCACAGCAAGGGCCTTGATATATTTATCAGCAGCCGAATATTGAATCATGGATTCGCCGATTTCAAAGGCGGCCTCATTATTCAGAAAGCCGAAGCCCGTGGCAATGGACTGTCTTTCAAGGTTGGCCATGGTATTTGAAACCAGGTACCATGAAATCAATACAAACATAAGGGCTGCGCCCGCTTGGTAAGTAATCGCTCGTTTATCCGGATCATTCCAGATAGAGATGGTGGTGGAAGAGGTATCGTTGTTATTCAAGGCATCCTGTCCCAAATTAGATATGCACCGGCAGCATCCAAATGGATGCTGCCGGCGGCAATTGTTTAGATAGTTCTAAACAGGCGTTTTCAGGAAAAACCTCACAGAATCAGCAGTGTATTCAATTAACGGGTACGAGGTCAAAGGCTTCTCCAACGAGTGTCCATCAGATTACTTAAAAGGTGGGGAATACATCAGTCCACCATCAAACCACAGGGCATTGAGTCCTCTTTCAATTCCCAGCGGGGTGTTCACACCGACATTTCTTTCAAAGACCTCTCCGTAATTACCCACTTTTTTGATAATGTTGTATGCAAATTTTTCGTCCAGTCCCAGGGACTTGCCATTACCGGGGGTGACGCCAAGAAATCTCATGACTTTCGGGTTGTTGCTTGCAAGCATTTTGTCAACATTTTTAGAGGTGATGCCAAGTTCCTCTGCGTCGATGAGTGCCAGAATGGTATAGTTGACAATATCCTTCCATTGGTTGTCGCCGTGTCTCACCGCCGGCGCGAGGGGTTCTTTGGAGATGAGGGTGGGCAGGATCATATAATCGCCAGGGTTGGGTGCTACGGCTCTGTTGCCGGCCAGCTGGGAGGCATCTGAGGTCAGTACGTCACAACGTCCGGCAAAAAAAGCCTTGCTCAATTCCGCAGTGCTTTCAATGACGACCGGTTTCATGGTCATGCCGTTGGCGCGGAAATAGTCAGCCACGTTAAGTTCCGTGGTGGTGCCGGGAAGAACACAGACCGTGGCACCGTCCAGTTCTTTGGCATCTTTTACACCCAGATGTTTAGGGACCAGAAAACCCTGGCCGTCATAATAGTTGACCTGGGCGAAATCCAGGCCAAGGGCTGTATCACGGCTCAGTGTCTGGGTGCAATTTCTGAAAAGCACATCAATTTCGCCAGACTGCAGGGCGGTGAATCGCGTTTTCGCAGTCAGAGGGGTGAATTTCAGTCTGTCAGCTTCTCCAAATACGGCTGCAGAAAGGGCCCTTGCACAATCAACATCAAGGCCTCTCCATACACCTTTTTCGTCGGGTTTGCCAAAACCGAACAGATCGCCGTTCACGCCGACCTGAATATAACCTTTAGCTTTGACGTCTTCCAGGGTGCCTGCAAAGGCAAATGAAGCCATTGCCAGGACAGTCATACATACTGCAAGCATTTTTACGATTTTCATAGGCTCGTTCCTCATTAGAATTGATTAATGATAACACGCTAATTAAATAAGAACTTGGTTTAGACTAACATAATGCCATAAATTTCCAAGAATTTTTCTGAATATTTCGCTTGATCAAAATTCAATACGATAGTAGGGTTTCTGGAATTGCAGCCATATCATCGGTTCCGAATTAATCAGCGGTCTGTCGCCAGCGGTATATGGGACCGTGAAATCTATGGAAGGTGGGTACAGTGATCCGTTTAATCGTTCTTATTTCATTCTGTTTGACCTTTGCCGCTTTTTTTCCTGTTTTTTCCCTTGCGGCCGGCGGGGAACCGTATGGAATCTCCCTGTTTGCGGCCATGCAATACACCCTGGAAAAAAATCCACAGATCCTGGCGGCAAAGGAAAGTGTCCGTGCGTATGACGCAGGGCTCAGGTCAGAAAAAAAACAGTGGCTGCCCGGCGTTTCCCTTGCGGCGATCGGCGAGGAGGCAGATGATTCCTATGCTTATGTGCGGGTGCAGCAGCCCCTGTGGCTGGGAGGCCGAATTAAAAATGCCGTTGAAAAAGCAAAACGCCAGCTGGACTTGTCTGAAATACAATTGCTCAAGGTCCGGCGGGAGTTGATGGAACAAACCGTTATCGCTTACACCACCGTGACCGGTTTGATAGAACAGCTTAAGGCGGCCCGGTTGAACATTGACGAACATGAGCGGTTCCTGGATTTGATTTCCCGCCGCACAAAAGGGAAAATTGCCGCTGAGGCCGATGTACAGCTTGCCCGGTCCCGGTATTCCCAGTCCATGCTGACCCAGGAAGACCTGAAGGGTCAGTACCAGACGGCCCTCAATGACCTGTATGCATTGACCCGTACCCCCATGAATCAGTTTGAATCGGGTCAGTCTGAACAGGGTCTTTTTGAACCGGTGCCCCGGGAATTGCTGGACCTGCCCGGCCATGCCCGGGTGGAGGCTGAGGTGAGCGATGGGTCTCCCCGGATCAGGATGGCGATCCTGGAGATCGACATCGCCCGGATTAACCGCCACATCAGCCGGGCTGAATGGTACCCCCAGGTTTACGGCCGCCTGGATCAGGAGCTTTACGACAAGGAGGGTACCACCAGCCAGCAGCGGGACACCACCCTTGCCCTGGTGGTGCAAAGCGCACTGGACGGGGGCGGATTCCGCACCCTGGAACAGGTGAGGGCTGCCGAGGCCCGGGTCCGGGTCGCGCAAATGCAGTCTGATGCGGAAAAAAACGACGTCAGCCGTACCACCCGGTCCCTGCTCACGGACCGGGACATGGTCCGGAAACTGACCCGATTATACGATTCCCTGGTCCAATCCACGGGCCAGACCCTGGGCTCCTATACCCGGCAGTACGAGGCGGGCCGCAAAAGCTGGCTGGACCTGCTCAATGTCCAGCGGGAGTACGCCAATGCCCGGCAGTCCCTGGCCCAGGTCAATGCCCGGTATGAGCAGACCTGCCTGAGACTGGCCGTTCAAATGGGGCGCCTGGACAGCCAGAGCGGCCTTGCCCAATGACTGAGCAACCCGGCGTAGTTTCCGCGGAACAGGAACAGGTCCCTTTGGTCCTGACTGTGCCCATTTCCCCCCTGGTCCTGGGACGGCTCATGAGAAAAAACGGGATATCTGTTTCCCCTAGGACCCTGGCAAAAGCCTGCGGCGCCTTCCAGCCCAAGGGGGCCAGTATACGGCCGGTGGAGCGCCTCACCGGGATTTTAAACGGCCTGGAACACCGGCAATTGCGGGCCTGCCAGCTCCGGTGGGACCGGATGGACCGCCGCCAGCTCCCGGCCCTGGTTTTCCACAACGGGCAATGGGCCTATGTGGAACCTGCCACGGAAGACAAGGTCTCACTCACCCCGCCTGGGGGGCCGGATTACCACCTGGACCCGGATGCCCTGGCCCAGTCCCCGGTGCTCTGGTTTCGCGGCCCCGGGAAAACCGCCGGGACCGGCAGCGGGGAAAAGGGCCGGGCCACAAGCCTTGTGATGCAGGAACTCTGGAAAGACAAACACTGGTTCTTCGAAATGGCTGCAGCCACTGTTGTCATCAATATCCTGGCCGTGACCTCTTCCCTGTTTGCCATGCAGGTCTATGACCGGGTGGTGCCCACCTTTGCCTATTCCACCCTTACGGCCCTGGTCACGGGCATGGCCATCATTGTCTGCCTGGACTGGGCCCTGAAATTTATCCGGGCCAGGATCACCGACTCCCTGGCCCACCAGGCCGACATCTCCATATCCCGGCAATTGTTCGACCATATCATGAACCTGCGCCTGGATACCCGGCCCAACAGCCTGGGGGCCCTGGCCGCCCATATGAAGGGGCTGGAGCAGGCCAGGAATTTTTTTTCCTCGTCCATTATTTTTTTCATGACAGACCTGCCCTTTTGTTTTTTCTTTTTGGGGGTGATTTACATCATCGGCGGCAGGGTTGCCTTTGTCTATGCTTTTCTGCTGCCCATCGCCCTTGCCCTGGGGTGGCTGGCCCAGTGGCGGCTGCGGCGGCTGGCCCGCAGGGAGGTGCAAAAAGGCCAGGAGCGGCAGGGGCTTTTGCTGGAAAGCATCCAGGGGGCCGAGACCATCAAGGCCACGGGCAGCACCTGGAAATTTTCCGACCATTGGCAGCAGCTCACCCATACCATGGCCGGTTATGGGTTCAAAAGCAAAAGCATCACCACCACAACTATGGTCAGCACCGGCAGCCTGGGCACCATCGGATATGTGGGGGCCATGGTGGTGGGGGTTACCCAGATGGAGCTGGGGGAACTCACCACCGGCGGCATGATCGCCTGCGCCATCCTCGGGGGGCGGATCATCGCACCCGTAGCCCAGAGCGTCCGGTTCATGGTGCAGTGGGAGCATGTGCGGGAGGGGCTTGAAATGGTGAACCGGCTCCTGGCCATGGAACCGGACCGCCGCCAGGACCAGGAAACCCTGTTCCCGGACTATCTACCGGACCTGGTGGATCTGGAAGAGGTACGGTTTTCCTATCCCAACTCCCCCATTGTCAGCATTGATATTCCCACTCTGTCTTTCAAGGCCGGCGACAGGGCCCTGATCCTGGGGCCCAACGGCTGCGGCAAATCCACTTTCCTGAAAATCCTGGCCGGGCTTTTCAAGCCTTCCGAGGGCCAGGTCCGGCTCGGCCGCACCGACATCAGTGAGCTGGACATTCAGGTGATCAACCATCGGGTGGGGTACCTGCCCCAGGATGTCCACCTGTTCAAGGGCACCCTGAAAACCAACATGGCTTTAAGCGGCGGGGTGCCGGACGCCCTGGTCGTGGAGGTGGCGCAACTGCTGGGCATCGACCGGGTGGCGGCTGAAAACCCCAGGAGCATGGATCTGGAAATTTTTGAAGGGGGCAGCGGACTTTCCGGGGGCCAGAAACAGCTTGTGGCCCTGTCCCGGATTTTCATGGCCCGGCCCCGGGTGTGGCTTCTGGACGAACCTAGTGCGTTTCTGGACCTGGAATCGGAAAATCAGGTGATGAATGCCCTGAAACAATGGGTCCGGCCCACGGATATCGTCATTATCGCCACCCACAGGCCCCGGCTCTCCAACATGGCCAACCGGGTCCTGGTCATGCGGCGGGGGCGCATCGTGGCGGACGGGAAGCCGGATGAGGTCATTCGTATCCCCGGGTTCCGGCAGCAGGCAACCCTTCCCGTGGACAGGAGCTAAAGTTTACACCATGAACGGACAATCCATTTCCGCACCTCCCATTTCCATGATCCGCCGGACCCGCTATTCCATGGTCCTGTGGGTGCTGATCCTCGGATTTACCGCAGCGGTTGCCTGGGCCTGTTATTTCCAGGTGGACCAGACCATCCGGGGCATGGGAACGGTCATTGCCAGCAGCCGGGTCCAGGTGATCCAGGCCGTGGACGGCGGTGTACTCAAGGACCTGAACGTCAAGGAGGGAGACCGGGTGGCCAGGGGCGAAATCCTGGCCCTGTTTGACCAGACCCGGTTCGCCGCCAGCGTAGAAGAGCTGGACGCCCGACTGGCGGCCCTGTATGCCCAGGCATCCCGTCTCCGGGCGGAAATCACCGGGGCCGGAACCATTCAATTCCCAAAACATGTGGCCAGGTTCCCGGAACTGATTTCCGTACAAAAAGCCCTGTTCAAACAGCGTTGCCAGGGGTTTCGTGCGGACATGGAAAACCTGGAAACCACGGTTCGCCTGGCCCGCGAGGAAAGTAAACTGGTCAACGACCTGGCCCTCACCGGGGATGCCAGCCGTTCGGAAGTCATCCGGGCCGAACAGCAGCTCAACAATGCCCAGGGAGACCTGATCAACCGGAAAAACAAATATTACCAGGACATTCAACTGGAATTGTCCCAAGTGGAAGACCACATCGGCCAGGATGAGCAGATCCGGACCCAGCGGGCCCAGCAGTTGCGGGACAGCATCATACGGGCCCCGGTCCCCGGCATTGTCAAGAATGTCCGCATTACTACCCTGGGCGGGGTTCTGCGGCCCGGCGAAGAATTGATGCAGATCGTGCCCGTGGATGACCAGTTGATCGTGGAGGCCAAAATCCGGCCGGCAGATATCGCGGATATCTGCCCCGGCCTGTCTGCCAGCCTCCGGTTTGACGCGTTTGATTCCACCATTTTCGGTTCAGTAGAAGGCACTGTGAAATACGTGAGCGCCGATACCCTGAAGGAAGTATCCGCTTATGGCGAACAGACCTACTACCGGGTCCACCTGGCAACGCAGGAAAATCCGGTTCCCACCCGGACCGGCAAGACCATTGACATTTTGCAGGGCATGACAGCCCAGGTGGATATTCGTACAGGAAGACGAACCGTTTTGGATATCCTGCTGAAACCGCTGCGCAAAACCCTTGCGGAATCTTTCCGGGAAAAATAGCCTGTCGTGCTCAGGAAAAACGAACAAACACGAAATGTTAATCAATTTTTTCAACAAATTGATCGTTGTGGTTGCTAATGCAAATACGCTTCTGTAAAATATTCCAAAATCAAAAAATCAGAATTACCATTCATTTTTCTTGTATCATATTTTCGGGGGGTAACAGATGCTCGTATTAATCGAAAAACGGAAAGACAATCAAATCGTCGAGTATCCTTTGGATCTATCGATATCCGTCACAGCCGAACCCGGGTCGGTTTATAGGATAGAGGACACGGAAACGGGGGACCCCCCGGAGGACCTGGTGCTCAAAAAGAAAGGCGACACCCTTGAAGTCGAGGTGGACGGCGAAACCGTGGCCCAGGTGGAAGACTTTTTTGTCCCGGAATCCGACACCCTCTTTAGTGCGGACGGATCATTCACGCCCGCCGACCATATGGCAGTGGCCGGGGATGTCACGGAGGTGTCCGGGGATGACAGTCAGGTGGTCTGGCAGTCGGACGACGGCGATGGACATGCGCTGGCATGGACCGGGGGGCTTCTTGCCCTGGCAGGCATTGGTGGCGCAGTTGCAGTAGCAGGCGGAGGCGGATCTTCCTCGGACGAATCTTCCTCCGGCGAACCTGAAGTCCCTTCCCAGACAACCTATAAACTGATTGTCTCAGCCGCAGCCGGGCCGTTTGTTTCTGACGTGCGGGTGGAGGTGTATGACAAGGACGGCAACCTTCTGGAAGCCTCGGTCCACAACTTCGGGTCGGACAACCTCCAGGTGACCTTGTCCACCGGCTACACAGGACCGATTTTCGTTAAGGTTATTGATGCCAATGACGAAGGCGGCGCAACCCCTGATTTCCGCAACGAAACAGGGGAGGCCGTGGACCTTTCCTTTGACCTCCGTGCCATGGCCATGGCCAACGGCACAGGGGACGTTTATGTGACCGTATCTCCCCTGACGGAACTGGCTGTCCGCGCAGCCGACGTGGATGAGACCTCTTTCACCGAAGCCAGCCTGGTGTACAACCAATATGTGGCCAAGGCATTCGGGCTTGATGACATTGTCGGCACCCGGCCGGTCACCACCATTAACCCAGACGGTACGACAAATTCTGAGTTCAACGGCGCAGACGGCCTGAACTCCGGTGAGCAGTACGGAAAGGTCCTGGCCCAGCTTTCAGGGGCAAATGATATAGACCAGGTTTTAACCACCCTTTCCGGGGCTCTTGTTGTGGACGGGGAACAGGGGACTGGTTTTACACCGGAAGGCCAAACCCTGATACAGGAGGCCGCTGCTGAATACGAAGAAAAACGGGATGCATATGAAGAAAGCCAGGGAGAGGATCTGCCTTCTTTTGAGCCCGAACCCGAACCCGAACCAGAGCCAGAACCAGAGCCAGAGCCAGAACCAGAGCCAGAGCCAGAACCAGAGCCAGAGCCAGAGCCAGAACCAGAACCAGAACCCGAACCAGAGCCAGAGCCAGAACCAGAACCCGAACCAGAACCAGATCCAGAACCAGATCCAGAACCAGATCCAGATCCAGATCCAGAGCCTGACCCGGGTGGCGGCGGTACCCCGGTAGACTCCAGTCCGCCCAGCGTCACCATCAGTGACAATACCTCCGGCACGGCTACGGGAGATGTGACCTATACCTTCACTTTCAACGAGGCAGTGAGCGGCTTTACCGCTGATGACATCATTGTTGCCGGCGGCACCAAAGGCACCTTTACGGCTGTTTCCGGTACGGTTTACACCCTGGTTGTGAGTCCCACTGCCGGCAGCACCACAGACATTACCGTGGATGTTGGCGCCAATGCTGCTACCGATGCAGCAGGCAATGGCAATACCACAGCCGTACAATCCGTGCAGGCGGTGGATACTTCCGCCCCTGTGATTGCCAATGTCACCATTCTGGATACGGCCATGTCCGTGGGAGATACGGTCACGGCTACGATCACCGTGAACAGTGATACAGACACCTATACCACCATAAACGGCACCATCGGCGGATTTGCCTTGTCCAACCTGACAAAGGTGAATAACACTACCTATGAGGCCGAATTCACCGTCACCCAGGGAGGAGTCGATGTGGTGGCCGGCGATGACATTCCTGTGGATATTACCATTACCGATACTGCCGGTAATACCGGCGCCTACACCACGGCTATTTCCCAGGGCAGTGATTCCATTGATGCCAACGCCCCGGTGATCGAAGGCGTTTCCATACCGGATACGGCCATGAAAGTCGGGGATGCCATCACAGTAACCATCACGACGGCGGACGACGGCGGTGAAGTTTATACAAACATACAGGGAGACGTTGGCGGGTTTACCCTGTCCAACCTGGTGCGTACCAACAACACCACTTATACGGCCCAGTTTACAGTGACCGAAGGCGGCACGGACGTGGCCGCAGTCAGCAACATCCCTGTGAACATCACCTTGGACGACACGAGCGGCGGAACCAGCAACGCATATACCACGGCAATTTCTTCGGGGGCAAGTGACAGTATCGATGCCAACGGGCCTGCCCTGACCGGCGTATCCCCGGCGGACAACGCCATCGGTGTTGATGCTCATGCCAACCTGACCCTCACCTTTTCGGAGAACGTCAGCGTGGGGTCTGGGAATCTTGTAATTTACGATGCCACGAATAGTGTTTTTGAAACCATAGACGTTACAGATGGAAGTAAGGTCTCTGTATCTGGCAACCAGGTTGCCATTACGGTGGCCGGTACTTTTGCCGACAACACGGGTTATTATGTCCAGTTCCCAGGCACCGCTTTTGAAGATGCCAACGGCAATATTGCGGCCGGCATTGCAGATGAGACCACCTGGAACTTCAAAACCCCGGACTCTGTCGCGCCGACCGTCCAGTCATTTTCTTCTTCCACTGCCGACGGCAGCTATAACGAAGGGGATACCATCAATATTACCGCGACTTGTAGCGAGGCCGTCCAGTTAGGCAGCACCATCACCGTGACCCTGGACACCGGAGACCTGGTGGAGCTGACCGCTCCGTCCAACGGAACGACCCTCACAGGCACCTACATGGTCGGCACCGGAGACACAAGCGCGGACCTCAAGGTAAACAGTTTTACCATCGGCACAGTGCAGGACTTGGCAGGCAATGATATGACCAGTACTACCGTACCTGCTGGCAACAATATTTCCGACAGCAAGGCCATTGTCGTTGACACCACAGTCCCTACGGCCAATTTTGGGGCAGCGACTGATGATGTGGGGAGCGTGACAGGAGCCCTTAGCAGCGGCGCGACCACGGATGATCCGGCCCTTGTCCTGAGCGGCACCTGTGAAAGCGGCTCCAGCGTGGCGGTGTATAACGGCAGCACCAAAATCGGAGATGCCACTGTTTCCGGCACAACCTGGAGTTATACGGCCACAGTGGCGGACGGTACCACCTATCAGTTCAACGTCAAGGAGACGGATGCGGCAGGTAACGAGAGTGCCGCCACGAGCAATTTCATGGTAACAGGAGACACCACGGCTCCCTCAGCCAATTTCGGGGCAGCAACCGATGATGTGGGGAGCGTGACAGGAGCCCTCAGCAGCGGCGCGACCACGGATGATCCGGCCCTTGTCCTGAGCGGCACCTGTGAAAGCGGCTCCAGCGTGGCGGTGTATAACGGCAGCACCAAAATCGGAGATGCCACTGTTTCCGGCACAACCTGGAGTTATACGGCCACAGTGGCGGACGGTACCACCTACCAGTTCAACGTCAAGGAGACGGACGACATAGGCAACGAGAGTGCCGCCACGAGCAATTTCACGGTAACAGGAGACACCACGGCTCCCACAGCCAATTTCGGGGCAGTGACCGATGATGTGGGGAGCGTGACAGGAGCCCTTAGCAGCGGCGCGACCACGGATGATCCGGCCCTTGTCCTGAGCGGCACCTGTGAAAGCGGCGCCAGCGTGGCGGTGTATAACGGCAGCACCAAAATGGGCGATGCTACTGTTTCCGGCACAACCTGGAGTTATACGGCCACAGTTGCGGATGGTACCACCTATCAGTTCAACGTCAAGGAGACGGATGCGGCAGGCAACGAGAGTGCAGCCACCGGTAACTTTACGGTAACAGGAGACACCACGGCTCCCACAGCCAATTTCGGGGCGGCGACCGATGATGTGGGGAGCGTGACAGGAGCCCTTAGCAGCGGCGCGACTACGGATGATCCGGCCCTTGTCCTGAGCGGCACCTGTGAAAGCGGCGCCAGCGTGGCGGTGTATAACGGCAGCACCAAAATGGGCGATGCTACTGTTTCCGGCACAACCTGGAGTTATACGGCCACAGTTGCGGATGGTACCACCTATCAGTTCAACGTCAAAGAGACAGACGCGGCAGGCAACGAGAGTGCCGCCACGAGCAATTTCACGGTAACAGGAGACACCACGGCTCCCACAGCCAATTTCGGGGCAGCGACCGATGATGTGGGAAGCGTGACAGGAGCCCTTAGCAGCGGCGCGACCACGGATGATCCGGCCCTTGTCCTGAGCGGCACCTGTGAAAGCGGCTCCAGCGTGGCGGTGTATAACGGCAGCACCAAAATCGGAGATGCCACTGTTTCCGGCACAACCTGGAGTTATACGGCCACAGTTGCGGACGGTACCACCTACCAGTTCAACGTCAAGGAGACGGACGGCATAGGCAACGAGAGTGCCGCCACCGGCAATTTCATGGTAACAGGCGACACCACGGCTCCCACAGCTAATTTTGGGGCAGCCACCGATGATGTGGGGAGCGTGACAGGAGCCCTTAGCAGCGGCGCGACTACGGATGATCCCGCCCTTGTCCTGAGCGGCACCTGTGAAAGCGGCTCCAGCGTGGCCGTCTATGACGGCACTAGCAAAATCGGTGATGCCACAGTTACCGGCACAACCTGGGAATACACGGCCACAGTGGTGGACGGCATCACCTACCAGTTCAATGTCGAGGAGACGGATGCGGCAGGTAACGAGAGCGTCTCCACCAGCAATTTTACGGTGACAGGAGACACCACGGCTCCGGCCATAACCGCAGTTTCCGACGCCGCATGGGACAGCGATGCGGACACGATTACGCTTACGGGAAGTGATTTTTCAACATTGCTGGAATCTGGTGAAAACGGCACTACGGACATCAAAGCCCGGCTGGACTGGAATGATATCACCTGGGACATTGATGCTGATAACGGAACGACAACAGATGTAACGTTCAGTGTGGATGATATTGCGTCCGCCAAGGTCACTGCAGACGACACTCTGATTATCACCCTCAACTCTACCCCGGCTGACAATCTTGAAGCAACCACAGGATACGGCAAGGACAGCGCAGGGCACAACGACGATACACTGGATATCAGCAGCGGCTTTTTCGGTGATCTGGCCGGTAACACATCGAATTTTAGTCATGACAATGTATCCATTGCAGGCCAGCCCACGGCTGCTCCCGTGATTTCAAATGCCATTGTAACGACCAGCGGTATTTTCTATGACATAAACAGAAATGGTCAAAAAGATGCGAGCGAATCAACAGCAATAGCAAACCTCTCCACCTGGCTGGGTGAAGGATCAAAAACCATTGAATTTGATGCAGCGCCGGACAGTCCCATTGACCTGACAGGATTCGGGGCAGATGATTTTCTCCGGATTGATGTCAGTGAAATGCCAGCTGCGGGAGTTAATGGCGAGTTGCATACAACGCCTAATAGAACCACTAGGACCTATGCTGCGAACGGCGTATCTGGCACAGCAATTACCGTATCCATTAAATCAGGAAATTCTTCTACAATGGTCATTGACAGATCAAGAACTGCTGGTAAACCTGTGAGCACTCCCTGCAATCTTAATGTTAGCTTCTTTACCACAATTGGAATCAATCTGGCCATTACAATTAATGCAACCAATGTTGCTTTTATATAGACCCTTAAAGAATTTAAGGTATCTCAATATGAACCAAATCAATTTTTCCAGCAGCAACATCTCCATGAGGCCGGCAAATCCGAATGACAGCATATTTATTGAAGAACTGTTCCGTTCCACCCGCAATGCACTGCGCCTGGGCGACAATGATCCCGAATATGTGGAAGAGATCATTGGCCACCAATTTAACTACCAGACCCTGGGGTACGGTGCCAAGTATCCCAACGCCCTTACCTTTATCATCGAGCATCACCGGGAGAGAATCGGCCGGACGGTCGTGGATTTCGGCCATAACAGTGTGCATCTGCTGGATATTGCATTTATTCCCATTGCCAGGGGAAAAGGATTCGGCAAAACCGTTTTGCAGTCTCTGCAGGAGGCGGCCAAAAAAATATGCGTTCCCATGACCCTTGTGGTTGACCAGTCCAACGCCACAGCCAGACACCTTTATCTGGGCCTGGGCTTTGTGGTGGAGTCGGTACAGCCGCCCTCCGAATTGATGATCTGGTATCCGCCTGCGAATACAGTCATCATTTAAGATGAGGCAGGCCGGCTGCCGCGTAAAACGGAGTTTTGTCTCCGGGCTTTATCCGGGGATTGCCTGAAAAAGCGGTAAGTTGTTATCCCTCAACTCAACCGGGATGCGATAATACTTAATAACAGTTAAAAAAAGGAGAGGAATCGTGTCAGAGCCATTTATCGGAGAAATTAAGCTGGTAGGGTTTAGCTATGCGCCGCATGGATGGGCGGTGTGCAATGGCGATATGTACACGCCCCAAGATCAAGGTGCCCTGTTTTCATTGCTGGGCTGCACCTACGGGGGGGACTGCAGAACTTCGTTCGCCCTGCCGGATTTGCGGGGACGGAGCCCGATTGGTTACGGCACTGGTCCTGGGCTGTATGGTAAAGCATGGGGGCAGAAAGGGGGGAATCAGACACACACCTTGAAAGTACAAGAGCTCCCTTCCCATACCCATTCACAGATAGTCTCTTCTGCACCAGGGACTCTCACCAATCCGCACAATGCATTTTTGGCTGCTGCGGGTGATGCCGCGTTTACAGGTACGGTGCCAGGGGGAATTCCGGTGACGGGTAGCACGACGATTAAAGGCCAAACCGGTGCGCTCCAGGACGGCAAAACATCCGAAAGCCGGGACATCAGCGGATCTGTATCCTCTAAACTGTATTCCACCACTGTGGACACGCAAATGAATGACTCATCTATCGGTAATACCGGAGGAGGGATAGGCTTTGGGATTGAGTCCCCGTATCTGGCAATGCTGTATGTAATCGCCCTGAGCGGTATGTACCCTCCACGCAATTAGACAGAACCGTGGTCCGGGCCTAAGAAATGGTATTGTCCGGAGAAAATAGAAGGAGTAAGATTTAATGGAAAATCCCAATGAAAAATTTAACGCGGAAAATTTAAAACCTTTGCTGGGGGATATGTTCAAAATATCAGATGCGTCCGGGAACAGCGGGGAGATAAAATTGTCCAAACTGAATGAAGGTGTTGTTAAAGGGATTGAATGTGACTCTTTTGCAGCCCTGTTCACCGGGCCCGAAAACCAGATCTGCGAGCAGGGGATATACAGGGTGGCCCATGACGCGATCGGGTCCTTTGACCTGATGGTGTCTCCCAAAAGCCCAAAGGAATGTGAAATCATTATTTCTCGTCTTACAGGGGATGCGGTAAAACTAATTGAGAAATAAACAGGAGGAAAAATTATGTCCGAACCATTTATCGGAGAAATTAAGCTGGTTGCGTTCAGTTATGCACCCAGGGGGTATGCGCAGTGCACTGGCACTACCGTGCCTCTTAATGACAATCAGGCCCTGTTTGCATTGATTGGTACCACATATGGGGGAAACGGCAGCACTACAGTCGGCCTGCCGGATTTGCGGGGGCGAAGCCCGATTCAATACGGTACTGGCCCCGGGTTGGACACGTGGAACTGGGGAGAGAAAGGGGGGAGTCCAACAGTGCAGTTGGCCCTTGGGAATATACCTGCCCACAGCCATGGACTGTATGCATCTAATACACAAGGCAATGCTTCCAGTCCCTCTGGTGGTCTGCTGGCGGCCCCAGGCCCGGCCCTGTTTACGGGAGAGGTTCCCTCAGGAATACCAGTGACCGGGACCACGACCATCAAAGGCCAGACCGGTACGCTCCAGGACGGCAAAACATCCGAGAGCCGGGAGATTTCAGGTGGTGTGGCTACCCAACCCTATGTTTCGGGCCTAACTCCGAATGTGGAAATGAGTACGTCTTCCATCGGGATGTCCGGGGAAAGTCAGCCGTTCTCTGTTCAGTCCCCTTGCCTGGCAATGACATATGTTATTGCCTTAGTGGGTTTGTTCCCTTCGCGCAATTAGATACGCATTTTCCTGTTCAGACGACATCCATCCATAAAGAGAATAATGCTTTATGGATGGATTTTTAAATTATCTTTGTGTGCTTTTACAGAAAGCTATGGGAAAAACCCAAGGAATCATTGTGAATGGGCAGAACAGATGAAAAGAGAGCGCAGACAAACGTTTCCTGCCGGGAACTCTGGCAAGCTGTCCTGGAGCATCGCACCGCAGATGTGACTGCCTTGTGCAGTGCATTATCTGTCCCGGCTCCTGAAGATAAGACGGTGATATCATTGCTGGTGCCGGAATTGTGCAGACCTTCCGCCCTGCAGGGAATCCTGGGAGAACTTAATAACCGGGAACGTACCTCCACAGGATGGGAGGCCCTGTTTTTCGGGCTGGCCCGGGCAAACTTGGGCCAGCTTTTCCGGGCTCTGCAATTGTTTGACACAGCCACGGAATTCGAGCCATGCCGCGCCCATGCCCTGGCTCATCTGGCAGGGCTTTATCTGTTGCTTGACCAGCGCGACATGGTGGAAGAAACCATCAGGGAAGGATTATCCCTGGATGGCAGCCTAGGCGAGTTTCATCTGGTCCGGGCGAGGATGCTCCTGCAGGATCGGGATTATGACGGGGCAGAGAGTGAAATGGCCCTGGCAAAACAAAAGGGATGCTTTTCCGCTCTGAACCAGGCCCGGTTTGAACTTGAACTGCTGATAGTCAGGGATATGCAGCCCCAGGCCATTGCCGCAGCTGTCCGGCTGCTGCGGGAAGGGACTGCCTGGCTGGGCAGGGATGCGGGGGTATCCCTGGGTCTGGGGGTGCTGATTGCCTGCGGGGCACTGGATGAGGCGGACAACTTTCTGGATCAGGCCCTGGAAAAAGACTCCGGTAATCTTGTTCTGCTCTCCCACCGGGCGGAAATTGCTGCACTGACCGGCAGGTTCCGGGTGGCGGCCCACGCTGTAAACCAGGCCCTGGCTCAGGATGGCGATAACATCCAGATGCTCCATAAAAAGGCGTCCATGGCAGGCCAGGGCGTAAGCCACGATCAGGCCCTCAAGGCCCTTGACCGGATAATCGACTTGACCCGGGATCTTTCTCCGCCGGATCGTGCGGTTTATTTATCAGTGTACGGAGACATCTATCTGGAACAGGATGACCTGGAAAAAGCGGAGGCTGCCTATAACGACGCCCTGGCCGTGGATGAAAAATGCATTCCGGCCATGGCCGGCCTGTCCCATGTGCTGACCATTCTCGGGCGTATGGAAGAGGCCTGTGCCGCCCAGAACAAGGTGTACCGCATTGCCCCGGTGCGGGCCATGCAGTTAATGATCAATTCGGACCGCATTCCCGAAGAGGAGGCGTTGATTCAACGCATGGAAAAGATGGCAAAGAGTCCATCCGTTCATCTGCCCATGCGGGCGTCCCTGAATTTTTCCCTGGCAAAGGTTTGGCAGAAGCGGATGGATCATGATGCAGCCATGGCATATGCAGATAAAGCCAACGAGATTGTAAGGAAATTTGTTTCCTATGATCCTGAAAACGAAGCCCGCCATGTGGACCGGATCATGGCCCGCATGTCAAGGGCGTTTTTCGACAACCGGAAAGGGTATGGCACCGAGTGTCGCCTTCCCATATATATCCTGGGCATGCCGCGTTCCGGAACTACCCTGGTGGAGCAGATCATCGGGGGGCATTCTAAAGTGTTTCCGGGGGGAGAGCTGGGGATGATGCCCGCGATGTGGCGCAGACTGACCCTCTGGGAACACCGTATGGGGTCACCTTACCGCAATATGCCGGACTGCATACTGGACCTGACCCTGGAACACAGCCGGAAATTTGCGGATAAGGTTGAAGGGGAATACCGGGAATTGATGCCGGAAGGTGTGTCGGAAAAGCATATTACCGACAAATTACCCCATAATTTTAAAAATGTCGGTCTGATAAAACTGCTTTATCCCAAAGCGAAAATCATCTACTGCCGCCGCAGTCCGGGGGGCATTGCTCTGTCCAACTATTTCACCGATTACAAGGCCCGGCACGGGGGAATGGGATTTGCCTATCATAAGGAATGGATCGGAAAGGAAATTGCCAATTGCCATCGCCTCATGGCCCATTGGTCTCAAATATTCGATGGTGGGATTCATATCATTGATTACGATGAGCTGGTTGAAAATCCAGAGCCGCTCACCCGGAAGATGTTTACATATCTGGAATTGGATTGGGAAGAAAAGGTTATGGCCTTTTCCACCCTGAGACGCCCGGTAAAGACCGCGTCTGTCACACAGGTCAGGCAGCCCATGTATACCAGTTCCAAGGACAAATGGCGGTATTATGAAGCTGCACTCCGGAATGTATTCGCAGCCTTTGATTCACGCCAAGCAGAACCTGAACCTGAACCGCTCCCTTTGCCATGCCATGAACAGGGTCTGTTTTTTCAAGGGATGGACTTGCTCCGGGCCGGAGAAAACGCCGAAGCTGAATCCGTTTTCAAGAAACTCCTGGAATTTTATCCCCGCCATGCCGCTGCCATGCACATGCTGGGGGTGGCCTATTCCAATCAGGGCAAAATTCTTCCCGCGCATAAGTGTATGAAACGTTCCATTCAGCTCCATCCGGGCAATCACACCTGGTATGGCAACATGGCAATCATCCTGGACCATATGCGAAGACCGGATGAAGCTGCTGAAATGCGGGAAAAGGGAAAAAAGATTTCAGGGCAAAACGGTTACATTCCCAGACCTAATCCTGTATCATCAACCCAATCGTCAGCCCCTGCAAAATTTGAAAAGTACATGCGGACTATACTTTGAACCGGCTGATCAGGCTGTTCAAACGTTCGGAGAGAGTGGCCAACTGTGCTGCTCTTTCACTGACCTGCTGACTGCCCTGGTTCACATCCTGGGTTGTCTGATCAATACTGGCAATATCCAGGGCAACTTCGCCGGCAACAGCGCTGGTCTGGTTGATGTTTTCATTGACTTCCTGGACACCTAAAGCTGCTTTGGACACACTCCCCGATATCTCTTGGGTCGTTGATGACTGTTCTTCAATGGCTGTTGCCACCGAATTGACAATATCATTGATTTCGTTAATAACCCCAACAATGGTTTCGATGGCCTTGATCGATTCCACAGTTGTTGTCTGAACACCTTCTATTCTTTTATTAATCTCTTTTGTCGCTTCGGCCGTCTGCTGGGCAAGTATTTTAATTTCACCGGCCACGACAGCAAATCCTTTTCCGGCCTCGCCCGCCCGGGCAGCCTCAATTGTGGCGTTCAGGGCTAAAAGATTGGTCTGGTTTGAAATATCATCAATAGTTTCAGTTACTTTGCTGATGTCCTTTGCGGCCTGGCCCAGAATATTGACTTTGGCCGACACCTGTTTTGCCTCTTCAACTGCTTCCTGGGTAATGCTGCTACCTCTGGCGGTGTTCCTGGAAATTTCCTGTATCGTGGAAGTCATTTCCTCAGAAGCCGCAACTATCCTCTGAATGCTGGCTTCGGTTTCTTCTGTTGTCGCTGTCACACTGTTCATGGTCGTGGTCAACTCTTCGGCTGCAGCAGCCACACGCCCTGATTGATCCGCCGACAGCTGTACATTCTTTAACATTTTTCCAGCAACATCGCTCAACGCAGTGGACGACGAACTCAAGGCCTCAGAACTTTCAACGATATCCTCAAACATGGTCCTCATGCTTTGGGCCATGGTATTCAAGGATTGGGTAAGCTGTCCAATTTCATCGTTCCGGTTCACTTCCATTTTCTGTCTTAAATCACCTTCAGCCATTTTTTCAGCAAACCAGACAGCTTTTAAGATCGGTGCCGTGATTTTTACGGCAATGATCAAACCTAATATGCCACTGAAAATAACACCGATAACCACAAAAGCGCCGATAGAAGTTCGTGATCTGTTGCCGGACCGGATGACATTCTCAGATACTTCTTTTATCATTTTTAGTGCCATATTTTCTATATTATCAATACTTGATTCAAAATGATAAATATGTTCTTTGAACGGCAGCATCATATTATTGGCGCGCTGCGGTGTCATGTCCTCATCTGAAAGAACCTTTTGGGAAAGTTGTATAAACCCTTTTTTGTATTCGCCATAGGCATTTTTCGCTTTTGTTATGGCTTCAATTGCTTTTTCTCCGAGGTTAGGATTTTCCTTCACATTGGCTGCCATTTTATCAATCAATTTAATGGTTTGGCTTGAAACCTTATCAAATTTTTGTAAATATCCCTCCTGTTTCTCTTTCTTCCCGATATTAAGGAAAAGATCCTTTTCAAAGCGCCTGTGTTGAAGTGCCAGGATTTTAAATTCCTTAGCCTGCTCCAGAAAATGGACATCCTGGGTCACCATTGTGTCAACCTGGTGAATATTGTTTGAAATCTGAAAGTATCCAACTCCGCCGACTATCAATGTGATCAAGGAAATGATTGAAAATCCGCCGATCAGTTGTGCTTTCAGAGAAATAAATGAAGCTTGTTTTGTGGCCATGCTGCCTCCAATAGTTCTGTTTGCTTTGAATTTAAGGTCCGCGAGACCATGGATGATTTTTGGAAACCTGATGAAATACAATAAATTAATTAGAGGTAATTTACAATTGTGATTGCATCATTTTAACAAAATTTGATGGCTCTGTAAAAAGTCAAAAATAGCCAAATCGCTATCAGTGATTTCAGAATGTTACGGCTGAAAAATTGCTGAAATCGCACTTTTTACCGGTTCATCAAATTTAAGACAAGCAAAAATTTAACCGTATGAATTGCTCCTGGTCAAAATCATGCTCCCGACGCCGCATCCCAAATCCTTTGCAACAACAGGACACTTGGCTTTCAGGATGAAAAAGATGTTTTTGGTGATGGTAGTTAGTGTCTCATAGTTTCCCTGGCCCTTGGAAATAATCAGATCTGTCTTTTTGAACTTTTTTTTAAGTGCGTCAGACCCGTTCTGAATATCGGTGCCCGGAATGTCGGTGCCGTTATCAATTACCCTGACCATGGTGTCCAAACCGGCCAGGCGCACCGCTGTACCTATCGGGTCTTGTGATTCCCTGACGACTGTTTCCATGCCGGGCAGAAGCTTCAAGGCAAATAATGTGAATTGTCTTTTTATCTCCCGATACGGGTCGTTATCCTTTGCCAGCTCCCGAACCATCCGGTGTATCTACTGGGCCATCACCGGCGGGGTCTGCGCCAGGTCCATGTCTGCCGCCATGGCCAGCACCTTTCTGATCACAGCCTCATGCTGCCTGGTGTCATCGGTAACCATCGTCACCGCCCCGAGCGCCTGCCGGATAAAGCATGGTATACAGTCCAGGTAGGTTTTCATCCGTTGATGCCGGCCATGCACATGTACTTGATCTCCAGATAGTCATCCAGTCCGTATTTGGAGCCTTCCCGGCCGTTGCCGGATTCCTTGACCCCGCCAAAGGGGGCCACGGCATTGGAGATGATGCCTGAGTTGATGCCTATCAGGCCATATTCCAGCTGTTCTCCCACCCGCCAGCTTCTGGCCAGATCCCGGGTGAAGAAGTAGGCTGCCAGGCCAAATTCTGTGTCATTGGCTTTCCGGATCACCTCTGCCTCGGTTTCAAATTTGAAAATCGGGGCAAAGGGGCCGAATATCTCCTCTTTGGCGACGAGCATGTCGCCTGTGGCGTCTGCCAGGACCGTGGGCGCAAAAAAGGTGCCGCCCAGGGCATGGCGCTTGCCGCCTGCCAGCACTTTAGCGCCTTTGTCAAGGGCATCACTGATGTGGCGCTCCACGCTTTTAACGGCGTTCATGTCAATGAGCGGTCCCTGCACAACGCCGTCATCCAGCCCGTTGCCCACTTTAAGATTTGTCACAGCCGTTGTCAGTTTTTCACAGAATTGATCATAAATTCCGGCCTGGACGTAAAGGCGGTTGGCACAGACACAGGTCTGTCCTGAGTTGCGGTATTTGCAGGACAGAGCCCCTTCAATGGCCGCATCAAGGTCTGCATCGTCAAATACGATAAACGGTGCATTGCCGCCCAGTTCCATGGAGACCCGTTTCATGGTGTCTGAGCAGTCCCTCATCAGTTTTTTGCCCACCTGTGTGGAACCGGTAAAGGTCAGTTTTCGAACCTTTGCGTTGGCGGTCAGTTCACCACCAATGGCGGACGAAGATCCTGTGACCACGTTAAATACGCCTTCTGGTACGCCTGCCTTTTGCCCCAGTTTTGCAATGGCCAGGGCGGAAAATGGTGTGGCCGTGGCCGGTTTCACCACCATGGTGCATCCGGCGGCCAGGGCCGCACCGGCTTTCCTGGTGATCATGGCGCTGGGGAAGTTCCAGGGTGTAATGGCGGCAACTACGCCCACGGGCTGTTTGATCACCACCAGGCGCTGGGACGCAATGGTCTGGGGGATGACATCGCCGTAAATCCGTTTGGCTTCTTCGGCAAACCATTCAAAAAAACTGGCGGCATAGGCAATTTCGCCCCGGGATTCGGCCAGGGGCTTGCCCTGTTCCGCTGTCATGAGCAAAGCCAGGTCTTCCTGGTTTTCCATGAGCAGGTTATTCCACCGCCTTAGAATGGCAGAACGTTCTGCTGCGGTTTTACTGCGCCAGGAAGAAAGGCTTTCACTGGCAGCATCAATGGCCCGCCGGGTTTCATCGGCACCGCAAAAGGGTACGGTTCCCAGAACTTCTCCTGTGGCCGGATTGGTCACCTCAACGGTTTTTTTCGAATCGGCGTCAATCCACTGATCCTGAATAAAACAGGCCTGGCAGAACAGGCCCGGGTCTTTTAATTCAATCATGTTCACCTTCCTTATGTTAAGGTCCTTTTAGATATATGCACCCTTAGATTTTCAAACGTTCTCAGATTTTATCCCTGACGTATATATCACAAATAGTAGCGGATGTTAAAACCTTCATGCAGCTTGATGGGGTAGATCGATATGTGAAAATCAAAATACAGTAGTTGAAATTGTGCCTTGCCATCCATGCTTGGATCAGGCTATTCTTCAATCAAGTTAAAACTGCCGGCACCGTATATATGAAATATAAGGAAAACACCGACAAATGACAGGTGAATAGAATGACGCAAATTTTTTCAGATCCGGGCGATACCCCCCATGAATTGATAGAAAAGACAGTAGACGATCCCGAACTAACTTTTCACCAGGCCAAGGACCTGGCAAAAAAGATTGCCCAGGAAAAATGTAAAAATTGCATGATTCTATCCTGGAAAAATGGAAAGACCGGAGAATTTTATCCCACCCGGGAATGCGGCACACAAAACAAGCCCGCCTGGATCTATTATGCCCAGGCAAGGGGTGCCAATCTGACCATCAATATCAATAATGGAGAATATATTTTCATGATCCTGATCATTGAAGATTAGTGACAACTATTCTGATTTTTTTTCAGATCAGTTTTAAATCTATGCCAGGATCATAGCATCAGGTATTGAAAAATTCTACGGCTTCATCAAATCTCTCCTGGCTGACAGCTATAGTCCACCCTGAACCATGTCCACCCGTTGACCTGCATAATCTGTTATTTAACGAAATCTTTATAATACTGTAATGAAACCTTCATTATTAGTCTGTTAAATTAAGCCCACCCAAGTAAAGCCCATACCACATTAAAAATATATTACAGTTTATGAGTGTTATGAGAAAAGGAATGAAAACTTTCCCCCAATTATCTTTTTTTTTCATTACCCTGACTGTTGTGACTGTCGTTTCGATAAATATTAACAAAAACAGTCGGCGCGAATTACAACACACGGTTGCTGGGCAGTATGAAATTCAACAGGTGATGGAGACACGATTAGCTGAAAATTTGTCTGTGGCGATCGGTCCTTGGAAAAAAATTCTTGATGCAATCATTGAAAACGCAGTGAAACACCACGACTATATCCTGTTTTTCACCGTTATTTCATCTTTGACGGGAGTGGTGCTTCTATCCAGAAGCAACTATCATAAACACTGTCTGTATAAGCAGTCCCTGAAATTCAATGAAAAAAAATTCAGTGCAATTACCCAGGCATCGCCGGTGGGGATCTGTATGGTAAAAAAACGAAAAATTTACTGGACAAACGAGACGTTGCACGCAATGTTCGGATATGACCATGAAGACCTGCTCGGGAAAAGTACGGCAATGTTCTACGCGGATGATGCCACCTATCAGAAGATCGGTAACGAACTCTATTCTGCGCATTCCACAATGCAACCGTTCCGGTCGACAAGCAAGTGCATCAAAAAGGATGGAACTGCTTTCCATTGTTCATTGAGAAGTTGTCCTTTAAATGCCCTAGACCACTCAGAAGGATTCATCGTAGTTATTTGGGATATTACCGAAATGTTAACTGTTGAAGAAGAAAATATACGGTTGAAAGATCATATTATCCAGAACCAGAGAATGGAGGCCATAGGTATTTTGTCAAGCGGCATTGCCCATGATTTTAACAATATCCTTTTCCCGATTACGGGATATGTTGAAATTCTGTTGATGGATACTGTCCAAGACAGTAAGTCCCACATGTATTTGATGAATATCCTTAAAGCTTCAGACAGAGCAAAGAAACTGATCGGACAGATTCTTTCGTTTAGCAGGCAAACACAATGTGAAACAACCCAGGTCCTGGTTCAGCATATAATTAGAGAAACCCTTGCTCTTTTAAGAGAAACCATTCCCGCAACCATTAATATCGTCGAGCAGATCGACATGAACTGCAGTCCCATAATGGCTGACCCCACCCAGATTCATCAGATCATTATGAATTTGTGTACAAATGCATATCAAGCCATGGAGAACACCGGCGGAACGCTTTCGGTGGCGCTGCATGAAACAAACACTGATGAAAATACGTTCCTCCATTATTTGGAGCTGCAACCCGGCAGGTACCTGCAATTGTTAATTTCCGATACAGGTGTCGGGATGGAAAAAGAAATTGCTCTGAAAATATTCGAGCCCTATTTTACAACCAAAAAAACAGGAAAGGGCACCGGTCTTGGTTTATCTGTTGTCCATGGAATCGTTAAAAAAGCAGGCGGGGACATTAAAGTGATCAGTGAGCCGGGTAAAGGCGCCTCTTTCCACATATATCTGCCGGTTCTTGAATTATACAGGGAAGCCAGATCCCTTTCGGCTGATGAAGAAAATCATCATATGAAAGGGAAAGGGCACATACTGATAGTCGATGATGAAGAACAGATTGTACTGATGGAAAAAGAATTTATTCAGCGGCTTGGTTATGATTCCACCGCATCTACGAGCAGTGTGAAAGCCCTTGAGATTTTTCAAGCCAATCCTGATGCATTTGATCTGGTAATCACGGACCTGACAATGCCTGGGTTAACAGGCAACGACTTGGCCTTGGAAATAGAAAAGATTAATCCCGATATCCCTTTAATTATCTGCACGGGGTCAGAAAAAAAATATCAAAAGGAGGTGATGCATTCTGCCAATGTTAAAGAATTATTACTAAAACCTCTAAAAATGGAGGAGTTGTCCAGATTGATAGCAAAGACGATAAATGAACGAAGTTAAGACCAAGGTCGATATCCTTTTTATATGAAAGACTGGGTAAGCCACTCAGATCTTTCATGTTTTGTTGTGGGCTATGCCTGGGTGTTGATAGGCCAGGTCGGCCCATGGCCGTTTGTTAGAATATGTTTTGTAAACATTTACGCCCCTGAAAAGCTGAAAACTGGTAAATGATGAAGGAGATAATTACTTGAGAAAACTGACAATGAGATCGAAGTTAATCATTGGTGGCGTGGTGGCAGCAATCTTTCCACTGGTTATCGTGGGATTATTTTCAATAAACAAATCCTCCTTTGCTCTGATCAACATCGCAGAGAGGCAGTCAAAACTCATCGCACAAAATCTTGCAACCATGGCAAACCTGTTCATGGAGCAGGAAATTGAAAAAACTCGAACAATGGCGTCTGGGCCTTTGATCCAAACAATGCTCAATAAATCAGAAATTACAGATATTGAAAGCAGCGTGTCTGAGACGTCTGCTGTTCAGGCATACCTTTCAGATGTATATCAAAAAGTCAGGAAAAATTACGATTGTATTTTTGTTACGAATTCTTCCGGCCTTCTTCTTGTTATCGCTGACGGCCATGGCAAAGGACCTGTACAGAAAAAAATAAGTGTGGCTGACAGGCAATATTTTAAAACTGCCCAATTAGGTAAGATCTCCATAAGTAAACCGGTCATTTCAAAGGTCAGCGGAGACTCTGTTTTTGTCCTCGCCGTTCCTTTGCGGAACAGTTCCGGGGCATTTGCCGGTGTTTTAGGATCATCCGTAAAGCTGGCAACTTTAACCGATAAAATTGCCCAGACTAAAATCGGAGAAACAGGTTATCCGTTTATGGTGGGTAATGACGGACTATTTATCTATCATCCTGTGCAAGATTATATTTTCAAAATAAACATAGAGTCCCTTAAAGGGATGGAAAACGTTGCTAAAAAGTTACGGGCCCAGGAAGCGGATATTGAGAAATATATTTTTAAAGGGATTGATAAAATTTGTGGTTTTGCACCTGTTCCTGCCACGGGCTGGAGCATTGTGTTCACCCAGAATAAATCTGAATTTTTAGCGCCTGTGGTTTCAATGCGCAGTATGGTTCTTGCTGCAGGCTGTATATTTTTGTTTCTGACAATTGTGACGGTCTTGTGGTTTGTTAAGGGTATTATGAAGCTTCTGGGACATGACCCGTCTGAAATAGCAACAGTGGCCAACCAGATCGCGTCCGGTGATCTTACATATGAATTTAAAAACACTGGACAACAGCTCTGTGGCGTATATGCTGATATGAAGCAAATGACTGACACTTTGAAAAATATATTTTCAGACATTTCACAAGGGGTTCAGATGTTGACATCGTCTTCCACGGAACTGTCGGCAGTCTCCCAGCAGATGACTTCCGGTGCAGAACATTCCTCCCAGACGGCCAATAACGTTTCTTTGGCCGCAGAAGAGATGGCAACGTCCATGAACAGTGTGGCGGCCGCCACAGAGCAGACAACTACCAACCTGCAGATCATTGTAGCCGCTGCAGAAGAGATGGCTGCAACGATCAATGAAATTGCAGCCAATACAGCCCAGGGAAGCCAGACAACCACACAGGCCGTTGAAAAAGCCGAACATATTTCCCTGAAAGTGGATGCGCTGGGGCGTGCAGCAACGCAGATAAGCAAAGTCACCGAAACCATAGCTGATATTTCTGAACAGACAAATCTTCTGGCCTTGAATGCAACCATCGAGGCCGCCCGAGCCGGGGACGCCGGTAAGGGGTTTGCTGTTGTGGCCGGAGAAATTAAGGAACTGGCAAAGCAGACTGCCCATGCCACTGATGAAATCGGTATAAAGATAGGTGAGGTGCAGGCAACAACCACGGAATCGGTAAATGCTATAAAGGCAATTGTTGGAATCATTGATGATATCAATTTAATTGTCACATCGGTTGCCTCTGCCATTGATGAGCAATCTGCCACAACCCAGGAAATCTCCAATAATGTCAGCCAGGCCGCCACCGGTGTCCAGGAAGTCAATGCCAATGTCAACCAGACATCCATTGTGGCCGTTGAGGTTACCAAGGATGTCCACCAGGTCAGTCAGTCTGCAGATGAAATTACGGCTGGAGCCAAGCACATAAATGAAAATGTTTTGG
This sequence comes from uncultured Desulfobacter sp., assembly GCF_963665355.1. Lineage (GTDB taxonomy): Bacteria > Desulfobacterota > Desulfobacteria > Desulfobacterales > Desulfobacteraceae > Desulfobacter. The sequence goes on from NZ_OY762229.1 coordinate 3,460,816, forward strand.
AATTATCTAAACTTGCAGAAAATCTTAACGCGATGGTGAGCAGGTTTAAGCTGTAACTATTCAATGTAAAAAGATTTTGGTTGACAAAAACACACACAAGTTTCTCTTCTTATCCTTGGATCCATTCCCAAGCAGAGATCTGTCTGTCTTTAGAATCTTTGCAACGGGCATTATGGACCGCAAAAAAGGGGCGGGCTAATCTTTAATTCCAGCTTGACGGCATCTTCTTCGGTAAATTCAAGTTGACTGCCTGGTGCAGAATTTCGTGCGTAAAACTGTTTCACCCGGACAATAAACCCGCCCCAATTGGCTTTATACCTGCTGAGGACTTTTTTAAAATTTCGGCAATAATAGTCCCTCATACCGGCATGTGTCATTAAGCGGTTTTTGTTTTTAGCCGTGTTGCTGTTGCCCGGCACTGGGCTCGTATCATTCTGCGTAGCAGAAAATCCACAAGATATCGTGGGTTTTCAATTTTAAAAAGCACAACTTATGGTGTTCTGGAATAGTACGAGCCCAGTACCCTGTTGCCCACCGATAAGATATGATCCAGCAGCTGTTTACTTCTTTTGAGGGATGCATAGATCGTGTTCATATGGGCAAGCTCTTCGTCTGAGGCTTCACCGTCATTGAAATCCACTTTGCTGAGAAGTTCTTGGGGGCGCATGGTATTATTTTCAGATTCCAAACCGGCAAAAGGAATAACAAGCTGCAGAAACAAGCAATCCCTGTCCGGCACGTCATTATCCAATTTATGGCACAGCTCTTTGCCGGCATCGGCAGCTTCAAAAAATTTTTTAACTGTGTCCTCTTCCAAACTCTGCCAGTAGGCTGTAGATGCGATACGGTAGTAGGCAATGGCATCCAGAATGGTCGCCCTTTCTTCTTTCAGATGATCAGCCTGGGTTTTGGCATGATCTCCGAGGATTGACAGTTCTGCCCCTTTTTCAGTTCCTTGAACCGGACGTTCGTCGTGTATAATCCGCGCAAGTTCGTTGTCGGTTCTTATAAGATCCGTGGAGCGCTGGATATCTTTAACCGTTGCACAGCCTTCAACAAAAAATAGTATAATAACGATACGTATAATATTGTTGATGTTTTTCATGAACAGGTCTCCTATGCAGATAAACTGTCTATAATCTTTTCTTGTCCGGGCAGGTCGCCTTTTCCGAGCACAGTGCCGATGAATGCCTTGAAAACGGTTAATACTCCCTGGCTTCCCATTTTTTCAGGATGCGCTTTTGCAGCAGCCAGAACTTGATTGATGAAGGCTTCCATAAGTTCCGGTTTTTTTAAAACAGCGTCAACATTGCCGGCCAATGCATTCAATGCCTCTTTCAATGCCAGCTTCAGCGTTTCTCCGAAAAGCAGAATTCCCTCGACCCTTCCTCCGGATGTCCAGGTTTCGCCGGCTACCCTTAGAATTGATGAAAGCAAATCAACGGCTAAGGCACTTTTTTCGTTATCCTCCTTGGACAGGTTAAACAGTCTTCCGGGATTGGCCGCCGCTTTTTGCACTGCAACGCCTGCTATTTGCAGCCATTGGTCTGCCGAAAGAAGAAGATTGTCGTCCGCAGCCATTGCTTCGGCTATGCCGGAAATAATAAACTCTATTTCAGGCACTTTACTTCCCATCATTCCCGGCGTTAAAGCCGCCTGTTTCAATACGATCCGCCCAAGTTCCGTAAGTTGCGTCTTTTTGAAAAATACCAACGCCCCTTTTAAAGAATCGTTTTCCTCCTTGTTTTCCAACGCGGCGGCAAGCCCTGCCGTCATTGGGGCCAATACGTTTTTCACTGTGTTTTCCCAAAGATTATCCGGATTAAGTTTCATTAAAGCCGGGGCGGTTTCTCCCACGGCTTCAATGACCATTGCCGTTAATTCGGCACAAACAGGCTCTTTTAATTGCGGATATTTCCGGAAGAGTTCGGCGGCTCCGCTCAGCAGTTTTGCGAACAGCTTGGACTTGGTTGATTCATCACTGCCGGCAAACAACTCGGGTTGTTTTACTGCAAGACCGAGTCCAGCTTGGTAAAGCCTTATTACTCCCTGCTTGCTGAAGGTATCTGCGATGCTTCCACCCTGTGAGGTGGTTTTTATTTCGTCGAACAAAGCCGAGGTCACGGCACCCAAAGCCGTGTCATCAGAAAAATCTTTTCCTAAATAGGTTTCGGTGTTTTCAGCAAGCATCTTGAAGGCGGATTCCGCCGCAGGGCCTGCCAATGCATCCACCAGGGTACGGTATTCAAATTGTTGTGAAATATTATTGGGCAGGCTATGTCGATTTCATCAGGATCAGAGCTCATAAAAAGCCCGGTTTCCTTATCCCAATGCTCCGATATCCCAGGCGTTCTTGCGGCAAATTCCTGATTCTCATCTAAAAATTGCCTGAGAGTTGTCTCTTTTGTGTCGGGCGACAAGTTGATATCCGGCAGAAATATTTTCCGATTCCTTGAATGCTCTCCATACAGGTCGACACCTGCTTGGGCTGCTCTTAAGGTCGCTTGAATTCCGAAAATGATGAATGTGTGGTCCATGATTGTCCTCCCGTGACAAACTTTATATGAAAGTCTGTGTAACCTACTAAGATCTTTAAGGCTTTGTTGTGGGCTGAGCCTGGCAGATGATATGTCAGGTCGGCCCGTGGCCGTTATATGAAAGTTCCAATAAGTTTTTAAATTACTTTCATTTGGGTTGAACACTAAATGTTTGCTGATTAAAGATGGCCTATAGAATAATTCCTTTTGGTGCGATTCGCTTTGGCGACTGCTCTGAGTCTGAGGCCAGTGCTTCACTGACCGTATCCGAAACCACATCCTCGACTATTTTTTTCCGCTCATCGTAGTCACCATTGGCGTCCCTGGCGGCAAGGCGGTCTTCATCAGAGGAGTTCGGATTCTTCAGGCCCCTGCGGATCAGGGAAAGGCGTTTTGCCACATCAAACCAGAACGGTGCGCCAAGCCCTATGAGAAATCCGGTGATAATCACTTTGAACACCCATACCATAAATCCTCTGGTATCTTTTACCAATGTAATGCCCAGACACTTAAGAAGGTTGGCGCATGTTGACGTATTGTCTTCTTTTTCGCGTTGTATTTTGTTTTCCTTTTTGTATTCTGAATAAATCGCTTTGCATTCCGGACAGCTTTTATTCCATTCTCCCTCGTCTTTTCCGTAGGGGCAGTATGGATAGTAGTTCCAGCCGATGGGCACACCCAGAGTCTTTAGGTCATAGACTATGTCTTTTGCGGCCTGTATGTTTTTTTTGATGGTCTCAATGTCGGCTTTTTCATCGATCTCTTTCTGGATATCTTCCAATTGAGTTTCAAGGCGCTTAGTCTCATCCGGATCAGCTTTGGCAGATACGATCTCTTTTTCCTTTTGTTTTTTCTTTGACAAAAGTCCTTCAAAGATTTGCGCTTCTTTTTGGATTTTTTCGTTGTTTTCTATGAATGTTTCCTGCTCTTCAATAACCGCAGCAGCCAGTTTAGGGTCCGCCCGGTAGGCCTCGAAGATACGAAGCCCGTCAACATTGGCGGTTAATGCCAGCACAATGCCGATACCGATGGACCAGGTCTGTGCACACTGCTTGAAATTTGATGACACCGCTGAACCGAACTCTTCATATTTACGTGCAATGCTGTTTAACTCGGCCTTGAGCATCCCCTTTGCTTCCAGGGCGGCGCGTTTAGCAGAATCGCTTTCAGCAAGACATCGAAGCAGATATTCCAAGGTGATTTTTTCATAAATTCCTTTTCGGTCGGCCCAGTTTCCAACAGATGGCAGAAAATCAGACAGGAATTGATTCTTTTGCTTATCGCTATTCGGCCAGGTGATTTTATTTACCAGGCCAACGCCTTTTGCCGGATTTTCAAGTACTTTGGCAAAAAATGTCCAACGTTCCTCAGGGCTGAGTTTGAGTGGACCTTTTCCCAGCTCCCGTTGAGAAGCTGCATTACCTTGATCAGATTTTTCTTTCGCATTCTTGCCATGCGAAGACACACTTCCATTATGGTGGTTACAACGGTGGCCAAAGCCGCCAGTGTCAGGACAAAGGCCAGTGATGCATCTAACAGTTGCATAAAGTCACCTCCTGGTATCCGGTTCGGAAATGCTGCAATGCCTCCGGGATACTATTTGTGGTCGTAGTAATCCAGTTGAACCATTGTATATCCGTTTTTTCGGGTCGTTTTTTGGATGATGTTGTCGTCGGTGGTGTTTTGATAGCCGTTTCCCAAGTGGGTGGCCGGATCATTCATAACAAAAAGACCGTCTTGGGTTTTTCCGATGCATACCACGAAGTGGTTATAGATCAGGCCCGGGTCCGTACCGTAATCGACCCTGACCATGGTCGGCAGTCCCCTGTCGATCCGTTGGGAAAGAAACGCTTCCAGTTCTTTTTCCTTCCCGGGTGTGAGCATCATCCGGTCATATTGCAGTTCCGGGCCACTGCCAGGGACGCCATATTTGCCTGCAATATCCCATCTCACACAATTTCCGGAATATCCGTTGTTGGCATCCAGATAGGCATCCAGCAATCCCGGGTTGATGTTGCGGCCGTAGAAACCGAGGACCATGGCAATACAGCAGATGGCACATCCTTCCCGCCGAATGCTGGAGCCCCGGTTAAGACTTCTTTGCGCCCACCTCGGATCTCCCTGGCTGAAATGCGGAATCTGGGGGCTGATGAGTTTAATGCCACCCGGTAGGAATTCGGCTTCTGCCCCGGACCTTCCAGGGGGACTGCTTTTAGACCAGCCCTGTTCCAGCCATGCGGACAGGGCGTTTCTGGTTTCGCCATCGACTCTTCCTGTCCTGCTGATCCCTGCCGTTTCCTGGAAGGACCGGATCGCCTCTGTGGTTTTTTTGCCGAAAGCACCGTCGGGTTCGCCAGCCTCTTCAAATCCCAGACTTCTCAGATCGTTTTGAAGTGCCGCCACATAGCCGTCCGGAGCGTTTTGGGAAAGCCGGACATATTTTGAATCTCCTATATCATCAACACTCCCCGGCTCAAGGGTGATGGTGTCTGCCAGGTATCCCGTTCGAATAATAACAATCCCGTCCGAGGATTCAATCCGCTGGGGCATGGGTGATGGGTCATCCGGGACAGGGAGGTTCTCCATGGGAACATCGTCGGGCTGCATGAAAAAAAGACCTTCAGCTGCGCGTCGCCGCACCAGTCCAGGCAACGTCTTTCCCTTGGTCTTTACCCAGCGGGCCAACTCCGGCGGCACTGCGTCGTAGTTGCCCTGGTTCAGTTTTTTTCTCAGGGTGCTGGTCTTTAAGCTGCCTGCTCCCAGGTTAAAGGTGAAACTGACCAGAGCAGAGAACTGGTTGTCCGTTAATGGTACTGAGATATAGCGCTGCACTGCGATGCCGGCAACTTCCAGATCTTTTGAAAGAAGCTGTTCGGCCTCGGGTTCGGTGACGACCTGCCCCATCTTGACATCGCCTGTGTGGCCGTAACCGATGGTCCAGACATCAGCCGGGCAAAGATAAGCTTCGGCGTAAAACCCCTCGAATTTTTTGATTAAATCCAGTCCGGCCTTGTTTGTTTTTCGAGTCATTTTTTAGGTTCCTTATTGGTGAAGACTCGGGAATATGATTTGCTGTCCTAATGCGATTCTGACAATCCTATCAAACCTATCAAAAAATATGCCAGCGATTTTTAAGAGGAAGACGCTTTCTGTGAAATATTTACAGAAATATAGGGAGTTTTATTTCATAGGAAAATAAAGTTAGCCTATGGGAATAAGTACATAAAGGTGTGAAAATAAATTCATAGGTCGGTTTAACCCTTCGTTGAATCTATGAATTTTTAATTCGACAACTCCCTTTTCAGATGGGAGGGAGTTGTCGAAAGCTGAATGGAATTTTTTTTTAGATGGTGGTTCAGGGAAAAGGCGTTCCCTGCTTAAAGATTGACCAGGCCATGTTCTAAAATATCCAGCCCTTTTTGCAGCTGATCCGGTTCAATGACCAGAGGCATCAACGCCCGGATCACATTGCCGTGAATCCCGCAGACCAGAATGATCAGTCCATTGTCAAAGCAGTACCGGGAGAGTGTTTTGGCCTTTTCCGGGGCAGGTGTGCCGTCTTCGTTGACAAGCGTAAATCCTTGCATGGCACCAAGTCCTCTGAGTTCTCCGATTACGGCAAAGTTTTCTTTCCATGCGCCAAAGATTCGGGTCAGTATTTCGCCTAGGGCTCTGGCTTTACCCAGAATGTTTTCCTCTTCAAAAATATCCAGGACTGCGTGGGCTGCGGCACACGCCACCGGGTTGGCACCATAGGTGCCGCCTAAACCGCCCGGGTGCACACTGTCCATGATCTCTTTTCTGCCCACCACAGCGCTCATGGGCATACCGGCAGCGATACTTTTGGCAACGGTGACGAGATCGGGTTCAACACCGAAATTTTCAATGGCAAACATGGTGCCGGTGCGGCCCATGCCGGACTGGATTTCGTCGATGACCAGCACAATACCGTTGTCCTTGCAGAACTTTGCCACCTTTGGGAAGAACTCAGTTGGAGGCGCAATAAATCCGCCTTCGCCCTGGATGGGTTCAATGACAACGGCAGCGGTGTTTTCAGGATTTATGGTGGTGATAAAGGATTGTTCAAAGGCCTTGAAATCACCAAAGGGGGCCCGGTACACTTCGGGAGCCAGAGGCCCGAATCCGCATTTGTACGGTTTGACCTTGGTGGTCATGGCCATGGTCAGGTAGGTCCGGCCATGATAGGAGCCGTCACAGACCACAATCCCCTGGCGCTTGGTATAGTAGCGGGCAATCTTCACGGCGTTTTCAACCGCTTCGGCACCGGAGTTCACAAAAAGAGCTTTTTTTTCAAAACTTCCCGGGGTGATTTTACACAGCCGGTCTGCCAGGCGTACGGCAATTTCGTAAGGGCTGACCATGAAACAGGTGTGGGTGAATTTTTCCGCCTGGGCTTTAATGGCAGCCACGACTTTCGGGTGGCTGTGCCCCACATTCATTACCGCGATGCCCCCGGCGAAATCGATATACTTTTTGCCTTGAACATCAGTGATGATGGCCCCTTTGGCCGATTCCACATAGCAGGTCGTCCCGCTGGTGTGCCCCTGGGGTATCACCTGGTCCAGAAGGGTTTGAATGCCATCAGTGTTTGTCATTTTGCTTCCTTTCTCGTTCTTATAATTCCAACGACTTCAAATATTGCGGCCATCCAGACCGGCAAGGGTGCCGTACATGGAAGGACGTCTGTCCCGGAAGAGCCCCCAGCCTGCCCGCATGTTTTCAATCTCCTTGAAATCAAAGGAGGCGATTTTTATATCTTCGGTGCTGCGGTCGCACTGGACAAGTATTTCTCCGGTGTTGCCGGTGATAAAAGAGGTGCCGTAAAAGGTCATTTCAACATCCTGGTCCCTTTCCGTACCAATGCGGTTGGAGGCACATACCGGAACCACATTGGCTGCTGAATGGCCCTGCATGGTCCGTTGCCAGTGGGGCTGGGAATCATATCCGGGCATTTTGGGTTCCGAACCAATGGCCGTGGGATAGAGCAGGATATCGGCCCCCTTCAGCGCCATGCTGCGGGCGCACTCGGGAAACCACTGGTCCCAGCAGATGCCCACCCCCACCTTGCCGAATCGGGTGGGCCACACCTTGAAACCGGTATCCCCCGGGCTGAAATAGAATTTTTCTTCATAGCCCGGTCCCTGGGGAATGTGGGTTTTGCGATAGATCCCCATGACTGTGCCGTCGGCGTCAATCATGGCCACACTGTTGAAATAGGCCTGGTTGGCCCGCTCAAAAAAGCTGATGGGCAGAACAACCCCAAGCTCTTTGGCCAGGGCGGAAAACCGTTGGATCAGATCACTTTCGCCGTACTCCTGGGCCAGGGAAAAACAGGCTAAATCCTGAACCTTGCAGAAGTAGGGCCCTGCAAACAGCTCCTGGAGCAGGATGATGTTCGCACCTTTGGCAGCCGCGTCCCTGATAATCCTTTCCGCCTTTTTTACGTTGGTGTCATAACTGTTGCTGCAGGCCATCTGGGTGACCGCGACGTTTACTTTTTCCATGTTCACTCCGGTTGAGATTAAAATGGTGACAGGGCTCTCCCCGATGGCTGCTGCTGGGTAATGCAGTGTATCCCGCCGCCGCCGGCAAAAAGAGGCAGGCTTGGAATCTGGATAATGGTGCGGTCCGGGAAAATGTCCTTCATGATCTGTTTTGCCTGATCATCTGCAGGATCGTTAAACGCGGACATGATGACGGCACCGTTGGCCATGTAATAATTGATGTAGGAGAGATCCATACGTTCGCCTTTCCATTTCCGGGGAGCCGGCTGGGGAATATCCATGATTTTTATGGCATTCCCGGCGGCATCAACGGCCCCTTCAAGTCTTTGTCTGGCATCCTGGATCACAGCAAAATTGGGGTCATCCGGATCGGTGCAGTTATTCAGCAAAATCAGTCCGGGCCGGGCAAAGGTCGCCAGAATATCCACATGGCCCGTGGTTTCATCCCCTTCAAGGCCGTTGCCCAGCCACAATACTTTGTCAATGCCGAGATATGTTTTAAAAAGGGCCTGGAAATCTTTTCTGGTGTATCCCACATTGCGTTTGGGGTCCAGAAGGCACTGTTCGGTGGTGATCAGTGTGCCCTGGCCGTCCACATGGATGGAGCCGCCTTCCAGTATAAAGGGGGCTGTGTACCGCCGCATGGACAGATGACGAAGGATTTCAATGGCCATACCCTCATCGCAGGGGCCAGTGATGGGGTAGTGGCCCCATCCGGTAAATACCCAGTCAATCCCGGCCACATTTCCCTTTGTATCCCGTACAAAGGTGGGTGCGCTGTCCCTGGCCCAGGAGTCAAAGCAGGTGGCATTGACCAGGGTCACGGCATTGCCCAGAAGTTTTTCGGCTTCACCGCGCTGGTCCGGGTTGACCAGCATATAAACCGGTTCAAAGTCGGCAATGGCCCGGGCCACCTTGGCAAAGGTTGCTTTGGCTTCGGGCAGCACACCCTTGAAGCACTCCTCCGAGCACGGCCACACCATCCAGCAGGCATCATGGTTTTCCCATTCGGCCGGCATGACAAGCCCGTCACTTTGGGGGGTACGCACAGGGATTGAGAAAAAACCGTTTGCAGGGGGGCCTGCCAAAGGATGTTCCCCCTTGATTTGTATCAGTTGTGTCATTGTATTTTTTTTATGACTCCGAAAAAGGGTGTGGAAGCCAAGGCCCCCACACTTTTATATCATTAAACTGTCGTATTAATCATTACATGCTTTGTCACCAGATAATCGCCCACGGCTTCGGCGGACAGATCCTTGCCGAAACCGGACTGTTTGAACCCGCCGTGGGGAGCCTCGGAAACAAGGGGCAGGTGATCGTTTACCCACACGCATCCGAACTCCAGGCCCTTTGCCACGCGCATGGCACGCGCCACGTCCCGGGTAAAGACCGAAGATGCCAGGCCAAATACCGTATCATTGGCCATGGCAAGACCCTGGGCCTCTTCTTTAAAGGACTGGACGGTAATCACAGGGCCAAACACCTCTTTTTGAATAATTTCGGAATCCTGGGCCACGTTGTCAATCACTGTGGGGGCGTAAAAATAGCCCGGTCCATCCAGGATTTTGCCGCCGCACAGCACGTTGGCACCGGCTGCTTTGGCGCGCTGGACAAAGCCGTCCACCGCAAGCATATGTTCCCTGGAGATCATGGAGCCCATCATGGTTTCACTGTCAAAGGGATTGCCCACCTTGACCGCTTCCATGTCCGCCACAAGTTTGGCCGTAACTTCCTTGACAATGGATTCATGGCAGATGAGCCGGGTGGCTGCGGTGCAGTCCTGACCGGAGTTGCAGAATGCCCCCAAAGATGCCTTGGCCGCCACAAGATCGGGATCGGCATCACCGAAGACCAGCACCGGGGCCTTGCCGCCCAGTTCCAGATGAACCCGTTTGATGGATTCGGCGGAACTTTGCATGATGGCCGCACCTGTGCTGGTGGCGCCGGTGACCGAGATCATTCGGATGTCTTTATGATTTACAAGGGCCGGACCCACATTGCCGGTGATCACGTTGACAACCCCGTCCGGGATACCGGCTTTTTTACACAGTTCCCCCAGCATAAGCGAGGTGCGCGGTGTCAGGGATGCCGGTTTTAAAACAGTGGTGCAGCCGGCGGCAAGGGCCGGACCGATTTTCCATACAGCCATGAGCAACGGATAGTTCCAGGGCGCAATCTGGCCCACCACACCTACGGGTTCCCGGCGGTAGACAGTGGTGTAACCACTGGTGTATTCTCCGGCATGGCGGCCGGCATTGTCCCGGGCTGCGCCTGAAAAAAAGCGCATGTTATCGATACAGAAGGGAAGATCCCCGCCAAGGCTTATCATTGCATAGGGTTTGCCGGTGTCCTCACTCTCTATTCTGGCCAGTTCTTCCATATTTTCCTGCATAAGATCGGCCAGTTTCCACATCAGCATGCTGCGGTCCCGGGGCGGCATGGCGCTCCATGCCGGAAAGGCGGCCTTTGCTGCGGCAACGGCTTTTTCCACATCAGGAGCGCCTGCTTTGGCCACCTGGGCAATAACCTGGCCGGTTGCCGGATTTTCCACATCCAGAACGCCTTGTGATCCATCACACCATTGTCCGTTAATCCAAAGTTTCATATTGTATACTCCTTATAATAAGGGTTTTTAATTGCTATCTTTAATTTCCTGGAACACCTCTTCCATGACGGCAAGGGCCCGGTCCAGGGTCTCCATGGGGATGTTCAGCGCCGGTTCAAACCGGATGCATTTGGCGTTGGACAAGGTTCCGGAGGTGATGACACCCCGGGAAAAGAGTCCTGCGGCCAAATGGTAGCCGACCTCGTCGGAGACAAATTCCATACCGATGAGAAGACCTCTGCCTGTCACATTGTTCAGAATGCCGGGATAGGCTTCTTTTAGCTCATTGAGGCGTTTCATCACGTACTCCCCTTTTTGGGCGGCCTGTTCGACAAGACCTTCCTCCTGCAGCACGGTGATGGCCGCAAGGGCTGAGGCGCAGGCCAGGGGGTTGCCGCCGGTGGTGGTGGTGTGCATAAAGGGGTTGGGTTCCATGACTTCCCAGATGTCATGGGTGGAGAAAAATCCGGACAGGGGGACAACCCCGCCGCCAAGGGCCTTGCCGAAGCACATGATGTCTGGCGTCACATTCCAGTGGTCCACGCCGAAAAGTTTGCCGGTGCGGCCGAAGCCGGTCTGGACTTCATCGGCGATGAGGAGTACGCCGTAATGGTCGCAAAGTTCCCGCAGGCGGGGCCAGAAATCATCCGGCGGCACAATGGCACCGGCCTCGCCCTGGATGGGCTCGGCCACGATGGCGGCAATGCCGTTGCCCACCTGTTTGCTGGTTTTCAGCAGGCGCTCCACTTCATCAGCATCGCCAAAGGGGGCATGCTGCACCCCTTCCAGCAGGGGCAGCAGAGGCTGGCGGAAGACATTTTTGCCCATGAGGGAAAGCGAACCCAGGGTCTTTCCGTGAAACCCCTTGAGCATGGCGATAAACCCCTTGTTGCCGGTATACAGTTTAGCAAGTTTCATGGCGCCTTCCACAGCTTCTGTGCCGGAGTTGGCAAAAAAACCGTACTGGATCTCGCCCGGGGTCAGCATGCCCAGGACCTGTGCCAGCTTTGCCCGCAAAGGGTCCAGCATCTCCTGGCTGTACTGGGGGCTTCTGTCCAGCTGGGCTTTTACAGCCTCTACAATTTTGGGGTGCCGGATGCCATAGGAGTAAAGACCGAAACCGCCGAGCAGATCAATATATTCACGTCCAAGAATGTCTTTGAGAATGGAGCCCTGCCCAGTCCACTCCGTGACGGCAAAACTTCCTTCTTCGGTGACCGATTTGCGGTATTCGAGGAATCCTTTGTTGACATGGTTCCGGAAGTTGGCCACCGTCTCTTTGGCCACTGCTTCCCGCTCCTGCCGGGTAATATCCGCGTCATTTTTTTTAATCAGGTCAACATACTTGTTTGCTTCCGTGAAAGCGCTTGTAATATCCCTGCTCATTTTAATTCCGTTCCTTTTCTCCTGTTTTGTTTTAAATTTGGTCGCCGGCTGATTGCCGGTCCCTTCATGTTTTGTAATGACCGGATCCTGGTTGGAGAGACCGAAGGTCCAGTCCGTATCCATTATAAATTTTTTATAAATCTTTCTATTGTAAAATTTGCCTTCGGCAAAAACGTGTTCAATGTTGATTTTGCACATATCTTTGGGGGGCAACTGCATACGGGTTGCGGTGAAGAACGATGAATTCGGCCTTCATTCAGGCTGATACCTTGTAAATTGGTAAAAAGTGTTTTCATTTACGATTCAAATAACGTCGCCAGGTTCGGATGGAGACTTACCCGGATGCAAGGCGCAAGGACCGTTGTAACCGGAGCAACTTCATGGTTATGAGGATTACAACGGTCCGCAGCAACGCCGCAGATGGGTGAGTACCCGTCCAAACACTATCTGGTTTTAATCATTGTCCACAGTTCGTCATAATACCGGTTATCCTTGCCAAGATCGGTGATGAACTCAAGGGTCTTCATAGTCTCTTCGCTGGGATAAATAGCCGGGTTGGTCAGGTCCTCAGGAGTGATAAATTCCTTGGCAGCCTTGTTCGGGGTGGCATACTGGGTCCAGTTGGAGAGCGCTGCACCGTTATGGGCATCCAGAACCCAGTTGATGAATGTGTGGGCATAGTCCACATGGGGGGCACCGGCAGGAATGGCCATGTTGTCCGCCCAGATCACGCCGCCTTCCTTGGGATTGGCAAAGACAACCTGATCGGGGTGGTCCGCCACGGCACGCAGGGCATCCCCATTGTAAACCAGAGCTGCAACGGCAGTGCCTGCAACCACCTTGGAGCGGCCGCCGGTTCCCACGTCAAACCCGGCAAAGTATTTGCTGGACTTGGTCTCGATCATCATGTCGGCCAGGGCTTTGAGGTCGGTTTTGTCCAGGGTGTTGACACTTTTGCCCATATACTTCAGGGCAATGCCCAGCATTTCCCGGATGGAGTCAATCATGACCACAGGACCCTTGCGGGAGGCCGGATCAAAGAACAACGCCGTGGACGCGACATAGTCGGCACCCAGTTTCTTTTTATCATACAGCATGCCCACGGTGCCCCACTGATAAGCTGCTGTGTACTCATTGCCCGGATCATAGGCTGTGTTCTGGAAAGAGGGGTCCAGGTTTGCCAGGTTGGGCAGTTTGGAGTGGTCAAGCTTTTGCAACAGGTTCAGCTTGATCATGGTGTTAATGATGTAGTCGGACGGAACAACCACGTCATACTGGTTGACGCCGCCGGCCTGCAGTTTTGCCACAAGCTCTTCGGTGGACTCGTAGAGCTCCACCCGGCTTTTAATGCCGGTGTCTTTTTTAAAGTTGTCCATAAAGTCCTCCGGCATATATTCACTCCAGATCAGGACTCGAAGTTCATTGGCTGCAAAAGAGGCGGCCGGGAACTGTATGACCACGGCAAACACCAGCATCAGGATTAAGGCTAATTTTTTCATGTTGTTCTCCTTTAGTTGTTTAGTTATCTTTGCTGGAAATCCGCTGTGACAGGATAACCAGTGTGATGGTGACAAAAATCCCCACGGTGGACAGGGCATGGATTTTGGGCGTGATGCCCCGGTGTACTTCACCGTAAATATAAAGGGGCAGGGTGACCGAGGTGGGACCGGCCGTAAAAAAGCTGATAATAAAGTCGTCAAGGGACAGGGTCAGGGCCAGCATGGCTCCGGACACGATGCCCGGCATCATCAGCGGCAGCAGCACATGGCGGAAGGTGTACCAGTTGGAGGCGTACAGGTCCCTTGAGGCTTCTTCAATTTCGTTATTAAAAGCTGCAAGCCGGCTTCTGACCACCAGGGCCACAAAGGCCACCTGGAAGGTGACATGCCCGATGATCATGGTCACAAGCCCGGGTTCAAATATGGAGGAGACCGAGCGCAGGCAGGTAAAGGCAATGACCAGGGCTCCTGCAAAAACGATCTCCGGGGTGATGACCGGCAGATACAGGTTGATGTCAAAAAAGGTCATCACTTTCTTTGACCAGGGAAAACGGGCCAGGCCCATGGCAAGGGCGGTGCCCATGATTGTGGCAATGAAAGTGGAGACCACCGCCAGAACTGCCGTATTGAGGCAGGCTTCAATAACCAGGTCATCATGGATCAGTTTTGCATACCAGTCCAGGCTGAACCCGCCCCAGTGGATGCCGAAACGGGATTCATTAAATGAGTAGACCATGACGGCCAGCAACGGCGTGTAAAGAAACAGATAGGTTGCAATGGCCAGAATTTTGTAACGCAGACCGAGCTTAAACATTATACCATCTCCATTTTTTCGCCTTTGCGGTTCAAAATGACCAGGGCAATAAGGGTTAAGGACATAAGCGCAAGGCTGACGGCCGCACCAAAGGGCCAGTCACGGCTTTTGCCGAACTGTTGCTGGATCAGGTTGCCCACCAGCATATATTTGGCACCCCCCAGAAGATCCGGGATCAGGAACATGCCCATGGCCGGCACAAAGGTCAAAATGGCCCCCACGGAAAGGCCCGGCAGGGTCTGGGGTAAAATGGCCTGGGTGAACACCCGCAATCTGCCGCAGTAAAGATCATTGGCCGCTTCCACCAGGCTCCAGTCCAGTTTTTCCACACTGGAGTAGAGGGGCAGGGCCACAAAGGGTAAAAATGCGCTGATCATGCCGATATAAACCGCAAAGGAGCTGGGGTACAACGGACTGTCCGGCGGCACCAGGTTGAGCACAGCCGCAATTTTTGCAATGGGAAGGCCTGGTGCCAGAACAATCTGCCAGGCATAGGTCCGGATCACAAGGTTGGTCCAGAAGGGGATGATCAGTGCCGTGAGCCACAGATACCGGGACGCCTTGTCCCGGGTTGATATAAAAAAGGCTAAAGGGTAGGACAAAATGATGCAGACCATTGTGGTGATAAATCCGGCAATGACCGAGCGCAATAAAATTTTTAGGTAGTCCGGGCTCCAGCCGAACAGGCTGTATCCTGCCAGACGTTTGTAGTTTTCCAGGGTAAAGGCCCATTCAATCTCGCCATAGGCACCCCGGGTGGTAAAGCTGATCACGATCAGTGACAACGCAGGAATGGAAAGAAAAAGCATGATCCACAGCATGCCCGGAGAGATGCGCAGAAGGCCCCTGGTTCTGATTTTCCTGGGTGTTGACAGGTCTCCATAGAGTATTTCTGGTTTTTCTATAATATTCACCGGCCTGTTACTCCTTGACTCTTTATATGTTCAAATATGATTAGTCGTCTGATTAGTCATCTATGGTTACCAACGCTTCCTGCAGCAGCTCCACCCAGATTTCATCTCCGATTTCGATTTTTCGGTGGGGGGCTGTCCGCATGCGCAGATTGCCGGTTTCCAGGGTGATGTTTTGGTAGGTGCCCCGGTAGAATTTTTCAATGACCCGGGACCGGATTCCGTTCCGGGCCGGTTTATCCTGGCGAAGCCTGACGCCCTCGGGGCGGATGACAAGGGATCCTTTTTCCCATTCTGGCATGGTGTTGGGGATAAAATCACCAAATGATGCCCGAAGAACATTGCCGTTCCGTTCAACCTCAAAGATATTTGCAGAGCCGATAAATTCGGCGACAAACCGGCAGTTGGGGTGGTTGTAAATTTCGGATGGCGTACCGCACTGCAGGATATGCCCGTCTTTCATGACGGCAATCCGATCGGACACCGTCAATGCCTCTTCCTGGTCATGGGTCACCAGAATGAAATTTTTCTTAAGCCGCAGCTGAAGCCGGCGCAGCTGTTCCTGGAGCTGGACCCTTAATTTGGCGTCCAAAGCGGACATGGGCTCATCCAGCAGCAGAATTTCCGGCTCGCAGATCAGGGCTCTTGCCATGGATACCCGCTGGCGCTGACCGCCGGAGAGCTGGTCCGGGTAACGGTCTGCAAAATTTTCGAGCTCCAGCATTTCCAGCATTTTTTTCACCCTGGGGGCAATTTGTGCTTCCGGCACTTTTTGTGAACGCAGGCCAAAGGCAATATTGTCGTAGTTTTTCAAGTGCGGGAACAGCGCGTAGCTTTGAAAAACAGTATTCACCGGGCGTTTGTTGGCCGGAATATCGAGAATGGGATTTCCGTTTAAAAACAGATTACCGTCGGATGCGGTTTCAAGGCCTGCAATAATCCTTAACAGAGTGGTTTTTCCGCAGCCGGACGGGCCAAGAAGGGTAAAAAGTTCGCCTTGGTTGATGCGCAGATCGACGTTGTCAAGGGCCTTCACTTCGCCATAATTTTTGTGTAAGGAGATTGCTTCCAGACAATAATCCATGTTGTCACCTGAGTTTTTTATATTTTACTGAATGGTCAGTGAATAAATTTGGATACCTTTCCCTGACCCCTGTTACTATTATGGTTGTCATTAAAACGTGCCGTTTTTCAACATTGCTATGGTTGCCGCTCTGGCTGTCTGGGCAAAATCTTCAAAGGGCTTGCCCTCATTCAGGAAATGGGCGTGGAACTCCAGTCCTTCCATTAGCGTCAAAACGTAGTCGGCGGCTTTAAGTTCGTCGGAAACCCTGATAACGCCTTCTTTATTAAAGACAATGAAAGCGTCATGCAGATAATCACGAAGCCAGAGGAACATGTTGTTGAGAACTCTGCGGATCCCTTCATCCCTGAAGCTCTTGTAATAAAAACCAAAATGCACGCCCGGATCAACTGTCCGGTTCCATTTATAGCTGAACATCAGATTCATCAGTGCGTCAAACCTTCGGGTGCTGTCCTCTATCAAATTAAAGCCCAGCATATGTTCGGACTTGTATTTTGAGACCAGAAACTCTATGAGCTCGCGTTGCAGGTTCTCCTTGTTCTTGAAATAGTGAAGGATCAGTGTTGAATGGATATTCAGGTATTCGGCTATTTTGCCGATGGAACTGCCTTCAAACCCCTTCTCAATTAAAACCTGATAATATGCTTCAAGAATTTCAGGTTTCCGCGTTTCTGCATTTCGGTTTTTTCTATTAGTCATCAACAGCCAGTTCAAAAGTAGTTTCGGTTTTTCCGACCAGTTTTTTATGTAATTTTTAAAAAATTACAATTTATGTATGAAATACATTCACATATTTGTGTTGTCAATAAAATTTACTGAATGGTCAGTAAAAAAATGTTAACGAATTTTGGTTTCCCTTGATAATTGGCTGTTTCAATGATAATGGTACCTAAATTAATGAATGGGGATATAAAATGAGAGCAAAGTATCTGATCTTAACTTGTTTTTTCTTTTTTTCTATAGCCGCTTACAGTTATGCAAAAGATATTTATGTGACCGGGGTAACCCAGATCACCATGCGCACGGGGCCGGGCATTGACCATAAAATCGTGGCCATGGTCACGTCAGGGGTTAAACTTGAGATTCTGGAATATAATGATGACTGGTCCATGGTCAGAAACGATGCAGGAAAAACCGGGTGGGTCCTGACCCGCTTTCTGACGGAGGAAGTACCCAAAGCCCTTGTGGCTGAACGGTATAGACAGGAAAACGAACGGTTGGCGTCAAAGCTTTCCGCCGCAGAAGAAACGGCCGAAACACTGAACACCCAAAATAAAAAACTTATGGAAATTGCCCAGAAATATAAGCAGCTCAAAGATGCGTCTGCAAGTTACCTGAAACTTGATGCCGAGCATAAATCGCTTTTGGAACAGTCCCGGGAACAGGAAAAACTTATTCAAAGCCTTAAACAGAGAATTAAAAGCGAGGTGAAACTCGGACTGCTTTCCGGGGCCGGTGTTTTCATCGTGGGATTGATTTTCGGAATGAGCAGCCGCAGGAAAAAAAGAGGTTCCCTTTTATCCTGATTTTTTTAACGCACCTGAATTGTTAACTTCATTAATTTAACCCACAGTAAAGTATCGAAAAATGATTGAAACCGATTTTCTGGTTATAGGCAGTGGTGTTGCCGGACTAAGCTATGCACTGAAGGTTGCACAGTTTGGCCGGGTGGCCATCATCACCAAGAAAAAAATTTATAAGACCAATACAGCGCTTGCCCAGGGCGGTGTAGCCTGCGTAATCAGCAAGACAGACTCCTTTGAAAAGCATGTGGCAGATACTCTGGCGTCAGGGGACGGGCTTTGTAACGAAGAAGTGGTGCGCATGGTGGTGGAAAACGGACCGGAAAGGATCAGGGAGTTGGTGGATTTAGGGGCCCGGTTCAATCTGGACGGCGACGATAAGTATGGTTTTTCCCTGGGCCGGGAGGGGGGGCACTCCGAAAACAGAATCGTCCATGCCCGGGATCTCACCGGTAAAGAGATTGAGGATGTCCTGGTCAAAAACGTTGAGAACCATGAAAATATAACCATTCTGGAAAACCATATCGCCGTTAACCTGATTACCTATTCCACAAGTATCCGCAGCGGTCTTGTCAGAACCCAGCATGAAAATATCTGTTGCGGGGCCTATGTCCTGGATAACGATACCGGAAAGGTGGAAACTGTTGCTGCAAAGGTGACTCTGCTGGCCACAGGCGGCGGTTCAAAGGTCTATCTGTATACGTCCAACCCCGACATTGCCACAGGGGACGGTATTGCCATGGCATACCGTGCCGGGGCCACCGTGGCAAACATGGAGTTTGTTCAGTTCCATCCCACCTGCCTGTTTCATCCCGAAGCCAAGAATTTTCTGATTTCCGAGGCCGTAAGGGGGGAGGGCGCCCATCTCATCGATGCACAGGGCAACCGGTTCATGGGGAAATATTCGCCGGACCTGGAGCTTGCCTGCCGGGACGTTGTGGCCCGGGCCATTGACAATGAACTGAAAAAAACCGGTGCCGACTCCGTATTTCTGGATATCACCCACATGGATGCAGATTTCTTACGAAACCGGTTTCCCAATATTCATTCCAAATGTCTGGAGTATGGCATTGACATCACCAAGCAGCCCATCCCGGTGGTTCCGGCAGCCCATTATATGTGCGGAGGCGTGGCCACAGATCTAAACGGGCGTTCCGACATCCAATGTCTTTATGCCGTGGGTGAAACTGCATGCACCGGCCTTCACGGGGCCAATCGTCTGGCCTCAAATTCCCTTCTCGAAGCTGTGGTCTATGCTGATAAAGCGGCTAAGTCCTCGGTTAAGGAATTTGAACAGGTCTGCAAAAAATCCACTATTGAACTGGATCCCTGGGATGAGACCAACACCCTGGACAGCGATGAAGCCATTATGGTGACCCACAACTGGGAGGAGATCCGGCGTCTGATGTGGAACTATGTAGGTATTGTCCGATCGGACAAGCGCCTTCACCGTGCCCAGCGCCGTATTGAGATGATCCAGCATGAAATTGAAGAGTACTACTGGGATTTTAAAATCACGGCGGATCTCATTGAATTGCGCAACCTTGCCACGGTGGCGGAGCTGATTATCAAGTCTGCGTTAATGCGCAAGGAGAGCCGCGGGTTGCACTACAATTTGTGGTACCCGGACAAGGATGATGCCAATTGTCTGGCCCCCACCCTGGTCCACAAGACATTCTGAAAAAAACATGTCCGCAGGCATTACAACTGATTATTCGGTTGTTTTGCCTGCCAGGCGACTGGCCAGCAGTGTACATGCGTCGTCGGACAGGCATGTCGTGATCTCTTTGCCAAGGGTTTCTCCCATTAGGATCTCCTCATCCACCACCAGGGTGGCACCGGCCTGCAACAGGTCCTGGTAGTGCCTGTTATATCGGCATCGGGCGGCTATGGGCAAATCCGGGGCCAGTCGCTTCATATGCGTGATGATCTCCACGGCAATCCGTGCATCGGGAACAGTCACTACCCCCAGACACACCCGGCTTAGGCCTGCATGGTGCAGTATCTCTTCACTGGCGGCATCCCCTAAAAAAATCGGGACCTCTTCCTGTTGGGCAAATTGTCGCCCCTGGGGGTTAACATCAATGACAACAGGACTCATGCCCTGGGCTTTTAATGTTGTGACCACCCGGCGTCCGGCAGGGCCAAGCCCCACAACCAGGACTTTTCGGTTTTCATCGGGCGGGAAGGCTATGTCATCAGTTTCAAGTCGGCGATTTTTTTTAAAGAACAGATTTATGAGCCTGTCGCTTAAAGGCAGCGCGGCTGTCACCATGTAAGGGGTGGCGAGCATAAGTAAAATGGTCACGGCGATAATGTAGTCCATGGATGTCTGGTTTAAAAGCCCGCCGTCCATGGCTTCGCTGGCCAGAACAAATGAAAATTCTCCAATCTGACCCAGAACAATCCCCGTGGCCAGAGCATGTCGGCGGTCCACGCCAAGAAATCTTGTTATGCCGAAAATAATGCCTGCTTTGAGTAAAAAGATGGCCAGGGCCAGGGGAAATATAAGATGGATATGGGTGATGAACCAGAGCGGCTTGATAAACATGCCCACCGAAGCAAAGAACAGGGTTACCATCAGAATTTTCAATGATCCAATGTCAGACCTCACCTGGGTGGCAAAGGGGGATTCGCCGATGAGCATTCCCGCTACAAAGGCGCCTAATGCCGGTGAAATTCCGGCCGTGTGGGCTGCCCAGGTGGCACCAAGCCCCGTGGCAACGGCAAATAAAACCGTCAGTTCGCGATTGGGGAAGACAAATCGGGACGAAAGCAGTTTGGGCACCAGATGATACAGCAGGATGTACAGTATCAGCACAAGCCCTGACACGGCGGCCGCAAGGTGAACAAGGTGTGTTCCCAGACCCGGGCCGCTGCTGCGGGGGACAAATAAGGAGATCATGATGACCAGCGGGACAATGGCAATATCCTGGAACAAAAGTATGCCAAGGCTTGTCCTGCCGTGAATGGATTCCATCTGGGCTTTGTCCACCAGTACTCTTAAGACAATGGTTGTGGAACTTAATGCCACAAGTGCGCCCAGTGTAAACGCCTGGGGAAGTTCCATAAAAAACAGTCCTGCCAGACAGACAGTGCCCACGGTGAGGCTCACCTGGGAAGCCCCGCCTCCAAAGGCGATTTTGCCCATGCGTTTAAGTTGTTTGAAGGAAAACTCCAGGCCGATGGAAAACAGCAGCAAGGAGACGCCGATTTCCGCCAAGTTGCTGATCATTGTGGTGTCATTGATCAAGAGTCTTGCTGCCACCCCGGCAAAAATATAGCCGATAATTGGGCTTTGTCTGAATTTTTGGGCAAGGCCTCCCAGGATGAATGCCATGCCGAAAACAGATACCAATTCCATTAAAACAAACCAAATATCCATGAAAAACAGACTCCCTGCTGTTTTGATATTGTTAACTTTCACATGCAAAAGATACATACCAAAAAAAATAAAAAATAGGAAAGCCGGAATGAATTGTTAAATTTTTTGTTTATCTGGCCCCATCCCCTGAAGGGTTCTAAGTCGCTGATTTTAACATCGGGTTTTCACGATTATGCTGCGATATGGAGTGAAAAGAAAATGTTCGCTTTGATCTGATTTTTATATGCAACTCTCTGTAGACTAAACAGATTTTCCAGACTTCGTCGGGGATTGAGTATAGCCGTTGATATGCCGGACCAGTCCATGGCCGTTACAGGGAATTTTGAACCTATTGCAAATAGGGCTTGTGATTATAGTCAGTTATGATATTCTATATGAAATTTTCGACAAAGTCAGCCCTATACAGTTACATGTTGTAGCGTAAGCATCTTATTCTATTGTCATTTTGGCTAAAGGAGAACCGTTAATGAAAGAGTTGATTACACTTATGGCGAAAGCGCTGGTTGATGATCCTGAAAAGGTTGACGTACAAGAAATCAAAGCCCAGCAGACCCTTGTGCTGGAACTGCGGGTGGCTAAGGAGGACCTTGGGAAAGTGATCGGCAGAAAAGGCCGCACAGCCCAGGCCATGCGAACCATTCTTGCCTGTGCCTCTGCAAAGGAGCAGAAAAGAGTTATTCTGGAGATCGTCGAATAGAACTTATAATGGTCGTACTTTGAGTCTATTTCATAAATGACATGGAAACAGTCCAGGACCGCCGGTTGGCGGTCCTGGAATCTAATCAGGAGAAATGCGCGATTGGGGTATCATGGCAAGGGGATAAGAGCCTGACCCCGGGACGTAAAAGAGGATCTTGAACCGATCATTATGGTTTCCAGAATCGGGGGATTCACTGGATTTTCTGATTTCCATTCAACAATGAAATTAGCCCCGGATCCTCCGGCCGTATCGTCATAGTCCACGACATAGCGAATGGATTCAAGGGGTCTGAGGGAAATGGGTGCGGGAAGGTAATTTTTTAATAGCATGCCTTTGGTGTCGTAGTAGTCCACAGATACGATCTCAATGCCGTGGTCCATCTCTGTATTGCGAATACTCAACGTTACGGTTAGAAGCGAATGGGTCTGCCTGTTGCCCGTGTAAATATGTGAATATGCCGGGACATACACCTTTTGCCCCCTTGAACGGGTTAATTTTTCCTGACTAAACGCAGTATTTGCTGTACACAATACGAGTCCGCCCAATAACAATCCAATCAGTAAATTCGGGTAATTCACTATATGTTCATTCCTTTTCATCTTTTATAAATTCCCTTCGTGAAAAATAGTTGGAAGCAGGTTTATCGTTTCCTCGGATTGACCAAGGTTAGCGTAAATTTGTGCATTTTTGCAAGTCTGGCTGATAAATCTTAAGTCTGGTTTTTTGCTGTGTTTGTATTTCTTGTTGAAATAAAAAGAAATTTGTCATAAATTGTCCAACTTTTTATGGACAGCATCATGGCATCTGATGCTGTCACCGGTGATAATTATCAAAAGTGATAATATAAATGAAGACCAATACATTAAAAATGATGTGCCTTCTGGCGCTTCTGGCGGCTTTTCCTCCGTTATCAACGGATATGTATCTTCCGGCGTTACCTTTGCTGCAAAAGATCTGGCAGCGGCCTATGTCCGTGGTGAACCTCACCCTGAGCGGATTTTTCATCGGATTCTGCGTCAGTATGCTGCTGTACGGGCCCTTGTCAGATAAATACGGCCGAAAACCTTTGCTTATGGCGGGAATCATAATCTATATAATCGCAAGCTTTGTGAGCGGGTTTGTGGACGATATTTACCAGCTCATCGTCCTGAGAGTTCTCCAGGGTGTCGGGGCATCATCGGGCGTGGTGATCTCCATGGCCATTACCAAGGACCTGTATGAAGGCCAGCAAAGACAACGCATCCTTGCCTATATGGCAGTGATCATGGCCCTGGCACCCATGCTGGCACCGGTGATTGGCGGGGTGATCATGACCTGGCTCTCCTGGAACTGGGTGTTTTTTGCCCAGGCTGCCATGGGGATCATTGCATTGGGCGGCGTACTCTGGTTAAAGGAGACTGTGCAGGCCCCCGAGAATGTGAGCATTTTTCAGACCATGGGACTGTATCTGAAATTGTTTGGCAATCTACGGTATATCGGGCTGGTTCTGCTTTTTTCGATTATTGTCCTGCCCCATTTCTCTTTTATCGGATCGGCGTCAACCATTTACATTTCCCGTTTTGGTACTTCGGAACAGGTGTTCAGTTATTTTTTCGCATTCAATGCCGGCGCCATCATGGCTGGATCTTTTATATGCACCAGGATTCAAAGACGCATGGCTTCCCAGAAAATTGTGACCATCGGCTTTGCCGGGATACTGATCGCAGGGCTGTTAATGCATGCCGACCTTGTTCCAGGTCCCTGGGGACTTGCCCTGCCCATGGCCATGGCCTCTTTTTTCTTTGGGTTAAGCCGGCCTCCAAGCAATCACCTGGTCCTTCAGCAGGTTGACCAGGGGGCGGGCACAGCCTCGTCCCTGATGATTTTTCTCTATTTTATTGTGGCGGCATTTGCCATGTGGTTTATCTCCCTGGACTGGGCCGACACGATCCACGTGATTGCCCGTCTGGCTATTTTTTCCGGTCTTTTTGTTCTGGCTGTCTGGATACCCATGGTGAAAAAACTCAATCTGAATGCCGACAGATAGGTTAGGGTTTTGCATGAGACTTTTTTCATTTTTTTTAGGGGACCTCTTTTTTGCGCCAGGGCACATCTCATGATATATGAATTGGCCGAAGTGTTGCAATAGCATGACCCGTATGGGGCCGAAGCTGTTCCGGGAGAGGTGATGAAGGATAAATTCGGTCTGTCAGCACAGGGGAAAAATGATCCCCTGGTGCAGTTCGATCAACTGGCACTTTCCGGGATCTCCTGCGATCTTTTGAAACAGGAGGCAGAAGTCGGACTTGTGGCCCTGCACAAGGCACAGGTTAAAGTTGAGCGAGACAAAAAAGACCGGATGGATCTGTTTGCCGCCATTGAGCAGGCCCTGAAACCCGGTGAAAATGCCGGAGAAAAGAGCTCGAATGCCGACGCGCTGCAGCCCAAACAGGATGGAGAGGCCTTAAGGCCTTGGGTGCACGCGTGGTTATGAAATCGCCAATTACCTGACCCAGACAGGTAATATCGATGTAAAAAGAGTTTTTGTAACTGAGCCTGATCCTGTTGCTGAAAAGGACGAAAACAGTGCCAGGATCAAAGCGACGTTTAATCTGAAATATGAGTTACACCTTCCGGGTACCGAATCCATCCGGTAATCCCCGGAAAAGGAGAACCAATGGAAAATCCAATAGATAATTACTGGAAGCTCAAGCTGGAATCAGTAAAGCAACGTCTTGAAGGCAACAGGTTTGAGGTTTATATCGCCGATTCTTCTGAAGAGGCCAAAAATATCGCCTTGAAGACCATTATCCCTCCTCTTGGGGCGAAAACCCTTTCCTGGGGCGGGTCTGTATCCTTTGTGTCCACGGGTCTTTTCCATGCCCTCAAGGACAACCCCGATTTTGAGGTGATAAACACCTTTGATCAAAGCCTGTCCCCGGAGCAAAAGTTTGAACTGAGAAGACGTTCCCTCATGGCGGACCTGTTTATCACCGGGACCAACGCCATTACCGAAGAGGGGCAGCTGGTCAACCTGGATATGATCGGCAACCGGGTGGCGGCCATCATGTGGGGACCTAAAACCGTGCTGCTCATCGTGGGGCGTAACAAGATCTGCCCTAATATCGAGGACGCCATGTGCCGGGTCAAAAATTATGCGGCGCCTGTGAACTGCATGAAGCTTGACAAGAAAACACCCTGTGCCAAAGCAGGTTTTTGCCACGATTGTTCAAGCCCGGACAGAATCTGTAATTATTGGACCATTACAGAGAAATCCTTTGAGAAGGGACGCATAAAGATCATACTCGTCAACGAGGCGCTCGGCTTTTAGGTTTTAATACCGGATCTTAAAATCTGTCAATGCCGGATCCACTGGAACCGTTCGGGTGCTCACATCCTTGACCTCTGAAAAGGTGGCACCCTTTCGGCACCAGGCCAGCATCTGTTGAACATTGCCCTGTTCACCCTGGAACAGGGCCTGGACCGATCCGTCGGGCATATTTCTGACATAGCCTGATAATCCTCTGGTCTGGGCCTCCCGGTGGGTTTCATGCCTGAAACATACACCCTGAACCCTGCCTGTAATGGTTACTTCCACAGCATAAAACGGATTCACTTTTTGGTCTCCTATGTATTTTGTTGAAGTTTTATAATTATTCAGATTCGCCTTATTCAGGGCATTGGGACCGAATTTGGCAAGCACCGAATCCATGGCCTGGTCCACAATTTCCCATTGCCTGTTATTTGTCTGGTTTTTATCGGTGAACAAAGACAGTTGCACGGGCGTTTGACGGTCCTGGAATTCAGATACTCCGACACCCACCAGGCGAATTTTTTTTGTAATAGTCAAGTTGTCATATAGTGATACGGCCTGGTCAAAAAGAGCATTGGATGATGAGATCCATGTGTCAAGGGTTTTGCTACGGGTAATCTGGGAAAAGTCGGAAAATTTCAGCTTAATGCTGACCTTTCTGCATCTTTGATTATAGGCCCGCAGTTCATTTCCCACCCTGTGGGCCTGGGCAAGAAGCAAAGATTTCACTTCCCGGGGATCGGAAATGTCCTGGGACAAGGTCACCTCGCCGGATATGGATTTGCGGGGTCTTTCCGGTTCGATGGGGGTGGGATCAATGCCCCGGGCCAGTTGGAACAGCCTTTGTCCGAAACTGCCGAATTTATTTTTTAACAGGGCCAGATCGAACTTTGCCACATCGCCCAGGGTTTCAATATGAAGATTTTTCATCTGCTCCAGGGCCCTTGCACCCACCCCGGGCACCTTGCTGATGGGAAGGGTTTCAATGGTTTTCGGCATGGCCTCGGGATGGATAATGGTCAGCCCGTCGGGCTTGTTCATATCCGATGCGATTTTTGCCAGGAACCGGACCGGTGCCCCGCCCACAGAACAGGTCAGGGCCAGGTGATTGAAAATTTCAGTTTTAATTTTTTGGGCGGCTTGTTCAGCTGATCCGATCAATTTTTCACACCCGGCGATGTCCAAAAAAGCTTCATCAATGGAAACCGGTTCCACCAAAGGGGAAAACTGTCTCAGGATCGTCATGATTTTTCTTGAATCCCGGGCATATTTTTCCCGGCTGCCCGGCTGGATAATGATATGGGGGCAAAGCTGTCTGGCCTGGAATACGGGCATGGCTGAATGGATGCCGAATTTGCGTGCCTCGTAACTGGCTGCTGATACGACACTTCGGCCGGAATGACCTGCCACGATAACGGGTTTACCCCGAAGGCCCGGGTTGTCCCGCTGTTCCACTGATGCAAAAAAGGCATCCATGTCCACATGGAGGATCATAAGAGACAAAAAAACTCCTGTTGGTCGGTTTAAATCTTGGATCAGATCCAAAATTGCTGTATTGTTTTACTTTTTTGGCAAATGCTGTCAAGGATTGATTAAATCTTTTTAAATCAGGGTGTAAAAGTGAATCTCAGACCGGTTTTATCTGCAGTATGGGCTGTTTTTTTTCTTTGCCTTTGCCAGGGATTTATGGGCTGTTCATCCGATGACTCCCGGAATGTACCCCCGCCGAAACTGCCTTCCAATGCCGGGCTTGCCCCCCTGGTCTATCAAAAACTGCCGGACAATATCCTGTGGCTCACCAATGATACAGATCCGGTGTTTGCCGATGCCAATGCTGAAAAAGGCGGTGTACTCCGGGAGGGCATTATGAGTTTTCCCATGACCTTCAGGGTGGTGGGGCCGGACTCCAACGGCTCTTTCAGAAGCGCGATTCTGGACAATCAGCTCTCCTTGATAAATATCCATCCGGTTACACGGCAGATTATCCCCGAGCTTGCCACCCACTGGGCCTACGACCCTGATAAAAAAACCATGTACTTCAGGCTGGATCCCGATGCCCTGTGGTCGGACGGGGTACCGGTGACCGCCAGGGACTATCTGTATACCCTGACCTTCATGCGGTCCGAACATATTGTCGCTCCCTGGTATAATGACTACTACACCCGTGAAATTGAATCTGTCACCGCATTTGACGATTACACCATTGCGGTAAAAAGCACCAAGGCCGTACCTGACCTGTACCTGAAACTTGGTATCAGTCCCACGCCCGAACATTTTTTTAAAAGTCTGGGGGATGACTTTATCTCCCGGTTCAACTGGGCTGTTGTGCCAAATACCGGGGCTTACCAGATCAGTGAGTTTAAAAAAGGACGGTTCATCCGTTTTCTTCGTAAAAAACAGTGGTGGGCAAAGGACCGGCAGTATTTTAAAAACCGGTTTAATGTGGATTCAGTTCTGTTCACGGTTATCCGGGATGTGAACATGCAGTGGGAATATTTTAAAAAAGGACGTCTGGATACCTTTGGCATGGTGCTGCCGAAATTCTGGCACCAGAAGTCCAACACCCCGGTTATTAATAAAGGATATGTGGAGCGTATCTGGTTTTTCAATGACCTGGAGCAGCCCTCCCGGGGGATGTGGCTGAACCTGGACCGGCCCATATTCAAGGATATTCGCGTTCGCCAGGCCTTTGCCCATGCCATGAACATGGATAAGGTGATCCGGCAGGTGCTGCGGGGGGATTATTTCCGGCTGCCCCAGGCCTTTTACGGGTATGGAAAGTATACTGATTATTCCATTAAACCCCGGGGATACGATATTTCAAAGGTTGAATCGCTGATGAACCAGGCGGGTTGGAAAAGGGGGCTGGACGGTATCTGGGCCAAAGGAGACATGCGGTTTTCCGTCACCGTGACCTATTATCTTGAAGAGCATATGCCCCGGTTGGCAGTTTTAAAAGAGGAAGCGCTCAAGGCCGGCATTAATCTGGAACTGGAACGACTTGACCCCACGGCCATGTTCAAGAAAACCCTGGAGAAAAAACATGATGTGGCCTGGATGGGGTGGAGTGCCGGCATGCGGCCCGCCTTCTGGGAGGGGTGGCACTCGGCCAACGCCCATAAACCCCAGACCAACAACATCACCAATACCGATGACCCTGAGTTGGATAAACTCATTGACCAGTACCGGGACAGTCTGGATGAACAGGAGCGTATCACGTTGTCCAGAACCATTCAAAATAAGATCCATGATATCTGTGCCTATGTACCTTCATATATGGTGCCCTATGTCCGGCTGGCCTGCTGGCGGTGGATGCGGCTGCCTGAATTTCACGGCACCCCTGTGTCCGATAATCTGTTTGATCCGTTCTCCTCTTCCACGGGCGGGCTTTTCTGGATTGATGAGCACATTCGCCAAAATACCCTTGCCGCGGTGAAAGCGGGCCGGGTGTTTGCCCCTGTCACCGTCATTGACGATAAATATAAACGAAAGGTTCAGCCTGAATGAATCAACCGGATCATCTGCCGCTTTTAGCCGTCAAACATCTTGGGGTCGCATTTCGGACCGACCAGGGGCAGGTCCTTGCCGTGGATGATGTCAGTTTTGAACTTGCCCCGGGCCAGGTCCTGGGCATTGCCGGGGAGTCCGGGTGCGGCAAGAGTGTGACCGCCTTGAGTCTGATGCGGCTTTTGCCGAAGCCTGTGTCAAAAATCATTGCCGGAGAAATCCTGTTTAAAGGACAAAATCTGCTTGATCTTCCCATTAATGCCATGCGTAAAATCCGGGGTAAAAAAATTTCCATGATTTTCCAGGAACCCATGACCGCATTAAACCCGGTCCATACCATAGGACGGCAGGTTGCAGAAATTTATTCTCTGCATTTCCCCGGCATGGATGCCCGCCAAAGAGACCGGGCGTCCCTGCAGATGATTGAAAAAGTAGGGATACCCGATGCCCCCCAGGTGATGAAAAAGTATCCCCATCAGTTGTCCGGCGGGATGCGTCAACGGGTGATGATAAGCATGGCCCTGGCCTGTGAACCGGATATTCTCATTGCCGATGAACCGACCACGGCCCTGGATGTGACAGTGCAGGCCCAGATCATGGATCTTATTTTTCAGTTCCGGGACAAAACCGGTATGGCTGTCATTTTGATCACCCATGATCTTGGACTGATCGCAGAGAACTGTGACAGGGTTGTTGTCATGTATGCGGGCACCGTGGCGGAAATCGCTTCTGTGAAGCATTTGTTTCGGCAACCGTTTCACCCTTATACCCAGGGACTTTTGAAGTCCATCCCATCCCTTGCGCAAACGGCGAAACAACACCTTCCCACCATCCCCGGCAATGTGCCTGCTTTGACTGAAATGCCTACCGGGTGTCGATTTGCCAAACGGTGCAAAAAAGTAATGATAAAGTGCGAAAACCACCGCCCCGGACTGATGCAGATTTGCTGTAACCATTATGCTGCGTGCCACTTGGCCCATGGCGGCGAAAAAAAATTAAATTTTAATAAATAATCCTTGATTTTTAAGCAAAAGCTAATAATATACAACCAAAGCTGCAAAAGCAGGGCTTTGAAAGTTTCGTTCTAAGGGCTGGACCCCATTTGTTGGCGTGGCAGGACCTGAGTCTGAAACTAAAATTATTCACTACAAGTAAGGAGAGAGTCGCAATGGCAAATGGGATCGTAAAGTGGTTTAATGATGCAAAGGGGTACGGATTTATCGAACAGGAGGAGGGACCTGACGTATTCGTGCATCATACCGGTATCAATGCAACAGGCTTTAAATCTCTTAATGAGGGTGACCGGGTCACTTTCGATGTGGAGGACGGACAGAAAGGACCTGCAGCGGTCAATGTAACTGTCCAGTAAGTCAATTTTCAAAGGGTTTTTGGGCAATGGCTTTGTTCATCAACCCTTTTTTATGTTCATACTTTTTTGTCTGATTCCTTTTCATTTTTTTTATATCCAATTCCTTTTTGTATCAGTGTGGTTGCCTGGGTGGCATCCACGGGTTTTGAGAAATAATACCCCTGGATAAAATCGCAACCGATTCCCTGGAGCGTTTCAAGCTGGTCACTGGACTCAATGCCTTCGGCGATCACTTGTAAATCCAAATTCTGGGCCAAAGTAATAATGGCTTTGGCAATTTCAAGATTTTCATGATTTCGGTTAATATCATCCACAAAGGATTTATCCATTTTTAAGAAATCCAAGGGAAAGTTTTTCAGGTAAGCCAGGGAAAAATACCCTGTTCCGAAATCATCTATGGCAATTTTAATTCCGCTTTGTTTTAACCGGTTAAGGTGGCCGATTACCGTCTCAGGCTTATCGATTACAGCACTTTCTGTCAGTTCTGCCACAAGGCAGTGGGCCTCAAGTCCTGTTTCATTCAATGCCGTTTCCACAATTTTTTCAAGATTGTTGGAAGAGAACTGCTGGACAGAAATATTGACGCTTACGGTCAGGTGTTTAAACCCGGGGAATTGATCCTGCCATAGTTTAAGCTGCCGGCAGGCGGTGTTAATCACCCATTGGCCAATGGGGATGATCTGCCCGTTATCTTCGGCAACGGGGATAAAATCCGATGGGGGGATAATCCCCCGGGTGGGGTGAACCCAGCGGATCAGAGCCTCAAAGCCTTTCAGTCTGCCTGTTTTTGAAATAACAATGGGTTGATAGTGCAGGGTAAATTGATTTTTTTCCAAAGCGGTTTTCAGATCGTTTTCAAGCTGCAGTGCATCATGGGCCATTTGTCGAAGCTTTTTGCCGAATACTCTGAATTTTGATTTTCCGGTTGTCTTGGCCCGGTACATGGCAATGTCCACATCCCTTAAAATATCATCAGCCCGGATGTAAGAACTTGTATCAACTATTATGCCGATGCTTGCACTAATCGACGCCGTGTTTTCTTTCAGTATAAAAGGCCGGGCCGTCTCATCCCGGATTCTTCTGGCAATGGCAATAATCTGTCTGGCGTCACTGATCTCCTCAAGCAGTACCGCAAATTCGTCTCCACCCAGTCGGGCCACAGTGTCCATACTTCTGACACAGGATAAAAATCTATGAGATGCTTTTTTTAACAGAGCGTCTCCAGTCTGGTGGCCCAGATTGTCATTCACCCATTTGAACCGGTCCAGATCGATCAGGAACACGGCCGAATGTGTCTGTTTGTTTCGCTCCTGTCGTTTCAAGGTCTGCATGAGGCGGTCCAAAAACAGAGCCCGGTTGGGAAGTCCTGTCAAGCTGTCGTAAAAGGCCTTGCGATATAACTGGTCTTCCAGGGTTTTTCGTTGGGTAATATCCTGGTAAATAAAAAATTCGCCTTCAATAAGATTGTTGACCATGATGGGAAAGCCAAGAAGAGAAACCGGGATGAGCCGTCCGGATTTATGCCTGCGTTTGGTTTCCTTTTCAATGGTTTTGCCAGCTGAAATGGCCTGGCGCACGGTGGTCGCCTCAAGGCGCAAATCCTTTGGGATAATCAAATCCAGGTTATGTGCGCCATAAAGCGTTTCGGCCGGATATCCGAACAAGGTTTCAAATCCTTTATTCGCCTGGATAATAGAGCCGCTGGCATCCGTGGCCACCACGGCCTGGGGGGATCCGTTAAACAGTTGCTGGAACCGTTCACCCATCTGCTGCAAGGCATCCATCATTTTATTATATCGGCCTGCAATGATGCCCGTATCTGAAAACGGGTCCACAGGTACCCGCAGGGACAGATCTCCGGTCTGCTCCTGTACCTGCATGACGCGCAGAAAATCAAAGGTTTCGGTTTTGGCTCCGTGTTCGGAAATGTTTAACCCCACCTCCTCCTCTTGGGCAGATACCCGCAGGGGCGATATCCGGTTTATATTTCCAATGACAAACAAGGGTATAATAAAGCCTGCAAAACAGGCTGCCAGGATACCTGTGATTTGAACCATCAGCTGGGATATAAACCCCAGGCCTGTGCCAAGGATTTGCGGATCCCCGAAAAACGCCACGGCAAGAGTGCCCCAGATGCCGCATCCCAAGTGGACCGGTACAGCGGAAACCGCATCATCAATGTGGTAATGGAAAAGAAGTTCTTCAACGATCAGACACAGTGCTCCGGATACTGCGCCAATAATTACGGATTCTGAGATGGTGACGCAATGGCAGCAGGCGGTAATGGCAACAAGGCCGCCTAAAGAGCCGTTGATCAGAAATGTGATTTTAGACGTTTTGTTGACCGTGTATCCGATGAAAAGGCAAAAGGCCGCACCCGATGAGGCTGCGATAACCGTTTTTACAATAATCCCCGGTACCCGGGCGTCCATGGCCAAAGTCGAACCGCCATTAAACCCCACCCAGCCGATCCACAAAAGAAGAGTTCCCAGCACAGATAAAGGCAGATCGTTGCCATGAAAGTCTACGGGCTTTCCATTTTTTCCGAAACGTCCATGTCGCGGGCCAAGAACAATTAAGCTGGCAAGGGCAACCCAGCCGCCAATGCTGTGGACAACGGTGGAACCTGCAAAATCCACAAAACCTGCCGCCCCCAGCCACCCGGCAGTGTGACCGCTGTCAAGACCGTTCCAGGCCCAGTGACCGAACACCGGATAAATGACGGCGGACAGAAGTATCGCCACCTGTAGATACGATGAAAATCTCATCCGTTCGGCCACGGCACCTGAAAAAATGGTGGTCGCCGTACCGCAGAACATGGTCTGGAAAAGGAAAAAAGACATCAGATGGAAATTATCGCCAAATTCGGGCATGAAACAGGTGGTGCCGATAAGCCCTTGGTGGGAAAGCCCGAACATGATGCCGAATCCGATCACCCAGAACCCCATGACCGAAAAGACAAAATCGGCAATATTTTTAATGGCTACATTTATGCTGTTTTTAGGCCGGGTCAGTCCGGATTCAAGGCACATGAACCCCGGCTGCATTAAAAACACCAATACGGCCGACACGATGACCCAGAAGTTGTCGATGATTGCACTGCTCATTACAGCTGTTTTCCTATTTTTTTTTTGTTTTATATGAAAGATTGGGTAAGCCGCCAAAATCTTTCAAACTTCGTTGTGGGCTGAGCCCGGCAGTTGATATGTCAAATCAGCCCATGGCTGTTATATCGTAAATAGGTTTGTTTTTTGGTCTTGATATGTGTGCGATTATCTTTATTCTATTACATTTATTAAATCAAAAGAAAATCTATTAGGGGAAAACTATAGCTTTGTCAACAAATCATCAATAAATTGAACCAGCTTGTTTTTTGCACATCCGCTGTGCTATTTTCCCGGTGCGGACTATATTGTAAAAGAGTGTTTTCCAGGAAAGGGTAAATGGGCGAATCAGACTGTGAAGTAGATTGTCAACCGATTCTGGATATCCAGGATCTTAAGAAATATTTTCCGGTTACCTCGGGTGTTTTCCTGCGCCGGACCGGGAATGTCCATGCGGTGGATGGTATCAGCTTTTCGGTGTTCAAGGGGGAAACCCTTGGCATTGTGGGCGAATCCGGATGTGGTAAAACCACCCTGGGACGGTGTATCATGGGGTTGTACCCTTTGACTGCCGGTCGTATTCTGCTGGATGGAAAACCATTGGCTGCCATGACCCGGAAAATGCGTAAAGAGTTTTCAACCCGGGTGCAGATGATATTTCAAGATCCTTTCGAATCCTTAAATTCCCGGCAGACCGTGCGCCAGATCCTGGAAGAAAAATTTCGCATTCACGGGGTGTCCCAACAGAAAACAGCCATGCAGGTTGATTCCCTACTGGACCAGGTGGGCCTTGATTCCGGGGCACTGGCCAAATATCCCCATGAGTTTTCAGGCGGTCAGCGCCAGCGGATCGGTATTGCCCGGGCCATCAGCATGACCCCGCAGATTGTGGTATGTGATGAGCCTGTTTCCGCCCTGGATGTCTCGGTCCAGTCAAAAATTTTGAATTTATTGCTGGATCTTCAGTCTGCCATGGGCTTGACCTTTCTGTTTATTTCCCATGACCTGGCCGTGGTCCGCCACATGTCCGACCGCATAATTGTCATGTACCTGGGCCGGATCATGGAAATTGCTGATGCACAACGTTTGTATAACCATCCGTGCCATCCTTATACAAAGGCTTTGCTTGAGGCGATCCCGGTACCCGATCCGGACCTCTGTTCAAGCAGAATCCCGCTTAAAGGTGAAATTCCTTCGGCAGAACATCCGCCCCCGGGATGCCGCTTTTCCTCCCGCTGTCCTGATGCTCGTCCTCTGTGTTTTGAAAAGATCCCGGTGCTTTCTGCACATTTTAATGACCCTGGGCACCTGACGGCCTGTCATTATCCCCTGTCCGGTTAATTTTGAGTTTTCAAGCAGATTGATTCGACTGCCCCGAACGTTTTGAAGAGGAGAGGGGGCTTGCGAAAAAACAGGCATAATGTTAAAAGTTTCCAAAAATTTAGGGGAACGGACTTTATGGATACCTTTGTCCTTTTTAAGTTTTAATTTTTAAAAAAGATTAAGGAAACGCTTCCCCCATAAATTAAAATACCGGCCCATGGCAGTGGGTAAAATCGGGAAGAGGAAATGAGCAGCATTGTAAATATCTGGCATGGCATAAAAGAGTTCAATGGACGTTTAAGGGGATTTTCAAGCCCCTTTTCCATTGAGGCTTTATGGCCTGTGGCCGCAGGTATTGCCATTTCAATTTTTCTTGGATCCGGGTGTACGGATCAAAAAAAAGTTGAACTAAAAGGCGTCATCATTAAGGCCGGCACCGTGGAAATCAGCCGGGCTGACTTTGCCAGGGAGCTGGAGGTCAAGTGGGCCAACTACCCCTATGATATAAAGGACAGGGCCGATGAATACAATGCCATGGTAATGGATCTTGTGTCGGATCTGTCCGATGAGGCTGTGATGCTGGCCGCAGCTGCAGCCAAGGGAATTGATGTCGATGCCAAGGAACTTGATTTGGCTCTTGCGGATTTTAAAAAAGACTACCCCGAAGACAGCTTCGAGCAAATGCTCCTTGAAAGGGCCATATCATACCCAGCCTGGAAAAAGAGATTAAAAAAGGATCTGGTCATCCGAAAATTAATTTTGCAGGATCTGGTGGCATCCCAGGAAATTCACCCCGATGACATGATCGCCTTTTATGACCGCGTTACAGGCCAGGGCGGGGGGCAGGGCAATAATAATAATGACGATAGCAATTCAGAAATAATGGATGAAAATAATCTGGTGTTCAGGCTGCGGATGGAAAAAAGCCAGGAAATTTTTGGCGAATGGATGCAGAAATTACAGGACATCTATCCTGTATACATTGACAAACTGGTGTTGAGTTCCTTTTTAATGGACGCTGAAAATCAATAAGAGTGGATGTATGAAAAAAAAACGAGGCATAAAAGTAGTCATTTTTGTACTTGCGTTTTTCTGGGCAAAAAATTGTCTGGCCCAGGAGGTGGTTGACCGAATTGTCGCCATTGTCAATGATGATATTATCACACTGTCCACCCTTGATACGGCTGCCGCCCAGTACCGGGAAAATATCGAGGCCTCCCAGGAATCATCAGTCAGGAAAAAAGAGGTCATGGCGCAAATGCATACCCAGGTTCTCAACCAGCTGGTGGAGAGCAGTCTGGTGATTCAGGAAGCCAAGCGGATGGGCATTGCCGTGGATGACATTGATGTGAACGATGCCGTGGAAAATTTTAAAAAAGAGCACTCTCTGGACCAGGAAAATCTGGAACGTAGCCTGGCTGCCCAGGGAATGACTCTTGAGCAATACCGTGGCAAAATCCGGGAGCAGATTCTCCAGAGCATGGTCTTTGCAAGGGCGGTCCGCTCCAAGATCGTTGTCACGGACGAGGAGATAAAAGCCTATTACAACAGCCATGAGCAGGAATTCAAGGCCAAGAAGAAATATTATTTGAAAAATATAATCGTAAAGGATTCCAGGGACCTTTCCACGGTCCGGGAAAAGCTCAAAAACAATGGTGATTTTTCACAAGTCGCCAAAGATTATTCCATCGGCTCCAATGCCGCTTCCGGTGGTGAACTTGGTGAATTTGACATATCAAGCTTCAGTGCCGTGATCAAAGAGGCGCTCAAAGGGGTTGGCAAGGGCCAGTACACCGAGCCCGTTGATATGGGGGATTCTTTCCAGATCCTTTATGTGACCGATATCATTTCCCAGGGACAGGGCACTGTCCGGGAGGATGTGGAAAAACAGATCCATGATATTCTGTTCCGGGAACAGGGGGAGGTCCAGTTCAAAAAATGGATGGAAAATCTTAAAAAAAGCGCACACATTAAAATAATGCTATAATCTTTCCGATACTGTCTGCCCAAAGGAAATTTACCCATGCAAAAAGAGCAAATCCAGATACTTGAGACCAGCATTACCCGGTTGTTGCGCCGGGGAGCCAACAGGCAGCTGCTCAATATCATAAAAAAGACACACATGGCAGACCTGTCCATTGTTTTTGAGAATATGACTCCCCTGAACCGGGAAAAGCTGTTCAATCTGCTGGATAACCCCGAAGACATTGCCCTGCTGTTTTCACACCTGTCCGAAAACACCTTTGTGGAAATTGTTAAAATCGTAGATTTTGATAAGCTGGTTACGGTGTTTGATCACATGCCCTCGGATGATGCCGCCGATCTGCTCGGGTGTCTGGACGAGGAACTGTCCGACAAGATTCTGTCCAAAATGAAAAAGGAAGAATCCTACAATGTCGAGCAGATTATGAGCTATGATGAGGATACTGCCGGCAGCCTCATGGTCAAGGATTTCGTGGCCCTGGAAGAAGACGTCAAGGCCAAGGAGGTTATTGAAGCATTACAGAACAAGTATCTGGATGTTGAAATGCCTTTTTACATCTATGTCATCGATACTTACGGCAAGCTTGTGGGCGTCAGTTCCCTTCGTCAACTGGTGGTGGAATCTCCGGACAAGCCTCTCAAAGCTTTCATGGCCACGGACATTGTCTCCGTCAAACCTTACACTGACCGGGAAGTGGTTGCCCGCCTGGTGTCCCGTTATGACTATCTGGCCATTCCCGTTGTGGATGATGATAATCGTATCATCGGTATTGTCACGGTGGATGACGTCATCGATATTCTGCATGAGACCGCCACGGAAGATATGTTGAAGATGGCGGGCGTGGGTGAGCATTATGTGGAAACCCAGACCATCATCAAAGGGACCCGGATCCGGATGCCGTGGCTGCTGGCAAGCTGTCTTGGCGGCATTGCAAACTCTTTTATCATTGGCGGATTTGAATCCACCCTGGCAAAATTCACAGGGCTTGTTGCCTTTATCCCCATTATCATGGGTATGGGCGGCAATATCGGCACCCAGAGTGCCACCATTATGGTGAGGGGCATTGCCACAGGTCAGGTGAATATCCGGGATTTTACAAAAATGTTGACAAAGGAGCTGGGAGTCGGGTTTATTCTGGGGATGCTGTATGGCATCCTGATCGGTTCTGTGGCCAAGTTTCGGTTCATGGCGGAACCTTTTTCCTGGGCTTTGGGCTTAAGTGTCAGCATTTCCATTGTGGCAGCCATGAGTGTGGCAGCACTTGTGGGGACAACAGTGCCGGTTATTTTTGAAAGGCTCAATATTGATCCGGCCGTTGCCACAGGGCCGTTTGTTACGACGTTCATGGATCTTTCCAGTGTTTACTGTTATTTTACGATTTCAAAAATTTTGCTTGGATTCTGATGACATATTCGGCCATGGCTTGTGATTTCAACACCGAGGCCATATTACTGAGGAAAATCGAATATGGAGACCACGACCTGATCATCACCTTTCTTACCCGGGACCGGGGTAAGATCAGCGTGATGGCAAAAAACGCCAAAAAGAGCGTGCGCAGGTTTTCCGGTGCCATGGACCTGTTTTCGGTCAATCATATCCAGTGTTCCTTTCCCAAAAAGAACAGGGACGCCATGATCAACCTGTGCCAGACGGTTCTTGAAAACGGGTTTTCCCAGATCAGGTATGATGTGGTGAATACGGCCTATGCTTCGTATTGGACGGAAATTGTCACCCAGTGGCTGGAGGAGGGCAAAGCCCAACCCGAGATTTTTGAACTGCTTTACACGGCCCTTGAAATGGTGGACAAGGGGCTTATCCCCACAGAGGTGATAAGCCTGCTGTTCCAGATCCGTTTCATGCGTCTGTCCGGGTTTTCTCCCGGGCTTGACCAGTGCGATGACTGCAGTACAGGCATTGAGGGTATAGATTCTGCCAGGGTGTGGTTTGATTTCAAGGCCGGGCGGGTTGTCTGCCCGAAATGTACCGGCCATGAAAGTTATGCCCGGGAACCGGCTGTACCTTTCGGCGGAAGTGCCCGGGGGTGCTGGGTGTCCAAGGGAACTTTGAAGCAACTGTCCTGGATCAATACCGTGGAAATGGCCCGAGCAGACCGTATCAGGTTCTCCGGCGTTGCCATCCGGGAGGGTGAAACCCTGCTGGAATCCTTTATCCCTTTTCATATTGGACGAAGTTTTAACAGCTTGAAATTTTTGCATAAGATGAGGTCTGAAATATGAATCTTGCGCCCATACTTGAAAAAAAACAGATCCACGTTTGTGTACCCTGCCGCATTGATTTTGGCGGCACCCTGGATATTGCCACATTTTATCTGCCCATGGCACACCTGAAGCCGGCCACCCTGAACCTGGCCCTTGACCTGCGCACCCATGTCTATCTGTATCCCTGGGAACAGGGCCGCATCAAAATTTCCTCCAGGGGTTTTGACACCATTGAGCGCGGTCTTGATGACAAAGGGTGGGACAGTCCCATGGGACTGATGTTTGCTGTTTTCCAGTATTTTAATGCCCATGGGGTGCATCTGCACATTGAATCGCAATCTCCGGTTCGAAGCGCCCTTGGCGGGTCATCCTGTGCCGCCGTGGCCATTATTGCCGCGGTTTATGAGGCCTTGGAAAAACAGATCGAGCCCGAGCACATCACCTGGTTGGCCCATCATCTGGAAAATGCCGTGGCCGGTGTCCTGTGCGGTGTCCAGGACCAGGCGGCTGCGGCGTTTGGCGGAGTGAACCTGTGGGAATGGACCTTTGGGGAGAAAAGTCCGGAATTTATTCGCCACCCGGTGTTTGACTCATATGAAAAGCAGGAGAGACTTAACCGGCATCTTATTGTGGCCTATTGCGGGATTCCCCATGAATCAAGGGATATCAACTCCCGGTGGGTTAATACTTTTAAATCCGGCAAAGCCTGTGATGCCTTTGAGCGCATCTCTGTGCTGACACGGCAGTTCGCCGAAGCCCTGGGTGCTTTCTCCTTTAAAGAGGCTGCACGGTTGATGAACCAGGAAACGGCCGTGCGCTGCGAAATGACCCCGGATGTTCTGGACAATACGGGCATAAAGCTGTGGGAATCGGCAAAGGCACAGGGATGCGGGGCCAGATTCACGGGGGCAGGCGGGGGCGGCTGCCTGTGGGCCATTGGGGAGGCCCCAGACATTGACAAGCTGAAAACACAGTGGCAGAAAATTCTTGATCCCATTGACGGGGCAATGATACTGGATACGGCCATAGACCCCCAAGGCATTTTGGTTCATTAGTGTTTGAACGAAAAGTTACCCATCTGCGCCTTGCATCTGGGTAACTTTTCATTAAAACACGGGGGCCATTGAGGTTTTACATTAATCAAAGGAGACAATATATTATGGCAGGATATGATCCCGAACAGGATAGGAAAATAGCTGAGTGGAAAAATGAAGAGACCGGTTTGATAATCTCCATCATGCAGTACGGCACCGGGGAACCCAAACTTCAGGTCGGTCCCAGAATTCTGAAGAAAAAAGACGGCTCGGACCGCGCCCCCATGAAGGCGGGTCGGCTCTCTGTGGAAGATGTCATGTGGCTGTATGACATAATTGATGAGATTAAAGATGAGCTATCCGACATGGTCGGACCTGAATAGCTCTTCAATTGTTCCGCCCTTAGGATGCACAAAGGCAAAGGCCGTGGGACCGGCTGCATTACTGGTGAGCATGGGGCCGGACATGGGGCTGATCCGCCAGGGGAAAGGTCCGTGGCACTCCAGCGCTCTTTTTAACAGCAGTGTGATGGTTAAAGAAGATGACCCTTTGGGGATGAGCGTGACAGGCCCCTATATCGGGGCGCCCTATGGGGTGATGCTGCTGGAATCCCTGATTGCAAAGGGGGCAAAGGCTGTTATTGTGCTGGGCTGGTGCGGCGCCCTTACATCTGATTTGTCCGTGGGGGATCTGGTGGTGGTGGAAAAGGCCCTGGCGGATGAGGGAACATCCCGGCACTATATGGACCTTCGGGGGGATTTGCAGGCTGTCCATGCCGAAGCCCGTCTTACCTCAAAACTTGTTGATGAACTGAAAATCGCCGGGCTTGAGGCCCGGGCCCGGACCACTATATGGACCACGGATGCCATTTACCGGGAAACACCTGAAAAGGTGGCCTGGTACAGGGACAAAGGGGCCTGGGCTGTGGAAATGGAGTGTTCGGCCCTGTTTGCGGCAGCGGCATTGAGAAAAATTCCCATTGCTGCGTTGCTTGTGGTGTCCGACAGCCTTGCCCGGAAGGACGGGGTATGGGATTCGGGATCTGATAAAAAAAGGTTTAAAGCCATGCGTAAACAGGCTTGTGGCTTTGCCGTGGAACTGACAGGAAAACTTGCCCATGGATTTTGATGCATTTCAAACTGAGGCGCGGCAACTGCGCCGGGATTTGACAGAACATAGTTACCGCTATCATGTGCTGGATGATCCCGTCATTGATGACCAGGCCTATGACATGATGCTGCGACGTCTCATTGACATCGAGACCCAATTTCCTGAGCTGGTTACCGAGGATTCACCCACCCGGCGCATCGGGGCTCCGCCTTTGGCCGCCTTTGACACAGCCCCCCACTCGGTGCCCATGCTCAGCCTGGATAATGCCTTTAATGATCAGGAGATCCTGGATTTTCATGCCCGGTGTCTGAAAACATCCGGTGCCAATTCCCTGGCCTATACGGCAGAGCCCAAGCTGGACGGCCTGGCTGTGGAACTGACTTATGAAAAGGGCGTGCTGGTCATGGCCACCACCCGGGGGGACGGATATACCGGAGAGGTGATCACGGAAAATATTAGAACCATTAAATCCGTGCCCCTGCGCCTGATGGACAATAAAACCCCTGTTCCCGATTTTTTAGAAGTGCGCGGGGAGGTGATCATCCGGCATAAAGATTTTGAACTGCTCAATCAGAACCGCCTGGATAAGGGCGAGCCCGTCTTTGCCAATCCCCGCAATGCCGCTGCAGGCTCCCTGCGCCAGCTGGATTCAAAAATAACGGCCCGGCGGCCTTTGACCATTTTTGTCTATGGTGTGGGTGCTGTGCGCGGTCTTGGATTCCCCACCCAGGGCCACATGCTTGAATGCCTTTCGGATTTGGGGTTCCCGGTAAATCCGCTTATTAAAAAAAGTATCTCAATCCAGCAGGTGCTGGAGAATTTCAAGCATCTGGAAGGCCTTCGTTCAGAACTTGCTTATGACATCGACGGCATGGTGATCAAGGTGGATGACATTTTAATCCAGCAGGCCCTGGGCGAAAAAATCAAAAGTCCACGATGGGCCATTGCCTATAAATTTCCCGCCATGGAAAAGATCAGCAAAATACTGGATATCACGGTCCAGGTGGGCCGCACCGGAACGTTGACCCCTGTGGCGGAACTGGCACCGGTGAACATCGGCGGTGTTACGGTGGCACGGGCCACCCTGCACAATGCCGATGAGATTGAACGAAAAGATATCCGCATCGGCGATACCGCATTGATCACAAGGGCAGGGGATGTGATTCCCAAGGTGGTGAAGGTTATTCCCGAAGCCCGCACCGGGGAGGAAAAGGTATTTACCATGCCCGATACCTGTCCCGTATGCGCTTCCAGGGTCAGGCGCCTGGAGGGGGAGGCGGCTGTTAAATGTATCAATGCCGGATGCAGCGCCCAGATCAAGGAGCGCATTCGCCATTTTGTGTCTAAAAAAGCCTTTGATGTGGAGGGACTTGGCAAGAAACTGGTGGAGCAGCTGGTGGACGAAAAACTTGTAAACTCTTTTGCCGACCTCTTTCACCTGGACCGGGATACCCTGGCAGGGCTTGAGCGCATGGGTTCAAAATCTGCCGATAATATTATTGCCGCCCTTGAGCAATCTAAAACCATTTCCTTTACACGGTTTATTTTTGCCCTGGGCATTGACCACACCGGAGAGAATGCGGCCCGGCTTCTGGCCCAAAGGTTTGCTGACCTTGAATCGCTTCTGGCCGCTGACACACAGACCATCAGCGCCATCCACGGCATGGGTGACACCACGGCAGGCGCTGTCACCGGATTTTTCTCCATTGAAGAAAACATCAAAACCGTGAAAGGCCTGCTTGATGCAGGGGTATCCATCACCAATGATCTGTACGGTGAAGCCGGTGAAAAGGATAATGCCGTCAACGGTAAAACCATAGTCCTGACCGGCAGCTTTGAGGTGATGACCCGAGACCAGGCCAAGGCAAAGCTTCTGGCGTTAGGTGCTAAGGTGACAGGTTCGGTATCAAAGAAAACCGATATTGTTATTGCCGGAAGCCAGGCCGGATCCAAACTCGCCAAGGCCAGGGCGCTTGGCATCACTGTATGGGACGAAGACAGGCTTGGGGAATTGATTGGCGTAGAGCAAAGTTTTTAATAAAAAAAGGAGAGCAAGGTCATTGCCCCGCCGGAAAAAGGTGGAATTCAACCTTAAAAGTACAACTTAAAAGATGTCAAACACTGTTTTGACATGGGCTCTATTTCAGGCCAATCCAATCTATAAAAAGGAGGAATGTATTGTGCAGAGATTTTTTTTCTTTTTTCTTATAGCTGGAATGATAATTCTGAATATTTTTCTGTTGCTTTACGGATACTATCTGCTCTCCTTTGCATTACAGTGCAGTTCTGTGGGGGGATTATTTTTTATATATAAAGCAACATCAAATAGGAATATTGAAAATTTGGTATTGGTGTACTTGAAAAAGCACAATGGGGCTACGAAAAACGAGCTTATTGCTCATATTAAGGAAAAAACCGGGGAAAAGGCCAACGTCAATTTGCCACTGGTTGTGGATGAAATCATAGAAAATCTCAAGATAAAAGACTTGGTTTTTATAGAAAAAGGTATCGGCTCAAACATTGGGTTTTGCATTATACCTAAAGAAAACGGGTCAAACAGACGCCGCCACACTTGACGGCATGTCCACAAAGCTATGCAAAAACCTCAAAATACGAAAAGCCACCGGCCATGGAAAATCCCACAGCCTTTTACAAACGATGAATTGGGTGGTTATTCGCATCCTTTCCTCATGCTGTTGCCACAGACATTGCCCCTTAGCCAAGTACAAAATTGCGGACTTCACTTGAATACTCTCTAAGAAATGCCTGCTTATTGGGGAACGACTCTGTGGCTTGCGGCGGCACTATATCCATAAATGTAAAATGGCCAGCACCATCAGTAACGCGAACATCCACTGTTTGCAAGTCACGCATGGCATGGGCTAATCTTTCAGTTTGGGCGGGAGGTGTGATGTTATCCGCGGAACCCACCCATGCCAGGATTGGAACTTTCACGGCATCGAGTGCTCCTGGAGCTTGGAAAAAGGCGGTTGGTGTCGCCAATAGGGATAAGCGAGTTAATCGGCTATCGGATGTGATATTCTTAATACGTTGACCTGGTCCCAACCACATCTGAGCTCCAGCTAAGGCGATGAGGATAGCTGCGCCAATTGAGTGACCCACACCTGCCGCCGTTACGCCGGGTTTAACGAATGCGTCAAGAGCGAGGGACAAACGCCTTGCCCGAAGAATCAACTCCTCTTCCTTTGGAATCGGAGATGCGAGTCGGTCGAAATGCGGGGCAATAATCATACAGCCGGATTCAGCCAAAGTGTTCATAAGTGTAGCATAACGTTCAGGCTGGCCGCCGGCTCCCACCGCGAAAAGTACCACTTGAGACTTTATAGTGGCTTCATGTACCGAAACTTCAAATGACTCTCTTCCATCTTGCAGTATTTGGGTCTGCATTAACACTTACTCCTTGTGTCAGTTCGCGGTATGGATAACGGGCTGTTTAGGGCTTTTTATAAGGTTCGGAAAAGTTTTCATCCTGAATCCTTTCATAATGTAATTATTGGAGCAGGCGTGTTGCGTCCTGTGCCCATCTTTTCCCGGGTTCCGTTTATTGTGGTGGGTGACGGCATCACCAGGGCTGCCGCCCGTTAAATTGCCGCCTGAAATAAAAAAAGAGGGATCACTGGAAATGAAATCCCCCTTGTCGGCCAGGTCCGCAATGGTTAAGGTTTTAAACTATCGGATAAAATTGGTCATGATTTTGCGTGCCGGGGCCGGGGCGGGAATATGTTCTTTACCATGGGCAATGATTCTCATGATCCATGCCATATTTTGGCCCAGCACCTCCATGATCTGTTTTCCCTCTGCATCTTCTTCCATCTGTCCGGGCGTCAGGCCGTGGGCCACATTCCAATAGTTTGAAGAGGGCATGACCATTTCGGAATAGCTGATATAATGGTTAAGGGTTTCCAGAGTGGATATTCCCCCGGAGCGCCTGACTGCGGCAACCGAAGCCCCGACTTTTTGTCTGAACAG
The DNA here is from genome assembly GCF_963665355.1 of uncultured Desulfobacter sp. Lineage (GTDB taxonomy): Bacteria > Desulfobacterota > Desulfobacteria > Desulfobacterales > Desulfobacteraceae > Desulfobacter. The sequence goes on from NZ_OY762229.1 coordinate 3,505,717, forward strand.
CCCGCCGTTGACCGAGGCCACAAAAAAGGCCCTGTCAAGAAAGGATTTCATTGTCCCGGCAACACCGCTGAAATGAACCGGGGAGCCAAGTAAAACGCCGTCGGCCTCTTTGATTTTCTGGATCCATTCATTTACGGGATCATCTTCAATTGCACAGGCTTCATTTTTATTTTTGACACAGCCGTGGCAGGCAACACAGCCTTTAATTTTCTCTTTTCCAACCAGGATCATTTCCGTTTCAATGCCGGCCTTTTCAAGTTGATCAAAGACGGTGTTCATGGCACAGGCCGTATTCCCTTTTTTTCTTGAACTTCCATTAAATCCGATAACTTTCAAGTCTATACTCCTTTATTGTAGTTTTATAAGAAAGTCTGTGTAACCTACACAGATTTTTCAACTTTCGTTGTGGGCTGAGCCTGGCAGCTGATATGTCAGGTCAGCCCGTGGCTGTTATGGTGAGTAAATTTTATGCACGGATAAAAGGTATCTTCATTATTATAAAACCGGCTTGCCGAGTATCAAGGGGTCGTAAATTGGGTTCAGTTTACAATATTAGTCCCTGATTTCATAGTGAAACTTGATGGCTGCATAGGTATTTTGATATGGGAGCGAAATAGAAAAGGTTTTCAGCAGTGCGCTGAAAACCTTTTTATATTGTGGCGGGAGTGACGAGACTCGAACTCGCGGCCTCTAGCGTGACAGGCTAGCGTTCTAACCAACTGAACTACACCCCCGTGATTATTTGTAGTGGGCAATGCAGTGCTTATACCTTGCAAAGCTTTTACTCTATCACCGGGTTATCCCCGCTCCAAAGATCAGCCTTTTTACCGGATGGCCGTGCCATTGTCAACAAAAAAGAGTTGGAACAGCCTTTGGATAGTTGTTAGAGCAGTCTTATCAGCTCTCCAATGCTCCTGACGAGTTGTCCATGTCCTTCATGAAGGTAGATTCCCATCTGGGCGATCAGCGAATATGCCAGGGCAAATTGGGCCAAGGCATAGCCTGCAACGGTGAACTGGCTGACGCTGATAACACCGAACCCGAATTGGGATAGTGTGAAGATGCCGCATGCAAACTGGCCGATGGCTATGATGCCTTTCGCGGGCACAGGTCGCCTGTTTGTGTACTTGAATGAGATGTGAATCCATGGCCAGTCGAACAAGGTTGCTTTGGACTTGTATTCAAAACCCCATCCATCCCATTTTTCTTTGGCTGGGAAGGGTGCTCCGCACTGGGGACAAGCCAAAGCCTGCTCGGATATCTCGTGTCGGCATTCCCGACAAGGTTTCATATCCCTCCTATATCCATATCACATGTAAATTAAAGAGTCTCACACCATATTATTTTGCATCAAAGGCCAGTTTGAGTCCAAATGCAATGAACACCATTCCTGAAATTTTTTGAAGATAATTTTCTATCCTGGGCTTTTCCCGTAACGTTTTTGTCATTCTTCCGGCCGCACCGGCCAGAATCAGAAGCCAGATCGTTGAGGTGCAAAGAAACGTGGCGCCTAAAATCAAAAAGGGAACCGGCCCGGATGCTTTGTCGGTATGGATAAACTGGGGCAGAAAAGAGAGAAAAAACAAGGCCACCTTGGGGTTCAGCACGTTGGTCAGAATCCCCTGGCGGTACACGCCCAGAAGTTTTCTGCTCCGGGTGTGCGCTTGTCCCATGGGTTCAAAGGCCGAGGATCTGTTTGAAAGGGTTTTAATGCCAAGGAAGACCAGGTATAAAGCCCCGGTCCACTTGATCAGATTAAAGGCCACAACCGAAGTGGACAGAATCACGGACAGGCCAAAGGCCGTGCAAAGCACATGCACCACACATCCGGTCATGATTCCGGCAACGGAAACAAGCCCTGCCTGGCGTCCCTGGGCCACACACCGGGTGAGCACGTAAAAGGTATCTGTTCCCGGGGTCAGATTCAGGATCACCGCTGCAATGATAAACCCTGTATAATTTTCTATGCCGAACATGGGTTTATTTAATCGAACAGCGCGTCAATAAAGCGTTTTGCCTCAAACTCCTGGAGGTCTTCTATGGCTTCGCCCACACCGATATAGGCAATGGGCAAATTCATGGTGGCTGAAACCGCTGCCACAATCCCGCCCTTTGCCGTGCCGTCCAGTTTGGTGACACTTATCTGGGTAAGTCCCACGGCCTTGTGAAAGATATCTGCCTGGGATAAAGCGTTTTGTCCGGTGGTGGCGTCAATGACCATCATTATATCATGGGGAGCGTTCTTGTATTTTTTATCCACGGACCGCTTGATTTTTTTGAGCTCTTCCATGAGATTTTTCTGGGTGTGCAGTCTGCCTGCCGTGTCAATGAGCACCACATCCGCGCCCCTGGCCATGGCTGCTTCAACGGCATCATAGGCAACTGCCGCAGGGTCTGCCCCCTCCTTGTGCCGGACAATGTCTGCACCGGCGCGCCGGGCCCAGATTTCAACCTGCTCAATGGCTGCGGCTCTGAACGTGTCGGCTGCAGCAATCAGGACTTTTTTGCCCTGGGATTTGTATTTCATGGCCAGTTTGCCAAGGGTGGTGGTTTTCCCTGTTCCATTGACACCCACCATCATGATGACATAGGGCTTGGGATGGGATGGGGCAGGGCAGGACGGTTGGTGGAAAAGGGTGAGCAGCTCGTCTTTGAGAACCTGGCGAAGCTGGTTTCCCGTGGACAGCCCCCGGCTTTTTTTTCTGATCCGCTCCATCATCTCCATGGTGATGTCAAGGCCAAGGTCAGAGGTGACGAGGCGTTCTTCAAGCTCATCAAACAGATCGTCATTTATGGCTTTGGACGAGGAGAACAGTTCTGTGACATCCGTATTTAAAACGGTCCGGGTTTTGGCCAGGCCGGATTTAAGTTTTGATAACAGGCCTGTGCCCTCTTTTGCCCCGGGCTTTTCCTGAACCGGGACCTGGGTCTGTGGGGCTGGTTCTTGGATTGGGTCCGGTTCCGGCAACTCATCTGACGCAAAGTCCGGTTCCATGTCTTCTTCCGGATCTGACTGTAAGTCCGGCGGCGGGGAAGGCTGCAATGATATAGGTTCTTCCGAAGATCCTTTTTTTTCAGGTTCTTTTTCTTCTAAAACGGGTTCAGTTTCAGATGTTTTCTTTTTTTTAAAAAAGCTAAATGCCACCCTTGTTTCTCCTTAATGGATTTAATTTAAAATCCTGATTTGCCAATTGGGTAAAATCCGGGTTATCATGCACCATCTTGTACATTTTTTAGCAGCAGCAATCAAGGTTTGAGGTTGTTAAATTGGCTTTACTTTCCTTGTATCACTGGTTAAAAGTACTCAACCATAACAAGTTGTTTAAACTCGTTTAAACTTTGGGGGGCAATATTATGGCCGAACAGCGTGGTGATAAAGCAGAGCTGGAAGCTGAAATAGTTAAATTAAGAGCTCAGAAGGACCGTCTGCTCAAGGAACTGGATGAAGTGGAGGCGCAGTATGGACATCTTGACACTCTTTATCGACGGTATTTCCCCATTATTTTAGAGACGCTCTCCCAGGACGGTACCGCATTTGGTGATGCCTGTAGCCAGCTGGGTATGGCCATGCGGAAAAAGGCCTCTGCGACCAAAATCGAATACATTTTCGGACAGATTAAAACCGCCATGATCCAGGAAGATATAGGCCCTGCCGGCGGCAAAAAAAAGAAAGGATTATTTTCATCCCTCCGGAAAAATTCATCCGAAGATCAGTTGATGAACAATATTCGGCAAAATTACCATGATGTGGTGAACCATCTGAAATCCACCCTGGATAAGAAATATACCAGAAAACTGGACGCCATTACCGGCACTCTGCTCAAGACAAAAGAAATTCCCGATTTTGACGAAATCAGGGAAAATATTTTTGCTCTGATTTTTCTTTATATATCAGAAACCAGCCAGGACCGTGAAAAGGTCAATGCCTTTATTCGGGATATCGTGGCAAGGATTTTTGAAATTGAAAAGAAGCTGGCCTCCTCCTATGAGCAGACAACCACCCTTATTTCCTCAAATCAGGGATTTGAATCCATCTTGAATGAAGAAATGACAGGGCTGAAAAATTCATCCGATGTCTCCCAGAGCCTGGATGATTTAAAGGAAAAGATATCCCTGGGTCTTTCTTCCATTGAAAAGGCATTACAGAAAAAGCAGAAAGTGGATAAGGCCATCAGCCAGCTGGCCGAGAAAAGCAGGGAATCCTTTACCTCCGGGTTCACCAGGCTGAAGCAGGAGCTGCAGGTTGCCACAAAATACACCGAAGAGCTGGAGAAAAAGCTCAACGAGGATCAGCTCACCGGCGCCAAAAACCGCAGGGCCTATGATAAAAAAATTGAAGAGGAGATGGATCGGTTTCTGCGGTATAAAACTATTTTTTCCCTTTTGGTCATCGATGCAGACAAGTTCAAAAATATTAATGATACCTATGGTCACGCCATTGGCGACAGGTGTCTGCAGGAAATTATAAAACGGACCCGGCCGTTATTGAGAAAAAATGATCTGCTTGCCCGGTATGGAGGTGAAGAATTTGCCGTGATCATGCCGGAGACAGATGCCCAGGGCGCAAAAATTGTTGCCGAGAAAATTCGTCAGACCATCGAAAAAATAGAATTTCTGTATAAAGAGAAAACCGTAAGGGTTACGGTCAGCATCGGCGTTTCCTGCATAAGGGAAGGTGATAAGTCCGGAACAGATTTATTTGAACGGGCGGATATGGCTGTATACAAGGCAAAGGAAAATGGTAGAAATCAGGTTATGGTACAGTAAAACAATAGATCTGGAGTAATAATGAACGACAACACCGTGGAAATCCTTGGCAATGTGTCGGCCCAAGTGCGTGAAATCATCAATGAGGAGAGCCGGGAAACCCTGGCACGAAGACGGTTTTCCCCTGAAAAAATAGAAATTTTCAATGCATCACATACGTGCCTTGAGATATTGGATGAATACCGTTTTGTGAAAGATACCGAGGCAGAGCGTATGCTGCCCGGCATTATTAACAATCCTGTCCAGCAGGTGATTACAAATCCTGATCCCGATGAAAATGCAAAGGCACAATTTTCAAAACCCAGAAACATCGGTGTCGTTTTTTCCGGTGGCCCGGCGCCGGGCGGTCATAATGTCATTGCAGGCCTTTTTGATGAGATGAAACGTTTCAACAGTGCGTCAAAGATGTTCGGGTTTCTTAAAGGGCCTGAAGGGTTGCTTGAAAACCGGTACATGGAGATCACCGCAAGCCTGGTGGACGACCACCGGAATATGGGCGGGTTCGGCATGATCAAAACCGGGCGCACCAAAATTGATTCCGGCAGCAAAATGGAAAAGGCCCTGACGGTATGCAAAGATTTGAACCTGGAGGCGCTGGTGATCATCGGCGGGGATGATTCCAACACCAACGCCGCCTTTCTGTCCCAGCATTTTAAAACATCGGGGATAAAAGTCATCGGCGTTCCCAAAACCATTGACGGCGATATCCAGGTCAAAACCGAAGATGGCCGCGTGTTGTGCGCCACCTCCTTTGGTTTCCATTCTGCGGCCCGGGCCTTTGCACATAATATTTCCAATCTGGCCAATGACAGCGGTTCCGATGTCAAATACTGGCATGTGTGCAAGGTCATGGGCCGGGTGGCAAGCCATCTTACGCTGGAGACAGCGCTTCAGACCCATGTGAATGTGGCCCTGATCGGTGAAGAGCTGGCAGACTATGTGGATCAGGAGCGTCTGTCCAAAGCCAGGCAGCAGGACGGACACATGGATTATAACGCCTATGGAATGACCCTGCGCCATCTGTCCCGGATGATCTGTGACATTATTGTCCGGCGGGCGGCATTCGGCAAAAATTACGGGTTGATGATCATTCCCGAAGGCATCCTGGAATTTATCAATGAGATCCAGGTGTTTATCACCAAACTCAATAAAATCATTGCAGACTATAATAGAATCCATGACTTGGATTTTCACAGGTCATTTCTCTCCCTGAACGAAAAACTGGATTATCTGCGCAGGATCTCCCAGGGCATGATGGACAAGGGGCGGTTTCCCATATGGAATGTCCGGGACGATGAACTGTTCAACCAGCTGCCTTCATTTTTCCGGGAAGGACTTCTGGTGGAAAGGGATCTTCACGGCAATTTCCAGTTTTCCCAGGTTAAAACCGAGAAGATCATCATGGACATGGTCAAAGAGTATCTTGATGTGCTTCGGGAGCAGGGGCGCTACAAGGTGGGCATTCTCAGGGATGACTATGTTTCGCTCATGGAGAGTGCGGGCATGGATGCCGAGCTGTTTGCCCCGGCGGTGTTTAAAAATCCCCAGGATAAATACGTGCTGGTCAAGCCGGATATCATCTCCCTTAAAACTTTGAAGCTTGTATTGGTCAATGCGGGCATGCTGGGCAATGAAGAAGAGACCCCCCAGGTTCTTGTCAATATATTTCGGAAGTCCCAGGCCGAATTTAAGATTCAGACCCACTTTTACGGGTATGACGGCCGGGGCACTGACCCCACCTATTTTGACTGCTGTTATGCCTACAATTTGGGGCTTACGGCCTTTCACCTGATCACGGGCGGGGCCACAGGCCAGATGGCCACCATCATTAACCTGGAAAAACCGTTTGAGCATTGGCAGCCGGCCGGAATCCCCATTGCCCGGCTCATGCACCTTGAGGAACGCAAAGGCCGCCTGGAGCTGGTTATAGAAAAGAGTATTGTTGATCTTGAATCCAGCGCATTTAAGGCTTTCAAGGCTGTAAGAGAGGATTGGGTGGCAGCCTGTGCGTGTCCTGACCGGTTCAGAAATCCCGGGCCCATAGGTTTTTTCCCAGAGATGGAAGAAGACCGGCCTTTAACGCTCCGGCTGAACGCTTCGCAATCCATGGCACAGGCCTGATACTCGGTGTTCGAGTTTTTTGAAGTTGACATTAAGTAAGTAGGTGGACAAAAATAATTCATGTATAATCTTACTTTACGTTCTGTTGACATTTGTTAAAGCATTCATGATTTTTGAGGGGAGTTTGAAAAAGTGGGGGGGGGCAAACAGTGGCCGCAAGGGATGGGAAATCCGCCCCCAATGCAGATGATTACATTACCAAACCTTTTGACCAGAATGAACTCAAGGCCCGGATCGTTTTTGCCAGGTTCGCCGGCCGGCACATCGCCTGTCGTGGCCGGCGTGGTCATACCGGTGATGACCAGGTCAAAAAAATCAGGTTTTGAACAAAACGGGTCAAGGGTTTACCGGCTGTCTGTTCACGCATCTGGCATCCCATTTTGGCAATGGCCTGTTCATCACCGTGACCGGCAAGAATCATTACGGCCAAGGCCAGGCCGTGAGTGTTATTTCATTCAATTATAAATCAAGGATAAATTCTTTACTTTTAGAACTCCTGTTGATATTCAAAAATTAATCTCATTTTCAGGGCCGCTTGCTGTATAATCATTTTAATATTGCCACAGAGGCACCGTCTCCCCAACGCAAAAAAAAAGAGCAGTTTTATAAATTAGGGATCTGAAATGGTAGCAAACGAACTGAACAAATTCAGAAAACGTCCCGCTGATCGGGTTCATACACCCGGTACAGGAGTTTGGGCGGGCAGCCGTTTTGTATTCAAAATGACTGTGGCCATCATAGTTGTCAATATCATAGTTTATGCGATGGTCGGGTTCTGGCTCTATAAGGATAATATATATTACCATCATATTGCCGAGAGCAGTACCCAGAATATGGCCAAGATCGTTGCAACAAATATCTGCGGTATTTTTAACAGAATCGATACCGGGCTGTTTTCCTTGAAACTTTTAACAGAAAGGCAATTGACCGGACAAGAGATCAATAAGGCAGAACTGGATGAACATATAAAGCAGCTGCTTCAAAATCTGCCCGAACTCTTTGATCTGAGCATAGCCGATTCAAAAGGAGATGTCCTGTACGGAACAGACACCGTTGCCGGCAAATCGGTGAATATAAAAAATCGTGAATATTTCAGATATCTCAGCGAAAATTCGGACCATAGGATGGTGCTTTCAAAATTGGTCAAAGGAAAGGTATCCGGAAGATGGTTGTTTGTGCTTGCAAAAAGAATAGATTTCCCCGACGGATCATTCGCAGGGACTGTCATCGGCCTGTTTGATGTTAGTTATTTCGATAAGCTTTTTGCAGAACTCAAAACCAGTAGAAAAGACACAATAGAACTCAGGGACAAAGATTCGAATCTGATCGCCTTCTGGCCCAAAAGCCTAAAACAAAGCGCTCAGATCGGCTCTCGAACAGTGTCACAGGAGATCAGGAACCTGATTGAAAAGGGCTCTTCTGACGTAACATACAAATCAGTGAAAGCTTATAACGATCTCGAACAGATGGTATCACTATGCAAGACAGACCAATACCCCTTTTTCGTTATCACCGGACATGCCGAATACGAATATCTAAGGCCTTGGAGAAACGAATCTGTCATTGCATTGATGATTGCCGCCATATTCACTTTGGCAACGATTCTTTCTGCAAAAATTCTTTTCAAGAGCAGGGAAACAGAACTGCTACAAATCGAATCAAAACGACTGGCAGAAGAAAATGATAGGTTAGAGAGTGTGATCGAAGGTACCCAGGCTGGAACCTGGGAGTGGAATGTTCAAACCGGGGAAGCCATTTTAAATGAGCGATGGGCTGAGATCATTGGCTACAGTTTAAAAGAGTTGTCTCCAATATCAATAGATACCTGGATAAACAACATCCACCCTGATGATCTTAATTCCAGTAACGAAATGCTCCAGAAACATTTTAACGGTGAAACGGAGTACTATGATTGCGAATTCCGTATGAAGCACAAAAATGGCCACTGGGTATCGATTCTGGATCGTGGCAAGGTGATTTCCCGGACTGATGACGGCAAGCCTCAATGGATGTTTGGCACTCACATCGATATAACTGCCCGGAAGTTAGCGGAAGTGGAGTGGGAGAAACTGCAAAAGAAATTAAATCAGGCACAAAAAATGGAATCCATAGGAAATCTTGCCGGAGGGATTGCGCATGATTTCAATAATCTTTTGTTCCCTATTATCGGGATGTCTGAACTGCTTCTCGAAGATTTACCAATGGAGAGCCGTGAATGGGAAAATGTTCAAGAAATTTTAAGGGCTGGGATGAGGGGCCGTGATCTAGTGAAGCAGATTCTTGCATTCAGCAGACAATCAGAACATAAAATGATACCTATCCGAATTCAAAATGTTTTAGATGAAGCCATAAAACTATCCAGAGCCACCATCCCCACCAGCATTGAAATATATCAAGACATCCAACAAGACTGTGGAATGGTTATGGCAGATCCGTCTCAGATTCATCAAATCGGTATGAATATCATTACCAATGCTTTTCATGCCATAGGAAATACTGGCGGTAAAATATCCGTTAAATTACGGCAAATAGCTTTAGAAACTTCCCAGGCGTTGGATATTAATCTTAGCCCCGGCTTTTACGCGGTTTTGTCTATTTCAGATACCGGGCATGGAATGTCAGAGGATATTATCGGTAAAATTTTCGACCCGTATTTTACGACAAAAGAGCCGGGGAAAGGAACAGGCTTGGGTCTATCAGTTGTTTACGGTATTATTAACGAGCACAAGGGAAAAATAAAAGTTTATAGCGAAACGGGGAAAGGCACGACATTCGACATTTATCTGCCATTGATAGAACAATCTGACAGGACCGAAGCAGTGACAGAAACCAAAGCATACCCGGGAGGGAATGAACGGATTCTTGTTGTTGACGATGAAAAATCTGTTGCCGCACTTGAGGCCAGCATACTGACCCGCCTGGGTTACAACGTCACCTTCCATGTTGACAGCCATAAAGCACTGGGAACATTTCAGGCTGATCCCAATGGATTTGATCTTATCATCACAGATATGACCATGCCGGATATGACCGGCGATCAGCTTGCAATAAAGATTTTGTCGATAAAGCCGGATATGCCGATTATCATCTGTACAGGATTTAGCGAAAGGATAGGCAAGAAGCAGGCTGAAAATATTGGCGTGAGCGGTTTTTTGATGAAGCCTGTTATGATAGCAGACTTGGCTGAAATGGTTCGTAAGGTCCTGGATGAAACTCAAAATACTTGATGGAATTTGGCAATTTAATGGTGTTAAATTAATTCCTTTCAATATAACAGCCATGGGCTGACCTGACATATCAGCTGCCAGGCTCAGCCCACAACAAAGTTTGAAAGATCTGAGTGACTTACCCAGTCTTTCATATAAATGAACAGCATTGAAGATAAGTTCGCCAGCCGCCAAATTTCGTGATTTCATTGCCGGATTCCTTTACAACCGGCTCTGCGATAAAGCCTGAAACCCAGCTGCCGTCGGATAATTCCAATTTTCCAATGCCCAGAGGGTGGGGGATCTGTTGGACAAATCGGCCGAATGCCGATGCCGAAAGCGAATAAATTTCAACTTCAATGGCTGCTCCGGCTTTCTCATCACGGATCAATCCGGGTTTTGGAGGGTCGCTTTTCAGGGCAAACATACGATAGACATTGGCCGTATGGGTTTTTTGTAATAGGAGCGCACCCAGGTCGGTTAACTGGTGGTGGAGGGGCAATCCTTTAAGATGGGCACCACAGACTGCAAGCTGCACGGTGTCTCTGGGTAAAGATTGTGCAGGAAGCGGCGGCGCATCCGACCCGCATCCCATGGGAAGGGCCGCCTGGGCATGAAGAAATGCACCGGCCTGGAGCAGTTGCAAGTCCTCAAACGCTTGGCCCACAAGGGTGACGCCAAAGGGAACAGTCTGTGTCAGACCTGTGGGAACGGCCAGGCTGCAGTAATCCAGTAGGTTCATATAGTTGGTATAATACCCCAAATTGCTATTCAGCCGGACAGGATCGGCATTCACCGCATCAATGGTATAACAGGTGCCGGCCGTGGGAGTGACCAGGAAATCAACTGACTCTAAGATTGCATCGGTTTTTTTCTTAAGCGCCTGCAGCTTATAAATGCAGGAGAAAACCTCCCGGGCGGTCCATGGTTTGCCGTCGCAGATGATCTGGCGGGTTACGGGAACGCCGGCATCCGGGTTTTCCAGTAAAAAATCGCCAACCGCAGCGGCTCGTTCCGCCACCCATGGGCCCTGGTACAACAACTGCGCTGCATCAAGAAAGAAAGAAAAATCAATTTCGATGCAGGTACCGCCCATACCAAGGAGCAGATCAATACTTTTTTTAAAGCAATGTTCATAGTCTGTATTGCCAAAAAAATTAAGATCTTTTGCCGCCGGCACCCCAAAGGTGAACCTATATTTATTAAAGGTTTGTTTCAAGGCTCCGGGGGCCTTCCGGGAAAAGGGATCCTGTGGATCAAAAACGGCGGCAGTCTGAAAAATTTTTTGCGCATCTTTGGCACACAAAGCAAAAATCGATACACAGTCCAGGCTGCGGCAGGCAGGGACCACGCCTGTGGTGCTGAGCAGGCCCTTGCTGGGCTTTACCCCAAGAATGTTGTTAAACGCCGCCGGCACCCGTCCCGACCCTGCGGTATCCGTTCCCAGGGAAAAACTGCACATTTCCTTTGCCAGGGCAACGGCCGAGCCGCTGCTGGAGCCCCCTGAAATATAATCGGGATGAAAGCTGTTTTTGCAGGCACCATATGGGGATCGTGTTCCCACAAGGCCCGTGGCAAATTGATCCATGTTGGTTTTGCCCACGGGGATGGCACCGGCATTGATCAGCTGCTCAACCACAAAGGCCGATTTTTCAGGCGTATAGCTGTATTCCGGGCACCCGGCCGTGGTGGGAATGCCTGCCAGATCAATATTGTCCTTAATGGCAAAGGGGATCCCGTACAGTGGAAGCGTTTCGGGTGTTTCACCTTCCAGTCGTTTAAGATAAGGCGCCACCTCATCTTCAGTTAACAGGCGGATCCAGACATTGTTTTGATCCTTGCGGCAGATTGGCATCAGGCTGCCAATCAGGTCGCCGGGTGTCAGGGTCCGGTCTTTATAACTGTTGTGCAGGTGTTCAATGGTCAGATTCATCATGCATCTCCTTGGCAGGGTTTAATGGAAACCAGGTGCTGGCCCGAAGAGACCAGGTCGCCGGGTGAACAAAAAATCTGGCAGACTTCGCCGTTGCAGCAGGATTTCAGATCCACCTCCATTTTCATGCATTCAAGAATGGCAATGGTCTGTCCCTCCTTCACGGCATCGCCTTCCTTGACCTGCATTTGCCAAAGGCTTCCGGTTATGGCGCTGTCCACAGTCTCACATCCCGGCATCACGGCCACGGCATCGGAATTTTCGGCATGTTCCGGAATTTCGCTGCTGAAATTGAGCTGGCCGTTCTTGATCCACTGCCAGCGTTCCGCCTCAAAGGCGGCCTGCTGTCTCTCTTTAAACCGATGAATACTTTCTTTGTTTTCATCCAGAAATGCCTCATAGGCATCCAGGTCGAATTCACTTTCTTCGATGCGGATGCCGGCCAGGCCGTAGGGCAGATTTTTTCTCATCTCCATCAAAGTATCGTGGTCCACCGGGTAGAAGCGGATCTGATCAAAGAAACGCAACAGCCAGGGTTTCCCGGGTTTGAACTCATCTGTCACATTATACCGGTTCCACATCTGAACGGTGCGGCCCACAAACTGGTAACCGCCGGGACCTTCCATGCCGTAGACGCACAGGTAGGCCCCGCCGATGCCAACGGCATTTTCCGGGGTCCAGGTCCGGGCGGGATTATATTTGGTGGTGACCAGCCGGTATCTTGGGTCCAGGGGGGTGGCCACAGGGGCGCCTAAATAGACATCGCCCAGGCCCATCACGAGATAACTGGCTTTGAAGAGCACATTTTTGACATCCTCAACGCTTTCAAGTCCGTTGATGCGGCGGATAAACTCGATATTAGAGGGACACCAGGGAGCATCCGGCCGAACCGACTGTGTATAGCGTTCAATGGCCTTGTGGGTGGCAGGATCATCCCAGCTCAAGGGAAGGTGGACAATACGGGCAGGAACCTTACGGTTCTGCCGGCCTGAAAGGGTCTTTTGAACCAATTCAATGGTTTCCAGCAAGGCCTCCGGGGGCTGCAGCCGGCTGTCGTAATGAATCTGCAAAGATCTGACGCCGGGGGTCAGATCCAGTATGCCCTTGAGTTGTTTTTCTTCCAGTGCCAGCATCAGGGTGTGGACATGGAAGCGAAGGGTCAGATCCAGCACAGGTTCGCCAAATTCAATGAGCAGGTTCTTGTCGCCTGATCTCCGGCATACCACCCGGATGTCGCCGTCAATGGAAAATTGGTGAATAACGGGCGTTTCCGAAGGCGTAAACGTTCTTTGCTTTAATGGTGCCATAGGTTCGGGCAGTTCCAGGTCCTGAATCAATGTTTCCTGGCTCTTTTCAAGTATCCCGGCCTCTTCAGGCGTGAGCAAACGAAAGCGAACCCGGTTGCCGGCCTTAAGCTGTCCGGTTTTCCACAGTTCTGCCTGCACAATGGTCACCGGACATACAAAGCCGCCAAGGCTGGGTCCATCGGGTCCCAGGATCACCGGCATGTCGCCGGTATAATCCACAGCGCCCACGGCATAGGGGGTGTCATGGATATTGGATGGATGAAGTCCGGCCTCTCCGCCATCCGACCGTGCCCATTCCGGCCCCGGCCCGATCAGACGGACACCGGTGCGTGAAGAGTTATAATGGATCTCCCAGTCGGTGCTGAAAAATGTTTCCATGTCTTTGGGGGTAAAAAAATCCGGGGCACCGTGGGGGCCGTATAATACGCCGATCTCCCATCGGTCTGTGAGCTCAGGCCATTGGGACGGCTCCAGAGCACAGGGTTTCGATTCCTTCAGGTTACCCGTCCAGAGGACATCTCCGGTCTGAAGGCTGCGGCCGCCATGGCCACCGAACTGCCCCAGAGTAAATGTGGAACGGCTGCCCATATACGGCGGGACATCAATACCGCCGCGCACCGCAAGGCAGGCCCTTTGGCCATCAACGGCAATGCCGCTTTTCAGAACGGCACCGGCCGGTGCTGTCACAGGCGTATACCGGGGGACAGGTTCGCCGTCCAGGGTGGCCCGGATATCTGCGCCGGTGAGCACAAAAATCGTTTCCGCATTAAAGGTCAGATCCGGACCTTTGACCGTAATTTCAAGGGCGGCGGCTTCCGGCGGATTTCCGGCAATGCGGTTGGCCAGACGGTGGTTGAGCATATCCATGGGACCCGAGGGCGGCACGCCCACAGCCCAGTATCCGACCCTGCCCGGAAAGTCCTGCACCGTGGTCTGCATGCCCGGCGCATCCACGCAGATGGTGGGGGCCAGGTAAGTATAGTTATCCAGAATCCGGGTGGTATAGGTTCCCTGTTGAAATGAAGGAAGCTCACAGATGCTGCGCAAAAGATGAAGATTGGTTTCAATGCCTTTCAAACGGGTTTCGGCCAGGGCATTTTTCAGCGCAGGGACTGCCTCTTCACGGGTTGGGCCATGGACGATGAGCTTGGATAGAAGCGGGTCGTAAAAGGCGGAGACAAAGGTTCCGGTGGCAACCCAGCTGTCCACCCGTACAGATTCAGGAAAAACGACCTGGGTCAAAAGTCCGGTGCTGGGTTGAAATGCTTTTCCGGGATCCTCGGCATAAATACGCACTTCAATGGCAGCCCCCGAAGGCTTTGGTGTTATACTGGCCAAGGGCGGCAGGTCTCCTGCTGCAAGCTGTATCATCCATGCCACAAGGTCAATGCCGAAAACCGCTTCGGTGACGCAATGCTCCACCTGAAGCCTGGTGTTCACCTCTAAAAAATAAAACCGTCCGGCACGGGTATCGTAAACAAACTCCACGGTGCCCGCAGATTCATAGCCAACGCCTTGGGCCAGACGCCTGGCGGCTGCATGAAGATTGCCTCTAAGGTCGTCAGACAGCCCGGGGGCAGGGGTCTCCTCGATCACTTTCTGGTTTCTTCGCTGAACCGAGCAGTCCCGGTCTCCTAAAATCAGGGCGTTGCCCCGGCCGTCCCCGAATATCTGGACTTCAATGTGCCGGGCCGCGGCAATATATTTTTCCAGGAAAAGGCCGCCATCGTTGAAATTATTTTCACTTAAGCGTTTGATCCGGTCCCAGGCCTGGGACAGCTCATGGTCTGATTCGCAAAGTGCCATGCCGATACCGCCGCCGCCCGAGGTGCTTTTAAGCATGACAGGGTAGCCGATGCCCGCGGCCGCCAAAAGGGCTTCATCCAGGGACGGCAGAAGTTGTGAACCCGGCACCAGCGGCACATCGAATTTTTCTGCCAACTGCCTTGCACGATGTTTCAGGCCAAACTCCCGGATATGGGAGCCGCTTGGACCAATGAAACGAATACCGGCCTGTGCGCACTGGTCGGCAAAATCGGCATTTTCGCTTAAAAATCCGTAACCCGGGTGGATGGCCTGGGCACCGCATTGCCGGGCGGCGGATAAAATACGCGTTGTGTTCAGGTAACTTTGTGCGGCAGCAGGCGGTCCGATCAGAATGCTTTCGTCGGCTTCCAGCACGTGCATGGCATGGGCATCGGCCTCGGAGTAGACCGCCACCGAGGCAATATTCATTTTTTTCAGGGTGCGGATGATTCTTACGGCAATCTCCCCCCGGTTGGCCACCAGTACTTTTGTGAACATGATTGCTTTCCCTTTCAGGCCGGATCCCAGATGGCCATTTCCACGGGAGTGGGGTTATATGCATTGCAAGGATTGTTGAGCTGGGGGCAGTTGGAGACCAGCACAAGGATATTCATTTTGGCCGTCATCTCCACATATTTCATGGGCTGGGAAATGCCGTCCTCAAAATTGGACCCGCCTTCCGGGTTGACCGGCACGTTCATGAAAAAGTTGATATTGCAGACCTGGTCACGTTTGTCCATACCGCTGCCCCAGTCCAGAAGGGTCTTTAAAAAGATATCCCTGCACGAGTGCATATACCGTTTATCAAAGGCATACCGGGCAGTGTTGCTTTCGCATGAGCAGGCGCTGCCCAAGGTGTCATGGCGGCCGCAGGTATCTGCGGTGACCGTGAGCATGACATTGTTCTCATTGGAGCGAATGTCCGTGCCCGCGGTGATATATACGTTTTTTTGTTCCCTCATGGTGTTTGCGGCATGGTAGCGCTCACTGGTGTTGTCCGCGTTGAAAAATATGGTGTCCACGGCCTGGTTGCCGTGAAGATCGGTGATTCTAAGGGTCTGCCCTTTTTTTAAGAGGTGCATCCAGCCGTCTCCGGCTGCCACTGTCCGGGTAAATACGGCATCTGAGGTATCCAGAGCGCTTGGGGTCAATGGAGTGGTCATTATGGTTCCTTTCAAATAGAACGAATCAAATCAGAATTTATAAATCAGATCGCTATGCCGCCACATTACAAATGATATTGTTCTGTATTGACAAAGCCCCTCTCGTTTTCGGGGCAGAATGTGCGGCAGACATCGTCCACACCCGCAGGGGGGCAATCCATAACGGCTATTTTTACAGGTTTTCTCAAATATTGACTTGAGGGATTAAGGGGATGCATGCCGGTGTCCAGCACCATCAGGGTATCCATTTCAGCTCTTAAGGTCACGCAGCTGCCCGGTTTTGAAAAATTTTCAACAAAGAAAAGATCCCCGTTGTCCGATACCCCCACCTTTGAGAAAAAATTGATGGTCTCGGTAAAATCCCTGGGACCCAGGGCGTGTTTTGCAAGTTCCACCATTAAAGAGTCGTAACCGTTGCGATGAAAGTCATTGTGGTGGTCCTGGTAAGTCTTGGCACCGAAACGGGCCTGGATCATGTCGGCATCGGAAACCCCGCAGATGACATCGTTCCAGCCGCAGGTATCCTTGATGACAGACATGAGAATCCGGCCCATATCCGAATAGATGCAGTGTCCCTGGGTAATATATGAAATATGCTGGATTTTAAGGGTATCCCCCATATTGTAGCGCTCGCCGGGGTTGGCGGCATTATAGAAAAGTGCCGATGCATTGGCCCCGCCTTCAAGATCCGTGAGCTGTACGGCGGATCCTTTTTTAATAATATGGGACCAGTTCCATCCGCCCGGAACAATCGTTTCAAAGCGCAGTTTTCCAACGGTTTCATTGTTCAGGGGTTGTGTATTATTCATTGTTTGTTCCTTTTTTTTCATGAATCGGCGGCATCAGGACAGACGACAGCACCAGTTTACAGTTTTCAACGCCTTTGCATGCCCGTATCTCTTTGACGATTTTGTTCAGTGTATCCACCGGACCCTGCACCAGGAGCACTTCAAGGGAGTAGTCCCTTTCAAGCAACACATTGAGGCAAGAGATTACCGAATCAATGTGATTGCGTTGAATACCCATTATACGGGTTTTCAAGTCCGCCTGTGCCTCGTTATAAATAAGGGTGATGGTTCCTGCCATGATACGACTGCCGCTTTGTTCGTGATGGTCCAGAATGGTGTTGCGAATCATCTGGGCAACGGCTTGGCTGCGATTGCGATATCCGCCGTCCACAACCATCTGGTCCAGTTCCTCTGTCAGCTGCACCGGCAGAGAAACGCTTATTCTCTGGGTTTTATCATTGGTTGAATTGCTCATTGTTGTTTCCTTTTTCATGCCGGTTACAAAATATCGTCATTCACCTGGGTCAGGCGGATGATGGGAAGACGGTCCTCGTCATCACGATGGGGATGAATCAGGCTTTCGATATGGGCCTTGGTGGCCAGAAATTCCGGGTTCAGGTGCTGTTTGACGGAACGGGGCTGTTCCACCGGCACCTCAATGATTTCCCGGACCCGCCCCGGACGGGCGTCCAGCACAAGGATCCGGTCCGACAGGTAGACGGCTTCATCCAGATCATGGGTGATGAAAATGATGGTGATATCCACATTCTGCCAGATCTGAAGCAGATAGGACTGCATTTTTGCCCTTGTCTGGGCATCCAGTGCACCAAAGGGTTCATCCATCAACAGCACCCTGGGCTGGTTGGCCAGGGCCCGGGCAATGGCCACCCGCTGCTGCATGCCCCCGGAGAGCTGATGGGGGTAGTGGTCTGCAAACTGATCCAGCCCCACCATGTCTATCCACTGCCTGGCTTCGGCCTCGGCCTGGTTTTTTCCGGCAACCTCCAGGCCGAACATTACGTTTTTTTTGACCGTAAGCCAGGGGAACAGGGTATAGCCCTGGAAAACCATCCCCCTTTCAGGGCCGGGCTTTTCCACTTTTCTGCCGTCCAGCAGTACCTGTCCGGATGTGGCGGTCTCAAGGCCGGATAAGATACGGATCAGGGTGGATTTTCCGCACCCCGAGGCACCGATCACAGAAAGGAATTCCCGCCGGTAGGCTTTAAAAGATACCGATTCAAGGGCGGTGATGTTCCCTATTTCAGAATTGAATACCTTGGTTATATTTTCGGCCTCAAGGATGACATCCCGCTGTTTTAAACGTTTAAACCGGTCTGCAACTTTTGGGCTCTGGTCCTTATAACTGGGCAGCGTCAGTCTGCTCATAGCTTGTGTCCCTGTTGTTTAAAAAAGTAAATGTGGTGTCCCTTGAGCCGGTAAAAGTCTCGACAATAATCTGGAAAAAGGTGTTGCGTCGCCCGCCGGTCCAGATAAAGACATTTCGTCCGATCCAGGCCAGCACTATATCGGTGGACAGCCCGATAAATCCGATGATCAGAATGGCCGCATACACATTTTCATAAATGCGGTACTTGGCCTGCTGGTTGATGAACCAGGTGATGCCGGTACTGGTGCCCACCACTTCGGCCACAATGAGATAGGTCCATGCCCAGCCCAGAAGGATTCGCATATCCAGGAAAACATGGGGGGCAATGGCCGGCAGCACCACTTTCTTAAACAGGGTGCCGCCGCTTGCGCCCAGTGTCTGGGCCGCCTCCAGCAGCGAAGGCGGCATCAGGCGGGTGGTGTTGGCAATCACCAGCACCTGCTGAAAAAAAGTACCGATAAAAATAATGGCGATTTTAGGCGCATCGTTAATACCTAAAACCGCCACGGCAAGAGCCCCGAATACCGGCGCCGGCATATATCTGAAAAATTCCATGAAAGGTTCTGTCAGTTTGGAGAAAAAATCAAACACGCCGCAGATGATGCCCAAAGGCACGCCGATGATGGAGGAGAGCAAAAAGCCGTAAAACACCACCCGGATACTGTGGGCCAGACTTTCATGAAGCCATGGGTCTTCCGGCCTGCGGGGTTCGGCCTTAAATGAGGTATAGACGGCTGTCAGCACCTTGTGCGGTGCCGGAAGATATACAGGATTAACACGCTTTCCGGTGGCAATCTGGCTTCCGCTTTCGGCAAGCCGTTTGTTTTCCTCTTCAAAGAGAGTGCGCCGGACCCGCTGGCCTTGTTCAAAATAAATACTGTCTCCGGCAGACTGAATTTCCATCATAGGATGCCATAAAAAGGGCAGGTAACTGACCGCTGACCACACCAGCAGGGGAAGAATAAAGGAAAGCAGAATCAACACGGCTTTTTTCCTTGCCGGAAGCGGCTTTTGAATTGAAAACCAGGTCATGGTTTTGTTTCCTTATTTCATCAACTCGGTGGTGAATGACGGATCAATGGCCTTTTTGGCATTCACAGGCTTGTCGTATACTTTATTTTCAATCATGAATTTATTTGAAATTTCACTGGAACCATACAGGCTTGAAAATCCGTTGCCGGATTTAAAGGCGGCCGCCGCCTCCGGCAGTGTGAAAATCTTGGTCCCTTTAAGAAAAGGCTCGTACTCTTCGGGGGGCAGGGCAACACGGGAAGAAAGAATTTCAAGCATTTGCTTATTGTTGGCCGGATTTTTCATATAGGAAACGATGTCATACCAGGCGGCCACCACGTTCTGCCAGTCTGCACGGCGCTCTATAAGAGAGTTGAGGGATACGGTCAGGGTATCATAAATCAGGCCGGGAGCGTCGGCGCTTGTATAGACCTGTGAGGATCCGTGTACGGATTTAAGGGCCTGCCCTGAATTGGGCTGCCATGCCACAATTGCATCAACGTCTCCGGAGGCCAGAACTTGAGCTGTCTGATGGGTTGGGATATTCACCAGGGTCACATCTTTTTCAGTCAACCCGTTGTCTTTAAGGGCGTTTATTAAGAGCAGGTGGCTGACACAACCTATTTCAACCCCAATTTTTTTACCTTTTAAAGCCTTGACGGAATCAAGTCCCGGGGCAGCAACGATTTTATCATTTCCATTGCTGATATCATTGATCAAGATCATTATATTGCGGGAACCTGTGGCATTCAGTATCAGGGCGTCACCGTTGGTTACGCAGACTGCATCAACTTTTCCGGCTGCAAACGCATCCATTGAAGCCATGTATTCAAACCATTTGAGTTCCACTTCAACCCCACGTTTTTCAAAAAAGCCCTGCCTGACACCAATATCCCAGGCGATCCAGCCTGGCCAGTCACTATAGGCGATTTTCAAGGGTTTGGCCTGGGCGCTGCCAAAGACAACAAACAAACAAGTAAAGATAACAAATATTTTGGATTTTAATTTCATTGGGCCTCCTGATTAGTTATTACGTTTTTAAGAAAAAGTATTATCTTTGATAGGAACATATAGTAAACGCCGGACAGAATCAACCCCTAAAATACTAAAAACAATATTTTTGGAAAAATAAACGAGAATACATATAATACAGATATGTTAATACAAAATGTCAAACCTGAATTGAATATATTTATTCAACTTAATATTTTGAATTTTGAACTGGATACAAATGTATTTATAATAATAAAAATAAAATTCGTAATAATTATTCCGCTCTTGTACCGAGCCTTGCCCCATATGGAATGTCCGGGACGATGAACTGTTCAACCAGCTGCCTTCATTTTTCCGGGAAGGACTTCTGGTGGAAGGGGATCTTCTTTGAAAACCTCCAGGATAAATATGTGCTGGTCAAGCCGGATATCATCTCCCTTAAAACTTTGAAGCTTGTCCTGGTTAATGCGGGCATGCTGGGCAATGAAGAAGAGACCCCCCAGGTTCTTGTCAATATATTTCGAAAGTCCCAGGCCGAATTTAAGATTCAGACCCACTTTTACGGGTATGACGGCCGGGGCACTGATCCCACCTATTTTGACTGCTGTTATGCCTACAATTTAGGGCTTACGGCCTTTCACCTGATCACAGGCAGCGCCACCGGCCAGATGGCGGCCATCATTAACCTGGAAAAACCCTTAGACCAGCGGCAGCCGGCCGGAATCCCCATTGCCCGGCTCATGCACCTTGAGGAACGCAAAGGCCGCCTGGAGCTGGTTATAAAAAAAAGTGTTGTTGATCTTGAATCCGGCGCATTTAAGGTGTTCAAAGCTGTAAGGGAGGACTGGGTGGCGGCCTGCGCTTAATCAGAAACAAATTAACCCCTAATAATATTCTAATTCCTCTTGGTGATCATGGCCATGTCAGACTGGATTTCAACAAAAAGGATGAAAACAGCCTGACCGTCTAAAATTGGCTTCGGCCATAAGGATTTTTATTTAATTTTATCAAGAGGTAAAAAGATGAAACGTATTAT
The DNA here is from genome assembly GCF_963665355.1 of uncultured Desulfobacter sp. Classification (GTDB taxonomy): domain Bacteria; phylum Desulfobacterota; class Desulfobacteria; order Desulfobacterales; family Desulfobacteraceae; genus Desulfobacter. Next base: position 3,527,235 of record NZ_OY762229.1, read on the forward strand.
TGCAGCTGCAGTGTTGTCGCTGGGGCTTGTCGTGGGTTCAACTGCCATGGCAGCAGATTGGAATTTTTATGGAAGCGCCAGGGTTTCCATGTTCTGGACGGATGCGGATAATGGGGATGCCGGAGATCCCGACGTGGAATTCAGTGAAGCCCTTCAGGGCAATTCCCGCATTGGCGCAAAAGTCAAGGTTAGTGATGAACTGACCGGCCGGTTTGAATACGGGGCAAAAAATGGTGCCGCAAATATCCGTCACCTGTATGGTGAGTGGAATTTCGGTGCTGGAAAACTTCTGGTTGGTCAGACTGACAGTCTTTTAAAGTACTCTTTGGGCAATCAGGTTTATGACGATGACGCGGCCATGAACAAATGGGGTGCGGTGGATTGCAGCCGTCGGCCCATGGTACGTCTGACCTTCGGCGGTTTTCAGGTTGCTGCAATTCAGCCCTATGAGGGTACTGGTTTTGACCGGGCCGTTATGCCCAAGTTCGAGCTTAAATATACCTTAAGTATGGATAATTTTTCCCTTGATGCCGCAGGCGGATACCAGACATATAAAACAGCAGCGGACATTGATGTGGATGCCTACTTACTGGCGGTGGGCGCCAAGTTTAACTTTGGTCCCGCATATGTCCATGCAGGCGGCTGGTACGGCCAGAATCCGGGCGCTTACGGCATGGCGAATACCGTTTCCGATGATCCCACCTTCACCGCTGATGATACCAACGACAACGACGGATATGGTGTTATGGGCGCCCTGGGATTTAAGATAAACGATATGTTTGCCCTTGAAGGCGGCGTCGGTTATGTAAACTGCGAACTGGACGGTGCAAGCGACGAGGATGAGGCCATGGCTTACTATGTGCAGGCCACCATCACCCTGGCCTCGGGCGTTTCCATCGTTCCTGAAATCGGCTACCTTGATAACATGGACAGCATGTCCGGTGAGGATCAGGGCGATGCCGTGTATTACGGCATGAAATGGCAGATCAACTTCTAAGTTTATGAGAATTTCCTGCTTTTAGCCTGTCAGGGAGTTTCGAGATCTATAAGCCCCGGTCGGCATTTGTTGTCGGCCGGGGCTTTTTTTAGTCTGCTGCAGGCGAATTACTGTGCGTCATCTTGTTTATCGATATCATTGGAATTTACGGTCCGGAGCAGATGCAGGATAAAAATTACTCCACTTTTACTATAAATGCGGCCATTCTGTAGCAAAATGCCTTGAGCATTGCCTTGAATTAGCGTATTTTCATTTGGTTGGGGGGATTGGATTCGGGGATATTGACACGATCCGGTATTTATACAAGTCTTCAATGCTCATCTTAAATGCCGGGCAAACAAACGAGGTTCTCATGGCAAAAAAAATCATTATTATCGGTGCGGTGGCCACAGGTCCCAAAGTGGCCAGCCGCCTCAGACGGCTTGATCCCGATTGTGAGATCACACTCATTGACAAAGACAGCTTAATTTCATACGGCGGGTGCGGTATCCCTTATTATGTCGGCGGCGACATAGGAGAAATTGAAGAATTATACTCCACCACAGCCCACCACGCCAGGGATCCTGAATTTTTCCGCACGGTCAAGGGTGTTGACGTGCTGACCCGGGTGGAAGCCATCGGTATTGACCGCAGAAACAAACAGCTCAAAGTCCGTCACCTTGAAGACGGGACCGAGTCTGAAATGCCCTATGACAAGCTGGTTATTGCCACGGGCGGTTCGCCTTTTACCCCGCCCATACCGGGTGCTGACCTGCCGGGCGTATATCCGGTTTCCAACCTCCACCATGCCAAAGCCATCAAAGACTTGATCAGTAAAGGGGCCGTGGGAAGTGCTGTTGTTATTGGTGCCGGTGCCATAGGTGTTGAAATGGCCGAGGCCCTGACCGATCTGTGGGGCGTGGAAACTACCCTTGTGGAGATGGCCCCCCATGTCCTGCCCGTAGCCATTGGCCCCAACATTGCCCTTATTGTTGAAAAAGAGCTTGAGAACAGCGGGGTGGATGTCAAAGTCGGTGCCCAGGTCACCAAGATCCTTGGGGATAAAGAGAACGGGGTTACCGGGGTTGAGGTCAGCGGCGAAGTGGTTGAATGCGATCTTGTCATCATGGCCGTGGGGGTTCGCCCCAACACGGGCTTTGCGGCTGCGGCTGGTCTTGCGGTCAGCCGGGGCGGATCCCTGATCGTGGATAAGAATTTGAAAACAAGTGATCCGGATATTTACGCGGGCGGCGACTGCATTGAGGTTGTAAATCTGGTATCCGGAGACAAGCTTCCCATGCCTCTGGGGTCCCTTGCCAACCGTCAGGGCCGTATCATTGCCACCAACATATTCGGTAAGAATGCCCAGTTTGACGGCACTGTGGGAACCTTCTGCATCAAGGTGTTCGGCATGGGCGTGGCCACAGCAGGCATGACCATTCACCAGGCCAGGCTGGCCGGATTTGATCCGGTTCACTCCGTGGTGGCCCAGTTTGACCGGGCGCATTTCTATCCCGACTCAAAATTTATGTTCATCCAGCTCATTGCCGACAGAACCACCCGCAAAGTACTGGGCGTGGAAGCCGTGGGTGAGCAGATTGATGCTGTCAAGGCCAGGGTGGATGCTGTTGTGCCGCTGCTTTCCAAAGGCATGAGTGTGGATGAGGTCTGCACCCTGGAAGTGGGCTATGCGCCGCCATTTGCATCTGCCATGGATGTCATCAACAATGCAGGCAATACCCTGGATAATATTCTGGACGGCAGAAACACACCCATTGACTGGCCTGAGTTCATTGATGTGTTTGAAAAAGGCGAGATTCTGGTGGTGGATTTAAGAGAGTTTGTGGAGGCCGAGCCGTTTATCGAGAAATACGGCGCAGACCGCTGGATCCACCTGTCCCAGCTTGAGTTGCGCGATCGCTATGAGGAACTACCCAGAGACAAAGAGCTTTGCCTTTTCTGCGGCACGGGCGCCAGATCCTTTGAATGCCAGATTATTCTGAATCAGAAAGGTTTCACCCGGGTTAAAAATCTCCAGGGTGGATATGCCATTATCAGGGTCACTGAGCCGGATTTTATTCCCCCGGGAGGGTAGTGATAGAGATAGCTGCGAAAAACTTCTTGTAAAACGCAGATAAAAATCAGAATTAGGTACGGCACGCCACCGGGCACATATTCCAGATATGTGCCCGGTGACTATATTCCAGGGTTGTGTTGCCCGGGTGTCATTCCTGTTTCTCTGGTGTGATCCACTTTGCCAGCACTTGGAAAAGATCATCAGGCTCTATGGGTTTGCTCACATAGTCATTCATGCCGATCTCCAGCACTTTTTCTTTTACCCCGATCATGGCGTCGGCGGTCATGGCAATGATGGGCAGCCGATCAAAACGGTTGTCTTTGCGCAGTTGTCTTGTGGCTTCATAGCCATCCATCACCGGCATCTGAAGATCCATCAGGACGGCGTCAAAGCCCGGTGATGCAGGAGATTTGATCATTTCGACAGCTTGCTGCCCGTTTTCGGCAACTGATACCAGAAAGCCTTCATCCTGTAAAATTTCCACAGCCACATCCTGGTTGATTTCGTTGTCTTCCACCAGAAGAATTCGGGCACCTTTGACCGTGTTAAAATTCTTGGGAATGATCATGTCATCTTCCATGGCCGGCTGGCGGTGTTCAACTTTCCGGCCAAAGGCGTCCATCATTATGTCAAACAGAGCCGATTGGTTCACAGGCTTGACCAGGAAATGCTCGATGCCGACATCTGCCGCCTGGTTCATGAGCTCTTCCCATCCATGGGCTGTAACCATGATCACAGTATTTACGTCCCGGTGCCCGGCAGTGTCTTTAATCCGGCGAGATGTCTCTATTCCATTCATTCCCGGCATTTGAAAGTCCAGTAAAACCAGGGAAAACGGATGATCCAGGGGGGTACTTTTGATTGTTTCAAGGGCAAGATTCCCTGACGAGGCCGTGGTCACATCAAATCCAAAATGCTCGGCCATGGCTTTTAATATAAACTGAGTATTCTCATTATCATCCACGATGAGTATCCGCTGTCCTTTGAAATGAGCCGCCGGAACCGCATAATTCTTACTGCTGTTTTTACCCAGACTGTGCACACCCAATCGGACCGTGAACCAGAAGGTACTGCCCAATCCGGGTCTTGATGCTAAGCCGATCTCTCCGCCCATAAGCCGGGCAAGACTTTTACAGATCGCAAGCCCCAGACCGGTTCCTCCATATTCCCTGGTTGTGGATGTGTCTGCCTGGGAAAAGGACTTAAACAGTTTACCCTGCTGTTCATAGCTCAAGCCGATTCCTGTATCGCATACGCTGAACCGGGCAAGAATTTCTGCTTGATTCTGGGATTCAACTGCTGAGGATAACAGGATTTCGCCCTTGTCGGTAAATTTGATGGCATTGGTGCACAGGTTGAGCAGAATTTGCCCCAAACGAATGGGGTCTCCCACCAGCCCCTGGGGAAAATCCGGGTCAATGTCAAAAATCAGCTCCAGTCCTTTTTCCTGGGCTTTATCCGATATAAGATTTGCCAGGTTATCCAGCACATCATCCATAAAGAATGGTATTGACTCAATTTTCAGTTTGCCTGCCTCGATCTTGGAAAAATCCAGTATGTCGTTAATGATGGTCAACAGTGCCTTGGCGGACTGATCAATTTTAGAAAGATAATCCCTTTGCCGAGGTGTCAGATCTGTTTTGAGAGCCAGGAGATTCATACCGATGATGGCGTTCATGGGGGTCCGGATTTCGTGACTCATGTTGGCCAGAAAATCACTTTTAGCCCGGGTGGCTGATTCGGCGGCTTCCTTGGCGCGTAAAAGCTCGATTTCGGTTTTTTTACGCTGTGTTACATCCTGGTGGAAGCCGTATCCTGATCGGGGAACTCCCGATTCGTCCAGATCCACACGGTACCGGACATGAAAGTTGCGAATGGTGCCGTCTTTGAGTTTCGCACGATACTCTATTTCATCCTCCAGGACTTCTTTTGCTGACAAGGCCTTCTGGATGTGTTGCGTGATGAGGTCAGTGTCCTGGGGAGCACAGAACCGTTCAAAGTAGTGGTCCATCCGGATGGTATCACCGCCTTCCTCCTGGATGGACGAACCCAGTTGCCTCCACAGTAAATCGTCTGCGGTAAAGGTCTTGGTTCGAAAGTCAAAGCTGAAATATCCAAGATTTGAAATTTTTGCCGCGTCTGTGAGTTGTTCCTTGCTTTTTTTCAGGGCCATTTCCATTTCACGGCGTCTCGTAATGTCTTCGCGCACGGCTACGTAGTGGGAAATTTCTCCCTGGGCTGTTTTAACCGGTGCTATGGCCGTCAGCTCCCAGTAAAGCGTGCCATCTTTTTTGCGGTTGCAGATCTCTGCGTGCCAGACGTTTCCGGCTTTGATCGTGGACCACAATTCTCTATAAAATTCAGATGGATGTATGCCGGATTTCAACAGACTTGTATTTTTGCCCGTTGCTTCCCGGGCCGTGTATCCTGTCAACTCGGTAAATTTGGGGTTCACATACTGTATGATGCCTTTGGTATCCGTGATGGTCACCGATGCAGGGCTTGCCTCAACAGCCTGGTAAAGTTTTTTCAGTTCAGCGTCGGACTTATATCTTTCCGTTACATCCCTGAAGCTCCAGACCCGGCCGATAATTTCATCGCCAAGTTGCTGGGGTCTTGAATAGCGCTCCACCACCCGGCCATCCAGCAACATCAGGGTGGTAAAATCTTCCCTTTCGAGATGCTCATAAATCTGATTGACACGACTTAAAAAAGCCTGGGAGTTATCAAGTTTTGTCATGATTGTTTGCAGCACAACGGCATCATCACCGGTTTCCATAACCTTTGGGTCTATCTGCCAGATTTCAAGAAACCGGTTATTATAATTGGTTATCTTCTGGTGAAGATCAACCACAAGGATGCCGTCGGTTGTGGACTCAATGGTGGCGTGAAGGCGGGAGGTATTTTCTTTGATACTTTGGGCCATGTTGTTAAAGGCCAAGCCCAGGGAGCCGATTTCATCGCTGACGGCAAGGTTTATGCGATGGGTATAATCCCCTTTTTTGATGGCTTTTACGCCTTTTTCAATTGCCGAGAGAGGCAGGATTATGCGTCGCCTCAAAAGAACGAAAACATAAATAGAAAAGCCAATGGTCACAATAATAAGCGTGGTGATGCAGAGTACAATGGCCATATTTCGTTTATGCAGCTGGTTCTCTTCATTGACCATTCGCCAGTTCAACAGGGTAAAAAACTGTTCAATGGGTTTCATAACCCGCGCTTTGGCATCATGGTATTCTTTCCCGTGCAGCAAATCACGCGCCATTATCACATTCGGTGCCCTTTTGATCGTAAATCGGCCCTCTTCGTCCTGATACACTCCTTTCACTGCGTTTATGGCAATGTTTTCCAGGTTGACCAGATCGTCGGATGCTGCTTTGGCTTGAAGAAATTTGGACATCTCTTCTTCGCAGAGTCCAAGATCCATGATCTTTTCCACAAGACTGTATACCTCTCCTTTGGGTTTGGGCAGACCATTGTCGTTAGCCACATAATCCCAGTAGAAATGGGAACACCCCTGGGGATGGGCCTTTACTCCGTCACGGATGGCGAGGATATCCCGGAAAGCCTGTTCATATTTGGGATCCGCAGTCACCGTATATGTGTGGGCAAAATGTGCCAGATCGTCCGAGGACTGTTTAAGTTCAAAGGCCAGATTCAATGCCTGAACGCTCCTGTCGTTAACGGTGTCCACATGGGTGTGGGTCCGGGATAACAACACAACAAATACCGAACTGCTGGAAATCAGCGCGGCAAAAATAAAAAAGATTAAAATCAAAGAATCCCGGATGGAAAGATGACGGGGCCGTCCTTTAGCCAGCCAGGCAATGAAGATGCTGACGGCTATACAACCAAAAACAACACCAAGGCTGTTTAACAGAAAGTGGGGGATATCAAACTGGTCTATTGGGGTCCGGGATAGTCGGGTCAATCCTGCCGCCGCAGGCACCCATTTTTCAAAAAGAGTTTGTTTTTCATTTTCATCGATGGCTGATATTGCTTTATTGATGATGGAAACCAGCTGGGGCCAGTCCTTACGAATAGAGTAGCCCGATCTTAAAACGAATTCTTCATCGGTAAATACATGGGCAATGGCAAGACTTTGATGAAAGATTTTTCGCAGCTGTCCAAACTGGTGCAAGGGAATCAAAGCAAAATCCGCTTTGTCCTCGACAACAAACTGGAAGGCTTCTTTTTCGGAATTTGCGTCAATGGTTCGTACATCTTCGATGGCGGCGACGATTTTGCCTGTCCAGGCATTTCCTTTCAGGTGGGCGATCCGTTTGCCTTTCAGGTCTGCTCTGGATAGAACCATACCCGCTTTTTCCGGAAGGCCGGCTGCCGCATATTCCACAACATTGTATGAATCGGAAAACAGAAAATATTTGCGGCGGCTTTCGATCACTGATGATTCGGCCAATCCGTCAATTTCATAACGTTCTGCCTGTTTAACAATCTGATTCCATGGGCCTGCAACCAATTGGATATTTGCCCCGGTCAACCGGTTGATCCGGGCCAGGAAATCAACATCATATCCTTTTAACCCGCCGTCACTATTAATATATATGAAAGGAGCCCAGGTCTGGCCGATTCCCAGCCTTATCACCGGGTGCTCGGATAACCAGGTGTTTTCCTCGGGCAGAAGTGTGTGGATAACCGCAGCAGATTGTTTTTCAGTTCCTTGGGATAGATCTGCCGTTTTGGCCGACGGCAGCCGGACAGACAGGGACATTAGGCCCCCAGCAAACAGGACGCATACAGCAGCTAACCCCCTGGAGGTTATCTTTTTCATTGTTCAACTCTCATGGTTAACTTTTGTTTTTTCTCTGCGTCATTAACACCAGTACGTTTTAATTGGATGGGCATAAAGGGCCGGCAGCGGGGAGATCTCATCATTGTTATGGCCTGGCTCATACGTCCTGATGATACATATGAAGATCAAAAGCGGATTGCGTTTATAATATGGGTGTTGGATGACGCCGTGTTTTGTCACACTTATATTTACTCTATTTGAAACCTATTTTTATGTCAACCATAGATCCCTCCTGAAAATCCTCATCAGTCCAACGGGGTATCTCCCGTTGGAGTCAGGGTCAAATAAATTTTCTTGACTTCCTTTTTTGTTTCATTGTTTTATAAGAAAGTCTGTGTAACCGACATCGAACTTTCAACCTTCGTTGGGGCTGGGCCTGGCAGATGATATGCCGGATCAGCCCGTGGCTATTATCAATAGACTATGGAACTATTAAAATTCACCAATAATTATAGATAATGAGAAATTAGGCACAACTTATGAGATGTTTAGTAACCGGAGGAACCGGATTTGTCGGTTCCAACCTGACGTTGGCGCTCCAGGAACAAGGACACGAGGTAATTATTACAGGGCATGAATCTGAACAGGTCATACCCGGATTCAAGGGTAAATGTCTGTATCCGGGGCTGCTTGGCATAGATTGGGATGACATTGGAAAGGTTGATGTCCTTTTTCACCAGGCCGCAATAAACGGTACAAGGGTAAATGATGAAAAAGAGATTATGAGGGCCAATCTTGAATCCTCAAAACACTTATTCAAATATGTCCTGGACCATGGATGCAGAAAAATTGTTTACGCCTCATCAACAGCCATATACGGCAACAACCCGGCTCCTTACCTTGAAAGTGACCCGCCCGATCCCCAGACACCCTATGCCAGGGCAAAGTTATTACAAGATCAATTTGCCGCTGGGCTCGCCGCACAATACCCAGACCTGACCATTGTGGGGCTTCGATACTGCAATATATTCGGGCCACGAGAGAACCATAAAGGCACAAGGGCCACAATGGTCTATCAATTTGCCCAGCAGATGCAGAAGGGAAATCCAAAACTTTTTAAATTCGGCGAACAGAAAAGAGACTACATCTATGTGAAGGATGTTGTAAAAGCCAATATCCTTGCTTCAATGGCCAAAGAGAGCTGCGTTGTCAATTGCGGGTCGGGAAAAGCAACCTCTTTTAACAGAATCGTTGAACTTTTAAACGCAGTCCTTGGCCTGGACAGGACGCCGGAATATATTGACAACCCCTTTGAGGGGGCATATCAGAACTACACAGAGTGTGATATGGCCCTGGCAAAAGAAAAAATCGGTTTTGTTCCCGAATACTCCTTTGAAAAGGGCTTAATGGATTATTATGAGTCCGGGCTTCTGGTGTGAGCGTCATAACAGAATAGCCTTTGAACAGAAACCCGTGTTTGGGCAAAGTTGCCCAGATGCAGCGCCCCGGATGGGTGACTTTGCGTCCAAACACTAGAAAATTTCCATTATATAATATACGATACCACCCTCATCCTTGCTCTTTTCCCTTATGGTACAGCGGGGATAGGATTTTTCCAGAATTTTATATGAATGAAGCGATCTGATTTTTGTCTGGGATTGAATATGCCTGGATACGGTCAACTGGGGCACGGGGTCGGACTTGTTGGAGATTACTTCCAGATTCTCCAATGTTTCAATGAGATGTTTGTTTGAGCTTTCCAACGCTTTGATTTCACCTTCTTTTTTCAGGATATCGCTACTTATCTGATCCTGACGCTCAAATCCTTCAGTAATTTTTTTTTCGGCATCTTTTGCCTTTGCTTCCAGCTTCCGGATTTTAGCTGAGATATTTTTTAACAGGGCCTCATCCTTGTTTTTCTCCAAAGCATTTCTCGTTTCTTCAAGTTCCCGGATTGCAAGTTGAGAGCGGTCCTGGATTTGCGCATTGCCGGTTATGGAGCCGTGAAGCCACTTGTCCACTTCTTTCATCTGACTGATTTCCGATTCAAGCTCCTTTAACATGTTCCTGTTATGAGTGAGTTTTGATTGTATTTCAGCTGTTATGAGTGTTAATTGTTCATCCACCCCCACGGTCAGAGACGATGCCCCGGATGATTCGTTCCCCACGGTTCGGGCTTTTATGCCCAATTTTGCGGACAGGGTGGAATTGATAATTGTTCCCCTTTCATTATCGCAGGCGCCGCTCAGATAAATTGTGGAATCAATAATCTCTTTTTGAACCGTTAAATCGCCAAATGCGTTTATTTTTGAATTGCGAATATACATGGCCTGAATATTTCCTTTAACATTGACTAATTCTGAATCGACAATGCCCATTGAAACATTCAGATCTCCCGAGATATCTACGTGGGCGCCGCTGATCTCCTTGGCGGTAAGGGAAACACACTTAACTGTAAACCCCTCCTTAACAGTTCCCGGGACAATGACATTTCCATCAAAATTAATATTTCCGGTTTCATATCCCACATCCCCTTTAATCTGGAATTCTTTGTTTACCGAAACAACCCCCATGACATCCAGATGAGGTTCTCCCTGAACAGTTGAAAATATTTTGGTCTTATCTTCGTTAAACTTGGTGCCGGAGCCTGCTGAAAAAGCCGGGTCCACAGGATCTGTCACGGGTATCTCCATGCCTTTTACATTCAGTCCCGGCGTGCCCGGCACAGGCAGGACCTTGGAGGCCAGCAGAACTTCCCCTTTGACATGGGGGATTTCTCCCCTGTCTTTGTAATCTATGCTCCCGTCGGCATTGAGCCGGCCCGCCCGTCTGAAATTGGTTGCAAAATAGTAATGAACTTCCCCATCAATGGGTGCAACGGGAGGCTTTCCAACAGCCACAAGCAATTTTTCCCCGTCTCTTGATCGCCCGTAAATCCACTCCCTGATAACCGAATCGTCCACAATGCCGAAAACAATCTCGTTTTTGTGAAGGAATTGTTCTACCATGTATATGGTAACAGTTTTGGGGGGATCCTTTTCAAGGGCAAGGCGAATATGCGCGTGGAGCATGTTATCTGACAATTCCAAGGTAAAATAGTCCTGGGCATCAGACTGCATGCCCTTGGGGATATTTCCCGGTCGGCACTCGAACTTCCAGAGCATAGAATTGAGAAGTTCTTTGGTCAGAAGGCCGGCAACAGGTCTATACTCTGAGAAATCAATGGCTGTATCCCAAGGGTCCGGCTGTGTCGTCAGAGCATCAAACAAGCCTCGTTCTAAAAACAGGGCTGAAAAAATGTCTTTGACACGAATTTTCATATCATCAAAAGCTTTCCTAAAGCCGAATGAATTAAAAGGGGTACCTTCTTTCTCCAGAAAAAGCCTGAGATCGTTTTCGTTGTCAGATTCATAGTCTGCAAAAATTGATTTTATTTTAGATTGTAATACCCTTATTTCCTTATTTTTTTGTTGTATATTGGTCATATACATGGCTTCTTTTTTACGCAAATTCCCTGCGATCTGGAACAGCTGCTTATTTTGTCGCTGAATGGTTTTTTGAAGATTTTTTGATTTTTTGCCTGTTTCATAAGCTTCATGGCGTTGTCTGACCTGGAAAAAAAGATCTTCCTTGGTAAACGGCAAAGGCATGCACGCATGAATCCCCACAGAGTTGATGGCATTGACAAGAGAAGGAAGCTCAGAAGGAGGGGTCACCAGAAGTCGCTGGGTATCCGGGGAAATTGCCTTGGCTTTCACCAGCAGGCTTTCCTGTTGTCCATCGGTTTCAACGTATCCTTCGATAATCAGGAAATAAGAGGAATCCGTGGTCTGGGCCAGACGGCGCAATCCTTCCTCCGGGGATTTGAAAGAATCCACCTGGTAGCCCTTTTCCGATAAAAATCCGGTTTTCTGTTCAAGGATTTTTCCCGGATCAATCACTATGATTTTATTCTTTTGCTCTCCCCTTTCTATGATACTCACCTTTTACCTCTAAAGTAAAAATTATACTTCGGCGCTAAGCTCATTGTCTGCCGGCATAAAAAAACCGTTACGAGCGGCAAGGTCCTTGTATTTTAGAAAAAAAGCTTCCATCACTGCCGCGTAGCATAAACCAATCTTATCAGTATCAAACATGTTGTTTTCATCGAGTATTTTTTCTATGTTTTTGATATAATCCGCCTCACAAACCCCTTTTTCCAATCGTTTTGTCAACTGAAGGATCTGTTTTTCCTTCAGAACGATTTCGCGTTTATGCTGTTCGGTTTTCTGTTTAAGCTCCTGACTGAGGATATAGAGGTGTGCGTTTTGTTTTTTGGCCAGAGCGAACAGGTTTTGATTCTGGACGAGTAATTCGTAATGTTGCAATCCTGATTTTATCATCTCCAGCAATTCGTCATTATCCCAGGGTTTTGTAATAAACCTGTGCACAGCGCCCCGGTTCACCGCACCGGTAACGGCGTTGATATCCGCATAACCGGTGATCAGGAACCGGACCGTATCCGGGGTGATGGCCTTGGCTTTTTCCAGAAACACAGTTCCTTCCATGTCGGGCATCCATTGATCCGAGAGTATCAAGGAAACTTTAAATTCTGAATTTTGGATAAAATCCAGGGCCTCAAGGCCGGAGGCTGCATAAAAAGTCCTGGCGCCGATTCTTTTGATCAGACGCTCCAGTGCTTTCCCGATGTTTTTTTCATCATCGACGATCAGGATTGTATGGTCGAAATTTTCAGTCATTTGACTCCCATGGAACTGGCATTAGAATCACCAATTGAATAGCTAATTACTGATAAGTTTAAGCCATTTTGGATTTTTTCTCAATAATTTAATAGTATGGAAACTTCCATTTTTTGACAGGTTATGGCTGTCTTCCATCAGACCTGAGCTAATTAAAGACAATGCCTGACATAATTAAAAATAAATTGAATCTGGACGCGTTTTTTTTTAGACTGAAATAAATTCGTACGGTTGGCTTTTCAGACCATTCAATAGTATTGGAGAAATTATGGGCGACAAAATTTCAAACCGGTTCCAAAGCAGTGCGAAAAAGAACGAACAGAACAGGCAGGGCAAGGAACACGTCTGCCTGGAAGCAGAATTTCAGGAGTTGACGGCCCATCTGCCCATTGGCATCTTTTTGACTTCCGAGCAAGGAGACATATTCGATGTAAACTTTGAAGGTCTTCAGATGCTGGGTTACAATTCAATTGAGGATATTAATCACATTTCCATTCAATCGTTTTATTATGATAAAAAAGACCGGGAAATTTTTTTAAAAAAGATGGAAACAGGACGGGTCAGGGACCTTGAAATGCGGTTTAAAAAATTAGACGGCAGCGTGATCTGGTGCTCCATGTCTGCTGTACAATATGGACACAGTCCCATGGGGCGCTGTTTTATTACCTCAATTTTGGATATATCCAAGAGGAAAAAAATGGAGGATGAAAAGTCCGACATTTTGATCCAGCTAACCCAGGCAGATAAACTGGCCTCCATCGGACAGCTTGCAGCCGGCATTGCCCACGAAATTAATAATCCGGTGGGATATGTCACCAGTAACCTCAACTCCCTGGAAGAGTACCTGTTTGATATTCGAAAGCTTGTCGCACTGGATCAAGCCCTTATCGAATGTCTCAAAGACACTGCACTTCCCGAACTGCCGGCAAAAATGGTCAAAGAGATTCATGAATACGCCCGGGATATTGACATTGATTATCTGCAGAAGGATATGGATGAACTTATAAGGGACTGCATTGACGGATTGGACCGGATAAAAAAAATCGTTATAGATTTAAAGGATTTTGCCCACCCCGGGAAAAGGGAGATAGAACTGGTGGATGTCAACGCCTGTATTGAAACCACCCTGAATGTGGCGGCCAATGAGTTAAAATATAAAACAACGGTACATAAAGAATTAACTGCTGTGCCCTTGGTCAAAGGTGTCCCCCAGCAGCTCAACCAGGTTTTTTTGAACATACTGGTGAACGCAGCCCAAGCCATTGAAAAAAAAGGTGAAATTAAAATTAAAACATGGCAGGAAAACAACGGGGTCGTACTCACAATTTCAGATACCGGATGTGGCATAGACCCCCAAAATATAACCAAAATTTTTGATCCCTTTTTCACCACAAAAGAGGTGGGCAAAGGGACGGGCCTGGGTATGAATATCGCTTATAGTATCATTAAGCAGCATGGCGGAACCATTGGCGTGGAAAGTGAAAAAGGCAAAGGAACCACGTTTACAGTCATGCTGCCTGTTCCTGAAGACACAGAATAAACCCTTTACCCAGAAAACGTCCGGTCAACACAGACAGGGTTGCGACATATGTCTGACCCTCTATGGTTATGCTCGATTTGGCATGATTGATTTGGGATTCAAACACAGGTAAGAACGTTTTCATTGTGTGTTTGGAAAAATAATCACCCAAAAGGTTGCCCACAGTGAACATACGCCCCTCTATTTTTAGTTTTTCAGCCTGCCGGTTGATCAGAATAATTGTCTGGTCATGACTGACGCCCATGGCTGCGACAGGAAGTCCCTGGAAAAGAACCCGTGTCAGTTCAAGAGCCTGATTTTTAAGTTCCAGCTCCCTTGTTCGCTGCTTGATAATATTTTCAAGGTCCTTGTTTATCTGTTCCAGCTCTTTATTTTTTGCGGCGACCATAAGGTGAAGGGACTGGTTTAGCTGAATAAGATCATACCGCTCCAGGGCTTTTTTAATCTCCTGCTTAAGATCGTCATCGTTCCATGGTTTTAAAAGGAATTTGTAAACATGACCTTCGTTTATTGATGCCTTAATGGAATCAATTTCAGTATACCCGGTCAGAAGAATTCTTATGGTATCCGGGTAAGTTTCCCGGACTTTGGCCAGAAATGAGATTCCTGACATATCCGGCATTCGATGATCGGAAATAACCAGGTGAATGTCCCTGGATGCCATGATCTTGAGTCCGTCTTCTCCATTTGTTGCGGTAAACAGATCAAAGTTTTCTTTTCTCAGCAAACGTTTTAAGGAAGAAAGAATTTGTTTTTCATCATCAACACAAAGTACAGTGCGCCTTGGTGTACTATTCATCGCCCGATGTTCCATCTCATTTCACATTTTCGATAAGCAATTAAATTGCTTTTTGTATTACTGTGGCTGAAGCTTAAATATTGACAGGCCCGATCAGCCCATGACCATTATAAAAAGAATGCCAAGGCATCATTGATCAAAATATCGACCTTGGGAAACCAGTGGGGTGCCGTCTCAATCCAGACATTCAACAGTTTTCTTGCATCAGGGGCAAAATATCCATACTTAATATTCCCCGGAGATGTGTTGTTGTTTAAAAAATCAGCATAATAGCTGTTAATGATGCCATCTGCCGTATTTACGATAATGCTCTCATTGAAGCAAGTCGCACCAGGTTGGATGTTATGATGGGAAAAGATCGTATTGGCCAGGTGCGTCGGCATTTCCCATTTCTTTACAATAAAATATCCGATTTCGGGATGACAGGCCGGTAGTACAGTTTTTTCTGCGTCCAAATAAGATAGGCCTTCCTGACGGGCATGTTCGATCACCTGGATGAAATCATCGGGGAAATAGTGAGCCAGCAGCAGCTTGCCCATGTCATGAAGTAATCCGCAGACAAAGCATTTTTCAGGATCTCCGATCATGGCTTCCCCTGCCAGATATCTGCTCAGGACAGCAACGCCGATGGAGTGCCGCCAAAAAGAAGTTGCTTTGAAATGATCATTTGATTTCTGTTTAAGCAGATGGTCAAGAAGGTTAAGGGTTGAAAGCGACAGCACAATGTTTCGTATGGCGTCAAACCCTAAAATGATGGCGGCTTCATTGGTGGTTGAAATTTTTTCCCTTAATCCGAAAAAAACGGAATTCACCAGTTGAAGCATTTTAAACACAATGGCCTGATCCTTTTCAATCACTCTGGATAAAGACTCATTTGTTGTGTTTGGATCATTGAGCATTTCATTTACTTTTGTTACAATTGTCGGCAAAGACGGCAAATCCCGAATCTTTCCAAATTGTTTTAGAAATACTGTTTTGATTTTCTTCAATGGGGGCGCCTCTATAAACATGTTACGAATGGTTCAATTGAATTTGGCATAAAAATTATAGGGAAAATATGACATTAATTTTGAATTTTGTAAAGTATGCATCCATCGTCTTAAAAAGCCCCGTGGATATAAATTTTTGATACGGAAACCATTTCTATGAAAGATATCCTTTTCGTCGATGATGACCCCAAATGTCTGGCAAGTTTAAAACGAATACTACGCAAATATGCCGCCCAGTGGAGATTCCATATTGCCCAGAGCGTGGATGAGGGGCTTCACCTCATTGGGGACAAGGAAATAGACCTGGTGATCTGTGATATTCTGATGCCTGTAAAAAGCGGTTTTGAAATGCTTGAAACACTCCAGGCCGGAGAAAAGACAAAATCCATCCCTGTGGTCATGCTCACAGGGCTGGTGGACTCAAAATTGAAACTCAAAGCACTGGACATGGGGGCCGCAGACCTGCTCAACAAACCCATTGAAAAGGTGGAACTGGTTACAAGAATTAGCAACTGCCTGAAAATGAAAGAATATCATGACCAAATTCTTGACCAGAACCTTTTGCTTGAAAAAAGGGTACAGGAGCGAACCCGGCATGCCATGATGGCCGCAGAGATCGGTTCGATTCTTGTCAAGGGAACAGATATCAATGCCATGGCAGGTAAATGCTGCAGTGCCATTATTCATTATCTTGATGCCGCATTTGCCCGAATTTGGGTTCTGGATGATGACGGCAGTCAGCTCAAACAGATCGCAAGTGAGGGCATGTTTGCCCATCCTGACGCAAGGCACAGCACGGATTGCCCTGCTATTTTAAAAGTTGAAAAAATGATCAAAGAAAAGAGCGCTGTGTTTTCCAATACAATTGAAAAAGATCCTGATATAGGGGATCAGGACTGGTTAAAAAAAGAAGAAATAACGGCCTTTACAGGGCATCCCCTGATTGTGGGCGAGCGGACCGTGGGTATTGTTGCCATGTTTTCCCGGCGGCCGTTTGACGCGACGGACCTGGATGCCATAGCCTCAATATCAGATAAAATTGCTTTGGGAATCGACCGGAAAAAGGCAGAGGAAAAAGCCAGGTTTTTTGCTTACTATGATACCCTTACAGGGCTGCCCAACCGGCACTTTTTTTTAAAATCCCTGAAATCTGCGGTGGAATATGCAGGACGGTATGAAAAAAAATTTGCCGTGGTACTCATCGACCTTGATAACTTCAACCAGGTCAACGAAAGTATTGGCCTCAGCGCCGGCGATCAATGCCTGAAGGATATTTCAGACAGATTAACAAACTGTCTGAGATCCAGTGACATACTGGCCCGGCTGACTTCAAAAGAGACTCCCCTGGCCCGCATGGGTGGAGATGAATTTATCATTCTTTTACAGAATACAAATGATATTTTTGAAATCGGGCAGGCGTGCACAAGATTGCTGGATGAGTTTAAGCAGGCGGTTTATGTGGGGAAAAAAGAGATTTTCATTTCCGCAAGTATCGGTGCGGCTGTATTCCCTGAGGACGGAATAAATCCCGGGGATTTATTAAAACATACTGAAACAGCACTTTATGATGCCAAAAAAAAAGGGAAAAGCGTTTTCTCCTTTTATTCCCAGGCCATGGACCAGGCTTCCATGAAACTGTTTGAGATGGGAAATGATTTGAGAAAAGCGGTGACATGCCAGCAGTTTCTGCTCTATTTTCAACCCAAGATAAGCCTGTTGAGCAAAAAAATTATTGGGGCTGAAGCCTTGATTCGATGGGAAATAGTACCGGGACGATTTATTCCGCCTTCCGTTTTTATCCCGGTAGCCGAAAAAAACGGCATGATTGTCTCCATTGGAGAATGGGTGCTTGACACAGCGTGTAAGACCAGCCTGGCATTACACCGGGCAGGCTATCCGGATGTGCATATCGCAGTGAATGTGTCCGCACTGCAGCTTGATCAAAACGATCTTGCCGATAACGTGGCAGGCATTCTTGAACAGAACAAAATAGCCCCGGAAAGCATTGAGATTGAAATCACAGAAACCCTTGTCATGTCAAACCCTGAAAAAGCTGTTGAGAACCTTCAGCGATTAAAGCAAATGGGATTTGCCATTGCCCTGGATGATTTTGGAACCGGCTACTCGTCTCTGGCCTATCTTCAAAAATTGCCCATTGACTATGTAAAAATAGATATCTCTTTTATCAGGCAGATCCTGGTTAGTCCCAACGATGCCGTAATGGTCAAAACCATCATTGACATGGCGCATAATCTAGGCCTGAAGGTCATTGCCGAAGGGGTTGAAGAGGACGGGCAGGCAAGGCTTCTGGAAGAACTTGGGTGTGATGTTGTCCAGGGGTTCCTTTTTGGCCGGCCCATGCCTGAAGAACAGTTTTTAAGGCTGTTTTAAATAATGTCCCTGGGGTATGGTACTAATTGAAAATATCTGATCACCCTTCAAAGCTGAAGTTTTTGGCCATGATCGTAAGACAGGCATCCACAACTTTAGGGTCGTAGAGCCTGCCCCTGTTTTTTCTGATTTCCGCCAAAGCCGTTTCCATGCCAAGTCCGGGCCGGTAGGGCCTGTGGGAAGACATGGCCTCAACCACATCCGCCACCGTCAATATCCGTGCTTCCGGCAGGATTTCGTCTCCTGAAAGTCCAAATGGATAGCCTGAACCGTCTATTTTTTCATGGTGCTGGTGAACGATGCGGGCCACAGGGGTGGCAAAATTAATGTTTTTGAGAATATCGTATCCCACCTGGGGATGGGTTTTTATCAAACTGAATTCAATTTCCGACAGCGTGCTGGGTTTTGACAGAATCTCAGCCGGAATGGCTATTTTGCCCAAGTCATGGATAATCCCGGCCATGCGGATACTGGTGACCTTTTTTTCCGGGAGCCCCATGGCCTGGGCAATGGCAACAGCCAGCTGTGCCACCCGTTTCTGGTGTCCGGCCGTATAGGGGTCCCTTGCATCCACGGTGGAGGACAGGCTGTTGATCACCCCATCCACAATCTCATTCATCCGGACCAGGCTTTCTTTGAGTTCCGCGTTGGTCTGTCGTTCCTTGAGAACCCGCTTGAGCCGGATCTGGAACTCTTCGGTACTGAAAGGTTTTTGAATAAAATCCTTGGCCCCTTTTGTAATGGCATGTTCGTAAGAGAGATCTTTAAAGTACCCGGTCATCATAATGACATCAGCAGAATAACTTTCTCTTATCCGCTTTGTCAGCTCAATGCCGTCCATCATGGGCATGGCAATATCGGTAACAACCACATCCACTTCAGTGGATTCCATCACTTTGAGTGCCTCAACTCCGTTTGATGCCCCAAGGTAATGATATCCTTCCTGGAGAACCAGCCGACGGGCAAGCTTCAGGATATTTTTTTCATCATCCACCACAAGGACACTTATTTGGCGGGTCGGGGGGTGTGAGCTTTCTGTCATGGCGTTACCTTCCTGTATTTTCATCAAAAACCATTTTGACAGTCCTGATGAGAACCTCTTCCTCGATGGGTTTTTGTACAAATGCCTTCCATATGTTTTTTGTTTCCGCATCCACCACAAGCCTGTTCTGATATCCGCTGCAAAGAATGGCCGGGAGATCAGGCCTGATTTCCAGTATCTTTTGTATCAGTTTATCTCCGGTCATTCCGGGCATTGTCAGATCCGTTATCACCAGATCAAACCTGTGGGGATTCTCTTTGAACAGCTCAAGGGCGTTACAGGGTGTCTCAGCGATGGTGACATGATAACCCGCCTTTTCAAGCATGCGTTGTTCCACTTTGGTGATGGGTGGTTCATCATCTACGATAAGGATATTTTCGGAGCCGCAGCTTTTATATTCGGGTTCTTCCTCTAGCGGATGGGGGTCGCTGTCGTCTGCAACCGGTATGAAAATCGTAAAAATCGAGCCCTTGCCCAGCTCGGTTTGGACATGAATTGTACCCCCGATATCCTTGACAATTCCCTGAACCACGGCAAGGCCCATGCCCGTACCTTCACCATGGTCCTTGGTGGTAAAATAGGGCTCAAACATCTTTCCCATCACCCCGGGGGGGATGCCGGTACCGGTATCGGATACTTCAAGCTTCACATAATTCCCCGGAACAAGGTTCTGTATGGATTCGGCCTCCGCCTGATCCAGGGATACATCGGTCAGGCTGATTCCCAGAACGCCTCCGTTTGCTTTCATGGCATGGGCTGAATTGGTGCAAAGGTTCATCAGAACCTGGTGAATCTGGGTGGCGTTGGCAAATACAATACAGGTACTTTGAACCAATGTTTTGAGATCAATGGAGGAGGGGATGGTGGATCGCATGAACTTGGAGACCTCTTTGACAATATAATCCAGATGGATGTAGGCGTATTCTTCGTCGGATTGTCTGGCAAAGGTTAAGATCTGCCGGACCAGTTCCTTGGCCCGCAGTCCGCAGCTCAGCACTTCTGTCAGATCCTCTTCCATCAGGGAGTCTTTTTCGGCATTTTTCAAAGCCAACTGGGAAAACCCGATCAGGGCGGACAGGATATTGTTGAAATCATGGGCAATGCCCCCGGCCAGGGTGCCGATGGCCTCCATTTTATGGGCTTGGAGCAACTCTTTTTCAAGCACCGTGCGACGGGTGATATCTGTGAAGATATGAATGAATTTTGTAACGTTATCCTTGCCTTCAAAAACCGGCGTGATATTGCAGATAAAGGTTTTACCCGATGTGTCCACGACCATTTCAGTGGATTGGAACTCTTTTTTTCCTGAACCTTTTTCCAATGGACAATTCATAACGGGCGCTTTTAATTCATGAAATATTTCATGGCATTTTAATCCGAGCAACTGGGCCTTGGCAATTCCGGTCTGTTTAACTGCCGAGCGGTTTGCCGCGATAATCGTGTGCTGGTCATCGGTGACCACAGCCATATGCCCCACGGCCTCAAAAATTTCCTCCCATTGTTTTTGTGTCTGCTGAACGGTTTGTTCGGCCGTTTTCCGCAGTTCTATTTCTGCCCTAAGCTCTCTGTTTTTTTCCATTAATTCCCGGGTCCGCTCCGCCACCCGTTTTTCCAGCTTTTCCTTGGTCTTTCGAAGATCATCCTCCAATGCCATACGCTGGGTAATGTCCCGTATTACCCCCACTGTGCCCAGATGAATTTTGTTTTTATTTTCTGCCTCGTTGGAGTAGAGCCCTGCACTGTTGATCTCCACAACAATGGATTCATCACTGATCTGCTCCAGGGAGGCCGTAAGATGCAAGGCGCCTTTTTTAGGCATCAGCCGTACTTCCAATCCTGTGGTTTTCCGATCCCTGGTTCTTCTTTCATCAAACATCTTGAGATGTTCCTTTTGGGATCCTGCATTGTATCTGTTCACCGCACTTTCCCTGGAGACCCGGGCCAGGTCTGCAGGGTTTATCAAATATGAAAAGTGCCTGCCCAGCAATTCATCCGGTTCATATCCCAACCGCTTCACCGCATTATTTACAAAGCTGAAACAGCCGTCCGTATTGATCCGGTACACAATATCCGGAATCGTTTCCACCAGGCTTTTAAACCGGTTTTCAGACGCATTTAGCGCGTTAAGCTGTTTTTCAATATGTTTCTTTGATGCCGCAAGCGCTTTTCTTTGCCTGTCCAGTTCAAGGAAGATATTGACTTTACACAACAAAATTTTAGCGTCAAAGGGTTTGAGCAAAAAATCCACAGCACCGGCTTCGTACCCTTTGAATACATGGTAATCGCTTGAGTATACGGCGGAGACAAAGATAATGGGAATTCCTTTGGTTTTCTCTTCAAAACGCAGAAATTCAGCCAGTTCGTATCCGTTCATTTCAGGCATCTGGATGTCCAGAATAGCCAGGGCAAGCTCATGGTTCAGGCTGGCGATCAGGGCATCGTTGCCGGTCTGGGCCTCCAGGATTTCGGCATCAACGTCTTCAAGCACCTTTTTGAGGCTGAAGATGTTTTCCGGCTTATCGTCAACAATCAGGATTTTTTGTTTTGTTTTCATATCATCATCCCAAAATTTCAAGCCAAAATTTTAAGCAGGGTCGTTGGTTTCAGTAACCGGTCCACATATCCCGTATCAAGGGCTGCCTGGGGCATGACCGGATATTCGGCTGTGTCGGGCGCCTGGACAACAGTAAGACCGCCGGCCCTCTTTATGGCGGCAATGCCGTTTTTAAAACCCTTCACAGAATTTTGGCGGGGTCGTTGGCCATGAGAATGCCAAATGTAATCTTCTCTTTTGCCCCGGCATGTGCAAGGTGTTCTGAAACGGTACAAAAAACCATACCAGCCACCAGTAGAAAAAGTATCTGCGAACTGCCCGGATGAATACATTGTTTCCGGATAGGGATACATGTAACCATCTTCAACCCCCTTTGATATAGTTTTACGTTTTGAGGTTATGTCGTTTGGATGGTCTGATATTTTTTGTTATTATTAATGATAAATCAGGATAGGCATAACACATTGGAAATGTCAAATTGTGGCTGGACAGTGCCAAAGCAAATATGGTTCAGGACAATTATTGGGTAACGAGCCGGACCATCAGGAAAAATTTTCCTTCAATATCTGCTTTATACTGTCTATGATTTTCAGGCACTCATCATGTAATGCCTGAACAGTGGTATGGGCACCTGTAACGTTTTGTGCCCCGCCCATTGATTCGAGCTGTTCTATGAGTGTGACAGCATTGGCAGCGGCCAGATATTTAAACATGCCCTTCAGACGATGTGCATTTTCGTTTAATCCATCATACTCCTCTTTTTCGATACAACGGGTGAGTTCCGCCATTTGAACCGGATAGGCGGCTTCGAAAGTCTGCAGGCATTTGTCCAGAAGCTGTTTTTTGCCCCCCATGATTTGTTTGAGTTCCTTAACGTTTATACAATCTTTTAAGTCAGAGCTTTTCAGGCCCGGAGCGTTTTCGGGTTTTTCATCAGCATCCCCGGGGGATATTGCATGGGGCGCCTTTTTCCGGACAAGATTCTGGACAGCTTGTTTTAACGCGTCCGGGTTCAGGGGTTTGATTAAAAAGTCATCCATGCCACTGCTAAGGTAAAGCTCTTTGTCCTCTTGTGCGGCATGGGCCGTCAAGGCAATGATCGGTGTGCGTGACATATGTTTGTCTTTTTCAATGGCTCTGATGGCCAAGGCGGCATCAATACCGTTCATCTCCGGCATCTGCCCATCCATCAGAATAAGGTCAAAGGGATGGGAACAAAACATCTGTACAGCCTCTTTGCCGTTCTGTGCAATCTGAACCCGGCCTAAATTCAATTTTTTAATCAGGCCTGCCACAACCACCTGGTTCATTTTGTCATCTTCGGCCAGTAAAATGGAAGATCCACCGGTAAACGCCTTTTTTTCATCCATAAGTTTCACCTGATGATTTAATTCATATCAATGATCTGATGCTGCAATGCCGGTCGCGAAATCCTGCAGATCGCTTTTGAGTTTTAAAAACTGTTTATCAATTTCCGGTAAAAGTTGTTCAAGGGTTTTTAGGTCCAGGGCTTTGCCCGCCTGCTCCATTTTCAGGGCGGTTTCCCGGAACGCTGCCGCCGCCATATACCCGGATGCACCCTTTATTTTATGGGCCTGGGCCCCGCCTTTTTGGGCCTGGCCTTTTTTGATCAGTTCGGTGAGAATCCGGATCTGGCCGGGCATGTCATCAAGGAAGGTGCTGATAGCGGTTAAGATCAGTTGCCGGTCATCCATGAGATTTCGCATCAGTTCAACCGGATCAAAGGTGGCTGAATCGTAAGCCTCCTTTTTTTCAGGCTCTTCTTTTTCCGGGTTTGGAGGCGGCAGACTTCTGTCCCGGCTTTGAGCGTGATTGAGCCACTTTTCAATTTTTTCAGCCAAAAGAGTGTGATCCACCGGTTTGCTGATATAATCATTCATCCCTGCATTCAGACATATTTCCCGGTCACCGGCCATGGCATTGGCTGTCATGGCGATCACCGGTATATCAGGGTTCATTACTTTGGACGATCTGTTTCGGATCATCCGGGTGGCCCCAAGTCCGTCCAGTTCCGGCATCTGCAGATCCATCAGCACCAGGTCGTATGGAATTTTTTCAAGGGAATGGACGGCCTCAATACCGTTTGCCACGGCGTCCACATAATATCCGAGTTTTTCCAGAATACTCCTGGCAACGGTTTGGTTTGTGACATTGTCTTCCGCCAGCAGAATCCTCACATGGGACTGTTTTATTTCACCGGGCAGGTTTTCCATGGTGCCGCTTTTATTTTTGCCGGTCGGTTTCCCCCAGAGAACGGCGGCCAGGGTCACAGCAAGTTCCGAGTAACGCATGGGTTTTGTAAGGCAAGCTGAAAAACCTGCTGATTCAAAAGGTCGTACATCCCCACCCCGGCCTATGGGTGTCATTATTATCAGCTTAATGTCCGCCCCGAAGGGCTCTTTTTTGATGGCCATGCCAAGCTCGTTCCCGTTCATTTCAGGCATCTGCATATCCAGTATGGCAAGGTCATAAAGCATATTTTCCCGGGCAGCGCCTTCTATTTTTTCCAGGGCGGTTTTACCATCTGCGGCTTCAGACACG
This sequence comes from uncultured Desulfobacter sp., assembly GCF_963665355.1. Taxonomy (GTDB): domain Bacteria; phylum Desulfobacterota; class Desulfobacteria; order Desulfobacterales; family Desulfobacteraceae; genus Desulfobacter. The sequence goes on from NZ_OY762229.1 coordinate 3,551,657, forward strand.
TCCGCCCCCATACCGGATAGATGTTGCATCAATATTTCCCGGTTGGTTTGATTATCATCAACGATCAAGATACGGGAATTTTTCAGTTGGCCCGGCACAATGGTCAGCTCATGGCCTGTTGCAGAGACAGGCTGCTTTTTAAATTGGGCCGTAAACCAGAACAGGCTGCCGGCCTGGGGACTGCCCTGGGGAGTATTTCCCCAAACCGGTGAGATAACGCCGATATCTCCGCCCATCATCCGGGCCAGTTTTTTGGATATGGCAAGGCCGAGTCCCGTGCCCCCGTATTTGCGTGTAATGGAGGCATCCACCTGGGTAAACTGTTCAAACAGAAGATCCTGCTTGTCAGGCGCAATTCCCACACCGGTGTCTTTTACGGAAAAGTATATGAGAACATCTTCCTGGGTTTCATGTTTGACCTGGGCCTTGATCACCACCTCACCGGCCGTTGTGAATTTAATGGCATTGCCGGTCAGATTGGTCAGAATCTGGCGAAGGCGGCCCGGATCACCCTGGAGCAGTCCCGGTACATCGGGCGAGGCCGCGCAGATCAACTCCAGATCTTTTTCATGGGCTTTTAGGGCCATCATCCGGGAAAAGTCATCTAAGAAGGACGGAAGGTCAAAATCCAGGCTTTCCATATCCAGTTTTCCGGCTTCAATTTTTGAAAAATCCAGAATATCGTTGATCAGGGTCAAAAGTGCCTCTGCGCTGGCCTTGACAGTGCTGGTGAAAAGGTGTTGCTCCTCGGTCAGATCTGTATCCAGCAGCAGACCGGTCATACCGATAATACCGTTCATGGGTGTTCTGATTTCATGGCTCATATTGGCCAGAAACTGGCTTTTTGCCCGGGTGGCCATCTCGGCCCTGGCGGTCTGGTTTTTCAGATCGTCATTGGCGGTCATTAATTTGTTTTGGGCCTTTTGAAGTTCCGCATTGGCCCTTTCGGTTTCCATCAAAGAGTGCTGCAGTGTTTCCCTGGCCTGTTTGTTCTCGGTGATATCCGTATGGGTGCCGAACATCATCAGAGGTCTGCCGTCATCGGTTCTGGAAATTACCCGGCCTTTATTCTGCACCCAGACCCAGTGTCCATTTTTATGCTTCATCCTGCATTCTGCATCGTAAAGTGCCAGCTTCCCTGAAAAATGACGTTCCAAAAGAGTTTCTGTCTTTTTCAAATCGTCCGGGTGCGCCAGGCGCATCCAGGTGTCAATGGAAACAGGTGTCAGCTCTTCAAGGCTGTAACCGCATATCCGGGCCCACTGCTCGTTAAATACGGTTTCCCCGGTTTGAACATTCCACTCCCAGGTTCCGACATCGGTTCCGGTAATCACGTTGGCCAGGCGCTCACGCTCTTTGGAGACCTGCATCTGGGCATTGATATAATCGGTCTGGTCAAACATATATCCGTGGATCTGGACAACCTTTCCGTTGTCGTCCCGGAGCAGGCGGGTGAAATCATAGAACCATCGGTAGTCGCCGCTGCGGGTGCGAAGCCTGTAGCTTTGCTCAAAATTCAGGGTGCCGTCTTCAATATATTCTGCCAGCTCTGTGACCGCCTGGGTCAGGTCCTCGGGGTGTACCAGCTCCGAGTATCTGAAAGAAGCGTCCATCATCTGCTTCGGCGAATACCCCAGGATCTGGGTGACATTTTTGGACACAAAGGTCACGGGCCAGAAACGTTCAGGCGACCGGGAAATGGTGATCACCGGTCCTGCCGTAAAAAGATCTCGCTCTTCACGAAGGGCACCTTCAGCTTTCTGCTGTTCGGTAATATCCACAAATGTTTCCAAAAGAGCCGGCTGGCCGTTGTAGATAAACGGACGGACGGTTTTGATGATGGGAATTGATCTGCCGGCTGTATTTATAAGTTTTCGCCGGCTGTTGTCCATGGTCTGCCCAAGGTCCGTAACCGGGCAACCGCCTTTCTCGGCCGGGCAGATATATCGCATGCATTTATGCCCGACGATGATATCCTGATCCTCTCCGATTAGTTTTGCTGCTGCGGGATTGACGTAACGGATGACATGATCTGTCCGGGTGATGATCACGACTCCTGCATCCAGGCGTTCAAGAATCTCCCGCTGCCGGGATTCTGCTTCCATCAAAGAGGCCTGGGTTTGGGCCAGTGCTTTGATGCTGTCATCCGCCATCTCTGCGATGGCCTTAAATTCATGGAAAGTATAGTCGGCGGCATTGATATCATGGCCTGCAATGGCGTTCTGGAGCAGAGCCAGTTCTTTATCAATAGTTGTGGTCAAACGGCGGGAGGCCAGGCTTAAAAGAAGAATTACGCTTAATGTCAGACTGAAAATGATTAAAAGTTCCACAATAAATTTGTTGCGCAGTTGTTTTCCAAAAAAGTGAATCTGCTTTTCAATATCATCCAGGTAGAGTCCGCTCCCAACCACCCAGCCCCATTCATTGATTTTTCTTGCAAATGAAAGTTTGGACACCCCGCGGCCGAGGCTGGGCTTGTTCCATTCGTACTGGACAAATCCGCCGCCGGATTTCTCAGCAGCAATGATGAGGGTCTGTACCACTTTTATTCCGTTGGGATCAGTGGAGTCCCAAAGCTGTTTTCCCTCCAGTTCCGGCTGGACCCGGTTAAGCAGCACCATCCCCTTATCCGTAAAAACAAAAATATATCCCTCACCCTGGGCATAAACGTAGGATTTCAGACCCTTAATTATTTGTGTTTTAATCTCTTCAACGTCAGCACCTTTTTGGCCCAGGCGCTGATGCTCGTAGTGAATATAGTCCATGGCCCGGTCCACCATGGTCCGGATCAGATCCTTTCGTTCCCTGAAAATACTTTGACGAATCTGCTCCATCTCATCTTTGGCGCCAAACCAGGACTGGACGGTCAGGCCCGTCACCAGAACAATGCTCAGAAGAATAAGTGCCTGGCGCAGATTGCTGCGAAACAGATCCGGCATAGACCGGGAGAAAGAGAGGTCTGTCTTTGAAAACAGCCTGGCCAGACTGTACACCGCCAGAGTAAAAAGCAACAATCCCAGGCCGGCGGCAATGGCGAGGGGCCATGTTTTTGAATCCGGCCGGTTGCGGATTTGGGTCTGCCTGGGCAGCAGATCCGGATTTAAACCATGGGCGAAAAGCGTGTCCCACTGGAAAATCGGGGCATTGGGGCTGTGGGTGACCACAGGGGGGATTCTTTTGTGCTGCAGGATATCAAGGGCAAGCTCGCCGGCCGTTTGTCCCTGGTCCCGGGAACTGGCCAGCATGCCGCCCACAATGCCGTGGCCAAGGTAAAAATCCCACATGCCGTATACCGGGGCAGACGTGGCCTGGGATACGATCTCTGCCGCCGCCTCATAGCTGTAGTACATATTATTCTTATCCCTGTTGAACAGTACCAGAAGAACCGCGTTGTTCGGAGAAACCGCTGCCAGATCCCGCTGAAGTTCAACCGTGGATAATCCGCTGAGCCACACCGGCGTAAAGCCGAAACTATCTGTCGTCAGAACCACTTCCACCTCTTTTCCGACGGCTGCGGCGGTGGGGGTCGTCCCGGTAACAATGTAAAGCTTTTCTGCGTCGGGCTGGAGCAGGCGGATCAACTGGATGGTCCGGATGGGGTCGGTCTTTTCCACCACACCGGTGGTGCGGTGCTCAAGTCCGTCAAGCAGGGCGGGTGTAAAGTTGTTGATGCCGCAGAAAACAACCGGTACATCGGGGAAAAGAGTTTGCCTGTGCCTTTGAAGAAAAGTCAGGGCATTGTTATCGGAAAGAATCAGCAAATCAATGGGAATAGTTTTGTATTTCCAGTTCAGATATTCAAGAAAATGAGAGTCTGCCGCCTCCAGGGGGTGACGTTTGCTGTCCAGGTACTCGCTGTAAATTTCACCGGGCGTATTTTTGAGCACTTCCCGGATGCCAGCCTCAATATTGTCGGTCCAGGAGAAGCCTCTGTGGTAGGAATGCAGTATTAATACCTGTTTTGAAGTAACGGCAGGTCCAGTGCCCATATCAGCGGCTGTGGCAATACCGGTAAGAAGAAGGGAAAACAAAGCACAACATGCAATCAAAAAACCGGCAAACAGATGCACTGAAAAGGGTTGCATGAAACATTTCAAGCAATATGAAAATTTGAATTTCATCTTAGGTACCAGAGGCATCTTCATTCTTTCCATTAGGTCCGACTTCAATTTCAGCTTATAACCGTTTTGCCGGGTTTAGGTTTGCCGACGATACACCGGATAGCCGGCAGTGGCCCGAAACAATCATGACAAAATTTTTCCAAGTATATCTTTAAGAGCCTTTTTAGTATATGGCTTCTGGAGAAAATGAACACCATCTTCCAATATCCCCTGGGGTGAAAAAGCATCTGTTGTATACCCGGACACAAAAAGACAGCGAATGCCGGGGTATTCAAGGAGAAGTTTGTCTGCCAGCTCGTGGCCGTTCATTTCAGGCATGATGACATCCGTCATCAGCAGCTGGATTTGATCCGGGTGATCCGCGGCAAGCGTTAGGGCTTCCTTGGGAGAATCCGTGGCCAGTACCGTGTACCCCATCTGTTCCAGGATTTTACGCCCCAGCTCAAGAAGTGGTTTCTCATCCTCCACAAGAAGAATGGTCGCATCGCCTTGAAGGGCCACGGCCGTATCAACGTCCTTCACGGATGGGAGAATCGCGTCCCGGTACTCAGGCAGATAAATTTTGAAAACAGTTCCTTTGCCTGGTTCGCTGTACACATGGATGCAGCCGTTGTTCTGTTTGACGATACCATAAACGGTGGATAGTCCCAGGCCCGTTCCCTTTGTTCCTTCTTTGGTTGTGAAAAAAGGTTCGAAAATGTTGTCCAATATGGACGGTTCCATGCCGCAGCCGTTGTCTTTGACCGAAAGGGTGACGTAATCCCCCACAACTACATCCGAATGTTGCCGGCAAAAGGTTTCGTCAATAAAAATATGTCCGGTTGCAATGGAGATCTGCCCGGTACCGGTTATCGCATCCCGGGCGTTAAGACACAGGTTCACCAGTATCTGATCCATCTGGGTGGGATCTATATTCACCATTCCGATATCTTCGTCCGGTAAGAAATTTAAATCAATATCCTCCCTGAGCAGGCGTTTGAGCATATTCATCATATCCTGGATCTTTTTGTTCAAATCCATGACTTCAGGCAAAACACTCTGGCGACTGGCAAAGGCAAGGAGCTGCCCGGTCAGACCGGCAGAGCGGTTGGCCGCGGCACTGATGGCAATGAGTCTTTCATAATTGGGGTCCTTGGGTGTCACAGTTTTCAGCATCATGTCTGTATAGCCCAGAATGATGTTGAGCATATTGTTAAAATCATGGGCAACCCCTTCGGCCAGCCTTCCCACGGACTCAAGTTTCTGGGAGTGTACCAGTTGGGCTTCCAGCTGTTTTCTTTCTGCTTCGGCCTGTTTCTGCTGGGAAATATCCAGGGCCATCCCCTCAATGTATACAAGTTTGCCGTCATCGTCCCGGACGGGCCTGGAGTACAATGCCAGCCAGGCACTGTTCCCTTCAGCAGTTCGAAACTGGGTGTGAAAATTTGTCACCTTTTTCTGTGTTTTTATTTGCCTGATAAATTCTTCTCTGCGGTCTGGATCCACGTAAAGTTGTTCTCCGATGTTGGATACGGACTGGACCAGGGCCTGGGGAGACTGGTAGCCAAGCATTTTGGCCATTGCCGGATTGACGGCAACCAGATGGCCGTCCTCGGTGGACTGGAATATGCCCTCCACCGCATTTTCAAAAATCGTCCGATATTTTTTTTCTGCATTTTGAGTTTCAATCATCTGGGCGTTCAGTGTATCGCGCATATCCCTGAGGATGCCGATCAGGGGTTGAAATTCACGATATGGGATCTGGTATCCGGGCTCAATGTCATCCCCCGATGCATAGGCAGCGGATATGGCGTCTAAGCGGCGAAAAAGATTTCCTAAAACAGCTTTAAAAAACAGAGCTGTTGCCATGGTCAAGGAAAAAATAATAATCAGAAGTATGCCGAGGCCTGAAAAAAATATCTTATGATTGCGGTGGATCAGGCCTTGTGTGGTAAAGGATATGTCAATATGACCCACAAGCCGGCCTGTATGGAAGATATCACTTGATTTACGGATAACAGGCGCACTTCGATGCCGGGAATAACTAAAAAACACGGTTTGAAGGTTATCCCGGATCTCAATATATTCAAACAATTCGTCATTGGCATAGGCCTGGGCAATTTTTTTGATATTTTCACGGTCCATATTCCACAAAGGAATTTCAAGGACGTCATCTATTGATGACATAAAATCATCTGCCTTTTTTTCCAGAAGCCGGTACTCGCTTTGGGACATGGTCACATAAAAGATTCCGGCAATAACCAGTGCCACCCCGGTCACCGTCAGGGTCAAAAGCAATGTCAGGGTGCCGGTAAGGGACCTTTGTGGTAATGTGCCCCTCAATGAAGGGCTCTGCCCGGTTTGTTCCGCCATAGGTTTTTATTCCCTTGATATCTATTTAATAATATGGGGGATACGTTTTCATGAGCCTGGCTATTTCACCGGATTTTTTCATCTGTATAAGCGCCTGGTCAAATTCAGCTTTGAACACTTTAAGTACAGCTTGTTTCTGTTTGGAAAAACCGTAGTAACAATAGTTGACTGAAAGTTCCGGAAGAATAACCGTGGGATACTCATTTTCACGAAGACCAAGGCGCTGAAAAGCTTTGTAGGCTTCTCTTTTCTGGGTGGGAACAAGGTCAACCCGTCCGGAGATCAGTTTTAAAAAACAAAGATCAAGGTTTGGGGCATAATCAATGGTCAATTGGGACTTTTCCTTTTCAAAGGCTTCTCCCAGGCTCCATCCCCGGACTTTCCCAATGTGCAGATTTTCAATGGATTCAAAAGTACCATCCCATGTAGTATGGCTGCCGGGCCTGATAAAAAAAAATGATTTATCTTCAAAAAAAGGAATTTCTGAAAAGTCCATCCATGTCTCCCTTTCCGGGGTTTTGAAAGGGACAAGGAGTACATCTGCTTCGCCTGTTTTGACCAAAGCCTGGGCCCTGGCCCAGGGATACATCTCAAAGGTCGGGGTATGGCCCAGGCGCTTGCAGATAATTCGGACAATGTCGATGCTGATGCCGCCAAGGCTTTTATCCGGCAGTTCTTCGGACAAAACGGGGAAATTACTGCCTACGAACAGATAGTTTGCAGCGTTCACACCAGAGGCCCACAGCAGGATTATGAGAAACAGGAAACATGCTGCTTTTTTGGGGGATATATTCATGATTTCACCTTTTCATAATTATCAAACAGGCTCTAAAATGTTAGGAATCCATAAAGTATTCCGGGTTACGTACCCTGATCTCATCAAGCGTAGACAAGGCATCTGGAAAATCAAAATTTTCAATCTGATGCTTCAAATCCGCCACCTCTTCACTGCCGATAGATGTTTCCATGGTGGCGGAAAGCTGTTCCCAGATTTTATACGCTCTCATATCGTTTTGCTTTAAAAATTCAAGCAACTGACCCAGCATTGATTTGATGTGGGCCGGATCAACAATATCCGGAGCAGCGGAAAAAGAGGTTTGCATGGCCTGAATTTCCCCGCACACTGCCGTTAGTTCCTGCTTTAAAGCACCAAGGCACTCATTGAGTGCCTGCGATCCGGCGTTGTTGCGCACAAGGGTCTCGCAGGAGGCTGCAATGGCCTGCAGTTCAAGCATACCAAGGGTACCTGCCGAGCTTTTCAGGGAATGAGCCATAATACGTGCCGACTCCATATCCTTATCCTGAAGTGCATTTTCAATGCGTGTGGCAAAATCTGCCTGCTGCACAAGAAATTTGTTGAGCATTTTTTGATAGCTCTCTTTTTTCTTCACATATTTTAAGCCGGTGGCCTGATCAATATGGCTGGGAACATGATTGTGAACAGACGCTCCTTTTTCCGGATGCGAATTCCCAAGCAGGGCCGTCTCAAGAATTGGATCTTCTATCCCGTCACTGCCGGGGATCCATCGGGACAGGACCGCATGCAGTTGCCCGGGCTCAAAGGGTTTTGCAACAAAGCCGTTCATACCCGTCTCCAGGCAGCGCCGGCGGTCTTCTTCAAATACATTGGCGGTTAACGCCACAATGGGAACGCGTGTCCCGTTGGGCATGGTTCTAATTTTCTGAGTGGCTTCCAGGCCGTCCATGACCGGCATCTGCATGTCCATCAGAATCAGGTCGTATTGATGGGCATCAACTTTTTTGCAGGCTGCACGTCCGTTAAAGGCCGTATCCACAGACAGTCCAAACTGTTCAAGAATATCTTTGGCCACCTCCTGGTTGATTTCATTGTCTTCTACCAGCAGGATCCGGGCGTTTTCCCGCAGTTTTGTCAGCTTTTCGCCGATTTCAACTTTGAGGTCTGCGGGGTCGCCGATTTTCAATTCTGCGGTAAACCAGAATGTGCTGCCCTTTCCCAGTTCGCTGTCAACGCCTGCGTCTCCGCCCATCATGCGCGCCAGCTGCCTGGAGATGGCCAACCCCAAGCCTGTACCGCCATATTTGCGGGTTGTCATGGAATCTGCCTGTACAAATGAATCAAACACTGTGTTTTTCTGCACATCACTGATGCCGATACCTGTATCCTGGACTTCAAAGCGCAATTTTACGGCCCGGGAATTTTTTTGAACAACAATGGCATTCAACGTGATCCGGCCTTGTTCGGTAAACTTCACGGAATTGGCAAGATAGTTGACCAGTATCTGCCGAAGGCGCAGGGGGTCTCCGATCACAGGCAGCTTATCCAGTTCAGGATTATTATTTACGACCAGCTGAAGTCCTTTATGGGAAATGGGGTCCTGTATCATGCTGCAGACATTATCAATGACGGCGGACGTTAAAAAAGTGGTGTTTTCCAATATTAAAGCCTCCTGTTCGATCTTTGACAGATCCAGTATGTCATTGATGATCCCCAGCAGATGTTTTCCGGAGCGGATGATTTTGAAAAGCATTTCCTGGGGCTCCGTATCACTGATCTGCCCGCGGACCAGGTGGGCAAACCCGATAATGGCATTCATCGGGGTCCTGATTTCATGGCTCATATTGGCAAGGAATGTGCTTTTTGCCCGGTTGGCGGCTTCGGCCTGGAGTTTGGCGGTCTCAAGTTCCTGGGTCCTTGATTTCACCAGTTCTTCAAGGTGACGGCGATGGTCGTTCAGCTCCCTTTCGATCTGTTTCTTTTCGGTGATGTCCTCTTTAATCGCGACAAAATGGGTCACCTTTCCCCCTTTGTCACGCAACGGTGTAATGACAGTAGATTCAAAGTATTTTTCACCGTTTTTACGCATGTTTATAAATTCGCCGCTCCATGGCCTTCCCTGCTTCAGTGTGCCCCACAATTGAGCATATGTTTCTTTAGATGTTTCGCCGGATTTAAGAATGCGCGGATTTTTTCCAATCACATCATCCCTGGAATATCCGGTGATCTCTGTGAATCGATGATTGACGTAATCGATAATGCTGTTCCGGTCGGTTATGACAACGGCATTGGCACTTTGTTCCACGGCCAGGGATAATTTGCTTAGGTGTTCTTCGTTCCGGGTCCTGACCGTAATATCATGGCCAATGCCCAGAACGCCGATGGTCTCATTTTTATCATTCTTCAGGGGGGTTTTGATGGTTTCCAGAAGTTCCTGGTGGCCGTCCGAGGCGTATGTTATCCACTCTTCGTTCATGGTTGCCTGGCCTGCCTGCATAGCGGCCCTGTCCCTTTGCCTGAACGCGTCTGCAACCTCTTTATCAAGGAAATCATAGTCGGTTTTCCCCACGATCTTTTCGGTCTTTTCCCCGAAGAACGCTTCAAAACGTCGATTGCAGAAAAGATAAACCCCGTTATTGTCTTTGAGCCAGACAAGGTCCGGAATGGCTTCCACAAGGGTTTTGAGCTGCAGGCGCTGTTCTTCCAGGGACGCTGCGATCTGCTTTTTCTCTGTGATATCCCTGGCGATTTTTGATGCAGCCCATACAACCCCGTCTTTATCGTATATGGGAGAGATGGTCACGGATACATCAATGATGGCCCCGTCCTTGCGTAGCCGCCGGGTTTCAAAATGGTCGATATTGATTCCCTGTTTTATTTTTTCACGAATTTGCTGTTCCTGGCCCCACAGATCGTGGGGAAACAGCTGTTTAATAGGTCTTCCGATGATTTCATCCGCCTTAAACCCGAAAATTTTTTCCGCCCCCCGGTTCCAGCTTAAAACCGTACCGTATACGGTTTTGGAGACAATGGCATCATCCGATGAATTAACGATGGCTTCAAACTCCTTTAACCGGCTCTCCATATGTTTACGTACGGTGATATCCGTCCAGGAGATATGAATGAATTGCCTGCCGTCAAAACCTATGGGGGTCAGAGTCACTTCCACAAAAAAGTGGGTGCCGTCCTTTTTGAGGTGCTCCCACTCAAATCGGTGACTTCCCTGGGCAAATGCAATGCCAAGAACCTCTTCAACCTTTTGTTTGGATAGTTTCCCATCCGGCTGGTATTTGGGGGATATCTGTCCGGGGGTAATCCCCCGCAGATCTTCCAGGGTTTCGTACCCCAAAAGCTCCAGAGCCGCCCGGTTGGCATCAATAAATTGCTTATCCTCCATCAGAAACACAGGCGAGCGGGTTTCCCTGAAAATTTTGCGAAACCGGGCCTCGCTTTGTCGCAGGTTATATTCCGCCTTTTTATGATCAGTGATGTCGATGCCCACACCGTCCCAGACAATTGTTCCATCCGAATCCCTGACCGGGTTGATATTGAACTGCATCCACAGAACCCTGTTATTGTCCAGATTAAATTTAAACTCTTCCGTGATTGTGGACAGATTTTCAGAACTGTGTGCCAGGACTGTGTGAAAAAGGCTTTTAGACTCTTTATCCATGTGGGACAACAGCAGTGATGGATCATCAAGGATCTGTCCGGGCGAGTAATTGAACAGTTTTTGAATCCCCTGGCTGATATAGGAAACCCCACCTGTTTCATTAGAGGACAAGGTAAAACGGAAAAAAAACCCTCCGGGAATATTGTTCCCCAGAGCCTCAAGCCGCTGATCTGCAATTTTTTGCAACTGGCCATCTTTCATAGCCCGGATTTTTTTTTGATGATACCAATATTGAAACAGCACAATCAGCAAGCATGTAAGAGATAAAATAAAATTGAGCATGTTGAGGTTATCCTGAGACATGTGATAAATGACTGCCTTTGGGATGTGTTAAGCATCCGTTTGAACTTACATGGGATCCTGTTGTTCCTTATACCTGGCGGCGATGGCCTGGAAATCATCCATCCGGCGGTTGAACGCATCAACAATATCCGGATCAAAGTGTGTTGCCCGGCTCTCATTGATGATTTGTACGGTGACATCCATGGGATATGCAGGTTTATACACCCGATGGCTGACAAGCGCATCAAACACGTCGGCCAGGGCCATCAGCCTTGCCGCCAGGGGAATATGGTCTGCCGCAAGTCCGTTGGGATAACCGCTGCCGTCCCACTTTTCATGGTGACAGCCGGCAATGTCGATGGCCACATAGAGAAAACCTATGGCCTCCTTGTCATCCTCATTGCCTATGGCCCGCTGAATGGCGTCAGCACCTATCTGGGCATGGGTTTTCATGATTTCCCACTCCTGGGGGGTATGCTTGCCCGGTTTATACAGAACATGGTCCGGGATGCCCACTTTACCAATATCGTGGAGCGGGGCTGCCTTTGCATAGATATCAATGATCTGGGGGGTGAGAATGGCTGCATATCTATGCCGTCTTCAGCCAGATCTTCGGCCAGAACCTGCAGATAATTTTGTGTGCGAAGAAGATGGTTGCCGGTTTCGTTGTCCCGGGATTCCGCCAGACTGGCCAGTGCCCGCATACTGATATCCTGGACCTTCTGGTAAAGGCCGATTCTGCGTTGAATTTCTGTTTCAAGCCAGTTGTTCTGGTTGCGCAGTATATCCCGGGCCGCCTTGATTTCAAGCTGCCCTTTGACCCTGGCCAGCAGAATCGGCGCGCGGATGGGTTTGGACAGATAATCCCGGGCACCGAGTTCAAGTCCTTTGGTTTCGTCTTCGCACGAGTCCAGGGCGGTTATGAAAATGACGGGAATTTCACTTGTTACAGGGTTCTCTTTCAGATGTTTGATGACCTCATATCCGTCCATACCCGGCATCATGATGTCAAGAAGGATAAGGTCCGGCAGCGGGGCTGCACAGGCTGCAATAAGGGCTTTAGGCCCTGAATTGGCAACACGGACCTGATAATAGGGCATCAGCAGCTCACCCAGTAGTGCCAGATTATCCGGCGTGTCGTCCACAATGAGTATGGTTTTTTTCTTCATTATATTTTCAATCATTATGGATTTTTCCCCTCTTCACCCCAATGGCCAGTGTGAAAAAAATATATCAGGTTTGTTTTTCCAGCCCATCCAGGAGGTCAAACAATTGCCGGCTGACCGTCCCATAGGTTTTAAAAATATCGTGGGCCTCATTTATGTTTCCCTCCTTAAATAGTTTAGCCACCTGGCCGCCGGTCTCATGAACCTTTTCATGTATCTCTCCAAGCTTTTGATAGTCCGGGCTTTTTCCATATTTTTCCATTCCCGGACCAAAATACCACTTGCCAAAGTCGCAATGTCGATGATCAATTAACTGATCCATACGAATATCTTCCTGCTTGCCGGACAACATATTTGACAGCTTCTTCTTCCACAGGCTGTGGGTTCGTTTAACAGGAGCGGCATGAAATTTGTTGTCACTCATCTGAAACTGGCTCATCATTTTGATGACATCGACGGCCATCCGGTTTTGATCCTCTGCATCATTTTCGACATTGTTGCTGTATTCACGCATCTCTTCCGAGGCTGTCTTTACTGCATGTATTTCCCGGGCAATCTGGTCCGACACCTCCGAGGCGCTGAGCATGGTTTTCTGGATATCGGAAATCCCTGCAGAGACCTGCTGGATGTTGGAGGAAATATCTTCCGTGGTTCTGGCCTGCTCTTCAATGGATGCGGCAACCGTGGTCACCTGATCGTCAACATCATTAATGGTGGTGGCCACCCTCCCGATCTCCTCCACGGCCTGGCTGCTGACACTCTGGATGTTTTCAACCTTTTCGCGGATACCCACCGTGGCTCTGGACGTCTGGTTGGCCAGCTGCTTGATCTCTTCGGCGACCACGGCAAATCCCTTGCCTGCTTCTCCGGCCCTGGCTGCTTCAATGGTGGCATTGAGTGCCAGCAGGTTGGTCTGCTCACTGATCTCCTGAATAACGTTTAATACATTTCCGATGGCCTGGGCAGAGGTTTGAAGCTCTCCGATCTTGGCTGAGGCACTTTCGGCATCTTCCACCGCCTGGTGGGTGATCTCCCTGGTTTTATCTGTATTGCCCGAAATTTCAGTGATGGCGCTGGTCATCTCATCGGTGGCTGCCGCCACATGGTTGGCATTGACCGTGATCTGCTCCACTGCCGCTGCCACAGTGTTCATATTTGAGTTCATCTCCTCTGCGGCCCCTGCAACCTTATTGGCCTCGGTGGATACCCTGCCGGCAGTGGCCGACATCAAAGCCGCAACTCCGGACAGTTCATTGGAAACCAGGCCAAGATTCTGGTTGCGGTCATTCACATGCCAGATCAGATTGTCCAGTTTTTCGATGAAGGTATTGAACTCATAGCCGAGCAGCCCTATCTCATCCCGGGAAACCACCTTGAGCCGCTTGGTCAGATCTCCTTCCCCCTGGGCAATGTCCTTCATGCCCTCGGCAATGTTTTTGATGGGCGTCACAACGCTACGGTTCATGAAAAAGACCAGGACGACTATGAAAAGTAAAAAAATTCCGAAAAGCAGGCCGTACATGGTGAAAATTAATTTTTCCAGGGCGTGGACATTGGCCAGGGCAATTTCGTTTTTCACCCCGAGCATATACAGTCCGGACATGTATTCGTCAAACCCTTTAAATTGACCCTGGACGTTAAGATACTCTTTGTCCAGGAAAAAGGGCGCATCCAGAATTTTTGTCAGGATACCGGGTTTCTCAAGATAGGTCCAGTACCCTTCATCCATATCTTTTTGATTTAAAATGAATTCGCCCAGCCGGGGCTTGCCTTTCATCTCTTCGGCCACGTTCAGGTCTTTGGCATCCATAAAGTAGAGAAAATCAATGTCATGGGTTTTCAATGTGCGCTTAATGGAGTTCAATCCCCCCTCGAAGTTGGCGATACCCAGGAATTCAGGGCCGTCCAGAATGGGGAACAGTCCTTTAAGGCGCAGCCCTTTGCCGGAAACCTCCATGGCGACATCGGGCCTGAGAGTGTTTTTGACCTGGACATAACCCTTGGAATATCCAAGGGCTTCCCCGTGTTTATCCGGTGCCCAGGATTTGTAAAAAGAGTGAAGGTTTTTGTCAATCAGGTGGACCTGGACGTTTTTAAATCCGGTATTCTCCTTAAAAGTTTTACCCAGGCGCTTCAGGATGCTGTCAGCCAGCTTCCGATCATTGTCCCGGAGTGCTTTTTTTACATTTTCATTGGCTGCCACCTGAAGGGCACTGGTCAGCCACACATCATTTTTGGCCTCCATGGCCACTTCAAATTGTTTTTTTGCGTCCATGGCGCTTTTTTCAATCTGCGCCTTTTTAATTCGGTTGAAATAGACGGCCGTGGCCAAAAGACTGATAATCAGCATAGCGGCCAGTCCACCCAGGCTAATGACAAGTATCTTGGTATTCAGTTTCATTTGTCAGCTCCAGTGCATTTTACAGTTTTTCATCTAAGTTTACGGTGAACGCAATGGTATAAGGCAGTTTATCAGCGATGGGGAAATTCATTGCTTCCGTGTCCCTGTCCGCCTTGAACTCCCGCACCAAAGCCAGGATCGCGCTGCCCAGCATGGCGTTCATGAAAAACAGGTGCAAAACAAAGGTGACAATCAATAATACCTGAAACCACACCCAGTGTACGGGAATTGTATCCGGTGCAGGAATTAGATTGCTTGGATTCACTTTTTGGCTCCTCTTTGTAAGATTTTGTTCACGTGCAATCAGATGCTAATGTAGTGAACACGCTGGGAAGAGAGTGTGATTAAAAACGATATACAGATAATCCAGTGTGTTAGATTTAACTGAAGGTGTTTTTGTCAACACCAAACGACAAACATGCTTGTTGCGATTTTCCTTTAAAACGAGAGTTTTTAATTTTAGTAGCGTTTACTATTTTTGATTTTCGCTTCATCCTATACGAAAATAAAAAAGGTTGCAATACTGCGATGTACAATAGGCTGTTAAAACAGAAAAAAATGCAGACACAGACCTGGTGGCCGCATTGGAATGCCTGCCGTGATTAACACCTGTTCTGCCAATTAAATTTACATTCCCGGTTAAAAAATAATCTTGCCATACGCCCGGAAATCAGCTTATCATTTATCCAAATCTTACTAAACGCAACTTTATAATCTCTAAAGGACGATAATCACCATGAATAGAATTCTCATTGTTGATGATGAAGAAATCGGCAGAACTTTGATGGAGGATGTTTTCAGTAAGTACGGTCCCTTTATATCGGTCTCTTCGGGTAAAGATGCGCTGGCTGTCTATCAAAAAGGCATTGAAAAAGGCAAACCCTTTAATCTGGTTTTACTGGATATCTCCCTTAATGATATCAGCGGGATGGATGTCCTGGAAAAAATCAAACAGATTGATGCAGGGCTGCAAGGTCAAAAATCCACTGTCATTATGGTTACCGCCCATGGAGAACGAAACATGGTGTTGGGTTGTATCAAAGCGGGATGCCGGGCCTATTTCATAAAACCGCTGAAGAAGGACGCCGTAGATAAGAAGATGGCCGAACTGGGATTTTCTCCGGTTAAATAAAAGAACCGGTATGAAATTGTTTTTTACAGTCATTGGCCAGAAATATTGATCAGGAATATTATTTGGAATCATCCCGTTACCAAGAAAGAGCAAAACTCTACCTGGATAAATTTACAGGTCTGAAAACCGTTGAGCCCGTTGCCGTTCGTCTGGTGAAAATGATCAACGAAGATACATCCTCTCTCAAAGAATTTGAGGCGGTCATCCGGGCTGACCCCACACTGGTTTTACGAATTTTAAAACTGATTAACTCTTCCTACTTTTCTCTACGGACAAAAATTAAAAGCGTATCTGAAGCGATTGCCTATATCGGAATGGACAACTTAAGAAACATGATTGTTCTCGACGCGGTGAAAAATATTTTTTCTCAAGATTCAAGCACTCCGGAATTTTCCAGAAAAAGATTGTGGGCCCATTGCGCCGTGACAAGCATCTGCTGCCAGATGGTTGCTGAACGGATTTTTGCACGGAAAGGAGAGGATTATTTCTTATGCGGTATTCTCCATGATACCGGTCTGATTGTGGAGGATCAGGTGGCCCCGGAAAAGTTCAAAACGTTCTGCCGTACATTCAGCCCACAAACCCAGGCACTTACGGAACACGAACAGATGGTCATGGGAACGGATCATACGATCATTGGTTATCTTTTGACCCTGAAGTGGGGGATGGAACCGGACCTGTGCCGGGGGATAAAATATCATCACAATATTCTGAACGAGGTGGAACCTCACAGCCATGCAGGTATCCTTCAAATCGCGGAATATCTGGCCGCAAGAATTGGGTACGAAGCATTCCCGGAAATACACACAAGGATAGGCTCACCACTATTGCTGTCCCATATCAAGGAAAACATTATGGAATATCGTGCCATAGCCGACGATATGCCCCAGGAAATCCAGAGAGTGAGGGAGATTTACGCCCTTGGGGATGATGATGCAGATGAATCTGTTTGATGATATAATTCAGGAATCAGACGACGAAATAAACTCGGGTTTTCTTGAGTTGCTCAACAGGTATCTGCCCGAGTACAGGTTTTCGATTTTGTTGAATAAAGGGGGGTGCCTGGGGGCTATGGCCGGTTGTCCCAGGGATGACAGACTATCGGATCAGTTGCGGCAAGCTGCGTACAGTAAACAGATTTTAACAGGTTATAGCAGGCCTTTCCTGTCGCTTTCTTTGAAAGAGATGAATTCCGTCATTGTGTGTGAACTTTCCCAAAACGCGGATCCCGCCACTGCAGCGGCCATGATCCGGGATATCGTGGGTCTGTGCATGGAACTTCACAAGAAAGAACGTCTTCTGTGGGAAGAAAAAGCCCTGCTGGCAGCACACAAAGAGCAGCGTGACCGAAAAATCAGGGTCCTGGAGAAGAAGTACCAGGATATTCTGACTCGGAACCAGACCCAGAGCGCCGAGTACTCCAGACTGCTTCAATCAGAAATCCAAAACCGCACGTCTGAACTGGAGCAATCCAACAAAGCCTTGGCCCGGGCCAAGGAACGGGCAGAGGCGGCAAATATCGCAAAAGACCAGTTTCTGGCAAATATGAGCCATGAAATAAGAACCCCCATGAACGGGGTGATGGGCATGGTTGAAATTCTTTTGGGAACATCTTTGACCGAAGAGCAGCGACATTTTGCCATGCTTATGAAAAATTCGTCCGCAGCGCTTCTCAACGTCATTAACGATATTCTGGATTATTCAAAAATCGAAGCCGGAAAACTGGATATTGAGCAGATTGATTTCAATTTAAGAGAGCTCATGGAAAATATTTCAGATATTATCTCCATATCCATCTTTGAAAAAGGTCTGTTTTTTGCCACAATTTTTGGGGCGGATGTGCCGGTGATGTTAAAGGGAGACCCGGTGCGGTTGCGCCAGATTATAATGAATTTTTGCGGAAATGCCGTCAAATTTACCCGGCAGGGGGGCGTTGTGCTCCGGGTCGGCCTGGAATCAAAGTCACATTGCGAAGTGGAGCTGAAATTTTCGGTTACTGACACAGGCATTGGAATCCCCAAGGACCGGATAGGCGGATTATTCCGCTATTTTTCCCAGATGGATGCCAGCATGACCCGGCAATACGGCGGCACAGGGCTGGGGTTGGCCATTTCCAGGCAACTGACTGAACTGATGGGTGGCAAGATCGGAGTTGTTTCCCAGCAGAATCAGGGGTCCACATTCTGGTGCACACTTAAGTTTAAGCGGCAGCCCGCTGGGGAACCCGTGCTCGACACTGATTTTTGGGTGGATACTTCGGTGTTGATCGCAGATGCTAACCCGGCAGCCAGGCAGGTACTGATCGAATACATCAAGCCGCTGGGGTGCTCTTTTCAGGAAGCTTGCGACATTACCGAGGCGAGCAGTAAAATCCTTTCAGCCCAGAAGTCCGGGAAGCCGTTTCGCTATGTTTTTTTTGATCAGGATCTTCCGGGGCTGCAGTCATCAGATCTGCTCGAGACCGCAGCCTGGTCCCGGGACGTTTCAGATACAACTTTTGTGTGTCTGGCTTACCTTGGACGTCAGAAGCCACGGCAGAGCAAGGAGGGATTCCCCCGTATCATAAATCTGAACAAACCCGTAAAGTATTTGGATTTTATGGCCTGCATGACACCAAATTCCTCCAGTGAGATTGAAACCCGGAATGAAACGTCAAATCATGCGTATTCCGGTGATGTTCAGGTCATCTGCCCGTTCCGGCTGCTCCTGGCAGAAGACGATGAGATGAACCGTATTGTTGCAGAAAATCTTCTGGCACGAATGAATCTGACAGATATTCTGGTGGCGGTCAACGGCCAGGAAGCCCTGGACCTATTCAAAGCCGGCCAGTTTGATCTGATACTCATGGATGGCCAGATGCCGGAGATGAGCGGCCTGGACGCCACTGTAAAAATCCGTGAGTATGAAAAGGAACATAACCTTGAACCCATACCCATTGTCGCCCTTACCGCCCATGCCATGAAGCAGGACCGGGAGCACTTTTTGGCCCATGGGATGAACGATTACATCACAAAACCCCTGACGGCCTGTGCCCTTGCCGATGTCATCAGGCGGATTCTGCCTGAAGAGTGCATCCAAAGCCAAAGTCACGATTGCCGTCAAGATGAATCAATCCAGAGGAACAACGCGGTTGTGGACATGGTTGAACTCAGACAGATTATGAACGCAAATAAATCCCTGCTGGATGAATGTGTTCGCACATTTAAAAGAAATCATGGTCCTGTTCTGACCCAAATCATGGACAGTATTACAGCCAACGATGGCCCCGGTCTGCAGAAAAGCGCGCACCAGCTCAAGGGCATGTTTAAGTATCTGGCTGCCAGATCCGCGGCAGCCATCGCGTCCCGGCTCGAACGTATGGGTGCTGACGCAGACATTAAAAATACGTCTGCTTTGATTTTGCAGTTACAGGATGCCTGCAAAAATATTGTGGAGTGTCTTGAGGATGTATCTGGCCAGGAGGGATTCAGTTGAATCTATTAAATTAATTATTATTGCAATTGTATGGCAGCAACAACGTGGTATTATCAGCTTAATAAATCAATTTGTTATGGAGTGACAGATGCCTGAAATTTTATGGGACACCGCATACAACATCGGAAATGACGTCATCGACAAACAGCACCGGGAATTGATAGAATATTACAATGCTGCCCATGAGCAGATGCTTTCCAATCAGGACACAAGCAATTTAGGGTCTGACGCCTTAATCAGGATGGTGGATTATTGCCGATACCATTTTGATTCCGAAGAAGCCTATATGGAAAAGATTGGTTTCGCAGACCTTGGGGAGCATAAAAAAATTCATGAGGCCTTTTATTCTAAAATGTATGGCCTCTTAGAGATGGATGAGGAAGAGCGGATGCTGACCTCCCAGATTCTTAAAATTTTTGAAAACTGGATTATTTATCATATTTTAAATTTAGACAAAAAAATTGTCCAAAAAAGTTGTCTCAAAAAATGAGATGAACCATAATATCTGGGGCAGGGGAGGACTGCCCCTCCTCCCCTTTTTTTTCATTTTACAATCCCAGTTTGTCTTTTAAGAATGGGGCATACGCCTTATCTGTTTTCATGATATGATTTTTCAGCCAGTCCGTGAGAAACTTCATTAAATCCATGGAAAGAGCTGCCCGTCCCTGTTCAAACTCCTTGGTAAATGCCAGAACCTTGGCCACAAGATCTTTGTGGATTTTTTTATGAGCTACGGTATCGGGATAACCATGGGTATCAAACAGCTTTTCTTCATACTCAAAATGATACACCGTGTAGTTGGCCAAACGCGTCAGGATGGCCCCCGCCTCCCGGCTGCCCGTTTTCATCCTCATGGCCCGGTGAAGTTCATTCACCATGGAAACCAGTTCCTTGTGCTGTTTGTCAATCTCGGGAATGTTAAGGGCCAGGCGTCTTCCCCAGGGCATGAGATCATTGATCGTTTCAGGTGCGATATCCGATTGCATGTCCACGCCGGCCTCTTCAACGGATACTTTAAAAACACCGATCATGTTCCGCAGTTTACCCGACAGATTAGACAGTTCCTGGGCGCTTTGCTTCATCCGGACGCTTCGCTGGGTCATCTCTTCGGACACTTCGTTGACTTCGGCAATATCATCGGAAATTTTGGATGATACCATGGAACTTTTTACGACATTTTCATTGACCCCCCCGATTCCGGACGATGCATGCTCAATATTTTCTGCCACCTCGGATGCATAGCCGGACTGCCCTTCTATGGCCTCGGCAATTTGTGATACGATTTCAGTGACGTCTGAAATTACTACAGCGATCTGCTCAACCTCATGAACCGTGGCATTGGAAGAGGTCTGAATCTGTTCAATCCGTTGTTTGATGTCCATGGTGGCGTCGGCTGTCTGGCCGGCCAGTCCTTTGATTTCCGATGCCACCACGGCAAATCCCTTGCCGGCTTCCCCGGCCCTTGCCGCTTCAATGGTGGCATTCAGGGCTAAAAGGTTTGTCTGTTCGGCAATTTCCGTGATAACTTCCGTGACCTTGGTGATATCCTTGGCAGAGGAGCCTAACTGGGCAACCTTACTGGTGGCTGCATTCACCGTTTCTGCGGCTGTTTGGGTTATTTGTCTGGCTTTGTCACAATTTTCCGCCACGTGATTCAGGTTCTCTTTCATCTGTCCTGCAGAATCCGTCACGGATGACAGATTTCCGGCTGCCTGTTCCGTGGCTCCCGCAACGGAGCCCATACTCTGGCTCATCTCTTCTGCGGCGGTGGCTACGGTTTCAGATTTACCGGTGAGATTCTCTGAATCTTCCAGCATAAGTTCCGCCACTAAGAGCAGTTCTTCGGACGATGCGGAGACAGTTCCCGCATCCATGCCGATTTGCACAATGATTTTGTTCAGCCTGGCGATAAAGGTATTGACCCATTGTGCCAGGTCACCTATTTCATCCCGGCTTTGGATGGTGATCCGCTGGGTCAGGTCACCGTCACCCTCGCAGATGTCTTTAAGGGCTGCCACTGTGGCATTGATGGGACGGACAATCCTTGAGGCCACTATCCAGACAATGGCCAGGGCAAAAACAATGATAAAAACAGATATGATAAGATTGAAACGGGTAAGAGCCCTGATGGGTGCGAATATTTCATCATCATCGGACTGGACAACGGCAATGACGTTGATTTTGCCTGAACGGGTAAAGGCATTATGAACCGCTCTGCCATCCACGGTTGCGGTCAAAAAGCCGTCATTTTGGTTTATGAGCTGCCGCCCGTGTTCTGTTTGGCTCAGATCCAAATTGTTGATTTTGCCTTTATCCGGGTGTGCAATGACCATCCCGTTGGCGTTGATCAGATAGGCATAGCCTTTTTCCCCGATTTTAATATTGTCGATAAATTTTGTTGAAAAGGACTGCAGATCCACCACGGCAAACAAAATACCGTTAACGGCATTGCCGTTTTTTATGGGGGTGGCAATAACAAAAATTGGATTTCCCGAGGCTTTGCTCTTCAATATGTCTGAAATTTTTGTTTCGCCTGCCATGGCCGCTTTAAAATATCCTCGTCCCCCGATATTGAGTTTTCCCACGATGGAAGCAGGAAACCCCGAGATAATCAAACCGGTGGAATCAGCAATACTGATCCCTTCGTAGAAGCCGTATCTTTGGCACCACTCTTCAAACACCCGGTTCATTTTTTCCCGGGTCGCATCTCCTTGTGGGCCTGGCATTAATGCATCCCGGCAACTCTGCAGATTGCGCCATGTCGCCAGATCATTGGTTCGGTCCTCCACCCATGTCTCCATTGTTGCGATGGTTGACCGGCTGGTTTTCACAAGCTGGCTGGTGATATTGTTTTTCAGGGCACTTTTGGCTTTAGAACCGGAGGTAAGCGCCAGGCCGCCAAAACCGACGATAAGCAGAATTAAAACAGGAAGAATGATTTTATACTTGAAATTAAGTTTCATGCCGTACTCCCTTTTCCGAAACGTCTATTTTCTAAAATTCTAGGACAATTTGAATTTAGCCATTAATTCATTGAGTCTGGCCGCCAATCCGGACAGCTCTTCGGCCGTGTATTTCACATTAATGCTGCGGTTTGAGATTTCACTGGACGCCAGACTGACCCGGGATATGTTCTTGGCCACGTCATCCGCAGCCGTGGAGCACTGCCCGACATTCTCCTTCACCTCGGAAATACCAAAGGAGGCCTGGGAGACATTCTGGGCAATTTCCGCCGTGGCCTGGGACTGCTGTTCCACGGCTTCCACAATGGCGCTGACACTCTGGTTCACCGCATTAATGACCTGGATAATCTGTTCAATACTTGCCGTGGTTTCCTGGGTGGAGTCCTGCATGTGCTCAATTTTTCTGCGGATTTCAGTGGTCGCCTCAGCTGTCTGGTTGGCCAGCACTTTAATCTCATTGGCCACCACGGCAAAGCCCTTACCCGCTTCTCCGGCCCGGGCCGCTTCAATGGTGGCATTTAAGGCCAGAAGGTTGGTCTGTTCCGAGATATCGGTTATGGTTTCGGTCACTTTCCCGATCTCCAGGGCAGCCGATCCCAGTTGTCCCACTTTTTCCGACGCCTGTCCTGCCTGGGTTACGGCGGTCTGGGTCACTGTCCGAGACTCTTCGGTATTTTTTACGATTTCGTTGATGGTTGCCGTCATTTCTTCGGCTGCGGCGGAGACGGAGCTGACGTTGCCGGCGGTCTCTTCGATGGATGCCCGGACACTGGCCATGCCGTCACTCATCTGCTGGGCGGCTTCGGCCACGAATCTGGCCAACTCAGAAGCTTCTGACGAATCCACTGACATGGTATGGGATGCCTCATTCAGCTGCTCCGAAGAACCGGACAGTGTCTGTATCCCCTGGTTGATGTCCACCATCATCCCCTGCAGATTTTTGATCATGGTATTCATGGCCCTGGCCAGTTTGCCTGTCTCATCCTTGCACTGAATGTCTATTTCATGACTCAGGTCACCTTTGGCCAGGACATCGGCAAAATCAACGCCCTTTTTCAATCGGGTGGTAATGGAACGGGCCACCAGAAATAATACAACAGCGGCCAGCAATGTGCCTGCGACGATAAGCCCAAAGGCTTTTAAAATTCTGGATTGCAGTTGTTCATCTGCCTTGTCCAGGGATTGAATGACTTCAAACGCGCCATGGATTTCCCCGGCTTTCCAGTTTTCAAAGGGACCTCCGGTGGGATCTTTACCATCGTCGCGTCCCCAAAGTGTTTTGGACTGGCCTGGATCCCCGTGGCACATCAGGCAGGTTTCAGACAGGCGGATGGGCAGAAAATAGCGAACGGAATTGGTCTGTGTATCCACCACGTAGTACTCATCCAAATGCTCCTTTTTCATCTTTTCTAACGCAGGGCCTTCTATTTTATGGGACTGGCCGTAATCAGGTTCGTTTTGGGGGTTTCGGGGGCTGAATTTCGGGACCCGGAAAGTGTACTCCCCAAGTTCTGCCTTGCGCATGGCCGCCTTCCAGGCCGAAACCACAGGTATGGTTGCCAGAAGTTGATCGGTCTGGCCTGAACGGGCATACGATATGACCTCCTTCATGGGGAACAGACCTAATGCCCACTTGTCTTCCATTTCCTGGCGAACGGATTCACTGATCAGGCAAATGGATCTTGCTTTTTCTGCATAGGCATCAACGGTTTGCGCTTTATCAGAGCGAACATAAAAAAAGAGCAGAACAGCGACCAGAAGAATTATTGTACCAATGCCCGCAGCCATGAATTTGATAAAAATCGGCAGATCTAAAATTTTTTTCATTTTTCCCCCGGATTTGGAATAGTAAACGTATCTGACGAATGTATCGTCCCAGAGTTGGGAAGACGTGATTTTTAATGTAATTGGTTAAAATTAGCAGATTTATAATGTCAGCTCAATACGAAATATACGACGAATAAAACTTTGATCCCAAAAAAATAGTCCATTAACATATTTCCATGGCGTCGCGCCACACGCAAACCGGAAATCTGGGCCAGTGGGTTGAACTGCTTTTCAGGAAATTGAGGGGTAAATAAAAAAAAGCCCCGCTGAATATCAGCGGGGCTTGATTGGATCGTCTGGAAAACAGTATTGCGGTTTGTCTTATTTTTCCCAGAAACGCATAGTTCCGTTTTGTGCAAAGTTGATGTGCATTTTGTAGCACTCATCCAGCAGCTGGGGTTCATGGTGACCGCCGGTTGCCTTGGTGGCGCGTTCAAGATAATCGTACATATAATCTTTGTAAGCCGGATGTGCACATTTGTCGATGACAACGCGGGCGCGATCAATTGGTGCCAGACCACGCAGGTCAGCCAGACCCTGTTCGGTAACCAGAACATCAATATCGTGCTCGGTGTGGTCAACGTGGGGAACCTTGGGCACAACACCGGTGATGCCGAATTCATCAACTTTGGTGGCACGGCAGGACGGGCAGTGCATCATGGAGATGTAAGCGTTACGGATAAAGTCGCCGGAACCGCCGATACCGTTCAGCATGCGGGTACCGCCTGCGTGGGTGGAGTTGGCATGTGCGTAGATATCGAATTCAAGCGGTGTATTCATGCCGATGACGCCCATACGGCGGATGAGCTCCGGATTGTTGGAAATCTGCTGGGGCCGCATCATAACCATGTTCTTATAGGTTTCGAAATTTTTCCACCAATCAACAAAGGCTTCGTTGGACAGTGATAATGAAGTGCAGTTGATGTATTTGCATTTGCCGGAATCAAGGAAGGGCAGGAAGGTGTCCTGGAGAACCTCGGTGAAAACGGTCAAATCCTCAAAAGGACTTGCGGTCAGACCACCCACAACGGCATTGGCGATGGAACCTACACCGGATTGCAGGGGAAGAAGGTTCTTGGGCAGACGGCCGGCCTTCACTTCAACCTGGAAGAAATCAACGATGTTGTCGGCAATGGCCTGGGCAACATCGTCGGTACCGCGCAGGGCACGACCATTGTCGGGCAGCTTGGATTCGACAATGGCGATGATCTTGCTCTTGTCAGTGGGAACCCAGGGTGTGCCGATACGCTGGCGCAGGTCAGTTACCGGAAGAATTTTCCGATACGGAGGCAGATCGGTCAGAAGAATATCGTGCATGCCTTCAAAGGAGGGCAGGCCGGTATTGATTTCGACAATGATGTGTTTAGCGACATCTATGATTTCAGGCGCGGCACCGACGGCACCGGTAAGAATGATGTCGCCATTCTCGGTGATGGCGGATGCTTCGATAACTGCCAGATCAAGCCCGCCACCCTTCTCCATGGTGTAAAAACCGTATTTCAGATCCTGGGGAAACATGGAAAGATGTTTGTCGCCCATGCGGATCTGGCCTTTGTTTATGCCTATGCCCAGGTTTTTACCTGTCTGGTAGGGCCAGCGACGGTCAATCATGTTTAATGTGGCCATGCGGTCCTCAACCTCGGCACCGACGGAGGCACCGATAAACAGGTTGAGTCTTAACTTGCCTTGCAGATTGTTTTTCTCAACATGGTCGCACAGCGCAATAGGTACAACTTTCGGATAGCCGACCGGGGTAAATCCGGACATACCGACGTCCATACCATCTTTGAAAAATTGAATACACTCTTCAGGGGTTTTTACCTTGCTGAGCAGTTCTTTACAACGTACGCGTTCCTCTAATGTAGACATACGCTTGCCTCTCCTTCATTGATTTTGACTTACGGATAATCGAAGAGATTCTCCTCTGAAGTGGGATGGCCGCCACATATCGGCCACCTCTCAATAGCGGAGAACCGCGCTAGTTAAAGGTCCATACCGAAACAGGGTTTCGATAATATGTTTCAATAAATTCCAATAATATATTTCAATAATAATTCAATAATATAGTGTTACAGGTGCAACTTATATAATGCGCGGACGAGTGGAGTCAAGAGTATTTTTGATACATTTAGGGCTTTAATATGTGAGATTGATTTAGTGTTCCCTAACATTTTTTTTAATAATATCAATATGTTTTCTGCTTATTTTCTTTAAAAAAAATAAGTTATAGCTCGTTTATTTATTGTATTTTCAATGTGGAGTTCCAAAAACATGACTTAGGCGTGTGAATTTTTTTTATGGTTGTATGTTTGAAAGTTCAGATAAATCCATAAATTACCTTCATATTTATTGTGGACTGGACCATAAGTGTGAATCCAACAGACGGCCAATAAATATCAACGGACTTTTGATGGGCCGGTGGTTAATTTTTATTCAATCACGGGGGGGGCGTTCAGGCACTGGTCAATTCCGAATGGATAACAATACGGTCCCTGCCGGTATTTTTTGCATGGTACATGGCTTCATCCGCCCGCTGGATAACCTGATTGCCAGTTTCACCAAGTTTATACTGGGAGATTCCCATGGAGGCCTTGATGGATCCGATGCTTTTTCCGGATTCCTTGATGGTCCACTCTTTTTTACACAGAATGGTCCTTATTTTATCGGCAACGGCATAGGCCCCTTCAAGATTAGTTTCCGGAAGGATAATTAAAAATTCTTCCCCGCCATAGCGTGCTGCCAGGTCGTTGCGGCGCACCTGGCTGGAAAGTACAGCGGCAAACCCTTTGAGCAGACTGTCTCCCACAAGATGGCCGAAGGTATCATTCACGGCTTTGAAATGGTCTATATCCAACATGATTACGGAGAAGGGCGCGTTGTTCTGGCGGGCCCGGATTCGTTCGATTTCCAGCCTTTTTTCAAGTCCTCTGCGGTTGGTCAGTCCCGTCAATGAGTCTGTTCTGGCTTCCTGCTGGGACACTTCAAGATCTTTGTGAAGCTGTTTCAAGTCCTGGGAAGAAACTTTCATCCGGGTTTGCAGGCGGGAGCCTGACTGGATAATGGCCTTGGTTGTGTCCAGCATCTGGTCTATGATATTTTTTACGTCGTCAAAGTCCTGGACCCCCCGGATCTGGTCTGCCAGGTGATCAAGGGCCTGCCCATGGGTACTGAGGTCTTCTTCTGTCTCCACCACATGGGTGGTGATCTCGTGCAGCATCAGATTCAGTTTAGTTAAAAGGCGTGCAATAACCACACGGTCTCCGTCTGATATGAACTTCTGGTATAGGGTTTCAACGTGTTTGTTGTTCAGGGGCAGTTTGTTTTCAAGCATCCGGTCAATTGTTTCCTTTAGCTTGGGATTTTTTCCCGAGGCATACTCGTACCACACTGTATAGTTTACAGGGGTCGCTGACAGATTGTGTTTGGACAGAAAGCCTAGTGTAAGTCTTAAAAATTCTCCGGCCTGGGGGCCGGATTCGGTGTAGTTCATATACCTTGGGTTCCTTTTGTTAGGGTAGGAAAGAAAAATTTATGCCATAATGGCTACCCCTTGTCAATGAAGCCTGAAGTAATGTGCCGGAAAAACAGCGAATTTAACAAAAGTCAAATTTCTCCCAGCTGACCGCACCCGGCACTGACGGACCGCCCCCGGCTCCATCGTTTGATCACAAATACGCCTTTATCTGTGAGCTGCTGGGCAAACTCATGCATCTGTTCATCACTGGGGCTTAAATGGTCAAATCCGGCCACAGGGTTATAGGGAATCAGGTTCAGGCGTACGGGCAAGGGATGGATGAACCGGGCCAGGGACCGGGCATGATCCATGGCGTCGTTGACCCCTTTGATCAGGATATATTCAAAAAGAAAGACGCCTCTCGGGGGCAGGGGATACGTTTCAAGGCTTTTTTTGAGCGCGGCCAGGGGCCAGGTCCGGTTCACCGGCATCAGGGCTGACCGGGTGGCATCATCCGGTCCGTTGATGGAAACTGCCAGGCGAATATTGGGCAGATTCATCTGTGCCAGGCGCTCAATCCCGGGCACCACCCCGCAGGTGGAGATGGTCATGTGCCGCAGGGCAATGTCGCAGCCTTTTTGGCTGCTCAAAACCTCCACAGCTGTCATGAGCGCCTCGAAATTGTCAAAGGGCTCGCCCATGCCCATGAAAACGATGTTTTTTATATCATGCCCGAGGATATGCCGGGCATTGAACACCTGGCCCACAATTTCAGATGCCGACAGATTGCGTTTAAACCCCATGCGGGCGGTCTGACAGAATTTACATCCCATTTTGCACCCCACCTGGCTGGACACGCAAAGGGTATTGTGCCGGGTCATGGGAATCACCACAGATTCAATGGCCAGTCCGTCGGCCAGGCGGGTGATGAACTTGACCAGTCCCCCTTCTTCAATGGTTTTTTCCACCCGGCCCGGTAAAATGCATAGGGCCTTGCCAAGATCCGACCACAATCGTGGGGAACCTTTGAATTCAGGGGAATGGTCAATATCTGTACCCCCGTTCTTAAACACCTCCCGGTACAGGGCCTGGGCATGAAACGGCCCTTTGCCGTATTCCACCTGCATGATTTTTACAAGTTTATCCAGAGGGAGGCCCAGAATGTCTATCATCGTTTACTTTCATGGTAATTAATACGCATCAATGTAGATTTACAATATTGATCACGTTCAATCAACTGGTTTTACGTTGTTGGAGGCTGCCGGGTAAAGTCCCGGCAGCAGGAGAGGAGGCAATTTAGAAACCGCTGTCAGGCGGTTGCGACATCCAGTGTCAGTAGATACACCAGATTTTTTTGCAGGGTTTTAAAAAGAGTGTTGTCTGTACCATAGTGCTCGGTCACAATGGTCATGGATTGATCATAGGACAGCAGCGCCTTATCCCATTCACCGGACATGGTGTGCAGATTGCCCAGGTTGTTTAATAGTTTTGCTGTCAGGCACTTTTTATCCAGTTCACGGGTTAAATCCAGAGCCTTGTTCATATTTTTAAAGGCTGTGTCAAGCTTTCCGGCATTGCCGGCGGCCATGGCCGAACGGTTCAAAGAGCCAATGTCCTTGAGCTGGGATCGTAGACATTTATGGTGTTTATGCGGCATTGATCACATCCTGTGTCCATTCATTTACATCTGATTCGTCAGGTTCTCCGTCTATTCGTAAGGATTCACACACAAGGGTGGCACCCAGCTTTCCCAGGCGTTCTTCAAGGGCATCCACAGCACCGCAGAAATATTGATAGGATGAATCTCCGCAACCGAATACGGCAAATTTTTTACCTGATAACTTTATATCCCCATTCATATTCTCATAGAAAGACACAAAATCCTCCTGGAATTCGATCTCATCATCTCCCCAGGTGGAGCTTCCAAGCAGGTACAAATCAAATGCCTCATTCAGGATATCCACATCAACATCGGCTACATTGATTATTTTCACTGTGTAATCAGCCTTGGACAGATCTCTTTTAATGGTTTCGGCCACGGATTCGGTATTCCCAGTGGTAGATCCGAAAATGATCAGTGCAGTACTCATAAGCCCTCCCAAATTTATAGTTAGTTGGTTTCTAATTTTAGGCACGACTAACAATAAAAGCAAAGAATAATCATGTCAAGTTGTTTTTTTATGCAGGGGATCTTTTTTAGGATGTATTTTATATGAAAGGCTGGGTAAGTTACCAAGATCTTTCAAACTTTGTTGTGGGCTGAGCCCGGTAGCTGATATGTCAGGTCAGCCCATGGCTGTTGTTAGGAATGAGTTTAAATCAAGCTGACCGGGATAACCGGTCAGCCAGAAAAATCAAATAACGCCGGCCAGTTCGTGTTTCAGGGACCGGCTCATGAGCCGATTGACGGTTTCTTTCACAGGGCTGCCTTCGAACAGGACAGCATAGACTTCAGCGCAGATGGGCAGATCGACATTAAGCTTTTTTGACATGTTGTAAATGGACCGGGTGGTTTTGACTCCCTCGGCCACCATGCGCATTTCCGAAATAATTTCATCCAGGGATTTGCCCTCACCGATCTGTTTGCCAACGGTGTAATTTCTGCTCAGAAAACCTGTGCACGTCAGCAGCAGATCGCCGACACCGGCCAGACCGGAAAGAGTCAACGGGTCCGCACCAAGCCGGGTGCCCAGCCGGTTCATCTCCGTCAGGCCCCGGGTGATCAGGGCGGCCCTGGGATTAAGCCCCATATTCATCCCGTCACAGGCACCTGCGGCAATGGCAAATACGTTTTTCATGGCCCCGCCGATCTGGGTACCGATAATATCATGATTGACATAAACCCGGAAATTTTGTGAAGAAAACAGATTCTGAATATATTCGGCCACCTCATTTTTTCGTGCGGCCGCAGCCACAACCGTTGGTACGCCGGCAGCAACTTCCTTGGCAAAACTTGGGCCCGAGAGCACGCCGAAATTATGATCGGGTAGAAAATCGATAATTTCAGACAGGATATCGGTCATGGTCATGTGGGTTTGATTCTCAATTCCCTTGGATGCACTGACCAGAATTGTTCCCGGGGAGACAAACGGTTTCATCTGTATGGCCACGGCGCGCATACAATGGGAAGGAACCACCATGAGCACAAGATCTTTTTTGGACACGGCTTTTTCAATGTCGTTTGTGGGTATAATCCCCGGGGGCAGTTCAAACCCCGGCAGAAAAGTTCTGTTTTCCCGGTAAAGGGTAATTTCTTCTTTCACCTCGGGTTCAAAGGCCCAATGATCCAGGGTAAATCCTTTATCCGCAAGCAGTTTGGCAAGTGCCGTTCCCCAGGCACCGGCCCCGATAACGCCGATTTTTGCATTCATAATATTCATATACGGTATTTTCCTGCCCGCCCCTGGTAAGGTCGTGTCCCGGACGGACCATTAAGTCGTTAAAATCAGGTTAAATCTTATATATTAATTTGCCGACAGATTCAACTTCAGAACTGTTTAATTGCGCGGAACACTAGATTATTTCTGCATTTTTACATGCCACCCATCCCACCTTGTCCTTGGCAAAGCGGATTTTTATATAATTGTCTTTTTTCTCCAGAACCTGAACCCTGGTTCCGGCATGCAGGTCAAACAAAAGCGTGGCGTTATCCATGGTCCCGGAACGAATGTCTGCCTGGTCTGCAACAATAACGGCCTTTACATTGGCGTTGATCCGGTTGTATTCAAGGCCCGAAGCCATTGTTGTACAGACAAAAAGAAAAAAAAATAGAATGCCGGTGCCTGAAAAAATCTGTCTTCCCCTGGCCTTTTGAACCGTTGCCCAGATAAAAAAGCCAAAGGAGAGTGAGATGGAGGCATATTGCAGCCATTTTAAAGAAACCAGCCCCTGCCAGAAATAGAGAATACTGGAAAAGGAAAACCCCGACTCTTTTTTATCCTTTAAAAGGCTTTGGGCATAGTCCAGGTTAAATTTTAAATCCGGATCCGAGGGGGCAAGTTTTTTTGCCCGTTCATACCAGAGAATGGCCCGGCCAAGATCCTTGCTTTTCAGGTATGCATTGCCGATATTGTAAAACAGATCCGGGTTATTCACTTCGTTTTGGGCAATGGACTCAAACTGTGCCGCAGCATCCGCATAATTCCCGGCCTTGTAGGCGCGCACGGCATCCACAAACACACCGGCTTTGTCTTTTACGGGGTGGACCTGTACCGGGGGATTGGTGCCGGGAATATCCTGGGCCGCCAGCCCCGTACCCTGGAACATAAACATGTACAGCCCCACGCAAAGCACAACCATAAGTGTACGGAGCAGGGTGGTCACCTGGGAAAGACAGTTCCGGGCGGTTGTCTCATCCATCGGCCTTCCGCCGAAACGGGCTGCATCCATGGTATCCATCAATCCGGTGACCTTACTTACGGTCTCCTGAGCCTGTCCGCAGCGGGACAAGATCTGTCGTACCTCGTCCCGGGTCAGACTTTCTCCCCCTTTGCCCCCTCTGGCCAGAACCGCATAGGTGAGTGCTGACGAAAGTCCCGGCAGAAACCCGGGATGGTCAGTTGGGGTTTTACGGGCTTTTTTCAGGTAGTCCCATGCTTTCTCCCGGTATTGCTCTTTTAGTGGTTTTTCCCTGGTCCCCAGGCGCATGGCCGTGCTCGCCGCACCAAACCCCAATGCCGGCAGGCAGACCAGAAAGGCAAACCAGACCATGGAAAGGCTGGGCTGGGAATGGATACTTGATATGCTTTCTTTGATATCCAGAATATCCCGGTTCTGCAGCTTTACCTCGGATTTTTTTACTCTTGCCGCCACCTGCGTTCCTGCATCCGTATTGGCGGCAGGCGATGCGTTCACCAGGGTCGCAGGTCCACCCGGCTGGACATCAAGGGTTAAGGGATCTGTGATGACGGTTTTATATGTTTTTGAATCCGTATCAAAAAAGACCAGGCTGAATCCTGGAATAACCGCTTTTCCCGGTATAGAGGCCACCAGGGCCTGCTTGAATATTTTATGGCCCTCAAATCCCTGTTCAGTAACCTGTACATCCTGGGCCGGGGTATCCTCATACACCTTGAATCTTTTCGTATCCAGGTTTAGAGCAGGCAAAGCCGCATCCATTATATTGCCCGTACCTTTGATAATAACGGTCAATGTGGCGGATTCCCCTGTTTTTACACTGTTTCGGTCCAGCCCGCTGGACATGGAAAATTTTCCCACAAGGCCTGAAAAAGGCTGATCTCCCTGGTACCCAGGCAATGGGGAAACCTTCAAATCCACAGAATTGGACACCACACGCACAGATTTTGCCGGTGCCGCATCAAAAAGGGAATCCCGGAAAAACGAATCATTGAACAGGGAATTAAATGAATCCCGCTGTCTGGCCCGCTGCATGGGTACCTGGGCCACAAAAACAGCCGGGGAAATGGCAAACTGCCCGGGGGCGTCCGCCTGGACCAGGTACTTTGTTTCGTTCACCATATAGGTCCGGCCGTTGATGGTGCGGGTGTACTTTGACCAGTCCGTCAACTGCTTGGCTGTTAGACCCTCAAACCGGGGAGGATCAAATGACGCGCCCCTGATCTGTTTTGCCACACACAGCTTCAGGGTGTAGACAGCCTGTTGCCCCGGAACGATTCCGTCACTGCTCAGGGATGCCTGGGCAAAAAAATCGCCCTTGTCGTCATTGGTCTGTGCCGGGGATTCCGACACCAGGATTTTGATCTCCCGGGTCAAAACGGATTCGCCGTCCCGGACACAGGGAATGGGGGGAACAGTCAGTTCTCCGGTTTTAAGGGGAACCAGCATATACCGGTATATGACCTTATGGCTCCAGGTTCCGTTGATGTAACTTCTGTTGGACTGGGTACCGGCGGGATTCACCTGGAACCCGGTGATGCAGGAGGTATCCACGTCAGCTTCGCCGCCGTCCACAATCACCTGGAGTGATACAACATCCTGGGGCGAAATATGGGTTTGGTCCACCTGGGCTGTGGCGGTAAACGCAAATGCTGTGCAGGGCAGGCACAAGAGCAGTGTTGCAATGGCCCAGCCTGCCGCATGAAGATAGATTCGTTTTGTGATGGTGAAGTTACCAGTCTTTATCATTGTTCCATGCTCCGGTTTGGGGAATCAGGGCCATGCCGGGTTTGTCCTCCAGGCGGTTGAGGCGGTTTTCAAGCATTTTTGATTGTGGTTGGGTCATGCCCTGTTGCCCCTGCTCTGCTTTTTCCGCCCGGGCGGCCTGGGCCTGGGAATTTTCTGCAGATTTTTGCTGTTGCTGGTCTGCCTCGTTCTGATCTGGCCCGTTCTGGCTTGCCTGGGCCTGACCGGGGGCCGGGGAATTGTTGTCAGGGTTATTCTGATGACTTTGCTCTGCCTGGCTTTTTTGTTCCTGTTTTGGGGCCTGGCCTTGCTGGTCCTTGCTGTCCTGGTGGTTCTGATCCCCTTGTTTTTTATCCTTTTGGGATTTATCCTTTGGATCCTGATCCCCCTGGTTCTTGTTCTGGGTGTCTTTATTCTGTTTGCCCTGATCTTTGTCCTGATCTTTGTTTTGATCCTTGCCCTGATCCTGATCCTTATTCTGCTGATCCTGCTTCTGTTTTTGATCCTCTAACTTTTTTTTTACAAATTCAAGATTGTCTTTGGCCTGGGCATCCTCGGGAAATTCCTTGAGCAGATTCTGGTAATCCTCAATGGCCTTGTCCAGATGGTTTTGACGGAAACGGGTGTTGGCAAGATTATACATGGCATTGTGTTTAAGTTCTTTGTCCTTTGCCGTCACCGCCTGGGCAAAGTTGGATTCCGCCAGGTCATATTCACCGGAAGCATAGGCTGCGGCGCCAATATTATAATAAAGACGCGGGTCATCGGGATTTTCAAGCTGGGCATCGATAAAATGCTTTTTAGCCTCCTGGTACTGCTTATTTTCCCAGGCCTTCATGCCCTGTTTTACCGGGGAGGTCCATAAATCTGCTCTGGCAAGTCCCGGAGTCATAAGCCCCATGGCAATGGCCAGACAGATCAGAGATCGTCCGCCCTTGACACCGCGTTTCCGGCCAGGCCCCTGGGGGAAGCAAGTTTCGGCGAGCAGCAGCAGGACACAGGGCAGCAAGGCCCACTGAAACCGGTTTTCCCAGACCTTTTTGCGGCCCTGGGTCAGTTCCTTGCGCTCCATGGTGCCCAGGATATCCCCGGAATAGATCTGTTCAAGGTCCATGTCCCCGGCCACGGACCGCACATACCGGCCTGAAGTCATGGACGTAATTTTTTGAAGCATGGCTTCATCCACTTTTGACAAAATGATATTTCCCGCCGCATCTTTTTTAAAGCCTCCGCCCTTGGCCGGAATGGGGGCTCCTGCCGGATCACCGACCCCGATGGCGAAAATGCGGATTTTTTCCTTGGCAAATTTTTCCAGCATTTTGGTCAGGGCCGCTTCGTCACCGGATGTATCCTCACCGTCGGTAATAAGAATGATGGCTTTTCCCGCAGTGGAGGAAGGATCAAATCCGTTGTAACAGGTTCCGAGGGCTGCGGTCAAATCCGTTCCACCCACAGGCAGATAATCAGGGGTCAGGGCATCAAGAAAAATTCCGAATGCGTTATAATCAAGGGTTAACGGGCATTGCAGCACGGCTGCACCGGAAAAGGCCACAAGTCCTGCCCGGTCAGAATGCATCAGGCGGGTCAGGTCAATAATCTCCCTTTTGGCCCGGGTCAGCCGCGTGGGAGAGACATCCTGGGCCAGCATACTGCGGGAGCAGTCCAGGGCAATCATGATATCCACCCCCTTTTGGGTGGTTTTTTCCCAGCGGTATCCGGCCAGGGGGCCTGCCAGGGCCAACACGGCAAATCCTGAGCCAAGGAGAGCCAAAGCCATTTTGATCCATTTGGGGCCATGGGAGAAACCGGGCAGGATATGATCCAGCATGGGCGCTTCGGCATACCGGGCAAGGATTTTTTTGTGCCGAAAAATTGCATACACCAGCAATCCTGCCAGAGGCAGAAGTCCCCACAGAAAAAACAGAATATTGGGATGGTCAAATTTCATATGTGTATCCTTATTAACCCTTTAAGGCAGCTCCAGAAGTCTTGTACTGCCAAGGACAAGGCAAGCAAGGTAGAGCAAAAGCCCCGGTATCAGGAACATGGTATAAAGTTCCCTGTAATCCACCCATTTATCCACCTTGACCTTTGTCTTTTCCATGGAATCAATCATTTTATAAATGGAGGTAAGAGTGTCGGTGTCCTTGGCCTTAAAAAAGGTGCCCCCGGTCTGACTGGCAATGGAATCAAGGGCCTCCCAGTCCATATCCACCTGACGGTACACATATTGTTTGCCAAAAAGAGGGGAGTTCACAAGAAAAGGCACCTTGCCCCTGGACCCTACGCCAATGGTGTGTATTTTTATCTTTCTTTGGGCCGCAATCTTGGCCGCCTCCTGCCAGGAGAGTTCTCCGGCATTACTTTTGCCGTCGGTGAGCAGGATAATAATGTTGGATTTGGACGGGATATCTTCCAGGCGTTTCAGGGAAATGCCGATGGCATCGCCAATGGCGGTATTGGGTCCGGCTGCCCCGATCTTGAGATGATCGAGCATGAAGGCGATGGTATTGTAGTCCCGGGTCAGCGGCACCTGGGTAAAGGCATTTGTCCCGAACACCACAAGGCCGATGCGGTCTCCGTCCCTTTTCATTATAAAGTCGGAGACCACTGACTTGACCGCGTCAAGTCGGGTGACAATCTTGCCGTCGCTTTTAAAATCAAGGGCTTCCATGGACCCGGACAGGTCCAGGGCTAGAATAATATTCACCCCTTCGGTATCCACATTGATCTTGCGCTCTCCGGCCTGGGGCCGGGCAAGGGCAATAAGCATAAGGCTTAGAGCCAGGACCTTTGCCAGGGGCATGAGACGGGCCGCCATTACAGCGAAACTGAAAGGTACCCGGGACGTTCCTGTCAGGCTTGACACGCGGATACTGTGGCCGGATGGTTGGGGAAGCCATTTAAATGAATGCCGTCTGGTGTTTCTGGCCCAATGGATCAGAAGCCAGAGCCAGGGCAGGGCAAGCAACAGCAGAAACCAGGGGGAAGCAAATCGAAACATCAGGCAACCTCCGTGTTTTCTTTGGCTGTCGCATCCGTTATAATCTGCTCGATACGGGACACAAGACCGCCGGCAAGGGCCAGATCCTGCTGCATACGTTGGGCGTCCAGGGCTTTCTGGGCATCCCGGGGCATGTAGCGGATGGGATCACACTGGTCCTGGAACCGGATCAATTCCGTTTTTATCCCTGGATCCAGATAGTTGAAATCTTTTACGGCCCTGGCCATCTCCTGGGAAGTCATTTCGGAACAATTGATTTTAAACGTGCCTGAAACAAAGGTTTTCACAATACGGCCCAGTTCAAAATAAAAAATTTTGGCATCGGTGCCGAAACCCGCCATGCATCGTTCCAGATCCCGAACTGCTGTTTCGTAAGGGGAAAGCAGCGGAAGGGCTATGGTTTCCTCTATTTTGTTTTTTCTTTTTTTTAGCCAGTACCGGACAAGCAGGATAATTATCCCACCAAGTACAAGAGCCCCCACACCCCAGACAAGGCCCCGGATCAGCAACGGATCCACGCCTGTCATCACCGGAGGCCGTATGTCATGAATATCTTCAAGCATTATCTTCTGCTCTCCCGAAGCATGAAATACCGGGTCAATACGTCTGATACCGTGTCGGCAGTGGTGACATCCACAAGATCCACCCGGGCTTTGGAAAACACCGATTCCGTCAGGGTATGGATTTTTTTGCGTTCATCCGTATACCATTGCCGCATTTTTTTGCTGCCTGCATCCATAAGCGTCTCTTCCCCGGTCTCAAAATCCCTTACTCTCACTATACCGGCCATGGGCAGGTGAAAGGCCCCTTCATCAAACACACGCATTCCCACCACCTCGTGACGCCTGTTTAACAGGCGCAGGCTTTTTTCGTACTGGGGTGAAAGATAATCGGAAATCACAAAGGCAAAACTTCGTTTTTTGCTGATTCTGGCCATGAAATCCAGGGCACAGGCGATATCCGTGCCCACCCCTTTCGGCTCAAAGGTGAATATCTCCTTGATTACCCGCCAGACATGGGCAGAGCCCTTCTTGGGAGGGATATACTTTTCCACCTGGTCCGTGAAAAAAATCACGCCGACCTTGTCATTGTTTTTAATGGCGTTAAATGCCAGAACCGATGCCAGTTCGGCCACCTTTTCAAGTTTTCGCCCCGAATGGGTGCCGAAATTCAAAGACGCGCTCATGTCAATGAGCAGCATGACAATGGATTCGCGCTCCTCCCGGAACAACTTGACAAATACCTTGCCCGTGCGCGCCGACACATTCCAGTCTATGGCCTTGACATCGTCGCCGGGGGCGTACTCGCGCACCTCTTCGAATTCAATACCCGAACCTTTAAACACAGACCTGTACTGTCCGGCCATCAGGGTGTTGACGGTTTTTCGGGATTTTATATGAATCTGCTTGATTTTTTTTATGATATGGGCAGGAATCATTTCATGATCACCTGTAACTTAATTTGTATGATACTTTTTTTAAGGCACTTCCACGGAATCAAACAGGTCCGCCACCACCTGCTCTGTTGAAATCTCTTCAGCCTCGGCCTCAAAGGAGAGCAGTATTCTGTGACGCAGCACATCAGGGCCTGCAAGTTTTATGTCCTGGGGCGTCACATAGGCCCGGCCTGCAAGAAATGCCGTCACCCTTGCGGCCCTGGCCAGGAAAATGGTTGCCCTGGGTGATGCCCCGAACTCTATGTAATGGCCTGTCTGCATTTTACACGATTCAGGGTTTCGTGTGGCAAAGATCAGGTTCACGATATACTCTTTGAGTTTTTCATCCACATACACCTGGTCCACCAGGCGTTTTAATCCGGCAAGATCCTCACATGACACAACGGGAGCGATCTCTTCCACAGCCGCAAAGCTTGTCTTTTTAAGGATCTCAAGCTCCTGGGCTTTACTGGGGTATTCCACCAGAACCTTGAGCATGAACCGGTCCACCTGGGCTTCAGGCAAGGGATAGGTACCCTCCTGCTCAATGGGGTTCTGGGTGGCCAGCACCAGAAAGGGAGAGGGCAGGGCATAGGTAGTGTCGCCTATTGTGACCTGTTTTTCCTCCATGGCCTCCAAAAGGGCGGACTGCACTTTGGATGGGGCACGGTTGATTTCATCGGCCAGAATAATATTGTTGAACAGAGGTCCTTTCCGGGTGACAAAATCCGTGGTCTTGGGACGGTAGATCTCGGTGCCGGTCAGATCGGCAGGCAAAAGATCCGGGGTGAACTGAATGCGTTTGAAGTCTGCCTGGACAGCTGCTGCCAGCGCCTTGACCGCCGAGGTTTTTGCAAGGCCCGGCACCCCTTCAATGAGCACATGGCCCCCGGTGAGAAGGCCTGTGAGCAAGCCGTCAACCAGTTTTTCCTGGCCCACCAGGGCTTTGCCCACCTCGCTGCGGATACGGTTCACCAGAAGATGGGCGGTCTCTATCTGCTTTGTTATTTCTTCCATGATTTGATCAATCCTTTATTCCACTTTGGTCCTGAAAAGGCACGGTCCTGAACAATATTTTTTCGTTTAATATAGCGCGCGAAAATATGGTGTCAAATGACAAAAAGGTTAGGTTCAGGGGGCGGGGGACTTCCATGTGAAGGATATCTCTCATTCAAAGAAATATTTGACTTGTCATGATGCCAAAGATAAAACCTATTTGCTTTTGGTTTCAATAAGATAATAAAGTCTTTTTAGTTTCGTTTCATGTGATTGAAGTTGTCTAAATGCATGTTGACAAAAAAGGAGGAAAGAAAATGAGGTCTGATTCTTTGAGGTATCGTTTTGTCCGTATCGGTATTATATCATTGATGCTCTTAACAACAGGCGGTTATGTGGGCGCCCAACAGGAGACATCTCCGGAACGTTACATGGAAATGCTGGATTCCCCAAATATTAAAACCCGAACAGATGCCGCAAAATACATTTCCCGTTTCGGAATGAAAGATCCTGTCCTTTTTGATGCGGTAAAAGCCAAATTACTTGCAACATACCCCCATCCCACAAGCAATTTCACCGAAAAAAATGAAATAGGCTGGTACTGCAAGGCCCTTGCCTCCTCAGGGGATATGGCGTATGCCGATGTCTTAAAGGAAGTGGTGGAAAAGACATCAAGTGACGTAGTCAGAAAACATTGCCACCAAAGCCTTGATCAGATTTCTGTCTACGCCCGGCGAAATAAAATAATCCAGGACGGCATTGGCAAAGATGATACGCTTTCCCTGGAAGAAGAGAAAATGATTGCACTGATCCGTTCCCAGTCTCCTAAAATGATGCGGGATGCCGCAAAAACAATATTTCGCAACCCTTTCCCCGGACAGGCCGTGACAGATGCCATGAGTGAGGAACTGCTTAACGCATGTGCTCACACCACCAGGGACAGAATGATGGTTGATGCCATGGCCTGGATGTGTAAAGCCCTTGGTGCGTCAGGACACACCAAATACAAAGCAACTCTGACCCGGGTCATTGAAATGACAAATAATTTCAAGATAAAAGACAATGCCCAAAAAGGCTTGAGCTTATTGTAAGTTTGGTGAATAATTTTTCATTAGCCTGTCCTCTTCACCCTTGAGATTCACTTTCTATTATGGCACACTTTGGGGCAAATCATGTTTAGGAGTCTGATAATTTTCAAATCAGAGGGTCGTTATGAGTGAGTTCAGGTACATCCAGGTTAAATCCGCAGACATTCGTTCTGCACCATCCTTTTTGAGTCAACGTCGATTCAGGGTGGCCTATACCAACAAGGTCACCCTGCTGGAAACCCGTGGCAGCTGGGCAAATGTTTCTTATCACGGCAACGCAGGATGGGTTCACCAGTCTGCTATTTCAACTCGTGTCATCACCCTTGATCCCAATGCGGCCACAGCCCGGGCCCAGGTGAGCGATGATGAAATATCCCTGGCCGGCAAAGGATTTAATAAAGAGGTGGAAAACACCTACAGAGACACACACGGAGACGCGGGCTTTTCCGACGTGGACAAAGCTGAAGCAATAAGGCTGGACCCGGCCTCACTGGCAAAATTCATGAAGGCGGGAGGACTTACCCCCCAAGGAGAAGAGATATGAAAGATCTCAACCGGCGTGAGATGCTTCGATTTCTTTCCCGGCTTGGTCTGTCCGCCGCAGGTATGACTGCATTTTCCTGTTTAGGTCAGGGGTGTATCAAGGATCTGGGGTCAATAAGCGTTCAAGATGCATTGGGAATGGTTAACTCCGGCCTTACAGTGATGCAGGCAGGACTGAAGACTGTGGAAGACATTACACCGGAGCAGGCCTATTATATCGGCAGAAGCACCGGCGCGATCCTGGTGCAGCAATACAAACCTTACTGGAACAGGAGCGCCAATCTGTACCTGAACATGGTGGGACAGTCCCTGGCACAGTTTTCCCAGATGCCCATCCTCTATGACGGGTACCATTTCCTTCTCCTGGATTCTGACGATATTAATGCCTTTGCCACACCCAGCGGCCTTATTTTCGTCACCCGTGGTCTTGTCCGCTGCTGCAGCGATGAGGATATGCTTGCCGCCGTGCTTGCCCATGAGATCGCCCATGTCCAGCTCAAACACGGGCTTGGGGCCATCAAGGCAAGCAGGATCAACTCCTTTTTAAATGTGGCCGCTACCGAAGGGGGGAAGTATTTGGACGCCGATGCGGCCGAGAAATTAGACCAGGTGTTTGAGAGCAGCCTTGATGACATTGTTAACACCATGGTTCAGTCCGGTTATTCCAAATCCCAGGAATATGATGCGGACATGGGTGCTGTGGGCATCCTGGAAAAAACAGGGTATTATCCCGCTGCCCTGCCTGCAATGCTTCAAAATATGGAGAGCAAATTGGTTTCCGGCCGGCACGATTTTTTTGCCACCCATCCCTCTCCGGCAAACCGGATCGCCAAGCTGCAATCAGGGCAATACGGTGCCATGGAAATGAAGTATTCATCAAAGGTGCGTTTTGCACGCTTTGCCAGGCAGACCAGGGGCGTATGACCATCCCTGCCGGGAAAAAGTTTTTATTTGCGCTGTGGTTAAGCCTTGTTATTTCACTGGTAACCGTCTTTTTCCAGGGGACAGGTATACTTGACAGATGGGAAAGCAAGGCCCGGGATATTGCCGCACTTTTTTTTGCAGCACCGTCGGGGAACACGGATAAAATAAAACTGGTCCTGCTGGACCAGAAAAGTCTCGACTGGGTGTATGAAAACCTTGGCATCACCTGGCCCTGGCCCCGGGAACTTCATGGCGCGGTCCTGTCAGCCATTAACAGGCATGGTGCCGGTGCCATCGGGGTGGATGTCCTTTTTACGGAACCTTCCGCCTTTGGTGTCGATGATGATCTGAAACTTTGCCGGGCGATGCAGGAGAGCCGCAAGATCGTACTTGGCTCCATTACCACGGGTAGCGCCAGTGGATCATACCTCAAATGGCCGGTCTCAATACCCGATCCGGGAGTTGTCCTGGAATATGGCACAGAGTCGGGTCAGGAGCAGTCATTTGATCTCTTCCCCTTTCCCGTATTCACCCATGCAGTTATGCCCACCAGTGAAATCGCCAACAGTGCCCAGGTGCTGTGCAATGTCCGGCAGGAGCCCGATCCGGACGGTATAAATCGCGGTGCTGTTCCTCTGTGTATGTTTGATGGAAAAATTTTGCCCATTCTCTCCCTGGGGATCTATCTGTTTTCCATGGAAGAGAACAAGCTGGTCACCAGCCGGAATACTCTGAAAATTGGGGCGCACGTCTTTCCCATGGATCGTGACGGGCGGCTGATCCCACGATTCAGGGGGAAAGCACGGGACGTGTATGACAAGATCAGTTGTGCCGCACTGATTCAGGATACCCTGCTTCATGCCCAGGGGGAGCCCCCCCCTGACAACATCCCAAACCTGAACAACGCCTATGTGTTCTACGGTTTTTCAGCCCCCGGACTTGTTGATCTTCATCCGACGCCCATGGGGGGCAAAACTCCCGGCGTGGAGTTCCATGCCACCCTGCTGGATAACTTTCTGACTGAAGATTTCATGTATCCGGTCCCCTTTAAAGTACAGCTGCCGTTTCTGTTTATCATCCTGGTTTTTACAATTTTTTTGCTGCGCTGGCTGCCCTTTGGCCTGGTTTCATCCATCATTATTATATGTTCGTCACTGTTGCCGGCACTCCTGTTTTTTTGTCTTTACAGGGCAGGTTTTCTAATCCATGTGCTGCCAGCCCAGTTTACGCTTGTCAACGCAATCTTTTTGTCGGTTCTTGTCAATTTTTCTTCCGAGGGAAAACAGCGCCGGTTCATTAAACATTCATTTAACCACTACCTGAGCCCCTCTGTTATTGAAGAGTTGATCAACCACCCTGAAAGCCTTCAGCTGGGCGGGCAGAAAAAAGAACTGACCATTTTTTTCTCAGATCTTCAGGGTTTTACCTCCATTTCCGAGGCCCTTGATCCGGAGATACTTTCACAACTTCTCAACGATTATCTCAGCCTGATGACAGACATCATCATGGATGAGGGCGGTACCGTGGATAAATATGAAGGGGATGCCATTATTGCCTTCTGGAACGCGCCTCTGGGTTTTGCCGACCATGCCCTTCGGGGGACCAGAGCCGCAGTCAAATGCCAGGAGGTGCTGGCACAACACAGACCCAGTTTCAAAAAACGATCCGGGCATGATTTTCTCATGCGGATCGGGATGAATACCGGTATGGCCGTTGTTGGAAATTTTGGTTCCAGCCGTCGGTTTGACTATACCATGCTCGGTGATGCTGTGAATCTTGCGGCGCGTCTTGAAGGCATCAATAAGATGTTCGGGACCTATACTCTGATTTCGGAATATACCTGGCAAAAGGTGTGCGATACTGTTCCGGCCAGGGCCATCGCCGATATCCTGGTTATCGGCAGGGAGGAACCCGTCAGGGTGTATGAACCGTTGAGCAGCAAGGTGTCTGACCGGTCACAAGATGAACTGGCGTTGTTTGAGCAGGGGCGCGAGGCTTTTGCCGCCTGTGACGTTCAAAAAGCCCTCTCTTTTTTTCAACGGCTCCCCCATGACCCACCGGCAAAAAAATATGTGGCCGCGTGTGAACAGATTGAGAAAACCGGCTCCTGTCCATATATCCGGGACGGCATATGGGTACAGACAAGCAAATAGTGTCTGAGCGGCTCGAAGAGGGGCATATGTCCACAAAATCCCACATCGGCTTCGTTAGGGTTCATTTGCATTTTCCTTATCAATGATAATCTTTTAAATAGAATTTATGTGCGTCATTAAAAGTTTGTGTATTAGAACTTTTGATGTGGAGTTAATAAAGTCGCTATGTGCTGCTATTTGTCGTTGACTTTTTGTACGACAGCATATTTAATAGCTGCTTGTCAGAAAATTAGTTGTGGCTTTCTGATCTGGGTATGCATAAAATTTTTAGTTTTGTTTGGAATGCAATATATGTAAACATGTCACATATTTTGTTTCAATGGTGACACATTGTTTAAAGAGGAATATATGAAAGATACAAATATGCGGAATATGCGGGCAAACCAGAAAGGTATTATCTCCTCGATAAAGGCAGATGGACAGCTGGGAAGAAGAATCCGCGATATGGGGCTGGTCATCGGCACCGAGGTCAGAATCATCGGACGGGCACCACTGTATGATCCTGTTGCTTTGCGCCTGAACGGATTCACCCTGACCCTGAGAAACAATGAAGCCGATTACATTTTTTGCGATGTCGAGGAGTAGTATTATGTCAGGTGAGCAGATCAAGGTGGCCGTGGCAGGCCAGCCCAATTGCGGTAAAAGTACCATGTTTAATGCGATTACAGGTTCGTCTGTCCGGGTGGGTAATTATCCGGGGATCTCTGTGGACCGGGCCGAAGGCTACGCCAAGGCCCAGGATGGAACAAAACTGCATTTTGTGGACCTTCCGGGGACCTATTCCCTGACAGCATACAGCCAGGATGAACTGGTGGCCCGGGAAGTGATTCTTAAGGAAAAACCCGATGCTGTCATCAATCTGCTTGATGCGACATCTTTGGAGCGCAGTCTGTATCTAACGGTTCAAACCATGGAACTGGGCGCCAATGTCGTGATCGGCCTGAACATGATGGACGAGGTAAAAAAACGTCATATCTCCATAGACAGCCGGAAGCTGTCTGAAAATTTGAAGGTTCCGGTCATTGAATGCATTGCCCGGCAGAAAGTGGGGGT
Organism: uncultured Desulfobacter sp.; assembly: GCF_963665355.1. Classification (GTDB taxonomy): domain Bacteria; phylum Desulfobacterota; class Desulfobacteria; order Desulfobacterales; family Desulfobacteraceae; genus Desulfobacter. The sequence goes on from NZ_OY762229.1 coordinate 3,596,557, forward strand.
CCGCGAGCTCATCGAAGCTGCAAAATCCCAGGCCATGAAGCCTGCCCAGGAAATAAAAGCCCTTGAGATCTCCTATGGCCCTGATATCGATCCGGTCCTTGAACAGATGCAGCTCAAGATCGAATCCGCCAATTTTATGACAGGGCACTATCCGGCCCGCTGGCTGGCCATCAAATACGTTGAAGGGGACAGCGAGATTATTGCCCAGGGCCGGAGCACCGGGGAGCTGGGTGAGCATCTTGAACAGATGGTGGAAGAACTGGCCGATACCCTTAAAAAGAACCGTGGAACCTACCCCGAGGCTGTCATTGCAGACTACCGGTATGGGTATATCAACGGCCTGATGCGACAGGGTATTATCGTTCGTGAAGATGACGAACGGTTTAACCGGTCGGATAAGATAGACAGAATTGTTACCCACCGTGTGTTCGGGCCTGTTCTCATGTTTGTCCTGTTATATGCCATGTTCTGGGTTACCTTTAATTTGGGGGCCATTCCCCAGGGGTGGGTGGAAGGCGGCTTTAACTGGCTGGGATCTCTGGTGGAAGCAGTCATGCCGGACAGCTTGCTGCGCTCCATGATTATAGACGGTGCCATCGCCGGTGTTGGGTCTGTCATGGGGTTTACCCCGCTGATCGGGATCATGTTTCTGATGCTGGTGTTTTTGGAAGACTTGGGATATATGGGCCGGGTGGCGTATATGCTGGACCGGGTATTGTCTGCCTTTGGTTTGCACGGGGCTTCGGTCATGCCCTTTATTGTTTCCGGCGGCATTCCCGGCGGGTGTGCTGTGCCGGGTGTTATGGCTGCCAGAACCCTGCGCAGTCCCAGGGAGCGTCTGGCCACAATTTTCACCGCCCCTTTCATGGTGTGCGGAGCGAAGACCACCGCCTTTATTCTGATCACGGCGGCATTTTTTCCGGGCCACGAAACCGGGGCCATGTTCTGCATTGTGCTGCTTGCCTGGATGTTTGCCCTGATTGTCGCCTGGGTGCTGCGACACACTGTGATCAGAGGCGAAGCCACGCCGTTTATCATGGAACTGCCGCCATACCGTCTGCCCACGCTGTATGGTATATTCAAGCACACTTGGGAGCGTGTCTGGGCGTATATGAAAAAAGCGGGTACCGTTATTCTGGCCGTCAGTATCATTATGTGGGTATTGATGACCTTTCCGAAATTGCCCGAGGACCAGACAAAAATATTTGAAGCCCAGCGGGCGGCAATAACGGCCCAATATGATGCCCAGGCCAATGCCGATCAACAAAAAGCCGATAATGAGAAAAAGGGCCAGGCGCTGCAAAACATTGATGATAATGAGGGCAAAGCCACCCTTGCCTACACCTATGCCGGACGCATGGGTAAGGGACTTGAATTCTTTTCCCGGTATGCCGGGTTCCCCTGGCAGGCCAATGTGGCGCTTCTGGGCGGCTTTGCAGCCAAAGAGGTATTTGTCTCCACCATGGCAACGGCCTACTCCATGGGAAGCCGTGCGGATGAGGATGACCCGTCGGCATTGGCTGGTTATATTGCAGCAGACCCCGCCTACGACAGGCCCACGGTCTATGCCATGATTGTTTTTCTTCTGCTGTATGCCCCATGCATGGTCACTGTGGGGGTAATGGTCCGGGAAGCCGGGTGGAAATGGGCCATGTTTGCCTTGTGGGGATCCCTTGGGTTTGCCTACGGGCTTTCAGTAATAGTATATCAGAGCACCCGATTGATTCTGGCATGATGTACAGGCCCCCCTAAACCAGAGAAGGCTGCCGGAATCCGGCAGCCTTCTGAGGAAAAGGAAAAAAGATGAAGAAAAAGATGATTTATTCATATCTGTTTAATAAACAATGCAACCGATGTGCCAAAGTTTCTGAATAACTTTTATAAAAAATATAATAGATTGTTTTTAAAGCGTTATTAATTAATTAGTCATTCTGAATTATTTTTTTCAGGGAAGATTGTTCTTTTTTATATTCCCCAATCGGAGAGAAATGTTCAAAAAATTGAACATTTCTCTATTTCTTGGTTGTATATTTTTATTTAACGGTTTGGTTTTTATAAGAAAATGTGAGTTCAAGTTTTTGAATTCTTCATTGGTGCTGTGGTTCATTTTTATGAATGACAAAGCAACTGCCGGTTTTAAAAAATGCAAAAAAGGCGGTCCGTTTACAACGGCCGCCTTTTTATGGTTTTTTCCGGTCAGGTTCTAATACCGGTAATGGTCCGGTTTGAAGGGTCCTTTCACAGGCACGCCAATATAATCAGCCTGTTCCTGGGTCAACTCCGTCAGAGTCACTGACAGATTTTTCAGGTGAAGTCTTGCCACCTCCTCGTCCAGTTCCTTGGGCAGGGTATATACTTTGTTCTCCAGATCTTCCTGGGCCAGTTTGATCTGGGCCATGGTCTGGTTGGAAAAACTGTTGCTCATGACAAAGCTCGGATGACCTGTGGCACAGCCAAGGTTGACCAGACGTCCTTCGGCCAGCACAACGACCGAACGGCCCGAAGGCAGCGTCCACTTGTCCACCTGGGGCTTGATCGTGACCTTCTGGGCATTGGGATGGTTGTCCAGAAAACTCATTTCGATCTCACTGTCAAAATGGCCGATGTTGCAGATGATGGATTCATCCTTCATCTGTGCAATATGCTCACCGGTAATGACATGGTAATTGCCTGTGGCAGTAATAAATATATCGCCCCGGGGTGCGGCCTGGTCCATGGTGACCACCTCGTAACCCTCCATGGCAGCCTGAAGTGCGCAGATGGGGTCGATTTCGGTGACAAGTACAATGGCGCCATATCCTTTCATGGACGCTGCACAGCCTTTACCCACATCGCCATATCCGGCCACAACCACTGTTTTGCCTGCAATCATCACGTCTGTGGCACGCTTTATACCATCGGCCAGTGATTCCCGGCAGCCGTACAGATTATCAAATTTGGATTTGGTTACCGAATCATTGACATTGATGGCCGGGAACAGCAACTCTCCCGCAGAGGCCAGGTGGTACAGCCTGTGAACGCCGGTGGTGGTCTCCTCGGAAACGCCACGTATTTTTTTTGCAATATTGGTCCAGCGTTGATTGTCCTGGTGATAGCTTTCCCGCAGTCGGTCCATGAGACAACGCTCGTCCCCGCTGTGGGTTTCATTGTCAAGAATGGACGGGTCTGCTTCAATCTTGGCTCCCTGGTGGACAAACAAGGTGGCGTCACCACCGTCATCAACGATCAGATCCGGACCGGAACCATCGGGCCAGGTCAGGGCCTGTTCCGTGCACCACCAGAACTCTTCGAGGGTTTCTCCTTTCCATGCAAATACTGCTGCACTGCCCTTGTCGGCAATGGCGGCTGCGGCATGGTCCTGGGTGGAGAAAATATTGCAGGTGGCCCAGCGCAGATCAGCACCCAGTTCATACAGGGTGTCAATGAGCATGGCTGTTTGTATGGTCATGTGCAGGCTGCCCATGATTTTAAGGCCCTTGAGCGGTTTTTCAGGACCGTATTTTTCCCGGATGGCCATCAGTCCGGGCATCTCCTTTTCGGACAGCTGCATATCCTTGTGTCCGTCCTCGGCAAGGCCAATGTCCTTGACCTTGTAGGGTAAGGAGAGATCCAGATCGATATATCCGTTAGTTTTATTGGTACTCATAAAAATTCCTTTCTTTTATAACTATAGCCCTGCAAGAGTTCTGATCTGGTCGGCTTTAATGGTTCTTTCCCAGTAAAAATCCGGGTCTTTGCGGCCAAAATGCCCGTAGGCAGATGTTTTTCTGTATATGGGGCGAAGCAGATCGAGTTCTTTGATGATGCCTGCCGGCCGCAGGTCAAATACCTCTTTGACAATCTCTCTGGCTTTTCCTTCGGAAATCTTTCCGGTTCCCATGAAATCCACCATCATGGAGACAGGTTCTGCCACGCCGATGGCGTAGGCGATCTGTACTTCGCATTTATCGGCAAGCCCTGCCGCCACAAGATTTTTTGCCACATAGCGGCCCATATAGGAGGCAGAACGGTCAACTTTGGAAGGATCTTTTCCGGAAAAACATCCTCCCCCGTGGCTGCCCTGGCCACCGTATGTGTCCACGATAATTTTTCGTCCGGTCACCCCGCAGTCGCCCATGGGGCCCCCCACAACAAAACGGCCGGTGGGGTTGATGAAAAACCGGGTGTCGCCATCCATCATCTCTGGGGGAATCACCTTTTTAATCACCTCTTTGACCACGGCGGCCTTAAGATCGTCATAGGAAACGTCCGGTGAATGCTGGGTGGAGACAACCACCGTGTCTACCCGTTTGGGCACACCGTCCACATATTCTATGGTGACTTGTGACTTCCCGTCGGGGCGCAGAAAATCAAGGGCCCCGTTCTTCCGGACCTGGGTCAACCGCTTGGTCAGTTTATGGGCATAGATAATGGGCATGGGCATCAACTCTTCGGTTTCGTTGGTGGCAAAACCGAACATCAGCCCCTGGTCGCCGGCGCCCTGTTCCTTGTAAAGCCCGTCACCCTCATTAACCCCCTGGGCAATGTCTGGGCTCTGCTGGCCAATGCTGGTGATAACGGAGCATGTCTGCCAGTCAAAACCCATGCTGGAGGAGTTGTAGCCAATTTCCTTGATGGTGTTCCTGACGACTGCGGGTATATCCACATAGCAGTCTGTGGTGATTTCGCCGGCCACCAGGGCAAGACCTGTTGTGACAAGTGTTTCGCAGGCCACACGGCATTTTTTGTCCTCGGCCATAATGGCATCAAGAATGCTGTCTGAGATGGCATCGGCGACCTTGTCAGGATGGCCTTCGGTCACTGACTCTGATGTAAATAAAAATGATTTGCTTTCTGACATGATATCTCCTTTGGGCTTTATATAATCAGATTCATCGAACAAATACGGGGAAAGTAAAAACTTTATATTAATGGCACTTATCATCATCTTTGTCAATGGTGTATAAAAATATATCAAGATATCTTTATATTTGCATAAATTTACTGAAAGGCCTTGACAAGAGGGGCGTCCTCTTCGATGATAAATAACATTTATTAAATAGTTAAATACTGGAGTTAAACTATGCCTTCCAATACCATCACCGGAATCGGCTCTGCTTTGGTGGATGTTCTCATCAATGAGACCGATGAGTTCTTACAAAAACTTAACAAAGAAAAAGGTGGAATGACCTATGTGACGGCTGATGAACAGCAGTTCATCATTTCCGCCTCGTCCCGGACACCGGTGATTGTACCCGGAGGGGCTGCCTGCAACACCATTTTGGGTGTGGGCAACCTTGGCGGTTCCGCCAGGTTCATCGGGGCCAGGGGTAAAGATGAATACGGGGATATTTTTGAAAAAAAAGTCCGGGAGAGCCGGGTGGAACCCGTGCTCAGTTCATTTGATGCCCCCACCGGCAAGGTGCTCTCCGTGGTCACACCGGATGCCCAGCGCTCCATGTTTACGGATCTTGGCGCTTCAAGCCTTCTGGATATAGCCGGCCTTACCGGTCAGTTGCTGTCGGGTACTGCCATTGCCCTGGTGGAAGGCTATCTGCTGTTCAACCGCGACCTGATGATGGCTGCGGTCAAGGCGGCCAAGGATGCCGGAGCCCTGGTGGCCCTGGATCTGGCAAGCTTTGAGGTGGTCAATGCATCCAAGGATATTCTGCCGGATCTGGTCAGGGAATATGTGGATATCCTTATTGCCAACGAGGATGAGGCAAAGGCCTATACCGGTGAATCGGATGAAAGTGCCGCCATTGAAAAACTGTCTGTGGATGTTACATATGCCGTGTTGAAGGTGGGCAGCCGGGGCAGTTATGTCTGGCACAACAGCGCGGTGACCCGCATTGAACCGGTAATCGGCAATGACCCCGTGGACACTACTGGAGCCGGGGATCTCTGGGCAGCCGGTTTTTTATACGGAATTGCCAACGGATGTTCCATTGAAAAAAGCGGTCGGTTGGGATCCATTTGCGGGTATGAGGTGTGCCAGGTGATGGGGGCCCAGATTCCTGGGCAGGTGTGGGAAAGGATCCGGTCAACGATAATAGAATAACAAACCCCGTTTAAGTGACGGGGTTTGTTTGTAACTTTCACCCGGTCCCCTGGCCGGGGACCGGGTGAAAGTTGATGAATAAGGGTGGGTAATAAAGATCAGGCCACTTCTGAAAATTCAGCATCAACAATGTCATCGTCCTGGGATGCTGTGTTGCTGTCCGCTTCACCCTGGCCCGACGAAGACGGGCCTGTCTGGGTGTGCGCCGCCTGGCTCATGGTCTGCAGGGCCTGATTCAGGCTCTCGGCAGCCCGGTTGATCCGGTTCACATCATCTGATTTTACCGCCTCCTTCAGGTCATTGGCCAGGCCTTCCAGCCTGCTCCGGGTATCCGCGTCCACGGTAATCTGTGAACCGGCAACGATCTTTTCGGTCTGGTAGATCAACTGATCAGCCTGGTTTCTGGCGGTTACCAGATTCTTTTTCAACCGGTCTTCTTCTGCATGCAGCTTGGCGTCCTTAATCAGGGCATCAATCTCCTCTTTGGAGAGCCCGGAAGAGGCAGTGATGCGAACGGACTGTGCCTTGCCCGTTGCCTTGTCTTTTGCCGATACGTTGACAATGCCGTTGGCGTCAATGTCAAAACTCACTTCAATCTGGGGTGTTCCTCTGGGGGCAGCAGCAATGCCGGTCAGCTCAAACTGGCCAAGCAGTTTGTTGTCGCAGGCCATCTCCCGCTCGCCCTGGAGCACATGTATCGTAACAGCGGGCTGGTTGTCTTCGGCTGTGGAAAACACCTCGCTTTTCTGTACCGGAATGGTGGTGTTTTTCTCGATCAACCGGGTCATCACGCCGCCCATGGTCTCAATACCCAGGGAGAGGGGCGTAACATCCAGCAGAAGCACATCTTCCAGATCGCCTTTGAGAATACCGCCCTGGATGGCGGCACCCAATGCCACCACTTCATCGGGGTTTACACCCTTATCCGCGGTTCTGCCAAAGATTTTTTCCACCCTGGACTGAACCGCCGGCATCCTTGTCATGCCGCCCACAAGGATCACCCTGTTGATGTCGGAAAATTTCAATCCCGCATCTTTGACAGCTGTGACACATGGACTTTCCAGCCGGTCCAGAAGCCCAGATACCAGATTTTCAAGTTTGGCCCGGCTCATTTTGATGTTCAAGTGTTTGGGCCCCGAGGCATCTGCGGTGATAAAGGGCAGATTAATCTCTGTCTCCAAAGCGCTGGAAAGCTCCTGTTTGGCTTTCTCCGCCGCCTCTTTGAGCCGCTGGAGAGCCATGGCGTCGTTTCTGAGGTCAATGCCCTGATCTTTTTTAAACTCATCGGCCAGGAAGTTGACAACCTGCAGGTCAAAATCCTCTCCCCCAAGGTGGGTATCGCCATTGGTGGATTTCACCTCAAAGACACCCCCGCCAAGCTCCAGGATGGAGATATCAAAGGTACCGCCGCCAAGGTCGAAAACGGCAATCTTTTCCTCATCCTTTTTATCCAGGCCAAAGGCCAGGGCCGCTGCAGTGGGCTCGTTAATTATTCGCAGCACATTGAGTCCTGCAATCTTTCCCGCATCCTTTGTGGCCTGACGCTGGCTGTCGTTAAAATAGGCCGGAACGGTGATCACGGCATCTGTCACTTTTTCTCCGAGATACTCCTCAGCCGTTTTTTTGATATTGGCCAGAATAAAGGAGGATATCTCCGCCGGGGTGTGATCCTTTCCATTCATTTGAACAGCCACACCACCGTTGGCGCCCTTCTTGATTTTGTAGGGGAGAATAGAGACATCCGCCTGGACCTCGGGGGAGTCAAAATGGCGCCCGATCAAACGCTTCACCCCGAATACGGTGTTTTTCGGGTTGGTAACTGACTGGCGCCGGGCTGCCTGGCCCACCAGGCGTTCCCCGCTTTGGGTCACCGCCACCACCGACGGCGTGGTTCTGCCCCCTTCGGGGTTGGTAATGACAATTGGTTTGCTGTTTTCGAGTATGGACACGCAGGAGTTTGTGGTGCCCAGGTCGATTCCGATTATATGGTTCATATCTTACCTCCAATGTTGTTTATTGTTGACGGGCTAAATGTATGACATGAATTTAGTGTGTCAATAATATTTTCATTACTTTTTAAATATTCATTATTAAAGTAATGTATAATCAGAGGCAAGACAAACAATTAGAAAAGATATTGGGACTACCCTGGCCCACTTATATTTTCAGCCCGGAATATTTATCCGACAGCCACCTTCCCTGATAGGCTCTGCGGGCGGACCACCCGACATCCTTCAGATACCACCCGTTCACCGAACCACCCACCACCGACCCAACGGCGGGAATGAGCTGGAGCATTTTGCGTTTTGTAAGATTAAGTCCGATTGCTTTTGACAGGTGGTCGATGGCAATGTCAGTGTCTTTTTTGGTGATGGGTATTTCAGGTATTGATTCATTTGTGTCATAGAGCCACGGTGCAGAAGGCTTGTTTGATGCGGCTCCAACGGCACTAAGTGTGTTCAAAGCAATCAGCTTGTCTCCAATGGAATTGGCACTGGAAATGGCCAGTACCGCAAGAATAAAGAGTCTGTCATCATTTGTCTTTGGCTCGTACCCGTAGCACAAGCCTATTTTATGAATGGTTCGCAGTGCCAGGGTGATGGTTGCGGGGACATCCGCGGCAAGGGTTACCGCACCGCCCAAGCCTGCGGCAATACCGCCGGTGGTGGCGACGCCGATCGCCCAGTTGTGGACAGTGTCCGAAAGCGTGTCCAGAAATGCCAGGTCTTTTTGAAACAGCTCCCTGATTTCACAAACATTTCCATCTCTTTTGATGTCACTGCTGTCGGTCAGTTTATCCGCCGCTTTTACAGCTGCAAAGATGGCGCTGCGAATTGCTTTTTCCGGAATAAGTTTCTGGACCAGCCAGGAGACCGGCGCAAAAACTGTCCCCAGGGATTTGCTGATCACGCTGGGTTCTTCGGTTTTCCATGCCCGAATAGCGGAAAACTGTTTCGCTTCATACTCATTGAGTTGGTGTGTCATTTTTTCGATGGGATTGATCTCCTGGAGAGAATTTACAAATTCAGGGCCAAACCTAAAAGGCAGATGGCGTTTGGCCCCAAACCTGACAATTGGATTGCAGGACGGCACTGGTTATAAGCCGTACGAGGGCTGTCTATCCAAAAACGATTTTATAAACCTCCTTGTATTTCTTGGCAAAATGAAACTCGATGCCCTCCTTGATATGCTCGGGAAGGTTTTTAAATTCACTGAGGCACCCCTGGGGCAAGATAATCTCCTTTATGCCCACCCGCCGTGCCGCAATGATTTTTTCCTTGATTCCGCCCACGGGCAGGACATCGCCTGTCAGTGTGATCTCCCCGGTCATGGCCAGAGGCCTTGTAATCTGCCGTCCTGAAGCCAGGGAAACAATGGCTGTGGCAATGGTGATCCCGGCACTGGGACCATCCTTGGGCGTGGCCCCTTCTGGTACATGGATATGGATGAAGGCATCATCAAAATAGTTTTCACTGATACCGTAACTCTTTGACAAGGACCTCACATGGGAAAGGGCAATGGAGGCAGATTCCTGCATCACATCCCCAAGTTTTCCGGTCAGTTTGAATCCGGGATTTTTTTCATGCACCTTGATCGCCTCAATGGATAACGTGGCACCGCCCATGGCCGTCCAGGCAAGACCTGTCACAAGTCCCACACCTGTCATCTGTTTTTCAGGGGTGAAGATGGGCGGCCCCAGAAGATCTTCCAGGGATTTGATGTTGATCTGGATCTTCTCCTGTTTCTCTTTTAAAATTTTAACAATGCTTTTGCGGATGATCTTGTTCAAAAGCTTTTCAAGGTTACGGACCCCTGCTTCCCGGGCATACCCTTCAATGAGATGCCGGATGGTGGGATCGGTGATGGTGAGGGTGGAGGCATTGAGCTTATTCCGCTTCAAAAGTTTGGGCCACAGATGCCTTCTTGCAATCTCCATCTTCTCGGCGGTGATATACCCGCTTAGATTTATACGGTCCATGCGGTCCAGCAAAGGACCCGGGATGGTGTCCAGGGTATTGGCTGTGCAGATGAACAGCACCTTGGACAGGTCAACGCGAAGATCCAGGTAGTGGTCCAGAAATTCTGAATTCTGCTCGGGATCCAGCACCTCCAGCAATGCCGAGGCAGGATCTCCCTGGTAGGATGCGCCTATTTTATCTACCTCATCAAGCATGATCACAGGGTTGGCTACGGCTGTATCTTTTAACGCCTGGACCAGTTTGCCGGGCAAGGCCCCCACATAGGTGCGCCGGTGCCCCTTGATTTCGGCCTCGTCGCGCATGCCCCCCAAAGAGAATCGGTAAAATTTACGGCCCAGGGCTTCGGCAATGGACTTGCCGATGGAGGTTTTACCCACGCCGGGAGGGCCCACAAACAAAATGATGGATCCTGAAATATCTTTTTTATACACACCTGCGGCAAAGAACTCGATGATCCGCTCCTTGACGTCGGACAGACCTGCATGATCCCGGTCAAGAACCTTTTCAGCCCGTTCTATATCAATATTGTCCTCGGAGTAGACCCCCCAGGGAAAGGATGTGATCCAGTCCAGGTAGTTGCGGGTCACCCCGTATTCCGAAGACCCGGTTTCCAGTACAGACAGCTTTTCAATCTCCTCGTCAAAACGTTTGACCACATGTTCCGGTGGCTTAAGTTCTGCAAATCGTTCCTTGAACTTGTCCACATCAGAGGTTTTATCGTCCTTTTGAATGCCAAGTTCCTTCTGGATGGCCTTAAGCTGTTCTTTGAGAAAAAATTTGCGTTTGTTGTCATCCACCTGGGTATTGATATCCTTCTGGATTTTTGTCTGCAGCTTAGCGATCTCAATCTCTTTTTGCAGAAGCATCATCACTTTTTTCATCCGGTCCAGAATGGATTCGGTTTCAAGAATATCCTGCAGGGCATCCCCGGACGCGGTGGTAATGCCTGCCGCAAAATCGGTCAAAGGGGACGGCTGGTCCGGTGAAAAACGGTTCAGGTACTGTTTGAGTTCCTCGGAATATAAAGGATTCAGGGACAAAAGCTGTTTGATACTTGAAATGATTGAAATGGCATAGGCCTTGACCTTATCCTCATCATCCTTGGATTCGGGAAAATATTCCACTTCCGCCACAAAGGGCGGTTTATCGGACAGAAATTTTTTAATTTTAAACCGTTCAAGCCCCTGGGCAATGAACTGTAAATTTTCCTCAACCTCATGGACATTAAGCATACGTACAACGCATCCGATTTGGGGAAAATCTTCTTTATATATGTACTTTCCCTTTACTTCACTGAAATAACAAATCCCTAAAAGCCCCTGGTTATCCCGGGCTGATTTGGCCAGGGTCTCCTCCCAGCGTTTTTTGCTGACAACCAGGGGTTGAACCTGTGCCGGAAGATGGGGACGTCCGGTAATGGGGACAAGATACAAAATTTTAGGTTTGGTGTCCTGGGTGACCAGTCCGCCTTGGTTTTCCTCTTCTTCTTCGGTTACAATCTCAGGCGTAATGGGTGTGGATTCATCGCTCATGGGGGTACCTCTATCATGAAAAGTTTTTGTTTACCGGTACAGGCTGCAAAAATATAGTTCTATTACTATAATCAGATTTTACCGCCTGACAATACCTTATTACTCCAGTTGCAAAATGTAATATTGTACCTAATTTTTTTTTCAAGTTTCAAAAAATATATTGATTAACTTACCAAGACGTTTCATTATAAGAAATGCTAAAATCCAATCGGAGGAAGAAGAATGACAAAAGCACTTGACCTGTCCGAAAGCCTGGAAGACTACCTTGAGACCATCCTTGAACTACAGGCCACCAATACGGTTGCCCGGTCGAAAGATATTGCGGAACGGCTTGACATCAAACGCGGTTCCGTCACAGGAATGCTCAAGAAACTGGCGTCCCAGGAACTGATTAATTATGAACCTTACGGCTATGTAACCCTCACTGCCAAAGGGGAAAAAATAGCCAAAGAGATTGAAAAACGCCATCTCATGTTAAAGGATTTTCTGATCCGGTTTATCGGTGTTGAGGAGCAAAAAGCTGATGAGACAGCATGCCGCATGGAACATGCCATGGACGCCTCCACGTTTAAAAAATTCCAGGCCTTTATTCAGACCATGGACGAGTGCCCCCACCGGGAGGATAATTAATCCCCCCCACCGGGAAGGTAATGAATCATAAGAACAGATGAACGGTTTTTAACGTTTCTCTTTATTGTTCCCCATTTTTTTGTGCATCCTGCCCGCCGCCTGTTAGAAACAGGGTCCAATCCCGGATTACCACATACAGGGCAGGTACAAAAATCAGGGTCAATATCGTGGCGGCAATCAGGCCGAAACTGATACTTACGGCCATGGGGATGAGAAATTTGGCCTGGAAGCTTGTTTCCGTTAAAAGAGGCGCAAGGCCCGCCACCGTGGTCACAGAGGTCAAAAGCACAGGACGGAACCGGGTTTCACCGGATTTGATCACGGCCTCAAACACATCAGTTCCCTTCGCCACTTCAACATTGATAAAATCGATGAGAATCAGGGAGTCATTGACCACAATGCCCGACAGGGCCACAATGCCGAAAATCGAAATCATGGTAATATCCAGGCCCATTATAAGATGGCCTATAATCGCCCCGATCAGTCCAAAGGGAATGGCTGTCATGATGATCAACGGCTGGCTGTAGGAGCGAAACTGGCTTGCCAGGAGCACAAACATAATCATGGCTGCCACAATAAAGCCTTTCATAAGACTCTCCATGGATTCCCTGCTGCGTTTGGCCTGGCCTTCAAGGTCATAGGTAACTCCGGGAAAGCCTTTGATCATCCCGGGAAGAAAATTTTTGCTTAGATCCTTTACAATATTCTGGGCATTGGCAATGTCCTCATCAAGATCGGAAGTCACCGTGATCACCCTGTGCCTGTCCACACGTTTAATGGAGGCGTATCCCCTTTTGGTTTCAATGCGGGCCACCTGGTTTAAGGGGATTTCCCGGTTGTCCTGGGTTCGGATGCGAAGCCGGTCTATACTGGATTCGCTTTTTCTTTCCTGTCTGGAGTACCGGACCATAACCTTGATATCATCCTTCCCCCGCTGGATTTTAAGGACTTCATCTCCGTAATAGGCCTGGCGAAGCTGGGTGGCAATGTCCGCCATGGTCACACCCAAAGATTCGGCACCCGGCCGGATATAGATCTGCTTTTCCATCTTTCCGGGCCTGAAGTCATCGGTGATGTCAAAGGTTCCCGGATAGGATGCAATCTCTTCCTTAAGGGTCTTGGCTGCCGCCTGCATTGTGGCCAGTTCATCTCCGTGGAGACGGATCTCAATGGGGTTGCCCCCGGGACCGCCACCGATAATGGTAAACGTAGACTGCTCCGCCCCCAGAATGTCACCGGTGAACTCACGCCATTTGCTGGCCACCTCGGAGGCCTGGATATCCGGCCGCATGGCCGACGGCAGGATTTCGATCCAGGCTTCACCGCAATGCCCGCCCCATACCCCGTCTTTCCAGTCCCTGCGCGGTATCACACCCACCAGGGAGAAGATATTTACAACAATATCTTTTTTGCCTTCAACCCGGTTCCTGAAATAGTCGTTGAGCTTGAAGGCTCCGGCCTCAATCTGTTTGATGGTTTTCTGGGTGGCGTCAAAGGGGGTGCCCAGGGGGTACACAATCTCTGAAATCATCCAGTTGGAATCACTTTTCGGGAAAAAGGTGTAGGGCACATGGCCGCCGGCAATCAGTCCGATGCTTATGATCAAACCGGCCACGCCCAGTACCAGGGTAAAATATTTGTTTTTAACACAATAGCGCAGTAGTGGAAGATAATAGGCATAGATGACGCGGTTCAAGCCTTTTTCCATCCGGTTTCTCAGGGTGCCGTGAATATAGGCGACATCTGTTTTAAACCAGTAAACCCAGAAAAACAGTATTTTGTTGATCCTTGATCTGCTGTGCTTGGCAGATGACGCGGTCAGGGTGCCTTCCAGGTGGGCCGGAAGAATAAAAAAAGCTTCCAGAAGAGATATAAAAAGAATGCAGATCACGGACTGGGGCATGACGGCAATGAATTTTCCCATGATGCCGGTGATAAACATTAAAGGGGCAAAGGCAACGATGGTGGTGGCCACGGCCATGACCACAGGGCCCCCCACCTGCTCCATGGCCGCCATGACAGCCTGTTTGGGGGTTTTGCCGGCAGAGTAGTGGGTATAGACATTTTCCCCTACGATAATCGCGTCATCCACAAGAATGCCCAGGGTCATGATAAACCCGAATAAAGAGAGCATATTTACCGACGCGCCAATATATTGCAGAAAAAGAAACGCCCCCATAAAGGAGAGAGGAATACCCGAGGCCACCCAGAAGGCAAGGCCCAGGTCCAGGAACAGAGCCAGCACCACGAACACCAGGACAATACCCTGGATTCCGTTTTTTAATAAAAGATCAATGCGGTCCTGGACCATATCCGCAATATTGTACCAGTGCCCAAGACGGATTCCCTGGGGCAGGCTGCCCTGGGTTTTGTCAATATAGGAAAGCACCCGGTTGGAAATGGCGATGGTGTCCTGGGATTCGGTGCGTTTCACCACCACCATGGCTGCCGGCTGACCGTTGAACCGGGATTGAAGGTCCTGATCCTCAAACCCGTCAACCACCCGGGCCACATCCCCAAGCCGGACCACCGTGCCGTCCGCCTTTGTCACCAGAGGAATCTGTTCATATTCCGCACCGGTATACCGTTTGCCCTTGGCCCGGACTAAAAACTCACCGCCGGACGTTTTGATCAGTCCGCCGGGCAGCTCAAGGCTTCCCGTGCCCACGGCACGTGCCACATCATCAAAGGAGAGGGCAAATTTGCGCAAATTTTCTTCGGAGATTTCCACGGAGATTTCATACTCCCTGACCCCCATGAGTTCTGCCAGGGAGATCTCATCAAAGTCCACCAGATCATCCCTGATTTTTTCGGCCGTCTGCTTAAGGGTCCGTTCCGCCACATCACCGTAGACAGCCACATAAATGGCCGGCTCATTGTTTTTGATTTCAACCACCACGGGGTCTTCGGACTCGGTGGGGAAGGAATCAATCAGGTCAATCTCGGTTCTGACCTCGTTGAGCTTTTCCGTGATGTCCGTGCCGGCATCAAGTTCGAGCAGTACCGAACCATGGCCTTCAATGGCCGTGGAATACATGGTTTTGATATTTTCAATGCTTTTGAGCTGCTCTTCAATTTTAATGCAGATTCCCTCTTCCACATCCTCGGGGGAAGCCCCGGGATAGGAAATAGAAATATTGATCATATCCAAAGAGAATTGCGGGAACATCTCCCGCTTCATGTTCATGGCCGTAAACATCCCGGCCACAATCAAAAACACCATGACCAGGTTCACCGTCACCCGATGTTCCACTGACCACTTGCCAATGGCTTTCATTGGTTGTCTCCGGCCTTTTTAACAAAAATGGCCATGCCGTCCAGAGCCCCGGGCAAAGGGGAGGCAATGATCAGGTCACCGGGGGAAAGCCCTGTGGTGATGTAGACATCTTCTTCAAACCGCCGGATCACTTTGACTTTTTGAATTGCAAGATGACTGTCCCGGGCCAGATACAGGGTGTCCGGAGAGCGCATGAGTGTTCGCGGGATTTTAAATACGTTTTCCCTTTGTTCCCCGATGACACGGCATTGGACAAAGATACCGGGCCGCAGCAGAAGCAAAGGATTCTTGACACCATTGTCATCACCCATGGTACCTATTTCAACGGTCATGGGCATGGTTCGGGTTTTTTCGTCAATGGCGGCTTTAATTCTAGCCACATGACCCGGCCACACAGGAGAAGTGCTGCCTTCCATGTTGGCTATGATCACATGCACCTGGGGCTGTCCGCCGTTTTCAAACACAGATCCCAGCCATTGAAGTTCTTCCAGGGGAATGCGGATTTCCACATCCAGGGCATCTTTTTCATATATGACCCCAAGCACCTGGCCCGGATTGACAAACTCTCCGGTTTCGACCTGTTTGGACATCACAAACCCGTCAAAGGGTGCCCGGATTTGGGATTTTTCAAGCATCAGGCACGCCTGATCAAGTGTCGTCCGGGCCGCAGCCAAAACAGATTTTTTCAAAGCCATGCGCGAAGGGATAAGCTCCTGGGCGTTGGTGATTTTCTGTAACTGATCTTTGGCGGACAGATATTGCTGTTCCGCCTTGTCCAGGCTGTTTGTGGATGCAAACTGGTTTTTAGCCAAGGCCCGCATCCGTTCCAGTTCCTTGGAAGCAAGTTCAAGATTGGACAGGGCAATCCCGGCATCAGCTTTTAAATTGGATATTTCCTGTTCAAGCAGGCTGATATCCGCCCGGGCTTGCTCCACCTGAACCCGTGCGGTTTTTTCATTCAGGACGAGAGTGCGCTGGTCAATGCGCAAAAGAGTTTCGTTTTTTTGTATCCCGGCACCTTCCCGGAAATCGGGGTGGACATAATCAATGCGGCCCGCAATTTCCATGGCCAGTTTCACGCTGTTGCGGGGCGCAACCGTACCAAAGGCTTCAACGGTCATCTCCGAACTGCCCGCCACTGCCGGAACGCATAACACCTTGGGCACTGTGATCTCAATTTCTTTTTTTTTCGGTTTCTCCCTGGAAATGAACAGCCATGCAGCTATGCCCCCTGCAATCAGCAGGACCACAGCCACGCGCATCAGTCTGAACAAAAATGACGGCATAACTTTTTTCCCTTTGGCATAACGCCGGTACCGGAGTTTGACAATTTTTCAAGATTTGCTGGCACATGCAGCACAGTTTTTTCATTTCCCTGGGATGAACAGGGCCGGATTCGTTTACAATATTTTTAAAGTACAGCCTGGCAGCTGACAAGAATCATAGGTATATTATACACTTTTTTTTGCAGATGCCGCCTGGCGTGGGGAGGCTGCTTTTGCGGCCGATTTGGGAACAGATGTGGTGTCTGGCTCTGTGACAGCTTTGGTTTTATCCGCCTGTTTTTCAGACGTTTTTCCCGTAGCTTTAGCTGTTGCCGATGAAGATGTGCTCTTTTTGCGGCTGGGTTTTGCTTTTGGGGAGACCCCTTTTAAAATGGAGGTCACCTCATCCCGTTTTTCAGCCAGAAGCAAAGAGATCTCCTCCCGGCGGGTTTCATCAAGTTTGATATCAGAGTGTTCAAGAAAATCAAACAAATTGTCGGCAATATCAAGCATCTTGTCATAGGCGTCTGCTTCTTTTTTTGTCGCAAAAGTCATTTTCTCATCTCCGTCCCTGACAACAATATATTTGACAACTATAGCCATTTTTTCTCCTTGAGAATATAATTCTTTAACAAAGGAAAGCGGTTTATTTAACATCCTTTAATATCTAAAAAATAAAGCCCGGTAAAGTTATTTTACTTTTTATCCGGAACAATTTCATGTAAACATACCCGTCATCGACTTTATTGATTTACAAATAAAAATATTTGACGGGAGGCCGTGATTTGAGTCTGAATAACGAAGTTATCAAGTGCATCCATGAACGAAGAAGTACACGGCTGTTTACCGAGGAACAAATATCCAATGAACAGCTGGATGCGCTGCTTGATGCTGCCATATGGGCACCCAGCGGCGGCAACAACCAGAGCTGGCTGTTTACGGCTATTCAGAAAAAAGATGTGCTTCTCCATTTAAACCAGCTTGTTCGTCAAGGATTTCAAGAGTGGGTGCCGGATGATGATTACCCCTCAAAGTTAGCTGCAAAGCAACGTTCACAAAATCAAAGTTACAATTTCTATCACAACGCCTCAACGCTTATCATTGCCTCCAACAAACCCAATTACCAGAATGCCATGGCTGATTGTGCCCTGGCGCTCCAGAATATTTTCCTTGCGGCCCAGTCCCTGGGGCTGGGAAGTTGCTATATCAATCAGCTTCACTGGCTCCGGCATGACCCGCAAATCCGTGCATATCTGCTTGAACTGGGCATTCCAAAGGAGCATACGATCTGCTCTTGCGCGGCTGTGGGTTTCATAGGCAAGGCCTCGCCCGTTCCTGTTCGTAAAGAGGGAACCATACAAATTATTCGATAACCTGATAATTGACGTGGGGTTCCGCTGACATCCAGCGTGGCAGTATGGACAGCAGTGATTTCAAAAATTTTCAACCCGAGTTAGGTGATTTCGACGCTATACTTGCTCAAAAAAACGGCACGCCATCCTCATCTTTATCTAACCAGCGTCGTAATTTCTTACAGGAATGGGAAGAACATCTGCAATCTAAGCAAGATGAAGGGTTTGCAATTGAAAATACAAAAGAGATTGTCAACCTTTTGCAAAACCTCAAGGCACTCTCGTAATTTGGGATAATTATTTATCTCCCTGCAAGACTTCGACCTCTGAAATTTCAAAGTGGTTTTATTTTCGATAGGATAGTCACAAGGCAAATGAGTAATGCCAAAGTCCACAATAATATGATTACGGGGAATTCACCCCGTCCAGTCTCCCCACCACTACCCAAAGCATTGTTGCCCATAACAAAAAATCAGCACAGGTCCAACTACCTCAACAAAGGCTTACCCTTCCAGAGCCTTCACCAAAGGATCATCACTTCTCAAAATAGTAGCGGAATCCGTTTTCTGGTCAAAAACGATAACGGCCTTGCCGGACCGGAGTTGGCCAGCACTTGGGAAATCTTGGTGCCTAAAGGCACTTCAACCTCACCATAGTCAGTGCCGTCTCTGGTTACAAATTCTTCAACGACACCATGCAAGGCTTTGAGGCTCAATTGATCATAAGGGATTTTAACAACATTCAATTTTTAGGTTTCCAGTCATTCAGTGTCGCTATTTTTTTGTGAGTCGGGGTCTTCTTGATTTGATATTCCAACTGGTAGGCCTCACGTTTGGTCAAATCTCCTTTGACTGCAGCCAATTCCACCGGCAGGCGGGATCTTGTATATTTTGCGGCAGTCCCTTCGTTATGCTTTATCAGCCGATTTCCCATATTTTTAGTGACGCCACAGTACAGCGATCCGTCTGAGCATTTCAGGAGATATGACGTCCAATCTCTGCCTGGCATTAAACCCGCCCCCCCATATATTCAGCCCCAAGTTTTTCCAGGTGTCCTGCCAGCAGATAGCGATGACAGTCTTCCCCGGATGCGCAGAAGCAAACAATCGTTACCTCATCTCTGCCCAAAATATCATTCCAGACGCTTAAATTTTCCCGGTAAGATTTCTGCATCAGTTCCCGATACATTTGTTTGTATTCATCCCAGGAGATTTTGCCTTCTTTTGATCCCATGACCATTTTCCAGGTGGGTGCAAAACAACGGCTTCCTGGATTTTTCCCTTTTACGGTAATATCAAGTCGGTCATCACCAGCATATTTGTATTGAGCGGTATAGATCTTCATTTCTGTTTGAAAAGATATTCCAGGCCGTTGAGTTTAATTTCATAGACGGTCTGCAACAGTTTGCCCAATTTACCCTCTGGAAACCCTTTACGGTAGAACCAGACCAGATAGGGTTCAGGCAGATCCACAAGGCGCAAACCTTTATATTTACCAAAAGGCATTTTCATCGTAGTAAGCGTAATGATTTCATTTTTATCTGGAATGACTGGTTGCATTATTTTTTTAAAATGATCTCAATTCCATTGTCTGATAGGAACTTTGTTGATTTGCTGCAAACAGGCGCTGTTGTTTCCAGCGTGATTATGGCTCCTGTGACAGTCTTCCTGATTTTATCTGCTTTCTCAAAAATGACAGCGGCATCCTTCCTGATGATCCGGCTTTTTCTGTCGATAGAAAGGACAAAGTTATCGTGGTCATCCTTCAGCAAAATTGTTCGCGCCGTCGGTCCATATAATTTAGGGTCAATTTGATTCATTGATTTTGTCCCGTAATTTCCCGGCAATTTTGAAAGTAACCACCCGTCTCTTGTCCAGAACCATTGAATTACCGGTGGCTGGATTCCGTCCCTTTCTCGGTTTTTTTTCATTGACCTGAAACTTCCCGAAACCGCTAATCATAAGATCTTCACCTGACGCAAGGGTCGATTTTATGATTTCAAGAAGCTCCTCTAACACGTCTTTTGCTTCGGCTGGACTAAAATCATTTTTAGCTGCAATCAGTTCAACAATATGAGTTTTTGTCAGTGCCACAATGAGATCCTTCCATTATAAAAACGCCTTTCATACCCTTTGAGAATGGTTGGGGCGATCAAGATTTTTTATAAAAAGCGTTTCATCAATGAAACACACTTTTGTAGCCTACATTATTTTCAGGAAAAAGCGAACACGTTATCCTTTTTTTGATACGTTTAACACAGCTTAATTACAGAGATAGTCTACTGTGTTCATTCACCTGAAAAAAGACCTTGTTTGGGAGGTCGTCCACACTTTTGAAAATTATTTTTAGCCTGTTAAAGTAGAATCAAAGCCTTACTACAAGGACTTTGACCATTGTCAGGCATTAGTTTCAACAATTAAAGGGAACAAAAGCCCCAAAAATTACCCGGGGACTGCCTTAAAAAACTGTGGTAATACCATCAGCTCCTTTGATATGGTGCTTGTAATCAACGACGAAAGGCATTTTCAACGGGTGCTGGATCTTAGAATTGAAAACTGGGCTGGATAATGCCGGTATATTTTATGGACAACCTAAACAAAAATATCGAACAGGCCTGCCAGGCAATTAAAGGTGCAGACGCACTTTTTATAACGGCCGGTGCCGGTATGGGCGTCGATTCGGGTTTGCCTGATTTCAGGGGGAATGCAGGTTTCTGGAAAGCTTATCCGCCCATAGCGAAACTGGGCAAATCGTTCAGTGAAATTGCAGACCCTGTCTGGTTTGACAAACAGCCTGAAATTGCCTGGGCGTTTTATGGGCACAGGTTGAATCTTTATCGTGAAACAATCCCCCACGAAGGCTTTTCAAAATTGCTTAATCTGGGAAGAAGCAAGCCGTACGGATATTTTGTATTCACCTCGAATGTTGACGGGCAGTTTCAAAAAGCCGGCTTTGACGATGCATTGATTGAAGAGTGCCATGGCTCCATCCTCCATCTTCAATGCACCGGACCATGTTCCAGCGACATCTGGAAGATTGGAGAAGAAAACATCAATATTGATATGGAAGCGTTCAGGGCTACAGGCGAGTTGCCGAAATGTAAAAACTGTGGAAGACTCGCACGCCCCAATATTTTAATGTTTGGAGACTGGAACTGGATATCGCACCGCACCAGTGAACAAGGGGCATGTTTGCAGAAATGGCTTGAAAAACTCAACAGCTTCAATGCAAAATTGGCCATTATTGAAATGGGGGCAGGCCTTGCCGTACCTACGGTAAGATATAAATCCCAACGAACCGGCCGGAACTTAAATTCAACCTTGATACGCATCAACCCAAGGGATTACCATGTCTGCCAAGGCGCAATCGGCCTTCCGCTTGGCGCCAGGGAAGGCATAAACCGGATTTTGTGCTGATGAATAAGGATGATTATCCCAAAGCCGGCTTACAAAGGCTTTTTCAAAAAGGGATCGATAATTTTGTACTCTTGCATAGAAATGGAAAAGCTGTCGCCTTTCAATCAAATCAGAATGGAAATGTTAATATCATTGATCATCAAACGGATATTGATTTCAGCTCGACAGGTCTCTCATTACTTGATGATGGTTGGAAATGTGTTGGGCCGGGATTGCAATACAGTTGGTTGTTTGAATAATGCAATTGATTGGTATAAAAATGGCCTGTCTAAATGCCATAGCTTAGTTTGCTTATGATTTTGGTTCTTTCACCAACCAATAACAAAAGAAGTCGATGCTTTTACTGGCAAGGGTTACACACAACATAAATAGACAGATTGTGGGGTATTCGATTCCTAATAACGGCCATGGGCAGACATCGTCTATCAACATATACCCCCAAATTGCATAAAAAAGTTAGTAAATGAGTCGATGAGCCTTCTCCATCAAGCAGTTCCAAGTTTTTTAAACGATTTTCAGGGCTTCACTTTTGGTGAGGTCCTGAATTATTCTGAAAAAATGGCTTCTCATAATTTTCCTATTGAATGGAGCTTATTTTATGCAACGTTAAGGAAACGGCATTGAGCTTATAGGTTCATTTGTCGACTTGATTATGCAACGTTGGGGTATAATCATCCAACGTAACGTAGGCCATTCTTGGCACATATTTGTTATTCGATGTTTTGCCTGAATATTATCCCCCAACTTTTGAGTGCTCATGAATAATATTTTGTGTATACAGTCAATGGCAAGCATGGCAAAATACATGTCTGAGAAAATTAAAGTTGAAGCCTTATATACTTCAAGTATGAAAGCAGGTTTGTCTACAATTGGGAGATCGAAATGAAATGAGTATTGATAAAATTTTTGAGAATACAAACAACAAAATACCAATCCAATTTTTGATAGTGATTGTGGCTATAATGCTCCTCTTGAGTCTTTTTATATTAACAATAGTCGATTTTGATTTAACAAAAATCTTCTCGATCATAAAAAATCCGCAATCGATAAAATATTTTTTTGCTGTTTTTCTTGGTTTTTTAACTTCTGTATTAGCCACAATATTCACAAGTTATTTAGTAAAGACGCAAAATGAAAACAAGATACAGATTATTAAAAAAATAGCCATCAAAGAGCTATTGGTTGATGTTTTCAATGAACTTTCTTTCTATGACAATAGATATGCCTTAGATTTCGAGATCAACGCCAAATTATCTAAGTCAGATATCGATGACATGCTTAATATGATGGTTGATTATAAATACAAAAAACTTATTAAATCCCCAAGATTAATTTTTCACTTTATAAGATTTAGAGGGAATAAACCATTAACTTTAAAGGGCTCCAATAACCTTGAGAAAGAGTTTGTAATGACATTTGACGAATCAGAGGTCAATCATGTCACTGAAAGTGAATATAAAGTGATTTTTTGCAATATTCGGTTAAACAATGAATTTATGGAAATTCCGTTGGAACGGCAAATAGTAGGCGATGATGTCATTTATAATGGAGAAATTAGCCAATCAAAATTTATTCCAAACAGTATTATTGAATTTAATTACAGGATTCAATGTCCTATTCAGAATGAAAGTTTTGTTGATTTTAATTTTGATTTACCAACCAAAAATATAGAGTGCAGATTCGATTTCAAAGAAGTAAAAGATGAGATAGTCATAGGAGCCAACAATATTATCAGTTCGCATAAGGGACCACATTATTTTGAAAAAGGTGATACTACGGAATTTCATATGACTTATCGAAACTGGGTTCTTCCTAAAAGCAGTTTTTTATTTATTTGGTGGAAGCAGTAAAATAATCATGCTAAATTATAGAAAAGTTTTTAACATAATAGGGCATAGTGCACAGAATGATTATTCTATGTTCTATGAAGAATGGCCAGCTAGATATATTATACCATCAACTGGCATTACGTTAGCACATTCAAACAGTATTGTTATACTACCACGAATTGATCAAATAGTACAGCTCATTGATTTTTATGAATTTTTCTTTGGTGAAAGAATCAATATTCTTTGGACTGAGGATAAATATTTCATGCTAGATGAAGAATTATATCACGATACACAATTAACAGATGAGTTAAATAAAATTTCGTCATACTATTATGATAAGGGTTTTCAACTAGTGGTGAGACCTTATTCCTATAATAAATACTTCAAACTATGGATGCAAAGACTACCAAAGTTAAATGCAATTTGTGAAAGCGAATCAAATACTAAAAAGTATAGGTATAAAAATATATTCTATCGTCATATACGTCATATGGGCAAATCCAATTTTATCGATTATAGTAATCATCTTTTAATTCCAAAAGGATTTATTTGCGATGATACTTACGATCTTCTCGAGGCATATAACTGCTTATCCTCGTATACTGAAAATTCTCTTTTGATTAAGCCAATAAATGGATTAGGCGGCGTAGGTTTTAGTTTTGTTTCCTCTATAAGCGATATTTATAATTATAAATTTGCCTATAGTGACTCCGTAATTTTATCAGAATTTATAAATGTTGATATTAACCCTTTTATCAAAAACGAAGTTAACTGCTCAATTGAATTTATTGAGGGAAAAATTCTCGGTCCTCCAACTACTCAGATAATTAAAAACTTTGAATGGATTGGTGGTATCTCGCCAACAATAGAAAATGAAGAATTTATCAAGCATGCTTTGTATCAGTCAAAAATCATTTTGAAGTATTTGATCAAAAATAAAATTTTAGGAGTCGGGGGTATTGATTTTATAGGTAAGGGGAATAAAGCGTATCTTATCGATAACAATCTAACACGTGAAACCGGTTCACATTTTCCAAAATATTTTCAGAATAAGTATGCAAAATCATCGGCTTTTTGCTGTTTGGAATTGTCGAATTCAACTAAGAGTATCTATGAAATTTGGGACTTGCTTACGTACCATAAATTGGGATTCAGCCTAAATAAGGGAACGGGAATATTCCCTTTGGTATACTTACCAAGTATTGCTTCAATTTTTATTTCTTTTGATGAAGATGGGAAAAAAGCATTTGATAAATTAATGGATTTTAATACATTAATTTGAATTAAATTCTATTAAATTATCCCAGCTTAAAAATTTTTGATTCATTAAAAAAAACGATGTTAGAGAAAGAATTGCCTATGGTTGTTTTCAAAAGGTCATAGGGTGGGCGTTTTTGTGTAATATATTCATGTGTTAGAATTAAAGATTTTTATTCAATTTTTATACATAATCCAGTGGGATCATCCCAGTATAAGTATCCTCGCACCAATCTGGATTTTCAAAAATCATATATTTTGATGATCTCCACAATGGAAACGAGTAATGACAAGGTAAACAATGATGGTATTTATGTAGCGAGTTTTTTTTGTAGCGAGTTCTACCCCGCCCGATCCAGCCGGACCTCGCCGGACCCCGCCATATTTTGAAAAAATACTACCCCGCCATGTCGTTCATCCGATCATAGACCTAAGGAGGTATCAGGTCTATGAAAAAGCAAATTCGCCAGCGCAGGTGTAAAAACTGCCAAAATTTATTCATGCCCGATTCCCGCCATGTGAAGCGGCAAAAATTCTGTGACAAGCCCGAATGCAAAATTGCCAGCAAAAAACACAGCCAGCAAAAATGGTTGGATAAGCCAAAGAATCGGGATTATTTCTCAGGACCTGAGAATGTGGCTCGTGTTCAGGATTGGCGCAAAAGCAATCCTGGTTACTGGAAGCGAAAAAAGCCCTCAGAAACGCTATCCTTAACTGAAGATGCGTTACAAGAGATGAAAAACGGCAAAACCATTGCTGGTAAAGGATCTTCGATAGATTTAATCCAAATACCGTTACAAGATTTAATATCGGCCAAAACCCTTGTCTTTATTGGATTTGACACCTTCCTTAACAAAAATGCGTTACAAGAGATTATTGATGCCACGGACCAGGAGACGGTAAAATTGACGCCAGATATCCTAAAAGAACTGACCCAAAAGAAGAGGTGTCAACATGGGCAAACGATTTTCTTCAATGGAACTTTATAAATTACGAAATTCAATCCCCATTCATGTGTTAATCGAAACACAACTGGGTATCCCGGCTAAAATCAGTGAAGGGGTTTTCCGTTTTCTGTGTCCCTTGTGCAACGAGTTTCAGACCGCTGTTAATCCCAGAACGAACTTGAGCCGGTGCTTTCGATGCGAAAAGAATTTTAACACCATCGATATGGTAATGGTCTGGCGCAACACCGATTTTGTCAGCAGCGTAAAATATCTGCAGGCGATTTTAAACGTAAGGGAATCCGGTCATGGCACCTGATCATCTATTGCCGAAAATTTGTCAGCGGTATCTGGATTATTATGGACACCAAGTCCGTAGTCAGGAAAGTGTTATGGGAATGCAGCGGATATTGACAAGTCTGGATATCTATCTGCAAAAATCAGGCGTCCCCCTGGATAAGATATCCATCCAAAAGGTTGATCAATTTTTAGCCCTGTACAATGCCAATTATTCCATAGGAACCGCTAAGTCGAACCGGTCACATCTGAGGCTGTTTTTGAGATATCTTTATCTGAACCAATATATCAAAAAAGATCTCGCTCCTTTGATAGTTAGCCCTCCAGAGTTCGGACAACTAAAACCAATCAAATTTTTACGCGCTCATGAAGTTCAAAAATTGTTTGACAGCCTGGATCTATCAACAGCAAAAGATCTTCGCACGAATGCCGCCATACACCTGGCGTATTACCTGGGATTGAGACCCAAAGAAATCAGGTTGCTAACCCTGGATGACATTTCATTTAGGCAGAAAGAGATTTTTATCCGTTCAAGAAAAAATTGCAATCCTGCCCATCTTCCCCTTCCCGACAACATCATCAAAGCGATTACTGCATATATTGTAGGCGGGAGACCTGAAACTCAATCCCGAGTTCTATTTTTACAGTTGATACCACCTTATAAACCGGCCAACAGGAGCGATATCCCCCGAGATATAAAAAAATGCATGACGAAAAGTAATCTTGCATCAAGCACATACTGGCTGCGGCATTCATTTGCCCAGAACATGTTGGAGGCCGGTATGCCCATCTATGAAATTAAAGAAATGATGGGGCATAAAAGCCTCGATTCGACCAAAAAGTATCTGAGCATTCATATCGGCCTGATGCGGGAGATCATCCTTGATGAAACGTTTTAAAAGCTTTTTGGCAGAACAAATGGAAGAGTTTATTGAATATCGTTTTCAACTGGGGTACTCAAACACCTCAATGATGTACTGTCTTAAGGTGCTTGATCGATATGTGTCTGAAAAACAAGTGACTTGGGCATCCTTTGATCCGCTGTTTTTTATCCGGTTCAGAGCAAATCTTGATCTTGAACCCCGGTCCATAAATATGATTTTCAGAATGATCAAAATTTTTTTCAATTATCTTATACGCAAAGATGTGATCCTGGAAAATCCGTTACAGGAAATCACTGAGCTACAGGAAAATCTCGTTATTCCTTTTATATTTTCTCCGGAAGAAACAGATCGTTTTCTCAAAGCTGTAATCAAGTCGATGCGAACAAGCCAGAGATTCTATGTGTCAGATTTCAGTGCTTATATTGCCTTTTTGTTGATGGCCCGGTGCGGACTGAGAACATCGGAGACACTTAATTTATTGAAAACCCATTACAGGCCCGAAGAAAGAACAATCTATATTGAAAAGACAAAATTTAGAAAAGATCGATTGATCCCTATACCCAAAGCAGTAGCCCATGAAATAAACAACCTGCTAAAAGTGCGTCGGTTATTCCCCGATGAGGATGACAGTCCTTTTTTACTGGTAAAGGTGAAAGGCAATAAACTGGTCCGTATGTTTATAAATCGCAGATTTAAACAGGCGCTCACATATATTAATCTTGAACAGCCCCGGAAAATAATCGGTACTACAAACTTCAGCCAGCCTTCACATCATTCCTTGCGGCATTCGTTTGCTGTGAACACACTAAAACGAATTAAACAGCAAGGAAAATCCTGTCAAAATGCCCTGCCTGTACTGGCAGCTTACATGGGGCACAGCAAGTACAAATACACTACCTATTATTTGAAGGTACTGGATGCTGAGCACCGTCGGCAACTGTTTAATTTTTCGATATCAAAAAGCGAGGACGCATGAGATTGACAAGTTGCCTGCACCAGTATTTTTATGAATACTTGCCCTCGATAAAAGGGACGAGTGAACAAAGTGTCCAAGCTTACCGGCAAAGCCTGTCTTTGTTCCTGCATTTCCTGGCGAATCATCACTCAATAAAAATTAAGTCGTTGACAATAGAACACTTAACGGTGGATGCCGTGCTTGCCTTTCTACAGCATCTGGAAAAAAATAGAAAAAATAGCGTGCAGACTCGAAATCAGCGCCTGGCCGTGATCAAGTCTTTGGCCAAGATGATCCGCTTCATGCATCCGGACAAAAAACGAATCGCCGAAGGCCTCCTGAACATCCCTCAAAAAAGATCTCAAAAAAAGGTGATGGGATTTTTATATCCTGAAGAAATCATGAAAGTCTTCAGTGCCGTGGACCTGAAAAAGAAAGAAGGCATGAGGGATTTTACCATTCTACATTTGCTTTATGACTCCGGTGCCCGGGCCAGTGAGATTGCCACATTGGAATTTGATTATTTTGATCCCGAAAACGAGACCATTGCAGTCCTGGGAAAGGGAAATCGATACCGCTTGATTAATCTATGCTCCAGAACAGCCTCGTTGATCTCGGATTATATCACCAATCATAGGGTAGATCCCATCCCTTTGTTTGCCCATAGGCTTTTTATCAACCAACGGAAGCGGGAAATGACCCGGCACGGCATCAACAAAATTTGCAGGAAATATTTGACTGCAGTATTGCCGGCAAAAAGGCTGAAAGGACTGAGTCCGGCTCACTGCTTCAGGCATTCGTGTGCGGTCAATATGGTCACCTTAGGTGCTCCGGTATCGGATATCAAAAATCGTCTTGGTCATCAAAGTATTGAATCAACAATGACCTATCTGCAGCTGGATCTGTCAAAAAAACGGGAAGTCCAAAATACGCTCATGGAATACATGCAATCGAAAATAACTCATGACAAAAAAATTGATGAGTTAATCGACTGGGAAAATAGTGCTGAAATCCTCGCCTGGCTTGACAGTTTATAAATCACTGAAGCAGCTTTTGCTATCCTTGGAGGGGTATGTAGTAAAACAAAAAATTATGTTGCCACTGATTTTTAAAATTTTCAAAATTGTTTTTAACGTGTTGAATTTTAATATAATATTGATTTGCAAGGCGTTTGATAGAAATAGCTTTTAAATTCAGTGCGTTAGGCCCGCTCGCAACATAATGGTATCAAAGAAGACCGACCCTGATTCCCAGACAGGCAAGAATAACAAAAGTAGTCAACGCCTTTATTACCAATGGTCTTGGTCTCAAATAATAGACACATTGTAGGGTTTTCGATTCTTCAAAATTTCTAAAAATTGGTGAGTTTAACGCCGGAATCAGAGGCGCGATTTTTTGCGTCCCTTGAATTCTTTTTTTATCGACCATTATATTTTTACTTTGTTGTAGATTGCTTGACCGCAAGATAATATAAAATTACAAGCGGTTTCAATTTCGGTTTTGTCAATCACATATTTTTGTCCAGTAGCTATATCAATATCTGCCTCATGCACAATTTGATTTCTTCTCGCAACAATTGTTTTTAAAGTGGTTTTTGCTGTATGCTGATCCACGCCCATATGGGCTGCGATATTTTGCCACTTGTGTGATTCTTTCCATATAAAGCTCAACCCATCTGCTACTTTATCCGGGTCTTGAAAAGATAAAAAACTTAATTTTCTGACCACTTCATTTTCAAAATAATATTCTCCAGGAGGAATGGTTGCACTGGCTATTTTGTTATGTTTTTCAAGTGAAATTCCTTCACTTAAATATTTAGGTGTTGCTGGCCTATTATTGGTAAAAATTTCTACCATTCCAATTTTAACGAGGTCATGAATTAGTTTGTCAAATGCACTAATTGAATACACTAAATGTGCTCTTAACAGGTCATCAAAAACCATTCCAGGCAGATTTGAAGACGAAAACTCAAATAATGCTAATAGTTGAGAAGATTCCTCTATGTTTTTTTCGAAAAGTTGCAGAGAATTATGCATCTTTTAAGATCTTTTTGACCTGTTCAGCAAGCTCGCTAAACAATGCATTAAATGCTTCTCGCCGTTCCTGCAATTGTGCAAGAACTGGTCCTGTTGCATCTAATTCTGCGTCGGTTAATTCATATACCGGGACACCAGCCTCATATGATTTGGGTAATAGACTTTGGAAGTCGCTAATTTCCTGCATGCAGAATCCATTTTCATTTTTAATATTGGCACTTTCATATTTTTCTATAGGTAGTACCATAGATGCGTTATTTAGAGCAGGGAATAGCCGATCTTTTGTTATCGCTTTAATTTCTTCAATATTGTTTCTGTATGGAGCTGCAGCCTTTCCTCTACGAATATTAAACCGTTGTATAATTGTTCCCAGAAAATATGGTGTACTTTCAGGGATAGGATATGCGGCTTCTTTGAAGGCTTCCAGAGTTGATGTCTTCCAATCAAACCATTTAGGAAGAATATTTTTTAAAGTGTTTAGTGCCATGATAGAAAATGGATCAGGATTTGTAGGGACAATAAATCCATTTGATATTATGAAAAAGTTCTGATTTATAGCGCTCAGACTAGGATTTAAGTCTATTAGTGTAAAATCAATATTATATTTTTCTTCGGTCAATCTTAGAAGTTCAGCGAAAGCACCTGGTAAATTTTGGAGGGTTGCAAGCGATCTGCTTGATGTTAGCGCAAAGGTTAATGAAGATTCATACTCTGAAAGATTCGCATGCCCAGCTAATAAAAACAAATTAGGAGCTCTTTCTATAGACTGGCAGGATATTTCTTTGATCGGTACAGGTTTCCCTTCAAATGCCACCTTTACCCCGTCTTTAATGTTTTGTTCTTTTGTCTCTTCATCTATGTAATATTTCTCAAAATTCTCTCCCAAGATGAGACTTGATAAATTGCATTGGGGATCGGCATCTACCACAAGTACCCTGTTATTTTTGGATAATATCCACCCAAGATTATAAACACTTGTAGTTTTACTAACGCCACCTTTATGGTTAAAAAATACAATTCTTTTAGTCATTTACATCTCCTTTTGAGGTGGACAACAAGTTATTCTGTACTTTTTTCTGCTAAAGCCCTAGTTTGTAATGTTATCCCGTTAGAAAATAGAAACAGGATAATTTTTCAATAGCAGCCAAGCAAACAGATGTAAATAGAAAGATCGAATGAATCCCATTGAGAAAAACAAGACCGAGCATTTATGGTGTTATGTGTCGTCAACAGGCCTGTCAATAAAGGCATTAACTTCTTTTTCCAGTGCTCAGGCCACTCACGATCTGGAGGGTGAGATTTAGTGTTGGAAATGCTCTGGAGTAACATGGAAAGTCTGTGCCAGGATTCTGTCTAAAAGGTGGTGCGGGCAGATAAGTAGTCCTCATCTAACGTTTCCAAATAAACAATTTGCCATCATCGCTCAACAGATTCAGAAGGGTGCTGGGAAAGGGTGAGGTTCAGGGTATCGTAAACATTCCGGTCCACATCGGCCAAGGTGATATTTGCTTTAAAAAGGCTTTTTGAGCATGAATTGTCATCGGTTTTATCCGTGGACATGCCCTTTTCCAAGCTTCCTTCTTTCCGGGCTTTCCGGAACCTCCGGGAAGTTTGATCTAAGATATCGTATCCGATCCGCTCAAGGAGTGTATCAGAAATCACCGGTTAGGGGATTTTTTTGGTGGTTAGGTGGATTTGATTCCCCATCAGTTATATATTGCCGATGAGGTGTCTGGTCGGTATTTTCCGAGGGTTACCCATTCCAAGGACTTTTATCAGGAGCTGGCCAGGTACGTACCTGATTGGGAGGTACTTGAGGAACGGCTTGGGGATATGAAACTGTAAGGGAGAAAACGATGACAGAGACAATAACATTTAGACCAAAACTTCGTTCTGCTGTAAAAAGTGTGATTTTTCATTTTTGCCTGCTGGGAACACTGCTTTATTGCTGGAACAGCATGGACAGTGTTTGGAGAATGATATTTCTGATAATAGCCATTATCCCGACATTATTTATTATTGGGTATTTGAAGCCCATAATTTTTGTACAAAATGTCATCATTGGGAAAGACAAGACAATTACAATTCGTCACTGGTTTGGAAAAGGACATACTGAGAAAATTGGCAAGGCCTTGTATGAAGTTGTTAAAATTAACGAGGATGATATACGAAGTTATAGGTTCCATATCCAAGGCAGGCGGTTTCAAGTCTCTCCTTGTGTATATGAGCGCGAAGATGACTTGTCCGAAATACTGAAACCCTTTGCTCGAAGAAAAAATATCAGTATTAAGCCAGCTATTGTCGGGCGGAAGTAATAAAGCTTTATCGTTCAGGCACTAATTAGCACCCTATAAAAATCATAACAAAACATGAAAGAAACCAGCCTATTGCGCTATTCTTTCATATAACAGCCATAAGGGAGTTTTATCCATGCCTATTTTTGAATATACGTGTAAACAATGCGGGAAAGAGTTTGAAAGAGTTGTTTTTTCAGGTGAAGAAGAGAAAATCACTTGTCCTGAATGCAAAAGCAAGGATGTAAAGAAAAATATGAGCGCATCCACTTTTATGGGCAACAGTATCGGCTCTTGTGCAACGTCTTTTCCCAAAGGACCGTCATGAGCACAGTGAATGAATCTTCAGTTTGAAGATTAAATTTTTGTCACTGCCGCTTAAAGCTTTGAGTGACATTGAACCGGGTCTGGCATTCCCCGATAAATTCTAGTATATTATCCCACTTGTCGAAATGGTCCCTGTGGACCTTAATGTAAAAAGGATGGAAGATGATTGACAAAGAACGTCTGGGGAACCGGTTTGCAGACCTTGCCCGCATTGATTCCGAATCCGGTAACGAGGCCCAGATCGCAAAGGTGCTTGAAACGCAATTGACAGACCTTGGGGCAGCCGTTGTTTTTGATGATGCGGGCAGCAAGGTCAACGGAGACTGTGGCAACCTTGTGGCCACATTTAAGGGAAATGCGGATGTTGACCCGGTGATGCTCTCCGGACATATGGACACGGTTGTTCCGGGCAAAGGGGTTAAGGTCATATTTGAGGACGGGGTTTTCAGAAGTGACGGCACAACGATCCTGGGTTCCGATGATAAGTCGGCTCTGGCCATCATCCTCGAGGTGATGCAGGTTGTCAAAGATAATAACCTGCCGTGCCCCCCTGTGGAGGTGGTCATGACGGTGGGTGAAGAGCAGGGGCTTTTGGGGGCCAAAAACCTTGACTGCACCATGCTCAAATCAAAATTCGGATACATTCTGGACGCCGTGGATACCGAGGGGATTGTGAACCGGGCACCTGCGGCCAACAAGATCAGTGCAAAAATATACGGCCGGGCCGCCCATGCCGGTGGTTCTCCGGAAAACGGCATCTCTGCCATTTATGCGGCCTCCTGCGCCATTGCCAAGCTTGAACTGGGCCGCATTGACGAGGAGACCACCTGCAACCTCGGGCTTATTTCCGGCGGGGCGGCCACCAATATCGTGCCCGAATATGTGGAGATTCACGGCGAAGCCCGATCCCATGATCCCGCCAAACTTGATGCAATCACCCGTACCATTGTCTTGACCTTTGAAAATACCATGGCGCAGCTGCAGGCCGAGGGCGAGACCCTTCCCCGGGTGGAAATGATTGTGGAAAATGACTTTCCCCATACCAGCATCCCCGATGATCATGTGGTAATAAAACTTGCCCAGAAAGCCGCCGCCAACCTGGGCCGGGATCTGGCCTGTAAAACAAGCGGGGGGGCTGCCGATGCCAATGTATTTTTCGGCAAAGGCATTGCCGCAGGCGTTATCGGCACGGGCATGACGGATGTGCACACCCTTCAGGAGTCCATTGCCCTTAAAGATATGGTCAGTTGTGCAGAACTGGTCCTTGAAATTCTTCAAATCCATGCAACAGGAAAGGCGACGGTATGATTCTTTATCTTGATATGATGGCCGGCATTGCCGGGGATATGTTTTTAGGGGCACTGGTGGATCTCGGCGTGCCTGTGGAATGGCTCAAAGGAAAACTGTCAGGTATCCTGCACGGATTTGACCTGCGGACTGAAATTGTATTCCGGCACCACCTGCGGGCTGTCAATCTTTTTGTTGATGTCACCGATGATGTCACCCATCGCCATTATACCCACATCCGGCACATGATCGAATCTGCGGATCTGCCTGAAAAGGTCCGGGACAATGCCCTGGAAGCCTTCAGGCACATCGCCCAGGCCGAAGCCCATATCCATGGAAAAGACATTGAAACCGTTCATTTCCATGAGATTGGCGGCGTGGACAGCCTGGTGGATATCATTGGCAGCTTTCTGGCCCTGGATTACCTGGGGGTGGACCAGGTGGCGGCAACGCCGATACCCCTGGGGTCGGGAACCATTAAATGCGCCCACGGCACTATCCCTGTGCCGGTTCCGGCCACCGTGGCCATACTGAAGGGCCTTGAAGTAACGGGGTCTGATGCCAAAACCGAAATTGTTACGCCCACGGGTGCCTCCCTTGTGGCAACGCTGAAGCCCCGGTTCGGGGGCATGCCGGACATGCAGATTGAAAAGGTGGGGTACGGGGCCGGCAAACGGGACACCGGCGCCTCGGCCCCCAATCTTCTGCGTCTGGTTCTGGGCTCTCCTGCTGCAGCAAAAGATTGCGGGGACAACATCCTGTCGGACCAGGTTGCTGTACTCTATACCAATGTGGATGACATGAGTCCGGAAAGTCTTGGCTTTGCCATGGACCGTCTCATGGACAAAGGTGCTTTGGATGTCAGCTTTACACCTGCATTCATGAAAAAGAACAGACCCGCCACCCGCATTGAGGTCATTTGCCGCAAGGAGCAGCTTAAAGACCTTGCGAATGTCCTGCTGGCCGAGACCACAAGCATCGGGGTGCGATACCACCTGTGCGACCGGATGATTCTAAAGCGCGAACCTGTGGCGGTCGAGACGCGTCTTGGCCGGGTGACCGCTAAAAAGATCACATCCCCCAACGGTGAGATTCGGATCAGGCCGGAATACGATGAGTGCAAACGCATTGCCCGGGAACAAAATTTGCCCTTTTATCAGGTATATGAGCAGATTCTGGCCGAATCAAATCCCCTTGACAGGTAAACAGGCCGGTTATAAAAGAGCTGAAAGAAACCATTTGATGAGGGAAAAAATTATACTTTTCATTGCCACAGGCTTTGGCCTGGGACGGGTACCTTTTGCCCCCGGGACATTTGGCACCCTTGCGGGGCTGCCGTTGATCGGCACCATGGCCTGGCTTGCAACGGCGAGTATCCCTGGTGCTGTCGGGCTGTTTCTTGTGGGCGTGGTGCTCTTTTCCATCTGGATTTCCCAGGAGGCTGAAATCCTGATTGGCGGCAAAGACCCGGGAAGTGTGGTGATAGATGAGATGGCAGGGTATTGCGTGACCATGACCCTGGTGCCTGTGACCATGTTTACTTTGGCCGCAGGCTTTATTGTCTTCAGATGTTTTGATATATTAAAGCCTTTTCCGATCCGCTGGTTTGAAGAAAACTTTTCCGGCGGTGCAGGTATTGTGCTGGATGATTTAACGGCAGGGGTGCTGGCTGCTTTCCTGCTCAAAGCTATCTACCTTATGGTGTGACTTAGGAGGAAGACGCGATGGAGAAAAACAAGGAAAAGGAAAAAGCTGTCCAGACCGCCATGAATCAGATCGAGCGCCAGTTTGGTAAAGGCTCGATCATGAAGCTGGGCGGCCGGGAGATTGAAGCCGTACCCGTGATCCGGTCCGGTTCCCTTGCCCTGGACAAGGCCCTGGGCGTGGGCGGATACCCCCGGGGGCGTGTCATTGAGATTTACGGTCCGGAATCTTCGGGCAAAACAACACTTGCACTTCATGCCGTGGCCCAGGCCCAGAAAAAAGGCGGAATTGCGGCATTCATTGATGCCGAGCACGCCCTGGACGTGGCCTATGCCAGGCGGTTGGGCGTTGATTGTGACGAGCTTCTGGTTTCCCAGCCCGACACCGGAGAACAGGCCCTTGAAATTGCCGACATGCTGGTGCGCAGCGGCGGCATTGACATCATGATCGTGGACTCGGTGGCCGCACTGGTGCCAAGATCTGAAATCGAAGGCGAGATGGGGGATTCCCATATGGGACTGCAGGCCAGACTCATGTCCCAGGCCCTTCGTAAATTGACCGGAACAATAGGGAAAACCGCCACCACCCTGATTTTTATCAACCAGATCCGTATGAAAATAGGCGTGGTCTACGGCAACCCGGAAACCACCACCGGCGGCAATGCTTTGAAATTTTATGCCTCCATGCGCCTTGAAATCAGAAAGTCTGCATCCATTAAAAACGGCGAAGATGTCATCGGGTCCAGAACCAAGGTCAAGGTGGTAAAAAATAAACTGGCCCCCCCGTTTAAAAGCGTTGAATTCGACCTGATGTACGGGGACGGCATTTCCAGGACCGGCGACCTTCTGGATATGGGGGTTGAGCTGGAAATTGTGAACAAGAGCGGGTCCTGGTACTCGTTTGACGGAGAGCGCATCGGCCAGGGCCGGGAAAATGTAAAGGCCTTTTTAGTTGATAATCCCGATATCTTTGATGCCATTGAACTTAAGGTGAGAACCGAACTTGGAATCGCCGGGCCGGATGCCCCTAAAGCTGCAGCCGTCACCGGAAAGGACAGTCTGCCGGAAACCTAACCGGTAAGTTGAGCAGGAGCCAATATTATTATGACAGGTAATGAAGCCAGGAAACTTTTCCTCGAATATTTTAAAAAACATAACCATCGCCATGTGCGCTCGTCATCCCTGGTCCCCCAGGATGATCCCACCCTGCTGTTTGTCAACGCCGGTATGGTGCAGTTCAAGCGTGTTTTTACAGGTGATGAAAAACGCGATTATTCAACTGCCGCTACTGCCCAGAAATGTGTACGGGCCGGGGGCAAGCACAACGACCTTGAGAATGTGGGATATACGGCACGCCACCACACCTTTTTTGAGATGCTGGGCAATTTTTCTTTTGGCGAATATTTCAAGGAAAAGGCCATTGCCTTTGCCTGGGACCTGCTCACCAACGGGTACGGGTTTGATGCCGATAAACTCCATGTGTCCATATATAAAGATGATGACGAAGCCTTTGAGATCTGGAACAAGCAGGTGGGGGTGCCCGCCGAAAAGATCTCCCGGTTGGGTGAAGAGGATAATTTCTGGGCCATGGGTGACACAGGGCCCTGCGGTCCCTGTTCCGAGATCCACATTGACCGCGGAAAAGCCTTTGGGTGTGATGATCCCAACTGTGCCGTGGGCTGTGACTGCGACCGGTGGCTGGAGTTGTGGAATCTGGTCTTCATGCAGTTTGAAAGAAGTGAAGACGGAACCCTGAAGCCGTTGCCCAAACCCAGTATTGACACGGGTATGGGCCTTGAGCGCATCATTTCAGTCCTTCAGAACGTGCCCACCAACTTTGATACCGACCTTTTTGTTCCCATCATGGAGCGGGTAGGGGAGCTGGCCGGTAAAAAACGCGGGGAATCAAAGCAAGTGGAAGTGGCCATGAAGGTCATTGCCGATCACTCAAGGGCGTCTGCCTTTTTGATCTGTGACGGGGTGCTGCCCTCCAACGAGGGGCGCGGTTATGTGCTCCGCCGGATCATGCGCCGGGCCATCCGGTACGGCCGCAGCATCGGGCTGACAGAGCCCTTTTTGCACAAAACCGTTCAGATCGTGTTTACCATTATGGATGAAGCCTATCCGGAACTCAAAGAGTCTGCCGCCTTTATCCTCAACGTGGTAAAAAATGAAGAGGAAAAATTCCTTGAAACCCTTGAAACCGGTATGAAACTTTTGGAAGCAACCATTGAGGAGCTTCAAGGGAAAAAGGAACAAATCATCCCGGGAGAGGTGATCTTCAAGCTTTACGACACCTTTGGATTTCCAGTGGATATTATCCAGGATCATGTCAAAGAGATGTCACTTGACCTTGATCTGGCCGGGTTCGACGCCGCCATGGCTGAACAGAAAGCAAGATCCAAATCCAAGAAAAAGTTTGCAGGTGTGGGTGAAGCTTATAAACCGTTGACTTCTGCAGGCGTAAAAACCGTATTCAAAGGCTATGATGCCATTGAAATGCAAAGTGATCTGCTCATGGTGGTTAAGGATGATGCTGAGGTTGAAACGGCCGGTGCAGGGGACGAAGTTGAACTGGTAACCCCGGAAACCGTATTTTATGCCGAATCCGGAGGCCAGGCCGGAGACATGGGTCTGTTTGAAAATGGTTCCTGCACAATTGAGATCACAGAGACGGTCAAGGATCCTTCCGGTCTTTTCATCCACAAGGGTACGGTTATCAAAGGATCCTGCAAAAAAGGCGATTCATTTACCCTCAGGGTGGATGCAGGGTTGCGCCGGGCCAC
Source organism: uncultured Desulfobacter sp. (assembly GCF_963665355.1). Lineage (GTDB taxonomy): Bacteria > Desulfobacterota > Desulfobacteria > Desulfobacterales > Desulfobacteraceae > Desulfobacter. The sequence continues at coordinate 3,634,650 of NZ_OY762229.1, forward strand.
GGCTGCCAACCATTCTGCCACCCATATTCTGCATTCAGCCCTGCGCAAGGTTTTGGGCGACCATGTCAAGCAGTCCGGCTCTCTGGTAACACCGGACAGGCTGAGGTTCGACTTTACCCATTTCAGCGCAGTGACTCCCGAAGAGCTTGAGGCCATTGAAACCCAAGTCAACACCCATATCATTGAAAACCATGCGGTCACCACAAAGCAGATGGGCATGGAGGAAGCGGTCCGCTCCGGTGCCACGGCCCTGTTTGAAGAAAAATACGGGGATGTGGTCCGGGTGGTTACCCAGGGAGATTTCTCCCAGGAGTTGTGCGGCGGCACACATACCCGTGCCACCGGAGACATCGGGTTGTTCCGCATTCTGTCCGAGACAGGGATTGCCTCAGGGGTGCGTCGTATTGAAGCGGTGACGGGGCTTGCTGCCCTTGCAGCCGTCCATGCTGACCAGTCTGCCCTGGGAAAGGTGGCAGGGGTTCTGAAAAGTTCCAAGGACGATGTGGTGGACCGGCTTGAAAATTTTGTGGCCGAGAAAAAGGCTGTGGAGAAGGAGCTGGCGGCTCTTAAGGCTAAAATCGCGTCCAAATCCGTTGAGGATATTGATGACAATATCAGGGAAATCAACGGGGTCAAGGTGCTGGCCAAACGGGTGGAAATTGAAAATCCATCCCAGCTGCGGGACCTGGCAGACAAATTCAAGAATAAACTGGGGTCGGGTGTGCTTCTTTTGGGTGCCGAGTCCAACGGCAAGGCATTGCTTATATCCATGGTTACCGACGATCTGACCAAGACCTTTAAGGCCGGCAATATTGTTAAAATTGCTGCCGGTATTGTGGGCGGCGGGGGCGGCGGACGTCCGGACATGGCCCAGGCCGGCGGTACCAAGCCTGAGTTTCTGGACAAGGCCCTGGAATCTGTTTTTGCGACTGTGTCCCAATAAGCTGCCAATGCGTTAGATAACACCCGGGGAGCAGAACGGTGATCGTCTGTTTTCCGGGTCATATCATTTCTTTTTGCCAAACGGTACCATGGTTTCAATGGGGAAGGGCGATTCTATCCTGTGACAGCGTATTTTATCAGACGGCTGCTTTTAGTACTCCCCACCTTCATCGGCATCACCATCATGGTGTTTACCATCACCCGCTTTGTGCCCGGCGGCCCCATTGAGCGTATCATCGCCGAAACCAGGGCCATGCAGATGGGCGAACAGGGGGGGGGAGGCAGGATCCAGGCGGGACAGGGCCAGCCTTTGTCCGATGATCAGATCAAAAAACTTGAAGCTTATTACGGATTTGACAAGCCTGTGCTCCAAAGCTATGGGCTTTGGCTTTTCAAGGTTCTTAAAGGCGATCTGGGCCGGTCCACCCGGTACCAGGACCCTGTGTGGGGTATGATTAAAGAGCGTATCCCCATATCCCTGTATTTCGGAGTGTTGAGTCTTCTGCTCATCTATGGTGTCTGCATCCCCCTGGGCGTGGCCAAGGCTGTGCGCCACAACAGCGGGTTTGACAACATAACATCGGCCATTATTTTTACGGGCTATGCCATTCCGGGCTGGGTTGCCGGGGTTATCATGCTGGTTCTTTTTGCCTCCCACATGGATCTGGCTCCTTTGGGCGGTCTTGCCTCGGACTATTTCACCGATATGACCCTTGGGCAAAAATTAAGAGATGTGGCCTGGCACACAGTTCTGCCTCTTCTCTCCTATGTGATCGGTTCCTTTACAGTCATGACTCTTTTGATGAAAAATACGCTCATGGACAACCTGTCCGCCGATTATGTGCGCACGGCCATGGCCAAGGGGTTGAGCTTTAAACAGGCCATCTTCCGTCACGCCCTGCGTAACAGTCTGATTCCCATTGCCACAAGTTTTGGAAATAACATTTCCATTCTTTTGATGGGGTCATTTCTCATTGAAAAGGTGTTTAACATCGACGGCATGGGGCTTTTAGGCTACGAGGCCATCCTGGACCGGGATTATCCGGTGGTGATGGGGATCCTGGTGATTTCATCCCTGCTTTTCATGGTGGGAAACATTTTGTCTGATGTATGTGTAGCCATCGTAGATCCCCGGGTAAGATTTAAATAGTGTAAAATTTAAATAAGGAGCGTTGCATGGGATTAAATTCGGTCACCAGAGCACAGTTCAGACGCTTTTACAGCGTCAAAAGAGGTTTTGTGTCCCTTGTGATCATCCTGGTTTTGATGTTTGTCTCCTTTTTTGCCGAAGTGTTCATTAACTCCAGGGCCCTTGTGGTCTGCTACCAGGGAGAGTTTTATTTTCCCACTTACAAAAAGGATATCATTCCAGGAAAAACTCTGGGGCTGGATTATTCCTACGAAGCCAATTACAGGGAATTGAAGCAGAAAATGGACAGAGAGGGGGGGCGGGGTTTTGTGATTATGCCTATAGTGCCCTATAATCCCTATGAGAATGATCTTCGCCTTGATGAATACCCGCCGTTTCCGCCTTCGTTTTCCCACCGGCATTTCCTGGGCACGGACAACGTCGGCCGCGATGTCCTGGCCCGCCTGGTGTATGGATTTCGCACAGCCATTCTTTTCTCTTTAGGTCTGCTGTTTCTCAACTATACCATAGGTATATCCTTGGGGTGTGCCATGGGGTATTTCGGCGGAAAATTTGACCTGTTTTTCCAGCGGGTCATTGAGATCTGGAGCAATATCCCGTTTTTATACGTGATTATCATCATTTCATCCATTGTCGTGCCAAGCTTCATGATTCTGATTCTGATCATGGCCTTTTTCGGATGGATTTCCATTACCTGGGTGATGCGCACCATGACCTACCGGGAAAAGGAGCGTGAATATATCCTTGCGGTCCGGTCCCTGGGGGCTTCACACATGCGAATCATTTTTAGGCACATTATTCCCAACACCATATCCGTGATCGTTACCTATGCACCCTTTGCCATTTCAGGGGGAATTGTGGCCTTAACCTCCCTGGACTACCTGGGGTTCGGCCTGCCTGCACCCACCCCCTCCTGGGGAGAGCTCTTATCCCAGGGCTGGCAGAACATGGAGGCCTGGTGGATTTCCGGTGCTGTGGTGTCTGCCCTTGTCATAACCCTGATGACTGTCACCTTTATTGGTGAAGGCATCAGAGAGGCCTTTGATCCCCGGCGCCATACAGTGTATGAATAGTTTTGTATAGAATAGATAAGCAGATAACAGGAGCGTCGGATGTTCAACCCGCCTTTAATTTAGTTGTCAGGGCGGGTCGAAAAATCATGCTGCATCCGTCGTTGTATCGAAGAGTTGTTGGGAAGGGGTATCGGTCCGGTCCCTTCCCCAAAAAAATCCGTTACAGGTTGCCTGTCAGTGACCTGGACAGCACGTCCAGATAAAAGCGGGCATGGCTGATGTGGGCTGCTATGTTGGCGCGATGGTTGGCTAATACGCCATCCGGACTGCCCTCCAGAACGATCCAGGGATCCATGTGCGAGGCATGGTGAAGGACTTCAATGGTGTGATGGAGTAAATCCATGCCCTGTTCCGATCCGATGGTGTCCTCAAAATCCAGGGCCACTGCCTCAAGCACTGTGCCCATGGCAATGGCAACGCCCTTGGCGTAGTAAAAGACATCATCAGCCTTAAAGGTACTCATCTCTCCCAGGTTTTTGACCAGATTTTCATCGCAACTGCCCAGGATACTTTGATACAACTTGAGCAGTGGAACCAGGTTGTCAATCCGCCGGTAAAAACGGGCCTCCCTTTTTTCCAGCATTTTCTGATACTTCCGCCACCCGTCCAGCCCCTCCTGATATTTGCTTTCAGCCGACGGAAAGAAGAGTTCGGTGGGCTTGATCATAAATGAGTTCATGGCGAATTCCAGGCTGGGAACATAGGCATCGGTGCTTCCGGTCCGTGACAGATTTTCGGCCAGGGCCACGGCTGTTCTGCGGGTCACTTCCAAAACACCCAATTGCAGATTTTTAATATTATCGGCAATTCTTATGATGTCATTGGGCCGCCATCCCAAGAACCTGTGGTTCAATTCATAATCAAGGGGCTGGATGCAGGCTTCCACAAAAGCAACTCCCCGGGGGCCTGTGGGGCGCGGGGCGGCCTGGGTCTCTCCATGTCCGGCTGCCTGTGTTGTATTTCCATACTGAAGGGTTCCATGGGAGTCCTGGTTTTCTGCAGGGGACTGATGCGTGGTCAGGACTTCATGTGCGGTAGAATCCAGGGCGTCATCAAAGTTGTGATCTGTGTTCTCATCTGCTGCGGTGTGGGTGTAATGGGTCGCGTCCGTTTTCTGGGTAACTTGTGTACCATGGGACTGCACGTCCCCCTGGGCCGTATAATCCTGCCACCAATTCATTCCCCACCATGTGGCATATCCTAAAACTATCAGGATCAGCACGGTGATGATAAACCACTTGGATAGGAGTATTTTTTTCAGAAAACTCTTTTTTTTTATCGCAGCTGCGCCGTCGGCAGCGTTCTTCGCCTCTTCCATATCTCTCTCCTTGCCAATAAAAAAAAATTATGGGTTAATCTCCTCTGAGCTTACGTATATCGCCAACCCGGAAGGTCACGTTCCGGATATCAAAATATTCCAGCATGGGGGGGGCAAATAGTTCTGCGACACCCCACCAGTAATCTGCTTTAAACGGTGGCGTTGACAAAGGATTAAGAGCCTCCTTTTTCTTTTTTTAGCAAGGTATAACAAAGAATAAAAAGATTATCAAGAGCTTGAAACATGGCCCCGGCCAGGCAAGGCTCCAAAGGGATTTTTTTAAGGCCGACCATAATCCCCCGGTGGATATAATCAGTTGAATTTTTGAGATGGGATTTTGATGAATTTTGAAATCATGGTCCGGTGCCTCCACTTAGGAACCGGACCTTTTTACTTTAAGGAAAAGGATCTCTTCAACGATCAGGAGAAATCATAGCCTCTTTCCCCGTGAAGTGACTGGTCAAGGCCTACGTATTCGCTCTCTTCATCAATTCTGAAGCCCACGGTTTTTTCCACGATGGTGCACAGAATGAAGGTTGCGACTCCGGCCAGCAGAACCGTAGCCCCAAAACCTTTGAGCTGGATTAACAATTGGTCAAAAGTTGTCCATGTTCGGCCGGCGGCTTCGCTGGCAGCCACCATCCAGGAATCGCGGATAAAGAAACTGAGCAGGATGACCCCCAGGGCGCTGCCTACGCCGTGGATTCCGAAACAGTCCAGTGTATCATCATACCCTATCTTTATTTTGAGTTGAAGCGCATAAAAACACAGCACGGTGGATGCTGCCCCCAGAAACATGGCGCCCAGAGGCTGAACCACTGCGGCGGCCGGAGTGATGACCACCAGCCCGGCCAGGGTGCCGGACGCAAAACCAAGGGCAGATGCTTTCCTGTAGATAATTCCTTCGATACACAGCCAGACAAGTGCCCCGCTGGCCGCGGAAATCTGGGTCATGGTCAGAGCCCTGGCCGAATCCAGTCCGCTCTGGAGGGTGGAGCCGGCATTAAAACCAAACCAGCCCACCCACAGAAGCCCGGCACCGATCAGGGTCATGGTCAGATTGTTCGGGGGGGTGGCAATTTTGGGATGGCCCAGCCGGGGTCCAAGATAGATGGCCGCCACCAGGGCGCTGATCCCGGCCGATACATGGATGACAAGTCCACCGGCCAAGTCGATCACACCGGCGGCCCCGGCATTGAACAACCAGCCGTCCGGTGCCCACACCCAGTGGCACAGTGGTGCGTAAACAAACAGGAACCAAAGAGAAATAAACAGGATATATCCTCTCAGGTAAACGCGCTCTGCCAGAGCGCCGCTGATCAGGGCCGGCGTGATGATGGCAAATTTGCCCTGGAACATGGCAATGATATATTCCGGAATCCCGTTGGTCACGGTTTCATCAATGCCCCTGAGAAAAAAGAAATCACTGTTCCATCCGATCACTCCGCCCATAATGCTCTTTCCAAAGGTCAATGAATATCCGCAGACCACCCAGAGCACACCGATAACGGCCATGGCCACAAAAGTATGCATCATGGTTCCCAGGACATTTTTTGCCCGTACCAGGCCACCGTAAAACATGGCCAGACCAGGCAGCATGAGTAGAACCAGAGCCGTTGATATTAACATCCAGCTTGTGTTGCCGCTGTCGATTGCCGTACCATCTCCTGCCACTGCGGCCAATGGCATTAAGAGAATTGCAAAAATGAAATAAATATGCTGCTTTTTCATCATAATCCCGCTCCATTATTGTTATTAATAAAAATCTACAGTGAAAAAGCAATAGGCATGCCATATTTTGATTGTTTTTATCGTGTTTATTTCAACATACTATAATAAAAGGATTTGATTTTTTTAAACAGGCATGGTCAGGTCGTCTGTGGTCCTCGTTGAAATGATTTATTTCAAATGTGCGCATAAATTCATAAATTAATATTACATAATTGAAATAATTTGGGCTGCTGCTTTTATCTTTATTTTGAATTAATGCTTATGAAGGGCTTTGGGATAGTTTTGATCTGATTTTATCTAATATTCTTTGGATTTTCTGGTGATGTGGCATGGTGCAAAATACTTTTTCTGATTGGATTTCAATAATGTAATAATTGGTCTATGTTGATTCTAAATCTTTATAGGAAGCTTTAGTTTAAAGCCCATCTTTATAAACCTAATAATAGGGCCCGGTATTGAGTTAAGAATAAATGCCAGGCCCCAGGGTGTGATTCGACGTGCGTACTTGACGAAATAAAAAATTTACGATTTTTATTTTATAGGGAGAGTGGCTGGTCCTCCCCGTCTTTAATTACTCTGGTGGGAAGGCCGATCTGGTTGAGGATTTTCAAAAATGGCGCCGGGTCCAGTTCTTCAACGTTTTTCATCTCTTTACAGTCCCAGACACCCTGGGCAATCAGCATGGCGGCCGCTGCGGGAGGAACCCCGGCTGTATAGGCAATGGCCTGGCTTTCAACTTCCTTATAGCAGGCTTCATGGTCGCAGGTGTTATAGAGCAATACCTCTTTATTGAGCCCATTGATACGGCCTTTTACCAGATCTGCAATACATGTTTTTCCGGTATATTTAGGGGCCAGTGAAACAGGATCAGGCAGACACGCCTTGACCACTTTCAACGGGATCACTTCAAGCCCTTCAGCCGTAGTGACAGGTTTTTCTGAAAGCAGTCCGATATTATTCAGCACAGTAAACACATTGATATAATGGTCACCGAATCCCATCCAGAACCTGATGGAGTCTGCATCAATATTTTTAGACAGGGAATGAAGCTCATCGTGCCCGTTCAAATATATGGGCATCTTCCCGACCACCGGAAAATCGTAGACCTGCTTCACCTCGAACATCTCTTTTCTCACCCAATGGCGATCAATATAGGTCCACACCCCGCCGGTAAACTCCCGGAAGTTGATCTCCGGATCAAAATTGGTGGCAAAATATTTGCCGTGATTTCCGGCATTCACATCCATGATGTCGATGGTATCGATGGCGTCGAAAATATACCTGTCGGCATAGGCGGCATAGGCATTTACTACTCCTGGATCAAAGCCTGTACCCAGGATGGCTGTAATACCTTTTTCTCGACACTCTTCAAGGCGTTTCCACTCGTAATTGGCGTACCAGGGAGGTGCTTCGCAGATTTTATCCGGCTCTTCATGAATGGCTGTATCCATATAGGCTGCACCTGTATTGATACAGGCCGTAAGAACACTCATGTTTATAAATGCAGTGCCCACGTTGATGACAATCGAGGCGTCTGTCTCTTTAATCAGTTTTTCCGTGGCTGAAACATCCATGGCATCCAAATGATATGCTGTTATGGAATATTCCTCACTTTTTCGGCTGCCCTTTCGCTCAATGCTGTCAATGATCGCCTCACATTTCGACAGCGTTCTTGAGGCAATAATAATATTTCCAAGAACATCATTATTTTGTGCGCATTTATGAGCCGTGACATTGGCTACGCCCCCGGCACCGATAATCATCACGTTTTTTTTCATCATTAGTTCCTTTCATTAACCTAAAGGGGATTTTTTACCCCCACTTAAATAAAACGTATGCCATAAAGCACTGTTAAATCCTTAGTTTTTTAGTTGAAAGTCCTTTTTTGTAATCGGAAAAAGAGGACTGTTGTAATACTTCAATTTGCCCGTCAGTTCGCAGGACTGCCACTGACGGCATTTTTACGCCGTTAAACCAGTTTTTTTTCACCATGGTATAACCGGCGGCATCTTTGATAATAATGGTATCACCGACCTGAAGTTCTGTTTTGAAACGACCCTGGCCGAATATATCCGCGGCAAGACAGGATCGTCCTGCTATCTGATATTCAAATCCTCCCGTTGCCAGTGTTCCTTGAAAACCGGCCGATTCCCGGTACACCAGCAGGTCCAGCATGTGCGCTTCAATGGAGGCATCCACAATAGCAATTTTTTTTTGGTTCTGGACGATATCAAGAACGGTTGTCACAAGGGTGGTTGTATGGGTCACAGCCGCCTCTCCCGGTTCCAGATAGACCTTAAGGCCAAATTGTTGGGAAAATTCTTTTATGAGTTGTGCAAAGCGCTCACAGTCAAAATGGTCTTCGGTGTAGGATATGCCGCCTCCCAGACTCACCCAGTCCAGCTGTTTTAGAAATGTTGAATATTTAAGGCTGATACCGGCAAGCAGTTTTTCAAATGCGGCAACATCTTCATTTTCACAGTTGAAATGGAACATGGCACCGGAAATCATGGGCATGGCTGTTTCAATATCCGTTATGGATGTCACGCCGAGCCTGGAAAATTCCCGGGCAGGGTCTGCCAGGTCAAAGCCGCTGTGGCTTATACCGGGGTTAATTCTGATTCCACAGGCAATATCGCTGCATTCAGGATAAAACCGGGTTAACTGGGACAGGGAGTTAAATATGATTTTATCTGAAAAGAGACAGACTTTTTTTACATCGTCATGGCTGTAGGCAACGCTGTAAGCGTGGGTCTCCTTGCCAAAGGTTTCATATCCAAGTTTTGCTTCATAGTATGAAGAGCTGGTGGTGCCGTCCATGTAAGGCGCCATTAGATCAAAAACCCCCCATGTGGCAAAACATTTCAGCGCCAGGAGCATTTTTGCTCCACTTTGCTCTCTTATTGCCGCCAGCTTCTCCATGTTTGAATGAAGTTTTTGTTCATCAATAAGGTAACAGGGCGTTGGAAGCTTTTTCACTGCACCAATCCTTCTTTTTTATAACAGCCATGGGCTGGCCTGACATAGCGGCTGCCAGGTCCAGCCCACAACAAAGATTAAAAGATCTGAGTGGCTTACCCAATCTTTCATATAACAGCCATGGGCTGATCTGACATATCAACTGCCGGGCTCAGCCCACAACGAAGTTTGAAAGATTTTGGTGGCTTACCAAATCTTTCATATAAAAAACAGGTAAAATACCCACAAAAAAATGCAGCATCATAGATGCTGCAAAAAAAGATGAATATACATGTTTTATTTCTATTTTGAAATTTTTTTTTACTGCTCTTCGTTACACCGGGGCATTTTTTCTATGGTTAATTTGTATTGGCCAAAGGGGTGCGCTGAAAAATCTATGGTGAAAATAGCTTCGGTATCAACTACTGTTACGTATTTTTTTTCCGTATTGCTTTCACGGACAGGTTCTATATTTACCTGGTCACCCATCACCCCCCACATAACATTGCCTTCTATGGTTTCCACAGTCACAACGAATTCATCTCCCTCAAAGCCCAGGACTTTATAGAAGGTCATGTGTTCGCCGCCGACAATGGATTGGTTCTCATAGGGCGTTTCGTTTTTTGTAAAATCAATATATATCCATGTCCGGCTTATACCTTCCCGCTGAAAAAGGATATGGGACTTGCTGCACCCCTGAACCAGCAGGGTCATTAGGACAAAAAGAACTAATCCCGGAAGTTTTCTACGCCGGACCCTGTTTTTAATCATCTGAATCGGAAATCTCCAGTATATCGGGATCTGGTTTGTTTTCTATTCTAAGCATGGAGGGGTCAGGCCCGGGTAATCTGCTTAAGCTCAACTGATGCTCCCGGATATGGGTTTCTGCTTCCAGAGCTTTTTTGGCCAGAAGATATCGTAAATAGAGAAACCAGGCAAAAATAAGAAGAATTGCAATGCCGGCAACGGCAAAAAACCATCGATAGCGGTCAATGATTTCAAGGCCGGTTTTGCCGATGACGGAGACCAGATTGGGCAGCACCCAGAGGGCAAGAACTACCAGAAAAATACCCGCACCAAGTATGAAAATATTCATTCGGTTGATCTGGGATAGGAATTGATCAACCTTTCCCTTGGGGGCATCGTCTTCATTCCCGTCTTCCTTGGGTGCTTCCTGTTTTTTGCCCACAAGCGTTGAGAAGGCTGATATGATGAAGGCAAATAAAAGCGTAAACCCCAGGGGAATGCCGATGGCCGTGGCAAACCAGGCCCTGAAAGGAAACGGCACTGTCTTGGTGACCAGCTTTTTTTCATAATTTTCAAAGGGCCCGAAGGTTGATTCAAAATAATATTTCTTAAACTTGGTTAAATGTTCGCCATCCGTTTCATAAATGACTGTCCCCGAATCATTCAGAACCTGCAGGGTATGCTTTGCTCCGGATTTTGCAGCAAAAACGAAAAATATCTGAAGTTCCAGCAAAACCAGCAGAGATCCAATGGCTATCATCGCGACCTTGTTTTGAAAGATGGAATTTTTTATGTTCATAACCAGCCTTGTTTTGAATGCGAATCTGATTCTTATCTAATTTGCCGTAATTAAAAGCTTTTTTTAAATTTATTTAAAAAAATTAATTCGTTCACCATAATTGCATAGAAATTAACCCGTCTCAGCGACCCTGTCAATTTTTTAGTGCCGTCCGAAAGATAAGAAGTTTGTTCAGGTTCAAGCCTGATAAAAATTTTATCCTTGTTTTATCAGGCTTCAAACCCTTGTTATTTTGAAAGATGTCGTTCTGTGGCTCAGTGAGGGGCAGGATTCGGGACTTCTGAATGCATCCTTAACCCGTTTGTGGACTATCTGCTTTATATACGCGGATGACTTGGTTTTACATACGTCCTAGGACATCAGTTTACCCATGTGTGCCAGGGTCCTGATCAGCTGACTGACATAACTCATCTCATTGTCATACCAGGAGACCACCCGGACTTCATAAATTTTGGTGCCGCAGCGCTGGGCAAGTGTCTGGGTGGAGTCAAACAGGGAACCATAGCTCATGCCGATGGTATCACTTGACACCAGCTCCTCATCGGAATACCCGAAAGATTCATCCGCCGCTTTTTTCATGGCTTCATTAATGCCTTCAACAGACACGGTTTCAGTATCGTCCTTGAGGGTGGCATCAAGAATGGTGATGGATCCTGAAGGAACAGGGACCCGCTGTGCCGAACCGATGAGTTTGCCGTCGAGCTCTGGAATAACAAGGCCAATGGCCTTGGCTGCACCGGTTGAGTTGGGAACGATGTTGATTGCACCGGCCCGTGCACGGCGGAAATCACCTTTGCGATGGGGGCCGTCAAGAATCATCTGGTCGCCAGTGTATGCGTGGATGGTTGTCATAAAACCGGTTCTTAATTCACGATATTCATTGAGTGCCTTTGCCATGGGGGCAAGGCAGTTGGTTGTGCATGACGCACCTGAAACCACAAGTTCATCGCCTTTGAGCGTATGATGATTTACTCCATAGACGATTGTGGGCAGATCACTGCCGGCCGGTGCGGAGATTAAAACCCTCTTGGCTCCGGCATCAATATGGGCCTGGCTTTTGGATTTTGAACAGAAAAATCCGGTGCATTCCAGAACAATGTCCACCCCAAGGTTTCCCCAGGGAAGATTTTTGGGGTCAGAATCTTTGTAAACCGGAATTTTTTTGCCGTCAATTATGAGAGCGTCACCATCGCACCCAACGGTATGACCTGAATAACGGCCCTGCACACTGTCATACTTCAGTAGATGTGCCAGCATTTTGGGCTCTGTCAAATCATTAATGGCTACAATGTCAAAACGGTCATCTCCAAAGATTTTCCGGAAAGAAAGCCTTCCTATTCGTCCAAAACCGTTAATAGCAACTTTAAGCATGTTACTTCCTCCTGTTGGATATCTGGTGTCAGGGCAGGCGTGATAGTAACAAAAAAAATGTGATGATACATCACAACCTGTCAAAAAACGGATTTAAAGTAAATTTTAAAATAAAAAGAACATGTTTTGCTTGAGAATGTGGATTCTTAAGTCTGGAATGATATTAGGCCACAAGCCGGCCTGCTGTCAACCAAACCATAAAAAAATAACTAAAAAATAAAATAGTTAGTGTTTTGACTGCTTGCCTGGGGCGTGCATAGTAATAAACTTGATTCATCGGTTCGGTTGTACGATTAGGTTCCACGAAAATTTACAATTCTCCCCGACTTTAGTATGCTTGCCCATTCCAATTTATTTGAGGCTTTGCATTCGGGCAACTGTTCGTCCAGACACAGGTTATTGCCGAAGGCAATTGAAAGGAGAATCATACGGCAGATGATGATATATATCAGTCTTGTGGTCATTGCTTTAATCGTCTTGCTATTTGGCCCACGGGTCCGTATTGACCAGACCATATCCGCCAAAAAACTGCCCGTGGACCTGGATGGCTATCTGATCTGTGAAGAACAGCAGTTTGACGACATCGTTCCGGGTACTCAGAAATCAATAATATGGGCCGGAGCATCCGGGGAACAAACGGACATCAGTGTGGTATATATCCACGGTTTTTCTGCCACACGCAAGGAAACCGCTCCGTTAAGCGATCTTGTGGCACAGGCCTTGGGTGCCAATCTGTTTTATACCCGCCTTACCGGCCATGGCCGGACAGGCCAGGCCATGGCCCATGCCCATGTGAATGACTGGCTCAATGACGTGGTGGAAGCCTATGAAATTGGCCGGCGCATAGGCAGAAAGGTGATCATGATCGGCTGTTCCACCGGTGGCACTTCCCTTGCCTGGCTGGCCCATCGGGCGGCCACCGTGGGTGGTATGGATGCCCTTTATACGTGCATCTTTTTATCGCCCAATTTCAGGCCGAAAAATATGTTTTCATCCCTGCTTGTATGGCCCTGGGGGCAGCTGATTGCCGCAGTTTTCATTGGAAAAGAAAGGATTACGGTACCGGAAAATAAAGGCCATGGACAGTACTGGACCTCCCGGTATCCCGTGGCGGCTCTGCTGCCCATGATGGGTATGGTCAAACTTGTCAGGGGCCTTGACCTGTCAAAGCTTCGGGTGCCCTGTCTTGTGATCTACTCCCCAGATGATCAGATTCTTCATATCCCGTCCCTGAAACATGCTTATAACCAAATGGGCTGTTTTAAAAAAAGGCTTGTTCCCTTTACCGGCTCTGCAGACCCGGGGCAGCATATCCTGGCCGGTGATATTTTTTCACCTGAAACAAGTGAAAAGCTTGCAGATATAATAGTTTCTTTCGTGCTGGAATAAAAATGCGTCAGGCAGGCCCATATGCAGGCCTGCCTTTGACATTCGGGAACAGATAATGGTCAGGAGGTATTCATGTTGAGACAAAATTCTGGGCTGGTGCAATCCGACACAAATCTGATGCTGGATATAATTCACTCTGCTCTTTGTTGCCGTACGTCACTTCAATTTCATCAGCTGCTCGACCAGACCAAGGCCCTTGTCCCTTTTTCCTATGCCAGGTGTGGATTCGGTGACTGCAGCGAGTATGATATCAAAAAGATAGCTGCTTTTCATATGATTTCAGGATTCCCTGAAGAGTGGGAGGCACGGTATGCTCGAAAAGATTATTACCTGGACGACAATGTTGCCCACACTGCTTTTGTAAAACCGGGGCTTATCTATTGGCCGGACTATATCAAGATACCCGGCCTGGATGATGAAAGAAACGATAAAAGTTCCCGGATCATGGATGAGGCTTCATCCATGGGACTTGAGGACGGTTGGCTCTACAGTCTTCGGGGAAATCTTTCCACTGAGGCTGCAATTATATCCCTTTCCGGTAAAAAGTTTAAAAAAAAAGGACGGTTTCAAAAGATTCTGGAGTATCTGGCACCCCACCTGGGTCAGGCCGTAAAAGGGATCATTCAGGGTCGGGAAAACGGCCTGCGTGCAAATTTAACACCCCGGGAAACAGAAATTCTTTCCTGGACAGCGGCAGGGAAAACCGCCTGGGAGATTTCCCAAATCCTGAATATCAGTCAGAGGACTGTTGAGTTTCATATGGGCAATGTCCTCAAAAAGCTGGATGCGGTCAATGCCTGTCAGGCCGTAGCCATAGGACTTACTTCCGGCCTTATCTCATACTGAATATATTTTATAAGAAAGTCTGTGTAATCGACACAGATATTTCAACCTTAGTTGTGGGTTGAGCCTGGCAGATGATATGTCAGGTCAGTCCGTGGCTGTTATATGAAAAACATGTAATACCATGTGGAAAAAAAGGTTCAGATTTGGGTGAGAAAGGTAATATTTGCCCGGTTGTTCAAATCATTATTAATTTCCCATAAAATCCATCCTTCATCTGTTTTTAATCATCTTTTCATAATTTGAGAAAAATATTTCATAATTTTTGTTTCTTTACCCTGGGGTTTTTACCAGGTTTTTCATTTTGTTTCGTTGAATTCCATTAAACGGTATGGCATCTGCACAAAAACCCAAACATATTTACCCTAAAGTCAGAATATTTCAGGCCTTCAAAGTCCTGACCGGACAAACTACTGTTCGGCGGTCAACATTTTTTTAATATTGAATTGATAAGGAGCTTGAACAATGGAAAAAGAAGTGAAAGAGGATGGTATTGTAACGGTATTGTCAGTAGTTGGCTTAATTGCAATGATGAGCTCTTTTATTCCATGTTTGGGGTTATTGGCATTTTTTCTTGGAATGCCAGCAGGGCCGATAGCATAATGAACTTCGACATAAAAACTGAGTATAGAATAGTCAATTATTTTTTCACATTGATACTATTATGTGCGATTTTGGCTCCTTTTCTTTTTTATGTTCCAATTGTTTCGAACAGTCGTTATTTTTTTTCGCTGAAACCACCCGATTCATTTTGCATAAAGCATACGGGAGAAATATGTTCAAGTACTGGTCTAACTAGAAGTGTTTTATTAATATATCAAGGTGATTTGGCGCTATCACGTCATTTCAATAAAGCTGGTTGTTGGTTGATTGGTTTGATATTATTTCAGTTGATGTTAAGACCCGTTGTCTTTTGGTTTTTGACGTACAGTTGGGGAGCATGGTTTGATATAATTCAGATATGTTTTTCAGGTATTTTTTTAAAAATACTTTTAGTGATAAATTTCAGTGGGAAAACTCTATGAATTTAGAATCTTTGTAAGGCAGAAGTCCTGGGCGGCCGTCTGCCGTCAAAAAAGTCGCAAGCCTTGTAATATTGAAGATCCTTGAACCAGCATGCGCCATACCCCGGATCTTTGGCCATTCTGGCCGCAAGACGCCACGGCGCGGCAACGGCTTCCATGAATGGCCCCCCAAGCTCGGTGGGGTCCCTGAAACACTCCCAGTCGCAGGCCAGACAATATCCCTTGGGATCAATGGCATTGACGTTTAAGTCCGGAAACGGCCCCAGGTTGTCAGCGCCCCTGTATCCGCACGGGTAGGTGTTTCCGTCGGTGCAGTTCAGGTAAAAGAAATCAATGCCCCCCCGGCAGCCGTATGGCGTGTCTGCGTTGTTACTTGAATAGACATTGTAAAGGGTGTGCAAGCTGGCAAGGGGTGAAAAAATTCTTATTTTTGATCTGAATTTGGGAATCGTATCCCAAAGCGCCTTGAACAAAAGCGCCTTTTCCGTGCCTGTGAAACAGACAACCCGGTCTGCGGACGCTGCGGCATAAACGGCATCCAAACCCTCTTTATCAGTACTGTCATCCATGCTCATGGGATAGCAGGCATTGGCAATGGTGAATCCCATGTCGATCACCTTGCGGTAGAAGGCGGCAAACCCCTGGGCAAAGGCCCGGTAAAAGGGGGAGGCTTCCGGATCTGCAAGATCTTTGGGGGCAGGCGAGCAAAGACCTTGTGTGATCTGGGATACATTGCGGTTCAATCCCAGATTCACAGAAGGAAAAAGACCGGCATTGTGAAAAATGGGTAACGCCTTTTCCATACCCCGGACAACACCGTTAAAGCCGCGCATCTGTTCGTGGATGCCAGTGACCGATGAGTCCAGACTGATCCAGAAGTTACGTAAGGGTGTATCTGCAAGTTCATCGGCAATGGCCTTTATTTTATCCTCAAAATCCGGTTTGTCATGGTCAGCAAAAAAAAATCCGTTGGTGCCGGTGCGGATATAGGGAATACCTGCCTGTCCGGCCCGCCGTATCAGTTCGGGCAGATCCCTGCGCAGCAGCATGGGTTCCCCGCCGGTGAAAGAGATGGCGGCAAATCCTTTTTCCCCGGCCGCATCAATGATCTCCCTGAGCTGATCATTGGTCAGGCGCGTCCGGTCAAATTTATTGGTTTTGCGCATGCCGCACTGGGGGCAGGTGGCATTGCACCGGTCCGTGATCTGGATGACAAGCTGGCCGGGCATCCGGCCTTGGCGCATGAGTGCGGCAGTTTTCAGTCCTGATTTGATATGGGCCATAATCATACCGCCTTGGAGAATTCTTCCATGGACACAGGGGTATCCATCTCTTTATAAAACTCCCAGGACTGGATAAATGCGTTTTCAAAGGAGCGGTTTTCCATGTAGTCCCTGGCCCGCCTGGACATCTGGCTGCACAGCCCGGGGTTGAGGGCAAGTTCCTGCATGGCCAGAAAAAGGGATTCACTGTCGTCGCTTTTAACGATAATGCCGGTTTCACGCTCCAGCATGTTTTCGCAGGGACCGCCCAGATCTGACACAATCACGGGCAGACCCGAGGCTTGGGCCTCAAGAACCACATTGCCAAAGGTGTCAGTGGTGGAGGGGAAGACAAAAAGATCTGCCGAGGCATATATCCGGTACAGGGGCTCGCCGGAAAGATAACCGGTGAAGGTTACGGGATAGTCTTTGAGCTGGTCTCTCATTTCACCGGCATAGGGGCCGTCTCCCACAACAGTGAGGTGAGCCTTATCCCAGACCTTGGAAATTTTTTTAAACGCATCCACCAGCAGGTGCATATTTTTCTCCCTGGATACCCGGCCCACATAGAGAAATTTTAATGCCTCTTCACTGACCCCGTACTGGCTGGCCAGAATATCGCAGCGTTTTGAGGGATGAAAAATTTCCGTGTTGATGCCCCGGGGAATGATGCGAATTTTTTCTGCCTTGATGCCCCGTTCGGTAAGTTCGTCAAAGGAGTTCTGGCTGGACACATAGATCTGATCCATCTGGTCATAATACCAGATCATGAATTTCCAGGTCAGACCCTCGATGAAGTTATCCCCGGTCAGGTATTGGGCGTATTGGGGAAACTGGGTATGGTAGGTGGACGTCAGGGGCAGCTTCAGGATTTTTGCAATGGCCAGGGCTGCCAGACCGATGGGGCCGGGTGTGGCGGAGTGGATATGGGTAAAACCCTGGTGATAACAATAATCCAGCATCTCAAGGAATGGCGGATAGTACACTTTTTGTTCCGTATATTCAGGTAGTTCATAAACGCCCATGGGGGTAAAGTTTTTCACCCCGGCACCTGTTTTGTCGGCCGTTGCATCGCAGGTGATGATGGTCAGGTGTTTGTCGTTTTTCAATGCGGCCTGCACCTGCTGCTGGAGGGTCTGGGCCACACCGTTCACATCGTAGAAGGTGTCGGTGAAATGTCCCAGTTTTACCCTGGATTTAGGGCTCTGCATTCCGTTTTTGTATCGTGCAAACCGGTTAAGGACCGCCGTGTTCATTTCATTGTCCTTGGCAAAATGGACAAAAGCCACAAAATAGGGCGCCAAAAGAGAGTAGAGCCCGCCCACGGAACCAATGGTTTGAAATATGTTGAACAGGTTGGCCCCGGATGCCTGGCCAAGCAGATGGTCGCCCGTGTGGGACAGAACCTTGTTTGAAAGCTGGTTGACAAAATCAAACCATAACTTCCCCCTGTTCTGTTTTTGCTGTTCCGGGGATGAGCCCGGGCGCATATTATTTGACTGGGCCTTGGCGATGTTCATTAAATCCGGGTTTTCTTCAAACAGACGTTCGGTCTCTCTTCTGAGAAGATCCATCATGGAAGAGGGTTGGGTTCTTTCCTGACGGTTTTTCCGTTTGTTTAAAAAGGTGTAAAACCGTGATATGAGCCCTGTATCCACGTTGGATTCCGGCATCAGGGAGCGGTCAAGGAATTTGAGCAGCTGGTCTTTGCCTGTGTGGCGCTCAAGATTGAACCGGTTTCTGTAGAACTGGTAGGCTATGCTGTAAAGATTGTGGGCCATGGTCTTGGGTGTGGACGGTTCGGACACGGCCCGGGATTTGCCGTTGAGGATACCGGCCATGAAGGTGTCAATATCCGTGGCATTATCCACTGCCGTGCAGGTTCTGGCAATATTCAGACCCGAGTGGTCATCGGATCCGCCGGTGAAATTTTTTTCCCAGGGCGTATCGAACAGGGGCTGGTAATCATATATGTTTGACAGTCGTTCAATGTCCATGGGGGTGAGCTGCTTGAGCACCTGGGCCAGGATCTGGTTTTGCTTGTCGTTTCTGGCCCCGTTGAGTTCAAAGTTTTTAAACAGCAGAATCATCTGTTCGAAATGGTTGATGGTCAGACGGTCATTCACGCCGTAAAGGGGATGGGCAATGATATTGACGATATTTTCGCCATTGAGGTAGGCCACCAGGTCAAAAATGTTTTTCCGAATTCTGTGGATCTCGTCATGCTGGGCTTCGGAGATGTTCTGGGCCAGTACATGGACCTTGCAACCGTCTTCGGGAAAATAGGAGGTGATCTCCTCGGAGATGTAGGTATCGGGCAGGTGGGCAATTTCCAGGGCGCCTTCAATGGTGTTATGGTCCGATATGGTCACAAGGGACATCCCCTTTGCCTTGGCTGTGTTATACACGAGCATGGGTTCCGTGAAGCTTTCAGGGCAGCTTATTTTCTGCAGTATCCACTGGGAAGGGCGCTTGGAAAATTTGGAATGCACGTGAAGGTCTATTTTCATCATTTCCTATCCTTAAATTCTTCCTTAGGTTTTTTGAATGAACATCTTGTTAATCGTGTAATCTATGTTATTTATGTTTCAACCCTGTGAAGGCAGGATTAGAAAAATGTGAAAAACGAATTTGTGAAATGATAAATAAGGAAGGGACACATGGCGGAAAATAGAGCGTATTTGCCTGGGAACTATGCAGGTACATCTTTGGGGGCAGGAATACGTCTGTGTCTGTGTCTGTGTCTGTGTATATTTTTTTCAGGGATCTGTTTTGCCGTGGAACCTGTTTCCGATCCAATGGAGCAATTGGATAGCGTTGAGACTGTCAAGGCTAAAATTGGTCAAATCAATGACCAGTTAACAACCCTGAGAGCCGTAAAATCAGATCAGGTGGCCCAGGAGTTTGGCGTGAGCACAGAGGACTTTGACAAAAGACTGATAGATCTTCGCATGCTCAGATCGGCCCATGAACGACTGCTTTATTCGATTACAGCCCTTGACGGGGCAAGAAAAGAGATGTTGGCCGTCAAAGAGCGGTACGAGAATGATCAGACCATGGGCAGGTATAAAAACGGCCCTTATACATTGACCTTTCTTGATACGGTGCAGGAAGAGTTGTCAAACGTTGAAAGAAACCAGTTGAATATCGATTTAACCGTGGATGTTATCAAGCGTGAGCTCGTTGCCGACAATGGACGTCTTCAGGCCTTTGAAAAGGAAAAGAGAAGAATTGACGAGACACTATCCGGTAAAGGACCAGAAGGTCAAACCACGCTGAAGTGGCGCAGCGATACGCTCGGAATTCAGCTTCGTGAAATTCAGGTCATTATCCGGGCAAAAGAGAATGAAATCAAAAGATATGACACAGAAACAAAACTGGCCACACTGCAGCTTGCATTCTTGAAAGAGCAGGTGGGGGTGATCAACGCGAATCTAGCCTTTGACCCTGAAGATCTAAGCAGTCAGCTAAACATCATAATGGAGAAAAGGGCAGAGATTCAAAAAGAAACAGAGCGTCTGAGATCTGAGCAGGACGGTGTGGAAAAAAAATGGCTGGCCGCCCAGCGGGGATTTGAAAAGGCGGAGTCTGCGGATGAAAAGGCCGTTGCCGATTCTTACCTGAAATCAAGGGAAGAGTGGAAAACAACATATCAGGTGGCTTTGGAATTAAATGAACGTACAATGCTTTTGATGGACCACCAGGCGGCTGCCTGGCAGAAACGCTATGCCATGGTCAAGGGTAAAAGACCTCTTGAGGAGCTTAAATCGCTGCGGGAGGCAACGAAAACCAGCATGGAGAACATCAGCAGAACTCTTCAGATTCAGCAAAATTATATGGTCAATCTTCAAAACCAGATGGCTGCCATTGAGGCCAAACTTGAGGATAATACAGTTTCCCCGGCCATCAGGCAAAACCTGGCCGTTCAGTTGACTGCGGCCCGCAAGCGTCTGGAACGCCGGCTCTCTTATCAGTCTGTGATCCTGGCCACAGATAATATTGAAAAACGCCTTTTAAATGAAATAGAAAACCGGATGGGACAGTCGACGATTCAGGACCATTTGGCGGGTATTAAAAAAGATCTGTTTGATTTCTGGAATATTGAAATCTGGACTGTGGACGATCAGTCTGTGACGTTGCGCAAGCTGGCTGTTGCGCTGCTCATCCTCATGCTGGGTATGGCCTCTGCAAAATATTCCCTTTCCGTTGTCCGTACCCGCTTTTTGTTCAAATCTCAGTTAAAAGAGACCACAGCATCGGCTGTACACAAACTTTTGTCCTATGCCGCCTATCTTCTGGTGTTTTTGTTTGCCCTGCGCATGGTCAATATCCCCCTGACGGCGTTTGCTTTTCTGGGTGGTGCCGTCGCTATAGGTATGGGGTTTGGCGCCCAGAATTTGATCAACAACTTCATTTCCGGGTTCATGATTCTGGGCGAGCGGCCCATTAACATCGGAGACCTTATAGAGGTAGACAGTGTTCTGGGGATGGTTGAAGAGATCGGCGCCCGGTGCACACGAATCAGAACAGGTGAAAATATACACATTCTGGTGCCCAACAGCACATTTCTTGAGAAGAACATCGTCAACTGGACCCACTCGGATAAAAAAATCCGGACCAATGTTACCGTAGGGGTCTCCTACGGGTCTGCTGTGAAAACTGTACAGGAAAAACTGATCCAGGCTGTCAGTGAAGCCCCGAAGGTATTGAAATATCCACAACCATTTGTGCTGTTCAGCGAGTTCGGCGACAATGCGTTGATCTTTAATGTCTATTTCTGGGTTGAAATCAGACGTGTCATTGAACGGCGCGAAATTGAAAGCACTGTGCGGTTTAAAATAGCCCAGCTTTTTTCAGAAGCTGGGCTCGTGATTGCTTTTCCCCAAAGAGATATCCATCTGGATACGTTGAAACCTTTGCAGATCAATATTGCCCATGGCAATGAAAAATAATAAGCAACCGTTTTACCAAACAAGCTCTAAGAATGGTTAGGGGAGCATGTTCAAGCTCCTCTTCATTTTTACAAGCAGGGAAGGCAAAAAGCCTCTTCTTTGTTACGGATTTCCTGATACAGGAGATCAACCCACGATTTGGCCTTGACTTCGTCCATGTCCATCCGGTTCAGAACGGTCCGCCAGTTACAGTCTTGTGAAATGGGACAGGCGGCGTCGATCCCCAGGATGGAGTCTTCCAAATAGTAGTAGGGAAAAAGTCTGCACACCAGTGGTCGGCGGTCCAGGGGAAGCAGACATCCTTTGTCCGTGGCCAGGGAGCACAGTTTATCATCCCCCCGTTTTAATACACGGACCTGACGGTCTTCCGACATGATCATGGGCAGCCACAACGGGTCGTAATCCGGTGCTATGTCCGTTAACACCGGAGGTTCCTCGGTGTAAAAATCAGATGAGTTCAAATAATCGGAGATACGAGCGACATCTCCGGGTGTCAGGTAAATCTGGTATCCTTTGCAACATGCTTTGCCAAGGCTTGCGCAGACAGCACAAGGCGAGACCATAAAAATACTCCGGAATGGGTTTGGGGGTAAAATTCTGTGAAACAACGACTTGGTTTCTGGGAGGGAGCTATGCAACTTGAATGCCATCTGAATTAATATGCCGAAACTAAGCCGGTTTAATCCTTTGATGGTAATTTCTCAGGCCTGTTTTAAGTCAGTTTCAAGTCTATGGCTGTCTGATTTGTAAAAAATCGGACATTTGTTGTCCGACCGATTTCTTTTGTCCCCCTTGCCTTTGCTCAAAACATGGCCATTTTCAAGTCAGACTCAATTTAACAAGGAGGCAGCTATGACACAAACACAAACCGCCACCTTTGCCGGAGGATGCTTCTGGTGTATGGCATCGGCATTTGACGGAACGTACGGTGTTGAAAAGGTGGTCTCCGGCTACATGGGCGGTCATGTGGACAACCCGGAGTATGAATATGTATGCACGGGAGATACAGGTCACGCCGAAGTGGTTCAGATCACCTTTAATCCGGAACAAGTCTCATATGAGGATCTGCTGGTACTCTATTTCCGGCAGATCGATCCCACCGACCCTGGCGGATCTTTTGTGGACCGGGGCAGTCAGTACCGGTCTGCAGTGTTTTACCACACCCCGGAGCAAAAAGAGCAGGTTCTTGGAATGATCAGTAAAATCAATGACTCAGGACTTTTTAAAAAGCCTGTGGTGACGGAAGTTGTTGGAGCTGAAAAATTTTACCCGGCCGAAGAGTACCACCAGGATTACCACAGGAAAAATCCGATGCAATATAAATATTACAGTATGGGGTCGGGGCGGCGCAGCTTTGTTTCCAAGGTCTGGAATGATGATACGGCTGAGATTCTTAAGCCGGCAGGCAGTGCAAACTCCTCCGGGACGTCGGTGAGCAGCCGCCGGGAAAAGGAACAGACAATTCCGTCAGATGAAGAACTGAAAAAGACCCTGTCTCCCCTTCAATACCGGGTGACCCGGGAAAGCGGCACAGAGCCGCCATTTGACAACGCGTTCTGGGACAATACCCAAGAGGGCATTTACGTGGATGTGATCTCAGGCACACCGCTTTTCTCTTCCAGGGATAAATTTGATTCAGGATGCGGATGGCCAAGCTTTACCAGACCTTTGGACACGGCCCCCATTGTTGAAGAGCAGGATAACTCCTTTTTCATGTCCAGAACCGAGGTGAAAAGCAAGATCTCGGATGCCCACCTGGGGCATGTTTTTGATGACGGTCCGGCCCCCACAGGATTAAGATATTGCATTAACTCGGCATCCCTGGAGTTTATCCCCAAAGAAAAACTTGCTGACCGGGGGTATGGAGAGCTGGAAAAGCTCTTTGAGTCTTAGATTAGTGCCCGACTGAAAACCGCAAATTTTGCCGGTTACGGCGTTGGTCTAAAATTTTAATCCTCGAAATACTTCATGTATTCCTCCGGTTAAAATTTCAGCCCGCCTTGTACTTGACAAAATTTCCAGGTTTTCGGTCAGACACTATATTAGAACTTAGAATAGAAGACGCAATGCTGTCTTGGAAAAATAAGAGCACACGTTTTAGGGCGTGCGCTCTTATTTTTTAACGTTTTTATCAACTATTGCTGCTGGACGGGCATATCGGTTCTTTGTTGCTACTGATCCATGGGCATACGCTTCTGGTCGGGATGCTGGGTGTTCTGGTTTTCCAACAATTCCTGCTGCCCTTGATTTTTATCCTTTGCGGAAGGAAGATTTCTCTGGGGCAGTCTTTTTGCCTGCTTGGCCTGGTCCGTCCTGTTTGTTTGATGTTTCTGCTTTTCTGAAATCTTTTTTTGTATGTCTTTCAATTCCTGCTGCCCTTGGTTTTTATCCTTTGCGGAAGGAAGATTTCTCTGGGGCAGTCTTTTTGCCTGCTTGGCCTGGTCCGTCCTGTCTGTTTGATGTTTCTG
The DNA here is from genome assembly GCF_963665355.1 of uncultured Desulfobacter sp. Lineage (GTDB taxonomy): Bacteria > Desulfobacterota > Desulfobacteria > Desulfobacterales > Desulfobacteraceae > Desulfobacter. The sequence continues at coordinate 3,658,678 of NZ_OY762229.1, forward strand.
CTTTTCTGAAATCTTTTTTTGCATGTCTTTATTGTTCATCGGCGCGTTTTGCATCTTTTGCAGCGTATCATTATCCAATGTCCCGGTGACGGGCAGGTTTTGATCTTTCTGAAATTTTTTAATTGCTGTCCGGGTTGTATTTCCCATCTTCCCGTCCGAAGGCCCTGGCGTATAGCCCAGTTCAGTGAGTTTTTCCTGGGCCTGACGGGTCATCTGATTCTGGTTGTACCCTTCCGCAAACGCACCCGATACACTCATCAAACAGAACAGCATACAAGAAAGGATCATTAAGGTTTTTTGCATTTGTATTTCTCCTTTTATTTTTCGTCCAAATTCAATTTTACAACGTCTCTTTTGCCTTTAAAGGACAACTTATATGGATGGCGGTGGTTTTGCCCGCAAACTGCTTCACCGAGCTTGAGCTGAGCAGAGCCGAGTCGTTACCTTCGGCCCGGATGGCGGTTGGTGTTTCCATAAACCGCACACCTGCCAGGTCCAGTCGGCTCTGATTGGTAACGATCCCGGTATGGCCATGTATATCGGCACCTGTCACGGAGAGGCGGGACTGCTGGACACGGATGGCGGGCTGTTCACCCTGTGCCGTAATGTCGGCATGCATGATCTCAACCTCGGACTGACGGATCTCAATGTGTTGCGCTGCAATGTTGACAAGACGGATATTTTTACACCCGGTAATGCGGATGGTACCATAGCTTCCCTGGAGAATCTGGCCGTTTTTATTGCTGCATGACAGATCTTGGGTCTGGTCCTTTTGCATGACCCTTTCAAGACCATGGGGCAGCGTGGACAACGCCCTGGCTAATACAGCCAGAAAGCCCTGTGCATCTTCAAGCATGGGACAATGACCCTGGCCGCTGAAAAGGGTCAGTTCCGTCCGGGGAAGGTTCCATTGAAGAACTCTTGCCATGCGCATCGGTGCCACCTTGTCCTTATCGCCCCACAAAAGCCATGTCGGGGTGGTGATGCGGCCAAGCATCAGGGAGTAGTCTGTCTGGACCAGGGCCAAAGCGGCAATACGGGTGGGATTTGCGCCCAGGGCTTCCTTGCGCATGGTCTCTGAGTTAAGGGCAACATCCGGGTCAACCGGCAGGCGCGATGATTTTTCAAGCAAAAGATCGGAGAACCTGCCAAGGGTGTTTCCTATGCCTGAAGGGATAAAGGGTAGATTCTGATTAATCTGTTCTTTGGTATGATATTGACTGACGGCCAGGCGGTGAAGCACACCCACACTGTCCACAATCACCAGCCGCTTGAGGTCCCGGCCGTAGAGTGCCGCATAAACCAGGGAAATACCGCCGCCCATGGAGTGTCCCACAAGATACAAAGGCTTGGCCGGCATGGACATCACCAGGATATTGAGAGCCTGGGCATAGGCTGCAGGAGAGTACAGGTGGTTGCCCTTGGACGATTTTCCGAAACCGGGCAGGTCCGGGGCAACCACATGGTAGTGCAGGGCCAGATCACCAATAATACCGTCCCATGTCGTGCCGGCCTCGTCTCCCAGGCCATGGACCAGCAATACCATCTCAGGGTTCTTCTGGCCTGCCTCACGCACCAGCATCTCACCGCCGAAGACGGGCTCGGGGACCATTTTTTGTATTGCGGTTTCCCCGGCTGACAGCAAAGGAGCCTGCACCAGAACCATGACCAGTGGCAGAAAGGTTTTCAATAATTTTTTTATGCTGTGTGTCATCATCACCAGAAATAAATATGTTACGGTTTTCATGGGGTCAAAATAAAAAAGGGATGAACATCTTGGAACGGGTGCAATACTCTCCGTATTTGGGTCCGAAAAAGACAAGGTTTTCTTTTTCCTCCACCTTGGCCGTTGCCACAAGAAAAAGAGTTGTACCAAGGGCAATCATAAATGTTAACGGGGGCATATGTTTTAGGAACGCCCCCCAGGCAAGCAGCAGCAGCGAAGCGTACATTGGATGGCGGATGAACCGGTACAGGCCTACATCCACCAGGTGAACGGTGTTTTCAAAGGCAAGGTTTTCCGGCATCTCTTTGCGGTGTGCCTGCCCCCCCATAATCCGCAAAAGATTTAGACCGTTTACAACAAAACAGACAGAACAGATCAGCAATGTCCATGAAATCATCTGTCTGAACGAGAACGGATTGTCAAACCAGTAGGGGTGGTTGAGCATCAGCAATGCGACAACCCCTTCAAAGGCGAAGAAACGATAAAAACCGTGGCTGCGGTAATTACGCAGCGAATGTCGAGAAAACCACACCAAACCCAGGCTGATCAAAACAAAAAAAAAGCTCACAACAACTCCAGTGCAAAAATCCAGCACACCACGTTTCTTGCCAAGAAATCTGTTTATCCTGCACAGCTTATCTACCGTCATGGGCATAGAAAATCAAACCAAAAGTTCAACACTGATTATCCCTCATGCCCCCTGATCAGCAGAAGAAATGGTCTTGACACCTGACTGTCCTATATATTACAGGATCATTTAACTTTGCCCAGAAGGGCAGACAAGATAAAAACAGTTGTACAAAATAAACAGTAACGGCCACGAAGGCTTTGCAAAAACCCTAGGTTTTTTTGCAGATTCTTTGTGGCCGTTTTTTATGGGAAAGATTTGTGTAATGCCAATATTTTTCAACATTTGTTGCGGGTTCAGTCCGGCAGTTGATATGTCATATCAGCCCATGGCTGTATGTCATGAATGGGGGAGACGCGGGGAAAGTGCGTAAAATTTTACTTGGTCCGGGGGGACTGATCCTTGCCCTGGTCTGCACAGGGCTGTGCTGCATCCAGGCAGGCACCTGCCAGGTGCCGTTTTTCATGGTGGTCAAAACCATTTTTTCCCACCTGTTCCACTGGCCTGACCCGGCCACCATTCCAGCCCTGAACCACACCATTATCTGGGATATCCGACTGCCCCGGACTCTTCTGGCCATGGCCGTGGGGGTGTGTCTGTCTGTTTCCGGCGCGGTATTCCAGGGGTGTTTTCGAAACCCTCTGGTGGAGCCTTATGTATTGGGTGCGTCTTCGGGTGCAGCATTGGGCGCGGCATTGGGGATTGTGTTTCCGGCATTTTTCCTGTCTGTTCAGATCCTGGCGTTTGTATTTTCAGCCCTGGCCGTGGCCATGGCGTATAGCATGGCCCGAACCGGGCCCGACACTCCGATGATCACCCTGGTCCTTTCCGGCATTATCACGGGCTCGGTGTTTTCCTCCCTGGTGGGCCTCCTGAAATACCTGGCCCAGGATACGGCCCTTCGGGAAATTGTGTTCTGGCTCATGGGCGGATTCTATTATGCCGGGTGGCAGGAGGTCAGGATACTGTTTTCCGTGGCCGCATCAGGCTTTGGCATCGTCTGGGTGTCAGGCTGGAAACTCAATGTCCTGTCCATGGGGGAGCAGGAGGCCAAAAGCCTTGGCATCAACCCCGGACAGACCCAGTTCATACTCATCAGCCTCGCCACCCTGATGACGGCAGCCGCAGTCTCGGCCACGGGGATCATCCCCTGGGTGGGGCTGATGATCCCCCATGCCGCCCGGCTGATCACAGGCCCGGACCATCGCCGGGTGGTACCGGTATCCGCCATTCTGGGCGCCGCCTACCTTATTATATGCGACACCCTGGCCCGGACATTGACCAGTGCCGAAATTCCCATCGGCATCATTACCTCCCTGGCAGGAGCCCCTTATCTGTTTTACCTGGTCAGAACCCGGGGCCGCCAGATGTTTGGACGATAGCATGCTTAAAGTCTGCAATCTTTCATTTTCCTACGGCCGGGTTCCCATACTCCAGGATATCAGCTTTCAAGTGGGAAAAGGGGAGTTGTGCGCTCTGTTTGGCCCCAATGGTACGGGCAAGACCACCCTGTTCAAGTGCTGTCTTAAATTTCTGGCTGCCGGCAGCGGAACGGTTCACATCAACGGCAGGGATATCCGGGCACTGAATCCAAAACAGATGGCCCGGTCCGTGGCGTACGTGCCCCAGGCCCACCATTGTGCCTTTCCCTTTACGGTGCACCAGATGGTGCTCATGGGCCGAACCCCGCACCTGAACCGCTTTTTTATCCCCGGGGCCAAAGACCGCCGACTGGCAGACCATGCCATGCAGGCCCTGGGAATCAGCCATTTGGCACAGACAGCCTATAACCAGCTCTCCGGGGGACAGCAGCAGATGGTGCTCATAGCCAGGGCCATTGCCCAGCAGGCCGGGCTGATTTTTCTGGATGAACCGGCTGCGGCCCTGGATTTTAAAAACCAGATCAATCTATGGCAGACACTCCAGGACATTGCCGCACAGGGAACAGCCATCCTGGCCTGTACCCATGACCCCAACCATGTTTTATGGTTCTGCCACGCCACGGTGATTCTGGACAGCTCCGGCATTCTTGCCCGGGGAAAACCCGGTCAGGTCATGACCCAGGAGATGATGGACCGCATCTATGGCAACAGCTGCAAGGTCAAAGAGTTAAACGGGCTTAAAATTATGGTTCCCGGAAAGGTGGCAGCACAACCAGCCAATATTGTCACATTCCCCGGGAACAGGAAAGGAACACATCACAAGTGAGAAACGCCATGAAAATTTACGTTGAAAACAGATCAAAAAATGTCCTTGATATATTTTGTTATTTTACAACAGCCGTGATTTGGGCCGTGTTCTTTGCCGCCCCGTTATGGGCCGGTCCACAAAATACCTTCACCATCACTGATTTTGAAGGCCGGCAGGTGGAGATCCCTGCACGAATCAACCGGGTGGTCACCATCAGTGACGGCATGATCGCGGGCGTCATGACCTGCCTGGGGCAGGCGGAAAAAATCGTGGGCATCGGATCAGCCTGTCTGCCCAAGATCTGGGAGTATGACATCCCTTCCAGCACCGGCACCGCACATGAATACAGGCAGGGCATGAACCCGGTGTTCTTTCTTAACCCGTTTCTGGCTGACCTGCCCGTGGTCAGCCAGTTTGGTTCAGGAATTAATTTTGAGGCCATTGCCAGGCTGACCCCGGATCTGATCATTGTACGCACAGGCTCCTGTCCCCTGTGCGCCTCAAAGGATGTTCAGGCAAAAAACTTGAAGCTTCTGGCATCCCTGGGCGCCCCCCTTGTGGTGCTCCACGGGCCCAATACCTTTGACCGGCCGGACATCGGCAGTATAACCCGGGAAATAGAACTTCTCGGCGCGGTTTTCCAAAAACAGGCAAGGGCAAAGGAGATTGCGGATTTCCTCCTGGAACTGGTCAACGACATCAAAGCCCGGACAGCAGATATTCCACCGGACAAACAAAAACGGGTGCTGATGCTCGGGCTTTCCCCCACGGCCCGGGAAAACGGCGGTGCCGGGCACGTCAAGGGGGAGAAAACCGTCCAGACCTATCTTCTCAACGAATTTGCCCATGCCCGAAATGCCTATTCCGGCACAGGGGCCTGGAATATTCTCAATGCCGAACAGCTCATTGCCCTGGACCCGGATCTCATTGTCCTGGTCACGGCCTGGGGATACCATCCCCCCGAAGAGCTGTATGACGCCCCATATTATAAAAATCTGGTTCACATGCGCGCTGTGGAGAACCGGGCCATAACCGCGCTGCCCTGGACCCCCTGCAATTGCGAAAAACGGCTGGAATATCCCATTGATGTCATGGTTATGGCCCGGGCCGCATATCCCCAGCGTTTCACCGACATCGATTTTTGTGACTGGCTTCATCAATTTTATATGACCGTTTACGGCGTAAGCCGGGATACGGCCTCCCGGCTTGTATCCTGCCAGTGGATGGGCTGGGCCTGTAAAGGAGAAAAGAAATGAATGCATTAAATGCACAGCGAAAACAATTTTTCAACCAGCGGGCAGAAACCTGGCTGGACAATCACTATAAAAACCCGGATACGGATTTGCATGACCGGTATGCAGACCGGATTCGCACCATTGTCTCTTTTCTCGGCCTTGGTCCGGACAGCCGGATTCTGGATGCAGGCTGCGGCTCCGGTGTGCTGGTGCCCTATCTTCTTGAGCACCTGTCTGACAAAGGGCGGCTGATAGAGATGGATTTTTCCGACCAGATGATTCTGGCCAACCGGAATCGTCATACAGATGAACGCATCAGTTTTATCTGCTGTGATGCCGCACAGATGAAATTTGAGACCCAAAGCCTGGATGCCGTGATCTGCTTTGCCGCTTTTCCCCATTTCAGCGATCCCGAACAGGTGCTTAACCGGATGTCAAAAAGCCTGAGACCCCAAGGGCGGCTAGTGATCGGTCATTTGATGTCCTCTTCCCAGCTGGCCGCGCACCATCATTCCCATACGCCTGTCAGCCGGGACCGGCTTCCGGAAAAGGAGACCATGTTTGAATGGATTACCGGCAGCGGACTTGACATCGACGTTTTTAAAGATGAACCCGGCCTTTACCTGCTGGCCGCAGTGAAACCCTGAAATGCTGTTTGAAAAAGGAGAGAGATACATGACCCATCGTTATTCCAGCTATATCCTGATTTGCACCCTGTTGTTTTTTCTGGCTGTTCCCCCCCTGTCCATGGCCGACGAAGCCGGGGATGGTACCAGCGGCGCCACAGTCCTGGAAGAGCTCACCATCACTGACCGGCCCATTATCCAGGGCAACCAGACCGATATCTACGGCAGCACAAAAACCATTATTACCCAGGAGCAGATTGATGACCTCAATGCCCAGGATCTTGAAACCGCCCTTAGGATGACACCGGGTGTAAGCATGTCCAGGTACAATCCCGTCGGCTCTTTCGGCGGTGGAGACGGTGGCGGTGTGTTTATCCGGGGCATGGGCTCCAGCCGTCCGGGAGCGGAAATTAAAACCATGGTGGACGGGGTTCCCATGTTCATGAGCGTATGGAACCACCCCCTGCTGGACCTGATGCCCATTGATTCTTCCCAGGCCATTGAGGTTTATAAAAGTCCGCAGCCCCAGTATTTCGGCAATGCTGTGGGGCTGGTCAACATTGTGCCCAAACGGATCACTGAACCGGGTTTTTTTACCTCGGCCGAAGTTGCTGCGGGCAGCTATGACACACACATTGCCAAGGCCGAGCACGGCGGTAACATCAATGGCTGGGATTATTATCTGGGCGGGGGATTCCGGGAATCCGACGGGCACCGGGACCATGCCGAAGGTGAGCTGAAAAATATCTATGGCCGTATCGGGCGCAAGCTGTCCGACAACTGGGATGTAAGCATATTCGCCATGGCCAATGACAACTGGGCCAATGATCCGGGCGCGGAAGGGGCTGATGTTTCCCAGCGCCAGGGCACCTACGAGACCCGGGTCTGGATGGGCACGGCCACCCTGTCCCATGAATATGAAAAAGCCAGAGGCGAAATTAAACTGTACCGCAGCCAGGGCGAAGGCGACTGGCTGGACCAGCCCACGAGCACAACCGGTGTGACCGAAGACCTGTTCAATGATTTCCTTTTCTACGGTGCCAAAGTCAAGGAGATCCTGACATTGGGCAAAGGCATATCACTTCTGGCCGGTGCGGACTGGGATTACACCCAAGGGGATTACACCCAGGAGTACAGTGACGGCAGTTCCGATGTCTGGGACGGGGAAAATTTTGATATCCTGTCTCCCTATGCCGCGCTAAGCTGGCAGATCAATGTGGCCGAATTAATCACCATCACGCCGTCGGTTGGCGCCCGATTCTATGCCCACAGCCAGTACGCGGATGAATTTGCTCCCCATGCCGGTTTAACCGCAACCATCGGGCGGTTTGAAGCTCACGTGGGCTATTCCCGGGGCGTGGTTTATCCCGGGCTTGAGGTGGTGGCCATGAGCCAGGATGTCCTGCCTGCACTGGGTGAATCCTGGAAAGACTTGGACCCGGAAACCGTTGACCATTATGAAATCGGATTCAGTGTATCCCCCACCCGCCAGACCCTTCTGGACCTGGTTCTCTTTTATGAGGACGGACAGGACCGGTACGTGATTGTTCCATTTTCCAGCGGCGTTATGCCCCACTACGACAATGTGGAAGAATATACCATTAAAGGTCTTGAAGCCACAGCCACCTGGCAGCCGGTTTCCAGTTTTTCCATGTTTGCCGGCCTTACCCTTCTGGACCCGGATCCCGGGGATCTGCCCTATGCGCCGGAAACCACCATCACTGCCGGTCTGACATACCGGTTTCTTGGGCGGTTCAAGCTTGATCTAAATGGCTCCTATATTTCATCCATGCATGTCAGTTCCCAGGTCCGGAAAAAAGATTCTGAAAACGCCACCACGGTGGATGACTTCTTCCTTGTGAACGGTAAACTCACCTATGATCTGGCGCTTAAAGGTGCCGATTATAAAATCAAGCTGTTTCTGGCCGGTGAAAACCTGACCGACCAGGATTACGAATACCAGTCCGGCTATCCCATGCCGGGGATCAACGGCATGGCGGGTATCCGGTTTGAGTTGTAATTCATATGCACTGTCTTTCGGGCAGTGCGTCCGTCTCATATGACTTGGAAATCAAATGAATTTATTTTTTTGTCAGGCAGCTGACAGACAAACTGGTTTTCCCATTGTAGTTTCTGATAGAAGCAATAAAGTCAACAGGTCGAAAAAAACCGGAGGAAAACCATGAACAGACAAGTGCATTTATCAGATCCATCACCTGATATTATAGAAAAAAATAGTTTTTTAACACCAGCGCCATCAGATCAAAACGCCTGGGCCGCATTGGACAGCGCCCGGGATCTGTTTTTCAAATCCCTGGCATTTGGAAGGGTCCGGGGCGTCGTGGACATTATTGTTCCTCCGGATTCTGAGCAAAAAGACGACCTGGCGTACAGCCAATTAATCCATGAATTGCTCCAGCATGACATCCTGGTAACAATATCCGGGCGTGGAACAGAAAAGACCGATCCGGTGGGAATGATACCGGCCCCTGACCTCTTTCAGTCTGCGGAAAACGGCCTGTCTGAATTCTGTGATTTCATCGGCGTACAGCCGGTTCTGCACATCGGCCGGATCGATGATGCTGAAGTTGTTGATTTCTACAATGAGATCGCACAACGCGCCGGTGTAAATATTGGGGATTTGCCTGTGGCCACAATTTCACCGGATCAATATCTGGGAGAAACACAAAATTTCGGAAATATTTTTACCATGGACAAGGGGCCCGGCATGACAGCGGATCTCATTAATGCCCGGATACACGAACAACGGCTGGCCCTGAAGTGGTGTGACCGCTGCGGCGGAGCTTTTTCAGCCTTTTCATAATCCGTTCATGGGTGGGGAAAGATTTTATCTGAAAGTCGGTATATTACACAGACCCGGAATTTTGCAAGGTTTCCAGTCCGGCCAGGTCTGAAATAAAAAACTTGCCCCGTCCCATTTTTTTGATCACACCCTGGCGGGAAAGTTGATTTAAAAAGGTGGATACCGTCTGCCGGGTGGAACCCACCAGAAAGGCAATTTGTTCCACCGAAAGATCAATTTTAATGATGATGCCCCCGTCTGCACCGGGAGTCCCGTGTTTTTTTGCCTCGTTGACTAAAAGCCCGACCAGCCGGCTGTTGACGTCTTTAAAGATCAGGTTCTCGATAATGGTAAATGAGTTTTTCAGCATGCTGCCCAGTATGCCCACCATGGCTTTTGCCACTTCCGGATCATCCAGCATTTTTTGCCCGAAGGTTTGAGTATCTGCGGCCAGTACGTCAATGTCATCCAGGGCCTGCACAAAGGCACGCGTGTGAGAAGAGTAGATATCGCCTTGGGAGAGAATGCCGATATTAAATTCTTTATCCTCATATCCCAGATATACCCTGGCTCGTCCCCCGGCCACGATAAAAATCTGGTTTTCACCGCCGTCGGGCTGACAGATAAAAGCCCCTTTGGGATAGCTGCGTTTTTTCAAAACAGCATACAACTCAGCAAATTCCGGTCGCTGGAGGTGTGCCAGAAGATTTTCTTCCAATAATTTCATGTGGTGGTGTGGGGTGAGCCTGGATGTTGATAAGCCAGGCCAAGCCCGCGATACTGTTACGCGCCCATAATTGTCACATTGACTTTTCTGGTTCTGGGCCCGTCAAATTCGCAGAAATAAAGACTTTGCCAGGTTCCCAGAACCAGATTTTTATTTTCCAGGGCAACGGTTTCAGACGGCCCGAAAAGGCTGACCTTTATGTGGGCCGCTGAATTGCCTTCCATGTGCTTGAAATTGTCATCAAAGGGGATCACCTTGTTGATGCAGGATAAAATATCCGCAGTCACGGCAGGATCTGCATTTTCATTAATGGTCACAGCGCCTGTGGTGTGCATGGAAAACACATGCACAAGCCCGTTGCTGATGCCGGACTGCCGGACAATGTCCCGGACCTGGTCCGTGATGTCTATCATCTGGGTCCTGGCACTGGTTTTAATTGAAAACTGCATCTGTATCTCCTTTATTGATTCCATTCCCGTGTTGGGGCGTAAAGTTGCCCGGATGGGTGATTTTACGCCCCAACACTATCTACAGCTCTAAAGCGGTTTTCACTATGTTCTCCACGGACATGCCAAACTCTTTGAGAACCGTACTGCCGGGGGCTGATGCGCCGAACCGGTTGATGCTGATGCACTTGCCCTGGCTGCCCGCATATTTTTCCCAGCCCATGGAGATACCGGCTTCAACGGTCAGACGTTTGGTGACAGCGGCCGGGAGCATCCTCTCTTTATATGCGGCCGGTGCTTTCTCAAATAATTCCCAGGAGGGCAGGGACACCACAGATGCCTTGATATTGTGCTCTTTTTCCAGGATGTCTGCTGCGGCAACACTGATGTGAACTTCTGAACCCGTGGCGATAATCAGCATATCCGGGGTTTTGCCTGCACTTTTTACGGTGTAGCCGCCCCATTCCATATCTCCGTCGGAGTTGGACAGGTCCAGGGTGGGCAGTTTCTGCCGGGAAAGGATCAGTGCCGTGGGACCGTTCAGGGTGCCCAATGCCTTTTTCCAGCCAAAGGCCGTCTCATTGGCATCGGCAGGGCGGATGACGGTGAGGCCGGGGATGGCCCGCAGCGCCGCCACATGTTCCACCGGCTGGTGGGTGGGGCCGTCTTCGCCCACAGCCACGGAATCATGGGTAAACACGTAGATGATGGGCAGCTTCATCAGGGACGCAACCCGGATGGCCGGCCGCATGTAGTCGGCAAACACCAGGAAGGTTCCGCCAAAGGGTCGGACACCGCCGTGCAGGTACATGCCGCTCATGATGGCGCCCATGGCGTGCTCCCGGACCCCGAACCGGATGTTTCTGCCGGACCACGCTTCTTTCTGGAACTCTTCGGCACAGGCCATGTAGGTCTTGTTGGAGGGTGCAAGGTCGGCTGATCCGCCCATTAAAGTGGGCAGTTTCGGCGCGATGGCGTTAAGCACCTTGCCCGAAGCCGCCCGTGTGGCCACAGGTCCGTCCTCGGGTTTGAACACAGGGATATCCTTGTTCCATCCGTTGGTTAAAAATCCTGTAATGGCATCCACAAACAGATTGGCATCTTCGGGGTACAGGGTTTTAAATTTTGTGAAGGTCTCCTGCCAGGTTTTTTCACGCTGCTCACCATAGGCAACGGCTTTGCGCGTATTGGCCAGAACTTCGTCAGGCACATAAAAATCCTTGTCTTCGGGCAGGCCATAGAATTTTTTAACTATTTTGATCTCTTCTTCGCCCAGTGGGGAACCGTGGGCATCCGGTGAATCCTGTTTGCTGGGGCTGCCGTAGGCGATATGGGTGGAGATTTTAATCAAAGAGGGTTTGGATACGGCATCTTTGGCCGCCTGAACCGCCTTTTCAATGGCATTAAGGTCGTTGCCGTCGGCCACCTCAACCACATGCCAGTTCATGGCCTCGAATTTGGCCTTGGTATTTTCGGTGAATGTGATGCTGGTTTTGCCTTCGATGGTGATTGAATTATCATCGTAAAGGAGGATCAAACGCCCGAGCCCCAGATGCCCTGCCAGGGAAACGGCTTCCATGGCCACCCCTTCCATGAGATCCCCGTCGCCGCAGATGGCATAGGTGTAATGGTCAATTAAATTCTGGTTATCCTTGTTAAAGCGGTCTGCCATATGACGTTCGGCCATGGCCATGCCCACGGCATTGGCCACACCCTGGCCCAGGGGGCCGGTGGTGGTTTCCACGCCGCTGGTTTCTCCATACTCGGGGTGTCCCGGGGTTTTGGAGCCCCACTGCCTGAAATTTTTCAAGTCATCCAGGGTCAGTCCGTAGCCAAACAGATATAAAAGAGAGTACAACAGCGAAGAGGCATGCCCGCCGGACAGAACAAAACGGTCCCGGTTGACCCAGGACGGATTGGTGGGGTTCTGTTTCAGAAAGTGTTTGAAAACCACATAGGCGGCAGGTGCCAGGCCCATGGGGGCTCCGGGATGCCCGGAGTTGGCTTTCTGGACCATGTCCATGCACAGGGCACGGATGGTGTTGACGGTGAGCTGGTCTTGGTTGTTGGTTTCGGCGTCAGCCATGGATATCTCTCCTGTAAAAAATTTAAAAAATTATAAAGCTCTCATATGTTCGGGTGTCAACGCAATTTTGCCGTCCAGGGCCAGGGATATAAGCTCAAGGGTTTTTTCCTTGTCCCGGGGCAGGCGAGCCCGTACGGGCAAATAGTTGGAGGCATGATTGGCGTGGAAAAGGCCGTTCGTCAGGTTGGTGGCCGCAATCATGGCGCCAAGTTCGGTGAGCATCTCCCGGGGCCCGGGCAGCTCAAACTCTCCATTTTCATACTGGTCAAACAGTTCGGTGCCGGGAATGAGCATCAGGCTTAGGGCACCCACAAAGTCAGGGTCCATGGCCGTGAGCACCCGGCCGGTTTCCCGGGCATGGTCCAAAGATCCCTTTCGGCCCCCAAGCCCGAGCAGCACAGTGACCGAAAGTTTGATGCCGGCCTTTTTGAGCTTTTTGCCCATGGCGATCATTGTAGCCGCATCCGCACCCTTGCGGATGGCTTCAAGTACCTTGTCGTCACCGGATTCAAGGCCCATGTAGGCGATCTTGATGCCAAGGTCGTGAAGCAGGGCCAGCTCCTCATCGGTTTTCATCTTTATGCTTTTGGTATTGGCGTAACCCCCCACCCGTTCCACCCAGGGCAGCCGGTCCCGGATTCGTTCAAGGATGGGAACCAGGCGTCTCATGGGAATAATCAGGGCGTCGCCGTCACACAAAAACAGGCGGGTCTGGCGTCGGCAGTATTTCCGGGCAAATTCGATATCTTCAAAGATCACCTCATCTTTTTTGATGTTGAACCGTTTTCCCCGATAGGTCCCGCAAAAGGTGCATTTATTATGGGAGCAGCCCAGCGTGACCTGGAGCAGTATACTGTCCGCCTCGCTGGGCGGCCTGATAACCATACCTTCTAAGTGCATTGTTTATCCTTGTTAAAAATTAAACCTCTATATTTAGCAGTTATTAGTTAATAATTCAACATTCACAAAAATTTCCAGCTGGGGTCATCTTACTCTTTCCAACGTGCCGTTTGATGAATTCAGCCGGGGGCACCTCCCTATCGCTATCGGTATCGCTATCGCTATCGAGCGGTCCTGAAATCAATTTTGATTTTGACCTATCCATCCGGGTAAGGAAAAATTCGGTTTCAGTGCTGGGCACTGAAATTTTTTCGAGAGCGAGAGCGATCCCGATAGCGATAGCGATGGAGACGCGGGGTGGAAAATTTGAATTGGAGATTTGATTTTGAATGTTTTTGGCGGTAATATTCATTCCCATAATTTCCTTTGTTTTGATATGTTGCCTTTTCCTTTAACGAAAATTGAATGGCCTTCTTCATGGATTGATATGTTATGCCTGGGAAGCTGCCGAAATTGCTGCACAAGGAGGTATGTGGATGCGCAGGTTTATTTCTGTTTTCACGACATTTTTATTTTTAGTCTCTACGTCTGAATGTATGGCATATGACTGGGTGGTTTTACCTTCTGATTCAAAAGATAAAATCCATGGTGCTGTGGAAAAGGAGGTCGGCAAAAAGAAAAATTATGATTCCGGAAGCTTTAAGAGGGATGCCATCGAAAAGGCAGAGGAAGAAGTTTATCTGAAAAACAAGGAGATCAGTGATAACCTGATAACTCTCAGAAATAACTATAATCACTATAAAGACAGACGGGACGCGCAAAAAACCATTTGTGACAATCTAAAAAGCGTACTGGATAAAGAGGATGTAAAATATAAAACCGCCATTGACAGCGTTGAAAAACTTAAAGGGCAGCAAGAGGAATATATCAAGGAGATCTTTCTTCAAAAGGGTCATTTGGAAAACAGATTGTTAAACGAACCTGTGGGAGAAGTCGTCACCGCCACGCTCTACAGTACCGGATGGAATAAGAAAAAATCCGATCTTGAAACCCAAGCGGATGCAGCGGCAGCGGAAACAGCCGTTGAAACCCTGATGACATATATTGAATCTTTTTCCACACAAAAAGAGGGCATACTTTCAAACGATGTTATTACCAGCCATAAATCCGGGAGGGCTGATGCCGTCAAAAAAATCCTGGAACATAAAATCGCAGCCGGAAAATATCTAAGGATAAAAAGCTTTAGAATTTATCCCCTTAAAGAAACGGTTCATCGCTCAAAGATGGATTCAATGAATTCTTCCTGTGAAACCACCACAGTCTTGAATGAGTCGATGCTCCATGATTTTTTAAAAAAGAATAACATTGAACTGCCTGAAAATTTTAAAAAACGCATTCGTTTGAAGGTTACGGATTCACAAACCACCACCGAAAATGATCAAAAGAACACCCATAGCATCATTACCACTCAACAGGCTGTTATCAAAAGCAAGGAAGGCTGCCTTCAAAACGTTATTGACAATATTGCCCTTCAGAATCGCGTGATAAAACAGAGCGAAGAAACCAGGAAAAGCCTGGCCCTGGAATTAAAAAACGCTCGGGATCATTTTAAACAATGCCTGGGTGATTTGAGTATAGCTGAGCAGGCATATAACAGTGCCAAAAATAATTTAATATACTATACGTTTGAGTCCGGAAGAGAACAGTTGAAAAGAGATAAATTGCCGCCTGAAATCGCTGCCGATGCTGTTCTTAGCACACTGAGCCGGGTCAAAGACTCCTCCCGTAAATTCTACTCGGATGTTTTTGAAGAGACAAACATGGGCGTTTTGACAATTTCAGAGAAAGGTTCGAAAGAAGTACCTTTAAAAATTGAAAATTTTAAACTTGTTTACATATCAGAAAGCAGTACATCTGATGATATTGAGATCGGAGCTATTTTTGGGGTTAAAATGGGTAGTCTGCCTGTGGAGAAGGTCGGGGGGGTGCAGTCTTCCGGTTCCCGGATGCAGGCGGCTTCCCTGCCGCCGGCCAAAGGGTCCCTGGCTGTTGATGCTGTCCCAAAGGATGCGGATGTCAAGATTATGAATATCAAAGAAAAATACCAAAGGGGAATGGAACTTGATCCGGGCAGCTACCATGTCCGGGTGGTGGCCCCGGGATATGATACCCAAAATCTTTGGATAGAGGTGGGTCAGGGTGAGGATAAGACCATAGCTGTGTCTTTGGAGAAGAGCCGAGGGGCGCAGATCGGCTCCCTGCCGCCGGAACCCGGAAGCCCTGAACCTGGAAGAAAGATCTGGACCGAACCGATTACGGGCATGCAGTTTGTCTGGGTGCCCGGGGGGTGTTTTCAGATGGGGCAGACCCAGGAGGAAAAGGATTATCTGATCAAAGATGCGGGACAGGAAACCTATGATAAGTATTATAAAGATGAATTGCCTCGCCACCCGGTTTGTGTGGACGGCTTTTGGGTGGGCAGAACTGAGGTGACGCTGGGGCAGTTTCGAAAATTTGTAAAAGCCCGGAGATACAAAACGGACGCGGAAAAGAAGGGGAACGCCTGGATTCTCAATAAATCCACGGGCTGGCAATGGAAAGAAACAGCGGGGCATAACTGGATGGATCCGGGGTTCAATCAGACCGATACCCACCCGGTTGTCACTGTCTCCTGGAATGACGCCAAGGCTTTTGCAGGATGGCTGTCCCAGCGTTCAGGCCGAACCATAACCCTTCCCACGGAAGCCCAGTGGGAATATGCCGCCAGGGCCGGAACCACTTCCATGCGTTTCTGGGGTGACAACAATGCCTGTCTCTATGTCAATGCGGCTGATCAGACTGCGTTTCCAGGGGATTCCGGTCAAAAGTGGAGCAAGCGGTTTGAGTGCAATGACGATTATTTTTTTACAGCACCCGTGGGCAGTTTCCGGCCCAACGCCTTTGGTCTTTATGACATGCTGGGCAATGTCTGGGAGTGGTGTGAGGATGTGTATGATAAAAATGCATATGACAAACATTTAAGGAATAATCCTGTAATTACCTCCGGGTCTTCCCGTCGCGTGGACCGTGGCGGCAGTTGGGGCCCTTTACCCCAGGTACGTTCGGGCGGCCTACCGGTGCAGGCGCTCGGCTGATGGCCGTGGCAGTCTTGTGTGTTTTCGTCTCTGCTTTGCCCCCGAGTCCGGCAGGCAACAGTAAGAGCTGTAAAGCAGCAGGGCCTTCGGACTGACAGGGGCGCACGGCCAGAGGGCAATAGCCCCGGCCGTGCCGCCTGTCAGTCCGAAGGCCCCGGCGTTAAGGGATAATGAACATCCAATGAAATTTAAAATTTTTACCTATCCGGTACCTCCGCCGGAAGATCCGGCAGAGCTGAATTCCTTTTTGTCTTCGGTCAGGGTGCTGTCCGTAAGCCAGTACAAGTGCCGGTCGGGCAGTTCTTCCTGTCTGGTTTTTGTTGTGGAGTATCTTGAGGGAAAACCCGCCGGGCAAAAAGGGAAGCCTCAACCCCGGGTAGACTATCGGGAAACCCTGTCCGATGGGGATTTTACTCTTTTTTCCCGGCTTCGGGATCTGCGGAAAACCATTGCGGAAAAAGAAGGTGTGCCGGTATATGCCGTGTTCACCAATGCCCAGCTCTCAGGTATAGTTGAAAAAAGGATAAATGATATGCCGGGCCTGCTGGCCCTTGAAGGCGTGGGCCAGGCCAAAGCGGATAAGTACGGTCAGGATTTTATCCGGTTGTGCAGGGAAATTTTTCCGGCTCCTGATCCGGGCGGAAGCGCTGCGCCATGAACCAAAGCGCATGTGCCATGGAAGCTGTCCTTGAATGGGACAATCTGATGAACGCCTTCCACAACGCAGCCAAAGGCAAAGCCGACAGAAAAGAGGTGATTGCCTTTCGGAAAAATCTGGACCGCAATATTTTTGCTCTGCAGAAGGATCTGGAAAATCTCACCATGGCATTCGGCAGGTATAGCTTTTTCAGGATACATGACCCCAAAACACGGGATATCTGTGCGGCTGCTTTCAGGGAGCGGGTTGCCCACCATGCGTTGATCAATGTCTGCGGTCCTGTTCTGGACCACTGTCAGATTCGTCACTCCTATGCCTGCCGGAAAGGAAAGGGCCAGCACAGGGCTCTGAAAACAGCATCCCAGTGGGCCTGCCATCATGAATTCTTTCTGAAAATGGACGTGGCCCGGTTTTTCGATACTGTTGATCATGCTGTTCTGAAAAAAATGCTTGCCGGAAAAATCAGGGATGCCAAGGCGAGAGCATTATTCTCAAAAATTATAGATTCATATGAATCTGTGCCGGGAAAAGGTTTGCCTCTGGGAAATCTTACCAGCCAGTATTTTGCCAATTTTTACCTGACCGGGTTTGATCATTGGATCATCCAGTCGACCGGAGCGGGAAGATATCTAAGATATATGGATGACATGGTTGTTTTTGCAGATCGTCTGGATCTTAAAAAGCTTAGCAATGAAATTGAATATTACCTTGATGCCAATCTCAAATTACGCTTGAAACCAAACCACCAGATTAATCGGACGGAAAACGGCCTGGGGTTTTTAGGGGCCGTGGTTTATCCCGGCCGGTTAAGGTTGAGCCAGGCAGCCAAAAGGCGGGTCAGCCGTAAATTCAAGGCCAGGGAAACGGCTTTTCAAAAAGAGATCATTTCCGAAAAAGACCTGGCCCATGGCGTTCAGTCTTTGTGGGCCGGGCTCTGCCACACCCAAAGCCGTGGATGGCGGAAAAATCTGGCCGT
This sequence comes from uncultured Desulfobacter sp., assembly GCF_963665355.1. Taxonomy (GTDB): domain Bacteria; phylum Desulfobacterota; class Desulfobacteria; order Desulfobacterales; family Desulfobacteraceae; genus Desulfobacter. The sequence continues at coordinate 3,676,753 of NZ_OY762229.1, forward strand.
GAAAAGCAGAATAGCATGAACCAAGGGATATACCAGGCAAACCCTTCACGTGAACCGTGGCGGCAGTTGGAACAATAACCCCAGGAACGTTCGGGCGGCCAACCGGAACAGGAACTCGGCTGATAACCGTAACAGTAATATGGGTTTTCGTCTCTGCTTTGCCCCGAGCCCGGCAAAGTCTGCCGGACAGCGTATATTCCTGTTTCCCTGGAAAGGGAACAAAGAGGGCGGGTTAAGATCCGGAACAAAATAGAGTTCTTGGCGATTACGGACTTGATGTTTCGGATTCTTTCCCGCCTATTTGGGTGACACAAGGAAGGAAAATAAATGATTATCAACCTGAAGGGGCAGTAAAGCATAAAATGCCCAGGGGGTGGCTCGCTATCGCTATCGGGATCGCTATCGAAAAATGATCCTGAAATCGATTTCGATTTCGACTTAAATGTCCAGCCTTAAAATCACAGCAGAGTTTCAGTGCTGTGCACTGGAATATTTTCGATAGCGATAGCGATCCCGATAGCGATAACGATGCGGGGTGGAAAATTTGAAAGGCGGTCGAGAATATTGGAGATTGATTTCTCTGATTAGGAAGGAGAAATAGGGTTGAAAAGAAGGCTGGCTTTCTATACGTCCTATACAGCTCCCCCCAAAAAAAATGTTTATTCAAACCAGGATCGTTTAACGTTTGATATGGATTGTTACCGATGAAATCGACAGTTTTGGGTGTTCTGTCTCAAAATCACCACCTTGACGATACGTACGCCATGGCGTACTATTATATAAATTAAGATTCAAGGAGGTACTCATGACAATATTATCCGCTACAGAGGCCCGTTCCAATCTTTACAGGCTTATTGACCAGACATTATCATCCCATGAACCAATTATTATCACAGGAAAGAGAGGAAATGCGGTCCTTCTTTCTGAAGAAGACTGGAAATCAATTCAAGAAACAATGTTCTTACTAAATATTCCTGGAATGCGCGAATCTATACAGGAAGGACTGTCAACGCCAGTGGAAGAATGCAGCGAGGATCTTGACTGGTGATGTGGAAGGTTGTTTACACAAAGCAAGCACAGAAGGATGCGAAGAAACTTTCTTCATCAGGGTTAAAGTTAAAAGCAAAGGGAATCATAGAGATTTTAAAGGAAAATCCATATCAAACTCCACCGCCTTATGAACGCCTCATAGGTGATCTATCTGGTGCATATTCAAGAAGACTAAATATTCAGCATAGAATCGTTTATCAAATCATAGATGCTGATAAAATTGTGAAAGTCCTTCGTATGTGGACACATTATGAATGACAGAACAAATTTATCTTTTGGTTGACAAGAAATACCATTCTATCTTAATTTCCGTAAATTATGCGTTTATTCAAAATTTGTTCAATTTTCAATGCCTCTTATGGGCGTGTATTATATATGGATACAGTGATCAATACCGATATCTGCCCAAACACCACTTTTTTATCCCTGATGAACAATGAAAATTAAAGACGTTCCCCAACATCCCGGAATTCTGGAAGACTATGGCCATGAGGTGTGCTATGCCGTTGATGCCGAAGGCAACTATAATCTTGTGCCCAGTATCGGCTGGATGCCCAAAAATATTGCCAACGAACAGGCATGGGAAGTGATTGAGGCCAATATCAGCCGGGCGGCTGAAAGTATCCTCAGGGGAAACTTGAGCCCCCTTGGGTATTATATGGCCTGCCATCAGATGGATATCAGGCTTTTGGCCAAATATATGGGGCTTTATGGCTGGCAGGTGAAACGCCACCTGAAACCCAAGGTGTTCAGTTCTCTTAAGCCCAGCCTTCTGGAAAAATATGCCGGTTTATTTAAAGTCCCGGTGGATGACATGACAACACTTGCGGATAAATTGGCCTTGGGCCGCCCAGAAACAGATAAATGAGAATAGATTTTCAACATGTCCAGTCCGCGCACTGTGAGTGCGGGGTGACCTCCAACCTGATCAACCATGCCTTTAACAATCGTGAACGCCGGATCACCGAAGCACTTTCCTTTGGCATCGGCCAGGGGATCTTTTTCGGATACCTGCCTTTTATCAAGGTCAACGAACTTCCTTTGACCACCTTCCGGTGCCCGGTGGGAAAAATATTCAAAGGGGTGACCGGTTCCCTGGGCATTAAAGTCAAATGGAAGAAGTTCCACAGTGTTGCCAAGGCCATGGATGCCCTGGACCGTGAGCTTGACATGGGCCATCCCGTGGGCTGCCGCACCGGCGGATACTGGCTGCCCTATTTCCCGCCGGCCTTAAGGTTCCACTTTAACATGCATAATCTTGTGGTGATCGGCAAACAGGGGGATAACTATATTATCAGCGATCCTGTCTTTCCCGAGGTGGTGGAGTGTCCGGCCAAGGATCTGGCCCTGGCAAGATTCGCCCGGGGGGCACTGGCACCCAAGGGCAGTATGTACCGGATTACCGGCGTGCCCGACTCCCTGGATTTCAGGCCCGCCGTGGTTTCAGGGATCAAGGGCGCTGCTAAAAACATGGTGAAAACCCCTGTCCCTTTTCTGGGCGCCAGAGGGATTCGTCTTTTAAGCAGGTGTGTGGATGGCTGGCGTAAAAAATTTGACACCCATAAAACAACCCTTCTGCTTGGCCAGCTCATACGCATGCAGGAGGAGATCGGCACCGGGGGCGGCGGGTTCCGGTTCATGTATTCGGCATTCCTCCAGGAAGCATCAAAACTGTTAGAAGATAAACGGCTGCTTTCAGTTTCCGAGCAGTTGACCGAATCCGGGGACACCTGGCGCAAATTTGCCGTGCAGGCGGCACGGTATTGCAAAGGCCGGGCCACCGGTGATGACTCTTTTGAAGTGATGTGCAGCCTGCTTAACACCTGCGCCGATATCGAAACCAACGCTTTCGGGGAGCTGCTGGATATTGTCGGCTGATCAATTTCCACCTGGCCCACCAGACACCCCGGCCCTTGAGGTGATCCACTTGGGCAAACGGTATAAAGGCGTTTCAACCGATGTTCTTGCCGATCTTACCTTCAGCGTTGAAAAAGGCGAGATCTTCGGGCTCTTAGGTCCCAATGGTGCCGGGAAAACCACCACCATTTCAATTCTGGCCACCCTGATAAAACCCAGCCGGGGCAGGGTGGTGATATCCGGGGTTGATGCCCTGAAGCATCCTGTCAAGGCCCGGCGGCTCATCAGTCTCATCCCCCAGGAAATTGCCCTTTTCCCCACATTGACAGGCCTGGAAAATATGAACTATTTTGGCACCTTGTATGGGCTTAAAAAAAAAGAGCTGGCTTCCAAAATTCCCGAGGTGCTGGATCTGTTTGAGCTTCATGGGTTTGCCAACCGCCTGGTTCAGCGGTGTTCCGGCGGCATCCAGCGCCGGTTTAATATTGCCTGCGGCATTTTGCATGACCCGGCACTGATACTTCTGGATGAACCGGCTGTGGGCATGGATATCCACTCCCGCAATGCCATGCTGGCCCAGATTCAGCAGTTAAGCCGGAAGGGCAGCAGTCTGATCTATACGACCCATTACATGGAAGAGGCCCAGAAAATATGTTCCCGGGTGCTGATCATGGATAAAGGCGTCACCCTTGCCGAAGGATGCCCCCATGACCTGGTGAAAGGAAATGACAAATGCCGTAATCTGGACGAGTTGTTTTTAACTGTCACGGAAAAAGGGGCAGACTGCTGATATGGTTCAGATCGCTGCGACATTGAAAAAAGAGTTTCTTCTGCTCATAAGAGACCGGGCTGGCCTTCTTCTCTTATTTGTGATGCCGGCCCTGCTGGTGCTGATTATCTGCCTTGTGCAGGAAAAAGTGCTCAACCCCACCACCAGGGTTCTGATTATTGACAATGATACCGGGATCATCGGCAAAAGTATCGTCAAGGGACTGAAAGCCTCGGACAATATTCTGGCCGTCAATGGAAAGGATATTGGCTGCACAGACGTAGAAAAAGCAAAGTCCCTTGTGAATAACGGCAAGTACCAGTTCAGTATTGTGATCCCGGAGGGCAGCACCGGTTTTGCCTTTAAAAAGGCGGAGCAGTTTTTCATGGCTGAAGCCTCGTCCCTCGATGCATCCAGACAGATTACCGTTTATTTTGATCCTTCGGTGCAGGGCGGATTTCGGGCGGCTGTGTCTAACGCCATCTCCAAAGTGCTGCTGTGCATAGAATACGAAATCAAGCTCAGCCAGGCCGCTCCCGGCCCGGACAGCGGGCAGGAGATCTCACTTCCGCAACCTTGGTTTGATATTAAGGAGGTGTGGGCCACACAGTTCGGGTTTGTCAAAATGCCCACGTCGGTGCAGCAGAACGTACCGGCCTGGGCATTGTTCGGTATTTTCTTTATCTGCGTGCCCCTTTCAAGTTCCCTGATCCAGGAGCGGGAAAATAAAACCCTGGACAGGTTAAGAAGCATGCCCGTTTCAAGACTCACATTGGTTGCCGGAAAAATCATCGCTTACATCGGTGTCTGCCTGTGCCAGTTCCTCCTGGTTTTTCTCATCGGGAAATATCTTTTTCCCCTTATAGGGCTGCCGGCCTTTGTTCTGGGGGAAGAGATCGGCGCTGTCCTGGTTATTCTGACGGCCTGTGCCGTTGCTGCGGCCAATTACGGCATTATGCTGGGGGCTCTGGCCGGCAGTCATGAACAGGCCCTGGTCATTGGCCCGGCCTCCATTGTTATTGCCGCAGCCCTGGGCGGTATTATTGTGCCGGTGTATCTGATGCCCGAACCCATGCAGCTCATCAGCAGGCTCTCTCCCCTGGCCTGGGCACTGGATGGGTTTTATGATATTCTTTTACGGGGAAGAAAGATCAGTGCGGTTCTGCCCAGGGCCGGCTGCCTGATCGCGTTTGCAGCGGCGGCATTTGCGATCTCACATATGTCGCTGTCATATAAAAGACGAGGATGAAAATTATGTTGGAACAGGAACTGCTCAAAGCCATTGTGGATATTTGCGATATCCAGGAAATAACAGACGACTTCCCTGTGGATGATCCCCTCATCGGGCCGGACTCCTGCCTGGGGCTGGATTCCCTGGATGCCATTGAAATTGTGGTCATGGTCCAGGACGTCTATGGTATACGGCTCCAGGGCAAGGACCAGGCCCGGGAAATTTTGTCAACCCTGAAGACCCTTGCTGATTTTATCCGGTCCAAGCAGGAAGAGGGTGTTGCCTGAAAATAATGGGAGTCAGGGTAAATTAAATGTCCAATTTACCCTGACTCCCATTATTTTTTGATTATGGTTGTACCCGCTACACCACGGTGAGCAGCATAAAGCAGTGGGAAAAACGACCGCTTTCGGGAATAAAACAGAGCAGCTTCTCTCCTTTTTTCAGCCTGCCGGATTTAAACAGCTCTTCCATGATCACGTAAATGGATGCCGAACCGATGTTTCCGGTGTAGGGCAGGTTGGTGAACCATTTTTCGTAGGGGATTTTAAAACCGACTTCTTCCATGACCTGGTAGAATTTATCCCTGAAAAAATGGGAGGAGTAATGGGGCAGGTACCAGTCAATGTCTTCGGGTTTTATTTGCCGCTTCTCTGCTGTCTGACGAAGGGTTCTGCCCATGGTTTTGACAATGTTGGCGCCCAACAGCCGGGTATCCTGCTTTACAGCCAGAAGGTTTTCAGCGGCGGCGGCCGCACAGGAGTCTGCTTGGCGCCAGCCGAAAATGGAGCCGTCCTGGTTCTGTTTGCCGCCGGCATACATGCAGGTGGGCAGTTCGCCGGCATAGGAGAGCATATCAATCCACTCAATCCTTAATGAAATGCCGTTTTCATTGGGTTTGTTGGAGATAAATGCGGCACCGGCTCCGTCCGAGAGCATCCAGCGAAGAAAATCCGCGTTAAATGCCAGTATGGGCTGGTCAGCGATGTTGGCCCGGGGATCCACCTCCAGGGCAAAGAAATTGGCTCTCATGAAAGAGGAGGCAAGTTCCGACCCCGTACACACGGCGTTTTCCGATGCGTTGCTTGCCACAGCCATCTGGGCGTATTTCAATGCATTCATTCCGGAAAGGCAGATGCCGGCCATGGAAGCCACCTCACAGGGAGGTACTTTAAGCTCTCCTGCCACCATCATGCCGTGCCCGGGCATGATGACATCTGGACTTGTGGTGCCGCAGCACAGCATCTGGATGTCGTCAATCTTAAAACCGTCATAGGGCTTAAGGCCTTTTACGGCCCGGGCACAAAGCTGGGCATTGGTATGGGTGAATGTGCCGGTTAAAGGGTCAATGGCATAATACCGTTGTTCTATTTTATTATTGGCCAGCATTTTTGCTTTGGTCAGGGAGGGGATATCATTGATCCTGCCCAGTACATCTTCAATTTCACTGTTGGACACAGGTGCGTTGGGTAAAAAGATTGATAAATCATTGATATATGCAGATTGGGTCATTTGATTTTTTCCTGTATCATCGGGTCTTATCACTATATTCATAGAAATGTTTATATAACTTTCTGGAAAAGATCAAAATAAAGGGTCAAAAAAACTCTTCTTTTTCCAGCATCAGTTCCATAAAGGCAAGTGATCATAAAGTTCATCCATTGCTTTGAGTGGAAAAGAATATCAGTGATAACATGATAAAACGCAAGGAAAAAATCAGTTTGGTATTACAAAAATAGTCCTTTAACGGCTGTTTTTTCTTTCACCGGTGTACTATTTAAAAATACACGGCGTGCAGGCTATTCCTTTTGATTCCAGAGCATTTGGGCCTGGGGCGCAAAGCCTTTTTTCTGGGCCAGGTCCTCCAGTCCCATCATACCCATGGCCGCAACATCCATGTTTACCGAATCCGTTTGCCTGGTCAGGTCTATGGTCAAAAGATAACTGTTGCATACCTGACAGGCGTCAACCCGTTCTGTGTCCCTGGCAGGGCTGTTCTGGTCGACAATGGATTCAATAGTGCGCTGGTTGTTATTTTCGCACCGGGGGCAGGTGTGGGCCCTGAAATGCCATTCATGGGCGCACACGGAACACTGCAGCCAGGTCTGCTCCCCGTCATCCATAAGCCCTGCAACAGCCGGGAATGATCCGCACATGGGGCAGTGCCCGTGGGGCCACGGGTGCTCCTTCAACAGCGGGGCAAAGGCCCGGGCCTGAAGCTGTTTGAATGGTTCGGCAATCTGGGCCAGGGCAAACCTGAAGATGTCCGGACTGGTGACTGACTGTAGGGCCAATGCCGACAGGTTCCCGGAGTAGTTTGTCACAAACGCCTGGACGCAGTCGTCGGCATCAAGGCTGTCGTCCTCAATGTTGCGATGAATGGCTTCAATGTCCGACCCGATGTCCGGAAATGCCTCTGCAAGGGGCGGCAGAATCATGTGGGCGGCCTGTTTAAACTCCCGGCAGAAGTCCATGAGACCTGTGATGGCAAACAAATGCACCCCTTTGGAGAACCGGACCCATTCAGATTCGGGAATATCTGGTATGTTTACCTGGTTTTCGGACAGACATGCCGTTACTTCAGCCTTTGCCACCAGCACCGGACCAAATGCCTGGGCCAGTGAAGATAGCGATGGCTTGTTCATCGCCAGGGAATCAAGGGCCGTTTGAATACCCTGGGGCGTTTTTTCATGGCAGATACGTTCATTTTGATTCATGGTGTTTGACCTCCTTTACTCATGGTTTGGGAGAATTTCGCATGTTCCCGGATTTTCGCCTGGGGCATTATATTGCAGGAGTTATTATATGCCAACCTAAATTGCGTATATTCACATTTCCGGGGTTCTGTCATGGGACTGCTGTTTATGATAATTCAAATTGAATACCCCAATAGATCTCAGACAACGGCAATTCACAATTAATGGATTTTATTTTCAATATCTGGTCCGCACCCTTGTATGAACAATATTCCCACTTACCGTATTCACGGCGTATGTACTGTTCAACATGGTATTCATCCTGGGAAACAAGGAGATACTCCTGAAGCGTTGAGATTGTGCGGTAATAGGCAAATTTTTTCCCTCTATCAAAGGCTTCAGTTGACTCTGAAAGAATTTCCATGATGACCACAGGGTTTGTCAGGGTGTCAAAGGCGTTATCCTCAAATTTTGCATCGCCGCAGGAAATTGCGATGTCGGGGTAAACATAGCCAGTCTCGATTTTCACCCGCATATCATTGGGAAGAACTTCACAAGAAGAGTTCTCTTCTTTAAACTTGTTTCTCAATTCTCCTGTGAGGTTAACATTGATACGGATATGGTTTATTTTAGCCCCGACCATGGCGAAAATTTCACCATTGAAAAATTCATGTCTGATATCAAGGGAACTTCGTTCCATCTCCAAATATTGCGCCGGTGTCATCTTATTTTCTTCTTTGGGTTGCACGGTCATTGTTTTTCTCCTGTTTTGGCTTTTCAGTTACCCAGGTGACCATCCTGGGCTATTATACCAACCCGGTTTTTTTTGGGTATCTTAAATATTTAGTGTTTGGACAAAAGTTTGCCAGATTAATCAAAGATGTCCTGGATGTGGGATGCTTGCTGCCCTGGCACCGGGCTTTCGCATCTTGTGAACAAATAAAAAAAAATGTAATATCTGTCGCACAGTTTAAATGACAAGGCGGCACCGGATTATACTCTATGAAATGTTCAACTCAAAAGAGCAGAAAGACGATTGTGATAGGCATGGGTTGTGTTACGGCCGCAGGGCTGACACTTGAGCAGAATCTGGAACATCTGTTTTCCAAAGATCAGAATATCTGTCTTCCTTCACGGTTTTCCACCGACCACAACCCGCCGTACCCTGTTTTTGAGGTCAGACCTCTTGACTCCAATTCCATTTATACCCCTGAACAGCAGGGCATGATATCGGGCCTGTCTCTCACCTGCAGGTTTATGATTGAGGCGGCCGCCATGGCCATTGTCCAGGCCGGGTTGTTGCCCGATTGGTTTGAAAGCAAGCGCGTGGGGGTCTGCGTGGGAACTTCGGTGGGCTGCACCCCCAATTCCGTGCCGTTCTACCGGGATTTCCGCCTGGGTAAAAAGCCGGATACGTCTGATTTCCAACGATATCTGAGAAGTAACCCGGCTGCAAGCCTGTCTGATCTGCTTAATCTGAACGGCCCTGTCCAGACCGTTAACAACGCCTGTGCTTCGGGGACCGACGCCGTCGGCATTGCTGCAGGCTGGCTCCGGCAGGGGCTGTGTGATATGGCCCTGGCCGGCGGGGCCGATGAACTTTCCCGGGTGGCCTACAATGGATTTGCATCCCTGCAGATTCTGGATCATGCCCCGGCCAGGCCCTTTGATGAAAACCGTGGCGGTCTGAATCTGGGGGAGGGGGCCGGTATGCTGCTGATGGCATCTGAAAATATATCGAAAAGATTTCCTTGTCTGGGAAAGGTGGCAGGTTACGGAATCTGCAATGACCGGTATCATCTGGTGGCCCCGCATCCCCAGGGACGTGGACTTCAAGCCGCCCTTGACCAGGCCCTTTACTTCGCAAAATTCAGACCCGGGGATATCAGTTTTGTAAATGCCCATGGTACGGGCACCAGGGACAATGACCTTGTGGAGAGCCGGGTTCTTGCGGAAAAGCTGCCGGGGGTTCCTTTTTTTTCCACAAAGGGCAGTACCGGTCATACGTTGGGTGCTGCCGGTGCCATTGAAGCCATTTATACCCTGGCCTGCCTGAGCAGAGGGGAAATTGCGCCAAGCAAGGGGTTTGAACAGCCCGATTCTGATCTGCCCTGTTCTCCGGTTCGATCATGCCAGTCTGTTTCAGGACACATGGCCATCTCTGAATCCCTGGCCTTTGGCGGGCACAACAGCGTACTGGTTCTGGAAAAAGGAGACGACATATGACGATCTCCATCCGGGGAATCGGACCCCTGGGCGCTTTTGGCGCCGGAAGGTCAAGCCTTGCGGCAGCCCTGGATCTGAACGACACATCACAGGAGCCCCAAAACAGCCCCAAGGTTTTTAAAACAGATACCTCTGCTTTGTCAGGTTTTATTCCGGTTAGAAAGATGCGGCGTCTGGATCATTATGCCAACATGGTTCTGCTGTCCGCAGGCCTTGCCCTGGAAGATGCAGGCCTGACCAGCGAAGAAAAAAAACAGACCGGCATTATTCTTTCCACAGGGCACGGCCCCATTGAAACCGGCTTTTCCTTCCTGGAATCCTTTTTAGACAAGGGGGACAGCTTAAGCAAGCCCACGCGGTTTTCAACCTCGGTGCATACCTTTGCCGCGTCATCTTTGTCCTTGATTTTCGGCATTGACGGTCCTGTGCTTAATGTGGCGGATTTTAATCTGCCCTTTGTGTCGGCCATCATGACCGCTGTGACCTGGCTGAAAGAAGGACGGGTCTGCCATGTGCTTGTGGGTGGTGTGGATGAATTGAGCAATGCCGCCATGTACGCAGCACCTTGTCCGATGCCCGGAGAGGGGGGATGTTTTTTCGTCCTGTCCCGGGATTCGGATAGTGGGGTTCATCTGGCCCATGCCGACATTTTTAAGCCCGGAGCCACGGACCTGTCCTTTTTGAAAACCGGCTGTTTAATCGGCCGGGAACGGGATCGGGATACGCTTGGGGGCGTTTCAAGCCATGCGGTCCTCACCCATGAAACAATCTACGGCAGTTTTCCTTCGGCCACAGCCCTTGACCTTGCCTGTGCCGTAATTTTCCAGACCCGGTCCAATGCCGTTGAAGTGCACACCCCGGATGCCGGCCGGCAATTCGGCGCCATCCGCACCGGGCGTCTGTGGGGGGCACTCATGCTTTCCTGGGGTAATGCATGGAAAGGGCAGGGCAGTCGCAGCTATCCAAACCGCCCGGTGATATAGTCCTCGGTGAGCTGGTGCAAAGGATTTAAAAATATCTGGTCCGTGGGCCCGATTTCAATGAGATCGCCCTTGTGGAAATAGGCCGTACGCTGGGAAATCCGGGATGCCTGCTGCATGGAGTGGGTCACAATGGCAATGGTGTAATCCTGTTTGAGCTCATCGATAAGTTCCTCGATAATGGCCGTGGCAATGGGATCCAGGGAGGAGCAGGGCTCATCCATGAGAATCACCTCCGGATTCACCGCAATGGTCCTTGCGATGCACAGGCGCTGCTGCTGCCCGCCGGACAGGCTGGTGCCCGGCATGGCCAGGCGGTCCTTGACTTCGTTCCACAGACCGGCCCTTTTCAGGGAGCCCACAACCAGCTCATCTGTTTCGTCCCGGTTCTGGACAAGGCCGTGGATTCTCGGGCCATAGGCAATGTTGTCATAAATGGATTTGGGAAAGGGATTGGGTTTCTGAAACACCATGCCCACCTGGGCCCGTAACGGCACCACATCCACATCGCTGTCATATATGTTTTTTCCGTCCATCAGGATTTGTCCTGTGACAACACATCCTTCAATGGTGTCGTTCATCCGGTTCAGGCAGCGCAGGAATGTGGATTTGCCACACCCGGACGGCCCGATCATGGCAATCACCTCGTTGCAGCCGATATCAAGGGAAATATTGCTGATGGCTTTTTTTGAATCGTAATACACAGCCACATTTCGACAACTCATCCTGGGGTTTTCAACGACACTCTGCCCTACGGTTTCCCGCTCTGTCCGCTCGACCAGCGGATGCCGCCCGGGTCTTCTGGGCGGATTGGATGTAGTTTTTTCCTGATTCATCTTTATGTACAGTTATCCTTCAATTGAGATCTTCCAAAGTTAAGGGGATAAGTTCTTCAACGACTTTTCTGTAATGCTGCCGTTCTTTCACAGACATGGGAATCAACCCTTTGGACGTCAGATACCCTTCATCTCCCCAGGCATTTTCATTTGTGAACTCTTCCAGATATTCCCTCATGCCGGGAATGGTATCCACATGGGCCTTTTTAACATAGAAATACAAGGGCCGGGACACGGGGTAGAAGCCGTCGGCAATGGCCTCAAATGTCGGCTTCACGCCGTCAATGAAAGATCCCTGGATCTTGTCGGTATTCTGATCCAGGAAGGAAAAGCCAAAAATACCTAAGACTTCAGGCGCTTTGCTCAATTTGTCCACAATCAGGTTGTCGTTTTCTCCGGCCTCAATATACGCCCCATCCTCCCGGATGGTATGGCAGATCACCTTGTATTTTTTTTTATCTGTTTTTTTCAATTTCGCTATCCACGGAAACGTATTGGCCCCGCCCTCCATGACCAGTTCCACAAAAGCATCCCGGGTACCCGAGGTGGGCGGCGGCCCGAACACTTCAATTTTGGTGTCCGGAAGAGATGGATTTATCTGCTTCCAGGATGTGTAGGGGTTGGGACGCAACTCACCTTTGGCTCTTGGCACAGGCACCTGCTTTGCCAGGGCCAGAAACAGATCTTTTCTGTTCAGCCTGTACACCTGGGTCAGCCTGGAATTGGCCACAACAATACCGTCATAGCCGATTTTTACCTCAACAACCTCTTTTACACCATTTTTAAAGTCTTTTTCCAGCTGACTCTTGGTAATTCGGGCAGAGGCGTTGGTAATATCCGGATGGTCTATGCCGATTCCGGCCCCAAAAAGCTTGTGCCCGCCGCCGGATCCTGTGGATTCTATCATGGGGGTTTTAAATCCGGTTTTTTTTCCAAAATTTTCCGCAACAACCGTGGCAAAGGGATAAACCGTTGAAGATCCCACAATGAAGATATAGTCCCTTGCACACCCTTCACGGACCTGGATCATCCCGGAAATCATCAGCAAAACCAGAATAATCGAAGTGATAGTCAGTTTTTTCATAGGTAGCTCCTGAATCAATATTCCTGCAACAAGACAAATAAAAACTAAATGTCAGTGTCTGTGTTCAAATATTTTTCTTAAAATAATAGCGGCACTGTTCATGACCATCAAAAAAACAAGAAGCACCATGATGGCGGCTGAGGTTTTTTCCAGAAATGCCCGTTCCGGACTTCCTGACCACAGGTAGATCTGTACGGGCAGCACCGTGGAGGGATCTGTAAATCCGCCGGGAATATCCACAATAAAGGCCACCATGCCGATCATCATCAGCGGCGCTGTTTCCCCCAGGGCATGGGCCATACCGATGATGGTGCCGGTGAGCATGCCCGGCAGGGCCTGGGGCAGGACATGGTGGGCAATCACCTGGACCTTGGAGGCCCCGATGCCGAAACCTGCTTCACGAATGCAGAACGGGACCGATTTAAGGGAGGCCCGGCTTGCAATGATAATGGTGGGCAGCGTCATCAGGGTTAAAACCAGTCCGCCCACAAGGGGGACAGATCTGGGAAGACCGAAAAAATTTAAAAACACGGCCAGGCCCAGCAACCCGAATATAATGGGAGGTACGGCGGCCAGGTTATTGATGTTCACCTCAATGATATCTGTCCATCTGTTTTTAGGGGCAAACTCTTCCAGGTAGATGGCGGCAGACACCCCGACGGGAAAGGAGAGGGCCAGGGTGATAATAAGAGTGTAGAATGATCCACACACCGCACCCCAAATGCCGGCAAGTTCAGGCTCACTGGATCCCCCTGCGGTGAAAAAGGTTTTGTTAAATACCTTTTTGATTTTTCCCTGCTTGACCAGTTCATTGATCCAGGCAAGCTGCCGGTCATTGATCCGTCTTTGGGATTCGGGCAGGTTCCGGTCAATGTGTCCTTTCATGAGCATGTCCACATCATCATCGGCAGGTACCCATATTTGAATGGTGGTTCCGATGTCCCCCCGGTTTCTGGTGACAAAATCCTGGAGCATGTAGGCGGCGCTTGTGCTCACAAGCCCGAATAATCTGTGTTGATCACCGTGTTCTGTCACATCGGGGAAATCAGCCAGCAACGCGCCATGGACCAGTTTTGAATAGTTGGCATCAGCCAGGGCATCCTTGTCTATTGTGCTGGGATCCAGAAATACATCCAGCCGGACAATGGTCTGCTGAAACGCAGTATATCCGTTGGAAATAATGGAGATAAACAGCAGGGACAAAAAGCCCAGACTGATCATGACGGCGGCAAACCCGAAAAGACGAAACCTGAGTTCCTTGCGGTAACGTCTGTTCATTCCCTTTTTGACAATATCTATGGTTCGGACACTGCTTTTTGTATGTTTTGAATTATTCATAATGTTCTCTGTACTTTCTGACCACCATCAGGGCCACCACGTTCAAACTCAGGGTAATGACAAACAGCAGAAGGCCCAAAGCAAACGCGGCCAGGGTTTTGGCGCTGTCAAATTCCTGATCCCCCATCAGCAGGGTGACAATCTGAACCGTAACCGTTGTCACGGCCTGGAAGGGATTGGCAGTGAGGTTGGCTGACAGCCCTGCCGCCATCACAACAATCATAGTCTCTCCAATGGCCCGGGATACGGCCAGCAGTACCCCGCCCACAATTCCGGGCAGGGCTGCAGGCAGCACGACATTTACAATGGTTTCGCTCCGGGTGGAGCCAAGGCTCAAAGCTCCGTCCCGTAAAGACTGGGGAACCGCACTGATCACGTCATCGGATAAGGATGATACAAAGGGAATGATCATAATGCCCATGACAACGCCTGCGGCCAGAGCACTTTCCGATGATACGGAAAATTTCAGGATATCTCCTGCGCTCCTTATGGCCGGGGCCACAACAAGCGCTGCAAAAAAACCGTAAACAACCGTGGGAATGCCGGCAAGGATCTCCAGGAGCGGTTTGGCAACACTTCGAAACGTTCTGTTGGCATATTCGGATAGATAGATGGCGGCCATCAGTCCCAGGGGAACGGCTACGCACATGGCGATGCCGGCGATGAGCATGGTCCCCAGGATCACCGGAACCGCCCCGAAGGCACCCGAAGAGCCGATCTGCTCCTCGTGAATGGCCAGCTGGGGACTCCATGTAAGACCGAATAGAAATTTATGGATGGGAACAATGTTGAAAAACCGGATCGCCTCGTAAAGCACAGAAAGCACAATGCCGATGGTGGCGAAAACCGCCAGGGTGGAACAGGCGATAAGCAGGATCTCAATCACCTTTTCCACCTGGTTTCTGGCCCGAAGCTTTGGTGTGATTTTAAAGTATACGCCGGCAATGGCAGCCAGGCCCATTGCCGTTACAATAACGGTTAATGCTGCCTGGCTGGTCATTTCAAGGCTTTTGTAATGGTCGGCTGCCGCCTGGATGGCAGGGCTGATGGTGTCGCCTGCAATATCAACGGCCATAAGATTTTTGATATCATTGACAACAAGATTGAGGTTGGCGTCGGGCAGGGTGCGGATCTGGTCCGGAAGACCGGCGATCACCAGATTCGTGATAATGGTGGACTTGAAAAACATCCAGAAGGAAAAAACGATCAAGGCCGGCAACGCACACCAAAGGGATGTCAGGATTCCGTAATAGCACGGTTTGGAGTGAAGTGCCCGTGGACCGCCCTGGGGCACGGAGACAGCAAGGGCTTTGCTGCGCCCCAGGAAAAAGCCCGCCACTGTCAGCGCCAACAGATTGAAAAGTAAATGAATCGGTGTCATTTATAATCCTTAAAATATGGGATGCTTTGGCTTTTAAGCATACAATAAAAACTTTAGTCAAATTTATTAGATTCGGTTTAATATTGTATGAGCAAAAAGTTAGGATTGTGTTTCGGTGCGCAGATTTTTCTTTATATACTCCTTTTTATGGTGAATCCTGCCCCGGGACAGTCGTCACGGAGCACCTTTGCAAAAAGTAGAGGTGCTTTTGCCATAATCCGATCTTCAGCCGCATCTCCAATGATAACGCACTGGGATCATCAATGGTAATATAAAATAATTAAAATTGTATTAAAGTTTGATGGGGATTCAGGAGGGAGATGAACGATTTGCCGGACAGCGGAACATGAAGAGCTGTGAGCAATATGCCGACCCGATATATCCCGGGCCGGCACAAGTGAAAGTTGTTTACTGTTTTGTCCAGGCTCTAGTTGGAGCTGTTTTTTGCGTCCAGATCTTTGAGAAGCGCCGCAAATGATTTCTGGCTGAGAAATTCCCCGAATTGGGAACGGTAATTATTAACCATGCTCACCCCTTCGATGTTGATGTCAAACACCAGCCAGGGCTCTGTCCACTGTCTGTGCATCATATAGGCAATGGGGATTTCAGTACCATCCACGGTAAGAAGCTGGGTCTGGACTTTTGCGTATTCCCGGTCATTTTTGGTTTTGAGCTGCTCATCAAGGTAGAGCACCTTTTCATTGGTATAGGTTTCAAGCTTGGATATGTAAGTGTTTTCAATCAGACGCTGAAACCGGACCGTGAAATCCTGTTTTTCTTCAGGGGTTCGCTCTCTCCAGTATTTTCCAAGACTGGACTGGGCCATGCGCTCAAAATCAAAGCGGGACAGGACAATGTCACGGATTTGCTGTCTTCGGACTTCCTT
Organism: uncultured Desulfobacter sp.; assembly: GCF_963665355.1. Classification (GTDB taxonomy): domain Bacteria; phylum Desulfobacterota; class Desulfobacteria; order Desulfobacterales; family Desulfobacteraceae; genus Desulfobacter. Next base: position 3,693,087 of record NZ_OY762229.1, read on the forward strand.
GAACGCATCTCCTTTAAATTCCGGTTTCTTGAGCACATCGATAATCTGGTCAATGCTGACTTTAAGGGTTTGTGTGGCCGATGGCATATCTGCTGCCGGGGCCTTGTGGGTAAACGCAGGCATGACAGAAAACATCAAGGCAAATAAAGTCAGTGTTCTGATTGTTTTCATCCGTTTTAATCCTTCAAATATCGCCTGTTTTATTTACAATGGCGTCAATATCCTGGAAGGGAAAAGGGGAAGAGACATTTTTTGCACCCTGGGCATCGGCCTTGGGTTTATGGCCGGAACCTGAAAATAAAGCCATCCGGCCGTCCTGGAACTCAACCTGGTAGTTGGGACGGATTCCCTTGCCCGAAGTGCCGAAAAAAACCTTAGATCCCGGATCGCCTGCCATGTTTTCCAGTACTTTTTCAAGGAATGATTTTGATAGTTGTGCCACCCGGTCAATGTCCCATTCAATGCTGTTTTTACCCCGGGAAGCCGTTCCGGATGCAGACGTCCCCTTGGTCTTCAATTTGGAAATCCTGGTTTCCATCCCCTTGAGCTTCATTGCCAGATTTTTGACCGAACGTTTCTGGATATCCCCTGAAGCCTTGGGCTTCAACTCGTCCAGTTCACCAAAAGCCCGATCAAAACAGGCCTTGGATTCATCCACCGCCTGGTTTTCTATAAGCTGGTCCATTTGCTCACACAAGCGGTTGATGGACAGTCTTGATTCACGGAATTTACTAGGTTCCATTGTACCTCCTTTATGGTTAATGCAAAATATTTAACCGCCTGTTTTATTTGCCCCCTCCCCCTGTGTTTTAGGTTCGGGGACCTGAAACCGACGGCAACATATTGCAATTGATCCGTTATTGTTTCAGTACTCTACACCGCCTGCAAATTTATTTCAAGAAACAGCCCAATTTTGATACACAGATGTTTCTTTACATCCATATTTTTTGCTCCTATAGTCGGACTATGAAATTTTATGCAGTGGCCAGGGGCCGAAAAACAGGAATATTTAAATCATGGCCCGAGGCCGAGCGCCAGGTCAAAGGGTTTGCCGGTGCCCGATTTAAAAGTTTTAAAACGGAACAGGAGGCCTTAGCCTTTCTTGAGGATCCTTCCTGCACCAATGTTGAATCTTCGGCCAAAAAGGTATCTGCCTGGTCAAAGAAAACAAAGATTGATGAAAATCATGCCGCCAATTGTGATGATCTGGAAAATGCCGTGGTGGTATATACGGACGGCGGGGCCATCGGAAATCCCGGTCCCGGGGGGTATGGTGTGGTGTTTGAAACAGGGGAAACCTTTAATGGCGGGTTTAATCTGACTACCAATAACCGCATGGAACTTTTGGCTGTTATCGTAGCCCTTGAGGCCCTTGAAGGGGAGACCCGTCCCGTCTGCCTGCATTCGGATTCCCGGTATGTTGTCAACGGTATTACCAAAAACTGGGCCAAGGGATGGCAGCGCAGGGGGTGGAAAAAATCCGACGGGTCGCCTGCCATGAATCCTGATCTGTGGCAGCGTCTTCTGGACCTGCTCCCGGGCCGTGATATCCGGTTCATCTGGGTCAAAGGCCATGCCGGAAACCCTCTGAACGAAGCCTGCGACCACCTTGCTAATTCAACCGCACGCATGTCCGGTCTGCCGGACGATGCCGGTTATCTTAAAAGCCGCCAGGACACTCTGTAATGTTCGGTCCACGTGTTTTCCGGGTACTGAAGAACATGGGCCTTCAAGAAAAATTTAAAAAAGCAGCAGACTTAAAAATACCAGGTGAGCCACGCCGACACCGTGTCCGCCGATGCCGTGGTCAAGTCGGTGTCCGGGATGCTGTAGCCGCCGTATTCCGTACCGGATGATCCCCAGTTTAACATGGCAGTCAGGGTGATGCGGATATTGTCGGACAAATCATAGACGATCCGGGGCAGCAGCATACCCGATCCGTCGTGGAGATTGATAACGGGCGAGAGGTACGCGTTGACCAGGGGGTGTATCTCCAGATTGACATTGGCCGCGGCATACCACCTCCCCATGGCAAAAAGTTCGCCCCTGTCCAGTCGCTCTGAAACAGCCGGGTCCTGTAATTCCCGGCTGTAATCATTGTCGGCAAGTCCGTTGTAATAAAGTTCCACATACCCGTACCAGTTTTTATCGAGCCAAATCCAGGAATAATCAAGATTGGCCATACCGGAGATGTAAAATGATCGTCCCCGGCTCTTTTGATCAAGAAAGGTGCCGGTCAGATCCAGGCGGAAAGCAGCCTCTTTTAAGTTGCCCGTTGCGCCGATGCCTGTGACAATGTCTCTATAGTGCCGGGCCGCCATCACATCGGTATCCAGCTGGCCAAGTCTGGTGTGAAGCTTTACACCCAGGGAGGCCTGATCTATTCCTGCCTGATCTGTGTCCGGATCTCTGTGGGCGGCATAGATCAAATCCATGTCTGCGTCTTTGACCGGAATTTGAACAAGAATAAGATCGTCTCCGGTTTTGTAATCGCGTTCAAGATCTGTGGGGGAGAAGGGGTTGAATAGATCCATGGGATTAAAGGTAAATCCATGCCCCCAGGTCACGGCCTGGCGTCCGATGCGAACCTGCCCCCAGGAAGGTGAAAAACATAAAAATGCCCTGTCCAGGCGATGGTAAATGACAGAATTGTCTGTCTGGTTCAGGGTGGCTGTCAGGTCAAAAAGACGCCTGTCATCCCTTACCGGGGCAAACAGGCCATCGGGGAAAAGGGCAGGGTAGAGCGCTTTGAGTTTTTCCCCGTCCGAGCGGGTATCGCCGCCTCCGGCCAAGGCTTCATAGTTAACCTCCATATAGAGTTCATCGCCCAAAAAGGTTTTGTTATTCAGGCGCAGTTCTTCATAACCGTCATAGTTGGGGGACAGACCTACGGACTGGTATGCGGAATGGGATTTTGGAAAAAGAACCCGGCCGTAAAGTTTAAGATGGCCATCCCATTGCATTTCCGGAAGAGATGTCCCCTTTTGTGCGTACCCTGGAAAAACAGGGGTAATCCAGAACAGAAATAAAAAGCAGACCATGACCAGGGACTTTGTGGCAATATGTATCCGCTGGGTGCATTTTTTTTTATTTGGTATGGTCATCAACCACCACCCCGTCCTTGAGCTGGATGATTCTTCGGGCAAAGTCCATCACCATCCTGTCATGGGTGGAAAAGATAAAGGTCACCTTTCGCTCTTCATTCATCCGGGTCATCATTTCCAAAAGTCCGTGGCCGGTCTGGGAATCCAGGTTGGCCGTGGGTTCGTCCGCAAGGATGATGGCCGGATTGGATACAAGAGCCCTTGCCACGGCTACCCTTTGCTGCTGGCCGCCTGACAGCTCCGACGGCCGTCTGTCGTGCATGCCCGAAAGCCCCACGTCATCCAGAACAGCCCTGGCCCGCTGTGTTCTTTGTTTTCCAGGAACCCCTTGCATGAGCATGACATATTCCACGTTCTCCCGGGCCGACAGCACCGGAATGATGTTATATGCCTGGAATACGAAGCCGATTTTGTTCAGGCGAATATCTGCAAGTTTTGACTGGGACAATCCGGTGATTGTCTCTGCATCCAGGATGATTTCTCCCCGGGTCGGGTTGTCAAGACCACCAATGAGATTGAGCAGGGTGGTTTTGCCTGATCCTGAAGGTCCTGCCAGCGCACAGAACCCGCCCTTTTCAATACAAAGGGAGACGCCGTCCAGGGCATGAACCAGAACCTTGCCCTGTTTATAGGTTTTGCTGACATCTTTGACTTCAACCATATTCATAGGCTGCCCTCGCTTTTTGGGTCAGTGTTTCACTTGGGGGATATCCCTTTTTTATTGCAGGTTAGCACAGAATAAAGAAGAATGGACAGCCCCCGAAGGGTTGAGCTGGCTTTTTATCAGATGAACCTGGTGTACAGGGATTGATATGGAACCTGCGTCAATTTCAAGTGTTTGGGTTAAGAGATCCGGTTTTACGTAATGGCGCACCCGGGACAGTGTAATGTGGGGTGAAAAATTTTTATCTTTGGCAAAGCTGTGGCATTGATTCAGTTTTGAATCAATGTGTTGCTGTAAAAGTAATATTTCTGGACATACCTTGTCCGGTCCAATCCAGATGACCTTGGGATGGCGTATGTTTGGAAAAACACCAAGCCGGTTCAATGTGATATGAAATCGGGCTTTATCGGCAACCGCTTCAGATAACACTGTTTCTATGCAGGGAACAGCCTGCGGGGAAATATTTCCAAGAAATTTCAGGGTCAGATGAAAATTTCGGGCTGCAGGCCATCCCGCATGGATGCCGGTGGCACGAAGTGCAGTCTGGATCCGGCCCAGCCGGTTCTTCACATGGTCATCAAGAACTACTGCTATGAAGCATCTGATGGTGGCCTCAGCCTTATGGTTTCTATCTGGATTCAAACAGATCTTTACCCATCTTCTTTAGGTTGTTGTGGTGAAATATAGGCATTAAAAATTATATTTCGACACCCAATAATTATATGATCATATCTCGTTATCACTTCATTTTAAATTTTGGAACTTAAAAGACGCTCAAACAGTGGCTTTTGAAGTTGTGCTTTTTTAAATTGTCAGTTGATACCCTTGGCACGGTTCATGTCTTAACTATTTTCTTATCAATGGCAATTCACAACATATTGCTTGAATTCTAAAAAAAATAAGGGGATAGGGAGATCCATGACTAAGCCGCAGGAATCAATAATCAATGAGGAGCTCCTTTCAGCTTTCAACGCCATGGAGTCAGTCGTCTGGATTATTGATAAAGACAATTTTATCCTCCTATCCAATAATTCGGTCAAGAATCTGTTCAACAAAACTACATTTGAAGTGATAGGTAAAAGATGTTGGAAGGTTGCGCATGGTGCAGACCAACCGGTTGAAGGGTGTCCCGTTTTAAAGGCAAGGCATAGTTTGCAACGGGAATCCATGGAGTTTCAGATTGGGGAAAAATGGTTTGAGGTTGTGGTAGACCCGATCCTTAATGCTGAAGACCGGCCAATCAAATACATTCATATCATTACAGATATTACCAAAAGCAAGCAGATATATACAAAATTGAGACAAAACCAAAGACTGCTTGCCAATTCCCAGCGCCTGGCAAAAATAGGTGGATGGGAATGGGATGTCGAGTTGCAAAAGATGTATTGGACAAAAGAACTGTATCGTATACATGGGTTTGACCCTGGGAATTTTGATTCTGGTTCGCCTTATCATATTGAAGCAAGTCTCAGATGCTATAAACGTGAAGACCGTGTAATTATATCGGATGCTTTTTTCAGATGCGTGGAAGAGGGGATTGCTTATGATCTCGAATTTGAGTTTAAAAAACTGTCCGGGGAAAAAATATGGATCAGGAATGCCGCCGAAGCCATTTTAAAAGGTGATAAGGTTAAAAAGGTTATTGGAAATATAATAGATATTACCGAATTTAAAATGGCCAATGACGCATTGCTCATTCAATCTGAAAGAATAAAAACTTTTTTCAACTCAATTAATGAGGCAATATTTGTTCATCCGCTCAAAGAAGAGGGAGAGGGTTTTGCATCGTTTGTGGAAGTTAATCACATTGCCTGTAAACAATACGGGTATACCTATGACGAATTTTTGAATATTTCTGCATCTGATATAACAGCCAAATCTGATGTAAACGAGCATGGAAAAGGAGATTTCAGAAAGGAACTCATTAAAAAAGGGCAACTTATTTTTGAAACAATTCATGTGAAAAAATCGGGTGAAACCTTTCCGGTTGAAATAAATTCAAACATTTTCTATCAAAATAAAAAACCTTATATTCTTGCCCTTGTCCGGGATATTACAGAACGTAAACAAAGTGAAAAAAAACAAGAGTTTCTTATAAATGAACTCCAGGAGGCTCTTGAAAACATTAAGACTCTTAAAGGTCTTCTGCCTATCTGCTCCATATGTAAAAAAATTCGGGATGACAAAGGATACTGGAACATTTTAGAAGGATATATTGAAAAACATTCAGAGGCTTTTTTCAGTCATGGCATTTGCCCCGAATGCTCTGATAAACTTTACGGAGATAAAGATTGGTATATCGAAATGAAAAAGAAAAAAGATAAGACATAATTCTCAACTCCCAATTCCTGACTTTGTTGTCCTGAGCTTTAATTGCCCCAGAAGTAGATCCATGTCAGAGAACATCACTTCAAAACAGTTCATCTGTTTGCTGTTTCAATTCTTCCACGGTTTTGCGTAATTCTTTGTTCTCAGAGATCACGTCACGCATTTTAGTGAAGATTCGTATAATCTGGATGTTAACTTGGATGGCCCGATCGCTTCTCAATATGCTGGAAAGCATTGCTACTCCTTGTTCGGTAAAAGCCATAGGTGCAGAACGTAAATTCTTATCATCAGAATCGGAGACTGCAATGTGTGACTTCAAAGCTGCAAACTCCTCTTTTGATAATTTAAACATAAAATCCTCAGGGAAGCGGCTTATATTTCTTCTGACAGATTGTTTTAAGTTTTTTCTTTTAACCCTATAAAGATCTGCCAGGTCCCAGTCCAACATAACTTTAGAACCCCGGATGAGATAAATTTTTTTTGTGATTTGTTCAACAGTAACAAGATCTTTTTCAGCCATTTTGTCTCCTGTCTTAATACTTCAATTTGTTACCTCTAAGTTTATTCATAATCTAATATAACAGCCATGGGCTGACCTGACATATCAGCTACCGGGTTCAGCCCACAACAAAGTTTGAAAGATCTTGGTAAGTTACCCAGTCTTTCATATAAACTTGGGGTGTGTGAACCGGCGGCCCAACGGCTATTGGGTCAAACGGCCTATTTTTGCCGTTAAAAGGTTGATGACCGGATCATTCTGGCTGCCGCCGGGGACAATGATGTCCGCGTATTCTCTGGAAGGAGCCACAAACCGGTCGTGCATGGGTTTGACCGTTTCAAGGTATTGGCTAACCACCGATTTACGGGTGCGGCCCCGGTGCTCAATATCCCGGGTCATTCTCCGGATGAAGCGGATATCCGGGTCGGCATCCACATAGACCTTGAGATCCATCATCGCCCTTAAGGCTGGGTCAGTAAAAATTAATATACCATCAATGATGATGACAGGGCAGGGATGAATGGTGACAGTCTGCCCCAGCCGCAGATGGGTATTATAATCATATTGGGGCGCTTTTACAGTCTTCCCGTCAAGAAGCGTCCTAAGTTGTTTGACCAAAAGAGCTGTGTCCAGGGCATCGGGGTGGTCATAATTCACCTGGGCGCGGTCGGCCAGTGGCATGTGAGGATGGTGTTGATAATACCAGTCATGCCGGATAACGGCAACACGGTCAGGTCCTGTGTGCTGTAGTATCCTGTTGATAAGCGTGGTTTTCCCTGCCCCAGAGCCACCTGCAATACCGATCACATACGATTGCGGTCTGTTCATGTCATGATTTCCTGTGTGCTGCCCAGTGTTGTAAAACCTTTTACAGTGTAAAAAAGGTAAACTGGTATCCTGCCAAAATCAATTGTTTTTCAGGGTTGTCAAAAGATGCACCAATCTGTTGTCTTGTAATAATTCCTAAACCACATAGCAGAGGGGTATTCTTTCGGGATTTCAACAATGACCTGACAGTCCGTTCAAAGGGTGGCAATTTATCCAGACAACCATACATTTTCCTGCAAACAAATATGTCTCTATATAACTGTCTCTTTATTGTCTCATTATGTGGTCTTCATAGAATATGTTTAGTTGTTAAAAGTATATAACTATTTATTATATATGGTGATATTCAATATTTTATGATTTGGTACAAAACATGCACTTCCCGGGATTGAAGAGTTCTCCGCTCATACTTAACAGCAAAACAGGAGGCATATATGAGGCTCAAAGACATAAAAAAAGATTATAACCTGATAATTAAGGATAAATAAAATGACCTCCATATCGGTACTCAAACAGCGGGAAAAACAAATTTACCAGAAGGGGAGTCAGCCCTTTGACATGGCATGTGATACCAAAAGTCTGGCCGGCGCAGTCAGTCAGAGGGCCTGTGTGTTCTGCGGCTCCAGGGTGGTGCTCTACCCCATTGCCGACGCCTTGCATCTCATTCACGGTCCCATCGGATGCGCCTCCTATACCTGGGATATCAGAGGGGCCCAGTCTTCGGGTCCGGAGCTTCACAGGATGAGTTTTTCAACAGACCTGTCAGAGACTGATATTATCTATGGCGGGGAAAAAAAGCTTAAAAAAGCATTGCTGGAGCTGATTGACAAATATTCACCCAAGGCCGCCTTTGTGTACTGCACCTGCATTGTGGGCATCATTGGTGATGACGTTGACGCGGTTTGCCGCCAGGTGGAAGAAGAGACCAACATTCCTGTCATCGCTGTCCATTCCGAAGGATTTAAAGGTACCAAAAGAGACGGGTACAAGGCGGCCTGTGACGCCTTGTTCAGTCTGATCGAAAGAAACAGGGAACCCCAAATTACCATCCCGGACTCCATAAATATCCTTGGTGAGTTCAATATTGGCGGAGAGACATGGATCATTAAGAAATATTATGAGGCCATGGGGGTCAAGGTGGTCTCCGTGATCACCGGTGACGGCCGGGTGGAAGAAGTGATGCAGGCGCGCAATGCCGCTTTGAACGTGGTGCAGTGTTCAGGGTCTGTCACGCATCTGGCAAAGCAGATGGAAAAAGAGTACGGCATCCCCTTTATAAGGGTCTCCTACTTCGGTATTGAAGACACGTCGGATGCCCTGTACCGGGTGGCGGTACACTTTAACAAAAATACGGAAATTTTGAAAAAGGCCCGGGATCTGATCAAAAAGGAAGTCCAGGCCATTGTTCCCCGCCTGGAGACCATGAAAAAAGATCTCGAAGGCAAAAAAGCCGCTATATACGTGGGCGGTGCCTTTAAGGCCTTCTCCCTGATCAAGGCACTGAAAACCATTGGTATGGAAGTGGTCCTGGCCGGCTCCCAGACGGGTACCAAGGAAGATTATGAGGTGCTCAGGCAGATGTGCAACGACGGCACCGTAATTTTGGATGACTCAAATCCCCTTGAACTTGCCAAATATGCCGTTGAAAAGGACGCGGATCTGTTCATCGGCGGAGTAAAGGAACGACCCATTGCCTATAAAATGGGCATCGGGTTCTGCGACCATAACCATGAACGAAAAATTCCTTTGGTGGGATTTGAAGGCATGGTCAATTTTGCAAAAGAAGTTCACGAAACCGTGACAAGCCCGATATGGGATCTTGTACCCAGGCGGCAGAATCCCGCCGGAAAGGAAAGTGCGATATGACCACGAGCAAAATTAAGAAAGAGATACCCTCATATACCCCCACCCAGAATGCGTGCAAAATGTGCACGCCTTTGGGAGCCACCCTGGTGTTCCAGGGGATTGAAGGCTGTGTGCCCCTGCTCCACGGCTCCCAGGGATGTTCAACCTACATGCGGCGTTACCTGATCTCCCATTTCAAGGAGCCCGTGGATATTGCCTCATCCAACTTCACCGAAGAGACAGCTGTATTCGGGGGCGGGGCCAACCTGAAACTGGCCATTGAAAACGTGGCGCGCCAGTATGCACCGGCCATGATTGGTATCGCCACGACCTGTCTTTCCGAAACCATAGGGGATGATGTGCAGTTAATTTTAAACAGCATGGGCAATGCCATCGGGGACACGGCCCTGGTTCATGTCTCCACTCCGTCCTATACCGGCACCCACGTGGACGGATTTCACGGTGCCGTGGCCGCCGTGGTGGACCGCTTCAACCCGCCGGGCACAAGGACCGTAAACGGGTCTAAAGAAAAGGAATCAATTAACCTGTTTCCCGGTATGCTTTCCAATGAAGATTTGCGGTATCTGAAAGACATTTTTGAGGATTTTCAAATCCCTGTCACCATTCTGCCCGATTATTCGGAAAGGCTGGAAGGGCCGTCATGGGAGGAATACCAGGCTATCCAGAAAGGGGGGACAACTATTTCGGCCATTGAAACTATGAATGTGGCGCATCACAGTATGGAATTCGGTGCTGTGCTGGCCCTGGCCGCAGAAAAGGGTCAGGAGACTGCTGGGGAAATTTTGAGCAAGCGCTTTGGCGTTCCCTGCACCCGCCTTCCCATCCCCATAGGAGTTAAGGCCACGGATCATTTCCTGGATATCCTGTCCCGGATTTCTGGCAGGCCTGTTCCTGAGCGTTACAGAAAAGAGAAATGGCGGCTGGTGGATACCTATGTGGACGGCAATAAATATGTATCGAAAAAACGGGCACTGATTTACGGGGAAGAGGATTTTGTGGTCTCCATGGCCGGATTCCTTGCCGAAGTCGGCATTGTTCCGGTCCTGTGCGCATCCGGCGGTAAAAGCAAAACATTTAGAGCGGCCCTTGAAGCGATGTTGCCCGAAAAAGTCATTGACCAGATCATTATCCAGAATGACATGGATTTCACCTGCATGGAAGAGACCGCCGCGGCCATGCCCGAAGATCTGAGGCCTGAACTCATCATCGGCAACTCCAAGGGATATGCCATGGCAAGACGGCTGAAAATCCCCATGGTCCGGGTGGGATTTCCCATCCATGACAGGATAGGCGGCTCACGTATCCTGCACGTTGGTTACAAAGGGGCCCAGCAGCTGTTTGACAATATTGTAAACACAATTCTTACGGCAAAACAGACCGCGTCCAGAATAGGATATTCATACATGTAAATATTTCCCGTAGCAAAACTGCCCCTTTTGTCCGATTTCTTCGTTGGGCAAAAATTTTAATCCTCGAAATATTTTATATATTCCTCCGGTTAAAATTTTTGTCCGCCTTGAACTCCAACAAAATTGACTATTTTTCTACAGAAACTAAATAAGGAAAATTGTAAATTATGATGAATTTAGATAACCATCCCTGTTTTAACAAAAAATCCTGTAAGGATTTCGGTCGGGTCCACCTTCCGGTTGCGCCGGCCTGCAATATCCAGTGCAATTTCTGTAACCGAAAATTTGACTGTGTCAACGAAAGCCGTCCAGGGGTCTCCTCATCCCTTTTGACCCCGGATCAGGCCATGGCCTACCTGGCAGAGGTGGTTGAGGCCAAACCCAACACCTCGGTGGTGGGCATTGCAGGCCCGGGCGACCCCTTTGCCAACGCCGGCAAAACCATGGAGACATTGACCCGGGTGCGCGCCGCCTATCCGGAAATGCTGCTTTGCGTGGCCACCAACGGCCTGAACATCCATCCTTACCTGGATGAACTGAAAGCCGTCAATACCACCCATATCAGCATCACCATCAATGCGGTGGACCCTGAAATCGGTGCAAAAATGTATTCCTGGGTAAGGGACGGCAAACGCTCCATAGGACCGGCCCAGGGCGCAAAACTGATTTTGGAGCGTCAGTTTGCCGCTGTCAAAGGCCTTAAAGAACGCGATATTATGGTCAAGGTGAATTCCATTCTTTTGCCCGGCATCAATGATGAGCATATGGTAGATGTGGCCAAAAAAATGGGTGAAATGGATGTGGATATTTTTAACATCATGCCCTATTTCCCTACCAAGGACTCAAATTTTGAAGATATGCCGGAACCGTCCAAAGATCAGCTCAAGGAACTTAGAAAGGCGGCCCAGGTCTTTGTGCCACAGATGACCCATTGTAAGCGCTGCCGGGCTGATGCCGTCGGCCTGCTGGATGATCCCTTGAACCAGAATCTCATGGATCGGCTGACCCACCACGACACGTCCCCGGATCCCGGGTCCGGAACGGCGAAAGATAGTCATGAAATGCCCGGTATAAAGGATACGTTTGCGTTCAATGCTACCGAACCGAGGCCGTATGTGGCCCTGGCCACCCGGGAAGGTGCGTTGATCAATCAGCACCTGGGTGAAGCTACGGAAATGCATATCTATGACTTGAATCAGGACACGCCGGCGTTTGTGGAAACACGAACCTTGCCCCGGCCAGGCGGCGGAGAGATCAGATGGTACAATTTTGCCCGGTCCATTAAGGATTGCCACACCATCCTTGTGTCCGGTGCCGGGGATGCGCCTAAAAAGAAGTTGAGCTCCATGGGATTTACCATCCATGAAGTCAACGGCATGATTGACCTTGTACTCATGTCCTTAAAAAAAGGGGAGTCGCTAAACCATCTGATTGTCCGGAAACAGGCGTCTTGCGGGGAGTGCAGGGGATCTGGCACCGGTTGTATGTAACCTGTGTTTATGGGCCCAAGCCTGATTGATACATCAGCGCAGAAAGGAGTATGTATTATAAGGTATATGAATATTGAATTACAGGAAATACGCAGCTTTCTGGCAAACAACCATCCATTTGACCTATTGTCTGAAAAAACATTGTCCGACTTGTCGGAAAAGCTACAGATACGCTATTTTCCCACAGGTTCAGAGATTCCCGATGCCGGAACCCTGTTTGATCACCTTTACCTGATCCGTACGGGAAAGGTGGAACTTAACACAGCAGACGGTGAGCTGCAGGCCCGCCTCGGTGAAAATGATATGTTTGGATATCGTTCATCCCACGTCGGCAGCCGGGACAAGCTCAAAGCATTTGCCGTGGAGGACACCGTGGTATATCGTCTCCGCGCTGCTGATCTATACAGGATTTGCGATCAAAATGCCCAGCTCGACGGTTTTTTCGACAGCTGCGATGACGTGCAAAGCAGACGGCAGCGTGAAGACGCAAGCCTGTTCAGTCAAAGTGATCTAACCCAGCTCAACTTGATGCTTACACCGGTCAGGGAACTGTTAAGCCGCACCCCGGTCAAAGTGCCGGTTACAGCCACCATACAGGAGACTGCCCAAATCATGAGCCAAAAGGGTGTCTCTTCAATCCTTATATACCACGAACCGGAACGCCGCGAACAAAAACTGATCGGGATTGTTACCGACCGTGACCTGCGCAACCGGGTGATTGCCCGGGGGCTGGACCTTAACGACAGGATCAGTGAAATCATGACCGAGAACCCGGCTACTGTTAACAGCAGCGATTTTGCTTTTAAGGCCCAACTTCAAATGGCCCGTTACAACGTCCATCATATGCCGGTGATGGCCAACAACCGCCTGGCGGGCATGATTACCACCACTGATCTCACCAGGCAGTACACCTGCTCTACGGTCGATATTATTGGTGATATCTACAAGCACACTGATATTGACAGGATAAAGGCGGTAACGGCAAAGATTCCCGAGCTGCTGGTCAATCTGGTGGCTGCCGGGGCAACAGCCATGGGCCTAGGGCACCTGATTACGTCCATCACAGACGCCGTCACTACCCGCCTGCTTCAGTTGGCCGAAGAAAGACTGGGGCCTGCTCCCGTGGCCTACGCCTGGGTCGCCGCAGGCTCCCAGGCGCGAGAGGAACAGATTGCCAAGACGGATCAGGATAATATCCTGATCCTGGCGGATGATTACATTCCAAAAGAGCATAACAAATACTTCCGTCTGCTGGCCGGACATGTCTGTGACGGACTCAACGACTGTGGTTACATCTACTGCCCCGGCGACATGATGGCGACCAACTATGATTGGCGCCAACCCCTGAAAGTCTGGAAAAAAAATTTCAGCCAGTGGATTGACCGGCCTGAACCCGAAGCCCTGATGCTGACCAGTGTTTTTTTTGATCTACGCTGCATATACGGCAACCGCAGCCTGTTTCAAGACCTGCGTGATCATGTACTAGGAAAGACCCGCGACAATAGTATTTTCCTGGCCCATATGACAATGAACGCGCTTTCCCGCCAACCACCGCTGGGGTTTTTCCGTAATTTTATATTAATCAAAGGAGGAGAGCACGACCATACATTTGATATCAAGCTTAACGGTATTGTTCCCATTGTGGACCTTGTTCGTGTCTATGCCCTTGCCCAGTGCAGCAGCGCAATCAATACCCTGGATCGCCTTGATTTGATGGAAAGTAGCAACTCTATCTCTAAAGACAGTGCCGGGGAACTGCACGATGCTCTTGAGTTTATAAGCAAGCTGCGCATTCAGCACCAGGCAAGACAGGTCAAGGCCGGCAAGGAAATGGACAACTTTGTGTCACCTGACAACCTTTCCCTCGTTGATCGCAACCGCCTTAAAGATGCATTCCTGGTGGTTCGTAACATGCAGTCAGTGATGAAGTATCGATACCAACGGTAGGCACGAATGCCCTTACAGGACAATTACCCGCAGCTGGGAAATAAAAAATCATCCAGGGCGCCGGCGTGTTTTGCGCTGTGAGGAATAATCCAAAATAACCTTGGATCCGTTTCATACCCGGGCTGCTCCCGTATGGCGAAAACTGTCCGTATAAATTTTTCAGCCGGTGTGGGGCAAAGTGTGGGAGGGTGCAATTCAATAATCTATGTTTTGACCTGATCACGGGTATTTTGCATGGAAAGTCAAAATGTGACATTCGTAACCACTTTATTTTATAGGACCTGAATTTTATGATTTGTCTGTTATGTTGCCAAAAAGTATCAAATCTAAATTATTGAATTGCACCCCTCAAATAGATAACTGTTTCAACAAAATTCAACTTCCAAAACGAGCCAGGAGATTTTACTCGCATGTTGATTACTCTGCGGATAGCTCTTTCAATCACTCCAGAGCGGGTTGGCAATTTTATAGCCCGACTTGCTTCGTACTGCATGCGGGTGCTGTTTGATACGAAGTAGCTTTTAAGTTTTTTCATGATTTTGTTTGATGCCCGAACATTTAGACGAGACTTAACTTCGGTCACTATTTCATTGATTTTGCCTGAAAACAAAAGGCCTTGAAATGGTTGAAATCTACCTTCTCACGCTTTTTCTTTGGAAGCATCTCAAATGCCTTGTTTAAATTTTGTTTTGCGTGCGTCCAGTCTATAATTTCGGTAAGTTTCAATTCATCACCACCAATAGAATGGATAAGTTTTGGGATTCGTTCCCATATCCATGGAGCACCACCGCCAACGAGAACAACTTCCGAGGCATCCTCTATTTTAAAACGCACAAGATATTGTTCGAGCAAGGTTATAAATTCATCCACTTTGCCTGTAGTACCATCAACAAAAGGAGCTATGTCCTTAACAATATTCCCGTCCTCATCAAGGACATAAAGGGTGAACAGTTTGGGTTCAATATAGTCAGTATGGAATCCGCACCTTTTGTGTCAGTCGGAATGAAAGGAACGTAATCCCAGATTTTAAGGGTTAAGAGGCCAAATCATGAGTAAACTAAACCAGGGCATTTAGACACCCCAAGCTTAACCACTGGAAAACCACTCAAATTTTCAAATCTTAGAAAGACGGTTTCTAAACGGGCCGAGGAGATTGTTGAAAAGCGTCAAGCAGGAAAAATAAAATACTCCTTGCATGATTCATGTTTGAGTGCCTTTTTGTTATTCAATTTATCGACTTTATTTATGAAAACAAAAAAGCCCCTGAGTAAAGAGCTACTCAGGGGCTATAATGTCACTGGGATAAAATGGTATGTTAAATCACGGTCACATTTGCAGCTGACGGGCCTTTGGGGCCCTGTTCAATGTCGAATGATACTTGATCACCCTCATTGAGAGTTTTAAAACCAACTGCATTGATGCCTGAATGATGGACAAATACATCTTTGCCACCACCTGCATGTTCAATAAATCCAAAACCTTTTGACTCGTTAAACCATTTTACGATACCGTTTGCCATGTAGGCGTTCTCCTAAGTAAGAATAAAAATAAATCGTCTCGATCTTAAAGAATAATCACTGATTTCTCTGAGAAAATATCTAAGGAAGAAACTCAAGCACTTCAATGTAGTGCAATGGGTATAAAGCATACAGGAAAGATTGAGTATGTCAAGGGAATTAAATTATTATTGCAAAATAAATAGCTTCTGCCGGCATCTACCGAAAGCAGATTAATAGAGAAAGCAAACTGCGCAATCATATTATGAAATGCCGCTTTTGACCGGAGTTTTCTGAATACAACATATTGTATCTGGGTTGATCTCAGAAAAAACGAGCCCTAATTGCTATCTACATGAAATTACAGCGTAATGAATGCGTCCAATTCCTTATAATGTTGCCCCAGCGACCATACAGAACTTGAGCCCTCAAATAGATAACTGTTTCAACAAAATTCAACTTCCAAAACGAGCCAGGAGATTTTACTCGCATGTTGATTACTCTGCGGATAGCGCTCTCAATCACTCCAGAGCCGGTTGGCAATTTTATAGCCCGACTTGCTTCGTACTGTATGCGGGTGCTGTTTGATACAAAGTAGCTTTTAAGTTTTTTCATGATTTTGCTTGATGCCCGAACATTTAGACGAGACTTAACTTCGGTCACAGGGGGCAATCGGCCGCCGTCTGCGGCAAGAAGAATGCGCCGATTTTTAAAAATAAAGGCATCATCATTGCTCAATAGCCTGTCAACTCTGGAGCCCAAGTCCGGACGTCCCATTTCAGAGACCAATCGTCTGATTTGATTAGCACTAAGGTTTATTCCTTCTTGTTTAAGGGTGTTAGAAGCTATGTCAAAAGAAGGCGACAGTATTGATAATTGAATCACACGGAAAGCCAAGTCCGGGGCAATTTTATGAACGAACCCTATTACCGAAAGCAGCAAATGCTCTCCTCGCTTTTGTGGCCCACGCTTCTTTCTTCCTTTTTTAGGAGATGCTTTGACGAAGAACGGGCTCCTGATCTGAATTTTTGTTCCCGTTGGTAGAGTGACCCAGATTGTTTGATAAGAAGCCAGGCGCATTCCTTTTTTAGCACCGAGCTTCCGAATCCATGAGAGGATTATTGTCGTTTGGAATAATGAAGTTAGATAAGCTTCCCAGGCCAAATCTTCAAACCATGATGACAAATCACGTATAGTTTCAGAAACAGAATCAATGGCGCCATTGATTAACGCATCGTGAATTTTATCTCCCGTATGTTCAATTTTCTCAGGTAAGGCTTGTTTAATTCGGTCAATAATCATATTTTTAGTCTGGGTTATGCTTGTGGCTTTCATTATTCCCTTTCTTTTTGGTGTTATTAGGTTTGGGGAAACCGTAACTTAACTCAAACAAGAATAAAAATGGAAGCCATTTCACCGTTTTTTTAGAAAACCTAAATTATTGAATTGCAGCCTGTTGAGAGTGCAATACGCAGGGTTACCAACCTTCGTATGAAATCACCTGGTATATTTTGGAAGCCGGAGACATCCGAATCAATGTTGTGTTTAAGAAGCCAGCTTCTGTCCGGGAGATGGAATATGTTAACTAACAATATATTCATGCAAAATCGGTCACTTTGCTCATGCCACTAAATGGGAATGCACCCATGCACAGGGAATGTTACTCCGGCATCAAGATTAAAATTGATGATTTTGAAAAATTCTGAAGTTTGAACTAAAAAGAATCTCTTCATAGCCCCAGGGATGAACTCGGTGGTTTCTGTAAGTTTTAAAACTTTCATAGTATTTTATCCTTTTCTGATAATTGTACGATAAATCCTGTTTCGGAAGATTCCTGCCAGGCAACCTACCAAATTCTTAGGTTTATTTTATATCATTGGCGAACGATTTCCTTGATATAGATCAATATGGGGATTACTCGAGCCATAATTTTTATTGGCTAAAATTGCCAAAGAGACCATTTGAATTTCTGACAATCTTATAGGGGAATTCGAGGAATTTTAAAGCGATACTTATGGATATACATAAACGCTGTGATGCTTGTTATTGCATGCTGCGCTCAGATAGGCTTGAGTAAGCCTGTATACCTGTACTCTCCATGAGGGGAAATAATGTAATCTGGAAAATGTGGTTTAACCCGATCTCCTGTTTATCGGGGCAGGATCGTCTTTTCTTTCACAAAAGACTGTCCGGCCGAAGGCCTTCCCAAAGGTATCTGCAGGCAGGAGCAAGCTCCTGCCTGGCAGGCGCCACAAGTTATTGAAAATTTTCGGGGGTTAAGATATAAGACCTTAATTTGTTAGGATTTAGTTAGCTAAGTATAAACCTGATTTAAAAGGTGTAACACATTGGATATTGTAGGAATTCTGATCGAAACCCTGGGAGGATTAGGCCTTTTTATCCTGGGAATGAAGACCATGACAGAGGGACTTCAGGCCACGGCCGGCCAGAAGATTCGGAGGGTTCTCGAGGCCATCTCCTCAAACCGTATCATGGGGTGTTTAACCGGGGCCGGGGTAACGGCTATGGTTCAGTCATCATCGGCTACCACGGTGATGCTTATCGGGTTTGTAAGTGCCGGTATCATGTCCATCGAACAGGCTGTCGGGGTGGTCATCGGTGCGAATATCGGTACCACCATTACGGGGCAGATGATTGCCTTTAAGCTTACAAAGGTAGCCCTTCCGGCCGTGACCCTCGGGGTGGGACTGAAATATTTTTCCAAAAAACGGACCTACCGCCATATCGGAGACATCATCCTTGGCTTCGGTATCCTGTTTTACGGAATGGCCGTAATGAAACAAGGGCTGACTCCCATCAAGTCAGATCCCCAGTTCATCTCTTTTTTTACCACCTTTTCCACGGAAACCATGGGCGGTATCCTGCTCTGTGTCTCAATGGGGACCATTTTAACCATCATGGTGCAGTCTTCCTCGGCCACGGTGGGTCTGACCATGGCCCTGGCAACTTCGGGACTGCTGACCTTTCCCACGGCAATGGCTCTGGTGCTGGGAGAAAACATCGGTACCACCGTGACCGCCCAATTGGCCACCATCGGTTCAAAAAACCCAGACGCGCACAGAACGGCCAATGCCCATACGATTTTCAATGTAGCGGGCGTGGGCATCATTCTCCTGATTTTTCCCCTTTTTATAACGGTGGTTGAAACCGTTACCTTGAAATTGGGGGCCGGTCCTGTGGACATGATGGTCAACAACGAGTATATCAACTGTTCCCGGTATATTGCCAACGGCCATACCCTCTTTAACGTCATCAATGCCGTTGTATTTCTGTTCTTCCTGCCCAGGCTGGTTCAGCTGACCATGCTGATTTCACCCCGGCTCGAGAAATCCCGGGAACGGTATCAGCTCCCCAAGTTTGATTCCAGCTTCATCGACTCCCCCATCGCCGCTCTGGCCCAGGTCAAGGGGGAGATCATCAACAATGCCCAATTCGCCTTGATGTCCCTGACAAAGGTTGCCTCCTGCATAGAAAAGAGGGATGATGATATCCTCGGAGAACGAGAGGCGGTGGAAGAGCATCTGGACGAAACCCAGAAGGTCATCATCAAATATTTAACCACCATCTACCAGGGGGATGTGAATGAGCCCGAAGCCAAAGAGATCTCGGAGATGATGCGGATCACAAATAATATTGAACGGATCGGAGATTCCATGGAAAATGTCTCCAAGACCATCGAACGGATCTATAACAACGAGATCGGACTCAGCGACCAGGCAAAGTCGGATCTGACCAAGATTGCAGACAAGGCTGTGGCGTTTCTCCAATTGGTGGTGGATCAGATGAATGAAAAAACCGAAGGCTTTTACGAAAAGGCCTTGAACATGGAGGAGACCATCGACCAGATGCGTGAAGAGATGCGCTTCCAGCATATTGAACGCCTCCGGGCCGGCGATTGTTCCGTGGATGCCGGGGTGCTCTTCATCGCCCTGGTGTCCAACTTTGAAAAGATGGGGGATTACTGCTACAATATTGCCACCGGGGTGAACCGGATCATCTAAGCCTGATCCGGGCATCCTTTTGCAGACCACACTGAAGCCCCTGTCGTCAATAGTGGCTATCTTATCTTTTTTTTCCTGGGGAAAAGTGGTACTGCTTTTCGGCTCAGTGACCACCTGAATAACAATTATATATTAAATCAAGTCCATATTTTTACCGGAATTCTGATTTTTGTTACAGGGTGTTTTATGAGTGTTGTTTCAACCCCGGTTTGAGTTGATGTTGACCGGCAGATTCATCCAGGGTAGAGCGTATTACACGAAAACCCCAAAGAGCGTTTGTTGACAGAGGTTATAGGGCATGGCTATGGAGGTGATGTTGAGGTCCACGTTGATAAAGTCCGAAGAGGCCGCACACCCAAAAGCCTATGGCGGGGGCTGGCGATATTATTTTAATTCTTCATGCACCATATTTTTTTCCTGTAGATTTTGGTCGGATAAGGATATTATCTTTATTTCCTTTTTGGGGATAACCTTTCCATAAAATGGTTGGATAGCAATACTATGAGACTTGCTAATACCGGCGTAAAAAAATGATAAAATATAATGAGATAGTTGAAGCAAGAGGAATATTGAATTTGCCTGAGCGGGCATCAATGGAAGAAATCAAATCAAGTTACAGAAAACTTATCATGCAGTGGCATCCAGATAAACACCCCGACGATAATGAGAAATGCAATGAAATGACAAAAAAATTGACCACTGCATATAAGACTATTCTTCATTATTGCAATCAATATAAATATTCTTTTACAAAAGAAGAGGTTGAACGATATTTGTCGGCTGAAGACTGGTGGTTTGAGAGATTTGGCAATGATCCTTTATGGGGAAATACCAAAAAACCTTAAAATAATAACGGCAGAGAATGAAATTTAATAAAAACAGCATCGCCTTGATACTAATCCATGGTTCAACAGACCATAATTCTGCCGGACACAAAAAGCCTCATAAATGATTAGCGTCGTTGGCACCGCCTCATGCAAAGCTTCGGTGGCACAATGCTGAAGTAGTCAACGCACTGCCTGGAAAGGTTCTCAGGGTTCAATTATAGACTTATGTCGCTCTGCTATTCCTCAAAAGTTCTGATTATTTGCGCACTTTAACGATCCGCGCAACCTGGCCTCTGACCAGTTTGCACCCAATTTCCCGGTGAGGAAAGGTTTGAATTGCCACTGAAGACCGGCAGGTCTTGCGGGGTAATGTTAACGAGATTGTTCGGTTTCCTTTTGTTCTTTGTCCAGATCCTCTATTTGTTTTTTGTAACATTCTGGACATACCCCATGGCTAAATTGTGCTTCAGAGTGATTGCATATATAAGCTTCTAATATATCCCAAGCTCCTTTATCATCACGAATTTTTTTACAATAACTGCAAATAGGGATAATTCCGCGTAATGTTTTAATCTCATCAAAAGCTTTATTGAGTTCTTTAACATGTTTTTTTAGTTCCGCTTCTGCTTGTTTACGTGCGGAAATTTCTTTAGAAAGAGTGATGTTTGAGAGAGATATCTTTAATGACATTAGTAAGATTGAAGTTGCAAGGACAAAAATGATTACGGTCTCGGTCATATGCTGGGCGATGAAGCCACGTACAGTGATTATGCCGTAATCCTTATAAGGCTCGACGTGCAATTCTTTTAAAAGCTTATGAACCGGTTGATAGTCGTAGGGAAGCGTCCATTCCTGGAACCCTGCCTTTTGAGTTACCGGGCTGTCTTTTTTCAGCGAAAGCAGAGCTATCGCAACAGCCTTGCTTAACTCATTTGTTGAATTGCGGGTCTTCGCGAAAGCCCATTCCGGATAAAGCTCTGAGCTTACCACCAGGGGAAAGTCAGGATAATTCTTGGGTGCTAAAACACGAAAATCATCAAGATTAATTCGGTTCGATTCTGAGAACTTCTCCAACATACCAGTTCTAATAACCGCGACATCTACAACTCCATCCAATACAGCCTGTATCTCCTTGATCTGGTCGCCAAGAAACTTCACTTTTTTGGCATCTTTATAAGGATCAAAGCCATGAGCCAGCATCTCCTTGTAGCCGATCAACCAACCGCCAAAACCAAGCTTGGCAGCACCACAGATGGTTTTGCCGTGTAAGTCTTTTATTGTTTTTATCCCACTGTCAGAACGGGTAATCAATGTTGAGCCGAACTCGGACAGGCCTTCTTTTTTTACCATTGTGAGGATGCGGGATATGCCAAAGTTCAACTCGAGATCCACATAGATTGCCGGTTGGGTGATAACAAAATCTATTTCCCGGCTTGCAACAAGTTCCTTGATGCGGTGGAGTTCAATCGGCGGAACAGGAATTAACTTGAATTCATATTGCGGCAGAGACGATTGGAGATGGTCGATGGTCGGTTGCCATTCAACCTTGGCGATTTCAACGCCATAGAGTGCAATAACCAGAACGGTTATCTTTGTCTGTTCATGGCCCTCAATTTGTTTAAATCCGGTAAACAAAAAGAACAAGATTAATGCAATTGAACTTGCGATAAGACGTTCTATAATAGTTGTTTTCCTTGGCATAGTATAAATTTTAAGATTATATTATACATCTTCTTAAATAAACTTATTATTGATTCAGTGAACTCAAGTTATATTCACCAAAGGTGTGTGCCTGGCACTGCAAAACCAAATCGTTGATTTGTTCTTTGTGCTTCTCGATTTCGTCAAACATTTTAGTTGAAATTTTGGGAGCTATTTTTTTCTTAATCATATCCATAGCAACATCAATGGATTGACTTTTTCGATATGGCCGTTCCTCCATTAAAGCAGATATTACATCTGAATAAGCCAATATTTTAACACCAAGATCCAAGTCTTTATCCTCTAAGGCATATGGATATCCAGACCCATCTGCCTTCTCGTGATGTCTTTCAGACCAAATAACAATTTCACTAAACCAATCAGACGTATTTAATTCATTTAAGATTTGTCCCGTATAATAGGTATGTAATTTCATAATATTGCACTCTTCATCAGTGAGGGGACCATTCTTTTCGATTAAACCTGGATCAATTCCTATCTTTCCAATATCGTGCAGGTAGCCTGCCACCATTAACTTTTTGCATTTTTCTTCAGATAAACCAAAATATCCCCCGATTAAATAGGATAAATGTGCAACAGTATATGAGTGTGAGGCTGTAAATTTACTTCTAAAATCTATTATTCTCGACATTGTCAAAGCAAATTCCACAATATTGTCAATTGTGAGGTTAATATTAATGGAAAAATTAATTTTTCTAAAAAGCTGATACATATCTAAATTATTAATTTCAATCCAAAATATATCTGCTTTTGACGTTCTTAAAAATGCTTTGAAGATTTCTGGATGGAGAAGATTTCTTCCTACCTTTTCTTGAATTTTATCCGTAACGTTGTTTTTCTGATTTAAAATAAATTCATCAGGTAAAATTAATATATCAACCCTATCAGCAAGATGGATAATATGGCTTTGAAATAACACCTCGCCTTTTTTTGCTTTTAATGAATCTATATATTTGATGTGATGATGCTTTATAATTTGGGCAATATCCTTAAAGGCACTAAATGATGACAGCATGCGATAGCCCATTATGCAATGAGGAGTCGGATTTACAACGTCCTCTTCAACGAGCATATCTCTTTCTTGAACAGATAATGCGCCAATATCGTGAAGGGCGGCAGCTATAATCAGTTGAAATAGATCATCATCGTTTAACTTTAATTGTTTCCCAATATAATATGAAATTACGGCAACCCTTCTGTGATGGGATTTAAGCAAATAATTAAAACTATCTATTGCTTTAATCATTGGCACAGCGAGTTCTTTTAAAGACATTTTTCTCATAGCGCCCTCTCTTTTCGGTAAAGAAGTCACTTTATCATCGGTGCCCATTATCTTTATTTTTTAAGCATGAACTTATTTTACAGAAATCAATGTTAAAAAACAACGAATTAGAAAAATGCTGGAACCAAAGATAGTCAACATAATGGTATCTATGAACGTCTAGGCGTTTCTTGAGCGGGTGTTGACTTCTTTTGTTATTGAAGACTGTCTTTAAATTGGCTTGGGCTACAGATGATACCATTATGACCTTGGTTTTCCTTGTTTGCTCCATGGATACGGTCCAATATCTGAGTGTCCAGAGAATATAAGCTGATACAAAAACGGTTAACTTTTCGTGGTACAAATTGTCATGGCAACGGGTGTAATCCAATAATTTAGATTTTTTGAAAAACAGTGAAATGGTTTCCATTTTTATTCTCGTTTGAGTAAGTTACGGTTTCCCCAAACCTAATAACATCAAAAAAGAAAGGGCATAATGGAAGCCATAAGCATAACCCAGACTAAAAGTATGATCATTGACCGAATAAGACAACCCTTGTCTGAAAAAATGGAGTGTGCTGGAGTCAGAATTTACGATGTATTAATCAATGGAGCCATTGACTCTGCTTCGGAAGCTATCCGTGATTTGTCTTCCTGGTTTGAAGATTTGGTCTGGGAGGTTTATCTAACTTCATTATTTCAAACGACAATGATCCTGTCATGGATTCGGAAGCTCGGTGCTAAAAAAGGAATGCGTCTGGTTTCTTATCAGAAAATCCAAGTCACTCTACCAACGGGAACAAAAATTCAAATCAGGAGCCCGTTCTTCATTAAAGCGTCTCCTAAAAAAGGAAGAAAGAAACGTGGATCACAAAAGAGAGGAGAGCATCTGCTGCTTTCATTAATGGGGTTTGTTCATAAAATTGTTCCGGACGTGGCTTTCCGTGCGATTCAATTGTCTATTTATGTAGCCGGTTTTTTTATGTGGCGAGATTTTCTTCTATGAAAATTTCTAAATGAGTCATTTTCTTTAAATCTTTTTTTACTTATTAAGAGATGTTATGTTCTATCGTCAAATTCACATGAATAGTATCAACAGTTGCCAAAAATCGATTCTCAGTTTATTGCCGTGATGTTTTATATATGTTCAACTACATTCATAACAGGAAAACAAACAGGATCATAAAGGGACGCTATATGCAGATAACTTACATCGGCACAATACAGACACCGTTTGAAGACCGCGAAGGCATGCCAATCCAGCCCACCGGCGGCAAAGATGTTCAGGGCCGGGTTATCATCCACCGGAGTAGGAACACTGAAAATGTCCGATCGGGGAGGTTGGAGGAAAACCAGGTCAAAGCCCGAACCGTGACCTCAGATAGCAGATTTATCTAATGGATGCAGCAGTGACCAGGATCGAAAAGCTGGTAAAGAATTTTGAAGTGATGTACGAATTTTCAAGCGATTGCTTAAAAAGGAGAGTCTCATGAAATTTTTATTCAAACCATTCCCATTGTTTTTGCCCTTCCTGATTTTCAACTTGATCATATTTTTCTCAGGATCAGCAGGGGCTATTCTGCCCCAAAAGCCTGTGATCGTGTCATCGACCACCCAGATTGCCGATTTTGTCCGGCAGGTAGTAGGAGACCAAGCCGTGGTCAAGAGCATTCTGGCTCCCGGGGCTGATCCCCATATCTATAACGTCACCCCGGCTGATGTCCAAATCGTGCTTGGTGCCGATCTTTGTATCGAAAACGGCCTTCATCTGGAGGGCAAAAACTGGATGGGGTCATTGGCAAAGGATGCCCAAAAGCCCCTGATTACCGCCACCGACGACATCCAAGCCCTTACCATCAGCGAGGGCGGTCAATCTATCCCCGATCCTCATTCCTGGTTTTCTTTGAGAAATGTCGCTGTATATATCAATAATATCACCAAGGCTGTCATTGCGCTGGATTCCGAGCATCAGCAACAGTACCAAGCCCGGGCTAAGCTTTTTCTTCAACAGTTGCGGGTTCTGGACGCCTGGATTCGGGAGCAGATCAACACCATTCCTCCCCAACGGCGAATTCTTGTGACCACCCACGATGCCTTCAACTATTTCTGCCGGGAATACCGGCTTAATGAAAAAAATAATTTTCTTTCCATTGCCCCTGTGGGATGGTCCACCGGTGCGGAAGTCGGTGCAGGCATTACCCCGGAGCGCCGCCGTAAGGTGGTGGACTCCATTAAGACTTCCGGAGCCCCGGCCATCTTTGTGGAAACCACCATCAACCCCAAGCAAATTCGGGAGATCGCCAAGGAGACCGGGGTAAAAATCGGTGGCGAGCTCTACTCCGACTCAATGGGGCCTGAAGGGACTGCAGAGGAAACCTATATCGGCATGATGCGGGAAAATACCCTGCTCATGGTCAATGCGTTAAAATAAGTAGGTATTATGCGATTTTTACTCTGTATACTCATCTGGATTTTCTTTGTCGGCGGGCTTTGGGCCTACACGGCACAGAGGGATGCTTCCCTGCCCAAGGGCACTGCACCAGTAGCGGATCGGGATGTGCTCACCGGGGAGTACGTCCTGGAGATTACCCCCGGTTTTTCCATTGATAAAGATCCTTTTGCCCTATCCCTGGATGATGCCCCCCAGTCTCCAGGTCTTGAGGTTCGCCTTAACGGCCAGGCCCTGACTGTGGGCTCAGGTGAGATATCCCGGGGGAAAGTTATACGGATCACAGAGGGCCTTACCCCGACTGCCGGATTCAACGAGTTTTACGTCCAGGCCAGTCCGCCCATGTCCGAAACCCATCTGGATCATGGCTTGAAAATACGCTTTCTGGACAGGGGGTCGCCAGTGATTGACCAGACAGTCTGGGGAAGCCGGGGGGCATTGGTAGCCGGGACGGTAAGCTTTTCCCTGACTGCGCACAAGGAGGATAACCATGACCACTGACACTCCTTTTGCCATTGAAGTATCGAACCTTACCGTCAGCTACAATGCCAGACCCGCTCTCCTGGATGTCAGTGTCAGGATTGAGAAAGACCACCTGATCGGGGTCATCGGCCCCAACGGTGCCGGCAAATCTACCTTTATCAAGGCGGTCCTGGGGTTTGTAAAACCGGACCTGGGTACGGTAAAAATCAAAGGTGTTCATGCAAAAAACGCCAAAGGCCAGGTGGCCTATGTGCCCCAGCGTGGGGCAGTGGACTGGGATTTTCCCATCACGATCCGGGAAGTAGCCCTTATGGGACGGTACCAGCAGATCCCCTGGTATCGTTCGCCTCGTAAAAAAAGATCTGGATGCCGCCATGCAAGCCCTGGACATGGTGCGCATGGCCGACTTTGCCCACCGGCAGATCGGCGAACTTTCCGGCGGACAGCAGCAGCGGGTTTTCATGGCCCGGGCCCTGGCCCAGGGCAGCGACATCCTTCTGTTGGACGAGCCGTTTGCCGGGGTGGATGCGGCAACAGAGCGGGCCATTCTGGATGTACTGGAGCGCGCAAAAAACTCGGGTAAAACGCTGGTGGTCGTTCACCACGACCTGTCCACTGCCGCAGAGTACTTTGACAAACTGCTGATCGTCAAACAGCGTCTCTACGCCTCCGGAGAGCCGGATATTGTCCTCCAGGAAGATCTGCTCAGCCAGGTCTATGAGGGTCGGCTCAAAATTTTCAAGGATGTAATTAAAAAGGAAGAGACGGATGTTTGATCTTTTTTTTGCCCCCCTGGCGGAGACCTATTTTCAGAAAGCCCTGATCTCCTTTGTCTCAAGGATTTCTCGTATAAAGGAGGATGCCGCCATCGGTATCATGTACACAGGTATCTTTGCCCTGGGTGTGGTTGCTGTCTCCATTTTCAGACACTACATCCATATTGATCTGATGCATTTCATCATGGGCGATATTCTGGGGGGAGCAGACACAGATCTCTGGGCCTCAGCCTTTGTCGCCGCCGGAGTTCTGACGGTCATCATCCTCTTTTTTCGTCATTTTCAACTGGCCACCTTTGATCCGATCATGGCCGCCTCCATCGGCCTGCCCGTGGTCCTTCTGGATTATCTGTTTACCACATGCGTCTCTCTGGTCGTGGTCTCTGCCGTGAGCATGGTGGGGGTGATCCTGGTGGTGGGGCTTCTTATCACCCCGGCGGCAACAGCCTATCTTCTTTCAGACCGCCTGGACAAAATGATGATGCTTTCAGCTCTGTTCGGGGTATCCTCGGTCATTGGCGGACTATATCTCTGCGTCTGGCTGGATTCGGCGGGAGGAGGTGCCATCATGCTCTTTTGCACCCTGCAGTTTCTGGTGGTATTGACCGTGGCACCCAAATACGGTTTGCTTGCCAGATGGATTCGGCTGAGAAACATAGTGCCGCAACAGGTTGTTGAAGATGTTCTGACCACAGTGCTGCGAAACGGAAAAGCCGCATCCCCAAGCCTTATTCACAAATATGTCGGACAGGGAAAGGGCCTGCATAAAACCCTTCGACGGATGATCCAGGATGGTTTGCTTAGGCATGAGGGTCAAGCCTTGGCTCTGACGGACAAGGGGAGAAAAGAGGCCAGTACGGTACTGCGGGCCCATCGCCTCTGGGAAACTTACCTGAAAAGCATCGGCACCCCGGAAAAAGAAGTCCATGCCACTGCCCATCAACTGGAACATCTCGATCAGACCCAGACCCTGGCTTACCTTGATAAAAAAATTGGGTAACCCGAAAGCAGATCCTCACGGTAAAACCATTCCTGCAACACAAAATAATTCAGGGGTTGTTAAAATATGAAGACATATCAGCGTCTGTGAATGATGTTGGCATGATTGTTATGGTGAACGGTTTGATTCGTTTTGCATGATCAGTAAATCTTTTTATTTTTTAAACAACAGGATGCAACAAATTAACTTTTATTTCTTAACTGTCATTGTGTTTCCGGTTTTATTATTTTTATCGGCTAAACCAGTTGCTGCACACCCACATGTATTCATTGCACAGGACACTAAAATTGTTTTTGATGAGAAAGGGTTGGCAGGCTTTAAAATATACTGGGCCTTTGATGAGATGTTCTCCGTTATGATTGCCGAGGATTTTGACAAGGACCAAAACGGCACTTTAGGTGAGCAGGAGATAGCCACGATCAAGGAAAAAGCTTTTAGTTATATTGCCCCCTATAATTATTATATCCACATAAAAATTGAAGGAAATCCATTTACTGTCAAGTTTATCACAGACTTTAACGCAACACTTAACAAGGGCAAACTCAGCTATGAGTTTTTTATCCCCTGTCATGTGACAGCTGAAAAAAATCCCAAGAATATCGTCCTTTCACCTTATGACCCGGAGTATTATTCCGATATTTATTTTCCGAATGAAAAACTTATGCCTTTCGAAAAGGCAGAGGCGTTTATCATTGAAACAAAAATTAAAAGAGACATGTCCACATTGATTTATTACGAAACTGTCAATCCCCTGGCCATCTTCTTAAATTTTAAGTTGAAATAATGAAAAAATTATTTTTAGTTTGTATCGCGGTATTGTTGTTTTCAAACCTGTCTGTGGTATTTGCTCCCAAAGCTTGCTTTTTGGAAACCTGGTGGCTCTTACCCACGGCTTTTCAGGAATCTTTCTTGTCTTGTCCGTCAAGTTTATTATTCACGTCAGTATCACAAGATCCCTGGAAACCATGACATATGTGACTCAAATTATCAGTTTTTCTTTTATCAGTGTGATGGGATTAATCCTGTTTTTAAAGAGCCTGCCAAATTGGTTCAGGAAAGCGCCTGCCGGAAATAAAACACCAACATGGCTGTTTGGCCCGTTTGCCACCGCCTTTGCTGTGGGGCTTATTCCATGTCCCGGAGTTGTCATGGTCATGCTCTTTGCCATCTCCTTAAATTTAAACGGGTTGGGGATTTTATTGGGCTTCTGTATTACTGCCGGAATGGCTTCAACAATTACATTGGTTATTCTGGCAGGGATGTCCGGAAAATCTGTTATCTTAAAATTGTCCGGCCGTCAGGAAAAATTGCGGTATATCGTCGAAAATTCGATTGAGACCATTGCCGGCTTCCTTGTGGCGACTTTGGGAGTAATTCTGTTACTGGCAAATCTATAAGCCAAATAGAAATAAACAATCAATGGGCTCCCAGGTGATCACTTATCAAAAGTTGCCAGCACCAAACAGACAGGCGGAAAGAAATAACGAAAAAAGTCAATTTTCTCATCAGAAACCTCTCAAAAAAAATATTGACATTTTTCATATTATAGAGAATAGTCCGGCCAGTTTTCAGGTGCCAATAGAGCTTAAAAGGGAACCCTGTGAGAATCAGGGACGGGCCCGCCGCTGTATTCGAGGACGAACACTGCAATTTAGCCACTGACTTAAATGTTGGGAAGGCGCAGTTATTAGGATGATCCGAAAGTCAGAATATCTGCCTGGAAATGTAATGTATGTCGCCCGAGGACAAGGCAGACATACCATGACTGTGGAAAAAACCAGGGAATCCCAGATCAATCTTTTAACTAAAGGGTCTGGGATTTTTATTTTAAGTAAAATTAAATAATTACTGATTCCGGACCAAAGCCGAAGCTATGCAAGACAGGTAAAATTCGTTTCTATTTCTACGCAATTTTACCCCGAAGCCTGGCAAGGAGGATAAGGTGAAATCCGGTTTAGTGGTTCTTGTTGTAATGCTGTGTAGTTATCCGGTGGCGGTGTTGGCCGGGCAAGATGTCGAAGCTGTTCACAAATTAGACGAAATCGTTGTCACCTCAACCCAGAAGGCCAAAGCGGTTGACACACCTGCAAGCCTTTCCATCATTACCGGTGAAGAACTCCGGGACATGGGCGCTAAAAACATTGTTGAAGCGCTGTCCAAAATTCCCGGGGTCACTGACAGCAGTTCAAAAAGCCAATCGGTCATTATCCGCGGAAACAAAAGTGCAATGGCCGGCGGCCCGGTTCTTTTAATTGACGGGGTGCCTTTAAAAATGGGGGATTACCGGTATACTGAGTTTGATTTTATTCCGGTGAACCAGATCGAACGGATCGAAGTGCTGCGGTCGGCGGGCATTGCCTATGGTCCGGGGGCGGCCAGGGGGGTGATCAATGTGATCACCAAAAAGAGCACCCGGGATGGTTTCCATGGTGATGTTTTCGCTTCCTACGGTTCATGGGACACCCATGACGAAAACGTCTCCTTATCCGGTATGAAGAATAAATTTGATTTTCTGGTTGATGCTGAAAACTATCACACAGACGGGTATGAAGAAGAAGAGGAAAACCGTAAGTCTGTTTTGGGGCGGATCGGTTACAATTTGTCCGACCAGACCCGCATCGGTCTTCGGGTTAATCATGTTGATTATGACAATATGACGGCGGAAGGGCTGAAAAAATACCAATGGCAGCTGGATAACTACCGCCGCAGCATCCATTTTCCCAAAAGTGAAACCGATTCCGATCTGCTCTGGCACAACGAAACAGATGAAGAAAATACAACAGCAGCCCTGGAGTTCTCCCATAAGGATAATAACCTGTTTATAGATGGAGCGTTCTCCTGGACAACATATGAAAAAGATTTCAGGCGAACCTATGCCATATATGACAGCCCTAAAAGCGTTTACTATGAAAATTCAGATCAGGATACATATGCGTTAACCCTGTCGGGCGGGTATCATCTTAATTTGGGTTCCGTGAGTTACACCCCTTCTGTGGGTATTAATTTTGAAGATATTGATAATACCGTAGGCCGCGTATATCCCTATAATTCTGCTAATAACACAGATGCGTATAATTTTGATCTTCAGGAGAAAACATATGGGATTTTCTGGGACAACGAATTGATGTTCAATGAACATTGGGGATTAAACATCGGGGCGCGTTTTGACAGGACTGCGGTGGAATTCCAGGATAAGGTGCCAAATATTGTGGATGAATCCCATGATATGATTAGTTATGCCGTTGCCCCTTCCTATCATTTCAATGAAAAAGCCATGGTCTATGCTTCCGTGGGAAGAAATTACTGGTTTCCCACACCGCGATACTATGCCTGGGCTGTAGAAAGGGGCGGAGACCTGAACCCGGTTGAAGATTTAGAACCAGAAGAGGTGCTGACATATGAACTGGGGTACAAGCATATGTTCAATAAGATGTTTAACATCAATGCCACAGTTTATTTTTCAGAGTATAAAGATAAATTCGGTACTGTTCGGGACGAATCTGACAATTCCTGCGGCCAGGGAAATATCGGCGATGCCGAGGCCAAAGGCATTGAACTTGAGGCAGACGGCAAACTGAACAGGTATTTCGGATACCGGCTGGCCGCCGCTTACCAGGAGATCGAGTGGACTTCCGGAACCGCCCTGGCATACATTCATCCAACCAATACTCTTGATTATACGGCAGATATCTCTGGAAAACAGATCTCCTGGGTTCCTAAATTCACTGGACTTGTGGGCCTTGATTTTTATCCCATGGATAATCTGAAAGCCAGCATTGACATGAATTATATCGGTAAACGGTATGTGGACTATCTGAACCAGATTGAATATTCGGCCAAAACCACCTTTGATTTGGGGGTTGCCTATACCTGGAAAGATTGGAAGTTCTGGGTCCTGGGTAAAAATATTTTTGATGAAGATCTTGAATATGTATCCAACTCATCCGGAAAGCTGGATTCTGATGGTGATCCCGATAACGCCTACTATGTTCAAAACGGTGCATATGTTGAAGCAGGGATCAGTTATCACTTCTGAGTAATTGGTGTTTGGACGAAAAGCCACCCAGCTGCGCCTTGCATTTGTGCAATTTTTCGTTCAAACACAGGGGGGGGGGCTATGCTCAAGCAATTATGGATAAATGGAATCCTTGGGGCATTCCTGGTATTCGGCATCAAAATCGGGGTGGGACTGGGGGCACGGATCAACCATCCGAACATTCCTGCGTCAAGAAAATGGATATTTGCGGGTGGCACTATTTTGGTATATCTGCTTTTGTTTTTTGGCATGTATACCCTGGTCACAGGTTACAACCTGTTTGACTATCTGGATCGTATCTCCAAAGCCGTTCAATACGGTATGACCGTTCATTTTGTACTGGCGTTGGGCTTGTTTGCCTGGGGCGTGGTTCTGCTTGTATCACAGCAAGGTCCTGGGCATGCCTCGTTAGCCCCAGGGCTTTTACTGGTGCTTCCCTGTCCGGTTTGTGCCACAGTGATCCTGCTCAACCTGTCTTTGGGGTTTTCTATTTTTCCCATGGCTCCGGCCATCACCAGCCTGGTTCTGTTTGCATGCTTTACGGCATGTATCCTTTTGACTTTGGTCCTGATCACTCTGTTTCAAAACCACATCACTTCTATGGACGATTTTTTGGGCCTTTCCATGATGCTGATCGCGCTCTATTTTGTACTAACCGTTCTCATTGCCCCCAGTTATCCTGAAATCAAGGCAGCCTATCAAATGGCTAAGTCCAATAATCCTGTGGGGCAGATTGCGACACCCCCATTCTTGATACTGGCCGGCAGTGCCGTTGTTCTTGGCATATCAGGATTTTACCGGTCCTATTTTCACAAGGCATAACACCCATGGATATTTTTGCTGTATTTCAAACTATTTTGTACACAATCTCAACGGCATTGCTGATGCCGGTTGTGGCCTTGCTGATTCTTCTGTGTTTGTGGCTGTTTATCTATACCGGCGGTTTTTTCGGTGAATGGATCAAGCGCAGGCAAAAACGATCAAAAAGGCCCCTGTCCGCATTTCTGGAAGAGATCAACCGGTCAGGGACGTTGCCTGAAGAAGTTCAATCCATGCTGCCTGGCCATATAACGGCATATGCCCGGGATCTGGAAAATATTTTAAAACAACCGGGCATTCTGAAAGCTGAAAAAATTGAAGATCTGAACCAGAAAAAACAACACACACTTTTAAAAAGTGTGGATAAAATTCGTATTGTTGTACGTACCGGGCCCAGCTTGGGCTTGATGGGCACCCTGATCCCCATGGGCACAGGGCTTTCCGGCCTGACCCAGGGCAATATGGCCCAGCTCTCCTCCAGCCTGATTTTGGCATTTACCACCACGGTGGTAGGCATTGCCCTGGGCATCAGCAGCTATTTTTTTACGGTGGTCAAGGAGCAGTGGATGCTTGAAGATATGCGCAGGATCAACCTGATCACCGAAGCCATGGCAAAGGGGCTTTCCAAAGAGAGTGCACCGACGGATACGCCATGAAATTTATAAAAAGAAGCCGGCCTGACCAATTACTCAAATCCAGGTATGAAGAACCGCTTAACGGGGTGGCCAACCTGTTCGATGTGGCCCTGGTTTTTATCGTGGCCCTTCTTTTAACCTTGATGTCGACGTTCCAGGTTCTCGATTTCTTTAATCCGGATAGTGACATTACCGTCATGAAAAAGGTCAACGACCAGTGGCAGATCATTACCAAAAAGGGAAAAGAGATCAAAGTCAAAAAGGTGACAAACCATAAGATCGGCGGGAATGAAGGCTTTCGGCTCGGCACGGCCTACCAGTTGAAAAACGGCAGGATCGTTTACATCCCGGAGGAAAAAATTAATGAAATTGATTAATAGATTGGGGCTGATTCTTTTTGCCGCAATACTTTTGGTGCCGGCCGCCTCCCCCTGTGCCCCGGGCAAGAAGTTGAGCATTATTTTTGCCGTCAGTGCCAGAGACAGTATCATGACCGCCCGGGTCATCAGGGAGCTATCCGCCATGCCCGCCATCGGTGAAACATGCCGTTTCAGGTTCTACACGGACAAAGAGATCCGTAATGACCGGGTTGGACCAGAAGATGTCAACAGCGCAGACATCATTTTTGCCGATTTCATGAAGCAGGAAATGGATGAGTTCTTATCTGCAACCCTGGAAAATACAACCATAAAAATCTACAGCCTTCGCTGCAGCTATCTGGCTGATAAATTAAAGAAAAAAGGATTTCTGCCGCATCTTGCCACTGAAGCCTATTTCCAGCCGCCCACTGTGGAGAATTTAAAAAATATGGTTTTTATGGTGCTCTGGGACAATGGGATTAAAACGGCTTATGAAAAACCCTTTGTCCTGCCGGATGAAGGACTCTTTCACCCGGATGCCCCAAATCTTTTTGTAAATTTTAACGATTACCTGAACTGGTACAAAAAACAAGGCAAGTATAACGACAAAGGGTTCTGGGTGGGGATTCATACCTTCCGAACCTCGGTGGTCAAAGAAAACGGCAAGCTTGAAGCCGGCATAGTTTCAGCCCTTGAAAAAAGAGGTATCAACGTGCTGCCGGCATTTGGAAAACCGCCTTACCATAAATCCCTTCAGTCCTGTTTTTTGGGTCCGAACGGCAAGCCCCGTGTGGATACGCTCGTTGGGTTTTCCTTCCGGTTTTTAAGAGGCTTTCCTGAAGAAACCACTCGGATTTTATCCCAAATTAACGCACCGGTATTTATCCCCTTGGAAGCCCACGACATCACCATAAACCAATGGGAAAAATCAGGTCAAGGCATTTCCACCCTTCGCACCGCCTGGCAGGTCTGCATACCCGAAGAGAGCGGCGGGATTGAACCCACGGTGGTGGGCGGAAAAACAGCCGTGCGGCTTAAAGACATGGCTGACATTTTGTACGACAGAGTCCCCATCCCCGAACAGGTTGATTATCTGGTCAAACGAATCCAGGCCTGGCACCACCTGAAAATAACAGCCAACTGCGACAAAAAGATCGCCATGCTCTATTGGAACCACCCACCGGGCAAGCAGAATATCGGAGGCAGTTACATGAACTGCTTCAGATCTATTGCCCGGATCGTTTCAGCACTTAAAGCCCAAGGATATGCCATTGAAGACGACAATCTCACCGAAGCGGTTGTGAAAAAACGAATTCTTTCAGGCGCCAGAAACGTGGGCTCATGGGCCCCTGGAGAACTTTCCAGGCTTATTGCCAACCACAGCGTGATAAAGATCCCTTTATCACAGTATAAAACATGGTTTGCCCAGCTGCCCGAAGGGTTCAGACAGCATGTGCTGGCGCAGTGGGGGCCGCCTGAATCCACGGATATCATGATGGCAAACAACGCCTTCATCATTCCGTGTATCCGCTTGGGGCACCTGTTACTCATGCCCCAGCCTTCCCGGGGATTTGGGGAAGACCCGGAAAAATTATATCACGACCCAAAACTTTATCCCCATCATCAATACATCGCCTTTTATATGTGGCTGAAAAAAGAGTTTAAAGCCGATGCCATTATCAGCCTTGGCAAGCACGGCACCCACGAATGGCTGCCCGGTAAACAGGTGGGGCTTTCCATCACGGACCCGCCCGACATACTGCTCCAGGATATTCCCAATATCTACCCCTATATTGTGGATAATGTGGGTGAAGGCATCCAGGCCAAACGACGGGGCAGGGGCGTTGTCATCGACCATTTAATCCCGCCCCTTAAAAAAGGCGGAACCTACATGGAATACCGCAAGCTCACCGGGTTGATCGATGCATATCACATGGCCCTTGAAACCGATGAGATGCTGGCCCGGGAAAAGCTGAAAAGTGTGGAATCTCTGATTAAAAAGCTGGGGCTCCATAATGATCTGGGTATAAAAACCTACGACGCCGAACCCATTGAAATCGTTGAACACTACATTCTTGAACTCCAGGAAACCATGATTCCCTATGGTCTTCACACCTTCGGTGTCTCCCCCGATGGCGAGGCGCTTTTGTCCCTGACAGATGCCGTATGTGATGCAAGCCCGGAAATAAAACAGGCCGATATGAAAATGCGGCTCAGTGCCTGTGGGGAAAAAGAGCTGACATCTCTTCTCGACGCCCTGAACGGTGGATACATTGCCCCGGCCGAAGGCAATGATCCCATCCGAAACCCCGAAGCCGTGCCCACGGGAAAAAATTTTTTCGGATTTAACATTGATAAGGTGCCGTCAAAGGAAGCTTGGCTCATGGGCAAAAAATTGGCCGACGACATGATTGCCGCCTACCGGGAAAAGCATGGATGTTATCCGGACAAGCTGGGATTGATTCTCTGGAGTACGGAGCTGCAAAGAAACGAAGGGGCCAGCGTTGCGGCCGTATTGTATCTATTAGGCGTATCACCGGTGTGGGATAAAAAGAATCAGGTGGTGGACATTGTTCCCATACCGGGCCATTTGCTCAAGCGGCCCCGGATAGATGTGTTGATCCAGGCTTCCGGGCTTTTCAGGGACAGTTATGCAAAATTGATCAAACTCATGGACCGGGCCGTGGACATGGCATCCAAACTCAAGGATGTGGAGAATTTTGTGGCCGTCCATAACCAGGCCATTGAAGCTGTCCTGATAAAAAACGGATATTCTCCCAAGGAAGCCAAAGCGTTAAGCCTGGCCAGGGTGTTTGCACCCATGCCCGGGGCCTATTCCCATGCCATGCAGGAACTGATTCCCAACAGCGGGGTATGGGAAAATGAAAAAGAGATCGCCGATGTTTTTATTCATCATTATTCTTATGCCTATGGCAACAACATTTGGGGCAAATCCTTAAAAAGCGCCTACCTGTCCAATCTTAAGGATGTGAAAATGGCCATGCACACCACCTCTTCCAATGTTTATAATCTTCTGGATAATGATGATGTCTTCGCATTTTTAGGCGGGCTTTCCCTGGCAGTTAAGCAGCAGACCGGCAGCTTTCCCGAAACCGTTGTGGCGGATATGAAAGATGGAAAAACCGTAACGCTTGACGATCTGCCCAAGGCCATCGGAAAGGCGCTGAGAACCCGGTACCTGAATCCCAAATGGATTGAAGGAATGAAAAAGCAAGGGTATTCCGGTGCCAAGGCCATGGATGAATTTGTGGAGAACCTGTGGGGATTTCAGGTGACCGCCCCCTGGGCCGTGGACGGCAATTACTGGGAACAGGTTCATGATGTCTATGTCCAGGACAAATACGGCGAAAACCTCAAGGATTTTTTTGATAAAAACAACCCCTGGGCAATCCAGTCCATCACGGCCCGCATGCTTGAAGCCGATAGAAAAAAGTACTGGCAGGCACCGGAAAAAATGAAAAAAAATATTGCCCGGGCCTTTGCCGTCAACGTGATTGAAAAAGGGGTGGCCTGCTGTGAGCACACCTGCAACAATCCCATGTTTCAGCAATATGTCTCCAATTATTTATCCCTGGCCGGTCTTTTAACCCCCAAGCAGATAGACGCATTTAAAATGGTCCTGGCCAAGGCCGTAGGAAAGTCCTTGGAAGATAGAATTGTGGAGCACCAGAAAGCCCGGCAGAGCCTCGAAAAGATCATCAAGGAGATTCAGCAACCTGAGAATGTCCGGGCCAACACCAAAGAGAAAAATATCGAAGGATTTGAGATGGTGGAAGAAAAGGCAACCCAAACCACCGTAACAACTTCAGGTTCAGCCTGGCAGGTCATGGCGATCGCCGCAGGAATCCTGGTGCTTTTGGTTGCAGGGTATAAATTGAATCGTGTCTGAACCAAAACAAAGGAGTGATCAATTATGCATCAACATGGTTACATAGGCCGGAAAATGCGCCAGCCAAGACTTAAAGAACAACCGGCAATTGTCATTGCGGCGTTCGGGTCATCATCCCGGGGCCAGGATGCCATGGACAGGGTCCAGGCGCAGTTGGCCGAACAATTTTCCGATTACGAGATTTACTGGGCCTATACCTCGGAGATCATCCGCAGAAAAAAAGGGCTGCCAAGCCTTTTGGAGATATTGGGAAAGGTAGAAGCCGATGGGTACCGAAAAGCGGTGGTTCAGCCCCTGCATGTATTTCCGGGAACAGAATATCAACAGGTCAGGGAATCTTCTCTGTATTTCCCGGGGCTGCGGGTGGTGCTTGGCGAGACACTTTGCCACCGGTGGGCTTTTGTTGAACAGGTGATTGAAGAAGTATCCAAAGATTTTTTGACCGGGGAAAAGGAGATCAATCTGCTGGCCCTGCACGGCACGCCCCTGGCGGCAGATCCGGTGAACATGGTTTATATGTGTATTAATCATCTTGTGTCAGGTCTTTATGATAATGTGTATGCGGCCACGGTAGAAGGCATACCCAACATCAACAGTGTTGCCGGGCAAATTCGCAAGGCCCATGTCCAACAAGGCTTTACCCGCATCCGTCTGATTCCCATGATGTTTCTGGCCGGTATCCATGTGGAAGATGATCTGATGGGGCCTGAAGACAGTTGGCGCTGCTTGTTTGAAGATATGGGCATGGCGGTTGACTGTCCAACAATCTCTATCGGCGCCAGTGAATATTTCAAAGGCTTGGCATTCCGGAAAGAATGTATACGTTTTTTTTGTCAACGGTTAGAACGTGCTCTGAAGATTATGAGCTGCTACTAAAGAGCGCGAATCTTGTGTTATTTTTGACCGGCCTCAAAAATTTAGTTGATCAAATCAAGGGTCTGGGGGAAAGATTACCCTCAGGTGTTTCTTGAACGGGTGTTGACTATTTTTATATTGGGGGGACTGACATGAATATCCGATAGATCAAATTGGGAAATGGGAAGAAAGATAGCTTTTTTTATGCTTTATCTCCTTGATACTTGAAGACAACTGCTCCGATAGGCAATGAGGGTCGAGAAGGATATTCTTTACCAGCCTTAATGATTTTGATCATATCGTTTCCTAATGGAATAAACTTTTAAACCCAAGTCTATCGAATAAAATCTCCGTAAATTTTTTCATATCTTTCCTGGAGTGAATCAAAATGGCCCCATGATTCAGTTGCTTGATCAACAATATTATAAGCCCTTGCTTCAAATTTTTCTGTTAACCCATTTTCATTAATCAGTTTTAAAGCTTCTTCAAACATATCTTCCGGTTCAGAATAGTAATTCTCTTCATCAACGCCGAATTCATCTCTTCTTTTTTTTTCTTGGATAGTTCTTTTTTGAACGCTGGTAATGTGAATTTTTCCATTTGTCATCCCTGGTTAAAAATTTCAGAGGACACCTCACCTGATTCCCAACAACAGCTAAATAAGGAAAAAAGTTACCTAATTCCAACAACAATTAATCAAGGTGTATCCTTGATTCGCGTGAAAGGGTTCCTCGGTGATGGGGAGTCCTATTCCGATTGTGCTTTATGATTATATCTTTTCTCAGTTATAGGCCAGGCGCATTTTTTCATCATTCATTGTCGCACCAATGATTCCCTGCCATTCATCATTGTTCCACGTTCCCAGTTTTTCATGCACCTTCAGATATTTTTCCGGTATGGGGTGGGTACCGTATACGACTTCAAGGCCATATTTCTTTTCGATATAGTCATGAAAATAGACGATATGAGGGCATGGCGGATATCCGACAATCAACCCGGTTGCCAGGTGGATTATATTTGCGCCATTTGCTTTCATTTCATCCACGGCATACTCGATGTTGCCTCCAGGGCATCCGTCGCAACTGGTGTATCCAACAACTTCAACGTCCATATCCTTGTATCTGCTGAATGCACCCTCCCGATTCTTGAGTGACTTGAAACATTTTCCTCCGGCACATCTCCGATATCGGTCACAAATAAATATCCCGATCTTGTTTGTCTTTTTCATATAGTCTCCATATCCTCTGAAGGCATAACCAGAAACGTTTTATCAGTAGTCCCACCGATACAAAGGTCAACACCCTACAATTTAAGAAAATTTTGTGCCGCCATAAAAAAAATCGGCATTCAAATTTATTGAAGAATAAACTGACTATCGTTTGGATGGCAAGGGCGAATTTAATCTCCTTGATTTCTATTTATATAGGGCATTGTTTTGATTTGTTATTGAACGGTGATCAGAACGGCCTGATATATGAAATTTAGCTGATTAACCCCGAGGGGTTGGGGGCTTACTTTTCCTTGATTGCCGAGGTGGCATTGAATTTGCCTGTTAGAGTTTAAGACTAATAGTTATCGGGAATTATATGGATTCTATATCTAAAGTCGGTTTAGAGCAGAGCATGGATATATCCAGGTCTGCGGCCGGCTCTAATAAAAATCTGTTTTCAAAAATCATCGAGCAGGAAAGTGCAAATGTACTGTTGGATGGTAGGAACCGATATGGAGAGTCGGGCCAATTGCGTCAATCAGATGACGCAATTGCTGTCAAAACGCCGGACAAAATCATGGCCGGAAATGACCCGGAATACGAACAATCTCCGGAACCCATGGTGGCGATTCCCGAAAGTCCCCTTGAATCCAACAAAATCCAGCCCTCTGCTGAAGTTGCAGAAAACGCACCTGGTATAATTCGTGATGAACATCAGGTGATCCTGAATGTTGAATATGAACGATTCGTTTTAAATGACGGGTTGTTGGGGTACAGCGATTCCCAGCGACTTTTTATTCCCCTCTCGGAGATATCAAGAACATTGGATTTCAATATCAATGTGAATGCCGAAAAAGGAACAGCCTCGGGCTGGTTTATCTCTGAAGACAGAACATTTTCCCTGGATATGTCCAAAGGCCGGGTGGTAACCGGTCCAAAAACCTTAGCCGTTCCCTCTGATGGCATTGCAGCTGCGGATGGTGAAATTTATGTTGATAGCAGCCTTCTTTCACAATGGTTTCCGGTGGATTTCCAGTTGGATTTTGCAAATCAATCCATTGCTGTAAATCCGCGGGAGAAGTTGCCGTTTCAAAAAAGGATTGAAAGGGAACAGGGGTGGATCAGGCTTGAAGGCCAGTCAGATGACGGCACACGGTTTCCCAGAAAGAATTCAGAATATGGCATGTTAAGTGTCCCGTTTGCTGATCTGGGGCTTAAAACTTCCTATTCTGACAGGGATGATGGTAATGACGGGTATAAAACGGATTTTTACCTGAGTGCCAAGGGTGATTTCGGGAAAATGAATTCCGAGGTCTATTTTTCCGGAAATGATAAAGAAGGTGTGGATACATCCAGAATAACATTGAGAAGAAAAGATCCCAATGCACAAATGTTGGGGCCTCTCAAGGCAACCGGGATCTCTGCGGGTGATATCCGTGTTGCGGAACTGCCCATGATCGGCGGGGGGCTTGAAAGGGGAATCGGTGTTACAAATGCAAAAATTTTAAGACCCAGGGAGTATGATACCACCTATTTTGAAGGCAATCTGCCGCCGGACTGGGATGTTGAAGTATATAGGAACGGTACTCTGGTGGGGTCCCAGAGGGTTGGAATAGAAGGACAATACAGTTTCAGCGATGTCCCGGTATATTATGGGAAAAATGATTTTAAACTTGTTTTCTACGGTCCCCAGGGACAGGAAAGGATCGAGACGAAAACCATTAATGTCGGCAATGACTTACTCAAAAAAGGCGAGCATGAATATCAGATAACATTAAGTCAGAAAAACGCACAGGTGTATGATCCCGATGAAACAATCGACCTTGAGGATGAGGATACGCCCAAGCTCAATTTCCTTTATTCTTACGGCCTGGGTGGCAACCTGTCAGTCGGCGGCGGTCTATCCAGCCAGGAGGTGGGCGGGGACCGTCACAATTACCTGAACTTCGGAGCAAAAAAGAGCTTTGACAACCTTTATCTCAGCGGGGATTTTCTCCAGGATACCCGGGGGGGGAATGCTGTTGAAATGCTCGCCCAAACAGGGATAAATGATATCAGTTTACGATTTAAAAAACGATTTTATAATGGGCTGGATACCACCAGCGGCAGTTTAAATGATTTAAAAAGCCAGACAGCGGTATCTGCATCCGGGAAAATAGATAAAAAAGGAGAGCTTCCGGATATCCCTTATACGCTCTCTTACGGGGAGACAGAAAAGGACGATTCTACCTATAGATACTTGGACGGCAGACTTTCTGCCAATATTAAAAATATTAACCTGAGCAGCGGATTGAGATGGTCTGAGAATGACGAGTCAGACGATGCTGCCTCATGGACCGGCGATTTTCAGACAACGGCACAATTGGGTGATTTCAGGTTGCAGGGTCGTCTGACCTATGATTTAGACCCAGATCCAACTCTTACTGCCGCCGAACTTTCCAATTTTCTCAGGATTGATGACAACCTGAGTGCCGAGTTGAGCCTGAGTAAATATATGGACGATCAAAAAGAACTTGCCGGCACCATGGGGTTAAACTGGAAACATGATAATTTCACCCTTTCTCCACAATTTTCATATGATGACAGGGGAAACTGGCAGGCTTTTTTAGGTATTTCAACTTCATTCGGTATGGAGCCCAGGTCTGGAAAACTTAAAGCCTCCTCCACCCGGATGGCCGACAGCGGTGCCGTTTCGGCAAGGGTGTACCATGATAAAAATTATAACGGCACCTTTGATGCCGGGGACGAGCATATTGACGGTGCGGTGGTGAAAGCTGTTCAATCCGACAAAAAAGCTGAATCCGATGAAACCGGAGTGGCGTTTTTAACCGGGCTTCAAAAGTATAAGCCAACGGATATTGTACTTGATAAATCAACATTGGAGGATCCCTTTTGGGAACCCATTGCGAAAAATCTTTCCATCGTACCGAGACCTGGCCATGTCGAACAAATTGATATTCCCGTTGTTACGACAGGAGAGATTGACGGACGCATCGTGATTGAGTCAGAAGATGGAGAGAAAAAATATCTTTCCAATGTTAAGGTGCAGCTTATTGATGAAAAAGGAAAAATGGTTCAGGAGACCCGGTCTGCATATGACGGATTTTATTGTTTCCAAAAAATATTACCGGGAAAATATTCGGTTCAAGTCACCCCGGAAGACGATCAAAATATTGATTCCGCAAGCCAGGAGGTGAAAATTGACAGTGAGGGGGCTTTGGCTCTTGGGAACGATATCACTCTTAAATCCAGGGAAATTCGTATGGCAGACGAGAAACCAGTTGAGCTTGAAAATCAAAGTCAGGTCGCCATGGGCGAATCTCCACGCCAGGCCACTGATAAGGTTGATCCTCTCCGTCGGCCTGGGATTGCACAGGCAATGCAGGGCAGGGCCCCAATCCTTGAACCTCAAATTCCCATGGCACCCTCCGCCTCCTTTGACATATTGAAGGCAGAACCACCAAAGCAAAGGCCATTGGAAATCAAATCGTTGAAAGATGAACCTGTCGCACCCCAGGTCCCGGTATTGAACAGTTCCCTGTCCCCCCGGTTTGGTCTTCACCTTTCATCCTACAGGACCCAGGAAAAAGCCGCCGCCGGTATTAAATACCTGATGGATAAATATAAAGGCATCCTTGACGATGCGGATTTTACCATTAAAAAGGTTCATGTTTCCAAGGAGAAAGGCGTCTGGTACAGGGTTGTTGCAGGGGCTTTTGATACGAAAGAGCAGCTGAAGACAATGCAGAACCGCATAAAAATGGCATCACCCTATGCCAAAATAATAACCTTGGATGGGAACAATGAAGGGCGCGTTTACAAAGGGGTTCACCTGACCTCGTTTAGAACGGTGAAAAAAGCAAAATTAAGTATTGAAGAATTAAAAAATCAATATCCGTCCCTCCTTAAAGAGACGCAATTCACCATCAAGGAGAAGGACTTGGGACCTGAGATGGGAAAATGGAACCGGGTCATTGCCGGAAATTTTTCTAATAATGAAGAGGCTCAAACCCTTGCAAGAAAAATTAAAATGAAAACGCCTTACTGCAAAGACATTGAACTGCAAAAGCAGGAGCAGTTCGGAATCCACCTGGCTTCCTACAGGTCTTCGGCTAACGCATATAAAGGGCTGAGAGTGATTCAGAAAAAACTGGGACCGCTGCTGAACAATGAAGAAATTTCATTGAGAAAGGTCAATCTCGGGCCGGAAAAAGGGATATGGTATAGAATAATTGCCGGAGAATTCGAAGAAAAAAATTCGGGAGAAGATTTGAAACAGACCTTGAAGCAAATGAATCAATACGCACATATTATAAAATTTTGATGCGGGCCAGAATTGAAAACCAAGTGTGCAATATCTAAGTGGCAATTTATGGATCAATGATATTGATGGAAATGGTAATGTTGCCCGAGTAACTTTGGCTGCTCTGTCCGCCTTTTAAGTGGAGAAGACCCCCGAAGTTAAAGTCAATGTCTCCCACAGCGGTGCTGACCGCAACGGTTTTGGAACGGGCACTGATCCCGCTCAGTGTCATTTTGCTGCCATCACTTGCTTTGAGCATAACCGAAACAGGATAGGTAATCTGAATGGTCTGCCCGGGCTTATCTGAAAATATGCGGATAAGTCCGCAGTATCCGCCGTCTATGTAGGCGCCTCCCGACGTGTAGGAGATGGGTTTTCCAGAACCGTTCAGGGCATCAATTTCGATGATCTCTCCGTGGAGATCTGCAATGATGGTTCCAAAGCTAATGTTCCTGGCAAATGTGATATCAGCGGCAATGGC
The DNA here is from genome assembly GCF_963665355.1 of uncultured Desulfobacter sp. GTDB lineage: Bacteria > Desulfobacterota > Desulfobacteria > Desulfobacterales > Desulfobacteraceae > Desulfobacter. The sequence goes on from NZ_OY762229.1 coordinate 3,737,866, forward strand.
ACAGGTAATGTCCATGGTCGGGAACATGGCCGAGAAAAGGATCATCAGGGAAAAAATAAATTTGGGAAAAACAACCTGCATGTAATACCTTTTAATTTACATTTATAATGCAAGTCAATTAAATCTTTGCTGTCATCGGTTGAACAAAAATAGTTAAGTGTGCCGCCGATAAGGCCGATAGGTGAATATATGACCAAAAACTCAGCAAGGCTGAGAAAATGTTATCGTATTCGCAGGAGGAATTATGTTTAAAAGAATTGGGCTTAGTTTATTGCTGATTTTGTTGATTATGGCGCAGGGTCATCATGCTCAGGCCGATGATGTCATCACCATGAACGTCTCTGTCACTTTAGAGGCTCCGGCCAGTGCCGTCAAAACCGATGACCTGAATTTTGGGACCCTTTCCGTGCCCTCTACCGGTGATACCTTTACCTTAGATGTTTCAGGAGCAGGTTTAACCGTGGACGGCACGGCGACGACACCGACAGATACCTCAATGGCCACCGGAAATACAACGGTCATTACTGCCGGCCACAGCGGGCGTATTGCCCTGACAGTATCGTCTGCCACCGTTGATGTGACAATTACCACAGACTCGCTCACATATTCCCTGGCACCTGACGGAGGGTCGGGGGTGAATCTGACATTGAAAAATGTTGCGGCAAATTCCACTGGCGCAGGAGCTGCATCGACATTTACCACAGGGAACTATGAGATTCATATCGGAGGCGTGTTGACAATACCTTCTGGGTTTACCCCGGATTCCTATACCGGCGGTTCCATGGATATCACCCTGGCTTATAACTAGTGTCGCGTCTGATAACGATCTTTTGATTTTGACTCACTCTGTCACCCGGTCTGAGTTTTGCGAACTTAACCCATAGGATTCCCATGTACCTTATATACAATGATAAAATGTATCTTGCGGGGCTCCGGCCCCTGATTGTCTTCCTTTTTTTAACCCTGTTTGCTCCTTTGATTTTCTGCACCGGAGTGGAGGCCGGCATAATGCTCCACCCCACACGGATATTTCTTGATAACCGGAATAATTCGGGAACTGTGATGGTGATCAACCAGGAAAATGTTCCGGTTAAGTACAGGGTCTCGACCACATTGTACAGAACCAAGCCCAATGGAGCCCTGGAAGAAATTCTTGATTTAACACAAGAGCAGCAGGAACTAAAAAGAATGTTGCGGTTTTCTCCACGTCAGGCCACACTGGGCCCGAGAGAAAAACAGACCATACGTCTTCAGTTTAGAAAAATTCCGGACTTTTCCGACGGAGAATATCGTGTCCATTTAAAGGTGTCCCCCCTTCCCGAAGATGATTCAAACGCCAGAAAAGCCGATAACACCAAGCTGGGTGTACAAATTAATCTTCTTGTGGGGTTTTCCATTCCCATTGTTATACGGAATGGGAACTTGTGGGTGGAGGCAGAGCCGGTCGCCTGTGAGAGAACGGTTTCAAAATTGACTGGAAAGCCTGTTCTGTCCGTTGGGGTTCTTCAGAAAGGAACCCGGTCCGCAGTGGTGAATATCACGGCATACCACATTCTTGAAAAAAACAGTGAAGCAAAAGTACTTCTGGGTAAAGTGCCCGGGGCTGTTGTTTATCCGGATGTCTCCTTGAAAACCTTTGACGTTCCCTTGGATGAAACCTTGCTGGACAGAATAGACAAGGGCTTTATCCGCATTGAACTGTCCGACAGTGAAGAAAAGAATACGCGTGAAGGAAAAAACAATGTCCAATATAAATCCAGGGAATTTTAGGCCAGGAGCAGTCAATAGTCATTAGCCATGGGAAAAAATGAAAAAAAATTATCTCATGGCAATCGCAAGCTGACCCAGGGGTCTTCGGACTCATCATTTGTTCCGGGCCTCAACTCAATCTGAAGTCCTTTTAGAAAATTACGTAACATCTGGTTTTGGCATTCCCTGTAATGCTTGTGCCCGGGTTTCCGGAAAAAGGCGCCTAATTCATGTTTGCTGATTCCCAAACCAGCCAGGGATAAAACTCTGATCATATCTTCCGCCTTGAAATTTACAGCGATCTTCAGCTTTTTTAAAATGGCATTGTTATTTAATGTCCGTTCCGGTTCTGGTTGAGATTCTTCTCTTTTCCCCCGTTTATGATTGATCAGCCCATTCAAAAAAGCAGCCAGATCTGTATCCGTGCATTTTTTACAGGCAGGATCATCATCTTTTTTCAGCCAGTCACTGACCTGGGCCCGTGACACGTCACAGCCGACCTGTCCAAAAACAGAGATCATATCTGAATCATTGAGATCAAAGATATATCGAACCCTGCGTAAGATATCATTATTGTTCATTTTATAAGACCAATCCCATTGCCTTTTAATTCTATTAATCTTTTTTTATACAGATTGCCCACAGCTCTTTTGAATTCTTTCTTGCTCATGGAAAAATTTCTACGGATTTCTTCAGGAGAACTTTTATCATAGCAGGGAATAAATCCCCCGGATTTATTTAACCTGTATAAAATGACTTCCGCAGATTTGGGAACCGATGAGTATCCAGGTCTTTTCATGCTCAGATCAATTTTGCCATCCCCACGGATCCGCATGATATATCCTTTGCATGTATCTCCGATAAATAATTTCTGATAGGTTTCATTTAAGTACATCATCCCATAGTACCTATTATCAACAACTGCCGTTATCCCGATGGTGGTGATGGAGTGAACAATCAAGTCAACCTGCTGTCCAACTTTCAGATCCCTGGTGTTTTTATCACAGTTGGCTGAAATTTGCGTGGTACCGAAGACCCTGTGTGTTCTGTCATCCTGGCATATTTTGACTAAATATTTTTTTCCAGGCTCCATCCTGTCCTGCTGCTCACTTTTGGGTACCAGCAAATCCTTTTCCAGCCCCCAATCCATAAAGATTCCAAAAGGGGCAACATCTTTTGCTGTTAAAAAAACAAAATCATCTACCACGCCTGCCGGTTTTAACGTGGTTGCCACCGGACGGTCTTCAGAATCAGTGTACACAAAGACATCAATAAAATCTCCAATTGACAGCCCGGATGGCACATATTTGTTGGGCAGAAGAATCCGGTCTTCGCCAATGCCTAAATACACACCAAAATCCGATTTTGTTTGAACACTCAGCCGATTATATCTCCCAATTTTAATACGGGTCTCACGTTCTGATTTACTGGGTTTGCCTGCCTGCTTTCTGGAATGCGCCCACGCGTTTTTTAAATTTGCTTCTTTCCCTGGCATTAAAAATTCCTCGCTGTGTATAATTATAATACTATCATATCATACAAATTGTCTAAACCAGATAACAGACCGTTTTAATATTTGAATAGTGATTTGCATTTCCATATATCATAATAGTACCCTTTATCCAAATTATCTGTACTGGCTACAGTGAACGAATCAATGAGAATCAGGCTGAAAAAATGGGTGTAAAGGGCTATATCATGAAACCCGTCACATAGAAAGATCTGTCAGAAATGGTTAGAAAAGTGCTGGGTGAGTCAATCAAGTCGAGGAGGGACAAATCAAATGATGATTGACAGACAATTCCAAGAACAAATTCCCTATATTAATCTGGAGTCCATCAACAGCAGCTTGGACATTATCTACATTATAGACCAGGAGATGCGCTTGAAAGGCCACAACAGGGCCTGGGATAGTTTGGCTTGAAACAACGGGGGGCGCACATCTCTGAACAGTTCCCTCTATGTTCCGAAATCACAGACGTTGGGGAAGAACCGCTGCAGAAATATATTGAAAAAAAATACCGGGAAGCCATTGCCGGAAATACCCTGTTTGAACTGGACTATGAGTGTTCATCAAGCCAGTTATTACGGATATTCAGGCTGAATGCCTATCCGCTTCTGGATCAAAAAGGGCTTGTCATCTCCCATCATCTGGTTAAAGAATGTCCCCACGTCGAAAAAAGCGTGGAGTTCAGCAGGCAGTTTGAAAACCATAACGGTATGATCGTCCAGTGTCAGAACTGCCGGAAAACCAGGGATCCCCATAACAGTGAGCGATGGCTGTGGGTACCTTCCCTGCTGGCAGAATGTCCGTCCAATATTTCCCACTCAATCTGCGGCAGGTGCCTGGATTATTATTACCCCAACCTATGTAGTGTTTGAACGAAAAGTCACCCATCTGCTACGTTCCAGGAAGATGTGCAATCCTCACATACTCAAGTATGCTGAAGGTTGCATATTTTCTTGCGGCTTTTAAAAAGACCCGGGCGACCGCTGAGATCATCAGTTTTTTATTCACTGTTTATAATGCTGATTCCAGTTCATTTACCGGTTCGCCACAGAATGGACAGATTTTCATTTGATTCTCTTCTATGGTCCCCTCAAAAAAAAACCAGTCCCCGCCACATTCTGACTCGTAATGATTTTCACTGGCATCAACAATTTTCCAATCGCATTTTTCCATATTTCCATCCTGTCTTTTATAAAAGTTAAAATCTAGCTTACAGAAAAAGGAGATACCCAAAAGTGAAAGAGAATTCTCCACTCATTAAGTTACTATTTCTTCGATAATACTTGATTAAAAAGCTTTGATGGGAATCAGGGTGTTGGAGATATCGATCCCATTTCGGGTTAAGGCTAAATTGTATCTTAATACATATTGCAGCGTAATACAAATTGGTTTTAAGAGGCGACAGGGTCAACGCATGTAAATATTCTACAGTGCCTGTGGTTCTGATATCTTCAACTTTCACCCAAACAGCCCATAGCAAAAAAATATTGCTGATGTCTAAAAGGTTTTTAGATAAAACCATTTTCTGATCCTGCTTTCATCTCGGTACTGGGCTCGTACTATTCCAGAACACCATAAGTTGTGCTTTTTAAAATTGAAAACCCACGATATCTTGTGGATTTTCTGCTACGCAGAATGATACGAGCCCAGTGCCAGCCGCTTCGCATTGTCAAAAATGCTGTGCAGGGAATGGAACTGGGTTCAGCCCAACGGCAATCTTCGTGACATGATTGCCAGAGGATACATGCTTGTTCTTCACAGGCAGGGGCATATCACCTTCCAGCCAGAAAACAGGCGCCCGATAATCCATTTTTGAACCGTAAAAAACCGGCAAAAATTTAACCTGTGCGGCGAAGTCTTTACTGCCCAGGCACCGGAAAGCAAAACCGGCAGACACTATGACCCAAGTGCCATGGCAATGATGTCCATTTTAAGATATGGATGCGGATTACCATGGAACCGTTTGGCAAATCTCCAGGAAAGTATGGGAGTTCCGCTTCCGGCTTCGACACAATGGGAGAAGACAGAAGCAGCAGCAGCAGACCTCATTTATCCGGTTTTTAATGAACTCGTTCGTCAGGCAGCCCGGGGAGACATCCTTTACAACGATGACACCACCATGAAAGTCCTTTCGTTAATGAAGGAAAATCAAGACAAAACAGTGAATGAACGAACCGGGATATTTACCACGGGCATCATTTCTCAAATCGGTGATGACCGAAAAATTGCCCTGTTTTACACAGGGCGGAACCATGCAGGTGAGAACATCGCCCGGCTTTATGGGATACGTGACAAAGACTGTCCCCCGCCGATTCAGATGTGCGATGCCTTGTCACGAAATTTCTCTGATGAATTTAAAAGGATTCTTTGTAACTGCCTTACCCATGCCCGCCGGAATTTTGTGGATGTAGAAAATCATTTCCCGAATGAATGCGAGTATGTCATAGATGTTCTTGCTGATGTTTATCATAATGATGCCCAGACAAAAAAACAGGCGATGACACCGGAACAGCGATTGGCTTATCATCAGGAACATAGTGGTCCTTTGATGGCAGATCTTCGGTCCTGGTTGGACAAACAACTTAATGAACATCTGGTGGAACCGAATTCCGGCCTGGGCAAGGCCATCGCTTATATGATTAAACATTGGCCTGAGTTAACCCGTTTTTTGAAAGAGCCTGGTGCACCCCTGGATAACAACATTTGCGAACGTAGCCTGAAACAAAGCATCCTGCATCGAAAAAACTCACTTTTTTATAAAACAGAACATGGCGCCTTTGTTGGTGATATGTTCATGAGTCTGATTCAAACCTGTAATCTGATGAAGGTCAATCCATTTGATTATCTGGTTTCATTGTTGAATAACGGCAACTGAGCTGAGAACTGATCCTTCCCGGTGGATGCCTTGGAATTACAAAACCGCGTCAGCGTAATATAATCGCCGAATCCCCCTTTCTTGTGATTAATTCAACTGAGTTACCCTAAAAAATCCCTTGTGCATGTTTACCGAAGAGACACGTTCTTTTTAGGTTTTCTGGAGTGACGGGTCAGACACTTCGACCAGAAGCGGTAGCGGAAGGCTCCGATCAAATTCTTCAGCATGTCGAACATGGTTTCAATCCGCACTCTCGCGCAATATAACTGGAGAGCCGTAACGGGCTCCTGGCTCAAATCGCTGCACATCAGAACGATAGGGCCCCAGCTGGTTACCGATAGTACAAAGCGAATCAACGAGCCGGTCGGTTTCCATAACAAATCTGCTGAAGTAATCAGGATGTCTTCGACTTTGCCGTAAAGAGCGCATTGGACCTTCGCAAATCGGTCTCTATGGTCAAAGAGTTCCATGAGTTTAACCTTTTCTCCGTATATTGCAGGACGTCCCGGTTTTCTTTCCGAGGGGTATTCGGCCTCAAAATAGGCCACGCAGTTTTTCTTTGCCCGAATAATCAGGGTGAGAAGCGGTGCTTTATGCTTCAGTGACCATAGGGAGTTGGCCAGTATGAAAACAGCGGCCCCAGGGGAAAAAAGCATCCAGAATCAGAATGCTTGGCAGATCGTGTTGGAGAGCAAAATCAAGCGCCATCTGAACGATTCGACTTCCCAGGGTTTCCCTGTCGGCTTCATCCGGGTTCTTTTTACCAATATGAACCAGCCCCTGATGAATACCAAGCGCCAAGGAAAGGCAATAGGGCGAAACCATCGAGCCGATCATTAAGCCAATGGCGCCCCAACAATGACCTCGAAAATAGGACGGTTTACTCTGCGTTTCGGAATGCTGGTGCAAACTGACCACACACGGCATTTTTCGCCCCTCTTTCGAAACGTTGGTATGATCACCTAATATAACCGCGCGGCCGTGAACAAAAACTGTTTCTTTTTGTGAAAGAACAAAGCTGCTCCAGTAACATATCAGCATTTCAAGAGACCAGGCAGAGGAGCGAAAAAAGTTAAGAAAGCTATGATAACCGCTTTCTTCGACCGACCAAAATCGACAAAACGAGGTGACACCCACCATCTCGCCGCTACCAATGAATCCCAATATGACCACGCAGAACATAAGCCAAGTCGATTGCCTGGAAAAAATATTGCGAAAGAACCTCAGAAACTGATAAACATAGGCGTACATTTTGAATCCCGTTTTTCAATTGCGTGTTAAATGAAAAGGATAGATTTTTTATAACATACTGTTATTATAGACTATTTAGTCTATATAATTGAATTCTTGTCCTTAAGCGGAATGTTTATTTTTAATCTTGCGCCCTATGGCCTGGCATATCACCAGCCAGGCCATAGCCCACAACGAAGATTGAACTATCTGTGTAGGTTACACAAACCTTCATATAAAAATTCAAAAGTCAGGCGATGATATCAACAAGTTTACCTTTATCTGTGATCGATGACAGATCCGGTGCCTGTTTAACAGAAAGGTCTTTGATGTTCAGAGACTGGCTTTGGAAATTTGAAATTTGTTCAACGAGATTGAGCATAAGATTGGGCCTCGCTATCGCTTTTTTCATGGCATAGGCCGATGTGCCCATGTTGGTTTCATTAATATTCATAGTTCACCTTTAATGCCGTTGTTTAAAACCAGTCTCCCCAAACATAATTCTAAAGAAACCTATCAATATTCAGTTTAACTTGATTTTAACCCGCTGAAATACTTCCGCTCAAAATAGGTTCCTGTTTTAGGGTCAAATACAGCATCACTCTCATGAATAAGCCTGGGGCGCCCATCAGGCCACGGACCACAGGCCAGGACTGCAGTATCTCCTAAATTGAATTTTTGATGGCATGCCTCACACCCTTTTGCGTTGTGAGTGTTGAGAATATGCAAATCCACGATATATTTTTTATCTGGGCTGAATTCCATATCTATCTCCTTTAGGGATCGCTGCTTAGGGTATGAAATATCAACAGCCGATTCCCTTGTCATTTTCATTATGTTCCTTCTGATTCCAGAACGCCTTAATCCTTAAAATAAGGGCTCGGGAAGCACTTTCAATGACCATAGGGACAAATCCTGAAATACAGGAAGTGGTGAAATCCTTTAGAGTTGGTACTGGCGCGGATTTCGAATCCTCATTACCTATGCACTATATTTTTTCTTGCAACTTATAAATGGAGAAGGATATTCTTCGATAAAGTTGATTTTTAAAATTTAAATCTTGGAACTTTTAATGGCTAATCTGTTTGAAAATATTCCTGATAACTTGCCTGATGAACACTTTACGGATTTGATTAAAGTGGAGAATCTGCGAATCGAACGTATTGTCTCTTTGGGCCATACCTCACCTGAATCCGGGTGGTATAACCAGGAGGAGAATGAATGGGTCGTTGTATTAGAAGGCTCCGGAACAATTCTATTCGAAAACGGGATTGAACGGGTTTTAAATAAAGGAGATTATATCAACATCCCTGCTCACACAAAACATAAAGTCATCCGAACCGAACCCAATAATTTAACAATTTGGTTGGCTGTTTTTTATTAAAACAAGGTATAGTCCTTTTATGTGTTGCCACTGCTTTCAGAATGAGAACTATATTGCTCCAATAAAAATGAACCACGCCACAAAAAATTCTGGTAACGAAAATTGAAAATTCATCCAGTAATAACAAAGCCGATTATTCTCTGTGTCATAGCTTTGGCGATATTTATGCTTCCCGGCTTAAAACTTCCGTACCTTGATCAAAGAGCAGAGATCTACTTCTCCGAAACAATAACAAAAGCCGGACTCGCCTATGGAGTCTGCCGGGCTGTTAACGCATCAGTCTCCGTCATAAAAGAATCTCAGATTCAAATAGAACCGGCCGGCCTTGGAGTATCAATAGCGGTGGGGCAAGCTCTTGATCCATTAGATGACATGACGGAGCGAGCATCAGATATACTCATTACAGCAATAGTATCAATTGGAATTCAAAAAATTGCCTATGAACTAAGCGTAAAGTTTGCTCCTGTACTGATTGCCACTTTCTTGATGGCTTTAGTTGTGGCCACCATTTTGAAAGGCAAAAGAGCACAAACGGTAAGAGAGATGATTTTAAAGTCCATCGTTTTGATCGCGGTTGTTCGTCTATGTCTGCCAACCGCCTCAATCATCAGCTATTATTTAAATAGCAGTTATTTCTTGCCGGAAATCACAAAAGTCAGAGATGAGATTGCCATGAGTTCTCCCATTATGGATCGCCTCAAAGATATGCGCATGCCGGAAATTGAAGGCGTGTTGGAAACAGTAAAAAAAGGCTTCAGTTTTGTGGGTGAAAAAACCTCCGATTTGGGAACAGCCCTAAAAGAGATGATTCAAAACATGGAGGATATGGTAACTAATCTCCTGGAGCTATCTTATTTATATGTGGCCTTATTCGTAATTCAGGTCATCTTACTGCCAATTGGAACTTTTTGGCTTCTATCACGCATATCCAACGCACTTCTTGGGGTGAGTCGTCCTTATATTATTAGCCATGAGAATTTAGATCATATGAGAAAGGTAGATTCAATCAAAGACAGTTAACCATGGGGTACGCAATGTATAAAAACGGATTTTCTTAAAAAGGTGAATTATTTTGTTTCGATACATACTCTTGTGGGTTCCAATGCTTTTCATCGCAATTGCCAATGGAGCTATACGGCAGTTTACATTCGGTCGAGTGATGCCTGAGCTTCGTGCTCACCAGCTTTCAACAATAATTGGTTCGGTCCTTATGGGAAGTTTCATTTGGTTCATTATATCTCTTTTCCCACCGATCTCAAGCAAACAGGCTTTATCGATTGGTGTAATATGGCTCTGTCTTACAGTGGTTTTTGAATTTTTTATGGGACTGCTACTCTCGAGCAAATCTTTATCAATGGTGCTCAATGACTACAATTTACTTGAAGGTAGGGTGTGGTTATTGTTTCTTGCCTGGATAGCCGTTGCCCCTTGGCTCTTTTATATCATTCAGGATGCCTCTTAATCTGGATAGGGCCCTCTCATAAGAGCCCTAAATCGGAATTGTTCCGCGGCCCTACACGTAATTGTTGGTATAATTACCAATAATTTATTACTTTTTTTACCCAATATTTAGATAATTAATTATCGAATATCACCCCTCTATCACCCATATAAAACTATAACATGTTGTATATAAACGAATTTTAATTATGGCATTTATATTGCATTTAGAGCTGTTATTATGAATAAAAAATTTGAGATTCAAGCCAGGAGGTCAAACATGAAAACAGTTCTTTTTTTTATTGTAACAATCTGTATCATTTCATCTTCGTTCGTATTTTCAGATATCCTTTTTTATACTCGGACAAGTTTCAATTTTTCTTTTATGATAGGCCTAGGGCTTTTTCTTCTGGGTCTTGCAAGATTCGGCAGGAAAATTATCTCAAGCTGATGCAACCAGTTGAGCTGAACCCTTTAAAAGCAGGGTATTTAATATAAATAGGAAAATACAGATACAATGGAAACCGAAAAAATCCGCATCAAACCCGGAGAAAAATATAAAATATTTTTTACAAAAAATAACCCAAATAATCAGACGATCCATATTCGTTCAATTATTGATGATGACCAGGTGGTTTACAGGAAAATAAGTAAAGAGGAACAAAGCTTATCATATCATATTGGGAGCGTGTATTTTTTTGAATTGCTACAGGCCGGCGGCGTGATTAAAAAAGCGGGATAAGGATATCCCACAGGAGCAACTGATGACAAGTGGATTCGTAACCCAGAGCTTGTGTCGCAATCCGTATGTATATGGAGGTGCCATGGAAATAGCAAAAGAGCAAGTTGACAATATTTTTAAACAGTCCAAAAACACAGAAGAAGCCTTGATTGCCCTATATAAACTTATTCTGCCAGACTGGGAAAAAATCAAAACATCAAAAGGTTTTCCGCTTATCGGTAAAGAGGGTTGGCTCTATATCTGCAAATGTTTTATCCGATTAAGCAAACCTACAGATAACGGTTTCCCCGGATTATGGCTTAACAGCGGCTTCGGCAGTAGCGATTATCTGCCAATGTGGACGGTTGATTTAAATCATTTTTATCCGACGTATTAAGACTAACCCCAAAAAGTATAAAGTTCCTCTGGTGTAGCGATTCACTCCCTGAGCTCATTGGTTGCTGCCAGAAAACAGGCAGAATACCTGAAAAATCAGTTGGGCACAATTTAGGGTACAGAAACCGAAATCCAAAATATTAAGGCTCTCAGATGAAACGCCGAGAGCCTTAATATTCATTGTACCGGAGGCGAGACTTGAACTCGCAAGACCCGAAGGTCGGAGGATTTTGAGTCCGGATTGATGGTAAAAATCCACAAATTATAACAAAATATCTCAACTTAAAACTCATTTATATCTTTTTTTATTTCGGTTGGTTATCGATTATAAACGGTCTATTGCAAGAAATAGCAAAAAATTAAAAAATGGGATGTGTTTTTGGGAAAATGTTACCCAAATGTTACCCAATTATTTTGAGGTTCAAGGCCATAGAGTAGGTGTGACGATCGACGATAGGAGCCGATGGCGTTTGATTTTTTTAGCTTTATTGACATCTTCGGTCCATATGTTTATATGATCAATGTAATGAACTATATTTTTGAAACATTATAATACGTTCAATTCTAATATGGGAAAATATGATAAACTGATATTTCAGATACTGCGAGGCACAAGTGATGCCAATATTGCTTTTTCTGATTTGATAAATCTCATGCTATATTTTGGCTTTGAAATGCATACCAAAGGAAGCCATCATATTTTTCGGAAAGAGGGGATTGAAGAAAAACCAAATTTGCAAAAGGATGGTAACAAGGCAAAGCCGTATCAAGTAAAACAGATACGCAAAATAATTCTCAAATATAAAATGGGAGGGAATTATGATCAATAAATATGAAATCATTATTTATTGGAGTGATGAAGATCAATCTTATATAGCTGAGGTTCCAGAATTGCCAGGCTGTATGGCACACGGAGATACATATGAGTTCGCTTTGGCCAATATAAAAACAGCAATGGAATTGTGGATAGAAACGGCTAAAAAATTTAAAGATCCTATTCCAACACCAAAGGGGCGCCGCTTGGCCTTTGCATAATATTTTCTTGTATCCGGTGTCCTGCTCCCCATGACCTTGTTATTGCTATAACCACCTTAATGCTCCTTTGTTCCAAAGCGTATTTATTTTTGGCGTTTCCGGGCAGACACAATATTGGGTGGTCAGATAATTTCAGCATTCATTTTTTCCATATTAGGCCGATCTGGTGATTCTTCTTTTTGGGATGTTATCCCGTTATAGAAGGTGAAAGGTAAACGGAAACCACAAATCAACTTATAGGTTATTGATAGAAATCCGAAATGAGCACAAAAGGGAGAGATAAAGAAGCAGCTTTAATTCGTAATGCAAATTTGGCCTGTGCTGCCGGAAGGCTTTTACTTGGCGAAATATCAACATGGCAGGAATTTCTTGAACCTGACACAGTCGATTATACCAATCTTCCACGTAGACAGTTGAAAAGTGGCAAATACGATATCCAAAAAAATTTAAAAGATCGAATCGATAGTTTTTGTAAATCCAATTTTTCAAAAATGACACAGGCAAAGCTTGTCTCTTTGTATAATGAATTGAGGGTTTATAGAAACTTTGAGATCCCATACATGGAATTCCAAAATAGATACTCACCTATCAAAGGATTCTATGAAAAAGGCTATCCAGAGCATAGTACTGTCTGTATTTCATTATGGGGAATGCAATATCGTTTTCCAGAATATGACTTTTCAAATGATCTGATTATTGCGACTGATCAATTTATTCAAACTGACGAAGCTTTAGATGAATATCGAGAAAAACGGCATAGTCAGCTCTTGAAGAATAAGGAGACGATAGCTGATTTACTAAGAAAAAATGAAAGCACAAAACGACAGGCCATGCAGACGGCTTTTAGCCTTTTAGAATGTTATTTGAATGGTATAGCATGGTCATATTACCAAAAAAAGAAAAATGGGGGCTTATCGGAACGCAAAATCCGTACTCTTAAAGACATATCAAACGTGACATTGCGTGATAAAATTCAAAAATATCCGTCTATTATTTTTGGTGAATCGATTGGAGAAAGGTCTTCTCAATATATTTTAGATGAGGCCAAAAAGTTCAGAGATTCCCTAATGCATCCTTCGCCTTTTTCAGCACCGGAAAAGTTCGGCGGTTATGATAAATTGGAAAAAATATACAGTCTCGACATTGAAACTGTATTCAAATCAATATCTGGCATTATTGAAATTATAGAGAAAATTGAATCAATGAAAGGTCAACAGGCACCAGTTCCGATCTGGTTACCTGGAATAAAGACGGCAGCCAGCCATATCTTTCAGCGTACCGAAAAAAGCTGCACCCTGCTGAAATAAATTTTATTATAGGATAGTTAATACGTTTAAAGAGGGTGGCTTACCAGTCGAGGGTTCGCAGACCGGTAAGCCACTCCTCTCCTTTTCCTGTGGTGTATCTTCGGTATGTCATTTTTAGTGTCCCAATTGGCTCAAATAGTCAAGGAATTCTATCCTCCCCAAAAAAGAAAATTTATTTTCTCTTGGCCTCCGCGGCCTGGAGCCTCGCTCAGGGTCACAAAATCTGCATCATTTTTGCCGGCCACAAAAATTAAATGTTATTAAAAAAGTTTATCCGGCAAAATGATGTAGTTTTGTGAGCCCAACAACCGAAGGGCGTTAGCAGAATAATCAAAATCGTTTGAATTTATCCAGGAACCACCGGGGCCGTTTTCTTTAACTTGATTAGTATAGAATAATTGTCACCCTGGGAATTTGGAGTGTCAAATTTCAAGAGTTATGGAAGACACTTCAAAAATACCTACCTGCTCAACTGCTCAAGATGTCCGAATTTGTGCACGTCTATTGCTGCACATAACGTATCCACATTCTGTCCGGTGGTCTGGGGAGGGGACATGTGCCCCTCATTTCGTCATTTCTTCAAGAGCATGATTCCAAGATGATTATATTGATCCCTTCCAGGCCGAACGACCACGCGCGAAGCGCGGGGCGTTCGGCCTGCGGGTACAGGCCCATATAACATGTACCCCCCAAATCGCAAACTGTTAAACAAATTGTTAAACAAAAAATATGGTCTTTTCTGGTCTTAGAATCAACGTCCTTCAAGCCTTTTCGAGATTTTTATTTTTCTCAAAATTAGAAGTTTTTGTTTTCCATGATTGGTTTAAATGCTCGCATTTTGTTTAACTTTGTTTAACAAAAAATTTAGCCTCCCAAGCCTCAATTTTCGCTCTGGCCTCCTTCAATTTTTTCCCCAAATAAACACCGTGAACTTTTCCCTTGATTCTTTGATGAGCACGATAATAATCACCAGACTTTACAATGTTCCAATTCCCGATTTTGATTTTTCTCTTTTCTGACTGATTGGCTGCCTTATGCTCCTGGATCGAATTTTCCAATTCCCGTATTTTATTTTCGGCTTCCTCTAATTTTTTTCTTAATCTCCCGTTTTGACTTTTTAAAGCTTTAAGCTCTGATTTTCCCGCCATTGTATTTTCCATTTAAAATAATTGTTGACATTGTGTTCATCTTGATGGTATCCAAATTTCAAAACTGTTGCAAACATTAAAATAGAGGTTTTGTCATGAATGAGGATTTTATTGAAGTGGGATGGTCAATGTTATCAAAAAAAGGAAAAATGAGTTCTAAGCAAATTTCTATCAGGTTGCCGCTTGAGCTGGAGGCCCAAATAGATAATTTGCTTTCTCTTTATCCAAATGTTCCGAAAAACCAAATTATTTGTGACCTTGTATCTCTTGGCGTTAAAAAGTTGTCGGTTGCTCATAATGGATAAATATTCATTTAAAGCGAAGTGGTACAACCCGGATAATTCCCCCCCATCTTCAAGACAGACCTCTATACGTTTGCCCATCCTCGCATCAGCGAGAATTGACGCTATTTGTGAAATGTTTCCCAATAAAACAAAAAGTGCAATTTTAAATGATTTGATAATACATGCGCTCGAACTCTTTATTAAAGAACTTGATCCAGAACCAGGAAAAGAGATTTCGTCCGATGAAGAGGGAATTTCTTACGAGGATGTTGGCGAATCTGGAAGATTTGTAAGATTAACTCAAAAATATTTGGATAAATATCAGGAAAATTTAAATGAAGAGGATAAAGTCAAAATAGGAGAGCCCGTGCATTTTATTTCCCATTCTGACTTAAAAAACAAATAAGAATACCCCCCTGGCAGCGGTGCTACCAACACCATATGCTGTCAGAGGGGCAAAATGTCCCAAAGCCGTTACGCAAGGACACCATCATAATATATCCTTTCATGTGAAGTGTCAATTCTACCTCTTTGGGGCATTTGAAGCATTAATTTCAAATCTCAAGGAGGTTTTTATTTTGGAAAAGCCGAAGCTTACCAAATGCCCAAATTGTATTGGTGCTTTCTCTGGAATCACCATTGATGGAAAAAAAATCGTTGCCGGACCACTTCGCTGTAATTCTTGGACATGTGAATTCTGTCAACCCATTTTGATGAAGAGGCTTTACAAACGGATACTTCAAGGCTCCATAGGTCAAGATGCTGTTCCCCGCTATGGCCTAAAGTTTTTAACTCTTACGTTCGCCGGTCAGGAAGAAAGGCAGCGACTTCATGATATAGTCGAAACCCACAACCGGGAATTGCTCAAAAAACGTGAGCGGGATGAACTCAAGGATTCAGAACAAAAGATAGCTGGTACAAAAGATCAAAAAATATGGTCTTATCCGGAAATCGTTTATGACATCATGACGGAAAGTTTTCATAAGCTCATCCGGGCCTTGAAAAAGCAGTACGGCGAATTTCATTATTTCAGGGTCAATGAACTGCAGCAAGACGGCACACCGCATTTTCATGTTTTGCTGGCTGGCAATGCCATAATCCCCAAAGACATACTTGATTCGATAGAAAATAAATGGGTGGGCATCTATGGTATGGGCTATGTCAGGATTAATTGCATCAAATTTCGGGATAAAAAACACGCTGTCCGGTACATGCTCAAATATATAACCAAAGACATTAAGAAACCCGGGAAACGGAAAAGGATCTTCACCACATCAAGGCATGCCCTGCTTAAGGTTGATAAACCAAACTGGCTTGCCGTTGAAGTCTACATTGGAAGAGTTGATGACAACGGTATTCATGAAGAAAAAGTGTCTTTTGATAATGACCTCGGGCATGGGTATTGTGTGTTTGTAAACCAGGGGGCGTTAAGGATTGTTCCTAAAAAAGATGTACTTCGGGTAATTTTGCAAAGGCATCTTCAAAATTTACTGATCACCGAAAACGTATAGGAGCCTGCCATGTTACCGTCACAGAGTCGTAAGTCACGCTATGAAAATGTTGTTGTTCTGCCAACCGAAAAAATGGCGGGTAAGGTAGATCCTAAATTTTATTATGGTGGTCTTCTGTCAGGCCGTATATCCAAGGTCCATGATATAGCTCTCGCAATGATCTCTTTCTGTGAATATGAGTTTTCGCAACATGGAATTAAGACAAAACCGGATTATGGCTTCCTCAATAAAATTATGGCTATCGTTGAGGACTATCCACTGAATTCAGAAAAATTATAAGGAAATCATAAATGGAAACAGCTATTCAATTAACATTGGAAGAATTGAAAAAACAGTTCCCTGGGAAGACTTTATTAACCGTAGAGGAGACAGCACAAGCATATGGGTTCCGAAACGTACAGACGATATACAACGCCCTGCGAAAAAATGCCACGCACCCTTTCCCGGTTAAGCCAAGGAAGCGATGTGGTAGGTTGTATTTTAATATCGTGAACATTGCGGTTGATCAAGCCGGTTAAATCCGGACCTATGGAGGCTATTATGGCAATTCTTCAAGAATGTCCAGTCTGTAATCACAAGCAGACAATCAAAAATAAAAAATGTAAATGTGGTGCTAATTTGGATCGGTTTAAAAAATCGCAAAAAATAAAATACTGGATTCAGTTTCGCATTCCAGACGGGCACACAATCCAAGACGGCAAACGGGTCGCTAAGTATAAACAGCGGAAAGAGTATGTTGGAATTTCAATTGAGGATGCCCGGGCGGCTGACGGCAAGCGAAAGGTTCAAAAAAAAGAGGGTAGGGTGTTTGATATGCTGCCGGAAGCGAAACTTACATTCAATGAATTGACTTCCTGGTATCTGGATCTGACATCCATTAAAGAGCTTGGCTATTTCAAAGACCTGAAAAACAACATAGGAAGTTTTAACGCTATTTTTGGTGAAACCATAATAAATGAAGTGACACCGGAAGATCTGAAGGAATACCAACTCATGAGGAAAAGAGAGGGATTCGCCGATTCATATGTTGATAAACATGTTGGTGCGGCCCGGACGATGATTAACAGGGCGTTTGAGAATGGAAAAATAAATGGGGATGGGTTGAAGCCTTTCCGGTTGGTCAAACGCCTGCTAAAAAATAGCCGGGCCAATGCAAGGGATCGGATTTTGTCCGCTGAAGAGTATGCAAGTATTATGGAAAATCTTCCCTTGCATCTGAAACCAATATGGGTCATGGGATATCTAACAGGCATGAGACTTGATGAAATTCTCTCTTTGACCTGGGAAAAATTGGATTTGAAAGCAGGTTTTATTTATCTGGATGCTGCCGATACTAAAACCAAGAAAAAGCGGTCTGTCCCCATACTGGATGAATTAAGCGGATATCTTGAACAGCTTCCCAAAGCCCTTCATGACGATCATGTGTTCCTTTACCGGGGGAAGCGCATAAAGGATATCAGAACGGGATTGAAAAAAGCATGTGAAAAAGCAAGGGTCCCATATGGCCGGAACATAAAAGACGGTATAACTTTTCATGATTTGCGGCATACCTTCAATACTAATATGAGAAAGGCGGGGGTGGCTGAGTCTGTTATCATGGAAATAACCGGCCATGAAACCCGGGAAATGTTCGACAGATATAATACCGTGGACAACGGCGATAAAAAACAAGGGGTGAATCAGTTGAAATTTTTCCTGGGGAGTCTGGCTGGAGAAAATAATTCTGGGGTAACCACCGTGTTACCCTAAAAAGGGAAATGTTACCCAAAGTGTTACCCAAAGCATAAAAAAAGGGTTTTGACTTTTTGCCTTGAAACGTCAAAACCCTTTTGTATTCTTGGTACCGGAGGCGAGACTTGAACTCGCAAGGCCTTGCGGCCGGAGGATTTTGAGTCCTCTGCGTCTACCAATTCCACCACTCCGGCTTAGACCTCTCCTTTTAATGGAATTGTGACTACTTGTCAATCCTAAATCCATTGACTTTCATGGTTTTGCATAACAGGGCTTATAGGGTATGCCTTCTTCTCGACATCAACGAATTGATATCTTAGCCCGATTCCTTTATGAAGAAGGCTGCCGCCTTTTTTAATATTTCACGTTCCATTTTAAGGCGTTTGTTTTCTTTGCGTAAATCTTTTAGTTCTGCCCGGAGGGTTGCCAGTTGTTCTGGGTTAACTTCCGATCCACCTTCGTCAAATTTTCTTTTCCAGCGACTGATTAAATTGGGGTTTACTCCTAAATTTTGTATACGGCCTTTAGGGCCAACTCAAATTTATTAAAGGTAACCTTGCTTCAGATGGGTGACTTTTCGTTCAAACACCACTTATTCATTCAGTTTTGTCTCAACAGGGGAAAAGAACCTGAAAATACTGCCTTCACCCCATTGGCTTTTTACGGTGATGACGCCATTATTTGCTTGTACAATCCCTAACACAACAGCCAAATCCAGCCCTCGCCCTGTAGCCTTGGTTGAAAAAAATGGATCGAATATTTTTTCTATATTTTGTTCCTCAATTCCGCAGCCGGCATCGGCGATCTCCAGACAGGCATACTCGTTGTGGCTGGGGCTCCAATTCACAGGGAAGCGATACTTTTGGGGTATTTCGGTGGCCAGAACCGTCTTTAAACTGATATAAACAGTTCCTTTTTCCTGATAGGACTCTGCGGCATTGGCAACAAGGTTTGTGACAAGTTGCTGAATCTGATTCAAATCTCCATTTACCATGGGGCCCTGGACCGGAAAATTCGATTTCAGTACAATATGTTTTGGCAGAGAGGACCGAAGGATAGGAATGATCATGCTACAGACCTTGGATATGTCCATTTGCATTTTTCCGGAGGTGGTTTTTCCAAGGTAGGTAAGCATCAACCCACTGACTTCGGCCGCCTTTTGAGCAAGTTGCATGGATTTTTTCAGATGTTCAAGGGGGGATTCATTTCGTTCAATCAGGCTAAGGCTCAACTCCAGATTTCCCATGATCGCCATCAGGTGGTTGTTAAAGTGATGGGCGATGGCGCTTGCCATTCGGCTGAGGCTTTCTTTTTTCTTCAGATGCCAATTTTGAATCCGAAGTTCTTCCATATCCGTTTTTGCTTTTTTCTGTTCCGTAATATCATGAATGATGGAATGCAGGTAGTTATGGCCGTTCATTTCAACGCCACTGCTGAACACTTCGACATCTCGTATCGAACCGTCGGCCAACCGGTGTTGAAAATCAAAAAGGATACGCTTCTGGTCCTTGGCATTTTCCATTAGCTGTTTAATTTCATCAATGGATTTTGTGTTGATTTGATTTATATTCATTTGGGTAAGAGTAAGGCGGGACCATCCATAGAAATCCTCTGCAGCCCTGTTGGCCGCTACAATCTGGCCTGTATGAGGATCAATGATGAGCTTTACGGCTGCATGATTTTCAAACAGATTTCGAAATTCCTGTTCACTTTTCCGAAGTGCTTTTTCTGTGATTTTTCGATCTGTAATATCCCGGACAACGGCAAGAATATGGGGTTTTTCATTCTGATAGAAGATGTTTGAATTTATTTCAACGGGAAAAGTCTCCCCTGAGTTTTTGATATGAAATGTTTCAAAAACCAGTTGCCCTTCTTCGAGCAATTTTTCTCTATTATTTTGTTTCGAATGCTCATTAACATC
Source organism: uncultured Desulfobacter sp. (assembly GCF_963665355.1). GTDB lineage: Bacteria > Desulfobacterota > Desulfobacteria > Desulfobacterales > Desulfobacteraceae > Desulfobacter. The sequence goes on from NZ_OY762229.1 coordinate 3,758,108, forward strand.
CGGCTTGACTGTTATATCTGGCGCTGAAAGATTCATTAATTCATCATAGGTATACCCATATCGCTTACAGGCGATGTCATTCACTTCCACAAACGGGGCAAACCCGTCTAATTTCAACGGATGGACAAATACTGCGTCACTGATGGAATTGAAAAGAGTCTTTATCCTTTCCGATTGTACGAAAAGTGTGTCCTTGGCCAATTTAAATTCGGTGATCTCTATGACATTGCCGATTACTTTTTCAATCTTATCGCCTTTCCAAACAGGTTCGGCTGCTGTTCTGATCCATATCTTTTCTCCTGACGCTCTTCGAAATTCAAACTCAAGCTCATAGGGGATACCTTGTTTTTCACATTTATGAAACGCATCCAATGCCTTATGTTGATCTTCGACGTTATAGCATTCAAGACTTGCTTTGATATGGTCGACAGAACCAGATTCAAATTGACTGGGCTCAAATCCATGCAGCCGGTACAACTCCTTTGTCCAATACATCTTTTGCTGTTCTACATTCCATTCCCATCCGCCTGTTTTTGCCAGGTGTTGGGCACTGTCAAGAAGTTTTCGGCTGCGTTCTAATTTTTCAGATGTCAGTTTGTTCTTTGTCATATCCGTGGTAATGTGCACATATTTTAAAAGCTTTCCCCTGGAATCAAGAATAGGGTCCACAACCACTTCAAGCCATCTGTCATTAATCTTAAGCTCCATAGATTCTTGTTGTAAACTTTGGCTGGCTTTTAGCAAAGGGCACTCTTTAACCGGTAGGTCAGTGCCATGCACAATTTCCCAGCATTTTTTACCGATTATCTCTGAATGGGTTTGATTGAACAGGCGCTGGGCCGCATTGTTGGATTTTAAGATACGGTGATCTTTATCAATAATCCAGACAGCAGACTTCATTGCATTAAAAGCAGAATAAAATTCCCTTTCGGAACTTATTTTCTGATTTTTAGCTGTAGCACCTCGTAATGATTTAATTAATGATTTTAAAAACATTTTTTAGATGCGAAGAACCTTATACGATTATTGTCAATGCGTTTTTTTGACACTGTTCGCATTTTGAACCCCAATCTGGGAGGTTTAAGGCCGAGGTATAGCAGGCGATTGTTTCCGATGCAATTCCTTATGTCTGTTTTATGGATTGTAAGCGTCCAGAATCACAGCAGTCGAGTATTGTAGATGATTCTCTCACGATTTGTGATATCCTGCAAGTGCCGTCTCAAAATAGCTTAAAATCAATATGTTCATGTTTGTTATGGCTATATTCCCTGGATTGTGTTTTTTCATGCGCTGTTTTACGAAAAAATATGTTTCTATCCTGTTAATCCCATTGAATTTATATGTAAAAGGATGATTGACATGTTAGGAAAAACCGTTTTTGTGTAAAAAAAAATCAATTCCAATTTTCATTTCCGAGGCAATATGGTTCGCAGAAACCTTGTTTTCGCGGCACTACTGGTCGTCACCGGAATCGTGGTCACGGTGGCCCTGGCCTATGAAGTCAAAGAGGTTATTGTACTGGAGCCCAGTGCAAACAAAAAAAAACATCACTAAATTACGCATAGGTACATGCGTAATAAACATGCGGCAAAGCTCTAATAATGTGATGTCTTGACGAGAATTATGTATTTAAGTATGCTGGCCGCCTATATTTTTGATAGCCTGATAAACGTTTTTTAAGCAAAGGGGAATCAAATGGACAGCAAGACTTCAGCACAGCCAAAACAGAAGGTGGAGATTGACATCGTAGGCGGCCGATTTGATAAAGTGACAACGGTGTTGGAGGAATTCGAGCCAGGGGACGAAAGATTTATTCACTCCTATGAGAAAATGGCCCTTAAACCACGACAAGTTGGAGATGTTCAGGAACGAAGCGTGGAGGTGAAGGTGCCGGCAAGGCTTCATTTGAACGTGTTTGATATGAACCGGTTCAATTTGAACCGCCCCGGCGGCGGCGGCCTTGGTGTGAGTATCGGCATCTATTTTTACGCCAAAGTAAGATCAATTCCGGAACCGGTGATTCGGACCACAGGCGAACGCCCCCTGATCGTGGAGCATTACGGACATATTTTCAAAAAATTACTGGGATATGAAGGCGGGTTTGAAATAGAACTTCAGGACCATAAACGTCGGCATGTGGGGCTTGGATCTTCCATTGGTTCCATGTGTGCCGTGTGTATCGGTATGAATGAGGTCCTGGGCCGGCCTTTTTTCGGGTGGGAATTGAGGCGAATTATGGGTTTTCACTCCTGCGAGGAGAGCCCTGTCAATGAACAATATCTGCTTCCGGCGTTTGAAACCGGTATCGGGGCCATGGTGAGTATCAACGGTGGCTGGGTGGTTGCCAGTGATGACCTTGTGCTGGTTCAGCGTGTGGCGTTGCCGGATACCAAGGTGCTGATGTTTATCCCCGAGGTTGATAGTCTGGAAGATGAATTCAAAGGGGTTGAAACCGCTGCTGAATCCGAAGTCGAGCTTTTAATGAGACGGGCAAGAACTCTTGATTCACTCCAGATTGGCGCCAAGGCACAAATTGTTCTGATGGACATGATACCTGCAATGATCCGCAATGATCTTAAAAAAATGGGCGATGCCCTGTTTGAGCTGACACATATGGGATCCAAACGGGCCGAATGCGAACAGCACGGTGCCTATGGTACGCCTATATACGGCTACATCAATGCCTTCAGGGAAATGGGAATTGAGGTGGCCGGCATGAGTTCGGTGGGCCCCACGGTTTTTGCTCTGACCCGAAAACAGGACGCATATGATCGAGCCTTGAAATACCTTAAATCCAAGAATATTTCAGACACCCGCATCATAGAGACCGAAGTTGACAACATAGGCGGCACGATCAAGGAAAACGGTGTTGAAAGAACCTTTATAAATGACACCTGGCTTCAAGGATAATTTTTATGGCAAGCGGTTATAAAGTCAAAATTTGCGGCACCACAAACCTGGAAGATGCTGAAATGGCAGCCCGTGAAGGGGCTGATTTTTTTGGCGTGGTGGTGGAGGTCGATTTCTCGCCGAGATCCTTGACCATTGAAGCGGCCAAGCCTCTTTTTTCGTCTCCCTCCATTCCGCCGGTGGCCCTGGTTTTCAATATGGAACCAGAGCGTATTGAAACGCTTATTCAGGAACTGAGTCCATTTGCCGTGCAATTTTTAAGTCCGGCGCAAGTCTCCTTTGTCACATATCTGAAAAAGACCTATCCAGGTGTTGAAATCTGGCAGTCCATCCATTTGCCCCAGGCGGGTGAAACCGTGGATACAGAAAATTTTAAGGAAATGGTTCAAACTTATGTGACAGCCGGTGTTGATGCTCTTCTTTTCGATACGGCCGCCATGTCCAAAGGAAAAATGAAATTTGGTGGCACGGGCATGACTTCGGATTGGGACATCGTGAAGGCGCTGATGGATTCCATTGGGGGAACGGTGCCCATTTGGCTGGCCGGCGGGATTAATCCTGATAATGTGGCCAAGGCCATTGACAGGATCAATCCTTACGGCATTGATTTATGCTCCGGCGTGGAAGCGACCCGCGGAAAGAAGGATGCGGCAAAGCTTGCGTCACTGATGACAACCATTCGCGGAAAGCGTTTAAACTAGGAGATTTCACTCGTGAAAGCAGCAGTTGTTTATGGAAAAAATGATATTCGCATTGAAGAATATCCCACACCCACGGCAAATGCCGGAGAAGTGATTTTAAAAACAAAAGTATCCGGCATTTGCGCCACTGATATTAAGACCTTGCTGGGCCAGGGGCTTCCCAAGGACCTGCCCACCATTTTAGGGCATGAGGTGGTGGGGGAGATCTGTGAGATCGGGCAGGGCGTTACAGGATATCAACCGGGTGACCGGGTGGCGGTTTATCCCATTGCCGTTTGCGGGCATTGTTATTATTGCCGCCAGGACCGGCATAATCTATGTGAGCACGAATTCGGGCTGGCCCACGGTATTGAGGGCGGTTTTGCCGAATATGTGCGTCTTCCCAAAGAGATTGTGAACATTGGCGGGATCATAAAGATTGCCGATGATGTGCCTTTTGATAAAGCTGTTTTATCAGAACCGTTATCATGCGCCATGGCTTCTCTTTCCACCTGCAACGTCGAATCGGGCCACGTTGTTGTGATTCTGGGCGCCGGACCCATGGGGCTTATGCACCTGAAATTGGCCAAGTGGAAGGGTGCTGTCGTTATTATGGTTGATTTGCTGGACAACCGGTTGGCCATTGCCAAGGAGATGGGCGCAGATCATTGCATCAATCCCTCCAAGATAAATCACCTTGACGAGATCAAGAAGCTGACCGACAGCCATGGTGCACAGGCTGTCATCGCATCTTTGGGGATACCTTCGGTTATTGAGGAAAACCTGCAGCTGACCCGAAAAGGCGGCACATTTAATATTTTTGGCGGACCACCGGCAGGCCATAAAATATCGGTGGATCCAAGGTGGCTTCACTACTGCGAAATAAATTTAACAGGGACCTTTGCGGCATCGCCCAAAGATTTTAAAACAAGTCTTGAGCTTATCGTCAATAATGAAGTTGCCGTTGATGATCTTGTTACGGACAGGTTTACCCTTGATACCTTTTTAGACGCAGTGGAGCGCGCCAAAAATCAGCAGATGATTCGCGGGATTGTCGAATTTTAATATATGAAAGGATAGATCACCTTATGAATGGAAAAGAACGGCGGCTAAGAAAAATTCTTAACAGGAAAACGGGACGTTCTTTAGTCCTTGCGGTGGATCACGGCATGGCACTTGGCGCCATGACCGGTATTGTGGATATTGCCGATACGATTCGAAAACTGGACGCTACGGACAAGGTTGATTGCTGGCTTATGACCAAAGGCATATATTCCTATGCCTTTAACCCGGCAGGTGATCCGGGGGTGATCCTTCGCGCCAGCGGCGGGGCCACCATTGCCGGGCCGGAATTGACCCGGGAGGGTCAGACCGCAGATACCGAAGAGGCCTTGCGGCTCGGCGTGGATGCCATGGCAACCACCGCATTTGTGGGGTCAGTATACGAGCATGAGACCCTGATCGGGATGGCCAAGATGGCCACAGAATGCCGGAAATGGGATATGCCCCTTCTCGGGGTCATTGGTCTGGGAAAAACCAATGAAGGAAAGAAGAAAGACGCCAAATTTATTGCGCTTGGCGCAAGGGTCGGTGCGGAGCATGGGGCTGATATCATCAAAACCTATTATACGGAAACCGATTTTGACAAGGTCGTGGCGGGATGCCCTGTGCCGGTCATGATTGCCGGCGGGCCTAAATGCGAAACCGATCTTGACACGCTGAACATGATATATGGTGCGCTGCAAGGCGGAGCCAAAGGCATTGTCATGGGCAGAAACGTATGGCAAAGCCCTCACCCCACGGCATTATTGTCAGCGGTCTATGGCCTGATACATGAAGGAATGAATGTGAAAGAGGCGGCGGATCTGCTCGCCCATGAAACACATTAGATCATTAAAACGTCAGGCGCACTGAAAATAGAATCCGATTCCAGCAGTCCCCCTTGCCTGGAATCGGATTCTTTATTTGATGACGAATAAAAGCCACATTTGCGGGCATTTCAAAAATCAAATTTTTAGGTTTTCTGGAGTGATGGGCCAGACGCTTCGACCAGAAGCGCTAGCGGAAGGCTCCGATCAAATTCTTCAGCATGTCGAACATGGTTTCAATCCGCACTCTCGCGTAATATAACTGAAGAGCCGCAACGGGCTCCTGGCTCAAATCCCTGCACACCAGAACGATGGGCCCCGGCTGGTTACCGCCAGTACAAAGCGAATCAACGAGCCGGTCGGTTTCCTTTGTATCGATTCCGATCAGGTCAAGAAGTGTAATTGGGGAATTGAATATTCACTTCACTGGGTATTGGATATAGCTTTTCGGGAAGATGAGAGCAGGATACGGAAAGGATTCGGGCGGGAGAATTTTTCGGCCATTCGGCATATTGCTCTAAATCTACTCAAAGAAAATAAAGATTTTAAAGGGAGCATCAAGTCAAAGCGGCTGAATGCTTTGATTGATACCCGGCAACAAGCCCTGCCCGAAGTTGGCTGCCGTAAATGTCATGACGTTCCATAAAACACCTGTATCTGCTGTACGTCATGAATCCTATGGTACTTATGTAGCCTTCCAATCCTTGACAATCCCCTTGTTAATGGATTAAGGGACTCTGAGTAATTCTGATGTGTCGACATTTTTTGGTGTTTATATTTGCAAGACGGGCTTGCCCCTTTTAGGGCAAAGCTTTTCTAATGTCCTCGAAGGAGAAAAGGAATCAGGCTATGAGCAGATCTTGGTGGCACTATTTTTTAATTGGTTTTGTTCTGTTTTTTTTGTCGTCGAACGCGTTTGGCGGGGCATGGCTATCACCCAAAATTGAAACGGATGCTGATGCAGACGGCGTTAGCGACAGCATTATCTATAACTTTTATAATGATGACTGCACGCTGTCAGAAATGAGAACGGATAATGATGGCGACGGTAACATTGATGCGTATTCATACACGACATATACATATAACAGTGGCGGATATTATGTCATTGTTAAGCTTGAGCAGGATCTTGATGCCAATGGCACTATTGATCAAATTGCATACACGTCGCAAAACACTGATGGGACGCGATTCGTGGTCGAAAATGACAGTGACGCTGACGGCACCATAGACTCTTTCAGCTATAGCTTCCTTGACGATGCGAATGTTCCGACAACTATGAAATATTATGAAGGCTCAGGAGCCTATGACGGTTCAGGGACTCTAACTGCGGTTCACTATTATACATACGATGCCCAGTGCAATGAAATTCAGGACGAGTACGACAGCGATGCCGACGGTCAGGTGGATAAAATAACCTATACTGACTATGATGAAAATTGTCGCCACATAACCGTAAAAGTTGACTCAGACAATGATGGTGAAAATGATTCCATTACCCAGCATGAGTATGACGAGGGCGGACTTATTTGCAGGACCGAAATTGATAAGGTAACGGAGGCCTACGGCTTCAAAGCTACAAGTCATTTTGTTTACGAGATGGTTAACACCTATAATGAAAGTGGATATAATACAAAAATTGTAACCACTATGACCGGCTCTCAAACGATGTCTGGTCAGACAGTAGCCGTTGAGCCCACCACTATTATTAGTTCTACGACCTGGGTATATGATGAAAGCGCTGAATGTGAACAATGTGAGGAGCCTTATGCTTCTGAATGCGGGTGTGTTGACGGATCAGGCGGAGATGATGGTGAACAGGAAGGCTCAGGAGACGGTGTATCTCCTGTCTCAGTAGGAATCACAGGGTCATTTGAGTCCTTCGAACCCGTGACCGTGACAGTATCGGGATTGGCAGAATCTGGAGAAACCCTGTACTATAAATTCTATTATTGTGCCGGTTATGGTACAGACGCGTATGAGACCAACCCCTGGGTTGTCATGCAGCCTTATTCCACGTTCGCTACCTGTAAATACACGTTTCCGGAGGACGGCAATTATATTGTTGTAGTCCGGGTAGTGACCGATCCGGACAATGAGCCGGAAAATTTGCCGATTATCGGTGGGGTTGTAAGCATTGGCAGTTCAAATAATCCCCAGATTAAACAGCTGTCGTCAGATGTTTCAGGAACAGTCTCTCCCAACACCCCGGTTACCTACACCATCACAGCTTCAGATTCGGGAGGAGCCGCTGTGTACTATAAGTGGTTCTACCGTGCCGGCTACGGTACAGACGCGTATGAGACCAACCCCTGGGTTGTCATGCAGCCTTATTCCACATCCAGCTCCTGTCAGTACACGTTTCCAGACGAAGGCGATTATATTGTTGTGGTCCGGGCTGTAAACGATCCTGACAACGAACCCGCGGCTCTGCCGATTATTGGCGGAACTGTCACCTGCAGTGAGTAATTTTTCAGGCCTGAAGACCATGCCGGAAGCATGGTCTTCAGGCCTGGCATATGGGTATACCTCTGACAATCCGGTGCCATACCGAAACGCTCTTTATCATAAGGATGATTACAGATCCCGATACCCGATCATGAGCCAGATGCATTGCCTGTTTTTGGTGGGGTTGTACATATAAAATGATGGGGCAAGGCTTGAAACGCCTCTGCCGATCTGCCTTTAAAATAATCAGGGGGTGTCTTGTTTCACTGAAATTGTTTTTAACCCGGCATCTATATAGCCCCCCAAGGTAAACACCCGGAGCACCTGCCCCTCCCTTATGACCGTCATTTCAATTAATTCATTTTCAGATCGCTCTTTCATTAAGGCAGTCAGTTCAACGGGGCCTTTTTCAATGGGGACATTATCATATTCAATGATGATGTCTCCTATTTCTATATCCGCCCACGGCAAACTGTTATCCCGTGGAACAGATGTTACTTCCGCTCCGAGAATTTTTTGGGGCGGCTGCTCTTTTTCGGGGAAAGAGGGCAAGGGCATTTTTCCAGATTCCGGAAGGAAATAGATCTGTGTTATCTTTGTTTCGTTATATACAATCGCTGGATGAACGCCAGGGATATTGGAAGATAGTTTGAGAAGAAGATCTCTTTCTGTCTCTGCAACCACAGAAAAATTAAGAGGGGTTGGGTTGGGGGGCGTAAGATCAGTGACAGTGATTTTGAATTTATTCTTAATTTCCCGGAAAATTTCGTTTTTCATGCATGAGTTGCATTCAAAAGATGGCGGGTTGGTGCTATAGCGAAGCTGGCTGTCGGCGAAGACTGATAACGCCGTTACAAAGATAAAAATAAGAGAGAGTAAAAGTCTGGTTTTCATATTCAGGTGTAATATATTGTTTTCAAACGACTGATGTTTTCTTTTAGAGAGAGTCTTAGATAGGTTACAGACAAAACAACAGAAGCACCGCACCGCCGATCCCTGAATACTGGCAAAAAGATCTGCTCATAGCCTGATTCCTTCTATGGAGGTTAAAAATTTACATATCCCACTGAAATCTGACCCATGTCAATATGGAATTGAGTTTTTCAATCAGGATATCATCATCAATGATGGCGCACAATTTTTTTCAAGAGATGAGAATGCTTGCACCTCCGTCGTCTCGCTCAGATGGGCTTAAATGTTCTACAGCATGAAAATTTCAAAAATTGGATACGCTAAGACACCGAATCATCCAGAGGGCTGGTCCCTTCACGAGGCCAGCTGGAAAACTGACACTGACAATGAACTCGAACCAAGCTGTCAAAAAGGATTTACTACACTTCCTTGAGGCCATGTAAAAAGCCGCCTGAAAGATAATAATTTTTCCATCTATTTTTTAAAACCTTGGGTTCAGCCTAAGTGTGTGGCTGTGTTATCCAAGGACAAAGGCGTATTTTTAAATCGAAAAATATACTTGTCTGGGCTGTTGAATATCATTGTTTTTAACCGGTTGACATCTTGTGTATATCATGCGAAACAATGTTATAAATCCCGATAAAATTGATGCCGAAGCCTTTAGGGAGAAATCAGATGAAGCAGTTTCCGCCCCAAAGCACAATTATTCTTTATCCTCCCCATCCATTGCTTGCCTTTGTTTCCCGGCGGGCCATTCGTTTCAAACGATATTTAACCTTATTTTTTGCCATTGCGGGGATCCTGGCCGGAGTAATGACCTTCCCGCTGGATGTTTACCCTGCAGCATATTCTCTGGGCGACACCAACGGTGATGGCGAAATCACCGCGGTCGATGCGGCCATCATTTTTCAAATCGCCGAGAACTCGCTTGCTGGCGACAGTGAGCAACAATCGGCTGCCGACGCCAATGAGGATGGTGCAGTCACCGAAACAGACGCCCGGATGGTCCTGGCATGGGCGGCACAGGGGATCGGCGTCAACCCGCCGGACTACTTTACGGAACTGGCAGATCTGCCGGTTTCCAATTCCGCATCCAGTACCATCGGCACCGCGGGCGGCGCCGTTGTCTTGTCTTCCGGGGTCACAGTCTCCCTGCCCGCCGGGCAGTTAAGCGACAGTATCCAGATCGGACTATACGATATAGACCCCGCTTCCGTCGATTCCATCGGCAACAAGACATGCTTTGAAATTTCTCCGGATATTTCTTATTACCCAGGCGCCACACTTTCAATCCCCTGCAGCAACCTGACCGGAAACAGCGGCCGTTCCTCTGCTATCGAAGGCGTCATGATCGTTTACTATGACCGCTGGACCCGCAGATATAATCATGCGGTGGTCGATTACACCGTACAGGAGGACCAGCTGACCATAGACCTGAATCAGATCAGAGATGGTGACACCGTATCCCTGGCACAGGATTCAAAACTCCTGGTTTTTATTGTGGGCGCATCTGCCACGGTGTCGGCGTATAGCACCCGGCAGGCTTTCGGCACGGCCGAGATCGTCAAACTTGATTATGTTCCCTATTATGAACAGGGCAATTACGGCTATTGCTGGGCTGCCTGTACAGCCATGGCCGTTAACTATTTCCGTGTCCGGCTTGGGGAAAAACCATGGGATCCTGCCGATTATCTGGAAATTGATGACGATGCCGGGTTTGCGGCATTGCCTGCCTGGCTCGGGATCAGCGAGTTTAAAAATTATATTCATCTGGCAACAGGGGTTACCCCTGAAGTAAACATGTGGTTATCCAGTGCATCCCTGAGCAGTTATCTTAAAGGCCAAATAGACGCGGGACGGCCTGTACTCATGAGTCTGCCCGCCAGGAGTCACCAGGTGCTTATCGTAGGCTATGAGGCGGATGCCACTGGTACCATTACCCATGTGATTCACCATGATCCTGCAGACTGTATGTATAAAAAAGAACTATGGGATGCTGTGATGGTTTTCTGGGGAACTTTGATTTCAGACGCCGTGCCATGTCCAAAAGCCATCTTTACAACGATCATCCCAAAAACATCGCCGGATTATACAGACGGCATCAGCATTAATCTTCTCGGCCATAAAGAGCCCAGTGCATCAAAACGGGGGCTGACCTTCAAATCCCCTATGCAGGATAAAGGATATTTTCCGGACGCGGAACTGCGATTTGCCTGGCATGTCGGGGAGACCCACAGCCACGGTATGGTCAACTGCAACGAAAACAGCCTCCTGGTGACAACGATACCCAATTATTACGACATGGACCTCAGGCTCAGGGTTGCCAACACTTCCAGTGATTCACCCACGATAAAAGCCGATTGGCTTTTAATCAATCTGGATGGCGAAGAAGATTCCGGGTATGCGGGTGAGGAAGAGAATATAGCTGTCAGGCAATTCATTACGGATGAAGTAAATATGAGACCGGTTTTCAGGTTTCAACAGTTCGGTTTCGATGGTCTTTCTGGAAATTATATGCTTACGGTGTCCGCCTCGAATACAACGACTGGGACTACATACGACAATATCAAACTTAACCTTGCTTTTGACCAGGGTATCGCCCTCAGTGCACTGAAAACACAAAACACCAGTACCGGCAACCAGGTTGCCCAATTGACGTGGAACGCCTATAGCGGCCAGTTTGATAACTACTGCATTTACAGAATTACCGGCTCCTCCTGGATCAAAATTGCCGAAGTAAACTCCGATACAACCGAATATAAGGACACGAGCGCCGATCTTTCTTCTGAAACACTGTATTACGGTGTTGCGGTCATAAAAGACGATCATATAGTTATAACAAGTGATGTTGCAGGCCTGGAATCAACAACCGGCATTCTCGCCTACCAGGATTATGCCACCTCTACCATTTATTTCAGTGACCTGACCTCCGGTGACAGCTGGTTTTGGGCACCCGACACAAGTCATATCTTCCATCTTGTCGGCGTAACCCCCGCGGGCCTGGTTGTTGTTATTGATGAAAATATGATCGTCACCCGCACCAGCTGGGGCAAAGGAACGGTTACTTATTTAACCGGCTATGAATGTACCAACGATGATACCGTTTCCGTCAAAAATGACGGCACCATTATATTTCATGGTAATGCCGGCAGATACACGGAGGGATTGTACTCACTATCGCCCGGCGAAACCGACCCTGTTCCCATTTTTGTGGATTTATATGATGATGCTGATTTCGACCCTGTCTATGCGTATGAAGTGGCGGTTGCTAAAAACAGCAGTGCTGACAAAATCGTCTTTGAGGCAGATAACGATAGTGATGAAACCTGTATCTGGGCGGTGAACGAAAGTGGCGGAACAGCTATCCCCTTGACCACCAATTATTCAGAAGATTTACAAATTAGCGATGACGGCAGTCGATGTTTATTTCAGACGGCATACACCTCTGACGCGTATCATGTGGGTACCATTTCTGCCCATGGCGGAGAAGCCGTGGATCTGGATATGGCCACCGGCCTGGAAGTCGATGATGACGGTGCCATCAGCCCGGATGGCACCACCGTGTGCACCATGGCCATGACATCAGACCATCAGACCGGCGGTATAGCTGCCATTAAGGCCGACGGCAGTTCCTATCAATGGCTGCCCCTTGGCACCATTATGCCGGGCAGTGTGGGGAGAATGCACTATTCCCGGGACGGATTGTATATCCTTTTTGACGGCATTGATGCAGCCTCGCCAGATCCGATCTATGGATACACTACTGACATCTACAAAATTCGGGTTGATGGCAGTGAAAGTCCTGTGAATCTCACCAACACGCCTTCAGTCAATGAATGTAACCCGTTCCTGAATTGACCACCGGCTTACATGGCGATGGTAGGAAAGGATTATTAGTTTTTTTTACAGCGGTTTCTATTTTGGAGGAAAAATCATGACAAGAAGATGGGGGGCATACAAGACAATATTGGTCATTTGGGGAATGTTCTGCTTGTTATTGCCAGCCCCTGCTGTCTCAAAGACATTGACACTCCAGAGTGCATCTGCCCCCCCTGCGGGAAGCATTACAATTCCGGTAATGATTGACGCCGCCGCCGATGTTCTTGCCGCAGACGTGACACTGAGCTATGATCCTGATGTACTCACCGCCACAGGCGCATCCATTACCAGTTTAACCACAGGTTTCTCTGTTGCCTATTCTGTCGGACGAGGGGAAGTATCTGTATCTATGGCTGCATCCAATCCTATCAGCAGCGGCAGTGGTGCTCTCGTCAATATCACCTTTTCTGTTGCCGCAACGGCCCCTTCAGGACAAAGCGACATTACCATCAGTAAAGCGGCATTATTTGACACTGATTTTGAGAGTGCAAGTGTTTTAGCCGTCGGCAACACAGGGGAGGTCACCATCTTCATAGATACTGCCAACAGCCTGACATTCCAACTGCCTGATACGCTGCAGCCAGGCGACTCTGTTACATTCAACACCAACGGGTTCACAAGCAACGGCGATGTGTACTATCGATATGATATTATTCCTGACTACGGAACAGAAAGCTATGATCCCATTACAAATTGGCAAATGCTGCAGGATTTCACACCTACCGGCACCGTTGTCCACACATTTATACAGCCAGGCAATTATATCGTTATCGCCCGAATCTCTTCCTTTCAGACATTGCAGCAAGGAGTCGCCACCCTCATTGGCGGATCAATTGCTGTTGGCGATGGCGGCCCGGTTCATGTTACAGGGCTCTCCATTGATGCCTCAGACACCATACAAGTCAACCAGACCGTAACGTTTACAGCTACTGCCACCCATTCTGCGAACGGCACCATATTTTATCGGTTCCACCTCGTCCCAAACTATGGGACTGATAGTTACGAGCCATTCTCCAACTGGGAAGTTCTGCAGGATGCTTCCACCAGCAACTCGTGTTCCACCACGTTTACACAACCCGGAAGCTACGTCGTTGTAGTTTTTGTTTCCGACACCCAGGCTGCGCCCGATAGTGATACCCCAATTATCGGTGCCGTTATAACAGTGGAAAGATAGGTGCTGGGCAAACAATCTGAGTGCTTACCCAGTCTTTCATATAAAACATCCAGGGATCGCGGCCTTTTTATTTCCACAACGTTGATCGACAATGAACCGGCTGGCTCGCTCCATGATGACTGCGATCCTTTACGGACAGGGCTAATTTAGCACACTGTCTGTCTTATTTGTTTTCCATTTCTGACTGGTATTTAATGAACGCTTCAGGAGATAATTGCAACAGCTCTTTTTGATTGCCAAGCTGCTGTTCAGTTTTATGGCTCTTTGCCTGAATTTTGGATGTTGTAGCCTTAAATTGCTTCATCTTCTCGAGAAGTACCGGATCTTCAGGAACTTCATCCGTCAAAGGGATTATTTCAACAGAATGACCTTTGATATTCAGACTGTCATCAAGCTCTAAATTTAAAACGGAAAGATATTCACCACCCATGCTGTTTTGAACTACCAGGGTGTCTTTTACCTGTACTGCTTGGGGGGTCAGATTCCGCCCATGGCCGGCTATGACAACCCCAACCTCCGGCAGGGCATTATAAGTTAAGAAATTTTTTGTTCCCTTTATCGTCATCTGAGATAAGAGAATAACAAGATCCACTTGATCCTTCAGCTTCGATAAAACAGGTTTTAATGTGGAAATGGGAGACGATATAATGACGTTTTTATCCTTCTGGACATCATCATTCAACAATACTTTGGCGCTGACACCTGTAATGGCAACTTTAACGCCATTAACCTCCTTGATTATATATGTATCCGCAATTTTCTCCCACTGGCTTGGATTAAGGCCAATATTGGTGGAAACGAATTGTATGGGGAAGGTATCCAGTAAGTTTTTTAAAAAAGGAACGCCCAATTCAAGTTCCCCGCCTGAAAGGTTTACCGCATCATAATGCATTCTGCTTATTCCTTCGATTATGATTCTGGCTCTGGCTTCTGATATAGGTCTTGATTTGTTAATCATATTCCCGCAATCTACCAGAATAACGTTTTCCCGGGTATCTTGTAATTCCCGGATTTTCCCTGCCTGGCGGGCCAGCCCGCCTTTTCTAACCGAACATCCGCAGGGCAAGACATGCCCGACCATATCTCCGGTATAGACAATAGTCAGCTTTTGGCTGCAAATCCCCGGGGCAGCCGGAAACAGATAAAAAAATACAAAGCCAATGACTCCGATACAAAGATTACGCATGGGTTTCTCCTTTTAATTCTTTATATGAAAGACTGGGTAAGTGACTCAGATCTTTCAAACTTTGTTGTGGGCCGAGTCTGGCAGCTGATATGTCAGGTCAGCCCATGGCTGTTATACGAAAGAACGTATAATTTCTTTCATGTTTTGTTGTGGGCTGTGCCTGGGTGTTGATAGACCAGGTCGGCCCATGGCCGTTCGTATGAAAGGCTGACGACTATTCCCAATAAAATTATTGGGACTTCATATTAATAGCCTTCACGGATTGTTGTGTATTTTGTGGGCCCATGTAAACTTACATGGAGAGGAGAATTGACCTTAAGAGTCGTCAGGCAGAGCTATACTGAATAAAAATAAATGATATGCATTATCTTTAAACTGGCTACCCCACGGGTAAATTCTCCACCGTACGCTCAGGTAAAGCCGCAAAAAAGATAATGCATATAATAAATCCTTTATACTATTCTAAAAAACTTCGAATCAGATACGAATAGTTAAAAAGGGAAAAATTGTCAAATAAAATGTCAAGATCCAAAACCGACGATTAGATTTTGTTATAATTCCAAGCCATCTTCACAAGCAGATAATCCATTGATTTAATAATGGTTCCTACAACGCAGCCTGGATAACTTTGGGCATTCTTTAGCGTTTATAACACCAAAGAATACCCCCCCAAAAAAAACAAATTGCTTACTGAAGAAAATGTTGAAACAGTGGGTAACGGGTGGTTACTCTCTGCAAGAAACCGTATTACCGATGATCGATAGATCTGCAGGTTCATTGTCAAGGTTTGTTACTGATTCTGATAACGTAATCCTCACAGCCCGCTCATCAGGATTTCCATGTACTTGAAACAGCTGGTGCCTTCAAGCAGAATCTGGAACGGTGAACCCCTCATTGTTCCTCTGATATTACTGATACTGGCAACAATTGTTTTCAGGATAACGGATCTTGATCTTACCATTACCAACCTTTTTTATAAGGATCATCACTTTTATTCAAAAAATCTGCAGCCCTGGGTGCTCATTTTGCAAGTGATGTACTATGGTCAGCAGGATTTGTGTATTTCACCGGCCTGCTTCTGGCCATTCTTCTGCGGCTTAAAAAATTTTTTTCTTAACCATGATGCATCTCAATAATACCGGAAAAACATCAAAGATAAAAATGGCTGTAAAAGAGTCAAAAAACGTATCATTAAACATTACTGCCGGAATCCACATCATCATTACGGCTTTTATTATAAGCCCGTGGGACTACATCCGCCCGGCTTTAAATCAGGTAAACCAGTAGAACTGCCTTTCATGTGGGAGCTTAGAATGGGCCTTTATGCCCTTGCAGCCACGGCATTAATTGCATTAAGTGTTTCCGGCTACAGGGATGCAATCCATACTGAATTCTTTTCATCAAGTCTGTTGTATTTTGCAGGTCTTCTGGAATCACTGTTTTTTATTTTTAAACTCCATACTCTTTTCCGAACAGGAAAGCAAAAATTTACATTCTGATTTATGAACAACGTCTCCATTATTATACCTTTTTACAATGAAGAAAATATTGTCCTCCAGGTGCTTGAAGAGGTTTGCGTATGTCAGCCATGTAGCGAAATCATTGCTGTTGATGACGGAAGGGAGATGACAGACTACCTTATCGCGTTCAACGGTGTATACAGGTACCTTGGCGCATTTTTCAGAGAGCCGGCTACAGCATTGTCGAAGTTCCCACAAATCACCGCCCAAGACTTGGCGGAACGTCCAAATACACCAATATGGGAAGGGCCTTCAGGGGAATCCATGATCTGATAGGGGTGAGCTGGTACCTGAAAAGAATGGTAAATCCTTATAACTGAAGTTTCCTGAAAATTAAAATCAGGCGGAAGAAGATTTAAAATTCAATTGGCATAGAAATTGAGTTTCATTTTTCATGCCAAGCGCAGATGTTATTCAAGATAACATACTGAATTTATTTGAATTGAGCACTAAATAAACCTTGGAAGGCAGGTGCTCCTATGGTATATTTTAATTGGCTAATTAATTGAAATTATACCAAAAAAGGAGCGGCCTACCATGTTTATATTACGTGATTTGCTATTACCTCTGCAAGCGGTATTTTCTAATACTGCCCAGGGACAGAAACGTAAAGCCTGGTTTGTATACACGCTATTGGCTGTGGTGGTTCCATTTACATCCTCAATCACCTCCAACCTGTTACGTGCCTTGCAAACACTATTTGGTTTAAAGCTGAAAAGTCAGCGCTTTTATGCCTTCATGGCGAGCCCTACATTGCCATGGAAAAAGCTATGGCATGCCATGTGGGGAATGATTCCTTCACCGGCTGAAGAAGAACGACTGATGTTAGCTCTGGACGATTCGATGAACCCAAAGAGTGGGAAAAAAATTTTTGGTTGCGCACATTTTTACGACCATGCCGCAAAGGTCAACCAAAGTTCGTATCCATGGTCACAGTGTATTCTGGTAGTAGGTTTATTGAAAAAAATAAAATCCCGATGGGCCTGCCTGCCTCTTGATTTTCGGTTTTATATGATGAAAAAGGATATTGATGCCGAATCGGCTACTGCCACACGAAGAGGACAGGTTCTTCCCTTTGAAGACAAAATGGCACAAGCGGCCACAATGATAACGGACATTCAAAATTATTTTAAGCAGCCGGTGCTGATTGTGACAGATAGCTGGTTTGGCAACAATGGCCTCTGGTCCAGGTTGGATCGTGAAACTGACGGCGCTTTCCATCTGCTTTCGCGTATGCGAACAAATATTACATTATATGACGTTGCACCTGTCTGTGCGGGGACACCGAAGGCTGGCCGCCCACGAAAATATGGCCAACGTTTGGGATCTGTTGATACTTGTGCAGCGAAATTGAAGGAGAAGGCTCGGAATTATCGAGTTTTTCTGTACGGCAAAAAAAAGGAAGTGCAGGCATATTCACAAACCGTTATGCTGAAAACGATGAAATGCCGCGTACGAGTTGTCTGGGTTTATCGAAAAACACGGTATGTCGCCCTCATGACCACAGATATGGAGCTTTCGGTTGAGCAAATTATAGAATATTATGGTGCACGGTGGAAAATTGAATCCGGGTTTAAAGAAATCAAACAGGATATTGGCAGTTCAAAATCACAAGTTCGAAATTCGGAATCCGTATTAAATCATCTTAATTTCTGCATGATGGCCACCACGCTGACATGGATCTATGCCGACCGATTGGAAAACGCACCAGATCGAAGACATAAAATTCGGGGGCGAGCCGGATTTGCATTTTCTGATGTGCGCAGGATAATTGCGGAGGCGGCATTGAGTTCTGATTTTTATAGTGTTTGCCCTGTACCGGGGCAAAACCCACAAAAATCTTTGGTCAGGACCTTGCTGCACATGGTCGCATAGCAAGTGCTTGGTAAATTTATATGAAACTTTAGTAAGGTAAATACCTGAATCTCCGGCACACACCAGGTACGAATTCACAACATGAATATCGTACAGCCTTTCATTTATATCAAAAACAGTCTCAACAGAGTCGGGATTTTCAGGAGCAGTAATATCAAGAACAGTGAGCCCGTCACTGCCTGTTATGTAGGCATAATTACCGACTATGACAATTTCCCTTGCAACGTCAGATTCCGCTTCAAAGGCAAAGGTTGCGTTGTAATAGTTGTAATTACCGGCGTCAGGGCTTTACCAACGCCATATAGGGATTCGAGAATATCCAAACAAATAGGCATTCCGATGGCGCTCACTCCCAGGGATTGTGCGACCATCATTTGGTTCTCCATCCAGGTTACAAAACTGATGTATATTTGAGATCGTTGAGGAATATCCTGCAACAATGTTTTGCATTTATTGTATGTCCCGACACTCAGTCCTTTTGTTTTCAGAACTTCCTGACATTTCAAAAGAGCGCGCGCATCACGAAGGAAGCGACGGATGAATTGTCGATGTTCAGGCAGCTTACCCAAGGATTCTCTCAGTTTTGAGATAATAGAGCCTTCAGACACTCGCCCGCATGGAGAATGCTTAAGGATCTGTTCAGCCCATTTTACCAGTCGCTGAATATTCATAAAACGAGCCTTTGTCGATACTTTGGGAGGAACCAGGCATGCAAGAAGGGTTTGTTTCATTTTCTTTGAAGCCTATCCGCATTTTCAGATAAAAATTCATAATATGAAGTCAAAAATAAAATTTGGCAAGAAAGTAAATCTCTGCATTATCAATAATGCCAAAAATCGGAAAAATAAAAACATCTAAAATGCGATTTTTTAGACACCCCAATTCTGATCTAAGAACCGTGAGTTCAGAATATGCCGATTACTCAACTTTGATGTTGGTCCCGATAATGGGGATGGGGGTAGGGGGATTCTTAGGATCTGCCAGTGCTTCCACAAGAACCATATAGTTATCTGCGGCCAGGAACACAAAGTCACAATAATTTTTTGTGGTCCAGTTTTGCATTACCACTGATGTGTTGGATTCATAATCCTCGGTTCCGAATCCAGCGATATAACGGAATCGGTAATAGATTTCCGATGGGCCGATGGCGTTGACACTGACCCGGACCGGCGTGTTTGCAGCCACAGTTCCGGCAATATCCATGGACAATGATTTAATTTTTATATCCTCGGTATAGGGGGTAATGAATGAACCAAAGCCGATGGGTGTATCGCTCACCGCAATGGTGGCTATAACAAGATGGGTGAGCGTGTCAATCACCGAAATAGTATCGTTTTTAGAGTCTGTCGCAATAATATGGGTTCCTCCGGGTGTTATGCCGATGTGTCCGTTGTTTTCTACATGGATGTCCAACAGCAGCTTTTTTGTTGTCGTATCTATAACGGAAATAGTCTCGCTGCCGTCATTTCCCACATAGAGCCTTGATCCATCAGAACTCAGAGCAATTCCCATTGGGGTTTGCCCTACAGAAATTGTAGTTTCAACAAGATTACTGTCCGTATTGATGATGCTGATTGTGCCGTCGTTACGATTTGCCACATAAAGTGTCTTGCCCGTCTCATTTATTGCCAATCCCACGGGAAATTGTCCCACGGCAATGTCGGTGATAGATGTCTGGGTGGCTGTGTCTATAACGGAGATGGTGTTGTCAATGGTATTGGATACATATACCCGGGTATCGTAAGGGTTGACCACAATATCTGCAGGGCTTTTGCCCACCGCGAACGTGGCTGAAACGGTATAAGTGTCAAGATTCAGAACGGATACGTCGTTGCTGCTGTAATTGACGACATAAGCGCAGGTCTGTTTCGGGTTCAGCTCAACGGCAACCGGATACTGCCCAACTGATACAAGGTAACCAGGGTATGTTTCCGATGGGTCGTAGACGGAAACAGAGCCATCCGTTGAGTTGGCAATATATATATAAGTCCCGGAACTGTCCACGGCTATGCCGAAAGGGCCGGTTTCAACGTCTACAATGTCAGTCACCTGATTGGAACCTAAATCAACTACGGACACTGAATTGCTATTTTGATTGGCAATATATGCAAAAGGAGCTGCAGAACCGAAAGACGCAAACAGAGGAACCACAAGAATGGCAATCGGCAAAACTGATTTGAGTAAATTTTTCATAGAGTCTTCGCTCCCTTCAGATCGCTACATGTAATTGATTGCACTGATATAAGAGTTGTTGCTAAATTTCCCGTTTCCAGATTTTTAAGAATTAATTTAATTGGAGAATATCCTGATTTAAGCCACCATTGCAAGCAGGAATATCCCTTTAATTTTAACACGGCTTTGATTATTCATGGAAACCATCTCCATCCTCGTCTCGGGCGTATTCTCCAGCCCCGTGATTCATGTGCTTATGCTTGTACCCCCACTCTGGCAACTGATTGTAGATCCCGTATTCATCAGTGTAGATCAAAGTCGTTGGCAAAACGATCGACTTTATCAAGGACTTCATAGTTACCCGGCGAACATTAGTAAGCATCTGGATTACCACCAGACCGCATCAAATTCGCCAACTAACGGCCATGGGCCGACCTGGTCTCTCAACACCCAGGCACAGCCCACAACAAAACATGAAATTAACTCAGCAGCTTATTGGTACTTTCATATAAACATTATACGACCCTGATACACAACATGAGACATAAAAAAGGGGGGACAAATCTTCATTTGACCCTTTTTATTACAAATTTGAATCCCATATGCTATAGTGACCACATGTTTATCCTGGCCCTGGGCACGGGTTCTCCCGTAACAAAGTGAACGTGACATCCGGGTTTAAGCAACATGTGCTTTCTTATGAAAAACATGAGGGCGGTATTAAAAAACATATTTCAAGGATAATGATCCGGTTTAAACAGTGGCGGATTTTAAAACACATCTTACCGTGGCAAGTATCGGAAGCAGTATTGCGGCAACAATACTGTTTGCATCGGCAGTTGCATCCCCACAGGAAGTACTGCTTTACTTTATTTTCGGGGTGGTGGGCGGCCTGTTGCCGGACATTGATTCGGACAGTTCTTTAACGGTCCGGCTGCTGTTTACATTTATTGCCACACTGATATCGTTTTTAATCATGTTCAAGCAGCGGGCGGACAACACCGTGATGGAGCTGTTCATCATCTGGGCGGTCAGTTTTATTTTTATAAAATTTTTTATATTTTCGTTGTTTACAAAGCTGACGGTGCACAGAGGTATTATTCATTCCATACCGGCGTCAGTGGCCTTTGGATGCATGGCGGCAATAGGTCTGAACCGCATATTTCATTTCAGTGATTTTGTATCCTGGATGGCCGGGGGATTTGTTTTTGGCGGTTCAATCCTGCACCTCATACTTGATGAGCTGTGCGGCCTCAATCTGTTAACCGGACAAACCAAAAAATCTTCGGGTACGGCGTTTAAATTCGGAAGCATTGGAAACATTAGGGCGACCATCGCCATTTATATGTTCATTGCCATCCTGTTTGTGGCTATGCCCAGTCACACCCGTTTTTTTTCCGTCATTTTTGCCTCCCAAACCTATGAACACCTTGAATTTTTTCCCAGCGGGAAATGGTTTAGTCGATTATGTGCCGAGCTTGCTCATAACGGAGGCAGTCTGGCTCTTGACTAATTTGTGTCCATAACAATGTGCATAGGGTATCAGGCGATGGGAGAGGCTCCGTTCAACTGGTCGGAGTCCGCGTCCATCCATGCCGGAAAGGATGCCCAATATGATTCCAGCTCCTGGATGGATAATTCTGCCGTATACGTCACCGGCGACTCTGAATGCTGAAAAACAACGGTGCCTAAAGGATCAATGATTCGGGAATCCCCGGTGTAGTGAAGGCCGTTGCCGTCAATCCCAACCCGGTTGACCCCAATTACATATGCCTGATTTTCAATGGCCCTGGCGGCCAGAAGCGCTTTCCAGTGAGTCGCGCGCCTGGCGGGCCAGTTTGCCGTAAACAGGGCCACATGATAGGTAAGGTTTACGTTTCGGGTCCAGATCGGGAATCTGAGATCATAGCAGATGAACGGTCGTATTCGCCAGCCGTGGAGTTCTACGGTGATGGGTTTTTCTCCCGGTGTAAAGATTTTTTCTTCACCGGCGTACCGGAACAGGTGCTTTTTGTCATAGGCAAAAAGCTCTCCCGTGGGCTTTACCCAGACAAGGCGGTTGTGATAACGCCCTGATTCCCCGATCACCAGGCTGCCTGTGATATCTGCGTTCATGGCATGGGACTTTTTTTTCATCCACGCAATGGCCGGGCCGTCCATGGACTGGGCCACAGCCCCGGCATTCATGGTAAACCCCGAGGTAAACATCTCGGGAAGCACCACCAGATGGGTCGGCTCCCCAAGGCGGTCAAGGGTCCTGTCGAACAGTTCCAGATTGGCGTCACTGTCTTCCCAGAAAGGATCGGCCTGAACCAGGGTCACCTTCAGATTCTGCATAAAACCTCCGCCGCTTGCTCAAGTGTCTCATCCCGTTTTGCGAAACAGAATCTCAATACCTTGTGATCGTCAAATTCATGGTAGAAAAATGATGGCGGAATGGCGGCAACGCCTTTTTCCCGGGTCATGCGCTTGGCAAATTCCACATCGTTTTCCGTTGAAATTTGGGAGTAGTCCATCATCTGGAAATAGGTGCCGTGGCAGGGCAGGGGTTTGAACCGGGAATTTTGCATGAGCTCCAGGAAGGTATCCCTTTTTTTCTGGTAAAATGCTCCCAGGTCAAGGTACAGATCCGGCTGGTCCATAATATCGGAAAAAGCATACTGGACCGGCGTATTGGAAGAAAAGGTCAGGTACTGGTGTATCCGTTGGAATTCTACGGACAGGGCCCTGGGAGCCAGGCAGTAACCGATTTTCCACCCTGTATTGTGATAGGTTTTTCCAAAGGAGCTTATCACAAAGGAGCGCCGGGCAAGCTCCGGGTCCCGGGCCATGCTCATGTGGTCCCGGCCGTCAAACACAATGTGTTCGTAGACCTCGTCGCTGAGGATAAGGATATCCGTATCCCGGGTGATCTCCTTGAGCGCAGTGATATCGTGCTCTTTAAACAGCATTCCGGTGGGATTGTGCGGAGAGTTTATGATGATCATCCGGGTCTTTGGGGTTATGGCGTCCCGGACCTCATTCCAATCCACATGGTAATCCGGGTACTTGAGCTTCACATACACCGGGATGCCTTTGTTCAACCGGATGGCCGGGACATAGGAGTCATAGGCGGGTTCCAGGACAATGACCTCGTCCCCGACGCCCACGGCTGCCGTGATGGCCGCAAACAGTCCCTCGGTGGCCCCTGAGGTTACGGTGATTTCCGTGGCCGGATCGTAAAGGGTGCCGTAAAGGTTTTTTACCTTCCGGCTGATCTTTTCCCGGAGCAGGGCCACACCCTGCATGGGGGCATACTGGTTAAATCCCTCTGTCATATAATGCCGCACACGGTCGATGAGTTCAGGATTGACATCAAAGTCCGGGAAGCCCTGGGACAGGTTGATGGCCCCGCACTGTGCCGCAAGGCCCGACATGACGGTAAAAATAGTGACTCCCACGTCCGGGAGCTTGGACTCAAGTTTCATGGTTCACCTAAATGCTTTGTTTATCTGTTCTGCCGTGAACTGCCGGCACGAAATCGGCAGAATCTAACACAGTCTTGCCATTACGTGCAAGGAGTGTTAAATCTTAATTTAAAACCAGTTGCATTCCTTCAGACATTTTAACCTTACACCTGAATCCTGCCGGAAACGAAATTGACATTGTGCCGTTGTCATACACAATTGCCGGGCAGGGCATGCGGAAGAGGGAAAGGAAAAACCATAATGGGCAACGACAACCTTATTTTCCTTGAAAACATTGAGTGGTTCGACGATTCGGGCAACCAGCTGGTGCAGCGCATCCCCGGCCATGGGTCAGGCGAGATCAAGTGGGGCGCCCAGTTGACTGTCCGGGAGAGCCAGGCGGCTGTATTCGTTTACCAGGGCAAAGCAGTGGAAGCCTTTGGACCCGGAAGACATACACTGAAAACCCTCAATATTCCGGTTCTCACAAAAATCGCCAGCCTTCCCTGGGGCATGAGCAGCCCTCTGCGGGCAGAAGTCTATTTTGTGAACATGAAGACTTTCACGAACTTGACCTGGGGCACCCGGGACCCGGTGGCTTTCAAGGATTCACAGTTGGGCCTGATACGGCTCAGGGCCCATGGGATATTCAATTTACAGGTGGTCCAGCCCGTACTGTTCGTCAACCGCATGGTGGGAACCCAAGGGACCTTCACGGCTGATACGGTGGAAGAGTACCTGAACCGGGTTATAGTTTCCCGGTTCAACGATTACATGGGAGAGACCCTGGACTCCATACTCAGTCTACCGTCCCGGTACGACGCCCTGGCCGAGGCCCTGACCCGGCGCCTGGAGAAAGATTTCCGGCATTTCGGCCTTCGTCTTACCCATTTGTACATGAACGCCATCACACCGCCCCCGGAAGTCCAGAAAGCCATTGATGATAAAAGCCGCATGTCCCTGTTCCAGGACATGAACAAGCTCATGAAGATGAAGGCGGCCATGGCCATGGAGAGCGCTGCCCAATCCGATACGAATGCCTCGGGCGGAATGGGTATGGGAATGGGCATGATGATGCCGGCACTGTTCTCCCGGTATCTCAGCGAACCGGACCCGGGTCCGGGGGGGGCTCCCGGAAGTGTGGCCCAGGCCCAGTGCCCGGAATGTCAGGCAGCCATTCCCGCCAACGCCCGGTTCTGCCCCATGTGCGGCCACCAGCAGGTCATTTTCCAACAGTGCGAACACTGCGGTAAAAACCTTACACCCTCGGCAAAGTTCTGCCCCAGGTGCGGCAAGCCCGTGAACGGCAAACAAGGACCCCGAATCTGCACCCGGTGCGGCGCTGAAGACCTTACCGACGCGCTGTTCTGCAACCAGTGCGGAGAGAAATATTAGCCGCTGACCCAGGATGACGGCGCACAGATTCAACATCGACTATCAATGCCCCCAGTGCGGGGCTCCGGCAAACCTTGACGAGGATGCCCGCATCCTGGATTGCAGGTTCTGCCGGGTTCGCTCCCTGATCACTGCCGAGCCCTTTTTCAGGTATACCCTGCCCAGCCATGCCCCTGCGGGAAAAAAGCTGATCTGGTTTCCTTACTGGCGGTTCAAGGGCATGGTTTTTCTATGTTCTGCCTCGGGAATAACCAACCGTTTCGCCGACATCAGTCTGCAGGCCGTGGGATCACTGTCGTTTCCGGTTTCCGTTGGGCTCAGAAGCCAGACCCAGGCCCTCAGAGTCCTTTCGCCGGATCTTGAGGGAGAGTTTCTCAAACCTGTTGTCCCGCTAAAAACAGTTGTCGGTCAGCTTCCCGGCCGGTTTGCTTCGGAGCACGATGAAGCCGTGGCATACGAGGCCGTGATCGGTGAAACCTCAAGTCTGATCTATGCGCCTTTTTACCCGGATCGTGCCCTGATGGACGGATTGACCAACAAGTTCGCACTGCCGGGCGCTGATGAACTGCCGGATCTGTCCGGTCTTGCCCGGGAGCAGGTTCAGCCCGGTATTCGGTTCATCCCGGCCATGTGCCCGGAGTGCGGTTGTGATCTGGAGGCAGCTGCCGACGCCCTGGTGTTGAAATGCATGCGGTGTGAAACCTTGTGGCAGGTATCACGCCAGGGTCTGTCCCCCGTTCATCCGGTGGTCCTGGCCGGGGAAGGCCCGGGTGACATCTATCTGCCTTTCTGGCGGATCCAGGCCCAAATCACGGGAATCGCCCTGGACACCATGGCGGACCTTGCACGCTTTGCCAATCTTCCCGTGGCCGTTAAGCCGTCATGGCAATCCATCCGGTTCCGTTTCTGGTGTCCCGCCTTCAAACTCAGGCCAGGCCCGCTTATCCAGACTGCGTCACGGGTGACTCTGTCCCAGTGGCGTCTGCCCCTGGAGCGTCGATTTCCGGAAGGAAGACTTTTTTCAGTGAACCTGCCCCTTGGGCAGGCCGCCAAGAGCATGGTTCTGGTTCTTGCCCATGTGATACGGCCCAGCACTGAGATGGAGGAGATGGTTAAGCGGATTAAGATTACTCCCCGGCGCAGCTCTCTGGTTTTTCTTCCTTTTCGTGAGACCGGACCCGACTATGTTCAGGATCGTCTCAGTCTTGCCGTGAACAAGACCATGGCCGGGCTTGCCGCCGTCCGCTGAGTGAAAGGCGTCTATTCTAATACGAAATAAACCGGCCAATAGCGTTCTTGCCGGTTTGTTTGATGGCGAACAGGGCGTGGTCAGCCGCGGCAATCAGCTCATTGAGATCGGTGGCGTGGTCCGGAAACGTGGCGACACCAAAACTGGCGGTTAGATTGACTTCAACCCCCTTATCCAGGACATAAACCGTGTCTCTTATTAATGTGCGGATTTCATCGGCTTTCCCCAGGGCATGCTCTATCTGCATCCCCGGCAGTACAACCACGAATTCATCCCCGGCGTAGGCCACGGCAAAGGCCGGTTGTTCCAGGCAGCTGTCAATGGAGTGAGCCACCTTGCGGATTGCGTGGGAGCCATTGATGTGTCCGTAAGTGTCCACAACCCTTTTAAAATAATCCATGTCCATGAATATTAGAGAAACCGGCGTCCCGGTTCTTTGGGCATGTTCAACCTTTTTAGCCAGAGCCTGGTACAGGTAGCGCTGGTTGTACAGGCCGGTGAGGCCATCCCGGAAAGCCTGTTCCCGAAACCGGCGTTCGCTCTCTTTTAAGGCGGCTTCTGCGGCTTTACGCTGGGAAATGTCCACCATGGCAATTGCCACCCGCTCCAGGGTTTCCTCGTGGCCGGAAATAACCAGGGATTTAGCCAGGACAGTTTTGCGTTTGCCGCTGGTGGTCACCAGAGCGGTCTCCCTTTCCACATCGGGATTTCCTTCGGCCGCCACCAGGATGACTTCCCGGGCCATGCTTAAAAACTCTTCCACATCAGTGGGCAAAAAGGCGCCGTCAGGCGGTTCATGAATGCAGATCCCCATGAGTTTTAAAAACGCCAGGTTGTAATCGGCCGTTTTAATCAGCTCCCAGCAGTGAAGAATCTGTTGGGGTTGCTGGTCCAGAAACTGCTTGAAATCTGAAACCCCGTCTGCCCGAAGCTGTTCCAAATACTGCTTTAAATCGGAAACGTCCCATTCAACCAGGGCAATGGGGGCGGACTGAAACAACTGACGGTAACGCCTTTCACTGTCCTTGAGTGCATCTTCTGCCTGCTTGAGATGGGTATAGTTCTCCACCATGGCCAAAACACCGTTGACTGTGCCTTGATCATCCATTATGGGGCTCAGATAGTAGCGCAGATGGATATGATTTCCCTGGGGGGCGGTATGGGGATGGTCCACCACAATGGCTCGTTTTTTAACAATGCAGCGCTGGATATCAGCATGAACCCCTGAAAGGGCAATGGCCTCACAGTTCATAAGATTAACAGGTGCCATATTCAGGTTGGGATGCCAGGACAACAGCTCACACATCTTGCGGTTGATGCCGATAAGGTTGCCTTGCATATCAATGGTGAACATCCCCAACGGCGCACTGTCACCAATTAACCTGTTTCGCTTTTCAAAGTTCATCAGGGCCTCTTCGGCCTTCAGGTACCGCTGTTCGATACCTTTTAAATGCGCCAGCTGCCGGCGCAGATCCTCGATTTCCGATGTGGTCATTTCTATTTTTATATTAATGGTTTATCCTTGTTACCCCACTGGCAGGTAAAAATATAACAGATTAAAATCGATTCTTTTTACCGAATATGCATGAATCAGGTCAATGGTTTCCTTTATTGTTTCTTTCATATTGCCCAAGGCTGATAAACATCCTGCACCAACCACCCCGGGACGACCCGGTATGTTATTGCAGTTTTTATATCACTTGGAATTACAGGGGAATGAAGAGAAGTCGGGCTTGATTAGAGCAGGGAGTAGGGATCAACATCTATGGCAATAGAAACGGATTTAACCTTCTGGATAACCGGATCCTGGACCATGGCTGATACCAGCCTGCTCAGATTGCCCGATGAGGCTCCTTTAACAAGTATCTGCCACCTGAAGCGCGATGAGATTTTCTGGATGGCCGCCTCAATGGGGCCCAGGATCTGGGCTTTGGGTTCCCGGGTATTAAGCTTTCCAAGAATCTCTGCGGCAAGTTGGGCATGATTCCTTGTCTGTTCAGCATTTTTTCCTGAAATTTTGAGCTGAATCATCCGGGAGAACGGCGGATAGGTCAGCGCCTTTCTGAAAGGGGTTTCCTGGTTGAAAAATTCAAGGTAATCCTGATTGCGGGCCGCTTGAATGGTGAAATGATCCGGGTTAAAAGTCTGCATGATCACCCGGCCCGGTTCCTGCCCCCGGCCGGCCCGGCCCGCCACCTGGGCCAGCAGTTGAAAGGTGCGTTCACTGGCTCTGAAATCAGGCAGGCTTAGGCTTAGATCCGCACAAATCACCCCTACCAGGGTAATAGACGGAAAATCGTGGCCCTTGGCCAGCATCTGGGTGCCCACAATAATATCCACGGTGCGGTTGCGGATCTGGCGCAAAATTGTGAGCGTACTGCCTTTTTTTGCCGTGGAATCCTGGTCCACCCGGGCCACCCGGGCATCGGGAAAAAGGGTTTTCAGCATGGATTCAATTTTTTCCGTGCCAAACCCCAGATTCCTTATTTTTCCGGTGCCGCAGTCGGGGCACCGGATGTCGGATGTGAAAACATGCCCGCACAGATGGCACTTATACTGATCTTCGCCCTTGTGAAAGGTCATAGTTACATCACAATGGGGACACCCCAGGGTTTTTCCACAGGAGGCGCATAGGGGAAAGGTGGAAAACCCCCGGCGGTTTAAAAAGATCAAAGCCTGGTTGCCCTTTTCAAGGCAGGACCGGACAGCCCGGCCAAGCTCCGGGGTGATGATCCGGTCCGTGTAACAGTCGCCTCCCTGGTATTTTTTCATATCCACCAGGGTGATATCGGGCAGCGTCTGGTTGTTCACCCGCCGGGTCAGTTCCAGTTTGAAAAATTTTTCAGACATCACATTCTGACATGACTGCACCGAAGGCGTGGCAGACCCCAGCACCACGGGGCAGTTGTGCATTTTTGCCCGGACCACGGCAAGGTCCCGGGCATTATAGCGCAGGCCCGATTCCTGTTTATAGGAATAGTCGTGCTCCTCATCCACAATGATAATGCCGATGTTCCGGATCGGCGTAAAAATGGCAGATCTGGCGCCAATAACAATATTGACTTTTTCATGACTGATTTTCCGCCACTGATCCAGACGTTCTCCCTGGGAAAGCATGGAGTGGATCACAGCAATGTTTTCACCAAACCTTGCTCTGAAACGCCTTTCGGTCTGGGAAATCAGGGCAATCTCCGGCACCAGTACTATGGCTCCCTTGCCTTTTGCCACGGCATCGGCCACCAGGCGCATATAGACTTCGGTCTTGCCCGATCCGGTCACGCCTACCAGAAGGCAGGGCGAAAAAACATCTCCGCGGTCCTGAATCTGTTTTACAACAGCGTTCTGTTCTTGGGTCAGTTCAGGCGGGGTATCCGGTGTTACCGGGTCTCCTAAAGGATCTCTGAACACCCGGCGGTTGACCACGTTCAGCCACCCGGCCTCGGCCATGGGTTTGATCAGGTTCGGTGCTGTGGGGACATGGCGTTTCAGGCTGGTCAAAGAAACCTCCCCGGCCTCCCGGACCATGGCAAGGATCTTCTGGCGTTTGGCTGACATCCGGAGTTGTTGCGTCTGAAGCTTTTCGGGCAGGGAAATGAATTTTTCGGTTTTGATCCCGGCGGTTTCCTTTTGAAGTACGGCCGTGACCTGCACCAGGTCTTTTTTTTCAAGACGACGCAAGACCGCAGCCCCGGCAGGGTCCCGGCGGGAAAGAGCTTTCAAAGAGATCCCGTTTTTTGCATTTGCCAGGCCTATAATCCTGGCTTCTTCCCGGGCAAGATCCCCGGCATCAAGAGCTTGTGCGCCCTTAACCGTGGCAAAAGCGCAAACGACATCCATGCAGTCCAGGCCGGCCGGCATTGCCGCTTTAATGGTGTCCCCTAAAGGATATATATAATAGTTTGCCACCCATTTGAAAAATTCGATGTCAGATTCGGGGAACAGGGGATGGTCATCCAGCAGATCCAGTACCTCTTTTGTCTTATATGGCCCGCTTTCCGGTTTTTCCTCCAGAATATAGCCTGTGACCCTGCGCCGCCCGAACGGCACCAGCACCCTCATGCCGGGACAGGCATCGTCCCGGAACTTATCTGGAATCCGGTAAACAAAAGTCTGGTTCACAGGCAGGGTCACTGCGACCTCAATGTAGTCCGTGGATATCATGGGGGACATTGTGCAGGATAAACTTGTGAATTTCAATATCCAACTATGTATCTCAAATTACATTTTTATTATTACAGATGCCCTGAAAAGGCGCCTTACCCCAGGGGCCTTTCCAGTATCGTTATACCCTGGGCTTCACCAATGCCCCCGTTTCCATGAACCATGCCATATTTTGCATGACTATCTTTGACAAGCTGCTCTGTGACTTCAATCAACCCGTTCAATGCCGGATTGTTCCAAGGCGCTCGGGCGATGTTCATTCCGCCGGTAACTGTTATCTGGTGGTGTTGAAGAAAATCACTGACTTCATGGATGCTGCCTATAAAACCTTCTGTCAGCAATAATGCCATGGGTATGGGCGGGTAGCAGGTATAGGCTTCAAGCAAAAGGTTTTTATTTTGAAATTCCTGGATTATGTCTATTCGGGACTCAGTCTGGACACTCTGAAATGCTTCTTTCAGGTGAGGAAACAGATCTGTGCCTTTACCGGTGATGCTGTGAATTTCTTTTGGGGAGCCTTTGACCATGGAACATTGTGAACCCAATACCTTGACCCATCTGTCTTTGGGGATATTCAGCTGCTCAGCTGTACAATTGTTGGCGACAATAAGCCCTCCGGCAAAATCGATATTCGGATTTGCGCAGTCGGTCAGGCAAAAAAGATCTGATCCCAGGTCCCGCAGAATTTTTCCCCGTGACAGATTCAGCCGTGCCCCCGATCTGTTCTGAAAGGTATTCAAATAGTTGTTGAAAAGATCATCGGATAATTTACGGAACTGATCATCTGAAATACCTGTTTCTCTGCAAAGCTGTCGGGCAAGAAGATCGTAGCATTGAATAAGACTGCAGTCTTCAAAGATCTCCATGGCTTTTTTTATTATCTCCTTGCCGTAGTTTTTCGTATCCGACAGCAAAGGGTCATGGCCGAAAATGAAAACAGCGTCATACAGGCCATTTCTAATTAGTTCAACAGCATCTGTAATCGCCTGGATGGGACCGGCACCTGTTTTATAGGTATTGATTTTTTTAATGATATTACATTCCAGGATTCCGAAATAAAAACAATTGGCCGCTTCAAATGAGTGAAGAAGGGGATCAATAAAAAAATATGCGATCCGCTTATTCTGTGCCTCCAATATGTTGTTAATTCCCATGGCGCCATGAAAGCGCTCTTTCATAAGCTGGGGTGACAGCGTATTGGCTTGCTGAAAAGAAATCTTTTTTGAGTAGATGATTTGAGCGTCCATAACTATCCGGATTTGCACTTTATCCTAAATTTACAACCCATCGCCTTTTACAGGTTTGCGGTCTATAACTTTGGATCCTTTGATCTTCAGGCGTGGAGATCTTCTGGAAACGCTTGGATCACATGACTGGGTCGCGTTACCGTTCAACAATAATCCCCAAGGCCTCAAGCTGACTCAAAAACGCCTTCTTTTTCCCCGGCAGCACAACGATATGTACGTCGCCAGCCGGCAGGCACAATGAATTCAAGCGCTGATCTGATATTATCTGCTTTCTGGCCTGGGGATGGCATTCATACAGCGTTGCCGCCCCTTTATCCACGACGCCTGCGGCCATGTCCATCATTTCATCAAGAAGCTTGCTCACCATTTTGCCGGGATTGCCGGAGGTGATGCCATTTAAAAAGGCCTTGATATCTGCAATTTTTTCTCCGTTTTTAACGGCCATGGCAAGGGTTGATTCTGAAATCTGCCATTGAGATGCCTCTTTTTGATCCGCAATTTTGTCCAGATACAAAAGCGTGTCGGCTGGGGGCATACCCGATCCTTCATATTGAATCAACGTATCAACAATGCAAAATGATTCGCCATCCTTTGACCGATACTGTTCTGAAAGCCCCAGAACATACGCGCCAAGCCTGGTCAACCGGATATGCATCAACCCGTCATATACACTTAGATACTCATATTCATCTGCACCCCAGGCTTTTCTGAAATCCGTTCGGGCATATTCCGGATTTTTGTAAGCCACATCTAAAATGCCCAGTGTTGCGCAATATTCAAAAAAATAGACCAGCATGTAGCGCAACTGCAACAAGGGCCAGGTATCGCAATAATCTAAACTGCCGTAATGGGGATCGAGAATGTAAAGCTTCCACGCATAATTGGTCATGTCAAAGTCCAGATTCCCGGAGAGCATATATCGCGCCAGTTCATCAACAGATACCCACTGCTCCTTTTTGAGATGCGACAACACATTGTTTATGGCAGGACGCCTGCGAACGGGAGACAACAGGGCACGCCCTTTGGCGGCTTTCTGCCCTTTGATGTGTTTTACCCTGGAAAATTCATCAATAATCGTTGTTTTTTCCCACTTTTTCCAGATTGTTTTGATGCATTCAGCCAGGCCTTTTTTGGCCACAGCCGTTCCTTTTCTGGTCAGTTTAAGTGTGATTCCGTCCAGCTCCGCAATGCCGCCGCCTTGAAGAAGCACCGGCCATGCAAACGCCTGGAAAGGTCCATAATCTTCATCTTCGTAAAAATCGCCGTCATACAGTGCTGCGTTGATTTTTTTCATGACAGCTGCAGTTGGCCGGCCGCTTTTGCCGCTGACCTTTAATTGCCCGTCATTGAGCATGTCAATCATCATATTCAGGTTCATTGCAGCGGCAAGCTCTGTTTCACGGATGTTCAGGCCTTTCAGGTCTTCTTGGGAACTATATTGGATGGATTCGGTTTCGGGTTGATGAAGAATGGTTTTTAATATTTCCTGCAGGTCCGTTGGAATCCCCCCCGTGATAAAAAAGAGAAATAATAGATGAAGATCTTTTCGATACGGATCATCTGAAGTGCTTGTGATGGGGTATGCACCATATTTTGCTGTGAATTGTTTGCTTCTGAATTCACCATTCCAGTTAAAAACAGCCTCTTTAAGTGCTGCGATACCTAATTGATCCAATTTTTTGACAATCTCTTTGAGATTTCGAAATACCGTACTGTTAATATGGTCTACCAGCTCTGCTTTGCGGGTTGGCAGGTTTGTACTGATCTTGGATCCCAGTGATTTTAATTGGGAAACAGTATAAGCACTGCTTAAGGCGGCTTTTAATGTTTCAAAATTCGAATGTTTTTGTGCCATCTTTTGATTTCTTTTTATTGAAATTTTTTGATATAGAAGCCGTCATACCACAGTAAAAAAGAAAACAAAACCTAACATCCACATCGACTATGGTTATTTAATATGGAAGAGAATAACAGCAAAAACCTGTACAAACAACTGCCTTGCGTGATGCAGCGGATTATTCAATTGCTTTGCATACAGATGCTGCCATTTAGACAAAAAGACATTTTAGCTTGCCTTGAAGCCATTGGTGAAAACCATGTGGCGGGTAACCCTCTGAATTCAAAAACGATTCGAGAAATAATCGATCAACTTGAAAAACAAGGGCTTGTTATCAAAAGCCCCAAAGGTATTTTCTGTCCTGACTCCCTGTTGGGTGTGGTTCAAGACGTTGTGAATGAAGGCGGCTTTGATGCTCTGGCCCAGGCAGTTTTAAATGTAAGTCCGTTTCAGAAAAAACCGGTTTATTATGTTGGACAACCCGACGACGGCACCATTTATTTTAACAACCGGGCCGAATACTTAAGGGCTGTACGAATTGCCGCCTTCAGTCATGAACGGCTGGCGGATATTGAGCTGGTGTACAAATCAGGCATGCAGATATTACCCATACATCAGTTACAGGACTCCGTGTTTTTAGAACTCTTTCATCGCCCCTTTTCCAAGGCGTTGTTTGATTCATTTCCCGTGTCCACCTGCATGAAAATTCTTTCTTGCATCATCAGGGATGCTATACAGATATTGGCCCCGGTGGAAGATGCGTTAGCATATTACATTTCCCGGATAGACGAAGAAAATCTGACGCAAAAACATGAATTTCTGCTCACGGCACTGCTGCTGTGTGGAAAAACAGAAATTCTTCAAAAAATTTTGCAAAATAATAACAAATCATCATCCAGTCCAATTCCAGCGCATCTGATTCCATCTCATAATGCCTGCTTACAGATGATTAAAGGGCAGTATGCCCAGGCCCTGGAACTATTTAAGCAGGCACTGGTCCTGAAAAAAAGCAACACCCGTAAAAGAAATGTTTTTCTGGATGGCTATCCCGGCCTTTTTTTTATACTGGCCCTTGCAGCAAGTGACCATGAAGACAACCATCATGCCGCACTAACCTATATCGACATTTCGAAAAAAATAAAACATACGCATCGGTTTGCCATTGAAGGCATGCAGACGGTTTTTCATGAAAAAATCGGCCTGCCGGCTATTGATGCGCCTGACTATTTACCTTTAGATCTTGTCACACCCCCCATGGATTATTTTTTGGATTTTCTGGTTTTAAGCTGGACAAATGCCGCAGCTGCAAAAAAACATATTAAGCAGCTGAAGGCGATTGCGGATAAAGCATCTGATTCATCATATGTTTGGTTAGCTGCTGAAGCAAGCGCGTTACTTTCCAACCTGGGCGTTAAATCCCAAGCTTTAAAAGAACGTGCCGACACCTGCCATCAGGCCATGGGCACCCAAACGCTGACCACCCTTATCCAACCGGTCCCAAAATGGGAAAAGGACCTGAAAAGCCTTTTAAATATCGGAAAACTGCTTGATGGAAGCCGGAAAGAAGCCGCAAGTGACGGGAGTCTGTATGACGAACGGATGATCTGGCTTTTGTCATACAGTGAAAAATACAGCTCGTGTCACATTACCCCCCGTGTTCAAAAACTGGCCAAAAACGGCATGTGGACCAAGGGACGTCCAGTGGCGTTGAAAAATTTATATGATAATCATAAATCCATGAAACATCTCACCGAGCAGGATCATAAAATCTGTGACGCCATTGATACTGAAACTTACTATACAGGATACCGGCGAGGGTATGCGGAAACCTATTATGACTTTGATGAGGAAAAGGCATTACCTGCGTTGATCGGGCATCCGCTTTTATTTTTTGAAGATGATATCGGCACACCGGTGGAAATCGTAGAGGGCGACCCGGAACTGCGCGTACGTGTTGAAAATGGAAAAATCAGTGTGGCAATGCATCCCACCCCCCGGAATGAAGATGCAAAAATTCAGATTACCAGAGAAACCCCTACCCGTTTAAAACTGATCCGGTTTTCACACAACCATCTGCAAATTTTCCAGGCCCTGGGAAAAAAGGGAATGAAACTGCCGGCCAAAGCCAAAGATATGGTCAGCAAGGCCATGGAGTCCCTGACATCCATGATTCCGGTAATTTCCGATCTTGAAGTGGCCGGTGGTGCACCGGGAAAAGAGATCAAAGCGGATTTAACCCCCCATGTCCATGTCACTTCACATCTGCAGGGGATCAGTGTGACGGTACTCATACAACCGATCAAAGGGTATGAGGCTTATTTTCAACCAGGCCGGGGCGGACGGCATGTGTTGGCACAAATAAACGGCACCCGGGTTCAAGCGACACGAAATAAAGCCAAGGAACTGGAAAGGGTGGAGCAAATTCTTGACGCATGTCCCACCTTGGGTTCCTTTGAAGCTGTGGATGGACAATGGCAGATCGAAGACCCCGAAGACGCGCTGGAAACGCTTTTTGAATTGAAAAATTGCGAACAGGATGTGATCCTGAAATGGCCCCAGGGTGAAAAACTAAAGATTTACGCCCAGACCGATTTTAATCATTTTCAATTGTCAATCAGCAAAGAAAAGGATTGGTTTAAAGCCAGCGGCCAACTGTCAATTGACCCGAAATTATCACTTGATCTCAAACAGCTGATGACCATGCTTGACAAGCCGGTGGGCCGATTTATCCCCTTGGACGATACGACCTTTATTGCCATCACCCGCTCGCTGAAAGAGCGGCTTGAAGAGCTGAAATCCTACTCAACACCCCATAAAAACGGCGTGCGCTTCTCGCCTTTTGCCGCTCTGGCCGTGGAGGAACTGGCAGATGCACTGGGCTCGGTGGAAAGTGATCTGGCCTGGAAAAATCATGTAAAAAAGCTGACGCAAATAGTTACCCCCCAAGTGCCCTCTACATTGCAGGCTCGTTTAAGGGATTACCAGGTCGCAGGATTCAACTGGTTGTTCCAATTAGCCCATTGGCAGGTCGGGGCATGCCTGGCCGATGATATGGGCCTTGGGAAAACGGTTCAAGCACTGGCCGCCGTGCTGCTTAGCGCCGGGGACGGGCCGTCCCTTGTGGTGGCACCCCTGTCGGTTGTTTCCAACTGGGTGGCGGAGTGCCGCAAATTTGCGCCCACATTGAACCCCATTGTTTTCGGTAGCGGTGACCGCCAGGAAACCATTGATTCCCTGGGGCCCTTTGATCTGATTATCAGCACCTACGGCCTTTTACAAATTGAGGCAGATAAGCTGTCGAAACAACAGTGGCAGACCGTTATCCTGGATGAGGCCCAGGCCATAAAAAATATGCAGACCAAGCGCTCCAAGGCAGCCATGAACCTAAACGCCAAATTCAGGATCATCACCACCGGCACACCCATTGAAAACCATCTGGGGGAATTGTGGAACCTGTTTCATTTTCTGAACCCGGGGCTGCTTGGCAACTGGTCCCGGTTTAAGAATACCTTTGCCATACCCATTGAGCGGGATAAGGATAAAATGGCGTCCCGGCGGCTTCAAAAATTGATCAAACCTTTTATCATGCGCAGGATGAAATCGGACGTTCTGAAAGACCTTCCGGAAAAAACGGAAATAAATCTTGAAGTGATCATGAATGAACAAGAGGCCTCGCTTTACGAAGCCAGGCGGCAGCTGGCTGTTGAAGCCATAGAAAACAGTGACGGCACAACGGGGCAGATCCACTTGAAAATTTTATCAGAGTTGACAAAGCTGAGGCAGCTGTGTTGCAATCCTTCCCTGATTCTGCCGGACACGGATATTGAAAGTTCAAAATTGAAACTGTTTGGCAACTTGGTGCATGAATTGCTGGAGAACAACCATAAAGTGCTTGTGTTCAGCCAGTTCGTAACGCATCTGTCCATTTTAAGATCCTACCTGGATAAAGAAAAAATCACGTATCAGTATCTGGACGGCGCCACATCAAAAACAAAGCGCGAACAACGCATCAATGCGTTTCAAAGGGGAGAGAGTGACCTGTTTCTTATCAGTCTTAAGGCCGGGGGCCTTGGATTGAACCTTACGGCAGCAGACTATGTCATCCACATGGATCCCTGGTGGAATCCGGCAGTGGAAGATCAGGCCTCGGACAGGGCCCACCGTATCGGGCAGGTACGTCCGGTAACCGTATACCGGCTGATTATGAAGGACACCATTGAAGACCGGATTGTGAATCTTCACAAAGAAAAACGCCAACTGGCCGAAAGCCTGCTTGCCGGCAGCGACGCTTCTGCAAAAATATCGGCCCAGGAACTGTTGTCACTGTTACACAGTTGACAACCATTGAACTTGTCCTATCGTGCATTCCTCATTTATTACATCGAATTGTATATTATTTAATAATTGCGGGCAGGTAACAGCCATGGGTCGGCCAGGCATATCAATGCCCAGGCTCAACCCACAGCAGAAGATGAATGATGTCAGACGTCCTGGTTCCAATCAGGGCCGGGTTCTTAAGTCCAGAGTATGTGGAAATCTTGGATTTAAGGGTTCATGGGGTATCTGTCCCATGGGACCGGGGGTGTGGCCGATGTCCCTGAACCGGGAAATTCGCCGGCCTTCGGCCTCCAGGGAGTTTATTGGAAAGGTGTCGTAATTTCGGCCCCCTGGATGGGATGCATGGTAGGTGCAGCCGCCCACGGATCTCAGACTCCAGGTGTCTACCAGATCAAAGATCAGCGGGGTATGCACGCCAATGGTAGGATGCAGGCAGGACGGGGGCTGCCAGGCGCGGTACCGGATTCCGGCAACAAACTGGGCATTGACGTCCGTGGGATGCAAAGGAACCGGACGCCCATTGCAAAGCACCTGGTAACGGTTGTCTGTCATGCCGCTTACCTTGATCTGGATACGCTCCAAAGAGGAGTCCACATACCTGGCTGTGCCACCGCCACCGGGTTCTTCTCCCAGGACATGCCAGGGTTCAATGGCTGTGCGCAGCTCCATTTCCACACCCGCATGGCAGACTTTTCCGATAAACGGGAACCTGAATTCAAAGTGGGGGTGAAAACATGCGGGCGTCAGGTCGTAGCCGTCCCGGCGCAGAATATCCAGTACATCACAGAAATCCTGCCACACATAAAAGGGCAGCATGAATTTATCGTGCAGGGCTGTGCCCCACCGTACCAGCTTCTCCCGGTAAGGCGTTTTCCAGAATTTGAGTAGAAATATACGCAGCAAAAGCTGCTGGGCAAGGCTCATCCTGGCATGGGGCGGCATCTCAAAGGAGCGGAACTCCAATAGCCCAAGCCGCCCGGAGGAGGAGTCCGGGGAGTACAATTTGTCAATGCAGAACTCGGCCCGGTGGGTATTGCCGGTAAGGTCCGTGAGCAAGTGGCGGAACAGCCGGTCCACCAGCCAGGGCGGACATGGCAGCCCTTTGTCTGACCCGGGCAGGAAATAGGATTGATAGGATTCCTTTTGGTTATCCAGCTCGGCAAAGGCAATGTCCAGTTCGTCCAGGGTGTCGTGGCGGGCCTCATCAATTCTGGGAGACTGGCTGGTGGGTCCGATGAACAACCCTGAAAACAGAAACGACAGGGAGGGGTGGTTGTTCCAGAACGCTAAAAAACTGCGCAGCAGATCCGGACGGGCAAGCCATGGACTCTGTCCGGGACTGGGGCCGCCCATGACGATGTGGTTGCCGCCGCCCGTGCCGGAATGCCGGCCGTCCAGCATGAATTTTTCCGTGCCAAGTACGGACTGTCTTGCTTCTTCGTATAGGTCACAGGTAACCTCCACCATTTGCCTCCAGGAGGTGGCCGGGTGGATGTTCACTTCAATAACCCCCGGATCCGGTGTGACATTGAGAACATTGATCCGGTGGTCAAAGGGCGGGGTGTAGCCTTCAATGATAACTGGAAATCCTGTGGTGGACGCGGCCTGTTCCACTGCCGCAATGAGCTCGAAATAATCAGACGCACTGGCCATGGGGGGCATGAACACGTAGAGCCGTCCATCCCTGGGCTGGATACAAAGTGCCGTCCGGATAACCGGTTCGCTGCCGCTGGTGTAATAAACCTTCTGGGAGGCGGGTCCAAGCGTTTGAGATACGATGTCATCCCGGGTTTCTGTTTCAGGCAGTCCCGGAATATTTAACTGACCATCCTTTTCCTTTTCTGTCCGGCGCAACAGCTCCTTGTCCGATTCGGTTGTCAGAGGATCCGGAAACGGGCCGTGGATTCCCATGGGGTCTTCTTCCACGATGTGGGGATACTGCCTGGGGGCTACCCAGGGAAGGCTGTCCAGGGGCAGACGAAGTCCCATGGGCGAATCTCCGGGGACCAGGAATAAATTATTTGAACGCAGTTGCCAGGTACAGCTCTTCCAGGACCCTTTTTTTATGGGCAGAACAAATCCGGTTACCGCACCGATTCCCTGTTCAAATACCCGGGCCATGCGGGCGCGCTCCTCGGGATCTTTCAGGCGGGAGTCTTCGGGGGTCACGTTCATCGGCAGGCGCTGTTCTTTGAGCAGCCAGTGAAACACATCTTCATAGGCAGGAATGATATACTTTTCATCCACACCCAGCACCTGGGTAATGGTCTGCATCAAGACCTGGGCATGGGTCGCGCCGAATTTGTAATCTTTGGTGTCATCGGCCAAAAGAGACGGATCCTTCCACAGGGGTTTGCCGTCCTTTCGCCAGTAACATCCCAGGGCCCAGCGGGGCAGGGATTCTCCCGGATACCACTTGCCCTGTCCGATGTGAAGAAGGCTGCCGGGGGCCCATTTGATCCGTAGACGCTGGAGTAGCTCCATGGCCTTGATTCTTTTTGTGGGGCCTACTGCCGCAGTATTCCATTCATCTGCGTCCATGTCCGTGGCAGACACGAAGGTGGGCTCTCCGCCCATGGTCAGGGTGATGTTTTCCTTTTTAATCTCGTCATCCACCCGGAATCCAAGATCATGGATCTTCGTCCATATCTCTTCGGGATAGGGTTTGGTGGAACGGGGATCTTCGTGAATGCGCGTAACGCGCATGGTGTGGCAAAAATCAACCTCGCATGCTTCAAGCCCCCCTGTGACGGGCGCTGCACTCTTGGGAAACGGCGTGCAGGCAAGGGGGATATGGCCTTCCCCGGCCAAAAGGCCCGAGGTCGGGTCCAGTCCCACCCAGCCGGCACCGGGCAGATACACCTCCACCCAGGCGTGCAGATCAGTG
Organism: uncultured Desulfobacter sp.; assembly: GCF_963665355.1. Lineage (GTDB taxonomy): Bacteria > Desulfobacterota > Desulfobacteria > Desulfobacterales > Desulfobacteraceae > Desulfobacter. The sequence continues at coordinate 3,799,292 of NZ_OY762229.1, forward strand.
AAATCCTGTTCCGGTCCGGAAGGCCCATCAAGGGATTTGACATCGGCGGTGAGCTGAATCAGGTATCCTGAAACAAACCGCGCAGCCAGGCCCAGGTGGCGTAAAATATTGACCAGCAGCCAGGCCGAATCCCTGCAGGAGCCGGACAGTTTGGTCAGCGTTTCTTCACAGGTCTGGACATTGGGCTCCATGCGGATGTTGTAACGGATGGCCTTTTGCAGATCTTGGTTCACGCGAACCAGAAAATCAATCGTGTTCTCCTTTTTGCGGCTGATGCGGGAGAGATAGTCCGTAAATTTGCTGTCCGTGCAGGTTTTCTGTAAAAAAGGCCCCAGATCTGTTTTGACTTCCGATGAATATTTAAATGGATACTCCCGGGCATATTCCTCCAGAAAAAAATCAAAGGGATTTATGGTGACCATTTCGGCCACAAGATCCACTGTAATTGAAAAGTGATCTGTTTTTTCAGTAAAATTGAGCCGTGCAAGATAGTTTGAAAACGGATCCTGCTGCCAGTTGATAAAATGGTTGTCCGGGGAAATGCTCTGGCTGTAGCTTAAAATGGGGGTCCGGCAGTGGGGCGCGGGCCGCAGCCGGATCACCTGGGGGCCTAACTGGATTCTGCGGTCATATTTATATTCGGTCCTGTGATACAGGGCCACTTGGATTGCCATGGATGTTCTGCTCCTTGGGGAGTATGTACGGGTTAAAATTTACTGGGCCGGAGTCGCCGGAGTATGTTCTTTCGTAGTATAGAGGATTTTGAAAAAAGCGTCATGGATATCTTTGCCCACCTGGTTGACCTTTGTCTGTAACTCATCCAGGTATTCGTGCATGCCGGCAGAAATCACATCATCAATATCCGAATAATCCAGATCCGCACACAGCCGTCCCAGGCTTTTTTCCGCAGGATTGGATACTGCGCCCCTTGGGGTACCGGTGATTTTATGCAGCGCACACTGGGCACTTGTCAGACAGCAGTGGACGGATCTTGGAAAATTTGGATCAAAGATAAGAAAGTTGCACACCTGTTTGGGGACAATCCGGTGAAATTGCTTTCGATAGGTTTCAAAGCCTGAAGTGGATTTAAGTACAGCGCCCCACTGGATCACATCATAGGGGGAGTTTACATTCTCGGGCTTGGGCAATAACATAAAGTATTTGACATCCAGAATCCGCGATGTCTTGTCTGCCCGTTCCAGCAGCTGTCCAAGCTGGGCAAAATGAAATGCCTCCCCCCGGGACATGGTGGTGTGTAAAAGGCCCGTAAACATATAGCTCAGCATGGTGATGTCTTTGAAAAATCGGTGGGGGTCCTTGTTGGGCAGACGGTTTTTTGCTGCCTCCTTGATCAGAAGATAGGAGCGGTTAATCTCTTCCCACATGGTTGATGAGATGATCTCCCGGACGCTTCGGGCGTTTTCCCTGGCAGCGGCTACGCATGAAAAGATGGAGTTTGTGTACTCCCTGTCCAGGGCCAGAAACTGGATCACATTGTCCCTGGAATAATCTGTGCCGTAACGCTTTTCAAAAACTTCATGGTCGCCTGTGGTCATCACCAGGGGTTGCCAGGCCCCGGATATTTCTGATGTCATGTCCAGAGAAAGGTTGAGGTTTACATTAATAAAACGAGCTATATTTTCGGCTCTTTCAATATATCGGGTCATCCAGTAGATGGAATCTGCAACGCGGCTTAACATGATATCTCCCTAATTTTCTTCATCACAAATTAATCCGTACCGCTCAATACCCAGGAGTCCTTTGTTCCCCCGCCCTGGGATGAGTTCACCACCAGGGAGCCTTTTTTCAAGGCCACCCGTGTCAGACCTCCCGGAAGCACATAGATATCCTCGCCATAAAGAACGTAGGGGCGAAGATCCACATGCCGCCCTTCAAAATGATCCCCGATAATGGTGGGAACCTGGGAAAGGCTGATAGTGGGCTGGGCAATGTAAGTTCTGGGATTGGCCTTGATACGGCGGGCAAACTCCTCGCGTTCGGCCTGGTCTGCGTGGGGGCCGATCATCATGCCGTATCCGCCGCTTTCATTGGCCGCCTTGACCACGAATTTATCCAGATTGTCAAGCACATGGGCCCGGTCTTTTTCGTCCCAGCACACATAGGTGGGAACATTGGGTAAAATAGGATCTTCTCCCAGATAGTATTTAATAATCTTGGGAACATAGGCGTAAACGGCCTTGTCATCCGCCACGCCTGTGCCCGGCGCATTGGCCATGGCCACCCGGCCTTTGAAATAGGCCGACATGATACCCGGAACCCCGAGCATGGAATCGGGCCGGAACACTTTGGGATCAATGAAATCATCATCAATGCGGCGGTAAAGAACGTCGATGGGGGAAAGGCCCTTGGTGGTCCGCATATAAAGCCGGTCATTGGATACCACAAGGTCCTGACCCTCCACCAGTTCGATACCCATCTGCTGGGCAAGGAATGAATGTTCAAAATAGGCCGAATTATACCGTCCCGGTGTCAGCACCCCGATTTTGGGATTGGAGGCTGTGGCCGGCAAAAGATTTTCCAGGGTGGCCAGAAGCTTGTGGGGGTATTCGTCCACGGCCCGGACCCGGGAGCTTACAAAAACCTCGGGGAATGTTCTTTTCAGGACCTGGCGGTTTTCGAGCACATAGGAGACGCCGGATGGACAGCGTAAGTTGTCCTCAAGCACATAAAATTTGCCGTCCGTATCCCGTATCAGGTCCGTTCCCGTCACATGGCACCATACACCTTTGGGCGGAGTGAATCCTTCCATTTGCTTGCGGTAAGCCGTGCAGGACATGATCAGATCCTTAGGAACCACCTTGTCCAAAAGGATTTTTTTATCATGGTAGATATCTTCCAGAAACAGGTTCAAGGCATGGATACGCTGCTGCAGTCCCTTTTCAATATGCTGCCACTCCTTGTCCTCAATGATTCTCGGGATAATGTCAAAGGGAAGGATTTTTTCTGTTCCTTCCTCGCTGCCATAGACATTAAAGGTATTGCCTAACTGTAGAAGTGAGGTCTCGGCAGACTGCTGTTTGATAATCAGCGCATCTTCTGGCAGAGACTCGATTTTGTCGATGAGCTTTTTAGCGCCGTCTCTGACAGTGCCGTCTTTGTGAAAGAGTTCATCGTAGTACTCTGCTGGAATATAATTTGAAAATTTCATGATCGGCTCCAACATTTTTTCTTATTGGGCAGGTGTCGGGCTGTCCAGAGATGGCTCGACGGAAGCTGCATCTTTGTCAATTTGGGGAGTAATGTGAGTTTTTGTGACATTTTTGTTTTATTTGCCATTTGCCAAGGGTTATAAAGATACCGGCGTAACAGTCACGGGCCGGCACTTTCATCCTGATTATTTACTTCTTTTGACTGTTTTGAGATAAGCATGAAACGTGCCTTTTTGAATTTAAAATGTAAATTTAAAAGGGCGCGTTTCTATAATATGCTGGAAAAATAACTTATTGTCTTATGTGCGAAAATAAGAACTAAAGCTGGCTTGGCCTTGGTGTCAATATAATTACATTACGTTTTTGTTTTTTTTGAAGGGGGCAGGATCAAAAACGTAATTATCAGAATCAGATGGAAAATATCTGACGCCTGATGAATGCCCAGTCTTACAACTCCGCAACAATACGGCCGGTATCCGAGGTGTCATAACCGGGCAGGCAGGCAAGCTCCTCTCTGAATGACCGGGTCTGGATAATGTCCAGGGCTGTTGCAACACCAGGATGGATCAAAAGGTCCGAAGGGATGACAAGGTCACACCGGACATGGCCAAGGGGGATGAAATCCAGTCCATAGGTGACGGCCACACTCCGCAGGCCCAGGGCAACATCACAGACGTGGTGGCGCACGGCCTCGGCTCCCTGGGCATGGCTGTGCACCAGGTGTTCGTATCCTAAAATTGATGTTGCAGGAATTTTGCCCTCTTTAAGCAAGTCGTCCAGGAGACTGCGAAGGGCCGCTCCTTCCTCCCGGTTGGCAAGCCGGACATCGTTACGCATAAGGTCGGCAACCCCCTTGATCCCTTTGGGGTTTCCGGGGGCCACCAGCAGGCCTTCCTCGAAGGCAGAGAACGCAATCATGATCCCTGAAATATCTTTCATTTTCTGGGTGACCAGGATTTTGTTTCCATCATCACCTCCCCGGGTATGCATATGGGTGCCTGCAATATGGGCCTGGCCCAAAGCCAGACGGGTTATGGCCTTTTGACTGGACGCAAACCGGACATTCAGGCTGGCTTGTCCAGGGGCTTCCCGGACCCGGTGCCCCAGAATGGAAAAGGCCGGATCACAGCCCAGAAGCAGGGCTGTGGACGCCACCTGTTCCTCGGACATTAATATTTTGGCCCGTGACTGACACGGTTCAAGCAGGCCGTCTGCCGCCCCCATGTCCTCCATTCTTGCATATGTGCCCACAAGGGGATAGGCAAAGTGCTGTTCCCGGACCTTGGCGATGTTGACCCGTTGGCCCCAGCCAGATTCCTTGTCCAGCAGAACCACGTCCCTGGCCTGGTCCGGGGGTTGATAAAAGATGTCCTCCACCCGACAGCCCAGCACATGGGCCATGGCAAGGGCAACCCCGGTATTGGGCAGATAGCGGCCGGTTTCAATGTCGTAAACAGCCTGGCGCTTAATACCCACAAGCTCGGCAAGTTCAGACTGGGTCAATTTTTTTTGTGTGCGCAATTCCTTGAGACGACAGGAAAGGTTTAATGTGCGATCTGGTGTTTTGGCCATGGGATTACTCATTTATGATTATTAATACTGATACACTATATCATACAATATAAATGAAAAAAAATAGAACATTGATGATGTTTATAAAATTGTATTGACGTGTATAAATTTAATCACAGGGGCGGTGTGCCTCTGTGAATGTCAAGCTTGCGCATGCGCGAGACAAAGGTTGAACGGTTGATTCCCGATGCCTTTGCCGCCCAGGTAACATTCCAGTTGAATTTTTCCATGAGCGTTTCGACATAGGCTTTCTCAAGGTCCGGCCAGGTCATGGCGCTGATATCCCGCAGGTACGGTCCCTCTTTTGTTTGGGAGGCGCAATCCTGTGGAGTTGCGTGTGCTGTGGCCCCATCCGGGATATTTTTCAGGATATGTTCGGGCAGATCTTCAGGGTGTATGATCTCGTCCGGGGCTGTAACCATCAGATACCGGATAAGGTTTTCCAGTTCCCGGATGTTGCCTGGCCACGCATAGGAAACAAGGTGATGCAGGGCCTCGGAGCTCATTTTTTTTTCTAAGATTTTTGTTTTTCGGCCTTCTGTAGCTAAAAAATGGCGGGCCAGCAAAGGAATATCCTCCCGGCGTTCACGTAAAGGCGGCAGGTGAACCGGCAGTACGGACAACCGGTAATACAGATCCTGTCTGAACCGGTTTGTTTGAATCATATCTCCAAGGTCTTTGTTGGTGGCGGCAATAATTCTGACATTGATATGCCGAACCGTGGTGGACCCCAGGGGCTTTATCTCATTTTTCTGAAGCACCCGTAAAAGTCCTGCCTGGATGCCCATGGACATATCCCCTATTTCGTCCAGAAAAACCGTGCCTCCGTCAGCCGCCTCAAACAGCCCGGCCCGGTCCCGGACCGCTCCGGTGAAGGCGCCTTTTTTATAACCGAACAATTCACTTTCCAGAAGGGTTTCAGGGATAGCCGAGCAGTTCTGGGCCAGGAAAGGATAATCCGCCCTGGAACTGTCCTTGTGCAGGTATTCTGCCACAAGCTCCTTGCCTGTGCCGCTTTCTCCTGTTATCAGTACATTGAAGTCGGTATCGGCGTAGCTTTTGACAAGATCCATGCTTTTTTGAAAGGCTTTGCTCTGGCCGATAATGGTATTTCCCTTTTCAATTTTGGAGAGGACCGAAGAAAGCCTGCGGTTTTTTCTTTGTTCACTGGCATAACTTAAGGCATTGCCCAGGGCTATGGAACAGATTTCAACCAGATTTTGAAAATGGGAAAGATAGGAAGAGTCCAGATTGAGATGAATATTGTCCGGATTGGTGTCAATGATTTGAACCGCACCAAAAACCTGTCCGTCTATAAGTAGGGGGAAACAAAGGATCTGGCTGCTTTTTACGGCGAAATGGGCTTCCATCTCCCGGTTGTGGCGTCGGTCTGAGCCTGCTTTGGCAATGGTCATCTCGCCGTTTTCAATGACCCATCCCACAATGGAGGGGGAGCCTGCATCCAGGGTAACGCCAACAATATTTTCGCTGTCAATACCGGCGGCCTCAACACAGACATAGGTCCTGTCCCGTTTAATCCATATTGATCCGCGTTTGACATTTTGAATTTTCAGCAGTGCATGGAGAAATTTTTTTTGAAGAATCTCCGGGTCCAGTTCCCTGAACAGTTCGTAATTCCCCTGGGATGATTTCTCTTTATTCATAACACAGCATCCTGTTTAGGCTTATTTGTCTTTGGTCCAGGCAGGCCCGGTGAAAGGTTTGATCTGTAATTGTGATTTTGGTTAATCAATTTATATATCACATATAATTGAATCCCGGTATTTAAAAGATTGCTGTTTCATGGGTATGGATAGATGGTTTGGGTAAATGGGCGTATGTTCCATCTTGCCATCCAGGGAGAAGTCGGTATACCCTGCATTTTTTATGGTCAATTTTATTTGATGATTATTTAATGAGTTATGCATATGAAACTAAATCGTATTCAAGTCAGAATTTTTGAAAAGCTCAGTAAAGATAAAGGGCTGGAAAATGACGACTATATCAAGCAGTATTCCATGGAATTTATAGATGTGAAGCGGAATGGGTTTAAAGATCTTAGCGAAGAAGAAGGGGACTTGTGGATTCATAAGGCATATCTTTTATCCCTGTAGGGCCACCTCTAATAATTGCCTTATTTAAAGGGGCTTTTGCCCTCCTGATGGTAGATTGCTATTCATCTGTAACCGCCTTTAAACGGCTGCCTTTTGACCTTGCGTCTTTCAGGGGAATCAATTATAGTCGATACTTTTGGAATATGGCGATTATGGCAGATCCCGCCGCCTGATAGGGTTTGACAGGATTTGCAGAAATACTTTTAAAACCGTGCTTGTGTAGATATAACTGTAATGAGTCCGACCAATGAACCCATCCCCGGGGACGACCCGGGACCGTCCGGGAGCAGGCCTGTCAACCCGGTTCTTACCACGGATATATTAAACCAGAGCACGGCTGTTGACCTAAGCAGCGGCAGGATGCCGCCCCATTGGGATGGACTGGCTAAATATCTTAACAGCCTGGGAACCGCAGAATTGTCCCAGCGCTGGAAAAAAGCGCGGCAGATTATCCAGGAACACGGATCCGCCTATAATGTTTTTAACCCGGAAACCGCCACAGAAAGACCCTGGGCTCTTGATCCGATTCCTTTGCCCATTTCAAGCCGTACCTGGCAGATCCTTGAGCACGGCATCCAGCAGCGTACAAAACTATTAGCCTTAATTTTTAAGGATATCTACGGTCGCCAGGATTTTATAAAACGCCGGGTCATTCCTGCAGAACTGGTATTCGGCAATCCAGGATTTCTTCGCCAGTGCCGTTTTGGCTCACAACGCCTCATCCCGGATCACCATCTGTTCTCTTCGGACCTCATCCGCCTGGCTGACGGCAGGTGGCAGGTGGTGTCACATGGCACCCAGGCTCCGGCCGGAACCGGTTATGCCCTGGAAAACCGGGTTATCCTCACCCGGATTCTGCCCAGGATGTTTCATTCCAGAAAAGTTCAGCGTCTGGCCCCGTTTTTTAAATATCTGAATCTGTCCCTGATGGAAATTTCCGGGCAGAAACAGCAGGAGCCCCGCATTGTAATGCTCTCCGAAGGTCCCTCCGGTGCCCATTATTTTGAACAGGTGTTTCTGGCAAGGTATCTGGGCTATACCTTGGTGGAGACCAACGATCTGACCACCCGGGGAGACTGGGTGTTTCTAAAAACTTTGGGCGGGCTTCAGCGGGTGGATGTTATTTTGCGTCAGATTCCGGATTATTCCTGTGATCCCCAGCTGGGTGCAAGCCGGACATTTCCCGGTATACCCGGCCTGGTTCAGGCGGCCCGGGCGGGCAATGTGGCCATAAGCAACGCGCTGGGATCAGGTATTCTTGAATCTCCGGGCCTGTTTGCCCTGCTGCCCCGGTTATGCCAGGAGATTCTGGGCGAACCCCTTCTTCTTGAAAATACGGACACATTCTGGCTGGGGACACCGGGAACACAGCTCAGGGTAGTGGAAGAAATAAGAAGCGGTTCCAGGCCCATGACCCTTTACAGTGCATTCAGTCCGGCCCATACCCAGGTGGTGCACACCAGCTCCCTGACCGGGCCTAAAAAACAGGAGTTGCTTGCCGCCATCCAGGCCACACCTTATGCCTGGGCCGGTGGTTATTCTGTGAACCCTTTTACTGTACCGGTCTGGACCGAACAGGGGGTAAGAAACAGGTACACAGCCGTGCGTATGTTTTCTAGCTCCATCACGGATAATGCCCCCACGGCGCCTGCACGAATTTCGGATCAGGTGGAAACCGCTGTCATGTCCGGCGGACTGGCCCGGGTGGCCGATGATCCGGAAACACTTGTTTTGTCCGGTACCCGGGGAAAAGGGCAGGGGGCCAAGGATGCCTGGTGTCTGTCTGAACGTCCCACCGAATTTAAAAGTATGCTTCACCGCTTTACAACCCCCTTTGAAATTCACAGGGGAAGTGATCTGCCCAGCCGTGTGGCGGATAACATGCTGTGGCTGGGGCGGTACATGGAACGTACTGAAGGCATGCTGCGGGTGATCCGAAGCGTTTTGATGCGGGTGCACAGCGAAATCCAACTGGACAAGGTCAGTGAGATGCCCTTCTTTCTCAGGGTCATGGCCAATCTGGAAATTGTATCTGCGAATTTTGGTCGGCCTGATGCCTCTTTTTCCGTAAGCATTATTGAAAAAGAGTTATACCGTTCCATCTATGGGGTGCAGATACAGAGCAGTATTCTTAACTGTCTGAACAACGCCATCCAGGTAGCTGACCGGGTCAGGGACCGGCTTTCTGATGACTCCTGGCAGATCCTTGGTCGCATTGAAAAAGGGCTGGTCCAGATCAACCCCAAAAATCAGAGTGCTGAAATCCTGGAAATGCTCAGTGATATTATTCTGAATATGTCCGCCTTTGCAGGACTTGCCCTGGAAAGCATGACCCGGGGAATGGGGTGGCGGTTCATGGATATGGGCCGGCGGATTGAGCGCGCCCTTCATATGATAACTGTCATGGGCAGTCTGATTCAGGGACGCACACTTCCGGATTCCAACGATCTTGAGGCTGTTCTGGAGGTGGCGGACAGCCGCATCACCTATCACACCCGGTACAGGACCACCCTTCATATGGAACCACTGGTGGACTTGCTGCTGCTGGATGAGATAAACCCACGATCTGTGGGGTTTCAGCTGGTGGCCCTTCACTCCCATCTGAAAAATCTGCCCAAGTCCCAACCTCTTCCTTTCCGGACAAAGGAGGAGAAAATTATTTTGGACCTGACTACCCGGCTGCGCCTGGCAGATACACAGGAGTTGATGGTATTTGGCAAAGCGCATATTTTGCCCAACCTCAATGCTTTGCTGGAAAAATTGAACAACGATCTGCAAGGTCTTGCAGACAGCATCACCCAGCACTATCTAAGCCGGATCGAAACGGAAAAACAACTCAATGGGCAGTATGAGGGCACGGGGTATCCTGTGGTCGGGGCGGTGAACAATGAAATATAAAATCAGCCATCGGACCCATTATAAATATGAGTCTCCGGCCTCGCTGTCCCACAGTGAACTGGTCCTGATACCCAGGAATTCTGAATTCCAGACCTGTACGTTCAGCCGGGTTGATCTGAAACCCGAACCGTCTTCAAGGTCAATGCGCCAGGATTATTTTGGTAACACCGTGATCAATATCTGTCTGGAAGGCCCCCATTCTGAACTTGATATTCTGGCTGAATCTGAAGTGGCCCTTCATCCGGCAACACGGCTTATGCCCGAGCGCACCCAGGCCTGGGAACAGGTCAAAGAGACGATGATGCGATATGAAACCTCCAGGGATCTGGATGCTTTTGAATTTATCTTTCCCTCTCCCATGATTCAGCCCGATAAAAAACTGGCACAATGGGCCGCTGAAATATTTGCGCCGGGTACACCGGTGCTTCGTGCAGCCCTTGATTTGATCCACAGGATTTTCACGGAATTTACCTACGATCCCACTGCCACCTCTACATTTACCCCCATTTCCAAATCCTTTGAGATAAAACGGGGTGTGTGCCAGGATTTTGCCCATGTGGGCATTGCCTGTCTCAGGTCCATGGGGCTTGCCGCTCGGTATGTCAGCGGTTATCTGAACACCCAGCCCCCGCCTGGAAAATCAAAGATGGTGGGTGCTGATGCCTCCCATGCGTGGCTTTCTCTGTATATTCCGGGTGTTGGGTGGGTGGATATGGACCCCACCAATGATGTTATGCCCAATGATCAGCATATCACCCTGGCATGGGGCCGGGATTACACGGATGTAACCCCGGTTCGCGGTACGGTTCTTGGCGGCGGCAACCATCGGTTGCAGGTTGCCGTGGATGTGGTGCAGCAGCCTTAAGTCCGGAAAAAGGCATTTACGGATAGGCAGTCAGTCAGCTTGTCCTTATATATCTATCCCAGTAAATTCACCAGAGCTTCATTGGAGGAATTTGACTGATTTAGGGTATAGGTCGCCACTCCCTCCAGCAGTTTCATCTGGCTATAAATCATGCTTTCTTCAGCTATGTCCGCATCCCTGATTTCATATTCAGATGCCATCATGTTGATCTGCGCGGTGGGCATATTGCTGATATCCGATGTGTACTGATTCTGGGCGGCACCAACCGTGGAGCGATTCTGGGCAACCTGCTCAATGGCTGAATCCACGATTTCGATGGCTTGCTGGGCGCCCTCCGGGGTGCTGATGTCTATGTCCCGCAAAAAGCCATTTTCCGGGGAGCCAAGGTTTGAGGTTGCCAACGATCCAATTGAAAGCGTATTGGTGTTGTAAGTGCCGTCCAGAAGGTTTTGTCCGTTATAAGAAGTATTGCCTGCAATATCATCAATGGTATCCAGGGAACCCTGGATGTCAGACTGGATGGCGGACAGACTGTTTGGGGAATTGGCTCCGCTCGCTGCGTTCAAAGCCTGGGTTCTGATATTTTGGAGCACATCTGTGATCCCTCCCATGGCCCCGTCAGCAGTCTGGGTGATGGATACATTGTCGCTGGCGTTGCGGATTTCCTGCCCTGCAGCCAGGGACTGGCTTTTCAAGCTGTCCGCAATGATCATGCCGGAAGCATCGTCCGCAGCGGAATTGAGTTGCCGGCCCGTTGCCATCCGTTCAATGGATTCAGATAACCCGGTGTTGGCTTTTTCCAGCATTTTTGCGGCGATTAATGCTGAAGAGTTACCGTTTATTGTAATTGCCATGGGACCTCCTCGTTCTTGGTGTTGTTGCTTTGGATGAATCCAATATATAAATAATACAACATGATATAAAGAAATTCAAATTAAAAAATTATTTCCTTGATGTTCGCGACGGGTACGAAATTTCACACGCCAGGTATCAGGTTGCGGGAAAAGCCATGGTGCGCCACGAAGTGTAAAATAACTGGCATCTGAAAGTGAATGCATCGAAAGTGCAACCCAGCACATCGATTATCGAGTCTTGTGCGGTGTCTGGTAACAGCCACTGTAAAGCGTAGACAGAGAGTCTGTAGGCCGGAAACATATGTTGAAGTGATTGAGTCCCGTTAATTTTGTCATTCGAGGATGGCTGATGGCTTCGTGGCGTCAGAAAGCAACATCATAGCCAACGCTAATGGGTAGGAGGCTATGACACCTCCGGGATCGTAGCGCCTGGCATGCAAACAGAGTTATTTTATAAACGTGGGAGACCCTGTTATTTCTCCACGGACGGAGTATCAATTACAAGCCTAATAAGCAAGGAAGTTGAGATGAATAACAGGGAGTCAGAGGACTCATAGTACTGATGAAACCGGGTAACGCCGGTGGAGGAAAGGGGTCCAGGTTATATTGTTTATTGCAAAGGACACATGATAGGTAGCACAGAATATCGATGATTATGGAAACAAAATTTGCAATAATGAGTAGATTATCAGCAGATAATCCCGAAATGGTCTTTAATCAGTTAATGCATCATTTTAATAAAGAGAATTTGCTGAGTTGGTATCATTCGCTCAAAGGAAAAGCAGCGGTTGGTATTGATGGTGTGACAAAAGAGACGTATGGTGAAAATCTTGAGGAGAATCTTGAAACTCTACTGAAAAAGTTGAAAACGATGTCTTATATTCCCGGCTCTGTACGGCAAATATTGATTCCCAAAGAAGGAAGCAATCGAGCAACAAGGCCATTGGGGATAGGCAATTTTGAAGATAAAATTGTCCAGAAAGGAGTGCAGAAAATACTTGAAGCTATTTATGAACCTTTATTTTGGAACAGCTCATATGGGTTTAGACCGAAATTAGGTTGCCATGATGCAATTAAAGCACTTCGCAATCATCTATACAGCCAATCAGTGAGAAAAGTGATTGATCTGGATCTGTCAAATTATTTTGGAACAATCGACCATGATCTATTGATGGAACTATTGACCAGAAAGATACAGGACAAACGCTTTTTAAGATATCTCCGACGGATGTTCAAGGCAGGGATTCTCAGTAATGGAGAATTAACAGTAAGTGATGAAGGAGTACCACAAGGTAGTATTTGTAGTCCAATATTAGCCAATATATTTGCACATTATGCGCTTGATGATTGGTTTAATTTGACGGTTAAGAACCATTGTAAAGGTAATGTCGAAATTTTCCGTTATGCCGATGATGCAGTGATCTGCTGCGAAAATGCAAGAGATGCTGAAAGAATCAGGGCAGTTTTACCAAAACGGCTATCTAAGTTCAAACTTAGGTTGAATGAAGATAAAACCAAAATAATTGTTTTTAACAGGTTCGAGAAGGAAAATAGTAAATCCTTTGACTTTTTAGGCTTTACATTTTATCTCGGATTAACAAAGAATGGTCAGGTTGTACCTAAACTGAAAAGCTGTGGTAAGAAGATCAGAAGTAAACTTACCAGGGTAAATCTATGGTGCAAAGAAAATCGCAGCACTTACACATTACATGAATTATGGAAATCGTTTTGCAGGAAACTAAGAGGTCACGTCCAATACTATGGTGTATCCTTTAATTATAAAGCTGTCCAAGGTTTTATAATTAAGTCAGTAAGAATATTTTTCAAATGGATAAACCGCCGTAGTCAGAGGAAATCGATGACTTTTGACAAATTTGCACTGTTTCTATCACAATTTCCACCTCCTAAAATGAAAGTATACCATAGGCTATTTTGAAAACCTGATTTTACAAAGATATAATCGTGAGCCTATTGCCTTAATTGGGCACGATGGGTTCTAACGGGGATTACCTCAGGTGACTGTGGTTTTTACCCAATCTTGTTTCCACACTCATAAAGGTAGCGGATTGGGATTTTGGACCTGCGCAGGGAATACACAGCCATTTTTCTTCCAGGCCTGTTATTTAAACCAGAGTATTAATTAAAATCATATTGACGTGTATAGTCGTCATTGATACATATTGTCCTGGGTTTAGTAACGTAAATGTCAGGAGTTTTTAAGATGAAAAAATTTTTGCCGGTACTTGTGCTTATTGGGATCTGTTTATTTTTTGTTCTTGGGGCTTGGGCAGATGAGCTTTTTCTTTATGCCGGCGCCGGATTGAGAAAACCTACGGATAAAATCATTGCACGATTTGAACAAGAGACCGGACACAAGGTGATTGTGGATTATGGCGGATCCGGCAAGCAGATGGCCACGTACCAGACCGTTCTGCGTGGAGATCTGTTTATGCCCGGCTCCTGTTTTTATATTGACAGGCTCAGGGAAAAGGGCCTGGTTCTTTCTGACAGCAAGGTGGTGCTTCACACCCCGGTGATTGCCGTGAACAAGAAAGGAAACCATGGCATTAAGACCCTGGAGGATATGGCCGCGCCCGGCATCAAACTGGCCATGGGCGATCCCAAAGCCATGGCCCTTGGCCGGACCACCGTGGATATTATAAAAAATGCAGGCCTGGAAAAACAGTTTCTGGGTAATGTGGCCGTCTATGGCGCCACGGTCAATCAGCTCACTCTTTATGTGGTGCAGCGTGCTGTGGATGCCGCCATTGTGGCCCGGTCCAATGCCTTTATGCACAAGGATGCCCTGGATATATTTGACATCCCCCCAAAGTATTACACCCCGGAGATCATCGGCATCGCTGTGTTGAAGAGCACTAAAAACACCACCCTTGCGGAACAGTTCAAAACATTTGTTGCAGGTCCCAGGGGGTCAGCATATTTTACACAGTTCGGGTTTCTGCCCCTCCAGCAATGATCAGGCTCTTCTATGGCATTCTGATCTTCTGCTGTCTCGGGGTCCTGTCTGTTTTGTATGCCCTGGCAGCCCAGGTGGGAATCACCGATCTTTTACAGATCCTTTTCACCGAGGAAGCACGGTTTGCACTTCACTTAAGTCTTTTGACATCTGTGTCATCGGTGGGAATCGCCATGCTCCTTGGTCTTCCGGTGGCCTATCTCATGGCACGGCAAAGTTTTCCAGGTAAATTTATCGTGGATTCACTGCTGGATATTCCCATGGTCATGACCCCGCTGGTCACGGGCATGGGGCTGCTGTTTCTGCTGGGGCCAAATATTGCCGGACAATGGCTGCAAAAGACCGGTATCGATTTCCTTTTTACTCCGGCCGGGGCTGTACTGGCCCAGACCTTCATTGCCACCCCCCTTGTGATCAGAAGTGTACGCGCCACTTTTGAGGGGATTGACGAGAAATATGAACAGGCCGGTGCCATGCTGGGCCTGTCCGATATACGGGTGTTCTGCGTCATTGTTCTGCCCATGGCACGCAGCGGCATCCTTGCCGGGGCAGTTCTGGCCTGGGCCAGAACCCTGGGGGAATTCGGAGCCACCCTGATGGTGGCAGGGGCATCCCGGATGAGAACCGAAACCCTGCCCATTGCCGTTTACCTTAACCTGACCAGCGGGGAGGTTGAACTGGCCGTTACCTGTGCCTGGCTTCTGATCTGCCTTGGTGTGGTGCTGCTTATGGCGCTTAAATGGCTGGGGATACGTCAGAAAGCCCTGAATTATTAATAGGAGACTTGGCATGAGCCATCTGATTGCAGAAAATCTTGTGTCCCGCTTTGTCAGTGTTGACCGTCTCGAGATTGAAAAAGGAGAGCTGATGGTACTTATCGGGCCGTCAGGCGCCGGTAAATCCTCTCTTTTAAATGTCCTGGCAGGGTTTATTCCCCATACCGGACAGATTATTCTTGGCGGCCGGGCCGTCCATACTCTGCCGCCCCACCGCCGTAAAATTGGCTATCTGTTCCAGGATCTTTATCTTTTTCCCCACATGACCGTATTTCAGAATCTCAAAATCGCCATGCAGAACCAAAAGCTCAAGAAACACCGGGTTATGGAAGAAATTAACACTCTCCTTGAGCTGTTTCGTATAACAGACCTGGCCCGAAGCTATCCGGGGCAGATCAGCGGCGGAGAAAAGCAGCGGGTTGCCATGGCCAGATCCATGGCGAGCAAGCCTGACCTGCTGTTGCTGGACGAGCCCTTGTCCCACCTGGATTACATGACAGCACAGTATCTGCGGGCACAGTTCAAACGTGTTCAGCAGCAGTTCGGCCTGACCACTTTGTTTGTGACCCATGATCTTGGCGAGGCCCAGGATCTTGGGGACCGGATAGTTGTTATGGAAAAGGGACACCTGCGGCTTCCCGGACAGGACAGCGACCCGGTAAAAGAACAAATTTTTTCAATGCCCCAGAATCTTCCCGACAATTTTTTCCAGGAACCTTTTGCGGTGTAATGTCCCAGCATCCGAAGTGAAAACATTGGATGTTTTCAATATGGGTTTGAAGCGCTATAGTGGAATGACAAGATCAATGAAGGAGTCGGAATACCAGGATGACCTGGTCTACCAAACATATAAAAACAGATTTTTTTCGGCCCCAGCGAATGAAGGAAATAAAATGAATATTAACGACATTTACATTCAGCTCAAAGATGCCCTAAGGGCAGAAATTGTTCGCCACGACCTGGCGGACAAAAGAATTGATATCAAATGCAAGCCCTTGTCCGTAAAAGAAGCCATCGGAACCCCGGATCATGATGACTACCCCATTGTCAAAGGAAAAGAGGTGATGATGGCCGCAGCGTTTAACGGAGCCGTCGGCCAGGCGTTTACAGACGAGTACACCGATATTTCTTTGTCCGTGAACGACCTGCTTGAGATCGATCACGCAAAAACCAATGAACGGGCGATTTTCATAGCAGGGCTCAATGCGGTTTACAGGTCCCTGGAGCTTTGTGACAAGACAATACACTGCAAAGACAAGGAGCCGGTGGCGTGCGCTGAAAATTTGGTTCTGCAGCCGCAATTTTCCGGGAAAAAGATTCTGCTGGCCGGGCTTCAGCCAAGATTCCTGGAATATCTTGCCCCCCAGAACACGGTGCGGGTTCTGGACCTTGACCCGGATAACGTGGGAACGGAAAAGTTTGGTGTGAAAATAGAATCAGGTGAAGATTTCAAGGAAGCGCTTGACTGGTGCGATATGGTATTTGCCACCGGATCCACCATCGTGAACGGCACCATCACCCATTTTTTGAACAGTGGAAAGCCGGCCGTGTTTTTCGGGGTAACCATCAGTGCCCCCGCAAAAATTTTAGGGCTTTCAAGTTATTGCCATTGCGGGCGGTAATATCAAACCATAAGAAACGGGAGATAGTATATGTCTGGGAATCAATTGCTCATTCGGTGTACCCACTGCGGGGCAAAGAACCGGGTTCCTGAAAGCAGACTTTCAGAGAGCCCCAAATGCGGTAAGTGCGGGACGCCTTTGCGCGTCGAATTTTTTGATACGCCCGTGAACGTCACGGATGCTGATTTTCATAGTCAGGTGATGCAGTCATCCATTCCGGTGCTGGTGGACTGCTGGGCACCCTGGTGCGGTCCCTGCCGGGCCGTGGCTCCCATCCTGGACGATTTGGCAAAACGTTACAAAGGACGGCTTAAAATAGCCAAAATCAATGTGGATGAAAATTCTGGAACCGGATCAACATACCGCATTCAAAGCATTCCCACCATGCTCTTTATAAAAAACGGCAATCTGGTTGACCAGGTCACCGGGGCTTTACCTAAAGAGGCGTTGGAGGCCCGGATAAGATCATTCATCTGATAGCCATGGGTTGACCTGGTTCATCAGCACCCAGGTTCAACCCACAACAAAGCACGGAAGACCCCCTTAACGACCCACAACAAAGGTTGAAAGATCTTAGTAACTTACCCAGTCTTTCATATAAACCCACATGTCCTAGCGGACACAACTTGATTCCGGGTTCATTGGGAGGCTTACGGACGGGTTCCCCAAATCCGTTATAATCAGTTTTTATGCAATATTCGCAGTTGCCGCGGCCTCAAAAGCCACCACCCGGTTCCGCCCGTTGTTCTTGGCCTTATAAAGTGCCTGGTCCGCCATGTCCAAGCATTGCTCGGCAATGGTGTCCTCCCGGGGAATATTAGAATAGATTCCCGCACTGATGGTGAAGTTGATTTTCCGGCCGCCATGGGTGATATGGCTGTCTTGCATATATCTGCGCAGATCATCAATATAGGCGGTGATCTTTCGGGCGTCCTTGCCCGTGCATATAATGGCGAACTCCTCCCCACCGAACCGGCACACGATATCTGAACGCCGCTGGAACCGTTCCATAAGGATTTTGCCAAATCGTTTTAGGCATTCATCTCCGGCAGGATGGCCATAGGTGTCGTTGAGCCTCTTGAAATGGTCAATGTCGATGATGACAACCGAAAAGTGAATGGCACTGCGCTTGCACATGTTAAACATCCGCCGGAATTGTTCGTCAAATGTCCGCCGGTTAAAAAGCCCGGTCAACCCGTCAGTACTGCTCAACTTCTCTAAGGCGTGGTTTGCCTCGACCAGCTTTTGGTTGAGTTTGCGTACTTTTTGTATCCAGAACAAGGAAAGGAGCACCATGACGGAAAGTACTCCCAGGACCTTCCAGAAGGGGGAATAGTCAAATTTTTGCTCCACCTTTACGCTGAGCCATTGATCCAGAATCTGGGACTTTTCCTGGTCAGATACGGACATGATAAGTTTTTGAAAAATTGCCCCCAACAGAGGCTCGTCACTCCGGGTGCCGATGCAGGGCTGCCAGTCCATGGGCATTTTACCAGCAATCTTGACATCCACGATTTTCTCCTGCCGCAGATGGTAACCGATACTGGTCATGGTTTCGATAAAGCCAAACAACTCTCCTCTCTGCAGCTTTGCGATACCTTCCGGATCGTTGTCCACCGCCACGAGGGACATGCGGGGATAGGCGGATTGAAGCCTTTCATAAATAGGTGATGCCCTGGTGACCCCCATGGGGCGATCCAAAAAATTTCTAACATCGTCAATGAACGGCGCATTAACAGAGGTGGCGATAACATTGGGGACGGTAAGATAGGGGCTTGTAAAATCCATGTACTGCTGCTTTTCATCTGTTTTCATGACGTCCATACAAAAATCGCACTTCTTCTGCCTGATCAACAGGAACAAATCCGCCCAGGAGTCGCACTTCTCCACAATTATGGCGATGGGCAGCTTCTTGCCCAAAAGCGCCATCAAATCAGCACTGATCCCTGTGTAACGGCCGTCGTTGCCGACCTTTCCAAAGGGCAGCCGGTCGGAGAGCACGCAAAGAACCAGTTTTTTCTTTTTTTTCAGATAGGCCAGCTCTTTTTCCGAAAACCTGAGCATGTAATCCGGAAAGCTCCCGGTTCTGGGAGAAAGCCAGGTGGTTTCAAGCATCTGCCAGTCTGCGGCGGACAGGGATTTTAAGGCCTTATTAAGAATGCTGTCCAGAGGGGCCAGGTCCGGCCGGACACCGAAACGAAGATCTTCAGCCGGCACCTCTTCAGAGTCAAGCTCTCCGGCAACCACCAGATTAACCAGCCCAAGCTTTCGGATATAGTGGTTTCCGGTATTCAGCGGAGAGACCACAGCGTCCAGATTCCCAAAAGATAAGGCCTTCATCATGTCGGAGTGATTGTCATATTCACGCAAATGGGGGCCGACAGCCCTGGATAGCGCCTCTTTATAAAAGACATCTGCGGTAATGCCCACAGAAAGGCCTCTCAAGCTGTTGACATCTTTGTAGTCTCTAAACTCGTTCCTCACAAAAACCACTGTTGGAATGGCGTGATAGGCATCCGTATACCGGGTAAATTTTGTCCGTTCTTTGGTATAGGAAATGTTGGCAAGGGCTTCCAACTGGCCGGTTTTAAAAAGATAAAGCACCTTGGACCAGTCATCCACAACATAGGAAAATTTCATTCCGGTTTTTTCGGAAATGATATCCAGAAGGGACGCGGTATAGCCCGCCTGGCGGCCCTGGCTGGTAAAACTGAAGGGAGAAAAATCTGCCAGCATCCCCATGGAGATAATCGGGTGATCCCGAATAAAAGCCTTTTCCCCATCGGTCAAAAAAAGCTTGGAATCATCTTTGTCCAGATAGGGATATTGGCTCCATTTGCGGGTCAGAGCCGTAAGTGTTTCCTTTGGGACCGCGTTCAACAATTTGGCCAGAATCGAATGGAGCCGGGGTTCCTTTTGGGATACGCCCAGCCGGTAGTCCTCCTCTGTGACCCCTTCTATCTTAAAGGGCCCGGCCACTCCCAGCCCGGTGAGGTTATTGTCCCGGGCGATGAAATGTCCGGTTAATTCGCTGGACACCACCGCATCAATCCAGCCAAAGGAAAGGGCCTTCATAAGCGAGATATAATCGTCATACTCGTGAACCTCGACCAAATCCTTTAACCCGATGGCATCGGCGTAATAAATATCTTTTATGATACCGACTCTTTTCCCCTTAAGGCTCTTTAACCCCGAAAAGGGGGAGGGGATTTCCCCGGTCCGCATGAACAGGACAAGCTTTTTAATGTGATAGGCCGGGGTGAAGAGCAGCCATTTGCTGCGCTCCTCGGTAAAGGAGATCTGATCGATGACATCCAGTTCCTCTTTTTTGAAAGACGAAAAAACATTGGACCAGCTGCCAAGAACAATGTTGAATTTCAGCCCTGACTCTTGTTCCAGAAGATGAAGCAGGTCAATGGAGAACCCGTTAATTCTTCCCTGGTAGTAAAATGAATAGGGGGGCTCGTTATCAATAACACCAATGGTCACCTGTTTTTTTTCCTGAATGTACGCTTTTTCTTCAGGCGTCAACGCCTTTTGGTTTTCCGTTGCATGAACAGTGACGGCAATACCCATCAAGGAGAGAGCCAGGATTATTTTAAACATGCGAATCATTAAAGCACAAAAATTCCTTTTGATATCCCTTATCCTTATGTAACCGTTTTAAGATGCGGGCCGGTTTAATAGTGGGGCGGTTTTTCATTCGCAGGCCCTTCAATTTCCGAATTCATCCCGGCCTGCTCATTGACGAGTTTTGTCAGCCGTTTGTATCCCTTTTCAAGCGTTTCAATGGCCTGCTGCTGCTCGCAGACCACCTCGTTCAGGTCCCTGATGATCTGTTCCTGATAGGCAAGCCTGGTCTCAATCTCGATCAGACGGTTTTCCTCCAATTTTTGTCTCCCTCCCGGCCTTGCGTTAAAACAACATCTTAAACGATCATGGACCGGGGATCAATACCCCATGCCATCTCAACAGGGGCCAACGCATGCAATCTGCACTGAGACTTTTGTCATTCCGGGAAAAGGCATCAGGTGCTTTTTTTAAAGCCATAAGCCAGATGTGCATGGCAAAAATTTTTCTAACACATTTTGAATTGACCGCTGAAAAAATGCCGGCAGCTTCCGGGATAAGGGGAGCGGCTGATTTTATACGCATTTGCGCTGGGTCATCCGGACCTGATGAAAAGGGCAGTTTACGGCCCAAATGTTGAATCGTATGGATACTATTTAGATAAGCTGTTTATTAAATGAAAATAAGGTAGTTCAAAAAATGACCGGCCCTGCGGACGTACGGAACATACGTTTGGCAGGGCGGTAAAGGGCCGTGGTTACCCAAGGGGCCTAACGCCGGTTCTTTAGGGATGCGATTTAAAAATCGAAGATAATTAAAAAGCTCGCCGGCCATGGGCGGTTTTCAGGGGATGGTCATTTTCACCATGCTGGCTTATAGGAATTAGGGGGATGATACAAAGCCCTATTCCGGGTTTTGCATTTTGTCCAGCAATGTCTCCCATCCATTCATACCACCCGGCAGTTTTAGTTGATCAGCCAGGTTTTCCAGTGCTTCCAGAGCCTGAGCCAGGTTAATTTTTTTTGCGAGACCATAGACCGAGACCCATGCGCTCATCGCCTCCTTTGGTTCATCATTTTGCCAATGGATATGGCCCATATTGAAGAGGGTGGCACAAAGCCCGCTTATGTCCCCGATTTCCTGTCTTATTGCCAGAGACTTTTTCAAGTATTCAAGCGCGGTTTCATAGTCGCCACGGGCAGAATAAATTCAAGGCTCGCAAAAATTATTACGCACATTTGTCAATAAAAAAATGACGGTTTTTTAAATAATTTTAGCTGTTTTTACATGCAACAACCTAACCGGACACTATTGGGTATAATGAACATCCCGTGCTTTTTAAGTGGAGAAAACGGGAGGTGTGCGGAAGCCAGTTGAGAAATACAATAAAGAACTTTTGCAATTAAACAATAGCTGCTTAAAATCCTGGCTAAGTGATTTCTATATGCGATTGCTTTGTGAACAGTTTTTTAATTTCTTGACAAATAGACAATGCTAATTTACTTAATGCCGATTCAGGTGCCTGCTATATGGGCTGAATAGGGAACCCTGTGAAAAACTGGGACGGACCCGCCGCTGTGATCGGGACGAACGCTGCATTTATGTCACTGGAAAAAAAAGCCGGGAAGACGCAGTTATTAGGATGAACCGAAAGTCAGAAGACCTGCCTGGATGTTAAGCAGTTTTAGTTCCCGGGCTAAGGAATGCTGCGTTGATACATATTTGGGGTATGAATACGGTTATCCCCTTTCTGAGAATTTCAGAAAGGGGATTTTTTTTGTCCCTCAGGCAAAAATGCCGGAACCCTGAAAAAATAACGTCACAGTCTTAAAACCTGCCTTGGGAAATTTCAAACTTATTTGAGAGGAAAGGGAGAAATGTATCGTTGCGGATACAGAGGATCAGGGTATCGTAAGTTTCCATTTGTCCCGGACTATTGCCGAGCCATGGGGACTGAATATTTCAAGATTGAAAACCTAAGGGCCAAAGAATTGCACCAGCAAGAAGACAGACATTTTAGATTTAAAGGGTTACTCCTCCAAGACACTGGAAGACGATCCCATGAGGGTAGAAGAGGTTATAGAGAAACTCGAGTGAGAGAAAGACTATGATTGATGTCTTGATCAAACTTCATCGGTTATTTTAGCAAATGCCTATCGTTCATGAAAGAAGAGGTTCAAGATGAAAAAAATATTTAGAGTATTTATGATGCTAATCGTTTTTGTTTCATTTCTAACGATGCCCTTGCTCTGTTTAGCTGGAGAAAATACCACTGGGCATGGGGTTAAAACGGAAAGAAAGAAAGAAGAGGTTAAAGAAAAGGAAAAAGAAACGACCCAATTGAAAGAGGTAGTGGTCACGGCCACCAGGACAGAAACGCCCATCGAGCAAATCTCCAATTCGGTTACCGTCATCACCGGTGAGGAGATTGAGAAGAAAGGGTGTGCTACCGTTTACGATGCTTTAAAAGGTGTCCCTGGCTTATACATGGACCAATGGGGCGGGCCGGGAAACTACTCCTATGCTCGGATGAGAGGCGGACAGGATCGGCACATCAAGCTGCTGGTCAATGGGATGTCGGTAAGCGACCAGGGGGCTCAGTCAACAACACATCATTTCGATCTATTGAACTTCCTATCGACCGGGGATATTGAGCGCATTGAGATCGTTCGTGGTCCCGAAAGCGCCCTGTACGGATCGGATGCCATATCGGGAGTCATCAATATCATCACCAAAAAAGGTAAGGGAGAACCCGAGTCCTTCGTCAGGAGCGAAGTGGGGTCGATGGATACCAGTCGGATCTCGGCCGGGCACAACGGCGCTACCGGTGGATTCAGCTACAACTTCACGGTCTCCCAGGACAAGACCGATGGGGTCTTGGCCAACAGCGAGTTTGAAAACAAGATGGCGTCCACCCGGTTGGGGTATCGGTTCAATCCGGACACCGAGCTCGATCTGGCGATTCAGTACACCGACAGCCATGTAAACCAGGCCTGTGAGTACAAGACCTCGACATTCAAGCTCTACGACGATCCCCGAGACTATCGCGACGGTCAACTCTTGTTCCAAAACATCGTTTTCAGGCAGAAGCTGGCTTCGTTTTGGGAACACAGGATTACCCTGGGCTACGACAAGATCAAAAAACAACGCGACGATCCTGATGATGGCGTGCTGGATGCGAATGATAACTACAATGACATTTGGAGAAGTTTTGACTCTACCAGCACGACGAAAAAGGCTGCTTGGCAAAACATTTTCTTTCTCGGCCAAATTGACACCATCACCGCTGGGGTCGACTACGAGGATGTAGACGCCGAAAGCGATTCTCTAACCGCCTCCGGGAGAAAAATTTTCAACGAATCCGTCCAAACCACTTCAGCCTACCTTCAAAACCAGCTCCTGCTTCTGGACGAGGCCCTCTCGCTGACGATCGGGGCGCGGATTGACGATCACAGCGTCTTTGGCGACCAGACCACCTACAAGATGGGGGTGGCCTATCTTCTGAAGCAGTGGGGCACGAAGTGTAAAGCGAACTACGGCACCGGCTTTTTGGCGCCATCCCTGTTCAAACTGTACGATCAGGTATATGGCAATCCCGATCTACAACCGGAAGAGAGCAGGAGCTGGGACGTGGGATTCGAGCAACAACTGTTTGGCGAAAAGGTCGTCTTGGAGGTGACGTATTTCGACAACAATTTTAAAAATCTGATCGTCTATGATAGTGCCACCAAGAGTTACTTCAACTCGGAAAACGCCGAAAGTCACGGGATCGAACTGGGGATGCGGTTCAATATTCTCGATGATCTGAGCGCCTCGGTCGTTTACACCTATACCCGCGGAAAGGAAAACGAAAAGGATTTGGCCTATGTTCCAGAAAACAGTGGAAATCTCGATATCACCTATTCCCCCGGGCCGTTCGAATTCGGGGTCGGCCTTTATTATGTTGGTGACCGGTTGACCTCCGGTCAAAAAGAGGAAAATCGGATGGATAGTTATACTCTGGTAAACCTATCGGCATCCTATCAGGTGAACCGCTTTATCAATCTCTTCGGTCGGGTCGAAAACCTTTTCGACAAACAGTACGCGCCCGCCCTGCCCTCCTGGTATGCTCCTGGAATCAGTGGCTATGCGGGTGTGAAGGTGACATTCTGACCGTAAAACCGCATTGATTTGAAGAAAGACAAAAGGGGAGATTCGGGCGAGGGAGATCGGAGCTAAATATAGAAGGAAGTTAGGAACATGGCAAAATTAATACCCACAATATAGCGAGGTTTGTTTTACCGAAAAAATAAACGACTGGACAATAAAAAAAACCAAACGGGCTATCCATTTTGATGGCCCTATTGGTTTTTAAAGCTGATGTTTCAGGCTTTACAAGGCCACCTAAATATACTGCCCTGAGCGCATTATGGAGCAAATAGCCTGAGAATGTACCCTCGGTAATATAAAAAATCATACTTGATTAAAACCTTTTTGTCGTTACTAAGGCCAATTAAATGGATAGCCCATAAACCAATTTTATATGATCAACATGGATAGACACATATAAGGAGGAACCCAGGCCAGATCATAATCTGCTGATTGGTTTACCAGATATCAACGAATTAACCCCTGAGGTCAAAAAGTTTTTAAATGAAACAAGAGATCAGTTCAAATTGGAACTACTCAATTACTACCGTTCAAAATGTGAATTAATTGCTTTTAGGTAAACCCCCGGCTTTGACGGAGGTACGGAACTTTTGTGTAAAACCTTAATACCACAACATTCAGTTTGGAGAGTCATGGCTGTAGAAAAAAAATCTGATATTTTATTTCAATACGAACAATTTACCCGCCGAAAGATATTTATCATCCTGGTTATGATTGTTGGTTGCGTTGCCATTGCGATATGTAATGTTGTAATAGGTGCATATGACATGACTTTAGGCGATCTGCTTTATACGCTTGTTCATCCGTCGGATACGGAAAACAAGTTTCACGTGATTGTCTGGATAATTCGGATGCCGCCTGCGGTAGCAGGAATTCTTGCCGGCAGCGCACTGGGACTTGCCGGTGCGACAATGCAGACAATTCTCCACAACCCGCTTGCAAGCCCCTACACGCTTGGTGTATCTGCAGGCGCAGGGGTGGGTGCATCGATGGCTATCATTCTCGGCGTGAGTTCTTTTTCGTTTCTTGGGAGCTATCTTATCCCAACGTTTGCTTTTATTTTTGCGCTCTTGGCATGCACCGGTATATATTTTTTCGCAAAGATTAAAAACTTCACATCAGTGGTCATGATACTTGCCGGTATTGGAATGAACTTTTTATTTCAGGCAGTACAGATGTTTATGCAGTATATGGCTTCGGCCGAGGAACTGCAATCGGCGATGTTTTGGCTT
Organism: uncultured Desulfobacter sp.; assembly: GCF_963665355.1. Taxonomy (GTDB): domain Bacteria; phylum Desulfobacterota; class Desulfobacteria; order Desulfobacterales; family Desulfobacteraceae; genus Desulfobacter. The sequence continues at coordinate 3,825,091 of NZ_OY762229.1, forward strand.
TTTGGGAGCCTACACCGTGCAGACTGGAACAACCTTGCGATTCTCTTTGCTGTATTTGTCATCTGCTTTATCCTGATATATGTCAACAGCTGGAAATTGACTGCGATGCAGTTGGGAGATGAGAAAGCAAGAGCATTGGGAATACGCGTGGAAAAAATACGGATGCTGATGTTTGTATTGATCTCTCTTGTCACAGCTACGGCGGTCGCGTTTGTCGGCACCATCGGCTTTATCGGCATCGTCGGCCCGCATATTGCCAGAATGCTTGTAGGAGAAGACCAGAGATTTTTCATTCCCGTGTCCTGTGCCAGCGGCACGTTCATACTGTCCGTGGCGGGTCTGGCGTCCAAGGTGGTCGTGCCGGGGACGCTCTTCCCTGTAGGTATTCTGACTGCTTTACTGGGCGTACCCTTCTTTTTCCTTTTGATTCTCACAAGAAAGAGAGGTGAGAGGGTTGCTTGATGTAAATCAATTGAATTTTTCATATGGCACAGAGCCTGTTCTGAAAGACATCAGCTTTTCAGCAAAACCAGGAACCATCACCTCTGTCATCGGTCCAAACGGCGCAGGGAAAACAACATTGTTACTTTGCATTTCCAGGATGCTCTCATTTCAGGGCCGTGTCCACATAGATGGCATCAGTCTCACTGCGATGCCGTACCAGAAATTTGTATCCCTGCTGAGTTATCTTGCGCAGGATACATCATGCATCGCCGAATTGAATGTATTTGAGATCATTCTGCTTGGAATTTTACAGCATCTGTCCTTCCGCATCACCGAGGAAGAAAAACAAAAGGTGGAATCCATTATGGATCTACTGGGGATACGGCAATTCGCACACCGCAGGATGACTGAGCTTTCCGGCGGGCAGCGCCAGCTTGTATTCATTGCACAAACACTTGTTAAAGAACCAAAAATACTGGTGCTGGATGAACCTACCAGTGCCTTGGATTTAAACCGACAGTTCAAGCTGATGAACCTGATTCAAAAGATCACCAGGGAAAGGCAGCTGATCACATTGGTAACGCTGCACAATTTGGACATCGCATCAAAATATTCAGACTGTATTGTTACGTTGAACAACGGCATCGTTTACAGCGTAGGTAGGCCGGAAGAAAGTTTTCATGAACGAATGCTGACCGATGTTTACAGCGTGTCGGCAGAAATATATAGGGATCAATCGGGCGTGTTGCATGTTATTGCATTGCAGGATCTTAAAAAAAATTCTCAACAGAAAGGGGGTTATGGTGAATAAAAAATTATTACCATTATTGTTAACAATAGTAATGGTAATATCACTTGCGGCATGCTCTGATTCTCGTGACAGCGTGCAAACGGAGGCAAGCGCAAATCTGGCGCAAAGCGAATCTCCTCGGAAAACAGATGTGGCCGCAGAGGTATCCGTCGCGGAGGAGAATCTCTCATTTGATATCACTGATTTGGCCGGAAACACTGTTCACTTTGAAAAGCCCATTGAAAAGGCATATATTAATGTGCCGGGTGGCGCATTCTTCACCATGTGCGGATTGTTCGGCAAAGGAGTCTCCGATCATATTGCCTGCTGGGACAATGGTCTCAAAAATTGGCCGGATTTTTATAAGCAATTCAATGCGAAGATGCCTTCTCTGGCATTCATACCGATTGTCGGCGACGTTTATGCTGATAAGCTTAATGTTGAGGCTGTGATTGCCAGCGGTGCGGAAGCCGCGATCTTTCCGTTAATGAATTATAATTTCAAAGGCGTTTTCGACAAGTTAGTACCGCAGCTGGAAGCAGCCGGAATACAGGTTATTTGCACCGATTTTCATTCGGAAACATTAGAGTCGACCAAGAAATCCATAGAGATTATCGGACAGCTTTTCGGGGAGAAGGCGCGGGCAAAAGAGATCTCCGATTTTTTTGAATCGCAGGTAAGTGATATATTTTCATGCGTCGATGTTCTATTACAGCAGGGAGCGGAACGACCGATGATCTATATAGAGTATGGGGGAAAAGGACCGGATGAATACGGACCTTCGTACTCCAATAATGTAACATGGGGAAGCATTTCCCATATGGTCGGTGGCACAAGCCTGTATGCCGACAGCGATACCAATTATCCTAAAGTTAACCCGGAATTCTTACTGAAGAGTGATCCAGATATCATCGTTATTGTCGGCGGAAACTGGGGCACTCCGGAATCGATGGTTATGGGGTTCGATGCCACAGAGGAGAGCATCGCAAAAACTCTGGAAGCTTATTGCGCACGTCCAGGCTGGAATGCCCTGACGGCGGTAAAGGAACGCAAAGTCCATGTTATTTGTAACACACTTTCAAGGAATATTTTCAGTTTTAGCTGCTATCAGCATCTGGCAAAGGCGGTATGGCCCGACAAGTTTGGCGATATTGATGCCAACGCCACGTTAAAAGAGTATTTCGAACATTTTATACCGATAGAATTATCAGGGGTATGGTTTTATGACATGCAGTAAATAACTTTGGCAAGAAAGGAAAAATGATGATGGATATAAATACAATCAAGCAAGTTTTTTCTGAATATTGGTCTGTCCGTGCACCGAGCTATTCTGAAGACATGAGCAGTATGGATAAATATGATGAATGGAAATCAGAGCTTCAGCAGCGTATTGAAAGTCGTTATCCCGAAAAAAAACCGGATGAGATCAAGATTCTGGAGTTGGGAGCCGGTCACGGATATTTTACGGCGATTCTGGTTGAACTGGGGTATTCTGTGACAGCGGTGGATATGGCACCCGGCATGCTGGCAGAGGCAAAGAAAAACTATGTGCAGTTTGCCAGTCGCATTCAATTTATGGAGATGAATGCAGAAGAACTGTCGTTTGAGGACGGAGCCTTTGATGTGGTATTTTCCCGCTTTCTGACCTGGCTTCTACCGCGACCGGAGCAGGCTTATAGCGAATGGACGCGCGTATTAAAACCCGGCGGTTTGATGCTGACCTATGACACGATGCAGATGAAACAAAGAAATCCTGACAATAAAGATACATCTGCAAAAAAAGAGGAAAACCCTTACCGAGCTAAATTACTAGAAAAAACGGGTATGAGGGAAGAATTATACGACAACCTGATTGACCTCAGTAATGAATTGGAGATAGGTTATTTAAAGCGTCCGGAGTGGGATATTACAATATTGACGGAACTCGGGGTCGATGCGTCATCAGAGGATGTAATAAGGCTTAGTGCTATCGAGAGCGAGTCAAAAGAAGACGATGCAGATGGGAACAAAACCTCCATTATGTCTCCCCTGATTCTGGTTAAGGGAATCAAAAAATGAGGAGAAAGGAGCAGTTGCGCAGTCCGTCTGATCCGTGTCTCTGTTCTTCCAGTGGGCAAGTTGCGAAAGAAAGGCAGCATCCCTGCTTTGACAATACCTCGTTCTTCAGCTGCGGACGCATCCATTTGCCAGTTGCGCCAGCCTGTAACATTCAGTGTGTATATTGCCTTCGTAAATATGACTGCATGAACGAATCGCGTCCGGGTGTCTGCAGCAAGGTGCTAACACCTGCGGGCGCGGCGGACAGGGCTGCTTCCTATCTGCAAGCACATCCTGAAACCAGTGTGGTCGGTTTTGCGGGACCCGGTGATCCGCTGGCAAATGAGGAGACATTTGAAACGATGGCACTGCTTGCGGAACGCGATGTCCATCCACTCCTCTGCCTGAGCACGAACGGCCTGTATCTTCCGGAAAATATACAGCGTCTTACGGATCTTGGCGTACAGTATCTGACGGTCACGGTCAACGCCGCTTCGCTGGAGACCGCTGAACAGATTTATCCCTGGGTCAATTATCACGGAAACTTGCTTCATGGAAGGGAAGCAGCGCGTCTATTGATGGACGGACAGCAGACGGGGATTCGGAAGGCTGCGGAAGCAGGCTTTCATATCAAAGTCAATATGGTGCTCCTGGACGGCATCAATACAGATGAAGTGCTCACACTTGCAAAATTGCTGTCATCATGGGGTGCGGAGCGCATGAATATCAATTCCGTCATCAATGTGACGGGACAAGACTTTATACATCCGGTACATCCTGTGGAAGTCCGCCGGCTACGGGAAGAGGCTTCTAAATATATCCCGCAGATGAGGACCTGTGCGCAATGCCGTGCCGACGCAGCGGGAATCCCGGGCGCAGAACTGACAACAAAGTAACAATATCAGGAGATCGTGTATGTGTACATCTAATAGTCTACAGAGCAGACGGCTCGGAAAGGCAAACATGAAAAGAATCTGCATTTACGGAAAAGGTGGTATCGGTAAATCCACGATGGTATCCAACGTTGCCGCCGCCCTTGCATTAAACGGTCTGAGTGTTGCAGTGGTTGGCTGTGATCCGAAAGCGGATACTACCAGGAATCTGACCCCAAAAAAAACGGATACGGTACTTGACTGCATAATGCGTGGAAAAAAACAGTTCTCAGTCAGGGGATTTCAGGACGTTCTATGCATCGAGTCCGGCGGACCGGAACCGGGAACGGGATGTGCGGGCAGAGGCATTGTTACTGCACTCAATAAAATCCGCGAACAGGATCTGTTATCCGGCAGAGACGTCGTATTTTACGATGTGCTGGGCGACGTCGTCTGTGGCGGATTCAGTGCGCCGATGCGTGAACAGGTCGCGGATCAGCTGTATCTTGTAACCACCGATGAGTATATGTCCTTGTATGCCGCAAACAACATCTGCAAAGGCATCTGCAAATATGCGGCAAGTGGTGAGATACGTTTAAGCGGCGTGATCAGAAACTGTCGTTCCAGTGTCGGAGAACTGGGCGTCGCAGAGACGTTTGCAAAAGCAATCGGTACTCGCGTGATCGGTACGCTGCCGATGGATCGAGCGGTCAGTCTTGCGGAGATCCGTCACAAGACAGTGATAGAGGCATATCCTGACGCTGAAATTGCAGGAGCATTCCACAGCCTTGCAAAAGAGATTCTTGAAAATGAGGATCGCGTGGTACCGACGCCGGTCACGGAAGAGGCGTTAGAATCGTTGTATGCAGCATGCCTCAGTTGATGTTTTTAAAGCCAAACGTTTGTAAAAATTAGGATTTAATATTATGCAAAAGCAAGCTTTCTGGGAACACCTCAATTACATGATGTTTCCATCGGCATTTGTTCATTCTTTTGGTATGAACGGCAAGATATCAGGCTGCGTTGCCGCTATCGGAGAGGTGACAGGACGTATTGTCAGCGTGCTGCATGCGCCGGTGGGCTGTGCGTTTCATTACCGCAATTCAGCAAGAAGAGGTCATTATCCCTATTTCCCGCTGCTTTGCTCCGATCTGACGGAACAGGAAATCATCATGGGGGGAGGGGAAAAGCTGGAACAGACCGTAAGGGAAGCGTATATTCATTTTCAGCCGGAATTGATCTTCATCATTCCCTCCCCGATTGCCGACGTCCTCAATGAAGATTTTTTTTCTGTCGTTTCTCACTTGAAATCGGATGGCATCCCAGTTGCGGTTGCAAAATCAGAACTTTTTTCTCTCCCGGATAGAAACTACGTCAAGAATCTGATGCGTAAACGCGGCAAGCTCAAGGTTGGCGAAGACAATCATCTGGAGATTGAAGTGCTGGGCTGCGGTTTCACGGAAGCGACATATGCCATTGTAGAACAGGTAATGGAGGATGTGCCGCGCATCGAAAACAGCGTTAACCTCGAAACGATTGCCTGGGGCATAGAGGGATCACAGGTGCTTAATGAAATCGAAGATTTTCTCAACCTCTGCGGTGTACACGTCAATTGCCGGATCCCCAGTTCTCCGCTGGAGCAATTGAAAAGGGCACCCGCTGCATCGCTGAATCTGGTGAGATATTTCGTCCGCTGGGCGCGTCGTATGAAAGAGCTGTACGGAACGGAGTATTTGCATATCGGAGAAACCACGAGGTACGAAGGGCTGGACGGCATTGCACGCTTTTATTCAGATATTGCCCAGCGGCTTCAAAAAACGGAAACGATGGAGCCTCTGATTGCGCTTGAAAAAGAAAAAGCCCTTGATCAAACATTTGAAGATCGTGAGTTCCTCGCATCTAAAAAATGTGTTTTGGTTTGCAGGGGACTGCATGATACACCGAAGCAGATCAGGACGTATGCGCAGATCTACGGACTGCAGCTAAATGCAATTTGCATCATTCTTACAGAGGACATGAAACGCTACTATTGGATAGACGAAGAACTGGAAGCGCAGCTTATGATTCGTTTAAACGATGCCGTTGCGCTTTACGCGCCGGGGACGCAGGTTTACATAAATCCTTCGGCGGCAGCGCTTCATGAACTGTTTGCAGCATCGGAAGCCATCGTCGGCACAAATGATTTTACAATGGAAGGAAAGGGTGCGCCGCTTGTAACCGCAAATATTGATACACTCTCTTTTTCATTTCCTTCTTATGTGCGTAGTATACAGCGGATGCGTGCACGTCTGCAGAGTGCACGGGAGCGGAACCGCCTGATTCTGAATCGGATATCGTTCGATTCGGAAGACTTCACCTTGTATCCGAAAAATGATCATCGTGCGTCCAGAGAAATGTGGCTCAGAATGTGGCTGGAAAAAAATAATAAAGACGAAGCAAAGGAATGTTGCAAATGAAGACGGCGTATGCATGTAAATTATTCGGCGCTCAACAGGCTTTTACCGGAATCAGCGATTGCGTGACGCTGCTGCATTCTGTTGTCGGCTGCAATTTCGGGTCGCTCGCATTGCATGCCCCTTGCGATATGTCACAGATCAGACAGACCACGACCGCTATCAGCGATGAAGATGTTGTATTCAGCGGAGAGGACTCTTTAGAGAAATCAATGCGCTATGTGGACGAGTTGTATCATCCGGTACTGATCGCGGTTGTGACTGGTTGCGTCAGTGATATCATACAGGATGATGTCACGGCGATTATCAGTAGATTCCGCGGGAATGCAAAAATATTTCATCAGGAAGCGACTGGCTATTGCGGCGTGTTTGAAGACGGATACGAAGAGTCTTTGCTGCGGCTTATTGATTTTATGCGTGAACCGGATGGGGCGGATCGACAGATTCCGAAGATTAATTTTATCGGATTCGGAGCGGATGATCCGCATATTGCAGCGGATGCCCGGGTGCTAAAGGAGTTTCTCGGAACAGAAGCAGACCTTGGATGTATTTTATCCCGTTGCACGTTTGAGCAGATAGAAGCTGCTGCGCAAGTATCGCTTAATATTGTTCTCGGAAGAGGAAAGCGTCTCGCACAGGAAATGGAGAAACGTTTCGGCATTCCATATCAGGTGATAGACTATCCTTACGGGCTGTCGGGAGCGGAAGAAATTTGGGGGTGTCTGCAATCACATTTGGGGATCGATACGCACAGGCAGCGGGATGCTTTCATACGCCGAACTGCTGACGGACTTGCGCCGATCTATTCCTTTTTGCAAACGCTATACGGTATACCGGTTTCCGTGATCGGCACGGGGGCGAGATACCGCGGAATGGTGCGTTTTCTCTCGGAAGAAATTGGTTTGGAGGTTGTCTGCGGCCGGGCGAGAGAAGAGGTCTCGGATATAGATGACTTTATGGACGAAGTTCGTGCGTCTGAGACGGCAATTCTTTTCGGCTCATCATTCGAGCAGGAACTCTCAGATAAAATGAACATTCCATTGTTCCATTTTGACTACCCTGTTTTTCGAAGGATTTGTATCACAAATCGCCCTTACATCGGAGCGGAAGGTACGCTCCATCTGACCGAGACATTGTTTAATGAACTAATGTCATATCCAGGCAAAAAAGGGGCCTTTTTATCAAGGTCGTAAATTGAATCTGGAAATTTAATTTTTTCAATAACTCTTTCGCTAAGCCCCCGGCTATGCTGAGGAGAATAGCAAAAGCTATGTTGTAGTATTTGAAAAGAAAGCTCCTGATTATAACGGATTTGGGGGACCCGTCCGTAAGCCTCCCAGTGAATCCGAAATCAAAAGGTTCTGAAGCCAGTTTCCGTGGTACTTAAATTCGTTAACTTTTTCAAAAGAACTCACATAGCCTTTTTGCCTTACCGTCCATGGATTGAGTGGAGCAAAATTTTGGATAAGTTCCCAGGCACGTATGCTGAGATTGGCAGATTTCATAGTACCGTGAAAATACTTTGTACTGAACAAATGACGATCCATTCGCTGCATCAACCGGTCAACCATGTTGCTCGTTCTATGTACGCCAGGAAAATCATAGATTTGGGAAAACTGTGGAAGATTATCCCTGAGCTTTTTGATTTTGGCTGCAATAACGTCGGGAACTCCATTCTTCGTATTTCGACACCATTCAGAAAGCCTGCGAACTCTCTGTGAGAATGATCTTTTGGATTCTGCCCTGAAGCAATCCCATAATCTGCTGGCCGCATCGAGGAAATACTCCTTGTATTTTTTGCGAGAACGATCACGTATACCAATAAAAATGTGTAAGAAGCAGGATAGAACGGTTATCTTGGGAAACAGCTTTTTCCAGGCTTTCTGCGTTGACGGCCAGCCGTCGGTATTGACAGTATCCGGCTGATATTCCGGATTAATGCATTCAGCTTCCTCTTTAAAAACACCGTATGCTTTTTGAAGATCTTTACCGGAAGCGGTTTCCGAGACACTGGCTCCTAAAATACAGTTATTTCCGACCGTCGTGGCTATATAGGTCTTCTTTCCCAAAAGGCGGGTATGTTTTTCATCAGCAGAAAGGTGCTGGGGTAATTTGATTTTTTTTTCATAGGCGATGACCCTGGGGTTAGACTTGAGCTTTGTGCCACGCCACCACCTGCTGGTAGGGGATGGTGCCGCCGAATATGTCCAGGGCTGAACCGATGGTCAGATCAACACGACCGTTGCCCAGGGATTTTACCCGGTCCAGGTCTGAAAACCGGCCTGCGCCGCCGGCATAGGTGGCGGGGATGGGGCTGTGCTGGCCCAACAGCACCACCAGCTCTTCCTGGATCCCTTGCATTTTGCCTTCCACATCCACACCGTGGATTAAAAATTCGTCACAGAATGCGGATAAATGTTCCAGGGTGGCCGGGGTTACGGCCACTTCGGTGAAATTTTGCCAGCGGTCCGTTACAATCCAGAACTGCCCGTCCCTTTTCCGGCAGCTTAAATCCAGCACCAGCCTGTTTTTGCCCACGGCATTCACCAGTGCATTGAGCTTGTCCATGTCCATGCGGCCTTGGGAGAAGACATAGGAGGTAACTATGACATGGGAGGCTCCTGCATCCAGAAAGTCAGATGCATTTTCAGGATTAATGCCGCCGCCCATCTGAAGGCCGCCCGGAAAGGCTTGCAGCGCTTCAAGGGCCGCCTGGGTGTTTCCAGGCCCCAGGGCAATAACATGGCCGCCGAAAAGCTGGTCTGCCTGGTACATCTGTGCAAACTGTCCCGGGGTCCGGGTGCTTTCAAAGTTGGTGACAAGGCTGTCTAAGGTTTTGTCGGACAGGGTCCCGCCTACAATCTGGACCACTTTGCCGTTTCGAAGATCAATGCAGGGGCGAAATTTCATATGATACAACCTGATAAAAGTTTATTGCTTATCTGCCGGGGACGGCAATTGTTTAAAATCTGATAGAAGATCATTGACAATGGCGGCTAATCCCCGATTAAGAGCCTCTATATAAGCCTTGGGGCCGGTGTCGCCGCCCAGGGGGATTTTTGCGGAATAGGTCTTTGCCACAACCTGTGTTACGCTGTCTTTGTTCAGGCGGTCAAGGTTCAGGGCAATGGTCACCACGGCCGATGTCTGGGATGCATTGCGGTGGTCACAATAAAGGGCTGTGATTTTACCCCACAGCTGGAAAACATTATCCGGCGCAAGGTTTTTAGGGACAGGAGCAAACTGCGGCGAGCTGACCAGGGATTCAAGCATCACATCAGTGATCATGCGGGCCGGGGGGGTGATGTAGGTATTATAATAATCCTGGGTAAACCGGTTTTCATCTACCCGGTAAATAAATTCCTGGCCGTCGAATTCCGGTGAAATGTCCAGGCGGTTGACCACCAGCGGTACCCCTTGTGAGCGATTGTCCTGATCTGCGGGTGCCGGTTCGTTGCATTCCACACACAGCCAGAATTTTTGTTTTTCCGTATACTCGTTTTTTAGGCTGCCGCAGCCGGTGAGAAGGGCTGCAGCCGTTACAATGCCGATCATCATCCCGAAAAAGGGTGAAAGCCTTGGGGGTTCATGGCAGTTCATAGCGGTTTAATTCTCCTTTCCTGATAATGTTGACCTCTTTCTTTCAGGCGGTGCTTCCATGAGAATCCTGCCCGGATATTCACGCAGTTCCCGGGTAAACTGATTGAGGTTTTCAGTGGTATTCTCCAGGTTGGCAATAATTTTTTCAATGACATCCGCGTTTGTCCAGATCATATTTCCCAATAGCTGGGATGTTTTTTCAAGGCTTCCCAGAACCGTATCCATCTGATCGGACATCTCAGACAGTTTCCCCTGGTAACCCTGCTCCAGTCCTGTGGCCATACGCTTGAAACTGCCCGATGCCGTATTGATATCCGCCAGAGTCTGCTGGATAGGGACTTTTGCTTCATGAACAATTTTTTTTAAGTCAGCCGCCGATGAACCGGCATCGCTTAAAATCTGTTTGATATGGCCCGATGACAGAATTTTGCCCAGTTCACTGTTGGTCTGGCGAAGTTCCTTGAGCAGGCTTTCAGCCTGGGCAGATACTTTTGTCAGATTCAGTCCTTTCAGAAGAGCCGAAAGATCCTCTTTCATCTCTTTGATGTTCAGCCCCCCCAGGGAGTCCAGCATCTGGCTCAAAGCGTCCGATACCTGTTTGATATTGCTGGGATGGGACGGCACATAAAGGTTTTCCGGTGTCCAGGTGATTTCAAGGTTATCTGCCCCTTTGGGTTTATAATCGGTCTCCAGATATGCGGACCCGGTCAGGCCGTTAAAGGATAAAAATATGGAAAGGCCGTCGTTCACCGCCTTTTTCATACGTTCCTTGGGATTTTTTCCGGTCTGACCCACGTAGCAGTCTTCGGACAGGGCAAACGTGACCAATACATAATTTGAGGCCACGTCATAGACCTTTGTGGGGGTGGTGATTGATTTAACAGAGCCGATTTTCACCCCTTTGTATTTAACTTCCGAGCCGATGGCCAGGCCTTGGACAGATTCGTTAAAATAGGTTTCGGCAAGGGTTTCCGTCTTTAAAAATTGTCCTGCACCAAGGGCAATGAGCATGGCCGCAGTCAGTGCAAAGGACAGGATGACAAAAAGACCGAGTTTAAAATAATTGGTTTTCTGGGTCATGGGTCGGGTTCCAAAGGGGTGTTATGGGTTCCGGTTAAAAAAATTATATACATATGGGTTTGACGGATCCGCTTTGAGCTGTTTGGGATCGCCCTGGGCAATGATGCCTTTTTCCTTTTTGCCCAGCATGATGACCCTGTCGGAAATGGTCAGAATGCTTTCAAGCTCATGGGTGACGATGACAAAGGTGATTTTCAGGGATCCTGCCAGTTCCAGGATCAGGCGGTCCAGTTCGGCCGAGGTCAGGGGATCCAGTCCCGCAGATGGCTCGTCCAGAAATAGAATGGCCGGATCAAGGGCCATGGCCCGGGCAATGGCCGCTCTTTTTTTCATGCCCCCGCTCAACTCGTCGGGCAGAAGGTAAAGGGCATGGCCCATGTCAACCAGATCCAGTTTAACCCGGGCAATGGCTTCTATGGCGTCCCGGGGAAGATCGGTAAACTCCACCAGGGGCAGCATGACATTTTCCAGCACGGTCATGGAGCCGAACAGCGCCCCGTTCTGGAATGCCACGCCAATGGTGGCAAGCAGACGGTTACGCTCAGCACCCCGGGCCGTTACCATATCTTGGCCATGGATAAGTATCTGGCCGGAGACCGGCGGCACCAGACCGATCATGTGTTTGAGCACCGTGCTTTTGCCGCAGCCGGAACCGCCGAGAATGACAAACACCTCGCCACTTTGGATATCAAAATTGAGATCTTCCATAATGGCGTTGTTGTTGTACCCGGCACAAAGGTGCCGGACATTGATAATCGTTTCGCTCATATGCCCAGATAAAAGTAAATTACGCTGAAAACACCGTCAAACACGGCAATTAAAATGATGGAGGAGACCACGGCCTTAGTGGTGGCATCACCAACTGCAGACGGTCCTCTCAAGGTCTGATACCCCCGGATACAGCCGGTTGCCGCAATGAGAAGACCGAATACAAAGCATTTGACAAGGCCGCCGGCAAGGTCCTCCCAGCTGACAAATTTCACCACCTGATTGTAATAGGTGATGGGCGGGTAGCCAAAGGAAAGTATAACAACCATGCCCCCAAGGATGCCCACAAAATTTGAAAATACCGTGAGCAGCGGCGTGATCAGGGTGGCGGCAATAACCCGGGGAACGATGAGAAACCGCACCGGCTCCATGCCCATGACCGTCAGCGCATCAATTTCCTCGTTGATTTTCATGGTGCCGATTTCCGCGGCAAAGGCGGATGCGGACCGGCCGGCCAGCACAATGGCGGTCATCAGCGGTCCGAGTTCCCTGACCATGGCAATGCCGATGAGGTTGGCCACATATATTTCCATACCGAACATCCGCATGGGAATCGCGGCCTGGAAAGCCATGACCAGCCCTACGATGAATGAGATCAGTCCCACAATGGGCAGGGCGTTGACGCCGGAACGTTCCGCCACCATCCAGGTATCGGCCCACCGGATGCGGCCCGGATTTTTCAGGCACGAAAACAGGGCGGCCGTGATCTCTCCGACCATGGTGATGAACGTTTTGGTGTCTTCCAGGGACGCTGCCAGATCTTGGCCGGTTTTTTCAATGTAGGATACCTTTGGCGGCGGGGGTAATGCCTGGTCCTTTGATTTTTGGGCCAGATCCAGAAGAGGTGCGAACTCTTTTCTGACCCCGGTCATCACGTCGGGCTGTTCTGCCGGTACGCTGCCCGAAAGCCGGCTTAAGTGGGAGATAAAGGTCGCACCGGCCATGTCCAGGTAATCAACGGAACCAAGGTCTATGCGGATTTTTCCCTGGCCTGCTCTTTTTACCGCTTTAACTGCGCTATTCCATAACCGGGCCACCCCCGGGGCATCCAGCCGCCCCGAAAAAAGCAATGCCGTTGTATCTGCACCCGTTTCAATGTTCAGCTCCGGCAAAATATCCCCTTGTCCATTGGATTTGTCTGTTAAATTATTTTTACTTATGACCCTTTGGAAATCCATGTGCTTACTGCATCAGGAATTAAATCATATTCGTGTCCGGTAATCAAGGTGTTATAAAACGATCTGCTGGGCCTGCCTGTGTCTGGCTCCCCTCGATTTTATCACCTTCTTTCCTGGTATGTACCTTGAACTGATTTGGGAAAATTAAAGCCTTAGTTTTTACGGCAAACCACCAGCGCCACCCATTCCTGCCGGGTGTGTTTTTTGACACATTCAAGGTTTTCGGCATCAAGGGCTGCGTAAATGTCGGGAACCCGCTCTTCAATGATGCCCGAAAGGATGGCCGTTCCGTCCTGGGCCAGGCGGGCCGCGATATCCGGCATGATGGATACGATGACCTGGGCAATGATGTTGGCACAGATCAGGTCGTACTTTGTTGCAGGTGTTTTATCCAGGGTTACAGCACCGAGCTTGACACGGTCCAGTGAAATGTCATTTTTCTGCAGATTCTGCCGGGTAATATCCACGGCCATGGGGTCCACATCAATGCCGGTCATGGCGCTGACTCCAAGCTTGGCCGCCCCGATCATCAGTATGCCGGACCCGCACCCTACATCCAGCAGGGTTTTGCCCGGCTGCACATATTCCTCTAAAAGTTCCAGACACATGGATGTGGTGGGATGGGTGCCCGTGCCGAAAGCCATGCCCGGATCAATGTGGATGATAATCTCACCAGGGGCCGGGGTATACTCCTTCCATTCGGGCTTGACCAGGATCTTGTCCGTGATCCGGGTGACGTTGAAATATTCCTTCCATGCATGGGCCCAGTCCTTTTCATCCACACGTTCCGACAACACATTCACCTGGACATTTATATCCGACAGTCCTGCCAGGCGATCTTTGATTTGGGAAATCATGAGATCGGAATCATCCGTGTCCGGCAGATAGCCGATAATGCTGTTGTGCTCAGGGGTGTTCAGGGTCCGGGTGCCGAACCCCTCATCCGGTTCCGGGATAGGCACCTCACAGATGACGCCTTTCAGGTTGAATGAAAAGAAAATATGGCAGATGACTTCTTCGGCAAGTTCAATATTATCCGCCTGGAACCGGGCAATAATTTTTCTGAATTTCATAGCATTGGGGCCTTTTTTTATTATGAAAGCTCTGTGTAACATACACAGAGCTTTCAACCTTTGTTGTGGGTTGAGTCTGGCAGTTGATATGCCAGATCAGCCCATGGCTGTTGTTTGGTTTTATGATGGGCTGAATTGGCCCCTTACCGTTTATATGATAGTCTGTACAACCTGCACAGATCTTTCAACCTTCGTTGCGGGCTGAGCCTGGCCGATGATATGTCAGGCCAGACCATGGCTGTTATATCAACATTATCGTTGACAATCCATACCTGCCTGTCCTAACGCTAAAACAGACAACCAATGGGACTGTAATATGACGCAAATAGAACAACTGAAAACAAAGAATTTAGCAAAAAAAGACAAACAGGGCATGTTTTCCGGAATACGGCTTTTTCTGGGCTCGCTTCAGATCCGGTATAAATTTCTCATCAGCTTTGCTTTGATCTTTTTTCTGTCCATGCTTTTGTGCAACCTGTTCATCTATGTCTATGTGCGCAACAATATTGAGGACCGCATTGAAAGCGAGCTGACCAATACCACTTCCATGATTTACAATATGGTCAATACCTCTGTGAATGTCTCCATTAAGAACCGTCTGCGGGCCATTGCGGAAAAGAATCTGGACATCATGGTCGAACTGAACCGAAAAGTTCTGGCCAAAGAGATTACCCTGGAGGATGCCCGCAAAAGATCTGCCGAAGTTATTTTAAGCCAGACCATAGGCGCCTCGGGCTATCTGTACTGTCTTGACAGCCACGGGGATGTAATCGTGCATCCAAGAGCCGAACTGATCGGAACCAACGTGGCTGAACACGCCTTTGTCCGGCAGATGATGGAAAAAAAGCAGGGATACCTGGAGTATGAATGGAAAAATCCGGGCGAAGAAACCCCGCGTCCTAAAGCCCTATATATGGCCCACTTTGAACCCTGGGACTGGATCATTGCGGCTTCTGCCTACCGGTCTGAATTCACAAGACTGGTCAATGTCCAGGATTTCCGACAGAGCATTCTCTCCTTGAAATTCGGGCAAAGCGGTTATGCCTTTGTCATTGACAGGGATGGCCGGGCCATCATACATCCGGTCCTGCAGGATGTTAATATTCTTAAAAGCCCGGATTTGCCCAATCAATACCTCAAAGACATGATGGAACGTAAAAAGGGGCGGTCTGTTTATTACTGGAAAAACCCCGGGGAGATCCGGGCCCGCAAAAAACTTGTCATTTTTAATTATATTCCCGAATACCATTGGATTGTGGCGTCATCATCCTATCTGGATGAGCTTTACCATCCTCTGACAACCATCCGCAATGTGTTTTTAGGCATCTCCCTGCTATGTTTCAGCATCATGTTGGCCGTAACCTTCGGCATCAGCCGGACCATTACCACACCCCTGAGCCGGCTCATGACCAGGTTCAACACAGCCATGACAGGGGACTACTCCGCCAGGATGGAGAGCCGCTTCGGGGATGAAGTGGGGCAGCTGGCCCTGTATTTCAACCGGTTCATGGACCAGCTTGAAACCACTCACCGGGAGCTAAAGGATCAGATCCGGGGCCGCCGCATGGCCGAACGGGAGGGAATCGAAAGCCGGGAGCGTTATTATCTGCTCATGGAAGCGGCTCCGGATCCCATTGTCAATTATGACATGAAGGGCCGGGTGATTTATATTAACCCCGCCTTTGCCCGGGTATTCGGCTGGTCCATGGAAGAGTGCCAGGGCCGGAAAATGGATCATTTTGTACCTGATGCCTGCTGGCCTGAAACAAAAATAATGATTGAACAGGTCAGGACCGGCCAGGGGATATTCAATGTTGAAACCCGAAGACTTACAAAGGACGGCCACGTGGTGGATGTCAGCATATCCGGGGCCTCAGCCCTTGATGCCAGAGGATATTTGACCGGAAGTATTATTATTTTAAGGGATATTACCCGGTCAAAAAGCCTTGAAAAACAGGTGATGCAGGCCGGGGATCGGGAACGGATGAACATCGGCCAGGAGCTTCACGACGATCTTTGTCCCCATCTCATCGGCATTTCAGGGCTGACAGCCGTGATCCGGAATGATCTTAAATCCCGGAACGACCCAGCCGCAGACCTTGCCCGGAAAATGGGGGAGCTTATGGAAGATGCCGTGGAAAAGACCCGGCAGCTTGCCCGGGGCCTTTGCCCGGTCCATCTGGTCAGCCATGGATTTCAGTCTGCCCTGGAAGAGATTGCCGATCAGTTTGCCTATTATTCCGGAATCCGGTTTGAGTGCCGTATGGACGAAGGCGTGGATATCCTGGAAGACTCCTGCGCCATTCATCTCTATCGCATTGCAAGGGAAGCCGTGAACAACGCAGTGAAGCACTCAAATTGCAATCGGATAAACATTACTTTAACAAGGGATGAGACCGACAGCCTGATCCACCTGACGGTGACGGACAACGGCTGCGGCATGAATCCGGATCCCTGGAACCGGGGCATTGGCTTGCAGATTATGGCCTACCGCGCTAAGATCATTGATGCGCAGTTCAATATTGAAACAGGAGAAACGGGAACACAGATACATGTCATTCTCAGTTCATCGGACCCAGATAAAAAACAGACACCAGCAGATCAAAACTGATAAAAGGAGCGTACCCCGGCATGGTTCAAACCTGTAAAAAATCCCGTATAGTCATTGTGGATGACCATCCCGTCTTCTGCCTGGGTATGAGCGAACTGATCAACCGGGAACCGGATCTGACCGTGGTGGCCTGTCCGGGAACCGCTGCCATGGCCCGGCAGATCATTGAACAGGATATGCCGGATCTTATGATTGTTGATATCTCCCTCGCCGAAAGCAACGGTATTGATCTGGTGGAAGAGCTGCGCGGGAAATACCCGGATCTGCCTATCCTGGTTGTCTCCATGTATGATGATTCAATGTATGCGCAAAGGGCGCTGCTGGCCGGTGCCAGAGGATATGTGATGAAACAAAAGGCCATTGCCCAGGTGGTGGAGGCGGTGCGCCGGGTTTTGTCCGGGCACATCTATGCCAGTGATAAGATCAAAGAAAAACTGCTGACCCGGATGATCTCCAGAAAACCAACGGCTGTGGGGTTCAGCCTGGACACCCTGACCAACCGGGAACTTGAAGTGTTTCGGCTCATGGGCGAAGGTCTGAACTCAAAGGAAATCGCCACAAGGCTGCACCTGAGTATGAAAACCGTGGGTACCCACCGGGAAAATATCAAGGAAAAGCTTCAGGTCAAACATTACACAGAACTTATCAAGGCTGCCGTACACTGGGTCTATGAAATGAAAAAATAGTGTGAAACCCTTAGCCTGCAGGACTGTCCGGGTAATTGTAGGGCCGTCGGTAAGGCATCTGTAGGTTTAAAGCCTAGTTTTGTTCAGGTCACCGACTATAAAAATATGAGACTGTTACCGATTGAACGTTTATAAGGAACGTTGTTAATGAGACATGGAATTTATTTGTCAAATTAAAACAAGGAGAACCCTGTCATGCAGGAAAGAAGTGTTAATTATGAAATTTTAAGTCCCACCAATTTTCTGGATAGAAGCGTAAAAGTCTATCCGGATAAAACCGCAGTTATTTACGGGGACAAATCCTATACCTGGACTCAGTTCCAGAAGAGGGTTTTCCGTCTGGCCAATGGTTTAAAGGCCCATGGCGTCGGCCGGGGTGACAAGGTGGCTTTTGTCTGCCCCAATACTCCGCCCATGCTGGAAGCCCACTATGCCGTGCCTTTGCTGGGAGCTGCCCTGGTTTCCATCAATATCCGGCTGTCTGCCGGTGAAATGTCCTATATTATCAATCATTCCGATGCCAAAGTCGTTGTGGCAGACAATGAATTCGGCAAGGTTCTGTCCTCGGAGGTGTCCGAACTCACCGCGGTAAAAGCTTTTGTCAATATCTGTGATGTTGATGATTCCATGCCCCTGGACGGACAGGAATATGAAAGTTTTCTGGCGGACAGCCCGGAAGATCCCGTGGCCCTTGCCATTGACGATGAACGGGAATTGCTTGCCCTGAATTATACCTCCGGCACCACGGGGCGGCCCAAGGGTGTGATGTACCACCACCGGGGCGCTTATCTCAACTCCCTGGGCGAGTTGCTGGAGTTTAAAATCAATCTGGACAGCAAATATTTATGGACGTTGCCCATGTTTCACTGCAACGGGTGGTGTTTCACCTGGGCCATCACAGCCATGGGTGCCACCCATGTCTGCTTAAGGAAGGTGGACCCTGTTGAAATCTACCGGATTATCGGCGAAGTGGGGGTAACCCATCTGTGTGCCGCGCCCACCATCCTCATCGGCATGTCTGTGTATGCCAAGGAAAACGCTGTTAATCTGACCACGAAGCTGGAGATCATGACCGCCGGCGCGCCGCCGGCACCCGCAGTAATCCAGAACATGGAAAATATCGGGGCCAACATTACCCAGACCTATGGCCTGACCGAAGTGTTCGGCCCTCACTCCGTATGCCAGTGGCAGGAGAGATGGGATGACCTTGACCCCATGGCCAGGGCCGGCATCAAAGCCCGCCAGGGCGTACCCTATATTGTGGCCGAGCACATGGATGTGGTGGACTCCGCCACCATGGAACCGGTGCCCAGGGATGGTGCCACCATGGGGGAAATCGTCATGCGGGGTAACAACGTCATGCTGGGATATTACAAGGATGAGGAGTCTTCGGCTGAGGCTTTCAGGGGCGGGTGGTTCCATTCCGGAGACTTGGCTGTGATGCATCCGGACAACTATGTGCAGATCATGGACCGGAAAAAGGACATCATCATCTCCGGCGGTGAAAATATTTCCACCGTTGAAATCGAGAACGTGTTGTACTCCCATCCGGATGTGCTGGAAGTGGCTGTAATTTCGGTGCCGGACGAAAAATGGGGTGAGGTTCCCAAGGCGTTTATTGTGCCCCGGGCCGGGACCAATCCGGATCCCAAAGAGATTATTGCGTACTGTAAGGAAAAGATGGCCCGGTTCAAGGCGCCTAAGTCCATTGAATTCGGTCCTCTGCCCAAAACCGCCACAGGTAAACTGCAGAAGTTTAAGCTGAGAGAGAAGGAGTGGGCAGGGCACGACCGCATGGTTAATTAGTGTTTGAACGAAAAGTCACCCATCTGCTTCGTTGCAGGAAAATGCGCAATCCTCACATACTTGAGTATGCTCCGGTTGCACATTTTCCTGCGCCTTGCATCTGGGCACCTTTGTGAGCATGCGCTCCTCTTACGAGCCGTCCAAACACGGGTTTTCCGTTCAGACACTGATTGGTGTTTGAACGTAAAGGCCCCCTGCAGTTTTGCAGGGGGCCTGGTACTGAAACTCTGTGCTCTCTGTGTCTTCTGTGGTTAAAAATTAAAATCAGGTCATCATTTGATTGATGATAATTTTGTGGCTTTTGCCGAAATCAGTAATTTCTTCGGGTTTAAACTGGCCTGCCGTGTAGGTGTTCAGGAAGGCGGGAACCGACAGCATGTACAGAATGTAGGAGAGATGGCCGGAGTATCCGTTGCTGTCAAGTTTCTGGAGTGCCTTGATGGCCTGGGCCGCCCGTTCCATGACCTGGCGGCTCACCGCCGGCGGGGCCTGGGAAGAGCAGACATGAACGGAGTAGATTCGGCGGCAGGAAAAGGGCCTGTTTTCATAGATCATGCAGGCCTTGTTTTTCATCAGAAAAGGGCAGGGCGAAGCCTTGCCGGCCTCCCTGTGCCTGATTTCGCTTCTGAATGTCTTGGTTAACGTTTTCTGTCTGCTTGGGGTCATTTTGTCCATGGCCCCCCGGATAACCATCCCCTCTAACGTGGTAATATCAATGCTGCCGGCTTCTTCGCAGCAAAAACTGCATCCTTTGGCACAGGCCTTGCCCTGGATAAGATCACAGGTATCTGCTTCAAATGAAGTGTAGATCTCTTTGAGTTGTTTTGTTTTTTCTTTCATTGTTTTCCAATTCAGTTGCCAATGTTTGTGTCTGGGTTTGTGTCTGAAACGCCATAAATCAAAATGGGTTCGGTTCTTCCCTTTACAAGGAGTCTGCCGCGTTGATTTAAACCAAACTCATGGGGCGTGTCCAGCAGATCCACAATATTTGAGGATACAATAATTTTTTCATTTTTTTCTTTGGTCAGAGTTTCCAGGCGGCAGGCAATATTCACGGTGTCACCCAAAACCGTTGAATCCATACGATCCGAAGTGCCCACCGTGCCGATCACCACCCTGCCGATATGAATGCCGATGCCCATGTCTATTCTGGGGTGAAGAGATGCGTCGGCCTCTGCATTAAATGCTGTTAAGGCCCTGTGCATTTCAACGGCTGCCCGGACCGCATTTTCAGCACAGTGTTTCAGATCTTTGCCATCGGCATCAAACAGGGCCATGACGGCATCGCCGATGAATTTGTCGATAAATCCGTGATTTTTATGAATGGGAGCACTCATGGCGCTGAAAAATGAATTTAAAAAGGTGAGGACCTGACCCGGCATCATGTTTTCGGAAAGGGTTGTGAACGAGCGGATATCACAGAACAGTACCGCGATGGTGTCGTTTTCAGCATTGCCGATGGCTATACTTTCAATGCCTTGTTTGGCAATACGGCTAAGAAAACGCGACGGCACAAATTTTTCAAACACACAAACCAGATTTTCAATTCTGGCGTAGGTTTGGGCAGACTGCATGGCCAGCACAATGGCCTGGCTTAAAATGAGGATTAGAAAGCCCAGGGGCATGAAGTCCCCGGTCCGGATAATCTCTTCGGAATAGAGGATTTCGTTGATAACGCCGGCCAGAAAGACCGTGAATCCGAAAAGAATATATCCCGCGCCCTCCCTGTGTCGTTTCACCGCTCGCACAAGACTGATTGATGCGTAAAGGCCGAATCCCAGGACAGCAACGTCATAGGTCGGAATGAAGTGCCAGAATATTTTTGTGGGAAAAATTAGTACAGGGATGGCGTAAGCTATGCTGAATATAACACATGGTTTATAAATTTTTTTTGAGAATTCTTTTGGAAACACAGAGCTGAGAAATCCCGCAAAGGCCGGTGGCAGAAAGTATAAACACAGCACCATTATTTTGCGCAATAATTCCCAGGAAAAGTTGGGAAAAATCTGGGTAATCAGCGTCACGCCGATGGTCAGGTTGCGCAGGGAAATAAGAAAACAGATCAAACCGAAATAAAAGTGGGATATCTCCTTGCGTCTGAAATAGAACAGCAGGAAATGGTAAACGCTCATGGCAAAGGTGCACCCGGTGACAAAGACACCAATGCCTTTGGTAAAAGAAAAGTGTCTGCGGATTTGCCTGTATTGACCAAGTTTTATGGACCGGACAATGCCTGCGTCAATGTGGCTGAAATTGGATACCTGAACAATAATTTCACATTTTGGGGTGCCGGGGGTAAAGCTGATGTCCTGGCAGAAACTCTGGGGCCGGGACTGGGATGGTGACGTCCCGACAATACCGTTTCCCGGAACGGGCCGGCCATTTATCCACATCTTGTATGCGGTAGCCATGTAAAGGATGTTCAGTGCATAGGTCTGGTCCGCTTCCGGCAAAATCACTGTCAGTCTGTAGGTTGCATATCCGTTGCTGTCCGGCCTGCCGCCGTCGGGGCTATGATATCGGGTCCAGGATTGGGGTACAAACATAAACCCTGTCTTGGGCGGCGGGGATGGCGAAGAAAAATCCATGGGAGAAAGCAGCCGGTTCCAGTAGAATTCCCAACACCCGTCCAGTGTGACATAGTCTGTTTTATTAAAATTAAAGGCCGAAAGATCCAGTACCCCGTTGACTGCCCTGGCCGGCTGGCCCGGTGTCCGGCCCTTTGCGGTGCAGACAGGTGGATAAAGAAAAAAAAACAGAAAAATAAACAAAAAACCGGTTCTGATCCAGATCCGATTTTTTTGAAATGCCATATTCACATACCTATGTCCCAGAAGGTTTTAGATATAAGTTGCAATGAGTTAGATGCAAGACAACAAGACTATACAATTTTAAAAAAAATCTGGCAAACATCTTTCTGGTGTAATTTTTTCAAAAAACCGTCAGATGGTATTTTCCCTTTTCGGTCAGGGAGAGCCAGCGCATCTGCAAAGAGACATCGGCAAAACAGACGGGAAGTATATCCTCACTGATTTCGGCCATGGCATCCTGCCAGTTCAAAAGTGCCTGACCCCGGCCGGGGATGAGAATGCCGTCCAGGTGAAAAAGATCTGCCAAAAGTGAAAGGCCGGGCAGGCCGGTTCCGGTCCATTGCATCACCTGGCGTTGCATGGGGCCCTGGAAAAATGGTGTTGTCCGGGCAGATACCAGGGTAAAAAGAATGCTTCGGTTTCCGGGTTCCGGATACAGGTATTGCTGGTCCAGGTCAAGGAAATGGGGGCTGGTGCGGACTATGGCATTTAAAACAGCATCCGTGTCAGGCACAAATCCGGGCGTGATAAAAATAAGCTCCAGGGGTACAAAGGGATTTTTCTCAGAAACAGCGGTTGTAACCCGGTTGATATAGTCCTGGTCCAGGGCGCTGTTGGAAAAAAATATCTGGAAGGGCGAGCTGATCCCATCTGCAAGCTCATGAATCTCTTCCAGGGGGCGGGGGGTGTCCAGGACCAGTTTGGCCAGCAGCCGCCGGTTGTCCGGGCAAATATAATAGTCCTTTGGGGCCGGGTGGGCAAAGGATATCTCCAGATCCGGAAAGGGCAGAAACGTCCGGTCAAAGGCATCTTCGGCATAATCCAGGGCCTGTGCCATATCTGTCCGGGAAAAGGCGGACGTTTGAATCACCGGATAGGGCGGATGGGGTGCAAATTCAAGGCCAAGCTCCCGGGCCTGTCTGAGAAAGGCTGTTCCCGGCAGGACCAGCAGAGGAAACACCTGGATATGGTCATACAGATCATGTTCAAGGATGAAATCCACACTGTTTCTGAATCCTTGGGGGGTGTCGCCGGGCAGGCCGAAAATCAAGTCAATGGTGGCTGTTATGTCTTGATTCTGGAGCGCTTTTACGCCTTTAATGAATCGTTTCAGATCCGTGGGGCGGTTCATGATATCAAGGGCCTTGGGGGTGGTGCTTTGCAGACCGACTTCAAACTGGGTGAATCCGGCATTTGCATATTGGGCGGCCATGTCGTCCGTGACGGATTCTGCCCGGATTTCACTGATAATGGGCAGTCTCTTTGACGCGTTAAGAACCGAAATTTTTTCAAGCAGCGAAGTCAACTGGGGTCTGGCATTCAGGGACGGGTCCATCAGGTAGAGCTCTTTGGCATGGTTGTGCAGTGCCCAGTCAATGCCTTGTATAACCGTTTGAGTGTCGGCGATATCCCGTTTTTTTCTGGCTTTGGAATAATAACAGAACCCGCATTTGTAAGGGCAGCCCCTTTGGGTTTCCAGAAGCATGACCTGCCCGGGGCCAAGGTCGAGATGGCCGTTGACATAGGGCGAACCGTGAACCAGCATTGAACTCTGGCTCAAGTGGGTATGATGAAGAACCCGGGGCATCGGGGCGCCGGTGTTGCCGGATTTCTCCCCCGGGATTTTGTTTTCCAGCACCTGGCGGAACAGGGCCTCGCCTTCGCCGATAACAAGATAATCTATAAATTCAGGAAAATGGTCAAGGGTATCTTCAGTGACCTGGGGACCACCGAAAATCAGTCCGGCACCGGTTTTTTCTTTAATTTGCCGGGCCAGGAAAACAGATCTTTCCATGTTCCAGGCAAATACCGTGAACCCCACAAGATCCGGGTTTCTGTCACAGACATCCCGGACAATGGCCTGGTCCCCGGTCCAGGACAGTGCTGTTTCGGATAAAAGATCCACCTGCCAGCCGGGGACATCCTGGGTTGCCTGCTTCAGGCAGGCCCCGGCCAGGGGGATATTTCCCGTGTACAGTCCCAGGTTGAGTCTGGGGATGGGAAGTTGGATCAGCAGTGCTTTCATGGCGCCAACTTAATCACGGAATGCAATAAATAGCCACTCCTATATTGCGGTGGGACTGAAATCCGGAATTTCAGCATTTTCAGACATGGCCAAAGGTTTTCCGGCCCCGAATAAAATACAGGCAAAAATTAGCTCTTGTCGTCAGTGGAAGTGTTTATTATAACCACTTTCCGATTATACATTTTTGAGAAGATAAAGAGGGGGAGCCTTGTACATACTTTGCCTGAATTGTGATGATCGTCCGGGAATTGTTGCCGCCGTTGCAAATGCTTTGTGTAATTCAAACTGTAATATTGAGGAATCTTCACAGTTTTACGACCCGTATTCAAATCAGTTTTTCATGCGCGTTATGTTTTCTGCTGTAACTGAACGGGCCCAGGAAAAGTTTCAATCCCTGTTTGAGTCTGTGGCCGGGGATTTCGGCATGAACTGGTATATGAAAGAGATGGATGAGCCGGTCAAGATGCTTGTCCTGGTATCAAAAGATGATCATTGTCTGAACGATATTATTTACCGCTGGAGGACAAGGCACCTTAATATCGAACTTGTGGGTGTCGTCTCAAATCATGAGGTCAACCGTGATCTTTCGGAGCAATTCGGGCTAAAATTTTATTATGTGCCCACCCAGGGGGTGGAGAAAGACGCCGTTGATGCGGAGCATTTCAGGATTATCGAAGAGACAGATGCAGAGCTTATTGTACTGGCCCGCTATATGCAGATCCTTTCCGAGGATATGTGCCGCAGATATGCCGGCCGGGTGATCAATATCCACCACTCATTCCTGCCGGGTTTCAAAGGCGCAAAGCCCTATCATCAGGCGTATGAGCGTGGTGTGAAGCTTATCGGCGCCACCGCTCATTTTGCCACGAGGGATCTTGATGAAGGGCCGATTATAGAACAGGACGTCATGCGTATTGATCATCGCGACTGTCCCAGAAAGCTGCAAATCCGGGGGCAGGATACGGAGGCCAGGGTACTTGCCCGCGCCATTGAAATGTACACCGAAAGGCGGATATTTCTGCACGGGAACAGAACGGTTATTCTGTAGAGGTGTGTTTTATACAGCCTTTTTAAATGCCCAAACGGCAATATGCACGGGGTGTCACTTTTGTAATCTCCATACTCAGAATTATATGCCTTTGTGACCGCTTTTACGGAAAGAATAAGGAATGCAATTCCAATAAATAGTAAAAAAAGTCCTGTCATTTTTTCTATCCTGTTATTTATCCTGATGTTTGTATAGAAGTTACGCGGACAGAATGGGACGCTATCTTTACTGGATAGTGCCCTCTGAAAACCATAGACGCGTCTATGATATCTGTTCGATACCGGCCTGTCACCTATTTAAAGACAAAAAAACTAAGTTTGACTCCATTTGTTTCTACGTGATAATTGTTGCAAAAAAAATTCTGGGATTAAAAGCTGTGGGAAAAAAAATAGACTTAATCAGAATTATCCGCATTTGGGGGACATTTTTTTTGTTAGGGTTAGGGGTAATTTTTATCCTTATTGATGTCCTAAATTCTTACCGTGATTTTAACCAGCAGGCCAAACAGATGCGGTCCGAATTTATTGACCGCCAAAAAAATATAATCCGGCAAGAAGTCCTTCGTGTAGTTGATATGGTTCGTTATGAAAAATCCCAAAGTGAAACGATTACAGAAAAAAAGATTAAATTAAGGGTCTATGAAGCCTATTCCATAGCCCAGAACATTTATCATCAATATAATCTGACTGAAAGTGAGGTCAGAATGCAACAAATACTTAAAGACGTATTAAGACCCATACGATTTGAAAATGGACTTGGTTATTATTTTGCCACAAGAATAGATGGTGCCGAGATGTTATTTGCAGATAGGCCTGAAATGGAAGGGCAGAATTTGTTATCGCTGCAGGATACCCGGGGTCGATATGTCATTCAAGATATGATTCAACTCATTAAAAAAGACGGTGAAGGGTTTTACGAATATCACTGGAGCAAACCTGGAATTTCCGGTAATGGTTTTAAAAAGATATCTTTTATCAAACGATTTGAGCCATGGGACTGGTTCATCGGAACGGGGTTGTATGTCGATGATATAGAGGATCAAATCAAAAATAATCTGCTCGAAAATATCAGTAGAATCCGCTTTGGCAAAGAAGGCTACATCTTTGTCAATCGATTGGGCGGTGACGCTTTAGTCTCCAATGGTCAAGTTTTTCCCGGCACTAAAAAGCTATGGGAAATTTTTAATGATCACTCCAGTGAAATGAAGGAAATTTTTTCAAAAGAATACCAGGCGGCTCTAAAACCGGAAGGCGATTATATCGAATACTCATTTATTAAACTATCTGATGCAAACTTAAGATCCAAAAAAATTTCATTTATATTTGGACTCCCAGAATTTAACTGGCTTGTTGGCGCTGGCGTTTATCTTGATGACGTTGAAAATGAAATTGACAGGATGAATGGATCTCTTGTCAAACAGATCAAAACAAAAATTTTTTATTTTGCCTTAATTGTTGTTGTTGTGCTGGGACTATTTTTTCTTTTTTTTAACCTTCTGAACGAAAAACTGAAAACTGATATTCTGTTATTTGTTTCATTTTTTAAAAAAGCAGCCTCCTCAGATGATGAAATTAATCGGAACCTGATTAAATTTAACGAACTTGATCAGATCGCAGAATATGCCAACGAAATGCAGTCAGACCGTATTAAAGCCATAGAGAACCTTAAGGAAAGCGAAAAAAAGCATCGTCTATTTGTTACAAGCTATCAGGGAATTGCCTATCAGGTAGACATAGACCATTTTAACCCGCTTTTATTCGGCGGAAGTGTAAAACAGATCGTTGGTTTCAGTGCCGAGGACTTCTTGCAGGGCAATATTAATTGGCTGGATCTCATTCATTCTGAAGACGCTGAGTTGTTTCAAGGTGAATTTGAGAAATTACGTTTTAAACCCGGTTATCTTGCAGATAATGAATACCGGGTCAAAAATAAAAACGGGGAAGATCGCTGGGTTAAGGATACCGGCAGAGTCGTCCGTATAAATGAAAAAGACTATATTCAGGGAACTATTGTCGATATCACAGAAAAGAAAACCATTGAGGCCCATCTTCACCATGCCCAGAAAATGGAAGCTATCGGTTCATTGGCCGGCGGGATTGCCCATGATTTTAATAACATTCTGTCAGGGATGATGGGGTACGCTCAACTGGCTCAAAACAATTTGAAGAATACGGAAAAGGTCGAAGAATACTTAAAACGTGTGGTATCGGGTGCCCAAAGGGCCTCGGAAATTGTCCAGCAGATTCTAACTTTCAGCAGGCAGGCAGAATACAAAAAGCAGCCCATCAACATGGGCCACGAGGTTACGGAATCATTAAAACTTTTAAAGGCCTCAATCCCGGCCATTGTTGATTTAATAGCAAAAATAGAATCCAATGCCTGGATTTCAGGCGATTCAACAAAAATTCACCAGGTCGTCATGAATCTTTGTACCAATGGATACCATGCCATGAAAGAAACAGGTGGCTCATTACACATATCATTGGACGATATCATCGTTTCTGAACAAACAAGATTCAAAAATAAACCTATGCCGCCTGGGAACTTTGTTCGTCTTACAGTCACTGATACGGGCCATGGAATGGATCACAGGACTTTGGCACAGGTCATGGAACCATATTTTACGACTAAGGAGACAGGTCAGGGAACGGGTTTGGGACTATCCCTGGTAAAAGCAATTGTAGATGAGCATGACGGATTTATAGACATCCACAGTAAGATCAATAAAGGCACGACGGTTCATGTATTCTTTCCAGCCATTTCTCATCAGAACAATTTTCGCCAGCACACAAAAAAAATAATAGATAAGTCGTTATCAAAGGGCAATGAAAGGATAATGGTTGTAGATGATGAAGAGGCCATCAGAAGTTTACTGAAAATTTTGTTAGAAAAGTATGGATACCAGGTTACTCTTTTTCAAAACGGGTCTGATGCATTAGAAGCATTTAGGTTAGATCCTGGGCGTTATGATTTAATTGTAACGGATATGACCATGCCTAAACTTTCTGGCATCGAACTGTCTAAAGCTGTATTAAAGATAAAATCGGGCTTACCCATAATCATGTGTACTGGCTATAATGATAATTTTACAGAAAACAATGGCCTCCAAATTGGAATAAGAACAATTCTTCAGAAACCTTTTGATAATGCTAAGTTGGTTTATGAAATCCAGGAAATTTTTCGGCCCGCCTGAATTGAAGAGGCATTACCGCCGAGGGAGCGAAAAAATCGGAGCAGAGAAATGAATCATTGCTTTGATTCAAAGAAAACATATGATCCACATACCTTGGTTCTAAATTTAGATAATGGACCAGAAAATAACAGTCGGAGAAGCCAATTTATAAATCGTTTGGTTACCTTTTCTCAGAAGAATTCCGAGAGCATTAGCTTAGCTTATTATCCACCATATCACTGTAAATACAATCCTGTAGAAAGAGTTTGGGGCCGATTGGAACAACATTGGAATGGAGAACTTCTGGACAAGGTAGAAAAAATTTAGGATTAGCGAAAACAATGACCTGGAAAGGCTGGCACCCTGTTGTAACCTTCGTGAAAAAAATTTATAAAAAAGGTGTAGTCTGACAAAACAGGCCATGCGGGTTATAGAAAGTCAAACCTTTAAAACAATGGCAATTCAATCACACTTTAAAAATGGGAGACGTCCTATGAGTGAGCAGGGAATATTGCTTGAGTCAGGCACCAACGAACTGGAGTTGCTCGCTGTCCTGATAAATGACCAGCCTTTCGGGATTAACGTTGCCAAGGTCCAGTCTATTCAACAATATGACCAAAAATCAATAGCCATTCTGCCCAATAAGGTGCCAGGCGTTCTTGGCATGCTGCTTTACAGGAATAAGACGATTCCTGTGATGGATTTAGCACAGATACTTGATATTGAGGAGACCATTGAATATGAAAGAGAAATTGTTGTTGTCACTGAATTTAATAATTCTGTAAATGGTTTCAAGGTTAGTGGTGTAAGACGTATATATCGGATATCCTGGAAAGACCTTGTACCACTCGACCAGACCATCGGGGATACAAATTGTTTTACCGGGTCAGTAAGCATTGAAGGTGATCAGATATTGGTCGTTGATCTTGAGCATATTCTGTCAACTATTTTTCCAGATCTTATCATTGAAGATGTCAGTGAAGAGAATCTTATAAAAAATGAACGTATTACAAGAGATCAGCTCCAAATTATTTTTACAGATGACTCATCGACGATACGAACGGGTGTGTCACGTGCTCTGAAATCAGCAGGGTTCTCAAACATTACGGAATTTGAAAATGGTTTTCAAACGCTTCAACATTTAGAAATGAATTTTGGAAACGGTGAACAGGACTTAAGTAAAGTTGTTCTTATAAGTGATATAGAAATGCCCCAAATGGATGGACTGACTTTATGTAAAAATGTGAAACAAAATTCAAACCTCAAAAACATTTTTACCATCATGTTTTCAAGTTTAATTAACAAACAGATGATTGCAAAGTGTAATGCGGTAAAAGCTGATAATTATGTCACCAAACCAGAAACCAACCAGCTGATTCAATTGCTGGATGAACTATGTATCGGTTCTGCAGATTAGTAAATGTATAATCTTTACCTTTTTAAAGGAGGCCCATGGATTTTTCAAAAGTTGTGACACAAAGACGCGCCGTGAACTTTTTTGACCCGAACAAAGATGTCCCGGATACCCTTTTGAGGCAAGTCATCAATATGGCGGCTCTCACCCCATCAAGTTTTAACCTGCAACCCTGGCAACTGATTGCGTTGAGAGATGAAAAAGACAAACTCCGTCTTCAAAAACTGGCCATGAACCAGCCCAAGGTAAGTGAGGCTCCGGTCACCCTGATTGTCCTGGCGGACCGTAGCGGATACAAGGACGAAAACCCCTTTGTGGAAAGGGCTTTTCATGAAATGATCAAAGCGGGAAGTGTCACGGAGAGCAGCAGGGCATGGTTCAGCAAGGCCCGTGGCAGCCTGTATGGAAAAAGCATGGAATCGGAAATGGCGTTTGCCTGTAAAAACACAGGTTTTTTTGCCATGGCTCTGATGCTGGCGGCTAAAAGCCTTGGATTGGATACCCACCCCATGGACGGGTTTGATCACGACGGAGTGAAAAAAGAATTCAACATCCCCGACCGGTACTGGATTCCCCTGTTGATTGCCGTGGGATATTTTGATGAGTCCAAAGACCTGGCAGCACCTAAATGGCGCAAAACAGCCGACGAAATTCTGGTGAGGTTCGATGAGTTATAAATTGACAAGGTAAGGTAAGAGATCAAGTTGTCTTGGTATTGATCAGGTTAGGGAATCCGGGTGGCGTCGAATCGCCAGCTTTCCATGCCGATGGGGTACCAGGGGCCTCCGAAGCCGTTGTTGCCCATGTAGGTGATGGAGGTTCCACCGCTGATCACGTTCTCGGACCTGACGAGGATTGTGACCTCGTATTTGGCGCCCAGGTTGGGCATGTTCCTTATGTTGGGCACCTCCAGCTCGAACATCCAGGCCCCCAGGGGAAACTCCTGGGTTTTTGGAACGAACCTCCCGCTGATGGAGCCGTTCGGCGTGGTCAATGTCGCCGACGCTCCCTGCTGGACAATGCTCCAGATTTCCTGTTTCGTGTGGCCCGGCTTGACCAGGTCATTGGGATGGGACATGGCGATCAAAACGGCCTGAACATTCCACTTTCCGCCAATGGACGCCGTCGCCATAGCGGCAAAACCCGGCATCAACACAAACATCACCGCCCACAGACACGCTTTTTTCATCCGTCCCCTCCTCATTGAAAAATGCCGGAGTTGTTTGATCATTTATTTGATATAGGATAACACATAAAAATTTAAGAACGGGGGGCTTGATCTGGCCCCCCCCCCCGGCGTAAACGGCATTATGCCCTCTTGGTTAATCTTCGTTGTTAATACGAACTTTCATTGCTTTTACACCCCGCCTCTTCTTCATCTATTTGACGGGCATACTCAGCGATCTCCTCCAGGAGCCCTGTAATCTGCTTTAAAGAACTGATTACGGCTTCTTCTCCATGATCCAATGACATTCGACGAGTGATTTTTTCTAAAAGCTTGTTGTACCCATTGATGCCTCCACCCATTGATTCTGAATTTGTGGCGTGGATTGCAAGGTCGATAACCGTGGACACTTCGTCCTCATTCATCTGGTCGGGATAAGTGGTTTTCTGCTCTGTCTTTAAATTGTTAAAAAAGGCCATGATGTTGGGGTAAAAATCGTTTTGCATCGTTAATCCTCCAGTGCAATGGGTGTTACGTCAATAATTTCTTCACCAGTGAAAAGGTCCAACAGCTTTTCATCGGCCACTTTATTATCACGCTCTTTCTTATTTTCAAAAATATCTTCAATCAGGATTTTTCTTCGCTTTTCAGCACCGCCACGGATGATAATATCCATGTAAACTGATAACAAGATCGCCCGGTTATGTAAAGCCGTATTAGAATTTTTTAAGCCATCACGCCACCCATCAAGAAGCAAGCAACAACAGAAGTAAGATTGCTGTGATGAGCCCCAAAGCCTTACTTTTTTTTGAAAGATCAGCCCGATAATACAGGATGTTTTCTTCCAGTCGGTTAAGTGGCAAATCAAAGATCGGCAGATCCCGGCGTTGGCTTTTCAGCTTTCGGCTCAAATTCGTTGTTGCATTGATGTGATTTTCTGTTTTCAAAATATGTATTGACATGATGCACACGATGGGGTTTTTAAAAGCTGAATAAGGGTTTTCAAAGCCTTTGTCTGAATTCTATCTTTTCTATAAATAAAAACCGTTGATGTGTGACCTAATTTTTTTGAAATTCGATGGGTTCTGACGGAATTTTTCCAGTTGAGTTTTGAAACAATTGAATAGGGAAATAACGTAATTCCCATCCCAACATTTACAAAACCCAGAATTCCTTCAAGTGTACCTAATTCCATAACATTTCCTGGAATGACGCCGTTTTCACGTGCCCAGGTTTCTAACACGCCCCGGTAAGAACATCCTCTTCTAAATACCAAGAAAGTTGGGCGATCCAATTTCGATAAAGATTTTATCTTTTGTTCGGTAATTACCACGAGTTCTTCCTCAAATGCAGGATGTTGCACTATATCTGAATGATCAATGGGACCCGCCACAAAGGCACCATCAAGTTTGTAATCCAAAACCTTTTTTACAAGCTCTTCTGTGGTGCCTGTTTTAATACATAGGTCAACCTCAGGATATACCTGATGGTATTCAGAAAACAAGGAAGGAAGTCTGACAGCTGCAGTTGATTCCATTGTGCCTATTAATAAGGGACCTTTTGCGGAGTCATCATCTCCAACTGCACGGACAGCGTTATCGATTAATCGTACGGCATTTTTAGCATAACCTATTAAAATTTCACCTTTTGCTGTTAGTTCAACACCCCGGTGTCTCCTATAAAATAAGGAAACACCAAGTTCATCTTCAAGCTGGCGAACTCTTGCTGTAACGTTGGATTGGGCACAGTTTAATTTGGATGCAGCGTTTGAGATGCTGCCTTCTTCAGCTACTGTTTTGAAAATTTTTAACCCCCATATATCCATGTTTTTTTCCTAATGATATCATTATTTGTGATGCCAGAGTTCATTTTTAAATATTTGAAATAATAATACCTGTTTGGTAGCTTCTAAGTCAATACGCTGATTTTGAGGATTATTTTTATTATGAATATGGGAAAAAACAACCATACATTAATAATATTAAGTGGTTTCTTGGCTCTTGTTGTTGCTATGGGGATTGGTCGCTTTGTCTACACACCCTTATTACCTGAAATGCAAGAACAATTTCATTTTAACGATGAAATTGCCGGCGTAATAGCTTCCGTTAATTATTTAGGATATTTACTTGGCGCACTTTTATGCTTTAAAACCATGACACCTAAAATAAAGTTATTGGCCATACGCATGGCGCTTGTTTTAAGCGTATCCACTACAGCTTTTATGGGGTTTGCAACAACTGTCAATTGTTGGATAATCATCAGATTCATAAGTGGCCTGGCAAGTGCAGGCGTCTTTATTATAGGTTCTTCAATTATTATGGATAAGCTTTCACGATCGGACAATTCGCACGACAGTATTTTGATGTATAGCGGCGTTGGCTTCGGCATTGCTTTTACTGGGATAATGTCTCCGGTATTGATCAGCTTTTTTAGCGCCCAAACAACCTGGATTATCTTTGCTTTGATATGTGTCCCTTTGATTTTATTCTGTTGGGTTCTGATGATACCGTTGCCATTAAAAGTCAGGATAAAATCAAATTTTAAAGATAAGCCTAAACTGGATGACTCCCGGCTACTTCCATGGCTTGCTGCAGCCTACTTTTGTGAAGGCTTTGGCTATATCATAAGTGGAACCTTTATCGTTTCGTTTTTGAAGGACCAGGCCGGATTTTTTTCGTCAGGTCCCTTTGCATGGACGATAATTGGTTTAACAGCCTCAATGTCTATTCCCATCTTTTTCCAACTCTCTAAGCGCATTCACATTATAAAGGTACTGATTGTTGCCCATTTCATACAAGGTATTGGAATTGTCATCCCTGTATTATCGTCTCACTGGCTAAGCATCTGTTGCGGAGCCATACTGTTTGGCGGAACATTTATGGGTATAACCGCCTTGAGTCTCTCCCTAGGTAAAGCGCTTAAGCCCGACCAGGGTCAGTGGGTCATTGGATTTTTGACAGCTGTTTATGGTGTCGGCCAGATTCTCGGCCCACTGGTATCTGGTATGTTATCAAATAAGACTGGTAATATTGTATATACAATGATCTTGTCATCCATTGTTGTAATTGGGGGCGGATTTCTTTTGACAGCAGGCCTTGTTTTAAAAAAATATGCAAATCCAATTCAAAGGAGCTTGTAATGCCTTACGTGAACATTAAGATTACAGATGAAAATGTTACTAAAGAACAAAAGGTGAAACTGATTCAGGGGGTAACACGCCTTCTGATGGATGTGTTGGGTAAGAATCCAGCGACAACCGTCGTTGTTATTGATGAAGTGAATACAGATAATTGGGGGATCGGAGGAGAGTGCGTAACAGAACTAAGGAAAAAATGAGGGCGATCATTAACAGTTTATAGCAGATGATCAAGATATCAGTTAAGTGTTCACCCACTTCAATGCGTCTTCAAAGGTTGAAAAGATTTCAAATTTCCATGTCGGGGTTAGTTGTCGTGCTTGCTCCGCATAGTTGTTGGCTGCGCTCAATGCAGCGCTTTTAACGGCAACTAACGCGACCTTTACGTTCCATTTACGTAAAGACGCTATGGAGTCTGTGGCTGCAGGCTCTTTGGCATCTTCCTCAGTGACAGAGGACAAATCAGCTTCTATAAGATCTATAATTTGGTAACGGTGATAATCGAACTTGGCATGACCATGAATTTTCCCATTGGCATCATTCAGCTCTTCAATTGTCACATCCCCTTTGAATCGAACAACAAATCCACGTTCAATATAACTGAGTTCGTATGACATAATTATTCCCTTATTTTCGGAATCAGTTGAGCCTGTCAGTTGATATGCCAGATTAACTCATGGCTGTTATCAGTAAAGTTTGCCCACGGCATTTTCCACTGCCCTGACAATCCCGCCGTTTTGCAAAATTTCTCGGACTGCGGCGATATCCCCAGACAGAAACCGGTCTTTTGTCATGAAGGACACCTTGCTGCGGATGATTTCATAGGCAGCCATGGTACCTTTGCCGGCCTTCAGGTTGGTAAACATGTCAATGGCCTGGGCACCGCATAAAAGCTCAATGGCGATAACCTGGGCCGTATTTTCCACGATGTCCCGGCATTTGCGCGCGGCGATGGCACCCATTGAAACATGGTCCTCCTTGTTGGCGGAGGTGGGAATGGAGTCCACACAGGCCGGGTGGGCAATGACCTTGTTCTCGGACACCAGAGAGGCTGCGGTATACTGGGCGATCATGAATCCGGAATTCAGGCCCGTGTCCTTGACCAGAAAGGCGGGCAGTCCCGAAAGCTGGGGGTTGACCAGGCGCTCAATCCGGCGTTCTGAAATGTTGGCAAGCTCTGCAATGGCAATGCCTAAAAAGTCACAGGCCAGGGCCAGGGGCTGGCCGTGGAAATTGCCTCCGGAGAGAAATTCTGCCGATTCAGGAAAAATCAGGGGATTTTCCGTGGAGGAATTCATCTCCACCCGGATCACCCGTTCCACATAGCCGAAGGCGTCCCAGGAAGCCCCGTGAACCTGGGGCGAGCACCGAAGGGTATAGGCGTCCTGGATCCTTGAGCAGTCTTTGTGGGAGGAGATTATTTCCGAGTCCTGGGTAATGTTCATCATGTTGGAGGCGGCCTTCATCTGTCCCTGATGGGGCCGGGCATTATGGATCCTGGGGTCAAAGGCCGCTCTCGTGCCCATCAGGGTTTCAAGGCTCATGGAGGCTGCAATATCGGCATGTTTGCAAATATTTAAGGCATCATGAAGGGCAAGGCAGCCCAGGGCAATCATGAACTGGGTGCCGTTGATCAGGGCCAGTCCCTCTCCGGCCGCAAGCTCCATGGGCTCAATTTTTTTGGCGGCCAGCGCCTGTGCCCCGGGCATGCGCACCCCGTCCACAAACGCCTCCCCCTCACCGAGGAGCACCAGGGACAGGTGGGCCATGGGCACAAGGTCTCCGCTGGCCCCCACAGAGCCTTTTTCAGGTACAACAGGAATGATGCCGGTATTGAGCAGATCGGCAAGTTTGTTTATGGTTTCAAGGCGCAGCCCGGAATTGCCCCGGCAGAAATCATTGATCCGCAATGCCATCATGGCCCTGACCACATCATCATCCATGTGCCTTCCCACACCTGCGGCATGGGATAGAAGAATGTTGCGCTGCAACGTCTTTGTATCTTCAAATGAGATGGGAACATCGGACAATGCCCCGAAGCCCGTGGTCACGCCATAGATGCGCGTGCCCTGTTTTACCCACTGTTCCACCAGAGTCCGGGCCTTTTTGATCCGGGCTTCGGAATTAACGGAGACCGCAACGGTTCTTCCGTGGCGGGCAATGTCAACCAGCTGGTCGAGGGTGAATTTCTGACCGTTGAGTAAGACAGGCTCCTTCATCGTATCCAAATCCTTAATCACATGCTTTGCCTCCTGAACCGGGGCAATGTCCAGAAGGCAATCGCCGGGGGTAATCATGGAAAAGTCCTGCCCGATAATCGCTTGACGCGGCACAGTGACTTGTATAGACAAGTAGTATAGAATCGCCATTGAAATGTCAATATTCACAGGGGAAACACACCCATGCTCAATTCACACGCATCCTGGGACTCTTTGTTTGTTCATGCAGACATCGCCACCATGGCCCGGGGCCGTTACAACATCATCAAAGACGGGGCCATCGGGGTGGCCGGGGGAAAGATCCAGTGGATCGGTTACTCCAATCAGCTGGACATTGACAGGGTTAGGTCTGAATCCTGCCCCGTTGCCCATGACATCATCGACTGTTCCGGAAAGTGGATTCTTCCCGGATTTGTGGATTGTCACACCCATCTGATCTGGGCCGGTTCCAGGTGCAATGAATTTGAAATGCGTCTGGCCGGAGCAAGTTACCAGGATATTGCAAAACAGGGCGGGGGGATCGCTGCCACGGTGGCCGCTGTGCGTGCCGCATCCGAAGACGAGCTGTTCAGCATTGCATCCCGGCGTGTCCGCCATATTTTAAGCCGCGGCACCACCTGTGTGGAGATAAAATCCGGGTACGGGCTGAATCTTGAAAGTGAACTCAAGATGCTGGCCGTGGCCCAACGTCTGGCCCAAAGCTTTGACTTGCATGTCTCTCCGACCTTTTTAGGTGCCCATACACTGCCTCTGGAATACAAAGGACGGGCTGATGCCTATGTGGACCTGGTCATCAACACCATGCTGCCCGAAGTCAAACGCCAGGGCATTGCCTGTGCCGTGGATGTCTTCTGCGAATCCATGGCCTTTTCCCGGGATCAGACCAAACAGCTGTTCACCGCAGCCACAGACATGGGCCTTCCGGTCAAGCTTCACGCAGAACAACTCTCCGATTCAGGCGGGGCTGCCCTTGCCGCACAGTTCAATGCCCTGTCCTGCGACCATCTGGAATACCTTTCCCTTGACGGGGCAAAGGCCATGGCCCGTGCAGGCGTCACCGCCGTACTTCTGCCGGGGGCTTTTTACATGCTCAGGGAAACCCGGAAACCGCCGGTACAGGATCTTATCCGTCTTGATGTTCCCATGGCCCTGGCAACGGACCTCAATCCCGGCACAAGCCCGGTATACGACATGGCGGCAGTGATGAACATGGGCTGTGTTCTGTTCGGGCTGACCTGCGAACAGGCCCTTGCCGGCGCCACTATCAACGGGGCAAAGGCCCTGGGCCTTGACAAGTGCAAAGGCAGTCTGGAAACCGGAAAAGATGCCGATTTTGTGGTGTGGGATATTGATGGCCCGGCCGACTTAAGCTGCCAGGTGGGTATTACCCCTGTAAACAAGGTTGTGATTGCTGGAAAAATCGCATATAACGCTTAAATTAGGCCTTATTTTTTTATTAACGGAGGAACGATGCGCATCTACGCAGTGGCGGACATTCATGGTAAAATGGAACATATGGAGTCCATTTACAGGGTTTTAGACCAGTATAACCCGCAGTTGATTGTTGTCCCCGGGGACATAACCCATTTTTTAAACTGGTCCACACCCCTTTCCCAGCTTGACAGTCTGCCGGTTCCTGTCCTGGTTGTCCGGGGAAATACGGATTTAAAACGCATTGAAGCCCGGATAGAAAAAGCGGCCAACATCACAATGTTAACCGAGACACCGCTGCAGATTGACGGCTTTTCCTTTGTGGGGACTTCGGGAACTCTGACTTTGCCCTTTATCAACAGGGTTTGCCTGAATGAAAAAAAAAGGATGACCGGCCTTCCCTGTCCCATGGAGCCGGATACGGTGCTGGTGGTTCATACACCGCCCAAAGGGGCGTGTGACCGTGTGGGCAGAAAAATTCATGCCGGCAGTCTGAATCTGGCCCGGTTTATCCAGGCCGCAGCCCCGAGCCTTGTGCTTTGCGGCCATATCCATGAAGATTGCGGGGTGACAACCCTTCACCAAAGTACCGTGGTGAACTGCGCCATAGCAGGGCCGGGATCAGGGGCCATTATAGATCTTGAAAAAAATGAGCCCCCAAGGATTAATCTCTTGCAGACGGAAACGCCCTAACGTTAAAAAGCCGTATGTGGTTGGCTGGAAAGGACTGAAAATGAGGAAAGAAAATATTCTGGTGATAGTATTGCTGGCGCTTGTGTTGGCTGGAATATATCAATACAACCGGTCGGAGTCAGATCTGGGCATACAGGAGAGCAATGCAGCCACGGGAGATCTGGTTTCGGAAAATTATTCTGAACAAGGTTCATCAGTGGACGCGCCAAAAAATATTTCCTGGATTGACTACACCCCGGGCATGGCCCTGGCCGGGCAGGAGGGGAAAAATATTTTTCTTTACTTCAATGCATCCTGGTGTGGATACTGCACGAAATTAAAAAAGGAAACCTTCACGGATGACCGGATCAAAACCTACCTCAACGACCATTTTGTCAGTATCAGCGTGGATACGGACAAACGAGGGGAATTGGCCCAGCAATGGGGCATTCGTGGGCTTCCGACTCTGTGGTTCCTTGAGCCTGACGGAACAAAAATTTCCAATCTGCCCGGATTTGTCAATGCCGATCACCTGATCACAATTTTGCAGTATATTCATACCCAAAGTTACAAAACCATGAAATTTCAGGACTATGTCCATCAAAAAAAATCCTGATCCCCGATTTTAAAAGAAAGTATTGATTGATTTTTATTTCAGGAGAATTGAATATGATGCGGATCGGTATTATTGGCGGGTCAGGACTGGATGATCCTGATATTTTAGAAAATTGTGAGAAGGTTGAGGCTGACACACCCTACGGTCCGCCTTCTTCAGATATCATGTCCGGTCTCATCACCGGCACCCCGGTGTTTATTCTGGCAAGACACGGCCGCAGACACCAGTACAGCCCCACCCAGGTGAATAACCGGGCAAATATCCATGCCCTTAAACAGGCCGGTGCCACCCATATCCTGGCCACAACCGCCTGCGGCAGTTTAAGGCAGGAGATCGACAGGGGCCATTTTGTGATCCTGGATCAGTTCATTGATTTTACCCGGTTTCGTAAAAATACCTTTGCCGACTCGTTTGAACAGGGCGCGGTTCACACGGCCATGGCCCACCCCTTTGATGCGGGCCTGCGCCATGTACTTTACAAATCCGCCACGGATCTGGGACTGAACGCCCATGACAAGGGATGTGTGGTTACCATCGAAGGCCCCCGGTTTTCAACTGTTGCCGAATCCAATATGTTCCGGTTGTGGGGCGCGGATGTTATTAACATGTCCACAGCACCCGAGGCCATGCTGGCCAATGAGGCAGGCATCCCCTATGCCGCCGTGGCCATGGCCACCGATTATGACTGTTGGAAACAGGATGAAGCCCCTGTCACCTGGGAGGAGATTTTATCTGTGTTCAAGAAAAACGCCGACAATGTCAAACAACTGCTCATCAAGGCTGTTTCACAAATAGCAGCCATGGGCTGATCACGCCTGTGGACACCAAGACCCAACCTGCAACTAAACATGAAAACCATTTAACAACTGTTTGGGATTTTCAATGAAACCCTTACATGTGCGTAGGAGAGATAAGAAGCCATGGATTTAAAGCAGACTATCAGAAGCATTCCGGACTGGCCCATCAAAGGGGTGATTTTCAGAGACCTGACCACGCTGATGCAGAACCCTGAAGCGTTTAAAGCATCATGCGATATCCTTTACGACCGCTACAAGGACAAGAACCTTGACAAAATTGTGGGTATTGATGCCAGGGGATTTGTGTTCGGAGCTGTTCTGGCCTATCGCCTGGGCATCGGTTTTGTGCCGGTGCGCAAAAAAGGAAAACTGCCCCACAAAACCATTGAAAAGAGCTACAGCCTTGAGTATGGCCAGGGCACCCTTGAAATGCACGAGGATGCCGTCACCCCCGGTGAAAAAGTGGTCATTGTGGACGATCTCATTGCCACCGGCGGTACTGTGGGCGCCACAGTCAAGCTGGTAAGACAACTTGGTGCGGATCTTCTGGAGTGTGCCTTTATCGTGGAATTGCCTGATCTCAAGGGCCGGGACCAGGTTTCTGATTGTCCCGTGTTCAGTCTTACGCAATTTGAGGGCGAATAACCGCCCTGGGTGGGCTGTCCTGGTCTATTATGTCCTGAACTATTAAATAAGCACGGGAGTATATTTATGAGAAGCCACTTTTTTCATCGGGGTTTGACAATGAAGTTCTGTCTGATTCTTGGGGTTTTTTTTCTTCCGGCAGGATGCGGATGGTTCAACACCTTCGGACATATGGCACACAGCCCGGTGCTCATGGAACAGTACCGGGAAAAACAGCTCCCCAACCAGCTGATTTATTTTTACTGCGGCAGGGAAAACCTGCCCTATGCCGTGGTGGGCATTGATCCGGGCTATACGTTTATATCAAAATTCTGGTTCCCCGTTGAATCCGGGATCGACCTTTACACTAAGATCGATCATTTAAGCAATCTGGAGCCAAGCCAGGATCGTCTTTACGCCAAGACCATTACCGGTCCTTCCGGTAACGCTGTTGGCGTGTGGTTCTCCTTTTATCATTCCACAGGCGTGGTTGTGGATGATACCAATCATACGGTTAAGGTTTTCAACCCTTACAAGCCTGAATCCATGCTCAATTCGTTTTGATTGTTTAAGTTCTGGGAACGTCTGATGCTTAATCTGGTTAAAAGCAACCGCATGGAGAATCTGGCCCAGGCCCTTTGTTCGGTAATCGGCAAAGGCTTTGACAATCCCATCACACCTGAATTCATCGGCATCCAGTCCCGGGGGATGAAGCAATGGCTTTCCCAGGTGCTTGCGCGTCACTTCGGGGTGTGTGCCAATGTCCGTTTCATGTTTCCCCGGCAGATGCTGGAACATTTCCAGGAGAAGATGTGTGAGAGCCCGGGGGCAGGTTTTTCGAATTCGGGTCTGCTCAACCGGGACATGATGGCCTGGGGTGTGCTGGACGCGCTCATGGCCAATGGTGTGGACCCGGTCCCGGCATATACGGGTTTGGCAGGCCCCGGAACATACCTTAAACACGATGATACAGGTATCAAGGCCATGGCGCTGAGCCACAGGATAGCGGCCGTACTGGACGATTACCAGGTATATCGTCCTGACATGCTGGAAGCCTGGAGCCGGGGAGGAGACCAGACGTTTGATGATCCCCATGCCCTGTGGCAGGCCCGCCTGTGGCAGACCCTGATCAATAAAGGTATCTCCCTGCCTGATCAGATGCACTCCTGTGTTGCCGCCATTGAATCCGGTTCCATAAATACAAAGGCTTTACCCCGGCGCCTATCTCTTTTCGGGATATCTGCCATGCCGCCGTTTTTTCTGAATCTTTTTGATATGTTAAGCCGAAATATGGACATTTTTCTGTTTCTGCTGGCTCCGACCCATCACTTCTTTTTTGATCTGCCTTCGGCGCGGCAGCAGGAAAAGGCCGCATTGAAAAACAAAGAGATTTCCAATCTGCCCGAAGAGGGCAATCCCCTGCTTGGCGCCCTGGGCGGCAGCAGCAGGGAAACCCAGGGGCTTGTGGAAAATTTTGACTATGACGAGCCCATGGGAGACCTGTTTGCTGACCCGGCTGGCCAGGGTGCAGCCAGTATGCTCAGGGTGATTCAGTCCGATATCCTGAATCTTGTGTGGCGGGGAAAGGGCAGGGCGGATGCCCCCGTTGCTGTCAGCCCCGACGATAATTCCCTTGCCGTTCATGCCTGCCATTCACCCATGCGCGAAGCCCAGGTGCTTAAAGATCTTCTCATAGATGCGTTCAATGGTGATTCAGGTCTTCATCCCCATGATGTGGTGGTGATGATGCCAGACATTGAGGCCTATGCCCCTTTTCTGGAGGCTGTGTTCTCCCAGGCCCCGGAACTTCCCTTTACCGTTTCGGACCGCCGCCGCCGTTCTGAGTCTGCAACCCTTTCCGCCTTTTTAAATATCCTTGAGATGAAAGAGTCACGCCTTGAAAAATCAAAGATCATGGCGCTTTTATTCTGCCCTGTCATTGCCGGTAAATTCGGTTTGACCATGGGGGACCAGGATTTTGTTTCAGCTCTGTTTGACACTGCCGGGATTTTGTGGGGCAGGGACGGTGCCCATCGTGAAAAGATTCTGGGCCGGGCCTATGAACATAACTCCTGGACCTTTGGTCTGAACCGGCTCATGGCAGGGTTTGCTTTGCCCGAGGCAAGTACCCTGCTGATTAATGATGTGTTTCCCTGTGACGGGGTGGAAGGCCTTGAAGGGGAGTTATTGGGAAAAACCGCCCATTTTATTTACTCGTTGTTCAATACCCTGGACCTTATGGAGACCCCCGGCACGGTTCAGGAGTGGGCCACCCGGTTCCGGACCATTATTTCCGACATGCTGGCTAAGGATCTTGGCAATGACGGGGATATGGCGGTGCTGCTCAACGCCCTGGATGATATGGAAAAGCAGGCTGGCCAGGCCGGATTTGAAAGGCGGATTTCCTTTCCGGCTGTGCGTATGGCCCTGGCGGCCAAGCTTGATGTGCATGTGTCCCAGGGCAGTTTTCTTTCCGGGGGGATTACCTTTTGTAATCTTATGCCCATGCGCAGCATTCCGTTCAAGCTTGTCTGTCTCATGGGAATGGACGCCCAAAGCTTTCCCAGGACAGGGACCGCCCCCGGTTTTGATCTGATCCGCGCCAATCCCAGGATAGGGGACAAGCAGGATCGCCAGGAGGATTGCGAACTGTTTTTAGAGGCGTTGCTGTGCGCACGTGTTCGGCTCATCATAACCTATACCGGTATGCGCATCAGTGACAACACTCCTGTTCCCGTTGCCTCTCCTGTGGCGGAACTGATCGATGTCATTGAAAACAGCTTTGTCTTTCCCAAAGATGTTCAATGGCAGTTTGTGCATCCTTTGCACCCTTTTAGTCCCATCTATTTTTCTGATGGCGGTGCGCCGGGATTTTTTTCCTATTCGGCAGCCCAGTGCCGGATCTGCAGCAGCCGCAGTGCCAGAACCAATGAACATTCAGGTGCTGCCGGCGCCCCAGGTTTTCTCTTTCGGGACGCGGCAGGCGACAAAGCCCTTCCCCCCCAGGACCCGGCAGGCATACCGGCCATTTCACTTGCCGATCTGACCAGATTTTTCAGACATCCTGTCCAGTATTATGTCACGGGAACCCTGGGCGCGGTATATCCTGAGCCGGGAGAGGAGCCCGATGAACGCGAGCCTTTCCGGTTATCCGGGTTGCCCCTTTACCAACTGGGTTCCCTGGCTGTTGAAAATTGTGAGGACATTGATCTTTACCCCATGGTAAAAGCCCGGGGAAGCTTGCCTTTTGGAACAAAGGGGGAGCAGGAGTGGAGCCGGATCAATGGTCTGGCACAGCCTGTCAAACATCTGGTCCAAAGCCAGTTCCCTGAAGGGAAACCGCGCACACTTCAGTTATATTTAGAGACGGACTCCTGCT
The DNA here is from genome assembly GCF_963665355.1 of uncultured Desulfobacter sp. Classification (GTDB taxonomy): domain Bacteria; phylum Desulfobacterota; class Desulfobacteria; order Desulfobacterales; family Desulfobacteraceae; genus Desulfobacter. The sequence goes on from NZ_OY762229.1 coordinate 3,868,998, forward strand.
TGATCACAGGCCAGGTCAGCGATGTGTATGACCAGGGCCGGGCCGTGGCAGATTTTGGCAGATTGAAACCGTCCCGGCTGCTGACCCAGTGGATCATGCATCTGGCGTATTCGTGCGTTGAAGACCATCCCAAAACCACAGTGATGGTGGGACAGGACCCCAAGGGCAGCAAGCCTGTGGTAAAATATGAATTTTGTGCCATTGAGGAAAAATCCTTGGCCCGTGCCCTGCTCCTGGATCTGGCCGGACATTACCTGAATGGCAAGGCAAGAATTTTTCCCTTTTTTGCAGATCTTTGTTTTAATCTGGTCATGGATTTATCCTCACGGGACTATGACCTGTCAGCGTCATCCCTTGCAAAGGCGTTAAGCAAATGCGCCGGTTTGTGGTGCAACAGTTTCAATGCAACCGGGGAGTGTTTTAACCGGTACACCGCCCTTGTGTTTGGCCCGGAAAATCCCTTGGCAGATCCTGCTTGTCTTCAACAGTCCGGGGTGCTGGATGCAGGCCTTGCCGTGTACAGGCCCATGCTGGAGTATCTGGTATTATGAACAGACCTGCTTTGCCGGTACCCCTTGACCCTTTTGCCCTGGACCTTGAAAAGATCAGCCTCATTGAGGCCAGTGCCGGAACAGGAAAAACATATACCATTACCACGCTGTTTGTCCGCCTGGTGGCCATGGGATATCGGGTGGAATCCATTTTGGTGGTTACATTCACCGAGGCTGCGGCCGCAGAGTTGAAATTAAGAATCCGCAAACGCCTGGTTCACTGCCTGATGGTTCTGTCCGGCCAGGAAAATGATGACTGCAAGGCCGACGATCTCACCTGTTTTCTTCAGAGCCGGGGCGATACGGATACGATCCGTCACAGGCTTCGTCTTGCCGTGACCTGTTTTGACCAGGCCGCCATTATGACCATTCACTCTTTCTGCTTTTCTGTTCTCAGGGAAAATGCCTTTGAAAGCAATGCCCATTTTGACATAGAGCTTATGGCAGACAACCGGGGATTCATTGACCAGGTGGTCCGGGATTTTTTTTCAGGCCGCATCAATCATCTGGATCCATTGTTTTTATCTTTCCTGGACCAGAGTAATATCACCCCGGACACTTTTACCAAAGGCCTTGTCCAGGCTGTGTCCCGGCCGGAAATCAGGGTGGTGCCGGAACGGCCCCAGTTTCAGGAGATCTGGGATGATTACAGACAGACAGTCACGAGTGCGGGAAACATCCTGAACCAGGAACTGGAAGATATCCGTAATCTCATCCAGAACCATCCAGGGATAGATAAACGAAGTTATTCTAAAAAGAATCTGGCCGGCTGGCTGGAGGTCTGTCAAAATAAATTTGAAAAAAGTACTGGTGCGGATCTGCTGTTTGATATGGGTGAAAAGGGTGATGCCCTGTATAAATTCACCCGGACCCGGCTGGAGGAAAAGACAAAGCCCGGACACATCCCCCCGACCCATGGGTTTTTTGACCTTTGTGAACACCTGCTTGACCTGTCCCGGTCCATGGCGGAAAATCTTATTGCATTAAGATATCTGTTCCTTGATGATTACGCCGGAGCCCTTACCGCCATGAAACAGGGGCAGGGTGCCTGTTTTTTTGATGACCTGATCAATGATCTTGCCGCCTGCCTTGACGGACCCGGCAGGCATGCTTTGAAAACGGCGGTGAGAAAGCGGTTCCATGCCTGTCTCATTGATGAGTTCCAGGATACGGATCCCGGCCAGTACAAAATTTTTTCCATTCTGTTCACAGACCCAGTCACAGATTCGGGTACACCGTTTTTCATGATCGGCGACCCCAAGCAGGCCATCTACGGTTTCAGGGGCGGTGATATCTTTACTTATATGACGGCGTCCAAAGCCTGCAGCCAAAGCTTTACCCTGACAAAAAACTACCGTTCCGCACCGGCCATGGTGCGGGCCGTGAATACCATTTTTTCATTGAAAGCCAATCCCTTCGGATTTGAACTTATTCCTTTTCAACCTGTGGGAACACCTGACGCGGCTGTTGACCGGCTGGTCTGCAACGGCGCCCCCGTGGCACCGGCAACATTTCTGGTTGTGGAGACACAAGGGTTGCCCTGCAACAAAAACGGCGTGGTCAATAAATCCGATGCCCAGGCTGTCATACCGGATATTCTTGCCAGGGATATGCTTTCTATTTTAAAGGATTCAGGTGTCGGTCTGCTGGACAAGGATGCATCCGGGAAAGCGCCTGTGACACCGGGGGATATGGCCGTACTGGTGCGCTCCAATGCCCAGGCCGAGGCTGTGCAGCAGGCCCTTGTCAAGCGGGGGATTCCCTGTTTCTTATCCAAAACCGGGTCGGTGTTCGATTCTATTCAGGCCCGGGAGCTTTATGACATCCTTTGCGCCGTGGCCCGGCCCGGGGACATGGGCCTGATCAAGGCGGCTTTGGTCTCTTCGGTGTACCAGGCCGATGAGGCGTTTTTAAGGCACATGAATACCGATGACACCCTTGCGGGGATCTGGCAGGACCGGTTTTCAGGCTACAAGCGGATCTGGGAGGAGAAGGGTTTTGTCTCCATGGTCACAGCTCTTTTATACCAGGAGGATGCCACGCCCTGTCCCTGTGCCCATATGGATGAACGGGGATTGACAAATCTGTTTCATTTAAAGGAGCTTTTGGCCCAGGCCGCCATGAATCTGGCTGGTGAAACACAGTCCCGGATTGCCCTGCTGCTGGAGTGGTTTAGAAAACAGCTGTTTGCACAGTCCCGGCAGGCCACCGCCGATGAACTGCGCCTGGAAAGCGATTCCCGGGCCGTGGCCATTGTCACCATTCACAAAAGCAAGGGACTTGAATATCCCCTTGTGTTTCTTCCTTTCCTGTGGCACTGCGGTACAACCAGGAATACCAATGCCCCTGTCTTATTTCATGACCCGGACGACAATAACGCCCTGGTGCTGGACCTGGGCTCGGAATACAAAGACAGAGCTTTGATGCTGAACCAAAGGGAGGAGGCGGCCGAGGATATGCGTCTGCTCTACGTGGCCCTGACCCGGGCATCAGCAGGTGTTAGGATTTATTGGGGCGGTTTTGCAGGCATTGAAGAGTCGGCATTGGGACGGCTTTTGCCCAGCGGTGGCCAGGGCGATGATCAGGCCCTGTTTTCAGATCTTGAGCATTTGTGTGAAAAGTCCGACCAAAGCATAGAGGTTGTCATGCTCAACCCCGATGCCCTTGCCGAAGGCATATTTGATTCTCAAACGGTTCAGGACACCGGTTTTTCTCCCAGAACCATGACCCGCAGGGTGACACCTGCATGGCGCATATCAAGTTATTCCGCCCTGGCTGCAGGGCGCAACCATGATCCTGTGCAGGATGGCCAAAAGGAGAGGCAGGAACCCAACCCTGATGTTTTTGTGAAAGATGCTGCACCTGCCATGGATATTGTACCTTTGTCCGCCTTTCCCAAGGGTCCTGGGGCCGGAGATTTTTTTCACAAGGTATTTGAAGAAATTGATTTTTGTGATTCTTCCGGCATTGAGCCCGCTGTTGTCAGTAATCTTGAACGATTTGGATTTGTCATGCCAAAGGCTGTTGTGGGTATCTGCGATGCCGTCAAGGGTATTTTATCCGCCCCCCTTTATACAGATCAGGATACAGGGCAGGGGAGGTGTTTTTCCCTGGATCAGATTTCCTTAACCCAAAAACTGGTGGAGATGGAGTTCAATATTACCCTGGATCAGTTTGATCCGTCAGCCCTTGGCAGACTGTTTGACACGGCAGGAAAAAACGAAAAGACAGCCGGTTACGGATCCAGGATTTCATCCATGAAGGTATCTGGATTCAAAGGGTTTTTAAAAGGATTTATTGACCTTGTGGTCTGCCATGAAAACCAATGGTATATTCTTGACTACAAATCCAATTATCTGGGCCCCTGCTTCAGTGATTATAGTCCGTCAGCCATCGGGGAGGCCATGGTCAGCCACGATTATATCCTGCAATACCATCTCTATCTTGTGGCCCTGGACAGGTATTTACAGTTGCGCCTGAAGGATTATAATTATGCAGACCATTTTGGCGGGGTCTTTTACCTGTTTATCCGGGGAATGGCCCGGAATACCAGGACCGGGATCTATTTTCACAGGCCCGGCAATGAATTTGTAAAACAGTTGAGAACACTTTTATCTTGAAATAGTGGGAGGAACAATGACGTTTTTGCTGAATCTGCTCTGGTTCGTACTGGGCGGGGGATGGGCTGCCGGCCTTTTATGGATTCTTACCGGCTGTATTCTGATGCTGACAATTGTGGGCATTCCCTTTGGCTGGGCTGCGTTCAGAATTGCAGGATTTGCCGCCTTTCCCTACGGAAAGACCCTTGTGGATGCCAGGGCCGTGGGGGAAGAGGTGATCACCGGTACCACACTGGCAAATATCTTATGGATCATCTTTGCCGGCATATGGCTGGCCATGTCACATATCCTGGCCGGGATCAGCCTTTGCTTGACCATTATCGGCATCCCCTTCGGATTCGCCCATTTCCGGCTGGCCGCCGTGTGCTTTGCGCCGTTGGGGACACGCACGGTTTCCATCTGATATTGTTTAATCAGGGGACAGTATACCTGTCGTTTAGGTATACTGTCCCTCAGTTTAAATTATGTTTTATACGAAAGACTGGGTAAGTCACTCAGATCTTTTAATCTTTGTTGTGGGCTGGACCTGGCAGTTGATATGTCAGGTCAGCCCATGGCTGTTATATTAAGGATAGAACTTCTTTTACTAACTTTTCAATTCCCTTGGCAACATCTTTGATTCCGGGTCCTAACATATATGCCGGCGTTGTCACAATTTTTTTGCCCTTGTCAATGTGTGTCTGATCAACGGCGCATGCCACATGCTTGCCGCCTATTTTTTCGATGGCGTCGGCAGTTCCCTGGTCATTTCCAATGGTGACTTCTGGTTTTTTGTCTGCGATTGCTTTGGCCAATGTTGCCGGCGCAATACAAAGGGCACCAACTGGCTTTTGGCTGTTAACCATGTCAGTTATAATCCGCTGGACGTCAGGTTGAACCTGTGCCTCGGCCCCGTTGATTGCAAAATTACTTAAATTTTTGGCTGCACCAAACCCGCCCGGTATGATAAGGGCATCCAGATCTTTTGCCTGAACATCTTTTAAATCTTTGATTTCTCCGCGTGCAATCCGTGCGGATTCCACCAGTACATTTCTTGTTTCGGAAGTTTCAGTCCCGGATAAGTGATCAATGACATGAAGTTGGTCCATGTTCGGCGCCATACAGATAATTTGGGCTCCCGCTTGATCCAGATACAGCAGTGTCAATACTGCTTCATGGATTTCAGAACCGTCGTATACGCCACACCCTGCCAATAATACGCCTACTTTTTTGCTCACGACTTATCCTCCCAATTAAGGTTGTAGTCTTTTCTTGATTAATTTTGCTACAGAACTTTCGATGTCACCCGAATGGCAAATGCAAACAAGCAATATTAGTTTTCCCTATCAGAAAGAAATAGAGTTGACAAGAAATTTATAAAATGGATTAATTACCATTGCTGAAGCGTTAAGATGCAGTGTCTGACAATATTCAATTTATTCCATTAAGTTTGTCCAATACCGCAACCAAGCGGGTCGGGGATAACAACAACCACAAAGGCAGCACACAATAAATGAAATTAACGATTATCGGAACCGGATATGTAGGACTTGTCACGGGCGCATGCTTTTCTGAGATGGGAAGCCATGTGACCTGCGTGGATATTGACAATGAAAAAATAGATAACTTGAAAAAAGGAATCCTTCCCATTTATGAGCCTGGCCTTGAATCCATAGTCCTTAGTAATTATCAGGACGGAACCCTTGAATTTACCACCAATCTGGAGCAGGCTGCAAAGCAGTGTTCTGTTTTTTTCATTGCTGTGGGCACCCCGCCGGGGCAGGACGGCTCTGCCGATTTGAAGTATGTTCTGGAAGTGGCACGGCAGATCGGTTCAGTGATTAATGATTATGCCGTGATTGTGGATAAATCCACGGTGCCCGTGGGAACGGCAGACAAGGTCAGGGCCCAGGTCAGCAAAGAACTTGAGGCCCGGGGAAAGGCCATTGAATTTGACGTGGTATCAAATCCCGAGTTTCTTAAGGAAGGGGCTGCAGTTAATGATTTCCTTAAACCGGATCGGATTATTGTGGGCGCGGATTCCGAACGGGCTGAAAAATTGATGCGCAGACTGTATGCGCCGTTTTCAAGAAACCGGGACAAAATGCTGTTCATGAATGTGAAAGATGCTGAAATGACTAAATATGCCGCCAACTCCATGCTGGCCACAAAGATTTCATTCATGAATGAGATATCCAACCTGTGCGAACGCTTGGGGGTGGATGTGGAAAACGTACGCAAGGGAATTGGTTCTGATTCCCGGATCGGATATTCATTTATCTATCCCGGCTGCGGATACGGGGGATCGTGTTTTCCCAAGGATGTCAAGGCCCTTGTGAAAACCAGCAGGGATGTGGGGTTTAAGCCCAGTCTTCTGGAGGCTGTGGAAGAGCGGAACAATCTTCAAAAGCAGGTGCTTGGCCACAAGGTGATCAAAAGATTCGGACAGGATTTGACCGGGCGGACATTCGGCATCTGGGGGTTATCATTTAAACCCGGCACCGATGATATGCGCGAAGCCTCTTCCCGGGTATTGATTAAAACCCTTGTGGATGCAGGGGCAAGGGTCAATGTCTATGACCCGGTGGCCATGAGCCAGGCAAAAAAGGAGATCCCGGTACAGGAACAGGAAAAGATCGGCTTTGCCCAGGACCCGTATTCGGCCCTGGACAGTGCTGATGCCTGTATTCTGGTCACAGAGTGGAAAACCTTCAGGCAGCCGGATTTTAAAAAAATGGCGGATCTGATGAAAAGCAGGGTGATTTTTGACGGCAGGAATCAGTATGACCCTGAGGAAATCAAAGAAGCCGGATTTGAATATCACGGCATAGGCCGGGAGCTGCCATAGTTCCCATCCATCAATTAAGACCTTCTTATGTGACCGGTTTTTTGATGACGTTCAAAGACCGGTCATTTTATCAGCGTCAAACTTGGCGAATTATTTCGTCGAGATACCATTATGTCGCTAAAACCATTTGAGATTCCTGTGAGTTCTATGATAATGTTTCAAAATCATGATCTTATAAAATATTCGTAACAAAAGGAGATGTTCATGCGACTGGTTACCCGCTCCGATTTTGATGGCCTTGGCTGTGCAGCCATTCTCAAAGAAAAAGGAATCATTGATGACATTATGTTTGTCCATCCCAAGGATATCCAGGACGGTAAAATCCAAGTTACTTGCGACGACATTCTGGCAAACATTCCTTTTGTGTGCGGTTGCGGTATCTGGTTTGATCATCATTCCAGCGAGCAGGAACGTAGGGCATTCGGGTATTTTGACGGGGCCAGTGATCCTTCGGCCCCCAGTGCAGCCCGGGTTATTTACGAGTACTACGGCGGCCTTGCAAAATTTAAAAATGATCACCTTGATGCCCTGATACATGCGGTGGACAAGGCAGATGCCGCCCGGTTCACAAAAGATGAGATTCTCAATCCCGAAGGCTGGGTCCTTTTGTCCTTTATCATGGATCCCCGTACGGGCCTGGGGCGCTACAAAGATTACCGCATCAGCAACTACGCTTTGATGATGAATATGATTGATTACTGCCGTCACAAAACGGACAGGGAAATACTTGAAATTCCGGATATCAAGGAGCGCACCGTGCGGTATTTTGAACAGGAAAAGCCGTTTCGCCGGATGATCCTTGACAACGGCCGTATGGAAGGCAATATCGTGATTCTTGACCTAAGGGATCAGGAAGAGATCTATACCGGCAACCGGTTTCTATTATACAGCCTGTTTCCCGATGCCAATATCTCCATGCAGATCATGTGGGGCTTCCAGCGCAAAAATATCGTTATCACCTGCGGTTACAGTATTATCAACGACTCTGCCACAGCCGATGTGGGATCTTTGATGCTTAAATATGGCGGCGGCGGCCACAGGCGTGTGGGAACCTGCCAGGTCCCCATTGACAAAGCAGACGATATTGTCAAGGAAATTTATTCAGAACTGAACAGGGGATAGCCGATCGTGTCCATAATACCACCATTAAGGTCCGGTTCTCTTCAGACCGGACCTTAAATTTTTTTAAAGGCTTGATTCCACGTTGAAATGCTGTTAGATTTCCACCCTTAATTTTTAATATCAAAGCCTTTAGAATGGATCGGGCAGGTTAAAAGACACTAATGACAAATCCCATAGATGATAACATAGACAATAAATTAGACAAAACATTACTGCCGGAAATAAAGAAGCGCAGAACATTCGGAATTATCAGCCACCCGGATGCCGGCAAAACAACATTGACTGAAAAGCTGCTGTTGTTCGGCGGCGCCATCCAGCAGGCCGGCGCCGTGAAATCCCGAAAAGCGGAAAGGGCGGCCACCTCGGATTTTTTATCCATTGAGCAGGAAAGAGGTATCTCGGTATCCTCTTCGGTGATGAAGTTCAATTATAAAGACTTTGAAATCAATCTGCTGGATACCCCGGGACATAGAGACTTCAGTGAGGATACCTACCGGGTACTCACGGCGGTGGACTGTGCCGTGATGATCATTGACTCTGCCAAGGGGGTGGAGCCCCAGACCCAGAAGCTGATGGAGGTGTGCCGGATGCGCAATACCCCGATCATCACCTTTATCAACAAGCTGGACCGGGAAGGGCTTGAGCCCCTTGATATTTTCCAGGACATTGAGGATAAACTGCAGATCGAGTGCGTGCCTCTGACCTGGCCCATTGGTATGGGAAAACTGTTTAAAGGCGTGTATAATCTGGAAGAACGGCAGCTGGGCATTTTTACGCCGGGATACACCCCGAAAAATGACGACGGCGTATTGATCAGGGATCTTGATGATCCCATGCTGGATAAAATGATCGGTGACAGCCGCGCTCAACAGTTGCGCGAGGATGTGGAGCTGATTTCCGTGGCTGCCGAGCCCTTTGATCTCAATCTATATCTCAACGGCACCCAGACCCCGGTGTTTTTTGGTTCTGCCATCAACAATTTTGGTGTCCGGGAGATGCTCGATGCATTTGTCCGGATTGCACCATGCCCCGGGATCAGGCCCACTGCAACCCGGGATGTGAACCCCTGTGAGGCGGCATTCTCCGGATTCACATTTAAAATCCAGGCCAACATGGACCCCGAGCACAGGGACAGAATCGCTTTTTTCAGGATCTGTTCGGGAAAATTCACCAAAGGCATGAAGGTGAGGCACCATCGCATTGGAAAAGATATCAAGATTGCCAATGCCACCATTTTCATGGCCCAGGAACGGTCCAATGTGGAAGAGGCGTATCCGGGGGATATCATCGGTATCCATAACCACGGTACCATCAAGATCGGGGATACCTTTACCTCAAAAGAACCCTTGAAGTTCCTGGGCATCCCCAATTTTGCCCCGGAGCATTTCAGGCGGGTGCTGCTCAAGGATCCTTTAAAGGCCAAGGCTCTTACAAAGGGACTGACCCAGCTGGCGGAAGAGGGCACCATCCAGGTATTCCGTCCTTTGCACGGCAACATGCATATCATCGGTGCCGTGGGTGTGCTTCAGTTTGACGTCACCATGGCACGGCTCAAGGCCGAGTACAGTGTCAATGCCGGATACGAGTCCATTGACCTGTCCGTGGCCCGGTGGGTGGAGTGCGAGAGCGAAGCACGGCTCAAGGAGTTTGTGCGCAAAAACGAATCCAGCCTGACCCGGGATGCTGAAGGCCGTTTGACCTATCTGACCACAAGTGAGTATCAGCTCGGGTTTATCAAAGAGGACTGGCCGGACATAGAGTTCCACAAGACAAGGGAACATAACGAGTAAGATTGACAGACACATACATGTTATTTGAAGTATAATGCGAGACCCTTTTAGAAAAATACCGTTTAACTACACCTCGGCAGGGGATGACCAGATCATTGCCCATTTGTTCGGCAATGAGATTCTTGGCACCATCCGTATTCTGGAGGCCCTTAAAGGTACGGGACGATCCTCCCGGATTCTGCACCGTTTCATGGGGGATATTTTTGTTATCCGCCGGAATGCTTTTCTGTTCCAGGAGCTGGTGGAACATCCCATGCTCAGGCGCCGGCTGTTTACAGAATTTGAAAAAGACCTTTTCAATATTGCCGGGCATGCCCAGCACGACGAAGTCCGCATCGTCCTTGACAGGTGCAGATCCTCTCTGCAGGAACTCAAAGCCCAGATCTCTGCCGTGGCAAAGGAACAGGCAAGGATTGCACGCCACCTTTCCCCTGTGGTGGGCAAGAACAACATCTGTTTTGACCCCTTTAATATTACATCCCATGCCACGGACGCCACGGACTGGCGAAGATACATGCCCCTTTGCGTGCTTCTGCCGGACCGGGAAGACCAGGTTCCAGGCCTTGTAAAAAAATTAAAGAAGCTTGGGTTTCACATCATCCCCCGGGGCGGGGGAACCGGACTGACCGGCGGGGCAACACCTCTGGCACCGGACTGCGTCATGATCAATACGGAGAAGCTGAACACCATTTTCCCCATTGAACACCGCAAAACCAAAGACGGCAGGAATTATGCCGTATTGCCCCTGGAAGCCGGCGTCATCACCCAGGATGCCAAGGATGCGGCGGCAGCTGAAGGCTATATTTTTGCCACAGATCCCACCTCTGCCTGGGCCTGCACCATTGGCGGCAATCTGGCGGAAAATGCGGGCGGTAAGACAGCCGTGCTCTACGGCACCGCCATTGACAATGTCCTTTCCTTCAGGATCACCATGCCCGACGGCCGTCTGCTTACAGTGCAACGCAAAGACCACCCGTTACGCAAAATCTGGTATGAGGATACCCTTTGTTTTATTATCAGGGATGAAAAGGGGCAGGTCCTGGACACCATAGAGCTGACCGGGGCCGATGTCCGTAAAAAGGGGCTTGGCAAGGATGTTACCAATAAGGTGTTAGGCGGTGTTCCAGGGCTGCAAAAAGAGGGATGTGACGGCATCATCACCTGGGCCGAATTTATCCTCTACCCTGAATTTGCACACAAAGCCACCTGCTGCATTGAATTTTTCGGCAATGACATGACCGAGGCCGGCAAGGTGATTACCCAGGTCTGCACCCGGTTTGACAACAGCGATCCCGCGCTCATGGCTCTCGAGCATTTTGACGAGGAGTACATCAAGGCCATCAAATATAAGACCAAGCGCCCGGTGGCAGACCGGCTGAAAGCCGTATTGCTCATTGATATGGTCTCCAATGATGCCGACTCCCTTAAGCAGGGGATGCTTGGTATAGAAACGATCCTGGAATCTTACGACAAGACGGGTCTTTCCATTGCAAAGGACCGGGCAGAGGCTGCGCGGTACTGGGAAGACCGCAAGCGGCTTGGCGCCATTGCCGCCCACACCAATGCCTTTAAACTCAACGAAGATATTGTTCTGCCCATTGACAGCCTGGCCGATTTTGTCAGATTTGTTGACCAGACTAACCTTGAAGAGAAAAAATACACCCAGGGCAGGATTATCCAAAACATCCTGGCCTATCTTGATACGGCCATTCCCCTTTCCGATCCCCAGTGGCTGGGCAAAAAGGTGGGCCGGATCAAGGACATGGCTTACGCCATCCGTCAAAAGCTCAGCATTGCCTCCCGGGACGCCATTGAAGCCTTTATCCATACCAAAAATTTTCACAGTCAGATCCAGGAACATCTTCGGGGATACAGCCTGGTTCTTTCCAATGTTGACCGTATTTACAATGACACCCTAAGCCGCCTCATTGTCATTGCCACCCACATGCATGCCGGGGACGGTAATGTCCATGTCAATATCCCGGTGTTTTCCAATGACCGGCAGATGCTTGAACGGGCCCACATGACTGCAGACAAGGTTATGGCCAAGGCTGTGGCCCTTGACGGTGTGGTTTCCGGCGAACACGGCATAGGCGTCACCAAATTCAAATACCTGGATGAGGACCAGGTGACCCGGTTTAACGCGTATCGCAAACAGGTGGACCCGGACGGGCTGATGAATCCGGGCAAGCTGTCCGAGCCGGATATCCTGAACAAAGTATTCACACCGTCCTTTAATCTCCTGGAGCTTGAGGCCCAGATTCTCAAGCACGGCTCCCTGTCGGATCTTGCTGCAAACATTTCCCATTGTGTTCGCTGCGGCAAGTGCAAGCCCCAGTGTCCGGTGTTTTTTCCGGCAAGGAACATGTTTTTCCACCCCAGGAATAAAAACCTGGCCCTGGGCGCTTTGATCGAGGCGTTGCTTTACATTACCCAGCGCACCCAGTCCACAAAATTCAAGGTGCTCAAAAACCTTGGACAGATTGCCGATCACTGCACCATATGCCACAAGTGCCTTGACAAGTGCCCGGTGAATATCGATTCCGGGGCTATTTCCATCAAGGAGCGTGAAATTCTGAAAAAAATGAGTTTCAAGCACACGCCTGTAGCCACAAAGCTGACCCTGGGGTATCTGGGAACCCGCCATCAGGTTCTGAACCCGATTATCCGTACAGGGCTTCTGACAGGCGGCAGTTCTGCCCAGCGTACAGCGGTGCAACTTGCAAAGCCGGCGGCTTTGGTGCCGGCGTTGAAGGAAACAAGACCGATGCAGTTGCTGCACGCGCCGGTGTCCCGGCCCGGACTGACCACCCTGCGGGCTCATCTGCCCCATGCGGACAGAAACCAGGCCATTTTATTGAATCCTGCGGGCGACATTGTGTCAACGGTGTTTTATTTCCCAGGGTGCGGCAGTGAACGCATGTTTTCAGACATCTCAAGGGCCACCATTTTTCTGCTGCTCTCCCGGGGCCACCAGGTGGTGCTGCCGCCGCCGTATATGTGCTGCGGATACCCCTTGAAGGTCAATGCCCGGACCAAAGAGGCCCAAAAGATGCTGCTTGAGAACACCATTATCATGACCCAGATCCGGGACATGTTCAATGACCTTGATTTTTCCGGCTGCATTGTCTCCTGCGGAACCTGCATGGATTCCTTGTCCGAACTGGGCATCACCGACCTGTTTGATGCCGGTTTGTTTGATATCTCAGGATTCCTGTTTGAAAATGGTCTGACCATAGCCAGTCCCCAAACCTGTCTTTACCATGCGCCCTGTCATGACAGTCTGAAGGGTACGGCAGTGACACGGTTGGCAAAGGCAGGAATCGAGGCCACGCCAGTGCCCTACTGCTGTTCCGAAGCCGGTACCATGTCCCTGTCCCGCCCGGATATCAGCTACAACATGTTTTTGAGGAAACAAAATGCTGTTGAGCAGGCTCGCCTGGATACCGTTAAGCCGAAAATATTGACCAACTGCCCTTCCTGTGTCCAGGGGTTGGGCCGCCAGAAACAGGTCGTACCTGTACATATGGCCGTGGAGCTGGCACGGCTTGCAGGGGGTGCCGACTGGATGAAAGAGTTCCGGAAGTTGATCAGAAACATGGAAATCGTTACCTTCTGAGATGAACCTTATCCTGCTGGAAGAACAAGATTTCACAGGCTTGAACCGGGTACGGCTCCAGGACGACCGATGCAGGCATGTTATCCGGGTGCTCGGGGCAAAGCCCGGTGATACCCTTGTGTGTGGAAAAAAAAATGCAAATATGGGGACAGGTGTGATTGTGTCCATGGAACGAAACGCCATTGAAATGGACGTCAGCCTTGACCAGGCCCCGCCGGCGCCTTTGCCCCTGTCCTTGGTGCTGGCTTTACCCCGGCCCAAGATGCTTAAGCGTATTCTTCAAAGTCTTGCAAGTCTTGGCGTGAAAGAGATTTTTCTGATCAATTCCCGGCGGGTGGAAAAAAGTTTCTGGGATTCCGGTGTATTGTCTGAATCCGATATCCAGCGTCATCTTGACCTGGGCCTTTGCCAGGCCCGGGATACCATTATGCCCCGGGTGCACCTGAAACGTTTTTTTACACCTTTTGTTAAAGAAGAGCTGCCGGAACTGAGCAGAAACAAAAAAAGAATTCTCGCCCATCCCAAAGCCCAGGCTCTTTGTCCGGTGGGAATCAATTCTGATACAGTTCTTGTGATCGGCCCGGAAGGCGGGTTCATTGATCTTGAAGTGCAAACCCTTGAGGATCAGGGTTTTGAGTCCATGACCATGGGATTGAGGATTCTTCGGGTGGAGACGGCGGTAACCGCCCTGGTTTCCAGGCTTTTCACCTAGTGTTTGAACGAAAAGTCACCCATCTGCGTCTTGCATCTGGGCAACTTTTCGTCCAAACACGGCTTTCCGTTACGGCACGACCTAAAATTTTTGTTTGTTGTGGTAATAAAAAAGGAGATGAAAAATGGATAAAAAACAAGAAAAAGTCAGACTTGAGGCCTATGAGAGTCTGCCCCCCGTTATCAAAGAAGGCCTGACCCCCGAAGAAAAGGAGATGTTTCTGACCGCCGAAGAGTGGCCTGACAGCCTTTTTGCCAAAATGGACGAATTTATCGTTAAAGAATAAGGCTGTGCCGATTTATTGACATTAGAAGTTCAAGAATTTAATATTAAATTAATCTACTTTTAATGATCGGAAAAACAATGAAATCTACTGAGCGGCAAAATGCCGCAGGTCCATCCCTGGAAAAATATGCCAGGTATGCCAATATTCTTCAGAAAACAAAATGGGCTCGGGAGTTCTCCTGGGATCATGTCAAAAAAATATGTTTCTATATTGAACCGGTGATGGCTAAAACCGGGGCCATTGTATTCAAAGAAGGGGATACGGACAAAAGTCTGGGGATTATCGTCAGTGGAGCCATTGACATCATCAAGGAAAACACCCGGGTGACAACTCTCACCAGTTCCCAGACTTTCGGCGAAATGGCCCTGATTGACGGCGAGCCGCGTTCCGCTTCCGGTATTGCCGTGAAAGAAACAGTCATCTTTTTTATGACCCAGGATAATCTGATTCGTCTCACCCAGGATGATCCTCAATTAGGGGTTCAACTGCTGTGGAAAATTTCCAAGCTTATCAGCCAGCGGTTGCGCCAGACCACGGGGATGCTTGTGGATTATATGTAAGAATTTTAAATTCAACATGTCAAAAAAATGGGATGTTGCTGATTGGAAAATTGATTGGAATATATTGGCCCCCGGAGATAATCAAGATCATTATCTCCGGGGGCCTTTTGTGAATTGGGTTGCCAGACAGCAAGATCTATTCTTGCTTAGCCATTGGCTAATAATCGCAAATGGATTGGCTCACACTCGTGGGTACGCCTTCATACGGGGTCCATTTGTTGACATTGAAACTTGACGAATCCCTCATGTTTTTCAAGATTTCAATGCTGGTTTTATACCCTTTGTACATCCGGCAGATATCCATGGCCATACCGCAGATCAGGGCAACCGCCTGGACCACGGTGACATCATCCTGTGAAAATTCCCATGGTTTTGCGGTGTACACCCGGAGTGCACCGATAATTTTGTTCTGGCTGACAATAGGTACACCCAGTAACGAGGAGATCCCTTCTTTTTTCGCCTCTTCAGGATACTCAATTCGGGGATCATCCATAACATCGTAAATGGCAATGGGAACCGCATCCTTGGCTTCTTTGATTGCCTGTTTAAAATGGGTCGGCCCTTTTTCAAGGTATTCCCGGCTCAGCCCGGAGGATCCCATCAGATCAAGCTTTCCGGTTTCCCTGTTGACCAGAAAAACACAGCATCCCTTGGCATTTAACGCACTTTTTACACTTTCGGCGGTAATCATGGCAACTTCCTCCTGCTCTCTGCATTGGGAAATCGCTGTGGTCAAACGGGTAATGGTTTCGTAATGAAGTTCATGGGTGTTCATGGTTCTCTCCTTTTCTTTAAAAGTTAAAAAGTTAACTACTTAAAGCGGTTTGGACGTATCCTGTGTGATGCCGAAAAGACAGGTGACGATCACACAAAATGAGATTCAAGAGAGATTAAGTGATCCAAGGCTGGTCGTGCTGTAATAAGTATGGGGATAATCAACAACTGTTGTTCAACTGGGAGTGCCTTTAATATATCGAAACTATTCAAGAAGGTCAAAGGTTGATTTTTTAATAATGAATAAAAATACAGGGTGTCCGTTGGCACTGTCATTGCTTCATCAGTTTGACAATGCCAATGTATTTTTCTCTTAATTTTTCAAATGTTGTTTATTCCCTCATTTCTCTGTTTTTGCTGAATCGGCAAAAGGCTATTAATCCGCACCCAAAAAGCAAAAATGTGCAAGGTTTATGGTTCATGTAGTATCTCTTATGTGGAAAGACGGCCAAAGAAAAGCAGAAAATGATCTTGGATGGAATCGTGATACAATTAGAAAAGGTCTGAAAGAACTTCAAAGCGGTTTTGTTTGCATTCGGACAACATCAAGGTTTACCTGGCTCTGGGTTATACGGACATGCGTAAATCCATTAACGGATTGTCCATTCTGGTTAGCGAGCATTATAGTATCTCCAGGACCAGCTTTTTGGGCGTAAAAGCGAAAAGAAACCGATCAATCCAAACCAGGTTCAACTCTGCCTTTTTGACATACCGGAAGAAGAATTCCCCATCGGTGATCAGCTTGAAGAGGATGAGGAGATTGATGTCCCGGCCCATAAAAGGAAAAAACGGGGTCGACGCCCCATCCCGGACAACCTGCCTGTAATTGAAGTCGTTCACGATCTCAAAGATGCAGAGAAGGTCTGTGAGTGCGGATGCGTCAAAGAACGCATCGGTGAAGAGGTATCCAAACAGCTTGATATCATCCCTGCTAAAATCCAGGTTGTTAAACACATCCGCCCTAAATATGCCTGCAAGCATTGTGAGGGTGTTGAAAGTGAAGGCCCTAGGGTGTCCATCGCCCCCATGCCTGAGCAGGTTATTCCAAAATGTATTGGAACCCCCGGCCCGATCGCCTACGTTCTGGTGGCCAAATTTGTCGATGCCCTCCCTTTTTATCGGCAGGCTCCGGACAACAATATGGCCGAAAACACCATTCGCCCTTTTGTGATCGACCGGAAAAACTGGCTCTTCTCTGTAATCCCTGAAGGCGCCGCTGCCAGTGCAGCCATTTACAGCCTAATCGAAACCGCCAAAGCAAATGGTCTTGAACCATACTGGTATTTTCGTTACCTTCTGGAAAAACTCCCCGATGCTATGACCGAGGATGATTACAAAGCTTTGTTACCTCAATACCTCGACAAGACCAAACTTGCCGGTCCTCCTCATATCGCATAACGAGCCTCCCTATACAAGGTGGGGTTCATTAAGCGCTTACAGCTTAACATACGAAAATCAAACTTATGAAACTAATCAACTGGTAATCTTCGAGTAAGGTCCAGGTCATTTGGGGTTGATATAAAAAGTCTATCCATTGAAGGGTGTAAACAACAGTCCTTCAATTTAACATATTTTTCAATCTCTCTCCTTTGTAACCGGGCATTCACCATGTGAATAGCCCGGTTTCTTTTGTTCAGGTACAAGCATGTAAATTGATTCCCAAAGTACTATTCTATCAGCACAGATTCCGAAATGACTTTGGACAAATAAAGGCGAAGATTTATGGTATCTTTTCGGGTTATTCCCCACAAAATTACGGCAAGTACTGGAATAACAATAGATCGCCTCAAATCCATTTGTGCACTTCGTTTGATCCATGCGCTTGACTGCCGTTAATAAGATGTTATTATCCGCATACCATCAACAATGCGGTATCACAAAGGAAACAAACACAAATGGGATTGCTCAGTTTACTGCTTAACAACCCGATTGCATTCATTCTCATCGCTATTCCCTTGATATATGCCATTATTTTTCATGAACTGGCCCATGGGTATGTTGCTTATCGACTGGGTGATCCAACGGCCAAACACCTTGGTCGGCTGAGCCTCAATCCTCTCAAGCACCTTGATCCTTTGGGAACTCTGATGTTGTTTCTTGTAGGGTTTGGCTGGGCAAAACCGGTACCTATAAATTTCAGTTATATTCAGGATTACCGAAAAGGCATGATTTTGGTCTCATCTGCAGGGATTATCATGAACATGATCCTGGCATTTCTCAGCCTTTTTCTTTACAGCCTGCTTAACCTGCCTCAATCGAGTGTTTTTGCAATGGTGCTTCAGGTTTTTGCAAAAATCAATATTATCCTGGCAGCATTTAATCTCATTCCGATTCCACCGTTAGATGGCTCAAAAATTCTTTTAGGATTTTCCCCTGCAAGTGTCCAAGCAATTTTGCTTCGTTTGGAACGATTTGGCTTTTTTATCGTCATCACACTGCTTTATTTCAATATTTTAGATCCAGTAATTAATTTTTTGCAGACAGTAATACTCTCACTTATCAATGCGCTACTGCCTTAATCTTTCAAAAGGATTTTAATCCGGCATAATCCGAGAAGCATTTATCCAATCAAAGAGAGAAGAATGATGGTATCAAGGGTGCCCAACCCTAAATTCCAGGCGGAAAGGAATAACGAAAGTAGTCAACGCCTTTATTACCAATGGTTTCTGCCATAAATTATAGACAAAGTCAACGTTGCTTTTCAGCGGGCGCGCGCTTTTTGCGCTCCGCTGCAAAAGCTTTGTGTGTGCCGGGCACGGCACATGTTCTTAAAAGTGAGTCAAATGTATAAAATTCCAATACATTTGGCAAGTCTTAGACCCAGCCTGATGGAGGCGAAGGGTGTAGTGGTATGGCAACGGGGTACCGGTGACGGCACTTCTGAAGGAAGCCGTCCTGCCGAGGCAGGGCACCACAAAAGTACGGGGTGACGAACAGAAATCGGGTATGAGGCGCATACACCGGGACGAGCCTGCACAACAAGGTAAAGTCCTCTATCCATTATAGGGTGTATCCGTAAACCCGGCATCCACGTACTGAAAGGCATGTGTTTACCCCGGGAGGTCTCCCATGTGCCGGTAAAACGGCTGAAGGCCGGGCAACCGACCTTGACCGCATGGGAGAAGTCAGCAGAAGGCATAGTAGCCGGAGGAAACGAGCCCCGCAAAAAAACGGGGAGGTCTCACCCCCGGTAAAGGCCTGAACGGTGCCTGGGCCGAATGGTCCGGGTAAATGATAACGACAAATAGGAGGTGTGTACTTGTGAACAGACGGCCACAGCAGATGGAACTGTTCCCAGCGTCACAGATTGCCGAAAGTCTGGGAAACAACGACCGGTTAATGGAGATGATCCTTGAACGCAACAACATTATCCGGGCATGGAAACAGGTTTGTGCCAACAAAGGAGCACCCGGCGTAGACGGTATGAAAACCGCCCAACTGGGGAACTACCTGGCAAAGCACTGGCCTGAAATTGAACAAGACCTGCTTAACTGCAGGCATAAACCGCTACCGGTGAAACGAAAGGAAATTCCTAAACCGGATGGTGGTGTCCGTTTACTGGGAATACCCACGGTGCTTGATCGGTTTATACAGCAGGCCATATCCCAGATCCTGGAACAGGTATGGGAACCTTTTTTCTCTGAAGGCAGCTATGGGTTCAGACCCGGAAGATCTGCACACGATGCGGTGATGCAGGGTAAAAGGTACATGGTTGAAGGTTATACATATGTCGTAGACATGGACCTGTCAAAATTTTTCGACCGCGTTTCGCACGACCGTTTGATGAGTAGACTCGCCGGTAGAATCAAGGATAAGCGCGTATTAAAGGTAATACGGCAATATCTAAGATCCGGTGTAATGACCTCAGGCGTTATGGTGCCTACGGAAGAAGGGACTCCCCAGGGAGGTCCGCTCTCTCCTCTGCTTTCCAACATCGTCCTTGATGAGTTGGATAAGGAACTTGAGAAACGAGGACACCGATATGTCCGTTATGCCGATGACTTCATGATCTTCTGTAAGAGCCGGAAAGCAGCCGAAAGGGTTAAGGAGAGTATCACCAGGTTTCTAACCGTGAAACTCAAGCTCAAAGTAAACCAGGACAAAAGTGCTGTCAGCAGACCGTGGTTGCGCAAATTCCTTGGATTCACATATTTTCAAATGTGTGGGCAGTCAAAGATCCGGATTCATGCCAAGAGTATGAAACGGTTCAAGGACAAGGTACGGGAATTGACCAGCCGCAAGCGGGGTAAAAGCCTGTGGCAGGTCATTCAGGAATTGAACCGATATTTTCGGGGATGGTGGAATTATTTCCGGCTTACAGAGGCAAAATCATTCCTCAAAGGGCTCAAAATCTGGATAAGGCGACGGCTGAGAAGCCTTGTTTGGAAACAATGGAAAAATCCCAAAACCAGGGTTCGTAACCTTGAGAAACTTGGTATTTCTCACCAGGATGCCATGCTATGCGGCAATGCCCGAAAAAAGTATTGGCACATGAGCAAAATCAAGTGGGTGGCCATTGCCATGCCTGAACGATATTTTATTGATCAAGGATTATATCTGCCCGGGAACTGATTCCTAAAATCAGCCGAACCGCCCTGGTACGTGATCCGTATGCCGGGTGGTGTGGGAGGGCTCCTCAGTGATGGGGAGTCCTATCCCGATTATATTTGTTTTTTCCATTTCATTCAATTGATTCACTGGTAACTATGACGTTTAATTAATGTTCTCATTTCCATTTAAAATCTTCATTCCTATAGTAATAAACGGTATCGGCATTAACTGACAGGCAATAAGCAGAGGCAAGCATAATGGCATACTCATACTTCATTCTTTCACCTTTAATTAGAAATTTCTGAATTGGTGGCGTACAGTGATCCATATTGTGAGAAATAAATGCGATATCATTGGCTTTATCAATCCCAATTTCATTTACTTGAACCAAAATGTAATTGAGGCTAATTGGATTTTCGTAAAACTCAGTGGCTTTATCTACTGTGCTGATCAATGCATTCTGAAATATGGGGAGTGCACTTTGAACGATCTGTTTAAAGTGAAATGGATGCTGAAGCTTCTCTAATTCCTGTAATTTAATTAGAGTTAGAACTATTGGCGAAAAAGGCTTTGATGCGCTTTCCTGTTCGTTTTTCGCCCAAATAAGATATTCGCGCAGTGAGTCTTTAAGAATAGTGCTATCAATAATATTTCTTTTAGCATAATTGTAGGACTCATCATCAAAAATAGGTAAAACCGTAGCAACCGGAGGACATTGGTTCAGCCCAGTGGTGTCTTCACGTGGGCGACCTGCTTCTCCATAGAACTCTGATGGCTTGCCCCATTGAATAGGCGGTTTAACGTATCTAATGCCATCAAGTTCGAAAAATAAATCTTGAATAGGTTCCTTTGTACGTTTGATATTAAGGTCGACTATTTGTTGCGTCATATACTGCTCGACTTTTTTATACCAGGCATCTCGCAGTTTTTTAGTCAAATCTGGGCAATCTTTTCCATGGATTTTTATATCATTAAACTCAAAGAAGGCATAAGAATCGAATTTATCCGAGAAATAATACATTCCACAAACAATCAAAATATCAATGCCAGAAGTATCATTTTTAGTTCGTTCAATGGCTAATCGCCGAAACTCATCATGGCCAGTCATTGTAAGACCGTTATTCATTATAATTGCTATCTTTACCTGTGCGTCAACCGTACACGCTGATGTTTGAAGCTGTTTTGATGCCTTTTTTAGCTGGGTTTTTAAAGGGGTGGCCAATTCTTGATAGTATTTACGCTTGCCCTGATGATCCAAGTCAAGGGGATTCAGTATCACGGTTTTAGTATCTGAACGAAATAAATTAGCAAGTTTTTCTTGTTTAGTCTTTTTTTCAATCGGCTCTTCTTCTATGATTTTGAGTTCTATAACGGCATCGTCAAGGATATAGTCACAATTTAAATCTTGGATATTAGGATCTTCGGTATATCGTCTCCCGCCCACATTTAGTACTATTTCATCGAAGTCTGTTTCGGTAAGCTGCGAAAACAGTAAATATTCCATGAGCTATAGTGACCTTCTTATGCTTTTAATAAATATAACGTTTCCAAATAAGCGGTTTATCCGTCTTCATTTGGTTTGTTTGAATATTTGATCTGGTTTTCTATAATGTTTTTCTGACCCGAAAAAGCGATTATAGACCCCTTTTAGAGGGTGTTTTTTAGGATAGTTCCTTAATTGACAAGCATCGTACTTGGCCCGATCCCATCTGCTTGATTGTGGATTGGACCTACTAATATCTACGTTTTATCGTACAGTTCAATCCTATCTATATACCTTTAACCCTGCTGATAAATATTTTGCCAATGGTGCCTTACTACAAATGTTGTCTGCTGTACCTTCCTCATATATTTGTATGTAATTTTCTAGAGGATGAACCATCCCACTGATCGTATAATCCCGACCTGCATACATGACACCTTCAATTAGCAATAATTCCTCTTTTCCCAATGTATTTAAGAATTCGTTTAATTTCTTTTTTTCTGGTTCTTCTGCCTTGTACCATTTGCTCAGGTCATCGCCCATAGTTTCAGAAAGTAGTTCATACTCTTTACTGACCTTCATGGATAATTCAATGGTCTTTTTAATCATATTAACTTCTTCTATAGAAATAGAACCTGAGTATGACTTCCAAGAAGTTGATTTTACAGTTTTCAATTCAGCCCCGATCTCGGGATCAACGATAGTGTCTTCTTTATGGAACAATTTCGCAGCTTTTTGTATCATTTTTCTAAATTCTGGTTCTGTCATTTTTTCATGCGTAGCAGAATATGTGGATGGGGTTTTATTATAGATTGAGGTCTTTTGGAAAAAAACGAAACTACCTCTAAAAAATCTACAGATAGGGCGAGCACCGTCGGGAAGGGGTAACCCATTTAAATCGTTGTATTTGAAACATCGATGATCTGCATAAACCGCTGGAGCTATCTCAGTTAGCTCTTCCCTGATGCTATCCTCTGAATAGTCATCATATACGTTACTTTTCTTAAGCTCATAAGTTTCCAGTCTGAAATAATTCCACTTATAGTTAAAACCGAATGATTCAAAAGTGAGCTTTTTGGGCTTAACAACATTAACGGTACCTTCAGCTATTAATTCTATACAATCTTTTTCATTAGAAAACTTTGCGGAAACAAGGTCTAACCCTCCGCCACTTGGAAAAAACATATGATTTAGGCTTCTAATCGAACCAATTTTGTTCAAAATTGTAACGATATCTTCCCGCGTATTCCAAACGGCAGTTGCTGGCGTTGATGAAGGGAATAGATCCTTTTGTATGTCTTGCCATTGAGCAGGGTTTCTTTTTTGAAAATCATCATTTAGAGCTAAAGTTTCCTATAAATTTACCAAGCACTTGCTATGCGACCATGTGCAGCAAGGTCCTGACCAAAGATTTTTGTGGGTTTTGCCCCGGTACAGGGCAAACACTATAAAAATCAGAACTCAATGCCGCCTCCGCAATTATCCTGCGCACATCAGAAAATGCAAATCCGGCTCGCCCCCGAATTTTATGTCTTCGATCTGGTGCGTTTTCCAATCGGTCGGCATAGATCCATGTCAGCGTGGTGGCCATCATGCAGAAATTAAGATGATTTAATACGGATTCCGAATTTCGAACTTGTGATTTTGAACTGCCAATATCCTGTTTGATTTCTTTAAACCCGGATTCAATTTTCCACCGTGCACCATAATATTCTATAATTTGCTCAACCGAAAGCTCCATATCTGTGGTCATGAGGGCGACATACCGTGTTTTTCGATAAACCCAGACAACTCGTACGCGGCATTTCATCGTTTTCAGCATAACGGTTTGTGAATATGCCTGCACTTCCTTTTTTTTGCCGTACAGAAAAACTAGATAATTCCGAGCCTTTTCCTTCAATTTCGGTGCACAAGTATCAACAGATCCCAAACGTTGGCCATATTTTCGTGGGCGGCCAGCCTTCGGTGTTCCCGCACAGACAGGTACAACGTCATATAATGTCAGCAATTCTCAGTGAAGGTTGAAATCCTTAACCAATAGGCTTTTCTGGAAATAAGTCCGAATTTATTGTCGTAATGTTTTTGCCAAATTGCTATGATAGTTAATCCTGAATTAATCATATATTCTTTAATCTACGGTAAGCCCTCTTGTTGCGAATTCCAATATGCAACACCATGGAAAGTATTTTATAACTTACTGAAATACTTAAATATATAAAACTAGATTTTTTATTTACTTTATGGTAGTCTTACTCGACGATACATTGTATAGGGGCTATCAGCTTGACCACTGGAAAACCACTCAAATTTTCAAATCTCAGAAAGACGGTTTCTAAACGGGCCGATGAGATTGTTGAAAAGCGTCAAACAGGAAAAATAAAATACTCCTTGCATGATTCATGTTTGAGTGCCCTTGCTATGATGTTTTTTCAAGACCCATCAATGCTTGAATTTCAAAGGCGCCTTGAAGAAGCTTCACAATTGAACAACTTGCAAACAATGTTCAATGTTACGACCATTCCAAAAGACAATCAAATGAGGACGATCCTCGACAATGTACCGCCGGAGAAACTGTATCCGGTTTTCTCAGACTTTTTTGAGTTGCTTCAACGTGGTAACCATTTAAATGATTATCTTTTTTTAGAAGACGGCTATATTATCCCGATTGACGGAACACAATATTTTCGGTCAGAGAGCGTCAATTGTCCTTCATGTTTGGTGAAAAAACACCGCAATGGCACCACAAGCTACTCCCATCAAGCTATAGGGGCCGCTGTCGTTCACCCTGACAAGCCCCAGGTGTTTCCATTAGCACCTGAACCCATAAAGAATACCGATGGAACCAAAAAACAAGATTGTGAGATCAATGCCGGAAAACGGATACTGCAGCGCATTCGAACGGATCACCCCAATCTGAAAATAGTGATCACTGCTGATGATCTATATTCCAAAAAACCATTCGTTGAACTGCTTAAAAAATTGAAGATGTCTTTTATTCTGGTGGCGAAGCCAACAGATCATACAATTTTATTCGAGCAGGTCCTGCAGAAAGACGAACAGGATGAAGCAGACGTGATCGAATGGAAAGACAAAAAAGGGCTGACCCATAGATACGAGTGGATCAATGGTCTCCGTTTAAACGGGGGAACATCACCACCGGAAATAAATTTCCTTGAATACAGCATTATCAAAGATCAAGACAAAATCACCTACACAAATAGCTGGGTGACGGATATTGAGGTGAACGCCGACAATGTAAACAAACTTGTCAAGGCCGGCAGGGCCAAATGGAAAATTGAAAACGAAAATTTCAATACCTTGAAAAATCAAGGTTATCATGCCGAACACAATTTTGGGCATGGGGAAAAGAATCTTTCATTTAATTTTTTCATCATCATTCTAATAGCCTTCTCCATGCATCAAATCATCGAATTGATGGACCCACTTTTTAAGAAAGCAAGGGCTAAATTCAGTGCTCGTAAAGAATTTTGGAATCAACTTCGCTGTATGATTCGGATTATCATTTTCAGAAACTGGGAATCATTGCTGCAGTTTATTATATCACCATCAACTGGTATTCGAGCGCCATAAGCAACTTTCTTTAAAAATTTGTATTTGAGAAAATAGGGGTGACGCATCAAGACAATCCCAAGGCTGACTATTGGCTTTGGATAAAAAACATTGTCATATTTAACGTAGCTGTTAAGGTAACCGAAGGAAATAGCAACTCCGTGGTCAACACTGTCCCGCATTGTTGCTAAAATGCACGGGTGACAGATATTTTCCTAATGCTCACATCCCTTCACTGAGAATTGCTGATATAATGTAATATTTGTTCGCATACGCGAAAGCAGATGGAAAGCGCCGTCAGTTTCACGATCCAACCTGGACCAGAGGCCATTGTTGCCAAACCAGCTATCTGTCACAATCAACACCGGCTGCTTAAAATAATTTTGAATGTCCGTTATCATTGTGGCCGCTTGTGCCATTTTGTCTTCAAAGGGAAGAACCTGTCCTCTTCGTGTGGCAGTAGCCGATTCGGCATCAATATCCTTTTTCATCATATAAAACCGAAAATCAAGAGGCAGGCAGGCCCATCGGGATTTTATTTTTTTCAATAACCCTACTACCAGAATACACTGTGACCATGGATACGAACTTTGGTTGACCTTTGCGGCATGGTCGTAAAAATGTGCGCAACCAAAAATTTTTTTCCCACTCTTTGGGTTCATCGAATCGTCCAGAGCTAACATCAGTCGTTCTTCTTCAGCCGGTGAAGGAATCATTCCCCACATGGCATGCCATAGCTTTTTCCATGGCAATGTAGGGCTCGCCATGAAGGCATAAAAGCGCTGACTTTTCAGCGTTAAACCAAATAGCGTTTGCAAGGCACGTAACAGGTTGGAGGTGATTGAGGATGTAAATGGAACCACCACAGCCAATAGCGTGTATACAAACCAGGCTTTACGTTTCTGTCCTTGGGCAGTATTAGAAAATACCGCTTGCAGAGGTAATAGCAAATCACGTAATATAAACATGGTAGGCCGCTCCTTTTTTGGTATAATTTCAATTAATTAGCCAATTAAAATATACCATAGGAGCACCTGCCTTCCAAGGTTTATTTAGTGCTCAATTCAAATAAATTCAGTATGTTATCTTGAATAACATCTGCGCTTGGCATGAAAAATGAAACTCAATTTCTATGCCAATTGAATTTTAAATCTTCTTCCGCCCGATTTTAATTTTCAGGAAACTTCAGATTTAGAGTTAACCATTGCTTTAATAAATTTCTGAAGACTTGAGCAGTTGGCCTTTTATTTGGATCATTTTGAGTGCAAGCAGTCAACAATTCATCAAGTGGTTTAGAATATATTCCTGTTAATTTATTGTTGATACCGATAAACTCATCTGGGATATACTGTCCTTCAAACCCCAATCTTTCTTTTGTTATTAAAATCCATAATGTTTTCGCAAGAGAATAAATATCAGCTGGTTTACCATCTGCATCTACTGCATTTCGTTTCATTTCTGGAGCCATCGTCCATTTGGGACCTACAGACTCTCTTTTTCCAGTTAAGTCTTTTTTATCTGGGTAATCAACTAGACCAAAGTCGGCAAATAGAATTTGTTCTTTTCTAATAAGTATATTTGCAGGTTTTATATCTCGGTGAGCAAAACCTTTTGTATGTAATTTTTCTAAAGTTTCTAAAAGAGATATAAAAGCCTTAACAATCTCGACTGAACTTGAATTTACAAAGTGCTCTTCGACGGATACACACAGTGGCATTACGTACCAAGGGATTTTTTCACCAAGTTCAGCAGGCAATTCGTAGTCAACAATCGGCATTATTCCTTTAATACCAGTATATTCCACCAGAGCGTGTACTTCATTTTGAAAACGTGCATATGCCACAGGCTTTATTTTTTTTAAGAATTTAATAGCAAATAGAGTTTCATCATCTCCTTTTGCCAATCTTATCCCCAGCCTTCATTTTCTCTCCATAGATTTGTCTCAGTCCATGAGCTATGACTGACGCTCTTCATACTTTGAGCATTCTATAGCTCCCACACTAAAAACCCTTTTAGACTTTACCAATTTTTTTATAGAATTCTTCCTCAAGTCCTGCCAATAGTTTCTTCTCATTCTGAAAAAACCAAGATAGCGACATAAACTCTAAGCCTATCCTACCAATATACTGATCTGGTATAATTCCGATAAATGGTTCATCGTAACCTTCCAATTTTTTACTGAATACAAAGCCTGCCTCTTCAGACAACACAATATCTAAATCATACCCTATCTTTGTTGACATAGACTTAAGAATAGAACCATCAACTATTACCATCAAATAGACGTCGCCATTTAGAAATGCGTATAAAGATTCCCGGTTGTTTATGGAAAGGGTGAATGGGTAATAGTTATCCCATCGTTTTTCAGTTTTCGCTTGGTTCAGCAAATAAATTACAGGCTCACTGATATCATTCAATAATTTATCATAATTAGGATTAGATCCAGTCTTAAAGCCTAAATAAAACAAACCTGGTTCTGGAGAAATCTTTAAAATTTCGCCTTTTCTTGCAGCATTAACAACTTTATTAAACGCCTCGTTATGATTTCTTTCCTCAATCGGAATGTTAACACGACGCATACATTCAACGCCACCAATCGGGCCTTGATCATTTTTCAGATAACTATGTATGCTATCTATGGCCTTCATCTGTCTGTTAATACGCTTATTAGTATTTTTGCTTGATTTTACTTCAATTACAAAAGGGTCACTTGCACCTAATAGACAGACGTCACCATGTCTAATAGAATTTGTTATGTCGCAGAGGATCGCTGGTACTTTGTTGATGGCCGCATTTTTTACCAAATGCCATTCTACTTTTAAACCAGCCTTACCCCCAATATGCCCTGCGGTTTGCTTTATTGCCGGTGTATCACTTTCAAAAAGGAAACGTTTTAGGTTCCACTTGCTAACGTATTTAAAAGCGATTCCATCCCCAAAGCATCTCCAAACATAAAGCAAATATTTATACCCACTAATAGAATCATTGGCTTTTTTTATTTTTGATTTAATGATGTTGGCATTTTCTTTACGGTTAGACTTACTTTTTAATAATTTTTTTAGCTCCTTAAGAGCTGTTTTCTTTTTCTTGAGCCTTCGTTCCGTATCTAATATCCGTTCAACAATATAGTCTTGAAGTTCTAAAAGTGGCTCAAAATCATCATTTGTCGGATCAATACCATCAAGCATGTCTTTTAATCTATAGAGATGCTTTTTATAATACCTTAACATGCTTAAGCTTGAATCCATATCTTCTCCGTTAAAAATA
This sequence comes from uncultured Desulfobacter sp., assembly GCF_963665355.1. GTDB lineage: Bacteria > Desulfobacterota > Desulfobacteria > Desulfobacterales > Desulfobacteraceae > Desulfobacter. The sequence goes on from NZ_OY762229.1 coordinate 3,897,730, forward strand.
GCTTAACCGACAACAGATGCTAAATATACTGTTTTTTAACAATATTATGAATATTTATATTCATAAAAGGAGTAATACCAAGGTCCAGAATAATGGTATGATTATGGGTCGAAACCCTTGTCAATAAGGGTGATCAATTCTTTTTCCAGTCCTTTATCCCTCCACAATTCGAGGGCGGGCTTTCGCGTTTGAAGTCTCCATCTCCTTATCATAAAGGCTTGGCACAAGATATGGTGTTTTTCAATTGACAAACCATAGCGTGATCAGCGCACCGCAACCCGGAATAGTTCAACGAATCTGAATGAAACAGAAGTGTTTGAGAGGGGCTCCGGCGTCAGAGATAGCTCAGTTCGACAGACTGCTGTCTGCATGATGAAAGCCGGGAGGGCAAAGGCTCTCCCGGCTTTTCTGTAATCAATAATCAATCGTCAGATATGTAATTAAACCTGAGATTTTATGGTATCTGTTCGTCAGGATCTATACTGTTAGAAGTTAAATACCTTTGCACCTGCTGCCATATCGATAAGATGGGGACCTCCGTCCAGCTGCATATTGGTAAAAAAAACGGCCTCACCAAGGCCGCGATTTTTGCAAACTGAAAGCATCTTGTGGCTGATTCAGTATTTTTACGGATCACATGTTCACAGGTGATAATTTTCAGGTCAAATAATGTGTCTGCCTTGACATGGAAGAGAGCATGGCCTAAAACCTAAACTAATTTGATAACCTATAAACCTCATAGGCACTATGGCAGCCCCCACAGATTTGCAAGCCCCTTCCACACATCCCCGCAGCCCTGGTAAATTTTTGAAAAGACGCTGGTTCCGGTTTGTTTTTTTTACATTTCTAACTGGTTTTTTCCTTGTGGCCGGACTGGTTGCCGCATGTTGTATTTTCGTCGAAACCAGGCCTGTCCAAGCTTTTATCCAAAGGCAGGTCAATAAAACGATTCCCGGAACTTTATCATGGGAACAGTTCAGCTTAAGTCTTAGAAAGGGAACTGTTCAGATTTCCGGAATTCATCTTAAAGGTGTTTCCGGCAAAAAATTGGCCGGAATTTCTCTGGTGGAGGCCACGGTGAACTGGTCTGCTTTGACCCGGCACAGGATTGAACTGGCCCAAGTCCTCATTGACAGGCCTGTATTGGATATTGGCATGTCGGAACAAGGTAATATTGACATTTTGTCTGCACTGGTTTCTGATACCGGATCATCGTCAGACGCCCCTGATTCCAAACCTGCCCAATCCCCGGGATTGGATTTCCAGGTCCGTGAATTCAAAATAAATGAGGCCCGGGTGAAAGTGACAGCCCCGCAATTTAATACTGACATACGGCAGTTGTCCGTTGAAGTGAGCGATTTTAAGCTTGCCGATCTTTGTGCCTCGGCTAAAGTTGCCCTGGCCGGAGGGCACCTGGGCGTCGGGGATATGGATTTTGACCTTGAAACCTTTAATGTCCAGGCCCGCATTGACAAGGACAAAATTTCTAATATTGATATTAATGCCAGAATGCCGGGCATTAAATTGAATGCCACAGGATCTGTCACAGATCTTTTGGGGACCGTGGTGCCGGATTTAAGTCTTATCCTTGATGTTGAAGCGCCCTTGGCCACAAAGTCCCTGGGGCTGTCCGGGGATCTGGTCCGGGGTAACGGCCGGGTTCATATGACTGTCAAAGGCGATGTTGATAATCCCCTGGCTCAGATCCAGTGTGAATTTGGACCGGGCCATATCAATAACATGGCAGTCACCGGCATAAAATTTCACGCAGGGCTTAAGGACCGGCATCTGACCCTTACAAATAGCCGGGTGGATCTGCCGGCCGGAACCATCCCTTTGGGCGGGAATGTGGACCTGTCAAAAACTTTTCCCAAGGGGTTCACCAAAACCATGGCCGGTCTTGATTCCCTGGCATATGACTTTTCTGCCGATACGAACAATTTATCCCTGACCGCCCTTGAACTGGGGGAAAATATTCCCCAGGGTAACATTTCTGCCCGCGTTCTGGTCCAGGGCCGGGGGGTGATGCCCGGACAGATGTCTGCCCATGCAGACCTGGATGTTACGGCCCATGATCTGATTCTTCCCCAGATGCTGGAACCGGCAAGGGTGCAGTTCACTGCCGGGGCGGAACTGAAACAAGAGCATCTGACGCTTACCAGCCTGACCATTGACGGTCCCGGCATGACGGGAACAGGCACTTTCCGGCTGGATATGCCGGGATTCAATCCCAAGACCATGACGACCACAGGAAATCTGGATATTGATGTGGCGGACTTGTCGGTTCCCTTCAGCCTTGTGGGCCGGAAGGCTGAAGGTCGTGCCGGTGTGCATGCCCGGGTCCAGGGTGCGTTGACCTTACCGGATCTGACCCTGGATATCAATGGAGACAATCTTGCTTCCGGCGGGTTCAAGGTCGATCAGGCGCTTTTCAAAGCCCGTATGGACAAGGGCGTGGTTCAGGTCCAGGAACTGACCCTCAAACGAAACCAGGGAATACTCAGCGCCGCAGGAACCCTGGCCCTGGGCGGGGAAAATGGAGGGGAAAAGAGCCGGGATCATGCCCTGGACCTGACTGTGGATATTAATCAGCTTCGGCTGGACGAACTGGCTCCCGATCTTGGGGCCCGGGGGATTTTTTCCGGTAAAGTCACCGGATCAGGGGCCCTGGAAAAGCCTGATATCCGCCTTGTCCTTTCGGGACAGAATCCCGGATTTCAGACATATTCACTTGGCAGCATCCAGGCCCAGCTAAAGTTTGCCGACAATATTCTGACCTTTGAACAGGCACACATCCAAAAAAATAACGCGCACCTGGACATTACCGGACAGGTGGATACAGGGAGGCAAACCATGGATGTGCGGGCCGTGATCCCGGAAACCGAACTTAAAGGTATTGATCAGGCTGCTGATGCATTCCTTGCTTCGGGTAAGCTGTGCCTGGATGTTTCGGTCCGGGGCGCTTTGACAGCCCCGGATATTTCAGGGTGCATTAAGGCGATTGATCTGCGCCTTCCCAATGCCCCGGACATGGCTGCCGATGCAGATGTTTCCATGGAGGTACACGGGTCTTTGGAGAACCCTGAAGCGCTGCAGGCATCTGTTCGTATTAACCGGCTGGCCCTGGCCAAGCAGGAACAGGCATTGGTTCGCATCGTTAATGCCGAAGCCCGGCTCAAAGATGGACGGTTCAACCTTGATTCTGTGCCGATTCAGATTATGGATGCAGAGCAGCTTATGCTGCGTGCAAACGGCGATATTAATGGTGATCTGGAGGCTGATGTATCCGGCACTCTTCCTGTGGCCATGCTGGTTCCCCTGGCCGACGGGATAAATTCCGCCCAAGGGGATATTCTGATCTCGCTGAGTGCCAGGGGCAAAACAACGTCTCCTGATTTGTGCGGAAGTATTGAATTTTCAGACATGGCCCTGGACCTTCAGGCCCTGGAAGAGCCTTTGCAAAAAATTAAAGGCCGCATTGTTTTGACCCCCCGGGCAGTTGAAATCCTGGATGTCACGGCCAACCTTGGCGATGGTAAAATAAAGCTGTCCGGCACGGGAGAACTGAAAAACGGTGTGCCGGATAATTTTATGATAGACTTTCACGCAATCCAGGTCCCTGTGAATATCCCCGCAACCCTGGATATGGAGTTGAGCAGTCAACTGACCTGGGCCGGCACCCTGGAAAAATCAAACCTGACAGGCCAAATAGACATCTTTGAAGGCACCTATTACAAGGATGTGGATTTAAGTCTTTTGAGCATAGCAGCCCAGACAACCAAAAAATCCCGGCCCCGGATTCGGGAACCCGGGCCTGAATTTTTAAAAACCATTGGATTGAATATCTATGTCACCCGCAGGGAAGCCATTGCCGTGGACAATAATCTTGCCACCATGTCCATCAGCCCCAATCTCAGCGTCAGGGGCACCGCCTATGCGCCGTCTCTAGACGGCAGGGCCGTGGTGGATGAGGGGACCATCACTTTTCAAAAGGCAACATTTGAAATCACCGAAGGGGCTATTGATTTTATCAACCCCTATAAAATAGAACCCGAAATCACGGTGACCAGCGAAACCACCATATCCTCATATACCATCACTCTGTCTGTCACCGGCACTCCGGATGATCTGGATCTTAAATTTTCTTCGGAGCCTGCGGTTTCGGATGCAGATATCCTTTCCCTGATTGCATTTGGAAAAACCACCGGTGAAATGGGTTCCGGGGACAGTGAGGGGGACACGGTGTCGGCAGCGACCATCGCCAAGCTGCTGGCAGATCCTTTAAGTGAAAAAATTAAGGAGACCACAGGCTTAAGTGAGGTCAGCTTCAGCATGGAGGATGAAGAGAACGGTACAACAGGTGTGCACGTGAGTTTAGGCGCAGATCTTTCCCGCCAATTCAGCGTCTCCTACGGTATGGATATCAGTGACGGAGAGACCGTGCAGACAGTGACGACCTATTACAAGCTTCTGGAACATCTGCTGTTGAGCGGTTTCCAGGACACAGGCGGCAAGTTTGGCGGTGAGCTTAAATACAGGCTGGAGTTCAGATGAGGATGCGATTTTTTATTTCTGTTGTTTTTGCGGCCTGTTTCCTTTTCGGGGATATTTTGCCTGTATTTGCAGCAGATACCGGCAAGGTGACTGATATCAATATCAAGATTCATTGTCCGTCGGAAAAACAGGAACAATGGCAGTCCGTTGCAGCAAACCTGATCCCTTTAAAAATAGGGGATGATTACGCCATCCAGGCCATTGATTCGGCGGTCAAGGCGTTGACAGAATCCCAGCTTTTTGAATCCATCCATGTGCCGGACCCTGAAAAAACAGAGCAGGGCGTGGTGCTCTTTTTTGAGCTGACCCCGTTTTGCAGGATAAAGAATATTCGCATTAAAAACGCGTTTCCCATATTTGAACATGAAGTTCTGAACGTCATGACCATCAAGGTAGGGAGTACTTATCAGGAAAAGAAAATAGCTGGCCAGGCCCAGAGGGTTGAAAACCTTTTTAGTCGCCAGGGTTTTTTCAAGCCAAAGGTTCATCTATCTTCCGAGAAACAGGGTAATTACTACGTTATTGACGTGAATATTGACAAAGGCCCCTTTCACAATATCCGCAAGGTTAAGTTCGAAGGAAACGACAACACGAGCTCGGCCCGTCTAAAATTGGCTGCCTCGACCTGGCGGACGTCCCTTTTGAAGTGGCATGGAAATCGGTTTACAGACAAAGAGATGAAGGATGACATAAAAAAAGTCACAAAACTTTACAGAAAAAAAGGGTATGCAGATGTTCAGGTGACGGCAGAAACGTTTCCGGTTGAAGGCAGTGATGCCGTGGATGTCGTTTTTACAATAGATGAAGGACCGCTGTACGAGATTGATTTTCAGGGCAATGATGAATTTTTTAAATGGACTTTAAAGAAAGATCTTTTACTCAAAGAAGAGGGGAATAAAAATAACTTTGCCCTGAAAAAAAGCCTTCGCAATATCAGGGAGCGGTATGAGGCTGAAGGTTTTCCCGATGTAAAAGTCAAAGATGAAAAACCCAATGAGAATGCAGACCCAAAGACAGATAAAACAGACAATGAAAAAGACAATGAAAAAGATCTCCAGGATGGCACCCCAAGCTCTGGTGTGCGGCAGATCAACATCGTCATAGACGAAGGGTTGAAATACAAGGTGTCTGAGCTTGAAATCAGCGGTGCACAGACTTTGACCTTAAAGGAGCTTGAAAAAAGTATTTTGACCCGGAAAAATGGCGCTTTCAGCCAGACAGAACTGGACGATGACCTCAAGGCTGTGACGGCATTATATTTCAGTAAAGGATTTACAAAAACAAAGGTCACTAAGTCGGTTAAGGTCAGTGAGGCACCGGACAAGAAAGAAAAACAGGTTGCCGTTAAGATCATTATAAAGGAAGGCCCGCGAACAAAGGTTGATCAGGTGAATATCCAGGGACTTTCCGCCGTCTCTTTGGATGACGCTTTTCATGTCATGGCCATGAAAAAAGGGGACTGGTATGACAGTAATCTGGTTGAGGATGATACCCAGGCACTGAAGCAGCTATTATCTGAAAAGGGATATCCCTATGTCCAGGTGAACGCGGATTCCAAGCTCTCAAAGGATAGAACCCGGATCGGGATCACCTATCAGGTGAATCAGGGACCCAAGGTGGTGGTGGGCAAAATTTTTTATGCAGGGAACCTGCGGCTGAAGCAGATAGAGCTGGAAGAGGAGATGGAGATCTCTCCGGGGGACCCGTTTTCCATGCTCAAGATTGTGGCATCCCGCAGAAACATCCAGGATCTTAATGCCGTGGATACCGTCAGGATCAGAACCGTAGGCCTTAAAAGCAAACACGATGCGGTTGACCTGATTGTGGAGATATCCGAGAAAAAACCCTATTATGTGGAACTTGCCGGCGGGTATGACACCTCCCGGCACCTGTACCTGGAAACAGGTGTGGGTGATAAAAATTTTCTGGGTCACAACCTGAATGCCGAGGCTGGTTTGGAGCTGAGCCAGGTGGGGTACGGTATGGATGTCTCCTTAACTGAACCAAGGTTTGTTTCCAGCCGTTTCATCTCTACAACCAAGGCGTATACAGAGAAAAGCGAGGAGTTCAACAAAGACTACGGCATCAATACATATGGCCTGTCCCAGACTTTTCTGCACAACTTCTGCAATAAGAAAATCAGCCTGTCTTTAGGCGGTGGTTATGAATACCGGGACCAGTATCTAAAAGTGGATCGCACCCTTGAAGATGATGAGAAGGACGACTATGGGGTTCGCAATATCGGCCAGATCAATACCGGTCTTATCTGGCGCACCACGGATTCCCTTGTTCACCCCCGCAAAGGGGTGTTTACATCCACAACCTTTGATGTGTTCAAAGGCATTGATTCCAACCTGGATGATTTCTATAAATGCGGCTTGGAACTGAGGTATTATCTGCCGGTCATCAAGGATCTGGTTTTGGCCATGCGCGGACGCTACGGATACATGAAGCCTTACGGGGGAAACTCACATATTTCCGATGACCAGCTCTATTTTCTGGGCGGCGCGTCAACTGTCAGAGGGTTTGATGAAAATATGCTGCAGTATGATGAGGACAATAAAGCTGTGGGCGGCCGGTCCATGATGCTGGGCTCTGTGGAGGCCCGATATGATCTGGGCGCAAACTATGAGTTTGACCTTTTTTTTGATACCGGTGCCCTCACCGATACCGGTGAGCCGGTTTCGGAATCATTCCGAAGCAGTGTGGGCATTGGTCTGCGCCGCCAGACACCGGTGGGGCCCATCAGTTTTCTGTACGGCTGGAAACTGGATCCACGGAAGGATGAAAGTAAAGGATGTTTTCATTTTTCCCTGGGCTACACCTTTTAATTAAACTTTACAAAAACGGTGATTCTTCCTAAACTCAGAAGAATTTTCTCCGGGGTAGGGAAGATTATCTTGTTTTGTTTTCTAAAATCTTCTATAAGAGCTGGTTCCATGGACATGGACCGCTATATTGTTGGGGCGGGCTGTTAGTGTTTTTATCTTGGGGCCAGGGGTAAAAGCACCTTGGAATAGTCCATACGGAAATTTAATAATGCACAAATGAAGGAATGGCAGATGAAACTTTTAGTGGGCTACAAAAGTGGCACAAACCAGGCGGAAAATCTTCTTGAACTTGCAATTAAAAGAGCTCAGCTTTTTAATGCAACGGTCTTGATCGTTACCATAATGGCCGAGGGTATGGAGAAGGATCAGGAGCTGATCAATGAGGCCCAAGCCGGTCTGGAAACGGCCAAAACCCATTTTGACAAAAAAAAGATTCCCTGCGAAACCCATTTACTGATTCGGGGCATTGATCCCGGGGATGATCTGGTTAATTTTGCCAAGGAATCCCAGGTGGACGAAATCATTATCGGAGTAAAAAACAGAACCAAGGTAGGAAAACTGCTTCTTGGTTCCACAGCCCAGGCTGTGGTTCTCAATGCCCACTGCCCGGTCGTCACCATGAAATAGGCGTTGATGCCCGGCAGACATTAAAAAAGAGACTGGTCGGCAAGCTCATATTTTCAATCAGTTAAAAACGTCTTGTTCAATTATTGCGGTGTTGGAATAAGGCGTTTTTGATCTTATTTTGCTCTTTTTTTGCTCTTCCTTTATTAAAACTTTCCTTATCCCGGGATCCCGGGGGTAGACATTATTGCCGACACAGATATTTCAAGCTTTGTTGCGGGCTGAGCCCGGCAGGTGATATGTCAGGCCCAGCCCATGGCTGTCATATGGAAAAACAAGCTCTTAATCCAGCAGAGAGCCAGATCTGCCCTGCCTGGAAGACAGACTTAGGCCAATCAACCAGCCGAGGAGAAGTACACCCACACCGGCCAGAAACCATTTAATCATACCGGTTTTAAACATGAGCCCCTCATTTTCTTTTTTCTGGGTAAGAGTGGCGTTCAAAGAATCGTTTTGGGTTTTAAGGCGCTTATTTTCCTTTACAATGGTCTCTATATCCGCAGAGGCGGTTCTAAGGGCTGCATACTGGGATTTTAAGGTTTCAATGTTTTGGGTCAGGGTCTGGTTTTCTTTTTCCAGCTGCGCCATGGCAGCCTGATTTGCTGCAATTTCCGCTTTTTGATTGTTATCTGTTTGGGACCTGTCGTGCTGGCTTTTATTTGCAGATTCCATCAGTTCACTTATTTTGTTTTCCAGTGCGGCTTTCTCCTTTTTCAGCTGGTCTATGATTATGGATTTGGGTGGATCTGTAACAATAAATTTTTTATCCACCCAGCCCTGGTCCCCTGATGTAAGCGATACTTTACAGTAGCCGTTCTTTTCGTCGATTATGGTTAGCGGGGTATCGCTTTTGAGAGTAGTGATCACAGGGTAGTTGGAGCCTGGACCTTGCCTGAGTGTAAGGATGAGCATGTCCGAGACATAAGCGGTCTGTGCATGGCACAACGCAGCGGTCCCCAGGACAATTAGAACAACGGCACAAATCCGTGAAAATAGCTTCATCATTATTTAGTTGCCTCCTTAGAAGTTTTTTAGATGAAAGCCCCAATAAGCTGTTAAGTTACTTTCATGTTTTGTTGTGAGTTAGGCCCGGGATTGACCCGGATAAGACCCGGTTACGAATAGGTCGGACCGGTCCAAGTCCGTTAGTAAACTATCAGTCCTGCCCTGTTTTTACAACACCCGGCATGTAAAAAAAACTTGCCAAACCGCGTGGAACATGGGATCAATCATTACTTCCTGTTTTACAAAGAATGACTATCCTGGACGAACGGCCATGGGCCGACCTGGTCTATCAACACCCAGGCTCAGCCCACAACGAAAGTTGAAAGATCTGTGTCGATTACACAGACTTTCTTATAACGGCCATGGGCCGAGCCAGACATATCATCTGTCAGGCTTCGACCCACAACAAAGGTTGAAAGATCTGAGTAACTTACCCAGTCTTTCATATAAAATAAAGATCAGGTCATTGTCCGCAGCCTGTTGAGTGAAAATGGTTGGTTTATGAGTCTGGACTCTTTCAAAAAATTGTGTATTGCCAATATCCTTAACGGGGTTTCTGACGGCTTGCTCAAATATTCAAGCCCCAGTCGTGTCGCCCTGCTGTTCGCGGCAGGGCCCAATGATCCCATTCAGGTGTTTGATCCCCAGGATCTTTTGTTCGGGCATGAAACCGTGCTTGAAGATGTTTTTGTTGTCAACGAGCAACAGTGGCGGCAGCATATCCTGGAGAAGATTAAAAGCCAGCCCAAAGGTTATCTGATCCCCATAGAAAATCTGGGCCTTTCAGGGCTTATTGAGTTTGCAGGGGCAAGTTCCGATTTCTTTTATCAGGCCTGGTTCACAGAGCACCATCCTGACATGTGCTCCATCAGGCCGACGGAAAAATGGCTGGAACAGGCGGCGTGCCTGCTTGCCCATGATTTTACCACGTGCAACCCGCCCATCAACTGTTCTGATTATGTGCTTAAAAATTATGCACTCCAGGCCATAGCCGATTATATGGTGGATGAGCGCAACAGCCATCTGGGGTATGATACAAAAATTCAGATTCCCACGGTCCTCAACCATATTCTTTCCATTTCAAAAACCAGGGAAGAAGGATCCTGGGCCAGGGGATATCTTTTTTTTACGGACCCGGTCAATATAGAATCCATTAATTTTTTAACCATGTTTCAGCGTAATGAAAGACCGCTGGTTTCAAATATCAAACACATCAGAAAACTTCTTGTCAGTGTGGAGCGGTCAAACCGCAAGCTTGTATCCGACGGCAATTATGTTGTGGGGATCACCCTGGCACCTGTGCCTGAATATGCCATTGTCGCTGATTTCAAAGGAGATCATGGTTTTCTCAACATGGGTACCCAGAAAGTGGCCTCGTTTTCTGACGGCAGTTTTTATTCAACCACCAGGGAAAATAAGCTGGTGGAGCTGGAAGAACTGCTTTTGGATTCACGGCTTAACGTTGAAACGGCCGGAACCCTGTTCAGTGTGGTTTCCGGGTTGATACACAAGGCTGGGCATTCACATTACGGCAGTACTGTGGTGATTGATATGAACGATGCCCCCCTGGTATTACCCGGCCATGTGCTGGACCCTCCTTTAAGCCTTCTGGATTCCGACAACTACAATCTGGCCGAGGCATTCATGCGCATTGACGGCGCAGTGCATATAACACCGGATGCCAGAATCCGCGGATTCGGATGTCTTCTGGACGGGCAGTCCATTACATGGGAAAACATGGCCCGGGGGGCCAGGTACAATTCCGCATTGAGATTTTCCGCCACAACATCCCGGGTGATTGTGGTGGTTGTTTCTGCTGACAGGCCGGTTTCAATCATATATAACGGTATTGAATTAAACGGTATGTGCCGGTGGAAACCCATCTACCAGTACATGCCCGAGATACTTACCCTTGACAAGCATCTGCACGGCGTGCAGATATGATGATAGCTTATGATTTCATTTGATTTTAATTCACTTCCTGATATGGCCGGCCAGCGTCTGATGCTCGGGTTTGACGGTCAGACCCTCAACTCAGAACTAAAGCATTTGATAAAGGTATACAGGGCCGGTGGAATAATTCTGTTCAAGCCCAACATTGAATCGGCTGACCAGCTGCGCCGTTTGTGCATGGATGCCCGGAAATATGCACTGGATCAAGGTTTGCCGGATCTGTTTGTCGCCGTGGACCAGGAAGGCGGAAAGGTGGCAAGGCTGCGTAAACCCTTTACTCAATTTCCCGGTAACCCCCATATGAAAACCCTTGAAGACGCCAGGGACTTTGCCAGGATTACAGCATCAGAGTTGTCCGATGTGGGCATAAACATGAACATGGCTCCGGTCATGGATGTGGCCCCGCCTGATGTGAACTCCATCATGAAAGACCGGGTGTTTGAAGGGGATGCAAAGCGTGTGTCCCAAATGGGCACAGCTGTGATCAAGGGGCTTCAGGACAGGGGGATCATGGCTGTGGGCAAACATTTTCCGGGCATCGGCAGAACAGTAAAGGATTCCCATTTTGTTCTGCCTGAACTGGATGCGCACCTGTCCCATTTAAAACAGACCGATCTTGTCCCTTTTGAAGCGGCAATAAACGCACAGGTGTCAGGCATCATGCTGTCACATATCATGTATCCCCGGCTGGATTCTGACTGGCAGGCCAGCCTGTCAACGGTTATTGCATACGATCTGTTGCGACGGGATATGGGATATCAGGGGCTTGTCATGACCGACGATCTTGACATGAAGGCCATCAGCCATGACATGGACACCTGTATTCACAGAATTATGACGGCACACATCGATATCGTGCTTGTCTGCCACGCCGGACCCAATATCACTGATGCCCGGGACGCTGTTATGACATATCTTGAACGTGACAAGGAATTGTTTGAATCAGGCCAGGCTTGCGTGAAAAGGATTTTAGCGGCCAAGGAAAAGTTTCTTGGTTAAATTGGGTTCACGTTCTCCCTTCCCCTGGCCTATATCTGACTAACGGTTGAAAGCCCGGTCCAGTTTTTCTTTTTCCTGGGCGGCGATGCCTGAAATATCTCCGGGCGGGACACCTTTTTTCATGCCCGGACAGGAATTGGCCATGATGTCCCAGTTTTCCGGATGGCTGATCAGCGCTTTGATAAAGGGCCAGGCCCGGCACATATAGGGTTTGACCGGATGGATGGTGCACTGCTTTTCGGAATCAAAAAAGATGCAGCAACCGTCCTGTCCCAGTGTAAGTACAGGCCTTGAGCCGGACATGTCACAATATTTTTCCACAAAGGTATCAGGATCTGCCTTGATATAATCGCATATTTTTCTGATATCTGTTTCATCCACATAGGTGCCGCCAAAGCCTTTGCAGCACTGGCCACATAATTTACAGTCAAACATCTCCTGGGCGTTCATTATTTTTTATATCCCATACCGTTTTTCCATGGCTTTTTGCATGGTCAAAGGATCCACATACTGAAGATCCCCGCCCATGGGTATGCCCGATGCAATCCGGGTGATTTTAATTTTTGCCGGATCCAGCTTACCCCGGATATAGGCGGCCGTGGCTTCGCCTTCCACATTGGTCCGGGTGGCAAGAATAATTTCTCTGATCTGGCTGCCCCGGGCCCGCCTGAACAGTTCAGCCAGACGGATGTCCCCGGGTCCGATGCCGTCAATGGGAGACAGGGCTCCCCCAAGGATGTGATACACGCCTGAAAAGGCCCCTGATTTTTCAATGGCAGCCATGTCCGTGGGGTTTTCCACCACACAGATCTGGCCTTTGTCCCGGACGGGGTTGGAACAGATCTGGCAGGTTTCCCGATCAGTGAGTGCAAAGCAGGATGCGCATAACCTGACGCTTTTTTTAAGTTCAATAATGTCTGCGGCCAAAGTAACCGCCTGGTGGTCCGGGGCATGAAGGATATGCAGGGCCAGGCGCTCTGCTGTTTTCCTACCGATCCCCGGCAGGGTGGAAAGGGAGTGGATCAGCTTGACAATGGCTTCGGGATAATGATTCACAATGGGTCGGTTTTTTTTACAAAAGATTACAGGCCTGGAATATTCATGCCGCCGGTGAGTTTGCTCATTTCCGAGGAGACCATGTCCTGGGATTTTTTCAAGGCGTCATTCACAGCGGCAAGAATAAGATCCTGAAGCATTTCAACATCTTCGGGATCAATGATCTCTTTTTCAAGAACAATGGATTCAATTTTCTGGCCACCATTGGCCACAACTTTGACCATACCTCCGCCTGCGCTGGCTTCAACGGTTTTGGTGGCCAGTTCCTGCTGGGTCTCCAGCATTTTTTTCTGCAGTTTCTGGGCCTGCTTCATCATGTTGTTCATATTTCTCATGGGGTAACTCCTATGTTATTGATTATTAAATAATATCTGCGTCAAATAAACGCACTGCATGCTGGACCATGGGATGGCCTGCCGCAGCCTGTTCCGCCTTTTGCCGGGTCATTTGCTCCAGGCCATTGTTATCATCGGGCCTGCCGCTATTGTCTATATTTACCTTGATGGATTTGCCTAAATGTTTCCGGCTCAGTGCCTCCAGCTCTTTGGTTTTGTTGTTCAGCCTGGATTCTTCAAAGCTGGAGCATGATGCAAGGGTGATAATGACCTTGTCCGGGGCTGATGTGTCTGCCTGACCCTTGGAAAATAGACCGAAAATAAAAGGCTGTTCATGTTGAAGCACATCCATGAACTGGGGCCAGGTTACAGGACCCTGGTTCGCTTGTTCCCGGGGTGGCGGGGCGGCAGGTCCGGATGAATAACCCGGAATATCCGGCTGTGGCGCCTGGTCGAATTGAGGTTCATGTTCTGGTTCATGGGGCGGTGGCTCCGGCATTGGCCGGGGAGCTTGTGCGGGAGATTTTGCTGGCGGCACGGCTTCGGGGACCTGTCCTGGAGACGGAACAGGCATTTGGCTTTGGTGATTATTTTGTCGGGGGGTGGAACCCGAACCGGCCTGGGCCAGGCGGTTCTCCATCCGGCGGGCCAGAAGATCCACCTTGGTGATGATCTCATCAAGCCGGGTTTCCGGCTCAATCTGGATCATTTTAAGCAGCACCATCTCAACGGCGGTCTGGGTGTGGGATGCAAAACGGACAATGCTCTCCTCCTTTAAAAGAAGATCCAGCAGCATCCCGAGATAGGCCGGTGCCAGGTCTTTGCACATCCGGTCAAGCTCAAGTCGTTCGGTTTCAATCATATTGAGCACAAGGCTGTCTTTTCCGCACAGCCGGATAATATTCAGATTTCTGAACTGGGCGATGATACCGGAATAAAATTCTTTGAAATCCATGCCGGAATCATTTATTTTGCTGACAAGATCGATGAGTTGGGCCCCGTTTCTTTCCAGTACCGCCGAAGATATGGAAAAAAGAACGCGCCGGTCCGTGACCCGAAGCCGCTGGGCCACAGTCTCCTGGTTAATCTCTTTTTCAGGTCCGGCTGAAAGGATCCTGTCCAGAAGACTTAAGGAGTCCCTGATGGAGCCGTCCGCTTCCAATGCGATCAGGTCCAGGCCCTCTTTTTCAACGGTGTAGCCCTCTTGCCGGCACAGGTTCTCCAGGTGGGCGCAAATTTTGTCCAGTGAAATCCGGGACAGGTCATGGCGCTGGCACCGGGACAGGATCGTGGCCGGAATCTTATGGACTTCGGTTGTGGCAAAGATGAAAAGAACATGGTCCGGCGGTTCTTCAAGTGTCTTGAGCAGGGCATTGAAGGCGGCCACCGAAAGCATGTGGACTTCATCAATAATATATATTTTGTACCGGGCCGCAGAAGGCATGTAGGCCACATTGTCCCTCAGGTCACGGATCTGCTCCACACTGTTGTTTGAGGCGCCGTCAATTTCAAATACGTCTGTACAGTGACCATTGATAATATCTTTGCAGATTCTGCATTCATTGCACGGCGCATGGGTGGGGCCTGTTTCGCATGTCATGGCCTTGGCCATGATGCGGGCAATTGTGGTTTTGCCGGTCCCCCTGGGACCTGCCAGCAAAAGGGCATGGGGGACCCTGTTTCCGGAGATGGCGTTGGTCAGGGTGGTGGTGACATGATCCTGTCCAACAACTTCTGAAAATGTCTGGGGCCGGTATTTTAATGCCAGAACCTGGTAAGACATGTATATCTAAAGACCTTTAATGTTTCTTTCCGTAATAAAGTAAAAGATTTTATACCAGAGGGGGTGGTATGGGTCAATGTCGGGGGAAAATTTGTTTTTACCCCAATTATTAGCAGAATGTTTTTTCTTGTCATTTATTTTTATTTCTTTAATAATCCGCTAAAATTAGGAAATAGAACTCCTTGTCTAACCAAGCAATAACACTACAGGCGGTCATATATGAAAATTATGGAACTTAAATGCATAAGATTTTTCAGGCAAAGCAACAGGCACATTGGAGATCAGGCCGGCTTTTCATTTATTGAACTGATGGTGGTTGTCATCATTCTGGGAATTCTGGCCGGTGCCATTGTACCGAGGTATATGGACAAAGCGGACAAGGCAAAAGCTGTTAAAGCCCAGGTGGACATTGCCGCCATTGAAACCAGCCTTAAAATGTATAAACTGGACAATGGATTTTATCCCACGACGGAACAGGGGCTTTTAGCCCTGATCGAGAAACCGACCACAGATCCCGTCCCCCGCAGCTGGAATGAAAACGGATATTTTGAAAAGCAAAGACTCCCCAAAGATCCTTGGGGGAACGAATATATCTACCTGTGTCCCGGTGTCCACGGTACCTTTGATCTGATGTCATATGGTGCCGACTCGGAATCAGGAGGGGAGGGGATCAATGCGGATATCACCAACTGGGAAGAAAAGGAATAACAGCCATGGGCTGATCCGATCCAATGCCATCCAGGACCGGCCCCCAACACAACAGGCGTGCATTTTAAATAGTTATCGTGACGTTCATGGAAATCACTGGGGCTTTACCTTTATTGAACTGATGGTGGTGGTGGGCATTTTTACCATTCTGCTGCTGTTTTCCATCCCGTTGTTCAGGCAGATTCATTTGACCCCGGGGGCATCTGATCGCGTTTCCGGTCTGATTCTCTTCCTGGAAGATTTAAAGCTCAAAGCCGTGGCTGAAAATAAGAATTTTACCCTTGATGTGGATTGCGTTTCCGGCAGGATTTATGTGACGGATGATACAATGGATAGGGATCTCCGGCAGCAGGCCCTGGACAATGGCATTTCCCTGGGCGGTGATCTGCAACTGCTTAATCTGGAATTTCCGGATGACGATACCAGAACCAATGGCGACAAAAGCATCTGTTTTTTCAGTAAAGGATACTCGGACCGGGTTCTCATCCATGTCCGGGAACAGAGCCGGGAGGTGACTGTGCAAGTATGCATGTTCCAGAAAAAAGTTCACCTGATCAATCGGTATGTCTCCTATGACGATTGTATATGATCCTGCAGGGCGTGATGGGTGGCGTGATGGCCGCCGGCAGTTGCAGGCCGGCTTTACCCTGATTGAGGTGATGGTATCCATGGCCATTATAGCAACGGTCATGGTGGCATTGTTCCGGATGCAGTCCGGAACCATCAATCTTGCCGGAACCGATGATTTCCAGACAATATCCCGGTATCTTGCAGAAAAGGCCCTTGCCCGGATCGAACTGTCCCTGGATGATCCGCCGGTGAACGGTGAATTTGGCCAGGCGTTTGAAGGGTATGCATGGCGTTGTGAAGTAACGGATATCAACAGTAATTTTGCCGATATGATGTCGGATCTGGCCGACAGGGTCGGCACGTTGAAAAAGATTGATCTGACCATAACACGGCAGCAGGGAAACCGCTCCTATCATGTTGAAACATTCAGGTATGCCCCCGGGATCTGACCGCCGGAACAGCGGCTTTACGCTGGTGGAAGTGATGGTGACCATTGTTATTTTTTCATTTGTTATGGTCATGTTATTTTCATCGTTTGATTCATTCATATCCACGGGGCAGTCCATTGCGGACGGTGTTGATAATAATGAGCGGGCAAGGGATGTATTCAGAAGAATTGTTGATGATCTGACCAGCATATACGTGCCGGAAGCCAGAATAGCAAGTATCCAAAAAAGTGCTGATGGCCAGGAAGATGATCCTTTCCAGATGATCGGCGGTCAGGCCAGTGTCGGTGGCCAGACGTTTTCCACCCTTGAATTTGCCTGTCTGGCGGGACTTCAAACCGGCCGTAGCAGGCCTGCCGGAGTGGTGCGTGTCATCTATTACGTTCGAAAAAACAGCAGGGATCTGTTTGATCTGTGCCGGTCTGAGCATCCCGTTGGCAGTGACAGGAATACCGATCCCTGTAAAGATCCGGTCCTTGCGGAAAATATTACAGGATTCACCATTGATTTTATTGACGCCAAGTCCGATGAATACCAGCAGTGGGATGCCGATAAAGACAATGCCCCCATATCCCTTCCCCGTGTTCTGAACATCGGGGTGACCCTGAAAAGTGAAAATAAAGAAAAAAGGTATGAAACCGCCGTGGTTTTGCCTGTACTGGAGCAGACCAATGGATAATATAGACGGCAATCCAATTTTCAACAATCAAAAAGGCGTGGCCCTGATCGCCACCATTGCCGTGATTGCCATCCTCTGTGTGGTGGCTTTGGAGGCCGGGCGGCTTGCAAAGCAGGCAGCGTCAGGAACCATTGCCGAAAACGATATGTTTGCAGCCCGGGAAATGGCCATGTCCGGGATCCATCTGGCCATGATGATTCTGGCCGTGGACGGGGCAGACAACCAAATTGATTCCATCCAGGAAGCCTGGGCTGACCCGGAAAAGATCGCCCTGGCCCTTGCAGCCATGGGCTTAAATCCCGGGAATGTATCACTGAAAATTTGTGATGAAATGGGAAAACTGCAGTTAAATGCATTGCTCAAACAATTTCCCGGAAATGATCCCAATGATGATCAAATGGTAATACTGGAGCGGTTTTTGACCCTGGCAGCTCCGGAAGACAAGCCCGAAGGGGCCGGCGACACTGCTGAAATTGTTAATTCGCTCAAGGACTGGCTTGATTCAAGGGACGATGATGCCATAACAGGGTTGACAGGGGCCGAGTCAAACTATTATGAATCTTTGGATTTACCTTATTCTTGCGCCAATGGCCCCCTGAGACATATTAGTGAACTGTTTCTTGTGAAAGGGGTTGTTGACGGATTTTTATCCCCGTCATATATCAGTCCGGGAAAGGATGAACCAAGCCCGGCAGAGGCAAAGCAGATGTTTACCGTATACGGCCTTTCAGATGACAAGAGCTCCGAAGAGAACAGATTCTCATTTTCAGGCCGGGTCAATATCAATACGGCTCCTGTGGCTGTGCTTGCAGCGCTTCTGCCCGAAGGCCGGGACGGGAATGCCGTGGATCTTGCCGATTATCGGTCTGAAAAGGCAGACCTGGGCATGGAATATACCCATACCCTTGAACCTGGATGGTTTGAGGATGTCATTGCCCTAAGTGATGACGAAAAAACGGCGTTTGAAAAGGTGATTACCTATTCCAGCACTATCTTTACAGCAGAGTGTACTGCCAGAAAAAACGGCTCCCAGGTGACCTTGCACGCTGTAATTAAACGGGGAAAGCAGGATCTGACAGGCAAATGGTCCTGCCGGATTCTTCAAATGGAAAGAGGATAGACTATTGGCCGACCCCCTTTTGATCATTCGTGAAAATTGTACAGGAATTGATGCCTGGCTGGTGGAGGGGCAGAAAAAATCCCATACGGTGCAGGCTTTGGCCCGTGTGTCCTACCAGGATTTTGAAACCAGCGATGTGGCCGTTGGGGAGGATCTGTCCCTGTTTGACAGGGGGCTTGCCTCTGTTGTCCAGGCCATGGCTCCGGTGATAAAAAAGGACCTTGCCCTTCAGACCATCCTCCTTTTGCCGGCCAGCCGGTTTTATTTTCGAAATATCAGCTTGCCCTTTACATCCCGGTCAAAAATTCGACAGGTTTTACCCATGGAACTTGCAACCAGTTTCCCAAAGGAGCTGGGACCTGTGGTGACGGATTTTTTTCAATATGAGCTCAAAGGCCAACACGCGGCCCCCCTGGTATTTTCCGGATCCATTGAAGACGAGATCCTTGGGGCCTACCATAAAAGCCTGGTATCTGCCGGGCTTAAGCCCGCGGCAATTTCGCCCGGGCCCCTGGCCATGGCGGCCTCTTTTCTTAACCGGAATAAAGAAAAGAGAAATTTTATTTTTCTGGATATGGACGGATGTGAGATGGCGTTGACCCTGGTGGCCCAGGCTCATGTCGTTCAGGTGCGCACCCTTGCCGGGGACGCGTCGCCTCACCTGGTGAACCAGACCATCAGGCAGATGGTTTTGGGGTTCTGGCAGCGTTTCAGCGTAACGGATTCCTTTGATATCTGTGTTTGCGGAAAGCTTGACGAACCGGCCCGAACACAGATGCACGGGGCTCTTGCAGATATTTTTCAATTCCAGTCTGACTTTACGCGTCAGGACCCCGACGCCCAGAATTTTGAGGATCAAAACCTGCCGGAATCACAACCCGGTCCGGTTTTTGTGGATTTATCCCAGACTCTTTCTCAGATCTCTCTGGACTCTGGGCTGTTGAACATGTGCCAGGGAAAATATAGCTCAGATTCATTTATCCGGACCTATGCCAGATATATCATAAGCTGCTGTACCCTGGCCCTGATTTCCTTTATTCTGCTTATGGTCAATGTTCACATGGACATATCACGGCTTGAAAAAGAAGTTGAGCTCAGAAATCAGGCCATGATCGATATCTATAAAAGAACATTCCCGGATAAAAAAATCGGATCCATTGATCCTTTGCTGCTCATGCAGGCCAGTGTGGGAGAGCTTACCCGTGGCGGCTCGGGTGATGCCGAGGCAGAAACATTGAGCCATATCCAGGCCGGCAATATTCTTCTTGAGCTCTCCCTTTGTATCCCGGCAACCGTGGATATCCAGGTGGACCGGCTGATGCTGGATAAGGATCGGATGATTCTGTCCGGATCTGCGGATAATTATAATACCATTGACCAGGTCAAGGGATTTATTGAAAAGTCGCCGTTTTTCAAAAAGGTGAATATCGGCAGTGCTGTGGCAGGAAAGGGCGGCAAACGTATAGACTTTAAATTTATCATAGAGACCTGATTATGCTTGAGTTATCAAAACGGGATAAGAAATTTATAATCGCAGGCACTGTATTTCTTGTGCTGTTCAGCCTGGCCTGGTTTGTTTATCTGCCGGCCGTGGACAGGCGGGCAATGCTTGAAAAAAAGGTGGCGTCAAAATCCCGGGATCTTGGGCGTATGAAAGACTTTGAACTGACTTGCCGGAAATATGCAAGAAGTTTTGATCTGGAAAAGGAAGTTCTTAACAAAAGAGGCGCCCAATTTACTTTGTTTTCCTTTCTTGAGTCCCTGTCATCCAAGAGTCTTGTGAAAAAAAATGTGGCTTACATGAAACCATTTTCCCAGGATATGGAAAACAGCGATTACAAATTGTCCCGGGTAACGGTCAAACTGACCCAGGTATATCTGGAAGGTCTGGTGGATTTCCTTGTCAGAATTGAAACGTCACCCCATGGTGTGTCTGTCATCTCCCTGGCCCTGACAAAGTCCGGTGACAAGGGCCAGTTTCTGGATGCCGTCATTGAAACCCAGACCCTTGCGTTGAAAGATGAAAAAGAAAATAGATCATAAGGCCTGTTGTCTGCTTTATCGGCTATGGATATGCCGATGAACAACCAAAGGAGAATATGTATGTTGCAGGACCGCAGTACCGCTTTCACAATGAAACATATTTTTTTAATCTTCATGGTGCTGGCCCTGGTGGGGCTTTATCCGGTGCAGGCGGCACAGAATCAGGATTCATCACGGTATGTGTCCATGGATTTCAATGATGTTGACATCGGGGTGTTCATCAAATTCATCAGCAAACTGACCCAGAAAAATTTTGTGGTGGACACCAGGGTGAAGGGAAAGGTGACCATTATCTCTCCTGAAAAAATATCCGTGGATGAAGCGTACAAGGTTTTTGAGTCGGTTCTGGATATATACGGGTTTGCCACGGTTGAGGTCGGAAGCGTCACCAAAATCATTCCCACGGCAGATGCCCGGGGCGACAATGTGGACACCCGTGTGGCAAGGCCTGTGGAACAGACATCGGATAAACTGGTGACACGCCTCATCCCTTTGACCTACGCAAGTTCCGAGGAGCTCAAATCTCTTTTAACCCCCATGCTGGCCAAGGGCAGCATCCTTTTATCCCATGCCGACTCAAATATGCTCATTGTCACAGCCACCCTGGCCAGTATTGAGCGTTTGCTCAAGCTGATCAAAACCATTGATGTGGAAGGAGTGGGGCGTAAAATTACCATTTTGCCCATCAAATACGCAGATGCTGAAAAAATGGTCACCAATCTGACTAAAATTTATTCGGCAAAGACAAAAAACACGCCAAGAAAGAAAAAAAGCAGTACCGACCTTTCTGTGGAGATGGTGGCAGATGAACGCACCAATTCCGTTATCCTTCTGGCCACTGAACAGGAAAGCGCTCAGATTACGGCACTTGTGGAGGCTTTGGACAAAGAGGTGCCCAAAGGGGAAGAAAAGATCCGGGTCTACTATCTTGAGCATGCCACTGCCGAGGACCTGGCCACCGTACTCCAGGAAATTCCGGAAAAGGGCAGCAGTGATTCAAAAAAGGAAGGCCAGAAAAAGGCGCCTCTTTTATCCGACGACATCAAGATCACTGCAGACAAGGCCACCAATTCCCTGATTATTATAGCGGATAAAGATGATTATCCCGTTCTGGAAGAGGTGATCAAAAAATTGGATGTGCCAAGATCCATGGTCTACATTGAGTGCCTGATCATGGAGATGAACGCAGACCGGTCCCTTAATTTGGGTATGGAATGGCAGGCGGCCGGGGCGATCCACAATGACTCCAATGTCACCTTTGGCGGATTCGGCACCACCTCTTCGGATAAAGGCGGCCTGGCTTCTGTGGCGTCAGGGGTGCTGCCCAGCGGATTTTCCATGGGGATCATCGGCGAGACCCTTAAAATAGGCGGGGTGACTCTGCCGTCATATCAGGCCATTCTTGAGGCATACAAGAAAGATTCAGATGTGAAGATTTTGTCCACACCCCAGCTTTTGACCACGGAAAATGAGGAAGCCACCATCACCATCGGCAAAAATGTACCCTACCAGACCCGGGGCGGTACCGACGACTCTTCCACCACCACCTATAATGCGTACGAATACAAGGACGTGGGCATTACCCTGAAAATTACCCCGTCCATCAGCCAGGACCGGCTGGTCCGGCTGGCGTTCTATCAGGAAGTGACCAAACTGGACACCGCAAACACCACCACCTCTACGGACCGGCCCACCACCCTGAAACGGGAGCTTGAAACCACCATTATTGTGGAAGATCGTAACACCGTTGTGATTGGCGGCCTCATTGACGAAAGTCTGAGCAAGGAGGTGGGCAAAGTGCCGTGCCTGGGTGATATCCCTTTACTGGGTAATCTTTTTAAAAGCCAGTCCTCGGGCAGTGAAAAAACAAACCTTTTTATTTTTCTGACCCCCAGGGTGGTTAAAAATACCCTGGAGGCCAAAGAGATTTATAAAGAGAAAAAGGATACGATGGACAAACTTCATAAACAGGAGATCAAGCTCTACGATGAAGATGCGCCTGTTAAAAGTATGCTTTTGAATTGATATGGAAAAATTAATCCAGCAGTTTGTAGATCATCTTGCCACGTTTGTGACCCTGGATCGTGACCAAAGGGAAAAAATCAAGGCGGCCTGTGCCAAGGATCCGGCCCGGATGGGGGAATTGGCCTGGGAGACCAAACTTGTCTCCGAATCCCAGGTATTGAAAGCTCTCGGGGCGATTTACGGCATTTCCTTTCTTGATGATGCCTCCTTATTGAATCCGGATCTGTCCGTTTCCGGAACCCTTGCCAGAAAGTTTTTGAAAAGACATCTGATTGTTCCGCTCAAACCCGAGAATAAAAGTCCGGTCATTGCCCTGAATGATCCATCGGATCTGAGCTATGCGGACGAAGTGGCCATGCATGCAGGCTTTGGGGATTATACCCTGGCCTTGGCCCCAAGAGCCCAGATTCTAAGTGCCGTCAACATGATTTATGATCAGGGTGGTCACAATGTCCAGAAAATTATGGACGACATGGAAGATGACGAATTTCTCCAGATTGAAGACATTGAGCAGACCGCAGACCTTTTGGATGACACCAGCGATGCCCCGGTCATCCGCCTGGTCAACCAGATGATCTCCCAGTCGGTCAAGGCGGGGGCCAGTGATATTCACATAGAACCGTTCCAGGATGAACTCGTTGTCCGGTACCGCATTGACGGCATACTTTATCCCATGATGACCCCGTCCAAGATGTTCCAGTCCAGCCTGATTTCCAGGGTGAAGGTCATGGCCAAGATGAACATTGCTGAAAAGCGGATTCCCCAGGACGGCCGGGCTCAGGTCCGGCTGGGAAACCAGGAAATCGACATGCGGATTTCCACCGTGCCCACCAATTTCGGCGAGCGCCTTGTTATCCGGCTGTTGAATAAATCAGGGTATTTCATGCAGATTTCCGAATTCGGCCTGTCCCGGGAAAATGAGCGAAAGCTGCATGATATTTTCCGGCAGAACCACGGGATTGTTCTGGTTACAGGCCCCACGGGCAGCGGAAAAACCACCACCCTTTATGCGGGGCTGTCTGAGATCAACACCCCGGACCGGTCGATTATCACGGTTGAGGACCCGGTGGAGTATAATTTGAAAGGCGTGGGCCAGATCCAGGTCAACCAGAAAACAGGCCTGACATTTGCCCGGGGACTTCGGTCCATTGTGCGCCAGGACCCGGATGTCATTCTCATTGGAGAGATCCGGGACATTGAAACGGCTGAAATCGCGATTCAGTCCGCTTTGACCGGGCATCTGGTTTTTTCCACCCTGCACACCAATGACGCCCCCGGTGCGGTGACCCGTCTGGTGGATCTGGGCGTGGAGCCCTACCTGATCACCTCGTCGGTGAATCATGTGATTGCCCAGCGCCTTGTCAGGATCCTGTGCCCCCATTGCCGTGAGGAATTTACCCTGTCCAGTGCGGATCTTAGCAGTTTTAACAGTGTTAACAGCCTTGTCCCGGGGCAGAAGGTGTTCAGGCCCAAAGGCTGTGACAAATGCTTTAACACAGGGTATCTGGGGCGTCAGGCCATCATGGAGATTCTGCCTTTGGATGAACAGTTGAAATCTTTGATCCTGAAAACCTCCGATGCCAACCAGATCAAAGATGCTGCGGTAAAAAAAGGAATGAAAACCCTGCGAAGCGACGGGCTAGGCAAGGTGGCCCAGGGCATCACGTCTCTTCGGGAGGTGTTGCGCGTCACCCAGGAATAGGGCTATACCACCTGTCCGGCGGCCCAGGCCGAAGACCAGGCCCACTGGAAATTATATCCGCCCAGCCAGCCTGTGACATCCAGGACTTCTCCGATGGCGTACAGTCCCGGAACATCCCTGGATTCCATTGTTTTTGAAGAGACTCTGCGGCAGTCAATGCCACCCACCGTCACCTCGGCTGTTCTGTAACCCTCTGTGCCGCCGGGCTGGATTTTCCAGGCATGGATTGCGTCTGCAACGTGGCTGAGCCTTTGGCCCTGGATGGCATTCAGGGGGCTGTCCAGCAGTTTGTCGTCCAGGCGTGCCTGGACAAGGCGTTTGGGGAGCCGTTGGGTCAAAAAGGATTTCAGATGGCGCTTGGGGTGGATTTTTTGTTCGGTTAACAGCTGTTCTGATATGTCCTTATCCGGGAAAAGGTTTATGGTCAGCACGGTTCCGGGCTGCCAGCAGGATGAGATCTGCAGGATTACAGGTCCGCTCAGCCCTCGGTGGGTGAACAGCAGCTGTTCTTTAAAAGAAACGGACCCGCTATGCACACTGGCGGTCACTGAAATTCCGGCCAAAGGCGCCAAGGCCTTTTTATCTTCGGGCTGAAGCGTCAGGGGAACAAGGCCGGGTTTTGGCGGCACCACCGGGATGCCGAACTGCTCTGCGATCTTGTATCCGAAGGGTGTCGCTCCGGCTGCGGGAATGGATACCCCGCCTGTGGCAATGACCAGGGATGAGGTGTCTATGCATCCTTGGGTTGTGCGAACCCGAAAACCCTGGCCGGAATCAGCCCTGTCAATACCGTTGACACAAGTGTTTAACCTTAGGCTGACCTTGGCGTGTTCACACTCTGTCAGCAGCATGGCAAGGATCTCTTTGGCACTTCCCGTGCAGAACAGCTGCCCGTGTTCCCGTTCACTGAAACTGATGTTGTGGCGCCTGACAAGATCTATAAAATCCTGGGGGCGGAACCGGCTCAAGGCGGATTTTACAAAGTGCGGGTTGGATGAAATATAGTTTTGTGCACTGGCCCGGCGGTTTGTAAAATTACACCGGCCGCCGCCGGACATCAGAATCTTGCGTCCGGGTTTGGCGCCGTGGTCCAGGACCATTACGCGTCTTCCCCTTAAACCGGCCTGGGCCGCACACATCAGCCCTGAGGCGCCCGCCCCGATAATCACCACATCGTATCTGGTTTTCATACTGTTTTCGTGCCGAACCGTTTCATTCTGGTCGCTTCCAGGGTCTATGCACTCATCTCTTCCCGGGATCTGGCCACCTCGCCACTGTCAATGTAGTCGTCATAGGACATGAGCCGGTCAATGATCCCCTGGGGTGTTATTTCGATGATGCGGTTGGCAATGGTGTTGACGAACTCATGGTCGTGGGAGGTGAAAAGAATCACTTCCGGGAACGCCACCAGGCTGTCGTTAAGGGCGGTGATTGATTCAAGGTCCAGGTGGTTGGTGGGTTCGTCCAGGATCAGGGCGTTGGATTGGGCCAGCATCATTTTTGACAGCATGCATCTGACCTTTTCGCCGCCGGAGAGCATATGGGTTTTTTTCAAAGCTTCCTCCCCGGAAAAAAGCATCCGCCCCAGAAAGGTCCTGGCAAAGCTTTCCCCTTCAGTGGGCGGAGAAAACTGGAGCAGCCACTGGATCAGGTTAAGGTCCTGTTCAAAAAAAGCCCCGTGTTCTTTGGAAAAATAGGTATGCGTGATGGTGACGCCCCAGCGTATACTGCCCTGATCCGGTTCCATCTTCCCGGAAAGGATTTCAAAAAGCGTGGTTTTGGCAAGGCTGTGGGTACCCACAAAGGCGATCTTGTCTTTATTATTAACCCTGAAACTCAGGTTGTTTAAAATTTTTTCACCTTCAATGGTTTTGCACAGCCCTTCCACTTCCAGAACAATGTTTCCGCATGCTCTTTCCGGTTCAAAGCGTATAAACGGGTATTTTCTGCTGGAGACCGGCAGCTCTTCAATGGTCAGCTTATCCAGCAGTTTTTTTCTGGATGTGGCTTGCTTGGACTTGGACGCATTGGAGGAAAATCTGCGGATAAAGGCTTTGAGATCCTCGGCCTTGTCCGTCACCCGTTTGTTGTCCGCAAGCTTTTGCTTCAGGTGGAGCCGGCTTGCCTGGTACCAGAAATCATAGTTGCCCACATAGACTGAAATTTTGCCAAAATCGATATCGGCGATATGGGTGCAGACCTGGTTCATGAAATGCCGGTCATGGGAGACCACAATGACGGTATTCTTAAACCGGAACAAAAACTCCTGAAGCCAGGTAATGGACTGGATGTCCAGATTGTTGGTCGGTTCGTCAAGCAGCAGGACATCCGGGTTCCCGAACAGGGCCTGGCCCAGAAGGACCCTCACCTTTTCCCCGCCTTCAAGCTCTTTCATCTTCTTGTCATGCAGATCTTCGGCAATGCCCAGGTGTTTTAAGAGCACGGCGGCCTCGGATTCGGCCTCATACCCGTTCATCTCCTCGAATTCAATTTCGATCTGACCTGAGCGGATACCGTCTTCTTCGGAAAAATCAGGCTTGGCATAGATGGCCTCCCTTTCGGTCATGAGCCGGTAAAGTCTTTCATGGCCCATGATAACCGTGTCAAGGACCTTATGCTCGTCAAAGGCAAAATGATCCTGTCTCAATACGGCAATCCGTTCCTTTGGGCCCACGGACACCGTGCCGGTATCCGGCTCGATTTCGTTTGCAAGAATTTTCAAAAAGGTGCTTTTCCCGGCACCGTTGGCTCCGATGAGCCCGTAGCAGTTACCGGGTTTAAACATGATGTTGACATCTTTAAAAAGGACACGCTTGCCATAGGCAAGACAGATATTATCCGCAAAAATCATTTTATATTAAAATCCAAATTAGGGTTTAAAATTACTTTGGCGTTTTGTTGCAGGTGCTCCCGGGTGTCGACAGGACAAGTCGGCTGGGGTATATGGTTTTTCCTAAGGTTAAACGCCAAAATCAGACGGGCTTTTGTCTAAAATCAGTGGCAAAGGTTCGTATCCTGTCGTTTTTTCAGCAAAAATGCAAGTTTTTTTTGGTTTGATTTAGACGTTTTATCCAATGATCTGGTTGATTTCAAAGATGGGCAGACAAACCGCAAGGATGATAAATCCGATCACCACACCCATGACAAGGATGATCAGGGGCTCAATGATTGAAGTGGCGGCTGTAACAACTGTCTGAACATTTCTTTCAAACAGTTCTGCAGATTTTTCCAGCATTTTTTCCATTTCACCGCTTTTTTCCCCCACCTTGATCATCTGGGCTGCAAGATCGGGAAAGGCTGAATTCTTTTCCAGGACAGAACCAAGACTTCCCCCTTGTTCCACTGTTTGGGCCGCTTTTTCTATCAGTTGGGTAATCACCCGGTTGCCTGAAATGGTTTTGGTAATGCCAAGGGCTGTTAAAAGCGGCACACCGTTGTCAAGCAAAGACCCTAGGGTCCGGGAAAACCGGGATGCGATGAGTTGCCTGTTTAGACTGCCGAAAATCGGTAAAGACAAAATGATCCGGTCCAGAATCCATCCCCCCTTGTCTGTTTTGCGGATGGCGTACAGGCCCAGAAGCGCTAAAAACGGGGACGGAATTATAAGCCACCACCATGATTGCACAAGGCCGCTGATGCTAAGAAGAATCTGGGTGGGCATGGGCAGTTCATGGTTCATATCCGTGAATATTTTTGTGATATTGGGGACAATAAAAGTTAAAAGAAACACAAGTACAAGAAAGCCAATGGCTGCCATGAGCACCGGATAAGCAAGGGAGGCCTGAATTTTTTTTTTGGTGTCTTCTCTTTTTTCGTTGAAATCAGCCAGCCTTTCCAGAACAACCTCCAGGGTGCCGGATGCCTCTCCTGCCTTGACCATGTTTATGTATACGGCAGAAAAGACCTGGGGATGGGCGCCCAGGGCATCGGCAAAACTGTTGCCCTCTTCAATGGCGTCCTTGACCCTTGACAGTACCCGCTTGAATACCTTGGATCGGGCCTGGGGCACCAGGGTGGCGACGGCTTTGAGCAGGGGAAACCCCGCAGCAAGAAGTGTGGCCAGCTGGCGTGTGATCATGGTGATTTCCGAAGATTTTACAGAAGAGAAAACAGCAGGCAGGGTAAAGGCTTTTTCCTTGGATGGCACTTCTCCGGTTTTAATTCGGCCTGCCCCTGATTCAATGCGCAGGATTGAGGTGGGAAAAATGCCTTTCAGTTTCAATTCATCCTGGGCGGCATCAGGATTTTCCGCATCTATTATGCCTGATTTTTTCTTGCCTGAAGCAGTCAGCCCGCTATATTCGAAAACAGCCATCTAAGCGTTCTCCTTTATAATCCGGCCAGGCGCTGGTCGTACATGGACCCTACGCCATATTCATCCCTGCGCATGAATTTATCCACAGAAGGCCCCATAAGCTGCATCTCCGGGTTCGTTTTCTGGACATCCTGGGCAATGCGCATCTCTTTGGTACAGCCGGTGGAATAGGTGGCATCCTTGCCGATCCATTCCGGTGGCACCTTCTGCTCCATGATTGCAAAGCTTTGGGCAATATCCTCGTAAGTCTGGAACCGCCAGATATCAATATATCCGCTTCGTTGAACAATTTCCCACATATACATCAGATCGTCGGCATCCATACCCGGTTCGTAATATAAGGATGGATTAATAATAAAAAGGTTATCGGACTGGCTTTTTAAATGTTCGATAAAACAGCTCATGATCTTTATTGCCACATCAATTTTGCCTGGGATGGAACCGATGATGCCCGAGTAGAACATCACGGTCATGTTTTTCTCCTTGGCCTGCCTCATTTTGGAGATAATTTTATCGGCTTTTTCTTCAAGATCCGTGTGGCTGAAATTGATAAAATCCGGGTGCCTGGGTTTATAAACGATGTCGAGCATATTGTCTTTTGCACAGATATTGATTACGTCCCTGGTAAACCTGAAATGGGTTAAGATTAATCGGTTTCTTTGTTTCTGACCCCTTGATACCACGCAGTCCACCTCTTTAAAAACCCGTGAAAAGGTTGTGGAGACCAACAGAAGATTTAACGCTTCCTGGGTGCCGTCGGATATTACATACAGATTTTCATCCTGTTTCAGGCGCTGGACCAGTTTGTTTTTGCTGATGGCTTTGTCATGGATGAAATGGGCCTGTTCCAGTAATTTGGCAAGAATCGGATCTGTTCTTGTGTCGGTCAGGCAGACTTTTTTAAAAAATGGTCCTTCCTTGACCGCAAGTATTACCACATGGCCAATGTTTGCAAGGAACTGGGCAATGGCAATATCGGCCACCACATCCCCGGATTCATCGGTAAGCCACAGAATTTTGGATTTTGGCGTATTCACCAGTTCAAGAAGTTGTTCAACGCCGTTGCCGGTCATTTTTGTTTTAAACATGGCTTTTATGGCCGAAGACGAGGGAACCCTGAAATTATCATCCTGCCACAGGCAGGTCGCCGTTAACAGGCAGAGCCTTCGTGTGAACTCAATCTCGTTTATTTTTTCCTTAATCTGCCTGAGGCTTAATCCCTTCAAGTCAATGGAACCGTTCACCTCGTATAGGGCTTTTTTAAAGGTTTCCGAGACCATGAACCTGTATGCCCTGGTATTTTCTTTTTTTTTCAGACTGTCATAGGGATCTTCGATATGGGTGCGGCTTAAAAAAATCATATACAGCCGTTTTTCAAGCCGGGAGGGTATGAGCAGCCGGCTTTGGATCTCGTTGTCATACTTGATTCGTATCAGGCTGGACAAGAATGCGCGGTCATATTCCGATTCAATGAACTCGTCCACGATGGCAAGAATTTTGTCAAGGACCTCACGGTATCGATTGCATAGAAATCTTGGCCTGTTACGGGACATAATCGAAGAAAACATGGTATCTGAACAGGGATAGAACAGCTCGCCATTTTCAGAATACACCATAAATTCCACCTGCTCCCGGGATCCTACTTTCATGGGATAGGCAAAGGGATCAATATGGTTTTCAAGGAAAAATGCCGTAAACCATGCGTACTGGTCCGGATCAGCATTGAGGGGTTTGGGTTGAGTTTCAATGGATGCCATTTTTTCTCCTAAAGGTTTAAATCCGGCCGGGAAACAGTATAGAGAAATTGTGAGGCCACATAAGTATTCAGGCCATTTTAGTCCCTTTTACAGCGCAGAGGATACTATCATGCCCGGTTTTGTTTTTCAAATTAAGTGTCAGCAGCTTGACCGAAAGATGCCCCCCGGGGTATGGTTGAACGCATGGATAAACACAGAGGGTTGGACATTTTAGGCCTTGCACCTTCGGCAAGCTGTGCGGATGCCCGGGCAGCTTTTCGCAGACTTGTAAAAATCTGGCATCCAGACAAGTTTGCAAAAGATCCGCAGAAAGCAAAGATTGCAGAAGAGAAAATGAAACAGATCAATGATGCCTTTCATTTTCTGCTGCCTTTGCTGGCTGATGCAGATATTCGGACTGGTGTCGGGCAAAATCCATTGAACCCAGGCCATGCCTGTGACCAAACCCGTTGCGGAAGAAAACGATCCCAGGGCTTTTTTTCGTTTCTGGCCTCCGGTTTGAAAAAACGCTTCAGTGAACGAAAATGGGTAAACGTCCAGGAAACAAGAAGGACCGGACAAACTTGCCGGGATAAGCCTGTTGAAAGAAATCCAAAAACGCAATTTGAAACAATGTTTCAAAACGCAGTGAACCATAGAGTGAATCATAGACAGACAGATGTTCCGCCACAATTTCAATCCCCCAAAAGTGTTCGGGCCTGCAATGTTCGTTATGGAAAGGGCTTTACTTCGACTCCCGGGTACCCAGTACACATGATTGGCCGGAAAAACAGGGGCATGGGCCCTGTGGAAAAAATCAGTCCGATTTCTCCGGTATCCCCGGTACAAAGAGGGCGATAAGCCTTATAGAAGGCCGCCCAGGGGCAGTCTTTATATGATAATGTTAAAAATCCATTGATGCCAGCTTATTACCGGACAGTGACATGAGGCTTACACCGTTGCTGTCAATGACGGCAAAGGTCGCTGTTTTGTTTCTGGGCAGTGCAATGGAGCCTGGGTTCAGGTGGATGCAGTTTTGAATTTTTTCCAACTGGGGCAGGTGGGTGTGCCCCTGGATAATAATATCCGTTCCCTGGGGAATCGGGTTGGACTTATGTCCGTGATGCATGAAAATGGTTTTATTAAAGGCCTTAAATTGCAGTTCATGGGAAAATCCTTTGTAAAAGCCTTCTACGTCACAATTGCCGTAAATGTAGAAAAATTTAAAGTCTAAATTACCCATGGAAGAGCGGATCTGGTCCGGGGCAAAGTCAGGCTCACCATAATTGCCGAATCTTGTATCAAACAAATCACCTGCAATGGCAACGGCATCACCAGGGCAGGTTAAGGCCTGCACCGCCAGCCAGGCCGATAAACTGCCGTGAAGATCCGAAAATACTAAAAGACGTTTCATGGTATCACCCTGTCCCTTCAAGCTGTGCTCTCAATTTTTTCCATGGCTGCAACGCGCTGGGCCAGTGGGGGGTGTGAATAATTTATAAATACGTAAAAGGGGTGCGGGGTAAGATTTGCCAGATTATCGGCACTGAGCTTTTTCAGGGCCATTATCAGGGCCTGGGCCTTTTGGGTGGTCAAAACGGCAAATCGGTCTGCTTCGTATTCGTCCTTCCTGGAAAAAAACTGCATGATAATGGAAATGATCAGGTCAATGGGGGAAAAGAGAATACTGAAAAAAACAAGACCCGCATATATGGAAGGCGTATCCACATAAAAAGCTGTAAAAAGGCTTTGCTGGGTGATGGCCAAGGACAGAAGGTAAAAAATAGCCCCCATCTGAAGAATCCCGAAGATCAGGCGCCGCAGGATGTGCTTCTTTTTAAAATGCCCCATTTCATGGGCAAGTACGGCCAGAAGTTCGTCCGGGGTATGGGCGTTGATGAGAGTGTCGAACAGTACAATGCGTTTGTTTTTTCCAAAGCCTGTGAAAAACGCATTGGATTTGGTGCTGCGTTTGGAGCCGTCCATGACAAAAATTTGGGTCAAGGGAAAATCAATGGTCTTTGCATAGGCAAAAAGTTTATCCTTCAACTCACCGTCTCCAAGGGGGGTGAACTTGTTGAATAAAGGCATAATCCATGTGGGAACAATGTATTGTACCGCCAGAATGAATACAGTTGTGACACCCCAGCAGATCATCCATGCCCAGGGTCCTGTGCTTTCCAGAAACCAGAAAATGGCAGTCAGCAGGGGAATGCCCAACGCCATGGAGAGACTGATGGATTTTATCAGGTCCAGCACAAAAATTTTTGGTGTGGTTTTATTGAAACCGAATTGTTCTTCAATGACAAAGGTGGAATAGATGGAAAAGGGCAGGGATATAATGAATTTGCATCCTGCAAGGATACCGATGAATAAAAGTCCGCACCCAATGGAGGACCAGCCGGTTTCCCTGACAAAATGATCCAGGGCTCCAAACCCGCCCAGAAACCAGAACACTAAAAGAACGCCAAGATCAATGACCGAGGTGATGGTGCCAAACCGGGTGGTTGTCTTAAGATAATTCTGGGAACGCTCATATCGTTCTGTGTCATAAACATCTGAAAATTTTTCAGGCAGGTGGGTTGTAAGTTTTCCGACGTTCAGACGATCAGCAACGAAATTCATTGTAAAATCAACAATGAGTGTAACAAGAATAATGTTGGTGATCGTCTGGTCAGATAAAAACATAAATTTTTATATGAAAGTCAAAAACGTATTTCGAATTGCTTTCATGCCCTGTTGTGGTTACGCCTCAGATGTTCCATAATCAGGACCATACTGTGGCTGTTGTTAGGCGTCGGAATTAATGGAATCCCGAAGTTTTCCGGAACATTTAAAGGTGACGACCCGTCTTGCCGGAAGAGTCATCTCTTCATCCGTTGCAGGGTTGCGCCCCTTTCTTTCTTTTTTGTCATTTACACAAAATTTGCCGAAACCTGAAATCATAATATCTTCGCCACCAGCTATGGTCTCTTTGATAATTTCAAGGAATTCTTCCATAACGTCATAGGCAACGGTTCTTGACAGGTTCAATTCATTTTGTATTTTTTCTGCAATAATTGTCTTGGTCAGTGCCATAATAATTTTAACTCCTGCCGCACACAAAGCTCGCTTCTTGAAAGATTAATAAAAACAGGTCCGTAAATACTTTAAATTCTCCAGAGTTGTCAAGATAAGGATGACCGGTTATTGTATTTTATGCAAAATCAATATGGTGGTTTTATGGTGACGATTGTGTCGTACCCTTAGTTCCCTTTACAGATTGTTTATTGTTCGATAGTTTGCTATTTGTAGAGCGTAATATTTAACCGTAGAAATTTTTCAACTCGGTATGATCACAGACAATTAATCATTATGGAGAGAAAATGCAACAGGTGTTATCCATCACGCCCATAGACGGACGTTATGCCCGCCTTACCGGCGTTCTTTCAAATATTTTCAGTGAATCCGGACTGATTCATCACCGGATTCATGTGGAACTTAAGTGGCTGAAGTTTTTAATTACGGATTTAAAGGTTCATGAGGTTGTACAGGGTGACCATGCTCTGGATTTATCAGGACTGGATATTTTGATAAATGATTTTAATGAAGATTATGCGCTCAGAGTAAAGGAGATAGAGTCCAGGACCAATCATGATGTAAAAGCCGTGGAGTATTTTATAAAGGAGAAACTGGATGGGGCAGGGCTTTCTTCAATACGGGAATGGGTCCACTTTGCATGCACCTCCGAGGATATTAATAACACGGCTTACGGACTGATGCTTAAAAAAGGCAAGGCCCTGGTGGTGGACCTTCTTAAAACTTTTGTGGCAGAAATTGAGAAAAAAGCCCTGGAATATAAAAGCATTCCAATGATGTCCCGCACCCACGGGCAACCTGCCACCCCCACAACCCCGGGAAAAGAGTTTGTCAATTTTGCCTGGCGCCTGAATCAGGAAATTGAGGTTTTGGAAAACTCTAAAATCCAGGCAAAAATTAATGGGGCCACGGGCAATTACAATGCTCATGAATTTGCCTTTCCTGAAATTGACTGGATGGCTGCGTCCCAACGGTTTATCCGGGATTACCTGGGTCTTGAACCCATTCTATTTACCACCCAGATAAATCCCAATACAGCCCTGTCCAGGGTTCTTCATGCCATGGTCCGGGCTGCGGCAGTAATGATTGATTTTGATCGAGACATGTGGGGGTATATCAGTTTAGGTTATTTCAAACAAAGGGTTAAAGAGGGCGAAACCGGATCATCCACAATGCCCCATAAGGTCAATCCCATTGATTTTGAGAACAGTGAAGGTAATATGGGGCTTGCCATTGCCATGCTGGATCACTTGGCGGTTAAACTTCAGAAATCCCGTTTCCAAAGAGATTTGACTGACAGCACAGTGTTACGAAGTCTTGGTACGGTATTCGGGTATTTTACCATCGGGATGAAAAACGCCATAAAAGGTCTGTCAAAGGTGGATTTAAACCAGGCCGTGCTGGAAAAAGACCTTGACGACAACCCCGAACTTCTGGCCGAACCGTTTCAAACCGTCATGCGGGTTTACGGCGAGGATAATCCCTATGAACGCCTCAAAGACCTGACCCGGGGCAGAAAAATTCAGAAACAGGATTTGACCCGGTTTGTGGACGAACTTGAAAAGGTACCGCCCGAAGTCAAAGAACGCATGAGAAAGCTTTCCCCCCAGACATATCTGGGACTGGCTGAATCCCTGGTGGACTTGTATTTTAAAGAGAAATCAAAAAAGGATTAACTGACGGTCATGGATTAACCTGACTATTCTATTGGTAGTGAGCTCAATCCAAAACAAAACGAACTGGCAATGGGGCAGGGGTAGCGAAACGAAATAGAGTGACATGATATTCGATGCCCCCTGTCATCCAAACTGATCCCGATGATTTTTACAAAATCACTCACCAAGGCCTGGTATTAGAGTTAGGCCTCCCCTAATAAATAGACGGGGATTGTTTGGCATTAAAGCTGGATAAGTACCAAGGCGCAGACTTGTACTTAAGACAACTCAGGCCTTTGGTTTCAAGGACATTCACTGCCAGGGAAAATGTATGATAATCAATATCGATATCTTCCCAGCCCAGATATTTGAGGCGTTTGCGGGCCTGGCAATAGGACATGTTGGGATTGACCAGAAAGGCGTTGGCTAAACTGCGGATAAAACCGGGGATTAACGAAGCTTCCACCCCGTTTTCTATTAGTTTCTTCACTAATTTTTGATCAATAACAGTCATTTGTCACCAGTACCTATCTGTCTAATACCTAATTCTGATTGGGCTGCTGTTGCTTTTCTCAATACACCTGGATTGATTAAATGCGCCAAGTGTCCAAAACCAATCGGAATCCCTACGATAGTTTAGAAAGAAAGTCAAGTCAAACCGGGTTAAGAATAATTAATATAATAATTGGAAATTTATTATCCAAAATTCGATGGTTTCACGAATTGTTGAATCTTAAAATTGAATTTTCCGGCGATTTTCGTCTGATTCTTTATGGTTTTTCCATTAGAAGATGATTAGAGATATGGCCCGAGCGTGGAATATTCCAGGGTAAGTTTTCCTTTTTTTCTGGATGGGGTGATGTTACCTTAAGCATATGACAGCAATAACGTGCTTGAACCCCAAAAAAAACAAACCGTGAATGTAAATTTTCCCAGATCCATGGCAAAGATGGAGACGCTTTATGTTTAAACACTATACAGGATGCAGGATAAATGATTAGCGATAAACAAGGGCAAATATTGTTGAAAATCGCACGCAACAGTATTGCCGAAAAACTCGGTCTTTATGTTGATAAAACACAGATTGATTTAAATCAACCTTTTCTGGAAGTTAAGCAGGGGGTGTTTGTAACCTTGCATAAAGATGGTGCTTTAAGGGGATGTATTGGTGTGATTGAACCGGTTGAATCGTTGAAAACAGGTGTTGCGAATACTGCAAAACTGGCTGCGTTCAAAGATTTTCGATTTGCGCCTCTGGCCAGGGAGGAGTTTGATCAGGTGGATCTGGAGATCAGTCTTTTGTCCAGGCCTGAAAAATTTGAATATAGTTCTGCAAAAGAGTTGATCCAGGGACTTGAGCCATTCAGGGATGGCGTTATCATAGAAAAAGGAAGCAACCGGGCCACCTTTCTTCCCCAGGTTTGGAATCAATTGCCTGATACGGCTTCCTTTTTATCCCAGTTGTGCATCAAAGCCGGACTTGATGCCGATGAATGGACCAAAGGCAGTCTGGATGTTCAGACTTACCGGGTTCATTTGTTTTGTGAAAAAAAATAGGGCAGGGTGCAAAAATAATTTATGTTGATAGATCAGGAATTGTTAGAAGTTATTCTTTCCATTAAAAATATGAATGAACTGGAGCATTTTTTTGAAGAAATTTTTACACCGGCAGAACTTTCAGATCTTTCTTTGCGATGGAAGCTTTTAAAGGATCTGCATGCGGGCATGACCCAGCGCAAAATTGCAGAAAAATACGGCATCAGTCTGTGTAAAATAACACGGGGCTCAAAAGTGCTGAAAAAAAAGGGCTCTGTTTCATTTAAAGTGCTGGATTCAAGGAATTGACAAGTTCCAGGGCCAGCTCGGACCACAGCTCCATATTCAGTTTCCACAATGTCTTTGTCTCGTGCCAGGTAAAGCTGTGCAATTCATCTCCAGGCAGATAACCTTCCGGATTTTGTGTCCGGATCAGAAATACGGCCCCCATGTGAACGCTGCCTACAGGGGTGATATCTTCACTGATAATTCCTATGAATTCAGTGGTGTCATCTGGTTCTTGCCTGGTGAGTTCCTCATTTAGTTCCCTTTGCATGCCGTTTTGTAAAATATTTTCAAAACGGTCAGAGTCCATGGCCTGATCCCCGGGATTGATATGACCTCCGATTCCGATGGACCACAGGTCGTGGAGACGTTTTTCACTGCCCTGTCTGTTGTAGGCTGCAGTCATGTTGCCGTCGACCGTCTGTAGAACAATATAAGGGATGATCTGTTTTTTTTGCCTGTCTTCTTCGGCAACGCCACGACGGACAAAGGAAAATCCTGCTTTGGTACATGTGGCGGCAAATGTTGAAAAGTCCATGGGCAGGACGGTTCTCTGGGTTACCCATGATGGCGGGAGCGTTTCACGGTCAATGCACAAGACCTGTTCCTGTTCTTTGCTCATAAACAATCTCAATTTTATTTTAATGGTGGGCCGCAGGTGGCATCATTCATCCCGAAGATCTCTCCGGATACACAGTTTAGTGTTCTAATTTCTGCGCCAGTTTCCATGGCCTTTTTTTTTTGTCTGTGGTATGTGATGTCTGTTTTTATTAAAGGATTGAAGGGGAAATAATGCATTTATATTTGAAAAGTAATCTGGTGTACAAAAAAGATTTTTTACAAGGGGTTAAATGTGGAGCGGGAAACGGGATTTGAACCCGCGACTTCGACCTTGGCAAGGTCGCACTCTACCACTGAGTTATTCCCGCTCAGCTGAAAGGCGACATATTTCTATAAAATATCCTGCACATTGTCAAGTAAAGATTTAATTTTTTCTCAAAAAAAAACTTTAACTATACAGGTGATGAACAAAAAATGAGTTTGGGAAATGTTTTGGTTACCGGCGGTGGCGGCTTTCTGGGCAAGGTTTTGGTGAAAAAACTTGTGGATAAGGGGGAAAATGTTTTTTCGTTTTCCCGGTCCCGGTACGTGGAACTGGATAATCTGGGTGTTTCCCAGATCCAGGGGGACCTTGCCGATGCCGATGCTGTGACCGCTGCCTTAAATGATATTGATACTGTGTTTCATACGGCAGCAAAACCTGGTATCTGGGGCGCCTATGATGAATATTTTCGGATTAATGTCACAGGAACCGCAAATGTCATTGAGGCCTGCATGAAAAATAAGGTTGGGAAGCTGATTTACACCAGTTCGCCTTCTGTGGTGTTTGATGATAGAGACATGCAGGGTGTCAACGAGTCGGTTCCCTATCCGGACAGATATCTGGCGCCTTATCCCGAAACCAAGGCGCTCGCGGAAAAAGAGGTCATTAAAGCTGCGGGGCAGGGGCTTTGTGTAATTATTCTGCGTCCCCATCTGATATGGGGGCCGGAAGATAATCATCTGGTGCCGGGCATTATCAGCAGGGCTTCACGGCTGAAGATCATTGGTCCGGATACAGACCTTGTGGATACGATTTATGTGGAGAATGCCGCCGACGCCCATATTCTGGCTGCTGAAAAGCTATCCCAAAATCCATCCTTGTCCGGCAATATATATTTTATAAGCCAGGATGAGCCCATGTCCAAATGGACCATGGCCAACGCGTTTCTGGCTGCCGCAGGCCTGCCACCCATTAAAGGGCATGTGTCAGGAAGAACCGCTTATGCGGCCGGCTGGCTCTTTGAGATTATTTATAAGGCCTTTGGCATTAAAAAAGATCCGCCCATGACCCGGTTTGCCGCAAAGGAACTTGCCACGTCCCACTGGTTTGATATCAGCCGTGCAAAAAAGGATCTGGGTTATACGTCAAAGATATCCACCGAGGAAGGCTTAAAACGACTGAAGGAATGGTTGAGTCGGAAATGAAGCCCAAGCTTTTTTTTACCTTTTCACTGGTTCAATTTCGGACCAAGGTCATCCGGGTTCTTTACAGAGCTGCCAGGGGATATCAACGCAACAGCTGTGCTTTGAGGGCGTCGGCCTTGAGCCTTTACACCCTTTTCAGCATAGTGCCTGTGATGGCCATGGCCTTTGGTATTGCCAAAGGATTTGGATTCCAGCAGTTCCTTGAGGCAGAGGTACTGTCTTTGTTTGAAGGCCGTGAGGAGATTGTCCAAAGTATCCTGGTTTTTTCCAACAATTTGCTGGAAAAAACCCAGGGCGGCTTAATGGCCGTTCTTGGTGTTCTGCTGTTGCTATACTCTTTGATTAAACTGATGTTTCATATCGAAGGCACGTTCAACCTGATCTGGTGGGTCAGGGACGGCAGGCCATTGATAAGAAAGCTCACCGACTATCTGACCATTGCCCTGGCCGCAGGTCTGTTGGGCATTTTGTCCGGATCCGTGAATCTGTTCATGATTCCCCGCCTGGAATCTTTCTGGGCCTATCTTGGGGTTCCCATCGACATTAAAGGAATTATCTCATTTTTTTTCAGCGTGGTGCCCTATGTCGTTACCTGGTCATTGTTCATGTTTTTTTATATGATTATGCCCCATAAAAAAGTGGATTTCAGGGCGGCCGGGGTGGGGGCGGTATTTGCCGGGACCCTGTTTCAGGTCATCCAGACCACTTTTTTAAAGTTTCAGGTTTTTGTCACGGGTTACAATGCCATCTATGGCAGTTTTTCCGCATTACCCATGTTTCTGATCTGGTTGCAGATTTCCTGGGGGGTGCTTCTTTACGGGGCAGAAATTTCATTTGAGTGGGAAAATACCGAAAATGCAAAGACCCCGGATCTGACTTTAAATGCCATGAGCATTCGGGCCAGAAAACTTGCCATGCTGGAGATAGTCAAAGGATGTGTCCAGCGCTTTGCCGAAAAAAAGCCTCCTGCAACAGATGTTATCATTGCACGGGAGCTCAATCTGCCTTTAACCATTGTGCACTATCTTCTGGAATCTTTGATGTCC
Source organism: uncultured Desulfobacter sp. (assembly GCF_963665355.1). GTDB lineage: Bacteria > Desulfobacterota > Desulfobacteria > Desulfobacterales > Desulfobacteraceae > Desulfobacter. The sequence goes on from NZ_OY762229.1 coordinate 3,937,842, forward strand.
GCAGGTATTTTGTACTCAGTTCGTCTTGACGGCAATACCACCGGATATACCCCAGCCATGGACATTGAATGTTTGAGTATCATGGATGTGCTTTGTGCCTTGGAGCACCAGGGGGACGCAAAGGCGTACATGCCGGGAACCCTGTTGACCCAGGCCTTAGAGGACAGTCTGGAGACGTTTGACAGGGCGGCCCGGACATCTAATGGAGAGCGATTGATAAAAGATATTTAAAAATCCGTCAAGTCAGAACCAGCTATATTAATGAAACCGGGTTATATTGATGCTGCCATTGGCCATCATCTCATCAAGTTTTCTTCGTAAGAAGCGTTTAAACGCGTTTCTGGTGGGGGGGTATAACAACAAAAGCCCGGCGGTATCCGTTAAAAGTCCGGGCGTAATGAGCACCAGTCCGGCGATGAGAATTATAAAGGCGTCCAGCAGTTCTTCGGTGGGCATAATCCCCTGGTTTAAACTCTGGCGAACCTTTATCATGGTATTAAGTCCTTCCATCCGGGCAAGGTAAGCACCGAGGAATCCGGTGATAATAACCAGCATGACAGTATTGAAGCCTCCGATAATACCGCCAAGATGGATAAGAATGTATAATTCAGCAACCGGGATCAGTGTAAAACATAAAAACAGTTTGAGTAGCATATATCACTCCTTGTTTTAACGTATCTTAATTTAACGTGTCTTAATTTAACGTATCTGAGGGGATAATGGCTATGAACCCGGGGTTGTCAAGACTGAAAAACAATACATTGTTCATACGGCATGGGCAACACAGCTCGGGGAGACCCCCAAAAGATGTCGTCCTGCCTGCCACAGACTGCCCGGTACGTCTTTATCAAGGCTGTGCTTTAAGATGTCAAGAAACAGATCCCTGGTTATTTCCTGGGCCCCCATGCGCAGCAGATGGCCGGAGGTGACCTGGCAGTCAATCATCCCAAATCCCTGGCTGTCAAGCTCCTGGGCCAAAGCCACAAGTGCCACCTTGGAGGCATCGGGTACAAGGGAAAACATGGATTCACCGAAAAATGTTTTTCCCATGCAGATCCCATACAGGCCTCCCACCAGCCGGTCACCCTGCCAGGCCTCAACGGAGTGGGCAAATCCCATTTTGTGCAAGGTGATATATGCATCAATCATCTCATTCACAAGCCAGGTACCTTCAGGTTTATTCTGCCTGGGCTGTGAACAGGCCACAATGGTCTGTTCAAACGCCGTGTTGATCCTGATGGAGAAACACGCCTTTCGAATGGTTTTTTTTAAGCTTTTTGACACCCTGATTCTGGAGGGAAAAAGCACCAGCCGGGGATCGGGGGACCACCATAAAATGGGCTCACAGTCTGAAAACCAGGGAAAAATACCATTTCGGTATGCCAGGATCAAACGCTTTGCACAAAGGTCCCCCCCAATACACAACAATCCGTCGGACCGCGCCAGCCAGGCCGGCGGGAATTCAATTGATTCAGACAATCTGAAAAGGGGCATCAGGCCGATTTAATATTAAATGTCAGAATCCCATCTTTTAGACCAATTGAAAGTTTTCCTCCCTTTTCAAGCCGGCCGAAAAGAATTTCATCAGTGAGTTTATCTTTTATTTCCGTCTGGATCAGACGGGCCAGGGGCCTGGCTCCAAATTTGGGATCATGGCCTTTCCCGGCCAGATAGGCCCGGGCGTCGGCTGAATAGCTTAAAGAGATGCCCTGGTCGCTGAGCATGGCTTTAAGCTCCTTCATGTTTTTGTCCACAATAAGCTCCATCACCTTTTCTGACAGATGGCTAAACTGCACAATGCCGTCAAGACGATTCCGAAATTCCGGACTGAAGGTGTTTTTCACCGCTTTTATGCTCTGGGAATCGGAATTGGCGCTCTGGGAACCAAACCCGATACTGTTGGTGCTCATTTCCCTGGCCCCGGCATTGGAGGTCATGATAATGATTACATTTCTGAAATCGGCGGATTTACCGTTATTGTCCGTGAGTGTGGCATAATCCATAACCTGGAGCAGAATATTGTAAAGATCCATGTGGGCCTTTTCAATTTCATCCAGAAGAAGGACGCAGTGGGGGTGCTTGCGGATGTTGTCAGTCAATATTCCGCCCTGTTCAAACCCCACATATCCCGGAGGGGCACCAATAAGCCTTGATACTGAATGCTTTTCCATGTATTCGCTCATGTCAAAGCGCAGAAATTTGATGCCCATGTTGGAAGCCAGCTGTCTGGCCACTTCGGTTTTTCCAACACCTGTGGGACCCATGAAAAGGAAAGAACCGATGGGGCGGTCCGGTGCCGCAAGTCCCGCCCGGGCTCTTTTAATTGCCGTGGTCAGGGTTTTAATGGCATCATCCTGTCCGAAGATAACGCTGAGCAGTTTGCCTGGCAAAGATTCCAGGGAAGACTTGTCTGCCACCGTAACACTGGAAACAGGGACCTTGGCTATTTTAGCTACAATTTTTTCAATATCCTTGGGGCTGACTGTCTTGCGCCGGCCATCTGCCGAAAGTTTCAAAAACGCTCCGGCCTCATCAATGACGTCAATGGCCTTATCAGGCAGGAACCGGTCATTGATGTATTTATCTGACAGGTAAGCTGCCGCTTCAATGGTTTTATCCGGGTATTTCAGGCCATGGTGTTCCTCGTAGCAGGTCCGCAGACCTTTGAGAATCTCCACTGTTTCCTCCACGCTGGGTTCTGCCACTTCAATTTTTTCAAACCGCCTGGAAAAAGCCCGGTCTTTTTCAAAATGGTTTTTGTACTCTTCGTAGGTGGTGGTGCCGATACACTTGATGTCCCCTGATGATAACGCAGGTTTGAGAATGTTGGATGCATCCATGGAGCCTGATGTTGTGGCCCCTGCACCCACAACCGTATGAATTTCATCAATGACAAGAAGCGCATTTTCCTTTTCTTCCAGGGCTGTGATGACATCCTTTAGACGCTGTTCAAAATCGCCTCTGTACTTGGTGCCTGCTAAAAGAGCGCCCATATCCAGGGAGTACAGTTCACAATTTTCCAGCAGATCCGGCACGGTTTTGTCATTAATTTTCAATGCCAAACCTTCTGCAATGGCAGTTTTTCCTACCCCGGGATCTCCCACAAGGATGGGATTGTTTTTCCGCCGCCGGCAAAGGACCTGCATCACCCTTTCGATTTCAAGGCTTCTACCGATAAGGGGGTCAATTTTATTGTCCTGGGCCCGCTTGATCAGATCGGTAGTAAATGACTCCAGCGGATCTTTTTTCTTCTGGCGTTTGGTTTTTGAATCGGTCTGGTGGAAAAGCTGCTGGGGTTTCTCCTCTTCAGGCAGCTCTTTTTTGTCTTTGTCCGGGCTGTCGTGGGAGATGTGTCTGAGAACATCCAGGCGGGTGATTCCTTCGGACTCCAGGTAAAAGGCTGCATGGGAATCTTTTTCCTGGAAGATAGATGCCAGTATATCTCCAAGATTCACCTCTGATTTTTCAGCCGATCTGGCATGATTGATAGCCCGCTGAATCATCCGCTGAAAGCCGATGGTCTGCTGGAGAACATACTCTTCGCTGTTTTCTATTTTTGTCAATTTTTCATCAAAGAATTTTTCAAGATCTTCTTTGATATGTTCAGGGCTGCCCCCACATTTTTCAATGGTTTCCAAGCCGGATTCATGATTGACAATGGCGTAAAGAACATGTTCGACACATACGTACTCATGTCTTCTTTTTTTAGCTTCCCGAACGGCAAACCCGAGAGCTGTGGATAGTTCTTTGCTAATCATATACCATTTACTCCTTTTCCATTGTACTTTTTAAGGGGAACCCTTTACTGCCGGCCAGATTATGGACGGCCTGAACTTTTGTTTCTGCTATTTCCCGTGGATATATACCGCACACGGCCTTTCCTTTATTATGTACATTAAGCATGATTTGTGTGGCTTTTTCAAGAGATTTTCCGAATACCCGGATAAGGATATCCACCACAAAATCCATGGTTGTATAATCATCATTGTGCAAGAGCACTTTATACATTGGCGGACGACCCTCATTAATGTCATTGGATATTTTGGGCCGGGTTTTAGAATCAGTGGATGTCATACGTTAACTCTATTGCCCGCAGCATTTTTTATATTTTTTGCCGGAACCGCATGGACAGGGATCATTTCTCTGGACTTTTTCAGATGCCCGCCTGACCGGCTGTTTTGGGGCCGATTCGTCAGAATGGGAAAATGTCAGGCCCTGCTGTTCCTCCTGTTTCATCTCCTCCACCTGATTGGGAGAGGCGATCTGAATTTTGAACAGGATATCCACCACCTCCTGTTTAATCCGATTCATCAGATCCTGGAACATATCAAACCCTTCTTTTTTATAGATACGCAAAGGATCCTGCTGGGCATACCCCCGAAGGCCGATACCCTCCTTGAGATGGTCCATATTCAAGAGATGTTCCTTCCATCTGGTGTCTACGGTCTGAAGGATAATAAACCGTTCAACGTGGCGCATAATTTCGGTGCCGTAAATCTGTTCCTTGCTCTTGTATAGAGCCTGGGCTGCTTGAAAGACAAATTCCCCGAGCTGGTCGGCAGAAAAATTTTCCTGGACAGGTTTATCCAAAGACAGATCCATATTCAACTGGGCTTTGATTGCCAATGAAAGAGCTTCCAAATCCCAGTTTCTGATAGCTGTTTTATCTAAAGCAAATTGGTCCACAAGGTCATAGGAGACATCTTCTATCATATCCTGGGCCGCCTGTTTGAGGTCCTTGGATGTCAGTGCCTGACGGCGCTGGCGGTAAATGATCTCACGCTGCTGGTTCATGACATCGTCATATTCGAGCAGATGTTTTCTGATTTCGAAATTGTGTCCTTCCACCTTGGACTGGGCGTTTTCTATGGCTTTGGAAATAAATCTATGCTCAATGTGCTCGCCATCTTCAATGCCAAGCCGGTCCATGACGGCATGGATACGGTCTCCGCCGAAAATTCTGAGCAGATCGTCTTCCAGGCTCAAATAAAACCGGGAGCTTCCCGGATCGCCCTGGCGTCCTGAACGGCCCCGCAACTGGTTGTCAATGCGTCGGGACTCATGGCGGGATGTACCAAGAATGTGAAGGCCACCAAGCTCTGTAACCCCTTCTCCCAGCTTGATGTCTGTACCACGTCCGGCCATGTTGGTGGAGATGGTCACAGCGCCTTTCTGACCGGCATTTGCTACAATTTCAGCTTCTTCCTTGTGATGTTTGGCATTGAGTACATTATGCTTAATCCCTTTTTTCTTGAGCTTTTCGCTTAGGGATTCGGAGACATCAATGGAAATGGTCCCCACCAGCACAGGCTGTCCTTTTTGATGCAGCTGGATAATCTCCTTGATGGCGGCATCGTATTTTTCATTCTGTGTTTTGTAAATCAGGTCTGCCCGGTCTTCACGAATCATGGGTCTATGGGTGGGAATAACCAGAACATCCAGATTGTAAATTTTTTTAAACTCCTCTGCTTCCGTCTCCGCTGTACCGGTCATGCCCGACAGTTTGTCATACATTCTAAAATAGTTCTGGAAGGTGATGGAGGCAAGAGTCTGGTTTTCGTTTTCAATTTTAACCCCCTCCTTGGCCTCAAGGGCCTGGTGAAGACCTTCCGAGTACCGGCGGCCGCTCATCAGCCGGCCGGTGAACTCATCTACAATGACCACCTGGCCGTCTTTAACAATGTAGTCGGTGTCTCGTTTGAAAATGACATGGGCCTTTAGGGCCTGGTTCAGGTGGTGCAGAATCTCAATGTTGGCCGGATCATAGAGATTGTCCACATTGAGCAGCTCCTCACCCTTTGCAATACCCTCTTCGGTGAGGGATACGGTTTTTGATTCCTCGTCCAGGGTATAGTCCGTATCCTTTTTAAATGCAGGAATAATGGCATTGGCATGGGTATACAGGTGGGTGGATTTTTCAGCCGGTCCTGAAATAATCAAAGGGGTTCTTGCCTCGTCAATGAGAATGGAGTCCACCTCGTCCACAATGGCAAAGTGAAGCTCCCCCTGGGCCAGCTCTCCGGGTTCAAATTTCATATTGTCCCGCAGGTAGTCAAAACCAAATTCGTTATTTGTACCGTATGTGATGTCGGCGGCATAGGCCTGTTTACGTTCCTGGGAGTCCATGTCATGGAGGATCACCCCTACGGTCAGACCCAAAAATTCATATACCTGGGCCATCCATTCAGCATCACGTCTGGCCAGATAGTCATTGACCGTAACAATGTGAACACCTTTGCCCGAAAGGGCATTCAGGTAGGCGGGCAGGGTGGACATCAGGGTTTTGCCCTCACCGGTTTTCATCTCTGCAATGGTGCCACGGTGCAAAGCGATACCGCCGATGAGCTGAACATCATAATGGCGCAGACCAAGGGTGCGTACCGATGCCTCCCTGACCAGAGCAAAAGCTTCGGGAAGGATATCGTCTATGGTTTCTCCCTTTTCCAGGCGGTTTTTAAACTCGGATGTTTTTTCACGAATCTGGGTATCTGACAGGGCCTGAACTTGTGGTTCAAGTTCATTTATTTGCTCGATAATAGGCTGGATTTTTTTAAGGATCCTGTCATTGCTGGACCCGAAAAGTTTAGTAAGGAAATTGAGTAGCATGTGAAGGTTACCTGTTTCAATTAGAGGTCATTTATTTGTCAGAACAACATATAAGCATTCTTTCAGGAAATAAAAGAAAAAAATCTGGGTTACCACAATTTCTTTTGACGCAGAACGGTGAGATAGGCCCGGCAGGCAACCGGACGATAAGCAGGGTATAGGGAAGAGGCTAAAAAAAATGCAGCCCGAAGGGTATAAAAATATCGCCATGTTGTCATTTTTTTGAAAAATCAAGGGGGGAGAGGGACTAATTAAGGATATATTTTGAGGGGTTGACAGGGGCGCCGTTGACAAGGACTTCATAATGAAGGTGAGGGCCGGTGCTTCGTCCACTATTTCCTAATGTGGCGATTGCATCGCCGCGTTTGATCTGTTGGCCTTTATGAACCAGGATATCTCTTAAATGTGCGTATTTGGTTGCTTTTCCGTATCCGTGGTCAATGATGACAACATTACCATAGCTGGATTTTCTTCCGGTGAAGATCACTTTACCGTTCGCGGTAGAAACGATCTTAGTACCCATGCGGTTGGAAATATCAAGGCCTGAATGAAAACTTCTCTTGCCGGTGAACGGGGATTTTCGGTAACCAAAGGGTGAGGTAATAATGCCTGAAACCGGCTTGATGGACGGGGTGGAACCCAGCAGGTTCTTCTTTTTTTCCAGTTTAGCAATCAGTTCGTTGAAATCCAGTTTTTCTTCATCTGCAACAGATCTGATCTGATTTACCTGATGATGCATTTCCCGAATCAGAGCGTTATGACGGGTGTCAAGGGGGAGATCCTGCCCCAGATCGGTTTCAGGTACCCCGCCGATGCCCAGAAGGCCTGATGATTGTCCGGATTTGTCAATATCAGCAATAAGACGAACCTGATTTTCCAATTGTCCAAGTTTTGTGATCTTCTCTTTGAGATCCTGAATCTCCCCTGCAAAGACCTGAATCTGGCGTCTTTGGTCTTCAAGTTCAGTCTTCTGGCTTGCAATGGTTTCATGGAGCGTTGTGTTATCCAGATCCGTTCGTTTGAGTACATAATAATCATGGCCGAAATAGGATACCGCTCCGGCGCAGGCTATGAAGAAAAGTGTAGAGAAAAGTAATAACGATTTTCTAAGCGAAATTTCTCTTATATCCGTATCGTTGCCTGAATGAAACCATATTTTGATTCGATTTTTCATCAATTAATTAATACAGGTTATGGAACACCCGTGTCAAGCAAAAATGCGCTTACAGAGGGGTTTGCACCCAATCCAGACCCGCTTTTTCGTCAATGGCGAACATAATGTTCATATTCTGAACGGCCTGGCCGGCAGCACCCTTGAGAAGGTTGTCGATGGCTGAAACCATTATCAGGCGGCCCGATACAGGGTCAAGGTGGAACCCGATATCGCAGAAGTTTGTCCCCTTGACATGGGACATGTTGGGAAATTTACCCAGGGGAAGAATCCTGACAAAGGGCTCATTTCCATACCATTTATCAAGGACGGTGCGAATCTGTTTTTCAGTGACACCTGCACAAACCTGGGCATAAATAGTTGAAACCATACCCCGGGTTACTGGTACCAGATGGGGGACAAAGGTCAGGGACACGGTTTCTCCTGCTGCCTTGGTCAACACTTCGTTGATTTCAGGCGTGTGCCTGTGATTTCCCACTTTATAAGGGCCAAAGGCTTCATTCACCTCACAGAAATGAGTGGAAAGGGAGACAGAGCGTCCGGCACCACTGACTCCGGATTTTGAATCTGAAATCAAACCTAAGGGAGAAACAAGTTTTTCTTTAAGCAACGGAATCAGGGGCAGAAGAATGGATGTCGGGTAGCAGCCGGGATTCCCGATTATTCTTGCGGTTTTAATGCGCTCCCGATTGATTTCGCACAAACCGTAAACACTTTCTTCCAATAGCTTGGCAGCGGTGTGGGGCTGATATACCGCTTCATATGCTTTAATATCATCAAACCTGAAGTCCGCTGAAAGATCTATGACTTTTATACCCTTATCTATGAGCTGGGGTGCAAACGCCATGGAGACCTTATGGGGCAGGGCCAGGAATACGACATCTGCTTTCTGTGAAAGCTCCTGGGCATCAAAGGGTGTGCAGACCAAGGATTCAAATCCGTGCATGGACGGAAAAATATCAGTAAATGGTTTTCCCTGGTAGGAGTTTGAAGTGACTGCCTCAAGACAGGCATTAGGATGGTTGGAGATCAACTTTACCAGTTCCAGACCTGTGTAACCCGATGCTCCTGCTATTGCTGTTTTAATCATTTTTTTTCCTTTTTAGCTATACAAGTTCGACCAGGGTATGGTTTTCTCCTGTCAGAGCGATATCTATGATTCTGCTGATAATATCCCAGTCCCCTTTGGCAAGGCCTGCCCCGATTTTGGGGTACCCCATGCGACTGCCGCTGAACTGTTTTTTCAATGAGGTAAAAATTTTTGTAATGGCATCATAATCTACCAGAACCCCGTTCCCCGAATAGTGATACTGGGTATAGGCATTGATCACATACAACTGGCCGTATGGTGTATCCACGCACGCCTTTGAATAATTTCCCAGTTTAGATCTGTCACCGGACTCAGTTGCAAGATCGGCTTCCCAAGCCTCGGGAAAATAGGTTCGGATCTGTTTGGCAATGCCGGCTCCCATGGTGCAAAAGCAATTGCAGCCATGAATGATCAGATCAAATTGCCCTTCCCGGGCCAGCTGAATTAAATCGCCTTTTATGCATTTCATCGGGCCTTCCCCAGATAAAGGATACGGAAAAGAAACATGGGCAACTATTTAGCATATCAGATCAATTTTTCAAGAGATTTTATTGCAGAGTGGGGCAGGTTAGAGCTTCATTGGAATGGGATAATTTTAAATTCCTGTAAGTTATACGAGAGCCCATATGAACAGATAAGTTGTTTTGGGTGTTATAGTCCAGGTCGGCTGTGGCCAATGGTAAAAATAGTGTAAATGTATTTATATACCTTGCTTAATGTCTATCCCAAGGATAAATGAAAAATATGTGCGGATGTGAAAAATTTTTAAGAGAACCTGTCAATGCCATCTCCCACGGTGCGGGCGCTCTGGGTGCCATAGCCGCATTGAGCCTGATGGTGGTGTACGCGGCCCTGCGTGCTCAGGTCTGGCATGTGGTGGCCTTCTCTGTTTTCGGTGGGACTCTGATCCTGATGTACGCTTCAAGCTGCCTGTATCATGCCTTAAAAGTTTCAGACCGGGCATTGATGGTTTTTCGCCGCATAGACCACATCATGATCTTTATGGTTATTGCAGGGTCATATACCCCGTTGTGCCTTGTGCCTTTGCGGGGGGCATGGGGCTGGAGCCTTTTAGGGGCCGTATGGGGAATTGCCATTGCCGGTATATTCATCAAGATTTTTTTCATGGGGGCTCCCAGGTGGATATCCACGGTGATCTATCTTGTTATGGGCTGGCTGTGCCTCTTTGCCGTCTATCCCCTGGTTAAAAACTTGAAGCCTGGGGCATTAATGTGGCTGGCAACAGGTGGCCTGTTTTACTCTGTCGGCGCTGTTATCTACGCTTTGAAAAGGCCCAATCCCTTTCCCGGGCTTCTGGGTTTTCATGAGATCTGGCACTGTTTTGTCATCCTGGGCAGTGCTTCCCATTTCTGGCTTTCTTTTAAATACTTGATGTATATTTAAACATTCTTCTTGTTCGCGTTGCATTCAGGACAGGTATGTCTTAGTTTTAAGTTTGTTTTTAATGAACAGGAGATTTTTTATGGATATTTATAAAAGAGAAAAAATAACGGACTATCCCCATCTCAATCTGTATCGCGCCAGGTATCGGGACAGGGCCGGCAGGGATAAATCCTGGCTGTATGCATCCAGGCAAAATTCGGCCAGACCCGATGCCGTCGTGGTTGTTCCCTTTCATCAACAGGAGAATAAACTGGTTATTATTAAAGAATTTCGGGTGCCTCTGGGTGGCTTCCTGTATGGTTTCCCCGCAGGTCTTGTGGACCCGGGGGAAAGTATTATCGATGCCGGACGGCGCGAACTGTATGAAGAAACCGGCCTGACTGCTGTGGATGTGCTGAAACAAAGTCCTGCGATATTTCCGTCATCCGGAGTAACCGATGAGAGTATAAGCCTTTTGTATGTGACCTGTGAGGGGACTGCAAGTACTGAATTTAACGAGGCTTCAGAACTTATCGAGGTAAAAATGCTTTCCCGGGACCAGGCGGCCGAATGTATGGGGCAGGACAATGTTGTGTTTGATGTTAAAACATGGATTGTCATGGAACGGTTTGTTTCAACAGGTAAAGTGGTATAAGGACCTGTTTCAGTGTTTTCAAATTTTATATATTTTCTTGTAGCCCTTGTGATCTACACCACGTCAGAACTGTTTGACAAACCTTCGGGGCTTGACCCCGGAGCCATAGGTTTCTGTCTGGTCTCAACCGCTGTCTTTGCGCTGGTTTGCCGGATCTATTTTAATCGCCTGTCACGCCTTGGAAAGAGCCTGTCGCCCCAGGATCTTGACCAGCGGGTGAATACAGCTGTTTCAAGGCTCTCCATCGCGGCCCTGGTGCTGTTTGCCGTAAATATTTATGGATTCCGTGTAAATCAATTATTATCCGATGTCCCTGTCTTCCAGTGGGTGCCCACCCTTGGTGCTATACTGTTTCTTGGATTGTTTCTTTTTTATCTGATTGTGATATGGAACTTTGTCTACCGGATCCAAAAACCTTATTTTGGCGGTTCTTTGACAAAAAAAAGTTTTATACTTTCCAATGTTGCATTTTGTCTGCCGGCCCTGGTGCCCTGGTTTTTTCTATCCCTTTTGGCTGACTGTCTGGGGCTTTTACCCTTTGACGGGCTGAACCGATTCTTTAACTCCACATCCGGAGAAGTTGTTTACATTCTTTTTTTTGTTATTGCTGTTTCCGTGTTCGGGCCTGTTCTGATCCAGCGTTTATGGGGGTGTCGTCCCTTGAAACCGGGTTTGGACCGGCAGCGCATCGAAAGAATATGCCAGATGGCTGATCTTAAATACAGGGATATCCTGGTCTGGAATCTGTTTGGCGGAGGCATGATCACTGCGGGTGTGATGGGTATTGTGGGCCGGTTCCGGTATATCCTGGTGACACCGGCACTTCTTACCTGCCTGGATGAAGATGAAATTCAAGGTGTCATTTTGCATGAAATCGGGCATGTATATCATCGGCACATGCTTTTTTACCTTTTTTTCTTTGCCGGGTTCATAGCCTGTAATTTTGTTTTTTTTGAGCCTTTAATGCTCATGATCTATTTGATCAATCCCTTGTATGACGGGGCTTCATTCCTGGGGCTCAATCAGAATACAGCCCATGCCGCTGTTACCTGCCTGGTACTCATAGGCTTGTTTGTTCTCTATTTCCGATTTATTTTCGGCCTGTTTATGCGGCATTTTGAACGGCAGGCAGATCTGCATATCTTTGAATATAAAGACTCGCCCTCAGCATTGATCTCTACTTTTTACAAGATTGCATCCCTAAGCCGTCAGTCCATGGATAAACCCAACTGGCATCATTTCAGCATTGGTCGTCGCATTCGTTTTCTGGAAAAGTGCTGGCTGGATCCGAAACTGATCACCAGTCACCACAGAAAAGTAAAGAAAATGATTGCAGGGTATATCCTTGCTGTGGGAGCCGTTTTTTTTCTCGGGTACAGTCTGAGCTACGGGGAATTGAATTCCTCTTTTTCCAGGTATGCCACAGGAAAGATTTTAAGCCGCCAGCTTGAGCTTGATCCCGATAATTCTGATTTATATGTGCAGGTGGGAGATTTTTATTATGATGCCCGGAACTACGAGAAAGCAGTGGTTGCATATGAAAATGTTCTAAAAATTGATCCGGTCAATGTTCATGCCTTAAATAATCTGGCCTGGCTTCTGGCCACATGCCCGGACAAAGCGTTCCGGAACGCCCCTGCCGCCCTGGATCTGGCTGGACGGGCTGTGGATATCCGAAAGGAGGCGTATATCTTGGATACCTATGCCGAAGCCTTGTATGCGAATAATCTGAAAAGTCAGGCCCTGGCGACTGCAAAGCAAGCCCTTCTGGCTTCAACCGAAAGAAAACAATATTACAGGGATCAGGTGGCAAGATTTGAAAAAGAGCTTTAATCTGTTCCCCGACATTCCTGGTATGCGGCCTGATATGGGATTTAGCCAGGGTCTCAACGTTTAAATGCGATGAGACATACCCGGCTGATAGCAATGAAATTCAGACAAAAACAATACTGGGAAACCATTTAAGAGGCTTGTGCCATTTTAAATTCTTCAAGTCCCAGGTGCATTGTTTTGACTGCCAGTTGGATACAATGATGTTTTTTCTCGGGTATGCTTTCAAGGACTCTGAAAACATCCCCATCATTAACTTTCAACGCCTGTTCAACGGTTTTCCCCTTGACAAGATCCACTGTTGCCATTGCAGCAGATATGGCACCAGCACATCCGGCGATCTCGTATTTGGCATCCAGGACAACATTGTTATTGTCGACCTTGAGGTAGATTTTCATCGTATCACCGCAGGAACCGACTTTAAAGGAAATCTGGCTGGCACCTTCAATGGAACCCATATGTTTTTTTTCAAGATAATATTCAATGGCCGGGTCACCATATCCGGCTTCGGAGAGCATTTTACGTTCTGAATCCTGTATTGTAATTTGTGTTACCACTTCATACATCCTTAATTTGAGGCCCTTACCAAAAACAAATACTTTATCGGGCGATGAAATAAAATATTCTTATCGGTTCTTAAATATAATAACCTTCCTAAAATAATGGATTCCGTTTTTATGTCAAGAGGGATGATTATTTTCCCTGAAACTATCCTTTTAAATATTAAACCTGGAAGGGTTTAGGAATATCCCAAATCAGTTTACATTGAAAACTTGCAGGCATTGCGCCTGCCCTCCGGGGCAATGACAGGACAGACTCCGGGTGGTGCTTTATCGACCATATGCGTTTCTCCTTGGCAAAATTTCTGTTTTTTCTTCTGCCCCGGGGCCCGCCTCGATATTCACCCCCTGAAATTCATCTGCCGTAAATCCGGGCGTGCAAAGCCGTTGGGGCGCCAGCAAGGTATCAACAACTTCCCGGGAGGCGATATTCCGGCGTATAATCTCTTGGCGTACAGACCGGCCCGATGCCTTTGCCGCGGCCACAAGCCTTTCCACCCGCTCATACCCGAGAACCGGAACCAAAATCGTTGCCAGGGCATAACTTTGCTCCACATGGGAACTGCATTTGTCCCGGTTGGCTTTGATACCGGGAATGCAATGTACGGCAAACCCGGTTGTGGCGTTGATGAGCAGCATGAGTGACTCCAGAAGCGTGTGGGCCAAAAGCGGCAGCAGGTGATTGAGCTCCAGCTGGCCCATGCCTGCGGCAAACCCTATGGTCTGGTCGTTACCCATTACTTTGATTGCAACCTGGGTTACGGCCTCGGGCATGACCGGATTTATTTTGCCGGCCATAATCGAAGAACCTGCCTGCAGCGATTCAAGGGAAATTTCCCCGATTCCGGCATAAGGCCCGCTGGAAAGCAGTCGTATATCCGAAGAAAGTTTCATCAGATTTGATGCATACGCTTTAAGAACTCCCGAGATTTCAACCAGGGAATCCATATTTTGGGTGGCATCTACGAGATTCTCTGCACGGGATATCGGCAATCCGCAGATATTACGCAGGTTTTCGGTCACTTTGAGCACATAATCCCGGGGTGCTCCTGAACCTGTGCCGATGGCGGTTCCGCCAAGGTTGACCCGTTTGATACACTCAAAGCTTTCAGACATACGCCGGCGGTCACGGGCCACGGCATGGGCAAAGGCGGCAAAGGTCATTCCCAGAGTCATGGGGACCGCGTCCACAAGTGCGGTCCGTCCCACCTTGACGATATTTTTGAATTCTATCTCTTTTTTCTGGAGCGCCTGTTCCAGTTTTGCCACTTCGTTTTCCAGTGTCACCAGAAGTTGTAAAGCCGCAACTTTAAGCGCCGTGGGATAGACATCGTTGGTGGACTGATGCATATTCACGTGGTGAATGGGATGAACAAGCCGATATTCACCCAAATTGCCGTCAAGCAGCTGTTCCGCGCAATTGGCAATGACCTCGTTGACATTCATATTGGTGGATGTGCCGGACCCGCCCTGGAAGGGGTCCACCACAATATAGTGGGACAACACCCCTTGTATAAGCCCTTTGCATGAGCTTATAATGGCCTCACCCTTTTGGGGATCAAGGTATCCCAACTCCATGTTGGTCTGGGCGCACGCCTGCTTTACCTGCCCGAAGGCCCGGATAAACGGCTCGGGAAGCCTGGCGGCAGAGAAGGTAAAATTGTTTAATGAACGCATGGTATGGATGCCGTAAAAGGCCTGGGCCGGGATGTCCATCTCTCCCAGCGCATCGCGCTCCCGGCGCATCAAAAATTTCATATTACTCATCCAGCTTCCTCTCTCTTATCAACCGGAACCGATTGGTCCGGGAAATTTTAAAATGTTAGGCATATCAGTTCAGTAGGTCTCGGCCAGGATCACTTGGATATTGCCAGTGGCTTAACAGGCTGCAGGTTCAGGATCTGCAATGACCATACCCTCTTTCAAAAAATGAAAGTTTTTGTTTTTAACATTTTGAAATAAAAAGAAGCACTCATAATTACGGTGAAAAAGAGGAACTTATTTACCTGTCGTTTTTTTTTACAGTATGTAAAAAATTCCAATTTTTAATCATTAACACTGATCGACTGATTTGAACGGAAAATGTCGTACACAAATTTTATTCTGATTTGTTAAGATATAGATACTTATTTATAGGCAAACGGATTTTCTTTGTCAAGTGTGGGAAAACACCCCTGATCCACCATTTGATTGCCATGGCACCGGCACTTTAAAAAACTTGTATTGACAGTGGTTAACCTGTAAACAAAAGCTGTTGGGAGGAAAAGAGATTTCATCCTATCTTGCCCACATGGTTTCCAGGGCCACCCGGGAGAATGTACTCAACCTTGTTCTTTCTTTATGGAGTGAAGATGCGGATAGTCCTGCCTTGGATTTTTACGGATGCAGCAAAGCTTTTTCCGATGCCCGTTATTTTGAGATCCGGGCCATGCTGGAAAAACAACTGAAGGTGATGCATCTTCTGGGCAATAAAAATCAGATTCTTTCCCAAGATATTTTTATTGTTTGGAAGGATGTTTTCGGGTATGGCGGGCTTATTTCGCCTGTCAGTCCCCCCGGGGCGGTTATTTCAGTGAAGCTTGCCCTCAAGCAATTGGGATTTGACAACATTGTGACCACTGCCGCCTATGATGCCGACCTTGTGGTTGCCGTGAAAATCTTGCAAAGTAGATATGGACTGACACCAGACGGTCTGGTTGGGCCAATGACAAAGATTGTTTTTTTCCTGGAACTTGAGGCGATGAAAGAGATGCGTGTAAAAACAGACGCTGGCTCGTCATTTTACGGGACATTATCTTCAAAAACGATGGTGTTGAAATGAGTACGATCCTAAGAGCCTTGAAAGAGGCGGAGCAGGCTTCTAAAGACTGCCCTGTGAGTATTGAGGAGAATGCGGGGTTCAAATTCCAGGGCCGGGGAGATGATATGTTCGCCCAAAGAGTGCGCCCCCGAAAAGGCATGGGGTGGATTGCCGCTGGCGGGGTTGTCCTTTCTCTTATTGCTGTTGCGATCTATGTTATGCCCGATAATATGTTCTTTTTACAGGGTAAACAACTTGTTTCTGTCTTAAAAAAAGAGAACAAAGGCCTGTCCGGTGCAAGGCGCGTCACATCGGTGCGACCCCAGAGCGCCCTGTCTGCGGTACCTGCTGTAAAATCCTTCGCACCTATCCTTTCCCGCAAGCCTTTTGACCCAAAGCCCCTGCCGGTTCCGGTGACGGAACACAAAGATATCGTTACAAAATTTCCTTTACAAAATTTTTCGGAAAAGAGCGCGCACGTAAAAGGGCAGGGTGCAAACCTTGGAGAAAACATTCCCAGCCAGATTATGGAACCGGAGAATCTAAAACTTCAGGCCATTTCATGGTCTAAGACGCCGTCGGCCAGGGTGGCTGTGATAAATAACAGGGTATTGGGAGAAAAAGATACAATAGAAAGATTCGAAATTATCAATATAAATGAAAATGATATTATCCTTTCCAACGGAAGCGCAGAAATATTTCGGTTGGCATTTGAAAATGGTGAGAACCGGTAAACACTATGACTTGCCTTTTGAGGCGTCCTAAAAAAAAGAATCATTGACCTGGTGTCAGGAAAAACATTATGAATGGCCCTGAAAAATAGTTAGAGCAACGTGGCATGAGAATTCTGTAACAACCACGGGGTGATCCGGCATATAAACTGCCCGACTCAACCCACAACGAAGTTTGAAAGATTTTGGTGGCTTACCCAATCTTTCACATAACGGCCATGGGCCGAGCCAGACATATCATCTGTCAGGCTTCGACCCACAACAAAGGTTGAAAGATCTGAGTAACTTACCCAGTCTTTCATATAAAAAAAAAGGACGCGTCAGTCATGCTGGATTTTCTTCCCAGCCCGGTCAAAGGGGTGCTTTCATTTATTGGATATTTGCTCAACACGTTTTGTTTGACTCCTCCTTTGATTTTAGTCTCCTTGTTGAAATTTGTCCTGCCCTTTAAAGGCGGGGTTGTATTACTGGACAAAATACTTAACTGGATTGCAACCCTGTGGATCAGTATCAACGGGATGAACTGTGATCTGTTCAATAAAATAGAATGGCAGGTCAAAGGGCTGACCAGTTTGAAAAAAAAGGACTGGTATCTGGTCATATCAAATCACCAGTCCTGGGTGGATATCCTGGTTCTGCAAAAAATTTTTAACCGCAAAATTCCCATGTTAAAATTTTTTCTGAAAAAAGAACTGATCTGGGTTCCGTTTCTGGGGCTTGCCTGGTGGGCGCTGGATTTCCCGTTCATGAAACGGTATTCAAAAAAATTCCTTGAGGCCAACCCACACCTGAAGGGCAGAGATCTTGAACGTACCCGCAAGGCATGTGAAAAATTCAAGAACAACCCGGTGTCGGTGATGAATTTTGTGGAGGGCACACGGTTTACACCGGAGAAGCATGATCTGCAAAAATCATGCTTTGATCGTCTCCTTTTGCCTAAAGCCGGCGGTATCGCCTTCGTGCTTGGCTCCATGGGAGAATATCTTCACAATATCATTAATGTCACCATTGCCTATCCCGGTCAGGTACCAACCTTCTGGGATTACATTTCAGGCAAGACAAAACAGATCATTGTGGATGTGGATATATTCCCTGTGGCCGGCCAGATGACCGGTGATTATTTTAATAATGATGGGTACAGGCAGCAGTTCTGTGAATGGCTCAATCAGATCTGGCAGGAAAAGGACCAAAAACTGGCAGAACTGCTTCATCCGGCACCAGGGGACAGGCCACTGGCTTAACCTTAACCCGCCGATAATTTCTACAACGCTGCAAATCGTCTTATTCCGGCGTTCTTAGCCTGTTGGACCGCGTTTTTGAACTGGGTTTCAGAGACGGACTGTGCCAGTTCTTCCACATGAAGTGCCGCCCCGCAGGGCCGATATTGATCCATGATGTTGACATAGGTGTCTTTTGAGATGTGATCGGCAATAAATGACATTACCTCACCGGTCCCGGAAAAACCTGAAGGCATGACCAGGTGCCGGACTATCAACCCCCGGGTGGCGATTCCGTTTTCATCAAGTTGAAGATCCCCAACCTGCCGATGCATTTCAACAATGGCCTTGGCGGCAACCTTGGGATAATCCGGGGCGTTGCAGGTCTGTTCAGCAACCTTCGGATCCCAGAATTTAAAATCCGGCATGTAAATATCGATCACCCCTTCCAGAAGTTCCAGGGTCTCCACATTGTCGTATCCGCTGGAGTTGTAAACCAGGGGTATTCTCAATCCCCCTTCGATGGCCATGTCAAGGGCAGACAAAATCTGTGGCACCACGTGGGTCGGTGTCACCAGATTGATGTTGTGGCAACCGTTATTCTGCAAGATCAGCATCATGCCGGCCAACTGCCCGAGTGCGCACTCCTCTCCCTCTCCCCCGTGACTGACATCGTAATTCTGGCAGAAATTACATTTCAGATTGCAATGGGTGAAAAAAATGGTGCCGGAGCCCAAAGCCCCTACCAAGGGCGGTTCTTCTCCAAAATGGGCGTTAAAACTTGAAACTAAGGCATCCTCTCCGGTGGCACATTCACCCAACTCACCGGAAAGACGGTCGACCTTGCATGCTCGGGGACAGATCTGACATGATTTCAACATCTTTCTTGCCGTACTGATTTTATTCCGGAGCAGTCCTTTCTCTTTGGTCTCAATATATGCTGGTTGAAAGGTTGACATGACTTTCTCCTCTGAAAGCAAAAGAATTCGTTTTTATAAGCCCACAGCAGCGACAAGGGCTGCAAACAGCAGGGGAATCTCAAACCAGAACTCATAAAAATTGGCGGAAATATCATTGTCTTTCTTATGCCGGAATATCAATATGAGCATAACCGCAGGGATCACTGAAAGGCCGCAGATAACGCCCGACATCCAGATGGATAAAATCAGGGGAATAATAATTGCGGCCACAAGGGTGTAGCGGACAAGATTAAGGGTTTTCTTTTTGCCTAAAAGAATGGGAAGGGTCTCTCTACCGGCAATTCTGTCTCCCTGGACAGCCAGAATATCCATGAAGGCTGTCCGGGCAAAGGCTAAGCCCGTGGCAAAAATAAATGCAATCAGGGTCAGCCCGAAGTTCGCATCAAAGCTGAGCCCGGGCATCAGGCTTGTCACAATACCCCATGCCGCTGCAATGAGAATGGTTTTGGATCCGGGGACATCCTTGATCCTGTAAATTTTGATCCGGGAACGAGAGACGGGGGGGATAATGGTGCGGTTATAGGACATGCCCAACAGCATCATGATAAGCAGTACACTGAAATACCCCCATCCCCTTGTCCATGCAAGGTAAAGTCCGGCTGCACCGGAAAGGAACGCCAGAAGCAAAAGCCAAATCTTGTTTTCCTTATACAGGGCTGCCCGGTCCGGTTTGTTGTAGGTGTCGGACCCCAGAGTCATCATATTGTTCATGATCTGCATGGACAAAATATAGAACATGCTGATAACAGCCGGTATCCCAGGGTTTTCCACGCCGGAAATCATGGCTGTTCCCAGGGTTAAGGCCGCTGCGCCCGCTGCCAGAATGATGTTGGCTTTCATCAGCACATCCAGCACAGCCATCACTTTTTTTCGCCCGGGACGTTTTTCCCTGAACGCCTGTCCCACCCTGCAGCAGGTGTCGTTGATAATCCAGTTGGGGGTAGAGGCTCCTGCGGTAATGGCAATGGATTGAACATGGGACAGGGAAGAGTAGTCGATTTCCGATGCCTCTTCAATATGCATGGACGGTTTTCCGGTTTCCGCAGCCACCTGGGCCAGGCGCTTGGTATTTCCGGAAAATTTCCCCCCCACAACAATGACGGCGTCATGGGTTTCAGCCATTTCCCTGACCTCATTCTGCCGTTTTTCCGTGGAATCGCAGATGGTGTTGAAAATTTCGTAATGGGGAGCATTGCTGCGGCACCAGGCTTTGATATCGGCAAATATTTTGGTGTTCTGGGTGGTCTGGGCCACCACCACTGCTTTTTCAAAACGTGGAAGGGCGCTGAGCTGCTCGACACTGGTGATGGTGTGCCCCTTACCCCGGGCATATCCCAAAAGGCCTATGACCTCGGGATGCTTTTCATCACCCAGAATAACGGTATCATACCCCTTTTTCGAATATTTATCGATGATGACCTGGACTCTTACCACCCGGGGGCAGGTGGCGTTCAGCACGGTGAATCCGGCATCAGCCAATGCTTTTTCATCCTGGGGCGGCACCCCGTGAGCCCGGATGAGCACAATGCCTTTTCCGGACTCAGGAATTTTGTCCAGCCGGAAGATCTGCTTGCTTTCCAGCATCTCCAGAACCTGGGGATTATGGATTAAGGGGCCATAGGTGTAAATGGGTTCCTTGGCCTTATTGGAGGCATCCAGCACCATGTCCACAGCCCGGCGGACGCCCATACAAAAACCGGCAGTTCTCGCAATTGAAATTTTCATGAAATTCTACTCAGCAACTCCACAAGTCGGTTGAATTCAGCCCCGGAAGAGAATTTAATCTCGATTTTTCCACGTCCCCCGCTTTTTTTGATGGAGACAGGCGAGTTGATCCGGGAGGATATTTGAAAAGAGGTCTCTTCCAGAAACTGTTTTTCGTCAGCAGTGATTTTTTTTTCTATTTTTTCGGGCTGTTTCTTTGCCAGATTGACCAGACGTTCGGTTTCCCTCACAGACAGTTGACGCTCCACCACCTGCTGAAACAGATAAAGCTGATTTTCCAAGGCACCCGCCCCGAGCAGTGCCCGGGCATGTCCCATGGTGATCTGTTCGGCAATCAGACTCTCTTTGATCTCTTCGGGCAGGCTGCGCAGCCTCAAAAGGTTGGCAATGGTGGATCGGTTCTTGCCGATTTTTTCAGCCACCTTTTCCTGGGTATATCCAAATTCGTTCATGAGCCGGAAATAGGCCTCGGCCTCTTCAAGCACATTGAGGTTTTCCCTTTGGATATTTTCAATGATCGAGACCTCAAGCACCTGCTCGTCCGTGAGCTCCATGACAATGACGGGCACCTGGGTCAGCCCGGCGGACTTTGCCGCGCGCAGACGCCGTTCTCCGGCAATCAGCTCAAAGGCGCTTCCAAATTTTCTGACCAGAAGGGGCTGGAGCACCCCCTTTTCGGCAATGGACTGGGTCAGCCGTTCCTGCTCCTCTTCACTGAAGCGGGTTCTTGGCTGGTAGGGGTTGGGCCTCAACTGATCAATGTTGCAAAAGAAAAAATCAGAATCGCCTTCAGGTTTTTCCAATGTGGGGATAAGCGCTGATATTCCCCGGCCCAGACCGGTGTTTTTGCGTTTCTTCTCTGTCATCGTTTTAAAAGTTCCCTGGCAAAGGACATATAACTTTTAGCACCTGGTGATGTCTTATCATACAGAATAACCGGCAGCCCGTAGCTCGGGGCCTCTCCCAGTTTTACATTCCGTGGGATTTTGGTCTTGAACACAAGGTCGTTGAAATACTGTTTGGCGTCATCCACCACATTCTGGGACAGGTTGGTTCTGCAGTCGTACATAGTCAGTAAAATGCCTTTAATCTGCAGGTTGGGATTAAACGCATTTTTGATTCTCTTGATTGTATCTAAAAGCTGCCCTAAACCTTCCAGGGCAAGAAATTCACTTTGCAAAGGGATAACAACGGAATGGCATGCTGAAAAAGCGTTGAGTGTTAAAAGACTTAACGCCGGAGGACAGTCGATAATAACAAAATCAAATCTGTCAGCCACAGGAGATAATAACTCCTTGAGCCGGGCTTCCCGTTGGGGGGCGGACATCATTTCCACCTCGAAACCGATGAGGTCGACATTTGCGGGTACCAGAGTCAGGTTTGGCAGCATGGTGGATAAAAGCATATCCTCAATGCCGGATTCCCCTATCAAACCGTCATAGAGAGACCTTTCCAAAGCGGGTTTGTCAACCCCGAGGGCGGTTGTGGCGTTGGCCTGGGAATCACAGTCCACAAGCAGGACTTTTTTTTTCAGTTTGGCAAGAGACGCAGCCAGATTGACGGCGGTGGTGGTTTTGCCCACTCCTCCCTTCTGATTAGCAATACTGATAATCTGAGTCATAATTTAAATTTTCTTATCACAATTATGGTGTACAGGCAAACAGACAGCCATTCGACCTGTCAGATGATTGGGCCGATTTATTAGAATACTGCAGGGTTACGAACTTTAAACAATACGCTAATTTTGTTCTGGTACTCCCCTGTTGCCCCAAGAATAACCCCTAAAGATCAGGGTAGCCTATTTATTCCCCTATTCCAAAATTCAAGTCAATAGAAAAAATAGCCGTCAGTGTCAAACGGTTTGTTTGACATTTTTAAAACCTTGGCTACTATTGGCGGTATTATGTCTATTTCAGATCAAATCAGAGCAATCATACCCCAGGCCATGTGCCGGGACCGGTATCTTTTAATTCGAACCCTGAACGGCAGCCGGAAATCCAATAGGAAACCCGGCAGGGATCTGCTTGAAGCGCTTCTTGGAAAAGCAAAATCATCGGCTGATATCAGGCAGAGGCGCATGGACAACGTACCCGGAAACATTGGTTTTGATCCGGGCTTGCCCATCAATGCTGTAAAAGAAAAAATCATCAAGGCCATACAGGATCATCCTGTGGTGATCATTTCAGGTGCCACCGGGTCGGGTAAAACCACCCAGATTCCTAAATTTTGCCTGGAAGCAGGCCGCGGGATTTCGGGCATGATCGGTTGTACCCAGCCCCGGCGCATTGCGGCCGTGAGTGTGGCCAAGCGCATTGCCTTTGAACTCAGGGAATCTTTGGGACAATCCGTGGGATATAAAATCCGGTTCGATGACCACACGCCGGACAATGCCTATATCAAGCTGATGACCGACGGCATTTTGCTGGCTGAAACCCAGCAGGACCGCTTTTTAAACCAGTATGACACCCTGATCGTGGATGAGGCCCATGAGCGCAGTCTCAATATTGATTTTGTTCTGGGCATCCTGCGCGGTCTTGTTAAAAAACGCCGTGATCTCAAGCTGATCATCACCAGCGCCACCATTGATACGGAGAAATTTTCCAAAGCCTTTGACAATGCCCCGGTCATTGAGGTTTCGGGCCGGATGTACCCGGTGGAGCTGATCTATGCGCCCATTGAGGACGATGACGGCAATGATGACAACAGCACCCCGGATGACCAGGGGTATGTGGAGGCGGCAGCTGCACAGGCCACCGATCTGTTGATGCGCACCCGCACCGGTGACATTCTGATATTTATGCCCACCGAGCAGGATATTGGGGAGACCATGGAGATACTGAAGGGCAAAAACCTGCCCGGTGTCACGATTCTGCCGCTGTTTGCACGCTTGTCCGCCGGAGAACAGGCCAAGGTGTTTGTCCCCGGACCCGGCAGAAAGGTGGTGGTCTCCACCAATGTGGCGGAAACATCTTTGACCATCCCCGGCATCAAGTATGTGGTGGACACAGGCCTTGCCCGCATCCTCTCCTATTCTCCCAAAACCCGGACCACGGCTTTGCCGGTCAGTCCCGTGTCCCAGTCCAGCGCCAACCAGCGCATGGGACGCTGCGGGCGTGTGGAAAACGGGGTGTGCATCCGTCTCTACGATGAAAATGATTTCAATGGCCGGCCCTTTTTTACGACCCCTGAAATTTTGCGCTCTAATCTTGCCGAAGTTATCTTGCGCATGATTGCTTTGGGGCTTGAAGATGTATCCACCTTCCCCTTTATTGATCCGCCTGCTGCCAAAAGCATCAAGGACGGTTTTG
Organism: uncultured Desulfobacter sp.; assembly: GCF_963665355.1. Classification (GTDB taxonomy): domain Bacteria; phylum Desulfobacterota; class Desulfobacteria; order Desulfobacterales; family Desulfobacteraceae; genus Desulfobacter. The sequence goes on from NZ_OY762229.1 coordinate 3,961,898, forward strand.
ATACCCTTCTGGAGTTGGACGCCATAGTCCCCAACAGATCCCGGGACAAGACCGGAGGTCAAAAAAATAAAGGGAAAAAATACCGGCTCACCCCGTCAGGGCAGTTGATGGCCAAGCTGCCCATGGACCCTAAACTGTCGCGCATCCTGCTCAATGCAGCCCAGACGGATGTCCTTAAAGAGGCTGTGATTATTACCACAGCGCTGACCGTGTCCGACATTCGCCAGCGACCGGCAGACAAGGCCCAGGAAGCGGACCAGAAACATGCCCTGTTTAAGGATCCGGCATCAGACTTCATTACGTTTCTCAACATCTGGAATGCCTGCCGGGACGCCGGGACCCGTCTGAAATCACGCTCGGCCCTGCGCAAATGGTGCGTTGAAAATTTTTTATCCTTCAAACGCCTGCGGGAGTGGCAGGATATCCATGGTCAAATCACAAGGATGATTAAAGAACACGGCATTGAAAAGATCGGATCAACGGTTTCCGTACAGGAGGCTTCCGATCTCAAGTCCGGTGAATCTGAGCTTGGGGGCGCCTTGTATGAGGCCGTCCACAAGGCCCTTCTCCACGGGTATCTGGCCGGTATTGCCCAGAAAAAAGAAAAAAACCTTTTCACGGCCGCCAAGGGAAGACAGGCTGTTATTTTCCCCGGCTCCGGCCTGTTCAATAAGGCCGGTAACTGGATTGTGGCAGCCGAATATGTCAAAACCAGCCAGCTCTTTGCCCGGTGTGTGGGCAATGTTGACCCGGCCTGGATCGAAGAGGTGGGCAAAGGTCTTTGTACTTACACCTACAGCGATCCCCACTGGGAAAAGAAACGCGGGGAGGTGGTGGCCCTTGAACAGGTCTCTTTGTTTGGTCTTATACTTGCCGGCGGCAGGTCCGTTGCCTATGGGAAAATTAATCCCGAAGAGGCCGGGGAACTGTTCATCCGCCATGCCCTGGTCCAGGGGGAGATTTTCCAGGAATTCGGGTTCATGACCCACAACAGAAATCTCATTGAAGAGGTCTCTACCCTGGAGGACAAAACCCGGCAGCGTGATATCCTGGCTTCAGATGATGAAATCTATCTGTTCTACCAGGCCCGTCTGCCCAAGCCCTTTTACGATATCCGTACCTTTGCCAGATTCATAAAAACCCTTGATAGTGACGTCTTTTTGCGTATGACCCGTGAGGATCTTCAGAAAAGCGATGTGAATGAGGACCTTCTGGCTCAATTCCCCGACACCCTTGCCACGGACCAGGGGGAGTTTGTCCTGGACTACGAGTTTAATCCCGGGGCCAGGACCGACGGGGTGACCCTTAAAGTGCCAAGCCAGGACGCGGCATTGATTTGCCCCCACCAGGTGGAGACCCTGGTGCCGGGACTGCTCAAGGAAAAGATTGCAGCCCTGATTAAGGCACTTCCCAAAAATCACCGGGTAAAGCTGATGCCCATCCAGCAGCGGGCCGATTTTATTGCAGATCATTTGCCTGACTCGGATGCGCCCTTATATTCGAAACTGTCCCTGGTCATCCGGCAGCATTTCGACCTTGTGATTCCGGCCTCGGCCTGGTCCGATGAGGATCTGGCCGATCATCTGAAAATGCGCATATCCATCCGGGACCACAAAGACAGGGAGATTAAATCCCTAAGGGACTTGTCAAAACTGGGAGCATTTGCGGCCCAGCGTCCTGCCCAAAACGCCAGTGTCTTTGAACAGGCAAAAAAGGCCTTTGAAAAAACAGGTATCAGGGAATGGGATTTTCCTGATCTTGAAGAGGAAATCCAGCTGGACGAAGGCAACGGCGCCCGGCGCAAAGCATTTCCCGGTCTTTGCTGTGACCAGCAGAGCGATTGCATAACCTTGACCTTGTTCAAAACAAGGGATGCTGCCCTGGAAAATCATGTCCAAGGGGTTGGCCGCTTGTTTGAGATCATGTTCTCCGATGATGTCAGGGCATTGAAAAAAGATATAAACAGAACCGAAGGGGTTAGCCAGATCGCACCCTATTTCAGCGATAAACCAACCTTCTCCCAAATGGCCTACAATGCCGTGGCAAAAGCCTTTTTCCAAAAAGAGATTTTTACCCGTCAGGACTTTTATGCCCATGTTCAGGCGCTTCGTCCAAATCTGTACACCATTGGCCAACAGGCCATGGTGAATATTCTGTCCGTGGGCCGGGAATATGCCGGCTGCTTTGATCTGCTGCAACGCCTAAGTCTTGCATTCAAGGATCGGCCAGTCATTTTCGAGGCTTTGACAGCCATCTTCAATGAATTGAAAAACCTGTGCCCGGCCAATTTCCTGGAACTTTATGATTTAAACCGGATTGCCTTACTGCCCAAAAATATAGAATGTCTTTCCATCCGTGCCAGGCGCTGGGTGGAAAACCCGGCCAAAGAGGCCCAGAAAAAACAGTTTGTGGCACCCTATGAACAAAAGCTTGCCCACCTGATTTCAAGTCTTGGCCCGGGTTCTTCCAAGGAGAAATCCAGTGCAGTGGAAGAATTCTTCTGGATGCTGGAAGAGTATAAAATTTCCGTGTATGCCCAGGAGCTGAAAACCCGGTTTAAAATTTCAGCCAAACGTCTGGATAAGGCTCTGGTTGAAGCCTCTGTGATGATCTGACAACCATCCAGAATAAAAGCAAACGGCAATTGTGAAAGGGGGAGGGCCTTAATTTCGTTTGCCGGCCCGGTTGCCGCCCAGGCTGATTTTGAGCACCCAGAATCCCAAAATCCCTGAAAGAAGTGAACCCAGGATAATGCCAAGTCTTTCATCAAACAAAAGGTTGACACCGGTCTCTTCAAAGGCCAGAGAGCCGATGAACAGGCTCATGGTAAAGCCTATGCCGCAAAGGGCAGATGTTCCGTATAAACTGATCCAGTTCATGTCCTCGGGCAGTCTGGCCAGTTTGAATTTTATGAACACCCAGCAAAATCCAAAAATGCCGACCTGTTTACCCATAAATAAACCCAATCCCACCCCGATTGGTACGCCATGAAGTACTTGGTGCAATGTTACGCCACTTAAATTGATTCCCGCATTTGCAAAGGCAAATACCGGCAGAATAAAGAACGCGACGATTGAATGCAGGTCATGTTCCAGGTTTTTAAGGGGCGAATGGTCCGGATTCTTTTCTGAACGCATGGGGATGAACATGGCCAGCAGAACACCGGCCAGGGTCGCATGTATTCCGGACTTTAACGTGGCAACCCACATAATTACACCAATGAGAATATAGGGGCTGTGGGATATGATATTGCGCCTGTTCATGAATAAAAGCACCGCCAGGCAGACCGCGACAATGCCCAGAGCCAGAAGAGAGATTTTCGATGTATAGAAAAGAGCAATGATGAGTATGGCGCCAATATCATCAAAAATGGCCAGGGAGGTCAAAAAAATTTTTATTGAAGAGGGGACCCGGGAACCGAGTAATTTTAAAACACCCAGGGCGAAAGCAATATCCGTTGCTGCAGGAATGGCCCAGCCTTTGGCCGCAACAGAATCATCAGCATTAAAATACAGATATATCAGTGCAGGAACGACCATGCCTCCCATGGCACCGATTCCGGGCAATACGATTTTGCTTTTTTCCGACAGCTCTCCTTCCAGCAGTTCCCGTTTTAATTCAAGGCCGACTAAAAAAAAGAATATTGCCATCAATCCGTCATTGATCCAAAGCAGTAGGGGTTTTGCAATTTCCAGGGGACCAACTTTTATTTCCACAGGCGTCGAGATAAAAAGTGTGTAGTAGGGATCAAGAAATGAATTTGCCATCACTATGGCAAGAACTGCCGAGCAAAAAAGCAGAATCCCGCCGGTTGATTCCAACTTGAAAAAAGAGACAATTATTGATTCTGCATTTTTCTGCATAGGTATCCTTTAACTCATGACATGGATTGAAGAGTTCTCAAATGAAAAATAAATTAAAAAAACCGTCTTGACCATCCAATTTTCTTCAATGGGCGTGATTTTTTGTATATATACCATTCCAGAAATGGGAATCAGACCCGTTGATCACCCGGGTACCTTTGCTTCTGATATTTTTCTTTCCCAAAAATTCAAAGACTATCTTGGAACGGATGAAAAAATTCTTCCGTTAATGGCAGCTCTTGGCAAGTCATTAAGGGATATGACGAACATTATCAAAAACAACAAGCCGTATCGTGATTTTGAATGCGGATTTATGATTTATGGCTTTTCATTTATGCTCACGGCATTGGTTATAACGATCTTTTTAGCTGAAGAGCTGAAGCTGAACTACACAAGCATTGCATTCTATTTTTCCATGATGATGCGGCCGTTTACCAGTCAGTTCATCTGAGCATGGTCGGGGTCAGGGCGCTGGTTGCGCCGCTGTTCGGAATCTGGTTATACCAGGATATTGGATTTACAGGTGTGTTTGGATTAGGGATATTTCTGCTGGTTTTATCCATACTTGTTATGTTCTGGTCCATGCGGTATAATACACAAACTCATAGATAGCCATTCATGGCTTATCTTAAATGGATTCCAATGCAACTTTATTACCATTTTGAGAATTTACATTCGTCTTGTCTGTTATATATTATAACGCATACCGATAAGTTGAAAATTTCAATTGTTTTGAAAAAAGAATGGGATTACTTAAGTACACAACTTGGCCTTGAGGATGAAGCTTAAAGCATTGTTGACAAGATAAGGCTTAATGTCTGCCATGATAGATATACAAAGAGAAAATCAGCAGCTTATTGCCTTGGCAGTCAAATGCAAATTCATAAATACGACCCAAGAACAGGCTATATTGTCCCATCTAATAAAGAGCTATTACTATAATCCCAATCATAGTGTTCTGACCGTCTTTACAGAAAAAAAAATCCTGACACCGGAAAAGATTACTTCCCTTATTGCCCTAAGAAACCACCTTAAAATAAAAATGCTTGATAGACGATTCGGAGAAATTGGTATAAGCAACCGGTTTATCACCCCAAAACATGTGGAAAATGCACTGAATGATCAGGATGCTTTATTTCGAGAGAAAAGGGAAAGCAAAAAAATTGGCGACATCCTGGTTGAAAAAAATGAGATGAGCCAGGCCGACAAAATTGCAATTCTCCTTACCCAGGACAGAATTCAGGATGATCTTCTTGAACAGGCGATTTATGACATTGCCTCTTCTGAAATGGAACGAACGACAATTAATAAACGCTTTGGAGCCATTGCAGTTAAACATAATTTCATATCCATTGAGCAGCTGAATCAGGCATTGAGGCTTCAGAAAAAAGGGGCAGAGTCAGGAAGAAAAAAACAGTATCTTGGTGAAATTCTGCAAAAATTTTTTCAACTGACTCAAGATGATATTCTCTTTATTTTAAAAATTCAGCAGCAGATTGAAAAAGAACGGTTATCCCTTGAGAAGGCCGTGATCCGTTATAAATCGGAAATCAGTTCAAGCAAGAGGTTCAATGAATTATTTGAATTCACGATTTCCACTGATAAAATGGAAGCCTTTATTCATCGTAAAAAAGAATCGTTTGAAAATATGGAATTGGGTCACTTCCATAATTGGCTAAAGCTAAACGGTATTCAATTCGGATTGGTTAATAACGAATTGATCAAAATTTTTTTGTCTGACTCTGAAATTGGTGGCAAATTAAAAATCGCCCAGGGGAAATTCCCGACACGCCCCACGGATGAAGTCGTTCAGTTCCATTTTGATATTAATCCCACCGGAAATATTGACATTGCCGGACAAAATTTACAACCACAGGTTAAAAAAGGAACCATTTTAGCAAAAATATTTCCCCATAAGCCGGGGGAACCCGGTACTAATGTAATGGGACACACCATATTGCCTGCTCAACCTAAAATGAATCTTTTGCAGTGCGGTAACGGTGTGGTGAAAAAAGATTTGTATTATATTGCCGGCCAGGATGGGATTCCCATGGTTTTCAAGCAAAGGACTCTGTTTATTGAACCTTGCCGGCGTGACCGGGAGACCAGAGCATTGACAGGTCCCCTGGGTGTCGACACCAAAGACACTTATCGTGATGTAGATTTAAAGATTGAAGGCAATATCAATGCCGGTGGCACGGTTATTTGCCATAGCCTGTTAATCCTTGGAAATGTGTTGGGAAGGGTAGACGCCTCGAGAGATATCAATATAAAAGGCAATATCGGAGAAAATGAATCGTTTATTGATAGATCGAATTTCCGCACAATGGTTGTGTCCGGCGGTAATCTGAACATATCTAAAAATATAGCCCAGGCCAAAATCGTGGCGTCACGGAGTGTTAACGCACAAAACTCCAATGTATTTTCAAGTGAAATCCATGCCTTGGAAACCATTATTTTAAATAATGTATATTCCAGTCCGGAGTATCCGTCGACCCTTGAAATCGGCAACATTCCAAATTATAAACTCGACGCCATCAACCGCTCAATAGATAAAGAGATAGCTGTTTTAAGAACGCTTCAAAAGCAGGACGAGTTGGATAAACTTGCATTGAAATTACAAAAGTATTTCAATACACAAAATGAATATCTGGAAAAAAAACAAATACTCAGATATCTTATAAATGTCTGCAATGCTGATGAATTGAAACACTTAGAATCCCTTGGACAAAAAATTCAGTTGTATGAGCCTTCCGGAGGAACAGATTTGTCAGATAATGGCGATGCTTTTTTAAATAATGAACACGCTCTGGCATATATGGAAGAAGAAATCAAACAGGTCGAGGGGTTAAGTCTTGACCAACAGATAGATTACTTATCCCGGCAACGGGTTGAGGTCTCAAATCTGTGCCGGACAGCGGCAAATAGAACAGAGAGGTATACGGCCGAATACCGGGCCAGACAAAAATTCATTCTGGAAAAAGTATCTGAAAAACAGGTGGAAATTGATCAGCAGAAACAAAAAATTGAAACTCTCATGATTCAAAAGGATTTTCTCCTTTTCCATAAACAACCTGTAGCGTCGGTTTTCAAACCCATGATCCGTGTCAAAAACATGGTTGAAAAAAATACTGTTGTGAAAGGAGCTCATTCCTCAATGGTAATCAAAGAATCCATTTATGGTGTTAAAATACAAGAGATCAAAGATGCAGTTACAGGTAACTATTTTATTTCCATAGAAGGATATTATGATTGATTTTTTTATATCCAAACATGACGGGGAAAAAATTTGTCTTCAAAATTGCTGCAATCGGCTAAAGTGTTTGACCGGTAAAAGGGAGGTCTGGCTCTTTAGACTTTAAACGCACCGATACTGCTATGAAGCTGGGCCGCAAGTTCCGACAGTGTTTTTGCACTCTGGTTCATATCCGTTCCTTCCCGGGATATATCCGTGGCAATGGTACTCACCCCCGCGATGTCCTGAGATAATTCGGCGGCAGCATTGGAGCTTTGGGCAATATTTTGGCTGACCTCTCCCAGACCGTCAGAGGCCTGCTCAATATTTTCCGCCACATGGTTTGCTGATTTCGAGTGCTCGTCTACTTCATGGGCAATTTTGGAAACAATTTCAGATACCTTTGATATAATGGAGGTTATTTTCTCCACATCTTTGACCGTGTTGCCGGTGGAATCCTGAATCCCTTTGATTTTATTTGTGATTTCAAGGGTTGCGCCGGCTGTTTGGCTGGCCAGATTTTTAATTTCATTGGCCACAACGGCAAATCCCCGACCCGCTTCTCCGGCTCTGGCCGCTTCAATGGTCGCATTCAAGGCAAGAAGATTGGTCTGCTCTGCGATTTCAGTGATCACCTCAACCACTTTACCGATATCTTTTGCCGCCCCTCCCAAATCCACCACCCTGGATGATGCGGATTGGACCTGGTAATAGGCCTCATCAGAGATCTGTCGGGCGGTATGACAATCCTGGGCCACCTGATTCAGGCCGGATTTCATTGCTCCTGCAGCCAGGGAGACGGAATCAAGATTTACAGAGGCCTGCTCCCCGGCAGCCGCCACAGAATTCATACTCTGGCTCATCTCCTCGGTTGCTGCCGCAGCGGCCTGGGTCATGGAGGATAAGTCATCAGAACTTTTATCTAATTTTTCAGATGTGCGTTGCAGGTGCCCGGACGAGTCGGAAACAATAGTTGAGTTGTTCCCGATTTGCATCACAAGTTCATGAATCCGTCCCACAAATGCGTTAAACCAACTTGCCACTTCTCCGATTTCGTTTTGTGCTTCCACCTGGATCCGGCGCGTCAGATCACCTTCACCCTGGGCAATATCCTTTAACGCCTCCACAACCTTTTCCAGGGGTTTGATCAGCCTGGACAAAAAAATAAACAACGACAGTATGCTTACAATCATTATCCCGCCAAGAATCAAAGGCTTGAGAATAAAAATTTTATTTTCTACTCTTGCAGAAGCTGAATAGTCCAGAACAAGCCAATACCTGTAATTATTTTTGTTAGCATCCTGCACTTCAATGGGATAAAGTTTATAAAATGAGCGAATTAATCCGGTTTTCAGGCTTTGCTCTTTTTCCTGTGGCGGTTCAGCCTCCGATTTTTTTAACGATTCCGGTGTGCATACGGCGTTCAGTTTGAGCACGAAACTGGTGTTGGAAGGAGCATTCTTTCTTTTTTCCGCAGATATCTGTTCAAGAAATGTGCTGTCGCAGGCCCCGGTAAAGGTTGAATCGGATCCCTGATATCCCACATACCCTTTCACTATTTTCGCAAAAGACGCTGCAAGGTCCTCAATGGGCAGCTCACAAGCCGCTATGCCTATCACCTGGTCATCATCGTTGACGACTGCCGTGGCAATAATAAAGACAACCTTGCCGCTTGATTCAACACAGGTACCTTGATTTTCCCATGTTTTTTCTGATTTGGCATATAATTTCAGCAGTCCGTCCGTCATAAATATGTTGTCGTCAGCAAGAGAATTTTGATCCCGCTTTGAGAAAACAACCCTGTGGTTTTTATCCAGCAACACCAGTTTGCGAATTTTTATGCCTTCAGAAAGGGTTATGAACAGACCGTCGATAATCTGCAGAGTCGGGGTCTCCCTGCTGCCTTCCAGATACGCAATGACCTCCTCGGAGGCCACAAAGGTTTGAAGGGTATCGCTTGTCCGTTTTATGTGGGCTTTTTCGTTTTCAACTCTGACATCATCAAAGACATGGATCATAAATTTGTCTGAGAATTTGTCTTTTACATTACTGGAAAAGAAATCAAAAACGACGATCAGTGCTGAGCAAACAAAAAGAATGACTGCCACCCAGAACGTGATCTTTAATTTTAAAGAACGCGGTTTTTTCATTGCAGCCTGCTTGGAATTTACCTTAATATAGATTTTAGGGTAATGAGATATCTACACTCTTGTACAGTCGGCCTTATATTTCAATTACTGGGTAACTTTGCCGCGCAGGTATTTGGTAATTCTTCTTTTAAGCTTCGGGTCTGACAGAATATGTTTTTCCAAATTCGGATAGCCTTCCCTGAACCATACAACCTTATCGATACTAAGTCCGTACTCCTTTATACTTCTTAATGCGGCATTGTAGCTTCTATGACATTTGGGGCCCTGGCAGAAGAAAATAACAGTGACGGCGTTAACATTCGGGTCAATCGTCTCCATGGCTGTAACAAGTTTCTCTTTTGTGATGGCATTCGGGGCATCAGCGTCGGGAATCGCAACCCCCTGGAGATCGCATACCAGGTTTACGGCATTTTTTATTGTGCCTATCTCAAGAAATGATCCAGGCCTTGTGTCCACCCACAGATACTTTGCATCTTTATCTTTCAGGGCCGGGATTGCCTCTTCAAGATCCCATATGACAATCCCGGAGGGAAGCATTTTAAGACTATGGTCTAAGAATTGTTCGGGGATTCGTCCTTTGTCCACTTCTTCACACTCTTTGCAGTCAGTGGCCGCAAAAACTGAACCGATCAAGAGTAAAAGCATTAAACTAATAGTAAGGGAAAAAACAGACAGTCTTTTTAACATAAGAACCTCCTCATGGAATAAAAATATTATTTTTTGGGAAGAGTTAAAGATCAGATAACAAAAAATAGAATAATAATGGCCATCTTGTCAAGGAATTCTATCGGATAAAGCATGGGCGAGAACATGTTACATAGAGGAATCTGATCAGAAGATTGTCGTTTCCTGCCAGGCGACCCCTCCGGTATCCCTACGATTGCCATCAAAAAAAAAGTATTATATGATTGCTGAAATGGTATCCAGGAGGCTTGAAAAAATTTTAACCTTTATCCTGGACAAATCAGTTGGAGAATAATGTTCGGATATAAAGCCGTTTTTTTTCTATTTATTGGTGTTGCCTGCATTCTGCTTTTTTTTTACCGTCATTATCCTGACCGTGCCGTTGCAGACTATATTGAACAAAACGTCCAGGAAATAGCTCCGGGACTTAACCTTGATATCCTGGATACTGATTTGTGCTTTCCTTTAGGCCTTCATGCAGGCAATGTCCGGATGTCATGGAAAAATCAACCAAGCCTTGACCCGGTTCAGGTTGAACTGGGCCCGGTTAAAAGTGTCCTCAAATTAAAACCGCTTTGGAATCGTACCATTCAAATTGGTTTTTCAGCCGATATCTGGAAAGGAAGGTTAACCGGCCTTGCCACCATCAAGGATTTTAGATTCGATCATCTGTCCATGGACTCTGGGTTTATAGGACTGGACACCCAAGAAATTTTATCCACTCTGAAAATTAACAATTTGTCATGCAAAGGACCGGTAAACGGCACAATTCAAACAACGATTACCAACGGTCGTGTGGAAAACTGGAAGGCAGACATAACAGCAGAAGACATAGATCTTCAATGGTTCAAAGCCATACCGGTGGCCGGGAGGTCCTCTTTTTCAACGGCGATGATCTCTTGTGAAAGAACAGGCCAGGGCCCCATCCGGATCACGACAGGCAGACTCACCGGGAAACAGGGCGATATCCAGTTGTCAGGGGAAATACGGCCCGCCTTTTTGTTTGTGAAATCGCGACTTGACCTGACCGTTAAATTTTTCGCCCCTTCCCGGGAAATTAAAGATCAAGGCGTCCAGAAGCACCTCAATAAGATATCCGATACTAATTTAATTACTTTTATCTTGACAGGTACTCCGGAAAATCCAAACCTGGAACTTGCAAATTTGCCCAACCTGTTGTCCAATACGCCCCAGCCTGTGGCAAAGGTAGATAGACAGGTACAGATCAAAAACGTGCCCACGCCTCATCTCCTCTTAAAGAATACCCTGAAAATAGATAGTCCCGACCTTGATCTTGAATTGATGGGCACTGTCGTGGGAAACGGGCTTGAGCCCATGGCCATCATAAAAAAGAAAAATGGAAAAACCGAACGGCTGTATATCCAGGGTGAAACAGTAGACAGGGCGAAAATTGTGAAGATCATGCGACGGCAGGTTGTTTTTCTGGTGAACGGAAAACAACAATTGCTATCCATGGCAGATCCAGATATATTAACTGAGCAGAATCCGGCATCCGAGACCGGTACCAGTGATGTTTCCAAAGAGTTTACGTTGACAAAAAGCGATGTGACCGGCATGATGCACAACATCAATACATTAAGCGATCAGATCCGGGTCAAGCCCCATTTACGCAAAAATCAGACTGATGGATATCGTATCAGCAGTCTTGTCAAAATGTCCTTATTATATGAAAAACTGGGTCTGCGCCAGGGAGATATCGTCACTGAGATAAATGGACTACCAATGGATTCTTTAAATAATTTTGCCGTATTATACAACCAGTTAATCCAGGACAAGCTTGACAGCGATATTGAAATTCAAATTGAGCGAAATGGAAAGTCCGTGTTACTTTTATACCGGATCAATTAAGCGAGAAGAGCCAACGCGTTTGCAATACCAGCTACCGATTGTTAAAGCCCATTCTATCTTTATATATAAGGACCGTTTGTATGAAATGTATGAACCTCATCTATAAAGATCCTGACGATTTAATGAAAATTCGGGATGATCTGAGCCGTTATTTGCCAGAAAACATCCTGATCCAGGTTTTTTGCGGTATTTCAGATATCGATGCGGTGAACAGCCTTCGATCGCTGCTTTGCGCACTTTTTCCCGGCAGTGCCGTGATTGGTACAAGCTCGGCAGGAGAAATTTTAAACGCAAATATTGTGCAAGAATCCATTGTAATCAGCTTTACCGCTTTTGAAAATATCAGGGCCAGATCTGCATTAGTCGATCAGAATGACGATTTGACGGCCGGGGGTAAAGATATGGCAGACGCGCTTGATGACAATAAAGTTAAATGCATAATTGTCCTGGGTTGCGGACTTAAAGAAGGTAATTATGTCAACGCCTTTCCTTTCCTTAAAGCCTTGAACGGCAGGCTTAGCAATGCTGTCATAGCCGGCGGCCTGGCCGCTGGCTATGATGAACAGCAAAGCCGGGTTTTTGTGTTTACCGAACATGGCTTCACTGAACACGGTTTTGCGGCTGCGGCACTTTCAGGTGCCAACTTATGCGTCACCACTGCCCATAATTTAAGCTGGACGCCCATTGGAAAAAAGATGACCATCACCCATGCAAAGGATGGCAGACTCTACAGCATTGATGACAAATCCGTTAAGGATATATACCGGCAGTATCTGGGCATTGAATCCGGCCCCTCATCTTTGACCCTGATGAATCATTTTCCGCTTATGATAGAACGACGCGGCATGCAGGTTACCAATCCTGTTTTGTCTGTAAACCGTGACGGGTCTTTTAATGTTCTGGAAAAATTTGAAATCGGGGAACAGGTGCGCTTCAGTTATTGTGATGCAGGTCTCCAGGAAAAAGGGGCCAGACAGATGGGAAAACAACTGGCCGGATGTCAACCCGAAGCCTTTTTCATCTATTCCTGTGAATTCAGGAGAAATATTTTTGAAGACGACATTGTTGCTGATATGACTGTTGTGCAGAACGGTCCGGCTTCAGCCGGTTTTTTCACCTTTGGTGAATGTTATACCGACAAGACGAAAACCCCTCGGTTTTTACAGCAGACCATGACTGTACTGGCCCTGTCTGAATCTGATACCTGCAAAATTTCTGACGAGGAAGAAGAGTTCACGGAAAAAATAGAACTGCCAAAGGCGGCTTTAAAACGTTTCAAGCTTTTAAAAGCCATGAGCCATCTTGTGAGCAGCACAACCCGGGAACTCGAGATGAAAAACAGGCAACTGGAACAACTTGCCAATAAAGATGGTCTCACCGGGCTTTTCAACCGCCGTTTTTTTGATGATACGCTGGACCGCCAGCTGAAAGAGCATGGTCGTTCAGGCGCGCCTTTGTCCCTGATCCTGATGGACGTTGACTTTTTTAAGCAGTTCAATGACCATTACGGCCATGTGGCAGGGGATGATTGTCTTCGCGGGATCTCCCATCTGCTTCAAAGCCTGATGAGACGGGTTTCGGACATGGCATTTCGTTATGGTGGAGAGGAGTTTATCTGTATTCTGCCGGCTACGGCCCATCCGGGTGCGCTGCAAAAAGCAGAAATTCTCAGATCCGGTGTTCAAGACCTGGAGATTCCCCACGAACTATCACAGGTGGCCGAGTGTGTCACTGTCAGCTTAGGGGTTATTACCCTGACCGACAATCGGGAAATTTCCCCCCAGGCATTAACAAAAGCCTGTGACGAGCAACTTTACGAGGCCAAACACGCAGGAAGAAATTGTTTGCAGGGAAAAAACATGAGTGGAAATACAGATGTCTGATTCATACCAGTGATTTTATCATTTTTCCCTGGGCCCGGACTTGAAAACACTTCCAAAAAAGCTTAGGCTAACCCGTAATATGTTTTTTTAAAGGAAAAAAGCCATGTTGACACAGACTATTACATTTCCGGCAGCCTTTGCCGCGGGCCTTCTGTCCTTTCTGTCCCCTTGTGTGCTGCCGTTAATCCCTGCTTATTTCAGCTTTATTACGGGTCTGTCCCTGGATGAACTGACTGCAGATGACAAAGACGTACGAAAAAAAGTCATTCTGTCCACCCTGGCCTATGTAGCCGGGTTTTCCTTTATTTTTATCCTGTTCGGGGCATCAGCCTCTTTTCTCGGCGGGCTGGCCTCCCGGTATTCCTGGGTTGTGCGTTATGTGGGGGGCGGCATTATCCTGGTCTTTGGACTGCATTTGCTCGGCATCATCAATATCAAAAGTTTTCAGTTTGAGCGTAAATTTCGTGTAAAAGAGACCCCCTTCCATCTGTTGGGCACCTTTGTGATCGGCATGGCCTTTGGCGCAGGCTGGAGTCCGTGCATCGGCCCCATGCTGGGCAGCATTCTTATTGTGGCAGGCAGCCAGGACACCATCCTCAAAGGCGTGCTTCTGCTGGCCACTTATTCCGCAGGCATGGCCCTGCCATTTATTTTAATATCCATTTTCATCAACTCCATGCTCAGTTTCATGAAAAGGGCCACCCGGGTCATGGGTATTATCAATAAATGCGCAGGTGGACTGCTCATTGCCATTGGGTTGCTTCTGATTTTTGACAAATTCCGACTCCTGGCAGCCTTTTAAAAAAAGTTGAAATCCATTTGCCCCTATCACCTCTCGTTACAAAATAAATAGAAGTCTTGGCAAACTTTTTATGTGTTTGCGTATTGACACGGTTTAAATTGTCTTTAACTTAATCAATCATGACATAAGCCAGATAAACAGCAACTATCTTACTATTGAGGATGTGGATATGGAAAAGAATTTAAGTGTCGAAGGAATGTCCTGCAAACATTGCGTCAACCGGGTAAAAAGATACCTGGAAACAGTTGGAACTGATGTCACGGTAGACCTTGAAGGAAAAAAGGCCTATTTTAATGCCCGGGACAATGTGGATATGAACTCTGTTATCAAGGATATCTCTGAATTCGGATTTACGGCTAAAGAGATCTGAACAGCCATGGCCACCACCTATGAAATAAAAGTATACGGCATGATGTGCGAGCATTGTGAAAATACCGTAAAAAAAGCCCTGGAAAAATTTGACGGCGTCAGTGACGTCTCTGCTTCATTTGAACATGAACATATTACTTTAAAACTGGAACAGGGCTCCGCAGATTTAGATGAACTTAAAGAGGCCATTGTAGAGCAAGGATATGCCCTGGCCCCGGAAGATGCTGTTGAAGATCATGAAAAACAAGCAGAACAGACCGATATGGAAGCAGAAAAACCGGATCATGAACAAACCCTTTGCAGCATCAGTTTTTCCATCCAGGGCATGCATTGTGCCAACTGTGCCCTGGCCATTGAAAAGGCGTTTGCAAGGACACCGGGCATCGCAGATACGGCCATAAACCTGCCCCTTGAAAAGGGTTTTGTTTCCTATGATCCGGATCTGATGGATGATCAAAAGGTCCTGGATGTGGTGAAAAATGCGGGCTACAGCGCTTCCCTTGAAACGAATTCCCGGGATGGGGCCGGCAGCCGTGAAAAATTTCGTTTCCTGTTCGCCCTGGGTGTAACCGTGCCCATGATGGTCATCATGCACGTTATGCCGTTTGGGCCTTTTGTCACCAATATAATCCTTTGCTTCATGGCCACGGCAGTTATGACGGTTTCCGGCCGGACTTTTTTTGAAGGGGCTTACTATTCGCTGAAAAACCGGCTGGCCAATATGGATGTGCTTATCAGCTTAGGCGTTTGCGCCGCCTATTTCTACAGTCTTTTTTCCCTGATATTTTTAGACTCTTCCCAGATGCTGTTTTTTGACAGCTCTGCCATGCTCATCACCTTTATCATGATCGGAAAGATGCTTGAGGCAAGGGCCAAGGGCAAAACCAGCCAGGCACTCAAAACCCTGCTGGCCCTGAATGCAAATAAGGCCAGGGTGATCAAAAACCATGAAGAGCATATTGTGGATGTCTCTATGGTTGTACCAGGAGATACTGTCCGGGTGCTTGCCGGTGAAAAAATTCCCGTGGACGGAAAGATGCTTGGGGGACAAACCGCTGTGGATGAATCCATGCTCACCGGAGAGTCCTTTCCGGTTGAAAAGTCGGTGGGGGATGAGGTCACAGGTGCCACCATCAATCTGTCCGCGCCCATTACAATGACGGCCACCCGCACCGGCAGTGATACGGTGTTGTCCGGCATTATTAAAATGGTGGAGAATGCCCAGGCGGACAAGGCCCCCATCCAGCGGCTGGCTGATGTGGCATCAAATATATTTGTGCCTGTGGTGACGGCGGTTTCCCTTGTCACGTTTGCGGCCTGGTACATGACTGCCCCGACTTTTATTCCTTCTGATTCCACCCCGTTTTTATTTGCCTTTGAACGTATGATCGCCGTTCTTGTCATTGCGTGCCCCTGCGCTTTGGGACTTGCCACGCCCACGGCTGTGATGGTGGGATCCGGCCTGGGTCTTAACCGGGGTATTTTGTTTAAAAAAGGATCTGCCCTGGAAAATATCTCCCGCCTGGATATGGTCCTGTTTGATAAAACCGGCACACTGACCACGGGAAAACCCTCTGTGACTGGAGTATTTCCGGCCACAGGCATAACTGAAGAGCAGCTGCTGTCCTGGGGTGTCAGTGCCGAAACCAATTCCACCCACCCCCTGGCCCCGGCAGTAACAGGTTTTGCCCGGGAAAAGGGTATCGGGCCTGAAATCACGTCGCAATCAAAAGAAATTTCGGGCCGGGGCATTGAATGCCGCCTTGGCAATCAATTGCTCAAGGCCGGAAACCTGGCCCTGGTGGCAGATGATAATATCCCAGATGAGATTCGTGACAAAGGACAGCAGTTGTCACGCCAGGGCAAGAGCCTTGTATTTATCAGCCTGGATCATCAGGTCAAGGGTGTAATTGCCCTGGAGGACCAAATCAAGCCCGAGGCAAAGTCCGCCATTGGACGGCTGCACGCCGCAGGCATTCAAACCGCCCTGGTGTCCGGTGACAATCAGGCTGCAGCGCTCTGGGCTGCCCAGCAGGCCGGTATCAAGGAGGTGGCTGCTGAAGTAATGCCCGAAGATAAAATCAATCAGGTAAAGAAATGGCAGTCAAAGGGGTTGAAAGTGGCCATGGTGGGGGACGGTATCAACGACGCCCCGGCACTGGCCCAGGCTGACATCGGCATTGCCATTGGCTCGGGCACGGATGTGGCCAAGGAAACCTGTGAGGTGGTTTTGGTCAAAAATGATTTAATGGATGTGGACCGGGCTGTAAGATTGGGAAGAAAAACCCTTTTCACCATAAAGCTCAATTTTTTCTGGGCCTTTATCTACAACATTCTGATGATTCCCGTGGCCGCCGGCATTCTGTATCCGGCATTGAGAATATCATTAACCCCGGAGGCAGCCGCCATTGCCATGTGGTTTTCATCCCTGTCCGTTGTGGCCAACTCCCTGCTGCTCAACCGGTTTGGAAAGCATTTGGATGCTTAACATTTATACCGTTTTTTAATGAAGCCGGGCGTCAGTGATTTCGGCTCCCCTTTATTCGTCAATCTCCTGGCGCAGGGAATCAATAAATCTTTTCAACGGTTTGAGGTAGGGGATGATGATCAGGACACAGATGGCTGCAAACACATACTGGAGCATTGCAAACCGCTGTTCAAGGAAATCAAACCCGTAGCACCAGGCCACTATGGCCGTCAGGGTGCCAAGGCCTGCTGCAGTGAAATTGCTGAACAAAGACATCCTGAGCATGTAACCGATGATGGTGCCCACCACAGGGCCTGTGACAGGCAAGGGTGCCATCACAAAGGCAAATACCCCGATCCAGCCCCAGCGTTCAATTTTTTGTTTTTTCTCCTCGGCCTTTTCCTTGAGTTTGTCCGTATATCGGTGTATCCAGGCCGATTTGAACATACCGCTGGTACTTAGAACAAAGCCAGAATAGGTATAGCAGACAATCAGGCATTCTATATAAAAATTTAAGGCAATGGTGCTAATCGGGTCAAAGCCCTCAAGGATGCACAGGCCTATACCTCCAGCCCGGCTGCCCACACAGTGGGTGATGAACACCAGCAAAGTAGCTTTGGCACCCGGTACACCCTGGATCAGACCAATGAAAACAAAAATAAAAAACAGAGCAGTAAAAAAGAACCCGGCCACAAGAACCCGGCCTTCGGTCGTGTTTAAAAGAAATTTTTTCATTTCTAATTTTTTTCTCTAGATAAATTATGAAGACCGGTTATAAATTATGAGTCCGTTTTTGTCAAGACATTGTGTAATAATAAAGAGTTACATCTTTATACCCACAAAAAGGGTAACAATGCCCAACGTCATCTCCTTAAACCGAATATCCTTGAACCCTGCGTCTTTCATCAGGTGGGCAAAAGATACGGGATCGGGAAATTTTAATACGGACTCCGGCAGATAAGCATAGGCATTGCCGTGTTTCGAAAAAAAAGAGCCGATCAAGGGCAATATTTTTTGAAAATACAAAAGATACAGCCTGCGCATCAGTCCCCTCTGGGGTGTGGTCAGCTCCAGGATAATGATTCTGCCCCCCGGTTTCAGAGTGCGGTGAAATTCTTTCATGGCCCCGGTTCGATTCATGATATTGCGGATTCCAAAGGCCATGAAGCCCGCATCAAACTGCTGATTTTTCAGGGGCAGGTTCAAAGCATCACCATTGACAAGGGCAATGGCCTGGCCCTGGGGGCTGTTCAGTTTTCTTTTGCCAAGGGCCAGCATGCCAAAGGAAAAATCCAGTCCGGTGACAGTGGCCCGGCCCTTGAGGAATCGGCTGACTTCAAGACCGACATCACAGGTTCCGCAGGCCGCATCCAACACAGACGCGCCGGTTTCAAGTTTTGCAGCCTTGACCATCTCTTTTCGCCAGTACACATCCTGACGCATGCTGAGCAGCCGGTTCAAAAAATCATATTGGGGTGCAATTTTGTCAAACATCTCTTTGACAAAATCCAGTTCTTGGGTCATCGTTGACAACGCTGTAATTTGAGTTATTTTAAATTAATTTTTTAACAAAACAGTTTTGGAAGCTACCATACAACCGGATTAAACACAATTATAAATGAATTAAAGCGCTAACAGGCACGGATTATGAGTGAAAAACGAGACTACTATGAAATCCTTGGGGTAAACCGGGATGCAGATAAAACCGTACTAAAAAAAGCCTACAGAAAACTTGCCATCAAATACCATCCGGACAAGAATCCTGACAACAAAGAGGCTGAAGACAAATTTAAAGAGGCGTCTGAGGCCTATGAAGTTTTGTCCGACGACAGCAAACGCCAGATTTATGACCAATTCGGGCACAAGGGGCTTGAAGGCGCGGGCCATGCCGGCCCCAGCGGGTTTGAGGATATTTTTTCAAGTTTCGGTGATATTTTTGAAGATTTTTTCGGTTTTGGCGGCGGGCGTGGCGGCAACCGGGTAAGACGCGGATCTGATCTTCGATATGACATGACCATAGACTTTATGGAAGCCGCTTTTGGTACGGAAAAGACCATTTCCATACCAAAAATGGAAACCTGTGACGAGTGCAACGGGTCGGGTGCCGCACCCGGTTCCTCTGCAGAAACTTGTTCCCAGTGCCGGGGTACCGGGCAGTACATCCAGAACCAGGGCTTTTTCAAAGTCAAAACAACCTGTCCCTACTGCAAGGGCCGGGGGACAATTATTCCCAATCCCTGTCCCAAATGCCGGGGCGGCGGTCGTATGGAAATTACTCGAAAGGTCCAGGTCAAAATTCCTGCCGGTGTGGATGTGGGGTCAAAGCTGCGTCTTACCGGAGAGGGAGAATCGTCCAGCACGCCCAACGGCCCATCCGGTGATCTTTACGTGGTCATTAATGTCAAGCCCCACAAGTTCTTTCAGCGGGATCGCACCGATGTGATCTGCGCCATTGATATCTCTTTTATCCAGGCTGCCCTGGGTGCGGAAATTAACGTACCGACCCTGGTGGGAGAAAAGAAATTGACCATCCCCGCCGGAACCCAGTATGGAGACTCTTTCCAGTTTAAAGGGGAGGGAATTGCCTCCCTGAGAAGCGGTCGGCGCGGAGACCAGATTATTAAAGTGGTTGTCAAAACACCGATAAAGCTGAGCCAGAAGCAAAAAGAGCTGCTCGAAGAGTTTGACAGGCTGGACTCAAACAAAATATCAAATAAGCTGAAAAATCTGTTTAAAAATTTGTGATGCCGTAAACAGTGCCTGATCGAAAACCCGTGTTTGGACGGCTCGTCAGAGGAGGGGATGCTCCTCTGACGAGCCGTCCAAACACCAAATAAAAGAGCCGGATGGGAGAGGGTATGTTTGAGCTGAAAATTAAAACCCGGTTTGCCGGGGCGCACCAGCTTGCCATGGTGGGCCGCAAATGTGAGAACCTGCACGGGCATAACTGGCAGGTGGAAGTATATGTCAAGGGCGATCAATTGAACGACGCAGGGGTCCTTGCAGATTTCGGGGATATCAAACGCGCGGTCCGGGATGTTGTGGACGGGGAACTGGACCACAAATTTTTAAACGAACTGCCTGCTTTTGAAAACAGGCAGCCCACATCCGAACATATTGCCGTCTATATTGCAGGCAAGGTCCAGGCATATATCAATAAAAACCTGGAGGAAAAAGTTGTGGTCTCCAGGGTCATGGCCTGGGAATCCGATGATGCCTGTGCCATTTATTATCCGCCCTCTACAGCGATGCAATAATTTTTTTGGCTGGGATCAGTCCGGTGGCTGCTGCTGATACAATGTTGCCGGCCACCCCCGGGCCGTCTCCTGCCACGTACATGCCCTTGATTTTGGTTTCCAGGTGGGGCGTGGTTTCAACCTGGGTGGCAAAAAATTTAATCTCCGGGGCATAGAGCAGGGTTTCGTCATTGGAAACTCCTGGAACCACCAGGTTTAAGGTTTCCAGCCCTTCAATCAGATTGGACAAAATCCGTTCGGGCAGCGCCATGGCAATGTCCCCGCACACCACATTGGTCAGGGTCGGTTCAATGTAACCTTTGTTGACCCGGTTCCAGGTGGATCGTCTGCCCCGTTTCAGATCCCCGAACCGCTGGAGGATGGGCTTGCCACCGCCGATGATGCTGGCCAGACGCCCGATGGATTCCCCGTAGGCCTGGTTATCCGTGACCGGTTCCGTGAGCACCACCTTGGACAGAAAGGCAAAATTGGTGTTGCTTGATTTCTTATCTGAATAGGCATGCCCGTTGACACAGACGAAATTCTGGTAGTTTTCCAGCGCCACGAAACCACCCTGGTTGGTGCAGAATGTCCGGGTCAGATCATCATAGGTGCGGGTGCGGATGAAAAATGTGGGATCATAGATCACATTGCACAGATCATCCATGATATCGTTGTGCACCTCCACCCGGACGCCCACCTCAATGCCCCTCTGGCTCAACTCAATACCATGCTTCAGGGCAAGGGTAGAGACCCAGTTGGCCCCGATGCGGCCGGGTGCCAGAATTACGTTGCGGGCATGGTAGGTTCCCTTGTCGGAGACCACCCCCTGGATAACACTGTCTTTTTCCATAATGTCCGTTACATTCTCATTGGTGCGTATCTCAAGTCCTTTGGCCTGGATATATTCTGCCATGTCCGTGATGTAGCCCGGCAGGTTGTCACTGCCCAGGTGCTTTTGCCGGATGAGCAGAAGATCAATACCGAACCGTTTGGCCTCCTTGCGGATAAGTTTTGCCTCATCCAGATTGGAGGGAAAAACCCTGGCGTCCATCCTGAAGCGGGTAAAAATATTTTCTGTTTCATCAATAAGGGCCTGGGCCTGGGGCATGGGCATGAACTGGGTCAGATCGGTTTTGCCAAGACGTGGAATGAAATTGAGTTTTCCGTCCGAGTAGAGACCTGCCCCGCCAATACCGGACAGGATGTTGCACGGGTCGCAGTGGGCGCACTTCTGGGTTTTGGTGATGGGGCATTTGCGTTGCCGGGGCTGTCTTCCCCGTTCAATGAGCAAAACCTTCAGATTGGCATGTTCCATCAGATGATAGGCGGCAAACAGGCCGGCAGGCCCGCCGCCCACGATGATCACGTCATACGTCATATTTACCCTTTCATAAAAGAGATTTTTACCCGGATTTTTTCTGTGTCAGGCCGTACTATACTATCCGTACTATACTATATAAATTGATGCCGGGAGATTTAAAGATTCTGTTCACCCCCGAATTGGAAAAATGGCAAATATCACTGTAGTCCAGATGCAGTGGGAGATGATCAGCGGCCCCAGCCGCCCCAGCCGCCAGTAGATAAATCCCCAGAACAGGCCTGCCACGGCAGCAGCGCCCATGAGCATGAAATTCATGGCACACAAATTAACGGCTGTGTAAAAAAATGAGGCGGTCAGCCAGCCTTTCAGTCCGCCCAGACCCCGGGTGAACTGTTCTTGAACATACCCTCTCCAAAAAATTTCTTCACACGGTCCGGTGATGAAGAAAAGGACCAGGCAAACCATCCAGCCGGAAGCCCCGTCTCCTTTGGCATAAAGCTGGGCCACCTGGGAGGATGCGAATGGGAACAGAAGGCGGCTGATATAATTGCCACCCCAAAATAGTATGTAAAGTACTGCGGCAGAGCCTGCGCCCCAGATGATGTCCATGGGCTTGAACCGGAACCATTTGCGGGGGCCAAACCCGGAAAAAGCTGCCAGCAGCGCAAGGCCCGTGGCGGATGACGTGATTTTAATCCAGAAATTTCCCCAGTCCACGGAAAAAGAGAAAAACCACAGAAGAAAAGCCATTGCGATGCTGAAGGCAAGTTTTTGGGGCTGCATGACAGGTGATTTAAATGCCTATTTAAATGATTCCAGTATGTTCTGAATCTCTGTCTGGGCTGCCGTTGAGATGTCTTTGAATGTATTTTTTGTTTTAAACCAGATCAGTTTTGTCTGGGTAGTAAAGCCCAGAATATATGATTTTTCCGGTAAAAGTTCAGCTGTGGTATCTGACACCTTGATTGACAGATTGTTCTCATCAATATAAAAAAGCGTGTCTGACTTGATTAAATCTTTATAATCGCTGTTGATGGCTATGGTTAAAATCAGTTTGTCCTCTTTGCTCAGATCCTGATCCAGAATCTTTCCGATTTCTATGCCCTTTGAATAAATCATGATGTTGTTAATATTGGGATTCTCCTCAAACACCACGTAGTAAAAATTTTTTGGCATAAACATAGCGCAGTTTAAAACGAAAGAAAGAACCACCATCAGAATGAAAATTGAATTTTTACACATAAAGACCTCTGAGTTTGTTTTGTTTACCGGGGCTATCTTACAAAATCAATTTTAAAAAAACAACCGGATCAAAGATTAACCTTTGCCTTGCCCGGGTAAGTGTAAGTTTGCCACAGGAAATCTGCAGATGCTAAAGAGGATGTATATGCTGCCC
The DNA here is from genome assembly GCF_963665355.1 of uncultured Desulfobacter sp. GTDB lineage: Bacteria > Desulfobacterota > Desulfobacteria > Desulfobacterales > Desulfobacteraceae > Desulfobacter. Next base: position 3,985,176 of record NZ_OY762229.1, read on the forward strand.
ACTCAGGATCATTATATTTTCGATAAACGAGTGCTCAGCTGATTTTTTATAATGTGTTTAACTCACGTCATGACTTTGGTATCGGATAAAAAAATAAGCTTTTTAGATGCTGATGTGTTTAAGACGATCTTTGATGATCATTGGGAAGATTTTAAAGATCTATTATCGGAGTTTATGAAATGTGGGGCTGAATGCCTTGAAGATGTTGTCGGTTCAGTGAAAAGAAGATCGCTGAAAATAGGGCGTATTGTTGTTGTCCAGACTCATGGTTGGTCGGGGCAGTTATAATCCGCATTTGCACATCATAATGACAAGTGGAGGCATAAGCACTGAACAAGAGTGTTGGTATGATCTGGGCTATTTTAAATACAAAAGGTATTACGGCTTGGAGGCAACCCGGACATATAAGAAGTGGTCAGCGTTCATTCAGAAAGGGATAAAGCGAATAGGCAGAATAGTCAAAGGAGCTTGTCAAATAGTCAAACGCAAAAACTATCGGGAAAAATATCAGGAAATCAGCGGGATAGATCCCATGAGGTGTCAATATTGCCAAAACGTTATGGAATTGATGTCGATATGGCATCCCAAATACGGTACTCTGTTTGATATTTTTTCGACTTTAGAGGAAGTGAAAATTGAGCAAGAAAAAGTTGATAGAGGGGGCGGACATTCCGTTCGGCCCTCCTCCGGAGGAATACAGCTATCGTTGTTCCCATTGTCATTGTGAAATGAAGGTAAATGAAGCAATTATTGATGTTGAGATGGGGATTGCTGAGTTTGAAGGCAGATATTATGAAGGCTTTATGCCGGTTTTAGGGTGCCCTGGTTGCAATCAAGAAACCATGCAATTTGTAGGGGAGTAAAAACCCGCGCTTTAGCGCGCTAAGTTCTATGTCCTGAACGAAACTTGACTTGACAGTGGTCACAATTTCCCTTAAATGCATAAATTCGTCGGCTGAAATGCATGATTCCCCTCATTGTTCAATGATTCTTTGAAGTGTTAAATTCGATCTAAATTTACTGCAATGGACTAATTATAAAGGTAGAAAATTTTGTTGTACACCGGCCATTTTTTTGTCGGGAGCTGGATAATCGTGGGTACGGTTGTTGGGCCTGTACATACAGTCCGCCGCCCTTGAGCGGGATTTCATGAAGCCAAGCTGCGTATCCTCCAAGATTCCTAAAGAAAAACCAAGATACCCAGAAGTGGCCTGAAAATTCAAATAATGCTCCAAAGCAAGCTTAAAAAGAGGCTTCTGTGACAAAAAATAAATGTATCAAAATTTTAATTGTTGATGACCATAAGGCTCTGCGGGATGGGCTCAAGGTTATTTTACAGATGGAACCTGATTTTTTGATTATAGGAGAAGCTGAAGATGGGAAGCAGGCCATAAAATACGCACAAACCTTTACCCCGGATGTCATCATCATGGATCTCGACCTTGGTGAAATGAATGGTATTCAGGTAACCGAGCAGATTTTGACTCTTCAGCCCGACATTTGTGTAATTGGGTTTTCCATGCACGCAGATCCAGACCTTGCCAGGGACATGCGCAAGGCAGGTGCAAGGGCCTATTTAAGTAAAAGCGATTCTCCGGATCAATTGATTTCTGCCATACGCAACGGCTTCCAGAAAAGCAAATAGGAATGAATGTCGGCATACCAACCGGAATGAAATCAGAAACAGAATGAAAAGATATAGATAAAAACCAGGCAGGGCAACCAGGAAACCAGAAAAAGGAAAAAAACAATGGGAATTAACAAAGGCAACCCGGAAAACTTTAATGCATCAGACTTTATGGACGAAATAAGGATCGGCGATCAAACATGTTTATTTTATAACCTTCATTTTTTAGATTCTAAGGTCGGGATTGCCCTTGCACGATTGCCGTTTTCCATACGGGTCCTGGTGGAAAATCTTTTAAGGAAATGTGGCGCCGGCGCAGCTAAGGCCGAAGAGGTACTGGCTGCTGCGCAGTGGCAGCCTATCAATGACCATTCCGCTGAAATTCCCTTTTATCCGGCACGGGTGCTGATGCAGGATTTTACCGGTGTGCCTGCGGTGGTGGACCTGGCAGCCATGCGCGATGCCATGGCTGCGGCAGGAAAGGATCCGTCACTGGTCAATCCGTTGATTCCGGTGGAGCTGATTGTGGATCATTCCGTACAGGTGGATTTCTGCGGCACCCAGACCTGCCGGGAAAAGAATGTGGCAAAGGAGTATGAGCGAAACGGGGAGCGCTACCGCCTTTTAAAGTGGGCGCAAAAGAGTTTTGATAATTTTCGGGTGGTCCCGCCTAACTCCGGGATTTGTCATCAGGTCAATCTTGAGTATTTGGGAAGAGGCGCTATGCGGACAAAAACCCAGACCCATGATCTGCTGTTTGCCGACACCCTGGTGGGAACCGATTCCCATACCCCCATGATTAACAGCATTGGTGTGCTGGGCTGGGGCGTCGGCGGTATTGAGGCGGAAGCTGTTATGCTGGGCCAACCCTATTTTATGCCGCTTCCCCAAGTGATTGGCGTTGAATTGACCGGAAAGCTCAATCCTGGTGTGACTGCAACAGACATGGTATTGACCGTCACCAACCGGTTACGGCAAATGAACGTCGTGGAAAAATTTGTGGAATTCTACGGTCCGGGGCTGAAAAACCTCAAAGTTCCTGACAGGGCCACCATCGCTAATATGTCGCCGGAATACGGGGCCACCATGGGCTTTTTTCCCATAGATGAGCAGACCATTGACTATTTTAAAATAACCAACCGGGAGGAGCAGGGACAGGTCGTCGAGGCTTGGGCCAAAGCCTGTGGCCTGTTCAGAAATGATGACGATATGCCTGAATTCAGCGACACCCTCAAAATTGATCTGGCTGATATCGTTCCGTGCCTGGCAGGGCCGGCAAGGCCCCAGGACCTGGTAAAACTCAGTGATCTTGAAACCGCTTTTTCAGGCCTTTTAGGCACCACAGCTCCCGAAAAAAAGACCGATATCCGCATCAACGATATGCCGGCTGAAATCGGAAACGGCAGTGTGGTCATTGCGGCCATCACATCGTGTACCAATACGTCCAATCCCTACGCGCTTATGGGGGCCGGGTTATTGGCCAGAAATGCAGTACAAAAAGGCGTGTTTCCCAAACCCCATGTCAAAACCTCATTTGCACCCGGTTCCAAGGTGGTGGTGGATTATCTGTCCGATGCCGGCCTGATGCCATATCTCGAAGGCTTGGGGTTTCATGTGGCAGCCTTTGGATGCACCACCTGCATCGGGAACAGCGGGCCTTTGCATCCGGAAATTGAAAAACAGATAAAAGAGAAGAATCTTGCCGTGGCAGCGGTACTTTCCGGGAACCGCAATTTTGAAGCCCGGATCCACCAGTTAACCAAGGCAAATTTTCTGGCATCTCCCATGCTGGTGGTGGCCTTTGCCATCTGCGGGCGGGTGGATGTGGATCTGGCCCATGACCCTGTGGCCCTGGATCCCAATGGAGAAGCGGTCTATCTGAAAGATATTTGGCCCGGGGACGAAGAAATAGATGACCTGGTTCGCAGGCATGTAAAAAAAGAGGACTTTAAAAATCAATACGAACAGATTTATCAAGGGGATAGTTTCTGGAAAGCGCTTGACATAACCCAGTCAGTCACTTTTAACTGGGACCAAAAATCCACTTATATTCGTAATCCCCCATATTTTGAGAATTTTTCATTGACTCCTCAATCTCTCCAAGACCTTGAAAATACGCGGGCGCTTATGGCTCTGGGAGATTCTGTAACAACAGATCACATCTCTCCGGCCGGTGCCATTCCGGAAAGTTATCCTGCCGGGATTTATCTCAAAGAACAGGGTGTCGGCGTGGATGCGTTTAATTCCTACGGCTCCAGACGGGGAAACCATGAGGTGATGATGCGGGGGACCTTTGGAAATATCCGCATTAAAAATCAGATGGTCACTCCCCAAGAGGGCAGCTTTACCAAAAAATTTCCCGAAGGGGATACCCGGTTTGTTTTTGATGTGGCCAAAGCCTACAGGCAGCAGGAGGTGCCGTTGATCGTGCTGGCCGGCAAGGAATACGGAACCGGATCTTCGCGGGACTGGGCCGCCAAAGGGTCCGCTCTGTTAGGCGTCCGTGCGGTCATTGCCCGGTCCTATGAGCGCATCCACCGCAGCAACCTTGTGGGTATGGGGGTGCTGCCGCTCCAGTTTCATGACGGCGACGGGTGGCAGGAACTGGGACTTGACGGCTCTGAGCTGTTTTCCGTCAAGGGAATGGAACAGTTAACCCCACACAAGGAACTGCAGATTGCCGCCCGGAAAGCAGACGGCACCATAGTCACATTCCAGGCCATTGCCCGCCTGGATACGGATATCGATGTTGAGTACATGATACATGGCGGAATTTTACCGTACGTTTTGAGAAAATTAATAAAAGAGACCTGACAAGGAGAAATTTATAATGGACATCACCATACTGATCGGCGGAGCAGCCGGTCAAGGAATCCAGACCATCGGCGCTCTCCTGGCGGCTGCCTGTCGCAAGGCCGGGTATTTTGCCATGGCCGTCAACGATTTTGAATCCCGGGTTCGAGGGGGGCACAGCTTTTTCCAGATCCGGATCAGCAATACCCCGGTCTATTCCCCCCAGGAAATCGTGGATCTGTTGATCGCCCTGGACAAAAACACCTGGCAGATCCATCAGCAATCCCTTGGGGGAAAAAGTGTTGTACTGGCTGATGAGGACTTTTCAACCACCGGTCGGGTTGTGCCCGTGGCTTTTGAACAACTGGCCAAAGAGAGTGGATCAAACTTGTTTGTCAACACCGTGGCTGCTGCTGCCGGTCTTCGGGTACTGGGTGCCGGATTTGATATGATCAAGTCCATCATCAAAGACCATTTCAGTACCCTTAAACCGGAATTGGTGGAAAAAAACCTGGATGCGGCCCTAAAAGGATTTGAAAAAGTGGCGGATGTCTCTTTTGAGAAACAGCCTCTGGCAAACCCGTCAGCCCCAAAAGGCAACCTGATATCCTGTGCCAAGGCCATCGCGCTGGGGGCGGTTTCAGCCGACTGCCGGGTGGGGGCATTTTACCCTATGAGCCCTGCCACAGGCATCATGCTGCATTTGACGGAATTGAGCAAGCGCTTGGATCTGGTGGTAGAGCAGGCCGAAGATGAAATTGCTGCAGCCAACATCGTGATCGGTGCCTCTTTTGCCGGCGTCAGGGCCATGACGGCAACCTCCGGAGGCGGATTCTGTCTGATGACCGAGGCGCTGGGGCTTGCCGGTATGACCGAAACGCCCATGGTGATTGTCAATGCCATGCGGCCCGGGCCATCCACGGGACTTCCCACACGCACCGCCCAGGGTGATCTGCGGTTTGCCATTCACGCATCCCATGATGATTTTCCAAGATTTGTATTTGCGCCGGGAACCCCGGAACAGGCGTTTGAACAGACCCGCAAGGCGTTTCATCTGTCTGAAAAATACCAGGTGCCTGCCATTATTCTGGTTGATCAATACCTTATGGATGCGCTGTTTCTGCTGGAAAAACCGTTCTCAATTGATAAGCATGTGGAGCGCTTTATCGTGACGGATGATGATATGCCGGATCCGAAAAATTACGAGCGGTTTGCCTTCACGGATTCCGGCGTATCGCCCAGGGCGCTGCCATGTAAAGGAGACGCCCTTGTCAAAGTTTCCAGCGATGAACACCGGCCGGACGGGCATATCACCGAAGATATAGCCATTCGAAACGCCATGATGAAAAAACGCCATGCCAAGCTGCCTGCCATGATTGGGGACCTGGACCCGCCGGAAGGTGTTTTTCCGGAAGCGCATACCCTTTTAATCGGCTGGGGTTCCAGTGCCGGGGCCATAAAAGAGGCCACAGGACGTATGCGTGACAAGGGTTTGGACGTTGGCTGTCTGCTTTTTTCCCAGATCTGGCCGTTTCCTGCGGCTGCTGTCGGGAAGATACTGAAAAATGATCCAGACAGACAATATATCTGTGTTGAAATGAATGCCGGTGCTCAGTTCGCAGGGCTTTTAAAAGAATATACGGACATCGATTTTTCCGGATATGTACTCAAGTATGACGGCAGGCCGTTGACAGCCGGCTTTATAGTCGATGCACTCAAAGAAAAGGAGCTTGCCTGAGATGTTGAATAAAGAACGTTATGAATCTGACTACGAAAACCAGTGGTGTCCGGGGTGCGGCAATTTCGGTATCCTTGAAGCCATGAAAGATGCCCTGGCCAAACTCAATATTCCCCCGGAAAAGCTGTTGATCGTCTCCGGTATTGGCCAGGCCGCCAAGACGCCCCATTTTTTAAAATGCAATTTTCTGCACGGCATCCATGGCCGGGCGCTCTCTTTAGCGCTGGGGGCAAAGATCGCCAATCAGAATTTGAATATTCTGGTTAATTCAGGGGACGGAGACTGTTATGGTGAAGGCGGCAACCATTTTATCCATGCGGTACGCCGGAATGCAGATATGACGCTTTTAGTGCATGACAACCGGATTTACGGACTGACAAAGGGTCAGGCATCTCCGACATCGGCCCGGGGAATGACCACACCCACCCAGCCGGACGGTGTGATATCGGAACCCTTAAACGGTCCGGCGCTGGCCCTGGCCATGGGGGCCGGTTTTGTGGCCCGGGGTTTTTCAGGAAATGTAAAGCATTTAAGCGGCCTTATTCAAGCGGCTGTTCAGTACAAGGGATTCAGCGTGATTGATATTTTCCAGCCCTGCGTCACCTTTAACCGGGTTAACACCGCCCAATGGTATAAAGACCGGATCTATGAACTGGACGAGACCAAGAGCCGGGACAATTTTCACGAGGCCATGAAACTGGCCTTTGAAACAGGTGACCGGATTCCTGTCGGCGTTTTGTATTCCAGGAAGAAACCGGATTTTATCTCCCAGATCAAAGTTCTGGAAAAAGGACCGCTCATTGACAGGCCCTATGATCCGGACAGGTTGAAAAAAGTGGCACAGGAATATGTTTTGTCTTAAAAAAATCAAGAAAGGAAAATACAATTTAACCATTTTGACAATATCGGCGGTCACATTGAAAATTTAGGGGACGCTTGTCTGGCCAGAATCGCTGGCACCTCATCAGCTACCGGTCTTGGAACAAGCGGATTCGCCGTTTCCGGAGATCAGGTATAACAGATATAAATAACGGGGCGGCTGCAAAGCACAAACCGCCCCGTTTTTCCGGTCCAGGCACGAATAGCTTCTGATAAATTATAATATTTTATTTGGTATATTTAAGCGGGCGTGGTATATCAATTGATGATGGGCATGGGGTGCTGATTTTGTTTTAATATCTATAAAATTCAAGGTGTTCCATGGATTCGAAAATAAAAAGAATTGTAATTGCTGAAGACAATACCCTGTTGCGCGAAGGGTTGTGCCTGATGATTGAATCGGATCCGGATCTTGAGGTGGTGGCCCAGGCCGCCGACGGGTTTTCCGCCATTGAGACAACTCTTTCTCTCAAAGAGCCGCCTGACTTGGTCATGATGGATCTGTCCATGCCTAAAATGGACGGGGTCTCCGCCATCAAAGAAATCAAACGACAGAGGCCGGATTCCAGAATCATGGCGTTGACCATTCACGATTCCGATGAATTTATTCTGGAGTGTTTTGATGCCGGTGCATCCGGATACTGCCTGAAGGATTCATCCCAGGATGAGTTGTTAAAAGCCATCCATGTGGTTCTCTCTGGAAAAACATATATCAGCCCCGGGATTGCCGGCACCGTCATGGAAGGTTTTCTGGACGGCCGCAGGAAACTTAAAAGCAAAACAGCCTGGGGAAGCCTGACCCAGCGGGAGCGGGAGGTTCTCAAGCTGGTGGCTGAAGGATATACCAGCAAAGAGATGGCCGGTTTTTTGTGTATCAGCCCCAAAACCGTGGAGCGCCACCGCTCCAACATTATGAACAAACTTGATCTGCACAATGTCTCCGAGTTGACTTCCTTTGCCATTGAAAAGAATTTGGTCGGAAATTAGCTTTTTTCAACCATTTTGCCTTAAACTTATTGAAAATCATATAGATTTCATAATCTGGATCTGTAAAATCCAAGGCTTGGCCTGTATCTTCATTTCCACCCCGGAATACCGGCCCTGTAAATGGAAATGGGTAAATCCCCCCATATAAAATAAAAATTATCTATATTAAAGTATATTGGACCGATCAATTTTTTAGTTTTTGTTAAAAAATGATCAATTTTGTTCGATTTAAGGGGAGGGCAAAAATTGGGCAAAGGAGCTGTTTTCTTTGCGTGAGCTATGTAATCTGCTATTGTCGATTTTCTGGCACAGTTTGCAGATACCAGACAGTGCAATAAAGTTGTCGGGGAATAATGGTAAATGGAACGATAAACAACATTAAGAAAAAAGGTGTCGTCGGGGCAGCAGCTTTTGTGGTGATGTTGGTCGGCTTGTATATCTGTTCTCTTTACAATTTGCTGTTATTTCATATGCTGGCGGAAATGTTTGCGGTGGTCACCGCATGCAGTATTTTTGTGGTGACATGGAACGCCAGGACGTTTTTTAAGGAAAAACAGTTTTTTCCCTTTATCGGGATAGCTTATCTTTTCGTGGGTATCCTGGACCTGGTTCATGCCATGACCTATAAAGGGGTGAATATCATTCCCTCTATTGATGCCAATATCCCCACCCAGCTTTGGGTATCTGCCCGTTATCTTGAAAGTATTACGCTGCTCTCTTCATTTTTTATATTTAAAAACAAGAAAAAGGCAGAAACCTATTTATTGGGGTTCACGGCTATTACTGCGCTGATTTTGCTTTCTATATTTTACTGGCAGATTTTTCCTGACTGCTATCTTGAAAATGCGGGCGGCCTGACCACTTTTAAAAAAAACAGCGAGTACGCCATATGCCTGATTCTGGCGTCGGCCCTCGGTGCGCTTTATTTTAACCGGGCCCGGTTCGACAAAACACTTTTCAACTGGTTGCAGGCATCCATCTTTATCACCATTGTTTCTGAGTTGCTCTTTACAACGTATATCGGCCTTTACAGTGCAGCAAACATACTCGGCCATTATTTTAAAATCGTTTCTTTTTTTTGTTTGTACAAAGCACTGATTGAAACCGGTCTTTCACAACCGTACAGCCTGTTGTACAAAGATCTTGCCGACAGCAGGGAAAGCTATCAGGAGTTGTTTTCCAATATGATGGACGGGTTTGCCAGGCACCGGATGATCATGGACGAAAACGGCAACCCAGTTGATTATGAATTTTTGGAAACCAATCAGGCTTTTGAAAGATTGACCGGCCTTAAGGATGTAGTGGGGAAAAAAGCGACTCGGCTGCTGCCGGATATCAAAAATGATCCAATGGACTGGATTGATGTTTATGGGAAAGTTGCCCTTAAAGGAGAATCGGCCCGGTTTGAAAGCTATCTCACGTCACTGAAGAAATGGTATTCCATAAACGCCTATTCGGTTAATCACGGTGAATTTGTAACGATTTTTGAAGATATCACTGAAAGAAAAGAAGCTGTTGATGCTTTGTTTTCCCAAAGGGAGTTGCTAAACACAACACTGGCGCACCTCGGGGACGGTGTGATCTCTTCGGATAAAGCCGGTCGGATTGCCTTTATCAATCCGGCTGCGGAAAAATTGACCGGGTGGCCCCGGGCAGACGCGTTGGAAAAGAAATTAGAACAGATTTTTAAAGTGTGCCGGAAAGAACAAGATGAGCCCATTTGCAATGAGGCCGGGGGGGACTTCCTGTACAAAGATCAATTGATGGTCTTTCCCGATGAAGGTATGTTGCTAAACCGTGATGGGACCCGGATTCCTATTGAGGAGACGGTCAATCCGGTTAAAGACAAAAATGGGGATGTCATTGGGCTCGTTCTTATTTTTCGAGACATTACCGTCTGGAAGCAATTCCAGAAAAAGCTGCAGGAGGACAACGAATTACTGGAGGACAAAGTTGCCGAACGGACTCGGACCTTGCACCAGACCGTAGAGCATCTGCAAAAAGAAATTGCACAACGTGTGAAGGCTGACACCCGCAACCGGAAAGCTGATCAGGAACTTCAGGCACGGACCAGCCAACTGCGGGCCCTGGCCGGAAAGTTGACCATGGCAGAACAGGCTGAACGCAGGCGGGTCGCAAAGGTGCTGCATGACGGTATCCAGCAGTATATGGCAGCAGCCAAACTTCACCTAAGCGGCCTTGAACGTAAAATAGAAGACCCGCAATTAAGTGCTATGGCTCGAAAAATAGAAGCAACCATTGGCACCTGTATTCAAATGGCCCGGTCTCTAAGTGCAGATTTAAGCCCGCCGGCCCTTTACAGGGGAGGACTGATTTCAGGTCTCAGGTGGCTTGCCGGCAGGATGCAGGAACGCCATGGATTTCGAGTGACTTTTAAATCTGAGATAGAAAATGTATCTCTTCCCGAGGATATTGTGCTGCTGGTTTTTGAGTCGGTCCGTGAACTGCTGTTTAATTCAGTCAAACATTCCGGAATGTCCGAAGCGCAGGTAATGTTGAAAAAAAGCGAAGAAAATCAACTCTGCCTTTGCGTGCAGGATGATGGCAATGGTTTTGACTCATCTGAAATTTTTGTTTCAGAAAATATGAAACAAGGCTTTGGCCTGTTCAGTATCCAGGAGCGGATTAATTTGATCGGGGGGACTTTTGAAATTAAAAGCCAGCCCGGCCATGGCAGCCGATTTAACATCTTGCTTCCTTATAAAACAGAGGCCGGGCCGTTGTCTGCCGGTAACGAGCCGGAAGATTCCCTTGAAAATTCTGTGGATAAGAATGATTCCAAACAATCAAAAAAAGATATCCGGGTACTTCTCGCAGATGACCACGCCATCTTCCGTAAAGGTGTATTCCAGTCGCTTAAGGAAACTGACGGTATCGAGGTGGTCGGCCAGGCCCATGACGGCCTGGAAATTGTTGAATTGGCCCAACAGCTCAATCCTGATGTCATTTTGATGGATATCAACATGCCCGGCATCGACGGGATTGAAGCGACCCACCGTATTTACCAGGCCCATCCGAACATAAAGATCCTGGCCCTTTCCATGTATGAGAAAAAAGATTATGCCCGGGATATGATTTCAGCTGGTGCCGTTGATTTTATAAGTAAGGGATGCACTTCATCCGAAATGGTGGCAGCAATTAGAAATGCCGTAACGGTTTCCCTGTAAGCCTGCGTGCTTACAGCGTCACTTGCATTTTTTAAGCAAAGATTGTCTCAATATCACGTCTGTCCAACCGGTAAAATCGGTTTTCTTTTAACCTGTGTTTTTTATGTCTATCTCTGCAAGGTGTTACTCAACCCCTTACAGAGATGGCACATTTATTAAGGAGAATCAAAATGTCACATGAAAACGGTAACAACCGGAAATCAGAAGATACAACAAAAAAACAAAGTGAACAAAAAACTCCGCCCACTGCTGATGATTTGGATGTCTGTACATCAGACTATGCATGGGCCGAACATGCAAGGCCGAACGATGAAGGCCCCGAACCTTGTGATGACGGGCGCGGCATTCAATTTGATAAGAGTAAAGGATAAACATTATGGATATTTCAACATAATGGGCAATTAAGCCTATCTTAAAGGTAAACATGTTTCATTTAAGCTAAAATAATCAAGCGAATCGCATCATAATTATTGGAGATCGTTGTGAAAAAGTGTTTTTGGAGAGAACAGGAATTTGAACTGTCTTCACTTGAAACCAATGCCGGCATTGTCGAGCATTACTCGTTGATGTACAAGGCTCTGGACAAAATGCTTGGCCTAGGCGAGGGAGATGACCCAGATCATCCTTTGTCTTTCAGGTCGGCCGGAGTAATGGAAGACAAAAAAACCGGTTAGCAATATTAATCTACAGGTGGCACAGTTGAAATAAATATATTCTATGTTTTATCAAGACGTTATGGTTATTCTGATGACAACTTTTTCTTTTCCGAATTTAATGAGCCAGCCTCATTTCAAAATTTATAAATGCGATAACCCTGGTTAAAAAAAACGAACATTCAATATTGTTTTAACGTTTTGATAAGGTTAAATTTTAGGCAGCAACAAGGTCTTTCCTTTAAAAAACAGCCTGCTTCAAAAACACATAGGTTTTTTAACGGGGGTGTGATGTCTGAAAACCGTAATATGCAAAAGTACTTGTATAATCTCAAGTTATTCGCCTTAACTCCTATCACCCTATGGATTGCGATAATCATCGGATTTTTGGTCTGGGAGATATATTGTGAGAAGCGATATGCAATAGAATTTGCTCGAACTGAAGCCATTGAGTCTTACAACAAAGATCTTGTTCATATAAAATGGGCAGTCCTCCATGGTGGTGTTTATGTCCCGGAGACAAAAGAAACGCCTCCCAGCCCGTATTTGGTCGATGTTAAAGAACGGGACATCTCAACGCCGTCGGGCAGGCGTCTGACTCTGGTCAACCCTGCTTACATGACACGACAGGTTCATAAACTCTCCCAAAACCAGTATGGTGTAAAAGGCCACATAACGAGCTTGAATTTGATTCGCCCACAAAACAAACCTGACAGTTGGGAAGAAAAGGCGCTGCGGGCGTTTGATACCGGTAAAAAAGAAGTGTCCAGTGTAGACTCAATGGACGGGAAAGATTATTTCAGGTTAATGAGGCCCATGTTTGTGGAAGAAGGCTGTTTGAAATGCCATGGATACCAGGAGTATCAGGTAGGTGATATTCGTGGAGGGATCAGCGTCTCTGTTCCGTTGGCCCCTTACTATGCAATTGCATCAAACAAGATCTCAAAAATTATTTTTGTTCATTTTACAATTCTGATTTTAGGTCTTATGGGGCTCGGCGGAGCCTTTTGGGCTATCAATAAAAGCATTCGTGAACGGATAGTTGCCGAATCAAGATTTCAAAGAGCGATGGATGCAAGTAAAGATGGCATTTTTGATTGGGATTTAGAGACGAAGAAGATTTACTATTCTCCGGGCTGGAAGCGCATGCTTGGTTACGAACCGGATGAATTGCCGGATGATTTTTCTATTTGGGAAACACTGACGCATCCTGATGACGTGAAAGCCTCCTGGGTAATGATGAACGAAGTTATTGACGGCAAACGTGACCGATTCGAAAAAGAATTTAAAATGCGCCATAAAGATGGTCACTGGGTAGACATACTTTCCCGGGGGAATCTGTATAAAGATGAGCAAAGTGGAAGAGTGCGTGTCGTTGGAACACATGTTGATATCTCAGAAAGAAAACAAATCGAAAAAGTATTGCAGGAAAACGAATCGCGCTATCACGAACTGTTTAATAATATTAAAAGCGGCGTGGCTATTTACACCGTTGTCGATAACGGAAAAGATTTTATCTTTAAGGAGTTTAACAAGGCCGGAGAGAATCTGGATGGAGACAGGCGTGAAGCTCTTATCGGGAAATCTATTTTTGAAGTCCGACCGGGTATTGAAGAATTCGGGATCATTGATGTCTTTCGACGGGTTTGGCAAACTGATATTCCTGAAAGTTTTCCTGCCACGATTTATAAAGATGGCCGTCTGGAGAAATGGTATGAAAATTATGTATACGCCCTGCCAACTGGGGATATCGTGGCCGTTTTTGATGATGTTACAGAAAAAATACGGGCCGAAGAAACATTAAAAGCAAGCGAAGAATGGCATCGGTCTATACTTGAAACAGCCATGGATGGAATTTGGCAGTTAGACACTTTGGGAAAAATTATAGAGGTTAATCAAACCTATTGCCGGATGAGTGGTTATACCAGTCACGAGTTGCTGAAAATGAATGTTTCAGAACTTGAAATAAAAGAGCCTGAGCAACAATTCACCAAACACATGAAAGCCCTTGTTTTGAAGGGACAGGATAGGTTTGAAAGTAAGCATCGGCGCAAAGACGGCTCTGTCTTTGATGTTGAGATCAGTGTTCAATACAAACAAAGAGATGGTGGCCGATATTTTTGTTTTCTACGAGATATTACACTTCAAAAGCAGCTTGCCGAACAATTGCGACAGGCTCAAAAAATGGAATCAATTGGCAACCTGGCCGGGGGAATCGCTCACGATTTCAACAATATTTTATTTCCTATCATAGGAATGGCGGAGATTCTGAAAGAAGATTTGCCGCCCGGCAGTTCTGAACAGGAAAATGCCGATGAGATTTTACAGGCAGGAAAGAGAGCATCTGAACTCGTAAAACAAATTCTTGCATTTAGTCGTCAGCATGAGCACGAAATGCTTCCGGTCAAGGTACAGCAAATCATCAAGGATGTTCTTAAACTCAGCAGGTCTTCAATTCCCACCAATATTGAAATCAATCAATTTTTGCAGCCGGATTGCAGCATGGTCCTGGCAGATGCAACCCAGCTTCACCAGATTGGAATGAATCTTGTTACCAATGCATATCACGCGGTTCAAGATCAAGGAGGAACAATAACCGTTGAGGTTCGGGAAATAGAAGTTGGTGAAAAATTAAACGATTTGGAGATGAGCCCGGGGAAATATGCGACTCTGACCGTCTCCGACACGGGTATCGGTATCCCCGAAGAACATATGGATAAAATTTTTGAACCCTATTTCACAACAAAAGAATTGGGGAAGGGCACTGGCCTCGGATTATCGGTCGTGTATGGTATTGTTAAAGAGCATCACGGTGAAATTCAAGTTACGAGTAAGCAGGGAAAAGGCTCTTCATTCAAGATTTATCTGCCTGTAATCGCTGCCCACACATCAGTTGATGTCACTAATAATACTTCTTTGTTACCAACAGGCACGGAACATATCCTTCTTGTTGATGATGAACCCCAGATCGCTAAACTTGAAAAGCAGATGCTTGAAAGACTGGGGTATAAAGTTACTGAATTAACAAGCAGTCTGGGTGTTTTGGAGATCTTTAGAAAAAATCCGGACATGTATGATCTTGTTATCTCAGACATGAGTATGCCTCAAATGACCGGGGACCAGCTCGCCAGGGAACTTCTCGCCCTGAGGCCTGATATTCCCGTCATCATCTGTACAGGATTCTCCGAACGTTTCTCAAAAGAGGATTTGCTTAAAATGGGTATCAAAAGCGTTTTAATGAAACCAGTCGTTAAATCGATAATCGCAAAAGAAGTGCGTAATATTTTGGACGCATAGAAAAATAACCAAAAGGAGTCCGGGGTTATGACGGATAAAATTATTTGTTTTGTCATTTGGATTATTCTTTTGATCAGTCCGATCCACTGCTTTGCAAGCAATTTAAACCTGACACTGACTCCCGAAGAACGATCCTGGTTAACCGACAATCATACGGTTAGAATCCGTGTGGGCAACACCCCGCCATTCATGATCTCAGATGATAAAATTCAAGGGCTTGCCATAGATTATATAGAGCAGATATTCACTGGTAACGGGATCAGGTTCCATTTAATAAGGCCCTCTGAAATTACTTGGCCTCAATCCCTGAAGTATATTTCAAACCATGAAATTGTTGATATGGTCCCCACCGCCACAATCACCGAAGAACGTAAAGAAAAAATGCTTTTTACAGATGAATATATTTTTGCCCCTTTGGTTATATTTACAAGATCAGATGCCAATTTTGTGGGCTCCATGGAGGACCTAAGGGGTAAAACCGTTTCCGTTGAAGAGGGCTTTGCGCTTCAAGGAATTCTCAAGCGGGAATATCCATGGATCAATCTTAAGGTGGTTTCATCAACACGAAAGAATTATACAGAGATACCCATCAAGGATGTCTCCACAGGGATGGCGGATGCATACATCGGAAATCTTTTGACGACAACATATATCATACAATTACGAGGATATACCAACGTTAAAGTCGCGGCCCCGACACCTTTTGAGAATCACAACCAGGCCATGGCCATACGCAGTGACTGGCCGGAACTGGTAAGTATCATAAACAAATCCCTTCAAGCCATGACACCGGAAGAACATGCACATATCCGCAACAGATGGCTCAACATTCGATATGAATATGGTATCAGCACATATGATGTATTGAAATGGATGTTATGGGTCATTGGAATTTCAGCTCTTTTTATTGGATTTTTCATTAACTGGAATAACCGGCTTAAAAAAGAGGTGGAGAATCGAAAAATCATTGAAAAATATCTTAAGCGATCCCAGCGCATGGCCTGTATCGGGAATTGGCGCCTGAGCATAGATACCAAGCAGGTTGTTTGGTCTGAAGAGCTTTACAGGATACATGGCAGGGATAAAGACCTTGCGCCTCCCCCTTACACCGAACACGATAAATTGTTTCTTCCGGATAGCTGGGAAAGGCTGTCCAATGCACTAACAGAAGCTATTACCAACGGCACGCCCTATGAAATTGAACTTGAAATCGTTAAAAAAGACGAGACCACCGGATGGATGTGGGAAAAGGGTGAGGCTGAAAGAGATGCAAAAGGGAACATCATCAGTATCTGGGGAACCGCACAGGACATCACCGAGCGTAAGCGAAGTGAAAAAAAACTTGAAAGCACCCTTAATTATGTCCAAACGATTGTTGAAAACTCACCGATAGGGATTTCCACCTTTGAAAAAAATGGTCTGATCGTCACGACGAACCAATCTTTGGCGCGAATCTTTGGCGGTACTGTAGAAAAGATAGTGGGGTTGAACATTTATGATATTGAATTCTGGAAAAAATCCGGATTACTGGCAGCTGCTGAAGAGGCACTCAAGGATGATGTCGAAGTGACGCGAAACCTTCATTATATGTCAAGTTTCAATAAAAAATGCTGGGTTAACGCCACATTTATTCCTTTTATGTATGAGAACAAAAAGCAACTGATGCTTTTGCTGACTGATACATCAAAACAAAAACAAGCTGAAGAAAAACAGCAAAAATTGAAATCCCAACTGATTCAGGCCCAAAAAATGGAATCCATAGGACGGCTTGCCGGAGGCGTTGCCCACGATTTCAACAACATGTTAAGTATTATCCTTGGGAATGTAGAAATTGTCATGGAAGAGTTGCACTCAGAAAATCCTTATTTTGAGAATCTGGAAGAAATATATAAAGCAGCAGAAAGGTCCTCAAACCTTACCCGGCAGTTGCTGGCGTTTGCACGCAAGCAGATTATTGATCCCAAGGTTCTAAATCTTAATGACGTCGTAAGTGATATGTTAAAAATGTTAAAGCGATTGATTGGAGAAGATATTGACCTAACCTGGCAACCATCCGATTCCCTGAAACCGGTAAAAATGGATCCTTCTCAAGTTGATCAGATCATGGCGAACCTCTGTGTGAATGCCCGTGATGCAATCAAAAGCGTTGGTAAAGTTACAATCGAAACTGACAATGTATTTTTTAATAACGAGTATTGTCGAGAACATCCTGAGTTTAAGCCTGGTGAATACGTCATGATTGCTGTGAGCGATGACGGCATTGGAATGGATAAAAATACAGTACGCAATATTTTTGAACCGTTTTTTACCACAAAAGAAATCGGAGAGGGAAACGGGCTTGGATTGGCAACCATTTTCGGCATCGTCAAGCAGAACAACGGATTTATCAATGTTTACAGTGAACCTGGAGAGGGGACAACTTTCAAAATTTACCTTCCCCCATATCATCAAAGCGCTTCAACTGCCAATGATCATCTAAAGGAAGAATCGGCTCCTACCGGAACAGAGCGTATATTGATCGTTGAGGACGAACTTTCCATTCTGAAAATGACCCAGGTAATACTCCAAAGATTGGGCTACCGGGTAATCATTGCATCTTCACCGGTTGATGCCATAAAACGGATTGAAAAATCTCATTTTAATGAAATAGATTTGCTTATTACGGACGTTGTAATGCCTGAAATGAATGGCAAAGAGCTTGCTGCTAAGATGAAAAGCCTTTACCCGAACCTAAAATGTCTTTTTATGTCAGGTTATACGGCCAATGTAATTGCCCACCATGGGGTTCTGGAGTCAGGTGTCCATTTTATCAATAAACCCTTCTCAAAACATAGCTTAGCAAAAAAAGTGCGTGAGGTGTTAGACACGACTGTAGATTCCAGCGACAGTTGATTAATTAATATGAAAAAGGAGGGACATACCCGAAATTTCAAAGGTAGTTGATCAGGCAGGCTTGTGGCTGAACTTTTGTCCCCCCCCCCCAATGGTTCATGCAGGTTTTATCAATTGTTGTGATTAGTCTCTAATAACATTTTTGCAGACTCATAATATTGACTAACCCTGAAATAATCTTATTTTCTAATAAGATTCAGTAATGGTTTGCGTGGGCTGTCTGAGATTCTGAATCTTGAATTGATAAACTAAGCTGGCAGTGCCAGTTAAAAGATAAAGGTGATAATATGAAAACATTTAAGAGTACTGTCGGAGAATATGAATATTCAATTGATAATTTAGGCTGGATGGTCCTGATAAAACATAAAGATGCTGATATCAAAAAATTTAAGTGTATAACCTGTGGTAAAATATCCACGGACAAAAGCGAAATATGTAAAGCGAAGGACTGAATCGGGGCAGTTGTCTTATATTGATATAACCATCCTGCAGGGGAATTACCCCTGCAGGATTTTTTTGTAGGCATGATACCAATCCGTAAGTGTTCAGTTCTTGCTGGTTTAAATGTGCATACTTCAGATTGATCTGATGAACCTTTTTTTCGGCGGTTTTATCAAGTTTCAGCTCTTGGCTCAACCACGCCGTTATCATTTTCGCCCTATGTTCCGCAGGTATCTCCATAATAGTGGAAGGTGACGCATGCAGATTGCCGTATCCCCAGAAAATGATTAACATGACCGTAAAAAACGTTTTGATTTTCATCTTTTTTCCTTTGGTATGTTTCATGTTTTTTTATATGAAAGACTGGGTAAGTCACTCAGATCTTTCAAACTTTGTTGTGGGCTGGGCCTGGCCGATGATATATCAGATCAGCCCATGGCTGTTATTCATATCTAAGTGCATTAATGGGATCAAGGCGAGATGCTTTCCAGGCCGGATAAAATCCGAATATAATACCAACGCCGGCGGAAACCAGAACAGCAACTGTCATGGCCGGCAAAGAGGTTTCCACGGGCCACCCCAAACCGCCCCGGACACAGATGGCTCCACCATGTCCCAGGCCTATGCCCGCAGCGCCTCCCGCAAGACACAGCCCCATAGCTTCGATCATAAACTGGCGTAAAATATCTCGTGAACGGGCACCCACAGACATTCTCAGTCCGATTTCACGGGTTCGTTCGGTAACCGATACCAACATGATGTTCATGATTCCCACACCCCCCACCACCAGAGGTATTAAAGCCACCGCCAGGAGCAAATTTCCCATGATGGTTGAGGCGGATGACAGGGTTGACATTAACTGGGTCATGTCCCGGACACTGAAGTCATCATCTTCACCGGGGCGGATGCGATGCTGCCTGCGAACCGTTTCACAAATCTGATGGATGGCTTCGGGAATGAGTTCCGGGCTGCGGGCTGATGCCAGGATATTGTCAATGGTGACAAATCTAACCCGCATGGGAGAGTTGGCAGCCTGGACTTCGGATATCTCCGGATAGAAGGATGTTGGTTCCCCGGGATAAAGGTTGTTTGACCGCGTATCTGCCACACCCTGACAGCCACTTTCCGGCGTATCGCCGGACACCCGGTATTTAATGGCGGTCCAGGGGGCCACCAGGATATCGTCCTGGTCCATTCCCATCATATTGGCACCTTTCCGGCCAAGTACTCCCACGACCCGGAACGTAGCGTTCTGAATGCGAAGATCCTGTCCGATAACATCCTGTCCGCCAAACAGTTCCTCAACCAGAGTGACTCCCAGCAGGCAGACCCGGTTCGCATTGGCCACGTCCCGGAAAGTGAAACGACTTCCATGAACAACGGTCCACTCCTGGACGTCAAGGTAGTCCGGGGTCGTTCCGAAAATATAGGTAGGCACCCAGTTGCGGCTTCCGTAGACTACCTGTGCCCGCGCCTGAACCAGAGGCGCTGCGACACGGACCGCAGAACATTCCCGCCGGATGGCCTCACAATCCTGTGGCGTCAGTGTCCGTACACTTCCTAAGCCAAATGTCACCCCCATGCTTGATGCCGTTCCCGGCCTCACGTTGAGTACGTTGGCCCCCATGCTGGAAATACTTTTTTGGATGGCAGACGATGAGCCGGTGTCAATCTCCATCATGGCAATGACCGCTGCCACCCCGATAACAATCCCAAGGGAGGTCAGCATGGCCCGCATGGGATTACGGACCAAGGCTTTAAACGCTGTGTTGATAACTTGATACCCGCGCATTACGCTTTGTTCTCCCCCCCCTTGGTATCTTTTATTCCGGTGTCCGGATCGGCGATCCGACCGTCATGGACATGAATAATTCGACGGGCATGGCGGGCCACGCTGTTGTCATGGGTCACCATGAGAATGGTGATTCCCTCTGTCCGATTCAGCTCCTGAAACATGGACAACACATCCTTACCAGTATGATAATCCAGATTCCCGGTGGGTTCGTCCGCCAGGAGCAAGGATGGACGGTTTATCAGGGCACGGGCGATGGCAACGCGCTGCTGCTGACCGCCTGAAAGCTGAGAAGGCTCATGGGCCATCCGGTGTTCAAGTCCAACCCGAGCCAGCATATCCCGGGCACGGCCAATCGCTTCCCGTTCGGAAACAGGAGGAACAGCATAAGCCAGTGGCATGGCGACGTTATCAACGGCACTAGTCCGGGAGAGCAGGTTAAAATTTTGAAAAATAAATCCAATATATTGATTTCTGAGAACTGCTCGATGATCGTTGGACAGCGCAGAAACGGACTGTCCATCAAGCCTGTATTCACCGGAATCCGGTCTATCCAGGCATCCGGGTATATTCATCAGCGTGCTTTTTCCGGAACCCGAAGCCCCGGTCAGTGCCACGAGCTCTCCTTGTTCCACTGAAAAGGAGACACCCTTTAACACAGGCACCGACAGCTCTTCAACAGCATAACTTTTTTTTATATCGCATATTTCAATCAAACAGCTCATAGTTGTCCTCTTTAACGTCGCACATCATCCCTTTCGCCCGGACAGGTTCGGGGTTAATGGCGTCGATTTTTCATCGGTGCCGCCATTGAGTTCAATTGTGCCCATTACCACCGTCATACCGTCTTTAAGCTTGTGCCGCTCACAGTGGTCAACACGCCGTCACTGATACCTGCTTGTACTTGAATAGGGGTTACATAGGTACCCTTGGCAATCCACAGCCTGTGCTGTTTTTTTGAGGAAGAATCTTCCCGGGAAAGTGCCGTCCAAGCAGGAGGCATGGAAGCGTTTTGTAGGCTCTCAATATGTCTGAAGTCAGGATCAATCTGCTCTGTACTGGGTTGCCAGGTCAGGGCGCGGTTAGGAACACAAAGGGCTTTTTCCCGACGGTCAACTTCAAATTGGACATTGGCGGTCAGGTAAGGAAGCAATCGTTCATCCGGATTTACGATCCGGATCTCCACCGTGTAGGTGACTACGTTCTGGGTCATGGCCGCATTGAGCCGAATTTTTTCCACTATACCTGAAAACTGTTCTTCGGGAAAAGCGTCCACGGTAAAGGAGACCGGCTGCCCAGCCTGGATTTTTCCGATATCCGCCTCGTTCACCGCCACCCAGATCTGCATGCGGTCAAGATCCCGGGCAATAAGGAAAAGGCTTGGCGCATTCAGATTGGATACCACGGTCTGGCCGATATTGACCCGGCGGTCAATAATTACCCCCTGTACCGGAGAGGTAATTGTACAGTAGTTTAAATAGTGCAGAGACCGGTCCAGCGCTGCTCGGGCCTGGGTCAGACCGGCCTCAGCCTGATTGACTGACGCCCGGGCCACCGCCATGCCGGCAAGGGCGTTTTCGTATGTTGCTTTGCAGGCGTCAAAGTCGGATTGGGACAGGGCGGGACCAGGGCCTAATTTCTGGGCCCGTTCCCAATTTCTTTGTGCCAGAATCAGGGTGGATTTTGCCTGGGAGACTTCTGCTCTGGCCCGATCCAGAGATGCATCCGCCACCTGGGTCTGGGCCTTGTTTTGTTCCACATCCGCCGCATAAAGCGTATCATCTATTTGTGCCAGAACGGTACCTGCATCAACCCGTGAGCCGTAATCAATAACACGCTGTTCACGATCATATCCGAACGACAGAATCTTGCCGGCTACCTGGGTCCCCACATCCACTACATCTTCCGGTTCCAGCGTACCGGTGGCGTCAATGGTCATACGGATATCCTGTCTTGTAACCCGGGCGGTCTGGTATATTTGTGTTGACATTGTGTTGTGATGCTTAAACCATAACCACCCGAAAATAATCAGGAACATAAAACAAATCAGAGGAATTCCCTTTTTAGAAAAACGATTTCACGGTGTGGCATCCTTGTGTGCTTTATTTTCTGTTAATGATCCCTCTTCGGAAGGCACTGCCGTGAACCATCTTTCCCGGATTTTTTTAAAACGGTTTTCAAGCTTTTTTTTCTGCTTGGGAGTCAGGATCACCTCGATGTCCTTTTGGGTTTGATCCATCTGTGCAAGCAAGCGGTACCGGATCTCGTTCTTTAATGGCCCCAGTGTCTTCAGATAACATATCAGATAAATAGACCCAAAGAAGAGGCCATGAAGGCGCTCCAGGGGTCGGTAAACAGTTCCATCAGCGGTAACCCTGCCCAAAAGGCCGCGCAGGCAGCCACTACAGTTCCTCCGGCAAAAAGAGCCGGCGGCCATCAGGCGACAGTTTTGGTTTCCACCTGTACGAGCCTTGAAATCACCTGGTGTGAGACATCAATAGGCGGAACAGGTTCTTTACGGGCAAGGACGCCTAAGTTTTCCGCAGAAGTTGGTCTGTAAAATACGCATCCTGATCTTGCTTGCGCTTCATAACCTTCCAATGCCGGTATCCCACGCGGGTGGCAATACGCCCCAACCAGTGTATAAAGGGCGCACGTCCGGAGAATCTTTTAAGCCCGAGATATGCCTGGACAAACACCTCCTGAACCAGTTCCTCGACCACCAACTGATCCCGTGAGAACCGGCGCATCTGAGATGCAATGCGACTCTGATACCGTTTGACCAGAAGACGGTAAGCATCGGCATCGCTTTTAAGGCTTTTGTTAATGAGTTCCTGGTCGTTTATGTCTGTTGAAAGATTCAAAATTTTCAAATTACCAGTTTAAAAAAATCCAAAGAGCTAAATGTTTTGCCGATTTAAAGTAGGCGTTCTCCTTTTCAACGCTTTACTCGGCTTGTGGACAAAATAATATTTTTGGTTACACTTTTTTTTTCTGACTCTGCTTTTGCAGGAAAATACCATGGGAACGTACACAGCTTCCCCCATTGAATGGAGTCCTTCCAATGTATTATAGTTTGTATATTAAGTTAACCCTGGGTTCATTGACGCCGTCACCCTTGAAGAGATATCATAGCCGCTATACGAAAGGACATCTCATCAGACGGCTGGATCGCAAAAGTTTTCCGTATTAAAGGGAGGTAAAATGCAAGTTTCTTTTATTGGACTGGGAATCATGGGGAGCCGGATGGCTGCAAACCTATTGGAAAAGCATAAAGCCTTGACGGTTTTCAACCGGTCTGCCGAGTCCATTCAAAAATTGGTGAAACAGGGCGCAGTTGCGGCAAATTCATATCGTGATGCGGTTAATGATGCCGATGTTGTATTTACCATGCTGGCGTGTCCGGAAGTGGTTGAAAAGGTGGCGTTTTCCCAAATAGGATTTCTGCCGGCAATGCAGAAGAATGCGATCTGGGTGGATTGCTCAACCGTGAATCCTTCTTTTTCCCAAAAAAGTTGTTTACTGGCAAAAGAGTGCGGCATCAGGTTTATGGATGCCCCTGTATCCGGAACAAAACCAAATGCTGAGAATGCAGATTTAGCTTTCATTGTCGGTGCCGAAGAAGATGATCTGGCAACCGTAAAGCCCTTGCTGGAACATATGGGGCAAAGAATTATGCACGTAGGAAAACCCGGCAAAGGAACGGCCTTTAAGATATTGGTGAATTCGCTGTTAGCCCAGTCTATGCTGGCTCTTTCGGAAAACATATTGCTCGGTGAAAAACTTGGTTTTTCAAGGGACTTCTTATTGGACTGAAGTTTCCTGAAAATTAAAATCGGGCGGAAGAAGATTTAAAATTCAATTGGCATAGAAATTGAGTTTCATTTTTCATGCCAAGCGCAGATGTTATTCAAGATAACATACTGAATTTATTTGAATTGAGCACTAAATAAACCTTGGAAGGCAGGTGCTCCTATGGTATATTTTAATTGGCTAATTAATTGAAATTATACCAAAAAAGGAGCGGCCTACCATGTTTATATTACGTGATTTGCTATTACCTCTGCAAGCGGTATTTTCTAATACTGCCCAGGGACAGAAACGTAAAGCCTGGTTTGTATACACGCTATTGGCTGTGGTGGTTCCATTTACATCCTCAATCACCTCCAACCTGTTACGTGCCTTGCAAACGCTATTTGGTTTAAAACTGAAAAGTCAGCGCTTTTATGCCTTCATGGCGAGCCCTACATTGCCATGGAAAAAGCTATGGCATGCCATGTGGGGAATGATTCCTTCACCGGCTGAAGAAGAACGACTGATGTTAGCTCTGGACGATTCGATGAACCCAAAGAGTGGGAAAAAAATTTTTGGTTGCGCACATTTTTACGACCATGCCGCAAAGGTCAACCAAAGTTCGTATCCATGGTCACAGTGTATTCTGGTAGTAGGGTTATTGAAAAAAATAAAATCCCGATGGGCCTGCCTGCCTCTTGATTTTCGGTTTTATATGATGAAAAAGGATATTGATGCCGAATCGGCTACTGCCACACGAAGAGGACAGGTTCTTCTCTTTGAAGACAAAATGGCACAAGCGGCCACAATGATAACGGACATTCAAAATTATTTTAAGCAGCCGGTGTTGATTGTGACAGATAGCTGGTTTGGCAACAATGGCCTCTGGTCCAGGTTGGATCGTGAAACTGACGGCGCTTTCCATCTGCTTTCGCGTATGCGAACAAATATTACATTATATGACGTTGTACCTGTCTGTGCGGGAACACCGAAGGCTGGCCGCCCACGAAAATATGGCCAACGTTTGGGATCTGTTGATACTTGTGCACCGAAATTGAAGGAAAAGGCTCGGAATTATCTAGTTTTTCTGTACGGTAAAAAAAAGGAAGTGCAGGCATATTCACAAACCGTTATGCTGAAAACGATGAAATGCCGCGTACGAGTTGTCTGGGTTTATCGAAAAACACGGTATGTCGCCCTCATGACCACAGATATGGAGCTTTCGGTTGAGCAAATTATAGAATATTATGGTGCACGGTGGAAAATTGAATCCGGGTTTAAAGAAATCAAACAGGATATTGGCAGTTCAAAATCACAAGTTCGAAATTCGGAATCCGTATTAAATCATCTTAATTTCTGCATGATGGCCACCACGCTGACATGGATCTATGCCGACCGATTGGAAAACGCACCAGATCGAAGACATAAAATTCGGGGGCGAGCCGGATTTGCATTTTCTGATGTGCGCAGGATAATTGCGGAGGCGGCATTGAGTTCTGATTTTTATAGTGTTTGCCCTGTACCGGGGCAAAACCCACAAAAATCTTTGGTCAGGACCTTGCTGCACATGGTCGCATAGCAAGTGCTTGGTAAATTTATAGGAAACTTTAGTTATTGGATACCCTGCCCAAAATGTCTGTCTGTGCACCCTTTACCCAGGCCAAGGCTGAAATGATCCGCAAGGATGATTTTGAAGTCCAGTTTCCGTTGGAGTGGATGTACAAAGATCTGCATTTGGCGGCTTTGACCGCATATGAACTGAGCTGGCCCCTGCCACTGGCAAACTGTTCAAAGGAACTTTATGCCGCAGCAAAACAAGGCGGCCTGGGCCGCAAAGATTTTTCTGCAATTTATCAGTTCCTGAAAACCGGATTCTAAGGCAATGACGTCGAATACTGTATGATGATATAGAGGGGTAGATCCTGCCAGGAGGAAACCAGGATCTACCCTTGCTCGTTTGGCAATATCTCAGAATATATCCTGAGACATCTTATCAGTTAGCTTTTAATGAAAGTAGGCCAGGCTTGCTTTGAACTCCTTGTCCAACACAAGGCTTGAACGTACCAGGGGTTCGTACTTTATGTCTTTTCCTTGGACACAGTGATAACGTTTGATGCCACCCCAGTGCCCCTCAAATCCATTTGTTCACTTGGTTTGATCCATGCGCTTGAGTGTGGTTAATAAGGTGGGTTACCATTTTAAGCTGGGACACCCTTTAAAACAAGTCTTCTACGGAACCCCGGTTCATGAGGCTTAGTGCAGAACGCTCATCACCGGGTCAAACTGTCCCGCGTTATGTCGGTAGCCCGAGTACTGGTTCCAGATATATTCCTGTAAAATTTACCAAAGGACAACACAAAAACCATCTGAAGGCTACTTAAAAATCCGGAGGAGTCTCACCCCGTCCAGTCGAAGTCTGGCATTAAGGATCTGGGTTCTAAGATGCGCCTGCTCTTTGACCACCGCCTCAACTTCTTTAGCCGAAATTCCGGGGTTAATTTTTGAAATGGTGACCAGACGGTCCTTTTCCCGGGTCAACACATTCTCCATTTTAGCCGCACCTTCAAGCCGATGCGCCTGTGCTGTTTTTTCGGCCAGGTGCTGACTTTTCTCCAGCATCTCCGGAAGAAGTTCTCCAACCAGTTGAGGCATCTCCAGAAACCAGCCTGGGTCATCTGATATAAGAGACGATTCCCAGTTGGCAGGCAGGTCATTGGAAGCCAGCGGCTTTCCGTTATGGTCAACAAGAACACGAATCGGCAGAGCGGGAAGAAACCTGTCGGCCAAAGATCCGTCCCCGTCAGGAAGATCCAGAAGGAAAAGCGTTTCAAGAACCAGACCCTGCCGGCCTGCTCCGGAAAGCCTGACCACGGCAGACTGCCCCTCGCCCTGGGTAATAAAATACTCCATCACCTGTCGAACAAAGGGGTGATCCCAGGTTAAAAAATCAAGATCGTCACGGGCAATGGCTGTAGCCCTGTCAAAGGTGACAAATTTTCCGCCACCGCTCAGTGTGGGGAAATTTTCATCGGTCATGCGATCCGGTATAAAAGAGATCACCGAATTTCCCGAAACCTCGGTGATCCGATCGGTTTCAATGCCGTAAACATCCAGCAGATCCTCCATTAAATAGTGAAGGTCGCGGGATTTTTCCGTTTCTTGAATCATTTGAATTAATGCATGGGCCGATTCCGGTTTAAACGAATTTAACTCAAGAAGAATATGACGACCCTGGTTCAGCGTCCGGGTGATCTGCTTTACAAAGGCTGTGGTATCACGAATCAAACGCGTCATCTTCTGCTCAATTTCACAATCGGTCACGCCAACCAGCTGTTTATCCGCCTGCGCCATCAATTGAACCACACGAGATTTAAACCGGGTAAATACGGCGTGCAGACCGTTGACGTTCTCTTTAAAAAGACCGATTCCCTGATCATACCACAGCGCTAAAATCTCATGGGAGGTGTTTCGGATATACGGCACATGTATGACAATTTTTTCCTTTTGGCCGATGCGGTCCACCCGGCCAATGCGCTGCTCTAAAAGTTCCGGATTGACGGGAAGATCATAAAGAAAAAGATGATGAACAAACTGAAAATTTCGTCCTTCGCTGCCGATTTCAGAACAGACCAGCAATCTTGCCCCTTCAGGATCGGCAAACCAGGCGGCCTGGCGGTCCCTGGCAAGCAGGTCCATGCTTTCGTCGAACCGGGCCGCATCCACACTGATATGGGCTTCAAGTCCCAGAACTATCGCCGTGGCGGTCTGCCTTGAGCGGCAAATCACCAAAATTTTCTCAGGCTTTAAGCTACGGCATAGTTGGGCAAGACAGGCGATTTGGGGATCACCGCTTGGGTCATCTTCCAAAGGAGACGTCCCCTCAAGGGGAATCAGGCGCACCTCTCTTTCAGGAAAGCCTTTTATGGAACAGCGTCTATTTCTGAAAATTACCCTGCCGGGTCCAAAGGTATCCAGTAGCGGGGCTGCGGACTCTCCCCGGTCTAACGCTTCCCTGACTTGTTGTGCCGCGGCTTTATGCCCTTCCAGCTCCGCGACAAACGCTGAAAAGTCATGATAACGGCACGGATCCAAAAGTCTTAACTGAGCGAAATGGTTTTCAAGCCCCATCTGCTCCGGCGTTGCCGTAAGAAGCATCAGCCCCCGGGTCTCAGCATCCAGGCCGAGCATAAATTGATACAGGGGGGAATCCTCTGCCATATGATGGGCTTCATCCATGACCACCATATCCCACCCCGCGCTTATCAACGCCTTTTTCACATAATCCGAAGCACTGATAAACGATTCGGAACAGATTCCCTGCTGATCCAAAAGAAAAGGATTCATGTCCGGCTCAGCTGCGGCAGTCTCGGTTAAATAGGTTTCATCAAAAATTCGAAAAATTAAGCTGAATTTTCGATACAATTCAATAAACCACTGGTGTACCAAGGCATCAGGAACAATAATCAGAACCCTCGAAATTTGAGACGTGACCAGAAGGCGATGAAGAATCAAACCGGCCTCAATCGTTTTGCCAAGCCCGGTTTCATCCGAGAGCAGAACCCTCGGAAAATACCGACCAGACACCTCATCGGCAATATAGAACTGATGGGGAATCAAATCCACCTGACCACCTAAAAATCCCCTAACCGGTGATTTTTGATACGCCCCTTGAGCGGATCGGATACGATATCTTAGATCAAACTTCCCTGAGGTTCCGGAAAGCCCGGAAAGAAGCTTGGAAAAGGGCATGTCCACGGATAAAACCGATGACAATTCATGCTCAAAAAGCCTTTTTTCTCCTTGAAAATAAGTTAGAATTCCAGCCGTTTCTTCCACTTTTTCCACGGTCATCCGAGTTCCGTCTTCTCCGCTGATCCGCTCTCCCGGCTGGAACCGTATCCTTTTGATGGGCGCAGCTGCTCTGCTGTATGTCCTTGAGCAGTCCGAACCGGGAAAAAGCAGGGTCAGGGTTCTTGCGTCAAAAGAAAAAAGAATTCCCAACCCTAATTCAGGCTCTGTTTCAGAAACCCATCGTTGCCCTTTACAAAAACAGCCTGTCCTATATACTTCGCTCATGCCGCGTTCAATTCACCCCATGATAATTGTGTAAAAAGTAGCTCTTATGCCATTCCCGTATGGGGAAGTCAAGCACTGTCGGGGATCCCAAATCCACCGCCTATTTTTCTGAACACCTGTCCAAGGACAATTTCGGGGAATTTTTTTTCGGGGTGCGGCTATTTATGTCAGAAAAACGATTTTGGGGTAAGGTGAACCTTTCTTGCGGGACAATTCGTCTTAGGTACAACATCAGAATAAACTCGTCCAAAAGATCAATCAACATAGGAGAGAAGGTAACCAAACGATTCATAAATTGGCTTCTCCGGCTGTTATTTTCTGGTCCATTATCTTCAATTAGTTTTCTATGCACTTTTTTTGCTGTAATAGGTGAATACAATTTCCTGAAAAATTATCAATGCAAACAAAACCGCTTTGAAGTTCTTTCAGACCTTTTCTAATTGTATCGCGATTCCATCCAAGTTCCTTTTCTGCTTTTTTTTGGCCACCTTTCCCCATAAGAGATACGACATGTTTATTTTTGATCTTGCGCCTAACGCCCCACCGACCGCTCAATGAATAAAAAACAGGTTGCATGCTGTGGAGGCAGCGGCCCACATCACGGCGGCGTAAAGCCAATTGCTCCGGAGGATCACTTTTGGCGACACCTGATACCGGCCGGACAAGGGACTGCAGGCTGTTGATATGGCCCAGCAACTGAGAAATAAAAAGCCCAGCCGGGAAGGGTCCGGGTTGAGCGGAAGAAGCAACGGACCGGCAATGGAAATGCTGACAACCGGATGAACGCCGGCTATTCCGATGATGATCATCACGGCCAGGATCACAGACATCCGTCCCGGAGTTAAAGCTGATCCCTGAAGGCTGAACAAAGCAGGATACACCTGGATAATTGATTTGATGCCTGCCGAAAAAACGCCCGCAGCAAGGAACAGGGCAAACTGACTGCCCACCGATGAAAGTTTCATGTTGATAAAATCACGCAGCGCGGTCGTCCTCGGCCGGAATTTCATGAAAATAACGGAGCCTATGGGCGCAATCAGACAAAGGGTATGATCAGGTCATCCAGGTGCAGGATCGGAAACTGTCGCTCAATGCGCAGCTCTGCTGGGTTGATACCTGGGCGACAGAACATCTGCTCGGACGGACCGAAACGCTTCTTGAAAAAACATCACAGAATTGCGAAAAAGCCGTAAAATTAAAACAGCAGCTTATTTCATTCTACAAAGGTGGGTTTCTGAGCAATGACGATGAACCCCTCTGCATCCTCGTTTATCGTAAACATCTGAACAATCGATACCTGAACAGGCTTGGCCTGTTGGGTCGATACTGGAAAAAGCATGAGGACTGGAATCCAGCATCAACCGTCTACCAGCACATACTGGAGATGGATGACCCCAGGAGCTGACCTATCAACGCCTGATCACCTGTTTTCGAAACCTGGGTCTTCCCGCCGAAGCCATTGCAGTTTATGAACGATGTCGCGAGGCACTTTTTATCCACTTCGGCATCCCACCATCCGCAGAGACGGAATCACTCTATCAGAGCCTGCGGTGAAAACGCTTCCAAACCGAACCACCCGCCAGGTCTCCACAATCAAGCTTCCGCTTTGAATCTATCAAATATTTGATATCCAAACGATATTTCGAGTGGATTTGTGAAAAATTTTGACCCGAGTAAGTTATCTGTAAGGTCTTTCATGATATCTAAGCGCCAAGTGTTTTTATAAGGTATTGGCTTTCAAGATCAGTAAATGGGAGCTAAGGCCCCAAAGGGGGAAATTACCGCATGCTTGCGGTAATCGAAACAAATTCTTTAAGAAGAGAGGTAGAAAAAATGAAACAACTAATTGTAATCTTAATGGTAATCCTTGTATCTGGAATTTATGGAACCGTACAGGCAACACCAATTTCATCAACCGATCTTTGGGATATCAGCAACGGGGTTGTAATTGATGATACGAGCGGGGTTTTGAATTACCGTTCTGACTTTAAGTCAGATATTCGAGATATGTTTGGCGGTTCCTATGCTGTAAGTGAAGCGACCAATTCATTATTCAAGGACTATATATCACCCGGTATGACAGGCGGTTCCGTGCCTTCCGGTTATACACACTTTGTTGAATGGCATACAACGGCAGACGTTACCGTGAGAAGCTTTATCCTTCATGCCCAAAATGAAGGGATTTCCAGACGGGCCTTCAACAATTTTGAACTGTTCACTGGGGATGGGTCCGGCACGTGGTCTTCTGTTTATAATTCCGGCACAGTCAGTTATGACAGCTTTACCGAATTTGCAGTGAATCTTGCCGCACCTGTTGTTGCCCAATATTTCAAAATGGAATTTATTCAGGCCCCTTGGAGCGATCCAAGGGCAGTCGGGCCCAGAATCAGGGAATTGGACGGATTTGACACATTTTTAGATGGTTCAACCGGAAGTCCATCCCCTGTACCGGAACCTGCAACGCTTCTTCTTTTAGGTATAGGCTTACTGGGTCTTGCTGGGGGTACCAGAAAGAAAAAAAAACAATAAATGGAGACCAAAAATGAAAACAAAACTATTGGCAGGATTGGCACTACCCCTATTCATTTTTATCGCAATCAATAAGGGATAGGAAGACGCTTTTTGTCAAGCAAAGTATGAAGAACGTTTGACAAAGATGATTACGTTTGAAATATGGCCCCAGCCAGGCACGGCCACAGCATGTTGTGGCCGTGCCCGGCTGGGGCTTCGGCATCAAAAAGGCCGTTGAGATAAAAACAATCCCAGAGAGAGTACACTATAATCGACATTGAGCAATTGAATTTTAAAAAATTTGAATATACCCTCAAAATAACTCATGGTTACTCCAAAGATCACCGTCCTGATTTGAAACAGGCTGTGCTGGAGCTGATGGTATCCCAAGATGGCGGCATTCCCATTTTATGTAAGTGCTGGGACGGTAATGCTTCGGACAATACCGTGTTCAAAGAACGCAGCAGTGAACTTGTCCGTCAGTTCAAAGCGAGTGATCTCCCCCGTTACCTGATTATGGATTCAAAAGGATATACCGCATCTAATGCTTCCAACTTGAAAGATATCCCGTTTATCACCCGCATCCCGGGAACCCTTTCCATTGTGACGACAGCCATCGAACAGGCCCTAAAATGGGATCAGTGGGTGGAGATTAACGATGATTATCAGTACCAGACGTTGGAGTTAGGACATTATGGAATTGATCAACGTTGGTTGATCATTCGATCCAAAGGGGCTCAGGAGCGCGCTGAAAAGCAGGACATGAAACCGCGAACGGCGTGCTTCCACTTGAATGGGCAATGATATTCAGGTATGAGCACGGTCCCCTGGATTGTGAGGCTGTAGCCGTTGACGGGACAAACCACAAAATTTACCTGCTGAGCAAGCGCAAAGCCGTACCCGTTTCATATGAACTGCCCCTGGACATGCCTTGCAAAAAATCAGTGTATACGGCCGTGACTGTGGCTGAAATCAGAACCATCCCCGGCGTACCCCCAAAAGACCAAAAGCGAACCGATGGAAGCTTTCGGTACCGGCCCACTGCCATGGATATCAGTGCCGACGGAAACACCCTTTACATTCTGACCTATACGCACGCCTATGTTTATTCACGGACCCCGGGGGGAAACCTGGGACTCGGCATTTTCAAATTCACCGCTGCAAATCACTCTGCCGTCTACCTCCAAGACCCTGGCCCAGCGTGAAGCATTGGGGCTTGACCGGACCGGTGGAAACATTTTTATTACATCGGAAATGCTCCCTGCCCCCATCTATGTGGTTGAGCCTATATCCCGGGCAGCACACTGATCAGACGGATAACGCCCCACCGACCGCTCA
Source organism: uncultured Desulfobacter sp. (assembly GCF_963665355.1). Taxonomy (GTDB): domain Bacteria; phylum Desulfobacterota; class Desulfobacteria; order Desulfobacterales; family Desulfobacteraceae; genus Desulfobacter. Next base: position 4,018,180 of record NZ_OY762229.1, read on the forward strand.
ATGAATAAAGAACAGGTTGCATACTGTGGAGGCAGCGGCCCACATCACTGCGGCGTAAAGCCAATTGTTCCGGAGAATCACTTTGGGCGACACCTGATACCGGCCGACCAAGGCCAGTCCGACGCCGGACAAGGGACTGCAGGCTGTTGATATGGCCCAGCAGCTGAGAAATAAAAAGCCCAGTTGAGAAGGGTGCGGGTTGAGCGGAAGAAGCAACGGGCCGGCAATGGAAATGCTGACAACCGGATGAACGCCGGCGATTCCGATGACGATCATCACGGACAGGATCACAGACATCAGTCCGGGAGTCAAAACGGAACCCTCAAGGCTGAACAACGCAGGGTAGACCCGAATCATTGATTTGATGCCTGCCGAAAAAACGCCGGCAGCAAGAAACAGGGCAAACTGACTGCTCACCGATAAAAGTTTCATGTGGATAAAATCACGCAGTGCAGTCGTCCTCGGCCGGAATTTCATGAACATAACGGCACCCATGGGCGCAATCAGACAAATAATGGTAAGAATGTTGATGTCTGGTTGCAAATAATGAACACCGAGCACGACTGAAGCAAGAAACGTAGGCACGATCATGGTTTCAACCCTGAAGGGATATCCGGAAAAAAGTTCTTTTTTGAAAAAACTCACTTCAACGATTGAATAGCCGACGGCAAGAAGACTCATCATCGCACCGGGGATCAGAGTTTGGTGCCATGACATTCCCGGGGCATAGGTGAGGGCGACACCCGTGGCAACAAAGAAGGGAGACCACCATGCAGCCGAACAAAATGAGCGGGCAAGGACGGAAGCCTGATTTTTGGTCAAGATGCCGTTTTTACTGAGACGGTCTCCGAAAACAAACAGCACCGACAGATTGATGACCGCGCCGAGCAGATGGGTGCTGAACGCTGTGACGGCGAGTGCCCGCTTACCCTGGGGCAGCGGCCGGTTTTCGATGCCGGTATTTGTCAGTGCAAGAAAAGAGACTGCAACAAACATTGCCAGCAGCGGCAGGTTGGTGGTAAAAATTTTTTGCCAGCCGATAAATACGCCCTGGAATGCCGCAAAGGCAATGAGGAGGACGCCGGTTATCAACAGCAGCAACGCCTGGTTGCGTGCGCCCTTGCCTAACGCAGGCCACATCAGAACCGGCACAAGCCACCCGAGTAGTGTTGCCGGACCCAAAATGGTGGGCACAGGAATACTTATAAGATACAGAACAAGGGTTCCAACAATGACCCATCCAATATATTTTTTCATTTTAGGTGAAGCTGAAAGGCGGTTCAGGGTATCCCCGGACTGAGGGTGTCCGACTTGACTGCTTTTTTTAGTGTCCGGAGATTTCGGTTTTTTTACAACAGTCGCGGGCTGACCTGGTTGTTCACCATGGTTCAGCCCATATCAAAGCATAACGCTATTCGTTCTTACCTTTGTTCTGTTTTGTTTCATCCGTGTTACAGGCACAAGGATGCCCGCCGTCTTTCCCATGGCATTGTTCTATTTGTTCGGATGTACAATTTTCAGGTTTGTCTTTGAGTTTTTGAGGCTCCATACATTTGCAGTTACAGTTACACATTTAATTCTCCTTTCCGTAAACGATGGATGATATAGATGTCGTATCCTGTTCATATGACGTTCAATGTACTATATTGATATCTTCAATATGCTGCAACAGATTTATTTTTTAGCAGGTTTTGCAACACTGACCACCTGAATGGTGGTGTAGGCCTTCAAGCCTTCCACGCCGAATTCAGTGCCGATACCGGAAAGCTTGACGCCGCCGAAGGGAGCCAGGGGATGTACCTTGCCATGGGCGTTGATCCAAACGGTACCTGCTTCCAGGCGCTGGGCCACCGCTTTTGCCTGTTGTACGTCATTGCCCCAGGCCGAGCCGCCCAAACCCACATCCACGGCGTTGGCCCGGGCAACGGCCTCATCAATGGTGGAATATTTAAGGATGGGCAGCGCCGTACCAAACTGCTCCTCCTTGACCAGATCCATATCATCAGTGACATCAGCCACCAGGGTCAGGGGATAAAAATATCCCTTGCCCGGCATGGGCTCTCCGCCGCATAGCACGCGAGCCCCTTTGTCCCTGGCATCATCCACATATTGCCTGATGAGATTAAACTGGGCGGCATTGGCCAGAGGACCGATCAAATTAGCCTCATTCATGCCGTCACCCACAGGAATTTTGCTCACATAGTCGGCAAATTTTCGGCACACATCTTCATATTGATCCTCATGGACAAAGAGGCGCTTGAGACAGGCACAGGTCTGGCCCGCGTTGATAAAACACCCCCAGAACAGAGGTTCAAGCAACGGCTCAATATCGGTTCCGGGCAGGATGATACCGGCGTCATTGCCGCCCAATTCAAGAGTCAGAGTCTTCAGGGTGGTAGCCGCCCGCTGCATAATCGTCTGACCGACCTCAACGGAGCCGGTAAATACCATTTTATCAATTCCCTTATGGGCGGACATGGCATTGCCGATCTCGGAGCTGCCGGCCACAACATTGAGAACGCCGGGGGGCAGAATGTCATTAATCAATTCAACCATGCGTAATGTTGAAAGCGGGGTATAGGATGCGGGTTTGATAACAACCGTACAGCCCACACGCAGGGCCGGCATGATATGCCAGACGGCAATCAACAAAGGCCAGTTCCAGGGGGTGATGGACCCCACAACGCCCACGGGTTTCCGGGTCAGTTCAATGGTGTCTTCCGGATTGTCGTCAATGAGCTCATTTTCAAGTTTCAGCGATGCCGTCACCTGGGTCCAGGCCATACAGCCCCCCACTTCAAAATTGGCTCCGGGGCCGGATTGGGTCTTTCCCTGTTCAAGGGTGATCAACCGGGAGAGTTCCGGCATATTTTTTTCTATAATTCCTGCAATCTGCAGGAGGTATTCAACCCGTTTTTCATCGGCCAGTGCCGACCAGGCGGGCAAGGCGTTTCGGGCAGCCGCAACCGCCTGATCCAGCTGCTCGACAGTGGCCCTGGGGCAGACGGCAAACACCTCGCCCGTTGCCGGATTGATTACATCAAATGTCTCCCGGGTGACAACTTTTTCACCATTTATTACCAAAGCATACTCTGTCATCGTGGTTCCTTTCGCTTGCGTTTATGGTTCATATTTCATTTATTCCAAATTTATACGGTGTCCACCATGCTAAACAGGTTCAGCCATATGACGGCGCAGCTCCACAACATAACTGCGAAAATTCATCCCCTTCACACATCCCCGGAACACCCCCAGGCCATAGGAAATTTGTTCCAAGATATAGAAAAATAAAAAAGAGAGAAAGGGTAGCTGCACTTTTTTTACCCTGAAATCAACCATCACCGCGCAGCCGAGCATGAGCAGCAGCACGGGTATAAAGAGCGGTTGTAATATCGCAATAACAATCATCATAATTAAATAATATCTTACCAGATGAAAGCTAAGATAGTACCACAGGCTGACCAAAGTTCGAAGCCGTGCCCGCATCAGCTGAAAAAGGCCTAAATTCACCCCCATTTTTTTTGTTTTATTTTTGAGCCCCCGGCTCTCCATAACGATCATGATACCTGCGAGCAGCACACCGGCGAAACCGGTCCAGGGAATGCTCAGGAAAACGAGCAGCAAGCCTGCAAGCAGCGGCGGCACCACCATCTGCTTTTTCCGATTGGGGTGCAGGCGCTGAAGCACCTCTTCTGATGTGCCGTAAAAAAAACGCCGGGACATGAAAGCGCCCAATTGATTTCGATGCTGGTGAAAAACGGTTCCCCCGGGCATATAAGCGATGCGCCGGCCGTTATCCCGCATACGCCAGCACAGGTCCACATCCTCTCCCACCTGCATTGTCGGCGCAAACCCGTTCAGATCCAGGAAAGCGTCTTTCTTGACCAGCAGGTTGCAGCTGGGAAGATAGAAGGTATCCGCTCCTTTTCCTGCCAGGCGAGGGTGTTCACCAAGGCAAAGACTGGACATGACATCCTCGTACCGGTCAAGGGCTGAAGCCTGGGAGATCCCGGCAACTTTTCCGCCGACGGCGGCAAGGGTTGAGTCATCAAAAAAGGGAACAAGTTGTCTGAGCCATTCTTTAGAGGCAGTGCAGTCTGAGTCGATGAACGCAAGAATTTCACCTTTGGCTGCAGCTGCGCCGCAGTTCCTGGCTGCCGCCGGTCCTGCGCCCTCTGCACCGGAGGTGACAACCTTGGCTCCCCATTTCTTTGCATATCCGGCGCTGTTATCTCTACTGCCGTCATCCACGACGATCACTTCCAGTCGTTCTGTGGGGTAGTCCAATGCGGATAGCGATCCAAGACATCGCCCAAGCTCGTTTTCCCTGTCCCGTACGGGTATTATGACGCTGACAAAAGGGTATCGTTGCGGCGCTTCGGGGACCGTTTGCACCTGTTCTAAAAAACCCCGGGACACCAGTTGGTCAAACAGGACGGAGTTCTCAGGGATGTTCGCCACAGGCCCGCCGTCCCGCACTGCTTTGAGCAATCTTGCGCACGCCTGGTTGACTCGCAGGACGCAAAGGGGAATCTGTTTTAGGATAACGGCGCCATCGTTCTGTTCGATCAACGTCACCTGGGCTGCAAAACGATAGGTCATCATCGTTTTCTAAGGCAGCAGCCCAACCTTGCCGAACAGGGCCAGCAGGGCATCGGCGGTTTCGTCCGAAGATAGATGGTGAACCTCTCCCAGTCGTGCCGTGACGCCTCCGGCAAGAAGAGATAAAATTCTTTCAAAAGCCGGTAGGTTATGATCCGGAGTGACAACGCGCACAGGGTCAGGCCGGGGTGTGCCGTAGCCGGCCAACCTCGTAGTCGTCCCGGCCTGGGAGGCATTCATAAACTTAAGTCCCAGCTCCGCTCTTCCCCACACTTCAATGTGCGCATCAACCGCCTGCACCAGCGCGTCGATACTCGGGTACCGCGCTTCCTCCCTGCCGGTAAACGTCAAAGCCGCGGGTAGAGGCGTCTTCACGAGTTGTCCGGCACCGTGATCCGTTGTTTTCAAAGTCTGTACGCCACCATCCTGCACCGTAGCGGTGACAACATTTTGTACGCAGGGAATACCCGATCTTGCGGCTGCAAGGGGAAACAGCGGATCAAAACCACGATCTTCCATCACATTGCCGGTGCAGATCAACGCGGGAGAAAGGATATCAAAGGCACGACTCAATACACGCGACAGCCCGGCATCATCATAGCCGCCAAGAGAGCGATCTCGTATGCGAACCGCACGTTCCGCCCCCATGGACAGACCCGTGCCCAGATGCGCATCCACGCTTTTCGACCCAATGGCCAGAACAGTCAGGAGCCCCCCATGTTTCTCCCTAAGCTGCAACGCTTTTTCCAATGCGCCAAGATCACTTGGGTTGAGCATGGTACGCACGTCCCGGGCATTGATTGCATGCCCCCCGTTTTTTATGCAGGCCGGCGGACGCGGGTCACGACACTGTCGCAGCAGTACGACAATATTGAGTTCATCATTTGCCATCTTTGTTCTTTTTATTCCTCAAAGCAAAGGGTACACATATAATAAGGATGTCAGGTCATTCTGTAGGATACACCAAAACCACCCCGGGGATACCGCCATCGGATAAAGGCTTTGTTCTCACACACAATGTAACATGTACCGCATTCCAAACAGGCGTCATAGACAAAACTAAGCCGTTGATCGCTTTGGGACCAGCTGTAGCATCCGGCCGGGCAGGCCGTGGTGCAGGCGCGGTTGGTGCAAGCCGCACACACGTTTTGATCGACAATGATATGGGGCTCGCGATCAATGGTGAAGCTGGTATAATCTAAAATTTCATCAATATTCATAGAGCTCTCCAGGCTGAAAAAATATCCCGGGCAATATTTTTCACACCGATCGTTTTCTTAACGGCAGAAAGGGCAAGTTCGGCAACGCCTTTTTTAGGCTTGCCGTCAATGCGATAGAGGCTTTCCATAAGCCGACAGGCAAGATCCGGATATGCGTCAAAAATTCTGTCATTATGGAGCATACCGGGTGCGCGTTTAAATTTTTTTAAATCCTGCATCACAAAACTGTTTTCCAACAGGTTGTTGTAGCGTTGCAGTCCCGTCTTACTGAAGTCCCTGTTTTTGTGGGCCTCTATGGCGGCCTGCGCCGCCAGGATTCCTGAGTGGGAGGCGAGGTTGACGCCCTCTAAATGCAGGCCGGTCACATTGCAAAACGCCGCAGCGTCCCCTGCAACAAGAATTCCGTTGCCCACAAGCTGGGGGACCATCTCATAGCCGCCTTCCGGGATGATATGGGCGGAATACTCCATGAGGCGTCCACCTTTGAGCAATTTTTTCAGATGCGGATGGGCCGTAAAATCATTTAGCAGATCACAGGGGGTTTTCTTACTTTTTTTCAGGCTGCCGATATGCGCAACAAGTCCGATGGAAACAGAGTCGTAGTTGGTATAAAGACATCCGCCTCCCCGCACGCCGGCATTGCAGCCCACAAACTCATTGGCAACGCCCTGGTTGCGGACGAGCCCGAACCGGTCATCAATGACTTGTTTAGGCAGATCGTACAGCGCCTTGACACCCACGGCCATCTGATCGGGGTTGAAGGCTGGAGATCTCAGACCGGCTTTTGCTGCGATAAATGAGAGCACACCGTCTGCGGCAATGATGACGGGGGCACAAAGCTTTCCGGTCCGCCCCAGCACCGTTATCCCTTTTACCCGGCCCTGCTCCATGATAACGTCATCCACCATTGCCCTGGTGATCAGGGTTGCCCCCGCTTCCACCGCCTGCCGGGCCAGCCAGTTGTCAAATTTGGGCCGCAGAACCGTATACCCGTTATATGGCGCCCGGTCAAAATTGCCGGACTCCAATTGAAGGTTCACCGTTGAATCGGCATTCATGAAAGTTAGGCTTTTTTTGTTCACATGACGTTCAATGGGGGCCTTGCGCCAGTATTCGGGAATATAGTCTTCAAGGGAGCTCATGCGATGCAGCAGACCGCCGAACATATTTTTTTCACCAGGGAAATTGCCCCGCTCCAAAAGCGCAACATCAAGTCCGGCCCGGGCCAGGGCCAGGGCTGCCGAAGAACCGGCAGGGCCTGCCCCAACCACAATGGCTTGGAATAAACGTGTCATTTATTTTCCCCCCGTGGCCGTGCGCACCCGTTCAAGCAGTCGTGGTAAAATTTCCTTCACATCGGCGACAAACCCCTGGTCCGCATTGGGAAAGATGGGGGCTTTGGCATCGTTGTTGATTGCAACGATGTGCTGTGCGTCCTGAATGCCTCCCACATGGTGCATGGAGCCGGAAACCCCAAACGTGACGTAGAGCCTCGGCTTAACGCACCTTCCTGTCCGGCCCACCATTCTGTCAAAGTCTGCCCATCCCAAATCATACACCGGCCGGGTCACCCCAAGGGAGGTGCCAAGCAGCCGGCACAACTCGCGGAGTTGTTCAAAATCGGCGTTGTCACACCCTTTGCCGGCGCAAAAAATCACATCGGCGTCAGTCAAATCAACGGTTTGGGGGTCCGACGGGATTCTCTCCACAATAACGGAACATTTGGTGGCTGATTCAGCAAGTTCAGCTTCAGCCGGTGATATGTACTCATTGATCTGTAAAGAAGTTTTGGCATCCGTATGGAGGCTGACCGGACTCAACGCGTTGACCGGAACGGTGATGAGCAGAAATCCGCGTTGATGCCAGATCCGTGCCTCATCAATGCGCCGGCCCATTACCCGACGGCTCAGTTGTATTCCTTGATCATTGCGGCTTAAGGCATTGACTTCGGTGACCAGTGCCGCATCAAGCCTGGCGGCCAGCAACGGTGCCAGGGTACACCCTAAATCATTGTGGGCAAAGGCGATGATACCCCCGTTTTGCTCGGCGACAAATCCGGCAAGCATGGCGCCCAGTATCTGCGGGGTGTCAAGATACCGTTCTGCGTTCTTAAGTATGGTCACTTCAGGCACACCGTAGTCGGCGAACATCTGTCGGGTTTCCAGCCCAAGCGGAGAAAAAACAAGTGCACGCCAAGAAGAATCAAGAAGTTTCGACAGACGCGCACCATAGGACAAAAGCCCCTGTCCCGTCCTGTCTGGTGCCCCTTCGGGCAGTTCCGTCACAAGCCACAGATCATTACACCCCATCACAGTTCTCTTCCCACCTTGTGCCCTTCCCAGATGGCCATATCAAGTTTGCGGGGTGCCACGCAGTCCCCGATCCTGTGCAGCTCAGGCACCTTACCTTTCAACGATTGGTAGAGACCGTCATTGACCTGCTGGCCCATGGCAAGCACCAGGGTGTCATAAGGTCCCCATTCATGCCACTGGTTGGAATAGACATTAAACCCTTTGACCCTTTTTTCCCCCTTTTCCCCGCCGATTTCCATGACCGCAATATCAGGCGTGAAGGTGATGCCTTTTTGCAGCAAGCGTTGGCGGGTCAGGTACAGGTCCTGGGTTGGTCCAAGTTCGGCGCCGATGAACAGACTTGAGGTGATCATATGGACCTTTTTGCCCTGATCCGCCAGAAACTCCGCCGTGGCGGATGCCCGATGATGGCCGTCATAGTCGATAAAGCCGATATGCTCGCCAAGCTCGGCCTCGCCGTTGAGCACCTGCCAGACATTGAACACTGCCGGGCCGTCCCACCCGCCCACGGGATATTCTTTGGGCACACTGCCGGTGGCCACGATCACGGCGTCGGGTTGTTCTGCCGCCACAAGTTCAGGGGTCACGGTCACGCCCAAACAAAGCTTAACACCGGCTTTCTCCAGCTGTGCCTTTTCATTGCGGACAACGACCCCGACCTCATCACGGCCGGCACCTTTCATGGCAATGTTGACCTGACCGCCCACCTGCGCCTGCCGCTCGTACAGCGTCACATCATGGCCGCGCCGGGCAGCCATCTTGGCGGCCCACATACCGGCCGGCCCCGCGCCTGCAATGAGCACTTTCTTTTTCACTGCGGCAGGGGTGGTGTATGTTTCTCCCCCCATCTCCTTTTCCCGACCCACGCAGGGATTTTGTATACAGCCAAGGGTTTTGTTCATGCCGATACGGCCGATGCAGCCCTGGTTGTCGGCGATACAGTGCCGGATATCATCAAGCCGTCCGGTTTGCGCCTTTCGGGGCAAAAAGGGGTCGCAGATAAGCCCCCGGCACATGCCGATCATGTCGGCCTGTCCTGCTTCAAGCACCTTTTCCGCCATGACCGGATCATTGATGCGCCCGGTGCAGAAAACCGGCAGATTCACCTTCTCCCGCATGCCTGCGGCCAGGGGGATGGTATACCCCAGGGGCATGTGCATGGTGCCTTCCACCAGATAGAGATTGTAGAAGGTGGCAATGGAGAGATCCATAAAATCAATCAGGCCGCTTTGTTCGAAAATCATGCCGATCTCCTGGACATCGGCAAGGTTCAAGCCGCCCGGAATCATTTCATCCGCGCACATCCGGATGCCGATGGTAAAATCCCGGCCCACGGCCCGGCGAACCGCCTCAACAAACATCAGCGGTGCCCGCATGCGATTCTCAAGGCTGCCGCCAAACTGATCCTGCCTGAAATTGGTCAAGGGAGAGAGAAACTGCCGGGCCAGGCTGGAGTGGCCGAACTGGATCTCCACACCGTCAAAGCCTCCCTCCCGAACGTGAAGGGCGCTTTGGGCAAAATATTGGGTCACCTCATCAATATCTTCGGGCTCCATCTCCTTGGGTGTCTCCCTGAACAGCACATCCGGCATGGGACTGGGTGCCCAGACAGGAAGTCTGGAGTTGGAACCGTCACATTGCTGGCCATTGTGGTTGATCTGGGCAAAAATGCGGCAATCATACTGGTGAATGTGATCGGTGATTTTTTTAAACCCGTCCACAACCCGGGGGTGATAGACATCAATGAGTTTCTCATACGCCATATCCGTGGGATGGACGCTCATCTCCTCGGTGATGATCAACCCGGCACCGCCCCTGGCCCGCTCTCCCCAATAATACATCTGGCGCTCACTGGGCATATTGTTGACCGCAAAATTGGTCAAATGTGGTTGAAAGGAGATACGATTTTTAACTTCGACAGTCCCCAGGGTAATGGGTGAAAACAGCTTGTTAAAAGTTGACATGTCTTAAAAAACTCCTCTTTGGCAATACATTTACATGTCATACGCCGGCGTGCGCATCGGCAATGGCCGTCACGCAACGCTCAAGGCATTCGGGGTCACCGCCCGCAATCTCATTTTTCAGATGGTACGCAACGGCCGGGCACCCGCCGTGACACTGGTCAAACCGTTTGCAATCCTCACAGGAGTGAATACGAAGGCTGCGAAAGGATTGAAAAATCTCCGCATTGTCCCAGATGTCAAGAAAGGCGGATTGCCTTATCGAGCCTGCATAAAACCGCTCACTTTGCAAAAATGCACAGGGGAAGACATCGCCTGTGGGCCCGACGCAACAGGTCAACTTGGCCGCCCCGCAGAGATTTAACCCCAGTCCCTGCCGCTCCTGGGAGGTCAAAGAGAAAAAACTGTCGCCGGTGCGCACATCGGGGCAGTCGTTAAGCCATTGTGAAAAGGTAATAAGCTGGTGGGCTGTGGGCCGCAACATCTCCCAGTTTTCCCGGCCCCGCCCCGACGGACGAAATCGGCTGGCCCTGAATGACACGCCCATGGATTGTGCCAGCGCATGCAGTGCAGGAATCTCAGCCGCATTCTGGGCTGTGAGTACTGTATTGATGCTGGTGGAGATGGGGGTTGCCGCCAGCATTTTAACCGCTTCGACTGCGCCTTCAAAGGTGCCTTTGCCCCGTATGGCGTCACAGCCGGCAGGCGTTGCGCCGTCAATGCTGACCTGGACGGCAACCCAATCGCTTTTTTCTGCCAGTGTTGCGACTTTTTCTTTATCAAGCAGCAGGCCGTTGGTGGAGATACAGGTCATGATATTCTTCTCATGGCACCGCTCCAGAATCTGGTAGAAATCAGGCCTGATAAACGGTTCGCCACCACCAAAATTAATCTGAAACACAGTGGCCGCACTGAGTTGATCGATCAGATCAAAGGCCTCCCGGGTGGACAATTCGTTTTCAGCGGGCAGTCCGGAGGCCGAAAGGCAGTGGCTGCACCGCAGGTTACACTGCTGGGTCACTTCCCAGGTAAGGTTGACAGGGGCACTGAGCCCCTGCTCAACATATCTATTGCTCATACACAAACCCCTTTTGCACAAGTTGCCTGAGAAACGTCAGAATAACTTTCTTTTGATTATCAGGCAACGACGCCAGCACCTTTTTTTGAACAGAATCCTTTTGGAAAAACGCGCAGGTCAACACCGAACCTGTCTCTGCAAAAAGGAGCTTTGGCCCCAGGGAGCTGTAAAAGAGCAGACCGAACTGCTCCTGCCTCACCTGGCTGGTCGACCGTAACACAAAGGCAGGGTCGTTCATGATCAGTAGACTCCGCAAATCCCGTCTATGGCCAGTTCTTCAATTCTGATTTCCTCAATAATGCAGGGGGCCTCCTGGATATTTTCCATTGTCTCTTTGTCAATCCCGGCAGTTTGTTCCGTATTTTTTATTTCTTTGCGTGTCGTTTTTTCCATTATACTTTTCTCCGTGTAAATAGTGGCCTTTAATCGATTTCACAAACCCAACGGCCTTTAATCTGCCGTTTGTCCATGGCCTCGGCCACATCATTAATATCGTCCAGTTTAAATCTTTTAGTAATCAGCTTGTCAAGCTTAAGATCATGCTGCATCGCCATCTTGACCAGACGGGGGATATCATCATGGGTTGAAATCGAACCATAGAGATTCCCCTTGATGGTCTTCTGGTGCAGCGGCAGAAGCATCAAGGGCAGATTGGTTGTCTGATCATGGGGGGAGACACCGATAACAATCAACTCACCTCCGATACTTGTGGACCAGTAGGCCTGGATGATTGCACCGGGATCACCTTTTACTTCAAACACATACTCTGCGCCGCCGCCCATGATGCTGCCGTCCGCCATCTTTACGCCGCCGGTGAGCAGCTGAATGGCCGGGACCGGATCTTCTCTGGAACTGTCGATGAAATGGGTGGCGCCGAATTCCATGGCCAGTTCCCGTTTGCTGCCTTCAATATCAACGGCAATTAACGGGTAGGCATGGCGCATGGCTGCGGCCCGCAGAACATTGAGGCCGACACCGCCAAGACAGTAAACGGCCACAGAGGCCCCGGGAGTAAAGGCGGCCGTATTAAACACAGAGCCCCAGCCCGTGGGAACGCAACATCCCATCAGCGCGGCCTGCTCCAGAGGGAACTCTTTGGGCATGGGAATGACCGCCCGTTCGGGAACCACCGAGTGTGTTGAAAAACAGGAGACAAAATTTCCGTGCCGAACCACACCGCCATTGGCATCTCTCATGCGTGCGGTGCCGTCAAGCAGGAAACCTTCCAGAAAATAATTGAAACTGGTGGTGCAGATATTGCCCTTGCCCCTGCGGCAATTGGGACAATGTCCACAGGGAACCATCCAGGTAACGCCCACATGATCGCCCTTTTTTACGGAAGTGACGCCCGGACCGACGGCTTCAACAATACCTGCGCCTTCGTGACCTGCAACCAAAGGCATCTTGACGGGGACTTCACCTTTGAGCATATGCAAGTCGGAATGACAGTATCCGGTATGGGTGTACTTGATCAGCACCTCATTTGCCTTGGGTGGATCCAATTCCAGAGTTTCAATGGAATATTTCATACCGGGTTCCCGTAAAACAGCACCTTTGATCTTCATAGCGTCTCCTTGTGGACTTCAATATGGTTGTTGCATGGGTAAAACACGGGGGAATTGGGCGGGGTATCAAAACTGCCTGTTCTTCCTGGTTCATCTCCTTGCAGGTTCTATCATCCCTTAAACCGCCCGACTTTATCGCGGTCCGGGAACTCATCCGTTTGACTTTCAAACGGGTTGGGATAATACCATGACAATAGAGGGTCGGCAACAGCCATGAATTTTAATTTGTCAAGGAAAAGCTTTACAACTTTAAAAAATAAAAAAAAGTTGGATGGGGTACCCCATCCAACTCATTAATATTTTCTAATCTATTTCACAGACCCAACGACCTTTAATCTGACGTTTATCCATGGCCTCGGCCACATCATTGATATCTTCAAGTTTAAATCTATCCGTGATCAGCTTGTCCAGTTTCAGATCATGGTTCATTGCCATCTTGACCAGGCGGGGGATATCATCATGGGTGGAGATGGCACCGTAAAGATTTCCCTTGATGGTTTTTTGATGCAGCGGCAGCAACATCAGGGATAAATCGGTTGTCTGATCGTGGGGGGTGATGCCCAGAACAATCAGTTCACCGCCGATACTTGTGGACCAGTAGGCCTGGATGATCGAACCTGGATCGCCTTTTACCTCAAATACATACTCTGCACCACCGCCCATAATGGTGCCGTCATCCATTTTAACACCGCCGGTAAGCAGCTGGATGGCCGGTACCGGATCTTCCTTGGAGCTGTCGATAAAGTGGGTGGCGCCAAATTCCATGGCCAGTTCACGCTTACTGCCCTCAATATCAACGGCGATCAACGGATAGGCATGACGCATGGCTGCGGCCCGCAAAACATTAAGTCCGACGCCGCCAAGGCAGTAAACCGCCACAGGGGCTCCGGGAGGAAAGGCCGCGGTATTAAACACAGAACCCCATCCCGTGGGGACACAACACCCCATGAGCGCGGCCTGCTCCAGGGGGAATTCTTTGGGCATGGGAATGACCGCCCGCTCGGGAACCACCGAATGCGTTGAAAAACATGAAACAAAATTACCATGCCGGACCATATCTCCCTTGGCATCCCTTATGCGTGAAGTGCCGTCGAGCAACATACCTTCCAAAAAGTAGCTAAAACTGGTGGTGCAGATATTGCCTTTACCCCTGCGACAATTAGGGCAGTGACCACAGGGGACCATCCAGGTGACGCCGACATGGTCACCCTTTTGCACGGATGTGACGCCCGGGCCGACGGCTTCAACAATCCCCGCACCTTCGTGCCCTGCAACCAAAGGCATCTTGATGGGAATCTCGCCTTTCAACAAATGCAAATCAGAGTGACAGTACCCGGTATGGGTGTATTTGATCAGCACCTCATTCTCCTTGGGCGGATCAAGCTCTAAAGTTTCGATGGAATATTTCATACCGGGTTCCCGTAAAACAGCGCCTTTGATCTTCATAACATCTCCTTTAGCAATGGTGGGTCTTTCTTTGTTCTCTTTTTGCAATCAGGATTGGACCATAGCACGGCAAAATCTGAACGGCAACAGGTTTAAATAGTTGATTTATCAACTAAATTTATAGAACCCACTTCAATATTTTCCTATCATGTTGCATCTTTTTCAAAGGAGCTAATATTCATTTCATGCATAACTCTTTTGCATGACAGGCTTTTTTTAGAGGCGTCACTCCTTTGTTGCCCCCTGTGTTCTATTTTGGTAATGGAGATCGGCATATTTTATTTTTCAAGAGGAGGTGACACATGAATTCGGAACAGGCGCTTGACAGACTCACCCAGTGCGGTGTGGTTCCCGCAAACAGGCTTATCATTGCCGTTACCCGCCACTGCAATTTAAAATGCAATCACTGCTGGCTGACATCCGGCCCAAAGCCTTCTTTGAAACATGTGGATGCAACACTGTTAAAAGAGACCATCTCCCTCTGGGTTAATGCCGGGGTACAAACCATCTGTCTTTCAGGCGGAGAACCGCTCACTCATCCCCGGTGGCAGGAAATTCTCACCCATTGCGCACAATTTCCTACGATCCACCATCTGCGGCTGCAGACCAATGGAACGCTGCTGACCCAAAAGATTGTGAACGACCTGACAGACCCTGTGTTTGCCAACCTTCATCTGCAAGTCAGTCTTGATGGTGCACAGCCCGTCGGCCACGACCGTGTGAGAGGTAAAGGAAGCTTTGCAAAAACCATGAATGGCCTGGAATTGCTTTCACGTGCAGGTTTAGGAGCACGCACAACGGTCTCGTTTACAGAAATGAGGCATAATTTCGAGGAACTGCCGCAACTATTTGCCATGATGGAGAATCTGAACATTGGTCGTGTGGTGAGCGGCACCCTGATACAAGGCGGACGGGCATTGACCGGCACGCTGCGCCTTCCGTCTCCGGAACAATATGCAGCGCTGATCGAGCGATTCACACATGATGCACAGCTAAGAGCTACCTATAAAAGAATCGGTAACACATCCTGCCTGGAATGGTACGCCTCCCGCCGTGAAATTTCAGAACACCATTGTGCCAACTGTATGGAATCCCCATATATTTCAGAGGAAGGCACTCTTTTTCCCTGCGGACTTTTATCTGTTACAAAGTACGGTATCGAAAAGGTGTGGAACTGCTCTGTGGAATCTATTGCAGAAAAAGCTGAGACCCGGTGGGCCGGTCTGAACGAGTTGAGCAGACAACGCCCCGACAAGATTCAAGCGTGTGTGGCCTGTACAGGGAGACTTCATTGTCAAAGCGGATGTATGGCAAGACTTTCACAGCCAACCGATGATTTTTTTGAAGTGGAAGATCGGTGCCGACTGAGAAAGCAGGTTTACGCATTACCGGACCGGGATGATGTGCTCACCCCAATCCGGTTCAAGTAAAGAATAAGAAGCTTTAGAAGGCATACATGAATTTAATCCAGTATTTTTCGCCTTTAGGTCTGTTTTCAACGTTGGTATCAAACTGCACTTTTGCGTTTAAAAACATATTTTTGTAATTGTACTGGAGGGCCGGCCCAACTGAAAATGCCCTGCCTTTGCTGTTGCTGATATCGTTTCCCGAAAGTTCGTCATCCGTGGTCTGAAGATAGAGCATGCCGTTAAGGCCGAACATCCAGTTACCGACATGCTTTCCAACCAGGTAATCACATATAAATTCATTTCCTGTGGTGTAATCGGTGTCTGAATTCTCAGAGTTGATCAGATACTGCAATTTTGCCGAAAGTTCAAAACCCGAGTCACTGAGGTAGGTGAATACCGCAATAGGTGCCACTGTCCAGTAGTTTCGGCCGGGGCTGGCCGCATCATCAACATCATATTCTCCCACAGGAAGCCAAACGTCCAGTGAGCCGACAACATGAAAATTTTTGTTCAGGTGCCAGCCCAGAACCAGTGCTGAGACTTCAATATCCCCAAGTCCGGCTGTGGATGCATCAATACCCGCCGAAGAAATATCAACCTGGGTATCAATAACAGGTATAATCGCGTGCCAGGCCACATCGGCTCCGAACAGTTTCATGTCGGAGACATAAATAAAGCGGAATGCCGCGCCCATGACATCAAGATCAAAATCCCCAGGCGTTTTGTTGCCGTTGCCGTCCCTATATTCGTCTGCTGTGTAATACAAAGCGTACACAATGGGATAAAACCCCGGTCCGGGCAAGGCCCCGCACATGAAATCCTCGTTACCGCCCGGATAAGCAGACCCGCCGCCTTCAGCGGCAAATGTGCTGTAAAACGGAAAAAAAAACATAGCCAGTACAAGCATGAAACCCGCAACAGCCTTAACCGATTTTGACGACTTTTGAGCATGCGCGTTCCCCGCGACGATAATTTTTTGCATTAAAGACCCCCTCCTGATGTTGTTTTGCTGCTTGTTATTGGTTCATATCAGAGCAGATGTTTAAATTTTAGAAAGAATATTGTCAAGCTTGTTGCTGTTTAGGACCTAAATTGATTATCATTTTCCGGGATGCTGTTTTGATGAACAAATTTCAACCATGGAGAGGAATGAAATGACGGATTCACTATTTTAGTAATATCCATCCTGGTGTCAAAAATTGAAAAGGCGAAACGAGATCTTGCCAGAATCCTGGGCCTTTCCCTGGCCATGGTCGTTCGGATCATCATGCTTTTTATACTCCTGCAGCTTGCGACCCTCACGACTCCTTTTTCCGATCACCATAATCTCACTTTGCGATGTTGGCCATTTGAAAGAATTCTTTTCCAGCCTCCTATACCATAAGCAGAAACCATTTCGGTCCCAGTACAGCGCCTTGATCATATTCTGTCTGCGATTGCAAAAAACAAACAAGTGGCCGGAGAAAGGGTTCAATGCCATATGCTCGCTAACCAGAATGGACAATCCGTTAATGGATTTACGCATGTCCGTAT
The DNA here is from genome assembly GCF_963665355.1 of uncultured Desulfobacter sp. Classification (GTDB taxonomy): domain Bacteria; phylum Desulfobacterota; class Desulfobacteria; order Desulfobacterales; family Desulfobacteraceae; genus Desulfobacter. The sequence continues at coordinate 4,035,306 of NZ_OY762229.1, forward strand.
AGCCCAGAGCCAGGTAAACCTTGATGTTGTCCGAAGGCAAAAACATTACAGCACCTGTAGAATTTGCAGGACTTTTGTCAGGGTGTCCTGGGAAAACTGATCCGGAATCTCCAGGCTGAACCTGGAGTCCACCATGAGGCGAAGAGGGGAGGATATATTGTCTCGAATAAAAGGGGCACTTTGTTCCGAAAGGCTCACAGGGAGCACGGCAAATTCCACCTGTCCTTTGTTCAAAGGAACTTTATGCCGCAGCAAAACAAAACGGCCTGGGCCGCAAAGATTTTTCTGCAATTCATCCGTTCTTGAAAAACGGATTCTAAGGCAATGACGTCGAATACTGTATGATGATATAGAGGGGGTAGATCCTGCCAGGAGGAAACCAGGATCTACCCGTTCTTGTTTGGCAATGTCTCAGGATATATTCTGAGACATCTTATCAGTTAGCTTTTAATGAAAGTAGGCCAGGCTTTCTTTGAACTCCTTGTCCAACGCAAGACTTGAACGAACCAGGGGTTCGCACTTTATATCTTTTCCTTGGACACAGTGATAACGTTTGATGCCGTTGGCCCTTCCGAGTTTGCCCCATTTTTCAACCCAGTCTTTAATCTGGGATTCTAAAAAACGAATTTTCATGGCGATAACTCCTTTCGTGGCAAGATAAGTTTTCTTTGCCATGGTCTAAATATAACCACGAAATTAGCATTCACCAGTTGTTTTATTCTGTTGAAAGGATACAATAACGCTATTTTTTCCCCTTTGCAGTTTGTATCATTTCAAGGCGGTATATTTTAAGTTAATGTGCGGGTGGGAGTGTAAATGCGGTACTGTATTTTTAGATGCAATAAACACCATGATTCCCCCAGATATCCTGTTTTGATCCTGGATTTTTGCTGTCTTCTCTTTGCCAAAATGCAAAGTTGCCCTCATTGTTGAACTGTTGTGTCTGTGTTAAATTTAAACAGTGTGTGGACGAAAATTAGTTCATCCGCGCCATGGGTATGGCCAACTTTTCGACCAAACACATGTTTGTGTTCAAGCACGAAATAAAAAAAGGAGAACGTCAACATGAAAACCTTATTCGATCCTGTTTCTATGGGAATCTATACTCTAAAGAATAGAATTGTACTGGCACCCATGACCCGGGGCCGTGCAGGGTCTGAGCGCATACCCAATGACATGATGGCCGAATATTACTTTCAGCGGGCATCGGCCGGGTTGCTGATTACCGAAGCAACCGTAGTCTCAGAACAAGGGATTGGCTGGATTGATTCACCGGGAATATATAGTAGCGCAATGGTAGCGGGATGGCAGAAGGTCACTCGGAAATTAGCACCCACAGGGACTCCCATCTTCTTGCAACTCTGGCATTGCGGCAGGGCCTCGCACAGTGATTTTCACAATGGAGATCTACCGGTTTCGGCTTCGGCTGTCAGGCTGGAGGGTGACGGCATTCACACTCCTTTTGGGAAAAAAAAGTACGAAACGCCTCGTCCTCTGACCATTGATGAAATTAAAGCCACCGTAGATGATTTCCGGAAAGCAGCCATGAATGCAAAAGCGGCAGGGTTTTCCGGTGTAGAAGTGCATGCGGCCAACGGATACCTGATCAATCAGTTCCTTGATTCAAAAACAAACTTGAGGAAAGATGAATACGGCGGAAGCCTTGAAAATAAATACAGATTTTTGAAAGAAGTGTTGGATGTTACCATGGAAGTCTGGTCCCCAATGCAGGTGGGTGTCCGGATATCTCCCAATGGAGTTTTTAACGATATGGGCAGTAATGACTACAAAGAGACCTTCCTGTATGTCGTAGAAGAACTGAATAAATTGAACTTGGGTTATCTGCATATCATGGATGGCCTTGCTTTTGGCTTTCATGAAAAGGGAGACCCAATGGTCTTGTCCGATTTCAGGAAAATATACAAGGGTTTCATTGTGGGCAATTGCGGCTATACGAAAGAAATGGCCGAAGAGCGAATCGCAGGTGGGGATGCGGACCTGATCGCTTTTGGCAGACCATATATAACCAATCCGGATTTGCCGGAACGGTTAAAGAATGGATGGCCCCTGAATCCTTCAGAAGATATGTCCTTATGGTACACATCGGGGCCTGAAGGATACACGGATTATCAGCCCTATAACCATTAGCCGGATCAAATTTAAATTATATGTGGTTGCGGGCTGTAAGTCAGCTTCTGAGTATCAACAAACCCTGTCATTTTGACAGGGTTTGTTATTTCTACTTTTGTCCGGAAAAATAATGCAATTCAAATATCAACCACCGGACACGACACGCATTTGGGGGACGGATTCCGGTTGCCGGTTTTCAATTGCGGCTGAGGTTATGGCATCCCAGTGCGTGGCAATCTGGTTATGCAACATTTTGAGCATATCTTGGCTTAACTGCTCGGCGTGGCGTGTATGCCGGGTTTTTAGCTCCTCAAGCCGCGCCAGGATAACCGGATCGGTTAGGGTTTTCAACGCAAGATCGTATGTCTGAATTGCTCTGGTATCCAAAGGGTATGCAGGCAAGTAAGTGTTTATTATTCCTGCCCGATTTGATGCGCTAAGATAACGACTGATGGCTTTAACTGTATATTCGGGTTTTCACCCATTGCAGACTTTGTAACTATGTAATTGCAAATATACATAAATTCATTTCAATGTGTCGGTGTGGTCCGACCCTGTTTCCATTTTACTATAGTACCCTCGTTTATGCTGCCATGCCGTTAGCAACCAGTTTCTGGCTTATGTCCCACTTGTGTCCTCACCCAGTCCAAAAATGCGTTACTGCCACCAGACACAGCCAAACCAACGATACAGGGGCAATCATAGCTATGCATCTCTTTTACAGCCGCTTCCAGTTCAGGTAAACAATCCGTATGCGTTTTGGGATTGTAAGTATCATGTTGTTTGGATACCCAAGTATCAAAGATACAAAAGTACCCATCGTCTGGTTTAAGAATTCTACTTGAAGCCAGTTTTTTTAGGTCCACCTCAATATGAAAGAGGTGGGCCTTTTCTGTTTAAAGATAGAGAGAAGATGTTTTGAAAATTGAAATATCTTAAACTCCTTTTGCATCTTGTTATGAAAAAGACAGATACGCTGGTGTTAAACAGATCTGTTAAAGGGAAGCTTGATCCTTGGGGGGATGCGCCTTCATGTATTCCAGTCGGTTAAGCCCGTTGATATAGGCCAGGGCCGATGCCGTGATAATGTCGGAATCAGCTCCCTTGCCCATGGCAATCATACCGTCTTCCTTGAGTCGTACTGTTACCTCGCCCTGGGCGTCCGTGCCTTCGGTGAGCGCTGAAATGGTAAAGCGCAGCAGCTCGGACTTGGTTCCTGTAAGCTTGGAAATGATGTTGTAAACAGCGTCAATGGGGCCCGAACCTTCGGTGGCACCCTGGACCGGCCGACCGTTGATTTTAAGCACAACTGACGCCGTGGGGTATACGGTATTGCCGGACAGGACATGGATGTATTCAAGGCTGAACACCTCGGAAGAGCGCAGCACCCCTTCGTTGATCAATGCTTCTATATCCTCGTCAAGAATTTTCTTTTTCTTGTCCGCGAGGTTTTTAAATTTTTTAAATACAACATTAAGATCCTCATCCGTCAGATTATACCCCATCTCCTGGATGTGAGCCTGAAGGGCATGTCTGCCCGAGTGTTTGCCAAGTACCAGACTGTTTTTGGAAATACCTACGGTTTCAGGTTTCATGATTTCGTAGGTCATGGGGTTTTTGAGCACCCCGTCCTGGTGAATCCCGGCCTCATGGGCAAAGGCGTTGGCCCCAACAATGGCTTTATTGGGCTGAACCAGGATGCCTGTGATCATGGAGACAAGCTTTGAGGCGGGAAAGATACGTGTGGTGTCAATATCCGTAAAAAAGGGGAAGAAATTGGGCCTGGTATGCAGCGCCATGACCACCTCTTCCATGGAGGTGTTGCCGGCCCGTTCACCAATGCCGTTGATGGTAACTTCCACCTGGCGTGCCCCGCTTGTTATGGCGGCCAGGGTGTTGGAGGTGGCAAGGCCCAAATCGTTGTGGCAGTGCACGGATAAAACCGCCTTGTCAATGTTGGGCGTATTTTCCATGACATATTTGACCAGCTGGGCAAACTCCTCGGGGATGGCATACCCGACGGTATCCGGCAGGTTAATTGTGGTGGCACCGGCATCTATGACGGCTTCAAATACCTTGCACAGAAAGTCTTTGTCTGACCGGGAACCGTCCTCTGCCGAAAATTCAACATTATCCGTAAATGAGGCGGCAAGCTTCACGGCCTCAATGGCCTTTTTTAACACCTGATCTGCTTCCATCTGAAGTTTGTACTTCATATGCAGTTCAGATGTGGCAATAAATGTGTGAATCCTTGGACGAACCGCGTCTTTTATCGCATCCCAGCCCCGCCTGATGTCTTCTTCACCGGCCCTGCACAATGCTGCAACCTGGGTCTTTTTAAGGGTTTGGGCAATGGCCTTGACCGCCTCAAAATCCCCAATAGATGCTGCAGGAAATCCTGCTTCAATGACATCGACCCCCAGAGCCTCAAGCTGGGTGGCGATCCGCAACTTCTCAGCCTGGTTCATACTGGCCCCAGGGGATTGCTCGCCGTCCCGCAAGGTGGTGTCAAAAACGATGATTCTCTGCTTATCCGTATTCATGGCTTTACCTTATAATTTTATGCTGATTTTTGATTTCTTTTTTCATTGTCATTTGATTGTGAATCATTTGTTGCGCCCCCTTTGTGGTCCAGGGACAGTTTATACTGAAAACTGTCTGCCAGAGCCTGCCAGGAAGCTTCGATGATATCCGTTGAAACCCCAACGGTTGAAAAGATATTGTCGGTATCCCGGGACTCGATCAGAACCCTGACCCGGGCCTCGGTGCCGTCGGAGCCGTCAATCACACGAACCTTGAAGTCCACCAGGTGCAGATCTTTTACACCCGGGTACATGGCTGCCAGGGCCTTTCTTAACGCATTATCAAGGGCAGATACCGGACCGTCGCCTTCGGCGGAAGTGATTTCGGTTTCCTCCCCCACCCGGATCTTGATCATGGCATGGGAATAACAGGGCCGCTCCTTGTCCTTTTCCACCACCACCCTGAAGGATTCCAGGTCAAAATGGGACTGGTACTGCTCGGTGAGTCTTTCCATGATCAGTTTCAAGGACCCTTCCGCCGTATCAAACTCATACCCTAAATTTTCCATCTCCTTGATGTTGTTGACAATCAAAGATTTTTTGGATTCGTCATCGCCCAGGTCAACCCCAAGCTCCTTGGCCTTGTAGGCGATGTTGCTTTTTCCGGACTGCTCTGACACCAGAACCCTGCGCCGGTTGCCCACTAGTTCCGGAATCATGTGTTCATAGGCTTTGGGGTTTTTCATGATGGCCGACACATGAACCCCGCCCTTATGGGTGAACGCTGATCGGCCCACAAAGGGTCTGCCGGCCACGGGCGGCATATTGGCTGTTTCAGATACAAACCTGGACAAAGTTCTAAGCTTGACCAGGTTCTCTTCACTGATACACTCCCTGTTCATCTTAAGGGCCAGGATGGGGATGATCGCTGTGAGATCGGCATTACCGCAGCGTTCTCCATATCCGTTGATGGTGCCCTGGACCATGGTGGCCCCTGCATGCACCGCATTAATGGCGTTGGCAACGGCCATGGCACAGTCATTATGGGTATGAACGCCAAAGATGATATCGTCATAATCCTTGAAATGGGCGATGGTTTCCCGGGTAATGGTATCGATGTCACAGGGAAGGCTGCCGCCGTTGGTGTCGCAAAGCACCAGGCAGCGGGTCCCTCCTTCCACGGCAGCCTCCAAGGTTTCCAGGGCAAAACTGGCATTGGCTTTGTATCCGTCGTAAAAGTGTTCGGCATCATAGAGCACTTCCCGGCCCCGGGCTTTAAGATAGGATACGCTTTGGGTAATCATGGCCAGGTTCTCTTCCCGGGTATTGTTCATGATGTCGGTGACATGCAGATCCCAGGATTTGCCGAAAATGGTCACCGCAGGCGCTCCGCTATCTATCAGGGCCTTGATGTTGGCGTCTTCTTCACATGTGGAGTTTTGTCTTCTCGTGGATCCGAATGCACATATTTTGGCCTGTTTGAACTTTTTGTTCCTGACCAGATTAAAAAAAGCCTGGGCCCCGGGATTGGAACCGGGCCAGCCCCCTTCAATGTAGTGGATCCCGGCATCATCCAGGCGCATGGCTATTTTAAGCTTATCTTCGGGGGAGAAAAATATATTTTCTCCCTGCATTCCGTCCCGCAAGGTCGTGTCGTAAAGCAAGGCTTTTTTCTTCAGTTTTACGGCATTCATTTTCCGTTCTCCCTGCCAAGGGCGATGGTGCCGGTGGAGGCTATTTCAATGATGCCCATGGGTTTCATCAGTTCGATGAACGCATTGATTTTACCGGAATCCCCAGATACTTCCACGATAAAGTGTGACACGCCCACATCAACGATCCTGGATCTGAAAATATCGACGATACGCATGATTTCAGCCCGTTTTTCGGTTTTGGCATGGACCTTGACCAGGACAAGTTCACGCTCCACATACTCTTTTTGCGTTAAATCATTCACCGTTATGACATTGATCAGCTTATGAAGCTGCTTTTTGATCTGTTCGATGATATGGGCGTCGCAGAAGGTGGCCAAGGTGACCACGGAGACCTGGGGTTCTGCTGTTCTTGCCACGCTCAAGGAATCAATGTTAAATCCGCGGCCGGAGAAAAGTCCTGCAATCCTGGACAGCACCCCCGGTTCATTGTCCACAAGAATTGATAAAATATGTCTGTTGGTTTCCATATTAATTATCCTTTTTAAACCAGAAGCATGTCAGTGATGGCCCCGCCCGCCGGAACCATGGGATAGACCGATTCTTCACGTTCAACAACAAATTCCATGATCACAGTGCCGGGGGTATTCAAGCCTGTTTCAAGGGTCTGGATTACCTTGGCCGGATCATCGCACCGAAAGCCCTTTGCCCCATATGCATCGGCAAGTTTTACAAAATCAGGCTGGGCCTCCATATTGGTGTCGGCATATACCTTATTGTAGAAAAATTCCTGCCATTGGCGAACCATGCCCAGATACCGGTTGTTTAAAATGACGATTTTCACGTCCAGTTTTTCAGCCACGGCCGTCATCAGCTCCTGGGAATTCATCTGGATTGATCCGTCACCTGCAATACAGACAACGGTTTTGTCCGGGGCTGCGGCCTTGGCGCCAATGGCTGCGGGAAGGCCAAACCCCATAACACCAAGGCCGCCTGATGTTACGAAATGGTTCGGTTCTGCAAAATGATAGTACTGGGCCGCCCACATCTGGTTTTGCCCCACTTCAGTGGTGACAATGGCTTCGCCTTTGGTGATTTCATGCAGCTTTTCAACCACGTATTGCGGCTTGACCGTGTCAAAGGACTGGTCATACTTCAGGGGTGTCAGCCGTTTCCAGTCGTTGATGCGGGTAAGCCATGCATCCCGGTCTTTCATAAAATTTTCGGGAGCCTCTTTTTCCATGAGCTTGGCAATATCCCCCAGAGCCATTTTGCAGTCCCCCACAATGGGGCACTCCACCTCAACGTTTTTATGGATGGATGTGGGATCAATGTCGATCTGGATGATTTTGGCATCCGGTGCAAATTTTTCCAGGTTGCCTGTAACACGGTCGTCAAACCGGACACCGGCGGCAAAAATCAGGTCACTGTGGCCAATGCTCATATTGGCCCGGTAGGTACCGTGCATGCCCAGCATGCCCAGCCAGTTGTCATCAGTTCCGGGAAAGGCCCCAAGCCCCATCAAAGATGCCGTAACCGGAATATTGGCAAATTTTGCAATCCGGGTAAATTCTTTGCTTGCCCCGGATGAAATGATGCCGCCGCCGCCGAACATAACAGGCCGGCGGGCCTCTTTGAGCATTTTGACAGCCTTTGTCATCTGCTTTTTATTGGGCTTGTAATTGGGCTTGTAGGTGCGCATTTCCACCGGGTCCGGCATCTCAAAATCAATCTTGGCCTGGACAACATCCTTGGGAAGATCCACAAGAACAGGGCCGGGGCGGCCGGACCCGGCAATGAAAAAGGCTTCCTGGATGATCTGGGCAAGCATGTTGGGATCCTTGACCAGGTAGTTGTGTTTGGTGCAGGGACGGGTGATGCCCACGATGTCCACTTCCTGGAAAGCATCGTTGCCGATAAGGCCTGTGGGCACCTGGCCAGTAAAGACCACGATGGGAATGGAGTCGCAATGGGCTGACGCCAGTCCTGTGACGGCGTTGGTGGCCCCCGGTCCCGAGGTTACCAGTGCAACACCTGTGGTCCGGTGTACCCTTGCATAGGCATCGGCCATGTGAACGGCGCCCTGTTCGTGGCGGACCAGAACGTGGCGCAGGTCATCGTGCTTGATAATTTCATCATGGATATCAATGGTGGCACCGCCGGGATATCCGAAAATCGTGTCAACGCCCTGTGCCTTTATCATCTTGATGAGGATTTGAGCCCCTGTAAGTTTCATTTTAAGCGCTCCTTTTTTATTTAAATACGGCACCGTTGCCGGCAGATGTCACCATCTTGGCATAACGGGCCATGTAACCTTTTTTGATTTTAGGTTCGGGTTCTTTCCAGCCGGCCTTTCTTCGCGCCAGTTCATCTTCAGGTACTGCCAGTTCAATGGATTTATTGGGAATGTCAATGCGGATCTCATCGCCTTCATGAACAAAGGCAATCAGGCCGCCCTGGGCCGCTTCCGGGGATACATGGCCGATGCTGGCGCCTTTGGTGCCGCCGGAAAACCGGCCGTCCGTGATCAGGGCACACCGGTCATCCAGCCCCATGCCTGCAATGGCTGATGTGGGGGTAAGCATCTCGCGCATGCCGGGACCGCCGGCAGGACCTTCGTACCGGATCACGATGACATCGCCCGGATTGATCTGCCGCTCCATGATGGCATTGCTTGCATCTTCCTCACAATCGAAAACCCTTGCAGGCCCCTGGTGTTTCATCATTTCAGGCAGAACCGCAGACTGCTTGACCACACAGCCTTCGGGGGCAAGGTTGCCGAATAGTACGGCAAGACCGCCTTCCTTATGATAAGGATTGTTTACAGGCCGGATCACATCTGCGTCTTTTACTTTCACTTTTTTCAGGTTTTCTTCAATGCTTTTGCCTGTGGCGGTCACAAGGGATGTGTCGATCATGTCGTTGTCGGCAAGTTCCTTCATCACGGCCTGGATACCCCCGGCTGCGTCAAGGTCCTCAATATGATCCTTTCCGCCGGGGCTTAGGGAACATAAATGGGGCGTTTTTTTACTCACTTCGTTGATCAGCTCCAAAGGGATATCCACGCCGGCCTCGGCAGCCACGGCCTTGAGATGAAGAACCGTATTGGTGGAACAGCCCAATGCCATATCCACGGCCAGAGCATTCATGAATGCCTGTCTGGTCATGATTTTGTCCGGGGTAATATTTTGTACCACCATGGACATGATCTGCATGCCTACCTGTTTGGCAAGGCGCAGTCTGCTGGACATGGGCGCCGGAATGGTACCGTTGCCGGGCAGTCCCATGCCGATGGCCTCGGTGAGGCAGTTCATGGAATTGGCCGTAAACATGCCGGCACAGGAGCCGCAGGTGGGGCAGCCCGCATTTTCCAGCTCCAACAGCTCTTCTTCGCTCATTTTGCCGCTTTGTACTGCACCCACAGCTTCAAATATGGTGATCAAATCAACTTTTTTTGACCGGTCATGGGGGTGGCGCCCTGCCAGCATGGGGCCTCCGCTGACAAAAATGGCCGGAATGTTGAGCCGTGCTGCTGCCATGAGCATACCCGGTACAATTTTATCGCAATTGGGTACCATGACAATCCCGTCAAAGGGGTGGGCCGTGGCCGTCACTTCAATGCTGTCGGCGATCAGCTCCCTTGATGCCAGTGAATAGTGCATGCCGATATGATTCATGGCAATACCGTCACAGACGCCGATGGTGGAAAATTCCATGGGGGTGCCGCCGGCCATGGAGATACCGGCCTTGACAGCCTTGACAATGCTGTCAAGGTGCATGTGGCCCGGTATCAGTTCATTGGCGGAATTGGCAATCCCGATCAGGGGCCGGTCAAGCTCAAGATCGGTGTATCCCAAGGCTTTAAGCAGGCCCCGGTGGGGTGCCCGTGCCACGCCCTGTGTTGCAATACGGCTTCTTCTCATTTTTTTTAAGTCTCCTAAAAGCAAAAAAGCCGTTACCTGCCCCCCTTCGGGGCTGGTAACGGCTTTTTTTCATTAATCTTATTTAAGCCACTAATCGCCCCTTCGCCAGGAGGTGACAATAATCACCTCCACGATAATAAGGACCACTAGGCTGTTAATAATATTTATATTCATCATCATAATTTACTCATATTTAAAAAGATTAATTATATATTAACAACATTAATGTCAAGAAAAAAATAAAACATTCACAAGATTAAAATATATAAGCAGCAAATAAGGTTAGGCAAAAAATAGGAATTCCGGATGGGGACCAATTAGGGTTTGACATTCAAACAGGCTGAAAGTTATATTGTTTCAAGTCCGCTCTTAATACCATTAAAGTTGAGTTGATACAAAATCACATGATGACTGACAAACATCGATCTCTTGGGCTGTCATCCGTTCTGACGGCTATCGTATTAAGTCTTTCAGGTCTTGGTCTGTACGCAAAAACCCTTGCCCTGATTGCGCCATCAATTGCTGCGGCCTGTCTGATATGGGCTGTATATCACTTGTTACGGCCCCAATCCATGCTTCAGAAGCGCAGTCTTGTACTGATTTTCACAGCCTATATGGCCTGGTTTGCCTGTCTTAGCGGAGGCATTTTCAGCCCCGGGCTCTTTTTTTTGATCATTGCCATGGCAGGGTCTGTACTATTTGCCGACTTGTTCGGTTTGTTTATTACAGGTGGTCTTGGTGCCGCCTTGATTGCTTTTTTTTATTTTGGTCCTTCCTGGGGCCCCGGGGTATTAAATCCCAATGAATTTCGCCTGGCGTTCTTTGTCATTTTATTCTTTGGCATCGGGTCCATCCTTTTTATGATGGTCAAAAACCAGCAGGCCCTTGTTTCAGAAAGACAGGCTGCCGTTGAATATGGTAAAAAAGTTCAGGAAGAGGCCCAAAATGCCATCCAGGTGAAGGACAGATTCCTGGCCAATCTGAGCCATGAAATACGAAACCCCATGAACGGTGTTTTAGGCATGATTCACGTCCTTCTTGACTCAGAGCTTGACGCCGAACAAAGGCACCATGCCGACATTGCATATAACAGAGCCAAAGCGCTCCTAACCATTGTCAACGACATCCTGGATCTGTCTAAAATTGACGCGGGAAAAATTGAACTGGATATCCGTCCCTTTGATCTTGAAATTGCGGTCAAGGATATTGTCTCTTTGCCCGAAGTGCAAGCCAGGCAAAAGGGACTTGAGTTTAGCTATAATATTGACACTGATGTTCCAAGACTGCTCAAAGGTGATATCAGCAGAATACGCCAGGTGATCTTAAATCTTACAGGTAATGCCATTAAATTTACCGAATCCGGGTCTGTTACCCTGAATGTGACACTCAAAGAAGACCGGGAAGACCACGCGCTGGTGCATTTCAGTGTGGATGATACGGGTATCGGTATCAGCGAGGACGTACTCAAAGGGCTTTTTTCACCCTTTGCCCAGGCCGATGTGTCCATAACAAAGAAATATGGCGGAACAGGCCTTGGTTTATCCATCTCAAAACTGTTCATTGAACTTATGGGCGGCCGGGTGGATGCGGACAGCATTGAGATGATCGGTTCCACGTTCTGGTTTGAAGTGCCCTTTGAAAAACAGCAACCCGAAGAGATTGCCCAGGACCTGTCTGCAATACCCATGAACAAAATCCGGGTGATTGCCACATCGGACGAACCGGAACCCAGTCTGCAGTTGACCAAGGCGCTTGACCGCATGGGGGGGATTTATAAAACGTGTGAACACAGACAGGTTCTTGATCTTGTCCGTCTTGCATCCTCAAGCGCAGACCCCTTTCATGTGGTTATTATGGAGGTCAGCGAATCCGATCAGTATGCAAGAACTCTTGGCATGGAATTCAGCCGGGATCCCGAGTTGCATACCCTTGCCAGAGTTATTGTTTCGGCTGTGGGAAAAAAGGGTGATGCCAGGGTCTTTGAAGACCTGGGGTTCTCAGCCTTTTTAAGTTATCCTTTGGACGGAATCATTCTTACGGATGCCCTGCGCACCGTGCTTTCGCCAAACTACCAGAAAGACAGCATGGCTATTATTACCCGGTATGCCCTTGCAGAACGCAAAAAAAGAGCGTTTAAAATTTTAATCGTGGATGACGTTGAGACCAATGTCATGACGGTAAAGGCAATTATCGGCAAACAGGGTTACCAGGCCGATTCAGCACTGAACGGCATTCAGGCTGTGGCGATGGTAAAGAACAACAAATACGATTTAATTTTCATGGACTGTCAGATGCCCGAAATGGACGGTTATGAGGCTGCCCGTCTGATCCGGGAACATGAATCGAAGGAACATCTTAGCCCAACCCCCATCATTGCCATGACCGGGAACGCCTTTGACAGGGACTGGCAGACATGTAAAGAAGCCGGCATGAATGATTACATTTCCAAACCGGTCAATCCCCAGGGTTTAGTTGAACTTATCGATACGTATAAATCCGCCGCTGGGGATTTCATGGTCCATGACACCCACAGTTATGAGGTGCCGGATCCCAATATAACAGATCTTGACCCAGGTCTTGACCCGTGTGGCGTTGATCCACAAGACCCCATGCCCGATACTATGGGTGACAAAAACCCTGTGGACGAACCTGTGTTTGACCGGGCCGGGTTTCTTGAACGCTTTGGCAACGACGAGGAACTTGCTGCAGATGTCCTTGAGTCATTTGCCCAGGAAGTGGAGGAGCTTGTTGACAATCTTGTCGCCGCTGTGGGAAACGAGCCCTTTGATCCTGAATATGTTATAGCCTGTGCCCATGCGTTAAAAGGCGGGGCCGCCAATGTCAATGCCGAACAGTTGCGACTTGCAGCCCTTGACATTGAAATCCAGGTCAAAAATGGTGTTCAGTTGGAAACATCAGCCATAAACGAAATGTTTAAGGAATATTTGAATCGGTTTATTGGAAAAGCTCTTTTATGATTGATATTAAAACCATGACCATACTGGTTGTGGATGACATGAAAAGCATGCGCCTGACCCTGCGCAAAATGCTGCGCAACCTTGAAATCGGCAAAGAGCTTTTGTTTGCGGATAGCGGGAAATCAGGTTTGAATGCACTGAAAAGCTCTTCCTGCGATCTGCTCATCGTTGACTGGAACATGCCGGAAATGAACGGCAGCCAGATGTTGGCCCGCCTGCGCCAGGACAAGTCGGTCAGGGACATTCCTGTTATCATAGTCACAGCCGAAAATGAACGGGATATTGTGTCCGAAGCTGCGGAACACGAAGTGGATGGGTACCTTCTTAAACCCCTGACCCTGGCCGCTCTGGATACAAAAATAAAAAGCGTTGTCGAGGCTAACAATAGTCCGGAAAAGGCGAAAATTCATCTGGTTGAAGCAAGGGCGTGTGAGGAGGCCGGCAATATTGAAGCCGCCATTGACGAAACCAGAAAAGCACTTGGATTCAAACCCAATGCATCACGGATTTTAAGAAAGCTTGGGCTGTTATACCTTGAAATTAAAAAAACGGACATCGGTGAAAAGTGTCTTCAAAAGGCCGTTGCCGTGAACCGCCAGGATACGATTTCCCGCAGTCATCTGGCCGCGCTGTACATCAACAGGCGCAATTTTAAACAGGCCGCCCAGATTTACATGGAGATTCTCACCTTAAGCACCCGGTATTTTGATTCAGCGGTAAACCTGGGAGAAACTCTTCTGGTAAACGGCTTCAGAAACGAGGGCAGGGTGCTTTTTTCACGTATAATGTCTAAAAGCCGCTCCAACAGGGTACTTCAGGAAAGAATCATTGACCTGTGCCTGGAGAACCAGGAATATGAGTTTGTGGCCGAAATTGTTACCCAGGCGATAAAAGAAAATCCTGCCAATATTGATCTTTTGTACAAAGCCGGCACCATTTACCTTGAAACCGGTGACCAGGGAAAAGCCCTGGAATGCTTTGTCAAAGTGGATGACAACCGGCGCGGAGACGTGAGAACCAAACTTCAGATTGCCAAGATTCATTTGAACAATAAACGCATTCTCCAGGCAGATGACTATCTGAACCGAATATTAAGAGTCGAGCCTTCAAATAAGGAAGCCCTGGATCTGCGCCGGCAACTGTAGGGCTTTAAACTCAAACTCCTACATGATTGATGGTTGACGCCATATAACCCGCCCCGAATCCATTGTCGATATTGACCACAGCAATGTTAGAACTGCAGGAGTTGAGCATGCCCAGAAGAGCGGTCAGGCCGTTGAAGCTTGTGCCGTATCCTACGCTTGTGGGCACAGCAATCACGGGCGCTTTGACAAGGCCGCCCACCACCGAGGGCAGCGCACCTTCCATGCCTGCGGCAACGATAATGACAGATGCCTGTTCAAGTTCTTTTTGGTGAGCGAAAAGGCGATGGATCCCTGCGACGCCTACATCAAACAGTGTTTTCACCTGGTTTCCCATGGCCGTTGCAGTTAAATAAGCCTCCATGACAACCGGAATATCCGAGGTTCCTGCACAGACGATGAGAATCGTTCCCCGGCCTGTAATGGCAGGGGGCTGTTTTTCTATTTTCAGCAGGTGTGCGTCATCGAAGTATTGTGCATGGGGAAACTGTGAAAGCACGTGATCGGCCTTTTCCCGGTCGATGCGTGTTACAAGCACGATATTTTCCGATTTTTCCAGTTTTCCAAGAATGGCAATAATCTGTTCCGATGTTTTACCCTGCCCGAAAATGACCTCGGGAAATCCTTTGCGAAGGGCTCTGTGGTGGTCCACATGGGCACAGCCGATATCTTCAAATGAAAGGTGTTTTAATTGATCTGCTGCCTGACCGACGGCAAGTTTACCGTCAGCCACCATGGAAAGAATGTTGCTTAATGTCTCGAAGTTCATATAGCTTCTAACCGTTTTGCCTCCTCAACCAGGCAAGCCCTTTGCCTGCTTTGTCTGTGTCCTGGTCGGAAGGTGCCTCTTCCGGGGCTGGGGGCTCCTCCTTGGGAGCCGGTGCCTGCCGGGCCGGCATGTTTTTGTCTTTTCCCCATTTGTAATGGCCAAATTTACAATACCCCTGAACATTGTTGAACCTGGCATCAATGCCCTTGGGAATGGAGATCACATTTCCTTCAATGGATGGTATCAGATATTCGGCCAAAGGTACAGACCCGCCGCCGGATACGATGATTGAGTCTATATCCCAGTCATTTTCCCACAGACGGTTCAGATCCGAGGCAATGGTTGAGGCGGCATGGGTATATACCCGCTTTTTAAGGTTGAGTACATTGTATTCCTTGCCCCGGATTTTAATCACGTCGGATTCAATGTATTTGGAGATTTTGTAAAGTTCAATATTGATGCCGCTTTCCTGGCGCAGTTTATCCGAAATCACGGAAAAGCATCTGGACACACCTGTGTCCGTGGTGGCAGATCCCCTTTCAATGTATTGCAGATGGTCAAAAATAGAAAAATCCGTGGTTTTAAAACCAATATCCACCACCCCGAGCTTGGACGCCGCAAGGTCTCTGTCGCGGATCTTGCCGTTGTCGTCAAAAATCAGATTAAAGATGGAACCAATGGGCTGGGGGATGACATGCACCTTGTCAATGAAAAGCTTTCTGCGTTCGTCAGGTGCGTCATGGTGATGATAGATAATTTCGTGCCTGCCCTGAATGATCTGTTTAAGGCGCTTGGTGTCGCGTCTCAGGTACCCCACAGGCAGGCCGGTGACCACATTGATGGGGCCGTTGCTCTGGGAGCATATGCCTGTTGCCGCCAGGGCGAGTATTTTGATGAACTCCTCCACCATTTTTTCCTGGTCAAGGGTATATTCGGTCAGGCTGGACTGCTGTTCGGCATAGGAGCCTAGAAAATAGGTTTTATCGTCCAGGGTGATATGCAGGTTGGCCGTTGATGCGAGATCGCCCATGGATGACATGAACTGGATTTCCGCAGCTTCGCCGATTAACGATTTGAAAATTATGGAGTTTTGTCCGTTATATGCCTTTGTAAAACCGAATCCCACATCTATACCGATAATTTCCATATATTACCTCCTGAAGTAATCTGACCCCATGTGATCCGACCTAATGTAATTCGACCAGTATAATTCAATTAGAATGATACGCTGTGAACAGTTTTAGAATTGTTTCATATGTTTCATGGTAAAGTACCATTGTCCTTGTGATCAGTCAAGGAATCAGGGCTATTTAACTTTAAATATGGGATGTTGGGGGGATCAGCAGGCGACTTCATTGCGCCCCGGTTATCTTTGTAAAATTATTCCTGCCTTGACGCTTATAGGTTAATGGCGTATTTCTAAGTGTATAAGAATGTCTGTGTAACCTACGCAGATCTTACACCCTTCGTGGTTGATTGAGTATGGCAGGAGGCATGAAAAATCATGATATGCCTGATCAGCCCATGACTGTTAAAAAAAATAATCATTTCTACACTGTGCGAATAAAACAGGATTTTTCATGGAAAAACCTATAAGACAGATTGTCACCATCGGCGGCGGCAGCGGTCAGTTTGTGCTGCTCTCCGGTTTGAGGGATTTAAAAAACTGCCACACCACAGCCATCGTCTCCATGGTGGACTCCGGGGGCAGCACCGGACGACTCAGGGATGAGCTTGGCATTCTTCCACCCGGGGATATTTTAAAGTGTATCCTGGCCCTGTCCCCCTACCAGGACACCAGTCGGGCGATCCTTCTGAAACGATTCAAAAAAGACCGGCGGCTGGCCGGCCATACAGCTGGCAACATGCTTTTGACCATGCTGTCCCGGTATACAGGCAATTTCCCGGCAGGTGTGGCGGCCCTTGCGGAAATCCTTGAGGCCGAAGGGACCATTTTGCCTGTGACCATTGACCGGGCTACTCTTGTGGCCGAATTGACCGACGGCAGCAGAATATACGGGGAAGAGGCCATTGACATTCCAAGGGGAACCCAGAGGGAACGGATCAAAGATGTTTTTCTGGTGCCCCACCACCATGACGCCATCTCTGTCTATCCCCCGGTACTTGAAGCCATTAAGGAGGCCGAGTATATTTTTATCGGTCCGGGGGATCTGTTTACCAGTATTATTCCCAACCTGCTTGTGTCCGGGGTTAAGGAAGCCCTCCAGCAGGCCCGGGGACGGGTCTTTTACATTATCAATATCATGACCAAGTTCGGTGAAACCCATCATTTTACGGGCCGGGATTTCGTTGCCGGCCTTGAAGACCGTCTGGGCCGGCAGGTGGACGGCGTGATCGGGAATTTGACATGCCCGAGACAGGAGATGCTGGATAGGTATGCCCAGCAGAAATCCGATTTTGTTTGTGTGGACCCCCAAGATCCCTTTTGGGGAAAACGCACCATCCTTATCAAAGATTTACTGGAATCCAATGCAGCCATTGTGCGCCATGATCCATTGAAACTTGCCCGTGTCATCCAGGATATTATTGCCCATGGCATTTAAAAACTGTGGTTAATATTCCAGGCCTCTTGAATACCCTTCAAACATGCTGAACCGCGTCGCTATCGCTATCGGGATCGCTATCGAAAACAGTTCCGGTGCCCAGCACTGAAACCGGCATATTCTCCTATGGTTCCCAGTTCGAACATGTAACACAAAAACCGAAATTGATTTCAAGATCGGTCGATAGCGATAGCGATTCCGATAGCGATGGCGAGTGGGTTGGGGATGCATTTATTGTCATCCGCAGCCAGTCTGCAGATGATCGTCCTGCGCTGCGGCAGTATCCCGGTTGACAATGCCGGAACCTTTGATATAGACAGGTATTTAAAAATTTTCTGTTAACGACACGACCTGTTCATGCAAAGGAGTCTGTGGTGTCCACGCTTTCCTGGCTGCACCTGTCCGATCTTCACTACGGCAAACCCCAAGATGCCTGGGATGCCGAACCTATTTTGAAAGACCTTATAAACGACCTGAAACTTTTGGAAGAGGATCATGGGCTGTGTCCGGATCTCATTTTTTTCAGCGGCGATCTGGCCTTCGGTCAAATGGGGCCTGAACCGGGAAAAAATTTAAAAGATCAGTATGAAGGCGTTGCTAAATTTTTGGAGCAGGTAAGAACCGTTTTTTCAAAGCCGGTTCCCAAAACGCATATCTTTCTTGTGCCGGGGAACCATGATGTGAATCAAAAACGTGTGGGTAAAATGTCCACTATGTTTATTGACAGCCTGGACGATCCGGAGAGTATCTATAATTTCATGGCCGGTGGAGGAGATGACTGGAACCGGGTTATGGACCGCCTGGAAGACTATCGTAGTTTTTTGAAAAATTTCGGTAACTCTGTTCTGCTCCAGGATCCCGAGCGCTTGACCTACGGCACCACTGTGAAGATCAACCATATCCATGTGGGGATTGCCGGGTTCAACACGGTCTGGAGCAGCGGAAGAAGCAGCAAAGAGGAAAACGGTAAACTCCGGGTGGCCTGGAAATGGCAAAATACAAGGGTTCAAAAGGAAATGGAAAATGCTGATGTCAAGATCGCCTTGTTCCATCATCCTGTGTCTTGGGGCGTCGAAGCAGACAAAGCCTTTGCCGATGATAAACTGAGAAATGAGTTTCATTTCATTTTATCCGGCCATGAACACAAAACAGCAGTTACGTCTTATGCTAATGGCCGTTCCGTTATTTCCTCCTACGCCTGCTACCATCGTTCCCAGGGTAGCGGGTACAACATCTGCTGCCTGAATTTTGAAAATCAGACGGGTGAGGTTCATTTAAGGAAATACAGCGACGAGGACGGAGGCGGCTGGGTCCGCAGGATTACACCCAAGGCCCCGGATGGGCGGTATCATCTGGAACATCTGGACAAGTGGATGCCGAAGATCTCATTACCCAAAGCCTCAACTCCGGATACTGATGCGTCACCTGCACCTTCCACTCCGAACCCGGAGTTTGAAGGGCAACTGGCTCTCTATAAAAGCAGGGCAGTCTCCCTGTATGAAAAACTGCCCATGATCGGGTTCGGTTCCCGGCTGCGGGTCTCCATTCGCATTGAGGATATTTACATGCCCCTGCATGCCATGGTGGATGATGCTGTCCAGTCCGGGGAGTGCTATGCTGATGCCGATGATGCGGTCGAGTGCCTGGAAAAATTGGGGAGAAACACTCAGATTTCCATTCCCGACGCCTTTCAGGTCTGCCTGGAGAAAAATAGCCGGGGCGTTGTTATCTTAGGTGATCCGGGTTCCGGTAAAACCACCCATTTAAAGCGCCTGCTTTTGTGGGCGCTGTCCAAAAATTATGAAACCATCGGGTTGCCGGCAGGCATTCTCCCCGTGTTCCTGCCCCTGCGCGAACTTAAAGATTCAAACATCAAAAATTTTATTTATGGCCGTATGGCTGATGCCGGTCTTGAGATGACAAAGGAATTTACGGACCGGCTGCTGGATCATCATCCGGTACTTTTGCTGTTCGACGGCCTGGATGAAATCCAGAATACGAAACTGCGGGTTGAAGCGGCCCGCAATATTGCCCGGTTCATGAACGGCCGCAATCAGCTGTATGCCGCCGTGACCTGCCGTTTTGCGGGTTATACGGCCACGGCCCGGCTGGAGAATGAGTTTATGGAGCTGCACCTGCGTCCTTTGTCACAGGATCAGGCCCACGACTTTATCCGCACCTGGTATCGGCTTGTGGAAACTGCAGACAACAGTGATCAGCTTCAGGCCCGGGATATTGCCGGCAAGAAGGCAGACGACCTGATTGACAGCCTGTCATCCGATGATTTCAGATCCGGCCGGGTCTTTGAAATGACCCGCAATCCCCTGCTGTTAACCAATATCTGCCTGGTTCACCGGGACGGGGGGCGGCTGCCCAGAACCCGGGGCAAATTGTACAGGGCGGCCATGGATGTGCTGCTGGAATTCTGGCGGGGCTCCAGAGGCATGGAGGTCCGCATCGGTGCGGATCTGGGCCGGCGGGTCCTTCAGCCCGTGGCGCTTTGGATGCACCAGGAGGAGAACCGGATCCGGGCCTGTGCCGACGAGCTTGCGCCGGTGCTGGAAAAGGCTTTGGAAAAGGTTCGGTGGCCCCACGGATCTGGAAGGGATTTTCTGCGCATGGTCCGGGATGACACAGGGCTGCTGACGGGGTGGGGAAGCGACACCTACGGGTTTATGCACCTGGGATTCCAGGAGTACCTGGCCGCCTGCCAGATCCGCAGCCTTTCCTTTGAAGATGAGAATGTCCTGGCCCAATTGGCGGAACACTGGGGCCAGTCCTGGTGGCAGGAGGTGATCCTGCTGCTGGTGGGCCTGGAGGAACCGTCAAGGTTCAAGGCCTTCATGGCACAGGTGGTCCAGCTGCCCTCATTTTCCGATAATCCTGAGATAGCTGAGCGCTGCCTGGAGGATGCTGCGGAAATTGACTGGACTCCGTTTTTGGACCTGCTGGCCGCAGAACCGGGTAAAGATTCTAAATTGTGGGACCGGCAACTGACGGCCCTGAAAATCCTTGACCGGCATGCCAAAGAGAGGCTTAAACCTTTAACCGGTGACCTTGAAAATCATCCCATGCCGCAGATCCGTCAACGGTTCTCGGCAGAGCATCTCCGCCAGGACAATGAGGTACTAATTCACGGAGACATTCAATATGAGATGGTGAGAATTCCGGGGGGAAGGATCACCATAGAATCCTCCGAATTTACAATAGATCCTTTTTACATGGGGCGCTATCCTGTGACCAACCGCCAGTATGCCTTGTATTTAAAGGCCAACCTCAAGGCCAAAGAGCCGGAATACTGGGGGGATCGGGAATACAACGGGGAGAGTCAGCCCGTGGTGGGCGTCTCCTGGGATGAAACCCGTGATTTTGCCCAATGGGCCGGGCTTGCACTGCCTTCGGAAGCCCAGTGGGAATTTGCCTGCAGGGCCGGGACCATGACCCGGTTTTATACCGGTGATACAGATGAGGATCTGGCACGGGCCGGATGGTATAGGGGGAATTCCGGTGACAATTTGCATCCGGTGGGGGAAAAAGAACCTAATGCATACGGACTGTATGATATGCATGGAAATGTATGGGAGTGGACCACAGATAAAATTGGGGGCTCGCTCCGGGTGATCCGCGGCGGCTCGTTCCTCAATCCGGCTGTGAGCTGCCGGTCTGCTTCCCGCCGCTGCTTCCACCCGTCCGGCCGCGACCGCGACTGGGCGTTCCGGCTGGTTCTGCTCCCAGGCCGGCAGGACAAGGGCCGGTAGGCCAGGCAGGGGACGGCACTGCCTGCCGGAGGTCAGGCGGTGCCGTCCCGGAAAATATAGAATATTCAGGAGAAGATTATGTCCGTTCAGCATACATTGACTGCATAAAAGTCATTATTGAAAAGGAAGGAATGAAGCCCATGGCGAGCTTAACAATAAGAAATATTGATGAGTCTCTCAAAGCAACTCTTAGAAGGTGGCCACCATCTCATCAATGAGTTCTTCGGGCATGATGTTCAGTTTCCTGAAATTTTCCTGGGAGAAAAGGGCAAAATCCCCCTGGCTTGTGGTGCAAAGTTCTCCTTTTTCGTTTTTAACCTCGGCGCATACAACGGCGTTTCTCTTGTCGATGCGTTCTTTGATAAATCCGGTCACCGTGACTGTCTCACCAATGGTGACCGGATAAGGCACAATTTTTATGCGGCCGTTCCGGATCAGGCCAGGCCACGTAAAAGGTCATATCTTCTAAAAGCACCTTGTTCATCCAGGGGATTTTGAGTATAGGTAACACCAGAATAAATCCAAAAATCCAGGCAGGTAATCATCATGAAAAAAATAAAGAACCGTCAAAGCCAGAATCTTAAAAAAGCCCAAAAGCAAAAAAAACGCCAGGAAAGGATCAGGAAACAAACCTTATCAAAACAAGAGACATCTCCGCAACATTTTGTGGAAGCTTACTATAACTTAGGCGTCACGTATCAAAAACAACTGAAAATTGCTGATATGATAGAAACATACCGGAAGGTCGTAAAGATTGGAGAGCCGGACAGTTATGCGGTTCATCACGCGCAGGACATGCTTAGCAGTCTTGAAAAACAGATGCTCAATGACGAGGGTGTGGATCTGGACGGTTTTTTAAAAGGGGAGCAGGCCTTTGAACAGGGTATGAAACATGCGGAGTCCAAGGATTGGGATGAGGCCATTGCCAAATTCAATGATGCTATCAAGATAAATCAAAATCGACCTCAAGTGTATGGAAATCTCGGTATTTGTTACGCAATCATTGGAGAAATTCAATCGGCACTTGAATGTTTTGACAGGGCTATTGAAATAGATCCGAATTATGAACCGGCATTGCTGAATCGTAAGATTGTGGAAGCTTTGAAAACAGGCGAACGCTTGAACCCCAAAATAGAAACCATTGAATATTACAAAGATTATCCAATTAAAAATAGATCATACATTCAAGAGATTATAAAAGAACAAAACATTCTGCCTGAAAAAATATAAGGGGGATAACCATGTTTATTGAATTATTGCGCAAAAGAAGAAGTATCCGGCAGTTTAAGGACAAACCCGTCAGTGCTGAACATTGCGATCTTCTGATCGAGGCTGCGTTGCGGTCCCCAAGTTCCCGGGGTTTTAATCCATGGCAGTTTGTGGTGGTCAAAGACAAAGCTTTGCTTGCGCAGTTGTCCCGGGCCAAAACCCATGGCGCCGCTTTTTTGAAAAATGCGCCTTTGGCCCTGGTCGTGTGTGCCGATACATCCAAAACCGACGTCTGGATCGAGGATGCCTCCATTGCCGCCGTTATTATTCATCTGGCTGCTGCGGATCTGGGCCTGGGCTCCTGCTGGGCGCAGATGCGTCTGCGCAGCCGCGACGACGGCACCAAGGCTTCTGATTATATTTCAAGTTTGCTTGATCTGCCCGGACATGTCCAGGTGGAGGCGGTTATCGGCATCGGTCACCCCGCAGAGGAATTGGACGGCCATGATAGCAGTACCCTTTTATATGATCAGGTCAGTTACGAAAAATTTGGCCAGAAAAGTTAAACGTCCTTTCTTTTTTTTGAAGATACCCGGTTTTGCAGATGTGTTTTTTGGCAAGCGCATCTGCAAAATAAAAATAATTTCTCTTTTCTTTTTGTGATCCGTTAACCTCATCTTAACTCTTTGTCTGTTATACCTTTTCACACCATCATGATGAGTCTTTTATATTCGTGGTGAAAAAATGACATGGAGAATAGCAAGATGACGTTAAAACCGGCATGCAGACAATTTGTGGTGCTGCTCAGCCTGGTGACTCTTTCGGCCTGTGTTTCAAGTTCCAATCCCGATTATGGGAACATGGTCGGGCAGGAACAGGCGAAAATTGCTAAATGGCGCGACCTTGACGGCGCACGGAGCATCACCATCCTGGGGGATCTGATTCAATCCCCGGAACTGGACACCCTGGTGGAAAAGAGCCTTGCCGCCAACCCCGGCCTGGCCCAGACTCTTTTAACCTTGAAAATTCGCCAGGCTGAGTATCGTAAGGCCCGGGGTGCGCAACTGCCCGAGGTGTCAGCAGGGTATTCGACGTTTAAGGAGAAGGACCAGGACGCGGTGTACACGGGAACAGCCTCGGTGAGCTGGGAGCTTGATCTGTGGCGCAAACTTGCCGACAGTTCAAAGGCCGCATCCAAGGATGTTGAAGAGCAGCAGATGCTCTTTCAGTCTGCCCGGGATACCCTGGCCGCCCAGATCATGACCGGATGGCTTGGGCTTACATCGGCAAAGAAAAATATCGTCATTGAACAGAAGCGCATTGATGTGCTTGAAAAAACCCAAGAGTACACCCAACAGCGTTACCGCAGCGGGCTGGGCACCCTGGAGGATCTGGACACCGCCCGAAGCGCCGCGGCTTCAGCCCGAGCCATCCTGGAAGAGTACAAAGAGACCCTGGCCCGGCAGCGGCGAACCCTGGCCACCCTTTTGGGTGAGCCTGGTGTTAAGATTACCGTGCCCGAAGAGTACACCGATGTGATCCTGCCCCTGGCAGGCCTGCCTGCCCAGACCCTGCAGCGAAGACCCGACCTGAAAGCGGCCTTCCTGGCCATTGAATCCGCCGGGTTAAACGCGGATGTGGCATATAAAGATCTTTTGCCCAGCATCAGTCTTGAAGCATCCCTTGAGGACATCGCGTCAACCCCTGGATCAGCTCTGTTTTCAAATCCTGTGTGGTCCCTTCTGGGACAGCTCACGGCCCCACTGTTCCAGGGCGGGCAGCTTAAAGCCCAAGCCCGGATCGCGGATCTGGAAACCGCCCAGGCCTTTGAGGCCTATCGCGAAACCCTGTATGCCGCTGTCCAGGAAATTGAAGACGCCATGGGTCTTGAACGGTCCCTGGGCAAGCAGCAGGACCACATTGAAACGGCGCTCGCCACAGCCGTGGACACCCTGGTCCAGTATCAGAAAAGCTACCGCCAGGGCCTTTCAGGCATGCTGGATCTGCTTGTTGTCCAGGCCCAGACCTTCGATCTTGCCATCCAGCAGAACACCCTTAAATATGAACGCCTGGCCAACCGGGTAACCCTTGGGCTGGCCCTGGGCATTGGAGCAATATAATGATCAGACGTACTTCCCAGATTGTGGTCTTACTGATTGCCGTTGGCCTGCTTACAGGGCTTGTCTTTTATATCCAGGGGGCCATCAAGGCCCAGGCCAGCCAGCCGGCCCCTGAAAAAGAACAGGTTGTCCTGCATCCTGAAGTATCCGTCATATCGGTATCCACCGGCAGTTACAATGCCCAGATTACAGGATACGGCAGTGCCTCTCCCCATTTTGAACTCACACTTGCCGCCCGGGTGGCAGGTCAGGTCACAACACTTTCCAACACATTTGAAACCGGCAAACTGGTTAAAAAGGGCGAAGTGATTGTCCAGCTGGATACCACCGAATACAAAGACGCCCTTGCCCAGGCCCAAAAAGATCTGTCCGATGCACAACTGGCCCTGCTCGAAGAGGAGCGGTCCGCCTTGCAGGCCAAGGCCGAATGGCAATCCTCGGGACTGACCGGGGAACCTGCTTCGGATCTGGTCCTGCACGGTCCCCAGGTGGCGGCGGCCAAAGCGGCAGTTACCGCAGCCCGGGCTGCTGTGGAAACCGCTGAAGCGGATCTGTCCTACACCCGGATCACAGCACCCTTTGACGCCCTGGTGGTGGAACGTAGCGTGGCGCCCGGCAGCTTTGTCCAGGCCGGTTCCACCATTGCCGTCCTTTACAGCACAGACCGGGCTGAGATAACGGTCTCCCTGTCAGCAGCCCAGTGGTCCAGCCTGCCGGATATGGCAACCCTGAATGTCGGCACATGGCCGGTCACCCTTGTTCATGCCCAGACCGGCCGGCAATGGTCCGGCTACATTCTGCGGGCATCCCGGCAGGTGGATGACAAATCGCGTCAGCAAAGTGTGATTGTGGCCCTGGATGAGCCGTTAGATTCCCAGAATCCCCTACTTTTCGGCACCTTTGTTTCCGTGAATATTGAAGGACAGCCCATGTCCGGCCTGTGGGAACTTCCGGCTTCCGCCTTCAGCCAGAAGGGTGAAATCTGGTATGTCAAAGCAGACAATACCCTGTCATCCTTTACCACACAGCCTGTGTTCAGCCACGGGGAGTCCATTTATGTGGCTCCGCCTGAAGACATCGCCGACTCACCCCGGAAGGTGCTGATTCATCCCTTAAACCATTACCTGGATGACATGGCCGTCACCCCGGTTCAGGAGAGTAGCCATGAGTGAAAGAATGCGGGGAATCATCTCCTGGTTTGCCACCAATCCTGTGGCCGCCAACCTGCTGTTGATCCTTATTATTTCCCTGGGATTGATGCAGATGGGTAAACTGAGGAAAGAGGCCTTTCCCAGCCTTTCCCCCAACAGCCTGACCGTGTCCGTCACCTATGACTCCGGTTCTGCCCAGCAATCCGAGGAAGGGCTTGCCATAAAAATAGAGGATGCGCTTGAGGATGTGCTGGGGATAAAAACCATTACCAGCTCATCCACCACCACGGGCACCACCGTCACCATAGAGATGAAAGACGATTATGACCTGGACACCCTGCTCCGGGATGTCAAATCAAAGGTGGATGCCATATCCAATTTCCCCACCGATGCTGACAATCCGGTCATTGAAAAGGCCGAGCGCGAAGAACATGCCCTGTGGCTCCAGCTTTACGGGGAGGTGGACCGCCATACCCTGCAGACCCTGGCCGAAGAGCTTAAAGATGATCTGTTAACCAATGCCGAAGTGAACCGTGTGGAGATCTCCGGCAGCCTTGACCCCATGATCAGCGTTGAGATTGACGAGGCCCAGCTCCAGTCCTACGGATTGTCCCTGTCCGATGTGGAAGATGCCGTCAACAATGAATCGGGAAGTTCGCGCACAGCAGTCCTGCGGGATAAAAATCTGTACCTGCAGCTTAAAGCATCCCAACAGGCCTATCTGAAAGAAGAGTTTGCCGCCATACCCCTGGTCACCCTTGGGGATGGTTCCCGGATTTATCTGGGTGATGTGGCAAAAATTGACGACACCTTTGATGACGAGACGCCAGTGCTTTCCCGTTTCAACGGCCATACCAGCATTGCCCTGCAGGTGATTACCACGGGCCAGGATGATATCTCCAGGACCGTTGCCGGGGCCAAAAAGGTGATTCAAGAGTTTGAAAATAGCGGAAGCCTTCCTGACAATGTGAAGTTAACTTCCTGGTACGACCGCTCCACAACGATCATCGAGCGCCTGGAACTTCTGGCAAAAAACGCCCTGGGCGGGTTTTTGATTGTCTTTATTCTTCTGGCCATGTTTCTCAATCTTTCCGTGGCGTTCTGGGTGGCCATGGGCCTGCCGTTTATCTTTTTCGGCACGCTTTTTTTCATGGGAGACGGCTTTGCAGGACTCTCCTTAAACGAGTTCACCACCTTCGGGTTCATCATGGCTTTGGGTATTGTGGTGGATGATGCGGTTGTGATCGGGGAAAGTGTGTACACGTTACGTTCCAGGGATGGCGACACCATTGAAAACACCATCCGGGGTACCCAGGCCGTGGCCGTCCCCACCCTGTTCGGTGTGTTGACCACGGTGGCGGCCTTTTACGCCATATCCCAGGTCAGCGGCCACATGGGAGAGCTTTACTCCCAGTTTGCCATTGTCGTCACCATCTGTCTTGTGCTGTCTGTGATTGAATCAAAGCTGATTCTGCCCTGCCATCTGGCCCATCTCAATACCCGCCAGAATCCCGGGAAAAACCCTATGGCCCGGGGCTGGGGCTGGGTGCAGAGAAATACCGACAACACCCTTAATTTTGTGAACGACCGTATTTACGGTCCCCTTATCAGAATAGCCCTTCACCATCGGTATAGCGTGCTGGTGGTGTTTTTCGGATTTTATATCTTTGTGACTTCCATGCCCCTGACCGGCATGGTGCGCATGAGTTTTTTCCCCGATATTCCAGGCGATACGGTGCGCGCGGAACTGACCATGAAAAATGATGCAAGTTATGGTCAGACCCATGGCGCTTTGGCCCTTCTGGAGTCCAGGGCCCACGAGGCGGACCGGGAGCTTCGTGGCGCCAAAGATGATGAAAAAAGCGCCATTGAATACCTGCAGGTGATGTCCGAAGCGGATCAGTCCGGGTCCGTGAAACTGCAGCTCACCAAGGATGCCCCCTATGATATTGACACCTTTACCCGCAAATGGCGGGAATTGTCCGGAATGCCCGAAGGGGCCAAAACCTTAAGCGTACAAAATGCCCCGGCCATGGTGGATGCCTTGCGCATTGAGTTGCGGTCAGGTGATGATACTGTGCTCTCCCTGGCAGGGACCGCCCTGAAAAAACAACTGTCCGCCATAGCCGGGGTGAGCGGCATCGAAGACAATCTGGAACCGGGCCAGCCCCAGCTGTTCATGGAACTGACCCCCCAGGGAAGAGCCTTGGGATTTACCACGGATATGCTGGCCGAACAGATGCTCCAGGCCTTTTCCGGCCAGGTGGTCCAGCGGTTCCAGCGCTCCTCCGACGAGGTGGAGGTGAAGGTCCGCTATCCCCAGGGAGCCAGAAAAAGTGTCTCCGATGTCCTCAGTGCCGATGTCAGAACCTCCGAAGGTACGGTTGTACCGCTGCCCAGCGTGGCCCAAATTACTTACGGTTACACCCGGGACACCATCACGCGCATTGACGGCAAACGGGCCGTTTATGTTTCGGCAGACGTGGACAAGGATATCATGTCCTCCACGGAACTTGTGGCACAGCTTCAAAAGACCCTTATGCCCAAACTCAAACAGCAATACCCCAATCTTGACATTGATTTTTCAGGCGAGGCCGAAGAACAGGCTGAGACAGAAACCTCAATGGTGGAGATGTTTATCATGGCCCTGTTTATGATCTATTTTCTATTGGCTATTCCGTTAAAGTCCTACATCCAGCCCTTTTTGATCATGACGGCCATTCCCTTCGGCATTGTGGGAGCGGTGCTGGGGCACTGGATCAACGATCTGTCATTGGGTATTTTATCTCTTAATGGTATTATTGCCCTGGCCGGTGTGGTGGTCAATGACAGTCTGCTTCTGGTTTCCACCTTTAACGACATGCAAAGGGGCAGCGATACCCCGTTGTTTGAAGCGGTGGCCTGGGCAGGCAAAAGCCGTTTAAGGGCGGTTCTTCTGACGTCCTTCACCACGGTGGCAGGGCTTTTGCCCCTGCTGTATGAAACTTCGCACCAGGCCCAATTTCTGATTCCCGCCGCCGTATCCCTGGCCTATGGTATCATGTTTGCCACGGTGATCACCTTGATCCTGATACCGGTTCTTCTGGTGGTCCACCATGATGTCAGCCGGGTTTTAAGCTGGTTCAAGTGGTGGATAAATCCCTTTGCCGAAAGGAAGGATGTGTGTTGAACGTACTTTTAGTGGAAGATGATTTTGATCTGGCCGAGACTGTTATTGACTATCTGTCCATTGAGTCCATCTCCTGCGACTACGCCAGTAACGGGGTGGCAGGCTTAAACCTTTTAGAGGAGAAGAGCTATGATGTGGTTTTGCTGGATCTTAACCTGCCCCGGCTTGACGGCCTTAGCCTTTGCCGGGAGTTGCGTTCAAAAGGAAATGACACTCCGGTGCTCATGCTCACGGCCCTGGGCCGGCTGGATGACAAGGTGGAGGGTTTTGATGCCGGCACAGACGATTATCTGGTCAAGCCCTTTGAGCTGCGGGAGCTTGTGGTCAGAATATATGCCCTGGCCCGGCGCAGATCCGGACAGGTTCAGCTTTTAACCTATGCCGATCTTGAAATGAATCTGAAGGAGGATACGGTGAGCAGGGCAGGGCAGGCGATCAGACTGTCCCCCACGGCGCGCAAGATTCTGGAAACCCTGTTGCGGGCCGCTCCTGAAACCGTATCCAAACAAAAGCTGATCGATAGCGTGTGGGGGGATGATCCCCCGGACAGCAACAGTCTTAAGGTGCATATGCACCATTTGCGAAAAGCGGTGGACGAGTCCTTTGATTGTCCCCTGATTCATACCATTCCCGGGCGCGGATTTTCCATTAAGGAGGGTGATCAAAAATGAAAAAGCCCATCAGTCTGAAGTGGTTTGTGGCTCTGTCTTTTTTAATCATGGCCGTGGTTCTGATTATTGGTTACTCCGTATTGAGTATAAAATTTTTCTACAAAGGCATGGACAACATTATTGCCGGGAACATGGTTCATGTTCTGGAAAGCTATATTAAAACCACACCCCAAGATCAACGGGGCGATCTGGCACGTTTCAGCGGTTTCATGATTGCAAAACAGTGGCGGCAGATGCCGGATAATATCAAGGAACTTATGGACGTTCCCGCAAGACCGGAAGAGCTTGAGATCTACAAGGAAAATGCATGGTTCGGAAAACCCAAGGGTGTTATTTTTGCCATGTCCGTGCAGATTGATAATGACACATATTATATTGTTCATCTGGCTCCTTCTGAAAAAGCCTCCCCGCTCATCGGGAATAAAGGCAGGGAAAATCTGCGTATACTGATTGGCATCAGTTTGTCGACAGCCCTTGGTATTGCCGTGCTGATCCGGGTGCTGCTGATTCTGGTGGAGCGCCCGGTAAAGTCCCTGAAGCAGTGGGCCCATGGGCTGGATGCGGATCAGCTGAAACGGCCGGCCCCGGATTTTATTTATCCTGAACTTAATGAACTGGCCCGGCTCATCCAGAAAAGTCTGTCGTCTGTCCAGGAAAGCCTGGACAGGGAACACAAATTTCTGCGTCACGCCAGCCATGAACTTCGAACCCCCATCAGTGTGATCAGAAACAATGTTGAACTGCTTAAACTTAAAAAACTCAATGAAAGCGCCCTGGATATCGCTAAAACCGATCCGGATAAAATTGCACTTCGGGACCGGCACCAGGACAAAATTTTTGATCGGATAGACAGGGCCAGTCTGACCATGAAGTATCTGACCCAGACACTTCTGTGGCTGGGGCAGGATGACCAGGTCCAGCTGCCCGTTGCAGACATCAATCTTGAAAATCTTGTCCGGGAACTGGCCGAAGAGTCAAAGTATCTGCTCAGAGACAAGGATGTTGAGGTGATTGTGCATACTGTGCCTGCCGTGATAACCCTGGCCCAGGTGCCTGCCCGCATTGTAACGGGTAACCTGATCCGTAATGCGTTTCAGCATACCTGGCGCGGCAAGGTCCGGATTGTCCAGACCGAGACCTGCGTTCAGATCATCAATGATATCCCCGGGGAAAAGAACGCAGGCAAGGATCTGGGGTTTGGACTGGGCCTGCAGTTGATCCGGCAGTTGTGCCACAGGCTTAACTGGTCCTATACAAGCCGGGAGGAGGACGGTCTGCACCGGGCCTGCATTGTTTTTTGTGAGACCGATGACCCAGGTGCCTGCCCGGTGAATGTCACTGCCCGACAGATTATGACTTAATGATCAATTGCAGATGTTTTGAAGCATGTATTCCGCTGATCATCCTTTTAATTATCAATCTGTTTGGGCCCAGGGGTAATGGAATAAAACAGCCGGTCCAGATAGTCATTTGCCTGGGCCGTCAGATCAAAGGCCCGGGGATCGGCAAGGGCATGCAGCCACAGACCGTCTATGAAAGCGATCATGTTAAAGGCGATACTCTGGGCGCTTTGTCTGGCTTCAGGCCGGAAGATGCCTTTATCCACACCTTCAATGATCATATTGTAAATGGCGGTTCGTGCACTTTGAAACATGCCGCGCAGCAATGCCGTATGTTCGGTGTCCTGACTGTCTGAAACCAGTTTTTTAAAAACAGCAAGCAGTACTCCCATGGTATATGGATCATTTTTTATTGCCTGAATAACCTCATGCAGATAGTTGCGAAGACGGGTTTTCGGGTTTGGAATACCGGCAATCAAAGAGGCCACCTTTTGTTCAATCTGTTCAACATAAAGGGTTAAAGAGAAATTGATCAGCTCCTCCTTGGAACTGAAATATTCATACATTGTGCCTTTTCCCACACCTGCCGCATTGGCAATGCGGCTCATGGATGAAGCGGAAAAACCGTACTTGGCAAAATGTTTCAATGCGACAAAACCTATTTGTTTTCTTTTTTCATTTCGATCAACAATTTTAGGGGACATGATTACAATCCTTTTTTTTCAAACCATTGCTTTTTACTGATGACCCCAGTGATAAAAAAACCGCCCACAAGCAATGATACCATTGAAAAGAAGACAAACCTTGGCGCAATGGGTATGGACGTTTCAATCACGCCCATGACAACAAGAAATTCCGGAATCCCAATGAGTCCGCGAAGGATGAAGATGCCGCTTATGAAAATAAGGACCTGGTTGAGCCGGGGAAGGGCTGGGATTCGGCCTGCACCGGACAATGCATACAGTCCAAAAATGCCAAGGATAAGTGAAACAAGAAAACAGACACCGATCAGGGCATATTTGTTTTGAACCAATGCTTCAGGGGCACCGAAATAAAAACTAAGAGCTGGTGAAAATCCTATCACGGCATGGAACGTTGCTAACAAAAAACATAGTGCCCCTGCAAGATCCAGCATCTGTTGATTTGTTTTTTTCATAAAATTTACCTCAATAGATGTGTGGAAAATTTTTTCTCAACCCCAATTATTTTTTATTTTGTTTTTTATGACCGACTGGTCGGTCATAAAAAATATATACTTATTTGCCGTTTTAAGTCAAAGGGTTTTAAGATTGAAACATTAAATTTCGATCAGGACCGGAAGCGCAAGGCTGCAATCAATGGAACTTTTTCAGATTACAAATGTATAAAGAAGAAAACACTGAATCTCAAGATTTTGGAGACAAATTGGAAAACGCTCTCGAACAAGTTGTTATTGAACAGGTAAAAAACGGAGACCATAAAAGGTTCCGCCTGCTGGTTGATTCCTATTCCCGGCCGCTGATGGTTTTTGTCTCCAACATGATGGGCAATGGATTTGATGCAGAAGATATGGTCCAGGAAACCTTCCTGTCCGCATACCGGCACATCAGATCCTATTCACCTGGAAAAGGAGCTTTTTCCACATGGCTTTTTACCATTGCCCGGAATAATTGCATCAACGAATTGAAGAAGATCAACAGGGCGCCAACAGTGGAATTGACGAATTTTCAGGGGCATGCCGGAACAAAGCCGGATATCGAAGAAAAGGAATTTTTTTGTCTGCTGGACCGGGCTCTGGGGCTGCTGCCTGTTGATGAGAAAACAATTTTTATCCTGGCTGAAATCCAGGAGCTCTCGTACGACGAGATCCGCCAGATCACGGGAATAAAAACAGGAACCATCAAGTCAAAACTTTCCAGAACAAAAGCTAAATTGAAAAAACTTCTGGAAGATACGATTGGAGAAAATAATGAAAAGTGAAGATGTGTTTAAAAAATGGAAAGAAAGTAAAACTCAAATTACAGCTTCAGAAAATTTTTCCGGCCGGGTAATGGAACAGATTGACCATGAAAGCCAGAACCGCAGTGCTTCATGGCATAGTATCCTTTATAAAGTACCGGAGGATGTGAAAAAAATTCTTCAGGCACTGGCAGCCATAGGACTGTCAACAATAGGATTGTACCGGGCTGTTTACCAGGCCGTGATGATTTTAACCCCTTAAATCAAGGAGTATAATAAGAATGTACGACAATATAAATAGTTACAGGAAACCGTCTGCTGCGGTATTGTTATCTTTTGCTGCCACCGGTCTTGGTCATATTTATTGCGGCCGCCTGAATAAGGGCTTGATACTGTTTGGCCTCAATTTCATTTTAATTCCCATTGCGTTAAGCTTTTACCTGCCGGTTGACAGCCGGTACCTTTATCCACTTTTGATCAGCGGCCTGGTGTTTAATTGCCTGCTTTTTGTCTACGCAGCCTTTGATGCCTGGCGCATTTCTTCTAAATTCAGTGCGCATTACCAATTAAAACCATTTAATAACAGATATTTGTATATTGTTTTAATCCTTGTTTCCCTGGCATATCCCATGCTGCTTCCCCTATATGTGAAAAACCATATTGTAACGGCTTATAAGATACCCAGTTCATCCATGGCGCCAACCATACTGTCCGGGGATTTTCTGCTGGCAAACCGTGTCAGATATACAAGGCATAGCCCCCAGGCCGGGGACATCGTCGTGTTTCCCCACCCAAACCAGCGGCATATGGTTTATATGAAGCGAATTATCGGACTGCCCGGCGATTCCATCTGCATTAAGGACCGGATTCTATATATTCATCATAAGCCTGTGACTGTCTTCGGCACCGATGGTAAACGTGCCATTGAAACAATTCGAGGTAGATCCTATCAAATTCAATGGCTGGGAAATGGTGAAGACAAAGAAGGCAAAAGGGATATGCCCGAAATCCTTATACCCAACGGTTATTGTTTTGTCCTTGGGGATAATCGGAACAACAGCCAGGATTCCAGGGTTTTCGGGCTGATTCCTTTGAGGGATCTGCTTGGTGTGGCTGAATATTTATATAAACCGGCTAAATCCTGGGATCGCTTTGGGCCCATCGAACAATAATTTTTTTCCAATCATGCGGAAAACGCATTGATTTTATCTGGATGGAGGTAGTGAGACCACCCCTCAGCCATTTGACTGCGACAAGTATTCATTTCACAAACAAAAAGTACATTTTGTTTTGACATGGTTACCTATTGCCTTTAACCAGAAAAATTATAATACCATCAATCACCTACTATACCCGCATAGCGGGTATAGTAGGTGATTGATGGCCAATTCAGGTGAAACGAAAGATTTGGTTTCTGTTGTAGATAAACCATAATAAGTATAAATTTGACCATAGTGTATGGCTGGCACACCGGTTTCGGTAAAGTCTTTTTTTTGCAAACCATTACCTCGAACTAATTCACCAATCTTCCCCAACGACTTCCATTCCACCTCAACCCCATCCAGCAGCTTTTCCATAAAGGAATTCAATCTGTGTTTATCTGTGTCCATCTGTGGTTCCCTGCCCATGCTACAGCTCCTCAGTCCTAAATTCGCTATAGCCTTCATAGAAATAGCTCACATCAATGCCTTTCATGAACAAAGCGCGGTCATCAATTTGATCTGTGAGGGCCTGTTTGAGCAGCACTTTGATTTCAATGTCCTTTACCACGCTGCGCTCCATGGCAGACAGATACTCTGCTTTATCCACCAGGTTCCAGTCGATCACCTGCCTGATCTCTTTTTTAAGGATCAAATCCAGCCAGATCCGGGTGGTGCGCCCGTTGCCTTCTCTAAAAGGATGGGCAATGTTCATCTCCACATATTTTTCGATAATCTGATCAAAACTGCCCTGGGGCATGGCATCAATATAATCAAGGGATTGCTCCAGATACATCAGCGGGGCAAAACGGAAATTGCCTTTGGCAATATTCACGGTGCGAATTTTACCCGCAAACTCGTAAATATCCCCGAACAGATAGGCATGGATAAAAGAGAGGCCGGCAAAGGTGCCCACCTTTACCTTTTCAATATCGCCGGAGTCAAACAGCTGTATGGCTTTCTGCTTGCTGATTTTTTCTTCAGCCTTGGCCAATTCAACCTGGTTGGTGATGTTGAGTTTGTTTTCTAAAATCATACGCAATCCCCTTCAATTTCAGCCACAATGGCATCAATATCCGCACGCAGCCGGTCGATTTTTTCCACCGTGGTTTTGAGCTCTGCATTGAGCTGTGTAATATCGATTTTTTCTCTGGTATCGGGTGGTTCTACGTAGGAACTTACAGACAGATTATAATCGTTGCTAACAATAGCTTCAAAAGATATGGACTGGGCAAAGTGGTCCATCTCTTTTTTGCTGTCAAAGGCCTGCATGATCTGTTCGATGTGCTTATCGGTAAGAATATTGTTATTGGTCTCTTTTTTAAACAGGGCGCTGGCATCAATAAACTGGGTGAAGGTGTCTGTTTTGTGTTTGGACAGCACAAGGATGTTGACGGCAATGGTGGTGCCGAAAAACAGGTTGGGCGCAAGGGATATCACAGTTTCCACATAATTGTTGTCAATCAGGTACTTACGGATTTTCTGCTCTGCACCGCCCCGGTAAAATATCCCGGGAAAACAGACAATGGCTGCCCGCCCTTTGCTGGAGAGATAACTTAAACTGTGCAAAACAAAGGCAAAATCGGCCTTGGATTTGGGGGCGAGTACCCCGGCCGGGGCAAAGCGGTCGTCATTGATCAGGGTGGGGTCATCGCTGCCTTTCCATTTCACCGAGTAAGGCGGGTTGGAGACGATGGCATCAAAGGGTTTTTCATCTGAAAAATACGGGTCGGTCAGGGTGTTTCCCAGCTGGATATTGAACTTGTCGTAGTTGATATTGTGTAAAAACATGTTCATGCGTGCCAGGTTGTAGGTGGTGTGGTTGATCTCCTGACCAAAGAATCCCTCTTCAATAATATGGTCGTCAAAATGCTTTTTGGCCTGCAGCAGCAGGGAGCCGGAACCGGCAGCAGGATCATAGATTTTATTGACGCTCTCCTGCTTGTGCATGGCAAGCCGTGCAATCAGCCTGGACACATGCTGCGGGGTGAAAAATTCACCGCCGGATTTACCTGCATTGGCGGCATAGTTGGAGATAAGAAACTCGTAGGCATCGCCAAAAAGATCGATCTTGTTGCCTTGAAAATCACCAAAATCCAACCCGGCCACCCCCTTTAGAACTGAAGCCAGGCGGCTGTTTTTATCGGCAACGGTATTGCCGAGGCGGTTGCTGGTCGTATCAAAGTCAGCAAATAGTCCTTTAATGTCTCCTTCTGAAGGGTAGCCGCCGGCAGAAGATTCAATGGCGTCAAATATGGCGGCCAGATCGGTATTCAGGCTGTCGTTGGTGTTGGCACCTTTGGCAATGTTGGCAAAGAGCTGGCTGGGATAGATAAAATAACCCTTGGTTTTAATGGCATCGTCTTTGATTTCCGGGGTAATGATCTCATCGGAAAGTTCTGCATAGTTAATGCTGTCATCACCGCCTTCAATATAGCTGGCAAAATTTTCACTGATAAACCGATAAAACAGGGTGCCGAGCACATACTGTTTAAAATCCCAGCCATCTACCGCGCCCCGTACATCATTTGCGATTTGCCAGATCTGGCGTTGCAGTGCGGCGCGTTGTTGAGCGCTTGTCATCTAATGAACTCCTGAGTTAAGCTATTTTCCTTTGGTTACTTCGCCGGCTTTTCCGTCCCGAACCCACGTATCAACCTCGTCTTTTTTGAATTTCCAAAGACGGCCGATTTTATGTGCGGGCATGTGCTTATCATTGATCCTACGGTAGATCGTATCCCGTCTGACACCAAGATATTCTGCCATTTCATCCACTGACAACCATCGGTCTTTCATCTTTTTCTCCATGGTCGTTTTCAATCCTTTTTTATATTGTTCTAACGATATTGAACCTGTTTTCTCTGGACATGAGCACAAGGAGACAGACTAGTCAAATCACGAATCAGATTATAAAGATAGCATCAAAAAATCAATTCATTCTTTACGATTTTAACCTATTTTAATTTGTTTTTTTATAATCAAACTACGTTTTGAATATGGTAATCTATTTTGTGGGGTTATTAGGAGGATACGGAGGCCTTGTATCATTTTATTTGTCGTTCATATTTCCCAAAATATGATTCTCAAAGTGATTTGTGGTGCATTTGTTGACATCAACGGTCACATGTGACCAAAATGTGACCAAAACAAGAGAAAAAAAGGTAAAATGCGGTAAAAACTTATGACAAAAACAGACACAAAAAAAAACCGAAACAACTGTCAGAAGCAACGTCCGGTAAGGCTGGAGATCTTCAGCGACTATATCTGACCCTGGTGCTACTTCAGTACCGGGAGTATTGATAAATTAAGAACCAAGTATGATATCCAGGTCATGTGGCGGGCCTATCCGCTTCAGCCGGATGTTCCCGAGCAGGGCTTGCCCATGGCCCGGCTTCTGGAAGAAAAAGGCCTTCTGGTGACCCCGGAACAGGTGATTGCCAATCTTAAATCCATGGCCCAAAGCTTTGGACTTCCCTTTGGGGAGGGGAAAACGATTTATAATTCCCGTCTGGCCCAGGAGATTGGCCTGTGGGCCCAGGAATGTGGCCGGGGCCACCAGTTTCATGATGCCGCTTTCAGGGCCTATTTTGTGGACGGCCGGAATCTGGGAAATACATCGGTGGTTCTGGAGTTAGCGTCCTCGGCCGGTCTTGATGTGGACAAGGCTGAAAAGATCATTGCCTTAAGATCCTATTGCCATGCAGTGGACCGGGACTGGGCCAAGGCCCGGGAGCTTGAACTTGTTGCGGCCCCGACCTTTTTCATCAAAGGTCGGCGGCTTGTGGGTGCAAAACCTTACCATATTCTTGAAAAAATGGTGGAAGAAGCGGTTGATCAGGTGCAGGAAAGTCTTTAACTTTTAAACTGATCTTTCAATATTTCAATATACCGGGCATATCCTTTTTTATTAAAATTTCGGGATTTTTCATTCATGAATCCATGAAAAAAGTCTGTTTTAATACAATTGACACTTCTGTTTGAGGATAAGCGGCTGATCACATCATCCACGTCATAGGTGTTTTCCCTGGCTGCAAAATAGATATCTGTTTTAATTTCAGGGGTTATATCAAGCAAATGTCGGATCTGGGAACTGTAAAAACATATGGCCCGGGTGTTTTTAAACGCTTTCATGTTCGGGGACACTGCCCAGACTGCTGATGCGCCTGCGCTGAATCCTATGATTATTTGGGACAAGTACTGTCTTCCCCAGAGCATGTCATTGACCTTGCGAATATAGCCGGTTAGCCCCATCTGTTTTTGAAAACCCGCATAGGCGTCATCCTCATTTTCAAAGTCCCGGGCTTCCCCGTCATAGGGATCAACAATTTCCACGGAAGTAAATTTACGGGACAGTTTTTTTATCAGATTGTCAAAGGCCGTGGTTCTACCGAATATATCGGTAACTGCCAACAGGTGCTTTTGGTTGAAAAATTCTTTTCTTTCCCGAGTGTAGTGCCACCAGGGCTTGGGGACGTCTCCTGCCATGAACCTGATAATTGATATAAAAACATCAAACACACAAGGGTCATGTTGCGCCGATGATTGTCTGCACAGTTGCTGGTACAGGTCCTGGGCAGACCTGCCACAAAGCTGACCTGGCTCTGTGATCCCCAAGGACAGCAGGTCTGCTTCCATGGCTTTACCGATATTGGGCAGATCAGTCAGGGTTTTTACGTGTTCTCTGATGACTTTATCCGGATTCATTTGCTTTACTCCCATTATAGTTAACGTTTACCTAAACCATCGATAGGGGGCTGGCAATATAAAAATTTAATCCCATCAGAGATTGATTTCTTATGAAATCAGGCTTGACTGAATGCCGTCCAGGTGGTGAAATACGAAGTATGAACAGCCCAATAGCCCAAGGTTTGGGAATTTAATATAAACAAAAAACCAATGACCTGTCTGGGTATAGAGGTATTATTATGGAAGACTATTCTCATCACCTGATTATGGGTGAGCTTGTTGATTTCTTAAGCGGAAAAATCCTGCCGGACACCCACGATGAGCGGTACCGCCAGCAAATCGCCCGGCATCTGGTAAACATCCTTGGATTTGATAAAGCAGACATTGAGGCAAATCGGGAAGTCACCATTAACACCGCAGATCGCAGTGCCGAAGTAACGGTGGATTTTCTGGTTTACCGAAACCAGCGTGCTGTCATGGTGATCAAGTATGCTCCGGGCTCCCTTGTAACCCGGCGTTTGTCAACCCTGGCACTGTCGCGTCTGGTCTATGATTATCAGATCCCTTTTGTGGTGATCACCAATGGCGAGGATGCTGAACTGCTTTTGGGAAAAACCGGAAAGGTAATAGGGGAGGGGATCTCTGCCATTCCCGGGCCTGATCATCAATTAATCACATCGTTACCTGATACGTTTGAGAAGGTGTCTGCCAAGATGGTCGGCCAGGCAGAAAAAATTGCTTTTGCATGCATGGTGGATG
This sequence comes from uncultured Desulfobacter sp., assembly GCF_963665355.1. GTDB lineage: Bacteria > Desulfobacterota > Desulfobacteria > Desulfobacterales > Desulfobacteraceae > Desulfobacter. The sequence continues at coordinate 4,074,986 of NZ_OY762229.1, forward strand.
GGTCCTGTATGGTGGAAAACTACTGCGACGAATGTTAATCACTTTTTTTATAGAACCCGGTTCAGGTAAAATCCGGTGTGGGACAGAGTGGCGCCGGCCACCTGTTCCGGGGTGCCCTGGGCAATGATCCGGCCTCCCTGGTCTCCGCCTTCGGGGCCGAGATCAATGACATAATCAGCGCATTTGATGACATCAAGGTGGTGTTCAATGACCACCACGGTGTTACCTGCATCCACAAGCTGGTCCAGGACTGCCAGCAGCCGTTTGATATCATCGGTATGCAGTCCTGTGGTGGGTTCGTCCAGAATGTAAATGGTTTTGCCCGTGCTTTTCTTGGACAGTTCCCGGGCAATTTTTATACGCTGGGCTTCTCCGCCGGACAGGGTTGTGGCGGCCTGGCCAAGTTTGATATATCCCAATCCTGTTTCCACCAAGGTGGAAAGGGTGTTACGGATGGCTGATATGTTGCTGAAAAACTCAAGAGCCTGGTTGATGGTCATGTCCAGAACTTCGGCAATATTTTTGCCTTTATACTTTATTTCAAGGGTTTCCCGGTTGAATTGCTTTCCTTTGCATACATCGCAGGTGACATAAACATCAGGCAGAAAATGCATTTCGATTTTGACGATGCCGTCTCCGGTGCAGGACTCACACCTGCCGCCCTTGATATTGAAGCTGAACCGTCCGGATTTGTACCCCCGGGCCTTTGCTTCGGGTGTCTGGGCAAACAACTCCCTTATGGGGGTGAGAACACCTGTGTAGGTGCCGGGATTGGATCTTGGGTTTTTGCCGATGGGGGACTGGTCAATATGAATCACCCTGTCAATATATTCCATGCCTGAGATGGCCGCATGTTTTCCCACAGGTTTTTCAGATCTGTTAATACTGCTTGCCAGGGCCTGGTACAGGATGGACAGAACCAGGGTTGATTTGCCTGATCCTGATACCCCTGTTACACAGGTCAGGCACCCCAAGGGAAAAGAGACATCAATGTCTTTAAGGTTGTGTTCGCCTGCCTTTTGGACTGTTAGGAAATTGCCTGTGCCGGTACGCCGGGTTTCAGGCACAGGGATTTTGCGTTTTCCGGACAGATAGAGCCCGGTGAGACAGGTCGCCTTGAGCAGATCTTCGGGGGGGCCTGAAAACACAATCTGTCCGCCGTTTACACCGGCCTGGGGACCCACATCAATGATATGGTCTGCGGCCAGCATGGTCTCTTCATCATGTTCCACTACCAATACAGTGTTACCCAGGTTTTTCAGGTGCATCAGGGTATTGAGCAGACGTGTGTTGTCCCGCTGGTGAAGGCCGATGCTGGGCTCATCCAGCACGTAAAGAACCCCGCAAAGTTTTGAACCGATCTGGGTGGCCAGCCGGATGCGCTGGCTCTCTCCCCCCGAAAGGGTGGCTGCGGACCGGTCAAGGGTCAGGTAACCAAGGCCCACGTCCTGAAGAAAGGAGAGCCGTTGGGACAGTTCCGTAAGAATGGATTTGGACACAGCTTTGTCCCTGCCGGTCAAATCAAGGGTGGTGAAAAAATCAATGGCCTGTTTGACAGACATGGCTGTGATTTGCCCGATGGTTTTATCTGCCACCTTAACTGCAGACGCTGCAGGATTCAGGCGGGAACCGTTACAGTGGGAGCAGACTTTATATCCCATGTATTTGCCAATATCCTGTTTGACAGATGATGATTTTGTATCCCGCAAACGCCGGGAAAGTTGTTCAACCACCCCTTCAAATGTTTTTTCATACACGATTTTCTTTTCGGCCTGTTCAACATAAAAGGCAATTTTATGGGCACCGGAACCAAAGAGGATAACTTTTTGGAAATCCGGGGAAAGATCTTTAAACGGGGTATAGATATCTGCATTATAATGGGTCACCAGGGCATCCAGAAACTCCATGTGGCGCACGGAATCCTTGTTGGCCCATGGCAGTACCGCCCCCTGGCGCAGGGACAGATGGGGGTTGGGGATAATTTTTTCAGGATCAAACTGCGTCAGGTGGCCAAGGCCGTCACAGTGGGGGCATGCGCCCTGGGGGGAGTTAAAGGAAAAACCGGCCGGGGTAAACTCCGGGTAAGAGATCCCACAGGTGTGGCAGGTGGCTTTTTCACTGAAAAGTGTCTGGGTTTTCAGGTCCAGATTGTCAATGACCACCTGGCCCTGGGCAAGGGCGAGTGCGGTTTCAACGGAATCTGTCAGCCTTTGTTCTATACCCTGTTTTAAAATGAGCCGATCCACCACAACGTCTATGGCATGCGCTTTTCTTTTGTCAAGGGCCGGAACGTCCTCGATCAAGGTCAGATGCCCATCGATTTTAAGCCGGGCAAACCCTTCCTTTTTCAGGTGATGGATCAGCTTTTCGTGTCCGCCTTTTTTATTGGACACCACAGGGGCCAGCACCATAATTTTATGGGGCTTTTCAGGCAGAGGAGAAAGAATGCTTTGTATGATCTGGTCAATGGAGGCCCCTTGAATGGGCTTGCCGCAGATATGGCAGTGGGGTCTGCCGGCCCTGGCAAAAAGCAGGCGCAGGTAATCATAAATCTCCGTGACGGTGCCCACCGTGGATCTCGGGTTGTGGGAGGCAGTTTTCTGTTCAATGGCAATGGCGGGGGACAGGCCTTCTATGGCATCCACATCCGGTTTGTCCATCTGGCCTAAGAACTGGCGGGCATAGGTGGATAAGGACTCCACATAACGCCTTTGGCCTTCGGCATAAAGGGTGTCAAAGGCCAGGGTAGATTTTCCGGATCCGGAAAGGCCGGTGACCACAGTCAGGCTGTTTTTGGGGATGCTGACATCAATATTTTTTAAATTATGGGTTCTGGCCCCTTTGATAATGATGTGATCACTTGCCATTTCTGTTACCTGCCATGGCCATGCCTTTTTTGGTTCACAGCCTGGACTGCGGCCATTTTAATGGCCTCTTTCATGCTTGAGGGATCTGCAATCCCTTTCCAGGCAATGTCATAGGCTGTACCGTGGTCCACGGATGTGCGTATGATGGGAAGGCCTATGGTGGTGTTTACCCCGTCTCTGAAATGAATCAGTTTGAAGGGAATCAGACCCTGGTCATGGTACATGCATACCACTGCGTCAAACGCTCCTTCCACCGCGTTGAAAAATACGGTATCCGGCGGGTAGGGTCCTGTAACATCAAACCCTTTTTCCCGGGCCTTTTGCACTGCAGGTTTAATGATCTCTTCTTCTTCGCTGCCGAACATGCCCTGTTCACCGGCATGGGGATTTAGGCCTGCCACGGCAAGCCTGGGGTTGGGGATGCCGAATCTTGTGATCAGGGTGTCCCGGGTCAGGTTGATGATTCTTGTTATTTCCTGGCAGGTCACCTGCTCCGGCACCTTTGAGAGGGGAATGTGAATGGTGGTCAAAACCACTTTCAGACGCGGTCCTGCCATCATCATGGCAAAATTGTCGGTGCCTGTCCTATGTGCGATCAGCTCTGTATGGCCATGAAATGATGACCCGGCCATCTTCAGACCTGTTTTGGTGATGGGACCTGTAACTATTGCATCTATGGCACCGGACAGAGCAAGATCCACCCCGGTATTGATATAGGTTTCCATGGCTTTTCCAGTTTCCGGGGTAGGGTGCCCAAGCCCTGTGACTTCCGGATTCAGGGTGGAAAGGCAGGCTATAACCCCTTGAGGACAATTGGAGAAATCGCAATTTAAATCGTCTGCGATGACTAGCTTATTTGGTGTTTTTAAATCAAGTCCAGCCTTTTTAAGTATTTCATAATCTCCTAAAATAACAGGGGTGCATAAATTTTGGATTTCAGGGTCGGCAAGGCTTTTAATGATTATTTCAGGGCCGACACCTGCCGGGTCACCCATGGTTATCCCAAGGACAGGTCGGTCTGAATGGATGTTCATAATTAGATATTACCTTTATTTAGATGTTAAATTTTCAAGATATACTCTTGACTTTATACAGTGTAAATACAATTCCAAAGCGAATTTTAAAACCCTTATATTTTTTCTGGATTGTCAGTTTTTTTATATTTTGTTTGATATGGAGCAATTCAAAGAAAATCGTTGAAAATCGAAGAAAAATAAATAATGCTTTTTTAATAAAAAATAAAATTAATAAAAATTTTTATTAAAAACAGTTGGTTGTAGAACTCGTTGGAATCAGATAGTATTTTTTTGTTTCATAAAAAATATCATATAAAAACATATTCTTGAAAAAATATGCCACATATTCGTCTAACCCGGCACCAACTATCTTTATTCAATTTGACCGGGAAACCAGATTCACATAAAAGGTACCTCAACATGCTTAAGACCACTAGCCAGTAGTACTTGTTAGTACTGTCAAGTTGTAATATCAAATTTATTAGCCATTTATTGTGTTGTGTTGTTTGGAAGGCTGTGTATTGTCAAATGGATTCGGTTTTAAAACAAGTCAAATTACATATTAAAGAGTCAGTCCCGGACCATTGTTACCGCATGTGGATTGAACCTGTCACGTTATCTGCCCAGGATGCTGAAAAAATTGTCCTGGCCGTGCCCAATGAATACTATGTTAAACGGCTCAAGGAAAACTATCTGGGCTATTTTGAAGAGGGTTTTTTAAGTCAGGGCCAAAAAGTCAGCATTGAATTCAAGGTATACAAAAAAATAAGAAGTTCAGATGAGATTAATTTTGATTTCATGCCGGCTCAAAATACAACCAGTGCAATGCCTGCCATTCCGGCCGCCTTTGGCATGCCCTCACAATATCATCCGCATCTGCCGGGCATGACACCGGCATTTCATTGCGGACGCATGCTTAAAAAGAATTTTACATTTGATGATTTTGTTGTGGGGGATAACTCCAGCTTTGCATATAAGGCATCTTTATGTCTGGCCCAGGGTACACTCAACGGGACAGGTGTCCTTTTTCTTCAAGGCAAAACAGGCCTTGGTAAAAGTCATTTATCCCAGGCCGTGGGGCATCATATGCTGGCCCACAACGTAAACCAGCGTGTTTTTTATGTTACAGCCGAAGATTTTACCAATGAAATGATCTATTCCTTGAAAAGCAACAGCATTGCCCAGTTCAAGGAGAAATACCGTCTTAAATGTGATGTGCTGATCCTGGAAGATGTCCATTTCTTAACTGGCAAGACCGCCACCCAGAAAGAGCTTGCCATGACCCTGGACTATCTGATTGATGCGGATAAGAAAATTATATTTTCAGGCTGTGAACGGCCTGATGAAATCCCAAAGCTGAATGAAAACTTGAAATCCAGGTTGAATATGGGGATTGTCACGGAGATCAAATCACCTGATTTCGGCACCCGGGTTAAAATTTTAAATCGGAAAGCCAAGGGCATTCAGTGTATTTTACCCACCCCTGTGACCGAATATATTGCCCAGGAAGCGTGTGACGATGTCCGCCAGCTTGAAAGTGCGCTTCTGGGGGTTGTTACCAGGGGCCGGCTTATGGACCGGAAGATTGATATTGAGCTTGCCAGGCAGGTACTCGAAAAAATGAGCGGGGCACGCAAGCAGGTAACCATTGATCTGATCAAAAAACTGGTATGTGAAGCATTTGATGTCTCCGAACAGGAGTTGGTGTCTAAATCCAGGCAACACCGCATTGTCAAGCCCCGACAGGTGGCGATTTTTTTATCAAAACAGTATACGGACCAGCCCATTAAGACCATTGGTGCCAGTTTCAAGCGTTACCATGCCACTGCTATCTATTCTATCAATGCCGTTGAAAAGCAAATGAAGCAAAAAGGGCAGATTTACGAGCAGGTCAGGTATCTGACTAGTAAGCTTGAATCCGGTAGTTTTTAAGCTTAGAACAAAGGGTACCTCTAATAATTAATACGGGTCAAAATCCTCCACCTCTGGTGGAGGATTTTGACCCGTATTAATTAGAATTTTGGTTTGAGGTGGCCTATAAAGTCATATTGGGATGGGTGCATTATACCCTCATTATTAAATGGTGCCTCAGCTTCAGCTGAAACGTTGAATGGGCAGTGTCCTGGGGAAATCAGATAAATCGTAAAAGAAATCGTCTGATATGGTTGTTTCAGGAAACAGTTTTTCATTAAGATTTACATTAAAATCGAAATTTTAAAATGTTTTACATTTGCCCCATGCAACAGTGATGTACGAATATGTAATTTCTGTATTGGCAAGTCTTTCAAAGCTGAATAAAGCTACGGCAAAATAGATGCCAGCTAAATATTTAATGGTGAAGTTACAAATATGTAGGCAGTGAATTGATATTCATCTTTTGATATTATTCTCATTTACACTTAATTTTTGAAGATGTGCCAGTGCCCCGGCAGGGTGAATATGTTGTGTTTGGACGAATTTTGTGAAACTCTTATAAATTTAAGGGTGGAAAGGTTTTTAGTGTTTTTGTTTAATTTGAAGAAATTCAGAGATAATCGTTAAAAATCGAAGGAAAAAAATACAAAAAACATTACGAAAAGTTAATTTTTCAAAAAATTCCTTTTGAAAATAGGGCGTTGTCGAACTTATTGTAATCTGGGGTCATTTCCTTTGTTTCACAGAAAATATTGCATAAAAACAATATGTTGAAAAAATATACCATGCAGTATCCTAACTCTGACCTAAGGACCCTTATTCCAGTTGACCAATAACTCAGATTCACATAAATATAGGCCACCATGCTGAACGTGTATACTAACATACTGAAATCATTATAACCAATTAATTACAAAATCAAACCTCTTAAGCCGTGTTCCTTTGTCTTGGACGCTTTGCTTTGTGTTGTTTGGGAAGCTGTGTATTGTTTGATGGATTCTATTTTAAAAGAAGTCAAGTTGCATATTAAAGACTGTGTGCCGGACCATTTCTACCGCATGTGGATTGAACCTGTTACATTCTCTGTCCATGATGGTGGACGTGTTGTCCTGGCTGTGCCCAATGAATTTTATGTCAGGCGGCTCAAAGAAAACTATCTGGTGTATTTTGAAGAGGGGTTTTTGCGTCTGGGGCAAAAAGTCAGTGTTGAATTCAAAACATACAATAAAAAAATGAATTTAAGGTCTTTAAATGCACAAATCCCAAACGGCGCACCGATTGCCATTCCGGTACCCATTCGTGTGTCATCTGACTTTCATCCACAACTGCCCGGTATGACACCTGCATTTAATTGCGGGCGTATGCTTAAAAAGAATTTTACATTTGATGATTTTGTTGTGGGGGATAACTCCAGCTTTGCATATACGGCCTCTCTATGTCTGGCCCAGGGCAATCTCAATGGGGCTGGTGTACTATTTCTTCTGGGTAAAACAGGTCTTGGCAAAAGCCATCTGTCCCAGGCTGTGGGCCACCATATGCTGTCCCATGACGTGGCTCAGCAGGTTTTTTACGTCACGGCTGAAGATTTTACCAATGAAATGATCTACTCTCTGAGGAATAAGAACATTGATCAGTTTAAAGAAAAATACCGGCGCAAATGTGATGTTCTGATCCTGGAGGATGTCCATTTTCTGGCCGGCAAGACCGCCACCCAGAAAGAGCTTGCCATGACCCTGGATTATTTGATTGATGCAGACAAGAAAATTATATTTTCAGGCTGCGAGCGGCCTGATGAAATCCCTCATTTAAATGAAAGCCTGAAATCCAGACTGAATATGGGGATTGTTACGGAGATCAAGGCTCCTGATTTTGCTACCCGGATTAAAATCTTAAATAAAAAGTCCAAATCCATGCAGTGCATTTTACCCACCCCTGTGACCGAATATATTGCCCAGGAAGCGTGTGATGATGTCCGGCAGCTTGAAAGTGCTCTTTTAGGAGTTGTGACCCGGGGGCGGCTCATGAACCGGAATATCGACATGGAGCTAGCCCAAAGCGTTTTGGAAAAAATGATTGGGACACGCAAACACATTACCATTGATCTGATCAAAAAATTGGTTTGTGAAACCTTTGGCGTTTCCGAACAGGAACTTGTGTCCAAGTCCAGGAAACACAATATTGTCAAACCCCGCCAGATTGCCATTTTTCTGTCAAAACAGTATACAGACCAGCCCATAAAGAAAATTGGTGCAAGTTTTAAACGCTACCATGCCACAGCCATCTATTCGGTAAATGAGGTTGAAAAGGCCATGAAGGAAAAAGGCCAGCTTTACGAACAGGTCCGGTATTTGTCCAACAAACTTGAATCAGGCAGATTTTAAATCACGCGTTCTGCCTGCAGGACGCATGTTATACTCTTCCTCGAACTTTACAGTCATTCCAGAATTTCATTCTCTGAAACAGTAAACAAGGAGTCCTCTGCATTTTCCCGCCTGAAATTGACTTATGATTCAAAATGAAAAAGATCAGGGTTTCAGGCGGGTCTCAGAAGTCCGTTATAATCATAAATATTCAGTTATCCCCGGTGAGGAGTAATTAAAGGCAGTTTAAAACATGAAAATAGACCCAATTCATGTAAAATTTTCCTGTTTTTTAATTTAAATAGCTGTTGCGAAATAAAACACTTTTTAAAATTCTAAATAAAATAAAGAGGGTCTGAAGGAAAAGCCTTAATTGAAGGCAAAGTAGCCACATGCAATATCGTCAATGAGCGCTCAAAAGGCGCCCCTGAAAACCCTTTGTAGATTGGGAAATTCGTAAGGTGTGTCGTCTCTATAGGCTGACTGGTTAGGTGTTTGCGAAATCAAATATGAATTGAAACTAAAACAGAGAGTTTCTATTTGTATCACATTGATAATAAAATAATTTTATTTGTATGTCCGGAGATTTTGTGGGGGGCTTGTATGATTTTTCCCTCCTAAATCCCTTCTGAATTGATGTTCATAATCAGGTTTTATTTTTTTTAGATGGTAATAAAAACAAAGAATCATTGAGTAAACAGATGGGATAGTGTTTGTGTACGAATTCGTGAAACTCCTATGAATTTTAGATGGGATTATTTTTATCATTTTTATTTAATTAGAAGCAATTCGAAGTAAATCTTTAAAAATAGAAGAAAAAAAAATAAGGCCTCTTTGCGAAAACATATAATTTTTAAAAATCCCTTTTATGAATAGTGAGTTGTAGAACCTATTGTAATCAGAACTTTTTTTTTCTGTTTCACAAAAAAAACATATAAAAACAGGATATTAAAAAACATACCACACATTATTCAAATCCTGGTCTAACAATCGTGATTCCATTTGACCAGGAAATTCAAATCCAATAAAAAAATACCAACAAATTTAACTCACAATAATCATTAATAATGTCAAACCTCTTAGCCGCGTTGCTTTGTCTTGGCCGCTTAGCTTAAGTACCGTTTGGAAAGCAGTGTATTATTCAATGGATTTGTTTTTAGAAAAAGTCAAATTTCATATTAAAGAATCGGTGCCGGACCATTGTTATAGAATGTGGATTGAACCTGTCAAATTATCTGCCCATGATTCTGAACATGTTGTCCTGGAAGTGCCTAATGAGTTCTATGTGAAACGGCTCAAAGAGCATTATCTGGCCTATTTTGAAGCAGGTTTTCTGCGTTTTGGGAAAAAAGTCAGTATAGAATTCAAGGTACATAATAAAACAATAGGTTCAAATCCTGTGCAGACGCAAAAAAAACAGGCCCAGCAACCAATCGCAGTTACACCTGCCATACCTGCTGCCGTCAGTGTGCCATCAGAATTTCATATACAGCTGCCTGGTATGACACCGGCATTTAATTGCGGGCGTATGCTTAAAAAAAATTTTACATTTGATGATTTTGTTGTGGGGGATAATTCCAGCTTTGCATATACGGCCTCTTTATGCCTGGCCCAGGGCGACCTTAACGGGGCAGGCATTCTCTTTCTTATAGGTAAAACCGGTCTTGGCAAAAGCCATCTGTCCCAGGCCGTTGGCCACCATATGCTGGCAAACGACCTGACGCAGCAGGTTCTTTATGTGACGGCTGAAGATTTTACCAATGAAATGATCTACGCCCTGAAAAATAACAGGATTGATCAGTTCAAGGAAAAATACCGGCGCAAATGTGATGTACTGATCCTGGAAGATGTTCATTTTCTGGCCGGCAAAACGGCAACCCAGAAAGAGCTTGCCATGACCCTGGACTATCTGATCGATGCAGATAAAAAAATCATTTTTTCAGGTTGTGAACGGCCTGATGAGATTCCTAAATTAAATGAAAGTCTGAAATCCAGGCTGAACATGGGGATTGTTACGGAGATTAAGGCCCCTGATTTTAATACCAGGGTAAAAATTTTAGAAAAAAAGGCCGGGATAATGCAATGTATTTTGCCCGAACTCGTAACCGAATACATTGCCCAGGAAGCCTGTGATGATGTCCGCCAGCTTGAGAGTGCGCTTTTAGGGGTTGTGACCAGGGGGCGGTTAATGAATCGGAAAATAGACATTGAGCTTGCCCAGCGTGTACTGGAAAAGATGACGGGAACACGCAAGCTTATCACCATTGACCTGATCAAAAAACTGGTCTGTGAGCAGTTTGGTGTCTCCGAGCAGGAGCTTGTCTCTAAATCCAGGAAACACAGCATCGTCAAACCCCGTCAGGTTGCCATTTTTCTGTCAAAGCAGTATACAGCCCAGCCCATAAAGAAAATAGGCGCAAGTTTCAAGCGTTACCATGCAACAGCCATATATTCAGTTAATGAGATCGAAAAAGAAATGAAGCACAAAGGCCAGATTTACGAACAGGTCCGGTATCTGTCCAACAAACTTGAAACAGGCAGGTTTTAAAATCACAAGTACAGATTATTTGTCTTGATCTTTGTCTTGATCTTTGTCTTAGGGCCGCAGTGAAAACAAATAATCAGTTGGGTTTTATAGCGTAATCATTGTAGATCAGCAATTTTTCCAAAATATCAATTTTGGGGTGGCGCGTGTGCATAATGCAGCATTTTATGGAGATTGCGCAATATTCAAAACAGAGTCGGCAGTTTTTATCAAATTCTCCAAAACACTCCGGAATATCCAGTGAGTCTTCTTTGACGATATCTTCTTCCAGTAACCGGTCTAATTTTATTTCCATGTGAAATTCCAGGGCAAGTGGTTTTTTAAAATAAAAATAAAGTATACAGCTCTTTTTTTCAACCAGGTTTTTCTAAAAAATAACCATGCACCCAAGGCCGTATTTACACCATGGCTTCAAGTTTTTCCACCAGCGGGGCAAGGCTTGCCTTTTCAAGGGCTGAAACCAGAATCCCCTGATTTAATAGCCAGGGTGAATCAAAATTGTTTAAATCGGCCTGGTCCATTTTATTGAACACATACAGAGTGGGGATTTTATTTAAGTTCAAGGATTTCAGAAGCTGGTCCACAGTCTCTTTCTGCTGCATATACCTGGGGTTTGAAATGTCAATGACATGAAGAATGACATCGGCCTGTTCAAGCTCCTCTAAGGTCGCGTGAAAGGCTTCTAAAAGTTCCTTGGGCAGGTTCTGGATAAAGCCAACGGTATCTGTGATGATCACTTCCTTGTCCCGGGGAAATCTCAGCCTTCGGGAGGAGGGGTCCAGGGTAGCAAACAGCCGGTTTGCAGCAATGATGCTGCTCTGGGTCAGGGTATTGAGCAATGTTGACTTGCCGGCATTTGTATACCCTACAATGGAGATCACTGGCAGTTCCCTTCTTTTTCGTTTTGCTTTCTGCTGCCTGCGCTGTTTACGGATTTTTTCAATCTCTTGCTTGAGCCGGGTGATACGCTCCCTTGCACGACGCCGGTTGACTTCAAGTTTTGTTTCACCAGGTCCCCTGCCGCCGATTCCGCCGGTCAGCCTGGACATGGCCGTATTTTTGGTAATCAGGCGGGGCAGCATGTATTCAAGCTGGGCCAGTTCAACCTGGTATTTACCTTCACTGGATTTGGCTTGTTTGGCAAAAATATCCAGTATAAGCTGGGTGCGGTCAATGACCTTCATCTCCACAAAGTCAGTGATGGAACGTATCTGGGAGGGACTGAGCTCCCGGTCAAAGATAAGTAATGTGGCATAATTTTGAATAGCCTTGATAATCAGCTCAGATAATTTGCCTTTGCCCACCACAAATTTGGGATCAATTTGCTTTCTTTGCTGGATGGCCGTACCCACCACATTGATCCGGCTTGTCTTGCACAGCTCCTTGAGTTCTTCCATTGAAATCTGGGCGGAACTGGAATTCTGCGTTGCCGCATTAATGAGAAAGGCGTTTTCCTGACCGGTTTCAGGACTGTACTGGCGGTTATGCCGGGAAAGTTCTGATTCAAGTTCAAGAATCTGGGTCTGGCAGTCATTGTTCAGAAACTCAATGGATGTACCGGGCAAAATTCTATACGGATCTGCGTCGGGATCGGGCAGAATATGCGCGGAGTATACAGGCCCGGGTGATCCGTCGGCATTCAGGCAGATGGCTGTTATATAATCCAGTCGCAAAAGGGCAAGGTCGGTGAGGTCATCCCTGGTCAGTGTCTCGTGGGACAGATGCGTATGAATGCAACGCAATCCCTTGAGGCGGCCGGGACCAGGCCGGAAATCCGGGGTTACCGGAATAACAATGCGCTGGGGCTCTCCTGCAATGACACAGATGACTTTCCCGTTGCGGTCCAGAAGAAGGCCGACCTGGCGGCGGATATCCTGGCTGATGGCAACAAGTTCAATGGCGGCCTGGCCGGAAAGGATATATTCCGGAGACGTTTTGAAATTGTAAAGATTTTCGATTCGATTTAACTGGGCTTTGCTAAGCCCGTCAAGGGTGCCGTAGACAACGCGTTTCATTTAAAACCCTGGTAGGCCTCCGGTGCCAGTTCCTCAAAGCGGGTGTACTGGCCGTTAAATACCATATGTGCTGTGCCAATGCTGCCGTTACGGTTTTTGGCAACAATGATTTCTGCCGTTCCCTTTTTGGGATTGTCCGGCTCTTTATTATAAACTTCGTCCCGGTAAATAAAAGAGATAATGTCCGCATCCTGTTCAATGGCACCGGATTCGCGTAAATCAGACATCATGGGGCGTTTGTCCGAGCGCTGTTCAAGGGCACGGTTAAGCTGGGACAATGCAAGAACCGGGACCTTAAGTTCCTTGGCAAGGGATTTTAGCGCCCTTGAGATATCGGCAATTTCAAGGTCCCTTCGATCGGAATGGATGGATGATTTCATCAACTGCAGATAATCGATGACCACAAGGCCGATCTCTTTGTTCGCCTGGAACAGTTTTCTGGTCTTGGCCCGAAGATCCATAACCGATATGGAGGGCGTATCATCTATAAATATAGGTATTTCATTGAGAATACCTGCTGCGTCTGTGAAATTCTGCCAGTCTTCCGGGCTGAACACCCCGCTGCGCAGCCGATTGGCATCCACCCGGGCCTCGGATGTCAACAGTCTCATGGATAACTGTTCTTTGGACATCTCAAGGGAAAAGACAGCCACGGGTTTGCGGTAGTGAAAGGCGACATTTCTGGCAATATTCAGGGCAAATGCGGTTTTTCCCATGGAGGGACGCGCTGCCAGGATAATAAGGTCCGAGCGCTGCAATCCTGATGTGATTCTGTCAAGCCTTGGGTACCCGGATGAAAGTCCGGCAAGTCCGCCTTCCCTTCCCTGCAGTTCTTCCAACTGGTCAATGTTCAGGTTGATGAGCTCTGCCAGGGGCCTAAAGGAACTGCCTGACTGGCGGTCGGCAATTTTAAGCACAGAGGCCTGGGACTCATCAAGGATATCTTTAAAATCACCTTTGTCTTCAAGGCAGCGTTCAATGGTCGCTGAACATGCATTGATAAGTTGACGCAATGTGGATTTTTCACGGATGATTCTGGCATAGTGAACGGCATTGACCGCCACAGGTGCTGCATCGGAAATTGCTGCCAGGAAAGCAGGGCCGCCTACTCCTTCCAACTCATCTTTTTCGTTCAGGTGATTGGCAACTGTTACAAGGTCTGCGGGTTCCTCTTTGCCGGCAAGTTCTGTGATGGCCCTGAATATTTTTTTATGGGCCCCTTTGTAAAAATCATCAGGTTTAAGTATCTCAACTATATCAAGCAGGCTGTCATTATTAATGAAGATGGCGGACAAAAGTGAGGCTTCGGCATCTGTATCATGGGGCGGCGTACGATTTAGAAGATGATCTGATTTAACGAATTCTTTTTTTGCCATCACAAACCTTTAAAGAAAATGCCTGCAGACCCCTGGAATTCCAAAGGTCTGCAGGCATGTATCGGAACTAATTGTCTTGTTTTTCTTCGGCAAGAACCGTCACGGTGATTTCAGGTTCCACATCCTTATATAAACGGATGGGTACTTTGTATTCACCGGTTTCCTTGATGGGTTCTGCCAGCAGAATGGATCTTCGTTCAACATCAACATTCTGTGCATCCAGGGCTTCTTTGATATCATGGGTGGTTACGGAGCCGTAAAGATAAATTTCTTCGCGGACCTTGGCCTTGATTGTGATGGCAACCTGTTTGACTTTTGCTGCCATCTCTTCGGCAATCTTTCTTTCTTTGGCGATCTGAAGCTCAAGTTTTGTCCGGGCCTGTTCCATAACCTTGCGGTTGGCAGGGGTCGCAAGAATCGCTTTACCCTGGGGCAGCAGGTAATTGCGTCCATAGCCTTCTGCCACCTTGCACTCGGTACCTGCGATACCCAATGTGTCGATGGTTTCTTTTAGTATTACTCTCATTGTAAACCTCCAATCCGGCCGTTGTCTTTTTACGGTCCGGCATAGTTTTATTTTGGTGATGCAGAAAGTTTCCTGAAATCAATCCAATTGTCAAAAAAGCCAAGTCCAATGACAAGGATTAAAACATACACCTGTATGGCAATCATAAAATAAAATAATCCTTTCAGCGCCATGGGTGTATTTTTTTGCTGAAAAAAAAAGGAGACAACTGCAATTCCTTGAAAAAAATAAACAAGCATTAAAACAAGTAGGCCATTGATGCCAACTATTCTCACAGGGCTTGAGGGGATCATCAATGTCACTGCACATCCGATAACCACCCAGACCAGCATGTCCGGTGCCTTATAATGATTCAGGTGCTCAATGCTTTTAATTATAACACCCTTGCGTTTTAATAACTTCCTGATAATCATGATATTCAGCCACAGGGTGGTCGTAAAGGAGATCATGAACATGGCTGGCGTAACGATCATCATGGATGATATCAGCCTTTGGGTCTTGTCCTGATCCATCCCGAGTTCGGTAGACAGTTGCTTGGCGATGCTCAGGGATTGATTCATGTAATCCGTCATTATGGCGGATAAGCTCCTTCCCTGGCTGGTGGTGTAAACCATAAGAGCCGCGAAAACAGCGCATGTTGCCATTAAGGCGGTCAGTCCCATGGTTTTTTGAATACTCATATGTCGCTCAAGGCATTCACCTAGGATCAGGCCGGTTGCCAGAAGCAATCCGAAGTAAAGCGTGTCAAAAGCCAGTCCTTTGGCCATGAGAACCAGTATCAAAAAACTTGCCGCAGCAATCACAGCACCGCTGTTTCTGCCAAGTTTAAGACGGTAAAAAAGCACCGGCAAAGGTAGAAACAGAAGAACAAAAACACCAAGCAGGGGAAATGCAAACACCACACCATAAATCAACAGACAGAAAATAATGCCTGTCAAAGTTTCCCTGATGAAAACCGGGTGTGTGATGGATAACGGCATAACCCAAAAACCTGTGAGTAGCTTTTTTGTCTTAATTTAAGGGGCGTCCAACAAACGGCAGAAGTGCAATCTGCCGGGCCTGTTTGATGGCTGTTGTCAGCTTGCGCTGATGTTTGGCACAGGTCCCGGTAATACGGCGGGGAATTATTTTACCCCGTTCGGTAATGAACTGCTTGAGTGCTTTGGGATTTTTATAATCGATTTCCATGGTGCTGTCCACGCAGAACCTGCAGATTTTGCGGCGCTGATAGAATCTGTTTTTTCCGCCGCCTTTTTGACCTTTAAACATACTTGATCTCCTTTGTGCTTGAATTGTTCCTTGAATTATTCGGCAGTTTCAGATGTCTCTTCAGAATCGGTGTCTTGATCATCATCCTTATCGTTTTCCTCTTGGGTGTCTTCTTCCTGGGATACGGATTCGGCAGCTTGCTTGGCAGCTTCTTTGAGCTGTTCAGCTTCTTCCTTAAGAGACTCTTCAGTGGCATGTTCCGTGATAAGGATAGTCATGAACTTCATGATAAAATCACTTAGACGGAAGTTTCTTTCAAGCTCGGTGACCAGTGCTCCGGTTCCGCCGTAAGTCAGGCAGACGTAATACCCGCGCAGTTTCTTTCTAATCTCATAGGACAGCTTTTTTAAGCCCCATTCATCAAAGTTCAGAATTATACCATTTTCCCTGTCAATGATGCTTCTGACTCTTTCGAACAGCTCTTCACGGGCCTGATCCGACATGTCAGGATCAGAAATGAATACGGTTTCGTACTTCCTCATTTTTCCTCCTTGTGGATATGAAGCCCCGGATCAACCTTATTTTATAACCCGGAGCAAGGATAAAGTAATTATGCATATTGTCCACGTAAGACAATAAAACCACTTCCTATATCATCTTGGATTTGCGTGGTCAATATAAATATTTTATATTTTGGGCCATACTGCCATTGACCTCCCCGTGGTCCAAAAAATACCTTTGCTATTTCACCTGTCTTATGGCATCTAAAAAGTTTCAACAACGAATATAGATGTTTTTCGAAAGGAATTAAAATAATGGAGGAACGGTACATCCCTTCCCAGGTCGAGCCCAAGTGGCAGGAATACTGGAAAAATACCCAGCTGTTCAAAGTAAAAGAAGATCCGTCCCGGGAAAAATACTATCTGCTTGAAATGTTTCCATATCCTTCGGGAAAAATTCATATGGGACATGTGCGCAACTACACCATAGGTGATGTGGTGGTCCGTTACAAGCGCATGAGGGGCTTTAATGTCATTCATCCCATGGGCTGGGATGCCTTTGGTATGCCTGCAGAAAACGCTGCCATTGACAATAATACCCATCCGGCTGCCTGGACCTATGACAATATCCGGGCCATGCGGGCCCAGCTTAAAAAAATGGGGTTTTCCTATGACTGGGACAGGGAGATCGCCACCTGTCGGCCGGAATACTACCGTTGGGAACAGTGGCTGTTTTTGAAAATGCTTGAAAAGGGGATGGCCTATCGTAAGGAGTCTTATGTCAACTGGTGTGAAAAATGCCAGACTGTTCTGGCCAATGAGCAGGTTGAACAGGACAAGTGCTGGCGGTGTTCCCAGGTGGTTCAGCAGAAAAAGTTGTGGCAGTGGTTTTTCAAGATCACCGACTACTCTGAAGACCTTTTGCTCCATTGCGATAAGCTTCCCGGCTGGCCTGATAATGTCACCACCATGCAGAAAAACTGGATCGGTAAAAGCGTCGGCGCAGAGCTTAATTTTAAAGTAGATGGCAGTAATGAGGTCATCACTGTCTTCACCACCCGACCAGACACCATTTTCGGCGCCACCTTCATGTGTCTTGCCCCGGAACATCCCCTGGTGGAGACCCTGTCCAGGGGTACTGACCAGGAAACGGCCGTGGCTCAGTTTGTGGATAAGGTGTCCAGGCAGGAGCGCTCTGCCGAAGGTATTGAGAAGTATGAGAAAGAAGGGATGTTCACCGGCGCTTACTGCATTAATCCGGCCACGGGTGAAAAGATTCCTGTATACACGGCCAATTTTGTTTTAATGGGGTATGGTACAGGTGCGATCATGTCCGTGCCTTCCGGTGACCAGCGGGACTTTGATTTTGCCAGAAAGTACGGACTTGAGGTTCGGGTGGTGGTGCAGCCCGAAGGAGAAACCCTTGATGGTGCCACCATGACCGAGGCCTATGCCGGTCGCGGTGTTATGGCCAATTCCGGACAATTTAACGGCATGGACAGTAAGGACGCCATTGAAAAAATGGCGGACTGGCTTGAAGAGTCGGGTATTGGTAAGCGTGCGGTCTCTTTTCGTCTGCGTGACTGGGGAATTTCCCGTCAGCGGTACTGGGGTGCGCCCATTCCCGTGATCCACTGTCTCTCTTGCGGGGTGGTTCCGGTTCCGGAAGCTGACCTGCCCATTACCCTGCCCGAAGATGCCAATCTGCTGGAAAAAGGCGGATCACCTCTGCCGACTCTGGATTATTTTGCCAAGACCACCTGTCCTGCCTGCGGCAGGGAAGATGCAAGGCGGGATACCGATACCATGGATACCTTTGTTGAGTCTTCCTGGTATTACTTGCGCTACTGTTCTCCCCGGTATGACAAAGGCATGTTTGATCCCAAAGCGGTGGAATATTGGATGCCTGTTGATCAGTATATCGGTGGGGTGGAGCATGCGGTGCTGCATCTTCTCTATTCCCGGTATTTTTTACGGGTTCTCAATACCCTGGGTCTTGTTCCCTATAAAGAACCCTTTACACGGCTTTTAACCCAGGGGATGGTGTGCAAGGAGACCATGACCTGTCCCGATCACGGGTATCTGTTCCCGGAGCAGGGCCAGAAAGATGGCGGGAAACTTGTCTGTACCATGTGCGGCAAGGATGTGGATGTCGGGCGTGTGATCAAGATGTCCAAATCCAAGAAAAATGTGGTCAATCCAAATGAGCTTCTGGAAAAATACGGCGCTGATGTGACCCGGTTGTTCTGTCTGTTTGCCGCTCCTCCCGAGAGGGATCTGGAATGGAGCGAAGACGGGGTTGAAGGCAGCAACCGATTTGTCAACCGCGTCTGGCGTCTGGCGTTGACCTGTATGGAAATCATCCAGGGTGTTGATGCCTACAAAGGGCCGGCTGATTTGCTGAAATCGGATCAGGCAAAGGAGCTGTATATCAAGGCCAATCAGACGATCCAGAAGGTGACGGCGGATATAGAGACCAATTTCCATTTCAATACGGCCATTGCCGCTGTCATGGAGCTGGTCAATGCCCTTTATGCGGTTGATCTTGAAAAGACTGATGATGAGCTTAAATCTGTGGTCTGGTTCTGTCTTGAAAATGTGCTGCTTCTGCTCAGTCCCATCATTCCCCACTTCTGCGAGGAGCTGTTTGCATTGATGGGGAACAAGGGTTCTATTCTTGAACAGCCCTGGCCGGAGTTCAGGAAAGATTCCATGCAGACTGACGAGGTTGTCGTTGTGGTTCAGATTAACGGAAAATTGCGGGCAACGTTTTCCATGGGTGCAGACTCAAGCGAGGACGACATTAAATCTGCCGCCCTTTCAGATTCAAGAATCACCAAGTATGTGGAAGGCAAAGAGATCCGTAAAATGATTGTGATTCGTAAAAAACAGACGCTGGTGAATATTGTGGTGTAATTTATGAGACAGTGTGTTCCTTGGGTACTGGCGGCATTGTTTGTGATGATCGGTTCTGGGTGCGGATACCGGCTTGAAGGCGGTGGCTTCATTAATAGTGATGTCACCCGGGTGTCTGTTGTTATGTTTGAAAACAGGAGCACCGAATCCAGAGCCGGTATCTCTTTTACCAATGAACTGATTCGAGAAATTACCGCGAAGACAGACACCGTTGTTGTGGCTGCCGGAGATACCACCCGTAAAATTTCCGGTACAGTTCATTCCATCACTTTTTCTACAATATCCAGGTCTTCTTCGGAAAATGTTATGGAAAGGGCAGTCACGGCTAAAGTGGATGTGACTTTAACCGGGGCCGGTGGAAATATTCTCTGGTCAGTGAAAAACTTTTCAGCTACAGAGTCTTATAGGGTATCAAGTATTTCCGTGAATGATGAGGCCAATAAGCGGGAGGCGGTTGAACTCATTGCCGAGCGTATGGCAGAACGCCTGGTCAGTCAGATGACAAACGACTTTTGATTCATCAAAACGAACCGGCGCCTGTGCCTTGGTATGGGACGAGCGCCGGTTTATGGTCTGGACCGGCTGTGCTTAAATGGTGCAAAAACGCGCATCTTATGCGTTCGCAAATTTGAACAGTCTTGAGATCTTCCTTGAAGCAGTTTTCTTGTGAACAATACCTTTTTTAGCGGCCTTGTGGATGGCTGACTGGGTCTTTTTCATGAGTTCTTCGGTACTTTCACCAGCTTCTTTGGCTGTCCGAAGTTTCTTTTCAAGGGTTTTAAGGGAGGTTTTTACGGATTTGTTTCTCATCCGTCTGACCTGATTTTGTTTTGCGCGTTTTTTTGCTGATTTATGGTTCGCCAACTTGGTATAGCTCCTTCATAAAATAGTGAATTAAAAATAAATAGTAAAACTTATATCAAATTCGGTAAGATATATAAAACAGATAAATATGTCAAGGAAAACATGTGGCACATTTTATTAAAAAGGCAGCTTTTATCAGTTCCATCACATTGATTTCAAGAATACTTGGCATGGTAAGGGATGCGGTGATTGCTTTTATTTTTGGTGCAGGCATGGTGTCCGACGCATTTTTTATTGCCTTAAGACCTTTTGATCTGGTCCGGAAAATGATGTCCGATGGAATTTTAAGTATCTCTTTCATCCCTTTGTTTGCAGAACAATTTGCCCGGAACAGGAAAGAACAGGCCATCACCATATTTTCAAATGCCCTTTTTTTTATATCCATTGCAGGAGTTGTGCTGGTCAGTTTCGGGATCTATTTTGCACCTTTTCTGATTGATCTCTTTGCGCCGGGGTATTCGACAGGATCCTATGCCCATACATTGACCTGTCTGCTGTTTAGGATAATGATGCCTTATATGTTCATTATTTTTTTAGTGGCCCTGTCCATGAGCGTGCTCCATGCAAGTGGAAACTTTCATGTACCTGCGGCCACACCGATCCTGCTCAATCTTTGTGTCATCACGGCAGCTGTATTCTTTTCCAATCGATTCACGCCAAAGATTGCAGTCCTGGCTGTCGGGGTAACCGCCGGCGGAATTGTTCAGCTTGTTTTTCAGATTCCAAGCCTTGCAAAGATAGGCATGCTTGACTTTAAATCTTTTGTCCGGGTTCATCCCAGGGTCAAAAAAGCTTTTATGACCCTGGCTCCTTGTATAATCGGGGCAGCACCGTTTCAGATCAATGTGCTGGTGGCAGGGCTTGCCGCATCAAAGCTTGATCCGGGGTCAGTCTCTTATCTTAATTATGCCGAACGTTTGGTTCAGTTCCCATTGGCTTTGGTGGCATCGCCTATTGCCACGGTTTTATTGCCCATGCTCAGTGCAACCACCTGTCTTGAACGGAAAAACAATCCGAAACCAAATCTGAACCCACTCTTTGGGATTCAACACAGGATGTGGGTCTTTTGTTTGAGACAGGCGTCCGCATGGTCCTGTTTTTAATTATTCCTGCAATGGCCGGCATCATCGCCTTAAATCGCCCCATTGTCTCTTTTTTGTTCGGCAGGGGGGCTTTTAACCTGACGGCTGTGGATCAGACCGGACAATGTCTTGTCTTCATGGTACTTGGGCTATGGGCTGTTGCCGGCACCCGGCTTTTTGTCTCTTTTCATTATGCGTTGTCCAGTATCCGGCAGCCGTTTATGGCAGGTATTGTCTCCATCGGGTGCAATTTTTTGCTGTGCCGTTTTCTATCACAGCGTATGGGGGCCACAGGACTCAGTTTGGCTCTGTCTGTGTCCGCTGTGGCGGGATTTGCCATGCTTGCCGCATCCGGGCCTTTTGGTGTTCGCGGCAGAGCAGTGCTGGTTTGCGCTTGCAGAGCGGTTTTTATGTCTGCTATAATGTTCATTCTGGTTCGATATCTCTGGGGCTTCTGGTCAGACTGCGCTCTTATCATTCAGGCCGCAGGGTTTGTTATCACCATCGGTGCCGGAGCCGGTTGCTACTTGTTGGGGGCCCGACTGTCAGCAAATCCGGAAATGGCCATGCTCACAAGGATTTTTTTAAACAAAAAATGACCCGGATGGAAAAAATATGCCTTTACCTGTCCATGGGCGGGGCGGTAATTCTTTTATTTATGTTTTTTTTCTCAACAAGTGGCGTTATGGATTATAGTCGGCTTAAATCAAGGCAGGATCAGCTTGAAGCCCAGGCTGCCATTGCCAAAAGTCAAAATTTAAAAATGGAAAAAGAGATACAAAGACTGAAAACCGATATTGAGTACATTAAACATCTGGCCAAACATGAGCACGAAATGGCTGATAGGGATGAACTGGTGTTCAAAGAAAAATTTCAAAATGAGACACCCCAAAACCAGATACATAAGAATTAAGGATCTGAAAAATGACCCGTAATTTTGCAAGCCTGCAATTGGCCCGATTGTACGAGAAACAGGGATATATTAACGATGCCCTTGAAATATACAGGCAGATTGATACAAGCCTGCCTGGGGATGTCAAGAATATCGATATCCTTGACACCATCTCCCGTCTTGAGGCCCAAAAGAAAACTGCAGAAAATTCGAAACAACAAGGTCCTGACGCTTTAAAGTCCAATCAGGTCCGTACCAAAGAGGCTGGAATGGCCCAGCTGCTTGAGGTGTGGCTTAAACTTATTGTCATGCAGAAACGTGTTGATATATTCAAAAGTATAAAGGCCAGATTATGATACGTACCCCGGATATTCTAGGATGTTTTTTTATTTTAATCATCAGCCTGGTGCTCAGTTTTAGTGCTAATGCGCTGTCGCCCAACGGTATTGCCCTGGAAGGGCAATGGGATCCGGAAATTGGTGTGGTCATGCCCGGGGCGAACAAGGCCCACGCGGTTGATGTCCTCCAGATCAATGACCCGTATAAAGCTAAACAGCTGGTTGAATCCGGTACAATGATTATTCTTGATGTCCGCTGGCCGGAAATTTATGATCTGGGTCATATTCCGGGAGCATTGAATTTCCCTTTGAATGATCTCGAGGAACAAGAAGAGTCGAAGGACGATCAAAAAGAGACTTTGCTGTCAAAAATAACCCCTGAAGATAAAATCCTTGTGTATTGTGCCGGTGTCACCTGCCATGATTCCCATACATTTGCCTCCCACTTGATGAAAATGGGTTTCACCCATGTGACGGTTTACGCAGGCGGGTTTGAAGAGTGGGAGGAGATGGGATTTGATGTGGTCACCCAGGGAGCTGACCAGTGAGTACATTGTCCCGTTTCAAAGGGCCTTGGCCATCCAGGGATTTGGGCCGGCAAACAGGCATACTTGAATGGGGCCTGCGTCTGTTTTTAGGATGTACCTTTATTTTTGCTTCCTGGCATAAAATCGTGTCACCTGATCAGTTTGCCGTGATTTTATATGGCTATGCCGTTTTCCCCTATCAAATTATCAATGTGTTGGCCATTGTCATACCTTTTGTGGAATTTGTCTGCGGGATCTGTGTGATAACCGGTGTGCTTAAACGTTCGGGTCTGCTTTTGATTAATATCATGCTTTTCTGTTTTATTATTTTGATCAGCTTTAATCTGATACGGGGGCATGAATTTGATTGCGGGTGCTTTTCTTTGGGAAACACCAAGGGGATATGGTCCTCAGTCTGGTTGCTGGTCCGGGACCTTGGCATGCTCGGGGCAGGAATTTATCTTTTCAGGCTGTTTGATAAAACAGACAGGGGTTGATTGAATATGTTTAGTCACCGGTCCCGGACGATTCTGAATCCAAGGCTGTTACGCCGGGCCACCGGCTTATAATTGGTACGGTAGGCGCTTCGCTGGTATTTACTGTTCTGGAACCATCCCCCCCCCCTGACCACCCGGTGCTCACCTTTTGTTTCCAGAGGATCAGTAATGCCGTCAACATAGGTCCGGGTAATGGTCCCGGTTCCTGAATTCCAAAGCGTACGCCACTGGCAGGCATCCTGAACCCATTCCTGAACATTGCCATGCATGTCGTAAAGCCCCCAGTTATTGGGCTTGAGTAATTTTACCGGGTGGGGTTTAAAATCTCCTGCAGGTGAAAATCCACCTGAATTAAAGCAGTACCAGGCATGGGTCACAAGGGCCGGTTCAGGCTCCTTGCAGGAAAAAGTGGTAATGCCGCCAGTGGCAAAGGCGGTCTGGTTTCCTGCCCGACAGGCGTATTCCCACTCTGCCTCGGTGGGCAACCGGTATTTATTGGTGTTTTCCCGCTGGTTTAAAAAATGAATAAACTGAACAGCCTCATTCCAGGAGACTGTATCCACAGGATAGTAGCTGCCCATCTTAAAAGATGAGGGGTTCGGAGACACCAGGCGGTCCCACTGTCCCTGGGTCACTTCGGTTTCTGACATATAATAGCTTTTTGTTAGTGTCACCTTGTGCTGTGTTTCGTATTTCTGACGCCCCCTTTCGGACTCAGGACTTCCCATGATAAATGATCCTGCCGGAATCAGAATAAATTTCATTCCGATTTTATTGGTAAAAGAGTCCTGGGCAGACACATATGAACACAGCGGTCCTATGGTCAGTGATAAACACACCAGAAAAATGGGTATGTGCAAAAAAAATTTGTTCCGCATAAGTACTACCTGGTTCAATTGTTAAATACAAAGTTATAGATAAGATTAGCATATTTAAAAACGTGAATTCAATAATAATACCATATTTCCCGGCACCTTAAAAAGTTTATTTTCTGCCCTTCGTTGCCTTGGGGCTGATCTGTTTATCAATTTACTGTTTAGGCTTGTAATAACATACTGAAGTGGTATTAAAAGGCAGATGCATCTTTTTCAGGAGTCTAAAAATGAAGATAATGACCAAACATGACGTCCCTATTTTCACCCCGGACAAAAACACAAATCCGAAAGAAAACGAATCCGGGGGATCTGCCATGGAATCCGGTGGATCATTGTTGAAAAAAAATGAATTCACCATGATTCTTCTGGCTGCTCTGGCGGTCACGGCCCTGGTTTTTTTCTTTTTTTTCTGGGGATCACCCACGCCCCAGAAAGATGAAAAACACATTGGGTCATCTGCAGGTACAGAGCAGATAGCCCAGGGTTTTGAGGCCCGCATCTCCTCCCTTGAGGTCTCTTTGGCCAAACTTATCTCCTCTTCGGACCCGGGTGAAAATCAACCCGTATCACGGGCTGTGTCTGATCTTGATCAACGTATCACACGAATTGAAACGGCAGTAAATTTAAAATTGGACACCCTTATTGAACGTGTGGGCAAACTTGAAGGTCAATTGAACAAGCCGGCTTCTGTTGTTTCGGCTCCACCACCTAAATCTGTTGTCAAACCAAACCCTGAAGTGAAAAAAACTATCCAGCCTGTGCCTGAGAAAAAGGTTCAGCAGATAAAGAAAAAAGCGGTGAAACCAAAAGAGACCAATCAGTTCCATACTGTTCAAAAGGGTGAAACGCTGTGGTCCATTTCCCAGAAATATAAAACATCTGTACCAACTATACGCAAACTGAATAATATGACGCCAGAGGATAAGATCTATCCCGGCAGTAATTTGCTTGTTCGATAATTATAAATGATGACACCGCTTCCGTTGGATTCCGGTCACATTCATGTGTTTTATACCCGGGCGGACCAGATATCTGATCTGTCCCTTTTAAGACAATACAGAGATTATCTTTCTTTGGAAGAAATCCAGAAGGCGGACCGATATCTGAAACCGGAAGACAGGCATCTAAGCCTTGTGTCAAAGGCCCTGGTGCGGTATCTGCTCTCCCGGGTGACCGGGCTGAATCCGAAAATGCTTTGCTTTTCAGTGAATGAATACGGCAAACCCTTTTTAGCCGGATGGCCGGATATTCATTTTAACCTTTCCCACAGCCATGGCGCGGCAGTCTGCGCCTTGTGCCGTGGTACTGCTGTGGGGGTGGACCTGGAGGATGTGGAGCGAAGAATGGCTCTTTCTGTTGCCAAACGATTTTTCTGTACATGTGAGGCAGAACTTGTGTCCCAGGTGCCCGATGCTGAAAAAAGAAAGCTGTTTTTTGATATCTGGACCCTGAAAGAAGCCTATGTCAAGGCTGTCGGCAGGGGACTGACCCTTGCCTTGGACAGCTTTTACTTCAATGCGGGCGAGCCTGTCGTTCAAATCACTTTCAGTGATACAGGCCGGATCGATCCCCTGTGGCAGTTTTTCCAATGGCGACCCGAACCCGGCAAAATTGTCGCTGCCGCCGTTCGCTCCCCTTGCCCCGTCAGTGCTAAATACTTCCTGTGCACCCCCTTTGTTGGTATAGATCCTTTGTGTTAAAAACTATTTTTCCTGCAAAACTCTTCGTTCTTCATCGTGATCGGCAAATTCAAGGGCAATGAGTCTGAATTCTTCTCCATGCGCCATAAAAGCCTCAATGATCCGGGAATCAAAATGGGTGCCGCTGTCTTTGCACAGGATATCCCTGGCTTTGACATGGGAAAAGGGTGGCTTATAAACCCGTTTGCTGATTAACGCGTCATATACATCTGCCACAGCCATGATGCGGCCGGCAAAGGGGATATCATCGCCACGAAGGCCCTGGGGATATCCGGAACCGTCCCATTTTTCATGATGTGTATGGGCGATATGTCTTGCCAGGCACAGGAATTCGCTGATACGGCTGTTTTCCATGGCTTTTTCCGCCCGGATGATGGTTTCTTTGCCCAGGTCTGTATGGGTTTTCATGATGTCAAATTCTTCGTCAGTGAGTTTGCCGGGCTTCAGAAGTACCGCGTCCGGTACTCCTACTTTGCCTATGTCGTGAAGTGGGGCTGATTTATAAAGCAGATTGATGGTGTCATCATCCAGATCCTTGGAAAAGTCCGGATGTGTCTGAAGGGCCAGGGCCAGGGTCCGGACATATTTCTGGGTGCGGATAATGTGTCCCCCGGTTTCATTGTCCCGGGTTTCAGCCAGGGCTGCAAGGCTGAAAATGGTGACTTCCCTTGTCATTTCAAGTTCTTTGGTACGCTGGAACACCATATCCTCAAGATGATCCCGATGCATTTTCAGCTCTATCTGGTTACGTACCCGTGCCTTGACGATGGCCGGGCTGATGGGTTTGGTCAGATAATCCACAGCACCCAATTCCAATCCTCTCTTTTCGTCTTCAATTTCATTCATGGCTGTGACGAAAATGATAGGGATTTCCCGGGTGGCTATATTCTTTTTTAAAACCTGTGTCACCTGGTGTCCATTCATATCCGGCATCATAATATCCAGCAGGATAAGATCCGGAGGGCTGTCCCCCGTTGCAATCTTTATGGCTTTTTCTCCATTTAACGCCGCTTTAACCTTATACTCGGATTTGAGTATGCCTACCAGTATATCAATATTTTCCGGTGTATCGTCCACCACCAGAATGGTGCGTTTTTCTTTTTCATTGTCCATAAACTCTTTTTCCCTGTGAGGTTATTCTTGACTGATTGGACTGGGTTTGCAGTCGAGTCCACCGACGACGCGGCTACTCCCGGGACAGCAGGCGTCAGGGCGTCGAAAAAATACCGGGCTATAAACACAATACCACACTGATTTGTCCTAACGGTCAATCACAT
The DNA here is from genome assembly GCF_963665355.1 of uncultured Desulfobacter sp. Classification (GTDB taxonomy): domain Bacteria; phylum Desulfobacterota; class Desulfobacteria; order Desulfobacterales; family Desulfobacteraceae; genus Desulfobacter. The sequence continues at coordinate 4,102,282 of NZ_OY762229.1, forward strand.
AAATCAGAGAAATTTCCAGGTGAGCCTAAATGCTGATTTTACAAAATATGTATATAAAAGCAATAGTAATAACAGCTGAATTTGAATTTATTTGTCTGCCGGTTCGCACTATAAGGAATATCGCATCAAAAGAATCATGGAGACCATGATTCTTTACACAATCCCGGGGAAATAGTAATCACCCTGCCTGGTATTAAAATCTATTTTTTCTTGACGTATAACTGCCCCGGATTTATGCTTGCCCTTCTGTGGTTTAGGTTTTTTGCACAATCTGACGTGAGAATAGGATTCTTAATGGACATACCCCAGATAATCAGTCCGGACGGATATATTGACAGCATCGCCCTTCGTACGCCCAAGGAAGAGCAGATGGATGTCCGGTTTCTCTTCCCCAAGGTGTCGGATTATATCATATCATCCCTGAAGGAAGGCAAACCCTGGTTTTTTTCCGGCAGAAGCGGCAATGCCCAGATGGGCTTGCTTACGGACACCCATATGCCCGGGCAACCCCAGCCGAACCCTGAAATCGACGGGTCAAAGGTTCTTCTTTCCGGCATCATCCAAAATTTGAACCCCCTTTTGACCAATGCCCTGGATTTATTTGAAACCGGTGATGAAATAGGACGGCTCGTGGTCATGGATCCGGAATTGCGTATCCGGGACGTTCGCCACTATCTTCATAAACGGCTTTTTGTGGGTAACCGGGTGGGCAAGGGCTATTATGAAGGGTTTGACATCTGTCAGGAAACCGATGCTCTAACCGGGAACAGCTGCGACTATATCGAGGTGGCGCTTTCACCTTTTCAGTATTGTTTTGAACCGGCAGCCATGATCCGGTCCAGTATCGGCGCGGTGATCAAAAAGGGTCGAAGTGCCCTCAATGCCATCCGGTCCAATGTTCCCATGGACCCGGATCATAGCTTTCTTAATCCGGGTGCGCTTTTTATCGGAGCCATCAAGATCTCTTTGGGTGATATTTACGGTATCATTGATGCCATCGTCACCCCTGAAAAAAATGACATTATCCATTTGCCTGCCAGGGTTCTGGATCCTTTCCGCACCTTCAGGAACCGACAGGTGGAGTTGTATCATCTAGGGAAAACACCTGTTCTTTTAGGTGATATCCGTATTCGTATCCGTTTTTTCAGAAGTCGCAATCCCTTGACCGTACCCTTGGAAAAGGCCAGGGTAAAAGAGGGATACCGGCTGTGCGATCTGCTTACCCATGCCGAGGTGTCCAATCTGTTTGATATTTTGGACGAAAATTCCATCGGCCTGATTCTGAACAAGGGTAATTTCATCCAGGTGCCCCGGGCCATGAATACCAAAGGGGAGGCACAGTTAGAGATTATCAAGAACTGTCTTGCTAAAAGCACCCAGCGCCGCCATGAACTCACCATTCCCGATACCCTGGGCGATCAGCTCAGAGAAACCCTTGGCAAGCTGTCCGTTCTGGGAGGGGTGAATTCCCGGGTATTCATCGGACCGCAATTTCCGGAACGGGAGGTGGTGGATGCGTTGCGAAGAACCGGATTGTGCACATTTCTCATAAATGCGGAAAATCCATGTTTCGCTGACGACGATATACGTCACATGATATCTTTGACCCATGCCGAACAGGCCCGGTGCGAATTCATGCGGTACGATCCCAGGGTCGATAAGCTGTATTCATTTTACCACGGGTGTTTCATGGAGCCCGATGACTGGGAGCGCTTTGATCGGGTCAGGTTCTGGTTTGCCTTTTACGGGTCACATACCAAGGCGGCGGACAACTGTCTGACCATTGAGCTGATCAATCGTCTGGCCTTGCGTTTAGGGGATGAAATGGGAATTGTCCACGGAGGCGGCCCCGGCCTGATGAAGGAGGCCAACGATCTGGCCCGCCGTCACAATATTGTGAGCGTGGGCATCGCCATTGACCTGGAAGGGGAGAACCAGGCCTCTTTAACAACCTGTGACGGATTGATTAAATATAATGAGGGACTGCGTCTTGCCCGTCAGGATCATCTCCAGAAACTGAGCAATCTGCCAGTGATTAACACCGGTGGCTACGGCAGTGCCGAGGAGTTGAGCATCACCATCACATCCATGAAAATCCATGAAAATCCCCTGGCCCCCATCATCCTTCTGGACCCGGACAATTTATGGGAAAATGCCAGAAAACAGACCCAGAAAATCGCAGATAAAAAATTCGGGCCCGCATTTGTACCCCACCTTGTAAAATCCTGTAAGAATGCTGCCCAGGCGGAAACCCATTTAATTGAATTTTTATCGGATCCGGACATGTGGTATGAGAAAAACAAAATTCCGGCAGAAAGCGTTGAAAAGGCAAGAATCAAGGCAGAAAGAATCCGGCAGTCCTTTCTGTGTATTGAGCAGGTGGAGCTGTTCCGTTCCCCCAGTCCGCGCCTTTCACAGACTCTGGAGCATTAACGAATAACTATGAATAATATCATGATATCCTTAAGACATTTCAGGTTTCCTGCTGTTTTGCTGCTGGCACTTTTTGTTTTTTCAACCGGTGTCTCTTCTGTTCGTGCAGAATCGGTATGCGATCACGTGACCTTGGACTGGTTACAGTCCCAGGTTACTTTGCCCGAAGACGCGCGCCTGGTGTTTAAAAAAGGGCAGGGTGTTCTTTGTGAAGCCGTACTCTCCATTGACGGAGGTCTTGTGCCCGTATACGCGGGAAAGGATTTCATCGTTGTGGGCCGGCTGTACAAAGACGGTATATCCATCACCCGGACAACCATGTCCAGTCTGTCCGATATTGCTGATGCGGAACGCAAAAAAGCCGAGGAAAAAGAGGCAAAGGCTGTTGCGATGCGCAAATTTTTTTTTAAAACCCACGCAGCAGACCTGGCAGACCTGGTTTCTCTAAGTTTTTCGCCGAAAGGAGCATCCGGTAAGTTTATCTATGTTATAACAGATCCGGGCTGCAGTCACTGCAAGGCCCTTCTTGACGGTTTGGAAGAAATCGCTGCAGAAACGGAGCTTGTGCTGAAACTGATCATATACCCTGTTCTGGGCGAGAAAAGCAAAACCATGACTGCCCATGCCATTTGCGAGCATTTAAGCTATGGTGCATACAGAACCCTGAAAAGAAGTGATGCCGTAAAAGGTTGTGAACAAGCGAGCAAGCTCATAGACAAAACCTTTGATCTGCTCGACAAAGCTGATATATCCTTTGTACCTTTGGTGGTGGCCCAGGACGGCTCCTGGGTCGTGGAGGGCAATGACATTCCTGGTGTACGCAGGTACATGGGGCTTGAGCCGGGTCCCGGTGAAAAAAGCGGAGGATGTAAAAAGACACAGGAAAAATAAACCCGGATAGTCCTGTCATTACACTTCTGATTTACCATCAAATTTACTAAAAATAGGAGGATCCGTCTTCCAATCCTCTGTTCTCCTGGTAAAAAACCAAGAATATACTTTATGTTCACCAATGCGAAATTTCATTGATATCTGACTGAAATTTATGTAAATTGGTCAAACAGGTCAGATTTCTTTTAACTATATACCCGATAAAAAAGACGTTCCAACCACAAAACCCATCCGGTTTTCCGTTTACGACGGGGGATAACAGTAGCATAGGGAGAAGTGCAATATGAACGACCAAAGACATTACCCGGGCAAAACTCCGGCAACAAATGACCAGCCCACCACAACTCTTCATGAAGACATAAAACAACACATCATGACAACCATGGGCAACGATTTTTATCCGCCCAGGAAAGATACGTATTATAAAGGCCTTGCCTTCAGCGTACGTGACCGGCTGGTTAAAAAGTGGCTCAACTCCCAGCGTTCTTTCTACGACAGAAGTGCGAAACGGGTCTATTATCTTTCCCTTGAGTTCCTGCCGGGGCGGTTTTTGATGAACTATATCACCAATCTGCAATTGAACAAAGAGTGCGAAAAAACCCTGGAAGAAACCGGATTCACCCTGGAGGAAATTGAGGAGCAGGAGTGGGATGCAGGCCTTGGCAACGGTGGTTTGGGGCGGCTTGCTTCCTGTTACCTGGATTCCATGGCATCCCTGGATATTCCGGGGTACGGATATGGTATCATGTATGATTACGGTATATTTTATCAGACCATTGTCAATGGATATCAGGTTGAACAATGCGACAACTGGGTGCGCTGGGGCAATCCCTGGGAGTTCAAACGCCGGGGATTTTTATCCAATGTCCAGTTTTACGGCAGGTCCGAACCCTATAAAAACAGCGCGGGCAAGCTTTGCTACCGATGGGTGGATTCCCTGGACATTAATGCCATGGCCTGCGATATTCTTATTCCGGGGTATGGCACCCAGAATGTAAATAACATGCGGCTGTGGGCAGCCATGTCCAGTCAGGATTTCTCTTTGCGGGAGTTTAATCAGGGCGACTACATGGGAGCCATGGAGAGTAAGGTGCTCACGGAAAATATCACCAAGGTGCTTTATCCCAGTGATGAGAAAGCGGTGGGCCGGGAACTTCGTCTCAAACAGCAGTATTTTTTTGTGGCGGCTACGTTTCAGGACATTATACGCAGATTTCAAAAGCATAACTCTGATTTCAAGCTGTTGCCTGACAGGGTCGCGGTTCAGCTCAACGACACCCATCCCGCCATTGCCATTCCTGAACTTATGCGTCTGTTGATGGATATAGAGGGTCTTGATTGGGAAGACGCCTGGGACATTTCAGTAAAAACATTTGCTTACACTAACCACACGGTGCTTCCCGAAGCTCTGGAAACCTGGCCGGTCAGCCTGATTTTCCGTCTTTTGCCTCGTCACATGGAGATCATCTATGAGATTAACAGGCGTTTTTTAAGCGTGGTGGAAAAACAATACCCGGACAGCCCTGAGTTGTTACGCCGGGTCTCTATTATCGAAGATGGTCTGGAGCAAAGGGTGCGCATGGCCCATCTGGCCATTGTGGGCAGCCACACGGTCAATGGTGTGGCAGCCCTTCATTCCAGAATATTGAAAGAGCGGCTGTTTAAGGATTTCGATATTATCTTCCCCGGGAAAATCATTAATGTCACCAATGGTGTGACCCCCCGGCGGTGGGTACTCCAGGCAAATCCGGCGTTATCGTCCCTGATTACCGAGACCATAGGGTCCGACTGGATTACCGATCTTGACCAGCTCAAAAAGCTTGTCCCCCATGCCGACAGCCCGCAATTCCGTGAAAAATGGCGGCAGGTTAAACTGGGAAACAAGGAAAAGCTGGTTAAATATATTAAACGTAAAGTCAACATGGATATCAGTTCTGATAGCCTTTTTGATGTTCATGTGAAGCGGATTCACGAATACAAACGCCAGCTTTTAAATATTTTCCATGTCATCACCCTGTATAACAGGATCAAGAAGGATCCGGCCGGGTCAGTAGTACCAAGGACGGTTATTTTTGGTGGCAAGGCTGCACCTGCCTATGTCCAGGCCAAACTGATCATCAAGTTGATCAATTCCGTTGCAGACGTTGTCAACAAGGATCCCGAGGTGAACCAAAAACTCAAGGTCGTTTTTATGCCCAACTATTGTGTCTCCAAGGCTGAAAAGATTATCCCCGCGACAGATCTTTCCGAGCAGATTTCCACAGCCGGACTTGAAGCGTCTGGGACCGGAAACATGAAATTCGCCTTGAACGGGGCACTGACCATCGGTACCCTTGACGGGGCCAATATCGAAATCATGGAAGAGGTGGGAGACGACAATATTTTTATTTTCGGCCTGACCGCCAAAGAGGTGGAAAAGAAAAAGAAGCAGGGATACAACCCCTGGGAATATTACAACAGTGATGAAGAGCTCAAAGCTACGCTGGACATGGTAAGACTTAATCATTTTATCCCCACGGAGCCCAATCTTTTCCTGCCCATCTGGGATTCACTGATGGCCCATGGTGACCGCTATCTGGTTCTTGCTGATTACCGCGCCTTTATCCAGGCCCAGGAAAAGGTCAGTGTCCTGTATCAGGATCAGGAACAATGGACCAGATGCTCTATTTTAAATACCGCCAATATGGGGAAATTTTCCAGTGACAGGGCTGTCAGGGAGTATGCCAGGGATATCTGGCACATTGAGACTCATAAATAGTGTTTGGATTAAAAGTCACCCATCTGCGGCGTTGCAAAAAAATGTGCAATCCTCACATGCTTGAGTATGCTCCGGTTGCACATTTTTTTGCGCCTTGCATCTGGGCAATTTTTAACCCAAACACGGGTTGCCGTTTAGGCATTCAATAGTGCTTTTTAGTCAGGGCAGGGGGAAATCTTAAAAAAATCTTGGGTTTGCCCTATGGAAGGGCAAACTTGTTAAAATTAACCGACGTCTTTGATGAAATTTCTTAAAACTGTGTGGAGAATTCCACCATTACGGTAGTATTCTATTTCCACAGGCGTATCCAATCTGAGCACAACAGGAATCTCTTTGTCATCCACTTTGAGTGTCAGATCCTGGCCGGGTTTGATCTGGTCATTCAGACCCAGAATGGAATAGGATTCTTTCCCGGTCAGATTCAGGGACTCTGCGGAATTCCCATCTTTAAACTGTAGAGGTAAAACCCCCATGCCCAGCAGATTGGATCTGTGGATTCTTTCGTAACTTGAGGCAATGACGGCTTTGACCCCGAGCAGATAAGTTCCTTTGGCAGCCCAGTCCCGTGAAGATCCTGTTCCATATTCTTTACCGGCCAGGACAATCAAAGGCGTTTTGGATGCTTTATATTTTTCAGAGGCTTCAAAAATTGATGTCTGTTCTCCGGTGGGAAGATAGGTGGTAATGCCGCCTTCGGTTCCAGGCGCCAGCTGGTTTCTTAATCTGATGTTGGCAAAGGTGCCTCTGACCATAACCTGGTCGTTTCCTCTTCTGGAACCATATGAGTTGAAATCGGGCTGCTGGATGCCATGCCCAAGCAGGTAGGTGGCGGCAGGACTGTTTTTCGCAATGGCTCCGGCGGGAGAGATATGGTCGGTGGTGACAGAATCTCCCACCTTGACCAGCACCCTGGCGTCAATGATCTCCCGGATTGGTTTTAAATCTTTACTCATATTCAGGAAAAAAGGCGGATTTCTGATATATGTTGAGGATTCATCCCACTCAAACACTTCATCTCCCTTGGTTGGAATTTCGTTCCACAGCGGAGACAGCGTTTCAAAGTTGCTGTACCGTGAAAGATACATGTCCGGTGTGATGAGTGCGGCATTCTGTGCAATTTCTTTGGGGTCCGGCCAAATATCTTTCAGATATACCGGTTGTCCACCGGGATCTGTGCCTAACGGATCTTCCAGAATATTGATATTTACGGTTCCTGCTATTGCATAAGCAACAACAAGGGGAGGGCTTGCCAGGTAGTTGGCTTTGGTCAGCGGATTGACTCTGCCTTCAAAATTGCGGTTCCCGGAGAGGACAGACGCCACAACCAAATCGTTGCTTGTTATCGCTTTGCTAATAGGTTCCGAAAGAGGACCTGAATTTCCGATACAGCTTGTACAGCCGTATCCCACTGTAAAAAATCCAAGCTGTTCTAAAAATCCGTCAAGCTTTGCCTGGTTCAGGTAATCAGTGACCACTCTGGATCCCGGAGCCAGTGATGTTTTCACCCAGGGTTTTGTTTTTAATCCCTTTTCCACCGCTTTTTTGGCAAGTAATCCCGCCGCGATCATGACGGACGGGTTGCTGGTGTTGGTACAAGAGGTAATGGCCGCAAGAACAACCGATCCATGTTCCAGTACAAAAGGCGCTTCTGAATCGGATGGACTTATCTTGGCCTGGGAGGACAGTTCATTCTCTTTTAACTCATATCCTCTCTGGCTGACAGGTGCGGTTAAAGTCTTTGCCCAGGCACCCTTCATCTCCGATAATCCGATTCTGTCCTGGGGACGTTTGGGACCTGCCAGCGAAGGCTCAATTGTGGACAGATCCAGTTCAATTTCATCTGAAAAGTCCGGGGGTGTCATTCCGTCGGTTCTGAACAGGCCTTGCGCTTTGCAGTAATGCTCGACTCTTTCAACTAAATCAGGGGCTCTGCCGGTGCTTTTCAGGTATTGCAACGTCTCCATATCTGTGGGGAAGAATCCCATGGTGGCACCATATTCAGGGGCCATATTTGAAATCGTTGCTCTGTCTGCAAGGCTTAGCTGTGAAAGTCCGTCTCCATAAAACTCAACAAATTTTTCCACCACACCCACTTGCCTCAGGATTTCAACAATTCTAAACACCAGATCCGTGGCCGTGGTGCCGGAACCCATTTCCCCGGTCAGTTTGAATCCCACAACCTGGGGGATTTGCATATAAATAGGTTGTCCCAACATGACCGATTCCGCTTCAATGCCCCCCACGCCCCAGCCCAGTACGCCCAAACCGTTCACCATGGGCGTGTGGGAGTCTGTTCCAACCACTGTGTCGGAAAAACAGATGTTGTCTTTGATTTGAACCACACTGGCCAAAGACTCCAGATTAACCTGGTGAACAATGCCCACGCCGGGGGGGAAGATCTTCATATTTTTAAAGTTTTTCTGTCCCCATTTTAAAAACTCATATCTCTCCCGGTTCCGCTCAAACTCCTTCTCCATATTGGTCTGCAGGGAGGAAGATTTTCCATAGGAATCAACTTGAATGGAGTGATCTATAATGAGATCAACCGGTATTTTGGGATTGATGACAGCAGGGTTGCCACCTAACTTGCTCATGGATGTTCGTAAGGAAGCCAGATCAACTATGGCGGGAACACCTGTTAAGTCCTGAAGAATAACCCGGGTCGGTTTAAACGGAATCTCTTTTTCAGATTTTTGTTTTGGCTGCCAATTGGCCAAAGCCAGGATATCACTCTCATTGACCTGGAAATGGTCCAGGTTACGTATGGTCTGCTCCAGTAATATCTTAATTGAAAACGGCAGACGTGAGATTTGCCCTATTCCTTGTTTTTCCAGGTTATCAAGTCTGTAGAACTGCGCTGATCCACCGGAAAGTTTTAATTGATCTTTACTGCCCAATTTGTCTTGATCCATAAAATCTCCTTTTTCGGATGGTGAAAAATATTTTTGATTTCAAGGCACTGCTTTGTGGCTGTAATGCTTCTGATGTCCTGGGTCTCGACGAAGAATACGAACAATAAGGTAATCAACCTGGAACTTTTTTCAAGCCTCTAAGAGGCTTGTGTTTCTGCTGTCACATGTTCGGAAAATTTACACTGCTTTTGTATCACAAATTGTCTGTAATAAATAGATAGTTATAGAAAAAGAGTGGTTGTAAAGACCATGGCAGAATTCTTTGATTGATTTTCAATGACTGTCATTAAGTCGTGTTCGGACGCAAACACCCATCTGCTGCGTTGCAAGAAAATGCGCAATCCTCATATACTCAAGTATATTTCGGTTGCACATTTTCTTGGGCCTTGCACCTGGGCAACTTTGCGTCCGAATACGGGTTTTCCGTTCAGGCACTCATTATCTAAACGTTGAAATTACACAGTGGTGCGCAACTCTCTTGCCGCCTCCACCAGGTTTTTCAAGGCTGCTTTTGTCTCCGGCCAGGCACGGGTTTTTAATCCGCAGTCCGGGTTGATCCACAGCCGTTCCTTTGGAATCCGTTTGATTGCTTCTCTCATGTTGGCCACAATGAACTCTTTGGATGGTACGTTGGGGGAGTGGATATCATACACCCCCGGGCCGATCTCATTGGGATAGTCGGTTTCGTCAAAGGCGTTTAATATTTCCATGTTGGAGCGTGATGCCTCAATGGTGATGACATCGGCATCCATGCGTGTGATGGCGTCAATGATATCATTGAATTCCGAGTAGCACATATGGGTATGAAGCTGGGTGTCGTCTTTTACCCCGTTGGCCGCAAGGCGAAATGCTTCCACAGCCCAGTTCAGATATTCGGTCCACTGTTTTTTACGCAGGGGCAGTCCTTCCCTTAAAGCGGCTTCATCTATCTGGATAATGGAAACGCCTGCTTTTTCAAGATCCAGCACCTCATCTCGGATCCCAAGGGCAACCTGGCGGCAGGTATCGGCCCGGCTCTGGTCATCCCGGACAAAGGACCAGTTTAAAATGGTTACAGGTCCTGTGAGCATCCCTTTGACCGGTTTTTCAGACAGGGACTGGGCATAGGTAATCCACTCCACGGTCATGGGCCGGGGCCGGGACACATCGCCGAAAAGAATAGGCGGCTTGACGCAACGGGAGCCGTATGACTGCACCCAGCCATATCGGCTGAAGGCAAACCCGTCCAACTGTTCGCCAAAGTACTCCACCATATCGTTACGTTCGGCTTCGCCATGGACCAGGACATCAAGGCCGGTCTTTTCCTGGAATTCAACCGTGCTTCGGATCTGATTGCGAATGGCTTCGGTATAGTAATCTGAACTGATCTCCCCCTTTTTGAATCTAAGGCGAATTGACCGTATCTCTCTGGTCTGGGGGAACGAACCAATGGTGGTGGTGGGAAAAAGGGGAAGCTTAAGTCTGTTTTTATGAATTTTGGCCCGTTCCCGGTAGGCCTGATTACGCTTCCCCCAACTGTCATCCACCCGTGCCAGGCGTGCTTGAACATCAGGATTATGAATCCTGGTGGAGTGCTTCCGGCTTTGCACTGCCTTTGCGTTCTCCTCCAGGGCTTGGGCTACAGTTTCCCGGCCATGGGTTAAGGCTTTTGCCAGAAGATCCAGTTCCACCAGTTTCTGCCGGGCAAAGGCCATCCAGTTTAAAAGTTCGCTATCCAGTCCGGTCTCTTTTTCAAGGTCCACAGGCACATGGAGCAGGGAACAGGATGGTGCCAGCCACAGTCGGTCGCCAAGCTGGTTATGGATGGGCGTCAGTTGCTCCAGCAGGGCGTTCAGGTCAGTTTTCCAGATATTTCTGCCGTCAATCACCCCCAATGACAATTCCATATGCTCCGGCAGCAGAGTGATCAGGTCTCCAACCTGGTCCTTACCCCGTACCGCATCAACATGGATGGCCTGAACGGGCAAGGACAGAGCCAGGTTCAGGTTGTCATCAAGGGAACCGAAATAGGTGGCCAGCATGATTTTAATCGGCCCGTTCCCCAGTGTCTGATATGCCTGTTCCACCATTTGTTTCCAGTCATTATCCAGATCTGTCATCAGCAAAGGTTCATCCATCTGCACCCACGCGATATCCTTGTTGGCCAGTAGTTCCAGAAGCCGGGCATATTCAGGCAGCAGCTTTTCAAGCAGGGTCTTCTTGTCAAAATTGTCTGCTTTTCCCAGGAAAAGGTAGGTTACAGGTCCTAAAATAACAGGTTTGGGTCTTACGCCGGCTGTTTGCGCCTCCTGAATCTGGTCCAGCAGCGGCTTGGCATCCAGGCAAAACCCGGTGGATGAATCAAATTCAGGGACAATGTAGTGGTAATTGGTGTCAAACCACTTGGTCATTTCTCCGGCTGAAATCTGGCTGTCTTCTCCATCGTTGGCAGACTGCCCCCGGGCGGTCCGGAAGTATCTGTCCAATGGAGAGCCGCCGGTTTCCAGAGCCCGGGGCGGAATGTTGCCCAGCATCCAGCTGGTGTCCAGAACATGGTCGTAAAATGAGAAATCCCCCACTGGTACATAATCCAGTTCTTTTTGGTCGACCCAATTGCTTTTCCGAAGTCGGGCACATGTTTCAAGCAGCTGGTTTTGAGATGTTTCGCTGCGCCAATATGACTCCAGAGCATATTTGAGCTCTCTGCTGTCACCGATGCGGGGGAACCCCAGGCTGTGGGTTTTCATGCTTTCAATTCTCCTCCTTTTTATGGTTGAAAAGAAACGTAATGTTTTAACTGTTTGATATCAGATACATTCTCTTGATACTTCTTTTGTGGTGAAGACTATAAAGGAAAGAAAAGCATGATGAAAAATGATTTATTTTCAGCTACTCATAGAAATAAATTATGGATCTTCCAGAGACAAGGTGAGGTTGTCAAGCATCCTGTTGTCATCCCTGTTTGTTGATATATTTTGTTCATATTAGATATAGAATTTTGCAATGAAATATTCTTGACAGTCCGTTTATCCTATCCTATAAACCTATACACCATCGAATTGGTACATTTTTTTTACAAATGCCAAGACGATGATATAGGCGGTACAAAAAAATGAGACTAAGATTTCGATTTGTTTTTGTGGTATTTAGCACCCCCTGTCACAATGTAATCGACAGTGCGAAGCTATCTTTTCTCTCCTTATTTCTTCTTAACCCTTTCTTTACTTCGGGGGCTTTTCGTTGTGTACAAAAAAAATTTTTCATATTGCGAATATGAGCATAGAAGTTCAAAGTGATCTGCCCTTTTCCGATACGACCTTCAGCCCAAAATTCAAAGCCTTTGAAACCAATACCCTTTAAAAGAAAACATTGTCCTTCGCCATCGGTTTGAAGAAGAGTGCAGGACTGCCGCCAGGCCTGAAAATCGGGTTTATCTGAAACCACCCTGGGCCATTTACCACCAGGACAACCAGTGGATCAAGGCTGAACCTCCCCATGAGAATTATTTCAGAACAGTTGTTACGGACAAGGAACATCCGTTTCTTGATGTATACAACGACAGCAGCATTAAAGAGCAGTTCCTCAAGGGCGGACTAACCAGTCTGACCATGTTTCCCACGGACCAGATCCTCATGGGCCGCATTCTTGCCTACAGAAACGGCTGCATCATGCACTCCCTGGGAGTAAGCCTCGATAACCAGGGCCTTTTATTTGTGGGGCATTCCGATGCGGGCAAATCCACCATGGCTTGCATCATGAAGCAAGGGGCCGAAATTCATCTGTGATGACCGCAATATCATACGCAAAAAAATAACGCTTATTTTGTGTCAGGCACACTGAAAACTGCGGTACATGCAATCTGCACGACATTTGCTCATGGTGCCCGGCCCACGCAGATTTGGAAACAGGTCATTTGGATAGCCTCATTCCCTATTTTTGCAAAGTTGCCAAGGAAAGAGAAAGGATGTGGAAAAAATACCCCATATTGTAACCGCGAAGCAATAATTGTAACCGCGAAGCAATAATTGTAACCGCGAAGCAATACGAGTTAATCGGTGAAAGATTTCCGCATATTTGATTTGAAATAAAAAGAAATTCTTTATAACAGCCATGGACTGACCTGACATATCAGCTGCCAGGCCCAGCCACCAACAAAAAATGCAAGATCTTAGTGGCTTACCCAGTCTTTCATATAAAAAATTCTGTTTTTAAGTAGACTCTCCGTAGGTTATTTGGCATTGACATACCCGTGCAAAGGTCTCGGGGTATATCGTCACGCAAAAATGGCATATAATTTGCATTTGAACTTGCAATGCACCAAATATAGGTTATGGCCGGAGTAAGGCAATATCAACACATCAATTCTTGTACAAATTTCTATTTGAATTTTAAAATGTAATCGACAGAGCGAAGCTATCTTTCCTCTCTCCTTATCGCTTCTTGTTTAGGGGGTTTTTGGCTGTGTATAAAAAATTTTTTCATATTGCGAATATGAGCATAGAAGTTCAAAGTGATCTGCCCTTTTCAGCTACGACCTTCAGCCCAAAATTCAAAGCCTTTGAAATCAATACCCCTTTGGAAGAAAACATTGTCCTTCGCCATCGGTTTGAAGAGTGCAGGACAACAGCCAGGTCTGAAAACCGGGTTTATCTAAAACCACCCTGGGCCATTTACCACCAGGACGACCAATGGATTTACCAGTGGGTCAAGGCTGAACCTCCCCACGAGAATTATTTCAGAACAGTTGTTACGGACAAGGAACATTCGTTTCTTGATGTTTACAACGACAGCAGCATTAAAGAACAGTTCCTCAAGGGCGGACTAACCAGTCTGACCATGTTTCCCACGGACCAGATCCTCATGGGCCGCATTCTTGCCTACAGAAATGGCTGCATCATGCACTCTCTGGGAGTAAGCCTGGATAACCAGGGCCTTCTATTCGTGGGGCATTCCGATGCGGGCAAATCCACCATGGCCGGCATCATGAAGCAAGGGGCCGAAATTCTCTGCGACGACCGCAATATCATACGCAAAAAAGATAACGCTTATTTTGTGTCAGGCACCTGGAGCCACGGAGACGTTCCGGATGTTTCTCCGGCAACCCTCCCGCTAAAAGGCATCTTCTTCCTTGAAAAGGCCGATACCAATCTTGTCAGCCCTGTCACAGACAGTCGCTATGCCTTTGAACGCCTTCTGGCCTGCATGATTCGCCCCTTTGAAACCCGCGACTGGTGGGACAATGCCCTTGATTTCCTCTCTGGCCTGTGCCAACAGGTTCCCTGCTGGAACCTCCAGTTTGATAAAAGCGGTCAAGCCTATGACCTGATAAAAGGAATGTAAGTGTTTATGGACCCGGATACAGTTTATGCCCCGTCAGAAAAGATAATTTCCAGGGATATCCTTGGAGAAATTGTTATTGTTCCCATTGAATCCGGATTAGCCGACTTCAGTGATGCCATGTTCTCCTTCAATGATACCGGAGCCCTGGCATGGAAATGCATCGAACAGAAAAAAACAATACGCCAGATTTGCACGGCCATTGCCGAAGAATATGACTCGAGCATGGGTCAGATAGAGCAGGGGGTAAAAAAGTTACTCACTGAACTGCTTGAAAAGAAAATCATTGTTGAATGGACATCCTGAACCCCACAGGCGAACAGTTCTATGCCATGATGACAGCATTTTTCAGTAATAGTGAGAAATGCCGGTTCAAGATTCAGTGTCCGGGGTTCAGCATGGCGCCATTTATACGCCATGACAGCCTTCTGACTGTGACGCCCTTGGAGGCGTCCCACACTTTGGAAGTCGGAGACATTGTCCTTGCGGCCATGCACAACTATCGGAAAATGATAGTCCACCGCATTATCGCCAGAGAGAATGATCGCTACCAGGTCAAAGGTGACAATAACATGGAAAGCGACGGCTGGTTTTACAGAGAAGATATACTTGGCCGGGTTGAAACCATTGAATTCAACGGGCGGCAAAACATCCCGGCGCCTTGGGCAAATAAACTCATTGCCTGGACCTCCAAATTAGGACTGTTAAACCACTTTCTTTTACCTTCAGTCAGAACAGTGAAAAAGTTATACGGTTATGCACGAGAGTGATCACAGCATATCCATTGCAAGTATGCCGGTCTGGGATCGAGCCAGAGAGAAAAGAGTTCTTCTCTCCATGGTTATGGATCTGACAGCCCGGTGCAACAACAATTGTGTCCACTGCTACATCAATCAGCCGGCCCATGACCGTCTGGCCCAGGAAAAAGAGCTGAACCTGGGAGAAATAAAGTCCATAACAGCCCAGGCCGTCAATTTGGGTGTCCTCTGGATACTTCTAAGCGGCGGCGAACCTCTCCTCAGACCTGATTTTCCGGAAATTTATACCCATATTAAAACCCGGGGGATTTTTGTTTCGGTGTTTACCAATGCTTCCCTCATAACAGACGAACATATCAATCTTTTTAAAAAATATCCGCCACGGGAGATTGAGGTCTCTGTCTACGGCACTACTCCTGAAATCCATAAAAGCGTTACCCGGAGAAATACATTTGAATCGACCATGGCGGGTATTGACAAGCTTTTATCAGCAGGCCTTCCCGTCACCCTGAAGTCCACAATCATGCAGGCGAATCTTTCGGACTTCGATAAAATTTCAGATTTCTGCCGGTCAAAATCCAGTCGGCCTTTCAGGTTCGATCCATGCCTCCAGTTGAGAGCAGACAAAGATCCCCAGAAAAACAAAATCATCCTGTCCCAGCGTCTGACACCTGAAAAGATCGCCGCATTGGATAAAAAAGATCCCCAGCGATACAAAATCCTTGAACAATCCTGTAAGAATCCAGCCAACACCCACGGTCAACATTCGGAATCGCTTTTTAAATGCCAGGCCGGAATAAACACCTGCGCCATAGGATGGGACGGTAAATACCAGCTTTGCCCATCCCTGGTTAACCGGGATTGCACCCTGGATCTTAGATCTCACTCCCTGGCCCAGGCCTGGAACCATTTCACCCCTGAAATCCTGAAGCGTAATTCCGTCAGTCGCCAGTACACGGAAAACTGCGGCACATGCAGCCTGCACGACATTTGCTCATGGTGTCCGGCCCACGCAGATCTGGAAACAAATCAGTTGGATGGCCTCATTCCCTACTTTTGCAAAGTTGCCAAAGAAAGAGAAAAGATGTGGAAAAATTCTCCCATATTGTAACAAAGAGGTAATATTCCTGTGTATTTTTTTTCACATAGCGTAGGTGATAATCACTAAATATATTACTAATAAAAATTAAACGCAGTCGCATCAGGGTATTGCTGTCAAGGTATCTCGACACATACAGAAATGGCATATAATTTGCATCTTATCTATGCTGGCTATGGCCCGAGTACGTTCTCTCAACACATCATTTGTTGCATAAATTTTTATTTAAATTTTAAGAGGAGAAATCAATGAAGAAGAAAGTGTACCAGGATCCAAAACTTATTGTTGTAGTCCGCTGCAAGCCTGAAGAAAGTGTACTGTCCGTATGCAAGCAGTCAAGGCATGCTTGCGGAACCAGCGCCGGACCTTCCCTTGTTCTTGCGGCCAGTTAAGAAAATTAAATCGTTAATGTTCAAATCAGGAGAATTCACATGAAGTTAAAATACATTGTTCATTTTTTTATATCATTATTCTTATTGTCCATGGTATTCGGCAGCACCGCTAATGCTGTGTATATACCTGCTGAGGTGTTTAGCGGCCAAACAGAGATAGAAGTAGTGTATACAGATGGTAGTACGCCTTTTGGAATGAGTGTCGGTGATTGGGTTACAGTAAATATCATTATTGATGATTCGGCATATAGCGTAACTTCTGGAAATTATACAATGTACACCACTGAGTATAATTCTGGTGATTACGGCCTTTCACTGTCCTTTTCTCTGACTTCAACAGACTTTACCGAGGAAGATGACAATTGGGGATCAAGTTGGCCGGCTGTGACCATAGATTACACAGATATAAACGACCCAATTATTAACCTTATTGATTTTGAATCAATAACTGATGGCTACTTAATCTCCATCGGTATTGACGAAATAGGCGACCCGATAACCATGAAAATCAGTGCAGTACCAGAACCAGGTACACTTACCCTTCTTAGTCTCGCTCTTTTAAGCCTTGCCGGACTGAAGAGAAGACAGTCCTAAATCAAGACCCACGAATAAAAAAACAAGCCGGAAACCGCATCATTGTCACAAGATCGGTTTCCGGCTTGTCCTACCTCTCTCTTAATAAAATCTAAACAGTTTATGATTTTCTACCTTGCCGGTTGATATTTTCATCCAGCCCGGGATAACTGTTTCTGATTGAATACATGGAAATCGCTGAAGTCTCATATTTAAATCGTATCAGGAAAACCCATGCGTAAAGGAATCATACTGGCTGGCGGATCAGGTACACGTCTGTATCCCCTGACCTATTCGGTCAGCAAGCAGCTTATGCCTGTTTATGACAAGCCCATGATCTACTATCCCCTGTCAACAATCATGCTTTCCGGGATAAAAGAGATCCTTGTCATTACCACGCCAAAAGATCTGGATAGTTTTAAATATCTGCTTGGCAACGGTTCCCAGTGGGGACTCTCCATAGACTATGCTGTCCAGCCTTCTCCGGACGGACTGGCCCAGGCTTTTATCATCGGTGAAACATTTATTCGCAATGATCCTGTCACCCTGATCCTGGGCGATAATATATTTTATGGCGAAGGACTTTCAAACCGGTTACAGGCCATTGCAAAAAAGGAACAGGGTGCCACTATTTTCGGCTACTATGTTAAAGACCCCAAACGATATGGGGTTGCCGGGTTTGATGACAACGGCAAGGTCACAAGCCTGGAAGAAAAACCTGAAATCCCGAAATCAAATTATGCTGTAACCGGTCTCTATTTTTATGACAACGATGTCATTGACATTGCCAAACAAATCACGCCTTCAGCCCGGGGAGAACTGGAAATCACAGATGTTAACAAAGAGTATCTTAACCGGGGTACCCTGAATGTTGAACTGTTCAGCCGGGGCACCGCCTGGCTGGATACGGGAACCCATGAGTCCCTTCTGGATGCAGGACAGTTTATTAAAGTGGTCGAAGACCGCCAGGGTCTCAAAATTGCCTGCGTCGAAGAAATTGCTTTTAGAATGGGCTTAATCGATAAAAATCAATTGGAGCAGCTTGCCGTCCCCATGAAAAAAAACGGGTACGGCCAGTATCTGCTCAACCTTTTAAAAAAATAAAATGAAATATACACCGTTGTCCATACCGGAAGTTGTTCTGATGGAACCCCGTGTTTTCGGAGATCATAGAGGTTTTTTCCTTGAAACTTTCCGCCAGGATGATTTTGAAACACATATCGGAAATTACACATTTGTTCAGGATAATCACAGCAAATCGGCAAAAGGCATATTAAGAGGTCTTCACTACCAGATACAGCAGCCCCAAGGCAAACTTGTCCGGGTCACATCCGGGACTGTATTTGACGTGGCAGTGGACATCAGAAAATCCTCATCCACCTTTGGCCGATGGGTCGGTCAAATCCTCTCTGCCGAAAACAAAGCCATGCTCTGGGTGCCCCCGGGGTTTGCCCATGGATTTTATGTCATGAGCGATGAAGCAGAATTTTCATACAAATGTACTGACTACTATGCTCCCCAGCATGAGCGCAGTATTCTTTGGAACGATTCTGATATCGCCATTGAGTGGCCCCTGGATAAAGGAGATAAAGACCCGGTATTATCCCCAAAGGATGAACAGGCAAAAAAACTGGTATCAGCGGAGGTGTTCAAATGAATGTCCTGGTTTTAGGAGCGAATGGTCAGCTGGGATGGGAACTGCAGCGGACAAGCCCAGGTAGTATAGGCTTGACAGCAATTGACTACCCTGAAGTTGATCTGCTTGATTACGACAGCATTCACAAGTGCATTAACTCAGCACAGCCGGATATTCTGATTAACGCGGCAGCCTACACAGCCGTTGATAAAGCAGAACAGGACGAAGGGACTGCAGACCGACTCAATCATGGCGCCGTCAGGCAAATCTCTGAAATTTGCAGCAGCAAAGGAATCCACCTGGTTCACATCTCCACCGATTTTATTTTCAACGGCATGAACCATAAACCTTACCAGCCCCAGGACACCCCGGATCCCATATCCGTCTATGGCGCGACCAAACTGAAAGGGGAACAGGCTGTCAGGAAGGTCCTTGGCCCAAACGCCACCATCATCAGAACAGCCTGGCTGTACTCAGCCCATGGCATCAATTTTGTCAAAAGCATGCTCACACTGATGGATACAAAACCAGAACTTAACATCATCGACGAACAGGTCGGCACCCCAACCTGGGCCAATGGCCTGGCCCATGCAATATGGGGAACAATTGAGAAAAAAGTCACGGGAACACACCATTTCACAGATGCCGGCGCAGCATCCTGGTACGACTTTGCCATTGCCATCCAGGAAGAAGCCCTGGGCCTGAACCTCATCCAGAATGAAATCCCCATAAACCCAATCCCGGCCAGCCAGTATCCGACCCCGGCTCGACGTCCTTTTTACAGCATTCTGGACAAAACATCCCTCTGGAACGCCCTGGACATAAAGCCGATCCATTGGCGTAAACAGCTGAGATCCATGCTGCGGGAACTGACATGAAAAATCTTCTTGTCACAGGCGGAGCCGGTTTCATCGGTACAAACTTTGTATACTACTGGCTCACCCAACACCCGGAAGATCACATCGTGGTTCTGGATGCCCTTACATACGCCGGTAACAGGGACAATCTGACAGAAGCGGAAAAAAATCCAAAATTCAAATTTGTCCACGGAAGCATCCTTGATCAGACCCTCGTGGAGACCCTGCTGAAAACCCACAACATTGACACCATTGTCCATTTTGCAGCAGAATCCCACGTGGATCGTTCCATCCACGGACCGGACGAATTCATCAACACCAATATTGTCGGCACCCATTCCCTGCTCAAGGCTGCCAAAAAGAGCTGGCTGGACTCAGGTAGAAAACCCCACAGGTTCCACCACATTTCAACCGACGAGGTATATGGTACATTAGGCCCTGATGATCCACCCTTTACAGAATCAACCCCCTATGCGCCAAACTCCCCCTATGCAGCCAGTAAGGCGTCTTCAGACCATCTGGTCCGGGCATACCACGAAACCTATGGTCTTGACACCACCATCAGCAACTGCTCCAATAACTACGGCCCCTTTCAGTTCCCGGAAAAACTGATACCCCTTGTGATCATCAATATCCTGTTCAATAAACCCCTGCCAATATACGGTGACGGCAGGCAGATCAGGGATTGGCTCTATGTAGACGATCACAACCGGGGTGTGGACCTGATATTGGAAAGAGGAACGACCGGCCAGACATATAACATCGGCGGAGCCAACGAATGGTCAAATATTGATATTGTCCATTTAATCTGCGACCTGCTGTTTGAAAAGTTTTCCTCAGACAAAAGCCTTGCAGAGCAATTTGCCAATTCACCGTCAGCCCAGGCCAACCATCCGGCAACCTTGATTTCCCACGTAAAAGACAGGGCCGGACATGATCGCCGGTATGCCATCAATGCCCAAAAGATCAGAAATGAACTTGGATTTACACCCCAGGAATCATTTGAAACCGGTATCCGAAAAACCCTTACGTGGTTTCTGGACCATCAACCATGGTGGGATAAACTGTTGAGCGATTCATACAAAGACTGGATTGCCACAAATTACTCCTGAAAATATGAAAAACAACAACCTCTATGTTAAGATTTAAATTACGATGGCTGGATAAAGGATCAAAGGATAAATAAACAGTATTTAAAAAATGGCAATTAAGTATGGATGTCCCCCGAATTGCATGCTGGAGTTTTTTTCCACAAAACACCTGAGTGGTCAGCCCCATTGTTATGGCGGAGTAAATTTAGAAATGTACTGTCATTGAGTGGGTTGGACAAGCACTTGCCGGCGAAAGGCATAAGCGGCAAAGTCGATGGACAAAGAGTGTTTCCGTAGTTTTATATTGATTATTAATATAGTAAGGATTATTATATGCATAATTAACTACAAAATAAGGGTGTTATTATGAATATAAAAAACTATGTATCATCCACTTTGCTATCCAAAAATACAGCAGCAACCCTTAATTCAATTGAATCCGGGGAAATGGATAAGCTAATAATCCTGAAGAACAACTCTCCCAAGGCGATCCTGATGTCTTTTGAATCTTACGAAGCCATGGAAGATGAAATTGAGGATCTTCGTCTCACAGCACTGGCACTGTCCAGGATTCAGACTTTTGATCCTGCCGATACAATTTCCCACGCAGAGATGATGGAAAAATATACAAAATGAGTTGGGACATTTTGTATCATAAAGATGTCGATGATGATTTAAAAAGCGTGGGGCCATCGGCCGCTAGTCGCATCATTAAGACAATTGATATAAAATTGACAACTGCCCCGGATCAATACGGGATACCTCTGTCCCATAACTTGAAAAATTTCAGAAAACTACGAATCGGTGATTACAGGGTTGTTTACAGAATCGTCGAACAAAAAGTCATTGTCTATGTCCTTGCAGTGGGTCCCCGAAGAGACAAAGAAATTTACAGAGCCGCGTCAGAAAGAATCTAAAAGCACAAATTGAGAATACTTACTCACTATTCCAGAAATTTTGCCGCTACGAAATTGACTGCCAACCAATAAAAATATGGTCAGCTTGAAAAGTTTCCGGCTGAAGTTTATTCCGATTTGACAAGCCTAAAAAGACGTTCGGTCCTTGTCTTGCCCCAGGCAGATTTTCGAGGGGATTTTATGGGATTGGCAATCACATCCGTTTTGACACAGAACAATGCGGTAAGCATTATTGTTTTTAATGAGCTTGATGAGACCTTTGACATGCAGGTCAAATTGATGAAAGTTAGAATGAAAAGGTACAATGATTAAGAATAAAGAAGATATTATTCAGATTCTGAAAGATGAAAAGAAATTATTAAATGACCAGTTTGGGGTGCTGTCCATAGGGCTGTTCGGATCGTACGCAAACGGCGCTCAAAATAGTGAAAGTGATATTGATCTAATGGTGGAGTTAAAAGAACCTCGATATGAATTTCTTGCCGGTCTTCAAATATATTTGGAACAAAAATTTGAAAAAAAAATTGAATTAATAAGAAAAAGAAAAAATTTTTCAGATAGTTTCGTTAAGTCCATAGAGAAGAACATTTTTTATGTCTGATCTGATAAAAGAAAATTTTCTAAAGATTCTCCAATCTTTGGAAATGATCAAAAAACGATTTGAAACAATTAAAACACCGGATGACTTTGTACTTTATACAAGCATTGAATGGCAACAGATTATGCGTTTGAGAGATATAATTTCACATCACTATGATAGTATTGATAATGAAATTGTATTTGATATTTGTACGAATCATATCACAAAACTGGAAACAGAAATTCGTGAAATCCTGAATTAAAAAATCCTCAAAAAACATTAAGTAATGCCACGAGCTAAACGACATAACATACCCGGCCATATCTGGTATGTTATGCACCGGTGTCATAAAAAAGAATTTCTGCTGAAATTCAGGCGTGACATATAGCGTTGGGTTGAGTGGCTGTTTGAAGCCAAAAAACGATACGACTTGTCGATTTTGAGGATGCTAAGGACGCTATATCGAGAAATGTAATCCCATGGGAAATAAACTCTTAACCTGCTGTTTTGGGCCACAAAAGAGGGGTTTAATGTCAAAATCCGAGGTTTGGATGGATATTTTTAATAATAATTCAATGCGTTGGCTCGGTCAGACCCCAATATGGTATGGTTATGGTAGCCGAACTGGATACCCCGATTCCAACTACTCTAAATACTGATTTAAAAATCTTTGTTTTTCATCCCCAAGGTTTATAGTATCATAAAATCATGGACATCAATGAACAAATCAAATATTGGATTGATACATCAGATGATGATTTTAAGGCAATGGGGCATCTTTTTGAAAAAGGAGACTATACATGGGCCCTTTTTATCGGGCACATCGTTTTGGAAAAGTTGTTGAAAGCCTGGTTTGTCAGCCATAAACAAACGACGCCTCCATTTATTCATGACCTTGTCCGTTTATCAGAAAAGGGAAACTTACATCTAAATGATGAACAAAAAGATATTCTGGATACCATATCTGCCTTCAATATTCGGGGGCGGTATGATGACTACAAAAGAGAATTTTATGAAAAGTGTTCCAGAGCCTATACTGAAACATGGATTCGGCATATAGAGGAATTTAGAAAATGGATCAAAGCAAAGCTTCTGAGATAGCCAGTCAATATTTTGACTTTGTAAAAAAAAACGAAGTTAATGTTAAAAAAGGATATATATTTGGCTCATTTGCCAAGGGGACTGCAAACGAAGACAGCGATATTGATTTAGCCATTGTTTTTAATGAGCTTGATGATACCTTTGACATGCAGGTCAAATTGATGAAAGTTAGGAGGAAATTCGACAGCAGAATTGAACCTCATCCGTTCAGGGAATCAGATTTTCAGGATTCAAATCCTCTGGCCTATGAAATTATGAAAACAGGGGTGGAATTGCGCTGACCCGGAGCTTGCGAGCTTGTGCTTAAACAACTGTTTTGGGGTCAAAAAAGAGGCGTTTAAGAAGAAAAAACGAGGTTTCAATGGATATTTTCACCAACAAATCAATGAGTTGTCTTGGTCCGACCCCACCATTCCCGATACGATTATCAAACCCTGAGATACCCCCGAATTGCAATTTAAATCGCTATCGCTATCGAAAAATGCCATTATGTTGTCGATTTTGATGTTCAAAATAGAGATATATCCTGAAAAAATACATATGATGGGTAATATTTAGAAAAATTTCAGTGTATTAGAATGTTCCGGCCCGAAGGTGCAGAGAAATAAGTTTGTTGATGATGTCCGACTCAGCCGAACGGAAATAGGTACCCTGTCCCCGGAATTCCCCTGATCTGATAAAAGACAATTTTCCAAAGATTCTCCAATCTTTGGAAATGATCAAAAAACGATTTGAAGCAATTAAAACACCGGATGACTTTGTACTTTCAAACGAAGGTGTCACTCTTCTGGATTCAATCTCAATGAGATTGCAGGTTGTTGGAGAACTGCTTAAGAAAATTGATAAGCACGATAATACGTTTTTGAATCAATATCTAATCGACGACATCCCCCGGAATCCTCATTATACAAAGTTGTACCTTTGTGATATTTTATAAAGGAAAAGACACGGAAAGGGAGGGACACAATGCTTCGTGAAATAATTAATCCAAAAACCAATCAAATAGTAATTACGCTGCCACCAGAGTTGGTTAATCAGGAACTTGAACTGTTAATTTTTCCAACTGAAAGAAATAAAAAAGATAACACAAAAAAATTGATGGAATGTTTTTTTAAAAATGCAGAAACAATTGGCGTCGAAGATAGTATCAACATAAACGATTTAATGAACGAAATGAATGATGCACTATCTTGATACCAACCTTCTGGTCTACAAAGATTTTAAACGGCTTTCACCGTTTTCTAAAATTTCTATTGAAATTATCACTTAAAATTTGTTTTAGAAATCACTGATGTGAAAGATGGATTAACAGGGCGAGTTTGGAGCAGGCAGGTTGTAGATAGAGAAGGGAACTTTGAACTCCGGGAGCAACAGGTTGCAATGTTGGTTTAAAGGTGGATTTGGGGCTGATTTTGAGTCTAATTGTAATAAAATCGGTCTGTTGGTGTGGCTCGACTCCAACAGCAGAGCCAGAGCAGGCAGCAGACCCCAACAGCCCCCCCTAAACAGTTATTTGAAATGCTGTAAATTTAAGTAGTTATGTTCTATCACTAAATACGGTGGAGTCTGGAACATTAAGTATCGTGTCCCCCGAATTCCGCAACGATCAATATGAAAGATTTATGCATCAATTAGTGAAAAATAGATTAAATGATCTACAAACCATTTGCGCTGCTTTAAAAGTCAAAAAACTTTATGTTTTTGGATCTATCACTTCTGACAAATTCATGAAAGACAGCGATATCGATTTTTTAATTTCATTTTTTGATGATTTAAGCATTGAAGAGTATACAGAAAACTATTTCATTCTTCATTATCGATTAAGAGAACTATTTAACAGAGAAATCGATATTGTTACGGAAAGAACCTTGTCAAATCCATATTTCATTGAAAGCATCAATGAAACAAAAGAATTAATTTATGAAGCGTGAAATTAAAAAATATCTTTTTGATATCAAGGTTTTTATAGACTCGATCAATGATTATTTAGGTAGTGACAGGAACTTTTTTGAATACCAAAAAAACAAATTGCTCCGCAGGGGAATTGAAAGGGAGATAGAAATAATTGGCGAAGCAATGAGCCTGATTTTAAAGATAGACCCGACAATTAGAATTCAAAATGCGAGGCAGATCGTTGACACGCGCAATTGGGTGATACACGGATATGATAAGGTCAATGACGTAATAATATGAGGAATTATTTCAAAGAATCTGCCGGAATTGGAAAAAGAGATCCTTCGGTATTTGGACCTTTGAATTCAAATGTGAAATGTATGTAACAAAACTATTGCATTTATTACCTAATCTACACTATTGCAATTTCCCGTAGATGATGAAAAATATGTAATATTGTAAACACTTACAGAAAGTGTGAATATTGGTATGATTATTGTATATCTTTGTTGAGTTTTATGAATCAGAGTGACCCAAGCCGTAGCCAACAGGGCGGAGCTGTATTTACATGATTTTAGTCTCAGTCAATTTAGCGGTTTAGAATCCTTTCTCATAATGCCGTCCCCAATATTGTTTAACGCAAGGAAGCTGCGATTCGGAGCACCGGCATATCCTTTGTCAGCATAGACCTTTTGAATCTTATCATTGGTATGCATGCTGGAAATAACAACCATAGGCAGATGAATAGAACCATTTCGAGAAGACGGTGTCATATATGTGGAAAGGATCTGAAGGAAACCCGATCATTGATTTGGCTTTCCAGTTCCGGGTCGGATTTTATCAGAAACCATTTCTGAAGCAGGAGGCATTTGAATAAAAACAATGGCGGATAGGCAACCTCACCGAGTTTTGACTTTTCTGGTTAATAGTGCCTCAGCAGGAGCGCCTATATTGGTTCCCAGTCTATGGTTTTGTCAATTTCTTGAAGGAATAGATGATTTCTATTCTTTCGGGAGTATACCAGGATCGCCATATCAGCATGTTGTCGATTTTGATGTTCAAAATAGAGATATATCCCGAAAAAATACATAAGATGGGTCATATTTGCAAAAATTTTAATGTATTAGCATGTACCGAAAGAGTATTTTTATGAAAAAAGCACTAATAACCGGTATCACCGGCCAGGACGGCGCCTATCTGGCAGAGTTTTTACTTGCCAAAGGATACGAAGTCCACGGGATCAAAAGACGGGCTTCTCTGTTCAATACAGACCGCATTGACCATCTTTACCAGGACCCACATGAAGAAAACCGCAACCTGTTTCTCCATTATGGAGATCTTACCGACTCGACTAATTTAATTCGCATCCTTCAGCAGGTACAGCCGGACGAAGTGTACAACCTGGCAGCCCAGAGTCATGTAGCCGTCTCCTTTGAATCCCCGGAATATACAGCCGACACCGACGCTCTGGGTACCCTGCGTCTGCTCGAAGGTATCCGCCTTCTGGGCCTTGAAAATAAAATCAGATTTTACCAGGCATCCACATCAGAGCTTTACGGTAAAGTCCAGGAAGTCCCCCAGACAGAAAAAACCCCGTTTTACCCCAGAAGCCCTTATGCTGCGGCCAAACTTTATGCCTACTGGATAACTGTCAATTACAGGGAGGCATATAATATCTACGCCTGTAACGGCATCCTGTTTAACCATGAATCCCCCCTGCGCGGAGAAACATTTGTCACCCGTAAAATCACCCGGGCCCTGGCCCGGATCTCTCTGGGTCTGCAGGACTGTCTTTATCTTGGTAACCTGGATGCAAAAAGGGATTGGGGCCATGCCAAAGATTACGTGCGCATGCAATGGCTCATGCTCCAACAGGACGCCCCGGATGATTTTGTGATCGCCACAGGCAAACAATATTCGGTTAAAGACTTTGTCAATGCCGCATCAAGGGAACTGGATCTGAACATCTCCTGGCAGGGAACCGGCATTAATGAAAAAGGTAAAGATACAAAAACAGGAAAAACAATTGTTGCCGTAGATCCCAAATATTTCCGTCCCACAGAAGTGGAAACCCTTTTGGGAGATCCTTCAAAAGCAATGAAAAAATTGAAGTGGGAACCCGAGATCTCCTTTGAACAGATGGTGACTGAGATGGTTCAAAAAGATCTTGAAGGGGCGAAGAAGGATCATCTTTGCCAGACTCATGGGTTTAACACCTATGATTATAACGAATAATAGACCGGACTTTTTCACACATGCAAAAAACAGATAAGATATTCATAGCCGGTGCCCGCGGACTTGTTGGTTCTGCATTGAAAAGACTTCTTTCCCAGGAAGGATACACCAACGTCTTGACACCTGGTCGCAAAGAACTTGATCTAATGGACACAAAGGCTGTGGCAGCCTGGTTTGAAAAGCATAAACCGGATTACGTATTTCAGGCCGCAGCCAAAGTGGGCGGTATTCTGGCCAATAACACATCTCCTGCCGATTTTATTTACCAGAATTTGACCATCCAGAACAATATCATCCACCAGTCATACCTGAACAAAGTAAAAAAACTTCTTTTCCTGGGCTCATCCTGTATTTACCCAAAACTTTGCCCCCAGCCCATGAAGGAAGAATATCTCATGACCGGGCCGTTGGAGCCGACAAATTCACCGTACGCTGTCGCTAAAATTGCAGGTATAGAGATGTGCTGGGCGTATAATCGCCAGTACGGTACCCGATTCATCCCGGTTATGCCGACCAATCTTTACGGCCCGAATGACAATTTTGATTTGAAAAACTCCCATGTTTTGCCAGCGCTGATTCACAAATTTCATGAAGCCAAACTTGCCAATGCGCCCGCAGTTACCGTTTGGGGCACAGGCGCTCCAAAAAGGGAATTCCTTTATGTGGATGATCTGGCCAAGGCCTGCTGCTTTTTAATGAATAGAGATCTTGCGGAAAGTACATACAAAAACAAGCCTCTGTTTAACATCGGCACCGGCAAGGATATCACCATCAAAGAGCTGGCTTTACTGATTAAGGAAGTAACCGGATATGAGGGCGTTTTAGAATTTGACGAGTCGAAGCCCGACGGTACTCCTCAAAAACTTTTGGATGTTTCTCAAATCAATGCGTTGGGCTGGCATGCATCGACCTCACTTCACCAAGGTATTGCCGACGCCTATGAGTGGTACAATAACAAATCTGGAACAATATAAATGAGGATAGAACCTTTTCCTGCAAGTAACAAGATTACGCATAATATAGAGTTTAAGACGTGTCCCGCCAATATCCTGGTGGACTGCGGCAATGCCCAGAGCAGCGATCCGGAAACGCCCTTTGATCAGTTCCCTGTGCCGCCGAAAAAGATACACTATCTTTTTCTCACCCAAAGCCCTGCTGCTGCCCATGCTTCACGATGCCGTGTCATTTACCGGCAGGAGCCCTGAAGCGATCCGGCACCTGGAACAGGCCATTGATGATCTGACCTGGGGATCTGAACTGCATGAAGAATTTTCTCTTAAGCAGGGCATTTTATTCAAGCTTGGCAATGCCGGGCACATTTTAGGCTCCTGTTTATCCGGTTTATCTTTCCCCTGAACACCGGAAACAACTACACTGTAATTTTTTTACTGGATTTTAAAAACCTCTACGCAGTGGAAAAGTTTCGGGAGCACAGAAAGCTTATGGAGATCAAGGGGCCTTCCATCATCATTGCAGGTTCGGGCATGTGCACCGGCGGCCGCATTGTAGATCACCTGGATCAGGGTCTGGATAATCCGAAATGAATTTTCTCGGTCCGATCTCGGTCCCGAAAACCAAGCCCAAATAGGGGATCGATTAACTCCCTTGATATCTCTCCGGTATTCAAGGCTCTAAAATTCAGTTGACCAACGATCAATATGAAAGATTTATGCATCAATTAGTGAAAAATAGATTAAATGATCTACAAACCATTTGCGCTGCTTTAAAAGTCAAAAAACTTTATGTTTTTGGATCTATCACTTCTGACAAATTCATGAAAGACAGCGATATCGATTTTTTAATTTCATTTTTTGATGATTTAAGCATTGAAGAGTATACAGAAAACTATTTTCTTCTTCATTATCGATTAAGAGAACTGTTTAACAGAGAAATCGATATTGTTACAGAAAGAACCTTGTCAAATCCATATTTCATTGAAAGCATCGATGAAACAAAAGAATTAATTTATGAAGCGTGAAATTAAAAAATATCTTTTTGATATCAAGGTTTCTATAGACTCGATCAATGATTATTTAGGTAGTGACAGGAACTTTTTTGAATACCAAAAAAACAAATTGCTGCGCAGGGGAATTGAAAGGGAGATAGAAATAATTGGCGAAGCAATGAGCCGAATTTTAAAGATAGACCCGACAATGAGAATTCAAAACGCAAGGCAGATCGTTGACACGCGCAATTGGGTGATACACGGATATGATAAGGTCGATGACGTAATAATATGGGGAATTATTTCAAAGAATCTGCCGGAATTGGAAAAAGAGATCCTTCAGTATTTGGACCTCTGAAGAATCGCTGTTGCCAATAAACATGAGTTCTCTGTGTACTCCTGTGACCTCTGTGGTGCCGGGTTCGAAAATGTTGGTTTAAGGGTTGATTAGAGCCTGATTTTGAGTTTAATTGTAATGAAATCAGTTTGTTGGCGTGGCCCGATCTCGTAACAAGTACCCGCGTCCGCAAGGCACTGGCTAATGCATTACAGAGGTATTTGGGGGCTGGTTGGTGACAGATGGCTACATGGCATATCGAGTAAGATCCTTCTACCCTTTTATATATAGTCAGTTCATTGGTGCCCCATCTTATGATCAACCCATAAATGAGATTGATCAACTCCGTTTTTTGTAAACAGGATAGAGATCTTTGCATGAAAAGCATCTGTTTCGGTTTTAGCATTTGGGACAATTTTTTTTACAGTCGGGTCACTAAAGGACACCAGGACGTGTCATATTTAGCCGCCATAGGCAGTCCCCGCAACTTCGTTTTACCTCTTTATGAGGCATTTTGTACCGGATTGTGAAGTTCGGGCGCACCTATCCACCTAAACAGGTATGACGTTAAACAATTTAGCCCCTTTTCTTAAATTGAAAGCAAACTGTCGAAACATGATATCAATGGTATTCTTCATAATCTCCGGAAATCGAGCCCGTTGTCCATTATCGTGCACGTGGCTGATGCCGAAATACTGTTCTACAATGTACCGGAGCTTTGAAATGGCCTTATTCCGTTTGCTTTCAGTCTCAGTCAATTTAGCGGTTTTAGAGTCCTTTCTCATAATGCCGTCCCCAATATTGTTCAATGCAAGGAAGCTACGATTCGGAGCACCGGCATATCCTTTGTCAGCATAGACCTTTTGAATCTTATCACTGGTATGCATACTGGAAATAACAACCATAGGCAGATGAATAGAATCATTTTGAGAAGGCGGTGTCATATATGTGGAAAGAATAAAACCGTTATCGGTATCAACCGCCGTATGTTCCTTGAGTCCGAAATGAGGTTTGTCATTTTTGATGCTCCAGTCGGAATCCAGATCCCTGGAGTATTTTTTCCTGGTGCCGTTTTTATCCAACTGGCCCTCCATGGTAAGGCTTTTCTCTTTAAGCTCTTTCAACTGATCGTTGGAAACTGGTCTGCTGGCAGATTTCACCAGACGGGCATCAACTGCAATGCCTTCATTAATAGAGTATCCAAGCCGATGAAACTGATTAAGCAACGCACTGTTTATTTTTATCATGGCATCTTTGGTCAAACGTTTACGGAAGCGGGAATAAGTCGAATGGTCAGGGCTGGCTTGTTCCAACGGCAGTCCCAGAAAGGATCTGAAGGAAATCCGATCATTGATTTGGCTTTCCAGTTCCGGGTCGGATTTTATCCGAAACCATTTTTGAAGCAGGAGGCATTTGAATAAAAACAATGGCGGATAGGCAACCTCACCGAGTTTTGACTTCCCCGGTTCATAGTGCTTCAGCAGGAGCGCCTGAATTGGTTCCCAGTCTACGGTTTTGTCAATTTCTTGAAGGAATATATGGTTTCTATTCTTTCGGGAGTATTTCTGGATCGCCATATCAGCGAAGGAACAACCGTACTGGATCTTTTTGTATGCCATAATAACTCCTGAATTTAAAATTTATTACCACCTATATAGAATAATATGCCTATTATTTAAATCTGTTATATAAAATAAAGTAAAACTAAAATATGAAATCTGATAGTAAAATTAATGACTGCGGAAGCGGAAGCTGCTCGCTGGCGTCGACGACCCGTGCAAAGGTCTCACTTGGGGAAGCATTTTAAGGATCCCTATGCGTTGTGGTATGCGGAAAAAATAATCGGCAAACTGGAAAGTCCCCCGGTTTCTCCAAAACCACCCGCCGATCTGCCGATGTCGCGGGCTTTTATGGATGCAGGAATTGTTGCGATGCATACGAACCTGATTGATGCTGCCGACAACTTGATGATCGCTTTCCGCTCATCTCCGTACGGTGCCTACGGTCATATGCACAGAGACCAGAACAGTTTTAACATCAATTTCGGCGGAGAACGGATCTTTACAGGCTCCGGTTATTACATCAGTTATGGTGATGAGCATTTCAAGGGATGGTACACCCATACCCGGGGGCACAATTCGATCCTGATCGACGGCAAAGGGCAGATGCGAGGGTCTGACGGCTTTGGCCAAATCATTGACTATAAACACACCACCGCATTCACCTACTGCGTGGGCGACGCTTCCCAAGCTTACGGGGATGACGTCGGCCTGCGCACCTTCCGCCGCCATTTGCTGTTTTTACGTCCGGGGGTCCTGCTGGTTTACGACGAGCTGGAGGCAGGGCATAAGGCTCACTGGGAATGGATGCTGCACAGTCCGAATAAATTGACAATTGCCAACAGCGTACTGATGGGCGGTAACAGGAAAGCAAAAACGCGGGTGGACATTTTCGCTTCGACTCAGTTGGAGATGAGCAGTCATACCCGATTTGATCCGCCGGCAGTCAACTGGCGCAAGCACAAAAACGGCGGCAAAATTATAGAATATCCTGATCAGTGGCATTTTGCCGTCGTGCCTGCTATGCCACAGGAAAAACTGCGTATTCTGGCCGTCATCCAGGTACAGCCTGCAAATGTTCCTACGCCCATTGACACGCCGCTAATGCTGGGAGATACTCTCGTTTTGACAGGGGCCGGAAAGCAAGTTCAGGTGGAATTGAGTACCCACCGTCCCGCGCAGATTAAACTGCGATAATTATTTATTTCTAAGAAAGGAATAGATGGTTTCTATTTTTTCGGGAGTATGCCTGGATCGCCATATCAGCGAAGCAACTCACTGGAGTCAACGACCCGTGCAAAAGTCTCAATATGAAATCAGTCTATTGGGGTGATCAATCTCATGTTTGAACTTCTATCTGGATATTAAAATGAAAAATTTCCTATCACAAAAAAGAATTCTCGTAACAGGCGCATGCGGAACTATCGGCAGCGAACTGACCAGACAACTACTTGAAGATTATCAGGTCAA
The DNA here is from genome assembly GCF_963665355.1 of uncultured Desulfobacter sp. Classification (GTDB taxonomy): domain Bacteria; phylum Desulfobacterota; class Desulfobacteria; order Desulfobacterales; family Desulfobacteraceae; genus Desulfobacter. The sequence goes on from NZ_OY762229.1 coordinate 4,135,035, forward strand.
AGAAATTGTTTGCATAGATAACAATGAAAGCGAACTTTTTTTTCTTGAACAAAAACATTTGTCTCACAGCAATGTCAGTTTTGCCCTAACAGACATCCGGGACAGCGAAAAATTATTCCGGATGATGCAGGGTATAGATATTGTGTTTCATACCGCAGCGTTGAAGCACGTCATCCTCTGTGAAAGAAATCCCTTTGAAGCGGTTCAGACGAACATTCAAGGGGTAAAAAATATCATTACTGCCGCCTCTGGAAACAAGGTCGAAAAAGTTATTTTCACCAGTTCAGACAAAGCTGTAAATCCGACCAACGTTATGGGTACATCCAAGCTCATGGGTGAGAGATTAATGACTGCCGCCAACAGTAACCAGCGGGCTGAAAGCACATTGTTCGCATCCACCCGATTTGGTAACGTGCTAGGCTCCAGAGGCTCGGTTATTCCAATTTTTAAAGAGCAGATTAAAAAAGGCGGCCCCATTACTTTGACCGACCCGGAGATGACCCGGTTCATTATGAGTATAAAACAAGCGGTTCAACTGGTCATTGATTCTGCTAAAATCGCAGCAGGCGGTTATGTGTTTATTACTAAAATGCCTGTGATCCGAATCAAAGATCTGGCAGAAGTAATGATCAAAGAACTTGCCCCGGTTTACGGCCATAACCCGGATAATATTAAAATTAATATTATTGGAACCAAGCCGGGTGAGAAACTCTATGAAGAACTGATGAGCCATGAAGAAACGAGAAGGGCAATGGAGTTGAGGAAATACTTTGCAGTCAAACCGGCATTTGAAGGGCTGTATAATAAGTCTCCATATGAACATATCGAAATTATAAACGAAACTGTGACAAACCCGTATAACTCTTCCAACGAACCGGTTTTATCAAAAGAAGAGCTCAGAGATTTCCTTCTATCGAATAAACTTCTTGAAGAATGTATGGAGTCTTCACATCCGGACAAAAGATACTGGCCATAATCCACAGGAGATCAAATGAAAGTATTGATACTAGGCGGGGACGGATATCTGGGCTGGCCAACCGCCATGAACCTGACCGCCTTTAACCACGACGTCACCATAGTTGATAATTACCTTCGAAGAAATATCTGCAGGGAGGAGGACTCCGAAGCTCTGTTCCCTGTCCCCAACCTCCACGACAGGGTAAACATCTGGCAGGAACAATCCGGCCATAAAATAAGCATATATATTGGAGATCTCTGCAATTGGGATTTCATCCGCCATGTTTTTGCAGAATCAAACCCTGAAGTTGTCATCCACTATGCAGAACAGCCATCAGCTCCATATTCCATGCTCAACCGGAAAGCTGCCATGCTGACCCTTCAGAACAATCTGGATGTCACGGCCAATCTGATTTTTGCTGTAAAGGAGTATGCTCCCGAAGCCCACATAATAAAATTGGGAACCATGGGAGAATATGGCACACCGAACATTGATATAGAAGAGGGGTGGATTGACATAAAGCACAAGGGAAGAAAACAGAAGTTTCTCTACCCCAGGCAGGCAGGAAGCCTTTATCACACCACCAAGGTTATGGATACTGACCTTTTATGGTTTTATGTCAGAATGTGGGATCTTAAAGTTACAGATCTCATGCAGGGGCCAGTGTATGGACTTCATACTGATGAAAACCTGGGGAATGAAAAGCTGTTCCCTTTTTTCAACTATGATGAGATGTTCGGTACTGTTGTAAACAGGTTCATTGTTCAGGCTGTTGTTGGTTACCCATTGACAGTTTATGGCAAGGGGGGGCAGACCAGAGGGTACCTTGATATCCGCGACACGCTTCAATGTGTAAAGCTGTCCATGGAAAACCCTGCTGAAAAAGGGGAGTTGAGGATTTTTAATCAGTTTGTTGAGACCTTTTCCGTCAATGAGCTGGCCGACAAAGTGGAACAGGCAGGTAAATTGTTTAATCTGGATGTCCGGATTAAATCCTTGCCCAATCCAAGAAAAGAGGCTGAAGAGCACTATTATAACCCTGTTCATACAGGGCTTCTTGATCTTGGTTTGAAACCCCATTATCTGACTGAAAATATTCTGGCACAGATGATGGAAACTGTGTTGAAATATAAAGAGAACATAAAAGAGTCTTCTATTTTCAGAGGTGTAAAATGGCAGTAGATAAAAAACTTAGATGGCTGATCACCGGCGGCTGTGGGTTCATCGGGACAAGCCTGATCAAGAATCTTGCTACAGAAGGCGGTCATTATATCAGGGTGCTGGATAATCTTTCGGTTGGCACCAGAGAAGATCTTGCCACTGTGTGTACCTTTACAGAAACCCAACCAGATACAATCTTACCCCCTGATCCAGATCAAATCGGTGTGCAACTGATTGTAGGAGACATCAGAGATTCTGACATATGTTTTGCCTGCTGCAAGGGTATGGATATTATTGTTCATCTCGCTGCCAACACCGGGGTTCCAGGGTCTGTGGAAAATCCAAGGCTGGATATGGAATGCAATGTCACGGGCACCTTCAACATGCTGGAAGGTGCCAGGCTCAACCAGGTAAAACGATTCGTGTTCGCCTCATCCGGTGCACCAGCCGGAGAATGCACCCCCCCCATCCATGAAGAGCTGCCCCCGCACCCGGTTTCCCCCTATGGCGCCAGCAAACTGGCAGGAGAAGGATACTGCTCTGCCTATGCCAAAACCTTTGGTGTGGAAACCGTTGCCCTGCGGTTCAGCAATGTCTACGGCCCCGGATCCACCCACAAATCCAGTGTGGTGGCAAAATTCATCAAACAGGCCCTGAACAAAGAAACCCTGGTCATATACGGAGACGGGACCCAGACCAGGGATTTCATCTATATTGATGATTTGGTCAATGCCCTTATTTTGAGTGCTTTTAAAGAGGGTATCGGTGGTGAAACCTTTCAAATTGCCACCAGCAGGGAAACCACTCTGGATGAGATTACGGAATTGCTATTAAAGGTGCTGGGTGAAAATGGCATTGAACCGCCAGGGGTTGAAAAAACATCCCCTCGGCTCGGGGATGTGAAACGGAACTTTTCCGACACAACCAAAGCAGAAACCAGGTTGGGCTGGAAAAGCCAATGGCCTCTTAAAAAAGGGATTGAACAGACGGTTCTGTGGTTTTTGTCCCAAAAAAGGCTTCAGTAATGATCCGATTTATAAAAAAGAAATATCACAACCTGGTCTCTGACCAGAAATTTACCGAAATCCTTACCGGTTCTGTCTGGGCGTTGTCGGCCCGGGTTATCGCCACGGCCCTGGGGCTGGCCTTCAGCGTTATCGTGGCCCGGCTTTATGGGGCAGATGTGGTGGGCATCCTAGCGGTGATCAATTCATTCCTCATGCTGGCCACCATCTTTACGGTCCTGGGTACGCCCACCTCCATCCTGCGGCTGATTCCAGAACATCTGGCCAAGTATTCGCCGACCTCGGCCTTCAAGGTTTACCGCAAAACCCAATACATGGTCATCGGCATTTCCTTAGTCACGGGTGCGGTCTTTTATTTTGGTGCAAACCTGATAGCGGACAAGGTGTTTTCAAAACCCCACCTCTCATATTATTTTGCGTTGGCCTCGGTATTCATTGTTTTTCAATCCATAATGCAACTGAACACCGAGGCCGTCCGGGGCTTGCGCCTGATCAAGCTTTTTGCCCTGATGCAGCTTCTGCCCCAAACATTCAACCTGATTTTTTTAATCTCTGTGGGCCTGTTTTGGCCAGCCAAAGATGGGCCGGTTTACGCTGTGCTGTTCGGCTTTGCCACCACCGGCATCATTGGGTGGTTTATCATGGAATTTGCCTTTAAAAAAAGGATGCAGCCGGCAGACAATGTTTCTCACATGACTGGATCTGCCATTCTTTCCATTTCCCTGCCCATGCTTATGACCGCCACCATGGCGTTTCTTATCGGTCAAACAGGCGTCCTCATGCTGGGCATGTTTCGCAGTGAAGCTGAAGTGGGCTACTATGCTATTGCCGTAAAGCTTGCGTACCTGACCAGCTTTGTGCTGAACGCAGTCAATTCCATGGCCGGACCGAAATTTTCAGATCTGTTTTACACGCATAAAATGGACGAGCTTTTCCATGTCGCCAAAAAATCGGCCAAACTGATTTTTGTCACAACAACCCCCATACTTCTTTGCCTTATGATCTTCGGCAAATCCATCCTCGGCAAGATTTTCGGCCAGGAGTTTGCCATAGCCTACCCTGCCTTGATGTTGCTGGTCATGGGGCAGTTTGTTAATTCCGTTGCCGGGTCTTCCGGCACATTTCTTAATATGACAGGCAATCAGAAAATTTTCCGAAACATAATGATCATTGCCGCTGGTCTTAACATCGGGCTAAACCTCTGGCTCATCCCGTCGCTTGGAATCAATGGGGCTGCATTCACCGCCATGATCAGCCTGTGCTTTTGGAATTTAACGACACTTGCTTATATGAAAATCAAGTTTGGTAAAACAACGGGGTATTTCCCGATTTTGGCGAATTGATCGACTGGAGATATGGATAATTTTTTTAAATACATTAACAATATGAATGATCTAAGAAAGATTACCATCAACGATGGCCTACTACAACTATACTGTTGCCTATGTCGATGGTAAAAAAGAATAGGTGTACCCGTGAATAAAAGAAAACTGATCAACATCTGCGGCACGGCAAGAAGCGGTTCTACCATGGTAGATCTGATGCTGGGCAACGACCCACGTGCCTTCTCTGTGGGTGAAGTACATGCGTGGTTCCGGCCATTTCGAACCCACCACTTCAACATTGTCTGCTCATGCGGCCAGAACAACTGTCCATGGGAAAAGCTCAAAACATTAAAGGAGCAAGAATTTCACAAAAAGGCTTTTGGAATCCTTGATGTGGATATCCTGGTGGATTCTTCCAAAAACCCTTCCTGGGTAATAGATAATAATGTTTGGGCTAAAGAAAACGGTATCAAGGTTTTTAATGTACTTTTATTTAAAGAACCTGTCAGTTTTTTTTATTCATTCTGGAAAAGAGGTGTACCTCTCAAAAAAGCCAGACAAAAGGAATTTGTAACGTACTATAAACGTTTCTTCCAAACCGGTATGCCGTTTATCGCCCTGGATTACAACAAACTGGTTGCAGAGCCATCCGCTACCCTTGAACGGTTATGCAATATAATGGACATCCCTTTTTTCCCCGGCAAGGAGCGCTTCTGGGAAAAGGCACACCATCAACTGTTCGGCAGCCGGGGCACCCGAAAACAGGTGGAAGCCTCAAGTTCACAAATACGAAAACAAGAGGAGTATCCGCAAGGATTTAAAAACATCATCCCCCTAATCAAGACGGAGATTGCAAACGACCAGGTATTTCAGGATATTTTGGCACATCTTACAGCCCATGAAATGCAGCAGCCCGATGATCGGACAAACCATGCCATCCATAAGCCGACCTGGTATTATCTGCTGATGGCAAAGCAAAAGGTGCGCTGGTTGTTTCCGGAAAAATGGAAGTATAATCAATAGAAAATTATTGCTATTGCTCTACGTTCTGTTGACATTTGTTAAAGCATTCATAATTTGCATTCCTTAATATTAGCCATCTGGAGGGATAACCCATGGGAAACGCGAATCTTACGGATCTTATTTGGCATAAAATATGGGTATTTCTTAAAACCCTAAAAACGATCTATAGCGGAGTGGAAAAATCCTGCCGAAAGTTTATTGAAGCAGTCCTTTGGGTTCTTCGCAGTGGTGCGCAGTGGCGATTACTGCCACCAGACAGGGGCAAGTGGAACAGTGTATACAAACGTTTCATTAGATGGGGGGATAAAGGCATTTGGGATGCCATACATTCCCATTTTTCAGATGATCCAGATATGAAATGTATTATGATTGACGGTACTATAGTACGTGCACATGCTTGTGCGGCCGGAGCCCCCCAGAAGCATCTTAGTGATCTTCCTGATCAGGCTCTTGGGCGCTCTAAAGGCGGCTTTACAACAAAAATTCACGTGATGTGCGATGCTCTCGGAAATTCGCTGAATTTCATTCTCACAGGTGGACAGGCAGCCGATGTAACCCAAGCCTATACTCTTATTGAAGGTATACGGGCTACATATGCATTGATGGATAGAGCTTATGACGCAGATAAACTGATTGAACAGCTTAAGAAACAGGAGATTATTCCTGTTATTCCCCCCAAATCAAACCGAAAGTTACCCCGGGAATATGACAAGCATATCTATAAAGAACGCAATCTTATTGAGCGTTTTATTGGCAAGCTGAAACAATTCCGTCGGGTTTTCTCCCGGTTTGAAAAATGGGCAAAAAATTATATGTATTTTGTTCGATTTGCTGCAGCTTTGATATGTTTACGTTAAAATATCAACAGAACGTAAAGCTGAGCAACTAAAATCGGAAAACATGCTTAACGCGGAAAAATACAAAATCTCTTACTCAACACTTTTGATAATAGTGTTGTCTTTTCTAACAAGCGGGATTATTCTTTGTGGTTCCGGAAAGGTCATTGCTGCATTCTGTCTGTTACCGGTGCTGACGATTTTTTATCTCAATGCCCCGCCCTTTGCCAAAATTGTTATCCCAATGGTCATGCTAACTTTTCCGATCACCATTCAGGCTTTGGGGAAAGACGCCTTTTCAACTGGCACCCTTGCTATTTTTAGTACGCTTGCATGGGCTTTGAGCAAATATAAATTTGGCAAGACCCTGGCTTATGATAAAAATATTTTGGGATTTTTGTTGCTGCTGGTTGTTATTGCACTTATCGGCATGGTAACCCAAACACCTGGTGCTTATTGGGGGCCTGCAATCAGGCACTATCTGAATTTTATTTCATCTGTTGCTATTTTCTTTTTGATTGTTCATTCACAATACATGACCGGTACAGCAAACAGTAAAAAAGAGTACATAGAAAAACTCATCAGTGTTTTACTATCAATAACCGTTGTGCATGTTTTTTTGAGTTTTTTGATTTTTAATTTTCAGTGGATTGAAAAATATTTCAGCATTTTTTTGAGCAGAAACCAGGAGCACTTGGGTAGACATATCGTACATGATGTATACGTAAGGGCAACAAGCGTATTCACAGGTGGCGAAGAATTCGGAGAACTGCTGATTCTCCTGTTTCCTTTTGCACTTTACAAGCTATTTTTATCCAGGAAAAAAATATACTGGTTTATTATAGGTTCACTATTGATCGGAGTGGTGATATCCGGCACCCGCTCTGCTTTTCTGTTGATTGTTTTTCAGACATTGGCGTTTGTTTATATTCTTGTGCCGAAAAAATACAATTCAAGGAAAATTGTTATCACAGTGGGTTTTGCCATTGTCTTTATTCTGATGCTGCCGGTTTTTATGAAATATTCCTACATCCTGATGGATCGGGTCCAGGTCACCCTGGATCAGGTAGGCCAGGATGATGATATTGTCACGATTAGCAACCGTTCAACAGTATGGCCATTGGCCTGGGACACTACGGTAAAAACAATCAGCCTCTTCGGCCATGGTCCCATCCAAGCTGCCAGGCTGGGTTTTCCGGTTAGAAATTTTCACAATCTTTACTTATCTCTGATTTTCCAGTTTGGAATTATTGGTTCAATGGTATTTCTCATGTTTTTCTATGCCCTGGCGAAGCGACTATTCGTCATGTTAAAAAACAGCAAGAAAAACAAAGGCCCGGAATATTTACTGGCTGTAACATGCCTGCTTTCGTTATTCTGCTTTTTGATCAATGAAATCAAGTTTGAATTCAACCGCGGCGATTCATATCAGCAGTTCGTCTGGATATTTTTTGGAATATTTTATTTGACCGGAACGATTTGGAAAAATTATAAAACATGAAAAAACTCATCATCATCAACCAGGACCAATTCGGGTATAACAACGCCACCTATTACTACTGCAAATATTTAAATGATGCTTTTGCCATTGTTTATATTTGCTGGGACTATGGGCGGCCAAAGATTGAAATGGACGGCGTGCAGGTGATTTATGTCAGCCGGAAAGGGAATATGGCGGTCCGCACCCTGCGGTTTTTGCGCACCGCCCTTGGGCAGACAAACGATAACCAGGCCATTGTCTTTATCAAGTATTTCAAAGGGGTTTCCCTGGCACTGTGGCTGCTGCGGCCGCGCCAGCGCTTTGTACTGGATATCCGCACCGGGGCGGTTAATAAAAGCCCAATGGTTCGAAGGTTTCATAACACGAGATTGAAGTTTGAAACCCGGTTTTTCAGGCATGTCACGGTGATTTCCCAGAGCCTGGCTGAAAAACTCGGCCTTGGCCGAAAGGCCCACATTCTTCCCCTGGGCGCGGATGTCATATCCTCTTCGAATAAAACCTTTGATAGCCTGAATCTGCTTTATGTGGGAACGCTTTTCAACCGAAATATGGATGTCACCATCCATGGCTTCAAATTGTTCTACGATGCGTTTAAAGACCAGGTACCTGTCTCCTACACCATCATCGGTGACGGATGGAACAACCAAGCCCAGGATTTAAGAGAACTGGTATCCAAATATGGGCTTTCCGATGTCGTGAATGTCACCGGCCTAATCCCCCACACCGAGCTTGTGCCCTATTTTGATGCCTGCAATATCGGAGTCTCCTATGTCCCGCTGACAGATTATTACGACTGTCAGCCCGTGACCAAAACCTTTGAATATCTGCTCTCCGGCATGCCGGTGCTCGCCACCAATACTTCGGAAAACAGACTGGTGATCCAGCCTGAAAACGGGGTGCTGGTGAAAGATACCGCAGAGGATTTTTATGTGGGGTTGACGGCCGTCCTTGAAAAACGAAACCTGTTTGATTCGGCCCAAATCCGCCGGGAGGCCATGAGATATACCTGGGAGGATATCGTTCAAAAGAATCTGCGGCCATACATTAGAAAAATACATAGCGGGAAAATTAAAGAATCATAATGAAATACCCATTGAAAAAATAACGAAGCAAGTTGACTCAGGTAAATAAAGGCGCAGCGCTTGGCTTTGCTCCTTTATTTGCCGGTTATTTGCAGCGTTTTTTTTTAATTTTCAACAACCTCAATGTAGCTGAGTCGTACTAATGGATACAGATAATCATTCTAAAAGAGTGCTTATTATCACCCCCTCTTTGCAGGGATTGGGCGGTGTGGCAAATTATCTCGTGAGTCAAAAGTTTTAACCATTAATTGAGTGACAGCGAGAATGAAATGGTGCATTGTGAATCTTTTCAATTAACACGCAATTGAAAAACAGGGGATCAAAATGCACGCCTATGTTTATCAATTTCTTAAGTTTTTTCGCAATATTTTTTCCAGGCAATCGACTTGGCTTGTGTTCTGCATGGTCATATTGGGATTCATAGGTAGCGGCGAGATGATGGGTGTCACCTCGTTTTGCCGATTTTGGTCGATCGAGGAAAGCGGCTATCATAGCTTTCTCAACTTTTTTCGCTCCTCTGCCTGGTCTCTTGAAGCACTGATATGTTACTGGAGCAGCTTTGTTCTTTCACAAAAAGAAACCGTTTTTGTTTACGGCCGCGCGGTGATATTAGGTGATCATACAAACGTTTCAAAAGAGGGGCGAAGAATGCCGTGTGTAGTCAGTTTGCACCAACATTCCGAAACGCAGAGTAAACCGTCCTATTTCCGGGGTCATTGTTGGGGCGCCATCGGCTTAATGATCGGCTCGATGGTTCCGCCTTATTCTCTTCCCTTGGCGCTTGGTATTCATCAGGGGTTGGTTCATATTGGTAAAAAGAGCCCGGATGAAGCCGACAGGGAAACCCTGGGAAGTCGAATTGTCCAGATGGCGCTTGATTTTGCTGTCAAACACGATCTGCCAAGCATCCTGATTCTGGATGCTTTTTTCCCCTGGGGCCGCTGTTTTCATACTGGCCAATTCCCTATGATCACTGAAGCATAAATCACCGCTTCTCATCCTTATTATTCGGGCAAAGAAAAACTGTGTGATCTATTTTGAGGCCGAACACCCCTGGGAAAGAAAACCGGGACGTCCTGCAACATACGGAGAAAAGATCAAACTCATGGAATTCTTTGTTAGGCCTGATCATGACTTCGGCCGCTTTGTACTCATTTTTTCAGAACCTGAAAAATAATGTCGGAATTAAAAGACGTTGATAATTCCCTGAATCAGCTTTTCTCATGAGTGGCCCATTTTATGATCAAGTCCAAAATCTTAAACTGCTGTTTTCGGGGTTAAAAATGTTGATTTAAGGGTGGATTTGGGTATGATTTTGAGTTTAATTGCTTTTAATTAAACCTCAGGCTCTGCCTGAGCGACCCGAATAGTTTGGACAGTCCCAGCGAGATTAATAAGTGTGATAAAGGTCCTTCCTTGGGAAAGCCCCCAAGGGGGAAAGGAAGGACCTATGAAAGATTGGCAAACACTATCACACGTAAAGTGGGACTGCAAATATCATATTATATTTGTGACAAAATATAGACATAAGACTATATACGGGGAACTCCGAAAAAATATCGGACCGATCATCAGGCAATTATGTGAACAGAAAGGACTCGACTTGCACGAAGGTCATGCCATGCCGGAGCATATTCACTTGTGTTTGAGCATACCTCCAAAATATAGCGTCTCAAATACTGTCGGATTTATCAAAGGCAAAAGTGCAATTCGTATTCATAGAGAGCTTTTGCGTACAAAACGTATGACAGGTTTGAGTTTTTGGGCAAGAGGTTACTGTGCCAGTACAGTTGGTCTTGATGAAGAAATGATAAAGGCATATATTCGTCAGCAAGATCAAAATAGATAATTACAACGAACGGTGAATAACAGCCCCTTTAGGGGCTTTCCTGCAACAAAGCCCCCTTCAAGGGGGCTTCCTCATACTACCCGCTATGCGGGTATAGTAGGTGATTGTAATGAAATCTATCTGTCGATGTGGCCCGACCCCAAAACGACCAGAACGACCAGAAATTGTAAACCTGTTATTGCAATTGATTGGGATAAAGAGCGGTTTTCAGAAAATAACGATTCAAAAACAGTCAAGTTATTAGAGGAATATAATCTTAAATAATATCATATAAATATGAATAGTGAAGAATGTATTGGGTATTTTGAAGAAATTCTTCAAACAATTAAGTCTGTTTCAAGAGCAGAAATAGAAGAATCGACCAACAAACAAATAAAACTTTTAGATACCTATTTGAATAAAATTCAAGAAACGATATTGACGCAATAGTAGCACCAGCCTGCAAGGTGATTCCGGACGTGGGGTAATTCATGGGAAAAATTAAAGTTACATACCTAATATCTTCATTAGCTAATGAAGGCCCTGTTAACGTTATGTATAATATTATAAAGTATATTGACTTTAGCAAATTTGATGTTTCTATCATAACGTTTATTCCAGAAAAAGAAAATAATAGGTTTCAAGATTTTACAGAATTTCCAATTAAAATCCATCAAATAAGCTCTTTTGTTAAATTGTCCCCACTTAAAATATTTAGATGTATTAAAAAGTTGATTATACAAATAAATCCGGACATTTTGCATGCGCATTGTCCTCGTTCGTTATATTTAATGCCATTTCTGCCTTCTGAATATAAACGAGTATATACCATACACATCTACCCCGGGTTACAACAAAAGATTCTATATGGCAATGTTAAGGGGACGATTGTAAACTATTTGAATAATTTTTTTACCAAATATTTTGTGCATCTTCCTATTGGATGTGCTGAAAGTGTCTCCTCGTTATACAAAATAAATAAAGGTTGGCATTTTGTTAGTATCCCTAATGGGACATCGTTACCTCTTTGTAAAAAAAGCATGGAATTCAAAAGTAAGCTACGTGAGAAGTTTGGACTTAAAGCTAACATCCCTTATTTCATTTTTATTGGGCGATTTTCAAAGGAAAAAAATCCTCAATTATTGGTCAATGCTTTTCGAAATAGGAAAGACATTGGCTTGATATTATTAGGTTCCGGGCCATTATGGGATACTTTAAAACAGAAACAATCAGAAAACATCTTGATGCCCGGTTTTAAAACGAATGTTTATGAATATTTAATTGCTTCTGATTATTACATCTCAGCGTCTGAGGTAGAAGGTCTCGCTAACACACTACTTGAAAGTATGACCATTGGTCTTCCTGTACTACTTTCAGATATACCTTCCCACCATGAAGTTTTATCAAAAGCTTCGGGCAAAATGGGCTATATTTTTAATCAAAAAGACCAAGCAGATTTACTCACCAAAATAGATAAAATATTGAGAATAGATAAGCGAATTGCCAAAAGAGAGATTAAAACAATTCTACAAAAATATTATACAGCAGAAAAAATGTCAAAAAGTTATCAACTAACATACCGAGAAGCTTTGCTTAAACAACGGTAAGGTCTTCATTCAAAAGGGGGAAAATGGATTTAAGTATAGTCATTCTGAATTACAAGCAGATGAATTTCATTATATCTTGTCTTAAATCAATTACCGAATCAAATTTTTTTATACGTGGGAGAGAATTAGATTTTGAAGTAATTGTAGTTGATAATAATTCCAACGATGACATTGGAAAATTTTTGATTTGTCAGTATCCAGAGGTTAAGTTTATACAAAATAAGAAAAACATCGGGATGGGGGCCGGAAACAATATTGGAATAAAGGAGGCAACAGGAGATTATATAGTTGTAATGAATCCGGACACTATTGTTTTTGAAGATACCTTTAAACAGCTCTATTGTTTTATGGAAGAAAATAAGCATGTTGGCGTTGTTGGACCAAAGCAATTAAATACAGATAAAACAATTCAGAATTCATGTTACAGATGGCCTAAACCTTTGATTCCCATTTATAGACGAACTCCCATAGGAAATATTAAATTTGCCCGTCGCGAAATAGATAGATATTTAATGAAAGATTTTGATCATGAGTCTTGTCAGTCCGTTGACTGGCTGCTCGGGTCTTTTTTATTTATGCGAGCGGCAGCAATTGAAAGAATCGGTGCTTTCGATGAAAGATTTTTCATGTACTTTGAAGATACTGATTTATGTCAAAGATTTTGGAAATTCAATTGGAAAGTGATTTATTACCCGGAAGCGGTTATCCTACACAATCACAATCGTCATAGTGCGCAGACTGCCTGGTATAATTTTTTTTCCAATAAAGCATCTATGATACACATTCTTTCATGGGTTAAATATTTATTAAAATGGCCCACAAACTATTCTCTACGATAATGCAAAAATTATTAAGCCTTATAATTATTTGTGTAACTGTCGTACTCTGCGACCGCAGCGATGCCGCCCATAGGCAGTGGCGTATTTCAGAGTTTGCCTTTCAAGCGGAAGATGTTCCCTATGGTCAACCCCACGGGGTAGAGTTCGGCGCTTCCTTCACTGGACCGAATGGAAAAGTTTTTAATGTGCCGGGTTTCTGGGACGGTGAAAAAACATGGCGTCTGCGCTTTACGCCCACTGAGCCCGGGATCTGGACCTATCAGACAACCTCGACAGAGAAAGCGAGGCCGATGGCCTCCCTTCTTTTTGAAACGGATGTTATACGTGGCGGTGATGCTCCGCAGCAGATTGACATTTCCATTGCAGGAAATAATACCATCCGGCTGGTAGTCCGAGATGGCGGAGATGGGAGCAAATATGACCATGCGGACTGGGGAGATGCCGCTTTCATTGATGTAGAGGGGAATGCGGTTTATCTTGAGACACTTAAACCCCTCTCATCAAAACAGGGACACGGCTCGCTGGGTCTCAGTAAAAACGCCAACGGCAACCAGCTTAAAATCGGTGACCGCACTTTTGTGCACGGGATAGGCTCTCACGCCATTGGAGAAACCGTCTATACACTTGAAAAACACTGGGTGCGTTTCCGCGTCTGGGTGGGCGTTGATGCTCAAGCAAGAAAGAATGGCAGTGTAAATTTTCAGGTCTATGCTGAACGATTTGCCACGGAACGGCAAAATCGTCAAGATCCTGGCCTGAACGGAAAAATCGGTACCTTTGAGGTGCTTCCTGCTGAGGGTAATAATCCTTTTCAGCGCCATGGTGGTATTCTTCAGGTCAGTAAAGACAGGCACTACCTGACTTATGCGGATGGAACGCCTTTTTTCTGGCTCGGAGATACAAGCTGGACAAGTCCATCGGATCTGATGCCTCTGGACAGCACCACCTATCCGCCGATTGCTTCACCCTACCGCGCCCTGATCGAAAAACGCAGGGATCAACGGTTCACTGTTCTCCAAATGGCATTCCTTGGAAAAATCAATGGGCACAACCCATTCTTCAATCCGGCAATCAGCCCCGATCTCACTCCTTCATACTGGCGGCAGGTGGACCGATATATAAACTTTGCCAACGAGAATGGTATTCTCCCTGCCATTGGCATGGGCTGGGCCTGCAGTCCTCATACCCCAGAAAAATGGCGCATATTGTGGCGATACATTGTCGCCCGTTATGGTTCTCATGCCGTTACCTGGTTGGTATGCGGAGAATATAATACGAGAAGAGTGAGCAATGCGCAGATCAACGAAACAATGCAACTCGGTCAGTTCATTAAGGACATTGACCCCTATAAACGGGCTATGTCTATCCATCCTTGGGCATATGAGGTTGACAAGCGCCAGGCCTGGGATGAACCGTGGTACGACTTCATCATGATCCAGGGTGGGCATGGTCCCAAACCACCTTCGCAAAAACTCTATCTTAATGCCTATACCCGCAAACCGCCTCGCCCTGTGATAGAATCGGAGTGCAAGTATGAGGGTATCCGCAATCATCTCGCCCCGGATGTGCGTGAAGTGGCCTACCGTGCCATCCAGTCCGGTTCATTCGGCTACACTTATGGTTCCCACGGACTCTGGTATCCCACGCAGAACAAAAATGATCCGCGACACGATAATTGGGGCAAGCGTACTCCGTGGTGGAAGGCTCTTGAACGTCCCGGAGCCACTCATCTCGGCTACATGCGTACCATATATGAATCAGTTCCATGGTGGAATCTGGTTCCTTTGCCGGATGCGGTTTTTCGCGTAATTGATGATCCGGCAGTCACGGGTGTAAAAAAACTCTACTCGCTGGTGGAACATTTTCCTGAAGCCAAGGCCGATAATGCACACTGGAGTCGATTGTCTGACGAGCCTGACAGCATCTCCCTGCATCCAAAGCATAAGGGAAACGCTGTCCTGACCTTTTCTGAGGTGACGCTGCCGGAAGCGGAGCCGGATCAATCTATTCGCCTGATCCTGGCTTTTGGAATAGATCTCTCGGTTAACTTAAAGGACGAAAAACATCCCTTCGATGGTGTCACGCTTGGGGTGAAGATTAACGGAGAGGAACGCCTGACGGAAAAGATCTTCGATAAACAGTGGAAATACCATCAGATTGACCTTACCAAAGAATCTGGGAAGTCTTTGGTCATGGAATTGACCACCAACGCCGGTAACAACATGAACTTCGACCATGCCCTGTTCAGGCAACCGGTCATCGTTCAAACACCTGCCAGCATGAAGAATCCTTTAGAAAAGCAGTACACCAGTGTTCCGCTTGCACCAATTTTTGTAAAGTCGGTAGACAAAAATTTGTTTTTTATCTACTTTCCAGCTGAAGAGCGGGGTGGCGCAAAGGAACTTCACGGAGTTTGCAAAGACACCGTCTACAACGCCTTATGGCGTAATCCACGGACAGGTGGCGAGAAAGAAGTAAAACAACTTCGGACAGCAGAAAATGGAACCTGCATCCTCCCCGTACCACCGGATGCAAAAGATTGGGTGCTTATTCTTAAACGGACAACTTTCAGCTTGTAACTCAACTTTCGGGTTTAAAAATTACCAGCTAACTTTCAATTTTCTACAAAACCGAGTCGCTGGAAGGTTGTTCCCATAACGGCATTAAAGAATGCAGTCGCGGTCTTTTCACAATAGTTACCAATTTTTTTTAACTGGTCCCCGGCAATAATCATTAGTCTATAAAGGGCTTCCATAAAAGATATATCGGCGACTTCTTTGCAGCAGGCATAGAACAATTCTCCAAAGGTTCTGTCATCCGTTTGGATTCTATTTTGATAGGCCAGAAACATATATCTCATGAAAACAATAGTGGTGTGTGACACCAAGGCATCATAGTCCCGGCATTGCATCTCTTTTGCCAGCTTCAAATGCTGTTTTGCCATTTTGAAGAACACCTCGATATCCAAGCGTTTACCATAGATTCGAACGATGTCTTCATTTGACAATTCAAGATCAGTGGAGAGCAACACCAACCAATCCGTTTTGCGCCGGTCACGCACAAAAACAAGTCTGGCAGACAATCCACCCTTCAGTGTAACGATGGTACTTGCCACCATCTTTGCCCGACCACGACGCTTTTTGAGTTGCCGGTAGATCGCTTTCACATCAACCCAATTCCCGTTGAATTCATAATGAATTTTTGGGCTTGATCATAACTTCGGCCACCTTGTCCCCATATTTTCAGAACATAAAAGATAATGCTGGAATTACAATCGGTTGATAGTGCAATGAATCGAATTTTTTCATGAGTGGCCCATCTTATGATCAAGCCCGAATTTTTGATGTTTTCTTCACCATACCCACAACATTAATGTATTTGCTCAATGCTGTAATTGTAGCGGGCATCATAAACCAGCTATCCATCAATATATGTTTTGCACGAACTCCTTTAGCCAGAGCCCTCTTGACCATGGCTTCCAGGTTCTCGGGTGCTGTAATTGTAGCCTCTTGCCTTCGTTTCCATGCGCTGCATCTCTTATCCATGATTTTTTGATTTTCACAAAGACGCTTTTTGGCATCCGAGGAGGACAGAAGACAAAAATCTAACGGCAGACAACTGGCCCCATCTGACCAGCAGAGTGTCAGCATTCGGAATCCTTTGATAAATTTACCAGTGCTATGATCCCATACTCTTGAAAGAAGCTCTACTTTTTTCGACCGGGAGCGATCATAAGGGCTATCATCAGCTATCAGTACCGATTCACGATTTTCATCGGTCAATGGATCGAAAAAATGGTACAGCTTGATACCAATAGATAAAAGTAAACGACGCCAGTTAGAACGCCCACCCTTAAGGACTTCATATGCAGCATCTTTACCAAATGACAAGTCGCCATTGGTTACCATTCCTCTAAAAAAGTCTTTTTGCAGGAATGGTAATGAAAATATAGCCATAATCAATAAACGTACACTATACCCATGACGTTTTCGTACACCACATCGGTGCAGAGATGTAGCAATGGAAAATTTGTTGAAAAAGTCATCAATTTTGCCCAAGAGCTGAATGTCTGTTTGAGTTTTTGCTTCAATATTGGTATGTATCATGTGAGCCCTTACTGTTTGATATTATTGTATTTTTTGGCGAATTTATTATATATCAAATAGCGGAGCTCTACAAGTTTTTATGTTATAAATTCAGCAAGTTATTCAACCATAGATTTCGTTTAAGCGAATCCCGAAAGTTGAGTTGTAAGAACTGTTTCCTTGGTCTGAAGACGTAAGAAGAAAAAATTATGTTGGTTTTGCTGAAATGGGAACTGATAGTTGAAGCATTTACTGATATTAGGAATTAGAGGCATCCCTGCCCGGCATGGCGGCTTTGAAACTTTTGCAGAGCAGTTTTCCCTTTATCTTAAACGCAAAGGATGGAAAGTCACCGTCTACTGCCAGGAGGAAGGTAGAGAATCGCTTTTTAAAGACGATTGGAACGGAATTAACAGGGTACATATTTCCGTTATTAGAACTCTGGAAGATGCCAAAGGAACCGTTGTTTTTGACTGGAAATCAACCTGCCATGCTGCGAGACAACAGGGCGTCATACTTACGTTAGGGTATAATACGGCCATTTTTTGTGCGTTGTATCGTCTAAAAGGAATAAAAAATATCATCAATATGGACGGCATCGAATGGCAGCGGGATAAATGGTCCTTTTTAGAACGCGCTTGGTTGTACTTAAATGAAAAAGCCGGATCATTGTTGGGGGATCATCTGGTGGCGGATCACCCTGAAATTAAGAATCATCTTGCAGGGTTTATATCGAAGGAAAAGATGACAATGATTCCTTATACGGCGCCAATGGTCCGCTCTGCCGATGCAGCCTATCTTGCGCCGTTCCATCTTGAACCCGGAAAATTTGTCCTCCTCATTGCCCGGCCTGAATCTGAAAATTCGATTCTTGAAATTGTTCGGGCGTATACTGCCCAAAAAAGATGCATGCCTCTGGTTGTTCTGGGAAAATACGATTCAAAACACTATGAGTACCAAAAGCAGGTGTTGGATGCCGGCAATGATGAGGTCATGTTTGTGGGAGTCATATACGATCAGGCAGTTGTTCAGGCGTTGCGTTTTTATGCACGTTTTTATGTGCACGGTCACACAGTGGGCGGAACCAATCCTTCCCTGGTTGAGGCATTGGGGGCGGAATCTCCCGTATTGGCGCATGACAATCGTTTTAACCGTTGGGTGGCAGGTGAAGAAGCTTTATTTTTTTCCGACGAACAGACGTGTGACAGGCTGATTACGAAACTCCTTCAGGATGACGAGCTGGTTGCAAAGATGAGGGGTGCAAGCAAGAGGCGCTATCTTGAACAATTTACGGAAGATACGGTTTACGGGGCCTATGAACGGTTGCTGGGTGAATACGCGGATTGAGATATAGGGGCTTAAACATATCAAACGAGCAGAAGCTTATCTTGCTTTTGTCAGCGCCGTTTTGTTCAGATTGCCGACAGGAAGAAATCCAAAAAATTATACAGGATAAAAGGCAGATTAATTTAAACGAGGTCTGCCGCCTCGCATTGGAATGTGAAGTTGCCGGGTTTGTTTACAGAAACGTCAAACTTTTAGATTTAGATTTAAAAGAGATAAAAGATAAGTTAGAGCCGGTCTACCAGGAAGCGGCCCTGAACAATATGGCGGCCCTTAAGGAAACTATAGTTGTTCTGAAATCCTTATCAGCTCACGATATCCCGGTTATACCCTTAAAAGGTGTTTATGCTTCGGATAAAATATTCCGGGATTTCGGGGTTTACCCTTCAAGTGATATTGATCTGCTGGTCCCATTAAACCTTCTTGAAAAAATAAAAAGAATACTTGAATCCGAATGCGATTACACGCCGGTTGAGGAATTTTTCCAGGAAGACCTTTTGGACAACCACTACCATCTTATTTTTAAAAGACGGATGACCGTTGAAGTTCACTGGAACCTTGTGAAGCGGTATTTTTCCATTCCGGAAGAGTTCTGGTGGAAATCAGCCTTTCCTGTTGAGTGGGAGGGAGAACATATAATGGATCTAACCATTGAGAACAATATCCTGTATCAGGTTTTCAGGCTGTTTGACCATTGCTTTCATCCCTTGCGTTTCTTTGTTCTGCTCAGCGCTTTGATCGAAAAACATTATGACCACATCAACTGGGTGTGTTTACTCCGGAGGGCAGACCGGTTTGGGATGGGAAAATTGGTTGTCTTCACGTTACATATTTTAAGAGATTTGCTGGGAACGTCCGTACCCGATATGATATCAGCCTCACGCACCCGGGGATATACGGTATTCAGGTGCTTTGTAGTTTCAGGAATCTTTTCCGGGGTCCGCCGGAAGCATTTAAGGATGATGGTCTATACGCTGATGCTTATTGAAACAAGAACCGTTGTAAGGATTTTTTTGGGCAGGCTTTTCCCGTCAACCGGAGAATTGCGTCTGAGATACAACTTGTCTCCCAAATCGAAAACAATCTATTTATACTATATGTTAAATCCGTTCCTTTTGATTTTTAAATCAAAAGATAGAGGGAAAAATGCTTAGAGAAAACGGAACATTAACGCTGGATTTGCAAAAAGCCCTGGATGTTATTATCACGGTATTTTCCTTTATTGCAGCTTACTTCCTCAAAAAGTATCTATTGTCGAAGGGAGTGGGAGGGTTGTCTATTGCACCCAACTATTACCTGATTCTGATGCTTATCATAATTTCGTGGCATATATCCTTCAAATGGATGGGGCTGTATATGTCCTACCGGGAGAGACCATTCTGGGATTTTTTTACAGCCATTGTAAGATCGAATCTTTTGGGTATGATCATCGTCAGTATTGTCATGTATGCTCTGCATATCCAGGGGGTGAGCCGTCTTTTAATGGGTGTTTTTCTGGTTCTCAATATTTGTTTTTTAACCCTGTCTAAATTTGTGGTGTTCAAAACCCTGGAACGGCTCAGGACAGACGGGTTTAATACCCGCAGTGTGCTGATCGTGGGCAGCAAGGAACGGGCAAAGGAGGTGATCCGGGCCATTGAAAAGCATAAGGCAACCGGGTATCGGGTCATAGGCTGTTTTGAGGTTGAAGAACAGCTTTTGGGAGAAACAGTGGAAAACGGGCATAAGGTGATCGGCCTGATCAGGGATCTGGAAACTTATTTGAGACACAATATTGTCGATGAACTGATATTTGCCATGCCGTTGAAAAAGATTAAAAAGGGGGACCGGTATCTGGCGTTGGCGGAAGGTATGGGTATCAAGGTTAGGATCATACCGGACTGGGAGATTCATTATTTGATGTACCGGCCCAATGTGGCGACTATCCGGTTTGAATCATTTCTGGGTGTTTATAATATGAGCCTGCAGTCCACGCCCAGGAATGAAGGTGCGATTTTGATCAAAAACGTACTTGGTTACGTGGGGGCTTTTATCATCACTTTTTTGCTGCTGCCGGTTTTTATCGCCATTGCCGTTGCCATTAAGCGATCATCTGACGGGCCGGTCTTTTACACCCAGGAGAGGCTGGGCATGAACGGCAGAAAATTCAAACTCTATAAGTTTCGGACCATGGTTAACGATGCCGATAAAATCCGTGATGCCCTTGAAGAACAAAACGAGATGGACGGGCCTGTATTTAAAATGAAAAATGATCCCAGGATTATTCCCGGGGTTGGCGAATTTTTGCGGAAGACCTCTCTGGATGAACTTCCCCAGTTGTTTAACGTGCTCAAGGGCCAGATGTGTCTTGTGGGGCCAAGGCCGCCCATCCCCAAGGAAGTGGATGAGTATTCGGTGTGGCACCGGCGGCGGCTCTCCATGAAACCGGGTATGACTTGTCTGTGGCAGATTGCACCCAATCGTAATGATTTGAGTTTTGAAGAGTGGATGAAACTGGATTTAAAATATATTGACAACTGGTCTTTGTTCAATGACTTTAAAATTCTGGTGCTCACAGCCCGGGCTGTGCTGACCCGGTCCGGCAGGTAAGCCAAAACTTCCTATTTTCATTTGTGAAATACCTTTTTGTAATTTTTGTTTTTCTGGTTCTGGGTACGGTTCTCAGCCACAAATGGATTGATCGGTATGAAGCAGCCGGACCGGATATGCTCACAGATCAATGGGAGGTTCGGGGGGAGGTTCGGGCCGGGGCAGATTGTCAGGGTATAGTACGAAACAACGATTTTCTTTTTTTGGAATCCCTGAACTTTTTGAAAAGTGTAAGTATTTGCCAGGCAGTATCCGGGTTTAAACCGGGGATGGTTCTTCTTTTATCCGCAACAATAAGAGTTGAAAAGGTGGTGCCGGGCCCGAAGCCTTGGAACAGGGCAAGGCTGCTGCTTCTACAGAATGATGGGAAAAGGAATCGATGGGATTTTCCTCATCATGTTGGGAAACCCTTTGAAGGTTCCATGAACTGGAAACGATTTGGTGCTGTTTTTACTGTGAGCCCTTTAACTGAGAAGTTAAACGTGGTGGCGCAGATGAACCAATGCCGGGGCATCTTTGAGTTAAAAGATATTCATCTTGTGCCTGTCATTGAGAGCGCTGGCTATATCCGGGCTCGAAGGGTTGTTCTGTTCTTATGGGCCGTGTTTGGCCTTGTTTTTATAAGCGCTGTTTTTGTCCGGATCAGGAAATCAACTCTTCTTAAAGTTGTTTTGGGACTTGTTTGTGCCGGCATCATTTTCGGCACCACCATGCCGGCAGGAATGAAAAAAGAAATGGTCAAGGATGTCAAAGCTGGTGCTGAAATTGCAAAACAAACAATTGTAACCACAGATAAAAAAGAAATTCCGTGGCAGCCTGAAAAAGTGGGCCATTTCTGTCTTTTTGCTTTGTTTGGATTTATATTGATCAATGTTCTTGAACAGGATGGCGGATATACTGCTCTGGTCTACATGCTCATGGTTGCGGCGGGCACAGAGTTTGCGCAAGTTTATATAGACGGACGCACCGGGTCTTTGGGGGACTTTTTTATTGATACTTCCGGATGCTGCCTGGGGATAATGATTTTTGTTCTATGCCGGAGATTTAAAAACAAAAAAGGTAACGGGTGATGGAAATGAAAAAAGATTTTCTTATTATTTTGGCCTTACTGATCTTTGCAGTGATGGGAATTTATGTGTCATGTACGGGAACAGAAACAGACACCACAATAGAAAAAAAAATCAACAAAACAGCATTAATTACCCCGGCAGGAATACAATAATATCATTAGCTTAAGGATTTTCAGCAAGTGTCTATTCTTATTTGACAACGGCATAAAGGGACAATAAAGTAGTTTTATGACCTACTTTTATTGGGGTGGAGATTATGAAAACAATTACGGCCTCAAATGCCAACCGTAAATTCTCCAGTTTGCTTCGCGATGTAAATAATGGTGAAGATATCACGATCACTTCACGGGGTAAGCCTGTCGCAAAAATTATTCCTGTGAAATCAACCGTAATGCAAAAAAAGGCAATGAAAAATCTTCTTTTATCACGCCTGAAAACCCAGGCTGTCACTGGATTCCGAAATTGGACTCGGGACGAGTTATACGATGATGTATTATGATATCGGATACGGAGATCGGGCCGGATATGCTTTCAGATCAATGGATTATACAATAAACGTATAACAAAGAGATAACAGCGATGAAAATAAATTTTTTCACCATTCTGATTCTGCTGAGCCTTGCTGTTATCGGGGTATATGTGTCATGCACAGGCACGCAAACAGACGCCACCGCCGGCAAACGGATTAAAAAAACAGCATTCAGTCAGATAGATTCAGTTTTACTGGTGGCGAGCAATGATGAAACAGCAGCCATGGGTTGTCCATGCAGAAAGCCCGGAAACATAGAAAAGTGCAAATCCGGAAAGGGAGATTGCGCCCCCTGGAGCAGTTGGGATGAGTATACTTACTGTGTCTCTTTGCTCCTTGAAAATGAAAAATCAGGCCCCGGCTCTTCTTCGATAGCGATCCCGATCCCGATAGTGATAGCGACCGAAACATGGTATAGATAGCGGGGTATGATCCGGTTAAGCTGTTTTTATTTTAATCTGAAAATATCTTATGATATTGGGCAAAGAAGACCATAAAAATATAATATAATGCCGACAATTCTTCAGATTTTAGGTTGGCGTTTATTCTTCTATGCCAATGAGGGCAATGAACCCATACATATTCACTGTAGAAAGGGTGGGATGGAGTGCAAATACTGGCTGGATAGTGAAAAATTTGAGATTTCAGAAACATACGCGTATAATATGAATAATAAATCCCGACGGGAGATTAGAAAAATCATTTATCATCATTTCGAATACCTTGAAGATGCGTGGAATGAGTTTCAAATGAGGAGATAAGATTATGGATTTATATCATAATATCTGTGAGGTTCGTTTTGAAGGAAATCAATTTATTCTTAAAGTTGACGGCAAGGTAATGAGTTTTTATTTAGAAACGATATCCTCTGCTTTGCACAATGCATCAAAAATCGAGAGAGAGACATTTGAGATTTCTCCCTCCGGTTATGGTATTCACTGGCCTTTGATTGATGAAGATATCAGTATCGACGGACTCCTTGGTATTGTTCATTCTCCAGAATTGACCTTTTAACTTTATGACAAGGACGTGGAGACTACGACAATTCCTCCCCCACCTTCGCTATCGCTCAGGAAAGGGACTCCTTGGCTGAAAGTTGAAAATGAAAAATCAGGCCTCGGCTTTTAATAAAAGTATGATTGAAGTCCAAACAAAATTACAGGATGGGACATCAACCCGGCATTCATATGATGCAGTTTTTGGGAACTGATGGATATAAAATTTGAATCTGCATTTTTAAAAGCAATAAAAAAGCAGGTTCAAAATTTGTATTGCTTGGCCCCCCATGATAAAACCTATGGAATCTGATCTGAGTCCATCAATGATAAAGGTGTTCATATGGAAACCGCAAAAATATTTAAAAACGTCAATTATCAAGCTGTGAGACTGCCGAAAGCATATCAATTCGATGTATCGGAGGTGCAGATTTTTCGCAGAGGGGATGAGATCGTTTTAAAACCTAAGCCGAAAAATCTATCAGAAGCTTTTAAATTACTGACCGAAATGTCGGATGACTTTATGATAGATGGGCGATGTCAGCCTTCTGTTCAGAACAGAGAACCTTTATGAAGTATATGCTGGACACCGATATTTGCATTTATACCATCAAACGCAGGCCTGATCAGACTGTTGCATTCCTCAGCCGCCACAACGTGTTCGCCATGGCGATGAATGATGATAATATGGACCTTCTTAATCCCCAGATTCTGGGGTAATTTCATAAATTTAAGCGTTTGATTATTTTACCACGAAGTTATCGAAGTTCACGACGATATTCATGCACTAATCGTCGTGTTCTTCAGGAACTTCGTGGTAAAATTTCGTGTTTGGAGGAAAAATCACCCATCTGCGGCGTTGCGGAAAAACAGGACATGGCCGCTATTGCACAGGGCTTGACCGAAAACCATGATTGATATTCACTGCCATATACTGCCGGGTCTTGATGACGGGCCTTCCACAATGGACAAAGCTGTTGCCATGGCCCTGGCTGCTGTAAGTTCCGGCACCACCCGGATTGTTGCCACCCCCCATTTTAAAAACGGGGTGTTTGAGGTGAGTCCGGAAATGGTAAAGGCCTCGGTCGCTGTGTTTACCGGGGTACTTGAAGAAAACAAGATTGCCCTTGAAGTATTGCCGGGGGCGGAAATTCGTATATCACCGGACACCTGTTCTCATCTGGACCAGGGGGAGCTCCTGCCCTTGGGGGCTTCCAGGTATTATCTTTTTGAACTGCCGGATATCTTTATTAAAGATGGGATCATCACGGTGCTGCGCCAGTTGCGGCAGCGGGAAGTTATCCCGGTGATTGCCCATCCCGAACGTAACCGGACCATTCAGCGGCATCCGGAAATGATTCCGGAGTTTATTTTTGAAAATGCCTTGCTTCAGATCACAGGAAAAAGTATGACTGGCGAAAATGGAAAGCACAGCTTTAAGATTGCCCGGGATATGGTTAAAGAGGGGCTGGCACATTTTGTGGCGTCTGACGGGCATAGTATTCGGCGCCGGCCCCCTTGTCTTGACGATGTTGTAAAGGTTGTGGAAAAAATTGGCGGGAGAAAGGCGGTCAGAGCTATTTTCGAAGAGAATCCTGCAAAAATAGTGGCTGATGGACAGGTTTGATGCCATGGGGAAACGAATGGGGATGAAGTGATGATACGTGATGCACGATGGATTTTTACGGCAGTTTTTTTGATTTTTTCAGCATGGACAGGGGCTGGGTTGGCCGGAGAGAGATTTCTGATAAAGCCCATGATAGAGACGGATTACCGGGTTGACTCTAATTTTTATAGTGACAATAGCGATGAACGCACCGTCAGTACCCTGACCATCACTCCCGGACTTGAGTTTGGGTTTGAAACAGAAAAAAGCCAGATTAAAGCCCTGGGCGCATTTAATTTCAATTTTTATGATGACCTGGATGATGTACCGGCCGGGACAGCAGATGCCGATGAATTAAATTATACCGGTTACAATTTAGAGATTTCCGGAAAAACCATGCTGTTTACCCGGATCACAACCGGACTGGAAGACCGTCTGACCAAGACAAGAGATCCCGAGGAACGGGACGAGCTCGGCAATTTTATTGATACGGAAGAGTATCTCTTGAACCGGTTCCGCCCCTGGGTTAAGTACCAGATCTCCTCCCGGATTTCTGCGGGTATAGAAGTAAATACCACCAGCATTGATTATACCGAAGGTTCGAAATGGGATGTGGACTCGTTTTTGTTTGAGGGCAAGGGACGGCTTTACTACGAGATCAGTAAATTCATCACAGTGGATTTCGAATATCTTATGGGTGATATGGAGTATGAGATAAACAAATTGGGTTACACCTCAAGAAAGTATGGGCTGAACATTGCCGGCCAGTACAAGTATTTTAAACTGGACGCGGGCGCAGGATATCATGAACGCGAATTTGACCAGGCCGGGGAAGATGACATAAGTACCCCTTACTGGCACCTCTCCATCAAGGGTCAGAATCCCACGGTGCTGGGCAGGGATGAAAAGCCCAAAAGCTACATGTCCCTGAATTTCACCCAGGATTTCAACTCTACCGGATACAATAATGAGTATTACCGGGCAGACCGGGTGACCCTGGTCCTTGGACATCTGTTCATGGAAAAGATAGATGCCCGATTCAAAGGGTATTACCAGAAAAGTGATTATACAAACAGCTGGATAGAAGATCGTGAGGATGATTCGTATTTCCTCTCTGTGATGCTTTCCTATTTTCTGAACCGGCGGTTTACATTGGCAGTGGAATCAGGTATGGAATCCCGGGATTCTTCCTATGACGATTATGATTATGATAACAGTTTTGTGCTGTTTAAATTGACCTTTAACTACGATTTGGGAAGCAGTTAGATGAAACGAGTATTGTTAATGATGTTTTTAGTCTCTCTGGTGACGGCAGGTCCAGGCTTATGCCAGACAGATACCTATCTCATAGGCCCCAGGGATGTACTCACCGTTGCCATCTATGCCGGTGGTGTGGAGCAGGAAACTGTGGTGGTCACCGTGTCCGAGCACGGCAAAATCAATGTGCCGTTTCTCGGATCAGTCAACGCCCGGGGATTGTCCCTGACTGAACTGGAAACCGCCATCCAGAGCACCCTTGAACGGGACTATTTTGTCGATCCCCAGGTGAATGTCCAGGTCAAAGAGTACCACAGCATTCGTTTTTTCATCTCCGGTGCGGTGAAAAAGCCGGGCGAATACGAAATGAGATCCGACACCAACTTCCTTGAGCTGATCGCCCGGGCCGAGGGGTTGCTCCCGGACCGGGGGTCCATTGCCTATGTGCTGCGGGAAACCCGTGGTGTCACCACGGAAGATGATGTTAAAAAAGCCATTAACAATAATTCCACCATTAAGGTGGATTTAACCCGGCTGCTGGATGAGGGTGACATGTCCCATAATATCAGCCTTGTTCCCGGGGATATCGTCTATATCCCAAGGGCTGACAATCTGAACCAGTCCGTATACAAAATCTATGTGGAAGGTGAGGTTAAAAAACCCGGTGTCTATGATTACCAGCCCGGGATGACAGCCATGGCGGCCTGTGTCATGGCCGGTGGATTTGATAAGTATGCCGCCATATCACGGGTCAAAATAGTAAGAAACGAAAACGGGAAACAGGAGATCATCAAGGTGAATCTGGAAAAGGTGCAGGACGGCAAGATTCCGGATATCCCTGTAAAACCCGGGGACCACATTCATATTCCTGAAACCTGGCTTTAAGGAGCAGCTATGACATCTGAGACCCCAGAACATTCCGAAGAACAAGAGATCCATCTGTCCGACTACCTGAATGTGGTGCTGGACCACAAAAAACTGATCCTGTACTTTTTACTGGCAACCGTGGTTGTCACAGCAATTTTTACCTTCAGTACCACACCCGTTTACCAGGCTGCATCCAAGCTGGTCATCGGGGTGAGCCGGGAGATATCTCCGCTTTCGGGGAATGCCTATTCCATGGACAGTTTCTATGCTGAAGAGAAAAATTTTAACACCCATTTCAAACTGATCACTTCAAAGCCGGTACTCAAAATGGTGGCACAGGCGGTGGATTTAAGCCCGGACACAGATCTGGAATCCACAAATCCCCTGGTCCGGTATCTGTCCCGAGTCAAGGACAATATCAAGCTGGTCAAAACCGCGGTTAAGGATTTTATAAAAAAACTTATGCCGTCCCCGGAGATTTCGCCGGAACTCAGCAGTGAGTTGGAGGTCCAGGAT
The DNA here is from genome assembly GCF_963665355.1 of uncultured Desulfobacter sp. Taxonomy (GTDB): domain Bacteria; phylum Desulfobacterota; class Desulfobacteria; order Desulfobacterales; family Desulfobacteraceae; genus Desulfobacter. The sequence continues at coordinate 4,163,078 of NZ_OY762229.1, forward strand.
ACGGTTTATCGGCAGCTTTTGTCCAGGATCACGGTCAATCCGGTGGAAGAGACCCGGATTATGGAGATTGTGGTGGAAGACACCGATCCCCTTCGAGCCAGGGACATTGCCAACGCCGTGGCCCAAAAGTACATTGAGTTTGATCTCTCCACCAAGCTGCAATCATCTACCACCAAGCTGAATTGGATGACCGATGAGCTTTACGGGGTAAAAAAGAAGCTGGAAGATGCTGAAAAAGAGTTTATTGATTACAAGCAGTCGGAAAAGATGTTTTCCATGGAAGGCAAACAGAATCTGATCAACCAGAAAATAGCCTCTTTTAACCAGAAGTATTTGGATATCAGCAACAGAAAGCTGGAGTTGGACAGCAAGCTGCGGGGCCTGCGGGAGGCCATGGGCAACAGTGCCAATATCATGCAGATAAAATCTTTGGTGGATGATCCAATCATCAGCAGTCTGTACGCCACATTAACTACCCTTGAAATTGAAAAAGAGCATCTATTAAAGGTATACAAACCTAAACATCCTAAAATTGTTGAGGTTGAATCCAAGATTGACAACACCAGGAGCAAGCTTGGTACTGAGCTGGAAAAAAAGATGGCAGCCATGAAGCAGGAACGCGATATTCTGGAAAACCAGGAACAGGAAATTAAGAAACAGATTGCCCGGTTTGAGAACGAGGCCATGCAGACCAGTGAAAAGGAGATGGCCTACAATATCTATCAGCGCAATGTCAATACCAGCCAGCAGCTGTATGATATCTTGCTGTCCCAGGTGAAAGAGTCCAATATTCTTAAAAACGCGGATGCGTCCAACCTGACCATTGTGGAGACTGCAGACCTGCCTGAAGAACCGGTGAAACCCAACAAGAAACGAAATTTTTTGCTCAGTATTGTGCTCGGCGTTTTTGGCGGGGTAGGCTTGGCATTCTTCCTTGAATACCTTGACCAGACTATTAGAAATGAAGAGGATGCGGAACGGTTTCTGGGGTATCCTGTGATTGCTGTTGTGCCGGATGCAAGTCTGAAAAGCGCCTCATGCGGAGGATATAAATAGATGTTCAAACTGAATCTGAAAAAAACGAGCAATGAGGAAGTCAACACCCTGCTGGACCAGTATCCTGCCAAGTCCGGGTACGCGGAATCCTACAGGACCATGCGTACCAACCTTCAGTTTACCTCCATGGACAGGGATCTGAAGGTTATCTGTGTGACCAGCGCCACGGAGCAGGAGGGTAAAACCAATACAGCTGCAAATCTGGCTTATACCATAGCCCAGACCGGCCGGCGTGTTCTGATGGTGGATTGTGATCTGAGAAAACCCGGTTTGACCCAGCGGTTTGGTAAAAAAGAAGAGTCCGGGCTTTCCGAGCTGGTGTCGAACCAACTGAGCACTTTAATCGCTGAGGGGTCCACTGCAACGATCAAACTCAGTGACCTGGTTAAGCTGAACAATCTGCAGAAACGCACCGGGGTGCTTGCCGTTGAAGATGATGAAAATTCGGTGGAGTTAAGCTTTTACGACGGCAGCCTCACGGATGTATACTGGAAAAACCGGCCGGACAGCAAGAAGCTTGCTTCCTCCCTGGTGGCAGCCAATCTTCTGACAAAAGAGCAGGCCCAGATGGCCATCGGCCACCAGCGGCGCTCGGTGCAGAAGCTAGGGACCATTCTGACCACCATGGGCATGATTACCATGGCGGATCTGAAAAAACATCTGGCCATGCATATTGTGGAGTCGTTTAAAACAGCGGCATCCATTTACAATGGCCGGTTTAAGTTTACCCCAATGCATGCAAGCCAGATTGATACCACCATTGAACATGATGTCAATTTTGAAAAAATGTTCCAGGAATTTCTGGATGAAAGCCACCAGTTTCCTTATCTGGCAGAGATGATTGAGTCTGTGGTTCTCCCAACAGGGGTTGAGAATTTATATATTGTGCCGTCCGGAAAAATTCCGCCCAACCCGGCGGAGATGGTCAGTTCGGGAAAAATGGCATTTGCGTTGGATCATCTTTCAAAAGTATATGATTTTGTCATAATTGACACGCCGCCGGTGCTGCCGGCTAGTGATGCCCTGGTGCTGTCGCCGGAAACGGACGGGGTGCTGCTGGTTGTCAAGGCCAACCAGGTGAACAGGAAATATATCAAGGACGCTGTCAAGCAGCTTGAATCTGTGGGAGCAAGAATTCTTGGTGTCGTTTTGAACCAGGTGGATGTGAGACGGGACAGTTACTACAGGAAGTACAGTAAATATTATACATCGTATTATGGAGAAGATGCCGAGGAGTGAAAGAGAATATAACCGATTTTAAAATTACCATCCGGCCGGATACTCCGGCCGGGTCCATTATAAAAGATGTCTGGCAATACAGACATCTTTTTTATTTTCTGGCCTGGCGGGATATTCTGGTCCGGTATAAGCAGACCCTGGCCGGGGTGGCCTGGAGTGTGGTGAAGCCCTTAGCCACCATGATAGTATTCACTATTGTGTTCGGCAAACTGGCGGATTTGCCCTCGGGTAAGGTACCCTATGGTGTTATGGTCCTGGCTGCCCTTTTGCCCTGGCAGTTTTTCACCAATGTTCTTTCCAGTTCTGGCAATTCCCTGGTGTCAAATGCTTCCCTGGTGTCCAAGGTCTATTTTCCCAGGGTGATTATTCCTGTGACCTCCGTGGTGGTGGCCCTTGTTGATTTTCTTGTCGCCTTTGTCCTGCTTATTGGGATGATGCTGGCTTTCGGGGTGTGGCCGGGTATGGCCATTCTTCTTTTGCCTGGGTTCATGGGGATTGCCGTACTTTTTTCCCTTGGGACTGGGTTGTTTGTGGCGGCGTTAAATGTGAAATACCGGGATTTTATGCATCTGATGCCCTTTTTTCTCCAGTTCGGACTTTATTTGTCCCCTGTGGGGTATTCCAGTGGTATTGTGCCGGGGCACTGGCGTTTTTTTTACAGCCTGAATCCCATGGTCGGGGTGATTGACGGGTTCCGGTGGGTGCTTCTGGGGCAGGATGCTTTGGTTTACTGGCCGGGGGTTTTTATTTCAATGGTGTTGTCCCTGGTGATATTTATTTTCGGGCTTAAATTTTTTATTCGGAATGAACGGGATTTTGCTGATGTGATATAGTGATTTCCGAGGCGAATCTCCAATAAAATTGAATTTACTAAAAACGTTCACCTCGAAATCGAAATCCTTATCGAAATCGAAATCGGAAAATAAAATGACTTTATCCCACGAAAAGTTAGACGTCTACCGCCTTTCAATTGAATATATTGTATGGGTTTTTACAAAAGTGGATAACCTTTCAGGTATTCACAGGCCCGCAAGAGACCAATGGATCCGGGCAAGTCAGTCGATACCTTTAAATATTGCTGAAGGCAATGGAAAAACAACTCAATCCGATAGACGCCGTTTTTTTGAAATAGCTCGAGGCTCTGCACTTGAATGCGCAGCAATTCAGGATGTTTTAGTTGTGGGAAAAGCATTGGATTTGGAAGAAAGCCGTAAATGGAAAGTCAATCTCGACCGGATAGCTGTTATGCTTAGCAAATTGGGTGGGCGCGGTTATTTAGGTTGTGAAAAGTAGGCTGGGATCGATTTCGATTTCGATGGCGATTTCGATTTTGATTGTTCGGGGAAGATCATATAATCCATGACCAATATCATTAATGTCGAAAATCTTGGCAAGAAATACCACTTGCACCAGGGCGGCCTTTTTACCAATTCTTCCATAAAAGAGTCTTTTTCGATATATGCGGGACGGTTAAGGCATGCTTTGCAACGTCATCCTCCTACAAAACAGGAAAAGAACGTACCACAAAAACCTGAAAGCTTCTGGGCATTGAAAGATCTGTCGTTTCAAGTCGCCCGGGGCGAACGCTTGGGCCTGATCGGCAGAAACGGGGCAGGAAAGTCCACACTTTTAAAAATATTGAGTCGCATTACCTGGCCAACCACAGGACTGGTGCAAATCCGTGGAAGGGTGTCAAGCCTGCTTGAGGTGGGCACAGGATTTCATCCGGAACTCACCGGCCGGGAAAATATTTATTTGAATGGGGCGGTCCTGGGCATGACCCGGGCGGAAATCCGTCGAAAATTTGATGAGATCGTCGGGTTTGCGGAAGTTGAACAATTTCTGGATACGCCGGCCAAGCGCTACTCAAGCGGGATGTATCTTCGGTTGGCCTTTGCCGTGGCTGCCCATCTTGAGCCGGACATTCTGCTGGTGGATGAGGTGCTGGCGGTGGGGGATGCATCGTTCCGGAAAAAATGCCTTGGCAAGATGAAGGATGTTGGTAAGGAGGGCAGAACCATTATCATGGTAAGCCATTCCATGGCCGCCATAGAAAATTTATGCACCCGGGTGCTTGTTCTGGATAAAGGACAAAAGATGATGGACGGCGATCCTGCCGGGATGATCCAGGGCTACCTGAACGCGTTTGGCGGCCAGGACAAAGACTTGTCCCTTGGACAATGGGAGAACCGTCGGGGTTCGGGTCTGATCCGGATTAACTCTTTTACTGTTCTGGATTGCGAACACCAGCCGGTGAACACCCTTATTTCAGGCAGGGAATACATTTTCCGGTTTGGATACAAAGCCGGGATTGACAGGGCAAAATCCATTGATTTCTCCTTTACGGTCAGTGATATGGCCGGGCGCGTGCTTTTCAGGAACCGCACCCTGGAAAGTGGAATTGACCTTCCGGACACGATCTCTTCCACAGGCGCTCTGGATTGCAGAATCCCGCGTCTTGGTTTGACCCGGGGGCGGTATGCATTTGGATTTTTATTAATTGTGGATGGTGTGGAATCTGATCATCTGCCTGGTGAACAGGGGTTGTATTTTGATGTCATGGACGGCGATTTTTTCGGGACATCCCAGGTGTCAGATTTTGCACCGGTGATTATGGATCATACATGGACCATTCGCAGTGAAGAGTGCTAAAATGATAATGGGCCTGTTAAAAGTTTAGGGGCCCGGAAAAAACAACTTCACCCGGTTGTTTGCCTTTTTCCCGAGTCCCTAAACAGGCCCTAAATTTATCTTGGATCTCTAATCAAGATAATCAACATGTTTAATGATTTCTGCCACAACTTTTTCTTTCTTTTCATTAAACATGGCTTTATTTTTCTCGAAAAGATTGTTTCCTTTTGTATCTATGGAAACAATCAGGGGACCAAACTGCTTAACACGCATCACCCACATGGCTTCGGGCATGCCTAAGTCCAGCCATTCAACGGATTCCACCTCTTCCACCCGGCTTGCGGCCAGAACGGCACATCCGCCGGGAAATACCGTATGAACCGCTTTATACGCTTTGCAGCCTTCGGCGGTTTTCGGCCCCATGCCGCCTTTGCCGACAACCAGTTTAACGCCTGTGGCTTCCAAGAATTCCTTTTGAAGTTTTTCCATGCGCATACTGGTTGTGGGTCCGATGGAGATCACATCGTACTTGCCGGGTTGATCCTTTCTCTCCTGCATGATGGGACCGGCATGGAAAATGGCTTTGCCGGCAAGGTCAACGGGCAGATCCTTTCCCTGGTGAATATGGCGGTGATGAACATCATCCCGGCTGGTGATCAGATAACCGTCGAGGAATATGACATCTCCAATGGCCAGGTCTTCAAGATCTTCGTTTTTTATGGGTGTTGTCAGGGTTTTTGTGCTCATAGTGCGGCTCCTTTATGTGAAATCACTTCATATTCCAGGTTGGAATCAAATTTGATCAGGGCTCTTCTGTGGGCCCAGCATCCGGTGGACAGACCAACGGCGATGGTGGCCGGATGGCGTCCTGCCTGCTCAATATTGACACCCATGACCGAATTTTTGCCTGTCAGACCGCCGGGGCCGATCTGGATATCATTGAGTCCTTTTTCAATCATCTTTTCCAGTTCTGCACCCCGCGCATTGCTGTTCTGTGTTCCGACGGGGCGAAGCAGGGCTTTTTTGGAAAGTTTGGCAGCCACTTCCACTGATCCGGCAATGCCAATGCCCACCAAAAGCGGAGGACAGGCGTTGATTCCGTATGAGGTGATCTGGTCAAAGATAAATTTGACCGCGCCATCATACCCTTCAAGGGGCATCAGGACCTTTGCGGTTCCGGGAAGGCTGCATCCGCCGCCCGCCATGTACATATAGATTTTTACCTCGTCATTATTGGGAACAACCTCCCAGTCGATCCAGGGAATTCTTGTGCCGACATTATTGCCGGTATTCTTTTCATCAAATATTTCCACGCAATTATGCCGTAACGGAGATTCTATGGTGGCTTTTTTCACCGCTTCAACCAGGCAGCTTTCAATCTCGTCAATCATGGGAAATTTTGAACCCACCTGCACAAAATACTGAATGACACCTGTATCCTGACAGGCAGGCCTGTCAAGCTTGTGGGCCATATCAAGGTCATCAAACATGGCGTCATAAATCAGTTTTGCCATGGGGGTATTTTCCTGTTCCCTGAGTTCTTCAAGTTTGGCAATGACATCATCGGGGAGATGCTTGCCTGCATAGCCTGTGAACTTGGCCATGACATCAATGAAATGTTGGCGTTGTGTGTTTAGATCCATTAATCTAATTCTCCTTTGCGGTTGGTGTTTGAACAAAACGTCACTATCCGTGTTTTGTATCGGGGTAACTTTTTGCCCAGATACGGGGTCGAGGGATAGGAACACAAGTAACTAACTAACTTAAATAACAAATAAAAACCGTAAGAGATGTTCGTCTCTTTCAAAAAAAAACCACGAAGATTTGGCGTTGATTATCCGCCTGACCTTCGTGGTTTTTTTTATTATGTCCGTTACAACAATGGTGTTGGCTGGTGTTCCTATTCCAAGCCAACGAAGCCATCCATAACGGTTATGAACGGTTATATCAAAAAAAAAAGACCATAAAGATTGGGGCGGAAATTACCCGCCGTAACCTTCATGGTCTTTTTTGATATTGTTACCCGAAAAAGCGGATTTAACTTAACACGGCTTTTTTCGGTTTCAAACCTTAACTACAACTCTTGCCTTCTGGCAAACGTAACCTTTCTTCCTTGCATGAATTCATATTACAGTTATGAAGGTTTACAGGCTGCCTGCCTGGCAGTCTTTAGGAATAACCCTTCACAATTTAAAAAATAATAAAACCTAATTTTTAAGCTTTGTACTATATTAGGAGCGGCCTGGATGTCAAGCATTAAAATTCAACCCGGATATTTGCCGTGGTGTTCCATGTATGTTACGGCAGCCTGGGCGCAGTTCTCGCCGTCCATGGCTGCCGAGACGATACCGCCTGCATGTCCGGCCCCTTCGGCGCAGGGGAAAAGCCCCTGAAGATCCGGATTCATAAAGGTTGTTTTGTCCCTGGGAATTCTTACCGGGGAGCTGGTCCTTGTCTCCAGGCCGATGAGCTGGGCATCATTGGAGGAAAAACCGGGCATTTTTTTATTGAAAATGGTTAATGCCTCTCCAAGGCCTTTGACCATGAACCGTGGCAGACGTTCGTGCAGGGGAGCGGATATGACCCCCGGAATGTACGAGCTTGGATTCAGGGTTGTGCTTATTATCCCGGTTAAAAAATCAGCGGCTTTCTGGGCCGGGGCCGCCTGGGATTGGCCGCCTAGTTCAAAGGCCAGCTTTTCAAGGGCCATGCGAAGCTTCAAACCGGCAAATTCATTTTCGTCTTCATAATCTGCCCACTCCCTTTCACCAACACTGACCACAAACCCGCTGTTGGCAAAGGGTGAATTGCGTTGGGAAACGGACATGCCGTTGACTACCTGTTCGCCGGGGCAGGTGGCTGCCGGAACAATAATGCCGCCCGGGCACATGCAAAATGAAAACGCTGCCCGTTCACTGGTCTGGCAGGTCAGGGTGTAGGAGGCTGCCGGCAGGTTGCTGCTGGGGGTTTTAGAATGGTACTGGATTTCATTGATCAGTTTTTGGGGATGTTCGATCCTCACCCCCATGGCAAAGGGTTTTGCCTCAAGCCGGATATCATGCCTTTTAAGCATGTAGTAGATATCAACGGCAGAGTGGCCCGTTGCAAGTATGAGGGCATGGCCGGGTATTTCAACGCGGTCATTGACCACGACCCCTGCAATGGTGCCGTTTTTTATCACAAGGTCGGTGATCCGGCTGTTGAAATGAATCTCCCCGCCATTGGAGAGGATGGTTTCTCTTATGGTTGAAACGATCTTCGGCAATTTATTGGACCCGATATGGGGGTGGGCGTCTATCAGTATATCCGGGTCTGCTCCGTGCCGGACAAGGATGTTTAATATCCTTTTGACATCCCCGCGTTTTGTGGAGCGGGTAAACAGCTTGCCGTCACTGTAGGCGCCTGCGCCACCTTCCCCGAAACAATAATTGGAGTCCGGGTTGACCAAATGATTTTTTTGTATGGCGCCGATGTCAAAGCGCCGGTCCCTGACATTTTTGCCCCGCTCCAGAACAACGGGTTTGATGCCGGCTTCGATAAGTTTCAGGGATGCAAACATCCCTGCCGGGCCAAATCCCGCAATGATCACATGTTTGTCCTGTTTGACCGGTTTGTATGAAATGTCCGTTTCTGGGGGAAGATAGGGTTCGTCAATATATACCTCATACCGTATCCGGAATACCGCAGATTTCCGGGCATCAATGGAGCGTTTCAACGGTATGAGGGCCGTGATCTCATTGACATCGGCACCCAGTTTTTTGGCGGCCAGCTTTTTATGAAGTTTTTTGTCATGGAGGCTGTCCGGGTGAACAGTCAGTTCAATTTGTTTTTTCATCATGTCCCCTGTTATGGAGAAAATTTGTTGTTTGCTATGCTGTCAGGGCGGTATCGTTGTTCTCTCAATCCAACGGATATCATTTTGGTAAACAATTACCATTTTTCGAAAATAGTTTCAAACATTGATTTTGGCCCATCTCATAAGAAATATTCAAAGGGTTATCCATGCTTATAACCTGGTTTTATTTTGAAAACTGGAAACTATTTACCTAAAAATTCATAATATGAAAAATTTTTCCGATTATCGTGTGTTGATGGTATTGTTTATTCGAGTTTTAATTTGTATCCAACTAGAATTATAGCTGATTTTATTGTCAGCCAAATTTTTGGTGATCTTGACTTCCTTGGCACGATCCTGGCAAGGAGGCACTCGGATGTGTGCGGCCCTTCTGCAGTGCGGTTTGTTCAGGCGTGTTAAATTTATTTACTTGTACCGTTCCTGATTATTAGGGTTAAATTGGGAACGACTTGAATTGTACCGGAAAAACATAAGGAGCAGAAAATGAACATCGAATGGGCCTATATCAGAAAAGGCTGCACCTCCTGTAAAAAGGCGCTTGCCTATTTTGAGGAGCACAAAATTTCAGTGGATTTGACCATTGATGCAAGAAAAGAAAAAATTGATGCACAAAAAGCCTGGGACATCATCAGGCATCAGAATAATGTGCATATCGCAAAAGGTAAGAACAAAGTTTTAACCTTTATGCCGGGTGCATTGGAGCCAGAAGAGATTTTAAAGCATGCCCTGGGCCGGACCGGGAACCTGCGGGCTCCCACTGTGATCCGGCTTTCAAGTATATTTATCGGTTTCAACGAAGATATTTATACCCGCTTGTGATGATCCTGCGGGATTATCATCAAATCAAAACCTTTTATAAATCTGTTCCTGCTCATCCAGGATGTCGTCCAGGATAATTTCGGTGGTATAAGGGTTCATGATAACGCTTCGCAGCACCACCACAGTGAAGTCATCTTCGGGTGTCAGTTTGATCCGGGTTCTGGACACAAAGCTTTTGCCTGCTTCCCGTTGGATGCGCTGGAGGCGGATATTGATCTCATCCAATTCCTGGCTTAACTGTCTGCGTTCCTCTCCCGTCGCGGTTTCCAATTTCTTGCGGATGGAAACGGGCACCAGCCGGTAGGTCAATATATTAAGTACAGGCCGGGTCATAAGTTCAAACAAAGGCCGCGCTTCTATTTTCTGGGCAAAGGCCCTGGCCGTTTCAATGCCGTGATCAATCATCAGGGCATACCCTTTGGCGCCCATGATTTTTAATGCGGCATCCAGGATCAGGCAGGCTGCTTCCCTGGAGCCTTCAAGGGTTTTGATGCCTAAATCCACAGAGCCTTTCCGGTTGACGTATTTGGCATGGTAGGCAATGGCGTCAAGGGCAAGGGCGTTTTTGAAATAGACCATTCCCGTGCCCATGGGCATGTAAAACTGTTTGTGGCCGTCAATGGTAACGGAATCCGCCCGTTCAATACCTGAGAGCAGGTGGGCATAGGTGCGGGACAGCAGCACCGGCCCCCCCCATGCCGCATCCACATGAAAATGAATCTGTTCCTGTTCACAGATATCGGCCATCTCCTGCAGCGGATCAATGGTTCCTGTTTCCGTGGCCCCGGCAATACCCACAATGGCGGCGATTTTTGTGCGACCCTGGCGCTTTAAGTCCTGTACCCTCTGCTTAAGCTTGTCAATATCTATGGTGTGATCCGGTTTAACATCCATGGAAATGATATTTTTATTGCCCAGGCCCAGAATGCCGCCCGCTTTTTTCAGAGAGTAGTGCCCCCGCCGGGACACAAGGATCACCACCCGGTCGGTACCATGGACGCTCATGGCCTTGAACAGGCCGTCCTCTTCAATGGTTGAAAAATCATCTTTGGGGGGGAACAGGTGGTTTCTGGCCACCCACATGGCTGTTATGTTGGCCGTGGTGCCGCCGGATGTAAACGCGCCCAGGGCCGTACGGGTATTCTGGACATGCGCCTTGTAAAACTCCGGACTTTGTTTGAAAATCAGGCGGTGGATTTTGGCCAGTACCTGCCTTTCAATGACAGCCAGCACCTTGGAGGTTTCCATTTTGATCAGATTCTGGTTCAAGGCTGCCGTGATGGCTTTAAGATGAACCATGAAAAAGGGCAGGGCAGACGTCATGTGGCCGATGAAGTAGGGCGATGCCACATTGACCGCTTTCGGGGCAATGTCCTGAATAATATCCTCAATAACCTGGCCCAGATTTTTCTGGGGATGTTCGCTGATCTCAACATCCATGTATTTTTTAGCCAGCTCAGTGATGCTGATCTCTTCGGTGACGCCCACATGCCGGTTGAGAAAATCGTGCAGCCCAAACAGGATCTGCTCCATGTACTTGACCAGGGTTTTTTTACTGTTTTCGTCGTCGGGACGGATGAATACACGGTCCAGGGATCTGCGGTCAGCGATCAGCTGCACGGTTGTTTTCCTCAGGGTTTTATGGCTTTGATTCCAGATAATCTTTTCAGCCAATGAAAAAGAAGATAGCATATTGTGAAAATCTTTTCTTCAATTTAAAAGTTATATTGTCAGGTATGGCCCGCCGCTTTTTTGCTGTTTACGGCTGCCATGTTCTTAATTTAACTTGAAAACCACCTTAAAGTATGGCAGGTCTACCCTAAAATAAGGAGAAAATCAAATGGAACTTAATATTAAGGATATTTTAACCAGGGTTACCCGGTACAATTTGATCCGCAACGGCAGAATGATTTACATTGATGTTCATAAAAAAATCCAGGGTAACCTGGCCGGCGACTATATAGCCGTGCCCAATCTCGTGAATATTATTGCCGAATCCAGACACCAGGGTGCAGGCGGCACCGAAGAAGATGCGCTTTCGGATTGTCTTAAAAAAATCAAAGGGTTGGATATTGAGGAACTGTTCCCGGCAGTTGCACCCAAGAACAATAATAAAAATAAATAATAGGCCGGGGGAAGCCTGTATGTTTTTGCAGATTTACTTTGTATGCATAGTGATCTATCATTGAGTCGTAACAGGGATCATGTTATTTTTGGATCATCATCTCACCAATAGAAAGGAGAGCCTATGAACATTTCAATCACTTTCAAAAACATCCCTTCATCAGATGCCGTAAAATCCCATCTCGAAAAAAAATTAAGCAAATTAGATAAAATGCTGGATTCTCCGGCCGAGGCCCAGATCGTCCTGTCAGAGGAAAAATTGCGCAGCATTGCTGAAATCAATATGACCAGCGACAAGCTGAAAATTAATGCCAAAAGCGATGCTGAAGAAAACAACATGTATTTAGCCATAGACAGCCTGGCCGAGAAAATTAAAACCCAGATCAGCAAATTCAAAGACAAACAAAAACGGCACCTGGCCGGGGATAAACAAAGCATCAAGGATGAAGTACTGGATCTTACTGAAAGCGAATAGGCATTTATCTGAAATATGATTTAATTAAATCCCGGTCCTGAAAAGGACCGGGATTTTTTTTGGTTCAGGTTCGTCCTGTTGTCTGAACACAGGTTCACAGACTTTTCTCAGCGTTGATAATGGCTTGTATCCCCTGGTAAAGATCTTCAAGAATGGTGTTGGTGCTGATGCCTAACCTGCGGGCATTGGAGATGTCAAATACCGCCTTTTCAACGGTTGTTTTTTCTCCGGCCGTACCCCGGATCTGCAGGTGATGAATCCTGGCGATGGTTTCAAGACAGGATAAATTTTTTTCCAGTTTTTCAAGGTGGATGTGAACCCCTGCCCGCATGGCTGTACCGATATTGGTGGGACAGCTTGTCAGGAAACCTTTTTTAAGGTCAAAGGCAAAATCAAGTTTATCGTCAAGAGCCTTGATCATCCGGATCATCCGGTTGAATACACTGGCAATATCTCCGCCCGGAGACTGGGCTATGATGCGCAGATGATCTTCCTCGCTGACCCAAACCCGGATCACTTTGTCCCGGCTTGTAAATATGCCGCGGCCTAAAGGATAGTCCCGGTTTATGCCTGCCGCATCCATGAATCTGTCGCCCTTGGAGAAGGCCAGCCCTTGTTCCAGAAGGGCATTGAACTGTTTCTCATTCAACTGTGAAAAAGAGGTATAGGTACCGGATAATTGTCCGGGCAGGGTTTTAAAAACCTGTGTTACCGTCTCTTCCAGGGCCAGACGCTGATTTCGGGTCATGTTGCCTGAAAAAGGAAACCCGGCAAGGTTTCTTGCCACCCGTATCCGGGATGAATGTATGAATTTTTGGTCAGGGTCCGGATCAGGCAAAACTGCTTCCTGGAAGCCCGGCTTGTGGGACCAGCCCGGGGCAAGATGATGGTAGTCTTCAATGATGGGCAGAAAAATTTGTGAAAAGCTGTCATAGCTTTCCATATCCCCGGCATAGATGCCGATGCTGGAGTCGGGATTTTCAATGCCGGACCGGATGGCCTGGTCAAGACTGTAACCCCATGGGGTACGGACCTCTTTCAGGTCCTTATACAGTTCAAGGGTCAGGTGTTGTTTTATTTTGGACTGGGAGGTGAGATGAAACGGCAGCTGCAACTCAGCTTTCATAACGGGAAGACTGGGAGGATATGCCACGGGCCAGCCGGGTCTGGATCTGGTCTAAAATGATGCAGTCAGCATGGCATTTGGGCAAATGTTCCCGGAATTCACAATTGACGCATGGGCTTTGGGTCAGATAGCCCACTTCAAAGTCAAATAAATCTCTTTTTACTGCCTGATTTTCCATATTTTTTTATTCTGTAAATATTAAAATGAAAGAAAACATATCATTTAATTTGTCCCCGGGTCAATATCAGGTTCAAAATCAGATTGTCTCCACCATGGGGCCCGAAAATTTGATCAAGTCTGCTATTTTTAGTAATTTGAAAATGCGCCCAGATGGGGTATAGTCCTGTCCAACCTGGGGGGAATAATATTAATTTTACGGGTTATTTTCGTTAAGACAACAAAAAGGTGTGATTTTATGGATTTTAACCCCTGCATGAAACATCAGGTGGTCAGAAAAACGGTGCGGGAGTTTGCTGAAAATGAGATAGGCCCCCATGCCGCAAGTCTGGACAGGGAAGGGCGCTTTCCCACAGAAATTGTTGAAAAGATGGGCCCTTTGAATTACTTCGGCTTGCAGGTGCCGCCCTCTTTAGGCGGCGCAGGGCTTGACACCATCTCCTATGCCATTGTGATTGAGGAGTTATCCAGGGTGTGTGCGGCGCTCGGGCTTTGCGTGTCTGTCCACAACAGTGTGGGAATATATCCTATTTTAAAATTTGGAACCAAAGAGCAGATTGCCCGTTTTGTCCCGGATATGGCCAAAGGATTGCACATCGGTGCATTCTGTCTGACCGAAGCCAATGCCGGTTCCGATGCCGGCGGTGTGGAGACCACGGCATTAAAGACCCACGGGGGATACACCATCAACGGCACCAAGATCTTTGTCACCAACGGCGGCGTGTGCGATGTGGTTCTGGTATTTGCCGTGGATGCGGACAGCCAGGGGCCTTCACGCCCCAATGTCTTTATTGTGGAAAAAAGCTGTCCCGGATTCAGTGTGGGCGAAATTGAGGATTTATGCGGCATGCGGGCCAACCCGGTTTCATCTCTGTTTTTTGAGGACTGCCGGATACCCGAAACCAATCTTCTGGGCAAACCCGGCCAGGGCCTGAAAATCGGCTTGACTGCTTTGGACACCGGCCGTATCGGTATTGCCGCCCAGGCCATCGGCATAGCCCAGGCGGCATTTGAGGCGGCATTGAGTTATGCCAAAGAGCGCCAGCAGTTCAACACTCCTTTGACAAAATTCCAAACCATCCAGAACTATCTTGCAGATATGGCCACATCCATTGAGTCTTCCCGTCTGCTTCTGTACCGGGCTGCAGCAGCCAAAGACAGAGGCGGCGATTTCGGAGCCCAGTCTGCCATGGCCAAACTGGCCTGCAGTGCCACAGCGCGCACGGTAACGGACCTGGCTGTCCAGATCCACGGCGGCTACGGATACTCCAGGGAATATGATGTGGAGCGTTACTTCAGGGAAGCCAAGGTGACCCAGATCTACGAAGGCACCAGTGAAGTGCAGAAAATGGTCATTGCCAGACACCTGATTACCCGGCCCAGTTAAGGAAAAACCCAATATGGAAAACAATACCCTTGATATCATTGTATGCATCAAACAGGTGCCCATGGTGTCTGAACTGCCCTGGAATTCCAAAACCGGCACCCTGAAACGGGAGCTTGCCCAGGGCATGATGGATCCGGCCTCGCGCCTGGCCCTTGAGGCGGGGCTTCGCCTGCAAAGGGCAGGGCAGTCCAAGGATCGGCAGATCCGGGTGACTGCACTGACCATGGGGCCGCCCATGGCCGAGGAGGTGCTTCACCAGGCCGTGTCTCTGGGTGCGGACCACGGGGTTCTGCTCACGGACCGGAAAATGGCCGGGGCAGACACCTATCTGACCTCTTTTATCCTTGGCCGGTATATCAAGATGTTCAGGCCTGATACCGGTCTTGTGCTGTGCGGCGCCCAGACCAGTGACAGTGAGACGGCCCAGGTTGGCCCACAACTGGCCTGCGAGCTGGATTTTCCGGCCATCGGCTGGGCATCGGATATTCAGCTGACCCGGAATGTACTGGTTGTGACCCGGCTGGTGGATGATTACATGGAAACCCTGGAAATGGATCTTCCGGGTCTTGTCACCATAGACCTGGGCGCATTCGTTCCCCCTTATGCAGGACTTGCCGGTGTGGCCCGGGCCTTTGCCTCTCCCAAAATTGAAATTGTGGATGCCGATCTCCTGGAACTGGACAAGGATTTCAATGCCCTGAAGGATTCGCCCACCCGTATTCTGGATGTGTTTTCACCGGCCACCCAAAAGGAGAGCCGGGTGCTTAAGGGCACGGCGAAAACCGTGGTGGACCAGCTGTTTGCAGATTATGGAAAAATTATCAGTTCAGCCATGGGCAAGGATTTAAAAAAGAAATGAGGGGGCAAATGTCAAAAGATTCAACCGGCAAGGAGATATGGGTATTCGGGGACTACCGCAACTACTTTAAAAACCGGGTCACACTTCAGATCCTGGCAAGAGCCAGGGCCCTTGCCGCGCAGACAGGGGGGCGGGTGTGCGGCGTGGTTTTGGGGCATGATGTGAAAGACTATGCCTGCGAATATATTGCCCATGGTGCGGACCGGGTTTACGTGATTGACCATCCACGATTAAAGTCCTATGGTTTAGAAACATTTACCAATATTTTAATTAGACTGGCCAGGGACATGGCGCCGGATATTATTTTGATCGGGGCCACCCGGTTTGGCCAGGAAGTGGCCCCCCGGGTGGCCAAACAGCTGAATACAGGGCTTACCGCCGACTGCATTGATCTTGAAATCGATAATAAAGGACGGCTTGTCCAGGTTGCGCCATCCTTCGGGGGTAATCTCATTGCCCGAATACTCACCCCCGACGCCCGGCCCCAGATGGCAACAGTACGGCCCGGCACTTTCCATGAATTGCCCCATGACAATACGGCCAAAGGCGATGTGATCTGCCTTGACCTGCCCGAAGATCTTCCGCCCGAACGGGTCCGCTGCATCCGTTCGGAATACCGGCCTGCCAAAACCGTGGGCATTGAAAAGGCGGATATTGTGATCACCGGAGGCCGGGGGATGGGTTCCAAGGGCAAATTTAAAAAACTGTTTGACCTGGCCGGTCTGCTCAATGCCGAGGTCGGGGCCACCCGCCCGGTTGTCCATGCCGGATGGGTGGACCATGAGGCCCTTGTGGGCCAGGCCGGCAAACATATTCGGCCCAAGGTGCTGTTCTCCTTCGGCATATCCGGGGCCATCCAGCATACGGCCGCACTCATGGATGCCGATTTCATTGTGGCTGTGAATAAAAATCCCAATGCCACCATGATGAAACTTGCGGATGTGGCCATTGTGGCCGATGCCAACCAGGTATGCTCCGGAATTATCAGGGCGCTGAAAGAAAAGATACGGGACTGACACCGCCGTTGAGTACAGGACAGATAGGTATCAAAAAAAATGGGGTGATGACATTGTCTTATGTCCATTTATGATTAAGTTTATTCTTAATAACCATGGGTTGGTCTGGATGATCAGTATTTGGGCTCAACTCTCAACAACAGAAAAAAGGAGAGACTTAAAATGATAAATGTTACCAAGCCTGCCCAGGAACAGGTCAAACTCTACTTTGAAGGCAAGGAAATTGTTCCCATCAGAATTTTTATCAATAGCGCCGGATGTGGCGGACCAAGCCTTGCCATGGCTTTGGACGAGAAGAAAGAGACCGATGCCGTGTTCTCATTTGATGGGGTTGATTATGTCATGGATAAGGCTTTGCTGGAAGAAGCAAGTCCCGTGGATATAGATTTTGAAGGCATGGGCTTTAACATTGTGTCCAGCCTGCAGCCGCCTGAGGGGTGTACGGGATGCGGCAGCGGATCATGCTGTTCATAAATGTTTGAATGAGTTTTTTCGGGTTAAGCCGTAACCTGTTCTTTGGGGGGTACGGCGTTATCTTGTATCGGATCAATTAAGGGTGCATGTGCGTGGGTTTCCTTGAACTGCGCCTGCATCCTTTTGTCATGCAGAACATGGATTATGCCGTCGGCAAGGCCCTGCATGGGAACGTGGATTTTTTCGCACCGGCCCCAGGCCATGGCTTTGAGATAGATTCTTGCCCCCGGGATAATAACGTCTGCCCGGTCCGGCTTTAAGTAAAATCTCTTCATTCGCTCTTCCAAAGAATAGGCCGCCAGCTTATCGCGAATTTTCTTTATCTGCTTTTTGGTCACCCATGTCCCGGGACGACCCTTGGCCAGCTTAAACAACTGGTTGATGTTGCCGCCGCTGCCGATGGCCTCCACAGGCTCGTGACCCCGGGTGATCTTTTTCAGCCAGGATTTCATAAGATCCCAGTCCTGCTGCCGGGCCCGGTTGTTAAGCAGGCGGATGGTGCCCAGGTTGAAGGAGCGGCTGGCCTGAACCCTGCCGTCGCAGAACAGCGTAATTTCAGTGCTGCCGCCGCCCACATCCACAAATAAAGCCGCCTTTTCCGATGAAGTCATAATTGCATGGCGGTTCTGGAAAAGATATCGGGCCTCCTGCCTGCCGTTGATAATTTCAATATCGATACCGGTCTGCTCCTTAATCCTGCGGCAAACCTGCCTGCCGTTTCCGGCGGATCTCATGGCCGAGGTGGCACAAGCCTTGGCGGCTACGGGCTGGTATGCATCAATGAGCTTTGCAAACCCTGCCATGGTTTTTGTCAGTTTGCAGGCCCGTTCATCCGAGATCATGCCCCGTAAAAAGGCATCTTCACCCAAGCGGATGGGCATGCGCATCCATGATATTTTCTTTACCCGAACCAGCCCTGAATCGTCTGGGGAAACCATGGCTAAAAGCAGGCGGACGGCATTGGAACCGATGTCGATGGCGGCGTATCTTGTCATTGAATCCATAATAATTGACATCTTAGTTTAATGACGTCATTATATCAAGGCGTAAAACAAAGATTAACAAGGATCTAACATGGTAAAAACCAAAAAGGTGAATACGTCTCTGCGGCTTGATAAAAAAGTTCTCAAAGAGCTTAAAATTCTGGCCATTGAAAAAGAGACCAGTGTTCAGGCCATTATTGAAAACCTCATCCATAAATACATTGAGAAGAACAAGGAAAAATCAGAGCAATGAATCTTCCAGCCTCACAAACGTATACGCTGTCGGCCGATATCAATGTCAAAAAGATAAATGCCATTCTCAAAGATGCAAACATGACCCTTGTGGGCAATGCCTGTGAGCCCCCATGTGAGAGCGAAGAAGGGACTGTTCTGGATACCTTTGACGCGGTTGTTTACAATTCCAATGCACTTTTAATCCAGATTGGATCCGATCTGCTCAGAATCTGCTGGTCTGGCGATTCAATGGTCCAGGCCGCACCGGAATCTGAATGGAAATTTGCCGGGGATCTTCCCCAGGGTCCTGTCAGGGATCTGCTCATGAAACAGTCTTCCCTGCGTGCCTTCATGCCGGTGGGGCAGGTGACCCTGGTCCGGGATACCTTAAGTCTTTTAGACGATGAACACAAAACCTGCTGCCGCATTGAATCCATCACCTTGAACCGGGGGAAACATACCTGGTCCTGGCTGCGGACATGCCCCATGCGCGGCTACAGTGACAGCCATGCATTGATCTGCGGCATCTTGGAAAAAATGGAAAAGCCGGCACTTCCGTCAGAGGTTCTCAAACTCAGGATTTCGGATTATACATCCAAGCCCGCTATTCTCCTGTCCGAGAATGATCCGGCCAGGACAAGCCTTTGTACCATTGTTCAAGCCTTTTTACAGGTCACCCGCCGCAACGAACCAGGACTCATTGAAGATCTGGACACCGAGTTTCTTCACCAGTGGCGGGTCAGTCTGCGCAAGGTTCGTTCCGTGCTGACCCTGTTTAAAGGCGTTGTCGCCCCTGACACCCTTGACCGGTTGAAACAGGATTTCAGGGATATCATGCAGGATACCAACCTGATGCGGGACAGGGATGTGTATCTTTTATCCAGGAACGATTATTTTGCCCTGGTTCCTCCCCAGGCTCATCCCGGCCTTGGGGTCCTTTTTGAAATGCTGCAGCGGGATCGAGATGAAGCTTTTGAAAAAGTAAAAACCCTGCTGAAATCCAAAGCTTATAAAAAACAGATAAAATCCATTCAAAAGTTATTCGAAAATCCTGAAGACTTGCCCCAAGGCCCCAAGGCCGATGCCCCGTCAAAGAAATTTGCCGCCAACCTGGTTTTAAAACGATATAAAACAGTGTGCCGCCTTGCCGCAAATATCACCGACAAAACACCCGATGAGACCATTCATGAACTGCGCATTCATTGCAAAAAGCTGCGGTATCTCATTGAATCAGCCCAGCCTTTATTTGATGACAACCAGGTAAAAGATCTGCTGAAAACCCTTAAAGGGCTGCAGGAGCACCTGGGAAGTTTCAACGACCAGTCTGTCCAGCAGGCGACCCTGGCCCATTGTCTGGAACGTTATCCGTCCACTGAGCCCAATGCCAAGGCCCTGGCCGAAAGCATCGGCGCCTTGATGGCCATGCTTTACCGCAAGCAGTTGGACGAGCGCCGGATGATTATTGAAAATCTGTCCGGGTTTTATAGTCCCCAGACACAGGCTGCCTTTCACGCTTTGTTTGATTTAAAACGCATTGCGGCAAACCCGAAACCTGAAACCGGTGGCCAAGACAAAACCCAGGTTGATTCCGGAGGAGATAAAGAGTTATGAAACTGATTGCCTGTTATTCCAACAAGGGCGGTGTGGGAAAAACCGCGGCTTCTGTCAACCTGGCATATGCCAGTGCATTAAGCGGTAACCGGACACTTCTGTGCGATCTGGATCCCCAGGGGGCCTCTGGATTTTATTTTCGTGTCAAGCCCAGCGAAAAACTGAAAAATGAGACCTTTTTTGAAGATAACAAAAAATTTACCAATGCCATCAGAGAAAGCGACTTTCATAATCTTGACCTTTTGCCTGCCAACATGAGTTTCAGGGATTTTGATATTTTCCTGTCCCGGATGAAAAAAAGCCGCTCCCGGCTGAACAAGGCGTTAAAGCCCGTTGACGGCGAATATGACATTGTCCTGCTGGACTGCCCCCCCAATATCTCGCTGCTGTCGGAAAATGTATTCAAGGTGGCGGATCGTATTGTGGTGCCGGTGATTCCCACGACGTTGTCCCAGAGAACCCTTGAGCAGCTGTATATATTTTTTAAAACCCAGAAGTATGACTCATCCAAAATTTTCCCGTTTTTTTCCATGGTCCAGCAGAGTAAATCCCTGCATGTTCAGATCATGGAGGAGATCCGGGCCGGTTATGAACAGGTGATGGACACCTGGATACCCTTTTCCACCCACATCGAGCGCATGGGCGTCCACAGGGCGCCGGCCCTGTCCTATGCCGAAAAGGAAGCGGCGGTGGCAGCTTACGCAAAATTATGGCAGGAAATTCACAATCAATGAAAGAGATAGAACGAAAATTTTTGCTGGCAAAGATGCCGGAAGTTTCTTTGCACTCCACCACCTGTATCCGGCAGGGCTATATTTCCCAAGCCTTGGATTCTGTGGAGATCAGGCTTCGCCAGAAAGGCGATGCATTTTTCATGACCTTTAAACGGGGCCAGGGCCTTGTGAGGGACGAAGCTGAAATCAGGATTGATGAGGCGGATTTCAATCATCTATGGCCCTTGACCCACGGGCGGCAGGTAGAAAAACAACGGTCCAAAGCCATCCTTGAAAACGGTCTTACCGCCGAGATCGATGAATTTTCCGGTGCGCTTGCAGGGTTGTTCCTTTGCGAGGTGGAATTCGGTGATGAAGCCCAGGCCCAGGCCTTTGTTCCGCCCCGGTGGTTTGGGGCGGAAGTGACTGAAGACAGCCGGTATAAAAATAAAAGCCTTGCCGAAAACGGTATTCCCGAAAACTAATTCTGCCCTGTGAGTTTGCGGGCAAATTCATATGCCTGGTCTTTGACGGAATCCGCCAATTTATCCGGGGTTGAGCATCCGCCCACAAACAGTTCTGCGGCCTTGACTGATTTATGGTATTTCTGCATTCTGCCAAATGCGGTGAATGCCTCGGCGGCATTATTCTCAAATGGCCCGCCGCCTGTCATCAAAAGGCCCTGGCGCTGGCCTTCCACAAGGGATGTATGTTCCGGTACCGTGGCATACAGGCTATACGTACGGTCGATGACGGATTTAAGCTGGGCATTCACGCCCCAGAAATATAGGGGAGAGGAAAAGATAACAGCCTGGGATTTAACTATTTTTTCAAGAATCTCAGTCATATCATCCCGTTGAATACAGCCCGGTGCATCCAGGATCGGTTTGCATTGTGCACAGCCCATGCATCCTTTAAGGTTTTTTGAATGCAGGTTGATTGTTTCCACGTCATGTCCGAGGCGGATCAGCTCTTGTGTAACCCATTCCAGTACCTGTGCCGTATTTCCGTTTTTTTTGGCGCCCCCTTGGAGCAGCAGTACGTTCATTTTAAATATTCCTTTATCAATTTAATGTTAGATTCTAGGACAAATTAGATCAATAATTAAACTTGTCAATTCAATATTCAACGGCAAATCATATTGGGATGGTTTTATTTGGGTTGCCGGTCTTAAGGATTGACTTTATAATTATGACTCTCATATTCAATTAAAACAATTTCGGATCAATCGGTCAGGATTTGGCGGTCAGGATTTGGGCAAGGATTCTTTTCACAATACCTTGCCCGTGAATAAAACAAGGCCTTTATTCATTCCGGCGAAATAAAGGCTTTGTAAACCAGATCAGAAAAAAATAGGAACATTCATGAAAACTGACGTAACACTAAAAATTGCGGGTGCGGCGGGGCAGGGGATCCAGACCATCGGTGATCTGCTTTCCGAGGTGTGTCACCACAGCGGATTGTTTACATTCTCTGTGGATGATTTTGAATCAAGAGTCCGGGGCGGGCACAATTTCAATCTGATGCGGATCAGCGACAAGCTGGTTGCGGCCCCCGGAAACAAGCTTGATATCCTTGTCTGCATTAATACCGATGCCTATGAGTTACATAAAAACGAGTTACGCCCCGACGGCATTGCCATTGTCAATGCCGGTGAGATCGGAAAAGAAAATAAGACTCGTTTTGACATCCCCTTAAAAAAACTGGCAGAAGAGGCCGGTGGAAAAATCACCGCCAACACTGTGGCGGCAGGGGCTGTGCTGTCAATGCTCGGGGTGCCGTTCAGTGTGCTGGCCGATATTTTGAAAAAACGGTTTGCCGCCAAGGGTGAGAAAACAGTGGCGCTGAATATTGCCGCCGCCCGGAAAGGATTTGATGCCGCCCAGGGCTTAAGCCTGGATACCGGCTTCACATGGGAAGCAAAACAGAGCAACAATGTTATCTTAAGCGGGGCCAAGGCCGCAGCCTTGGGAGCCCTTGCGGCCGACTGCCGTTTTTTCCCCTTTTACCCCATGAGTCCTGCCACAGGTGTGCTCACCAATGTGGTTTCCTATACTGATAAACTTCCCGTTGTTGTTGAGCAGGCAGAAGATGAGATTGCCGCTGTAATCATGGCCATTGGTGCGTCCTTTGCCGGTGTCCGGGCCATGACCGCAACTTCGGGCGGGGGCTTTTGCCTCATGACCGAAGGGCTGGGGCTTGCCGCGATGACGGAAACGCCGCTGGTCATCCTCAATGCCCAGCGGCCGGGGCCTGCCACGGGACTTCCCACCAGGACCGGTCAGGCCGATCTGCTGTTTTCCATCCACGCCTCCCAGGATGACTTCCCCCGGTTTGTTTTTGCACCGGGCACACCTGTGGAGACATTTGAAACCATGAAGAAGGCATTCCATCTGGCCGAAAAATACCAGGTTCCAGCTATTGTTCTTCTTGACCAGTTTCTGGCTGACTATCGGATGACGGAAATTAATACCCTTACGGTGGATTCTGAAATTGAACGCTTTTATGAGCCAAACGACTCCGGCGATGACGATCATCCGTACTTAAGATATGCGCTGACCCAGGATGGTGTTTCTCCACAAAGACTGCCCTGTTCAGGTCCTGGGTTTGTCCGGGTGACGGGAAATGAACATAATCCCGAAGGACACATCAGCGAAAATGCAGAAAATAAAATTGCCATGACCCAGAAACGCGCCGGAAAGGTGCACAACATGCTCAAAGAGATGGAGGCACCGACCCTGGTGAACCCCTCCGCTCCGGTTTTTCTTGTGGGATGGGGCTCCACAAGGGGAAATATTCTGGAAGCTGCCCAACAGCTTAACTCCCAGGGCATGGAGGTCGGCGCTGTGGTATTCAAAGATCTGTGGCCCATGGACGGGCAGGCCGTGGGGAAAGTATTGGCCGGCAAGCGTTTGATCATGGTGGAACAAAATGAGTCCGGCCAGTTGAAACTTCTGCTTGCCCAGCAGACCGGCATCACAGCCTTTGACACTATTCTCAAATATGACGGCAGACCTTTTTTTCCGGACTATATTGTTCAAAAGGCAAAGGAGATTTTGAAATAATGATTACATCAAAAGACTACGACTGCAATTACGAAAACAAGTGGTGCCCGGGATGCGGTAATTTTCAGATCCTTGCCGCCATGAAAAACGCCTTTGCCCAGCAGCAGATTCCCCCTGAAAAGCTCACGCTGATCTCGGGTATCGGCCAGGCCGGAAAGACACCTCACTTTCTTAAATGCAACATGTTCCATGGACTCCATGGCCGGGCACTGCCCCTGGCAACCGGGACAAAGATCGCCAATAACGATCTCACGGTGGTGGTAAACTGCGGGGACGGGGATTGCTACGGAGAAGGCGGCAACCATTTTCTTGCGGCCATCAGGCGGAATATTGATATTACCCTTCTGGTGCACAACAACCAGATTTACGGGCTCACCAAGGGCCAGGCGTCTCCCACATCAAGTCTGGGTATGGTCACAAAGATGCAGACCACAGGCACCACATCATCGCAGTTCTCTGCTTTGGCCGTGGCCCTGGCCGCAGGCGCCGGATTTGTGGCCCGGGGACTGTCCGGAGAACCGGAACATTTGACTGAACTTATTGTCAAGGCCATGAATTACAAGGGGTTTGCCCTGGTGGATATTTTACAGCCCTGTGTCTCCTTTAATAAAATAAATACCTTAAGCTGGTATAAAGAGCGGGCCTATAAACTGGAGGAGACAGATCATGACCCGAAAGATTTTGGCAAGGCAATGGCCCTGGCCCAGGAGTGGGAAAACAGTCTTCCGCTGGGCGTGTTGTATGAGACTGCCGGCACGCCATTGCACGAACGGGTTCCCAATCTTAAAGCCAAGGCCCTGGCCTCACATAAGTATGACAGCAAACTTTTGACAGAAACACTATTACAAACTCTATAGCAAAACAGGAGGCATCATTATAATATGACTATCTGGCAATGCACCATGTGCTCCACGACCATGGACCAGGAAAACCTTCCCGAAAAGTGCAGCAGCTGCGGATCTGACAACAGGGTTATTATTGACAGGGAATCAATTCCCCAAAATCTTGAAGCCGTCCGGGACAGGGCACGAAAAAATCTGAAAGGGTTTTGTGCAGCCTACCCCGCCTGTGACGGCAATTTTGATAAAGTCTGCCAGAAAGAGGCCTATGGCAAACCCATTGGATTTGGCGGTGCCGGTGCTGGGTTTTCCTTTCGGGGAAATGTTGCGGCCCTTGAGGCCGTGCGCCTGAAATTACGGGTGGTGGGGGAGCATACCGAACCTGACACCTCCTGCACATTTTTAGGTACAAATCTTGATTTTCCGGTTATGGGTGCATCCACGGCCGGTGCCGAGCGCTACGGCAATGCCATAAGTGAAGAGGATTTCTGCAGGGCCACCATCCGGGGCTGTAAAGATGCCGGCACCATGGCCTGGCGGGGAGATACCTTTTTTTATACCCCCGAGGATAATCCTGCCCTCAGAGCCATAAAAAAAGAAGGGCTGCCCACCGTCCCCATCTTCAAACCCAGAGCCCAGGACGTTCTCAAACGGCTTATCCATACGGCGGAAGAGCTGGGATGTCCTGCTGTGGGCGTGGATCTTGACGGATGCGGATCCACCATCATGGCCCGGCATAATCAGCCGGTATTCCGCAAGAGTGTGAAGGATATCAAGGAACTGGTCCAGGCCACGTCTCTGCCCTTCATTGCCAAAGGGATCATGACGGTGGAAGATGCCGTAAGTTGTGCTGACGCCGGCGTCAAGGTGGTCAGTGTCTCCAATCACGGCGGCCGGGTTCTCGATGCAACACCGGGAACCGCGGAAGTGCTTCCCGATATTGCCGCACAGCTTAAAGGCCGGGTCATCATTACTGCGGACGGAGGCGTCAGGACCGGCTATGACGTGATCAAGATGCTGGCTCTTGGTGCCGATTTTGTTCTGCTTGGCAGGGATATAATCCGGGCGGCCGTGGGCGCGGGTTCCCTGGGGGTTAAACTGCACATGGAGCATATTCACAAGATATTGAAAAAAGCCATGTTCATGACCGGGGTCACCACCATTGACGAGATTGATTCATCAATATTGTACTGATTAAATTAAGGTTGATTTAATTTTGGATATTTGTTCAGAAAAATGCATCAATCCGGAACTGGTTGAAATAACTGCAAAGCAAATGCCTTTGCCCGATACTATTTTGGGGTTGGCAGAAATATTTAAAGCCTTGAGTGATGCCTCCCGGGTAAAGATCGTCACCGCATTGCTGTATAATGAGCATTGCGTGTGTGATCTTTCCGTGCTGTGCGGTCAGAGCGAGTCTGCTGTATCCCACCAGTTAAGGCTTTTAAGGACTCTTCGGATAGTAAAAAACCGGCGTGAGGGCAAAAGGGTCTATTATTCCCTGGACGATGACCATGTCCGTACCTTGATTCAGATGACCCTGGAACATATTACCTACCAGCATACGTAATATTTGGGCAAAAAGTCACCCATCTGCGGCGTTGCCGGAAAATGTGCAATCCTCACATACTTAAGTATGCTCTGGTTGCACATTTTCTTGCGCCTTGCATCTGTGCAACTTTTTGTCCAAACACGGATTTACGTTTAGGCACGATGTCGCCATTTCCGTGCGGCTTTCACCTCTCCTGCCATCAGTCAGTAGTATCCGGTTAGGTTTTTGCTCGCTCGATAATTGCCCTTTACATTGAGCTTATTAAATACCGTGATAGAGTAACGGAACTAATTTCTAAATATTTTTCTGATGTTATATTTTGGGGGCTTCAATGAGATGAACACCATCGAAAATGCGTTGCGGGACCACCTCTGTGGAAGGCAAAAGGATGAAGGCGGAAGGATAAATGAAGTCCGGGAAAATTCCCCGCTATATGGTTCATCCTTTATCCTTCATAACTCATTCTTTCCAACGCTGATTATGGTAATGTGAATAACATTCGCAAACTCAAATACGGCTATTAAGGTGAGATATGTTAAAAACAGAATTGCTTGAAATCATTGCCAATGGTGAAAATTCCGGTGTGGAGTTCAAAAGAGACGATGTCCGGCCCGAACAGCTGGCTAAAGAAGTTGTGGCCTTGCTTAATTTCCAGGGGGGCAGGGTCTTCATAGGGGTTGATGACAATGGGACTATTTCCGGCATTCAAAGGCCGAATATTGAAGAGTGGGTCATGAATGTCATTTCAGAAAAAGTTCATCCGTCTATCCTGCCTTTTTATGAAGAGGTAAAAGTTGATGAGAATACAAGAGTTGCGGTTCTCACTTTTCCCCAGGGCAATAGTAAGCCCTATGTCAGACGGCACAAAAAAGCAGAAGAGGTGTTCATTCGTGTGGGGTCAACTTCGCGGCTTGCGACCCGTGAACAGCAAATGAGGCTGTATGAAATAGGGGGGATGCTTCACACTGAGTTATTGCCGATTTCCCGTACGTCATCCCAAAACCTGGATTTTGTTCGTCTGGAAAATTATCTGCGACAGATTTTAAATGATCCTGATATGCCCTCATCCCAGGATGATTGGGAACACAGATTGGCAAATCTTGGCTTTCTATCCGAACCCCATGGGATGTGTACAATTGCCGGAATGGTGCTTTTTGGGAAAAAACCACGACAGATTTTGAAACAAAGCGGTTTACGCATATTTGCTTTTGACGGTACGGATAAAGAATATAAAGCTAAGTTAGATGTGATTCTGGATGCGCCGCTTTCAGGCCGGTGGGATTTTTCACAAGGTGCAAAACAACTCATTGATGACGGGCTGGTTGAACGTTTAGTTCAGACAATTACGCCTTTTATTTCTGAAGAGTCAAGTGAACTTAACTTGGGCTTACAGCGTGAAAAACGATGGTTTTATCCCATTGAAGCTGTTCGAGAAGTGCTGGTCAATGCACTGGTTCACAGGGACTGGACTCGTTTTGTTGATATTGAAATCGGTATTTACTCTGATCGTTTTGAAGTGATCAGTCCAGGAAGCCTTCAAAACTCCATGACCGTTGCCAAGATGCTTGCCGGGCAGCGTTATACTCGAAACACGGTCATCATGGAAGTTATGCGTGACTATGGCTATGTTGATTTCCGTGGAATGGGACTTAGAACAAAAGTTGTCCCTTTGATGCGATCCCATAATGGTTGTGATCCAATATTTGAAGCAACTGAGGATTATCTGAAGGTCACTCTCCCGAAAAGGAGTGATACTCAATGACCTTCAATGAGATGAACACCATCGAAAATGCACTGCGTGATCACTTAGCAGGCAGACCGGTATCCGAACAAACCGGAATGGTGGCCGAAGAGACAACTGAATACATTGCAGGCAGCCAGGACCTGAAATGGAAGTATGTCCATGGTGAAAACCTGATACTCCACGGCAAGCAACCCCAGGATGTGTTTGTCGATACCTGGCTCAAAGAAGCATTGTGCAGGCTGAATAAACCTTTGGCTGCCAACCCAGATCTGGCAGGCGTTCTTTTGGAGTCAGGGCTACAGCGGACTTATCCATGCCAACGAAATCTTCCAGGACTGGCTGCTGGGGCGTGTTTCCATGCCCCTTGGCATAGATGGTGAGCACATCACCATTCATCTGATTGATTTTTATGCGCCGCAAAACAACCATTGTGTCTTGAGCCAACAAGTGCAGTTCACTGGGGCAAGGGATTGTTACTTTGATCTGGTGCTGTATGTCAACGGCCTGCCTCTGGTGGCCGGCGAGGTCAAAACCCCGGTACGCGATGCCATCAGCTGGCAGGATGGTGCGGCGGATTTCCTGGGGGGGGGGGCAACAAGCACTACTGGGAAAATAAGAAAGCCTTTTTTGTTCCCAACCTGCTCTGTTTTGCCTCGGAAGGAAAAACATTTTATTACGGGACCATAGGTGCCCGCTTTAAAAACTGGGCGCCTTGGCACAGCACCGAAGACCGTGATAAGGCCGCTAAAAATTTGAACCATTAGACCATATTCACTACGGGCAATGAGATGGTAAACTTTCAGGTGTTCTTTCCACCATTTGAAAAAATCTTCACTGTGTATTCCTTTAGCAGGCAATTAACGGCCTGCTTATAAAAATCCTCGAAGACAAATTGCAGTTTCTCAAGCCCCCGGTGATTGACTGCTTCACCAAAACTACTGCGACTGATACCGTCGTCCGGAGCAATATTTTCTTGGGCAAAAATTATTACGCACATTTGTCAACAAAAAAATGACGATTTTTAAATAAATTTAGTTGTTTTTACATACAACAACCTAACCGGACACTACTGGTCATCAGTACATCTATTTTTATCTTGCTTGAACCTAAAAAATTGGTTGATAAATATTTTTTAATTGAATATATGA
The DNA here is from genome assembly GCF_963665355.1 of uncultured Desulfobacter sp. Lineage (GTDB taxonomy): Bacteria > Desulfobacterota > Desulfobacteria > Desulfobacterales > Desulfobacteraceae > Desulfobacter. The sequence goes on from NZ_OY762229.1 coordinate 4,192,206, forward strand.
AGATCAGTTCATATGTTCATGTTTATAGTCGGGGTGTTTAATAAAAGGATTTTACACATTTATGCAAAGCTCCAACTTCTTGATTTTATGGTTAGGGAATACTTTGGCGAGCAGTTCAAATACGGATTAGGACAATTATAATGATGATTACAATAAAACAAATATTTTTTGAAATTTGGCATGTTTATCTGGATGTGTCGGTATTTATGCTTTTTGGCTTTTTCGTGGCTGCTTTGCTCCATGTGTTTTTCAAAGCAGATAAAATTAAAAACTATCTGGGAAAAGGCCGGGTCAAACCTGTACTGCTCTCGGCATTAGTTGGCATTCCAATCCCTTTGTGCAGTTGCGGCGTAATTCCGGTGGTGGCGGGTTTGAAAAGACAGGGAGCCAATGACGGGGCAGCCCTCGCCTTTATGATCGCCACGCCGGAGTCAGGCGTGGATTCCATTGCCGTATCCTGGGCCATGCTTGATCCGGTGATGACAATAATACGGCCCATTGCGGGTTTTGTTACGGCTATATTAACGGGCATTGCAGAAAATTATTTTAACAGCCCAAAGCCCCAAAAGGAAAAATCCGTTACCCAGGATCTATTTTTCAATGTGGCCCCAGGCTCTGGATGCTCGTGCAGTTCCTGTGGGAGTGGTAACGCACAAGACTTGGGGCAAAAAATAATCCAGCCACCTTTGTCCCAGCGCCTGATGCAGGGATTGAACTTTGCCTTTGGCGACCTTTTAACTGATATCAGTAAACCTTTTGCCATCGGCGTATTAATTGCCGGGGTTATTACATTCTTTTTTCCTGCTGAACTGGGGGACTGGTCCAGGAGTAATCCATTCCTTTCCATGCTGGTGATGCTGGTGGCAGGCATTCCCATGTATGTGTGCGCCACATCCTCCACCCCCATTGCAGCGGCCCTTATTCTCAAAGGGCTTAACCCCGGGGCCGCTCTGGTATTCCTTCTGGCAGGTCCTGCCACCAATGTCGCCACCATGGGGATGGTGAAAAATATATTCGGCACCCGGGCCCTGGTTATCTACCTGGGCATGATTGCGGTATGCTCCATGGTTATGGGGTATATGCTGGACTTGAGCTACCGGTTACTGGACATCCGGGCAACGGCCGTGATCGGCAAGGCCGGTGAAGTGATCCCTCATAATGTGGAGTTGGCCGCTGCCCTGGTTCTGGCAGGATTGCTTTTAAGAAATATGTTTATGCACAAACATCTTCATGGGCAAAGCCACAACCATGAACACAAATAATTGATCACCCACTGAACGTCGGTTCGGTGGTGATCAGAACAGGCCATTGGCCATTTCAAGGAAGGGAAGCGGTTTACGAACCAGGCCCGAAAGGATAGCCTTTGACGGTAGAGGAAAAGCAGCAGACCCAGATGGGCGTGGCAAAATTTATAAAAGAAAACTGCGTGGTCTATACGGACACCAACTGCGGAGCCTGCTCGGAACACTGTCCCACCAAGGCTGTGCACATGAAGCCCTACCTGAATGCGGTCGGCCGCAAGCTGGTCATCCCCGAGGTGGACAAGACCATCTGCGTGGGCGGCGGCGGATGCGAGCATGCCTGCCCCACAAAGCCCTTCAAAGCCATCTATGTCGACGGCAATCCAAAGCATAAAACTGCCCAAAAACCGAAAGAAAAAAAATATAGATGGATGCTGGTGAGGATTTCCTTTTTAAACAAAATGGGATTATATTTAAAATACTTGACTCGGACTCTCATTGCTTCTGTTATTCAGTGCATTTTAGAAAAAGAATAGGCGACAGCTAAATAGACAAATTGTGGGGTCGGCTTTTCCTCAATAACTCTATTGATAATCAGGTTTTTTGTTTAGAAATTGTCGTGAATACAATTGGTATCGGTAATAAATTTGTCCCATATAAAATTTTTGCATAGGATAATAAATCACAAATTTAGCCCTTGGCATCATCCAGCACTTTTCGAACTGTTTTCGCCAAATCAGATTTCACCATTGGCTTGTAGGCAAAGGCTTTGATTCCAAATTCAGAGGCTTTTTCATCAGAAATCTTTTTGCTGTATCCGGTGCAGATTATTACGGGGATATTGCGTCGGACTTTCATCAATTCAACCGCCAATTTCTCACCGGTCAAGTCTGGCATAGTCATGTCCGTAATAACCAGGTCAAATTCATTGGGTTTTTCCTGGAAAAGTTCCAGCGCCTCTATACTGCTCGTCTTTGTTGTCACCTCATAACCTAACCTCTCCAGTACCTGTTGGCCCATTTTAACAATGGGCAACTCATCATCGACAAACAATATTTTCTCGACACCACGGGGCAGTGCTTCGGGTTGATAGGGCTGGACGGCATTTTCTTTTCCAGAGACCGGCAGCAGTATCGTAAAGACGGTTCCCTGGTCCGGCTGGCTTTCCACAGTTATGGTACCGCCGTATTTCTTCACTGTGCCGTACACCGATGCCAGCCCCAAACCGGTTCCTTTTCCTAAATCCTTGGTTGTGTAGTACGGTTCAAAAATCAATTGAATTTTATCCGGTGGAATGCCTCTGCCGGTATCAGACACAGTAATTTTTACATAATCATCCGGTCCGGGCAGATCGTGTTTCTCCGCAAAAGATTGATCAACGGTAACATCGGATACGCAAACGTCCAATATTCCGCCATTCGCTTCCATTGAATCCGTAGCATTGATGGCAAGATTCATAAGCACTTGCTGCAGAAGCGTTGAATTGCCAAGAACAAGAGAACTGCTGTCGATTATTTTTCTGATTTCAATATCGGAAGGAACCGACGATCGAATCAGCTTCAACGATTCTCTGACTATTTTTCCAAGATTGACAGGTTTGATTTCCTCGTTGCTTTTCCTTGCAAATGAGAGTATCTGACTGACCAGTTCCTTGGCCCTTTTTCCGGCGGCATGCACCTCCTGCAAACTGTCCTCCATAGTGGACCCCTTTGCTGCTTCATCAAGAGCCAGTTCCGTAAATCCGATGACAGAAAATAAAATATTGTTGAAATCATGGGCAATGCCACCGGCAAGATTGCCGATAGACTCCATTTTCTGTGCTTGGTGAAGTTGTTTTTCAAGATATAGTTGCTCGGTAATATCATCGACCATTTCGATGGCTGCCGTAATCTTACCTTCCGAATCCACAATCGGTGAAGATGTAATTCGATAATTCCGAATACCGCTTGCCGTTGGTGTGCTTGTTGTTGATTTATGCACTTTTCCGTCTTGCAGTGTTTTATGGGTGGGACACCACCCGCAAACGGTGTCGCCTGGCGGATCATTATACACTTTGAAACATATCGGCCTGGTTGCTGTATCAACCGCAGGGAACCATTTACGCATCTGTCGATTTAATTCCAGTACCTCCATTCTGGAACTGATCAGCGACACGCCGATTCCGATATTTTCCACCATCGACATGAATTTGTGCCGGCTGTTCCTAAGTTCATTTTCCTTCAATTTTAACTCAGTGACATCGCTGACCGCTATCCGGATCTCACCCATACTGTCGTCCTTGGTTGTTATGATCAAGCATTCCAAGCGGGCATGAAATTCGTGTCTGTTATCTGACAGCAGCCGCAGCTCGCAAACCTGGGGCGCCTCTGTTTTCAAAAGGTGCTGCTTACATTTATAGTAAATATCTTGATCATCCTTCAGGACAAATTGGGTAAGAGGCTTTCCGATCAAGGCTCCCCGATCCCTTTTTAACATGGATGAGATGGTTAGGTTGGCCTCTTTGATAACCCCCTTTTCACTGATTGAAAAATACCCGACCGGCGAAAAGTCATACAGATGTGAATATCGGTTTTGCGTCTTTTCAAGCTCCCCTTGAATGCGTCTGAGTTCCTCGTTTTGCATCTCAAGTTCGATCTGGTGAACACGAAGCTCATGGACCATAGAGGCAATGTTTTCAGGGGATTTTTCCGAAAGATCGTCGTTGTCGATGGCTGTTTCTTCCAGGGTCTTTTCAGCAAAACGCCTCAGTTTGGCATTGTCGGCAAAAATTGTTTCTTCTTCCATTTTTAACCCTTCTATTCTTTCGACAGCCAGGCCATATCACGTTCCGTGACCGCCATCTCCACAGGATGACCGGTTTCATCTGTCAACCCTGTTGCGGTCAGCCAGATCTCCAGCAGGTTACCGTCTTTGGTCCGTCGTCGACTCTTAAATGATTTGATATTTTCACCCTCACGCAACTTCGCGGTAATTTCATTGATCTCATCGAAACAATTCTCTGGAATCAGTGCCGCATAATTCATTTGCAGGGCCTCGGACTCGCTGTAGCCGTACATGGCCTCCGCCCCTTTGTTCCAGGCCTTAATCTGTCCCTTGAGATCCATTACTGCGATGGCGTCGTTGGCGTCTTCCAAAACAACCGCCAGACGTCTGGAAATGCCTGCCCTTTTTACCTCATGAATGTTGATAAAGGTCATCACCACCCCTTCGATCACATTTCCAACCGTCCGGTAGGGCATCATCTTCAGTGAGTACCAGATACCACCTTCCGACAAGATTTCAGTGCTGATGGTGTTGAGATCTTTTAAAACCGCTTTTGCCTGGTCGGCCAGATCAACCTTCGGAAAACTGGTTTTCAGGTCGCCAATCGGCCTGCCGATATCGGTTTGTATCAATTTGATGACCCCGGCTGCCGCAGGCGTAAATCGTTTGATGTAAAGTTGGTTATCCAAAAAAATCGAGGCGATCTCGGTAGCGGCCAGCAGATTGTTCATGTCATTGCTTGACTTTGACAGTTCATCCACATTGTTTTGAAGCTCCGTATTGACCGTGGACAGCTCCTCGTTGGTGGATTGAAGCTCTTCCTTGGAGGTTTCAAGCTCCTCATTGGTGCTTTGAAGCTCCTCGTTGACCGACTGCAGCTCTTCGTTGGTCGATTTGAGCTCCTCGTTCGAGGTTTCCAGTTCTTCGATGGTGGACTGAAGATATTCCCGTGTGGATTGAAGATCCTGTTCGAGCTGCTTGATTTCCGAAATCTGCTTTTTATCTTTGGTTTTTTTATCCAATGCACCGACGGTGACGGGCACGGGTGTGGTGTCTTCAAACACGACAAGCATCAAACCCTTGGAATCACCCTTATCGGATAAAGGTCCGACGGTGATGTCAACCACTGTGAACGTGCCGTTCAGGTTGATCCGGACACCCTTCTGTGTGGTGTGGGTTTTATCTCGAAACGCCTTGTTCAGCGCGGTCGTCAATTTGTATTTGAGATCCTGACGGGCCATGGTCAAAATATTGAAACTGGGTTTGCCTGTGGGTGGCACCAGGTATTTTTCCGTCCGGCCGACAAAATGCAGGATCTCGTACTTGTCATTGACCAAAACACCGGAAGGGGCGTATCCGTCCAGTATCGCCTTTTCGGCTAATGCCTGGATATCGGTTGGCGCTGGCAATTGCTGACCGGCCTTGCACCCGGTGCCCTTTGATCTTTCGTCTGTGATTCCTTTTGAATAGTCGACAATGCCGCTCGAAAAGCCTTCTTTTCGCTGATAGACTTTCCATTTGGAGTCAATCGGCGCAAACAGATCCGTAAATTCCCCGATGGTCTCGGAAGACCCCAGCAGCAAAGTCCCTCCCGGATTCAAGGTGTAATGGAATATCGGGATCATTTTTTTTTGAAGTGTCGTGTCTAGATAGATCATTAGGTTCCGGCAGCTCACCAGATCCAGCTTTGAAAAGGGCGGGTCCTTGATGACGCTTTGCAGGGAAAAAACAACCATATCCCGGATCTGCTTCTTGATTTTGAATACGCCCTCTTCTTTTATGAAAAACTGGCGCAGGCGCTGTTCGGAAACATCCCCGGCAATGCTGGCCGGATAAATCCCCCTTCGGGCATCATCAATGGCTGCCTCGTCGATATCCGTGGCAAATATCTGGACATTAATATGCTTTTTGAACTTCTCCATGGCCTCTGAGATGAGGATGGCAAAAGAATACGCCTCTTCGCCGGTGGAGCATCCCACGACCCAGCAGCGCAGAGTGTCTTCCGGATGCATGGCTTCTATCAATTTTGCAAGCGCCTGCCTTTCGATCACCTCATATGCTTTCGGGTCTCTGAAAAAGCTGGTCACCCCGATGATCATATTTTTGAACAAGATCTTGGCTTCATCCGGATTTTTTTGAATGAACAGGATGTAGTCGGGCAGTGAATTGATCAGGTGAACCGCCAGGCGGCGCTCGATCCGCCGCTGGATGGTGCTGTCTTTGTAGTGGGAAAAATCGTGGCCCGTTGCACCTCGGATCAACGCTAAAATTTTTTGAAGCTGATGTCGACCGCTGATTTCACCAAAAAAAATTTTATCGGGCGCCTTGACAATTGGGTGCCTGATAAAGTTTATCAGCTTTTCCGGCATTTGTTCCACCGGAACGATGAAATCGACCAGGCCGGTTTCAATGGCGCTTTTGGGCATGCCGTCATACTTGGCCGTATCCGGGTCCTGGACCATGACCATGCCGCCTTCACCCTTGACGGCCTTGATGCCCAGGGTTCCATCCGAGGCCGTACCCGATAGAACGACGGCTATGGCCTTTTCTTTCTGATCTTCGGAAAGTGCTCGAAAAAAATAATCGATCGGCATGTTGATCGAACCGTTTTTAAGCGGTTCCATCAGGTGAAGGACTTGGTTGAAAATAGCCACATTCTTATTGGGGGGATTGAGGTACACACAGTTAGGTTCAAGAGCGCTTGCGTCTTGGATTTCACCCACGGCCATCTGTGTGTGTTTGGCCAGCAACGACGCCATGATGCTTTTATGCTTGGGACTCAGATGCTGAATGATCACAAAGGCCATGCCGGAATCCGTCGGCATCTTGCGGAAAAAGGCTTCCAGGGTTTCCAGGCCACCGGCGGATGCACCAATACCGACAACTATAGGGTCTTCTTTTACCAGCTTTTTCTTCTGGTTGGCTTTGGGGGGGAGTGCTTTATTCGCATTTGTTGGCATGGTCACCACTTTAGCTTTTTGATTTACGCTTTCCGGGACAATAGCGTTATTGGATAAACACATTGTGGGGTCTTTCCCCTACAGAAATTCATTGAAAATCATATTTCTTTTGCTTAGAAAACGTCATGAATAAAACAGATATCTTCATAACTCGGATCCTCGGTAAATTGGGCAACGCAGATCGCTGCCTGACTTGCCAAAATCACTTCATCGGTTTTCTCCTGGGCTGTGCTGAAGGTTGTCCACCCCTCCCCAGTTAAAGCCGATGATCATTGTCATTACGGCTCCAACAATAAGCCCCCAAACACCATACTTGATTTTCCCACCAGTTTCTGGTTTCATTGATAATATCTCCTTAATTTATGTTGTTGTTTTTCTGAACGGCCTTTTCAACCAGCGTTTTAAATTCCATGCAGATTTGGCTTGCTTCATAATTTTCTCTTTCCATGTTATTTGAATTATAGAGCAATAATTGCGCCGGAAGTGCGACCTTGGGGCGAATTCATTTTAACATGCTGATTTATATATACAATAACCTATAGGACTTCGACGCACAACAATATAGATAGGGTTTTATTTGAGCAATAGGTCATATATGACGTATTAATCTGGTAGGCTCACTGTTAACAAATGGTAAGGCCGGTTATTCCTTATAGCTGTGAGATAATAATGATCTTTCTGGGGCAAACTGTTTCACTAAAGTAAAGCTACTTTCCTTCAATTCCATCTACTCCACACCTGAGAACTTACCGGTATTAGTTTTCATTTTTTCCCAATAGGGCCAAACACCATGTATTGGGGTCAGAAAAATTTGATCAATAGCGATTGGTCATAGACTGATTGTGGGATTGTTTATCACTGAACTTCGATTTTATAAATCAACAGTTATCAGTATAAAACATAACCCCAAATCAAATCCACAAAGAACAAGACAGATCTGCTATATTTCATGGTAGGGAAATTTCCACGGAAAAACGATACCGAAAACAGAATCATTTCTTTGAAAATTTTTCAGTAATCATCCGTCGTTTAATAAAGATAAAGAATCGTTTCCAATCTTGAATACATAGAGATAAAAATGTGCCAATGGTTCCTGCGGATGCCATCCCTACAGGGCATCCCTGCCGACCGCAAAAGGGGCATACGGCAAATACGGCATAAAGACCTGTAAACCCGAACCAGGAGGCAAATAACCTAAAGAACCAGCCAAGTGGAGATAAGGTTATTTCGGCGTGCGAGCCACCTGTTTTAGTATTTTCAAGGGAATGGTTTTTCAACTTTTGATTTTTCATGTTATCTCTTGCCTTTCCATATATGGAAAGATTCTTACCACGACTTGAGATTAATCGCAAAGCAACGGCTTCTATTTTATAACCAAAACTGTTGACTGATGGTATCTATACTCTGGTTTTAAAATTTTCGACCTGTGCGGGTGGCTTAAGCAGCCAGCTTGCACAATTCCGGACAATTCCGGGGACAGGCAATTCCGGGGACAGCATACCTATTAATTTGCAACTGATCAAATTCCAATATATCTGCTCATTATGGCAAGGATAGCACCAGTAAAAATTCATAAAGGCTATTGCCGAGAAATGGTATTAGTCTCCCGTTCTGATAAAAACTTATAGGGCGGATTACCATAACTATTAAACACTTGATAGACCTGTAGATGTTGCTTTTTTTAAAATTTTCATGAAAAAAGGAGTTTTCACCAAAATTTAAAATCAAGAACAACGAAGCCTTTTCAGTTTTTTCTTTGCATTCACGTAAACTATTTTCCCATTTCGCCACTCAGGTATTTCTAAGTCCAGATTTGCTGCTTTTTCGATTGCTTTGATTGCGGCTCTGCGCATTGCATCAAGTGCAGATTTTGAATTAGATTCATTTTTCATTGTTTTTCCTCCATGATCAAAGGTTGATCTCCAGAATTATCGAAAACAATCCAGTCATCTACGAGCTGTTTATAATGCTTTTGAAAATTATCCCAGCCTCTACTATACCTTCTGATAATCACATCTTCCGGCACACTATGCCCTCCTTGAGCAACCCGGAATTTTACGCGTCTCACCGCCAGTTCGGCATCGGGCAAATATAAAAAATACAATATGACTTCATAACCAACTGCCCGCCATTTTTTAATTCGATCAATGAAGTTCAATCCACTTAGCGTTGTCTCAAATGCAAATGAAACTTTGTTTGAGGTCAATGTTTCGATTCGTTTTAAAAATATCTTCCCCCGCTTCTATGGCAATGCTTTCCGGGTTGAAAGGAGCAAGCCCTTTTGCAATCATATCAGCGTTTATAAAATTTAGGCATTCAGCCTCCACTGGGAGATAGTTCTCTGCGAAAGTGGTTTTTCCCGCCCCGTTAGGCCCTGCAATAATATAGCATTTTAGGCTTTTATGTCTCGACATCATTATCTCTTCTGATTTCAGCCAACTTATTGTGCAAAATATACCGTTTAAACTATGATAGAACAAGGAGGAACTTCATAAGAATGCTGGTACTGAAAACTCAATAACGCTTGCATCGACCTAAATTCCCCGGGCACTCAGATATTGGGAAGGATATCCATAATACGATCAAGTAATACCAGGGTCCACATAATGGTATATAAGGGCTCCCAAGCCTTTATGGAGAGGGCGTTGGCTACTTATGTTATTGGTGACAAGGATCAAAAATTTGGAAGATCAAATCAGCAAACACCCGGGCAGAGGGAGATATCCTTAATCCCAATCAAGCAGGGCTCCGGCCAATGTAGCGCTTGAATTCCCGGCTGAACTGGGATGGGCTTTCGTACCCGATCTTGTCGGCTGCCATGTAGGCTTTCATACTCTGCTGGGACATAAAATACCCGGCCTTATTTAATCTTATTTTTTTGACATACTGCAAGGGAGAATCAAAAGTGATCTCCTTAAAGGCTTTATGAAAAGCGGATGAACTCATATTCGCTATCCTGGCCAGTTGGTCAACCTCAATTTTTGGGCCGACAATTGAGATTCAAAGGTCGAAAGGTTTGAGCATGCCCTGGTGGACGAGAAAATTGATGATCTCATCCACGCCTTTGCCGGTTTTCATATTGGCAAAAACAAAGGGCTTATTCCCCCTCATGCGTTGGGTGTCCTGTTCCATGACTTCAAGGGATGCACCGACCAGAGGGGCAAGGTCCACCTTATTGATCACCAGAAGATCGGACCGGGTAATGCCGGGGCCCCCTTTACGGGGGATTTTATCCCCTGCCGAAACGTCAATGACATAGATGGACAGATCTGCCAGCTCCGGGCTGAAGGTGGCACTCAAGTTGTCGCCGCCGCTTTCCACCAGCACCAGGTCAAGGTTTGGGAACCTTTGGCAAAGGTCCTCCACTGCGGCCAGGTTCATGGAGGCGTCCTCACGGATGGCCGTATGGGGGCAGCCCCCGGTTTCAACACCCATGATCCTGTCTGCAGACAACGCCTGCCGCCGGATCAGAAACTGCTGATCCTCCCGGGTGTAAATATCATTGGTGACCACGGCAAGTTCGTACCGGTCCCTCATTTTCAGGCAGATGGCCTCAAGAAGTGCTGTTTTTCCTGATCCCACCGGTCCCCCGACGCCCACGCGAAGTGGTGCTGTTTTGCTCATCTGTTCTCCTTGGAGGCCTCAAAATAGCGGCCTAAAATACAGATCTTAAATTATTGATGTGAAATTATGATCTGAAAAGTCTGGTATATTGTGTTTCGTGGCAGCAGCTGGCCATGGCCAGGGCCGGCAAAGAGCTGCCCATCTGTTCAAGGCGTTTTAAACTTAATCCCAGGTCCGTTGCTGTGTCGATGGCAGGACATAGCCTTGACAACACCCTTTGGCCAGAACTCTGGCCCAGGGGAATAATTTTTACGGCAGCAAGAACCTGGTTCTCAAGCCAGGACCACAGGTATCCCCTGGCTGCGTCCCGGACCGGAATCTGCCATGTGGCCGCGGCAAAAGCAAACCCGGCAAGCTGGGATGTGGCAATGACCTTTTGCCACGATTCATGGCCTGTTGTTTCAAAGGATTTGCCCATGCCGGCGTGGCAAAGCCCCAGCTCTTTGATGATGGCGGCCATGGCCCGGCCGCGATCCGCTTCTTCGTTGCGCAACTCTTTAGTTTCCCGGCAGGCCCTTACCCACCGGGCCGCTTCGGTAAAGGCGTCCAGGTCCTGCTGAACAACCGCCTTGTAAAGGCGTTGAAGCAACGGAATATCCACATGGGCCATGCCGGTTTCAAGAACATTGCCAAGCCATTGTTCAAGGGTGGTTTCATCAGTGATCCACCCCTTTTCAACGGCCCATTCAAGACCCTGGGAATAGGCAAAGCCTCCTGTGGGAAGGGACGGGCTGACCAGGTGCATGAGCCGGATCAGCCATGGGGCGGCCATGGGGCTATCCTGGGCCCCGTCAGTGGTGATGGTGGTGGTGTTGCCCATGGCCGTACGCCCCTGTTTCAGGCTCAAAGGGCGCCTGCTCCACGGTGATGGAAAGCCCTAACCCTTTGACCATATCATCCAGGACATGGTCGTGGGGATAACGAACAAAGCCGTCCCGGATTTCAAGATCAACATGGCGGTTTCCCAGATGGTAACAGGCAATGTTGAGCTGCCGGGGGGTTTGGGCCCGGGCCGTGGAAACATGTTCACGGGCGGCAATGATCCTTACATGGTATCCATCGTCACTGCTCACCACATCTCCGTTCCTTAAAATCTGTCCCCGTTCAAGAAACAGGCCCGCCTCTTCTTTGTTATCCAGTACCACCCGCTGCCGGCTTTTAATCCTTTTTTCCCATGGCAGGGTCAGGGTAGCCGGTTCATCGGTGGTCGGGTTTTTAATTTTATGTGTCAGTTCAATCATGATTAAAATAAAAAGTACCGTTGCGCCATGGGTAAAACAGACGCCGGCTCGCAGGTTAATAGTTCTCCATCGGCCCTGACCTCGTAGGTCTGGGGATCAACTTCCATATGGGGCTGGTAAGTATTATGGATCATATCTTTTTTGCCAATGGCCCGGCACGCCTTTACCGGGATAAGGCGGGATTGCAGCCCGGCGCTGTCCAGCATGCCTTTTTCCAGAGAAGTCCCTGACACAAAAGAGATCGAGGTCTCATGGCGGGCCCTTCCAAAGGCACCGAACATGGGCCGGTAATGGACGGGCTGGGGTGAAGGAATGGAGGCATTGGGATCTCCCATGGGTGCAAGGGCGATCATGCCGCCCTTGATGACCAGAGATGGTTTAACCCCGAAAAGTGCGGGTTTCCACAGGACCAGATCGGCAAATTTTCCCTTCTCAACAGACCCCACTTCATGGGAAATCCCGTGGCAGATGGCCGGATTGATGGTGTATTTTGAAATATAGCGTTTCACCCTGTTGTTGTCATGGGTTGACGGGTCCTGTTTCAGGCTGCCCCTTTGCACTTTCATCTTGTGCGCGGTCTGCCAGGTCCTGATGATCACTTCCCCGACCCGTCCCATGGCCTGGGAGTCCGATGCGATCATGGAAAAAGCGCCCAGATCGTGGAGGATGTCTTCTGCCGCAATGGTTTCCCTTCTGATGCGGGATTCGGCAAAGGCAATGTCTTCGGCAATTTTAGGACTTAAGTGATGGCAGACCATGAGCATGTCCAGGTGTTCGTCAATGGTATTGACCGTGTAGGGCCGGGTGGGGTTGGTTGACGAGGGGAGCACGTTGGGCAGTTCGCAGGCCCGGATGATGTCCGGGGCATGGCCGCCGCCGGCCCCTTCGGTGTGAAAGGTATGAATGGTGCGGCCCTTGAAGGCTGCCATGGTCTGTTCCACAAACCCCGATTCATTGAGGGTATCCGTATGAATGGCCACCTGAATGTCCAATTTGTCTGCCACGGCCAGGCAGTTGTCAATGACTGCCGGCGTGGTTCCCCAGTCCTCGTGCAGCTTTAAGCCCATAGCTCCTGCGGCCACCTGTTCTTCAAGGGCAATGGGGAGGCTGGCATTGCCCTTGCCCATAAAGCCCAGATTCATGGGAAAGGCATCGGCGGCCTGGAGCATTTTAACGATATTCCAGGGACCCGGGGTGCAGGTGGTGGCATTGGTGCCGGTGGCAGGACCTGTGCCGCCGCCAAGCATGGTGGTAATGCCCGAGGCCAGGGCCTCTTCAATCTGCTGGGGGGCAATGAAATGGATGTGGGCGTCAATGCCGCCGGCTGTAAGGATATGGCCTTCTCCGGCCACGGCTTCCGTACCCGGCCCCACGATAATATCAATACCCGGCTGGACATCGGGGTTGCCGGCCTTGCCGATACCGTGAATCCGGCCGTCCTTAATGCCCACATCGGCTTTGACGATGCCCCAGTGGTCGATGATCAGGGCATTGGTGATCACCATGTCAACGGCCTCTTTGCAGGAGGCCTGGCTTTGTCCCATACCGTCCCGGATGGTTTTTCCGCCGCCGAATTTGACTTCTTCACCGTAAATGGTCTTATCTTCTTCCACTTCGATAAACAGTTCGGTATCAGCCAGTCTTACCCGGTCTCCCGTGGTGGGGCCGAACATCTCTGCATAGGCTTTTCTGCTGATGGTTGTCATATCCCCTCCTTATTTAGACTCGCTGTCAAGATTTCCCATGATGGCCTGATTAAATCCAAACACCCTGCGGTGGCCCGCATAGGCCACAAGCTCCACTGTCCGTTCCAAACCAGGCTCAAACCGGATGGCGGTTCCGGACGGAATGTTGAGGCGAAAGCCCCTGGCGCTTTCCCGGTCAAAGGACAAAGCCTTGTTGGTTTCATAAAAATGGTAATGGGACCCCACCTGAACAGGTCTGTCACCGCTGTTGACCACCTTAAGGCTCAGGGTTGGACGTCCCTGGTTGATGGTAATCTCTCCCGGTTGTGTGATCACTTCTCCTGGAATCATGGAAACCTCTTTTCAGTGTATTGGGTTATGGACGGTGACCAGTTTGGTGCCGTCGGGAAATGTGGCTTCAACCTGTACGTCATGGATCATGTCGGCCACGCCCTCCATGACCTCTTCCTTGGACAGAAGGGTACGGCCGTAATCCATAAGTTCGGCCACGGTTTTGCCTTCCCGTGCGCCTTCCATAACGGCAGCACTGATAAAGGCGACCGCCTCGGGATAGTTGAGAAGCAGCCCTTTGGCCTTGCGCCGCTCCGCAAGCAGAGCCGCAGTAAAGATCAGCAGTTTGTCTTTCTCTCTGGGTGTAAGGTCCATTGTATGTCCTTTTTATATGAAAGACTGGGTAAGTTACTCAGATCTTTCAACCTTTGTTGTGGGTCGAAGCCTGACAGATGATATGTCAGGTCAGCCCATGGCTGTTGTTGGTTAAGTATTCCAGATTCTGGGTACGGCGGCCTGCCTGCCCGTCAGTTCAGGGGCAAGGATGTGCCGCAGCTTTTCAAATTGTTCTTTGGCCTGCCCGGGATGATCGCCAAGGTATCGTGCCACAAGCAGGTCGTCCATTAACGTCATGCCAAAGCATTCCCCCAAAATGGAGGCACTGTTCTGAACTTGGCTGAAAAGTTGTTCCGGGACCGGATAAGCCCAGAAGGTTGCCGTCACCGGTTGGTTTCTTAAGCCCGCAGGTCCGCAAAGATCGCTTTGTTTTTCAATCTTAAGTTTTTCAAACAGCAGCGGGATTGAGTTGTTGAACAGGGTGACCGTTGATGTAAGATGTCCACCAGCAAAGGGCTTTTTGAGTGCGGGCAGACCCAGACACAAAATTTCCCACCCCATAAATACCGCCTTGGGGGCAAGGTTGATGGTTGTTCCAAGGCTGCCCATGGCACCTTCAAACAAAATGGTCTCCTGGGGAAACCACTGTAACACCGCTCCTTCAGCCACAGCCAGTGTCTGGGTCTGGACAGCACGCTGCCCCTGGGAACGATAAAATTTGGTCGCCCCCGGAGTGGTTAAAAGGGTATGGGTGTTTTGACCGGCATCAACGGCAAGGTCAAGCACATCACCGCCCACAAGACCGCCGGGCGGATGCAACAGATAGATGTGGCATGTGCCGTCTTCGGCATATAAAGGCTGCTGAATGGTCAGCGGACCCTTGCGGCTTGTCTTTTCAAGGATGGTTTTGTCTTCCTTAGTTTCAAGACAAAGACGTAAAGAGGCATGCCAGCCCTGGTTGCCTGCATCGGCCGGTATGGAAGCGGGGGAACACATCTTAAAATTATACGGTCAGATACCTGCTGATCAGTTCATCGTTTAGCTGTGAAATGTTGCCGTCGGCCATGAGCCTTCCTCTGTCCATGATAAAGAAGCGGTCTGCCGTCTGCTGGACAAAATGAAGTTTTTGTTCCACCAGCAGCACGGCCATGCCCACCTCCTGAATCAGCCGTTTAATAATTTCCCCGATCTCCTGGACAATGTTGGGCTGGATGCCTTCACAGGGCTCATCCAGAATAAGCAGGGACGGGTCCAGTACCAGGGCTCTTCCAATGGCAAGCTGCTGCTGCTGTCCGCCTGAAAGATCGCCGCCCCGCCGTTTCATCATCTGTTTTAACACAGGGAAAAGTTCAAAAACCAGGTCTGGAATTTTTTTTCTTCCCTTTCCCACAGTGGTCAGGCCAATGCTCAGGTTTTCCTCAACGGTCAGAAGCGGAAAAATCTGGCGTCCCTGGGGAACATAGCCGATTCTTAAGCCTGCTCTGCTTTCAGCCTTTTTTTTAAGGATATTCTCCCCCTGGAAGGATATGGCTCCGCTTTTGACGGGAACAAGGCCCATGATACAGTTGAGCAGAGTTGTTTTCCCCACGCCGTTTCGGCCCATCAGGCAGGTACAGCATTTTTCTTCAATGGTCAGGGACAGATCCCAGAGTGTATGGCTTTCACCGTAATATTGATTCAGGTTTTCGATTGTAAGCATGCTTATTCTCCCAGGTAGACTTCCCGGACCTTTGGGTTGTTCTGAATATCGTCCATGTTGCCTTCGGCCAGAATGGTGCCCTGGTGAAGAACCGTTACTTTCCTGGCAATGGATCGCACAAAATCCATGTCATGCTCCACCACGATTATGGAACGTTTGCCGGCAAGAGAGGTCAACAATTCTGCGGTTTTCTCCATCTCCTGGCGGGTCATGCCCGCCACAGGCTCATCTACCAGCAAAAGAACAGGCTTCTGCATCAAAAGCATCCCGATTTCAAGCCACTGCTTCTGGCCGTGGGAAAGGGATCCGGCCCGTGCCTTGTACGATTCTGAAAGACCCACAATTTCAAGGGTCTGGTCGATCATATCCTTTTGCTCGCCCGTAAGGGAGGCAAACAGTGTGGGCAGTACCCGCTTGTCCGAAGACATGGAGAGCTCAAGGTTTTCAAACACGGTATGCTCTTCAAACACTGTGGGTTTTTGAAATTTTCTGCCGATACCGGCCTGGGCAATTTCAGGTTCAGTATGCTTCAACAGGTTGATGGTCTGGCCGAACCAGGCGACACCGGCGTCGGGTTTTGTTTTGCCGGTGATGATATCCATCATGGTGGTTTTGCCGGCACCGTTGGGGCCGATAATACAACGCAGCTCTCCTTCATCCACATACAGGTTCAGGTCATTGATGGCCTTGAACCCGTCAAAGCTGACGCTTATCCCCTCAAGGTACAGGATGACCTTGTGGCTGGTATCCAAAATGGGCGGAATGTCAGGGATTAAAAAATCAAATACACGGTCCCGTGGCCAGAACTCCCGGAACGCTTTAAGGGGCTGAATCATGCGGCCTCCTTTCGAAGCCGGATCAGGCCTGCGATTCCCCTGGGAAGAAAAATTGTCACCACAACAAAAAGAGCGCCCAGGGCAAAAAGCCATGCATCGGGCAGTGCACCGGTGAGATAACTTTTGGCCCAGTTGACCGCAAGGGCCCCTGCAACGGCGCCGTAAAGGGTGCCCCTGCCGCCCACAGCCACCCAGACCACAATTTCAATGGAGTTTAAAGGAGAAAATTCCGACGGGTTGATGATGCCCACCTGGGGCACATAAAGGGCGCCGGCCAGACCGGCAAGCCCTGCGGAAAAGACAAAGATCCACAGTTTTACGTTTTCCACATTATACCCCAGAAACCTCACCCGGTCCTCGGCATCCCGTATGGCGGCCAAAACCCGCCCGAGTTTTGAGGCCACCAGATACCGGCAGGCAAGATAGGCCATAATCAGTGCCCCGGCCGTAACGGCAAAAAGCCCGGCCTTGGTGCCGTCACTGAGAAGCGAAAATCCCAGAAGATCTTTAAAATCGGTCAGTCCGTTGTTACCGCCGAATCCCATTTCGTTTCTGAAAAATGCCAGCATGATTGAAAAGGTCAATGCCTGGGTGATGATGGACAGGTAAACCCCTGTGACCCGGGATTTAAAGGCAAGCCATCCGAATACCAGGGCCAGCAGGCAGGGAATCAGCACAATCATGACCGCGGCAAAGGGGAACATATTAAATCCGTGCCAGAACCAGGGCAGCTTGTCCCAGTTCAAAAACACCATGAAATCGGGCAGGATAGGGTGGCCGTATTCGCCCCGTGTGCCGATCTGGCGCATGAGATACATGCCCATGGCGTAACCGCCCAGGCCGAAGAAGACCCCGTGGCCCAGACTTAAAATCCCAAGGTACCCCCACACAATATCCACCGCCATGGCCAGCATGGCATAGGTCAGGTATTTGCCCCAAATGGCCATGGTAAATGTGGAGACGTGGAAAAAGCTTGTTTCCGGCACCATGAGGTTCAACACCGGCACCATGACCATGGCGGCCCCCAGGGCAATCAGCAAAGGGATTCCCAGCTTGTCGTCAAAAATAAAGGATAAGCGTTTCATAAGTTAACCTGCGGCCCTCCCTTTCTGGGGAAAAAGCCCCTGGGGACGTTTTTGGATAAAGAGAATAATGAAAACCAGGACAATTATTTTGGCCAGCACGGCCCCTGAAAACGGTTCAATAAACTTGTTGGCCGTGCCAAGGCTAAGACCTGCCAGCAGGGTTCCCCAAAGATTGCCCACGCCGCCGAACACCACCACCATGAACGAGTCAATGATGTATGCCTGGCCAAGGTTGGGGCCCACATTGGTCAGCTGGCTCAACGCCACACCGGCCACGCCGGCAATGCCTGAGCCAAGCCCGAAGGTCAGGGCATCCACCCTTGACGCCGGAACCCCCATGGCCCTGGCCATGGCCCGGTTCTGGGAAACCGCCCGGACCTGAAGGCCCAGGGATGTTTTTTTCATGACCAGAAACAACGCACCGAATACGAACAGGCAGAAAAAGAAGATGACAATCCGGTTCATGGTCAGGGATAGAACCGGGTTGAGCACCAGAGAACCGCTCATCCAGTCCGGGGTGCTCACAGCACGGTTCAAAGGCGAAAAGATGGAGCGCACCGCCTGCTGGAGCACAAGACTGACACCAAAGGTTGCCAGCAGTGTTTCAAGGGGACGGCCGTAAAGAAACCGGATAATGGATCGTTCAATGGCAATGCCGGCCAGGGCGGATACCAGAAAGGCACCCGGAACGGCCAGGAAAATGGCAACCCCCAAGTGGTGGGGCAGCAACTGCTGGATCACCCAGGTGGTATAGGCGCCGATCATGATCAGCTCGCCGTGGGCCATGTTGATGACACCGATAACCCCGAAGGTAATGGCAAGGCCGATGGCGGCAAGAACCAGGATGGAGCCGGCGCTCAACCCGAAAAACAGGGTTTCTAAAAATCCGTAAAAAGCGATCTTTGATTCAATGCCCTGCAGGATCTTTGCAGCTTTCTTTTTAACCTGTTCGTCGGTTTCCTTGTTGATGACCTTGGTCAGGCCCGTTTTTATGGCCGGGTAGAGGCATCCTTTAAGTTTAGACAGGGCCGACAGCTTAGCTTCACTGTTCCCGGTTTCCAGGGTATCCAGGGCAATGGCCGTTGCCAGGGCCTGCTTTACCTTGTGGCTGGTTTCCCGGTCATACAGTTCCCTGAGGGAGTCCACCATGTCCGGGCTTAATTTGCCCAAAAGCCGGTACACCGCATCGGCGCGTTCCCGGGGGGCTCCATTGTAAAGCTGAAGCAGAGAAAGCCAGGCTTTAAGTTTTTTTCTGATGGCATTGTTGATTCCGATTTTTTTAATGCTGCTGCTGCTGACCTGTTGCCTTGCTTCATTGGACAACACCCTGGTGGTGGTGTACTTGCCGTCTGATTTTGCGGCATACACCACTTCGTTATCTTCCAGGGTATAGAAAAGATCTCCTTCAAGCAGGGCGGAAAGAAGCTTTTCCACCTGGGGATCTTTGCTTTGAACAATCTGTTCAAGCCCTTGAATCTTGAGCTTAAAATCTTTCTGGGTGAGTTTTTCCAGCCCTTCTTCAAAGGTGTTGGCTGCTGCGGTTGCGGGAAAAATTTCAAAACATGCCGCATACATTGCAAACGCCAGGATAAAAAGGAGGACGGGAAAACGGTTCTTTGGAGAAGTAAACATGTCAGAACCCAATCCTTCAGGGAAAATGTTTGGCCAGGCCTGTCAGGCGTATGCTGTTAAAGGGGCCGGCACGGTTTTAAATGGTATGTCGGGGGCCGGCAGAGGGGAACGTAACGTGTCCCTCTGCCGAAGTATTAGATCCGGTTAAGGCAAGACTTGGTTATTTGGTCACCTTGAAGTTGCCGTTTCTCAATGGTGCACGCCAGTCGGAGATCAGGTCTTTGGAGCCGGGCAGGTAATCTGACCACGCATCTCCGGCCACCAGCCCGGGTGTCTGCCATACCACCTCAAACTGTCCGTCTTCCTGGATCTCGCCGATCAGAACGGGTTTGGTAATGTGGTGGTTGGGCATCATGGCGGAATAGCCGCCGGTCAGGTTGGGCACGGCCACGCCGATGATGGCGTCCTGGACAGCGTCGGCATCGGTGGTGCCGGCTTTTTCAACGGCTTTAACCCACATGTTGAAACCAATGTAGTGTGCTTCCATGGGATCGTTGGTAACGCGTTTGGGGTTTTTGATAAATGTATGCCAGTTTTCGATAAACTCAGTATTGGCAGGGTCGTCAACACTCATGAAATAGTTCCAGGCGGCAAGGTGGCCCACAAGGGGTTTGGTGTCGATGCCAGACAGTTCTTCTTCACCCACGGAAAAGGCAATGACCGGGATGTTGTCTGCAGTGATGCCCTGGTTGCCAAGTTCTTTATAAAAGGGAACGTTGGCATCGCCGTTGATGGTGGATACCACAGCTGTCTTTTTGCCGGCGGTTCCGAATTTTTTGATGTCGGAAACAATGGACTGCCAGTCAGAGTGGCCAAAGGGTGTGTAGTTGATCATGATGTCGGCATCGGCCACTCCTTTGCTTTTCAGGTATGCCTGTAAAATTTTGTTGGTGGTCCTGGGGTAAACATAGTCGGTTCCTGCAAGAACCCAGCGTTTTACGCCGATGTCATTCATCAGATAATCAACCGCAGGAATGGCCTGCTGATTGGGGGCTGCACCGGTGTAGAAAACATTTTTGGAGGACTCTTCACCCTCATATTGAACCGGGTAGAACAGTATATTATTCAGCTCTTCGAATACCGGAAGCACGGATTTTCTGGACACGGATGTCCAGCACCCGAAAACGGCGGCCACTTTGTCTTTTTCAATGAGCTCCCTTGCCTTTTCAGCAAAGAGCGGCCAGTTGGAGGCCGGGTCAACCACAACGGCTTCAAGTTTTTTGCCCAGAAGACCTCCTTTTTTGTTTTGTTCATCAACCAGCATCAGGATGGTGTCTTTCAACGTCGTTTCACTGATGGCCATGGTGCCTGACAAAGAGTGAAGCACCCCGATTTTGATGGTGTCTTGGGCCAGGGCGGAGGACACCATAGTCATACAGCAAAAAAGTGCAGCGGCGATAAACAACAATCTGTGGGATAAACGGTGACGATTCATTTCAAATCCAATCAAATTTAAAATTTTAAGTTAACCAACGCCGGAATGCCTGAAAAGGACGTTCCGTCATTTACGATGGTAACCTACATTAGCAACAAGTAAGCCAAAGCAGGAAAACAAAAAATTGTTTTGTGTTATTTATTTTTATCAATTTGAATTTATAAAGTATTAATGGTGCATCAATGCCTTTAGGTTAGATTAAAATCTGCGTAAATATAAGAATTCAATTCATTAGTTAAAGATTTTTATCACATATTTGTGCGGTGATGATGGAAAATTGCGATCATTTTTGTATTTTTATTACAAAAATATCAATTTTCTGTTTGCAATGCGCATGAGCGCCGATGTCAGGCATTGTCCTTCAGAAATGCACCAAATATTATGGTTAGGATAATCAGATATCAGAAAATTGATTTCTCGATACAGATCACAGACTGTATTTTTGATATTTATAATTTGTTTCTTTTTTGTAATTTCACATTTGACTTGACCGGAATTTGATATGTCTGTTACTTGCTTGATTTTTTATGTGCCGGTTGGCACAATGACTTGGTCCTGAAACATAATTTTACAATAGGGAACAGACCTATGGCGCACCCGGTTTATCTCGATTACAACGGCACCACCCCCCATGCCCCTGAAGTCATTGAGGCCATGCGGCCGTTTATTGAAACCCAGTTCGGCAACCCTTCCAGTACACACTGGTACGGAATCCGGCCCAGAAAGGCCGTGGAAGAGGCCCGAAAACAGGTGGCCGCTCTTTTGAACTGCCGGTCCCATGAGGTCTTTTTCACCTCAGGCGGCACCGAATCCAACAACCACGCCATCAAAGGCATGGCCAATGCCCTAGGGAACAAGGGCAGGCATATCATCACCACAGCCATAGAGCATCCGGCAGTTCTGGAAGTATGCCGCCACCTGGAAATTCGAGGTTTTGAAACCACCTGCGTGGGTGTGGACCAGGCTGGGAAGGTGAATGTGGATGATATTTGCAACGCCATCCGGAAGGACACGATCCTGATTTCGGTGATGCACGCCAACAACGAAGTCGGCACCATCCAGCCCATTCCTGAGATTTCTGCCCTGGCCCGGAAGCATGGCATTGCCATGCACACCGATGCCGCCCAGAGCATGGGCAAAATTCCCACAGATGTTCAGGTGTTAGGCGTTGACCTGCTCAGCATCGCCGGGCACAAACTGTATGCTCCCAAAGGAATCGGGGCACTGTTCGTAAGACAGGGGGTGTTTCCTGAAAAATTCTGCCACGGGGCAAGCCAGGAAAGGGGATACAGGGCGGGGACGGAAAATGTGCCCTGGATGGTGGGGCTGGGCCGGGCCTGTGAATTGGCGGCCCAGAACCCGGGCCATACCGCCAATCATATGAAATCCATGCGCGATCGCCTGCACAAGGGATTGGCAGATCAGCTGGACGATGTGCGGCTCAACGGCCACCCGGATGACAGGCTGCCCAACACCTTAAGCCTTTCATTCAAGGGGGTTGAAGCCAACCGTATCTTAGAAGAGATCGGTCTTGAAGTTGCCGCTTCGCCAGGCGCAGCCTGCCATTCGGATACAGTGAGCCTGTCCCATGTGCTTGAGGCCATGAAGATCCCCCTGGAGTGGGCCAAAGGCACGATCCGGCTGTCCACAGGGAGGATGACCACACCCGAAGAGATCGACCGGGCTGTTGAAGCCATTGTCCGGGCAGTTGAAGCCATTGTCCGGGCAGTCACTCATCTGCGTGGGGCTTCCGGCGTGTAGCGTCTGGAGAAGAACGGCAACTCGACAACAGGATTTTAGACATTACCTTGTACCGGAAATAGACAATGCAAGGAGCCTGTTATGAAAAAAGTCACGTTGTTTTCTCTTCTTATTTCCCTTTTATTCTCCAGGGCCTCGGCCCAGGATGCCGGAAATATATCGGGCATCCTCAGGGACGGACTGCGGCATCTGCCGGTGGATGCCGGTTCCGAACCCCTGGACTTCACGGTTTACCGGGGTGATTATATTGTGTTTGACTTCTCCCTGGACGGATCTTTTCGTTTTCAGGTGCCCGGGCTCTCCATAGACCTTGACATGCCCCGGCCGGTTGGACAGACGGCTTACGTGAAGGTGAAAGAAACCGGCACCTTTGCCTTTACCCTGGCAGACCGCAAGGGTACCCTTCATGTCATTGAGCTGGAAGGTCCGGGATACACCAAAGTCACGGCCGAAGAAGCGGTAAGGCTTATAAAGGAGTCCAGCCCTTTTATCCTTGATGTTCGTACGCCCGGCGAGTATGCCGCAGGCCACCTGGAAGGATCTGTGCTTCTTCCCGTACAGGACCTTTTTTCCCGGATGGAAACGCTCACAGGCCATGAGCAGGACCCTGTGCTGGTGGTATGCGCCACCGGCAACCGCAGCACCGTAGCGTCCCACCTTCTGATGAAGGCCGGTTTTACCAGAGTCTACAACCTGCGGTACGGCATAAAAGAGTGGATGCAACGCGGCAACCCTGTTGTGAAATAATCAAAAAAAGATCACTCTTGATTCAGATCAAGGTTTTACTTTTGTCCCCATGGTAGCCTGCACCAGAAGTTAAAAGGAAAGACCATTATGAGCTTCCCGGGGCGCCGTTGTCCCGGGAAGCCATTTCCAAGATTCAAAATATGAGGACAGGAGATATACCATGAAACAGATCCGTAAAATCATTGAAATAGATCAGGAAAAGTGCGACGGCTGCGGTGCCTGTGTACCGTCATGCGCCGAAGGGGCCATCCGGATTGTGGATGGAAAAGCAAAGGTCGTTGCCGATAAATACTGTGACGGATTAGGGGCCTGTTTAGGGGATTGCCCCAAAGGTGCGCTTCATATTGTTGAACGCGAGGCCGATGCCTTTGATGAAAAGGCCGTGCATGAGATGCTCAACCGCCGGAAATCAGAAGCGTCTTTGGCCTGCGGGTGTCCTTCCACACAGGTAAAAACCTTTCCCATGGCCGGACACGGTTTCGGTACCCCGGGCAAGCCTGCATCAGGCGGTCCCTCCGCGTTAGGTCACTGGCCTGTACAGATCCGGCTGATACCGCCGGGGGCACCGTTTTTAAAGGGTGCGGATCTGCTCATTGCCGCTGACTGTGTGCCTGTGGCCTATCCTTCCTTTCACAAGGATTTTCTCAGCGGAAAGGCTGTGATGATCGGCTGCCCTAAATTTGATGATGCAGATCTCTATGTGGAGAAACTTTCCCGGATTTTTGCCCGGGACGGCATCAAGTCCGTTACCGCTGTGGTCATGGAAGTGCCCTGCTGTTCGGGTATGCCGAAAATCATTGGAAAGGCCCTGGAAAAGGCGGGCGTTAATATTCCTTTTAAAACAACGGTGGTCTCTTCAAGGGGGGAGATTCTGTCGTGATATGGGATCAGGATCCAGATGCCGCCATTAACCAGGTACCGTTTTTCATATGACAACTTTTATTCTGATTGGTTTGATTTTGTTTCTTTCGGGCTGGGTTCAGGGTGTATCGGGTTTTGGTTCCGCCCTGATCGCCATTCCCCTTTTAACCCTGATCATTGACATTAAAACAGCTGTACCGCTATGTTCCTTATCCAGTCTTATCATCACAACCTATATGGCCTGGCAGTTAAAAAAACATTTTGACCGCAAAAAACTTATGCCTCTGTGTTTGGGGTCAATACCCGGAATTATTTCAGGTGTAACTTTCCTGAAAACAGTGCCATCCGGGATTATCCGGATTTTAATGGGCACTCTTTTAATCGCATACGGATTGTACAATCTGTTTTTTTCCGTCAAACCCCGAAAAATCAATCCCAATTGGGGGTATGCCGCAGGTTTTCTCACCGGTTTGATCGGAGCCGCATTCAGTGCCGGGGGACCGCCCACAGTCATCTACACCGCCCTGGGCAACTGGACCAAGGACGAAATCAAGGCAACCCTGACAGGATTTTTTTGTTTTTCCTCTTATGTGGTGGTTGCAGCCCATTTGGTCAACGGGCTGACCACCTTGTCCGTGGGCAAATACTTTTTGTGTTCAGTACCATTTATTTTATCGGGTACCGCTCTGGGTTCGTATTGTTACCGGTTTTTCAAAAGAGATGCTTATTTGAAAGTTGTTTTCAGCTGTCTTGCAGGGATGGGAATCATGATGCTGTTGTGAGCTCTCAGTCCTTTTCATTATCCAGTATCTCTCGCAGTTTTACGGATAGTACCTGCTTGGAGAATGGTTTGTTGATGAAATTGAGTCCGTCATCCAGGATACCTCTATGGGCAATGGCATTGCTTGTATACCCTGACATATACAGGCATTTTATATTCGGGATGGCTTTCATAATTGTCCGGGAAAGCTCTCGTCCGTTCATGGACGGCATAACAACATCAGTGATCAGCAGGTCAATTTTTCCAGTGTAATCGTTGCAGATTTGAATTGCTTCTTCGGGGATATTGGCCGGCAATACGGTATAACCAAGCCGCTCCAGCATCATTTTTGTCATGTTGAGAATGGATTTCTCATCTTCAACCAGAAGTATTGTTTCGCAACCTTTCAAAGATTTTTCACTGGCCATTACAGGCGATTCGGTCTGACATGCCTCGTGTCTTGGTATATATATTTTGAAGGTAGTGCCTTGTCCGGGTTCGCTGTATACATTAATAAACCCATCATTTTGTTTTACAATGCCATATACGGTTGCAAGCCCGAGCCCTGTTCCCTGGCCCTTTTCCTTGGTTGTAAAAAAGGGATCGAACAGATTCTCCATGGTCTCTTTGTCCATACCACTGCCGTTGTCACTGACGCAAAGGAGGACAAACTCCCCGGGAAAGCACCCCTGATGGACTCTGCAATAATTCTCATCAAAACAAAAATTGTCTGTTTCAATGGTGATTTTGCCGACATCTTTTATGGCATCCCTTGCATTGACGCACAGGTTGGCCAATATCTGATCAATTTGAGACGGGTCCATTTTAACGCGCCATAAATCTTCATTGGGTTTCCATAAAAGGTCTATATCTTCCCCGATCAATCGTTTCAGCATCTTAAGCATGCCCTCAATGGTGTTGTTCGGATCAAGAACTTTGGGATCAATGGTCTGTTTACGGGCAAAAGCCAGCAGTTGGCGCGTCAGATCTGCGGAGCGTTCAGCAGCTTTCTGTACTTCATGAATGCTTGAAAGAAGGGGACTGTCCGGGGCGATATCTTCTTCCAGAATTTCAATATTACCAAGAATTATACTCAACATATTATTAAAATCATGGGCCACGCCCCCGGCCAACCTTCCAACAGCTTCCATTTTCTGGGCCTGGTTGAGCTGGGCCTGAAGTTTTTCTTTTTCCGCTTCGGCCTGCTTGCGGTGGGTGATATCAATATCAAGGCAAAAAAGCTCCGGCTCACGCCCGGGAACCTTAACAATTGTATGGTGGGAGATAACAGGGAGTTGTGAACCATCTTTATGCAGCAAAGATAGTTCTCCCGAAGGGATGGGGTGGCCGGACTCAGCCATTCCACGCATCTCTTTGGCAACGATATCCCTCATTTCGGGTGGGATAATCAGATCCAGAAGATTGGTGCCGATGGCCTCCTGTTGTGTATATCCATAAAGCCGTTCCGAGGCTTTGTTCCAGTATTGGGTGGTCCCGTCGAGTCCATATCCCTGCACAGCAACGGCGTCCACATTCTCCATCACGTCGCGAAACCTTTTTTCGCTTTCTGCCAAAGCATTCTCAGATTTCTGGTGTTTTGTGATGTCCTTTGCAACAATATAGTAGTGTGTTGTGTTTTCAAGTATAAATTTTTGACCGGTAATCTCCACAAAGATTACATCACCATTTTTAAGTTTATGAATGGATTCATATTGTTTAAGGGTATTAAAAGGCACCTCATTCCAGAAAGCTAAAAACTGATCTGCTGAAAAATTTTGATCCACATCATTTATGGACAGTTGAAGCATCTCTTCTTTTTCTCGCCCCAGGCAAACGCATGCACTTTTATTGACATCAATAATTTCCCCCTTTTCAGACAGCAAATAAATTGCATCGGAAACCGTCTCAAACAACAGGCGATACTTTAGTTCGTAATCCGGTATCTGTTTGTTGCATCTATCTTCGATTTTTTTTGTGTCGGATGAACTGCGGTTCGGATCGTTGAGATTCATAAAATACTCCCGTCCAGTCTGCTACTTGCTTAAAAAAGGCTTTTGCTAGGTGCTCCGGCATATTTTATTGTGGTACTGAGTAGAGTCTATAACTATTTTGAATAAAGTGGAATCTGATTTTCCCAATCTGCAGATATTTTCTGATACCAATTTCACCCGGCAGGTACCATCATGGGGATACAAGGCAAAGGGCCTGGTTGATGGCATTGCAAAGAGCCGTGTCTGTTTCCAGAGGTCTGTGGTCAATTGATTTTACCGGAACCGCCTGCATCAGGCTGTTGCAGGCGATCACATGGTGAAATTCATTAAGTTGATTTAAAAACACCTGGCGCTCCATCACATTATAACCCCAGGTTGTCACTATTTTTTTGATCTGTTCCTCCATGACTCCGGGCAGCCTGAAGGGTGACGAGGGGATAATCAGGGTATTCTCCTTTACAAATATGATATTGGATGTGTTGCCCTCGGATATACTGCCGTCGGGATTGAGGATTAAAGATTCATCTGCCTTTTGCTCTTTTGCCTTGAGGCCTGCCAGATAATAGTACTGGTAGTTCATGGATTTGTGGGCTGCCAGGGGGGTGAGCCGTGGCTGGCCAAAGGTGACAAGGTCCAGTCCTTTTTTACCTGTGGTTTCAAGGCGGTGGGTGTAAAGCCGTGCCGTGACAATGATCTGGTGGTCCCAGGGCGCCTGGGACCTTCTGCCCCGGGTGGCCATGATTTTAACGGCGGCAGTGGAGTGGGAAAGATTGCAGGCATTGACCACCATTCTTATGATCCGGTCCCAGGACAGAACAGGAAAGGGCTGGGGGAAAAAACGGGTCCAGGCTTGTTCCAGCCGCCTGATATGGTGGTCTAAAAAATAGATTTTCCCTTTGTCTGTTTTCAGGGTTTCAAAAAATCCGTGGCCGTACTGGACACCTAAGTCTGACAGGGGCACGGCCGCATGGCAAAGCGGCACCAGACTGCCGTTGATCCAGGCCATGGGTTCCTGCGCCTTGGGGGAAGGACTGCCGGACATGGTCTCCACCAGGGTTTTCCCCTTGTCCAGGGTCTCCTGGTACTCTTTGGCCGGGTCCGAGTCAAAGACGATTCCGCCCCCCACTGAAAAAAAGATGCGGTTGTTTTGGATGGTGGCCGTGCGGATGGCAATGGAAAGGTCCAGGGTGTCATGGAAACTGATGTACCCGATGGAGCCGGTGTAAATATGACGGCAATGGGTCTCCAGTTCATCAATGATTTCCATGGCGCGGATTTTAGGGCACCCGGTGATGGAGCCGCCGGGAAAGGCGGCCTTGATCAGATCCACTGAATCCCATAGCGGGTCAAGGGTGGACCTGACAATGGAGACCAGGTGGTACACATTGGCATAGCCCTCCACCTGCTTGTGCTGTGCAACACGGACCGATCCTTCCATGCTCACCTTGCCAAGGTCGTTTCTCATCAGATCCACAATCATGGAGAGTTCCGCATCATCCTTGGGACTTTCGGCCAGCTGGTGCCGAAGATTCTGGTCCTGGCCGGGGTCGCTTCCCCGGGGACATGTTCCCTTGATGGGCCGGGTCTCCACAGAACTGCCTGACCGTTTTATAAACCGTTCCGGAGAAGTGGAGACAACCCAGTGGTCCCGGGCGTTGATCAAGGCGAAAAAAGGGGCCGGGTTCTTTTGGTACAACGCCTTGAACAGGCTGGCGGGATTTCCTGAAAATCCAGTGTCAAACCGCTGGGACATGTTGACCTGGTAAACGTCTCCGGCCGTGATGTACTCCCTTATTCTGTCAATCTGAGCCATGTAGCCCTTGCGGTTAAAATTGGCGTGAAGATCAGAGCCGCTGGTAAATCCGTCATCCCATGGCAGCGCTGCGGTGCGTATCCGGTTAAAAAAATCAAGGGTGTCCGTCACATGGGTTTTGCCCGTGATGCTTCGTTCCGGGATAAATACCCGGGTTGTGTTCTCCTGTTTATCTGTGATGACAATAAGCCCGGGGGCTGCCATATAAAGATCCGGAAGATCCATGTCATCCATGGTGGTGCAGGCAAGGGTTTCAATGTGGTTTTTCAAGTCATAGGAGAGGTATCCGAAAAGCCCGGCTGACACCGGTTCGATAAAGGAAATATCGTTGTTTTTAAAATGGTTGAGCACCTGGCGCAACAAGTGAAACGGATCTGCTGTGATGGTTTCCACCCTGTCCCCGGCTTTGAGCTGCATGGTTTTTCCCTTGCCGGAGAGGATCAGAAAGGGGCAGGTGGCCAGGATATGATACCGGGCGCTGTCCAGGCCGGTGCCGCTTAAAAGGCAGGAGGTACCTGGAATATGGCTGAAACGCATGGCCAAATCAATGAATGGCTCTTCCAGTGTGATCTTTTCCTGGAAAAGCCCTGTAATGGCACCTGTGTGTGCTAAAATATTCATGGGACAGTTCATAATATTTTCATCCATAAAAAAACGCCACCCAGAAGAGTCTGGGTGGCGTTTGCCTGTTTCATAACTCAATATTTATGTCAGTCCGATTCATCACGGCCTGAACTTACCGATGTCATGGATTTCTATATAATCCACATATCCATAAGTCAAGACCTAGGAAACTATTCAAGCGGGCAGTGCCTGACAAATCAATTCCAGCAGATGGGCAGTCCTGACGGGAATCTTTTCCCGGTTAAGGCTGTCCTGGAGCTGGATCATGCATCCCGGACAGGCGGTTGCCACGATTTTGGCACCGCTGTTGCGAACATTGTTGACCTTTTGGCTGCCGATTTTCCGGCTGGTTTCATAATGGTGTACGGAGAAGGTCCCGCCCAAACCGCAGCAGGTTGCCGCATCCGCCATCTCAACAAAGTCAACCTGGGGCAAGGCGGAAAGAAGCCGGCGGGGCGCCCGGGTCAGACCGTGATTGCGCAGATGGCAAGGGTCGTGCCAGGTGACCTTGATTCGGTTTTCTGTTCTGGGTAATGCTTCAAGCCGTTCTGCAAGACCCATATCCATCATAAAATCCATAATGTCCCGGGTCTTCTGGGCAAAAGGCTGATACTGGTCTCCCAGAGTGGGGTAAATCCCGGCAAGGGCCCCGTGGCATGAGGCGCAGGCTGTGAGCACATAGTCAACGGCATGGAGATTTAAAGCCTCAAGGTTTCTTTTGGCAAGGCTTTCCACCGCATCTCCCGCACCGGCGGACAAGGCGGGAAGCCCGCAGCAGCCCTGTTGGCCGGTGAGTGTCACCCGTATCCCCATGAAGTTGAGAATACGCACCAGGTATTCACCGACTTCCGGATACAGATAATTGATGCCGCATCCGGTAAAAAAGAGCACCTTGGGGCCTTTTGATCCCGAAGTGGTTTGTTGGATTTCCCGGTTCAAAAAGGGCTTAAATGTCGGCTTGGGCACGGTGCGTGTCACAGGGATGCCTGGCACAGGAAACCGCAGTTTCAAACCGCTTGTTTCCGGAATCTGCCGGCATAAAAGCCGGGAGGCCAGATCCGCGCTTTTACTCATCCATTCCATGGCTTTTTTGCGGCTCAGCAGGGCGGCCACGCCTTTTCCGAAACCGGACAACCCCTTTTTTTCAGCCACTTGTCTGCGGGCCGCGGCTACGATATCTGCGGTGGGTACCTGATTGGGGCACAGGTGGGTGCAGCTGCCGCACAAAAGGCACTGGGAAAGGTCATGAACCAGTTTATCTTCGGCAAAGAGTTCCCCGTCCATCATGGCCTGGGCCAGGGCAATTTTTCCCCGGGCCACGGCGCCTTCCTGGTTTTCGGCCTTGAACACCGGACATGTGGCCATGCAGGCGCCGCACTTGACGCATTCCTGGGTCCACTGCCGGTATTGTTCCAGATTCTTCATTTCATCTCTCCGGAAAGCGGTTCTTCATGGTCGGGAAATATTTTACCCGGATTAAGAATATTGTGGGGATCCAGGGCTTTTTTGAGCGTTTTCATATAGCGGATGGATTCTTTAGACAGTTCAAGGGACAGATATGGGGCTTTCATGATGCCCACACCGTGTTCGCCGCTCATGGTTCCGCCCAGCTCTATGGTGGCCCGGAACAGCGCCTCAACGGCATGTTCCGCATTGGCCATTTGCGTGGCATCGGCTTTGTCGGCCATGATATTGACATGGATATTGCCGTCTCCGGCATGGCCGAAGTTCACGATGGGCATTTTATAGTCATCGGAAATTTTTTCGATCCGGCGGATCATTTCCGGCAGCCTGGATCTGGGTACGCATATATCTTCGTTGAATTTTTCCAGTTCAAGCTTTTTCAATGAGGGGGATACGGCCCTGCGGATATTCCAGATCGCTTCACTCTCCTCAAAGGTGTTGGCCACACGGTTTTCCAGAACGCCTAAGGGTTCGATCACCTTCACGATTCTTTGGGCCTGTTTGTCTAAGAATTCTTTGTCCCCGTCCACCTCTATAATCAGAGCAGCCCCGGCACCTTCCGGCATGGCCAGGCCTGAGGTCTGCCGCAGACACTCCAGGGTCCGGCCGTCCATGAATTCCAGGGTGGCGGGGATGATTTTTTCCCGGATAATGGCGGATACGGCCTTAGCCGCGCCGTCAATGGCATCAAACACCACCAGCATGGTCTTTTTGGCCTGGGGTTTGGGAAGCAGTTTGAGAATGATCTTGGTGATGACAACCAAGGTACCTTCCGAACCGCAGAAAAGCTTGGTCAGATCATAGCCCACAACGCCTTTCATGGTGGTGCCGCCGGTTTCAATCAGATCGCCTGTGGGCGTCACCACCTCCAGTCCGATGACATAGTCCTTGGTCACTCCGTACTTGACACACCGGGGACCGCCCGCGCATTCGGCCACGTTTCCCCCCAGGCTGGAGACTTTCAACGATGCCGGATCAGGTGGATAAAAAAGCCCCAGGGCCTCCACTGCCTTTTGGAAATCCCCTGTGACCACGCCGGGTTCCACAACGGCCACAAGATTTTCCTGGTCAATGTCCAGGATGCGGTTCATCCGGCTCATTGCCATAACCATTCCGCCCCGGACCGGCAGGGCACCGCCGGTGAAGCCGGTACCGGCGCCCCTGGGATAAACCGGAATACGGTGGCGGTGGGCAAGCTTCATGATCCGGGATACGGCCCTTGAATCACCCGGATGCACCACCACATCAGGCAGGAATTGTTTTCGCGTGGCATCATAGCTGTACAGAATACGGTCACTTTTCTCGCAGGTGACAAACTGCTTCCCACAGATCTCTTCGAGTTCCTGAATCACTATTTCAGATATCATAAACTAACGTCCTGATTAAATAAGGTATGTTACGTTAAATCCCACAGGTAGAATCCTCCAAAGCTTTACGAATGGATTTTGCAAGTTGGTATGTGTTGGCAGGTTTATATAATAATTGTGCGATGCGTGCCTGTTTTGCCAAAACTTCTATATTTTTTCCTATAAAGCCGGACATCAGTATGGCGGGGATAAGAATTCCGGCTGTTCTCAGCTTGTTGATCATATCCAGACCCGTCAGATCGGGCATGGTATAGTCGGTAATAATGAGGTCAAAGTTGTCAGGACCGGAAAGAATTTCAGACAACGCCTGCCCGCTGTCTGTAAATGATGTTACCTGGTAACCTAAGTTGGTTAGAATGGATTGCACGGCAACCGCAACATCCTTTTCGTCATCCACCAGGGCAATCCGTTCTGTTCCGTTTTTTATGGAAGTGTTCAGTTCTTCAAAATCGGATACGTCCTTATTAATCGCCGGCAGAATCACATTAAATATGGTTCCTTGTCCGGGATGGCTGTAAACCGTGATGATGCCGTTCATTTTTTTTACTATGCCGTGAACGACGGACAGGCCGAGTCCTGTCCCTTTTTTCTTGGGTTTGGTGGTAAAAAACGGATCAAAAATATGTTCAATGGTTTCCCCTGACATACCACATCCGGTATCCTTGATGCGAAGGATCAGATGCTTGCCCTCGTTTATTCCGGGATGGGTTTTTATGAATTCCTGATCCACCATGAAATCTTGCAGTATCAGCGTAATGGTACCTGGATTTTCCCCAATGGCATGCACCGCATTGGTAAACAGATTCATCACCACCTGGTGAATCTGCGTGGGTTCTGCAAATACGCAGGCGGTACTGGCAATGTCTGAATCTATTGTGATAAAAGACGGTGTGGAGGCACGAAGTAACTTTAACGCCTCCCTGACAATTGTGCCCAATTTGACGGACAACAGCTTAACTTCCTCGTGCCGGCTGAAACTCAATATCTGGGTAACAAGTTCCCGGGCTCTTTCCGAGGCAATAATTATCTGGCGTATATTTTTTTGGATATGCGGATTATTGTCACTGCCATGCAGCGCCAATTCTGCATATCCAAATATAATACTGAGAATATTATTAAAATCATGGGCAATGCCGCCGGCAAGCGTACCGATGGACTCCAGTTTTTGAGTCCGGTTCATCCTTTTTTCAAACATCAGCTTGTCGGTAACGTCCCGGCCCATTACCAGGTACACCCGGACCCAGCCATTGCGATCTCGTACGGGACTGATCAAGACATCAATGGTTATAGTTTTTTTTGATGCTTCTGCTCTAAATTCGAGTTGTCCGGACCATGTGTTGCCGGTTTCAAGTTCCTGCCATATTGTCTGTGACGGTATCCGGCCGGTATTTTCAAAAGAGGGAACAGTACCGATGACATCCTGGACTTTAACGCCGGTAATTTTTTCAAAAGCAGGATTTGCATAAGAAATTTTTCTATCAAGTCCGATCTGCACAACGACTTCCGTGGAGTACCGGGCCGCCTGGCTGACAGTGTCCATCATCTGCTGAATGGGCGAGCTGATTTTGTGTGAAATGAAAACAATAATGACAATCGTGATGACAACAAAAATAACCCCGCTGATGAAAACATAGTTTAATATTCTGTTCACTGGCGCCATAATTTCATCTTTGGTCTGGGCGTACGCGGTGATCCAGCCGGTGTGTTTCACCTGGCTGATGCCGGCAATTTTCTTTTTACCGGTAAATGTATAAGATGCCACCCCAGGCTGATCAGTGTCGGGCATCTCGAGGGCCACATCGGTTGCCGGAAGTTCAGTCTGGATAGTTTTTAAAACATAATCAGGATTGGGGTGTACCAGAACCACCCCTTTTTTATTGAGCAGATAGGCATATCCCGATTCCCCTGCTATTTTTTTGGATATGATGTCAAAAATATATTCTGTTGTGAAAATCATAATGCAGCTGCCCATGAAAACCTTATCTTCAAAAATGGGGGCACAAATTGCGATAATGGTTTTACCGTCACGATTCTTTCTTGCGAAAATCGAGTCAGACACATTGGCCAGGCCATTTTGGGCTTTAATAAAATATTGCCGGTCTGATAGATTGAGGCCGCGTTTTTCGGGAAAACGTGAATCGACTTGAACAATTCCGTCTTTATCCGTCAGGATTATATTGGTTTTGTCCTTAAGAATACCTTGATATATGGATGTGAGTTGGCATTCGACAGTTTGGTAATTGCCTGTTTTTAAGGCAAGAACTATGTCAGGGTTCATAGCAAACGATTGTACAAAGCGAAGGTTTGAATCGATAAAATTATCAATGAGTTGAGAAATGTCAATTGACATGCGAAGGGATTTTTCTTTTGCCAGCTTCATCAGGTTGTCTGACAACTGAATATAGATAATGATGCCGGTAATGATGAACGGAATCATTACCGCAACAATGGTGCAGATTATCATTTTCTGTTTCAGGTTGTCGTTTCCGGTCATGCCGTTCCGCCTTATCAATTGTTAATGCAGAGTGTTAATGCAAAATCAGATTTATATTAGGTTAAGGGCGCAGTCAGTATCCCATGCCCATATCCCCTCACACTTGCACAGGACCATGTCCAGGGGTTTGTAATTTGGGGCGCTGTATAGGTCTTCAATGTCTATATATTTTTTGGTTTTCATGGTGTTGCCTTTCAGAAATTTATTGAGGATGGGGTGTTTTCGGGCTGTCTGGGATTTCCTATCCGGGATTGCAAACCGTTTGATATATTTTTTCCATTTTGGAAAATACGCTTTCCCAGGTGTAGGAGCCGGTTAATGCATTGATCTGGGGAAGGTCGGGCTGCCGATTTTTATCCGCCTTTGTGATGCTGACTTCAAGGGCATGGGCAAGGGCCTGTTCCAAAACCGGCATATCTCTTTGAAACGGTGTGTCCACGGTTTCCAGGGCCGGCAGCTCAAGAAGCCTCACCATGTCGTGGGACAGGGTATCTTCAAATATTTCCCGGGTCCCCGGCAGTGCGGTTGTCAAAACCCTGCAGCCGCAGGACAACGCTTCCATGAGAACCAGGGGAAGGCCTTCAAAAAATGAAGGCAGGACAAACAGATGCGCACTGCGCATGAGCCGGGCAAGGCTTTCATGGGGCAGGGGGCCGTGAACTTTTACCCGGCCCTTCAGGTCCGCGGCCAGTGCCAGGCACTCTTGTTTTTCCGGGCCGGTGCCGGTTCCTGCCAGGTGCAGCCGGTAATTAGGAGCACTTACTTTTTTCAGGGCCGCAAGCAGCCAGGGCACACCCTTGGAACGGCTCAGTTTTCCAGCATATACGATCTCCACAGGGCCTTTTTCAGGTTTACGTCCGGGGTAGAATATTTTTTTTTCAAAGCCTGCACCCACTATATGCAGTTTTTGGGCGGCTATTTTGTGAATGTCCCGGATCTGTTGCCTTTGATGCCGGCTCAGGCAGAAAACAGCGTCGATATCTTTCAAGGTATTGCCAAGTTCACGGTCAAGCCCGGGACACAGAAAGTACTGGCGAAGGCATGTGCCGTGGCATGAGGTTGCCATGGGCAGATCTGAAAAAATCTGTCTGGCTGTTTTGGAGACAATCCAAAGATGGTGGGTATGGATCAGGTCCGGGCGAAATTTTTCCCGGGCCCTTTGAAGGGCTTTCCTGAAGGCGGTTTCATAGCGGCAGATCTGGTCTTTGTCCATTAAGGAAAAAACCGTGCTGGGGTAGGGCATCACATCGCTCATTCCCGGAAGCCTGAAGTTCAGGCCCCCATGGTTAAATCGCACAAATTCGGTGTGATCCGGGGGTAATAAAGACGGATCTGATTTAAAATCGTCCTGGATGCCCGCCACAAGAAAATTTTCATGTCCGCTGGCACAAGATTGCCGGATAATGGCCTGGACTGTTTTTCCAGATCCCGTAAAATCAGGCATCTGGCTTAAAACATGAAGGACTTTCATGCTATTTATCCGTCAGATACAACATATTGTCCATGATTCCTATGTCCCTGCTTCCTACATAAACATAATGGTCAATGGTAAGGTTTGCCATAAAATGACAAAGGACACGAAGCTTGACCTTGGAATATCTTTGTGTCCTTTGTCATTTTAATTCAGAAGCAGCTCAGCGGATCATTGTGCTGGCCATTGGGCCGGCTATCAATCTTTGCCTCCGATGAACCGATATACAATTGCACCCAGAATAGCGCCCACAATCGGTGCCACCCAGAAAAGCCAAAGCTGGGAAATTGCCCAGTCCCCCACAAAGACCGCAACACCGGTGCTGCGCGCCGGATTCACGGATGTGTTTGTCACGGGAATGGAAATCAGATGGATCAGGGTCAGGCACAGCCCGATGGCAATGGGAGCAAGCCCCTGGGGCGCGCGTTCATCTGTGGCACCTAAAATGACAATGAGGAACATCATGGTCATGACAACTTCGGTTATCAGTGCCGCAAGCATACTGTAGCCGCCGGGTGAATGCTCACCGTAACCGTTTGAAGCAAACCCTGCGGAAAGTTCAAACCCTGCCTTGCCGCTGGCAATCAGATACAGGACAGCACCTGCTGCAATGGCTCCAAGAACCTGGGCAATGATGTAAGCCGGCAAATCTTTGGCTTCAAACCGGCCTCCGGCCCACAACCCTATGGAGACAGCCGGATTCAGGTGGCAACCGGATATGTGCCCAATGGCAAAAGCCATGGTCAGTACAGTCAAACCAAAGGCCAGAGATACACCAAGCAGACCAATGCCGACATTGGGAAAGGCGGCAGCCAACACGGCGCTGCCGCATCCGCCAAGAACCAGCCAAAAGGTACCAAAAAATTCTGCGCCATACTTTCTCATATTTTACTCCTTTGATTTTTTTTATTCAGCCATTGGGTACTGATATTTAGATGACGTTAATTCACCCCTTGTCTTGGGGCTTTTGATATCTTCCCGGCAATATATCCGAAAGTATTTTCTGATACAATATGTTTATGGTGGCGAACATTACATTCTTTCAGATTGGGCTTGAAACAAGCGGCAAATCCTTTTTTACTAAAATTTGATGTGGATCTTATCAGTTGATTTGTCATGAATTTCTGATCATGATACAATCCATAACTTGCATTGGTTTTTCAATTTTATCCGGGGTAAACGAACACAATACATGGAAAAAATATGAACATATTGATCACCGGCGCAGCCGGATTTATCGGGTCTGCGCTTTCTTTGCGGCTGTTGAATGACGGCCATCGTGTATGGGGAATTGATAATCTCAACGATTATTATGATGTTAACTTAAAAAAAGCCCGGCTGGCACGCTTGACCGGACATCCGGATTTCACATTTATTCTTCTGGATCTTGCGGACCGGCCCAACATGGCAAAACTGTTTGAGGAGAATGGCTTTGACTGCGTGGTGAACCTGGCGGCCCAGGCCGGGGTGCGGTACAGCCTTGAAAATCCGGCTTCCTATGTGGATTCCAATTTGGTGGGGTTTGGCAATATTCTTGAAGGCTGCCGCCATGGCGGGGTCAAACATCTTGTGTTTGCCTCCTCAAGTTCGGTGTACGGCCTGAACACCAACATGCCCTTTTCGGTCCGCCATAATGTGGATCATCCGGTCAGCCTGTATGCGGCGTCCAAAAAAGCCAATGAACTTATGGCCCATACTTACAGCTATCTGTATAAGCTGCCCACAACAGGGTTGCGCTTTTTTACGGTATATGGTCCCTGGGGCAGGCCTGACATGGCGCTGTTTCTTTTCACCAAAGCCATTTTGGCCGACGAACCCATCAAGGTCTTCAACAATGGTGAGATGCAGCGGGATTTTACCTATATCGACGATATTGTGGAAGGGGTTGTCCGGGTGATGAATAATATCCCGCAGTCTGATCCGGAGTGGAGCGGTAACAATCCTGTTCCTTCAAGATCATGCGTCCCGTACAGGATCTACAATATCGGGAATAACCAACCTGTGCCGCTGATGGACTTTGTCCATGCCATTGAAGAGGCCCTGGGGAAAAAAGCAAAAATCGACTATCTTCCCATGCAGGCCGGTGATGTGCCCGCCACCTGGGCAGATGTGGATGATCTGATTGCCGACACCGGTTTTAAACCGGCCACTTCTGTACAGCAGGGAATACAGAATTTTGTGGAGTGGTACAGGCAATACTATGCCTGAATGAT
This sequence comes from uncultured Desulfobacter sp., assembly GCF_963665355.1. Classification (GTDB taxonomy): domain Bacteria; phylum Desulfobacterota; class Desulfobacteria; order Desulfobacterales; family Desulfobacteraceae; genus Desulfobacter. The sequence continues at coordinate 4,230,600 of NZ_OY762229.1, forward strand.
AGAGGGGGCCCCGCTGTTTTGACTGCGGGGCCCCCTGTTTGGGGAGGTACTGCCCGGATTATTCCAGGGCCCGGGATACGATTTCATAAAGATTTCTGGATAACTCTTTTTGTCCCGCCATGGTTTCAAGTTGCTTTTTCATCAGAGCTTGTCTGTTCCCATCATACCGTTTCCACAGGTTGAAACATGCGCAAAGCCGTGCGGCGGTCTGGTGATTGATTTTATCCAGGGTCAGAATCCGTTCAGCCACAAATTCGTACCCCTGGCCGTCGGCCCTGTGGAAATGCATGGGATTGTTCATGGCAAAGGCGAATATGAGCGCTCTGACCTTGTTGGGATTGGCCATGGTAAAATCTTTGTGGGTTGTCAGCTTTTTTACCTGGTCCAGTGTATCCTTAAGGCTGGACTGGGCCTGGACGGAAAACCATTTGTCCACAACCAGGGTTCTGGCCTGCCATTTGTCATAAAAAACACGGCTGGCGTCATCACGCTTTTCAGGATTCATGTGGCTTAAAATTTTGAAGGCGGCAAATTCATCCGTCATATTGCCGGCATTTTCAAACTGTTCCTGTACAAGATCCTGAATCTCTTTATCCGCCAGGCAGCCAAGATAGGAAAGGCAAAGGTTTTTAAGGCTTCTGTCCGCCATGGCCGCACCTGAAATATCCGCGGGGTCTGCGGACCGGCAGATCTCATATACATCTTTTAATTGCGCTGTAAGCTTTTCCGCCAGGATTTGTTCCAAAAATGTTCTTGCCTGGTGAATGGCCTCAACATCAATGATTTCAAAATGGTCCTTGATCTCTGTTTCCAGGGGCAGGGCAAGGGCTTTGGCAAGAAAGGCCCTGTCTTTTTCCTTGTCTGCCAGGGCCAGGGAAAAGGCCTGCACAAGTCCTTCTGATACAGTCATGGCACCGCCGGACTGGATGGCGGCCACCAGTTTTTTTATTTCATTGATGAACAGGGTCTGGGCCGCACGCCACTGGTTAAAGGGGTCGGTATCCCGGGCCATGAGAAAGGCAAGGTCCTGGTCTGAAAAATCCGTGGTCAGACGGACGGGTGCCGTAAATTCCCTGAATACCGAAGGATAGATGTCCGCAGAAACATTTTCAAATGTAAAGGTCTGGGTTGGCTTTGTCAGTTCATACAACTTGTCTTGTTTGACAGTCTCCCCGGCCCTGTTGATCAAAGAGATTCTGACAGGTATGTGAAAGGGCTTTTTCTCGGACTGATTCCTGTCCGGGGATGTGGTCTGGGTAAATGTCAAAGACAGGGTTCCTGTGTTATCATCATAGTGGCGGGTCATGGATATCTGGGGAGTCCCGGACTGGGTGTACCACAGAAAAAACTGGTCCAGGCTGCGGCCGGACACCGTTTCCATCACACCGGCAAAATCCTCAAGGGTTACGGCCATGCCGTCGAATTTTTCAAAATAAAGATCCATACCCTTTCTGAACAGATCCTGCCCTAAAAGCTGATAGATCATGCGGATCACCTCAGCCCCTTTTTCATACACGGTCATGGTATAAAAATTATCCATTTTAATGTATGAGTCCGGCCGCACCGGGTGGGTCATGGGTCCGCTGTCTTCGGGAAACTGTGCCGCCATAAGATTTTTTACATCGCTGATGCGCTTGACCGGCCGGGAGTTCATGTCCGATGAAAACTCCTGGTCCCGGAAAACCGTCAGGCCTTCCTTGAGGCTGAGCTGGAACCAGTTTCTCAGGGTGATCCGGTTTCCGGTCCAGTTGTGGAAGTATTCGTGGGCAATTACTCCCTGGATGCCCATGAAATCATCGTCCGTGGCAGTTTTGGGGTCAGCCAGCACATATTTGGCGTTAAATATGTTCAACCCCTTGTTTTCCATGGCTCCGGCATTGAAATCGTTAATGGCCACAATCTGGTAAAGATCCAGATCATATTCCCGGCCAAACCGCTTTTCATCCCATGCCATGGACTGTTTCAAAGATGCCATGGCATGGCCGCAAAGGGCTATATTTTCCATTGCAGAATAGATCTTTAAATCTACGTCCCTGCCTGATGCGGTTTTAAAGCGATCCACCACCACCGAAAGGTCGCCTGCCACCAGGGCAAAGAGGTAACAGGGCTTTTTAAAGGGATCTTCCCAGACGGCAAAATGCCGGTTGTTGTCAAGGTCACCCGATTTTACCGGGTTGCCGTTGGACAACAGCACCGGATACCGGGTTTTATCCGCCACAATGGTGCAGGAAAAAGGCGCCATCACATCGGGCCGGTCAGGATAGGGCGTGATATTGCGGAACCCCTGGGCCTCACACTGGGTGCATAAAATGCTGCCCGAACGGTACAGTCCTTCCAGGGCCGTATTTTCATCCGGTTTGAGAATATTTGTGATTTCAAGCACAAATTCATCGGGAGTGGCTGCAAGGGTAAAGGTCTCATCATCGCTTTTGTATTCGCCGGGTAAAAGCACCATATCGCCGGCAATGACTGAAACAATGTCAAATTTTCCTTTGTTCAGCACCAGGGGCGTTGTTTCATCAGCCCTGGTCAGATCTTTTCTCATCTTGAGTTTGGATGTCACCCGGGTGTGGTCATCCTGGATGTCAAAGACCAGGTCAACATGGTCAACAATGAAGTCAAAGGGTTGATAGTCTTTTAAGTATATTTTTTTGTGTTTATTCATAAGGTGACCTCTCTTGAAGACGGTTTCTTGGTTTAGCTGGGATTAATTTACAAAATACTGGGCCCACAGAGCAGAAATGGGCATGGCAACCCAAAGAGCCGGGAGCATATTGGCAATGGGAAAAGAGACAATGCCGCAAATCTGAAATCCTGTGGCAAACATGATCAGGCCTCCCACTGCTGAAAAATCAGCAATCATGGCCGGAGTTGTCAACGGTACAATGGTTGCCGCGCCAAAAAACAGACATGTCTGGATTATAAACTGGGGTATCGCAAGGGTAACCACGGGAAAACCCAGGGCCACGGCAAAAATTCCTGCGGTAAACAGGTCAAGAAATGCTTTGACAATGAGCAGCGACGCATCCCCGGTCATTCCCTCCTTCATGGAACCAAAGATTCCGGTCCCGCTGGCACAGAACAATACCAGGATGGCAACGAATTTTTCCATATATTCTTCTTGGGACAGACCGTTTGACGGCGGAGCAATCCTCCTGTCGATCATCCGGCGGACAATACCAGCCACTTTTTCAATACCAGCCTCCAGACGAATCACCTCACCCAGGATAGACCCCAGCAGCAGAGCCAGTATCGCAACGGGCAAAAATTTTACCTTTACCACCATGGCAATACCAAGCCCCATGGAGGCGCAACCAAAAATCATGGGCATTCTGTGGCGCAGATTTTTCGACACACGTTCACCCAGAACAGCACCGCTGAGACCTCCCACAATAACCGCAGCACCATTAACAAAAGGGCCAATCATATAAAATTCCTTCTTAGTTCAGTTTGTTATCTTTTTGCTATGCGCGCCGGCACACTTGTCCGTCCATACACGTTCAAGCACCTTTTTTGTTACATTTTGGAAACATATGAACAAAATTGATGTGTAACAGCCCTTGATTTTTATCAGTCAGACAATTCTAAAGCAAGAGCATATTAGAACTGGACGCAACATGCATATAATTGTTCACACAGTGATCCCCGGGTTGACAAAAAGGCTAATCAGCTATAATAATTGCCATTTTTCCAAGCATATAAAAGGACATGACCATCGTGGAACCCCCTTGCCGGCAACAATTAGTCCCGGAAGATGAAAAACAGACACTTGCGGATATTGACCGCTGCATCCGGGTACTTAAATCCCTGGCCGGCCGGTCTGAGCTTTTGGCAAAAATCCCTGAAAACGACCGCATTGCGCTGATAACGGCGGCCGGAAAAATCTCCCGGCCGGACAAAGAGGAAATAAAAAAGCGCAACAAGGATAAAAAACGTCAGATGCGCCTTGCCGTGGTGGCCAAAGAGCGGCAGATGAGAGCCCAAACAGGGATCAGAAAGGCAAGGGAAGCGTCGGTGTTCACAGCCCCAGCGCAGCTTGAAGGCCCGGCCGTTGAAAGTCCTGAAGTCCGGGAACATCTTGATTCCCCCCGCAACTGCTATGTGTGCAAGGCCGAGTTCACAAGACTTCATCATTTTTATGACAGCATGTGTCCTGAATGTGCGCAGTTCAACTACCAGAAGCGGTTTCAGACTGCGTCCCTGGAGGGGCAGATTGCCGTTATTACAGGGTCCAGGCTTAAAATCGGATACCAGGCCACGTTGATGATGCTTAAAGCCGGAGCCCGGGTGATTGCCACCACGCGTTTTCCCAAGGATTCAGCCTTAAGATTTGCCAAAGAACACGATTTTGACCAATGGGGACACAGGCTTCATATCTACGGGCTGGATCTGCGCCATATCCCCAGCGTGGAGCTGTTCTGTGATCATGTCCAGCAAAGGTACCGGCGCCTTGATATTTTGATCAATAATGCGGCCCAGACCGTTCGGCGTCCTCCCGGATTTTATGCCCATTTGATGGGCACCGAACAAAAAGAGCTCTCTTCTTTGTCCCCCAAAGCATCCATGCTTTTGGACCATTTCCAGGAGTGCCTGGGCCGTCTGGCAGACGAGCTGCCACGGGACGTGGGCGGTGAGTGCGGGTTGCCTGTGTCATGGAGCGGTACGGCTCCGGGCGTTGGATTGCGGCAATCTGCCCAGCTCTCCCAGATCCCCTATTCCTATGATCACAGCATAGATACGCCCCAGGTCTTTCCGGAGCAGCGCCTGGATGCCGATCTCCAGCAGGTGGATCTTCGGAAAACCAACTCCTGGCGGTTGAAATTGGGGGAGATCGAGACCGCAGAGATGCTTGAGATTCAACTGGTGAACAATGTGGCTCCCTTTGTGTTGTGCAACCGGCTGGCCCAGATGATGAAATCTGATTTCACAGGTCAAAAGCACATTGTCAATGTCTCGGCCATGGAGGGCAAATTCCTGCGTTTCAAAAAGGGCAGCCGCCATCCCCATACCAATATGGCCAAGGCTGCACTGAATATGCTCACGCACACGGCAGCCGAAGATCTTGCCAAATACGGAATTTACATGAATGCCGTGGATACCGGCTGGGTCACGGATGAAGATCCGGCGCGCCTTGCCCAGCTAAAGCAGGAACGCCATGATTTCCAGCCTCCCTTGGATATTGTGGACGGGGCTGCCCGGATCTGTGACCCCTTTTTCCACGGTATTCTCACCGGGACACACTGGTGTGGAAAGTTTTTAAAGGATTATTTTCCCATAGACTGGTAGTGCTCTTAAGTTCATATGGGCTTTGATATTGGATTTGGGCAAACAGGGGAGGGCGTAACTCTCCTCCCCTGTTATGGTTGTGTATCCCGGGCCTGCCTGTTCTTTTTTTCCTGCTCAACCAAAGTAAGAAAGTCGGCAATGGCCCTGAACACTCTGGTTGACTGTCTGCCGGAAAGAATGTTGTGACGATCCAGATTAAAGAAAAAAAAGTCTTTCCGGCTGGAATTGACAAGCTTAAACACTTTTTCAGCATTTGCGGTGTTGGCGTCGAACTGTTTGCCGGACTGCAGAAAAAGAAGAGGCGCTGTAACCGACGGCAGTCTTTCTCCTATATGTTTTATCATCTTTTCAAGCTCTTTGATGCCGTTGACAGGATTGCGATGGTAGCATGCCGGACAAAGGTTTTCCAGATCCGTATCCCTGTAGTCCAGATGACTGTCAACAAAACGGGCCTTTTGCAGCATCCGATGCCAGAATTCAGCCGCAGTGGTCGATCCCAAACCCACATCTTTGACCTTTAACGGGGGAGAAACTGTGAAAACACCGTCAATTTCCGGTATCCTGGAGGCAAGCTCAAGGGCCAGTCCGGCACCTGTGGAAAAGCCTCCCACAAAAACTGACGGCGTTCTATGCTTTAAGATCACATAACCTTCTTCCACACTGTCTATCCAGTCCTGGTAACCTGTCTGTGACAGGTCCTCGGGGGTGGTGCCGTGCCCTTTTAAGCGCGGCACAAAAACAGTGTAGCCCAGCGCACTGAGAAACGCGGCCAACGGTTTCATTTCATTGGGACTGGCAAGGTAACTGTGGATCAACAGGATACCGGGACGGCCTTTGCCCGTATCGAAAAGAATGGGTCTGCCGGCCTGCTTATTAAATGGTTCACTGGGCGAGTGAATTTTTTCGTAATCAAGATCATAGTCCCTGAAGACTTTTCCCATCAGGGTATGACCAACCTGCTGATCAATTTCAACGGCGCTTTTTTCGGCAATTTCCTTAATGCACAGTCCGATATCCTGGAGAGGTTCGACTTCATTGGCAACAACATAAAGGGGATTTTCCATCCTGACCCCCTGAAAACCTGTGCCTGGTTCAAATTTATCTTTGTTTTTAAAAAGCCGGCCGTTTTTTTCATAAAGCACACCCGTTTCAAGTGCTGCTTCAAGAAATGCATAAAATCGATTGTATCTGTCGTCGGTTAACAGATGGATCTGGTTGTAATACAACGAGGTGTGAACACAGCGGCCACTATCCATGATTTTTCCTGTAATGGCCAGATATGCCCTGCATCGTAAGTCATAGGGGGTTATTCCCCGGGCATCATCGGGCATATATTTGACCAGGCAGGTAAAGATATGGTCATAATTCAGAGTGACCATGCCGTAGACATCGGTCATGAATCTTTGAAGGATATCCTGGCCGGCGTTTTTGATAATGGGTGCCGAACAAAGACGCCGGCTGAAAAAAATTTTGCGTCGTGATGTCAGATCGCTTTCAATAAATGAGTCATGAAAGTAGTCGGCAATTTTAATGGGGTTTGAAAACCGTATATCGACCTGTACCCCGGATAGAATCATGCTGCCTTCGGTCATCAACTCATCCATGATCTGCTGGGAGGGGTGCTCAATGAGCTTCTGGGCAAGGGCGGAGAGCAGGTTCTCTTTTGCCCGCATGGGGTAATATGTAATATTGGTGGGTACCATATAGGTTGTCTGGTTCAAAACCTTTTCCGGATCCTTGATGTCAAACCAGTCAATGAGGCGTGCAAACTCTTTGGGATTGATGGTTTTCATCCGCCGCAGGCGTTCCCGGTAAAATTCACATTGAAGGGCTATTATGGCAGCACCGGAACGGGGCCGGTGAACCAGTTCATCAACCTGAATTTCAAATCTGCCGTTATTGACGATCTTTTTATTTTTTACCATTCTTCCTTCCGGAAAAATGATCCATGACGATTCACCGTCCAGAAGGGTTTTGGTGATCAGATAATCCCGTTTCGGATCTTTGGTGGATATGGCGCCCATGACATCAAGAATGCTTTTCAACCCGCCGACAAAAAGATCGGCATGGGCCAGGGACCATATGGCTTTTTTTGTTATACCGTGAAGATGATACGGCAGAAAAATCGTTTCGATCCGGGTGAAATGATTGGCAATAAAAATGACGGATCCGTCCGGGATTTTTTCCTGGTCATGGATGGCAATCCGGGTTTTGGAAAGCCCGGATAACGCCTTAAGGGCGTACCCGGACATAAAATATGCAAACCGGTTCACGTTTTCCTTTGTTTTGAAAAAGTCGATAGTTGCCTACAGTATATAGATTGCCGTATGGATAGGAAAGGATTTTGCACAACTTGTGGACTGACGGGAGAGAATAATAAAAGGCCGGCAGTGTAAAAAAACTCTGACTGCCGGCCCTGTATCTGCTTAAATGAAAATGGTTCTACATGGCGGTTTCAGGATGAAAGACGTTAACCTCTTTAAGGTCATCGCCTAAATACTCCCTTTCATTGGGACCTAGAATGCCTAAAGACAGGCAAATCAGGGTCCACAGGTGTACTACGCCGTAGTGAGCGCCATAATGCTCGCTGAGTTCGTGGATCTGGGCATGGCAGTTGTGGCAGCCGGCGATGCAGTAGTCTGCACCGGTGGCCTGGATCTGCTGGTCTTTGATTTTCCCGTATTCCAGGCGTTCATCCTTGAAGCCTGACTGGAGGAATCCGCCGCCGCCGCCGCAACAGTAGTTGTTGGAACGGTTGGGCTGCATGTCGATGAAGTTCTCTTCGCCGACAATGGATTTCACCACAAACCGTAAGTCATCGGCAATGGGATCTCCATAGCTTTTTCTGACAATCTGGCAGGGATCTTGAACCGTAAATTTAATTTTCAGGTCTTTGTTCCAGTCGGAGTTTACCTTGAGTTTGCCTTCACGGATCCATTTGGCATAGTATTCGTAAATATTTTTTACTTCAAAGTTATGTTCCAGGTTGAATTTTTTCAGTCCGGCCCGGACTGAGAATGTTACGTGCCCTCACTCGGTGTTTAGATACGTCTTAACCCCCAGTTTATTGGCCTGATCGGTGGAGGTTTTGGTTACTTGTTTCCAGGAGTCGTCATCGGCCAGGAACATGCAGTAGTTTTCTCCGGCCCAGCCTTTGGAACCATAGGTCCAGTCGGCACCTACAAGGTGAAGGATTTTCCACAAAGGCACCATCTCGTCGGGTTCCGTGTTGGGTTCCCTGGAGTTCTGGTTCAGAAAAAATTCTGCGCCTTCCTTGTCAATGGGTGCTTCCATTTCAGCAAATTCAGGCTGGTTCTCCCGGTATTCTTCCAGAACGTCTCCCACAACGAATTCAAAATCTTCTTCGTTGGTACCCATGGCAGAACCTGTATCGTTTTTTAAAGCCATGTCACAGGAGCCCAGGATGCCTCTGGGACGTTCATCTCTGGGGCGTAATCCCCGGGCGTTGAAAATAAGTTGGGGAATATCGATTTTCATGGGACATACATAGATGCAGCGCATGCACATGGTGCACATCCAGGGCCAGTCTGATGCGGCAATTTCTTCATCCATGCCCAGGGAAGCCATGCGCAGAAATTTTCTGGGATCCATATCTGCCAGCCCGGTGGCCGGGCAGCCCGATGCGCAGGCGCCGCATGTCAGGCAGGCATTCAGATTTCCGCCCTCGGGCAGAATCTCTTTAACCTTGTCCATAAAAGTTGAGGCCTTGTTCTTCCGGCCCAGTTTGATGACAGTTTCTGCCATGTCGTTTCCTTTCTTAAATCAGTTAAAGGTGAACAATCAGCAAGTTAATAATCGTCTATGGTTTCCATGATCACCTGGATACCTGTTCTTTCCTTCTTAATACCAGACAGTTTTCACATGGTTTACTCCATATTCCCTTAGAGCGGGTTGATCTTTAACACCTTGATTGTATTAATAATAATAGGTATTAAAGAAAAAATCCCTTGGTTAGGTGAAAAACTATAGCAAATAATAATATTGAATTCAATTGAATGATAAAAAATTGGTGGTATAGTCCGAATAACCTTTATTTACCAGAGAGCCTTTGAGTCCCTTTTTTGTTATTTATCTATCGGCAGCAGTGAAAACCCATAAAATTCTTTTCATGATCTGAATGAATGGGATAAAGTATATATATTTTCTCACAGGTACTAACGGCCATGGGCCGATCTGGTCTATCAGCTCCCAGGCTCAGCCCACAACATAGTTTGAAAGATCGGAGTGACTTACCCAATTTTTCAAATAAAAGGAGTCAGTGGATACGCATCAGTGGATCGAAGAGCATTTTTAAAAGTTGCCGGAACATTAGCCCTTGCAGGCATTAGCCTTCCGATGTCCTGGGGTTTGGAAACAGTATGGGCTCAGGATTTTTCCCATTGCCCGACACATGCCCCGGATAATGGTGTCCAGGACGCAATTTCGAAAATTGAAGAACCGGCCGGGGGTGAAGAATTTTTAAAGGTCCGTTTTTTTGATCGTGACTTCAACGATGATGTTTATTTGCCGGACAATGAAATGCCCCTTCTATTATCGAGCGTTATACGTTTCGAGCGCATCCAGAGACAAATCGGTCACGGCAATTTTTGCCTGGCAGGCTTTGATGATGCTCTGGCTTGTGCCCGGTCCTATGCCGGAATAGGGCCGTTTTCCAGCCGGGAAATTGATTTCCTTGAAAATTTATTTCAACGTCCCGCCGGTGACTACGGTTTCATGGGGAAAAAAACAGTTTCCCGGCTGACCTGGCAGGTGCCGCCGGGAAAAACAGTAAAAATTGAAGACACGGGCCAATATCTGTATAAGGGTCGGTCCGAAGCGTTGTACCAGGATATCCGTAAAAAAATCGGAACCCAGGCTGTGCTCACTTCAGGCATCCGGGGGGTATCCAAGCAGTTTCTGCTCTTTTTAAATAAAGCTGTGCAAAGCCGGGGGAACCTGTCCATGGCTTCCAGGTCACTGGCCCCGCCGGGCTATTCCTTCCACGCCACCGGTGATTTTGATATGGGGGAGAAGGGATTTGGTCCGGATAACTTTACGGAAAAGTTTACCCGGACCCGGGTATACAACCGTCTGTCCAGCCTGGGTTATATCCAGTTCCGTTACGGCCCCAGAAATCATCTGGGCGTCAGATATGAGCCCTGGCATGTTGAGGTTAAAGGGTAGCCAGGATATATATAACGATTTAGGTCATCAGTATCGTCCCAGCACCCGTAAGGTTTCCACCTTTTGTGACAGAGCGCCCATCACTGGATTGGGAACGGTGTCGTCCTGGTCTACTCCCAGATCTGCTTCTATATCAGCATAAAACAGATATTCCCAGGGCTTTCCAGCCACGGGCCGCGATTCAAGCTTGACCAGGTTGGTCAAGCTGATAGTCCCTATATAATGTATCGTTGAGTAAGACTATCATAAAGTAAATAAAAAATTTAGTTTTACATATTTAGTTATTTCAATTAGTTATAAAATAATTTCCCGAAAAGCTCATTGGTTAAGGGTTTCAATCTTCACTGAGAATTGCTGTCCGTTTACTTGTCTATACACGAACGCTGTAGTGTTTGATATTAAGGAACAAGGATCCATGCTTTTTTAAGCATCCGAAAAGGTGTCAGTTGTTTGCCATATATGAAAATTATTCCTTGTCTTTTTTGCCTCGTACATTGCTTTATCCGAACATTGAAGAAGAGTATGAACATCCGTTCCGTTTAAAGGATAAATGCTGACGCCAATACTTACAGTAACAAAATCTATAGTGGCTGAGTCGACGGAGAAAGGTTCTGTCATAACATGAATAATGCGTTGAGAGACCAACTCAGGATTATAATTTTGAAGATTTGTTAAAATCACAGCAAATTCATCACCTCCAAGACGGTACATCATATCAGTCTTTCTCAGAACTTTCTCAACTCGATTGGCAAACCCGACTAACAACTGATCTCCTGCATTATGGCCGTATTGATCGTTTACTTTTTTAAATTTATCGAGGTCTATAAATAAGACAGCTCGTTCTTGTTTGTATCGCTCTGCATATGATATCTCTTTTTCCAAATGTTCATGAAAAGCTTTTCTGTTTAGCAGTCCCGTTAAAGGATCGTGGTAGACCATGTGTACAAGGTTATCAGCAAATTTTTTTCTTTCCGTAACATCTCTTGCAATTCCACGAAAACCTATTGATTCTCCCATATCGTCCTTTATTAGAGAAACGGTCGATTCCAAAAATATTGTTTTATCCCTTTCAAGTTTAAATTCTGTTTCTATAGATTTTAATGGATGGCCGGTTTCATACAATTGATTAAACATTTCAAATGCTTTTTTAGCAGATTTTTCATCTAACAATTGGCGGTAATTAATTTTCTTAAAATCCTCTTCTTTGAATTTGAAAATTCGAGATAAGGAATCATTATAAAAAATCAGGTTCCCTTCTAAATCCAGTTCAAAATAAGCATCTTCTATGGATTCAAGTATCAGTCTATTTCTTTCAGTGTTTATCCTGATAGATTCAAGCATTTGGTTTATTCCTGTTGAAAGATCGGCTAATTCATCTTTGCCATTGATTGAAGTCCTGGAAAATAAGTTTCCGGTTTCACCAATATTTTTCACTTCTTTATTTAATCGAACTATTCTGGATAATACGGTTGTTTCAAGTAACACCAATGTAGCAATAATGAATACAAGGCCGGTTATCAATAGCGAGAAGACAAGATATCGCATACTCATTTTCCCCTGTGCAAAAATTTTCCGTTCCTTATCGATTCCCAATATGAGTATGGGTTTGTCTTGTAAATCTGTCAGCAATGCATAAGAAGAGATGGTATTATTATCCAATTCTGCTATCGTAACCTTTTTCTTTGTCGATAAGGATAATTCTGCTTTCTTAAAATCATCTGGAAGTTGAGCGCTATCAAGACGTTGAAGCTTAATGGCAAGATCGGCCTTAGAGGATAATCTCTCTATCTCCGAATGATTAATATACCTTGCCACAATTAATGTTCCCATTACAGGACCCTTGAGCTGACTTGTGATGATAGAGGCAGAGGCAATAAGGATGGGGTTTTCCGGTAGCATTGCCAAGCCAGTTTTTGTTTTGCTGTTACTGTCGCTTCGTAAAAGAAAAGAGTTGGAGGAAAGGTATGCTGCTATAGATTCCGGACAGTTGCTACTGTGTCTTGTTTCAAGGTTCAAATATTTGCATTGAATAATTTCTTTAGCGTTATTTATGTATATTAGAAAATTGACATGCAAATTAATCATGGTGGAATCCATGAGATTGTTGTCAATGTATTCTTGATTTTTGTCTTGAATAAACTGGTAGGTATCATCCCAGGGAGCCCAATCGTCGGCAACAGTTTTTAATTGACCCAATTCATCATCAATCATCCTCATTGCATGCTCTAAATTTTGAAGAATATTTTGTTTTTCTATCTTAGCATATCCGCCAAGAAGAACTTTATTGAAAATAGAATAAATAATTACAATCATAAAGATAAGTGTCATTCCAATAGATATTATTGTCTTTTTTTGTATCCCCATTTTACTTGCCTTTTAGCTTTTAAAAGGTTGCAAAAAATTGTTATGCCTCCCCCTACAACTCTGTCGGGGGACTCACCAGAGTTTGACATTTACGGAAATATATCAAAGCCCTCTAATAAATGTGAACTTCCTAAATTAACAAAGAAAAGATATTCATGAATAACGATTCAAGTTTATCCCATAGCCGTTGGTAATGCAAATACCATGTTGTTTAGATTCCAAAATACCACAGAAAGACATTGTACGAATTACCCGACCAGGTCAGATTTTATCATAGGGCGTGGGTAGAGAGGCATGGAGATAGGTAAGATTTTTTAAAACCGCTCGGAAAATGTCATCACCTGGGGGCGTGTAATTGACCTGTTATAGTGAGGGCCGCTCCGCTGAACTTCAAATAGCCTGATTAAACCATTACGGCTTATTTGGTAGGGCACAAAGCATACGCGCAAACTATTTCATTTTAAATCAACACTAATCAAGTCCCAGGTTGTCGTAAAAGTGCCGACGTTTCATCCGGCGCAATGCCTTGTCTTCTTTAACCAGGTAGCAGTATTTATTGTTATCGTCATCAAAGCATTCAAAAAGCCCGGTATAATCTTCTATATCGGAGACATCACAGATCCTGGAGACATCATCGTTAAACCGCCGGCATACCAAAACCCAGTCTTCAACTTTTGAGTCTTTCTTGATGACGATTGCCTTTGAGGTCTCATTATATTCCGCTTGGATGGATTTCATGTTGGTACCTCCAAATTTTAAAAATTACAGAGTCAAAAAGACTCTGTTTATGAAGCTCATTGTAGCAGAACAGCTCTTTGGGTGTAAAATTTAAAATGATCAGGCTTATCAAACAGATACGATTGATTCACCGGAAACACTGGAAAATGTGGAGCGAAACCGTTTGGGTGCAATTCCGTAAACAATTTGAAAATCCCTATAAAAAGAAGAGAGTGACTCGTAACCGGTCTCCAGTGCGATTTGTGTCACCTGCTTATCTGGTTCGTTCAGCGCAAGTGAGGCTATCAAAATCCTGTACAGCCTCAGGTACTCGAATATTGTGATATTCATCTCCTGCTTGAACAGGCGGGAAAGATGCCGTCCGGAATAGGGTATCGCCCTGGTGAAATCCTTTAAAGACAAAGGCCTTTCATAATTTTTTTCTATAAATCGGACTGTCTCTTCCGATATAGTACCGGCAGGTTCCGGAAGCCGCACTATGGATGCCGTGTTTTTCATCTCTTCAGGCAAAATTTTTAAAAATAGATCCAGACATTCTTTGTTGAAATTGCGGGATAAATCAGCACGGGTGAGAATCTGAATACGGTCAAACAGGGCCGATTCCAGATGCGTTATGAAAAACAGACGGATTTCGTCATCAGGTAAGGATATTAGATCCCTGGCCAGGTAAAGGGATTTATAGGTCACAGAATTTCCCAGCACAATGGAACGATGGGCAAAATCGGCAGGGATAAAAGCAGTCAATGCCCCAAACATGGGTTGCCTGCGGTGTCTGTCGACCAGCATGGCCACACCGCTGCGAATTCTGAGCACCTGATGATGGCTGTGGGCGTGCAGCCCTTTGGTAGAGTATTCGGTCATGGTTCCAGCCATAGTGCGGACATCAATACCATGGCCGGTCAAATCAATTTGGGAAACGTCTGGAGGCATCTTGTCTCCTTATAGTCAAATGTCTATATCTGAGATAAAAATGGCTTTGTTTCTGATGCAGGTCAATTGTTTTTTCATGTATATTCGCTATAAAAGTTAACCTGCAATTCAAAATAAAGGAAATTCAATGAAAAAACGACAATTAGGAACACAGGGACCCATGGTTTCATCACTTGGGCTGGGATGCATGGCCATGAGTGAATTTTACGGACCGTCTGATGATGAAACGTCTAAAACCGTGATTCAGTCCGCCCTGGAACAGGGCGTAACCATGCTGGACACCTCGGATCAGTATGGGTTCGGACATAATGAAGAACTTATCGGAAATATTTTGAAAACCTGGTCCGGCGAGGTGTTTGTGGCCACCAAATTCGGTATTGTGCGCAAGCCCGGAGAATATTCCCGGACCATCTGCGGAAGGCCTGATTATGTCCGAGAGGCATGTGAAGCCAGCCTAAAACGTCTGGGCCGGGAGACAATTGATCTTTATTATGTTCACCGCGTGGATGAAACTGTGCCCATTGAGGAGACAGTGGGGGCCATGGCCGACCTGGTCAAGGCGGGTAAAATCAGATACATCGGCCTGTCCGAACCCGGCGAAATAACCCTGCGAAGAGCCCATTGCGTACACCCCGTGGCCGCAGTCCAGTCCGAATACTCCCTGTGGACAAGGGATGTGGAAACCCAGATATTGCCGACAATGCGGGAACTTGGCGTGGCCCTTGTGCCTTACAGCCCCCTTGGCCGCGGTGGGTTGACAGGAAGATTGACCCCCCGGACCATTTCTGGGCCGGGGGATTTTCGCAGTTTTCTGCCCAGATTTTCCGAAACAAACATCCAGGCTAACCTTGCCCAAACCCGGCGTCTTCTGGATCTGGCCGCATCCAAAGGCGTTACCCCGGCCCAGGCTGCCATTGCCTGGCTGCTGACCAAAGGCGATGATATCGTGCCCATTCCCGGCACCCGTCATTTGGCATATTTAAACGAAAACCTGAAGGCCCTGGACATATCTTTGTCTCCCCAGGAAATGCTGATGCTGGACCAGGCTTTTTCCCCCGGCGTTATACAGGGCGCGCGTTACACCCCTGAAGGAATGGTTGGCCTTAATAAATAATGCCGTGGCAGTGGCCGTTGCCTGCTTAACCACGGCACCCGCAGACCCCTGATGAGCATGGACTGCCCTGCAATTCTGTCTGCCAAAGATCTTACAGCAGGCAGTTGGGATCCATATCAAACACCTGCATCATCACGGCATGGTCTGTCATACTCACACCCTGGACCATGGCATCGACCATGTCCCGGTCGGTCCATCCAAATGTTTTTAACTTTTCAATATCCTCATTGGTGACAGAGCCGGGATTTTTAAGGGCCTTGCATACAAAGCGCAGCATGGCATCTTCATTCTCTTCGAGGATGGATTGGAACGGGTCTTTCCCAAGATTGAGGAAATCCTCCTGGGAAAGACCTTGTTTTTCCAGAAGCTTTTTGTTGAAATCAATACAGAATCCATAAGACAGATCTAAGGACGCCATGTATCTGATATGGGTTAGAAGCCCAAAGCTTAAGTTGGATTGGGTGGCAAAGTAACGGTTGCGCTGTAGCTGCAATTCAAACAACTCGGGACTGACACTGAGTATCTCCATGGGCTTGGGGATGGTGTCGAAATGGGTTAAAAACATGTCATATCCCTTTTTAACAATCCCTTGTGCCTGATCCGGCTTTACAGTTTCAATTCTTGGCATCGTGCCTCCTTAAATTATAATGCGTTTTTTATGCTGTTGTGTAGGCCTGAACACAACGCTTGAACTCTAAAAGCAAAAGATCTATAAGTAAAATTAATTTATATGATAATTATGATAAGAATTTATGAAATAAGATATGGGACACCTGGAGTTAAAACATTTAAGGATGGTACAGACCATTGCCGGAGCAGGCACCATGACCCGGGCAGCCCAGGCCCTTTTTTTGTCCCAGTCGGCCTTAAGCCAACAGCTCAAAGAGATTGAAACCCGGCTGCAAACCCCGTTGTTTTACCGTACCAGAAAGAAGATGTTGCTCACCCCCATGGGCCGGAAAATCCTGGACACGGCAGACCGGGTTATCCGTGTTATGGAGGATACCGAAGCCGATATTGCTCGTATGGTTTCAGGAGAGACCGGGGAACTTAAAGTCGGGACCCAGTGTATTTTCTGTTACCGATGGCTTCCAAAGGTAATGGGGGCATTTCAGGAAAAATTTCCCAATGTGGAGCTGGAAATCGGCAATTCCGTAAATGCATTACAGGAGCTGGAAAAGGGTATCTATAATCTTGTGATCAGCGTACTTCCTGAAATCGGTGGCAATATTTCCACAACTGCACTTTTCAGGGATGAAATGTTTGCAATTTTAGGCCCGGATCTGCCTTTGGCCCAGAAATCCCGGCTTGAATTCATTGATTTTAAAAAAGAAAATTTTATATCTATCCGGTCACGATCCCAGAACCGTTTTTATCAAAAACACCTGAAACCAAATGGTATTCATCCCAAACGGTTTATGGTGGTGGAAGATCCGTCTGCCATGATGGAGATGACCGCTGCCGGGTTCGGTATTGCCATGGCCCCGGGGTGGGCGATACAGTCCCAGGTGAATGCCGGTCGAATCCGGGCTTTGTCCATTACCAGGCCCGGCATGTATCTCACCTGGCAGGCTGTGTTTTTAAAGGATAACGCTTCCCTTGTATTTCTGCAGGAGTTTGTTCGCCTGATCTCCCGGTCCGGGATTGCTGCTTTGCCGATACCGATCAATGTTGATGATGGCTTATAAAAACTGAATATGGATATCCTGGAATCAAAACTGCTTGCGCCCCATCTTGGCAATCTGCTGCAAAGGCAGCGGTTGACCCGGCAACTAAACAGACTTGGTGGAAAGCGCCTGGTCCTGGTCACCGCCGGGGCCGGGTACGGAAAAACAACAATGGTGGCCCAGGCCCTGGCAGACCCCTCTTGTCCGGACCTGGCCCTGGTCTGGTATCGTCTGGACCGGTTTGACCGGGACATCACCACCTTTACCCGACACCTCATCCGGGGGCTTGAAAAAAATTATCCCGGCATTGGAGATACGCTTTGGGAAAACAAGGATGACCCATGTCTTACATGTGATCATAAGACCTTGCTGCTAAAAATTGTTAAGGCATTGGAATCAAGGAAGGACAAAGAACTTTTCATCGTTCTGGACGATTACCACCTTTTAGGCCCTGCCGACCCAAATGACTCATCCGGCCTTGTGAGTGTCCACTGGTGCATGCAATTTCTTTTGGAGCGGCTGCCGGACCATGTCCGGTTCGTTCTCATATCTCGAACCGATCCGCCCTTGAAATTGTCGAGCCTACGGGTACGGCAGCAGGTCCTTGAAATCAATGAATCGCATCTGTTGTTCTCTTTTGATGAAACAGAAGCCCTTTTTTCAAGGATCCATAATCGGGAACCTGAAGCAAAGATTTTGTCAGCTCTTCACGAACAGACAGGCGGGTGGGCTGCCGGCCTCATCCTGTTTGGGGCGGCCTTTGAAAAGCAGGGAAGTCCATTGTTTTGCTCACAAGCCATGGATACCTTCATGTCTAAACAGCATCTGTTTGATTTCCTGGAAGAAAATCTGTTTGAAACCCAGCCGCCTGACATGCGGCAGTTCATGGTCAGAACTGCCCTTATGGACCCCATGGATACCTCCATATGCGACTGCATTTCAGGATGTGAAGATGCGAAAATGCGTTTTAGCCGTATGATGGCGGCACATCTGATGGTGTTTCCCATAAACCAAGAGAAAAGCATTTTTCATTACCACCATCTGTTCAGGGGCTTTCTTTTAAAAAAATTAAGTCACACCCATGCACAATCCAGAATCAGACAATTACACCTGGATATTGCCCGGCTTATGGAAAACCGGGAAGATCCCATCGCTCTGGTCCATTACATAGAGGCCCATGCCTATGAAGAGGCGGCTCGTTTCATGGCCGCTTTTGAACTGGAATTTCTGGTCCAGGGGAAAATCGAATTTATCCGGACCTGCCTGGAAAAAATTCCTGAAAAGGTCATTGCACAAACGCCTGGGCTGCTGTTTATGGAGGCCAAGCAATACTCTTATTTCGGCCGGACGGATAAATCCATTACCTGCCTCACTGCAGCCTGCCGGATCCTGAAGAATGCCAACAACGATGTGTATGTGGCCAAATGTCTGGTGGATTTAAGCCTTCAATATTATTACACCGGACATATTCCGGAAGCCAAAGACTTGATGCTGCAGGTCCTGGATGAAACCAGGGCCGATCCCGGCACCTACATCCAGGCAGTTATGTGTTTGTCTTTTTTTTGTGCCGTACTCGGACAGATCCCCGATGCACAAAGGTATGAACGCCAGGGCAGGGCGTTTATGGAAAATCTTCCTGAATTTGAAAAAACCGCAGCCCATGCTGCCATGGATACTTCAAACAGCTATATTCTTTATACCCAAGGGGACTTTCAGGAATGCATTGATGTGAGCCTGGATATGATTTCCCTATGCAAATCACAAGGATTGGATGCGTTTCTGCCCCTGGCCTATTACCATGCATCTGCCGCGAATTGTCTTTTGGGCAAATATGAAACAGGTATGACTTTGGCCCGGGAAGGGCTTCAGGCGGCAGAAAAAATCCATTTGCTGGACTGTCGGAAGGGCTGGCTTTTTCTTTCGCTGTCTGAAAATCATCTGGGCCTGGAGCAGCTGGACGCCTCTTTATCCCATGCAGACACGGCATTTAACATTTTCCGGCAACCCAAAAACCGCTGGGGGATGGCCAATGCCCTGGATCTTATGGGTAAAATCAGTCTGGCGGCGGACAAAATTCCTGATGCCCGTTCACAGGTTGCCCGGGCGTTGAGCATTATCAAAGGCTATGGTCTTCCCATGACAGAAGCCATTATTTCCATCACCTATGCCCGGATTTTAATGGCCTGCAATGCATTTGAAGAGGCTAAAAACTGTCTGTCCAATGCCAGAAAATACTTGAAGCCTGTGCCGTGGCATCTTTGTTCGGCCTGGCTTCTGCAAGCCTTTTGCTGCCATGCCCTGGGGCAGAAAGAGCAGGCCTTCCGTCATTTTCAAAAGGGTCTTGCCATTGCCAAAACCAAACAGTTTGACCGGCTTGTGCTGGAAGATGCCGGCCGGTTGGTTCCGGTTTTGACCCGGTTCAGGCCCGGAACAATCTTTTCATCCTATCTTAAAGCCCTTGGCGTCCTGGCCGATTCAGCCCCGTCTCCACAGGGGCTGCACATCCGGGTGCTGGGACGGTTCCAGCTCTTTGTGGAAGGCAAAAAAGTTGAACACAGCCAATGGCCGGGTTCCAAGCCGCTTATTTTATTTCAATATCTGGCTTTACATCAATCCCGGGGATTTATCCCCAAGGATGTGCTTCTGGAGATGCTTTGGCCGGACCAGGATCCGGAAAAAACAGGCAAACGCTTTAATACGGCCATGAGCCAGTTGCGAAAACTTTTGGAACCAGACCTGTTGCCGCGATCCCCATCTGCTTATATCCAACGCAAAAATGACCATTACGCGCTGGGCCTGGGCGTTGGGGGAAGCCTGGATCTGGAAACGTTCAGGGCAATGTCCCAAAAAGCCCTTGGGCTGGAGAAAGCCGCGCCCATGGATGCCTTTGACCTTGGCAAAAGGGCAGAAAAACTATACACCGGTCCGGTTCTTAAAAACGGACCATATCAGGACTGGTGCCTGCGACTCCGGGATGAAACCAGAGCGCTTTACTTAAGACTTTGCCGCATGCTGACTGTGTTGTGCAATGATATGAAGGATATTCATTCAGGTATTGTGTATGCCCGGAATTTTCTGACAGCAGATCCCTTTGATGAAGCCATGTACCGGCAACTGATCAGGTTTTTTCTGGCACAAGGACAATACGGCCTTGCCCATAAAGCCTTTACGGACTGTCAAAAAAAAATGAAAGAGATGGACTGTCCCCTAAGCCCTGAAACCCTTGGGTTAATGAAAAACATCCCCGTCAATTAATATTTACGTTGCCTTTCCCATGAAAATCGCTCGGTCTCTTTTTTTTATCAATTCGTTCTGATTTAGACAAAATTTAGACAGCTCCTGTATACGGATAACCGTTCAACACTGGTATTAATTTTTTTAAAAGGAGTTATCCATGCTTGAGCTGGCGTTAAAGGGAAACCGAAACTATTGGATTTGGATGGGAGGACTTGTAGTGGTCATGACTGTAGGGGGGCTTTTTTACCTGGATCAGTTCAGGCATGGCCTGATGGTCACGGGCCAGAGCCGGGATGTATCCTGGGGATTTTATACGGCCCAGATGACATTTCTGGTCGGCGTGGCAGCCGGGGGTGTCATGCTGGTGCTTCCCTATTATCTGCATGATTTTAAAACATTTGGCAAAATTACCATACTTGGGGAATTTTTGGCTGTGGCCGCCATTGTCATGTGCCTGTCATACCTGCTTGTTCATCTTGGACAACCCATGCGGGCTTTGAACATTTTTCTTTACCCCACACCCTGGTCCATGCTTTTCTGGGACGGTAATGTACTGTCCGGTTACCTGTTGCTTAATATCATCATTGGCTGGAAGGTGCTGGAGGCTGAAAGAAACGGGGTGGCGCCTGCAAAATGGATCAAGCCGCTGATTTACCTTTCCATTCCCATGGCTTTTTCCATTCACACCATGACTGCATTCATCTATTGCGGTCTTCCCGGCAGGGGATTCTGGCTTACTGCAATCCTTGCCCCGCGGTTTTTGGCCTCTGCATTTGCTTCAGGCCCCGGGCTGCTCATTTTGCTCAGCCTTATGATCCGGCAGATAAGTGATTTTGATCCGGGCAAAAAGGCGGTACAGTCCCTGGCCATCATCGCGGCTTACGCCTTGGTGACCAATCTTTTTTTCATGATCTGTGAGGTCTTTGTGGTGTTTTATTCAAATATCGGATCCCATAAAGCCCATTTCATTTATCTGTATGCCGGGCTTGACGGCAACACTGGCCTTGTGCCCTGGATGTGGTCATCGGTGGCGCTTATGGTTACAGCGGCATGTATCCTTTTGATGCCGGCCTTAAGGAAAAACGAGCTCACCCTGGCTGTTGCATGTGTTGCGTTGTTTGCAGGTACCTGGATAGATAAGGGAATGGGGATGATTTCAGGCGGATTTGTGCCGTCGCCGCTGCATCATGTGACACAATACAGTCCAAGCCTTCATGAATTGGCTATATCAGCCGGCATCACGGCCCTTGGCCTGTTTGTCCTGACCTTGCTATATAAAATAGTTATCAGTGTTAAAGTGTATAATCAATGCGGTAGGGTCTGATGGCAGATGGCGCAGTGACAGTTGTTTATTGGGATGAACAATGCCCTGTTGTGTCAAAAGTTGTGCTTTAATCTTAGGAAGTATGATTTATTTACAGGGTCAAACCCTGGTTCAAGGTTGAATGTCTGGTTCAGGATTTTTATTTGGGCCGCTTTGTTGTATTTGTGTGCGGCCGATATGGAGCCGTAAATATTACCTGAATAAAAACCGGCCTCCACAAAGCTTATGACACCGCCAAGGGCGGGATTGTCATGGTCAAAGGCGGTATATGCGGCCCATATTAATCCCGTATTGAAGCAGAAACTGGCAAAGGCATCTTTATACCGTTCACAATACAGCATGCCCCCCCCGGGGATAATGGATAGAAGCCCAGCAAGAACAGGGCTTTTTGTTGGTGCATGTGTCGCATTGTCAATGGTTTCCAGTTGCTTTAAAACTTCATATTCCTGCTGTTTTTCAGGGCTGATGAGACTCAGGTTTTTACGTGCCTCGTCAAGTTCATCGTTTCCCGGGGTAACAGTGTTCTGGATATGCAGACGGGCAAGTTCCAGATAAATCCGGTCTTTCGTGTCGGTATCCCGGGTCAGTTTTAAATAATTTTGCATCACAATCTGGGCATAAGCCGTATTATCCATGGCCTCAAAGGCAAGGCTTTGCATAAAGAAGGATTGTCGGGTCCATTCACTGTCGGCATCTTTGGAGTGCCGAATAATTGCATCAAAGCGTTTGGCGGCCTCATAATACTGACCGGAGTGAAACAGGGCAACGCCGGCGGTACAGTCTGCACGGTCACGCCTGGGGTCCTGGGGGAAGAAATTGATAAATCGTTTGAATTCCACCTGGGCCGCATTGAAGTCTTTTTGATCAAAGAGTGTCTGGGCGTAGTCGAACTGCATGTCTGCCGTAATCAAAAGGCCGGGCTGATCTCCGGAAAACGCCTGGGCATATGGTGGGTACAAGCCCAGAACAAGGGTAAGGGCCGTCAGGTATATCCGCATATGCCTCATTTTTTATGGACCAGATTGAAATTGGATATCCGGCCTGGACCTGAATGGAACAAATATTTGTTTTGCAGGCTGTCGTCAATGGCAGATGGTTTGGGTGAAAACCACCAGGAATCATTGGCACTGACCGGGTCAAATGTGAATTCATGCCCATTGATTCTGACATGGGCAGACAGGGTGACCTCATCCCTGCCGCATCTGAGCAGGCGATCGCAGGACATGACCCAGCCCAGGAGAATACCGTGTTTTTGGATGGCCTGGACACAATACTGGGAGCAGTTCGGATACATGGGACAGCGGTTGCCGTCAATGCCGGATATGTGTTTTTGGTAAAATTTGAGCACAACGTTTGTGGTTGTTGTGTCTGTCTGTGTCTGATTCTGGTCCTGGTTTTGGGCCCAAACTACCCGGGGGGTGGCGTTTAGTAGAGAAAAACATAAAAACAAAGGGATCATATATGCTTTTAATGGGATGGCACAACCTGCATGAAAGGTGCTACTGTTCAACATCATTGATGGTAAAAGCATTATCCTGCCCGCTGAAAACCAGTTCTTTGGCTTTCCCCCGCCTCAGGATTGATAGGGTAATATCTGTTGGATCCTCCATGGTTGACTCCAACTCTTCAAGATCCTGGGGATTTTGTACTTCAGTGTCGTCAACAGCCTGGATTATATCTCCGTTGCGAAGACCCAAACGCCGGGCCACGGAGTCCTTCTTGATGCTGTAAATCATAACACCTGCGGCTTGGCCGTTTTTTACATAGGGGCGGGTTCTAAACAATGGATCGGAATGGGCTGCAGGCTCCTGAACTTCCGGCATTTCGGGCGGTTCCAACCGGTCCGGGGCATTGTTCTGCCCAGGCTTGGGCCTTTGGATGGATACCCCTTTTTTTCTGGCATGAAAAGGGACCGGATCTGCATCAACTTCCAGAATCTGATCCTTGCCATTCATGGTTAAAATCACCTTGTTGCGTAATATGGATTTAATGGTTGCGCCCTGAATATTATCATTAACCCGATATAGATCCTGCTGCTTTTTTTTGATGTCCTCTATCACGGCCCAGGCATCCTGTTTATCCTGGCCTGTTACCGTTCCCCAAAGGGTAAGTTTCAGGCTGGTTTTCTCAAGGGGCAGGGTCTCGGGTTCAGGTAAATTGTTTTTTTTGCCGTTCACCTCTACCTTGAAAAGATTTCTCTGGGTGACTTTTTCTATGACCCTTTTGAGTTTCACAGGTTCTATTTCTAACCGATCAGATTTGGCTTTTGGGTGGGTTGGGTCGGCTTGGGGTCGGTTTGATAGCAGCTGCTCTCCTGGTTTATCAACAACCGGATTGACCAGGGCATATACCTGGAAAGTCACAAGCATTATCAGAGCGGTTATAACTGTTGAAAAAATCGGCTTCATTTTTTGCCCGGCAGGATTTTTACTGTTTTACGCCCTTGACTGATATCTTCAAAGCCTTGATTCAAAGTTTTGGAAGTTTAAATTATCAGGACCTCACAACTGCAAATTCCTATAACAAATCAAGCTAAAAAACAATGGGAAGATGCCGGATTTTATAAATCTGATTAAAATTTAACATGTTGCCGGGTCGTCATTTCATGGCATCAGCGCCTTTTTACGCGCCTGACCAGTTTTTTCTTTTTGGGGGGCTGGTCTGACGGTGTTGAAGTCCCGGCCATGTTCTGAACCGGTGCCAGCAGATTATCCTGGGAATAGGTACATGACGCCCGGGGGCATTTAAGGCCACGAGTTCCCGAGGGTGAGGTAAATTCAATTAAATAGGGATTTTTGCACACGGGACATTCAAAAAGATAGGGTTTATCCCAGGATACGAACCGGCAATCTTTCAGGTTGCAGGAGTAAAAAACCTTGCCTTTGTCCGTGGTCTTTTCTTCAACCATGCCGCCATTGCACAAAGGACAGGGCATGGCAAGGGTCTGCTCAAAAGCGGCAATTCTGGATTCAATATCGTTATCATCGTGGTTTTTGGTGTTTTCGGCCTCCAAAGCAGCTTGTTCTTTTGCTTCGACCTGTCTTTTCGCCTCTTCCTCCCTGCGTTTGATCTCTTCTTCAAGGGCTTTGAGTTTGGCCTCTTTTTCAGCCATCTCCTGCTCTTTTGCCTCAAGGGCCTGGGCTTTTTCCTGGGCAGCCAGGGCCTGTTCCGCTGCTTTTTCCTTTTCTTCTATGGCTTTGAGCTGCGCTTCCATTTCCTGGGCAGCCATCTGTGCTTCTTGAATTTTTCTTTCTTTTTCCGCCAACTCTTTTGCCAGTTCTTCGGCCTTCAGGGCGGCCTCTTCAGCTTGTCTTGCCTTTTGTTTTTCTGCCTCAACTTCTTCAGGCGTTGGGCCTTTTTCAAAAAGGTTTTTAATTTTTACCTTTTCCTGGTAGCCGTCAGTGCGTTGTTTCCTGGTTTTCATGAGCAGGGCTAATCTGTTGAAATTTTCCCTCTTCAGTCGGGCTGAAATCTGTTTGGACTGCACAGTGACAGTCTTGTGAACCCCTTTAACCATTTCTGCCACCCGCTCCTGGACCCGGTCTTTTGTCACGGACACACCGCGGGTTTTAAGCGTTGCTTCAAAGCTTTGTTTTGCAAGGTCAAGGCTTTTGCGGCCGGAATTGACCTCATCATTTATTTGAAGAATAAAAGCAATGAGGTTAAGACCCTGCATGCCGGGAAACATGGAATCTAAAAAACCAACCATCATAAACGCGGGCATTTCCGCTTTAAGTTCGCCATTGGGAAGTACTGTAATGTAGCCGGACTCAAGGACAGTTGATATGGAGTTGTCAAGATATTCGTCCTTGTCAAGTCCGATATCCACAAGTTCAGACTCAAATGTTTTGCGATTGAAACGTTCCGGCGGAGAATCGGAGTACTCTTTAATTTCACGTTCCCGATCCACGCTGATGATGATACAGGATATGGTGGCAAGCTTGAAAGACATCATCGCCATGCTGGAGTCTACATCTATAAAAGAGGTGATCTCCTTGGCAAGAATTTCATCCAATTGGCTTCTGACAGACTCCCGCCTGGCGCTGTTCTCATCCTGCATATTTTTCTCCCTTACGCTTTATTGTTAATTTCACAGATTAAATCAGCGATCTCAACGGCCATCTCTTCTTTGTTCTTTTTATCCGGGCCTGCACCGGGAATTTGGGGTATGTCCGAATTTTGTCCTTCCATATCTTCGGCATCTTCAAACGCTTCGTCTTCCCTGGTGGTTGACATGGATAAGCATTCCCCGCCGCGGTTGAAGATTACCGAAAGGGGAACCTTTATTTCAAAATCAAATTTGTAAGCGATTTCGTTGTTATAAACGATGAGATTTCCATCTTTGTATTCAATATCATCCTGAACCTCGAAATTGTGTTTGTCCAACAGCATTTTCTCTATGACATCCCAGTCAAGTTCGGCATTTATGGTGTCAATAAACTCTTTTTCACTTTCCTGGATGGATTCCGGATTGCTCAGCTTCAATGGAGTCTCCTCAATTTAAATTAAATGCACAAATAATCTCCCTGGCCATCTCTAAGTAAGCCTGGGACGCCTTGGCTTTAATGTCATATAAAGACAGTGGACTGTGGAAGCATTGTTCCCTTGCAAATGTTTCATCGTCAGGGATCATGGTTTTATATATCAGGGGGCGGATCTGCTTCAACACCTGGGGATCCGTACGATGTTCCATTTGTTCTACGCCATTGCATCTGTTGAACAGGATGCCTGCAATGCCTAATGGTGCATTGTGCGATTTACGTATGTACCGGACAATGTTAATCAGGGAATGAAAATCGCAAACCCAATCGTCATCCGGGGTAACCACTGCCGCAAGCCAGTCTGCTGCCGTCAGGGCAGCGATGCTCAGATACCCGCAGGATGAGGGGGAATCAAGGATTATGATGTCGTAGTCATGCTCAATTTCACCAATAATAAGACGAAGAAGCTTTTCGTTCTCTGTACGTCTGGTTAGTTTAAGGGACATGGAAAAAAGACCGAAACCCGACGGCAGGATATCCAACCCGTCAATATCAGTTCCGGATACGGCATCGGGAACCCTGATTCTGCCGGACAGCACCTGGGTAAGGTCATGGTCATTTCCATTCGAATCAATCTTACGCCATCGGGACACATTTGCCCTGGGGTCGCAGTCAATCAGCAGCACTTTTTTCCCGTAAAGCGCCACAGAAGCGGATAAATTAAGGGCGGTTATGCTTTTTCCCGTACCACCCTTTAGTCCTGAAATAGTTAATACATTTCTCATGGTTTTAATGTGTTGGCATGCTTACATTTATCAACGCCGAAGGCCATAACATCAGGGCTTTCCAATGCATTCAGCAGCAGAATTATTTTTATTTTGTCTAAAAGATCAAGATTTTTGTACAGTTGAAATATCTTTACTCTTATATCATAATGTCTGTATAAAAAGCACGTTAAAACCTGTGGTTGGGGGAAAAACTTATTTCAATCCGAATCCCGACGCCTTTAAGAGCTAGCAGAGTTAAAAATTTTTTTCAACTGTTTAAAAGGAGCATGATAAGGTTTGGCCAGTGTATCCATAACCCTGTCCGGCATTACAGAGGCCGTTGAAAATCTTAACTACCGCCCCGGGTCTGTCAAGGATAAGGCAATTCGGGCCATAGCTGCCTATTATGTTTCCGAAGATAGCATTGCCAGTCTTTCGCACATTGACGGGGATCGTATTATCCGTCAGATTTGGGAGACCGGTGATGACCCTGCAAAGATAAGGTCTAAAAGGAGAAATTTTTCCAGCCTTAAATCCTCCATCAATGCCGACTTGAAAAAGTTGTCCCAAACCGGCCTTAATCCTGAGGACGTAACGCTGACTGAGTCAAATGTCTTTGATATGACACAGGATGCAAAAAGCAATCTTCTCCAGTCTTTCAGTGATGCGGTAAAAACTGATGGGTTTGATCTCACCAAAGCCACGGATGTGCTCAAAGCCGTGGCTGAGTTCCTGGATAAATTTAAATCTTCTGATACCGAAAATGAATCAACCAACATCATAGAAGAGATTAAAAAAGTGCTGGACCGGCTTGGCGCCGGGGTATTTGATGATCAAAAAGGAGCAGGGGGGGATGGTGAAGGTGTACTAGAAGATGACGTTGAAATTGAAGAGATCGATGACGATACTGAAATCGAGGAGATCGATGACGATGAACTTGAGGAGGTAGAAGAACTTGACGAGGATGCCGAAGTTGAAGAGATCGAACTTGATGAAGACGAAGAGTTGGAGGAAGTGGATGAAGATCTTCTTGACGCCGATATTGAAGAGATCGATGAAGATACTGAAATCGAGGAAATCGATGACGATGAACTTGAGGAGGTAGAAGAACTTGACGAGGATGCCGAAGTTGAAGAGATCGAACTTGATGAAGACGAAGAGTTGGAGGAAGTGGATGAAGATCTTCTTGACGCCGATATTGAAGAGATCGATGAAGATACTGAAATCGAGGAGATTGATGACGATGAACTCGAGGAGGTAGAAGAACTTGACGAGGATGCCGAAGTTGAAGAGATCGAACTTGATGAAGACGAAGAGTTGGAGGAAGTGGATGAAGATCTTCTTGACGCCGATATTGAAGAGATCGATGAAGATACTGAAATCGAGGAGATCGATGACGATGAACTTGAGGAGGTAGAAGAACTTGACGAGGATGCCGAAGTTGAAGAGATCGAACTTGATGAAGGTGAAGATCTTGAAGAGTTGGAAGAAATTGATGAAGACACGGAAATAGAAGATGTTGAGCTTGATGAGGATGAATCTCTTGAAGAAATAGAAGACATTGAACTTGACGCGGATGAGCAGTTAGAAGTAGTTGATTTAGGTGAAGACGAGGATTTAGAAGAACTTGATGAGCTTGATGAAGAAGAGATCAACGCCCTGGATGAATTTAGAAAATCCCGGGAACTTGCCCAGCAGTTTGACGATTTTTTAGGGGAGCGTGAAAAAAAATTCAATTCCTACATTACGATTCCTGGGGGGACGTATACCATTGGTACGGAAAAATCCTTGAAATCCAGCCTGGCGTTACAGCCCTTTGATATGCCTACGGTGTATATGGGCAAATATCCGGTGACCAATGCTTTATTTGAGATTTTCATTGAACAGACCGGATATGTTACAACTGCCGAAAGAAGAGGAGTTGGAACGGTTTATCATTCCCGCTTTAAAAAACAGGGAGAAAAAGTAATCTGGAGCAAACAGGCCGGATCTTCCATTGTTAAAGGGGCCTGCTGGTACCAGCCCCTTGGACCCGGTTCCACCCTTCACGGCAAAAGAAATCATCCCGTGGTTCAAATCAGTGTGGACGATGCCTTTGCCTATGCCTCCTGGATCGGCCGGCGGCTGCCCACGGAAGCTGAATGGGAGGCTGCCGCCCGCACGGATATGGCTTTCAAATATCCCTGGGGAAATGAGTTTGATCCAAAATTATTGAATATTGAATCTTCAGGCTTTGCCGACACAAGTCCAGTGGACGAATATGATCATGCCGCCAATGTTTTCGGCATGGCTGACATGCTGGGCAATGTCATGGAATGGACAACCGACACCCAGCCTCCGCCCTTTGAAACCCGAAAAGCCAGGATGTTTAACGTGGCCAAGGGGGGGGGGTGGAATGCCAAAGATTCCATCTCCATCAGCTCCCGGGGGCTGTTTCCCGCAGAAATCACGGCCAATATCATCGGTTTTCGATGTATTTCCGAATTGTTCCAGTAACAGTTATGGGTAAAGGATGAGATTTTGCACGACCTGTCTGATGCGTATATGGATTATCTGACCGTGGAAAAAGGGCTTGCGGCCAATAGTATCACAGCCTATGGAACGGATCTGGCGTCATATATCAGCTACCTTGCTGACAACGGAATTCAGAATATCCGGGATGCCGATACAACAGCCGTTCTTGGATGGCTGGTTCATCTGACTCGCCAGGGCTTGTCAGCCAAGTCCCGGGCCAGACACCTGATCTCCATCAGGGGATTTTATAAATACCTGATTGCAGAAAAACTGATATCTGCCAACCCCTTAAAAGATATTGATATCCCCAAGACAGGCCAGCATCTGCCGGGTGTCATCCCGGTCAGTGAGGTGGAGGCTCTTTTGAATTCCTGTGAGACCACAACCTCTAAAGGACAACGAAATCTTGCCATGATGGAAATCATGTACGGAGCCGGACTTCGGGTGTCAGAGCTTGTTTTTTTAAAGGTGGTTGACGTAAATTTGGAGGCAGGCCTTGTCAGGGTGATGGGCAAAGGCTCCAAAGAGAGAATTGTTCCCATTGGCTCAAAAGCCAAAGAAGCTGCAAGGCTATGGCTTGACCAGGGACGTCCCATGGAATTGAAGCATCTTTCTAGTGATTTTCTGTTCATTGCAAGGGCTGGTAAGCCCATGACCCGTCAGGCATTCTGGAAAATTATAAAAAAACATGCCCTGATTGCCGGCATTTCCCGTCCGGTCTACCCCCATGTTCTGCGCCACTCCTTTGCCACCCACCTGATAGAGGGTGGGGCTGATCTGCGGTCGGTTCAAACCATGCTTGGCCATTCCGACATTTCAACCACCCAGATTTATACCCATATCTCAAGGGATTATCTTATTAAAATGCATCAGGCATTTCATCCCAGAAAATAATAGCAGAAAAAAGTTTAAAACTTGCACACTGTGTTCCTGGATGGTAAATTCCCAAACTTGTTCAAACGCTGATTCAATTTGCCATTTAGATATGCCCGCTTGAAATACAATGATTGATACCATTTTAAATTCGTTGAAAAAAAACAGACACGCCATGCTTGCCATGGAGAGTACCCCGGCCCCTAAAGCATGGATGATTGCCCGGTTGTTTTCTCATATGAACCAGCCTTTGGTAATTGTTTTGCCGGATGCAAAAAAAGCCAAGGACTTTATTTGCGATCTTGAATTCTTTATGCCCACGGACCGGCAGCGTATCATATTTTTTCCCGGCAGCCATTATCCGGGTGCCAAAAATATTTCCTTTTACAAAGATACTTCCGCAGCAAAGCTTGCTGCCCTGTTCAGCATCAGTGAGACCATCCGGGACAGGTTTCTTCTGGTGACCTATGTGGATCCGCTTTTATCTTTTCTTATGCCCAAAGAAGTCATGACCCAGAGCTTTGAACTTGTTATGGCCAATGAGGAGATTGACAGGGACGGATTGTTGGAAAAGCTTGAAGCAAGCGGTTATACCAGGGCCACCCTTGTTGAGGATCCCGGAGAGTATGCTGTCAGAGGAGGTATTGTTGATATATTTTCCCCGGGACAAAAGCAGCCTGTGCGCCTGGAGTTTTTCGGGGATCTTGTGGAATCCATACGCTATTTTTCTGCCTACACCCAGCGAGGAACCAAGGAGCTTGCTGAGACAATTATCGTTCCGGCCACCGAAGCTGTGATTACAAAAAAAAGTCTACCCCATGTCCAGGCCCGGCTGCGCAAGGCCGGTACCGACACCGGACTCAGTGTGGACAGAATCCGTGAGTATGTCAACCAGGTCCGGGATAAGGGACGGTTTGACGGCATCGAATCCATGCTGCCCATTGTGTACGACTCTTTATCCACTTTGTTTGATTATTTACCGGCAAATGCCGTTTTTGTACTTGATGATGCAGGGGAACTTCCCGAGAAAGCAAAAGATTTTTTTGACGGTGTAAAGCATAATTTTAATAGCCTGGCTGATGAAAAACGCCTGAGCCTGCCACCGGAAACAATTTGCCGGGACTGGCCGGCCGTTGAACGCGACATTTTTGCCTTTAATACGATCAGTTTTAAACAGATTGTACTGGAACAGGACAGGGCCAAGGCTCAAATTGTTTCCCTGAAGTGTTCGGATAACCGTGCACTGTCCGAATCCTTGCGGAACAGGACAAAAGATACTACGCCTTTAACCCCTCTGGTGGAATGGATTGAGCAACAGCAGCAGGATGTAAAATATATTTTGTTTGTGCTCAGCCAGGATGCCCAGGCAAAACGGTTGCATTCCCTTCTTGCACCCTATGGCATAGAGCCTCAATTTTGCCGTAATTATGCAAGTCTTTTTGACATGAATCCGGGGCTTTATTTTACGGTGGGTAATTTAAGCAGCGGTTTTATCCCGGACCTGGAAAATTTTTCCATTGTCACCGAAGAGGAAATATTCGGCAGAAAACGCATCCGGCGCAGGGTATCGGCAAAGCGGGATTTAAAAGCTGAATTCATTGCCCCGGAAGAGCTTAAAGACGGCGACTTTGTTGTTCATGCAGAGCATGGGGTAGGGCGGTACGAGGGCCTTTGCAGCCTTACTGTATCAGGAATCTCCCAGGATTTTATTTTGCTGGTGTATCAGGATGATGACAAACTTTATGTCCCTGTGGACAGAATGGAGGTCATCGGCAAGTATATCGGGGTGGATGGATATACCCCCGTGCTTGATAAAATAGGATCCAGATCCTGGACAAACTCCAAGGCCAAGGCTATGGCCGAAGTTGAAAAAATGGCGGCCGACCTGCTTGATTTGTATGCCCGGCGCAAAGTGGCCAAAGGATTCTCGTTCAGTCGTCCCGATAACTATTATAATGATTTTGAAGCGGGCTTTCCCTTCGAAGAGACAAGGGACCAGCTTCGTGCCATAGATGATGTGCATTTGGATATGGAAAAAGATACCCCCATGGACCGGCTGGTCTGCGGGGATGTGGGCTACGGAAAAACCGAAGTGGCCATCCGGGCCGCGTTCAAGGCGGTGAACGACGGCAAGCAGGTGGCTCTGGTGGTGCCCACAACCATCCTGGCTGAACAGCATCTGAATACCTTTCGGGACCGGTTCAAGAATTATCCGGTCATCATCGAATGCCTGTCACGTTTCCGCACGCGAAAGGAACAGACCGATATCTTAAAAAGGACGGTTGCAGGCTCGGTGGATATTGTCATTGGCACCCACAGGCTTTTGCAAAAGGATGTGGTTTTTAAATCACTGGGGCTTCTGATCATTGACGAGGAACAGCGGTTCGGGGTCAAGCACAAGGAGGCATTGAAGAAGAAACGGGCTTCGGTGGATGTCCTGGCGCTGTCGGCCACACCCATTCCAAGGACCCTGCACATGTCTTTAACCGGCATGCGGGATATTTCCGTGATTACCACCCCCCCCGCAGACCGCCAGCCCATCATTTCATACATCACCACCTATGAAGATGCACTTGTGCGGGACGCTGTGACCAAAGAACTGGATAGAAATGGTCAGGTCTTTTTTGTTCACAACAACATAAAAACCATATTTAAGACAGCTGAAAACATAGAAAAACTTGTGCCACATGCAAAGATCGGCGTGGCCCATGGCAGGTTATCCGAGGCTGAACTGGAAAAGGCGATGGAAAAGTTCATTAACCAGCAGATCAATGTGCTGGTCTGCACCACCATCATTGAATCGGGTTTGGATATACCCAGTGCCAACACCATGATCATAGATAAGGCCGAACGTTTCGGCCTGTCCCAGATATACCAACTTCGCGGCCGCATCGGGCGGGGAGACCACCAGGCCTACGCGTATCTGTTTATCGAAGATGAGTCCAGGCTCACCAAAGATGCCGGGAAACGGCTGGCAGCACTTATGGAGCACCGGGATCTTGGATCCGGGTTCCAGATTGCCATGAAAGATCTTCAGATCCGGGGGGCGGGCACCGCCCTGGGCGCCTCCCAGTCCGGCCACATTGCAGCTGTGGGTTATGATATGTTCCTCAAACTTTTGGACCACGCCGTTAAAGATATGAAGGGGGAGCATGTCACCGAGCCCCTGGAGCCCGAAATCAATGCATCCATGTCTTCAGGTTTTCCCGATGACTACATTGAATCCGTGGAACAACGTCTGACCATTTACCGACGGTTGTCAAGATTGAACCGGGTATCGGACATCGCCGACATGAAAAAAGAGCTGGTGGACCGGTATGGCAGCCTGCCCAAACCCGCTGAGAACATGCTGCTTAAAATTATGCTTAGAATTTTTGCCATCAAGGCCGGAGTTAAACGTCTGGATGTGACCCCGGATATACTGGTTCTGGAATTTTCTCCGGACCATATGACCCGTGCCCTGACGGATATTGAGGCTGTTTTGAAAAAAACAGTGGATGCAACGTTTGTCAAGAAAACAAGTGTCAGGATTCAACTTGGGAATAAACGCAGTAATATTTCAAGGGCGTTACTTGAAACCCGTCAGATTCTTTCCTCTATTTCAGGCTCCCTTTCAGAGACGTGACCCTGTTTTTTTTAATCGACATTCAGCACGACGGCAAAGCAGCTGAACGCGGCCCAGACCCAATCACCGATACCAAGGCCCAGCCAGCGGCTGCTCTGGGTTGACACTATGGCGCATATTGTTGTTCCGTCGTTGATGCGTATTGTGTACTCGGTATTGATCTTTCCTGCATTGATCTGTTCGATCACGCCCAAAAAACGGTTTTCAGCAGTGCATTTCGGCTCCTGTTTTCCACAGTACAGGCAGACCAAAGGTGCCTTGACTTCGGCCATAATCAACCGCCCTTCTTTTAATGCAAGTCTTTCCACACTGCTGTTGGTGATCACAGCCTCAATGGTGTCTCCCCCGGCAGTTGTCAAGGCGATCTGGGTCTGGATATCCCCTTTTTGAAGCTTTTTTATCTTGCCGTAAAATGAATTTCGGGCACTGGTTTTGCGCGATGCCTCCCTTTCAATGAATAATTTTGTGACCGTGGCGATGTCGTCTTTGGAAAATGATACATAGCGACTGGTCAGGTTTATTGTTGAGTGTCCGAGCATCGTCTGAACAGCCGGCATGGGCATATTGCGCTGCATCAATTCCACAGCCCTGGCTTTTCTGATCATTTCCGGGCCGCCCAGATGCTTGGGAAAACCCAGTGACTGGGCACGCTCATAAAATTTGCGCCGGACAAATCCTGGATCGATATTGAATTGTTTTTCCAGAAAAGTGCTTAATAATGGATTGTTAAACATTTCTTTGAGTTCAGCCGCAAGGGCAGTGGAAATCCTCACCTGTCTTGGTTCTGTAGAACTTTGCCCATCCCCGGGGCTGAAATCCACCACTTGGTGGTTAAGATCAATGCTTGAAAATGGATTAAGAGCCAGGATTTCATTTAACTTTGCCCCGGTATACCGAATCAGCAGAAAGATAATTAGAATACGCTGACGGGATAATCTCACATCGGTGCGTGGTGTATCCGTGGCCCAGGTCCTGAATTCATGCTCAAGCCGGTCAAGTTGCACAGAGTCCAGGCATCCGTCTTGTTCCGGGATGGAAACCATTCGTCCCTGGTCCATGCCGCCCTGGGCAGGCTTCTGGCTGATTGATGCCGGCAAATTTTCATTTTGGGGGTCATCCATGGGATTCTCTTTTGTTGAAGCGTTGTCCGTATATTTGTCTGTATATCACAGTTGTGCGTTAAAACAGCTGACTTTTCTTGACAGATGATATCAATGCTTATAAACTAACACGAAAATAATTTTTATCGTGTTTATAACTACCCAACAGAGGTCACATTGAAAGGAAATCAACATGCTTTTTGAAACAGCAGGTATTGAAGTTCAACCCTGGATACCACCTCTGGTCGCCTTTGGTATCTCCTTTTTTACCTCCATGGCCGGCGTATCAGGAGCTTTTCTTTTACTGCCGTTTCAAATGTCGGTTCTGGGGTATGTCAATCCTTCGGTCAGTGCAACCAATCAGGTGTTTAACATTGTCGCCATCCCCAGCGGCGTACTCAGATATTGCAAGGAAGGGCGAATGGTGTGGCCTCTGGCCTGGGTTGTGGTGCTGGGCACCCTGCCGGGCGTATTTCTCGGGGCTTTCCTGCGGGTGGCATATCTGCCGGATCCGGCACAGTTTAAACTGTTTGTCGGTGTTGTCCTGCTTTATATCGGGGGCAAAATGGCAAAAAACCTGCTGAAAAAAAATAAAGAAGAGGTTGCAAAGCCTGTCATTGAAAGTAAATATGACAAAATTGCGCATGGGCAATGTTTTCAAACGACCTATGAGGACTTGCCCGGTTCATATGAAACGAAAACGCTCAATACCACACAGTTCGATTTAAAACGCATCAGTTATACGTTCAACGGTGAATCCTTTAGTGTATCGTTTTGGGGGATTTTCAGTCTTAGTCTTATCGTGGGCATAATAGGTGGGGCGTACGGCATTGGCGGCGGTTCAATTGTTGCGCCGTTTTTTGTGACAATTTTCGGACTGCCGATTTATACGGTGGCAGGTGCCACACTCATGGGAACCTTTATAACCTCAATAGCCGGTGTTGCCTTCTACCACTTGATTGCGCCTTTTTATCCAACCATGTCCGTAGCCCCTGACTGGGGATTGGGGCTTTTGTTCGGGATTGGTGGGATGGCAGGAATGTATCTGGGCGCGTACTGTCAGAAATATGTCCCATCAAGACTGATTAAATTAATGCTGACAGGTATCATTATCTTTACTGCAACCCGGTACATTGCCCCGTTTTTTTCAGCACCCTGAATTGAGCTCTTGACCTGACCTGAAAACCTTTCTATAAGGTTATTTATGAATCGCCTTTTTTGTATTTTTTGAAAATAGCAGTGATTTTTTAACATACATTAGAAGTGATTCATTTTATAATTAATATTTGGATTGCGGACACTGAGTCCGTGTAGAAAAACTAAAGTATGTCGTTTTAAAGGAGAAAAAATGCATAAAATAGACCCCGATGAATGTCAGTCCTGTGGTGCATGCGCAAGCGCCTGTCCTGTTGAAGCAATAAGTATGCCGGCCGGAAAAAATTACTTCGCGATAAGCGAGGAGTGTATTGATTGCGGAGAATGTGAAGCCGAGTGTGGGTTTAACGCAATTACTACTGTATAGATTTATTTTTCTTCGTCCGGCAGTTTTTTATAGTAGTTGGACAGACACAAAAGGACACCTGAATCCTCAGATGTCCTTTTTTTATGAAACAGCTATCGCAGCCAGATAACGGGCAGTGCATCACATGGCTATTGTCCTGTCCGGCTGACCGGACATGGCCGCCATCAGAGCCATGGTGCCCGGTCCCGGCGCTCCGGTACCGATCACATGGTCATCTACCTGAATCACTGGCACGATTCCTTTGTTGGTTCCGGTGATGAATAGTTCCGAGGCAGCCAGCATGGTGTCCAGGGGAAGATCCTGCTCAGATACAGGGAATAGTTTTTTCCCAAGAGCCAGAACGGTCTTCCGGGTGATGCCTTTAAGCACACCTTTTTCGGGAGTGACCAGGGTGCCGTCAACCAGGGCAAACAAATTGCTGGTTGTGCCTTCAAGAACCATTTTGTCCGGGGTCATATACAGTGCTTCCACTGCGCCTTGGGCCTTTGCCTGTTTCAGTGCCAGGACAGCAGGTATGTAGTTGGTAGCCTTGGCATCCGGGATGGCACGCTGCTGAATAAAGGTGATCACTTTTATACCTTTTGTGTACCATTGGGCCGGCAGGGCAGGGATATCCGTTACAAGAACAATCAGCCGGGGATGATCCGCCGGACTGAAAAAGTCAGGGCTGGATCCGCCTGTCACAAGGATGCGTATATTTGCCTCATCCATGTGAGTATTTTTTTCAAGCAGCTGAAACACAATCTGCTTGATATCTTCTTTGGTCCATGCTGGTGTAAGACCAATTTTTTCAACCGATGACAACAGCCGGTCAACATGTTCATCAAGGCAATACGGCCTGCCCCCGAAGGTTCTGATAATGTCGCATACGGCATAACCCCTGAGCACAGCCAGGTCATCCACAGGGATCACCGCCTGGTCCCAGGGTACAAATTTTCCGTCCACATAAACTGTTTTCAATGCAATTGCCCTTTGTAAAATTGAAAAATAGAGCCAGGTATAGTAAAAACCGGTAATTAATATATACACCCCCCTCAAGGTTTCAAGGAGAAGAACACATGGAATTGATTGAAGGCATTCGATACAATATTAAGGGCGCAGCCCTGGCGTTAAGAACACCCTCCCTTTTAATACTCGGTCTGATAAGATTTGCAGCAGTATTTCTGCTGGCCCTTGTTTTGTCCGGCATGGTGCTGTACTGGCACAATGACATCCTTTCCATGATATGGCAGATGCCCGAGTCCCGATGGCTTATCTGGCTGTGGCATATTGTTTCCTGGATTCTGACAATTATGCTGATGGCGTTTTCCATGCTGTCATCCTATCTGATTGCCCAAGTTTTTTTCTGTGTTTTCATCATGGATTATATGTCCCGGATCACAGAGCGCATGGTGCTTGGCCGGGAAACGCCTGGTGCCCATACATCCATATTCGGTATGTTCGGATATCTGATTCGCCAGGAAATTCCCAGGGCTTTATTGCCGGTGCTGATATCTGTTGCCCTGATGGTCATCGGTCTGTTTACGCCTGTAAGTCTTGTCATTATCGCCGTTTCATCTGTGGCGGCAGGTGTCTTTCTGGCCTGGGACAATACGGATCTTGTTCCTGCCAGGCGCATGGTGCCCTTTAAAGATAGGCTTGGATTCCTAAAGAAAAATTTGTTTTTCCACATCGGGTTTGGCCTGTTGTTTCTTGTACCCTGGATCAATATCTTTTTTCTTTCATTTGCCCCGGTGGGTGCTACCTTATATTATATAGACAACCAGAAATTATAGACAAAGACAAAAACATGGCTTTGGATTTTATCTGTAAAAAAACAGACAGGCAGATACAGGGAAAAAGTGAACTTGAATCCAAGCATAAGTTCGAACCTGCTATTTTGTGCAAGAACTGCAATGCAGTTGTGACAAAACCTGAATTTGCAATGCTTTCGGAACAAGGCTTTTCCCAGGCCTTTGCCAATCCTGCAGGAATTGTATTTGAAATCGGATGTTTTTCCGAAGCATCAGGTTGCTACCAGGGTTCCGGGCCGTCCAGCGAATTTACATGGTATCCAGGATACGACTGGTGCATTGGTATCTGCCGCAACTGCACATTTCATCTGGGATGGATTTTTCTGCCTGTCCGGAAAGGTCCATCTTCAAAATTTTATGGATTGATTTTGGACCATCTTATCTTTCCATAATGTCCATGCCGCACTCTTTTTCTTTTCAATGTGGATGAAATTGGCAAACAACTATTTAAAATACAAATGAAATATATATGAATTGTTGATTTTTTTCACAGGAATAATCTCCCAAACGACGATCAGGAAAGGTGTTTCAGCATTAATAAGTAATCATTTTACATGTGATTTATTATCTGCTATAGAATCATTGGTTAAATAAAATAGAAGGTAGATAGCAGTTCCACCGTGCCTTGAGGGTACCTGATTTGACTGCCCAATCCAGAATCGGGCAGCATTAAGATAGGGATATTGGCTATGGGTTTTCGAAAAAAACTTGTTCTCAAGAATTTCGCTGAGTCAGCATTTTCTTTAGAAGTTAGCAATAACCCTTTTGTGATACCCGCAACCAACAATTTAATGAACATTTCGCTGTTACATCGTTGTCATACAGATATTAAGCTGTCTGCAGCGCTGTGCAGCAGGGATAGGCACAATCCGTTGATGATCTAGGCAAGAAAGCATCCATTGCCTGTCTTGTACCTGATGATACACGTTTACAGGAGATGGATACACATGGATATTAACTGATAACGTTAAGGTTACACATGCAAAAAATTAAACAAGACGAAAAACGCGTGCTCGTCATTGGCGGTGGCGTTGGCGGTATCAAGGCAGCTCTTGATCTTTCCGAATCTCGGAAAAAGGTCTTGCTCATTGATTCCGACTACGCCATTGGTGGATTAATGACCCAGCTGGACCGCACTTTTCCAACCAACAATTGCGATTTGTGTACAGTTTCTCCTCACCTGTCTGCAACAACAAGGGAAAAGTTTCTCCAGGTCAGCCCCATGACAGAGTTAACCAGCCTGTCCGGAGTGGCCGGTGATTTTACGGCTACGTTAAAAACCGCTCCCCGGTTTATTGACATTGATAAATGTACAGCCTGCGGGGAATGTTTAAAAAAATTTCCAGAGGCCGTACGGTTTACCCCGGGACTTGACCCAAGGGCACCTACCTGTATGCGGTATCCCCAGGCCACACCCTATGCCTATTCCATTGATATGGAAAAAGTAAAGGATGTGGAAGCTCTCAAGTCGGTTTGTAAAGCCGGGGCTATTGTGCCCGATGACAGCGAACAACAAGTTGAGATCAAAGTCGCATCCGTTGTCTTAAGCGTGGGTGCCCCGCTGTTCGATCCCAGTGTCATGGATAATTTCGGAAGCGGAAAGTTTGCCAACGTGGTTACCGGCCTTGAATACGAACGGATTATGTCTGCATCAGGGCCTTACCAGGGCAATCTGGTGAGAAAATCAGATGAGCAGCCACCTAAAAAAGTGGCCTGGATTCAGTGTGTGGGTTCCAGGGGCGTCAATAGACACGATGTTTCCTACTGCTCAAGTGTATGCTGCATGTATGCCCTTAAAGAGGCCATGGTCACCAAAGAACGTTTTGGCAAAGATATTGAAGCCACAATCTTCTTTATGGATATGCGGACCTTTGGCAAGGACTACGAGCCGTACTACAACCGCGCCAAAGAAGATTTCGGCATTCGCCTGATCCGGTGCAAGCCCCACACCATCATCGAACTTCCTGATAAATCACTTGAGATCACTTACGCCAAAGAAGAACTGTCAGCCATGGTAAAAGAAGACTTTGACATGGTTGTTCTCTCCACAGGTTTCAGACCGACCCCGAAAACCACTGCGTTGGCCGGAACCCTTGGCATCGACTTGAACGAACATAATTTTGCTAAAGCCGGCACCATGGATCCTGTGACAACATCCAAGGACGGCATATATGTTTGTGGTGTTTTTGAGAGCCCCAAAGATATTCCCGAGACCCTGGTTCAGGCCTCTGCAGCTGCCTCCCTGGCCGGTGCGGCTATCAAGAGCAAGGAAGTGGTTGACGACGAAAGTCCCTATCCGCCTCAAAGAGACGTTGATGGTGAAGATACAAAAATCGGTGTCTTTGTTGTTGACTGTGACGGGGAGATCAGTGCGACTCTGGACGTTGATAAAATTCTTGAAAATGCAAAATCCAATCCTGATGTGGCCGTAGCCGAAGCGTTCAAGCTGAGCTGCTCCTTTGAGGCCATGGAAAAGATGGAAAAACTGATCAAGGAACAGGGTCTGAATCGGGTGGTTATCGGTTCCGGTTCCCCAAGGGTTCAGGAGATCATGTTCCAGGAAATGCTCAGACGTGCAGGGCTCAACCCCTATCTGCTTGAGCTTGTCAACCTGAGAGACCAGGCTGCCTGGGCACATAGCGACGCCCCGGCCAAAGCCCTTGAAAAAGCCTTCAAGCTGGTTCAGGTGGGTATTTCCGGCGTCAGAGCAGCCAAAGCTCTGGCTGAAAAGATCCTTCCCACAAGCCAGAAAGCTCTTGTCGTGGGTGGCGGTGTGACTGGTAT
This sequence comes from uncultured Desulfobacter sp., assembly GCF_963665355.1. Classification (GTDB taxonomy): domain Bacteria; phylum Desulfobacterota; class Desulfobacteria; order Desulfobacterales; family Desulfobacteraceae; genus Desulfobacter. The sequence goes on from NZ_OY762229.1 coordinate 4,271,903, forward strand.
GACAGCCGCCCTTGAGCTGGCTGATCAGGGTACTTTCACCTACATCGTGGAAAAAGCCCCGGTGCTTGGTGGCCAGGCCCTTAACCTGTCCAAGACCATCGAGGGCGATGATGTGGCAGCCTTTATGAAGGCTCTTATCGAAAAAGTTGATAACAATGATAATATCAAGGTGTTCACTGATGCGGTTGTTGCAGAGCACAACGGTGTGCCCGGTAACTTTACCTCCGTCGTTAAACACGTTGCCGCCGGTTCCTCTGAACAGGTTGAACACGGCGTCACCATCCTTGCCACAGGCGCAAAAGCCAACCGTCCTGCCGTATACGGCTTGGGCCAGATTGACACAGTCATGACCCAGCTTGACCTTGACGCCATCCTTGAAGGCGATAAGGAAAAAGTCAAGGCTATGGGCCAGGTGGTCATGATCCAGTGTGCCGGTTCCAGGGAAGATGATAATCCCAACTGCTCACGGCTTTGCTGCCAGGCGGCTGTTAAAAACGCCCTGCGGCTTAAAGAGATGAACCAGGATATAGAAGTTTTTGTTCTTTACAGGGACATCCGCACTTACGGATTCCAGGAAGATTATTACAAAGACGCCCGGGATAAAGGGGTTAAATTCCTGCGCTTTGATCTTGCCCATCGTCCTGTTGTCCGCAAAGATGGCGACAAGACCATTGTCCGTACCCATGATTTTGTTCTTCAGCAGGATATTGAGATTGAAGCTGACGTTGTGGCTTTAAGTACCGGCCTGGTTGCCAATGCAGAGACCACAAATGCGCTTGCCCGGGTTTTCAACCTGCCTAAAACCGCAGACGGTTTCTTCCAGGAAGACCATATTAAGCTCAAACCCATTGACATGGCACTTCGCGGTTTCTTCGTGGCTGGTACGGCCCACTCCCCCAAGGTGATCCGTGAAAGCATCACCCAGGCCCATGCCGTTGCAGGAAGAGCCAGAACCTTGCTGGCCAGTAAAGAGATTACCTTAGGGGCCACCTATGCCACGGTCGATCCGATTAAATGTGCGGTCTGTCTGATCTGTGTCAGGGCCTGTCCGTATAATGTTCCGTTTATAAATAATCAACGGCACTCAGAAATTGACCCGGCCAAGTGCCATGGTTGCGGTGTCTGTGTTGCCGAGTGTCCGGCAAAGGCCATTCAGTTGACGGCCTGGGAAGATGACCAGATACTGGCTAAACTTGATGGTTTATTTGAGAGGTATAACTAATGAGTAATTTTGAGCCTGAAATCGTGGCCTTTTGCTGTCATTATTGTGCATATACCGCAGCAGATATGGCCGGCACCAGACGGGTTACCTATCCGTCCAATGTAAAAATCATACGGGTGCCCTGCACCGGCAAGGTGGATGCCATTCACCTGATGAAAGCCCTTGAAAAAGGGGCTGACGGTGTATATGTGGCAGGCTGCCTGGACGGCGATTGCCATTTTAAAAGCGGCAATCTGCGTGCAACAGCCCATGTTAACCAGATCAAAAAAGAACTTGCAACTCTGGGCTGGGAACCCGAACGTGTGGAAATGATGTATTTTTCCGCAGGTATGGGTGAAAAATTTGCCAAAGCCGCCGAAGAGTTTACAGAAAAAATCAGAGCTTTAGGGCCAAGCCCGGCCAGTCAGGCAACACGCAAGGCTGTTTAACACATGGCCAATGCAGCAGATGTTTTGCATATGCTGTTTGTCTAGACTAATAGATAAAAAGCTTTAACGGGTTATTTTTTATATAAAACTTTTGGAGAATAAAACATGATAACAGCAGAAAGAAAACCCCTGCAGGAAATTTTCGGGTACATTGCGCCCTACGAAAAAATACTTGTGGTCGGCTGCAACGAGTGTGTAACCGTTTGTGCAGCAGGCGGCAGAAAAGAGGTCGGGCTTTTGGCTTCCGCCATTCGTCTGCACAGTGCCAAAGAAGGTAAAAAGATTGAAGTCTTAGAACATACTCTGGAACGTCAATGTGATCCGGAATATGTTGACCAGCTCAAAGACCTAGCCGGTCAGGTTGATGCCGTTGTCTCCATGGCCTGTGGCTGCGGAATTCAGACCGTTGCTTCCCAATATGCGATTCCGGTTTTCCCTGGTGTGAATACCAAGTTCATGGGCGCATCCGAAAGCCAGGGTGTCTGGGCTGAGCGCTGCATGGGTTGCGGTGACTGCATGTTAGGCGTTACTGGTGGTATCTGTCCTGTTGCACGTTGCTCAAAGAGTCTGATGAATGGTCCCTGTGGCGGAAATTCCAGCGGTAAATGTGAAATCAGCCAGGATGTGGATTGTGCATGGTCATTGATCTGGAACCGCCTGGTTGAACTGGGTCTTACTGATCGTTATGAAGAACTGGTTGCGGCAAAAGACTGGCGGCCCGCAGGCGGCGGCGGGCCCAGAAAAATTATCAGGGAAGACTTGGCAGCGTCCAAAATTATCACGGAGGACATGGCATAATGAAAACTGAAAGCAGACTGGAAAAAGTACTGGCCTCAGGCCAACTGGCAGTAACCTCTGAAGTTGGTCCTCCCAGAGGTTGCAATGTTGACGTTATCAAAGAGAAAGCCAACCTGATCAAAGATTATGTGGACGGCATCAACATCACTGACAATCAGACCGCCATGGTCAGAATGTCTTCCATTGCCGGCGGCGCCATCATCAAACAGATGGGCCTTGATCCCATTATTCAGATGGTATCCCGGGACAGAAACCGACTTGCCATGCAGTCTGACATTCTCGGTGCCTATGCCCTTGGAATGAACACCATGCTCTGCCTGTCCGGCGACCATCCCCAGTTTGGCGACCATCCCATGGCAAAGCCCGTATATGATATTGATTCCATTAATATGATTAAGATGGTTAAAGATATGCGCGATGAAGGCAAGTTCCAGGGTGGTGCCGATATTACCAATCCGCCCAAAATGTTCATCGGTGCAGCTGCCAACCCATTTGCTGATCCCTTTGAACTACGTGTTATGCGTCTGGCCAAAAAGATTGCTGCCGGCGTGGATTTCATCCAAACCCAGTGTATTTTTAACACTGCTAAGTTTGAACAGTGGATGAAACAGGTGGTTGATCGCGGCCTGGATCAAAAAGTGGCTATCCTTGCCGGCATCACACCCATGAAATCCCTGGGTATGGCCAAATATATGAAGAGCAAGGTGCCTGGAATGGATATTCCCGATGAGGTCATTGACCGTCTTGCCGGTGTTGAAAAAGAGAAACAAGCTGAAGAAGGCATCAAAATGGCCATTGAGCAAATGCAACGTCTCAAAGAATGCAAAGGTGTAAAAGGTTTCCATATCATGGCCATTGAATGGGAAGAAAAAGTACCTGAACTGGTTAAAGGTGCTGGGCTTTATCCCAGACCCCAGGTTTAAGCAGGTTTAAAGCTATACACTGATGTGACAGGTGGCCATTTAGGGCCGTCTGCTGCATAAAGCTATAAAATAAAAGCAGGCCGGGCAGAATTAACTGTCTGGTCTGTTTTTTATTTTATGGGAATATGATATTTATGAATATCATACAAAAAAAATATTATTTATAGCTATAGTTCAAGGAGTTTTTTAATGGAAGACGAGGATTTTTGGAATGTTCACTCTTTAACGCTGATTGAGATGGCCTACGAGGCAGGGAACAAAGAGCGGATAGAGAATCCGGATGGATACGGGACCCGGACCGGAGTGTGTGGCGACAGTGTAGAGTTTTTTATCATGGTGGATTCCAACAACTGCCTAAAGACTATTTCCTTTGACTTTAACGGTTGCGTGTATACGGCAGCATGCTGCAATACCGTGGTGCATCTGTGCTTGGGTCATAGTGTTGACAATGTGTGGAATATCACGCCGGAGATGATTGCTGCGTATTTGCAAACCTTGCCTGAAGATCATTATCATTGCGCTGAGCTTTGTGTCGGCGGATTCTATCAGGCATTGGCCGATTATCAAAAGAAGCAAAACATAAAAAAAAGTTGAAAACATTGCTTTGTGGGCAATATCATAGAAAATATGATGTACCACAATTGTTGGCGTAGTAAATACAACTATCTTAATTAATAATAATTTGTTTTTCAGATGTGATATCAGGTTCTTTTCGGTCTATTTGCCAGGGCTGGGAGAACCTGTTTTTTATGTCTGGTTACATTTTAGGATTGAAAAAAAATAAAACCTTCTTTATCAAGCAATAGTAGGAAAGAACTCTATTGGGGCGCAATCATGTCTGGGGTTAAGCATCATTGTGCTAATGATATTTGACAATCATCAAACAATTATTAAAATAATAAACTAATTGAAATCCGGGAGATTGAATATGGCAAAAAAAATGACCATTTTTGATGCCGTTGAGGCGTTTGAGTTATATGACCTGTATGAAGACATTATTGATGCTTATGAAGCCGAATTTTATACCCGGTCTGAAATGGAAGCCGATCTTAGGGATCTGATCGAAGAGCATGAAGAAATCTATGAGTTTTCAGCCGATGATGGCGATTATTCTGAAAGTTTTGAACGTAATCTTAAAGAAGCAATCAGTATAATTTTTGATGACCACGGACTTGATGTTGACTTTGATGATGAATACATGGATGACGATGATATGGATGTGTATGATGATGAATCCTTAGAAGGTGGGCCTGATCAGGATGAGGCTGATGGTGCCTTCGGGGAAGACGAGGATGAATTATTTTAACAGTAAGGATTGAGCATTTGGATATTCAACAGTTTAAATACGGTTCTGACAACCTGGGGTATCTTGTCTACAGTGAAAAATCAGGCATAGCCATTGATCCTGGGGCTGTACAGGATATGGTGGCATTTGCCAAAGAGAAAAATATTCCCATTGATATTGTTACCAATACCCATACCCATGGTGATCACACCCTGGGCAACAATGCCCTGATCGAAAAAACAAATGCTCAGTTTATTGACTGCACAACGCTGTCGCATGGCCGGATTCTTGATCTGAAGGACGGGTCCGGCCTTGAGGTAATGCTCACGCCCGGGCATACCATGGATTCTCTTTGTTTCAAGGGGGCAGGGTTTGTTGTGACCGGAGATACATTGTTCAATGCCACGGTTGGTAATTGTTTCTCAGGGGATCTTGAATCCTTTTTTCATTCGTTAAAACTGTTGATGTCCCTCCCGGGCGACACACTGATCTATGCCGGCCATGATTATGTGATTGATGCAATTAAATATGCCCGAATTATTGAACCGGACAATCCGGATTTAAGCAGGTATGCGTCTGCTTATAATCCGGACCATGTCGTCTCCTGTCTGTCCGAAGAGCTAAAGGTCAACCCCTATCTGCGTTTTGATGCCGTGTCCATAATTGAACGTCTCAAAGAAAAAAATTTACCCAACGAAACTCAATTTCAAAGATTTTCCTCTGTTATGGAAGTGTTCTGACCGATCTGTTTACTTTGGTTAATTCTCTTTATCAAACTTGTTGCTGCTGTATGCTTTTAAGATAGCTTAAGGATTTATATTTATATTGCTTCATAAAAATAAAATGCAAGCGAAGTTCCATTCGGAATCAGGTTTTGCTCTGGGTCGGCATATTACACTGGAATATTACGATTGCGCATCTGATGTTCTGTTTGATAAAGATAGGGTTGAAAAAGTACTTCTTAGTGCAGCCTTGGAAAGCGGGGCCACAATTATCAGCAGCTCTTTTCACCAGTTTGAACCCCAGGGGGTGTCCGGGGTGGTGATTATTGCCGAAAGCCATTTTACGGTTCATGCCTGGCCCGAGTATGATTATGCAGCAGTAGATATTTTTACATGTGCAGATAATATTGATCTGGACAAGGCTGTCGATTCCATAAAAACACAATTTTCTTCCAGGCGGGTCTTTATCTCTTCGGATCAAAACAGGGGAATACTTACACCCGGGGTGAAAAGTTGTATACCACACAGCAATGAAAAGGTGATGGAGAGATCTACACTCCCCATAACATGGAAAAAAGTGTTTGAAAATTCTAACCCCTGGGGGGTTTCCACATCCGTTGATGTGTACGAGTGCAGTTCTGATATGATTAGAGATCTGGACAGCATAAAACAATTTGTTTATGGCGTATGTGAGATGCTTGGCATTGAAAAAATTCAAAATTCACCTGTTGTTTATTATAGCCAAAACGAAACAGCTGCTGGGTTCTCCATGGCCAGGTCCATTGAAACATCCGCGATATCCGGGCATTTTTCCCATTCAACCCATACCGCCTATCTGGATATTTTTTCCTGCAATACCTATGAACCCCGTGAGTTGGCAGAATTTGCACTGTCTTCTTTTCGAGGCCGGCACTACAGAATGCAGGTTGCTTTAAGGCAGTAAATTTTGTTCGAAAGAGATAAATGACAAATTTAAGCAGGCTTCAAAATGGATGGTTTTCGGAAACCAACCCCATGTGGGACGGCATTGCTCTTTCTCTGAAGGTAGAGTCGCTTCTTTACAGTAAAAAAAGCAGATTCCAGCAGATTGACCTGTATCAGACGAGCTCACACGGTAAAATGCTGGTACTTGACGGTATTATTCAACTCACCGAACGGGACGAATTCAGTTACCAGGAGATGATGGCTCATCTTCCCCTTTTTGCTCATCCCAACCCTGAAAATGTGCTTGTAATCGGCGGAGGGGATGGTGGTGTTCTGCGTGAGATTAATCGTCACGATGATATCTGCTCTATTGATTTCTGTGAAATTGATGAAGAGGTTATCAAGGTTTCAAGACAGTTTCTGCCGACCCTGGCCTGTGGCTTTGACGATCCCAGAGTCACTGCCCATATCGGTGACGGGGCTGCCTTTGTCCGGAAGCATCCCGATTGTTATGATGTCATTATTGTAGACTCTTCGGATCCGGTTGGCCCTGGAGAGTCTTTGTTTGAAAATCAGTTTTACCAGGATTTAAAGCAAGCGCTTAAGCCCGGTGGCCTGATCTCAACCCAGGGTGAATCCATTTTTCTTCACCCGGACTGGGTTGAAACACTGATGGGTATAACACGGTCTTTGTTTGCCATACATGCCTATGCCAATATTATTGTCCCCACATATACCGGAGGTCACGTCGGCATATGCTTAGGGTCTTTGGGGCCAAAGCTGTCAACGGCGGCACGACCTGTGCCCGAAAAACTTCAATCCCAGCTCCGATACTATAGTCCGGAAGTGCACACGGCCTCTTTTGTGCTTCCGTATTTTGCAGAAAAAATGCTGAAAGGCGAAAGTATATGAAATCAAATGAGGTAAAAGGGATTGAGATAAAACTTGTGTGCACAGTGCCTGCCGATGAGTTTCAGGCCCTATACCAGGATGCCGGGTGGTGGCGGAAAGATTATACTATATCAGATGCATTTTTGCATCTCATTCCTGAAAAATCAGCATTGTTTGCAGGTGCTTTTTTTGAAAAAAAATTAATTGGAATGGGAAGAGCCCTTTCCGATCTGTGCAGTGATGCTTATATTCAGGATGTTGCCGTGCTGACCGCCTATCAAAACCTTGGAATCGGCAGTATGATTGTGAGATTTCTGATCCAGGAACTGAAAAAACGAGGGGTGGACTGGATTGGACTGATCGGTGAACCGGGAACCAGTCTGTTTTATGAAAAACTGGGATTCAGGCAGATGAAAGATCACATCCCCTTTAAATTAGAATAACAGCCCATAAAGGAAAAACAATGATATGTCATAGCCATCAATCAACAACCTACAATACGCCTTCAGTTGCCTGCAACTGTGCAGATGATCAGAAGACTGAACCGAATATACTGCAGCCCGGGAAATTTGATCTGGAAACCCGCGCCCAGATCCTTAATTTCCTGGGCCTTTATCCACCCTGTTCGTGTGAATACAGCTTTGTTAATCTGTTCTGCTGGCAGAACCTTTACCGCTATTCCTGGTTTATTTATAAAGGACGGTTGGTTATTCACGACGATCGCAGCCAGTCTCTGTTCATGCCCATAGGAGACGACCTTGAACCAGATGCATTGTTTGCTCTTTCAAAAAAGGCTGTTGCCGCAGGGCTTTCAGGAAACATTGGACTGGTACCAGAGTCTTACGTGGCTCTCTGGAAGGATCTCGATCGCTATTTCACTATTACCTGTGACAGGGATGCAGCTGATTATGTTTACCTGACCGAGGAGCTGGCCGGGTTAAAAGGCAATAAACTGCATAAGAAAAAAAATCTTATTTCTCAGTTTAAGCGCGAGTATCCGGATTATTCCTTGGTGACTATGGATGAGTATAATTGCAGGGCCGCGATGCAGTTTGATAGGCGTCTGATTGCTGCCATGCCCTCCACCCCCCATGCTCTGATTGAAGAGTCAGATGCAATGACTATGGCCTTCTCCCATTGGAAGGAGCTGGATTTAAACGGACTGATATTGATGGTTAAGGGCGAAATAGCCGCTTTTGCGGTTTTCAGTCCGCTGTCTGCAGACACTTGGGATGTACATTTTGAAAAATCAGATGTGAATTTCAAGGGGGCTTCCCAGATGATTAACCATGAAACAGCAAAGTATTTGGAAGGGACTGCCCGCTACATTAACCGGGAACAGGATCTTGGTATACCGGGATTACGCCAGGCAAAATTGTCTTATGTTCCCCATGCGTTGCTTGAGCCTTATTTTTTGGTGCCCAAGCTAAATTCAAGATCCCATTAAATCGGGGTGGGGTGGGCCTTTGATGGAGAGTGCCGGTTTATCCAATGGTGTCCAACAGGGTTCCGGTGGTTTCATCATAGGCCTGTGTCACTTTTGCGTTGGCCTCGAATCCGTTTTGGGATAGCACCTGATTAATCATTTCTTCTGCAATGTCAGTATTGGACAATTCTTTTAAGGAACCGTCATTTTTGACAGGATCTTCAACTAAGGGGGCGCTTGCCTGGGTTGGGGATATGGAAGTTTTCACCTGACCATTTTTACCCTCAACATTATAGGCTCTGTTTGCCTTGAAATCATCCGACAGGGCGTTGGCAACATTATTTGAAGAAACCAATATCTTATTTGAAAAAGCCTTTAATGCTGAGATATTATTCTGAATCATCATATTCATGATTGTTATCTCCGTTTTTAATTCATGATATCAAAGAGTTATCTGCATTGCAATATGTTTTTTAAACAGCGATGTAAAATGGTTTTCGGCTATCCTGGGTGGGGGTATTCTGGCCGAACATATTGGCTGTTTTGGTGTACGCATCAGATATCTGCTTTTGGATATAACCGGTCACAGCTGCCTCCATCTTTTCCGCTTGCTCTTCAGCTATGCGCTGTGTTATTTCAGCCATCGCTTTGGCTGCCTGAGATGCTGCGTTGGATGCAACTTTCAAGTCCTGTGAGGATGGCTCGGCAGGGGCTAAAGCCGCGGCACGCACCTGCCTCATTTTTTTTAATGTTGCTTCAGGGTCTCCGGATTCGGGTGATGCGTCAATATTGACCTCTCCACCTACTGCGTAGTTTTTTCCATCGGGGCCCTGCTTGTAGGAAAAGGTGGCTCCGGAGGTAATAAATTCTCCCCCTGCAGCAATATGGGCCATTTCATGTGCCCGAACTTGGGTATCAGCTTTTTCAAGTTCTGCAACTAATAGTTTTTCTTCCTGGCTAAGTCCCGATTCAGTCGTTGAGCTTGACGGTTGGCTTTCTTTCTGAGACTCCTGATCTTCTGGGGTTTGGGAGGCGGGTTCATTTTGTTCTTCTTCGTCAGGAAGGCGTGGGGGATCACTGATATCCATGCCCTGTGTCCGGGATTGGGACCCGTAGGGTGAAGATATCGTATCATCCCCCTGTCCAAGGGCGGATTGATATGAATAATAGCTGGTGTCTTCTGCAGCTTGAATATTCATTACATGCCCCCTTAAATATTATATTATTTAATATATCAATTAATCATGAAATTTCAACTCCTTATTTGGGGGTGATATCCAATTGTTGAATCGGTGTTGACAAATATCAGGGATACGCGTATTTTAGGAAGATTCGTTGTGGCGTATTTACACCATAACATACCGAAAAGGCGAAGTATACGGTGCCAATTAATGAAAATGTTGTATAAAACAGATTTCTGCCGGTTTCAAGGAATTTTTTTTATGAGTCGACAATCTGAGGTGTCAAGGCAGACTAAGGAAACCCGGATAGATATCCGGCTGGATCTGGACGGACAGGGAAAAGCTGAGATCAGCACAGGTATTCCTTTTTTTGACCACATGCTTACAGCTTTTGCGGTTCATGGCTTTTTTGACCTTCGGATTGCAGCCACAGGCGATCTTGAGGTGGATTTTCATCATACTGTAGAAGATACCGGCATTGTACTAGGGCAGGCAATTCAGCAGGCATTGTCGGAAAAAGGTGGTATTCGGAGGTTTGGGGATGCAAGCGTTCCCATGGACGAATCCCTGTCCCGGATAACCATTGATTTGTCCAATCGGCCTTATCTTGTTTATAATATCCCCCACGATTTGAAATCCCGGGGGGCTTTCGATGCCTATCTTGCCAGGGAATTCTTTCAGGCAGTCTGTGTCAAAGGTGGATTTAACCTGCATATCAATACCTTATACGGAGAAAATGAACACCACGTGCTTGAGTCCATATTCAAAGCGTTTGGACGGTCTTTGTATGCGGCGACCCGTCCGGTTTCTCAAGTACCAGGTGTGTTGTCCACCAAGGGATGTTTGTAGTTAATTACACCATTCGTTGTTGACAGGTCATATTTACTGTTTATTTTGTGATGTTTTAATCACATGATATATTGAGATTTTGGAGTTTGCACCGCCCAAAATGTTGATCCCTGAAGAAAAAATTGCAGAGATTATAGCTGCCTCGGATATTTTAGATGTTGTTTCCGAGGCAGTTATTTTAAAAAAGTCAGGTAAAAATTTCTTTGGTCTGTGTCCTTTTCATTCCGAAAAATCGCCTTCCTTTTCTGTAAATCCAGATAAGCAGATTTTTCATTGCTTTGGGTGCAGTGCCGGTGGCAATGTCCTGTCGTTTGTCATGAAATACCATGGAATCTCCTTTCCTGAAGCTGCAAGGATGCTGGCCAGAAAATACAACATTGTCATTGATACCCGGGAAATGAATCCTCAACAGCGTAAAGCGCTGCACGTCCGGGAATCTCTCTTCCGCCTGAATAAAAGGGTGATGCAGGTCTATACAAATTTCCTCAATGACCCGTTAAATGGTCGCTTGGCCAGACAGTATCTTGAACGGCGGGGAACCAGTAAACAGATTATCGAGCAGTTTGGGCTCGGATACGCCCCTGATGCCTGGGATGCTGTTGTTAATTTTCTGAAAGAAGAGAAAGTTACTAAAGGGGTCGCATTAGGTTCGGGGTTGGTGCTGGAGAAAAAACAGAAAAACGGCTTTTATGACAGATTTCGAAGCCGGCTGATGTTTCCTATTTTTGACATCAATATGCAGGTGGCCGGATTTGGCGGACGAGTCATGGATGACGGCATGCCCAAATACATGAACTCTCCTGAGACGATAGTGTATAGTAAAAGCCGAATCCTCTACGGATTGCATGCGGCAAAACAGGCGTGCCGCAGACAGGGTCAAGTTTTTATTGTGGAAGGCTATTTTGACTTTCTTTCCCTTTATCAGCACGGAATCGAAAATTGTGTGGCAAGTCTTGGTACTGCCCTGACCCAGGAACATGTCAGGGTTCTTAAGGGATATGCAGCAACCATGATTCTGGTTTTTGACTCCGATGACGCGGGCATAAAGGCTGCCAAAAGAAGCATTGATGTTTTTGTTCAGGAGGGAATTGATACCAGGATTCTGGTGTTGCCGGATAACAACGATCCCGATTCCTATGTCATGGCCCATGGCCGGGATGCCTTTCTTGGGCTCGCAGATAAGGCTAAAACGGTAATGCAGTTTTTGCTCCAGCTCGCCCTGGATACCCACGGTAATTCCGTCGAGGGGCGTATAAAGATTTTGGACGAAATGAAGCAGCATTTGGCCATGGTTCAGGATTATGCAGTCCGTTCAATTTATATTCGCCTGCTTTCTGAAACATTGAATATTGATGAAAAGGCAGTCCTTGAAAAAGTAAAAGAGACCTTTGAAAAACAGGCAAACCGTCAGGTTCGAACGCCTTTGATTCCCAATAACGAAGATCTCTCCTCTGATATTCTGGAATCAGACCCCAGGGAAATACAGATCCTTTCCATGATGCTCCACTGGCCTGAACTCATACCTGTCGCTGTGGAAAAAAAAGTGGTTCCCTCCTTTTATTCAAAGACGCTTCAACAGCTTGGCTGCTTAATCATTGACAGCGGGGCAGATAGACAAAATATTGTGGGTGCGGTCATGGCCCGGGTTGAAACCGACCAGGACCGTAAATTGATTGCATCCATGGCTATGGAAGATTATACCGGGGTCCAGGATCCAGTACAGACATTTGTAACCCTGGCCAACCGGATTATAAAAATAAAAGATAAAACCGACAGAGTAATTGTCAGTGAACTAACAAAAGTAAAAGAGGGCTGTGATGTTGATGTGATCAAGCTGCTTAAACTTAAACAGCAGCAGATTCAGCAGTTGCATAACAGTTAACTTTAAGCCTTTGGGAGGCGTATATGGCAGATAAGACCAGCAGGTCTGAGCAAGGTGTGATGATCGGCAAGGAAGAAATGCGCAGACTCATCAAAAAGGGTGAGGAAACAGGTGTACTGTCCTTTGCCGAAATCAATGACGCCATTTCAGATGATTTGCAATCCTTTGATCAGATAGATGATATTGTTATTCAGTTCCAGGAACTGGGTATTGAACTGGTTGATGACAGAGGCGAGGATATGGATGACGGTGACGAGGATATGCCCACCATAAACCCTGGTAAGGCAAAAAGTCCCCAAAAGGCATCCCGGTCGTCCTCTTTCAGGTCATCAAAGGACAGAAGAGACGACAGTTCTGTTTCCGACGCAGATGATGACGACGGTCTTGACGATGATATGGACAAGAAAGGGGGGAAGGATATTTTTTCTTCCCGGCGTGAGCGTTCTGATATGGAATTCGGCGCGGTCACGGACCCTGTGAAAATGTATCTCAAAGAGATGGGTATGGTCACCCTGCTCAGTCGTGAAGGTGAAATTGAAATCGCCAAAAAAATAGAGATTGGGGAGCGGGATGTGCTTCGGGCCATGCTTGATTGTCCCTTGGCACTGAATACCATTTTTATGTACGGAAAAAAAATGGAAGATAAATCCATGCGACCCAAGCATGTATTGCGGGACGTGGATGAGGGAGACGGGATGGTTGATGAAGTCTCCAAACAGGAAAAGTTCCTGGAATCCCTGTCCCAGATAAAAACCTTGCATGAACAGAGTCAGGCATGTCGTGATCAGCTTGAAAGCGTCAGGAAAGGTACAAAAAAATACAGCACTCTCGGGGAACAGATTGACAGCAACACAGAAGAAATTTTTGAGCTGCTTAAAAGCTGGCGGTTTGAATCCAATGTCATTGATAATATAGAAAAGAGTATCAGAAGCACTATAACCTGGTTTCAAACCGTGGATGATCTTTTGGCCATGTGTGCAAAAACCTTTAATGTGCAGCCCAGCACCATGATGAAACAGATAAAAAGCCAGGATGTTTTTGTTGAATGGGCGACTACAAGAAACGATATCACGCCAGAACGTGCCACTGTCCTTTTTGATGATATCAATGCGTTATCTCACCAGGTTTCCGTAAAAAGGGACCTTGTAAAAGGCAATGTGGAGGAACTAACTGCGATTATCCAGGGTATTGAAATAGGACGTAAGAAAGCGGACTCTGCCAAACGGGAACTGGTACGTGCCAACCTGAGACTTGTGGTGAGTATTGCCAAAAAATATACCAATAGGGGGCTGCAGTTTCTTGATTTAATCCAGGAAGGCAATATAGGTTTGATGAAAGCGGTCGATAAATTTGAATACCGCCGGGGATACAAGTTTTCCACGTATGCCACCTGGTGGATCCGCCAGGCCATTACCCGCGCCATTGCCGACCAGGCCAGAACCATCAGGATTCCGGTTCATATGATTGAAACCATAAACAAGCTGATCCGCACTTCCCGATACCTGGTTCAGGAGATGGGCAAGGAACCTTCACCTGAGGAAATTGCTGAAAAAATGGAAATTCCCATTGATAAGGTGCGCCGGGTCCTTAAGATCGCCAAGGAGCCCATTTCCCTGGAAACACCCATTGGGGAGGAAGAAGACAGTCATCTTGGGGATTTCATTGAGGATAAGAAATTTTCTATTCCTTCCGAGGCTGCCATTGATTTAAGTCTTGCCGAACAGACACGTAAAATACTGGCTACACTTACACCCAGGGAGGAAAAAGTGTTAAGGATGCGTTTTGGTATCGGAGAAAAGTCAGATCATACCCTGGAAGAAGTTGGAAAAGATTTTACCGTTACAAGGGAGCGTATCCGTCAGATAGAAGCCAAGGCGTTACGTAAACTTCGTCATCCGACCAGGAGTAAAAAGTTAAAAACATTTATTGAAAATTGATACTTGAATGAAATTTCGTGTTTGGATGGCTCAATGGAGGGACATACGTTCCCCTGTCGAGCCATCCAAACACGAATTAGCACTTGACACAAAACAGGTGTTACTATATAAACTTCAAATTTGCTTGTAACACAGTAGCAAAGCGGCTTTCCGGGCCTATAGCTCAGTTTGGCAGAGCCACCGGCTCATAACCGGTCGGTCCCTGGTTCGAATCCAGGTGGGCCCACCAAAGAACTTGTTCATGAATGAGAGCTTAAATAGGAGGGCTGACAGATATGCTGAAAAGAGGGAAAGGATGACCAGGTCATACATGGATATGCCTGAAACGCAATACGAAAATAAACAGAATCTAAAGCGTGGAGTGTACTCCACGCTTTTTTTATTTAAGGCACATTGAAATCACAATGCCCACCGTAAAACAGATCATTGATATTATTGATCAAATCGCGCCATTTTCCCTTGCTGAATCCTGGGATAACTCAGGGCTTCAGGCTGGTGATCCGGGTTGGCAGGTGTCTAAGATTCTGGTTGCCCTTGATATCACTGACAAGGCGTTGTCCGAAGCAAAAAAACTGGGATGTGACATGCTGATAACCCATCATCCCCTGATCATTTCTCCTGAAAAGCAGATTGATTTCAGCCGCATGCCAGGATCCGCCATTCTGACCAGTGCCAGGTCCCGGATTGCGCTGGTGAGTGCCCATACCAATCTGGATAAAGCCCATGGCGGTCTGAACGACTATCTTGCTCAAAAACTGGACATTTTTTGCACCAATGCCTTTCTTGCTGATGGCATAGAAAATGAAACTTCGGGTCTGATGCTGGGGATTGGGCGTACGGGGACCCTTGGTAAATCCATGACCCTTGAGCAACTGGCTTGGCAGATTAAG
Organism: uncultured Desulfobacter sp.; assembly: GCF_963665355.1. Taxonomy (GTDB): domain Bacteria; phylum Desulfobacterota; class Desulfobacteria; order Desulfobacterales; family Desulfobacteraceae; genus Desulfobacter. The sequence goes on from NZ_OY762229.1 coordinate 4,287,261, forward strand.
GAAAAATTGAAGATTGCCCGGGTTAGAATCATTGGTGATCCTGAGCGCATGGTATCAACAGCCGCGCTATGTTCGGGTTCAGGCGGGTCCTTAACCACTTATTTTTTAGACTCAGGTATGGATGTATATATCACAGGAGATCTGAAATATCATGAAGCCAGGGACATCGAGTCCTATGGAAAATCTGCTGTGGATGTCGGCCACTTCTCTTCCGAATCCATTGCCGTTGAGCTTTTGAAAAATCGTCTTGGCCATATGTTTGATGCAGATGAATATGAAATCGAAATTCATACATATGATCAGGAACAAGATCCATTTTTAACCATATGAGGATGTAACACCTTATGTCAACACCAGATATTGCCACTCTTGTGAAACTTCAGGAGGCTGAAACCCAGATAGTCCGTCTCAAGGACGTACTCACCGAGGTTGAAAAAAAGAAAATAAAACTGGCATCCAGGCTCAAACAGTTTGCAGCAGCACTCAAGGAAAACAGTGAAGAACTTGCAATGCTGGAAAAAAGCTGTCATGACAGTGAAAATGAAATCAAGGTTGTTGATGCCCGTATTGTCAAAAGCAACGAAACCCTGCGTAATGTCACTACAAATAAAGAGTATCAGGTTTTGCTCAGGGAGGTGGATGACAACAAAAAAAGAAAAGATGCCTTAGAGACAGAGCTGTTACAAATCATGGAAGAGCGGGAAAAGTCCCAGGCCATTGTGGATGAAAGTACAAAAGAATATCAGCAGCTTGAAGAGCAGGTCAAAGCGGAACAGAACCAGATTGAAGAGCAAACCACTAAAGACCGCGAGCTTCTTGATGAATATCTTGAAAGCCAGAAAGAGATTGGTGCGAGCCTGGATCCTAAACTCTTGGATCGGTTCAAACGCATTTCCAAAATGAATCAAGGGTCTGCCGTTGCCATGGTGCAGGATCAGGTATGTTTAGGGTGTTTTATGAATATTCCGGCTCAGTTGTATATTGAAGTCCAGCGGGGAAAGCAGTTGATATTCTGCCCCCAGTGCAGCCGGATTCTTTATTATGAGAAAGGCTGAGGCATTGGTTTAAAAAATAATTTTAATTTCGGTCTGACTGGAACAAACGGTCGCCGGGTGAATTACACCGGGAGGAAAGTCCGAACACCGCAGGGCAGGACGCTCCATAACGTGGAGTCACGGTGACGTGAAGGAAAGTGCAACAGAGAGTAGACCGCCCAGCTACTCATTTAATGAGTAGCTGGGTAAGGGTGAAACGGTGCGGTAAGAGCGCACCAGTTCCCCGGGTGACCGGGGAAGCTTGGTAAACCCCGTCCGGTGCAAGACCAAATAGGGAGACGATTGAGGGCTGCCCGTCCAAGTCTCCGGGTAGGTTGCTTGAGATGCATGGCAACATGCATCCTAGATGAATGACCGTTGATCTTATTGCGGGTAACTGCAAAAAGGTAACAGAATTCGGCTTACGGGCCGGTCAGACCGAAATTTTAAAAATTAAAAACCGGATAAATATCTATGATTGAAAACTGTGACATTTCTTTCAAAGAAAAAGCAAATATTTTTTCATACGAGTATCTTCAATGCGTTCTGTTTATTATTGGATTGAAGGATGACTCTTATCTTTTTACCAAAAAACTTTGCTCAAAACTGATTATTACCTCCCACATCATTGAGGATTTTCTCGACTTCCACGGTGCAAAGAAAAACAAGGACTGGGTATTTTACCGTGCATTATCCGCGGCAATTCGACACCTTTCCCTTGCCTGTTATTCCCAGCGCCACACCCTGGACCGCTTCAGCTTTTACAATTTCGGAGATCAGAATTACAGCGCTTTTAAACAGGAAGCTCTGGATATGCTGCAATACTTGCAGGATTCTATTCTTCAGGTTGCATCTGTTTCCCTGAAGGAGGCAAAACGTCTGGATATCACCATCCCGGAATCCGGCTATGACCTGAGCTATTTCCCCGGTATTGCCACTGCCAGTCAACTGGAACATAACATTGACGATGCCATGCCCAAAAGCAGTCAGAAAAAAAATCTGACACGAATCGCCAGTCAGTTCCTTGAATTGATCCGGGATTTTGAACAGTTTACTTTCTACGAACGTTATGATCTTGAGACCATTTACAAGCTTGTCCCTGACGTAATAAACGAGGTAACGATCAGAAGCTATGAAATGCGCGTTCATAATATCCAGTCATCCTTTGATTCCTATGTGGTAACCACATTGCAATCTCCTGATGCTGAAATTTTAAGTCAGCTGCGCAGTCATTTTTCCATTGTTTTCCATATTTTGCAGGTTTTGGGGCGGTTACTACATTTTTATGAACGCCATCTTTATGATACCGGGTTCAAGCATGTTTATAAAAATATCAGCCTGTCCCTTTCCGATCTCATTGATCCTGATGCAGTTCTTGACCGTGCCATAAATTACTGTCTTTACTATGCTGGCCGGTTTTTATCCACAGGTAAAGATGTGGCTATCCGGGTTTTAAACGATAATATGGAATCAGACACAATTAAGGTGGGCATCCCAAAGGACAGAGGTTTTCACAGTCGGCCAAGTCTTCTGGTGGCAAAAATCGTCCAGCATTACGGTGGAGAGGTCAAACTTCATGTGGGGCCAGACCAGTTTGATGCCTCTTCGGTCCTTGATATTCAATGGGCCGGGGGAAAAATCAAGAAAGAGGAGATTGAAACGGTCATCTTTACGGGGGATTCCAGGGCGCTGAATGATTTGAAGATTCTTGCTGGTGTCAATTATGGCGAAGACCATATGGGAAAGGGCATTCCTTTGCCAAAAGAGTTGAGTTATTTGATATAAGCGGTATGACGGATCAAAAAGCCAAAGAGTCCTTTAAAAATATTGCTGTTGTTGTGGCGGGAGGAAAAGGACTGCGCATGCAGTCCACTGTTAAAAAGCAGTTCATTGACCTTCAGGGTGTTCCCGTCATCGTTCACACCCTTGCGGCCTTTGACACACACTGCCGGGTGGATGAGATTATTCTGGTGGTTCCGGAACAGGACCTGGATTTTGTCCGCAATGACATTTTGCACCGGTTTTCATTTTCCAAGCCATTGAACATTATCAAAGGCGGTATTACCCGTCAGGATTCCGTAGGCAACGGGCTTGATAAAGCTTATGACATATGTGACAGTCCAGAAGCAACCTTTGTGCTGATTCATGACGGGGTACGGCCCTTTGTGGGGAAAGATTTGGTTGACCGGTGCCTTGACGGCGCTTTAAAAACAGGTGCATGCATCCCGGTTCTTGGTATCGCCGATACCGTGAAAAAAACTGATAACAATGGTAAAATCCTTTATACCCTTGACCGGGAAGGACTATATAGGGCCCAGACGCCCCAGGTCTTTCGTTTGGATCTGATTTTAAAGGCGGGTTCCCATGCCCGGGATACCGGTTTTTTGGGCACGGACGAAGCTTCGGTCTGCGAACATGCGAAAATTGCCGTGGACACTGTGGATGGCGGCCTGTTTAACATTAAACTCACCTCACCCCAGGATCTGATTTTCGCAGACCTGATTATTCAAGCAAAAAATAAGGGTGAATCTCTCGTGAATCCAGGCTTTTTTTAGTTAAAATTATCACCGGAAAATCCGTATTCAAGGTGTCATCTTACTTTTATGCATCACCGGGGTTTACTTTGTTGCGAAATTATGGCAAATATTTAATGTTAAATGTGTGCAAAATCCCGTAATCAACCGATTTAAAGCTATTTAGAATTGACTTTGAATTAAACTTACGCATAATCAGTTAAATTGAGATTCAACATTATTTATTATACAACAATCATCTCCGGAGGTGCCTGAAATGGCGGAAAAACCCGCGATCAAGATTGGATATCTTAAAATCACTGATCATTTCATTCTCGGTGTAACAGTTCGAAAATTACAACAAGGTATGGAAACTTTTAAATACTGTACACTCCAACCTGTGGTTAAAAACGGATGGAATGAGGTGGCGGACGCACTTTCTGTAAAATCCCTGGATGGGGCACTGGTTCTGGCGCCGACTGCCATGGACCTTTATAAATCCGGTGTTGATCTCAAATTACTGTTATTAGCCCATAAAAATGGCAGTGTCCTGGTGAAAAATAAAAGAGCCAATATCAATTCTGTTGAGGATTTCGCCGGTAAGACTGTATTGATTCCATATCAGCTTTCCATCCACAATATGCTTTTTCATAAGCTGTTGTCTGAAAAAGGATTGAAACCCGGACGGGCCACCGAAAAGGGAATTGATGTCACCCTTGAGGTTGTTGCCCCTTTCCAGATGCCCGAGGCCCTTGAGTATGACGAAGACGGCGAAATCGGCGGATTTATCGTAGCTGAACCATTCGGCTCCCAGGTGATAGCCGCAGGGCATGGTGAAGAATTTGAATTGTCAAAAAATTTGTGGGCCAAGCATCCTTGCTGTGTTTTTGTCATGCGTACCGAGGTGATTGAAAAAAATCCCGAAGCCATGCAGGAAATTTGCACAAGTTTTGTCCGGTCCGGGCTCGCCATTGATGCCCAGCCTGATCCTGCTTCAATTATTGGTGCTGATTTCTTTTCCCAAGATAGGGATATCATCCGACGGGTGCTTACAGATCCTCCTGACCGGATTCTGACGGGAGAGCTTTATCCCAGAAAAGATGATCTTGATGTAATCCAGAAGTACATGATGGATAAAATGAATATCATGACATCTCTCATTGATCTGGATAACTTTGTGGATACGCGTTTTGCCGACGCGGCAGGGGCTAAATAAAAAAATAACACCTCAGTCCCTGCCTGCTATTTGGCAGACTCAATAAAACCGTAGATTTTTTCTATGGCTTTTAATCCCCAGGCCGGTTTCCCGGACAGCGTGGCGACACCGTCGCGATTGAGTCGATCCGTTGTCTGCTGGGCAGTAAGTCCCCGGCCCTTTAAATCAATAATAATTTGCATGACAGCAGCCTTGTATTGACCCATATCCTGATCCGGCGAAATATCCGGTTTTATCGAGGCGGGTTCCCCATCTCCTTTCTCGTCGAACTTTTCCTTGATGTCGGTATCTGCTTCGACATGGGCAGCGATTTTATGATCAGCACTGTCCTGTGTGTCAGTTAACAGAGCGCTCAGATTATCCATCCCGTGATCTTCAACTGGCGCAACTTCAGGTTTCGAAGGGGAGGGGCTGGAATTTGCCGTGTCCGATACCAGGGATGACAGATCATCAAGCTCTACCTGTTCGTCTATCTGTTCGTCATCTCCCCTGCCATCGCCAACAAGCAGGGATAAATCGTCCATGGTGGGTTCGGATTTAATCGGTTGTTCAATCAGGGCGTATAGATCATCTAAATCAGCTGCATCGTGATCTCGGGGTTGATCAATAAGTTTGGACAAATCATCAATATCTTCATGGTCTCCCAGATTCACAAGCTTGGACAGATCATCAATATCCTCCTGGGTATCTGTGCCTACAAGTAAAGACAGGTCATCAAGGTCATCTTCAGGCTTAGCTGCATGGTCAACATTATCCAACGACTCATAGTCCAACGATTCTGGATCACTGCCAATTAATTTTGACAGGTCATCCATATTATCTGCATGATCTGCCGGGCCGTCAGTTTGTGCCGGTACAGGCTCTGGGTCATCCAGCAGGCTTGCCAGATCGTCAAGATCCTGGGCCGGACTGGATACCGAGTCAATCAATGCGGATAAATCGTCAAGCTCTTGGCGTGTCAGGGCATTATCATTGACCAGCAATGACAGGTCATCCATGTCCTGTTCTTTAATGTCCCCAAGACTTCCATGGCTCTGGTTCTGAAAGAGATGTTCGCTATCCAAAGTCTCCTGATCAGAATTGAAGTCTGTATCCAGAAGGCTTTCGTCAAGGTCGCATGTCTCTTCCACGGCGAGAATCTCAACAGCCTTGCCGGCTATTTCCATGGCATTGGGGGCGGCAAGGCCATGCCGTTCATTCATCTGCTGTAATGCCAGGGCAATGGTGGTCATGGCCGCCGCTTTTTTCTCTTCGGCCGCCGCCCGTTTTTCCATGGCATCGGCTTTTCTTTCTTCCACCCGGGAAAGTGCCTCCTGGGCCATGGCAATACGCTCTTGTTTTTCCATGAAAATTTCAAGCATATCCTTGAACATCGACGCTGATTGCGCGTCCAATTGTGTGTCCTGGGTAGGTGTCCCGGGATTTGCGGTATGATGTTGCACCGGAGCCGTATCTTTAAGCCATTGTGCCTGCTGTGCAAGTAATTCTTCGATCTGTTCGGGAAGCAAACCGGAATCCAGAAATTTTCTGATTTTTAGAAGGGAGGCAACGGCTTGTTCCGTATAATATGTTTCTTGGTTGATCATTTGCGTGTTCGGGGCAAGCCAAGGGCTGAACCGATGCAAAACGAACTTTAACGTGGCCTTACCCATAGCCAGCTCATCTATTAAATCTTGGATGGTCAGCAACTTAGAACGGGTCATTATTTCCCTCATTTTGCGAAAATTAATTGAAATTCAGTTTTTTATTGTTACCATAAAATTAAGGATACCAAAAGCGTTTATAGTAAAGGAAAATAAGGATACGATAGTATTTGACACCTTTTTTCTCACTTGATATATTTTTTCAGATTAGTTCTGTTCCAAGATAGTAAAAAGTTCAAAATTTCAACCTTGGCAAATATGCGTGCATAGTCTTTTCCGGGACGCTAATGCGTTTTTGACCGATCAGGTAAGTCCGGAAAAGAAAAAGTAAACTGATTCCAATCAAAGACTTGGCAGCACTTGCCGCCTTTGCTGCCCATGGAGGGTAAAATGGCCATTACAACAGAACCTAAGACCTTTAACCACCACGTCGAAGCCGTTAAGAAGGGAGCCCGGAAATTCGAAGATGCTTTCCAGGGCGTATCCCGCATGATTTTAGACGCCGGCATCCGCAAGGTCACGGTCAAAGGAAAAAACACCTACCAGTTTGACCTGTTCAGCGGAGGCAAAAAGCATCTGGTGGGCATGTATGATGAAATCAACTCCTTTGTCTCTTTTGTCAAGGATGCCTCCGAGGGCGGATCTTCCAGGGAGATGGCTTATGTTCTGGTGGGCGAGCCGGGCAATGGGAAAACCTTTTTTGTGGAATACCTGTGCGCCCGGTACAGGGAGTTTTTGTCAAGTCCTGCGAATATGAAGTATACGTTTCGGTTTAAGAACCTTGAGAGGCTGGGAGGCTATGGGAAGATCAATGTTATTGAATCCCAGACTTACGAGGATCCCATGATTCTTGCCATGAGTGTCAAGGGGGATAAAGAGGCCTCCATGAGTTATCTTTCCAAGGCATTTAAATTTAAAGACAAGGAGATAGAGGCCCTTTATGAGAAATATCGTCCACTAGGTGCCTGTTCTGCCTACATCTGGAACCAGATCCGGGAGCATTGTGATGATACCCCTGCACAAATGATGGAATTTATAGAGATTGCCCCGGTTCCATTGATCGAAAGCCTTGGCACGATTACCGGCAAATATCCGGCCAAGGACAAAATCACCTCTTCTGCCGTGGATCTTATGGGTGAGGAATCCATTCAGCGGTTGCTGCATATTCCGGATTCCAATAACCCCTACCGGTTTGACCTGCGCCGGGGCGCCTTGGCCCGGGTGGCCGGCGGCGGTATCCATTTTTCCGATGAGATTTATAAGAACAAAAAAGATCTGGTCCAGGTCTATCTCGGTGTGATCCAAAACCGTATGATAGAACTGGATGGGTTTAAATGGCCCATTGACACCCTGATCATTGCCACCTCAAATAACTCCGAGTTCAACACCTTTTTGATGGAACGTGAGGAAGCACCCATTGTTGACCGGTGCAGGATCTGCTATGTGGCCCATAATACCGACTATAAAATCCAGAAAACTTTGACCGAATATGCCATTGGTACGGATGTGAAGCGCTCCCTTGACCAGGAAGTGCTTCACCAGGATCCAAATCTGAACTATGCCGCCTCCGTTGCCGTGGTACTGACCCGCCTTCCCCGGTCCGACAAACTCACCCCGGTTGAAACCATGAAGCTTGCCGCAGGAGAGGTGGCTGGTGAAAAAAGTCTTAAAACCCTGGCCGAACTCATTGATCAGCTCAACCAGGATACGGATATTACCAGGCGCTTCGGCCAGAAAGGCCTAGGCCAAAGAAACCTTGGCCGTGCCGTACAGCTGCTTTTAGAATCCTCTGAAACCAATGACGGCAAATGCATGTTTGCCCTGGATATTTTTAATGCCCTGGAACGGGTGGTCCTTGATTATGTCCAGGAGCCTGCGGATCGTGCCAAGTTCATGGAAGATCTGAAAATTGCCAGGGGCCTTTACCGGGAACGTATTATGACGGAGATGTTCAATGCATACATGGATGAACCGCTGGCCATCAAAAAAGATGTACTTAACTACGTGAATATGATCATTGGTGTTGATGCAGAGCAACTGGGGCCTGATATGATGTGGAAGTACAAAGATCCCCAGACCGGCGAGCTTCGCGCCCTTAAAATTGACGAGCGCTATATCAAAAACGTTGAAGAGCGTCTGGGACTTAAAACTGATGAGCAGCGTTCATCCTTCAGAAATTCCATTAGAAAAATATATGGCCAGAAATTGTCTGTGGATGCCAATTATGATTTCATGGACAATCTGGAACTGGTCAAAGCTGTTACCGATGTTCGGCTTAAATCGGATATTGCCGGGGCGGGTTCTCTGATTGGGGCTCTGGCCAACAGGACCAACGAAGAGAATCAGAAACTGTATGACAGAATGATTTACACCATGGATCAGAAGCTTGGATACTGCCCCACCTGTGCCCAGAAAACCATAGAGTATTTTTGCAGCCAGGAAGATGACAAGTAACGGTTTACACAGCAAAGGGGACGCGCATGATAACCCTTGATGAATTATTGGAACGGGACCGGCAAAGGGAAGAGGACGGATTCAAACGAAAAATCCGCATTGGTCGAATTGTTAAACCAGGTACCGCAGGCAAGGACAAAATTATTGTGGTGCCCTCCACAGTGGAGGAGAAGTTTGTCCACGATGAACCCTCCGTTGACCCCCAAACCGGGGAAGGAGAACCTTCCAGTGGTACCGGAGAGGGAGAAGAGGGAGATGTCATCGGCGAACAGCCTGTGCGTCCCGAGCAGGGAGAGGGCGAAGGGGAAGGCCAGGGGGCCGGCGAAGGAGACGGTGAAGGCCAGGGGGGTGAACACGAATTCGAATCCAGTGCCTATGAACTGGGCAAGGTACTTTCCCAGGACTTCCAGCTACCCAACCTCCAGGACAAAGGCAAAAGGCGGGCTTTATCCCGCTATACCTATGACCTGACAGACAAACACCGGGGCATGGGGCAGATTCTGGATAAAAAAGCCACGTTGAAGCAGATTGTCCAGACCAATATTGCTCTTGGCAGGATTCCTGATATCAACGACATAGATCCGGGACGGTTTATTATCTCTCCCAGAGACCTTGTTTACAGAATTTTGTCCAAGGAAAAGGAATATGAATCCCAGGCCCTGGTTTTTTTCCTAAGAGATTATTCCGGTTCAATGGGCGGCAAGGTGACCGAAGCAGTGGTGTCCCAGCACGTGATGCTCTATTCGTGGCTGTTGTATCAATACGAAAAACAGGTGGAAACCCGTTTTATTCTCCATGATACCCAGGCAAGGGAGGTGGAGGATTTTTATAAATACCACTCCTATAAAGTAGCCGGCGGGACCAAGGTGTATACCGCTTTTGAACTGGTGAACAAGATCGTGGAGAAGGAGAGTCTGGACAGGGACTACAATATTTATGTTTTCCACGGCACAGATGGAGATGACTGGGACAAAGACGGGGTCAAAACCCTTGAAGAAATAGAAAAAATGATGCGTTATGCCGCCCGCATAGGAATCTCCATTGTAGAGCATTCCTATGTGGGGACAGCGCAGACTGAAGTTGAAAAATACCTTAAAAATTCAGGAATACTTGAAAAGCATAAAACCCATATCAAACTGGATGTCATGAAAGAGGATGTGGACGATTCCAGAATTATTCAGGGGATTAAAAATCTGATATCCTGATAAATGAAGCTCCTGATAAAAAGAAAGGCAGGCCCCAATGGAACTTGTCAGTCAGCATGTTAAAAAAATCATGGAAGAGTGCAAGGTCAGAGCCAGGGATGAAGGGCTCAAGTTTGATGATGAGACTCTTGAATATATCGTCACCAACCGGGACATGATCGAGCTTTCCCCCAAGATTATGATCCCCACCCTTTATGATTACTGGGTTCATGATGTAAGGGTTTTATCCGGCAAAGGCATGTACGAAGCCTATCCTTCCAATCCTTATGAAACCGTTATCAACACTCGCCCGGCCATTTCCTACTATAACGATAATAATCCGGACTGGCTTAATGTCATGATTTTTTATCATGTGCTGGCCCATATTGATTTTTTTCAGAACAATCTATTTTTTATAAATACCTGGGATGTTGATCTTACCGGTCAGGCCCTGGCAGATAAACGTTTGGTTGCCCAGCTCAGAAGCGAAAAGGGACGGCGGTGGGTGGACTATGTCATTGAGTTCTCCCGGGGAATGGACAACCTGGTGGGCTACTACAAAATTTTGGACAGTACGTTGAGAACCCGGAATCAGCCCGTTGAAAGGCTATCCCGGCACGATTACTATTTTGATGTTTTTCTGCAGAAAATAAAACAGGTGTCCCATAACACGTACCTAAAAGAGATTGAACGCTTCAATCAGTGTAAAGATAATATAGCTCAATTTTTTGAACCTGTTCTTTCCCAGTACCCGGAGTTTGAGCAGATGTATAAAAAAATGCGGACGGACAAGGAAAAGCCTGTTTGGGACATCATGGAGTATATTATCCGCAACTCCCCGTTTTTGCGTGCCCAGGAAAACCAGTGGATGAAGTCCGTGATACATATTGTCCGCAGCACCTCAATGTATTTTCAGCCCCAGATTCGTACAAAGATTATGAATGAAGGCTGGGCCAGCTACTGGCACGAATATCTGTTCATGAAGGATAAACGTATCTGCGGGCATGAAACGGATTTCGCAAAGGTCAATGCCATGGTCACCGCACTGCCCAAAGTGGGGCTCAACCCCTATGCCCTGGGCCTGCGCCTGTTTGAACATATAGAAGATATGCAGAACAGGGGATGCTACTCCTTTGAGTATTTCTGCCTCAAAGATGAGAAAAACAGGCAGCACTTTGATAAAGGAGAGAAAAACGGTCATGATTTTATCTTCAAAGTCAGGGAGAATATGAATGACTTCACTTTTATCAACAGGTTTGTGGACCAGGAGTTTTTAGACCGTTACAAACTGTTCGTGACAGGCAAACGATTCAACAGGGAACGTATGAGCTGGCAATACTATATTAAATCCAAAAAAGTTGACGATTATAAAAATATGGTCATCAATACCCTGTATCATCCACCGATGATACAGGTGAATAAAGAAAAATCCAAAGACGGTTTGCTTTATCTTGTCCATGAATTTGAGGGCAAGCCCCTTAAAAAGGATTACATTGAAAACACCATGATCGGTATTGAGTTTTTATGGGGCGGGCCTGTTTATCTTGAAACCAGCGAACCAGATGGGACGGAACCGGCACCCCTACCTTACATCAGTTTTCGGGATCCATCTCCAACAGGTTCCGGAACAGCTGCGAAACCTGAAAAAATTAAGTGGAAAAGGGTGTGTTACATAATGGATAAACGGAAACTGAACAAACGGGAGGTGGCATGACCATGGATACCAATACCAGCTCTACGGATTCCGGTGCAGTTGATTCCGTCAGCCAGGCCCTGGACTTTTTACATCGCAATATCCAGGACTACCAGCGGCATAAGCCCGTTTCTTTCCAGACATTTCTGCAGCTTCTCAATGCCTACCCCGGTCAAATTTTAAGAAATATTTTTCAGTCATTTCATGATATGATTAAAAGTCATGTATCTGAAATAGAAGAGAATTCTGATCGCTCGGCTGTAACCAAATATGACACCAGCAAGCTTTTTACTGAAGATGCGGATGCACCATATTTCCCTGATATGCTGTTTGCCAACCGGTTTATGAAACAGATGGATTATCTGCGCCATGGTGCCCAGCAGAATCGGATTTATGTTTTTTACGGTCCTCATGGATGCGGTAAATCCACCTTTTTAAATAATCTTCTGGAAAAATTTGAACAGTACTCGAATACAGAAGAGGGAATGCGTTACGAGGTCGTATGGCGCCTGGACGTAAAAATGCTGAAAGGCCGCGAAACATCTTTAATGAACTTGACCTCTTTTGAAAAACTCATCCAGTATATTGACAATGATTCAACGGAAAATAAACCGAAAGAAAATTCGCCCAAGGTCGAATTTGAAGGCCCGGAGCCAGAGTTTATTGAGATTCCCTGCCTGTGTCATGACAACCCGTTCCTGGTAATACCCAAAGATAAGAGACGCGGGGTCCTGGACGAACTGATTAAAAATGATGAGTTCAAATGGAAGCTGTTTACAGAAAAACAGTATGAATGGGTATTTAAAGATGAAGTCTGCACCGTATGCGCCTCCATTTACCAGAGCCTTTTAGAGCGCCTGGGCGATCCCGCCAAGGTGTTTGACATGCTTTATGCCAGACCCTATTACTTCAACCGGCGTCTTGGCAACGGGATTTCTGTTTTCAACCCCGGTGACAGGCCTCTGCGGCGAAACGTCATTCTCAACCAGATGCTCCAGGGGCGGATCAATGCACTGTTTCAGGATTCCAACGTTATTAATTATATTTATTCCTCATATGCAAAAATTCATAACGGTATTTATGCCCTGATGGATATTAAGTCCCACAATGTTGAGCGCATGGTGGAGCTTCACAATATTATTTCCGAGGGTGTTCACAAGGTAGAGGATGTGGAAGAACGGGTTGAGGCGCTGTTTTTTGCCCTCATGAACCCAGAAGATAAGCGCAATATTCAAGATTTTCCCTCTTTTGAAGATCGCATTCAGTATGTGGACATTCCCTATGTTCTTGATGTGAATACGGAAGTTAAAATCTACCTGGCCATCTTTGGTCGCCATATTGAAAGCAACTTTCTGCCCATGGTTCTGGAAAATTTCGCAAGAATTATCATCTGCACCAGAATCGGTAAAAAATCAACGGCCATGGAACAATGGATAAAAGATCCTAAAAAATACCTGAACTTCTGCGATGAGTGCCTTATTCTTCTGCTTATGGAAATATTCAGGGGAAACATTCCCAAGTGGCTTGATGATGAGGATGTCAAAGCGCTTGATAAAGCAATGATGAAAAAAATCCTTGTGGAATCCGAAGAGTTTGGGAAACAAGGCTTGTCCGGCCGGGACGCCATCAAAATTTTTGACCGGTTTTATTCGAAATTTGTAAAGGAAGACCGGCTGATCAATATGCCCGAGTTATGTTCGTTTTTCAATAAACTTGAAGAACCCATACGGCAAATGATTCCCCAGGGATTTTTGTCCTCAATTTTAAGGATGTATGACTATTCCATCCTCCAGCAGGTCAAAGAGTCCCTCTACTATTACAACAAGGATCAGATCGCAAAGGATATAAAAAATTACATTTCCGCTGTGACCAATGAGATCGGCTCTGTTGTCAATTGTATTTTTACCAAAGAAGAGTTCCAGGTCACCGAGGCATTTCTTGAAAGCATTGAACTGCGGCTTTTGTCTGAAAGTGCCGATGCTAAACGGCGCCAGGAGATGCGTCTGGATGTTTTAAAGGAGTATACCGGGACGACTCTTTCCCAGGAGATTATGATCGAAGGCAAGAATATTGTACAGACCCGGCTTTTTCAAAGCCTTCACGAACGGTATGTGCATAATTTGAAAAAACGGGTTCTGGAGCCTTTTATTGACAATGCAAATTTCAGGCGCGCCATAAAGGATTTTGACACTGAAGATTTTAAAGCCCATGACAAACGCATCAAGCGCGACGTGAAATTTCTCATTGACAACCTGGTCAGCAAATTTGGCTATTCACAACAGGGGGCCAATGAGATCTGCATTTATGTCATTGACAATGATCTGGCCAATAAATTTAAGGATACCTGACAGATTTTTTGATCTGAAAGTGAAAAGGATTTGAACGCACAAATCAATGTATATAAAAGTCTGTGTAACCTGCACAGATCTTTCAACCTTTGTTGTGGGCTGAGCCTGGCAGATGATATGTCAGGTCAGCCCATGTCTGTTATTGAAACAACCTTTACCGGCGTTGACCGTCCAAGGTAAATAATTGAGGCTGGATCATGAAGAAAGCGAATGTGCTGATTGTTGACGATTCCAGATCGGCTCTTTTTGCCGTGAAAGCATTGCTGAGTCCTGCAGGAATTCGTACCGTAACGGCGTCCGATGCATTACAGGGACAGGAGGCGCTTAAAAAAGAACAGTTTGATCTGGTGATTACCGATGTTGATATGCCTGGCATTTCAGGATTGGAATTTTGTCAGTGGATCAAATCAAATCCGGAAACATCGCATATCCCTGTGGTTGTTTTAAGCTCCCTTGATTCCGATGTCGACATTGAAAACGGTTTCAGGGTCGGTGCGGATGCCTATGTTCCCAAGCGTCTGGCAAACAAGGAACTTATTCCTCATATTGAAAGCGTGATGAATAAGTGCACCTTTGTCAAAAATAAAACCATACTTGTGGTTGAAGACAGTAAGACCATTCAAATGGTTACAAAACAAGGACTTGAAGATGCAGGTTTCAATGTGGAACTGGCCGATGACGGACAGCATGCCCTTGACATCATAGATGATGTTTCGCCTGATCTTCTGCTTACAGATATAAAAATGCCCCGGGTGGACGGCAATGAACTTTGTCGCAGGCTGTTTAAAAACGACAAGTATAGATTTTTACCGGTTGTGGTGATGAGTTCCCTTGGGGACAAGCCTATGATGAGGCGCCTTATCAGGGAAGGTGTGACGGCTTTCATCGTTAAGCCCTTTAATGTGGACTTACTTGTTGTCACCATAGAAAAACTGCTTTCCGATCATTTCCAGCGC
This sequence comes from uncultured Desulfobacter sp., assembly GCF_963665355.1. Classification (GTDB taxonomy): domain Bacteria; phylum Desulfobacterota; class Desulfobacteria; order Desulfobacterales; family Desulfobacteraceae; genus Desulfobacter. The sequence continues at coordinate 4,302,302 of NZ_OY762229.1, forward strand.
ATGCTTGAAGAAAGGGAGCGTCTTGTTCGTGAACAAAAGCTCACGGTTGGTTCCATCACAAGTCTTATCAACGCATTGGAGGCCCGGGATAAATACACCAGTGGTCACTCCCAGGCCGTTACCCGGCTTTCCATAGCCATTGGCAGGGAACTGGGCTTTACAGATACGGAAACGGACCGCCTTCAGATCGCTGCAAGCCTTCATGATTTGGGTAAAATCGGTGTCCGGGACAATGTGCTGCTTAAACCCGGCAAACTGACAAAAGATGAGTTTGAGCATATTAAAACCCATACAGTGGTTGTTCAGGACATTCTTAAGCCGTTGCATGATATGGAAGATGTTCTTATCGCAGCCTCCTCCCATCACGAACGATGGGATGGAACAGGTTACCCCAACGGGCTCAAGGGAGAAGAGATTCCCCTGGTGGGAAGAATCATTGCCGTTGCCGATGTGTTTGATGCATTGACCAGTGATCGGCCATATCGTGACGGCATGCCCATGGAAAAGGCGATGAATATCATTTCCGAAGGGGTCGGCTCACACTTCTGCCCAACGGTTGGGGCAGCTTTTTTCAAGTATATGAAGACTCTTAAAAAAGGAAACCTTTCCTAACGTTCCCAGCCGCCAAACAAATGAAGATGAAGGTGGAAAATTTCCTGATCTCCGCCTTTCTCGACATTAAAGAGAAGTTTGTATCCGGACTTGTTGATTCCCTCTTTTTGGGCCATCTTTGCGGCCAGGATAAAAAGGCCGCCCACAAGATCCGTATGCTTTGGTTCAATGTCGTTGACGCTGCGGATATGGGTTCTGGGTACTATCAGCAGGTGGACAGGGGCCTTGGGGTTGATGTCTTTAAATACCACATACTCGTTGTCTTCATAAATCATGTCGCTGGGAAGTTCATGATTTGCAATTTTACAAAAAAGACAGTCATCTGGCATGTCATTTTCCTCTTTTTTATATATGAAAGACTGGGTAAGCCACCAAAATCTTTTAATCTTTGTTGTGGGCTGAGCCTGGCAGCTGATATGTCAGGCCAGCCCATGGCTGTTAGTCCCGGACATGCATCAGGTCAGTTCATCAATGGCGGCCATGAGATTTTCCATGGCCCTTGTGGCTTTGTCCCTGATAAATATATCCGTGATCCGGTTGGTATATTCCGACGGCTCCGGGTTGATCTCTATAATGGTGGTGCCATAAGCCTTGGCCTGGGAAGGCAGGGTGTTGGCCGGTGCCACAGTACCTGTGGTACCGATGAGTATCATGCAGTCCGCTTTCTGGGCCGCATCAATGGATTTGGACGCCGCATATTCGGGGATGGCTTCACCGAAAAATACCACATCGGGTTTCATCAGTCCCCCGCACGTTTGGCAGGTGGGGGGCAGACGATTCATGTCCACCCGGGACACATTTACTCTTTTGCCGCAATTCAGGCAGATGATCTGCTTCAATGACCCGTGGAATTCATAAACTTCTTTGTTTCCGGCATCCTTGTGCAGGTTGTCGATATTCTGGGTGATAATTGATTTTAACAGCCCCCGTTTCTCCATCTCGGCCAAAGTATAGTGGGCAGTGTTGGGCAGGACCTGGCCAAACAGGTCATAGAAAATATCTCTGATAACCTCCCAGGATCCGGCTGAATCCTGGAGAAAATAATCAATTTCAAAGGATCTGGGATCATATTTATTCCACAGTCCGTTTCTGCCCCTGAACGGTGGAATGCCGCTTTCAACGGAAATTCCGGCACCGGTAAAGGCCACACAGTATCGGGAATCAACAATTTGTTTGGCAGCTTCATGATAAATATTCATGATATATCCTTACCTTCCGGGTTTACACTTTACCAGGGGATTGTTATTTTGTTATTTCATCGGCTGAAAAAGACCGAAACAAAGCCCATGAAATAAAAACAACGAAGCTAAGATAACTAAATTTTAAAATGGCGTAAAGGTAAATCATAACACATATGAATGCAGACAACGGACGACCTTTTGCAATGCAGGATCACCCGGCAGGAACCCTTAGCGTGGACCAGATGGCCGAAAATCTTTCAGCCTTTGCCATTGACCGGGCTGACATCAAGTCACTTTTGGGAGCAATCCCCGAAGGCCACTCCATTGACTTGAACCGGCTGGAATATGAACTGGCCATTCTCAAGATTTTAAGTGTGGGGTGGGGGCTTGCTTTTTTCATGGCCGCAACCGATACCAACAAAACGCCTTTGACCCAGGCCTTCTGGGAGCAGATCCGCCAGATTTCCAATAATGTGTCGACCTTGATGGAGACAACCACAGGTACCCGCATTGACTATTTTGGCATACTCAAGGAACGGCTGGATACCTTTGTAGAGCAAATGCAGAAACGCCAGGCCAAAAAAACCGATCCCACCAGTATCATGGGACCTGTATTCGCCAATGCCTGCGGTGCCCCGGACGATCCCGTGGTCATTCTTGCCGGGACCAAGATGTTTACCCTGACCCTGGGTGCAGTCAAGGAGTACCTGGCCGCCGTAAAGATAAAAGATATCACCATTCACTGATCTCTCAGAACACAATTTTTTTTGCTGTGGTAAACAACCATGATAGATGATCGTACCAAATTGACGATAAAGGCCATGATCTGGATCAATGTGATCATGTATGTCGTGTCCCTGCTGTTCTCCAAGGGCCTTCATTTGACCCTGAACCCTTTAGCAGCCCTGGCACCGTCCAGCAATGCCCTGATTTTCCTTGGTGCCTCCGGTACAATGGCCCTGGAATACACCCATGACTGGAGCAGTATATTTACTGCAAACTGGCTGCACGGCAGTCTGTTGCACATCCTTTTCAACATGATGGCACTTCGCACCCTTGCCCCGCTGACGGCTAAAGAATTCGGGCTCTACCGCATGGTGTCCATCTACATCCTTTCGGGTGCCGGTGGGTTTCTTCTCTCCTGTCTGGGCGGTGTCCCTTTGACCATCGGGGCCTCTGCCGGTCTGTGCGGTCTGATCGGTGCGCTTTTTTATTTTGGCAAATCCCGGGGTGGTATCTGGGGAAAGATGGTCTTTAATCAAACCAAATCCTGGATTTTAAGCCTGGTGCTCATTGGACTGATTCTGCCCAATATCAACAACTGGGGCCATGGCGGCGGGTTTGCAGCCGGTTTTATTCTGGCATTTCTCTTTGGGTATGAGGAGAACCGTAAATCAGGAAAAGCAGATATCCTGATTTGTGCGGGTCTGTCTGCGTTTACCTGTTTTCTTTTGTTTCGTTCAATTTTACAGGGCCTGGAACTGATCTTGGCTTAGGGCGTTTTACACAAGTTTTACAAAGCCGTCTTGCAATCTTTTTCCGTGTCAATTATATGGGCTCAATGACTTTAAAACGCGCAGATATTGCCGTGGTCGGCATGTCCGGTATTTTCCCCGGTGCCCGTGACACCCAACAGTTCATTACCAATGTCATGGCCAAGGTTTCCAGTGTGATCCCGGTGCCCCGGGACCGGTGGGGTGTGCCGCCTGACTTAATTGTGGACCACCATCCCGGCCCCCCGTTGCCCGACCGGGCCCGCAGCCGGTTTGCAGGACTTATTTCCCAATCCGTCTTTGATCCCATCCCCTTTGATTTTTCCGGTGCGGATATGGCCGGGCATGGTTTGGATATGGATTTTTTTCACGCCCTGGACCCTGTGCACCATCTGTCCCTTGCCGCAGGCATTGATCTTTTGACCCATGCCCGGCTTTCCAGGGAAAATAGGGCGCGTACAGGTGTTGTGCTCGCAGCCATAGCCCTGCCTACACCCGGGGCATCACGGCTGACCCGGGATCTTTTTTTGCCTTCAAATCCTGTAATGCCTTCCAGGCACCAGGCCTGGGGTGCTGGCATGCTGTCGGCACCTGCGTCAATTCTGGCAAGGGTATTGGGCTTGGCCGGCGGCAGTTTCACCCTGGATGCCGCCTGTGCCTCGTCGCTTTTTTCCATAAAGCTTGCCTGCGAACAACTGCTGTCCGGGCGGGCGGATGCCATGGTGGCCGGGGGCGTATCCCGGCCCCAGTCCCTTTACACCCAGGTGGGATTTACCCAGCTTCAGGCCCTGTCGCCCACGGGCCGTTGCGCCCCCTTTGACCGGGATGCCGATGGCCTGGTGGTGGGGGAGGGCACGGGTCTGGTTCTGCTCAAGCGCCTGGACGATGCCCTGGCCTGTCAAGACACCATCCACGCTGTAATTAAGGGCTGGGGGGTAAGCAACGATATTGAAGGCAACCTTGTGGCCCCGGCCAGTGAGGGACAGGTCCGGGCCATGTCCCGGGCCTTTGATATGGCTGGCTGGTCCTTTGGTGATATCCAGTACATGGAGTGCCACGGTTCCGGAACCCCCAAGGGGGATGAGGTGGAAGTCCTAAGCATCATGCAGATGCTGGAAAAACATAAGTGTCCGGACGCATCCTTTTCCATTGGGTCGGTGAAGTCAAACATAGGCCATCTTTTGACCGGTGCCGGTGCTGCAGGTTTCATTAAAACAGTCATGGCCATGAACCAGAGCGTGCTGCCCCCGTCAAATAATTTCAATGCGCTGCCCGATGATTCTCCTTTCAGGAACACCGGTGTCAGGGTTCAGGACCAGCCTTCTACCTGGAGATCTGCCGGTTCAGGACAGCCTTTGCGTGCGGCCGTATCTGCCTTTGGATTTGGCGGAATCAATGCCCAGATCCTTGTGGAATCTTTTACCCCCGACACCGGCAGGCATGGGGTTGGTTTTGTGCCTGTTCCGGTCATGAAAAGTGTCCCCTGTGCCATTGTGGGCATGGGCCTGATATCCGGGGGGGCGGCATGTCTTGAAGATTTTTCCCATCTCATCCAGGGGCAGAAAACAGCCATGGGCAGATCCGGAGAGGCCCGGTGGCGCAGATTTGATCACCTGCCCCCTGAAATGCGCAGCCTTTTGACTCTCTTCATGGACGATTTGAGCATTGACCTCAAAGATTTTAATATCCCCCCCAACCAGATGGATCGGATTCTGCCCCAACACTTGATTATGCTCAAAGCAGCCCTGGCTGCCCTGGCAGATGCCGGCATATCTGCCAGGCCGGATGCGTCCCAACCGGCCCGGACTAACATGGGGTGTGCCGTGGGCATTGAATTCGATTTCGGGGCCACGGACTACAATTTACGCTGGCAGATCCAAGGTCAGGATAAAACTGTATCCCCAGCGTTGCTGGACACCATCGGACCTTCATTAAATTTTGATTCAACACTGGGGGCTTTGGGCGGCATTGTGGCGTCCCGCCTGGCCCGGGCATTTAAACTGGGTGGTCCCTGCTTTACCCTGTCTGCGGATGAAGCGTCGGGAATGACAGCCATTGATATTGCCGTCAAGTCCCTGTCATCGGGGGAAACCGACACCTTTATATGTGCAGCTGTGGATCTTGCAGCCGACATCCGAAACTTTACCCGGGATCTGGTTCTGACCGGTATCGACCCCATGGCGCTGCCTTCGGAAGGGGCCGTGGCCTTGGTGCTAAAGCCTTTGGACGCAGCGCACAGGGATAATGACCGGATTTATGCCGTGGTCAATGGTGTGGGCGGTGCCGGCGGAGCTGCCCTTGCCGGGGAAGACGGTGATCAGGCACAACCCTCACGGTCTGCGGTTATCCGGGATTCTTTGCAAAATGCCCTCAATCATGCCGGTATGGACTTAAGTGAGATCGGGCTTGGTGCCGTGACCCACAGCGCGTCTCATTTTCTGGGGGCAGGGGAGGTGTCTGGGTTTGAATCCAGTTCTTTGCCCGTCTTCTGCCCGTCTTCGTTGTCCGGCCATACCGGGGCTGCAGCAGGCCTTTTTACCGTTGCGGCCACAGCTTTGTGCCTTTATACCCAAAAGTTTCCAGTGCCTTTACATAGTTTTTCCGGTATTCCGGAAACCGCCGTGGCAGGATGTCTGACCCGGGATGGTATTGCAGGGCATGTTGTATTATCCGGCCGCCATCATGCAGGGCAGGGAGAAAAGCCCCGTCACGTTTTGATGTCTTCGGAGAAAAACGGTCCGTCACCCACCTGTATCCGAATACCCATGACCCGTCCGCCTTTTCCCAGAGCCCTCATTGTCAATGAGGCTTTTGATTGCTGTCCCGAACCGGCAGGAACCCCCCTTGCTTTTTCCTGCGGCACCCTTCCGGGGCTGCTGGCCCATACCCAGGAGGTTACGGCCAGAGCCCATGAACGTTTCCTGGAGTTCTCCGCCCAGAACATCCAGGCCATGACTGAACAGCTTGGGGCCATTGCCCGTGCCGTGCCAAAGGGGTGGCATGGAGAAATCGATCTGAATCCGGCATATCCGCCCCGGAATATTCCCGGAAATACGGAACTGTTCATGGACCGGGACCAGTGCCTTGAATTTGCCGTGGGAAAAGCCGGAAATGTGTTGGGGCCTGATTTCGATATCATTGACACCTATCCGGTGCGGGTGCGCCTTCCCGATGAACCTTTAATGCTGGTTGACCGGATTGTATCCGTGCATGGGGAAAAACTCTCCTTAACTTCCGGGAAAGTGGTCACCCAGCATGACGTGCGTGAAAATATCTGGTATCTGGACGGCGGCAAAGCCCCGGTATCCATCTCCATTGAGGCGGGCCAGGCGGATCTTTTCCTTTGCTCCTGGCTGGGCATAGACCACGTGGTCAAAGGAAAGCGCAAATACCGTCTGCTTGATGCCAAGGTCACTTTTCACCGCACACTTCCCGTGCCCGGCGAAACCATTGAATACCACATTGAAATAGACCGGTTTTTAAGGCAGGGCGAGATCTATCTTTTCTTTTTTCATTACCAGGGTTACATCAATCAACTGCCCTTTATCTCCATGCGCGACGGGTGCGCAGGTTTTTTCACCGAACAGGAGGTGGAAAATTCCGGAGGCATTATTCTGAAAAAAGAAGACAAAGAGATGAATATCCAATGCCCGCCCCCGGACTGGTTTGCCCCGGTGAAGCGGTTGAGTCTGAATAATGAACAGGTGGATGCCCTGCGCACAGGGGACCTTGAAGCGGCATTTGGCAAAGATTTCCAAGGAAAGCGCACCGGAAGAAATCAATGGCTGCCCGGCGGACCCATGCGCCTGATCCACCGGGTGCTTGACCTTGACCCCCAGGGAGGGCGGTTTGGCATGGGCCGGATCATTGCCCAGGCAGACATCCATCCTGATGACTGGTTTCTGACCTGCCACTTTATTGATGACATGGTCATGCCGGGCACCCTGATGTACGAGTGCTGCGCCCATGCCCTGCGGGTTTTTGTCCAGCGCATGGGCTGGGTTTTGCCCCAGGACGATATTTGCTATGATGTGCTGGAGAACAACGAAAGCGATTTGAAGTGCCGGGGACCTGTGACCCGGGCCACGAAAAAAGCCCTTTACGACATTGAAATAAAGACAATCGGGTATGCACCACAACCTTTTGTGACCGCTGATGCCCACATGTTTTCAGATGACCTTGAGATTGTGTTTTACAAGGATATGGGAATGAAACTTGATGGGGCAACCCGTCAGGATCTGGAGACATACTGGAGAAAATAATGAAGTACGACAAAGTGTTTATTGAATCCTTCGGATATGAGCTGGCACCCCACATCGTGACCAGCCTGGAAATTGATGAAAAACTGGCCCCTTTTTTTGAGGCTGTGGGATTTGTGCCCGGCCAGCTGGAGGCGTTGACCGGGATCCGGGAGCGCCGGTACTGGGATGAGGACCATACCATTGCCGAACATGCGGCGGTGGCAGGCAGGCGCGCCCTGGACGAAGCAGGTATCAGCCCCAGGGAACTGGGGGCCCTGTGTTTTTGCGGGGTATGCCAGGACGGGTTTGAACCGGCCACCTCCTGTGCGGTGGCGGACATGATCGGCGTGGGGCCACGGGCCCATGTATATGATGTAAAATCTGCCTGCTTGGGCATGATTACAGGGATGGTTCATGTGGCCAATGAGATCCAGCTCGGGCATATTAAAGCAGGACTGGTGGTCTCCTGTGAGTCGGCCCGGCAGATTGTGGACGCGACCATTGAAGAGATCAACACCCACAAAAGCATTGATTTTTACAGGGAAGCTGTGGCCACCATGACCGGCGGCTCCGGGGCGGCGGCAATTCTTCTCACCGACGGCACTTTGGGCCGTCCCCAAACCCGGCGCCATGCTGTGAAAGGCGGCGTGGTGAACAATGCCATCCGTCACTGGAATCTTTGTTCCTGGGGATTTGAAGATAAGGGTATGCCTACGGATTCAAAGGTGATCATGCGTACCGATGCCCAGAAGGTGCTTGACCACGGTGTGGAACTGGTCGTGGAAACCTATGAAATGTTCCGCAAAGAGTTCAATTTATCTGAGGATAAGCCGGATAAAATAGTTGGTCACCAGGTGGGGGAGGGCCATCACAATAGATTTTATACTGCCATGAATATTGACCGGAAAAAAGATTTCAGCACCTTTCCTTTTCTGGGCAATGTGGGTTCAGTGTCCCTGCCGATTTCCGCGGCCATTGCCGATGAACGCGGATTCTTTGTCCCCGGAGACTTTGTGGTTTTTGTGGGGGTGGGGTCCGGACTTAACTGCTATTTTCTGGGGGTTGAATGGTAACAAGAATCATAAACGGGCAGCAGACCTCCACCACAGGATTTGAACGCCTTTATCCATTTGAACCCCATTATGCCCAGATCAACGGGAATCAGATGCATTATGTGGATCAGGGGAACGGCCGGCCCATACTCATGGTCCACGGCAACCCCACCTGGTCTTTTTATTTCCGGCATTTGATCACGGGATTGTCCCGCCGTTTCAGGACCATTGCCCCGGATCATATCGGGTGCGGTTTCTCTGACAAACCGTCGGCAAAAACCTATGATTACACCCTGGATCAAAGAGTCGCAGACCTGGATACCCTGATCCGACGGCTGGATATCCCGGAAAAAATTTCACTGGTTGTACATGACTGGGGTGGAATGATCGGGCTTGCCTGGGCCCTGGACAACCTGGATCGGGTGGATAAAATTGTAATCACCAACACCTCCGGCTTTTTTCTGCCGGCTTCCAAACGGTTTCCGGCAGCCCTTTGGACCATTAAGTATCTTGCCCCCTTTGCCGTGCCTGCTGTTTTAGGCGCCAATATTTTTGCCCGGGGTGCCCTGTATCTTGCAGCCGAAACCCGCCTGTCCCCGTCAGTTAAAAAAGGGCTTGTTGCCCCATACAACAGTTGGGCAAATCGCATTGCCACCTTAAAATTTGTCCAGGATATACCGATAACACCTAAAGACAGAAGTTATGCCAGGGTTCGCAGGGTGGATCAGGGGCTTTGCGCCCTTGACCCGGATCAGCTTATGTTTTTATGGGGTACCCGGGATTTCGTTTTTGATATCCATTTCCTTGAAGAATTTAAAAAAAGATTTCCCCAGTCCAGGGCCCATGCATTTGAGGATGCCGGCCATTATCTGTTCGAAGATAAGCCCGGCCCCACACTTGAATTGATTCAAAAATTTCTGTCCTGATATTTTCTTTTGTGTTTTAATTTTCATGTCCGCTTCGGATATCCCGGCTTATTGAGGTCGGGATAAACAGTATCCAAAGAATCAGGGGGGAGTATGGGCCTGTTAAAAAAGAAAAAAAAGGAGGAGTCCGGGGAACCGACCGAGCAGACACAGCAAGCCAAAGGCGGTGACGATGCCAAATCGACCAGGCCCCAAAAGAAATCTTTTATAAAAAAGCTGATTGTGCTCCTGGTTATTTTGGGAATCCTTGGCGGGGGCGGATTCTTTGCGTACACCAAATTTTTTTCAGGTTCCGGAAAAGATCCGGTTTATAAGACCGTACCCCTGGCCCATGTCACCCTTCCCGATGAGATGCTGGCCTTTTGTTTTGCCCATATGGGCGAGCTTTACGACTCCCTGGTGGCCTTTAACGGGGAGATGGATTTGTTTGAGACTGAGATTGCCCGTATTGATGCCGTGGGGGCCAAGTACCCGGATCAGATGAAAATCGCCGATTCAGAGAAAAAAATCTGGGTAAAGGGAAAGGATTCTTTAAAAAAATCCTTTGAAAAATTGGAAAAACCCATTAAAGAGACCTATGTGCTGTTCCAGGTCAACCCCACCCAGGGCCGGGAAAAGATTGATCAGACTGCTGAACAGTTGATCCAAGCTGCCAAGGAAGCCCTGGAAAAAGCCAGGGAACAGACAGCCCCGTTAAAGGACGCCATGCCCAAGCCTCCCGAAGGCCTGGTCGGGGGGACCCTCTATAAAATAAAAAAGATGTTTTGATAACATACTAATTCAATGACACACTATACAAATATTGCCCAAAGCCTCAAACAATCTGCAGATCTCTATCCGTTCAAACGCGCTGTGGTTTATCCTGCTTCCCGGGATAATGCCGGACGGGTTCTTTACAGCCAACTGACCTTTCGCCAGCTTGACCAGCAATCCGATAACCTTGCTGCCGGGTTTGACAGTATCGGAATCAGCCGGGGAACACGCACAATTTTAATGGTGACCCCGGGCATGGAGTTTTTTCTTACGGTATTTGCCATGTTTAAGGTCGGGGCTGTTCCCGTGGTGGTGGATCCGGGCATGGGCATTGACCGGATGCTGCAATGCCTTTCCCAAAGCAGTCCCAAGGCCTTTATCGGTATTGAAAAGGCCCATGTGCTTCGACGCCTGCGTCCCGGTTTTTTTAAAACCGTGGAGCAATGGGTGACCGTGGGAAGAAAATGGTTCTGGGGCGGATACACCCTGAATCAGCTTATGGAGTATAATTCGAATACTCCCTTTCAGCCTGTGCATACCACAGACAGCGATACCGCTGCCATTGTTTTTACCACCGGATCCACAGGTCCGGCCAAGGGTGTGGTTTACACCCATGGAAATTTCCAGGCCCAGATCCGTCAGATCCAGTCCCATTTTCAAATTTCTCCAGATGAGGTGGATCTGCCTACCTTTCCTTTGTTTGCACTGTTTGATCCGGCCCTGGGCATGACAGCGGTGATTCCGGATATGGACCCCACAAAACCGGCCCTTGTGAATCCGGTCAAAATTATCGAAGCCATTGAAAACCATGGTGTAACCAATATGTTTGCATCCCCGGCCCTTTTGAACCGGGTGGGAAAATACGGCAAGGAACACGGAATCAAGCTGCCGTCTTTGCGTCGGGTGGTGTCTGCAGGAGCCCCTGTCAGTCCTGCCAATATTGAACAGTTTTCAACCATGTTGTCCACGGATACCCAGATCCATACCCCTTACGGGGCCACGGAAGCTGTGCCCATTATTTCCATCGGTTCCCATGAAATCCTGTCGGAAACCAAAAAGCTTTCGGAACAGGGTTTTGGCATGTGTGTGGGCCGGCCCATTGCAGATACCCAGGTAAAATTGATCGAGATTTCCGACGAGCCCATCGCCCGGATGCAGGATGCCCTTGAGGTTCCTGAAAACCAGGTGGGGGAGATAACCGTAAAAGCAGATCTTGTTACCGAACATTATTATAATAATGAGGATGAGGATCTTTTGGCCAAAATACAGGATGCGGACGGCAAAATATGGCACAGGATGGGAGATCTGGGCTGGAAGGATTCAAAGGGCCGGATCTGGTTTTGCGGCAGAAAAGCCCATCGGGTTGAAACCGGGGAAGAGACCTTGTTTACGATCCCCGTGGAAGCCATATTTAATAATCATGAAAAGGTCTACCGCAGTGCCCTGACAGGGGTTGGCCCTAAAAACCGCCAGATGCCGGTGGTGTTTGTGGAACCCTATGGGAAAATATCCGATGAACAACAATTTCTTATGGAACTGTCTGTCCTGGCCCAAAAAAATCCTTTGACCGCCGGAATCGAGTACATTTTTATTGATTACAAATTCCCCGTGGATATCCGGCACAACTCAAAAATTTTCAGGGAAAAACTGGCGCTCAAAGCCAGGGAGCTGATTACGGGTTAATAGATGAAATACAGGTATATCGACTCTAAAATTGGTCCCTTGATGCTGGCCGGCGACTCAAAGCTTGAACAGGTGCGCTTTGCAATCAAAGGTAAAAAAACAGTACCAGAAAAAAGCTGGGTGGAGGACAACACCATCTTCCCCGATGTGGTATCCCAGCTTGGGCAATACTTTGAAGGCCGGTTAAAACAATTTGATATTGACCTGCAGCCCAAAGGAACGGATTTCCAGAAAAAAGTCTGGCAGGCGCTTTTAGCTATACCCTACGGGACCACGGTTTCCTATGGCGAAATAGCCCGGCGAATTGAAAATCCCAAAGCCTGCCGGGCCGTGGGAATGGCCAACAGATCCAATCCCATACCCATCATCATTCCCTGCCACCGCGTGATCGGTAAAAACGGAAAATTAACCGGATTTGCCAGCGGACTTGATATCAAGCAGGCCCTTCTGGACCTGGAACGATCCTGAACCCCTGAAGAAAATCCAGGAAAGCGCATAAAATTCCTGAATATTTTAACAAGGGGCTGCGTTTTGACTGGGAGTCTGAAAACTGTATGATTTTACACAAGATACCGGCACAATTCCAAAGCCTGGTTCACAGGTATACGATCGGGCATCCCGTCTTCAAAGCAGGCGGTAAAATGGCTGTTCACAGCTGAAAGAAGGGTGTTCATCCGGTCAAGATCCAGCATGTCAGAGTGATCCAGTTTTTTTACACCTCTGAAATTTTTCGGGCAGAAATCCACCATGGCTTTGCCCTCTTTTTCCATGTACAACGGATATCCATGGGTCCGACAGATGATGGGGCGGGCCTCATAGACCATACAAACATGGTCCACAAGCAAGGGACATTGGGCATCGGTCTGTTTTGCCTGCCCAAGCACCTTTGCCCGGCAGGGGGCGTCCAGGCGATCGAAGGCCCGTGACAGGGCAAATGCCTCAACCGGGAACAAAGACAGGTGCCTGCAGCAGTCATCGCACCCTTTTTTGCAGGCAAGCCGGTCTTGATGAATTTTGCCAAGCCGTTGGATATGTTCATCTACCCGTGAAATCAGCTCCATGTAGTTTTTTAATAAATTGTCAAGCGCATGCTCAGTCATTACGTCCATCTCCCTTTTATTTTCAGCGTCATTTATATCCTATTGGCCATGGAATTAGTAGTCATGGAATGAAGGCGCCCGGGCAATGAAAAAGATCTATAAATAAATTGCAAAAGTCCTCAATATCCTTTATCTCACTGACGATGCCGGAGAATCTGGTTTTAAGCGGGTTTTTATTGAACTGGTGCAACCGGAAAAAGTAACAGCCTAAAAACCGAGTTAACCCTTCAAGTCTCCGGGAACGGTTTGTCAATTGAAAAAGGAATTGCAATGAAGCCTGAAATTAAAATCAGAGGATATCATACAGACCTGTATCAGCACGTGAACAATGCCAGGTATCTTGAATTTTTGGAAGAGGCAAGATGGCAGCTATTGGAAGAATATGTGGATCTTGACTCTTTCATGGAAAGGGGGTTTTTATTTTTTGTGGTCAACATCAATATCTCGTATAAGAGCCAGGCCAGGGTCAACGATGTGATTCGCATCCGGTCAGGGGTAGGCAAAATTGGAAATAAAAGCGCCGTGATCCGGCAGCAGATTGTCAACCAGGCCACAGGACGGATCTGTGTGGATGCCGATGTCACCTTTGTCGTGTCTGACTTGAAAGGCAAATCTCTCAAGCTTGAAGGCGAGCTGCTTGAGATGTTAAACCGGATTCCGGTGCTTGAGCAATTGGGTGAACCTAAGGACTTGCCGGAGACAAAATAACGGCGTTCAAGGAGATTGTATGGCTGTCCCGGAAATGCATGTGGCATGGCATGAACAGTTACTGGTCAAGACATTCATGAAAGAGAGTGCCGTCCTGCAGGACACGGCCTTTTGGGGGCTGGATTTCTACATGGGAGAAAAACCCGTTCATTTTCCCCGGGTTCAGGTCCGGGTTGCCTATGATCAACACGCCATCGGCGTACACTTCCATGTCCGGGACCGGTATATCCGGGCCGTGGCCCGGCAGCATCAGGATGAGGTGTACAAGGACAGCTGTGTGGAGTTCTTTTTTACACCCGGGTCAGATCCTGATGCCGGTTATTTCAATCTGGAGATGAACTGCGGGGGAATCATGCTTTTTCATTTTCAGCCGGAACCCCGGAAAAACAGAATTATTGTTCCGGTGGACGTGTGTCAATCCATTCCCGTTGTACACACGCTTCCCGAAATCGTTGACCCTGAAATAACAGAATCCCTGATCTGGGAAGTTGCCTATGCCATCCCTTTTGAGCTGCTTGAAACATACTGCCCTGTTGTAAAGCCCGTCCCGGGAGAGGTGTGGCGGGGCAATTTCTATAAATGCGGTGACGCCACCTCCCATCCCCACTGGCTGACCTGGGCACCAGTGGCTTATCCGGTTCCCAATTTCCACTGTCCTGGATCCTTTGGCACACTAAGATTTTTGTAATTTTTTTAAACTATCTTCTGACTTATGTCTGTTATGATTTTATGGATGACGACGCCCGGGGATGCTGTGATTTCCGGCTGCCAGGAGCAGTGTGCAATGGAAAGGTCACACCCGCGGTTTTTCGCTTCGGCAAAAGCCTGAAGGGGCCTGCAAAATCCAGCATTTCAAAGCCGGGGAACAGCAGGAAAACTATTTGTTTCATCCGGCCTCCTGTCCATATTTTTCAATGCTGTTAAGGATTTTGTCCACTGTGGTGATGCGTGCAAATCTGTTGTGCAGAACCACTTCAGTCCTGGACTGGATCTGTTCTACAGTCAGAGTTTCCCCTGTCACGGGGTGTGTCAGGGGAAAAGTCAGGGTGGCCTGGGTGATAAAGTCAACTTCAAATCCCAGGTCCGATGCCACCCGGGCCGTGGTTTCGCAGCATTGTTCCGTGCGGATGCCGCATATGGCCACCCGGGAAATGCCGTTGTGAACCAGCAGGGGCAAAAGGTGGGTGCCTATGAATGCGTTGTGCGCACGCTTGACAATCACAGGTTCTCCAGGCCGGTGTTCCAGAAAATCCATCACCCGGAAAAAAGGTGAGTCCTGGGAAAATCCGGGATCATCATCCGTGTGCAGGATAAAGAATACAGGTCGCCCGTTTTTGCGGAATCCGTTCACAAGGGCTTTAATGTTGTGTTCAAAATCTTCAGGTCCCCTGGATTGCCAGAAAACATCGCCCCTGGCTTTGAAAGATTCCTGGGCGTCAACCACAAGTAACGCGATTTTTTTGTCCATTGGGTTTAAGGTCATTTTATTTGCCTTTTAGTGATTAAGGGTTAAAAAATTATGTGCTTATTATAAAAGGTAAATAAAATTATAAAAGGACTTTAAACGGACATTCCCGGCCATGTTTGGGGTTAGTTTTTATTCTCCGGTAAGGACGCCAGCACATCAACGGCGGCCAAACATATAGCCATGGATGATTGGGCGTGTTCGGCTGAAAATACCTCTCCTTCCTTTAGAAATGTCGCCCGCCAGTTGGTTTCTATCAGGCTTTTGGGGCACATATCTTTTAACTGAAACGTAAATCCTTTGGCTTCTATGATTGAGGCAAGCTGCATGGCTGCGTTAACGTTATATACGGCCTGATCGGGAACAGGCTCCTGGAGAAGCTGTTCAAGCTGTTCTTCTAACGTTTTAATCTCTGATCCGGACATTGTATTCTCCCATATTACAGTGTGTTAAATATCTCATAAGCATAAGGTGCTATCCGTTGTTTCATCCTTTTTCAAAAACAACTGAAGTGTACGCCGAATCCGGTGATTGTGAAAAGTAATTTTTTAAGGCTTTCCTAAGCAGAATCGTCAGTTTTTTTTTGGGGGGGGTATAAAAACATTGGGGCCGGGTAGAACACTTCGGCCCCAATGTGTTGGTAACCATGTTTTACTGGTAACAGGTTTACAAGTATTTTTTCAAAAATCTACGCATATCTTTGATCGTAATGGTTCCATCGCCATCCAGGTCAGCAGCCGGGAACGTAGCAGCCGGCTGACGCAGATGAATTTGCAATATCTGCAGATCCGTTTTGTTCACCACACCGTCGCCATTGATATCTCCTTCCAGGCCGTCGGCAGGATCAATGGTATACAGGGTCGTGGTTCCGCTGATCTCATTGGAGACACCTAAAAGGGCATTGCCGGTGGGGCTGTCTGAAGCCGGAATAAACACAAGGCCTTCGGGAGCCAGATCGCCGGCCGTACCCGCAGCAACATTTCCTGAGAAATCCCGGTTGTTGATGTACTGGACAAATACGGGCGCGGCAGGTATGGTCACGTCATAGACCATGACGCCGCCAATGCGCTCCAGGCCGATAAAGGCATAGATGCGGTCATTGATGGTACCCACAGCGACACCTTCGGGTTCCGGACCCTTATCATCACTGCGGCTGTCAAAGGAATCATTTTCATCATTGTTGGAGTTAAATTGATCCGGCAGCATGGCCGCTGTGATCTGTTCGAGCTGATCCCCGCTGTCAAATACCTGCTCAAGACTTGTGCCTTTAACCCTGAAAATGGAAAAAGACCGCCCGCCATAGCAGTACAGGGCATCGTAATCGCCGTCACCGTCGGTATCGCCCATGGTGGTTGTGATGTTAAGCCTGCCCAGAGCCTTATTGTTCTGAAGATCATGGGCATTGGGAAAAATCGTGGTGTCAAGGGTGAGATCTTTGATCCTGGCTTCTTCTGAAAAGCCGTCATAATCCCTTGCATCTCCCTCATTGGCGGTGATCAGATATGTGCTTCCGTCCACCTGAAAGGCTGCCACGGCATCGGGCTGGATCATCCCGTAAAGATTCCCGTAGGTTTGGATATTGACCCTGTCGTCTTTGTTGCTGGCATCAAGTCCGTTTCCTGCCGCACTGTAATCCTTATAGGGCAGGGCAGCGATATTGGTGATTTCCTGTTTTGAAATATCCAGTATGGCCATGGCGTTGTTTTCCTGGCATGTAATCCAGGCCGTGGTGCTGTCCGGGGATACGGCAATATATTCAGGTTCGAGATCCATGGCCACTGAAGCCCCTGGGCCAAAAATCCTGACACCGGCGGCCGTCAGGGACTCTTTCCGGCCATTAAATGCTGAAAAGCCTTTGGTGACGGCTGTTGCATTTTCCACCCCGTTGCTTAAATCAACTATGGTGACAGATCCTTCTGGGTCAATGCTATAATCATCGTTGGGCTCCCCTTCATTGGCAGACAGAACTTTGGTACCATCGGGGGTAAAGGTAACCATATCAGGCAGAGCGCCTGCAGCAACCTGGTTCAACTCAACGCCATTGGTGTCAAAAAATACTATTTTTCCGGGATTCTGCTTGGGATCTGCTTCAATGGCGGCAGCCAGAATACCATTTTTAACGGCAACGCTGTTTACCCCGCCACCGTAGCTTGACAGATCAATGGAAAATAACAGCTTTGGGGAAGAAGGGGTGGAGGCGTCTATGACGTCAATGGTATTGGCACTGGCATTGGAGACAAAAAGCCTTTGGGAGTCAGGGTCATAGGTCAGGATTTCAGCGGCTCCTTCTCCATAACTTGAGGTATAGGTGCCGGCCACTGACAGCTCAATTTCGTTGGCAAAATCAAGAAAAGCATAATTGTCAGCCGGGGGCAGGTCTGTCCACAGAAAATAAAGTACATACCCCAGCTGCTGGGTGGCGGCGTTGGACATCAGGCCGGCAATGATTTCCAGGGTTGCATCGTCGGCACTCTCGTCGCCGGCGTAATGGGCGCAAAAGGCCCGGGCTACCAGGGGGGCTGCCATTGCGGCCGTATCCTCGGAAACGCCAAACATGGTGTCAAGCATGTTCGTGGCAATGGTCACAAGCCCGTTGTAAAGGTACTGCCGGGCATACTCCTGAAAACAGAGAGTTCCGGTGTCATAGTTTATTTTTTGGACAAACTCGGTGTGGATGGCGGCCTTGTTATCCATCAGGGTGACAATCCTGTAGGGGGAGGGATAGGTAACAAGGGATCCGGTTTCAATGTCATAAAGTGTAGGCCCGCCATTGACAGGGCTGGTTTCGGTAATGTCGTTGGCATGGTAATGACCGGTAAAGACAAATTTCATACCGGCACTGGCCAGGGTGCAGGATACCTGCTCCCGGTCATCCACAACATATTCTCCGAAAATTTCAGCCTGGCCGGTGTAATGTTCGGTAACACCATGGTGCATGAACCCGATCACCTGTTTGCCGAGGCTTTTGGCTTCAGCCATTTTTTCCAGAATCCAGGTCATGGTCTCTTCCCGAACGGCTCCGCTGGTTTCCGGTGACCCGTCGGAGATATTATTTTCGTATTTGCAGGAATCAATGGCGAAGAGCCAGATGCCTTCCACCGGTTCTGCAATGTAGCTTAGTGATGCCGGATCCCGGTAAATTGCCTCATCATAACCGCATGCCCCGTAGATGGATGCAAAGGTTTCCGGAGAAACATTCTCCACCGGCGTGGTGACGGAACCGGAAAAGGATACGGCATGGGGGTTGTTGACATCGTGGTTGCCCGGGGCAACATACACTTTGACACCGGCCTTTTCGAGTACGGCAAGGTAGCCGGCAAATTTCTGGTGACTGGTTAGCGCTCCGTCCTTGGTCAAGTCTCCCGGTATGATCAGAAAATCCGGTCTCTTGGCTTTAATGGCTTTTATGGCGGAAACCAGAATAGCTTCGGATTCCCTTAGCATTTTTCTGTCCGAGGCCAGATAGGTTTCAAAGGCAGTGCCCTGGGTGCCTAAAGCCGTGTCATAGAAATGGGGGTCACTGAACACTGCAAAGCTGGCACCCACAGCCCAGACCGACTGGGCAGACATACAGGCAAAGAATGCAAGTGCGGCGATGGATTTTTTCAACATGAGTTCTTTTCCTTTTTTATATGAAAGACTGGGTAAGTTACTCAGATTCTTCAAGCTTTGTTGTGGGCTGAGCCTGGCAGCTGATATGTCAGGTCAGCCCATGGCTGTTAGTTTCTGTTTTTTCGGCCAAAGCCCATCAGGCCGCCCAAAAGGCCGGACACCATGAGGAAAAGGGTGGAAGGTTCCGGAACTGCACTGGCAGTGTTGCAGATGGCAGTGATGCTGGTGCCGTTCACAGTGAAGGCAATGTCATTATCGAGTTCATCTGCCAGATCTAAATAGGAAATGTTGATGCCGGACAACGCATCTTCCTCACTGGATTCAAAAGTAATGGTGGCCAGCAGGAACGCATCGGATTGGAAAGAAAAATCATCCAGGTAGGAAATTTCACACAGGTTAAATGTCCCAATTTCATAATCTTCCATACTAAAGTCTTCGGCGTAGGGATTCACGCCCTCTAAACGGCCCAGTTGTGTACCCAGCGTATAAGATACCACTGACAAATCAGCGGCGTTATATTCGACATCAAGATTAAACCCTGCCAGATCACAGGTTTCCAGGCCTGAGATGGAGATATCCACTGTGTATTGGGTGGCAAAAGCAGAAGTACTCCAAAAAATGACAACCGACAGGCAGAACATAACAGCAGGGATTTTTTTTACTGATAACATACTATTTTCCTTTCTTTTCTATAAATTTACCTTCTTCTTTTCGCTCTTATAATTACCGTCTAAGAGCGCTGCAAAATACTTCCACCGCTCTTCTATACGAAGTTCATTCGGGATGGGTTAGCAGGGCGTTAAAGTTTTATAATCTGTTTAAAAAGTCATAACCCCTTTGTACTTGCAGTGGAAAAACTTCAGGATTTATAGTATTTATTCATTGTTTTAATAATAATTTCAGTTTCCAATAAAAATTTGAGGAGAAAAAATGAAACAGGTGTTTAAACTGTACTCATGGTTCATTGTTTTATCGATTATTTCGTTTGCCGCAGGAACGTTATGTGCTTCTGAACTCGACGCATTCAAGGGTGAAACAGGGGTGTTGCGCATTGCAGGCGGCACAGCCCATATTCCAGTCATGAAAGAAGCGGCCAAAAGGATCATGGAGAGTAATCCTGGTATCCAGATTACCATTGCAGGCGGCGGGTCCGGTGCCGGAATCAAGCAGGTGGGAGAGGGCCTTGTGGACATTGGCAACTCCGGTCGTAAGCCCACGGATGAAGAAGTTTCAAAATATAATCTGAGCATGTACAAATGGGCCATTGACGGCGTGGGAACGGTGGTTCATCCGTCAAATCCTGTGAAGGCGCTATCCGGCAGGCAGCTTATGGATATCTATGCCGGAAAAATTACAAACTGGAAGGAACTTGGCGGTGAAGACCGGACCATCAATATTTATACAAGGGACAAATCTTCCGGCACCCGGGAAGTATTCTGGAAAAAAGCCCTGGCCAAGGGAGATATTTCCCAGAAAGCTAATTTTGTGGCTTCCAACGGTGCCATGAAGGCGGCAGTTACCAACGATCCCTATGCCATTGGGTATGTCTCCGTGGGCTATATGGATGAAACGGTTGCTCCCATTGCCCTGGACGGGGTTATTCCCACCCTGAAGACGGTTCAGTCCGGCGAATACAAAGTGGCCAGAGGCCTTTTCAGCAATACCAAAGGCGAATACACAGGCCTTGCCAAAAAACTGATCACCTACCTGCTCAGCCCCGAAGGCCAGAAGATAGTTTCTGAACAGGGTTTTATTCCTGTTAACTGATGTCGTTGACGGATAAATGTGCACCGGCTGTCTTTGCCGGTGCATCTTTTTTATGCGCGGCTGTCACCCTGTGTGTTTTAGGGTTTATGGTGGCCTTAAGCCTGCCTGTCCTTAAAAGCGGGATGCTCTGGGGCGTTTTGACCGACTCGTGGTCTCCGGACCATGGCCGGTTCGGCATTCTGGCCATGATTGCAGGCACCTTTTATATCGCAGCATTCAGTCTTGTGATCAGTTTTCCCATCAGCCTTGGCTGTTCATTCTTCATGCAGATTACACATAAAGGACAGGCAGGACGACTGCTTAAAAAATTTGTTCAGTTCATGACCGCCATTCCCACTGTGATTTACGGGTTTGTGGGGGTGTTTCTGCTGGTTCCCCTTGTCCGGAACCTTTTTTCCCATGGATCAGGTATGTGCATATTATCTGCCGGAACTATGCTTGGCCTGCTGATTTCCCCCACCATGATCCTGTTCTTTTCGTCAAGCTTTGAACAGGTTCCTAAGATGTACACCGATGCTGTGGATTCCCTTGGCGCCACCCCTTTTCAAAAACTGTTTTATGTTATTTTACCCCAGGCATGGCCCGGGGTTTTGACCGGCTTGATTCTTGCCTTTGGCCGGGCCATGGGGGATACCCTGGTGGCCCTGATGCTCAGCGGGAACAGTGTCATGCTTCCCTCATGCGTCCTGGACTCGGCCAGGACACTGACCGCCCATATTGCCATGATCATTGCTGCGGATTTTGACAGTATTGAATTTACGACCATATTTGTCAGCGGCGCTGTTCTCTATATAGTGACAGGAATAGGGATTCTTTTGGCCCGCATTTCCGGCCGGGGGGTAAAATAGTGCCGAAAGGCTTACCTGACAGGATGTTATCTGCTTTTTCATGGATTTGTGCCCTGATCCTTACCGCAGGCGTTTCAATTATTATTGGATTTTTAATCCTGAAAGGGGGCCGCTCCCTGACTTTTGAGCTCATTTTTGCCGATACCCGCGCCTGGGATGCCATCCTGCTCAAGCGTCAGGTGTTCGGTGGACTGTTTCCGGCCATGGCCGGTACTTTTCTGCTGATCCTGGTGTCCGTGGGAATTGCGCTGCCACTCGGGCTTTGTGCCGGCATTTATCTGGCTGAATATGCACCTTTAAGAGCCAGGAACGTGTTCAGTTTTATGGTGGATATTCTGGCGGGAATCCCTTCCATTGTGGTGGGGCTTTTCGGCTTTTCAATCACCATTTTTCTGCATCATTTTTACAACAGCCGCATTTATCCGTGTTTGCTCATTTCCGCCCTGTCCCTTGCATTTCTGGTTTTGCCCTATATCATCAAAACCACCCAGGGCGCCATTGAACGCATTCCGATTTCAATTCGTCTTACAGCACCTGTTTTAGGGGCTACAAAACTGCAGAACATCGTTTGGGTTCTGTTGCCTTCGGCGCTTTCCGACATTGTTTCAGGTGTGGTTCTTGCCATTGGAAGATGCGCCGAGGATACAGCCGTAATCATGCTCACAGGCGTGGTGGCCACCGCAGGTGTTCCCAAATCCCTTTTTGCAAGCTTTGAGGCCCTGCCGTTTTACATTTATTATACGGCATCGGAATACACCGATCCTGCAGAACTGGTCAAAGGATACGGGGCTGCTCTTGTTTTGCTGTTACTTTGTTCCACGCTCTTTGGGCTTGCCCATATCATCAAGGTTCTGATTGATCGCAGGGCGGGAATACTATAGGAATTAAACATGCAAAATTCGGTTAAGATCAAAATCAGAGACCTTTCTTTCTATTACAGAACCCGGATCATCCTGGAAAATATAAATATTGATATTTATAAAAATACCATTACTTCCATTACAGGACCCTCGGGGCAGGGCAAATCATCATTTCTCACCATATTGAACCGGCTTTGCCAGAACATGGACGGCGCAAGGGTTGACGGACTGGTCGCCATTGATTTCGGCCATGGTTTTGAAGATATTTTTCAAAAAAAGTTCCCCCTGCCCGAATTGAGAAAAAAGGTGGGTATGGTATTTCAGATCCCCAACCCTTTGCCCATGAGCATTTACAAAAATGTGGCATTTCCTTTAAAACTTGCGGGAAATAAGAATCAGGACAATGTCCGGGAAAAAGTGAAAAATGCCCTTGAACAGGCCTCTTTATGGGAAGAGGTCAAGGACAGGCTGTCCGAGGATGCACGCCTTCTTTCAGGGGGGCAGCAGCAGCGGCTTTGTCTGGCCAGATCCCTTGTCCTCGATCCCCAGGTTCTGCTCCTTGATGAACCTACATCCAGTCTGGATGACACTTCGGTAAAGGTCATAGAGAAACTGCTGGGACGGTTGAAAAACAGATGTACGATTATAATGGTTTCCCATTATATGGACCAGGTCAAACGGATTGCCGATCAGCAGTTTGTTTTGCGCGACCGGCAGTTGAAATCTGTTTAGGCGATATGGGCTAAAATTTCAGGTGGACAAAGAAGCATCTCAGATTGGCAGAGTATCGCGTTTATTCTCGTATGTTTCTAACATGTTGAACAGAGTTTCTTCGAAGGATTATCAGGGCGGAGCCTGTTGTTTGGCTATCACAAGTAAAGTATTTTATTGACAAATATCGGGTTGTATCGTAACTTGTTGGGAATTTTTTCAAACGAATTCCCCTTAATAATTAAGTATAGAATCTGCGATATCGCTGTTTTATTGCAGTATTGGGGTGTAATGTTGAGCCCGCTTTTTCGTCATGCAGGAGAGTTACATAATCCGCTAAACGACGACTCTTTAAATCCATGTATCTACTCTTTTTTGGGGGGAGACGAATTTTAACTGTGCTGTTTTAATGGGTAACATGTCAAAAAAATTGCTAAGGAGAGTTATTATGAGACTGTCGCTGAAATCAAAATTGATTCTTGGAGGAGTTATTGTTTCCATGCTTCCCCTTGCCGTTGTGGGTTATTTTGCTGTTAGTAAGGCCAGCAGTGCCCTGGTGTCAGGCGCAAAATCCCAGGCCTTGCAAATCGCCAAAGATCTGGCTTCGCTGGCAGAAGAGATAGTCAGCCAGGAAATAATTTATACTGAGTCCATGGCCCAGGATCGTACAGTGATTGAGGCCGTTTCCAAGGTGTATGATTCCGGTCGGGACTCTGCATCCCAGCAGTTACATGAATTAGAGGAATTTATTGTGGCAATCGCGGCTAAATGCCAAGGGCGCTACGAATGTATTCTCGTTACGGACCAGGATGGAATTGTCATCGCCGACAATACACAAAAACTTATCGGCGCTTCCCTTGGGGACCGGGAATATTTTACTCATGCGAAACAAGGCCGGACCAATTTAAGTCCTCCCCTTTTATCAAAGGCCTCGGGACAGCCGATTATCAGCCTGGCCGTACCCTTGAATACGGCTTCCGGTCGATTTGGCGGCGCATTTGTATTTCTCATCAAGCTGGATAGACTTAGCGATAAAATTACCGCCGTCAAAATAGGAGAAACCGGGTATCCGTTTATGATAGACAAAACAGGCCTGGTTATTTCACATCCCTCTGATAAAATTCGTTTTAAAGCCACTGTAGCCAATATGAAAGGCATGGAGACGATTTCCAGGCGAATGATGGCCCAGGAATCTGGTGTGGAGAATTATCTGTTTAACGGAGTGTCTAAAATTGCCGGGTTTACCCCGGTCAAATCCACGGGCTGGAGCATCATCGTGACCCAGAATGAAGACGAATTTTTAAGCTCGGCCCATTCAATTCAAAAGCTGGTCGTCATTGTGGGGCTGTTTTCCCTGGTGATTATTGTGCTTGGTATCCTCTGGTTTGTTAAAGGCATTATGCTTCAACTTGGCGGAGAACCTGGTGAGATTGCGGACATTGCAGACAGCATTGCCGATGGGAATTTAACGATAAAATTTCAGGAAAATGGCGGGAAATCAACAGGTGTCTATGCCAGCATGAAGAAAATGACCGGCAACCTGGTGGCCATGCTGACGGAAATCACGGGCGGCACCAAGACCCTCACAGCATCTTCCACAGAGCTTTCTGCTATTTCAGAACAGATGGCCTCCAGTGCTGGTCATACATCTGACAGAGCCAACGCTGTTGCGGCGGCCGCAGAAGAGATGACCACAAGCATGAATGGTGTGGCCGCAGCCACGGAGCAGACGTCGGCCAATATCCAGATGATTGTCGCTGCAGCAGAGGAGATGTCCTCGACAATTTCAGAAATTGCATCCAACACGGCCAAAGGCAGTCAGACAACTATGGATGCCGTTAAGAAAGCCGAACAGGTGTCTTTAAAAGTAAACGAGCTTGGCCATGCCGCCTCTCAAATCAGTAAAGTTACCGAGGCCATTGCGGATATTTCCGAACAGACCAATCTTTTGGCTCTTAATGCAACCATAGAAGCCGCAAGGGCAGGGGAGGCCGGAAAAGGGTTCGCCGTAGTTGCCGGAGAGATCAAAGCTCTTGCCCAGCAAACAGCCAACGCCACCAGCGAAATTGGTTCCAGGATAGGTGAGGTTCAGGTCACCACCAGGGAATCTGTTGCGGCCATTGAATCCATTGTGGAAGTTATTAACGAAATTAATACCGTTGTAACATCTGTTGCTGCGGCCATCGAAGAGCAGAGTGCCACGACCCAGGAAATAGTCCATAACGTAAGCCAGGCGGGCCAGGGAGTCAATGAGGTGAATGAAAACGTCAACCAGGCGTCTGCTGTCGCCGGCGAGGTCAGCCAGGATATTAACCTCGTCAGCCAGGCTTCTGATGAAATGCGAAACGGCAGTCTCCAGGTCAATGAAAGTTCGGCCGAACTGTCCAAACTGGCAGAAAATCTTAACCAGCTGGTTGCAAAGTTTACTTTGGCATAATCTTTTATTTATACGGCCCCCATCCCTGGAACAGGGGTGGGGGCCGATTGTATGAAATAAAACCGGGCTTTTCAATGTACTCATCTTCGCTGTGGTCTTTTGCACCCAGTGGCCCCAATCCGTCAATGACAGGTGTGCCACTCATACTCTCTTGATTTGCTCTTTGATTTATGTAAATGAAGCTACATATTTTTGTTGGCATAAATTTATCTTCTATTATTGAAATTAATGGACAAAAATAACATAATCTAAATATTAATATTTCCCCGGCAAAAAGTGGAATGTGATAGGATCTATTGCTTAATTGGGACAATAAGCAGTGTATTCACGACATTTTCACCAGGGACAGAGATGACGCCCGGGCCTACTGCTGGATGTAAAGTATTTTTAATATGTTTCTCTACGGTCATCAGAAATCCCATTTAAATTTGCATTAATTAAGGAGAGATCCATTATGGCACAATACATTGCGGACAGACGTGACCAGGAGTTTGTAATTCATGAAATGTTTTCAGCCTCTGATCTGGCCGAAAACGAAATCTATGCGGATTTTAACAAAAAAACTATGGATATGGTGCTCAAGGAAGCAAGAACCCTGGCTGTGAAAGAGATTCTTCCTACCAATAAAGAGGGAGACGAAATTGGCTGCACACTTGATAACGGTAAAGTAACTGTGCCTGAAAGTTTTCATAAGGTCTACGAACTGTTTTGCGAAGGGGCGTGGGTGGCCATGTGTGACGACGCTGAATATGGTGGTCAGGGTATGCCAAAGATTCTTGCCATGGCTGCCGCTGAACTTTTTTCCGGTGCAAACGGTTCCCTTTTTATGTATCTGGCCCTTACCCACGGCACCGGCAAGTTGGTTGAAGTGTTTGGCACACAAGCACAGAAAAAAAACTATCTAAAAAATTTGTACACCGGCAAATGGGCCGGTACCATGTGTCTGACTGAACCTGAAGCAGGTTCAGATGTCGGCAACCTGACCACCATAGCCGTTAAAAACGATGACGGCACATATACCATTATCGGCAACAAGATTTTTATTTCCGGCGGAGATCAGGATCTTACTGAAAACATAATTCATTCTGTTCTTGCCAGAATTGAAGGTGCCCCTGCCAGCACCAAAGGGATTTCTTTGTTTCTGGTACCTAAATATCGGGTAAACCAGGACGGTTCCATCGGAGAATTTAACGATGTTGTGTGCACCGGTCTTGAAAAAAAAATGGGCATCCACGGCAATGCGACCTCGTCATTGTCATTTGGCTCCAAAGGAAACTGCATTGGCGAGCTTTTAGGGGATGAAAATAAGGGTATGAAAGCCATGTTTGTCATGATGAATGAAGCCCGCCATGGTGTTGCCGGACAGGGATTTGCCTTTGCCTCTTCTTCCTATATCAATGCTGTTAATTATGCGCGACAAAGAATTCAGGGTGTGGATCTGACCAAGATTTTTGAAGCAGACCCCAAACCCGTGGCCATCATCAACCATCCGGATGTAAAACGTCAACTGCTTACCATGAAAGCCTATGTGGACGGTATGCGCGGATTGCTTTACTACGCATCCATCTGCTTTGACCGTGTTAAAATTGCAACTACAGAAGAAGAAAAAGATAAGTGGAACGGTCTGATTGAGCTATTAACACCCATAATGAAATCATACAATACGGATCGCTCTTTTGAGGTGTGCACCATGGGTGTACAGATTTACGGCGGTTATGGATACATACAGGAGTATCCCCAGGAACAGTTGCTTCGGGACTGTAAGATTACATCTATCTATGAAGGCACCAACGGTATTCAGGCCATGGATCTGCTGGGTAGAAAACTGGGCCTAAAAAAGGGCAAACCGTTCATGGATATGCTTGGTGAAATGAAGGCCACCATTGTGGCAGCAAAAGAAATTGAGGCACTGTCACCCATGGCTGAAAAAGTTGAAAAAAGCGTTAATAAACTTGGAGAAGTGGCCATGCATATGGGCATAACTGCCATGTCGGAAAATGTACTCCATGCATTTGCCATGGCACATCCGTTCCTGGATGTGTGCGGCGATGTCTGCATGGGATGGATAGAACTGTGGAGAGCGGTTGTGGCACAACCGAAAATTGAAAGCGCCAAGAAAAAAGATGTGGATTTTTATCAGGGCCAGGTAATAACTGCTGAATACTTCATCAACTGGGTTTTGCCCGCTACCTTGGGAAAGATGGATGCACTGCAAAGCAACATCACTTCAGTTATGGAAATGCCTGATGATGCCTTTGCAGGATAAGCCTATGGCTAATCAAATTGATGAAGTAGCTTTTATAAGAAAGTCTGGGTAAGAGACTCAGATCTTTCAAGCTTTGTTGTGGATTATGCCTGGCAATTGATATGTCAGATCAGCCAATGGCTGTTCGTATAGTTTTATATGCGTAGTTCCTTTGAAAAGGACTGACAGTTCGTTGTGCAAAAGGCTGATCTGTACCCAGGCCGGAATTCGGTTCCACCAGATGTCCATTAAGTTGTTTGTTCAACCAGGACAGAAGATCCGCCATCAACGGACCACTATGTTCCTGGTGATAAGTCAATCGCTGCTCCGGCGTCATCGCTTGTTTTTTTGTCTGGTCATCATTATGATAAACATCAGCAAGGACATTTATGACATGCTCGCATTCATCCGGGAAATGATCTTCGACATCCACAAAATTCCGGCGGGCATGGGTAAGGCAGTTACAAAGAATCCTTTTAAATTCATCAGAGAAATTGCGTGACAAGGCATCGCACATCTGAATCGGCGGGGAACAGTCTTTGTCACGTATCCCATAAAGCCGGGCGATGTTCTCACCTGCATGGTTTCGGCATTCAGACTAAATGGTTTCATTGGGCAATCATGTCACGAAGATTACCGTTTGGCTGAACCCAGTTTATATGAAAGTACCAATAAGCTGCTGAGTTACTTTCATGTTTTGTTGTGGGTTGGGCCTGGGTGTTGAGAGACCAGGTCGGCCTATGGCCGTTAGTAAGATTTTCATATGAGGTGTGATCTGGATCATGGCAGTCCCTCAAGGAAATATCTGCCAAGATCAATGGCCGCGGGATCTGCCCGCCCCCTGAAGCACATACGCAGCTTTACTCCGGATTGTTTTTCCATCTCTATGACGCAGTCCGTGGTTACAAGTGGTGGTTCCAGTTCAACGAATGTGGCTGACTCATCCTCAATGGGCTGCATGACAACCGGCGTTTTTTTTGTGATGTGTAATTGCAGGTCTGTATAGTTGAGCCTTAATGTTCGGGCAATCTTATTTATACTCAGGCCATAAGAATAATAAAGATCTACAGCCGCAGACCATAACGAATCCGGAATACGACCTCTTTTTGTCCGCGTTTCTCTCCAGGCTGTAAACTGCTGTTCCACCTTTTCCAGTGCTGAATACTGCGTGTCCGTCAGCTTTGTTTTATTCATGGGTCCCTCCTTAAAATATTGATGGGACCGTTATATCAGCTGCGGAGATTGAATTCATGCAGGCTTACCGAAGGGACACGAAAGGCCAAGTAGATATAGATGATAAAAGGCAAAAAACAAGTTGTATGAATGTGTCCAGGACAGGTGCAGTGGTGAATTTATCCCGTTTCCTGTCCCTTTTCACCAAAATAAAAAAAATACAACCTTGAATAGATACTATTTTTTATATGAAAGACTGGATAAGTCACTAAGATCTTTCAAACTTTGTTGTGGACTGAGCCCGGCAGCTGATATGTCAGGTCAGCCCATGGCTGTTAGACAAAATATTCCGGTTCCCGGCGAATAGGCGTCAGTTCATCTTCCAATTCCTGTTTATGTCGCAGGTATTTTTCATCATCAAAATACTTGGCATCAACAGGGCATTTTTTAATGCAGGCACCGCACTTGATACAAATTCCCGTAATGTTGGACACATCGTCCCAGTCAATTGAACCCATAGGGCATATCTCACAACATAGCTTGCAGTCGGTGCAGTTACTGTTTGTTTTGGGAGTCACCTTAAGAATACTGACTGGATTACCATCCGGGTCCTTTGGCCGATAATAGTCCCTGTATGGTTTGTTCCCCCGAACGATAATATCAAAGCCGTCTCTGACTGTCTTTATCTTATTGGTTATTTTATCTGCAAAATCTGCGGCCAAGGCCATATCCTGCTGATCAGGTCTACCAGCTGCCAGTGTCACTGAAAAGGAATGCTCGCCGATAAAGGCTCCGCCGGCAATCACATCAAATCCGTCCGATTCCAGAATGTCCTTGAACTCGATTAACGCATCGTCATAATTACGGTTCCCATAAAGGACGATCGCAACGGCTTTTGCCCCATTGCCTGAAATTGTATTTAAGAATTTAAGCAGCACATTGGGTACACGCCCTGCATAAACGGGAATACCGAAGATGACAATATCATTTTTGTCAAAGGAAAAAGTCTTTTTCCGGGCTTCAGGCCGGGTAAAATCAATGGTGTTAACAGCAGTTTTTTCACTAAAATTTTTTGCAATGATTTGTGCTATACGGTTTACAATTTTCTCAGTTGTTCCGGTTGCACTGAAATACAGTGTATTTATTTTCAAGTTCATCAAACAGGTTCCTTCTTGTCAGGCCTTTATTGGTCATTATCGGTCATTAAATATGGGTGGTACCCTCATATGAATTAAAAATAAACCCCAAATCAACTTATTAAAAGGAGTGTAATAGGCAGAGTTAAAATAGATATAGCTGTTTGAACAGTTATAATCGAGGCCATGGAGTCATGATCTCCTCCCAATTGCCGAGACAGAATGTAAGCTGATGGAGCCGTTGGCACAGCCATTAGCAATACAGCGATGATAGCAGCAGTACCGGAAAGGCAGAAATGAGTTGCAAGCCAGAAGGCAATCAGTGGTTTACATAATAACTGCATTAAGCTGCTCACAGTGAGAGCTGGCCACTGTTTAAATAAATTATCAACTCTATAAGCGGCCCCGACAGCCATCAACCCAAGAGGGAAAGCGGGTTTTCCAACCAAAGCTAAAGGCCCATCAAGGGATTGATGCAATCCTATCCCTGATACATTCAAAGCACCCCCAATCAGGCATCCTAAAATTAATGGATTCTGGGCCAGGCTGAGAAAAAAACCTTTAAGAGAAACCTTATCACTTGGGACTGTCAGTGAAAATGCTGACACACAGAGCACATTGATCAGAGGAATCATAAAGGCCGCACCCATTACCGCTATCAACAGGCCCTCTTTCCCAAAGAGAGCTTCAGCAATAGCTAATGCAATAAAAGTATTGAAACGTACACCACCCTGAAAGACAGAGGTAAAAAGAGCCCCGCTTCCCCGGGGATTAAAAAGCCGCCAGCTACTCAGCAACAATGCGCTAACCAGGACCGTTCCCTGTACCGTAAACAACATTTCGCACCAGGGCAGATCACTGATTTTTTTATTTGCCAGATTGTGGATAAGGAGAGCTGGAAAAAAAACATAATAGGTGAGTTTTTCTGCCGACGGCCAGAAATGGTCAGGAACAAATTGAGTCCGGCGGAGCAGAAAACCAACAACGATTAGAGAAAGAACAGGGATTATCGCATTGGTAATTGTTGTCATGATATTAACCTCATCACATTAAAATTGTCGGAAGGATAATATCAGTTTATCGTTAAGTAAAGTTTATAATTTTAAAGTAATACTTAAGAAATACTTAAGAATAATGTCGGATCTCATCTGAATTATTCTCATCTGAACTATTCTAATCTAAATTATTTGTTTCTCGGCACATCTCTTCCAAGATCAATTTCAAAATCCCATGCTTAGGATGTTGGCGTTTCTGATAAAGCCCCACTCGACGTATCAACTGTGGGTGCCCTAAAGGAATCAGGCTGAATTGTTTTTTGACCCTTTTGAGACGCTTGTTGCTAAGCGGAACAACCGTAATCCCAAGCCCTTGTTCCACAAGGCTCAAGGCTGCCTCACAAGTGTCGAATTCCATAATGTCCTTTGGCCTGATGCCACGTTGTATCAGGTATGCTTCAATCATAGTCCCGGCCCAGGCAGTACGGTCAAAGCGAACAAAAGGAAATTCGCGGAATAAAGTTTCCTCACTATGAACAGAAGTGCCTTTCGGTGCAGCAATATAGAAATGTTCAGTATCGTACGCCACCCACTGGCACGTAGAAGGGATTTGTTTGATCGGCTCCGTAATTAACGCACCATCCAGGTCGTCTTCCTCAATCCTCTTGGCAAGCTCAGCTGAAAGGCTGCAAAACAACCTGATCCTCAGATGTTTATGGTTACTTTGTAATCGAGCCAATACGGTTGGCAGTGGACCAGTCACTACCGTATGAACGGCTCCGAGGGACAACTCTCCTGCAATGGCGTCATCCGGATGTAACTCTTCATGCAGTCCATCAAACAAGCCAATAATTTCCTGTGCTCGCTCAACAGCAAGTCGGCCACTTGCGTTGATTTTAGGTTTGCGCCCATCCCGGTTAAAAAGAGCCGTACCTAACTCCTCTTCCAGATTTTTAATCTGCAGGCTCACAGCAGCTTGAGTCAGGCCAAGGTGCTCCGCAGCTGCGACAAAGCTGCCTTTATGGGAAATTGCAATTAGCGTTCGCAGTGCGCGTAGAGACATCGAAAAGTCCTTTTTATTTATTAAATTTACAATTAGGGGGCTCCATTAAACATTTGCTACACATTCCACCCCTCCACCCCAGAGGCTTTGTTAACAAAATGATATAATAAGAGAAAGTCAATTTCCACCGTCCAGAAGAATAGCGTGTGATTTCATCAAAATTTGGGGAGGGTAAAAACGTAGATAGTTGCTGTCTGTAAAAAATAAGTGTTGGATTTGGACCGGGAATTGTAATTGACGCTGATTAACTTTTGAGCTAGAATACTTACCTGATAATAAAACGGTTTTTTGCCTTAATCCTCATACCATCTAATTCCCCCATTAAATTTTTCCGGTGCTGTTGCCGGATTACAAAATATTTATCATGGCATTATGCCGAAAGAGAGGTCTGCTTTGAAGAGGCGTAAAACAAAAATTGTAGCTACCATATCCAACTTGAACTGTTCGGTTGAGTTTATTGAAACCCTTTATAAGGCCGGGATGAACGTGGTTCGTTTGAATACCGCCCATATGACCCATGATGATGCCAAAAAAGTTATTGAAAATACCCGCAAGGTATCGGACAAGATCGCTATTCTTTTAGATACCAAAGGTCCTGAAATCAGAACCTGTGACGCCGAAACGCCACTCTCCGTCGTTCATGGGGATTCCATTCGCATTACAGGAAAGGCCGGCGGAATTTCCAAGGATGACATAATTTACGTATCATACCCGCATTTTGCCAAGGATGTTCCGGTTGGTTCTTCCATTCTCATTGATGACGGATGCATTGCCCTGAAAGTGACTGACAAGGCCGATGGCCATTTAATCTGTTTTGTTGAAAATGACGGGGTGATTTATCCCAGGAAGAGTATTAACATCCCATCGGTTCATGTCAAACTTCCCGCCCTAAGTGACAAGGATAAGGGATTTATTGCCTTTGCCGCAGATCAGGAACTTGATTTTATTGCCCACTCCTTTGTGCGTAATAAAGAGGATGTTTTGGCGGTTAAAGACATTCTTGATGAAAAAAAATCCTCCATTAAGATTATTGCCAAGATTGAAAATGCCCAGGGTGTTGATAATCTCAGGGAAATTATAAAATATGCCTATGGGGTGATGGTGGCCAGGGGGGATTTAGCCGTCGAAATTCCAACTGAAAAAATTCCGTTGATTCAAAAGGATATAGTCCAGACCTGCATTGAACTTCGAAGTCCGGTTATAGTGGCCACCCAGATGCTGCATTCCATGATCAATTCACCACGGCCCACAAGGGCTGAGGTTTCTGATGTTGCCAATGCCTGCTTAGATCATGTTGATGCCCTTATGCTGTCAGGCGAGACTGCCAACGGCAAATATCCTAAAGAAGCGGTGGAGACCATGGCAAGAATTGCCCAGGAGGTCGAGTTAAAAAGAAGCTCATTCATTGACGTTCCTTATTCGAGTGACGACAAACTGACAGACTATCTTGCCAAGGCTGCAGTGAAGTCTTCCCTGCGGTTAAACACCAGGGGGATTGTGGCGGATTCACTTTCCGGGAAAACTATTCTGGCTTTGGCTGCCTACCGTGGGGACAGCCCTATTTTCGCCCAGGTTTACGACAGAAAAGTGATGCGCAGGCTATCTTTGTCCTTTGGCGTCTTTCCGGACTACATACCTTTAGGGACCAACTCAAGGGAGTCTGTGGTAAACTCCATCTGCCGTTTAATCAAAGACCAGAATTTCAGCGATGACGACCTGATTATTGTTCTTGCCGGCAGTTTCGGACCTGAACGGGGTGCCTCTTTCATTGAAATCAGTAATGCGAAAAATTTCAGTGACCAGTGTGCATTGACGCTGGGGTAAAAAAATAAGCAAATTTCTTAAATTTTTGTTCAATGAGCTTTTGCACCGCGTGAACGGCTTCGTTTAACGGGCCGTTCACTCACCACGGACCTGTCATGACGGGTGGGACAGTTTTTTAACTTTTTTTAAATCCGTCGTATTGGTTAATGCCTGTAAAAAGAAACAGAAATTTTTCATTTCATATATGCAGATTCCATCCACACACAGGGTGCCGTCTGCTGTTGCACTGCAGCCTGTTTCATCCATGGTGCAGGCGCTTATATGGGCCTGGACAACAATTTTTGAATTGCTTTGGATAATTTGTCCCCGGTATGTCCATTCATGGTCATGGTTTTCAAGAATTGCCGGGGCAAACTGTGCCGGGTCAAGATCAAATTTTTTGACCAGAAAAAATCTCATCAACTGAAGGAATGATTCAATGCCTAAGGAGCCCGGGCAGACCGGGTCTTGGTAAAAATGGGCATGAAAGAACCACTCATCAGGATCAACAACCTTTTCACCCTGAATCACCCCCTGGCCGTGCAACCCAGATTCAAAATCAAGGAATGTAATTTTATCTATCATTCTCAAGGTTTTTCCCGGCATCCCCGTATTGGGCCCGATGGTTTGATCTTCCGGGGTTAAGGGCGCATGATCTTCAAGTAGTATTTCAGATTGAGAGCCATTTTGTTCTATTTCCATAAAGGCATGGGGTTTTCTGATGCCCACTTGCTTGGATAAGGCATCCGACGTAAAGAAACCAAAATTTGTGGTGCCTTTGTAAACGGATTCCCCTTTGTTTTGCACATCCATATCAAAATTCTGGATAATCATTCCACCGGCCCTGGAAACTTCGGTCATCCTGACACGGATTGTAACTATACCGGAGGTCCGGGTCAGATTTCTGATGAGCCTGGCCTTACCCCCAAGATTTCTGAAATGCAGACGCTCTTGGCTGATAAGGGCTGCGCCACCGTAGGCCGCAAGCCAGCCACAGGGTTGAAGGGCCACTTCAAGCAGAATACAAAAAGGCATGGTATCGCTGTGGTTGGCGGCAAAATACCAGGCGTCTTTGTCAATTTTGTAGGTGCTTTCTATCCATCCCCCGGGTGCGGTTTTCCAGGCCGGGTGGTCTGCCTTTGTTACCGCATCCATAAAAAAGTAGGGCGGTCTTGGAAGTCTTGCAATTTCGCGCTCTTTATCAAAAATTTTATAGGGTTCACCAAAGGCGTCGGATGGATTTCCCTGGGCAAAGGCTAAAATTTTGTCCCGGTCAAATAAAGGCTTGGGTTTAAATTTATCGTGCAATCCTGAATCCATGATGGCTTCAAATCCCATCATGCTGGCCACAACCGTGTTGCTATCATCTGTTATGCTGTCATCAAGGAATGTAAAATATCCTTTGATTTTGTGCTGATCCTGGTGGTTGACCGTAAATACGATTCTGATCGGATGCCCGTGTTCTCTGGGAAAGCTTTTAAAAATTCGTAAATTTTCAAAGCCGGCAGGCAGGCATACCTGTCCGCAATTATGGAAGGTCCACAAAATTGCCGACTGGAAGGCCGCATCCATAACCATGGGGTCCATGGTCCATTGTTTTGCATGGGGCGTTTTATACCAGGCACTGATATCGGGTGCCGTGGTTGTCAATACTTCAATTCCCTTTGGGGACACCCCGCAGATTTCAGAAATGCATTGAAGGGCACCTTCATGGAATAGAATGGTGTCGTAGGCCTGATCCGTACTTAATCCATAGGGTTCAAGGTTCAGGGATGCTGGTTGTGATAATACCGGGGGTGGGGGAAGGGTGTCTGTTAATAGTACTTGAGCCCCGGCATGGCGAATTGGTAATACGTTTTTACCCGAAGAGGTAATACGACCTGGTGCAAAAAGCTGATGATCTCTGGTGGTGCATTTCCCTATATCCACCTGGACAACAGTTTTGTCATTGCCCGGCAGAATCCCTTTGAGAAGATGCATATTTTCCATTCCGGCAAACTGCAGGCCCGGATTGTTTTTTCCGGCACCGCAGGCCAAAAGATCAATCATTAAGGCCAGTGGAACAACCGGTTCATTGTTGATTTTATGGTCTTTAATAATGCAACTGTCCAGGCTGCTGAAGGTCTGGGTCAGGGCTTTATTCATGACGGCAGAGGGTTCTTCCCCTTTAGAGGAGAGTTCTCCCCCCACAACAACTTCAATGCAGGATCCGTCGGCATTGCCCATTTCCGCAATCATCTGCCGGGCACCGGCCTGGATGGGTATCAGCTCAATCCGGCGTTTTTTAAATTCGCGTTTCAGGGCGTCCGTGACCATGCCGCCGTCCCAGGGTCCCCAGTTTATAGATATGGCACGGCAATGGGGATGGGTGAGTTGCCGGGCCTGGGCGATTTTATTCAAAACTTCGTTGGCCATGGCGTAATCGCATTGGCCGGTGTTTCCAAATCTTGCCGCCACCGATGAAAACATAACAAGATACTTGAGTTTGCTTTGATCCACAGAGGAAAGAAGCTCAAACAGACCGTTAATTTTGGTTTCAAACACGTTTTTAAACTGATCAGGTGTTTTTTCACAGATCAATTTATCTTCAAGAACCCCTGCGCCATGAATCAGGGCCGTTACAGGACCCAGCTGCCGGGTTACTTTTTTCATGGTGGAGTTGACAAGGTCTTTATCCCGGATGTCCACACAGTAATAGGCAACCTCATTGCCCCAGGTCTGAATACGTTCAAGGTTGGCTTTAATGTCCCGGTTCGAGGCAAAATGGCGATATTGTTCTTCTACGCCGGCAGGTGTGGGTTTTTCTTTTCCAAAGGCATTGGCAAAGATGGCCTGTTTCATTTGGGACGGCGTATCCATGCCTTGGAGCCATGCAGGTTCCTCAAAAGGCGGTTTGGATCTGCCGAAAAGTGCTATTTTAGGCTGGCACTGCCTGGCAAGGGCAATGGCACATTCGGCCGTAACGCCCCGGGCCCCGCCTGAAATCACAACAACATCGGTTTTGTCCAGGCAAATGTTCACGGGCTCGCTGACTGGTTTGGATGCAAGTTCAGGGATATAACAGTGCGCACGGTCAAGCCCCATTTCCACGGCCCCCCGGGTCATCATCAGTGCCACAGCTTCTTCAGCATTCTTTTTTATGATTTTTTGATCAAACGGCAGATCCAGGGCCCGGCACAGAACCGATTTCCATTCAAGGGCCGCTGTTTTGGCAAGGCCTGCCATGCCGCCGTAAACGGGGCTGACTTGTGTTTCAAAATTTTTAAACCCAAAGCCGCCGCCAAGAAAGCTGACACAGGCCATGAAACTGCCGCCATCCCTGGCGCTGGTGGCCAGGTAGGGTCCGTTTTTGGATGCAATTTCAAATGCCGTTAACAGAAACTGACCGGCCAAATCATCATCGCCGGGTTGATTGAAGGTGTCCGGTATAAGAACGAGTCCTGCAGCATCGGGCAGATCCGGAATGTTTTGCGGGGACGCATCAATAATCCGGGCGGCAAGTTTAAGTTTTTTAAATTCTTTTTCAAATGCTTCGGCAATGCCGGAACCATCCCGTGTCAGGTAAATGGTTTTACCTGACGGAATGTGAATTTTTGCCCCATTATAAAAACGGACCTGATGGGTGGGGAAGGCTGAGAGAACAACCTCCTGCCGGCCCAGTGTTTTTACTTGTGTTTCTTGGGCCCGTCCGGGATCAGTTAAGGGGTCATGCGAAGTTTTTTTTTTGTGGCTTCTTTGGAAACCTTTGTCTGTCCAGGTGTTAAATAATTTACGATGTCGGCTATTGTTTTCAGACTGCCCATGTCATCCGGCGATAATGCCCTGGATTCAGGCTGTTCCTGTTCAAGCCGGGATAAAATTTCAACCCGTTTGATGGAGTCTATGCCAAGATCCGATTCAAGATTCATTCCGGGTTCGAGCATCTCTTTGGGGAAGCCTGTTAATTCACTGATGATATTGACCAGAATGCCAAGGGTGTTTTGGGCGGGACGATTGTTTTTGGGCTCATGGACAACAGGGACTGCGGTTTGTTTTACCACCGGGGCAGGAGCCTGGTCGGTTTCAACAGCCGCACAGATATCTGCCAGGGTTTTAACTGATCCCAGGCTTTGTGCCGATACCGCTTCATTGCCGGGAAAAGCTTTTTCAAGTTCCGATATGATCTCAACCTTTTTGATGGAATCAATACCAAGGTCCGATTCAATATTCATTTCAGGTTCCAGCATCTCCACCGGAAAGCCTGTTAATCGGCTGACAATGTCAAACAGGACATTTTTCACTGCCGGGACAGGGGAGGGCGGGGTTGGATTCGGCACCGCTGTCGGCTGTGGTTGCTGGATGTTTACGGGTTTCGGTTGAGGTGCTGCTTTTTGCACTGGTGCTGCTGCCGCCGGGACAGGTTCAGGTATTTGGACCTGTTGGTAAGGCATGGCCTGGACAGGGGCCGGCGGTTGAATCACAGGATTCGCCGGAGCCTGGACAAACACCTGTCCACGGGTTTGTGACATAAGGGCGGCCAGGGCGTTACTCGCCTGGGCCTGGGTTTCCAGAAACTTCTCATGGGCCCGGGCAGTCTGGGCCTGGAGCTGCTGTATGGCATTGAGTCCCTGGACTAGGATATCCGGATTTGCCGGAATCTGATGTCCTGTCACAAACTGGTTTGAATTTGAGGTTGTTATGGATGGGGATGCCTTAAATTCAGGGTGTGGAAAAGATGTCATGGTTTTTCCTTGTGTGGTGAATGTCTGTTGGATTGAACCTGTTGTATAAACAGACGATTGTTGTACGTTTTTTTCGTTTTTGGGCTGTTGGCCTGCAAGGAACTGTGACGGCTGAACAGGGGTGTTAACGGGTGTCTGTTCCGCCTGTTTTTTTTCAGGAAAAGTTGTCTCAGAAAGGCTCATTTTAGGTGTCGGGGGCTTTGGATTGGCCCCGTTGAGCATGATAACAAGCTTTTTAGGTTCAGGACGTGTTGCGTCCTCTTCCCAGGCAGAAAGATCCACAGGATGACCCGCGGCTGCAATGGCGCATAATCCCACAGCCAAATCCTGGATACCACTATTTTTCCCCGCTGATTTACCCATTGACTTATCCAGGGCAATGGTTTGTACATCCTGATCTTTTAAAATGGATTTAGCAAGACTGCACAGAACGGATTTGGGCCCGATCTCCACAAAGGTATCAACGCCTTGTTCATGCATCTGTTTGATGTTGCCGATAAAATCCACCGGGTGCATCAACTGCTGTCCCAACAGATCCTGGGCCTGGGCCGGATCGCCAGGGTAGGGTGAACCGGTGGTATTGGATAATACTTTTATAGGAGTCGGTGTGACGGCCGCTTTCCGGGTCAATTCATTAAACGGGGCTGCGGCATCTGCCACCAGGCGGCTGTGAAAGGCTGCGGCCACCGGCAGTTTAATGGCCCGCATTCTGCGGATTTTACAGATCTCCTCTGCTTTGAGGATGTGCCGGGTTTCCCCGGATAACACACCCTGGGACAGGCTGTTTCGATTGGCCAGAACAAGATCAAGTTTTTCCTCTTCAATGAGGGCTTCGATTTTTTCAATGGGTGCCTGAATCGCAAGCATGCTGCCGGAATCACCGGCACTTTGGCCGGCTTTGGCCATGAAGTTGCCCCGGGCGGCCGAAAGTTCAAGACAGGTTTTAGCATCAATCCAGCCGGCGGCATATAAAGCACACAACTCTCCGTAAC
This sequence comes from uncultured Desulfobacter sp., assembly GCF_963665355.1. Classification (GTDB taxonomy): domain Bacteria; phylum Desulfobacterota; class Desulfobacteria; order Desulfobacterales; family Desulfobacteraceae; genus Desulfobacter. Next base: position 4,341,879 of record NZ_OY762229.1, read on the forward strand.
TGTGGCCGCAGGTCATGTGGGGCACCACCTTGAACCGGGAAAGGATTTCCAGCATGGCCAGGGAGACGGTACCAATGGCCGGTTGGGCAATGCGGGTCTGGCGCAGGGCTTCCTCGGCTGCTTTTTTATCCATGGCATATTCCGGTGACGGATACATATAGGCGTCCAGGGGAACATCATCTTTCAGTCCTGCATCCGTGCTGCTGACATACGTCTGGGCCATCCCAAGAATTTCAAGACTTTCGGGGAAGATGGACATTATCTGGCCGGCCATTCCGGTGTACTGACTGCCCTGGCCCGGGAAAAGAAAGCCCAGTTTTCCGGACGCCGATCCCTTGCCCAGGAATACGGGCGGTTTGGCCGGCTGACTGTCGGTGAGCACAAGCTTTGCCTGGGTCAGGCGTTCAAAAATATCATCCTGGTCAGTAAGCAAAATCAACAATCGCACATCATGGTTTGATACGAATGCTTTTCTGGAAAGTGATGCCTGCCAGGCAATGGCCTGGGAGAAAACCGCTCTGTCCCGGGCATCATATGCTTTGATGGTATCGACTATCGCATCAAGCTTTTCCACAACAGCTTCTTTAGACTCTGCCGAAAGTGCCAAAATCTGTACGGAGCCGTCCCAGGAGATATCTGTTTTTTGTTCAGAGTACTCTTCAAGCACGGCATGAAAATTTGATCCTCCAAATCCAAAGGCGGATACACCCGAACTTCTCAAAGATTTTATCCTGTCATTACCGACCCAGGGCCGGGAAACCTGATTAAGATAAAAAGGAGAGTTTTGAATATCCAGGTCCGGGTCCGGGGTTTGGGCCTTCAGGGTAGGGGGAATGATCTTGTGGTGCAGGGCAAGAGCGGCCTTGATGATGCCCGCAGCACCTGCCGCCGCCTTGGAGTGCCCGATCATGGATTTTACGGATCCCAGAGCTGTGGATGCAGTGGGCTTGTTGTGGAAAAATTCTTTCAGTGCTGTGAATTCAACTTTATCACCCACCCTTGTTCCTGTGCCATGGGCTTCAATCAGCCCCACGGATTCCGGCAGAATCCCAGCATGGCTGTAGGCGTTTTCCAATGCCCTGATCTGTCCTTTGGCCTCCGGGGCGTATATGGCCGAGGTGCGCCCGTCACTGGAGGTGCCCATGCCTTTGATGACCGCATAAATCCGGTCCTTATCACGCCGGGCATCCTCCAGGCGCTTGAGCACCAGAAGGCCGATGCCTTCACCAAGCACTGTGCCGTCAGCGTCTTTTGAAAAGGGCCGGGCATCACTGGTGTGGGACAATACACCGGTTTTGGAGAAACACATGTGCATGAAGATGTCATTGAGAGTATCCACCCCGCCGGTGATGGACATGTCGCACCGCCCGGTTTCAAGCTCCATCATGGCTGTATGAATGGCCGAAAAAGAGCTTGCACACGCCGCATCGCACACCGTGTTAGTACCCGACAGATCCATGCGGTTGGCGATTCTGCCGGCCACCACATTGCCTAAAAGACCTGGAAATGAATTCTCCTGCCAGCTGACATAGGAGTCGCTGATCATCTTTAATATGCTTGCCTTTTTATCCGGGGCAATGCCGGCGGCATCCAATGCATTTTTCCAGAACGGATGTCCCAATCTTGCGCCAAGGGGAATGACCAGTTCCTGGGTGCCGGTTACGCCAATGATAACATTCACCCGTTTTTCTTTCAGGTGAACATGGCCCGCGGGATAGCCTGCATCGGCAAGAGCCATGCGGACAACTTCCAGACCGAGAAGCTGGGACGTATCAGTGGCGTCAATGTTCTTTGGGGGAATGCCGTATGTCAGAGGATCAAAGGCAATGTCCGGTAAAAATCCGCCTCTGCTGCAGTAGGTATGGTCAGGGCAGGACGGATCTTCATTGAAATAATCTTTCAGGCGCCAGTGCGTCTCTTCAGGGATGTCGGTTATGGCATCAACACCGTTGAATATCAGTTTCCAGAACTCTTTAAGGTTTCTGGATTCAGGAAAAATACAGCCCATACCGATAATGGCGATGGGCATCCGGGGGGAACATGGCGTCTGTTTTTCTATTTCGGCTTTGGATGTCATGTAAGAAAATAATATGGTTGCAGGTTTTAATCGTGTTTGGACGAAAAGTCACCCGTCTGCGCCTTGCACCTATGCATCGTTTTGTCCAAACACTTGGGTGTTCGTTCGGGCACAAATTTCAGGTAATATAATGACCTGGGTATGGTAAATCATCAGCAGGCAAGGAAATTGACAAAAGTTTTACATAGAATCTGAAGATATCAGATTGAAAATCTCCTTGAGAGGCATGGGCGAAAATAGCCCGGCACCGGGGGGAAGCTCAATGCCCTGGGCCCTTGCAAATGCGGCCCGGGTTACAACACAGGCCCCTGTGAGCAGATTCATGGCAATTTCCGCTGCAAACCGATTGGTATGGGGCTCAAGAAAACTGCCTTTGACCCATTGGTTGAATGCACCCATGGCAGGCCCGCACCAGACCTGGTAGTCCATTTTACGCAAGGGATTTCCCTGGATTGCCCACCTGGAAGACTGCCCCAGATAGGATCTGAAAACCAGGGCCATTTTGTGGGCTGGATCCTGTTCTGCACGATCCACCTCCTGCTGGCTTCCCCGTGACAGGAAAAACTGCCGGGTGGACTGCCATGCCGCATCAAAGGAGGTTAACAAAAATTTATCCTCAATCTCTTTTTGTGCAGCCGGGGGAAGGTCTGAAAAGCAGCGGTAATTTTTGTAAAACTGATACAGCTTTTCCGCACGTACGGGAAACAAGGTGCCCCGTTTAAGCACCTGTACCCGGGCGCCAATCTCGAACATGTCTGCGGAAGGCGCCATGGCAACATCCGCCTGTTCGGCCTGGCTGAGCAGTTTTTTGACATCTTCGCAGATGCCCGACTCCACACATGCCTGGTTGATGGATCCTGTAAGGATATATGCAGCGCCCATGCTGAATGCGGCAGCCGCGGATTCAGGTGTGGCAATGCCGCCACCAAGCCCCACGCAAAGAGCGGTTTTAAAATTATATGTTGCCATGGCTTCATTTCTAAGGGCAATGAACGTTGGCAGCAACGCCAGGGCAGGGCGGTTGTCCGTATGCCCCCCGGAATCGGCTTCGGCGGTAAGATCCTGGGCCATGGGGATTTGAGAGGCAAGCACGGCTTCTTCGGACGTGATCATCTTTTGTTCAACCAGCTGGCTGAGCAGTTTTTCCGGGGGAGGGGCAAAGAACTGCCGGGCCACTTCAATGCGGGAGACTTTTGCAATGACGCGGTTGGGGGTGATAATTTCTCCCTGACGGTTTTTATGGATGCCTTTGACACGATAATATACCAGGGGCAGAGTGATACGCAGAAATGCCGCGGCAGAAATCAGGGTAACCCCATGGTGAAGATAAAGCTTTACTGTCGCCATTTCATGGCCCGGGTCTACCAGACTGTGGATCAGATTGAATCCAAAGGGTTTTTCCCCAAGGTTCTCCTTAATTTCAAGAATGGCTGATTCGATTTGAGAAAGGTTTAATCCCCCGGCACCAAAGAAACCCACCATCCCGTTCTGGCCCATGGTTTTCACAAGGGCTGTGGATGCAATGGCATTGGCCATGGCTCCTGCCACGTAGGCATATTTTAAACCATGGCGGCGTTTAAATTCAGAATCCCCAAGGTTTTCCGGCCGTATGGCCGGAACATAGGCATTGTCTGGCAGCGAAGCCAGATTACTTTGGGTGGGACGGCTGGTATGTATTCCGTCACAATTTTTTATAAGCAGTTGCGGGTGGCTGATATCGTGGATGGCCCGGATCAAATCAAGTGGAGATGTCATAGTGGTGTATTATCCCTGCCGGATACTGTGCAAGATGTTATCAGTAAATACTGACTCTGCCCCCCAACGTTACAATGCATACAATGGCGGGGAATAATTTTTTGGATGGTGTCTAATAGCACACCCGATGCCTGTAATCAAGATGTGCTATGTTTAGATCGGCAGATCACCTGCGCCATACGTTTAATTGAGTGTCCCGGGAAAGATCCTACTGACAGGTATCATTATAAAATTTACCTGTACATTCGATGACATCAATCTTAATCACACCAGTGGCGGCAAGCGCGTTGGAAGGGAATTGTTTTCCGGTCAGATCAGGAACATACTTTTCAATAATGGCATTCAATGCTTCAATCTTTTTGTCTTGATCTTTCAAAAGAGTTGCTTCACCGTGAATGATGACACTCTGATATTCCGTATTAACATCGCAAGGTTCATTGGAAAGCATAAATTTGCCCTGGCTCATCACTTCGAAACAGACTTTGCTGTTGCGCTGAATGTTCCCGATCTTCTGCCCTTTGCTTAATCCGTGAATATAAATTGCTCCGGCCATGTAAACAAAATGCACAGGTGTGACATAGGGAAACCCGTTGTCGTTCAGTGTTGCCAGATGCCCCACCTGGGATGTGGTTAAAAGTGCGTTGATCTGATCTGTGGTCAGTTGATGAGCCCTCATACGTCCTTGCATGATCTAATCCCTCTATATATTTTTCACGCCGGATTACTTGAAAAACGAAAGCAGTGCGTGAAGGTTGGTCATGGGATGGGGCGGGCACCCCGGAATAAACAGGTCCACCGGCAGGATCTTGTCCAGCCCCTCGGTGATTTCGGGGCTTCCGGTGAAAGGACCGCCGCTGATGGTGCATGATCCCACGGCAATGACCACCTTGGGAGATGGTGTGGCCTCATAGGTCTGGAGTAGAGCCGTTTTCATGTTCCTGGATATCGGGCCTGTAACCACAATCCCGTCGGCATGGCGGGGGGAGGCGACAAAGTTTATCCCAAACCTGGCCAGGTCAAAAAACGGGGTGGCCAGTACGTTCAAATCTGCCTCGCAGGCATTGCAGCCGGCCGCTGATACCTGGCGCAATTGCAGGGAGCGTCCAAACAACTTTTTAAAATGCTGCTTGGCGTGCTGGGCCAGGGCCGGAAGATCACCTGAGGTTATAAGGTCTGCCCGTTGTGATGTTGAAATTTCATAATCATTGGTAAACTTGATCTGGCCGTTGGAGGTATTTTCGCAAGTCCCGCAGAAAATGCACCGGCCCATGTCAATCTTTTGATTCTGCACATCTATGGCATCCTGGGGACAGGATGCGGCACAGGCTTCAAGGGTCTGCCTGGAAATATTATTCTGGATGACCGGTCTGCCTCGGTAGCGGGGAAACACTTTGACTGGTTCTTCGGGATACCTGTTGGTTCGGTATCCTTGTTCAAATCTGTTTTTCAGTACACTAAGCATATGATGTTCTCCGCATTTCTAAAGATCAAATCCGCAATAGGATAGATTGAAACTCTTATTGTTCAGGGGAAAATCCGAGATTCCGGTGTCCCTTAACGCCATGGCCAGTCCGTTCCAGTTGTGAAAAGAAGGATCCTTAATTTTGTACCGTAGAATTTTTCCGTTTTCATCGGTCAGGACAGCATGGGACACTTCCCCCCGCCACCCCTCATTCAAGGCCACGGAAAAGCTTGAAGCCGGCAATGAATTGGCTATTATGCCCTCGCTTACAAGGCTGGTTTCCACGGGGATGGCCGCCAGGGATTCAACAATCTGAAGGGACTGGTGGACCTCGTCATATCTGACCCGGGCCCGGGCATAAACGTCACCGGTACCTTTTTTATTTTCAGGGATGCCCAGATGCGAATAATGTTCCGTGGGGAAACACCGTCTCACGTCATAGGCCATTCCGCTGGCCCGGCCGGCCGGCCCCACCAGACCCAGATACTCTGCATCTTCGTGGCTGACAGCGCCACAGCCTTCAAATCGGGCACGGACGGTGACTGCGTTGAATAAAAGTTCCAGGGCATGTGTCACTTCGGGCCGAAGCTCTATCAGTCTGTCATTGAGTACTCTTCTGATATCATTGGACAGGGAAAACCGGACTCCTCCGGGCCTGACCAGACCTTTTCCGAACCGGTTGCCGCAAATCAGCAGAGAGAGGTTGAGAAAATCGCCTCTGATTCGGCCAAAATAGTTGGCCGGAGGCAGAAAGGCCACGTCGCCGCTGAGTGCTCCCAGATCTCCAATGTGGTTGGCCAGACGCTCTAGCTCCAAAGCAACGGTACGGATAACCTGAGCTCCCGGATCCGGTTCAATACCGGTCAATGCTTCAAAATTCTGGGCCATGCACAGGCTGTGACCGATGGTTGTATCACCTGCAATGTTTTCCGCCAAAATGGGGAGCCGTTTGGCCGGAACAGTTAAAAGCTGTTTTTCAATGCCCCGGTGCTGGTAACCAAGCTGAATTTCCAGGTGAAGAACACGTTCCCCGATACAGTTAAACCTGAAATGGCCCGGCTCAATTACCCCGGCATGGACCGGCCCCACAGCCACTTCGTGGATCTCTTCACCTTGAACCTGGTAATATTTATAGTTTCCCGGAATATCCTGTGAATAATCGTTGCCGAATACATCAGGCGCATCTTCTGTGTAATTTTGATGATAGCGAACCATTTTCAGCCAGGGATGTCCCTGGGGATGGATACCGAACTGCTCGGCCATTTCCCTTTCAAACAGATGAAAGGGTTCGCAGATTCTGGTGAAGGACGGATAGGGATCCGGCACATCACAACCGGCCACGAAAAGCTCCTTGGTGCGCAACACCGCCAGAAGTTTAAGCTTACCCTTGTCCGGATATGCAAAATAGTGGACAACTTTTCCGCCGTTGGTCACCATATCCAGGGCCTGCCTGCGGAAATCGTCAAAATTCAGGTGGGGAATAGACTCCCTGGAGATTTTTTTGGCGTTTGATATTTGTAAAAAAGCGTTGCTCATCTAAGTCCTCCGCCAATGGCTGTTACTGCATCGGATATGGTTTGATTCAATGAATCCGGGATAAAAAAACATAAGATCAGTGAAGTCAGGAGTAATAGATACTGGGGCCACACCATGCCGGCCCTTTCTTTAATTTTGATCTCAGTGTCGCACTCTTCAAAGGAAATTTTCATGATCTGGTTGGAAAACCCTGCAAAAATAACGCACAGGCTCAGTATGAAGACAGTGACGGCAGCGTGGAAGCCGGCCCTGAAGGCTGCAACAATAATGCAAACCTCCCCGATAAAAAGGCCGAAGGGCGGAAAACCGGCAATCCCGGCGAATCCGGCAAAAAAGGCCACAAAGGTCCGGGGCATGCCCTTAACCAGGTTTCCGGTATTCTTGATCAGACGATTCCCGTATCCCAGGAGAATATTTCCCGAGGAGAGAAACAAAGAGGACTTGATCAGGCTGTGGTGGATCATGCAGATGACAGCACCGTATACCCCCAGGCCGCCCACACCGGTACCAAATGCGATGATTCCCATATTCTCGATACTGGAGTAAGCCAGCATCCGTTTGTATTCGTTTTGTTTGAGGATAAAGGTGGCCGCAGCCAGAATGGATAACAGCCCGAAGACCATGAGAATGCCGCCTGAAAAATCCTGAAGCCCTGCGGCAACCATTATTTTATTGGTTTTAAAGATCCCCAGATAAGCGCAGTTCAAAAGTACCCCGGACAAGAGGGCTGATGCGGGGCTTGGGGCTTCACTGTGGGCGTCGGGCAGCCAGGTATGCATGGGCGCAAGTCCCATCTTTGTGCCGTATCCCACCAGAATAAAGACAAATCCGGCTTTAAGCCAAACAGGGTCAAGGGTTTTGGCCACCCCGGCCAGGGCGGAAAAAGAGAGCGGGGTGCCAGCGTTTGCCTGACCCATGGAAAAAGCCACCAGAACTGACCCCAGAAGGGCCATGGCAATACCCACCGAGCAGATGAGAGCATACTTCCAGGTGGCCTCAAGGGAGGCGGCGGAGCGATGGGTGTAAATCAAAGGGGCGCTTGCCAGGGTGGTGGCCTCAATGGCGATCCACATGACCATGATATGGTCGGACAAAGTGACCATGCTCATGGTGGCCAGGAATACCAGCATGCAGCCGGTAAAAAGGTTTTCTGCCGGAATTTCGCTCTCTTTGAGGTAGCCCACGGTGTAAATGGAGATCAAAAAGAAGAGCAGGGAGATCACCAGGAGTGAAAGCATGCCTTCGGGTGTCACCGCAAAGTATTGATCAAAATATGCCGGGGGGTGATTTTTCCACAACCTGAACGAAAGCGTCAGATGAGTTGCTCCAATCAGCACCAGCAGGAGCCGGCCAAGAAATTTCGGCAAAAAAAATGCTATAAGACCGGCTATAAAAGGGATTGCAAAGACTAATTCAACCATACCCTAATCCTTTAACGTTCTGAGCAACGCTGTATCCACGTCGTCAAAGGTCTGTTTAATGTTACGCAGGATCACGGCCATGATCATAACTCCGGCCAGGACGTCCAGCAGAATACCGAATTCAACAATATGGCGGGTACCGACAGACAAGCCGGCCCCGAACAGAGTAATTCCGTTCTCCATCATGATATAGCCGATAACCATGGCTATAGCATTTCTTCGGGCTATGAGCAGAAACATTCCCGTCACCAGAAGGGCGATGGCCGTTGGCTCCAGCAGCTTAAACCCGCTCACGGCACCGATGTCCAGGCGTCCGGAAATATAGGTGGCACCGATGATCACAGCCAGGCCGCACAAAATGGAGGCATGGTACCCGACAATGGGCTCAACCACTCTGCGGATGGCTCCCTTTCTGATGGCCACAAAAATACTTAAAGGAATAATGATCCCTCGAATGACCAGGGTGGCCAGGGTAAATACCGTGCCGCTGGTACTCATATGATGACCGATAAAAAAGGGGATTATGGAGACGACAACACCCTGGAATCCCAACAGCTTTAACAGTATCAGCACCCGTTCGGCGCCGAATGAAAACAACACCGACAGCAGCACAAAGGATAGAATTAAATCAACCGGATTGAAAATCATTTCGCAAACTCCAAAGTAATAATGGTTGCAAAAAAGGCCAATGCAAAGGAAGTCAAAACAAACTGTGGTACCTTGTCCATCCTGTACCTGGCCATCACAGATTCTGTTACGCCCACGGATATGTAGACCACCAGAAGGCCGGCAATATACATCACCATCGGAAATCCGAAAAAGATTGATTCAAGTGGAAGAATCATTCTTGAAATAATGGAGGCATAGAACATGAGCTTGCAGAAAGAACCAAGCTCAATCAGACCAAAATCAGGGCCGCTGTGATCCAGAACCATGACTTCATGAATCATGGTCAGCTCAAGGTGGGTGGCCGGGTCATCCACCGGAACTCTGGAGTTTTCAGTCAGCAGTATGATAAACAATGAAATCACGATGAACAGTAACGGTGCCCCTGCAGAACTCCACATGTTGTGGGTGTTGCTGCCCGCGAAATAGGCGGATAATTGCAGCTCTCCGGTGAATCGGTAGAAAAAGATCAGAATCATGAACATGGCGGCTTCACAGATAATCGGGAAATACGCTTCCCTGGCAGCGCCCATGCCTTCAAAGGGAGATGCCGTATCCATGGCGGCGGCAATGGTGAAAAATCGACCCAGCCCCAGAATATACAGGACAAAGATCACATCGCCGTTAAAGGAGAACACTGGTTTGTACCCTGCAATGGGAAGGAACAGGAGAACAGTAACTGATGCGGCAAGGGAGATGATGGGACCCAGCTTAAATACAAAGGTTGTGCTGTTGCTGTAAACCGATCCCTTTTTAAACAGTTTGATCAGAGTGTAGTAATTGATCAAAATGGGTGGGCCTTTCTTCCCTCCGAAAAACGCCTTGACCTTCAGGATCAGGCCTGAAAAAAACGGTGCTACAAGAATGGCTGCAAGCCAGAGTAAAATGGATTGAATCATGGAGTAGTCCTTAACTATTAGGCTTTAGTTGCCGGGTGTTTTTATATGACAAACAGCAGCAATACAATTGCCAGCAAAATATATCCGATATAAAGATGAATATCCCCGTGCTGCATCCACCGAAGCTTGTCAAACAGGTAGAAAACAGGGCGGACAACCGCATTGTTCATGTGCAGCTCGGCAATGTCATTGACCTGACTGCGGTAATGGGTTTTTAAGGGGAACCGGCCGGTAATGGGCGGATGATCCTCAAAAACAGGTGCTGCGGCACTGAAAAATTCCACAATGGATCCGGAATAGGAAGAGCCTGTATACTGCATTTTGACTGTTGGCTGGGTAAACCCGCAGCCCCATGTTCCGGATGATGTGACGGTTTTGTTCTTATAGTATATTGACCGGACAAACATGACAATCAGGACCAGGACCAGGAAGATCAGAGCCCCGAGGGTAATATTGCAGGTCATCTGGCCAATGGGAGCAACAGAAACCGATCCGCAGTCTATGCCCAACGCCTGGACAGCATTCAGGGCCATCTGGATGAACACCTTTGAGAATACACCGATGATGACACACACGGCGGCAAGCAGAACCATGGGAATGATCATGGCCAGGCCATGTTCCTTGACATTTTCGGCAGCTTTGGTCCTGGGTTCTCCCTGGAACGCCACCCCGACCACCTTTGTAAAACAGGCGATGGCCAGACCGCCGATGACAGCCAGGGCGATAATGGCAAGCATACTCATGGCAAAGCTTATTGATCCTGAGGGGATGGCCTTGAAACTGCCCATATAAATCAAGAATTCACTGACAAATCCGTTAAAGGGCGGCAGGCCGCAAATGGCCAGGGAGCCGATGATAAATGTGGTACCGGTGGTTTTCATGCCTTTAAGCAATCCGCCCAGAGCATCAATGGATCGGGTGCCGGTCTGGTGCAGCACCATGCCGGCGCCCATGAACAGCAAAGATTTAAACACCGCGTGGTTGAGAATGTGGAGAATGCCTCCGGTAAATCCCAGGACAGCGATCACAGGATTTCCCGTTGCCGCACCGATCATACCCATACCCAGACCGATGAGAATAATCCCGATATTCTCCATACTGCAATAGGCCAAAAGCCGCTTGATATCGTTCTGGCCCAGGGCATAAACCACCCCCAGAACCCCGGAAACCACTCCCACAATCAAGGTGATATACCCGAACACAGGGGAATGAAGATTTAAAATTGAGTATACCCGAAGGATTCCGTAAATGCCTGTCTTGATCATCACCCCTGACATCACCGCTGATATATGGCTGGGGGCTGCGGGATGGGCATGGGGCAGCCAGACATGAAAGGGAAACACCCCGGCCTTGGACCCGAATCCGATGAAGGAGAGAATAAAGATTAAGATCTTTATTGTTTCAGGCATTTCAGCCAGAGACGCAAATTCGAAACTGCCGGTATAACCGTAAATGAGCCCAAATGCTGCCAGGATAAACATGGCGCCCACATGGGAAAAGATAAAATACAGGTACCCGGCCTTTCTGTTTTCGGCTGCCTCATGGCTGTAAATAACCAGAAAAAAGGAAGACAGGGACATAAATTCCCATGAAATCATAAAGGTCAGAATGTTTGAGGCCGTGACCACCAGCGCCATGGAGGCGATCAGGACACTGAAGAAAAAATAATTGACCCCGGTTTTGATGCCGTTCTCCTCGTTTGCCATGTAGTGAAAACTGTAAATGGCGGACATGAGGGACACTGCAAATATTGCGGTTAGAAAAAATGCGGAAAGACTGTCCACATGAAAGGAGAGAAAGAAGAGATCCAGATACTTTATGGAAAACGAGACCTCCACCGGATTCAAAAGCTTTCCTGCGGCATCAATCAGACCTGCGAGGGATCCTGCGCTTAGAAACAACACGGCAGCGACCCTTGCCAACGTTTTCTGCCTGGCAAAAACAAGCGATAAAAAGCCACCGAGCAGAACAATCAATGTGGAACCAAAGAAATAATACATACCTTCCCCAATTTTTTATTCGAAATTGTAGTTCTTTATCGTCAAGTTCCCTGATTTGGGAAAAACGCGATTGATAAATACATTGGGTTTTTTGAGTTTGTCAAGAAATTTGTTTCTTGATGCAACAGGCCTACAGCCGTATAATTACTCTTCCCAAAACCGCAGTTCAGCAATGTAAAGTTGCATTTACTATTTTAAAATTATACATAATTGTAAACCTTACAGGGTGAAATTAATACCGCTTTGAGCATCATTGCAGTAAATCAGATAAATAGTGTGATCATGGTTCTGCGGTTGCAATTTCCTTTGTAAAATGTCAGAAAAATAACATGAGATATGAAGGTCCCATATATCGTCCCCCCAGTGAGGCTGATTCACTTTTAATTCAGGCCACGGTTGGATGCCCTCACAATAGATGTACTTTTTGCACAATTTATAAAAATGGTCCCCGTTTCAGAATCAGATCTGTAAAAGAGATTATGGAGGATATAGATTCTGCATCTCAAATGTATGGACCTCATGTTAAAACCCTGTTTTTTCCGGCAGGAAATACCATTGCAATGAAAACTGATGACCTGGCCGCCATCTGTATCTATGCGCGCAGGATTTTTCCGGGTTTAGAACGGATAACGGTCTACGGCTCGTCCCAATATATTCATAAAAAAGGACCAAAAGGACTGAAACAATTGGCCGATGCCGGATTAAACCGTATACATGTTGGCCTTGAATCCGGAAATGATGAGGTTTTGCGCCATGTGAAAAAAGGAGTGGATGCCAAACGTCAGATTGAGGCCGGGCAATGGGTTGTTGACAGCGGCCTGGAATTAAGTCTCTATGTTGTGTTGGGGTTGGCAGGAGTGACCTTAACCGATCCCCATGCAGACGCAACGGCAAATGTGCTCAACCAGATTAATCCCCACTTTATCAGGCTTAGAACCTTTGTGCCTAAAATCAATACGCCGATATTGGATGAGGTTCAGTCCGGTCACTTTAAAATGCTGGGGCCGCATGGTATTTTAAAAGAATCGGAACGGTTGATCAGACAGTTGGAGGTGACCTCTTATTTAGCCAGTGACCACTACACGAATTATATTGATGTTCACGGGAAATTACCTGAGTCCAAAAATCTAATGTTAGAACAGATTCAGGCCGCATATCAGTTGCCTGAGTCTCAATTTCGGCCTTTTTTTATTGGAGATCAATAAAGATTTCCTTCAACACTCTTTTATAAAGGAAGTAATGTCCCCATGAAAATATCAGGCAGAAACATTGGAAAGCTGGCTTTTGAAATCAATCAGGACGGCTACACGTACACCCTTGACGCCCCTGAAAGTATCGGGGGTGAGGGCCGGGGGCCATCACCCAAAGGACTTCTCTTGAGCAGCCTGATCGGATGTACCGGCATTGATGTGGCCATGATTCTGGATAAAATGCGAGTGACCATCCAGGACATGGAAATTACGGCTGAAACAGAGCTGACAGACCAGGAACCTTCGGTATTTAAGGAAATTATCTTGTCGTATCACATTACCGGCAATGAAAAAGATGAAAAAAAAATCAAACGGGCTGTTTCCCTGTCCATGGAAACCTACTGCGGGGTTTCTGCAATGCTGGAAAAAAACAGCCCTGTGGTCCCTAAAATTTACTTGAACGGTAAAGAAATTTAACAGTTGAAAAACATTTCTTTGCCTTGATTTTCCGGTATGAATACACCCATGACTGAACATATTGAACATACTGAATATAGTGAAATAATAATCATTGGCGCAGGCCCCGCAGGGCTCACCTGTGCCCGCATCCTGGCCCAGGCAGGTCGTCAGGTGGTGCTGATCGAACGAAAAAAGCAACCCGGACCCAAGGTATGTGCCGGAGGAATCACCTGGAACGGTTTTTTGCGCCATGTGCCGCAGCAAATTCTTCAGCGCACTTTTCCAGAGCAGCATATTATCACCCCCTGGCAGCATGTTTATGTTCGGGAAGAACAGCCTATCATTGCCACAGTGGACCGTGCTGAACTGGGAAGCTGGATGAGCGAGAAGGCCATACAGGCAGGTGCCCGGATTTTAACCCAGACCAAAGCCCTCCATATTTCTGACGACCGGGTGGTCGTTCAAAGCCAAAATCAAAGGCGTGACATACGATATTCCTTTCTCATAGGAGCCGATGGGGCCAATTCTATGGTCCGTCGATATTTAAACTTGCCGGCCAGGTTCGTGGGAGTTGCCCTCAATGCCATGCTGCCCATGCGCAGAGAAGCCATGGAGTGGCATTTGTGCCCCAGATATTTCCGGCATGGTTATGGTTGGATCTTCCCCCATAAGGATGCAATTTCCGTAGGTGCCTATATTGAATCAGGAAAGCTTTCCACCCAAACCCTGAAATGCAATCTGATGGATTGGGCCAGGGAGCAGGGAATTATTATTCCGCCTCACATGATAAGAGCCGGGCGCATCAATTTCGACTATTGCGGGCACATGTTTGGCAGGATTTCTCTAATTGGTGAGGCGGCCGGCTTTGCCTCCGGGCTCACCGGCGAAGGGATCTATCCCGCCATTGTATCAGCCCGCTGCGTTGCTCATACGCTTCTTGGTTACAAAGCGCAGTCAGGTGAGATCAAAAACCTGATTAAACACCAGCAAAGGCATTCGCGTATGCTCAAGCTTGCCGGTCGGCACCCGATCCTTGGAGGGGTTTTAACCAATGCCCTGATTCTCATGCTGCGTATGCGCCTTATCAGATTCAACACTCTGGAACTTACGGAGTAAGCATCCGTATTCATACAGACAATGGTTATATATGGTCAAGCCTGGAAAGGTTGTCGGTGTCGGTGCCTGTGTCGGTGCCTGTGCCTGTGCATTGGCACTATTGTTTCCAGAATTCGGGCACCAGAAGAATGATCACAGTATAAATTTCCAGTCGTCCTGCCAGCATACACCAGGACAAAAGCCATTTGCCGGTCTGGGGCAGGTGTGCAAAGTTTTCCGCCGGACCCACTGTGCCGAAACCAGGACCGATGTTGCCCAGGCATGAGGCCACGGCACCCAGGGAGGTCAGAAGATCCACACCCAGGGAAGAGAGCAGGATGGTGGCTATGACAAAAATTGCAATATACAAAGCAATGAAGCCCAGGATGGAGCGCAGCAGATCTTCGGGGATCAGGGCGTTGTTCAGTTTGATGTGGCTGACACTTCGGGGATGAATCAGTTTGAACAGTTCCCGGTAGCAGTATTTAATGCAGACCATAACCCTGGCACATTTCATGCCGCCCCCCGTGGAACCTGCACTGGCTCCCATGAACATGCCAAAAAACAAAAGAGCCTGGGCCAGCCCCGGAAATAATTCATAGTCAGCCGTGGCATACCCTGTGGTGGTGATAATGGAAACCACCTGGAATATGGCAAACCTGAAGGCCTGGGAAAAGCTGTCGTATACTGCCCCCCAGGTGTTTAATGTGATGATCAGGGTGCCCACAAGAACAGCATACAGAAAAAATCTGCATTCAGAGTCTTTCCAGAACGCAAGACCATTACCCCTCAAGACCTGGTAATGTAAAGAAAAGTTGATTCCCGCAAGCAACATGAAAATGGTAATTGTGTAATCAAAATAGGCATTATCATAGTGGGCAACGGAGAGATTTTTAGGTGAGAATCCGCCGGTGGGCAGTGTGGTCAGCGCATGACAGACCGATTCAAACAGATTCATTCCCCCTATATAAAGGAAGAGAATGAGCAATAAGGTCATGCCCGCGTACACAATCCAGAGAATTTTGGCGGAATCGGATAACCGAGGGGTCAGCTTATCAGGCACCGGGCTTGGCACCTCGGCTTTATATAATTGGATGCCACCCACCCCCAGAAACGGCAGGATGGCCAAAGAGAGAACAATAATACCCATGCCGCCCAGCCACTGGATCAGGCTTCGCCAGAACAAAAGACTGGGTGCCGCCCCTTCAATGTTGGTCATCACCGAGGAACCTGTGGTGGTGAATCCGGACACGGACTCAAAAAAAGCATCTGAAAATGAAGAGAAATCCGGGGCCAGAAAAAAGGGCAGGGCACCGAAAAGGCCAATGCCAAACCACCCCAAAGCAACAGCGGCGATTCCTTCCCTTTGGTTTATATAGTCATGGCTCCCGGCTTTTTTTGAAATCAAGACCATTATTGCGCCCATAATTGTGGTCACGGCCATGGCAATAAGATGGCCGTGGTGGGCTCCGTCTTTATAAAGCAGGCTGCACCCGAAAGGCAGTGCCATGGATAATCCCAAGACAAAAAGAAGGACACCGATAATTCGTATGACAAAAAGAAGGCGCATCAGAAAAAACCAAGTTTTACGGTAAGCATTTTTTCAAGTTTTTTAACTGCGGCCTGGATCGCGAATAAAATGATGCGGTCCCCGGCCTGAACCCGGTTTGCCCCCATGGGAATAATAATTTCGTCCTGGCGTATGATACATACCAGAAGGGTGCCCTGGGGAAATGATATATCCTTGATGGGACCTTTTGTGATGGCCGAAGATGCCAGGGCAACTGCTTCAATAAATTCTCCCAGTTCACCGAAAATGGAGATTTCCGAAATCACATTGCCCTGGCGTATATCCTGCAGAATTGAAGAAACAGCAGACACTCTTGGACTGACAACTTTTTCAATGCCTATGGTGGACAGTAACGGATAATAGCTTGCCTTACTGATACGGGTGATGGTGTTGTCCACCCCCATGTTTTTTGCCAGAAGGGATACAAGAATGTTGGTTTCATCATCATTGGTTACCGAGACAACAGCATCCATCTGGCTGATATTTTCTTCCATGAACAGCTTCTGGTCTCCGCCGTCACCGTGGAGCACCACGGTCTTTCCCATTTGCATGGACAGATCGTTGCATCGATCCATGCTGGATTCAATGATTTTGACCTGAATATTGTCTTTCTCAAGGGAGTGGCCAAGTTTGGCGCCGATTCGGCCACCGCCGACGATGAGAACCCTTTTAACCGGCTTGACAGTTATACCCAGGACCTTCAGGGTTTTTTCAAGTTTTCCGGTGTCACACACAAAATAGATCAGGTCCCCGGCCATGGGTTTATCTTTTCCCCGGGGGACAATGACTTTATTGCCCCGGATAATCGCGGCAATCAAAGGCCTGTCATGACCAAACGCATGGTGGAAATCGGCCAGCTCCATTCCCGCAATGGGAGATGTGTCAGAAAGCCGCATGCCGACATATTTGACACGTCCGTTGACAAATTCTCCTTTGTCAACGGCACCTGGAATGGTCATCAGTTTTCTGATCGTTTTAACAACCTCGGATTCGGGGTTGATGATGTTGTCGATGTTAGGAGGCTCATTTTTAAGACTGGTATGGAAAGGAACAAATCCTTCATTGCGCAGGCGGATCAGCTTTTTAGTCATGGGCGAGATCTGGTTGGCAATCAGGCAGGATACAATATTGATCTCATCGCTGTCCGTGACGGCCAGAAGAATATCCGAACCTACCACGCCGGCCTCTTTCAGGGTGTCCGGGTTACTGCCCGATCCTGTTACGACCTTGACATCAAGGTCTTCAGCAATTTTTCGTGTGGCCTGTGCATCCACATCAACCACCACAACATTCTTGCTTTCAAGGGCCAGACGGCCGGCGATGTTGTATCCCACGCCCCCGGCACCGATTATCACTATTTTCAAATGAAAACTCCTGGTTTATGTCAAGAATATGAACTGGTGTATCGTTGAGCCGTTTTTTACTATATAGAGCAAGGTTCTGTCAACTTGGCACCCAGGTAAAAGATGAAGCCCCGGCCCATTGTTAACAATGGGCCGGGGCTTTGAACGTTTTCTATATATTAATTTTTTTTACAAAGTTGTGATGGGCATCCCCATAAGTTTCCACAGGAATACGGACAATGCGATAACTATCATCAACATGACAGATGCCGGAATGCCGTACATGAAAAATTCACCCGGGGTAAACTGTTTGGAGTCGTAGGCAATGGCGTTGGGAGCTGCGCCCACCAGTAAAAGGAAGGGCATGCCGGCCGTGACAAGGGAGGCAAACAGGATAATTTCAGGTGCCACATGCAGATAGGGGGCAATAACCAGCGCCACGGGCAGGGATATGGCAATGGCTGCCACGTTCATAATGAAGTTGGTCATGATCATGACGAAAAAGGCGATGCTGAGGATAAACACAAAGTAGTTGGCTTTCTGGAACAGGGTCAACCAGTTGATGGCAAGCCATTCTGCCGCGCCGGTTTCCCACAGACAGAAACCGATACTCATGGCACCGCCGAACAGAAGGATGATATTCCAGGGAATCGCTTCAAGGTCTTTAATGTCAAGGATGTTGAAGATAAAGAATAGAACCGTTGCCACCATCATGATCGCGTTTTTGTCAAGTTTGGATATGGCAGGAATGAATTGTTTTACGGACATAATGGCGATGGCGATAAAAATGATGGTTGCTGCCAAAATCTCCTGTTTTGTGATGCCCCCCATGGCTTTTCCCAGCATTTTTGCCTTTTCTCTGAGGCCCGGAATGGTTTTTTTCTCAGGCTTGCATACAATCATGAAAAAGCCCCAGAGAAGAAAGGTCATAGCCCAGCCCACGGGTGCCATATAGTAGGTCAGCTCGAAAAATGAGATCTCCTTACCAACAATGTCCTTGAAGAATCCAATGGCCACGGCACCCCGGGCAGCACCCAGAAGTGTGATAATGGAGCCTGCGCCAGCCACAAATGCCATACCGATGAACAGACCTTTGCCGAATTTGGTAGGTCCGGTCTCATCGGTATACATCCCGTAAATGGTCATTAAAAGCGGAAACATGGTGGCTGCCACGGCAGTATGGGCCATAATATGGGTCAATGCGGTGGTGACCACAAAACAACCCAGATATATCATGCTGGTTTTTTCTCCCACAATGGCCAGCATCTTGTACGCCAGACGTTTGGTCAGACCCGTTTTGGTGAACACCATGCCGATGACCAGGGAGCCGAAAATAAACAGAACAGACGGGTCCATGAAATCCTTAAGGGCTACCTTGGCTGGACGGACCATAAAGAGTACCTGGAGGGCACCTAAAGCCAGACTGGTCACACCAATGGGTAAAACTTCAAATACCCACCAGGTGCCGGCCAGAAGGAATATGGCAAGCGCGCCTTTGCCCTGGGCGCTCAGTATAAAATGTTTTCCGGCAGGATCCACCGCGTCGGGCCAGGCCGGAGAAAAATTGACAACAGCAAACAGGGTCAGGCCGATGAGCATGAACAGTGTTCTTTTCAAGTCGAGTTTTGGTTTTGGTGCATCTGCAATTTCAGTGGTCATTTTAGTCTCTCTCTCCTTTGGGTTAATGAATCATTGCTTCATTTGGATTTTGTTTTTATTGCTATTCGTTACATTTTTCAACGTTTTGTTTTGTCGCGTTTGTTTCATATGGTTCGTCTCATCAGGTTTTCCGTTTAAACGGGGCCGTCAAATTTAAATTTCGAGCAATGCCTCCTTTGTAGAAATTTGGTCCTATTTTAGTTTTAACGGATTTAACGCCTGGTATCATGCAGGCAATATCCATGATCTCTTTTTGTGCCCGGGCAAGGTTCATCACTTTTTTGTCCAAAGTGACGAGTACATGCCCTGAATCCGATTCAATAATCAGGTGGTGTCCAAGACCGGCCAAGGCCGCATCAACCCTGGAGCTGATATTAAAATCAACGGCATGCATATTTTTATGGGTATGGTCCATTGAACGTCCTATATCCGACCGTACTTGTCCAAGAGCCTGGTGAACAGCGTCCATGGTCATGTCAAGAGCCGAAGTATCAATATCATCCCACTCCAGAACCATATCATGCAGTGTCCGATCCCACAGCGTGTCCAGATTGAGATGGACTGCCAAGCGCTGTTCTGTTTGATCGGATCTGGCTATGGCGGCATCAGCGGCCTGTATGGATAACCTGTCCATGGTGACAGCTCTCTGGTTGCGGATCTGTATGGGTGTTGCCGACATGATTCTGTAAATACCGCAAACAGATCCGGGGATCAGGTGGGATAAAACACCTGAAAAAATGCAGGGGCCGTTCAGAATGTTTTCGGAAATCTGCACTTTTAATGCGGCCATGCATTTCTTTCTGTCGTGGGTAAAATTATCAAAGGGTATGTGTCGGCCCTGTATGGATTTGAATATAAGGTCTGTTTTCAGATCATGGGCCTGGCCGGTTTGGTCGACAAGCATCGGATCTTCGTAAACAGTACATTGATATAAGGCGGACAGCTCATCAATGAACCGGTTGGGGGAGGCATATAAACCGCATGTAATGGCAATCAGTGGCATGGTCTCTTATCTGCTCGGCCAAGTTTAAGGTTAACAGTTAAAATCAAGACCTTTAACAGCAAAGAGCATGCCATATTTTAAATTGATTTGAATAACAAATAGTTATGATATTTATGTAAAGATAGGGAACGAAATTGAAGCATTATGAAACAAAATGGAAAATACATTTTGAAACGTTTTAAGACATTATATGGGATTTCCTTCAACCATACGGATGAAAAGGATGTCTCCCTGGTTCAGGGTGCGGGTCTGCCACCGCTCAAAGGCGTGGGTCCAGGCACCGGACACCCCGTCAAACACATTGAGTTTTTTCCATTTGAGAAATTCATAATATTCATCCTCAATGGCACCGCAGATCAGTGTGTTAATATCCTGGGCCAGAAGAGTATGGCACAGTTCATCCGAAGAAGACCTGGGCAGCACAATGATTTTTTTATCCTGGATGCCGGTATAGTTAACTGTTGTTAAAATGATCACTTCCGTGGTCAAATCAAACCGGGGCACAATCTCGTCACCAAGTATGGGAATGGCAACCTTATGTAGTGTTATCATGATGTTACTCTATATGAAGCTCTTTAATTTTTCGCCACAGGGTACTGCGGCTCATGCCAAGAATTTGCGCGGCCTTGTTTTTTTTACCCCGGGCGGTTTTCAGCGCATCCAAGATCATCTGTCGTTGCACTAAGGTCCAGGTCTGCCCTGATTGGAGTGTCTGGCGGGTTTCAGAAATCGGTGGATATTCCGGACTGTCTTCTGCGTGAGGCATCTCCAAAGTCACATTGTGGGGTTCATGATCCTGGATGTATGCCGGCAGATTATCTGCTTCGATCCTGGTACCCTGGGCCACATTCACGGCATATTCCATGATATTTTTCAGTTCACGGATATTGCCCTCATAACTGTAGTTCAATAAAACAGACAGAGCCGGTTCGGAAAAACCATTGATTTTTTTTCCCTGTTTTTTTGTATAGTGATTCAGGAAATGATCGAGCAGAAGGCGGATGTCTGCACCCCGCTCCCGTAGTGGCGGCAGGTGAACCCTGGCCACATTCAGGCGAAACAGCAGGTCTTTTCTGAATTTTCCAATGGACACCATATGCTCAAGATCACGGTGGGTGGCGGCGATAATCCTTACATTGGCGTTGAAGCCTTTGGTGGCACCCAAAGGATAAATAACCCGGTCATCCAGAAAAGTAAGCAGTTTAACCTGTAAAGGCAGGGGAAGATCTCCAATTTCCGTTAGAAAAATAGTCCCGTTGTGCGCCAGTTTAAAACGCCCTGGTTTGTTTTCCACAGCACCGGTAAACGCCCCTTTCATATGACCGAAAATTTCGGATTCCAAAAGAGTCTCGGGCAGCGCTCCGCAGTTTATTTTAATAAACGGACCGCCGGCACGTTGGGAGGTCTGGTGTACAGCTTCTGCCACAATATCTTTACCTGTGCCTGTTTCCCCGGTGATCAGGATGGAGGCGTCACTTTGGGCAAGCATGGGAAGGGTTTGAAAAATCATCTCCATTTTCGGGCTTCGACCGATGATATTGGCAAAACTGTAGGCCACGTTTCTTTCGGGATCATTGCTGGTACTGCTTCTCAAATCCTCAACAGTTTCAATATAACCCGTAAGCTCTCCCCGGGTATCCATGATCTGGGCAGTGGTAATGCGCACGGGCAGTTTCTGGCGGTCTGTATTAATAATATCGCTGGTGCAGGAGATGGACCGGTCTTTACGGTGGGTGGCAAGAACAGGACAGTTTAAAATGCATGCGGAACTGCGCAGAACATTTTTACAGGGAATGCCCCTGGCCATATCCAGGGAAAAACCAGTCAGGGCCTGGAAGAACCGGTTAAGATGAACTACGTTCAAATCCTTATCCATCACCAGAATACCCAAGGGAATTTCATCCAGGATGAGGGTAAAATCCAGGGGAGATCGCATTAACTTATGAATTTCGGGAAATAATTGCATGTTTGAACGGGAGTCCCTTTATCTGCTGTTCCATCAATAACAGCCCATGGATATTACAGGGCATTTCATTGAACAGGCCGCAAGCCAGTTTCTACCATCCCCTTGCCGGATTTACAAATGAAAACCATAGAAGTCGTGTTCCCCCCTGATGTGATAAAGACATACCTGCGTTTCATTATGAAATTTTATGTTACATTTAACAACAATTTGTTCAATATTATTGTATGTATTTTGATCCTATGTTATGAACATACAAAATTGAATTTAAAAAAAGATCAAGAAAATCCATACCATAGACAGGGAGCCAATTATGGACAATGTAAAGCTTTTGCTTGATAGAATTACAAACCGGGTCAACGCAAACCTAAAGGAGTTTCAGTTTGATACCCACACCTTCGTTGATAATACCATTGAATTTGACAAACTGACCAAATTTTATTGTTTTTACGGTATTACCAGCCGTCACCCCATTTATTTTAATTTTACCAATTCATGTATGGCCGGATCCTATTTTCTGGGCAAAGCCAATGTCAGGCAGTCATGTATTTATAAAAGCGATGTCAGGGGGGACGAACTCAAGCGCAAAGGCGATATCCTTGATAAGAACAACCCCTTACCCCTTGTGGATGATGAAGTTTTTGTGATAACAGGCAGCCTGCTATACAAGACCCTGGTGCACAGTAATTCCCATAATCCTGAAACCCCTGAAGAGTTCACAATCAGAAACACCATCTCCGCCCATTATGCAAATATTCACGGCTCCACCCTGGAAGGATGCTTTCTTGGGCCCTTTGCCACTGTGGATTTAATGAACCTTCACTCTTGCGTGTTAGGAGCATTCTCCTATGTCCAGGCCGATGAGTTTTTCCATCGCAAGATTGAGCCGGGTGTTGTGTGGATTGAGACGAAATCTTTTAAATTCAAATTTAAACATGAACAAGATGTGTTAGATAAATATATTGGTGTCAATGAAAAATATCAGCCCCGGGGATTGATCTACGAGTTTGTGGATGAAAAAGAGACTGAGTATGAAAGGCTCTTTGAGGTGGTTGATCTCAAGCCCATCAAGGCACCGGCGAGCT
The DNA here is from genome assembly GCF_963665355.1 of uncultured Desulfobacter sp. Lineage (GTDB taxonomy): Bacteria > Desulfobacterota > Desulfobacteria > Desulfobacterales > Desulfobacteraceae > Desulfobacter. The sequence continues at coordinate 4,365,062 of NZ_OY762229.1, forward strand.
CGGCCGTCAACCGTTATGCCGTGATCAAACCCAAGACTGAAATCGGGGCAAATGTGCTGATTTCCCAGCGTGCCTATGTGGAGAACAGCAAAATGGGAGATGGATCTAATGCCCAGGAAAATACATTCATCATCAATTCCCACCTTGAAGGCATGTGCATTACGGCCCATGGCGGAAAAATCATCAACGCGTTTATCGGGTTGAAAACCTTTGTGGGATTCAACAGCTTTCTTTTCGGAAAAGAGCATGCAAAACTTACCATTGGTCAAGGCTGCATTGTTATGCCCCATACCATCATTGACATAAAGGAACCATTAAATATTCCCAAGCATCTTCTTGTCTGGGGATATATCACATGCACCAGCGACCTTGCAAAAAACTCCATCCCCATAGATGAATTAAGGGGATTCAGGGGTGCCGAAACCATTGGAGACATGACCTTCACAGGCTCGGGAGAAGAGTTTGTGAATGTCTTTAACCACCGCATTGAGCGTATTCTTGAAGCCAACGGGGCCTATTGCAATGGTAATGGAGAGATGTGCGGGCATGCCCAGGATGATCAGCAAATTTCATTCAATACTTTGCAGCCGTATCGATCTGGCGGAAATTCAGGCATATATCCGACCATTCGCATTCTGCCCTAAAATGCCGAAAAAAAAAGTCGTCCGGATAAAAAATATATCCGGACGACTTATTTCTTTACACGATGAGAGGCTCCTCCGGTGGAGGAGTTCACGTGTTACCCTTCTTTTTCGGCATTGACCTGATCGATAATCTTCTTGGCCAGATCCGGCGGAACTTCATCATAGATCTCAAATTCCATGGAAAATGTACCGCGTCCACCTGTCATGGAGCTTAAATCCGGTGCATAACGAAGCATCTCGGACATGGGAACCAGGGCGTTGATTATCTGTTTGTCACCATCGGAATCCATACCAAGAACCCGGCCACGTCTGGAGTTCAGATCACCCATAATATCGCCTGTGGCATCCTCGGGTGCCTTGACCGAAACCTTCATGATCGGTTCAAGTAAAGCGGCACCGGCCTGGGCTGCAGCATTTTTAAACGCCAGAGAACCGGCGGTTTTAAATGCCATTTCCGAAGAGTCAACGGCATGGTAGGAACCAAAATCCAGGGTGGTGCGGAAATCCACACACGGGAACCCGGCCAGAATACCTTTCTGCATGGCGTCCCGGATACCAGCCTCAACCGCAGGAATATAGTTTTTGGGAATTACGCCGCCCACGATCTTATCCACAAACTCATACCCGGAACCTTTGGGCAGGGGCTCAAGCTCAATCCAGCAGTCACCGTACTGGCCATGGCCGCCGGACTGTTTTTTATGTTTGCCCTGGACCCGGACTTTTTTCTTAAATGTTTCGCGATAGGCCACCTTGGGTGTGGAAATGTCCATTCCCACGTTGAATTTGCGCTGAATTTTATCCGCTGTGATTTCAATATGTACAAGTCCGCGACCGGAGAGAATGGTCTGGCGGGTTTCTTCCTCACGACGCAGGGTAAGCCCGGTATCCTCTTCAAGGATCTTGCGCACAGCTTCATGGATCTTATCTTCGTCGCTTTTGGCTTTGGGTGAAATTGCAAAGGAGATGCACGGAGGCAATGGCGCCGGTGCCGGTATCTGGATGGCTTTTCCACCGGTCAAGGTGTCCCCGGTCAGGGTGCTTTTCAGTTTTGCCACGGCCACAATGGAACCTGGCAGCGCACTGTCAATCTGTTTTTGTTCTTTGCCGGCAATTTCAAGAAGCTGGGAAAAACGCTCTTTGGTGTCCTTGGTCACATTGATGATATTGCCTTCCTTGCCAAGTTTTCCGGAAATGACCCGGAACAGGGAGAGCCGTCCCGCATACGGGTCAACAATGGTGGCAAATACAAAACCTGTGAACTCGGCATCAGGATCGGGGGCCACTTCCACATCGTTTCCATCGGAATCCTTGGCAATCCATGGGCCACGATCAAGGGGAGACGGCATATAATCATTGATAAATTCAAATACCACATCAATACCGATCATTTTTGTGGCAGATATACAGATGGCCGGATAGAAACGGGCATCAAGAACGCCTGTTCTGAAAGCGCTTTTAATCTCGTCTTCGGTTACTTCTTCACCTTCCAGATATTTTTCAAGCAGAGCATCATCAAGTTCTGCGATATTTTCAACGAATTCTTCCTTGGCAGCGGCTATTTCATCAGCCATATCTGCCGGGATATCAATTCTTTTGGCCTTTCCGTCGGCATCATATTCAAAAGCTGTACCGGAAACGATATTCACAAGACCTTTAAACCCGTCTTCTGTGCCGATGGGATAGCATACGGGAATGATTTTCTTTTTCAGGGAAGTCTCACATGCGGCAACCGCAGTGGCAAAATCAGATCGTTCACGGTCAAGCTTGTTGATAATGACTAAACCGGGCAGATTATATTCAAGGGCAGAGGCTGCCGCTTCCTCGGTCATGGCGGAAGGTCCGCCAACACCGTCAATGACAAAAGCCATGCTGTCGGCTACAGGAAAACATGTTTTGGAAGCAGAGAAAAAATTCTGGTCCCCGGGGGTGTCCATTAGTGTTACGACATGCTTTTGATGCGTATACTTAATAAATGATGTGCTAATACTTTGCTGTTTTTTAATCTCTTCGGGCTGGAAATCCATTACCGTATTTCCATCTTCAACCTTTCCAAGGCGATTTGTCACCCCGGCTTTGAACAGCATAGCCTCAGCAAGAGTAGTCTTGCCTGCACCTCCATGGCCCGCAAAAGCCACATTCCTCATGGATTTGATGTCTTCGCTCATTACGGCTCCTTATAGAATATTAATAAAATGACAATACTCTAATAATCAAAATGAAATAAAAATAACAGTTTTATTTTATTTTTTTTGATAAACTAACCAAATTACGTACTCCTCATTACCCTTGGCGCCCAGCACCGGAGAGGTTACGATTCCGTTCACACTGTACCCCCTGTCCTGGAAAAAAAGTGTAATGTCCTGCTTGACCATATCTCTGATTTCAGGGTCTTTCACGATGCCGCCTTTGCCTACATTTTCCTTGCCGGCTTCAAACTGCGGTTTGATAAGGGCCAGAATATCCGTGCCGTCCCGCATGAACTTTTCTGCGGACGGGATAACGGTTTTCAGAGAGATAAAAGATGTGTCCGCCACAATCGTATCCATGGGGTGGCCAATGGTGTCATAGTCAAGGTGGCGGATATTGGTTCGCTCGATCACCACCACCCGGTCATCCTGGCGAAGGGACCAGTCAATCTGCCCGTAGCCCACATCAACTGCATACACTTTTTTAGCTCCGAATTTGATCAGACAGTCGGTAAATCCGCCTGTGGAGGCACCAATATCCAGGCATACAGCATCCTGGACAGATACAGGGAAACTGTTGAGTGCTTTTTCAAGTTTGAGACCGCCCCGGCTGACATAGGGATGATCAGGGGCTTTAACCTCAAGCAAGGCCGAAGAATTCACCTGGGTGCCGGGTTTGTCCGCCCTGACACCGTTGACCATGACCTTTCCGGCCATAATCAGGGCCTTGGCCCGATCCCTTGAGCGAACCAGGCCCTGATCAACCAGGGCCTGGTCCAGACGTTTTCTGGACGTTTTATTTTTCACGGCACAACTTAAATCCGGCCGTCACAACAGCTTGCACGTCAATTCCGTAATCTTTCCGAAGCTCCTTCTGGCTGCCGTGTTCCACAAAGACATCATCAATGCCCACCCGCTTCACGTGACATCCTGAAAGCCCGCTGTCACTGATCAATTCAAGGATGGCTGAACCAAAACCACCGGCCATCACATGCTCTTCAATGGTCACCACATTTTTGATTTTTCCGGCAAGCTCAAGGATCAGATCCGCATCCAGGGGCTTTACAAACCGGGCATTGACCACCGTACTTTCAATGCCCTGGGCGGATAAAAGTTCTGCGGCATCCATGGCATCATTCACGCAGCGGCCGATCCCGATGATTAACAGGTCATTGCCGTCACGAAGAACCTTCCCTTTTCCTACCTCAAGGGCTTTGGCATTGTAATCGACGTCTACGCCTTCACCGGCTCCTCTGGGATAACGCAGGGCAATGGGGCCCTGATGGGCAACAGCTGTATTCATCATCCGCACCAGTTCATTTTCATCCATGGGTGCCATAATGGTCATATTGGGCATGGAACGAAGATAGGAAAAATCAAACAACCCATGGTGGGTGGGCCCGTCTTCACCAACAATGCCGCCGCGGTCTATGGCAAAAATTACGGGATGGCTGTCAATACAGACATCATGGAGAATCTGGTCATAGGCGCGCTGCAAAAAAGAGGAGTAGATGGCCACCACGGGCTTTGCCCCTTTGGCGGCAAGACCTGCGGCAAAGGTCACCGCATGCTGCTCGGCAATGCCCACATCAACAAACCTGTCGGCGAATTGCTGGGCAAAATGCTTTAATCCCGTGCCTTCGGGCATGGCAGCCGTCACCGCCACAATGCACTTGTTTTGTTTCGCAAGCTCAATCATACATTTGCCGAACACCGACGTGTATGAGGGGGGTCTGCCACTCATTGAAGCCGGGCATTTTCCGGTATCCACGGCAAAAGCGCCCACGCCGTGAAAATAGACCGGGTTTTTTTCAGCAGGCCCGTAGCCTTTGCCCTTTTTCGTGGTCACATGCAGCAGCACGGGAGAATCCGGATCTTTAATATTGGATAAAATATCAATGAGATGATCCAGATTGTGGCCGTCAATGGGGCCGAAATAATCAAAATTAAAGGCTTCGAACAGCATGCCAGGCGTCACAAAGGTCTTGAAAGACTCCTCCCACCTTTTGGCCCATCCATACATGTCATCCCCGATTTTGGGCACGGATTTTAAAAACTGGCCAAACTGATTTCGCATATTTTGCAGGGTTTTGTGCGAAAAAGTCCGGGAAAGATAGGACGACAAGGCACCCACATTGGCGGAGATGGACATGTCGTTATCATTTAATATAACGATGTATTTCTGCTGGAGATCGCCTGCCTGGTTCAATCCCTCATAGGCAAGTCCTGCGGTCAGGGACCCGTCACCGATGATTGAGACCACATTGGATTTATCCTTCTTGAGCGCCTTGGCATAGCTGATGCCAAGACCGGCAGAAATTGATGTGGACGCATGGCCCACCGTAAAGGCGTCATAGGGACTTTCCTGGATTTTAACAAACCCTGAAATTCCCTTATATTTGCGCAGGGTGTCGAAGTTGGGGTTGCGCCCGGTTAAAAGCTTGTGCGCATAGGCCTGGTGCCCCACATCCCAGATCAGGGTATCTTTGGGCACATCAAATACATAGTGCAAAGCTATGGTCAGCTCTACGACACCTAAGCTGGATGCCAGATGCCCGCCGTTTTGTGATACCACATCAATAATCCGGCCCCGGATCTCCCTGGCAACAGCGCCGAGTTCTTCCCGTGGAATCAGTTTTAGATCATCAGGACAGTTTATTTGGTCAAGATATTTCAACGCATACCTCTTATTAGTGTCAAATCATCTGTTCCGGTTGATAATGTAACCGGCAATGGCGCGTAAAGGTTCGCTGTTTTCTCTAAATTGTTTTCCTTTGTAATTGTCCAACGCCTTAAGGGCATCGGCCACAAGCTGCTTTGAAAAGGCTTTGGATTCTTCAAGGCCAAGGATTGCGGGAAAGGTCATTTTATCGTGCAGGGCATCTGTCCCTGCGGCTTTCCCCATGATTTTGGGATCGCCTACCACATTCAAAATATCGTCCATGACCTGGAAAGCCAACCCGATATTTTGGGCATATGTGCCCAGGGCATTTAAGGCATCTTCATCCGCACCGGCACTGATGGCCCCTGAAGCAACACTGACCTCTATCATGGCACCGGTTTTATGACGGTGGATCTTCTTAAGATGGGCCAGGGCTTGTTCGCTGTCCGAAGGCAAATTTTCAGGATTTTTTTCAGCCTGCATATCAAGCATCTGGCCTTCCACCATGCCATTAACCCCGGCTGCCGCAGATATTTTTTCCACCAGAAGAAGGCGGGTTTCAGCGTCGGGAAAAACCTTGAAACAGGATCCCGGCGCTGCAAGGATATTGAACGCATGGGTCAAAAGCCCGTCTCCGGCCAAAATGGCGGTGGCTTCGGAAAATTTTTTATGGCAGGTGGGAACGCCCCGGCGCAGATCATCATTATCCATACCCGGCAGGTCATCGTGGATCAGGGAATAGGTATGAATCATCTCAATGGCACAGGAAGCGGGCAGGGCGATCACCGGATCGGCACCCACAGCGCCGGCTGTCGCCAGGGCCAGGGCAGGGCGGACCCGTTTGCCGCCGGCCATCAGAGAGTGGGTCATGGCCTGGATAAGCTCGCGTTGCCTGTCAAATTGATCAAAAATATTTATCAGGGCGTTATCAACAAGTTTACGGTTCCGGGATAAATAGCCGGAAAGATCAAAGGTGCTCATTACTCTTCCTTAAAATCTGATACGTTGGGATTGCCGTTATCGTCCATGGTCAACCGGGTGATTTTCTGTTCGGTTTTATCTAAAATTTCAAGGCAGAAACGGGTGTTGGCAATCCCGTCTTCATATTTTTTGACTGCCTGTTCCAAAGTCAAGTCACCGGATTCCATTTCTCTGACTATGTTTTCAAGCTGTTTTAGTGCGGTTTCAAAGGTTTTCTTTGCCATATATGTTTTCCACCCGGGCATCCAGGCGTCCTTTAGATAAAATAATTTCAATGGGATCGTTAGCATCCAGGGTCTCGGCGTCCATTACAACACGGCCGCCGGCATGACTACCCGTGGACAATGTGCGGGTGATGCTGTAACCACGGTTCAACACAGCTGACGGATTTAAGGTCTCAAGTTGAGCCCTTTGCCAGTTTACCTTTTCTTTGCATTGTTTCAGGTAAGCATAAAAAAGATAAGAAAGGGATGACTGAAAATCCGTTACATCTTTTTTCCAGTCCTGAATACGGGACAAGGGCAGGGTGGTTGTTAGTGCCTTTTCAAGCCATTGGGTTTTCTGGCGCTGGTGGGTGATATGATTCTTAACCAGAGTAAAAAGCCTGGTTTGCAGATCCTCAATGCGGAACCTGAAATCATCCACAACCCTGGCCGGGCTTTTAAGCCGTCTTTGCAAATCATTTACATATTCGCGAAGCTGCAGGATACGACGATCAATCTTATTGTTTAATTCATCTTGCAATCCAATGAGTTGATGTACCAGGGCAGCCTGATCAGGCAGGGCCATTTGGGCAGCGGCCGATGGGGTAGGGGCCCGAAGATCGGCAACGAAATCGGCAATGGTGAAGTCAATTTCATGACCGATGCCTGAAATGACGGGTATTTCAGATTCGTAAACAGCCTTGGCCACGGTTTGGGTGTTAAATGCCCACAAATCTTCCAGGGATCCGCCGCCCCTGGCAATTATAATAAGGTCACAGGTTTTGACCGTATTGGCAAGTTCAATGGCCCGGGAAATTTCAAATTCTGCGGCTTCGCCCTGTACCTTGACAGGAATGATTTCAAGGGGAACGCTTGGACAGCGCTGTCTGGCCACCTCAATAATGTCACGCACCGCAGCACCTGTACCCGAGGTGATCACATGGATGCCTGAAGGCAGAAAAGGAATCGGTTTCTTATGAGCCGTATCAAACCAGCCCAAGGCAGCCAGCTTGGCCTTGAGAAGTTCAAAATTCTGTTGAAGCGCTCCTGTGCCTTCGGGTTCCATATACTCAAAGATGAGCTGATAAGCACCACGGGGCTCGTAAAGTGACAGGCGCGCCATACCTTTGATTTTCATCCCATTTTCCGGGGCAAACTTTAAATGACGAGTCTGGCCTTTAAAAATTACGCAGGAGATAACAGCCGTGTCATCTTTTAGTGAAAAATAGGAATGGCCTGATGCAGGTGTTGAAAAATTTGAGATCTCACCCGTAATCCACAAAAATGGAAACTTTTCCTCAAGCAGATTTTTTATCTGTCTTGTCAAGGAGCCTACGGTGTAAACCTTGCTGTCCTGTGATGCCATGCCTCTCATCGCCTTAGGTATATGTGGATTTTGTACAAAGCTAATATTTATAAAATAAATCAGTTCTAAAAGTCAATAAGCGCAAAGCCTTGAAGAACGGCACCAGAACTTACCCCGATATATATATATATGCTATAAGGTCTGATAATATATATTATGTTAACTTTTATATTATCAGGGTTTATATCAGGCCGTTTTATATAATCAAAATGTAATATTGAAATCTGCCCTGCCCGTGTTATATTACATTAAAAATCAGAACGAGATCAATTTCTTTGGTCTGACTAACCTGAAACAAAAAAAGGAGACTTAAAGGAGACTTTATGAATACAAACATTTCCTATCAGCAGACCGGGGTTATGACCAGGGTCAATACGTTTATCAGAAGCACATACAACTGGATGGCCATTGGTCTTGCAGCCACCGGCCTGACCTCATATTTTGTATCCGAAAGTCCTGCCATGATGCAAGCCGTATACGGCAACCCCATCATGCCGTGGGTATTGTTTATCGGTCTTATCCTCATGTGCGGATTTATCAGTGCACGCATTCAAAAAATGCAGGCAAGTACGGCCACAGGACTTTATGTGGGACTAACCGTTCTTTACGGCATCTGCATTGCGCCAATTTTTATGATTTATACCAGGGGTTCCATTGCCTCCACCTTTTTTATCTGCGCTGCGACCTTTGGTGCCGCAAGCGTTTACGGTATGGTAACTAAAAAAGATCTCACAGGCATGGCCCAGTTTCTGATGATGGGCCTGATCGGTATAATTATTGCCATGGTTGTAAATATATTCCTGCACAGCTCAGCCATGCAGACCATTATCTCCATGATTGCCGTAGTACTCTTCACAGGACTTACCGCCTATGACACTCAGAAACTGAAATCCATGGCAGTGACCCTTCCCATGGATGCAACGGGCGCAATGGTCCGTAAAGGTGCTATTCTTGGCGCCCTAAGCCTTTACCTTGATTTTATGGGCTTATTCGTTCACCTGCTCAACCTGCTTGGCGTTGCCAGAGACTAAAATACAAACATTAAAAAAAACAACCAGGAACAAAATTCATGTTCCTGGTTGTTTTTTTAGCCCTTAACAAAATTCCACGTTTGGCAGATGGGTGCTTTTTGTTAAACAAAGCTGTTTCTTATGGCCTGGCAGATTTTCTCACAGCATTGCCGGGTCAAACCCTCTTCAGGGCCTTCAACCATTACCCTGAGCAGCGGTTGAGTCCCGGAATAGCGCACAAGCACCCTGCCCTGCCCTGCCAACTGAGACTCAACATCTTTAATTGCCTCTGAAACCTTTGGAATTTTCATGAAATCCGGCCGGGATGCGTCCACTTCAACATTGATCAGAACCTGGGGGTAAACGGTCATAACCTTGGCAAGCTCTGATAAGGGCTTATCAGTTTCCAGTAATACTTCTATCAGCTTTAATGCGGATAAGATGCCGTCACCTGTGGTTTGTTCGTCCAGAAAAATCATGTGGCCTGAATCTTCACCGCCCATGAGAGCTCCTGTTTCGTTCATGCGCTCCAGAACTTTCCTGTCCCCTACCCCGGTTATTTCGTGCTTAATGCCTAACTGAGCCATGGCATTGCCAAATCCCACATTACTCATGACCGTGCTTACGACAATATTATCCCCAAGTTTTCCGGTCTGTTTGGCAAATCGGGCCAAAATAGCCAGCAGGGTATCCCCTGTTATCTGCTGGCCGGTTTCATCCACGGCAATCAGGCGGTCGGCATCACCGTCAAAGGCAAGACCTGCATCTGCACCTTTTTTTTTGACATGATCGCTTAATTTTTCTGTATGCTGGGAACCACAGTTCTCATTTATATTAGTTCCGTCTGGCTGATTATGGATAAAACTTACATCAAAAAGATCTGGGGTAAATATTTCCGGGGCACAAAAACTGGCAGCCCCATTGGCCGTATCAATAACCAGTCTAAGTTTTCTTGCCTTTTGGGGAAAATTAAATTTTTTGCTCAAGAACTGTGTATATCCCATCCCGGCATCATGGGCGGATGTAATAGTACCAATGTTTGAAGACAGGTCCATGGGCGGGTCAAGTATAATTTTTTCAAGATCAGCCTCCTGTTCATCGGACAGTTTGATGCCGCCTTTCTGGAAAATTTTTATGCCATTATCATAGTAAGGGTTATGGGAAGCGGAAACCATGATCCCTGCCCCGCAGGATTCAACAGCACTGCTCAGATACGCAATCCCGGGGGTGGGAATAACGCCCACGGTCACCACGTCAATACCCACAGAAGCAATCCCGGCAGCAAGGGCAGATACGAGCATTTGGCCTGAAATCCGTGTGTCCCGCCCAATAACCACACAGTGGTCTGAAGAGTTCTGCGTTAAAATACCCACTGCCTGGCCCACCTTCATGGCCAGATCACATGTCATGGGATAAGTGTTTGCCCTGCCCCGTATACCGTCTGTTCCAAATAACTGTCCCATTGAAAAGATTATCCTGCTTTTTGATTCCTGATGTTAAATCATAAATCCAGCCCGAATTTATTGATAATCCGGTCTTCAATGCTTTTAAGCCATTTTGACCCTAAAATCGAAATAGATTCGTCAAGGCCCTGGATAAAATCGATGTAATTTTTTTTGTGATGAATACTATGAATGTCAATGTGATGTATGAATTTTTCCCCATCCGGCCCGGGGGTTTTAAGATCAGCCTCTGCCTGGTCAAATATCGCACAGGCCCGGGACAATTTTTCCAGGACTGTATCATGGACGGCAACAGCTTGACTGCCCTGCCCTTTTTCCCCCTGGAGAAGAATCTGCTTTGATATTTCAAGTTTGTCGCCAAAAGCCGTTAAACGCTTTATGCGCTCCTGAATGCAGATATCTATGTTTTCGAGTAACCCGGCAACAAGGGCCTGGGACAAACCATCCCAGGTAAAAAGTGTCCGGATGTGACGATACCAGGCTTTGAGGGAATAAAGGCCTGAAATATAATAAACATTTTCACTCAAAATCCTGTCCGGACGTGTGTAGAGACCAGGGCGCCACGGTATGGATGCATTCCTCATTGTCCCGCCCATGATTAAGCGGTGGCACTGCGGTTCGCTTTTACGGATAATGGAACCTGCAGCACTGATACAGCCAAAAGCAATTCTGACCGGCCCCACAAGTCCTCCCTGGCCTCCAAGGAACACAGGAGGCTGGTTGAGCATCACACCCTGGTGGACATTACCCATCATGGAGGCCGTGGCCTTATCCTGGTTCGGGGTATAATTGAAATGAATAAAGGATGACCCCACCTCGGAATGATCCTTTCGGCTGGTACCGCCGGCCATAAGGCAATCGCAGAAATTGATCAGACTGCCAAGGGTGACAAAGGGAAAAAGGATAGTTTGCTTAAGTCCCACGGTGTGGGCTGCATTGGCCTGTTCTTCAAGGATGCAGCCCTTTCGTACATGGCCTCCTGAACCAAAGACATTATCCCCCAGGAACACCGTATTCTGAAAATATCCGCCGTTCAGCCTGGTGCCCGGTCCCATGAGGCAATTTTCGGCGGTCACCGGTGTTTCGTAACCAAGAATGGTTCCCGGCATGATCAGGGTCTGTGCGCCTGAAAGTTTGGTGCCGGAATAAAGCGTTACACCATCCGGGGAGATGCGCTCAATATCAATGTCATCACCGATCAACACAGTGGCAGGGTTTGGAATGTTCACCCCTTTTTTCAACAGGGCTTCAATTTTATTTATAGTCATGATTCAAATATTTAGATAACTTGCTCGTAGATTGTCAAGTTTTTCTAAGTTAGAAAATTATTGGACGTATTTAAATTATATTCTCAGGGGTTTATTCTCAACAATTTTTATTCTATAAATGATTGTCACGCTCAGCACATCATAGTCGTATCCACCTCAATTGCAAGGAGAAATAAATATGACATCGGCCGGTTTGCTTTATTCCAATGACCCTTCCATAAAAAATCTTCATGATAAATTAACAAAGGCAGCCAAGGATCTCGGCGCACCGGATCACCATCTTCGGCAACTTTTAGACCGGCCCGGACGTTTCGATGCTTTCAGCCTTGGCATTGACGGCTTTTTCATGGATTTCTCACGTCAGAGGCTTGATGAGAATGCGTTTTCTTTGCTCCATGAATCCCAAACGTTGTCCAATGCACTTAAAAAATTTTGTGAAATGACCCAGGGAGAAATCGTAAATCCCACAGAAAACCGTGCCGCACTTCATACCGCAGCCCGGGGCACAGGACCTTCACCGCTTTTGTTCAAGGAGAAGGACGTGCAAACGCAGATGGCTCAAGTCAATGAAAAAATAGAACAATTCAGCGCATCAGTACATGAAGGCAAAATCTGCGCGGCGTGTGGAAAACCATTTAAAAAGGCTGTTGTCATTGGTATCGGCGGCTCATATCTTGGATGCGAATTTGTTTACCAGGCTTTGGCCGGTGCTGATAGAAAAATGGATCTTTTATTTCTGCCCAACGTGGATATTGATAATTTTGCCCGGATCATTGACGCCATTGATAAAGAGACAACTCTTTGGATCGTGATTTCCAAATCCTACACCACCACCGAAACAATGGCCAATCTCAACCAGGTCAGTACCTGGCTGAAAGAGCAGGGTGTTTCTCCCAAGGACCATTTGGTCACCATCACTGCCAAGGGAAGTCCGGGGGATGATCCCGGAACCCCTGTGCTTGCTTCTTTTCATATGTTTGACTTCATTGGCGGAAGGTATTCGGTCTCCTCGGCTGTGGGTGGACTGCCCTTAAGTCTGGCTTTAGGGTATGATGTTTTTAAACGTTTTCTTTCAGGATGTAAAATTATGGATGAGCATGTCCTGGAAAACCCGCCGGAAAAAAACATTCCCTTGACCGCTGCCCTGATTTCCATCTGGAACACCTTATATATGGAATATCCGGCCCAGGCTATTATTCCGTATGCGTCACGGTTGGCAAGGCTCAGTCCCCATGTCCAGCAGCTTTACATGGAAAGCCTTGGCAAATCAGTCTCTCCTGAAGGAGAGCCATTAACACAACCCGCCGGCACCATTATTTTCGGGGAACCCGGCACCAATGCCCAGCACTCATTTTTCCAGCTGGCTCACCAGGGCAAGGCATTTCCCATTGATTTCATCGGTGTAAGAACACCTGGGTACAAAGGGATCCAGGCTGTCTCCAAAGGGGTAACCAACCACCAGGAACTATGGGCCAATCTTTTGGCCCAGGCCGGAGCACTTGCCCTGGGACGCAAAAGTGACGATCCGGCCAGAAATTTTGAGGGTAACCGGCCTTCAACAATAATTACGATAGATAATCTGGAACCAGAAAGTGTCGGGATGCTGCTCTCTTTTTACGAGGCCAGAACAGTTCTGGAAGGATTTATTCTTGGCGTAAATCCCTTTGATCAATTTGGTGTGGAGCTGGGCAAGGTCATGGCCGGAGATATCCGCAGGGAAATGGCAGCAAAAAATCAGGATGCCTCTTATATCTTTGCCTGTGCATCAAAGACGGATAATTTTTACCTGGATCTTCTGTTCCAGAACAGTTGATAGATTTTAACGGTGTGGTGTGGCAATCCATCCTGTTCCAGGGACATAACACCTCCCGGGAACAGGATAAAATAAATCAGGGGAATTTATAAAGGGACGCACCCCAGGTCAGGCCGGCTCCCAGGGCGGCAAAGAGCACAACATCACCGGACTTTCCTATAATGCCCGACTCCATAGCTTCATGAAGTGCCAAAGGAATACTGGCGGCTGTGGTGTTCCCGTATTTTTCAATATTATGGAAGACCTTATCTTCGGGCAACTTGAGAAACTGACCAAAGGCCTGGTTAATACGTTTATTGGCCTGGTGGGGAATCACAAGGTCAATTTCAGACAGCTCCATGCCGGCTTTTTCCAGCACTTCCATGGTCACCTTGGGAAGCATGCGCACAGCTTTTTTAAATATGGCAGGACCATCCATGACCGGAAAATACCGGGGGTCGTCAGTGGGAAGTCCATCAGGCATGCGCTTAAAAAGATTAGATGCAGGCAGTTCGGTCTTTAAGGCATCTGCAAAATTTCCGTCCGCATGCAGTACCGAGGCAATCAGGCCTACGTTTTCATCCGTGTCAGCGGCTTCAATGCACAGGGCCGCAGCCCCGTCACCAAAAATAACAGTCACATCCCTGCCCCGGGTGCTTTTATCAAGGCCTGAGGAGTGAACTTCCGCACCTACAAGAAGAATCTTTGAGGCAAGTCCGGATTTGATATAGGAATCTGCCGTGGCGAATCCATACAAAAACCCGGTACACTGCTGTCTGATGTCCAGGGCTGGTGTTGAATCAAGACCAAGATTCCTTGCCATAAGACACCCGCCCCCGGGAAACATGATGTCCGGACTTAGGGTTGCAAAAATGATAAAATCCAGATCACTGGCTTTCCATCCCGCCTTTTCCAATGCCATAAGGGCTGCCTTGGTACCCAGATCCGATGCCCCGCAGGCATCTTCTTCGGTGATCCAGTGGCGCTGGTGGATGCCGGTACGCTGGCGTATCCATTCATCGGAAGTGTCCATAAATTTGGTCAGATCCTCATTGGTGACAATATGGGGTGGAACAAAGAAGCCGGAGCCCCTGATAATTGATTTTTTCATTGTATGTCCTTGTTGATATTTAGATTCAATCTTACAATTGCAAAACAGCTTAAGATTTACTGCCTGGCATTTGAATTTTTGTCAGGCCAACGTGCAGAAATAAATTTATAATATGAATTTTATTTTTAGGCAATACAGTTAAAAGCGTTCATTTTCCTGTTCCGTGATTTTAATAAAGAATTGGAGATTATTTTCACACCCATACTTTTTTTCTTGCATATACTAACAAGGTTGAGCTATTGACTTATAAAACAATCCATTTATTAATTGACACAGAGGCTGATATGGCAAATCCGGCTCGACTTCTAATCGTGGACGATAATGAAGATATTTTGTCTACATTTTATGAATTTTTTAACTCCCTTGGATATGAGGTTAAGACAGCGGTTGACGGATTTGCCGCTTTAAAAATCTTACGGGATAGACCCGAGTTCTTCCATTGCCTGATCACAGACCTTGTTATGCCCAACATCAGTGGTGTGGGTCTGATATCCATTGTGAAAAAAGAGTTCCCTGATCTTAAAACCATTGCCATGACCGGGTACGGAGATCATCCCGGTGCTCTTGCTTCCGAAGCCCGTGCCGATATCGTTATTTTCAAACCTGTTGACCTGTTTAAAGTTGAACGTAAAGTTGCCGAACTTATAGGCCGTACAGAAGATTAGGAAAAAGAAAGTGTGATAAAATATGACTTCACCCACCCCTCTGATAGGCGTCTCCATTCCTATGCTCAAGATCAAGGAACTGATCAACCATGTGGCCAAAACCTGTCTTAACATCCTGATTACAGGAGAAACCGGTGTTGGAAAGGAAGTGGTTGCCCAGAACCTCTACGCTGAATCGAATCGGTCTGATCGTAATTTTGTAAAAATAAATTGTGCAGCTCTACCTGAAACCTTATTGGAATCAGAACTTTACGGCTATGAAAAAGGCGCTTTTACAGGAGCCCATAAAAAACGCCCCGGAAAGTTTTTAACAGCAGACAAAGGCGTTCTTTTTCTTGACGAAATCGGAGATATGCCTCTTCCCCTTCAGTCTAAAATGCTCCACGTGCTCCAGAGCGGAGAATTTTCTCCTCTGGGATCTGACCAGGATTTTAAAACAGATGTATGGGTGATTGCGGCAACCAACCAGCGACTTGAAGAAAACATAAAAGCCAAAACTTTTAGAGAAGATCTTTTCTACCGGCTCAATATCATTAAAATTGATATCCCCCCGCTGCGCGAGCGTCCCGAAGACATACCCGCCCTGGTTGAATATTTTTTTAAAAGATATATGTCAGAATACCCCCAGGCCGAGGCCGGAAGACCTGACAGCAAAGCCATGGCCCGGCTTTGCAGTTATAGCTGGCCTGGCAATGTGCGGCAGCTGCAAAACTGCATAAAAAAACAGATGGTGCTCAATTCCTGGGATAAAATTTTTGAAGAGTTACCTAACGACACTTCCTCTTCGGACACATCGTCTTCGGAAGTGGGTGCCTCGGCGCAATTGCAAGATGCCACAATGCATTTACCAGCAGCCTCGCGGCATAATGGACCGGGAAGTCACCGGCATAGAATCATTTCAGAATTCGTAGACCTGTCCACAAGTTCCGATAAACTCTTTGAGGATATATCCTTGAAAAAAATAAAAAAACTGGCTTCGGACAGGGTGGAAAAGGAAGTGATCACATTTGTGCTTGAAAAGGTGGGGTGGAACCGGTCAAAAGCTGCAAAAATTTTAAAGGTATCCTATAAAACCCTGTTATACAAAATGAGCGAATTCGATGTGAATCCGCCCGTCAGTTAATCTTCAGAGAGCCTTTAATGATTGCAAAAGGGAGAGAATGCATTGACCAGGGCATCTGTCGCCTTGGTCAATATCTGTCTTGGACAGGCAATATTAATCCGTTCAAAACCGGCCCCGCTTCGTCCAAACCAGTCGCCGTGATCAAGGGCGAGTCCCGCCTTTTCTTCAACAATCTGAACAGTTTTTTGGGGTGACAGTCCCAGGGGGGTGAAGTCAATCCAGGGCAGATAGGTCGCCTCAAGATTAAATATCCGCACACCCGGCAGTTCATTTTCGATTCTATTTTTTAAATACAAGAAGTTACCATAAATATAGTTGACCAGATCAAGCAACCAGGGCTCTGCGCCTTCATAGGCTGCCCGGGCTGCAATGGAACCAAATAAATTCGACGTCCCCATTGGCGCAATGCCAAGACCGTTAAAAAAACTTCCCATCTCATGGCGGTGGGCTTCGTTGGGAATGACCAGGCAGGAGTGGCCGAATCCGGCAAGATTAAAGGTCTTTGATGCAGCATTGGCGGCAATGGATACCTGGCTCAACTCAGAAGATATTGACTGGTAGCTGGTATGTTTAAATCCGGGCATGACAAGGTCGCAATGTATTTCGTCGGCAAAAACCAGGACATTGTTTTTCATGCAGATGGACCCGAACCGTTCAAGCTCGCCCCTGCCCCAGACCCGTCCCACGGGATTGTGCGGGGAACACAGGATGGCAAGTTTCACCCGTGGATCCCGGGTTTTTTCTTCCAGGTCCTGAAAATCCATATCGTAGCGGTCATTATTCAATGCCAACGTATTTTCAACCACATGTCTGCCGTTGGTATGAATCGCCTGGGCAAAGGGATAATACACCGGCGGCTGAATCAACACCCCGTCGCCTGGTTTGGTAAAACATTGGATCAGGTAATGCACCGCAGGTACGATACCCGGAGTGTTGACAATTGAATCCTCCGCAATCTGCCATCCATGCCGACGGCTGAACCAGTTAATCACAGCTTCATTGTGGCGGCCGTCATTAAGCGTGTATCCGAAAACCCTGTGGGACAGGCGCTTGGCCATGGCATTGAAAATCACATCAGGGCAGGCAAAATCCATATCAGCCACCCATAACGGCATAAGATTTCCCCGCCCTTGGCCAAATTTTTCTTCCAGAACAGACGGCGCCCATTTTGCGGAGCCTGTGTTGGTTCTGTCTATGACCTGATCAAAGTCCCAGTGGTCTGTCATCTCTATTCCCCTTATAATTTAACATCGTTCGTTATTCACTTATCCATGCAGCGGGGTATTTAAAATCTTTAAGGCTGTTTCTCCCATGATTTCAGACAAAGTTGGATGGGCATGGATGGTGTCGGCCAAATCTTTTGCTGTCAGTCCCTTGCGGACGGCAAGGGTGGCTTCTGCGATCAGATCCGTGGCATGAGGGCCTGTCATATGAACCCCGAGCACTTTTCCTGACGCCTTTTCCACAATCATCTTTGCTTCTCCGGCAATCTGGTCAATGGCATGGGCTTTTCCCAGTACCCTGAAATTTACAACGGCTGTTTCAATGTCTTTTCCCTGGTCCCGGGCCTGCTTTTCGGTTAATCCAACTGTTCCTATTTCAGGCATGGTAAAAATAGCCCCGGGTACGGCATCATAGGACATGGCGGTTTTAGGTGCCTCTTTTGACCCGCAGGCATTCACTGCCGCCACAAGGCCTTCATGGTATGCCACATGGGCCAGCATGACATGGGAAGGCCCTAAGATATCGCCGATGGCATAAACATTTTCAACAGCAGTCTGCATATATTCATCGACCCGGATCCAGCCGTCCTTGTCTGTTTCAAGGCCGATATTTTCAAGCCCAAGCTCTTTTGCCAAAGAACTTCTGCCAATACACACGGCCATGACATCGGATTGAAGAGTTGGATTTTTTGGTTTTCCAGCCGATTTGGTGAATGGACTGACATCCAGAAAAATTTCAAGGCCGCCATTTTTAGCGTCAGCCCGTGTCACTATTGTGTCAACAAGCACTTTGATCTTTCGTTTCTTCATTTCACGCAGGATCAGCTTTGAGCACGACTCATCAACACCGGGTAAGGGAAGCACCCTGTCCATGGCCTCAACAATAGTGACCTCACAGCCAAGGGCACTGAATATAAAAGCAAATTCACACCCGATCACCCCGCCCCCCACAATGGTTAAAGATTTTGGAAGGTAATCCAGTGACAGGATATCATTGGAAGACAAAATTTTTTCATGGTCAAAGGCAAACTTCGTAACGTTCATGGGCACCGTGCCGGCTGCAATAATCAACTTGTCATACGCTACAGATATGGGCTGTTCCGGATCAGTCATCACTTCGATTTTTCCCGGGGCAACAATTTTCGCAAAGCCCATGACAACATTTACCCCCGCTTTTTCAAGAAGCCCTGCAAGCCCCTTTCTCTGGTTTTCAAGCACGGTTGACTTGCGTTGCATTAAAACACTGATATCAGGGCTGACCTCGCCTGAGATCTTAATCCCCATACTGCCGGCCGAAAGACACTTGAGCATCAGATCCGCTGAATGTTTCAATATTTTAGATGGAATACAGCCGTGATTGAGGCAGGTTCCCCCAAGATTTTCTTTTTCAATCAGGGTCACCCGGGCCCCAAGGCCGGCCGCTCTGAGCGCGGCAACGTATCCGCCGGGACCGGCACCGATGATAACGATATTTTCAGACATAAGTATTCCCTTAAAAACGATTATGGATAATTGCAAATTACATTAAAATACTTGTCAAATATATATGATTACATAAATTTTTTTCAATTTTTTTTCCAATTTATAAAGAAAAGAGTATTTATGTTTGACTCCATACATTGGATAAGATACCTTTGTTTGAATTGATTCTCTTAAAAATAATTTGACATAAAAAAGCGAAAAAATGAAAATTGATGAAACCAATATCAATATTATCAGAGAACTCAAAGAAGGTAAAAAACCTTTCAAAAAAATAGCCGACAAGTTGGGCGTCACGGAAAATACAGTTCGCTCCAGGGTTCTCAAGCTCCAGGAAGAAGGTGTTCTTGAGTTCTGCGGACTTGTGGATCCGGCCAGACTGCCGGGCCACAGAAATGCAATTGTGGGCATTAAGCTGTCTGAAACAAACCTGGTGGAAAAAGGAGAGGAGATCAGCCGTCTGAAAGGTGTCATTTCCGTGTCCGTGGTCACAGGACGATATGATCTTATGGTGCAGGTTTTGTTCAAAGAGGGATTTGACCTGCTTGAATTTTACACCGACGAAGTTTCAAAAATTGACGGAATAGATTCCGTTGAGACTTTTGTGGTTTACAAGTCATACAACCTGAAAGTGCCGTACATTTTTTAAAAAATCACATTATCTTTCCCATCAGAAAGGGGCTTTTCCATGAGCGATAATCTTAAAAAAACACCACTGAATGAATGGCATCGAAATGCCGGAGCCAACATGGCGGATTTTGGCGGATTTGACATGCCGCTGTGGTATGATACAGGGGTTAAAAACGAGCACATTGCCGTACTTGCCTCGGCGGGCATGTTTGATACATCTCATATGGCCTGTATTCGTGTTCAGGGAAAAGACAGCCCTGCCCTGCTGGATTTTTGTTTTACAAGACAAATTACGGACCTGTCAGCCGGCAGGTGCATTTACGGTGCCTTTTTGGATGAACTGGGTCACTGCATTGATGACGCCATTGTCTATAAATTTTCCGACACAAGCTTTATGGTCTGCGTCAATGCGGGTATGGGGGCATCGATTGCCAGTCATCTGACGGCGCACAGCCATGGGAAATCAATAAAGATTGAGGACTTATCAAACCAACTGGCCAAAGTGGATGTCCAGGGGAAAAATGCCCTGAAAATCGTATCCAGCCTGATCAGGGACAAAGAAAAAGTTTTTGATAAAATGCCCTACTTTTCCTTCAAAGGAAATTTGGATACCGGGGCACCCGATGCAGTAAGGCTTGTGGATGGAACTTCCGTCATTGTGTCCAGGAGCGGATACACAGGTGAATTTGGTTTTGAAATTTTCATTGCACCCGGTCAGGTTGAAAAACTGTGGTGTAATCTTCTGGATGCCGGTTCCCCCTATGCCTTAATACCATGCGGCCTTGGCGCCCGGGACTCCCTGAGGGCCGGGGCATGCCTGCCCCTGTCCCACCAGGACATCGGGCATTTCCCCTTTATAAACCATCCCTGGGAATTTGCCCTGCCCTTTACACCGGGCACCCGGCAGTTCGCCAAGACATTTTTAGGGTCCGAAAGCCTGATGAACCTTGGGCAGCAATCCTTTACCTATGCCTTTGTGGGCGATTCCCTGAGAAAGGTGAGCGCAGGTGATACAGGCCGGGTGCTCACTGAGCAGGGTGAAGACATTGGACGGGTGCTGACTTGTGCCACAGACATGGGGATTTTCTGGCACAAAGACAGAATCGTCAGCATCAACACCCCGAACCTGCCTGCCGATGTCAAAATAAAAGGCCTTGCCTGCGGATTTGTCATGGTAAACCAACCCCTTGATATGGGTACCCGGCTGACCCTTTCTGAAGGCAAACGCAAAATAGGGGTCAGGCTTGTTTCGGATATTCGGCCGGATAGAACAGCAAGACTGGCAATGAAACATTTTATTTAGCATTTCGGTAAAAATATTAAAAAAGGAGAGGACATGAAAGCCATAGATGAATTGTATTTCCCGTCAGACGTCAAATATACTAATGACCACGAATGGGCAAAGGTTGAAGGTGATCTGGTCAGTGTGGGTATTTCCGACTATGCCCAGGACCAGCTTGGGGAGATTGTTTTTGTGGAACTGCCTGAAGTCGGTGACACTTTTGGTCAGGGAGATGAATTTGGCAGTGTGGAATCAGTCAAAGCCGTATCTGAAATTTTTCTTCCTGTTTCAGGGGAAATCGTTGAGGTGAACCCGGCCCTTGAAGATTCACCGGAGCTTGTCAATACCGACTGCTACAACAAAGGCTGGCTTGTTAAAATTAAAACCGACAATTTGTCTGAAATGGACAACCTTAAAGACCAGGCTGCATACATAGAGATGCTGAAAGGATAAATGCCATGCGTTATCTGCCGCATACCAGACAGGACATCAATCAGATGCTGGCTGTAACCGGCCACGCCGATCTGGATCAGCTGTTTGAAACCATTCCCGATTCCGCGAAAACCAAAACCGGCTTAAACCTGCCGGATTCTTTAAGCGAATGGGAGTTAAATACAACAATGGAAGAACTGGCCTCCCGGAACGCGGCATGCAGATCATATACATGCCTGATGGGCGCCGGCTCCTATGATCATCATATTCCTGCAATTGTACCCCAACTAACTTCCAGATCAGAATTTATGACGGCCTACACCCCCTACCAGCCCGAGGTGAGCCAGGGAACTTTGCAGGGTATCTATGAATTTCAAACCATGGTTACAAGGCTGTTGGGTATGGATATAGCCACAGCGTCCCATTACGATGGCGGCACCGCCCTGGCAGAATGCGCGTTGATTGCCCTTCGCAAATCCAAAAACACGACCAAAATCGCCGTATCAACTCTCATTCATCCCTCCCATCGCCATATTATCAAGACCTATATTGGCCCATCCGGATATGAAATGGTTGACATACCGGCAGATCAAAACGGTCTGACGGATCTGGCAGCCTTCAAATCCATGGATGGCATTGCCGGGGTGGCGGTGCAGTCTCCCAACTTTCTTGGAAACATAGAAGATCTTGGCAATTTTAAAACTGTGGCAGATGAAAAAGACTGCATATTTATTACCTCATTTACCGAGGCAATGGCCTATGGCCTTTTGAAAAGTCCTGGTCACTTTGGTGCCGACCTTGTGGCCGGAGAAGGCCAAAGCCTTGGCATTGCCAAGAGCTTTGGCGGGCCGGGTCTTGGCCTTTTAGCCGGAACACAGAAAATGATGCGCAACCTTCCGGGACGGTTTGTGGGGAAGACCGTTGATACAAACGGCCGCAGGGGATATGTACTGACCCTTGCCACCAGGGAGCAGCATATCCGCAGGGAAAAAGCATCCTCCAACATCTGCTCCAACAACGGACTCAATGCCATGACCGCAGCCATTTATATGGCCGCAGCCGGAAAAAACGGAATCAGGGAAATCGCCAGACTCAATCACGACAAGGCTGTCTATCTGAAAAACAAGCTTGAGGGTGCCGGGTTTAAGCCCGTGTACAGCAGTGCCTTTTTCAATGAATTTGTGATGAAAGCCCCTGCCGGATTTGCCGAGAGGCGAAGGGAAATTGCCGAAAAGCACAATATGTTTGCAGGGGTCTGCCTTGAATCCTATTATCCTGAAATGGCTGACCATTATCTTTTCTGTGCCACGGAAACCGTGTCCAGACAGGCCATGGATCTTTTGGCAAAGGAGGTGCAATCATGACACAGCCAGGTGCAACCGGCCTTATTTTTAACGAACCCGAACTGTGGGAAAAAAGCCGGGAAGGCAGATGCGGCATCTCCATGCCCCGAAGTGATGTGCCCAGGGCAGACCTTGACCCGGCACTCACCACCGAGGCCCCTGATCTTCCCCAATTGTCCGAACTGGATGTCGTCCGCCATTTTACCCGTCTGTCCCAATGGAATTTTTGCATTGACTCGGGCATGTACCCCCTGGGGTCCTGCACCATGAAGTACAATCCTAAAACCAATGAGGTTCAGGCTGCCCGTAGGGGATTTGCCGCAGCCCACCCCCTGACCGGGGATGAATTTTCCCAGGGGGCATTGAAGTTGATGTATGAGTTGGAGCATCTGCTCGGGGAGATCACGGGATTTCCCGCCGTCACCCTGCAGCCGGCTGCAGGAGCCCATGGGGAGCTGACCGGCATGCTCATGATTCACGCCTGGCATGCCAAGCAGGGAAAACAGCGTTCAAAAATTCTGATCCCGGACTCAGCCCACGGCACCAACCCCGCATCGGCAACCCTTTGCGGGTATCAGTCCGTGAACATCAAATCAGGGCCCCGGGGGATCCTGGAACCTGAAACGGTTGCCGAAGCCATGGATGAAGATACCGCAGGCATCATGATCACCAACCCCAACACCCTTGGCCTGTTTGAGGAAAACATCAAGGAGATCTGTGACATTGTCCATGCCAAAGGCGGCCTTGTCTACGGAGATGGTGCCAATATGAATGCCGTCATGGGCATCATCAAGCCCGGCGAACTGGGCATTGATGTGCTCCATTTAAATCTTCACAAGACTTTTTCCACCCCCCATGGCGGTGGCGGCCCCGGTGCCGGGCCGGTGGCCGTGACCCGGGCTTTGAGTCCCTTTCTCCCTGTGCCCAGGGTTCAAAAGGAAAACAATACCTATTCCTTTATGACAAACTGCCCCGACGCCATCGGTCGGATGCACACCTTTTATGGTCACTTCGGCATTATGGTCAGGGCCTTTGCCTATATTCTGTCCATGGGGGGAAACGGTCTGAAACTTGCTTCCCAACTTGCTGTGCTGAATGCCAACTACATCAAGGAAAGCCTTAAAACCACCCTGAACCTGCCCTATGACCGTCCCTGCATGCATGAATGCGTTTTTACCGACAAAAGCGTTCGGGAACACCATATCAGTACCATGGATATGGCCAAGCGTCTTCTGGACTACGGATTTCATCCCCCCACAGTATATTTCCCCCTGGTGGTGGACGCGGCCTTTATGGTGGAACCTACGGAAACCGAATCCAAGGATGATATAGACCAGTTTATTGAGGCAGTAAAAGCCATTGTTCAAGAGGCTTCAAAGAATCCTGAAATATTGAAATCAGCACCCCACCTTCCCAAGGTGACCCGTCTGGACGAGGTGGCTGCCGCACGAAAACCCAAGCTTCAGGGGTAAATAAAAACATTAAGAAGCAAGGGACAAAAAGCCGGCTGGCCGTTTTAACTTTCTGTCAGCCGGTTTTTAGGTATAAATCCTTTTCAAGATAACCAAGTGGTAATCTACAACTGTATCGTTTTCAGGCAAAGTGTGATAATAATAAGGTTTAATTTAATTCAATGTAAAGGTTCCTAAATGGAAAATACTGTTGACCAAGAGAACCCCACAAATGCCCGAAAACTAACCAAGAAAGACTTTTTGATTCCCGCAGGAAAAACCAGGGTCAGCACCTCAAAAGCCCTGGTCAAATCTGATCCTATTCAGAGCTACCTTAATGAAATCAACCGATATAAACTTCTAACCCGGGAGCAGGAAATAGAATTGGGCCGACGGATTCAGGAAGATAACGACCAGGAAGCCGCCTATATAATGACCACTTCCAACTTGCGCCTGGTGGTAAAAATTGCTTTGGAATTTCAACGTATCTGGATGCAGAACCTTCTTGATCTCATCCAGGAGGGCAATATTGGCCTTGTCCGGGCCGTAAAAAAATTTGACCCGTATAAAAATGTCAAATTTTCATATTATGCATCCTTTTGGATCAAGGCGTATATTCTTAAGTTCATCATGGATAACTGGAGAATGGTCAAAATCGGGACCACCCAGGGACAGCGCAAGCTGTTCTTCAGATTGAAAAAAGAGAAACAAAGACTTATTGAGCAGGGCTTTGATCCCAAACCCAAGCTGCTGTCCCAGCGCCTGGGCGTATCTGAACAGGAAGTGGTGGATATGGACCAGCGACTGGCCAACTGGGATCTTTCCCTGGATGAACCACTTAAAGATGAATCCAATACCGAGCGTATTGAATTTATTAATGTTGATTCGGATACCAGCGAGGACCGCCTTGCCAAAAAAGAGATAGAAGATATCCTGTATACCAAGGTTGATCAGTTTAAACTGTCCCTCAATGAACGGGAACTGGATATTTTTGAGCGCAGAATCTTTTCCGATTCCCCCGAAACCCTGCAGGAAATAGGTGAAGCGTACAACATATCAAGGGAACGGGTCCGGCAAATTGAAAACAATATCATAAAAAAAATGAAGGCATTTTTTAAAAAAGATATGCCGGATTTTGACATGTATGACCATGACCAATAATGGTCGTTTCCCAAGAGTTTAAAAAGGTGTGCCGTCCATGAAACACATTGCAGTGTGTGCCCTGGCCCTGGTTTCAGTCCTAAGCGTATTCTTTTTTTCAGGCTGTATCAGGCAGTCGCCGACTCCCGACTCCGGACAAACCAGCAGCCCGGATATTGCGGACCAGGATTCTGATTGGGACCAGGAGAGTGATTTAAAGGCTCCGTACTATTATCTCCTGGCCCGGATTTACGATCAAAAAAATGAACCCCATCAAGCTCAAAAAGCCTTGGAAAAGGCCATTGAAAAAGACCCGGAATCCTGTTTCCTGCGACGCGAATACATTATTTGCCTGCAAAAACAGAAAAAATCACACCTGGCCTTTGAACTTGCCCAAAGTCTGGCAGAAGAATATCCGGAAGATGTTGAAAATCTGCTCCTGCTTGCCCGATTGAAAAAAGGAGATGATGAAGACATGCCCCTCCTGCTGGAGCAGATCCTGAAACTGGCTCCCGAGGATAAAGAGACCTTTTTACGGCTGGGCAAGGTGTATATGGATGAGGGCATGACCCAGAAAGCCCTGAATCTGTTTTCCAGGATGGCAACCATATTTCCCGACTATTATGTTGCCCATTTCTACCTGGCAGAGAACCAGCGAATGGCCGACCAGCCTGCCGCGGCCAGGGATTCTTATCTTAAAACCCTTGAACTTGAACCTGACCTTCTGGAACCTAAGTTCCGGCTGGTGGACGTGTACAAAGCCATGGGTGAAGAAAAACACAAGACAGAAATCATAAAGGTGCTTAAAGAGATTCTGGACTCTGCGCCCACAGATGAGCGGGCCTTGATAGAACTTGGCCTGATCTATTTCAACACCAAGAATTTTAAAAAAGCCGATGACATGTTTGCCGCACTTGGCAAGGAAGTCCGAAAAAATTCCGACCTGGTGGTAACTATTGCCCAGATCCTGATACCGGATAATAGATACCAGGATGCTGTCACGGCCCTGTCCCATGTCAGAAAATCCGTTCCCGGGAACGCCAATATTAATTTTTTCCTGGGCATGGCCTATGAAGGGTTGAAAAAACCGGACAAGGCCATTGAGTATTACCTTAAAGTCACACCCGATCATCCCCAGTATAAAAAAACAATTCTGAGCATTGCTTTTCTATACAGGGATATCAACCGTACGAAAGAGGCCATCCAGTTTCTTGAACAGCATCACAGGCAAAGCCCGGCAGACATTGATATCACCACTTACCTGGCGTCATTTTACGAGGATGACAACCGCCACGATATCGCGGTGACAATGCTGCAAAGCGCATTGAAACAGACGCCTAAAAATACGGCCCTTCTGTTCAAACTTGGCGCTATCCAGGATAGCGGGGGACAGCGCCAGGAAAGCATTGAAACCATGAAAACCATTATCAGACTGGATCCCAAACATGCGTCGGCCCTTAATTACCTGGGATATACCTATGCTGAAATGGGCATTCATCTGGATCAGGCTCTGGAACTGGTTCAACGGGCCCATGAGATCCGCCCTGAAGACGGCTACATCACAGACAGCCTGGGATGGGTTTATTTTAAAAAACAGGAATATGAAAAGGCTGTTGCCTACCTTGAAAAAGCTGTAGAACTGTCTGACTATGAAACCGTGATTGCCGCCCACCTGGCAGATGCCTACCTTAAAACCGGACAGGAAAAAAAGGCCATCGCCATGTATCAAACAGCCCTTGATCATGCCCGAAAGGATCAGGAAAAAGAGATTCTGGAGATTAAGGAAAAACTGAAAAAACTGAATAACTCCGGGAAATGACTGAGACTTATCTGAATTTTCGATATTTACGACACCCCAGATTCAGGCGTTCAGGCCCTGGTATTATTACCGTACTCCTTTTTGCTGCCATGATGACAGGGCCGGGCTGCACCCTGCTTGGACCTCAGCTTCAAAAACAGACAAACCCCCAGGCTGAAAATATTGTCAACCGCATCCAGGCATTTAATGAACAGGTTTTAACATCCAGGGGCACGGGCGAACTGATCCTGAACCGGGGTCTGAGGAATGAAACTTATAAAATCGCCTGGGCTGCCCAGTCACCCAACCGGCTGCGCATGACCCTGCTCATGTCAGGTCATCCTGTTGAAACCATTGCCTCCACCGGCCAGTGGGTCACCTTTGTCTCCCATACCGGTGCCCACAAACCCCATTCAGCAGTATCTTCGGACCCGGACCTTGGATCTTATATCAATATCCCGTTGCATCTGTCTGAACTGGTCAGCCTTCTTCTTGGAAAGGTACCGAAACGCCCCTTTGACCGGGCCTGGACTATTCCTGAAAAGCCGGATACCGTTTTTGCTTCACAATCCTTTTCCCCGGAAATCCAGGAATTTGTTACGGACGAAACCGGAAGAACCACCAGGTACAGGGTGCTGGACAAAAAGATGAATATGATTTTCGGAATATGGTATTCCCATTTTTACATTTGCGATAGTTTCACTGTACCCGGGGTGATAACCATAAAAGACGGGCATATAGGGAGTATGGAGATTTCCTTGAAAAATCTTCACCTCAATATTCCTGTAAAAGAATCCGTATTCAGGTTGACAGGATCATGAAGATGAACATAATTAGTACGTTTTATTATTACCTAAACCTTATTAAGGAGATAAATATAACTCATGATTCACAAAAGCGTTGACCAGGCCCAAAAATCAAGCAGCTGCTCCCAGCAAAGTTGTCCGTCCCAGCAAAAAGCCCAAAATGACGCGGCAAGCCAGCAAAGAGAAATGGAAGCAATGATCAAGTCCAATCTGGGCAAAATCAAGCATAAAATATTTGTTCTGTCCGGCAAAGGCGGCGTGGGTAAAAGCTCTGTATCCGCAAACCTTGCAGCCACCCTTGCTAAAAAAGGATATAAAACAGGCCTTATGGACGTGGATGTACATGGTCCGTCCATTGCCCAGATGTTTGATATGAAGGAGCTTTTGGATATTGACCCAGACAGTAAACTGCTGTTACCCCAGCAGATTAACGAGAACCTTAAGGTGGTGACTGTCCAGGCGTTGATGCAGGACAAGGACCAGGCCATTATTTGGAGAGGCCCTGCAAAAACCGGTATGATCAAGCAGTTTGTGGGGTCAGTGCTCTGGGGAAATCTGGATTTTCTTGTCATTGACGCCCCTCCGGGTACAGGTGATGAACCCCTCACAGTAGTCCAGACCATCCCCGACGCCAAGGGAATTATCGTCACCACCCCCCAGGAAGTCGCCCTGGCAGATATCCGCAAATCCATCTCATTTTGCAAAACCGTTAAAATGGAAACCCTTGGTATCCTGGAAAACATGGCCGGCTTCACCTGCCCGCACTGCAATCAGCACATTGATCTGTTCAAAAGCGGCGGCGGAGAAAAAACCGCCAATGCCCAGGGCTTAAACTTCCTGGGCTCCATCCCCTTTGACACAAGAGTTGTGGAATCAGGTGACGACGGTGTTCCCATTATGATGTATGAGGCAGACGGCCCCTTTAAACAGGCATTCACAAAGGTTGTGGACAATATCCTCAAACAGCTTGAAGGATGACGAGTTGAACGTGGACAAAACACCCCGGGCGCTGAAATCCCACCTTGAACAAAGGGAGGCTCAAACCCTTGGCACCCGGGCCTGTTTTTCCAAAAATGCTGTACGGCGGTATTCGGAGAAACGCTCTGACACTGAATATCGCCTTGCTTTTTCCACAGATGCCGACCGCATTCTCAACGCCCTGGCCTACACCCGCTACAGTGATAAAACCCAAGTCTTTTCCCTCATTAATAATGACCATCTGACCCACCGGGTCCTGCATGTGCAGATGCTTTCCCGGGTGGCAAGAACCATTGGCAGGTATCTTGGGCTGAACACCGATCTCATTGAAGCGGCAGCCATGGGCCATGACATCGGGCACACACCCTTTGGCCATGACGGTGAACGTTTTTTATCCCGCCTTACCCAGGCTGCGGGCGCAGGACATTTCCACCATAATCTTCAAAGCATGCAGTTTTTGGATGTCATCGAACGAAACGGTAAGGGCTGGAACCTGACACTTCAGACCCTGGACGCCATTGTATGTCATAACGGAGAGGCCCATGCAAGGGCACTGACACCGGCACCGCCAAGGGATTTTGCAGATTTGGACACAATAGCCCGGCAGATCAGGGCCGGCGCTTGTGATGATATTCTGCCCATGACCATGGAAGGGTGCGTGGTCCGCATTGCAGATACCGTTTCATATATCGGCAGGGACTTTGAGGACGCTGTCCGCCTGAAGATCGTGACCCGGAACCAGATCCCCGGCACCTGCCGCGACCTTCTGGGGACCACCCAGGGCACCATTGTTTTTGCCCTGGTCACGGATCTGATCAACACAAGCATTGACCAGGACTTCATAGGATTTTCCCCCCAGGTCGCCGATGCGCTCAAGGAGTTCAAGCAGTTCAATTACCGGTTTATTTACAAAAACCCCCAAATTAAAAGGCACCTGGCAGGTATTGAAGATATTTTCAAATGCCTGTTTGACAGGTATATGAACGACCTGGCCAAAACAAACGAGGAATCCGTTATTTTTTCCCAATTTCTGAACGGAATGGACGACACCTATTGTTCGAACCACAGCCATGCCGAGATTACCCGGGATTTCATTGCCGGGATGACCGACTCCTTTTTTATCCGCCAGGCTCCTGATCATCTGCGCCCGGTTCCCATTGACTGGGTGTAGGACAATACCACGAGTAACGCCAATGTTTGAAAACCGCCAGATCTATCGCGTCTGCCACCAGAAACAGGGGCTGATTTCCTTTAATGTCACTGTAAAGGAAACCAACCTCAATATTCAGGCAGATTCTGATCTCAGTGAACAGGCTGTACGATCCGTTCTGACCCACCGCCAGTACGTTGAAAATCACATTTCCCGGACACCCGGTTTTGCCGGCAGTCTTTCGCCTTTGGCCCATCCCGGGATAGCTCCTAAAATCATTTGTGAAATGACCATGGCGGCAAAAACAGCAAACGTCGGACCCATGGCGGCCGTGGCCGGTGCTGTGGCCCAGAGCGTGGGAAAAGACCTTCTTCAATGGTCTTCAAATGTTCTGGTGGAAAACGGTGGCGATATTTTTATAAAATCTGAAACCTCGACCATTTTTACCATTTATGCCGGGTCATCGCCATTGAGTATGAAAACAGGCATTAAAGTGGCCAGGCGTCCCGATGCATTTGGCATGTGCACCTCATCCGGCACTGTGGGGCATTCCAAAAGTTTTGGCAAAGCAGATGCCGTAACTGTTCTGGCCCAGTGTTGTGCCCTGGCTGATGCTGCGGCCACATCCCTTTGCAATCAGGTCCAATCCCCCAAAGACATTGAAAAGACCATTGCTGCCGGACGTTGTATGGCCGGAGTCCAGGGCATTGTCATCATTGCCGGAAAACAGATCGGCCTGTGGGGCGGCCTGGAACTGATCAAACTATGACACAGGAGTCATTTATGAAAAGAAAATTCGAAATCAGACTTGCACCATTCATTACTGCGCTCATGATTGTGTCCGTAAGTTCGGGATGTGCCGGCGCCTCCCGGAAACAATCGGAACCTCCCGGAAACTTCGTTGTCTGCAAGGAGCCCCGGCTCAGCATGTGCACCAAAGAGTACCGGCCTGTGTGCGGACATTTTGCCGACGGTACCGTCAAAACATTCAGCAACGCCTGTACTGCCTGCAGCAATAAAAAGGTTGTCGGCTTCTCGTATGGTCCCTGCAGCAAATAACCTAACAGGTCTTCCACTTTCTCGATTGACTGCCTTTCTGCTCTATTGAATGAGCCGCTTTTCCAGCCGGGAAACAGCTAAATAACCAAAGATGATCGTAAAGGCGACCATAAAAAGTATATCAAAGAATAACAGGCTGCTGAATTTTCCTAAACAACAAGCCCGGATCAAACGGGCGGAATGGGTGAGGGGAAATATTTCGGATACCCATTGAATCCATTCCGGAAGATTGGTGATAGGGAATACAATGCCCGAAAAGAAAAACATGGGAGTCAGACAACCGGTTAAAAAGAAATTAAAGTGATTGATGGTCTTCACAAAAGAAGTGACAAATAAAGAGAGAGCACCAAACATCATTCCTGCAAAAAACCCAACAATCGGTGTAAGAAGAGCAAAGTATGAAGGCACAAGGCCAAAAACCATAAAGACACTCATCACCGCCAAGGTAAAGAAAAAGCCTTTAGTGCCGACAAAAAGCATTTCACCAACAAACAGATCCGTCACTGTAATTGAAGCCGAAACCATACCATCATAGGCCTTATCAAATTCAAGTCGGATAAAAGTGCCGAAAGTACACTCAAAAGCGGCTGTAAACATCGAGGAGGGAGCAATCATACCCGAGGCCAGAAACAGCAGATAAGGTGTACCATCAATAAAACCGACATAATGCCCAAGCCCTAACCCAACTCCGGCCAAAAAGAATAAAGGTTCCACAAAGGGAGGAAATCCATTGGAAACCAGATGCTTGCAATATACACGGATATGCCTGTACCAGATGCTGTACAAGCGATAGGCCAGAGGTGGCGGTGTTGTGACAATTCGTTGAGGCAGGACAGCTTCAGTCATGCAAGGTTCTCCCGGTTACTTTTAAAAACAAATCTTCCAAATTGACCGGTCTTAGGAAAAAATCTCCCGCGTTGAGTGGCTCGGTCACTGTTTCCAGTGAAGATAACCTATCACTATACAGCATAAGCCTACCGGCAGTTTTTTCGGTCCGAAGGCCTTCTGTTTCAATCGTCGAAAAAACATCGGTATTCAGAATTTCCAGCACGTATGTTTCCAAATTTTTTGAGATTAGAGTGCTGGGATGCCCCTGAAGAATTTTTTCGCCTTTGTGCATAATGATCAAGTCATCGCAAAGTTGGGCTGCTTCATCCATGTAATGGGTGGTCAGGACAATGGTCACACCGGTTTTTTTAAGCATCCTCATTTTGTCCCAAATGGCTTGCCGTACCTGGGGATCTAAACCGGTGGTGGGCTCGTCCAAAATAAGGAGGTGAGGTGAGTTGATCAAGGCTCTGGCAATGACCAGACGCCTTTGCATACCGCCGGACAATTCTCTGATGCGGGCCGCTTTTTTTTCGGTGAGTTCCATAAATTCAAGCAGTTCGCTGATACGCCGACTGGCGACATTGTGGGGCAGTCCATAAAATTTACTGTAAATATACAAATTTTGGGCAACTGAAAGCTCAATATCGAGGTTGTTTTCCTGGGGCACAATTCCGGTAAGATAGCGGATTTCGAGTTCATTTTTGGCCGGATCATAACCCAAGACATTGATTATTCGGCCATTATCCGAATCTGCCCTGACCCGTCCGGTGAGCATGTTCATCATTGTGGTTTTACCTGCTCCATTGGGACCCAATAATCCGAAACAGGTAGCCTTGTTTACTTCGAAGGAAAGATTATGAACCGCTTTGAAATCTTTGAAGTGTTTGGTCACACGTTCTACATATATTGCTTTTTCTGTCATTTTCCATAGTTTCCGAATCTGTTGGTCAGTATCATGAACAGTCACCGGAATTCCAACTTCATCTTATTCAACTAAATTTTTATAAGAAAGTCTGTGTAATCGACACAGATCTTTCAACCTTCGTTGTGGGCTGAGCCTGGCAGCTGATATGTCAGGTCAGCCCGTGGCTGTTATATTGTTTCCACCAGCCATCGTAATCCCTTTCGGTATATCGGCTGACATTCAAATGAAAACAGGTTATATTCCAATATCAGCCAAGCAACTGGATGTAAATAGAGAGCTTGAATGCACACATTGAGAAAAACAAAGAAAAACTGCCCTATTCAATATAAAAGCAGGCAAATCATCGACCAGGTAACCGGGGCCAAAGACTCCATGGAAGAGCTGATTGCGAGAATTGTCTGATTTCCAGCCAGGTGAACCTCAGTTCAGGGCGTTCACCCACTGGCTTTTTGAACAATGGGGTATTGATTTTCACTGCCTCCGGGATGATTGCCACATCCATGGCAGCCCGGAAAGGACAATTGAACGGGCCGTGATCCAGGATAAAAACGGATCACTCTTTTTGCTGGAAAAATATACCCGGGACAAATTCAACCATCGCCATACTGTTGCCCGGGCCGTGGATTTCCTCAATCAAAACGGACTGACCCAGGCCCTGGCCTGCAAACCGAACCAATCAGGACAAAGCCTGCTCTTTTACGGGGACAGTTGCTTTCAGGTTTCTGTATTCCTGGACGGCACAAAACTTAAACGGCCCGATTACCTGGCATCCGGGGAGATGGGTGCAAATTTTGCCGATTTTCTAATTCAGCTTCATAAAGCGTCCATGGGTATCCAATCCATTGTTCCCGGGATATCATTTTCCCTGCCGGATTATATTTCCGTTCTGATGGACCGGGTTAAAGACAACAATCCAGGGGTCCATGCCCAATACCGTCCCTTTGTCAAATTTCTTGAAAGTCGTTTTATACCCGGGCACGATAGGATTCCGATCTCTTTTTGCCACGGGGATCTTCACCCGCTCAATGTAATTTGGAACAAAAACAGAATCAAAGCGGTAATTGACTGGGAATTCACCGGATTCAAGCCTGAAATTTTTGATGCCGCCAACCTGGTGGGCTGCGCCGGCATCGAAGACCCTGAAGGCCTGGGTATGCCCATGGTCATGACCTTTATCAGAGAGTTAAAAAAGGCCAGCGCCATTTCCCAAAGAGGCTGGGACCTGTTCCCGGAGTATATCCTGGCCCTGCGCTTTGCCTGGCTGTCTGAATGGCTCCGAAAAAACGATACCGAGATGCTGGATCTGGAAGCCCGGTATATGGAAATCCTGATGACCCACATGGACGAGTTGAGAAGCATTTGGGACAAGGGATCAGCTGGCCAGTAGCCGAGGTACGGAACCAATTCCTGCAAAATTAATTTTACCTCGGCATCACCTGTTTTCCCTTCTGCCGTCTGTATATTGGGAAAACCGGCCCTGTTCCGAACCATGTACCGGATCCGGCCGGGACCAGGGCCATCCGCCAAACAGTGTCTTTTGATAATCATCATAGGCCTGCCCGATCTCTTCCTGGGTGTTCATGACAAAAGGTCCGTGCTGGGCCACGGGTTCGTTAATTGGTTTTCCCTGCAGCAATAGAAGGCTGGCTTCGTGACTGCCGTTTTGCAGCAGTACCGGCTGACCTGAAGCCAGATCAGCCGAATGGTAATTATTGATCATTGTTCCGGCAGCCTGAATCGTATCTCCGTTATAAAAATAGAGGGTCCGGTTGATGCCTGCCGACGCCGCAGGAAGCGTCCATTGGGCATTTGCCCCCATTTTTATCAACCAGATGGCAACCTCATTGGCCGGATCATTGGCCCAGGAGTCAGGGGTAGGACCCGGGGGAACGGTATCCTTGATCGCCCCGGCAATCACCCTTATATCAATGGGTCTGCCCTGGGCATCCTTTTCACGGCGGGTGGGTATCTGTTCCGCCCACAGCATGGCGTAATGGGGGGCGGCAAATTTTTTCTTTCGGGGCAGATTCAGCCAGATCTGAAACAGCTCAAGGTGGTTGGGTTTATCCTGATGAAGCAGGGGGAACATTTCAGCATGCTGGATGCCGGCTCCGGCCGTCATCCACTGCACATCGCCGTTGCCGTAACGGCCGGCAGCGCCCAAAGAGTCGGAGTGGTCGACAAATCCGTTTAAAACAATGGTAACGGTTTCAAAACCTCTATGGGGGTGGACGGGAAAGCCCGGCACCCTTTGTCCATGGTACATCCGCCACCCATCCTTTACAGTAAAATCATGACCGATATTCCTGCCCGCCAAAGAGGCGTCAGGCCCCAACTGTTCGTTTCCTGCCGGGAAATCGTCCTTATGGTGAACACAAAAAAGAAACGGATTAACCGTTGGCCAGTTAAACCCCAGGGGCTCAATGTTTGAAACGATATTTAAAGCAGCGTCTTCGGACATGTCTCTCCTCTCTTTTCTAAATGGTAAGGATGGATGACCCTTTTGTTTTTCGGGCTTCCAGTGCCGTGTGGGCCAGGGCCGCATCTGCAAGGGGATAGGTCTGGCCGACCCGGATATTTATTGCCCCGTGAAGAACATGATCAAAAAGATCTTTGGCATGATCAAGAAGATCCTTGCGCCGGGCAGTATATGCCATGAGGCTTGGCCGGGTCAGAAATAAAGAGCCCTTGGCTGCAAGGATGCCGGGATCAAAAGCAGGCACCGACCCCGATGACTGCCCGAAAGAGACCATCATGCCCATGGGCCTTAAACAGTCAAGGGATTTCATGAAGGTGGCCTGACCCACGGAGTCGTAAACAACATCAACCCCTTGGCCGCCTGTAATCTCTTTAACTTTTTGAGGGAAATCTTCATGGTTGTAAAGGATGGGAAATTCACAGCCGTTGGCCCGGGCAAGCGCCGCCTTTTCTTCTGACCCCGCCGTACCGATCACCTTTGCCCCGATGTGCCTTGCCCATTGGCAAAGGATCAGCCCGACCCCTCCGGCAGCGGCATGGACCAGAATGGTATCCCCGGCACTGACCGGGTAGCACCCCCGGATGAGATAACGGGCGGTCATACCCTGCAGCATCATGGCAGCAGCCTGTGTGGTGGGTATCTCTTCGGGCAGTAAGACAAGACGGTGGGCGGGAATAAGTCTTTTCTCAGCATAAGCCCCCATGGGAACGCCTGCATAGGCCACCCTGTCACCAAGATCAACCTCGGTTACACCGGACCCGACGGCTTCCACAATACCCGCGCCCTCCAGGCCCGGTATAAAAGGCGATTCAGCCACCGGGTAGAGTCCTGTCCGGTGATAGACGTCAATGAAATTAAGCCCCACCGCATCATGGCGCAGGAGCACCTCGCCGGGGCCGGGTCGACCGGGATCATGCTCTTTCCACTCCAAAACCCCAGGGCCGCCTGTTTTGCTGATTATAATGGCTTTGCTCATCTTTTCCCTCACTGGTATAATTATATTTCTCCCTACGGGATAATTACCGAATCCAACGACATTGATTTATAACTTAATAATCTTTTTCCATAACGCAACGGGCATGCCCCCGGGATAAACTGCCATAGGTTACTTGGGCTGTTTGTGTTTCGCCATTGCATTGACATGCCGCCGTTGTCTTTTCGTGCACCGGCAATATCAAGTACTTTGCCGCTGTTTGTATTGACTATTTTGTAGTATCTGCCGGATGTTATAAATGACGGGTATCGTCATGCTCTTGAAATCTGTCTTGCCGTTTTTAATGTGGGTAACCCCAACAATGCTTTTGTTATTGAATGGTGTCCCTTCGGTAAGCCTGCATGAATTCAATCTCCGCAGCTGATATAACGGTCCCATCAATATTTTAAGGAGGGACCCATGAATAAAACAAAGCTGACGGAAACGCAGTATTCAGCACTGAAAAAGGTGGAACAGCAGTTTACAGCATGGAGAGAAACGCGGACAAAAAGAGGTCGTATTCCGGATTCGTTATGGTCTATGGCTGTAGATCTTTATTATTCTTATGGCCTGAGTATAAATAAGATTGCCCGAACATTCAGGCTCAACTATACAGACCTGCAATTACACATCACAAAAAAACCGCCGGTTGTCATGCAACCCATTGAGGATGAGTCAGCCATAAACCCGTTGATAAAAGATAACCCCAAAGCCAGCCGTTTCGCATTGTCAAAAATGCTGTGCAGGGAATGGAACTGGGTTCAGCCAAACGTGTCCCTTCGGTAAGCATGCACAAAGGATTTTTTTAGGGCAGCTGAATTCGTCACAAGAGAGGGGCGGGTATGCTGCGATTATATTACGCTGACGCGGTTTTGTAATTCCAAGGCATCCACCGGGAAGGATCAGTTCTCAGCTCAGTTGCGTTATTCAGCAATGAAACCAGATAATCAAATGGATTGACCCTCATCAGATTGCAGGTCTGAATCAGGCTCATGAACATATCACCAACAAAAGCACCATGTTCTGTTTTATAAAATAGTGAATTTTTCCGATGCAGGAGGCTTTGTTTCAAGCTGCGTTCGCACAAATTGTCAATTCGGACGGTACGATATCAAAAAAGCATTTGCCGCTTTATGACGCCACAATGGGTGATATAGATTCTGCCTTCGAACTTCTTGAAATATACCTGACAGAATTGGATGTCACCGCAGCCAAACGGGTTATTTTTTGTTGTGACGGTACACGCAGTTATTGGAAACGGACAGGCCCGTTGGCTAAAAGACTCGGGATTTCGATCCATTACGAAGTGATTGACTACACCCATGCAAAGCAAAACTTACATGAAATCGTAGACAAATTGCCCAAAAGGATTTCTATAAAAGAAAAAAGCAAAATCGTAGAATATTGGAAGAGCCTGCTATGGGACGGCAAATTCGTGGATCTCGGAAAAGAAATTGTAAAACAGATTATATATCCGAATCAATGTTGTTTTTAAGAAGCCAGCGTCTGTCCGGGGGATGGAATATGTTAACTAACAATATATTCATGCAAAATCGGTCACTTTGCTCATGCCACTAAATGGGAATGCCCCCGGGCGTTTCCCTCGTGAATTTTTTGCCATTATTTCTTCTCCAAGATTTGAATCAGGGAGATTATATGTACCAAATTTTGAAGGAAGCAGCGGCGGGGTCTGTCGGCGGGATTGGCAGGGTATGATTTTTATTTTATTGGCAGGGTATCGCGGCGGGATATCTGCCCGTTACATTATTTTGTTATGAAGCTGCAGAGTAAGCGTTACACTATATGAATCTTACCATTCAGTTAAAATTTTCTCTTGCCAAAGCCAATTGAGTTTGTTAACAGATCTTTCTGTTGCGCCCGTAGCTCAGCTGGATAGAGCAACGGACTTCTAATTACTTGAGCTTTCTTGAGTTATAAATCGCTGAAACTTTTAAGCACCAACGGTTTCCAGCGATTTTTTGCTTTTTGTCAAAGCTCAACTTTTTTCTTTAAAACGCCCTTAAGCCGCATGGCTATGCGGGTTTTCACCCCGTACCCGAAAAGTCCGGTAAGGACTCCGCCCAAGACCCTTGCCAGGCTTACGTTCCCAATACATGGGCACTCCCAAAATACCCGAACTACACCCGAAGTCCAAAATCTTCGGGTGCAAGTTTCATCGATCCATAAACAAAGGTGCTGCAATTATTTGCTGGAACTTGAGTGTTCTATGCCCTGCAGACAGTGATTTAGGACCCCAAAATATCAGTACGCTTTTTTGGAGTTGAACTTCAGGTAAAAATTTATATTTGTTAAATATCTTTATGTACATGCGCACAGCTGATTTTTAATAATAGTCCGGGCCTTTGGACCGATTATTGGCGGGGTTTCGTTTTTGACATAGTCTGCGGTGTGTGAAGTTTGAAAGGCTCCCACCTCCACAATGCTTCTGTTATTGAGCGCTGCTTTGAAATAGGCCTTGGCGAGCATAGATAGATTTATGTTGCGAGCGGGTCTAACCCACTAAATTTAAAGGAAGTTTTCATTACCCGCCGTGCAAATCAATATCATTATAAAATTCAGGATGTTAAAAACGATTTTAAAAATTTTAAAAACCACTGGCAACATAATTTTTAGTTCTGCTACATACCCCTCCAAGGCTAGCAAAAGCTGCTTCAGTAAGTCATAGACTGTCTAACCAGACAAGAATTTCAGCATTATTCTTCCAGTCAATCAGTTCATCAATTTTCTTGTCATGATTTATTTTCGATTGCATGTATTCAATGAGCTTATTCTGGATTTCCCGCTTTTTTGACAAGTCCAGCTGCAGATAGATCATTGTTGACTCAACACTTTGGTGGCCAAGACGATTTTTGATGGTCGATACCGGATCTCCTGAGGTGACCATATTGACCGCACACGAGTGCCTGAAGCAATGAACCGGGCTCAATCCTTTCAACCGTTTTGGCGACAATGTTTTGGTCAGGTATTTCCGACAGATTTTGTTAATACCGTGCCGGGTCATTCCCCGCTTCCGCTGGTTTATAAATAACCGCTGGCTAAATATAGGGATGGGATCTACCCGGTGGTTGATAATGTAATCCGAGATCAACGAAGAGGTTCTGGGGCATAAATTAATAAGCCGGTACCGGTTCCCCTTGCCCAGGACCGCAATGGTTTCATTCTCAGGATCAAAATAATCAAATTCCAAAGTGGCTATCTCACTGGCCCGGGCACCGGAGTCATAGAGGAGATGGAGAATGGTAAAATCCCTCATGCCTTCTTTCTTTTTCAGGTCAACGGCACTGAACACCCTCATGATCTCTTCCGGGTATAAAAACCCCATCACCTTTTTTTGAGCCCTCTTCTGTGGGATGATCAGGAGCGTTTCAGCGATTTGTTTTTTGTCAGGATGCATGAACCGAATCATCTTGGCCAGTGACTTGATTACAGCCAGACGGTTATTTCGGGTCTGAATGCTGTTTTTCCGATCTTTTTCAAGGTGGTGCAAAAAAGCCAGCACCGCTTCAGGCGTTAAATGTTCGATTCTCAAAGATTTGATTGTCATCTTGTGATAATCGGCCAGAAAATGCAGCAACAAAGAAAAGGTCTGCCGGTAAGCCTTGATGCTATGCTCGCTGGTCCCTTTTATCCGGGGCAAATATTCATAAAAATATTGATGCAGGCAGGAGGACAGTCTCATACATCCTCGCTTCTTAACATTGAAAAATCAAGCATCTGGCGGCGATGCTCTGCATCCACCACCCTCAAATATTTGGTTGTATATTTATACTCACTGTGGCCCATGTAAGCGGCCAGTACCGGTAAGGCATTTTGGGGAGACTTTCCCTGTTGTTTAATCCGTTTTAGGGTATTTACGGCAAATGAATGACGAAGGGAGTGCCGCGTCGGGTTGCTGAAGTTTGTCGCACCAATGATTCTTCTGGGCTGCTCCAGGTTAAGAATTGAAATCGCTTTCTTAAATTTCCAACGCATGTAAGAACGGGATAGCCCTTTTCCATTTTCTTTTATCAGCAATAAAGGATGATTATCTGCGGTAAAAAAACACTGGCGAACTTTCAGCAGATTGTCTATTGCACAAGAAATCGCCTTGGGTACCGGAAGCAGTCGATCTTTTTTAAACTTTGTCTTTTCAATATAAATTGTCCTTTCTTCAGGCCGGTAATTGTTTTTCAGTAAGTTGAGGGTTTCTGATATCCTTAATCCGCACCGGGCCATCAGCAAAAAGGAAATGTAACCGCTGAAATCGGCGAGGTAATATCTTTCGGTCTTTCGCATCAATTTAATGACAACCTCCAGCAAAAGTTCAGTTTCTTCCGGTGAAAAAATAAAAGGGATAATTTGATTTTCCGGCAGTTCAGCAATCTCCTGCAATGGATTTTCCCGGATCAAATCCTGGCGGATCAGGTAATTGAAAAACATTTTGAACGTACGAAAAAACGTGTTGATGGAACGGTTTTCACAATTAAGATCTGAACGGAGCCGGATGAAGAACAATGGATCAAATGATGTCAGGGTTACCTTCTTTTCGGCAACATACCGATCCAGTAATCCAAGGCTGACTATCAGCATTTTATCAGAATATCCCAACTGAAGACGGTATTCGATGAAATTCTCAATATGTTCGGCAAGACAACTTTTAAAGCGTTTCATCCAGGATAACCTCCCGCATAAGATTGATATGAACGCTCAGATACTTTTGCGTTGATCCGATGTTTTTATGCCCCATCATCTCTTTGATCTCATAAATGGACGCACCAGACTCCAGTAAATTTTGGGCATATGAATGCCGCAGCCAGTATGTGCTCGATTCAAGATTATTTTCCGTCATGCATTCTTTTATATATCGGGGGATATCGCACCTGTTGACCGGTTTATAAGGTGGTATTAACTGTAAAAATAGAACTCGGGATTGAGTTTCAGGTCTTGCGCCGACAATATAAGCGGCGATGGCTTTGATCACGTTGTCCGATACTGGAAGATGGGCCGGGTCGCAATTTTTTCTTGAACGAATGAAAATTTCCTTTTGCCTGAAGGAAATGTCATCCAAAGTTAATAAACGGATTTCTTTCGGCCTTAACCCCAGATAATATGCCAGGTGCAGGGTGGCATTGGTGCGAAGGTCTTTTGCTGTTGACAGATCCAGACTGCTAAACAGCTTTTGGATTTCATGAGGACGCAAAAATTTGGGAGGTTTTGATCGGGCAAACTCCGGGGGGCTTACCACCAGTTGGGAGAGGTCTTTTTTAATATGTCCGTACCGGTAAAGGTACTTCAAAAATTGTCGGAGATATGACCGGTTCGTTCTGGCTGTTCCGGTGGAATAATTGGCATTGTACAGGGCTAAAAAGTGATCAACCTGTTGAATGGATATGTTATCTAAAGGGGTATTTGAAGTTTGAAGATGGGCCGCAAAACCGGTTAATGCTCTTTTTGCATGGGATATCGTCTTCCCGGAAGTTTGATCTCGATAATAGTCCAGGTATTTCTCCACTGCTTTGGTGAGCTTATTTTCAGTTTCAGCCATGATCTCCTCCAAAAGATTGCAAGATAAGGTTGTGGATGGTTGCCGGATCATGCAGTTCCATATCTTTTTGATCTTTAAGAGGAGCCGGTGAGTACAGAGCCGCTTTTTCCGGAAGAGACAACACCTGAAAAAGACTGCCGTCAAATGCGATCAGATTTTTATCAATCAAGGCGTTCCTGGCGAGAATGTAATCATCAACATCAATTCTGAGCAGGGTGCAGATTTTATCATAGCTGTAATAGGATAATCCATGGCGGTCAGCCACGATAATCAAAAACAGATACAGCAGGAGTTGATGATGATCCAGGCTTGCCCAAAACCCGTCCCGCAGAAAACGGTGCTCGATAAAAGCAAAGCTTCCTGAAATCTTTCTGATGCGGTGGGGATCTATGGGATTTTTTGCAATAGACGCACGAAAACGGCGTTGTGACCTTGGGTTTGAATTTTTTGCTCTATTTTGTCCGGTCTTCATGGCATTGCCTCCCTGAAATGATCGTTTAAGGCAATTTACCCTGTTTTTCAGGGAGGATCAGGCCCCGTTTGTTGTTGAAAACGATTTTTTCTACGATATTTTTTTTGAGACCAGGGGCCAAACCCCAACGGCGGTGGCAGGATATCCAGATATGGACCCGCAAGTTCCCTGAGATGGGGTAAAACAAACTCAACCCCAAGTGCGGATCTAAATGATGATAAGGTCACCTGACCATTATTCGACAATAATGGGAGAAGTTCGATCAATAAAATTAAACTTAAGCGAATCAGAAATAGTCTTCGCCTCATCCATCGCAGAACACCAGGCAGGCTGATGTCCAGGCGCATGCTATTTGCTGCCGCCTCCTGGCTGGAGGCGGCTTCAATCTGATTGATAACCGTTTCTACCTCGATCAATGTTCCGGGAAGGCGAGAGCACAGACAATCCGGTAACATCCCGAAAGTGGTCCTGCCCTCAGGACAATACCACCGGGCGATCTTTGCGCCGTCAGGGGATTTTCTGCGATAGGTCCCATGCCTGGCAATTTTGCAGCCACCTTCCGGGTGCAATGGACACTGGTCCAGTTTTGCATCCCGCCATGCTTCCTGCTGAATATATTGTTCAACAGAAATGTTGGTGGCGAATCGAAGCTGCATGATCTTTACCTTGCGTTAAAATTCAAAATGTGAAACATTTTTCCATGGCAAAAATCGGTCGAAATACACCATGCCCTTGCGGCAGCGGTAAGAAGTATAAAAAGTGTTGTCTATTATTGCAGTCAGCGGGGGCTCAACCTAAGTCCTATCCTGCCGGATTTACACCAGTTTACACGGAATTGGATCTGCTTTCAAACAGTGTAACGGATCTGATCAATGAAGACAAATTAGACGAGGCTGAAGCTGTATCAAAGAGATTGTTGCTTGAATATCCTGATCAGATTGACGGGTTTCACAGATTGGGGCAGGTCTATGAAGCTCGTGGGAAGAGGCACGAAGCTGGAGAATATTATCAAAAAGCCGCTGAGTTTGCTCGGACAATGCCTGGTTTTGATCCGGAAACTGTTGAACACTTCTTCTCAAAAGCCAAAAAAATGAAGGAAGAAAAAAAG
Source organism: uncultured Desulfobacter sp. (assembly GCF_963665355.1). Taxonomy (GTDB): domain Bacteria; phylum Desulfobacterota; class Desulfobacteria; order Desulfobacterales; family Desulfobacteraceae; genus Desulfobacter. Next base: position 4,408,640 of record NZ_OY762229.1, read on the forward strand.
TAAAAGAATTACATCCAAAGAAAATGACTTATTTAGAAATTTTCATAGAAGAAAATCTCGCCACATACAAAACCGGATACATAAATAGACATATCTGTCGCTCTGCTATTCCTCAAAAGTTATGATTCTTGGGGGCTTTAACGCAAACATCTGCGGCTTGTCCTCCAGCATGTTTGTTGTTGGTATATTTGATCAAGGGAAACGTAGACTAAACCTCTTTTTCACGAAAACATTCGGATTGCAAAAGTAGAAGTCGCATGCTTGCAATTAGATGAGATTGATCATTTTTAATGCCAGACAATGCAACATGGGGACTTATGCATAACGGTTCGTTTACAGTTTGTCCTGATTTGATTTTTTCAAATTCATTGACGATTCGATTCCAACTGTCGCTAAGATAATCATACGCCCATGTTATATATTCGGAGCCTGATTCTTTAGCTTGGAATATAAAGTCACGACATTGTTCAAAAGCCTCAATTGCTTTGAAAAAAACTTTTTCTTCTTCTGGATGTAATTGTTCCAGATCTCGGCATGTTATTATTGTTGATAATTGGATGCAGGCCCCTAACGCCGTATCGAATTTTTCCATCAACTGTGATGATAGAAAAGGATAGTCAATATGGTTTTTCCAATCATTGGTGAAATTACTGTCAGGAAGTGGCAAGTGCTGGGAGGAAGGCATTAATGCCAAGGAAGCTACCACTTGGCCGTTGATAACGGGAACAACTCTAAAACTCCAATCGGTTTCAAAATGTTGCTCCCCTAAAGATAGGACATCCTCTATATATGATGCATCAGTTTCAAAATTCTCAATATCCACAGTTATTGCAACTTCCCTCGGTGGCCAATATACACTGTCAGCTTTTTCTATAGGTCGGGACCAACATTTGACGTTCCAACCTTTATTTTTTAGAATTTTCTCTAAAGATTTTAGTTTTTTTCTAAAGCGTTGATCTGCACGCATGAGGCAACGTTTTGCTGTGGAAGAAACAGCTTTACCAACACTGCTCGTTTTTGTAGAGTTGATGATATTTTGAATAGCCGATTGACTGTTATCATATGCGAACTCATGCAATAAGTAGGAAATAGATTTTAGCCTTTCCGCTAATGCATTCAGTTCGCTCAGAGGTGGCGTCAAATTTGTTCGCCATATTGGGGATTGCTCCTGTTTTCTTGCATGATCGGATAAATTTCCGGCAAAGGTAGCAGTGGCTTTAGGATTTCCGTCGTCTGTAACTTTATTCATTCTTAAAATAAGGTTGCCCAACACTCCTGTCAGCAATGCCCCAAGAGAATCTTTGTCATTTTTATCTTTAGGAGGCGTTGTCATTTCATGTGATAGTTTCGCGGGGTCTGCATATGCAAGAGCATTAACCGAATTAATAATATAATTTATTTCTTGTGTTACCGCTTCTACTCTCGGAACACGTTTCCCTCTAATCCATTTTTCGCTAAACGAACGAAGCAATTTTTCAGTTCTTTTTACAAGATCAGCCATATTTTTCGTGTATTCCGTGAGACTATCTATAGCTGATTTAGCAAGCAATATTTGTCTAAAAGCAACGTTCCAGGAAACACGAGTTTTGGTGGGTATATTTTCCCTCGGCATATTCTTTGACCAAGGCTGATAGTCTCCGAAAGCAATCGTTTGTCCTAGTGGATTGACGGCATCTGATGCAGCGGCTTCTGACTTAGGAGAAATTGCAATCAACGTCTCGCAAATATCGCATATATTATTGTGGGGATCGGTTTGCTCTTGTTCTGATATAAAAAACATATTTGATCGAATTGTACGACCATGTATGCCATTAAAATCAATTTCGGGTTGAGTTACCCAAGGCGTTTGAGATTTAAACAAATCGAATAAAACATTTTCTCCTCCTAAATCTTCAACAAGTTTTTCGGCCAAACTGGGGCTTATCAAATAAGCGGAAGACAAAAAATCAGCAATTTCCTGAATGTTTTGCGCCCCATTCTCAATAAATGGTGTTGAGATATTGAGATCAATACACTTTCCACCACAAATAGGAGAAAGACAGGATAGAAGTTTGTTAAGCTCGCAGTAATTTTGGCAAGCTGGTAGTGTTTTATTTAATAATTTCTCAAGACACATTGACCGCAAGTCTTGTACGGGGAAATTGCGGAAAGCCAAAACTGCCTCTCGAATATTTTCCCACTGTTCGAATTCTTTTAGGTCTGGAATTTCAATCTGGGGATCACTGAACATTGATGCAAGAGCCCAATGGGCTCGTTGAACTTCTTTTTCCCCCAAGATTTCCATAAACGAAACTACATTTCGCTCCAAAGTAGCCAGTCCCAGCCCGGTTAGTATATAGGTCCATCTATCAATGTTGCGATCACGGTTAAGTATATCCGCCAACTTATGCAATAGAGAGACTTCTCCCACATTTAAAGTCTCTGTAAAAATTGATTGAATAACTCCAGGTAAAGTTTCTTCGGTTACTGCCAGTAAACCCTGCCAGAAAGAATCTTCAGATAGATAAATTAGCTCATCATGAGAGGCTTGAATAAGAGCCTTAGAGCGAAGCATATGTAGGCCACCCAATATACCAGGCCGATCTTCTCTTACCAGATGCTCATCAATCAGACGCGTCAGCGCAAAGCTGGCGTCATCAGGGCTTATTTTAAGCAAGCTAATTAACTCATTAACTTTAACTTCTCCACCATGCGCACAAAGAACTGCTGAACTTCTGATGATGGCCAACTCCTCTTGCCGACCTTCTTGTTCACGAAGTTGGATTTGCTCTTTAAGAACCGAGGAGAGCCGCTTGCCTTGGGTAAGGATAAACACAAATTCAAGCATAAGCCCATCAGACTTCTCAAATGGTTCTCTCCAATGTTCCCAACCTGTTTGCTTGTCTGAATGAAGCTTTTGCCATACCTCTTTTGCAAGTTTTTCGTTCAAACTCACTTGAACGAATTCTGTATCTGCATGATTAGAAATTAGTGTTACATCTTCCTGCCGTACAGAACCAAGAAAGTAAACGAATGGCATACCTCTAAGTTCTCTGACAAGAACATTCCATAAATCCGCATTCATCGATCCAACCTCATCGAATGCCAGCCCTATCGGCGATATTTTCGTTGGCCTACGTGCTCGCAAAAAACTAAGTATCGAATCAACCCTTGCTACATCAGCTTGTGTAGTTATCTGATACCATCGCATGTCACCAGACAAATTATTCACTGATGACCACAGTAATGCAGATTTCCCGGCACCTGATTGCCCTGATATCAATACATGCCGTCTCTGTTTGAGAATACGGGTAAGATTTTTTCTGTCAGTTACTCGATCAAACACTAATCCGGCACCCACATGACCCGGTGCTACCTTAACACCGTGGTAAAAGGCGGGTTCCGCAACAGGACTAAAGCTGATAGGTAAAAGCATACCTGACGCTAAAGCACGATCTATCGATGATGGGTCTTCGGCCTCTAATCGCTCAAAGATTCTATGCTCAATCTCAGAGGTAGAGATCCTCCGTCGATCCTCGAAAGGCAAGTATGCATTTTTTTCAGATGCTGAAGCGACTAATTCATATAGGTCACTCACTATGCCTTCAGCAATAATTTCTGCAGTATTAAGTCGTGATGTAAGAATAGCGACACACTCGTCACGCGGCGAGAAGCATACCAAGACTTGTTCTTTTAACCCCTCAAAGAGTCCATCAATACCAATGGCTTTTAAGCCTTGACATGATTGTTCCAATACAACATAAATTTTTCTTCTATTCTTCCCAAGTAGTGTACTGGCTTTGGTTTCAACTTCTTTAATGATTTTTTGAACTTCCTTCTCACTGAATGTTCCTTCTTTACGGGACTTAACCTGTAGCCAAAATTCATGGTTGGGGAATTCTATTACACAATCCTCAAGCCCTTCTGGAACAAGATTTCCGGCTGGTGCTACCCCTGCCCACTGACGTATCAGAATAAGAGTTGAGAATAAGTATTGGTAGTGAAAACCACGTCCAGCCCAAGCACCGGATCGTGATTTTTTCCATGCTTCAATGGTATCGATTTTATTTTCAATGGGCATAGCTTTAATCGAATTTAAAAATTAATCGCGGTGCCGCAGGCGCCGTGAACGTGCGGTTCAGGGGCGCTTGGAGCGCAGCGTAAAGCGTCCCTTGGAACCGATGGTTATGCCAATTATCTTTTGCATGCTGTTACTATTAACATCTCAGTTTTGAACTCAATTTTATCTTCGATGCCATCACTTATGCTTTGTTTCTTCAAATTCTGAGATATTTCATTTGCAAAACAGATTGACTTTTCGTGGTCTAAGCCTGTTGCGTAAGGCACCCATGTCATGAGCCAATTTACAAGATCTTCATTTTTATCGTAATAGCTTGATCTATATTCAGATTTAGAAGATTCAATGGAAAAGCCTGCATCAACTATCATTTGATTAATTTTTTCCTGATCTCCTGCTTGGAATTTTTGTCCGTGTTTTTCAATCTTGTCCCGCCAATGTTTTGATGTGAATACATTTGAAATATTATGGTTTTCTCTTCCAGCAGTAACAAAAATAAATTTTCCATTAGGCTTTAGATGCTTAGAGACATTATGAAACATCTTGCTTTTATCTTTTACCCAGTGCAATGAATGAAAAGATAAAATGTAATCAAATGTCACGTCTATCTCAAATTCTTCTGCACTCGCCTTGAAAAATGAAAGATTACTACAGGAACATGTCAATTGGTTTGCTTCTGAAATCATACTACTTGACGGATCAATGCCTATTATTTTGCCGTTAGAAACCAATGAACATAATTTTTGTGTAATTTTTCCATCGCCACAGCCAATATCAAGAATAACATCATCTTCTTTAATATCTATTGTACTGATGATCTTCATGGCGCTTAGTTCTTGTGGTGATGAGTTGCTTTTATATTGTTTCCCATCCCATAAATCTTTCTTCATTTAATACTCCATTCCTTTATTCGAGGCATAACGCGGCAGAGGTTGAGCGGAATCTGTCTAGTTCTGGTGCGAACGTAGCTCGTGTCCAGAATTAGACGGATTTCCGTTCGAACGGGTTGATAGCCAGAGCGCAGAGCGCGGCAGGCTCATCAAGCCTTTCGAGCGGTACCGCTCAACCTCTGCCGCGATAGCGCAGAGCCGCGCTTTCTGCGGTTCTGCGCTATCGATGTAGTGAGGGGCCGGCCAATGTGCTTGCCACGAAGTGCCCACAGGTTCTCCGGTCCCCCCTACTTACTGGTTGAACGAAGCCGCTCGCGCGGCGGAAAGCCCCAAATCCGTGTATACTCTTAATTGTGGGATCAAAAGGAAAATCCCAACCATCTACAATTAAAGGAGTATACCATGAAAGCATCCGAAGTAAACCGCTTTAACGAACTCTATGAACGTCATTTAAAAACCCTCAAACTTCAGGGTAAGGCTCAAAAAACCATTGACGCTTATTCCCGTGCCGTTCGCCGGGTCAGGGATTATTTTGACTGTTGTCCGGATAAACTCAAACCCGAACAGCTTGAAGACTACTTTGCCGATCTGGTGGTGTCCCATTCTTGGAGTACGGTCAAAATTGATCGCTTAGGGCTTCAGCATTTCTGGAAATTTGTTCTCCAAAAAGAATGGGAGTGGTTGAACATCGTCAGGCCGCCTAAAGTGAAAAGCATACCGGATATTCTTACGCCTGCGGAGGTTGAAAAGCTGATCGGTGCGACACGCAAACTGCGTTACAGAGTTTTTCTTCTGACGACCTACTCCATGGGATTGCGCCTGGAGGAAGCCCTGTCCCTGCAGGTTGGGGATATAGATGCCGAAAGAAAGCTGGTCCATATCCGAAGGGGCAAAGGCCATAAAGATCGGATGGTCCCCCTGCCGGATCTTACGCTGATGGGATTGAGAGAATTATGGAAAAGGCATCGCCATCCGGAGTTGCTTTTCCCCAATGCCGTCGGATCGTTTGAGACCATACAAAAAGCCAAATCCCACATGGACCGGGGCGGCACTCAAAATGCCATGAAGGTAGTGGTCGCTGAATGCGGCATTAAAAAAAAATCTCTATACATTCCCTGCGCCACAGCTTTGCGACCCATCTGCTTGAAAACGGCTTAAGCCTTCGCCATATCCAGGGCATTCTCGGCCACGCCCGCCCGGAGACAACTGCCCGCTACACCCATTTTACCTGTGTTACGGAGAAAAGCAGTCTGAATGTCATCAACGATTTGATCAACACCATTCATGTGAACTTTCATAAGGTGTGATCATGCGAATAGCCGATATTATTAATGAGTATTATGACGCATTTTTGACCCGTTACGGGGAAGCGGCATTGCCGGGGCAGATTAATGCCCTGAATGCCATGCGATTTTGTCGTACTCCCCAGGCCGGAACGATACAGACGTTATGCCGGGGTTGCGGGCATACTCAACAGCACCCGCTATCCTGTGGAAACCGCAATTGTCCCCATTGCCAGAACCATGAAACAAGCCAATGGGTTGAGCGGCAGAAAAATAAACTGCTTCCTGTCAATTATTTCATGGTGACCTTCACCTTGCCATGTCAATTCAGGACCATGGCATACCGGAATCAACGCGCTGTTTTTGCCCTGATGTTTTCATGCGTGGCCGGGACATTGAAGGATTTTGGACTCAATCCCCGGCACCTTGGTGCCCACATCGGCATGACCATGGTCCTTCATACGCATAGCAGACAGCTTCAATTTCATCCTCATATTCATGTGGTTGTTCCCGGCGGAGGGGTCGATCCGGCCAAACGCCAATGGAAAAAGAAAAAGGGCCGGTATCTGTTTAATCAAAAAGCTCTGGCCAGGGTTTTTCGTGCCCGGTTTCTTGATGGATTAAATCAGAAAAAATTGCCAATCCCGAATGGCGTTTCCCCTGAATGGATTGTCAATTGTATTCGTGTGGGAACCGGCATAACGGCTCTGAAGTATCTGTCCAGGTACTTGTACCGGGGTGTCATCAGTGAAAAAAACATCATTACCAACCGGGACGGAAATGTCACCTTCAGATATATTGACAGTGAAACCAAATCAATACAGCATCGAACCCTCAAAGGCGAAGATTTTGTACGCCTCATCCTGCTGCATGTATTACCCCGGGGATTTCGTCGAACAAGGGACTACGGTTTTCTGCACAGTAATGCTAAAAAGATGCTTTCCCTGGTGCAGCTGATCCTCTACGTTCGAATACTGATCGTAAAGCCAAGCCCTAAGCCGGCTTTCAAATGTCCTCACTGCGGGGCTGCCATGGCTATTGTCGGCGTGTATCCGGCCGGAGCCGGATAAAATTTGAAATTTGGCAAGAACCCGGCCTCAACATAAAAAGGAGGGCACAGGTACTATGGCATAATTCGTTATTTTTTTTAGCCTCAGCCAAGGCAACGCTACCTTTGCGCCTCTCCACAGGCGCAAGCCGTTCTTATCGGTTTAAAATCATATCCTGAAAAAAAGATATTTTCATATATTGAACATCCTGGTTTATGGCCGGGCTTGTTCAACAATCGGATAAGATCGTGGTTCGTTCCTCACACGATCTATCCTTATTCGTTATGTTTGTATCATTATTTCATATATATAGGTTTAATTATCAATATGAGCAAACTAGATAAAGCAAAAATTATTGATAGATTCATAGCTCGCACATAATTCTTGTACATTGTTTTAATTACAGCGTTTTCTGTTTGTTCGCAAAGATTAGAAAAATAGATATGAAAAGAAATAGTTAGAGTTGGGTTAAATGGTGTTGGCGGCATGTAATTAAGGCTACATAGTTTCAGGTAATAATACTTGAATACTCCAATAGAAACGAGTATTGAACCGATAAATATTGCAGCAATTAGAAAGTCACTCATCTATTCATTTCAATTATATAATATGCTTTGGATTTGTTTATTTCCTTAAACATAATGTTAAGCTCACTAGCTTGCCTATGTGCAGCGGGCTGTTAACAGGCAAGAGAAAAGTGGGGGTTGGGCATCCTCGACTTAACGCTGTAATTTTTTCTGTGCTCTGTCCGTCTCAACGAAGGTTGAGCGGCCGCGCTGCAAAAATTACAGCGTTAACATATTATCGGGCGATTGTCCATCCCCGCTCTCGCCGTCCTTGTTAACGATGCGGATGAGGGGCCGGGTTTAGGCCAAGAAGCCTGTAGCCTAAGGTCCGGTCCGCTCCATCCGCCTTGGATATGTGGCGCGGGTTACAGGCTCCCCTGTCGCCCCTATCCACTCGGCGGCAAGATCATAAGCCGCCGGTAAGTGTGAATCCTGTGGCGATCCACCACAGAGCTGCCTGTGGGGCTGCAGTCCCCGTCATTTGTAAAGCGGCCAGGCGGCTCAGCCGCATCGATATGTGGACGTTAGCGTCCACATATCGGCGGGGCTTTGCGGCGAGGGAACCGAGTCCGCAACAGCCCCTGGTTATGCTTTTTTTAAGGATTTTATGTATGACTGAAAAATATAAGCGACACTCTTTCCGAAAGATGCTTTAAAATTCTCTTTAAACCGCTTTCCTTTTTGGATACCTACTAAAAAAGTTTTGAAATTTTCAGGATATGTATTTGCTAAATATATTACAAACATGCCACTTTGGCTATAAAACATTCTTGGTCCAATTGGTGCGGTTGTCTTAAGGGATCTGTTTATTAAGCTACCTTCAGCTTCAGGAATAAAATATTTATCTTGAAGAAACATGTCAATTGTCTCTTTTTCGTAGTTTCTTGGCGCGCCTCCACCATCAGAAACATATATTGCTAATCCTTCTCTGTGAACCATCTTGGAATTGTACGGTTAAAGCTATTACCCCTAAAGTTTGGGAAAGCTGAACGTGTGACAACTCATGGCCAACCATGCCATATACTTCATCTGGTAGTTCCAGCATTAAACCCGACAAGTATATTTCATTGTCAACCGAAGCTCCTCTTGCTTTATCAGATATACCTGAAAACTTTGAAAAGCTTTCAGGGGTTGCAAAGCAATATATTTTCACAGGCTCTTTAAATTGGCCAAATTGTCTGCTCTCAACAGCTTTCATTGCTTTATTAAGATCCCGAAATACTTCATTAGCAACTTTTTCAGCGCCATTCTCATATAAAATTCTGCTATCAGAGGGGAGGACATTGAAATCAGTAGTCCAATGGGCGACACGACTTTCTATTAAGCTGCACCCACCCATAGAAAGAAAAACGCATGTAACTAATACGATTATTATCAATAGTAACTTTCTCATTATGTCAGTCTCTCCTTCACCATAACGATGCGGATGAGGGGCCGGGTTTAGGCCAAGAAGCCTGTAGCCTAAGGTCCGGTCCGTTCCATCCGCCTTGGATATGTGGCGCGGGTTACAGGCTCCCCTGTCGCCCCTATCCACTCGGCGGCAAGATCATAAGCCGCCGGTAAGTGTGAATCCTGTGGCGATCCCCCACAGGGCTGCCTGTGGGGCTGCAGTCCCCGTCATTTGTAAAGCGGCCAGGCGGCTCAGCCGCATCGATATGTGGACGTTAGCGTCCACATATCGCTAAAAATAACGGGCCGGGAGGCAAACCACTAAAACAGCCAGTAAGCGAAAAAGCTTGAAAACGAAAGCGTTTAATAAATGCTCGCTCCCACCCGGTCCCAGTTCATTTTTTTGTGTGTGCCGGGCACGGCACGTGTTCTTAAAAGTGAGTCAAATGTATAGACTTTCAATACATTTGGCAAGTCTTAGACCCAGCCTGATGGAGGCGAAGGGTGTAGTGGTAGTGCAACGGGGTATCGGTGACGGTGCTTCGGGAGGAAGCCGCTTTGCTGAGGCAAGGTACCACGAAGGTACGGGATGACGTACAGGAATCGGATATAAGGCGCACATACCGGGACGAGCCTGCACAACAAGGTGAAGTCCTCTATCCATTAAAGGGTATGTCCGTAAATCCGGCATTCACGTACTGAAAGACACGTGTTTACCCCGGGAGATCTCCCATGTGCCGGATTGGCTGAGGGCCGGGTAACCGGTCTTGACCGCATGGGAGAAGTCAGCAGAGGGCATAGTAGTTGGAGGAAACGAGCCGGGCCTCCCTGTCATGGGAGAAGTACACCCGGAGGCCTCACCCCGATGAAGGCCTGAACGGTACCCGGGCCGAATGGCTTGGGTAAATGGTTGTGGTGAGTAAGTAGAAGGATTTTATGGAAATAATGCGGCAGTGGTCGAAATTTCCATAGCATGACTTTGCCCAAAGCCCGATAAAATCGGTGGGATAACCTACAACCGATTCTATTCATACCAGCCGAACCGCCTTGTTGGTACGAGATCGCCGGGTAGGTCGGAGGCCTTACGACCTCCTTCCCCCCTAAGAACCCTGCGTGAGACTTTCACCTCACAGGGCTCAAGCATTGATAAGGCGCCGTTAAGCACCCAGCAGATGATCTTTTAGAACATTTATCAAAGTACTCTTTCCAATGCGGATCATACGGATTCGCATTGGCCTTGATTTTGATATGACGACGAATGGGAATGCTGCTCATTGAGAGCAGTTCGAGTTTACCGTTTTTCTCACGGAACACCCAGTTCTTCGGTCCTTTTTGCTGGAAGTATTTAGACTTTATCCATTTCAAGGATTTATTCGGGTGCCTCCTTTTCGCCCATTGCCATGTCATTTCCCACATTGCACTATCAATTTTATCAAAGGCATGTTGACTGACAACGTGTCGATAATAGTTTCCCCATCCTCTGATTAACGGATTGAGTTTAGCTATAAGGTTATCAGTTTTGGCTGCTTTATTAGCTGTTATAATGTCTTTGATCTTTTGCTTGACTGATATGATGCCGGATTTTGAGGGCTTGATCAGCAGTTTGTCCTTATACTTTCTTATGTTAAATCCCAGAAAGTTGAATCCGTCGTTAATATGACTTATTCGGGTTTTTTCCGCTGATAGTTCCAAACCTCTTTTCTTAAGGAATTGTACAATAATCGGCTTTATCCGGCTTGAAAGCAGGTTCTCCGTATTGCCGGTTATGATGAAATCATCGGCATATCTGACTATATGAACTTTATCCTGCTTTTTGAACCTCGTTGATAGGAGGTCCTGTAGGCCATCAAGAGCCATATTGGCCAGCGTCGGTGAAATAATCCCGCCTTATGCAAAGAAAGTAATTATGCAAAGTAACCCGCAAAATTTCTAGCAATTCAAGGGCTTCTCGTTGATTTACTTCGCATAATCTCCGCTAATGATGAGCGATCAAAAGCTAACAAAATCATTGAAGGAGACGTTTTTATGCAGAAGAAACCATTGAAAGAGCTGTTACAAGAATTAGAGGGGGAGCTACTGCGGCTCGGTTACACCGAAGGCTCCATGAGATTTTACCGCAACCGTTGGAAGAAAATCAATCAGTTCGCTGAGGAACGGGAGGAGATTTTTTATTCAGAGCAGCTTGGGATCAACTATCTCGAACACAGTCATCAGATCCTTGAAAAGGATTTTGACAAAACCCTATCCCAAAAGGATACGCAGGAACTCCGTATCATTGGAGACTTCCAGCTCCATCACACTGTTCTCCGACGATACTATAAGTATCTGGAATTGCTAACAGATTCCTATTACATGGGGATCAGCACGAGTTTTAGAAAGTACTGCGAGCGCAAAGGTCATTCCAAAGTAACCGTAGATCATTACGTGAATCAATCTGAGCGTTTCATGGATTATCTTGTTTCCCAAAGAATCAATGATTGCCATGAAATCGAGCTTCCTATGATCAATGGGTATATACGGACTCTGGCCGGATATACCTATAAAACAGTCGAACAGAACATATGCTCCATACGTTCTTTTTTGAGGTATTTGCAGGCGCAGGATATCCTGAAAACGGATCTGGCTTCGAAGACACCAATGATTCAGGCTCGTAAACAGACACGGATCCCATCCGTCTGGACGAAGGAAGAGTTGGATGCGCTGATAAGCGCCATTGATCGCGGAAATCCAAAGGGAAAACGTGACTATGCCATTATCCTCCTTGCTTGCGTGTTGGGTCTTAGAGTCACTGATATCAAAAACCTTACATTCGGTTGCTTCCACTGGGAAATGAAAAACCTGATATTTACCCAGTCAAAAACAAGAGAGACAGTAACCCTGCCGATTCCCTCCGAAGTTGGATGGGCAGTCATTGATTATCTGAAATATGGCAGGCCAAAAGTGAATTCTCCTATTCTTTTTGTGAGGCATGTGGCGCCATTTCTGCCCTTTTCAGAAGGTGATCATCTGTATCAGATAATCCGTGACTATATGCGGATTGCACATCTACCCACTTTAAAGAAGCACCGTGGCATGCACTCTCTCCGCCATACTGCAGCTTCAAGAATGCTTGAGCATGACACCCCGCTTGCTGTCATCTCGGATATCCTGGGCCATACGGACACAGACTCTACGGCAGTTTACTTGAAGGTGGATATCAATAAACTGAAAGAATGTTGCCTGGATACTCCGGAGGTGGGCTCATGAGCAACTACCTGTTCAGAGGTCCATTTGCGGAGCACATCAGAAACCATGTCCAGTTGAAGCAAGCGATTGGGTATAAATATGAGGCAGAAGCAGAGCATCTGTTAAGGTTCTCCTGCTTCACCGCTGAAAAATATCCCGAAGCATCGCTCCTTTCAAAGGAAATCGTGCTGGATTGGTGCTCAAGAAAGAATTATGAGGCACAGGCCAACCAGTGTGCAAGGTCCTCCATGCTGCGGCAGCTTGCCATATATATGGAAGGTGTTGGGATTGGCGCATACGTCATCCCAAAAGGTTATTACCCGACAGCACAGCAGTATGCCCCCCACATCTATACGGAAGATGAACTGCAGCGATTCTTCCATCAGACAGATCAATGTCACTATGTCGGTGAGTGTCCATATCGCCATCTCATCATGCCGGTATTCTTCCGGATGGTTTATGCCTGTGGCCTTCGCTCCTCGGAAGCAAGGCTTCTGAAGGTAGAAGATGTGGATATAGATGCAGGCATACTGGGCATTCATCATTCAAAGAAAGACAACAGCCGTCTGGTTGCGATGTCAGACAAGCTTACAGGTCGATGCCGGAGCTACTCTGAAAATGTGCATAGACTATCAAAGGGACCTGATTGGTTTTTCCCGGGACTGAATGGAAAACCAATGACTGTAGGAAACATCTACCACAATTTCAGACGATTCCTGTGGAGAGCCGGCATTTCTCATGGCGGGAGGGGAAAAGGTCCGAGAGTACACGATTTTCGTCATACTTATGCCTGCCAATGCTTGAAAAAATGGGTGATGGAAGGAAAAGACATCGCCGCATATCTTCCTGTACTGAAAACATATATGGGACATGATTCCTTTGAGGAAACAGCCTATTACCTCAGGCTTACGGCTGATATCTTTCCGGACATATCCATTAAGCTCGAAGGATGTTATCCCGATATCATTCCCCGACTGGAGGGTGATGTCCATGAAACCTACTGATTTCGCTATTCACCTTACGGGATTCCTGTCCGTGTATCTGCCTCGGCAGAAAAATGCCAGTAACAATACGATCTCATCCTACCGTGATACTTTTAAATTGTTGCTCCGTTACTGTCAGGAACAGAAGGACATACCCGTCGAAAAGTTGAATCTGGACATGTTGACCCATGTAATGATAGCTGATTTTCTGGAATGGATTGAAAAAGAACGTAAATGCAGCATTGCAACCAGGAACCAGAGGCTTGCAGCCATACATTCCTTTTTCAGGTATGCACAGTATGAGGAACCATCGGGAATCCTTCATTTCCAAAAGGTAATTGCCCTGCCGGTCAAGAAGGCATCCAAGCCGTCGGTACCGCATCTGACGCCGGAGGCGATGAAACATTTATTATCACAGCCCGATAAGATGACTGTAAAAGGCAGACGAGACTTGACGCTTTTGAGCGTCCTTTACGATTCCGGATGCAGGGTGCAGGAATTAGTCACGCTCAGGGTACGGGATGCTGTACTGGAAAATCCGGCAGTGCTTATTCTCACCGGGAAAGGCAATAAGGTGCGCAGAATTCCGCTTATGAAAAACACGCTGGCTTTGCTACAACATTACATCCAGGAGCATTTTCTCGATAAAGATTGGAAAAGTGACTATCCGCTCTTTGTCAATAAGCAGCATAACGAATAAGGATAGATCGTGTGAGGAACGAACCACGATCTTATCCGATTGTTGAACAAGCCCGGCCATAAACCAGGATGTTCAATATATGAAAATATCTTTTTTTCAGGATATGATTTTAAACCGATAAGAACGGCTTGCGCCTGTGGAGAGGCGCAAAGGTAGCGTTGCCTTGGCTGAGGCTAAAAAAAATAACGAATTATGCCATAGTACCTGTGCCCTCCTTTTTATGTTGAGGCCGGGTTCTTGCCAAATTTCAAATTTTATCCGGCTCCGGCCGGATACACGCCGACAATAGCCATGGCAGCCCCGCAGTGAGGACATTTGAAAGCCGGCTTAGGGCTTGGCTTTACGATCAGTATTCGAACGTAGAGGATCAGCTGCACCAGGGAAAGCATCTTTTTAGCATTACTGTGCAGAAAACCGTAGTCCCTTGTTCGACGAAATCCCCGGGGTAATACATGCAGCAGGATGAGGCGTACAAAATCTTCGCCTTTGAGGGTTCGATGCTGTATTGATTTGGTTTCACTGTCAATATATCTGAAGGTGACATTTCCGTCCCGGTTGGTAATGATGTTTTTTTCACTGATGACACCCCGGTACAAGTACCTGGACAGATACTTCAGAGCCGTTATGCCGGTTCCCACACGAATACAATTGACAATCCATTCAGGGGAAACGCCATTCGGGATTGGCAATTTTTTCTGATTTAATCCATCAAGAAACCGGGCACGAAAAACCCTGGCCAGAGCTTTTTGATTAAACAGATACCGGCCCTTTTTCTTTTTCCATTGGCGTTTGGCCGGATCGACCCCTCCGCCGGGAACAACCACATGAATATGAGGATGAAATTGAAGCTGTCTGCTATGCGTATGAAGGACCATGGTCATGCCGATGTGGGCACCAAGGTGCCGGGGATTGAGTCCAAAATCCTTCAATGTCCCGGCCACGCATGAAAACATCAGGGCAAAAACAGCGCGTTGATTCCGGTATGCCATGGTCCTGAATTGACATGGCAAGGTGAAGGTCACCATGAAATAATTGACAGGAAGCAGTTTATTTTTCTGCCGCTCAACCCATTGGCTTGTTTCATGGTTCTGGCAATGGGGACAATTGCGGTTTCCACAGGATAGCGGGTGCTGTTGAGTATGCCCGCAACCCCGGCATAACGTCTGTATCGTTCCGGCCTGGGGAGTACGACAAAATCGCATGGCATTCAGGGCATTAATCTGCCCCGGCAATGCCGCTTCCCCGTAACGGGTCAAAAATGCGTCATAATACTCATTAATAATATCGGCTATTCGCATGATCACACCTTATGAAAGTTCACATGAATGGTGTTGATCAAATCGTTGATGACATTCAGACTGCTTTTCTCCGTAACACAGGTAAAATGGGTGTAGCGGGCAGTTGTCTCCGGGCGGGCGTGGCCGAGAATGCCCTGGATATGGCGAAGGCTTAAGCCGTTTTCAAGCAGATGGGTCGCAAAGCTGTGGCGCAGGGAATGTATAGAGATTTT
This sequence comes from uncultured Desulfobacter sp., assembly GCF_963665355.1. Classification (GTDB taxonomy): domain Bacteria; phylum Desulfobacterota; class Desulfobacteria; order Desulfobacterales; family Desulfobacteraceae; genus Desulfobacter. The sequence goes on from NZ_OY762229.1 coordinate 4,424,292, forward strand.
TTTTTAATGCCGCATTCAGCGACCACTACCTTCATGGCATTTTGAGTGCCGCCCCGGTCCATGTGGGATTTGGCTTTTTGTATGGTCTCAAACGATCCGACGGCATTGGGGAAAAGCAACTCCGGATGGCGATGCCTTTTCCATAATTCTCTCAATCCCATCAGCGTAAGATCCGGCAGGGGGACCATCCGATCTTTATGGCCTTTGCCCCTTCGGATATGGACCAGCTTTCTTTCGGCATCTATATCCCCAACCTGCAGGGACAGGGCTTCCTCCAGGCGCAATCCCATGGAGTAGGTCGTCAGAAGAAAAACTCTGTAACGCAGTTTGCGTGTCGCACCGATCAGCTTTTCAACCTCCGCAGGCGTAAGAATATCCGGTATGCTTTTCACTTTAGGCGGCCTGACGATGTTCAACCACTCCCATTCTTTTTGGAGAACAAATTTCCAGAAATGCTGAAGCCCTAAGCGATCAATTTTGACCGTACTCCAAGAATGGGACACCACCAGATCGGCAAAGTAGTCTTCAAGCTGTTCGGGTTTGAGTTTATCCGGACAACAGTCAAAATAATCCCTGACCCGGCGAACGGCACGGGAATAAGCGTCAATGGTTTTTTGAGCCTTACCCTGAAGTTTGAGGGTTTTTAAATGACGTTCATAGAGTTCGTTAAAGCGGTTTACTTCGGATGCTTTCATGGTATACTCCTTTAATTGTAGATGGTTGGGATTTTCCTTTTGATCCCACAATTAAGAGTATACACGGATTTGGGGCTTTCCGCCGCGCGAGCGGCTTCGTTCAACAAACTCACCAAGGAAGGCATCGCTTACATCATCTCTCAGCATGTGGTCTCAGCAAGAAAGGCATCAGCGAGTGTGCCGGAGAAAGTGACACCCCATATGTTTCGGCACAGCAAGGCAATGCACCTTCTGCAGGCTGGCGTTAGCCTCATCTACATCCGGGACTTTCTTGGACATGAGGATATTAAAACTACCGAAATTTACGCAAAATGTGATTCCGAATTGAAACGTCAGGCTATTGAGAACGCCTATCCAGATCTGGTAGACAGCAATCTTCCAGATTGGAGCAAGGATGCTGCATTGCTCGACTGGCTTTCAAGCCTGAAGTAGTCGTGATATTATGCAAAGTAAATTCAGGGAAGCTGCTGGAAATCTGGCAGCTTTAGCGATTTACTTTGCATAATCGTTTACTTTGCATAAGGAGGCCCGCTCTCACCTTTGCTTTCCAACATCGTCCTTGACGAGTTGGATAAGGAGCTGGAGAAACGAGGACACCGATACGTCCGTTATGCCGATGACTTTATGATCTTCGTAAACGATATTTAAACCCCATCTACCGCCACGCCCAGCGAGCCCATATAATGCCTCCAAACCAAAAGGAGGCGACCCCATGCCAAGATCAAGAAAAGCAACAAATGAAAGACTTAGCAGTTACTGGAAATCAAACATCGAACGCTGGGAGGCATCAGGGCTGACCCAGACAGAATATTGCAGACGCAATGACCTGTCCAAGGACAGGTTCACATATTGGAAAAGAAAATTTAAAGGACAGGATCGTCCTGTGGAATTCATCCAGTTGCCGATGCCTGCCAATATTCATACGACCGGGTTGAAGTTGAACCTTGGCCAGGGTGTACAAATAGAAATCCCGGACGGTTTCACCAGCGAGACGCTTGAAAGGGTTCTTGCAACATTGAGATCCATCTCATGATGAACTTTCCACCAGACACAAAAGTCTATCTGGCTGTGGGTACTACTGACATGCGCAAAGCGATTAACGGCCTTTCCATTATCGTAAGCGAACGAATGCAGTTGGATATATTTTCAGGGTCCCTGTTTGTGTTCTGCAACCGAGCACAAACCATTTTAAAAATTTTATACTGGGATAAAAACGGTTTTTGCCTGTGGCAAAAGTGCCTTGAAAAAGACCGGTTCAAATGGCCGAATTCACCAAAAGATGTCATGAACATTACAAGCCGGGAACTGACCTGGCTGGTCGATGGACTGAATATAAATCAGGCTCATAAGCCCCTAAAATATTCTATGATTTTTTAGGCGTAAAACTATGAAAAAACCCTTGGTTATGGTACATACAGCCCATGACAAGAGACACTCTCAAAGATGCTGAAAGCCTGGATGAAGTCAAAGAAATCGCTCTGAATTTGTTTGATGAAAACATAATTCTTCAAGAGCAGATTAAATCCCTCCAGGACAGGCTTTTTGGTCGCAAATCAGAAAAAACGCCCAAAGATGGCGAGCAAATGTCTCTTTTTGATATGCCGGAACCTGATCTTTCGATTCTGAATGAAGATGATACCGTCACCATTACAGAGCATTCCCGCAAAAAACGCGGCCGCAAACCACTGCCGGCAGATCTTCTCCGTGTCGATGTTGTTCATAAACTCAGTGAGAATGACAGAAAATGCGCTTGCGGCTGCTTGAAAGATAAAATCGGTGAAGAAGTCTCTGAGCAGCTTGATTACATCCCAGCCAAGGTTCGGGTGATTCGAAATATCCGGTATAAATACGCCTGTAAAAACTGCGAGGGGGTTGAAGATGAAGGCCCCACCGTATCTATTGCCAGGATGCCGGATCAGATTATTCCAAAAAGTATTGCCACTCCGGGACTGCTTGCCCATATCCTGACCGCCAAATTTGCAGATGCTTTGCCGTTTTATCGTCAAGAAAAGCAGTTTGCCAGAATCGGCATTGAGCTTGCCAGATCAACCATGTGTAAATGGGGCATGAAGGTGGCAGATGCCTGTGAAATTATCATCGGCATGATGAAGGACGACATCCTGGCCAACCCCATGATTGGTATTGATGAAACTCCTCTCCAAGTGTTAAAGGGACCACGGAAATCCAAATCTTATATGTGGATTTTCAGGGGTGGACCACCAGACAAGCCGATTATCCTGTTCGAATATCACCCGACAAGGTCTGGGGATGTGGTTTCAACATTTTTGAACGGTTATAAGGGCATCGTCCAGACGGACGGATATGCTGGGTATGATTTCCTGGATACCAAAAAAGATATTGTTCATGTTGGGTGCTGGGTTCATGCTCGTCGGAAGTTTAAAGAGGTAACAAAAGCGCTTGGCAACAAGGCAAATTCTTCCGGAAATGCCGGTTCGGCATTGTTGTATATCAGCAAGCTTTATAAAATTGAAAAAGAAGCACGGGAACAAGGGTGTTCTGCGGAACAATTGTACAATATGAGACAATCCCAGGCGATTCCACTTCTTACCGAGTTTAAGAAGTGGCTTGATGAAAGAGTAAACAAAGTTCCTCCCAAAAGCCTGCTTGGCAAGGCGATCAATTATACCCTCGGTCAATGGCCCCGATTGGTCCAATACACAACTGAAGGGTTCATTCGACCGGACAACAATTTGGTTGAAAATGCCATCAGGCCTTTTGTCATCGGTCGTAAAAACTGGCTGTTTTCTGATACGGTTCAAGGTGCAAAGGCGAGTGCGGCAATTTACAGTTTGATAGAGACTGCAAAATCCAATGGACTGGAACCGTACTGGTATCTCAAGTACCTGTTTCAGCATCTGCCTGAGGCAATGACAAATGATGATTTTCAAGCGTTGCTCCCCTATAATGTGAAAAAAGAAAAAATTTCTGAATCTGTCCCGTGTTGAGTGGGGTTAAAACACCGCTTACAAAACACCGCTTACGGACAAAGTCCGGGAATTAACCAGCCGCAAGCGGGGTAAAAGCCTGTGGCAGGTAATCCAGGAATTGAACCAATACTTTCGGGGATGGTGGAATTATTTCAGGCTCACTGAAGCTAAATCCTTCCTTAAAGGGCTCAAAATATGGATAATGCGAAGGCTGCGAAGTCTTGTCTGGAAACAATGGAAAAATCCCAAAACCAGGGTTCGGAACCTTGAGAAACTTGGTATTGCTCACCATGACGCCATGCTTTGCGGCAATGCCCGCAAAAAGTACTGGCACATGAGCAAAACTAAATGGGTGGCCATTGCCATGCCTGAAAGATATTTTATTGATAAAGGATTATACCTGCCCGGGAACTGATTCCTGAAATCAGCCGAGCCGCCTTGGTACGCGATCCGTATGCCAGGTGGCGTGGGAGGGCTCCTCAGTGATGGGGAGTCCTATCCCGATTGGAAATAGTTCATTATAAAACTGGGAAAAGCATCTCTTTATGAAGAGTTGCTTTATTTCTTACTCCGTCGTTTATGAATTCAATCTCAATTGAATTGGTATTCTTGTCTAGAGACATCGCTAGCAATTCCATAAGAGAAAGCGTGGAGACTTCCGTTGAATTAATTTTCACAACCTCATCTCCGGGTTGTATACCCATATTAGCAGCTGCAGAATTTTTCCATATGCCTGAAATTAGAGTTTTTCCGCCTTTTTTTGTCAATGCGATCCCGTACGAAGGAATGTTCGTCTCAAATGGCATACCATATGGTTTGAGAATCATTTCATTCGCCGGGTAATTGAGGGTAACCAAAAACTTTTCCAAGAATTTTATGCCTAAAAGAACCTCCCCTGTTTTTGCATCATTGGATACAGAGGGGATATTACTAAGCTTCATATCACCGATTTGCACTTCATTAACACGCAAAGCAAGACTCTCATCAACCGATCCAAACATGCCGGCCGTCATGCTGCCATATGCCGTTATCCCGGCCCCTTCTTTAAAAGAATTTGTCTTTTTCATCATTGCAAGAGGTAAAGACGCAATACCCACCGCCCCGGTATCAATTTTCCCTTTTGCTTTTATTTTACCATCCACTACACACTCAATTATTGGAGCAAAACCATTTTGCATATCAGATTTGAAGGGAATTCTGATTTCATTATCTCTTAATGCAATCGGTTTTGTGTTCTGAGAAAATGTTATTTCTTGATTCTGAAAATTGATTGTAACCACAAAATGCTTTAAAAAATTAGAACCTAAAATTCCGGCTATATTTTTAGGAACCAATCCTGTTAAGTCAGTAACACCGGCAGCACTATCCCGGACTTCCATATTCCCTACAATAACTTTATCCAATTTTATCAATTCAACTGTTTTAGATTTACCACCCGAGCCGCGTGCTTCAACTTCAATCCCTTTAGGAAAACTCAACTCTTTTGCGACCTCATCCCTGATCATATTCAATGCTCCGGTATCAAGCCAAAAGGTATATTCCTTTGGGGAGTTATTTAGTTTAGCCTTAATTAGCATCGGATGCCCTTTCAAGGTAAACGGAACTACACTCTCTGAGTAGTAATTATTGGGTACGGCAACACCACTATTTAGTAACTCCATAGCTTTAAAGGCTGTACAACTTGAAAGGAAAATTACTATTACGATTATAATCAGATGGATTTTTAGAATTTTGATCATTGTAGCTTCTCCTTGCTATGTAAAGTTTCTTGCCGCGCTTTTTTGTATTATTGATATTTAGGTGCTTTCCATCTGAAGATATTGATTCCTGTAAATTGTTAATATCGTTCAATTGGTTTAACCCAGCGTGCATACGTTAGTAAAGTAATTTCAATACAATTTACAGGAAAAACTCCATATATGCGAAAGCATATACTTATGATGTTGAGTCCTACGGGCTCTTCAGTGGCGACCGATTTTTGCGCACCGCTGCAAGAATTGGTCAACGTGTTGACATATTAACAAACGTTATCAGTATAGAAAATAGTACCAAATCTGCAAAAATATGGGTAACAATCGGTGCCATCATTCCTTGCGACTTATTGCGAATATATCCAAGCAGGACACCATAAACGAAAGTCAATGAGGCCCCAATGATCCCGTTCGGAAAGCCACCGTGATAATGAAAAAGCCCGAAAGCGACAGCCTGAAAAAGTACAGATATGGTCGAGGTTTTGAAAGCGTTGCTTGCTCCATTCATGATAATGCCACGAAATACGAATTCTTCCATCACCGCATTCAGCACAGAAAAGGCCAACCCAGCTAACGGTATTAAGATTAACGGCATATTTGGAATCTGCCCAAAATAGATGCTTAAATCAGGCTTCAACAGCCAACACCAGCCAATAAGCGCCAAGGTCGAAATAAATATTGTCGCCAACATTACAAGGAAAACATCTTTATTGATTTCGCCACGTTGTAATCTCATATATGACTGACGTAAATCAGGAAACAACAAAACGATCAAATGATACGCCATTAATGGCGCGAGCAACCGAAAGGGCCACCAACTGAAAATCTGTAATGCTAATGGCAGGAATACAAGTAGAAAACAAAAAAGAATAGTGTGGAGTGCGACTTTGGATCGAACCACTATTGTCGGGATAGATAAAAAAGCTAGCAGAAGTAACGCCCATATCTGCTTAGTCGGAAAAACCTGAAAAATAGAAAATACAGCAATTGACAGTATGATTATTGTCGAGTTCAAGGATAATGACCGCACGATAAGCCCTTCTTGGGAATTCGAATTTGATGTAAAAAGTGTAACAAGTAATTCTCCGGTTGTCCGGTTATCTTGAGCAATCTGATATCTAACCGCATATCATGAGGAATCATAAGGATAACCGGATCGGTTATCATCTTAGTATCCACCTTAATTGCATATCAGTATGACTGGATCGTGTAAAGAATATTCAGGGCAAAATACTTTGAAAATTGATTTGCCAAAAGTTAACGACCCTTGTATCAGACTATATTTTCTGGACACTTAGGTTTTCGGGCGGTATCCATGATGCAAACAAGTAATACCAAGCCCCACAATAATGGTATTTAAGGATACCCAAGCCAATTTTGAAGCGGCGTTGGCTACTTTTGTTATTGGTGACCTGAATCGAAAATCTGAAAGATCAAACCAAGGGGCCGAGGTGAAGACTACCCTTCGGCCAGTCCCCGTTTTTCGGTCGAACAACGCCCCCAGACTATCCCTGTAATTCATCAGAAAAATATTAGGATATTGAAAGTTGAACCTGTTATGATTTGCCTGTGAATAACGAAATTAAATTGATTTATTTTTTCGGTTATCTTTAACCAAGAACGAATTTCCAGGCCCTCGTTTGAGTTCAAATAAATCGATAGCTTTGAAAAGGCTGCTCAAATTTTTAAATCCATAATTTCTACTATCGAAAGACGTTTTATTCGATATATGAGACCCCACTGGGCCTAAGGCAGCCCAACCATTATCATCTTCTGTAGATTCAATCGCTTGTCGCAATAAATTTATAAGCTTAGTATCTGACTTTAGATTCTGAGACCTTAGGGGAGCAGTCCCATTTTTCTCTGCATCTTGATCCAAAAATAAAAATTTCGAACATGCATTCACAAATGGTGAAGGTGCTTTTCGCTCACCGAAGCCTAAAACAACTTTCCCTTCAGCTAATGCTCGCGTAACCATTGGTGTGAAGTCACAGTCAGAGGATACAAAACACATAACATCTATATTTTTTGTATACATAACATCCATGGCATCTATCACAAGCGCAATATCAGATGCATTTTTACCTTTCGATAGGTCATATTGTTGAATAGGCTGGATTGCATATTCATGAAGCAGCTCTTCCCATGGTTTTAATGATGGGTTTTTCCAATTTCCATAGGCTTTTCTAATTGTTACTACGCCATATTTTGCAACCTCACTTAGTACCTTTTCAAACTTAGAAGCCGGAGCATTATCTGCGTCTATGAATAATGCAATTTTTTGCTGTGATTCATCCATGAAGTTTGTCGCCTATTAAATAAAGAATTAATTGATAATTTATAATTGAAGAATATCCTAACCGCAACCTTTATAGCAAGGGCGAATTTGAACGAGGACCACCTATCGGACAAGTCCAGTTTTTTCTATGGATACCCCCCCCAGAGACATCCTGTTAATCCACACATTGTCAAATATAAGACTGATATGACTGAATCTTTTCATTCAACCGGCTCGATAAAAAAATTCTTGACCCGTCTATTGGTTCACCCTTTAGAATTGTCGTTGTCATGGCCGTGGCAGAAACTAAAACTTATAATAAAGGGGGAGTGTAATCATGCAACATCAATTGACCAAAGAAGATTGGGTTGATATGTTCAAGCAGATCGGACTGACTGAAGATCAAATGAAAAAATGGCATCATAATTTTGAAAAAAGCCACCCGGATGGACATAATCTGTCTACTCAAAGAAATGACCAGCGACGTTTACGGGCCTGCCATTGACAAACAGATCTGGATAAAAATGCTTCAGGCTGCCGGCATGGACGAACCAGCCATGATGAAATGGCACGCAGAATTTGAATCCCGATCTCCAGAAGCCCACCATGACTTTTTGCTGTCATTAGGAATATCGGAGATAGAGGCAAAGGATATTCGGTATCGATCTCGGAGGTTCATAAACAATTGCCAGTAAAGGCGTTGATTATTTTTGTTATTGAATACGGCTCTCAAATAAGCTTGAGTGTGCCTGTATACCATAAGTCCGCAGTCAAATTTAGTATGTAATAAGTGTACTCAACTTTCTGATGTCATAACCACAAGAAGTAGTGTCTAATTTTAAATGAAACAGTATAAGATTAGTTCTTTTAAATTACGATACCTCTCCTCAACTACAATTAAGTATTTTTTTTACATATTTTTATAACATTTTAGTTACAATCGGCTAAATATATTACTATATATAGTATGTTAATGGCACAGCCTATCAAAATGTGGTATTGGTACATTTCTTGCTGTATAAATTACAATTTTTAACATTATTATTGGAGGTAATATGCGCAAATTCATTTTATTTCTTACAGGTTTCTTTTTATTAATGTTTATAGGAACCAATGTAAGTGCGACTGTCCTAACCTTTGATGAAAACCCAGCCAATAACAGTTGGGGAGGTACATATCAAGGGTTTACCATGACTAATTCTGGAATTTACAATTACACAAACACACCGGTATCAGGTGACAACTTCCTAATCAATTATAATTCAAGAGTTGGTGAATTTTCATATGGTTCTAATTTTTTCTTTAATGGTGCATACTTTTCAGGGAGTAGTGCAGCTACTGTAAATGTTTGGGGATACTCTTCGGATAGCCTTGTTCACAGCACTCAAATTAATGTGACTCAAACCATGGCATATTTTGATTTTAATTGGGCTGGTATTGATGAAATCATGTGGGACCCAATAGATCCGACTGTTGTTAATGTTGGAATCGACAATTTCACATTTAATGCTGATCAAAATCCAGTACCAGAACCAACAACAATCCTTCTATTTGGCGTTGGGCTTTTAGGCCTGGCAGGAGTTAATCGAAGAAAAGGTTAATTACTACACTTAGATATAGAATCAGCTTCAAAAGGCAGAGTCAGAATGACTTTGCCTTTTTTTTTGCTTTCTTATCAAAAAAATATAAAATCGAGTTCTAAATTCTAAATAGAAGACTTTGTCTATCTATAAACGCTCAGGGGCATTATCATGAGAGCGGTGGATGAATAGTCCAGTGCTCTGTTATTTGTAACTTCAAAGCCGGAGCTTTTACATTTGAAGTCAACACATTGTTATTCCATGACTTTTCCGACTCAACAGGGATTAAAATTCGGGTGTGTCCCACCTTTTACATAAGATGAAATTTTAATCTAAAGTAAATTCTATTTGACGCGGTGGCGAACAATTATCATTTTCCAATATAGACCTGAATGAGGAAAAGATGATAAAAATGCCTGTAATAATACAAAGTCCGTTCAACTCTGCCGTTGTGGAAGCAAATCTGGATATATTCACCCGTTCATATACTGAAGAAGAGAGTGTCCCTTCGGTAAGCGTGCATGAAATAATCATCCCCGGGTGATACTATCGGTTCCAGCATAGACATTGCAAAGGAGAGAACCGATGAACAACCAACCATTAACAAACGAACAATCAGCCGCATTGGAAAAAGCCCAGCAACTTTTTTCAAATTGGCGAAATAGTAAAACCGGACGGCCCCGTATATCGGATAATCTATGGCAAACCGCAGCAGATCTTTACCACATCCAGGGTATGAGTATAAATAAGATTGCCCGAGGCTTGGGACTGAATTACACAGCACTTAAAGAAAAAATTATTGACATGCCTCCTGCTGAAATTAATCTGCCTGCAGACGATGAATCTTCCATGTTTATTGAAATGGTATCCCTGCCGGAGAGTTTCAACTGCGTTATAGAAATAGAAAATCAAACCGGCATAAAAATGCGCATGTGCTTCAACGGCAGGGCAGATCCTGCAGTGATCAGTCTTGGCAGATATTTACTAGCTGGTGCGCCATGATCCAGGTCACACCACATATGCGGATACTGCTTGCTCCGGAGCCCGTAGATTTTCGAAAAGGAATCGACGGCCTGGCCAGTATATGCCGAAAGGTCCTGCAATCAGATCCCTTTTCAGGATACCTGTTCGTATTTATTAACCGAAGACGAACGGCCATCAAGGTTTTATGCTATGACAGCCAGGGGTTCTGGCTTTGCCAAAAGCGGCTCTCCAAGGGGCGTTTCAACTGGTGGCCCAAAAGGGATCAGTCTGCCGGCCGGTGTCTTGAAGCGCATGAGCTTCAGATGCTGCTTTGGAATGGTGATCCGTTTCATACCCGGGCTGCTCCCGTATGGCGAAAACTGTCCGTATAAATTTTTCAGCCGGTTTCATTTTTCACTTGCGTTCCACGGTATATTTCGGCATATACGGTGGTTATGGACAACGACATTGTACTCACATACCGTGGCAGAAGCGCGACTAAGGCTGATATTGAATTTATCAGGCTGTTGATCGACGACAATCCCACAGCAAGCCGCCGCGCTCTGTCACAGATATTGTGCCGGGAATGGAACTGGGTTCAGGCCAACGGCAGCCTTCGTGATATGATCGCCCGGGGATTTATGCTTGAACTCCATAGAAACGGGCATATTAATCTTCCGGCCAGAAAACACAACCCGCCCAACCCGTTTTTAAACCGCAAAAAGCCGGAACAACCGGAAATCGATCAAACCCCGGTGACGATGACGCTCAGGGAAATAAGCCCCCTTGATATTGTACTGGTAAAAAACACACCCAATGAACCTTTATTTAACAGCTTGATTGAGCATCATCATTACCTGGGATATTGCCATCCTGTGGGAGAGCAACTTAAATATATGGTCTTTGCCGACAAACGGCCGGTGGCATGTTTTTCATGGTCATCGGCACCCCGGCATATCGGTGCCAGAGACCGACATATCGGCTGGAAGAAACAGCACCGGGATCACAACCTTCGCTATATCGCCTATAACAGCCGGTTTCTGATCCTGCCCTGGTTCCGGGTACCTCACCTGGCCTCATGGTTGTTAGGGTATATGGCCAGGAATTTGTCCAGGGACTGGGAGCGTATTTACTGCCATCCGGTCTATTATCTTGAGACATTTGTTGACACCGAATTATTTGCCGGCACCTGTTATAAAGCGGCAAACTGGCACTATCTGGGTGATACCACCGGACGGGGAAAACAGGAAAACAGGCATATAAAAACCCGCTCCATCAAGGCGGTCTGGGGATATCCCCTGATCCGCGATTTTCGACAACTCATGACAAGGCTCCCCAATGGAAGCGCTGAACCTGACAGAAGACGAGCTTGATGCGCTGATTGAACGGGCGGAATCCGGTCGTCTTGCCGATGGGGATGTTGATACAATCAAGGCCATGATCAATGCCGTCAAAGTCTTGAGCCGGGCGGTCAGTGACAAGGCATCCTCCATTAAAAAGCTTTTGGCCATGGTGTTCGGCCCAAAGACCGAAAAAAAGGATAAAGTTCTCAAAAATCGGCCTCCCGGAACCCGAAATCAAGATAAATCAACGACTATAAAGGGACATGGCAGACGGGCTGCCGACGATTTCACAGGTGCCGACCGACAATCGGTTACCCATGGAGACCTCAAACATAAAGACACCTGTCCCGAATGCCTCAAAGGGATTGTTTATCGACTCAAAAAACCGGGCCGGGTCATCTGTTTTACCGGTCAGGTACCGGTAACGGCTACCGTTTATGAACTGGAAAAACTCCGCTGCAATCTGTGTGGCATGGTCTTTACGGCAAAAGCTCCAGAAAACAGAACCGGTAGAGATTATGATGCCAGTGCCCTGGCAATGATTGCCATTCTTAAGTATGGCTGTGGTTTTCCCTGGAGCCGGCTGGAAAAACTTCAGGAAAGTTTTGGTATACCACTTCCTGCCACCACCCAGTGGGATAAGTCCGAAACTGCTGCAGACCTCATCTATCCGGTTTTCCGTGAACTGGCTTATCAAGCAGCCCAGGGAGAGGTTTTTCACAATGATGATACCACCATGAAAATCTTGTCTCTGATGAAGGAAAACAAGGACAGAACAGCAGGTGAAAGAACCGGGATATTTACCACGGGAATCATCTCCCGATTCGATGATGGCAGACAGATTGCGCTGTTCTATACCGGACGAAATCATGCGGGTGAAAACATCAGCGATCTTTACAGGAAAAGAGATGCCGGCAGACCGGCACCGCTTCAGATGTGTGACGCCCTGTCACGCAATATTAGTGAAGCGTTCAAGGCGATTTTGTGCAATTGCCTGACACACGCCCGCAGGAATTTTGTAGATGAGATTGACAATTTTCCTGATGAAGCCGCCTATGTCATTGAAATGCTCGCTGAAGTTTACTGTATAGACGCCAGGACCAAAGAGCAGAAAATGTCACCAGACCAACGGCTAGTCTATCATAAAAAACACAGCGGTCCTCTGATGACAGAACTTGAAGCCTGGTTGAATCGCCAGACGGATGAAAATCTGGTGGAGCCGAACTCCGGGCTTGGCAAGGCAATCACGTACATGAAAAACCACTGGGCCAAATTGACGCGGTTTTTGGAGATACCGGGGGCTCCTCTGGATAATAATATTTGTGAACAAAGCTTGAAACGCTGCATTCAACACCGGAAAAACTCATTGTTTTACCGAACAGAGCATGGCGCCTTCATTGGAGACATGTTCATGAGTTTGATCCATACCTGCCGCCTGATGCGAATCAATCCGCTTGATTACCTGGTCACCCTGATACAAAATTCTTCCGCCTTATTCAAAGACCCTTCCAAATGGTTGCCTTGGAATTATAAGGACAACGCTCTGTAGACTTGTTGTAGCTGCTATAAATTTGGTCTTCAGGGAAGACTCATTCCTGAAAAAAGCAGGATACACATGCTTGCCGGAGGGACACAGAAGAGAATACAATTATAGAATTTGATATGAGGAAGCGGGATTGGCAAAAAGAAGCCGGTATAAGTCATGATGTTTATTGGCCCCCAAAGACATATAATGTAGACATACACGAATTTTCAGTATTTCATAATCCGATTGTTTACCGGTTTATATCAGCTCAGGCCTGGTATTATGATGACCATAACAGACAAATCTGGTTTACCCCGAACATCAGAGAGGTATCAGCACAACAACATGTAAGCAGAGGTGTGTTGCGTTTGGCATGTTTTCTGGCAGTTATCTGCGGAGTCAGTCTGAGGAATATTGCAACAATATTCACAGTTTTGTTTCGGATTCCTGTAAGCAAGTCGTCTGTGAAAAGGTGGATTGACACAATCGGAAGCAGCCTTCCTTCGGAAGAGGAAATTTTAAAACAACTTCTGGCCCGGATGGCCACCCAAACTCCCCCACTTGTGGCCACCTCAAAATCCCCCACCTAAACGTCAGTAAAATCGGCTGTAATCGCTGATAATTAAAAAATTTAGGGAAAAAGGCGACAGAACGTTTAACGTCCCATGTATCACTTGATCAATGCATACATGCGAGTTGGAAAGGAGGAACGTTTTGAAACCACAAAAACGAGCAGCAATGACCACCTTGCTCAACCAGAATGTCAGTCAGCGTGAAATAAGCAGAAATACCGGCATAGACCGTAAAACAATCCGGAAATACATTCAGCAAAATGATCTTGGGCGAATTCAAAATCCTCCACCGGTGGCCATTTCAAATTCCCCCACCCTGGCCACCGGCCGGATTGAGAATCCCCCATCCCGGCCACCGGTGTATTCAGTGGACGCAAAACAGATACCGTTCCATGCACGATCTGCCTGCGAACCGCACCGGCAATGGATAGAAAAACAGGTCCGGTTAGGCCGGAATGCGATGTCCATCTACCAGGACCTGGTGGAGTTGTTCAGTTTTAACCATAAATACAACAGCGTAAAGCGATTTGTCCGCAAGTTAAAGCACAAAGCCCCCAAACAGTTCGACCGGCTTGAATTTTTACCAGGAGAAGAAGCCCAGGTGGATTATGGCCAAGGCGCCTTGACCATGGGGCCATCCGGCAAATACCAACGGCCTCGACTTTTTGTCATGACCCTGAAGTACTCCCGCCGTTCCTTCCGTAAGGTTGTCTGGAAGTCCAGCCAAGAGACATGGGCCAAGCTGCATGAAGAGGCTTTCCGGTATTTTGGCGGTTGTGTTCAGTACGTGGTTTTGGACAACTTAAAGGAAGGTGTCATAAAACCGGACATCTATGAACCGGAGTTGAATCCGGTTTATGCGGCCATGCTCAACCACTATGGTGTGGTGGCAGATCCGGCCCGGGTGAGAGATCCCAACCGCAAGGGCACTGTTGAAAATGCGGTCCAGCATACCCAGGATACGGGGTTGAAGGGGCGGCGGTTCGACACCATTGAGGAGCAGAATGAATGGTTGATGCACTGGGAGGAAGTCTGGGCATCAAAGCGGATACACGGCCGGATGAAGCGGCAGGTCGAACAAATGTTTCAGGAAGAAAAGCCCCACCTGCATGCCTTGCCGCTGAAAGGATTTGATTACTTTAGGCAGGAAACCCGGACAGTCTATGATGACGGCACTGTCCAGGTGGATCAATCCTATTATTCAGCACTTCCGGCACCTCTGCATGAAGATGTCATCGTCCGAATTTATGAATATGATGTCGAGATCATTGATCCCCGGACCATGGAAAAAATTCGCACCCATGTCAAAAGTGACCGGCCGGGAAGGGTTAAGATGATGCCGGAGGACAGAATTTTCAATCCATCCCGGCAAACAACCTACCTTTTAAATAAGGCTGAAAGCATAGGACCGCAGACCCGGCTGCTGTGCGAACTGATTTTCAGGGAACAGGGGAGGACAGGACAGCGCCGGCTGCAGGGGATCGTTAACCTTGCCAGAAAGCATGAGGCCGGTTGCATTGAGTCTGCTGCAATAATAGCCATCGAAAAAGGTCTGCGAAGCTACAAATCATTCTGTCGACTGGTTGAAAACCAGAAAATATCAGTCCCCATCCAGGATGGAAGCCGCATATGTCAGGCGCATAAACTGATCCGACCATCAGATGATTATGGCCGGTTTTTCAACACATTTGCTGCCGGCAACCCGCCTGCAATCTCAAAAGAGGACCTTCCGAAGGTATGGCAAAATGCTGATTGGCTGAAAGTTCTGACTGTCTTCGGTCTTGAGCCCCAAACGCATAAAAATAATGAAATCTGGATTAAGTCCCCTTTTTCAGAGGAAAAGAACGCCTCATTGCATATGCAATCCGGGCAGAATGTGTACAAGGATTTCAGCAGCGGCAAAGGCGGCGGCATACTCAATTTCTGCCAGGATCTGTTGGCCCTTCGCGGCAAACAGATGAACTGCTATGAAGTGGCTGCATGGATGGTTGATCAAGGGGTTTCTATTTTGAATCAGACTGCGACCGTTGGGCAAAAGCCGGTCCAAAAGCAGAGCAGTGCAAATCCGCCGGTGGCTGTGGACCTGCAGCCGTATTTGCAATCTTCGCATCCGGTGCTGGATAAGCGGGGCATCTCCAGTCAAGCCTGCCGGTACCTGGGATGCGGTTACCTGCCGGAAAGAGAGCACGGTAAGCGTTCCCCATTAAACGGCAGGCTGGTTTTTCAGGTACGTGGCGTTAATCAGGATTTAAAACCTGTTGTGTTGAGCCATGTGGGACGTGCATTGACAGAGGAACAGTCAGCCGACGACGGCAGGTACTGGGGTTTTCCATTTTCTAAAAAGCTGGAGATATACAACCAGGACAAGCTGCTTCTGGACCCTGGGGCCAAAAAACAGGTTGAGCAACACGGTCTGACCCTTGTGGAAGGCTTCTTTGATGTGGCGGCCCTCGTGTCGGCCGGTTGCCTGAATGCAGGTGCCATAATGGGGGCGCATCTGTGTGAGGAACAGGTTCGCCGGCTCCAATTTTTAGCGTCGCATATCAACATCAGCATCGTCAATCTCTTCCTGGACCGGGATAGAGCAGGCAAGGAAGGGGCCTTAAAGGCTGCATCATTATTGGAGCAACATGGATTTATCGTAAGCGTATTTAACTGGGATCAGAAATTTGAGCGGCCGGGATGTTTGCCCGTGGGAATAACGTCAGGCATCAAAGATCCGGCTGATATGTCCGGATCTCAGCTCAGATACTTAAGAAAAACAGGCATAATTTAAGGGATGAAAAAAGAAAAAAAGGAGGCATCATGAGTATGACAATCACAGAAATCGAAAAACAATTAAAGGTTCTCAGGCTGAGCGGTATGCTGGCAACACTTGAAAGCCGGGCCTTGCAGGCCAATCAGTCTAATGCAGGTATGGTTGAGGCATTATCCTGGCTGATTCAAGATGAGCTGGACCATCGTTCATCCAGCTTAAGACAGCGCCGGTTTAAGGCTTCTGGGCTTGATGAGATGAAAACATTGACAGAATTTGACTGGGGTTTTAATCCCAAACTCCCCAAAAAGGAGATTTATGAGCTGGTGACAGCCAAGTTCATACAAAACGGCGAAGATGCCCTGCTGATAGGTTCCCCGGGTACTGGGAAGAGCCATATTGCCAAAACCATCGCCCATGCGTCCGTCCAATTGTTCCAGAAAACGGTTTACCGGGAAGCCCATGTTTTTTTTGAAGACATGTTTGAGGCTGAGCAGATTCAAAATCGAAAAAAGGTCTTCAAACTGTTTACACAGGCGGATCTTTTGGTTATTGATGATTTGTTCCTCCGGAAGAAAATGCCTAAAGATGCAGCTGACTACCTGCTGGATGTCATCATTAACCGATATGCCAGAAGGAAAAGTACCGTGATCACTTCCAATCGACCCATTGAAGACTGGGGTCTGCTTCTAAAAGACAATGCAGCATCATCGGCCATACTGGACCGGTTGCTTCACCATGGTCATCTGCTGAAATTTGAAGGGAAGAGTTACCGGCTCAAAGAGGCCGCCCAGAGGCTCTCCCGGCTGCCCAATAATAAAGAGGGATGAAAAAAGGAGAAAATGAGAAATATTGAGAGCATAACTTAGATCTTAATATTCTGTCGCCGGGGGATTTTGACCCGGCCACGGGTGGGGGATTTTAAAGTGGCCATCCGGGCTGGAACAAAAAAAATCAGATCAGTGTCATATTGACGGTTATTATCCCATGGGAACCAACAATTGTGTGATGGTTCTAAAAGATGAGTCGGACCGTATTCTTATTACTTATGAAGCCGCTTCGGAGAATGCTGATGATGCCCTTGCATTTTTACAAAATATAAAAAATTGCGGAATGACAGTTACTTCGGCATTCTCAGATTATTCAGACAGCTATGTGAAAGCAATCAGAGAGGTATTTCCTGATGCTAAATTTCAGGCTGATCATTTTCATACGGCGAAAAATATATGGAAACATCTAAAGAAATCCCTTCTGGAATATAGAAGAAACCTGAAAGCGGAAGGTGAAAAAAATAAGGATGAAGATATGCTGGAAATTGCCTCAGAACTTTGGAAAATGCGATGGGTATTATTAAAAAAGCCTTCCAACTTGACTGAAAATGAACGTGAAAAGATAGAAGCACTTGAAAAGATAGACAGCGGCTTTATTTCAACATTTCGTTCCATAATTGATCAGATTGTAAATATTTTTGATCATTCAAATACGGATACTCAAGCAAAAATCAAACTGAAGAATTTAAAAAATCAGATTGAAAAACTCGAAAGCAGTTACCTGGATAAGATAACGAAGTTTTTTTCTGATCACTGGGATGCTGCCATGCAGTATTTGAAGAAAAAAGGGTTGGCCAAATATCGGCGCTCCTCAAATTCGGAATCGGGTATGAGGCTTCTTAGACGTCTGGAAAAAAATCACGACGGCATAAGGTCAGTGGAAACACGAAAACACTATATAAAAATTTACCAGGCAATAAAATATTTGTCGGCTGATGTTACTGAGTTCATAAATTCAGGGACAGAAAAAACCTATATAATGGATATGTAAAAGGTGGGACACACCCTAAAATTCGACAGAGTGCTTTGAAACGTCATTAAAGCATCAGAAAATTATAAACCCAAATCAAAAATGTATGGCGATGAGAACCTCCTATATATAAGCTTCTTGACGGTTTATAGCATTTTTTAAAACCTTTTTATGAACCACACACCCGAGGTACACCCGAAGTTGGTGAAAATTTGTTTTTAGTTAAATTTTTATCTTGCCAAAACCACCTGAGTTTGTTAAAAGATTCTCCTGTTGCGCCCGTAGCTCAGCTGGATAGAGCAACGGACTTCTAATCCGTAGGCCGGACGTTCGAATCGTCTCGGGCGCGCCATAAAAATCAAGGGGTTACAGATTTTTTCTGTAACCCTTTTGTATTTGGTTTTGTAGCTTGCCCCCACATAACCCCCACTTTTTAAAACATGGAGGCCAGCCCCCACTCAAAAAAGGCTTCTCCAGCATGATACCAGGCCTCCGGCAGAAAATAAAAAGCCCCTGGCAGTGGATACCACCAGAGGCGCAGATGTGTCAGGTTGGATTATGAGTTCTACGCCTGCATGATATTAGCCGCCTTCAATTTTTCCAGGTTACGCAGCCATTTCTCGTTGGCAATCCTGATCAGGTATTCTATCTCTGATGCGGCGTCTTCGATCATGTTGGAAACGCCATCTACAGTTCTTTTGTCCATGACTGCCGGCCCATCAGGATAAGCCAAAAGAAGGCTTGCAATCGAGTTGAGCTTTTCCAAAGGGTGGCAAGCCTCGAATAAAACGTCAGGGTGCTGCATCAGTTCTTCCCTGGTAAAATCGGCTTTAATCTGCATCGGGCGCCTCCTTTTCATCATCGGCCAGTATCTTGGTAATATCAGACTTACAAAGGAATCTCTCCGACTCAAGATAGGCGGCCAAGGAATGCCCGGAGTTTCATATGCCGCTTTACGGCTGCCTTTTCTTTCTTGCATAGCGCGTTATAATCATGCTCGATTTCGTGTCCTGCATCTTCAAGGATATTTGAAATGCCAAGCAGAGTGGTGTAATTCATTTCCTGGGCTGCGCTGTCATCCTGGGCAATGCAAAAAAGCATCTGCTTAATGCTGCACAAATTCAGCATGCCAGTGGATATATCGGACTGGTAGCCTCCTCTGAATATGCTCATCTGGCACCCCCTTTGCCTGTGGGTATGATCGCAGCTTGATTGATCGGTTCATTTTGAGTACAATTTTGTTCAGTCATGATTCAATTTTCCTTTAATTGAGTTGTGATTAGGCCCTGGCTGGTGGTGAAGCACCCGCCGGGGCTGTTCTATTTTTTGACCCGTTTCTTGGCCATGCTTCTTTGGTCCGAAAATTGTTTCGTGGTCCAGGGTTCACCGTTGAATAAAATTCCGGCGGTATTCAAGATATCAACCCGGGACTGAGCCTCTTTTTTCCCCGGGTAGGCTTCTTGTAAATTCAGGACAAGTCTGTTTCGGCCTTCAATGGAGATGTTGTCCGGGTCTATGCCTTCCAGGATATCGGGCAAATTGGAACCGGATTCCGTTTTAGGCTCCGGCACAGGCACAGGGATTTCTGTCTGCGTCTCCTGAGTGGTATTAACCGGCCTTAGGTCAACGCTGTCATTGTCTTCAATTTCCGGCATAACACCAGACCGGCTAATTTCCTGTCCCTGTCCCTGTTCCTCAGGTTTTCCTGTCTGCATTTCCTCAAGGGCTTTTACCCTGGCTTCCAATGCTTCAATAGCGGCCCGGATTTCGGATTGCTGATTTGTATTTATGTTATGCGTTTGAGTTACGTATTTATCATCAGATCGAAGATAGGTTTGAAAAATATGTTCCGATGCTTCGGCCCTGGTCAGCCTGTATTCATCGCCCAGGCGTTTCAATTCGGCCCGGTGTTTCTTGGATAAAAAACTGTGGTGGAGATATAACCCTTTTCTATCATTTCTGCCCGGTATCGTTTCATCCGTGCTTTGGAGTCGTCCCGGATCTCTGGTCTTGTCTTTGCCATGTGATTCCTTTATGCATTCGTGTTGTGGTGATGTACCGTAACAGTACAAAGGCGTGTGGCCAAGAATAATATGATTGTGTTATTGTTTTGTAGGGTTCTTGTATTCTGGTTTTTGGAGAGGGAAAGTGGATTGAGTTTTCCCGCAGTGCCTTTTTAGAGGGTCAGAAAATACAGTTTTTTAATCACCCCGCCTACGGGTAATTTATCTCTGGCAGGACAATTAGGAGTAGCGGGGGCATTTGAACAGAAACTTACGGTTTCATCCTTGAGGGTTCTATTGACATTTTTTTATAAAAAACGTTTATGGGGGAAAAAAATTCCCCTTTCTCTTATTTTTTGTTATGCTGAATTATCAAAAAAAATCTGGAGAAAATATGGAAAATCGTAGATCAGGATTAGATCGCAGACAAGGCGAACGACGTCGTCAAGTATGGCCGCTGCCGTGGTGTCCTGAAAGGCGACAGAGCAACCGACGGGTTGAGGATCGGAGAGAGCCTTCCTGCACCACCACAGATATGATGGCTGAATTTTCAACCAATCCCCCCAATGATAATGTGGTGTTTATCTAAAAAATAGGGCGATCTTAAATAGTGTCTGAACGGAAACCCTGATTTTAGGTCCTGTAGTATAAGTTGATATTTTAAGAGTATAGGAATTTCCATTTTACCGTCCGATATCTTCATTTGTGGTGATATTGACAAAAATGTGTTTAACTCACGTCATGACTTTGGTATCGGATAAAAAAATAAGCTTTTTAGATGCTGATGTGTTTAAGACGATCTTTGATGATCATTGGGAAGATTTTAAAAAAGTTCATCGGAGATATGATAATGAGCAATACGAAGCCCCACCAGTTCAAAAGATGCTTGGCTGTAGAGACGCTTCAAACGGATGTAGTGAGTACATTTGCATGTATTGTGGCCAGGATAGAAGGAAAATTCCATTCAGTTGTAAAAGTTGTTTCTGTCTTTCATGCGCGAAACAATATGTTGATAATTTTGTAGGCCAAGTCAGAACGATGCTGCATCCTGATGTGATTTACAGGCACATAGACTCATCAATGTCTGTCCAAGAACCACGGTTCTCTATGAGCTTCTTGAGTTCCGTGAATCTTGCAAAGGGAACGGAGGCCGTGAAGCGGACCTTTTGGACTGCCATCAGCGAAATGATATCCTGATTAAAAAATGCCCCGTCCATGCGTGCCTCAAGGATGCAGCCCGGAACTTGGGAGCGCATGTGATAAAAGCAGTCTTTCATAAATTCAGCAGCACCTAATCAGAAAAATTATCAGGATGATGAACTCCACAATTATTACATGTGGATGCTCTTAATTCTTTTTACCTCATCCCCTACGCATGTGTACTGAATCACTTCTTGGGTGACAAAATCAATAATCTGAAATCCAGGGTCATCAGTGGAGAGAAGAGAGCCCGGGTTCAAGAAATACTGGTGTTTGTGTTTTTTCACCATTCTTCGATGGGTGTGACCATGGAGGACAAACTTAAGATGATCTTGTCCCTGTAGCCTCTGAAAATCCATATTGAACTCAAGGCCATAACCATAATATCCGGACCCAACTTAGCCATGTTATTTTCACCAAGACCATGGCAAAGCAACGCTATTCCGGATGGAGTGGAAAATTCAAGAGTTATGGGAAGGGAATTTAGAAATTCGACAGAATTTGTCGTCAATTCGGTAAAATCGGTTGTGTCTGGAAGCGATCTCATTTCATTGTCCAATAGCCAACGATCATGATTACCCAAGACCGTCAGAATATTATTGCTCTGAAGAAGTTCTATGCATTTGTTGGGGTCTCCAGCACCATCTACTATATCGCCTGTACAAAGAATCAATAGGTGTCTGGAATTCAAAAAAGATACGATCACGTCAAGGAGTTGGCACTGACAATGCACATCACCAAGTAAACCAATTCGTTGTAAATGAAACATTCGTTCAGATCCTTCCGGCGTTCACGGATAATTGTTTATATGAAAGACTGGGTAAGTCACTCAGATTTTTCAAACTTTGTTGTGGGCTGAGCCTGGCAGCTGATATGTCAGGTCAGCCCATGGCTTTTATAGCATTCTTATCAGCTCCGGAATGCTCCTGACGAGTTGCCCATGTCCTTCGTGAAGGTAGATTCCTATCTGCGCGATCAACGCATATGCTACAGCAAATTGGGACAACGCATAGCCTGTTCGGATATCTCGTGTTGGCATTCGCGACAAGGTTTCATATCCCCTCCCCTTTTTCTCAGCCAATCAGATAAGTGCCTGTTCCTGTGGCGATCCGGACATCATGTTCATTGTAAAGGTCAATTTTTGTAACCACTATGCGTCTGCCGGCCCTGATAATTCGGCTTCTGCATTCGAAGGATTCACCCCTGCCCGGCATTAAATAATCGACCCGAATATTAATCGTGGCAGATTCAACAAGTTTTTGACCGATTTCTTCAAAAGATTTGCCTTCTTGAAATTTTGCACAGGAAATCAGTGCAGAAAGCCCTCCGGTCAAATCAAGGACTGATGCGGTGACGCCTCCATGCAGAATACCGGCTGATGAATTTCCTATGAGATCCGCTTTCATCTCAAAGATGGTAACAGCCTCGCCCGAATCGTAATCCAGATATTTTATATCAATCCCAAGAACCTTATTGAACGGCAGCATCTCAAGGTAGTATTTTTTTATATTCTCAATTACATATTCACTCATATCAATTCTGCTCGATTTTGAATTTTAGTTTCCATGCTATATATCGTACCAACGGCATCGGCACAATGGGCGAGATTATTGATTGCTCAAAATGGATACCATAGAAATTATGTTTATCCAGAAACCCTTTTCCCGCTACCAGCTGGCCAATAAAATCCGCCAGGCCCTTGCCCCGGCTAATTCGCCTTAAGGGGTTTCCAGGAAATTTCGCACTCCCCGGTATACCCGGAAACATAAATAACCCCGTCTGAAACCGTAACTGAAAGGTCCATTGTCCTGTTGGCCAATCGAGCCAGTTCCTGTATGCCTTTCCATTGGAGTTGAAAGACCTCCGCACTTAACCTCTGGAACTTTTCCCCTTCCTTCTCCCACCAGCTGTCTGACTTGAGGTTAAAGGAATATACCCGCACTGCAGAAGAGAGCCGTCCGGCCTTTTTGACCCGGTCAAAGGAAGGTTCTCCCACCTCAACCCAGAGGGCAATCCTGCCATCCAGGGTTTTCTCCCAGATATCCGGCTCCTCCACAGTGGAAAGCCCCCGGGTCATGGTCAGGGCTTCAGTGGCATTCATGCAGAATGCGATCACTCTGGCCATCATGCGCTCAACAGATTCAGAAGGGTGCTGGGCAAGGGTAAGGTTCAGGGTATCGTAAACATTTCGGTCCACATCGGCCAAGGTGATATTTGCTTTAAAAATTGTTGGTTTAAGGGCCACTTATTATCCTAATGGTTAAAATCATGTCAATTCATCATTCAGCCAAACCAGGTGTCCACATGTTCTACACATTGCTCTATACATGATACACACCCTGACAGGTATGGTACATTCATTCAGCACTTGGACAATCATGCTGCCCAGTGACCAGAGGCTTGATATCCAATATTGGTGTTCCGTCAATCATGTCGATGTGCTTAACCCCGATGTGCCGTCCGTCTTTACTTGTCACCTCAACCACACTCATGCCAATGGCATTGGGCCTAATGGGTGAGCAGATACTGAATACGCCTCTGCTTGATGACCGGTGGGGCGGGGTCTGAAACAGGTATTCTGAACTAAATGCCGGACTTTTGTGAAAATGGAAAAGCACCACGATTTCCTGCCCGATTTCAATATCACGCAGGGCTGAAGCGTATTCCGGAAAGATCTCCAATACGCCTTTTTCCTGTGACACAGACCAGTGCCTGGGCAGTGTTGTTGCATTGGTTCGTACAAAACCAATGGGCAAAAAGGAAATGGTTTTATCGGTTGTCATTTTAATCTCCTCTGTTCAGTTCCCGGCGTTTTGATTCCCCGTAAGATTGACAAGTTGTCAACTTAACATAAAAAAGGCGAGTTGAAAAAGGCTCTTTCAATCGTGTTGAATTTGTTGTAATCAACGCTCATGGAGGAGATAAGGAAACCTTTAACCATGCGTGTGGCCATCGTGGATGATGAGCCCATTGCATGCAGGGAAATAGCGCGGGGACTCAGTCGGCGGGCCGACTATGAGATTGAATCATTTGCGGATGGAGAATCTTTTCTAAAGCGCATGGAAACTGTGCGCTTTGACCTGCTTTTATGTGATTTGAAACTTCCGGGCATGGACGGCATGGAAGTGCTTTCCCTGGTTAAAAAGTCCTACCCTGATACCGAAGTCATTATTTTTACAGGTTATGGGTCCATTGATACAGCGGTTGCTGCCGTTCAGTCAGGGGCCTTTCACTTTCTGGTCAAGCCTGTGAAAATGGATCTTCTTTTTTCGTTAAGTCGGCGGGCACTGCAGGCCGTCCAGCTTATCCGGGAGACAACGGAACTTAAAAAAGCGCTGATCAAACAGTCCCGGGAGCAGTTTCTCATCGGGCACTCCCCGGCCATTCAGGACGTGCTGCGGATGATTGACAAGGTGAAATCCTTAAACTGCAGCGTTTTAATCCAGGGAGAAAGCGGTACCGGCAAGGAGCTTGTGGCCCGGGCCCTTCACTTTTTAGGCACACGCCAGAAGGAACCGTTCATAGCCTTCTCCTGCGGCGGCTTCTCCGACGATCTGATTACCAACGAACTGTTCGGCCATGAAAAAGGGGCGTTTACCGGAGCCGTCAGCACAAAGATCGGACTACTGGAATCCGCGGATAAAGGCACGATTTTTTTAGATGAGATCGGCATGATGCCGCCGAACATGCAGGTCAAACTATTACGGTTCATCCAGGAAAGAAATCTTCTGCGGGTGGGAGGAACCAGACCCATTTCGGTGGATGCCCGTCTGATCGCCGCCGGCAACCACAACCTGAAAAAAGAAGTTGAGCTGCAGAATTTCAGGGAGGATCTCTACTACCGCCTCAATGTGGTCTCCATCATGCTGCCGCCCCTGCGGCACCGCAAGGAGGATATCCCCCTGCTCATCCAGCATTTTCTGACCCGGTACAACAGACAGTTTAAAAAAGATATTGCCGGTGTGGACAAAAAGGCCATGGCCGTGCTCAACCAGTATCCTTTCCCAGGCAATGTCCGGGAACTTGAAAATATCATCGAACGCGGCGTAGCCCTGACCGAAAACAGGTATATCGGATGCGAAGATCTGCCCCGGGACCTTCTGGAACTCTCATTTACCAGTGTGGATGAATCACAGCTTGAATCGCTGGAGGCAGTTGAAAAAAAATACATTGAAAAGATTCTTGAGCAAACCGGGTTCAACAAGGGCAAAGCCGCCCAGATCCTCAACCTTCCCAGAACAACCCTGTGGCGGAAAATGAAAAAGTACAAGCTGGATTAATGTGTTTAGTTCAAACGCTGGTAACGGACGGGCACAAATCATTTAGAAAACACCGGTCACATGCTGGTTTTCTGGCATGGCAGATCCGCCGACCCAGATAGATAAACTGCAACCCGATATCGTTCCACACAGACCTGGGCAAAACATCCATCAATTCAAACTCAACTTTGACCGGATCTTTTTTATCGGTAAGCCCAAGACGCCCGGACACCCGGAGCACATGGGTATCCACCACAATGGTTGGAAAATTAAAACATACGGACCGGACCACATTGGCGGTTTTCCTTCCCACACCGGGCAGACTGGTCAATGCTTTGATATCCCGGGGGACCTTCCCGTTGAACTCATTTTGAATTTTGTGTGAACAGGCCTTGATATTCTTTGCCTTGTTATTGTAAAAGCCGGTGGAAAAAATGATTTTTTTTATATCATCAAGGTTTGCCCCGGCAAGGGCCCTGGGATCAGGGTAACGGGCAAACAACTCCTTTGTCACCTTGTTGACCTGGCCATCCGTGCACTGGGCAGACAGGATGGTTGCAATGAGCAGCTCAAAGGCACTGGCGTGATCAAGCTGGGTATTGACAACCGGATAGTGCGTTTTTAATCTTTCGATAACAACCGACACAAATTGGGATATCTGTTCCATAACTAAAAGCTTATATATGACCCATACTAAAACCACAAGACAGGTCAAGGCCCTGGGACTTTGTTCGGGCGGACTTGACAGCATGCTGGCAGCCCTGCTGCTCAAAGACCAGGGTATTGATGTGACCTGGATCAGTTTTGAAACCCCCTTTTTTGATGCCTACGCCGCAAAAAAAGCCTCCAGACAGATCGGTATTCCCCTGATTGTAGAAGACATCACCGATGCCTACATGGAGATGATGAAAGCACCCAGAGCAGGTTTCGGCAAAAACATGAACCCCTGTATGGACTGCCATACACTGATGTTTGCCAGGGCAGGCGCCGTGATGATGGAAATGGGTGCCGACTTTCTCTTTTCAGGAGAGGTGGTGGGCCAGCGGCCCAAATCACAAACCAAGAATTCCTTGCGTTATGTGGAAAAGAATAGCGGCTTTGACGGACTGATCCTTCGCCCCTTGAGCGCAGGCATACTACCCGAAACCATTGTCGAGCAAAAGGGTCTTGTGGACCGAAGCCGTCTTTTGTCCATCAACGGACGAAGCAGAAAACCCCAGGCCGCCCTGGCAGAAAAGTACGGCATCATGGAGTACCCCTCTCCGGCCGGCGGATGCCTGCTCACGGACAAAGGGTTTTCCCAGAGGTTAAGGGATCTTTTATATGTCCAGAAAACCCAGAACAAAACCCAGCTGCATCTGCTCAAACACGGCCGTCACTTCCGCCTGGACAATTTGTCCAAGCTTGTGGTGGGCAGGAAAAAAACAGAAAACAAACGGATCATGGATCTCTATGATCCCGATACCCACATCCGGCTTCGCTGTACCCACCTGCCCGGCCCGGATGCCCTGGTTTTCGGCCAGACCGACGAAAAGGCCCTGCGCCTGGCAGCCACCATCACAGCCGGGTACACCAAAGCCCCTGCCGGTGCATTAACGAAGATCACTATTTTTCAAAAACAGGGGATCAGGGAAATGGAAGTTGTCACCCCTGAATCCGGGGCCTTTCACGACCTGTTGATACAGAGACCCTGATTTGTCCCCTTTTTTCCCATACGTCTCTTCCCCATTGACAGGCTCTTGTACATTGCATATGACAACCCCATGAAAAAACAGATGATCAGTGATCCGTCAGACCGGGTCTACAGAAAACTGCAGCAGCATCTGGACCGGCAGCCGGTTGGTTTTCCGCCATCGTCCGATGGTGCGGACATCAGGCTTCTCAAGCATGTGTTTTCACCCGAAGAGGCCGCCATCGCCACCTGCCTGAGCCACATGCCCCGGCCCGTGGAAGAAATTTTCAGCCGGGCCGTCCATATGGTCCCGTCCTTGGACGAGTTGAAAGACCATCTCACAACCATGGTCCAAAAAGGCGGCATTGAATTCCATCGGAAGGATAATCAGGATTATTATGCAAACGTTCCCCTGGTAGTGGGTATTTACGAACTCCAGGTTAACCGGCTCACCCCGGAATTTATCCGGGATTTCAAGTCATATACATCGGGAAAACGGTTCGGGCTCTCTTTTCTTGGCACCGGCCGATCACAGATGAGAACCATCCCTGTTCATAAAAGCATCACCCCTGCCCTGCCCGCAGCCCATTACGACCAGATCCTTTGCCTTCTTGAAAAAGCCGCTTTGCCCATTGTGGTGCTGCCGTGCATCTGCAGGAAGAAAAAAGCCCTGCAGGGAGATTTGTGCAGGCAGACCCGGCGGGAGGAGACCTGCATGGCCATGGGAAGTATTGCCCAGACCCTGATCAAAATGGATCTGGGACGGGAAATAACAAAGGGTGAAGCCAGGGACATCATCAGCCAAAACCAGGAAGAGGGTCTGGTTCTCCAGCCGTCCAACACCCAGAAAATTGAATTCCTGTGCTCCTGCTGCGGCTGTTGCTGTTCGATGCTGAACCTTCACAAAGATCTTCCCCGGCCTCTGGATTTCTGGGAGACAGGATTTCAGGCCCAACTTGCGGCAAACGACTGCGTGGGCTGTGGCCAATGCGCGGACAAATGCCCTGTCCAGGCGCTTTATTTTCCTGAAACAGTCAACGAACAGCGGCAAAAGGCCAACCCTGTCATAGACCATGACCGCTGCATCGGGTGCGGCCAGTGTGTTGCGGCATGCAGGCCAGGAGCACTCTCTCTGGTCCCCAGGCCACACCAGGCACCGCCTCCGGCAGGCCGGGACGAACTGTACGCAGAACTGCTCGCTCATAAAAAAAAGCCGCTGGCCCGGACCCGGGTGATCGGAAAACTGACCAGAGCAATGATTGTAAAACGTGATATCCGCCTGCTGAAACAGTGAAACCCATTGGCAGCTTCTGAACCAAAGCCACAGATTAACTTGTTTTATACGAAAGACTGGGGAAGTCACTCAGATCTTTCAAACTTTTTTTGTGGGCTGAGCCCGGCAGCTGATATGTCAGGTCAGCCCATGGCTGTTAGTCCGACTTTATTGAAAGGATGGTCACGTGCGAACCATAGTCTTTTTCCAGCGAACTCTTGTTACCTTTCTATTTGTATGTATGATTTCATTCATGTCTTGCACCAGCCATCAAATTGAGAAGAAACAAATCAATGTCGTTTTTCGGTTAGATGATTATTCAGCTTGCAGCAATACGGACTTGGAGCTGAGAATCATTGATGCTTTCCGAATGAATGAAGCCTGCATAACTTTAGGAGTTATCCCCTATGTATGTGCCAACGATATTCATGATCCCTCGGGGCAGGAACTCATCCCTTTGACTTCAATGAAAGGGAATATTTTAAAAAGCGGCTTGAATGAGGGTGTAATAGATGTCGCATTACATGGTTACTCCCACCAGACAATCAGCACCGGACAATGGACAGAATTTTCAGGCCTGGATTACGACAATCAGGTAGAAAGATTAACCAAAGGCAAGCAACTCCTTGAAAGTTTGATTGATGCGCCTGTCACTACCTTTGTGCCGCCGTGGAACAGGTTCGACCTGAATACATTACGTGCCCTTGAAGAGCTTGGGTTTTCAACTCTTTCTGCGGGCAAAAAGATAAGAGGGGTAACAGAAGAGTGTAAGCTTAATATCCTGCCGTATACATGCAACCTTTCCGGGCTTCGCGATGCCATCGAAGCATCACAAACATCTTCGGACACTCAACCCGTCATTGTTGTCCTGTTCCATGAATATGACTTTCAGGAGATTGATGGGAAGCGCGGTCGCATCACTTATCAAAAGTTTTATGAACTTATGAAATGGTTGAAATCCCAGAGAGATGTTCGACTGCTTTCAATCAGCCAGGCCACTCAAGTGATTAATGACTTGATGAGTGCCAAATAAAAACTTTGTAGGACAAACACGGACATCCGAAAGGGAGTTGCGCTGATTTACGCTATGACCATGGGTGGCTATAGTTGAGTCAATTCTAACATGAACACGGTTTAACAAAACCTGATTTATGGCAGAAAGGAATACCAACTATACTTACTTTTAAGGAGACAGACACATGAAAAAAATTTTCAAAAAAAGCATGATCGCTCTTATGGTTGTATTGTTCAGCGCGACCCTTGTTATGGCTGCAGATCAAACCCGGGACCGGAAAAAAGATGGGTCTTGCGATAACGATTGCCCCTACAACTACTACTGCCAATAAAAAAACCTATTAAGACAGCCTTTATTGAGCAGACACTCAACCGCCGATTTGTCGAAACCAATGTTTCCGGAAATCGGCGGTATTATACAAGGCCTTGTTTAACCGCATAATGGGTGAACTGCGAGTTATTCTCCATGCCCATTTTGGCCAGGGCACGGGACCGGTTGGTGCTGATGGTTTTAACGCTCAGACACATCTCTTCAGCGATCTGTGATACGGTCTTTCCTGCAGCAATCATGACCATGACCTGGTATTCCCGGTCTGAAAGATTTTCATGAAGTTCGCATTCAGATTTTTTCTCCAGATACTCCGCCATTTTTTCCGACAGTGAAGCGCTGATATATTTACCACCGCGAGCCACTTTCCGAATGGCTTCAACCAATTGTTCAGGCGCACTGTCTTTGGTCAGGTATCCGGATACGCCGGCTTTGATGGTCCGGATGGCATACTGCTCTTCCGGGTAAATGCTGAGCATCAGAATCGGCAAATCCGGCTTTTCTTTTTTTATCTGTTTCAATGTATCCAGACCGTTTCCGTCAGGCATGCTGATATCCAGCAGAACCACATCCCACTCCCCTTCGCGTATCATGTCCAGCGCCTGGGCTCCTCCGGAAGCCTCGCCGGCTACGGTCATGTCCGGATTATTGGACAAAATCTGTTTGAGTCCTTTGCGCACAATGGCATGATCATCTGCAATCAAAATTTTCAGCATTTATGTATCTCCCTTTGGAATCCATGCGCTAAGGGTTGTGCCCTGCTCCCTTTGACCATCAATTTCAAGTTCTCCTCCTAAGCGTTTAACCCGCTCATGCATACCAATAACACCAAAAGACCGGGTATCCATAATCTGGGATTTTGTAATGCCGATGCCGTTGTCATGAACTTCCATCACAAGCGTATCCGATGTCTCCCACAAACCGGCCTTAACCTGTGTCGCACCGGCATGACGGGCAATATTTGTCAAGGCTTCCTGAAAAACGCGGAAGAGAGCCACGGCCTTGTCCTGTCTGGGAACAATATTTTCCGGATGTGAAAAAAAATGGGAGGAAATCCCTGTTCGATCTGAGAACTCTTTCGCCTGCCACTCCATGGCTGCGGACAGACCAAAATCATCAAGAAGGACCGGACGCAATTGAGATGAAATCTTACGAACAGAATCAATCGTTTCACCGATCAAGCGCAGCATGATGCTGATTTTCTCCTGAACCGCAGGCGCATCACCGGACAGCTGTCCTTTAAGCCAGTGAAGATCAATTTTCAGAGCTGTCAGGGTTTGGCCCAGCTCATCGTGGATTTCCCTTGCAATACGCTTGGCTTCTTCTTCTTTGGCCAATTGAATATGAAGTGCCAACTCCCTCAATGCCCTGGTTCTCTCATCCACCAAATTCTGAAGATGGGTGCGATGCCGACTCAACTCCCGGGCCATGTCATTGAATGACTTGGCCAGGGCACCGATCTCATCGTCACTTCTGATTTCCAAAAGTGCCGGATAAGTTCCTTCAGCAAGCTGTTTTGTGGCATCTTTAATCCTTTTGATGGGAGCAACTATAAATGAGGCCAGCATATATGCCATGATTCCACCCAAGGTGGTGGCAACAGCCCCTATCATTAGAACTTGTTTAACGGCTGTGCCAATTTCGTTTTCAACAGCCATGTATGAGTACCCCAGAAAAACATTTCCCAGCAACGCGTCTGCAATCCGGACCGGTGCGGACAGATCAATATGGCGCGCCAGGGGTTCAAGTTGATACACAGAAATATCCTTGCCCACATATTTAAGGTCACTGTGCATCACAATTTGATCTTCAGTATCCACAATCATGACATACAGCACATACTCCTGGGCCATGGAATGATTTACAAACCGTCTTAAAGCAGGCAGATCCCGGCTGAGCAAAGAACTGGCAGTAAACCTGGACAGATCAGCCGCCAGTGCGTACCCGCGCTTGTGCAGCTCATTTTCAAGCGTCTTTTTTTCACGGTAAGTCGTCACAATTCCGGTGCCAAGGACAAGCGCCACAATCAGGCATTCGATAAGTACAGTCAGTTTTAACCGCAGCCCAGGCTTGATCATGTCAGGCAATACCATCAAGACAGCTTCAGCCTCAATTGACCTGCATTCGTGCCAGCGATTCCCGAATCTGGCTTAAATCCTGGGCCGATAAATTTCGAAACCCTCCCAGATCAGCGTTTTCAAGAATGCGGCGGTGTTCTGAATTCCGAAGGTCAAGATGTATCAAGGCACGGGTGATCGTGACAATATCATCCGCCCTGACATATTTGCCGGCGCTGAAAATTTTTGTGGGCACTTGATCAGTCACGGCAACCACAATAAGCTGCCTGGTATCCAGGCCAAGCTCCGGCTGCCGGTTGTCTTGCTCCTGAAGAAAATGATCACAGACCACACCGGCATCAACGACGTTTAAAAACACATTAAATGCCACATCCTCACAGCATCCTCTGTTGGAAAAATCACGCAGATCCCGGTCGAGCTGAAGTCCGTTCTTTTCAAATATATTTCTGGCGGCAATCCATCGTGGTGATGACAATTTGGGGCCGAACATGACGGTTTTGTCCTTAAGATCCATGATGCATTTCAGGCCGCTATCCTTTCGGACAATAACAACACCGCTTTGAGTTGTCTTTTGGTCCAAGGTCAATGCCTGCAGAATACAGGCATTATTGTACTTATCCGCCAGTTTGACATACACATGGGGGTCCTGAATCGCAAAATCAAGGTTGCCGTTTTTCAGTGCCCGTTCATAACTGGCCAGATCATCATGAAAAACCAGAGAAATTTTCAGTCCGCTGGATTGTTGAAGATACACCGCCAGCGAATGAAATTTTCTAAAACTGTTGGCCGCATCCGTGCAGGGAAATATGGATATATTCAACTCCCGGGACAAAGACTGGGCATAACCAGGAAGCCACAGCAGTAAAATATACGATGTAATAGCCACCATCCATTTGATCTTCATAATTTTTCCAGATTCAAGAAACAATAGTTTTTGAATGAGACCATTAACATCATCTCGAAATGCTTGCAATTTTTTTCTATAATTTCCAGCATAGTAGACTAACACGGATATTTCATCATTGTCCGGCATTGAAAAACTGCGCAGGAACCTGCCGTAATTCCGCTTGATCCTGTGATACTTCACAGTTTTGTCCTCTTTTTCCTGGAAAGATCTAAATCCCGGATTTTGAATTGGCACTTGCCATCCAGGCGGCTGTCGGGATAATAGTTCAATTTTAACGCCGGGAAGGAGCAGAACAGCCATGGATACTTTAAAACCGCAATTGAACATTCACTCTTCGTCCGAGAAGACAGCACTGATAGCAGCCTGCGGAGCAGGCGTGATGTGGGGAACAGGTGCACTCGTTGTCAATATACTTGTCGGCCAATATGGTTTCACACCAGAGAACGTATCCTTCTGGCGATTCGTTATCGGCGCGGTTGTTCTCATT
This sequence comes from uncultured Desulfobacter sp., assembly GCF_963665355.1. Taxonomy (GTDB): domain Bacteria; phylum Desulfobacterota; class Desulfobacteria; order Desulfobacterales; family Desulfobacteraceae; genus Desulfobacter. Next base: position 4,457,723 of record NZ_OY762229.1, read on the forward strand.
GGGATCTTTGGCCGGGGTATAATGTGGACGCGGTTACGCCCTCTGTTACTCACGGTAATTCTTGCAGGTACTGCAATGGCTGGCTATGTATTACTTTGGTTCCTTGGTATAAAGCACATGGGACCTGCCGTTCCAACCCTGATTGCACTGTGCCTTCCGCCCGTGATCGTCACCATAATCGGCATAGCTCGTGGCCAAGAGGTCGCCGATTTACAACTTCTTCTTGTTCTCTCGGGGGCAATCCTGGGGACGGTTTTGATCATCAACCGGCACGGTGCTGCAACGGCAGATGTTGATTCGCACAATACCTTGCTCGGAGTTGTGTTCTCCATTGGCTCAGCGCTATTGTACGCGGGTTTTTCCATGATCAGCGGCAAAATTTCCATCGCCCTTGGCGCTGGTCAGGCAACAGCTTGTTTGACAGTGATTGCCGCTATTGTAATGGGTTTAACCTCTCTTTTAAAACCGCTTACCTGGCCGACGGAATTCCCACCCCAAGCCTGGTTCCTATATCTTGGTTTGGTAACGGCAGCCCTTGCATTACTTGCTTTTAATTGGGGGGCTGCACGTTTAAAGCCCACTGCTCTTACCATAGCCACATTGCTTGAGCCACTCACCGCCGTGGTTCTTTCGGCCTTAATACTGGGACAGTATTTCGGTTTGTTGCAATGGATAGGCAGTTCTTTCCTGCTACTCAGTATTTGGGGGCTGAATCGCAGGGCGTTAGAGAAAGGGAAAAGTTAGAGGCGGCCTTTAGTCTATCCTGGCTGCCTTGAGCTGCCCGCAGGCTGCAGAAATATCATCCCCCTTGCTTTTCCTGACAATGGCGGTCATGTTCCGGTCTAAAAGAATGGTTAGAAAGGCATTGATCCGCTCCCGTGACGGTCTTTTGAACGGAGCTCCGGCATGCTCGTTAAAGGGAATCAGATTGACCTTTGCACGAATGGGGGCAAGCAGGCGGGCCAGGGCATGGGCATGGGCATCATTGTCATTGACGCCGCTCATCAGAATATACTCAAAGGTAATTTTGTTCCTGGGCTTCATGTCAAACTCTTTACAGGCTGAAAGCAGATCCTCAATGGGCCAGGTATTGTTAACCGGCATCAGGCTTGAACGTAATTTATTGTCCGTGGCATTGAGCGATACCGCAAGGTTCACTTCCGTATCAAGGCCCAGCTGAATGATCTTAGGCACAATGCCCGAGGTGGAGACCGTTACCCTGCGGCAGGAAAACTTCATCCCTAAATCCGTATCAAGGATCACACCAAGGCTGCGCAACAAATTTTCATAATTGGCCAAGGGCTCCCCCATGCCCATGAACACAATATTGGACAGCGTCAACGGCTCTATACCCTGCCGGGCCACAAACCTTCGGGCTTCCCGGATCTGACCCACAATCTCTCCTGTGGTCAGGTTTCTTTTAAACCCGGTGGTGGCGGTCAGGCAGAATTTGCAGTTCATGGCGCATCCGGCCTGGGTGGATACACAAAGGGTGAAATGATCTTTTTCGGGTATGAGCACACTTTCCACATATTCCCCGTCCTCCAGACGGTGCAAAAACTTCTTTGTGGTATCCGCAGAGGTTTCCATATTTTCCAGTTCCAGGGTCCCCAGGGAAAAATGTTCGGCCAGTTCCCCCCGAAGTGCCTTGCCAAGATCGGTCATTTCTTCAAAATTTCCGGCAAGTTTCAGATAGAGCCACTTGAACACCTGGTCGGCCCTGAAGCGTCGTATTCCTTTATTTTCAAACCAGTTACCCAGATCCTGCCGGGTGAAATTCAGTATATCCTTCATTGCACACACCTGTATATTTTTTATTATCTTCTTGACATTACACGGATTATTTTTTAAATTCAATGATTTGATTTGATACTGAGAAAAAGGTGATCTTGCACATGTTTGACAACTTGAGCGACCGTCTGGATTCTGTTTTTAAGAAGCTGAAAGGACACGGAACCCTTACCGAGAAAAACATCGAAGATGGCTTGAAACAAGTCAGGATGGCACTTCTGGAAGCCGATGTCAATTATAAGGTTGCAAAAACTGTCATTTCAGATATAAAGTCCCGAGCCCTCGGCCAGGAGGTTATGCAAAGCCTGACTCCGGGGCAGCAGGTCATCAAGATTGTAAATGAAGAATTTACAAAAATGATGGGCTCCACCCACCAGGAACTGAACTTTGCCGCCACCGGGAGCACGTCCATCATGCTGGTGGGACTGCAGGGTTCCGGCAAGACCACCACAGCGGGCAAGCTGGCAAACTATCTGCGCAAAATCGGCAGAAAGCCCTATCTTGTTCCCGTGGATGTGTACCGCCCGGCGGCCATTGACCAGCTCACCAAGCTGGGCAAACAGATGGATGTACCGGTATTTGCCTCCACAACGGAGATGAAGCCGCTCAAAATCTGCCAGGATGCAAAGCTTGCCGCACGGGATCTTGGCTGTGACACCCTGCTCATTGACACCGCAGGGCGCCTGCACCTGGATGATACGCTCATGGCCGAACTTGAAGGAATTAAGAAGGGCATCAACCCTGCCGAAATTCTTCTGGTGGCAGACGCCATGACCGGCCAGGATGCTGTGAATATTGCCGGTGAATTTGACAAACGGCTGGATCTTTCAGGTTTTGTACTGACCAAGATGGACGGTGATGCCAGGGGCGGTGCGGCAATGTCCATCAAAGCCGTGACAGGCAAGCCGCTGAAGTTCATTGGTGTGGGAGAAAAAAACACGGCCCTTGAGCCCTTTCATCCGGACCGCATGGCCTCCAGAATTCTGGGTATGGGCGACACCCTGTCTTTTATAGAAAAGGCAGTGGAGGCCGTAGACCAGAAAGAGGCCCTGGCCCTTGAAAAGAAGTTGAGGAAGAACCAGTTTACCCTGGAGGATTTTAAAAACCAGATGCAGCAGGTCCGCAAAATGGGATCCATCAAGGATCTTTTAGGCATGCTGCCCGGGGTGAATAAAAAGATGCTCGGCGACCTGAACATAGACGATAAAGAATTTATGAAAATAGAGGCAATTATCAACTCCATGACCCCGGAGGAACGAACCAGACATGAAATTATAAAAGCGTCCCGGAAAAAAAGGATTGCTTTGGGTTCGGGAACATCGGTTCAGGATGTAAATAAACTGCTGAAAAGCTATACCCAGTCCATGAAAATGGTAAGGAAAATCAATAAAGGCGGCATGAAATCCCTTCGGGGCATGCTTCCGTTTTAAGGAGAAAATAAGAACTATGGCAGTAAAACTCAGACTTACCCGTAAAGGCAGCAAGAAAAAACCTTTTTACAGAATCGTAGCCGCTGATATTCAGGCACCCCGGGACGGCAAGTTCCTTGAAGCTGTGGGTACCTATGATCCCATGCAGAATCCCGCCGTCATCACCTTGAAGCAGGATCGGGTGCAGTACTGGCTGGAGCAGGGTGCACAACCCACCACAACGGTGAAAAGCATCCTTAAAAAACAGAGCGCGCAAAACGTTCCTGCCTAGGGATATTTTCAGGAAAAAGCACCGGATATACCCAGAAAGCCGCCGGTCCTTCTATTTCATTGATCAGGAGACGTATTTATGAAAGAGCTGATTGAGTATTTAGCAAAAGCATTGGTAGACCACCCCGATGAGGTGCAGGTATCTGAAGTGACAGGTGACCAGACTTCCGTGCTTGAACTCAAGGTGGCCAAGGAAGATCTGGGCAAGGTTATCGGTAAACAGGGCAGATCCGCCAGGGCCATGAGAACTATCCTGAGCGCTGCGGCAACCAAACTGAAAAAACGCACAGTGCTCGAAATTATCGAGTAGTTCCCATGCACTCCTCGGATACCTGGCTGACCATTGGCAAAATTGCAGGCGTTCACGGCCTTGGGGGCAACCTGAAGGTGTGGTCCTGGGCACAGTCGCCCGACACTTTTGCCAACGGGCTCATTGTGGTGCTCAAAGACGAGGACTCACCCCAGGACCCCGGCCGGGAGTATGTAATAACCCGGGTCGGCAGATATAAGAAAGGGGTTCTTTTAAGCCTCGACGGTGTCAATACCCGGGATGCCTCGGAAGCCCTTGTGGGAAAACTTGTCCTGGTTAATAGAATCAGCCTGCCGGAGCTGGAGGAAGATACCTGGTACTGGCAGGATCTGATCGGGTTAACTGTTGTGGACGCTGACCAGGGTGAACTTGGAACAGTCGATCAGCTTTTCCCCACAGGTGCGGATGATATTCTGGTTGTTACGGATAAAAAGACCCAAGGTAAACAGGAAGTTCTGATTCCCATGAATGCAGTATTTGTCAAGGATGTAAACCTTGATGCGGGTGTTATAAAAACCGAGCTGCCCGAAGGTTTCATTACAGACTGATTTTTGCCATGAAGTTTACCGTACTGACACTGTTTCCTGAATTCATTGATGCTTTTTTTGCCAACGGCATTATGGCAAGGGCTTTGAGCCGGGGAGTCATCAGCGCGGATACCATAAATATTCGGGATTTTACTTTAGACCGGCACAATAGCGTGGATGACCGCCCCTATGGCGGAGGAAGCGGCATGGTCATGATGCCGGGGCCCGTGGAAAAGGCCATTGAATCAGCGGCACACACTTCCGATAGAGCCTGGGTCGCATGTTTAAGTCCCCAGGGCAAACCCTTTACCCAGGCCCGGGCCTGTGAACTTGCCGCAACCCGGCAGGACCTGGTCTTAATCTGCGGCCGATATGAGGGTATTGACGAGCGGGTCTATGCCCGCCGGGTGGATGAAGAGATCTGCGTGGGGGATTTTGTCATGACCGGCGGAGAGATTGCTGCCATGGCAGTGATTGATGCCGTCGCCAGAATGATTCCCGGCGTGCTGGGAAGCGATGATTCATCCCAGTGTGAATCGTTCATGGACAACCGCCTGGAATACGCCCAGTACACCCGGCCCGAGGTATATGAGGGCATGGCCGTACCCGGGGTGCTCTTGTCCGGGAACCATGAAAAAATAAGGCAGTGGCGCAGGCGCTCTGCCCTGGAACGAACCTTTATTAAGCGTCCTGACCTGTTTGAATCCCGGACGCCGGATGATGAAGAAAAAGAGATCTTGCGTCAGTGGTGCCGGGAACTTGAGGCCTTGATTGATAAATGAGTCACCATATATGAGTTCAATGGATGAACAGGACAATCAATTCCTCCCGGCCCAGAGCCCCACACAAGCACGGGTGTCAACGACAGATTCTGGCTCCCGGACGCTCTACCTGGCATTGATCCACTATCCTGTGGTCAATAAAAGAGGGCAGATAACGGGGTCAGCCCTGACCAACATGGATTTGCATGACATTGCCAGGGCCGGCCGGACATTCGGGGTACAGGCCTATTACGTGGTTACCCCCTATGAAGACCAGAAAACTCTGGCCCACCAGATCATGGATCACTGGACCCATGGCCATGGAGGAACGGTTAATCCGGCACGAAAGTCCGCCCTTGAACGGGTCAGGGTTGCGGATACATTTGAAGCGGTCTGCAATGATATAGAAAATGAGCAGGGAAAGCCCCTGGTTAAAGTGGCCACCAGCGCCAATGCGGAAGGACCGGTGCTCAGTTGCAGACAGCTTGGACAACAGTTGAAGGGTAATGCCCCCCATGTTCTTGTGTTCGGAACGGCATGGGGGCTGGCACCGGAGGTGATCAGCCAGTGTGACCATATCCTTGAGTCCATACAGGGTTCAGGGCCATACAATCACCTGAGCGTCCGGTCCGCGGCATCCATATATTTAGACAGATTAATAAACGGCTGAAATAATAGAAGGAATAAGACATGACAGCAAACCTAATCCAAAAAATTGAAAGAGAACAGATGCGCCTTGATATCCCGAATTTCGACTCCGGGGATACGGTAAAGGTGCATGTAAAAATCAGGGAAGGTGAAAAGGAACGTATCCAGGTTTTCGAGGGCGTAGTTATCAAAAAAACCAAAGGCCTTTCCAGCGCACGGTTCACCGTTAGAAAAATTTCCGGCGGCGTCGGTGTTGAAAGAATCTTCCCCCTTTATTCTCCCATCATTGATAAAATTGAACTGATGACCCGGGGACGCGTAAGAAGATCCAAACTTTACTACTTGAGAAATCTGCGCGGTAAAGCGGCAAGAATCAGAGAAAAACGTTTTGCCTGATATCCGCCCGGGCGGTCAATCCAACAAGATGGCCGACATGATGGCCTTTGAAAAACAGGCCATTTTTAGTGGATATAAATTGATCGCAGGTGTTGATGAGGCCGGCAGGGGTCCCCTTGCCGGCCCTGTCGTGTCTGCGGCGGTGGTGCTGCCTGAAAATTTTGATGTTCCCGGCATCGATGATTCTAAAAAGCTTTCCGAGAAGAAAAGAGAGATGCTTTTTCCAGTCATTCAGGAAAGGGCACTTGCCTTTGGCATTGGAATGGCCGACCATGAAGAGATCGACAGGATTAATATTCTGCAGGCATCACTGCTCTCCATGAAGCGTGCGGTTGAGGCCCTGGAAATTACACCCGATTATCTGCTCATTGACGGCAAGTTTTCCATAGACAGCACCATAGACCAGCGTTCTGTCATTAAGGGAGACGCCTTGAGCCTGTCCATTGCGGCAGCCTCCATTATAGCCAAGGTCACCCGGGATCGAATTATGGCAGACCTTGACCTGCGATATCCTACGTATGGTTTTAAAAATCATAAGGGATATCCAACCAAAGTCCATAAAGAGGCGATACTCGTCCATGGCCCCTGCCCTTTCCACCGGAAAAGTTTCAGGGGCGTAAAGGATATATGAGCTCCGGGGGCCTACAGCTTGGCAGAAAGGGAGAACTGGCAGCCCGGCAGTTTCTTTTGTCCCGGGGGTACAAAGTCTTGGCATCCAATTTTTCGACTCCCCAGTTTGAAATCGATATCATTGCCAAAGACAATGACACATTGTGCTTTATTGAAGTCAAAACCCGGACAGGAGTTAAAAAAGGCCTGCCCCGGGAAGGCGTGACCGCGGCCAAGCAGAAAAAAATTATCATGGGCGCCCAGTACTATCTCAGCAAAAATAAAATCATCAACACCCGCCTGCGTTTTGATGTGGTGGAAGTGCTGTACAAGGACAATTCGCACACCTGCTGTGACATCACCGTGATCCCCAATGCCTTTCAAGGATTGTGACATGTCCGGCACCCTTTATATCGTGGCCACCCCTCTGGGCAACCTTGAGGATATTACCTTCCGGGCAGTGCGTATACTTAAGGAGGCAGACCTGATTGCAGCCGAAGATACCCGCCACTCAAAAAAACTGCTGAACCATTACGGCATTACAACTCCCACAATGGCCTGCCATGAACACAATGAGACATCAAAGGCCCAGGACCTGGTCCAACGGCTTGAAAACGGGAGCACAATCGCCCTGATCAGCGATGCAGGCACCCCGCTCATTTCAGATCCCGGCTACCGCCTGGTTTCCCTGGCCAGAGACAAAGGCATTCCCGTTGTGCCGGTTCCAGGGTGCAATGCGGCAATTACCGGATTGAGCGCATCAGGCCTGCCCACGGACACGTTTCTGTTTCTGGGCTTTCCGCCCAGAAAGCAGGGCAGTCTGAACACCTTTCTCGATAATACCGCCCGTCACAAGGGCACACTGATTTTTTACGAATCCCCCAGGCGCATTATCCGGCTGATATCTTCGGCTATAACCGCCTTTGGCGATCGCCAGGCCTGCCTTGCCAGGGAATTGACAAAACAGTATGAAGAATTTCTCCGCGGCCCTCTCTCCAAGATTCTGGATACCCTCGAAACTAGGGAAACCATCAAAGGCGAATGCGTCCTGTTTATCGAAGGTGACGATGAACAGTCGGCCGGTCTGTCTCCGGAACAGATGGAGGCCATGATTATGGATGGTCTGAATCAGAACATGGGGACCGGGGAACTTGCAAAAAACATAGCCAGGCTTGCAAACTGTCCCAAAGCACAAGTGTACGACATGATTTTAGCCGTAAAAAAACGTTCTTGACCTTTTATTCGTATATTCCGTCCCCAGCCTTTCAGTTCAGGGTTCAACCACTACAGATGACATGTAAAACTGCCATCTCCCTCTACAGGTTGATAAACCCCTTGCCAAATCAGGGCTAAAAGCCTTATAAAGGGTCAAATATTTGCAAAGCGTAAGAATATTGTTAGGACTGCAATTCTAAAAAACTAACGGGCGTACTTCACACCGCATATATCCAACTTTCACAAAGGGAATGAAAACACCATGAGCATTGAAATATGCTATGTCATCGTAGGGATGCTGATCCTGTTTGCCATTTTTGATCTGATTGTAGGGGTCACCAATGACGCGGTGAATTTTTTAAACTCCTCCATCGGCTCCAAGGCCGCGCCTTTTAAAATCATTATGATCATTGCTAGCGCAGGTATCCTGGCCGGTGTTACTTTTTCAGCAGGCATGATGGAGGTGGCCCGGAAAGGCATTTTTAATCCCGAACTTTTTACCATGCCCGAACTTCTGACCATATTTCTGGCTGTCATGCTTACGGATATATTGCTTCTGGATCTATTCAACACATATGGTCTTCCCACCTCCACCACCGTGTCCATTGTATTTGAACTGCTCGGATCTGCCGTGGCCCTGTCCATGATAAAACTGACCGTCCATGCTGATTCGGGTCTGCGCCTTATGGACTATATCAACTCTGGTAAAGCCATCACCATTATCAGCGGGATATTGTTATCCATTATCGTGGCATTTGCCTCGGGTGCCATCGTTCAGTTCATCTCCAGGCTTATCTTCACCTTTAATTATGAAAAACGGCTGAAGTATTACGGTGCGCTGTGGGGAGGTATGGCCCTTACCTGCATTACCTTTTTTATCCTTGTCAAAGGGGCCAAGGGGGCCACCTTCATGGATGCACAGATGGTGACATGGATAAAAAATCACTCTTTGGCCATCATGGGCTGTATTTTCGTAACCTCTGCAATTATCCTTCAAATTCTTATAATCGCATTCAAGGTTAATATTTTAAAACCCGTTGTCCTTGTGGGCACGTTTGCTCTGGCCATGGCCTTTGCAGCCAACGATCTTGTCAATTTCATCGGTGTTCCCCTGGCAGGCCTCAATGCCTTTAAAACAGCTCTTGTCTCATCCGATCCTCTGAACATCAGCATGGAGGCCCTTGGAGGCAAAATTCACACCCAGACCTATATCATGCTCATTGCAGGCGCCATCATGGTGGTCACCCTGTGGTTCTCACGCAAGGCAAGAACAGTGACCGAAACAGAAATCAGCCTGGGCCAGCAGGATGAGGGAATGGAGAGGTTTGAATCTGTATGGCTGTCCAGGCGGATTGTCAATCTGTTTCACAGCCTGTTTGTCTCTGTCAAGGCAGTATCACCGCCAGTCATCGGTAAAATTGTAGCCAAAAGGATCGCCCCGATTCCCGAAGACATCAGTATCGGGGAAAAGGAGAAACCCTCCTTTGATCTGCTGCGTGCATCTGTGAATCTTATGGTGGCATCTGCCGTGGTCTCCCTGGCCACGTCCCTGAAACTGCCGTTGTCTACCACCTATGTCACCTTCATGGTGGCCATGGGCTCTTCCTTTTCCGACCAGGCCTGGGGCAGGGAGAGCGCCGTATACCGCATCACAGGTGTTTTAACAGTGATCGGCGGATGGTTCATGACCGCCCTTATTGCCTTTGTGGTCTCCTTTGTCTGCGGTTTTATCATCTACTATTTCAAAATGCCTGGTGTGGCCGGGCTGATAATCTTTGTATTTTTCATGATCCTTAAAAACAAAAAACGCCACGAAGGCAATGAAAAGACCAAAGAGGAGATCACCATCTACGTTCTTGAAGAGGTGGAGGATTTCGAGTCTTCGGTGGCAGCCACGTTTGACCATCTGGCCCTTCATCTTCGAAGCATAAGACTCTCTTTGAAAACGACGTTCAATGGGCTGTTTGAAGAGGATCTGGACACATTAAGGGAGCAGCGCAGGAAGGTCAAACAGTTCCAGATGAGCAGCAATATCATCATTGCGAATATCTTTAAGGTGTTACGACTCCTGCAGCGGGCGGATCACAAAGGGTCTTACAATTATTACCAGATTATCCGGCGTCTTCAGAAGATCAACGACGGACACAGAGACACGGTCATCAGATCCACCATGCATGTTGCCAACCGGCACAAAGGTCTTTTGCCGGCCCAGATCGAAGAACTTAAGGAGATCAAAACAGAAATTCTTTACATTTTTGAGCAGGTTGAACTGGCATTTATTAAAAAGGATATTGTGGACTGCAACCACATCGGGGCAAGATTCCATTATCTCAGGGACCTTGTGGATCTGTATAATGCCAATCAGATTGCCAGGATCAGGGAAGAGTCCTCAAAGACACGCCTGAGCATCATGTACTACGCCATTTCCGGCAATTGCGTCATGATGGCCAAACAAACCGTAAAACTTCTTGAAATATTTAATGAGGCCCTGCCCTCAAAAGACGGTGCCAACGCCTGCAGTGGCCTGCACCTGGATTGATCTTTTTTAAGGCGACCAGAATGCTTACAAAGCCATGGCATACCGGGCTAAAGACAGAGCAATAATCCACAGGGTTACGCCGATGACAGCATCAAGAATCCGCCAGGACAAAGGTTTGCTGAATAACGGGGCAAGCACCCTTGCCCCGGTGCTTAGGCTGATAAACCACAGTGCCGAAGACGTGACGGCCCCGGCCCAGAAAAAAAGGCGCTGTTCTCCGGGAAACCGGCCTGCCACACTGCCGATGAGCACAACAGTGTCCAGATAGAAATGTGGATTAAGAAGCGTTACGGCCAGTGTGGAGACCACAGCCGCACCAAGGGTCATACGGCAGTCCTGGTTCTCCACCACCAGAGTGTTTGTGCCCGCCGCAGACCTGAACGCCCCAATTCCGTATAAAAACAAAAACGCCGCACCGCCCCAGGCTGTTAACCTGGACAGTAAAAACGAACTGGAAACTGCAGTGCCAAGGCCTGCAACGCCCAGGGTAATAAACAGGACATCGCAAAAGATGCAGATTGCGGCAATGACCAGGGGATGGTTTTTGCGAATACCCTGGGAAAGTACGAATGCGTTCTGGGCACCAATGGCCACGATGAGGCCGCCGCCGGTGCCAAGCCCCTGGAAAAACGGTGTTACCATTCTTTACTGATCCTTTCATTGGGTTTAAATCACAGGGTTTAAAAACTATCTGGTGAAATAACCCGGCAGGCATGTTAAGTAAAATTAATTGTTTTAATTATCCATAAATTTTACTAATAATATATCATGTTTGATTATAAACTCATTGAGGCCATGGCTGAGGTTATCCGGGAGGGGGGATTTGACAAGGCGGCAGCCAGACTGTGCCTGACCCAGTCTGCGGTTTCCCAGCGGGTCAGACAACTGGAAGAGCAGGCAGGGCAGATATTGCTGACCCGGACGGTGCCGCCTGAGGTGACCCGGGCCGGGCAGTGGTTCCTGGCCCACTATCTTAAGGTTAAACACCTTGAAGAAAACCTTGCAGGCCGGATAAGCCCTGGTACAGAAGGACAATCCGTGACCCTGTCCGTGGGCGTCAATGCCGACAGTCTGACCACATGGTTTCCCAGGGCGGTTGCCCCCATGCTGGCGGACGGGAAATTATTGCTGGATATCCGGGTGGATGACCAGGATCAGACCCATAAGTTTTTGAAAAACGGAACCGTGTGCGGCTGCATCAGTACCCTTGACCGGGCCCTGCAGGGATGTAAGATGTTTGAAATCGGCACCATGGCGTATCAGCTGATGTGCACCCCGGCATTTGCCTGCACATGGTTTGCTGACGGTGTCACCACCCAGGCTGTTTTAAAGGCGCCTGCCGTGATTTTCAACCGCAAGGACAAACTGCATGCAAAAATGCTGGCCACTGTATTTGCTGACGTTCCCAAAGATATTCCCGTCACCTATGTACCGTCGTCGGAAACCTTTGTGGATTTCATTGCCCTGGGCCTTGGATACGGCATGGTTCCCATTGTCCAGGGCCGGCACCTGGTCCGGAAAAAAGTTTTAACAGCACTGCTTTCCGGCCGGACAATAGATGTCCGGCTTTTCTGGCATTGCTGGAATCTTAAATCTCCTCTGCTTGAATCCTTCACAAAGGCCCTGCTGCACCAGGGACGTAAAAGTCTTGATGTGTTTGCAAGGCCTGGATCGTAAATTTAAGGGGATTCAGAAAAGGTGAGGTTTTATATGATATATGTCTTTAAAGGGGGAAATCCGTTAAATTCAATGGCGCTGTAGCTGCTGGTATACGCCCCTGTGGAAAGCCAGTAGAGCCTGTCGCTGATGGACAGATTCAAGGGCAGTTTGTATTTGAAGTCTTCATACATGATATCTGCACTGTCACAGGTGGGCCCGGCAATAATGACCTCCTCAAGTTCACCGTTCCGTCCTGAGTAAATAGGGTACTTAATGGCCTCATCCATGGTTTCAATCAGTCCGGAAAATTTTCCGACATCCGTGTAGACCCATCGATTCAGTGCGGTTCTGGATTTTCTTGAAATCAGGACCACCTCGCTGACAATAACTCCGGCATTACCCATCAGAGACCGTCCGGGTTCAAGGAATATTGTGGGCAGCTCGTCGCCAAATCCCTCCTTGAGAAATCGGGTAATTTCCTGGGCATAGATCTCCAGGGCATTGGCTTTTGACAGATAACTGGCCGGAAACCCGCCACCCAGATTAATCATCTCAAGCTTGATATCATCCTCTTCCCGCAGCCTTTCAAAAATGACCTTTACTTTGCCAAGGGCGCCGTCCCAGGCACCGATATCCCTTTGCTGGGACCCCACATGAAAGGAGATACCATAGGGAACCAGCCCAAGATTTTTCGCCAGAATTATCAGATCCATGGCCATGTCGGGCTGACAGCCGAATTTTCTGGACAAGGGCCAGTCTGCCGTAAGGCTTCCTTCGGATAATATCCGGACATAAATCTTGGAGCCTGGTGCGGCCTTGGCGATATTGCGAATGTCGGCTTCTGAATCCGTTGCATACAACCGGACCCCTTTATCATAAAAATACCTGACATCACGACTTTTTTTGATTGTGTTGCCGTAACTGATCCTGTCCGGGCTGATATTCAAAGACAGAACACGGTCCAGTTCATAGATGGATGCAATATCAAAATTGACGCCTTTGTCACGCATAACGGTCAGTACGTCAACCGCAGGATTAGCTTTTACAGCATAATAGATGCTCGCATAGGGAAAACAGGTTGTCAGATCGTCAAGATTCTTGACCACAGTATCCTTATCAATCACGAGAAAAGGAGTCTCCTTGTCCTCGGAAAAGGTCTGAATTTTTTTAAAAACTTCCGGCGGGATGTAGTCTTCAAGTTGGATATTCATGGCAATACTCCAAGAGAAAAGGGTTGATAATACACACCAGGCAATCCCTCCCCCTTCGGGCTAAATAAAATGTCAGGGGAGAGCCTTTTTTCAAGGCTGTTAAAATTATTGGCGCAGCTTAAATGGACTAAAATTAATCATTAGTCAAGAAAAATATATTAATTCTGACCTGTTATTCAAGAACTTTATCATTTTCTAACACATGGGCGCTCATTGTTATTGATACCATGCCCATATTGTCAGCACGAGAACGGACAGAACGGTCACGGGAACTCCGATCCTGGCATGTGCCTTGAAAGAGATATGCACACCATGACCCAAAGCTTTTTCCACCACAATCAGATTCGCGATGCTGCCCAAAAGGAAAAGGTTTCCGGCAAAGGTGCTTGAAAGGGCCAGGATATACCAGGGATCGGGAACAGATTTGTTCAGACATGGAATCACCAGCATCACAGCAGGAACATTGCTGAACAGGTTGGACAGGACCACAGAGACGCCGGTGAGGAAAACGGGCTGGGTGAGTTCAAAACCTTTCTGGGACAAAAATCCCAACACCCGTTCCGGCTGATGGGCCACGCCGATCCCGTGAATGATGATAAAAAGTGCGCAGAACAATGTGATCAGGTGCCAGTCCACCAGAGCCATCATCTCCCGACTTTTTATCTTTCTGCTGAGAAGAAGAGTTCCGGCCACGGCCAGGGTTGAAAGATCCCTTGGGATATCCGTCAGGTAGAGTCCCACCAGGACCACAACTGCCCCAAGGCCTTTTCCGGTCTGCCAACGGTCAAATTGGGGCCAGTCCAACCTGTTGTCTTCAGTTGCAACTATTTTTTCAACAATGAGATCATTTCGATACAAGGCGACAATGATGCCAAATGCCATCGCCAGGGATACAAAAGACGGGATTACCGCCCACATAAAGAAGGCTCCAAAGCTCAGATGCCCCACCTGTCCGATGAGCATATTCTGGGGATTGCCTATGAGCGTAGACGCAGACCCGATGTTGCTGGACATGGCCAGGCCCAGCAAAAATGGAACAGGATTCAATCCCGCCCGTTTCAGTGACCAGGCCAGAATCGGTGCCATGGCAAAGCAGATGATGTCGTTGGCGAGAAGCGCGGACAGCACGGCGGAAAGCAGCATGCTTGCCAGAAGAAACAGCCGGGGACGATCGCAGAATTTAAGGACTTTCTCCGCAGCTGCCGTGTAAAATCCGCCAAGCCGGAGCTGGGCCGAAATGATCATAAGCCCGTATAGAAGACACAGGGTTGGAAAGTCAATGCAATCTACGGCCTGGCGGGGCGACACTTCGCCAAAGACAACCATGGCGATGGCCCCCAGAATGGCAATCCCCACCCTGTCCACGGCCAGTCCGGGGATTCGTCCCATGGCGATTCCCAGATAGCTTACAAGAAAAATAATCAGTGCCGTCATGGCGTGTCTCCTTAAACTGTCTGTTCCACGACAGCATATACACCCGAAGGCACCATGAAAAACACTTATATTTTGATACTCTTAATTTTTAGCCCAAGGACAATTATTTTTTTTGCATCTTGTAAAGGGAAGGAACAGAAATATCCGGACGATTCAACCCTTCCACCGTCATCCACCGGGTACGACGGTCTTTGGTTGATCCGGCCAGGGTGATTAAGCGATTCCCCCTCCTGCAGATACCAATATAGAATGCCTGTGGGTAGTGTTCATACATGGTTGCAGGCGTTTTCGAGGAGGTGCTGGCAAAATCATAGGTTTGCACGAACGAATCCTGTGCATATTCGCCGTACCCGCTGATCGTTGCCGGAGCCTCAATATTCCAGAAAACGTTTCTTACGCCTGCATGGGGAAGTACGCTCAAGTCACCACCCGGACAGACATAGAATCCTGTCATCCTTTCAAACAGATTTTCAAAAGGAAAGATTCCATGAAAATCCATGGCCGTGTCCGTGCCTGAAAGAAGATTTCTTCCTTCATAGTATGTTTTGCATTGTGTGACAACGTTTCCTGATGACGTCATGGTGAGCGTCACCGGATGCACCAGCCGGGCATGAAACCCGATGTTTTGGACCAGGTTGTCGTTGCCCCAGCCGATGGTGACGCCGGCATGTCCCTCCTGCCCGGTGAACATCAGGTCTTGCAGGGTCCACTGGGCAGATCGGCTCAGGATAACCCCCTGGGTCATGTCCGCAAAGGTCACATCCCGCACCCATCCGTTCACTGCGCTGCTGATCCAGATTCCACCCCAAAGGTAGTCCTGTTCCTGGGCGGTGCGGATCACTTTTCCCTGGGCGTCCTGAAAAGGCTTGTGGTGCTCATACCCGCCGGGCCAGGCGCTTTCGATGCGCAGATGTTCGATACCGACCTCGCTGATGCCGTTGAAGGAAAAAATTTCAGGGGTGTAGTCCAGGGGCTGATCCAACCTTGCCGGACGGGTCAGACGGATGGTATGGGCATCAATGATTTTTTCAATGCCTGCGATCCAGGAAAGCTTTTTAACCGCAGATCCAAAGGTGTCCTGCTGGACAGGACCTAGTGCGAACGGTGTGGTCAATTGCACAGGAATATCTGCTTTTCCGGGTTCCGGATGTGCGGGGTCGATGAGCGGATCTGTGCAGACCATTGTCACAGTCTGTCCTTGAAAAAACTTTTTGGTGTCAGTCACCGTGATGTCGGTTTGCCCCCGGAGTACGTTTTGTGTAAACGCGGCGAGTTTGTGACCATCTTCGGCACCTATAACGGCTATGGCTGTATGGCGCCGGGCCTCTATTTCAGCTGAAACGGTTCCCAGACGCCTGATCCGCCCCTGCTCTCCCGGTGCTCCCATGAAAAGGACAGTTCCGGTTTTACCGGAGCCCTGGCCCCGCAAAACAATGCGGTCCGATCGGATTTGAAGATAGGGTGACGCTTTTGCCTGATGAATGTCATATCTGCCTTTGGGCAGAAATACGACACCGCCGCCGGATATTGCCGCCTTGTCAATGGCCGCCTGGATTGCCAGAGTGTCTTCTTTGCCGTCGTCGGGAACAGCACCGAACCGTACATCGGTGACATCGAACACCGGGGTTTTGATATCCGGAATCCTTTCTTTCCCCATCCTGTACCCCGCCCTTGAAAAATCAGGAAGGTTTTTGCCTGTGGGACCGTTCTTGACAAACTGTGTCCACACCCAAGGCGTCCACTTTTTTGATGTTTCATCTATGCAGGCAGGTCTTCTTTTTTCTGCATGCGTGTGTCTTTGCAGCCCGGATTCATAACATCCGACCCATAAAAAACAAGGCAGAATGAAAAGGAGCATTTGTTTTAGCATTGATGAATAATTTACCTTTTTAAGTCATTGCATCATAAAGAATAGCATTTTCAGATAAAAACCATATCGGTATGTAATTGTCAATTTTGCAATTGACTCAAGTGATGTGACTTTTTATAGTCCACCAGTGCAGGATAAAAGAACAGGAGGGCTACAACATTGAAGGAAAACCCCCAAAAACATATGGCCCGGCAGTTAACCATATGAAATGAATATCCCCTGCGGACAACCATGCTATTCAATTCCATCCAATTCGCCTTTTTTTTCCCTGTTTTAGTCGGACTCTACTATTTCATCCCCCATCGATACAGATGGATTTTGCTGCTGTCATCAAGCTATTTTTTTTATTCTTTCGCAAAAACCGAATACATTTTTCTTCTCATGGGATCCACCCTGGCAAATTATACCCTGGGCCGTCTCATATCTTCAGCCCCGGAGAAAAGAAGAAAACCTTATATGTGGGCAGGCGTCTTCTTAAACATCGGAACGCTATTTCTATTCAAATATTTCAACTTCTTAAGCAAATCTGCCACCGGCATACTCGGGGCACTGAGTATCCATAAGGATGCGCCCATGCTTCACCTGCTCCTTCCGGTGGGTATTTCCTTTTATACATTCCAGGGGCTGGGCTATGTCCTGGATGTTTACAACGGCAAGTTCCCGGCAGAACGTAAGCTGCATATTTTCGCACTGTTTACGGCGTTTTTTCCCCCGTTGCTTTCGGGTCCCATCAACCGGGCCCGGCACCTGATGCCCCAGTTCACACAGCCCCACGGCTTTGAGTATCAGGCAGTGACCCAGGGGGTGCGGCTTATACTCTGGGGGCTTGTCAAAAAAATGGTCATTGCCGACCATCTTGCCGTGTATGTCAACCGTGTCTATAACCACGTGGGAGACTATCAGGGCCTTGCGCTCATTATCGCCTCCCTGTTTTATACTGTACAGATCTACTGCGATTTTTCAGGGTACACGGATATGGCCCGGGGCTCTGCCCGGGTTCTCGGATATGATCTGATGGAAAATTTCAGACATCCCTATTTCTCAAAGTCTCTTCACGAATTCTGGCAACGCTGGCATATATCTTTGTCCATCTGGTTCCGGGATTATGTATATATTCCCTTGGGCGGGAACCGGGCCACAAAACGACGGTGGCGGTATAATATCTTTATTACCTTTCTGGTGAGCGGGTTGTGGCACGGGGCAGGCTGGACATTTGTGATCTGGGGTGGTTTACACGGCGTTCTGCTGATTTTTGAAAATCTCACGCACAATTTCCAGAGGCGACTGGCAGACCGGCTGTTTCCGGACAAGGTATCCAGGCTGAACCAAGGAGTACAGGTGGCAGTCACCATGGGCATGGTCTCTTTTGCCTGGATCTTCTTCAGGGCAAATTCAGTGGGTCAGGCTTTCACCATTATCCGAAAAATGTTTTTGATCGATTTTAGCGGTTTGGGTCTAAAACAGGCCGGAATTGATGTGGTGGGCCTGCCCCAGTTTATTTTTCTAATTTCTTCAATTTTATTTCTTTTTCTGGCAGAACTGTGGGAACGGGGAGGATGGATTCAGAACAAGGTGGGCAAGTTATCCCTGGCGTCCCGCTGGGCCATTTATACGGCCGCATTCTGGTCGGTGCTGATTTCCGGTATATTCGGAGTCAAACAGGAATTTATTTATTTTCAGTTCTGATAGGGACCTTTTTCCCGGCTGACGAAACAAAACATGAGTGCAAAAGTTTTCATCATAAAAGTAATAATTTTTGGGATATTGAATCTATTTATTGCCACACTCCTTCTCAATTATTTTTCAGGGCAGCACAGGGATATCCGCCTTTCATATGCCGAAAGCGAATCCAACCTGCTTGTGATCAAAAATAACCAACATTACCCTGTCGTCCTTCTGGGGACATCAAGGGGCCGTGTGTTTTCCAGGGACGGGAACCATGAACTGATGGAAAAAATCCTGGGGCACAAGGTTGCCAACCTCTCCAAGGGGGGCGGCGGTGGCCTGATGCCCATGGATGTCCATCTCTCTTTTTTCCTGAACCAGGGAAACACGACAGATCATGTTATATATCTGGTGGACCCTTTCATTTTCTACTCTTCCATCAACAATGAAAACAATGATTTCTTTCTCAGGGATGAGCCCTTTGAGCTGTTCATTTTTTTTAAGCTCATTAAGGACCGTTATCCCCTGGACCGGCTCTCTTCATACCTTCAAAAAATAACGGTCTCGGACTGGAGAAAGGTCTCCCGCTATGCAGCCCCGGGACTGACAGACGGCACGCTCAAGGACATAGATGATGAAAAAATGGAGCAGGCGAGAAAACACTACCTGGAAAAGTATGACCGGAACAGTTTTGTGGCTTACGGCCATGTGGTGGATGACATCAACTACATGGTTAAAGCCCATGGCGCCACCATCACCTATGTCATGCTCCCGCTGCTGATGCCTGATTTTCCCGGTCTGCCCCAGGTGGATGCATTCCTGCGGGACACTGCGGATCGTGAAGCCAGTGTGGAATACATCAATTGTGCCTCGTGCATGCAGGATAAAAAATTTTATTATGATCATATGCACTTCAATAAAACAGGCATTGAATACTTCCTAAAGACATTCATCCTTTCATTACATTGACTGTTGAACACCCCTATTGCCAATGGTATTTCCATCATTATACGGGTCTGGGTATCGGGTAAAAATGCAGAATCAGGCAAGTTTTTGAAAGAAACAGGCATTTAAAACCGGGCCGTAACATAGTATGATTTATCTTAAAAAAACCGGGGCTTTACAAATTCACCATCGTTACCCCTTTCTGCTGCGCTGATTTTAAACATAATGGACTTCGGGAGATACACATCAGAAACACACCGGATAAAACAGGAGAAACAACAAATGGAAAAAGCAAAAGTCTACTTCACCGATTTTAGAACCAAACCCTTTGGGGACGGACTGCCCGCAAAGCTTAAAAAACTCATCAAAGAAGCAGGTATCGGACAGATTGACATGGATGGAAAATTTGCAGCCATCAAGCTTCACTTCGGAGAGCTCGGAAACATCAGTTATCTTCGCCCAAACTATGCAAGGGCCGTGGCAGATGTGGTCAAGGAACTGGGAGGCAAACCCTTTTTAACAGACTGCAACACCATGTATCCGGGGCATCGTAAAAACGCCCTGGAACATCTGGAATGTGCCTGGGAAAACGGGTTCACCGCCCTGACCGTGGGCTGCCCCATCCTGATCGGGGACGGGCTCAAAGGCACAGATGATATCCTGGTGCCGGTGTCGGGTTGTGAATATGTCAAGGAGGCCAAAATCGGGCGGACGATCATGGATGCCGATGTGTTCATCAGCCTCACCCATTTCAAGGGACATGAGATGACGGGTTTCGGCGGCGCCATCAAGAACATCGGCATGGGCTGCGGCTCCCGTGCCGGCAAGACCGAACAGCACAGCAGCGGCAAGGCCCAGATTGATGAAACCCTTTGCCGGGGCTGCCTTGCATGCATGAAACAGTGCGCCAACAACGGCCTTTCGTTTGAGGAAGAAAACAAAAAAATGCGCGTGAACACGGATAACTGTGTGGGCTGCGGCCGCTGTCTGGGTGCATGTAATTTTGATGCCATTGCCTTTGACTTCAATGCAGCGGTGGAACTGTTGAACTGCCGGATGGCCGAATATACCAAAGCGGTGCTGGACAACCGCCCGCACTTTCACATCTCCCTGGTTGTGGATGTCTCCCCCAACTGTGACTGCCACGGGGAAAACGATGTTCCCATCCTTCCCAATATAGGCATGTTCGCCTCCTTTGATCCTCTGGCCCTTGACCAGGCCTGTGTGGATGCCTGCCTGAAAGCAACGCCTCTGCCGGGAAGCCAGCTGGCCGACAACATGGAACTACCGGGTTTCATTGACCATCATGACCACTTCACCAACGCCCGGCCTGAAAGCGAATGGCGCACCTGTCTGGCCCATGCTGAGAAAATATGTCTTGGCACCCGGGCGTATGAACTGATCACCGTCAAATAGAATCGGCTCCTTAAAAATGAAATTATTGACCGCCTTGTCATTCGGGACCATGTCATGGAGGATGATAAAACAGCTCCTGAATCAGGTGCCATATTTGCCATGAACATGCTGGTGGGGACATATACTTTTGAACAGATTAAATCCGGTCTTGTTGAAGCCGGTTTTGAAAGAATCCGGATAGTTCAAAAAAGGGACGATATGATGGGGCTGATTGAAGCTTTTTGCACAGAAAAGAATTAGGCGTCAGCACTGAATAATATGTTGAATTTTTACAGGTGAGATGTTAGAAGGCATAAATTGTAATTTCTGTAATACTATGACCTTATTAACTTTATAACTGTTGTTCCGTTTGATTGTGAGGACCTAACTATGCTCAACGCCTTTATTAAAAATTTTTTGGGGAATGCCCCCATATGGTACAAGCTTGCCATTATTGTGTTTTTAATTATTAACCCCATTCTTCTTGTTTCGTGTGGCTCTTTTCTAACAGGGTGGGTGCTCATTGCGGAATTTATCTTCACCCTGGCCATGGCCCTGAAATGCTACCCCCTGCCTTCCGGCGGACTTTTGGCCATTGAAGCCATCATCCTTGGCATGGCCAAGCCGGAAACCGTTTACAACGAAGCCCTGCACAACTTTGAGGTTATCCTTCTTCTGATGTTCATGGTTGCCGGCATCTTTTTCATGAAAGAATTTTTGCAGTTCACCTTTACACGGATACTTGTGCGTGTCCAGTCCAAGGTGGTCATTTCTCTGCTTTTCTGTTTTGCCGGTGCCTTTCTCTCCGCTTTCCTTGATGCGTTGACTGTCACGGCGGTAATCATTGCCGTTGCCTATGGTTTCTACAATATTTACCACCGGTACGCCTCCGGTCAAGGGAGCACTGGAGCCCATGACCTCACCAATGACCAGGCCGTCAAAGATGCAGCACGGGCAGACCTGGTTGAATTCCGGGCATTCCTGCGTAACCTGATGATGCATGGTGCCGTAGGTACTGCTCTGGGCGGCGTGTGTACCCTGGTTGGCGAACCCCAGAACCTGCTGATCGGCCACCAGATGGGCTGGCACTTTGTTGACTTTTTTCTGGAAGTTGCCCCGGTCTCCATCCCGACCCTTCTCGTTGGACTTGGAACCTGTTATACGCTGGAAAAAAAGCACTGGTTCGGATATGGCGTTGAATTGCCCGGCAACATTCGTTCCCACCTGCTGGAGACCGAAGTTAAAATGGAAGAAAAACGCGGAGACGCCGGCAAGGCCAGACTTATTCTGCAGGGCATTGCGGGTCTCTGGCTGATCATTGCCCTTGCCTTCCACCTTGCCGCCGTAGGTCTGATCGGATTATCGGTTATTATTTTACTCACCTCTTTCAACGGCATTACCGAAGAACATCATTTTGGAGAGGCGTTTAAAGAGGCTCTGCCGTTTACGGCACTGCTGGTCGTCTTCTTCTCCATCGTTGCGGTGATTCACGAACAACATCTTTTCAAGCCCATCCTGCATTGGGTACTCAGCCTCCATGGTCATTATCAGCTGGGCGCATACTATATCGCAAATGGTCTACTATCAGCGATTTCCGACAACGTCTTTGTTGCCACCGTATACATCACGGAAACAAAAATGCATTTCGTCAATATGCTTGCACAGATCCCCGATATCGGGATGACCGGACAGCAGCTGATGGACAAACTCACCGACCCCCATATTGTAAGGGCCGACATTCTTGCCACCCTACCGGCAGAGGCTGCTGCCAAAGCACGTGAAGTGATCCAGCATTTTGACCACCTGGCCGTTGCCATCAATACCGGAACAAACATTCCCAGCGTGGCCACACCCAATGGCCAGGCCGCGTTCCTGTTTCTGCTGACTTCAGCTCTGGCACCCATCATCAGACTCTCCTATGGCCGGATGGTTTACCTTGCACTGCCCTACACCATCACCATGTCAATAACAGGTCTTTTGTCCTGTTACCTGTTTTTGTAAAACTTATTGATTAAATACACTACACCCAAAGGGTGTGCCCATGCAGTATGCATTCCGGCACACCTTTTTTATTTATGTACAAGGCAGCTGACTGATTCAAACTTTAAAAGCTCTCGAATCTTAAAGTCATTAAGGAAACATTAAGTTATGGCAAAATGCTCAATATGCAATTCCCGGAAAGGAAAAAGAAAATGTTTGGTTTCGAACACCATGATTTGCAGCCCTTGTTGCGGAGAGTCCCGTAACGAAGACATATGCTTGGATTGTTCATATTTTCAGAAACCCAAAAGAAAATACAATGAGGTTCCCAAATTCACAACGTCAGAAATGAGTAATAATGATCAATTATCAGCTTATTCGAATGTAATCGAAGGAGCTTTATGTTCTTATGATATTGAATTAGAAAAAAGTCTTCAAGACAATGATGCGATAGCAATCCTTGAGATGTTGCTCGATAAATATCACTTTTCAGATGAAAACATTGAAAATAAATCCCCAACCCTGATCTCGGGATTCAACTATATCGAAAAAGCAATTCAAAAGGATTTGTCGGACATTGACCGTGAAATTTTGGTTAAAATAATAGGCGTTATCCGCTTTGTTGCCAACAGAAGAACAAAAACCGGAAGAGAGTACATGAATATCATTCATCAATTTGTAGGACAACGGATTGATACAGGGGTACGGGTGTTGTCCAACTTTAGCGCATGAGCGTATGAAAATTATAAACGTTCCAGACATACCTTTGAGTCTGCCACATCCAAAAGAAATCCAAAAGAAAGTTCAAGAGAGAGGAAAGAGCTGTCAAAGGGCATCATACATAGAAATAAAAAAGCTTTCAACGAAAGTCGCTGAAAGCCTATTTATTGTTTTGTTTGTTGTGGTGCCCAGGAACAGAATTGTTCTCTTGAAAAAGAACCCCAATTTTTAAAAAATGCCCGCTGAGTGGGTATACGGAATATTAACCAAGGAGATAGGCTGTTATCTTTTGAGTCTGCTTTAGAACGACAAAAAAATATTGAATTAGAGACAATCATCTCTAAAGCTTTTTTGCAAGTTCATTTTTTTTAAATCAAGGTACTAACGTAAAGTCTTTCTTTTTCCGAAGGCTGAAGGGAAAACTTATCAGGGCATAATCTTTCTTGCTTGCATTCCCGGTTTGAGTATGTTTAAACTCCAATTGAATTGATTCTTAAAAGAATCTTGTCCATGCAAAAAGTAGCCTAAACCTACAGGTTGAACTGGACCTGTGATGACATGGTTGGTTATCGGTCATAACGTTAGAAGCCCAGTGCTCCCCTAATCGTATATCCGGAAAATGGAGATCCCAAGGAGGACGCCATGAAACCCACCCTCGCCTTACTTGCAAGCGGCATCGTATTCTGTACCGCGATCATTCCCATTTGTTCTGTTCAAGGACTTGGAGATGTCTCCTTGACACTGCCGCAGTCCGCAGAGGCGAACTGCTGCTCGGTCATCCGTTTCAGCGAAGAAGACACGGTCTATCTGAAAACAGAGCAGTATCTCTGGCCCATCAGCGATCCGGCCACCTACGTGGATTTGGGCTACAGCAAGGGCGACTGTGAAACCCCTGACTGGCAATTCATCAGCGTGGTGCGCCAGGCCGAGAAAGTCCTCTATGGCTCCCGCATCAGGACCGAACGGATCCCTTTTGAAGGCATGATCGTTCGCTTGACCGACTCGGTCGGGAAAAATACCTGTTACCCCAAGCCCAACTGGCCTGCGGATGAACCGGATCCGTTTTACTACTACGATGGTGATGGATTCCGGACTGCAGCGAATTCCGAGGTCGCCGCAGATCTGGGGCTCACTGAGGACAACGAGGACGTCATCCCCATCACTCAAAGCCTGTTTGACAGACTCGGGTGGAGCGAAGCAGGAGACATCACCAGTCCCTTCGAATTCGTCAAAGACCAGGTTTCGGATTATACCCCCCTCCAGTTCGGCAACTATTCCGGCGTCTATCTCTATACCGACGATACCCTTTGGCAGATCCGGGATCCGGAGACTTACGCCCTGCTCGGTTTCAACACTGGGGACTGCGTGACCCCCGATTGGAGCCTTGTCCGGAAGTTCAGCGGCTATCCGCCCAGCGGCATGGTCGGTCGTTCCGGATATTCAACCACCATCCAGTTTTTAGTCACCCACAGCGCTCCCATCCCCTTCAAAGGCATGGCCGCCACGGTTGTCGAGGCAATCGGTCCTAAAACCTGCACCCCACTGGGGTCGAAAGAGAACACCGCCAAGGTCTACTATTTTGACGGCAACCAATTCCGCTGGATCCAAACCCCGGAGGCCTATTTCGGTCTGGGATATCCCCAATGGAATTTCACCGTACCCATAACTCAGGATCTCTTCGACCGGTACGGTGAAGGAGACGCCATCGCCGTTCCAGAGGATGCCTTTGAATGGAACTGGATGCCCTTTGAAGCAGTCGTAGTCGTGTCCGATATCAATGATCTGTGGGGCTTTGCTGCAGACGATGTGTATGCCGTGGGAGAGACGGATTCTTCGGTGCCCAAAGGCGTTCTATACCACTATGACGGCTGCCAATGGCACGACCTCGACCTGACAAATGTGCTGGCCACTGCCTCCCTTCCCCCCTTGAAAGGGGTTTGGTGCGGAATGGATGCCAACGTCTTTGTTGTGGGTGAGCAAGGAACCATCCTCCAATTCGACGGGACCCAATGGCGGCGGATGATCTCCCCTACGGAGGAGGGGTTAAACGCGGTCTGGGGTCTGAACGACGCGGATGTCTATGCCGTTGGAGACAACGGCACCATCATCCATTACGACGGCTCTACCTGGCAAATCATGATCGTCCAGGCCAAAATGGATTTCCAAGGCATCTGGGGCAACTCTCCCAGCGACCTTGACCTCATAGGTAAAATCGATGAGATCGCGTCCCCCTCACCCATACTCCATTTTGACGGTTCCTCCTGGACGCCTCAAGAGCTCCCCCTGCCGGCGGGAACGGATGGCAACCTGGATTTGTACGGTATCTGGGGTGCCACTGGCGGCCCTGTCCTTGCCGTGGGGGAAAAGGGCATCATCGTCAAACGCGAGTTTGAAGACGACCAGTGGCAACTGGTCCGGGCGCCTGAAGAAACAAGATGCTCCCCCGATTATCTCGACATCTGGGGATATACACCGGATGACCTGTTCATGACCTGGATGGCCGGCTATTACTATTTCTTCGGCACCAAGCACCAGTGCGTCGCAACGGAATCAGTTCTCCATTTTGACGGCACCGACTGGCGACGGATGAGTATGACTACCCTCAGCGTTCCCTGGCTCTATCCGCGGGAATTAAAAGCCGTCTGGGGCAGCAAGGACGGCCATGTCTTTACGGCCGGCCCTAGGGGCCAGATCCTTCATTATCAGCGGCCAAGATCGGCCGGGGCTGCTTATGAAAAATAGAGGATATCAAGATTTAGGCAAAAGTATAGGCGGATTTAGAAATTATGGTCAATTTATTTTGTAACAATTTTTTACCTATTCTGAACTTCAAACGTAACGAATTTAAATTTGAGATAGATAGTAACATAACGTTAAAAGAGGCAAATTTTATGGAATCAGATGTTTTGTATATCACTGGTCAACCGATTAAAGTTAATAATACTGTAAAATTTCCAGTTTCATCAGACAGGAAGTAGACTTTTGTTGGGTTGCATTTATTACATTATTTTCGTTCCCGTCCGCAGATCTGGAAAAATCAAGAATATACCAGATATTGTTGATTCTGGACAAGGCAGGAACATCCCCCCTGGATAATCATCTTGTATCACAAAAGCAAACAGGGACGGTATCCCATTTAACCTTATAATTATGGTTTGCAAATCCCGCAAGGCTTGTCTCCGGCATTTATAGCATCTTGTCTACTCTGAAACACTTTCCGGCAATTCTTGCAGTCGTCATGCCTGCAACTTGATCTGTGGAAAGTATGGCTTTTCATATTGCCATGATAGGTTAAGGAAACCAATGTCGTTTTTGGAGGTGGTTGATACTCATCAGGCTCACTCCAGATATTTAACCTTTCATGCATGGCCTCATTCTCTGCTATGAGGAAATCAGAATGGTATTTTTCACTTTTACCGTATTTTGTGTAATATTTTGACCATCCTTGACGAACTAATTCCAGATTGAAGTTTTTGCCATCCAGAATCACATAAGCGAGGAGCCTACCGTAATCTGGTAGGAGGTGGCTAACGCCACCCACCTACCTACAGAACGGCACGTACCGGCCAGGTATACCGCTCTTCGATCAGCAACCGAACGGTAGTTCGAGAGTTTTCTGCCTTTTGACGTGAAGAAAGTATAATCCCTGCTTTTTGAACCATGCAATGTTCATTACAACCCGGGTTTCTTATGGTCCAACTCGTTCCAAGGAATTTAACATCTTCAGATCGACCTACCCTGCTTTTGTCCCGGTTAATCTTCAATTTGAGTTTGCCTTCGATAAACTTACTGATACTTTCTATGACCCGGTTGGCCGCTTTAGGGGACCGGACGAATATATTACAGTCATCAGCGTATCGACAGAACTCAAGGCCCCGTCTTTCAAGCTCTTTATCCAACTCATCAAGTACTACGTTACTCAATAACGGGCTTAAAGGGCTCCCCTGAACGGTTCCCTCTTTCGTAAGCAAAACCTTGCTGTTTGCCATCACACCACTACACAGTATCATGCCAATCAGACGAAGAATTTTTTTGTCCGTCACATGACCTGAGAGCAGGTAGATAAGGCGATCGTGGTTCACTCGGTCGAAGGAACACACGACACACTACCCACCTCGACGGTTTTCCGCCTAAAGTAACGATAACAAAAAATTTTCATCCATTGGAGGGAAAAGCCCTTGATGTCCTCAGTTGGCTTCACAGAAATGGGATTTTACATTTGACCCTGGTTTTACCTGATGGCACGAGATCCTATATACCTGCTGATTGGACAAATCTGGGTGACATTTGCCCCCAATTCAAACCACCAGACAACCGGAAACAGACGGATCTAATTGCCTCAAGATCGAACTTACTACAGGTACGGAAGATAGTAGATACCCTTCTCCTGAAAATATATCCTCCAAAGCAGCAATCTGAAATCGCTTTAAAGGAGGGACAGAATCATGCAAAAGCAATTGGAACTTTGGCCCGATCAGGAGGAGCAGAAAACTCAAGAAATTTGGAACAGTCTCAATCTTCAACAGAAGAAAAAAATCATAACCGTTCTATCACGTCTTGTCAGCAAATGTGTCTACTTGAAAAAAACAAATCAAACCATGGAGGCGGATCATGATGAATAATCAAAAAATTAAGACGGACCACTTGCAACGGACCGCCTATATTTATATCAGACAGTCAACCGCCGCCAGGTCGAATTTAATCGAGAATCCACTGAAAGGCAGTACAAACTCAAGGACAGAGCAGTTGATCTGGGCTGGACAGAACGACAAATTCGAATAATTGATCAAGATTTGGCTCAATCCGGTTCCAGTACTTCACAACGTAAAGGTTTTGGTGAAATGATCTCAGAAGTCGCCCTTGGAAAAGTTGGTTTAATCCTGTCGATTGAGGTATCAAGGGTTGCACGGAACAACTCTGATTGGTACAGATTACTTGATCTGTGCAGCGTAACCAACACACTTATCGGCGACAGTGACGGCCTCTACCATCCGGGGCTTTTTAATGATCAAAGGGAACGCCGCCTATAGTGACACCCAGTTTATCCATATGCGTGAAGTCAGACTGGCATAGTTCGCCTGGTTTATGTATTTGTGCAAAGAATATTTCTTTGCCGGGACCTTCTGTCGCCCTCCAATACTTGATTCGTCGCTGCAGGGTCCTTAATTGACCATCGGCAAATCGGCCGGGCTGTTTGCGCTGAAGATCCTCAAAAATGGTTTTGGCTTCCAACCCCGGATTTATTGACAACATTTCTTTGATACTATCCCACGCCTCTTCAAACGGATTTTTACGTGTACGCCAGTCATGTTCCTGTTTAAGCTCGCTTGGTAATTTACCAAATTCACGGTACTTTCGAGCCGTCTTTTCATCCATACCTGCTTTCATTGCTGCGATCCCGAAATCCTTCTCAGATTGAATCAACATGAACAACCTCCTCACTTGTTGGTTTGTCACCATCCAAATCACTCCTTCAATAAGATTTGGAGGCTTTTACCATTTTTTTTGATTCTTTAAATTTCGGGAATTTTAATTGTCGTTCGGCGGGAATTATAATTGACGCTGATCACATGTTACAGGGCAATTGTGGTTCATTCCAGCGCCAATGATAAAAGACGGCAAAAGCGTATAGATCGCATTATAAAAAACAGCAAGGACGAACTCGAAAAAACAATCAAGAATATGGTTTCCCAGCCCTTTAAATGCCGACCAGATGCTGAAATCGCGGCGGAAAAGTTGGCCAAGGCTGCTGAAACAAGCCTTCATAAAATGCGTGTGGACATTGCCGAAATACCCAAATACGGTAAAGGACGTCCCAAAACTGGAGAAGTCAGAAAGCCACAACGGATTGAATATGATTTAAAAGTCACCATCGAAGACGATTCTGAAAAGATAGAGAAACTCAGGCTTGATGCAGGTTGCTTTGTACTCATTACCAATGTCCCGATTCAGGATAAAGATCAGAACTGGTCGGGAGCTGAATTGCTTCGGCTCTACAAAGAGCAAGACGGGATCGAAAAAAATTTCGGGTTTCTTAAGGATCCCGCTATCGTTAACGCTATATTCCTGAAAAAACCCCAGCGTGTGGAGGCCTTGGGATTGGTCCTTCTTATTTCTCTCCTCCTTTGGCGCCTGGTTGAAAGAAATTTGAAGCTGTATGTAAAAAATACGGGCAATCTCTTGCCAGGATGGAAGAAGCAGTTAACCAGAACCCCCACATCCTTCATGATGACTACAAAATTTCTTAACATTTTAATCATCACGGTTGGAAAACAGCGAAAATTGGCAAAACCTTTCAACAAAACACAACTTCAATATCTTGAGGCCTTGGAAGTAAACCCCAAATGCTTTGTTTCGCCATGATGAGGATACTCAACAGGTAACAAGAAAATGTCCTCGAACAATGGAAAAGGGTGCTGAATGTAAGGTGTTTCAAGGTCTTATCGACCATGTGGTGAAACTGGATTTCCTGGGTTCCATACTTGACTGCCGGCACTACTGATTCGCTTCAAATCCCCATTGCGCTAACAAAACGGCTACCCAGGCTATAATAATCGCCATGAACTGACGCCCGCCATTGCTGAAAAATTGAATGAAGAACCGCCGTATCTCTTGTGAGAAAGTTTCGATCTGGACATGGGATTCCATAGAGTTCATCATGAAAAGGGAAAGGTCCATAATAGTCATACAGTAGACAAAAAGTGAGGCTGCTGTGACTGAAATGATTCGTGTTTTCCTTGAAAGGCCCGGCCAGGCGATCAGTAGAGCAAACGTTATGGCTGGATACAGCACCAGAAAAGACCCCGAAAAACTTGATTGGTATTCAAGTTGTGCCTTAACATATCGACCGCTCTGCATAACCTCACCTTTAAGGACAGCTTTAAACTCAACCTTTTGGTCTTCATTGTCAAATATGGGCATTTGGAATTCAAAATAGTCCGGATAGATTAAATTCAGGAAAACAGAGATCACTGGAAGATAACCTTTGGCATACCGGTCTACAACTGAATTAAGTAGAACTGATAATATAAAGTAGGCGAGCAGACATATAAGTACTGGTTTAATCTTTTTAGTCATTTACGCTATCTTTTCTGGTTCCATAACGACTCACCCAGAACAGGAAAAAAAGTCCTCCAGCGAATATCACCATGAATTGTCCAACATAGATATGGAAAAAATCAAACCACTTCGGTGTGTTTAACAGGATGTAGAACAGAAGAACAATTCGTAAAAGGTTCGTAAGATAAATAACCAGGGTTCCCATCACCAGACCATTTAGTTTATATCGCCATGCCATGGGAAAGGCCAGGATGGCTGCAACAGCAATCAATAGGCCGTCCATACCGTCGCAACCGGCAGCTACGGTCATACGGATCGAATTGGAATTAATATTCCTTCCTTTTTGAACAATCGATAAGTCTGGTGAAAAATAATTGAGCAGTTTCACAGATACACTGACATTCATCCGTTCGATTAAGATTGGTTCGATCTTGGATTTCGAAAGATAATACAGAAATTGTCCAGCCAGCATGAGCAGCACAAAAAATGCAACAAACCTAATTTGATATTTTTTTTTCATCCCAGCACGTTTTCAAAAATCATCTTAGTATATTTAGGAGACAGAATTTTAGCTCATATATAATGATCTTTATTTATCCCACTTGGTTTCACACCTGTCAAATCAATATTCTATTATTATCAGGCATATTACGATCTTCTAATTCACCATGTTGCATGCCTGATTGATATTTACCCATATACTTTCGCCGAGTCCGGTAAATATATTAGACTTCCTATCTAATTCATCCATTGTCAAATATAAGTTTGATAAGCCTGAATCTTTTCACCCAATCGGTTGGATAGATATTCACTCCCGGCCTTCAATTAAGCCAAAATCAATTCAGCCTGGCTCAGATATCTTTTTCGTTTTTCATAATCCAAAGATAAGAGTGGCTGTTGAAGGTTGGTAATCCGATCAGCAATCTTAACCATCCAAATTTCTTTGGGCTGAAATTTAAATCTTCGTCTTTTTATACCCTTCCCGTTTTTCCATCACTACAACCCCAGCTCTTTCAAATACCCAGCCAATTGAGCATCAATCTTTTCTTCCTGTTTCTCTATTTCCTTGATACTGGCAAGCGTAGCCACCAAATCCACAGGCTTTTCCTCTTCGCTGGTGTCAATGTATCTGGCGATGTTGAGATTGAAGTCGTTGGCTTTGATTTCGGCCATGTCCACGACGCGCATGTATTTATCGATTTCATCACCCCCATCATAGGCATCCACAATCTTTTTGACGTGTTCCTCTTCCAGGCGGTTCTGGTTCTTGCCTTCCTTGAAATCCTGGCTGGCATCAATGAAGATGACCTTGTTTTTCAAATGCTCGGGTTTGGCTTTATTCACCACGAAGATGGAGGCTGGAATACCCGTGTTGTAAAAGAGTTTCGAGGGCAGCCCCACAACCGTTTCCAAGATGTCATCTTTCAGGATACCCTGACGGATTTTGCCTTCCGAGCCCGCCCGAAAAAGAACACCATGGGGCAGCACAATGCCAACTTTGCCGCCCTGTTCAGCGATGTACCGGGCAATTTCCACGAGCATCCCGCCGGAACCACACGCAGGGTCATACACAGAGTTCTTTTGTTCGGGCTTTATCAACTGAACAATCAGGCGCACAACACCCTTGGGCGTATAAAACTCGCCGCCCTTTTTACCCGCATCATCGGCAAACATCTTGATAAGGTATTCGTAGGCATCACCCAACAGGTCCGGGGTGTAGAGGTCCTTATTTTTCAGGGAATATTTGTTGAAATGCTGGAGAAGACGCTGGAGCACGGCATCTCTTAAAACTTCCTTGTTCCCGAAGTGAACCGCCGTCATGACCCCTTAGAGGCTGGTATTTTCCTCTTCTATGGCGGCCAGGGCTTCATCAATGGCTTCCCCTATGTTCTCGGTCTTTTCAATGATACTTTGCCAGCGGGCGGTGTCAGGGATGAAAAAACGATGATAGTCGGGGTCGCCTGCGGCCTCTTCAAGGTCCAACCCCTCTCATTTTGGTTTTAATCAATTTGCTCAATTTAGATTTTATATTTTATATTTTTTTGTAGAAATTTTAGCTTTTCCATAATCAATGAGTTTCCGCTGGTTTACAATAGGAATCTCACCTGTTAATTCTTCAAAGCTGATTTTAGAATAATGCTTATGATGCGGAATTGACAATTATCGCGCCTCCACGATTTTTTGAAATAAAATTCCAGCACGTCATACACCTGAACGTATTAAGAATCAAGGCGTTGGGCGGCATCGTGGTCAGGTACGGGCACAGTCACCGATTTACCAATAAAAAAAGCTTCCAGTGAAATCACTGAAAGCCTCTTTATTATAGTGTTTGTTGTGGTGCCCAGGAACAGAATTGAACTGCTGACACGGGGATTTTCAGTCCCCTGCTCTACCGACTGAGCTACCTGGGCACATCAAACAACGCCAGCATTTATATGTTCTTTGACCGTTCAAGTCAAGCAAAAAATCAGCACTGTATTAAAACTTGCATTTTCAGCACCCACCCATATCACCCAGAAGATACTGAACCAACCCACAGGCACATACCGCAGCTGTTTCAGCCCTTAAAATCCTGGGTCCCAGGGAGTAGCTGACAAACCCGGATTCAACAGCAAGCCGGATCTCTTCTTCTTCAAATCCGCCCTCCGGGCCGATCAGGACAACAGCACTGTGACTGCCTTGGGTATCCGGTGGGGCAAGGGGACGGTCCGAGGCCTCCCAGAAGGCAATTTTGTGTGAGCACTCTTTTGAAAAAGCCAGAACCTGCTCAAAATCCATAGCCGGCATAATTTCAACAAGACAGGACCGCCGGCATTGCTTCAACGACTCCCTGGCAATGGTCTGCCATCTTTCAATCTGTTTGCCTTCTTTCTTTTTATCTGACAATGGAATGGACCTTTTACAATAAAACGGAATCCAGCGGGTGACCCCGAGCTGGGTAATCTGCTTGATGATCTCATCCATCTTATTGTGTTTAAGCATGGCCGTGCACAAGGTCAGATCAAGAGGGGATTCCGTGAGACTCTTTTTTTCGCTTACAATGGAAATCTCCACCAAATCCGGAGAAATTTTCTCAATACAACCTGTAAAGTCCGTACCATGGCCGTCGGTCATGGAAACGGCATCTTTGGGTTTAAGCCTTAATACCTTGCATATGTGCTTTGCATCCTGACCGTGAATTACGACCTTATCAGCGGTCAGTGCCTCTTTGCCAATTAAAAACTTCTGCATATTGATGTCTTGATTTAAGTTAAAATGATAAATTTTTGATTGTTTTATATGAAAGACTGGGTAAATTACTCAGATCTTTCAACCTTTGTTGTGGGCCGAAGCCTGGCAGATGATATGTCTGGCTCGGCCCATGGCCGTTATAGTATGCGATAAACAATATTTACCATAAATTTATTTCACGTATTAAAAATAGTTTTAAAATTGGGCAAACAGTGTTCGATATTCATGAATTATGATACATAAGGGGCCATGAAAACCATAAACAAAGAAAATATTATCCTGGCCTCGGGTTCACCGCGCAGAAAAGAACTCATGGCCCGGGCAGGCATAGATTTCAAAATTCATGTGGCGGATGTTGACGAATCTGAAGTCGATCCGAACATGGCACCCGAAGAGTATGTCTGTTTATTGTCCAAAATCAAGGCCCAGGCCGTGGCTCCGATCTATCCCGGGGCCTGGACCATCGGAGCGGACACCATCGTGGCTGTGGGCAACACGATTTTAGGCAAACCAGCCGGACACCGGCAGGCCGTAGACATGTTAACCCGGCTCAGTGGCAGGGACCACAGCGTATTGACCGCTTTCACCATCACAAGGCCTAGTACCAATGATATGGTTACAAAGGCTGTAAACACCCGGGTGCGGTTCAAAAAACTGTCCACTGATGAGATCAACTGGTACGCAGGCACAGGCGAGCCCTATGACAAGGCCGGAGGATATGGGATCCAGGGGATCGGAGCCTTCCTGGTCCAGGAGATATCCGGATCGTATACCAATGTTGTGGGCCTGCCCGTATGTGAACTCATTAAAACCCTTTTGTCCTTGGGGGCCATCAGTTTCAAGGAAGCAAAATAGCAATGCAGATCCAAGAAAATATAAAAAAAATTCATGAACAGATACGTGCCGCCGCAAAAAAAGCCGGACGGGATTCTTTCAAAGTCACCCTTGTCGCCGTAAGCAAAAGAAAACCGCCTGAAATGATCCGGCAGGCCATGGATGCCGGACACAAAGATTTTGGAGAAAATTATATCCAGGAAGCCATGGAAAAGATAGATATCCTTGGCAGAACATCGGCTGTCTGGCATTTCATAGGACACCTTCAATCCAACAAAGCCAAATTTGCGGTCAAGTATTTTGACCTGATTCACACCGTGGATACGGTTAAGCTTGCCGGGGAAATCAACCGCCAGGCCGAAAAAATCGGAAAAATCCAAAATATTTTGCTCCAGGTGAACATTGCCCGGGAAACGACCAAATCCGGTGCCGGGGAAAGCGACGTTGTGGACATTGCAAAACAGGTCAGCCTGTTTGACAACCTGCATGTATCAGGGCTGATGTGCATGCCGCCTTTTTTCGATGACCCTGAAGAGGCCAGAATCTATTTTAAAAGACTTAAACAGATCAGTATGGATATTCAAACACTTAACCTTCCCCATACAGACATGACCCATTTATCCATGGGCATGAGCAATGATTTTGCCGTGGCTGTTGAAGAAGGGGCGACATTGGTGCGGGTGGGCACAGCCATTTTCGGAGCAAGACCGTGAAAATCCTTCTGCATTGCTGCTGCGGCCCGTGCACCATCTATCCCCTTGGGGTATTGAGAAGCATGGACATGGAGGTCATGGGCTATTTTTACCGGCACAACATTCATCCCTTTACCGAATGCATGAAACGCCAGGAAACCTTGCGCGAATATGCGAACCAGGTGAATCTTAAAATGATCTGGCAAAAGGGCTATGAACTTGAAGAATTTTTGCAGGCTGTGACCTTCCGGGAGAAAAACAGGTGCAGATACTGCTACCACGCACGCTTGAAATCCAGTGCCCTGGTTGCCAAAAAGGGAAATTTTGACGGCTTTTCCACCACCCTGCTCTATTCAAAATTCCAGAATCACGAATTGATTACGGAAATCGGCCAGGACTTGGCCAGACAATATGGCCTGAAATTCATCTACCAGGATTTTCGCCAAGGCTGGACACAGGGCATAGAGTCATCAAAGGCCCGGGGCATGTACCGCCAGCAGTACTGCGGCTGTATTTACAGCGAAAAAGACAGGTATTATAAGGACACTAAATGAAATATCTCTGGTGGGCAGCTCAGGTATTATGCCTTTTAATCTCCCTTTTCTTCTTTGTTTTCGGCATTGACCTTATCCGGGGGTCGTATGGCTTGAATGATCCTTTCAGCTTTATCATGACATTTTTTGCCGCAAGTTTCATCATTCTAATCAGCCTGGCCCTGGCCCTGGTGTCCGTCATTAAAATGATACGGGTCTACCGCCGCCTCAAGCCGACCCAGGCCCAAGGAGACAGATTCTGATGACGGTGCTGGTATCTGTAAGGCAGCTTTGCAAGGCATATGGTGATGACACCTTATTCACCGATTTAAGCTTTGATGTAAAACCGGGGGAAAAGCTCGGACTCATCGGCATGAACGGTTCAGGTAAATCCACCCTGTTGAAACTTATCTGTGGTTTCAGCAACCCGGACGAAGGAGAGATCAGTGTCCAGCCCGGCCAGCACCTGGTCTATCTGGCCCAGGAAGATGAATTTGATGAAGACCTCACCGTTGAACAGATTCTGTTCAACAGCCTATCATCAATGGAAATACAGGAAAAAGAACGCCACCGCAGGGTGAACCGGGCCCTGGGGTTAGGCGGCTTCACCGACGCAGGCACCAGGACCAAAGAGCTGTCCGGGGGCTGGCGCAAGCGGCTGGCCATCACCCGGGCCTTTTGCCTGGAACCGGACCTTCTTTTGCTGGATGAACCCACCAACCACCTGGATATTGCCGGAATCCTATGGCTTGAGCAACTGCTTTTGGCGGCACGGTTCTCTTTTGTGGCCGTATCCCATGACCGGGCATTCCTTGAAAATGTCAGTTCCCACACCATGGAAATCGCCCGGTACTACCATGGCGGCGTGTTCAAAATCCAGGGCAATTATCTTAAATTTGAACAGGAGCGTGACAAATACCTGGAGGCCCAGGAAAAAAAACAGTCCTCTCTGGCATCCAAAATGCGCAGGGAAGACCAGTGGCTGCGTCAGGGCGCCAAGGCCAGAAGCACCAAGGCCAAATACAGGATTGACCAGGCAGAAGAACTGCGCAGGGAACTGTCCGAAGTCAAAGCCAGAAACCGGCAGACCGCCCGGATGGACATTGATTTTTCAGGCACAGGACGCCAGACCCGAAAGCTGCTCAGGGTGCACAATCTGACCAAGGGATTCGGGGACAAAATACTTTTTTCCGGCATCACCTTTGAACTGGGACCTGGTTTCTGCCTGGGGGTTGTGGGAGACAACGGATCCGGCAAATCCACTTTTTTATCCCTCATCGAACAAAGCATGGAACCGGACCAGGGAACCGTTAAATGGGCGGAAAATCTTAAAACAGCCGTTTATCACCAGAACCGGACCCAGCTGGACCCGGAAATGACCCTGCGGGATGCCCTGAATCCGGCCGGAGGCGATTCCATAAACTACAAAGGCCGCCCCGTTCATGTGGTATCCTGGGCCAAACGTTTTCTTTTCATGCCTGACCAGCTGGATATGCCGGTGGGAAGACTTTCCGGCGGAGAAAAGGCAAGAATCGTTCTTGCTGAAATTATGCGCCAGCCCTGTGATCTGCTGCTTTTAGACGAACCCACCAATGATCTTGATATCCTCTCCCTTGAAGTTCTGGAAACCTCCATCAAAGAGTTTGAAGGCGCCGTGATCATTGTCTCCCATGACCGGTATCTCATGGACCGGGTCTGCCACCGCATGCTTTATCTGGATAATAGCGAAAAACCCCAGTTTTACAGGGAGTTCAGCCAGATTCTCAAAGCCAGGACCCAGAGGGATAAAACAGCCCGGCCCGGGGAGGAAAAAGAAAAAAAAGAGCCGGCCAAACCAGCACCGGCTAAAAAGATGTTGTTTTCATTTAAAGATAAATATGAACTGGAGCATATAGAAGAAAAAATTCTGGACGCTGAACAAAGCGTGGAAGATTTCACTGAGCAGGTACAGCGCCCTGAAGTCATGCAGGACCCGGCCCTTCTGGCACAGATCTGTAAAAACCTGGAGCAGGCCCAGTCCCTTGTCCAGTCCCTTTATTCACGCTGGGAAGAGTTGGAAGAGAAAAAGGCGGCAACGGATAAAAATCAATGATTATTCCAAGACCGAATCCATAGCGATTGCGATGCCGATAGCGAGTTGAATGACGGTACATTCTGAAACTACGCTACATGAAATCTCTCTAATCCAACCACTTCTATAGATACCCCTTGCTCTGCAGATATAATACCCCCTTCACAAGCAGGGGAATGACGATGAAAAGGGTGAATATTCTCACCAGATGTAAAAATGCCACAAAGGAGCCGTTATGGTTTTCGGATTGGGCCAGGATGGCCATCCCCGTCATTCCTCCCGGGGAGAAGCCGAACAGGGCCGTACCAAAATCCACCAGTCCAAGCTTGCTGGCCAGAAACGCCATGCACACGGCAACAGTTAAAAGTACAATGGTGCTCAAAATTGCCAGGGGCATGATCTTCATTCCCAAAGTCAGCAGGGAGCGGTCCATGGAGACCCCGAGAGTGATGCCCAGAATAATTTGTATACCCGTACGCACAGAAGGGGCCAGCACAACCCCCCTGGGTAAAAACAGTACTGTAAGTCCAGTACACAGCATTGCCCCGACAACGGCGCCACCAGGCACATTATAGCGTTGTGCCAGAAGGCCCCCGATAATCCCCACCGAAATAACCAGCAAATATCTTTCCATAATCTCTCATCCTGCTAACATAATAAAAGCAATACACCATACTTAAAATTTTTCCATAACTATATCATGCGTGGGGCTAAATCAAGCAGCGGATTAAACTGGTATGATTTGTGCTGTATAATTCAGCCGGTTGCAAAAAACTTTTAATGATCGCCACAATGATCCCCACGCTGTAAAAAAGGAAATTTATATGCCCTTTACCATCCGAACCAAAATTATATTGGGCTTTATGGCAAGCCTTATCTTTGTCTGTGTCCTAAGCATGGCCTTCGGGCTCAACATCGTGACATTGAAAAATAAAATGATGGTGTTAGACGAATTTCACGGACTTTTGGACAATATCCTTGAAATCCGAAGATATGAGAAAAACACCATTCTTTACGGATACCAGGAAAAAACCGTTGAAGAGCTCATGGACTATCTGCAACGTACCAAAAGAGATATCTCCATTCTTTCCCAGTCAATCGGCACCATTGAAGGCGTTGACCAGTACAACAGTTTCAAGAAGAAGTTTGAAACCTACAGAACACTCATGGGAGCGGGTAAAAAGCGACTGGACAGTGCCGAGGTTGCCCGGATCCGCACCCTCGGCAGTGATATGGTGAAGTTCTGTGAGGGATTGCTGGTACAAAAACGCGAACGAATCGACCGCTCTTTGGAGAATATGGTCTCTTTTTCCATCACAGCTGTGCTTGGATTTATCCTTTGTGTTGCCATTCTATTCCTGTTTGAAGCAAAAAGCCTGATCAAACGTCTCAAGCAGGTGACGTTGGCGACACGAAGCATCCCCCAGGGGCGGTTCAAAACCATCATGGAAGATGCATCCAAACACGATGAGATTTCCCAGCTCATTGCCGGTTTCAACCAGATGGTCCGGGAGCTGGATGAAAAGCAGGAGCAGCTGGTCCAGTCCAGGAAACTGGCCTCCATCGGAACCTTTACATCGGGCATTGCCCATGAAATCAATAATCCGCTGAACAATATATCCCTGACTGCCGACGGTCTTCTTGACGCCTTTGACGATCTTTCCGACACAGAAGCCCGGGAGATGATCCAGGACATTCTCATCCAGACCTCCCGGGCGAGCAATGTGGTGAAAAACCTTCTGGATTTTTCCCGCAGTGATCAAACGCATATGTCACGGATTACCATCCCCGAGGTCATTTCTGGCACCCTGGGGCTGATAAGAAATCAGCTCATGGTTCACAAGATCCGTCTGACCACAGATATCCCGGACAACCTTCCGGCCATCCAGGGCAACCTGCACAACCTGGAGCAGGTCTTTATCAATCTGTTTTCCAACGCCATGGCTGCCATGGCCGACGGCGGCGATATCCATGTATCTGCCAACGTGCAGGATGACGGAAGTATCCGTATACTGTTCAAGGATTCCGGCCAGGGCATTTCCCAGGAAAACCTGGCCCAGATATTTGATCCTTTTTTTACCACCAAAGCCGTGGGTCAAGGTACCGGACTTGGTCTAAGCATTGTCTACGGTATCATCAAAAAACACTCGGGGAGTGTGGCTGTTGAAAGTGGAAATGGCCAGGGCGCATGCTTTATTATTACCCTTCCCACGGCCCAGGATGAACCGGACGCCCGGTAATCCGGCGGTTGTTCCAATATGGAACAACCCACCATCTACCATGGTAGACGGCATTTATCAAATATTGGAGAGCCTGTCTGCCGGCATCTATGTTTCAAAATGAATTCATCCAACCCCGGGGCCGCCTTTCCAGGTGGTCCCAGGGTTACATCTTTTTAACTTTTCCTGCCCAATCTTAAAAAAAATTTCGGGGAAAGCCTGTTCTGACGCGGGTCTTGTCACGGCTTTGCCAGGATTAAGCTCAATGGCATTTATTTTGCTATCCACGGTTTTAAAAGAGCGGGCGCCTTCATAGCACTGCCGGTACGGCAAAGGTCAGCCCAAATTAAAACCCAAAACAGGAGAGACTTAAAAATGTGGCATTTGTATCTGCCGATTGCAGGCCTTAGCATCAATACCCTTGCGGTGTTTGCCATGGGGGGATTTGTGGGGCTGCTTTCCGGCATCTTTGGCGTTGGCGGAGGTTTTCTGATGACCCCGCTTTTAATTATGATCGGCATTCCGCCGACCATAGCAGCAGCTTCGGATTCCAACCAAATTGTGGGCGCTTCCACCTCAGGCACCCTGGCCCATTACCGCCTGGGCAATGTGGATTTTAAAATGGGGATTCTGCTCCTTGTGGGCGGGATTCTCGGCGGCACCCTGGGCGTTCACGTGATCAAAATCCTGCGTGCCCTGGGCAATGCCGATTTTCTCATCCAGATCACCTACGTCCTCATGCTCGGATTTGTGGGTGCCTAC
Source organism: uncultured Desulfobacter sp. (assembly GCF_963665355.1). Taxonomy (GTDB): domain Bacteria; phylum Desulfobacterota; class Desulfobacteria; order Desulfobacterales; family Desulfobacteraceae; genus Desulfobacter. Next base: position 4,498,499 of record NZ_OY762229.1, read on the forward strand.
ATGTTCATAGAGAGCCTGCAGTCCATGCGACGCACCAAGGTTCCGGCAACCGAAACCATTGATGTGGCGGCAGGACCCCGCAAGGAGTCCATGTACATGCAACTGGTTAAAAAGCTGCCCTTCCAGACCCGGTTTGACAAATCCGGCGTGGAACTGTCCGTTCTGCTGCCCCTGATCCTTGGGACTTTCGTTGGTGTCCTTGCGGCCATCATGGGCGTGGGGGGTGGTTTTCTCATGGTACCGGTCATGGTTTATCTGCTTCGCATGCCCATGCATGTGGTGGTGGGAACAAGTCTTTTTCAGATTCTTTTCACCTGCATCAACGTCACCATCATGCAGGCGACCACCAATCACACCGTTGATTTTATTCTGGCTCTCATCCTGCTTTTGGGTTCCACTTTGGGTGCCCAGCTTGGTGTCAAGGTAAGCAAGAAACTTAAGGGCGAACAGCTTAAGATCCTTTTGGCAAGCCTGGTGTTGCTTGTGATGTTCAAAATGCTGTTTGATCTGCTGGTCACCCCCGATATTCTACTGGCATTTGCAGGAGGGCATTAAAATGAAATTTTATCAAAAATTGGGGGGCATCTTTCTGCTGCTCATGCTTTTGGGCCTGCCTGTCTTTGCATCGGCCGACGTACCCGGCACCTTTACAGTGACCCCTTCATCCATTGATATCGGGGCCTCTTTCAACGGCATTAACATCAAGGTGCAAGGCACCATTCCCCAGGATGCAGACGCCGTGGTTCGATTCAAATCCGAAGCCCGGGACGTGGCGTTGAAAGAGAAGGGAAAAGCCATGGGCATCCTGTGGATGAACAAGGGCAAAGTGACCTTTCACCACTGCCCGGACATTTTCATGGTGGCAACACCGGCCTCTTTGCCCCAAGAATCCGACCAGTGGAAGGGTTTAGGATTGGGTATATCCTCTTTGGAAGACCAGATAGAGATTGTGCCGGCCCCGGAAAATAAAACGTTTCTCTTTGATGAATTTGTCAAACTTAAATCCAAACACGGGGCTTACTCATCAGGGTTCGGCAATGTAACCTACCAGGCCGTATCCCAGGGAGTGAAACCGTTTAGCGCAGATATCTCCGTTCCTTCTGGATTAAAACCCGGATCCTACCAGGTGGAGGTATTCACGGTGAAAAACGGTGCCGTGGAATCAAAGGCTGAAACAAGCGTTACGGTCGAGGAGGTCGGATTTCCCAAATTTCTGTCCTCCCTGGCTTTTGGCAAACCATTGCTCTATGGTATTGTGTCAGTGATCATTGCCCTGGCTGCAGGGCTTCTCACCGGCCTGATCTTCCAGGGCAGCAACGAAGGACATTAATCCGGGATCTTTATGACCATGGGCAATTTTTTGGATCGGAGTCTTCTAAGCCGCCTTCTGGGCAAAAAACAGACCGCTGCCGAGCAGCGCTCGATATTTGAGGTATTCTCAAGTTTCAGGCGGCTTCTGGATTCCAATAACCAGATCCTGGATCTCATGACCGGCATGGGAGATAAACTGAGTGGTGATTATATTTTTGACACCCACTATATCCACACCAGCTGCCAGGAGATCGCAAGCCTTGTTTACAAACTGATCCATCATTTTAATTATATTGCACAAGACAGATACCCCGGGCTTGATGACGCGTTCTGGCGCATCAACGCGGGGATTCAGGAGATGCTTGAAGGCAAATCCAGCCTGCGCCCTGACCAGCAGTGCACCATTGCCGATACGTTTATCACTGCTGATCTTGAGGAGCAGGTGGGGGCCAAAAACGCCAACCTGGCCCAGCTAAAAAATGTGCTGGACCTCAATGTCCCCGACGGGTTTGCCGTCACCTCCTCAGCCTTTCACTGGTTTCTGGCCTACAACGGCCTGGACCGGGAAATTGAATCCTGGACCACCCAGTGGAAACAAAAACAGATTTCTGTCAAGAAAGCATCCGGGGAAATCTGTGAGCGCATCGACAGTGCCGTTGTGCCGCCGGGGATGAAAAAAGAGATCCAGAAGGCATTGAAGAAACTTGCCGGATGGGGTTCGAAAAGCAAACTGCGCCTGGCCGTGAGAAGCAGTGCCGTGGGCGAGGACGGAAAAAACAGTTTTGCAGGCCAGTACACCAGCTGCATCAACACCTGCGCCGATGATTTTTTTAAAAGCTACAAGACTGTTGTAAGCAGTGCCTACAGCCAGGAAGCCATGGCTTACCGGGATGTCAACGGATTCGAAGAGCATGAAATGGCCATGGCTGTGGGATGTCTGGAAATGGTTTTTCCAAAGGTCTCCGGCGTCCTGTATACCCTGGACCCGGTCCGTCCTGAAGAAAACCGGATGAAAATCAATGCGGCTTTGGGGCTTGGCGCGCCCCTTGTTTCAGGACAGGCTGTATTTGACAACTATGATGTGGAGCGTGAAGCCCCCCACAAAATTCTGCGGATGATCGTGGGGGATAAAAAAAAGTGCCTGGTACCGCTGGTCCAAGGCGGAATGAGCCAGGAAGATGTGCCTGAAACCTTGCAGTCCGAAGCCTGTCTCACCAAAGAACAGGTAGCCCGCCTGGCGGAAATCGGTATCATGGTGGAACGTTATTTCAGGGCTCCCCAGGACATTGAGTTTTCTATTGATGAGGCAGGAAAAATCTGGATTTTGCAGTCCCGGCCCTTGAATATCAAGGAAAAAATGAGCCGGCTGGTGTGCGACATCCCCAAGATCAAAGAAAAATATAACATCGTGTTTGAAGGAAAGGGCATGGTGGCCCAGAACGGCATCGGCATCGGAAAGGTGTTTCTGTATGAGGACGGCCAGGACCTGGATGATTTCCCGCCGGGCGCCATCCTGGTCACACGCCATGCTTCGCCCAAATTCGCCATGATTGCCAAATATGCATCGGGAATCATCACGGATATCGGCTCCCCCGCAGGCCATATGGCCACCATTGCCAGGGAGTTCAGGGTCCCCACCCTTGTGGACACAGGCATTGCCACAAGCCTCTTACACCACGGCCAGGAGATCACCCTGGATACCGAAGGAAAGGTGGTCTATGACGGCTCTGCCAAAACCCTTTGCTACTACGCATTCGCCGACGACAACTTTGCCGACACCTATGAGTATCGCCTGCTGAAGCGGGTATTGAAAAAGATTTCCCCCCTGACCTTTGTGGATCCCGAAGACAAACGGTTCTCTCCACGCTATTGCCGGACCTTCCACGACATTACCCGGTTCGTGCATGAAAAGGCCGTGGAGGAATTGATTAACCTCAATTATTACGATCTGAAACATGAACGGTCACGGGCCCAGAAACTCAAGCTGGACATCCCCCTTGATCTGATGCTCATCGACATCGGCGAAGGGCTTGCACCCGGTGCCGGCACCCGGGCCGTGCTGCCCGGCCAGATTACGTCCGTGCCCCTGAATGCATTCCTCAAAGGGTTGACCCGGAAAGGGATGTGGAACAGCGAGCCCATGAGCGTTGATTTCAAAAGCTTCATGTCCAGTCTGACACGGACCCAGCCCCCCCACCAGACCCAACCCGGTTCCATCGGCCAGAATCTGGTGGTGATGTCCAAAGAGTATATCAACATCAGCCTTCGCTTAGGCTATCATTTCAACATGATTGATGCCTATATGGGCCCCAATACCAATGATAATTATATCTATTTCAGATTTTTCGGAGGGGTGACCGATGCGGGGCGACGCACCCGCCGGGTCAGTTTTCTGGCCCAGGTCCTGGAAAAAGCCCATTTCAGTATGAAACAGGACAATGATCTGCTTGTGGCCAAAACAAAAAAAATGAGTTGGGAGCGCATGGAAGAAAGCCTTTTTATAGTAGGTGAACTGGTGGCTTTCACGCGACAGCTGGATGTCAAAATGCTCAATGACACCTATGTGAAAAAATATGTGGATGATTTCTGGGCGTTAAGCGCGGGCAAATAAATTTATTCATGTCCGCCATGCCCTGAATGAGTCGTCCAAAGCATTAAGGCCTTTGCGCCTTTAAGGAGTAAACCCATGGAACAAGCTAAAAAAACAAGCATTTTTATTCTGGATGATGAGCCCATTGTATGTAAACGGCTTAAAGCCTCCCTGGACAGAAAGGGATATGAGGTGATCACCAGCTGTGACAGCACCAAAGCCCTTGAAATCGTCAGGCAAACCCCATTTGATATCGTCATTACGGATTTGAAGATGGAAGGTATTGACGGCATGCAGTTTTTCACTGAAGTCAAAAAACTGCACCCGGATACCCAGGTCATCGTAATCACGGGTTTTGCCACCCTGGAGACCGCCAAGGAGTCCTTTAAGAGAGGGGTATTTGATTTCCTTGCCAAACCCTTCAAGCTGGGTGAAATTTTTGCCGTCATCGAACGGGCTGAAAACAATATCAAATAATTATGTTCGCCGTCAGGAGATTATGAATAATGATACGTACCCTTATCGCCCTTGACAAGGACCTTTCCTCCAGCATTGCATTGAGATATGCCTGCAATGCCGTACGCAACTTTGACATGGCACTTTCAGCCCTTCATGTGGAAGACCCGGGCCCTTCCGGCCGGCGCCCCGGCACCGGCTGGGTCCAACGAAGCTGGGAAACAGCCATTGAGGAAGATGGCCTTCAAAAGATCAAAGCGCTGATTGACATGGAAAATGTGAAAATCCCGGCCATAGGGCTTCCCAAGATACGCATCGGAGATAAAACCGAAGAGATCCTTTTGGAAGCCCACACAGGCAACTATGATGTTTTTATGGAGGGGATGCTGGCAACAGCCAATACTGACGATTTTCACCAGGCCGTTAAATCACGACTGTTTCGTAAAATGCCTTTGCCAAGCATCCTGGTCAAAAACCTCATGCCTTTGGAGTCCATGGTCATGGTCCTGACCTCCGGGCATGATCTTTCACTGCTCATGCCGGTGTTGTCCTATTTTATAACCCAAAGCAGGCTGCCCCTTGAAATTCTTGTCTGGAATCCCCAGAACACGAAATCCATTGAATTTACAGAGCCTAAGGAAAACAGCAACGCATTTTTCACCCAGGTGCAGGAAAGTTTTAACAGTTCCAATTGCCCTTTTACCAGCCTTAAAGGCGTCAAGGGGCCGGCATCGCTTCTGGCCCGGGAACTTGGCCGCTCCAGCCTTGTTGCTTCTGTGATAGCACGCAAAACCCCGGAAGAAAGCCGGTCCAGCATGGACCTTCTGGCAAGGATAGAATCACCGGTGATGATGTTCTGGCAATAACCGGAAAAAAGGATTTATAAATGAATATATTAACTGTTGTAAATGATGATTTCCAAGCATTGAAACAGGATCGGCAGACCGTTCTGGAAGCGGCCCGCATCGCACGCCAGACCTGGGCGGATGTGACTCTTTTGGGACTGTATCCCAATGGAGGCAACGACGCTTGTGGCAGCATGATGGAGTTGATGCGTTCATATAAGCAGATATTTTTAGACATGTTTAAAGATTTAGGCGACGATTGCCCCTATACCCCGAACCGGCGGGCATCCAAAACGGTGATGTCCGGACCGGGCATTTATGAAGACCTGGAAATTCTTCAGGGACGATTTAAAAATTTGTCCGTGCGGGTCCGTGTGGGCAACCCGGGATCACAGGTCCTGGCAGAGGCTGCGGATGCAGGTTCCGGCCTCATCGTCATGGGCAATCATGAATCCACGCCTCTGTGCCGCACGGTTGCCAATGATGCGGCCTGTTCCGTTCTGGCAGTCAAGGGTGAAAACCAGCCCAGACGTGTGGTGTGCTGCCTGGATCAGGAGAGTATCAGCCAGGCCTCCCTTGAAATGGTCAACCAGTTGACAACTGCCTACCAGGCAGAACTTGAGCTTGTGGGCATCACCCATTCAGGCCAACTCAAAGAGGACGTGGACCGGCAGATGGATCTGTTGGTGCAATACTACCAGAACCAAGGAATCACGGCCCTGGTGAGGCTTGTGGATGCGAGCACCATGGAAGATTTTTTCACCCGGTACGCTGTGGAACACCTGATCTGTATGTGGATGGGAGAAAAATCACGGCTTCAAAAACTGTTTGCCCGCCAGGGTGTTACAAAACTGATAGACAATGCTCAGTCTTCAGTACTAATTCTGCGATGACATCAAGTTTTCTGTCTGCACCTTCAAATCGAGGATGCAGACAGATTCCGAAAATCTGTAATGGTTCGTGGCGCTAAAAAACAGATTTCTCTTTCACCTTTATGACCTGAACCGGCATATCGGCTTTAATCTTTTTCACCGCATCCTCCATATCCTGATCATCGGCATCTATGAGAATCAGGTCTATGCGTTCATCTTTTATGATTTTCATCAGTTCGGACTGCACATCACCCCGGCCCAGATAAAAGGAGACGGGCAGTTCTTCCTGGCGGGCCTGTCTTACAATATCCATGCATGCATGTTCAAGGGATGTTGATTTTCGCAGCCCGATGGCATCGCAATTGTGGATCAGCAGTACAAAAAGCCTGGCCCTGATACGCTCGATAAGGGCGATGCCGTGGTATAAAGCTTTCAGATCCGGGCTCTGGGCGGAAAAAAGAACAAGTATATTTTCGGTATTCACCTGTCATGTCCATTTCTATGAAAAAATTCTTTACGCTGCAGCATCTTCAGTCCTGCCGGGGCAGTCATAAAATCACCGCAGAAGTCCTTGTCTGATATCATAGAAGATTACAAAATTCATGCCATCAAGAACGTATGGAAAAGGCGCATTATAACAGGCTGTTCATATGGAGAATCCGGTCAACGGTTCAATATGAAACACGATGTCATTTCAAAATGAACTACAGGAAAATATGAAACAGTTTTAAAAGGAATCGGGCTAAAGCAGGTTACTGTCGAGTCCGCACCGGTTCACGGCAGCGGTGTCCAGCATATGGGCCAGTGCTTTGGGCTGTCCGGGAAAAAAGCCAAAGGTTTTCATCCACACCTCTTCATCTTCCATGCAGAAATAGACGGCAACATCGGGGGCAAGCTGCCGCAGCAAAGCAGCAAGGCGCTGGTATATGGCTATGCGTAACGGCTTGAAGTAGCGCATTTTATTGTCAAGCCCCATGATGAATTCCCCGTAAGGGATTGTTGAATCGGGAAAACGCGATTCAATGATGGATTTTAAATGGGGCATGAACCTGAAAGTGCCGATGGAAATCCACACGACATCTTCCGGGCACACATGGGTGAAGATGGCTTCAATCACCTTTTCATATGCAGTTTCGCATCCCGGGTACAGAAAAATGGGGTCAAAATGAAATGCCACCCGAAACCCTTTGGACACTGCCTTGGCAGCAGCCTTAAGCCGTGCGGCAAGGCTGGCTGTGCCCCGTTCCTGGGAGGCTATCATTTCAGGAGTGTTGACAGACCAGGACAGAATGGTTTTCCGGTTATGGTCAAGATCCAGAAGTCCGTCTATATTGACGGTTTTGGTTTTCAGTTCAAGAACGGCCCTGTCCTGGGCAGCAAACGTTTCAACCAGAAACCTGGGCATCAGGCTCACAGGTTCCCAGATCAGGGAGTCGGTGTACTCGCCGGTGCCGATGCGTAAAATGGTATTCCCCTGGAAAACCGGATCAAGTGCGGACGTATACCGGTCAAAACCTGCAAAATACTGGAGCACGGGGGGATGAAAATAGGCCTGAAGAATGCAGTAGGCGCAGTCCATGGTACAATAGGTGCCGCAGTGCAAAATGGTGTAATCACAGCAGGTATAGTGGCTGGTGCCCGGACACTGGCGGATCAGGGCCCCCTTGTTGCTGGTGATATACAGCACATTTTTGGCAAAGCCCACGGGATCATCGGCCTGGTTGATCAGATCATATACTGGTTTTGAGTCCGAAACCTTTTCAGGTGTCGGTTTGACCTTTGAAACCAGGTACGCGATTTCGGGGGTCAGCTCCAGCTCCTTGTCCATGAATACCCGGGTGGGATTGATCATTATTTTCTGTCCCTATCTGGCCATAAGGGATTTGAATGCTGGATGCTCTGAAAGCTTTGCCAGGCGGTTAAGGCGCATGTTAAACTCATCCTCATTTTTGAATTCCATCTGCATGGTATAGACCATTCCTTCAAAATTTTCAGGAAGCGTCAATTGACATCCGGAATCCAGATCAAGTGTCTTGATTTGCTCCTGGGCCTTAAATTTAGCTGCCGTAAGTGCGGGAAACCGCCGCTGGGCAAGAAAGGACTTGAACTGCTTTCCAAGGGCTCCCATATCTCTATGTCCGGCATCATTGCCATCCAACGGGCTCTCCTGGATGAGCCTTGACAGGCTTATTTTTTCAAGGGCGCATATCTCCTTTGCCCAAGCAATGATCTCCATCTGGATACCCGAGGAGACTTTGATCTGGGAAAAAAGATGTAAAAATTCAGATAAAATATCTGAATCCAGGGTCAAAAGATTTTTACACGCCTTAATGGATATCTGTCCTTGCTCCAGAAGGTCAAGGACAGGATCCGGCATGGTATGGATTCTGGCCAGCGTATGAATATAACCGGGATTCAGCGGCATGTTAAAGATAGAAGTAGCGTTTTCTGCCATACTTTTGGCATCCATAAAACCCATTAAAAGAGTGGTGGCCCGAATGAGTTCTGCAGGGGTCAACTCCCTTGAAAATGAATTTTCGGTGACGGCAGCCAGGGCAGCATCCAGAAACTGCCCTGCAGGCATGACACGGCATGATATCCGGGAAAGCCCTGAATGCAGAGCCGCTTCAATCCGCCTGAATCCGGACACCACAATGTATTTGTCCCGTTGACACATCACCAGGGGCGCAACCATAATGCCATATCGGCAAATGGATGCCGACAGGTGTTCAATGTCGCACCCGGACCCTGTAATGCGAAACCCGGTATCTGAAAGGTCTATCTCAGACACCGGGATATCAGTAAAGATCATGGCTGTCATGGATCAGATGCTTTTTCCGGTCAGGCGGGTAAAGATTTCCTTGTAGGTTTTGCTGGTATTATCAATGATTTCCTGGGGCAGTTTGGGCCCGGGAGGGGTTTTTCCCCAACCTGAATTGGTGAGCCAGTCCCTGACAGTCTGTTTGTCAAAACTTTTCTGTCCCCTGCCGGGTTCATAATCATCCAAAGGCCAGAACCTGGATGAATCCGGAGTCAGAATTTCATCAATGAGAATGATTTCACCGTCAAGCAGGCCGAACTCGAATTTTGTATCTGCTATGATAATCCCTTTTTCCAGGGCAAGGGCTGCACCGCGGTTATAAATCTCAAGGCTTAAGTCCCTTAATTTTTCTGCAATCTCTTTTCCCAGAATATTCACAGCTTCATCAAAGCCGATGTTAATGTCATGATCACCGATTTCAGCCTTGGTGGACGGCGTAAACAAGGGCGTCTCAAGCTTGTCGGACTCCTTGAGGCCCCGGGGAAGTTTGATATTGCATACATGGCCTTCGGATTGGTAGGATTTCCAGCCTGACCCTGAAATATAGCCCCTTACGATACACTCCACAGCCATGGGCTGGGCTTTTTTCACCAGCATGCTGCGGCCTTCAAGTTTATCTTTATATTTATGAAACTGCGCCGGATAATCATTTACATCGGTACTGATGATATGATTTTTAATGATGCTTTCCATCTGTTTGAACCAGAACACGGAAATCTGATTCAACACCTTGCCCTTGTCCGGAATGGGGTCGGGAAGCACCACGTCAAAGGCAGAAAGCCGGTCAGTGGTCACCATGAGCAGGGCATCGCCCGTATCAAAAATGTCCCTGACCTTTCCCTGTCTGATCAGTGGCAGACCTTCATATTCTGTTCCGGGTATAATGCTCAAGCTTTCCTCCTGTCCTTAGAATGTAATTTAAAATCTTGTTGATAAATTATCATACAATGATTGGTTTTACTATCAAACCCATGAATTATAACCTTGAAAACATATTTTTCAAGGGCTGTGCAGATATTGTCTGTTGTCCAAAGAAATCATCAACTTGACCTGAATTTTAGGACATACTATGTTTATGGCGCACGGAGTCGTCAGATCGTTTCAACACCATTTTTCGGCATATAAGGATTTAACTATGAGCAAGATTTATGTCTGGGTTCTGGCTTTATTGTTAATGGTTTTCGAATTTGCATCACAAGGCATGTGCGAACCGTCATACACCCTGAAACAATTGTGCCGGATGGCCAATGAAAATGCAGAAACCATCCAGATTGCCCGGGAATATACATATATTGCCCAGCAGGATAAAAAGCGGGCCCAGTCCGTGCTCATTCCAGGAGCCACCATATACGGCAGTTATCTGAATTATAAAAACGACGATTATTATACCCCGGATGTCAATATCCTGGGGGGCAAACTCACCCAGTCGTTTACCCTGAACGGCAGGGAACTGATCGCCTATGACGTCAGCAAGAAAAATATTGAAAAGGCAAAGTTTTCAGAACAGGCCATTAGAAGCGATTACATCTTTCAGGTGGCCCAGGCCTATATCCAGGCGCTGAATTCAAAACGTCTGGTTGAAGTGGCAGATGCCGAAGTTGAACGGTTGACCACATACCGGGATTCGGTGAGTGAAAAGCTCACTGTGGGCAGTGTGACAAAAACAGCTCTGTACAGGGCCCAGGCGGAGTTGTCAAAGGCTAAAACAGATCACATTGTTGCACTTAATAATGTTCAGACAGCCAAGGCCGGTATTGTCCGGCTCACGGGTGTCGAAGACCAGTTCACCATGGCACCGGGTGAGCTCAAAGAGATTGATAATTATTCAGTCACCTTTGAACAGATAAAATCCCACGCCCTTGAAAACCGTTATGAAATCAAGGAAGCCCTGAAAAATATTGAGGTTGCCCGGCAGACCGTTTCCTATGAAAAGGGTGAATACTGGCCCCGGGTTGAGCTTGAAGGCGGTTATCGGGAAAAAGATATCACATATGACACCGAAACCGGGACCCGGGGCGGGTATGATACCGAAGAGGCATATATCCAGGCCCAGGTGGCATTTACCCTGTATGACGGCGGGTTGCGGCGGGCCCAGGTGCGCCAGGCCATGGCACGGCAGCGCCAGGCACAGCAGGCCCTGTCCGATGAAAAAAAAGCGGTTATACTTGAATCAAAGCAGTCTTTTCTGGAATTCAATACCGCAAAATCAACCCTGGTCAACCTTGCGGATGAAGTCAAATCTGCCCAGGAAAATTTCAATGCCGTTCAGATGCAGTTTAAATACGGTATGGCTGACAGTATTGATATCATGGATGCCAATACCCTGCTTGTGGATGCCCAGCGGCGAATATCCAATGCCCGATCCTCGTATTATCTATCCATTTTGAAAATTATTTACACCCAGGGAGATATCCTGGGTTATTTGCTAAACGAAAAATAAAAATGAATCCTGGTTCAAGGGTGTCAAATGCAATAAATTCCATTTAACACCAATTATTAAAGGAGTGTTAGGATGACACTTGAATACTCAAACAATGAATATCTAATTTTTTCAGTATCTAAGCTTGACTAATGCCCGGTGCCACCTTATTCTTCATCAAAATTATACGTTGCTTGGCATCGGATCAGCGTTACCGCTTTTTCCGGATTAATTTGAGCTGTAAAGGAGTACAAAATATGTATGAAATCATCGCCAACCCCCAGGAATACCAGATTGACCACCTGATTAACGGCACTGGCAATGCAAATATCGAACTGACACGGGAAGAAAGAGACAAATGGTCAAAAGAGATCGTTCAATTCAGTGAACGTTTGTCCGGGTTTGCCCAAAAAGCAGACCTGTTTTCTTCCGTTCTTGCATCCCAAGAAAAAATCGCGGCAACCCCGGCCTCGTTGAGAACACTGAAAATTCAGCTTTTCATGATTAACGACGCCCTGAATTCCGCCTTAAGTATTGCTGACATGCTGGAAAGCGATATAATCAAAGCTCCCCAGGAAGCAATGCTTTAACAGGCTGAAATGTCTTAAAATCAATATACCGCCAGATTAAAACCATGAAGAGCATGAAAATAGAATGTTCATGCTCTTCATGGTACCATATTCAGCGCTGCTCCCTTTTTATCCAAGAACATGTTTTTCCAGGACAAAGCAGGCAAAATCCCCTTTGAACACCACCTCTTCGCCACGGCTGACCGTCACGCTGACCATCTGTTTTTTACCAGACACGGATTCTACACTGGCCAGGGCATGGACAGATTCCCCTGCCTTAACGGGTTTTAAGAATTTAACATCTGCCCCGCCAAGAACAACATTGGGGTGATTCACGGCAAGCATGGCCGCATAGTCGGCAAGTCCGAAAATAAATCCGCCATGAACCAGACCTGACTCGTCTGCCGCCATTCTCGACGTAGTTGTGTATTCCACTTGGCTTTTGCCGTTTTCCACCATGACCGGTTTGCCGCACAGTTCATTATCTATTAACTGATGGGTTATTATATTCATTAAAACGCCTCCTTTTTATCATCTTGAAAATTTTGTTTTAACGCACACGGATTAAAACTCATCAATTAAAACATGGAATGGATCAGATGATCAATGGTCACATCTTTAATATGTCGTTCCAAATCAACGGCCTCTAATATATTTTTGATAGATTCGGAATCATGGCGGCAGCCCGTAAGCAGGACCTCTATATCGCTGACAGGATCAATGCCGAAAAAGTCTCCGAAAATGCGTATCCCCTGGATCACACCGTCTTTTACCTGCATTCGAATGTCAATGGTGCCGCCGGGGGTCCGGGTGGATTTTGAAAAGTTATATGCAGGAGAGTCTCCAAAATTCCAATGCCACTGCCGGTATCTTTCCCCGGCAAGGCGGTTAATCTGTTTGAGATCATCTTCATTGAACTGTGTCATAACGGCATGATGGGCGTTGTGCATATGCCGGCCAAGATCATCCATAAATTGTTCAACATTTGGCCTGTCCAATAGATAATTCCTGATATTGCAAACCCTGCTTCGGATGGACTGCACGGCCTTGTCCCTGTATTTCTCAGGGTCCACCAACAAGGATGTGGCCAACATTTCCAGGTTAACATCAAAAAGCAGGGTGCCGTGATGCAGTACCCGGTTCTTGTGAATATGCTGGGCATTTCCGGAAATTTTAAGCCCATCCACGATCAGATCATTGCGGCCGTCAAGTACGGCAGGGACTGACCGCCCATTGAGATAGTCAAGGATCGGACGGGTATAGGCGGAAAAGTCTATTCGTTTTGCCTGTCCCCCCACCTTGATGAACGTGAAATTGATATTGCCCAGGTCATGGTAGACAGCGCCGCCGCCTGTGATTCGTCGAACCACGTGAATATTGTGTTTTTCAACAAATTCAGGATTGATCTGGGATAATGTGTTCTGGTTTCTGCCGACAACAATGGTATTATGATTGCGCCAGAGCATGAAACAATCTTCACTTGCATTTTCCAGTAAATATTGTTCGGCGGCAAGATTAAAGGCCGGATCTGTTCCTGTATTTAAATAATAACGCATCAGGTACTCCTGTATTGCGGGCCAAGTTCCTCTATGATTCGAAGTGCTGCAGCTTGAGAAGAAAATTTCTCTGTGTCGATGGATATGGCGGCAAGTGCCTGGTACAAGGGGTTTCTGATTTCAAGCATCTTCTGGGTTTCAAGGGAAAGGCTGTCCCGGGTAAGATCGGGTCTGCGCTCGGTGTTTTTTTTATCTTTGCGGATCCTGTCCGTCAGAACAGAGGCCGTGGCATAAAGATATACAACAACCCCGTTTTTTATTAAAAACTGCCTGTTTTCTTCGGCAAGAATGATACCGCCGCCCGTGGCCACCACAGGAGCGTTTTCAAGATCCAGATTCATCAGGGTTTCAGTCTCTTTTGCCCTGAAATAGGGCCAGCCATGCCGATCCACCATCTGGGCAATGGTTGTGCCCCAAGTGGATTCCAAAACCAGATCCGTATCCAGAAAATTTTTGTTCAAAAGCTTGGCCAGATACGTTCCTGTACTGGTTTTGCCCGTACACCGGTATCCGATAAGAAAAATGGGACGCATGGAAACTTCCTTTTGACAGACCACTAAAGTTTAAAGAATATTAAAATTTACAAAATATCAAATCTACAACACATCAAAGAGCTGCCAGAATGTCGGGAATGATTTTTCCACGCATCCCGGATTTTCAATTTCAATGCCGTCCACCATAAGGCCTGCAACGGCAAAGGCCATGGCAATGCGATGGTCGTTAAAGGTTTCAATGACGGCACCATGGGGTGTACCGCCGGTAATCTCCATGAAATCAGAACCCTGCTCCGCTTTAATCCCCATCTTTGTAAGCTGGGAACATACCGCATCAATGCGATCGCACTCCTTGACCCGAAGATGGCCGATATTGGAGATCCGGGTGGTTCCTTTGGCAAACGCTGCGGTTACAGCCACGGCAGGCACCGCGTCCGGGGTATCGGACATATCCACATCCACGCCGTGCATGGGATGGCCCTTCACTCGCAACACCCGTCCGTCATGATTTACTGTGCACCCCATCTTTTCAAAGATATAGGCCTGTTTCACATCGCCCTGCAAAGAGGTTGTACCGATATTGTCCACGCCGATATCCGCACCTGTGACCGCCCCTGCGGCCCAGAAATAGCCGGCATTGGAAAGATCCGGTTCCACGGCTCTGGTTCCGGATAAGTAGGTCTGGTCTCCGGGAACCTCATAACTGGTGTCGGATATCTGGAAGGCATTGACCCCGAACTGCTTCATGACATCCAGGGTAAGATCGATATAGGGCTGGGACACGGGGGGGGCGGTCAGATCAATCACAAGCCCCTGGTCAAAAAACGCCCCGGCCATGAGAAGGGCCGACAGGTACTGGCTTGACCGGGAGCAGTCAAGAAGGGTGCGGCCCCCTGCCCTGTCTGTGCCCTGGATTACAACCGGCGGTGTGCCCGCATCGTTCTGGGAATAGGCACGGATACGGATACGGCTTAAAGCATCCAAAAGTTCTCCCATGGGGCGTTGGCACATCCGTTCATCCCCGGTCAGGGTATATGGTGTACTGCCAAGGGCTGCAATGCCAGCCAGAAGGCGCATGGACGTACCGGAATTTCCAAGGTGAATGGGATCTGGCCAGGGCTTTGGCCGCCCGCCGAAACCTGTGACCGACAGGGTGCCGTCTTGTCTGCTTTCAATTTTCGCCCCCATGCACCCCAGGGTCTTGCGGGTAAGTGAAATATCCTGGCTGTCCAGAACATTATAAATTTCAGAGGTACCGTCGGCCAGGGCTGCACAGATCAGCATCCGGTGCGAGATACTTTTGGAACCTGGAATTCTGACCACCTGGTCCTGGATACTTCGGGGAATGACCTGCTTCATATTGCTCTCCTTTTATCTTTACATATTGCTTGAAAGTATGCTCCGCATCAGATCCGTATCAGGGGTCACACCCGTCCACAATTCAAACTGGGCTGCGGCCTGGGCAATGAACATGGACAGACCGTCAATGGTTGTGCACCTCTTTTGTTCCGCTGCTTCAAGCAGCCGGGTTTTCAACGGGGTATACACCACATCCATCACCACCATATCAGATGTCAATGCCCCGGCTGGAAAGCTAATCTGGTCCTCTTTGGGTGTCATGCCGATACTTGTGGTATTGATCAGCACATCAGCTTTAATACTTTCCATCTCCCGGGCAGGTATAAACAGACCATGAACCGCCTGGGCAAGGGAAAGGCCTTTTTGTTCCGTGCGATTGGTGATGATGATATTCGCCTTATGGGCGGCAATGCCGTAGGCCACAGCCCGGGCTGCGCCGCCGGCACCTACGATGCAAACGGTTTTTCCGGCAATGCCGAAGGGAATGAGGGGGGCCACGGCGGCCAGACAATCCGTATTATAACCTTTGAGAACACCATCGTCATTGACCAGGGTGTTTACGGCACCAATGGCCCGGGCCGTGGGATCGATCCAGTCGATATGTGCCATGACGGATTCCTTGAAAGGAATGGTCACAGAAGCGCCCCGGATATCCAAGGTGCGCACGGCCTGCACCGCCTGGGCCGCATCCTGCACCTCGAAAGCGAGGTAAACGGCGTTTATGCCCTGTTTTTTCAACGCCGCATTATGAATTATGGGGCCTTTGGAGTGCCTGACAGGATTTCCGAATACACAAAAAACCCGGGTATCCGCATCAATCATTGCAATATCTCCTTGTTTGAGGCAATCGGATATGATCCCAATACCTTTAAATACAGGGTCTGTCTTCGAATCTCTTCAATGGTTTGAAATACTTTTTCATCCTGAATATGTCCTTCAATGTCCATGAAAAAATTATAGCTCCAGTTCTGACGGCGCGTGGGTCTGGATTCAAGCTTGACCATGTTCAGTCCGGACTGGTTCACAGGGGACAGAGCCCTGAAAAGAGCACCCGGAGCATGGGCCGTGGCAAACATAATAGATGTTTTATCATTCCCGGTTCTTTCCGGAGCAGCTCCTCCAATCACAAGAAACCGGGTAATGTTGCCTGCACGGTCCTCTATTTTTGATGCCACCGGCAGCAGAGTATAAAAATGAGCGGCCTTGACCGATGCAATGGCTGCAATCCGTTCATCCTTTGAGGCCATCAGTGCAGCCTTTGATGTGGAGGTGGTATCCATGACTATGGCATCGGGCAAATGTTTCTTCAACCAGTTTTTGCACTGGGCAATGGCCTGGGGGTGAGAATAAACGATTTTAACGTCTTTAAGTTCTCCTGAAATGGATAACAGATCATAGGAGATAGGCTCATAATGCTCTGCTGTAACATGAATATCAAAATCGGCAAACAGGTCCAGGGTATAACTGACAGCCCCTTCAATGGAATTTTCGACGGGAACGATGCCGAAATGAAGCTCTTTTCGCTTAATATTGTTAAAAATATCGAAAAAACCAGGCTGTTCCACAAACTCTCCGCAGTGATTGAAATAGTGGAGGGCTGCAATATGGGAATTACTTGCAACGGGGCCGAGAAAACCTATGGTCACAGGCCGTTGAATTTCCCGGGTGGCCGTGATGATCACATTGAAAATGTACTGGATCAGACTTTCATCGGCAGGGCCGGGATTGATCCGGGAAAGCCTTTCAATCACCATGCGTTCCCGGTTCCGGTCCAGAATCTGGCCGCCTTTCTGCTTTTTGATCTCACCTACTTTTTTTCCGATTTCAAGGCGCTGGTTAATCAGTTCAAGGATGCGCTCGTCAATGCGGTCTATTTCCCCGCGAAGCGGAGACAGGGGCGTTTGGTTCTCTTTGTCCTTAATTTCCAGGTCTGTCATGTCGATTCCCTTCTTTTTTGTAATTGGACACAAATAAAAAAACCGCCTCAGGCCTTTGCCTGCTGCGGTTTTTAGTGATTTCAGTTTAATTTATGGGAAAAATCAGTAGTCCACAGGCAGGCTGTCCTTGTTATAAAATCGAGTGCTAAAATAAAAATTTTTGTTGAAGCTAAAAGTCATTGAACTATTTTTCCCTATAATTTTTTAGAACCTTATACGTCGAATCTGTTTCTGTCAATAGATTCAAATCTCAATATCACAAAATTAAGATATGTTTGACTTAAGACAATGGCGTACACGATGTTTAAGTGCATGATATTGCACAAATCATGGTTCGTCAGCCGGTTTAATAATGAAAGACTGAATCCGGTTGCCGTCCATATCCTTTACCGTAAAAACCCAGTTGTTCATATGAATGGACTCCCCGGGGTTGGGAATACGCTCCACAAGTTCCAGGAAGAAACCCGATACCGTATCGTAGTTTGAAGATTCAGGAATGCCTAAGTTCAGCTCTTTGTTGAGATGATATATGTCTGTTTTACCGGCCACCAGCCACTTGTTACCTTTGATCTGGACAATATCCGGCGTATTTTTATCTGACTCGTCGGCAATTTCTCCAAAAATTTCTTCAACCACATCCTCAAGGGTTACGATGCCGGAAACGCCGCCATACTCATCAACCACGACGGCCATATGACTTTTTTTCGCCTTAAAGGCTTTAAGCAGTGAATCCAGTTTCTTCGATTCCGGTATGAAATAGGGTTTCTTCATCATCGATTTAATATCAAGGTTGTCCGGGGATGCTTCGGAACAGTCCTTTTCCAGGTATCTTGAAAAAAGATCCTTAATATGAAGAATTCCCACAACATTATCTATGGTATCTTCAATCACCGGAATGCGTGAAAAGCCAGTCTTTAGAACCGTTGGAATATCCAACCCCTCGGCTGCATCCACCACAAACATGTCGGCCCTGGGCGTCATTATCTCAGAACAGCAGGTGTCATCAAACTCAAAGATGTTGGTGATGTATTCTTTTTCTTCCTCCTTGATCTCGCCTTCACCTTCAACCACCTCCACCATGGTCATCAGTTCATCCTCGGTGACAGCTTCCTGGGCATTGTCTATGGTACCGTGCAGTTTGGGGATGAAATTGAGGACAAAGATCAAAGGCCACAAAAGTTTTGACAGCCAGTAAAGGGGGTATATCACAGCCCTTGAGACCACCACATTGTTGTGGTTGGCAAAGGATTTAGGAAAAATCTCTCCAAAAACAAGGACCAGAAGCGTCATGATACCGGTGGCAATGCCCACGGCATTGGACTGAAAATGGGCAATGGCAAGGGAAGTGGCAAGGGCTGATGCACCGATGTTGACCAGGTTGTTACCAATGAGAATAGTGGTTAAAAGGGTATGGGAGTTTTCTTTCATTTCAAGAATCAGCCGGCCGGAGTTTGACCCGTCCTTGGCAATATGCAGGGCTTTGACTTTGGAAATGGAGAAAAGCGCTGTTTCAGACATTGAAAAAAAACCTGAAAGAAGAAGGCAGAAACATAACAGGGTCAGTTCGAAACTCATAAACGACAATATTTCCTAATAATTTGACATCTTGGAAAATAAATAATCTAATCGCTTTTGCCTGATTTTGTCAAACAGGTAATTAGGGCATTGGCAGATATTTTCTGTTTTTTGTATCATTTTTGTGAATCAGGTTAAGTATAATAGCTGCCGCACGTTTCGGAGCACCCGGCAGGCCTAACCGTTTGCGAACCTGGCGCAGTTTCTGCCTATGACTGTCAAGTTCAGGAAGCATTGCTAATACAGTTTCACTGATGGTCCGGGAATTGGCGTTGTCCTGGAGCAGCTCCGGCATCACCTGGCTGCCCACAATCAGATTGGCAAGACCTACGAATTCAGTTTTCACAAGCAGCAGTGCAAGCCGGTAGGCCACAAAGGACATTTTATAGATGATGACAGTGGGCACAAGATTTAACGCCGCTTCCAGCGTAACGGTTCCCGATGCGGCAACCAAAAGACAGGCCTGGTCAAAAATCTGCTTGGGCCGTCCTGTTACAACCCGGCATAACTTACCGTTCGGGTGGTGAGAAACAATATTTTCAATGCGTTCTTCATGCCGTTTAATACCTGATGAAATAAGAAACCTGGCATGGGGGATTTTTTGGGCAATAATGCCTGCGGCATCCAGCATAACCGGAAGAAGGTTGTCAATTTCAGCAGTCCTTGAACCGGGAAGCATACCGACAACCAGATTATCTGACAAATCGGTTCTTTTATCTTTGCCTGAAACCGGCAGGCTTTGGGGGTATTCATCCACCAAGGGATTTCCCACATAGGTGGCAGATATTTTTTTTGCTTTATAAATGGGGATTTCAAAGGGAAAGATCAGTGCCACATGATCCGTAACTTTTGCAATGGTATCCAGGCGTTTTGCATTCCAGGCCCAGACTTTCGGCGCGATATAATAGCAGACAGGAATATCATAATGCTGTTTGATGAAGGCCGCGGTTTTCAGATTAAAGCCCGGATAGTCAATGAGCACAACAGCATCAGGGGGATCTGTTCTTAATCGTCGCTTGACAAGGGAAAAAGCCTGTTTGATGGCGCCTATTTGTTTGATGACTTGGACAAGTCCCATGGCTGACAGCCTGTCAATGGGAAAGAAAATATCTGCCCCCTGCTCTGCCATGGCTTTACCGCCAATGCCTGTAATCCGGATTCCGGGGCAAAGATGTTTTAAAGACCGCACCAGGGCTGCCCCGTGGAAGTCTCCGGAAGGCTCACCGGTAAGGATCATGACGTGCCGGGCACTTTTTATATCAAAGTTACAACGCGTTGCGGACAAAGTCACGGGATCCGCAGACCTGGCCAGCCCATGGCTGTTATTCATGGATCTCATCCTCGGTCACAGCAGTTATGCAGATATTGTACTGGTCTGCCAGGGCAATCATTTTTTCACGGTCAAATGAAATGGACTTTTCCGCCTCAAGCACAAGAACGTCTACCCCTGACCGGTGCATGGTTTCAATGGTGGTGCATCCTGTTGAAGGCAGGTCAAAGCGCAAGTCCTGGGCAGGTTTGGATAATTTTACAATGGTGGCCCCATTGCCCCGGCTCAGGCGCCCTCCCCGTTCTATGGTGGCGTCAGTGCCGTCAATGGCCTCCACGGCAAGGACCGTTCCATTGGAAATCACAAGGCATTGGCCGATATCAAGGCGCCCCACGGCTTTGGCAAGCTTGAATCCCTGCTGGATATCTTTTTTTTCTGCCCTGTCGGGTTTACGCTTTGTCCAGCAGCCTTTAGGGCTGATCAGTTCAGGCAGAAGAAAGGTGGACGGTACCAGGGTAATCCCCTGCTTTTCCAGAAGATCCGCAAAGGATGAAAGGATATTGTCGTCGTGGGTGCCTGCTGTTTTGGCGATAAAGGCAAGGGCTTTGAAATCGGGCCGGATATCTTTAAAAATATTGGCTTTGCTGACAGAACCCAAAAGCAGTGCTTGTGTGACGCCATGGGATTTAAAATAGCGGATCAGTTTGTTGAGCTGGCCAAGATAAAGCCATTCAAATGTGTGGGTCATTTCGGCCAGTCGGGGATCAGTTTCACTACGGAATCCGACCCCGATGACTTTGTAGCCCTTTGCATGGGCTTTGCGTGTGAAAAGCAACGGAAACTGTCCGCCGCCTGCAATCAGGCCGATGTGGGAAGAACAACTATTGTCTTCGCAAGGGATCATGGATATTAACGCGTCACCCCACGGTTGGAATTTTTTATGAATTCACAGAAAGCCACGACTTCAGGCAGTTGTTCGACCTCTGCCCGGGTTCTTTCCACGGCCTGGGTCACGGTCAGACCAATACGGAAAAATATCCGATACGCTTTTTTCAACTGACGTACGACGAAAGTATCAAAATTATGGCGTTGAAGTCCCACATTATTCAGTCCATGCAGGGTGGCCCTGTCACCTGCGGCAATGACATAGGGCGGAATATCTTTTACCACCGCGGATTTACCACCGATGTAAGCGTAGTCACCAATTTTAACAAACTGATGAATGGCCACAAGGCCGCCTATGGTGGCATAATTTCCGATTTCAATATGTCCTGCAAGGGTTGAGTTGTTTGCAAGAATAACCCCTTTGCCGGTTTTGCAGTCATGGGCAATGTGGGTGTAGGCCATCAGATAATTTTCTTCGCCCACTTCAGTGATGCCGCCGCCAAAACCCGTGCCGCGGTTAATGGTGACAAATTCTCGGATAATAGACCCCCTGCCAATGGTAAGGTGGGTGATCTCGCCATGGAATTTAAGATCCTGGGGGGCACCGCCAATGGATGCGTACTGAAAAATATTACAGTCCGGACCGATGGTGACGTGGTCGTCAATGGTGCAGTAGGGTCCTATGCTTGTGCCGGATCCAATGGTAACATCGCCCTTGACAATGGTATAAGGGCCAATGGTGACATTCTCATCTATCCTGGCAGATGAGTCAATAATTGCGCTTGGATGAATCATGGTTGCTCCGTCTGAGTGCTTTCCAGCTTTTTGATCCGTTTTTCCAATGAAAGCAGCCGTGTTCTTAAACCGGGTAGCCGGGGTATGATATTAGACACTTTCAGCCAAATTTTATGGGGCATGTGGGGTATGCCTGAAACAACTTCGCCCGGGGGAACATTACCGGAGACTCCGGAATAGGGTCCGACAATGGCCCCGTCGCCTATATTCAGGTGCCCGGAAATGCCGGCCTTGCCTGCAATAATGACGTTTCTGCCGATGGTGGCGCTGCCGGCAATAGCAACCTGGGCCACCACCAGTGTATCATCCCCGATTTTAACATTGTGGGCAATATGGACCTGATTGTCCGTTTTAACACCGTTGCCGATGCGGGTTATGCCCAAAGTTCCTCTGTCAATGGTATTGCAGGCACCGATTTCACAGCGATCACCAATATGAACGTATCCTGTATGAACCAACTTGGCATGGGCGTGACCATCCTGGACAAATCCAAAACCGTCGGAACCCAGGACTGAGTTGGGGTGAATCATGGTCTGCCTGCCTATATGGGTTTTATCGGCTATGGTGACATTGGGGCTGATGCGGCAGGAATCGTTGATCTGACATTGTTTTCCGATCACCGTATTGGCCATGATGTGGACATGACTGCCAATAGTAGTGCCTTCCCCGATACTGACATAGGCCTCGATACGAGTACCCTGCCCGATAACACAGCCATCTGCAATAACAGCCGTGGGGTGAATAAACTCTTTCAACGGCTGGGCAGGCATCAGATGCTCCACAACCTTAAAAAAGGCAAGTTTTGGGTTATCGCTGCAAAGAAGCGTTATACCCGAAACAGCCGGGGTCTGGCTCGGAACAAGGATGATGCCGGCTTTTGTTTCATTAAGCCGGCAGAGAAAAGAGTTATCCACCGCAAAGGTCAGATCCTTTGGACCTGCATCGTCAAAGGAAGATACACCTGAAATGGCAGTGCCCGGATCCCCATGTACCCGGGCATTGACCATGGCGGATAGTTGTTCTGCTGTAAGCATGTATTATTTTTTCTCAGCGTATACGGCATTGTATTCTTTGATTACTTCATCAGTGATATCCACCTTGTCTGCAGCAAAGATAACACCGGCCCCTTTTCTTTCGATGATGAGAAGATACCCTTTTTGGGTTCCTATCTTGTTTGCAATGTCAAAGACATCTTTTTGCATTTCATTCATCTTCTTGTTTTGCAGCATCTGCATTTCCTGGGTATAATCGGCATTCATTTTTTTCAAATCATCGACTCTGTCCCGAAGTTCCCGCTGACGTTCAAGTTTTTTTTCAGCACTGAGCACAAGGGCTTCACGATCCAAGGCCACTTTCATGTCCTGAATTTTTTTTTCCTCGGCCTGAAGTTTTTCCTTAAGTTCGTCTAATTTCGCCTGAAGTTCTTTTTGGGTCACTTTACCGGCACTGGACTCTTTTAATATTTTTTCAAAATTGATCATCCCTATTTTATTTGCATCTGCGGCAAAGGCGCTGCAGGAAAAGATTGCCGCAATCATCAGAACTGCCGGAACTAAAATACTTTTTTTCATTTATGCCTCCAAAAATAAAATTCTAATTTTTTAGAAAAATGCACCAATTGAAAAATCAAACTGGCCATCACCGCAACTTTTAACATCTTTACCATCTATAACAATGCCATAGGCCAGCCTGATGGGGCCCATGGGAGAGTTCCATCTGAGTTCAAAACCTGAGCTGGAAAACTGATCGCCCAAGTCAATATTTTCACCGTATCTATAGACATCACCTCTGTCGTAGAAAAGGACGCCGTACACCGCCTGTTCTTCAGCAATGGGAAAGATCAGTTCAATATTAAACTGGCAATATTTCTCTCCGCCCACCTCGATGGAGGAGCTCCCCCTGGTGCCGTTGATGTCGGTATCGTCAAACCCCCTGATGGAGTTGATGCCGCCAAGATAAAAACGTTCCCAATCAATATCTGGATCTCCATCGGTCCTGTCATCAAGGTATCCCCCTTTGGCATAAATACCTGTTGAAAATTTCCAGAACAAAGGAAAAAACACAGCTGATTCCAAAAGATACTTGGTAAAATCAATCTCTCCGCCTAAAAATTCACCGGCATATTCAACGGACAGCTTGTGGTACATCCCCCTTGTGGGCAGAAAACTGTGGTTTCTTGAATCGAAACTGATATAGGGTGTGATACTTGACGTAAGATAAGAGCCTTCGGTAACTGTTGTATACGCCGTTTCAACCGCTTCGATGTCAAATTTTTCAATGTTGTAAATCAGACCAATGGTGGTGTAATCAAAGTACCGTCGGGAGGCTGCCCGAAGCGTAAGCCCCATAGCATTCTTATCATAATAATCGTATTCGTTTTCGAATTTATAAATATCAAAGCCAGCTGAAATGGGTTTGTCAAACAGCCAGGGTTCGGTGAATCCGATATTATACAAGGCATTTTGGCCTGACATCCGAACAGTGAATTTGGCGGTCTGGCCTTTGCCGAAAAGGTTACGCTCTTCAATGGCAAACTGACCAAAGGGACCGTCATCACTGGAAAAACCACCACCAAAGGTAAAGGCTCCTGTGGATTTCTCTTCCACTGATATCAAAACATCCCGTCTGTTTTCTTCTTTGGTTTCAACCGGTTTGATGTCAAATTTTTGGAAATAGTCTTTGAACATCAGGTTCCTGTTGGAGCGCTGGATCTTTTTCATACTGTAAAGATCCTGCTCATCAAAGGCCAACTCTCTTCTGATAACCTTATCCCGTGTTTTATTGTTTCCGGAAATGATGATTCGATTGAAATAGACAAGGGGGCCCTTGCTGATGTCAAAGCGGATATCCACAATTTTTTTATCGTCACGTTTGTCCACTTTAGGCGTGACCCTGACATTGGCATACCCCTGATTGGCATATTGATCGTTAAGGGTGATCATATCCTGGCGAATCAGTTCCCTGTTATACAGTTCCGATTTCTGGGAAACCAGAAGCGCCAAGAGCTCGGCTTCAGTGGTAAGAATGTCACCATTGATGCTGACCACACCATTTTTATATTGATCTCCTTCATCGATTTTGAACTTGATGGTTATCTGTTCTTTTCCTATATTCACCACAGGGTCGGATACTTTGACATTTATAAATCCGTTATTTTTGTAAAGAGCCTCTATGCGGAGCACATCATTGTCAAGTTCAGTTTCATCAAGCTCACCCGAAGATGTGATAAAGGACCAGAAACCCTTTTCCCGGGTTTGCATCTTATCTTTGATGGCGTCATCGTCAAAATATTTATTGCCCTCAAATTCAATGGTTGTGATTTTTACTTTTTCACCCTCTTCAATAGTAAAAACAATATCGGCCTGATGATTCTTCAATGGTTTGACGCTATAGGAAATCCGGCAGTTATGATAATTTTTCTCATAATAGAGACGTTTGAGTTTATCCACATCATTGTTCAGCTTATATACATTGAGGATAGATCCGGTTGATGTCCCCACAACTTCGAATAATTCTTTTTCATCATAAACACTATTATTTTCAAAGCGGATATTACGGACACTGGGTTTTTCCCGGACTTCAAAAATAAGCTCAACCCCTTTATCCATATTCTCTTTTTTGATGACTACATCATCAAAATAGCCCATCTTATATATGTTGTTCAAATCATTTCCCAAGGTAATTCGATTGAGAAGATCTCCTTTTTTCGATGAGATGGCTCTTTGGATGGCATCTGCATCAACACGCACATTGCCTTTGATGGTAATGGCTGAAATAATTTTCTGTTGAAAAAGTTCGCCGGCAATATCTTTTCCCAGAGAGGTCGCCGCTGCGTACAGTTCCGCCATATTTGGGGACTGGGAAGAAAAAACCAGGGGCTCCTGTTTGTCATATACATTGTGCATCTCTATGTCAATGCTCACGGCTTGCCCGACTATGAAAATATCTCCGGTGATAATTCTGTCAACGCCCAGGCGTATACCTTCCTGGCGGAATTGATCGTATCCCCAGTCCGTTGTATCAACATCGGTGTGGGTTAACGCCACTTTTGCACCGTTTTTCTCAAGTTTTTCTTTCAGGGTTTCTGACAGAGCCGCCGCAATTTTTTCATCGGGGTGCTCCGCCTGGACATGAAAGGGGAACAGTGCTACTGCAGTTTGCTCCTCGGCAGACAAAAGGCCTGTTCCCCAAAAGCAGAAAAAGGCTGCAAGTAGTACACTGAACTTAATATGCTTCATAATTGGTCCTAAGCAGGTAATCAACACAAACATTACTTTTTATACCGGGGATATTTTTCCATCTTTCAGTGTCAGTTTTCTGTCCATTAAACCAGCCAGATCTGAATTGTGGGTGACCACGATGATGGTCATTCCCGTTTCCCGGTTAAGTTCTTTTAAGAGTTGGTGAACAGCGTGGCTGTTCTTCTGATCCAGATTTCCGGTGGGCTCATCAGCCAGCAGAAGGGCTGGTGCCATAACAAGGGCCCTTGCAATGGCCACTCGCTGCTGCTCGCCGCCGGACAGGTCTTCCACCCTGTATTTGATTCGGGCGCCGAGCTCTACCCTTTCAAGCATATCTACTGCATATTTTTCAATAGTTTTTTTAGATTTACCACTGATCAGTCCGGGGAGCATTACATTTTCAACCGCTGTAAATCCCTGGAGTAAATAATGAAATTGAAAAACAAAACCGATGTTCTTATTTCGAAAGGCGGCAAGTTTTTCATTATTGTAGCCCAGAATCTGTTCTCCATTGAACATCAGATTTCCCTCATCGGGCTTGTCAAGGGTGCCGATGATATTAAGCAGGGTGGATTTTCCAATACCCGAAGACCCTACCACGGCAATGGTTTCCCCCTGTTGTATGGTCAGATCGGCCTTGTGCAGAATGTTCAACTCAGCCGTTTTGAATACAAAAGAGCGTGACACCCCATCCAGTTGCACCAACGGTGTGTCATCCATACCTTATGGCCTCAACCGGATTCATGCGTGACGCCTTATACGATGGATATAAGGTGGACAGAAAACAGATTACCAGGGCGGAGACAGCGGTTAAGATAACATCTGAATATTCAAGCTGAACCGGAAGA
Organism: uncultured Desulfobacter sp.; assembly: GCF_963665355.1. Taxonomy (GTDB): domain Bacteria; phylum Desulfobacterota; class Desulfobacteria; order Desulfobacterales; family Desulfobacteraceae; genus Desulfobacter. The sequence continues at coordinate 4,525,342 of NZ_OY762229.1, forward strand.
GTCGAAAAAGGATATGCCTCAGGCAGCTTGATAAACTCGTATCGTTTGAGAACGAAACAGATCACCACGCCAAGGGTTGTACCGATAGCCGTACCGATAATGCCGATAATCATCCCCTTGATTATAAATATGCGGCGGATGACGGCATTTGTGGCACCCATTGCCTTTAACACAGCGATATCCCGGGTTTTTTCCATAACCATCATGATCAGGGCTGATGCAATATTAAATGCAGCCACAAGAATAATCAGCGTTAAAATGACAAACATGGCTGTTTTTTCAAGTTTAAGGGCTGAGAAAAGACTGTGGTTGATATCCATCCAGTTGCGCAGGTAATAGGGATATTTGATGAATCCAAGGCCGTTTTCGCTCAGGTGTTTTACCTGGAATATCTCATCGGTCCAGATGCCGAATGCCGAAATTTTACCTTTGGCAGACACCAGGGCCTGGACCTGATCCAATCGGGCATAGGCCAGGCTTGAATCATATTCCGACATGCCGGATTTAAATGTACCTGTCACCACAAACTGCTTCATGGACGGAATTTGTCCCATGGGAGAGATAACACCCGCTGCAGACATCAGGATCACACGGTCGCCTTTCATTACCCTGACGGCATGGGCCAGGGACTGACCAAGGATGATACCGGGAAGGCCGGTTGTGCCTGTTGTGGCATTTAATGTTTTTTCAAGGTCCTCGGGTGTGTAGCCTTTGATCAGTGCTGTTCCTTTTTCCGGTTCGATCCCCCGGATAATGATACCGGAAAAAGAGTTGGCCGTGCGTATCATGGCCTGGCCGAATAATATGGGAGAGACGGCTGTAACCCCGGGGGTCTGCCGGATCTTGTCCTCCATATCCGGATCAGGGCTGAAGTGGCCGGAATAATTCATGGCCAGAATATGGGGCTCCAGCCCAAGAATCCTGTTGCGAAACTCGGTTTCAGACCCGCTCATGACGGCAATCACCACAACAAGTGCCATGACACCCAGAATCACTCCCGCCACGGACAAAAGGGTGATCAAAGAGATAAACCCCTCCTTGCGTTTGGCCCGCAGATATTTGCCGGCTATGAAGAGCTCTGCTCCCACAATGCCTTTTATACGTTTTTCATATGGGGGAAAAGAATCACCTCTCGTATGGAGGCGGCATCCGTCAGCAGCATGACAAGACGGTCAATACCGATCCCCTCCCCTGCTGTGGGGGGCATCCCGTATTCCAAAGCCTCGACATATTCCGCATCCATGATATGGGCTTCATCATTGCCCTCATCGCGCTGGCGCACCTGCATGAGAAAGCGGCTATACTGATCTTCGGGATCATTGATTTCCGAAAATCCGTTGGCGATCTCTCTGCCGGCAATGAACAATTCAAACCGGTCCGTAAGCTCCGGATCTGATTCGCTTTTCCTGGACAAAGGAGACACTTCCACCGGATATCCGGTAATAAATGTGGGCTGGATGAGTTTAGGTTCCACAAGAGCATCAAAAAGTTTGGTCAACACTTTGCCGTGGCGGTCCTTTTTGGCAATTTGAATATTTTCTTTTTCAGCGTGCAAAAGCAGGGCCTGGGTGTCATTGACAATGGCCGGATCAATGCCGCCGATTTCAGACAGAGAATCGACCATGGAGAGACGTTTCCATCCCTTGGCAAAATCAATGGCCTGTCCCTGGTATTCAATACGGCTGCCCCCGGTAATCTGGATAACAATGGATTCAAACATCTCTTCGGTCAGATTCATCAGATCTTCATAGGTGGCGTAAGCCTGGTAAAACTCAACCATGGTGAACTCCGGATTATGCCGGGTGGAGACCCCTTCATTCCTGAAATTACGATTGATCTCAAACACCTTTTCAAATCCGCCCACCACCAGTCGTTTCAGATACAGTTCCGGTGCGATGCGAAGAAATAATTCCATGCCAAGGGCATTATGCCAGGTTTTAAAAGGCGTAGCTTCGGCACCGCCCGGCAGTGTCTGCATCATGGGTGTTTCCACCTCCATGAACCCGTTTTCATCAAAAAAGCGTCTCATGGCAGCCACAATGGCACTGCGTTTTTTAAAAATCTGGCGGGTGTTTTCATTCATAATCAGGTCGAGATATCTTTGGCGATATCTTTTTTCAGGATCCTTGATACCGTGAAATTTTTCAGGCAGAGGTCTCACAGACTTGGATAAGAGCCTGAAACTTTCGGCAAGCAGAGTCCATTCACCTGTTTTGGTCTGGAACAACGGCCCTTCAACACCAATAAAATCTCCGATATCCAGTTTTTTAAACAGGGCATACACATCATCTCCCACCATGTTTTTCTGGATATATACCTGCATCTGTTCACCGGCATCCTGAAACCTGACAAATGAGGATTTTCCCATTTTATTAATGGCCATCATGCGCCCGGCCAAACGGAATTTAATTCCATTTTCTCCCAGACTGTCCGATTTTTTTTCAATAATGTCTTTTAATTCATGTACCCTGTGATCGGGTTTGAAATCATTGGGATACAGACTGATGCCATCGGTTTTAAGTTCGTTTATCTTCTCTTTGCGAAGATCAAGAAGTTTACTCGTTTTGTTATCCATAAAATAGCTGCTCTCATTTATATTTAGAAAAGGCCACGCCGTTTCGATTTAAAATTTTTAAAGCACGGCAACCCCGTGAATCAAAACATGGTAAAATAGCGTTTTTGTGAAACCTTGTCAATGACGGCACTGCATCCGTTGTGAGCTGAGCCTGGCTCTGATATGTCAGGTCAACCCATGGCTGTTAGTACGCAATTTCTTTGCCTCTGCATTGAAATCGCCTGAAATACCATCCGACTCAAAATACCTGGGATAGGCGCTATGGTATGCAGACATAAGCCTGTCCCAGGGCAGATCCGCGAAATGCCCATGGTCTTCAACATATTCCATATGCCTTTTGCCTGTGGCATCAAAGGGGTGAAACACACTGTCTTTTTGACCATCAAATTCCAGGGGGAGTACACCAAAAGCCTGACACAGGCTCAAGTTGAATGTCGGCGTCGCCTTGACCCATTTTCCTTCCAGGAATACATCTGTGTACCCGTGCCACTCGAAAAGATCCGTGCCCATTTTTGCCCTGAGTTTGGGCGTGGTTAAATGGTTCTTCACATTGGCAAATCCCAGACGGGCCGGTATGGACTGGGCCCTGAGGCAGGCAGCCAAAAGTACGGCTTTTGACACGCAGAATCCCTTGCCTGTGCTCAGAGTCCGGCTTGCCTTGAAACCCTCTTGGAAGTTAGGAATCTCATAGGGGTCATACCGAATCTGATCTCTGACAGCGTAAAAAATGCTGACAGCCTTTTTCACCGGGTTATCCGATGGCCCTGCATTCCGGGATGAAAATGCAATGATCTTCTCATGATCCGCATCTATGAAAAACGTCGGTGCACAATACAAGGAGAGCTGGTCAATATTCATATCTTTTATCCTGAAAATTAAGTTATCGCCCTGTGGACGGGCTGTTAGCCCTTGGTTGTGGGGAAATGGTCCTAACTATTAATTAACAAACCTGATCAGAATCATTGAATTGGTCTAAGCGGGTCAAAAAATCCTGCATTTGAGCCCATTCATCCTGGGAGAAACAGTTTAAAAATTTTTGGTTTGTTTCTTCAAATAGTGTCATGATGTTTTTTTTATGGTCAAGAGCATACTGTGTAAGAAAAATTCTCAAAGACCGACGATCCGCCCTGTCCGCTTTTCTCTCAATCCAGCCCTCTTTTTCGAGCCGGTCAAGCAACCCTGTTGTTGTCGCCCTGTCCTGGGAGGTTTTCTCTGCTATCTCACTTGGCAATAATCCATCTTCTTCCAGAATCGCAAGCATCATAAAAAATTGTCCGTGTGTAAGGTTATACTTGGATATCTCTTGTCGATAAGCCTTTGTTACCCGGCGTACTGTTTTACCCAATCGAAAGCATACGCAATCTTCAAATAGCAACTGAACCTCTCAAATTATTGATTATAATTTTTACAGTTATTAACATACAAATAATTTAAATACAAACTATTTATATATTTCAGAATCTGGCAGAGACACGGAAATCTGATCAAAAAGTATTTCCTTTTCTTTCAAATTCTGAAGTTGCCTTTTCCAAAGGGACTGGGTTAAGCTCTGTCCAAAGGAGAATAATTCATGCTTAGCATCATCTCACCATCCCAAACCATGGACTTTAATTGCAGAGCCTACCAGGTTCAAACCTCAGCCTGTTTCATCTCCCAAACCCGGGAACCGGCAGCATGGGATAGAACATGACCATGCAGGGAATTGTCTTTATTTATGAAGAGAGCCGTTCTGTTAAAAACAAGGCATTGACCGTACGCATTGAGGAACGCCGGAAAAAGGGAAGCATCTGGATACCGGAAGGCCCTAAAAAAGTATATACCGCCCGGGATCTGCAACGGCCCGGACTTACCATACCGGACAAAGCCCTTTTCTCCATGGCTTTTAAATCTGAAACCGATTTCAGACAGATGGAAGCTCGCTTTTTCTCTTCGGATCAGGAGTATACCCTTTTCAGAATCTGCCCCTACGATCTTAAGGTATTTCTTGACAGATGCAATAACAAAGGCCTTTTGTGCAAAAAAGACGGCCGGCCGATCCGGTTTCAGTATTTTAAAAATACGATCCCAGAAATCATATTCACCGATTCCGGAAAAAATTTTGATGTCTCTTTTTCTTTGAACGGGCATAAGGGGTCGGATTCGTGTTATGAAACCCCGTCTGATCCTGTCAGAATTATATCCGGCACCCGTGTGTATGAACTGGCCAAAGGGTTGCCGGTGACCGTGATCAAAGATCTGATAGGGGGAAAAACCATTCCTTATCAGGAGCTTGACAGGGCATTGGAGGCATTGAGCCGGTACGCAGGCAAACTGACTTTGGATATTCCTGGCCGGCCTAAAAAGCAGGAGTATCATGCCTCTTGCACACCGATCCTGGATTTTGACCCCGACCTTGCGCATGCAAACCTGGGGTTTGAATACAAAGGCATCGGATTTTTACCCATGACCGACACGCGCAAGGTGTTGCTGAACCATGAAACAAACCTTGAGCTGCACAGAAATTTTTCCCAAGAGCAAAAATACCGGGACCTGCTTAAAAGCCATGGGGCTGTTTTCATAACCAATGCCCCAAAAGATTGTTTCATTCCGGAAACAAAAAGAGAAACTCTTCTTTATAAAGCCCAACGCCAGGGAATCGGCCTCAAAATTTCAGGTCACCGGCTGATACTGGACATCAGGGTGAACTGGGAGATCAAAACAAAAAACCATGACATCCTTGTGGGGGGAACCGTCTGTTATCAGAGCAAACAAACCGGCATGGAAAACATCCTGGATGCCTGCCTTTGCAAAGAGCCTTGGTTTGATCTTCCAGGGGGACTGAAAGGATTTATCCCAAAGGGCCTGGCACGGGATTTCGAACATCTTGAGCTTCGCGGGGATTTCAGGGATGACACGATCCGGTTTGACAACCATGACCTCTCCTTTTTAGCCCAGTTCATTGACAATAAAAAAAATGTGGTCCGGGACCAGGTCTTTGGCCGGTATCTTGCCTTTCTGAAGGACAAATGCTCCGCAGACCATTCGGCAAAAGTTCCCCAAACCCTGAAAGCGGAACTGAGGGCCTACCAGAAGACCGGATTCGCATGGCTTCAGGGGCTCTCAGAATTTGGCTTTTGCGGCATCCTTGCCGATGACATGGGCCTGGGTAAAACCGTGCAGGTCCTAGCATTTCTTTTAGATGCAAAAGAACGATCCAAAGGATGCCACACAAGCCTGGTAATTGTTCCCAGAACCCTGATATGGAACTGGAAATCAGAGGCCCAGAGGTTTGCCCCGGATCTCAGGCTCCTGGTTTACGCCGGTGCGTCCAGGAATAAATTGCTGTCCGGTTTTTCAGATGCAGATCTTGTGATCACATCCTATGGTCTGGTCCGGCAGGATAAAGACCGGTTATCCCGAATCGCCTGGGACCTGGTTATCCTGGATGAGGCCCAGGCCATCAAGAACCCGGATTCGCAAATTTCTGAATCTGTAAAATCATTAAAGGCTTCAAACAGGCTTAGTCTCACAGGCACGCCCATTGAGAACCATCCCCTTGATCTGTGGAGCCAGTTTGATTTTCTCATGCCCGGATTTCTGGGGGACAAGACTCAGTTTCAAGCCATTTATGCCGGCAGGGATCCCGAAGCTTTGAACCGTTTGAAAACGCTTACGGCCCCTTTTATCCTGAGAAGAATGAAAAAACAGGTCTGCAAAGAGCTGCCCGAAAAAACAGAGATCACCTTGTTCTGCGATTTCAGTCAAGAACAAAAAACCTGCTATGACAACATTCTTGAAAACGGAAAACTTAAGCTGGCAGAGAATCAGGAGAAACAAGATTCCAGGACCATGCAGATCCTGACCCTTCTTCTCAGGCTGAGGCAGGCCGCCTGCCATCCCGCCTTGGTCACCGGAACAAATCCGGGGGCCAATATCAGGTCGGAGGAGTCAAGCCGGAAATTTGAACTGGTTCTGGAGACAGCCCGAAAAATTATTGAAAGCGGTTATAAAATACTGATCTTTTCACAATTTGTGACCCTTTTGGAACTGGTGGATAAAATGTTCGACGCCCACGGCATCAAACGGTTTAGTCTTTATGGGCGTACAGTAAACCGGCAGGAGCAGATCCTGGGATTTAAAGAGAGCCCTGAGCCCTGTGTCTTTCTCATCTCGCTGAAGGCCGGAGGTGTAGGGCTTAACCTGACCGAGGCTGGATATGTCTTTTTGCTGGATCCCTGGTGGAATCCGGCTGTGGAAAACCAGGCCATGGACAGAAGCCACCGAATCGGCCAGGAAAACCCTGTAACGGTATACCGGTTCATCACAAAAAATTCAGTGGAGGAAAACATCAGCCGGCTTCAGGCCAGGAAAAAGGCCATGGGAAAAGCGGTTCTCGGACACAAAGGGGCTCTGGATGCCTCATTTTCCGAACAAGAGCTGGTAGAGTTGATTTATTAATTTCGGGCTGGCCTCCCGTTGAGTGTTTTGCCCCCAACTGGCGACAATGGAAAAAGAGATCGCAGTTGTTGTCGAAGGAAATATACGTGGCCTAATGAATGAGGGTAAAATAGTCTTACATATAATACCGGTACCATTTTTAAATGCTCAAATCGACAACTGAACCGCCATTTTCTCGGATTTTTCCATCAATGGTTTCTAAACTCTTTGCCAATGTTTCATATGATATTTCCGGCAGTTTACCTCCCCAGGCTTTTTCCGCTTCTTTAAACCCTTTAAGGATGCCTTCCCGGCCGGATTTCAAACGCTCTATATCATCGCCAGCACCCTTTATGACAAAATCAGTGATTCGTTGGGATGTTTGATCTACTCCAAAATATCCATCTTCGCTGACAAGTTCGGTGGCCTGCTCGGGAGACAGCTCAGAAATTGGATGACCATTATAGACCAAAGAAGATTTAAGATCTTGATCCAGTTGGTTAAAATGAGTGAGAGCATTCTGGGCCTCAGTGTTGTATTGAGTTTCTGCTCTGACTTGCAGGCTGAATCTTATGATTTGAGTTTCCACTGAATATTTTGAAACCGATGTATTTCTCCCAACTCTATTGCTTGGTTGAAATAATGTGGAATCAATCCCTGTAACGTTATTTGTACTGCCAGGCATATTTGTCATCGTCCCTTCTCCCTGTTTGATGTTTTTTCTCTATTATCGGTCTTTCAAAGACACTTCTAAACTTTTAGCTGAAACATCCGTCAATAAGGAGCGAGAAGTTTTATCCATTGGATTCCGGGCCGTATTTGTCCCAGATCAGCAGAGAAGCAGATAAAGCAGGCAGGTGCATCTTTCGTAAGATATGGAACAAAATGATATTTAAAGGGATTTAATTTGCTATCAGAGGACTACTTCCGGGATGAGGTCATTTTTTCAGGTCGCCCCCCAGACTTTTCCTGTTCATCTTCATATCAGGGAAATCATAAAAATTTCAAAACGTAACTCACCGGACGTCTGTAAACCGTCCGGTGAGCTACTGTTTAGATAATGCCTTTCGCATCGAATATTTTAAAACAGTTTAAATTTTCTTCCCTATATAAAAAGCATATCCATAATATTTTTTGTACTTTTTATACAGTTGAGCTTCATGCCTCTGGTTTGCGATGAATTCTGCGGCAATTTTGTTGCCGACATTTTTTTTCAAAAAAAGTTCATCTGCCTTTACTTTAGGAACAAAGTAATTTTCCATCCAGCAATTTTCAGGCAAAATAAAAGCGGCTACTGGTATATATCCGGCTTTTTGCAGCTGCGCTACCTTATTGGAGACCGTGTCTATTTCCGGATAGGCATCCATCCAGAACGCTTCTATCTCTGCGGGGCGTTCCTCTGTAAACCATGTTCCTTCCGAAACAGCAATATATCCTCCTGTTTTCAAAAATTTGCGCCATTCATTAAGTCCGCGTTCAAAACCAACATTGTAGATCGCTCCTTCCGACCATATAAGATCCAACTGTGCATCCTTAAAAGGAAGATCATCCATTGATTTAACGATACCTTTTACTCTATTCTGAAAATTAAGTTTTTCGGCATTCTGGTTGAACAGGTCAATAAAAGCAGGAAATATATCGATCCCTGTAATATTGCCCGGTGTATGCTGCGCTAATATCATTGTCTGTCCACCGGACCCGCAGCCAATGTCGGCTACAAGAGATCTGTCGTTAAGATTGTCGATAAAACTCAACGCTTTGATAGTTACTTCTGGGCTACCCGGACCCTGTCGTTTCAGGCTCGCAAAATATTGGCCGATCAATTCCAAATCAAATTCATGAATTGATTTATTTTCATCATTCATAATGCCCCCTTTTTTTTATATCCATTACCTTTGACCGGCATCAAAATAAGATGTCTTTTAATGATACCGCTCATTATTCCCTCCAATGCTGAGGCTGATTAAGCACATCAGAACATTCCACTGTTCCTTTCACTTTGCCGATAATCCCGGAAGAAAGCTCAATGACCATCCAGGCTCCGGCATGTTCTTCGGGAATAGGATATGGGGCGTTAAACCCCAATTTGCCGGCAGGGGTGAATCCCGAGCGGGGATAATAATCAGGATGTCCCAAAACAAAAACCAAATCCACCTCATTTTTCTTTAACTGGTCAAGTCCTTCTTTGATAAGAAGACCCCCGACGCCAGTAGCCTGAATGTCCGGGTGTACGGCAAGAGGTGCGAGGATACTGGCTGAAACCGAAGTGGGAGATTGGCTGACATTGACTTTCGTAAAAAGAATATGCCCCATAATATTTTGATTTTCGACAGCTACCAGGGAAAGTAACGGTTCTGCGGTTTTATCATCGAATAAATCACTTACAAGCTTGGCGATCACCTGCCCTTTTACCTTTCCAAATGCTTTTTTGTGAATTTGTCCTATTTCGAGTCTGTCAGATTTATGTGAATGTCTTATTTTCAATGTTTCTTCCTTTTAATTGTAATAACCATGGATTGCCCTGGCCCATTACCCCCCAGGCTCAATCCACAACAAAATATGGCAATAATTTAATAACCTATTAATTTTATGAAGGAAGGGTGTTGCTGATAAAAGACAATAAGTAAGGGATGGGCACAAAAATGGTCTGCCTCAAGCAGACTATCTCTGTATCCAAATGGTCAGAAAGGTAATTAAGAGACTTTAACTAAATACCAACCGAGCACTGATTATTTTTTATCAGCAACGACTGGCACAATATCCAATGAGTTAGAGAACAAAAAAAATCCTTTTTAATCAATTTTAATAGATTGCGTATCTCTCGTAACATTAATTCAAAACATTTGTCAAATATCTCCATCGCCAAATCAGGGTCAACGCACGTAAACTTTCTTGATATAGCCTTGTTATGTCAGCCATCATCCTTTATCCGAACACCACATCCTGCAAATATTGTTTATTCATTGCAGCATTCAATCTTTTTGACTTCATGCTCCCTTTGAAGTTTTTTTTAAGCAGGTTTAACGCAATATGCCGAATTACTGAAAAATTCTCAGGCCCAAACCCTTAAAGCCAGCCAATATCAGACGTCATTACGCTTCTACGGGTTTCAATGCGGCCATGCCCCCCATCTACAGTTATATGTTCATCAAAGACATAACCTTCTTTTTTCATGCTTTCCAGGTTGTCAAAAAATCGGACTGTATTGTCATAAAGAGTCTTGTGATTTTCTTTTAATGCCAGAATGTAATCGCTGTTAAGTTTCATGATGGCTTGAGCAATTTTTTTCTGTGTTCCCATGGCATCAATGGAGATGATGCAACCGGATGTAAATAGAAAGATCGAATGAACCCCATTGAGAAAAATGAAACAGAGCATTCATGGTATTAAGAGTTCCCAAACAACTTTTGAAGAGGCGTTGGCTACTTTTGTTATTGGTGACCTGGATCGAAAATCTGGAAAATTAAATCAAGGATCCAAGGTGAAGACTACCCTTCGAATAGGCTGCTTAACCCCAGTCCGAAAAACCATCACCGGCACCCTGTTGCCATACCACCATCCTTCGACTCCATCCGCCTGGGCTTAAGTACTTGTCAAATGATTTAAAATTCATTACATTTGACTCTCTTTTAAGATCAAGTACCGTTCCCGACACACCCAAAACGCTCCAAAGCGACCCGCGGGGGTGGCTATCGACTTTTTTTAAGAAATAGAGGTGATATGGAACATATTGTAGGTATAGGAGATATGAAAGTCAGTAATCAGGTGGGCGATACCATTGTGACACCCTCAATTGGTTCCGGTATCGGGCTTGTGATATACGACCCAGAAGCGAGGGTGGGAGGGATACTTCATTATATTCTGACGGATTCTTCCATTGATGAAATCAAAGCAAAAGATCAGCCGCTCATGTTTGCTGATACCGGCATATCCACATTATTTCAACAGGCATATTTGCTGGGTGCTGAAAAAACCAGGATCAGGGTATTTGTTGCGGGCGGTGCCCAAATTATTACCCAGGAGAAGAGATTTAATATTGGACAACTCAATTATACAGCTCTGACGCAAATATTGACCCGTGAGAATGTTGCCATCTGGAAACAGGCCGTAGGCGGAAACTTGAACCGGACAGTCAGAATGGACATTGCCACTGGTCATATCTCTTTGAAAACTTCGGGGCAAGGCGAGGTGAAATTTTGACAAATTTTCAGGAAATGGCCCAGGAAATAAAAAACTTAACGCCCATCCCTGCCGTGACCATGTCTCTTTTAAAGGTTGTGGAAGATCCCAACAAGACCATGGACGATGTAACCAATATCATCCAGTATGATCCGGCCATCACCGCCGATGTTCTTCGAAGCGCCAATTCGGCATACTTTGGGTTGAAATACCCTGCTGAAACCATTTCGGACGCAGCCAAGATGCTGGGCACGGACCGGCTTGTGGAGCTTGTCTTGCTGAAGGTGGCGTCCAAAATAATACAAGGGCCTCTGGACGGATACGGTATGCATGAAGGAGCACTGTGGAAACATTCAGTATCCTCAGCCATCATTGCCAAACAGGTGGCGGTACAACTCGGATTATCCCATTCGTGCACTATATTTACCGCAGCCCTTCTCAAGGATATCGGTAAAACTGTGATGGATAAATATGTCCAAAACGCATATAAAAAAATTTACAAACTGGTTATCAATGAAAATTTCAGCTTCATGGAGGCAGAAACGAAAGTAATCGGCGTGAACCACGCAGAACTTGGCGGAATGATGGCCCAGATATGGAAATTTTCTCCCAAAATGGTAAGGATCATCAATAATCACCATCTCCCCCGGGAAGACATGGTAAAGGACAAAGACACGATAGTAGTCTACTTAGCCGACTGTATATGCATGATGATGGGCATGGGAATTGGTGCAGACGGCTTGGCCTACAGATTCCACCATCAGGCCATTGAAAAAATCGGAATTTCAGCGGATGATATTTTAACCATCATTGTGAACTTCACCCCCCAGATGAAGGAAGTGGAAAAGCTGTTGAAGATGGTCTGACCCACCGGCTGTATCCACCAGCCAAAGCAGGAGAGGTTAAAAGCTATTATCTTTTTCCAATGCTTGTTTCAGAGGACAATCTTCTTTTTGGTCCTGGCCATGCCGATATATTTCCAACACGTCTATTGATTTTTTGGCCAGATCTCTTCTTGTCTCTCTTCTCTTTCCCTTTACACGTGGAAGTTTCATTGAATCATATGCAGTTGTCTTATGCCGCATCCATGCAATTACAGCAGCTTGGGCTCTTTTATCAATAGGAATACGCTGGGTTCTGGCAACGGTTCCGCTACCTACAGGGGTTGCGTGGGTGGTTATGATTTTTCCAAGAAGTTGTGCCTCTTTTTCATACCTGGGGTGAAAATTCAAAAACTTAATGATCTGATCATTAAATTCTTGTGTATAGGCGTTTTCTTTGGCCTGTCTTCGTGCCAGTTCCCGTTTTCGCTCATTGGCATAGGCTGGTGTTGCCCTCTTATCAGCCACTTCCTGTTTTGCGGCCAGGATGTTATCAGCGGGAGCCCAGATCCCTTTTGACATCATCCGTCTTCGGTATTTTACCTGGACTACCCAGACAGGGCTCTTTGATTTTACTATTCTTGTAACAGCGACATCCCCTGCGGGCAAAAAAGCCCACCCTTCAGGCGGTGTTAGTTTTTCCCCTGATTCAGAATATAGTGTTCCTTCTGTAGGCCCTGGAGAAACACTTAAATGCTGATGCGCCATTTTCTGTGCCTTAATAATCATTTAAATCCAATGGTCTCAGCGAGGCTATCGAAAAACAGCTTCACTTGAACGTATTGCAGTCCTACTCTATCAAGAACCATGATACGAAGGAGGCGTCGGCAACCAGATCTTATTGCCGGTGCGGGCCGTAATTATTTTCCGTTCTCTCTGGAAAACAGAACCCTTCGCTACGGAATCACCGCCCCGATTTTGAGAACAGGCAAGATGCCTGCAAGTCCAAAAAAGAAGAGCAGTACAAGGCCAAGGAATACGGACAAAGAGGTGTGCAGCATAATCCATTCCTTTCTAATGATTTCGTCCCTACCCTTTAACCGAAAGGCAAGAATCAGAGTCAGTGCTGTCCAGACCCAAGGAACAAGCTGGGACCATCCACGAAGGCGGATGGCTAAATATGTAAAAATTGGCAAAGCCGCATCGGTTTCGGCATATCTGACTAACAGGTTATGAGCTGGAGCTATGGCGACCTGGGAGACAAGCCAAAACAGGAGCAATACAAATACATTGCAACAGACCGTCAATTTCCACATGGCAAAGAACTCCTTGGGGTCGTTTAAAGGCTTTGGTGACCGCAGCTGGTACAGTGGCGACAATAGCAATATCTGTTTGCCGATCTTCTGAAAAAAGGTTCACCTCTTCAGTATGCTTATCATCTATTAGAACAAGTCGGCAAGTTGATTTTTCTAGTCGAAATCCAGTACCATGCATTCTTTTTGAGGCAGCGTTTGCCTGTTCCAGTTGATCTGAAATCCATTTATACTTTACCTGATGGTTCGCAGTTGATATTCTCGTATTGTGCAGGATCAATCCCATGACAGGCTTGTTGACGATAGATCTGCAATTGTCATCCGACAGGAACTAAGATACGCTTTCATATGGTTCATGTGAAAGTAAAAAGATTCTCTGAAAATACCTAACGAGACCCAAGATGCTCGAGGAAACATGAAAAAGAGAGAGCCCGCCTTCCCATGGTGCACAGGTGTTCCCAGACCAACCGTCATTGCCAATCTCGATGCTGAGGAGGTCTTAATTTTTTATTACACTGCGCCGGTTTGTGCTTCTGTGTGCAAGATTGCCGTGATGAAATTCTCAGGTGCAAGGGGTATTGAAAGCAGCTCAATAAATGATGAAAAAAACCATTTTTTGCGGTCCGGCCTTGTGAGGGATTCGATCTATGTCAAAACAAAGGGTGGTAAGAAAGAGTATGTATTCCTGTTTCATAATGAGGTCATCAAGATCACCGCGGATTCATTGGTAGAAATCCCAGGCGAAGACAATCTGCCGGCAAATATTATAAAACACCAAAACTCTGAATTTGAGCGGGAGTGAAGCGCTGATAATTATTGATGGGATCGGCTGATCATTTCCATCTTGTAGTACTTCTCTCAGGGATTGGTGTTGCAAACGAACCCAAAACCCGGCCCATTGTCACAATTACACGCCGCAGAAGGCCATCACATTGGCCCAGATAACCTTTAACGGAAAGCGCCATGGGATCTTTGCCCGGGCCGAAATTCGGGTAGAGGGAAGGATGTCCAGGCAAAACTCCTCGGTTCTGACCGGTGAGTCTTGTCCGGAAATAATGGTTTCAATCACCGCATAATATCTCTGCCCGACCTCAAAGGGATTGGTGCCTGACAGGCCGCCAAGGGTCAGACTTGTTTCCTTAGTCCTAAATACATGTGTGTAACGCCCTGGTTGACTCCCGATGCGCAGGATATATTCCGTTGTATAAGAATTGTTTTTTTCCCAGGAAAAGGTGACCCGCTCCCCGTCGATGGCAGCTTTGTATGCCACTGGTGTCGCCGCTTTGCTTACTGTTATGGCAGGCAAGCTGTTCATACCGTATATCCTGGCCGGATTGGCATGGGCATCCAGCATGCGTTTCATCTTCTCCGGGATACGGTCCCCGTCAAAGAAACCGATCATCAGAGCGAATCGACTGGTGGCACCGTTATAGGTCGGGGCAGCACTGTGGTATTGTTCGCCTGAGATCAGAGAAGCCTCGTAACCCTGTCCGTTTCCCCAGGTGGGACGGCGGTTTTGCTTGCCGTGATAAGACCCGAAGGGATTAATATCTGCCTTGAATTCACCTTTTGCCCTGTCATATTTTACCTTGACCGGGGCGCCGGCAAAGTTGGCAGCAACGGCCTGATCAATACTCAGGGCCAGTCCCTGGTTACCTGCAGCCATCCCCACGTATCCTGCAGTGATATGGTTATTAACGTTGTCCAGGTCCAGATTTTCCTCTGAATGTCTGTGGTAATCAAGATCATAGGCGGAATCAATCCCGAAGTAGTTATGCTTGAGGATACGAACAGGCCTGTTTTTAGTGGCGCCGGCTTTCAGGCGCAGCTCCAGCGGTGCAACCTCCTGCCATTCCAGATCAGCCGGGACAGCCAGCCTGTGGATATCGGCCTTGATCAGATCCGTGTTGACCGTGGCAGGATACCGGACTTCGCCCTGGACAAATAAATAGGGCAGATCGTCCATCAGGCCGAAAGTATAGTTGACTGATCCCGGTGAAAGGGTTCGGTTTTCAGGGCCTGTCCAGGTTCCCGTCATCCTGACTACAGCGGTATGATCATTCTGGGCAGCATCGACGGTCAATGTCCCGGGAGATTTTTTTATTCCCCCATAGCGAATGTAGGGCATCAGGCTTCCGGGAGACAGCATCTGCTTGCCGCTCCAGGTGAGGTCTGATAATGCTCCGGTGCGGTCAAATCCCAATGTCATATTTCGGTTCTTCAGCATAGTGACGGCTGATGATCTGTCCACCGTCAATACCTTGTCCAAGCCTTGGGGCGCAGGTCCCAGGGTCAGGGTATAGAAACCGTCCGGTGCGGGGTAATCCCCTGAAATGTAGAATCGTCCGTCTGTGGAACCCGGGACAAGGACCAGGGGATAAGTTCTGCGGTTCTGTGCCGTCAGATAAAGCCCTTTGCCGCTTTTGCCGCCAGTGATTTCGGCCATCTTCTCCCCAAGTATTACAAAACGGTTCCCCAGGGATGACTCGTGGTATTCTAACCTGGTCTTTTCGCTGTGTATTGCCGAACCTATCAGCATTAGGTTCTCTAAGGCCTTGTGCCCGGCAGGCACAGGCGAAGAAACAAGTTCTTTTTGAACAGCATGGTGAATGGCCGCCTCAATTTGATCTCCCAGCCGGTCCATGTGGCTCAAAATATTTTCCATGGCCAGGCGGCGCTGGGGTGCCACATAAGGGGTGGCCATTCCAAAATTAGTGGAGGATAAAGCCGTCATTCTCAGGATATAGGCCTTGTCCATCAGGGGGCGGACCTGGGATGAGAAATCGGGGGCCCTGAGCAGAGAAATACATTTTTCAGCTGTGCTGTGGATACGCCTGGCTTCAACAATCCGGGTCCAATATTCCGTTGCCGCCCGTTTCTCCGACCAGGAATTATAGCCGTCAAAACTGCCGTCAGCCGTATCCTGGCTGAATGAGACACTGCCGGCCGGTCCGTGGTTCGCAAGATAATCGTTAACGGTGGTAAACCTGACGTAATTGAGATCCTGTACCTCTTTGATCAGCCCTTCAAGGCCTTTGGTATTGGGCAGCTGGTTCAGCGGCCATTTCAGCCGGTCTGCCCCGGTCCAGAATTCGGAATCCGCATCAAAGTTGATAAAGATCAGTACATCCCGGCGAATTTCCCCCTGGCGCTGCATCCGGTGAAGATTATGGACCCACTGTCCCAGACTGACGTTTTCAACCAGATCGCCAATGTTATATGTGGGAATCACCAGGGTTTCCTCACCGGTCTGGTCATTTTTATAGGCAAGGGGATTGTGGGCCTCTTCCTGGGTCAATTTTCTGGAAAATACCCGGAAAGTATCAAAAGGAGTGGCACTGTAATACAGGGATACTGCTTTGACACCAAATTGTTTATATATTTCAAAATTTCCGGGGGTGGTCATCATCTCCTGGGGACGGACAATGGGGCTGTAACTGCCGAAAATATCTTTTACCCCGCTGCCCCAGGGATTGGATATGGACCAGTTCACCGCATCGGTGAACTCCTCCCGGGTCATGGCAGATGCAAGACCGTTGTTGTAGGACATCAGCAGCATTTCGTCCCGTCCTTGGGACACCCTGCGTTTTACGTCCTTGATGATATCCGGTGCATGTTCCGGCAGCAGGTGTTCCAGGGAAAAATGATTGTCAAATTCCCAGGAAGCCCTTACCGGGACACCCTGTTCATTAAACCGGTCCAGGGTGGCAAGGATATGACGGATAACTCGTATATCCTTGCCAAATCCGTTTTCATCGTTGGTGTCCCCGCGAAAAGAGTGGTATAGATTACCATGAAATCCAAAGGCCACATATACCTTGTTATTCCGGTGGACCGCAGGCTGTGCGTCAACAGGGTCAATGACAGACAAACAGCGAAGTCCGGCCGATCCTATAATAAGGATAACTATCAGCCATCCGTATGTTTTTTTCTTGAACCACATAGCCATATCTCTTCCAAATACAATTCTTACAAAACACTAATAAAAATATAACATTCCGTGCAGTGTCTCAAGGATATTATTGGAAATACAGGAAATTCTAATAATGCAGCCAAGACTAACTTTTATTGGACCGTTGTGATAGTGCTTTCCGGAAGATTCTAAAGAATGGGATGAATTGCTGTTAGAGAGAAAACAGGGCCAGAATCCACAGAAAGGCGGTAAGTGCCAGGCTGACGAATACCGCAGCACTACCCATGTCCTTGGCCTGGCCGGCCAGTTTGTGGAATTCGGGAGAGGCAAGGTCCACCACGGCCTCAATGGCAGAGTTGAGTAACTCTGTGATCAGCACCAATGCCATGACGGAAAAAAGCATTCCTTTCCATGGCAGGGACAGGGGCAAAAAGATAAGCACCAGGGTTAGTACGGCAACCAGGATGCTCTCCTGCCGGAAGGCTGCTTCCTGGGCAAAGGCATGCCTCAGTCCCCTGAGGGAATAAAAAAAGGCTTTCCATATCCGGGTTATACCGGTTTTGGGATCAGGCTTGGTTTCCATATTTTGTTTCTTCCAGGGATTTTATTTAGCGTTAAAAGCTTGGCATGGCTTTGAGTATTAACGATTACGCCCTGTTCTGATCTCTTAGAAACCTGTCTATAGCCTCTATCAAAACGCCACCGACATCTGTACCATTTTCATTGGCAAACCGTTCCATCCGTTCCACCATCTGGCAAGGTAGTTGAACTGTTAAGCTCTGGGTGGGATCTAAACACTCATTTTTATCTTCGTTCATTGCATTCCTTTCAAATTTTTTCTGATTATAAAGCATTTAGGGAATATGACCAGAGAACAATGACATGGACTGGATAAATTTATTTATAATCAGCGGCGGCCCTGGAAAACCTTAGGTCCATAGGTCCCCTGGTAACGGCAGGGATAACTGCTATTTCCACTCCACAGGGACACGCACATGGTGTCCGGCCTTGTTTTTAAAAAGTAGAAAACCATTATCCCGTCCATATTTGTATAGTTCGTGGGTCACCCGGACATCCTGGGTGCAATAGTCCACAATCAGATCCAGACGGCCCTGTTGCCACCATTCCAGGGCCAGAAGGCCGTCAGCGCTTTTCTCAAGGCCCAGGGTCTGAAAGGCCAGATGGTCCAGGGATAGCCGGTAGCCTAAGCGTTCATGGATCTTTGTCAGAATATCCAGGGTGGGAAGAGTGTGAAAATTAAACCGGCTCAGACCGGACAGCACTTTGTAATCAAACCGGATGATATTAAACCCGATAACAAGATCCATCTGTTTCAACCGATCCACAAGTTTTTCCAAATCCTCCTGATAATAGACCAGAAAATCCTCTTCCAGGGAATCATAGAGCACGGCGCAGGATACCCCCATACGTTCGGCTTTGTGCCATCCGCCCACCTGTGCTGCAGACCGCCGGGTTTCAATGTCAAGCACGGCGTATCTTTGGGGAAATTTTACCTTGTGGCCTGGTTCATACGCCAGTTTTTTCATATCGGCAACATCCGTGAAAACAGGCGGACCGGTGACCGGTGTTATCGGGAAGTCCTTATGTTCTGAATTCTGGCCAAGAAGCATTTCAATGATCTGTTTTGCCGCTTCCTTGTCGATGGGGCGGTTGCCGGACCCGCATTTGGGGGAATGCACACAGGCCGGACACCCGTTGTCGCAGGGGCAGTCCCGGATGGCCTCATAGGTTCTTTGCATAAGGATCACTGCGTTGTCAAAGGCCTGTAATGTAAGGCCTAAACCGCCGGGAACCCCGTCATAAACAAAGACCGCCGCTGTGTCAACCTGGGGATGATAGGGAATGGATATGCCGCCCAGGTCATTTCGATCAGTCATCACCAGAAGCGGCATCATGCCGATGGCGGCATGCTCCAACGCGTGGATCCCCCCCATGAAGTGCAGATGATCCGTTTCAATGCGCTGTCTGATCCAGTCCGGGATCTGGATCCACAACCCCTGGGTTTCGTAAGTCAGTTCAGGCAAATCCAGCGGCACAATGCCAAGGGACTTTTGGCCCGACACAGACTTCATTTCATAGCCTGTCACCTGTTCACGAATTTTCAATTTGCCGAAACCCACCCGGGTGCCTTTGATCTGACAGGTTTTTTCCACGGTGATAATTTCAGTATTTTTTGAAGCTCTTGCCCTCGTATAATAGCTGACCTTTTCCTCTTTGGCCCGGACCACACCCTTAAGATGGTCAAAAAGTGTCACCACAAAGGTTTGCCCCCGGTGCAGGTAAACCGCACCTTCATGGGTTTCAAAATAAGACCTGTGCCAGTCGATTTCGCCAAGGCTTTGCCGGGTATCTTCCTTAAATATGGGAATGGTGTGCCCGGTTCCCCTCAAACTGACCTCCCTGTGGGGGCTTTTACGGGGTGAAAACCAGGTATTGCCGTCCCGGCTTAACAGCAGCCTGCCTTCTTGCCCGAGGGACTGTACTCTTTTCTGGACAACCGGCGGCTGTAATATGGGATCATCGGCATCAAGACTTAGTTCTGCTGCCGCACAATCCAGATGGCGGTCAAGAATCCGGGGATTTTCAGGATTGATCCGGGCGGTTTCGGGGGGCATGGTGAAAAAGATCTCCGGGTGGTTGATGAAATACTGGTCCAGGGCGTCTTCATGGGCAATCAGCACCATGGCGGAATCACTTCCATCGCGCCCGACCCTGCCCGCCCGCTGCCAGGTGGACATCATGGTCCCCGGATACCCCACAAGGATGCAAAGATCCAGATTGCCGATGTCTATGCCAAGTTCAAGGGCCGAAGTGGACACCACGCAAAGCAGTTCTCCGCTGGCAAGTTTTTGTTCAATCTCCCGGCGCTCCTCGGGAAGAAATCCGGCCCTGTAGGCACAGATTTTATCGGCCATGTTTTTTGCCCGCTGCCCTGCCCATACGGCAATGAGTTCCGTAATTTTTCTGGACTGGGTGTAAACAATGGCCCGAAGATTTCGGTACACCGCGGCATGAATCAGCGTAATGGCGGTCTGGGCCGCGCCCTCCAGGCCTTTCATCATCAAAATATCTTTTTTCCCGCAGGGCGCACCCTGTTCATCCACCACAGTCACCGGCAGCCCGGTCAACTCCGAGGCAAGCTCCCCGGGATTGGCAATGGTGGCGGAACAGAAAATAAAACAGGGATCAGATCCGTAATACCGGCATATCCGCAATAACCTGCGAAATACCCAGGCCATGTTTGACCCCATGATTCCCCGGTAGGTATGCACCTCATCCACCACTATATATTTAAGGTTGCCGAAAAATGAAGCCCATAAATGGTGATGGGCCAGCATGGCCAGGTGCAGCATCTCGGGATTGGACAGGAGGATATTGGGCGGATTGTTCCGGATTTTGGTCTTTTGATACCCTGTGATATCCCCGTCATAGACGCCTGCGGTCAAAGCTTTTGAAAAAACAGCATCGGTCCGGGCAAGCATTTTATTAACCGTGTCAAGCTGGTCCCTGGCAAGGGCTTTAAGGGGAAACAGGTACAGGGCATGGGCAGACGGATCTGACATCAGGGCATCCATTACCGGCAGATTATAGACCAGACTTTTACCGGATGCCGTGGGTGTTGCAATCACCGTATGACGCCCTTCAAGGATGAGCGAAATGGCACGGGCCTGGTGGATATACAGATTTTTAATGCCAAGGGTGGCCAGAATGCGGGACAAATCATTTGTAAAGGAAGGAAAAGAGTTTAAAGACGCCCATGCCGCCGGTCGGGACTCGAATGTTTTATGGGATACAATATCGCCTGCAAATCCCTTAAAGGATTTCAATCCGGTAATATATTCGTCCAAACCCACGGTTAACAGTAACGAAAGCAGACTTACAGAATGCTTTTCCCCAGTGCGGACAGGATCAATTCCACCGCAAGTTTGCTTGTTTTATTGGCCACGTCAAGGATGGGATTGATCTCCACCAGATCCATGGAGCACATTTTTCCTGAATCGGCAAGCAACTCCATGAGCAGATGGGCTTCCCGGTAGGAGATACCGCCGGGTACTGGGGTGCCGACCCCCGGGGCTTCCACCGGATCCAGGGCGTCCATATCCAGACTTAAGTGAAAGCGTTTCAGGCGGGCAAACTGAACCATGATCTTGGAGGCAATGGCACTGATACCCTGTTCATCAATGTCGCGCATGGTGAAAATTGTGATCCCGCTGGCTTTGATACGCTTTTTTTCTCCGGGGTCCAGATCCCGCTGCCCGATCATGACCACGTTATCCACAGAGATTTTTGCACCGGGATGGCCGGCATCCACAAGGCATGGAAAGCCATCCCCCGTAAGAACAGCCAGGGGCATGCCGTGAACGTTTCCCGACGGTGACGTCTGGGGTGTATTGAAATCGGCATGGGCATCCACCCAGATCAGCCCCGCAGGCGCACTTGAGGCCACCGAGGCCACGGTGCCAATGGAGATGGCATGATCACCACCCAGAAAAATGGGCATGCGGTTCTGGGCTATGACCCGGCATCCAGCTTCATAGATATCATGGGTGATCTGGGTGATCTCTTTGACATACCGGTCTGTCCTCACGGCCACGGCCGGGTCGTCATCACGTACAGGAATGGGTATATTTCCTTCATCTATAACATCATGCCCAAGTTTACGAAGCCTTGGAATCAGTCCTGTATACCGTAATGCGGCAGGTCCCATGTCCACACCGCGAAGCATCTGTCCGAAATCCATGGGAACACCGATAATGCTGATGGATTTTGCCATATCGATATCCTTTTAAATGGGGCTGCCCGGAAACAGCCTTAGTTGACAGGTCATATATCATAGAGTAAGAAATCTATTCAATACATTAAAAAATCATATCACAGCACGGATTTTAACGTTACTCCAGGAGATTGCATGAACCATAAATATAAACTTCAGTCCCGGCATACCATTGAGCTGGTCAGAAACCTGCTTTCCCAGGGTATTGACCGGATCTCTCTGCTTTTACGCCATTCAGACAGACACTACTCAGACAATCCGCGGCTGGAACCTTTTATGGGTCTCAACGACTCCGGCAAGGAATATGCCTTTGATCTCGGCAAATCGTTTCCCATAGATTTAACGCCTGTTTTTTTTTCCAGCCATTTTGGCAGGTGTATTGAAACGAATTATCTCATTGATAAAGGATTCACCTCGGTCACGGGCAGGCAACTGCCCCACAATGCCCTTGACAGCAATTTAGCACCTTTTTACGTCAAGGATGTTCCGGAAACCCTTAAAATAATGGCAAAAACAGGTTCCGCACAGTTTATCCGAAACTGGTTTGACAAAACCATTGATGCATCGGTTATGCTTGACCCCGAAGCCACGGCGGACCGAATCAGCGATTTCATGTTGTCAAAACTTGAGGCGCTTTCCCCGGGACAGGCCGCGGTCTGTGTGACCCATGACTGGAACATCTTTCCTGTCAAGCAGTTCAAGCTTGGACTTTGTCATGAAGATGCCCTGAATGTAGGCTACCTGGATGCCGTAGCCTTTTTTGAAAAGGATGCCCAATTTTTTGCGGTGGCCAGACAGTTCGATCCCGTCAGGGTCGCTTGGCCATGAAAATGGCTCTTACCGGTGCCGGATACCCTTCAACGGTCTTTGACGGATCTTTGGGATCCAGAAAATCTTCAAGGGATTCTGTTTGAATCCATTGGGTTTTACGCTGCTCTTCAGAGGTGGTGTCTGTTATGTCCACACACCGGATATCTGAAAATCCGGCCCGGGTCAACCAGGCCACCATGGCAGACAGGTCAGGTATAAAAAACACATTGCGCATTTTAGCGTACCGGTCAAAGGGAAACAGGCATAGATTGTTTTCTCCCCTGATCACCAGGTTTTCCACCACCACCTGACCGCCCGGCACAAGGCTGTCATGGATCTGCCTGAGCATCTTCACCGGAGATTTGCGGTGGTACAGCACCCCCATGCACAGCACTAAATCGAAAAAACGATCCATGGCAGGCAGTTCATTGTAGGCCACAGGCAGACAGAATACATTTTTCAGGTTCAGATATTTTTGTGCGGCACAATACTGGTAATAAAAGGCACTTTGGGGTTCAAGCCCCAGGGCGAACATGGGATCTGACGCCGCCATTTTAAACATGTAATATCCATTGCTTGAACCGATATCCAGAATTTTTTTGTTTTTAAGGTGGGGCAGATGGGGAACCAGGCGTTCCCACTTCATCCAGGACTGCCATTCGGAATCAACGTGAACGCCAAAAAAATCAAAGGGTCCCTTGCGCCAGGGATTCAGGCTGAACAGACCGTTGTAAAGCCTCTGCTTTTCTTCCGGTGAAAGCTGGTCCGGATGTCCGATGCTGACGGCCTTAGATGACAACAGATAAGGTGATAAATCAGTGGTATCGGAACAAATTTCTGGAAGTTCCTTGACCACATGTTTATATTTTTCAAAATTTCCCCCGGCAGAATCAAGATAGGCTCTTTTTTCTTTGATGAGGCTTTCCAGGGCATCATACCATTTGTTCCATCCCAAATGGCCATGGTTTGCTAAAAATTGTTCCATTTTATTTGACAGCGATCATGGATGTAAAATTAAACCACTTCAACCAGACGTTGAATGAGCTGAACCCTGCGTTATGGATACGGGCTTCATGCTCGGCAAGGGTTTCGGGAATCAGTACCTGTTCCAGGGCATCGCGTTTCTGACTGATTTCCAGGTCCGTATACCCGTTTTCTTTTTTAAACTGGTAGTAATATTCCTGCTCCAGGGCATTCATTTGTGGTGCGGGATGAACGGTTTTTTCCGTGAGCAGCAATATGCCGCCTTTGCAAAGCCCATTAAACGCAGATTCAATGAGATGATCGCGTTTTACTGGATCAAGAAACTGCAAGGTCAGATTGATCACCACCACAGATGCGTTGGAAATTATAATATCTTCAATACAGGTGCAGGCAAGATCTATACAGCCCTTGCTGTCGTGGGCACAAAGCCTGTTTTTAAACCGCTGGATCATGGGCCAGGAACTGTCAACACCAGTCATTTTAAATGCCGTTGCACCAAAAAGATCAAGAAGCAGAACGCCAAGGTTGCCATGGGAACACCCCAAATCAAAGATCCTTGTGTCTTTTTGATAAAACTTCCTGGCAATTCGGGCCTGCTGTTTCAGGACCTCACCGTACAACGGTACGGATCTGACCAGCATATCGTCAAATACCCGGGCTACGTTTTCGTTGAACCTGAAAGGCGTGATCGTGTTGAGTTTTTCTGCAAATACCCTGTCTTTATTCATAATACCGTCCATTTAAATCCGGGCATCTATACACCATTTGCAGGCTTTGTGCAAGCGGCGCAAAAACCGAAATTCACCGCCTGGTTTAAATCAATTGCCCATGTGCAATATAAGAATGAGGGGTGAGAGCAATGCTATCGCCTTTACATCAGGCCCAAAAACCGTTAATTTTTTGAAATGTAAATAACACGTTCAGTTTAACTTCAAAATTACAGGAAAAATAGACGTGAAAGAGATACGCGATACAGCAAGAGAATTAATGAAGGGTTTTTGTCGGGTCTGCCACAGGTGCAACGGAAACATTTGTGCCGGAGAGGTCCCGGGAATGGGAGGCCTTGGAACAAGGGGCCGCCTTCAAGGACAATATCGCCGCACTGGAGGAGTTACACCTTAATATGCGGCTGATTCACGAGGTGACAGAGCCGGATACCGGGGTTGAAATCCTGGGCAAAAAGTTGTCTTTACCTCTGTTTGCCGCCCCCATCGGAGGGGTCTCCTTTAACATGGGCGGAAAGATCAGTGAGCAGGAGTATGTAAAAGCCATTCTCCAGGGCTGTAAAGAGGCCGGAATCATCGGCTGCACAGGAGACGGGGTGCCTGAGTTTGTTTTCAAGACCGCCCTTGAGGAAATAAAAGCTGTCCAGGGAGAGGGCATTCCTTTTATCAAGCCCTGGGAAGGAGATGAACTGTTTGAGAAAATCGAAAGGGCCAAGACCTGCGGGACCCATATCATGGGCATGGACATTGATGCGGCCGGCCTGATCACTTTGCGGAAGATGGGCCGACCGGTCTCTCCCAAGGGCGTGGATGAACTTGGACAGATCATTAAAAAATCAGGTATGAAATTTATTGTCAAAGGCATAATGACCGTTTCAGATGCCAGGGCCGCCGTATATGCAGGGGCGGACGCCATTGTGGTCTCCAACCATGGCGGACGGGTCATGGAATATACACCGGGCACAGCCAGGGTCCTGCCCCAGATTGCCAGGGCCGTGGGCCAGGACATCTGCGTACTGGCTGACGGAGGTGTGAGAACCGGCGGCGACATTCTGAAAATGCTGGCCCTGGGTGCCGATGCCGTGATGATCGGTCGCCCCTTCAGTGTGGCTGCAATGGGAGGACTTAAAAAGGGCGTCACCACCTTCATCGAAACCGTAAAGTCCGAACTGATCCAGGCAATGGTTCTCACCGGCACCCGGCGGGCAGACCAGGTTGATCCATCCATCCTATTTAAGGCTTGTTCAAGTCTTGACTGATATTCAATAGAGACCCGGTCGTTCATTTTTTTTGGCCGGCCAAGTTTTTATCATTATTTTTATGATGGATAAAATCAGGGAATGCGGTCCAGGGCCTGTGTCAGATCGGCGATAATATCGTCACAGGATTCAATGCCCACGGAAAGACGAATCAGACCGTCGGTTACCCGTGCAGCCAGACGCTGCTCTTTTCCCAAGGATGCATGGGTCATGGACGCCGGATGCTGAATCAGACTCTCAACACCTCCCAGGGACACTGCCAGGGCGCACATCTCCACGGAATTAAGCAGTGTCTCTCCGGCAGAAAACCCGCCTTTGAGCTCAAAGGCCATCACGCCACCAGGTCCGGAGTGCTGGCGCTGCCCCAGTTCATACTGGGGATGGCTTTTGAGGCCCGGATACCGGACCCAGTCGATTTTCGGATGGGCTTCCAGAAACCGGGCCACTGCCATGCCGTTCTGGGCATGTCTTTCCATACGCAACCCCAAAGTTTTAATGCCCCTGTGTACCAAAAAGGCATTAAAGGGGTCTATAACACCGCCGGTCTGATTCAGGACGCTGCGATAGCGTTTATAGGTTTCATCGTCCTTGACCACAACAATACCGCCGATGACATCGGCATGCCCATTGATAAATTTTGTCAGGCTGTGAATCACGATGTCAGCCCCCAATGCAAGTGGATTTTGGAACCAGGGACTTAAAAACGTATTGTCCACGGCCAGAACCGCTCCTGCGTTATGGGCGGCATGGGCAATTTTTTGGATATCAGACAGTTCAATGGTGGGATTGCCCGGGGATTCAATGTAAACCAGGCGCGTTGTGGGTTTCAGAGCACGTATCACCTGATCGGTATCCGAGGTATCCACAAAATCAGCTGTAACGCCGAATCGTTTATACACGGTATTCAGCAACGTCATTGTCGGGCCGTAAACCACCTGGGAACAAACCACATGGTCGCCGGCAGACAGCTCTGCGGAAAAAACCGTATTCACCGCGGCCATGCCGCTGCCGCATCCCAGGGCGCGCTTTCCCTTTTCAAGGGTGGCTACGGCTTCTTCCATGGCACGGATGGTGGGGTTGCCCATTCTTGTATAAATGTAGCCTTCCTGCCGGCCGGCAAAAAGAGCTGCCCCGTGACTGGTGGAATCAAACCGGAATGTCGACGTTTGATAAATGGGCTGCACCACAGCCCTGGACTCGTTTATGGATTCTCCGGCGTGGATACACATGGATTGCGCATTCAATTCTTTAGAAATCATAAAAGACCTCCTTTGATTGATTTTAATTTGATTTTACATCAAGGAGCAAAGAATGAGATGTCTATTATTTTACCAGCTTTAACTCCCAGATAAAACAGCAAACTTTTATGGTTGTTGATATATCATTAAATATATGCAGTGCCTGAAGGCAAACCCGTGTTAGGCTTGACAGATATTGGGGGACAAGTTATCTGTAACTTCAAAACACCCGGAGAAGGAAAAAAACATGGAACCACCTGAAAATCGCTTTCTATACACATGCCTTTTGCAGGATGTCTAAAACAGTAAATAATCCAGACATTCCGGCCAAAAATTTCAAAATAGTGGTGGCCTATGACGGCACCGGCTTTTTCGGATGGCAGCGCCAGGCCGATAAACCCACCATCCAGGGAGAGCTTGAGCGCATCTTATCCATTATTTTAAATCAGGATATCAAAATTCATGGTTCCGGACGTACGGATGCAGGCGTGCATGCCAGGGCCCAGGTGGCCCATTTCCACGCCCAAACCCGTCTTGCCCCTGATACCATTCAAAAAGGGGTAAACAGCCTTATGTCGGCGCCCATTGTGATCCATGACTGCCGCCTTGCAGATCCGGATTTCCATGCCCAGTATCGTGTCATCTCCAAGGAGTACCGGTATTACATATTAAACAGGGAAATCCCAGCTGCCATGGGCCGGGATTATCTGTGGCATGTAAAGCCAACCCTGGATATAGACACCATGAATCACTGCTGTGAATATCTTGTGGGAGAACACGACTTTAAAGCCTTTGAAAATACGGGCAGTCCCAGGTCTTCCACCGTAAGAACAGTCTATAGTGCCCAGTGGACAAAAATGCCTGACGATAAGCTGGAATTTTGTATCTGCGCCTCAGGTTTTTTGAAAAATATGGTCAGAAATATAGTGGGCACACTGAAAGATGCCGGTACAGGACGAATCAGTCCGGAAATGTTCAAAAAAATACTCTATTCGTGTGAACGCCCCCTGGCAGGCGCCACTGCTCCGGCACAGGGACTGTTCCTGCATCACGTAAATTATTAATGGGTATTGAAACCAAACACTATCCTTCGGATTCCCGGATTCTGGTGATATGAAGGTTGTAGTAGGCAATGATATCACGGCGGTAAAGCATACCGATAAATCGTCCCGGATCATCCTCATCCACCACAGGCAGTGCATCAATGTTTTTCTTTGTAAGTTTCAGCAGTACCGTATTTAAATCTTCGGACAAGGTGGTCGTGATCATATCGCATACCATAATGTCCTTCATGACGACCAGTTGCTCAAGATCACTGAGGAAAAGAACCTCCCGGACATCTGTGGAAGAAAAAATGCCGCATAATTTCCCCTGGTCATTCATGACAGGGAAATATCTTTGTTTGGTGGTCTGAAATATCTGTTTGAACTGATCAAAATGCATGTCCTGGTTCAAACATCTGACGTCCTTAATCAGATGTTTAAGTTTCACCACTTTGATAGTCTGGAGAATATCTATCATGAACTCTCCGGCATGAAGGGGAGAGTCAACCTGGGATTTCACCTGATTTTCATAAATAGACCACTTTGTAGACAAAAGGTAACATACGGAACAGACAAGAAGGCTTGGCAGTAAAAGATGATAGGAGTTGGTCATCTCACTGACAAATATGATGGTGGATATGGGCGTGTTGGACACAGCCGTGAAAAATCCGGCCATGCCGACAATGACAAATGCCCCCGGCTGGGTTACAACAGTGGGGATAAGCATATGAAAAAACTGCCCTACGGCCCCGCCCATGGCTCCGCCGATAACAATGGACGGCCCGAACACACCGCCTGATCCGCCGGAACCAATGGAAAATGACGTGGTAAAAATCTTTCCCACAGCCAACCCTAAGAGCACGGATATGGTCAACTGATTGAAGATGGCATTCTGGGCCATACCATAGCCAAATGCCAGGGTATAGGGCATAAAAAAACCGATGATGCCGGTTAAAAGCCCGCCGATGGCAGGTTTGATATGGTTGGGAACTCTCAGCTTTTTAAACAGGCGGGTAATCCCGTAGAATACTTTGATATACAACACGCCGGTAATAACCAGAACCACGGCAAGGGCAAGATAGGGACCAAGCTGAAGGGGATTGTGAAACGCAAAGGCCGGAGACTCAAAAAGCGATCCCCAGCCGAAAACCAGACAAAAGGTGCAATAGGCCACCACAGATGAGATACCTGCGGGAATGATGACCGAAGATTCAAATTCAGGATCGCGATAGAGCACTTCTGCGGCAAAAAGAGCACCGGCCAGCGGTGCTCTGAAGATACTTCCCACTCCGGCACCAATGCCTGCGGCCATCATGATGCATCGCTCCCGTTCGGACAGGTGGAACCTGGTAGCCAGAAAGGAACCGAATCCACCACCGATCTGGGCTATGGGGCCTTCCCTGCCCCCTGACCCGCCGGTGGTCAGTGTGATGGTGGAGGCAATGGTTTTTATGATCGGTATCCGTGACCGGATCATGCCCCCCTTGTGATGGAAGGCGTCAATGGCGGCATCCGTTCCATGCCCCTCGGCTTCGGGGGCAAAGGTATAAACAATCCACCCGGAAACAAGTCCGCCCAGTGCCGGTAAAAACAGTAACACCCACTTGTTAAAGGGTGTACCGGTGTGGGGCAGAAGCAGATGTTCGCCGGCAGGTCCCAGGGGCCTGTATCCGGCCATCATATCCAAAAAATAGTGCATGCCAAGACCGCAAAGATAATGAAACAGAATCGCTCCAAGACCTGACATGATACCTATCAGAACAAAATAGAAAACCCATTTGCCGGCATATTTGAGATCTACGTCTTTTTTTCTGCCTTTATTCATTATCAGCCCTGCATCGTTTGGCCCGGCAATATCTTTTGAAAAAATCAGATCCCACATTGTTAAAACCTGGGATTGGCCGGATGTTGTCAGTCTCCGGATCAGGTAATCACCTGGGGTACCTCCATATTTTTAAGCTGCCTGGCATCGCTGTCTTCCATATAGTATTACTTTCTCAAATCATTGATCCCTGAAAGTATAATGTCAAATAATGTTTGCACATCCTTTGCCTCAATACAGGAAAAAGCAATCCGAAGGTTATTTTCCCCAATGGAGATCAGCCCGGTCCCATAGTTGTCAAGCAGATGAATCCGTAACGCTTCTGCATTGACACCTTTAACACGGATGCACAGGAAATACCCTGAATTGAAAGGATAAACATCAAATCCATCTGCATATTTGGGGTCTTTCAGAACCTTTTTGATGGCCATGGCCCGGGATTTGAGCAGGTCAAATTTTTCCTGTTTGAGACGCTCATAGTTCTCATCTTCCATGGATTTTATAAGGATGGTCTGGCTTAAATGGGAACAGTTGGAGATACTGCCCCTAATGCATCCTGCCGTCTTTTTTTCCAGGGCCTCATACACCCCTGCAAGATCGGTGTCAGCTGCAATCCCGTAAGTGGTAAACCCGGTTCTCAAGCCCATGACATAATCTTCCTTGGTGGGCCCGTCGAGTTTGATGGCGACAAGCCGACTGGACTTGCCGGCAAGTTTGGCAAACAAAGACTGTTTGGATGTCTGCTCTTCAAAAAACAGTCCAAAATAGGCGTCGTCACAGCCTGCCACCACATTTGTGCCCTTTTGTGCCACATCAATTATAATGTCAGAGACCCGGACAGCCTCTTCCTTGGTCAGGGTATACCCTGTGGGGTTGTGGGGAAAATTAAGCATAATGATGATCTTGTCATTGAGAGCTGCCTGTTCCCTGACGACACGTTCGAAATCATCTACATTGAAATGGGTCAAAGCCTGGTCATAGGCTTTGTATGTGGCAAACCGTGCACTGTTGCGGACACGGAAAATCATATTGTAATTGCCCCATATCATATCCGGCATAACAATAACATCGTCGGCATTGACCCACATATCAGACATGATGGAAACCCCATGGGTGATACCGGATGTGACTATGGGAAGGCTCAAGGTTGTACCCTCAAGGCAAGGATTTTTAATATACATTTCCTTGAGCCATTTTATGCGCAGTTCAGGTTCTCCGAATGAAGAAGAATAAGGCAGATACTGATCCGGTTCAATATCTGTAATGTATTTGGTCACACAAGAAAGACTTAGAACGCAATTGCCCTGCTTTGCGATGCCGATGGTGGCATTGAGTTTGTCTGCCTTTACCTTTGCTTCAGCGCTCTGAGTTAAAATACCTTTGGGGAAAAACAGTTTTTTCCCCATATCAGAGAGCATTTCATATACATGAGGTGCACCCTGTTGAATTGTGTTATTTAATTCCTGGGCAATGGGATCCATGATTTGACCTGTAAATTAAAGTATTATCCAAATTCAAAAAATATTGAATATTGGTACCTGAAAAAAAAGAAAACCCTGCAGCGATATCCCAAGGAAGCCCACGGAAAACTGCAGAGTTTTTTCTTACATTGATACGGTTGTGCTATCTTCGTTTGGATGCCTTGATGGGGTTAAGTTTCTGTTTTTTGGTTTCAACAGCGGTTTTAACATGGGTGGCCATGTTGCAAGTGCCGCTTTTCCATTTCAAAGACGGATCCGGCGCAGCCACACAGTAAATACCTGTGGCAAACTCGGAACTTCTCTGGCATCCTTTGCATTCATCAATAATGGGAAGGCAGAAGCCTTCGTTATAGCTGCAGCCCTGGGCTGTCATGAAAACACAATCCTGGCCTTCTCTAACAGTTGTACAAATCATAATCGTCTTCCTGTTTTATTGTAATATATTAGTCATTAACATTTAATTTCAAAAAAAACCGGTCTTTTCGGTCATCAATAAAACCGGGAAAAATAAACCGTAACCAACTATCACAATGCCCCTTTAATTGTCAACTAATTATTTTTAAACAAATATTTGTTGATTATAAAGTCTTAATAATTTGTTAAATTACGTTTATGTTTTTTTTGGAAATAACCCTTAGATGTTGCAAATCAGGTCTACCCATGGCGGCTCTGGAATATTTTGGGATACTAACTTTTTTCTTGTCTCTTGTGGGCAGATCTTTTCTGATGTATAACATGTAAGCGCAAGATTTCATAACCTTAACCATATCCATCCATACAACAATCCGGAAAAACCAATGATCATAGATGATGCTGTTCAAGTCCTGAAAATGGAAGCCCAGTCCCTTCTGGACCTTATTGAAAAACTGAATATGGATTTCCAAAACCTTGTCAATGCAATCTGTAACGCAAAAGGACGGGTTATTATTTCGGGGATCGGGAAATCGGGTTTAATCGGAAGAAAAATTGCCGCCACCTTGAGCAGCACTGGAACCAATGCCATGTTCCTTCATCCGGTTGAGGCGGTTCACGGGGACCTTGGCATGGTCGGCCGGGATGATATATTCATTGCCATCTCCAACTCAGGTGAAACCGGAGAGCTTAACCAGCTTTTGCCGGTGATCCGGGAGGTGGGCTGCAAGATTGCCGGGTTCACGGGAAAACCTGAATCCACCATGGCTGGTTTTTGCGATATGATTATTGACACCGGGGTAGAAAAAGAGGCCTGTCCCTTGAATATGGCACCCACCTGCTCAACCACAGCCCAACTGGCCATGGGCGATGCTCTGGCCGTGGCCCTGATAAAAAAGAAAAATTTTAAAAAGTCCGATTTTATGCGCTCCCACCCCGGGGGAGCACTGGGGCAGCGTCTGTCAGGCAAAGTCAGCGAACTGATGCTTGAAAGGCAAAACGTACCCTGTGTCCAAACAGGCACCACCATGACCCGGGCCCTTGCCTGCATGGATGATCACCGCCTGGGCGCTGTTTTTGTGCTTGATTCTGCCGACAATCTTATGGGAATACTTACTGACGGGGATGTCCGGCACTGGCTGGCAAACGGGGGCGGTTCCGCCGATGCCCTTCTTGTGGATGAGGTGATGACCCGCTCACCACAACATCTGTTTCCTGATTCTTATCTGTATGAAGCCCTTAATCTGATGGAAAAGTATGAAATTACGGTTTTACCCATCCTTGGAAAAAATGGCGGCCTGAAAGGGTTGCTTCATCTCCACGACATCCTGGGAAAGGGATCCTTTAAATTTAATGGAGGTAATCAATGAATAGCATGAATATCAACACCACCATTCCCGTTTTAGGTCCTGCCAGAATTGAGTCTCCCCTGGTTTCCCAGGGTGTGGCCTGTGACGGTAAAACCCGGTTCATGAAAGATGAATACAGAATCAGCGTCGATGTCAGAGTTGATCGTCTATCCGGGCAACAAGAGGAAATACTCAGCTTTGAACAGGCCGGCCCCCGGGAAAAAATTTACTTTGACCCCAGCAAGCTCAAGTGTGCGGTGGCCACCTGCGGGGGGTTGTGCCCCGGATTGAACGATATTATCCGATCTATAGTTCTTGAATTGTTCCATGTATATGGTGTCAAAAATGTTTATGGCATTCGCTACGGGCTCCAGGGATTTATCCCCCAATACGGCCATGACCTGGTGGAGCTTAATCCGAGCCGTGTATCGGGCATTCAGAACACCGGCGGTTCCATGCTGGGATCTTCCCGGGGCGGGCAGGATATCGGGGAAATTGTGGACTGCCTGGAACGTATTGGGGTGGGACTGCTTTTCATGGTGGGGGGGGACGGCACGCTTATGGCGTCCAAAGCCATTGGCGATGAAGTTTTAAAACGCGGTTTGAAGATTTCCGTGGTTGGTATTCCCAAAACCATTGATAATGATATCTTTTTGGTATCGCGTTCCTTTGGCTTTGATTCAGCCGTAGATGTGGCCACCCTGGCAATCAAGGGCGCCCATAACGAGGCCGAGGCCTACCCCAACGGTATCGGCCTGATCAAGCTCATGGGCAGGCATTCGGGATTTCTGGCCGCCACGGCAGCCCTTGCCCAGCCCGATGCCAATTTTGTACTCATTCCCGAAGAAGAAATTATGCTGCACGGGGAGAACGGATTTCTGGCCGCATTGGAGCGGCGCCTGGCCTTAAGGAAGCATGCGGTGATTATCGTTGCCGAAGGTGCCGGCCAAAATTTTTTTCAAGACAAGGATATTGAGCATGATGCCTCTGGAAATGTGAAGCTTCAAGATATTGGTTTGTTTTTAAAAGCAGAGATAGATACCTATTTTAGATCCAAAGATATCCCCATCTCTTTGAAATACATTGATCCATCCTACATCATCCGCAGTCTACCGGCCAATGCCAATGATTCGGTGTTCTGCGGCCTTCTGGCAAGGGATGCCGTTCATGCCGGTATGGCCGGAAAAACAAACCTGCTGATCAGCTTCTGGAATAATAATTACGTTCATGTTCCCATGGATGCTTCAGCCGGGCGGCGAAAAAAGCTGGATCCGTCAGGCAGGCTCTGGCAGTCAGTGCTTGAGTCCACGGGCCAGAATTCATTATTCAGCGGGTGATTTCCACAAACTTATTATTCTTTACGGTAATCAGAAATAACGATTTATGCGGGGTGCCGGTTTCGTCAAAACGTGTGTGGCCGGTGGCCCCGTCAAATATAAATTGTCCCTGCAGAACTTCCTTAAGCCGCTGTCTTGAGTCAATATCATCGGCATTGGCAGCCATAAATAGAATTTGGGCCGTATCAAATGCAATGGCCTCAAGAAAGCCGGGCTCTTCCTGGTACAACGCCTGAAAGGCCTTAGAGAACCATATGGTTTCAGGATTTGCACTGCCTGAAAAATATCCGTCACAGATGACGGTATTTTTATTGTATGTTCTGGTCTCTTTTAAAAAGCTGTCACTGTGCCACAGATTGGTTCCAAGCAGGGTAAAGCCCTGGGCATCATAATAAACAAGCTGGGGCAGAAGCAGGTTAATCCTGGACACTGAATCCGGGATGAACAGGGCCTGGAAATTAAAACTCATACGATTTTTATCACCTTCGGTGCCTGTATTACTGATCAGGTTTTTGATGGATGCCGAAAAGTCGATGGCACTGCCGTCATATGCCTGGGCTGCAGTCAGCTGGCCTCCAAACTGGTCGATCATCTGGCTGAACAACTGCATATAGTGCTCTCCGTATTTATCATCCGGATATAGTACCGCCAGACTTGTCACTCCAAGTTCATTAAATACATAGGCCCCCAGGGCCTGAACCTGCATTTCCGGGGTTATGAAGTTGGAAAAGATATAATCCCCGTATTGGGGAAATTCGGTTTGCTGGGTCAGGGCCATCATGGGAATGCCAAGGGCCTGAGCCTTATCAGCAGCTTGTTTTGAAACATAAATAGGGCCTAAAATGGAAAAAACTTTTTCCGTTCCGAGCTGATCCACACAGAGGGCAGCCTGTGCGGAATCTGACTGACTGTCCTTGACCACAATGGTCAAATCCCTGATACCAAGTTCAGAGAGTCTTGCCAAGGCAAGTTCTATGCCTTTCATGGCCTTTTGTCCGTATAACTTATACTTGCCGGACATGGGCAGAATAACCCCCAGTTTCTTTTTGTTAAAGGACAAGGTCTTCAGGTCGGCCAGAAATTGCCTTACCTGCCCGGTTCTGGGATGATCGGGATAGTTTTCAAGAAAAGCATTAAAAACCTTGGCTGCATTGTCATAATCTTTGCGTTGAGAAAGCCTGGAACCTAACCAGTAATCGAAAATATCCCGGGGGATGGAAAGTTTTTTTATGTTTGAAAATTTTTGAATCTCTTGGGGATCTGTGGTTGACAAAAGCCTTTCAACATCATCAAGAATAGCGCTTCTAAAAACTGCGTCATGGCCGGCTTCTGGCCTTTGGGTGAGACCATAGGCATGATTGTAGATGAGTAAGGCATCCTCAACAGCCCCCTGATCGCTTAACATTCCGGCCAGCTTGATCATCTCCTCAACACTCTCCTGCCGGTCAGCAGTGTCCTGTACCGGCATCTGGGATAAATCGGAAGACAAGGTTACAGGCACAGTCTTTCGGGAACATCCGGTGAAAAAGGAAAGCGCAATAATAAGACAGACAAAAAGCCCAAATTTAATATGTGTTGCGTAAATCATGAAGCTACAATTTCCATGTAAGTTATAAAATATTGCCAAGAACATTATGCCAAAAAGTTTTTTGCGGCCACAATGGCTTTTTCCGTATCTTGGGTATCAATCCAGATCAGATCTTTTTCTTTGTTAAACCAGGTAAACTGTCGTTTTGCATACCTGCGGGTATCTCGTTTGAGCAACCGAACCGCCTCTTCAAGGCTGACCTCACCTTTCAGATACATGCCCATATGCCGATAACCGATGGACTGCATGGATTTTAAATCCAGGGAATACCCCCGACTCACAAGGCCTTTGACTTCATCAAGAAGGCCGTTGTCCATCATGATGTCCACCCGTTGGTTTATCCGGTCATATAAACGTGTTCGATCCATCTGAAGGCCAAAGGTAAGGCTTTGGTATCGATCAGATTTAAAATCATGAATCTGCTGACTCTGGGAAATGGGAACCCCTGTGGTGAGAAACACCTCAAGGGCTCTGACAATTCTGAATCCGTCGTTGGGATGGATTTTTTCAGCAGCCTGGAGATCACACTGCATTAATTGTTGATGAAGTACCGGCGCGCCCTTTTCTTCAAGGCTCTGGTTAAGTTCGTCAAGGGTTTCGGGGCAGGCCGGTTTCCCTCTGAACAGACCATGGAGCAAAGCCCTGATGTAAAGCCCTGTACCGCCGGCAACCACAGGCACCCTGCCCCGTTTTGCAATATCGGAAATAGCCTGGTCTGCATGGATTGTGAATTGTTTTGCATCAAAATTATCTGCCGGATCAAGGAAGTCAACCAGATGGTGTATGGCAAGCTCACGCTCATTTTCATCGGGTTTTGCAGTCCCCACATCCATGTACTTATAGATCTGCATGGAATCGGCACCAATGATTTCCCCATTAAGTTCCCGGGCAAGGGTGATGGCAAAACCTGTTTTTCCGATACCCGTTGGACCGCATATGGTTATTATTTTTGTCATGTGCAAATAATTTTGTTTTTCTAATATTCAATTATAAAATTAACGGTTTGTTGTTTTCACTAACTAAAATTAAGCATATTCAACGCAAGGTTTTATATCATGATTTTTTGAAAATGAGAATTCATTAAAACTTATGCAACTCCGATCTACCTGATTTTAAAGGCATTACACATTGACCTGCCCTATAAAAAATGTTAACAACTCCAGGGTTCTGACGCTTGTTTTTTTTACGGAACCTCTGCTATTCTTTGTTGACAAGGATACAATGCTGAGATAAGGTAAGTTTCCAATTGTAAAAGCAACTTTGATAGTGAAGACGGTTTGTCTTAAGATAGGTTAAATGTGAAGTTACAACAAACTTTTTTAGGAGGATTTATTAAATGGCAACACTTGAGTTTAACGGGAAAACATTCGAAATAGATGAAGACGGATTCCTTCTTGATTACAATCTGTACTGTGAAGAGTGGGTAGAATACGTAAAGGGTCAGGAAGGCATCGACGAGATGACCGACGAACACTGGCAGCTGGTTAAAGTTCTCCAGGACTACTACGAGAAAAACGGTATCGCTCCCATGGTTCGCGTTCTTTCCAAGCTCACCAAGTTTAAACTGAAACACATCTATGAATTGTTCCCCTCAGGACCTGGTAAAGGCGCCTGCAAGATGGCCGGTCTTCCGAAACCGACTGGTTGTGTATAGTTAAAAAATATTTTAAGTTTTTAACTTAATGATAAAGGCCCTGTTTACACTAAACAGGGCCTTTATTTTTCAAACAATTCGGAAGTATTCCATCCAATGATAGAAGATCAGACAAGTAAAGACATACTAAACCGAATCCAGGCAGACTTCCCGATTCATCCAAGACCCTACAAGATTCTGGCCCAGGAGTTAGGCCTCAGTGAGGATCAGCTTATTGATAGAATTGGGCAAATGAAACAGGAGATGATTATCCGCAGAATCGGCGGAAATTTCAGCCCTGACCGCCTGGGCTTTTATTCCACCCTGTGCGCGGCCCGGGTGGCCCCGGACAAAATTGAACTGTTCACCAGCACCGTCAATGAGTTCAGAGGTGTTACCCATAACTACCAAAGGGATCACCAGTACAATATCTGGTTTACATTTATAGCGCCGTCAACTCAAGAAATTAACGAAAACCTTGAAACCATTTCACAAAAAACAGGCGTGACCGAAATCCTCAACCTGCCGGCCACCCATGTGTTTAAAATAGCGGCGAATTTTAAAGTCTGACCCTTTAAATTTATCTCAGGTGTCATGATGCAAAACATCCGTGTGGCCCTGGTCATTCAGAATTGTCCTGTGAACCGGTTCGGTGATAATCTTGCCGAAACGGTTAAAAATATTTGTGCCGCAGCACGGCATGACTGTGATTTTGTTGTGTTCCCTGAAATGAACCTGACGGGTTATGCGCCGGCAGATGTAAGCAATGCCGTTACCCTTAACGCCCCATGGATGAATGAACTGGCACGGCTTGCAGTAAAACACAATTTAGCCATATTAACCGGTCTTGTGGAAAAGGCGGGGCCAGGAAAAATCTATGCCACACACCTTGTATTCCGCCCGCACCAACCAGTGGCACGATACCGAAAAATTCATCTCTCCCCATTTGAAGCACCCTATTTCAGCTGTGGAGATGATGTGGCTCTTTTTGAATTCAAAGGCGTCAATTTTGGAATACAGCTTTGCTATGATGCCCATTTCCCAGAACTTTCCACGGCCATGGCCTTGAAAAAAGCTGACATTATTTTTATCCCCCATGCGTCCCCAAGGGGAACTCCCGGAGAAAAAAGCGCCTCCTGGAAGCGGCACCTGACTGCCCGGGCCTTTGATAATGCCGTTTTTGTGGCTGCCGTTAATCAGGTCGGAGAAAATGACGCTGGTCTTAATTTCCCAGGAATTTCCATGATGATCGGGCCTGACGGGTTTCTTGCAGGTGAAAACAGAGCATGTGAAAATAAGATGCACATCCATGTGCTGGATATGTCATTGCTCGAACATATCCGCTCCCATAAAATGCGGTATTTTCTGCCCAACAGGCGCGCCAATCTCATTGAGTAGAGCTGGCTTATTGCTTTCAATCTTTACGATTTTTCCACTTTTGTGCACCGGCCACATCCTTGACAAGGGCATTGCGGTTTTGGATATAGGCGTTGCGCATGGCTGTGTAAGGATCTATGGATGCCTCCTTGAATGCGTCATAATCCTGGATGCGGAATGACGTCCAGTTTACCTTTTCAAGCCCCCAGACGCCCCAGGATAAAAGATCGGGCTGCAGATAATTAATGGGATCAATAAACCAGGTCCCTGCCCTTCCCACGGCATCCCTCAAGGAACTTGGACCAAGAACGGGCAGCACCAGATAAATCCCGTTGCCAATACCGTATACGCCGAGGGTCTGGCCAAAATCTTCATCCTGAAGCCGGATGCCCACATATTTCTGGGCAAAATCATTCAATCCCCCAAAACCAAGGGTGGTATTGATGAAAAAGGCACAAAACTCCATGCTAGCAGCCTCACCCTTACCCTGGAGCAGATCATTGACAAAACGGAGGGGAAAAACCAGATTGTAAAAGAAATTTTTGACGCTCTTACGGGCAACTGTGGGAACCACCCAGGAATATCCCGTTGCCAGAGGCTTTAAGAGATACATATAAAGCTTAT
This sequence comes from uncultured Desulfobacter sp., assembly GCF_963665355.1. Classification (GTDB taxonomy): domain Bacteria; phylum Desulfobacterota; class Desulfobacteria; order Desulfobacterales; family Desulfobacteraceae; genus Desulfobacter. The sequence goes on from NZ_OY762229.1 coordinate 4,565,035, forward strand.
CATTAAAAACAAATACCGCACGGTTTACCCCTTCAAGGGGATCTGCCACCATGGCGTGGTTATCCTGGTCAGTCTGATGATCATGATCATCCTGAAAAATATCTGCTTCAAAGTCGTTATCACCTGCCGTGTCTGACGGACTGTTTTCTTCGACTGTCTGGGTGAAACCTGCAGGTGCGGTCTGCCCTGTTTGATCCGTTGTGTTCCCGGCAACCACCTGGCCTGTCGTCAGTGTCAGGAACATAACGATAAGAATCTGGAAATATTTCATATGTAACCTTCCCGGTTGTTTTGCCTTTGCCCAGGAATCATTTGTCTTTATCATTTTTAAAAATAAATTTTCTGACAAGGGATTCGATATCCAGAGCCGATTCAGTATTGTTAAAGGCTTCTTTGTCTTCAAGCATGATATCTGATCCGCCCGGGGATATGGAAACATATTTTTCACCGATGATGCCCGCAGTTTTAATGGAGGCAATGCTGTCTTCGCTGAGTTGTATCCCCTGATCAATTCTCAAGCCCACTTTTGCCTCAAAGCGTTTTTTGTCCAAAATGATTTCAGAAACATTGCCGACCTCAACACCGGCCATCTCAACAGTTGCACCGGTTTTTAAACCGCTGACAGAGGTGAAATATGCATACAGTGTATACCCCTTTGGGCTGAACATGGGAACACCGCCCAGGACCACTGTAAGATACCCCGCACACAAAAGGCCGATGAGAACAAAAACGCCTACATATAATTCCTTATTTATTGATTTCATGAACCTGTCCTTATTTTTTTTTGCATCAGGCCTCTTTTCCCGAAATAAACGCCCTTACTGTATCATTGTCACTGTGGGAAATTTCCTCACTTTTTCCAAAGTAGATAATTTTACCCTGGTCGAGCATGGCCACATGCTGTGCTATGGTAAATATCTGGGGGATATCATGACTGACAATAACAGCCGTAAACCCGAACTCTTTCTGGTAGGTGGAGATCATGGCATGGACACTGTTTCTTCTCACCGGATCAAGTCCTGTGGTGGGTTCGTCAAAAAGCACGGCAACAGGCTCGGTAATAAGGGCCCGGGCAAGGGCCACGCGTTTCCTGATCCCTCCGGACAATTGGGCCGGATATTTATTTTCGTGGCTGCTGATCTCCAGTGCCTGCATCTTTTCCTTTACCCGACTCCGGATCTGTTCCATGGGGATCTTTTTTTTCTCGGTCAACGGCAGGGCAATATTTTCCCACACCGTTAAGAAGTCAAACAGTGCATTATCCTGAAACATATAAGATATTTGTTTATAAAATCGGTGTCTTTGAACACTGTCCATCTCATCGGTGGGTAAACCATCCACACAAACCGTACCTGAATCGGCCTGCATCAGGCCGATTATGTGTTTGAGCAACACAGATTTTCCGGTGCCGCTTTTACCGATTATGCAGGTAACCATGCCTTTTTCAATGGTCAGATTGACACCGTCAAGCACACTGTTGCCCGCAAAATTTTTGTGAATATCTATCAGTTCAATGAAAGGCGTGGGCATAATTAAACCAGGAAAAAGGTAATGATGTAATCGGAAACCAGAATAAGTATACAGGCATTGACAACCGCGTGGGTGGTGGCCAGGGATATGCTTTTAGCGCCCTGCCCTGAACTGGTGCCTGAAAGATGTGCAAAAAAGCCCTTGTAGCAGCACATGGTAGAGACAATCATGCCAAATGCCAGGGCCTTTACAAAGCCGCCTGTGACATCGGCGAGTTCAATGCTTCGGATCACTTTATCCATATACATATGGCGGTTGATACCCAGCATCATGACGCCGGATAAAAACCCCCCGAATATACCCGTTATATCAAAAATAGCAGTTAAAAGGGGGAAACTGATAATGGATGCGGAAAGACGGGGGGAAAAGGTGAACCTGACCGGATGAATATCCATGGTTTCAAGGGCATCAATCTGTTCTGAAATCCGCATGACACCAATTTCCGCAGCCATGGCAGATCCTGCCCGGGCTGCAATCATTATGGCGGACAACACAGGCCCGAGCTCACGGATAAGAGTGATGGCAACGGCAGACCCAAGACTGGCTTCGGAGCCGAAATCAACCAGGGTGTAATATCCTTGAAGTCCTAATACCATGCCGGTGAATATGGCGGTTAAAACAATGACAAACATGGACTTGGCACCAATAAACCACACCTGTTCCATAACTTTGGCAGTCTGAACAAAAGGCACAAAATTCCGGAAGATACCCTGGAAGAAAAAGATTGATATTCGGCCGATGGACCGGGTGCCGTCAATGCAGGCTAAACCTAATTTTTCAATATGTTGTTTCAACATGATTTGTAACTTATATGCGTTCTATGGTTAAAAGACAAGGGGTTTAAAACCGGTGAACTTCCGCAAAAACGTTTGACACGTACTCAATATTTTTATACGTATTGAGCCAATAACAGACAAACTTTCACCCTGGACAAATGCCATGACCCAGAAAATTACTTTAAGCATCCCGGACAGACTGTATGAAAAACTCAATGAGTGGAGAAGTTCCTTTAACCTTTCAAAAATGTTTCAGGATGCCTTGAGTGATGCCATTGAAAAAAAAGAAGCTTTCAGTAAAAAACTGTGTGAAGAATTTGACATGACCCAGATTGTCCACCGGCTCCAGCAGGAAAAAGAGCAATGGCTTAAAAATTTCTACAATGCCGGAAGAAACAGGGGTTTTGGGTGGGCCCAGGCTGCCCATTACCAGGATCTGTTATACGTACTGGATTGTGAGGATACGTGCACCACTGAACAGGAAATTGTCCGGCACAGCCGTTTTAAAGCATATTTTGACCACATTTACGATGCCCACGGCCTTACCCGCTTTGCCCGGCAAGGCGGTGTTGATCATGAAAAAAAATTTTTGGAAGGCTGGTTTGATGGAGTTAACGCGTTCTGGAACGAAGTAAGGGAGCATATTTAATCATGGAAAAACCCTCCAATTGCACCACCATATTAGGCATCGATGCCGGATCCGTATCTGTTCACCTTGCTGTTGTGGATATGAATGGCAATCTTTTGTATAACGCATCTGAATACCACCATGGCGATATCAGGGCATGTCTTACAAAAATGCTGGCCCATAAAGCTGTTTCATCTGTGACCCATGTAGCAAAAACCACATCGACACCAACTGATGTCAATGCAACAAGTTGTGTTGACGAACAGGTTGCGGTCATCCGCAGTGCGCGTCACATGCATAAAAACTTCAGTGCCATACTGCATGTGGGAGGAGAAAAATTTTTCCTGAGCCTGTTTGACAGTCATGGCAATTACAAAGGCCAGCGGCATAATTCCGGGTGTGCGGCAGGAACCGGTGCATTTCTGGACCAGCAGGCCGGACGGATTCATCTTCAGGGCTCGGCGGATATTTCATCCCTGGCCCTTGAAAACAGTGGTCAGCGGCCTGATATTGCCACCCGGTGCGCGGTGTTTGCAAAAACCGACCTGATCCATGCCCAGCAGCAGGGCTATGACCTTTCACAGATCTGTGACGGGCTTTGCTACGGCCTTGCCAGAAACATTGCCAACACACTGTTTAAACAAAATATTCCGGAAAAAGAGATCATATTCTGCGGCGGTGTCTCCCAAAATAAAGCCGTCAAAAGGCATCTTGAATCCATTATCGGCAAACCCCTTGTCAAAGGTGAACATCCCCTGGTTTACGGAGCCATGGGTGCGGCACTGTGCCTTGCAGATGAAATAAAGATTTCCCATGCCCCAGCCAAATCATTCCATGATATCAGTATGTTTTTTCAGAATCGGGAAAAAGCAAAAAATATGCTGAATCCAGCACTTGACCTTACCCTGTCAGACTATCCGGACTTTTCATCCGTAGCATCTTATGAGTTTGAATGCGTTGAAATTGAAATATTCAAACCCATTGTTGGCGGCACTGTGATTCAAAGCTATCTCGGGCTTGATGTAGGTTCCACCAGCACCAAAAGCATTGTTACAGACCAGGATGGCGAACCTGTTGCCGGATTTTACACCCGGACCGCATCAAGGCCTGTGGAAGCTGTCCAGCGCATATTTAAAGCCTGCGACCATCTGATGAATGAAAAAAAGGTGGTTTTTCAGGTCCAGGGGTGTGGCACCACAGGTTCGGGCCGGCGTATTTCCGGAAAAATCATCGGTGCGGATCTAGAGCCCGATGAGATCACGGCCCATGCCACCGCCGCCGTAAATCTTCATCCGGATGTGGATACCATTATTGAAATCGGAGGCCAGGACGCCAAATTTACCCTCGTAAAAAACGGCCAGGTCACATCGTCGGTCATGAATGCGGTATGTGCCGCAGGCACCGGCAGTTTTATTGAGGAACAGGCCATGCGCCTGAACTGCCCCTTATCCGAGTATTCCCACAGAACCCAGGGCATTGCGGCACCGGTTTCCAGTGACCGGTGCACGGTGTTCATGGAAAGGGACATCAATTATTTTTTTGCCGAAGGGTATGGAAAAAACGAAATTCTGGCCTCGGTGCTCCACTCGGTACGGGACAATTATCTGACCAAGGTCGCCAACATTGCCCAGATCGGTGACCGGATCGTGTTCCAGGGGGCCACCGCCAGAAACAGGGCCCTTGTGGCAGCCTTTGAGCAAAAGTTGAATAAACCCATTCATGTGTCACGGTACTGCCATCTTACCGGGGCCCTTGGCATTGCCCTGATGGCAAAACAGATGAAAATAAATGGCGAACTGCCCGAGTCCAGCTTCAAAGGATTTGACCTGTGGAAACAAGCTATTCCGGTGCGCCAGGAGGTTTGCAAGCTTTGCACCAACCATTGCAAAATCACCATTGCCCAGGTCAAAGGAGAAACCCTTGCCTATGGATTTTTATGCGGCAGGGACTACAAGACGAAAAAACGGGTTACGTCCCTAGAGTCTTATGATCTTTTAGGACTTCGAAAAGAGGTCCGCAACAAGACCCTGCCCGGTCACCCCACCTTAAAAAACAGTGGAAACAAGATAACCATAGGGCTTCCCAATGCCCTTCACATGGTCCAGGATCTTGATTTCTGGCAAATTTTTTTCAAGGCTCTTGGCTTACCTGTGGTCACCAGCAGCAGATGCACCGACCCTGTCAAGCAGGGCAAACAGATTGCCGGAGCTGAATTCTGTGCACCTGTCCTTGCACTGCACGGTCATGTGCGTTTTCTTGAGGATAAATGCGACTATATTTTTCTGCCCTTTTATTTCGAAGACAAAACCAGTGAAAAAGGAGCCAGGCGCCATCACTGCTACTATACCCAGTTCGCACCGACAATTTTAAGCGGGTTGACAACCCGGGCGAAAATACTGTCTCCCATTGTCAGATACCTGTACACCAGCTTTCATACAAAAATGCAGCTCTATGATACATTTAAAAAAATCGGAACAGACATCTCCTTCTTTGACATATCATCCGCCTGGGATCGGGCGCTGTCTGCCCAGAAAAACATGGAACGTACCCTTTCCCAGTTGTGGGTCTCCCGAGGAACCGACAGCAAGGCCAGCGTGCTTTTACTCGGACGTCCCTATACGGTTTTATCTTCGGACATGAATAATAATATCCCAGGCATTTTTGCCAATCTGGACATCAAAACATTTTTCAATGACATGATTGATCTGGAAGGTATTGATTATTCGCCCATTGAACCGATGCTTAAACAGATTCACTGGAAACATGCAGCTGTAAATTTGAAAGCGGCTTTTGTTGCCGCCAGGACCAAAAATCTGTATCCGGTGTACATTTCATCTTTCAGGTGTGCGCCGGATGCCTTTGCCGTGGATTACTTCAAGGAGATCATGTCATCGGCAAACAAACCTTATCTGGTACTGGAGCTGGATGAACACGATTCCAGCGTCGGATATGAAACCCGTATTGAAGCCGCTGTCAGGGCCTTTGAAAACCACAGGAGGCAGGATCAGCCACTTGGTGCCACAAATCCATCTTTATTTACCCCGAAATTCGATAAAAACATTGAGCAGAAAACCGTCATTTTCCCCAATTGGGATGCCATCACCGGCCACCTCATTGTCAATATCTTTAAAAATGAAGGATATAATGCCATATTGATGGAAGAAAACCAGGAAACTCTTAAAAAGGCTCTGCTGACAAATACCGGACAATGTCTGCCCTTAAATGCTGTGGCCTCAGGGTTTATCCATACTGTTGAAAAAAACGGCCTTGCCCCGGAAAACACCGTGTTATGGCTTAATGAATCCGAGATTGCCTGCAATATAAAAATGTACCCCTACCATATCCAGAAAATTTTAACCCGCCATGGAAAAGGATTTGAAAACGCCAGGGTCTACCTAGGAGAACTTTCCCTTTTTGATCTGGGACTCAAGGCATCAACCAACACCTATTTTGCCTATATGTTCGGCGGACTTTTCAGAAGTATCACCTGCAGAATCAGGCCCTATGAAATAAACAAAGGACAGACCAATGAGGCGTTGCGCACCGCAGCGGCCATGATGGGCACGGCATTTCTGACAGGCGGATCAAAGGAAAAGGCCCTCAAGGAGATCATGTCCATATTTGAACAGATCCCTGTGAAAAAAGAGACACGACCCAAGGTGGGTATATTCGGAGATCTGTATGTCAGGGACAACCGGATCATGAACCAGAATCTGATTCAGTTCATTGAGGATAACGGCGGAGAGGTTGTAACCACACCGTATTACCAGTATGTTCAGATTATAGCCAATGCTTATTTTAAAAAATGGTTCAAAGAGGGCAAATACCTAAGTCTGATTTCAAACAAGGCACTTCTTGCCGCCGTAAAAACAATGGAAAAAAAATATTATCCATTTTTTGCGCCTTTTTTCAATGAAACGCAACTTAAGGTCACAGAATCCTATGACCATATCCTTGAAACTTACGGGATGTTGCCGGAACATACCGGTGAGTCCATGGATAACCTTTTAAAAATTCACTACATTGTCAATGAACATCCGGACCTGACGCTTCTTGTTGCGGCCAATCCGGCGTTCTGCTGCCCGGGCCTCGTTACAGAAGCCATGGCCGCCCAGATTGAAAAACATGTGGGGGTTCCGATCATAAATATCACCTATGATCTGTCCGGAGGAAACAAAAATAAAGCGGTGGTGCCGTTCCTGAAATATTTGAGAACACCCTGCTATTCCCAGAGCCGGAAAGCTTCTGTTTGACGTTTGGCCGGCAGGTACGCCCTGATTTCAGGATACCTTCTTATATAATTATTCTGAAACTCAATGCGTTTGACATTGAACCGGTTGTGGGAGTCAACCGCTCTGCGGTAACGCATATAGTATTCATCATAATTTTTAAGTATAGCCAAATTTTGACCCTGATTTATTGCGTCAAAATTGTCGCAACAGAAACGCAGCAGGGTCTCAAAATTATCCAGATAGTTTTCAAGGCTTTTGAAATGTTGTGTCACGATGCGGTTATTGTAAAATCTTTGGATCTCATACACCCATTTCAGATCCTGTGTGAGGAAAAAATTTTCGTGGGCCTCCCCAAAACTTACTATTTGTTTAATGGCTTCCCGGTTGTCACGCATGGATTTGCGAAGCTCTCCTATAAATACAATTGTTTGCTCAATCTTATTCACCTTGGACTGAACCTTGGACTGCTGCTCAAGCGCAACCAGTTCGGTATCCAGTTTATGGGTGGTCTGTTTGAGAATTTCACTGTACCGGATCAGCTGCCTGGCAACAGGGGGCAAATGCTCATATTTATATTGTTCCTTGGCTTTGGAATAAAGAAAAATTTCGCCGGCTATTACAAGGAAAACACAGGCAAAAAAGCTGAGCAAAACCAGTATCAAACCTTTACCTTTTCTGGATTTCAATATGAAATAAGGGGTGGTTACAGGCGCTGCAAATACAATGGCAGCCCACCATTTAGGCAGGTTGTGACGATGGCACTCAAAAAACATCAACCCGGATAAAATAAAAATAAAAGGGAAATAAATATAGTACACCAGTTAAAATTTCCTATGGGTTTTAATGGTATAACCAACGCCGTCAGACTGAAGTGTAACAGCGCCCATCAGATCCGTTCGAAAAATTGAGATCCTGTTTCGCCGATACCGGTCCAAAACCGTTTGGCAGGGGAACTTATGTCTGTTCATATAACCACACGAGATTATTACTCCTGACGGGCTTACTTTTTCAAGAAAAATTTCACTTGAGCTGGAACAGCTGCCATGGTGGGGTGACATAAGAATGTCTGATTCAAGGCAAAAATTATTTGTTTGCACAAGTTCTCTTTCCCTTTTTTCTTCAATATCGCCGGCAAATAGCATGGAAAAGGATAAATAATCAAGCCTGGTAACAAGACTGTGGTTATTGCTGTCTTCTGTGGCAGGTACTGCAGATTCGCCAATAATATTCATCTTGACCTGATCCCATGTAAATTGGCAGGGTTCAATACCTGGCACCTGGATGTTAACCCCTTTTTTTTGTGCCGTTCGCATCAGGTTTTCATAAAAAGGCGATGAAGATATGTCGGAATTTTTTATCCATTGCCTGACTTTAAAATTATCAAAAATAAAACAAAGGCCATTCATATGATCACAGTCCGGATGGGTCATTATCACGGCATCAAGGGCCAGAATCCAGTTTCGCCATAAAAAAGGCCCCACAATATACCGGCCGGTGTCAAAACTGGAAGGGCCGCCAAATCCTCCGGCATCAATGAGTACGGTTTTTCCCCCGGGCGTAATGATAACTGCTGAATTGCCCTGGCCGACATCAAGGGTGTAAACCACAAGTTTTCCCGGATAAAACCTTTTTAGTATTCCCTGGCCCGTGGATACGATAGCTGCCGCAGTCAAGGCAATGGTCAGAAAGACAAATCCCTTGTTCCTTTCCATGATTGCATATCCAAGGCAAATTATCAGTGCATAATAGATGAAAATTTCAACTGGCCGCGGTGTCACCACCCTGGTCCAGGTCCAATCAGAATCGGCAATCCAATGGATGGCCTGAAGACAATAAGAAAGGATATGGATATCCATCGTTAAAAAAAACTGGGCAAGCCCCGGACAAATATCCATGAACGCCAGTCCTGCCAGTCCCAGGGGAAGACATAAAAACCCCACTAAAGGGACCATGATAAGATTGGTCACCACCTGAACAAAAGGAAACATATTAAAATAAAACGCGGTGACTGGGGCTGCACCGATGCCTGCAAACAAGGTCGTAAGAATCATGAGACAGATTCTTTTAAGCCATTCGTTTTCAGGCAGCCCCAGGGTTCTGGCAGTAAAGATAAAGCCTGAGATAATAAAGAGAACACAGGCAAATGAGAGTTGAAAAGAGATGGAAAACAAGGCTCCTGGATCACAAAGAAGAATGAGGCTTGCAGCTGTGTACAGGGTGTTTAAAGGGTCTTTTTCCTTTTCCATGAGAAAGGCCGTTAAAAAGACCGCTGTCATGATCAGCGCCCGCTGTGTGGAGGGTGAAAACCCTGCAAAAAAGGCATAGGCCGTCAAAGGAAAAATGGTAAGGATACCTGCCGTTTTCTTTGCACGGCCTGTTATGACAAAAAAGGGACACTGGTTAAGTATCCAGAGAAAAATAGAAAAGAAAACAAGTCCCACCAGGGACATGTGCAAACCTGAAACAGCCAGAATGTGTGAGATACCTGTTTTGGAAAAATCATCGCGGGTTATTTCATGAATCATCTCTTTTTGGCCGGCAACCAGGGCTGTTAGCACAGCCCTGGCCTGGTTTGAAATAAAGTCAGGTCTCCTGACATCTGCATTTTGAACGACTGTGGCAACATTCTTCGAAAAGCGCTCCCGGATCCTTTGCACAAACCTCATGAGCCGGGACGAAAAACTGCTGTCAAACCTGCCTGTCTGTACAACAGTTTTTGAATTTGCATAAATGCTCCCGGATATGCCTTGAAGACGCATCCTGAATTCATAATCATATCCTCCGGGGTTGGAAAAATTGCGTATGGCCCTAATTTTAGAAGTAACGGCAATATGCTCGCCGAAACCAAGAGATGGTACAGGTTTACTCCCGTCATTATGATACACGGATAAAATCAACTTCCCGATAACTTTATCAGCACCGATCCCAGTGCAATCTACAGTGTATCTGGTTTTGTTTTGATATGTTTTGGGAACAGAACTGATAATACATGAAATCTGGTGGGTTTTACCATTGCAGAATCTGGCAACATGATGATCAGAATCATCCAGAGCGCAGATATCTGCCATGCGCAACACTGTCAGACAGAAAACGGCAAGGCAAAATAAAAGAATAAATTTATCAGGCTTGAATAATTTAAAGATAATTGCGGCAGAAAGACACACCGCAATAAAGAATATCCAGGGTGAAACCGATGTGCAGCCGCCCGCCAGGACTGCGGCCACAAAGGACAGGAGGACAAAGAGCATCGGTGCAACTGCAAACCTGTGCCTGATGTTCACGTATCCCCCTTAAAAACAAATTTTATCAGGATGAAATTCTTTTAATATCTGCTCCCAGTGCTTCAAATTTCTTTTCAATGGTCTCATATCCCCGGTCCATATGATACACCCGGCTGATGACAGTGGTACCCTGGGCAATCAAACCTGCAATCACAAGGGATGCACTGGCGCGAAGGTCCGATGCCATAACCGGTGCGCCCTGGAGATGAGATACCCCCCTGACATTGGCGATATTTCCGCCGGAAATCTTGATGTCAGCCCCCATGCGCAGCAGTTCATTGGCGTGGATAAACCGGTTCTCAAAGATGGATTCATGAATCATACTGTTGCCCTGGGCAATGGTCACCAGAGCCATGAACTGGGCCTGCATATCTGTGGGAAATCCGGGGTACGGCAGGGTTTTTATATCAATATTTTTTATAGTTTCGCTGCCTTTAATATGTATCCTGTCCTCAAAGGTTTTGACCATTGCCCCTGTGGCTTTGAGTTTACTGATGACGCCGCCTAAATGATCCGGTACACAGTCCCGGACAATCACATCTCCTCTGGTCGCTGCGGCAGCCACCATAAACGTGCCGGTTTCAATGCGATCCGGTATGACACGGCAGGTCGCACCCTGAAGTCTGTTCACCCCTTCAATGGTGATGACGGGAGTGCCGGCACCACTGATTTTTGCTCCCATCAGGTTCAATGCATCTGCCAGACACACAATTTCAGGTTCCCTTGCGGCATTCCTCAGCTTGGTCTGGCCCTTGGCCAAGGCTGCAGCCATCATAAGGTTTTCCGTGCCGGTCACCGTGGGAATGTCAAAATAGACCTCATTTCCGATCAGTCCGTTTTCCGCTGTTGCTTCAATATATCCGGCTGCGATTGTAATGGTGGCACCCAAAGCTTCAAGGCCGGAAAGATGCATGTTTACAGGACGGGCACCAATGGCACACCCCCCGGGCATGGAAACCTTGGCCTTTCCGAATCTTGCCACAAGGGGCCCTAGGACCAGAATAGAGGCACGCATTTTTCTGACCAGTTCATATTCAGCCTCTAATTTATCGATTCCGGACCCGTCCACAACAAATGTATGGTCCTCAAATTTACAGGACGCCCCGAGATCCTCAAGAAGCAAACGTATGGAGGAGATATCCATCAGCCGGGGCACATTTTCAAACGTGCAGACGCCATCCACAAGAATACTTGATGCTATAAGTGGAAGGGCAGCGTTTTTGGCGCCACTGATAAAGACCTCCCCTTTTAGCTGCCGGCCCCCGGTAATTTGTATTTTATCCATAAAATAATATTATTCCTGACATAACGACTTGTTATATTTTTAAAATATATCTCAAATCTCTTCTTGTATCTGCTCCTGCCAGGGCGCGACCTTGCAAAGCAACGCCATTCCCGGCAGGGCAAGAAAAGCACAAACCACAAAAAAGTTTGTATAGCCGATACCATCCAACTGACCTAAAATTGAATAAAAAATTCCGTCATCTTTAGTAATGCCCTCAATCAAAATGCCTGCAAGAACCCCTGAAAACACCTTTGGAATGGCAAAAATTGAAGATAATAAAGCAAGCTGGGTTCCTGTGAAATTTTTATTTGTTTTCTGGGCAATAAATGCGACTAGCCCTGCAGATCCCAAACCCACGCCTAAATATTCCAACCCGACAACCACACCCAGGATCCACAAAACAGGTCCGGCCTCGTTTAATACGGCAAACCCCAGAATTGTTATCATTTGAACTATTCCAAAAATCCAAAGAGACTTATTGATGCCCAGTCTGTACATGATAACACCACCTGAAAATCCACCGATAATCATTGCCCATAGACCGACAATTTTAGCAACAGTTCCAATAACAGTCATGGAAAAGCCGACATCAATATAAAATGGTGTTATCAGGGCTGTGGCCATGACATCGCCAAACTTGTAAAAAAAAATGAAAAGCAAAATAAAAACACCTGTTTTTGTTCCATCTTTTACGAAGAAATCCCTAAAAGGCCCAATGACTGCCTCTTTTAATGTTTCAGGGGGCGTGATGCCTTGGTCAATTTCTTTTATTAAAACGGTGTGAATGATGCTTATAAACATGAACAAGGAAATAATAATGAAACTGGTACTCCAGGATAAATGATCCGCCAAAATCAACCCGAGAGAACCTGGAACAAAACCACTTATTCTGTACGCGTTGGCATAAAAAGAATTGCCTAAGCCCAACTCCCGGTCCGGTAAGAGCTCCCTTCGATATGCGTCAAGAACAATATCCTGGGTAGCAGAAAAAAAACCGATTATCAGGCCTATATAAATGATATATTTTATATGCCTTTGCGGATCAAACATGATTAAAAAAATCATGGAGATAAACATCAGGATCTGGCTTATCATCATCCACCCTCTTCGTCTGCCAAGAAAAGGAGGCACATAGCGATCAAGAAAAGGTGCCCATAGATACTTGAAAGAGTAAGGCAGCATAACCAGCCCCAGAAAGCCTATTGTTTTAAGATCGATTTGTGAAGTTCTCAACCAGGCCGGAATCATTTGCGAAAGGAAATAAAGCGGCATCCCTGCTGCAAATCCATTAAAGATGCAAATCAACATTCTTTTATTTAAAAGGGCTTTCATCATAATGGAGGACATATCTACAGCATTTTCAAACAAGGATAAAGGACTATAAAAAAATTTCAAACTCCGCAGGAACGGCATAGCAGGTGGTGGAAAGACAATTATCGCTGAAAAACCGGCGACACTGGTCAACCATGCCGTCCACCTGGTCGTCAGTTCTGTCCTGGTTGATATGGATCAGGCCGAGCTGGCCCACCTTGGCTTTAGCGCTTAACTCCAGAACATCGGAGAGGCGTGAATGTCCCCACCCGGTCTTATTGAGGTATTCATCATCCGTGTACTCGGCGTCGTGGAAGAGCACATCGGCATCCTTTGCGAACAAGATATACTCTTCAAAGGTTTTACTCTGGCCATGGGCATATCCCAGTTCATTATCCGTCAAAAACACAAATGTTCTGCCGTTTTCCGTAAATCTGTACCCCATGCTGTCCGGGGAGTGAGACGTGGGAATCATTTCAATATCCAAGCTGCCGATGGAAAAACAGTTGTTCAAAGATGAGTCAAACCGGATGTCGGCGTTGAAATCCTTTAACTCCACGGGGAAAAAAGGCATGCGCAGAATCCGGTCAACAACCTGTTTTGTGGTCAGTCCGCCAAAGGTACGGTTCTGAATGTGCACTGTTGTCCCAGAGTAAAGCAGAGGATGAAAGAAGGGCAGACCAAGGATGTGATCCCAGTGGGTATGGGTTAACAGCAGGTAGCATGTCTTAATCCTTTTCTGGACTAAAAGCTTGCCAAGCCTTCGGATACCACTGCCTGCATCAATGATGACAGTTTCGCCGGAATCAGCCTGGATCTCAAAACAGGTGGTATCGCCGCCGTATCTGTTATATTGTTGCCCAGACACACAGACCGATCCCCTGGAACCCCAACATCTTATTCGCATGAGTTTGATATATCCATCAGTTAGATATTCACTTTACAGAACAAACACCCCAGACTCACATGAAACAGAATAATACTTCATCACGTTTTAACAGAAAAATATTCATAATTAAACCTTGTTATCCTAATAAACACCAGAATTAAAAATAGAGCATTGAAATTTTCAACAGAATATTTCAAAAAAGTTTTGGAAATATACATTTTTTATAATACATATACCATGCTTTTCATCAGGCGGCATGGTGTTAAGCCCAACACATGCCTGTATAGCGCCTGAACAAACGCAACATAAATGAACACTTTTAAATTTAAAGAGAGGACCCAAATATGGCACAGGCAATTGCAGACAGACGTGACGTCGATTTTGTATTGCATGAACAAATAGGAACTGTTGATCATGAGTTATTTGAGGAGTTTAACAAAAAAACCATTGACCTGATTGTCTCCGAGGCAAGATCCCTTTCCATCAAGGAGATCCTTCCCACATTCAAAGACGGAGATGAAATCGGCTGCACCCTTGAAAACGGCAAAGTAACCACCCCGGAGTCTTTTAAACGGGCCTGGAAACTGTTTTGTGAAGGGGAATGGCTGGCCATGTGCGATGATCCGGAAGTGGGCGGCCAGGGCATGCCCAAAACCGTGGGATGCGCAGCTTTGGAATACATGGTGGGAGCCAATTCCGCTTTTATGCTCTATTACGGCATGACCCACGGTGCGGCCAAGCTGGTGGAGGCCTTTGGTGACGAGACCCAGAAAAAACTTTACATGAAAAAAATGTTTGCCGGCCAGTGGGGCGGCACCATGCTTTTGACAGAACCCGAGGCCGGTTCCGACGTGGGGGCCCTGACCACCACAGCAACCCTGAACGACGACGGCACCTACACGATCCAGGGAACCAAAATTTTCATCTCCGCAGGCGAACACGATCTTTGCGACAACATCATCCATCCGGTCCTTGCCCGTATCGATGGTGCGCCTGCCGGCACAAAGGGAATCTCCCTGTTTCTTGTCCCCAAGTACCTGGTCAATGAAGACGGCTCGCTGGGTGAATTCAACAATGTGGCGTGCACGGGCATCGAAGAGAAGATGGGCATTCACGGCAACGCCACCTGCACCTTGTCTTTGGGAGACAAAGGGCCTTGCATCGGCACCCTTCTTGGCGAAGAAAACAAAGGCATGCCTGAAATGTTTAAGATGATGAACGAAGCCCGGGCCTTTGTGGGTCTCCAGGGGTTTGCCGTGGCCTCAGCCTCCTATATGAATGCCCTTGATTATGCCAGGACAAGAGTCCAGGGCCGTCATCTCACAGCAGGCAAGGATGCCACATCCAAAAATGTAACCATCATCAACCACCCGGATGTCAAACGCCAGCTGTTAAACATGAAAGTATACACCGAAGGCATGCGCTCTTTGCACTATTACTATGCCAAATGCGAGGACATTGTCCACACCACGGATGATGAGGCGTTAAAAGCTGATACCAAAGCATTGATTGAGGTTCTCACCCCCATTGTCAAAGGCTATGTCACGGACAAGGCCCTTGAGGTCTGCTCCCACGGCGTCCAGGTCTACGGCGGATATGGATACTGCAAGGAATTTCCGGCAGAGCAGCTCATGCGCGATTCCAGAATTTTCATGATTTACGAAGGCACCAACGGCATCCAGGCCATGGACCTTCTCGGACGCAAACTGTCCATGAACAAGGGCCAAAGTTTCGCCTACTTTCTGGATCAGATGAAAAAAACCGTAAAAGAAGCCAAAGAGACCGAAGGCGTTACGGCTCTTGCCGACAAGTTGGAAGCGGCCCTGGAACGGTATGAAGTCGTTGCCCATGAAATCGGTGGACGGGCAAAATCTGAACTTGCCCTGAACGCCTATGCCTTTGCCCATCCCTTCCTGGAGATTACCGGAGATATCGCCTTTGCCTGGATGCATCTGTGGCGTGCCTGCGTTGCCGCGCCCAAACTGGCTAAAAAAGCGGGTACACTTGATCCGGCAACTGTGGCTGCCAAGGCAGAAAAAAACAAGGATGTCGCCTTTTATGCGGGCGTGATGGCCTCGGCCAGATTTTTTATTAATACCCTTTTGCCAGGATCTTATGGTAAGATGGATGCCATCCTTGAAGGGGATTCTTGTGTGGAAGATATAACCAGCGTCTCCTTTGGCTCAAAATAACAGCCATGGGCTGACCTGACATATCATCTGCCAGGCTCAGCCCACAACAAAACATGAAAGTCATCTATCAATTTTTCTGAACTTTCATGAAAAAAATTTGGGAGGAAAAGAACATGCTTGAAACGATTAAAAACAGTCTGCTTGCCGGAGTGGGCATGGCACTGCGCTCCAAAAAGGAGATTGAGGCCTTTGCCAGGGAATTTGCCGAACAGTCTGAAATGAACCAGAAAGAGGCCAAGGACTTTTTAGAGGAGTGTAAAAACAGGTACGAAGACGCCAAATCCACCCTTGATAAAAAAGTTGAAGAAGTTGTTGAAGCAGTGCTCAAACGCCTGGACCTGCCCACCCGGGCGGACATTGACGTTTTGAATACCAGAATTGATGAGCTGGCCAAAAAAAATGAAAAGGATGCCTGAAGATTCCCAGGCCTTTTGCCCTGCCCATGCTCAGTTTTAAGACCATTTCCAAGGTCACCAGACGGTACCGTCATCTGGTCCGTTACCAGCAGATCATCAGCATCGTTCTCAAATACGGATTTGGGAATATTATTGATGCCATGAAGATCAATCACTATCTTGATAAAATTATATTCTCAAAACCCCATCCAAAACTGTCCAGGAACCAGAGGATCAGGATGGTACTTGAGGAACTTGGGCCTACGTTCATAAAAATGGGCCAGGTGCTCTCTTCAAGGCCGGACCTGATCCCCCTGGACCTGACCCGGGAGCTTGCCGCTCTCCAGGACAAGGTGCCCAGCTTCGCCTTTGAACAGGTTCGTCACATCATTCAAGACGAATTCAATCAACCCATTGATGAAGTATTTCATACCTTTGAGGAAACACCCTTTGCATCGGCCTCCATCGGACAGGTCCACAGGGCTTACTTATCACCCAATGAAGAGGTGGCGGTAAAAATCCAGCGCCCCGGGATCCAGAAAATTGTTGAGGTGGATCTGGAAATTATCCACTACCTGGCCCAGGTTATGGAAAAAAATCTGGAGGAGATAGCCATATTCCGACCGGTAAAAATCGTAGAAGAGTTTGCCCAGACCCTGGAGAAGGAACTCGATTACACGGTGGAGGCGGCCAATATGGAACAGATGGCAGACCAGTTTGCCAGGGAGAGGCTCATCCATATTCCCCAGGTGTACCGATCCCATTCCACACAACGGGTGCTGTGCATGGAATTTATCCGGGGAATCAAGGCCGATGACATTAAGGCCATTGACCGGGCCGGCCTTAACAGAAAAAAAATCACCCGCATTGGTGCTGATTTTGTCATGCGGCAAATATTTGAGTTTGGATTTTTCCATGCAGATCCCCATCCGGGAAATATTTTCATCCTGAAAGACCAGCGCATCTGCATGATTGATTTTGGCATGACCGGATTCGTGGATCTGACCACCCGGGAATTATTCATTGACCTGCTCCAGAGTCTGAACTCAAAAAACACCCAGAATACAGCCCGTCTGCTGTGCCGCCTCACAGAGATTGATGAACCGGTCAATACGACGTCCCTGGAAAAGGACATCTCTCAATTTTGTACCGTATTTCTATATAGAAAACTTGAAGAAATTAACCTCAACCGTATGATTCACCAGTTTCTTGAGTTTTGCACCCGGCACGGATTAAGAATCCCGCCGGACCTGTTTTTAATGATGAAGGCATTTATCAGTATTGAGGGCGTAGCCCGTAGATTAGATCCACAATTTGACATGCTCAGCCATGCCCGGCCCTATGTCAGGGCAGCCGCATTGAGAAAATATTCAGTGCCCCGGCTCTCACGGGAGTTTGCAGACATAGCCAGGGATACCTTTTCCCTGCTTCAAACCCTGCCCGGTGACACCAGCAGCATCATCACCCAGATCAAACAGGGAAAAATAAAGGCCAAGGTAAGCATTGAGGGCCTGGATCGGTTCATGATGACCCAGGATCAGACATCCAACAGGATCTCCTTTGCCATTATCATTGCCGCCCTGATCCTGGGCTCGGCCATTGTACTCAACTCCCGGATCCCCCCCATGCTCTTCGGGGTATCCATCATCGGCATTGCCGGATTTATAATCGCTGCGGTTCTTGGTATCTGGCTTTTAGTGGCTATTATTCGCAGAGGACGACTTTAAAAATCAGACCATAGCTGTCCGTCGTCATGAAATTACGATTACACGCTTGCCAACGTATTCCGGGCTGTGTTACAGTTCTTCGTAATTAAATTCCAAATCAATAAATAAACAAAATTTGAGGCTAACCTGACTATCCGAATCGGACATTTTCTCAGTATTGACCATCTGATACTGGGCACCGCTTTCCCCCTCTACATGCAACGCAAGGGCAATAGTAGGGATATGGATGTGATTTCGTTTGCCATGTGTTCCTGGGAACAAATGGAAAAAGGGTTTGACTGTGGCGATATCAATGCCGCATTTATGGATATTGCCCAGGCCATGTATCTGTTTGACAAAGGACTCTCCATTGCCATGCTCATGTTCACCCACAGGGCAGGCAGCAGAATCATTGTCCCTGGACAGATTTTGAGACTGGCAAACCTCAAGGGGAAAAGTGTTTTAATTCCGCATAGATTCAGTATCCAGCATATGCTTGTACACAGACTTCTGACCACAGGGAAACTGGCAATCGCCGGTGAGAATGACGGCCAAGAATATGTCAGCATTGAAGCCGTCCCCTGCTCCCTGATGCCGGAAATGACAAGTGCTGATCCTGACGGCGATATTGCAGCGTTTATCTGTCCTGGTCCCTTTGGTGACACCGAAATTGAAAAAAAAGGTTTCCGCCATCTGCTCATTTCCCGGGATCTGTGGAAAGATCATCCAGGCTCAGTATTTGTGGTACACCAGGACCTGATTAACACCAAAGACCAAAGCCTGGGGCTGATGGTCAGATGCCTCCTTGACGGTGCCCGGCAGCTTGACCGCTATATGTCATCCCCGGACACAGGCGAAAAAGAAATACACGACATACAAAAGGTGGCTGCTGCTTTTTTAAGCCTTTCAGAGGATCAAATCCAAAAATCGCTTAAAACATCGGGGATTGCCTATACCCCCAAACTTCTGCTACCTGATATGAATATTTTAAATATTGTTCTTGATTATATGAGCACAACCATGCAGGTCATGCCTGCCGGTGCAGACCTTGATGGATTTGTCAGGCCGGAATTTATTCACTCTGCCTTATCGGAAAATTTAGCCCTTGAAAATAGAAATTGAAAAAATCAGCAAATTCTACGACGGATCTGGAGAAAAACCACACCAGATACTCAAGGATATTTCTTTTTCCATAAATGCCGGGGATTTTGTGATTATTCTGGGGGAATCGGGTTGCGGGAAAACCACCCTGCTGAATATGCTGGCAGGGCTTGATAATCCAAGCAGCGGCCAGATCCGTGTGGATGGCATACCCATCACCGGCATCCATCCGTCACGTTCCATGCTGTTCCAGCAACCGGCACTCATTCCCTGGCTCAGCGTCAAGGATAACGTGGCCTATGGATGTAAAATCAGAAAAGACACCCAGGACCTGGAATACCGGGTGAACCAGTTTTTAGAAATCATGGGATTGACAGGTGCGGCAGACCAGAAACCCGGCCAGCTCTCTTTGGGCATGGCCCAAAGGGTCTGCCTGGCCAGGGCCCTCGTGGGACACCCAAAGGTCCTCCTGCTTGACGAACCTTTTGCCTCTTTGGACACATTTACCCAGGCCCATATCCAGGAGGAGCTGGTAAACCTTTGGATGTCGGAAAATTTCACTGCGGTTTTTGTCACCCACGATATCGACGAAGCCATACGGTTAGGCAATAAAATTGTGGTTCTGGCAGGTTCTCCCGCCGGCATTGCCGATATCTTTGAAATTGATGTGCCCTACCCCAGAAAACAACACGATCCCGTCATCAAATCGCTGAGGACCGATATCCTCGATCGGTTTAAAATTGCGTATTTAGCAAAACGGAGTCTGACAGATGGAATTTAACCAGACAACGACTGGATGCCACGACGGCATTTCACGGCGAAATTTTTTAAAAAAAGCCTTTCATACAGCTGGTGCGGCTGCCTGTTCCCCCATGATACTTCCTCGCAGGACAATGGCCCAAAAAAGACCTTTAAGAATTGGTTATCTGCCCATTACAGATGCCACCCCCTTGCTTGTTGCATACAGTCTCGGCTACTTTACCCATGAAGGGCTGAATGTGGAACCACCGGTCATGGTGCGGTCATGGAATATCCTGAGTGAATCATTTCTGACAGGCAAATTTGACCTGGTCCATATGCTTTTCCCCATCCCTGTATGGATGAGATTCAAGCAGAACATCCCTGTCAAGGTACTGGCCTGGGATCATACCAACGGCAGCGCCGTCACAGTCAGAGCAGATTCCGGCATCAACCGGTTTGCAGATCTGGCAGGCAAACAGGTGGCCGTACCTTCATGGTATTCAATGCACAATCTGGTCATGCAGCTGGGTCTTCAGGTGCAAGGACTCGAACCTGTTATCCGTCCTCCGGCGTCCAGGCTTGCGCCCCATGAGGTGAATCTATTTACCCTGCCCCCCCCGGACATGCCCCAGGCGCTTTTGGGTAGAAAAATAGACGCATTTATCGTAGCAGATCCTTTTAATGCCCTTGCCCAGGAAAAATTTTCAGCAAAAATAATGCGATATTCAGGAGATATTTGGAAAAATCACCCATGCTGTGTTATCGTTGTTTATGAACATCTGATCCAACAATATCCGGACATGGTTCAAAAGGCTGTAAACGCCATTGTAAAAGCCCAGGCGTGGTGTTTGCAAAATCCCCAGGAAACTGCCCACCTGCTCAGCAAGGAGGGCAAAGGATTTCTTCCCGTTAATCAATCCGTTCTTGACAGGGTTTTTGGTGCCATTCCCGAAAAAGAACTGGTACATCCCCAGTGGCATGTGGAAAGAATCGGCTTTCAGCCTTTTCCTTTTCCGTCTGCCACCCGTTTTATTCTGGAACAGATGAAAAAAACCAGGTTTGAAGGCAATACGGATTTTCTTTCAGCCCTTGATACAAATACTGCGGCGGCACAGATAGTTGACGATTCCTTTGTCAGAAAAGCCCTTGACGATATGGGAGGCATGAAAGGATTTTGTCATTGCGATATGAACGATACATTTACCAGGGAAGAACTTGTTGAAATCAACTGAAAACAATGTCTGTGAAAGAACTGTTCAGGTCGGTCTGTCACCATTTTTCATCCGGATGTGGTCGGGCTGGAAAGATGAGCTGGCCGGACTTGTCCTGTTTGCCTGCGTCTGGGCAGCAGCCACGCAGTTTATCTTCAGTCGGCCCGAACTTTCCCATTTTAGAGGATTTCTCCCCGGCCCCACAATAGCAGCCCTGGTAGAAGGATTTCAAAATCCCAGATTCTGGTTATCTGTTTTTGCAAGCCTGAGAAGAATTGTTGTGGGGATTGGCATATCAGCGGCCATAGGGCTTCCGTTGGGTGTAATAATCGGATTTTTTACACGTCTTCGCAAGTTGACGTATTCGCCGATTCAATTCGTAAGAATGATCAGTCCTTTGTCATGGATGCCCATTGCACTGCTTTTGTTTACAAGCTTTGAATCTGCTGTTCATTTTTTGATTGTAATGGCGACAATTTGCCCTATAATACTTAACACAGCCATCGGTGTCATGGATATTAATCCCCAGTGGATCAAAATGGCTTTGAATCAGGGTGCCAATAACGTTCAACTCATTCAAACGATAGTTATTCCATATTCCATCCCCCACATGATGACCAGCATCAGACTGGCACTGGGGATTGCATGGATAGTTTTGGTCCCGGCGGAATTTCTAGGGGTATCATCGGGCCTGGGATATCTGATTAATGATGCCAGAGATGCCATGGAGTACGACAGACTTATGGCCATAATAATCGCCATAGGGATACTGGGATTTATACTCGACAGAGTTTTTCAAAAATTGCAGCACAGGTTCACCTGGTCATGGGCCGATGATGTTTAAAAAATTATGATTTTAAATATAAATAAATAAAACCTTTACAGGACATAAGGAGCATTTTATGGCGGTAGACCCGAATATTAAAATTGTTGTGGCAGATGATTCAGGCACCATGCGGATAATGTTCAAACAAATCCTGGAGAAAGCAGGATTTTCCAACCTTGTCATGGCGGTTAACGGTGCAGACGGCATTGAAAAAGTAAAAGCCGAAAAACCGGATCTTGTTATATCCGACTGGAACATGCCCACGCTGGACGGCCTTGGGTTTCTCAAAAAACTAAGGGCCAGCGAAGAGTTCAAGGATCTGCCCTTTATTATGGCCACAGCCCAGGCTGACATGGGCCAGCAGAAAGTCATCCTTGAAGCTGGCGGTAATGCCCATTGCCCTAAACCGTTTAACGAGCAGGAAATAACAAAAGCAATCATAACGGCCTTCTCCGGGGGGGTAAAAAAACAGCGGGTAACAAAGCAGAGAAGCATTGTCGGCGGTCGTGTCGAGCTCAATGTGGCCCACATCCAGATCACCGATCACCTGGCTTTAGGTGCTCTCAAACACCGGATAGCCCAGGGCGATGTGGAACCCCAGTTCTTTGACTTAAGCACCAGCCTGATGGGAGGATGGAATCCCATACAGGAAGGCTTAGAAAGTGGGGAAATAGACTGTGCCTTTGTTCTGGCACCCATTGCCATGGATCTGTTTGCCTACGAGTCCCCTATTCAACTGGTTCTGTTTGCCCATAAAAACGGTTCCACATTTGTGCGCTCCAGGCACTATGACCACAGGTTCGACTCTTTGCAAAGCTTTTATAAATACAAGGTTGTGGATATTCCCCACAAAATGTCCGTTCACCACATGCTTGCCCATCAATTTCTAAAAGAACTGGGGTTGAAACCCGGAGTCCCTGGCGAAAAAGCCATTAATGTGCGTTTTGAGGTGGTTCCCCCCATCAAGATGCCCGGAATTATGAAAGAAAATGAAGATGTGGGTGGCTTCATGGTGGCAGAGCCTGTGGCCACCAAAGCCATCAAGGGGGAAATCGGCAACCTGGAGTTCTATTCAGCCGCACGCTGGGAAAATCATCCATGCTGTATTGTGGCCATGCAAAAAGACTTTATCCAGAATCACCCAGAAGCGGTCCAGGAGTTTGTCACCCTGCTGGTGGAAACCGGTGAATACATTGAAAATGACAAGGCCAGAGCTGCCGACATTGCCGTAAAATTTTTGGATCCCGAAGGCAAAATGGGCTTAAATCCCCAGGTGCTTCAAAATGTATTCTCCCAGCCCATGGCCATCCGCTGGGACGGACTTTATCCGGAAGCAGCAGATCTGGATAAAATCCAAAAGTACATGCATGATGTTATGGAAATCGGCAAAATTATTGACCTTGAAAAATTTATCGAACCTCATTTTGCCAAAATTGCATTCAATCGTTAGTCAAAGGAGCTATGCATGAGAATTACAGATCCCCAGGTTATTGAGAACGGAGAAAAGGACCTCATTGCATCGGTCCAAAGAGATCTTGACCTTGATGCGGTCAGGGATCTGCTTAAGGATCGGCTGGCCGCAACAGTGCTGTCTCCTAAAGGCGGCCAGATCGTCGTACATGACAATGACGTGGCGTTCAGGCTCGACTATGAAATCAATCTGAATGGCAGCCTGCTGTTCAACCGAAACGGCGATCTGATTGAAGTCACTGATAACAAGCCCTGGGAACAAGAACCGAATGATGAAGATGAAGCACTGGAATCGGATCTGAATCATGACCTTCAGGATACAGAGAACCAGAATACGGATAACCACGACAATGAGATACAAGATGCTGAACCCGCGCTTGATGAAATGGAAGACCTTGAAAATGAGCCTGCATTTGATCAGGATGACTTAGACATCCTTAAAGCAGATGATGATGAGCTTATTGACGGGTTGCCCCAGGACAATGACGTGGAAAACATAAGCACGGATGAAATTCCGGATATTGCCTTCAACGACGAGGATGAAGACGAGGACAGGGATACCAGCCAGGATATGGGTGATGACG
This sequence comes from uncultured Desulfobacter sp., assembly GCF_963665355.1. Taxonomy (GTDB): domain Bacteria; phylum Desulfobacterota; class Desulfobacteria; order Desulfobacterales; family Desulfobacteraceae; genus Desulfobacter. Next base: position 4,589,193 of record NZ_OY762229.1, read on the forward strand.
ATATCAGTACCATTCTTCAGGAAAGCCGTGATTTCTGGGAAAAGAAAAAAGAATAATGCCAGGTGTACTTAGTTCCTTATTCCATCCCCCCCCCCAAGACTATCAGCTAATATTGGGATACGAGGACATCTGTATTTTTTAAGGCAGGCCGTATCCCAATTAGGCAGGATCTCATATATAGTCAATGCACAGGCCTTTTGCATTTTTCATGCAGTTTATTTTTTACCCTCCCTTTTTTACTTTTTGATCAATTCAAGCAATTCATTGCCAGAAGAATAACCAGAGTAGAATTGCAGCATAATGGCCGCAGTCTGGTTAATTATACCAGTGCTCCCAAGCGTCCGGCGGTGTATCGCTGGAAGCCTCAGTGTCATCAAGGGTCTTTTAGCCATCGGGCTTCGTAAAATGCGTTATCATTCTTGCTCATCCCACATGACACAAATTACAATGAATAACTTTATTAAAAATAAAGTTATTTTAAATAAAGTTATTCATTAAATACCTTCCATTTAATTCAATTAAACAAAAATATTCTATTTTAATTTATCTTTTTGAGTGTTATTACCTGTACCGTTTTAAGGTGTTCATAAATTGACAACAATATTCTCTGAGGAGTGCATATCATGGAGATGAGATTTTCAAAGGGAAACGATGCGTTAGGAACCAAAAACCGGGGAGATTCTTGCGAGTCAAGCCTGTGCACCCTGTGCCGGGCGGATTGTGTGGGGAAATGTGAAACATGGCTGTCCAGTATGGTGGGCAGAAAATTACTCTATCCCCGAAGTTTTGGTCTGGTGACCGCCGGGGCCAACAACACCAGTCATGTGGGAGTCTCATATAACAGCCTGAGGGTCCAGGGTTATGCCTATGGGGCCAGCGGTCTGAAAGAAGGGCTCACCAACAGCCCTGATGACTGTATTTTCCCCAATGTATCACTGGAAACCCAATTTGGCAAAAGACAGAAGACCAAAGTAAAAATGCCTTTGATGACGGGCGCCATGGGATCCACTTTCATAGCTGAGAAGTATTGGGATTCATTTGCCATTGGCGGCGCGCTTGTGGGTATCCCCGTGGTCATCGGTGAAAATGTGGTGGGGGTTGATCAAAATTCCGACATCTCTGCCGGCGAAATCAAGAAAGGAAAAATTAAACACGCGCCGGAACTGGACCGCCGCATTGATACCTATCTGAGGTATTATGATGGATACGGTGCCATTATTGTTCAGCTCAACGTGGAAGACACCCGCAACGGTGTGGCGGAATATGTGGTGGACAAGTATGGCGACAAATGTATCATTGAGCTGAAATGGGGTCAGGGCGCCAAAAACATCGGCGGTGAAATCCAGGTGCGTTCCCTGGAATATGCCACTTTCCTGAAAAACCGCGGGTATGTCGTGGACCCGGACCCCGGAAAGGCGGAAGTCCGGCTGGGGTTTGAACAGGGTGCCATTAAATCATTTGCCCGTCACAGCCGTCTGGGTGCCACCAATCTCTCCTCCGTAAGCCAGGTCCAGGAAGATTTCATGAACAGCGTGGCGTATCTGCGCAGCATAGGATTTGAACGGATCACCCTGAAAACAGGCTCCTACGGCATGGAAGAACTGGCCATGGCCATCAAGTTTGCCACGGAAGCGGAACTGGACCTGCTCACCATAGACGGATCAGGGGGCGGCACCGGCATGAGTCCCTGGAATATGATGCAAAGCTGGGGGGTTCCTTCCGTGATCCTTCACTCCAAGGCCTATGAATACGCAAGCATCCTGTCTGCCAAGGGTAAAAGCGTGGTGGACATGTCCTTTGCCGGGGGATTGGCATTGGAAGACCATGTTTTCAAAGCCCTGGCCCTGGGCGCACCCTACACCAAGATGATCTGCATGGGCCGGGCCGTCATGATTCCGGGCTTCCTGGGAGCCAACATTGAAGGGGCTATTTACCCGGAACGACGGGCCGAAGTAAACGGAAACTGGAATGAACTGCCGAAGAACGTACTGGAAGTAGGAAAGACGGCAGAAGAAATTTTTTCTTCTTACCACGATTTGGAAGACAAGCTGGGCAAGAATGAGATGGGTAAAATTCCTTATGGTGCCATTGCCTTTTATACCCTGGCCGATAAACTGGGCTGCGGCCTGCAGCAACTCATGGCCGGAGCCCGCAAGTTTTCACTGGACAAGATCACAAGGAACGAAATTTTTTCAGGAAACCGTGAAACGGCAAGGGAAACAGGTATACCCCATGTGGCGGACGTCAATGATGAAAGTGCCCGCAAAATCTTAAATTCTTAAGCTGCTGAAATAGATTTCATATTGACCCAGAACAGGGTGGCAGGCTCTGTCCCCGGGTTGACCCAGAGACTTGGAAACTCTTTGCCCAGGAAAATGGTGTCCCCCGCTGACATGGCCTGCTCCCTGTTTTCCAGAACCAGAGTCAGGCTGCCGCTAATAAGATAACCCATCTCAGGACCCTTGTGCCCCATGAAATGTCCGTTGATCCTTTTTTCCGGGAGCAAGGTAATTAAATACCCTGCCATGGACAACTCACGATCTTGGGGGGTCAACTGGGCGATCTCAATACTCGCTTTGTCCAGATCCGGCCGGATAATCCGTACGGATTCATCACCGGAGAAGATATCCCTTTGCCCGGATGTCCGGGCCCGGAAAAAAGAGGCCACTTCCACGGACAGATTTTCGGCAATCCGGAAAAGGGCCGGCAGGGACGGGAACACCTGGTTGCTTTCAATCTGTGAAATAGTAGAGGGCGTCACTCCTGCCAGACGCGCCAGCTCTTTCTGGGACATACCCTGGTGTGTGCGAAAGGCCTTAATCGCCTGGCCCAGATCCAAAGGATCTGCTTTGGTTTTGGGTTCCTTGAGTACAATCCCGTTGTTTTCACAGGAATAGGGTACCGGAATACCAAGGCCGGAAGGCTGACGCTTATCGGCCTTGAGGATTGTCATGCAGGACCGGCCCTGGCTCAATGACAGATCCACAGCAACTTGGGCGATCTGATTGATATGCGCTTTGAGTCTGCTTGAATGGGCGTTCTTTTCAATAATCCAATAGGCAATGGTATCCATCTCGTAAAGCCTGGGACAGGAGTGGGAATAAAATTTTAGAATCTGGTCTTCCCCTTCCCACAGATCCTGCATTCCGGTAAGGCTCTCCATGACAAACCGTACATCCCCGATGAGATTGCGGTGCAGGCCGTCAATGGCATCAAAAACGGCATCGGGTTTCCAGGGTTCCGTCACCCTTATGACCTGGTAAGGCCATTGTGCCCCGTCTTTTTCATAAAATTTATTAAACACAGAGGCCTTGTCGCCTTTACCGTTGGTAAAGCAGTCCAGAATTGTAAGCTGGGGATTTTCTGCCAGCTCTCCAAGGGTCTGGATGAGATTTTTGGGAGACCTGTCAAAGGACACATATACAATGGGCTTGCTCTGCTGAAGCGACTGCCGGATAAATTTCATACAGAAAGGACGGGCCAGACTGCCTGCGTCATCATACCAAACCACATTGTCACCTATAAACAATCCGTTGAGCAGATTGTCCAGCCCGGGAATACCTGAAGATACTATCTTTTTTTCCATAAATTACCATTCCAGTTTTTTTATATCTTTGCCCGTTCCGGGTCGGATTTCATGCGGTTTATCATAAAAAAGAGCCTCTTTTCTTTTGTTAACGCCACCATACATATCCATAACCGGTTTGTCAGGTGTTTTCTATGCCGTGTTTATACGCTTCTGCGACGATTCACTCAAGCCCGTGTTTTGCATTTCGGTGTTGTTATGATTTGCCTTGCGCCAGGTGAAAGCTTTATCATAAATTTTACTGATTTTTTCCAGAACAGACATGAAAAACCCTCGCTTTTTATTGTTCTTATTGACAACGGCCAAAGACCTGTCTTAAAGCAGAGTTGTCAATTTTAAAATAAAAAATAGAACCAACAAATTCGTGAAAAACTACGTTGAGGGAAAAATGAAAATATCGATACGGTGGGCAATGGTTCTTGGTTGCCTTGGGCTCATCTGGGGGATGCAGATACTTATCACTTCGTCCACCTACCTTTCTTCCCAACGGATGCTGACCGGGCATGCCCGTGACGTAATGCAGAACATTGCAGACCTGACCATGACCCAGTCCCAAAACCATCTTCAACTGGCCCAGAGGGCTGCCCATCTGACCAAACGCCTGTTGGCCTCTGAGGTGGTCGGAAGTGACAATCAGCAGTATGACCTTCTTGAACGATATTTTCTGAATCAGCTGTCATTGTATGCCCATTTTGCCGGTATTTACATCGGTAAACCCAATGGTGATTTTTTTTATGTCAGCCGCAATGATGCACATACCCCCGACGGATTCCGGACCAAAATCATCGATTATTCCAGTGGTGTAAAAAAAACCAGGCTGATCTGGCGAAATTTTGACGGCAGCATGATAGATACTTTTGAAGACCCCTTAGACACCTATGACCCCAGACAGCGACCCTGGTATCAGAAAGCCCTTGCCGAACGAGAAATTATCTGGACAGACCCTTACATTTTCTTTTCATCCCAAAAACCCGGGATTACGGTGGCAGGTCCAATTTTCCAAAAAAACGGACAGCTAAAGAGTATTGTGGGCGTAGATATTGAGATTGATCAACTGTCAAAGTTTATCAGCCGGTTACGAATCGGCAAGCATGGCCGTGCCTTTATGCTCAACAACAACGGCGATGTGGTGGCGTTTCCCGACATCTCAAAAATTAAACAGGAAGAAGGTGATGAGATTCATCGTTTCAGAATGGTTAAAATTGATGAACTGGACGATGAACTAAGCCGGGCGGCATATCATGCCATCCAGTGGCAGAAAACAGAAACCGGATTGCTTCAGCTTGATCACTCCCAGTTTGCCAAGTTCACCCACAACAACGAGGTGTACAACACCATGTTCACCCAGTTTGCCGACTCCCACTGGCCCTGGATGATTGGTGTGTATCTGCCGGAAAATGACTATCTGGGAGCTCTTAAGGAGAACCGTCTGTTAAATATCGAGATTACCCTGATCCTTTCGGTGATTGCCACCCTGGTGGGCTTACAATTGTTTCGCAGTATTACACGGCCCTTGATGGGTCTTGAAAAAGAGGCTCTTGCCATTAAACAGAATGATTTATCAACCACCTTCAATACCCGCTCCATATTTAAGGAGATAGACGAAACCTCCGCTGCCTTTTCCCAAATGAAGGTCTCTCTGCAAACCAGTGAAAGAAAGTATCGTCAGATTTTTGAGAACATTCAGGATATCTATTTTGAATCCACCATTGACGGAGATCTTCTTGAGGTAAGTCCCTCTGTAGAAGAACTGATCCATAAGGACCGCAAAGAGATCATAGGCACCAATTTCGTTCAGTTTTTCAAAAATGCCGATGAATATGAACTCTTCTTATCCACCATCATTGCCGAGGGATTTGTAAGCGACCGGGAGATTACCCTGGTAAACCCAAACAGTGAGATTGCCTATGGCTCGGTTACGGCCACCTTGAAACGCAACGCAGCCGGTGATGCGGAAAAAATCATCGGCTCGTTGCGCATCATTACCGACAGAAAAAAAGCTGATCTCAAACTTCGCCGATACCAGGATCAACTGGAAGATCTTGTGGAGGAACGTACGCGGGATCTGAGAAAGAGCAATGAACAACTGCGCAATGAAATTGAAGCCCGGAAAGAAAAAGAAGAGGCCTTAAGATGCAGTGAGGAGAAGTACCGTTCCATCATAGAGAACACCAACAACGGCTATTATGAGGTCGATCTTGAGGGGCGTCTGACTTTTTTCAATGATTCTTTGACAGTGATTCTGGGATATTCGGCCCAGGAACTTAAAGGGATGGATTCTACCATTCTGCTGGAAGCTGATGCGTCCCAGCAGATGCCTGAAAAACCATCCAACACCTATCGATCAGGAGTAAACGGCAACTTGTCCCGTCTGACAATCACCAGAAAGGATGGTGACAGGCGGACCGTTGATGTCTCAACAGCACCTATTTTTGACAATAATGGCACCAAGATCGGATATCGCGGCGTGGTTCTGGATGTCAGTGAACGGCTGAATGCCGAGACAGAGAAAAAAAAGCTGGAAGAACGACTGCATCAGATCCAGAGGCTGGAGGGCATCGGCACCCTGGCCGGCGGCGTGGCCCACGACTTCAACAATTTGCTGATGGGTATTCAGGGCAATATCTCCTTAATGATGCTAAGAACAAAGCCCTTTGAATATAGTTACAAAAAATTAAAAAGCATTGAGTCCTGTGTCATTTCAGGGACAAAACTCACCCGGCAACTGCTTGGATTTGCACGGGGAGGAAAATACATGGCCAAGACGCTGGATTTTAATCAGATTGTGGTGGACACAGCCCGGATGTTCGGCCGCACACGCAAAGAGATCCGGATTGAGGAAAACATCTCACATGATTTGTGGACGGTGATGGCCGATAAAAATCAGATTGAGCAGGTATTGCTCAACATTTACATCAATGCATGGCAGGCCATGCCCGATGGAGGAACGGTGGTTATTGACACCAAAAACATGATTTTGGATGCCCCATTTACAAAATCATTCGACATTATCCCGGGGCGATATGTATGCATTTCAATCTCTGATACCGGTACTGGTATTGATCCTTCAATCCAGGCACGAATATTTGAACCTTTTTTCACCACCAAGGAAATGGGCCGCGGTACCGGACTTGGACTTGCCTCGGCCTATGGTATTGTCAAAAATCATGACGGGGCCATTGATTTCATCAGCCAGCCGGGCAAAGGCACCACCTTTTATATTTATCTTCCGGCATCAGATGCTGAGATTGAACCGGAACCTGCATTGTCAGAAACGATCGCAAAAGGTACGGAACACCTCCTTCTCATTGATGATGAAGAGGTCATCCTGCAGGTCGAGCAACCCATGTTAGAATCGCTGGGGTACAATGTAATGACCGCATCAGACGGAAAGACAGCTGTGGAGATTTTTCGCCGCTTCTCTGATGAGATAGACCTGGTTATTCTGGATGTGATTATGCCGGGAATGAGCGGTAGCGCGATTTTCAACGAGTTGAAATCCATTGATTCCGAAGTCAAGGTACTGCTTTCCAGTGGATATAGTTTGAGCGGGCAGGCCGAAGAAATCCTGTCACGGGGATGTGTCGGTTTTATTCAGAAACCTTTTTCCCTGGAACATCTCAGTGTCACGCTGCGGGGGATATTTGACCAGGGTTGATACGGGCAGATATGCAAGGCAAGGATAAAAACATGCTGCGGTTTGCCTGTCATGGATTGTCAGGCAAACAAAACCACCTTACCGAAGGGATACGGTTTTTCGTAATTGAAACCATTGCTTAATCAAAAAGGATCTGTGGTGCAGAAACCGGACAATATACCCCACCAATAAAGCTGCAACCACAGTTCCTTCCCTGATGCCCTCCAGTTTCCCCCCAAAAAACAAAGAACTGACAATGCCCAGAGTAACCAGGGAGGAGTCGGTACCAATTTTTGTTTTTCCAAATTCTATATTAAACGTCTGGGCCAGGGCCATGGCCAGACCTTCCCCAGGCAAGTAAGTCAGAGCAGCCTTAACTTCAAAAAAGACACCGATTCCCAGGACTACACAGCTCAGCAAACATAAAAGCGCCTGCTCTACATAGCTGCCGGGCAGTATCCATGCTGAATATTTCATGACCAGGTCAATGAAAAAACCAAACAAAAAGACCACAGGAAACTGAATCAGCTGGAACAGATGATATCTTTTTCTTAACAATAACATCTGAATGAAAATCAGAACTATATTGAGAATGATGGTGGTCTGCCCCAGCGTGAGAGGAAAATTTAAACTGTAGATATAAGGCACACAGGAAATAGGTGAGACACCCAGGTCTGCCTTTACAGACAAAACAACACCCAGGGCCATAATAAAAAGGCCGAAAATAAAAATAATACTCTTCGTAATAAGATTTTGCTTCATATTTCAACGTACATTTCAATTCAGATACAAAATAAGAAGTCCCGCCCGAACAGATGATCTTTCGGGCGGGACTGGACTGCTATATAGTTAGATTTGGGATTTAACCCAGGTGTAATCTATCAGTAAGGGTGAATTTCAACCCTTCAGTAAGGGTGAATTTCAACCCTTCTGTTCAAAGAGCGACCAAAATCAGTACCGTTCAGAGCAACCGGTTTAGTAAAGCCAAAGCCTGTGGTGGTCAGACGGTCGCGGTCAATACCCTTGTCAACCAAATACTGAGCGACAGCATTGGATCTTCTCATGGACAGTTCCATATTATACTCTTCTGTGCCGACATTATCCGTGTGACCCTGAAGTTCTACTTTCATTGCAGCGTTTTGTTTGAGAATGGCAGCAACTGCGTCCAGCTGGGAATATGCTTCAGATTTAATATTCGCTTTGTCGAAATCAAACAGAACGTTATCAAGTGTCCAGCAGCCTACCTCATTCACAACGGCACCGATAGGTGTTCCGGGGCACTGGTCATCGTCATCGATAACACCGTCACCGTCACTATCTTTAGGTGTTACAGGAACAACGGGTTTTGGCACAGCGACTTTTTTAAGCAGGGCATTTTCAACAAAGGCAGCCATTCCATCACTGCTCAAGACGTCACTTGCATTTACAAGGGTGCTGCACCCGCCAATACTTGCAATTTTTGAGAGATACTCAGTACCTTCTTCGGAAGTGCCGGTTTGTACGGGATAATAGCAGATGGCATCGCCGTATTGTGCTTTCAGAGCTTCGGCCTGTTCAGTTTTATCTTCCATGTTCAAACCGTCAGAAATGATGATTACAGCGGTTTTACCGGAAAGTGTTCCCATGTCTTGAATGACACCAACCAGGGCATCTTCAAGATGCCCGGCGCCGCCGCACTCGGAGATGAGATCAAGTTTTTCTGCCAGGGCAGATGTATTGTATGTTTCCATACCGTAAAAAAGTTCTGCCTTTTTTGGGGAAACAGAATCGGCATGTCCTACGGATCTGAGCCCTGCTGTTTGTCCCAGTTCTGGAACAGTCAGGTTCAGTCTTTCGGTAACCGCCTTGGCAAGTTGGAATTTGCCATCATGACGCATGGAGCTGGAGGCATCCAGAATAATGACAAAGTTATCAACCGAAGACTTGTATGTAGAGTCAAACTGAGGAGCTGAGAACTCAGGAAGTTCAACCGCTTGTTTGCCGGCACAGCCGAACAGAAACAATACCACAGTGATGGCCAACATACCTTTCATTAGATTTCTTTTTTTCATTTGATCTCCTTTTGCTTAATTCGTTATCAAGCAGTTTTAGATAAAGCTATTTGGTTAAAATAGCTCGAGTATTCTACCCGAAAGGTTCTATGAAATCAACGACTGTTTTATGGTGACATCGGACAATATGTCAATCTGGCAATGCTCATGGCTGGAAAAAATTTGCATTCATAAACAATGTGAAAATTGTCAGAACACAAAAATTGTGTTCCTTGACTATATCCCTCATCGCAGAATCGGTTATCGCGATATACAAGCTTATTTTCGACGCTGCCATTTGCACATCACACAGAAATCGCTAATCTTGGGGAATACGTTTAAAATCCTTTGCGATACCCTGCCCTTCACCCGGGCTTTCCAAAGGGCAGGATTAAAATTCAAGTGAATATTTTGATACTGTTAATACCTAAATTTCATGGGCAAAAAATTTCCTAAAAGAAAATAATTCCCCAGAGACTATATACTTTTTTACATATCTTTACTTACCAACACACGCATATCAGAAATTTAAATTCGCACATTGAGAGACGCCGCAAAATTCAACTGTTTTTTAAATTGTACACTATTTCAAAATGATACGGACACCAAAATTATAACATTGTTTAACGATCCAGTTCCTCATCATGCAACACTCAATCATTGGCATTGAAATTGCGACAGTTAATTTCAGTGATATTAATACTAAACCTGATTTTTAAATTTGTTGCCAGGAGATTAACCATATTTTTTTACATTAAACGACCTGAGCTATTGCATAGTTTACCTTGACAAAAAGCCGGGTCCTATTTTACTTAGGATGAAACATATATCAGAAAAAGGGCAAAAGTACCGCTGATTTTCCAGATCGTAAATTCTGGATCCAACGTTCCGTTATTTTGGATATTATAACGATGCGGGTTATTATAAGCATCCCTCCTCAAGATGCCGGAACCGGTACGAACAGGGTTCTGATGCCACCGTATCAAAGCTGATATCGGTTGAAAAAACAGCACCCAAGGTTTTATTTAGTTTTTCGTGGGTATTTGATTCATGCAAGATCATTTTTTTAAATTAAGGAGGATCGATGAAACAGTACTTGAAGTTCTTTTGGCTTGTCGGTGCAATTGCGATTCTGACCGCAGGCTGCGCCCAAAAAGGTATCCAGGGCCTCTCAGCCGAGGACACACCGGAGCACCATTATCTTATGGGAATGGAACTCGTTGATGACGGCAATTTAAGTGATGCCAAGACCCATTTCGACAGGGCGTTGGCGCTTGCACCTGATTACGCGCCGGCCCTGTCCGGAAATGCACTGGTTGCGGCCTGCAATTGCGAATTCCAGGACGATGCATCCCACCGCAGTGTGGATATGGAAAAAGCGATTGAGCTCATTGAAAAGGCAGAAGATGAAACAGACGGGGCTTCCCAGAGATTTGCCATTCAGGTAACTGCCATCCGGGTATACACACACGCCAAGCCAAAAAACTGGCTGGAGTCTGCCCAGAACGCCTATGATGGCGGCATGGGTATTAAAGATGTCAAAGCAACGGAACTGCCATACTACCGGGGTCGTGAAGCTGCTGATTACTTCATGGGTGTAGCCGCGTACCGGGCCTTCCAATTCAGAGACGCAGAAGATCTATTATCCAATGTAACCCAGGCCGCACCGGGGCGGTGGCACGAACCCGCTGCCATCCTCTTTAAAAAGGTTCATAAAATCGTGCGTGCCATGGCGAATTACACCCTCACAGATGTGGCCAAACACATTGCCATCAAAGACGAAGTTGTGCGGGCAGATGTGGCAGCCCTACTAGTTGACGAACTGCGCCTGGACAGCCTCATGGCCGGACGCATTCCTACCCCCTCGAAAAAAGAAGTACAATTTATTCCGGCAGACATCATCAACAATCCTTTTAAAAATGAAATTCAGACCATTTTGAAATGGCATCTTCGCGGACTTGAGCCCGAATATGATGCCACCTCCCAGGCCTATCTTTTTCATCCAGAGTCTACTTTAAAGCGCAAGGACCTGGCTTTCATTCTAGAAGACCTGCTGATCAAAATCACAGGTGAAGAGAAGATGGCCAGCGTTTATTTTGGGCAGGACCGTTCATCCTTTCCAGATGTGGATACTTCTTCCCCATGGTATAACGCCGTGATGAATTCCGTCAGCCGCAGTCTAATGGAAACTGAACTTTCCGGCACCTTCCGCCCGGATGATACGGCAGACGGTTCAGAGATACTACTGGCACTGATGCGACTGCGTAACGTTATGAATATCTATTAATACAGCCATTAGCTAATGGATAATAGTTGACAGATTTAGGATGATAAAAGATTTATCACACAAGGAGATTGGATATGAAACTTTTTAAAATTGCCGGAATACTCGTGTTGGGTTTAATGCTTCTCGTACCTGCCTGGGCAGAAGACGACTGGGATGCTGTTACCGGCGAGAATCAGATTTTTGAAAAAGGCTATATTCAGGTCATCAGCGGTTCCGAGGAAGGACAAAGCCGTTACCGGGCCATTCGGGCGGCCAAGGTGGTGGCCCAACGTGACCTTCTGGAAGTCATTCAAGGGCTTAATCTTGACGGTTCCAGTACAGTAAATGACGGGATGCTGCAGTCCGATGAAATCAGGACCTCAGTCCAGGGTTTCCTGAAAGGTGCTGTACCGTGCGGCCAGAAATTTAACAGCGACAAAGGATTTGCTGAAGTCTGCATGAGGGTCCATCTGCGGGGCAAAGGTGGTCTTTACGAAACCTTGCTGCCTTTGATCACTGACAAAGAAGTGGCTTCCGGTAACAAACCTGTATACCAGCCGCCTGCCGGTGCTACGAATGCTGTACCCCAGGGCACTATTAATACTGCACCCCAGGAAAATACCGCTGAAGGCAAAATAGCCGCAATGCCAACACCTTATGACGGATTGATCATCGACACCCGCAGCTTTCAGTTCCGCCCGGCCCTGGTCAACAGAATTCTGACTGAGAAGGAACAGGTTGTTTTTGATCCGTCCAAAATCCTGAGCAATATTCTGGTGGAACGTGGTTGCGGTGGTTTTACCACCGATGACAGCAAAGCCAAAGCGCTTCTGGAAAGCTGGGGAAGCAAAAACCCCATGGTTATCCAGACTGTGGATGTGGCTAAACAGACCGATGCCAAAATTACCCAGACAGACGCCACAACCATTACGGTCAATGACCAGGCGTCCAACCTGCTTGCCCAGGCCAGAGTGGTATTTATTCTGAAATAGCAGGTGATCAAATAGCTTAATTAGAAATTACGGTGGGCCCGTTGCCGGTCTTAGAACAAACAAGGCTGAACCGGCCCACTGTTTTCACTTTAAACAGCGCTAATTTCAGGGAGGTTAAGGTTTGCATCACTTATATAGATTATTTCTGATGTTTTTTTTGCTGATTGTAAACTTAAGTTTGGCATTTGCAGACACCACGGATCTTTCCACCCAAGCGCTGGAAAAGGAACATCTGGCAAGATATCTCATGAATCAGGCCAGCTATCTCATTGACAGCGGGAAGTATTTTGAAGCCCTGGAAAGCTATAAAACCGCAGCAGAAACCACCGCCAATGATAAGACGAAAATCGAGGCATTGCTCTCCAAGGCAACTCTTCTTATGTCCTTTCTTGATGCCCCTGAAGAGGCGCTTAAAGTCTATCAGGATTTAAGTAAAGGCGAAACGTCCACCTCTGAAATAGCCCAATACCGAGAGGGGCTTCTCTATTTTGAACTGAAAAGATACAAAGAAGCCGATGCCACGCTCAGGAATTACCTGAAAAAATATCCCAGCGGGCGTTTTCGTTTTCAAACCGAAGCGCTTGCCCGGGAGGTTTCCAAGATCCTTAAGACTGGTACAGAACCGGTTACACCACCTTCTTCGGACCTGAAACAGGCGCCTCAATTAAGGGTGCGGGTCTGTAACACCAGAGGTGAAGCACTTATCACCGGCAGTTCGGTATGCGTCCATGGGCAGGGCTGCAAACCACAATGGCGTCTTGGCATCAGCAACGGCAAATTGATGATTAACGGGGTTCAGTCTTCGGCAGACACCGTAACTTTTACGGGTAAAAACTTTTTAACCATTGCCGAAGGCAACAAAAAAAAGCAGTTGCGCGGCGAACTCCAGGCCAAGATTGACAAGGGCAAACTTCTGGTCATCAATGTTCTGGATATTGAAGATTATTTATACAGTGTTGTACCATCGGAAAACCCTGCCTCCTGGCCTTTGGAGACCCTCAAAGCCCAGGCTGTGGCCGCACGTACCTATGCATATTATCAGCTTCTGCACCGGAAAAACTGGGCCTATGACCTGGTTGACTATGCCGGAGACCAGGCCTATGGCGGCATGGCTAAGGAACACAAACGTTCCTCCAAGGCCGTTGATGAAACCCGGGGCATGGTCCTGACCTATGATAACAAACCGATTCTGGCCATGTTTTCTGCAAACAGCGGTGGTTATACTGCAGATTCCAAAGCGGTGTTTGATCTTCAAAAGCCATACCTGATAGCGCGTAGCGACCCTGCAAGTCTCCATGGCAGTATGGCCAGCTGGACAAAAAAATATCCCAGGGTCAAAATTGTTGCCGCACTTTCCCAAAGAGGAATTAACGCCAACGGCCTTGAATCTATCCAAAGCGTTGAAAAAGGACCCTCAGGACGGATTATAAAAATCCGTATCGTAAAAAAAGACGGTTCCACCATGGTGCTGCGCAACCGACCTACCCTGCGCCGGGCCCTGGACCTGCCCGAAATTCTCTTTGATATCCGTAAAAATGAGGACATCTTTGTTTTTGAAGGCCACGGCTGGGGCCATGGGGTAGGATATTCCCAGTGGGGTTCTGCCCATATGGGAAAAACAAAAAATTTCAATGAAATATTGGCATTTTATTATAATAAGGCAAAGATTGACAAACTGTGGTGATATAGTTAGAGCATACAGCATGTTGAAAGGCTAAAAAAAATGAACAGGTTGAAAACTCAAATGAAAATTGCATATCCAACTCTTCGCAGCCCGTTGGTCACCATACAACATGTTGTGCTCCCGGCTGTTATCATTACCCTGGCTCTAATCATGGGAAGCGGCATACTGTGTAATTCTGCCCGGGCGGAAGACAGTGGCTCCAGCGATGATATTCACCAACTCATGCAGATTCAGGAACGGCTTACAGGAGTCAACCGCCTTATATCCCGGGAGGCCCTTCTTGCCGGCCAGGAAGGAAGAACTTCTGATACATCCCAGCTTCAGGAGTTACGATTTACCTACCAGCGCCTTCTCAATGCCATAAAAAAGAATATGAGTACCGCCCAGCTTGAAACCAGACTGAAGCAATCCATGGAGAGCGGACAGGCCTATCTCGTGCCCGACAAGGATGCTCACTCCCTAAGCTACTATGACAGACTGTTGGACCAGCAGTCTGCCGTGTCCCAGGAGATCCGCCTGTTAGAAAGCTCAGCCCAAAAAACAGCAGAGAATCTTAAAACTGCCCAGGCCGATCTGACTGAAGCCAATCAAACCTGGCGTCGGGTTAAAGAGGAGGTAACCGCAAAAAAGGGAGCCAATGCGGAAAACGACCCCCGCTACATTAAAGCCCAATGGAACAAAGAACTGGCCCAGGCCAGACTGGATCTTATCGGCGCCAACAGCAAAGGAATTGAAAAAGATCTGGTGCTCACAGGCCTCAAACAGCAGATTGCTGACCAGATGACAGCAAAGGTGCGTCAGGGACTCTCTTTTGAACCGGGCGCTCTGGCCCGGGAAACCGCCCGCCTTGCCGAAGAAAAATCAGATCTCCAGAGGCGCCTGCAAAAAATTCTCGATGGCCAGAAAAAATTTGAGGCGTCCTGGAATCTGGCCCAGGGCTCAGCAGGACAAGATACGGCAAACAAAGCGCTTAAAGCCCGTGAAACCTGGCAGGATGCCTATGAGAGCGCTCTTCAGCGCATTGAACAGGTAACATCCCAACTTAATGTTCAGGAAAAGCTATGGGGATTTCGCTATGCCATTCTGGAAGGAAAGATATCCCAAACAGATCTGAATGCCTGGAAAGAAGAGGCCGTACAGATTCAAAAAGACGGACAGAGCAACGTAACTTCCCTGCAAAACCGGCAGGCCGGCCTAAGCACACGCATCTCCGCGCTGGAAAAAGAGATTGAAAGCATGGGGGACATAACATATCCGGCATCTGAGCTGCAAGCGCTGAAACAGGCCAATGAATTTGCAAATTACTATCTGGCCACCCTTCTGGCCACAGGGCAACTGGCAAACCGCCTGTTGAATGAAATTTCTATGCGCAGCAAGGATGCCACCCTTATTGACAAAATCAAGGCCCGGCTTTTTGCTGTAGAGGATCTGTGGAATTTAGAATTATGGGTCATTGATGACAACGGAGTGACAGTCAAAAAAGTTGTCACAGCCCTTGGTATTCTGATAGCAGGCTTTTTCATTGTCAGAATACTTATCCGGCTGCTCTCCCGCCGGCTTCAAAAAACGAAAATGGACCCCAGTGCTGTGGCTGCCCTGGACAAACTGTTTTTTTACCTTGGTTGTGTTTTGGTGGTGCTTTTCTCCCTGAACACGGTGAATATCCCTCTCACAGCCTTTACATTTCTAGGTGGTGCCATTGCCATCGGCGTGGGATTTGGGACCCAGAATCTGATCAACAACCTGATCTCCGGATTTATTATCATGGCCGAGCGTCCCATACGCATCGGCGATGTCATTGAAGTGGACGGCTCCCGGGCCATCGTGGAGGAAATCGGTGCCCGCTGTACACGAATCCGGACCTCAAAAAATATCCATATCCTTGTTCCCAACAGCCACTTCCTAGAACAAAGCATCACCAACTGGACCCTGTCGGACAGATCCATTCGCCTGGAAGTTTCAGTGGGTGTTGCCTACGGCTCACCTGTGAACAAGGTTCGTGACCTTCTGGAAGGGGTGGCCAGTGAATTGTCCATTATTTTGGAAAACCCAAAGCCTTTTGTAGTATTCACTGACTTCGGAGACAATGCCCTGGGCTTTGAACTGCGTTTCTGGGTCAGGGTAAAAGGCGAACCTGAGATGGCCAGAACAACAAGCCAGGTACGCTTCAAAATTTACGAAGTTCTGGAAGAAAACGACATTGTCATTTCCTTTCCCCAGCGTGATATTCATCTGGACACGGCTTCTCCGTTGAAAATTGAGCTGTTGGGAAAGCTATAAATGAAATCTTTGGCAATATTATTCATCAGCCTGTTTTTATTGCCTGGGATTGTTTTTCCACAGCCGGAAGACCAGGACAGAAAGGTAGAGGTTACAGGTGAAGGGCCATCCCGCATAGCTGCACTTACTGATGCAAAAAGAAATGCCATTGAGCAGGGAATTGGGACCATGCTGCGGTCCCAAACCGAGGTCAATAACTTTATTCTCCAGAAAGACCAGGTCATAACCCACTGCCAGGGCGCAGTTAAAAGATATAAGGTCCTGTCCGAAAAAGAACAGGACGGGGCATGGCAGGTGCATATCCAGGCTGTGGTTTCCATGGGTACAATCAATTCAGATCTCATGTCTTTAAAAATTCTCCTTAACTCCATGGACAAGCCCCGGACCATGGTTCTCATTCGTGAACAGGGTGGATCAAACGCCCAGAACCGCATAGAAGACTATCTGTTACGCAAAGGATTTGACATTGTGGATGCAGCCCAGACTGCTGCACTTATGGATGTGGATCCGTCAGTGATTACCCAGGCCCTTGATGGCGACCCTGCCGCAGTTGCCCAGATGGGGAAACAAAAGGGGGCGGAATACATGATTGTGGGCCTGGTGAACAAACGCATTATGTCAGGTGTCAGCCTTATCAGTGATTCCGGAATGCAGTCTGGCCAGGCAAGCCTGACGGTCCGGGTTATCAACTGCTCAAATGCCCGCATTATCGCCAGCAAATCTGCAAATTCTGCAGCCATTCACATTTCAGGAGAAACCGCCCAGGCCCAGGCTGCGGCCAAGGCGGCCGACACCCTTATGGATAACCAGTTGTTCGAAGCTATCATTGGCTCTTTTAAAGATACTGTGAATAATGGCGCAAGCTTCGAAGTCACTGTTCAGGGAATAAATAGTTACAGTATGCAGAAAGAGGCAACAGCTGTTTTTGAGCAGTGCAACGGGGTTGTTTCGGTTAACAGACGATATTTCAGCGGTCAGGAACTTGGAATCACAGTGCTTTTCAAGGGCAGTGCAGATCTTTTATGCGATCAGGTTAACGGAAAAACAATGGGCAATGCCGTTATGAAAGTAACACAGATTGCCGGCAACCGCATTTCTGTGCAGGTGCAATAGCCGGTTTATATGAAAGAGGATTGATATGCAAAAAATAATAAATTTTCTTCTTTTGCTTGTGATTGTTGGATTTGTACCCGCCTCGGCCCTGGCGGAATTTCAAAAAACAAAAATTGCCGTCTTGGACTTCCAGCTGCAGGGGCATTTTGATAATCCGGACATGGGGGCCATTGTGGCGGAATGGTTCATTACGGCCATGGTACGTGAAGGCCGCTTTGATGTGGTTGAGAGACGTCTTCTGGAAAAAGTGCTCACAGAGCATCAATTGGCCATGACCGGCGCCCTTGATGCCAACAGTGCTTCACAGATCGGAAAACTTCTTGGTGTGAAAACCATTATTTCGGGCTCTGTGATAAGACTTCAGGATATCCTTGAAGTCAATGCCAGAATTATTGATGTGGAAAGCGGTTCCATTATTGCCGCTGAAAACGTCAGAAGTTCGGCGGCCACGCAGTTACACGACCTTGTGGATGTCATGTCTAAAAAGATCATTCACAATTTTCCCCTGGAAGGCTACATCGTCTACCGTAACAAAAACAACGTCACCCTGGACCTGGGAACGAACTCAGGTGTTAAAAAAGGGATGACATTCATGGTGTTCAAAGAAGGGGAGGTGATTAAGCACCCTAAAACCAATGAAATTCTTGATGTTAAACGGATCCGGACGGGGACTGTGACCATTTTTAATGTCTCGGGAAAAATATGTGAAGGTGAAATCAGCGAAGAAACAAGCCCCGGTTCCGTGGATTATGGCCAGATGGTCAAAAGCATGACAGCAAACATCCCCAGTGAAGCACGACTGTTTGTGGACCCGTCTCCGGAAGATGCAACGATCCGGATCCTCAACATCACCCCCCGATACGAACGCGGCATGCCGCTGGCCCTGGGAAGGTACCATATTGAGGCATCTGCCCCGGGCTATCAGACCGGTTATTTATGGATCGATATAAATACAAAAGAAGATACGCATGTAGCCATCAGCCTTGTAAAAGCGCCAACATCTTCGGAGTCACAGAGGGCTTATCTTCAACCGGATGGTTCCCAGGCCCGGACAACAACCTATGTTCCCCCGGTCTCAACTGGGCCGGTTGTGGAAAATTCGACCCTGAATCAATATATCCAGATGCTTACATCCGACTCGATGGCATCAAAAAAACGTGCGGCCAAGTTGATGACCCGCTCTAAATGTTCCGATACAAGGGTTCTGGATGTTGCGGAACAAGAGTTGCTGAAATGGTACCCCCGAAGTGGTTCAGACAGGAATCTGATAGACACCATGGCATGGTTGTGCAATGCCCTTGGCGCTTCGGGAAATAAAAAATACCTGGGATCGCTCAAGGAGGTTTCCCGAAATGCACCCCATAGAAAACTTAAGGGCTATGCCGCAAAAAACTATAATGGATTAAAATAGAAATGTATTTTCTGAAAAATAGCCTATGGCATTTTGAATCTCGTCTTTTTTCAATCTGACGGCCAACATGGAGAGAACCGTGGAAACAGGGGCGATGACAGCGATTGCTATAAAAAGATAAACCAGAAAAAGTCGAACCCTAAATTTTCGGCCTGGATTACCCCTTTTTCCTTTTTTCAGAATGAATCTTGACCAGACTTTAAAAATGCGATGGATTCGCTTCTCAAAAAGTATATATTGCGGTACCACGGTGACTGCGCCATGCGCATTAAGCCTATTCTGAACCGGGCCGGGATCATTGTTCTTCACGGCATCGGACACAATATCTCCAAATTTGCTCGCATCATAAATATCCTGGTCTGAGATACCTGCATCCGGCAATATCCCCAGAAAAGATTTTTTCTTCCCAGACAGCATCCAGATGGTGATGGTGAGAACACCAAGCAGATTCCCGGTTTTATCCCCTAGCACGATATTACCGAATAAACGGCCGCCGGATTCAACAATTTTTTGTTTCACCGTCTCATGAGCCAGAAGCCACATGTTTCGGCATCCTATGATCGTCAGGACAGGCCGCCCTTTCATAACCTTTGCATCACTGGAGTCAAGAAACGCCGTGATGGGCAGTGACGGCGCAAGAAACCAGACCTGGTATGCAAGGATGACCAGATCATAGGCTTCATTGGGATCAAAATGAACAGGTTCTATTTCGCAGGGTATTCCCTCCACAGATTCGGGAAAAACATCACAGAATTTCGTGGCCGACCATGGAAAATCAAACCCAGGCCTGGGTTTGATCTCTTCATAAACAATGCAGACATCCTCAATCTTTTTAAGGGGGGCTGTTATAGAGTTGACGATATCGGTTAATTGGCCGGTTTGTGAGTAATGTATGATAAGTATTTTTTTCATCTTATGCAAAATACCTTATTCTTTTATTTGAAATTCATAAGTTTTAATAATCAGGTGCGTTCCTGAAAATTTGGGCAGTGTATCTGAAAAATCGGGTTTGGGCGGTTCTTCAAGAAAAGGCAGTGATGGGGCATCATTCCGGTTTTAACAAGAACACCGAGTTTACATGTTATTAGTTCCCCGGGTGCAGCCTGATCCTGTTTTTGGCCCAACACAGAATTTGCGTGCGTCAAGGACACAAAAAACAACACAAAACATCCTTCCACAAAAACATGAAAATTGAACTTATTCATTTTGTTTTCTCCACGGTCATATCGTTCGACCTGATTTTCAAATCTCAATAGGCCGTTCCCGACCCCTTAGATATCTTAAAAAAAAAATCCGGGCAAGATACTTGGCTTTAAAAATTTTAGGCTCATTTTCCGTTTCGGGGTATTATTTGACCAAAAGCTCTACAAAAGATTGACTTATTAGCCCTCATTAATAGAGCTTCAAATGGGCGCCTATACCGACTGTGTCCATGGTATAGGGCTTGCCGCAATTTCACTGCCCTACTATCGCCATATCTATTCGTAACCCGGGGGCAGAAACACTGTCCCCCCCCCCAGGTATTGTTTTGTCAAGTTTCAATGATTGTTCAGACTTCCGTGAAAACCGGGCTTACAGCCAGGTTTTCGGGAAGTGTCCCCAGCCGGAGTGTTTCGGGTTTGGGAAGATCAATACCGATGGTTTCCCTGATCAGGTCCTCGACCGTATGAATCGTCACAAAAGTCAATTGTTCTCTCACATCTTCCGGAATTTCGGTAAGGTCTATTTTGTTTTCTTCCGGCAGGATAATTGTTTTTAAGCCTGCCCGGTGGGCGGCCAGAACCTTTTCCTTGATGCCGCCGACAGGCAGGATGTGCCCCCTCAATGTAATTTCCCCTGTCATGGCGAGGGTCGGATTAATCTTGTGGCCCATGATCAGCGATGTGATGGCCGTAAACATAGCAGCCCCGGCTGACGGCCCGTCTTTGGGCAGTGCCCCGGCAGGGATGTGGATATGCAGATCATTTTTTTGAAAGTCAAAGTTCTTGAGGACAAACGCCAGCCGGGACCTGAAAAGCCCCATGGATATGGAGGCCGACTCTTTCATCACGTCCCCGAGCTGACCGGTCAGGGTCAGTCTGCCGGTTCCAGGCATATGGACAGCTTCAATAAAAAGGATCTCGCCCCCCATAGGGGTCCAGGCAAGGCCGGTTACCACGCCTGGCGGATTGTCAGCCTGGGCCACATCATGTCTTATTTTGGGATGTCCGAGAATCTCTTCCAGGGTCTCCGTTGTGACAATATAAGGCTGATCAGCCGTGCCTGAAACAATCTTCCGGGAAGCGAATCCAGCCACCCGGGCAAGCTGCTGGCGAAGGGCCCTGACACCGGCTTCAACTGTATATTTCTCAATGATCGCTTTTAACGCATCCTCCGTGATTTCCAGTTGGGATTTTTTTATGCCGTGTTCCTCGAACACCCGTTTCAGCAGATGGTCTTTGGCAATACACAGTTTCTCGCCGGCCGTATAACCGGTGATGTCGATCACCTCCATCCGGTCCAGAAGGGGTGCGGGAATCCCCCTTTTATCGTTGGCCGTTGCAATGAAGAATACATCTGACAGATCATAGGGAACTTCCAGGTAATGATCGGAAAAGCTTATGTTCTGTTCCGGATCAAGCACTTCAAGCAGGGCGCTTGACGGGTCCCCATGGAATGCCGAAACCAGTTTGTCCACTTCGTCCAGGACAAACACCGGGTTTTTTTCTCCTGCTTTTTTCATGCCCTGAATGATCCGCCCCGGGAGCGCGCCGATATAGGTTCTTCTATGTCCCCTGATCTCAGCCTCATCTCTGACACCGCCCAGGCTGATCCTGACATATTTTCTGTCCAGGGCTTTTGCAATGCTGGCTCCAAGGCTGGTTTTCCCGGTACCCGGAGGACCGACCAGCAGCAGGATGGAACCCTGTTTTTCTTTTTTAAGCTTCATCACAGATAGGTGTTCAAGGATCCGTTCTTTTATTTTCTCCTGACCGTGGTGATGGGAATCGAGCAGTTTTTCGGCGTGATCTATGTCGATATCCTTTTCTTCGGTGGCCCGCCAGGGCAGCGCCACCAAAAGGTCAAGATAATTTTTTATGATAGGGGCTTCATGGCCGCCCTGCCCCTGTTCATTTAATTTAGACAGCTCTTCCAAGGCTGCCTGCTCCACCTCCCCGGGCATCCCGGCCTCTTTGATCAGCCGGGCATAATCCTTTTTGCCCTTGGACTCAGGTGTGTCTTCATCCAGCTCCTGGTGAATCTGCTTCAACTGTTCTTTCAAAAAGGCTTTTCGATATCTTTCATTGGACTGGTGGGAAAATTTCTCCGCCATCTCAATTTGAAGCGTAACGGCCGTCTTGTGTTTGAGAAGAATATCCATAAAGGCGATTCCTCGTTCTTTCAATGAGTCTGTTTCCAGAAGCCGCTGTTTCTCTTCCATGGAGATGGGGATAAACGGCAAAAGATATGTCATGGTCTCAGGTATGGAATCCATTTGCCGGATGCGCTGGGCATAACTTTCTGAACCCTTGAACTGAATGGCGATTCCATGGGCGATACCCTTGATGTAATCCAGCATTTGTTCCCTGCTTTTCAGATCCATGTCCTCATGGTCCGGTGCCGCCAGAACCGCGGCCGTAACCCGGCTGTCTGTTTTTTCAAGGGATTGAACAGTGACCCTTAGGCGTCCGCTTGCACGGAACAGATCATTGCTGCCTTTGGCGGTGTGGGTTTTTAATTCGATCAGCGTGCCGGTGGAAAAGAACATATCCGGTTCATTGCGCCCGGGCTCAAACCCTTCTTTGACGGCCAGGGCAACAGCCAGGTTTTCCCCCTGACCCATGCGTTCTTTAAGCAAGCTTCCCAAAGCTTTGTTCACCTCTATATCAAGGTTTGATTCCGGAAACAGCACGGTCCGGCTGATGGGTATGACAATATATGTTGGGGTCTCAGGTGTTGATACCATTAATTTCTCCTTTTGGTGTCGGTTGAACAGGTTGCACAAGAATAAAATAGGGATGATTTAAATTAGTTCAATTAAAACTAACAATATTTCCTTTCATTCTGAAATTGTTTTCGTGATATCGGATCATAGCAACATTACAAGGTTGTTTGGCACAGGACTCTGCAGTTTCCATTAAAATTTAAATAACTTACTGAAATAATATCCTATCTTATTACGAGGCAGAACCCGGGTATTCATAGACCGGGTGCGGTCCGTGGCATTATCTTGACAAAAAAAATAATATCAAATAATTAGATACGAACTAACTGTTTGGGACAAATCCGGGGGTGTTTTTTTTGGACAGGGAAGCAATCTACGAAGTCATCAGAAAGTTCAGCCTGCTGGGACGGGAGTGCAGTCATGAAATCTCGGAAAAACTGGGGGCGTTCGAACTTCAGGACAATCAGTTGTACTATTTAAAAATGATTGGCAGAGCCATGGACATTACCTGTGGAGAACTGGCCGGGCAGTTGAATATCACCAAACCTTCCGTCACTGCTATCATAAATAAACTCATTGAACTGGGCGTGGTTGAAAAATCACGCTGCATCAGGGACAAACGCATCCACTATATCAAACTGACAGAGAAGGGCCGCAATATCACCCGCCTGGAATACCTTTCCCATCAGCGCATGGTGGACAGGATACTGGAAGTTCTGTCCGAAGAAGAAATCCATACATTGATCCGGTTGACCAAAAAATTGTAACTCCGAAAATCCTGAAATGTTCAGGATAGCCATGCTTTTCGATATCAAGTTATGAATACCTAAGTTTTTGACTTGAATAACAGTCCATGGGCTGGTCTGACATGTCATTTTCCAGATACAACCCACAACAAAAAAAACAAGTATTTGGGTAACTTATTGAAACTTAAAAAAACAGGAACATTTAGACCAGGCGTTTCCAGAATTTCAAAAATCGGGGCATAAATTTCAAGCCCGCATCTTTATCTTCGCCGGATCAATGTCAAGAAGAGCGCCCGGCAGGCATGTGTCTTCAATTGTGTCCGGCTGCCAGGCCGGGTTCTTATCTTTATCCACAAGCTGTGCCCTTATCCCTTCGGAAAAGTCCGGGTGATGTATCATAAACCGGGCGGCGTTTAATTCGCGGGCAAACACCTCTTCCATTGTTTTTTTTTCATTCCGACACAAAAGGCTGAACGTAAGAACAAGAGATGTCGGGGAGTTTTTGCCCAGCGTCGTTAATGCCTGGGCACTCCAATCCTTATACTGCCGGCTTCCGGACAGCAGGGACAATATTTCATTTACGGAACTCTTCTTTGAAAAACATCTGCGCACCCAGTCGTCCATTTCAAGGTCCGGGGTATATTTATTGTTTCTTAGGGACGTAAACGCTGAAAAAAGAACCTGAGCCGCTTTTGATCTGTCACGGGGAAGTTTTTCCGATAACAGTTCGAGATCATTTATAAAGTCTGACCGCATGTCATCGGCCACCAGATGGGAAGCCAGGCCAAGACGCAGGCATTGCAACCCTTTGATCCTGTGTCCTGTAAGGCCTAAAAATTCAGGGTAACCTGCCGGGCATTTGCGAAACATCCATCCTGTTGCCCCGACATCCGGAAAAAAGCCGATGCGGGTTTCAGGCATGGCCATAAGAGTATTTTCCGTTGCAACAACCATATCCGCACCGGCCGCAAGCCCCATTCCTCCACCCATGGTTATTCCGTGGGCAAGCACAACGATAGGTTTGGCAAACCTGAAGATACGAAGATCCAGCATATACTCTTCCTGGAAAAATTCCATATCCTTGTCCGGGACACCGTGTTTTACGGCATCATAGACAGCCTTTACATCTCCGCCCGCGCAAAATCCTTTATCACCATTTCCTTGGATAACAACAAGACGGACCAGCGGGGAGGACTCTGCCTCATTCAGGGCGGTTTGCATACTGCGTATCATTTCAGCATCCAGGCTGTTGATAACATCGGGCCGGTTAAGTGTAATGGTAAACATCTGATTTACCCGGCCGGTTATAATGCGCTTGCTTTCCATTTGCCTGTCAATCCTTTATGGGCTGAGGGCCTTTATGAGCCACGGGCTGAGCTTGTTTCCTAAAACAGCCGGGAAATCCTGTTTCCCGGCTGTCGGCCTGTTTATATATTATGAGCATTTTCCCCGGGTTTTGTCATAGGTATGCGCTTCAGACCTGTTCAAAGACATTTTGTCCATGGTCTGCTGCCGCTCTTTTTCTTTTTCTTTGACAATCTCCAGGCATTGTTTATTTTGCTGCTGTTTTTGTGTCATGTTATTCACCTCCTTTGGGAAACCTCACTTTTGAGGTTTAACCTGATGTAAATATAATCATCTTTCCAAGGTGAATAAATAGACAATCCCCTGTAATTTTATTTATAACAGTCCATAAACATCACGGGCAGGCTAATTGAAGCTGCAGCTCTGCTGTTCGGGCTGATTCGTCCCTGGCCGGATTTTTTTATTATCGTTGTCCTGCTGCTGGCCAGTTCCGGAATCAGGTTCTGGGAGGAGTTCCAGGCCATTGAAGAACTCTTCTGCATGGATATGCTCTGCTCGGACACGACCGGAACTCGCATGTAGTTTCCAGCGGAATGACTTCGGAATAAGGGCTTTTCCTGACTAAAATACAAAGTTTCACCCATTTGTCTTTGATCTGAAATCAGATATTCAAAACAGATATTACCCATTTTTCATATGAAAACCGCAATTGGTGAATACATGGATACAAACATCGTTTCCGCACCTGCTGACACCTCCATTGAAAAACTCCAGGACATGTACCTGGGGCTTTTTGTCCGCCATATCCTGATTGTCCGGGATCAGGCCTGTCTCGGGCTTCTCTCCATCGGGGATATCCTGCGGGCACTGATGGTTGAAAAAGACGAGGAGATCAGGAAACTCAACAGGATTGCCAGCTGGGAATACTATGAAAACTGGGGCTGGCACCATAAATACCAGAAAAAAGGCAACCAGAAACAAAACAAACCGAAAAACAAGTAGAGATCTGTCTTATGGAACCTGTTCATTACAGCGAAGTATTATCACCATGGCTGCCCGGCACTTTCAGCCTGGCCGTGTTTTCCCTGGCCGTCCTGGGGCTGATGGCCGTTATGCTGGGGTTGACGGCATGGCTCGGGGAAAAGCGGTCCGGCACCCAGAAACAACGCCCTTATGAAAGCGGTATTATTCCCACGGGAACGGCCCGGCTGCGTTATCCGGTGCCCTTTTTCATGGTCGCCATCTTTTTTTTGCTCTTTGATGTGGAAGGCGCATACATTATTTCATGGTCAGTGGCCTGCAGGGCGCTGGGCTGGACAGGATGGCTGCAAATGGCCTTTTTTATCTTTGTCCTGTTGCTGGGCCTGGTCTATGTGTGGAAAAAGGGGGGGCTGGATTGGCACCAGAAAGACCGGCTTTTATGAAAAAATTTCCCGACATTCTTGACCCGATTATCAACTGGGCCCATGCCAACAGTCTGTGGCCCATGTACTTCGGCCTGTCCTGCTGTTTCATTGAAGAGGCCACCGCCCTGACATCCCGGTATGATATCTCCCGGTTCGGCGCAGAAGTATTCCGGCTGTCTCCCCGCCAGGCCGACCTGATGATCATTTCCGGAACGGTCTTTAAAAAAATGGCCCCGTCTATCCTGCGGCTTTATGAGCAGATGGCTGAACCCCGGTGGGTAATCTCCATGGGATCATGCGCCAATACCGGTGGCATGTACGATGTCTACAGCGTGGTCCAGGGTATCAACCAGATCCTTCCGGTGGATGTTTATATTCCCGGATGCCCTCCCAGGCCTGAGGCTGTCCTGGCAGGACTGATGAAGCTTCAGGAAAAGATAAAAAAAGAGGAAAGGCCCGCCCGGTCAATTTTTCACATCCCCGGCGGCACCCAGGGAACCACCGCCCCCATCCTGGTGGACGGTGAGACAAAATCCAGGGACACCCGGGGACCGGGCATGGAAGGGTTGCCCATCCGGGGAACATCCGTATGCCCCCCCTTTTTTGAAGGGAACCGTGCCGATCATATGTGGACGCCCCCGGCCCGGGATGTGGCGCTCAACAACCGGGAGATCCTGATTGTAAGGGCACTGAAAGACAGGTTCGGACAAGGGATTGTGCCATCCGGCACAACATCGGATTTTTTAACCCTGAATGTCCCTGAAAAAGATATCCGGGAAACATTGAAATTTCTCAAATCCGAAGCACCCTGTAAATTCCACCGGCTGGAAGATTATACCGCCATTGACGAATCCGCCAGAAGGGACAGATCCCGGTATCCGGACTTTACCCTGGTCTATCACCTGACCGATCTTGCAAATGCCGCCCGGTTGCGCCTGAAAGTCCCGCTCAGGGGAGCGTACCCCAAAGCCACCACCATCAGCGATATCTGGCCGTGTGCCAACTGGTATGAACGTGAAATCTATGACATGTTCGGCATTGATTTTCCCGAACATCCCAACCTGAAGCGCCTTATCCTCCCGGATGACTGGCAGGGGCACCCCCTGCGCAAATCCGGTTTGGGCCGGGCCACTGAAATGGCGCCTTATACACACCATGATGCAAGGGAACACCAGCCCCGGGAAGGGGCAGATTATTTTGACGCCGGACCAGACAATGCCGGGGCAGACGGCGAATCTCTGATTCTGAACATCGGCCCCCACCACACCGGGACCCATGGCCTTTTGCGCCTGATCGTCCGGCTGGAAGGCGAGACCATTACCGGGCTGGACCTGGATGTGGGCTACCACCACCGGGGGGTGGAAAAGATAGGCGAACGTCAGACCTGGCTGCAGTTTATTCCCTATACCGACCGGGTGGACTATTTTGCAGGTGCTGCCAACAATCTTCCCTATATCATGGCCTTGGAACAAATTGCAGACATCACCGTGCCCGAACGGGCCCAATTCATCCGGGTGCTGCTCAGCGAACTGTACCGGCTCGGCAACCACCTGTCCTACATCGGCATCATGGGCCATGACGTAGGCGCAATGACTCCCAATTTTTATGCATACACCGACCGGGAAGCTGTCCTGGACATCATTGAAATGATCACCGGGGCCCGGCTGCATGCATCCTGGATCCGCCCGGGCGGTGTAGCCGCTGATATGCCCGAAGGCTGGGAATCTGTGTTGAAACAATTGGTCAAAACATTGCCCCGGCGCCTGGACGCCTACCAGAACCTGACAACCAGAAATCCGATTTTCCAGGCCCGGACAAAGGATGTGGGCATCCTTTCCCGGCAGGATGCCATTGACTGGGGCATGACCGGGCCCAATCTTCGGGCCGCAGGCCTGGACTGGGATCTTCGAAAAAAAATGCCCTATGCCGTGTATGACCGGCTGGCCTTTGATGTTCCCACAAGTTCCAAGTGCGACAGTTTCAACCGGTTTTGCATGCGCATAGAAGAGTGTTACCAAAGTATCCGGATCATTGATCAGGTGGTGGAAAAAATGCCCAAAGGCCGTTACGTAACCGATGATTACCGGTATGCCGTGCCGGACCGCAAAGATATGCTCAAAAATATTGAAAGCCTGATCCACCATTTTATCAATGTCACCCGGGGGCCCAAAATCCCAAAGGGCGAGGCGTATGTGGCCTGCGAGGTCCCCAGGGGAGAACAGGGCTATTATCTGGTCAGTGACGGGCTTGGCACCTCCTACCGGACCCGGGTCCACGGCCCAAGTTTTAACATCGTCCAGGTGTTTCCAAAGCTTGCCAAAGGCTGCACCATTTCTGATCTGATCGCCATTCTGGGATCATCGGACTATACACTGCCGGATCTGGATCGATGAATATTGGACCGGTGAACCGACTTATAAAAGGAAAAGCATCCGATATGGCTATTTTGACACACCCGTTTGCAGATTTACTGCCGGAAAAAACAAGAGCCGGCCTGGAAAGAAAAATCCAGGCCACGGCACATCCCCGGGAACTTGCCGTGGATGTGATGCTGGCAATCCAGTCGGAAAATGGGTTCCTCAGCGATGACGGGGTAAAGCTTGCTGCGCACATGCTGGAAATGACACCCGTGGAGATCGAGGAACTGGCCACCTTTTACAACTATATCTACCGGGAACCCGTGGGAGAGCATGTCATCCATGTGTGCGACAGTTTGATGTGCCGGCTTGACGGCTGTCCCGGCATCAAGGAGTACCTGTGCTCAAAACTTGATATTGAACCGGGCCAGACCACAGATGATGGATTGATCACCCTGCTGCCGGCCTGTTGTCTGGGCTATTGCGACCATTCGCCGGCCATGCTGCTGGATGGAAAAGTTTACGGCGACCTCACCTTTGAAAAACTGGACCAGATCATTGACGGGTTGAACGGGAAGAATTGAATGGTTTGTGAAATTATCTTAAAAAACCGAAAGCAACACCGGGTTCTTACCATTGATGAATACCGGAAAGACGGTGGATACCAGACACTGGCCAAGGTTGTTCACTCCAGTGATCCGGAATCGTTCCAGCAGATCCTGCAGGATGCAGGGCTTCTAGGCCGGGGCGGGGCGGCATTTCCCATGGGGGTGAAAATCTCAACCGTTCCCAAGGACGCACCGTTTCCCCGGTATATGATCTGCAATGCCGATGAAATGGAGCCCGGAACATTCAAAGACCGGGTACTGCTCCATGCCAACCCCCATCAACTCATTGAAGGGCTGGTTATCTCCGCATTCACCGTAAAAGCCGAACAGGCATTTATTTTTATCCGGCCCGAATATGAAAGCGCCGCCCGGATCCTGGAACGGGAAATCCAAATTGCCCGGGACCAGGGATTGGTGGGACAAAACATACAGGACAGCGGGTTTAACTGCGAAATCAGCGTTCACCGAAGCGGGGGCCGCTATATCTGCGGGGAGGCCAGCGCCCTGATCAATGCGTTGCAGGGCCTGCGGCCCAACCCGAGAAAATCCCCGCCCTATGCCACGGAAAAGGGGCTGTGGGAAAGGCCCACCGTGGTCCAGAATGTGGAAACCCTTTGCAACGTCCCGCACATCATCAAAAACGGAGCCCAATGGTTCAAGTCCCTTTCCCTGACACCGGATGGGGCCGGTACAAAGGTGTTTTCGGTCAGCGGCAAAGTCAAAAAGCCAGGCTGTTATGAACTTCCCATGGGCACGCCGCTTTCCGAAATCATAGAGGTCCATGCCGGTGGTATGCAGGAGGGCTCTCAATTTAAAACATGTCTTCCCGGCGGTGCATCCACACCGTTTCTGAATCCTGAACTCTACCATATCAAAATGGATTTCAAATCCCTGAAAAATGCCGGAAACCGTCTTGGCACCGGGGCCATCATGGTCTTTGACCAGAACACCTGCCTTGTGGCAGCCACCTTGAACCTCATGCGTTTTTTTGCACGGGAATCCTGCGGATGGTGCACCCCCTGCAGGGACGGCCTGCCCTATATCGTGGACCTTTTGGACCGTATCGAAAATGGAAAGGGAACAAGGCAAATGGTGGAACAGCTTAAAAAAATGCAAAGCCATCTCATGCACGCCTACTGCGCCTTTGCCGCAGGGGCGGCAGCACCGCTCCAGGGATTGATGGACCATTTCATGGATGAGGTGACAGCACATATTGACAATAAAAAATGCCCTTTTAAAAATCTGGATTGAATAGATGCCTGTTTTAACCATTGATAATCGCAAAATCGAAGTTGCCAAAGGCACCAAAGTGATCCAGGCAGCCGAACAGCTCGGAATCTATATTCCGCGTTTCTGCTACCACCCGGCTTTAGGATCGGTGGGGGCATGCCGTGTCTGCGCGGTCAAGTTCCTTGAAGGGCCGGTGTCCGGTATTGAAATGAGCTGCATGGTCGAGGCAAAAGACGGAATGAAGGTTTCCACCACAGATCCCGATGCCATGGAATTTCGCAAATACATTATTGAATGCCTGATGATCAATCACCCCCATGACTGCCCGGTATGCGACGAAGGCGGCCATTGTCTTTTACAGGACCTGACCGTATCCGGCGGACACGGCATCCGTCAGTTTAAGGGGCCCAAACGGACATATCCGGACCAGTTTTTAGGACCTCTGGTCCAGCATGAGATGAATCGCTGTATCCAATGTTACCGCTGTGTCCGGTTTTACCGTGAATTCGCAGGGTATAAAGACTTGGGCGTCATGGGACTGGCCAGCCGGGTCTATTTCGGCCGGTTCGAAGCCGGCTGTCTTGAAAGTCCTTTTTCCGGAAACCTGATTGATATCTGCCCCACCGGCGTCTTTACAGACAAGCCCTCCAGATATACCGGGCGGCGCTGGGATTTTGAACGAAGCCCCGGGGTGTGCATTCAATGCTGTCTGGGATGCAATACCACGGTATCCACCCGGTATAGGGCGGTTGTCCGGCAGGAGGCCCGGTTTAATCCGGATATCAACGGCCATTTTATCTGTGACCGGGGAAGATACGGATTCCATTATGCCAACCTTCCGGAAAGACCCCGGCAGGGGCGTATCAACGAAAATTTGGTGCCTTCCGGACAAGCTGTGCGTGCAGCAGCAGAGCAGCTTGAAAAGATGGAAAAAAACTATGGGCAAGCTGCCGTGGCCGTGATCGCCTCCGATTGCAGCAGTCTTGAGACCCTTTTTGAACTTCGTCAGGCCTGCCGTGCCAGGAGCTGGCGGCAGCCCGGTTTCTGGCCCCGGCACAAAAAAGATACGGTTATGGCTGCGGTAGCGGCCCTGTCCCCGGACCTGGCCGTTTCCATGGCAGAGATTGAATCATCTGACTGTATCTTCATTGTGGGCGCAGACCCCGTGAACGAAGCCCCGATGCTGGCGCTGGCCCTTCGCCAGGCCCGGCGAAAAGGGGCAAAAATACGGGTGGCAAACCCACGGCCCGTGGACCTGCCCTTTACCTTTGAGCAGATCCTTTGTGACGCTCCTGAAATGATAGAGATCCTGGCCCGGGCCACAGCAATCCTGGACCAGGACCGCTCAGCCTCCATGGAAAATTTGGAACTAAAGGCTTTGGCCCATGACTTTTCAAGCAGTAGAAATCCGGTAATCATCTGCGGTACGGACATCACCGATGCCAAAGTCGTTGCCCGGGCACAGGAATTATGCCGGGTTCTTCAACAAGGAGATATCACCCCCGGACTGTTTTTCCTGCTTCCCAATGCCAACAGCTATGGGGCCGCCGTTCTCTTTGAAGAGAGCCTGTCCGTTGAAGCCATTCTGGAGGAGATTGAGCAGGGCCAGGTCCATGCCCTTATTTTTCTGGAAAGCGATATACTGGAACAGTTTGCCGACCGCAAGCGGCTTGAAAAGGCCATTCAATCGCTTTGTCTTGTGGTGAGCATGGACTGCCTGGACAACCCGCTCTCCCGGATGGCCCATATTCATATCCCCACCCAAAGCGTATTTGAAGCCGGCGGCATATATGTCAACCAGGAGGGACGGCCACAGTTTTCCCGCCCGGCCCATGCCGGCGGGGTGCCGGTTTCCATTACCGGCCAGGGCAGCCATCCGCCCAGGGTTTTTGAAAAAAATAGTCCCGGTGCAGATATATTGCCGGCGTCAAAGGCGATACGGGATATCGGCATGGAACATTCCCCACGGGAATCCAATTCCCTTTCCGGGCTGGAAGAAATTTTCCCGCAACTGTCAGATTTTTCTGAACGATTCGGCACAGGGGAAAAAGCGTTTCGGCTTTTTATACAGCCAAAGGAGTAAATGATGTGGATATTGGGACTTAGCATCCTGGGGTTAAAAATTGTGTTTGTGCTTGGCGCTGTGCTGGGGCTTGCCGCTTATCTGGTGCTGCTGGAACGGGTCCTGCTGGGACGCTTCCAGATCCGGTACGGCCCGAACCGTGTGGGGCCATACGGCCTTTTCCAGCCCATTGCCGACGGTATAAAGCTGCTGCTCAAAGAGGACTTTATCCCGGAGTGGGCCGATCGGGGCGTTTACCTTCTGGCACCGGCGGTGGTAGCGGCCACGGCGCTTCTGATGTTTGCCGTGGTGCCCTTTGGCCCGGATCTGGTCATCGCAAAACATGTGGTTCCCATGGTTATTTCAGATATCAATGTGGGGCTTTTGTATGTGCTTGCATTGTCCTCCCTGGGGGTGTACGGGGTGGCCCTGGGCGGCTGGGCGTCCACCTCCAAGTTTGCATTGCTGGGCAGCATCCGGGGGGCCGCCCAGATGATCAGTTATGAACTGGCCCTGGGGCTCTCCATAGTACCCGTGGTGATGATGGCCGGCTCTTTGAGCCTGGTGGATATTGTCAATGCCCAGTCCCGGCTGCCCTATATTTTTGTCCAGCCCCTGGCCTTTGTCATTTTTATCGTGAGCGCGCTTGCTGAAAGCAAACGGATTCCCTTTGACATGCCCGAAGCGGATACGGAACTTGGCGCAGGGTTCAATACAGAGTACAGCGGCATGCGGTTCGGACTGTTTTTCCTGGGGGAGTACGTTCACATGCAGGTGCTGGGTGCATTGATTGCCGTATTTTTTCTGGGGGGATGGCACGGCCCGTTTTTTCCGCCGATAATCTGGCTTTTTATAAAAATCATCATTGTCTGTATGGTGATGATCTGGATCAGGGCAACCCTGCCAAGATTCCGGTATGACCAGCTCATGGATATTGGCTGGAAAGTCCTGATCCCTGCAGGTCTGGCCAATATTTTAATCACCGGGCTGTTTTTGATTTGAACCGATTTAAAAAGAGAATACCAGGGCTATGAACATGATACTTTCCATTATCAAGGGATTTTATACCACCGGCAGGCACCTGTTTCGAAAACCGGTCACCCAGGAGTATCCCGAATACCGGCGGCCCCTGCCGGAACGGTCCCGGGCAAGACTGATTTTAACCCGGGACCCGGACGGCCGGGAGCGGTGTGTGGCCTGTTATCTGTGTTCCGGGGTCTGCCCGGTCAACTGTATTTCCATGCAGGCCATAGAAGCGCCTGACGGGCGCAGGTCTGCGGCCTGGTTTCGGATTAACCTTGGCCGGTGTATCTACTGCGGGCTTTGTGAACAGGCATGCCCCACATCTGCGATCCAGTTGACCCCGGATTTTGAAAACATTCAGCGGGATATATTGAAGCTGGTATTTGAAAAGGAAGACCTTCTGGTGGACCACGGTGGAAAAGATCCCACCTATGATTTTTACCGGCATGCCGGAATCATCACAACACTTTGCGGTAAAGGCAGCCACGAGAATGAAACGCCGCCGGTCAACATAAAAACCAATTTACCTTAATACGAACTGCCATGGAATGACCTGACATATCGACCGCCGGGATTCGGCCCATGGCCGTTATTGAAACTTTCTTTTAAAAAAAGACAAAGGATAAAAAATGCCATCTGCTAACGCGTATATATTTCATGCCTTTGCCGCCATTATCATCATTTCAACGGTCATGGCCGTGACCCGGAAAAACATGGTGCACGCGGTTTTGTACCTGGTGGTTTCCTTTATTGGAAGCGGCCTGCTGTTTTATTTTTTAGGCGCGCCATTACCTGCGGCATTTGAAGTCATTATTTATGCCGGTGCTGTCATGGTCCTGTTTTTGTTTATCATCATGATGCTCAAATTTGAAACCAGCCCCCGGAAGATCGGCCAGACCCGGTATTATGCTGCGGCCCTGGGGATGTGGGGCCTTTATTTAATTCTTTGTGTGGGTGCAAAATGCGCTTTGAGCCCCCAGGCGCTGCAGACGCTTGAACCTGCCATGGCCGCCCCAAAGAATTTCGGAAGATTTCTATTTCAACAACACTGGCTCTCCATTGAAATTATCTCCATTCTGCTTCTCGTGGTCCTGATCGGGATCCTGCAGCTGGAACTTGGGCCGAAAAGGAGGAAAACCCGATGATTGTTCCCTTTGCGCACCTCCTGATCCTTTCCGGAATTTTGTTTTTCTCCGGTATGGTCTGTCTGGTGACCCGGAAAAATCTGATCATGATGCTGCTTGGCCTGGAAATCATGCTGAATGCATCGGCACTGGCATTTATCGGAACAAGCCTTCTGTCAAAACAGATGGAAGGCCAGGTCACGGCATTGTTCATTCTGGCCATTGCTGCTGCCGAAGTTTCCCTGGGACTTGGTCTGGTTGTCTGCATTTACCGGCGGACATCCACGGTGGACCCTGTATACATTGAATATATCAAAAATCCAGTAAGCCCAAAGGAGCGCTAAAATGCCTGAATCCATACAAGGGTTGTTTTTATGGGCGATCTGGGCCGCACCTGCGGCACCGTTGATATCTTTTGCCATGATCATGATTTTTTTCAGGCAGTACAAAACTGCCAGTGCAGCCATATCCATATGCGCTGTGACGGTTTCTCTTCTATGTGCGGTTCTCATCATGGTCCGTTACCACAGTATCGGATTGCCGATCCGTCAGGAGTTTTCGTGGATCACGGCAGGAGACCTTAACATTCCTTTCGGCCTTATGGTGGACCCGTTAAACATGCTCATGCTGCTGATTGTCACCATGATCTGTTTTCTGGTCCAGATCTATTCACTGGGCTATATGTCCGAAGATCCGGGGTTTTCACGGTACTACGGATATATGTCACTGTTTGCCTGGGCCATGATCTGTCTTGTGCTTGCCACAACATTGCTGCAGCTCTATATTTTCTGGGAGCTTGTGGGGGTGTCATCCTACCTGCTCATCGGGTTCTGGTTTGAAAAATTTTCAGCATCCAAAGCCGGAAAAAAAGCCTTTATCATGACCCGCGCCGGTGATTTTGCCTTTTTCTGCGGGCTGTTGCTTTTGCTCACCGCCGGCAACGTTTCACAGATTACACAAATCAATCACCAGGCAGCCCAGAATATGCCGCCGGCGCTCGTGACCCTTTCCGGGTTGCTGATATTGGGCGGCATCATCGGGAAAAGCGCTCAATTTCCTTTAATGACCTGGCTGCCCGATGCCATGGAAGGGCCTACGCCGGTAAGCGCGTTGCTTCACTCCGCGACCATGGTGGCGGCCGGCGTCTACCTTCTGGCCCGGCTCTTTCCATTCTTCAGCCTGTCTGACGTTGTGATGACAACGGTTTTATCCGTGGGAACCATCAGTATGCTGATGGCGGCAACCATGGCAATGGTGGCCACAGACATCAAACAGGTCTGGGCTTTTTCAACCATCAGTCAGCTGGGATATATGCTCATGGGACTGGGGTCGGGCGGATATTTTGCCGGGGTGTTTCACCTGGCCACCCATGCGGCGTTCAAGGCCCTGCTTTTTCTTTGTGCCGGTGTCCTCATCCATGCGTACCATACCAATGATATATTTGAGATCGCCCAAAAAGGCGCGGGCCGGATGAAAATAACCATCACCTGCATGATTATTGCCGCTTGCGCCCTGATCGGGCTGTGGCCTTTTTCAGGTTTTTTCAGCAAAGAAGCCATACTTTCGTCCCTGTCCGGGCTGGACAGCCCCTTGTGGCTGGCCGCCGGTGTCGCCGGTGTTTTTATGACCGCTTACTATACAACACGCCTGGTGTTTATCCTTTTGCTTCCCCGCAATGATGGCCCGGAGAAAACCGCTGCCACAGCGGTTCCCCCTGAGCAACGTTTCGAGCCTCCGGCCATGGCCGCGCCGCTGGTTGTGCTTGCCTGCATCACCCTGGGTGCAGGGTTTCTTCACGGCATATTATGGACATGGCTTGTGCCGCAGGGCTCCCATGGCACGGCACATGGCTTTTCATGGCCGATATTTTTATGGTCCCAGGGTGCGGCTGCGGCTGCCATACTCATTGCCTGGTATGAATTTGGCCGGAAAAAAGCATTCCAGGTTGGATTTGTAGAACGATTTCCATGGCTGTACATACTCTTTAAAAACCGGTGGTATCTGGATCATTTTTATCAATGGGCCTTTTCCCGGATCGTTGATAAAGGGCTTTCAAAATGGTGCAAAGAAAATGACGACCGGGTCATTGACGGCATTGTTCATGCGTTGGGAAAAACCGTTCTTTTTGGGGGCAATAGGATTTCAGGCTGGCACAATACTATGATTCAGACAAAATTAAGGGCTGTTTTTGCCATATTGTTTGCGCTTATTTTTTTCAACTGGATTGCAGGGTAGGATGATTATGGAACTTTATGCAGCACGATTTCCGGTTTTAACGGCCATTCTGACTCTTTGTCTGGCAGGGCTTTTGACAGTTCTGGCCATCCCGGGGGAAAAGAAAAACGCCATCAAATGGGCCAGTGCGGTGTGCAGTGGCCTGACCCTGATCCTGTCGCTGTTCGTGTTCTGCATGTACGACAGGGGGCTTAACGGTGTCCAGTTTGTGGAAAAAATGGACTGGGTGCCCTCTTTGGGGATCTCTTACCTCAACGGTGTGGACGGATTCAGTGTGCCCATGATCCTGTTGACCGGGATTGTTTTTTTCACA
The DNA here is from genome assembly GCF_963665355.1 of uncultured Desulfobacter sp. GTDB lineage: Bacteria > Desulfobacterota > Desulfobacteria > Desulfobacterales > Desulfobacteraceae > Desulfobacter. The sequence continues at coordinate 4,626,526 of NZ_OY762229.1, forward strand.
GGGGTACTGACCATGTGGGAGCTTGAAATCCGGGTCAAGGAATTTTTTGCCCTGTACATTTTGTTGGTTACCGGGGTTTTCGGCATGTTCATGGCTCTGGATCTGTTCTTTATTTTTATCTGGTATGATGTCTCCTTGTTTCCCATGTACTTGCTGATTTTAATCTGGGGCAGTACCCGCAGGGAATACGGTGCCATGAAACTGACCTTGTATCTGCTGGCGGGAAGTGCCCTTATTTTACCTGCCATGCTCTATCTGGTGCAGGTGTCGGGACAGGGAAGTTTCTCCTTGCCGGTTTTGGTAAAACTGGCCGAATTTACCCCTTTCCAGCAAAAACTTGCCTTTTTTATGTTTTATGTGGGATTCGGCATTCTGGCGGGTGTCTGGCCTTTTCATACCTGGTCCCCGGTGGGCCATGTAGCCGCCCCGACCTCGGTGAGCATGCTGCATGCAGGCGTTTTGATGAAACTTGGGGCATTCGGCATCATCCGGGTGGGTATTTTTCTGTGTCCGGAAGGGTGGCGGTTCTGGGCACCTCTGATGGCAGTTCTTGCCACCATCGGCATTGTTTACGGGGCCCTGGCCGGACTGCGGCAGACCGATCTTAAATTTGTCATCGGCTATTCAAGCGTCTCCCACATGGGCATCGTGGGCCTGGGGCTTTCGACCCTGTCTGTGGGCGGCTTGAACGGGGCCGTGTTCCAGATGTTTGCCCACGGGGTAATGACAGCCCTGTTATTTTCCTCCGTGGGGTATATTTATGACCGGACCCACACCAAACAGATTGCCGAACTCGGGGGACTGGCCCATATCATGCCCCGGGCCAGCACCTATTTTATTATCGCTGCCATGGCTGGTATCGGGGTGCCCTGCATGGCCAGTTTCTGGGCGGAGCTGATGGTATTTATCCCGGCGTTTAAGGTCTATCCTTTTTTGACGGCCATTGCGGTAACCGCCCTGGTCATCAGTGCCGTATTTATCCTGCGGGTGGTTGAAAAGACTTTTTTTGGCCCGCCCAATCAAAAATATCAGGATCTGCCGGATCTCTCCTTTACCCTTGGCATTCCACGAATGATCCTTGTAACCGTGATCCTGGTTTTCGGACTGATGCCGTTTTTAATGTCTGACACCATACTGAGTGCATCCCAAAATCTTTTAGGTGGAAACTTGTGATGATAAACTTGCCGCTTTTTTTTCCGGAACTGTTTACCCTGGGCATTGCCGCGGTATTTCTGATCCTGTCCCTTAGAACAGCAGATTCAGGGCGACAGCATAAACTTTGTCTGGTCCTTGCCGCTGCGGGGTTTGTGATCTGCATGGCAGGGGTAAGCCAGACCGGTACGTTGTTTAACGGCACCTATCGGCTGGATCTTTTTTCCCAGGTGTTCAAGGTGATGATTTATGCCGGATTCTTGTTGATTGTCACCTTGTGTTATGATTTGAAAGGCGTCCCGGAGAACCGGCACAATGAATTTTACATGATCCTTACGATCTGCACCCTGGCCCTGATGATCCTGGTAAGCTGTGTTCATTTCCTGCCCTTTTTCCTGGCACTGGAGACATCAAGTTATTGTCTGTACATCCTGGTTTTCATGCGAAAAGGGGATAAAAAAGGGATCGCATCCGGGGTGAAATATTTTTTCATCGGCGCCACGGCTTCAGCATTGATGCTGTTTGGATTTGCCCTGCTCTACTTTGCGGGCAACACGCTTTATTTCGCACAGCTTGGACCCAGCCTGGCCGGACAGCTGCACCGCCCGCTGGTCCAGGCCGGGTTTATCCTGGGGCTGTCCGGTCTTTTTTTCAAGCTTGCCGTGGCCCCGTTTCATTTTTGGGCACCCGATGTTTACGATGGTGCCCCCAACCAGGTGGCAGCCTATATCGCAACGGTTTCCAAGGTGGCGGCCATTGCCGCTGTCATTCGTCTGGTCGGGCTTTGCGGTGCCGACGGAAAGCAGCTGGTCTTTTTTCTTCTGGCCGTGTCCGCTGCTGCAATGACCATCGGCAATTTTGCCGCCATTGCCCAGGACGACCTGAAACGTATGCTGGCCTATTCCAGTATTGCCCATGCCGGTTATCTTATGATCGGAGTGGCGAGCATGAATTCCGCGGGCTGGACCAGTGCGGTTTTTTATGCCCTTTCTTTACTCATTATGAAGCTGACCGCTTTCATGGCTGTTATATTTGTCAGCCGGGACGGCGAAAACATCCGGATTTCCCAGCTGGCCGGCTTGCATCAACAGGCACCGGCCCTGGCCCTGGCACTGATGCTGGCCCTTTTCGGCCTGGCTGGCATTCCCCCAACTATCGGCTTTACAGCCAAACTGCTTATTTTTAAAGCGGCGTTGCAGAACGGCTACCTTGGCCTGGTGGTATTTGCCATGCTCAATGTGGTGGTATCCCTTTATTATTATCTGAAAATATTGAAAGCTGCGTATTACGCTGCCCCGGAATCCCAAATGCAAGGCAGGGCCGAACCGGTTTCCATCAAGCTGATATCATATCTGATGATCGCCCTGATGATTCTTGGCGGGGTGGTTCCCCAAAGCGTTATTACCATTGCCGGTTCAATGATTGATCTTATGTAACGACAGTACGATGAATTGAAGGTCTCGTAAAAAGTCAGAAACGGTAAAATCAGACTTTTTACGAGTGTTGTTACTTATTTTATTAAGTTGTCTTTACCGGCTTGAATATTTTTCCGGAAAAAAGGCAGACCGGACATTGATCCGGCACCTGGTCTTCGTAATGGACATAACCGCACATGCTGCACCGCCAAACGGCTTGTCCGCTTTCCAGGCCCGATTGATCCCGCATCACAGGAAGTTCATCCAACGGGGGCATTACCGGTGTATAATTAGCCAGCACATGACCTGCAAGAATCATCCTTTGTACTTCACTGGTGCCTTCATATATCCGGTAGAGCCGGATATCCCGAAGCAGCTTTTCAATGGGAAACATCCGGGTATACCCATACCCGCCGAAAATCTGCAGAGCCTCGTCTGCCACCTGCCAGGCCGCCTCTGTGGCGTACATCTTGGCGATAGAGGCGGACAGGGTGGGGTCTTTTTGTTCATCGGCTTCCCAAGCGGCCTTGAGGACAAGAAGGCGTGATATTTCAACCTTTTGGAACATTTCTGCAATCTTGAACTGCAGGGCCTGGAATCCTGAAAGTGCTGATCCGAAAGCCCTTCTTTTTTTTGCGTAGGAGATCGCATACTCCATGGCCGACCGTGCAGCCCCCACGGCAAACGCCCCGATAATGGGCCGGGTCCTGGAAAATGTCTGCATGGCCAGAACAAATCCTTTACCCGGTTCCGCCAGAACATTTTCCTTTGGCACCCGGACATCTTTGAATGCAATGGCTGCGGTATTTGAACTTCTCTGGCCCATTTTAGGGATGGGCCGGCCGGTGGTTACCCCGTCCCATTGCTTTTCCACCACAAAGGCGCAGATGCCCTTATGGCTGGATTCAGGGTCCACGGTCGCAAACACAGTTATAAAATCGGCTACTCCGGCATTGGTAATCCAGAATTTTGTCCCGTTCAGGATATAATCATCCCCGTCTTTTTTGGCCTGGCAGCGTATGGAGGAGACATCGGATCCCATGGTGGCTTCGGACGTGGCAAAACAGATCAATTTAAAATCATTTGCGATCTGCGTAAGATATTTTTGCTTTGCCGTTGTATTGTCCGACAGCAGGATCGGCTCCAGTCCCAAGCTGTTATCAAACAGCGATGTGGCGATCCCGGGGCAGGCAGCGGCAACCTCTTCTGTAATAATAGCCCCTTCAACCAGCCCATACCCCTTGCCGCCGTATTCTTTTGGAATATCTGAATTCATCAGCCCGTCATGAAACGCTTTTTTAAGGACATGTACGGGCAAAGTGTCATTTTCATCAGCAGACCAGGCTTCGGGCAGGACATGTTTAAGGGAAAATTCGCGGGCTTTGGCCTGCAGTTTTTTCCGGGCATCTGAAAGTTCAAAATTGAGCATGGTTTTTCCCTTTTTTTATATGAAAGATTGGGTAAGCCACCAAAATCTTTCAAACTTCGTTGTGGGCTGAGCCCGGCAGTTGATATGTCAGATCAGCCCATGGCTGTTTTATGAAACAGTGTCCGTCCGAAAATATGAATTCTCTTCCGGCAAAAAAACGGGGAAAAGGCTATTTTCGGACGGACACAAAATAATTTTCAGGCACAAGTTTTTTTAAAATCCAACATTATCTTTGAGCTGGCTGATCTCGATGCCAAGGCTTACGCATTGCCGGCCTTGCAGGCATAGTTCCGCATCGCCGGGTTCAAGAAAAGTCTCTAAAGATTTATTGTCCTTTTTTAAAAACACTTTCCAGCGGTCATTATCATCATCAAATGAAACCTTGACATCTATACCGCAGGTTCCGATATCCGGGTAAATCTGTTCAATTTTTCGGCAAAGTTCGTCTTTATTCATTGTAGTTACCTCGCTTAAAAAAGATATGCGTTTAATTCCGACACAAGCACTATTATTAAATTAATCCATCACATGGGCAATAAAAATAGGCAGTTGTTTGTATTATGCATACCAGTAGTACGCCTATTTAAGAAGCAATCCATCGTGCAAAGGCTCAAAAGATACAGCGTTTTTATGGTGGATATGGGGGAATATGCACATATACAAACCGCTAATGCTTGTAGTCTAATCAGTTTGTGTAGAAAGCTGCGGTCCGCCCTGGTCTTAGCTCAAAAGGTGGTCTGGGATACATCATAAAAGGCTCGTTGGTCTGAAACAATCTGTGGAAAACAACAACGGCATCAAGCCGTATCTCCGGAGTGCGCCTTTAAATCCGGGACATTAAACCCACGATGTTCTTCATTTAGAAAACAGGAAATATGCGCCAGGTAAAGAAACAAAATTCAGGCAGTTTCTATCAAAATTATTCCAATTTATCCTTGTGCGGACAATCTGCAAACGATATAAATCCCATAGTCGAAAAATTCATGTCCAGCACTGACCAGCGGCATTGTTCAACAACGTTTTATCAATAATCCCGCTTGCTGGTACAACCGGTTTAGCCATAACGAAGAATTTTCGGAAACCGTACTGTCTTGGCCTTTGTATGGGCGGGACTATTGATAAAACGCTTCTGGTTAAGTACACCTAATAGGACGGTACTGTGATTAGGAAAACATTGGATAGAGTTCGTCGGGCTACTTTCTGCGTTGAACTGCCAAATAAGGCGCAGCATGGAATGCCATCTCCCACCGGCACAGGTTTTTTCGTTTCTCCAGATGGGTGGTTTGTTACAGCAGCACACGTAGTCTCAGAAAATGGGGCTGCTGACGGACCGCAAAGGGGCGACATAGATAAAGCCTGGTTCATGAAAGAAGGCCAAGGAATGGGGCCGGTAACAATGTGCCAATCTATTACCCTTGAACATGTATTGCCGGAATTTGACTTGGCTCTTTTGAAAGTTGATTTTGGCAAAAATGCCAATAAAGAATGGCTAAAGGGGCAGACCGAATTTCCTTATATACAAGTATCTACAAGACAGCTGGAAATGGGCGAGCCAGTTTATTCATTTGGCTATCCTTTGTCTTCATCAAAGGTTGAAAAGCAACAGTCCGCTATTGTTGGTAGTTTAGAGTTAAGTCCACGGTTAACTTCAGCTATTGTGTCATCCGAGCTTGATAAAACTAAGATGGTTATTACGGGAAATGATCCACAACACTATGTACTGGATAAAGCTCTTAATTATGGAAATAGTGGTGGCCCAATCGTATCGTCAGAAACTGGCCACGTTCATGCCTTATGTTCTCGTTTCCAGCCCGTATTTGTTCCGCAGACTCATTTGGCTGATCCGCAAGGCCGCTATCCTCATATAATGATTCCAAGTTTGTACGGTGTTGTATCAAGCCTTAGGAATAATCCAGTAATCCAGCTCTTTACACAGTTAAATATTCCCTTGGTGCCGGAGTGAGGGTGTACTTAATCGGGATAGGACTCCCCATCACTGAGGAGCCCTCCCAAGTGAGTAGCCCAAAGGAACTTCCCCTTCAGGCTCTCTCAAAACCGGACGTGAATCTCTCGACTCATCCGGCTCCTGTCGTTCAGCCGTTTTTTTTATACAGGACACGCCAATGAACAAAAAGATTCGGCTGTCGTTCAGCAATCTGTGTCAACCATCTTGTGGCCTTTTGTTGACGTCCTCTGAGTTTCTTATATTTACAGGTTGCCCAACGCACTAACCGCCAATTTATATGATGGAGAATCCCAGACATCTCAGAAGGATTGTACCGCCCATAATAATTAATCCAGCCTTGGACTATTGGATTACATTCTATAGCCAGATCCTCAAGCGTTTCCCCTGGCCGTAATTGCCAGTTCCAACTGCGTACTTTCTGTCTGATTGCCTTTGCAGTCTTGTTGCTTATCGCTGGTGTGAAGTTTTCAAAAAATTTTCCTCTGCGATTTCTTGATAATCTGGGCCGAAATGTATACCCCAGAAAATCAAACTTCATAACAGGATAATCTCCTTTTCGATCTTCATCCTTGCAATAAACTATTTTTGTCTTTTCAGGGTGTAGCTCCAGCCCGCATTCACCAAATCTTGACTCCAAGTCAGCTTTTAACTGTTTGGCTAATGGTTCAGTTCTGCAGTGCCAAACAGGTACTATGGCTGAGGCAGAATTTCATGTCATTCGAGCCTGATTAGAAGGTGGTATACGGAATAAAGCTGCCAAAGGGGAGTTGCGCCGGGGGCTGCCGGTCGGCTTTATCTGGGGTGATCAGGATGGAGAAGTTTTAATTCATCCCGACCAGGCCGTTACCGGAGCCATTCATACTGTTTTTGAAAAATTTACGCATATGGGGTCTGTCCGGCAAGTATGGCTATGGTTTCGATCAAACAAATTACTATTTCCGTTGCAAACCATCCTTCTTCCGGAAATTAAATGGGTGACGGCCAGCTACCATGCAATCCATTACACCCTTCGCCTCCATCAGGCTGGATCTAAGACTTGCCAAATGCATTGAAATTGTTTACATTTACTCACTTTTAAGATTACGCCCGGTAACACGATACCTCTAAATCTGACCGCGTTGATAACCCGATTTGCTGAGCGTCTATTCGAACCGGATCCAAATGCGCTATTGAATGATTAACCAGCCGACCATGAAAGGATAAAGCAATGCCAAGAAATATGATGAAGGCGATTCGGATACACGAATTCGGTGGCCCTGAGGTGTTACGCTACGAGGATGCTCCGTTGCCTGAGTTGAAAGCGGGTGAAGTCCTCGTTCGCGTTCACGCAATCGGCCTCAATCCCCCCGATTGGTACCTACGCGAAGGATATAAGATGCTTCCTCCCGAGTGGCAGCCACAGGTGTCCTTTCCCGTCATCCTGGGAACTGACATTTCTGGAGTTGTCGAGGCGGTCGCCGAAGATGTTAAAGACTTCTCCATCGGAGACGAAGTGTATTCTATGGTTCGCTTTCCAAGCGGCCTTGCAGGGGACAGCAAGGCCTATGCTGAATACGTCAGCGTGCCGTCATCGGAAGTTGCACTAAAGCCGACAGGCATTGATCACGTGCATGCCGCCGGAGCGCCAATGTCGTTGCTCACCGCATGGCAGTTCATGATTGACCTGGGGCACAAAGAGCCGAACCCGCTACAGCCGAATCGACATGAACCGATACCGCTCGAGGGCAAGACAGTTCTCATAAACGGAGCCGCAGGCGGCGTGGGGCACTTCGCGATGCAAATAGCAAAAATGAAAGGAGCGCACACTGAAGCATGGAGGTGCCTTGTTCCCGATATTTCCCTTGGGCTTTTCCGGTGCCGAGGAGGCCAAGAAGCTGGGTGTTACGGTTTCGGCAACTCAGGTCCGTTCAAATGGCGCTCAGTTGGAGGAAGTTGGAAAATTTCTCGATGCTGACACCATTCGTGTTGTGATTGACAGCACATTTCCGCTTGCCGATGGTCGTAAAGCGCATGAACGTGCCGCTCGTGGGCACATGCAAGGCAAGATCGTACTCACTGTCGGGTGACGATGAAACCGGCCTAACCGGGCTGACTGCGTCCAGTACCAGACAAAGTATAGAGTAAAAACTCAATGATAAAATAAATGAGATAAAATGAGTGAGATAAAATGAGTGAGATAAAATGAGTGAGATAAAATGAGTGAGATAAAATGAGTGAGATAAAATGAGTGAGATAAAAACAGCCGAAGGAGTTGGAAGAGAAATAATCAGTCATCTAAGTGAAAATAATGAACATCATCGCTGTAAGCCTCTTTTTTCGCTTGTTCGTTGAAAGATGGCCCACTATCGCATGGCTTGCTAACCGATGAAAGATGGGGTTTATAGAGCGCTTACGTTGCAACGCGTATAAAAGTTTAAAAACCGGAACATGAAGGCTTGCCTGGGCTCTTTTTTTGCGATATTTATGATCGTAATGCAAAACAGCCGTTTGAGTATAAAAATGTGATCATGATGACAGCCGGACAGGTCTGTTAACTTCAGATGGTTGTTACAGGAGGAGAACGGTTCAAAAAACAATCATAGTGGAGGTTGCTGATGAAGAGGCTGTCTTTTTATACTGCTGTCGGATTTTTTTTCCTGATTTGTTCCCCAGGCAGTCATTCCGCTTTTGGTCAGGATTTTGTCAGAGGCAAGCTTGGAATTTTTGTTAAAACCGATCAAAAAGAGTACCAGGCTAAAAAAAACAATGAGATTGCACCCGGGACCTTTTTAAGGCTATTTCTTTTTCCGGAGAAGAACTGCTTTATATACTCATTCCACAGTGATGGAAATAGTGTGGAAGCCCTTCATCCACCAAGGCAGATCATTACCCGGGACAGCCTTATTTTACCGGCATCCAACACCTTTTATGAAATCGGGGCTGAAGATAAAACTGCATCCTTTTATCTGATAATCAGCTCTGAACCAATTTCAGAACTGAACCGCATATCCACAAAGTTACCAGTTGAACAGTGGGGAAAGATCCAAAGGGATCTGATGAAAAAAAGCCGGATTCTTGACAATCCTGATAATAATCTTCCCTTTTCCCTGGCCGGCAACGTAAGAGGGGAAGAAGATTCTTTCAATGCCTCATTCATTGATAAGTTACCAGTTTCCTCGGGAAGGAAACTGATTCTTCGAACCTATGATTTTCAAATTAAGAAATAAAAACCAGATTAAGGCTGTTCTCCTTTTAGAAGGAATTGCTGTTTTAACGATGTTGGCCTATATTTGGTTAAATCCGACATCTCCATTTAACGAGTATGACAGCAAGGTGCTGGACTATATTTTCAGATTCACGGTCCGCCAGGACAAAGGCCCAAAATCCTCTTTTGCCCCGGGTGTTGTTTATCTTACCATTACCGACCGGTACTACCAGAACTCCCCGGGCAGTATTCTAAATCGCTCAGATCTTGCTGCACTGAACAATGAACTGGCTGGCCTGGCACCGGAAGCCGTGGCCTATGACCTTATCTTTGCCCAGCCCTATGCCCCGGATTCCGATGCGGCATTTGAAGCCTCTTTAAAAAATCTGGGGTGTGTATATCTTCCGGTGGGATCTTCCGTTGAAGCGTCTGATAGTGATTTAGAGCCCATTGCCCTGGGCAAATCGTCCGCCTTTAAACCGTTTATTCCAGAAAACAGTATCGGCACCCCCCATCAGGAAGGAAGCGGCCGTCCCTTTCACGCGGTCAAAACCGTGTTTCAGTACCCACCGTTTGCCAAAGCAGCCCACGGATCAGGGGATATCAGTGCTCCGGCAGATCCGGATGCCATTCACCGGCATCTTTTCATGGTTATTAAACACGGCACACGATTTCAGCCCTCTTTAAGCCTGTCGGTCTTTTTAGGGTGGGCCGGCATTGATTTTGACGATATCACCATCCATTGGGGCCGCCACATTCACATCCCTTCCGATAAATCCAGTCGCCTCAGCCATGATGTCAATATTCCCATTGACAACAGCGGACGCACCTTCATTCCTTTTGTAGGGGCCATGGGAGAGGATTTCTCACAAATTTCCCTGACCGATTTTTTCACATATATTAAGGATCCGGCCATGAGGGGAAATTTCCTGGAGCTGTTTGAAGGAAATTTTATATTTGTTGCTGAAACAGCCGTGGGGATTTCAGATTTGGGGACCACCCCCCTGCAAAAAGAGGTGCCCCTGGTCATTATCCATGCATCCATGCTCAATGCCTTGCTCTCCAATACCTTTTACACCAAGTGGCTTCCCCGCGATGCGGCTGCCGCTATCCTGGGTTTTGCATTGATAATGGCCGCAGGGGCCTGCTTTTACTCCCTTGCAGGTCTTTTTGGATCAACTCTGGTCTGCTTTCTATCCATTCCGGCCGTGACCCTGTTCCAGTTCAACCAGTTCTGTCTTGTGCCGGTGGCCACCCTCTCCGGCAGCTGCCTTACGATTTTTCTGGTTCTGGTCATCACCATAGAGGTAATTACCTCCAGGGAACGGGCTTTTATCCAATCCGCCTTTGTAAAATATGTACCCGAAAAAGTGGTAAAACAGATTCTGGCTGATCCCATGTCCGTACGGCTCGGAGGGCATGAAATGGACTTAAGCGTGATGTTTACGGACATAGAAAACTTCACCAATATCTCGGAAGAATCCCCGCCTGCAGATCTGGTCACCCAGATTAACGAATATTTTACAGAGATGACAAAAATTATCCACGATCATGGCGGCATTATAGATAAATACCAGGGAGATGCCATCATGGCAGAATTCGGCATCCCCTTTCCTTCCGGAAATCATGCGGACCAGGCAGTGAGCACGGCCCTGGACATGCAGGAACGACTTAAAGAGCTCAGGCAGACCTGGGTTGACCGGAACAGACCGCCCTTTACCTGTAGAATAGGCATTAACTCCGGAAAAATGGTTGTAGGCAACATGGGTTCTGACAAGGTGTTTGATTATACGGTTATGGGAGACGGGGTAAATTTAAGCTCACGCCTGGAAGGCGTAAACAAAAAATACGGCACCCGGCTTTTGATTTCCCAGGCTACATATGACCTGTTGTCAAAACAGGTATTTAAAACAAGGATTGTGGATGTCATTAAAGTGAAAGGAAAAAATCAGGCGGTCCGGGTGTACGAAGTTTACGGATATTCAAAACAAGGGGAGGATACCCCTAAAGATCGATATGCACGAATTTATGAAAACGCCTTTCTACACTATCTTGACAAAGATTTTTTAACCGCGGCAGAAGGGTTTAAGCAGGCCCTTGCAATATTTCCTGAAGATCCGGCAGCCTGCCAACTGCTTGAACGAATAGAAAAAATTAACTATAACGCATTAGACAAAAACTGGGATGGCTCGGTAACACTCAAAGAGAAATAACCTGTGCCCACCCCGATAACAACGAGTGGTGTTTATGACCGAAACATATAAAAATCCATACAGTGCTCAACTTGTACCTGCAAAAAACATCATTGACATCGTCCGCGCCCTGACTGCGGAAAAAGATATTAATCGACTTTTGGAGATGATCCTTGACGAGGCCTTGCGCATCAGCACGGCCGATGCCGGCACCCTTTACATTGTCAACAAACAGGCCACCCACCTGGATTTTGCCTTTGTCCGAAACAAAAGCCTGGGAGTAAATTCAAAATACCACAAAGATATGGGCGAACTGCCCTCCGTCCCTTTATATTTCAGAAATGGCTCTCCCAACATGATCAACATATCCTCCTGTGCCGCTTTGACAGGAAAAACATTTAATATTGAAAATATTTACAATTCCAAGGAGTTTAAATTTTCAGGAGCCAGAGCATATGATGAAAAAACCGGATACCGGTCGCAATCCATGCTGGTCATTCCCATGTTCAACCATGAGAACACCATTATAGGTGTTCTTCAGCTTTTAAATGCCACCAACCAGGAGACTGGAGAAGTGGTTTCCTTTGACCAGGGACTGACCGGTGTGGCCTTTGCCCTGGCGTCCCTTGCTGCCACAGCCCTGAACAACCGGCAGCTTATAGCCGGCTTAAAACATCTCTTTGATTCGTTTATCAAAAGCATTGCCGCAGCTGTTGATGAAAAATCGCCATACACCGGCGGCCATATTACACGGGTAGTGGAGCTGGTCCGCCTCATTGCCCAGGGAATAAATACCGAAACAACAGGGGCCTTTGCCGACTTCGGATTCACGGCCGATGAGCTTGAAGAACTAAAAATTGCGGCCTGGATGCACGATGTGGGCAAAATTACCACCCCGGAATATGTGGTGAACAAAAGCACTAAACTTGAAACTCTTCGAGACGGTATCCATACGGTTCGTCTGCGCTTCCGGCTTGTTGCCCAGGAACTGGAAAGCATGACATGGAAAAAGATGGCCACAGGCTCTGAGCATGGTGAAAAGCCTTGTCAGGATGAAATCAAACGGGTTGAAGATGAGCTTCAAAGAGAAAAAGAGCGCCTTGAGTCTGACCTTGAATTTGTATGCCAATGCAATACCGGTAAATTTTTCATGGAGGATCATCACCTCCAGCGACTTGAAGAGATCGCCTCACGCCGGGTTTTCCCAGGACAAATGCCCCTTCTGACAACCGAAGAGATGGAGAACTTAACCATAAGGAAGGGCAACCTGACCCAAAATGAACGACAAATCATTGAAAACCATGTGATCGTTACCCAAAAGATTTTAAATGAACTTCCCTTTCCACGAAGTCTTCATAATGTACCCAAAATTGCGTCTGCCCATCACGAAAAACTGGACGGTTCAGGATACCCTGACGGAAAAGACGCTGCTGAACTGAATCTTGCCACCCGGATTATGGCCATTGCCGACATATTCGAGGCCCTGACAGCGGCAGACCGCCCCTACAAGCACCCCATGCCCCTGTCAAAGGCACTGGATATTTTGGATTTCATGGAAAAGGACGGCCATATTGATAAAGATATTGTCCGGCTTTTCAGGGAGAAAAGACTGTTTGCGCCCTATGCGGAACAGTACCTTAAGCCGGAACAAGTGGATATATGAGGTAAATTGGACTTAATTTTTTAAGGAAATGCGAATGTCTTTTTTATATATCAGACAACTATCCCGGCAGATAACCCACCGTATCAGGATAACCCCTCGGGTTGTTCAGATCCTTGCAGTGATTCTTTTTCTGCATATCACATCTTTTAGCGCCTTGTCCCAGCTTTCAATAAAGACCGAGTCCGGGCAGACTGTTGGTTTTTTCAATGAGAGCCATGCCCTGCTCATAGGGGTCAGTGATTACCGGAACGGCTGGCCGGATCTGGAAAGTATTCCCGGAGATATCAAACTTCTTGAAAAAACCTTAAAAGCCAGGGGATTTATTGTCCAGACCGTGAAAGACCCCGATGGAAAAACTCTGAAACAGGCCTATGAATCTTTTATCAATGCCTATGGTTATAATCCGGAAAACCGCCTTCTGTTCTATTTCGCAGGCCATGGACACACCATGGATGACGGCAGCCGGGGATATCTGGTGCCTGTGGATGCGCCGATTCCCTACAAAGATCCGTCAAATTTCAAACGCAAGGCCCTGGACATGAACCAGATCATCTCGTGGTGCCGGCAGATGGATGCCAAACATGCGCTGTTTCTCTTTGACTCCTGCTTTTCTGGTACCATATTCAAGCAGCGTGACCTTCCCAAAATGCCGCCTCAAATCAGTATGCTCACGGGCAAACCGGTCCGGCAGTTCATTACCGCAGGCAGTGCCGGGGAAAGTGTTCCAGCAAAATCCACGTTTACACCGGCATTTGTGGATGCTTTAACTTATGGCACCGCAGACCTGAACAAGGATGGATTTATTACCGGCACAGAGCTTGGCGTCTATCTGCAGAATCTGTCCATGTCCTATGTCCAGCAGACGCCACAATATGGAAAAATTCCTGATTATGAATTATCCCGGGGCGATTTTGTTTTTGCCTCACCCGGGTCTGCGGCATCAGGCCAAGCCGGTTCCGGACATCAGCCCCAGGCGTCCCTGAATCCCGGGACATCACAGTCCAAAAGATCGGTGGAGATAACAGCGATTCCGGGCAACACCCCCCCTGCCCCCTTGGAGCTGCCTGAAACCCCAAGAGTTCTGATCCACACCCATGGAGATGATGACCTTTTGGCCCTGTTCACAGCCCAGCTGGAATCTGCGTTCATGACCAGCGGACTGGACTATTGCTCAACAACATCCATTCCCTCTTTGGGCATACTGGCATCCCAAGGCAAACTGAATGCAAACTGGTCGGAAATCAATCAGTACGTTTCCGACACCAATGCCCAGATCCTGGTAACGGCCCAGATAAAAAAAACCGGTTCCAGAAAAATTGAATTCTATGGCCAGAAGACCACGCTTCATACGGCAACCTTTGTTATTAAAGCTGTGGATATGGCCTCGGGCAGCCTTGCCGCCACACCGGAAAGCGGTCAGATCAACTATACGGATCTGAACATGATGCAAACTATACAAAAAACAGTCTCAGCCGGATCGGCCCGATTAGGAGATAATATTAAAAATTACTGGAAGAAAAAACGAAACAGTAATTAAAAACATTCATAGGAATACCAATTCAAGCGGATGCGGATAATTATAAAAGGCTGAAACATGTGTGGCATAGCAGGAATTTTCATAAAAAGCGGCGGGTACTGCGATAACCTTCAAGGTGACTTGGAGGCCATGCTAAAAAAAATTGACCACCGGGGACCTGACAGTAAAGGCACCTTCATACAAAATCCCATTGCACTTGGTGTCACCCGCCTTGCCATAATGGATCCTGTACAGCGATCTGATCAGCCAATCACTTCAGTATGCGGGCGTTTTACCATTGCATTTAACGGCGAGATATACAATTTCCGCAAACTTCGCACAGATCTTATTCGGCAGGGAGAGGCATTTGCCACCCAAAGCGACACCGAGGTCCTTTTATCATTATATAAGCATAAGGGATCGAAATGTCTTTCTCTTTTGCGGGGCATGTTTGCATTTGCAATATGGGACAGGGTATCCCGGAAACTGTTCATTGCCCGGGACAGGGTGGGAGAAAAACCGCTTTACTACTTTGAAGACAGCAACGTGTTCATTTTTGCCTCTGAAATTCCAGCCATTCTGTCATGTCAGGAAGTGCCAAGGCGTATTGATCCGGTGGGAATAAATCTGGCAATGTCCTGTATGCACGCCATCGCCCCAAGAACCGCATTCAAGGATATAAAAAAACTTCCCCCGGCCCATTATATGGAAATTTCGTGGGACGGCACTAAGACAACCACTAAGGCAACAAAGTACTGGTCCTGCACCTTTGATCCGTCAAGCCAATTTTCGGATGAAACACAATGTATTGAAGAAATTCAAAGCTGTTTTGATCAGACGGTTTCCCTGATGTGTGAATCCGATGTCCCGGTGGGGGCTCTTTTATCCGGCGGCATCGATTCCAGCTCAGTTGTCTCATCCATGGGCAGGAATATAAAAAATTTTCCAACTTTTCGTATCAGTTCATTGGAAGACACCCCGGCAAATGCACAGGAAGCTCTTTCTTCCAGGCTTGTATCAGATAGATACCATACAAGGCATTTTGAATTTAATATTCAATCCGATGACTTTTCTGTGATGGAAAAGGTGATTCATCACCATGGAGAACCAATCGCCACCCCTGTTCCCATGGATGCCTACCTGATTTCAAAAGAAATTGGAAAGGTAACTAAAGTCGCGTTTTGCGGTGCCGGAGGGGATGAGCTGTTCGGCGGGTATTTTGACCATTCGCTGATGTATCTGTGGGGCCATTATCTTGACAAATGGACAAACGCTGACGGAATCCTCTCTTTTCCGGAAAATGGGGGTACAGAGGAGGAAAAATTTGCCCTGAATTTTTTACGCAGGCACGCCAAGGATCATCCGGAACGAGTTTTTCCATCCTTTCGATTCACTCAGTTGGATCTTCAAAAAAAAATATATACGCCCCACATGTTGGCGTGTTGCCAGGCGCTGACACCTGCAGAAATTTGCGCCAGTGCCTTCATGGAAAGCGGGGCTGACAACTTATTTGACGGTTTATTGGCCCAGCATTTGAACTGCGTATGCCAGTACAGCTTTGCCGAGATCAACGACAGAATGGGAATGGCGCACGGGGTTGAAATCCGTTCTCCGTTCCTTGATGTTAATATGATTGAGTTGGCCACAAAGATCCCTTCCCGCTTTAAATTGGGCAACAATATTCATGATCCCATTCCCAAAAACATATTAAAAAAAGCCATGGCGGACAGGCTGCCTGAAGCCACCTTGAAATGCACGAAAATTGGGTTCGGCGGAACGGTTCCCTATGGGAAATGGATTCAGGATGACAGCGCCAAGTTTATTGAAGCAAAACTTTTTTCAGGTGCCCTGGCCGATTGCGGATTATTCGATCCTGCCGGAATCAAGCAGTTGTACACATTATATAAATGTGGTGCCCGAATGGACAGAGATCTTTTTATCGGGCTCATCTCAGTTGCCATATGGCTGGAAACCTATTTTTAACTATATGGATTATCGTTAATGAAACCTGAGAATAAAAAAGATATTTCCTGTTACAGTTGGGCCGGCTTAACTCTTCGATTCTTATCACTGCCGGATATACTCAGACACTCTGTTGATAAAATGTTCGTCTTAAATCATATCCCGGAAACAGACAGCGGCATAGATATAAGAATGACGTTGGAAAAAGATGGGGCGTTTATCAGCGCAATGCCGGACTGGGTACACCGAATTTATACAAAGATGGAGCCAGGGGAAGACCCTTATATCCAATATACACAGGAAAATGCTTTCGTTGTTTTATTAAAGGGAGTTAATGCCGGCGCATTTTCTGTCTCATTTGCACCGTACAAAGAAATTTCGGTTGTTTCTCAGTTTTCTGAAACTGAGAAAAGCCCCTTGTTGTTTAATACTGTTCTGATACCGGCTCTCAGAGAACTGCTTTTAAACCAGGGCAAGGCGCTTCTTCACGCAGGCTGTGTGGCATCTCCTGCCGGAGATGCTGTTTTAATCATAGCGGACAGCGGCGGAGGAAAGACCTCCACAACAATCTCTTTAACGCGTCAGGGGTTCAAATTTATTTCAGATGACCTGATTACCCTGTCCGCATCAGATCAGGGTATTATAGTAAAAGGGATCTCAAAACCGGTGAATCTGACCCTGAAAACCATCGGCTTCTTTCCTGAACTGGAATATCTTAGACTCAAAAAAGAACGATCCGGTGATTATAAAATTCCTGTTGACCCGGTCCAGATTTTTAAAAAGGACGGCATGGCCGATCAGGGAATTGTAAAAGCCGTGCTTATCCCCCGTATCGCACGAAAAGGCCCTGAATTAAATAAAATCGAACTTCACGAAAGCCTGCCCGTTCTCATGAAAAGCCATACTTTTGCCCATGAAGCAAAAAAAAATGAAAAAAGTATGAAAATTTTATGGGGGCTCATAGAAAACAGTACTGTCTACAGATTAAAAACGGGAAATGATCCTGACGGGTTAGGTGAATGGCTGGCCATTCAGGCATCCAAAGGCAGGCTGGGCTTTTCTTATGCATTAACAAAAAAAAATAAGCCCCCCAAGAAAAAAGGATCCCCAGGCCGCAAACTTCCGGCACCAACGAAGTTTAAAGATTCTGCAAAATGGTTTAAGGGTATTCTCGATTTTTCTTTGGGAATACCGGAAACAAACCCGCAGCCAGTCCCCAATATGGACTGCCCTGCTGTATTTCACAGCCTCTGGGAATCGGTAAAATACCACCGCCTGGAACCTTTTGCCGCAAGATGGATGACTGAATCAGAATATGGCCGGTCGGTTCCCCTCTGGATAGATGCGGAACAGATTATTGCGGATGCAAAAAATCGTTACCAGACTGTGTGCGCGGAAACAGTTCGAATCCACCATCTGCTGACACAGCGGCACCATGATTTCTTATTTCTCAGGGGCGCCGGTTTTGCGTCCTCTTATTATCCGGATCCCTGGCTGCGGCACAGCCGGGACATAGATGTTGTCTGCCATGCAGACACTATATCGGACATCGAAACGCTTTTAATGGACGACGGATACAAACCTATACCGTTCCGCAGCAGGGATTACTGGATTTCCAAAGGGGAGTTGCCATTTCAAAAACAGAATATTACTGTGGAAGTTCACTGGGATGCCTATCCCGTAATGCCTAAAGTCCCAAACCCTTTTTTCAGTTTACAAAACTGCCTTGATTCTGCGGTGACGGTTCCGCTCCAGGACACAAAAATAAAATGCCTGAATGTGAACCATCTGTTTTTATCGTCCTGCTTTCATGCCATATGGGAACACCAGTTCGATAGAATACTCAGAATGGTGGATATTCGCCAGATACTTCAAATGAACGGTGAGCAGATAGATTGGGAATGGGTATGGAAACACGCCCAGGCCGAACCGCACAAGACAGTTTTGCAGCATTTTTTGTGCTGCCTGCAAAACACCGTCCTCAATGATATGCCGGAGCAGGCCCTGAAACATTTAAAACCGTTTGCTGTAAAAAAATACGTCAACCGTCTTGTGCTGCCGTGGCCCTGCCTGGTTGAAACCGGCAGGGCAAGCCGGTTCAGACGACAGTTATATACGTGGATGATGCAGCGATTCTAAATCGCATCAACTGTTCTGGGAGGCAATTTGTTGAATGAATTGATGGCATGGGCCAGGCATCCTCCTTTGCATATTCCGTGTTTAAGATGGACGCATGAGGCACATTCGACCATACAGCCAAAATCCCTGTAGGGCCGCAGGCGTTTATTATAAAATGCCGTGATCTCATTTATTGTCTTGAACATATCCAGTTTGGTATTGAGGACTTCAGACAAAGGAAAACAGTTCCAGACATCAAGCTCGGGACCAATATCAATAATAGGATCGCACAGCATGGTAAATCCTTCACTTTTCTTTGCCAGGGTTCCGATTTCCATTTCAGAAAACATACACAACGTAAGACCGCAGTCAAACCCGATCAGAATATCCTGCGCGTAGCTGTCAAGGGCCATCTTCACAATGGCCGTGCCGACTTCCCGGTACATTGACGGCCGAAGGAATTCATTGGAGGTTCCCACGATCGGTTGTGCAATGCCGACCCGTATCCGCCGCCTTAATTTATATTTATTGATCATGTCAAAGAGGAATTTATATTCAAACTGAGGCGAAGGAACGGTAATACCCACAGTTATTTTTTCACCCAGTTGTTCTAAGGTTCGTTCAACACGTTCCTTCATCTCCCTGGTATCGCTTTCCTGGGCAGAAACGTTTGCAAGGATTGAGACGTCCTTGTCAGGGAGGGTTTTAAGATAATTGACAACACGATCCGGCATCATGCAATTTGAAAAAATATGGACATGGAAATTTCTTTCAAGACCTTCTTTTACAATGCGGTTAAATTCCGGGTGCAGTGTGGGTTCCCCGCCCAGGAGCCTGAGTTGGCAGTCATTGGTTTTTTCTAGAAAATCCATGACTTTGTGGATATTTTCCAGGGACATGTGGCGTGACTTTTTGGTATCGGCAGACCGACCAATTCTGGACCGGGCAAAACAAAACGTGCATTTCCTCATACAGTGATTGGTTATCAGAATGTTTGGCAAAATAGTTCCTTTTCCGTCAAATTCTTTTTAGTTGATTCAAAGCATGGTGGTTGGTTGGATTCATCACTGACCATTTTCAACTTTGCCAATGTTGAGATAACAGAACTATCCACCTGCTGATCTGAAAAATACCTGTGCCATATTTTTCGCGGCAATTTGATCCAGGTATCTTTTTCCATCGCCACATCTATCATGCTGTAAACACATTTTTCCCAGCCGGGATCTTTGCGTTCAACGGTGTCTGCCGGTACTGTAACAACGGAAACAAAGGGACGAGCCGCCAGAAAAGCAATACGTGCGTATTCATCCGGATTCATTTTGTCATGATGCAGAACCACAATTTCAAAATGAGGCGTTACAGTGGCATACCCCCTTAATTCAACAGGTATGCTGAAATGTTCAAGCTGGTTCATAAAATTTTCCACAATACTTGTTTTTTCTGACAAATCCGCATCACTATTTACGGATAAAAACGTCTTAAAATGCAGGACACCTCTTTTGACAAGCAAGTCAACCCACTGTCTGTCCCCAAAAACATGTGCAGGTGCTGTGAGTTTTATCCGGGCACTTCCCGCCAGCACCAGCTGTCCCATCAGCTTAAGCAGGTCGTTTTTTTCAAAACAGTCACCAAGAACAACTTCAATATCTCGGTTTGCAAGTGTGTTCAATTTAGACAAGACGGCATCGTTGAAAAATGAGGACGCCGCGTTTCTGCCCCTGCCGCATCCCAGACAATCTTGTGAACAGCCGGTTTTCGGAACAATGAGAACAACATCCTCAAACTGTTCAGATGTTTCGGGAATCCAGGGAGCGTTGGTATGAATCGCCCTGGCTGACAAATTATATCTTTTCTCAACATCTTTTCCTATCAGATGGCTCAGCTTGAACTGCTGTTCATCCATCCACGGATTGGCCTGTGCATGATAAGGCGGGGATTCATTATAGGTGTAGCCATACTCCGTTGCCCTTCTGCGAAGTTCAGTGCCATTTAATAGCAGAAGTTCATTAAAGAAAAGCTGAGACGGGTTTTCATTGAGGACGATCCACATGCCCTTTATGTAGGTTTCAAAAGTTTCAAATGGCAGCCCACGGATCAGGTAAATAGCAAAGCGGGCTTTTATCTGTCTTAAATAATCAAGTCCGGCTTTAAATTTTTCGGGCTGCCAGGGTCGGTGAATCGCTTTTGCCGTCTCCGGATTTACTGTTTGCAACCCGATATCGATGAGGCGAAAGCTTTTAAGGTATTTTGCAATATCAGGTGTAATATGGTGGGCATACGCTTCCACAGACACTACGATGTTCTTATATTGCCTGTTCATTTCATCAAAAAAATCAGCCAGTTCATTTAACCTGGCAGGATTGCTGTTGCATAGTATGGGATCCATGATATGAAAAAATTTTACATCCCTTGACGCCATAAATTCAATTTCCTGCTTAAGGCGTGGCAAGGATATGGTCCTTACTTTTCTCTTTTCCCCACCTTCAAAACAGAAGCTGCATTTAAAAGGACACCCCCGGGTTCCCTCAAGCATGGTCCCCAGTTTGTATTTGACATCAGGGTTGATCAACCCTGATAAGATTGGAGATGGGATGTCGTCCAGATTATCTACCAGCTGAGACGGGCCCGAAAAAACAGAGACCCCGTTTTTTCTGTAATGAAGTCCGGAAACTGTTTCTGGATCAAGAATATCATGACGGTCAGCATCCCAGTTTTTTAAAAACTGGGAGAATGGTATTTCGCCCTCTCCGTCTACAATATAATCAATCTCGGGATAACTGCCCAGATAATCAACAATGGAGTTGGTCACCTCCTGTCCGCCTGCAATGCACTTCAGGAAAGGATTGACTCGTTTTAACTTTTTCGCAAGTTTGAAACAAATATCCCGGTTCCAGATATTTACAGAAAAACCGATGATATCAACCGACAGCCCATCAATGATGTTAAACAAATGATCAAGGGGTTCTCTGTCCTCAAATTCAATGAATCTGAAATCAAAACCGTCATCAAATAAAGGATCATTACGCATCATCAGAGAGAGGATTCTTACCGGAAGGCTGTAATATCCTGTAACGTTGACAGCAACAAACAGTACACGCACCTTGTTCCCGTTTTTTTCCCACACGGGATTGACAGAATGGATCTCCAGGGTCTGATTTATGTTCGTTGGGGTTTGTGTTTCAATACTTTTCATTTTATGGCTCAATGTAGAAATTAATTAATTGTTCTGCCTTGGGGTCTCAGATTCAAAATATCTTTTATAAATATCCTTTGCCTCTGTCATACTGAATAGGGTCAGCAATTGTTCCATCTTTTTCCAAGGACCTTCTGCCATATAAATTACATTTCTCTTCCGGGCTAACAGCTGCGAAATATGAACCGTGAAAAAAGATTCCACATAGTTTTGAACAATTTTATCCCGGGACCGGGAAATCTGAACATGAAAATGTTTCAAAATTATTGATACATCTATATCAAAAAGAATTCCTGTCAGATGAATGGTAAAAACAAACATCCGTGTCATCTGCGCTTTTCGACACCATGTTGAGATATAATCCCAGTCCATATCCGGCATACACAGATAAAAGGCAATATCGAAAAGCTGCCGAAGAATGGTAAGTTCATGGTGAATGACTGCATGGGCTACAAGACCGATCAATTCATTTTCTTCTTTCAGGCAAAAAATTCGCCCCTCTTTAAGCTCAAGAGGCTGTCTGGTCGCAATGAACCGACTGGTGTCCATCCTTTTTCGATATCGTTTGGCAGTGATAAAGGACCAGTGTATCTCCATGTCACGGTCGGCAATGGAATAGACATACTGGCTGCGGTAAACAGCTTTCAGGGCATAATTTTTGTCATCCAGCACAGATCGCACAGAATCGCAGTCTGCTTGATTTATCAGAATATCGATATCTCCCATGGGCCTCATGCAGGGCTCTTGGTATATTTTGTTTAAAAGAGTCAGTCCTCTCATGGCTACCGCCTGAATGCCGGCATCCTCAAGATCAGTAAATAATGTGGCTGCAATCTTTAAAAACCCGATATTCTGGAACAGAAGCTGAATCTGAAGAGTCTCCCATTGGCTGAGAACCGACCCAGGAATTATCTCTTTATCCCGGCAGGCATACAAAAAAAGACTTGAAAGTCCGTGGGCTGCGATCCACTGGCTCCATCCACTGCTTGGAAGGTGGGCGACTATGGGTTCCAGATCCTGGGAGCCCCCATTCACCTGACAGAACAAAAGCCTGTTCAACAACTGTTTGCCGGTATGGATATCAATAATTGGAGGTATTTTTACAAACAATATCACTTATCCTTTGAAGAAAACTGCAGGGCCATGGTTTGAGCAATCCGGTCAAACTTTTTATCAATATTTTTTTCCCATTGCTCCTTTTTCTCAATGGCCGCACGTGTCACCAAATAATTAAAGGTGTTAAATGGGATCTTAACGGGATACACGCCGGCATATCCCCGGCAAAATGGAAGAATCAAGGCCTGATCCAGACTGGCCAGATGTGCACCTAACTGAGATAGACCTAAAAGAGCCTGCTTCAATTTCACTCTTTTTTTAAAAAAAAGTCTTTCATAATCAACAAGAAAAAATTCTTCATGCTTTTCAGGGGATCCGAAAACTTGTTTCACAAGAAAGTTTGTCACATTAAAATCTGTGGTATAGATCCCCTGGCGGTTTATCGTCCCTGCAAAAGCCCCAAGATTTTCAACAAACCGCACCATTGAAAAACTGGATTCAAGGTGGCCCTTGTGTCCACGCGCCATGTAATCCGGCAGCGGGAGTGAATTTTTAACCCACCTGGCGGCATATAGAGACTGGACGGGAAAACCAAACCAGTTCCTTTTAACGGCACTTCCAACCGGTTCAGGCGTTCTGATACCCCTTTGAACCAGTTTGAAACAGTTGTTAAGCTCCAGCCCCCCTCCTGAAAATCTACCGTGCTGGAATCGGGAGGAAATCAGTTCCGGATATTTAAAAATTTTTATGAACAGCTCATTTTCCGGATCATTGGTTTTCAGGAGCAGTTTATTTCGGTCTTCCCGAAGTACCCTGCAATTGGCGGAGCTGTTAAAAAAAGAGGCCAGATTTTGATTTTCCAGGGAAATAGATTTTTCCATAATCACTTAACGGACACAGCCCGCCTCCGGACCATCATTCCGGGCTGCTTGTCATTTATTTTTGCCCTGATTTTTTCCCGGCATTCCTTAATGGAGAGTTCCTGGAGTTGACCATGGCTGATCATAAGCGCCCTGTCACAATAATCAAGGACACTGTCCCGGTGTGAAACATGGATGATAATCAGATCCGACGACAACTTGTCTATGGTTTCAAGGATTCCCTTTTCTGTCCCATGGTCCAGCTCTCCGGTGGCCTCATCAAGAATCAAAACAGATATGGGGCGAATCAGTGCCCGGGCAAGGGCTATCCGTTTGCGTTCCCCCCCTGAAAGCCGAACACCTCTTTCTCCGACATCGGTCTTTAATCCCTGGGGCAGTCTGCATATAATTTCATGGCAGCCTGCCATTTCAATCACTTCGTTGATGCGCTCATTGGAGGCAGACGGATCTCCCATTCTGATATTTTCTTCAATGGTTGTATCAAAAAGAAACGGTTCCTGGGTAACAACACCGATATGTTTACGCCAGGAGACCGGATCAATTTGTCTAAGCTTTTTCCCGTTGATCTCAATTTCACCCTTCTGGCTGGGAAAAAAACCAATGAGAAGATCTATCAGCGTTGTTTTACCGGCCCCGGACTTCCCGATTACTGCAACTCTTTCCCCCTTGTGTAATTCAAAGGATATCTGTTTTAGAATCGTATGGCTTCCGTCATAGGAATATTCAATGTTTTTAAAAGCAATCTCATTGACAGGTTCATTGAAATCGATATCTTCATTTTTATCCTTCTGCATACCGATGACCCATGAAATCCTTCCCACAGCAGCAATGGACTGTTGAAGGGTGATATACGAATTGGAGATGGATTTAATCGGTTTTTTCAAACTGATGGCAGCTGTGAGACAACCAACAATATCACCGGAAGTGGAATGTCCGCCGGCTAACTGATAATATGCGACAATACCCATTAAGATTAAGGTGAGGCTGCTTAAAATTTCCGTGATGGGTGACAGGACCAGTTTGGGTATCAAAGCTTTTTTACGAAACAGGATCAGATCTTCACCATATGCTGCAAATTTCTTCTTCCGTTGTTCCTCCAGATTAAATGATTTGACCTGTTTGATATTCACCAAAGACTCCACCATCCACCCGAGAATTTTTCCCTGTCTATCCAGAAAATCATTTTCCGCTCTGTGTGCTTTTTTCCCCGCTTTTGTCACCAGAAGACTGATGACCGGCACTGATATGATGGAAAAAACAGAAAGGATCGGATTAAAATATAGCATAACACAGATCAGGCTGATAATAATGGCGGGATCCTGCCATAATGATGAATAGATCTCAAGCACACCCGCTGCGGCGGCAAAGGAATCATTGGTCACCAGACTTGATAATTCACCGGTTCTATTCTGGACATGAAAAGTCAGTGAATTTTTCTGGGTGTATTCATATATGTCATTCCTGATATCATTGCTCAATTTCACATGGAGAATGGTCATGATATACCGGGTAATGATTTCAAAAATGCTTCTCAGACTGACGACAAAAAGGCCAATGATCAACCATAAAATTAAGCTATTTAACGGTGTGTTCTGAACGAAAAGTTCAGTTATTCTCTTGAAAACCCAGGGGATGACCCAGCCCATACAGATCAAGGGCAGGGAAATTGCAAATGTTTTTATCAAATCTTTGAGATACGGTTTCGCATAGTGCCATAGAAAGATTACGGTGTGCCTGATGGATGTATGAGTGATACCGGCGTCACCAAGCTTTCCCGATCCATCTTTTTTATTCATCTTGCTGTTCAAATATGTATGAATCATTGGCATAGGTTCGATCTCTTATCAGGATGATAAATGTTTTTTGCTGTTTTCAATGAGCCATTTTCCCAGTTGATCAGGATCGGCGCCGGAATTTAATTTAAAAATTTTAACAGAATGCAGTATTGAAAAAAGTTTTGAGGCTCTGTCTTCAGATAACTTTTGTTTTATTGCAAATGTGCTTGCTTTCAGCAGCCTGCCAAATCCTTCCGATGGACGTATGGGGGCAACTGAAGGCGTGTCGCCCTGAATAGAGATGAAATAAATAAGATCAAGCCTGCAATTTTGAATCATGCACCCGTTCCCATAAACATCACTGATTAAGACAGGGTACTTTTTTGAATAGAAATTTGGTGCTGTATCATTTTTGACAGCGTCCAATTCCGGAAAAAACTGAATAGTATTCTCAGTCAGATTCATCCTTTCAGGAAGTCCGGACATATTCCATGTATCGTCTTGCCCCAACTCGACAAGTGTCAAATCATCACTGCACATCCGGGCTGCGTTTCTTAATAAAGACAAGGTCGTGGTTGTTTTTCCGCCGCCGCTGTCAGCGGCGATCATTATTCCGATGTCTGATTCAGGTATATATAGTGATGCGGCATGGAACAGCACTCTTGATTTGCAGAAAAACAATTCCGAAAGTGTGGGAACAATCACTGACGATACCGACAGCCGGATTCTCCCATATTTTTTTTTATACAAAACATAGCGAAGAATTTTATCCATGGGGTGATGGTAACAGCAGAAAACACAACTGTCATCGACCGCCACAGATATTACATCTGAAGAATCACCATAATAAAGATAGACGTCGCTTGAAGGGGGTTGAGAAAGGGCTTTATCCACAGCCCATGGGGGCAAGACACTTTCAAGCTCTGACGGATTGCTGCTCTGAATTTCATGGACCCAAAAGGAAAGATCTCCATCAAGCGCAGACCGTTGAGCAAGTTCAAACATTATGCAGACAGACTCTTTAACGTTATTATCGGCTCCCTTGATATTAAAAGTTACACCACCAAGCACGTATCCCATAATTTTCCCAAAATATAGGCCAAGCGCCACATACAGAGGTGCTTGGCCTATATCCTTTAAACTTCATGTTTGTGAATTCAGTTAATAAAGGCCCTGTCCCTTATAGAGGACAAATCCAGCTATTAATCAATAATAATATTTGTAATAGTAATACGTGGTGCTGACGGACTCCAGTGGTTCATGTTTAAAAAACATTGGTGCAACATACTCTTTTTTCATACTTCTCTCCTCTTTTAATTAGTTATTTATTCACCCTTCACCAACAGCTTATGCTCCATCAACCCGGTAATAAATTCATTCAAGTCTTTCCAGGCCTGCTCCAAGGTTGTTTCGTAATTTTCAACGATGTGATCAACAATCTGAGAAACCTGTTTCCCTTCCGTTATTGAAAGCCACGAAAGCCTTCCAACTTCATTGAAAGAGTAGTATTCTCCTGAAACCAGTTTCAGTGCAACAACCTCTCCATTAATATCCCGCCATGTCACTTCATCAACCGGATTGAACTTATCCTGAGGGCTAATTTCATAAGTCATTTTATATTTTCTCTATACCTTTTAAAAAAATAATTTTTATTGTTTTTTTATGCCGAATATCTGAGCAAATCGTCCCCGTCTTTTCCATTGAACCAATAGACCACATCTCGATATGACCCTAAAAAAAACGGATACAGTTCATTGGGGAACAAATGGGTATCAGAGGGCATGTGTTCATAAAAAAGACTATCTTCCAATGTTAACCAGCAATGCCCCCTTGTCGTCATATTTGTATTCAGGTTCCGAAGACCGATATTCATTTTCACCGGAACATTTCTTTTTCTTAATATTTTCATCCGAACAAAAGACCTGAAAAAACAATTGTGCTTGCTTGTAACGACCATAAAATTCAAAAGAAAATCCGTAAACTTTACCCATTTCTGAATTTTTTCCGAACATAAAACTTCTGATTTTTTTAGAACAGGCACACGAATTTCGTTTTTATCAGCCCAAAGAATGAAATTGGCAGATAAAAAGGCAAAAACAACTTCAAAAAAGAGTCCAAATCGCCACATAAGAGTATACTATTTCACCAGCAATTTATATTACATTCCTGTATATAAAATCGTCACAGAAACTCTAATTGAATCCCAATACGGTTCTAATTTTATATTAAGCAACCAAATATTTGTCAAGTTATTACCGTCATAGAGACTTGCGTTTATCCTGTTCAAATAATCCTTCACTCTTGCAAATTGAGTCCTGTTTAGATAAAAACCAACAAGTGATAAAAACTTAAATTACTCAACTTTTATTCAACCCAATTGAAGGGGACGACACCATGCGCATCCTTTTTTTGTTGATTTCTCTTTTTATTGCAGGCGTATCTCCATTACACGCAGCTCAGTCAGTGATCATTGACAGTGACGGATATGCCTGCATGGGCGACGACAGATCCCGAAAACAAACTGAAAATGCTGCGGTCCAGGAGGCCCGGCGCAACGCCGGTGAAGCCGCTGTCGCCTATATCAGCACGGAGACAAAGGTCTCTGACGGATTGCTGGAAAAAGACATTGTCACAGCTTATGCCAACGCCCAGGTAAAACTTGTCAAGGAACTGCTCAAGGAGTGGTTTGATGATCCCGCGTCAGGTAAATGCTATCGGGTGAAACTCAAGCTGGAGGTGCTGCCAGATGAAAAGGCCATGAATAACCGCGCCGAAAAAAACAATGCACAGATGCTTGACGATCCCAATGCCCCATTGACCGTCAAGGTATGGACAACCCGGACAGACTACAAGACCAAAGACAACATCAAAGTTTTTATCAAGGGTAACCGTCCTTTCTTTGGGAAACTGGTTTACCAGGATGCAGGTAATAATCTGATTCAATTGCTGCCCAATCCCTACCGCCAGAGTAACTATTTCAACGGCGGCAGCGTCTACGAAGTACCAACGGGGGTTGACCGTTTCGCCTTGCAGGTCTGTGCGCCCTTTGGCACTGAAAAACTTTTCCTCTACGCCAGCACCTCCCCCCTGGGGGAAGTTAAAACCCAGGCTGTGGGCGGCGTATACGCCATTCAGACACAGACCAAAGATTTGGGCCAGAATATGCGCGGCATACAGATTGTGCCGGATAACAACAAAAGCAAACCAGTTGAGGTGGCTGAATTTGCCGAGGCACACTGGCAAATCACGACCCACGCCCAATAAGCCCATTGTAAATTTAAAAAAACAAAAGGAGAAGAGTATGAGACCCCATTACCGCTGGATGACCATGCTGTTGATTGCAATGTGCCTGATCCTGACAACCGCATGGGCAGGACAGACACAATCTCCCTTCGAACTTGGCATGAAAGCCCAGACACTGATGTCAAAAAAGCAGTATCAACAGGCTGTGGATGTGTTGACGACTGCCGTGAGCCAGGATCCCATGAATTCATGGTTGCGGGGTATGCTGGCCAACAGCTACTATCAGCTGAAAAATTTTTCTGCGGCAAAAAAACAATATGAGCTCATTGCATTAATGGAAAAAGACAATGAACTTGCCAGATTCATGGTGAACATATTGAACCCCCTTGCCGGACTGGGTGACGCGGCACCGGCATCCGAAGACCAACACAAAAGAGAATTAAAACCCTATGAAATAGAAAAGAAGTTTGGCCCGGCCGTACTATTCATACTGGTCGCAGATAAGGATAAAAAGGTCTTTAAAACAGGCAGTGGTTTCATCATATCCAAAGATGGGCTGGCAGTGACCAACCACCATGTGGTGGTCGACGGAAAATACATTGAGGCACGCCTGCCTGATGGAAAGCAATATCCAGTTGCCCATGTGGTCAATTACGACGCTTCCAGGGACCTGGCAGTGGTGCAGTTAAACACGAGAAAACCCTTGCCTGTTATTACAATGGGTAATTCCAGCGATGTTGTATTGGGTGAACAGGCCGTTGCCATCGGAAGCCCTGAAGGCATGGAGCATACCATTTCAGACGGTCTGGTCAGTGCCTGGCGAGACTATGGCAAGGGCTTTAAAATGATTCAAATCAGTGTACCCATCTCCCACGGAAGCAGTGGAGGACCTTTGTTTAACATGTACGGCGAGGTCATCGGGGTGACCTCAGCGGGGCTCAAGGAAGGCCAGAATTTAAATTTTGCCATCCCCATTAACATCGTGAAAAAAGTTTTACAGAATAGAAACAAAATTTTATTGGCCGACTTGCCGGGTTCTGACAAACAGGAGGCCCCAAAACAAAAAACAGAAGCGACTGATGCAGAGCTGGTGAAAAAAAGCGATGGACAGGTCGTGTGTGTGAACAGCAAACTTGGTTTCGCATTCAGCCTGACCAATGATGCCTGGAATATGAAGGAATCAATTGAGTCCAACGAATACTTCCTGAAATGCAGCATCCCCCCGTTAATGGTCAATTTAACCATCTACCCGGTAAAAGAATCCTTAACCGAATCCGCAATGGTTCAGGAAAATACAAATTATCTGCTGGGAAACGGTTTTGTTCAGCAGAATTCATTTGCAGAAACAACCATTAACGGGAAACGCGCTTTTATCGGTGTGTTTGATAAAGCCACAGAAAAAGACGGCAAGACCCAAAACGTTCGCTCTTCCATGGTACTTATGCTCCATCAAGGACAGTTCTACTTCCTTTCCATGTGGTATATGGAGGAAAATGAGCAACAAATTCTGCCGTTTGTTACCCAGATTCAGAGTAGTTTTCAGTTAAATGTCCGGTAACGAGGAATGCCCCATGTCAGACCCTGCAAAATTTCGTTTTTCCGTAGACCGCGGCGGTACATTTACGGATATCTATGCCGAGGTGCCCGGAGAACCCGGGTTCAGGGTCGTCAAGCTTTTATCCGAAGATCCCAGGAATTATTCCGACGCGCCCCGGGAGGGAATCCGGCGAATCCTTGAAGAGGTCACAGGAAAACCTTTACCCAAAGAGCAATTTGACGCCGGCCAGATTGAGTGGATCCGCATGGGAACCACAGTGGCCACCAACGCACTTCTGGAACGTAAAGGTGCACCCTGCGCCCTGGTGGTGACCCGGGGATTCGGCGATATTCTTCAAATCGGAAACCAGGATCGTCCAAAGATTTTTGACCTTAAGATCCAAAAGCCAGAACTTTTATACCAAAAAGTCATTGAAGCGGACGAACGCTTGAGGATTCTGCCGGGGAATGAGAACGTCCCGGCAGGGGCAGGAAAGATAGTCAATGGTGTTAACGGTGACCGCCTGGCCGTGATCCGTCCCCTGGATATGGAAGCCATACAATCCGATCTCAAGGCTGTCTATGATCAGGGTATCCGCAGTCTTGCGGTGGTCCTCATGCACGCCTATGCCTGGCCGGAACATGAACTGGCCATAGGCCGCCTGGCCCATGAAATAGGCTTCACCCAGATTTCCCTCTCCTCCCGGGTTATGCCGCGTGTCAAGCTGGTGGCCCGGGGAGACACCACCATGGTGGACGCCTATCTCAACCCGCACATCAGTACTTACCTTGAGAGCTTTAAACGTGGATTCAAGGACCAACTGGCACAAACGGACCTTTTGTTCATGCAGTCCGACGGCGGCCTGGCCGGCATCGACGGATTCACCGGCAGCCGCGCCATTCTGTCCGGACCGGCCGGCGGCGTGGTGGGCTATGCCATGACCACCTTTGATGCCAGGCAGAAGCAGCCTGTCATCGGATTCGATATGGGCGGCACGTCCACCGATGTCTCCCGGTTCGGGGGAGACTACGAACTTGTTTTTGAAACGGAAACGGCCGATGTGCGCATCCAGGCCCCCCAGCTCCACATCAAAACCGTGGCCGCCGGCGGGGGCAGCCGTCTTTTCTTTGATAACGGCATGTTCCTGGTGGGACCAGAATCTGCAGGCGCCCACCCGGGGCCGGCCTGCTACCGGAAAAACGGATACCTGACGGTCACTGACGCCAATCTGGTGCTTGGCCGTATTCAGCCCGGGCACTTTCCCCATATTTTCGGTCCCACCGAAGATCAGCCTTTGGATGTAGAAGCAGCCCGTCATGCCCTGGCCCATCTGACAGAGAAAATCAATAAATACTACGCAACTGCGGGGCTGCCGTCCATGACAGTGGAGCAGGCAGCCCTGGGCTTCATCAGGGTGGCCAACGAAGTGATGGTCAGACCCATCCGTGAAATTTCAGTGATGCGGGGATTCGATATCAAGGAACACATACTTGCCACCTTCGGGGGTGCCGGCCCCCAGCATGCCTGTGCCATTGCCCGGGCCTTGGGAATATCCACAATTTTTATCCATCGGTTTTCCGGTATTCTTTCCGCCTACGGCATGGGCCTGGCCGATGTGGTCGCGGAGCGGCAGCATCCCTGCGCCGCCGTCTTATGCCCCCAGGCGCTGAAAGAGACTGAAACGGTATTTGAGCGGCTTGAAAAGGATGCCCGCCGGGAATTGCAGGCCCAGGGATTCTCCCCCAAAGCCATTCAGATCACCAGGTTTCTGAACCTGCGGTACCATGGAACAGATACGGCCATTATGATTTGCCGTCCCGAAGACAATGACTATGCAGGGGCTTTCAGGGATGTTTACCACAGAGAGTATGGCTTTGAACTCTCCGGAAGAGAAATCCTCATCGACGATATCCGGATCCGGGCCAGGGGAAGGTCTGCCGGGCTGCGCCGAATAAGCGTTCCCAGGGCCAACGATGCGCCTCCGGTTCTGGACACAACACAGTGTTATTTTGATGATGGCCCGCAGCAAACCAGAATTTATGATCTGGAAAACTTAAGCTTTGGCCATTGCATCCCGGGTCCGGCCATTCTGATTCATCACACATCCACCATCCTCATCGAACCCGACTGCACCGCGGCCATTACCGAGAACGGCGATGTGAAGATAAAAGTGGGTGCGGGTACCCGGGAACAGATCGGCACGAAAATAGATCCGGTCCAGCTCTCCATTTTCAGCAATCTTTTCATGTCCATTGCCGAGCAGATGGGCCGGATGCTTCAAAAAACCGCCATTTCCACCAATATCAAGGAACGTCTGGATTTTTCCTGTGCCCTGTTCGGGCCCAGTGGCGAACTGGTGGCCAACGCCCCCCATCTGCCGGTCCATTTGGGAAGTATGAGCGACGCAGTAAAGGCCCAGATCCGGCTCCAGGGCAGCAGCCTTAAACCCGGCGATGTCCTGGTCTCCAACCATCCGGCCGCCGGAGGCAGCCACCTGCCCGACATCACGGTGGTTACCCCTGTATTTAAAAACGATCAGGTGATTTTCTGGGTAGCGGCCCGGGGACACCACGCCGATATCGGCGGCATCTCTCCCGGCTCCATGCCTCCAAATTCCCGACTTCTTATGGAGGAAGGTGCCTGTATTACCTCGTTCAAGCTGGTGGAGAACGGCATTTTTCAGGAGAAAGGCATTTCAGAGCTTCTGCTTGCCCCGGGTAGACTGAACAGTGCACCGGGACGTCCGGCCATATCAGGCACCCGCCTCCTGGCAGACAACATCTCCGACCTTAAGGCCCAGATTGCCGCCAACCAGAAAGGGATCGAACTGATACTGGAGATGGTGGATCATTACGGCCTTAATGTGGTACAGGCTTACATGAACCATGTCCAGGATGCAGCCGAAGAGGCAGTACGCCACAGGCTCAGAGAGCTTTCCATAACCAAGGGGATGGCCGAGCGGGACACTATCCATGCCAGGGACTATCTTGATGACGGCAGCCCCATTACCCTGGCCCTGACCATCGACAGAAAAGACGGCAGCGCTGTATTTGATTTTCAAGGCACCGGATCTCAGATGTGGGGAAACTGCAACGCCCCCAGGGCCGTCACTAAATCAGCAATTCTTTATTGCCTCAGATGCCTGATTGAAAAAGAGCTGCCTTTAAACCACGGTTGCCTTCTGCCCATCACCATCAATATTCCCAAGGGCTCTTTACTTGATCCATCCTCCGACGCGGCAGTGGTCGGCGGCAACGTGCTTACATCCCAGAGGATTACCGACGTCGTTCTCAAGGCGTTCGGTGTAGCTGCCGCCTCCCAGGGGTGCATGAACAACTTTACCTTTGGCAATGACCGGTTCGGCTACTACGAAACCATAGCCGGCGGGGCCGGGGCCGGTCCGACCTGGCATGGCCAGACCGGGGTCCAGACCCACATGACCAACACCCGTATTACCGATCCGGAAATTCTGGAGCGGCGGTACCCCCTGATTCTCAGGGAATTTTCCATCCGCCGGGGATCCGGTGGCCGGGGCCGGTTCAACGGTGGAGACGGTTTAGTGCGTGAAGTTGAATTTTTAGAACCACTTCACGCAGCCATTCTTTCAGAACGCCGGGTCTTTGCGCCCTACGGGCTGGAAGGCGGTGACCCCGGGAAAAAGGGCGTCAACCTTTTTATCAGAAAAGACGGAACTTCAATTAATCTGGGCGCAAAGAACGAAATCATGGCCCTACCCGGAGACCGTTTCCGCATCATGAGTCCCGGCGGAGGTGGGTTTGGCACGCAAGCACGAGTTAACCAGCAATTCTAATTTCGGAATCTGTGCTGATAGAATCACCTGAACCTGACTCGAAGATTACCAGTTGATTAGTTTAATAAGTTTAATTTTCGTATTTTAAGCTGATTCGGTTTTTTTCATGATTTAGGGGCTACATTTTCTCCTTGGGCCGCCTGCTTTTCAACCTCAATTTCAAATTCAATTTCAGGTTCAGGCTTTTGGTAGTACTTCCCTTTTACTCGATCCACCACGCCGTTTCTTTTCAACAGAGAAACGACATTAGAAACCTGCTTACCTGTTAATCCGGTCATAGTTTGAATTTCTTGTGGGGATAAGCCTTCATTCTGATTGATCAACTTTAAAATGTTTTGTCTGAAGTCCTTTTTTATTTTCCTGGGTTTCTTAGATTTGGGGACAGAGGAGACAGCTTCAACATCATTGCCCTTATCGGTGGTCTCTTCTGGTGTGAGTGTGTTTTCTGGGGGCTCATGGGTCGAAATGTTGAATGCTTTTCCAGGAATGAGATTCTGGACTTTTTTGATCGTTGCGTGGAATAGCTG
Source organism: uncultured Desulfobacter sp. (assembly GCF_963665355.1). Taxonomy (GTDB): domain Bacteria; phylum Desulfobacterota; class Desulfobacteria; order Desulfobacterales; family Desulfobacteraceae; genus Desulfobacter. The sequence continues at coordinate 4,661,146 of NZ_OY762229.1, forward strand.
CGTTGTTTCTTCGCTAAACTCAATGTCTATAGTGATTCTCATTGACGATTTTTCCTTTTTTTTCTTTAGGGTAGCGCCCATATTTGTCCGTAACTATGTTCTATAGAATGTTTTTTCATTAAAAGTAGTTCTCAAAAACATTTTTTTTAAGAACTATATTTCATGTTTCATAAACCGTCAACTGTTCAACAGAACGACAAGCATCCTGATCAATGCTACAGCGAATCTTTTAAAAAAATTGGATAAGTAAGCAGGATGTCGGATGGAAAAAGAATTGTACCAATTTATGTGCGGCACAGACCAATAATAAAATTTTCTATGCCTGTGGCAGCATCGCCCCCGGATGATTTGATACGGTAATCAAGGTCGGCAAGGGCACCTATGGCGCGTGTCAACTCTTCCATGGAAAATTTTTCGGATTTTAAAAAATTCTGGAAGATTGGATAAGCATTTTTGGGATTCTGGGCCAGTAAAAGGTCGCTGGCCGGCAATTTTGCTGATTTTTTTTTATTATCGTCCTGCACCGTGAAAAGGTTTGCATTGTCTTCATCTGCTTTTACGGTATTTGCGTCCCAGTCAATCATTGCAGGCAAAATCATCTGCTGGAATGCATTATACTGTATATGTTTTAAAGGCGGTCCCCCTGCCCTGCCCGTATTCAGGCCCGTTGTGAAACACTTTATGGCCAACAGCTTTCTGATCTGGTTTTCCATGGTTTTTAAAATTTGTAACGGATGAAACCCGTCGGAAAACAAACTTGATAAAAGGGAAAGAGCCTTGGAGACATCCCGGTCCATCACCGCATTGGTCAAGGCAAATATGGGATCCTTTTTATCCTTGTGCACAACAGCTGAAATATCGCCAACAGATATCCGGTCCCGGCTTCCGATGTAGGCAAGAAGTTTTTCAATGGCATTGGCAAAGGCATCCGGATTAAATCCTGTCTGGTCCACAAGCGCTGCAAATGCGTCAGAAGGCATCTGTTTTCCTGTTTTTGACAACATCTGCCGGCTGATATCCCGGAGCACAGCCTGCTGTTCTTCAATGTCCGCTTTCCGGGCGCCCGTGGCAACGGTGCAGTCCACCACCAGCCCGTGTTCATGTTCCAGGATGAGCTTGTATATTTTTTTCCTGCGGTCCGGAGCCTCCGTTGTAAAAACAAGCACATGATTGTCCGGGATGCCGTTTTCCACAAGATGGACCAGGATTTGAAAATCTTTTTCACTGTAACTGACCTCACCGACTGACGCTTTGACTGAAAATAGCGGTGCATCTTTTACAGCAATGACTTTCCTGGTTCCAAGAAAGGAAAACGTACCGGCCTGTTCGGCAATATCCCCCACGGGTGTGGTTTTTCCGTCCAGAACATCAAGGCCGAACTGTTTTGATTCGCCTTTCAGCAGTATGGGGACAAGTGAATCAAAGGCTTTGCGCACCAGGAAATTTTCCCCGCAGATTAAAACGGCGGAAAGCTTATCATCCTTTGCCAGGCCATCAAGGGCACCGTCAAGGCCCTTGTATGTGATCAGATTTTTACCGGCTGCCATGCCGTGATCTCACTTTAATGACCATGAAAACCAGGGCAATGCAGGAGACCATCAGTCCGATGCCCTGGGACAATGACAGAAAATCAAAAAAGAAGTTGCCCCGGAAATCACCCCGAAAAGACTCAATGATGGACCTGAACAGGGAATAAAGCATGATATAGCTTAAAAACACCATGCCGTTAAAGCGTTTGCGCCTCTGTATGGCCAGAAGAATCAGAAAAAGGATAAAATTGGATGCGATCATATAGAGTTGGGTGGGATGCAAGGGGACATTAAGGGGCGCTAAACTGTTCGGGTTGGTAAAGGTCAGGGCAATGGGCAGAGAACAGCGTTTTCCATAACAGCATCCGGCAAAAAGACAGCCGAAACGTCCCACACTATGCCCTAAAGCAAGGCCCGGTGCAAGGACATCGGCGGTTTTCCAGATATCCATTTTTTTTATGCGCAAAAAAATAATTGCGCCAAGTGATCCGCCGAGAAAGCCGCCGAAAAAAACCAGACCTCCGTTCCAGATTTTAAATATATCAAGAAAATTATCTTTGTAGGTGTTCAAATTGATCAGCACATAAAGGATACGGGCCCCGGCAAGGGCGCTGATGAGGATGGTAAAAAAAAGATCGGAGACCAATTGGTCAGGAACATCATAAAATCTAGCATTGCGTCTTGTGAACCAGATCGCGGTGATAAAGCCCAGGGCCACGAACAGACCATAGGTATAGAGCTTCAGACTGCCGGCCTGAAGAAGAATGGGATGCATGGGTATCTCCTTATATTTCAGGCAGTTTGTTAAATATTACGTGATATATTAATATGCCCATTCCAATGGAGATGGCTGAATCTGCAACATTAAAGGCTGGCCAGTGAAAGGAGCCTATATAAAATTCCAGAAAATCAACAACTTTCCCAAACCGGAACCGGTCTATCAGATTGCCGATGGCACCACCGAAGATCAGGGCCAGGCCATAGGATAAAAAAATGTGCTCTTCGGCAGTTTTCCGGTAAAGCCAGAGAACAAACAGGGCAACCCCGGAGGATAAAAATAAAAAAATGAATTTTCTGATCCCGGGGGATTGTTCGGCAAAAAAGCCGAATGCCCCCCCGGGATTGAGTATATGGGTGATGTCAAAAAAATGATCAATCACTCTGATATGAGAGTACAGCGGCACGTGCTTTATAATAAGCCATTTGGTGATCTGATCCAGCACAAGGACACTGATACTCACCAGGGCGAGCCGCCGTATGGGTAGCAAAATTTTTGCCATTATCCCAGAATGGTTTTAAGGGCCTGGGTGCAGCGGGGGCAAGCCGCAGGATGATCCGAATCCGTTCCCAGGTTCTCATCAAAGCGCCAGCATCGTTCACATTTTTCACCGGGAGCCTTGGTCACCTTAATGGCCAGACCCTCGATCTCCTTGCCGTGGTAGACATCCCCGTCAAGGGTTTCCACCACCCGGGCCTGGGACACGATAAAAATGTCATTGAGATCAACATCCACGGATGCCACTTTGTCTGCAAGGTCGCCCTGGGGCAGTTTGATGTCAACAGACGCATCCAGGGGATGGCCAATGAGCTTGGCAGTTCTGGCCTCTTCAAGGGCCTTGGTCACTTCCGCCCGCAATGCCCGGATGTTTTCCCATTTGGCAGCAAGGGTTCTGTCCTCAAGGGCATTATCCAGGCTAACCATATCTTCCAGGTGAATACTGTCTTTTTTGCCTCCACCCACGGGCATGTGGGTATAAATCTCTTCGGCCGTAAAGGGCAGAATCGGTGCCATGATTTTAACCAGAGCATCCAGCATCATAAACATGACACTCTGGGCATCTTTACGGGTGTCTGAATTTTCAGGGCTTGTGTAAAGACGATCCTTGATAATATCCAGATAAAAGGAGGAGAGATCCACCACACAGAAATTATGAAGGGTATGGTAGATCACATGGAATTCATAGGCATCATAGGCAGCCCGGCACCGTTTTACCACATAGTGCAGCCGGTGCAGAATGAACCGGTCCAGTTCAGCCATGTTTTCAACCGGCCTGACCTGGGCAGGTTCAAATCCGGAAAGGTTTCCCAGAAGAAACCGGCAGGTGTTTCTGATCCGTCTGTAAGCATCAGAAAGCTGCTTGATAATATTATCGGAAATGCTGACATCACCCCGGTAATCCGCCGAAGCAGCCCAGAGCCGCAATACATCGGCACCATACTGTTTGATCACCTTGTCGGGAGCCACCACGTTGCCAACGGATTTAGACATTTTATGGCCCTTTTCATCCACCACAAATCCGTGGGTGAGCACGGCCTTGTACGGTGCATGGCCGGTTCTGCCCACAGCGGTCAGAAGTGAGGAATGAAACCAGCCGCGATGCTGGTCAGAACCTTCAAGATACATGTCTGCCGGGCGTTGCAGCCCCTCTCTTTCTTCCAGAACGGCGGCATGGCTGACACCGGAGTCAAACCACACATCAAGAATGTTCTGGTCTTTGGTAAACTGGGTTGAACCGCAGGCATCACATGCCGCGCCGTCGGGCATCAGATATTGGGCATCTTTTTCAAACCAGATATCCGATGAAAATTCAGTGAACAGTTCATGGACGCGGTCCACAGACTGCCGGGTAATATACACCTTTTTGCATTTGGCACAGTGGAATACCGGGATGGGAACACCCCAGGAACGCTGGCGGGACAGACACCAGTCCGGCCGGTGCTCAATCATGGCATAGATACGCTCCCTGCCCCAGGAGGGAATCCAGTGGACATTGTTGATCTCTTCAAGGGCTTTTTTCCGCAGCCCCAGGTTGTCCATGGAGATAAACCACTGGGGGGTGGCCCTGAAAATAACAGGCTTTTTGCAGCGCCAGCAGTGGGGATAGGAGTGGGACATATTTTCCTGTTTCAGCAGAGCCCCTTTTTCCTCCAGGACTTTATTGATTTCAGCATTGGCCTTGAAAATAAACTGGCCTTCGAACATCTCAACGCCATGGGAAAAGGTGCCGTTGTCCTCCACTGGCGAATAGCAGTCCAGATCATAACGAAGCCCTGCAATATGGTCGTCTGCACCGTGGCCCGGCGCAGTATGCACACAACCGGTACCGGCCTCAAGGGTGACGTGATCGCCCAGGATGATTAAAGAGTCCCTGTCATAAAAGGGATGCCGGCACTTACTGTTTTCAAGATCCCTTGCAGACAGCTCGGCAACAATGGAATACTCTGTTATCCCAAACCGGCCCATTACATTATCCACAAGTTCCTTGGCCATGATCAGGACGCCCTGGTTCCCGGTTTTAACCGCGGCATAGACAAAATCAGGATGCAGGCAAACCGCCAGGTTGGCAGGAAGGGTCCAGGGTGTGGTGGTCCAGATCACGATGAAGACATTTTCCCCGCCGGCATCAAAAAAGTCCTTGGCATTGTCCTTGACAGGGAATTTTACGTAAATGGACGGGGAGGTGTGATCATGGTATTCAATCTCAGCTTCAGCCAGTGCCGTCTCACAGTTGCAGCACCAGTAGATGGGTTTTTTGCCCAGAAACATATCTCCTGACAGGCCGAATTCACCGCACTCTTTGGCAATGCGTGCCTCATAGGCATAATTCATGGTCAGATAAGGCTCATCCCACTCCCCTGCAACGCCGAAACGTTTGAACTCATCCCTTTGGATATCCACGAATGAGGCGGCATATTCACGGCACTCCCGGCGTACCTGCACCGGGGTCATATCCTTTTTCTTGGCGCCCAGCTTTTTATCCACATTGTGCTCAATGGGAAGACCGTGACAGTCCCAGCCCGGTACGTAAGGCGCATTGAAACCACACATCTGCCGGGAGCGGACAATAATATCCTTTAATATCTTGTTAATGGCATGGCCCATGTGAAGATGGCCATTGGCATAGGGAGGACCGTCATGGAGAATAAAAAGGGGCTTGTCCTTGGATTGTTCCCGCAGTTTTTTGTAAATTTTTTTCTGCTCCCACTCCTTGATCATCTCAGGTTCGCGCTGGGGCAGGTTGGCCTTCATTGCAAATTTGGTAGAAGGCAGGTTCAGTGTATTTTTATAATCCATTATTCCTAAATTCCTTTTGCCTTTCGAAATTGTGTTTGAGGTCTTTATCGAACTTTTCTTTGTAATGGCAGCAAAGGGAAAAGTCAAGAAATTAGCGGAATTTGCAGGAATAAGACTAACGAGTTTTAAGGATAATAACAGCTCTCTGGGCATTCACAACCGGCAGGCTGTAAGATTTTTGAGTAATAAGAAACTGATTTTCAAGTTCAGGCGTGATCTCTTCTGTGGCACTCTCCCCTTTCAGGGCATAAATGGTGCCCCAGGAACCGAGCATGGGTCGGGCAAGCTTTGCAAGTTTTGAAAGATCGGCAAAACCTCTGGCCGTCACCGCATCATACAGGTGAGCATGCCCGGGATCCCTGGCGAGATCTTCCACCCTTGCATGGACCGCCCTGATGTTGTCAAGTTTTAATGTTCGTACCACATGATTCAGAAAGCTGACCTTTTTTCTCACCGAATCCACCATGGTGACATCAAGGTCAGGATACATTATTTTCATGGGAACGGCAGGAAACCCGGCTCCGGAACCAATGTCCATGAGCCGTGCAGGCTGTTCCAGAAACGTTGATGCCCCAAGGGCATCAACAAAGTGTTTATATGCCACAAGCCGGATATCGGTTATGGCGGTCAGATTCATCTTTTTGTTCCAGAGCATCAGCTCCCGTGCATGGCCTGCCAACAGCTGTACCTGTTGGGAAGACAAGGCCAGCCCAAGGGCATCGGCACCCACTTCAAGATATTTGTTAAATTTTTTCATTTATATATGCAACCCTTGTATTGTTTGAGCAATCCTATAATCAGCCTTTCTGAAATTCAACAGATTTTCTTCTGACAAACGGCCATGGGCCGACCTGGCCTATCAACACCCAGGCCCAACCCACAACAAAGCTTGAAAGATCTGAGTGACTTACCCACTCTTTCATATAAAACGTTCCACCGGATGTCAGATTAAATTCACGATTGATTTTACAGTAGAAATAGTGTATTTTAATTTTTTCTATTTTGGCACTTTATTTCTGGAATAAATTAACAAGATCATAATAAAACTATAGTATGAAACATAACGGCTGCGCTTTTGCGCAATGGTCGCGGGTAGTCTTGTTTCGAAGGATTTTTTTATTTTTAAGGACAAAACAACATGATCAGAGATCTTAAACGTGTAAGAAATATTGGAATCAGTGCCCACATTGACTCCGGTAAAACCACTCTTACTGAACGGATTCTTTTTTATACCAACCGAATCCACAAAATCAACGAAGTCAGGGGCAAAGACGGCACAGGTGCGGTCATGGATTCCATGGAACTGGAAAAGGAAAGGGGTATTACCATTGCCTCTGCCGCCACCCATTGCGAGTGGAACAATCATGCCGTCAATATTATTGACACACCGGGCCATGTGGATTTTACCGTGGAAGTGGAACGGTCTTTACGCGTTCTGGATGGCGTTGTTCTCATCCTGTGCTCGGTATCCGGTGTGCAGTCCCAGTCCATTACCGTTGACCAGCAGATGAAACGCTACAAAGTTCCCTGCATTGCGTTTGTTAATAAATGTGACCGGTCAGGCGCCAACCCGCTGAAAGTATGCAAGCAGCTCAGGGATAAACTCGGACATAACTCCGTAATGCTGCAACTTCCCATCGGCCTTGAAGACAAACATCAGGGTGTCATTGACCTTGTGAAAATGAAAGCCTTCTATTTTGAGGGTGACAACGGGGAGAAAATGGTTGAAGCTGAGATCCCTGCAGAGCTCAAAGATGATGCCGTTTCTGCCCGGGAAGAGATGATTGATGCGGTTTCCCTGTTTTCCGAAGCCCTGACCGATGCTATTCTTGAAGAAGCTGAAATCACTGAAGAGATGATCATGGCTGCCGTAAGAACCGGTACCATTGCCCGGGAGATGACCCCGGTGTTCCTGGGTTCCGCATACAAAAACAAAGCAGTCCAACCCCTTCTCAATGCTGTTATCAGCTACCTGCCCTGCCCCCTGGACATTAAAAATGAAGCCATGGATCTGGACAATAACGAAGAGACGGTTATTCTCGAGAGTGATTTTGACAAACCCACGGTGGCCCTGGCCTTTAAACTGGAAGACGGCCAGTATGGTCAGTTGACATATATCCGTGTGTACCAGGGCTGTGTGAGCAAAGGCGACACCCTGATCAACTCCAGGGACCACAAAAAGGTTAAAATCGGCCGTCTGATCAGGATGCACTCCAACCAGATGGAAGATGTGGAATCCGTTCCGGCCGGTCATATCGGCGCCATGTTCGGCATTGACTGTGCATCGGGCGACACCTTTGTTTCACCGGATATCAACTACTCCATGCTGGCCATGCACGTCATGGAACCGGTTATCTCTTTGTCCATCACGCCCAAGGACAACAAAGCCCAGATCAATATGTCCAAGGCCCTGAACCGGTTTACCAAGGAGGACCCCACATTCAAAACCTATGTGGACCATGAAACCGGAGACACCATCATCCAGGGCATGGGCGAGCTTCACCTGGAGGTATACGTGGAGCGTATGAAGCGCGAATACAAGGCCGAGGTACTCACAGGCCAGCCCAGGGTGGCCTACAGAGAAACCATTACCCAGAAAGCCCCGTTCAACTACACCCACAAAAAACAGACCGGTGGTGCTGGCCAGTTCGGCCGTGTGGCCGGTTTTATGGAGCCTTGTGAAGAAGAATTTGAATTTGTCAACAAGATCACCGGCGGCCGCATTCCCACCCAGTACATTCCGGCCTGCGAGAAAGGCTTTCAGGCCTGCCTTGCAAAGGGTCCAAGTTTAGAGTTCCCGGTAACCGGCGTTAAGGTCACCCTGGAAGATGGTGCCTACCATGCCGTGGACTCCTCTGAAATGGCATTCCAGGCAGCAGCCCGGGGCGGTTTTCTTGAGGCTTACAACAAGGCAAAGCCTGTCGTTATGGAACCTATCATGAAGGTGGTGATTGAAACCCCCAATGAATTCCAGGGCGCCTGCATGGGTCTGATCAACCAGCGGCGCGGCATTATCCAGGGCTCCCAGGAGGAAGGAACCATGTCAGTCATCGAATCCCAGGTGCCGCTGTCCGACATGTTCGGTTTTTCCACCGTGCTGAGATCCGCCACCCAGGGCAAGGCCCAGTTCACAATGGAATTTTCCACATACAAACAGGCTCCCCAGTCTGTGGCAGAGGAAATTGCCAAGAAAAAAGCCGAAGAAAGAGCAGCTAAAAATAAATAAGATCTTTTTTTTATATAAGAGAGGAAAAATGCTTAAAAATGACCTCATTTTAAAAAGCCCGGTAGAAAAAACCATTGGTGCCGATAATATTACAGGTGGCCAGTTCGGTGCAGTAATTTCCCGGGCCGGCGTGGGCAAAACCCGGTTTCTGGTCCAGATTGCCATGGCACGCCTGCTGAGCGATGAAAAAGTGCTTCACGTCAGCCTATCTGACACCATGGAAAAAATTAACCTTAGATATCATGAAGGGTACACCAGTCTCATCGACAGTATCGGCTATGTTGACGCCCAGATTGCCGAACGGCTGTGGGATGAAATACAGCACCACAAAACAGGCATTGCATACAATGAGTCCACTTTTAATGTAAGCAAAATCAGAGAGTATCTGAACAGCTTTAAAGGTGCGGATCTTACTTTGCCCACCCTGATGATTATTGACGGCTTTAATTTTGACACCGACCTTTCAGCCATTCTTGCTGATCTGCAAACGCTTCAGCAGGATTTCGGCATCTGCATCTGGTTTTCCATGCAAAGCCACAGGGAAGAACCACTGAATCCCGACGGTTATCCGGTTCAGCTGGAAAATTACGACACAATGTTTGACAAGGCGGTATTCCTTGATCCCGTAGATAATAAAGTTCAAGCCATTGTGCTTAAGGACGGAGACAGAACAGATCAAAAATATTTGCTGGATCCGGCCACATTGATGCCCGCGGAAATGTAAACCTGGTTGCATCAACAATACGGGCTTGGCACATGCCGTATTGGCAGATCAAAACAATTAAAGGCCGCAATCCCCTTTATTATGGGATTGCGGCCTTTTTGTGTCTTATAAATGTACAGCGTTTGATCTAACAATTTCTTATTCAATTTCACAACCGATTCTAACCCAAATAAAATAATTTGTCCGGGTGAAGAATTCCATCTATATTTTTACCATTATTCAAGGAAAGAATACCCATGCAGTGTCTTAAACAGATTAAAAGCATTATTGCTGCAGGCCTGCTGCTGCTTTTTATGGCAGCATCGGCTTTTGCAGGACAACCCAGGTACGTATTTTATTTTATTGGTGATGGTCTGGGAGCGGCCCAGCGTCAGTTCAGTGATTTTTTTCTCCAGGAACAACTTAAGAACCCGGACAGCCGGCTTCTCATGAACACCTTTGAAATTGCCGGCATCAACACAACCTATTGTGCAGACACCCTGATAACCGATTCGGCAGCTGCCGGGACGGCCCTTGCCTCGGGCGTAAAAACCAACAAAGGCGTTATCGGCAAAGATGTAAACGGCAACAACGTTAAAACCCTGACCGAAGCCGCAAAAGACCATGGCATGAAAACCGGTATCATCACCACCACCCGCCTGACCCATGCCACACCGGCTGCCTTTGCGGCACACAATGTTTCCAGAAATAATGAAAATGAAATTGCCGATGATTTCTTAAATTCCGATGTTGATTTTTTTGCAGGCGGCGGTATCCGTCATTTTATTCCGTCATCCATGAAAATTGAAAAAGGCGATGCCATAGGAAAAACCATCAAATCCAAACGCAAAGACGAAAAGAACCTGGTGAAAGGATTTCAAGACAAGGGATATTCAACCTATATAGGCATGAACGGGGCAAAGGCATTCCGGTCAGCCGATTTCTCAAAACAGGGTAAAGTATTTGCAGCCTTTACCTATACCCATATGCCCTATGAAGTGGAACGTATGAATCAGTACAAAGAAGTGCCTTCCATTGCCGAAATGACCAGAGCCGGCATTGATGTTCTGGACCAGGGAGACAAAGGCTTTTTCCTGATGGTTGAAGGGGGCAGAATTGACCATGCCGCCCATGCCAATGACCCGACCGGCGTCATCTGGGACACCATCGCCTTTGACGATGCCATTAAAACAGCCTATGAATTTTTGAAAACCCACAAGGGCCAGACCCTGATTGTGGTTGTGGGCGACCATGAAACCGGCGGCATGGGACTTGGCATGGACAGTATGGGATACAAACTGAACATGGCAGCCCTTAATGATATCCATGTTTCCGTGGAGGATACCCTGAACGATGGCGCAGGGCAGTACAAAGGGGATAAGGCTGGTTATCTCAACTATCTTTCCAAAAACTTTGGCCTGTCCGACTTAACCGATGCTGAAACGGCAAGTCTGAACAAAGCCATGGACGCAGCCGATGCCGGACAGACACTGGGGTACTACAAACTGAACCCGGCAGCTCTGACAGCGGCCCACATTTTATCCACCCGGGCCAATATCAACTGGACAACCACCATCCACACCGCCACCATGATCCCCATGTCCGCCACCGGTACATATGCCGGCCGGTTTGGCGGCTACAAGGACAACACCCAGATTGCCCAGACAATGGCCCAGGTATTAGGATTTAGTCTTTGAATAAATCCTTCGTCTTATCGATTCTGATTTTGTCTGCCCTTATGGCAGCCATGTTTTATTACTTCATGGCCCGGGAACCGGCCCTTGCCCCATTTACCCTGGAATCCCGGGCCAGGGTAATTTCTGTGGATGATTCCGAAGTCCACACATCAGGTCTTTCTCACCTGGGGTTTCAGACCCTTGAAATTGAAATCTTGAATACACGGTTCAAAGGTGTAAAAACCCAGGCATCCAACAGCCTTAACGGCCAGATCGATCTTGAAAATCTGTACCATGTCAATGATACCATCATCGCAGCCATCATCATGGATAAAGACGGCAGCATCGAACATGTCAAAGCCGTTGACCTTTACCGGCAGAACAGCCTTTTATCCATGTTTATCGTGTTTACCATTGCATTGCTGCTCTATGCCGGTGCCGTTGGCGTCAAAGCCCTTATTTCCTTTATTCTGTCCATCTTTATTATCTGGGAAATCCTGGTTAAACAGATACTTGCAGGGCATCCGCCCCTGATCACAACCACGTTCACCCTTATTTTGCTGTCGGCAATCATCATCTTCATGGTGGCCGGCGTCAACCGCAAAGGCCTGACCGCATTCTTGGGGACCATTGCGGGCCTTGGCGTAACCCTTTTTGCCACACTTGTTTTCGGAAAAAATGCCGGTCTTCTGGGAATGACCCAACCCTATGTGAATACACTTATCTTTTCCGGATACTACAACCTTGACATCAGGCAGATCTTTTATTCCGCCATCGTACTTGGTGCATCGGGTGCAGCCATGGACATCGCCATGGATATTGCGGCGTCCATGGATGAGATCAGAATCAAAAAACCGGATATCAGTGCAAGGGAACTGATGAAATCAGGATTCACAGTGGGGCGCCAGGTCATCGGAACCATGACCACCACACTGCTTTTGGCCTATTCTGGAGGGTATCTGACGCTATTGATGATTTTCAGGGTGAAAGACCCAAGCTTTGTGCGCATGATCAACCTGAAAATCGTCTCAGCTGAAATCATGAGAACCCTGATCGGCAGCATCGGCCTGGTTATGGTGGCACCGATCACCGCTCTCCTTGGCGGGGTTATCATTGCAGGCCTTACCACCCACGCCCGAAAATAGTCCTAAATCTGTATCAAACTCAACATTCCGAATCCTGCCCCTGACAACCGTCACGAAGCGGTTTTCATCAATTCTTCGATCTGGGCTGCATCCATCTTTTCATTCTTTAAAAGAATCTCGGCGGCCTGTTCCAGGGTCTTATGCTGTTTTGAAAGGATATCCAGTGCCCGGTCATACTGCTGTGAAATGATCTTCTTGACCTCCTCATCTATCTTCTGGGCGGTCTGTTCACTGTATTCGGCTGCACCGTCGGGCATGATATCAAGAAACTGGGCCTTTCGTTTCCGGGCATAGTAAACATTGCCCAGGGTCTCGCCCATCCCGTACTCTTTGACCATGCTCTGGGCAATGTCCGTGGCCCGGGCCAGGTCGTTCATGGCTCCGGTGGAGACCTCATTAAAAATGATCTGTTCTGCGGCCCGGCCCCCCAGAAGCGTGACAATCTTGGCCAAAAGCTCACTGCGGCTCATCAGGAAACGATCCTCGGTGGGCACCTGGAGGGTGTACCCCAGGGCACCTATCCCCCTGGGTATAATGGAGATCTTCTGCACAGGATCCGCACCGGGCACATTCATGGCCACCAGGGCATGCCCCAGTTCATGGAATGCCACGATGCGGCGCTCTTTGGGGTTGATCAAACGGTTTTTCTTTTCAAGGCCCGCAATCACCCTCTCAACAGCCTCCTGGAATTCAGGCAGCCCCACAGCATTCTTGCTTTTCCGGACTGCCAGCAGGGTCGCCTCGTTGACCAGATTGGCAAGATCGGCCCCAACCATGCCCGGGGTCATGGCGGCAATGGCGGCCACGTCAAGGGGCTCTTCCACCTTGATCTTTTTCAGGTGAACATTGAGGATATCCTCCCTGCCCTTCTTATCCGGGCGGTCCACAAGGATCTGGCGGTCAAACCGGCCGGGCCGCAGAAGCGCGGGATCAAGAATTTCAGGCCGATTGGTGGCAGCCAGCAGAATGACCCCCAGGGTGGAATCAAATCCGTCCATCTCCACCAGCAGCTGATTTAAGGTCTGCTCCCGCTCATCGTTTCCTCCGACAAACCCGGCTCCCCTGGCCTTTCCCAGGGCATCCAGTTCATCAATAAATATGATGCAGGGCGCTTTGAGTTTGGCCTGGTCAAACAGCTCCCTCACCCTGGCTGCCCCAAGGCCCACAAACATTTCAACAAACTCCGCCCCGCTGATGAAAAAAAACGGCACACCGCTTTCTCCGGCCACAGCCTTGGCCAGAAGGGTTTTTCCCGTCCCCGGAGGCCCCACCAGCATCACGCCCTTGGGCAGCTTACCGCCAAGCTCACTGAATTTACCCGGACTCTTTAAAAAATCCACCACCTCCACCAGTTCCTGCCGGGCCTCATCCACGCCGGCCACATCATTAAAACTGATGTTAAGTTCGTCCTGGACATAGATTTTTGCCTTGTTTCCCCCCAGGCGCATGAATCCTGCCTGCTGTTTTCCCATGTAACGCATAAGGTAAAACCAAACCCCGAAAAACAGAGCTGTGGGAACGATCCAGGACATCACAGTTGCCATGAAATTGGATTGAATTTCTCCTTTGAAAACGGCATCACTGGATTTAAGCAACTGGGACATGTCGGCGTCCACCCGGATTGTACGGAATTTTTTCTCTTTGCCGCCGTTATCGGTTTTAAGTTTTCCCTGGATCTGATTGACAGATACAGCCACCTCAGACACCTTGTTTTCATGGATCAATTCAAGAAAGCGGCTGTAGGGTATGACTTCAACGGCAAACATGGACGCGATATACTGCTGGAGCAGCAGGACCACCCATACGCCCATGACAACGTACCAGATTGAAACTTTGTGCTGTTTTTCCATAATTCTCCTCGTGTGAATGTATTATGCAGGCCGTGAAAAACCTTAAATCAGGAACTGCGGACCAGATACAGGGTGTAGACAATGTAAGATAAGAGCAGCATCAGGCCTTCCCAGCGATTGATCCTGCCCTGCCTGCCTTTAAATCCATAGCATAGAATAAAAAGAGAAACCGTGAACAGACCCATGACCAGAAGATCCCGGTACAAAATCTCGGGTGGCACGGAAAGGGGATGAATGACTCCTGCAACGCCCACCACAGCCAGGGTATTGAACAGATTGGAGCCCAGCACGTTACCCACGGCAATGTCGTGGGCGCCTTTGCGGGCGGCAATAACCGAGGAGGCCAGTTCCGGCAGGGATGTTCCCACGGCCACAACAGTAAGCCCTATGATCAGATCACTTACACCCAAAAGCCGGCTGATATTCACCGCCGCCCAGACCAGCAACCGGGAACTTGCAAGGAGCAGAACAAGCCCCACGACAATCTTGAACACGGCACTGCCAATGGACATGCTCCCGGGTGTCATCTGGGTTTTGACCTCTTTGGCCAGGGAATCCGTTTCCTCTCGCAACCCGTTTTGGATTGACCATACGATCAGGGCCAGAAAACATGCCAGCAGCGCCCAGGCATCCAGCCGGGAGACGTTTCCGTCAAAGGCCTGATATCCGGCCACAGCCGTACCAAGTGAAAGAATGGGCAGCTCGTTTTTCAAAACCCTGGAGTTCACCGTGACAGGATTGATCAATGCCGTTATCCCGAGAATTAATCCGATGTTGGCAATGTTGGAACCATAGGCATTTCCCAGGGCAATTCCCGAACTTCCCTGAAGTGCGGACATGACTGAAACAAGTATTTCAGGTAAAGAGGTACCGAAACCCACAATCACCATGCCGATTAAAAGGGGCGGCATGCCCCAATGCACGGCTGCGGCAGCCGCTCCTTCAATAAATAGGTTGGCGCTCCAGACCAGGAGAAGTAAACCCGACATTATGCCTGAAAAGTATAGTATCATTGAATCCTGCCCTGCTCTAAATTCCCAAGGAAAGCGTATACGGACTGGTCGCAGACAACCACAATGATGTTGATTTTCATGGTCGATCTCCTTCATGGAAGGGGTAAAAATAGCTGTTTTAAAGTGGATGTTTCCGTGCTATTTGTCAACACAAACCCGGGATATGAAATAGGAAAAAACAAAGGATATAAAAGGTCAATGTCGACCCGCCTCGAACATGATTTTTTCACCCGGCCTCACTGTAATATCCGCACTATTGGGAGATCCTTCAACACAATAATGAAAAAACATTCTTATGCTATATTCCGAACTCTGGGTACACTCTTGATCAGCTTTCTTGCTTTAATATCAAATGTCTCGGCATCTGATTTTCCCCTGCCCCTGGCCACTCAAAAGGTTATGCCCTTGAGAAACCTGGCAGATCAAAATTTTCAAAAAGGGCTTGAAAATGCGTTATCACAGAATAAAACCTGGCGGAAACTGATCCGAGAAAAGAGAATGGCCGTGGGCCTGGTGGATTTGTCCGATTTAAACCATGTCCTGTTTGCCCGGGTCAACGGAGGCGAAATGATGTATGCGGCCAGCTTGCCCAAGATCGCTATCCTGCTGGCGGCCTTTCACAGTTTTGAGTACGACGGACTTGAACAAACCCCAAAGATCATGGGAGACCTCACCCTGATGATACGCAAATCCAATAACCAGGCAGCCACCCGGGTAATTGAAAAAATCACCCTTAAACGGATCCAGCAAATCCTGATAATGCCCCAGTACGAATTTTATGACCAGGATCACGGGGGCGGCCTGTGGGTGGGCAAAAAATATGCAAAAACCGACAGCAGGCTTCCCGATCCCATCAAGGGCTTAAGCCACGGTGCCACTGCCACCCAGGTGTGCCGGTTCTATTATCAGCTGGCCATGGGCCGGCTGATCAATCTCGACCGGAGCCGCCAGATGCTGGAAATATTGGTGGACCCGGGTATCGAGCATAAATTTGTCAAAGTATTGAAAAACATTGTCCCGGATGCCAAGATCTTCCGGAAATCCGGGACATGGAAAACCTGGCATTCTGATTCCGTTCTGGTCTGGGGCCCCGAATGGCGGCGATACATCGCCGTGGCCCTAGTAGAAGACAAAAATGGAGAGATGATTTTAAGAAAACTGCTTCCGGTACTGGAATCTGTGCTTAAAGATAATACCGGTAAAGCCACGGTGCCGCGTCTGGAACAGGGGGCGGCAGATCCGTCGGTCCAGAAGGCCGGATTTTAGGAAAAAAAAGACCCATGGCCGTAAAGAAAAACAGTATTCACAGACCCCACCTGTTAACTCCGCTGTTCAAGAAAATATTTGACATCCGGGAAGGAGAACTTCACCGCACGGTGTGGATGTTTGTTTACCTGTTTTTACTCATCTGCGCCCTGATGATTGCCAAGCCCGTGAGCACGGCTCTGTTTCTGGCCCGGTTCAGCGCCCGGCACCTGCCCGAGGTCTATATGATGACGGCCGTACTTGCGGCTACACTCTCCTGGTCATATTCATCCCTTTTGAAAACCCGGTCACTGGAGAGCCTGATGCGTACCACCCTTGTCAGCGCCGGCTGCTGCCTGATTTCCTTCTGGGCATTTATCTATTTTCAAATCCTGCCGGGGCTTGTCCTCTACCTCTTTTTTATATGGAGCAGCCTGATTGCCTTGATCTGCGCCTCCCAGTTTTGGCTGGCAGCAGGTCTGTTTTTCAATATCCGCGAGGCCAAACGCCTGTTCGGCCCCATTGGTTCCGGCGCCATTGCCGGCGGTATCGCAGGCGGCTATCTCACCCGGTTTCTGGCCCCGGTGGTGGGCAGCTGCCACCTGATCCCGGTCGCTGCCCTTTGTCTTGCCGGATGTATTGTCATCATGACAAAGCTGTGGCGGGACTGCGACCTGCAAAACCAGGTGTTTACCCCGGTACAGACAGACCTTGAACCCCAAGGCACCCGCCAGACATTGACCCGGATCTTAAGATCCCGGCACTTGCGTTATACCACTCTGATCCTGGCCGTGAGCGTAATTGTCGCCCGTCTGGTGGATTATCAGTTCAACACCATTGTATCCGATGTGATCAGTGACAAGGATGACATGGCAGCCTTTCTGGGGCTGTGGATGTCAAACCTGAACATTGTCTCCTTGGTGATTCAAATCGTTTTGACCCGCAAGACTCTGGAAGTGTTCGGGGTGGGTTATTCACTGCTGTTCATGCCGGGGGCCGTGCTGCTGGGTGCTGTTGCCATATTTTTTTCACCGACCCTGTGGTCAGCGGTGTTTATCAAAATCAGTGAAGGCGGCTTTAAAAACTCGCTGAACAAAAGCGGTATGGAGCTGCTGTTTTTGCCGGTGCCTCTGAAAATCAAAAGTCAGGCCAAGGCCTTTATTGATGTCTTTGTGGACAGTGCAGCCGGCGGTATCGGCGGCCTGATTCTGGTCGGCCTTATATTCGGACTCAATGCTGCTCCGGCCTACATAAGCCTTGTAATTGCCTGTTTTGTGGGCATATGGATTCTGCTTGTCCTGAAAGTCAAACGGGAGTATCTTAACTATTTTATCGAAAAATTCAATCCCAATTCAGAACTTGATGACCTGCCCATGGGGCCGATTCCCGAAAACGAACAGATCATTCAAAGCATCTCGGCGATGCTCTCCCGGGCAGACTCCCCGGAAATTTTGAATATGCTGCAGCGCATCTCAGGTTTCCACAGTGAAAAGCTCAGTGAAAGCTTTATCCGTCTGCTGGACCATCCGAATCCTGAAATCTGTGCAGAAGCCCTGCGGCAGCTCTATTTCTTGAAAAAGATTGATGTGCGGGATAAAGTTGAACGTCTGATGTATGAAAGACAAAATCTGACTGTGCGCACCGAAGCCATGCGGTATCTGTTTCATTTCGACAAACAGCCCTTGGATTTTCTTCATAAGCAGCTAACAGACGGTGATTACTGGATTCGGAGCGGGGCACTGCTCTGCCTGGTGTGGGAAGCCCGGCGCAACCGACTGATTCGTTCAGATTTCAATCCAGGAAAAATGATAGAACAGCTGCTTTTCAGTGCCGGTGCCATGGAGGAAAGCCAGGCCGCCTTCACCCGTAAAGTCTGTGCCCGGGCAATTGGCGTCGCCGACATCACGGATCTTCATCCCTATCTGTTCCTGTTAATGGAAGACCGTGACCCGGACGTTGCGGCGGAAGCGGTCATCAGTGCCGGCAAAACCCAGAACCCGGTTTTTATCCGCAGTCTGTTCTCTTTTTTAGGTCGAAACAGCCGCTATCGCAACGCTGCGGTTCAGGGCCTTATCAGTCATGGCCCCCAGGTTCTTGGGCCCCTGGAGGCGGCTTTATCCAATACCTATCTGTCCTATATCATCCGCAAACAACTGCCCGAGGTGATTGCCGCCTTTAACAATCAAAAGGCCGTTGATATACTCTGCCGGCACCTGATGGAAAGCGATATCGGGATGCGATACGAGGTAATCCGGGCATTGAATAGGCTTCGGATCAAGTCCGGATCGCTTCTGTTCGATAAAAAACAGATCATGAATAAAATCAAGACCGAAGCTGACGATTACATGGAAATGCTTCTGATTCTGTACGGCCAGAAGACCATTGAATCAGATGGCGACGATGCCGCCCGCAACCGCAATCTTGCCCGGGAACAGTTGATCCGGGCCCTTGAAATCCGACTGGACGAAAGCCTTGAACGTATTTTCAGACTGCTGGGATTAAGCTACCCGCCGGTGGAGATGTACAACGCCTACAAAGGCATTAAAAGCCCGGATACACAGACCAGAATAAACGCCATGGAGTTTCTGGACAATGTGCTGGAGATCAACATCAAGCAGATCATCATCCCGGTCATTGAAACCGGCTTTGCTCCCCGGCAGGACCTGCCTGCCAATAAGAAGGATGGAGATATTCCAGGAGAATTTGAATCCTACGTTGCCATGCTCAGGGGAGAGGATGATGTGTTAAAGGAAAAAACACTGAATCTGCTCATTCACCAACCCGATGACCGATTCCTGCCCTTTATGGCCCAACTGATGGGCAGTCCGTCCCGGGCCATACGCGACATGGCCGCCCGGGCCATTGAACGAACCGGGCATTTTAGGCGCTAATTACAAATCTATTAAACTGACTTTAAATTTACCTTGTTGTTAGCATTTATGTCATATTTTTAAGAAATTGACTCTTGAAATCAATAGTTATAAATAGGGTAAAATTCAGTATTCCGTCTGAAGCCCCCCCCAATCAAGGATAGATAAATGAATAGATACATGTGTGTTGTTTTTGCGGTAGTGATGGTGTGGGCCTGTTTTCCGGCCGACAGTATGGCAGGTACCCAAAACCTTTGGGATTCCGATCTTGCAAAAAAAATAGACACCCTTAAAAACGATCCCAGGGGTCCATTCCAGGAAATAAACTGGTTTTGCCCGGACGGCAAAATCCAGTCTGCCCAAACCCCCTGTCCGAAAGATGAAGGGGTTCAGCATGGAAGAGTTAAGGAGTGGGTTCTTGCACTGGAACAGGAAAAAGGAATATACTTGGACACCGTGCTTGCCGGAACCTCCCCGGACCTGGCCTGGGATATGGCAACCCGTTATTCCCGGCTCAAGCAGTATGCTCTGCTGCAATACCTCATCAGTGCCGATGACGGGTGGATCTACCGTAAAGCCCGGTTCTACAGAGGCGCTGTCCAGGCCGAAGATGAAAATAAATGGGGAGGTGCTTTTTTGCACCGGATACTAGCCCTGCCCCAGACCTGCACAAAAGATTATTTTATTGCCCGTGAAGCGTGCCGGGTTATTCCCCATGTGAACCGAAATAAAACCCGACTGCAGTCCATTCGTTCAGTGTCCAAGGCCATTGCCGAAAAAGACCCCGGCTTCATGGCATTGCGAATTAAAATTCACGGCCAACCTGAAGCCGGTGACCTTGAGATGGTTAAGAAATACCGAGATGAAAATGGGGCCCGCATGGATGCGGAACAGACTCAACTGTTTAAAACCCTGCTTGGCGATCTTGACGCAGAATACAAAATCTTGCCGGCGGATCTGCTGGATGCCGTCCTGACCCGGGATAGTCTGAAAAATAAACGATTTTCCGTAATGATTGCCCGCGTGAAGGAGACGAGAGACGCACTGGGATCTTTAAATTTTTCTCCTGATAACTATGAGCCCAACCCCTATGCGGACATGGCGGATCTGCTGATTAAAATTCGAAAAGAATTGCCCGGGGTGCCTGAAAATATTCGTCTTCCGCTTATAGATGCCTCCCTGGAACTGGAAAACGTATTAATGATGACCGTTTCCAACTGGCATCCCGAAACCCTTGGACAGCTTCTGGCCAAAAACCTTGTCCTGGCAAAGGCTGCGGCAGGTTGTGGGTATATTGAATCCTGGGAATGGGACACGTTCAATGAATATAAGCCCCTTTCCCGGGAAAAAGAAGATGATTTCATCGGGGTCAGACTAAAGGCAGAGCAAGTTCGTAGGGTAGTGGACTGGGGGACCACCATGGTGACAGCGGTTTACGGTTCTGAGATCTCGCTTTTCAGCACCTTTGCGTCCCAGGCCCGGGGCTTTTCCGACGACCGGATCCGTTCATCAATTCTTCTGGCATTGGGCCGCAGTGCAGGCGCTCTGAGCCAGGCGATTCAAAAAATATCAGGCATGACCCACATGGTACCCGATGGCGTGGAAACAGGCGGATTGCGGGGTATGAATCCAGGCCTGGCCTTTGGCACCTTAAGTCTTGTGGAAGATGGAAAAAAGCCCATGGAGATGGAATCTAAAAACATCTATCTGTTCCGGAACATTCCATCGGATCTGAAACCTGTGGCCGGTGTAATGTCCGTATCCGAGGGCAACCCGGTCTCCCATGTTCAGCTTCTGGCAAGAAACCTTGGTATTCCCAATGCCGCTGTCACCGAAAGTGTTTTTGACCAGCTGTCGGCTCTTGCCGGCCAGAAAATTCTGTTTGCTGTGTCCCAACGGGGCAGAGTGGTGATTAAAACACAAACCCAGATGACTGAACAGGAAAAAGCCCTTGTAAACAACAAAGAACGCGGCACAGAGCTTTTCACCGTGCCCGTGGACCGCATAAACCTGGACCAGGTGCATCCGGTATTACTCAGTGCGGCCAGGGCCAAGGATTCGGGACGGATATGCGGACCCAAGGCCGCCAATTTAGGGCAGCTTAAGTTCCAGTTCCCCGGAACCGTGGGAGAAGGCATCATCCTGCCCTTTGGTCTTTTCAAAAAACATATGGATCAGCCCATGCCGGACTCTGACGGCACCTACTGGCAATATCTGACCCGGGTGCTGGCAGCACCGGACCAGGATGAAGCCGGTCGGATCAACGCTTTGGCAACACTGCAGAATGCTATTAAAACCATGCCGTTTCTGCCGGGATTTGAGAAAGAGCTAAACACATTGTTTATGGAGGCGTTAGGCAATGAACTGGGTGAAGTGCCGGTATTTATCCGCAGCGACACCAACATGGAAGATATCAAGGACTTCACCGGTGCCGGACTGAACCTGACATTGTTCAATATAAGGGAAAAGAAGCGTATTCTTGCCGGTATCCGTGAGGTGTGGGCCTCGCCCTACAGTGAAAGAAGCTATCTGTGGCGGCAAAAATACCTGAGCAATCCGGCCAATGTTTTCCCTTCCATTCTGCTTTTGCCTTCGGTGAATGTCCAGCGCTCCGGGGTTATCATTACCCATGGTCTTTTCTCCGGCAATCCCTCAGGAATTACCGTGGCCTTCTGCCGGGGTGTGGCCGGGGCCGTAGACGGCCAGACCGCAGAAAACTATCTACTCACCGTAAAAGACGAGGATATCCTGCTTCAGCCGGCCCGGGAGACAAATGCTACAACCACACCGTCCCAGGGCGGTGTGGTCAAAGCGTGGGTTGACCTGGATGAACCTGTGTTAAATGCGTTGGACCGCCAGAAAATCAGGGAACTTGTGGCCAGGGTCAGAAACACCCTTCCCGGTACCCCTGGGATCGAGGGACAGGGACCCTTTGACATTGAAATGGGATTTTTCAACGATGAAATCAGGCTGTTCCAGGTTCGCCCGTTTATGGAAAACAAACGCGCCGGCATGACCAACTATCTGCTAAGACTGGATATGGGCTATAAAGAACCGGACACGATCTCACTGCAAAGGCCGTTATAATTATGAAAGTTATGTCAGGTTTCCATTCAATTTTCTTTAGTATGGTCCTCACAATGGTTTTGCTTGTTCTCTCGACAGGCCGGGGCAATGCCTATCCCATCGACGGGTTTGACCGAACCGGAATCCGACGGCTTGTGCATGCCCAGAAGGTCATGGATAACCTTGAAAAAGGACCTAAGCTGCCCAAAGGGGCCCTGCTCTCCACAGACCAGATTCAGCTTCACATGCTCTCTCCATCTTTTTCTCTGATTGGGACATCTGACGAGGTGGACCCTGGACTTCAAAAAAAAACAAACTCCCTTTTTCCTACTCTGGATGAAAGCTATTCACTGGCAGTTCTGGACATTTCACCGGGAATTATACCACGGCTTGCCCTGTGGCAACCCACAAGGCGGTTTGCCTTGGGCAGTGTGGGCAAACTTGCCGTTGCCGCAGGCCTGTTCACTGAACTTAAAAAGATATTCCCGGATGATACGGAAAAGAGACGCGAGCTTCTGAAAACCCGAATTGTTACGGCGGGACCATGGATTGAGACGGATCACCACAACGTACCTGTGTATGATCCTGCCTCCGGCAGGTTTGACAGTCGCCCCATTCGCCAGGGGGACCGGTTCTGTCTTTACGAGTGGGCTGATCACATGATTTCGGCCAGTGCCAATGCCGCAGCCTCAACCCTGTGGAAAGAAGCGATCCTCATGCACAGTTTCGGTAAAAACTATCCGCCGTCTGCCGAAGATGAAAAAATCTTTTTTGCAACAACGCCTAAATCGGTGCTCAGTGGCATAGCAGAAAAGGTGGTTAACCAGCCTCTCATCGCCCTGGGAATCACGCCCCAGGAATTTCACCTGGGCAGCCTTTTTACGGCTGCCGGAAAAAAGATGATTCCCGGAGAGGGAGACAGCAACGGCACTCCCATGGGACTGATGAAGTACCTTGTGGCCATGGAGCAGGGTAAAATCTGCGACAGGTGGTCCAGTCTTGAAATCAAGCGGCTGATGTACAGTACAGCCAAACGTATCCGGTATGCTTCATCACCGGCCCTTTCTGGTGACGCCGTATTTTTTAAATCCGGCAGCCTTTACCACTGTGTTACCGAGCCGGGATATTCTTGCAAAAAATATATGGGAAACAAGGACAACTTCATGAATTCAGTGGCTATTGTGGAGAGTCCGGACAACAGGATTTATATGGTGGTTTTGATGACCAATGTGCTGAAAAAAAACTCGGCTGTGGATCACCAGACCCTGGCCACACGTATTGATGCCGTGATGAAGCAGGAGTAATGTGCTATTGTGTGAACAAAACGCAGGGTTATGATTTACCTGCTGTTCCACAAAACCATTAATATGAGCTTGGAGGTGCCATGGATTATGCCAAAAAATTTCAGGTTAAACCCGGGGATAAAGTCAATCTGGATAAAGTAGATGCCGGTTTCAAGGACCAGCATAAATCCAAGGAAGATGCATTGGAACTAATCGAGACGTACAACAGTAAACTCAAAGAACTGCAGTACCTGTTGTACGCAGAAAATAAACACTCTTTGCTCATCTGCCTTCAGGGCCGGGATGCTGCGGGAAAGGACGGTACCATCAACCATGTGCTTTCCACCCTGAACCCCCAGGGTTGTACCGTGAGCGGGTTCAAGGTCCCCTCCGCCGAGGAGGCTGCCCACGATTTTCTCTGGCGCTATCACAAGGCAGCGCCGGCACGGGGCCAGGTGGGCATCTTCAACCGTTCCCACTATGAGGATGTGCTGGTGGTGCGGGTGCATAGCCTGGTGCCCGAGGCTATCTGGTCCAAGCGCTACGACCAGATCAATGATTTTGAAAAAATTCTTCATAACAACGGCACCCACATTCTCAAGTTTTATCTGCACATTGACGCGGACGAACAGCTCAAGCGGTTCAAAAAAAGGATTGATGATCCCCAGCGCCATTGGAAAATCAGCGAAAGCGATTATACGGAGAGAAATTACTGGAACGATTACACCAGTGCCTTTGAATCTGCCATGGAAAAATGCAGTACCACACATGCGCCCTGGTTCATAATCCCTTCCAATCACAAGTGGTTTCGCAACCTTGCCATATCAGAAATTATTGTCCAGACCCTGGAGTCCCTGCAAATGAAGACTCCGGAGCCCACCGTTGACATTACGCAGATCAGGAAGAGATACCATGAAATTTTGCAAAAAGAGGAAAAAAGCAAGCCGAAGTAAAAAGAACTAGGTCGCTCCGGTTTTTCCCAACAGATGAATAAGGAAATCACTAATGGAACATGCAGAACACATTGAGAACAGGTCCTGCCAACTTTGCGGCAGACACGCCGATGCCATCCAATTACTGGCAGCGGACATCATCCGGCCGGCAGTGGCGGAAACCATCAGAAAAGCCTACCCGGGCTGGTCAAATGACGGATTTATCTGTGTGGATGATTTAAACCGGTTTCGATACGAATATGTAAGCTCGCTTGTTGAAGACGAAAAGGGGGAGCTTACGGATTTGGAAAAAGAGGTTCTGGAAAGTATGTCCAACCATGAAATTTTATCCGTACAAGTCGACCAGGAGCTTGAATCATCAATATCATTTGGCCAGCGCCTGTCCGATCAGATTGCCAAGTTTGGTGGAAGCTGGAAATTTATCATCCTGTTCGCAGGTATTTTATTTGTCTGGATAGGAATCAATTCCATATCCTTGCTGCTTAAACCGTTTGATCCTTTTCCATATATTTTTCTCAATCTGTTGCTCTCCTGCCTTGCCGCATTACAGGCACCAATCATCATGATGAGCCAGAACAGGCAGGAGGAAAAAGATCGTGCCAGGGCAACCCATGACTATAAAATCAATTTGAAAGCCGAGCTTGAAATTCGCCAACTTCATCAGAAAGTAGACCATCTTTTATCTCATCAATGGGAGAGGCTGGTGGAAATTCAAAAAGTCCAGCTCGAACTGATGGGGGAGGTCCGGGCCTCAAAGGAAAAAGCGAAGTAGTGTTTGGACACCAGCGGCCCATGGCAGTTATTTTCTCTTTTCGGTACTACGCCAGCCGCCAAGGGGTGTATGGACGGGGCGAAGCATTTTGCTGATGGCCCTTGCCTGCTCAATGACATAAAATATCTCCTTATCCATCTTTGTCACCTCCGGAAGAATCCACTTCAGATCCCTTCTACGGCAGGCAATATACAGTTCACTGACAGGCCCCCGCATCCCCTCTCCAACAAAAATCGTTACGGCCTGGCCCTTTTCCCTGAGATGGTCGGCAATTTCACGGCCGGCTGTCCGGGTTAAAAGCTTGAGGATGATCACCCCGAAAGCCAGTTTTTTTTCCACCAGGATACCCACCACATTTCCCGTGGCATAGCCAAATGCATAAAATATGACCAGAAGAGGTTTGTCATGGACCTGGTTGATCACTGTACTGGCCACCAGAACCCAGATGGTGATTTCAAAAAGAGCAAGGATAAAAGAGATTACCGTCCTGCCCTGAACCGTCATTATTGTTCGGATGGTTCCGATGGACACATCACATATTCTTGCGGCAAAGACAAACAGACCGGTGATGAGAATATTTTGTTCTAACATGGCCTGGAAAATCCTTTCTTTTCAGCAAAAGCTGTATATTATAATGCTTTATTATCAAGATAAAAGATCTGCTTGCTTGATATCGGGGAATTCGGATTTTGTCAAAGAGTTCCTCTTCATTTAAATACTCATTGAAACAGGAAGGGAAAAAGATGGATAGGCACTTTTTAATTACCGTCTCAGATCAGAAAAGCGCGCTGTACGGTGTGCGCTTTGTTGGCGATTTTTTTCCGGATAAAACCAATATAAAAACTACTCTTTTTTTCTCAGGACCCCAGACGAATCCGGGGGCAGACCAGGAAAAGGAACTGCAGGCCAAGGGAGAACAGGCCCTTGAACAGGCCGGAACCATCCTGATGGAAAAAGGGTTTTCAAAAAAGAATATCATGTATAAATCCAGATCTTCGGTGCTTTCAACGGTTACAGACATCATCCAGGAGGCGGAAAAAGGGACCTATGATGCCGTTGTTTTGGGCCGAAGAGGAATCAACATCCTTGAAGAGGCTTTTGACGAAAGTATCAGTGAACAACTCTTTAAGGAAAAACCGGTGTTTCCTCTGTGGCTGTGCAACACCCGGGAAGGAATCGGTAAAGATGTTTTATTGTATCTGGACGGTTCTCCCGCCTCTTTTCAGATGGCGGACCACGTCGGATTTATCCTGGCTGAAAGCAAAAAGCACCACATTGACCTTCTGGCGCCTGAATCCGTATTTTTAGAGCCCTCTTTAATGGACCAGTACATACATATTTTATCCAGAAATAACCTGGATATAAACCGGATCAGAACGCAATTGCCTGTGTCAAGCAACCCGGCCCAGCAGATTTTAAAACTGACTGCAAAAAAGACCTATGCGGCTGTTGCGCTGGGAAAAGCTGGAAGCGAAAGCAATAACATACTGTCCCGTCTGTCTAAAGGCCCGGTGTGCTCTGTTCTGTTCAAAGAGATGAAGCATGCGTCTTTATGGCTGTGCGGGTAATCCGGCGCATGATCTTATGCGATTCATAGACTATGGATGAGGAGAACAAACTTATTTCTGATCACTCTTTTTAATCCCGTTTGAACTGGACAATACACCATGTCTGGGTTCGATTATTGGAAACTGCTTGCCGGACTGGGTATTTTCATGTTCGGGATGCAGCTTCTGGAAACATCCGTAAAGGATTTAAATGGTCATCGGCGCCAATATCGGTACCACCATAACCATTCTTTAGGCGCAGTCGGGGAAACCCCGCCCAAAAAACGGGTGGCGGCCGGCCACCTTATATTTAACCTTGGTACAGGCATCGTTACCTTTGCCGGACTGCCCCTGATGGCCAGGGCCATCAAACTGTGGGTGGATGTCTCCACCAACGGGCCGGTGGGCCTTGCACTGTTCCATACCCTGTTCAACGTTACGGGGGTTTTGATGTTTGTCCCCTTTGTCTCCTCTTTCACCCGTCTGCTTGTCAAGCTTGTGCCTGAACGCAGAAAAGACCTCAGCGTTTACCTGGCCGACACCCCTGCCGAAGAGACGGAAGCCGCCGGTGTGGCCATGAGAAACGAAGTAATCCACATGCTGCAGGAGTGCCGGCTGTATGCCTTGAGGACCCTTGCCCTGGATGAAAAACTGCTATTTGACGACAGGCTGCCCTTTGAAAAAAATGAACACAAACTGTTAGCACAAAAAGAACTTTTTATCCAGATTGGCCGGCTTCATTCCGCAGTGGTGGCCTATTACTCCCGAATTCAGACCCAGACCATGGATGAATCCAGAACACGGGACTTATCCCAGATCATTCTGGCTTCCAGAAATATCATGAATGCGGCCAAAAACTTTGAAGAGATCCGCCCGATCCTGGACGAATTTTGAAGTATCGGAATCCGGCTTTTTAAACCGCCAATACAGCCGGTTCAGGAAAAGACTGTTTCAATTTCTGACCGCCACGGACACCATAACCATCCACCAGGAGCGAGATCAGATCTTCCAGACCATCTCTGCCACCTTTAAACAAATTGAGGCTGACGACAACCTTTTTATCCAGGAAACGGTCAAGGCGTCTGCCGAAGACGCGTCCGGCGATATGGATCTGTCGGGGCTTCTGTTGTCCAACCGGTTGTTCACCCAGGCTGAGAGGATGCTCATATTCAGCATGAAAGACCTGTTTCTGACACCTGAACAGGCCCAGGCCTTTGATAAAAACACCAACAATTAGCCCCTGGGAGTTACTATACGCCATGACAATTGAAAAGGTGATCACGGTTCCGGTGGAGTACACGGCCACGGCGGAGGATGTGGTTATGATAGGGGAAAAGGCCACCGACGCCAAGCTTCATATCAGTGGGGCCAAATCAGACCTTGATGCCCTGTCACCGGCGGCAGTAGGGGTCAAAATTGACCTTTCACAAATGTCCGCAGGAAAGCAGACCGTATTCATCAGTCAGGACAATCTCAGGCTGCCCCGGGGAGTCAAACTGCTTGATGTTGATCCGGCAAGCATTGAGGTCAACATCTCAAAACTGACACGCACCATGCTGCCGGTGAAGCCCCAGCTGGTGGGAAGCCTTCCCGATGGCTTGCACATGACCTCGGCCACGGTTGCGCCTGAATCTGTTGCCGTGTTTGTGCCTTCCGGGGATGCCGGAAAATCCTATAAAAACATCACCACCACACCGGTGTACCTGAGCAATATCCGGGAAAACACCAAATTTTACTGTAAAGTTGTTGCGGCCCAATCGGTTCAGCCCGTGGACAAGCGGTAGCCGGATGTTGAGGTTCAGGTGGTGGTGGAACCAAAACCAGATTGAAAACAAAGCAACCCAGTTTGGCAAGGTCCTTCCCCTTGAAACAGAAAACTGATTTGCCGGCAGCTTTGAAACACAGCCGGCCGGCAAATCAGAAAAACAGTCATATTAATAAAGTATATGGTTTGGGCTAGCTTTCAGTCCCTGCACTTGTTATTTTCTGCAGGTTGTTACCGGCCAATTTTTTATCTTTTTTCTTTTTGCGCTTTTCTTTCAGGGTTAATTGTCCGACTTTCTGATCTTCACGTTTGCTTCTATTTCTGTTCCCTTTTTCCACCATAATGCCTCCTTGCTGGATTCATTTTAACGGGAGTTCGGTTCCATGGGGTCCACTGCATTTCAAGAGCCTTCATTAACCGTGTCCATCCCACTTGGCAAGGCTATAATGCCAGAATCATGCCGGATTATTTTTCAAAATTAACAAATCCATTTTTTAAAAAGCTCATCGGATCAGGCGTTATCCAGCAAGGCTGTTGCCTCCTAAAAGGTTAAGATAAGGACGCCTTACCATAAGAAAGGAAGATGGAAGCCTGATTGTTGCGCATGAAAATATGACCAGGCATTTCCATAATGTGCGAAACAAGACATAACGCGTCTGGTCCTCCTGTATGGTCAGTTTCATGGCCAATATGAGATAGAAGTTCAGGACTCTTGATTTGCAGGAAGTCATTTTGACACCTCAGGCCTAAAATTTCTTCTACCCAGATTCATTGAGAGCAAGTACATATTCCATCTTCATATTTTATATGAAAGACTGGGTAAGTCACTCAGATCTTTCAAACTTTGTTGTGGGCCGAGTCTGGCAGCTGATATGTCAGGTCAGCCCATGGCTGTTATATGAAAGTACCAATAAGCTGCTGAGTTACTTTCATGTTTTGTTGTGGGTTGGGCCTGGGTGTTGAGAGACCAGGTCGGCCCATGGCCGTTAGTACCAGGGTAGCAGAGTTCTGCCGAGTTCAGTTCATCAAATAGACGGATGAAGGCTTTATTGGCCGCAGGCCTTGACGCATTATGGACTCGGACAGTTAAAACTTTATTTTCTGTATCAGGCAGAAGGTCTGCCTCTGTTGCATACAAATCCTGCAACAACCTGCGGCTGCCGGCATATCTATGGTCTCACTTTTCAAAATCCCTGCCATTGAGGTCTCAGCCCGGTAAGCAATCATTTTAACGGTATCCATAAGGCGCTTCCTGTTCGGAAGCAGATGCATGAATTTGTCTTGATCTTCCAGGTGATATGCTTTGATACCTCTTTTATTTTTGACTTTATATTTGATAGCTCAGCTTCATACTGCTTAACTTCTTCAAGCAATGCTGCTTTTTAGCAACACCATCATCAGGTTTTTCTGAGGGAACATCGACCAGTCTTTCCTGAGGCATGAAGTGAAGCTTAAACTCCTGTTCGACAGTTGTAGGTTCATTTTTTTCAAATTTTGTCACTAATTGTTACTTCTTATTAAATTTCAAAATCAAATCCCATTTGTCGATTTTCTGTACTTTCTTGGTGTCTGATATATTGACGTACCTGGTTTTCATCTAACCCAACCGTACTTACAAAATAACCTCCCGCCCAAAAACTCTTTGAACCTCTCATCTTATTTGAAAAATCTTGGTGCAACCGGATTGCGCTTTTTCCTTTCAAGAAACCAACCACATATGAGATGCTGTATTTCGGCGGTACTGAAAATTATCCCCCAATTAATATTCACAGCTTAGTGCTGGGGAGGAAAGAATAATGACAGCACCAAAGATTACGATTGTAGGCATCATTATCATCCATTTTTCAGTATGGTTTCCGTTTCTATGGCAGACTGCCCCTCAGGATATTCTCCTTGCACTATAGACGGCCAACCAGATTGTTGCAAAGTAAGACGAAGTTGGCATGGAACAAGTTCTGACAAAGAGCAGCGAAATGCTATAAAAAAGTGTACATCAACATGCCAAGATGAAGCATTTAAATGTTACAGAACTTGTAACAATATTAGTACCCAAAATAAATGCAGAAGGTCATGTAAAACCGAAAGGGAAAAGTGTGAAAAGAGATGTTACAGCATGCTCTGATAAGAGACCTGTCAATCGCAGTTCCCCGACATAGTTTGATCATAAGGCTTCGGTCGCTTCTGGTAATAATTGTACCCCGGTTCAAATTCCAAGACGACATTACAACCGGTCTATTGCAGGCTTTTAAGAAGCGCTTCGGTTCGGGCTGACGGTGCTATGCCATAATGGAATAAAAGGGCTTCCCGGCAGCGTTCAAAAGCTGCCAGCGCTTCGGAAGCAAGGCCTTGATTCCTATAAGACAGAATAAGTCGCTGATGGAAATATTCCTGCCTTGGATCCAGCTCTACCAGCCGCCGGTAAAACGCAATGGCCTGATCCCAGTCTTTTAAAGTTTCCCAGAAAGATCCGATTCTGCCAAGTCTGTTAAGATAGCGGTCGTACATGTATCCACGGTAGCTGATGATGCAGTCCGGTTGATGGTCATCTTTTAAAAAGCAGCCTTTATGGCGGTTGATAAGCTGCTGCCCCAGTTGTGACGCTTTTTCCGGGTCAGGTGATGTCAAAGACATAAGGGTTTCGATTTGAGTAAACATATTTTCCATTGCCCAGGTATCCAGCCAGCAAAGCCTGGGGTTAAGAGAGAGTTTGCCCCCCTGCACCTGGATAATCTGCTTGCTTTTAATCAGCTTGCGAAAACGGTGCAGCGTCGTATCCAAGGCCTTTGCCCCTTTGTCACCTTCGGCATCCGGCCACAAAAAGTCCATCAGACGGTCTTTGCTGACATCTGCCCCTCCAAGGGCGATCAACGTTTTCAACAGTTCCAGCGGCTTTTGCTGGGCCTTTCCTTTAAACTCAAGAAGCCCGTCATCAATATACAAAGAGAACCCGCCAAAGGTATATATCCTGACAGGCCACGGCCATTTTTCGCTGATTTGTACGGTTGAATCCGCATGCAGATTCCTTTTACGGATAAGGTCCCGAACAAAATCTGTTTCAATGTCGTTTTTAAGTGCTTTGAGCAGCAGCGGTTTCATCATACTGGTCTGCCAGCCAGGGAAATTGATGAACCCCATTTTCTTTTGTAGCGAAAGCGCTTTTTCTAAATGAACCAGAGCTTTTTCGTTCCGATCCTGATTTAAGTGGAACCATGCCCGTGTCAGCTCACAAATCAGTTCCAGGGTTCTGCTGTTCATATCCATGCCGGCCCGCCAAGCCTTTGTCAGCATCTTTTCGGCCAGTGCCACTTCCCCCATCTGAAAATGGATGCAGGCCAGTGTAATGGTCGTCAGTGCTTCAGGGTATGGCGCGCCAACCTCCTTGTTGATGTCAACCGCTGTCCGGGCCTCCTGCCGGGCCATTTCCAGATCACCTGCAAGAACGTGGCGAAGACTACTCAAATAATAATAAAAGCTTAGAGAGAGCCGGTTCTGATTTTTCAGGGCCCGCTTCATACGATCCAGAAGTTGGCTGGCATCCGGCAGGTTGTCCGTGGACAGGCATGCAAAAATGCTTTGCGCGATCAGCCGGTCATCCAGGATATGAAAGTCCATTTCACCGGCCAGGGCCATCCCTTTGTCTATTCTTTTAAGGCACTGGTCAAAATCGGCTCTGTGCCAGTCCAGGATGGCCTGGTTCATAGCGCTTTGCAGGCGCGGTAATGTCGCGGATTTTTTTTCATCAACAAGCAAAGATAAAATGTCGATGGTGTGGGTGGCGCAGGCCAGGTCCCCCTTCCAGAACTGGCAGTGCGCCAGGGCATTCCCGGTATCCATGCGGATGGATATATCAAGATTGTTATCCCGGATTATTTTGTCGGCTCTTGTTGCCCAGTATTCCATTTTAGGATGTTGGGGCATATGGAACAGCAAGGCGCTGAGCATGGCGAGAACGACCATGGCCTCGGTCCTGTTTGAAGAAAACCCGGTGTCCTCTCCTGCCATGTTATCAAGGGCCAGAATCCATGGCGCAAGAGATCTGAAATCATCCCATTGGGTCATTATTGCGATAATAACACCACTTGCGGACAGCAGGACCCCTTCCGGATCATCCTGCTTTTTAAACCTGTCATAGGCAAGCTCATAGTGTATGCGGCTTTCTTTCTGATTAAATGGAAGCCGGCAGCAGCCTGACCAGTAGTGGAACCATGGAGAAGAATCATGAATTTCCACGGGCAGGGATTTCAGCCATTTTTCAAGTTGCTGCAACCGCTGCTGGGCCAGCATTTCAGGGGCCTGCCTTTTAACAAGGTCACGCATCAGAAAAAAGTCTTCTGAATATTTTGCAAGTTCAATGGCATCCTCTGTCTGATTCAGGGAAGCCAGAATACCAGCCGCCCTGGCCGCGATTTTTTTGCTTTTAGCAGAGCCGAATTCCCGGGCGCCCCGAACCAGCAAAAAATCTTTGAACAGAGGGTGGTACCGGTAAACCGGTTCTGGTTGATCGCTTTTGCTGGTAAAGTAATTTCGAGCGCAAAGATCATCCAGTATATCTATGGCCTGGGGGATTCCTGTCAGTTCACTGGCAACAGGCGGGGTAATGTTGTTTAGACAGGCCGTATGCAGTAAAAAATTTTGTTTTTTTTCATCAAGATTATCGAAAATCTCACTTGCGAAATAACGGAAGAAATAATCATTGTCTATTTCTATTACCGAGTCATCCAATTTTCCACGTTCAAACAACAACACAAGACCTGCAATCCAGCCGTCGGTAAGCTCATTCATATGCCTTATTGTTTCAGGGCCTGCCTTGTGTTGAGACCATAATTTTGAAAGACTGTATACCTCTTCATCCGTAAGTCTTAACAGGTCCGGGCCTATCATTGCCATCCTGCGGTTAACCTGCATCCGGCTCAAGGCCACAGGGGGTGGATTCCGGCTGATCATAATCAGATGAACTCCCTGGGGAATCTCGTCCAGAATCACCGAAAAAATGTCATTCATTAAAGAGTCCGGCCCAAGGGTGTGAATATTGTCAAACACCAGAATCATTGGTTTGGCAGCCCGTTCAAACAATTCCCGGAAGAACTGCCCTGCAAATGGGTTTAAATTTCCCAGTGATTCCATCGTAACTTCGGGCAGAGTAAGATACCGGTCCGGGATCATCTTCTTTGCTGCACGGCCAATATAATGAAAAAATGTGGCAGGGTCATCGTCACATGCATCAACGCGATACCATAAAGGCTCCAATTCACACTGATTGATATAACTGGCCACAAGGGAGGTTTTTCCGGCCCCGGCCTGCCCCTGCACCCATAAGGCAGGATAACTGCGATATTGATCGAGCAGGTTAAACAGCCGGGTTCTTTTAAACAGGCCGGGCAGAAATGGTGGCAGTGTTTTAGCAATGCTCATAAGCTGTTTTAACCATCCCAATAATAAGAAGACTCAATTTAATCTGTGAAATATTTAACATATAGGCAGAGAACTCTTGGTTGTCAAACGGACTTCTGTCAAGTCCCCTGAATATCATTATCTGCATGTCATAGCTCCAGAAGGTTGCTTTTTAAAAGGCAGCAGCTTTCAGACTGCTCCGGTATTTAAAATGTTCGCCTCCATTACGGCACCCACGGAAAGCTTTACAGTGAAACTATAATCTTTGTATCCCCCTCTCCGACTCCCGCCCGAACCAATACGCTGCTTGCTTGTTACGGGTCGCGACCCCGCATTCGGGACGGGCCTCCCACGTTACCCAGAATACCTTTCTGACATGCTGCCCCCATTACCCCGGTGGATCGAAACGAGTGGATCGGTTACATCCCCGTTCCGCTTCGGCCTTCCCCGAATGTTGGGCGGGTCGGCATCCACGACTTTCCTTTCGAGGCCTGCTCAGGGTTCACTCGCGTTACGGCCTGTCAGATTGCTGCAGCCCTATAGGCTTACATCTGTCCCCAGAGCTCCAGCAGGAAGGTCTCCCTCTCCCACTGTCTGGGTAGCTACCGGGATGAACCGACAATTTCCCGGACGGAACTTTCATCCGCTGGTATCCTACGCCCTCGTGGCGCACCAACATGTTGTGCCTGTGACCGGGCGGGGGCATTCGCCGAAAAAGGGATGTAGCAGGACAGAGGCAAAAGGACAGTCGGTATCAGAAATCTCCAAAGCAAATATGAAAACGCCTAAATTTAAGCTGATTTTAGGCGCACTTCATCAGAAACCCTGCGTACAGTGAAAATCAATTCCAATACTCAACTGCCGGGATCTGGGAGACTAAAAAGTCATAAACCAACTCAGGAATGGGATCAGAAATAACCGCCTGCGGTGGGTCATGGTTGTGGATATCCCATAAGCCCAGGTGCCGCAAAATCTTTTCGATAATATCAAGATCTTCGATAAAAGAAATAATTTTCATTTGCCCCTGACATTTTGGGCAAACCAAAGGATCAACTTCATAAATTTTAAAGTAACCGTAATAACGAACTGTATGCTCGTATCTTCCTGGAATATGTGTCACTAAGCTGGCAAGCCAATCCAAAGCATTAAACATCTTTTGGGATTTTCTGTCTTTGGCTGTATAAATAATTTTAGCGACGCCATCATCATATTTTTCGGACGGAATATAGACCAGTCTTTCCTGGGAGGCACGCAGTGAAGCTTCAGCGCTCAACAGGCTCGAATGATATATCTTGCCAGGTTGCCAAGTCCGACTTTATCATCAGGCTCGATTCGGCCTCCGATATAAACATTAAACCCGGAATGATTCCAGGAAAGCATATTTTCAATAATGGCGTCATTTATTTTTCCTTCTTTCTTGAGCATTTTCAGTACCTCATATTGAAAGGCCTCTTCCAGGTCTTCAAGAATAAATACCGGCGCAGCCTGAAAACGGCCATCTTTTAAGAAGCAACCATCTGAAACTATAGCGTGCAGATGAGGATTGAAATTGAGAAAGTCGCCATAGGTCTGCACTGCTATGCCGGCGCCGGGAACAGCTTCATCATCCGGGACCGTAGATTTAAGATAAGCTGCAATAACATTCCATGCGCACTTAGAAAGTTTTGCCAGTAAAGTGCGGTCATAGAGAAAATAAATCCGTAACCGTTTAGGGATGCTGAAAACCCATTGCCGGTAAGGAACATTCTTTCATTTTACATTTCGAATCAGGCTTTTTACCAAGGCGTTACCTTCCGGTGTTGTCAGCCAATACAATACCGTGCAATTAATACAAACAATTACCCAATAGGCAATTTTAAAGGATATTTTTTGGGATTTATGCCTCAGAAAACTTTGAGCAAGTTTAGCCCCTGGCCAGCCTCCGAAGAGTGATAAAATATGTAGCGTACTTTCAGAAATTCTCCACTTTTTATTCCGGGCAGCATATTTATCTTTTGCGTATACCGCAAAAGCAATGAAGCTCATAAACGGATATATATAAAGGATGACGGGTTGAATTAATTTTTCTTTATGGAGAACGAATAAGAGTGCCCCAAAAACAGCAACCAAAAGCAATGAAAACAGTCTTTGACCTCTGTGTTTCCCATTGTTTCTGTGATTTTTCACAGGGGTGACATTTATTGCACATGTCCTTCCCGTTCGATCCGTCGACAAACGATATGTCACCCCGAGATCAAGAATGGGACGCTTATGATTTCTGCTGTAATCGCTAATGTGGAAAAATAACTGATGTTTTTCATTGAAGGGCTTAATGAACCCGAATCCTTTTTCTTCGTTCCAGTCTGATATGGTTCCAGTTTCCTGTTTCATGCTATTAGCCTTTATCTATCTTAAGCATATCGTTTAAATTTTCTAATTTTTTATAAGAAAAATATATTTTTTCAGAATAAAAGAATGATTTTCAAATCCCCCACCGATTTAATGAAAATTTCTTTTAAAAACAGGCCAGTTAAAAAAGGCTTGACACAAAAGGTGCGCTTGATTAGGTATGTAGCCAAAACTTGGTGCACAATATGAGGGAATATCCATGTATTACCGTTTTTATTATAATTATGTCATCATATTTTTCAGCGGCGTCTTGTGTGGAACGTCCGCCCGTGGAGCCTGGATGTAGTGCTTTCAAGGGACAACAAAGGATCATAAACCGTGGGTAAATCTGAAAAGCCCATGGTTTTTTTTTGCTGAAAGCTTAACAACCATTTATTTAATAAAGGGAGAGTTACCATGAAACAAAAACAACTTGTAGTGGCAATGCTTGTAACCATCCTGTCTATGCTATTGGTATCAGGGGCCATGGCGGCGGATGTTTACAAAATCGGAGGCATTTTTTCAGTAACCGGAAGGGCCTCATTTCTGGGAGACCCTGAAAAGAAAACCATGGAGATGATGGTTGAACAGATTAATGCCGCCGGTGGTATTGACGGACATATGCTTGAGGCCATCATTTATGATTCCGAAGGAGATCCGGCCAAAGCCGTATCCGCCGTAAACAAGCTGCTCCATAAAGATCGAGTCATCGCCATCATCGGCCCCTCCACCACACCCACCACCCTTGCCATTGTTAATTTCACCAAGCAGGCCAAAGTGCCTTTGATCAGCTGTGCCGCTGGCATCAAGATTACCACTCCGGTGGATCCCTGGGTATTCAAAACCGCCCAGAGTGATTTACTGGCCGTGGCAGCCGTGTACCAGCAGATGAAAGCTGCCGGCATTAAAAAAATCGGCATACTTACAGTGTCCAATGCCTATGGTGAAAGCGGAAAAATGCAGCTGTTGGATCAGGCTGAAAAGTTCGGTATCCAGGTTATCTTAAATGAAAGCTTTGGTGCCCAGGATACCGACACCACCACCCAGCTGGCTAAAATCAAGGCAGCCGGTCCGGATGCCATTGTGTGCTGGGGCACAAACCCCGGCCCGGCTGTGGTGGCAAAAAATGCAAAGCAGCTCAAAATAGACATCCCCCTGTACCAGAGCCACGGGGTTGGATCGCCCAAGTTCATTGAACTGGCCGGAGATGCAGCCAACGGAAATATCCTTCCCACGGGCAAAATTCTTGTGACCGGCCTCCTTGATGATACAGACCCCCAGAAAAAAATACTTGAAGATTATCAGAAAGCCTATGAAAGTAAATATTCCGGAACCATATCCGGATTTGGCGGGTATGCCTATGACGCCGTGAACCTTCTGGCCGCTGCATTAAAGGGCAGCAACGGAGACAAGGAAAAAATCCGTGCCAACCTGGAAGCCACCAAAGGGTACATAGGTGCCACAGGGGAGTTTAACTTCACAACTGAAGACCATAACGGCCTGTCTCCAGCGGCCTTTGTTATGGTGGAAATCAAAAACGGAACCTGGACACTGTTAAAGTAAATAGAGGTTTTCATGCAGGAAATTGTCCAATATCTGTTTTCAGGTATTACCACAGGCGCAGTCTATGCCGTCATCGCCGTGGGGCTGTCCATGCTGTACAGCTCCACGGAGCTGATCAACTTTGCCCACGGGGAGTTTGTCATGATCGGGGCCCTGGCCATGGTGACGCTGTGGGTGCGCTTAAGCCTGCCTCTGCCCCTGGCCGTGGCAGGAGCGGTGGCCATCGGTTGCATGATAGGGCTTTTGTTTGAACGGTTTGCCATCCGTACGGCCAGAAATCCCGAACCGATTACCCTGATTATTATTACAGTGGGCGCAGGCATTTTCCTGAAAGGAGCGGCCATGATTATCTGGGGAAAAGACCCCTTCAGCATGCCCTCCTTTTCAAGCCATGAATCCATTGAAATTTTTGGAGCCGCCCTTTTGCCCCAGAGCATCTGGATTGTTTCGGCCGCCCTGGTCCTGGCAGGCGGCATTCACCTTTTCCTGAAACAGACGATCACCGGCAAGGCCATGGTGGCCTGTGCCGTCAACAAAAAGGCGGCCTGGCTGTCGGGCATCCCGTCGGAAAAAATGGGGGTTATGGCCTTTGGCATCAGCTCCGGATGCGGGGCGGTGGCAGGAATCTTCATTGCCCCCATCACCATGAGTTCCTATGACATGGGCACCATCCTTGGACTCAAAGGATTCTGTGCCGCCATGATCGGAGGGCTTGGCAGCCTGTGGGGGGCCTTTGCCGGCGGACTGCTCCTGGGCATTCTGGAATCCTTGGGTGCCGGCCTTATCTCCTCGGGGCTCAAGGATGCCATAGCCTTTGTGCTCCTGCTTCTGATTCTTTACATCCGGCCGGGCGGACTGTTTGCGGCCAAAGAGGCCAAGCGGTTTTAGATGACAACGGATAAAAATAAATACAACTGGATTGAATACATCAGTTTTATCTGTGCGGTGTCCGCATTCGGACTTGTCACGGAAAACACCTATTACCTTCAGATCATGACCTTTATCGGGATCAACACCATCCTGGGATTGGGCCTTAACATGCTCATGGGGTACACCGGCCAGGTCTCCCTGGGCCATGCCGCCTTTTACGGCATCGGGGCTTACACCACAGCCATCCTCTCCGGCACATACGGCATAAACCCCTGGCTCTCCCTGGTGTGCGCCGTGGCCGCCGCCGTACTCATTGCCTTTATTGTAGGGCTTCCCACCCTGCGGCTCTCCGGGTATTACCTTGCCATGGGGACCCTGGGGTTCGGCATGATCGTCAACATTGTGATCCGGGAATGGGCCCAGGTGACCGGCGGGGCATCGGGTTTTGTGGGGATCCCCGTATTGGAGGCAGGTTCTCTTGTCTTCATGGCCGGAACCGGGTACTATTTTCTTGTGTGGGGCATTGTGCTCGGGGCCATGATCATCTGCCGCAGGCTGCTTGCCTCCCGCACGGGACGAGCGCTTCGGGCGATCCATGACAGGGAAAAAGCAGCCCTTGCCATAGGCGTCAACACCCATTTTCTCAAACTTGAAATATTTATGTTTTCAGCGGCCCTGGGGGCCATTGCAGGTTTTTTGTACGCCCATTTTGTCCTTTTTATCAGTCCTGAGTCCTTCGGGTTCATGTTCTCCATAAAAATAGTCACCATGGTGGTGATCGGGGGCATGGCAAGCGTATGGGGTGCCCTGCTCGGTGCAGCCGTGCTGACTCTTCTGCCTGAAGTCCTCCACGGATTTGCCGAATATGAAATGATTATTTTCGGGCTGATCCTGATGGTTGTCATGATATTCATGCCCCAGGGGCTGACCAGGGGGATCATGGATATGATCCGGACAGCCAGGAGGGCCAGGGCATGACACTGTCACAGCCAGCACCTGAAAACCGGGCTGAAAAAATCCTTGACGTGCAGGGTCTGACCAAGATGTTTGGCGGCGTCAAGGCCCAGGACCATATCAGCTTTTCCATTGAAAAAGGCATTGTATGCGGCCTGATCGGTCCCAACGGGGCCGGAAAAACCACACTGTTCAACATGGTCACCGGTATTTACCGGCCCGATGCCGGCCAGGTGATTTTTAACGGAAAAGATATCAGAAAAATACCTGTTTACAGACTGGTAAAAGCAGGCGTTGCCAGAACCTTCCAGCATGTGGAACTTTTTTCATCCATGACCTTGCTGGAGAACATTATGGTGGGCATGCATGTGCGCACCAAAGCAGGTTTCTGGGCGGCGGTCACCCGGATTCCCTCCATGAAAAAAGAAGAGCGGCAATCCCGCCGCCGGGCCGAAGAACTTCTTGAATTCACAGGTCTTGCCCCAGATGCCCACAAGATGGCCGGTGACCTGCCCGCAGGCAGGCAGAAAACGGCCCAGATCGCCCGGGCCCTGGCTTCAGATCCTTTGCTGCTTCTTCTTGACGAGCCGGCTGCCGGTTTGAACCCGGTTGAAACCCACGCCCTGGGCCAGCTGATCCAGAAAATCAAACAATCCGGGATCACCATGATGCTGGTTGAACATGACATGAGCCTGGTTATGGGGATGTCTGACAAGGTGGTTGTTCTTGACCAGGGGAAAAAACTGGCCGAAGGCACACCCCGGCAGATCCAGAGCAATGAGGCGGTCATGTCCGCCTACCTGGGAAACGGATAAAACTTTTTATCATGCTGAGAATTAAAAATTTAAGATGCTGTTACGGAAATATCGCCGTGGTTCATACCGTGAGCCTTTCGGTGAGACAGGGGGAACTGATCTCCATCATCGGGGCCAACGGGGCTGGCAAAAGCACTCTTTTGGCTGCGGTGTGCGGCCTGTTAAAGAACTGGTCCGGAGAGATTGAATTCAAAGGCGGCAGCCTTAAAGGGATGTCCGCCCCAGCCATTGTCAGGCAGGGCATCAGCATGGTGCCCGAAGGCCGGCAGATATTTTCCCCCTTAAGTGTTATGGATAACCTGAAAATGGGGGCATATACCCGGTTCCGAAAAGAGGGGAAAAACCGGGTGGCCGAAGATCTTGATATGGTGGTTCAGATGTTTCCCATATTAAAGGAGCGCTCACATCAGCTTGCAGGTACCCTGTCCGGCGGCGAGCAGCAGATGCTGGCCATCGGCAGGGCATTGATGGCGCGCCCTGCCCTGCTTGTGCTGGATGAACCATCCATGGGCCTTGCCCCCAAAATTGTGGAGATGATTTTTAAAACCATTCAAAGCCTTCGGGACAACGGGGTGACCATTCTTCTGGTGGAACAAAATGCCAGGGCCGCCCTGAAAATCGCTGACAGAGGCTATGTACTGGAAACAGGAAAAATGGTGCTCCAGGGCAGCGCTGATGAACTTTTAGTGGACGATGACGTCAAGCGGGCCTACCTGGGTAAAGATTACGGAGACTTTTTGGACGGAAGGAATCAATAATGTCCGAGCGCGAAACAATAACGGCCAATATGGAAAACAACGACAAGGAACAGCTGCAGCTTGAGCGGCTTCAGACCACATTGAACCGGGCCTGCCGCAATGTACCCTTTCACAGCAACCGCCTTGCCGAAGCGAACCTGTCCGGCATCACAGCCATTGAAGATCTTGCAGCCCTTCCCTTCATGGACCGCAGGCACCTTGCCACCCATTATCCCTATGGTTTGTTTGCTGTGCCGTTGCGCGACATTGTACGTATTCATACAGCGCCGGGAACAGGGGTAAACCCGTCCATAAGCGGATACACCAGAACAGATCTTATGATCTGGGAAAAACTTGTGGCCAAAAGCTACACCGAAGCCGGGGTGACAAATGCGGATATTATCCTGATCCACCTGCCCGGCGGACTGGCCAACTGGGCAAGGGACTACAAGGACGGCGGTGAAGCCATTGGTGCCGGGGTGATTCCCAACTCACCCCTGTCCATATCCAAAACACTGATGGTGACAAGGGACTACAAAGTCACCACCCTTGTCACCACGCCGGCCTTTGCAAGACATTTCATGGACTTCATATTCGACCAGGCTTACAACCCCAACGAACTGAACCTGAAACATATTATTCTTGTGGGGGAACCTGACGATGGAAAAACAATTTCCGAACTTCGGGACAGGCTGTATGTGGATGTGTGGCTCAACTATGGGCTCAGTGAAATCCCCGGGCCTGCCATTGCCTATGAATGCCGCTACCATGAGGGACTTCATATCAATGACGACCACATTCTGCCTGAAATTATAAATCCGTCCACAGGCAAGCCGGTGCAACCAGGAGAAGAGGGAGAACTTGTATTAACAACGTTGTCAGCCAGAGCATTCCCGCTTATTCGTTTCCGCACCGGAGACATGGCCCGGATCATCACCGCGCCTTGTCCCTGCGGCTCCCATTTTACCCGGATTCAGTGGCTGACCGAACGTGCAGATGATTACATGATCATTTCAGGCATCAAGGTATCTGAACCCCAAATCAGAGAAAGCCTTACAAAGATATTGGGCATGGCATCCCTTGACTGCACAATGAAACGGGTATGTCAGGCAGGCGCAGAAATGCTTATGATCTGTATTGCCATGGACGATCATCTGTTTTCAGATGAAATCAAAGGTCTGGAAAGGCTGGTTTCCGGTGCCGAAGACAGCTTAAGCGAACAATGCGGTATCAAGGTTAAGATACGCCTGGTCCAGCAGCGGGAACCCCAGGTAATATCAGATACAATTTTGAGTTGACGAATTGTGTTTGATGGGTTTACAATTCTGATAACCGCCATCAAATTATTCATGCCGGACAGTCTGATGGTGAAATATCTATTCCTCCCGAGGAGGCCATGAGCATGCCCATTTTTGTAAAGCGAAGTTTTTTAACTGCCCTGCTGCTTATTTCTGCCACAGGATGCACACGCAGCAACCAGATGACAACGGACAATATTTACCGGGCAATTTATGACATGAGCACCCAGGAGCAGGCATTGAAGGAGGGTTACCCGTCCGGCGGCCCCGACCCGGATATTCCCTCCTACGAAGAGTATAAATTTGACTTGCAGGACAAAGGCAAAGACAGATGAAATTTACTCTTCATCCAGAAGCAAAATTTTTTTATCCTTGGGACGGTCAATGACAAATGAGGACTGGATACTTTGGATACCCTGGATACGAGTCAGCTTCTGGTTTATAAATTCAGCATAGGCTTTGATGTCCTTTGCAATGACCTTGAGAATAAAATCATGGGCACCGGCAATCTGGTAGCACTCCACAACTTCCTCAAGTTCAGAGAACTTCTCCTTGATCTGTTCCACCGAAGACAGCTTGCTTAAACTCAGTGTAATGCTGACAATGGCCATGATGGAAAACCCCACTTTTTCCGGGTCTAACACAGCCGTGACGTGACAAATTACCCCTGTTGTTTCAAGGCGCTTGACCCGTTCCAGAGTAGCCGGCGCTGAAATTCCAACCATTCTGGACAGCTTGGCATTGGTAATCTTGGCGTTTTTTTGAAGAATATTCAGTATTTTTTTATCAATCCGGTCCAATGGTATTCCGATACAACGGTGTTCCGAACCAGCGCTTCAGTTCAGATTGCCTTTCCCAATGGGTCAGACATCAGGATTTCAGGTAGTCGGAAAGAACATTTTCCAACTCGGACATGGCCCCGGCATAAAAATGATCTGCATCGGCAATGACCTCAAACCGGGGCGTAATATTCAATCTGGAGATAAGAAGATCAATCATGGAAACAGGCGCAAAATCATCATTTTCACCCATAATAATCAACCCTGTGCCGGGCAATCGCGTCACCTGGTCAAAGCTGAAAAATGCTGCCGGCGGCGATACCATAATATGATCCCGGATCCTAACACCTGCGCTGACGACATGGGCATTTACCCATGAACCAAAAGAATATCCGGCAAGAAAAAGCTGATCATATCCATGGTCCGATAAAAAATCCAATGCAGCACGCACATCATCCTGTTCACCCTGGCCATTATCATGGTCTCCGGTACTGCCCCCGGTACCTCTGAGATTAAAACGTAAGGTGGCGATCCCGGCAGACTGGAAACAATCGGCCATCCGGCATATCACAGAACTGTCCATATTTCCGCCGTAAAGGGGATAGGGATGGGTCAGTACCACGGCTTTCCCTTTCCCCTGGCGGTTCAGATATCCTTCAAGACGAATATTATCGGTACTGGTTATGGAGATAAATTCTTCCATGTTTTCACCCGTAGGTTCTGATTACTTTTTCTGCTTCAAAGCAGCTTTGATGAATGCCTTGAACAGAGGATGGGGGGCCATGGGTTTGGACTTGAA
Source organism: uncultured Desulfobacter sp. (assembly GCF_963665355.1). Classification (GTDB taxonomy): domain Bacteria; phylum Desulfobacterota; class Desulfobacteria; order Desulfobacterales; family Desulfobacteraceae; genus Desulfobacter. The sequence goes on from NZ_OY762229.1 coordinate 4,705,437, forward strand.
CTCCGGATGAAACTGACAGCCCAGAAACCAAGGATGATCTTTCAGCTCCACAATTTCCACCAAGCCATGGTCCGGGGATGTTCCTGAAATGACAAGTCCGGCTTCCACAAGCCTGTCTTTGTATTCATTGTTGAACTCAAAACGATGGCGATGCCGTTCTGAAATATTTTCAGTCTTGTAGGCATTCATGGCAAATGTGTCTTCAACCAGAAGGCAAGGATAGGCTCCCAACCTCATGGTGCCGCCTTTATCCGAGGATTCATCCCTTTTTTCCACCTTGCCGGTTTGCTCATCCACCCACTCTTTCATCAGGTAAATAACAGGATAGGGTGTATCTACATCAAACTCTTCGCTGTTGGCATCTTCGAGACCTGCCAGGTTGCGTGCGATTTCGATCACAGCCATCTGCATGCCCAGGCAAATACCAAAGAAAGGGACCTTATTTTGACGGGCATACCCGGCAGCCAGAATTTTTCCCTCAATACCCCGTGACCCGAATCCGCCCGGGACAAGGACGCCGTCGACCTTAGACAGCACGTCATCCACATTATCCGCTGTCAGAGTGCTGGAATCCACAAATTGCAGATTTACCTTGGTGTCATTGGAAATACCGCCGTGGGTCAGTGCCTCGTTTAAGCTTTTATAGCTCTCTGTCAGGTCCACATACTTGCCCACAATAGCAATGGTGATATGATACCTTGGATTTTTAAGACGCTCCACCATTTCCCGCCAGCCGTCGATGCGAGGGGCCCGGGCCCAGATGTTCAGTTTTTTAAGAATCATGTCCCCCAAGCCTTCTTCATTGTAGACAATGGGCACATCATAAATACAATCCACGTCCTTGGCAGTGAATACGGAATCAGCTCCTACATTGCAGAACAAAGCAATCTTGTTTTTAATATCCTGGCTCAAAAGGCTCTCGGTACGGCATAAAAGGATATCCGGCTGGATACCGATGCTGCGAAGCTCCTTGACACTGTGCTGGGTGGGTTTGGTTTTTACTTCACAGGCGGTTTTAATATAGGGCACCAGGGTCAGGTGGATGTAAATCACGTTGGAGGGACCTGCATCGGTCTTGAACTGACGTATGGCTTCAAGAAAAGGAAGGGATTCAATATCCCCTATGGTGCCGCCGATTTCAACAATCACAACATCAGTGTCATGGGATACCAGGGTGATGGCCTGTTTGATTTCGTCCGTAATATGGGGAATTACCTGAACGGTACCACCAAGGTATTCTCCCCGGCGCTCTTTGGTAATAACCTGGTGATAGATCTTTCCTGTGGTGAAATTGTTGTTCTTTCCAAGTTTGGCGTTGGTGAAGCGTTCATAATGCCCCAGATCAAGATCGGTTTCAGCACCGTCATCAGTAACAAATACCTCACCGTGCTGAAAGGGGTTCATGGTTCCAGGGTCAACATTGATGTAGGGATCCAGCTTCTGAATGGTCACGGTCAGCCCCCGGCTTTCCAGAAGCATGCCGATGGCCGCCGATGCCAACCCCTTACCCAATGATGATAACACCCCGCCTGTTACAAAAATATATTTACTTGTCTCAGCCATCCACTCCTCGCTTCCACACTTTTTTAATCATAAGGGATTAAAAAAGCCGTGTCACAGTTTATTCAAACTGCATAACAATAACAAAGAAGGTGAGGCATTTATCAAAGGATAAACACCTCACCTTTTCCTCAAACTGATAAAAAAATCTTTACCATGACTATGTCTGGTCTATTTTACAACAAACAGATCTTCCGGAAACACTGCACAGTCAGCCAGTTCCTCTTCGATGCGGATCAGTTGATTGTATTTGGCCACACGGTCACTCCTGGACATGGAACCGGTTTTGATCTGCCCTGAATTTACGCCCACGGCCAAATCAGCGATAAAAGAGTCTTCTGTTTCACCGGACCTGTGGGAAACCACGGTGGTGTAACCGGAGTCCTTGGCCATCTGAATGGTATCAAGGGTTTCGGTCACAGTGCCGATCTGGTTAAGCTTGATCAGGATGGAGTTCCCCACGCCCCTGGCAATGCCCTGCTTGAAGATGTCTGGGTTTGTAACAAATATATCATCGCCCACGATCTGAATCCGGTTGCCCAGGCGCTGGGTCATGAGTTCCCAGTTATCCCAGTCCCCTTCTGCCAGACCATCCTCAATGGAAACCAAAGGATATTTGTCAATCAGTCTTTCATAGTAGTCAATGAGCTCAACAGCAGACAACGTTCTGTTTTCAGCAGCAAACACATACTTGCCGTCTTTGTAGAACTCGCTGGCTGCCGCATCCAGGCCGATTCCGATGTCCTTGCCCGGACGATATCCGGCAGCTTCAATGGCGGCAATAATATTTTCAATGGCCTCTTCATTGGAACCAAGGTCCGGAGCGAACCCGCCTTCGTCACCAACACCCGTGGCAAGCCCCTTGCCCTTGAGTATTTTTTTTAAGTTGTGAAAGGTTTCCGCACCCATGCGGATGGCTTCAGACACACAGGCTGCCCCAAAGGGAAGAATCATGAACTCCTGGATATCCAGACTGTTGGCAGCATGGGCACCGCCGTTGATGATATTCATCATGGGAACAGGCATAACACGGGCATTAATGCCGCCGATATGGCGGTACAATGGAATCCCGTTGGCGGCGGCAGCAGCCCTGGCAGCAGCCATGGATATGCCCAGAATAGCGTTGGCGCCCAGCCGTGATTTGTTTTCGGTACCGTCAATATCAATCATGGTCCGGTCCAGTCCGGCCTGGTCCATGGCATCATAACCGATGATTTCCGGGGCTATGACTTCATTGACATTGGCCACGGCATTGAGAACGCCCTTGCCCATAAAACGGTTTTCAGCGTTGTCACGAAGCTCAAGGGCCTCCCGTGTTCCGGTCGAGGCGCCGGAAGGTACAGCGGCCCGTCCCTGTGCGCCGCAGGCCAGGGTAACATCCACTTCAACCGTGGGATTGCCCCTGGAATCAATAATTTCCCTTGCCCTGACATCAATCAGTTCCGTCATTTTTTCACCCCTTATTTTATTTATGGATAATTATTTTTAAGTTTACACCGGATTGTCTGAATTAAGATCCTCATCTTAATATCAATTTGCCGGGGTACATTCAAGATCTTACCCAATTTAATTTGCCTGGCTTGTGCCAGGTTTCAACCTTTTAAAACCGTTGTTCAAAAAAGAAAATCAAGGATTATGCAGTACACAAGGATTATGCAGTACAAACGATTGCCCGGATAATAAATTTCTTGTGGATTTAATTATTTTTTGATATGGCAAAATACTCTGAAAAAAACACAAATAGTTCTAATTTCATTGCCTGGTGGCTTGCCACTATTTGCTTATTTTCTATTTTTCATACTCTTATTTTTCATGCTCCCTGAGCTGCCGTGCATTGAAGCTCTAAATCTGTTTGATAAATCAAGTATTATTTAATCTTTAAACAAGGAGAGAATGATTATGAAAAAGCTGTCTTTAAGGGTGTTGTCCTGTTTATTTCTGTGGATAGGTCTTTGTGGTAACGGGCAGGCCACCACAACATTTGACAATCTGGTTGTATTTGGGGACAGCCTTTCGGATACCGGTAATATTTTTGGAGTTCGGTTGTCCGACGGCGATTTCTGGGTGGAAGATCTGGCGGCATATCTTGGGGCGGACCTGCATTGCTATGCCTATTTTGGCGCCACCACCGGCCATGACAACCCTGCGGCGACACCTTATGGATATTCACACACGGGGCTTTTATGGCAGATTCATCAATACGACCCTTCTTTGTTGGCGGAAACCAGCCTTGTCACCGTATGGGCGGGCGGTAATGACTTGCGTCAGGGATATGACTTGGTAACGGCTGCCACCAATATCAAAACCGCCCTGGACACCTTGTATTCAGATGGATTTCGAGACTTTATGGTTCCCAATCTTCCCGACATCGGTGCCACCCCTGCCCTTCAATTCAAGGGCGAAGAAGCAGCTAAAAATGCGTCTGATTGGACCCTGGCATTTAATATTATTCTGGATGACATACTTGAAACATTTGCCGCCAGTCATACTGATGCGGCGCTCTATGCTCTCGATATTTATTCCGCTTTCAACAGTTATGAGATCGGTACTGATGCCTGGACGGAACTTTTTTGGGTTGGCGACAGGTTACATCCATCCGCCACCGGTCACGCGCTGATTGCAAACCTTGCAGAAAGTGCTGTTGCCACTCCTGAACCCCAAACCGTCCTGCTTTTTATGGCCGGACTTCTCGGGCATATCCTGGCTGTGCGCAAACAGCAGAATGCCGTCTGATCAGTTGGTTTACAGTAATCGGGATGTATTAGGATTCATCTTCTGCCCAGGCAAAAGCAAGATAGGTACTCTGCTGCAGTTATTTATCTGTTCCGTATAATTGCCCTGACAGGAAGGCCGCAATACCTTGACAAAAAAAGGGCAGTCCTATATTAAGATTTTCTGATATGTTTATGGGCTAATCTTAACTTTGCATAACAAGAAAATGCTCTGCAGCAGACAATGAAAGAACGCGGCCTGGATTTTCCGTTCTTTTATTTTAGAACATTACGATTTTTATTATGTCGGACGTGTCCCGACAGGACATGAATATAAACCAATCTCAAGGAGTGAAGATGAACATTTTATTTTTCGGCCCCAACGGCAGCGGCAAAGGCACCCAGGGAAAAATTCTGAAAGACAAATACAACATTGCCCATGTTGAATCCGGTGCGATTTTCCGCGACAACATCAAGGGTGGCACCGAACTTGGCAAAAAAGCCAAGGCATTTATTGACGCAGGCGATCTGGTACCTGATGAGATTACAATCCCCATGATGATTGACCGTATCCAAAAAGACGACTGCAAAAAAGGCTGGCTGCTGGACGGCTTCCCAAGAAATAAAGTTCAGTCTGAAAAACTTCATGCGGCACTGAACGAACAGGGCATCAAACTTGATTACGTCATCGAAATGCTTCTTGACCGTGAAGTGGCCAAAAACAGAATTATGGGCAGACGGTTGTGCGAAAATGACAACAACCATCCCAACAACATTTTCATTGACGCCATTAAACCCAACGGTGACAAATGCCGGGTATGCGGCGGCGCACTGAGCTCCCGTGCCGATGACCAGGACGAGACTGCCATCGACAAACGCCACTCCATTTATTATGACACAAATACAGGTACCCTGGCCTCTTCTTACTACTTCAGGGATCTGCCCAATGCGGATTTTAAATACATCACCCTGAACGGTGAACAGCCTCTGCCCGACGTTACTGCAGAACTGATCTCCAAGTTGTAATAAAATATAACCCGGACGCATCCCAATACTGCGCCCGGGTTATTCCTTCATTTTTTTCTTGCCTTAACTCGTTCAAGTTGTTATAAAGTCCCGTTATAAATATTTTGTATGAAAGTCTTAATAAACTTTTGAATCACTTTCATATTTTGTTATGGGGAAATCCGGATGTCAATACACCACGTCAACCCATAACTGATATATTTAAATCCATATTGAAAGGGGCGATGCTGCTTGAAAGAGATTACTGTCACAGTTATTGATAATGACGTTGAAAAAGCTTTACGTATTCTGAAGAAAAAAATTCAGAATGACGGACTGTTCAAACGTCTCAAGGTAAAAAAACATTTCGAAAAACCTTGTCAGTACAGAAGACGTAAGATGAGAGAGGCAATGAGAAGACAAAGAATTGCCGCTTCCAGATCACGCAGAAAACGTAGCTAAGACATTGAAAATCTCCCGGCATATCGTTTTTTTATGATATGCCGGGTTTTTTTATGGACATTTCCCCATGTCAACCCCTGGTTATGAACTGTGCCTGGAAAGAATTTACAAACTGGGCCGGTTCGGTATCAAGCTTGGGCTGGATACCATTTCAAACATTCTGTCACAACTTGACGCCCCCCAGAACAAATACCATACAGTCCATATAGCCGGCACCAACGGCAAGGGATCCACAGCCGCCTGTATCTCGTCAATTCTTAGTGCCGCAGGATTTACAACAGGTACATACACAAGCCCACACCTGGTCCGATTTAACGAACGGATTTGCATAAACGGACAACAGATCAGTGATGAAGACGTAGTCCGTGCCTATGAGGCTGTCAATGCCGCAGATACCGGGTCGCGCCGGGCCACTTTTTTTGAAATCGTAACAGCCATGGCCTTTTATCATTTTGCCCAAAAGAAGGTGGAGTGGGCGGTCATTGAAACGGGCATGGGGGGCCGATTTGACGCTACGAACATTATTCGTCCCAAAGTCAGCGTTATCACCAATCTCTGCCTTGAGCACACCGACTATCTTGGACACACCATCCGGGATCTGGCCCGGGAAAAAGGCGGTATCATAAAGCCCGGCGTACCTGCCGTTACAGCGGTATCCCAGGCATCGGGAATAGAGAAACTCACCATGATCGCCCAAGAGCGTAGAGCCGACCTTTACCGGTTCAAAAAAGAGTTTTCCTTACGCAAGACACCTGGCCGGCCAACATATAATTACAAGGGAATTTACCAAAACTTTAAAGCCCTGACCAAACCCTTACCCGGAGAACACCAGCGGGAAAATCTCTCTTTGGCCCTGGCTGCAAGCGAACTTATCTTTGAACAGAACAAAGGCAGTGATCCACGGTATGATCTGACCATGGAAAACATCCACCAAGGGCTTGCCCGGGTCAAATGGCCAGGCCGTCTTGAAAAAATTATGGACCACCCCCTGGTTATACTGGACGGGGCCCACAATTATAAGGCATCTGCGCTCCTGGGCAAATACCTGACCCAGACATTGGGGAATAAAAAACTGACACTTGTCATCGGCATCCTGGATGACAAGCCCTATGAATCCATGCTGAAACAGCTGCTGCCCAGGGCCCAAAGACTCATTGTAACCAAAGCCAAAATCAACCGCAGCATTGAACCCGAGGTGCTTTCAGCAGCTGCCCGAAAAATATTCCAAGGGGACTTACAGGTCATCGAAGATGTAAAAGAGGCTATATCACATGCAATTTCAATAAGTTGCGACAATGATGCCGTATGTATTGCCGGCTCTCTGTATGTGGTTGGAGAGGCCAAAGAGAAATTTGATATGGTATAACAGCCATGGGCTGAGCCTGACATATCAGCTGCCGGGCTCAGCCCACAACGAAGGTTCAAAGATCTGCGTAGGTTACACAGACTTTCATATAAAACCAGAAGCGTTTTATCAATATTTTTTTGCCCTACCGGTCTTGGGGATAATGCATCAGGATAAGTTGCTTCACCGGTCAACGTCTCATAAAGAACTTTGGTATCAGGCCATTGATGCAACCCGCTTTTTTTTGAAAACATTTCTAAGAATCTTACCAAATTATCGTTGCACCATAAAAGCGCACACGATATAAACCCCATATCAGGAATTTGTATGCTGGTCTTGAACCCGCGGCATTGTTCAACAGCGTTTTATCAATAATCCCGCTCACTTTGTCAACCGGCTTTAATTTTAGTAACAGCACATCCAAGTGCTACTGCCCAGGCGTTTTTATCGGCGGGCCTATTGATGAATCGCTTCTGGTTTTACGAAAAAGATGCACACAGATAGGTTCAGAAAATTAAGAAAAGAATCGTTATCAAACCTTTTTGATAAAAAGGAGGTCAGCTCTGTATGGAGGAAAATTGTTCGTGGTCAGCTGCGCTCTCTGGATTTCCAAGACTTATACGATCACTATGATTTCAACTACAACATAGAGGATCGAGCTACAGCGATTAGAAATGAAATTTTGAATGGAACATATCGTGTTTCACTACCATTAATTTATAGGTTAGAGAAAAAATTCGGTGTATGTCGGCATATTGTTATCCCACAACCAATTGATGCCCTTGTTTTGCAAGTTCTGGTCGAGTCTATCGCTGATCAGATCATCAAGCACCAACCTTCTGAGAACTCCTTTTACTCTCGTGACAAACACAATGTTGGTAAGCCGCATGAAGCGGCCGAGTACGGTCTTTCTTTCAGGAAGCAGTGGAAAAAACTACAGAAAGAGATTTACCGATTTAACGATGAAAAAGAGCTCTTAATTGTTACTGATTTGTCGAATTATTATGACAGCATAAGCATAGAAGAGCTGAAAAAGGTTTTTTTAGGATATGTTGAGAATAATGAGGTTCTCGTCGATATTCTCTTCCGTGTAATCGAAGAAATATCATGGAAGCCCGATTATCTTCCATACAGCGGTAGAGGATTGCCCACATCGAATCTTGAAGAAATTCGGTTGCTTGCGCATTCCTTCCTATTTGAGATCGATGAAGTACTGAAACAACGGACTCACGATTCATTCACGAGATGGATGGATGACATAGTAATTGGAGCAGATGATAGAAAGGAGGCAATTGAACTAATCAGTTCAATTTCAGACATGCTTAAGAGTCGAGGGCTATCTCTAAATCTCTCTAAAACAGCAATCTATGACAGGAAAGAAGCTCGTTATCATTTCCAAATTGAAGAAAACAAATATCTCGACTCTTTGGAAGACGTCAAGAAAGGTGATGCCGATTACAATCAGGTAACAACAGATCTAAAGAAAAACTTCAAGAAGCACTTTAAAGATCATGGTCCAAAATACTGGGACAAGATAGCCAAACGCTATATAACTGCATTTGGAAAGCTCGAATCAACCAAGCTTCTTACTGAAATATCAAGAGTGTATTTAAACTATCCTGGCCTTCGGCCAAATCTCTTATATTATCTGTCGAAGATTGGTTACAAGAAGCAAACGGCAAAAAAAGTAGAGGAAATATTATCAAATATTGATGTTTTTGACGATATATCTATTTATCAAATCTGCGCACTCGTTACTTCATGGGAAATACCAATAAATGATGACAGCAAAAAATTCTTACAGTGCATCGATAGTGCTTTAGTTAGCGCATCCTTTAAAAGCAAAAACCCAGCTGACTTTTATTCGGTATTATGGTTTAAAGCGAAATATGACCACTCTGAAGAGTTACTAAGTGTTAAACTCAGAGAGAATTAGAACAGATGAAGATATAAGGAAATCGATTCTTGAGCATGTGCACGACCCATATTATAGAAAGTGGCTGGATGCTCAGTACAATGTTAACTGATTATAGTCTAATCGGGATAGGACTCCCCATCACTGAGGAACCCTCCCACGGCATCATCCGCCCTTTGAGGAAGGATTTGGCTTCAGTAAGCCGGAAGTAATTCCACCATCCCATAGAGCATTGGTTCAATTCCTGGATGACCTGCCACAGGCTTTTGCCCCGCTTTCGACTGGTTAATTCCCGGACTTTGTCCTTGAACCGTTTCATGCTTTTGGCATGAATCCGGATTTTTGACTGTCCACACATTTGAAAATATGTGAATCCGAGGAATTTGCGCAGCCACGGTCTGCTGACGGCACTTTTGTCCTGGTTTACTTTGAGCTTGAGTTTCACGGTCAGAAACCTGGTGATACTCTGCATAACCCTTTCGACTGCTTGTCGGCTTGATCATCGGCTTTTACAGACCGAAGTATCGTCACCAGTACCCAGTTGCCATACAACTGCACCCTTCGCCTCCATCAGGCTGGGTCTAAGACTTGCCAAATGTATTGAAATTCTATACAGTTGACTCACGTTTAAGAACATGTGCCGTGCCCGGCACACCACAATTTACTGCACGGGAGCGCAAACAGCGCGCCCCGTGAGCAATGCGTTATAATCAGAAAAATAAAAACAATGAGCAAACAAACCCTGATTGTCCTTGCAAGTTTGTTCTTTATTACAGGATGCATGACAACAATGCCAAATTTAGGAATTGAGAACGGCAAGTTGAAGGAATGTCCTGATTCACCTAATTGTGTAAACAGCCAGATTCAAAAGAAGAATCATTTTATAGAACCAATCACTTTAAAAGCAACTTCACTCGAAGCAAAAAATTATATTTTAGAAGTGCTCAAAAATTTTAAACAATCAAAAGTTGTCGTAGTTGAGAACAACTATATTAGAGCTGAGTTTGTTTCAAAAGTTTTTCGCTTCGTTGATGATGTTGAATTTTATTTTCCTGATAGTGATTCAGCAGAAATACTGATCCATGTTCGATCAGCTTCAAGAGTTGGTTATTCCGATTTAGGTGTTAACAGAAAAAGAATCGAAAATATCCGAAGCAAAATTCATGAAATTATAAGGAAATAGAAATATATTATAACCAGGCATTTCACCTGACCTGGTCCTCTTTGCGGCCCAGGCAGGTGAATTTTGCGTTATGCATCATAGGATGCTCCAATTTATGAAACCGGTTGTACAGGAAGAAACGACAGGATGCGGAATTGCATCAGTAGCAAATATTCTGGGTAAAACATATTCAGAAGTTAAAGAAATTGCAAATGCTATGGGTATTTACGCATCAGATAAATCGCTCTGGTCTGATACCCAGTATGTGAGACGCATGCTTTCCGCATCAGGTTTTGAAACTTCACCAGATGAAGTGCCTTTTGAGACATGGGGTAAGTTACCCCATGTAGCGCTTCTGTCGATCAAGCATTATCAGGAAGACAGCAAGAATTTTTGGCATTGGGTGGTTTTCAAAAGAATCGATAACAAGCCAATTGTTTTAGACTCAGCAAGTTCTCTACCGTCAAATATCCGAACTGACTTTGATGAAATGCAGCCAAAGTGGTTCATTGAGGTCAAAATGCATAATAAGGAGCCCAACTCGAAATAATCAAAGCAGACAACACCAGCAGAACCTACAAACTGCTCAGAAATTTTCCATAGCGGATAGAGCCCGGCCCCGTCCAAATTATTTTTTCTTCGGCTTAAGTCTTTGTAAACACATCGTATTATTTCTAAAAGACAAGTTTGGAACAATAACACATAATGATGATTTTATCAATGTTTTCAAAAAGATAAGTCTTTTTGATTTTTTACCGGTTCATCAACTGTGACGGCAATCAATTATGCAAGTCGGCTCTTTTCGTTTTTCGTGCTTGACCATAGATAAACAGAGCAATACCGGAAAAAGCAGCAAGGTGATAACGGTACTGCTCATCAGGCCAAAGGTCATGGAAACAGCCGCAGGAATGAGAAACTGCGCCTGTTCAGAAGGTTCGAGCATCAGCGGCAAAAGCCCCAGGCAGGTGGTCAGTGTGGTCAGAAGTTTGGGCCGGAACTGGCTGCAGGCAGCCTCTAAAACCGCCTTTTTACCTTGAACACCCGTGGCCTGGACAGCATTGAGCCCGGACAACAGAACAATGGCATCATTGACCACCACCCCGGTCATGGCAATAATGCCCACCACAGAGATAATGGAAAGGTCGTATCCCATCAGAATATGCCCCCAGACCGCGCCGACAACCGCAAAGGGGATCACGGAGAGCACCAGCAAAGGCTTTACAGGACAACGGTAGACATAGACCATGATCAGGTACATGATTGAAAGGACAACGGCAAAGCCTGCACCAAGGGCGGTAAGGGCTTCGCTGTTCTCTTCCTCTTCCCCGCCGTAACGCACGTGAAGGCCCGGGAACTGCCGTACAAGATCCGGGATGATATCGTCTTCAAGTGAATCCTCAATGTTATCATCCGAATACCCGAAGGCAACATCTGCGGACACCGGATAGATCCGCACCCCGTCGCGCCGCATCAATTGCGTGGGCGACCGGCCCATGGATACGGATGCCACCTGGTTTAAGGGCACAAATGTGCCGTCATCCAGTGCGATCCGCACCCTGTCAAGGGTTTCAAGGCGGCTTCTTTCGTTCTTGCTTAACCGGACTCTGACCGTTACCTCCTGGCCGTTGCGGATAAACTGTGCGGCTTCAATGCCGTGGAACCGGTTACGGATCTGCTCTCCTAGGTTCCTTGTGGTAAGCCCTTTGAGCATCCCCTGTTCATTCGGACAGAACCGCAGTTCAGGTTTTCCCATGCGCACACCATCATCAATGGATGTCAGGCCTGCAATTGCGCGCATCCGTGTTCCCAGGACCAGGGCTGCAGCCCAGGCCGTTTCCTGGTTCGGGTGCATCAGTTCAACCTGTATGGGGTCACTGCCGGAGACATTGACCTCCCCTGTAAAATTTATGGATTCAAGTCTGCCGGAAACACCAAATGCCTGTTGCCATTTTACGGCAAATTCCCGGCTGGAAAGGGTTCGCTGCCCTGCCTTGGGAAGGGCTGCCAATATGGAAATATAATGGGTGCCGGCAAGGGTTTCCACCTCAACCTCACCCTCCTCCAGACGTGTACCGATCAAGGAGAGAATCCCTTCAGATGTCATCTCAGACTGCCTGAACACCTGCTGTGCAGCCTGGACAAGCCGGTTCTGGATTTCCACGGATTCGCTTTCAGGGGATCCGTAAGGAAGGGTGGCCTGGACAATGACCGTGTCGGCATCAATGGTTGGTGTCATGCTGAATTTCAGCCACCCGCCGGACACGGCAGCAAGGGTAATTGTCAGAAGGCACAGTGCGGTGACAAAAACAAGCAAAGGCGCATTAAGGCAGGCATGAAGCATGGATCGAAACCTGCCGTTGACAAAGCGTGATACCATTCGGTTGATCTTTTTCTGGGGGGGCGGACAGCAGAGCCAGACCCGGTATGGACCGCCCATGGCCGCTTAAATGGGCCGGCAAAATGACCAGGGACTCTACAAGGGAGACCAGAAGCACCGGAATAACAACGCCGGGGATCTGCAAAAATAAATTGCCCATTTCACCGGGCACAAAGCCCATGGGCAAAAACGCAAGTATGGTGGTGCTAACGGCCATCAACAACGGCCCGCCCATGGTTGTACACCCTTTAAGGGCTGCAGACAAAGGGGACTGCCCCCTATCCCGGTGCAGATGTATGGCTTCGCCCATGATAATGGCGTCATCCACCACCACCCCAATGGTGATGATAAAGGCAAACAGCGACAGCATATTAATGGTAAACCCCATCAGGTACATCAGCATCAGTCCGCCGAAAAGGGAAACTGGAATGCCGGCGGTCACCCAAAAGGCTACCCCGGGGGTAAGGAACAACCACAGCACCAAAAGCACAAGAACCAGACCCGTGAGCGCGTTTTCAACCAGAAGCATCATACGGTTGTGATAGGCCTGGGCCTGGTTTTCAAAAATCTGTACCTTTACCCCGTTGTATCTGGTTTTGGCGGTTTCCCGGATAAACTGTTTGACCATTTGCGCCACATCGCCCGGGGACTGGCCGTTAACGGCAAAAACATCCAGCACCACCGCAGGCTTTGAGTTAAACCAGCACTCAACATCGCCTGGGGCAAGGGCTTCCCGGATATCGGCAATATCCGACAGGTACACCATTTGTCCGCTTTCATTTTCAATTACCAGAATGGTGCCAAGCCGGCTCGGTGTGCGCTTTTGTGCGCTTGTCCGCAGCCCCGTGTCCCAGCGGGAGGTGTACAGGGTTCCGCCGGATAAATCCGTGGTGTTCGCCTCGATTTTGTCTGCAACAAGAGCAAGGCTGAGCCCGGTCTGTTCCAATGTGTTTTCATCAAGTTCCACCGTGATTTCATGGGCCTTTGAAAAGGTCATCTCCACCCGGGTAAGTCCTGCCCGGGCCACAAGGTCTTTTATGATATTTTCTGCAGCCCGCGCAAGCAAAACCCTTGGCTGGTCGCCATATACCACCAGTGACAGGGCCTTTTCAGTTTCCACGGACAAGGATATCACCGGTGCCCGGGCCTGCCTGGGCACCGGTGATCCGGTCCACCCGGTTTTTGACATCTCCAAGCATTTTCTGCCGGTCCACCCCAAATGCCATTAGAATATCAATATGCCCCATGCCTTCCATGGCTTTGCCGGACACCCGCCGCACCCCTTTAAGGCCGCGCACGGCATTTTCAATAACCGTTATTACAGATTGCTCCACCTCCCCGGGACCGGCTCCGGGCAGTTCCACGTCAATGGTGAGAACAGGCTCTATCCGGTCCGGCATCAACTGCTGCCGGATCAACATGGCCCCGGCCATGCCGCCGGCCAAAAGAACCACCATCAGCACATTGGCAAAGGCCCGGTTTTGTATCAATTTTTCGTAAACCATAACTGTTTTTCCGTCTTGGGTTTTTAATTTTCTAAGGGCAGTGGGTGTAACCGCATACCGGCCAGGGGGTGGACAAATGGGATAAAACGATCCGGGTGCCGGGCTTAAGTCCTTTTGCCACAACATGGCTTTGGTCCCGGGCAAGAAAGGTAAAAGGAACAATGGCCAGGGTGTCTTTTTTATCCAGCACCCACACCGTGTTTCCGGGGCGCACAGCTTTCCGGTCTATGGCATACACATCGCTGTACATTGTGCCCTGAAGCACTACGCCGGCATAACAGTTCAAGACATCCGTGCTGCCGGTTTCAAATTCAACTAAGGCCGCCTTTTGCCCGGTTTTGGGGTCACACCCGGGCAGGAAACCGAAAAAACGTAAAAAAGGTACCGGAGCCCACTTTGGGCTCGATTATTTAGGCTTCGTAGGCAGGTGTACCATGCTGCTGGGGTCCGCTGGGGTGCAGGCAGCGCTACTTTGTCCGTCCTATGAACTGGCAAGGAAAATGTTGAAATCTCACTCTATTATTCTCTGCGTCAAGACGATCCGCCGCCTTATCATGGATCTTGGCCGACGTGCCATTGAACACCGTGGCCGGTTATCGTTATCCGAAAACGATTCTGTTGACGGGAAAACCATATTGATCTGCATTGATGGCGGGCGGCTACGTGAAAGAAAGACCAAACGCGGACGAAAACGTAAGGGACAAAAACGACAGGGGTTTCACAGTAACTGGCGTGAACCTTTACAATTTGTCATCCAAACCATCAATGAAGAGGGCGTCGCATGCAAGAACCATCTGCCCATCTATGATGCTACGATGGGCAAGATTGATTTCGCTTTTGATCTCCTTGAAGGATATTTGAACAACATGAACATTTCCAACGCCAATCACGTTGTCTTTTGTGGTGACGGAGCTCGTAGCTACTGGAAGCGCATAGAACCGATGATGAAAAAACTTGGAGTTGTCAACCACCACGAGATTATCGATTACACCCATGCAAAGCAGAATCTGAATGAGATAATCGGCATGTTGCCAAAGAGACTCACCGCCAAAGAAATGTCGAAAATAATCGAAGAGTGGAAAGATCTCCTCTGGCAGGGAAATGTGAATGAAATTAATGCCCAAATCAAGAAACAGATCCGCTATCCCCAAAAGCGCGAGAAGGCACTCTCCAAATTCGACAACTATTTCAAGAGAAACCGGGAAAGAGTGCAATATGCAGCCATGCAGGAACAAAATTTGCCGATTGGCAGTGGGTGCGTCGAGAGTGCCATTCGTCGAGTTGTGAATCTTAGGATGAAATCTCCGGGTATTTTTTGGAAAAAGGAAACTGCTGAACACATGCTTTTCTCAGAAGCCAGTTACTTTCTGGCAGATGGGATATCATGACAGACAATATTCACAAGGAGATCCGGGTTCTATCAGACTGCAACTAAATGGGAATGCACCCGTAAAAGTGAAGAGGTTCATGCTGTAATGAAAGAAGACCTGGCAGGAGGGAAATTGCCATCATCAGATTTCGGTGTGGACGCCGCCTGGTGGTGGATCATGATCATTGCCTTAAACCTGAATGCGATGATGAAGAACCTGGCATTAGCTCCTTGCATGAAGACTAAACGAATGAAAGCTATTCGATTTACGATCATCAATATTCCGGGCAGAGTTATTGAACGTTCTCGCAGCCTGATATTGAGATTGTCTAAAAAGCATCCATCTTATGCTCTTCTTGTTGAGGCCCGCAGGAGGATTGCATTATTGAAAGGAGCTTGGGCTCCCTCGGGATAATAATATGGGGTTTGTTCATCAAAAAATGGAATTTTCCGGCCAGCATGGGATAATTGCGCCCAAATTTCGTTAAAATGAGGCGAACCGCTCTAAAAATAGAGGTGAACGTTAACCGAAAAGTCATTTCTCAGCGCCTAACAGGGACGCGCTGAGAAAAAAAATCTCAAAATCACCTACGGGCTGATGTCTAAAAAAATAGGTGGTGGATTTGGGGCTTAATACTTTGCTTGACAAAAAGCGTTTCCTATCCTATGTACTACATTCGCAAACTCACAATCAAACGGAGATGGAATGGCTATTGACAATAGAAGCAGAGTCACATGTTGCAGGTTCCGGTCGCCTATTCCCCGCTTTCCGATGTTGTTTTTAATCTGGATACCGTTGGTTTTTTTTATGGCCAACAGTGCAATGGCTTATGTGTATTGGGGGCAATTCGGGGGTAACATCGGCAGAAGCCCCATTGACGGCAGTTCAGTGGATAATGCCTGGATTACCGGAGGAAATAATTCCCTTGGGATTGCGGTTAATGCCACCCATGCTTTTTGGACCAATCAAGGCGGCGTAACATTGGGGCGCTCCAATATTGACGGCTCGGGCGTTGACCAGAACTGGATTTCCGGATGCAACAGTCCGGCACAAGTTGCTGTTGATGACAATTATATTTATTGGACAAACAACAGTGCAGGTACCATCGGACGCGCAAATATTGACGGTTCCGGCGCAAATCAGGCCTGGATTGCCGGATGCACTTCCCCCAGCGGAATTACAGTGGACGACAATTACGTTTATTGGACCAATGATGGCGTTAATACAATCGGTCGGGCCAATATTGACGGCTCGGGCGTTGACCAGAACTGGATTACCGGATGCACCAATCCCGAGCAGGTTGTGGTGAGCGGCAGTTATGTATATTGGGCCAATCGTGGTGGCCCTTCAATTGGGAGGGCCAACATTGACGGTACGGGTGCAAACCAGAATTGGATTGCCGGGTGTAACAACCCGGCCGGGCTTGATTACGATGCAACCTATCTTTATTGGTCAAACAATGGGGATAGCACCATCGGAAGAGCAAAATTGGATGGAAGTGATGCCAACCAATCCTGGATTACGGGACTGAACAATCCTTATTATATTGCGGTGGATGGAATCGATGCCCCTACAGCCGCTACTGTTCCAACCCTTTCGGAATGGGGAAAGATCATTCTGTTTCTCATTCTGGGCGCCCTTGGGTTCCGGGCAATGCGCAAACATCGTTCAGCTGCATATCGGTCTATCATCTATCCTTGACATACTCCCCACGGATAAATCAGGGGAATTCTGGGTTCAAGCGGAGATAGCCTGCTGAGCAGGTCTTACATCTCCTAATCCAAGAGAAGATGCCCCTTCTCTGTGTATATTCATTGCGGCGTTTTTGTCCCGGTCATGCAGAGTCCCACACTCAGGACAACTCCATGACCTGTCGCTTTCAATTCATCAGATAAATATTGGGAAAACGGTTCATATTTAGCTTCAAATAAGAATTTTAATTCTTCATTAGGCAACCTCGTATTGAATACATCATCGAAATAAATCTCATCTACTTTAACCGTTAGATCTTGATTCAATTTTAACCGTTAGATCTTGATTCAATCTTAACCGTTAGATCTTGATTCAATCTTAAATAATTTGCTTTTATAAAATACTCATAAAGCTCCGATTGCTTCCCAGAACTCTCCATCTTCTTCTTAACATTTCCAAAACCTTTCAGGAAAAATATTACGTTCCGCCCATTCCTCTCCAAAGTGATTCTGTAAATCACTTGTCCTTCGCAAGCATTCGTACTTTCTGAAATCATTGATAAATTTGTATACGCCTGCCAAGTTGGAGTTATGATGAAAATGCTTGGAAATTTTGTTTTATTCATATGGCTGAAGTTCAAAGTCACTTCGAATCTCGCTGCCGAAAACCTTGCGCTTCGCCACCAATTGGCCGTAATGAAAAGGACGAACAAGCGGCCGAAAATTCGAATGGTGGATCGGCTCTTCTGGGTTTTGCTTTCCCGAATTTGGACTCCTTGGCGTAAATCTCTCATCATTGTAAAGCCGGATACTGTTGTCTACTGGCATCGCAAGGGTTTCAAACTTTTCTGGAAATTCAAATCCAAAGGCCCGGGAAGGCCTCAAGTCAGTCGTGAAATCCGTGATCTGGTCAGGAGGATGGCTGCAGCCAATCCAAACTGGGGTGCGCCCAGGATTCATGGGGAATTGCTCAGCCTGGGGTTCGAGGTTTCCGAACGAACCGTATCGAACCTGATGCCCCGACATCCGCCGAATTCAAAGCCGTCTCAAACCTGGCGGACTTTCTTGAAAAATCATATTAACAAGTGTTCGATTGACTTTTTCACTGTTCCAACAGTCACCTTTAATATTCTGTTCGTCCTGGTGATCCTCAGCCACAGCCGCCGCAAAGTCGTACATTTCAATATAACCTCAAATCCGACGGCCGAGTGGACAACCCAACAGATCGTGGAGGCCTTCCCCTGGGATACGGCACCGAAGTATCTGATGCGGGATCGGGATGCAATCTATGACGTTTTTTTCTGCAATCGAGTGAAAAACATGGGCATCAAAGAGGTGGTCTCGGCCCCGCAAAGCCCTTGGCAAAACCCTTTTGTTGAACGGGTAATCGGCTCGATCA
This sequence comes from uncultured Desulfobacter sp., assembly GCF_963665355.1. Lineage (GTDB taxonomy): Bacteria > Desulfobacterota > Desulfobacteria > Desulfobacterales > Desulfobacteraceae > Desulfobacter. Next base: position 4,723,939 of record NZ_OY762229.1, read on the forward strand.
GACGAGAATGGACAAACAATGTCATCGTATTGAACAAGGAAATCTGAAAAACATTCTTTGCGCGTATTTCCAATATTATCATAACGACAGAACACATTTGAGCCTTGGAAAAAATACGCCCAACGGTCGGCCGATCCAACCCAGACCTGTCGGCAAATGCAAGATAATTGATTTGCCGCGTATTGGTGGATTACATCATCGATACGAGTGGAAGAAAGCGGCCTGAAAACTCAAATCGTTCTGATATCAAAAGCATCGAACGGTCTTTGCTGATTTGTGCTCAGAATCGACCTCAATTAAAAATTTCACATTGAATCGGTCTTTTCAAATAAACTGGACAGTGGATATTTCATTCAATCGCTGCACAGAGGAGAATATTTTTTCGACAAATTTACCACGAATTAATTTTTGCGAAGGACAGGTTGCTTTTTAAATTTTATAAGCAACGGCTCCTTTTTTGCATATCTTTCATTTTATCAGTATGTTAATCCATAAAATGGAGGTATGATGCAAATCTCTCAAGTTTCAAATACGGCCATCACCCGGTATTACGGCACGCTGCCACCTTCCAGCGCTAATAAATCCTCTTTGGGCAGCCCGAATCAGGACAACGTAAGCCTTTCCCAGGAGGGGAAAAAATTGCAGGAAAATTCTGCCCTGAGCATTGCAAGTCTTATGGAAAATTTCATGGACGGTGCGGGAAAAGACGGAAAAATTACCCTTGATGAGATGAAAGCCTTTGCCGAGAAAAAATACAAAGTCGCGGATGAGGCTTTCCAGCAGGTGCTTTCCGATCTTGGCATTACCGATTCAGCCAGTATAAAAGTCACTATAGGCAAGGAAGGACAAATTAATGTCTCCTCCAACCTCTCCAAGCAGGACAATGAACGGCTCCAAACAGCCCTGAACGACTCCCAGACATTTTCCCAGGCCTTCCGTGCTGCCGCATCAACCAAGGAAACCATTGCAGCATCAGAGCGCCACCAGGAGTTTGCCGCAGCCTATGCCCAAGATCCCAAGGCAGCAGTGGCCAGATACGGCATCGGAAGTAAGAGTTCGGCGGGGCAGGCCTTTATCACGTATAGCAAGGGAGCATCTTCCCTGGAATATGAGACCCTTTTGTCCATGTTCTGATTCGCGAAGATCATTATAAAAGGAGATCAGGATATGCAAATCCCTTCTCATTTTGGACCGCCACACAGCGCATCATATTTTGAAAAAAACGCCAGGGCACTTATGGATCAGGAAGGCAATACCGGTAGAGTACAGCAGATTGAAGTAACTGCTGAGACAACCTCGGTCAAGATCACCTCCGGTCATGATTTAACCCGGATGAGTTCTGCAGATATGCTTGCACTGGCGAGCTCATTTCATGAACAAGGGAATATCCAGGATTTCTTAAGCCTGGCCGTTTTCAGCGCCAGGGCTGCGCTTGAAGATCACCCGGACCGGTATGTCCGTCATACCTGGACCACACCACGCAATGAAGACGGTACCTTTAACCTGCTGGCCGAGCTTCAGGCCGAACCAAAGAACAGAACCGGCTCATTCGAGTTGGATGCCCAGAACAAGGCGGAGCGAAAGCACCTTTTAAATACACTTTTATCCCTGCCCGCTAAAACGATAACAATGGAACATACCACCATCAACATAAAGGCCTGATCATCATACCTGGAATAATATGAGATATATACATGCGGTTAAAAATTTTCCATGCCCAGACTCCAAACCATATACAATGGTCCCTTTTTTGAGATAGGCAACTTATTTACAACTCATTCCTTAACGCAATTAAAATCGGATATCATGTTATGAGGCATCACGTTTCTGCCATGATGGCTGCCTCAAAAAAAATTATCAATTGTTGACATCCAACGGCAATTGAGGCATAAGAACGCTACTATGATCGACCATTATTTGAAAGGGCTGGTAAATGAGAGCAACGCCTCAAATGTTTTCGAAGAAATGCAGAACAAAGCTCGATCAAATACTGTGCCACTCCGTATGAAAAAATAGTTTGACACTCCGAGAGTCAAAATCTCTGAGCGCCCGTAGTGCAGTGGATAGCACGTCAGCCTCCGAAGCTGAAGATCGCTGGTTCGATTCCAGCCGGGCGCACCATCATGATATATGAAACCATTCCATACACCAGGCTTGCGAATCGGACTTATTTCCTACCGGTCCAATCCCCATTGTGGGGGACAGGGTGTTTATATCCGTCACTTAAGCCAAGCGTTGTCCGATCTGGGCCACCGGGTGGAAGTCATTGCCGGCCCCCCGGATCCGTTAGTCAATCCCCGGGTCAAGTTGACCATGCTCGACACCCTGGATCTGTACAACCCCCAAAATCTGTTCAGGACGCCACGGATTGAAGAATTAAAAGATCCCGTCAATCTCATCGAATGGCTTGACATTTCAGCCATGGGATATCCAGAACCCATGACCTTCGGCATGCGGGTAAAGCGCTACATGGCGGGCCGAACAAAACGCTATGACATTATTCACGACAATCAGAGTCTGTCATACGGCATTTTATCTCTTGCCCGGGACCTTCCCGTAACCGCAACCATCCACCACCCCATGACCGTGGACCGGCGCCTGGCGGTAAAAGCCACCAAGTCCTACTACAAGAAGCTTAAAGCACTTCGCTGGTACTCCTTCATCGGCATGCAGAAACGTGTTGCCCGGAAAATACCATCCATTATTACTGTATCTGACAGTTCCAAAACAGATATTGCCAGGGAATTTAAAATTCCTGAATCAAGATTTAAAACCGTTCCCATCGGCATTGATCTGGATAATTTTTTCCCTCTGGATCATGTAAAAAAGCAACCCGGTCGCCTGATTGTCACCAACAGTGCGGATACGCCCTTAAAAGGTTTATATCACCTGCTTCATGCAGTAAAAGGAATCATCGACGAGCACAGGGACGTCTCCTTAACGATTATCGGAACACCCAAAAAGAACGGGGGCATAGAAAACCTGGTGAAAAAGCTTGATCTTGGACGGCACATTGATTTTACCGGCCGCATTGACCATCATCGGTTTGTCCGGGAATATGCAAAGGCCCAGATTGCTGTGGTCCCGTCAATGTACGAGGGTTTCGGCCTGCCGGTGGGGGAAGCCATGGCCTGCCGGGTCCCGGTAATCTGCACCACCGGTGGAGCCTTGCCCGAAGTGGCAGGAGATGCGGCTAAACTTGTCCCCCCGGGAAATGCCAAGGCCCTTGAAAAGGCCATCATTGAGCTTTTAGATGATGAACAGCAGCGTGAAGAGCTGGCCTGCCGCGGGTATGAGAGGGTCAAAACGAAATTTACCTGGGAAAAATGCGCCATGGGTACAGCCCAGGTCTACCAGGAGGTGATACGTGATTACCATGGACTTTAAACGTCTGGGCATTTCCCCGGGGCACCGGATTCTGGATATCGGGTGCGGTGAAGGGCGCCATACCGTCAGGGCCTGCCAGGAATCCGGGACGGTCTGCATCGGTGCGGACTTCGGATTTGGAAACCTGGTCGCTACCAAGAACAAACTTGAATTCCACGAGAGCTTAAATGACCTGTCCTGCCGGAACTGGGCACTGTCTGCCATGGACATCACGGCACTTCCCTTTGAAGACAACAGTTTTGATGTGGTGATCTGTTCGGAGGTCCTGGAACATATCCCGGATGACAATAAGGCGATCAATGAATTGGTCCGCATTGTCAGACCGGGTAAAATACTGGCCGTCAGCGTGCCCCGGGCCTGGCCCGAATGGATCTGCTGGCAGTTGTCAGATGAATATTACGACACAGACATGGGTCATGTAAGAATTTACAGCAAAAAACAGATTATTGAAAAAATCGAAGACAAAGGCACCAGGTATCTTGGGAGCCACTACGCCCACAGTCTGCACACCCCTTACTGGTGGCTTAAATGTTTTTCAGGCCCCGCCCGGACAGATTCAGTGGCCGTGAACCTCTACCACAAGCTTCTGGTGTGGGATCTGATGAAAAAGCCGGCACTGACGTCATTTATGGACCGCCTGCTCAACCCGGTGCTTGGAAAAAGCCTGGTTCTGTATTTCAGAAAACCATATTAAAAATTAAGATATTTAAGAAAATTTTGTAGGCAACGAAAAGCACACCATTTCACACAAAAAAATCTTTTGTCATTATTTTTTCCTGACGAAAATCATCAAGGTAATTATTGTCCAGGAATAGAACAAAAGCCCTAAACACGGCAACTTTCATTCAGAAATCAAATCAGGTTTACCCTTGACATAAAATTGGGGGGAGTTTATATCCTTCTAACAATTGCGCAAAATAACCCGTTGACATTTTATAGATAAAGATTACTTCACATTGAAAAATACTATAAAAAAAAACCGGGATCAGCTGCTGGACAACTGGTTCCGTGCCACCATCAATACCTATCCTGAAGAATCTGCAAGGATTTTAGGAAAAAAATCCGACCGTTTTGACAATCCTGTGGGAGCCGTCACCCGGGAAACCCTTGAAGATGTTTTAACTCTTGTTACAGAAAATTTCAGCAGGGAAGGTCTTGAAAAAGCCCTGGACCCGGTCATCCGTATCCGTGCAGTCCAGGCGTTCGACCCCGCTAATGCCGTAAGTTTTGTGTTTGCATTAAAGGAAATCGGAGAAAGCGTCATTGAAAAGGCTGATATCATAAATTTTTATCGCCTGGTGGATGAAATTGCCCTGGCCGCTTTCAACCGGTACATGAAATGTAGAGAGGATATTTTCCTTTTAAAGGCCATGGAGAGCAAACGACGCATCCATCACGCTTTTGAAAGGGCAGGTTTAGTAGCGGAGCTGTCAGAGAGTGATCTCTTAGGCTCCAAACAATCTTAACATGTATGGCGCGATAATGGCGGGCCATACATAAAATAATGAGGTGGTTATAACATGAATCAAAGGTACTTGATCCCCCTTACTGCTGTCTTTCTGCTCTTCCTGTTGGCTTACACAGGGGTTGAGGGACTCGGGCTTCGGGTGGTATTTGGTGTACTGATTCCGTACCTGGCAGTTGCCGTGTTCCTGATTGGCTTTGTACGCAAAGTCATGGGATGGGCAGCCTCTGCCGTGCCGTTCAGGATTCCTACAACCTGCGGTCAGCAGAAATCTTTGCCATGGATCAAACAGAACACCATTGACAACCCGAACACATCTGCCGGCGTTTTTGTAAGAATGCTCCTGGAAATTTTTGCTTTCCGGTCATTGTTCAGAAACACAAAAGCAGCGTTTAACAGACATGCTTCCAACAGGCTCTCCTATTCCTGGGAAATTTTTCTGTGGGTGGGTGCGCTTGCATTCCACTACGCATTCCTTGCAGTTCTTCTCAGGCACTTAAGATTTTTCTTTGCACCTGTTCCCGGATGCATCAAGCTGATAGAAAGTCTGGACGGCATTATTCAGGTTGGTCTTCCCGGTCTGTTTATTTCCGGACCTGTCCTTCTGCTGGCGGCACTATTCCTTTTAAGCCGCAGAGTTTTTGATCTGAAAGTCAGCTATATCTCCCAGGCTGCTGATTATTTCCCCTTGTTTCTGATCATCGGCATTGCCGCATCCGGCATCGCCATGCGCTACTTTACCAAAGTGGATATCATCGGCATCAAGGAACTGACCATGGGACTGGCGACCTTTCATCCCCATATTCCTGAAGAAGTGGGCGGGTTGTTCTACGGACATCTTTTCCTTGTGAGCATCCTGTTTGCCTATTTCCCCATGAGCAAACTGATGCACATGGGCGGCGTCTTCTTGAGCCCGACCCGGAACATGGCCAACAACACCCGGGCCAAACGGCATGTTAACCCCTGGAACTATGATGTGCCCATCCATACTTATGAACAGTATGAGGACCACTTCAGAGACAAAATGATTGAAGCCGGCCTGCCGGTGGATAAAAAGGAGTGATAGATGGCTGACGAACTTACACCGGATGAAGCATTAGACAAAATTGATTATCGTCCCCGGTCTAGCTCCGAGCCCAGCAATTGGCTGGACACTACCAAATCTGTTCAGATCCGGCCCGGCATGTACTGCTATGCAGCCAAAGCGGACAGTGTTCAGACCCTGGGGCTTCCCAATGCCAGAGAATGGAATCCCATAGAAGATGACTGGAAACTGCCTGAAAACTGGCAGCAGATCCTTCATGAGGGAATCAAAGAACGGCTGGAGCGTTTCCGTACATTTAAAGTATTCATGGACATCTGCGTACGTTGTGGTGCCTGCGCAGACAAATGCCATTTCTTCCTGGGAACCGGCGATCCCAAAAACATGCCGGTACTGCGGGCTGAGTTGCTGCGGTCCATCTACCGAAATGACTTTACCCTGGCCGGCAAGATCATGAAAAAGATCCCCGGGGGCAAGCGTCTTTTAGGTGCCAGAGAAATGACCCTGGAAGCACTCAAAGAGATGTGGTACTACTTTTTCCAATGTACTGAATGCCGACGCTGTTCAGTATTCTGCCCCTACGGCATTGACACGGCTGAAATCACCATCATGGGCCGTGAGCTTCTCAACCTTCTGGGATTGAATATTGACTGGATTGCGACACCGGTTTCCAACTGTTATAAGACCGGAAACCACCTGGGTATCCAGCCCCACGCCTTCAAGGATATGCTTGAGTTCTTTGTCGAGGACATCGAATCAATTACAGGCGTCAACTGTACACCCCAGTTCCAGAAAAAAGGGGCGGACATCCTTTTCATCACCCCTTCCGGTGACGTATTTGCCGATCCCGGCACCTACACCTGCCAGGGGTATCTGATCCTGTTCAAATATCTCAAAGAGAAATACGGACTGGATGTCACCTGGTCAACCTATGCCTCCGAGGGCGGCAACTTTGGTTTCTTTACCTCCCATGAGACCATGAAACGGCTCAATGCCAAGATGTACGCAGAAGCCAAACGTCTTGGTGTCAAATGGATTCTGGGCGGTGAGTGCGGCCATATGTGGCGTGTAATCCACCAGTACATGGACACCATGAACGGTCCTGCCGACTTCATGGAAGTCCCTGTGAACCCCATCACCGGCACCCGGTTTGAAAATGCCGCTTCCACCAAGATGGTACATATCACCGAGTTCACCGCTGACCTGATCAAGCACGGCAAGCTTGAACTTGACAAGAGCCGCAACGCCAACCGTATCATGACCTTCCACGACTCCTGCAACCCAGCCAGAGGTATGGGGCTTCTGGATGAACCGCGGTATGTTATTGAGGCGTGTGTGGATCAGTTCTATGAAATGCCCCCCAACACCATCCGCGAACAGACCTTTTGCTGCGGTTCCGGTGCTGGTCTCAACGCCGGTGAAAACATGGAATTGAGAATGGCCGGTGCCCTGCCCCGGGCCAATGCACTGAAATATGTCCATGAAAAATTCGGTGTAAACACCCTTGGCACCATCTGCGCCATTGACCGTGCTGCCCTTTCCACCCTGTGCGAATACTGGGTTCCGGAATGCGAGGTCGCCGGTGTTCACGAACTTGTGGGCAATGCATTGATTCTGCCGGGTGAAAAGAAAAGAACCGAGGACCTGAGAATGGAACCCCTGCCCGGGGTAGAGGAGGAATAAGATGAGTAAAAACATGATTATGGCAGGACTTGCGGTATTCGTGCTCGCCGTTCTTTCTCCATTCTGGTTCAACATAATCACAACCACACAGGCAGCGCCCAAACCCGAACTTCTGGGGCAGGCTGCAGAAGCAAAAAAATGTGTACTGGCCAAATATGAAATGCGGGCAGAACATATGTACCTTCTTGATGTGTGGCGGGATTCTGTTGTGCGCCATGGGGACCGAAAATACACAGGGACCAACGGCGAAACCTTTAACATGAGCCTGTCCACGGGTGAAAATTCCTGTCTGGGATGCCATGAAGACAAAGCAAAATTCTGTGACAGCTGCCACGACTACGCCTCTGTGAGCCCCTATTGCTGGGATTGTCACACCAACCCCAAGGAGATTAAATGATGATAAAGAGCAGAAGAAGCTTTCTTAAAGTAGCGGGTATTGCTGCCATCGGAATGGGTGCTGCTCCGGTAATGAATCTTGCCGCATCAGAATCCCACGGCAGCGCCCAACCGGTAATTGCGAAAAACGAAGAGGCCATGCATGCCAAACGCTGGGGTATGGTCATTGACACCAATAAGCTTACCGAAGAAGTTGCTGAAGCAGTAAAAGAAGCCTGTCATAAGGCCCATAACGTACCGGATTTCACCATGACCCCGGACCCGGAAAAGTTTCCCAATACCCGTCCGGTCAGGGATGGCCAGGAAATCAAGTGGATATGGCACGAACACTTCCACTATGCGTTTCCCGACAAGGATGATGAATTTCTGGTTGAAAAGTTCCATGATCTGCCTTTCCTTGTAACCTGCAACCATTGCAAAAATGCGCCTTGCGTACAGGCATGCCCCACCCAGGCAACCTTCAAGCGGGAAGACGGTATTGTCATCATGGACTACCACCGCTGCATCGGTTGCCGGTTCTGCATGGCTGCATGCCCTTACGGCTCAAGAAATTTCAACTTCAGAGATCCGCGGCCCTTCATTGAAGAGACAGCCCCGGGTTTCCCCACCCGGACCAAGGGTGTGGTTGAAAAATGCAACCTGTGTGCCGAACGTCTGGCCAAAGGTGAGCAACCCCATTGTGTGGAAGCAAGCGAAGGCGCTATTGTCGTAGGCGACCTGGAAGATCCTGAATCCGAAATCCGTGGTCTGCTGAAAGAACATTATACAATCAGACGTAAACAGGAACTGGGTACCGAACCCAGTGTTTACTACATCGTTTAAGAGAGGCGACTATGCTTGAGATAGCTATTAAAGGAAGTAAAAAATATTGGTTGTGGATCGTCCTTTTGCTCGCTGTCATGGGTGCAGGCGGCCTTGCCTACCTTGACCAGTTCCTCAACGGCCTGCAAATCACGGGCATGAGCCGGGACGTCTCCTGGGGATTTTATATCGCCAATTTCACCTTTCTTGTGGGTGTTGCCGCAGGTGGTGTTATGGTGGTTATTCCCTATTACCTTCATGATTACGAACGGTTCCACCGGATCACCATTTTAGGTGAATTCCTGGCGGTTGCATGTCTGATCATGTGCCTTCTGTTCATTGTCGTGGACTTAGGCCAACCCACTCGTATGCTGAACGTACTGCTTTACCCCACCCCCCACTCCATGCTCTTTTATGACATGATCGTTCTCAACGGTTATCTGTTTTTGAACATTGTTGTGGGCTGGAAGGTGCTTGAAGCAGAAAGAAACCAGGTGGAACCCGTTTGGTGGACCAAACCCCTTGTTCTGGTCTCCATCCCCTTTGCCATCGGCATCCATACGGTAACAGCTTACCTGTACTGCGGTCTGCCCGGACGCGGTTTCTGGCTGACGGCCATCCTGGCCCCCAGATTCCTGGCATCCGCCTTTGCTGCAGGTCCTGCGTTCCTGATCATTCTGTGCTACATCATCCGTAAATTCACAAAATTTGATCCGGGCTGGGAAGCCATGCAGACCTTATCCAAAATTGTCTGCTATGCGATTATTGCCAACCTGTTCTTCTTTGCCTGTGAATGTTTTGTGGTTTACTACTCCGGAATCCCCAGCCATCTGGCCCATACCCAGTACCTTCTGTTCGGTCTGCACGGCCACAACATGATGGTGCCCTGGATGTGGAGCGCCCTGGGCCTCATGGGTTTAGGTGCCATTTTCCTGGTAATTCCAAAACTGAGAAACAATCACGCCCTGTTGCCTGTCACCTGCGCCATGATCTTTTTCGGTGCCTGGATTGATAAGGCCCTTGGCATGATCGCCGGTGGTTTTGTTCCCTCTCCGCTGCATCATGTAAAGGAATATGCACCTACACTCCAGGAAGGTATCATTGCCCTGGGCGTATACGGCGCAGGCTTTTTTGTATTGACCATTCTGTACAAACTTGCCACCACAGTTAAAGAAGAGGTTCGCGGATAAAACGTGTAAACATTTATTTGCACTAACCCGCTGATAGTACTAAGGGGGCTTTTTCATAAAAGCCCCCTTTTTTTTCTTTAACAGCCATGGACTGACCTGACATATCAGCTGCCAGGCTCAGCCTACAAAGTTTGAAAGATCTGAGTAACTTACCCAGTCTTTCATATAAAAAAAGGATTACTTTTGTTGGATTCTTCTTTTCAATACATCATTGTCACGCCGGATGCTCCTGTTGAAGATTTGAAAAACAGAATCCTTGCAGCACTTTTTTCCCGGGAAACAGATCAGTTGAAAATTTTGATCCATCAAGCCCTGGACATAGCTGTGAATCCCAATCTTGGTGAAACAGATGAAAAATATCTGCGCCAGATTTTAACCGCCCTTGTCCGGTATAAAAATCTGCTTGAAAAATCCGCAGACTTAAAACCGCAGACAAAACATCTTAAAAGCGCGCTGGCAGAAAAAGTACATCGAGCAACCCCAGATCATATGGGCTATGAAACCTGGGAAAACCACCTTGATATTTCCCCCTGGCAGCACGAGTATATATTCAGTGAAGCCATCACCTTTCAAATGACATCGGGCTGCTCCAATTTCTGCCGTCGCTGCAATGAATGGGCATTGCCAAAAGTACGCCGGCATTTCAGCTTTGATGCTGTCAATATTTTCATTGATAAATTTCTGTTCCATGGGAATACAGATCTGGCCCTTTATGGCGGATCAGACCCCCTGGACTGGTGTGATTTCCCCCATGATATCACCCATGTGCTCAATCGACTTGAAACAACCAGCCGATTCAGCCTTCTGACGAAAATTCCAAGGGAAAAAGAAGAATTGGCAAAAACGTTGATAAAGGCCCAAATCCCCATGTCCGTCAGTCTGACTGACCGGAACAAAGCCAGAGTTATGGCCCTGGAAGAAGAGATGGGGCAGGAGTTTGCCAAACAGCATGCGACGTCGGATCTTTTGATTCCTGCAGGTCTTGATGAAGATTTTGCAACTGTCAAACCATCCATCACGGACAGTTACGGCACAGAGGTCTCCTGCGACGGTGCCTTTGCCATAATCCCCGCCTTTACAAGTGCTCTGTATCCTTTTGGGCACAAAAAAATAAGAATCACGGCCAATAACCTATTCATCCCCCAAAAGAAAATAGGCCGCCCTGCTCTTTTGGTGGATTATTTCAAGCCGCTGGGGGTGGTTACCGCACAGGGCCCATCCATCCTGTCCGGACTTTTAGACGTTCAAGTGGAAAATATTCTTTTTGATAACGGCACAGATGAACTCACGCCCCCGGGAATGAGAAGCATCAGGGAGTATTTTGATGTCTTTTCGGACAAGGCTCGGCAAAAACGAAAAAACCTGACCCCTTCGGTGGTCAAACGGATAAAAGAGAAATATCTGCACACCATCTGCTTTAGTGATTTATCTATTTATCAAAAAAACGCCTTAAAGAACGAAATTGTTGACCATATCCAGTTTACAAGAAAAAACACCGTGTTACAGGCAAGGAATTGCAGTCTCTCCTTTTTCCTTGCCGTCATTTATGAATATATCCAAAACCAGCCCATAAAATGCCGGATTATACGTCATCTGACACAGCAGGAATACATGCTGCGCTGCCATCAATTCCAAAACCTTAACCCGCTGGTGTCCATTGCAAAAATTCTTGGGAGCCCGGATACGGATCCATGGCTTCTGTTCAGATATTTTGCCCTGTCCCTGCTTCACAAAGGTCCTTTAAAACAGGTGGATCAGTTTATTCAGGAATATCCTGCAGTGTTTCACCCGGAAAAAGACCGGTTTATTCCTGTAAGTCTGGGCTGAACATCTATCAGTTTTTTTGTGTAGGGGTGTTGTGGCTGTTCAATTATTTTTTTTGCGGTGTTCACCTCCACAATTCGGCCCTCATGGATGACAGCCACCCGGTCGCACAGATATCTCGCCGCTGCCAGATTATGGGTAATTAATAAAAAGGTCATGTGAAATTTATTCCGGATCTGTTTTAAAATTTCAAACAATTGAATGGCAATGGTGGCATCAAGCATGGACGTGGGTTCGTCTGCCACCACAAATTGGGGCTTGAGCACAATGGCCCTGGCAATGGCAACGCGCTGGCGCTGGCCGCCTGACAGCTGGTGGGGATATCGTGAATAATAATCACGGCCGGGTTGAAGCCCTACGGTCTCAAGGGCGGCAAGAACTTTTGTTCGCCGGCTGTCATGGGTGCCGATGCGGTGTACGATCAAAGGCTCCATAATGGTTTCGGCAATGGACAGATGGGGATTTAAGGACTGATAGGGGTCCTGAAAAATCATCTGAACCCGGGCCCGGAACTGTTTGAGCTCCCGGCCGCAAAGCCCGCCCACATGTTGCCCGTCAAGGCTGATATGTCCCTTTGTCGGTGTTTCCAGCCGGACCAGAAGACGGCCGCAGGTTGTTTTCCCGGATCCGCTCTGGCCCACCAGGCCCAGAATCTCCCCCCGGTTGATAAACAAATCCACATGATCAAGGGCCAATACGGTCTTCTTCCCCTTTGAAAAAAAGGAACGTCCGGGATAATAAGCCTTGGTAACCCCTTTCATTTCCACAAGGGGAGAGTTGTTGCAATCAATGCCGTTCATTGCCCTGCCCTATCATCTGTTTGCCGCAGCACAACACACTGTGGGTTGGCGAAATATTTGCCCAAGAGGGAATTGTATTCCGGCATTTTTCACAACTGACCTTGCAGTTGGGTATAAACCGGCACAATCCCTCTTCCATGGCTTCATTTAAAGAAATATTCATTTCCGGCACCACGATACTCTCCACGTTGTCCAGGCTGAGATAAGCACCGAGCAGGGTCCGGGTATAGGGATGCCCGGGCGTGGAAAATACCTCCCGGACAGTTCCTTTTTCCACGATCTGGCCGCCGTACATCACACAGACATCATCGCACACGGATGCCACCACGGCAATGTCATGGGAAATGAAAATAACCCCTGTATTCATCCGGACCTGGATGCTTTTCAAGCGTTTCAGGATCTGATCCTGGACAACAACGTCCAGAGCGGTGGTGGGTTCGTCGGCAATGACGAGAACCGGAGAGCAGGCCAGGGCCATGGCAATAACAACCCGCTGCTTCATGCCCCCGGAATATTGATGGGGATAATCATAAATTCTGTCCAGAGGAATTTCCACCAGTTCAAATAATTCTTTGACCCGGGCATCAATCTGGTCCTCGGCCATTTCCGGATGGTGACAGGCGATGGCTTCCCTCACCTGATCTTGCACCCGGAAAACGGGATTCAGGGCATTCATGGCGGCCTGGAAAATCATGGAGATCTCTTTTCCCCTGATCCTGGCCCATTGGGATTCACCAAGCTCTGACAGTTCAATGTCCCCAAAGGCCATGGATCCGGATAAAATTTTTGCGTTATCCGGCAAAAGCCCCATGAGCGACATGCCGATGGTGGTTTTCCCGCACCCGGACTCACCCACAATGCCCAAAGGGCGCGCCATTTCCACATTAAAAGAGATATTGTCCACGGCGGTGAACATCCCGTATCGGGTCTGATATCCGATGGTTAAATTTTTTACCGATAAGAGGCTCATGGGTTAAAAATGTCCTTCCCGTCTCAGCCTTGGGTCAAGGACCTCGTCCATGGCCCGCCCCATCAGATAAAAGGCAAGGGTCAACAGGGATATGCTGATTCCCGGTGGAATAAGCCAGTAAGGGGCCTGAAACATGTGCCCGGATTTCCATACCCACTGCAGCATCATGCCCCAGCTCACCTGGGAAGGATCGCCAAACCCTAAAAATGACAGGGCTGCCTCCACAAGAATGGCAGCCGTCACCCGGAAGGTCATGTATAAGAAAGCCAGGGGCAGAACATTGGGCATAATGTGACGAAAAATTATGCGCATGTGAGAAGCTCCGGCCACCCGGGAGGCCTCTATAAAGGGACGCTGCTTTAATGACAATGTCTGGGACCGGATCACCCGGGACACGGCGGGCCAGCGCATAACGGCAATAATAAAAACGATAAGCCAGATATTGAACTGCCCGAACAAGGACGCCAGAATCAACAGAATCACAAGAGAAGGCATGACCATGATAATGTCTGCCCCGCGCATGAGCACGACATCCACCCATCCGCCGGCATAGCCTGCCACCATGCCGATGACCGTGCCCAGAACAATGGAAAAAAAGGCCGAGGACAATCCCACAATAAATGCCACTTTTGCTCCTTCCAGAAGCTGGGCAAAAATATCCCGGCCCACGTTGTCCGTTCCTAGAAAATGTGTCAGACTGGGGGGTGAAGATATACTGATATTTGGGTCAATACCGGTCATGGGATCATACATGGGACCAAGCCATGGCAAAAAAAATGACGCCAGGGCCATGAGCATAAACACCGACAATATGGCGATGCCGGCCTTGCCCACAGGGTTTTTAATAAATAGTCTCCAGCCGGCCGTAAATCGTTTAATGTGTTGACTGTTCATCATATCCCCCCCCGGTTCCTTTTAGTATGTAATACGGGGATCCAGCCAGACATAAAGCAGATCCACAATCATATTGGCCACCAGCACCACCAGGGCGATGAGCAGAAAACAGGCCTGGGCCAGGGGATAATCATTGTTGCTTACGGCAAATATCAATTCCCGGCCAATGCCGGGCCAGGAGAATATCTGTTCGGTCAACGCCCCGCCGTTAATGGAAAAGGCAAGGCTTAAGCCCACGCTTGTAATGACGGGAAGCGCCGCATTTTTTGCCGCATGCTTGTCCCGGATAACCTTTTCACTTAACCCCTTGGCCCGGGCCGTGATGATATAGTCCTCCTTTAGAACCGTAAGCATGGATGAACGCATGAGCAGCAGGTATGACCCCAGATTGATGATAAAAAGCGTCATAAGGGGAAGCATCATATGCTGAATCAGGTCAAAAAACCTTGGCATATTCAAACCGGATGCACCGGCCCACAAGGTCGGGGTAAGGACTCCGCCCAGAGGACAGATGGCCAGTTTAAATCCGAAAAGCCAGAGCATCAGCAACGCAAACCATGGGATAAACAGGGTGTAGCAGACCAGGGCGGACAGGGACATCATGTTGTCCAGGAAACTGCCCTTTTTCCAGGCTGCTATTTTTCCCAGATAAATTCCTGCAAAGGCAGCCAGAATGGTGGAGCTGGTAAACAGCAGAAGAGTCCATCCCAACCGTTCTTTGATGATCTTCCCCACGGGCAGCCCATAATGGAATGATACCCCGAAATCTCCGGTAAAGAAATGTTTCAAATAGAGGATGTACTGATCCCACAAAGACCTGTCCAGCCCCAGTTGGGAAATCATGCGCGTCATGTCCTCGGCCGTCAGGGAAGGATCAACAATCCTGGAAATGGGATCACCCGGGCTTAGGCGGAACAGAAAAAAAAGAACGGTCAGAATAATAAAGAAAATAAAAGCAATCTCAAAAATTTTTCCTATGATACAGATCAGTCTCATGAATTTCTTATTTGACCACACACATGGACCAGATATTACCGATTCCGTCCACTTTCGCCACCCATCCTGTAAAATTTGTATTCAGGGTGGCCTCAATTATGTTGGGGTTATACAGCGGCAAATATGGCAGGTCCTCAAGGAGGATATGCTGCATTTCAAAAATAATTTTTTTGCGTTCTTCGGTATTTACGGCCATACGCTGCTGATCTGCTAACTTGTCATATTCTGGATTATGGTAGCCGCTCATGTTCCACCCCCTGGGTTTGTCATTATCTGAATGGAAAAAGGAAAACAGATAATCCGGATCCATGTTGAGTTGACCGTACCCCAGCACAAAAGCATCAAAATCATGGGTCTCCTTGACCGTATCCAGAAGGGAGTTAAACGCCATGGGCCGGGCATAGGCAGGCATCCCTATCTTGCGCAGCCATTCCTGAATCATGGTCCCGGCAAAGGCCCGCTTGGGGTCATAATCGGCCGGCGGGGTAAGGATGACGAGCTTTTCCATGGGACTGCCGCCGGGCAGAAGAATATCCGAGGGAGTAACCACATTTCCATAGGCATCCACGGGCGGAGTCTGCCAGGAATAACCGGCACCGGAAAGAATCTTTACCGCTTTTTTAATACGTTGGGTTTCTGTAAGGCCAAATCCGTGTTTATTTACGTCGGGATTGTACCAGAAGTGATTTCCGGAAGGTACAATGGAGTGCATGGGGGTACCAAAATTTTGCAAAATCCTTGTCAGGATAAACTGCTTGTCCACCACGGTGGCCACAGCCAGGCGCAGGGCCTTGTCATTGAAGGGCAGCCTTCTCAGATTAAATCCCATATAATACAGGGCACTTTGCTTGTTAAAATAAAGATCAATGTTCTTTTGTTTTTGCAAATCTTCAATGTATCCGGGTTGAATATCCCACCAGAAAAAATCAATGTCGCCCTTTTTAAGGGCTAAAACTGCCACGTCCGAGGTGCCGTAAAAACTAAAGAGCAGGCTCGCCACGTAGGGTCCAAGAAGATGTCCGCCAATGGTTTTACCGGTGCCGAAAAAGTAGGGATTTTTCTGCATGTAGATAAAGGCATCTTTCTTATATTCCGTGAGCATGAACGGGCCTGTTCCCAAAGGATTTTCAATGTGAAAGTCCTGGAGGAACCGCAATGGTTTTTCCTGGGTCAACGCCCTGGTGGCCACAGGTTCCCACTCTTTTCGTGAAACAATGGGGGCACTCATGACCCGGGACATAAAAATGGCTGACGGTTCTTTGAGATGAAAGACCACTGTATGGGCATCCGGGGTCTCAAGCTTTTCTATGATCTTCCATTTGTCGTAGTATCTGGGTATTTTAAAATCAAAGAACAGCTGTTTCGTGAATGCCACATCATCGCTTGTAAAGTCAGACCCGTCCGACCATTTCGCCTTTCGCAGTGTAACCGTGAATGTCAGCCCCTTTTCATCATAGACAGGATCCCTTTGCGCCAGCCAGGGAATGATTTCAAGGGTTTCAGGGTGCCTGATATAAAGGGGCTGATAGATCTGACTGATGATTTTTCGGGAGTTGGCGTCTGTGCCCAGCCAGATATTCATAGACTTAGGCTCTTCGGGCAGGCCAATGCGCAGAAACTGTCTTTGCACAGGTTGCCCACATGAGAACACAAGCACTGCTGCAAGGATCACAATCCCAGCCGCCATCATCATGGTAACTGTCGGTTTGGCAGTTTTCTTAAGTGCTTGAAATCTGCAGGGCATATTTAGACTCACTGACTTTTTCCTCTATAAAATCGATTACTTTTGATTCAAGTTTTACATTGTCAAACTGATTGATTCTTACAATTCCCCCGGGGCTGACGGGATTGATTTCAACCAGTTTATCCCTGATCACATCAATGCCCACAAAATAGAGACCGTCTTTTATCAGACGCTCTTTTATACGCTCGCATATTTTTATTTGCGCCGGTGTCACTTCATGCCTGAACGCCTCTCCCCCGACATGCACATTGGTTCTGAAATCCCCGGTAAGGGATTTGCGGCCCATGGCACCTATGATTTCACCGTTGAGCAGCAGAATTCTCACATCCCCGTCAACTCTTACAGATTTAAGGTACTCCTGGACCATAACAGGTGTACGGTCCGGATATGGCAGTCTGGACTGAACATAAAAATGCACCAGGGATGATAAATTCTCCTGGTCTCTGTTACTGACCTTGATCACGCCGTGGCCGCCATAGCCATGCAGGGGTTTTAACACCATGTCTCCGCCAAATTCATCAATGATCCGCTGTAAGCGGACCGGATCCCTGGAGACATGGGTTTCGGGAATAATATCAGGAAAATTCAAGATATAGGTTTTGGAGCTGCAATTCAAAACCGCGTGGATGGAGTTGATCATAAAAACCTTGTCGCTCACCGGTTCCAAAAACTCCATGGTTTGGTAGTTCAAAGGGGGATTCTTGCGAAGGAAAAGAGTGTCCAAATCCTCCACCGTCTCAAAAATCAGCTCCTCTTTATCCAGACAATTGAGCAGAGCGGCCCAGTAAGTTTCAATGTCCAGGTCCGGGGCCACAGAAATATTGCGCATACGGGCCACAACCTTATTTTTCCGGATATACAGGTCATGGGGCTCAAAAAAATAAACCGAATGCGCCCGTCGATTGCATTCATGCATGAGACAGGCGGTGGTCTCCCACACGGGGTTTATCTTTCTTAAGTCATCCATTAAAAAACCGATCTTCATTAATTTTCCGCTCAGAAAAGATAGTTAAAGACTTGGCCGTTAAAGACGTTGGACAGGATCAGTCAAGATTTTTATTTGTAAGCCATGAACCAGATCTTGTCAAATGCTTATCGTTTGTTAACATGACAAGGATCGGTATAGATGCAAAGATTGAAAAGCGCTGTGAAAAGGCCACGATTGCAAAGTGGGAAACCCGACTCAAGCATCACTGTATCAAATTAAAGAGACAGTTTCGCCTCATTCAAATACAGACACAGGGACAACTGTTTTTCAAAGGGTCAGGCTTACCCTTGAAAATCATTTAACATTCCGGTATGCTGACAAAAATTCCAAAGAACCTTCACCATTATTCAATCCAGTTTAATACTGGCATGCTACTTGCTCAAAGCCCTAACAAAAGTTAACCTTGAAAATTTTAAACTTTTAAGGAGAAAGCAATGAGAAATAACGTATTAACCGTCAAAACAATGATTTTTATCAACTTTTAACCTGGAGGAATTTATGGATCCGGTTTTTCTGTCCAGACTGCAGTTTGCAGCAGCAACCATGTTCCATTTTCTTTTTGTCCCCCTTACTTTGGGTCTGTCCATTTTGATCGCATATATGGAGACCAGGTATGCCTGGTCCGGCGACAAAAATTACCTAAGGATGACCAAATTCTGGGGAAAACTGTTTTTGATCAACTTTGCGTTAGGCGTTGTCACCGGTATCACCCTGGAGTTCCAGTTTGGCACCAACTGGTCCCGGTACAGCCAGTACGTGGGCGATGTGTTCGGTTCCCTTCTGGCCATCGAAGCATCCGCTGCATTTTTTCTTGAATCCACCTTTATCGGGATCTGGATTTTCGGCTGGAAAAAGCTGTCGGCCAAGGCCCATGCCATTGTGATGTGGCTGGTGGCCCTGGCTGGAAATTTCAGTGCGGTCTGGATTCTCATCGCCAACGGGTTCATGCAGCATCCCGTGGGCTATGACATCAGAAACGGACGTGCGGAGCTCACCGATTTTCTGGCTGTGGTCACCAACAAGCACGGACTTCTGGAAATTATCCATGTGGTGCCGGCCGCCCTGCTTTTGGGCGCCTTTTTCATCATGGGCATATCTGCCTACCATCTTCTGAAAAAACAGCATACTGATGTTTTCCTGAAATCCTTCAGAATCGGTCTGGTAGTCGGCCTTGTCACCTCTTTATTCACAGCGTTTTCAGGTGATATGCACGGTATAAACGTTTCCAAAACCCAGCCGGCCAAACTGGCCGCCATGGAATCCCACTGGGAAACCCAGACCAAGGCCCCCATTGTCATGTTCGCCATCCCCGATGAAAAACAGGAAAAAAACAAAATGGAAATCGGTTCTATTCCTGGCTTGTTAAGTTTCCTGGGCTTTCATGATTTCAATGCAGAGGTCGTCGGTTTAAGGGATATACCCAAAGATGAGCGGCCGCCTGTACTTCCCACATTTGTCGGATTCAGGACCATGGTGGGACTTGGCACCCTGTTTATTTTTCTTATGATCTACGGCTGGATACGGCGTGACAAGTTGCTGGAAAGCCCCAGTTTTTTAAAAATGATGTTTTGGTCCATTCCCTTGCCCTACGTTGCCATGGAAATGGGGTGGGTGGTTTCTGAAGTGGGTCGCCAGCCCTGGATTGTTTACAATCTGATGCGCACGTCAGATGCGGCCTCTCCCATTGCAGGCGCCCAGGTTATGGTATCACTTGTGGCATTCATCCTGGTCTACGGCCTGCTTGGAGCTGTGGGGTTCTACCTGATAGCCAAATCCGTTAAAGAAGGCCCTGAGGCCGTTACCGCATAAGGAGGATAAAACAAATGGAACTTCAATCAATCTGGTTTTTTCTGTGGGGACTTCTCTGGGCGATTTTTTTCCTGACCGACGGGTTTGATTTCGGCATCGGGATCCTTTATCCCTTTGCAGGAAAAACCGAAAGAGACAAACGGGTTATGCTCAATGCCAAAGGCCCGTTGTGGGACGGTAATGAAGTGTGGCTGATCACAGCCGGAGGCGTTACCTTTGCAGCGTTCCCCCAGGTCTATGCCACCATGTTTTCATCCCTTTACACCCCGCTGATGCTCATTTTATTTGCATTGATCTTCAGAGGCGTGGCCCTGCACTTCAGGGGAAAAATTGAGTCGGACGGCTGGAAAAAGATATGGGATAAACTGATTTTCCTTGGCTCTTTTCTGCCTGCCCTTCTGTTCGGGGTGGCCTTTGCCAATATTTTTTCAGGCATTCCCTTTGACGACCAGGGGCTATACCACGGCAACACTTTAAAACTGCTTAACCCTTACGGACTTTTGGGCGGTCTATTGTTTGTCCTGCTTTTTATTCTTCACGGGTCCAACTGGATGGCCATCAAATCCACAGGAGAGCTGCAGGAACGCTTTGCTCAAATTTCGGCTAAAACCTGGATGGTGCTTGTACCTGTGGCCGTCGTGTTTCTGATTGCCTCATATTTTGCCACAAATCTCTATGACAATTATATCAAGACACCGGCTTTGTTCTCAATTATTGCCGTGGCTGTGATCGCACTGTTTTTAGCACGGTATTTCACTGCAAAACAGGCATGGTTCAAAGCATGGTTTGCATCGGCTCTCACCATTGCAGGATGCACTTTTTTCGGGATCGCAGGCCTTTTCCCGACCTTGTTTCCCTCAAGCATGAACCCGGATTGGAGCCTGACGGCATTCAATGCATCTTCAAGTCCCCTGACCCTTAAAATAATGCTTTATGTGGTTGTAATTTTTATTCCCATTGTCATTATATACCAGTCCTGGGCCTATCATCTGTTCAAGGATCCTGTCTCAGATGAGGACCTGGGTATGGACGAAGCTTATTAATTACAATTAACTTGCAGGTTTAATTTTGGATTAAGCTTGTATCTATAAACCCGACAAAAGAAAATAAGGAGAACCAACATGGACAAATATGTATGCACTCTGTGTGGCTATGTGTATGACCCGGAAAAAGGCGATGACGCCGGCGGCATTGACCCCGGTACAGCCTTTGAAAACCTTCCTGAAGATTGGACCTGTCCTCTGTGCGGCGCAGACAAGGATGCATTTGAAAAAGAAGAATAATTCTTCTGTGTCCCGGACCTGAAAAGGTCCGGGAATAGAGACAACACCCAACGCCGGTTGCTATTTTTCAGCAACCGGCGTTTTTTATGGTTTACCGCCTATTCTATCTTTTTGCCGGCGGTCTGGGTAATCCGATCAACTACCCACTGGGTCAACGCCTTCTGACTTACCCGGTTGACCTCTTTTCTGATCAAAGAGATGTCCAGTTCAGCCCTGGCCATGGTTTTATGCCCTCCGGCAGACCCGAATTTTCCAAATGCCTCCTGGGCTGTTTTGCCGGCGCCTTTACGCAGACCATCATTGCGCAGAATTACAATCAGTTTTTTATCCACCACCCCCGACACCACGCTCCAGTTTACGCCGGCAATGGAGAGAAAAAAATCAGCAGCAACCACCAGTGCATCGGGTTTAGACATGATGCCAGCATGATAAAAGGCCCGGTTGTCCCGGCTTATCCTGTTTCTTATGGCATTGCCCAGAAAATCCAGTTCAGATTCCGTCATATGGGATCGTTCCACCTTTGTGACAATATTCATGTCCGCATATTTGTAAAGGAACTGAAAGGCCCGGAGATCTCTGGAGGATGCGTGGCGGGTAAAATTTGCCGTATCCGTTTTTATCCCCAGCATCAAAGCGGAAGCAAGTTTAGCCGACGGCTTTACCTTGAGGCTGCGCAGATATTCGGTGAACATGGTTGAACAGGCCCCGTAGTCGGGCCGGATATCCACAAAACCGGCAGACGTGCAGGATAGTGGATGGTGGTCAATGATGGCATTAAATTCAATGCCGGAAAAATTTTCATTATGATCAGGCTGGGAATCCACCACCACAAATTTATCAAATAAGGATTTATCCACATTAGCCATGGGAATTATTCCGGCTTCTGTATACTCAATCATGGCCAGGTTGTCCGGCCGGGTGATGCGGTTAAAATAGGTGATCACGACCTCACTGACTCTTCTCCATAAAATACGCTTCACCGCCATGGCAGATGCAATGGCATCAGGGTCTGCATTAATGATGACTAACACCTTGGAGGTCCCTGAAAAATGGGACAGAAGCTGCTTAAGTTTTTCCCGGTTACTGGTCATAATGTATATTTCCGTTTCCTGAAAAGAACAGAGTCAAAGTAATAAATGCATATCCGGCAATGGCCAGTACCGCAAACCACCCCTGAAAAAGCCCCAGGGGAGCCAGCACCAGAGCCGTGAGCCAGTGTATCAGTATTACGGTTGTCGAATGAAGCCTGATGGGAAAATCGTCAAACCGGCAAATTACGGAAAGACCGCACAGATTCCAGCCGTATAGGGATGCAAACACATGGATGTGAAGAAGCCATTTGATTTTCAGGGGATCATATCCCTCCTGCATCTGAAAACAGATATAAGCAATGCCCGTCACTGCCGTGACAATAAGAAATCCAATGCCTGATGTTAAAAACAGTTTCTGCTGCATACTATCCGCAAAGGTGTAATAGAGCATGAAAACCATGATAACGGCTGTGAACAATGCGGCTGTTACAAAGATCTGGGGCATAAATTTTTCAAATAAAATGAAAATAAAAAAGATGATAACCCCCAGGGTTATGGTCCAGAAACACAGCTCCATGATGGATTTGCTTTTGGGACCTTCAATTTTTTTAAGCATGCCAAAAACTATGGACAGGGTAATTAAAGACAATGGAAATGAATACCCCAGAAAAAAGGTATCCAGGTTCAGCTTTTCCATGTACACCCAATGGGCATATTCGTTGTTGATGAGCACCATGGAGGCCATGGCAATGCCGATGGACAGACATAACAAGGATGCCTGGTGGAATTTTTCAGACACAGGCACCCGGGGAAGAAAAAACTGATACGGCACAATGGAAAACGTATTGATACGTACTTTTTCCACCAGCCCCCAAAGTAGCGCAGACACGACCAGAGTAAGCGGGTACCACTGGAGAAAGGCGCTGAACGCATAGACCAGGGAGAGCAGAAAAAACATCTTGACATGGCCTGATACTTCATGCCGCCGTTCCGTGTAGTAAAGTAGAATCGTGCCCCCTGTGCACAGATTGAATAAAAAGATGTGCAGACGCTCAAAACTGAAACCATCCACAGGGTAATAGACATCAGCATACCCCAGCCCCAGGGCCGTAATCATCAAAGAGGAAAATAAAACCTTTAATCTGATTGTCATCTACATCCTTTCCGTTACTATTTCTTCTTGGCGGATCTGCCCAGCATATGCCCCAAGGCCGCTTCCAGCCGTGGATGCACAAAGCGGTAGCCGCTTTTAATTAATTTTTCAGGCACAACCCTTGCCGAGGCCAGAAGGGTTTCCTTTCCCATATCTCCCCAAAGGGCCGATACCAGTTTCCCGGGCAAAACAAAGGGGGCGGGCCTGCCCAGCACCCGAGCCAGGGTACTGGTAAATTTTTTATTGGTTACCGGTTCTGGTGCCGTGAGATTGACCGGCCCCTGTATCTTTGTATTTTCAAGAATATGAAGGATGCCGCCCAAAACATCTTCCATGCCGATCCAGCTCATGTATTGCCCACCGTGGTCCAACCGGGTGCCAAGCCCCATTAAAAAAGGCAGATACATGCGTCCAAGGGCCCCTCCGGCCGGGGTCAGCACAACCCCGATTCTCAACTGCACGGTGCGGATACCTGCTTTCACGGCACCAAGCGATGCATCTTCCCACTCCCGGCAAACCCTGGATATAAAACAATCTTTGGGTGAGCTATCTTCTGTGAGAATCCCTTGCCCGCCATCACCATAAAAACCGATGGCAGAGGCGGAAATAAAAGTGGATGGGGGGTGGGCCATCAGTTTCATTTTTTCCACAAGAATCCGGGTGGAAATCACCCGTGAATTAAGAATCCTGGTTCGCTGATGTCTGTCCCATCTTCCTCTTGAAATATCCACGCCGTTTAAATTAATGACCGCATCAACAGGTCCTGCAGCATCCATATCCAAAATATTTTTGTAAGGATCCCAATACAGCACATCTTCAGACCTGTCATGTGGGTCACGCACCAGACGGATCACCTCATGACCACAAGTTTTTAAAAAGGGCACAAGGGTTGTTCCAATGGTACCGGATGCACCTGAAATCAAAATCCTCTGTTTTTGAACTTTACCTACCCGGTTCTCCATATCATATTTAAGCACCTGATGCCGATAGAAAAAAATGCGCTCCAGTTGTCTTTTGGCATATCCGTAAAAAGGAAGACTGAAGATACCCAAGGGCAGCCTAAACCTGACCTGATCCTCCATAACTGTCAAATCTTTTGATTCTTTATGAAACAGATGGCTGTGTTCCCATTGGGCAAAAGGTCCTTTAACCTGGCAGTCCCTGAACATATCGTTCTCTTTGTAATCAAGGTGCCGGGCTTTCCATGTCATGGGTATCCCCGAAATTTTAATTTTAAATGTAACTTCAACTCCTTTATCAATGCCCCTACCCTTTCTTTCTACCAATGACAAAGGAGCCCATGGTGGCGTAAGTCTGTCAATGGCACCATCTTGGGCATGCCAGGCAAAAACATCGGACACCGGGGCATGAATTTTGGTTTTCCTGGTAAACACTTTTTTAGTCATAAAATTTAAATCCTTATGGGCGGACCAATATACACTAATAAAGAGACACAAATAAACGACCCGCTGCCTTTGAAATCAAGACAGCGGGCCCTGTTTTTAAAATTGAATCTGCAGATTCAGTTCTAACTATTGTTAAATCTTACAAAAAAAGATGGAGTCTGTGTGCTTTTAAGCTTTCCACAGACCGTGAAGGTTACAGTAGGCCATGGCCTCAACCTTGTCCGCATCACATTTAAAAACGGCTTCGGGCGCCGACGTCGGGGTCAGCATCTGACGCTGTACATACGTACCGTTAGCAGATACAAGCTCAATCCATTCAATCCAATGTTCGTTCGTCATGGGATGAGCAACACTGCCCACAGATACCTTGTATCCACCTTCTATTTTCTCTAACACAGGAACATGTTTCTCTTTAGCAGCATCAACTGTATTTGCCACCAGGCGGTCCATGGGTTTTCCGCAACAGGTTGCCGGGGGTTGTTCACCATGAAGGACCTGAACAATATTGCCGCACTTTACACACTTATAAATTCCCATTTTTTCAGCCATTGATAACACTCCTTTTGTTTTAAAATTTTATTAAACCCAATAGTTGACAGCCGACTATTTTACATCGGCATCAATATGGGTTGTATACAGGCTCTTTCATAGCGCAGTCAACGGATTTCGCCTTAATCATCTGCTCAACCATTTGCTCTGATAAGTGCCTGCTGCCTTTGGTCGCCTCCCGGAATAAGGACGCAATTTGAAAATACAGTTCATTTTCAGACTTAATCGCACCATAAAAAGAAGCCCCATTTTTTTTTGACCGGCTTTCGGCTTTCCGACATGCAATTACTCTAGTCATAATTATTGCCTCCTTGATTTAACCAGGATTGATCAAAAACACCCAACCCAGTGAGTTAAACTTTAATCCAGTCCTGCAAAGACCATACCATTATTATCTTCTTACGAATTAAAACCTGAATAATGCCGTTACGAGTAAATATTGGGGACAATTCGCCCAACTGGTTTTCGTCAACAGGCGCCCAATGATTTAAAGAGTCAAATACACATATGTCTCAATAGAACGTATCGTTGACGATACATAATACACGTTGATTTTAAATTAAATTTTCGTAGGTTTTTTATTTGCCAGTTAACAGAAGATTTTGTTTTCTTATAACAAAGCACAAAGATAAAATGCAAGGAAAAAATTTATTTTTTTCTTGCATGTGAAATATCCAGCAAATCCATAGCATTGCAACAGAGATATTTATATGTGTGGCTTCGAAATACGGATTTACTTCATCTTTTCTTCTCAATCAATTACAAACCATGCGAAACGAAGATCATTGTAAATTAAGGCAACCGCCACCTCCAGGTATAATTACGATCTGCTTCGCTCGTAACATGTTTAAAAAATATGACAT
Organism: uncultured Desulfobacter sp.; assembly: GCF_963665355.1. Lineage (GTDB taxonomy): Bacteria > Desulfobacterota > Desulfobacteria > Desulfobacterales > Desulfobacteraceae > Desulfobacter. The sequence continues at coordinate 4,750,213 of NZ_OY762229.1, forward strand.
AACAGGTTAATCAGAGAGTCAACAGGCTTAATTTCTTCACAACCGATGAGTTTCGCATTGTCGTAACCCCCCTTTTTCGTACCTGGAAATTTCATATCATAGGCGGTGGTTACCCGTTTCTTTATCCATGCCTATTAAGTTCAGGCATAAAATATGCTATACGTTGGAATGATGTTTAGAGAACCTATATTTTTAAAGGAGATGAATTTATATGGGTAATGATATCCCGAAACTATACGGACTGAGCACCTGCAGTCATTGCAGGGCCTGTAGAAAGCTGCTTGACAAGTATAATATTGAATATGATTATGTACAGGTTGATGATACCCAGGGGGAGGAGCGCAAAGCCATTCTCAAAGAGATCAAGGCATTGAACCCGCGGTGCTCTTTTCCCACCATTAAAATCAGTCAGGAGACCGTGATTGTGGGAAACAAGGAGAACGACATAAAAAAAGCATTGGGAATTACAGCCACAGACTGATGAGAACTTGTCATGTCTTAACATTTAGTCCCGTAACAACACATGACAGCATGTTTAATCACTTATTGGGAATTTCATATACAATGAACACAGAACAGCTTTATGAAGCACTGAAAAAAACCCAGGAAGCAAAGGGTGCTTTTTTTAACAAAGATAAGGATCTGGTATTTGAATTGCTGGAAAGCCTGCTTCTCAACAAAGATAAATACGGGTACATGGCCTGCCCCTGCCGTCTGGCCTGTGGAGACAGGGAGCACGACAGCGACATTATCTGTCCCTGCGAATACCGCACACCCGATATGGAGGAGTTTGGCACCTGTTATTGCGGGCTTTATGTCTCACAAAAGGTGAACGACCTTGAAATGGTGCCCGAGTATGTCCCGGAAAGAAGGCCGGCAGATAAAATACTATAGTTCAAAAAAACACGGATTTAAAAAAACGTCCTGTCCGACACTCATCGCTTGTGCCAAACAGGACGTCTTCAAATAAGTGGGTTTCCTAAGGGATTTATACTTCGATTACAATTCCCACCGGGCAGTGATCTGATCCAAAGACCTCATTGTCAATAAATGCATCTTTGACAATCCCGTTTTCAATAAGATCACGGGTGACAAAAAAGTAGTCAATGCGCCACCCGGCATTGTTTTTTCTTGCGTTAAAACGATAGGACCACCACGAATATTTCACAGCTTCCGGGTGAAAATGGCGGAAGGTGTCCACGTAGCCCATCTCCACCATTTTATCCAGTACATCCCGCTCGATCCTTAAAAACCCAGACCTCTTGGCATTGGAAGCAGGGTTTTTCAAATCAATTTCATTGTGGGCCGTATTAAAATCACCGGTGACAATAATTGATTTGCCCTTGTTCCTTAGTTCCTGTGCATAATCAAGGAACCAGTCATAAAATGCCAGCTTATAGGAAAGTCTTTCATCGCTCATCTGGCCGTTGGGAAAATAGATATTAAAAAGAACAAACTCCTGAAAGTCCAATCTGACTATCCGTCCTTCACCGTCATACTCGGGCTTTCCAAACTCAGTGGTCACAGCCTCAGGTGAAATCCGCGTGTACGTGACCACACCGGAATACCCCTTTTTAACGGTTGAATAATTCCAGAAGCTTTCATAATTCCCAAATCGAATCATTTGTTCACTGCGCTGCTCCTCCTGGAGTTTTGTCTCCTGGAGCATGAGAATATCCGGATCCATGCCGGTTACAGAATCAAAGAAATCTTTTTCTATAACCGCACGAATCCCGTTCACATTCCATGAAATCAGTTTTATTTGTCTATTTTCAGTCATAACGCCCAGTTATTCAATGTTTATATGAAAGACTGGGTAAGTCACCAAGGTCTTTCAAACTTTGTTGTGGGCTGGGCCTGGCAGCCGATATGTCAGGTCAGCCCATGGCTGTTATATGAAGCTATCCTTCATTATCAGCCAGATAATCATCATACATGGACTCCAGGCCAAGTTTGTGTTTGGACTCTTCCTGAACAAGGATCTGAAACAATTTTTTTGCATCTGCATTATCGGTCTGGTTTGCCAGAAGAGAATACAGCTTGACTGATTTTTCTTCTCTTTTCATGGCCAGCTTCAAAATCTCGGGCATGGGCATACCTTTTTCATAGGCGGTCTCCACCATGTAGTCGCTTATTTTAAGGTCAGGTATTTTTTTGAGCTCATAGCTGTCAATCATAGCTTTGTTGCCGGAAATATCGGACAGAAGCGCCACATGTTTTGCTTCTTCTTTGGAAAAATCAATAAATGTCTGCTTCAGCGCCTCAGAGGACGCTTCATCGGCCAGATCCGCATAAAACTTTACAGCTTCCTTTTCTCTGTCAATGGCAAATTCCAGTATCTCATCCACGGATTTAAAATTCATTTGGTATTACCTCCTTTGATGGTGTTATGCTTTAATTGAATATCCAGTAAACCATTTTCATGCCTAATGTCTTCGCCAGTACCTAACCCAAATTAGCAAATTACATGCCACCCAATTTGGGAAGGTCAAATAGTATCCGGCACTGTAGCACATTTAAAAATGATATCATAGAGTGCCGAATAAGCTATATACAGATTCGGGCAAAAACTTGTGTCACACGATTCTGTCTCAGTCAAACCTGTATCACGACTCCTTGATTTTTTCAGGTCATTTTTTTTAACTTAAAGCTTCAATGTTATGCCAAAACACACAGTTCAAGGCAAATACAACCTAAAAGAAGAATTGATAAATAACTAATTTTGATCTATAGTCACCGTCAAATTATAGGGATACACTCAAAATCTATAACGGAGAGAATGAATGAAAACTTTTAAAATCATATTATTCATAATTTTCATGTTGCTCATAGCCCTTTTCGGCATTCAGAATCAGGATTATTTTCTTACAGAAACAGCACTTCACATTGACTTTAAAGTAGCATCCCTGAACTACACGGCCATGGATATTCCAAACTGGGTCTATTGGGGTATATGCCTGGTCCTAGGTCTTTTAATTACAGGAATTCGCGGACTGATCACAGCCTTTCGCCTGGGCCGCCAGGTTAAAACCAGGGACGAGCGCATTGAACGCCTGAAAGGGGAAATCAATTCCCTTCAGACCCGCTTAGACATATTTATCCATGATCCTTACATAAAAAAACATCTTGAAGAAGAAGATGCCCGCAAAGAGCAGGAACAAACCGAATCCGAAATAAAAAAGTAAAGACTGAAGTAAAAAAGCTTTGAACACCCATGGCCGAAAAGAAACAAACACCCATGATGGCCCAATATCTGGCCATCAAAGAAACCTGTCAGGACGCCATACTTTTTTACCGGATGGGAGATTTTTATGAGATGTTTCTTGGGGATGCCGTCAGGGCGGCCGGCATCCTTGAAATCGCACTGACATCGCGGAATAAAAACGATCCCGACCCTGTACCCATGTGCGGCGTGCCTTACAAGGCTGCTGATCTTTATATTGCCAAACTCATTGAAAAGGGCTGCAAGGTTGCGGTGTGCGAGCAGGTGGAAGATCCTGCCCAGGCCAAGGGTCTTGTCAAACGGGAAATCGTCCGGGTTATCACCCCGGGTATGATCCTGAATGATTCTCTCCTGGACCGGGGAACCAACAACTTCCTGGTGGCGATTTCCAAAACCGCTGATCATTGCGGCCTTGCCTGCATAGACATCTCCACGGGCAGCTTTACCACCTGCCAGATCAAACGTCCCTTAAATACCATTCCCGTTGCTCTTTTGGATGAGGCTTTAAAACTTTGTCCCAAGGAGGTGCTGCTGCCGGACAGCTTCAAGTCTGACCCGGCCATGGCCGCCATCAGGAAAACCTTTTCCCACATTGAAATTACTTATCTGGACAACTACACCTTCAAACCGGATAATGCCCGGCAGCTTCTGACCGAACAGTTTGCCACCCGCAGTCTTGAGGGGTTCGGCATAGAACGCATGCAGGCCTGCATATCTGCGGCAGGGGCCGCCATATCCTATGTCAGGGACACCCAGTTGGCGGACACCAGCCATATCTACAAAATCACTGCGTACAACCTCAATGACTTTATGATCATTGACGACCGGTCCTGCAAAAACCTTGAACTGCTCACCAATATCCAGACCCAGGGCCCCAAAGGCTCTCTGATCCACATTCTGGACAAAACCGTCACAGCCATGGGAGGAAGACTGATCAAACAGTGGGTCAGATATCCTCTGGTGGACAAAGACCGGATACTACAGCGCCTTGATGCCATAGACGAACTTATCGGGGCACCTGCCACCCACCAGACCCTTGGAGATCTTCTTAAATCGGTCTATGATCTTGAACGGCTGGGATCCCGCATATCCATGGGCCAGGGCAATGCCCGGGACATGCTTTCCCTTAAAAACTCCCTTTCCGTCCTTCCCGTTTTATTCAGGGAGATCGAGACATTTAAAAGTCCGATTCTCAACGGTGCCGACATGGATGAAAAACAGTCGCTGGTGCGTGATCTTGAAAATCTGTCCCTGTTGATCGCCAAAGCCATCCGGGAGGATGCCGTTCATGTACTCAACGAAGGTAACCTGATCAACGACGGCTACAGCCCGGAATTGGACGAACTTTTATCCATAACCCGGGACGGGAAATCCTGGATTGCGAAAACCCAGAAAAAAGAAAAGGAAACCACTGGACTTTCTTCCCTAAAAATAAAATACAATAAGGTATTCGGATATTTCATCGAGGTGTCCAAGGCCCAGGCTGCCCAGGTACCGGATCACTATATCCGCAAACAGACCCTTGTCAATGCCGAACGGTTCATCACCCAGGACATGAAAGAGGTGGAAGACACCATATTCAATGCCCAGGAACGCCGCAACGCTTTGGAGTACGAAATTTTCTGTACAGTCCGGGACAAAGTAGCCGGGCGGGCAAAAGATATCCTCACCGTGGCACAGTTTATTGCCACTGTTGACGTAATCCAGGGTCTTGCCAGAGCCGCCGTGGAGAATGCCTATGTAAAGCCTGATATCAATGATGAACGACGCATTGACATCCAAGACGGCAGGCATCCGGTGGTGGAAAAACTGATCCAGGGCGAGCGATATGTCCCCAACTCTGTTCTTCTGGACGACACCCAGTGCCAGCAGATCTTGATCACCGGCCCCAACATGGCTGGCAAATCCACGGTGCTGCGCCAGGTGGCCTTAATTGTCCTCATGGCCCAGTTGGGTTCCTTTGTACCGGCAGCCGCAGCTTCCATCTGCATCACCGACCGGATCTTCACCCGGGTCGGGGCCCTTGACAATCTCTCCTCCGGCCAGAGCACCTTTATGGTTGAAATGGAGGAGACCGCCAATATCGTCAATAATGCCACGGAAAAAAGCCTGGTGATTCTGGATGAAATCGGCAGGGGGACCTCCACCTACGACGGCATGAGCATTGCCTGGGCTGTGGCCGAGTACCTGCATGACCTGAACGGCAAAGGGGTGAAAACCCTTTTTGCCACCCATTACCATGAACTGCTCCAGCTTGAGGAGATCAAACCCAGGATTAAAAATTACAACATCGAAGTTAAAGAGTTCAATGACAATATTGTGTTTCTCCGCAGCCTGGTCAAAGGCGGAACCAACCGCAGCTACGGAATCCAGGTGGCACGTCTGGCAGGCATACCCGACCAGATCATTGATCTTGCCAAATCGGTGCTGGCATCAGCCGAACACCATCCCATGACACCGGCACCTTCACAACCACTGGCAAAAAAGAAAAAAGGGGCCAAAAAAGGAAACAACAGTGGGCAGATGAACCTGTTTGGTCCCTCGGACGATGAGTTGCGACAGATGCTGCACAAAGTGGATATTGCCCAAATGACCCCCCTTGACGCCCTGAACTTTTTAAATGAACTCAAGCTCAAGGTTGAGGCATGAACAAAGGCTTTAACCATATACTCCTGTTTTTTACTGCAGCTTTGATCTGCCTTGGCCTGATTGCCTGTACCACAACGGGGACAGCCTTTGCCGATCCTGCCAAGCAAAGGTATTTGGCTGCCGATACCTGCCTTAAAAAGTTAAAACGGTCTTCGGTGGATATTAATCAAGTGACTGCCTGGCTGGCCTGCATTGAAAAATACAAATCCATTCACAAAGATTTTCCCGGCAACTCCTGGTCACCTGCCGGATTGTACAAGGCAGCGGAACTGTATTTCCAACTTGCCCAAAGATCGGGTAATTCCACCTGGAACCAGCAGGCAGATGATCTTATCGAGCGCATCAAACGCTTTTATCCCCAAAGCGCCTATAGTGCCCGCACCAAAACCCTGGCCGCAGCCAACGCTTCAAAACCCCGACAAAATACCCCGGAAATAAAAACAAAAACCTCCCAAAAAGCATTGACCCGTAATGACAAAGCCATTGCAGAACATCAAAGACAAGCACTTGCCAAGGCCGAAGCTGCCGATACAGGAGAATATCAGCAACCATCGGAGCTTATAGAGGGAATTATACAAGACGCGCCCTACTGTGACCCTTCGGCCACTAAACCGGATGATACAAAGGTGACGCCGCCCAAAGGAGATACAACAGTTACGGACTTAAGGTTCTGGTCCAACCCGGAATATACAAGGGTGGTTGTCAATGCAAACAGTGACCGGAAATTCACCCATAAGCTTTTAAAAAAAGACCTGACCCAAAATATCCCGTTCCAAAGACTTTATGTGGACATTGAACAGTCAAAACTTGGCCGTAATGTTCCGGTGCATACCCCCATCAATGATGATCTGCTTAAACAGGCCCGGGCCGGACAGTTTACGCCCCACACCGTCAGGGTGGTGGTGGATATAAAAAATTTTGATAATTATAAAATTTTTTCCTTAAAAGACCCTTTCCGCATCGTAATCGACCTGTGGGGCGATAATGGCAACGCCATTTCCCCAGGCCAGATAGCCGGGAACGACACTCCCGGCGCAACACCCTCAAATGAAAGACCCGACCGTATTACAACGGAGAATCTTAGATCGTCGGACATTGCCCGCCAGTTGGCTTTAGGTGTGAGAAAAATTGTCATTGACCCCGGCCACGGCGGAAAGGACCCCGGTGCACCAGGATATATCAAAGGTGTATGGGAAAAAGATATTGTACTTAAACTTGCTGCAACACTTGCTGCCAAACTGCGCGAACGCGTCAATTGTGAGGTTTTGCTTACCCGGAATACGGATCGCAAGCTGACCCTGGAGGAACGAACCGCCATTGCCAATACCAAGGGGGCAGACCTCTTTATTTCCATGCATTGCAATGCGGCCAAAAACAAAAATCTGTCCGGCATCGAAACGTATATTCTGAACCTTGCCACTGATGAACAGGCCATTGCCGTAGCTGCCAGGGAAAATGCCACATCCGAAAAGAACATCTCGGATCTGGCCTATATCCTCAATGACCTGATGAAGCATGCCAAGATAGAGGAATCCACACGCCTTGCCAATGACGTACATAAATCCATGGTTGTGGGTATGCAAAAAAAATACAGCAATATCCGTGATCTGGGTGTCAAGCAGGCCCCGTTCTATGTACTGCTCGGCGCACGGATGCCTGCGATCCTCATTGAAACGTCCTTTATTTCCAATAAAACCGAATGCAAACTTCTGATGACAAGTTCCTACCGCAATGACATCTGCAACGCCATTGCCGACGGGATAGAAAAATATATCAATGCCACAAATCCAAAGCACATATAACCCGGTCAGGCTGAACAGCCTCCGGCAGATAGAACATAACAATCAAATAAAAGGTGAATGCCATGTCGTTTGAAAACATTATCCTTGAGATAGACTCTTCAATTGCCATAATCTCTTTTAATCGCCCGAAAGCCCTGAATGCACTGAATAATGCACTTCTTGATGAACTCGATATTGCGTTGGACCAGATACTGGCCCATAAAGGGATCCGGGTTCTTATTTTAACAGGTACAGGAGATAAAGCTTTTGTAGCCGGTGCAGATATCTCAGAATTGACCCAGATGGATACGTTGGCAGCAAAATACTTCTCCCGCAAAGGCCAGAAAATATTTTCCAAAATTGAAGCCCTGCCCTTCCCGGCCATTGCCGCAGTAAACGGTTTTGCTTTAGGGGGAGGCAGTGAAGTGGCTCTGGCCTGCGATTTTATCTATGCCTCGGAAAAGGCAGTGTTTGGATTGCCTGAAATCAACCTGGGTCTTATTCCCGGTTTTGGTGGCACCCAAAGGCTGTCAAGGGTTGTGGGGAAAAACAGAGCCAAGGAGATGATTTTCACCGGAGGCAATATTACTGCTGACAAAGCCCTGGAATATGGTATGGTTAACCAGGTGTGCCCCCATGAATCGCTTATGGATGAGGTCAAGAAAACAGCCCAGCGCATTGCATCCAAAGGATGCGTTGCCTTGAGAGCTGCCAAAGAAGCCATCCAGGCCGGACTTGGCTGCGATCTTGAAACCGGATGCCTCATTGAAAATGACGCCTTTGCCGTTGTCCTGGCAAGCCCGGATGCCAAAGAAGGCACATCCGCATTTTTAGAAAAAAGAAAGCCTGAGTTCAAAGGCGAACTGAAATAACAGACATAGGCTGCCCTGACATATCAGCTGCCAGGTTCAGCCCACAACGAAGGAGAAAGATCTGTGTAGCTTACACAGATCTTTCATATAAAAATAGGAAGTTAAATTATGCCCATTTTTGACATTGACTATGAGACCATGCCCAGAGAAGGCTTGGAGGCGATCCAGCTTCGCCGTCTTCAAACCACCATTGAACGGATCTATGCCACGGTCCCTTTTTACAAAGAGACCTATGACAAGGCCGGCATCAAACCCTCTGACATAAAACGCCTGGATGACTTAAGACGCCTTCCCTTTACCACGAAACAGGATCTGAGGGACAATTATCCTTACCGTATGTTTGCGGTTCCCATGGAGCAGGTCATCCGCATACATGCATCTTCGGGGACCACGGGCAAACCAACGGTTGTCGGCTACACCAAGCGGGATATCAATACCTGGGCAGATCTGATGGCCAGAAGCATGGCCGCAGCCGGAGGCACCGCGGGAGATATCATCCACAATGCCTGGGGGTATGGTCTTTTTACAGGCGGCCTGGGGGCCCACTACGGGGCGGAACGATTAGGTGCATCTGTTATCCCGGTTTCCGGTGGGAATACCAAACGCCAGATTACCATCATGCAGGATTTCAAGCCCACGATTCTGTGCGGGACCCCCTCCTACATCCTCCACCTGGCGGAAGTGGCCCAGGAGATGGGTGTTGATTTTAAAGATCTGTCTTTTAAATCCGGTATTTTCGGTGCAGAGCCCTGGACTGAAAGAATGCGCCAGGAACTTGAAGCCAAACTCAATCTCAAGGCTGTGGATATTTACGGTCTGTCCGAAGTCATGGGACCTGGCGTATCTGTGGAATGCGTCGAGGAACAAAAAGGCCTTCATATTGCCGAAGATCATTTCATCGTGGAGATTGTCGATCCCAAGACCCTGGAACCGGTCCCCCCCGGAGATCCCGGTGAGATTGTATTCACAACCATCACCAAGGAAGCTTTCCCGGTCATCCGATACCGCACCAAGGACATCACCTCCTTGAATCCAGTGCCATGTACCTGCGGCAGAACCCATATACGCATGAACAAGCCCTCGGGCCGTACCGATGACATGCTTATTATCAGGGGCGTAAATGTATTCCCTTCCCAGATTGAAAGCGTTCTCATGGAAAGCCGGGAAATTGCCCCCCATTACCAGTTGGTGGTTGATAGAGTGGACAACCTGGATACGTTAACCGTAAAGGTTGAAATAGACGACACATTCTTCAGCGATGATATCAAGGGCCTTCAGGCCATGGAGGGTAAACTTTCCCACGATATCAAGGAACACTTGGGCGTATCTGCCAAGGTGGCCCTTGTGGAGCCTAAAACCATAGAAAGAAGCCAGGGAAAGGCTGTCAGGGTTATTGATAACCGCCAATTTTAAAAAAGGAGACTATTATGGCTGAACAGATATCCATATTTATAGAAAATAAAGAAGGTCGTCTTGCGGAAGTTACTGCCATTCTAAGGGATGCCGGAGTGAATATCCGGGCATTGTCCCTGGCAGACACCACTGATTTCGGCGTACTGCGCCTTATTGTCAATGATAATGAAAAAGCCACTTCGGCCTTGCGGGATCAAGGTTTCACCGTGGGCAAAACCCGTGTACTGGCCGTGGAGGTGAATGATGTTCCCGGTGGCCTGAACCAGGTCCTGGATCCCTTAAGTGAACAAAGCGTTAATGTGGAGTACATGTATGCATTTGCCAACCCCCAGTGCAAAAACGCCATCATGATTTTCCGTTTTGATGACCTTGAAAAGGCAAAAACGATTTTGGCCGAAAAGGGCATTAAGGTTATAGACAAAGAGGAAATCTCAAATTTATAATTTCTTTACAAAGTGTTGTTTGCTTTTAATTTGTGATATCTCAAACTTTTAGCCCCTTCTCCAGCTGCAGAGTGGGGAAGGGGCTAAAAGTTTATTCTTTCCTTTGAATTTGTCTATTTCAGAATATAAGAATTCAGAATATAAGAAACTGAAAATGATCTGCAACCCAATATAGTCTCATTTTTGTCCCAAAACACTACTTAAGAAGAGCCGATTCGTTTCCGGAGACTCGGCGAACCAAACTCCTGTAATCTTCTGAAGCCGTTGAGCCTGGTGCAAACTCAAAAATTGTTTTTCCAAAGGAAGGGGCTTCAGCCAGACTTTCATTATATCGAATGGGGACACACAATTGCTGGGGATACAGCTGCCTGAGCTGATCGTACAGCACCTTTGGCCCTTTTATCCGTAAGTCAAGAAATGTGGGCACAATGTATTTAAGTTGAACTTCGTTTCTGTACTTTTGAATGGCCGCAAGGCTTTTTATGAACTCGGAGAGCCCATGCAATGGCATGACTTCCAGAGCTACGGGCACGAGCACCTCGCTGGCATAAAAGAGGACATTAACAATCAGCTGATCCCACCCTGGAGATGTATCAATAATAATAAAGTCAAACTGGTTATCCAGGGGACTAAGCGCCTCAGATAAGGTAAATTCAGCACCAAAACTCTTCTTGTCAATAATTCGTTTAACCCCGGCCAGGGATTTACCACCGGAAATCAACCACAGGTTGTTCCGGGCCTCAATGAGACAGTCGGAAACCGACAGTTCCCGGGTGAGAAGTTCAGTCAAACCGGCCCCCGGCCTTTTTCCAAGAATATAGGAGGATTGCCCCTGGGTATCTGTATCCACCAACAGGACCTTGTAACCTGCCAGGGCAAGGCCTGCACTCAGATTCACGCTGGTTGTTGTTTTTCCTACCCCGCCCTTGCTAAGAGTAACACAAATTTTTCTGGCAAGAGATCCTGTCTGACGCTGGGTCTCAAGGGTTTCTTCTTCCAAGGACAAAAGAGAAGAAAGGGCCACTGGAAATTTAAATTTGCATGATTTGCAGGTCGCCATAATAGTTTTTTTACCGGCATCTGCAAAAGGCTTTAAAGCGTCGGGATCGACTTTATGATTTCTGGCACATCGGGGACAGGTAATAATCACTGGGCCTTCTCCTTTTGTAACTCGGCCATAATAGCATCTACCGCAATATTTGCCAGCTTGCGCATGGATATATGAGAGACCCCATCACCACCGACCTTTATCCTGATTTTGGCTTTTTGTTCCCATATTTCCACTGAGACATTACCTTTGGATGCAGTCCACGAGGAACTTGAGGGGTTTGAATCGAGTTCCTGCAAATCTGATTGAACTTCATCGGTACTGCCCCGGTAAATAAGGCAGTCCAGTTCCTTTGCTGAACCTTCATAGGCTTTGTCATCAGTGCCTAAAAGGCTGTCCATGACATTTTTTTTCTTAACCATTCACATGCCGCCATTCTGCCAAAAGGTTTTTATCTGACAAGTCTTTAACTTTCAAAGCGTTTACTTTAAGCTGCCCAAGGGCCTGTGCCAGTGCCTTTTTATTTTCAGCACTCATTCCCATCCATTTAAGTCCAAACTGAAAACTTCCCGAATCATGAACAGAGCAGTGGATCACTTTGGCACAGCCCCCCGCAAGATGGACTTCCCCTATCCTTAACTGGACATCATCAATAATCTGGCCTGATTCAAACTCAAGGCAGGAACTGACATTCACAGCAACACCGTTTGCAGACAGATTAGTGACTAGATATTCGCTTTCGCCAAAGCTCATCCAAATGTCATCGTTTAATGTGACCGGTACCCGAAACAAATCACGAGCTTTGCCGTTCTCGGTATTTTCTCCGGGTATCGACTGGAAATCTATGGAATTCTCACTCATTAGCTTTCCCCTGCGAATTGGTACGATTGATAAATTTTATTATATGAACGCCACGATAAATTGTAAAATATTTTTTATCCGTTGTTGCGGATTAAGCCGTAAGTTTTTAAAAACCAGGTCAATGTATAACATTTATTGAAGAGGCTTACTGCTTGGCAATAAACAATATCAGGTCGCAGGTATCCATGCAAGAAAAAACAAAAAGGGGGCGTCTTCATGAGAAGACACCCCCCTTTTTTTTCTTAAACGAATGTATCGTTAAACGACCGGGTATTAATGTCCGCCAAGTGAAGCAACAGCAGGACCGATTGCAGGATGAACAAACAGAAGGATCATCGCAACAACCAGAGCATAAATACACAGAGATTCGATCAAGGCAAGACCGATCAGCATGTTCACCTGGATCTTACCAGCTGCTTCGGGGTTTCTAGAGATACCAGCCATGGCACCATTCAAGCCAAGACCCTGTGCAATGCCGCAACCAAATGCAGCGACGCCAATTGCAAAAGCTGCTGCCCAGACACTACCAACAAGAAATTCCATGAGATTTACTCCTTTAATAATATAACGTGTTATAAACCAACGGGCTTCTTCCAAAATCCCGTAAAAAAAGCTTACTTTTGTATCAGTTCCTAATGGGCTTCTTCAATAGCGCCTGCGATGTACATGGTCGGCAGCAGGAAGAATACAATGGCCTGGATTAATGAGACCAGGATACCCATTGCCATTATTGGGCACGGTACCAGGAAAGGTCCGGCCAGCATCAGAAGGATGCCTACAACCAACTCATGACCCATCATATTACCGAAGAGACGTAAAGTCAGGGACAGTACCCGTGCCAGATGGCCGATAACTTCAATGATGAAGAAAAGAGGCATAAGTGCCGGAACGGGTCCCAGAAAATGTTTAATATATTTTACACCGTGTTTTTTTATACCAATCACATGACTCCATGTTACGACTGTGACGGCCAAAGCAACCGTGGTGTTAATGGAGGCTGTGGGAGGATAGAATCCAGGGAGCAGACCGAACAGGTTGCCCAAAAGAACAAACAGAAAAACAGTCAGGAGCAGAGGATAAGATTCTCTTCCTTCCTCTCCGGTGATACCCACCATAAATTCTTCAAGTCCGGAAATGATTACCTCAAAAACATTTTGGACGGTCTTAGGCACAAGGGCAACGCTTTTGCCGCCGATCCAGCCTAAAACTAAAAGAATAATCATTGCAAGCCACATGTAAGTGACATGAGGATGAGCACCTGCCCAATCTTCCAGACCAAACAAACCAAACAACGAAGTAAGAAATAGATATGGGTGTTCCACCTTAAAACGCCTCCCTGAATATAATCTTGGTTAATTCAATTGCCGCTGCTATAAACGTACTTGCCACTACAACGGAAAGGCCCGCCAAAAGCCCTGCCGGATGTACACTGTGATTTGAAATCAGCAGAAAAATAATCACTGCCGTCAATGCAAACCGCAAATAATATTTAACCAGAAGCGCACCGACCAGGGATTTCCCCTTTTCCAGCACCCGCTCCTGGTTGAAATTTTTTGTCACCGTATTTTTTAGAACATGAAAATTAATCGTCACAATCAGACCGCCCAGAAAAACACCGAGATACACCTTTGGAGAGGCCAGAATCAAGGCCGCAATACTTGAGCCCAGAAACAGGAACCAGTTGGTTCGAATTATAAAGTTTACTATTTTTTCAAGTTCTTCCATTAATACTTTTCCGCTTTTTTCCCGGCCCTGATAATGTTGCTGAACCCGGCCGCTATGCCCAACCCGAGTCCCAACAAAAGGAGGATGGGTTTTGTACCAAAAATATTATCCAGCCAGTATCCAAGTGCCAGTCCGATGACAATGGCCAGAGCCACGGATATTCCAAGACTTGCAAAATACCCCAACTCACGAAAAGTTTTTCCCTTATCATCTGCCATCTTTATTAACCTTTCACCGGCAGCGTGTTTGCCGGTCACCCGGCAGCCAGATCTTTAAATTATCATGTGAGCAAATATCATATGATCCAGATGAAGTCAACGTGAAAAAACAGTTTATACAATATCAAGGAATCCGTTGATATACGGCCCTTTAACCATTCCGATCACCCTTGCGGGAATGCCTTTTTTTTCCATGATATCCACACATTGCACAGCCTGATCCCGGGCCATAAAAAGCAAAAGCCCGCCGGATGTCTGGGGGTCGAACATTAAATCACTTCGCACCCGATCCGTTCCTTGTGCCACATGGATATGCGGGGCAAAAAAGGTTCTGTTTTTATGGGCACCGGCCGGCAGAAGGCCCATGGCGGCAAACTCCAACACCCCGTCCAGTAAGTCTATTTTTTCCGTATAAATTTCAATGCGCACCCCCGCACCTTTGGCCGCTTCGATCAGGTGCCCTCCCAGCCCAAAGCCTGTAACATCGGTACACGCATGGACATTAAAATTCATAGCGATCAGGGCGGCATTTTTGTTCAAGGTGGACATGGTGATTACGGCCTGTTTAACCTGATCTTGGGATACAAGCCCGCCTTTAAGGGCCGTGGATATAACACCGGTTCCAATGGGTTTGGTCAGAATGACGGCATCTCCCTGCCTTGCCCGGCTATTGGCCCAGACCCGGTCCGGATGCACGATGCCGGTTACGGAAAGTCCGTACTTGATTTCAGGATCATCTACGGAATGCCCCCCCACAAGGGTTGCGCCAGACTCTTTGATCTTATCAAGTCCTCCTTCAAGGATACGGGGCAGAATTCCGGCTTCAAGGTCACATGAAGGAAAGCACACAATATTCATGACTGTAATGGGTGTGCCCCCCATGGCGTAGACATCGGACAGTGAGTTGGCTGCAGCAATCTGGCCGAAATCATAGGGATCATCAGCCACAGGTGTTAAAAAATCAAGGGTTTGCACAATGGCGGTCTGATCGGACAAACGGAACACACCTGCATCATCCGGGTGTTCAAGCCCGATGATCAGATCCGGATGAGAAGGCACTTTGAGTTTTGACACGATTTTATCCAGGGCCCCTGGATCCAGTTTAGCAGCTCAACCGGCTGCTTTTACTGTACGGGTCAGAAAAACCTGTTCCTGTTTATCCATCATTCCTATCCCTATATTTCAGTGCAATCACTGCGGCAAAGCGTCCGGTGGTCTTGTTAGCTCTGAAAGAGTAAAACAGATCTGTTCGGCACCGGGTGCAAACCCCCATGGTTTCAATATGCTTATCCAACACATCGTTGGCCCTAAGCTGGTCCCTGGAAATCTGCCAGAAATCAAAATAGGGACGATCCCTGTCTTTATATTGCCACAAGGTGTTGGGAATTTCCTGCTCATAATTAATAAATTGGGCGCAACAGGGGCCAAGAGAGGGTGAAATACCTGCCCTGATGGTTTCAGGAGAACACCCAAACTCACGGATCATGGTGTTAATACAGCGCCCTATAATATCTGCCACACTACCCCGCCACCCGGCATGGACATTGGCGATCACCTCTTTTTGAGGGTCGTACAGCACCACGGCCTGGCAATCTGCCACCTGGATCACAAGCCCCATATCTTTAAGGTTTGTAACAGCACCATCTGCCTTAATGATTTTAGAAGGTGCGCCCCCCTGACCGTTAAAGACAGCATCAACCGCATCTTGTTCTGATTTTATCACCGCAATGTCTGTGCCGTGCACCTGATTTAAAAATATTGCCCGGGGCACCCCCAGGGACGACAGCATAGAGAGTCGGTTCCGGGCTACAATATCAGGGTCATCTCCAGTACTCAATCCCACATTCAGTCCTGAAAAGGGACCGGTACTGTACCCGCCGGCCCTTGAAAAGACACCATGAACCAGACCAGGAAAGGTGTTCATATGACCAAATGTCAACGGGTCAGGCACCGCCATAAAATCTTTGCCCAATACGCTCTATTATTTTTGATGTGGAGATATCTTCTTCAAAATCCACGCGCTCCACACGACCGCCACAATCTTTGACAAACCTGGCCCCAATGATTTTATCCTCGGGCCAGTCCGCCCCCTTGACCAGGACATCGGGAACAATACACCGGATCAAAATTTCAGGATCAGGAGCGTCAAACAGCACCACATGATCCACACAAGCCAGAGCGGCCACAACCCGGGCCCGCTGCTCCTGGCAGATCACCGGCCGAAGTTCGCCTTTGATCTGCCGTATGGAGACATCGGAGTTCAGACCCAGGACCAGTATATCTCCGAATGATTTTGCTTTTTCGAGGTAAGCCACATGACCGGCATGGAGTATGTCAAAACAACCGTTGGTAAACACAACGGTCCGTCCATGGATTTTATATTCTCGAAACAGACGGCACATCTCATCCAGTGTAACGACCTTATTGTCCATCTTAGCATCCTTAATTGTGTTTTCTGGATCATATGCCCTTTAATGCCTGATCATATCAGCGATCTGAAACGCCACCTCCAGACTTTGTTCAGCATTCAGCCGCGGGTCACATGTGGTATCATATCGACTGTGAAGCTCTTCACTGACAATATTTCTGGCTCCGCCTACACATTCGGTGACGTTTTTACCGGTCATTTCAAGGTGAACGCCTCCCGGAATTGTTCCCTCGGCCCAGCTGATTTCAAAGAACCGGGTGATCTCTTTTAAGATATCATTGAAATTCCGGGTTTTATGCCCCGATTCCGAGGTATAGGTATTGGCATGCATGGGGTCGCAGTTCCATACAATATTCCACCCCTCATTTTTAATTCCCCGAAGCAACGGTCCCAGCTTTTTTTCAATGTTATTACAACCCATCCGGGTGATCAGGGTCAATCTACCGGGTTCATTTTCCGGATTAAGAACTTCAATAAGTTTCTTAATATCATCAACATCATGATCCGGACCGATTTTAACCCCTATTGGATTGAGCACCCCCCTTAGGAATTCAACATGGGCGCCGTCTACCTGTCGGGTTCGTTCGCCAATCCAAAGCATATGTGCCGAGCAGTCATACCAGTCCCCTGTGGTGGAATCAATCCGGGTCAATGCCTCTTCATAAGGCAGTAAAAGGGCTTCGTGGGAGGTAAAAATCTGGGTCTGGTTAAGCTGGGAAATATCTGTGGGAACCCCGATTGTATTCATGAACTTGATGGCCTGGTCAATCTGTTTGGCCAGACGGTCATAGGATAGCCCCATGGGCGATTGGGCCACAAATTCCTGGTTCCAGGCCTGAACCCTGTGCAAAGCTGCGTATCCACCCCGGGTAAATGCCCGCAAAAGGTTCAGAGTGGAGGCCGCAAGATAATAGCCCTTAAGCATGAATTTAGGATTCGGAGTTCTCGCATTGATGGAAAATTCGCTTTTGTTTACCATATCCCCACGATAGGAGGGAAGCTCAACGCCATCTACAATTTCAGTATCTGACGAACGGGGTTTGGCAAACTGTCCGGCAATCCGTCCCACTTTTATGGCTGGTTTTCCACCGGCATAGGTCATAACAACGGCCATCTGCAGCAATACCTTCATGGTTTCCCTGATGGTTGGTGCCGTGACTTCGGAAAAATCCTCTGAACAATCACCGCCCTGGAGCAGAAAGGCCTCGCCTTTTGAGGCTTTGGCCAGCATCTCTTTTAATGTTCGGATTTCCCCTGCAAAAACCAGCGGCGGCAGCAACGCCAAATCCTGGGTAACTTTTTCCAACGCATTTTGATCCGGCCAGTTCGGTTGCTGAAGGGCCGTATAATTTTTCCAGCTTGATTTGGTCCATTCATTTTGACTTGTCATGTTTTGAATCGCCTTGCCCTTTTTATTAAGTTTTTTGTAGTACCAGTTTGAAAGTAATAGAAAAAACGGGCTGCTGACTCTATTATCAGCAGCCCGTTAAATTCAGGCAGTTTTATGTAACAAAATCAGGTTTTAACTAGAAAGCAATTTCCCAGCCGGCACCAAAGTACAGTCTTTCGTTTTGTCCAGAATCCATATCATCAATCATGCCGACTTCAGGAGTGATGGTCACCCCAGGTGCGACTGTAATGGGTGCCTGGATATAATAAGACTGACCTTCATCTTCACCATCACCAATTTCCTCTTTAATATACCCATAACCGGCTTCAACAGCAAACATTTCGGTGATAGTAAATTTTGCTCCAGCGGTGAACCCGATGCTGTCACAATCATCAGCAAGAGTTCCTACGCCTTGATAATTGGATGATGTAACTACGCCTAAAACGGCAACGTTCTGACCGTACATAAAAGTTCCAAAGACATTCACAGGGCCGAAATTCAGGCTGGCGCCGGCACCAATGCCATAACTATCGATATTTTCGTCATTCACACCAGCTTCAAAAGTTGCGTAACCACCAGCGAGTGTCACCTCACCCATATCAAACCCCAGGGTATAGCCAAGATGAATCGCGGGAACAACAACCTGAACATCTCCATAAGTTGCTTCATACTCATCTGTTGCCGGTGATAAGATAGCAATCTTGAAACCGCCAAAAGTCAGCATAATTTCAGGGCTTTCGTCAACATAAAAATCGCCGAATCCCCAAAGAGCGAGATCTTCAGCGTCGCCAGCAGCAAACTGGTTTGAATAATATATATTAATAGGAGTTTCAGCCTGACCAACCAACAAGGAGCCGGCACCAAAGTTCCATTCGCCATAAAGGACCTCAATACCTGCTGTGCCACCAGCACCATCAGCATCATACTCAAAACCGGCTGACAGTTCATCAGAAACCTTTACTTCAGCACCAATACAGGCATCCTGATAAAGACCTTCAACATACTGAAGATCGCCATCCTCACCGTCAATTACGTCATCTTGTTGCCAAACCGTAGTAACCCGGGCTGTCCCGTAAAAATTCCATTCAGCAGCATATGCAGAACCCGACATAAGGGCAAGAGCCGCAAGTGCCACAATTAATTTTTTCATCTTTATTCTCCTTTTAAACTTTTTTTACTGCCTGAAATATATGGAACCCAGCCCTCCTTTTAAAGGCTGGGAACCAAATTGAGTTTCTACTTAATGCGGTTTTTAAAATTTTGTCAATTCTTTTTTCAGAAACACAGCAGAGGATGTTTGACGCCATGGCTTGACAAAACGATCTAAACCAGCTTATTTGCTCTGCTATATCTCAAACAAAAAAACAGGTAGAACATAATCTTATGAATTTACACCACTGGTGGCTGGCCATTCGGCCCAAAACCCTTCCGGCAGCAGCCTGCCCGGTTGTTGTCGGCGCAGCCTGCGCTTTTATAGATCACAGATTTTCAGTACTGATGTTTGCCGCGGCACTTTCAGGTGCTTTATTGATTCAGATCTCCGTAAACCTGGCCAATGATTATTTTGATTTTAAACACAACATTGATACCCCGGACCGTAAAGGCCCCAAGCGTATGACCCAGAGTGGCCTGATACCCCCGGAAACCGTTCGAAACGCATTTATTCTGACCATGCTGGTGGCTCTGGGTTTAGGCATTTTTCTTATTTTCAAGGGCGGTATTGTCATCTTTTATATTGTAGCGGCATCCCTTCTTGGGGTTTTGTGCTACAGCGCAGGCCCCTTTCCCATTGCCTCCAACGGCCTGGGCGAGGCCTTTGTATTTATATTTTTCGGTCCTGTGGCTGTTCTGGGAACATATTATCTCATGGCCGAATGCGTGACTTGGACTGCCATTACCGCATCAGTTCCCGTTGGATTTTTGGTCACAGCCATTATTGTGGTCAATAATCTGCGGGATATGAAAACAGATGCCAGGGCGGGCAAGCGTACCCTTGCTGTCATCCTGGGTCCCTGGCGTACCAAGGTGGAATTTGTATTTTTAATCCTTTTCTCATTTTTAATTCCCTGCCTGATGTTCGCCTCGGGCCGCTGGTCCTGGACTATTCTGCTACCCCTGGCCGTATTCTGGAAATCCTACCCCATTTTTGACACCATTTTTAAAGAAGACGGAGAAATTCTTAACCAGGCCCTTGCAGACACTGCAAAGCTTGCGCTTATGTTCAGCGCTCTTTTTGCCATCGGCATCATGCTTGGATAACAACCTGTATTCATACCTTATGAATCTGGAACTTGCTTAACCGTTGAAATCTTTCCGGCATAAGTGTAGAAAACAAAATCAATTATAAAACTTAAAACAAACGAGGAGTCAAATGCCGGAAACCAATCAATTTCTTGGGGATGTTCAAGAGGATTTAAAGCAGATCGTCCAGCCCTTTCAGCGGGATCTGAACCAGAATCAGAAAAAAGCCGATTTGATAAAACAATGCATCCGATGTGCGGAAAAAGATGACTTTCTCCAACTGGATGAACTGCTCAAAAGCAAACTGGCCAAAGATATTTGCGAGGATAAGGCCCTGGAAGGGTGCGTCCCGTTATTTGAAACCCTGGGTGCCTATGCCGATGAAAAGGTGGAGCAGTACCGCATGGATCTCATCGAAGACCTGACCCGGCAATGCCGGGATGCCGGCCTTGAAATTCAGATTGATTTTCCCAGATTCACGGTTTTAAAAGGCATCACCGGGGAGATTGATTTTACCAGCCGCTCCACAAAGATTAATAAAAAGGTGCTCAAATCCATTGATCCCCGGCGGATCATGGCCATGGTGGTCCGGCTGAAAAAGCAATTGTACGATACGCCCTTTGATCCTAGGGCATTCATTGATGCCCTGGGCAAGGTATACCTGGAACTTATTGAAAAAGAAAATCTGCCGCCCGGCCGGCCCGTTCCCATGCAGCAATTTTACCTGGCCTATGTGATCTCCCTGCAGTCCAAAACTTTTTTTATGGACATGGACAAGGGAAAATTCAAAGGCTACAGTCTGGACCAGTTTTCCGTGGACCTGTGGCGGTATTACCAGGCGTGTCTCGGCGGCACGTCGGATGGCTACGAACTTCAGCTCACCCCGGGGCGAAACAAGGCCTTGTGGCTCCTGGACACCCAGGGGGAACTGCGCCAGATCACTGCCATCTCTTTTCATAAACCGTAAGGAGCTCTGGTCATGATATCATTGGAAGCCCTCAAAGAACTCGAACCCTTTCAGGCAAGATCCATCATCGAAGAGCTGCGCAAAGGCAGTGTGCCTGTGGAATATGTGCCGGTATTTACCGTGGGCCGGCAGAAATGGCTCTCCTATATTGAGGACGATCTCGTAAACTACATTGCCCAGGGCGGGGCCAAGGTCAGATTTATCAGCGGGGATTACGGAGACGGTAAAACCCATTTCATGTCCGTAGTCCGGCACCTGGCCATGGAAAAAGAATTTGCCGTCTCCTTTGTGGTCCTGACCCGGGATGTGCCCATCCACAAATTTGAAACCGTTTACCAGTCCATTGTCCGGCAGCTCCAGGGCAATTTTGACGGTTTGGGCATCCGGAATCTGCTGACCGCCTGGCTGAACTCTCTTTCTCCGGAATTCCAGGGCGTCGAAGCTAAAACCGCCATAGAAAAATGTTCAGCCCTGGGCGAAGAACTCAGGGATATCCCGGAGATGGATATCAACTTTGCCAATGCACTGGCCGCTTTGGTGAACAACCGGTTTGCTCCCATGGAAGAGGCGGAGGATGAACAGAACCGGAAGGCGGGCCGGGAAGTCCTCATGCTCTGGTTTGAAGGCGGCAAGGTCACAAAACGGGAACTCAAACCCTTCCAGGTTTACGAATACCTGACCAAGGCCAATGCCCGGCAGATGATGAATTCCCTGATCCTGTTTCTGCGGCAGGTCGGACACCAGGGCTTAATCCTGCTCATGGACGAAATGGAGACAGTGGTGGCCATGAGCGCCTCGGTGCGCAATGCCGCTTACGAAAATGTCCGCCTCTTCATCGACAACAGCGAGACCGCCCAACACCTTCATATTTTCTTTTCCATCATCCCGGATGTCCTGGTATCGGAAAAAGGATTTAAATCCTACGACGCCCTGTGGAGCCGGGTGCGGTCCATCGGGGCATCGACGGGAAACGCCGGTCGGCTCAACTATCGGGGCGTCCTTGTGGACATTCACCAGACGCCGCTTCAAACCGAGGAACTGGTGGACCTGGGCCGGTGCCTGCTCTCCTTGCACGGCATCGCTTATCGCTGGTCCCCCCAGGAGTTGGTCACGGACAAGGTCATAGAGGATATCTGCGCCAACCAGAAAAAGATGGGTGTCATCAGCGAAGTACGGCTTTTCATCAAGCAGCTCATCGGAGTCCTGGACCTGGCCGAACAGGGCCAGTCTCCCCAGGAGTTGGACCTGGCCCGGCAGATGGTCGAGACCCGCAAAGAGATGGAAGCAGAAAAGATGAAACAGATGGAGCCCTCCTGGGATTCTTAAATCAGGATTCTTGAATCGGACCTCTTACAATCAGGGCTCCTAAACCGGAGTTGACTTCATGAACGAAAATACATTTAACGCCCAGCTCAACGGCACCCCCAATTTCCATCTTCGCAGGGCAGTGGAGCGCATCAGGGAGGGGCTGTTTGATCCCATGGGGGTTCAATGGCTCACCTCGGGGGAAGAAAAACTCAACCGGCTCTTTGACCAGGGAGCCGAAGCCCTTAACAAGGGAAATCCTCACCACCTGTGCATCTGCGGCGCATACGGCCAGGGTAAATCCCACAGTCTTACCTATCTAAAACAGCGGGCCCTGGAAAATAATTTTGTGGTCAGCTATATCAACCTGGACCCGCGGCAAATCCCCTTCCATGACTTCAAAGAGGTATACCGGGCACTGATGGCAGCCATGGTTTTTCCCCATGGGGAAACAAGCCTGGCAAGGATTTGGCAAGAGTCAGCCGCCCAATGGCTGGCCAGGCCGGAAAATACTGATAAATCCATCAACGATTTCATCCCCGGCGACATACCCCACAGGTTTCGGGCCATCCTGGCGGCCATGGCCCACAGGAACATGGAACTTCCGGCCAACAAGCGAAACTTAAAAAAACATGCCCGGTTTCAGCCCAGATCCTTTTCCTGGACCCTTAAAAGTGCCCTCATGGGCAAAGAGATCCCCATTCATAAGCTTTGTGCGGCCTTCCATTACCGGGAAGTGCCGTTTTACAAAGGCAGCTCCCTGGCCTGCCGGGAACCCAAGGAATATCTGGATATGGTAAAAGGGCTGGCCCGGTTGTTTAAGGCGATGGGATACGGGGGATGGGTCCTGCTTTTTGACGAAGGGGAATCCATCGGCCAGGCCCGTATCACCAGCCGCAGCAAAAGCTATGATCTTCTCCATGAAATATTCTGTCCGGAAAAACCGGCCCAGGGCTTTTTTCCTGTATTTGCCTTTACCCATGATTTTTTCACCCTGGTTGAAACCGAACCCTGGGACCGGACCCGCAGGCCCGGCGGAAGGCGGATACCCGGCCAGCCGGTCGAGGAAATCCCCTGCTTTACCCGAAATTTTCACAAGGCCTGGAAAGGAATCAAGGTCCATACCCTTCAGGATCTGTCACCCGATGAATGGGAGAGTTTATCGGGCAAACTTAAAATTCTGCACGGCCGGGCCTACCGATGGAAACCGGAAGCTGCTGACCTGGTCCGGAAAATGATGCAGGTTCTATCCCAAAATAAAGGGGCTGAACCCAGAATGAAATTGAGGCTGTTGGTCAACCATCTGGATCTGGAACAGCAGAAAGAACCCTGATAATTGCCATGCCCCAGGACCCTTATCCCCTTTTAAGGCTCCCCAACACCTTCCGCCCCTTTTACGGTGCCTTTGCCGGTTTGCGGCCGGTCCAGATCGATGCCATCACCCCCATCCTTGAAGGCCGGGATCTCATTGTCCAGGCCCCAACGGGATCGGGTAAAAGCGAGGCTGTACTGGCTCCGGTTTTGGAGCGTGTCATTACCTCATGCAGGGCCCACGGCGTTTTATACATCATTCCCACCCGGGCCCTGGCCAAGGATCTCATGCGCCGGTTTGAACCCATCATCACCGGACGCCTGGACCTGATCCTGGCCATCCGCACCGGGGACATCAAAAAGGGAAGTGCCCGGCGGCCGGACATCATGTTCACCACCCCGGAGTCCCTGGATGTCATGCTGGGCAGCGGCAATGCCAACCTCAAAGCCTTTCTGGCCCGGGTGGGCACCGTGATCATTGATGAAGTCCATCCCCTGGTCCACCAGTACCGGGGCCGGCACCTGGTCTATCTGTTCACCCGACTGGAGCGGAGAACAGGCGTGCCCATCCAGAAAATCGCCATGTCCGCCACCATTGCCGGCATCCCCGAGGTCATGGATTTCCTCAACTTCAGGCCCGGTGCCGCCGCCATCTCAATCGGTGCGGACCGGGCGATTCAGGCCCGGCTTCTTCATCTAAAAAAAGAGGATACCGAGCTGCCCGCCCTGCTCAATGATCTGTACCGGGAATGGGCGTACCGGAAAATTCTTATTTTCTGCAACAGCCGATCGGCCTGTGACCGGCTGTCCGGCATTGTCCGGCGCAACGGGGTATTCAGGGATGTCACCGAACTGCACTACTCCAACCTCAAGGCAAAGGAAAGGAAAAAAGCCGAAGACCGGTTCCGGAAAAATCCCCATGCCCTGTGCATTGCCACCTCCACCCTGGAGCTGGGCATTGATGTGGGGGATGTGGATGCGGTGCTCCTTTACCAGCCCCCGGGCTCGGTGTCGGCATTTCTCCAGCGCATCGGCCGGGCCAACCGCCGGGGGCAATCCATCAACTTCTGGGGCATCGCCGCAGGAGCATCCGCCGGCAACCAGGTGATCCGCTTCCTTGCCCTGCTGGATCTGGGCCGCCAGGGGAAAATTGAGGCCCCGGTCCCCAAAACCCTGCCCAGTGTTTTGAGCCAGCAGGTGATCTCCTGTCTCTACGAAAAAAAAGAAATTTCCCTCAATGCTCTGAAAACTCTGTTTGCCGACCGCAAAAATCTGCTGCCGGATGTTTTCAAGGCCCTTGAAAAAAAAGGATGGCTGAGACGGACCAGGCGGCCCGGCCTTTTTCGGGGCTCATGGCAGTACCGGAACCATTTTATGGAATACAAAATATGGGGAAATTTTCCGGAAAGCGAAAAGGAATACATCCTTGAGGTAGACATGGAATCCATTGCCGACATCCCCCAATCCATTGTGGACCAGATGGAGGTGGGGGACCGGGTCTATCTTTCGGGCCGGCGCCTTAAAATACTGAAAATTGATGAGGGAGATCCCGGCAAGGTCACGGCCCGCCCGGCAAGGGAAAAGGATGATAAAGATCTGGTCTGGGTGGGCTTGGGCGCACATGTCTCCTGGGAAACGGCCCAGACCATGGGGCGAACCTTAAGCAGCGGCACCCTGGTCCCGGACCACGGCCTCATGGCCCGGACCCAAAAATTATTGCAGCAGGAACTGTCCCATTTTGAACACCGGGTGAAGCTTGCCAACGGCATTGAGGTGGTTCCGGGCACAAAGGCCAGGTTTCACTTCTGCACCTTTCTGGGATCTGCCGGAAACCTGGTGCTGGAATGGGTTGTCCGGGACCATTTCCAGGATGAAGATCCTGCGGTGGCCTCCAGTGAAACCGGGGTGGAATGCTCCTGTTGGATTGATTTTCAAAAACTGAACCTGCCTGTTGAAAAAAAGGCATTTCACACCTGGGTCGCAGCCCATTTCAGGGTGCTGCGCAGTCTTATTCCCTTAAGTATTTTCTGGCGGACCCTGCCCCCGAAACAGATGAAGGAAGAGGTGGCGGAGTTCCTCTTTGACCAGCGGGTTCTGGATACCTTTGCCCGGTATCTTAAATTGAGTTCGGATATTGTTGCCGGGAATATGGCCGACCTTTCCGGACCATTGCCCATGGAAGCCGGTGAAACTGCATGTTTTGAGATGGAAGCCGGCGCAGCGCTTTTGTCCCATGAAAAACAGACCGCAATGATGCCGGAAGACTCACTTTTTTTATCCTCTGTCTGGCAGGCGCCCTGCCTTGCCTCGGACCGGGCCGACGGTCGTTCCCTCACCGCCACCATGGTCAGTGATTATATTTTCCACGGCCAGTGTGACCGCAGATTCTATCTGTCATATCTTGGCTTGGCCCACCCTGTCAAAGAGCAGGACGGCGTCATGGCCCTTGTCCGGGAACAAGGCATCCAGCATGAACAGACAGTGCTGGCCGCCCTTGAACAACAGGGCTACCGACTGGCGGTCCCGGAACCGGCAGTGGCCGGAGAACCCCGGTGGGAACCTTCGGTTAAGCTGATGGAAGAAACAACAGCGCAACTTGCCCGTAATCCGGAAAAATCCCGGGTGGTCTGGCTGGCCCAGTGCTATCTCCAAACACAAGGGGCCATCCTGGACTTTCCCCATATCCCAAGTATCGGCATCCCGGATCTTCTGAAACTGTCCCCGGGAAAAGACGGCCAGGCAATCATCGAAGCCGGGGATATCAAACACAGCAGAAAGCCGGGATACCACCATAAATGGCAGGTGGCGTTCTATGCCCTGGCACTGGAACAAATTATTGACCGCTGCAAGCTCCCGGCCAGAGTTTCCCGCAACGGGTTCTTCATCACCCCACCGCCATTGGGCGACGTACAGGAAGCAGCACAGTATCAGATCCATGAATTTGATTTAACCCCATACCTTGCGACCCTTCCCACGCTCCTGGACCATCTTGGACAGGTGCTTTCCAACCCGCCGGCCCAAGCCGGTTACAGACTTCAACATCCATGCACCGCCTGTTCCGGATTCCCCGGCTGCTACCACCACGCCCTGGTCCATGAAGATATCCGGTTCCTGCCGAAGTTAACCCGGGGCGAACTGGCTGCCCTGCAGCACATGGGCTGCTCCACCCTTGAACAAATCCCCGAAGCCCTTGAAAAAGAGAACGTTCGCCTCTCCCCGGGACAGCAGAAAAAAATATCAGGATGGTGCGATGCCTTTTTAACCGGCCGCATCCGCTGCCATGAAAAAAAGACCCACCAATTCCCGGCCAACCTGTCACGGCCCATATTCATCCACCTGGAAAAAGACCCACTGAACGGCCTGCCCCGGGTTCTGGGCTTGCAGATTCTGGATACAGACGGTCAAACAACAGTTGAATCACATGTATGGACAATGGAAACCAAAGAGGATCAACAGGCAGTCCGGCAGACCTTTTTAATGGAATTGGAGCGGTTGTGGGAAGACAGCCTCCATGCCGGACAAGGCCCTCATATCTTCCATGCTGGCTCCCAGATACCCGTCATCCTGAATGAGTGGCTTGGGCAGACACAAAGACGATCCTGCCAATTCCTCGGCCAAACCCAGCCCTCGTCCTGGACAGATATACAGAAGATCCTGACCACCCATTTTTATATGCCCGCACCGGGAACAGCTTGCCTTTATACCCTGGGACGCATCTTCAAATGCCGGACAACCCTTGCACCACCTTCGACCCTGTTTCACCACAACAGCGGATTTATCAGCGATATCGGCCAGGCTTCAATCGCAGTAAAACAATCCCTTGGGCTTATGGCAGAACTTTACCAGGTTGCTGTATCCCACCTGGAAAGCCAGTGGATCAGGGAATGGCCCCCTGTCACCAATCCGGTCAGCCATGCAGATAAAATGACCCGGCCCTATACAACGTTTATCCAGGAAGAACAACGCCTGAAGCAAGCAGATATCATGATGCTCCAGGAACAGCCCCTGGAAGAGCGGATGCTGAGATTCCGGTCCCTGGGATACCTGAAATTCCACCAGACCCGGCTGGACAACACCGGACGATTTATCCATATTTTCAGACCCACGGACCAGACCCTGCCGGCCAAATTCCGCCAGGGGGATTTCCTGAAACTTGTACCCCACGGCATCACAGACCTTCAAAACGGATCTCCCGTGATCATGGCGGAATATGATATGCAGGCTGGTGACATCGGGCTTCTTTCCCGGTCCGGCAGGATCAATCTAAATAAAGAGTTGTTCTACTCCCTTGAAGAAGAGATGGAGGACTGGAACCGGGAGAAACTTCTACACACTTCCCAGGCCCTGTTTTCAAAAACCGGAAATTTTCATCTTCGGCAGCTTCTGGCCGGGACAGCCCGGGACAGACAGGCCCCGGCATCGGCAGACTGGGTGGAACAATGGCTGGGCCGGGACAACCACGACCTCAACCCCTCCCAGCAGCAGGCGTTAATGCTCCCATTCCAATACCGCACTGCCATGATCCAGGGCCCGCCCGGCACGGGGAAGACCCACCTGCTGGGGTGGATCATCATCGCCCTGATCCTTGAATCCCATGAAGCCGGAAAACCCCTGCGCATCGGTATCAGCGCCCTGACCCACCAGGCCATTGACACGGTATTGAACAAAGTGGTCCAGCTGGTCAACCACTATTTTCCCAATGGTTTTCCTGGCCACTGCGTGAAATGGGGGGAGGACAACACCCAGGTGACCGAAACATCCAATCCCGACGATGCTGCCATGAAGGTGGAATATACAAAAGAGGCCCGAGATCTGCCGACCCGGTCCTGGCTGATTTTAGGCGCCACAGGATACGGGTTTTATTCCCTGTTCAACAGCAGGGACAAAGACTTTCCCCAGGCTTTGGACTGGATGATTTTTGACGAAGCCTCCCAGATTCCGGTACCCCAGGCCTTGCTCAGTCTTATTTACTGCCGGGGAAATTTCCTTTTCCTGGGCGATGTCCACCAGCTCCCCCCCATTGTCATGGGTAATTACGATCCCCCTGCCCCTGATGAGAATGAGAATGACGATCAACTGCGCCTGAACAGCTCCATTCTCGCCAATCTCAGGAACCTGTATCCCGAAGGGTGCCAGGTCACCCTGGACACCACTTACCGGATGAACAAAGAACTCTGCCAATTCCCATCCAAAACCTGGTACCATAACCGGCTTTGCCCGGCCCCTTCAGTGGGAAATGCACGCCTTTGCCTGGATGTCCCGGATGAAAAATACAATTCCACAGAGGACGACCCGGTGCTCGGTGACATCCTGAATCCTGAACAGCCTGTTACACTGGTATTGACGGATCACCAGGGATGCGCCCAGCAATCGGATGTGGAGGCAGATCTCATGGCCGTCTTAACCCGCTGCCTGATCCTGGGCCACAGGCTTTCCCCGGACCAGATGGCCATCATCACCCCCCACCGGGCCCAGAACAATGCCATCCTCCAGAGGCTGGGAAACATCCTGGCAAGCCATCACCCCCCTGCCCGGGACAATACCTATTTGCCCCTTGTGGACACAGTGGAACGAATCCAGGGTGCAGAAAGGGATGTCATCCTCTTCGGTCTCACCGCCTCGGATCAAGATCATATGTCCAGCGAATTTTTAAACAACCCGAACCGCCTCAACGTGGCCATGACCCGGGCCAGAAAAAAACTGGTCATCATAGGCAGCCAAGCCTTTTTCTCGCTTATTCCCGATTCAGAGGCCTTGCTGGCCGGACACTGCTGCTTCAAACAGCTCCTGGCCCATTGCCGGGTCCAAAATGCGGTTTTTCATCTTTCCAAACGAATCTTCCCAGAATAACGGCCATGAGCCGACCTGGACTATCACCCTCCAGGCTCGACCCACAACAAAACATGAAAGTAACTTAACAACTTATCGGTGCTTTCATATGAATCATCACAATAAAAAATTTGATTTTATTATTTTTTCCGGCATGGCTGCAAGGATAATACTATTGTCATTTTCGTAGACAGGTAGTATGGGTTTGATGAAAAAATCGGCCAAGAACTGAATCTGGCAAAAGTTATTTTCCGAATTTAAAAAAGTTGCCTTAGCTTATCAGGATAACACCAGCTGTGTCACAAAATTATAAACAGACACCGAAGTGCGTGCGTCTTTCTGCTCTTACCGCACCATTGCTCATGATGGGTTCGGCCTTTTTATTCACCATCATGTCCACCCTGGTCAAGCTCATGCCCCAGGGGTATTCCGCCTGGCACCTGGGATTTGCCAGATGCACGGGTGGACTGCTGATTTTAATGATCTTTTCCCGAAAAAAAAATCCGTTCAAAGGACATAATCCCCCGTTGCTGATTGCCCGGGGTGTTACGGGAATTTTTGCATTTTTAGGCGGAGTGACAGCCATCCGGCTTCTGCCCCTGTCAACTGCCTGTATGATATTTTACAGCTATCCCGTATTTGCTGCACTTTTTGGTTTTTTTATCTACAGGGAACACATCACCTGGGGCCAGATCTTCTGTATTGCCGCCTTGATCCTGGGGATAACCGTGTTTTTTGAGTTCGGTTTCACAGGGATCAGCCTCCTGGGGTTTGGCATGTCCATTACCGGGGCACTCTTCGCAGGCCTGGCCGTGGTGCAGATCCGCGCTCTGAGGCCCAAAAACAGCCCCGCCATCATCTATCTGTATTTCTGCCTGATCGGTTCGATTGCCACCCTTGTGCCCTGTCTCCTTGATCCGGTTCTTCCCCGGACAGTCCTTGAGTGCACCATGCTTGCAGGTATTGTCCTGACATCTCTTTGTGCCCAGCTGATGATGAATTACGGATTTCAATTCTGCACCGGATTTGAAGGCGGGGTATATCTGTCCAGCGAAACCATTTTCACCGCAATCATCGGCATTGGATTTCTTCATGATCCAGTGTCCTGGCATTTCTGGCTGGGTGGAAGCCTTATCCTCGGATCCGGTCTGGTTCTCAATTGGATCGCCCAGGTAAAAGCAAGGCGCTTGTAAAATGAGCTTCCCTTAAACCTCATCTTATGTTTAAAGAAAGGAAGAAAGGTTGGGCTTTTAAATTACTATGGATGGTCAACAAAAGGAAATCGGCTATGATCACATCATTTGTTTTTGGCCAGATGATTATCGGTACTGACACTTACACTGCAGACCTGATTATTTTCCCGGACAAGGGCATCCTTTCCAACTGGCGCAGAAAAGAAAGCCATGTACTTGAAATGGCGGACTTAGAAACGCTTCTGCCCTGTAAACCTGAAATGATCATTGCCGGCACAGGAGTTCATGACCGGATGAAAATGGCCCCGGGTCTTGTCAAGGAGCTCTCCTCCATGGGCATTGAACTAAAGGCGCTGGCAACGGATCAAGCCGTAGCCATGTTCAACACAACAGTTGCCCGGACACCGGACAAGGCGGTGAGCGCCTGTTTTCATTTAACCTGCTGATACGATTTTACCATGGGCCATACCAATCCCAATAACAGCCGGTTCAGGTTCTGTCCTTCCTGCGGTAAAAACAGCCTTGAACCCGACAGCATTAAATCATTTAAATGCGGGCAATGCGGTTTTCAGTTCTTTCTGAACTGTGCTGCGGCAGCCATGGCCATCATCCTTGACCATCAAAACAAAATTTTAGTCACTGTGCGCGCTAAAGATCCCGGCAAAGGCACCCTTGATCTGCCGGGCGGTTTTGCAGAACCTGGTGAAAGCATAGACCAGGCTCTTATAAGAGAGGTAAAAGAAGAACTGAACCTGGATATTTTTGACCTTGAATTTTTCTGTTCCTCTGCCAATACGTACCCTTACAAATCCGTGGTGTACCCCATCACGGACATGGCATTCACCTGCAAGGTGACAGATTTCTCACAAATTCTCCCCATGGATGATGTGTCAGGATTCAGGTTCATCCCGGTCCATGATCTGACCCCCGGCATGTTCGGTATGAACTCGGCACAAAATGTAATTAAAAAATTTAAAAAAACTTATTCGTAACACACTGCGGCTACACCGGCACAGAAAAGACGACTATTAATATAAGGTTAAATTTATGACCGCTGTATCGTAAACCCGGTGATCCGTATTGCGTATTCATTTAAATTGTGGTTTAAACGGAACATGAAAAAAAGATATTATCGTTCCGGGAAAAAAAACTCCGACTCCAGACCAGCACGTCCCATTATCTACCCCGAACTGACTGCAGGGGCAGACAAGGGATTGAAAAAAGTATTCAGCCGGATAGGTGTTCCCCAAAAACAGCCATTCACACCGGACCCGTTCCAGGTTGAGGCCCTCGAAGCCATCAACTCATCGGACTGCCTTGTCACAGCCCCCACGGGTGCCGGAAAAACCTGGATTGCAGAACAGGCCGCCAAAAGGATATTGGAAAGCCACGGCAAAGTGTGGTATGCCACGCCATTAAAGGCGCTGACCAATTCCATCCATGCCGGATTCTCCAAAATTTTCGGCAAGGAAAAGGTGGGCATTCTCACCGGCGACATCAAGGAAAATACAAACGCAGACATCATCATCGGCACCACCGAGATTTTAAGAAACCAGCTCTACGATGCCATGTACACGGGACAGAACCTGAAATGCGATCTGATTATCCTGGATGAAGCCCACTATCTTGGCGATGCCGAACGTGGTGTGGTGTGGGAGGAGATCATGATCTACCTGCCCGTGCGTATTCCATTGCTTTTACTGTCAGCCACCATCGGCAACCCCGACCAGATTGCCGGCTGGCTGTCCACCATTCGGGATAAAGCGTGCAAAGTGGTGGAAAACACCACGCGGCCTGTACCTTTGTTTCCTTTGTTTTTTCATCCGTCAGGCACCCTTTATCCCTTGCTTGAAAAAACAGGAAAAGACAGCAAGCGGTCCCGCCTTCATAAAAAAGTGTACGAATTCAACCAGTCGGGAAAACGCGGCACACTGGCACCGCCGGGCAAACTGCCCAGATTTGCGGATATCCTCAAGGTTCTTTCCCACTTTGACCTGCTGCCGGCCATCTTTTTTTTAAAATCCCGGGCAGAGTGCGACCAGGCAATAAAATTATGCGACAGCAGCCTGCTGGAAAACGCCCCTGAAAAAAAACAGGCCCTCATGGACCGCCTGGTGCAGCTTACGGCTAACAATCCCCACCTGTCCGCCCATCCCCAGCGGCCCTATCTGGAAGAGACCGCCACGGCAGCCCACCATTCAGGGCATCTGCCGGCCTGGAAAGTGGTGGTTGAAACCTTGATGGCCGAGGGGCTTTTAGATGCCATGTTTGCCACCTCCACGGTGGCGGCAGGTGTTAATTTCCCTGCCCGGTCCGTGGTGATTTTAAATTCAGACCGGTTCAACGGCCGGGATTTTCTCTCCCTGACACCCAGTGAGTTCCAGCAGATGGCAGGCCGGGCCGGAAGACGCGGCATGGACAACATCGGATTTGCCACGGTTCTGCCGGGAAAATACATGGATGTCTCCCTTGTGGCCAAACTGGTTGATGCCCCGCCTTTAAATGTGGACTCCCAGATTAAAATTGATTTTTCCATGGTGCTCAACCTTCTTTTGTCAAACACCCCGGAGCAGGTGCGCACCCTGTTGGAGAAATCCTTTGCCTCTTATCTCATTGCCATTGGCGCGGATGCCGGTAAAAGCGGCAGAACGGCCAGAAAAAAATTCGGCAATGACATGGAATATTTATGGTTGGATTTTACCGATCACATGGACTTTTTGATCCAGGAAGGCTTTGTCACCCCTGAAGGGGAAAAGCCGTGTGCTCTGACCGAAGACGGGATATGGGCCTCCAAACTGCGCATTGACTCGCCGCTGCTCGTGGCTCAAAGTCTTCGGGACAAACTTTTACCCGAACATGACCCTGCGCTGCTGGCTGCCATGATGGCCTCATTTGTCAATGAAAAGGAGTTCAAGGACGATCCGTTGTTCAATACAGCCCTGTCCAAACGGCTTAAGGATGCGTTCCTGGTTCTGCGCCGGGGCCTGAAGCCCTTTGCCATAAAAATGCTCAATGCTGGATTTCCCGCGCCCAACCTGTTTATTCAGCCGGCATCCCTGGTTTATGCCTGGGCCCATGACACACCCTGGGATGAGTTGATGCAGAAATCTGATTTTGCTGAAGGGGATTTTGCCAGACTGATCTTAAGAACTGCGGAGAATCTTCGCCAGATGACCCATCTGGACCAGGACTTTCCGGTTTTTGCCAAAACAGCGGCCCAAGCCATTGATTTAATACTCAAAGCACCTGTAGTCACAGTATATTAAAAATTAGGAACCAGGAGACCATATGACCGAAGATACCAAAAAAGTTATTTACACAATGATGAATGTGGGAAAATTCCACGGCACCCGACAGGTGCTCAAGGATATTTCCCTGTCCTATTTTTATGGGGCAAAGATCGGTGTACTGGGCCTTAACGGTTCAGGTAAATCTACCCTATTGAAAATTATGGCCGGTGTGGATACGGAATTTGTGGGTGAAACCATTTTATCCAAAGGTTTTACTGTGGGATTTCTTGAGCAGGAGCCCCTGGTGGACTCGGACAAAACCGTACGCCAGGTGGTGGAAGAAGGGGTTCAGGAGACTGTAGACCTTTTAAATGAATATGAAAAAATCTCTGAAGCCTTTGCAGAACCCATGTCCGATGACCAGATGGAAGCACTTTTGGACAGACAGGGTAAGTTGCAGGAAAAGCTTGACCATACTGAGGCCTGGGATCTGGATGCCCGGCTTAAAATGGCCATGGACGCCCTTCGCTGCCCGCAGGAGGATACCCCAGTCAGCGTAATATCCGGTGGTGAAAAGCGCCGGGTGGCCCTATGCCGCCTGCTGCTTCAAAAACCTGATATTCTGCTTCTGGACGAGCCCACCAACCATCTTGATGCCGAATCTGTGGCCTGGCTGGAGCAGCATTTAAGCCGGTTTGAAGGCACCGTCATTGCCGTAACCCATGACCGTTATTTCCTGGACAATGTGGCAGGCTGGATTCTGGAACTGGACAGGGGCGAAGGCATTCCCTGGAAAGGCAACTACTCCTCCTGGCTGGAACAAAAACAGCAACGCCTGGCAAAGGAAGAAAAAAGCGAAAGCAAACGCCGCCAGACCCTGGCCCGGGAGCTTGAGTGGATCAACATGTCCCCCAAGGGAAGGCGCTCCAAATCCAAGGCCAGAATCACGGCCTACGAAGAGTTGCTCAATAAGGATGCCAAACAGCAGGAACAGAAAATGGAAATTTTCATTCCGCCAGGACCCCGGCTTGGGTCTAAGGTCGTTGTGGCGCAAAATGTTTCCAAAGCCTTTGAGGACAAGCTTCTGGTGGAAAACATGAACTTTGTTCTTCCCCCTGGTGCCATTGTGGGCGTGGTGGGCCCCAACGGTGCCGGTAAAACCACACTTTTCAAAATGATTACCGGAAAGGAAAAACCCGATTCCGGCACCATTGAAATCGGTGACAGTGTGCGCCTGGCTTACGTGGATCAGGATCGGGACACCCTGGATCCTGAAAAAACCATTTATGAAGTGATCTCGGGGGGCAGTGAAACCCTTTTGATGGGGGACAGGGAAATCAATGCCCGGGCCTATGTGGGCAAATTTAACTTCTCAGGCACGGATCAGCAAAAAAAGGTGAAAGACATTTCAGGTGGTGAGCGCAACCGGGTGCACATGGCCACCATGCTGCAAAGACAAGCCAATCTGCTGCTTTTGGACGAGCCCACCAATGACCTGGATGTCAATACCATGCGGGCATTGGAAGAAGCCCTTGAAAGCTTTGCCGGATGTGCCGTGATCATCAGCCATGACCGGTGGTTCTTAGATCGCATCGCCACCCATATCCTGGCCTTTGAAGGAGACAGCCAGACCCTGTTCTTTGAAGGGTCTTACTCAGACTATGAAAAGGATCGCAAAAAACGTCTGGGTATTAAAGAGAATCAGCCCACAAGAATAAAGTACCGCCAGCTGACCCGTTAAAAACCATAAAAAAACACGGTATTAAAGCATTGGCTTTAATACCGTGTTTAACGACAGGATAGTTACAGTTTCAGACACAAGCGCTGCTGTAATTATTTTATACAAACCCGTATCAAACTATTATAATTCAATCATCAAGCCTTCGTATCAAACAAAAATCCAGCAAGATCACTCATTTTATCCTGCAAGGCAAGCATCTCTTCGGATGGAAACTGGCGAATCAACTCCTCGGATTCCTTATCAAAAATACTAACAACGATCTTGTTATTCTCTTCATTAACTGAAAAGCTTAGTTTCGTTTGAATGGTTTCGGACATCATCTGAAAAGATTCCACCATCTCTTTTACCTCTTCGGTGGTCATCTGATTCTGTGCCGTCTGATTCAGGGATTCTTTATTTTCCTTTACCCCGATACTTTCCTTGGTGTTCTGTACGCTTTGGAGCTTAGCTCTCTGAGGCGAGTCTACTTGAAGCTTATCCATTTGAAGCTTGTCTACAGAAATCAAAGGTGCTCTTTCCGGGGTGGTGTCCTGGGCCTTAAGCGATGTTGCGGTCATGTTCATTTTTCTTGTATCTCCTGTCGTTATAGCCTTCCGGTTAAAAAGGCAGATTTTTTTGTCTGTTAACCTGTTAAACTATTTTTCGGATATATATTAAAATACTTTAGTAAAAAATCATATTTTCAATATTAATTCCACAAAAAACATGTTTCACCGGCAGTGGTTAAAATTTGCAAAAAAGCGATTGATATGATTTAAATTAGGCTCAAATAATTAAGGATGCCCTGACATATGTCCAAGAACAATAGAAATACACCGTTATTATCCACTGACACCACAAAAATTATCCTGGATTCAATATCAGACGGGGTATTCACCATTGACTACAATTGGAAAATAACATCCTTTAACAGGGCTGCCGAAGAAATCACCGGTATCTGCCGGCAGGATGCAATTGGCTGTCACTGCTGGGACGTTTTCCGTTCCAACATGTGCGAACAGGGTTGTGCGCTGAAAAAAACAATGGATCAGGGCAAACCCTTTGTATCAAGTTCCGCATATATCATTAATAATCGGCAGAAAAAAATTCCCATAACTGTTTCAACGTCCCTGCTCATCGATAAAAATGGTGAGGTCCTGGGAGGAGTGGAAACCTTCAGAGATCATTCCGTGGTGGAAGCCTTGCGAAAAGAACTGGCCGGAGGGTTTCGGGTGGGCGACATGGTGAGCAACTCCAGTGCCATGAAAAATATTTTCAATATCCTGCCCCAGATAGCTGAAAGCGATTCATCGGTTCTCATCGAGGGAGAAACAGGTACCGGCAAAGAGTTAATGGCAAGGGCCATTCATAACACCAGCCCTAGAATGGATCACCCCTTTGTCGCCATAAATTGCGGGGCATTGCCGGACACATTGTTGGAGTCGGAACTGTTTGGATATAAAAGAGGTGCATTCACCCATGCGGTGAAAGACAAACCCGGTCATTTTGCCCTGGCAGACAATGGTACGATTTTCCTTGATGAAATAGCAGACACAAGTCCGGCTTTCCAGGTCAGACTGCTTCGGGTTCTTCAGGAACACGAATATACACCCCTTGGCGGTATTGCCAAAGAGCGATCCAATGTCAGAATCATTGCCGCCGCCAATAAAAACCTGACCACCATGGTGGAAAATAAGGAATTCAGGCAGGATCTTTATTACCGTATCAATGTCATTAAAATATCCCTGCCGCCTTTACGCCATAGAATGGAGGATATCCCATACCTTGTGGACCAGTTCATTGCCCGCTTGAACCTGCGCCGGAACAAAATGATTCAGGGATTGTCTCCCGAGGTCCTTGCCGCATTTATGGCCCATAATTTCCCGGGAAATATCAGGGAGCTTGAAAATATAATTGAGCATGCCTTTGTCCTATGCACCAAAGATTACATTACAATGGAGCATCTGCCGCCGTCCCTTGCAGCCGGTTCAGGTCCCCGGACGGGTAAAAATGCCAATCCGGTCATTGCAGCACAGATTAAGATGATCACTGACGCCCTGGAACGTAACAACAATAACCGTAATGCCGCAGCCCGGGACCTTGGCATACACAAAAGCACCCTGTTCAGGCGAATTAAAAAACTGGGAATCAGGATTTAGATACACTTTAAGAAGACTTTTGGAGGATGAGATCATGAAAGTTGCGATTACCACCTGGGGAAACCGGGTCTCTCCTGTGTTTGATGCCGCAAAAACCCTTTTAATTGCCGACGTTGAAAATCAAAGCATTAACAGCAAAAAGTACGAATCTTTCCATCCGGACGATATTGGCGCCCTTGCAGCACTCCTCAACCGTGAAAGAGTTGATGCCCTGGTTTGCGGGGCAATCTCCGAAACCTATGCCGCCCGGCTTGATGAAAACAAGGTCCGTATGTTCGCCTTCATCACCGGCAATACCATGGATATTCTGGATTGCCTGGCCAGGCACAATACAATCAATCCGAATTTTATGATGCCCGGGTGCACACCGGCACCAGAAGGAACACCATAAAAAAAGACCTGCCGCCTAGGAGGGGAGGCGGCAGGTACTTTAGGCCTTTCGCGCGTAAGGAGGACGCGAAGCAATTATGCAGGTGATTGCACTATGTTGGCTTTAGCAAAACACCTGCACAGGAGGATGAAGCACTAATGGCTGGTTAAAAAGTCAGGATATGCATTGCCACCATGTTCCGTGGAGTCCAGGCCTTCCAGTTCTTCTTCCGGAGAGACACGTAAGCCCATGGTAAGGTCAATAACCTTGAACAGTATAAAAGCTGTGCAAAATGTCCATGCAAAACAGGAAACAATACCGATGCACTGTACGGACACAATTTTCATACTTGTCCCTCCGATGTTAAAGATCCCTGCAGCAAGAGTACCCCAGGCACCATTTACGCCGTGTACGGAAACAGCACCAACGGGATCGTCAATTCTGATTTTATCAACAAACAGTACGGCAAATACAACCAGCACGCCGGCAACGCCGCCGATAATAATGGACGAACCAGGTGTAACATTGGCACAACCGGCAGTAATACCCACAAGACCTGCCAGGGCGCCGTTCAAACTCATGCCCACTTCAGGCTTTCCAAATTTAACCCAGGAAACGATCATGGCCATAACACAGCCGGCAGCGGCAGCAAGGTTGGTATTTACAAAAATCATTGCAATGTCTTTATTTGCAGCGGTGGTGGAACCCGGATTGAAACCAAACCATCCGATCCACAGGATAAATACGCCAAGGGCGGCCAGGGGGATATTGTGACCCAGAATCGGTTTAACATGACCGTCTTTGGTGAACTTTCCAATACGAGGCCCAAGGACTATGGCACCGGCCAATGCAGCCCAGCCACCCACAGAGTGAACAACAGTGGAGCCTGCAAAATCTATAAATCCAAGCCCTTCAAGCCAGCCGGAACCGTTGAACAAAGAGCCCCAGGCCCAGGAACCGAAGATGGGATAGATCAATGCGGACAAAACCGCACTGTAAATAAGGTAGCCGGTAAATTTGGTACGTTCGGCCATGGCACCGGAAACAATGGTGGCGGCTGTGGCGGCAAACACGACCTGGAACATCCAGAAGGCCAGCACCCAGGGGTCCCCGCCCACTTCAAAATCACTTAAAAAAAAGCCGGTGGTGCCGAAAAATCCTGTTTTGGAGGTACCGAACATCAGACCAAAACCAATGGCCCAGAAAAACAGAGAACCCATGGAAAAGTCCATCAGATTTTTCATCATGATGTTTACAGCGTTCTTAGCCCGGGTGAAACCTGTTTCCACCATGGCGAACCCGGCCTGCATAAAGAAAACAAGGGCAGCCGCAATAAGGGTCCAGACATAGTCGGCATGGGTCTGGACCAGTTTAATAGCTTCGGCATTAGAGAGCACCGTGGGGGGCTCGTCTGTCCCGGCCCATGCTGCTGTAATGGTGCAAGCCAACGAAATCAGAATCATCAGTACATACTTCATGTTTCTTAACATGTTTTTAAATCTCCTTCTTACTCACTTCTTTATTAATAAATTAAACTTTATAGCGCTTCTGTTCCGGTTTCACCTGTACGAATACGAACAACATCTTCCACAGGAAGGATAAAAATTTTACCGTCACCGATTTTTCCTGTTTTCGCTGTTTTTACTATTGTATCCACCACAGCCTGGGCCTGGTCATCTGAAACACAGATTTTCAATTCAACTTTGGGTACAAAGTCAGTCTGATATTCTGCACCCCGGTACACCTCTTTGTGTCCTTTCTGGCGACCAAAGCCCTTGACTTCCGAAATCGTCATACCGTTAATGCTGATATTGGCTAAAGCATCTTTAACCTCATCCACCTTGAACGGTTTTATCACTGCCACAATTTTTTTCATTTTTGCTCCCTTTCTTAAGTGTGCATGTGCATTCAATAACTTGAGCGACATAAAGAGCAAGAGCGGTGCCAAAAATTCATTTTTTTTCAAGTTTAATGCATCTATTTGAAATTAAAGAATATTTATATATGAATCCATTCAGAGCTTTTTTCACACAAATAACATTTTTGGAATATAATTGATTACATTAATGTCATTTCACACCTAAGAACAAAAATCAGCTGTAAATGTAAACACATTTTTGTATTTTCACGTCACCCGCATAAAAAACAGGTCGAAAATCAAGCCTTATTATATGTAAGACTAAAAGCACAGCTAAATTCCATACAGGATCTTCTGACCAGTATAATCTGATATTAGGATTGCCTTGATATTCAATTTGAGATAACCCGCCTCCTGTTGAATTTATCCGGCGCAGACCACATCAATTACTTAAAAACAACAGAGGTAAATAAAGGATTGTGCTCTTAATTTTAACGAAAACAGGCAGAGTACCAGGGCATTTCCAGTGTATAATTTTTCTTTTATGTAAATGACATACAGCACATAATTCCCTTTTATAGGCAGCCAGGAGGTTGGTTTTGATTATATTTTTACCATTGACAAAAAGTCAACGGCACGATTAGATAGGAAAACAATCAATTTTCTAAACTGAACATCACAATTAGGGCTTTTTTATTGTGATCAGGCGGATAGCTCATGCAGAAAATCACTAAAGAAAAAATCGAAGAAAATGAAAATAATACCGACAAGGTATTGAACCTATGCAAAAACGCACGCACATTTATTCGCACCCGAAATCCCAGACAGGCGGAACCACTGTTGTTTGAAGCTCTGGAAATATCGCCCCAAAATCCTTATGTGCTGGTTGCGTTAGGTGATGCCAAACGCATGCAAAAGCAATTTACAACGTCTGCAAAGTATTATGAATTATGCCTTGGGGCAGACCCGCTGAATCCTTTTGCCATGTCAGGTCTTGGTGATGCATACAGGGGCAGCAATAACCTTGACGGCGCCATTGATATTTGGTCCCAGGCCCTTGATGCTTATCCGGAAAACTACCTTGTGATGACCCGCCTGGCTGATGCTCTAACCAAGAAAGGTGACCTTGTCACTGCCCGGAAGATCTACGAAAAAGCCATCAAGCTTAATCCAGAGGATCCCTTTGCTTTGTCTGGTCTTGGAAATCTTCTAGTCCGCCTTAAGGAATTTGACCTATCCCGCCCGTTTCTTGAAAAGTTAGTCATTAAACAGCCCCAAAACCCCAGGGCCATAGGGGCTCTGGCCAATTTTTATCGTAGGCAGGAAGATTTCTCCAATGCTAAGGCCCTGTTCAATCGAATTCTGGATATCGATCCCAACAATGTCTATGCCATGGACGGACTGGCAGATTGTGCCCGGGGCAATAAGGACTATGAAAAAGCCAAACAGCTATGGGGAAAAGCCATGGCAGCCGGAATGAATCCGGCCATCGCGAAAACCCGTATTGCAGATGCCTGCCTGCAGATGCAACAATTTACCCAGGCCCGACAGTATTATGACCAGGTTCTCGCCATGTCCGAGGACAGATTTGCCCTGTTCGGACGACTGCGCCTTATCGAAGCAGAACCGGGAGATGAACGAAATAAGATTATTGATGCGGCTCAGATTCTAAGCCGATTGTTTGCCCTTAATCCATCTGATGACCGGACAATCAATGAATTTAATGTATTCAGGACCCGGTATCCGGAAATTGACACCTATATCCAGGCCTGACTGGTTTTTTTGCCCCCCCATGAGCGAAACAACGTCGTAGAGGCGTTTCATATGGTGGATGCGAGCCCTTTGCTTTTTCCTAAGGATATTTTTATATCCCAATTTGTATAATCCATTGCAGAAAAGGAACCTGTCCTTTCCATGAAAAATGGCTTAAAACCGTTTCATTCAACTGTTAAGGATCCTTCATCCGCAGCCAGGGCCGTTAAAAAGAAGGGCAGACCCATCATCGGTTATCTGTGTTCCTATGCGCCGGAGGAGCTGATTTTTGCTGCAGGCGGCCACCCCATGCGCCTAATTCCGTCCGGAACGTCAATTAATCTCTCCCAGAACCATTTGCAGCCCTATTGCTGCGCCCTGGCCCGTGAGATTCTGGAACAAGGGCTTTCCCAAGAATTAACTTATCTTGACGGCACAGTATTCGTCCACACCTGCGATACAATGCAGCGCCTGTCCGATATCTGGAGACTGAACATCAGTACAGCCTTTTTT
This sequence comes from uncultured Desulfobacter sp., assembly GCF_963665355.1. Taxonomy (GTDB): domain Bacteria; phylum Desulfobacterota; class Desulfobacteria; order Desulfobacterales; family Desulfobacteraceae; genus Desulfobacter. The sequence goes on from NZ_OY762229.1 coordinate 4,792,712, forward strand.
TCAGACATCGTTATGCCGGTCAAACTTCACACAAAATCCGCTGGCGAATATATGCAGGCCGTTCTTCATCGTTTTATCTCCGATATGGGGGAATATACAGGTAAAGCCGTAACCCGGGCAGATCTTGAAGATGCCATCGCACTGTTCAACCGCATCCGCAGCACATTGGCCCACATTTATAAAATTGCCGCCCAAAATCCCGGGCTCATTTCAGGACAGGACCTTCTGACCGTGACAAAGGGCACGATGATAATGGACCGTGAAGTTGCGGATACCTGTCTTGCAGATCTTGCCAGAGCCATGGAATCAGCCGAAAAAAAAAGCAAGCCTGTCACACCGATAATCCTTTCAGGCTCTTTTTGTGATACGCCTGAAATTTATACAGTGATTGAAGCAGCGGGCGGTGCTGTGGCAGGTGACGATCTGTGCTCGGGCATGCGCTGGTTCAACGGTGATGTTTCAACAAATTTGCCGGCTATACAGGCTGTGGCAAAACGATACACAGACAGAGCAATTTGCCCGGCCAAGCACAGGGGAACAACTGACAGGGCTTACGCCCTCCTCCAGCTTGTAAAAGAAACCAAATCCCAGGGCGTTATTTTCACAGTGCTTAAATTCTGCGACCCCCACGCTTTTGACTTTCCATATCTGAAATCCAGCCTTGCCAAGGAGGGTATCCCAAGCTTACTTCTTGAACTGGATGGCCAGCGAATCAATTCAGGCCAGATGGCCACCCGCATCGAAACCTTTATCCAGATGATTCAAGGGCAAGAGGAGCACTGGAAATGACGGACATCACCCCAAAGCATAAAATCGCATCTGCCAAAAAGATGCGTCAAATCATGACAGACTATTATCTGGATGCTCTGACTGCCAAAGAAAACAACAAAACCGTGGCCTGGATCACTTCAGGGGGGCCGGTGGAACCCCTGATTGCCATGGACATCATTCCGGTGTACCCGGAAAACCACGGTGCCATGATCGGCTCTGCAAAAATGGGAGAAGAGTTGTGTATCAAGGCCGAAGAACTTGGTTTCAGCCAGGACCTATGCTCCTATGCCCGCTCAGATATCGGCTGTGCCGTTGCCGGAGGCGGTCCCATTGGCGGCCTCCCCAGACCAGACATGCTCATCTGCTGCAACAATATCTGCGGCACCGTCATCAAATGGTATGAAGTTCAGGCAAGATATTTTAATGTACCTCTGTTCATCCTTGACACTCCGGTCTGCCACACCGGCTTCACGCCTGAAATCGCAGCGTATGTCCATGGCCAGATTCATGAATATGTCGCATTTTTAGAACAAACAACAGGCCGCAAGTTTGACAACGATAAAATGACCCAGGTGGGAACATTATCCCTAAAAGGGCAGCAACTTTGGCAGAAAGTGCTGAACACAGCGGCCACCAAACCATCTCCCATGAGCGCATTTGATGCGTTTTTTTTTCTGGCGCTCATCGTCACTTTGCGCGGAACCCAAACCGCCGTTGATTTTTACACCGAACTGCTGCAGGAGATGCAGGATCGGGTGGACAGCGGCATTGGCGTGGTGCCCGGCGAACAATACCGGCTTTTATGGGACAATCTGCCTGTATGGTACAATCTTAAATGGCTGTCCAACACCTTTTCTGACCACAAAGCCTGCCTTGTGGCAGACACCTATACCTCGGCCTGGTGCTCTGCCTTGCAGTATATTGATCCTGAAAATTTTTTAGATTCCATGGCCCAAGCCTATACCCGAATTTATCTGAACATCGGTATTGACGCCATGGCAGACCAGATCCTGGAAATGATAAAATTCTATGATGTGAATGGCCTTGTCATGCACTCCAACCGCTCCTGCAAGCCCTACTCCTTTGGACAGATGGATATCATGACAAAAATCAGAAAAGAAACAGGCCTGCCGGTTCTGATGATTGAAGCAGACATGGTGGACCCGAGAAGCTTTTCCGAATCCCAGATCAGGACACGGATTGACGCGTTTATGGAAATCGTGGCCATGAAACGGACATAATTCAAAGGAGACAGACCCTTCTTGATTTATGCAGGCATTGATATCGGATCCCTTACGGCAAAGGCGGCCATTATTAAAAAAGATCCTGGAACAGGCGAAATTTCCCTGCTTGGGACAAAGGTCATGCGCGCCGGATACGATCCGGAAAAAGCCGGAAAAGAAATCCTGGCCGCCTTACTGGGTCAGACCGGCACCGACCGGGGCCGGATCACCGGTATTGTGGCCACAGGGTACGGAAGGAATGCCGTTGAAGGAGCGGATAAACCCATGTCCGAAATCATCTGTCATGGGGCCGGTGCCCATTTTTTCCATCCGGGAGTCAGAGGCGTCATTGATGTCGGCGGCCAGGACTGCAAAGCCATTTCGCTGAATTCCAGGGGCCAGGTGGCGGATTTCGCCATGAATGATAAATGTGCGGCAGGCACCGGCCGCTTCTTTGAAGTCATGGCCGAAACCATGGAACTGGACATTGATCAGCTTGGACCCTTGGGGCTGACAGCAGACAATCCGGCCAAGATTTCTTCCATATGCACGGTCTTCGCCGAATCTGAAGTGATTTCCCTGATTGCGGCAAGGCAGTCCCGACCCAATATCATCGCAGGCATTCTTGAATCGGCATCTCTGAGGGTGGCAAGCCTTGCTTCCCGGGCAAATCTGTCATCCCCTGTGATGATGACGGGGGGAGGAGCTAAAAATACAGGCCTTGTAAAAATCCTTGAAAAATGCCTGGGCTATGGCATCATAGTGAATAAATTCCCCCAGGAAAACGGCGCTGTGGGAGCGGCAGTTCTTGCCGCAGGATTAAATAGAGTCTGAACAAAAAATTTGACAAAAAGCCCGGTTACGTATTGAATCTACTGTCACGACTCTTTTTCTTTCATAGTTTGCTAAATTTTTTTGATATTTTTTTGATAAAAAGGTGTCATGCATTATGACTGACAAGTTGAACCTTCCATCCCTATCGGATATTCAGGCGGTCTTAACCCTTGACCGGGATACCCTGCCAAGTTTTCCCCAGGTAGCAGCCAAACTGCTCGAAGCATCAAAGAATGATACCGCATCCCTGGAGGAGGTGGCAAAAATCGTGGAAACAGACCCCGGTATCTCCATACGGGTTCTGGAACTTGTAAACTCGGCTTTTTATGGTCTACGCAGAAAGGTGACCATTCTGTCCGACGCCGTTGTCATCCTTGGGCTTGATGAAATTAAAAAACTGGCTTTAGGTCTGGCAATTTTTGAGAACCTGTTTAAAACCGGGCATACAAAGGAGTTCAACCGGCTGATATTCTGGCGACACAGTCTGGCTGTGGCGATGCTGAGCATGAAAATAGCCCAGAAAATCTCTTACCAGAACCCCCAGGAAGCCTATACGGCAGGTCTGCTCCATGATGTGGGAAAAATTTTCTTAGATCTGCAGGGACATCGGAACTATGGCGAATTCATTCAAAATTTGTCGGCATCCACGGACCTTGTCATTGAAAAAGAACGATCGGAAATAGGTTTGGGCCATGATGATATAGGCGCCTTTTTCTGCACCCGGTGGCAGCTTCCGGAAAATCTTGTCCTGGCCGTAAAATATCACCACCAGCCCTTTGACCACCAAGGCCTTTCCGAAGATGAAAAACAACTGATCGCCATTGTCTGTATGGCAGATTTCCTGTGCTGGACCCAGGGCATGGGATCCTTTGATTTCATCCGTCCTCCCATCCTTGCCCCGGAGGTGGAGGCCTGCATCAACCTTGAAAAAGCCGATATTATCAATTGCATTCTTGAAATGAATGAGGAGATCGAAAAGATATCAGCCTTTTATCAGTTTGTCTTCCCCTCAGTAAACCAGCTCAGGGAGAACGTGCTGTGGGCAAATATCAAACTGTCCCGGGCCAATACAAAATATTATTACCAGGGAGACCCCACAGGCCGGGCACCGGATACAAGCGTCAACCTGGAAAATCTTCTGCCCCCGGATGTTGGATTTGAAATGGGAAAGGCTTTGTCCAAGGCCAAAACGGTAAAGGAGGTTCTGGATATTCTCATGTACCATGTGGGGTGCATTTTTCAACCCTGCCACTGGTCCATCCTGCTCAAGGACACCAAAACCGGAGACATGGTATTTTCCGTGGTGGTGGGCACCAGCAAAGAGCGGCTTCAGGGACTGAGACTGCCCAAGGGAGAGGGTATTGCCGGGCATGTCATGGAAACAGGCGCACCCCTGGTGGTGGAGGATGTGTCCCAGGACAAAAGATTCAGCAACAGGGTAGACAAGTACACCCGGTTCAACACCCGCTCCATCATTGCCACGCCTTTGAAAACCGATGATAAAATCTTCGGTGTGATTGAACTGGTCAATCGGATCAACGAAGAATCTTTCAGCAAGCAGGATCTTGACCTGCTCACTTCCATCGCAGAATATGCCGCCATTGCCATTGAACGGTCTTACTACAACCAGGCTCTGACCAATCTGGCCACCCTGGACAGTCTGACCGGACTGAAAAACAGGTTCAGCTTTGAACGTGCCGTATCCGGTCCGGATGGTTTCAAAACCCGACTGGGCAGGGTTTTTTCCATCCTTATCCTTGTGATAGATGGGCTGGAAAGGCAGTACGAGGCTTTGGGGCATGAAAAATGTGATAAGGCCGTCAAGGAACTGGCCGCCATCCTGAATAAGATCAAGCGCCGTGAAGACCTGATTTTCAGGTATGCAGACAATATATTTATTACCCTTTTGCCCCTGACCTATTCCGATGGTGCTCAGAAAGCCCAGATAAGGATAGAAACAGCCCTTAATCTGGCCCAGGAAGACGATAAACAAATTTTCACCCCTGTCACCATCCAGACCCACACCATGGCCGGTGAAGATGCCGGCCAGCTCAAAACGCTTGTGGCCCGGGCTCTGTCCAGAACCCGGCAGCCTGACCAGGCAAACGAAGTGGCAGATATGCAGGAAAACATCCAAAGACTGGTGGAAAAGGAAACCTCCTTAACAGACAACAGTAAAGAATCACATCCCGTATCACAGGAGCAAGCCCCTAAGGAATCCATTAAAAATTTTGGGAAAGCTGTATTCCTGCAGGGTCAGTTCAAACGCCTTAAGACAGGGGAATTTGGAAAAATTCGTGTGGAGCAAGTGTCGCTATCCGCCATTGGCTTCAGGATATCAAAATCCCACCGCATCCATATCAATGATTTTCTGGATATTGAATTTAACCTGGATGATATTAAAAGGGCCCTGGTTAAACGCAGGGTGGTGATCAGGAATATCCAGGGCAACTATATTTACGGCGAATTTTACAACCCGCCGCCATACGCAAAGAACCTGGGATTTTATATTTTCAGTTAGGCCCATGGGGAGTGAAGGGAATCAAAGGAGTTTTATGGCATCTGAAAACGGCACATTTACCGGGCCCGACGGCGCTGAAATATTTTATCAATGCTGGCTGCCCGGGAAAAAAATTAAAGGGGCTCTGGTCATTGTGCACGGCTTAGGCGAACACAGCGGCCGTTACATGAATCTTGTCAATCATTTTGAACCGTTGGGATTTTCCATATACGGACTGGATCATTTCGGTCACGGCAGATCCAAAGGGCCCCGGCTCTTTGTTCCCCGATTTGACATCTATACAGATACCCTGAAGATGTTTGTCAAAAAAGTGCAGGAGTGGGAGCCGTCTGCCCCGGTGTTCCTTGTGGGGCACTCCATGGGCGGACTGATCTCTGCGCTATACCTCCTGAATCATCAGGACAGGATAAAAGGCGCTGTTCTGTCAGGCCCGGCCGTCAAGATTCCGGACCATATCAACCCTGCCCTGTGCACGGCTGCAAAACTATTGTCCCGCATTATCCCCAGACTCGGCCTTTCAGGGCTTGATGCGGAACATCTCAGCCGGGACCCGCTGGTGATGAATGCATATAACAATGATCCGCTGGTGTCTCATGGAAAAATTACGGCACGTCTGGGAGAACAGTTGCTTGCCGGCATATCAAAACTGGACCGCCAGGCAAAAAAAATCAAAATCCCCCTGCTCATCATGCATGGGGAATCGGACCTTCTCGCGGACACTGAAGGCAGCCGCCAATTTTTTAATGCAGTCTCATCTCCTGATAAAAAACTTGTCATCTGGCCGGACAGATACCATGAAATATTCAATGATCCAGGTTATGAAGCGGTGTTATCGGATATGGAAACCTGGATTTCTGAACGAATCCCCCAAGATCAAGGGCATAAGGCTTATGATTAATGCTTGAACGAAAAGGCATCTTTCCCCTTCCCTTTCTGCCCCGGATCTGGAACGATTAATCATTATCATCATTAATCATCAGGCTTACAGACAGGAGGTTTTGCAACCAGGCACAAAAAACCGGCCATAAGGAGAAGAAAACTGAATATTGAAAAGGGAATCCAGTAGTTATGGAATAGATCAAAGAAGATTGCCGCTGAGACAGGCCCGGCTGCGTTTGCAGCCATCCGGAAAGGACCGGCTACCCCCAGAACGGTTCCGGAAGATCTTCTGCCATAAAATTCCGTCCAGAGCAGAAATATTAATGGCAGAACACCACCGCGAATGGTTCCGTACACAACGGCAAAGATAAACATCCACACAGGTTTTTTGACTGCCCAGAAAACAAGGAAAAAAAGAATTCCAATGGTAATGAGAACCCCTGCCATCAATACTTTAACACTGATTTTTTCTGCCAGAAAACCGAATAAAACCCCGCCCAGTGCTGCGAAAACAGATAAAACAGTGATCACCAAGACTGCCATGGTTGCAGGCAATCCCTGGTCCGTCATGAATGGAAACAGATGGAAATTAGCCCCGGCCCCCACCATATAGATCACACACATAACAAACACCAGCTGCCAGAATGAAGTGGTTCGAAAAACGGTTTTCCGGGTCCACACAGGTTCATTTTCCAGATTGTATATAGATTTTGTCGTTTGTGTGCCGGTTTCCGAATTTTCCTCCGGTGTTCTTCCATCGGGCAACAATCCAACGTCTTCCGGTCTTCGTTTCAAAAAAATCAACGTTGGAAGAGCTGAAAATGAAAATACAATAATCCCCAGTACTGCCCAGGCCGTTCTCCAACCGTAAATAATAATAATATGTTGCACCAACAGCGGAAGAAAAGCGATTCCAATGCGACTTCCCAACTGGGAAATCCCCATGGCCCTGCCCCGTTTTTCAATAAACCAGTTGGAGACACTCACCGTGACCACCAACGCAAGCAGACCGGACGCAATCATTCTGCCGGTTCCAAAAAAAAGGTAGAGTTGCAGAACCGAAGATAGTTGTGAAAGTGCTATCAGCCCCGCACTTAAAATGGTAATTCCCCAGAATGCCATTATCCGCGGTCCATAATGATCAAGGCGGGGACCAACCAGGGGGGACAGAATTCCGCCGGCCAGGGAACCGACAGCAATGGAACCGGTGATGATGGAACGATTCCATCCGAACTCCTCGGCCATTGGTTTGAGAAAGATAGACAACACATTCTGAAACACACCGGCCTGGGTGAGGCCGATCAAAAAAGCCACGGCAACAATGGTCCAGCCGTAAAAAATCTTTTTCTGCTGCATGAAACTGCGCTCCTGCAATTGTGGTAATAAAACAACCCTTAATGGCTTTGATTCAGGCACCCTTCTCTGGCTTTCCAATCTGGCAGATATGTTTCCAAAATCTGATAGAAACGCCTTGAGTGTCGCGATTCAAGCAAATGAACCAGTTCATGGACCAGCACATATTCCAAAAGACAGGGGTCCCGGTGTACGAGAACGGAATTAATCCATATGCGTTTGGCAACTGTGTTGCAGGATCCCCACCGGGTTCTCATCTTTTTCAGTCGGCACTGGGTCGGTGCCACACCCATGACAGGAAGCCATTTTTCAAGAAGGATATGAATACGTTCATTTAAAAGCATGCGCAACCATTTATTCCACAATTTATCTTCCTTGCCCGGATCAAATCCGGCAGGCGCCTGGATAACAATTTCTGATTCAGGGGTCAGACAGATACAGGGCCGGGCATTGCACACCTGACGCACCACAGGCAATTGCCGGCCCCATACCATGCATGAGGTGCTGTCTCTCATCGCTGATAATGGATTACAAGGTGTCGATGCATTGTCAAAGGCTGTCAATTTCTGCATAAGCCAGGCAGATTTGGCCGCAATGGCTTGTTTAATTGCTTTCTTGCTGATGCGGGAGGGCGCAGATATGCGAATGACTTTTTTATCCGGGTATATCCTGAAATAAATATTGCGGATGGGTTTATATACAAATTGATATTGCCACCCTTTGGGGGTGGCGGGAAAAAGCAGGTGAATGTCCTGCATTACTGGATTTGTTTTTTCAAGGTTTCAACAAGTTCAGACACGAGTTTCCCACCGGAGGTCCGGGCTGTTGGATTCACTTTAACCAGCTGTTCCCAGGCCGTAATGGCTTTGGGAATATCATTGAGATCGTGCATATAAACAATACCGGTATTAAACCAGGCTGTTTCAAAATCAGGCTGTACAGAGATGGCTTTATTAAAGGCTTCCAGAGCTTTTTCCGGTTCATTGTTCCGTCGATACATCACCCCGAGATCCGTGAGGACATGGGGATTGTCCGGTTGAATGGCCAGGGCTTTCCCATAGGCCGTGATGGCATCCCCGAAACGATCCAGGTCAAAAAAGGCATTGCCCAGATCAATCCAGTTTTGTGCATTATCCGGATTGTCTTTCAAAGAGGCCTGCAACTCCCGGATATGGGGATCGGCCATGGCTGCAAGATCCGGCCTTTGATCCTCATCCGCGCCTTTTTCAGGAGCAGGCACAGAGGTGGGTTTTCCCATCATGGCCGGCGGCATATGGCCCATGCCCGGCTGTATTGAATCCGCCAGCTTAAACGATGTATATGCGGTGCCAATCAAAAACCCCAGTGTCAGGGAAATCAGAATGGAAATATACAAGGACTGACGAGTGATGTTCTTTTCTTTTTTGGGGTCTTTGTTCATTTTTTTCTCTTTATTGTTTTAATAAATTGGGTTGATAATAATTATCTTGTTCCTGCTCGATCCACAGTCTTGATTAAGAGCCCACAGCAAAATTAAAATAGCTGTTTTTGATATTTATTTCACTTGATATCATTTATGGTTCCAACCATGTCTGAGGTTGTGTTCCCAGGTCGGAAGTCCGCAAGCACCATACCATTGAACTTTCCCTGGCTGTAGACTTCAATCCTGAAAATCGAACCGTCCCGGTCGATTGAGAAACGCTGCATGCAATCGTTTCTGGTTATGAGAACTCCTGCCTCATCCGTAATATCCTGTTTTGAGTAACCAATGATATTCACCCGGTGATCCGGTATGGGGTGCACCAGAAACTGCTTTTTAACCTGAATCCGGGAGCCAAAAGGCACCTGTTTTTTTCGGCCGTCGATCTCTATCTCAAGATGGTCAATTCCCAGATCATATTCAAAATACTGGGGGCTGAGTCGGGAAAGACAGCGGTTGCCGTGGTACAGATCAAAAGCCGACTCATTGTGCACCAGGGCCAGCAAAGGATTATTGCCCATAAAGTTCAGTTCACCGTCTTTTTCCATGGGAAGAAAATAGATATGCTTGCGTATGTTTTCCGCATAGAGGAGGATTCTGCGCTCTCCCAGAGTCAGAGCAATATCCTTGTCAATGGCCTTTGAAATTTCGTTGTTTGTTAAAGAAAAATCACGTTGGAAAAATATTCCGGCCTGTTTTAAAAAGGATTCAATGGCCAGAAGATGGTAATATACGCGGTCGGGGGTTGGAAATGACTTGCTGGCTTCAATTCCAAAAGCGGGTTTTTCATTTTTCATGGCAAAAAAGGTAAGTGTCTTTGCCATCTCCGCATCCCCTTGGGCTGTCCGGGTATTTCTAACATGAACAGTATCGTCGGAGTTGATAACGTGGGTATTGATATCTGCAGCACACTGCCGGGCAGCGGCGGCAAGATCACAAAACAGGCCTGAGTATTTTGAAGGCATTCGGGCCTGGTCTATGATAATGCTTTGTCCCCATCTGTCAGGATTGCGCATATCGCTTTCCCGGATGGGCATAAAAAAGCCGGAACCATCGTGCAGATTTAAAATAAAATCCACGCCCGGATCAGTGATCATTGACTTTATTTTATCTATGATCTGCCGTTCAGGATCTGTTTTGCTCACCTGGTCAAACTTGCGGTTCATGTCCCCGTAAACGCCTCGGCTGCGCTTGATAATGCTTTCGAAATTGAGGTTGGGGACGACAATAACCTGGCCGGATATAATTTTATACCGGGTGGCGATAAGGGCCGCGGCATTGAACCCCCCCGGTTCATCCCCCTGGATGCCGCCCACAATTAAGGCGGTTTTTCCAGGCACATGTGATGCCAGGGTATGCACGCTGAAGCCAAGGCCGGATTGGGAGGCAAACGCCGATCCGGCAAGCCATAAAAAGACAATGCCCCCCAAAGCCGACATAACCAGCCAACGCAGATTCTGCAGGCCCCCACAGCAATTATTAAGACAACACCATGATATCATTGTAAATTTATTGCACAGATATTATTTCTTTTGTTTTTCATCCTAATTTTACACACATTATCAAATAGAAGACAAAATGCAAACGTCCCTATGTACTTGGCCCTAAAAAATATTTATTCTTCCCCGGTAAAGTATAAAAATTCCGGGGCAATTTTATAAGAAATGTGTCATTCTGATATCAAAAAGTTTCAGCCAGACCACCAGGCAGAGTAGTATAAAGTAGAGTAGCCTCAGAGTGAAAGGTCACGGTCATGGGAGAAAACACCAGAAAACCACCAGGTCCAGGTAATGCTCGAAACAGCCTTGGCGCATTCGGCGGTGTCTTTACACCCTCCATCCTCACAATTCTGGGAGTAATACTGTTCATGCGTGCCGGGTTTGTCATTGGTCAGGCTGGTATTTTTCAAATCCTTTTGATTTTGTGCTTAAGCCATGCAATCACCCTGCTGACGGCCATTTCAGTGTCAGCCGTGTCCACGAACACCCCTGTTTCCGCAGGCGGTGCCTATTTTCTGATATCAAGGGCGCTTGGACCTGAATTTGGCGGTGCCATTGGCCTGGCCCTGTTCTGCTCCCAAGCAATTTCAGTGCCCTTTTATATCCTGGGATTTACCGAATCCATGATCCGCACCTTTCCAGTCCTTGCAGTCCACTTCAGGACCATTGCCCTGATCACCACATTTTTTTTGTTCATTATCACCCGGGCCGGAGCCAGGTGGGCGGTCCGGGCACAATACCTGATCATGACGATTCTGGTCCTTTCCATTCTTGCGTTTTTAGGAGGCGCCTTAGTTCACTTTGACAGCAGCCTGTTTTCAAAAAACTTTGGGCCGGGTTATACCAATAACACATACGGATTCTGGAAAGTCTTTGTCATCTACTTTCCGGCGGTCACCGGAATCATGGCAGGCATCAGCATGTCCGGCGACCTGAAGAATCCCGCCCGGGCCATTCCGGCAGGCACCCTGGGGGCTGTCCTCACAGGATTTGTTGTATACGGGCTTCAGATTATTTTATGCGGCGGCGCCCAATCCCGGGAAGAGCTGATTTATTCGTCTTTTGAAACGCTATGCAACCAGGCGCTTTTCAACGCCGGCTTTTTGGTGGTTGCCGGCGTATTTGCAGCCACCCTGTCCAGCGCCCTGGGATCGTTCATGGGGGCTCCCAGGGTGATCCAGGCCGTTGCCGGGGACCGACTCATCCCCCTTCTGCATCCGTTTGAAAAGGGGGCAGGCCGGGCCAATGAGCCGGTTAGGGCCCTGTGGCTGACCCTGGGATTAACCATCACCACCATCCTGTGGGCAGGCAACGGCAACACCGGCCAGGCATTTAATATCCTGGCAGGTGTTGTCTCCATGTTTTTTCTCTACACCTACGCCATGATTAATGTTGCCGCCTTTGTTGAATCCTTTGCCGGCAACCCCTCCTTTAGACCGGGATTTAAGTATTATCACTGGCTGCAGGCGCTTATTGGAGCTGCAGGGTGCGCCGTCACAGCCTTTTTAATTCATCCGCTGACAGCGGTGTTTGCGGCAGCCATCATATCGGCAATGGTTATACTGCTCAGACGCAGAACCCTTCAGGTCCGCTTCGGTGATGCACGCTGGGGTTTTTTCTATTCACGGCTTAAAGCCAATCTCCTCCAGCTTTCAATGATGCCCGTTCATCCCAAAAACTGGCGCCCGGCGGTTCTGGTGTTCTCGGGAAATCCGAATACCCGGTTTGCACTGGTGCAGTATGCCCTGTGGATCGGCGAGGACCGGGGCATGGTCACCCTGGTCCGTATCCTTCCCGGCAACATCCAGTACCTCATGGAAAAAAGAGAAACCGCCCTGACCCAGCTTAAAAAATTCTTTGAGGACAACGGTTTCATCGGTTTTTCAACGGTCATGGTTTTACCCGACCTTGACCAGGGTATCTGCGCGGCGCTCCAGGCTCATCCACCCGGGCCTCTTAAACCCAACACCGTAATTTTCGGCTGGTCATCGGACCCGGCCAGGGCGCACTCCTTTGCACGGCACATGGGCTTTGTCAGGTCCATGGGAATGAATCTTGTCATAATCAATGACAAAGGACTTCCCCAAGTTCAGGACAAATGTTTCATCGATATATGGTGGCGGGCCAGAAAGAACGGTTCTTTGATGGTTATCCTGGCCCATCTTCTCACCCTGAACAGACAATGGGCTGATGCAACCATCAGACTGTTCAGAATCATCCATGACCCTGCCTGGGAGCAGACGGCAAAACAGGCCATGGAAGCACTGCTGAGAAAGGCCAGGGTAAAAGCGGAAATCCGGGTCATCGTATCCACGGCTCCCTTTGAAAAGATACTTAAATCCATATCCACCGAATCATCGGTTGTTCTCATCGGATTCAACGTGCCTGAACAAAGCAAAGCCGCAGAATTCCAGGCCAGGTACACCAGAACACTGGCCCCTTTACCCACGCTTATAATGGTCTCGTCCATCGGGGACTGCGATCTGTTTGCGTAAAAGAAGGCTTCCCATAATTACCGGGCCGAGAACACTCCGGCATAATTTTAACACGATAAACGTTGAGGCCTCACCGAATAATGGTTATATATTAAGCTAACGTAAAAAAGTTGATAACAGTACGTTAATGAACCAGCAAAGCGACTCAAATAAACCCATTGAAATCATATCCGGCAAAATATCTGCCCAAGCGCCCCTGATTAAAACACTTCTCCCAACAAAGAGGCCCTATGAAAATCATCACCACACATAAAGGTTCCGACTTTGACGCCCTGGCATGCCTTGTGGCAGCCACTGTCATATATCCCGATGCCAAACCTGTCCTTCCCGGAACAGTGAACGCCAATCTTAAAAATTTCCTTGCCATTCACAAAGATATTTTTGACTTGTGGGCACCCAATGAAGTGGACCTGGATACCATTGACACCCTTATCTGCGTCGATACCCACTCCTGGTCACGCCTGGACCAGAGATTCAGCGTTTTATCCGAAAAAAGCGACCTTGACATCATTGTCTGGGACCACCATGAGGAAGGAGATATTCAAGCCCGGGAGTCCCATCTCTCCCGGACAGGGTCAGCAGTCACCCTGCTTGTCCAACAGATCGAAAAAGAACGTAAACTGATCACCCCGATTCAGGCCACCTTGTTTTTAATCGGCCTTTATGAAGACACAGGTCATCTGACCTATCCGTCCACCCTTCCCGAAGACGCTTATGCCGCAGGATTCCTCTTGTCCCGCAGAGCGGATCTCAATATCCTGGGCACGTTTCTACAGCCAGCCTACGGAAAAAAACAAAAGGAGATCCTTTTTGATATGGTCCAGCGGGCCGAACGAAATGAAATCAAAGGATTCTCTTTGAGCGTATCCCAGGTGGAAATCCAGGGCCGGGTGGAAAATCTGGCCATGGTGATGCAGATGTACCGGGAACTTATGAATGTAGACGTGGCCATCGGCATATTCAAAGACGTGGAAAAAAACAAATGCATGGTGATCGGCCGAAGCGGGGTTGATGAGATCAATATCGGTGTGCTCATGCGCTCCATTGGTGGAGGAGGCCATCCCGGAGCCGGCTCGGCTCTGGTTAAGGGGGCCAATCCGGATGCATTACTGGAAACCGTTCTGGAGTTGCTCAAGGGCAACCAGTATTCCTCCATCATGCTCTCGGATATCATGTCGTACCCTGTGGTAACGGTAAAAGATGATACCCCTGTGGGTGATGTGGCCATGATGCTGCGGGAGATGGGATGTTCGGGTATGCCTGTGGTGGATGACAGCGAAAATCTTGTGGGCGTTGTTTCAAGGCGTGATTTCAGGAAAGTCAAAAAGGCAAATCAGATGCAGTCCCCGATTAAAGCCATTATGAGCCGCAAAATTATTACCATCGATTATGACAGAAGCGCTTTTGAAGCGGCTCGTCTTATGATCAGGCATGATATCGGAAGAATTCCCGTGATGAAAGATGGAAAAATCATCGGTATCATCTCCAGGTCTGATGCCATGATGTACTTTTATGATCTGCTTCCGGATTAGCTATTGTTTGAAGCAAAGTGGGCGACATGAAATGCCCACTTTGCGTCTAAAAACGGGCTAATCAGACTTTAATACTGACAAAAATGCCGACTGAGGAATCTCCACAGATCCCACCATCTTCATTCTTTTTTTACCTTTTTTCTGTTTTTCCAGAAGCTTGCGCTTTCTTGAAATATCACCGCCATAACATTTGGCCGTAACATCTTTACGAAAGGCAGAAATGGTTTCCCTGGCAATAATCTTGCCGCCAATGGCACCCTGGATTGGTATTTTAAACTGTTGTTTTGGGATCTCCTCCCGCAGCTTTTTGCAGGCAGCCCTTGCCTTGGTCTCTGCCTTGTCCCGGTGAATCAGCATTGAAAGCGCATCAACACGCTCTCCGTTTATCAGAAAATCCAGCTTTACTAAATTGGTTTCCTGGTAGCCCGCAATGACGTAATCAAAGGACCCATAGCCCTGGGTCACACTTTTAAGACGGTCATAAAATTCATAAACCACCTCGGCCAAGGGCAGGATAAATTTCATTTCCATGCGGTTGGAGGTCAGATACTGATAATTGGTGCTGATACCTCGGAATTCGTGGCAGACCTGCATGACATTTCCCATATATTTATCCGGCACAATGATGGAGGCTTTGATAATGGGTTCCCTGACACATTTGATTTCTGTGGGATCAGGATATTCGGTGGGGTTGTCAATGATCTTAACTTCCCCTGACGCATAGGTGATTTCATACTGGACCGAAGGTGAGGTTAAAATAAGGGAAATATCGTATTCCCGTTCAAGGCGCTCCTGTACCACCTCAAGGTGCAAAAGCCCCAGGAACCCGCAACGGTACCCGAACCCCAATGCGGCAGATGAGTCCTTTTCATAAATCAGGGAGGCATCATTGAGCTTTAGTTTTTCCAGGGCTTGGGTCAGTTCCTCATAATCGTCGGCTGCCACCGGGTACATGGAAGAAAACACCACGGGCGTGGGCTCCCTGAAACCACCCAGGGCCTTGTCACACCGTTTGTCCGGCATGGTCACCGTATCTCCGATTTTAACGTCGGATATAAGCTTTATCCCTGCAATAAAATACCCAACCTGGCCGGCTTCAAGGCTTTCCTGGGGATTACGCTTGATCTGGAACAGTCCTACTTCTTCTACCTTGTAGGTCGCATCATTGGACATGAACTCTATCCAGTCCCCTTTTTTTATGCTTCCCTCAAAGATTCTGAAATGAATGATAACGCCCCTAAAAGGATCATAGTGAGAGTCAAATATCAGAGCTTTAAAAGCACCTGTGTTTTCCACAGTGGGCCCGGGGATCCTGTCAACAATGGCTTGAAAAACTTTATCAACACCTGTTCCCATCTTTGCAGACACAAGCAGGGCCTGTTCACTGTCAAGACCCATATCCTCATCAATCTGGTCTTTAACCCATTCAATTGCCGCCGAAGGAAGGTCAATTTTATTGATAATCGGAAGGATATCAAGTTCATGCTCCATGGCCAGGTACAGGTTGGCCAGGGTCTGGGCCTCCACCCCCTGGGATGCGTCGGCCAGTATTAAGGCGCCTTCACAGGAAGCAAGAGCCCGTGACACTTCATAGGAAAAATCCACATGTCCGGGTGTATCAATGAGGTTCAGCAGAAACTTGCCACCGTCAGGTGCCGTATAGGGAAGGGATACGGTCTGGGATTTTATGGTGATCCCTCTTTCCCGCTCTATATCCATGGAGTCCAGGATCTGTTCTTTCATATCCCGATCTTCTATAATACCGGACAGCTGAATCAGCCGGTCAGACAACGTGGATTTACCGTGATCAATATGCGCAATAATAGAAAAATTTCTAATGTGAAGCGGATCGTATTTCAATTGAACTCCAAACTAAGAGTTGACAAAAAAGATGTATATATATAATAAAGCAATACATTTATCAATTGTCTTTTGCAGTGTCAAGAAAAGCCGATGTTCAAGACGCTCTATTTGTATCGGAGATTTCCATGGCCCACGCCATCCTTATTGTTGACGATGACATAGCCGTCAAGGAGTCCGTAGAAGAATTTTTAACACTGATGACCTATGAGGTCAAAAGTGCTGAAAATGCATTCCAGGCCATTGAAATCCTTAAAACTTTCCAACCCGATATTGTTTTAACGGATATCATGATGCAGGGGATGGACGGACTTGAACTGACACGACTGATCCGGGAAAAGTATGACAGTGATGTCATGGTCATGACCGGCTACTCTGCTGATTATTCCTATGAAGAGGCCATCAATGCCGGGGCCAGTGATTTTATTTTCAAGCCTTTCCGCTTTGAAGAACTGGATTTAAGAATCAGGCGGATGCTTAGAGAAGCCGCATTTAAAAAGGAAAGAGACAAGCTTTTAGAAGATATGAAACAGCTGGCCATAACCGACGGGTTGACCGGCCTGTTCAATTCCCGGCAATTTTTCCATCAGATCAAACAGGAAATAAAACGCTTCCAGCGCTACTCCAGGGATTTATCCCTCCTTTTGCTGGATATCGATTTCTTTAAAGCATACAACGACACCTGGGGGCACCTGGAAGGCGACAGGGTGCTCATGAGCATGGGCATGATCATCGCTTCATGCCTGCGCAGCATGGATTCCGCCTACCGTTACGGGGGTGAGGAATTTGCCGTACTGTTGCCGGAAACAGAGCTGCAGGAGGCCTGCGTGGTGGGCAACCGCATAAAAGAGAATGTTGAAAAAGCAGTATTCACACCGGAAGACGGTGTACAGACATCTGTGACTGTAAGCTTAGGGGCGGCACAACTCATTAATGGTGAAGACTTCACCTCTTTCATCAAACGCACGGACAAAGCACTATATCATTCCAAGAAAAACGGACGTAACCAGTTAACAGCAGCCAGTTAATATCAATCGATACGCATACTTAAGTCAACAGAAACAGCCTGGTGGGTCAGTGCGCCGCAGGAAATAACATCCACACCGGTTTTGGCAATAGCGTTCAACGTCTCTATGCTGACATTTCCCGAAGCTTCCACCACTGCACGTTTTCCTATCAACGCTACGGCTTTTGTCATGCTGTCAATATCCATATTGTCGAGCATGATGACATCAGCCCTGACATCAAGGGCCTGTTGAACCTGGGACATATCGCAGACTTCCACCTCCACCTTCATCAGATGGGAGGCCCGGCTCCGGGCAAGGAAAACGGCTGCCGCAATGGAGCCGGCAGCCGCAATATGGTTATCCTTTATCAGAATGCCGTCATAAAGGGCAAATCTGTGGTTAAAGCCCCCCCCTGCCCTGACAGCGTCTTTTTCAATTTTCCGCCACCCCGGCGTTGTTTTTCGGGTATCGACCAGCCTGACGTTAGGATTATCCAGTGCATTGACAAATTTTCGTGTCAGGGTTGCAATACCGGAAAGCCGTTGCAAAAAATTTAAGGCCACACGTTCGGCGGTCAGAAGGGAACGGATGTCTCCCGTGATGGTAAAGATGACATCATTTTTTTTAATGGTATCAGAATCACCAAAATGAATTTTGCATGCGATTGAAGGATCTACAGCATGGAACACCTTTTTTGCCACATCCGTTCCGGCCAGGATAAAGTCCTGTTTGGCCACAATGATGGCTGTTTTTTCCTGGGGATGAGGGAAAATACTTTCCGTTGTTACATCCCCAAGACAGGTATCTTCAAAAAGCGCCAGCCGGATGATCTGATCTGTTAAATCCATATGTGTATTTTCAGGTTAAGCCCGTTTCAAATTCTTTACCCGGTTCAGATTCACCGTAATCTTATCCTGTTTCTCTTGAAGTTCTCCATGTTGTGCCTTGACCTTTTCAATCACATCTTCAGGCGCTTTTTCAAGGAAACTGTCATTATTGAGCCTTTTTTGAATGCTGTTCAACTCTTTGGTATTTTTCTCCAACTCCTTTTCAAGACGGCTGATCTCCTTGTCAAAATCAATGACACCTTCAAGGCAGACATGGCAGGTGGTGGCTCCTGAGACTGTGGTGGCCGAAGACTCCGGCGGATTACTTGCGTCACAGAAGGATAGATTTTCAAGGGTAGCAAGATTGATGATTACAGACTTATTTTCGGCTATTAGCAATTTCTCTGCTTGTTCTGCTGTGGTGGCCAGCACCTTGACCCTGGTGGAGGGCTGGATGTTCATCTCGGACCTGACATTGCGGATGCCTGAGATCAAAGAGAACATAAACTCCATCTCTTTTTCGCAGGACGGATTTTTAAATTTTTTGAAATCATCCTCATTATAAGGAAAAGCAGCTTTCATCACAGAGCCGTTTGTACCTGGAAGAATACTGTAAATTTCTTCGGTAACAAAGGGCATAAAGGGATGCAGCATGATAACAATATCCTCAAGAACTTTTGCCAAAACACCACGAGCAGCGTCACGCGTATCCGCACCTAATTTTTCGTACAGAGCCGGTTTGGCAGCCTCAAGATACCAGTCACAAAACTCATGCCACACAAACTGATAAACCGCAGAAGCAGCTTCATTAAATCGGTATTCCTCAATCCCCTGTTTTACGGCCAGAGATGTTTCAGCACACCTGGACAAAATCCAGCGATCTGACAGGGTCAGGTCAAGCTTGTCTGTCAGTGCGTCTTTTTCCGTGATGTGCATCAGGGTAAATCTGGCCGCATTCCACAGCTTGTTGACAAAATTTTTGTACCCCTCCACCCTTGATTCGGACATCTTAACATCCCTGCCCTGGGCGGCAAAAGCGGCCAGGGTAAACCTGAATGCGTCTGCCCCGTATTCATCAATCACTTTGAGCGGATCAATCACATTACCCTTGGACTTGGACATTTTCTTGCCGTGTTCATCCCTGACAAGGGCATGGATATAAACATCCTTGAACGGAATTTCATCGTCCATGAAATGGATGCCCATCATCATCATTCTGGCAACCCAGAAAAACAGGATATCAAACCCTGTAACCAGAACATTGGTCGGGTAAAAGGTTTGTAACAGATCCGTCTTTTCAGGCCAGCCCATGGTAGAAAACGGCCAAAGCGCTGAAGAAAACCAGGTATCCAGAACATCTGTCTCCTGGACTATATTCTTGGAACCGCATGTGGTGCAGGCATCAGGGTCCGTCTCTTCAACAATAACAGCCTTGCAATCCGGGCATTTCCATACGGGGATTCGATGCCCCCACCAGATCTGGCGGGATATGCACCAGTCCCTGATATTGTCCATCCATTCAAAATAGGTTTTTGACCAGTTGTCTGGGATAATTCTGGTTCTACCGTCACGTACGGCCTGGGATGCCTTTGCAGCCAAAGGCCCTACCTTGACAAACCATTGTTTGGAGATGGAAGGTTCAACATCGGTGTGGCAGCGATAACAATTGCCCACACTGTGCCTCAGGGGTTCTTTTTTCTCAAGCAGACCTAATTCTTCAAGGGCTTCAACAGCTTTCTTACGGCATTCAAACCGGTCAAGGCCCGCAAAACGCCCTGCCCCTTCCATCATCCTGCCGGCATCATCAATGACCTTTAATTTTTTCAGGCCATGCTTTTCACCCAAATGAAAATCATTGGGATCATGGGCCGGGGTGACTTTCAGGGCACCGGTGCCAAACTGGGTATCTACATATTCATCCTGGATGATGGGAATCATCCGGTCTGTCAGGGGAAGCAGAACTTCTGTTTCCCCAATGTTTTTAAATCGTTCGTCTTCGGGGTTAACGGCCACGGCCATATCACCAAACAGGGTTTCAGGACGGGTGGTGGCGACGGTCAGCCCTTTTTTCTGGCTGCCTCTGAACGGGTAACGGATATAATAAAGGTAGCCGTCCTTTTCCTCATATTCCACCTCAAGGTCTGCCAGGGCAGTCTTGCATCTGGGACACCAGTTGATAATGTACTGGTCCTCATAGATCAGGCCCTCCTTGTACAAACGGACAAACACCTTGCGCACTGCTTCGGAAAGCCCCTCATCCATGGTAAAGCGTTCCCGGTCCCAGTCACAGGAAGCACCAAGACGCTTGAGCTGGTTGATAATGGCACCACCTGATTTCTCCCGCCATTTCCAGACTTCTTCAATAAAGGCTTCCCGGCCCACCTGATCACGGGTTTTACCTTCGGCAGCCAGTTTGCGCTCCACCACATTCTGGGTGGCGATTCCGGCATGATCGGTTCCCGGCATCCAGAGCACATTCTGTCCCAAAAGCCTTCTGTATCTGCACATGATATCCTGAATCACGTTATTCAGCGCATGGCCCATATGAAGCACGCCAGTGACGTTGGGAGGTGGAATTACAATTGAAAAAGGGATTTTATCACTTTTGTCTTCAGCTTTGAAAAAACCGTTTTCCAGCCAGGATGAATACCATTTCTCTTCAATCTCTTTTGGTGAATATCCTTTGTCCAGGGAATCCGAACACATAATTCAACTCCTCAAACCCTTTTAGTATTAGAAACCTCTTATTTTGCAGAGGTCTCTGTCATGTTTTGCGGTGAACTGGCACATGTTTAAAAACTGCAGCAGTCCAAGGCTGTTAAAGAAAACGGGGATTGAATCAATCCCCGCCACGTTAATAAAAATTTTTAAAAATTAAGTCAATCGTTTAATAAAATCTAACCGATGTCGTCAAGATCTTTCTGCAACCCGGCCTTAATATCTTCGATCTCCTGCTTGATCACCTTCTCCATTACTTCAAAAAGAATTTTTTCGATGGTTTCAGAGAACTTCTTCTCTATAAGTTTTTCAAGGACAGCTTCAATGTCTGCCCGGCCTATTGATGGCATGACATTTTCATTATCATCCCCGGCCAAGACAACATCATCAAAAATTTCTCCCTGGGAATCAGGCCGCTCCTGGGTCAGTTCGATTATTTCCTGATCGTTCGGGGATGTATCTTCAGTAACCACTTCGGTCAATTCAATAATATCATCATCATAATCTTGAACCATAGAGACCTCATTATTTTGTCCTGATTTCAAAGTGTTTGATTTTGTTTTTCCGAGAATAAAAAATTATCAGAGCAGATAAAAAGTGTCAACAATTTATGCTTCAGGGTCATTTCCCATGAGAAAGGAAACCGGGTCGTTCATTTTGAACAGCCCGGTTTCTAAGAAGAAAGAAAAAGAATATATGAGATCGAGAGGTCATTGAAAGCATTCCGCCCCCTCAATGAAAAACTTTATATCTGCCAAAAATGAACGGAATATGATGTTTGTGTTACCTGTTCGTTAGATTTGACAGTTTTGCTCCAAAAACAAAAAAAACGCTGACCGAACAGTCAGTGGTTTATTTCGAATTTATTTTAAGGTGGTCCCGAAGGGGAGATTCGAACTCCCACAAGCGTACGCTCGATAGTCCCTGAAGCTAATTTTATGTCATTTGAAAGCTAAAAGGGGCAATGAAAAACAATATGTAAAAAGCGTCATTTTTATTTAATATCAGTATATTGCAAACATAAAGCAAGCATATGCAAAATAACACCAATACATGAATACATAAGCTTGTTTAATGGCAAATGTTACCCAAGTGTTACCCAAATCAAAAAAGAAAAGCGGTTCTGATAATTATGCAAAATTTTTTTTGTGGTGGATGTAGCTCAGTTGGTAGAGCACCAGGTTGTGGCCCTGGTTGCCGCCGGTTCAATCCCGGTCACTCACCCCACAAAAATTATAAAAGCAGCCGAATGGCTGCTTTTATAATTCGTGAAACATGTTGGCCAGGCTATGGCTTATCGTTATATCTTGTGGAATGGATTAACGGCATTATGGTCGTCTGTTTGTCTATGAGCATTCACAATAATCTTTTTAACCCCTTCGATATTTTCAGCGATCTTTATTATTTCAGTTTTCATGGAAGCTTCCGGGTCGCCGATATTTACGACGCCGTCATTTGCTGTGACAATGATTGTCGGGCTTAATGTTACAATAGCCGCATGAACTTTCGCTGCAAGAAGGGCATCATCAAGAATTTTTTCCGATTCAGATGTGGTTTTAAAGTTGGGTTTTCGAACCGTCGTGCAGATCAGGTCTGCGGCATCCTCAACTGAGAGGTTTTTTACATGGATGACCATATCATAAAGTTTACTGTCCCAAGTATCAATTCCGTATAACCTCAGGCCCCATTTCCTTCGCTCATCATCATCTTTTTTTAAAATATAACGTGCTTTTTCTTCGGAAATGTTTTCCCGCCTGACTTCTTCTTTCACACGGTCTTCTATATCCGATATGATCCTGATTTTCAGGACATTGGGAAGATTCGGCAAAAAATAATGACCCGCCAGACCGTGATAAACTACATTGTCTTTGCGGATATGCTGCAGAAGTGCTTTCCGGATATAACTTACATAGCGGTCCATACCGTGGGTGTATCTTTCAAGAACGGACGGCGCATCATGAAGCGCTCTGATCAGTTTGATCTCAGGGATGTTGAATTCTTCGGATGCTTCCAGCAGAATATCACGGGAAATACATTCATACCCCAGTTCTGAGGCTACCTTTTCAGCAACTTGTTTTCCACGACTGTAAGAACCTCTTGAGATGGTAATAACGGACATTGTAACCCCCTTATTTGTAACGCTATTTTTTATATGAATAAAGTTTAACCACAAAAATCACAGAAGACACTGAAGATAGAATTCCGTGCCTTCTGTTTAAAATTAATTTAAATGAAGATTAAACATTTCCTGTAGAAAATTGCAACAGCCTGGATGAAAATTGCAACAGTCTAAATTATTTTGAAGTAATAAAAAAATGCGAAGGTGTTGATGCCTTGGTTAAGTGTAATTTACGTAAAGAATCGTTGGATGGTTGGCTTGTCCTGGCTCAGAATACTGAAAACTGATCAACCGTAGAAAAAAAGTCTCTCGAAGGAGGCTGAAAACAGTCATGCAGGATTTAATGTATATGGCTGGCCGTTTAATTTATAGTGGCAGGCGGTGGGGCATTTCATTTGGTAAGATCAACCCATTTGCCCAATTGGCTGAGAACGTATTATACCGATTACGTTCTTCTCCTGGATAAGCGCATTATTGGGTGAAAATTCGGGCTGGAAAAGTTATGCGCAGAGCGCTAATGGTGAACTGTTCCTATCTGGCGTGATTTGATCATGGGAGCAGATTCTTATGTATCTGAACGCCAAAAAATAACTAAGCAAAATTTATGCCGGAAATTCAGGTGTTAACCAAGCCCCTAAAAATGAAAAAATCAATGTGTTTGGCATCTCACCTAACTCATTGATTTTTAAGGTGGTGCCGAAGGGGAGATTCGAACTCCCACAAGCGTACGCTCGCTAGTCCCTGAAACTAGTGCGTCTACCAATTCCGCCACTTCGGCACACTCTCAACCGCTTTGTTTGCAGCCCATTTAAAGATTGCGTAAAAGCGATGGTTGGGATATATATATGCGTTTGCTTTGTTTGTCAATAGTATTTTTGTTTGAATTTTAAAGGACGACATGGAATTAATCGAAGATTTGAATCAGATTAAGGCCCCCTTTCACAACGCCGTTGTTACCATTGGTAATTTTGACGGTGTGCACAAAGGTCACCAGGCACTGTTGCACCAGGTGATTGAAAAGGGGACCCAAACTGGCGGCACCTGCATCGCCATGACATTTGAACCGCACCCGCTAAGAGCCCTGGGCCTTTCCAGCCCCCCTTTAATCACCCGGCGGGACCAGAAAATCGAACTGATAGAAGCCTCGGGCATTGACGTACTGCTCTGTCTGCCCTTCAATAAAGCCTTTGCACAGATATCAGCCCGGGAATTCATTGAAGATATTCTTCTGAAAAAGATCGGCATGAAAACCATTATTATCGGTCCTGACTATACCTTCGGGAAAAACAGGACCGGCAATATCGCACTGCTCAAGACAAAAGGTGAAGAACTTGGGTATGAAACCATTGTATCTGACTGGATACGGGATGTTGAAACCGACAAGGAGCGCATTTCCAGCACAAGAATCAGAAGGCTTGTGATGGACGGCCACGTAGACCGGGCAAAGCATTATCTTGGACGTTTTTACCAGATCAGGGGCAAAGTCATAGGAGGTCGCAAGCGTGGCGGCAGCCAGCTTGGATTCCCCACGGCCAATATAAAACTTCATGATGAACTATGCCCCAAGTTCGGGGTTTATGCCGTAAAGGTGGAGACCATCCATGGCAAATTCAATGGTGTTGCCAATATTGGTTTTTCCCCGACTTTCGGGGATCAAATATTCACCATTGAAGTTCATATTCTTGATTTTAAAGAAGATATTTATAATTCCAGAATACGCGTGAATATGGTGAAACGACTTCGGGATGAAATTAAATTTTCAAGTATTGGGCAGCTGTCCGACCAGATCCGAAAGGACATTGAAAAAGCAAAGGAAATTTTAAAATAAATGGCTATTCTTGATATTGTCACTTTTCCGGAACCATCCTTGAAAAAGGTATCAGAACCAGTAGAAACCATTGATGATGAGTTGAAAACGCTTATTGAAAATATGGGCGAGACCATGTTTCATGATGCGGGTGTAGGCCTTGCCGCCCCCCAGGTCGGGGTGAACCGCCGGGTTGTTGTATATGACCCCAATGCAGGAGAGGAACAAAAGGATCCCGAGGATAAAACCTTTACTGCACTGATCAATCCTGAAATCCTGTCCAAATCCAAAGAGACCTTCACTTCTGAAAACGAAGGGTGTTTAAGTATTGTTGACTACCGCTCTGATGTTAAGCGACATTCAAGCGTCACTGTACGGGCCATGAATCTGGACGGTGAAACCATTGAATTTGAAGCCCACGGACTTATGTCCGTTATCATGCAGCATGAGATTGACCACCTTGACGGAATTCTGTTTATTGACAGGATTTCTGCATTGAAGCGGACCATGTATAAGAAAAAACGATTAAAGCAATTAAAAAACGAACAATGAAAAATACCCGCATCGTTTTCATGGGAACCCCGGAATTTTCTGTCCCGGCTCTACAAGCCCTGGCAAAAGAACCGGGGTTTGACATTTTACTGGTAGTGACCCAGCCGGACCGGCCCAAAGGCCGCGGAAAAAAACTTAGCCCCTCCGCAGTGAAAGAGGCCGCAACAGGCCTTGGCATTGAAGTGTACCAGCCCGAAAAAATAAATACCCCTGAGGGGCTCAAGCTCATTTCAGATCTTGAGCCGGACTATTTTGTCGTGGTTGCCTTTGGACAGATTCTTTCACGGCAGATGCTTGATATTCCCAAAACCTACCCCATAAACATCCATGCCTCCCTTTTGCCCAAATACCGGGGCGCATCCCCCATCCAGGCAGCGGTATTAAATATGGATGACCAAACCGGCGTAACCACTATGGTCATGGCTGAAAAAATGGATGCCGGGGACATTCTGCTGATGGAAACAACCCCTGTGGATCCCCAGGAGACGGCGCCCATGCTGCACGACAGGTTGGCACAAATTGGTGCGCATCTAATTGTAAAGACCATCCACGCCATTGAACAGGGCAAGGTTACCCCTGCCCCCCAGGATCATTCAAAAGCGACCTATGTGTCCATGCTCAAAAAGTCAGACGGACGCATTGACTGGCAAAGATCAACCAAGGCTGTCTGCGCCCATATCAATGCCATGACACCCTGGCCCGGGGCCTTTACGGAACTTGACGGCAAACGCCTTAAAATTTTTAAGGCTGTCCCATCATCCTTATCCATGCAGGCGTCCGCTTTACCCGGCACTATTGTCGCCAGCAATGAGGAAGGCCTGTTTGTGGCGGCAGCAGATGGTGTTGTCCAGGTGCTTGAACTGATGGGAAGTTCAGGAAAACGTCTTGATGCCGCCGCATTTCTTTGTGGCAATAAAATTGAACCCCTGACCTGTTTTGAGTAAGCATGACATCTGATCCACGCTATATCGCATATACCCTGATTGAAGCCGGGCAAAAGCTGACCCTGCCCCTTGACCGCGCCGTTGAGGATGCGGCTCAACAGCTTGAAAGCCTGAGTCAAAAGGACAAAGGCCTTTGCCACGCCATTGTGTTCGGAGTGTTCAGGCACCGGGGACGCATTGATCAATTGATCGGCCACTGCTCCAAACTTGCCTTTGACAAAATTGATCCCAAGGTAAAAACAATATTGCGGCTTGGGGTGTTCCAGATCGTTTTTTTGGACAGGGTGCCTGATTTTGCAGCCATCAATACCACGATTGAACTTGCAAAATCCGTATGCGGCAAAAAGGCATCCGGTTTTATTAATGCTGTTTTGCGCAATATAGCCAGATCGCACCAAGAGATCGCCCTGCCCTGTTCAGATAAAAACCTCACCGGACATCTTGCTGCGGCCTTTTCCATACCACCCTGGCTCGGTAAACGCTGGGTGGAAAGATATGGCACAGAAAAGACCCTGGCCCTGGGCCGCGCATTGATGGATTTGCCCCCGTTTACACTGAGGATCAACCCGCGCAAAACCAGCCGGGAGGATCTGATGGCAAATTTTGAATATGCTGGGATCAAAACAAAGGCAACACACTTCAGTCCCCTGGGACTCCAGGTGCAGGCATCCGGCGTTGCCGTTCCTGATCTGCCCGGATTTCATGAGGGTCTATTCCTAATCCAGGATGAAGCTGCCCAGCTTGCCGTGCAGCTTTTAGGACCCAAACCCGGCGAAAATATTCTGGATGCCTGTGCAGGCTTAGGCACCAAAACCATACACATGGCCCTTGAAATGGAAAACAAAGGCAACATTACAGCCAATGACACCGGCGAAAACAAAGCCCTGCGACTTGAAAGCGAAGCCCTGCGACTGAATATTGACAATATTCGCACCACCCATGTGGACATGGCCCGGGCCGGGTTTACAGATTTTTCATTCTATTTTGACAGAGTACTTGTGGATGCGCCCTGTACGGGTTTGGGTGTCCTTGCCAGAAACCCGGACAGCCGCTGGAAAAGAAATTTAAAAGACATTTCCCGCATGGCAGCCCTGCAAAAAAAAATCCTTAACGGCGCCGCCAATGTGGTGGCCCCCGGCGGCATACTGGTATACGCGGTCTGCTCCTGCGAACCCGAAGAGACAACCCAGCTGATTCAGCGGTTCTTAGAGAAAAGAAAAGATTTTTCCCCGGATCCTTCAGGCTTTGGAGCGCAGCTGCCCTTTTTCTGCGAATCCGGGGAGAACACATTTGAAAAAACAACTTTTCCTGACCATCTTGAAATGGACGGTTTTTTCATGGCCAGGATGAGACGCAACAAAAAAGAACAATAATGGGATCAGGGAATAAAAACCTGTCCCACATAGATAAACAGGAGAATACAATGACACTGATCGCCCCTTCTATTCTGTCGGCTGATTTCACCCGTTTGGGGGAAGAGGTTAAAGCGGTTGAAACCGCAGGTGCTGACTGGATTCACATTGATGTCATGGACGGACAGTTTGTACCCAATATTTCCTACGGCCCCATTGTGGTAGAGGCCTGCAAACGCGCCACCAACCTGGCGCTGGACGTTCACCTGATGATTGAGACCCCGGATGCCAGGGTCCCTGATTTTGCCAAAGCAGGAGCCGACTACATCAGCGTCCATGCCGAAGCATGCCCACATCTGCACCGAAGTCTTCAGCTGATAAAAAGCTTAAACGTCAAGGCCGGCGTTGCCCTGAACCCGGCGACGCCACTGTCATCCATCGAATATGTCATTGATATGCTGGATTTTGTCCTCATCATGAGTGTCAATCCCGGTTTTGGAGGCCAGAAGTTCATCAATTCCAGCATAGCTAAAATCACCGCGTTGTCTAAAATGCTGGCTGATGCGGGCTCCAATGCCATTATCCAGGTGGACGGCGGCGTAAACAACGATACCATCGGGGGTGTGAGCCGGGCCGGTGCCCACTGTTTTGTGGCCGGTTCTGCCATCTTTAACACCCCTGACTATAAAAAAACCATCGACGGCCTTCGCGAGCTTTCTTGAAAAAAAGGCAACAAATGAACAAAATGATAATTTCTGTCCTGGCCAAAGACCGGCCGGGCATCATCGCAAGCGTCACTGCAGATCTGTGCGATCTGGGGTGCAACCTTAAAAACGTCAACCAGATGATACTTCAAAACCAGTTTGCCGGCTTCTTTGTAGTCCAGGCACCCGAAGGCGTATCCTGTGAAACCATCAGCCGGGAACTGACCCTGAAAGAGGAAGACCAGGGACTGACCATCCATGTCAGATCCCTTGAGGAAGAGCCCCAGGAACCTGTGGCGGAGACGGAAATTTTTCTAATTACCACCTCAGGTCCCGACCAAAAAGGTCTTGTGGCTCAACTATCCGCCATTATAGCAAGTTTCGGCGCCAATATCGTCAACCTCAAAGCCGTGTTCATGGGCGGCTCCAATCCCAATGAAAATGTTATGTCCTATCAGGTTCTGATAACCAAACAGATAGATGCCCCTGCCATGTTTGCCGCTCTCAGGGAAAAAGCCAGGGAACTGAACCTGGACATCCGTATCCAGCATAAAAATATTTTTGACGTGACCAACAAGATATAAGGGAATTTTCAAGGTGTTTGAAGATCAGGAAATTATCTCCACCATAGAGATGGTAAAAAATGAAAAGCTGGACGTACGGGCAGTTACCTTGGGAATCAGCCTGTTTGACTGTATTTCCCATGATCTGAACGTGTTCAAAAAAAATATCCGCGAAAAGATCATCGGCCATGCATCCACGCTGGTGGAGACCTGCGACCAGGTGGGAGACAAATACGGAATCAAGGTGGTCAACAAACGAATCTCCATCTCCCCCATAGCCCTGGTAGGTGCATCTTTTTCATCTGAGCAGATGGTGGAGATCGCCCATGAACTCAATGACATCGCAAAAACCGTGCATGTGGATTTCATCGGCGGATTTTCAGCTCTTGTGGAAAAAGGCATTGCCAGAGGGGATCAGGCTCTCATTGACGCTATCCCCCAGGCGCTTGCCACCACCCAGAGGATCTGCGCGTCTGTAAACGTGGCCACCACCAAGGCCGGAATCAATATGGATGCTGTTCTGGCCATGTCCAGGGCCATTAAAAAAGCCGCGGCCCTCACTGCAGATCAAGACGGTCTGGCCTGTGCCAAGCTGTGCGTGTTTTCAAACATCCCCCAGGACATGCCTTTTATGGCAGGCGCCTATCTTGGGGTGGGCCAGGCTGATGCTGTGATCAATGTCGGTGTTTCCGGACCCGGGGTGGTCAAACGCGCCATTGAAAGAAATCTGTCCCAGAAGCGCTTGCGCCTTGGTCAAATTGCCGAAATCATCAAACGCACGGCCTGCAAGGTTACCCGGGTGGGAGAACTCATTGGCCGCGAGGTGGCAGACATCCTTAACATCCGGTTTGGCGTGGTGGATCTCTCCCTTGCACCGACCCCCACGGTGGGTGACAGTGTGGGTGAAATATTCCAGGCCTTAGGTCTTTCCCATATTGGTGTGCCAGGATCCACTGCGGCCTTGGCCATGCTCAATGATGCGGTGAAAAAAGGAGGGGCCTTTGCATCATCCCATGTAGGCGGCCTGTCCGGAGCCTTTATTCCTGTCAGTGAAGACTTGAACATTGCCGAGGCTGCCCAAAAAGGGTTTCTCTCCGTAGAAAAACTTGAAGCCATGACCTGTGTCTGTTCCGTGGGACTGGATATGGTGGCGGTGCCCGGAGATATAACAGAACAGGTGTTGGCCGGCATCATTGCAGATGAAATGGCCATCGGCATGATCAATGCAAAAACAACGGCCACACGCATTATCCCGGTACCCGGCAAAAAAGCGGGAGACAACGTCATGTTCGGCGGGCTTCTGGGCAAGGCCACCATCATGAATGTGCCCCACCTTGACTTAAAAGATATTTTTGTGGAATATGGCGGACACATCCCCGCCCCCATTCACAGCCTCAAGAATTAGGATACCCGCACATGAGCGCCACCCAAGGCCCGGGCCAGTTGCCCCAGGGGGAGAGAATTGATTATAAAATTGTCCTGGTCTTAAGCCTAGTCCATTTTACAGGGGATTTTTACTCTTCCTTTTTCACCCCTTTGCTGCCGGCATTCAAGGCCAAGCTGTGTCTGACCCTGACCCAGGTGGGCCTGATTACCGGCACCGTGCGCTTTCTATCCTTTGTGGTGCAGCCGGTGGTGGGGTATCTGGCTGACAGGTACGAAACACGCTGGTTTGTGCTTCTCGGATTGTTTCTGGTCTTTTTTTTCATTCCTTTTTCCGGTATTGCACCCAGTTACTGGATACTGCTTGCCATCCTTTGCCTGGGGTCTTTTGGCTCCTCCATGTTCCACCCCTCCACGTCGGGTATGGTGAATCTATATGCCGGCAACCAGGCAGGCTTTGCACAGTCTATTTTCAATACCGGAGGAACCCTGGCCTTTGCTTTGGGGCCTGTGTTCATTACCTGGTATGTAAGCCGGTATGGGCTGTCCGCCATGCCCTGGACTATGCTTCTGGGGCTTGTGTCCTATATATTCTGCCTGAAATATATGCCCAAACCTCTGTCCGAGAATATGGCAGGATTGGGCTTTTTAAACAGTTTAAAGCACACCTTTGGCAAGGTGTATAAAGCGGTTTTTTTAATCTGGCTGACCATGGTGCTGCGTGCGGTTGTGGGCCAGACCTTTTTAACCTTCATGCCCATCCACCTGACCCTTAACGGCCATGCGCTGCCTTCTGTGGGGGTAATCATTGCGCTCTTCACCATTGCCGGGACCTTGTCCGGACTGACGGCAGGCTATTGCGCAGACCGGTTCGGGTTCAAGCCTGTCTTTTTTGTGTCATACCTGCTGATGCCGCCCACACTTTTGATGTTTTTATACATGCCTGGGTTATGGACTTACGCGGGCTCGTTTCTTTCCGGCTTTTTTGTGCTTGCCCCCATGCCTCTGGGTGTAGTCATGGCCCAGAAGCTTGCCCCCGGATCCAGGGCCATGGCCGCCAGTCTTATGATGGGACTGGCCTATGGGCTTGGCGGGGTGATTGCGCCCGGAATCGGCTGGCTGGCGGATATTTTCGGACTGACTATCGTCCTTCAGTGCACGGCGTTTGTTCCTCTGGTTTGCCTTGTCCCCATTGCCCTGTTCCCTAAAATAAGATAGGCCTATAATCCATGGCGGATATTGTTCTGATTGCCCCGCCCATCCGGGAATTTTACCTGACGAAAAAACGTACCATCCCCTATGGGCTTGCCTGTATTGCCACCCAGCTTGAACAGGCCGGATTTTCATGCACCATCATTGATGCGCTGGCCAGGGATAAGTCAAAAATCATTGAATATCCTGAACATTTTGATCACCTCATTCCCCATTACGGAAGAACCGATCTTACTTTTTTTTCTCTATTCCACCACTACCGGCACTTTGGCTACAGCTTTGAGCATATTGCCAATCTGGTCAGGCAGGAAAAGCCTTTCTTGGTGGGTATATCGGCCTTATTCACCCCCTATTTTCGGCAGGCGCTGGATACGGCAAGGGCGGTAAAATTATTTTGGCCCAACGCATTTATTGTGCTGGGCGGACATCATGCCACCCAGTTTCCGTCACACTGCCTTGAAAACAAGGAAATTGACTTTTTAATCCAGGGAGAGGGCGAAGCCCCCATGGTACAGCTGGCGCGTGTGCTGAAAGGCCGGGCTCCCGGCACTTTACCCCACCCAGATGATTTAATACAAATCAGCGGCATCGGTTTCCGGCAGGGCCATGAGATTGTTCTTAATCCACCGTCCTGGGCTGACTGCCCCCATGGGCTTGATCAGACTGCCATGGATAAAATTGACTGGCATTTTTACCAGCGCAATAAAAAAGCCGCCATCACCATTGTGGCTTCAAGGGGATGTCCTTTTTCCTGTTCCTATTGTGCGGTGTCTTCATCCAGCAATTATGCGGGTTTTCGGATGCGTCCGGTTAAAGATGTTCTTGATGAAATAACATTACAGGCAAAATCCAAACAGATCGGGTTCATTGATTTTGAGGATGAAAATTTAACTCTCAAAAAATCGTGGGTCCTTGAACTTTTGGGCGGCATCCGACAAATATTCAAAGGACAGGAGACTGAACTGCGGGCCATGAATGGACTTTTTCCCCCATCCCTTGACAAAGAGATCCTGACAGCCATGAAAGAAACCGGCTTCAAAACCTTGAATCTGTCTGTGGGCTCTTTCAGTGCAACCCAGTTAAAACGCTTTAAACGCCCCGATGTCAGAGAGGCACATGACAGGGTACTGGATATGGCCAGGGAGCTTGATATGGATTGTGTCTCGTATCTTCTCGGGGCTGCTCCCGGTCAGACGGCGGACACCACCTTGAATGATCTATTAACACTTGCAGCCAAACGCACCATTGCAGGCCTATCCATTTATTATCCAGCCCCAGGCAGCTCTGACTATGCCCTGTGCGAAAGACAGCGACTGCTGCCCCATGATTTCAGCCTAAGTCGTTCCACAGCCTTTCCAGTGGTTGATACCACCTCAAGGCTTGAAGCGGTAACGCTTTTGCGCCTGGCAAGAATTTTAAATTTTCTTAAAGCCTATGTGGATCAACATGGTGTTTTACCCAAATCGTTACGCGCAAACCACATTTCAGAAATTGAAAACAGCTGCCATGGAGAGCTGGATAGATACAAGGCCAGCATCCTTTTAATCCGAATGTTTTTATCAGACGCTGTCCCCAGGGGTATGGATTATGAGGGCCGCATCTACCACCATCCCCACAGCAGGGAGTTATGTAAAAAATTCGTCCAGGGGCTTGTACAGCCTCCTGCAGCTGTTTGAATTTATCCACAAAGTAACTCAATCTGCTTAGCCCTGCCCGTTCATCCACCTATTTTATATGAAAAGTCAAATCATTCAAACTTTGTTGTGGGCTAAACCTGGCAGCTGACATGTCAGGTCAGCCCATGGCTGTTATTAACAATATTCTGTTTCAGGAATTATTGATTTCACTTGATATCGGCCTGACCTTTGAGTCGCAATCAGACAATGCCATGGTCCATCATGGCGTCGGCCACCTTCACAAATCCCGCAATGTTGGCACCGTTCACGTAATTGCCGGGTGTCCCGTACTCTTCGGCCGCATCCAGGCAGGCGTGGTGAATGCTTTGCATGATGCCTTTGAGCTTGCTTTCAACCTCATCCCTGGACCATTTAATGCGCATGGAGTTCTGGGACATCTCAAGGCCGGATACAGCAACGCCCCCGGCATTGGATGCCTTACCCGGGGTATAGAGCAGCTTGTGATCCAGGAAAATATTAATGGCTTCCGGGGTTGACGGCATATTGGCGCCTTCGCATACAAGGAACACACCGTTGTTGACCAGGTTCTGGGCATCCTTTGCATTGATCTCGTTCTGGGTGGCGGAAGGAAACGCGCAATCAGCCTTATGATCCCACAGGGGATTGTGGTCCAGGCTGCCGTCAACGGGCGTGTACCGGGCCTTGGGATATTTTTCCACATACTCCTTGATGCGGCCCCGTTTCACATTTTTGAGGTACATGATCCACTGCAGGCGATTTTCGTCAATGCCTTCCTCGTCATAAATGTAGCCCGAGGAGTCGGAGAGCGTCACTACCTTTCCGCCCAGATGGTTGATCTTCTCCGTGGTATACTGGGCCACGTTGCCCGAACCGGACACCAGGCAGATTTTATTTTTCAGATTGTCGTTCCGGGTGGCCAGCATCTCATCGGCAAAGAAGACAGAGCCGTAGCCCGTGGCCTCGGGCCGTATCAGGGAGCCGCCCCAGTTCAGGGCCTTTCCGGTGAGCACACCGGAAAATTCATTTTTCAGCTTTTTATACATGCCGAACAGATAGCCGATCTCCCGGCCTCCCACCCCGATATCGCCTGCCGGGACATCCGTGTTATGGCCGATGTGGCGGTACAGTTCCGTCATGAAGCTCTGGCAGAACCGCATCACCTCAAAGTCGGATTTCCCCTTGGGGTCAAAGTCGGACCCGCCTTTGCCGCCACCCATGGGAAGCGTGGTCAGCGCGTTTTTAAAGACCTGCTCAAAGGCAAGGAACTTCAGGATGGACAGGTTCACGGAAGGGTGAAATCGCAACCCTCCCTTGTAGGGACCGATGGTCGAGTTCATTTGAATGCGAAAACCTCTGTTCACCTGCACCCGGCCCTGGTCATCCACCCAGGGCACCCGGAACTGAATCACGCGCTCCGGTTCCACTATACGCTCCATGATGCCTGCATGCCGGTATTCCGGATTTTTATCAAGCACGGGTTTTACGGATTCCGCCACCTCGTGAACCGCCTGGTGGAATTCTTTTTCATAAGGATCTCTGCCTTTGACAATGTCCATAATGGTTCCCATATTGAATCGTCTCCTGCATTTAAGGGTGATTGCTTTGTGCCATTGAAAGATTGGTCCCGGTACCGGCAAAATCGCCTGACACCTTTTAAACATGGACCATTAATTCTACCATGGCTTGGGAAGGCCGTGAAGGAAATTTCTTTGAGAATTCGTGTTTGACCCGTATATTGACAAGCCTGCCGGAGATGATAGGATGCCTGGGAATTTTAATGCAAAACAGGATATGAACATCATGCCTCTGGATACTGTTCTTGACACTGTGTTTCTTCCTTCAGGCCAAGGCCGGGTGATTGTCATGAATGCCCCGCCCTCAATCCCGGGACTCTTTGCCCGGCTGATCAGCCTGTCCATGGTCCGGCCTGCGTTCCCGGCCCCGGATACGGTTCTTGAAAACGTCTGTGTGGTTTATCCCGGTGTCACTGTTGACCCGGATAGGGTAAGCCGGTTCCGACAGGTATGCGGATACGACATGGACAGAGCCCATGTGCCGGCATCATTTATCCAGTCCCTGTTCATCCCCAT
The DNA here is from genome assembly GCF_963665355.1 of uncultured Desulfobacter sp. GTDB lineage: Bacteria > Desulfobacterota > Desulfobacteria > Desulfobacterales > Desulfobacteraceae > Desulfobacter. The sequence goes on from NZ_OY762229.1 coordinate 4,828,074, forward strand.
TATGTCACGGTATATATCGTCTTCGTTCTTTCCCGTCAGCCCCATGGGACTGATCCAGACCGCCCAGTCCTTTGAGCTGGTCCAGCCGGTGGGAAAAAATCGGAATAGAACTTAATAGTGTATCAATTGTTTATCAGGACTTGACTTGAAACGCTGAAAGGCCTATCTCTGCAAGAGTTTTTGTTCTCAGGGCGGGGTGGAACTCCCCACCGGCGGTAATCTGTAAAATTTGATGTCAAATTTCAGGGAAGCCCGCGAGCGCTTTGCATTTTTTGTGCAAAGGTCAGCAGATCTGGTGAAACTCCAGAGCCGACGGTAACAGTCCGGATGGAAGAGAATAAGCAAAAAACGCAGCACCATTGCGTTCACCGTTTGTCGGCAGATTTTGTCGATAAGTGGTGGTATGGTAATGGAGGATGCTGTCTTGCCTTTTTGTTCCTGCGCCCTGATTCATGTATTAATTTATAATTATGATCAAGGAGTTGAATCATGAATCAGAATCCATTGAAACAGTTTGGAAATTCCCAGCAGCGTTTGCAGGCCGGACTTGACGCCCTTCGTCGGGGCTCAGGCATTTTGGTGGCTGACGATGAAAACCGGGAAAATGAAGTAGACCTCATTTTTGGGGCCCACAGCCTTAAAGTAGATCAGATGGCTATGCTGATCAGGGAGTGCAGCGGCATTGTGTGTCTGTGTCTTCCCCGGGCAAAGGTTGTGCAGTTAAACCTTTGCCCAATGGTAAAAAACAACACAAGCTCATACCAGACAGCGTTCACGGTATCCATTGAGGCAGCCATAGGTGTCACCACAGGGGTTTCTGCCCGGGACCGGGTAACGACCATCCAGGCAGCCATTGCCGATGATGCCACCCCGGAAGATCTCCACTGCCCCGGACACATTTTCCCCCTGGAGGCAAAGCCCGGGGGCGTACTTGAACGCGCCGGCCATACCGAGGCTACGGTTGATATGATGGCCCTGGCCGGGTTGCCCCCATACGGGGTTTTGTGCGAACTTACAAACCCGGACGGCACCATGACCAGGCTACCCGAAGCAGCGAATTTCGCCATAGATAACGGCCTTACAATGCTCACAGTTGAAGATATTATAACTTACAAACGTATGGCACAACACATTAAAGCATCTTAGTTCAATTCCGGCATCTGCAAACTTTTTTTGTTGGATGCCGGAACACTAACTATGTATTATCATATACAGAATAATTCACATCGACCGTATCTGGATAAGTATAATTTCATTCCGACGCATCCCTATTTAAAGACTGTCCGGTTTAAAAACATACCGGTCAGCGCGAAAACCTTTTCCATGCGATTTCCTGGTGCAGACTCAATTAAGGGCTGGATATTTTAACCCATCGTTGGTATTCTATTTTTATAAACTGTTGAGTCCGTACAGTTTATTATGATCTGATACTTTCAAAGAAAACGCTTAAATATTGTATTCTGTTTTTAAGGGAAAGAGCCTTTCTTTTTCTTTTACCGATAAAAACTTACTATTTGGAATGGGCAATCCCAATTCCCAAACAAGGGGGGATACATGCAAAAAGGCATTAAAACACAGCTGATCATCATCATATCCAGCATGATTATTTTTTCAGCAGCAGCTTTGGGTGAGGAACTAAAGGTCGGATTTATCAAATCGGTTACAGGGAGTGTATCTGTTAAACGAGGGGAAACGGTTATTTCAGTAAACCCGGGTGATCCGCTTTTTAAGTCGGATGTATTGACTACCCAGACCAACAGTTCTGTCGGCATTATCTTTACTGACGGTACCACCTTTGCTGTGGACCAGAGTGCGGAAATCAATATCAAAGACTATCTGTTTCAACCAAAATCCAATGCATACGCGTTTGAACTTTTTCTGAAAAAAGGAAAAGCCATATACAGTTCAGGCAGGATTGAAAAGCTTGCACCGGACAAGGTTTGCCTGTCCACCCCCAAAGCAACTGTCGGCGTCAGAGGCACCCATTTTATTATCCAGGTAGATTAGCACAGTATAACAATCATGGGCTATGATAATCTGTCAATCCTTAAGGTTCAGCCAATAACGACATACCGAATAACAACCATGGGCTGAGCTGATATATCAGATGTTTGGATCAGCCCACAACAAAGTTTGAAAGATTTTGGTGACTTACCCAATCTTTCATATAAAATATAACAGAAAGTGAGACTTTATATATAAAAATTAAGGAGATTAAAGTGATACGCAAATACTTCCTTTTCATAGGGATGCTATTTCTTGTTTCATGCGGCCCTAAAACCACAGTCATTCTTTTACCGGATCAGGACGGCAGCACAGGCGCTGTGGTTGTTAAAAACAACACAGATTCAATTGTGCTCAATGAACCGTATACCAGTACCAAGGTCAGTGATACAAAATCAAAAATGAATGCAACGACCATCGGGAAAAGTAAAGTCCTGGATAGTTATAAAATCCTTTTGGAGGCCGAGCCGCTTAAACCCGTCTCTTTTCTTCTTTACTTTGAGTTCGGGTCTGATCGTCTGAGACCGGAATCGGCAGCCCTCATTCCCAAAATACTTCAAGTGGCCAAAGAGCGGGCCCCCTCGGAAATAAGCATCATCGGGCATTCCGACACCGCAGGTGATGCCGAGTACAATTATAAACTGGCACTGGACCGGGCACAAGTCGTGGAAAAATATTTAAAAGAAACCGGTGTTCAACTACAAAGTATTTCCGTGACATCACACGGTGAAAAAGACCCTCTGGTGGTTACCGGAGACGATACATATCAAAAGAAAAATCGAAGGGTTGAAATAATGATCCGGTAGGTATGGGGCATCCTTGAAATCTGTATCTGAAATCGACCTGAACTTCCATCCAACAAAATTACGGGTATTCATATCTGTTTTCCTTGTAACCGTCATTCTTGGTTCAGGATCGTATTCAACGAACCCGATATTCAAAAAGGTCGATATTTTTTTTTATGACCTTTTTATTAAAGAAACCGGCAGCAAAGATGTATCAAAACAGATCACCATCATAGATATTGATGAAACAAGCCTGTCCGCCGTAGGCCAATGGCCCTGGCCCAGATACCTTCTGGCCAAACTTGTCAAAGAGTTGTTCGATAACCACCCTGCAGCCATGGGATTTGACATTATACTGTCGGAGCCGGACCGAAGCTCACTAAAAAATATGCGCCTGCAGTTTAAAAAGGATTTCGGCCTGGATCTTGGATTCACCGGGGTGCCGCCTGAATTGCAGGACAACGATTTATACCTGGCATATATTTTAGGGATCACTGAAATCGTCGGTGCCAGGTATTTTTACTTTGACCACAAAAACAAAAGCCCGGTCCACTTATACACGCCGTTCAAAATAGAGGATGAATCAGGACAATTACAACTGAACCGGGCCCAAGGCGTTTTACCCAATACTCGCCAGCTTGAAGCGGCGTTGAAATTTAGCGGTTTCCTCAACAGCCAGTCCGACATGGACGGTCTGCTGCGATCCACCCCTCTTTTGATCTCATTTGACAACCACATATTTACTAGCTTGACATTTTCAACATTTTTAGTAGCAAATAAAATCAAAGAGGCTGTGGTTCGAAAGGATTTTTTCGGGCTTTACATCCAGGCAGGCGGATACAAGATCCCCATTACGCCGGATGGATATATTCCCATACGGTTCATTCGTCCCGCCAGGGCCCATACCTATATCTCTGCGGTTGATATTTTAAACCAAGATTATTCCCCCAGCGACATTCAGGGAAAAATCCTTTTCATCGGATCCTCCGCAACGGGATTAAGCGATATCCATCAAACCGTTTTTGATCCGAACTATCCCGGCATAGAGGTGAATGCGACGATTTTGAGCAGCATTTATAACAATTTTCAAATTGTCAAACCCATCTGGTCAAGACATCTTGTGGCAGGCTTATGTCTATTAACCGGCCTTGCCATGGTATTTTTCTTAACTATTTCTTCCTCCCCCCTGGTACTTGCCTCATCAAGCCTGACCATAGCCTGTGTTCATTTAATATCAAGCCTGCTTTGCTTTGCCAAGTATTCGGTATTCGTTTCCCCTGGCCTGCCCATCATCCTTACGATAATTACGTTTATTTTCGCCTCTTTCATCCGATTTAACCGATTGAGAAAAGCCTCTTTTGCCTGGTTTAAAAAACTGGCAAAAGAGCAGCAGATAACGATAGGAACGGTGGTCAACTTGGTTGAAACCCGTGATCCGGAAACCGGCCAGCATGTGATCCGGACCCAGCACTATGCCAAGGAACTGGCAGAACATCTAAAACAGGGCGGTCTGTTTCCAGACATTTTTACGGACGAATATATTCAGATGCTGTATAACTGCGCACCCCTCCACGATATCGGAAAAGTCGGTATACCAGACAAAATCCTTTTAAAACCCGGTAAGCTCACCGATGAAGAGTTTGAAATCATGAAGACGCATACATCCATTGGAAGGGATATCCTTAATAGAGCCGGACAGAATAACCTGGATAATTTTTATCTTAAAATGGGGGCGCTGATTGCCGGGACCCACCATGAAAAATGGAACGGAAAAGGCTATCCGGACGGACTTTGCGGAGACCAGATCCCAATTTGCGGCAGAGTCATGTCCATCTGTGATGTCTATGATGCCCTGATCAGCCAACGGGTTTATAAACCACCTTTTTCCCATGAAAAGGCCATGGGGATTATTCTTGAAGAAAAAGGCCTCATGTTTGATCCAAGGCTTGTGGATGCTTTTCTGGCCATAGAAAGCACCATCCGGACAATTGCATCGAAATTTAAAGATCCGGTATAGGTTCTTTTGCGCCCAATGGTTAAAAAGTTTTGACTTTATTCATAAACTTATGTTAGAAATTTTTAATATATTTTGATAGTTGCTCTTAAGCAGACAATGCTCAATAATCCAGTTGAATTTCATTCATTTTCTATTCATTGCTGTTAAGCAAATTTGTAAGCGTATTATTGAACTGCAGTCTTAAGTTAAGTTCTATTTCCCGATACAAAGCTATTTCTACGGGCCGTTTTGTGGGATTTTAACCTTACGGAGGAAACATCATTGAACGACTATTTAAGAAACCTAAGAAATTCCGGTAAAAAGGAAACCTCGTCAATCAAAAAAAATATGGACAGCAATTATTTCACGCCCGGAGATCGACGAATTCCAAAAGAAAGGCGATTCCCCGCCTTTAACCGGACAAATTCCATTCCGTCCAAAGAGGCAAGGAAACAGGACATCGGTGAATTGATTCCGATTATTGCCGACAACACCACCCAACTGGTCAAGGAGATGGGCCGTATAGCCGCTGTAAGTGAGATGATCATGGAATCCCAGATGCGACAGCAAAATGCCCTGGCAGATTTTTTCGAATCCCTGAAAACACTTCTGGCAAACAGGCAAGAGCCGGATGAGATGCCCATGGCAACAGCCAGCTATGCCTCGGGCACCCATTATACCAAGGATGACATTGTCTCCACCATCAACAGGATGCGGGAACAGGGCGCCACATTTGCAACGATTGCTGAATATTTAAGAGATAAGGGTATCCCGACCTTTTCAGGCAGAGGACAGTGGCATGCCCAGACTATCCACAGGCTTTGCAAACATATGTAATCCATATTTTTGTCCTGATTAACTTTAGTGGGTCTGAAGGCTTAAGTTTAATATTCACAACCTCCTAATTTTTATATATGATGTTTTTCACCTCGTTTTCAAGCAGACACTAAACATTGTGGAGGTTGAGTTGAGTATAAAAAAACCCACATACTGGGCAGATTCCTACATAGAAAAACGTTGCAGTGCCCAGCACGCTCTGAAACATATCCGACCCGGTCAACGCGTATTCATAGGCTCATCCTGTGCTGAACCCCAACATCTTGTCCAAGAGCTATCTGCTATTTCCTCAAGATTTACTGATCTTGAAATTGTGCGCCTGCTCAGCATTGAAAGCGGGCAACTGACGCTTATTGCCAATAAATCCCACTCCCAGCAATTTAATATCAGATCCTTTTATTTAGGATCATGCGGTCCCAGCATTATCAAAAAAAATCAAAGATTTATTACGCCGGCCAACCTATCCCAGATCCCGTACCTGTTCAAATCCGGGCTCATGCCGTTGAATGCGGCACTGATCCAGGCCACCCCCCCCGATGACTTTGGGTGGATGAGTCTTGGCATTTCCGTGGATATTAACCTTGCGGCCTGTGAAACTGCGAATATTGTCATATGCCAGATTAATCCCCAAATGCCCCGGGTTTTAGGAAGAAGCTTTATCCATGTCAATGATGTTGATTTTATCGTGGACCATGAGGAACCGCTTTTAACCATCCAGCAACGCCCGGAACAGGAGTCGGACAATATCATTGCCAGGCATATCTCACGCCTCATTGAAGATGGTTCAACCATACAGACAAGCCTTGGAGTCGCCACAGAGGCAACCATGGTGGCGTTGTCTGAAAAAAATGATATCGGGATCCATTCACAATATCTGTCAGATGCAATCATGCACCTTTTCTCCATTGGGGTGATCACGAACAAGAAGAAAGGATTTAACAATGGAAAACTTGTGGCCAGTTCAGCCGTAGGCTCCAAACTGCTCTATGAATTTCTTGATGACAACCCCTCCATTGAATTATATCCTTCGGATTATGTTAACAATCCGGGAATCATTGGCCGCCACAATAAAATGGTCACCCTGAACACAGCCATGGCCATTGATCTTACCGGCCAGGTGGCTGCCGACGCCCTGCCCTTGAACAATTACACAGGGATCAATGGCCTGCTTGATTTCACCCGGGGAGCAGCCATGTCCGAAGGTGGAAAATCCATTCTCATGATGACCGCCACCACTGATCAGGGTAAAAGAAGTCGGATCGTTCCCCTTTTAACGGAACACGCCGTGGTGGTGCCCAGGGGAGATGTCCAGTTTGTGGCTACAGAATACGGCCTGGTGAACCTTTTGGGCAAAACTCTTCAGGAACGGGTCACGGCCCTGGTATCCATTGCCCATCCGGATTTTAGGGATGAACTGTTTTCCGCAGCCAAGGATATGGGTCTGATTGACAGTGTCCGGAAATTTAAAGAGGCCATTAAAGGCGTTTACCCCCTTCAATACGAAGAAACCATTGTCATAAAAGATATTCCCATTACATTCCGCCCGGCAAAACCGGTGGATGAAAGATTCATCCAAGAACACTATTATACCCTGAACCGTGGGGATATTGTCTCAAGATTTTTCCATGAGAAAAAAAGTTTTGCCTATGACCAGATTGAGACCACCTATGAAATTGATTATATCAATGATCTGACCATTGTGGCGACCATAGGCGAACTGGGATTTGAAAAAATTATTGCCGTGGGCGAATATTTCAGAAACACGATCATTAACATGGCCGAAGTGGCGTATTCAGTATCCAATGAATACCAGGGCATGGGAATTGCCAACATCCTCCAGCAAAAACTGACCCAGGCTGCCATTGACAACGGCATTAATGGCCTGATCGCCTATACGGCCCTGCATAACAAAGCCATGATCGGTCTTTTCCACAAACTGCCATATAAAATCACAACTGAAAAAAGTGACGATATGTTTATCTTACGCTGCCTGTTCAGTGAACCCAAAGAAGATGACGACGGTGGAAAAGCACTGGGCGACGCCATCCTCTCCATGGGTTAAAGATTATTTTTTTCTTACAAGCAGAGCAACGGATTCAATGTGATAGGTGTGGGGAAACATATCCACCGGCGTCACTTCCAGAACCGCGTACCGTGATGCAAGCATTTCAAGGTCCCTGGCAAGGGTTGCGGGATTACAGGAGACATAGACGATTTTTTCAGGGGAATGGGCCAGAACATGCCCCACCACATCCTTGTGCATCCCCACCCTGGGCGGATCAATGATGATCACATCGGGCTTTTCGGGAACCTGTCCAAAAACATCCTTGATATCTCCTTCCAGAAAGGTGCAGTTATCAATGCCGTTCAAACGGACATTTTCCCTTGCATCCACCACGGCAGAGTGAACGATCTCAATCCCGTAAATCTTTTTTGCCTGGCCGGACAGCCAGATGGGAATCGTGCCTGTGCCTGAGTACAGATCCAGCACTGTCTGGGACCCGTCAAGTTCTGCATAGTCGCTGACTTTGGTATACAGTTTTTCACAAGCCCGGGTGTTTGTCTGGAAAAAAGAGTTGGCAGAAATTTTAAACTGGTAATGTCCCAGTTTTTCGATCAGATGATCTTCTCCATGGATAAGAATCTCTTCCTTACCCGTGGAAACCCCGGAACGTGCATCGGTAATATTATTTACAATGCAGCTTATTTTCGGGAAATTATCCACAAGAATTCGACCCAGGGCTTGGATGACATCAGCCCTTTTTTCACTGGTCACAAGGTTGACCATCCACTGGTCCCGGGCCACGGAGTGCCGCAGCATGACAAAACGCCAGAAACCTTCGTGGTTGCGCAGATGATACGCGGAAAGGCCGGATTCTGCCACAAAGCTGCGGATGGTCTCTAAAATTTCATTGCCCAGGGCCGGCATGATATGACAGGCATGAATATCGATCACCTTGTCAAAGGTGCCGGGCACGTGCAGACCAATGCCAAATCCTTTTTTTATGTTGTCATCGGCCAGCTCTTCGGGCATGAGCCAGCGCATGGAGGAACAGGAAAACTCCATTTTATTGCGGTATTCGTAAATATAATCCGAAGGCACAACATCCATGACCCGGACATCTTTTAAGCGCCCGATGTGGGCCAAAGACTCGGCCACATGGCGTTTCTTGTATTCAAGCTGTCGCTCGTAGGGCAGTTGCTGCCATTTACAGCCTCCGCAAAACTGGTTGTACTCGCATCTTGCCTGCTGACGCAGGGGCGACGGTGTGACAATGTTGATCAGCCGTCCTTCCGCCCAGGACTTCTTTTTTTTAAAAATTTTTACAAAAACCCGATCCCCAGGCACACATCTGTCCACAAATACGGGAAATCCATCGGGTTTGGCCAGCCCCTTTCCTCCAAAGGCAAGGTCAATGATATCCAGTTCGTAGGTTTTACTTTTTTTAACGGGCATTTTATACTATATGTTGTAGGTGAATATTAAAAGTCGATAAATATACAAATATATGAACTCAAAGACAAGATGAAAATAATTGAAACAAGTTTTACAGTTGATGGATTCACCCTGAAAGGTACCCTTCACCTTCCAGACGCCCTCATGCCGCCCCTTGTTATCGGCTCCCACGGTCTTGAAGGAAGCCGGTCTTCGGCAAAACAGATGCTTTTATCCAAGGTTTTACCCGCAAATCAGATTGCCTTTTTCCGATTTGACCACAGGGGCTGCGGAGAGAGCCAGGGCCGTTTTATTGACGACACCAGTCTTGAAAAACGTTCAAACGATTTTTGTGCAGCAGTGGGTCATATCCTTGGGATGGGGGTCACATCAGACCGGATTGCCCTGTTTGGTTCCAGTATGGGGGGGGCCACCTGTATCAACGCCTGGCAGGATCTTGAACATGCCGGATATAGACTCCAGGGTGCTGTTTTATGCGCCTCTCCCGTGAACACAAAAACCATAAAAAGGATTCCTCTGGCTGGAAATGACAAGCGCCCTGCCCTTTCTTTGGATTTTTTCAAGAACAATCTTTTATATGATCTTTCTGACCAGGCAAAAGCCCTGCACCATGTCATGATATTCCATGGCCGTGCCGATGAGATTGTCCCGGTGGAAAATGCCGAACGGCTTTATGCCGCCATGAAAGAGCCCAAAGAGATGATCCTCCATGACGGCGGTGATCACCAGATGACAGACCGGACACACCAGCAGGATTTTGAACAGAAAATGATCAGCTGGTATAAAACTGTGTTCAATTAATAATAATTCGCCTTTTTCTCCATCCAGGCATCAAAATCCAGATAAACCTTCCCGGGCTTGGGCAGCGGATCCCTGAATTCAGACATGGTTTCCAGGTTTTCTGCTTCCAAGGAAGATATGTCCTGCATAGGAAGCCGTGCCTCCTGGTTCTGGGTCTTGGCCTGATCTTTTAAAAGCTGCTTAATTTGAGACACTTCATCCACAAGAGATGTCAAACCGGCCATGACATCCACAAGGCTTGACAGTTTTTCTTCAATACCCGCCAACCCCTGGCCTATCCTGGACAGATCTGTGGCCGCGCTGTCACTGATACCGTTATGATTATCCTGACTGTCCCGGGATGAATCGACCACCGAGGATGATTCAGCCTCAGAATCAGGTTCCGGTGTCTCTTTAAGGTTAAAAAAATTAAAACACTGATTCCAGAAAAACTCCATGGGGATATCGGGCCTGTCCTTCCCGGATGTCATCAACTTGTCTGCTATGGACTTAATACATCGGGCTGCCGGAGATGATGGAGAAGTTACAACAAAAGGAACATGGGAAATAACGGCCTTGGGAACCTGTTGATCATGGGCCACAATCCCCAGCACAGATATTTTTATGGAAAGAAATTTTTCAACGGTATTTTTTAATTTTTTCCAGGCCGTTACGGCTATTTCCCGGGTTTTAACCTGGTTTATGACCACCCTGACATTGGGCATTCTGCCGGTTTTTGCCAGAACTTTTAGCAGAGAGTAGGCATCTGTCAGGGAGGTTGGCTCAGGCGCGACCACCAAAACCATGTCATGGGAGGCAAGGCAAAAAGACAACACCTGAGAGGAAATGCCTGCCGATGTGTCAAAAAGAAAATAATCATATTTGTCCAGGGTCAGGAAAGCCTTGATCAGGTTTTTTGCTTCTTCCCTAGTCATGTCTGCCATTTTTTCTACACCCGAGCTTCCGGGAACTATATCAATACCATGATACCCCCGGATCATGATATCCTTTAAGTCCAGTTTGTTATTCATAACATCTTCCAGACCGTTTTCAGGCATCAGGCCGGTAAGAATGTTGACGTTGGCAAGCCCGAGATCCGCATCAAACAGACACACCTTTTTACCGGAAGATGCAAGAGACAAGGCAAGATTCAGGCTGATGCTGGTTTTACCGACGCCGCCTTTTCCACTTGAGATCGTAATTACTTTGGCCATAGATATTGCTCCTGATCTTCGGGTAAAGCTGCAATGACAACCTTACCCTGATTTTTTTCCAGGCTGAATCTAACAGCCCGGCAATGAAAGGTCGTGGTAATTTGCCTGTGTTTTTCCATTATGAAAGTGTGAAATGCAACATGCCGATCTTGGGTTGAACAACGATCCGAGAACAGATTCTTAAGTTTCTCATACTGTTTGAAAAAACTGAAAACACCATCCTGCTCAATAACCGGATCCCTTATTACTATATTATAGCTTAAAAGCGCGGACAGTTCTTTTGAAATATCTTTGGGAACAACCGAGTCATAGGCTTCATTGTAGAGCAGCTTGAAAAACCAGATAAATCCGGAATAAGGAATGAAAAGCGTTTCAAAGCGAAAATTAGGCAGCCTCTGGATCAGCCATCGCACGAACAAAAGATTTTCAGGATCCATAATGCCGATTAAAAGGGTTTTTCCCTGGAGCAGTAAAGGAATGGTCTTATTTAACCGGGCTTCATCCTTTGAAATCAGGCTTGACAGATCCTCCCTGTCCTTTCGATTAAAACCCAGATCGCTTATGGATCTTAAAGGTATGCGGAACAGATCCATCAAAATATGGGAAAGGCGCTCCTCGGAAATGACACCCGCCTCAAGCAGAGTGCTGATAAAGGGTATGCCGGTTTCCCTGACCCGGATCATGCATTGGTTTATAACCTCAGAAGATACGATATGTTCCTGTTCCAAGAATACCTGAACAGAACGAAGTTTTTTGTTTTTTCTCAAAATATAGTAGGCATCCACAGGTGTGACCAGGTTCAGGTCGCAAAGTATACTGGCAAAAAACCTGGGATTATCCCGACTTTTAGACCGAAGGCTTTTTTCCTGTACAGCCAGAGCTCGTTCCATGTCCTTAGGGGAAATAAGGCCCTCATCCAAAAACAAGGATCCCACCACAAGGCTGTCATCTTCTCTGTTTTGGTTTGAAACATGCTTAACCAAGGCCATATTTATTTTTTCCCTCCTTCCTTTTTTACCTGGCTATATTTTGATCGGCTTGGTGTTTTTTATATGTATGAAAGGCTGGGTCAGTCACTCAGATCTTTCAAACTTTGTTGTGGGCTGAGCCTGGCTGCTGATATGTCAGGTCAGCCCATGGCTGTTCGTCGTTTGAACTCATCGTTTCCTAAAGGTCCTGGGGCAGACCTGAAAATCGTTAAGAATTCTGGAATTGTGTCACAGCCGGAGGAGACTTGCAAGAACATTGGCATGATAGATCACTCCGAATTAAGAAAGCTGTCTCCTGTATCTTTTTTGATATCAGTAAACATTTGATCCTTCAATCAAATAATAGTGCCCTGAACAAAATTAATAAAGGGTCTAATAATGGATCGCCTGGCACGGATTCCTGGCTGAAAGACGAAAACAGACAACCACGAAATGAATGAAGAAGGGGCATTCCTGGCATGTAATTCCCGGTTTGAGGATCTTTACGGGGCAAAAGAGAAAGATATCCTCGGCAGGACCGACTATGATTTTGTTAATGGAGAACTGATCGGCATACAGGGTATCGGTCGTGATATTACGGAACGAAAGCTGTTCCAGGAACAGCTGGAGCACTCCCGAAAGCTTGAATCTACAGGACGCCTGGCAGATGGCGTCGCCCATGGCTTTAACAATATGCTCAGTGTTATTATTGGCAATACTGAACTTCTCCTGCTGGATCTTCCCGACAACAGCCCTGCAAAGGAACCCCTTGAACAAACAGTGAGGGCAGTCAGGCCCCGGAACTGCACTGATCTGTTTTAGTTTTTCACAAGTTCCCGGCGCAGCATCTCAAGGGCCTTGGCGGCAAACAGCTGTTTGTTACGTTCACGGTCACCGCTGTCCAGAATAAACCTTTGGGAGAAGGACCCCGAAGGCCCTGCCACTCCGATACATACCGTCCCCACAGGCTTTTCTTCGGTTCCGCCGGAAGGGCCTGCAATACCTGTGGTGGAGACAGCCCAGTCTGACCCGCCGGTTTCTTGCACGCCAACCGCCATTTCAAGGGCAGTGGTTTCATCCACCGCCCCATTGGTTTCCAGGGTTTGCCGGGACACCTTGAGAACAGCTTCCTTGGCTGAATTGGCATAGGTGGTGGCTGAAAACAAAAAATATGCAGAGGCGCCCGGCACATCGGTTATCAGATTAGCCACCAGTCCGCCTGTGCAGGATTCAGCCACACTCAGTGTCTGCCCGCGCTTCGTCAAAAGCCGCCCCACTTCCTGGGCCAGGGTCAGTCCCTGGTCTGAAATGACTTTATCCCCAAGCTTTTCCATCACCCACAGTTTCGCCTGGTTCATCTCTTTGGCACCATCCAGACCCTCGTCAGAATCAGAGACCACTTCCTTGAGCCGTGAAAGCTTCACCTCAATCATGGGGAATCTGATCCTGAACCCCAGATGTATTTCGGGAAACTGCAGGGCAAAACCAGAAAGGACCTCCCCGACCCTGGATTCAGCCATACCGAACAGCATCAGGCGTATGACTTGAATTTCACCGACATACCCGGTCATTTCATTCAACTTGGATCTGACTTTCAAGTCAAACATCCGCTCCATCTCCCTGGAGACACCGGGCATGCAAAAAAACCGGCACTTGTCGATGGTCATGGAAAACCCCGGAGCGGTACCGTGAAGATTCTCTATGAATTTTGAACCCTTGGGCAGCATGGCCTGTTTTTGATTGGCAAAGTCCAGTTCAAACCCGCGTTTGTCAAAATACTTTTTCATGGATGCCAGGGCCTGGGTATCCAATTCAGTTTCCACACCGGCCGCCTCAGCCAGTGCCCCGGTTGTTAAGTCATCGGGGGTCGGTCCAAGACCGCCGGTCATGACACAGACATCCGCGGTGGATGCGATATCCTCAATCTCCCTGACAAGGGCTGCCATATCATCCGGCACAGCACTTGTCTTTATAACGGTTACACCACAACTTTTTAGCTGCCTGCATAAATACGCGCTGTTGGTGTCCATAATATCGCCAAGCAGCACCTCATTGCCGGTGGATAAAACATGACCGTAAATCATGAGAAAACCCTTCAAAATTCAAATCAATATTCAGTGGATATCATTAAAAAACATGGCATGGTTGGATGAAAAAAAGACCGGATTTTTTTTGAACCTGGATCCCACCCCCAGCTGTTTTTTAAACTCTTTATCAATAAACGATTTCACGTTACGCCGGGTCCAGCCCAAGGGGTGTTCAAAGTTAAGATATAAAGAGAGATCGCCATGGTAAAATTCATGGGTGACAAGCCCTTTGGCATCGTCGCTGAACTTAGGCAAATTAAACACAGACAGATTCAAATAGTCAATATCAGATTTATGGGCCTCGATATAATCCAAAGTGCGGCGGGCAGCCGCCTCATCTTCATAATGGGTGCCGAAAAGCAGGTAGACAAAAGTAAGAATACCTGCGGCTTTAAGATTGGCCAGGGTCGCTGAAACAAGTTCGAGATCCGTGCCCTTTCTCATATCTTCCAGCACTCTTTGGTCGCCGGATTCAAGCCCGAGTTTGAGCATCTCACATCCGCTGTTCTTCAACGCCAGACAAAATTGGGGGTCTGCAAAATCCTTTTCAAACCGCACAAACCCATACCATTTAAATGCACACGTCTGCCTGGAAAGTACCCGTAGAAAAGCAGGTGTCACGGCATTATCAATGAAGTGGACCACCTCAGGATCATGATTTTCAGCCATCAGGGCAAGGTCATTCAGTACAAGTTCGGCCCGCTGGGTGGAATAGGGCCGGGTTTCAGCCTTTTCAGGACAAAAATTGCATTTGCTCCAGTAGCACCCGATGGAGCCCCTGAACGGTAAAATTTTTGCCGGTGCAATATAATCGTGGTTATCGGCAAACCCGTAATCCGGCACATAATGTTTTTTCTCAATACCGGGCTTTCCAAGCAGTGCGAGCAAAGGTGATTCGCCTTCCCCTTTGACCAGATGATCAATCAGACTCGAAAAGGGGTTCTTGAAATCAGGACGGCTCATCCAGGAAGAGATCAATCCTCCGCCCATCACAAGTGTTTTATCCGGAAAGTTGTCCCGGATCCACCCGGCCAGGGCAAAGCTGACCAGAGCCTGGTTCAGGTAGCAAAGGGAGATGCCTATCCAGGGATGACTCCAGGAGTCTATGGCCGGACGAAGCTTTTCTTCAAAATACAGGTAAAAGGGATTTTCCCTATATGATGCGGCACTGTCAAGCAACGCCTTTGAATCCACCGAAGAGAGCTGATTGTCCGAATAGTCACTCAAGCTGACTCGAAATCGCGACCGGTCCACCGATACGGCCACCAGACGGTTCAGATCATTGACACGCTGATGATAGCGGTCAACATTGGTATACAGATCAGGGTCCCTAAGATCCTTTAAATAAGCGGATCTGTTCTTCAAAGCTCTGCGGGTCCAGGAGTCTGCCGCCCTTTCTTTGCCCACAGAGTTGACCAGCCATAAAAGGCCGTCCACATTGGCGTCAACACATTTGCAGTCAATACCGTTTTCCTTTAATGCAGAAGACAAAAGTGCAATACCGGCCGGCGGCTCACAGGGTTTGGCCACCGGAGGAAAAATCAAAAGCATTCAAATCAGTCCCAGGCCGTGCTGCCCGACATGATGTCACGGGAAACAAGGCCAATAATCAATTCATTGTAAAGGTGCCGGGCACCAGTTTTTTTCAAACACTATATAAATGGCAGGTTGCAATAGCACCAGCTTTTTTTACCTTTACGTCCGCATTCGCATGTTTTGTTTCTACAAATAGAAACATTTTCATTGACACCATTATAAAAACCATTTAATTTGGCCTTTAAAAAAACTTAAACAGACAAGGGTACGCATGAAAACATCAGCAACCAACCAGAAACAAATTTTATGGCACTGGCATTCCTGGCCAATATGGCAATGGCTGCTGCACCGGTCATCAAAGATGATTTAATTTCTTAGGACATATCGCTGCAGCAGCTTCTCCACATATACGGCTGTTGCGGATTCAGGGCTGACAACACCGTATGTCAGCCTTTTTTTATTTTAAAATTATTGTGAGGATTTTTTAAATGATATTAGACAGACTGCCGGATAAAGACCAATTTATCAAACTTGCCCAATCCGCCAATGTCATACCAGTGGCCACAAGGGTACTTGCAGACAGCGATACACCCGTATCCCTGCTGCAGAAATGTTATGAAAAGAACAAGACCTGTTTCCTGCTGGAAAGTGTGGAGGGTGGCGAGCGCTGGGGGCGTTACAGCTTTTTGGGCGTCTCCGCCTTTGGGCACATCAAAATTTTTAAGACCCATGTTCTTGTGGAAACCCGCCACAACACACAAAAGATGGATCATGACAATGATCCTTTAAACGTGATGCGGGAAGTCATCAAAGGATTTACCCCGGCTGATATCCCGGATCTGCCCAGATTCTGGAGCGGAATCACCGGCTATTTTGCCTATGAGATGGTCTCTTTCTTTGAAAATATTGACGTGACCCTGCCCGACGGCACTCCATACGGCCATTTTATTATTCCCGAACAGATGATCATCTTTGACAATATCAAGCAGACCCTGACCTGCCTGAATATCTGTTATCTGTCCAAAACAGATGATCCGGCCAAAGTTTATGACCAGGCCAGAACAGATGTTGACACCCTTGTAAAAAATCTGGAAAAGCCCTTTTTCCCCAAAGAAACAGCCCCTGTGGCCGATACACAGCTTGTACCTGAAACACCGGCCCAGGAGTACATGCAAGGGGTTAAAACCATTAAGGAACATATTGTGGAGGGGGATATTTTCCAGGCCGTATACTCCCAGCCCTTTTCATGCAAAACAACGGTTGACCCCATACTGATATACAGAGCCCAGCGCTACATCAACCCGTCACCCTACATGTTTTTCATGAATTTCACCGACCGGATCATTGCAGGGTCTTCCCCTGAAACCATGGTTCGCCTTGAAAACCGGGTGGCCACCTTGCGGCCCATTGCCGGCACAAGGCCCAGGGGGCAAAGCGAACAAACTGACCGGGCCCTAGCCGACGACCTGCTCAACGATGAAAAGGAAAAGGCCGAACATGTCATGCTCATTGATCTTGGCCGAAACGACCTTGGCCGGGTGGCCCAGGCAGGCACTGTCCAGGTCACGGACACCATGGTCATTGAACGCTATTCCCATGTCATGCACCTGGTCTCAAACATCACCTGCGATTTAAAGGAAGATTGTGACGCCTTTGATCTTTTCAAGGCCACGTTTCCGGCAGGAACCCTGTCCGGTGCGCCTAAAATCAGGGCCATGGAGATCATTGCAAAGCTTGAGAACCGTCAAAGGGGCGTTTACGGCGGTGCTGCAGGATACATCTCCTTTACCGGCAACATGGATTTCGCCATCACCATCCGCACGGCTGTCATGGAAAACGACAGGTTGACCGTCCAGGCCGGAGCCGGCATTGTCTATGACTCTAATCCTGAAACCGAATTAAACGAATGCATCAACAAGGCTAAAAGTGTTGAAATGGCATTGAAACTTGCTCTGTCACAAAGTAAAAAAGGATAGCCAAAAGGGGAATAAGACATGAAAACCGCAATAATAGACAACTACGACTCCTTTACCTTCAACCTGGTGCATTATGTTCTGAACACCGGAGCCAAGGTCGAGGTGTTCAGAAACGATAAGATCAGTGTTGAGGAACTTGAGGCCCTCGGGTTTGATGCCATTATTCTGTCCCCGGGGCCGGGCAGGCCTGAGGATGCGGGCATCTGCCTTGAACTGGTACAAAAACTGTCGGGAAAAGTCCCCATTCTCGGGGTATGCCTGGGTCACCAGACCATTGCCCAGAGTTTTGGGGGCACCATTATCCATGCCAAGTCCATTATGCACGGTAAAACATCCGTGGTGGAAGCTGATGGAAAACACATCTATTCCGGCATCAACAAGCCCTTTAACGTGATGCGCTACCACTCCCTGGCAGTCCGGGAATCGGACCTGCCCCACTGCCTTGAAGTAACGGCCAGAACCACGGACGGGGAGATCATGGGCATAAGACACAAAGAACATCCCACCCAGGGCGTGCAGTTTCACCCCGAATCTTTCATGACCACCGTGGGAAAGCGGCTGATCAGAAACTTTATCAAAGGAGCATGATATGGATTTTACAGCGTACCTGAATACCATCGTAAAACGACAGGACTTAAGCCAGGAGCAGATGTCCGAGATGATGGACGCCATTTTTTCAGGACAGGCCACAGAAAGCCAGATCGGGGCATTCATGGCGGCTCTGGCCACCAAAGGGGAGACCTTTGAGGAGTTAGCCGGTGCGGCCCGGGCCATGCGCACCAAGGCGGTGCGTGTCCAGACCCTTGCCAAAAAGGTCATTGACACCTGCGGTACAGGCGGAGACGCGTCCGGATCATTTAATATTTCCACCACGACCGCCTTTGTCATTGCAGGCGCCGGTGTCACTGTGGCCAAGCACGGTAACCGGTCAATCACCAGCAAATGCGGTTCTGCAGATGTACTTGAACAACTTGGGGTGAACTTGAGCGTGGACCCTGAAATCGTGGAAGAAGCCATCAACGAAATCGGCATTGGTTTCATGTTTGCCCCGCTGTACCACGGATCCATGAAATACGCCGCAAAAGCCCGCACCGAATGCAAGATCAGAAGCATTTTCAACATGCTGGGACCA
Source organism: uncultured Desulfobacter sp. (assembly GCF_963665355.1). GTDB lineage: Bacteria > Desulfobacterota > Desulfobacteria > Desulfobacterales > Desulfobacteraceae > Desulfobacter. The sequence goes on from NZ_OY762229.1 coordinate 4,846,846, forward strand.
TTGACCAACCCGGCAGCCGCCTCCTGCCAGATTTTAGGCGTATATGCTCCGGAGCTCACAGAAATGTTTGGAAAGGCACTGAACCTGCTGGGCGTGGAAAAAGCCTTTGTGGTCCACGGCCACGACGGCATGGATGAGATGACCACCACAGGTCTTACCCGGGTGACCGAACTTAACGACGGCATGATCAAGACTTATGATGTTGATCCTTTGAACTATTTTGACGAATACGCTGACCCCGAAGATCTTAAGGGGGGAGATGCAAAGCACAACGCCGCCATCACCCGGGCCATTCTGTCCGGAGGAAAGGGTCCGAAACAGGAGATTGTCCTGCTCAATGCCGGGGCCGGCCTTGTGGCTGCAGATGCCGCTCCAAGCATTGAAAAGGGAATTGAAATGGCTTTAAGATCCATTGAAACAGGAGCCGCCATGGAAAAACTGGAACAACTGGCCGCATATACAAGGGATAACGGTTAGACCGGGAGGATAATACATGAAAGGATTTCTCAACGTAATTGTTGATGTCAAAAAAGAGGAAATCATTCGGGCCAAAAGCAAACTTCCCCTGGCCGCCATTCGCCGTGATGCGGAGCAAACCCCGGTTCCGGCCTCTTTTGCAGATGCCATGGCCGCCTCAACCAGTGAAGCGGTGGGTATCATTGCCGAGGTAAAAAAGGCATCGCCCTCCAAGGGAGACATCAGAACCGATATTGACGTGGCCGCCTATGCCCAAGCTTACACCAAAGGCCAGGCCCGGGCCATATCCGTACTGACGGAATCAAAATACTTTAAAGGTACTTTGCCCGACCTTGAACTGGTATGCCAAAACACTGATCTTCCGGTACTTAGAAAAGATTTTATTTTCTCCGAATACCAGATTTACGAAGCCAAAAAAGCCGGTGCCTCTGCCGTTCTTTTAATCACCACCCTGCTTGAGCCTGCCCAGCAGGCCGAATTGACCCATCTTACCCGAGAGCTTGGCATGGAGCCGCTGGTGGAGATCAATTCAGAGTTTGAGTTTGAGCAGGCGTATAAGGCCCAGGCCCGGGTGGTGGGCATTAACAACAGAAACCTGGCCACCCTTGAGGTGGATACAAGTGTGGCAAAACGGGTGGCAAAAATCTTCCCCGATGACATTATTCCCGTTGAAGCCTCGGGCATCTCCGGTCGATCAGGCATTGAAGCGGGCATTGAAAACCGGATTTTCAATTTCCTTGTGGGCGAAAGCATTGTCCGTTCAGATGATCCGGCCCAATTCATAAAAACGCTCATCGGCATCAAAGAAGAGGACCAATAACCCCCATGACGCAATTTCCCGAGCATGTATGGCAGATACCAGACCAAAGGCAAAGCGTACTTGTCAAAATATGCGGCCTGACCCTTGTGGACAATGCCCTTGAGTGCGTGGAAGCCGGCGCGGATATCATCGGACTGGTCTTTTTTGAAAAAAGTCCCAGACATGTCAGCACAGCCCAAGCCCGGGAAATTGTCCGGGCACTTCCCAAAGGCGTGCCGGCCAGCGGTGTGTTTGTGGATGAAACCTTTGACACGATCATGCAAACCGTTTCCGATTGCGGGCTTGAAATTGTACAACTGCACGGCGCAGAGCCCCCTGAACTTGCAGAACGCCTATCCGCCCAAAACCTTGTGGTGACCAAAGCATTTTTTGCGGCACGGCCCCCTAAGCTTTGTGAAACAGAAAAATACCGATCCGCAGATTTTTGCCTGGCCGAATACGGCAAAGGAATACTTCCCGGGGGAAACGCCGAAACCTGGGATTACGACCAGGCCCTGGACATGGCCAAAAAAGTGCGTCTCATGCTGGCCGGAGGGCTTACCCCGGAAAATGTCGCCGATGCGGTGTCAAGAATCCGTCCCCATGCCGCAGATGTATCCTCGGGTGTGGAAAAAGCAAAGGGCGTCAAGGATATTTCAAAGGTCAAAGCCTTTATCAGGGCTGCAAAATCTGTACGGTTGCAGCCCTGATATCTGAAGAAGTCACTTAAAGCAGTCCAGGGCCCGAGCAATCAAGGTTGACGAATCCCCTTGTAAATTTTTACTAACTTTGTATTGGGAATCACTACCCCGTCAACTGACCTGCGGCCCGGGCAAGCTTTTCAACTCCCGTTTCAATGGTGGCTTCATCGGCCATGGTGTAATTGAGTCGCATGGTCCCTTTGCCCTGCAAAGGATCTGTATAAAAAAACCGGCCCGGCACAAAGGCCACACCGTTTTCCACGGCTTTCTCATACAAGGCCAGGTCATCCAAACCCTCGGGGCCGGTCACCCATAAAAACATCCCCCCCTGGGACGGGGTGCAGACATACCCTTGGGGCATCATCTTTTCCAGGGCAACCTGCATGGCCTTCTGGCGGGGCCTGTATAGATCAATGATCTTTGGCAAATGGGTGTCAAGATACTGTCCTTCCAGGTATTCGGCAGCCAGGGCCTGGTTAAAGGTTGAGGTGTGAAGGTCCACTCCCTGTTTGACTAAAACCAGCCACTGACGCAAGAATGCAGGTGCCGCGTAAAACCCGATGCGAAGACCGGGGGCAAACACCTTGGACAGGGTGGAGAGATAGATGACATTTTCCGGGGCCAGGGTCTTGATGGCCGGGACCGGCTCGCCCTGGTAACGAAGCGACGAGTAAGGATCATCCTCCACCAGCAGGGCATTGTGTTTCTGGATAATGGCGGCAATTTTCTCTCTTCTTTCCAGGGGCAAAGTTCGGCCCGTGGGATTCTGGAATGTGGGGACCAGGTAAATAAGCTTGATAGAGTATTTTGCCAGCGTCTCATCCAGGGACTCAGGAATCAGGCCCAGGTCGTCTGTCTCCATGGCAACATATTCGGGCTCATAGGGATTAAAGGCGGATATGGCCCCAAGATAAGTGGGGGATTCCATGGCGATTTTATCCCCTTTATTGATCAGAAGCTTGCCCATTGCATCCAGCAGACCCTGGGACCCGGAGGTGATATTGACCTCTTCCGGAGATGCAATAATCCCGCGCCGGGACAAAAGGATACTGACCTGTTCACGCAGGGGCACAAATCCTTCAGTCAAATCATACTGGAATGCACGGGACTGATATTTTGTCATAACCTTTTCAACCAGCACTTTAAAAAGATCCATGGGAAAACTTTGCGGAGAAGGAATTCCCCCGGCCAGGGAGATGATCCCGGGCTTTGATACCACTTTAAGAATTTCCCGGATAGCATTGGTTTGCATAAGCCGGGTCCTGTCTGCCAGAAATGACTGATACTCCATTTTTATTTCCTTTTCATTCTGCAAAGCAACAAAACATAAACACGCTGACGCGCCAAAGGTCTTTTGCATGCAGTTTTTGGGTTCTGCCTGCAAACTGCCTTTACAAATTTTTATCAAAAATAACAGTGAAACCATTTCGTTAACAGGCACAGATCTTAACCATTTCAACCATAACAGATTTTCATTTCCCAACATTAACCATACCCAAAACTTTCCTTTCAGCCTCCCCAATCCAGGAGGTTGAATTTTGGGATTGATTCTTTTAAAGGGTTGCTCCTCTTGACAAACCAAAGTGATTCAGTCCATTTTTGGGGGTGTAGTCGAAAAAATATCTATTATTCACAAGGATATGTGATGAATTCTTTTGAATTCTCGGACAATTGAAAAAAGGAACGTTGAAATGAAAAAACGGATTTTCATGGCCGGGCTGCTTCTGGTGCTGCTCTCATCTGCGGCGCTTGCAGGCGAGCCTGATGCGGCAGGGCTTGTGGCAAAGGCCTGGGATTATATGCGGGGCAAAACGTCGGTGTGCACGGTGACGATGACGGTTCACAGGGCGGACTGGGAAAGAACTTCCGTCATCAAAGCCTGGACCCGGGGCCGGGAGGATTCCATTTTTCAGATCATCTCCCCCAAAAAGGACAAGGGCAACGGAACGCTCAAGACCGGGCGGGATATGTGGACCTTTAACCCCAAGATCAACCGGGTGGTGAAAATCCCGCCGTCCATGATGTCCCAGTCCTGGATGGGATCTGATTTTTCCAATAATGACCTGTCCAAGGCAGATACCATTCTCAACGACTATACCCACGAAATCGTGGAGACCCGGACCATGGACGGTGTTACAGTTTATAAAGTCAAATCCCTTCCCAAACCGGATGCTGCCGTGATCTGGGGCATGCAGACACTGCTGATACGCGAAGACGGAATCATTATTGAACAGGCGTTTTACGACGAGGATATGGAAGCGGTTAAAATCATGACAGCGTCTGACATAAAGGCTTTTGGCGACAAGTCTTTTCCGGCGACATGGACCATGCGCCCCATTGGTGCCGGATCAATGGATGCCGTATCAAAGGAGGAGCATACCCGCCTGGAATACCAGGATCTGGTATTTGATCTTCCTTTAAAACAAAATATGTTTACCATGAATGCACTGAAACAACCATTGAGGTGATACGATGGAAATCCTCATGGCCTGGCGCAATCTGAGACGAAATCCCCGGCGCACCATCCTGACCGTCCTGGCCATTGCCTTTGCCTGCCTGCTGCTGATCTTCATGCTGTCCATGCAGATAGGAACCTACGAGGTGATGATCAATGCATCGGTGAAAACCATGACCGGCCATGCCCAGGTGATCCGGGAGGGGTACAACCGGGATCATAAAATCCGCCAGACTGTGACAGTGCCGGATGTCGTTGCAAAAATCCTGAACAAAACGCCCCATGTCACTGCCTTTACTTTCCGAGGCAACGCCTTTGCCCTTCTCTCTTCCCATGAACGGACCTGTGCAGGAATGGTCACAGGCATTGATCCATTAAAAGAGAGGGCTGTGTCAACCATATCCCGAACCATCCGCACCGGTGGATACCTTAATGAAGCCGATGCCAACCAATGTGTGATCGGCACCCTTCTGGCCAAAAAGCTGAAAATAAATGTAGGAGATGAGCTGGTGCTTCTGGGGTCAGCCATGGACGGTTCCATTGCCGCCACAGTGCTGACTGTAAAAGGAATTTTTGAATCAGGCATGGACGATTACGACCGCGCGGCCATCCAGATTCCCCTGGCCCATTTCCAGGAAGTATTTGCCATGCGGGGCGCTGTCCATGAAATTGTCATAATCTGCGATTCCCTCGGGAATGTGGACAATGTCAAACAGACTGTAACATCAGCACTTGCCCGGCAGAACCCGGGCTCAAAACTTGTCTGCCTCTCATGGGGGGAACTGAACCCCGGCCTGGTCCAGTCCATTGAGATGGACCTGGGGGGCGGGATCATTTTTTATATTATTTTACTGGTCATGGTGGCGTTCAGTATCATGAACACCTTTGTCATGACCGTGTTCGAAAGGACCCGGGAGCTGGGAACCCTCATCGCCATCGGCGCCAGGCCCGGACGGCTGTCAAAAATGCTCATGCTTGAATCAGGATTTCTGACCCTGTGCGGCATTGCCCTGGGGGTTTTTGCGGGATGCTCCCTCACCCTGTGGCTCGGACATACCGGCATCCCCCTAGGAGGCGCCGAAGGCATGCTCCGGCAGTACGGCATCCCGGGCGAAATCAGGCCAAAGCTGACCATGGCAACCGCATGTGCAGGACCATGCCTGGTGTTTGTCATCACCATACTTACAGCCCTGTACCCGGCCCTCAAGGTTCACCGGATCAACCCTGTTCAAGCCATGCGGGCTGTGTAGGCCCCCTTGGCCTGAAGGAGATATCATGCATTTTTACATGGCCTGGCGCAATGTGTGGCGCAACCCCAAACGGACGGGTATCATCCTGACCGCCATCATCATCGGTGCCTGGAGCATGCTGGCGTTCTGCGCGCTCTCCCGGGGGGTAATGGACTCCGCCCTGGAGAGTGCCCTGAACACCCTGACCGGTCACATCCAGATCCAGCATCCTCTTTTCCGGGAAGACCCGGCCGTGGAAAACCGGATCAAAGCACCTGATGCTGTAGCCACGCTGCTGAACAAAAATCTGCCGCCCGGCGCGGCCTGGGCTTTTCGTATCCAGGCCCCGGGCGTGGCATCCAACGCCCGAGAGTCCCAGGGGATTACCATTGTGGGCATTGATCCCCAAAAAGAACCGGCACTCTCCTTTTACGGCCACAACACAGCCCAGGGCCGTCTGCTGACACCCGGTGATGACCGGGGGATTGTGGTGGGCCAGGCCCTGCTTGACACCTTTGAGACAAAAATCGGCCACAAACTGGTGCTCATGACCCAGGACGCCAATCTTGACACAGCGTCACAAGCTTTCAAAATCAGGGGATCCTTCAGAGCAGACATGGAGGCCACGGAAAAGCAATATGTGTTCATCACCCTGAACGCCGCTCAAAAACTTCTTGGGATCGGCAATGATGTCAGCCTGGCCTGTATCCGCCTACCGGGAAAAACCACCCTGGACCCCGTTGAACTTGACCGGACAGTTGCGGCGCTCAACAAAGGGATGCCCCGGGACCTGACCATCCTGACCTGGATGGAGCTTCTTCCCCTGCTCCAGGGATATTTAAGCATGTTTGACAGGTTCATGCTCCTTTGGTACCTGGTGATCTTCATTGCCATGGCATTCGGCCTGGTTAACACCATGCTCATGGCGGTACTGGAGAGAACCAGGGAGTTCGGCCTGCTCAAAGCCCTGGGGCTCAAACCGGTCCGGATTGCGGGAAACGTTCTGCTGGAAAGTCTTATTCTTTTAGTCACCGGCCTTGTTGCCGGCAATTTATTGGGGATGGTGACCATACAGTGTTTGTCCGGCGGAATCGACATGTCATTCATGGCCCAAGGTTCGGAGTTCTTTGGCATGGGGCGGCTGGTGGTGCCCTTTGTCACGCCCATGGACTTTTGTTTGGTCAATGCGGTCATTGCCGGCTTAGGCATTTTTGTCTGTCTGTATCCGGCAGCTAAAGCGGCAGGAATCACACCGGTTGATGCAATGACCTATGTTTAAAAAAACAGTAAAGCGCCGACTTCGATTTCTTGAAGCCGACGCTTTACTGTTTTTCCTTAAAATAAGGTTCTCAACCTCCAGTGTTTTTTGAAAGGAAGACTGAAAACCTTTAAAATTCGTGGGATCCGGATTAATTGTTTATTATTACTCTATATTAGAAGTTAATCTGCCATTTCAGGCCGTAGTAAAGTGTTTCAAGATCTCCGGCTTCCTGGCCGTCAACATAACCCACTTCAGGAACAATGAATACGCCCGGAGCAAAAGTGATGGTGGTGTTGATATAATATGAAGCCACTTGATCGTTGCTGTTGGCGTTATCAAGTTCAGCCTGGGCAAACCCGTATCCGGCTTCAATGGTGACCATGTCATTAATTTTAAAACCGGCAAGTACCATGAACCCTATACATTCGTTGTCAAGGACTTCTGTACCTGATGCATCGGCAAAACCGGCTTGATTATACTGGCCGATGGAACCGTCAAGATCCATAGAAATGAAGTTGCCGGCATTCTCGCCATAATAAACATCGCCCTTCATGAAAAAACCGGCTATGTCTAACTTCGCGCCCATAGTCAGAACATAGGAATCAACATCTCCGGCACTGGTGTCAAAGGAGCTGTAGCCGCCACCGAATTCCAACCCAAGCATATCAAGGTTAAGCGCATAAGCTGCCTGAATCGCAGGAATGACAACTTGATCTACTGTGGCAGTGCCTGTTGTTTGGGTACGCGGGTTCAGTACGGCAAGTTTAAAACCACCAAACTTTACACAAACCTGAGCCTGACGACCGGCGTAGACACCGCCAACAGACAGCAAGTTAAAATCTTCTCCACCGACCTGATTGGAGTACAGATAGTTCAGAGGAGCATAATCCTGACCGACCAATAATTTACCGGCACCAAAGTTCCATTCACCGTAGAGCAGACGGATATTGGCATTGCCGCCGGAAGCACCATACTCAAAGCGACCTGTCAGTTCGTCAGAAACTTTTACATTTGCACCGATACGGGCATTACTGTGAAGGGTTTCACTGTATTGAACATCACCGTCAGCCCCATCAATTACGTCTACATCTGACCAGAAAGTTTGAACACGGGCACTGCCATAAAAATTCCAATCTGCTGCATAGGCAGAACCAGCCATTAAGGCAACTGCTGCAAGTGCTACAATAATTTTTTTCATCTTTTTCTCCTTTTTAAATTAACTGCGCCCACCGGAATGCCCACGAAACCCGGTTTAGAACCAGAATCCATATAGCTTATCTTAAATATACTTCAATTAAAGCACTGAAACGATGTCTGTTAAGCCCATCTGTTACAGGAAAATAGAAATATAATTGATATAAAAGACTAACGGAAACTGGATCTGGTTAACTTCTTACGATAAATGTAATAAAATTTCAACTTTTTTTTTAACTATTCAGAAACAATATAAAATTTAATTACGGCAGATTCCCAATATAGGAACCTAACATTTAGAGCAGTACCGCCTGTTTTAAATGTTCAAATTCCTCCCTGCTTGCCCCTGCTGCCCCTAAAGGGCGATGGGTGCTGTCATGGCAGTCAGAACCGCCTGTCACAAGCAGATCATACTTTCGGGCCCAGGATAGAAGCAGGGCCCTATGTTCCGGGGAATGGCCCGGATAATTGACCTCAAGGCCTCTGACGCCGGCGTCCAGAAACTCGGGCAGCAGACGCTCCACAATTTCCACGGGCGGCAGAACCTCCTTGTAATGCCCTTCCCCGGGAAAAGAACCGGCAGCGGGGTGGGCCAGTACAGCCACCACAGGTTCAGTTTTTATAAAACCTTTCACCTGTTCAAGATCTACTCCCGAAGGCAGATAGGCAGGGCTGTCATTGCCGATGATCCGGGTAATGGTATTTTTGTCTGAAACGCCCAATCTTTCCTCCAGGGCCATGGCAAAATGGCGGCGGGAGGCATTGTCCGAATATGCAGCAATGTCTTCAAAGGTCAGATTCCTTGACAAGAAAGGCGATTGACTGCCGGGCCCGAACACCTCGTTGATTTTTTCAATTCTTGCCCTGACCAGCCCCTGCCCCCGTCCCGCGGACAAAAGGGTTTTAAACCGCGAAACAAACCCTGAATCATTTAACAACACGCCGGGGAAATAGGTCAACACATGCAGGGTGCCCGTGAAAAAATCCCGTTTGAATCGCACGGAGACCTCAACACCCGGGAAGACCTCTATCCCTTGAGTTTTCCCTGCAGCCAGTGCCGGTTCAAGTCCGTTAAGGGTATCATGGTCGGTCACTCCTAAAACCGCAATTCCATGTTCGCGGCCAGGGCAACCAGGTCCTGGGGGGAGAAATCCCCGTCAGAGGCTGTGGTGTGATTATGCAGATCTGCAAATATATGTGTCATGAAAAGTCTCCCGGGATTATGATTTATTTACCTGAGGCTGCACTGCCAAGGTTGTATCATAATTTATCCGAGCATGGCACAATTTCTTTTTTTACTATTTTGTAATATTTTATTTAAATTTTCCCTATTAAATGGTAAAGACAGACCTTTGAACTTTGGAAACTCATAAACCCCCTTCTGGATTTAAATTTTTACATATGGACCCTTTACACACCCTTGGGAAAATCAATTCTCCCGACCAGGCCAATAATCTGTTTGAATTAAAACTTGACAGCACCCAGCTATCAAAAATTTCCAAAATCACGCATCCGGATGTACTGGTCCGTATCGCCAACGCCATTGCCCTTTGCAGACCCCGGAAAGTATTTATCAACACCGGATCAGACGAAGACAAGCAGACCATCCGGGAAATAGCCCTTGAAAAGGGTGAAGAACGCGCACTTGCCATGCCCGGGCACACCGTCCATTTTGACCTGGCCGGCGAGCAGGGCCGGATCGTGGACCGTACCTATTACATTGCTGCCCCCCAGGATCTGGTATCCAGCCTTGCCAACCGTATGCCCCCCGAACAGGCCGTAAAACAGATTGAAGACAACCTGGCCGGCATCATGGAAAACCTGACCATGATTGTGGGATTTTATATGAGAGGTCCTGTGGGGTCCCCTGCAGCCAACCCGGCGTTAGAACTTACATCCTCTGCCTATATATCCCACAGCGCTGAGCTGCTTTACCGAAATGCCTTTAACGATTTTGACCGGGAAGTTATACAAAAGGGATATTTTTTCACCAATATACATTCCGAAGGCCTGAACCGCACCGAAGATCTTCCCAGTGCCCGGGTGTTCATGGACCGGAAACACCAGACCACCTATGCCTGGAAATGCACCTATGCCGGCAATACCCTGCTGCTGAAAAAAGGGAATCACAGATTTGCCGTGGATATGGCCGTGTACCGGAAACGGGGCAAAGAGCTGGCCGAACATATGTTCATTACAGGCATCGGAGGACCGGGCGGCCGGACCACCTGGTGTACGGGAGCGGCCCCTTCCGGGTGCGGAAAAACCACCACAGCCATGGCCGGAAATGTATTTGTGGGCGATGACCTGGCCCAGATGTGGATTGCCCAAGACGGCAGTATCCGCACCATTAACCCGGAAAACGGGATATTCGGCATTGTGGAGGGTGTAAACGTTGAAGGTGATCCGTTGCTGATGAAGGTCCTGCGCCAGCCCGGCCACGAAGTGATATGGTCAAATGTCCTCATTGATGAGGAGCTCAAACCCCACTGGGTCGGCAATATGGAACCAGCCCCGGAAAAAGGCATCAACTTCCAGGGAAACTGGCACCGGGGAAAAACCTATGACAATGCAGAACCCGTCCCCATATCCCATCCCAATTCCAGGTATACCCTGGCCTCGGATAATCTGCACAATTACTCCTCCGAAGCAGCCAATCCCGAAGGGGTGGTGACACGGATATTTACATATTCCGGCAGGGACGCGGACACAATGCCGCCGGTGTGGGTGGCAAAAAACCCGGATGCCGGAGTGGTCATCGGTGCTTGTATTGTATCTGCAACCACGGCCACGGAGGTCGGGGTCACAGGCGTTAAACGTGCCCCCTGGGCCAACGCCCCTTTTATTCCCGGAGCTCTGGGCGACTACATGGATGCCCAGTTCAAATTCTTCAACAACCCTGACATTAAAGAACCATTCAAACCGGTGATGGCCGGTCTGAACTATTTTCTCACCCACCGGGCCAGGGGCGGCGACTCAGACAAGCTGCTTGGGGAAAAACGGGACGTTAAAGTATGGCTGGCCTGGCTGGAAAGATATGCACATAACGAAGTTCGGCATCTGTCCACCCCCATCGGCAACCTGCCCTGCTACGATGACCTGGCCGGACTGTTCGGGCAAATCATTGACAAAGAATATCCCAGATCTCTTTATGATATGCAGTTTGCCCTGTACACAAAAAAAATCATCCGGCGTATTGAACTCCAGGAAAAGGCATATGAAAGGGAAGAGAACCTTCCAGAAACTTTGTTTCAAATCCTGTCAGAACAAAAGACCGCGTTGGTGCATCTTAAGGAAAAAATCGGGGATATCATCATGCCAGAATTTTTTGAAAACCCTATCTGAGGCGGATTCCCGGGTTTAGCCCGGCAGATCAGAACGTAAAACTAAAAACCGGAAACCCATAGACCGGGCAGTGCAAATCCTTAGGTCTACGGTTTCCGGTTTTTTTGTTTTTTTGATCTGTGTTCAGTAAAATTGAAGATTATTCTATTTTTTTCCAAAATTCTGATCTCAAGTCTTGAAAAAAAACTTATACCGGGTGTATGTTTGGAGTTGCCCTTAAATTTAAGCGTTGACCGGTGTTATGGCAAAGAAAATGTAAAACTGCCTTACATTTTTTATTTATTTAAAATAATTGCCTACAATTTCATACCGGGTTTCCACTTGATTTTAGGCAAAACGATCAATAAGATGCACATTTATTAAATTGTTTGATAAGGGTTGTCCTTATAAATTTTTTTTAACATCCTTATAAATTTTTTTTACACTCTAATAAGGAGGATAATAATGGCAAAAATAGTACATCGTGAGGAGTTGGCCCAGGGCACCATTATCCTCAACGAGATAGAAGCGCCTCGCATAGCCAAAAAGGCGAAACCCGGCCAGTTTGTGATTCTTCAGGCAGACGAGACCGGCGAACGTATCCCGCTGACCATGGCAGACACCGACCCTGAAAAAGGCACAATCACCATCATTTACATGGTTGTGGGAAAATCCACGGCCAGGTTCAAAGATCTTAAAGTAGGCGAAGAATACTATGCGCTCATCGGTCCGCTGGGGGCCCCCACCCACATTGAAAAGCTGGGAAAGGTCGTCTGCGTAGGCGGCGGCACCGGCATTGCCGTACTGCATCCCATCGCACGGGCGTTGAAAGATGCCGGCAATGAGGTCACCGCCATTCTGGGCTCTAGAACCTACGACCTTCTCATCCTGGAAGAAAAGATGCGTCAGGCTTCCGACCATCTGCATATCTGCACCGATGACGGGTCCATGGGCCATCACGGATTTGTAACGGATATACTCAAGGAAACCATTGAAAAAGAGGACATTGCCCTGGTTGTAGCCATCGGTCCCATCCCCATGATGAAATTCTGCAGTCTGATAACCAAGGATAAGGGTGTAAAAACCATGGTCAGCCTGAACCCCATCATGGTTGACGGCACAGGCATGTGCGGAGGCTGCCGGGTCGCTGTGGGCGGAAAGACAAAATTTGCCTGCGTGGACGGCCCCGAATTTGACGGCCACCAGGTTGATTTTGATGGATTGGCTAAACGGCTTGCGTCCTACAGGGAAGTTGAGCAACAATCCATGGATGCTTACAACACATGCAGATGCAATTCAAATTAACGCGCCCGTTTCTGGGATATATGGAGGAATAAATGGCTGAGAAAAAAGAAACTGTTGATCGGGTAGTGATGCCAGAACAGGACCCGGATGTCCGGCGCAGGAATTTTGTGGAAGTTCCTTTGGGACTTACCGAAGAGATGGCAATGGCAGAAGCCAAACGTTGTCTGCAATGCAAAAAACCAGCCTGCATGGAAGGCTGCCCGGTTTCGGTATCCATCCCCGAATTCATAAAATGCATAGCTGATGGTGATTTTTCCGCTGCGGCCAGAAAACTTTGGGAACGCAATGCCCTTCCCGCAGTCTGCGGCAGGGTCTGTCCCCAGGAAGAACAGTGTGAAGGCAGATGCGTGGTCGGCAAAAAAGGTAAACCCGTTGCCATTGGTTATCTTGAACGCTTTGCCGCGGACTGGGAACGTAACCACGGTACGGGTGAAGCACCTGCGGTTGCTGAAAAGACCGGTAAAAAAGTTGCGGTTATCGGTTCCGGCCCCTCAGGACTGACCGTTGCAGGCGACCTTTTAGCCAAGGGCCATGATGTCACCATCTTTGAAGCATTTCACAAACCCGGCGGGGTTTTGGTATACGGTATTCCCGAATTCCGTCTGCCCAAAGAAATCGTTGCCGCCGAAGTGGCCACCCTGGAAAAAATGGGGGCAAAAATTGAATGTAACACCGTCATCGGCGCCACCATCACCATTGATGAACTGTTTAGTGAAGGGTATGACGCAATATATATCGGCGTGGGTGCAGGACTGCCCAGATTCATGAACCTGCCCGGTGAAAACCTCATCGGTATTTATTCAGCCAATGAGTACCTGACCCGTACCAACCTGATGAAAGGGTATCTGTTCCCTAAATACGACACCCCCATTGCCCGGGGTAAAAATGTCGTGGTTCTTGGTGCAGGTAACGTGGCCATGGACTCTGCCAGAACCGCCATGCGTTTAGGTGCAGACTCGGTCAAGGTTGTTTACAGGCGCTCCAGGGATGAGATGCCCGCAAGAAACGAAGAACTGCACCATGCTGAAGAGGAAAAAATTGAATTTGTACTTTTGACCAATCCCACCCAGTTCTTCGGAGACGAAAACGGTCGCCTCACCGGTATGGAATGCCTGAAAATGGAGCTGGGCGAGCCTGATGCGTCCGGTCGGCGCCGTCCTGTGGCCGTTGAAGGCAGCGAGTTTAAAATAGACTGTGACCTGGTGGTCGTGTCTGTGGGATCCAACGCCAACCCGCTGCTCACCAACACCACCCCGGACCTGGCTTTAAACAAATGGGGCAATATTATTGCAGATCCCGTCAACGGCAAAACATCCAAAAGAGGCGTCTGGGCCGGAGGCGACATCGTTACAGGTGCAGCCACTGTTATCCTTGCCATGGGTGCAGGACGTGCCGCAGCCAACTCCATGCATGATTATCTGACTCTTGGCTGGTAATATTTATCTGGAATTACAATAAAATCAAAGGCTCGTCGGATGCTGTTGATTATCCGGCCTGCCTTTTTTGTTGGGCAGGTGAGGACGCCCGGCCGTTATTCATGTTCGAGATAAACTTTATGATCCACCAGGGACAGGGAATGAATCTTTCCTTTTAAAAATTTTTGTTCACCGAAAATAGAGACCAGGCGGATGCCGTCTTCTTCGGGTTCCACCTTGTCCACAGCCTCAAGAAAAAGAGACTCCTTTCCACTCTTGTCAATGAGATATGCATTGGCTTCACACATGATATGCACTCCTGATCTATGATGATCTTTTTCAATCATGGGTCTTTTCCTTTTTTACATTGGGAAAACAACCCCAATAAGTATAATTTACACGCTAAACCCTTTATGATGGCAAAGGGAAATAGCTATCCAGCAATTCATCCACCAGCTGGGGCAAAGGCGAACCCATCACTCCGACTATGGCTATATTCTCCTGGGTCAGGGGCAAAAGAATCTTTTTGGCCTGGGAGCAGGATATGGCTTCGGCCATCTGGGGTGTCACCTCTCCCATCATGGCATGGGGCATGATAATCCCCACAGTGCCGATAATCATATCAGCACTCTTAACCGTCTGTACAATGGCGTTGGTGCCCGAAGCACCTTTATTGGCACGGGCTTTAAGCATCTGGGCAGTGGCAATGGCGTTGGTGCCAAGGGCGATCACTTCAACGGACTCTTCAAACCGCTCCTTGATCCGCTTGATTACGGTTGATCCGATACCGCCACCCTGACCATCGATAACACACACTTTTTTCATGTTGTTTCCTGTTGCATTAAAAGGCAGACCTGGCTCCAGACCGCATTGGCTATATTTTCCACAGAATCATTTCCGTCAATTACAACCACACGCTCCTGGTCTTCCAAGCGGTGAAAAGCTGCCAGATAATTTGCCCGTACCTGCTTCATGATATCTATTTTTTCATAGATTTCAAGGTGATTTCTGGTGGTTTGAAGCCGCTTCAGGCAGATTTGAGGGTCCACATCAATAAACAGGGTGATATCAGGTTTCAAAATATCGGCATTCAGCTGATTGGCCTGGATCACCCATTCCATATCCATATATTGGCTGTGATAGGCATAGGAAGAAAAATAATACCGGTCACACACGACTATTGTACCGCTATCCACCATGTGGCGGATACCGCTTTCAGGGTTCATCAGATGCTCTGTACGATCTGCGGCAAATAGACTGGCAATGGTCCGCTGGTCCGCTGAAAGGCTGCCCGACAGTATCCGGCGAATCAGCTGCCCCACGGGACCGTTGGTGGGCTCACGTGTGGCAAAAATCCGTGCGCCCTGTGAGGCCAGGCGTTGGCAAAGCAACTGTGTCTGGGTGGTTTTACCCGACCCATCAATGCCTTCAAACACAACAAACCGCCCCTTGCTCTTTTTTTCCAAACCAACTTCCTTCATAATAGCAGCCATGGGCTGACCTGACATATCAGCTGCCAGGCTCCACCCACAACAAAACATAAAAGTAACTCAGAAACTTATTGGTACTTTCATATAAAAACAAGCCCGGCAGATCCCGGTAACCGGGACCTGCCGGGCTTGTTTATGTAATTTCCTAATGAATCAGCTCAAGATCAGCTGTGGCAGCCGCTACAATTCACAGGAGCAGTCTTGGGCAGATCAGCTTTTTCTATTTTTCCCTGGGCCATGTCCTTGGCCGCCTGACGGTGTTTCTTATCCGTATCCCGATGGCAGGTCACGCAGACATTGTGATAGGCCGCAAGATAGTACATCTGGTTTGATTCATCTTTAATATTTCTGGAACCTGAAGGCTTAATTTCATTGTGACAAGAGCTGCAGGCCTCAATTTCACTTTCGCCATCCCATTCATGGTGACAATCTTTACAGGCAAATTGAAAATGATGTCCGTGGGGAAAACCTACGGGATTGCGTGTGGCATTCACCCCTTCGGGTGCCTTTATGGTAATAATTCCCAAGGGGATGGACAGTTTTTCATCACTGCTGGCAACTTCTGAATGGGGATCGGGATGACATCCGGAACAGGCAACAGGGCCCGAAGCAATGTTCTTTGAACCGGCTGCCTTCTGTTTATCAACCTCATTTCTGTGGCAGTCCCGGCATACCTGATGGAAGGCCCCGGTCATGGATTTTACACCGTTTTCCGATACATCCTCCTGGCCAGGCTTGGGCGCCCAGTGGTTTTCATGGCAGCCGCTTGTCCCGCAACTTTTCACGGGGCCATTTCCGTCCCACGTATGATGGCACTCTTTACAGGAATAGGAAAAATGCAGGGAATGGGGAAAATTAACAGGGGACAGGGTGGCCTTGTATCCGGCATCCTCGGGGGCTTGCAAGGTGATGGTGCCGGTGGGAAGCTCAAGTTTAGCCTCAGTGTCCTCAGCAAGGGCAATGCCGCCCGTTAAAACAAAAGCAAACAAGGGTACTGCAATGAGAAATAATCGTTTCATGATCCCTCTCCAATATAGCTGTTATGTCAGGGGTATTTCACTTGTCCGGTAAATATTACACAACCACTCTTACTTTTTAGAACCACTAGTATAAAATTGACCCTTGTATATTAATTTATGTTTATAAAATCAACATGAAATTTCGCCATCCGGACTGAAAAGTATATTTGAGGCATCTCAAAATCAGTATACAGGCCTGCAATTCCAATATTTTAGAGCTATTTTCGATGATTTCAGTCTATCCTGTGCAGTTGCTGATAAACTGATTAAATAAAGGGGACATGTCATCATTTTTCTGCATGAGAAGTTCAGGGTGCCACTGGACAAGATCAATGGGCAAGGACTCGTGTTCTGCCCCCTCCACAACCCCGTCCGGGGCCCATGCCGTGATCCGGATTCCCTTGCCCGGGGTATCAATGGACTGGTGGTGCCGGGAGTTGATCCTCATGGAATCGCCAAACAGACGATTGAGTCGGGAACCAGTATCAAACCGGACCTCATGGTTTGTGTCATAGGAAAACACCTTCTGCATATGGGCAATATCAGATTCCGGAATCTGGCTTGGGATATCCTGGATCAGGGAGCCACCTAAAGCCACGTTTATCACCTGGGCCCCCCGGCAAATACCCAGAAGAGGTATTTTCATCTCCACGGCCTGATTCACCAGCGCAATCTGAAAGGAATCCAGCTTGAGACCGCTGGCCCTGCATGCCGGATGCATGGGCTGATTAAAATAGCCGGCATCCATATCCAGGCCGCCCGGAAGAATCAGGCCATGTACCCAGGAAAGCATCTGAACCAGGGCATGCTCATCCTCACAAAGCGGCAAAATAACAGGCACGGCCCCGGCCTGTTGAATACAGCGGCTGTATTCCAGGGGTACACTGGTTATAGTCTGGCCATTTTTATTGCAGTCCGTGTTGGCGGCAATGGCGATGAAGACCGGCATACAATAATCTCCTTGGCTTATAATGATTCCACAACCACAGCCGGCAGAATCACCAGTATCCCCTTCCCGAAACGCTTTCCATAGAATTGCCTGTTTTTCAAACTTTGCACACACATCAACGGTGGAAAACCAATTCAGGCATCTTTGACAACAATTTTTAAGCGGGTAATTTTGGGCTGGATATTAAACGATTCAGGAACCTGCAAAAAATGATTTTCCAGCACGGAAAGAGCTTTGGCCGCCACAGAAACAGCCGCCGTTCTCCTGTTGTAAGCCAGCAGTTCAAATGTCCCTGCTGTGCGTATCATTGCCTGGAGGATTTTTTTTTCCTGCCCCTGAAGCGCCCTGTAATCCTTTTCAAGCCATTCATGGCATTCAAAGAAAAGGGATTCATCCCAGAGCAGCCCGGCCGTGGCATAAAAATCGGTTTTTAAAACGATATTTGACGATATTTGCGCCAGAACCGCAGTGTACCGGTCATATCGGGTTTTGATGTAACCCCGGGCCGCACCGGACATTTTTTGGGCATCCAGATCAGAAACCGCCTGTGCCACAGGAGCCGGGTCGCTTTTCTCCAGTGCCAAAATAAATGCATTGCCCAGAAGATTTCTGACATCCCGGTCTGTCCGGTCTTCAAAAGGATTAAATAATATTTCCATAATGCATCTACTCATACCCCAACAAAGTAGGATTTTTCAATAGGGAGATCATTTTCATAAACAGCCATGATTGTTAATCCTGCCCGGCACTCAGTCGGGCAAGGCTGGAGGAACAGGAAAAATCACGTCGTAAGCATAG
Source organism: uncultured Desulfobacter sp. (assembly GCF_963665355.1). Taxonomy (GTDB): domain Bacteria; phylum Desulfobacterota; class Desulfobacteria; order Desulfobacterales; family Desulfobacteraceae; genus Desulfobacter. The sequence goes on from NZ_OY762229.1 coordinate 4,865,262, forward strand.
TTAAAAACCAAAGTGAAGGTGAGGACAGCCATGGTAAAAGCAATATCCATGGTCAGCGCCTGGATAAAAGTAAAACGCATCCAAACCATCGTAAAAGGTACGGAAACCAGCATGAATCCACCCTCAAAACACACAGTATGAAAAACCCTGAGTTTAAAAGCCCGGGGATAAAGGGGGTGTTTAAAAAAGATCAGGGCATGGTCAAAGGCGCAATTGTAAAAATAGTTCCAGACCATGGCCATGAGCGACATGACGATTCCGAATCCCCCAATGTGGGTGGCAGGCTGATTGAAGAGATCCTTGAGAATCAGTACGGTAAGAAGTAGTAGAACGCTCTCAAAAATAATGGAATGACGAAGTCTATCCAGATTAGATCTCATTGCAGGTTTTTTATTCATATCCCATACATTCTTTGAATTACAAAATTTAAAAACTTTTAATTATCATTAAAAGCAGATGGAATAAAGTTGAAACCCATCTGAAATATTGATAGGTTTATGTCATGAATTTTACTTTGGATCAATTGGAAGCATTTTCAGCAAGTGCTGAAACAGGTTCTTTTTCGGCTGCCGCCAGAAAGCTGGGCAAAGCCCAGTCAGCCGTGAGCATGGCGATTGCCAATCTCGAGATTGATTTGGGACTGGAACTATTTGACCGGGCAGGAAAATATCCGGTGCTAACCCTGACCGGAGAGATGTTCCTCAGAGAAGCTGAAACTATATTGTCACGTTGCCGGTCCATGCAAAACAAAGCGGCGGTGCTGGCCGAAACCATGGAAGGCCGGGTCCGTTTGGCTGTTTCTGAAACCCTTCCTCACCTGGCCTTTAAAGATGGAATCCTGCTCAAGAACTTTAAAGCCCAGTTTCCTGAGACGGAACTGGAAATTCTTTCAGGCTCCCTCAATGATGTCTGGGATATGATTGAGAGAGACAGGATTGATTTCGGAGTGATGATGCCCACAGAAATCCTTTTGGACAGATGGAAGTCCCGGTCGGATTTTCAGATTGTAGGAAAGATGAACTTCATTCCGGCAGCCCACCCCAAACATGGCCTGGGAAAGGCTGGGATAGACATTTCTGCCCTTGACCTGGTTTTGCAAATCGAGGTGACTTCCCGGGGAGGGGAACAGGAAACACAGCTTCCCGTGTTCAGTAGCAGGGTGTGGTGGGTGGAAAACGAATATTTGATCCGGGATCTCCTACTTCAGGGGGTGGGGTGGGGAATTCTGCCCGAACACTTAATTAAGGAGGACCTATACGCGGGACGGCTGGAGCAGATCCAGGTGGACATGGGTGAGGCGGTCCTTTCTGCCCCGATTCTTATGGCCTGGTCCAAGGATCGTCCTTTGGGCCGTGCCGGAGACTGGCTTTTTTCAGCTATGAAAAGATACTATAGTTAGAGAGATACCAGAAAACAGGAGAATAATTATGCCCCCCAAAGAGAATCTATCCGTCTGGATCACCGGTTTAGTGGAAAATTTCTTATCCGAATCCCCTCTTAACAATTTGCAAAATGAGGACAATGCCCCGGCCTGGGATGAGGCTTTGGTCGGATTCGCCTCGGGGGCAGATCCCCTCTTTCAAGCATACAAGGAATATGTTGGTCCTTTTCACTGGACTCCATTGGAGATCTATAATCAATATCACCCCCACAACTTAGCTACACCTGAGGAACTTACGGTTATATCCTGGATTTTACCCCAACGCAAAGCTGTGCGGGATATGAATCGACAAGCAAAAAAGTTCCCCGCCGAAAGCTGGGCCAGGGTCCGCATTGAAGGGGAAAAATTCAATGCAGCTCTTAGAACGCATATTGCCAAAACACTGACCGATGAGGGCTATCCTGCAGTCGCGCCCATGCTGACGCCCAATTGGGCCTGGGTGAATTCCAAAAATTACGGATATGCATCATCCTGGTCAGAACGTCACGCAGCCTATGCTGCAGGCCTTGGTACGTTTGGGCTTTGCGATGGACTGATTACGCCCAAAGGTAAAGCCATGAGGGCCGGGTCTGTGGTGGCAAAAATTAAAATAGCGCCTTCGACCAGGTACTATAACCATCACCGTGCCTGGTGTCTTTTCTTTGTTGATGGTTCCTGCGGCAAATGTATTGACCGCTGCCCGGTTCGAGCGCTTACAACTTCCGGGCACGACAAGGAAACCTGCCGTCAGCACCTGATAGCCTCCAGTGGGTATGTCAAAAAAGCATATAACTATGAAGGTTACGGCTGCGGTCTGTGCCAAGTTGGTGTACCTTGTGAAACCCGCATACCAGTAAGAAAGGCTCGGGAAGCCTATGAGAACAGGGAACTTCCACCGCCGCCTCCTCCCCTTGCCTGAGTATGCAAAGGATGCTGTGGCTATGATCAGATCTTTTCAAATCAATTCGACAAATCTTTTTAAAAGGGAAGCCGAATATGGCGTTTCTTCTATTTGCTCGAAAAGCTGGTCAGGTTCATAATCAGCAGATTTAACATCCGCTAATAGATTCTGAATATAACCCCTAGTAGCGGCTGAATTTGCCTCAGGATGGAATTGAACCCCCCAAGCATTTTTACCAACCCGAACTGCCTGATGTGGTTCAAATTCGTTTCGAGCTAAAACAGTTGTGTTCGCAGGCAGTTGAATAACACTTTGGGAATGAAATAAGTGAACTTTAAACCTGGCCGGCAATCCTGTGAATAAAGGATCATTTTCACAACTTGGCAGCAACTCTATTTCTTTGGTGCCGATTTCAAGACTGATGGGATGGAAATCAACAATTCCGCCCATGGCCTTGGCAATCACTTGATGGCCAAAACATATCCCAAGAAGTGGCATCTGGTTATCAATGATCATCTTTGTCCAATGTTCAAGCCTGAGACACCAATCCAGATTGTCAGTGACATATGCATGAGAACCGGAAATTATTGCACCGCGGATCTGATCGGGCTCCGGCAATATATCGGATTCAGCATTGACAATTTTAATTTCACTATTGGGAAGACCTATCCCCCTTGAGATCCAATCTTCAAAATCTCCGTTTTTATCTATAAGATCTGGAAATGTTTTCCCTGTTTTTATAATCGTAATGGGCTTCATTAAATTTCTCCATAATTCCATTTTCATATAATAATCCTTTTACTGCCTCTATTAATAGGCAGGGAAACACCAGGGCAAATCCCGCACCGGCAACGGCCGCCCCCACCATGGCCACAGGGCCATGGGCAGTCGTGCCTATCATGATAAGACCTGCTGCCTGGAATACAAGGCAATAAAGTAAGACCGTTGCTCCGCCGAATCTGCCGGGAAGGTGCCCGAAAAAAATCCGGGTCACGATGAGCATGCACGCAAACGCCGCAAACGCCAATGCGCCGTGATTCCAGTGATTCATCGAAAACAAAAGAGTTAAAAAAGTTGTCACGGAGCCAAATGTGATCCCGCTGAGCGCAAACCCGACACCCGGCCAGAACACGGAGTGAAAGCCGGATTGTTCCAAGCTCGTCTCAGGTTTTGCACAGTAAATGAGTGAACTCATATTAGCATTGAAGACAATGCGGCGTACGTTGAAATAGAATGAAATGGATAATCAGGTATTTATTTCATACGAACAGACCGTTACACCCCGTAAGTCAATCCTTATTATATAAACGCTTCCGCTTCGGAGGTGTAACAATAAAACTATTAAGAACTCCGGAGACATGATACACACTTTAATAAAATATAAAAAAGCACGTTCACAAGAGAGGCCACCAGCAAAAGGGACTGCTGAACACCTATTGGTGAGAAATAACGTTATAGAGGAGTAAGGCAACAAATAAAGGAGAATAATGTTTAACCCAGAGTTTTTAATCACATCATTGGTCGTAGTTCTGATACCAGGTACAGGAGTTATTTATACAGTATCAACAGGGCTTTTTTTGGGATGGCGGGCAAGTATTGCTGCGGCTTTCGGTTGCACAGCAGGCATTATACCCCACTTATCTGCAAGCATATTGGGGCTGTCTGCAATACTTCATATGAGTGCAGTTGCTTTCCAGGCAATTAAATATGCTGGTGCTGTTTATCTGCTTTATCTTGCATGGTCAATGTGGCGGGAAACAGGCGTACTTAAATTTAATTCACCTTCCCGCAAAAACAGTTTCAGGCAAATTGCAACAAGGGGTTTCCTGATTAATATTTTGAATCCTAAATTATCAATTTTCTTTTTGGCGTTTCTACCACTTTTTGTGTCGCCAAACACTTCAGCGCCAATGTTTGAGATGTTCATTCTGAGTCTCGTGTTCATGGCCATGACGTTAATTATTTTTATACTGTACGGCATATCAGCCAATGGCGTCAGAAGGTACGTCATCAATTCACCGAGAGTAATTACCAGGCTGCAGCGGTCATTTGCTGCCATTTTTGCTATTCTTGGTTTTAAGCTTGCGATGACAGACCAATAATGCAATGGAATAAATAATTGCCGGGACCAGGGACATAACATCTAATTCAAAAAATGGAAAATTCAATGGACGCATGCTTAATATTGATTGACCTTCAGAATGACTATTTTATTGGCGGCAATATGGAGCTTGTCAATATTGGGCAAGCGGCAGAAAATGCTCAACGGATATTAGAAAAATTTCGAAGCAAGAATTTACCGATAATCCATATTCAACATATTTCGACACGGCCCGGGTCTACTTTTTTTCTGCCAAATACAAAAGGTGTAGAGATAAATGGAATGGTCTCTCCTTTGAGGGATGAACGCATCGTGAAAAAAAACTACCCTAACAGTTTTCGTGAAACAGATCTTTTGCAGATATTGAAAGAGACTAAAAAAGATACGATTGTCATTTGTGGCGCCATGAGCCATATGTGCATTGATGCGACAATCCGCGCCGCATTCGATTACGGATTTAACTGTGTTGTAGTTGAAGATGCCTGTGCAACAAGGGACTTGGTATTTAAAGACAAAACAATAAAAGCATCAGATGTCCATGCATCATTTATGGCTGCATTGTCCGTACCTTACGCACAGATTCTCAATACAAACGAAACATTAAAAAATATGGCATAACCCGGTCATGAAGGGCTGCGCGATGGAATTCTTGGGCGCATGTTGCTTACGAAGTACCCTGGGCGCATACGGTTTTTGCCGATTTCTCTGAACCAATGCTTGAAAAGGTGCAAAAAAAATCGGACTGATTACCAATCGTTTCCTTAAAAGCAAATACTCCCTGATCCAGGCCAGGTTGCTTTATGAAATCAGCAATACCTCCCCCCTCCATGCCGCGGACCTGATACGGGACCTGGGACTTTCTGCGGATTCTCTGAGCAAAACCCTCTCATGGATGAAACAGGTTTGAGGCCCAGGGGCTTATCATACGATCACCGTCCCCGGGGGATTCCAGAAAACAAGTGATTGCCCTGACTTTAGATGGGATGGCTGCATATTCTAAATTTAAAAAAACATCAGACATGCATATTGCATCCCTCATTGAAACATTGACGCCAGAGGAAAAATCAGATCTGGTGAGCGCCATGACCCGGATTGAAGAAATTTTGAAACCCAAAGAAGGATGGATTGTAACCATCAGATCCCACAAACCTGGAGATATTGGGTACATCATTCACCGGCATGGTGTGATCTATGCCCGGGAATACGGTTTCAATTCAGATTTTGACGCTTATGTGGCCCGTGGCATGGCAGACTTTATCGAAAATAAAACGCCGGAACAAAACCTTTGGATTGCAGAGTGGCGAGATCATTTCGCAGGGTCCGTGGCCATTGTTCGCCACGATGCTCATACGGCTCAATTAAGATGGCTCATTGTGGAGTCCGAAGCACGACAGAGAGGGATAGGCAAGCAGCTGGTCAACCAGGCTGTCCGGTTTGCGGCAGACAACGGATATCGTTCCGTTCTGTTATGGACCATTGATTTTTTGGGGATGATCATAACATGGGCCACTCATGAGGAAACCCGATTCAGGGCACTACCAACCGATTGTAATTTCAGCGTTATTTTTTATGTTCTGAAAAAATGAGCACAAAGTGGCCGAAGTTATGATCAAGCCCGATTTTTTACATTCTGCCAGCCGCCGATACCGGGTTTCAACTGGCTGAAACAAAAGTCAGCCACGTCTGGGGTAAAACCCTTACCGAAGAATGCTGGCGGCTGAATCTGGGTTGACCTTACGAGATACTCTTTTAGCAATGTTCAAATTTTCTGAAACTTCCCCGGATACAACATGTTGTATTCGGGGAAATCCGGCTAAAAGCGACTGATAATACCATTGCTCGGCCTTGTTTTCGTCAATAAATTTATCCAAGATTTCTATTTACATCCGAATTTTTGGTTGTTATTTGAAACTTATTCCGCTTTAATTTTTTAATGGGATAATATTACAACCTGGGTCGTTAACAGAAAAAACTACCTAATCATTTGTTTGCCAATTGAATACCAAGGAAGAGCACGTTGGCCATACAAACAAACAGATTAACGCTTGCACCTGCAACAGTCGAGTTGGCTCGTGCAGAAATCAACAACGGGTTCGAATTTAAACGGCTGCTGGGAGCGTCCGTGCCAAAAAACTGGCCCCCGGAAGCATTGACTGAAGCATTGCCATTATTCCTGAAATTGATTGAAGCGGCACCAGACAAGGTCGGCTGGTTCAACTGGTATGCTTTGGCGCAGGCCGATGGACAATCCCCGCCTATCTTGATCGGCGGATGCGGGTTCTTTGGGCCTCCGTGTAATGGCGCAGTTCAAATTGGCTATTCTGTTTTGTCTGAATTTCAGGGTCAGGGATTCGCTACGGAAATGGTATGTGGAATCGTCAAATGGGCAATGGCGCAGCCTACTGTCGTTCGAATCATTGCAGAGACAGAGTGGGAGAATCCTGCCTCAGTGCGAGTGCTGGAAAAAGTTGGTTTCACTGCTACTGGTTCCTCCGCAGACATGAGAGGAACAAGATTCGAGTTACTGGCAGAAAATTAAGACTGAGAACCAGCTAATGAACCGGACGCCAATAAAGCCTGGTACCGGTTATGCGCGTCGTTCAAATAAACTCCGAATAATTCGTATTGGAAGGATTTGAAGAAATGTCTTTAAATTTTATCTTGCTCTATTCAATGACTGTGTTTATTGCTTCAATCATTCCAGACCAGAGCATGTTGTTGTCTCTGACTCATGGGATGCAATATGGGGCAAAAAAACAATAGCATCCGCCCTTGGTAACGTGACAATTACGTTAATACAAGCATCCATATCAATTGCAGGCTTAGGAACAATTTTAATTGCCGGTTTAATATCACCAAGAAGAGATTAAAAAATGAAAGCATCGGCGTAAACGACAATCCAGCTCCCTGAGCCGGAGCGAAAAGTTGCGCTCCCATCGCTATTGCTAATTCGAAGGAATAAACCATCGGCATGCCGGTGGTATGAACAATGGCTATGCCAGTGATTAGTGCCGAGAATAAAGAAATCTCCTACAATGAGAGCCCCAACTACTTGGGATTGTAAGTATCATGTCGTTTGGATACCCAAATATCGTCGAAAAGAGTTGTACGGTGAAAAGAGACAAATAGTTGTAGAGACAATTAAGCAGTGAGCTCGGATTAAAGGGACAGAAATCATTGAGGGACATGCGATGCCCGACCATATCCACCTTTGCCTTTCGATCCCGCCCCAATATGCTGTGGCGCATGTGATTGGCCTTTTGAAAGGGAAGAATGCATCGGAAGTGATGAGCTTTGGGAACAAGAGTAGTCGAATGGTGCGAGGCCGGAGATTTTGGGCTCGTGGCTATTGTGTTAGCACCGTTGGTCTTGATGAAGAAACGATACGGGAATATTAAGCAATCAAGAACGTAAAGGTATTCTCGAAGAAGAAACAGATCTTTAAGTTTAACTAAAAAATGTAGTTGGTCGGAGCCATAGGGGGGCTCATGAAACCACCAGTTCACTGTGGCATTCATTTGCGAACCGACGGCGGAAGGGAGATTAAAAAGGCCAGGGAATTGAGACCACTGTCAAGTCAAGTTTCGTTCAGGACATTTGATTATTTTTTTAGCCCCCCCTTTCAGTTTTCTGAAAAAGGGGGGCTTTGAGGATTAGAGCTATCCAATCGGAAGAATTGCTTTACTGTATTGTTCGTTGAGAACTTCCGCCATAGCAAGATAAATAGCGCTCAGTCCGCATATGATGCCTTCAAAACCGGCAATTGTTCCGATAAGATGTGAACCTGTCCAGTCTTTGATTGCAAGAAGAAAAAACAATACTGTCAGCGATGCAAAAACAAACTGAAGGCCTCTACTAGATTTTAATGTCCCAAAAAACATGAACATTGTAAAAATGCCCCACATGAACAGATAGCAGGCCATGAATTTTGCAGGTGTTGCAGCTGCCCAGCCAAGTTTGGGCAACAGGATAAGCGCCACCAGGGTCAACCAGAAGTGACCATAAGATATGAATGCTGTAACGCCAAAAGTATTACCTTTTTTAAACTCAAGAATACCTGCGATAATCTGGGCTGCCCCCCCGTAAAAAAGGCCCATTGCCAGAATCATAGAACTGATTTCAAAAAAACCGGCATTATGAATATTCAAAAGCACGGTTGTCATTCCAAAGCCCATCAATCCGAGAGGTCCCGGATTTGCCAACGTTTCATTTCTCATTTTCATACTCCTATTTCTCAAATTATTAAAAATTGTAAAATACTTTGAGTTAGAATAGCAAACATTGTGCCACCTTCATACTGCAGGCTTCAAACCGGCTTATTTCGCAAATAATCATCCCATATGTCCATCATTGATCATCTTTCGTCACAATACGTTGGATAATTTTAAAAAGCCGAAAGGCCCTGTTATCAAAGTGTTGAGATGTGCATAATAATGACTTAAAGCCCAATATGTAGGCTTAATTACAAATAAATTGATTTTCAGTTCTGCTGAAAAAAGACGTGTAGGTGAGAATTAAATCGGTACAAAAGCATGTCTTCGGGCGGATATGACCCAAATAAGGACCACTTCGTCCCATCTTAGGGCATATTGATCCCATAGGTCACCATTTTACGATATAGTGTCTTGGGGGAAACGCCCATTTTTTTAGCGGCTTTTCCTCTGTGCCACCGGGAGAGATCAAGGGCAGAAAGAATAAACTGTTTCTCAAACCGGGCAACGGCATCAGTCAGTGGAAGGTCTGCGCCTGAATCTGAAACGGCAATGATTCCTGAGGGACGAGTGGATGGAATCGCAGGAAGGGGTAGATCCGGGGGAGCAATAAAATCAAGACCGTGAAGGCCAATGTACCTACGAAGAACATTCTGAAGTTCTCTGACATTTCCGGGCCAGTGGTAATCGTATAGCGCTTGTATGTCTTTTTCGGGTAAGGCATAAAATTGAAGGGTTGATTTCATTCGGCTGAAAAAATAATCTGCAAGGAGTGCAAGGTCTTCCTTCCGTTCACGAAGGGGCGGAATATCTATGGGTATCACATACAAGCTGTAAAAAAAATCGCTGTGGAGCCGGCCTTTTTGAACCTCTTCCCATAGATTATGGGTGCTGGCGGCAATAATCCTGAACTCGGAATAAAGTACCTCATTGCTCCCAACCGGCGAATACCCACCCCCTTCCATTATCCGCAGGAGCTTAACCTGCATGCTCAGGGAAAGTTCTCCAACTTCATGAAGAAATAGAGTGCCGCCCTGTACATATGAAAGAACGCCCTTCTTGTCATTATAGACACCGGTAAAGGCTCCGTTTACATGACCAAAAAACTCGGTTTCCAGAAGAGATTCAGAAATGGCATCACAATTGACAGAGAGAAACGGAGTGTTTTTTCTTTGACTGATATCGTGTATAGCCCTTGCAACCAGCTCCTTACCGACCCCCGATTCACCTTGGATAACAACACTGTCAGTACTGGCTGCTGCCTGTACAATTATATCATAGACCTCCTGCATTTTTTGGCTTTTGCCGATAATATTGCAGAACTTGAAGCGTTCACCCATTAAGGACCAAAACAGTGAATACTGTTGCTGGAGCCGTTCGGATTCACGTTTCATTGCGTCTGCCTGCATTTTGCGAAGGGAAATATCCTGAAGAGTTGTGACTGCGCCTGTAATACTGCCTTCATGATCAAAAACAGGAGCCGCCAAGAAATTTATATATTTTGGTTTTCCATTAATATTTTCAAAATAGTCTGTTGCTTCCCAGGCATTCAGCACAATGCTGGACCGTGTCGGATTTTTTGTGCCATATATTTCAAGGAATTTTTCATAGTCCTGCTCGACAACAAGATCGGCCAAAACGGGCCGTTTGCTGGAATAAAAAATCTTCCACTGGTGGTTTGTGCCGATAATCTCTTCAGCGGAAACGCCTGTGAGAACTTCAAAAGCTCTGTTCCAGACTTTTACCTTGTGGTCGCGCCCTATGACGAACTGGGCTATCGGCGTATATTCAAGCATAGTCAAATTCAGCCCCGAGTTTTTAACTTTTTTAAAAATTTAGGGATTAGTTCAGTATGAAAATTTTGCCTGATAAAATGCAGGGCGTTCTTGAGGACCACAACGGTCTGTAACCGGGCGCCCCCCTCCCTGCCGCACGTTCTGCAGATCCCGGGAAGAAACTGTTGTTTTGGCGGCAGGGTATCCGGTAGGTAGATGGTCATAGTCAGTGCTGAAGAATTGTACATATTTTTCTCCCTTATGCCGTCCCAACAAGGGCTTGCTGTTCAGGAACAAGTTTGATTCTTGCCGACATTGTCAAACGCATTGTATAGTCATCCAATCATGGTCTTGCCTGGCATTATTTTTAATAAATGTCATCTAAAATTTTTAAAGCAAGAATCGAGCCTATAAAATTCAACGTTGTAGTGTTATAGTTTGTTTTTTTCATCCGGTCAGGCGGTATCTTGCCGTTTCTTGAAAGAATCAAAAATTGCACATCATGCAAATGCATTAAATGCGGTATACTCATCATCTTGCCTGAACGATTTAAGATTTCCCATATCTCGGTAGAGCCCCGTTTTACTGTTTCATCAATCCGGTTAATGTCCATTTTTCGTGTCCTTTCGGTAAGCCTGCATTAATTCAATCTCCGCAGCTGATATAACGATCCCATCAATATTTTAAGGAGGGACCCATGAATAAAATCGGGATAGGACTCCCCCATCACTGAGGAGCCCTCCCAGGTGAGTAGCCCAAAGGAACTTCCTCTTCAGGCTCTCTCAAAACCGGACGTGAATCTCTCGACTCATCCGGCTCCTATCGTTCAGCCGTTTTTTTATACAGGACACGCCAATGAACAAAATTGCGACCTGTGCGGGTAGATTTTTGAAAATCCAACGGCCGGTAGGAAGAATATGAGCAAAAAACACAAAAATGGAAGACAACTGCTTTCCTTTTTGAGATGTAAAGCTATACAGCTATAACTTCTCAAAGGAAAAACAATGTCAAAATACAAAGTCAAAGTCAGTGTAGAACTTGTAGAATGTGATGAGACAGAAAATCATGAGATTAATCAAGATGCCGATGGAAGCTATTCAATGGTCATAAGTGAACAAGATGCAACCAGTATTGATATGTGTGAAAAATCTGTGTTGCAAATAGCTTACCCTACAATACGAAAAGCGGTCTCGAACCATTTAAGCCTAGTTTCAAAAAAAAAAGCCGCAAGCAAATCCGAAAAAGGAGATGAAATCATAGCAAATTCTCATCCATATAAGGTCGACGGAGAAATTGGACGCTTCAAGTTTTACAACTCATACCGTTTGTCATGAGAACCAAAGTCAATACAACACAGCTCAAGATTTGTTTGTCTGCCTGAGAGGAGTCGAGATTTATAAAACTATCGGGTTTAAAGATATTGCAATGATCTATGGCAATACCGAAAAATCTTATCAGAAAACGGCACAACTGATTAATCGTATTCGACATCAAGAACAAGGCGGCACCCCTTCCCGGACACTTCATGACTGTACGGAAAAAGAAGGACGAGAAGCCCTCGGCTATATCGATAAAAAAGCACGCTGTATTCTTAAGGAGAACGGTTTCTCAGAAGATGGTACATGCCGGGATATCAAACTTGAATATAATAGTAATCATCCGATAACAGTGGCCAAGCAGTTTGTCTTAAATGCAGTAGATAAATGTTGCCGGGATCAGGATATCAACATTGAAGCCATCTTGAGGAATCCTGTACCCTATGAAAATCCAGAGCGTAGTACAGAAATTTCAATTGATCAGACGTGAATGTAAAGAAACAAGAAGAGTTCCGGCCCGGCGGTATCAAATCGGAACGAGGAAAACGGAAATATATCCACAACACCATTGCTCATATATCCAAAGCACATACGGGTAAATATGTGTTGAATGGCCCTGGCACAAAAAATGTCTTGTTATTTTTAACAGCTTTTCTGTTCCATAATGATTTGATAGGCGACCGTATCCAGTTCTTCACCGACGGTCGTAAAATACTAAACGATTCCATTTTCAACTGGTTCAGTTGGTATGGGAATATTGGTGTCATTCTTGATTGGTATCATTTGGAAAAGAAATGCAAAGAACAATTGAGCCTGGCGCTTAAGGGACGATTCATCCGTAACGAAATTCTTGATAATCTTAAGCCGCTGTTGTGGTATGGGTTAATTGATGAAGCTGTAGGCCATTTGGAGGCAATCGATAAAGATTCCATAAAGCAAGTGGAAAAGTTAGATAAACTGATTGCCTATTTGAAAAGGAATAAACCGTATATTCCCTGCTATGCGGTAAGGAAAGAACTGGGTTTATGTAACTCCAGTGCTATCGGTGAAAAAATGAATGACCTTGTCGTCTCAAGCCGTCAAAAACACAATGGAATGAGTTGGTCAAAAGCGGGTTCAGTTGGATTGGCAACAATCACGGCCATAAAAAGAAATAAAGAAAATGAAAAATGGTTTGAAACAAAGAGCTTAGATTTCAAGCTGGCTGCTTAAGCCACCCGCACAGGTCGAAAAAAAGAGAAATAAAGAAAAAGGGGTTTCCAGACTTATTCCGAAAACCCCTGTAATCCTTGATTTTAGTGGAGCCGGCGAACGGACTCGAACCGTTGACTTTCTCATTACGAGTGAGATACTCTACCACCTGAGTTACGCCGGCTTTTGACCACGCACTCTATATATCAAGGCTTTTCATGATTTTCAATTAAAAAAGAAGGATCGTATTGCCACGGCCTTGGGATACCTGATGCGCTTGAATACGATAATGCATCTTTTTGAAAAATAGGCTACAAAATGACTTTTATCAATTTTTATGGTCTTGCAAGAAGTTAATTGCTAACCCAAGTTTACGATTATAAATTATAACTATATGTAATTACGTGTATTATTGTTTGCATATGTTTGGTTATGGCACTACTTTTGTTTAAAAATAATTTTTAATCACCGGTCCGAACTCCTTCTTGGTAAAACCATTGCCCCTGGCCAATTCAATGATACCAATCTTGGACGGGCAATGGATCAGCTTTTTCACGCAGGGACGCACAAAATTTTTTCTCAACTTTCCCAGAATGCCATCGGTTGTTTCAAGCTGGACACACGCTATCACCATTTTGACACTACATCCGTTTCAGTATTTGGTGATTACGATCACCCCGACCAACCTTTGAACATCACCTACGGATACAGTAAGGCCAAACGACCGGATTTGAAACAATTCATGGTTTCTATGCTGTGCGTGGATCGTAACATTCCAATCATAGGAAAAACTCAGGACGGCAAGGTACTGGGCTCGTACTATTCCAGAACACCATAAGTTGTGCTTTTTAAAATTGAAAACCCACGATATCTTGTGGATTGCCCAGAGGTTCTGCTGATACCCAGTGCCGACGGCAACGCCTCGGACAAAACCCTCAATAACGAACTTCTGTCCAATATTTCAGCCCATATGGCCGAATATGGTTTTTCTCCCGGAGCATCCATTTATGTGGCCGATTCAGCCTTTGTAATCACTGATAATCTGACAGTTGCAGACAAGAACGGTATCCGCTTTTTGAGCCGACTACCGGCCAACTTCAGTGAGTGCAAGCGGGTCATATCGGAAGCTGTTTCGGCTGATGACTAGCAAGATATCGGGGTCTTGGCCGAAAGCCAAAGTGAAAAACGCCCTGCGGCCATCTATCGTCATTTCGATACAACGGTCACCATTGAAGATACATGTTACAGGGCAATTGTGGTTCATTCCAGCGCCAATGATAAAAGACGGCAAAAGCGTATTGATCGCATTATAAAAAACAGCAAGGACGAACTCGAAAAAACAATCAAGAATATGGTTTCCCAGCCCTTTAAATGCCGACCAGATGCTGAAATCGCGGCGGAAAAGTTGGCCAAGGCTACTGAAACAAGCCTTCATAAAATGCGTGTGGACATTGCCGAAATACCCAAATACGGTAAAGGACGTCCCAAAACTGGAGAAGTCAGAAAGCCACAACGGATTGAATATGATTTAAAAGTCACCATCGAAGACGATTCTGAAAAGATAGAGAAACTCAGGCTTGATGCAGGTTGCTTTGTACTCATTACCAATGTCCCGATTCAGGATAAAGATCAGAACTGGTCGGGAGCTGAATTGCTTCGACTCTACAAAGAGCAAGACGGGATCGAAAAAAATTTCGGATTTCTTAAGGATCCCGCTATCGTTAACGCTATATTCCTGAAAAAACCCCAGCGTGTGGAGGCCTTGGGATTGATCCTTCTTATTTCCCTCCTCCTTTGGCGCCTGGTTGAAAGAAATTTGAAGCTGTATGTAAAAAATACGGGCAATCTCTTGCCAGGATGGAAGAAGCAGTTAACCAGAACCCCCACATCCTTCATGATGACTACAAAATTTCTTAACATTTTAATCATCACGGTTGGAAAACAGCGAAAATTGGCAAAACCTTTCAACAAAACACAACTTCAATATCTTGAGGCCTTGGAAGTAAACCCCAAATGCTTTGTTTCGCCATGATGAGGATACTCAACAGGTGTGCTGAATGTAAGGTAAAAGCTCATATTGTGCAAAAGACATATGAAATAGGAAGAAAATATTCAGAAGGTTTCAAAGAGAATATGAGAATTATTTTTGATGAATATTTGGGAAAATGGAATTACAGGGCACAACCGCTGAAACACAATTGAGTCTATGTTATTTAATTTACATCCCTAAGGGCTTTTGAACGAATAAAACAAGAAAATGCTATAAATACAATTGAAGATATCAAATAAATTGAAAAAATGGCCGCCATCCCTAAAGATTTAACGGATATTAATGACAGGCCGACAATAACTTGAAACATTCCATATCCTGCTGAAACTATCCAATGAGGCGCTTTCATTTCATTAACCATCAATTGATATATATGTCGTCGATGGGCTTTAAAAAGAAGTTCTTTATCTTTTAAACGGATGATCATTGTAGACAACTCATCAACATAAAACGGAAACATAAATCCAGCCATTATAAAAAAATCTATTGCAGAATGGGTCATAAAAATAGTTAAGCAGGAAAAAACAAATCCTATTAAAATACTGCCTATATCTCCTAAGAAAACTCTTGCTTTTGGAAAATTAAAAGAAAGAAAGCCGATGCAGGAAGCAGAGATGCAAACACAGAAGGTAATATAATTGGCATCTACTTTGATATATTTTCCATAACCTGCCAGCAGGAGAAAACCGACCAAGCCGGTTATCCCAGCAATTCCATCAATTCCGTCCATAAAATTGTAAAAATTTGAAGTGCCTACAATAAATATGGATAGAGGAATATTTAGCAGACAGAAAGGTCCTACTATATTTACAGGTTTAGATAAAAATAAAAGAAAGCATAGGCTGCAACAAAAATGGACAAACAGACGCTTCTTTGCTGTGAATTTGTATCGATCTCCACCCCAGAGGCTTGCAATAGAGATGACCAGAGCTGGTAACCATAAAAAAAAAGCTATTTTTAGAAATAATGAAGCTACAAGAATAGCAAAAAGAATCCCGATTCCGGCACCTTTGCATACTTTTCTGTTATGGGAACTTCTGTGATTTGGAAGATCCATCATGCCCATTTTTTCCCCAAACAAAATAAGCATCCAAGCGCCTCCAAGGCCTAATAAAAAACATAAAAATACTAATATAGATTCTTTCATTCTTATTTTGCGTTAAACAGGCTTGTTATTGTGTATTTGTGCTTGAATTTTGTTGCTAACATACGTTGATTGTTAATTACAATATCCTTGACAAGCTTATGATGGCAGGATGAAATGAACTGTTTTTTAGAGGGAAAACAAAACTGTGCTATTTGGCTTGCTACATTAATCAGTTGCAATGGAATCGTACAGACAGGCTTTTTACAGACTTTGGGTTTTGAGTTCATAATGTGAATCATCTCATTGAACGAGCAGGGTTTATGATCACATATATTCATAACACTGCAGGTGTTTTTTGAATTGTCCGCCTTGATACGGTATAGAATAAAATCAACCAAATTCTTTCGATCAAGGACAGAAAGCTGCTGTTGACCCGAGCCATATTTTAAATAAAGCAGTTTCCCAGGTGAACAAATTCGTTTTTCCAAATTTACAGTCCAGTCAATATCATATACCGGTGCTAATCTCAGAATATCAAGTTTTCTTATATTCCCAGCTTCAAATAGTGCCCTCAATTTGATTTCTGCTTCAAGTTTGCTTTTTGCATATGCGTTGGTCGGATCGCATTGATGGGTTTCGTCAAAATTAATGCTATCGTTTTCACCATATACACAGATTGAAGATAAAAAAATAAAATAAAGATTCGAATTGGTGTTTCCACCAATTTTTGCAAGCATCATGGATGCTTGATGATTGATGTTATCATATAAGACGTCCGGTATGGGGCGAAACGGTTTTTGATGCGCAATCCCTGCACAATGAAGAATTAGATCTGGTTGCCTATCCCTACAGATTTTTCCTATCATCTTTGTATCAGAAATGTCTACTTTTATATGCTCAAAATTTTTTATACTCTTTTGTTGCTTATTCGTCGACCGACTTACTCCAATCACTTGATATCCACACTGACACAAAGCTCTTGATATAGTTGAGCCAAGAAAACCTGTTGCTCCTGTAACAAGAACTGTTTTTATTTCAGGAGCAACACCTCTTTTTGTCATAATTTTAAGCTTCTGTTAACATTCTAACTTTAACATAGCCATATCAACGCGGCAGTAAATACAATGTCCTTATCCATATCTTAGGATATATAGGAATAAATTCTGGAACGTAAGTGAAAAAATAAAAACACCTGAAAAATTTATGCGGATAATTTTCGCTATGGAGGTGCGGCCCGGATATGAAACGGCTCTGCATTTTAAAGCAGACTATGGTAAAGATCAGTTGCGGTTTGCCATAGATGATCCGATATCCGGGACCGCTCGGATTTGTTGTTTCGCCAATTTGAAAACAATTTCACTTTTGTCAGTTGTTTCAGTTATCATTAACGCAAATTTGATCCTTATTCGCCTCAAATACCTTGGTACCGATTCCCTTGACCTTCATAATATCTTCTATCTTTGTAAAGGGCGTACTTTTACGAAATTCTATCATCCTGTCAGCAAGGGCATCTCCAACATATTTGAGAGTTGTCAGTTGTTGTTTAGACGCGGTATTAATATTCAATTTCTTTGAGTCAGCCATCGCCGACAAGGTACAAAGGGTTACCATCACACAAACCAGAATACAAAGACTTCTTTTTAACTTTGTTTCCATACGTCCTCCAAATTATATTGGTATTAAAAAGTCTGCATTTTTGTCTTACAGACGTGAAACGCAATTCTAATCAATATGAATATGGTGAAGATGAAATTGAACAAAACAAATATCGAAAAAGAATCAGATCAAAACACAACGTAAATAATTTATAAATACAAGTCATTCTCTTTTAATAAAAATCTAATAGAATATCAATGCTTTTTTGCTTGTGTGGCATGACAAATACATATACAGAACCATTTTGAACACAGAGCACTTATCTGATCATGAATGCAATGCATGCTTCAGGTCCTGCGGGGTATGGATTATGTTGTGTTTAATCCCTAAAATTTGGGCGGCTGTTTTTATGGCGTTGGTGAAAGATCCCCCTGACTGTCTCAGATCTTTCAGGGAATATGCCCCCCTTGATTTTGATAATTTCTCGCCATTTTTACCCAACACAAGATCATGATGAATAAATCGGCATGCCGGAAATGAGGTGAAGCCAAAACATCGGGCAAGATAAATCTGGGCGGCAGTGGAGAAGAGCAGGTCTTGGCCCCGGACAATAAAATTGATACCTCCTTGTTCGTCTTCCAAAAGACTTGCCAGATGGTAACTGGGTTGATCATCCTTGCGCCACAGAATGAAGTCACCCAGTTCCCGGGCCAGGTCAATGTTCTGATTGTTAACTTGAATGGATGTATTATCATCCACCCTTAATCGGACGACATGTGAACCTGGCTTAAATAAAAGACCCGCATTTCGGCATATGCCCGGATACAGTCCATTGGAAGATACTTTTTTTATGGATGCCCGGCTGCACCGGCACACAAAACTATTTTTTTCTTTTTTATCAAGCTCCTGTAAACGATCCCGATAATATTCCTTTTTTTCGTTCAAAGAAAAGTTTTGATAGAAATCATCCGGTCCAGTAGGCCCTGTATCCCAGTCTATACCCAGCCAGTCAAGGCTGGTGAAAATATCTTCAAGCACATCAGGCCTGAAACGGATGCCGTCCATATCATCAATGCGTAACTGAAGACTTCCGTTCCGGCTTCTGACAATGGCCCAGGTTACCAGAAAGTTTACGGCATTTCCAATGTGCAAAAAGCCGCTGGGGGTTGGTGCAATGCGTGAAACCGGCTTGGACGGTACCTTGGAAAGGCACACAGGCAAAACGCTTTCAATGGTTGTGAAGTGCTCCTGCAAAGTTGTCTACCCTTGGGTTATTTATATTTTGCTCGGATATCTTTTTTAGATATCTTGCCCACCGATGTTTTGGGAATTTGTTCATTAAGGACAATTTTAGAAGGAATCCCATATTTGGGGATTTGGCCGTTATCAACATATTTCATGCAAAACTCCTGAATATCAGTGTCTTTAATTTTACCCTGAAAACCGTCCCGGACTACTA
This sequence comes from uncultured Desulfobacter sp., assembly GCF_963665355.1. Classification (GTDB taxonomy): domain Bacteria; phylum Desulfobacterota; class Desulfobacteria; order Desulfobacterales; family Desulfobacteraceae; genus Desulfobacter. Next base: position 4,884,369 of record NZ_OY762229.1, read on the forward strand.
CCATAGCCAAAGGACGCTCACCCCATTTTTCATCGCTGACACCGACCACGGCCACCTCGGATACGGCTTCATGCCGTGATATGATATCCTCAATTTCCAAGGACGAAACCCATTCCCCACCGGTTTTAATGACATCCTTGAGGCGATCCGTAATTTTTAAATACCCTTCGGGATCAATCACACCGATATCACCGGTGTGGAGCCAGCCGTTTTCCCACAACTGTGCTGATTTAATTTCATCCTTGACATATCCCTGGGTCAGCCAGGGCGAACGGACAACGACTTCTCCGGCGGTCTGGCCGTCATGGGGAACCGGTTTGAAGTTAGAATCCACCACTTCCAAGCGAACATTGGTAATTGGCAGGCCCGTTTTACAGCGGATCTCCACAAGCTCATCTTCGTTTTTATCCATGAGATAGGGTTTTATATTGGCCACTGTAAGCACAGGACACGTTTCTGACATGCCGTAAGCTGTATAAAGATTGATATTATTTTCCAAGCCTTGTTTGCATAACCCTTGGGACAAAGCGGAGCCACCGATAAGAACCTTCCAGCCATTCAGATTTACTTTGGAGATCGCAGGGCAGGTCACCAGCATGTTGATGATGGTGGGCACGCAATGGGAAAAGGTAACTTTCTCAGTTACAATAAGTTTGAGAATCGTCTCGGGTTCATAACGTCCGGGATATACCTGCTTGGCACCCAGCATGGTCATCAGATAGGGCATACCCCAGGCATGGACATGAAACATGGGGGTCAGCGGCATATATACATCCCCAGAATTTAAACTGGCCTGGGATTGGTATGCCGTCAGTCCGGACATCACCCCATAGGTGTGAAGCACCAGCTGGCGGTGGCTGAAAAATACACCCTTGGGAAGGCCGGTGGTACCGGTGGTGTAAAAAGTGGTGGCCATGGTATTTTCGTCAAAATCAGGGAAATCATATTCACATGGGGCGTCGGACATCAACGCTTCATATTCACCGGCAAAGTTCATGTCCGATTCAGGGGTCTGCCCCTTATCCGTAATAAGCACCACATGCTTAACCGTTTCAAACCGGTCTTTGACACTGGACAGCAAAGGCAAAAATTCCTCATTCACCAGGATCACATCGTCTTCAGCATGGTTGATGGTGTAAATCAGTTGTTCCGGAGTTAGCCGGATGTTGATTGTATGCAACACCGCACCCATCATGGGAACAGCGAAGAAACATTCAAGATACCGATGTGAATCCCAGTCCATCATGGCTACGGTGTCACCGGGTTTCACACCGAGCGTTGTGAGCATGTTGGCAAGCTTTCTTACCCGTTGCCCAAAATCTTTGTAAGTGTAGCGCATCAGATCACGGTAGATGATTTCCTGGTCCGGAGAATAGATCAAAGGGGTTTCAAGCAAATTTTTAATCAGCAGGGGATAGTTATATGCATCCTTGCAAGGCTCAATCAGTCTGGTGGTGGTAATATGGGGCATGGCGTGTCCTTTATTAATGAATTAATATCTGAGACATTCATAATTAAAGCACGGGAAGAAAAAAATAGGCCAGCCCCCTAAATGCATGTATGTCATGGACTTAAATATGTGTAGGTTTGACACCTACATGAATAATGGTTATTCATCGCCTTTAAACACACCGGTCTCCACCCATATTGCTGCATGGCGGATCAATGTGCTGGCATTTTTCAAGTGCAGTTTTTCCTTGATTCGTTCACGGTATGTTCCCACCGTCTTGATGCTGATGTTTAAACGCATGGCAATTTCTTTTGATGTCAGACCACACCCGATCATTTTGAAAATCTCAAGCTCCCGGTCGGTAATGGCGGCCAACGGGGAGGCTTGTTCCGGTGTAGGCTGTCTGGTGAACACATTCAACAGACGACTCATAATTCTGCTGCTGACATGAATCTGACCATTGAGAATGCTGCGAATGGCTGAGACAACAGATTCCGATGCCTCCTGTTTCATAAGATACCCTTTGGCCCCGGCCAAAAGGCAGCGTTCAGCATGAAGCGCCTCATCATGCATGGAAAGAACCAATGTACGGCAGAAGCTGTAATTCTCATGAATCTGGCAAACCAGATCAAAACCGGAACTGTTTTTTAAGGACAGATCCACAATGGCCAGATCCGGACGGTATGAAGCAACAAGCCCGAGGGCCGGTTCCACATCTTCGGCTTCAGCACAGACCGAAAGATCAGGTTCGCTATTGATCATATCCTTCATCCCCATTCTGAAAATAGGGTGGTCTTCCACAATCAGGATATTGCCGGATATCTTTGTTTTCATAGCTGGTCTCCAAGGACAGGCAGTTCCAGGCATACCCGGGTACCTGTTTGCCCGGCCCGGTCTATGCTCAATTTCCCCCCGATACGGGCAGCCCTGTAGGACATGATTCTGATACCAAGTCCAGTGTGGCTGATGGCCGGGTCAAATCCTGACCCATTATCTGTTATAGTCAATCGGATCCGACCCTGGTATTTATCAAGGCAGATCCTGATCCGGGTGCAATCGGCATGCTTGGCCGCGTTATGAACCGCCTCATGGGCGATATAGTATACATGGGTGGCAATGTTATTGTCCTTAAATAGTGGACTTATCCCCTGATCAGGCATGCTGTCAAGGGCGCATTCAATCCTGAAAACATTTTTCACATAGCGCACCAGGTCCTCAAGGGAGTCGTCAAACCTTCTGTCTTCAAGATTAACCGGAGACAATCCCCGGGACAGGTTTCTGGTTTTTTCTATGGCATCAAGAATCAACTCTCTGATTTTATGCGTACGTTCGGTATCTTCCTTGAGACCGCTTCCTTGCTGCCCCAGACGTTTTTCCAGCATTTTAACCATAAACTCAATGCCGATAAGCTGGGGACATAAATCATCGTGCAGGGACATGGCTATTTTCTGACGTTCATTCTGGGAAATATCCAGGATTTCACGCTCAAGCCGCCGGGATTCCGTAATATCCTCCATGGCCCCCAGGATACAGGCCTCTTCCCACAAGGTGACACCTTCCCCTGAAATCAGGCCCTGGCGCAACAGTCCTGATGCAGTTAAAAAAACCATCTCGCGATTAACCACAGCCCGCCGTTTTTTAATGTCGCCTAACAAAATCCTGCCTTCTTGCCGATTTTGGAAAAAAGCAAGGGTTAAAAGTTCCTGGCCGACCAGATCCAACAGATTGTGGCCGGTGATTTTCAAAAAACTGTCGTTGACATTAAGAATTTTGCTGCTGTCAAGGGTAGCAATAAACATGCCCGATGGACTGGAGCGAAACGCCTTGGAAAACATCTCTTCGGAGAGTTTTAAAGCCTGCTCATTTCTTTTCCTTTGCAAAATCTCTTCCTGAAGCTTTCTGGAGGAGCGTTCAAGTGTATCCATAAAACGGTTGAAATAACCGGCAAGCTGGCCAATCTCATCTTTGGACGTTACCGGCATACGTACGCTGAAATCACCGGATGCGCCCTGATCAAACCTGGTCATCAGTGCACGCAAGGGTCTTACCACCGACGCATTGATCCAGAATGAAAAAGCAAAAACCAGAAAAGATATCAGGACCACAATGGCAACAATAACGGTTTTTACTGTGTTCAAAGGAGCGTAAATTTCATCCAGGAGACTGGTGGAAACGACGATCCAGTCATATTCGGGAATATAGTTAAAGATGGCCAGTTTTTTCCGGGGAAACGAATCCCCCGGATTTTTCCAGGAGTAGATAATTCGCCCTGTTTTCATCCGGCATATGGCTTGTACCCATAAATTTCCATCCCGGTCTCTGTCATCATAGTAGTTACCGCTGATATGGGGATGGACAATCACGTTTCCTTTGCTGTCTATGATATACGTGTATCCGCTTTTGCCAAATTTAAGTTTCAGGATACTGTCACGAAAATCATCCACATTGATAAGTTCCCTGAACTCTTCCCTGTACGAGGAAACCGCAATGATCCAGTCCCAGGGTTCAAAATACGACATATACATAGCTTTGGGTCGTTTCTCCCGTTCTCCGGGATTCTTCCATTCATATTCCAGATAACCCCGTTTTTTTTGAATCATTAGGCGGACAAATTCTCTGTCCATAAAGCGCTTTCCGGCAACGTCGGGCTGGGGGTGTTCGGCTGCGATCCCCTGGGAGCTGACACAAAAAATATATCCCGTACGGCCAATGGTCTGGGAAAACAGCAATTTTCTGCAAAGAACCTTGGCGTCTGATTCTGTCAGCGCACCATTCATGGTCTGTTTATATATGGCTGCCACAATCTCCTTGTTTTTTTCGGCCACGGCACGCAAATGATTTTTAATGGAGGTAGAAGCTGCAGTTTCCACCATGTTTCCGATGGAAAGAGTGGCATTGGTCAGTTCACTTTCAATGTGGGCCTGTATGGTTTTTTGAACCTGAAAAATAATAATGATACCACCAACGAGAAGTGCTGACAGAAAGGCAATGGTATATGCTCCCAGCAATTTTGACCGGATTCTAAGGTTGTTGACAAATTCAATGATTTTGGTCATGCAAAATAAAAAACCTTATAACATGCTAAACCAAAGGGACAAACCATAAGCTCATAAAAATTAAATTATGAACATTTATCAGGCCATATCACCAAAGTCCAACTGATTTTATCTTGAGTTGATGAGGAAAATCTAACCTTATGATAAGGTACAAAATAAAAAACATTGACAATGAGGACTGTCTTGGGTAGTATCCGACTTCGTTTGTGGGCCATTAGCTCAATTGGTAGAGCAACTGACTCTTAATCAGTAGGTCCTGGGTTCGACTCCCCGATGGCCCACCACCACAGCAATAAGGCTTTCAGCGTTTTTCGGTGAAAGCTTTTTTTGTTTGATTTTGCGATTTGCCCCCACATAGCCCCCACTTTTTAAAGCATGGGGGCTATTTTATTTTACCACTCACCTCAAAAATGGGGTTAGGATCTGGTGTGGGGCGTCTAAAAAATTGCATTTTAGGTGTTTTTACTTCTCCGATTTTTGGCACTATTGATAATGCAGAAATTTACTTTCTTGCCAAATTTTATTTTTGACTTCATATTATGAATTTTTATCTGAAAATGAGGTTCTTATGAGTGTAGTTTCAAAATTAAAAAAAGTCGTTCAGCCTGGAAAGAAAAAGCTGTCGAATGGAATAGTGAGCTCAAATATCAACGAGCCGAGGTGAAGCGGCTTAAAGCTGACCGAAACAAATATAAAGCAGAACTTCAAGAGATGAAGCGGCAATTAGCTGAAGATCAAAAAAAACAGCCTGCCGTCCCCTCAAAATAAAAATGGTTGGTTTTCATCGCTTTGAGGCTGCTTCTAATTGGGCATATTGGATTCAGGGCTGTATCCAGAGTCCTTTCCATTTTGGCGCCATATTTGGGAATAGACTGCAAGACGCCCTGTCCCCAAACGATCATCAATTGGGTGACTCGCTATTCATGTGCAAAAATATGGAAATACTGCGCAGACAGCGGTCCGTCTTCACTTGTTATTGAAAATAACAAACTTATGAATGGTGCAATTTGGATCGTCGACGAATCAATTGGTTTGGGAATCGGTAAAATCCTCACTGTTCTTGAATTAAAAATTGATCACCATAGCACGCATGAAGGCCCACCCACTCTCAAAGATGTAAATTGTATCGCGATTTCAGTGGCAAGGTCATGGACTGGAGAGACTATTGCAGACTTTTTACAAGAAATAATTCATATTACAGGAAAACCGGCTTCCTTTTTAAAAGATGGCGGAACGAATTTGGAGAAAGGTGTCAGGCTTCTCAATGAAAGAGGACTTTTCTGTCATTCTATCGATGATGTATCCCATGTCGTTGCCAATCTTTTGAAAAAGGAATACACAAAACATCCTTCATATGCCCGAAAGTTCAAACTGGTGGAGTCGTTCTTTAGAAAAAATCAGGTACAAGTTGACCGGAGAATGTTATAGTTAAAGCCGCAATGAGAGGTTTTGAGATGCGACTTTAGCTTGACCATAGATCAAATTGTATCGGAGAAGATTATGGGAGTTAAAGTCAGAGAAAAAGATAAAGGATCTGGTGAATGGTGGATATTCATAAACCACCAGGGGAAGAGAAAAGCAAAGAAGGTTGGGCGGTCTAAGAAAGTTGCAGAGAATGTTGCCAAGCAGATCGAAGCGAAGCTGACACTTGGCGATGCCGGCCTGCTTGACAAGGAAAAGGATGAAGAAGAAAGTGTACCCTCTTTTTCAGATTATGCTGGCATTTGGATAAAAACAATAATACCAGCAACATGCAAACCATCAACAGTTATTGGATATCAGATCCTTCTAGACAACCATGTTTTACCGGTGTTTGGGAAAAAACAGGTAGCAGACATCAGTCGGATGATGGTCAAAACTTTTTTGATGAAAAAAGTTGACTCCGGCCTAGCTATCAGCACGGTATCTTATATGAAAAGCTGCATATCTGGGGTGTTGAATGCTGCGATTGATGATGAAGTGCTAACGGTGAATCCAGCTCAACGTTTGGGGAAACTCTTCAAGAAAAGGAATACCAAGGACGAAATTAAGCCCTATACAAAGGAAGAGCTGTCAATTCTGCTGAAAGCGTTTCAGGATTTTTATCCGCGGCATTATCCAATGGTACTAACGTTGGCAAGGACGGGGATGAGAATCGGGAAGTGACGGCACTTAAGTGGAAAGATATCGACTTTGATAATAGACTGATACATGTCCAGAGGACTTTTTCCAGAGATCAGTTGATGGAAACCCCCAAAAATGGGAAGGACCGCCTGGTTGATATGTCAAAGCAGTTATCAACGGTTTTATATGATCTGAAGATGGATTCTGAAGCAAGCGAAGCAAAAGGTGTCAATGGTTCTGAATGGATTTTCAAAAATCAGGTTGGGTCTGCAATTGATATCCGGAATTGGAGAAAACGGATATTTTACAAAACCATTGCAAAGGCGGGGTTGGACAAGATACGCATCCATGACCTGCGGCACACGTATGCAAGCTTATTGATTGAAGCAGGTGAATCATTGGCGTATATCCGGGATCAGCTTGGCCACCACAGCATCAGTTTTACAGTAGATATCTATGGGCACTTGACACCAGGGGGAAATAAAGATGCTGTTGATCGCTTAGATGATGGGGAATATTAGGATGCAACCATCTGCAACCTATACGCAACCAAACAAAAAAGGCTTCCTGATCCAAAATCAAGAAGCCTCTCAAGTAGCTTATTTTGTTTGTTTGTTTTTTTGTGGCGCGCCCGGAGCGATTCGAACGCCCGACCCCTTGATTCGTAGTCAAGTACTCTATCCAGCTGAGCTACGGGCGCCTAAAAAACTCGATACTTATACCAGTCTTGAAATAAGAATTCAAGCAATTTTATTAATTGATGATAAATTTACGCAGATCACATATCCTGCACAATAACCTGAACACGGTTCTGTTTATATCTGTCAGCTTTAAGCTTCACCATCAGTTTCGGAAAAAATTCAGGCAGCATAGTCGTGTCAGATACATTGAAGTGTAATGCCTCCACCTGTTGTTCTCCGCTTTGCCCCTTTAAAGTCATTTTCCGGTGGCAGCCGCCTAAGATGATGGAAGATACCACCCACATATTTTCCATAAGGAAAACCGGCTCCGGATTACCGGTGCCAAAGGGGCGAAGCTGGTCAATCTGGCTGACAAGTTCCGGAGTAATATCCGAAATCTCAATCACGGCATCAATTCTCTGGGCGGATTGAAAATCTCTTTCCGTGCACACAGACGCCAGAATTTCGGACAGAGCCGGTTTCAAAAGCGCCAAATTTTCCTGTTTGACTGACAGCCCGGCTGCCATGGTGTGCCCCCCAAAGGTTTCCAGCAAACCTCGAATTTCAGACAAAACCTCGTATATGTTGATCTGGTTAATACTTCTACATGACCCTTTTGCGATCGAGTCCTTTGAATTCAGAAGAATCACCGGACAACCATGCTTTCGGGCAAGCCTTGACGCGGCAATGCCAAGCACGGAGACCTCCCATGTGCTGTCCCACAATAAAATAAGCCGATTTTCAAGAAGGCTTGGATCGTTTGCAATGCGTCGTTCAATATCCTCGACAATCTCTTTTTCAATAAGTCGACGTTTGCTGTTCAATTCATCAAGAAGGGCTGCTGTTGTCTCGGTTTGAGCCGGGCTCGAACATGTCAGATGGGAAACACATATTCGTGCATGTGATATACGGCCCGCAGCATTCAATCTGGGTACGATTTTGAATGAGACATCGTCGGAATCAAGCTTTCCTATGTCCACCCGTGATGTCCGGGCCATGGAGACCAGAGCCGGGCGAAGCCCCATGCGAATACGTTTCATTCCTGCCACGCAAAGGGTCCTGTTATCCTTTACCAAGGGGACCATATCCCCGATGGTGCCGATGGTGAACAGATCCAGGTATTCGGACAGTTTGGGTTCCGGATATTGTTTCCATACCCCATTGTCTCTGAATACTTTACGCAAGCCCATAATCAGGTAAAAGGCTACACCGACTCCGGCTAAATACTCAAGGCAGGCATTGCAGTCAGACTGTTTGGGATTAATTACGGCAAAGGCCTTTGGAATGATGGTGTCCGGCTCATGGTGGTCGGTGATGATCACCTCAATATCTTCCAGGGCTGCGGCCTGAACCGCTTCATGGGAGCTAATGCCGCAATCCACAGTGATAATCAGGTCCACATCCATGGACACCGCCATCTCAATATGGGACAATTGCAGACTGTAGCCCTCCTTTGTTCTGTGGGGCACATACCAGGAAAGATCCGCTTCTACCAGGGACAGAAACTGATGAAGCATAGCCGTAGCCGTCACCCCGTCCGCATCAAAATCACCAAAAATAAGAATCTTTTCTTTGTTGCATACCGCCCTGTGAATTCGCTCTACCGCTTTATCCATATCCTTTAATGCAAAGGGATCAATAAGTCTGGAATAATCCGGATTAAGAAAAAATCTGGCCTCATCGGCCGTCCTGATTCCTTTATCCGCCAGCAGCCCGGCAACAACAGGATGGCAGTCAAGGGCCTTTTGTATTGTGTGAACAACATCCCTGTCAGGTGTCGTATATGTAAGTTTGATCTCCATAAAATCCTAAGATTTATATCTCCTTGGGCCACTATGTGTCAATCCACGGCGTAAAAAGCAATGCAATAAAAGCATTGAAGCTGACAATTTTATTCATATGCAAAATTCTTGAGCAACCGGCTTTGTTGGTGATATAGTATTGGGTTCATGAAATTAGGATTAAAATATGATGCAATCTGTTGTAAGAGAATATATGGTGGATAAAACAAAAATCGGATTTATCCGTTTTATTTTTGAAGCCTATGAAGGGTTAGCCGTTGTCACAACATTGGAGCCCGGAACCGGTCATATCCGGCTTACGATCCCCCCAGGCCGGCAGGACGAGGCATATATGGTCACCCAATCGTTGAAAAAGGATTTTTATTTTGAATCAAGATAAACCCAAAGCCTATGTAAACACCATCGGGTGCCAGATGAATGTGTATGATTCCCAAATTCTGGCGGGCCTTTTGCAAAATGCCGGATATGAACAAACCCATGATCCGGATCTGGCAGATTTGGTTTTATGCAATACCTGCGCCATCCGCCATAAAGCCGAAGAAAAGGCATATAGCTTTCTGGGCCGTTTTGCAGGCACACGGATGAGAGGGAAACGCCCGGTTACCATTATGGCCGGCTGTGTGGCACAAAAAGAGAAGGAAAAAGCATTTGTACGCCTGCCGTATTTAGATCTTGTTCTAGGTACCCAGGCCTTTGGCCGCTTTGAAACGCATCTTAAAGCCCTGGCAGCCGGGAATACCCGCATTGTGGACATCGAACCCAGCGAAAATATTTTTGAGGGTTTTCCCGAGGATTCAATAACCGAAAAATTTCAGGTGTCACGCTTTGTTACCATAATGCAGGGGTGTGAAAATTTTTGCACCTACTGCGTGGTGCCCTATGTCCGGGGAAAGGAAAAAAGCCGGGATCCGTCAGCCATTATTCAAGAGATTGAAGTGCTGGCTCAATCCGGGGTCCGTGAAATTACCCTTCTGGGCCAGAACGTCAATTCCTATGCCGGAAATAACAGGACGGTTTCCTTTGCTGATTTACTGCACCTTGTCAGCAGAGTGAATAAAGTTGAACGTATCCGGTTTGCTACTTCCCATCCCAAGGATTTATCCACAGACCTGGTTCAGGCCATGAAGGAACTTGACAAGGTGTGCAATCATCTTCATCTTCCGGTTCAATCCGGTTCAAACCAGATATTAAAACGCATGAACCGAAAATACGACCGTGACACCTATTTTGATAGAATTTCAGCTCTTAGGCAAGCCTGTCCGGATATTGCTCTGTCCACGGACATCATTGTGGGGTTTCCGGGAGAAACTTTATCTGATTTTCAGCAAACCATGAATTTGCTTGAGACCGTTGAATTTGATGCTGTGTTCGCCTTTTCTTATTCTGCAAGGTCATTTACGCCGGCTGCAAAATTCAGCGACCAGCTGGATGAGCAGACCAAACGTGGCCGACTCAATGAACTACTCAATTTTCAGGAGCAGATTACAGAAAAGAAAAATAAAGCCTTTATTGGCAAAAACGTTACGGTGCTGGTGGAAGGCGACAGTCCTAAACCCCGTGACGGCTTAATAAAGAAAAATAAAAATACCAGACAGATGTTTGGCAGGTGTGATGAAAATAAAATTGTGCATTTTGCATCGGATCAGGCTCAAATCGGGGATCTGATCACACTTCAAATTATAAACGCATACCCCCATTCCCTTTGGGGTGAGGTCTGCGAAAGCGATTAAGAGGTTATGAAAATAAAATCAACGACCATTCGACCCAATGAACCTTGCCCATGCGGCAGCGGGAAAAAATTTAAAAACTGCTGCAGAAACAGAAAAACTGAAATTTCTTTAAAAGACAAATATAAAAATAAGTATGACATTATCCTGAAAACGCCTGAACAGGTTGACGGGATAAGAAAGTGCGGAGAACTGCTTTTATCCATTATGGACGGGGTTGAGGCCATGATTTGTCCCGGCCTGAAAACAGACGACATCAATACCTATGTTCATGAACAGACCATAAAAGCAGGAGCCGTTCCCGCACCGCTCAATTACAGGGGATACCCCAAAAGTGTCTGCGTTTCCATTAATGATGTGATCTGCCACGGAATACCCGGCGATCGTATTCTTAAGGACGGAGATATTGTCAATGTTGATATCACGCCGATTCTCAACGGTTTCTATGCTGATGCAAACAAAACCTTTTTTGTGGGCACCCCCGGACGGGATGCCCAGAAAATTGTTGCGGTGGCTGGCGAAAGCCTGCGGTTAGGGATGGAACAGGTCAAGCCGGGAGCAACGTTAGGGGATATCGGACATGCCATTCAAAAATATGCCGAAGGCCAGGGATGTTCGGTAGTCAGAGAATTTGTGGGTCATGGTGTGGGGCTTGAATTCCATGAACAGCCCCAGGTGCTTCATTTCGGGCGCCCCGGTACCGGTGTCACCCTTGTTCCCGGCATGGTGTTTACCATTGAACCCATGGTTAACCTTGGCAAAAAAGAATTGCATGTGCTTGAAGACCGGTGGACAGCCGTGACCAATGACGGATCCCTGTCTGCTCAGTTCGAGCAGACCATCCTTGTGACAGAGGACGGATATGAGAGCTTAACCCCCTATGATTTATGATCAAGAACTCATTTTAACTTAAAATCTATTATATTCTGCTGCTATTTAACCATAACTATTTTACAACAGGAGATGACATGATGATGAAAAAATGGACGCTGACAACACTTATGATATTTGCCGTGATTGCAGGCTTAACGGGCACTGCCTGCGCTTTTGGCATCGAAGCGGCCATTGGTGGATGGTACCAGACCCCATCCGGGCACCTTGGTTATAAAGCGTTGGATAGCGGGGACTTCCTTGATCTGGAAAACGACCTTAATTATGGAGATGAAAAACGAGTAACGGCACGGGTAAATATTGACATGCCGCTGATTTTTCCCAATATCTACCTTATGGCCTCACCCATGGAGTTCACCGAAACCGGCCAAAAAACGGGCGGATTTACCTTTGGAGATATCAATTTCGATCCAGGGACCTTTGTATCAAAGATGTCCCTGGATAACTATGATATCGGCCTTTACTACGGAATCCCGCTGTTAAAAACAGCGACGTTAAAAAAGCTGAACGTTGATGTGGGTATTAACGTCCGCCTGATTGATTACGATTTAAGCATCCACCAGGACTCAACCGGGCTCGACGAATCGGAAAGCGGGGTATTGCCGATTCCCATGGTGTTTTTGGCCGTACAATTCACCCCTTTCAAGGCGCTTTCTTTCCAGGCTGAAGGGCGGGCAATTTCCTATTCCGGCAACGATCTGATCAGTCTTATCGGTCGGATAAAGGTGAAAATATTCGGCCCGGTTTTTGCCGCCGCCGGATACCGGTATGAAAAAATCAATATTGATGAGGAAGATGTGGATGCCAGCCTTGAGGTTCGTGGTCCGTTTCTGGAGGCCGGCTTGTCATTTTAGGTAAGGTATTGGGGTCAAAGTAAAATTAATTGCTCAACACTTTATTTTACTTTGACCTCATTTTGACGTTTATTCTTTCCGGGCCGGCTGATATGTACACAAAGGCTCCTGAGCCATATAATTGCCGGTAGCCTCATATGCCCTGGCACGGCATCCGCCGCACACCTGTTTGTATTCGCAGATCCCGCATTTGGGGTCAAGATTGTTGAAATCCCGCAATTTGTTAAACACTTCTGAGTTTTCCCACACATCTTTAAAGTGCCGGGTTTTGATATCCCCGCAAGTGACGTCTAAAAATCCGCAGGTCTGGACCCGGCCCACATGGGAAATAAAGCAGAATCCGGTACCAGCAAGACACCCTCTTGTAACGGCATCAAGCCCATGGGTTTCAAAACTGACTTTTTTACCCTCAGCTTTGGCCCGCTGGCGCAGGATTCGGTAATAGTGGGGGGCACATGTGGCTTTGAGCTGCAGCGAAGTTTTGTCCCGCTGGTCATAAAACCAGTTCAAAGTTTTTTCGTACTCTTTTGCGTCAATGGCCGTATCCACGATGTATTTGCCCCGCCCCGTGGGAACCAGAAGAAAAATATGATGGGCAACCGCCCCTAACTCTTCAGCCAGAGAAAGAATGGCCGGGATCTCATCAAGGTTTGTTTTTGTGATAACGGTATTGATCTGAAATTCAAGCCCGGCCGCTTTTGCGATTTTAATGCCGTTAACAGCCCTGTCAAAGGCCCCGTCAAGGCCCCTGAACGCATCATGGGAGGCCGCAGTTGCCCCGTCCAGGCTTACGGAAATGCGTTTCACACCGCTTTCTTTAAGTCTTTTGACATTGTCTTCATTGAGCAGAGTGCCATTGGGGGCCATGACCATTCGAAGGCCGATTTTATCCCCATAGGCGGCAATGTCAAAGATATCATCCCGAAGAAGAGGCTCACCGCCGGTGAGAATGATAATGGGCTGCCCCACCTCTCTGATCTGGTCAAGGAGCCTGAAAGACTCTTCTGTGGTAAGTTCGTCGTTGTATACATGGTCTTCGGCAGCAGCCCGGCAATGCTTGCAGGTCAGGTTGCACCTGCGGGTTGTCTCCCAGGCCACAAGGCGAAGCGTACTATTTTTACCGGTGCCGTGGGGGCCACCATGTCCCGGGTGATGTGTTCCGTGGGGATGTGCCATCAGCTGTTTAACTCCCTTGCCACATCAATGGCTGAATAGGTCATAATGATGTCGGCACCGGCCCGCTTGATGGAGAGCAGGGCTTCCATGATCATGGCTTTACCGTCTACCCATCCCATCATTTCAGCCGCCTTGATTATGGAGTATTCACCGGATACGTTGTATGCGGCCACGGGCAGGTCAATCTCCTCCCTGACCCGGTAAATAATGTCCAGATAAGAAAGCGCAGGTTTCACCATGATGATGTCCGCTCCTTCCTCAATGTCCATGGTGGCTTCCCTGATGGCTTCCAGGGAGTTGGCAGGGTCCATCTGGTAGGTTTTGCGATTCCCGAATTTTGGTGCCGATTCCGCCGCGTCCCTGAAGGGGCCGTAAAAGGATGATGCGTATTTCACCGCATAGGACATGATGGGCACATGGGAAAAGCCCTCTTCATCCAGGGTGTCTCTAATTTCACCTACACGGCCGTCCATCATGTCAGAAGGCGCCACCATGTCTGCACCTGCCTGCACATGGGACAGCGCCGTTTTTGCAATCAGATCCAGGGTGGAATCATTGTCAATGGTCCCGTCATCCATAACCATACCGCAATGACCATGGTCTGTGTATTCACACAGACAGACATCGGTTATTACGGTAAGATCAGGTACCTGTTCCTTTACGGCCTCAATGGCTTTTTGAACAATACCGTCACGGGCGTAGGCCTGGGTGCCAAGGCAATCCTTTTTATCTGGAATCCCGAACAGCATGATTCCGGGAATGCCGGCATCCTTAGCCTGTTTTGCGGCAGTGACAATGTGGTCGCAGGAGAGCTGGAACTGTCCTGGCATGGAGTTAATGGGCTTCTTAACAGATTTACCCTCCACAGCAAACAAGGGGAGAATAAGATCGTCTTTGGAAAGCTTTGTCTCTCTGATCATCCGTCTGAAATTATCCGTGGCACGAAGCCGTCTGCCTCTGTATTGGGGAAACAGCATTATACGTTCTCCTTTTTGATCTCTTCGTCCGTAAGATAACAGGCAGGATCGGAATCCCAGGGGTCATTGGCAACGGACTCGGCTCTGGCTCTGAAATTTCCGGCACAGATGTCCAGCCACCGGCATTGGGCGCATCTGCCCTTGACGTGTTTCTTCTTCTCTTTCATTTTCATCAAAAATTCGTTTTCCGGATCTGTCCAGATTTCGCTGAATGGTCTGTCCTTGATGTTGCCGAAACTGATTTCCCGCCAGAACTGGTCCGGATGGACTTCACCGTCCCAGGAGATGCAGCCGATTCCCCGACCGGAGTTGTTTCCCTCGTTCATCTCAAGCAGCTCAAGAACTTCCGCAGCCCTTTTGGGGTCTTCCTTGAGCAGACGCTGATACAGATAGGGACCGTCTGCATGGTTATCCACGGTGAGAATTTCCTTGGGCTTGTTGCGGTCGTGAAGGGCCCTTGTGCGGTCCATGATCAAATCAAGCACCTTGCGGGTCTCCTCGTGGCTTAAATCCTCCTTGGCAATTTCCTGGCCCCTTCCGGAGTAAACCAGATGGTAAAAACAGGCCCTGGGAATATTTTTTTCTTCCAGCAGATCAAAAATACCGGGAATATCCATCACATTTCTTTTATTGATGGTAAACCTCAACCCCACCTTAATGCCTGCTTCCTGGCAGTTGTCAACAGCCTGTAAAGCTTTCTGGTAAGCCCCGGGAACGCCTCTGAACATATCATGGGTGGCTTCAAGTCCGTCCAGGCTGATCCCCACATAGGAGAGTCCGACATCTTTGAGTTGTTTTGCTTTCTCTTTGGTGATCAGGGTGCCGTTGGTTGAAATCACGGCACGCATTCCCTTGGATACAGCATACTGGGCATACTCCACAAGACGTGGGTGCATCAGCGGTTCTCCACCGGAAAAAAGGAGCACCGGCACCCCGAATTTTGCCAGATCATCCATCATGGCAATACTCTGTTCATGGGTCAGCTCATTGTCATAGGCAATATTTTCAGACTGGGCATAGCAATGAACGCACTTCAGATTACACCGCCGGGTCATATTCCAGACCACAACAGGCTTTTTATCTATGGAGAACTGAAGCAGATGGGAGGGAAGTTTGCCTGAATGCCTTGAATATCGCAAGGTATCCGAGGGTTCCACTGTGGCGCAGTAAAGTTTTGAAATTCCAATCATTTTATCTCTTTTCTGATAAGCTCGTTGAGAAAGGTTTCGTGGTCGGTTAATGCACTTCTGGACAGGAAAAACCTTGCTTTTCCGGTTTTTTCCCGAATCAGGTTAAGTCCGTCAAAAAAATCCGTGTAAATTTTTGAAAGAACTTCATCTGTGGTGGCGTTGTGCTCTATAAACTGCTGGATGAGAAAATCCGCGGCATCGTCTTCAAAAACGACATTTAAATCATAGCTTCTGGAAATCTCCAGTTCCATCTCTTTAACGTTGTCATAGAACTTTTTGATCTGCTTGACTGCATCCTCAATTTCCATGACATGGGCCGTATAATACTGGGCCACCATTTTTGTACGAATCTGGGTCAAGGTCAGTCCATGACGGATGGAAAAAATTTTCCAGTTTTTTGTCACATATTCACAGATGTAATCAGAAAAAAGGACCAGAGCCTGGTTGTATTCAGCCTCGTATTTTCCAGGGTCACTTCCCTGGATAAGATCCTTTAAAACCTGTTTGGGACTGTCCAGTACCTGTTTGGTGATTGCAAACTGCCCCACAGACCCCGAAGGCAATTTTTCTTCAAAGGTAAGCATGGCTTCCTCGACAACGGACACAAGCCCCCGGGCACCGGTATTTTCCTTGTGCGCCCTTGATGCCAACTCCTTTAATGCCTCGTCAGTGAACACCACATCAATCCCGTAGGCTTTAAAATCAAGGCGCTTACTTAAAATTACGGGGTTATTGGGCATCTTCAGGATGTCGTACAGATCCTTTTCGGTCAGTTCATCCAATACACAGCGCACAGGCACCCTGCCGATGAATTCGGACTCAAATCCATATTCCACCAA
Organism: uncultured Desulfobacter sp.; assembly: GCF_963665355.1. Lineage (GTDB taxonomy): Bacteria > Desulfobacterota > Desulfobacteria > Desulfobacterales > Desulfobacteraceae > Desulfobacter. Next base: position 4,901,114 of record NZ_OY762229.1, read on the forward strand.
ATCTTCGGACCGGGTCTCTTTTAATAATTCATTGTCTTTCCTGGCATGGGTCAGCGATGCACCAAATCCGATAGCCTGTTTGCTCAAACGTTTTTTCACCACATCCGTCAGGCCTGAAAAAGCACCGGAAAGAATAAACAGAATATTGGCCGTATTTACCCGCCTGGGCGTACGCTTACCTGTTCTCTGGAATGCCTCAAGTTCCTGCATCATGGATACGGGATCATGGGGAACCTTTAGGTCTACCTCGGTCTCTTCCATGGGCTTGAGCAGGGCCCGCTGGACACCTGTCCGTGAAATCTGGGCACCTATGACATTGGGACTGGCAGCGATCTTGTCAACTTCATCAATATAAACGATGCCGCACTCTGCAAGCTCAATATCGTCTTTGGCCTCTTTAACCAAATCCCTGATCAGGTCCTCAACATCTCCCCCCACATAGCCGGTCTCGGAAAATTTAGTGGCATCCGCCTTGACAAAAGGCACCCCGATCTTTTTGGCGATCAGTTTGATCAGGTAGGTTTTTCCAATACCTGTGGGACCGAGCAGCAGGATATTGCTTTTAATATTTCCCGTGATCCTGAAAGGTTCACTGATCATGGTTTCCTGGTGCCGGATACGGTTGAAATGAGTGCAGATCTTTGTGGCAAGAACAGATTTTGCTTTGTCCTGCCGGACAACATACTGGTCAAGGTAGCTGATCAGTTCCGACGGTTTGATATTGAAATCAATCAGCTTTTTTTTGCCCGACTCAGGTGTTGTGCCGGTGATGATCTCCTGTTGGGGCTGAATGGAAGGTGTCAGAATCTTAACACTTCCACCAAATTTCTTGTTGAGAAACTCCCCAAGTTCTTTTTCGATTTTCTTCGGGTCAGGCCCGGTGGCATCATTGCGGTAAGTCATAATCAGGTACAATAAGCCCATCTGCACATAATTCAAGGTGCAAGTTCAACGGCTTATTTCTTTTTTTCCTTAAAATATTCACAAGGTTTTCCCGAAGACTGGAATACGGTAACACTGGGCAGTTGGCGGCTTTTAAACCCCAAAGCCCTGCAGCCGTTTGGGTGGGCCGGTTCCCAAGTCACATAAAAAAACCGGCACTTGTAACAATTTCTTTTATTGTCCTCGTCCATAATGACACTATAAAAAGAGACTATAAAAAAAGCCGCGGCATATTTGCCGCGGCTTTGGATATTTGGTGCCGAAGGGGAGATTTGAACTCCCACGGGTCTCCCCACACGCCCCTCAAGCGTGCGTGTCTACCTATTCCACCACTTCGGCAAAGACCTTACTGTATTTATTCACTCTTCTGATCTGTCTGCTGTCCTGCTACATCCTTCATAACACTGGACTGGGATTGGTGTCCTGACGTATATGCCAACATAAGGGATGTAATCATGAAAACAATGGCCACGACCGTAGTTATTTTGGTCAGGATGTTTGCGGGCCCAGCGGCACCAAAAAGTGCCTGACTGCCTGCACCACCCATGGATACGCCCATCTCTGCACCCTTACCCGTCTGCAACAGCACAACAAGTATCAGAAAGATACATACTGCGACATGTATTGCTATCAAAATGCCTGTCATAATAAAATAGCCTAAAACCTAATAATTTTATTAAAATCTTCCGGGTTCAGGCTTGCGCCTCCCACCAATGCGCCGTCAACATCATCAAGCTGCATCAGATCATTGATATTACCGGGCTTGACTGATCCTCCGTATAAAATTCTGATCTTTGCAGCGAAGGATTCAGCATATTTTTCCTTGAGCAGGTTCCTCAAAAATCCGTGTACTTCTTTGACCTGCTCCGGTCCGGCTGTCTTTCCGGTGCCAATTGCCCACACCGGCTCATAGGCCAGAATCAGGGTGTCAAGTTCCTCAAGACCAAAGCCTTTTAACCCATCTGATACCTGTTTGTCAAGGACAAAAAAAGTTTTATCCGCCTCCCGTTGACTTTCGGTCTCTCCAATGCACATCACAGGGATAAGTCCGGCATCAAGGGCGGCACGGATTTTACTGCACACATGATCATCGGTTTCTCCAAAATACTGCCTGCGTTCGGAATGGCCGATAATAACATAGTCGGCACCTGCATCCCTGATCATTGCCCCGGATACTTCCCCGGTAAACGCACCTTCCGTGCCCGGATAAATATTTTGTGCACCTAACCGTACTATAGAATTTTTGCCCAGAGCAGCTGCCACTAAAGGCAATGACAGTGCGGTGGGCGCAATCATGATATCAACGCCCTTCACCCCTTTGCTTAAATCTGCCAGTTGTTTAGCCGTAGCAACAGCCTGGGCTCCTGTTTTGTACATTTTCCAGTTACCGGCAATTAATGGCGTTCTTGTTGCAGTTCCTGTCATTTTTCCTCTCCTTTAAAGAGCGAGTCCCACCATGGTGGCCAGATCAACCATACGATGAGAATAGCCTGCCTCGTTGTCGTACCATGAAAAGATTTTTACCATATTTCCGTTGATGACATCCGTACAGGATGCATCAACAATGGAAGAGAGCGGACAGGAGTTATGATCAATGGATACCAGGGGTTTTTCGCAATAGCCAAGATAGCCCGAAAGATCTGTTTCCGATGCCTTTTTAAGGGCCTGATTGATCATCTCTTTAGTCAGATCCTTTTTTTCGGTGGTAACCACAAGATCCACAAGAGACACATTGGGCGTGGGTACCCGTACGGCAAGTCCGTTAAGTCTGCCTTCAAGTTCGGGCAGAACCAGGGAAACCGCTTTGGCCGCACCCGTAGTGGTGGGAATCATGGACAGGGCAGCTGCCCTTGCCCGGCGCAAATCCTTGTGGGGGAAATCAAGCAGGCGCTGGTCACCCGTATAGGAGTGAATCGTGGTCATAAGTCCGGATACAATGCCGAAGTTCTCCAGCAGCACCTTGGCCACAGGCGCCAGACAGTTGGTGGTACAGGAGGCATTGGACAGAATGTGGTGATTGCCCGGATCGTAATCTTCATGGTTGACGCCCATAACAATGGTGACATCCGGATCCTTGGCAGGCGCTGAAATAATGACTTTTTTGGCCCCGCCTTCAAGGTGCTTTCCCGCGGTTTCACGGTTTCTGAAAAGCCCTGTGCATTCCAGAACAATGTCCACACCGGCATCGGCCCAGGCAATCTGGGCAGGATCTTTTAGCGCAGTAACCCAGATCTGTTTTCCATCCACCACAATACACCCGTCCCCATGGGTTACTTCGTTGGACAGACGCCCGTGTACAGAGTCATATGTGAGCAGATGGGCAATGCTTTCAGTATCTGTCAGATCGTTAATGGCCGCAACTTCAATGGCATCATTTTCCAAGGCAGCCCGAAAGACCATACGTCCGATCCTGCCAAATCCGTTAATACCTATTTTTACAGTCATTATCAGCCTCCTTCAAAAATGAAAATATTATCCATGCCCAAAAGGGAAGACGGGCATGGCATCGGTTAGGACAAGGACCGGCTGGTCCCTTTCAGAATATCGCTGGCAAGAGAAATACTTTTTTTCCCGTGTTCAATCAGGGCCGCAGTCAACGCTTTAATATCCATTTTCTCCCGGGAAGTTACCGCTTTGAGAACAATGGGCAGATTGACGCCTGAAATCACTTCAACCTTTCCCTCTTCAAGAAAGGCGTAAGCCAGGTTTGAAGGTGTACCCCCGAACATGTCGGTTAAAATGATAACGCCTTTTTCGCAATAAACATCTTTGATGCCCTGCTTAATTCTTTTTCGTAAACCCTCCGGATCCTGTTTGATGTCTATGGATATTGCTGCAAGGTTTTCCTGCTTTTTCCCCAGAATGAATTCCAGGGTTTCAATCAATGTTGCACCTAAATTCGCATGGGTGACAATTAAAATTCCTGTCATAGTCTGCCTGCTATAATTCTTTGAGGTCTCTGTCAATATCTCTGTGCTGTAAATTAGGGTTCAGGCCTTTTTTAACCAGCCGTTCAAAGACGGCCCGGGAAACGGCTACGCTTCTGTGGCGTCCGCCGGTACAGCCAAAGGCGAATGTCAGATAAGCCTTATTTTCTTTTTTATATAAAGGAACAAGATAGTCAATGAGATTGTTATATATTTCTAAAAAGTTTTTTGCCTCCGGGGTTTCCAGGACAAAGGTCTTTACCGCATCGGATTCTCCGTTCTGGGCTTTAAGTTCCGGAACAAAATAGGGATTGGCCAAGAACCGAAGATCCACCACATTATCTGCATCAACCGGAATCCCGTATTTATAGCCAAAAGACATGATATTCAGCTTCATGAAGTTTTCGCAAACCGCATCATGGGATACAAGGTGCAGAATCTGAGCTTTCAGCTGATGAACATTGAAATTGGAGGTGTCAATGATCTTGTGGGCCAGCTGACGGACACAGGCCATACTCTGCTTTTCAGCTTTGATGCTGTCCAAAAGGTTTTTTCCATTATCCAGCGGGTGGTGTCTGCGGGTCTGACTGAAACGTTTGACCAGGGTCTGGGTATCCGCCTCAAGAAATATGATGACCGGAGAAACACCCATCTCTTCCAAAGCCGACACCCCTGAAACAAATGTGTTTAAAAAGGCTTGTGACCGCATATCCATCACAAAGGCGGCCCCCTTAACTTTGGAATTCTCCCCTAACGGTAATTCCAGCACCTTGGGCACAAGTTCCATGGGCATGTTATCAATGCAGTAAAAAGATGCATCTTCAAAGGCCTGGGCCACGGTTGTCTTCCCGGAACCTGAAATTCCTGTGATGATATATACCTTCAAGGTGTCCATGGTTAAAATTCTTCGTCATTCTCCACAATGACCTGATAAATCTGCTCTGTTGATTCCGCGGATAACAGACGTTCTTTAAACTGATTCATTTTCAGCCTTTTGGAAATCTGGGCAAGAACCTTTAAATGCCCCCCTGTGGAATGTTCGGGGGTTAAAAGCAGAAAAAAAAGATGAACCGGCCGGTTATCCAAAGAGTCAAAATCAATCCCTTTGATACTTCGTCCAAAACCGACTGCAATGGATTTCACCGAGGGGAGCTTGCCGTGGGGAATGGCGATACCTCCTCCAATGCCTGTGGAGCTTAAGGTTTCACGCTCCATCAGGACAATGGCAACATCCTGGGCCTCAGCCCCGGCCATGGGTGCCACAGCTCCGGACAGCTCCTTTATAACTTCTGGTTTGTTCTTGGCTTTAAGATCTTCGACAATGGCGTCCAGTTGTATAATGTCACTGAATTTCATAGGTTTCGACTATCCTTGGGGGGCAATCAGTCCCAGTTTTCCGTTATTATGTTTATAAATCACATTGACCTGTTGCGTGCGGGCATTAACAAAAGCATAGAAAGATTTTTTGCCCGACTCCAGTTCAATCACCGCATCCTCAATGTCCATGGGCTTTGTCTCAAGGGGCTCTACAATAATATTATCGTCCATGGACCCTGGTAAAGGTTCATCTGTACCGAACTCCAGGGCGTCTGCCAGACTTGGTTTATTGCCTGACATATGTTTTTTGATTTTTTCCTTGTGTTTTGTGACCTGGCCTTTGACTTTATCGACCAAGGTGTCAATGGCGGCATACATGCTTTCAGCTTCTTCCTTTGCATGGATGTTAAGTGCTCCGCTGGTTAACGTAATTTCCGCAATGTGCCTTATTTTTTCAATACTTAGAACCACACTGGCCTCGGCCGGCCCGTCCAGTATCTTGTCAAACCGTTTAAATTTTTTATTTACATAGGATTTCAGGGAATCGGATGCATCTATTTTTTTGAACGTAATCGTGACCTGCATAGATTGACTCTCCCTTTTATAATTGTTTTCGTTTATTGGACGGTAGGATATTGAGCACCTTTCTGTATTTTGCAACTGTGCGCCGGGCAATCTGAATATCTGATTCCTGCAGAATTGCAGCGATCCTGTCATCACTTAAGGGAGAATTGGCATCTTCATTGTCGATGAGTTGCTTTATTCTCTCCTTGACACTGGCTGATGCCATGGAAGGACCATCACCCCGCTCTATGGAACTGTTGAAAAAATATTTCAGCTCAAACAACCCCTGGGGGGTGTATGCATATTTATTGGTTGTCACCCGGCTGATCGTGGATTCATGCATTTCAATATCTTCAGCAATGTCTTTTAAAATCAAAGGGCGCAGATAGGCGATACCTTTCTCAAAAAATTCCCGTTGAAATTTTATGATGCTTTCCATGACCAGATAGATGGTTTTCTGGCGTTGGTGAATGGATTTTATCAACCAGGATGCAGACTGCATCTTTTCATTGAGATATGTTTTGGTATCCTTGGGAATTTTTTTACCGGTGGCCACAGCTTCTCTATAGAATTTTGAAATCCTTAATTTGGGCAGCCCGTCATCATTCATAACGATTTTGAACTCATCCCCCACCTTATAAACATAAATATCCGGGATGATGTAGGCGGGTTCATCGGTGGCAAACTTTCTGCCGGGCTTGGGTTCAAGAAACTGAATGATTCTTACTGCGGCCCTTACATCCTCAATGGAAATTTTAAGGGCCTTGGCAATTTTTTTACTGTTTCTATTTTCAAGATTTTTGAGATGATCCGTAATAATCCGGGTAATGATCTCGCTTTCAATACCAAGTTGCCTGACTTGAATCAATAATGTCTCGCACAGGTTTCTGGCACACACCCCCGGAGGGTCAAAGGTTTGAAGCACAGCCAGTACTTCTTCCACAGTTTGTGTATCGGTTTCAGCAGCCTGGGCCAACTCCTCAACGTCGGCACATAAATACCCATCCCGGTTCAAATTCCCGATGATGATATGGCCTATGGCTTCTTTATTGGCCGACAGGTCCGAAAGCATCAGCTGCCATTTCAAATGTGCTTCAAGGGTCTGCTTCTCGGATGTAAATGCTTCGTAATTAGGGGCTTCACTGTTCTCAGCCTCCATGTAGAGTCTGCCGGTGGAGTTGTACTCATTAATATAATTTTCCCAATCCGTATCCGAGCGCACTCGTTCCTCAATGGTGACTTCCTTGACAGACGCATCGTTTTCCGTTTCCCGGGTTTCTGTTTCCTGGGCTGTGATGGCTTTGTCCAAGGCATCATCCACGACGACTTCTTCAAGGGCCGGATTTTGCTCCATCTCCTGCTCAATCATTTCGGCAAGTTCAAGACGGGACAGCTGAAGCAGTTTTATGGCCTGCTGGAGCTGGGGCGTCATGACCAGCTGCTGGCTCAGTGCAAGGCTTTGTTGTAATCCTAATTCCATGGCTAAAGTCTAAAGTTATCTCCCAGGTAAATTCGTTTGGCCACTTCACTGGAAATAATTTTTTCCGGCGGCCCTGATTCCATCACCACACCCCGGCTCATGATATAAGCCGTATCGCATACGCCTAATGTTTCTCTGACATTATGATCGGAAATCAATACGCCGATGCCTTTATCCGTAAGCTGGGATATTATCTGCTGGATGTCGATGACTGCCAGAGGATCAATACCGGCAAAGGGTTCATCCAACAAAATAAACAAGGGGTCTGTGGCAAGCACCCTTGAAATTTCAAGGCGACGCTTCTCTCCCCCGGACAGAGACGCAGCCTTTTGCCCGGCCAAGGACAGTATCCCAAGTTCTTCCATCAGGTTTTCGGCTTTCTGATTGATGTTGGTAACTTTTTTATCAATTACCTCCAGAACAGCCGTTATATTTTCTTTAACAGTCAGTTTTTTAAATATAGAGGTTTCCTGGGGCAGGTACCCTATACCCTTTCTGGCTCTGATATACATGGGGTACTGGGTTATGTCCTCCCCGTCTAGATAAACAGTACCTTTTTCCGGCCGGATCATCCCCACAGTCATATAAAAGGTGGTGGTTTTTCCCGCACCGTTGGGCCCTAAAAGTCCTGTCACTTTACCCTGCTCCACGGTCAGATTGACCCCATTCACCACTGTTTTACCGCCATAAGTTTTTACAAGGTTTTCCAGTACCAGTCGGCTCATCTGTTTGGTCTTCTTTAAGGTTTGTCCATGGGACGTCCCTGGTCGTCGGCATCAAAAAAGGCCTCAACCTTTGTCGTTCCGGCACTTTCCACAACCACCCGGCCCTGGGCTTTAAACAAAGTGATTTTCCGACCGGATATCCAGCTTTTCCCAGTAAGCAGGCGGGCTTGCTCTCCGGTAAGCATCAATATCTCATCTGCCATGTCATAATCCGCCTCATCCGCGAAGGCTTTGTGCTCCCCGTCAGTATATTCCACATTCCCCACGGCAAGAATCCGTTTAATATTTGACTGGCCGTCTTTTTTGGTTTCTGCGGTATGAAAAAATACCTTGAGCGAATCTGCTGAAAGCACACTGTCTGCCCGGACCGCCTTGACTTCACCCTCAAATTCAACCACTGACTGGTCTTTGCTTACAGTCATTTTATCCGAAGTAATTTTCAGATCAGCCGGCGGATGTTTTTTGTCAATGGCGTTTTCTTCCTGGGCTGCAAAGCAAACCTGTGTAAAAAAAAACAACAGCATAAACGACAAAACATAAGAGATTTTATAACAGATTGGATTTCTGATTTTTTTCACTAAACTGCCCTTCTACGTGTCCTTTTAAAATGATCAGATCCTGATTTAGCGCAATCTCCATAGTATCTGCCTTAATTATGGAATCCTTGTCATCGACCGTAACTTCGGAATCAGAGCGTATTATATGCATTTTTTTGGCATAATGCAATGTTTCACTTGTCAGGGTATATTGCTGATACTGGACAACAACCTGTTGGGAAAATGTCATGTCATGGGTCTGGGTGTCGAACTCTCCTGTGGCAGCTGTAAGATGAACTTGTGTATTCTGGTCTGTGTAGAAAAAAATATCCACATCTTTAAGCAGCGCCTTGTTGCGGTCTTTAAGCAGCGTTGCACTGGAAGCTTTGAGTTTCCACTCAGTGATGCCATTTTTTTTAGAAATCTGTTCAAAAACATTGAGCTTGAGTGCAGCCTTGTCATCTATCTCAATATTTTCAAGCTTGATGGATTTGCTCAGCAGGTGGTTGATGTAATAATACCCCCCTACCCCGGCAAGAATGAAGCCTAAAAGCAGAACTATGGGCAGTATTAATTTTTTTTTCCCAATGCCACTCATGACAGAAACCTTGAAACAGCTGTTTCCCAGAGGCCCTTGGCCTTGAGAATGGCTTCACAAACCTGGCGGACCGCGCCTTTCCCCCCTGGCAGATCAGTAATCATATCTGCCAGGCCCTGAACTTCGTTGGGGGCATCGGCCACGGTAAAGGCGAATCCAGCCTTTTTCATGGCCGGCAGATCAATCAGATCATCCCCCATGAATGCAATATGTTCGACACTGATTTGAGTATCAGCAGATATGGAATCCAACGCCTTGGCCTTATCCCTGATCCCGTCAAAAATCAGAGTGAGGCCCAGATTGTCACACCTGTGACGCAGGGCCCCGGAAACCCTCGCCGTGACAATCCCGACATTAATGCCCGCATCCATGAGCAGACGGATGCCAAGGCCGTCTTTGGCGTTAAAAGTTTTAATCTGCTCACCTGTATCCGTATAGGTAATACTGCCGTCGGTGAGCACTCCGTCCACATCTAAAAGCAACAACCGGATATCAGCCAACGGTGTTGTCATAAGGATGGCCCTGCCGCTTTTCTTATATTGACCAGATGGGTTAATAGATTTTTCATCTGATCCAGGGGAATACTGTTGGGGCCGTCGCACAGAGCTTTGTCCGGATCGGGGTGGGTTTCCATGAACAGGCCGTGGGCACCGCAGGCCACTGCGGCCCTGGCAAGGGGGGCCACAAACTGTCTTTCCCCTGCCGAGGCACTGCCGGCACCTCCGGGGAGCTGAACACTGTGGGTGGCATCAAAAATCACGGGGATACCCAGCTCCTTTAAAATATATATGGATCTGAAATCCACCACCAGGTTATTATACCCGAAACAGGCACCACGTTCCGTGATGGCAATGTTCCGGTTTCCTGTGGATTTTGCTTTTTCAAAAATATGCCGGCAGTCTGTCGGCGCAAGAAACTGACCCTTTTTGATGTTCACGGGTTTTCCTGTTCTGCAGGCAGCTAAAATCAGATCTGTCTGCCGGCATAAAAATGCTGGAATTTGGAGGACATCAAGTACGTCAGCCGCTTTTTCGACCTGGTCTGGCAGATGGATATCTGAGATGACAGGGATGTTCAATTCGGTTTTAATCTGTTTTAAAATCCCAAGACCATGTTCGGGACCAGGCCCCCTGAATGACTGGATGGAAGTGCGGTTGGCCTTATCATAGGAGGCTTTGAAAACGAACGGGATACCTAACCCATCTGTGACCTGCTTGAGATGCTTTGCTATGCTCATGCTTGTGTCTAAATCCTCAATAACGCAGGGCCCGGCAATCAGAAAAAAAAGATTCGGATTGTTCTGAGTCAAGTCAAAAAAAAAGTTTGCCATACAATATATCCTTAAAATATAAAAAGACATCGACGATATACCTAATTATTATTCGTCCAACTAAATGTCAAGGTGGATTAGGACAGGGGAAAATTCCTTGATAAGCAAAGCGTTTATTGATATCCTAAATTGATTTTTAGCGCATCTGCCTAACTTCTTGATTAATAAGGTTGTTTAATGAAAAGAACGCTGTTTCTGATTTTATTTCTGGCAATTGTCGTGCCTGTGGGATGGGTTTTGTTCTGCAAATATGAGGGAGATGCCCCCACAGCGAATATATTTCTGCCCTCCCAGTACCTGAAACAATCCTATGAGATAGACATGACCGCAACAGATAAAGGAAGTGGTTTGCAGCATGTGACTGTGTGTCTGGTGCAAAACGATAACGAAAAAATTCTTTTGGACAAATCCTATCCACCTTCTACTATTCTTTCTTTGTTCAGTGATAAAAAAATCTTGTCAGACACCTTTTCCATCCCCGTTGAAACCCGTAAATACGGCATGAGCGATGGCCAGGCCGTCATTCGAATCAGTGTCACTGACTACGCCTGGCGTAACTGGACCAAAGGCAACTGTTTTAACGAAGAGCGACCGGTCATCATTGACACTGTCCCCCCCCGGCTCCAGGTCCTGACATCCCAGCATAATGTGTCCAAAGGTGGCGCCGGACTTGTAGTCTATAAAATTGATGAAGACAATGTCCAAAGCGGTGTAAGGGTAGGTGATAATTTTTTCCCCGGATATTCAGGTGTGTTTGATGACCCCAAAGTGATTACAGCCCTGTTTGCCCTGGATTCTTCCCAGGGACCAGATACCCGCATTGTTGTTGAGGCCCGGGATTCAGCGGGAAATGAGACCAAACGCGGGTTTTACCATTACATCAAAGACAAAAACTTTCGCATCGATACCCTGACCATCTCAGACAGCTTTCTGGAATTCAAAATGCCTGACTTTGACTTAGGGGCCCACGAGGCGCAGTTCCTGGTGGAAGAGAATCCTTTGCTTGCAAAATTTTTATATATCAACGAAACCCTTCGCAGGCAGAATGTGGAAACCGTACTTAAAGTGCCTTCAGACACCAGCGGGCAATTGATGTGGCAAGGTCGATTTAACCGTCTTTCCGGGGCTGCCAACCGGGCCGGGTTTGCCGACAAACGCACCTATAAATACAATGGCAAGGTCGTCAGCCATTCCACACATTCGGGAATAGATCTTGCCTCAACATCCAATGCGCCGGTGGGTGCGGCCAACGATGGACGGGTTATCATGGCGGAAAATGTCGGTATTTTCGGCAACACCGTCATCATTGATCACGGACTTGGCCTGGCCAGCCTTTATGCCCATTTAAGTCAGATGAATGTGAGCAAAGGCGATATGGTTAAACAGGATGACATCATTGGCCGAAGCGGTCTCACCGGGCTTGCCGGTGGGGATCATCTGCATTTTTCCATGATAATTCACAATGTGTTTACCAATCCCGTGGAATGGTGGGACCCGGCCTGGATCAAAAATAACATCACCTCAAAAATAGAGTCTGTTAAAGCTCAGATTCAGTAAATTTATAACTTTTTAGACAATCAGGACAATTTGAACTATGAGCACCTGTCAGGTGAATAAGACATACGAAGAGATAAACGCCAAAATTGCGGCTGGAGAAGCTGTGGTGGTAACGGCGGAAGAAATTATTGATATTGCTGAAAAACACGGCGTTGTGGAGGCAGCCCGCAAGGTGGATGTGGTCACCACAGGCACCTTTGCCCCCATGTGTTCATCCGGGGCATTTATTAACATCGGCCAGTCCAAACCCGTGATCCGCACCACCCAAACCTGGTTCAACAATGTTCCGGCCTATTCGGCCATTGCAGCGGTAGACTGCTATCTGGGCGCCACAGCTGTCTGTGAAAATGATCCCTTGAATAAATATCATCCGGGGGAGTTCAATTACGGAGGCGGGCATGTGATCCAGGATCTTGTGGCCGGCAAGCAGGTGCATGTCCGGGCAGAAAGTTATGGTACGGACTGTTACCCAAATCTTAAAATTGAAAAAACGGTTACGTTAAAGGACCTGCCCAATGCCATACTGTGCAATCCGAGAAACTGCTATCAGAATTACAACTGCGCCATCAACAGGTCGGATAAAACCAAGTATACGTACATGGGCACCCTTAAACCCAATGTGGGCAATGCCAACTATTCCACGTCCGGATGCTTAAGTCCCCTGTTCAACGATCCCTATTTGAAAACCATCGGACTGGGAACAAGAATTTTTCTGGGTGGAGCCCAGGGGTACGTGACCTGGACCGGCACCCAGCATAAAAAAGATGTGGACAGAGGACTTAATGGCGTACCTTTAAGCGGAGCCGGGACCTTGTCCGTGATCGGAGACTTAAAACAGATGTCTCCTGAGTGGCTGGTGGCACAGAGCATCCGCGGCTATGGGGTTTCGCTGTCTGTGGGTCTTGGGATACCCATCCCCATCCTCAATGAAGAGATCCTTAAATATACTGCTGTGTCTGACAAAGAGATCTTTACCCAGATCATCGACTACGGATACGATTACCCCAACGGCATTTCCAAATCCTACGGCCAGGTCAGTTATGCCGAGCTTAAAAGCGGGGCCATTACGATCAAGGGGCAACGTGTCCCCACAGTACCTTTGTCCAGTATGGTCAAGGCAAGAAAAATCGCCCAGATTCTGAAAAACGAAATCCAGCACTCCAGGTTTTATATCGGGGTTCCCCAGCATCTGTTCTGTTAATTTTTAAAAAAGAAGTTGAAAATGAGTAAAAAAAAGAAAAACGCCTGGCGTGAGAATATTGAAGCTATTCTCGTTGCTGTTGTTATTGCACTGTTTATCCGTACTTTCATTGTCCAGGCCTTTAAAATACCTTCGGGTTCCATGCTTGAGACTCTCCAGATCGGAGATCAGATCCTTGTGAACAAATTTATTTATGGCGTAAAAATTCCTTTTACCAATGGAAAAGTTCTGATTCCGGTGAAAGATCCCCAGCGCAATGACATTGTGGTGTTCAAATATCCGGAAGATCCTTCCAAGGATTACATCAAACGGGTTATTGCCGTGGCAGGCGACACCCTGGAAATTGTGAATAAAAAACTGTATGTCAATGACAAGCTTGTCACAGACCAGCCCTGGGCCCAGTACAAGGATTTCAGGATTCTGCCGGCCCAGATCACCACCCGGGACAACTATAAAAAAATCACAGTGCCGGCCAACAAACTTTTTGTCATGGGTGACAACCGGGACAACAGCCATGATTCACGGTTCTGGGGATTTGTGGACCTCAGTGAAGTGCGGGGCGAAGCCATTATTATTTACTGGTCCTGGGACAAGGCAAATTTCAGCGCCCGTTTCAACCGGATCGGCACCTTGCTGTTTTAAGGAATTATAACTATGCGGTTTGAAAAAAAAGATATTCTGGACATTGATTCCCTCAGCCGTGAGGAGATCACTTATATCCTCGACACGGCCCGGGGGATGAAAGAGATCTCCCAGCGGGCCGTTAAAAAAGTTCCTACCCTCAGGGGCAAAACCATTGTGCTTTTTTTCCAGGAGCCGTCAACCCGGACCAAGATGTCCTTTGAACTGGCCGGCAAGCGTCTTTCGGCAGACACGGTGGCCATATCCAAATCGTCTTCCAGTATCGTCAAAGGAGAAACCCTGAGGGATACGGTCAGAACCCTTGAATCCATGAAACCCGATATCATCGTGATGCGGCATTCATCTTCGGGTGCCGCGTACCAGGTGGCGAAATGGGTACAATGCTCGGTCATCAATGCCGGAGACGGCACCCATGCCCATCCCTCCCAGGCCCTTTTGGACATGATGACCATCCAGGAGGAAAAAGGCGGGTTTGAGGACTTGAAGATTTCCATTGTGGGGGATATTTCCCACTCCAGGGTGGCCCGGTCCAATATTATCGGTTTATCCAGAATGGGGGCCAGGGTGACCATCTGTGCGCCCGGAACCATGATCCCTGTGGGTATTGAGCAGATGGGGTGCACCGTGGCCCGGGATATGGATACCTGCGTGGCTGGTGCGGATGTGATCATGATGCTCAGAATTCAAAAGGAGCGCCAGGGCAGCCTGCTTTTTCCAAGCGAGCGCGAGTATGCGGCGCTTTACGGCTTGAATCCGGCACGACTGGCCATGGCGGCAAAGGATGCCCTGATCATGCATCCTGGCCCATTGAACCGCGGCGTGGAAATTTCAACCCTGGTGGCGGATGGTAAACAATCCGTGATTCTGGACCAGGTGACCAATGGGGTGGCCCTTCGTATGGCCCTTTTTTATCTGGTGGCAGGAGGCAGTAAAAATGCAGATTCAAATTAAAGGCGTCCGGGTTATTGACCCCGGAAACATTGAGGGTATTAAGGATATCAGTATAAAAGACGGTCTGTTTGAGGCTGTGTCTGAACCCGGACAGTTGCCACAAGTTGCCAGCGAGTCCGGCGATGTCAAAGTGATTGACGGCCAGGGTTTGATTGCTGTTCCTGGACTTATCGACGTGCACGTTCATTTGCGCGAACCCGGACAGGAATACAAGGAAACCATAGAGACAGGGTTGAAGGCGGCGGCGGCCGGCGGATTCACCGCGGTCTGTTGCATGCCCAATACCAAACCTGTGAATGACAATGCACAGGTGACGGCCTTTATCCTTTCCCAGGCCCAAAAGGCAAACAGTTCCAGGGTATATCCGGCCGGAGCGATCTCCAGCAATCTTGAAGGACAAAAGCTCAATGACATTGCTGACATGAAAAAAGCAGGGATACAGGCCGTGACCGACGACGGTATGCCTGTCACAGATTCCCAACTCATGAGACGAGCCCTGGAATACTGTAAATCCCTTGATATCCCTATCCTTGTCCATGCCGAGGACAAACGGCTTGCCGATGGCGGAGCCATGAATGAAGGGTTGCCGGCCACGGTGATGGGTATAAAAGGAATTCCCAATGCCGCAGAGTCCGTCATGGTCATGCGCGATATTGCCCTGGCTGAACTGACCGGTGCCAGGGTTCATTTCTGTCACATGAGTACAGCCCAGTCCATTGAAGCCATCCGGACGGCCAAGGCAAAGGGGGTGCACGTCACTTGTGAAACCGCGCCCCATTATTTCACCCTCACCGACGCGGATATCCCGCCCTATGACACCAATTTTAAAATGAATCCACCCTTGCGCAGTGAAACGGACCGTCAGGCCATTATTGAGGGACTGATCGACGGCACCATTGACATGATTGCCACAGACCATGCCCCCCATGCCGAAGATGAAAAACAGGTGGAGTTCGACCAGGCCGCATTCGGCATTGTGGGCCTTGAAACTGCGCTGGCCTTAAGCCTGGACCTTGTGACCCGGGGCCATTTGACCCTTGTGCAGCTGGTGGAAAAAATGGCCAAGGCCCCGGCAAAACTGTTGGGAATCAACAACGATATTGTGCCGGGCAACCCTGCGGATCTCACTCTTATCAATGAGAACACCAACTGGACCGTGGACCCGGATACATTTGTCACTAAAGGACGTAACACACCTTTTGCCGGTCAAAACCTGATAGGAGCGGCCGTTATGACCATTGTTGAAGGCCGGATTGTTTACACAAGATCTTAACCCGGAATAAAACCCAATGGCAGACGCACACAGCATTCTCGTTGTAGATGATGAATTGAGCATGCGCCAGTTTCTGGAGATGCTTCTGTCTAAAAAAGGATATACTGTCCATCTTGCCAAAAACGGCAAGCAGGCTCTAAGCAGTATCAAGCAAAAGAAATACGATCTGGTGCTCACCGATATCCGTTTAGGGGATATTACAGGATTGGATATATTACGGGCCGTGAAACAAGAGCACCCGGATACCGTGGTAATCATGATTTCAGCCTATGCCACAACCGAAATCGGCGTGGAGGCAATGAACGAAGGGGCCTACGATTTTGTGCCCAAGCCCTTTGACAACAACGAACTTTGCGCCACCATTGCCAAGGCCCTGGCATTATTAACCATAGAGCAGGAAAAGGCATACCGGACAACCGAACTTAAAAGCCATCTGCATTTCAACAGTATCATCGGCAACAGTCAGGGGATGCAGGCGATTTACCAGCGAATACGCCAGATCGCCCCCACCAAGACCAATGTGCTGATCACCGGCGAAAGCGGGACAGGCAAAGAGCTCATTGCCCGGGCCATCCACGATAATTCCGAGCGCAAAGACAAGCCTTTCGTGGTTGTCAACTGCGGAGGCATCCCGGACACGCTTATGGAAAGCGAATTCTTCGGCCATGTCAAAGGGGCATTTACCGGGGCTGTGGCAGACAAGCAAGGCTTGTTTGAGGCGGCGAATACCGGCACGATTTTTCTGGATGAAATCGGCGAACTGTCCACCTTTCTGCAGGTCAAACTTCTGCGGGCCGTCCAGGAAACCCGGTTCAAACCCGTAGGCGGAACACAGGAAATTAAGGTGGATGCCAGGATTATCTCCGCCACAAACAAAAAATTAGAACAGGAAGTCATTGAAGGCAATT
Organism: uncultured Desulfobacter sp.; assembly: GCF_963665355.1. GTDB lineage: Bacteria > Desulfobacterota > Desulfobacteria > Desulfobacterales > Desulfobacteraceae > Desulfobacter. Next base: position 4,918,065 of record NZ_OY762229.1, read on the forward strand.
TCAGGGAAGACCTGTTTTTCAGGCTTAACGTGATCCCCATTAAAGTGCCGCCGTTGCGGGACAGAAAGGGTGATGTTGAACTCCTTGCGGCTCATTTTGTGGAAAAGTACTCGGCCAAGCTTGGTAAAGATATCGCCAAGCTGTCTTCCTATGCCATTGATTTCTTAAATAAATACTCATTCCCCGGAAATGTCCGGGAACTTGAGAATCTTATCGAACGTTCGGTTGCCCTGTCTTCAACCAATATCATCCTGCCCGAAAGTTTAACTATTTCATCCCACAAACGACGACGGTGGATAGAGGGGGTCAGAAGCGAGAGGTTTGACCTGGAGGATGTCAGTTCCGGTGTTGACTTGGACAGCATCCTATCCGAAATTGAAACCGCCTACCTGAAAAAAGCTATGGAATTGGCCGGCGGCAACAAAAAAAAAGCTGCCGATTACCTTAATCTGAGTATGCGCTCCATACGCTACCGTCTGGAGAAAATCGACCCCCAGGAATCTTGATTCAATTATGTGTAAAATCTGACGTTCTTTATCAGATTATGATTATAACGGCCTGTCGTCAAAGGAAACGCGCCCTGTGGATTTATCATAATAATATTCATCGCCAAACGGATTTTTGGGCAATTCCGGTATTGTTTTTTTGTCAATAAGCTCTTTAAGGGAATCTGGCCTTAACCCGAATTTCATGCTGTAATCTGCTATTGCCCTTTCAAGGATTAATATTCCCTGGTAGGCATGGATCCTTTTTAGAACAATCTCTTTGTATTTTTCTTCTTTTGCCTGATTATACATCACATAAAGAAGATTGATAGCATCCTGGGTCTGGCCGCCTTTCCTGGCAATGCGCGCACCAAGGGTTGCAACAATTGTAGGCGCATTGGGGACTTTTGAGGCTTCTTTCAGGCATTGTGCAGATCGTTTGTAGTCTTTTAAATAATAGTAATAGTCAAATCCTGCATAAAATTTGGGTTCCCAGTCCCAAGGCCGGTGTTCTCCATTTGATTTGATCAGATCAATGGATTTTTCATGGAGCCCGTCTCTCCACGCCAGAAGGGCCTGGGTATAATAGCATGTCTGAAAGAAAATGGGGTCCAGGTAATGGGATTGATTAAAGAGATGCCAGATTGCTTCCCAATCTTCGGGTACTGTTCTATAAACACCACCGATAAAAACAGAGGCCTTTAACAAAAGAAAATCGGCCAACAAAGAGTCAAATTCACCGCTTACAATTGATAAAAGCTCAGGTGAGACCATCAGCGCATCAGCCCTTTTATTTTCACCGGGCAGGTTTTCCCGGTATTGATAAACATGGGATGCACTTTTTACATAACCAAGAGCAAGGAATATCATGAATATAAATGGAACGGTTCTTTTTAAAGAACTCATTTGATTTCCTGATTATTAAATATCAATATTGTGATGGACAATAAAATCATTACATAAAATACGCCGTATGTAACCGCCCAGAAGATATAGGTATTTGATAATGGCAACCCGTAGGCAAGGGCCGATTTTAAATTAAGCGCTTTCATGTTTGGAAATATCCACGAAAAGACCTTGAGAATCCCAAGATATAGATCTGAAACCTTAACAAAATCACCGATTGAAAGTATTTTAACAATCGTTTCAAGGCTGCTGCCGATCAGATACACACAGAATGTAAAAAGCATGGAGAGATAGGCATTGGTTGTTACAACCGTAAAAAAGAAAGATACGGCCAGGATTATCAGCAGGGACAAATAGTTAAAAAATATAGCCGTAAACATGGTGCCCCAGGAAAAATTCCTGGGCAGTTCTATCGCGGAGATGAACCTTGTCCCCATCCAGCCTGAAAAAATGCCCAGCCCTGAAACAATAAATAGGGCAATGAGGATAATGACAGACAGGCCCATGAATTTACCGACAATATACTCTGTCCTGGATATGGGCCGGCTCAAAATCATGCACACCGTTCGTTTATGAATATCAGCCGTAAGAAGGCTGATGCCAAGGAAGAGAACAATGGCAAGGCCGGCCAGGGTGAGCGATGCAAACCCTATGTCAATCATGACCTTTCCTGTTTCAAATGCGAACATGGGAACCACGGTCATATACAAAATGCAGGATAACAAGGCAATGAACAATATGCCATGCAAGGCCCTGTCTCTGAGGCCTTCTTTGCAGATGATCCGGGAAACCAATCGGACGTTTTTAAACACAGGCCTGCTCCTTTTTGCTTTCCAGCACAAGGTCGATGAATGTGCTTTCAAAACTTTTTCCTTGGGTTGAAAAATCATCCAACGGGCCGCAGAAAACCTTTATGCCTTTGTTTATGATGCAAATCCGGTCACACAGAATTTCCACATCATTCAAAATATGGGTGCTGAAAAATATGGTCTTTCCATCTTTTTTAAGATCCAGGATGATATTTTTCAACAGGTTCCGGCCGATGGGATCAAGGCCGCTCATGGGTTCGTCGAGGATGTAGAGCTTTGGGTCGTGGATCATGGCGAGCCCAAGGCCCATTCTCTGTTTCATCCCCTTTGAATAGGTTCTGACCCGTTTTCTCTTCACATGGATAAGCTCAAGTTTGGCAAGAAGGGGGTCGATGGCCTTCTTAATCTCCGGCCGGGTCATGCCGGAGGAACGGCCTGCAAAAAAAAGAAGCTCTTCGGCCGTAAGGTTTTCGTAAAACCTGGGATCCTCGGGAAGATAACCGATATTGGCGCGGGAAAACGCATGCCAGGGTGATTTTCCATCAATGGTCACCTCTCCTGAATCAGGCTTGATAAATCCCATGAGAAGATTGATGACGGTACTCTTTCCGGCACCGTTGGGGCCGATAAAGCCAAAGACCTCTCCCGTTGATACCTCAAGGGAAAGGTCATGGAGAACTTGCAGTTTCTTGAATCCGTCCTGATAGCTTTTTCCAACATGAACAAGGGAGATTAAATTTGTCATGGGCGCACAGCGAATTGTCCTTTAACATTCATAAATATGACCGGCGTGGCAGGGCCACGCCGGTCATATTTATTATCAATAGCTATTCGAGTCTTGTCCAGTTAGGACTAGCCGTAGCACCGCCGCCTGCCACCCCATCAATATCGTCTTGCGATACTAAGGGAGGCGGTTCTGTGGCGTTGAGGCCGTCGACGGCAATTACGGGAGCAACACCAACCCACGCATCGTTCTGGACATAGTACATCACACCATCGGAATCTGAATCAACCCCAAAAGCCCTGTTCCCCTTCAGGGCCTCTGAAGTAATGATGTAGCTGGCGCCGGCAGCATCGGCGGTTGCTTGTACATACACGTCCGCCGGCACGCCAACTCCCACCGCGCTTATTGCACCTGTTGTGGGATGTGTGCCGGTTACACAGCCCCCTGCTGTCGTGGCTGATGCTGCAATGAGTACAGTGGCGCCGCCAATGACACCTGAACCAGCGCCGCTAGCATTGGGAAGATCCGTCCCCATGTCAGTGCCGCCATAATATCCGAGATCCTGGTTCAATGCCGCCTCAGCGTTTCTAACAACGGTGGCCGTGGATGACGCCTTGGTGTTTGAGGCCCTTTTTCTGTAGGATGCAAACTGCGGAATAGCAATGGCCGCAAGGATACCGATGATGGCCACAACAATCATGAGCTCAATGAGCGTAAAGCCTTTTTGGTTGTTTCTCATTTTAATAAGCATAATGTCCTCCTAAAACGATTTGATTAAAACAAATTGCTAACAATTGATCTTTGACTTTCTGAACTTCAATTGCCAGATATGTGGCAACTCAAATATGCAAAGCATATGCCAGAATAATTTGAAATTGAGAAAAAGACTCCATTGATCCAGCGTGCCTGGCTGATTTGAGTTGATTAACTTTTACGCATCTTTCAGTTCAAGGCAAAAGTTGTTGAAACATAACAGATTTTGTAAAAAACGTGACAAAAATTGCTTTTAAATCCTGCTGCCCACCGCAACAATAATACCCACAACCTGATTCACCATTTATGTCATGGCCTGAAAGCCAAAATATCAGGTAACCCAGCATCGAATAGATTCCATTCTTATTTAAAGATTATGCCTGACAAGGTCTCTTATCCCTTAGCTTATAAACCAAAAGACCCTGGTGGCCATGATCTGGCCATCCCGGGTCAGGAATTGGGGTTAATTTTTGTTTATACGGTCTGCAACGCTGTGCTGATTCTGAAGGTGGCCGTATTTCTTAAAACGGCAGAGTCTCACATAAACGTTATCTGAAATTTTTTAAATCAGTTAGAACCGGATTCATAAGCCTGCCTCTGGAGCTTGGGCAATAGCTTCAGGGCTTTTTCAATGCCTTCGCCTTTGTATACGATGATACGGTGTGCAATCCACAGGCCATTACTTGCATTGGCTTTCAATTCCACGGTAACCGGAATTCCCTCCTTGATATAGGCCGCGTTGCCCCGGGTCAAAACAGCCCTCCCGGACTTGTCATACTTGCCGTTATCAAGCCATATGGCGTCTATGGTGCCGATTTCAATATCATCAATCTGCATATACCGGCTTGAACCGGACCATTCCTGGACAAGGGCCGTGAATGTCCAGTAATCAGTCTTTTCCAACGGCCCGGCCAAGCTCAACGCGCTGCCGGCGGCAAGGATTCCTGTAATGATACCAATTATGGACAATTTGAATCGCTTCATGACCGTATCCTTTGCATTATATTTGAATTGACTAATTAAAATCCTGCTGCCAGGATTTCAGTTTGGTTTTCTGGTCCGGCAGATTGACCCGGATCAGGGAATTTGAATTGAGGGGATCTTCCCCGCTGAGCAAACCGGCTGTGCCGCCTACAGCAATATTTTGGCCGTAAATGGCAATGGTGGAGGATGGTTTTCCACCGCCAAGGTAGTATCCCGCCACTTCATGTTCAACGCCGCTGTCATCCATAACAGTTTTATCCGCGTCGTCAATGATGCCGTCTCCGTTAATGTCGAATACCGGGTCGTCCACGCTCTGTCCGGTTTCCCAGTCTACGGCAAGTATCCATGCATCACCGTTTCCGGCACATACATCGCCGTCCGGAACAAAGGTAACAATAAAGACAATGCCTGATGTAATCAGCGGCTGGGTTATGATCCGCTCACTGGGACCACCTGAGGATGAGGTATACAGTTTTATTGCCCAGGGTTTTTCATCGGTTAACGCCGGGTGTGTTGCAGCGGGATTGCACTTTCCGTTTATATCAGGGGCGCTGCATGAAACAGTCCGGTATGTATATTTGTCGTCACTGTCCACATCACCGTCATCATCCATATCAACTTTATTGCCGTCTGCATCCAGGGAATAGGCTTCTATGATATCGGTTTCCAGCAGAACAAGGTTGCTTAAGATGTAGGGCGCAGAACCGGTGTCATTGATAGCCGCATTCTTGTCATACAATGCGTAAAAATACTGCTGGCCGGTGCTGACCTTGTCTATCTGTTCAGAATATTGACCTGTACCGAAATATACCCATAAATTACCGTCACTGTCATATGCATATGCCGGCGTAGCCGATACCGGCGTACTGTGGTCTGTGTTCGCCGAGTTAAAAAGGATATCGGAATCGGGAACCTCGTTGAACCCAATCTCTGACACCCGGTAGAGATTTCCGTATAAATTGCCCAGGTAAATATTATCGTAAATATAGTCGTCATGGTGAGTATCCACCACAAGAGGGGATGATGTTTTGTCATCAAGAAGGGTTGCGGACGATAATTTTACTTTATAAGTGTCATTACCGTTGGTATCCACCCACACACTGGATTTATCATAACTGCCTACTGCAAACAGATACGCTTCTTTATTGGATTGATCAGCAGTTACTTCAGTCTCCCCGGATCCAAAAAAGGTGGCCCACCCTGTGGACGAGGTGCCGTTTGAAACCCTTGCAGTTACGGGATCTGAAGTGGCCAGACCTAATTCAGTATCCGTAAACTCCCATAGAAATGTTGATTTGACATCATCTGCCGCATCAAAATCCTCTCCATGGGTAATGTCAAGACTGAAGAACGCAGACCCGCCAAGGCCAAGGCCGGTGGTCAGGATGGTACGCCATCCCGTGGTTGAATCCACATAAATATCTGCCAGCTCGGGAGATCCGTCCAGAAGAAATTTATGGCAGTAGGACGGTGAACACATATCCTGGGCAGGATCACTGTCTGCATTGGCCAGTTTGGACACCACTGCATCGGGATAAAACCGCCATTTTTCAACACCGTCTTCAAGCCGAAATGCGTGGAGCGCGCCATCGTTCGCCCCGATATAGACCATGGCGTCACGGTTATAGACAGTGGCGCTGTATTTGAACGTAAAGTAATCGTTAAATTTGTAATAATAGGGAGGAACACTGCTGACAATGGCCGGGGCTGAATTGATGATGTCCCCCAGTTTCTTGCACAAAAAGTTGTCTCCTGCAATGGAAGCATCCGTATATTTTGACACATACCCGTCAGATCCGGCGGTGCTGTCATAGAGAAACCCGTTAATGGTGGCAGGTATAACGCTTGCAGCCTTCCAGAGGTAACTGGCCTCCAGCTCTCCGGTGAATGAGTTGAATTTTGTGGCTGAAAGGTTCCCTGTCCAGTCCGTGGCATCAAAAGAGGCTTCTAAAAGGATCGCACCATCTGTTGCCGAGGTGGAGAGGGCTGGAGATGCGCCATGGAACATCTGCGCTTTTACGCCTGATACAATATCCGTCATGGCTGCGATAAATTCAGCCTCGTTCTGGGCCATGAACGGAACAGCCGTACCTGCGGCATTTTCTTTGTGTAAATGATACAGGTAGTCGTCTTCACTGGCCTCTCCGGCGGTCTGCATTTTTTGGACAATGCGATCCAGCTGGGTGGTGGTGGTCAACCCAAAGCCCACGGCAACCACAGTAATTCCCTCATCAATCAGATTTTGCATGGCAGCATCTATTTTAGTGTTGCTTGTGCCGGTGTTGCCCTCGCCGTCCGTGATAATAACAAGTATTCGGGGCTGGCAGGACACTTGTGTAAAATATTCCTGGTAATAACTGTCTTTTCTGTTTGCCTGAAAATATTGCAGGCCTGCACGCATGCTGGGAACCAACGGGGTGTTGCCGCTTGCATTTCCGTCATCGGCTTTATCCTGCAGTGCTGTCTGGTGGTCGTCATCATGTGTGTGGCAACCAATCCGGTAGGTGGTGTAATAGTTGGAAGAGGTGCCGTCGTCGGTTGAGTATCCGTTTCCTCCGGCCCAGGTAGCAAACCCCCACTCAATAGTCTGGTCTTGGAACAGCTGGGCAAGCACCGCTTCGGCAATGGCAATCCGGGTTTTGTATTGACCGCCTCCAACACTCATTGAGGTGGACATGCTGCCGGATGTATCCAACTGAACCATAATAGCAGGGGAAACGATGTTTTCTGCAAACAAAGGAATTGAGCCGCATGAAGATGTGGCCGGGACCGCCTGAACTGTCATGGTGATTGTCACGGCCAGTGGGGCATTCAACACTGTTGCGCCGGAACTTGTAAATGTTATCACCCCGGTATGAGCTCCAACGGACAGGCTTGAGCTATCAAAGGTTACGGTTACTGTATGGGATTCACCAACCCCCAGGGCCGGAACGGGATCGGCCACCGACAGCCAGGAGGAATCGCAGGTAACTGTTCCCGTGCTGGTATCATCGGACACCCCGGAATTGGTGATGGTAAAAGTTATATCTACGGCATCATAGTTCTTGTAGCAGGAGGCTTCAATGGTCGTGGAATCCAATGTCCATAAAGCACCGGAACAGCCGGCTGACGGATCTATAGCGGTTTTACCTGCCACAGTAGTGTCACTTAAACTATAATAATAATTTTGGGTAATGAAAAAGCCGTCTATAACTGAACCTGCCTCCCGCATGGCAATTTTCAGGGTATGATACCCTGCTGCGGTAACGGTAATTGTATTGTTGCTGCCCACCTGCATGGATTTCGTCCACACAAAGGAATTATAGTATCCGCCATAACTCCATGCCTTCCATGCGTCGTCATCTATGGTAAAAAAAATTGAATCTGAGCTGCCGTTGTAGCCGATGCCGCGCATCCACATATAGTAGGTACCGGCTTGGGAAAAATATACTTCGTATTCTTTTACTTCATTGCCGGGGGTGTTGGCGGCGTACCCGGAACTTCCGGCTTTAAGGACCTTGCCGCCCTTGGCTCCGGTCATGGTGATTTCCTGAAACCGGGTGTTCACAGTGGGACTTCCGGCAAGATCCTGGGAACCGGAATAATCTTCTGCTTCAATATATGTCCCGTTCGGATCAATATTGCAGGATGCTTCTGCCCTTTGAAAGCAGACCCCCGACAAGAGGGTTGATACAAAAATAAGAGACAATAGAAGGTGGATGTTAATTTTTTTTTGCATGGTTATCCCCTTATATTTTGCAGATACAACGGTTAGTATCCGACCTTGAATACTTTTCTGACCCCTGTGGTCACCTGGGCCTGCCCGTTTGCATTGCATGTTACCGTGTATTGAAAGCTTCTGTAGCCTTCTGAAAAACCCTGGGCCGGCACATCGGAATCATAGACAACCTGATACCAGTAGAGCATGGTATTTATCGTTCCGTCCGGATTGCCTGTAAAAGTATCATTGGTATTGCCATCTGTGCCGCTGCCAAAATTTCTGACTGTATTATAGTACGCATCGTCCCAGTCATAGCTGGTATCCCCGCTTTTTAGCGTTTTATTAACCACATCCGGGGGGGAGTTCAGCGCATTTAAAAAGGGCCCGGCCTGTTTCCACCCGGAGTCGGAAATAATAAACCGCTGTCTTGCCATACGTTCGTTTCCCGAAATTTTAAATTCAAAATTGGAGGTGTTGACGGCGGCCACGCCCATCACAGTTAAAACGGCAAGGGCAAGCTGGACAATGAGCAGGGCAAATCCATGCTCATCATTTAAACAGCCATGAATTAACAAATATTTCATCAGTAAATCTCACTTTTTAAAAAGTTGATGACCATGTTTTTCATGTTATTATCGTTGTAGGTCACTGTCAGGGCTACAAATTTAATATCGTTTTCATCATCCTCATCTGTGGAGCCGTCCCCGTCATTGTCCAAAGTGTCTGAATTGGACCACTGGGTGACGTTCCAGGTAGCCGTACTAATAGACCCAGGAAGGGCAAATCCGGTAAGTTCACTGACGTTATGGGTGCCAACGGTAAACACCGGATCAGAATAGCCCCGGTTGGTCAGGGTCTCATAGATGCTTTCTCCGGTAGCCCCTGCAATGCTCACCTTATTGGCCGAGGTATTGACCTGTGTGGCACTGACCTGCATCATATTAACGCCAAGAAAGCCCACAGCCAGGATCATCATGGCAATCATGGCCTCAATCAGGGTGACTCCGTTCTGGTTTTTTATAATCTCTTTCATGGCAAATCCCAATTTATAACCCTAAATTGCGGCAGCGAACTCTCAGAGTTTGCAGCCGGCGCTTGTAACAATCGTTATATGGCCCCCAAGTCTGCACGGAGGGGGAAGGCAATTGGTATTGGGTTTTATTGACAATACGTTCGTCTTCTCTTGAGGATATTGCAAGAATACTGATCTGTACGCTTCTAATGTCAGAAAGTGTAGTGGTTACTGCGTCATTACTATCAAGGTAAAGGAACTCAACTGCCTGTATGTTTTCGGCAATAGCCTGAAATCCACCGGATCCGCCTCCGATATTCACGGCACTGTTTGCATCGGGAATACCGTCCCCGTTCGCATCGACAGTGGGGGACAGGCCAAGAACAATGGTCTCATTCGAATCTATATTCCCGTCCCCGCTTGTATCAGCTGTGAACTGGATTCTTCCAGGCAATGCCGAAGTGACGGTAAAATTTCCACTGGACGTGGGATCATAGCCGGCCATGCGAAGTTCAATGACGATTCTTAAAAATGCCGCCCGCAGATTCTGCTGCACTTCAGCCACCTGGTCCTGGGCAACATAGGTTCGCTGCTGGGAAAAAAACGTGGCATAGGCGGCCAATGTGATCATTGATCCTATGGCCAGGGTTATCATCAGTTCGATGAGGGTAAAGCCTTTTTGATTGTTTAACTCCATCCTGTTATATACCATTTTCTAAATTTAACATAACCGCTGGACTGTGTACCTACGGCATAGGTATAGCCGTTCCTGTTTGTCAAATAGACATATCCGGCACTTCCAGTACCCCTCGAGTTAACAACAAGAACATTATTTGCATAGGTAACGAAATCACCAAAGGAAGCATCCACAGGCGTGGCCCCCATGCCAGCGCCGAACTGAACGTTGTTTTTATATGCCTGGGAATCCAGGGAAACGCTTCGTTCAATTGTATTATCCCCGATAGTCCCCCAGTCTCCATCAGCACCCCGATCCCTACAGATATAATACCCATCGCCCCCATAAACCGGATCAAAATCGCCCAATTTAAAAACAATGGCCGCATCTGCATTCTGCTCGACCGCAATCATACGGACCTCCTGCATGGCTGCATACAGGTCCCTTGCAGCAGATTTGACGCCAACAGTGTCATACCAAAGCATCAGGACCGGAACGGATACTGATAAAAGAATTGCAATAACGGCCAGAACAATCATCAGTTCAATCAATGTAAATCCCCGGTTGCACAGTTGGTGTTCAGGCATTACTCCCCCCTAAAGGCCATTAATCATGTTCTCTTTCTTTGATTTATTATTATTTATCCCCAATATTATCCCGGCAGGATTTCAACAATCAGGCTATAGTCGAAAACAATCTTCATTTTAGACCAGATTTAATATAATGAATATTCAGGCAAAAATCGTTCCATTGGGCATGTCGTCAATGAAACTTTGAACAGGACACCTTGATTTCACTATACATTAATAAACCTGCCCCGGATATGATTAGATCTAAATATCTATCTAAAATTGAAATTTTTTAATAATTACATAGTGTTTCAGATGATGGTCAGGCAACATGTGTAAAAACAACAGATAGCATGATTAAATGTAACCAAAATCATGAAATAAAGTCAACACCACCCTTGGTATTGATTATCAAATGATTATTTTAATCTTACTGCAAACCCGATCTTCATGACATTGAATTGACTTTTAAAGGGATTCGTTTTAGAAGGAATAGCAATTGAGGTAACGAACAATCTGGAGAAAACTAATGAAAATTCGTCATTGTCTGTCATCGGTCTTTGTAGTTTGTTTTATTGTTACAGCCTTTACTTTTGTTTCAGGGTGCTCTTCCACCAAGGGGGCATCTACATCGGAGCAGGCTGTCAACAACAGACCCGTTGCTTTTTACCATGATTTTGAAGATGTCCTGATTCCCAAGGAACTGACCATTATCAAGAACCGTACAGTTGTGGTATCAACACCCGGATTCAAATCAGGAATCCTTACACTCAAGGGCCGGGTGGAATCCAACTCCCTTTTTAATTTCTTTTCAGTAAGTATGGAGAAGGATAACTGGCAGGTCATTTCCAGGATTAAAGCACCCGAAGCGACCATTATGGTATTTCAAAAGGCCACCCGGTGTGCTGTGATAACAATACGTGAAGAGCAGATTTATACCTATGTTGAAATCGGCATCGCCCCGACCCTTACAGGCACAGGTAGAGGCGCCTCCCAAAACCCCACAAACGATCTGACCTATTGATGGAATTGAACGACAAACACATTTTTTTAGGTGTGACTGGTGGCATTGCCGCCTATAAATGCATAGAACTGCTCCGGCTTTTTAAAAAAGCCGGAGCAGATGTGGTTGTGGCCATGACCCGGGCAGCCACCCGGTTTGTGGGGCCGGCCACCTTTGAGGTCCTCTCGGAAAACCCGGTGATGCTTGATCTGTGGGAAGGGCCCGGCTCCGGGGTTGCCCACATTGAAGTGGCGTCAAAATCAGACCTTGCCGTAATTGCCCCTGCCACGGCCAACTTCATCGGCAAACTGGCCCATGGCATTGCCGATGATGCGTTGACCACCACCATGCTGGCCATGACCTGCCCGGTTATCGTGTGCCCGTCCATGAATACGGACATGTACCAGAATATAAGGGTGCAGAAAAACTTGGATTTACTGGAAGAAACAGGCATTCACATTCTGGATCCTGATTCCGGGGTACTTGCCTGTAAAACCACGGGCACCGGGCGCCTGCCTGAACCCTGGTTTATTTTTGACCGGGCCTGTGCACTATTTTATAAAAAGGATCTTAAAGGAAAGACCGTCCTGGTTTCCGCCGGCCCCACGGTTGAACCCATTGATCCGGTGCGGTTTATAAGCAACCACTCCTCGGGTAAAATGGGGTATGCCGTTGCAGAAGCTGCGGAAAAAAGAGGGGCAAAAGTTATCCTTGTGTCCGGCCCTGTCACCCTTGATGCTCCTGTGGGCGTCACCCAAATATCCGTGGGCTCCTGCGACCAGATGTATGATGCCATGCTCGGGTCCCTGGATCAGGCTGACATCATTATTAAAGTAGCGGCTGTGGGTGATTTTAAACCCGTCTCTGTCCAGGGTCACAAAATAAAAAAAACCGGTGAACAAGGAGACATGATCCTTGAACTGACCCAGAACAGGGATATTTTAAAGGCCATTGGACTCAAAAAAAGAGAAAATCAATACCTGGTGGGCTTTGCTGCGGAAACCCAAGACCTTGAAACCTATGCCCGGGACAAGCTGGAAAAGAAAAACCTTGATATGATTGCAGCCAACATTGTGGGCAAAAGCGGTTCCGGATTTCAGGCAGACACCAATAAAGTTAAACTGTTCACCCGGAAGGGCCTTGTCACGGATCTACCGTTGATGTCAAAACAGAAAGTGGCCCACGCCATTCTGGATGCTGTTCTCCAGGCAATCTGTTGACCCCATGGATGTTTTTAACAACAATACTGTTCAAAACTCCGACTGCAGCCATGGGGTTGTCCAGGCGCTCAATGCGCTCAGCCGGTTTCTGAAATTTCAAAAAAGCCTGGGAAATGTTTCCATCACCCTGGGCCTTGATGCGTTTCATATTCTTAAAACCTGGGGCACTGCCGATTGGCCGCCACCATCCTTTGCAGCCCAGGGGCCTGAAACTGCACGTATTGTTCTGGTGGACAGTGAGGGCACTTTTTTTTCGGGCCACCCCGGCGATCTTCTGGTAAAAATGCTTTCCGCCATGCATCTTACACCGGAAGATGTCTATATCTGCAATACAGCAGACAATGATTTGCTTTCCCGGCATATAATTACGCACAAACCCTTGGCTGCAGTGGCATTGGGGGAAAAGGCCTGCCGGATGATGAAGGGCACGGATGAGTCTTACGCCAACATCCGGGGGCATTTTTTTCAGTATAGCGGGGTTCCGGTCATGGCCACTCACCACCCGTCACTGCTTATGAAAACCCCTGCCCTGAAACGCCAGGCCTGGGACGATCTCAAACAGGTCATGGCCTGTGCAGGACTTACCCGCCATGATTCTTGATGACTATCTGGCCACCCTGGAAGCTGAAAAAGGGTTTTCCGCACATACGCTGCGGGCCTATTTTACGGATTTAAAAAGTTTTATCCTTTTTTATCTGGATACCTGCAACTGCCGGGATGAAGACTGGCAGCAGGCCTTTGAAGAAAGGGCCCGGCAGGTGGACAAGATGATTGTCCGCAGATATCTTGCTGCCCAGGCCGCTTTGAAAAAAAGTAAAAAAACCCTGTCACGGCGCCTGTCCGCCATAAAATCTTTTTTTAACTACCTGTCCAGGTCCGGCCTGGTCGGATTGAATCCTGCTGATACCATTCCTTTTCCAAAACTTGAAAAAACCCTTCCCAAGGCCATGGGCATTGACGATATTTTCAGGCTTCTGGACACCATGAAAAGTGACACCTGGATGGACAAGCGCAATCTTGCCATGTTTGAAACCTTTTATTCCACGGGCATGCGAATCGGCGAGCTTCACATGCTCAATTTGCAGGATATTGATTTCCATGCAGGGTTAATCCGGGTTTTAGGCAAGGGAAACAAAACGCGCATCATGCCCGTGGGCAAACGCGCCCTTGGGGCCATTCAAATCTACCGGGAGTCTCTTAAAGAAAATTTTTCAGCTGTATTCTTAAACAAAGATTTTCAAAGGCTTGGCAGACGCTCCATTCGCCGCATTCTTGATAAAGTGGTCATGGAGTGCGGCCTGGGCCTGAAAATATCCCCCCACACCCTGCGGCACACCTTTGCCACCCATATGCTTGATTCCGGGGCAGACCTGCGGGGTATCCAGGAAATTCTCGGCCATGCCAGCCTGTCCACCACCCAGGTTTATACCCATGTGAGCATGGACCGCCTGATGGCCGTGTACGACAAAGCCCATCCCCGAAGGTAAGCTTTTTAAAAAATAAAAACCGGACTGTCGGCCAATTTTTTGCCCCACAGAATCAGGAGATAACGATATATGGACAATCAGCAATTTCACGGCACCACAATTCTTGCCATTAGAACCGGAAGCGGAGTTGTGGTTGCCGGTGACGGACAGGTCACATTGGGCAACGTGGTCACCAAACACAAAGCCCGCAAAGTCAGACGGATTTACAACAACAGAATCATCACGGGTTTTGCAGGAGCCACGGCCGATGCCCTGACCCTTTGTGAAAAACTGGAAGAAAAACTGGACCAGTACAGCGGCAGCCTGACCCGGGCCTGTGTGGAACTTGCCCGGGAATGGCGCACGGACAAATATCTTCGCCGCCTTGAGGCCATGATGATTGCAGCGGATAAAGAAAACCTGTATCTTTTGTCAGGCAACGGCGATGTGATTGAACCCGATGAGGGCGTCATCAGCATCGGGTCCGGCAGCACTGCTGCCCAGGCTGCTGCCGTGGCTATGATTGAGAATACGGATCTTTCACCGGTAAAAATCGTGGAAAAAGCCATGAAAATTGCCGCAGATATCTGTATATATACCAATCACCATGTAACAATAGAAACCATTGGAAATGATTGAATGAAGGACCTGAAACCCCACCAGATTGTAACGGAACTGGATAAATACATCATAGGCCAGAATGATGCCAAAAAATCAGTGGCTGTGGCCCTGAGAAACCGATGGCGGCGACGGCAGCTGGAACCTGATCTCCAGGATGAGATTGCCCCTAAAAATATCATTCTTATCGGCCCCACAGGGGTTGGCAAAACAGAAATTGCCCGCCGCCTTGCCAATTTGACCGATTCTCCTTTTTACAAGGTTGAGGCATCCAAATTCACCGAAGTAGGCTATGTGGGCCGGGATGTCGAATCCATGATACGGGACCTGGTGGAGCTTACCGTGAACATGCTCAAGGGCCGTCAGCAGGAGGCGGTCCAGGAAAAGGCTGCAAAAATTGCCCGGGAACGGGTACTCGATATCCTTTTACCTTCTGCCAAAAGCAGTCCGGGATTCGGGTTTGATACGGGCGAAGATGCATCTGAAAAGCCCGAAGACAATCCACCGGCCCATACCCGGGAAAAGCTTGCCAAAATGCTTGATAACGGCAAACTTGACGAGCGTAAGGTAGATATCGATGTCCAGGAAAAAAATTTCCCCATAGTGGAGATCTTTTCCAATGCCGGCATGGAGGAGATGGGTATCAATATGAAGGATATGCTGGGCAGTTTTATGCCCAGAAATACCAAGCGCCGCCAGGTGAAGGTCAAAGAAGCCCTTGCCCTGTTTACCCAGGAGGAGGCGGCCCACCTGGTGGACATGGAAGAGGTGAAAAATGACGCCATTACCCTGGTGGAACAATCCGGTATCATTTTCATTGATGAGATCGACAAGATTGCGGGGAAGGATAAAAGCCACGGGCCCGAAGTCTCCAAGGAAGGGGTGCAGCGGGATCTTCTACCCATTGTGGAAGGCAGTTCCGTACCCACCAAATACGGCACCGTGAAAACAGATCATATCCTGTTTATTGCCTCGGGCGCCTTTCATGTCTCCAAGCCCTCGGACCTTATTCCGGAGCTTCAGGGCCGGTTTCCCATCCGGGTGGAACTTTCCTCTCTGGGGGCATCGGAATTTGCCCGCATCCTCACCGAGCCTAAAAATGCCCTGGTTTTGCAATACATTGCTCTTCTGCGCACCGAAGGGGTTCATATCAGTTTTACCCAGGGCGCTGTGGACAAAATTGCCCAGATTGCCGTCGAGGTGAACGCATCCATGGAAAATATCGGGGCACGAAGGCTTCACACGCTCATGGAGCGTCTGCTTGAAGAGATTTTATTTGATGCGCCGGATGTTGAGGAAACATCCATCACCATTGATGCTGATTTTGTGGAAAATCAGTTAACCGATATTGCCAGAAACCAGGATTTAAGCAGGTACATTTTATGAATAATACCGTTGCAGACATATTAATAGAGGCACTGCCCTATATTCAAAAATTTTCCGGAAAAACCGTGGTGATCAAGTATGGCGGACATGCCATGGTGGATGAGGAATTGAAAACCAAATTTTCCAAGGACATTATTTTGCTCAAAACCATCGGGGTCAACCCGGTGGTGGTCCATGGCGGCGGCCCCCAGATCAACCAGGTGCTCAAAGCCATGGGGATCACATCCACTTTTATCAAAGGCATGCGATACACTGATGATGCCACCATGGATGTGGTGGAAATGGTTCTGGGCGGCAAGGTGAACAAGGATGTTGTGGCCCGGATCAACCTGGAGGGCGGACGGGCTGTGGGCCTCTCCGGAAAGGATGCAGGGATGATCCTGGCCGAAAAAATGACCATTTATCACCAGGAAGATGAATCCAAACCTCCGGAGATCATTGATCCTGGCATGGTGGGGGATGTATCCAGGGTAAATCCCGAAATCATTCACACGCTCAGCGAACGGGGGTTTATCCCCATTATTGCACCGGTGGGGGTGGGCAGCAAAGGCGAAACATATAATATCAACGCTGATGTGGTGGCGGCAAAAATTGCTTCAGCCCTCAGTGCAGAGCGCCTTATTCTTGTCACGGACGTGGACGGGGTGCTGGATAGTGACAAACGATTGATATCATCGGTGAATGAGCGACAGGCCCGGGAGATGATCAAGGACAACCGGATTTCAGGGGGCATGATTCCCAAAGTGGAGTGCGGGCTTTCAGCATTGAACGCCGGGGTAAAAAAAGCCCATATCATCAACGGGAAAATTGCCCATGCTGTTTTGCTCGAGCTGTTCACGGACTCAGGGATAGGAACCCAACTTTTTGCCGGAGACACTAAATAATAAGGACTAAAGATAATGAGCATTGAACTAACCCAGGATCATGTGTTTAAGACCTATGCACGTCAGGGTCGGCCCTTTGTCAAAGGACGGGGCACAAAACTTTATGACGATCAGGGAAATGTATATACCGATTTTCTGGCCGGCATTGCCGTATGCAACCTGGGCCATTGCCACCAGGACCTCACGGCAGCCATTTCCGCCCAGGCCGGCACTCTGGTTCATGTGTCCAACCTGTTTTACACAAGGCCCCAGGCAGAGCTTGCAAAAGTTCTGACTGAAAAATCCTTTGCCGACCGCGTATTTTTCGCCAACTCAGGGGCTGAAGCCAACGAGGCGGCCATCAAACTTGCCCGGCGTTTTTTCCAGGCAAAGTCAGAGACCAACAGATTCAAAATCGTCACCATGCAGCAAAGCTTTCACGGACGGACCATGGCGACACTCTCCGCCACGGGCCAGGATAAAATCAAAAAGGGATTCTATCCTCTTTTGGACGGTTTTATCCATGTCCCTTTCAATGACATTGAGGCCCTGAAAGCTGTTATGGATGATACAGTGTGTGCAGTGATGATGGAACCTGTCCAGGGAGAGGGTGGTGTCATTCCTGCTGATTCCGAATATATCAAGGCGGTCAGACAGCTTTGCACAGACACCGGCACCCTTCTGATCTTTGATGAAATCCAGACCGGCATGGGCCGTTGCGGTACATTATTCGCCCATGAATCCTTTGGCGTGACGCCGGACATCATGACCCTGGCCAAGGCCCTGGCCAACGGGGTTCCCATCGGTGCCATGCTGGCAAGCGAAACGGCTGCGTCCGGATTCGAGGTCGGCAGCCACGGATCCACCTTTGGCGGTACCCCCCTTGCTACGGCGGCCGCCCTTGAAGTGGTACGCCTAATTTCTGAACAAGGCTTTCTGGAATCTGTCCGTGAAAAAAGCGCCTATTTTTTTGAAAAGCTCAATGGGTTAAAAGAAAAGCACAAAAAAGTGGTGGGTGTCAGGGGAAAAGGTCTGCTCATAGGCATGGAGCTTGATATTTCCAAGGGGAAAACAGCCGGTGATTACGTGTCTGAATGTTTCAAAAAAGGCTTTATTATTAATGCAATTCAAGATAAGGTTCTAAGATTTGCACCACCCCTGATTATAGGAACTCTGGAAATTAATCAACTGGTTGCCGTACTGGACAGCCTGCTTGCAGGAGAAGATCAGTGAAAAAGGATTTACTGTGTTTACTGGACCTTGAACCCCAGGATTTTACAACCCTGTTTGAAAGGGCATTAAGTTTAAAGGAGCGTCACAAAAAAGGGATTTTCGACGCCCTGCTTGCCGGTAAAACCCTGGGCCTTATTTTTGATAAAAAATCCACCCGGACCCGCATTGCGTTTGAAACAGCCATGATTCAGCTGGGCGGACACTCCATATACATGAGTACCCAGGATACCCAGATATCCAGAAACGAACCGGCCAAAGATACTGCACGGGTGCTATCCCGGTATATTGACTGCCTGGCCATGAGAACCTTTGACCATGCTCTGGTGGAAGAGTTTGCCCAGACATCCACCATTCCGGTGATCAACGCCCTGACAGACTCCTTTCATCCCTGCCAGATTCTAAGCGATATATTGACCGTTATTGAACATAAAGGCGGGTATGAAAATATCAGGATCGCCTGGGTGGGGGATGGTAATAATGTGGCCAATTCATGGGTCAATGCCGCGTCCGTGCTGGATCTGAATCTGATTATGGCCTGCCCTGACGGCCACCACATCAAGCCGGCGATCATTGCCGCATCAGGTGCTGACACAAAGAAAAACATCGTGTTCACCAACGACCCCAAGGAGGCAGTTAAAGGCGCAGATGTGGTGTATACCGATGTCTGGGCCAGCATGGGCGAGGAAGACCAGCTTGAGGGCCGGCTCAAGACGTTCCAGGGCTTCCAGGTCAATGAAGAACTGCTCAAAGGCGCCAAAGATAACTGCATAGTGCTTCACTGCCTGCCGGCCCACAGGGGCGAGGAGATTTCCGAATCAGTTCTTGAGGCACCCAATGCGGTATTCTGGGACCAGGCGGAAAACAAACGACATATGCACAAAGCCATTCTGGAGCGCTTAATTTTAGGAAGAAAAAATAATGAGTGAAAAATTATGGGGCGGGAGGTTTTCCGAATCCACGGACAAACTGATGGAGTCTTTTAATGCGTCCATCAGCGTGGATAAACGCCTTTATGACAGTGACATAAAAGGCAGCCAGGCCCACCTTGAAATGATGGCCAAACAGGGAATTGTCTCGTCCGAGGATGCCGAAACCCTTGTGCATGGTCTGGATACGGTAAAAGCCCGCATTGACAACCATGAAATGGAATTTACCGACGCCCTGGAAGACATTCACATGCATGTGGAAGAAGATCTGGGCAAGGTCTGCGGACCCGTGGCCAAAGCCCTGCATACGGGCAGAAGCCGCAATGATCAGGTGGCACTGGATGTACGTATTTATCTCAAAGAAGAGACTTTAAACCTCATCGGGATGCTTAAAGATTTCCAGGTGGCCCTGGTGACCCTTGCCGATGCCAACAGAAAAACAGTAATGCCCGGATACACCCACCTGCAACGCGCCCAGCCCGTATTGTTTGCTCATCACATGCTGGCATATTACCAGATGTTCAACCGGGATGTGGAACGGCTGGAGGACTCCCTGAAACGCCTTGATGTGATGCCCCTGGGTTCTGCCGCCCTGGCCGGCACCACCTTCCCCATTGACCGGGAGTATACCTGTCAGGTGTTAGGCTTTTCCCGGGTATCGGAAAACTCCATGGATTCCGTGTCGGATCGTGATTTTGTCATGGAATTTATATCCCATGCCTCCATCATCATGATCCACCTGTCCCGGTTGTCCGAGGAGCTGATTCTATGGTCCACATCGGAATTTGCATTTATCACCATTTCCGATGCCTTTACCACAGGTTCTTCCATCATGCCCCAGAAAAAAAATCCCGACGCCTGTGAGCTTGTCAGAGGTAAAACAGGACGCGTGGTGGGTAATCTCATGGCCATTTTAACCACCATGAAATCGTTGCCCATGGCCTATAACAAGGACATGCAGGAAGACAAGGAACCGTTGTTCGATACCATTGACACCCTGAAAATCTGCCTTGAGGTGTATACCCGCATGTTTGCCCATATCAAGGTGCATAAGGACCGGATGCGGGAAGCCTGCATGACAGGTTTTTTAAATGCAACGGATTTTGCCGATTACCTGGTCAACAAAGGCGTACCTTTCCGGACAGCCCATGGCATTGCCGGAAAAGCCGTGGCCTTTGCCCTGGAACAGGGTAAGGAACTTGATGATTTAACCCTTGAAGAGATGAGTACCTTCAGTGATGTTATTGAAAAGGATGTTTATAAATTCATCAGCCTGGACGCCACGGTAGCCCGGCGGAACTCTTATGGTGGAACAGGATTTGACAACGTGTCCGCAGCCGTGGATGAGGCAAAAAAGGAACTTGGGCTTTGACCCGGGTATTCCAGCGCATACTGACCTGTCTTGTTTTGGCCTTTCTGGGTGCAGGGTTGGCGTTTACGGCTTCGGGTTGTGGCAAAAAAGGGCCGCCCGTGCCCCCGGCCAGGGAAAACGAAATCCCTGCCGCTCCCACAGATCTGAAATATACCCTTAAGGATCGTGATCTGACCCTTTCATGGACCTGTGAATCTTTGGAAAATAAGGAGCAAAATCCACAGGTCCAAGGATTTGAGGTCTTCATGGCCACAAAACCCCTGGGCGGCTGCCAGGGATGCCCCTTTATCTTCAAATCCCTGGGTGTGGTCCCCATGCCCAGGCAAAATTTTATGTATACCCTTGACCAGGATCTTAACTATTATTTCCGGGTTCAGACCCTGGGTCGTGACAACATAAAAAGCAAGGAGTCGGACACCCTTAATATTGAATTCCCCTGATCCCCTATCCCTGACACCCGCATTCCTAAGTATCGGTTCCAATGTGGGTAATAAGATTGCCAACCTTGATCTGGCCATCAGGCGTCTTGGGGCTGCAGAAGGGATATTGGTTCAGGCGGTGTCAAAATTTTATAAAACAGCGCCCCAGAATTATACGGATCAGGACTGGTTTGTGAATGCTGCCATCAAGATTAATACCGTCCATTCGCCACAAAAACTTTTGGGTGTGCTGCAAGCCATCGAAAAAGAGCAGGATCTGGACGGCAAGCCTTTCAGATTCGGGCCGCGAAAGATCGATCTGGATATTATTTTTTACGGCCAAAAAGTGATGAGGACACCGACACTTGTGGTTCCCCATCCCAGAATGCACGAACGTGCCTTTGTATTAAAGCCCCTTTGCGACATAGATAAAAATCTGGTTCATCCGGTAAACGGCCTGACCGTGGGTGAACTGTTCGAACAAATTAAAACAGATGAAGGCCAGGCTGTGATTGCCCTGGCCAAGGAGGAGACCCGTGAAATTTTTTATTGATACAGCCAATATTGAACAAATTAAAGATGCCAATGATATGGGCATGGTGGATGGTGTGACCACAAACCCGTCCCTGATAGCCAAAGAAGAAGGTGAGTTCAAAGACATCATTGCACAAATCTGCAAAATTGTTGACGGACCTGTTTCCGCAGAAGTGATCAGCCTTGAGTATGAAGGCATGGTAGAAGAGGCCCGGGAACTTGTAAAAATTGCCGATAACATTGCCGTTAAAATCCCCATGACCGTGGAGGGTCTGAAAGCAGTTAAAACGCTATCTGCCGAAGGCATAAAAACCAATGTCACTCTGGTTTTCTCAGCACTCCAGGCCCTGATGGCTGCCAAGGCCGGCGCCACCTATGTATCCCCCTTTGTGGGCCGCCTTGATGACCTGGCCCAGGAAGGCATGGGGCTTATCGAAGAAATTGTCCAGATCTTTACCAACTATGATTTTGACACCCAGATCATTGTGGCTTCGGTGAGAAGCCAGCTGCATGTCCTGCAGTCCGCCCTGATGGGTGCGGACATTGCCACCATCCCCTATGACGTGCTTAAAAAACTGGCTGCCCATCATATGACGGACAAGGGCATCGAATCTTTCCTGGCAGACTGGAAAAAGAAAAAAAAGAAGAAGAAGTGAGCATGATGTTAAAATTTCATTGACAAACGCAGCGCATCCAACTATAAACATCACCTGTTGCTGAGCGGGAATAACTCAGTGGTAGAGTGCGACCTTGCCAAGGTCGAAGTCGCGGGTTCGACTCCCGTTTCCCGCTCCACCCAAGGCGGCTTAGCCAAGTGGTAAGGCGACGGCCTGCAAAGCCGTTATTCTCCGGTTCAAATCCGGAAGCCGCCTCCAAAATAAAATCAAGGGGTTCGGATGAAAATCCGGCTCCTTTTTTTATGTCCAAAAAATCCGTTCCCCACACTATTCCCCACACCCCAAAACCTTTTGGATTATTCCCCACACAAAAAAAAGGGCATAGCCCAGCATGGTACCCGGTCCCTGGCAGGCATGAAAAAATGGGATCACCATCAGGATATCTGAAGGTACCACCCGGTAGGTTTTAACTTTTGGACTTTCAAAGTCCCGATCTCAACCGGTTTAAGGTTCACCCCGTTAACCATACCGGCAAGTTAAAAAGCATCCGGCAATGGTTAAGGGTCGCCGGAACCCACCCTTAAGGGGCAAGGATGTTAATCCCTAACTTCCTGAATTTTAAATTCCGTTTTAAACGGCCAAAGAAAACAAAAAAGGGTGTGTCCCACCTTTTACATATCCATTATATAGGTTTTTTCTGTCCCTGAATTTATGAACTCAGTAACATCAGCCGACAAATATTTTATTGCCTGGTAAATTTTTATATAGTGTTTTCGTGTTTCCACTGACCTTATGCCGTCGTGATTTTTTTCCAGACGTCTAAGAAGCCTCATACCCGATTCCGAATTTGAGGAGCGCCGATATTTGGCCAACCCTTTTTTCTTCAAATACTGCATGGCAGCATCCCAGTGATCAGAAAAAAACTTCGTTATCTTACCCAGGTAACTGCTTTCGAGTTTTTCAATCTGATTTTTTAAATTCTTCAGTTTGATTTTTGCTTGAGTATCCGTATTGGCACTGGGCTCGAATAATTCAAGCCTCCTCTTTTCAAAACACTGGTTTTGTGTTTTATAGTCACCATGAAACCTCAAAACGCTCCCAGATGCCCAAGCTGCAGATCATCCGACACAACTCCTTTTAGGATTTACAATACGGTACATAATGGTTCTCGACATCTGATTCGATGTGAAGCCTGTAATCGGTTATTTGCTGAAACCAGCAATACAGCCATGGAAAATTTGAAAACACCAATCAGCAAGGTTGCATCTGCACTGCGGATTCGCAGCGAGGGCCCTGGCCTTCGGGCAACCGGCCGGATATTAGGATCGAATAAAGCTACCATTGCCCGCTGGGAGCAACTGTTTGGAGACCAGAAAGCAACGCTGATGTTCTATTCCTTTTGTCATGAATTTGAGAGCAATCACGATAATCCATGGACAGGCATCCAAGATAAATTAGGGTGTGGCGAGAAGGTAAAATGTCCGAGTTTAACCGATAATGTTTCAATTGATTCGGTGAGGTTGATTTAAAGAAGTCGCTTCGCTCCTTCAAAATGGGTTTTTTAAGGCATAAGCAGGAAGGCTTGAATAAAAAACAAGCAGGAGCGGCAATTAGAACCACTCCTGCTTCACTGTTTAGGGCATTTTATTCAATGCCTCCTGCTTCCGGTTATCCCTTGTCAGGTTTCCTCCCCAGGATATCCTGACTCCGTTTCACCGAAACTCTAAAAATTGATGTGCCGGCTATAGAAACCCGGGCATATAGTTTTTATAGCCGCTCATCGCAGTCCATAGAACCATCCTCTGACTTTCTTTTTTGGAATTGCCTGAACAACTGATATTCTTTACTTAAATTTGCAAGTCCTGCTTGAAGCATTTCCAATATAAGACACTGTAATTCTATATTTATTTCCTCAAATAGCATGTCGGGATCATCAAAACGACTCATATTGTTCTCCTATTATTTTTTGGGTGGTTGTCTGGAAAAAATTTCAATAAAAAGTTTTTCATCCAGTTGGTTGAGTTCTTTTTCAATACCGGAACTCAACATTTCAGAGGACATATTGTTCAGGACCCGTAAATTGCCGGCACAATGGTCCACAAGAGTTTTTATCAGGGTTTTGGTCATCAAATGCGGTGCACCGGCAGTGTTCAGGCAATGATCCATATAGTTCATCAAGTCTTCCCTGATATAAGGGTCAAGCTTCATCCGGAACTGCATCCGGCTTCCCAGTGACATCAACGCCCTTGTCCTAAATCGTTCCGGCAGCCGGGTATCTCCACACAAAATAGTGGTCAGCAGATTTTGGGAGTCAAAATCCGTGCTGTTTAACAGGCGTAACTCGTTTAAACAGCCGGTCAGCATCTCCTGAGCCTCATCTATGATAAGGATGGGTCGGAACAAGGTTGTTTTCACATGATTTTTCCAACGTTCACGAAGGTCCTTAAATCCGCCGTAGCGGTTGGCAGGGCTTAGATTGACGCCAAATAAAACACCCATTTCACGGTAAAAATCACCGACACTGCTTTGAGGACGTTCCATCACTCCAACAACGACCTCATCCAGTTTGCCGAATTTATTAGCAATGAGCTGTAGTGTTTTGGATTTGCCCAGGCCGGGTTCGCCGCTGATCAATGCAAACCCGCCATTCATGGTCATATTTTCAAGGCGAAAAATAAAACTGTTCATTGATGGTGGCTGCCATAATGCTTCCACCGGAATACTGGGTAAAAACGGATTCCATTTAAGGCCGTAATAAGCCAGAAGTTGTTTGTCGTTCATGATTCTCCTTTGGGCAGGTAGGCCGGTGGCATGCCGCTTTGGGCATACTCAGCAATCAATTTTCTCAATAAAGCAGGTTCTGACTCCCTCAATGGCTCATCCGGTACAATCGTCTGTTCAGGCCTGGATTGGATCTTTCGTTTTCCGGACGCATTCTTGATTTTGTCCTGGGTATAGATGGGAGCAATGTTTTTTCCTGTTTTTGGGTCCATGAGCCATGCTATGGATTTGTCCCAATTGGTAAAACAGACATGAAATTGCGGGATATGATGAAACCGGGAAGGAATTTCAAACCTGACGCTGTTGATGGACACGGTGCCGTCAGACTTCCTTTGCTTTCTGGATTCGCATACCGTAAAGGCGAACCGCATATGTTCTTCATCCGGTGCAGGACGGGAAACGCCTTTACCTTCCAGCATGCATTTGATAGGCGGCATACCGATATCACGATGCGTATTTTTGTTGTACTCCATTTCGACCCAGGCCTGACTGGTGTAATTGAGATAGTCCAGGGTCAAGGGTTTGACCTTGCTCAACATAGCCATCAGACGGCCTTCAAGGGTGCCCCAGAAGGCCTCCTGCTTACCGTTTTGATAAGGGCTGTAGGGCAACGTTGTCTCATGGAGTATCCCAGTTTTTTTAAGACCGTTGCAGAACTCATGGGAAGTCATGGCAGCGCCATTGTCTGTCATTAATGCCCTTGGCAGCCCTCGTTTGAAAAATGCTTGGGTCAGTCCATGGATTAGATCTTGGGTTGTTTCACCCAGATACCATTGGATGTGGCAACACAGACGGGAATGGTCGTCAAGGATACATAGGGCTTTGGGTGTATACCAATTGCCATTGTTATCTACTACCCGCAGGCTGCCTTCGTGGAAATCCAGGTGCCACAGGCCGTGAACATATTCTGCCTCATAACCACGGATTTCATGCTTTTCAAATCGCTGTGCGGCAGCTTTCATGCCCGCTGTCTGTTTTTTCTTTACCGATGGTTTCCTGCTCCACCCCCTTTCCACCATACGTCTCCTGACGCTGGAGTAGGAAGGGATTGCAACTGACTCATTTTGTTCCTGAAGTTCTGCTGCAAAATTATCTGCGTGCAGCTTATAACTCCAGTTTGGATAGGTGCGGTATTGCCTGCCAAGCAACCGGATCAATTCCGGGGTAAATACAATTGATCCTCCATAGTCTGAACGGACCTTTCTGCCCAGGGCCACAATAGGATCTTGGGCGTTTTTTGCTTTGTAGTACCAGCTTTCAATGGTTGAAAAATGAAAAGCCGTTAATTCGTTTGTAATGGGATGAATGTAAAACTTGCAGGCGAGCCGCTCCAACTCTTTGCGCAACTTTCCCTTGGCCGGCGGCTGAGCTAGTAAGCTGCCAACCACGGAAAAGCGAAATAAAGCCCATTTATCAACCGGACTTTGGGTTTTACTGTTCATAGGGCGGGTTCCTTTCAATTTTGAGTTAAAATTTTCAGCGCAGTGCTGATCAAAATCCTGGAACTCTTGATAGAACAGTTAATTTTGCAGGGCTATGCCCATCCTCTGCGTGAAATTACCCCGCCCTTATATTTTGCGACATTTCGCTACCTTGGGATAAAAATGACAAACAGCGTATCAACGCTTTTTCGATGGATGGGAATTGGTTCCGATAAAAATTGAGCAGACTGCCGGGCAGGGTGTCATTTTTTATAGCTGGCGACACTCGGCCCCGAATTTTTTTCCATGAATGGCTTTCTGGAAAGATCTCTTTAAATAAATTGATCCAGCGTTTAAGGGTGTTACGGGAGATACCGACTTTTTCAGCAAGCCTGGAAATCGGAATGCCGTCGGTCGCATGCTGCCAGTCAGATACAATTGTAATAATTACGGCATACCAGTATATATTTTTTCCCAAAAAACGGCAGGTTGGAGGAATCAAACGGCGCCGACACCCCTCCTTGCCGCAACATAAACTGAATTGTAAAAAATATTCTTCAGATAGTCCTTCTGGTTCTCCACGGGGTTTGCGTGGGTAATTGGCATAATACAGTGGCCCTTTGCAGTGGGGACACTTCATTTCTCGATACCGTTCAGCGGTTGATAGGTCTATCTTGTATAGCTTACAAAAAAGGCTTTCGTTTCTTAGTGCTTCTGATAGCATATCTCCTGCCCTGTTATTGGGTGGGGAGGCAGGAGTTCCATTGATTATTTGCGAGATAAACGGGGGAGCTTCTGCCTCAAACCTTGCATATCTTGCAAATTATCTTCAATTTATCCATGATTTTTTGTGATTGCTCTCAAATTTGTCTCCCTCACATTTGAAGGGGATGAGATATACACCGTGGTGGGAAAGCGTACCGATCCTTCGGACTCCAAAGGGTGGACTGCAGTCATCATAGAGCGAGCCAGCCGGTTCATTGTAGACCAACGATGTGGCAAGAAAAATGCCGCATTATTCAAGTCGGTTATGAAAACTGTATGCAAATATGTTCATCATACCAAAGACCTGACTTTTCTCTCGGATGGAGAAAGACGTTATGGCAACATGCTGTTTGATTTATGTTCGGAGGTTTTGAAAACAGGAAGGGCTGGGCGTCCCCCCAAAACGCTACCCAAAGGCGTCAAAGTGCGTGTGAAAAACAAGGGTGATCAAAAACGAAAGAAAGGCCGCAAACGTCCAAAATACCAAATAACTCAACGGGAACACCGACCCTGACACTGATCAGCGTTTGGCTAAAAATGAAATCCACGCCAACCATCTTGAGGCTCAGAATGCTGCAACGAGGAGAAGAAACAGTACTTTCAGAAGAAAAACAAACACATACGCTAAAACAGAGCATGGCTTACAACGAACCCTGAATGTTCATCAAATCATACACAATTATGTTCGACCTCATTGGACTACCGGAAAGGTTCCGGCAAGTTGCTTTGGGAATCATGTCGGAGGCCTTGAGCCTTGAGAGCATCCTCACAATGCAAAGAGCCGCATAGGGTTCCATAATGTTGAGGGCTCAAGACTAAAAATACATCTTGGAATAGTTGGAGCCCAGTGCCCTTTTTGTGCAAAAATTACATAAGGCTAAACCGGATGAACGTTCATAAAAAAGAAGAAGCGTTCAAAGTTAAAAAAGAAATTGTCTGTTTTGATCAGTTTCATTTTTTTGTGGCCAGCCTTTAAAATCGTTAAACAATGCAACACTAACAGTGGCTTAAATCTATGTCAAGACGAAATACATTGGCCATAAAAAAATCAGGAATCAAAATTGACAAAGGCTGAACCTCGGATTTAGACTTGCAAATCCAGCCGCAATAATATATTTTTCACTTCATTAAATGCCTGGGTGGCGGAACTGGTAGACGCAAGGGACTTAAAATCCCTCGGAGATTATCTCTGTACGAGTTCAATTCTCGTCCCAGGTACCAAATAAAATAAAGGAGTTAGCTGGTTTCCAGCGCTCCTTTTTTATTGGCAAATTCTGCCAGCATGCAAATAGCATGTGTTAAATTTTATTTGATTCTTGGCTGAATGCTTTGAATTTTCAAATTTCCACTCCCATTCTCTCAAAAAACAGTGTCCCTTCGGTAAGCGTGCATGAAATAATCATCCCCGGGTGATACTATCGGTTCCAGCATAGACATTGCAAAGGAGAGAACCGATGAACAACCAACCATTAACAAACGAACAATCAGCCGCATTGGAAAAAGCCCAGCAACTTTTTTCAAATTGGCGAAATAGTAAAACCGGACGGCCCCGTATATCGGATAATCTATGGCAAACCGCAGCAGATCTTTACCACATCCAGGGTATGAGTATAAATAAGATTGCCCGAGGCTTGGGACTGAATTACACAGCACTTAAAGAAAAAATTATTGACATGCCTCCTGCTGAAATTAATCTGCCTGCAGACGATGAATCTTCCATGTTTATTGAAATGGTATCCCTGCCGGAGAGTTCCAACTGCGTTATAGAAATAGAAAATAAAACCGGCATAAAAATGCGCATGTGCTTCAACGGTAGGGCAGATCCGGCAGTGATCAGTCTTGGCAGATATTTACTGGCGGGTGCGCCATGATTCAGGTCACACCACATATGCGGATACTGCTTGCTCCGGAACCCGTAGATTTTCGAAAAGGAATCGACGGCCTGGCCAGTATATGCCGAAAGGTCCTGCAATCAGATCCCTTTTCAGGATACCTGTTCGTATTTATTAACCGAAGACGAACGGCCATCAAGGTTTTATGCTATGACAGCCAGGGGTTCTGGCTTTGCCAAAAGCGGCTCTCCAAGGGGCGTTTCAACTGGTGGCCCAAAAGGGATCAGTCTGCCGGCCGGTGTCTTGAAGCGCATGAGCTTCAGATGCTGCTTTGGAATGGTGATCCGTTTCATACCCGGGCTGCTCCCGTATGGCGAAAACTGTCCGTATAAATTTTTCAGCCGGTTTCATTTTTCACTTGCGTTCCACGGTATATTTCGGCATATACGGTGGTTATGGACAACGACATTGTACTCACATACCGTGGCAGAAGCGCGACTAAGGCTGATATTGAATTTATCAGGCTGTTGATCGACGACAATCCCACAGCAAGCCGCCGCGCTCTGTCACAGATATTGTGCCGGGAATGGAACTGGGTTCAGGCCAACGGCAGCCTTCGTGATATGATCGCCCGGGGATTTATGCTTGAACTCCATAGAAACGGGCATATTAATCTTCCGGCCAGAAAACACAACCCGCCCAACCCGTTTTTAAACCGCAAAAAGCCGGAACAACCGGAAATCGATCAAACCCCGGTGACGATGACGCTCAGGGAAATAAGCCCCCTTGATATTGTACTGGTAAAAAACACACCCAATGAACCTTTATTTAACAGCTTGATTGAGCATCATCATTACCTGGGATATTGCCATCCTGTGGGAGAGCAACTTAAATATATGGTCTTTGCCGACAAACGGCCGGTGGCATGTTTTTCATGGTCATCGGCACCCCGGCATATCGGTGCCAGAGACCGACATATCGGCTGGAAGAAACAGCACCGGGATCACAACCTTCGCTATATCGCCTATAACAGCCGGTTTCTGATCCTGCCCTGGTTCCGGGTACCTCACCTGGCCTCATGGTTGTTAGGGTATATGGCCAGGAATTTGTCCAGGGACTGGGAGCGTATTTACTGCCATCCGGTCTATTATCTCGAGACATTTGTTGACACCGAATTATTTGCCGGCACCTGTTATAAAGCGGCAAACTGGCACTATCTGGGTGATACCACCGGACGGGGGAAACAGGAAAACAGGCATATAAAAACCCGCTCCATCAAGGCGGTCTGGGGATATCCCCTGATCCGCGATTTTCGACAACTCATGACAAGGCTCCCCAATGGAAGCGCTGAACCTGACAGAAGACGAGCTTGATGCGCTGATTGAACGGGCGGAATCCGGTCGTCTTGCCGATGGGGATGTTGATACAATCAAGGCCATGATCAATGCCGTCAAAGTCTTGAGCCGGGCGGTCAGTGACAAGGCATCCTCCATTAAAAAGCTTTTGGCCATGGTGTTCGGCCCAAAGACCGAAAAAAAGGATAAAGTTCTCAAAAATCGGCCTCCCGGAACCCGAAATCAAGATAAATCAACGACTATAAAGGGACATGGCAGACGGGCTGCCGACGATTTCACAGGTGCCGACCGACAATCGGTTACCCATGGAGACCTCAAACATAAAGACACCTGTCCCGAATGCCTCAAAGGGATTGTTTATCGACTCAAAAAACCGGGCCGGGTCATCTGTTTTACCGGTCAGGTACCGGTAACGGCTACCGTTTATGAACTGGAAAAACTCCGCTGCAATCTGTGTGGCATGGTCTTTACGGCAAAAGCTCCAGAAAACAGAACCGGTAGAGATTATGATGCCAGTGCCCTGGCAATGATTGCCATTCTTAAGTATGGCTGTGGTTTTCCCTGGAGCCGGCTGGAAAAACTTCAGGAAAGTTTTGGTATACCACTTCCTGCCACCACCCAGTGGGATAAGTCCGAAACTGCTGCAGACCTCATCTATCCGGTTTTCCGTGAACTGGCTTATCAAGCAGCCCAGGGAGAGGTTTTTCACAATGATGATACCACCATGAAAATCTTGTCTCTGATGAAGGAAAACAAGGATAGAACAGCAGGTGAAAGAACCGGGATATTTACCACGGGAATCATCTCCCGATTCGATGATGGCAGACAGATTGCGCTGTTCTATACCGGACGAAATCATGCGGGTGAAAACATCAGCGATCTTTACAGGAAAAGAGATGCCGGCAGACCGGCACCGCTTCAGATGTGTGACGCCCTGTCACGCAATATTAGTGAAGCGTTCAAGGCGATTTTGTGCAATTGCCTGACACACGCCCGCAGGAATTTTGTAGATGAGATTGACAATTTTCCTGATGAAGCCGCCTATGTCATTGAAATGCTCGCTGAAGTTTACTGTATAGACGCCAGGACCAAAGAGCAGAAAATGTCACCAGACCAACGGCTAGTCTATCATAAAAAACACAGCGGTCCTCTGATGACAGAACTTGAAGCCTGGTTGAATCGCCAGACGGATGAAAATCTGGTGGAGCCGAACTCCGGGCTTGGCAAGGCAATCACGTACATGAAAAACCACTGGGCCAAATTGACGCGGTTTTTGGAGATACCGGGGGCTCCTCTGGATAATAATATTTGTGAACAAAGCTTGAAACGCTGCATTCAACACCGGAAAAACTCATTGTTTTACCGAACAGAGCATGGCGCCTTCATTGGAGACATGTTCATGAGTTTGATCCATACCTGCCGCCTGATGCGAATCAATCCGCTTGATTACCTGGTCACCCTGATACAAAATTCTTCCGCCTTATTCAAAGACCCTTCCAAATGGTTGCCTTGGAATTATAAGGACAACGCTCTGTAGACTTGTTGTAGCTGCTATAAATTTGGTCTTCAGGGAAGACTCATTCCTGAAAAAAGCAGGATACACATGCTTGCCGGAGGGACACAAAAAACAGGTGTCCACCTATCAGGCAGCATCACCGACATAGCAGTCGGTTTAGACTCTCTTCCTGCATCCCAACACATCAATTGCGAATGATCAATCATATCCGTAGTGTAACGAAAACAAGTGGTGCAGAATTCCAAAATGCAGCACTCCGAGTTTTTCAAAACGCGCTCCAAATTACATACCAAAAGAATTAAAAGGCCCACTTGATCCATTAATAGTTACAATTGATCACCTTACTCAGCAGATTAAAAAGATGGATCGTTATCGCAGGTCCTGGAATAAAACTCGTTGAGGATGATACCATACCTGTCGGGGTATATCCTGTATAGAGAAATGTGTAAGGGACAAGAATTTAATTACAAAGACAAAAAAGTATATAATAACAGTATGTTATAAAAAATATAGGCTTTTTATTTATAATATGAGATGATAACAGTGACGTTCAATATACAAAAACGAGGCACTGTGAAGCATCAAAATAAAAAATTTGGCCCTAAGCCATTAACACCGTATCCTCCTGAAATAAAGAGGTTCATAAAAGAAGCCTATTCCAGGTTATCAGAGAAAGAAAAACGGGTGTGTCCCACCTTTTACATAAGATGAAATTTTAATCTAAAGTAAATTCTATTTGACGCGGTGGCGAACAATTATCATTTTCCAATATAGACCTGAATGAGGAAAAGATGATAAAAATGCCTGTAATAATACAAAGTCCGTTCAACTCTGCCGTTGTGGAAGCAAATCTGGATATATTCACCCGTTCATATACTGAAGAAGAGAATACAATTATAGAATTTGATATGAGGAAGCGGGATTGGCAAAAAGAAGCCGGTATAAGTCATGATGTTTATTGGCCCCCAAAGACATATAATGTAGACATACACGAATTTTCAGTATTTCATAATCCGATTGTTTACCGGTTTATATCAGCTCAGGCCTGGTATTATGATGACCATAACAGACAAATCTGGTTTACCCCGAACATCAGAGAGGTATCAGCACAACAACATGTAAGCAGAGGTGTGTTGCGTTTGGCATGTTTTCTGGCAGTTATCTGCGGAGTCAGTCTGAGGAATATTGCAACAATATTCACAGTTTTGTTTCGGATTCCTGTAAGCAAGTCGTCTGTGAAAAGGTGGATTGACACAATCGGAAGCAGCCTTCCTTCGGAAGAGGAAATTTTAAAACAACTTCTGGAACAAAAAAAATCAGATCAGTGTCATATTGACGGTTATTATCCCATGGGAACCAACAATTGTGTGATGGTTCTAAAAGATGAGTCGGACCGTATTCTTATTACTTATGAAGCCGCTTCGGAGAATGCTGATGATGCCCTTGCATTTTTACAAAATATAAAAAATTGCGGAATGACCCGGATGGCCACTTTAAAATCCCCCACCCGTGGCCGGGTCAAAATCCCCCGGCGACAGAATATTAAGATCTAAGTTATGCTCTCAATATTTCTCATTTTCTCCTTTTTTCATCCCTCTTTATTATTGGGCAGCCGGGAGAGCCTCTGGGCGGCCTCTTTGAGCCGGTAACTCTTCCCTTCAAATTTCAGCAGATGACCATGGTGAAGCAACCGGTCCAGTATGGCCGATGATGCTGCATTGTCTTTTAGAAGCAGACCCCAGTCTTCAATGGGTCGATTGGAAGTGATCACGGTACTTTTCCTTCTGGCATATCGGTTAATGATGACATCCAGCAGGTAGTCAGCTGCATCTTTAGGCATTTTCTTCCGGAGGAACAAATCATCAATAACCAAAAGATCCGCCTGTGTAAACAGTTTGAAGACCTTTTTTCGATTTTGAATCTGCTCAGCCTCAAACATGTCTTCAAAAAAAACATGGGCTTCCCGGTAAACCGTTTTCTGGAACAATTGGACGGACGCATGGGCGATGGTTTTGGCAATATGGCTCTTCCCAGTACCCGGGGAACCTATCAGCAGGGCATCTTCGCCGTTTTGTATGAACTTGGCTGTCACCAGCTCATAAATCTCCTTTTTGGGGAGTTTGGGATTAAAACCCCAGTCAAATTCTGTCAATGTTTTCATCTCATCAAGCCCAGAAGCCTTAAACCGGCGCTGTCTTAAGCTGGATGAACGATGGTCCAGCTCATCTTGAATCAGCCAGGATAATGCCTCAACCATACCTGCATTAGACTGATTGGCCTGCAAGGCCCGGCTTTCAAGTGTTGCCAGCATACCGCTCAGCCTGAGAACCTTTAATTGTTTTTCGATTTCTGTGATTGTCATACTCATGATGCCTCCTTTTTTTCTTTTTTCATCCCTTAAATTATGCCTGTTTTTCTTAAGTATCTGAGCTGAGATCCGGACATATCAGCCGGATCTTTGATGCCTGACGTTATTCCCACGGGCAAACATCCCGGCCGCTCAAATTTCTGATCCCAGTTAAATACGCTTACGATAAATCCATGTTGCTCCAATAATGATGCAGCCTTTAAGGCCCCTTCCTTGCCTGCTCTATCCCGGTCCAGGAAGAGATTGACGATGCTGATGTTGATATGCGACGCTAAAAATTGGAGCCGGCGAACCTGTTCCTCACACAGATGCGCCCCCATTATGGCACCTGCATTCAGGCAACCGGCCGACACGAGGGCCGCCACATCAAAGAAGCCTTCCACAAGGGTCAGACCGTGTTGCTCAACCTGTTTTTTGGCCCCAGGGTCCAGAAGCAGCTTGTCCTGGTTGTATATCTCCAGCTTTTTAGAAAATGGAAAACCCCAGTACCTGCCGTCGTCGGCTGACTGTTCCTCTGTCAATGCACGTCCCACATGGCTCAACACAACAGGTTTTAAATCCTGATTAACGCCACGTACCTGAAAAACCAGCCTGCCGTTTAATGGGGAACGCTTACCGTGCTCTCTTTCCGGCAGGTAACCGCATCCCAGGTACCGGCAGGCTTGACTGGAGATGCCCCGCTTATCCAGCACCGGATGCGAAGATTGCAAATACGGCTGCAGGTCCACAGCCACCGGCGGATTTGCACTGCTCTGCTTTTGGACCGGCTTTTGCCCAACGGTCGCAGTCTGATTCAAAATAGAAACCCCTTGATCAACCATCCATGCAGCCACTTCATAGCAGTTCATCTGTTTGCCGCGAAGGGCCAACAGATCCTGGCAGAAATTGAGTATGCCGCCGCCTTTGCCGCTGCTGAAATCCTTGTACACATTCTGCCCGGATTGCATATGCAATGAGGCGTTCTTTTCCTCTGAAAAAGGGGACTTAATCCAGATTTCATTATTTTTATGCGTTTGGGGCTCAAGACCGAAGACAGTCAGAACTTTCAGCCAATCAGCATTTTGCCATACCTTCGGAAGGTCCTCTTTTGAGATTGCAGGCGGGTTGCCGGCAGCAAATGTGTTGAAAAACCGGCCATAATCATCTGATGGTCGGATCAGTTTATGCGCCTGACATATGCGGCTTCCATCCTGGATGGGGACTGATATTTTCTGGTTTTCAACCAGTCGACAGAATGATTTGTAGCTTCGCAGACCTTTTTCGATGGCTATTATTGCAGCAGACTCAATGCAACCGGCCTCATGCTTTCTGGCAAGGTTAACGATCCCCTGCAGCCGGCGCTGTCCTGTCCTCCCCTGTTCCCTGAAAATCAGTTCGCACAGCAGCCGGGTCTGCGGTCCTATGCTTTCAGCCTTATTTAAAAGGTAGGTTGTTTGCCGGGATGGATTGAAAATTCTGTCCTCCGGCATCATCTTAACCCTTCCCGGCCGGTCACTTTTGACATGGGTGCGAATTTTTTCCATGGTCCGGGGATCAATGATCTCGACATCATATTCATAAATTCGGACGATGACATCTTCATGCAGAGGTGCCGGAAGTGCTGAATAATAGGATTGATCCACCTGGACAGTGCCGTCATCATAGACTGTCCGGGTTTCCTGCCTAAAGTAATCAAATCCTTTCAGCGGCAAGGCATGCAGGTGGGGCTTTTCTTCCTGAAACATTTGTTCGACCTGCCGCTTCATCCGGCCGTGTATCCGCTTTGATGCCCAGACTTCCTCCCAGTGCATCAACCATTCATTCTGCTCCTCAATGGTGTCGAACCGCCGCCCCTTCAACCCCGTATCCTGGGTATGCTGGACCGCATTTTCAACAGTGCCCTTGCGGTTGGGATCTCTCACCCGGGCCGGATCTGCCACCACACCATAGTGGTTGAGCATGGCCGCATAAACCGGATTCAACTCCGGTTCATAGATGTCCGGTTTTATGACACCTTCCTTTAAGTTGTCCAAAACCACGTACTGAACACAACCGCCAAAATACCGGAAAGCCTCTTCATGCAGCTTGGCCCATGTCTCTTGGCTGGACTTCCAGACAACCTTACGGAAGGAACGGCGGGAGTACTTCAGGGTCATGACAAAAAGTCGAGGCCGTTGGTATTTGCCGGATGGCCCCATGGTCAAGGCGCCTTGGCCATAATCCACCTGGGCTTCTTCTCCTGGTAAAAATTCAAGCCGGTCGAACTGTTTGGGGGCTTTGTGCTTTAACTTGCGGACAAATCGCTTTACGTTGTTGTATTTATGGTTAAAACTGAACAACTCCACCAGGTCCTGGTAGATGGACATCGCATTCCGGCCTAACCGGACCTGTTTTTCTATCCATTGCCGGTGCGGTTCGCAGGCAGATCGTGCATGGAACGGTATCTGTTTTGCGTCCACTGAATACACCGGTGGCCGGGATGGGGGATTCTCAATCCGGCCGGTGGCCAGGGTGGGGGAATTTGAAATGGCCACCGGTGGAGGATTTTGAATTCGCCCAAGATCATTTTGCTGAATGTATTTCCGGATTGTTTTACGGTCTATGCCGGTATTTCTGCTTATTTCACGCTGACTGACATTCTGGTTGAGCAAGGTGGTCATTGCTGCTCGTTTTTGTGGTTTCAAAACGTTCATCCTTTCCAACTCCCATGTATGCATTGATCAAGTGATACATGGGACGTTAAACGTTCTGTCGCCTTTTTCCCTAAATTTTTTAATTATCAGCGATTACAGCCGATTTTACTGACGTTGGCACTGGGCTCGTATCATTCTGCGTAGCAGAAAATCCACAAGATATCGTGGGTTTTCAATTTTAAAAAGCACAACTTATGGTGTTCTGGAATAGTACGAGCCCAGTACCATCCCCGCGCCTTAGCGCGGAATAATACCCCGTAGGGTCGCCAGAGGCATATGGATTTCCGTCATGCGGTTCGATAAACGGATGCTGGCGCCTTGTACCCCAGGGCTTGATGCAGCCTTTCCTTATTATAGAAGTTAATAAAGGCCTTTAAGGAGCTCTGAGCCTCCCTCATTGTCCGGTAATCCTTCAGATAAACCTCCTCATACTTGATGGTTCTCCATAATCGTTCAACAAAAACGTTGTCCAGCGCTCTCCCTTTTGAATCCATGCTGATTCGAATCTCCCTCTCTTTCAAAATAGACAAGAATTTCAATGAGGTATACTGACTCCCTTGATCAGTATTGAAAATTTCAGGTTTAGAAAGGCAGAGAGCCTCTTCCAAGACCTCTATGCAAAACGTGTTTTCAAGGGTGTTGCTGAGCCGCCATGACAGCACGTAGCGACTGAACCAATCTATCACCGCAGTCAGGTACATGAAGCCGTTCCCGATTCTGATATAGGTAATATCTGTGCTCCAGACATGGTCCGGCCTGTCAATGACGACATCTTTCAGTAAGTATGGGTATATCTTATGATTTTCATTCCTTTTTGTAGTTTGGGGTTTGGGATAGATGGCTTCTATCCGCATTAGTTTCATCAACCGCTGAATTCGTTTCCGGTTAACCGGATGGCCGAGGGCATTGAGGTAAGCGGTCAACCGCCGACTCCCGTAAAAAGGGGTCCTGGTGTGCTGCTCATCCAACAGATCCATCAGGGTAAGAGTATATGAATCTACAAGCTTCGGCTTGTAATACAGGACCCCTTTTGAAATTTGTAGCAGTTCACACTGTCTGGTAATGCTGATCTCAGGATGTTTTTTGTCAACCAGGCGTCTTCTGTCAGCTACTGATTCTCTCAACCTTTTTTTTTAACCAGTCATTCTCAACGCTGAGCTGACCGATCTGTTTGTATAAATCTTCTATCAGGTTTTGTGTGTCGTGACTTTCCTTTCTGTCCTTCTGGGCTGTTGAGAAGAGATTGGGAAGCCCCTCCAGAGCCTCCTTCTTCCACCTGGTCAGCAATGATCGGTGAACTTCGTATTTAGATGCCAGCTCAGAAATCGTGTTTTGTTCCTTAATCACCTCAACCGCAACTTTTGCTTTGAACTTTCCGCTGTAATTCTTTCTCATGGACCTCCTTTGTCTGGTGAAAATCGTGTCCCTCCGGCAAGCATGTGTATCCTGCTTTTTTCAGGAATGAGTTTTCCCTGAAGACCAAATTTATAGCAGCTACAACAAGTCTACAGAGCGTTGTCCTTATAATTCCAAGGCAACCATTTGGAAGGGTCTTTGAATAAGGCGGAAGAATTTTGTATCAGGGTAACCAGGTAATCAAGCGGATTGATTCGCATCAGGCGGCAGGTATGGATCAAACTCATGAACATGTCTCCAATGAAGGCGCCATGCTCTGTTCGGTAAAACAATGAGTTTTTCCGGTGTTGAATGCAGCGTTTCAAGCTTTGTTCACAAATATTATTATCCAGAGGAGCCCCCGGTATCTCCAAAAACCGCGTCAATTTGGCCCAGTGGTTTTTCATGTACGTGATTGCCTTGCCAAGCCCGGAGTTCGGCTCCACCAGATTTTCATCCGTCTGGCGATTCAACCAGGCTTCAAGTTCTGTCATCAGAGGACCGCTGTGTTTTTTATGATAGACTAGCCGTTGGTCTGGTGACATTTTCTGCTCTTTGGTCCTGGCGTCTATACAGTAAACTTCAGCGAGCATTTCAATGACATAGGCGGCTTCATCAGGAAAATTGTCAATCTCATCTACAAAATTCCTGCGGGCGTGTGTCAGGCAATTGCACAAAATCGCCTTGAACGCTTCACTAATATTGCGTGACAGGGCGTCACACATCTGAAGCGGTGCCGGTCTGCCGGCATCTCTTTTCCTGTAAAGATCGCTGATGTTTTCACCCGCATGATTTCGTCCGGTATAGAACAGCGCAATCTGTCTGCCATCATCGAATCGGGAGATGATTCCCGTGGTAAATATCCCGGTTCTTTCACCTGCTGTTCTGTCCTTGTTTTCCTTCATCAGAGACAAGATTTTCATGGTGGTATCATCATTGTGAAAAACCTCTCCCTGGGCTGCTTGATAAGCCAGTTCACGGAAAACCGGATAGATGAGGTCTGCAGCAGTTTCGGACTTATCCCACTGGGTGGTGGCAGGAAGTGGTATACCAAAACTTTCCTGAAGTTTTTCCAGCCGGCTCCAGGGAAAACCACAGCCATACTTAAGAATGGCAATCATTGCCAGGGCAC
Source organism: uncultured Desulfobacter sp. (assembly GCF_963665355.1). GTDB lineage: Bacteria > Desulfobacterota > Desulfobacteria > Desulfobacterales > Desulfobacteraceae > Desulfobacter. The sequence continues at coordinate 4,957,577 of NZ_OY762229.1, forward strand.
TGGCATCATAATCTCTACCGGTTCTGTTTTCTGGAGCTTTTGCCGTAAAGACCATGCCACACAGATTGCAGCGGAGTTTTTCCAGTTCATAAACGGTAGCCGTTACCGGTACCTGACCGGTAAAACAGATGACCCGGCCCGGTTTTTTGAGTCGATAAACAATCCCTTTGAGGCATTCGGGACAGGTGTCTTTATGTTTGAGGTCTCCATGGGTAACCGATTGTCGGTCGGCACCTGTGAAATCGTCGGCAGCCCGTCTGCCATGTCCCTTTATAGTCGTTGATTTATCTTGATTTCGGGTTCCGGGAGGCCGATTTTTGAGAACTTTATCCTTTTTTTCGGTCTTTGGGCCGAACACCATGGCCAAAAGCTTTTTAATGGAGGATGCCTTGTCACTGACCGCCCGGCTCAAGACTTTGACGGCATTGATCATGGCCTTGATTGTATCAACATCCCCATCGGCAAGACGACCGGATTCCGCCCGTTCAATCAGCGCATCAAGCTCGTCTTCTGTCAGGTTCAGCGCTTCCATTGGGGAGCCTTGTCATGAGTTGTCGAAAATCGCGGATCAGGGGATATCCCCAGACCGCCTTGATGGAGCGGGTTTTTATATGCCTGTTTTCCTGTTTCCCCCGTCCGGTGGTATCACCCAGATAGTGCCAGTTTGCCGCTTTATAACAGGTGCCGGCAAATAATTCGGTGTCAACAAATGTCTCGAGATAATAGACCGGATGGCAGTAAATACGCTCCCAGTCCCTGGACAAATTCCTGGCCATATACCCTAACAACCATGAGGCCAGGTGAGGTACCCGGAACCAGGGCAGGATCAGAAACCGGCTGTTATAGGCGATATAGCGAAGGTTGTGATCCCGGTGCTGTTTCTTCCAGCCGATATGTCGGTCTCTGGCACCGATATGCCGGGGTGCCGATGACCATGAAAAACATGCCACCGGCCGTTTGTCGGCAAAGACCATATATTTAAGTTGCTCTCCCACAGGATGGCAATATCCCAGGTAATGATGATGCTCAATCAAGCTGTTAAATAAAGGTTCATTGGGTGTGTTTTTTACCAGTACAATATCAAGGGGGCTTATTTCCCTGAGCGTCATCGTCACCGGGGTTTGATCGATTTCCGGTTGTTCCGGCTTTTTGCGGTTTAAAAACGGGTTGGGCGGGTTGTGTTTTCTGGCCGGAAGATTAATATGCCCGTTTCTATGGAGTTCAAGCATAAATCCCCGGGCGATCATATCACGAAGGCTGCCGTTGGCCTGAACCCAGTTCCATTCCCGGCACAATATCTGTGACAGAGCGCGGCGGCTTGCTGTGGGATTGTCGTCGATCAACAGCCTGATAAATTCAATATCAGCCTTAGTCGCGCTTCTGCCACGGTATGTGAGTACAATGTCGTTGTCCATAACCACCGTATATGCCGAAATATACCGTGGAACGCAAGTGAAAAATGAAACCGGCTGAAAAATTTATACGGACAGTTTTCGCCATACGGGAGCAGCCCGGGTATGAAACGGATCACCATTCCAAAGCAGCATCTGAAGCTCATGCGCTTCAAGACACCGGCCGGCAGACTGATCCCTTTTGGGCCACCAGTTGAAACGCCCCTTGGAGAGCCGCTTTTGGCAAAGCCAGAACCCCTGGCTGTCATAGCATAAAACCTTGATGGCCGTTCGTCTTCGGTTAATAAATACGAACAGGTATCCTGAAAAGGGATCTGATTGCAGGACCTTTCGGCATATACTGGCCAGGCCGTCGATTCCTTTTCGAAAATCTACGGGCTCCGGAGCAAGCAGTATCCGCATATGTGGTGTGACCTGGATCATGGCGCACCAGCTAGTAAATATCTGCCAAGACTGATCACTGCAGGATCTGCCCTGCCGTTGAAGCACATGCGCATTTTTATGCCGGTTTGATTTTCTATTTCTATAACGCAGTTGAAACTCTCCGGCAGGGATACCATTTCAATAAACATGGAAGATTCATCGTCTGCAGGCAGATTAATTTCAGCAGGAGGCATGTCAATAATTTTTTCTTTAAGTGCTGTGTAATTCAGTCCCAAGCCTCGGGCAATCTTATTTATACTCATACCCTGGATGTGGTAAAGATCTGCTGCGGTTTGCCATAGATTATCCGATATACGGGGCCGTCCGGTTTTACTATTTCGCCAATTTGAAAAAAGTTGCTGGGCTTTTTCCAATGCGGCTGATTGTTCGTTTGTTAATGGTTGGTTGTTCATCGGTTCTCTCCTTTGCAATGTCTATGCTGGAACCGATAGTATCACCCGGGGATGATTATTTCATGCACGCTTACCGAAGGGACACGAAAATCGAACCGGGCTTTTAGCACGTCAAGTGTCTCTTAGCAATCGGTTCAAATTTCGGGGTCCATTATAGACAGGTACAATACAGTGGATGAACAGGAGAAGGAAGAGGCTGTCAAACGAATGGAATCGATGTTGTTCAGCAAGGAAGGCAAAGAAAAAGAAGGGTAACCAGATTTGGGAAAATGTTACCCAAAGTGTTACCCAAAACAAAAACAGGGAGTCAACCTATTTGGCTAACTCCCTGTTTTTATGTATGGTACCGAAGAGAGGACTTGAACCTCCACGCCTCACGGCACTAGATCCTAAGTCTAGCGTGTCTACCAGTTCCACCACTTCGGCATCGAATAATCATTTCAAAGCAAATAGTATGATAGCTGCATATTGCATAAAATACAATGCCTAATTGTAAAAATTTAAGTCAAACTGAAAAAGGCTCTGGAATTCGTAGGAACAAACAGAGCCCTTCTTAAAAAAGAACCGGCGGCGTTCTACTCTCCCACACAGTCTCCCATGCAGTACCATCGACGCTAAAGAGCTTAACTTCCGTGTTCGAGATGGGTACGGGTGTAGCCTCTTTGCCATCGCCACCGGTTACACTGGTCGGACCTGGAACTTCAGAAAACTTTATTCATGTCATGTTCCATGGGTCAAAATATGTAATCTGTTGTAGTAAAAATCAAGCTTTGCTATGTTGCAGTCGGATGAAATTTTAGTGAATTTCAAGGCGCAAGCGAGTTCTTTAAATAAGCTGTAGTGGACTACTGCATTTTAAAGGACTTGTGCGGCAACGAAGAAATTCGCAAAATTTCAGCCGACATCAAAGTATCTAAATTTATTCGTGGAAAAAAGTGGCTAAGCCTCACGACCTATTAGTACTGGTAAGCTCAACATGTTGCCATGCTTACACACCCAGCCTATCAACCTTGTAGTCTTCAAGGGGTCTTCAGTCTTACGATGGGATATCTAATCTTGAAGTTGGCTTCCCGCTTAGATGCTTTCAGCGGTTATCCGTACCCAACTTGGCTACCCAGCAATGCCGTTGGCACGACAACTGGAACACCATTGGTTGGTCCAATCCGGTCCTCTCGTACTAGGATCAGATCTCCTCAAATATCCTGCGCCCACGAAAGATAGGGACCAAACTGTCTCACGACGTTTTAAACCCAGCTCACGTACCACTTTAATTGGCGAACAGCCAAACCCTTGGGACCTGCTCCAGCCCCAGGATGTGATGAGCCGACATCGAGGTGCCAAACCGCCCCGTCGATGTGAACTCTTGGGGGCGATAAGCCTGTTATCCCCGGCGTACCTTTTATCCGTTGAGCGACGGCCCTTCCATTCAGAACCGCCGGATCACTAAGACCTAGTTTCCTACCTGCTCGAAATGTCTCTCTCGCAGTCAAGCTCCCTTATGCCCTTGCACTCTACGGCTGGTTTCCAATCAGCCTGAGGGAACCTTCGCGCGCCTCCGTTACTCTTTCGGAGGCGACCGCCCCAGTCAAACTACCCACCAGACACTGTCCCAAATCCAGGTTATGGACCATGGTTAGAACACTGAAATATGAAGGGTGGTATTTCAAGGGTGACTCCACCGATACTGGCGTACCAGATTCATAGTCTCCCACCTATCCTGCACATCATATCCCAAAATCCAATGTCAAGCTGTAGTAAAGGTGCCGGGGTCTTTCCGTCTTTTCGCGGGTAGACGGTATCTTCACCGCCACTGCAATTTCGCTGAGTCCCTGGTTGAGACAGTGTGGAAGTCGTTACGCCATTCGTGCAGGTCGGAACTTACCCGACAAGGAATTTCGCTACCTTAGGACCGTTATAGTTACGGCCGCCGTTTACTGGGGCTTCAGTTCAATGCTTCGCTTAAAGCTAACAAATCCCCTTAACCTTCCAGCACCGGGCAGGCGTCAGACCCTATACCTCGTCTTGCGACTTTGCAGAGTCCTATGTTTTTAGTAAACAGTCGCTACCACCAATTCTCTGCGGCCCCCATCCGCTTTGTACAGTATTATACTAACGGTCAGGGGCATACCTTCTCCCGAAGTTACGGTATCATTTTGCCGAGTTCCTTAACCAGGGTTCTCTCAAGCGCCTTGGGATACTCTCCCCACCTACCTGTGTCGGTTTACGGTACGATCACCTGTTATCTCGATAGAGGCTTTTCTTGGCAGCATGGGTACAGTCACTTTATGGGGCAAAGCCCCTCGTCATCACCTCTCGGCCTTGGAATCCCGGATTTGCCTAAGATTCCAGCCTACAAGCTTAAACCGCCTATTCCAACAGACGGATGACCTGCCCTCCTGCGTCCCCCCGTTTCTCAAACGATAACTGGGTGGTACAGGAATATTAACCTGTTTTCCATCGACTACGCCTTTCGGCCTCGCCTTAGGGATCGACTAACCCTGAGAAGATTAGCTTTACTCAGGAAACCTTGGGTTTTCGGCGAGCGGGTCTCTCACCCGCTTTATCGCTACTCATGTCAGCATGGGCACTTGTGACATCTCCACACATACTCACGTATGCGATTCTGCGACGACACAACGCTCTCCTACCAATGAAATAAATTTCATTCCGCAGCTTCGGTACTATGCTTTAGCCCCGATACATTTTCGGCGCAGATCCACTCGACCAGTGAGCTATTACGCTTTCTTTAAAGGATGGCTGCTTCTAAGCCAACCTCCTGGTTGTCTGGGCATTCCCACATCCTTCTCCACTTAGCATAGATTTGGGGACCTTAGATGGCGGTCTGGGTTGTTTCCCTCTCGTCCGCGGAACTTAGCTCCCGCGGGCTGACTCCCGTATTCTGACTTTTTGGTATTCGAAGTTTGATTAGGTTTGGTAATCTGGTGAGACCCCTAGCCCATTCAGTGCTCTACCTCCAAAAAGAAACATACGAGGCTATACCTAAATATATTTCGGAGAGAACCAGCTATCTCCAGGTTTGTTTGGCCTTTCACCCCTATCCACACCTCATCCGAACAGTTTTTAACCTGTGACGGTTCGGGCCTCCACGAAATTTTACTTCCGCTTCACCCTGGACATGGATAGATCACCTGGTTTCGGGTCTACTCAATGCAACTTATGCCCTATTCAGACTCGCTTTCGCTACGGCTACGCCTATCGGCTTAACCTTGCTACATTAAGTAACTCGCTGACTCATTATGCAAAAGGCACGCGGTCACACATTAATGTGCTCCCACAGCTTGTAAGCAAACGGTTTCAGGTACTATTTCACTCCCCTAACAGGGGTACTTTTCACCTTTCCCTCACGGTACTGGTACGCTATCGGTTGTCAAGTCGTATTTAGCCTTATGAGATGGTCCTCACTAATTCCCACAGAGTTCCTCGTGTTCCGCAGTACTTGGGAGTGCAAAAATAAGAGAGATCATTTTCACTTACAGGACTGTCACCTGCTATGGTCAAGCTTTCCAGCTTGTTCAGCTAATGATATCTTTTGTAACTTATTGACCCATCCGAAACTGGATCCAATTGCATCCCGCGACCCCGTTAACGCAACGCTTTCGGGCTTGGCACGTTAACGGTTTGGGCTGGTCCCCGTTCGCTCGCCGCTACTTAGGGAATCGTTTTTACTTTCTATTCCTGGGGGTACTAAGATGTTTCAGTTCTCCCCGTTACCCTCCTTAACCTATGTATTCAGTTAAGGATGACACAAGATTAATTGTGCCGGGTTGCCCCATTCAGAAATCCCCGGATCAAAGGATGTTTAGCTCCTAACCGAGGCTTATCGCAGCTTTCCACGTCTTTCTTCTTCACTTGACACCAAGGCATCCGCCGTTTGCTCTTAGTAGCTTAGCCACTATTCCACAAATAAGTTTAAACGCTTTGATGTTTTTCGGAAATTTTGTGAATTTCGGCGTTGCTACGCGTCAATTTTAAAACGGAGTAGTCTACTACACCTTATTTAAAATTGTCGCTTGCGCCTTGAACTTCACTAAAATTTCCTTCAACATAGCTGGAGTAATCAATTTGCATTGATCACACCTTTTATATTTTTAGTTGATCAGGTGTTCATTAACACCGTTTCAACAACGCTATTGATATTTACTACAACAAATTGTCAAAGAGCAATGAGAGTGCGGCTACTTTATTCGCCGGTTTGATCTCTCAAAGTTGGTCAGTGAATCCAAAAAGAGCTTATTTATTCTTTCCTTTGAAAGGAGGTGATCCAGCCGCTGATTCCTCAACGGCTACCTTGTTACGACTTCACCCCAGTTATCGACCATACCTTAGGCGCCTGCCTCCGAAGTTAGCCCAGCGACGTCGGGTATAATCAACTCCCATGGTGTGACGGGCGGTGTGTACAAGGCCCGGGAACATATTCACCGCGGCATGCTGATCCGCGATTACTAGCGATTCCAACTTCATGGGGTCGAGTTGCAGACCCCAATCCGGACTGAGATAGGCTTTTGGGATTGGCTCTTCCTTGCGGAGTCGCTGCCCTTTGTACCTACCATTGTAGCACGTGTGTAGCCCTGGACATAAGGGCCATGAGGACTTGACGTCATCCCCACCTTCCTCCCGGTTGACCCGGGCAGTCTCGTTAGAGTTCCCATCCGAAATGCTGGCAACTAACGATAAGGGTTGCGCTCGTTGCTGGACTTAACCAAACATCTCACGACACGAGCTGACGACAGCCATGCAGCACCTGTCTCTGTGCTCCCGAAGGCACTATTCCAATTACGGAATATTCACAGGATGTCAAACCCAGGTAAGGTTCTTCGCGTTGCGTCGAATTAAACCACATGCTCCACCGCTTGTGCGGGCCCCCGTCAATTCCTTTGAGTTTTAGTCTTGCGACCGTACTTCCCAGGCGGTACACTTAATGCGTTAGCTTGGGCACAGCAGATTTTAATATCCGCTACACCGAGTGTACAACGTTTACTGCGTGGACTACCGGGGTATCTAATCCCGTTCGCTACCCACGCCTTCGCGCCTCAGCGTCAATATCGGTCCAGAAAGCTGCCTTCGCCATCGGTGTTCCTCCTGATATCTACGAATTTCACCTCTACACCAGGAATTCCGCTTTCCTCTCCCGTATTCAAGTCTTGCTGTTTCAAGTGCACTTCCGGGGTTGAGCCCCGAGCTTTCACACCTGACGGACAAGACCGCCTGCGCGCCCTTTACGCCCAATAATTCCGAATAACGCTTGCGCCCCCCGTATTACCGCGGCTGCTGGCACGGAGTTAGCCGGCGCTTCCTCCACAGGTACCGTCAATACATACATCTATTTAATATACGTAACTTCTTCCCTGTTGACAGAGCTTTACGACCCAAAGGCCTTCTTCACTCACGCGGCGTTGCTGCGTCAGGGTTGCCCCCATTGCGCAAAATTCCTCACTGCTGCCTCCCGTAGGAGTCTGGACCGTGTTCCAGTTCCAGTGTGGCTGATCATCCTCTCAGACCAGCTAACCATCGTTGCCTTGGTAGGCCTTTACCCCACCAACTAGCTAATGGTACGCAAACTCATCTTCAAACAATTGCTTTCAAGAAGAGGCAATCTTTCATCAATCTACTTGTGTAAACCGACTTTATCCGGTATTAGCTACCCTTTCGAATAGTTATCCCAGGCTTGAAGGCAGATTATCTACGTGTTACTCACCCGTGCGCCACTCTACTCAAGACTGCAAGCAGTCTTTTTCTCGTTCGACTTGCATGTGTTAAGCACGCCGCCAGCGTTCATTCTGAGCCAGGATCAAACTCTCCAGTTATAATCCTTTACTAAAACTTTTTTAGGTCTGCACTGCCAAGCCGCTAAGCTTGAAAGCGCATTGTCATTGACCCGCTCTTTTCTTTTTCACTGACCAATTTTCAAAGATCTAACCTTGCATAAAAAATCTTCTTGAGGCAACCCGATTTGCTTTGTCCCCTCAAGAAGACCGGCGAAATATGCCTGAAAATGACGGTCCTGTCAAATACTTTTTTTATTTTTTTCACCAACATCTTTCCCCTGACCTTGCAAAATGCGTGAGACCCTCGACCTCGCGACCGATGGTGTCAGCGCATTAAAACGAAACAACATCTTGACAATACAAATAAAAATGAAACCATTTATAGCTTACCTGACGAGTCAAAATTTCAAATTAATAGAACTGAAACAAAACTCAAAAAAGATACTATCGACTGTACAACTATTTTACAGGCACTTCATATATGATAGAGATTTCCTATACAAGGCCCGGGAACCGGATCTGTGTAATCCCGGATGGCCACACAAACTCCCCCACTTGTGGCCACCTCAAAATCCCCCGTCCCGGCCACCGGTGTATTCAGTGGACGCAAAACAGTGCGGCCAGATATTAAAGCATGATGATCGCCGACATGGCTTATTTTGCGTTGATCATCCCAGATATCAGCCGTTAAAATTTTCATTGTCAAATTTGGCAGGCATATTCAAAAACAATTCAAAACTTATGACCAGGCTGCGCAATTTTTAAACTGAAGTTTCCTGAAAATTAAAATCGGGCGGAAGAAGATTTAAAATTCAATTGGCATAGAAATTGAGTTTCATTTTTCATGCCAAGCGCAGATGTTATTTAAGATAACATACTGAATTTATTTGAATTAAGCACTAAATAAACCTTGGAAGGCAGGTGCTCCTATGGTATATTTTAATTGGCTAATCAATTGAAATTATACCAAAAAAGGAGCGGCCTACCATGTTTATATTACGTGATTTGCTATTACCTCTGCAAGCGGTATTTTCTAATACTGCCCAGGGACAGAAACGTAAAGCCTGGTTTGTATACACGCTATTGGCTGTGGTGGTTCCATTTACATCCTCAATCACCTCCAACCTGTTACGTGCCTTGCAAACGCTATTTGGTTTAAAGCTGAAAAGTCAGCGCTTTTATGCCTTCATGGCGAGCCCTACATTGCCATGGAAAAAGCTATGGCATGCCATGTGGGGAATGATTCCTTCACCGGCTGAAGAAGAACGACTGATGTTAGCTCTGGACGATTCGATGAACCCAAAGAGTGGGAAAAAAATTTTTGGTTGCGCACATTTTTACGACCATGCCGCAAAGGTCAACCAAAGTTCGTATCCATGGTCACAGTGTATTCTGGTAGTAGGGTTATTGAAAAAAATAAAATCCCGATGGGCCTGCCTGCCTCTTGATTTTCGGTTTTATATGATGAAAAAGGATATTGATGCCGAATCGGCTACTGCCACACGAAGAGGACAGGTTCTTCCCTTTGAAGACAAAATGGCACAAGCGGCCACAATGATAACGGACATTCAAAATTATTTTAAGCAGCCGGTGTTGATTGTGACAGATAGCTGGTTTGGCAACAATGGCCTCTGGTCCAGGTTGGATCGTGAAACTGACGGCGCTTTCCATCTGCTTTCGCGTATGCGAACAAATATTACATTATATGACGTTGTACCTGTCTGTGCGGGAACACCGAAGGCTGGCCGCCCACGAAAATATGGCCAACGTTTGGGATCTGTTGATACTTGTGCACCGAAATTGAAGGAAAAGGCTCGGAATTATCTAGTTTTTCTGTACGGCAAAAAAAAGGAAGTGCAGGCATATTCACAAACCGTTATGCTGAAAATGATGAAATGCCGCGTACGAGTTGTCTGGGTTTATCGAAAAACACGGTATGTCGCCCTCATGACCACAGATATGGAGCTTTCGGTTGAGCAAATTATAGAATATTATGGTGCACGGTGGAAAATCATCTTAATTTCTGCATGATGGCCACCACGCTGACATGGATCTATGCCGACCGATTGGAAAACGCACCAGATCGAAGACATAAAATTCGGGGGCGAGCCGGATTTGCATTTTCTGATGTGCGCAGGATAATTGCGGAGGCGGCATTGAGTTCTGATTTTTATAGTGTTTGCCCTGTACCGGGGCAAAACCCACAAAAATCTTTGGTCAGGACCTTGCTGCACATGGTCGCATAGCAAGTGCTTGGTAAATTTATAGGAAACTTTAGACGACAAGGTCATTCATTTTTTCACCGATAGCACTGGAGTTACATAAACCCAGTTCTTTCCTTACCGCATAGCAGGGAATATACGGTTTATTCCTTTTCAAATAGGCAATCAGTTTATCTAACTTTTCCACTTGCTTTATGGAATCTTTATCGATCGCCTCCAAATGGCTTACAGCTTCATCAATTAACCCATACCACAACAGCGGCTTAAGATTATCAAGAATTTCGTTACGGATGAATCGTCCCTTAAGCGCCAGGCTCAATTGTTCTTTGCATTTCTTTTCCAAATGATACCAATCAAGGATGACACCAATATTCCCATACCAACTGAACCAGTTGAAAATGGAATCGTTTAGTATTTTATGACCGTCGGTGAAGAACTGGATACGGTCGCCTATCAAATCATTATGGAACAGAAAAGCTGTTAAAAATAACAAGACATTTTTTGTGCCAGGGCCATTCAACACATATTTACCCGTATGTGCTTTGGATATATGAGCAATGGTGTTGTGGATATATTTCCGTTTTCCTCGTTCCGATTTGATACCGCCGGGCCGGAACTCTTCTTGTTTCTTTACATTCACGTCATCAATTGAAATTTCGGGTGTGTCCCACCTTTTACATAAGATGAAATTTTAATCTAAAGTAAATTCTATTTGACGCGGTGGCGAACAATTATCATTTTCCAATATAGACCTGAATGAGGAAAAGATGATAAAAATGCCTGTAATAATACAAAGTCCGTTCAACTCTGCCGTTGTGGAAGCAAATCTGGATATATTCACCCGTTCATATACTGAAGAAGAGAATACAATTATAGAATTTGATATGAGGAAGCGGGATTGGCAAAAAGAAGCCGGTATAAGTCATGATGTTTATTGGCCCCCCAAAGACATATAATGTAGACATACACGAATTTTCAGTATTTCATAATCCGATTGTTTACCGGTTTATATCAGCTCAGGCCTGGTATTATGATGACCATAACAGACAAATCTGGTTTACCCCGAACATCAGAGAGGTATCAGCACAACAACATGTAAGCAGAGGTGTGTTGCGTTTGGCATGTTTTCTGGCAGTTATCTGCGGAGTCAGTCTGAGGAATATTGCAACAATATTCACAGTTTTGTTTCGGATTCCTGTAAGCAAGTCGTCTGTGAAAAGGTGGATTGACACAATCGGAAGCAGCCTTCCTTCGGAAGAGGAAATTTTAAAACAACTTCTGGAACAAAAAAAATCAGATCAGTGTCATATTGACGGTTATTATCCCATGGGAACCAACAATTGTGTGATGGTTCTAAAAGATGAGTCGGACCGTATTCTTATTACTTATGAAGCCGCTTCGGAGAATGCTGATGATGCCCTTGCATTTTTACAAAATATAAAAAATTGCGGAATGACAGTTACTTCGGCATTCTCAGATTATTCAGACAGCTATGTGAAAGCAATCAGAGAGGTATTTCCTGATGCTAAATTTCAGGCTGATCATTTTCATACGGCGAAAAATATATGGAAACATCTAAAGAAATCCCTTCTGGAATATAGAAGAAACCTGAAAGCGGAAGGTGAAAAAAATAAGGATGAAGATATGCTGGAAATTGCCTCAGAACTTTGGAAAATGCGATGGGTATTATTAAAAAAGCCTTCCAACTTGACTGAAAATGAACGTGAAAAGATAGAAGCGCTTGAAAAGATAGACAGCGGCTTTATTTCAACATTTCGTTCCATAATTGATCAGATTGTAAATATTTTTGATCATTCAAATACGGATACTCAAGCAAAAATCAAACTGAAGAATTTAAAAAATCAGATTGAAAAACTCGAAAGCAGTTACCTGGATAAGATAACGAAGTTTTTTTCTGATCACTGGGATGCTGCCATGCAGTATTTGAAGAAAAAAGGGTTGGCCAAATATCGGCGCCCCTCAAATTCGGAATCGGGTATGAGGCTTCTTAGACGTCTGGAAAAAAATCACGACGGCATAAGGTCAGTGGAAACACGAAAACACTATATAAAAATTTACCAGGCAATAAAATATTTGTCGGCTGATGTTACTGAGTTCATAAATTCAGGGACAGAAAAAACCTATATAATGGATATGTAAAAGGTGGGACACACCCAACCTTTCATTTAATTTTTTCATCATCATCCTAATAGCCTTCTCCATGCATCAAATCATCGAATTGATGGACCCACTTTTTAGGAAAGCAAGGGCTAAGTTCAGTGCTCGGAAAGAATTTTGGAATCAACTTCGCTGCACGATTCGGATTATTATTTTCAGAAATTGGGAATCATTACTACAGTTTATTATATCGCCATCAACTGGTATTCGAGCGCCATAAGCAACTTTCTTTAAAAATTTGTATTTGAGAAAATAGGGGTGACGCATCAAGACAATCCCAAGGCTGACTATTGGCTTTGGATAAAAAAACATTGTCATATTTAACGTAGCTGTTAAGGTAATCAAAGAAAATGGCAACTCTGTGATCAACACTGTCCTGCATTGTTGCTAAAATGCACGGGTGACAGATATTTTCCTAATGTTCACATCCCTTCACTGAGAATTGCTGACCTTATATGGATGAGAATTTGCTATGATTTCATCTCCTTTTTCGGCTTTGCTTGCGGCTTTTTTTTTGAAACTTGGCTTAAATGGTTCGAGACCGCTTTTCGTATTGTAGGGTAAGCTATTTGCAACACAGATTTTTCACACATATCAATACTGGTTGCATCTTGTTCACTTATGACCATTGAATAGCTTCCATCGACATCTTGATTAATCTCATGATTTTCTGTCTCATCACATTCTACAAGTTCTACACTGACTTTGACTTTGTATTTTGACATTGTTTTTCCTTTGAGAAGTTATAGCTGTATAGCTTTACATCTCAAAAAGGAAAGCAGTTGTCTTCCATTTTTGTGTTTTTTGCTCATATTCTTCCTACCGGCCGTTGGATTTTCAAAAATCTACCCGCACAGGTCGAAATATTTCAGAATCTGGTGGAATGAAGCTTGTAAAGAACTTGGTGTTCGGAATCTCGACCTTTACGGTGGAACAAGACATACAAGTACGACGGAAATAGCCAGGCTTGCAGGCACACAAAATGCCCGAGAGGCATCAGCACACGAAACAAACAAGGCGTTTGACAGATATTGTCAATTTCAAAATGACACAGCTTTTAAAATGGCTGGCCTGCTAAAGCAGAATGATAATGTATTGGAGTTTCCCCCAAAAAGAGAAAAAGGTGGGATATGATTAACCCAGCACCTACCCAGCACATTTTAGACCACACCGAAGAAATAAAAAAGCCAGAAACGACGGTCATTTCTGGCTCTAAAATGGTGGAGGCGGCGGGAGTTGAACCCGCGTCCGAAAACAATCAATCCAGGCTTCTACATGCTTATCCTAAACTTTATAATTAGCCGGGAAGTCTCCTTCAGGATGGATACGATCCGGTATATCCTGAAAAATTCAACTTTTGAAAGCCAGGAAATTTCAAAAGCGGTCTTGCAAAGTCGACGCCCGGACCTGAATCTGCAAGAAGGATATCAGGCGGACGGAAGCTGCTAAGCAGCTACAGCGTAGTTATAATCGTCTGCGATTATGTTTAAATATGCCAAGTTTACGAGTTGACAAACACTCGACATGCTACCATGGACGTCAAAATCTCCGTCGAAACCATTACGCCCCCAAATTGTAAAAGATCAAATAAACGTTCTTAATATAAGAATGCCGGGATTAAAGTCAATGTTTATTATGATCAGGAATATTTTTTTCTTTCCCGGTCCATATCCCTTTTCACATCTCTCTGCTTTATTGATTCCCTTTTATCGTAAAGTTTTTTACCTTTGCCAAGGCCAATAAGCACTTTTATTTTATCATTTTTAAAATAAATTTTTAATGGTACCAGGGTATATCCCTGCTCTTTTATTTTTCCGACCAGTTTCCTGATTTCATAATTGTGCATAAGAAGTTTTCGGGTGCGCAGGGCTTCATGATTGTCGTTGTAGGCATATTCATAGGGAGAAATATGAAGCTGGCGTAAAAACACTTCGCCTTTCTTGATATCTGCGTAAGAATCCTTGAAACTGACCCGTCCCTCTCTGATGGCTTTGACTTCGGAGCCCACCAGAACAATGCCGGCTTCATATTCATCATCAATGTGGTAATTGTGCCTGGCTTTTTTATTGCTGGCAATCAATTTGGTATATTTTGCGTTCATGATTTATTCTTCATTATCCTTGTAAGGCAGGAGATCGGTGTATTCCTTTTGAATATAATCGACAATTTCCTGAACTGTCTGAAAACCAAGAATAACCTGTACATCCTTCCTTGCTTTTGACACATTTATTGACCGGACCATTTTTTTTACGACCGGAATGGCACCGGAGTTCATCGACAGATTGGTCAACCCCAGACCAAGAAGTACAGGCAGGTTAATGACATCCCCTGCCATTTCACCACACATGAACAATTCAATATTTTCTTCTCTTGCGGCATCCACCAAGAGGCGGATCATTTTCAATACCGCAGGATTTAATGCCTGGTAAAGATGCGCCACTCTGCTGTTGCGTCGGTCCGTAGCCATGGAGTACTGAATCAGGTCATTGGTGCCGATACTAAAAAAATCTACGTATCCGGCCAGTTCCCGGGCCATCATCACGGCTGAAGGCACCTCAATCATAATACCCAGAGGTACATCTTTGTTAAAGATTTTGTCTTCGGACTCAAGTTTGATAACGGCCTTGTCAATACACGACTTGACCCGAATAATTTCCTCAACACATGAAATCATAGGGATCAAAAGCTTTATGTTTCCAAACGCCGCAGCCCGTAAAATAGCTTTGATCTGGGAAATAAAAAAGTCCTCATTCTCCAGACAAAAGCGGATACCTCTCAAACCCAATGCGGGATTCGCCTCTTCCACCGGATCAATATATGGATTAAACTTGTCACCGTTAATATCCAAGGTGCGGATGGTCACCGGGGCCGGCTGCATCAATTCCACCAGTTCCACATATTTCTGCAGCATTTGGTCCTCGGTGGGAAAACAGTTTAAATCCAGACATAAAAACTCCGTTCGAAACAGTCCGATACCGTCAGCCTTATTGTCTTTGGCAGACACCACCTCTTCCACAAGCTCAATATTGGCAAGAAGATTAATGGGTATTCCGTCGGCAGTGATTGCAGGCAGATGGATTTCCCGTTCAATGGCGGCCTGGAAGGCTTCAAACCGTGCCATCTTATCTTCATACCGGAACAAAGTGTCTTCATCCGGATTAATAATAATAATCCCGGCAATTCCGTCCACTATGAGGATAGCGTCATTTTTTATATTTGCCGTGGCATTACCGAGCCCTATAACAGACGGAATTTTAAGGGATTTGGCCACAATACTGGTATGGGAATCCTTCCCTCCCCTATCTGTTACAAATCCCTTGATACGTTCAAGCTGGATCTGACTGGTATCTGCCGGGGAAAGATCGTGGGCAACAAGAATGACGCGCCTGTTTAGCTCGCTGATCCGAAGGTCCGCCCCGCCCACCAGGTAATTCATTATCTTGTCTGAAACCTGGATAATATCATTGCCCCGGGCCCGGAGATAGGGATCATTGATTTGATCAAACATCCGGCAGATACGCCTGGATACCCGGCGAAGCGCCCACTCCGCATTGACATGGTCATTGCGGATGGTTTCAATGGTTTTGCCGTAAAGCATCTTATCCTTGAACAATACCATGTGGGTTTCAAGGATATTCAGATTTTCACTTAAATCATCCCCTATAGAATCAATGGCCTTTGCATGATCTTTTTTGGCCTTCTCCACTGCTGTTTTAAAACGGTCTATTTCATTGGGAATCATATCCGGACTTATGGGATAGCGTTTAACAAGATTGACACCTTCCCGGTCAACAAGATAAGCCTTTCCAATACAGATACCGGGAGAGCCGCTTATCCCCCGGAGAACAATCTGGTTTGTAGCGATTTTATTCATTTTCCCCAAATCCGACATCAAAAAAATTTTTAATCTGATCTGCCAGGGCTAAATCTTCTTTTTTTTCTATGAAAATGAACATCTTTGTTCCTGTCCCCGCGCACAGGGACAAAATATCTATAATGCTTGAAGCATCCACAACGCTTTTTCCATCCGACAACCATACGTCGCCTCCGGCGTCCTGGGCCAACCCTGCAATTACAGCGGCAGGCCGTGCATGCATTCCCAAAGCATTAACCACAGTTGTATGCAGGGACACTGCGTATTGAAACTCAAAATCCATAGTTATTTCAATTCGTTTTACTTTATATGCCATTAAAAATAATAAATTGAAAGCGGATTAGCCGACCAACTTGATCAGGTGGCCCAAAACGGATAGTATATACCACATGTAATATATTTTAGCCAGTTGGACCTAAACGCACACCCTGAACTGTTGTTGGAAAAGGAGCTGAACATGAAAACACCACGGCCGATCCAATACCCCATTGATGATTTTAAATCCGGTGAATCATGGCGCTTGTTTAAAATAATGGGCGAATTTGTTGAAGGCATAGACGGGCTTCATGATTTAGGCCCAGCAGTATCCATTTTCGGTTCAGCGAGGACGGTCAAGGGGCACCCTGATTATGAAACAGCCAGAAAAACAGCCGCCTGTTTTGCAGCCGGAGGGTATGCAGTCATTACAGGTGGAGGTCCGGGTATCATGGAAGCGGCAAACTTAGGTGCATCAGAACAGAACCAGGAGTCCGTAGGGTTAAGAATAGCCCTGCCCTTTGAAGAAAAGGGCAACCCTTATATGACCCGGTCTTTAGACTTTCATTACTTTTTTATCCGCAAGGTTATGTTTGTAAAATATGCCCAGGCCTATATCATTATGCCCGGAGGACTGGGCACCATGGATGAAATGTTTGAAACCTTGACCCTAGTTCAGACCCGGCGTATCCGCAAAATGCCGATTATTTTAATGAATAAAAATTTCTGGGCCGGACTGCTGGACTGGATTAAAACTTCACTTGGGGCAAATGGATTAATTTCGCCCGGGGATATGGATTTATTTTCAGTGATTGACACCCCGGAACAGGCTCTGGAAATAGTAAATAACTTTTACAAACGGCATTAAACCATAATGGAGCCTCTTCTCGGGACATGAAAAACCGTCCTTTCGGGTAACTGTCTTACGCCAAGCTCTGTGCAGATCTGTTTTTTGACCAGCTCAAACTCCGCCACCGGCACTTTCAGTCTTGCAGTGCGCAGAAACATCTCATCCCAGGAATTGAGATAGACCAGTGTAAAATCTGAAATGGGACCACTGGGCCTTTGGGCGTAAAAATTAACGGAAACAAACACAGTTGTAACGAGGGGTCTCTTTCTTAATGCGTCAAAACTGACGGGTTTTGTTAATTCAGGGGTTAAGAAATCATGCATGGCTCTGAAAAGTTTTTCAATGCTGTCGTGGGAAACTTGTGTGGCATTAGGCGCCATGGAGAGAAAAGTGCGGTCCGTATAAAGGTGGTTTTGAATCAGCCAGGCCCCGATCTCTTCCACAGAACCTGCCGTGAGTATGGACTCTTCCTCCTGCTGTCCTGACGATTTATGGATCAGTTCCCACTGACCGTATACTTTTCCCGGCACGGACAAATATTTTAGATAAAGCCTTGAAAAATGACGATCTCCGCTTGAAACCAGAAGCATTTTTTTTATCTTACCCGGCTTGTCCTGGAACTGGATATCCACCTTGCGCTCAAGAACCATGCGATCCTGGTCCGAGATGATTAATTCGTCATTGTCCCTGAATCTGTTTTTAAGGTCTTTGTACCGTGTTATCATATACTGTTCAATGGTCAGGGACAGGCGGTGGATAGCGGCATAGGGCCAGGTTCTGAATCGGCCGATTTCAAACACCTTTTCCTGGGACCACCCCCATTCCCGCAGGCATCTTTCCAAAAGAATGCGCCGCAGGCCAAAAACGCTGAGATCCAGTTCCGACTGTTTTGTGATTCCCAATTTAAGAAAAAAACAGGTGAGCAGCAGTTTTATGGAACGAAAATCCTGTAACATTGTGTAAAACTGGATCAGGGTGTTAAGCATAATGATATAAGAATCATTCTGCCCCAGTTTCAGGTGAGTCCCGGAATTCATCCATTCATTTTTATACTCATTGCACAGCATGGGCTCCCGGCCATAGGTGTTGATGTACTTCTCTAACAGCGCCATTTTGATAACTGATTTAAAAGGGCTTTTCAGCCATTTAAACATCTGCCAGACAGACGCTCCAAAATATTCATTCCGGGATAGGGCGTGTATATCACCAAGATCAATATACCGTTTTGTGCCTGGCAAGCGATTGATGCAGTCAAGAATCACATCATAATAATTCATGCTGATACTTGTGGGCAGTGCCGTCCACAGGGGCAGTCTGCCGGCCACATGAATCATGGTCCGGTAAAACTCCTCCTTGAGCAGTCGGGCCTGGGCAGATCCCGAACTCTCATGGGTGGAACCGCCAAAATCATTATCACGGGCTTTAAAAATATCCACAAGAAAAAAGGTGACATGGATTTTAAACCGTTCAAGGGCCATATGTTCCAATGAATCAAGTTTCCGTCGCAAAAGCTCGGTGCCCTGACAGCCCAGCTGCTTTTCATCGATACAGACCCAGTAATCAATGTCAGACTCTGCGGTCTGGGCCAAAGACCCCACACTTCCCATGGAATATACCGCAAGTACCAGGGGTTCCGGATGCCGGCGGATAATGACATTGGGACTGCCCAGATACTTGCGCCCGACCCGCTCCGTCTCTGCTGACGGCAGATAATCTGCCACACCGCAGGGCGTGGATGACTCAATTTTGCCGGTTTCCGGCATTTCAATGTTTTCATGAATCAGTAAAGGCAGAAGCTGAAAAAAATCTGCCTGTTCAGGCTTGAAAATATCAAAAGCAGCCAGAAGACTCAGTTTATTTTGCTTAAAAAACTTTGACTGACCAATATGGCAAAACTCGCAGAAAATGAGCACATTAATTTCGCTGGCCACCCTGGGATCAATCCGTGGCAGGTCATTAAAGCCTAACTGGTATTCCCTGGCATTGAAATTCAAGCCCTGGGTACGCAGATCAACGGCTGTATGGGTGGCAAACCGGCAGAATCTGGCCCTGGTATTTGTAAAGTCCGCCATGTGAAGACAGGCATTGGCAAAGGAAAGACCGGATATACTTGCATGTGCAAAAACAGCACAGGTCAGGTTGGTTTCATTAAACGAACATTTTGAGATCATAGCGCCAATGAACAGAGCATCGCTCATGTCCGACCCGTTCAGGTTACAATTATAAAAAGAGGCGTTTTGGAAACTGCATTGATTGAAAGTTGCATTTTGGGCAGACACGTTGACAAAGATGGCATGATCAAAACAGGTCTGCTCAAACTCGGCTTTATCCAGATTCATGTTATAGAAAAGGGTGTTACGGCAAACACCGCCGGCCACATGAACGCCTGTCAGGGATGTATTTATAACCTGGGCATGGGTCATATCAAGGGTGGATCGAGTCAGATCCATCCCGGACAAATCCAGATCCCGCATAACGACCTTGTTAAAATTTAAGTCCTGGGGAACAATTCTGTGCCTTAAGTCCTCCAGCTTCTTCTGGACCGGATCCTTGAGAATGGACTTTAAAAAGGTGGGTCTGAATTTTTTTTCGGGCACTTCCGTGTGGATATCCTTAAAAGGAGCAACAATGTTCTGACGTTCCTTGAGCAACAGATTCTGGGTTTTTACCATGAGCCGGTCCACTTCTTTCCTGGTCCGCTCCGCGCTGAAAATCTCTATGTTCTCTTTTAAAATCCTGACCACCCTTTCCGGACGTTTTTTAATCATTCCAAAAATGCATGCCAGGTTGACTTCATAATTTTCACCCTCGTACTCTCCTTTGTTCAGGGCAATGTCCTGGACCGCAAAAAAGGAAAGCCTGGACAGCTCTGAGATTTCCAGATGGATGATGGGTATGATGGCTGGATAAGTCTTTCGCACCATGTCCATGACTGTGTGAAAGGGATATTTTCCGGTCACGACAAGGGCATTAAAAGCACTGACCGCTTCATTTGTCTGGGCCTTTTGAAACAGCAGAAACACAAGTTCGAACAGTTCCGGATATTGCCCCAGGGATGAGTTTTCAATCAGGCTGTACACGGCCATCCGGACCTTTTTTACGGGTTCTTTGGTCAAAACATTTTTAAAAACATGTAAAGGAACCCTTGACCGCATCATTGAGATGGCTTTAAGTCCGGCAATCCGCACCTGGGGATCCGGGGACAAAAGCTCATCACCCTCAATAAGAAAAGGATCGCGCAATGAGGCGTCAATATTATTCAAAAAAGGATCAACATCCCGCCCCCGGTCAAACAGGTCGGCATAATACCAGGTTACGGCCTGGCGCTGGGTGACACCGGCAAGGGCATACCGAAACAGCTTTGCAAAACGAAGACGGAGGGCAGGATCTGCCTGGAGATACTGATCGGCAAAAACCAGACAAAGACGGTCATCCAGATCTTTGAGGCATTTTTTTATTACATCCGAAGAAACCCGCTCCAGGTAAAGGGCTTTAAAGGCAAAAAAAGCACCGATACTGCCGATGTTCATCAAGGCATGGATAAGGACACTTTTATCTGTAAAGGCCATTTGCCCAAAAATTCTACAATAAATCAGGGCTGCACCCTGAAAAGCCTGGGACTGCGCCTGTATTAACGGCGTATTTTCCTGCAGTGCCTCAGTGCTCTTCCGGATGGCAGACGTCATCTGATCCAGGCTTTTTCTTCCTGCTTCCCTTAACGAGTAATGGGTTGAAAAAACACTGTTTAAAATAGGCAGAAAACCCAGATAGACCGGGAATCCGGGGGCTTGAAGAACCAGATTTATGCGCTTCTCGTCGTTAAGACCCTTCCAATACTCATCAAAGGTCAAACGATCAAATCCAGGGGTAATGTCATCCATGCGGCTGTGTCAATTCCCATATTCCAGGCGTTTTCATTTTTTTATTAAGATACCGGGCTATATTTTAATTCTATTTTGGTATATAAACAAAATTTGAGTTAAAATTTCGTTATAACGCTTCGATTTTGTATATCACACCAGAATTATTTTATGAACTTATTTGACGGCAGAATACAGGCTAAACCCACGGAGCAAGGGTATGACGCCCGGTCCATAGAGGTTCTCAAAGGCCTTGACCCGGTCAAGCGCAGGCCCGGCATGTACACGGACACATCAAGTCCGGACCACCTGGCCTTCGAGGTTATTGACAACAGTGTGGATGAAGCCATTGCAGGCTTTGCCACACGTATTGATGTCACCCTGACCCGGGACAACCGGATTATTGTATCTGACAACGGTCGGGGAATGCCCGTGGACATTCATCCCCAGGAAGGTATTTCCGGCGTTGAACTGATCATGACCAAACTGCATGCGGGCGCCAAGTTTTCTACCAAGGATTATGCTTTTTCAGGCGGGCTTCACGGGGTAGGCGTGTCTGTGGTCAATGCCCTGTCCATTCATCTGAACATTGAAATCTGCCGGGGCCGCAAACGTTACACCATTGAATTTCAGAAAGGTTATAAGACAAAAGACCTGGAAGAGGCCGGCACCGCCACCAGCAACGGGACCACGCTGGGATTTCAACCCGACCCAGCCTATTTTGATACAGATCAATTCAATACGGAAGCCATCCGTGCCGCACTTAAATCCAAGGCAGTTCTGTGCCGGGGACTGACCACAACCTTTACCCTTGAACAGACCGGCGAAAAGGATACCTGGCACTACAACCAGGGCCTGGATCAATATCTTCAGGAGATGATCAGCAGTGCAAGGACCATTTTTCCGGAACCGTTCACGGGATCTGTCGGCAATGATGACTTCCAGGCTGCATGGGCTGTGAACTGGGGTCAGGAAGATACTCTGGACCTTGAGGAGAGCTATGTCAACCTCATTCCCACAAAACTTGGGGGCACCCATGTCAACGGGTTCCGATCCGGTTTGTTGGAATCGGTCAAAGAGTTCTGCAAATTTCGAAATCTTTTGCCCAAAGGCGTTTTCCTTACCCCCGAGGATATCTGGCAGAATGTGGGATATGTGCTGTCTGTCAAACTTGTGGAAGCCCAGTTTTCAAGCCAGACCAAAGAACGTCTTTCATCACGCCACTGTGCAGGCCTGGTGAATCTTCAGGTCCGGGACGCATTCAGCCTGTGGCTGAACCAGAACGTGGCCCTGGGTGAAGCCCTGGCCCTGGCCGCCATTGAAAATGCCAGAAACCGTGAGAGAAAACGCAAAAAAGTGTCCTTGAAAACCCGGACCAGCGGAGCCTCTTTGCCGGCCAAACTGTCAGACTGCACCAGTGACGACCAAAGGGAGCGGGAGCTCTTTTTTGTGGAGGGCGACTCGGCCGGAGGCTCTGCCAAACAGGCCAGAGACAGGCGCTTCCAGGCCATCATGCCCCTGCGGGGCAAAATCCTGAATACCTGGGATTCAAGCTCTTCAACCATACTTGAATCCAAGGAGATCCGTGACATTTCCCAGGTATTAGGCGTTATCCCCGGATCAAAGGATATTTCAAAACTGCGGTACAACAAATTATGCATTCTGGCCGATGCGGACTCTGACGGCCTGCATATTGCCACCCTTTTGTGCGCTCTTTTTCTGAAACACTTTCCGGAAGTTGTCCGGCAGGGCCATGTCTTTGTGGCCATGCCCCCCCTTTACCGTATAGACATGGGAAAAGAGGTGTTTTACGCCCTTGATGACTCAGAAAGAAATGCGATTATCAAACGGCTGAGTCGCAGGAAAAATTCGTCAAAAATAAATATCCAGCGTTTCAAAGGATTGGGTGAGATGAACCCGTCCCAGCTTCGGGAAACCACCATTGCCCCGGACTCCCGCCGTCTGGTCCAGCTGACAATCACGGATGAAGAAGGCATAAAACAACAAAAAAATAACCCACCCCAGAACAATGACGATTGCTCTGCCCCCCCACCTGAGAACCAATATGATACCGGCTCTCCGGCAGCCGATGATTCCTGGCCATCTAAAAAGGATGATGTGTTCCAGGTCATGGACATGCTGTTGAGCAAAAAAAGAGCCAGGGACCGCAAACACTGGATTGAAACCCACGGAGTAATCAAAGAGATTTAATACGTATGATCCAACCGCCGTCTTCCAGTACTGAGGAATTTGAACGTCTGCCCTTCCAGGAGTTTACCCAAAACGCCTATTTGAACTATTCCATGTATGTTATCCTGGACCGGGCTTTGCCCCATATTGGCGACGGGCTCAAACCGGTCCAGCGCAGAATCATATACTCCATGAGCCAGCTGGGGCTCTCCTCCACGGCCAAATTCAAGAAATCAGCCCGAACCGTGGGCGATGTGCTGGGTAAATTTCATCCCCACGGAGATACAGCCTGCTATGAGGCCATGGTCCTCATGGCCCAGCCCTTTTCTTTACGCCACCCCCTGGTGGACGGACAGGGCAACTGGGGCGACCCCAACGACCCGAAATCCTTTGCCGCCATGCGGTATACGGAATCCAGGCTATCCAAATATGCCAAACTTCTTCTGGACGAACTGGATCAGGGTACGGTGGACTGGACTCCCAACTTTGACGGCACCCTGGAGGAACCATCCCTGATGCCGGCCCGTCTGCCCAATATTCTGCTCAACGGCACCACCGGCATTGCCGTGGGCATGGCCACCTCCATCCCGCCGCACAATTTAAGGGAAGTGGCAAAGGCACTAATCCATCTCATTGAAAATGAACATGCCGACATAAAAGAGCTATGTAAATTTATTAAAGGACCGGATTTCCCCACCCAGGCCGAAATCATAACGTCTCCAGAAGAGATCTGCGACATCTATGAAAAGGGCAGTGGGCGTGTAAAAATGAGGGCTCGGTACATTATAGAAGACGGAGAACTGGTATTCACGGCCCTTCCCTATCATGCATCCACAGAAAAAATTTATGAGCAGATTGCAGCCCAGATCAGTGCCAAAAAGCTACCCATGGTATCTGATCTGCGCGATGAGTCCGACCACCAGGATCCCACGCGACTTGTGGTGATTCCCCGGACCAACCGTGTGGATCTCAACGCCCTGGCAGATCACCTTTTTGCCACCACAGAACTTGAAAAATCTTTTCCGGTCAACATGAACATGATCGGTCTCAACGGCCGTCCCAGGGTAAAAAACCTTAAAGAGACCCTGGATGAATGGCTCTGTTTCAGGAAAGCAACCATTGAAAAAAAACTTCGGTTCCGCCTGGAAAAAATTGTCAGCCGCCTGCATATCCTTGAAGGGTTCAAAACCGTTTACCTCAACCTTGACCAGGTCATTGAAATCATCCGCAGGGCAGACGACCCTGCAAAAGAATTGATGAACACCTTTGGCCTGACCGAAATTCAGGTGAAAGCCATTCTGGAAATCCGGTTACGTCAGCTTGCCCGAATGGAAGAGATCAAAATCACCGCAGAGATGGCCGGGCTTTCCAAAGAAAAGGAGGTCCTGGACGATCTTTTAAACTCGCCCGATGCGTTTAAGGCGTTCATGATTCAGGAGATTGAAGAAGATGCCCGAAACTTTGGAGACAAACGCAGATCCCCCATCAAAGAACGTAAGGATGCCGAAGCATTCTGCCTTACGGATGTTCTTGAGGTAGAGCCTGTAACTGTTATTCTTTCGACCAATGGATGGATACGGGCAGCCAAGGGCCATGATATAGATCCTGAAAATGTAAAATTCAAAACCGGGGATGATCTGCTGTGCCATCTGCGCACCTACTCGGACAAACCCATTGTGCTCATCGACACTTCGGGGCGGGCCTTTACCCTTCTTGCACACGCCCTGCCCTCGGCCCGGGGAAACGGAGAGCCTGTCACAGGGCATCTCACCCTTGCCCCGGACACCACCATCTTCACCATGTTTGCCGCCGAAGACGAGGATCTGTTTCTCACCGGTGCAGACAACGGGTATGGCTTTATCATCAAGTTCAGTGATTTTTTAACCCATTTCAAAAACGGCAAAGCTGTCATCACGTTATCCGACAATGACCAGCCCGTGGCGCCGCTTCCCATACCGGATATCAATTCTGATAGCGTTGCCGCAGTCACCACCGGGGGCAGGATGCTGATCTTCCCGCTCAACCAGTTGCCGCATCTGAAAAAGGGCAAAGGCAATAAAATAATTCACATTCCGGCCTCGGGAAAAGGCCAAAATCAGCCTGAAAAGCTTAAGCTTCTAAAAATATTGCCTTTAAATTCAAATCTTGTTATACATTCAGGAAAACATCTTTTGCGGCTGACACCAGGCAATCAGCAGGATTACACAAACACAAGGGGACGAAGGGGGAAGCTGCTTCCCCGTGGATACAGAAACGTTGATGACATTGAGATTATCCCTATCCAGTCGGCGACAGATGATACGGATTCATGAAATCATTCATAGATAAATATATTATATTTATATCTTTGATCATTGTAACCTTAGGGGTCGTGCGTTTTTCTGTGCTGATTAACCACCAGGAAATCGGCCAGAACCTGAACACCATTGAAAAAATACGCAGAACCGGCCAGCTGCGCCTGATTACCTGCAAAGCCCTCAATACCTTTTATCTGTACAATAATATACCCATGGGCTTTGAATATGACCTGGCCCGGGAATTTGCCAAATTCATAAATGTGGACCTTGATGTCATAACCCCTGGCTGGAATAACATGTTTGCGTATCTCCAGCAAGGCAAAGGGGATTTCATTGCCGCAGGGCTCTCCATTACAGCCCCGCGCCTGGAATATGCTGATTTTTCCATCCCCTATATGACAATACAGCAGCGCATTATTCATCACAATCTCATTTTCAGCCCCAAGGACATCAACGACATGGCATACAGGACTTTTCATGTCAGACGGGGGACATCCTATCATTACAGGCTGGCACAGTTAAAGAATTCGGGCGTGGATCTGAAATATGTACTGCACAACAATACCCCCACCGAAGAGCTTATCAGCATGGTCCATGACAGGGAGATCAAATTCACCATTGCCGATTCCAATGTTGCTCTTCTCAACCGGCGTTTTTTTCCGGATATACGCATCGGCATCCCCATACAGGAACGTGAGTCTCTGGCCTGGGCGGTCCGGAAAAACGACCCGGAAATGCTCAAGCAGATCAATAAATTCTTTCTTCATGCCATCGACACCGGCATTCTGAAACGAATCACGAGCAAATATTATGACAATATTGAAAATTTTGACGTTTATGAGTTGAAAAAATTCCACGAACGCGTAGCAAATCGGCTGCCGCAATACAAAGACCTGATCAAGGAAGAATCGGCCAAACACGGATTTGACTGGCGTCTGGTGGCAGCCATGGTGTACCAGGAATCCCACTTTGATCCTGATGCAACCAGTTTTACCAATGTCCGGGGCCTGATGCAGGTCACCGAAGAAACTGCCAGGGAAATGGGCATCAAAAACCGCCAGGATCCCAAGCAAAGCATCCGCGCCGGAATAAAATACCTGTCGTTAATGTACAATCGTTTTGATTATATAAAAGATGAATCCCAACGGTTGTTGTTTGCCCTGGCAAGTTATAATATCGGATACGGGCACGTCAAAGACGCCATAAACCTTGCAAAGCTGAAAGGGTACAATCCGAACACCTGGAAAGGTCTAAAGGAAGCGCTTCCCTTGCTGTCCAAGGCAAAATACTATAACCAGACACAATACGGGTATGCCCGGGGCTGGGAACCGGTTCATTATGTGGAGCGTATCCGGACATATTTCGATATTCTCAAACAGAAAAAAGCAGCCATATCCGGATAAAAAAAGGGGTGGCCGACATTTATAATACATATCAATCTGGAGTGCATTGAACAGATTTCATTCACCGCATTACAGATACATACCCAATTTAACGATTTATATGAAAAACGAGATCATGAATGACAAGAAAAATTCTAATTAATGCAATGGATCCGGAAGAGCACCGCATTGCCATGGTTTTTGACAACAAACTGGATCAATTTCACATAGAAACAACGGCCAAAGCAGCAACCAAAGGCAACATCTATAAGGGTATCGTCACCCGGGTCGAGCCCAGCCTGCAGGCTGTGTTCATGGACTACGGTGCAGAGAAAAACGGATTTCTTCAAAAAAACGAAATCCATCCCGATTATTTCCAGGAGGTCGAACAAAACGACAAAACCCTGTTTAACCTGATCAAAAAAGGCCAGGAGATGATTGTCCAGGTCACCAAAGACCCGATTAATCTCAAAGGGGCCATGCTCACCACCTATATCTCCCTTCCGGGACGTTTTGGTGTCCTCATGCCGGGCAACAACACCAGGGGTGTTTCCCGCAAGATTGAAGAGGAAGATGAACGAAAACGCCTGGTAGGGATTCTCAAGGGCATGACAATTACGGAAGGGTTCGGAATGATAGTCAGAACCGCAGGTAAGGGGGCCACTAAAACCTTGCTGACTTCAGACCTTCGGTATCTGATGCGGGTGTGGAAAAATATCGACAAACTTGCCATGGAAAATCAGGCTCCCTGCCTTCTTTATAAAGAACAGAGCTTGGCCGTGCGTTCTTTAAGGGATTATTTCACAACAGATATCAAAGAGATTCTCATCGATAATCCGGACACCCACAGGGAAGTCCTTGAATTCATTGAGATGATTGCACCCAAGCAGAAAAAAATTGTCCGCCTGTTCAAAGGGGAAAAACCCATTTTCACCAAATATCAGCTTGAAGAGCAGATCTCTTCCATCTACAGAAGAGAGGTCGCTCTTAAATCCGGTGGTTTTCTGGTGATCGAACAGACCGAAGCCTTAGTCTCCATTGATGTGAACTCCGGCAAATCCACAAAACGAAGCAACATTGAGGAAACAGCCTTTCACACCAACCTTGAAGCCGCCGAAGAGGTGGCCCGGCAATTGCGCCTGCGGGATATGGGTGGGCTTATTGTGGTGGATTTTATCGATATGAAAGAACGCCGCCACAAGGCAGAGATTACAAAAACCATGAAAAAGCACTTAAAAACAGATAAGGCCAAAACCAAGGTGGGCGGGATCACCGCCTTTGGACTTCTTGAAATGTCCAGGCAAAGGATTCGTCACTCCATCACCTATGGGGCCTATGAAACATGCAAACATTGTAACGGCCGGGGCATGACACCTTCTGTGGAGACCCAGGCGCTGGCACTTCTACGGCAACTGGCGCTGAAAACGCTGAAAGCCGAGCCTGATCAGAAATTTTTCTGCCGGGTACCCGAAGATGTGGCCTATTACATGTTGAATACAAAAAGAGAAGAACTTCTTGAGTTGGAAACAAAACGTCAGGTAACCATAAATATTGAAATAGACAGGACCATGATCTCAGGCCAGAACAGCGTTGTGTAGCGTTTAGACGTATTGCTGTTCGGGCACGAAGTAAGGCCGGCTTGACAATGTCTGTTTTTTTATTGTATCTGAAACAACCTTAGGTGGGTTTAGAAAGGAGAGGTTTTGCGTACTTACAGACAGAAAAGACAGCAAAAGATGCCTATCATCGTTCTTTCCGTGGTTATCGTATTAGCCCTTGCCGTGGGCTGGACTATTATGACCAGGAAGTCCGACATCACCGGAGGGACCAAAAGCGAAAACAAGAAAGCCCCCCAGGATACCCCCGTAACCCAGAAAAGGGATCCCCTGCCGGGCACTGTGACAAAACAGATCAATAAGCCTGAAGTCATTGATTACAATGAGCTTGCAAAAGAAAGCATCATGAAAGATCTGATGGCAGCCCGTAAAAAGGACCTGGGTCTTGATAACAGTGTGGACCTCGTTGTCAAGTCCGATGAGTCCTTTACTGTGGGATCACACACTGTTTCCATGGAAAAGGTTATCGAACAGGCATTTGCCGGCAGGGGCAAGGTACTTGAAAAGGAACTTGATGAATCCGGAGCTCAAAAGTTGTCGGCGCCAACCACATACGGCATTTATGTGGTTCAGCCGGGTGACAATATCTGGAACATCCATTTCAGGATGCTCAAAGACTATTACATCCGCAAAGGCATTGATCTGAAAAAAGACGCGGACGAACCCGAAAGTTCAGGTTTAAGTTCGGGTGTCGGTAAAATTTTGAAATTCTCGGAAACCATGGTGACCATTTATAACGTAAAGGAAAAACAAGTAACCGAGGATATAAATATCATCGACCCGTTAAGCAAGGTGGTCATCTACAATATGGATGAAATATTTGCTTTGCTGGAACAAATTGATTTTAATACTGTGGACAGACTCCGGTTTGATGGATGCAACATCTGGATACCTGTGCATTAATTTTTTAAAATTTAACTTACCCTATTGAAGGAGGAACATGTTGATTAGTACTGCATACGCCATGGGCGCATCTGGTGGACAGGCCGGGCAGGCCCAGGGAATAGCCGGTTTTTTACCCATCATTATTCTGTTTGCCATTTTTTATTTCCTGCTCATCAGACCCCAACAAAAAAAGGCTAAAGAACATCGAGAAATGATCGAGAATCTGAAAAAAGGCAACCGGGTTGTAACATCCGGGGGTATCTTCGGCACCATTGTCTCCCTGGACGACAACACCGTTGGCCTTGAAATTGCCGAAAAAGTCAAAATAAAGGTTGCAAGGGGTAACATCGGCGGCCTGATGAAGGATAATGAATCCCAGGCAAAATCCAAAGAATAAAAAAAATAACCGAATCCCTCAGGAGTGATGAGATTGAAATCCTTTACCATAACGCGCGTATTGATTCTGGGAGTTATTGCTGCTGCTGTCGTATGCCTGCTTCCCACGTTCACCAATACCTGGCCCCATAAGAAAATAAACCTTGGCTTAGACCTGCAGGGCGGCATGCACCTGGTCCTTGAGGTACAAAGTGAAGAGGCGGTTAACGCCGAGCTTGACCGCACCATAAGCCAGCTCAAACTGGATCTTAAGAATGAAAAAATACAGCACATGGGTATTGACAAGGCCCCTGACCATAAAATCCTAGCCAGGATATCAGGCGCAGACAACAGAGCTGGTGTGGAAAAACTGTTGTCGGATGAATATGCAGGCCTTGAGATTCCTTCTGTCCAAAACATTGACGGTGGCATTGCCTTTACTCTGCGCCTGCCGGACAAGGAAGCTGATTCCATCAAAAAAATGGCCACGGAGCAGGCCCTGGAAACCATTCGAAACCGTATTGACGAGTTCGGAGTCAGTGAACCGGATATCAGAATCCAGAGCGGCAACAGAATTCTTCTGCAGCTACCGGGCATCAGTGACCCCGAACGGGCCAAAGGACTGATTGGAAAAACCGCCCAGCTCACCTTCCAGCTTGTGGACGAACAGGGTGACGTCAATGCGGCCATGGGGGGCAGGCCGCCAGTGGGGGATGAAATCATTTACCAAATCAGGAAAAATCCCACCACGGGCAACCAGACCAAAACGCCGTTTCTGATCAAAAAACATGTGGAGCTGGACGGCAGTCACCTGACCAATGCCCGGGTGGAATTTGACCAGTTCCAGCAGCCCCAGGTGGGCATTGAATTCAGCCGTAAAGGCGCCAGAATCTTTGAACGGATCACCGGTGCCAATATTAACAAACGGCTGGCCATTGTCCTGGATAAAAATGTATACTCCGCACCCAATATCCAGGACCGTATTTCCGGAGGAAAAGCCCGTATCACAGGCCACTTCACCCTTGAAGAAGCCACGGATCTTGCCATTGCCCTGCGGGCCGGTTCTTTGCCTGCACCGGTTAAAATCATCGAAGAGAGAACCGTTGGACCCACCCTGGGTGCGGACTCCGTGCGCATGGGCCTGATATCCATGATAGTGGGCGGCGCTCTGGTCATTCTTTTCATGGTCATTTATTACAAAGGGGCTGGCCTGATCGCCGACCTTGCCCTGATTGTCAATATTCTTCTGATCGGTGGCGGGTTAGCCGCCTTCGGTGCGACGCTGACCCTGCCGGGTATTGCCGGCATAATCCTGACCATTGGCATGGCCGTGGATGCCAATGTAATTATCTATGAACGAATCAGAGAGGAGCTTCGCACCGGCCGATCCCCCAAGGCAGCAGTGGATGCCGGGTATGACCGCGCCACATTAACCATCATGGATGCCAATGTCACCACATTGATCGCAGCCGCTGTCCTTTTCCAGTTCGGCACAGGGCCCATTAAGGGGTTTGCGGTAACTTTAGGCTTAGGCATTGTGGCCAGCCTGTTTACGGCCCTGATCCTGTCCAAGAGCATCTACGATCTGATTCTTGCTAACAAACAATCCGATACATTAAGTATATAAGGAATTTATAATCATGCAGTTTATCAAGCCGGGCACCAATATCAATTTTATGGGCATGCGCAAAATCGGCTTTTCGCTTTCCCTGATCCTGATTCTGGCAGGTATTGTCTCCCTGATTATTCATAATGGCCCCAATTACGGAATTGATTTTGCCGGCGGCACCCTGGTACAGGTCAAATTTTCCCAGAAAGTTGATGTGTCAGACATCCGAAAAGGATTGGACGAAATCGGCCTTAAAGAAGTAGTTGTCCAGGGATTTGGTGAAGAAGGGGCACATGAATATCTGATCCGTACTTCCAGCGATGCCGACGCCCTGGGCAACCAGCTGTCGGACACCGTCGCAAAAGGACTGAAGGACGCAACGACCCTTGAGCCCGACATCCGGCGTGTGGAAATGGTCGGTCCCCAGGTGGGAAACGACTTGAAGAAAAAAGCGCTCCTGGCTATTTTTTATTCTCTTTTGTTTATCACCATTTACATATCCGGCCGTTTTGAACAGAAATGGACCGTTGCCGGAATCACGGCCGGCGCATTGATGGCGGCGGTGTACTTTTTATCCGTATTCAACCTGTCCATGCCTTTTTTGATTGCAGCCGCTCTGGTGGTTTCACTGATTCTGTTCTGGTATCTTCAGCTTCAGTACGCCATTGGCGCCATTGTAGCCCTGATTCACGATGTGACCATTACCGTGGGGATATTTTCCCTGCTCAACCTTGATTTCTCATTGCAGATCATCGCAGCCCTTTTGACCATCATCGGGTATTCACTGAACGACACCATTATCGTATTTGACCGGATCCGGGAAAATGTCAAAGGCAATTCAGATCACCCCCAGGTATCTGAGCTTTTTAACCGCAGTATCAATGAAACATTGTCAAGGACCATATTGACATCGTTGACGACATTGATTGTTCTTTTGGCACTGTTCTTCCTTGGCGGGGAGATTATTCACAACTTTGCCTTTGCCATGATCATCGGTGTGGTGATCGGCACCTATTCATCCATTTTTATTGCATCCCCCCTTGTGTATATGGCCCATAGAAAAGGATAAAATCTATGCTCGCATCCCCAAAAAAATTTTTAAGGATTGCGCTGCTTTTATCCCTTCTTTTTTTTACTGCCTCCTGCGGAACCATGACAAAACAAAAATTTACTGCCGGTCAGGCACGGGACACCAATGTGACCGTGCCTGACAGCACACCCGCTCCCATGGACACCTCACTTGACCAGGAGATCCGCACCAGACACCTGGAAGAAAAAATCACCCGGCTTGAAAACCGGATGACCCGTCTTGAACAAAAATTAAGTTCACAAACCAAACCATGGCCGCCCCCGGCAAAGGAGCACCCAACGCCCCCTGCCAGGCCGGATTCGCGACCATCCATGACACAACCCCGGGATTTAGATCCTGTCAAATTTTACAACCAGGGACGGACCCTGCTGCTTGAACGAAACATTATTAAAGCCCAGGAACTATTTTCAGATTTTGTAAAAAAATTTCCCGACCATGACCTGGCAGACAACGCCCTATACTGGCTTGGGGAATGCAGCTACACCACAGGTGATTATATAAAGGCGGCCCAAATTTTTACAGCGCTTGTCCAGACCTATCCCAAGGGCCTGAAGGTCCCGGATGCTCTGCTTAAAACCGGATATGCATACCTGTCCGTTGATGATGTTCAAAAGGCCAATGAATACTTTAAGCAAGTCATCACCCGCTATCCCTTTTCACCGGCAGCAGAAAAAGCCCAGCAGAAATTATCCCAAACCCGGTGAGCACTTATATGTCACCATGTCCGGACACATATCTGCCCTGGTTTATCCTACTGGAACTGCCGGGTCTAAGCCCCCGTGTAATAAAAAAACTCATTCATTATTTTGGAACACCCGAAGCCATTTTGAAGGCATCCAGGACACAACTGCTGTCTTTGCCGGATCCCATCTCCTCTGGAGCCATAAAAAGTCTTCTTGGACACAAAGAATTTAAACCGGATGCACAAAACAGACTTGCCCAGGCCCGGGACTGCGGACACAGGATAATGGTACTAACCGATCCTGACTATCCTGCCCTTCTCAAAGAAATCCCCGATCCCCCTGCTCTCTTATTCCATGACGGCACATTTGATCCCAATAAACCCTGTATCTCCATTGTCGGATCACGAAACGCCACCCGGTACGGCATGGATACCGCCAGTTACCTTGCCCGGCGCCTGACTGACTTAGGTTTTACCATTGTGTCCGGCATGGCCCTGGGGATTGATACGGCGGCCCACAACGGTGCCCTTGAAAATGAGATTGGGCAGACCCTGGCCGTTCTTGGATCTGGCCTGGACCATATCTACCCCAGACACAACCGTCCCCTGTACAACCGGATCATAAAACAGGGCGCCGTCATCTCCGAATATTTTCCGGACACGGCCCCGTTGCCTGGTAATTTTCCCCAGCGCAACAGAATTATTGCAGGACTGTCCTGCGGCACGGTTGTGGTGGAAGCTGCCCAAAAAAGCGGTTCTCTGATTACTGCCCGGCTATCCGGGGAGTATAACCGTGAAGTGTTTGCTGTCCCGGGAAGTATCAAATCATCCCAAAGCCGGGGTACCCATCATCTGATCAAACAGGGGGCACATCTCATAGAAAATGAAATGGACATCATTGATGAACTGTCACAATTCGTCCATGCCGCAGGCACATCGCCACTGCAGGAGCCCGCAAAAAACAAACCAGCCATGGACAAAATTCAGACCATAGTATATAAACACCTGGATCTATACCCTGGACAGATTGATCATATCACCGCGTCAAGCGGCCTAACCAGCGCCCAGGTTTCTGCAGCCCTGCTTGACTTGGAATTGTCAGGGCTTATTGTTCGTCATCCAGGCAATAAATTTTCAATTTTGGAGGAATAACATTGGCAAAGCCGCTTATTATTGTCGAATCGCCAACTAAAATCAAAACCCTGAAAAAATATATTGGAACGGACTATAATGTGGCTGCCAGTGCCGGCCATATCCGTGACCTTCCGGTAAAAAATCTGGGTATTGATGTGGACGACAATTTTAAGGCCCAGTATGTCAATATAAAAGATAAATCAAAAGTCATCTCCAATCTGAAAAAAACCGCCGATGACACCGATGACATATACCTCGCCCCTGACCCTGACCGTGAAGGAGAGGCCATTGCCTTTCATATCATGGAGATTCTTAAAAAAAAGAACCGCAGATTTCACAGGGTTCTTATTCATGAACTCACAAAAAAAGGCATTACCGAGGCCCTGGCCCATCCCACGGAGCCCGATGCGGACAAATATGATGCCCAGCAGGCCAGACGAAAACTGGACCGGCTGGTGGGCTATCAGATATCACCGATTTTATGGCAAAAGGTCCAAAGGGGACTCAGTGCAGGCCGGGTTCAGTCCGTGGCCGTTAAAATCATCTGTGACAGGGAGCGTGAGATCCGGGTGTTTGTACCCGAAGAGTACTGGACCATTACTGCGGATCTTGAAGCGGCAAATCCGCCAGTTTTCAATGCCGCTTTAACAAAAATATCCGGCAAAAAAGCCAAGGTAACCAATGCGGACCAGGCCCATGCCATTGTGGCAGACATTGAAAAGGCCCAATTCATAGTCCAGGAAATCAAAAATAAAACCATCAAGCGCAACCCTTTGCCGCCGTTTATCACCAGTAAACTCCAGCAGGATGCCATTAACCGGCTGCGGTTTTCCGCCAAGAAGACCATGGTTGTGGCCCAGCAGCTGTATGAAGGTATTGAGATCGGCAGCGGTGGCCCCGAAGGCCTGATCACTTACATGCGTACGGACTCCACCCGTATTGCCCCGGAAGCGGCCCATGAGGCATTAGGCCTGATAAGGCAGGCCTTTGGAGATGAATATGCCCTGGATGAACCCCGGTTCTTCAAAAACAAAAACAAGGTCCAGGATGCCCATGAAGCCATTCGCCCCACATCGGTTTACAACACCCCGGAAAAGCTGCAATCCTTTCTGTCCCAGGACCAGTTCAAGCTTTATGACCTGATATGGAAACGGTTTATGGCCTCCCAGATGGCCCAGGCCCTGATTGACCAGAAAACCATTTTAATTGAGGCAACAGAGAAGTACCTGTTTTCCGTATCCGGCTCCACGACCCGGTTTGACGGGTTCCTGCGGTTGTATGGCACCCAGGAAAACACCAGTGAGAAGGACATCCAGGCCCTTCCGCCGGTGGAACCCAAGGAACTGCTGACAACCCGGAAGATCAATCCTGACCAGCACTTTACCAAACCCCCTCCCAGATTCTCCGAAGCATCCCTTGTCAAGGAACTTGAAAAAAACGGGATTGGCAGACCTTCCACCTATGCCTCCATTCTGGCTGTAATCCAGGAGAAAGGATACGTGGAGTTGCTCAATCGCTACTTTGTACCAAGCGAGCTTGGATTCATCGTCAATGATCTGTTAGTGAGTGCCTTTCCCAACCTTCTGGACATTTCATTCACGGCTCAAATGGAGACCAATCTTGATGATGTGGAACAGGGTAAACTCAACGAAATTGAACTGTTAAAAGCATTTTACGCCGATTTTAAAACCACCCTGGACAATGCCAAAGACAATATGGTCTCCGTTAAAGGTGTGGGCATTGAAACCGATCTCAAATGTCCTTTATGCGGGAAACCCGTTAATATCAAAATCGGCAGAAACGGACATTTCCTGGCCTGCACCGGATATCCCGAATGCAGCTTTACCAGCAATTACACAAGGGATGAAAAGGGAACCATTGAAATTGTGGAAAAAGTCCAGGACAGCGAACCGGTCAAGGACTGCCCTGAATGCGGCAAGCCCATGGTGCAAAAAGACGGCCGATTCGGATTGTTTCTGGCCTGCACCGGATATCCCGAATGTAAACACACCGAGTCTATGGTTCAGGAGAACTCAAGCAAAGATACAGGCGTATCCTGCCCTG
The DNA here is from genome assembly GCF_963665355.1 of uncultured Desulfobacter sp. Taxonomy (GTDB): domain Bacteria; phylum Desulfobacterota; class Desulfobacteria; order Desulfobacterales; family Desulfobacteraceae; genus Desulfobacter. Next base: position 4,994,174 of record NZ_OY762229.1, read on the forward strand.
AAAAAGGGTGCGACGGCACCATAGTTGAAAAACGCTCAAAACGGGGCAAAATATTCTACGGCTGTTCCAAATATCCGGACTGTACCTTTGCCACCTGGGACAAACCTGTCAACGAAAGCTGTCCGGACTGTGACAGCCCTTATCTTCTGGAAAAAGAGACAAAACGGGACGGAAAAATTCTGAAATGCCCGGACCGTTCATGCGGATTTAAAAAAAGCATACTTCCGGTAACTGAAAAATAATATTCTTACATTTTTCCCATGAAGTTCACGAAGGCGTCCAAGGGATCGGAATATCTTCGTGAACTTTATATGAAAGACCAATAAGTTACTAAGCGACTTTCATGTTTTGTTGTGGCCTGTGCCTGGGTGTTGATAGACCAGGTCGGCCCCTGGCCGTTCATGGAAAATTAAAAACTATTCGCTGGCACGCTCAACATATTCCCGGATCCGGGTATCAATCTTGATCAGCTGTCCCTCATCCACAAAAGGAGGCACCTGGACTTCAAATCCGGTTTCAACCGTGGCAGGCTTGGTATCGCCCGTAGCTGTATCTCCCTTGGCCCAGGGTTCGGTGGCCGTGACCCGCAGAACCACAAAGTTGGGCAGTGTGACACCAATGGGTTTCTGGTTATGCAAAAGCACGGTACAAACCGTATTCTCCTTGAGCAGATCCACGTTTTCTCCGATCTGCTCCTTGATCAGCATGATTTGCTCGTATGTGGTGGAATTCATAAACCACCAGCCATCCCGATCTGAATAGAGGTATTCCATATCCGTCTCTTCCAGGTCAGCCTTTTCAAATTTGTCACCGGAACGGTAGGTACGCTCAAACTGGGCACCTGTGATCATATTCTTAAGTTTGCATTTATACAGGGACTGCCCCTTGCCGGGCTTTTTAAACTCAAAACCGACAATCACATGGGGATCTCCGTCAATTTCCAGTTTTAGTCCTTTTTTCAAATCGCTGGCTAAATACATCCAATCTCCTTATAGTTAAAAATAGTTAAAGCGAACCCAATAAAGCATAATCCGCCTTTCTTGGCAAGTTAAGACCAAAAACAACTTGCAATTTTAATAGGTTTATAGGAAAATTTGCCGATTTAAATCTAATCATTGCAGGAAATACCCATGATCATCGTTATTGACTTCGGATCCCAGTTTAACCAGCTGATTGCCCGGCGTGTCAGAGAAAACAATGTATACTGCCAGGTGGAACCGGCAGATATCCCCCTTGAAAAAATCAAGGAGCTTGCCCCCACAGGCATCATCCTTTCCGGCGGGCCCTCATCCATTTATGAAGAGAACAGCCCGACCATCGACACCGGTATATTTAACCTGGGAGTACCCATCCTTGGCATCTGCTACGGCATGCAGTATATGGTTCACGCATTAGGGGGCACCATTGAGCAGGCCAGTAAAAAAGAGTATGGTTTTGCAGAACTGCGCATCACCCCCGGCAACCCGCTGTTCAAACAGATGGATGACAGTTTTCAGTGCTGGATGAGCCATGGTGATTCAGCCAAAACCCTGCCCCAGGGGTTTGAAATCACAGCCCAGACCGATAATACCCCCATTGCGGCCATTGCCGACTACGCAAAAAAATTGTTCGGCCTGCAGTTTCATCCGGAAGTGGAGCACTCCATCAACGGGGCTGCCATGATCCGTCATTTTCTTTTTGATGTCTGCGGATGCAGTCAAAACTGGACCATGAAATCTTTCAGTGAAGGAGCCATTGCCCAGATCAAAGATGCGGTGGGGGACAAAAAAGTGATCATGGGCCTTTCCGGCGGAGTGGACTCTTCGGTTGCCGCCACCCTGATCCATAAAGCCGTAGGGAAAAACCTGCACTGTATTTTTGTGGACAACGGGCTTTTACGCCTGAACGAAAAAGAGCAGCTTGAGATCAGTCTGCGGGCCAATCTTGACATGAACATCAAATTTGTGGATGCACAGGATAAATTTTTAACGGCCCTTGCCGGGGTTACGGACCCCGAAAAGAAAAGAAAAATCATCGGTAAACTGTTTATTGACGTTTTTGACGCCGAGGCCAAAAAGGTTGATGGGGCACAGTTCCTTGGCCAGGGCACCTTGTATCCAGATATCATTGAATCTAAATCCGCCTTTGGCGGTCCCACCTCCGTTATCAAGTCCCACCACAATGTGGGGGGGCTTCCCGAAGAGATGAACTTAAAGCTCATTGAACCCCTGCAGTTGCTGTTCAAGGATGAGGTCAGAAAACTGGGAACTGAACTGGGTATCAATGAAAATCTTGTCTGGCGCCAGCCCTTTCCGGGCCCCGGGCTTGCCATCCGCATCTTGGGAGACATTACCAAAGAACGCCTGGATATTCTTCGCAAAGCCGATGATATTCTTATCCAGGAAATTAAAACAGCCGGACTTTACCGGAAACTGTGGCAGTCCTTTGCCGTACTTCTGCCGGTGAAAAGTGTCGGTGTCATGGGAGATAAGCGCACCTTTGCCAACTGCATAGCCATCCGTGCGGTTACATCCAACGACGCCATGACGGCAGACTGGGCAAAACTGCCCCACGATCTTTTAGGTAAAATTTCCAACCGCATTATCAATGAAGTGGACAAGGTCAACCGTGTGGTGTTTGACATCACATCAAAGCCACCGGGCACCATTGAATGGGAATAACAGCCACGGGCTGATCTATGGCCTGGCATATCAACTGCCAGTCTCAACCCGCAACGAAGATTGAAAGATCTGTGTAGATTACACAGATCTTTCTTGTAAAAGCTGCCCGCAGCAAAAGAAACTCAAGGCCCCAGAAATCTAAAGATACAGGTACCGACCAGATATGAATGAAAACAGACTCGGAGATTACCAGAATCTGAAGGATGATCCGGAGTTTAAGGATAACGGATCAAGTCTTGGGGGTGAAATTTTCCAGCAGGAAGCCAACACCCTTAAAATAGAAAAATTATCCCAGCGCGTGACCATCATTTCCGTCATCATCCCCTGCATTATCATTGCCATTCTGGCCTTTGTATATATGGATATCACCGAAAAGGTGGTGGATGTTGACCAAACCCAGGCAGACCAGGTGTCACGGGTGTCAAAAGAGCTTGAAATAAAGCTCAATGCCCTGGATGTGCGCATTGCCAAAACAACCCACCAGCTGGATGAAAAGCTGACCGTGCTTGAGACCAAACGCCAGGACCTTGAAAACCAGACAGCAAAAATGTCTGCAGCCAAGGTGGATCTTAAAGCCATGGAAGCAGCCCTTGCCAAACTGGAAAAACGGATTCAGGCCAATGCCGACCAGGACAAATCCACCCTGGCTGCTCTGGAACGTATTAACCAGCAACTTTTATCTGCCATTGACAAAAACAATTCAGATTTCAAAACGGCCTCAGAACAGATTAAAAAAGAGTTTAACCTGTTCAAGGAGGACTTCCAGGCAAGACTGCTGGAATTGTCCGCCTATGAAGAAAGAATTGCACAGCTGGCCAAGGACCAAAGTCTTTTGGGCAAAAAACTGGATGAGCTGAAAAATGAGACCGCTGCAAACATAGAGAGCAAAGTGGATGAAAAATTAGACAAAAAATTAAGTCTGCTCAGGCAGGATCTTGAAAATCAAATCGCTGAGATTAAAAGACAGGTGGAAACGGCAAGTTCAATGACAAAAAAAGCTGCGGCAACATTTTCTGCCCAGCCCGGGAACACGAAACCTGTAGTCAAGTCGGCATCAACGCTGGAACAAGCCTCCCAAAACCCAGCCCCCCGGCCCGAGCAAACACTGAAACCACAAACATCCGCCGGCGGTTCGGCCCCCTCCACCCGGGAAACGCAGAGACCGGACCTGCCTGCCCAGAAAAAGAAAGTTTCCCAAGGCATTTCAGAGCAGGACCTTGCCCAGTAACAACCATGACCTATCCTGAGCAATCAACACCTGTGACGCAAACCCGCAGCAAGAAATAAACAATTTAACACCAAATCGGGAATGTAATATAAAAGAATGAGTCAGGCCCCACCTTCCAGCTCACGTATCCGGGAAGAGAATCTTCTGATCAATCATCGTCTGGACTTTTCTGGGGCGTACATGGGAGTTAAATATATCGGCTCCCATGCGTCTGATTATCCATTCACAATCACCCGACAAACCCTGGATGCGTTGTTCAGCGTATTTGCCACCCCAAAATTTGACACAGCCAGGCAAGCCTTTTTTTTATATCATGAAGCCGCCTTAATCCTGGTGGAGATGGGTAAAAAAATGGAGAACAAAATTACCCGAACCGTTGTACCTCGCCTTTTGTCACTTCTGATAAAAAGTTCCGGCAACCGGCTTCGTGCGTTAAGCCAGGCACTTGGCAGGCTGGCAGACACCACCCCTGCACCGGATATCCCCTTTTTCTCCGGCAATGCCATACCCCTGGACATAGATCTTGCCGGCCTATCCAAAAAATTTGTGCCAACAGGAACAACATTTCCCGAGAATATGCAATGGACCTGGAAAGGGCGCAGTTTAATTGCCAGGACAGACAAAAAAATTCTGGGTGTAATCAAATTTGCCACTACGTTTGAAAATATCGATGAAATATACCGGGAAGCGGTCTGGATGAACTGGTTTTCCCAGAACCCTTCAGGGTCTGAAAACCGCGTTCCCAAACCGGTGTGCATCCAGGACAGTTACCTGTTTAACATCACCGGTGAGCTGCCCCAGGGGGGATCCGGCACAATATATGGTTCTGTCTGCATCGTCTTTATCCCCTGCCTGGGTTATTATGAATACCCCAATGTAAAAAACACGGCCTGGGACCAAATTCAACAATCGTTTTTCAAAACAGCCCTCACCCTGGGCAGACTGTCATCCCGGGGGCTTTTCCACACAGCGCTGATCCCCTTGTTCCATAACCGGGTTCAGCAGGGCAGAAGAAACGACAACGGAAGGTATTTGTGGGAACATGCCGGGCGCCTGGACCAATGGCTGGACTCCAGCCGGTTCCCGAACTTTGCCGCATCCGGTTTGCGCGATTTTGAGCATATTGTCTGCCGGAAAACATCGTTAGACCTTGAACATTATACCGGTGAATATCTGCTCAGTTTCATTCTGGTGGCAGGTTCCTGTTTCAGGAACAAGGCCCCGCACAGAAGAGGAATTGACAATACGCACCCCCATGTGAATACCCGGGACCTTTTTTGTCCGGATCGATTTGAAACACTTTTATCAGGTGTGTGCGAACACTATATCAAAGGCCTGACCGGGGCCGACACCTTTGATCCGGCCCCTTTTAACCTGTCTGCACTTATTGAACAGCTCATCGAAAAAATGGGGCTTGATGAACATATGGAGGAGGCGTTACGGATACAGGATCAGCTGGATATGGACGATCACCGGTTTGAAGAATTCCTCAAGAACCGCGGCGTGACCGTGATACCGGCCAAAGGACAAGAAGATATTGTGCTTTTTACCGGCCCCCATCTTGGGGGCTTCAACCAGCCCATATCCATCCCGAAACTGATTGAATTTCTGTTTAAATTCTCGGCATTCTGCGTGGCGTCCTGTTTTATAAACAAGCATCATTGAACACGCAATTCGTCCCCGGGATGAATAACATGTTTCTTTGACAATTTATTGAGTCTGCGCAACCCGGACAGGGATATGTTATATTTTCTTGCAATGGCGGAAAGGTTCTCGCCGGCTTTTACTACATGGTACTTTGAAGATGCCAGCTCCTTTTTTTCCAGCGCAGTATAAAGGGGAGTAAATTTTTTAAAAAACTCCTTGTGCGTTCCGTCGGGAACAAGAAGCGTGGTCGGCCCTTTGTCCAGATAATACCCCCGAAGCTGGGGATTATAATCCTTAATGGTCTTAAAGGAAACATCACAGGCCGTGGCGATCATGGATATGGGCACAGCGCATTTGGGGGAGAGCTTGATTTCTGAATACGTAAAAACAGGATAAAGATCCTGGGGCTCCAGATGGTAGCCATACGCTTCGGGGTCAGACAGAATCAACTTGACAGCAACAATTCTCAGGATATATCGCTGGGTTTCCAGTGGCAGGTAAAGGGAAAAGAAATCCCGGGTATCCTGGAGTTTTATGGCCTTTTCAAGACCATACTCCCCCATATTATATGCGGACATGGCCAGAAGATATGAACCAAACTGTGAGTAAAGATCTTTAAGATAGCGGCAGGCCGCCCTGGTGGCGCAAAACATATTCCGACGGTCATCGACTTGTGAATCAATGCGCAATCCGTATCTTTGACCTGTGCTTTTGATAAACTGCCAGTAACCAACCGCACCGCTATAGGATTCCCCATGGGGCAGAAGCGCACTTTCCACAATGGGCAGATATTTCATATCCAGGGGCAGTTTTTCCTGTTTCAAAACTTCTTCGATATGGGGAAACCAGCGATGGGCGCGTTTAAGCCACAGCATCACCTGGGGCTGGTTCCACACGATAAGCATCATCTCTTTTTCAAAGCGTTCTTTAACTTCCGGATCTGTAAATGGTATTTTTTCCCCGCACAGGCGGATATCACCGGAAAAACGAATGGCCTGGGCCAGATCGGGGAAACGGGTATCGATATGGGTATCTTCAATGGGTGTGTCAGATTTTTCTTCTGCCGCCACAATTACATGTGGCAATAACAAGACCAAACAAATTGTGGTAATAAGGAGATGTTTCATGATATCCGCGCTGTTGTAGAGGAGGTTAACGCTTTAGCTTCCTGGAAAAGTGAAACCGGTTAAAAAATTTCAAAGGGGATCATCGCATTTCACACTTTAAAAATCAATCGGGGATGGAGAAAATTATATTTTTTGCACGGTAGCACCGGATATGAAACCAGAGTGTGCTGTTTTTTTCAATGGATAAGCCGGGTATTTTCAAATGCCGCTTAATATGCCATAATAGCCGATCTAAATTTAAAGATCTTTAAAAATGAGTTTAAAAACGGTTAATATTTTGATTTCCTTTATAAAAAGCCTGGTTCTTGAAGCTGGTGAAATCTGCCTTGAGGGCCAGAAGAACCTATCTCACCAGGACCTTGAATTCAAATCAGCAAAAGATATTGTCACGGCCATAGACAAAAAAGTTGAAGCGTTTCTGGTCAAGGCAATCCTTGCCCGATACCCTGACCATGGCGTACTTGGGGAAGAGTACGGAGCTGTCCGAACAAACGCCGCATACAGATGGATCATCGATCCCATAGACGGGACCACCTCGTTTGTACACCGCCTGCCCTTTTACAGCATCAGCATTGCCCTTGAAAAAGACGGGGAACTGGTGCTCGGCGTGGTCTATGCCCCGGCCCTGGGTCAGCTGTTCCATGGGGAAAAAGGCAAAGGCGCATTTGTAAATGACACCCCCATCCGCGTGTCAGAAACAAAACAGCTCTGCAACGCGGTCATGGCAACGGGATTTGCCTGCCTTAGGGCCGGGTGGCAAAACAACAACCTGCCCATTTTTAGTGAACTTGTACCAAAACTTAGGGACATCAGACGTTTTGGGTCTGCGGCCCTGGATCTTTGTTATACGGCCCAGGGCTGCCTGGACGGATTCTGGGAATTGAATCTCAATATTTATGATATTGCCGCAGGATCAGTTATACTGAGGGAAGCTGGTGGTGAAATTACCGATTTTACAGGCGGCCAAAACTTTCCGGACAACGGCATTGCGGCAACCAACCAGGATCTGCACAACGAGCTGATCCGTATTCTGGCTGGATTTTCATCATTACTATAATCCATAAATATTTATGAAACTCATTTTCGCTTTTATATTTATTCTGAGCATGGCAGCCGGAACAGCTTTTGGATATTACAAACATTACGACTGGGTCGGATATACCGTCACCTTGGCTGTCAGCGGGTTTATCGGCTCCAGTATCATTGCATTGCTCTTTTCATATCTGTACTTGTTTCACAAGGACGAAACTGAGCAGGAACATACTATGATAGAGATGCAAACCAACCATAACCAGGAACTCAAGAAAATAGAAAAATGAATATCCAGTGGTTTCCCGGCCATATGCTGGAGACAAAAAACCAGCTGAAAAATTCCATTGCCAGGGTGGATGCCCTGCTTGAGGTGGTGGATGCAAGGCTCCCGTTATCCAGTTCAAACCCCTTCGTGGACCGGATTGCCACGGGCAAAAACCGGATGAAAGTACTGAATAAGGCAGACATTGCCGATCCGGAGGCGACGCAGGCCTGGCTCGACTACTTCAACCGTGACTTGAGACTGCCTGCGGCTGCCATCTGCGGGACCTCTCTTCAGGATGCCTCCCAGGCTCTGGAAACCCTGGTCTCACAGGTTGACAGGAATCAGGCCCGGAAAGCCAAGGTCATGGTGGTGGGGATTCCGAACACCGGGAAATCCACAATTTTAAACACCCTGGCCGGACGGAAAGTGGCCAAGACCGGAAATGTTCCGGCCATTACCCGGCACCAGCAGCGTACCAGCCTTAAAGGTAACATTGATATTTACGATACCCCGGGTATTCTGTGGCCGGTCATTGAACCCCTGCAGCGCGCACTGGCCCTGGCCGTATCCGGGGCCATCAGCGATACAGCCATAGACTACCATGAAATTGCCCATTTCGCCGCACAGCTTTTACTGGAAAGGTACCCGGCCTGTCTCGCCGAGCGTTACCCGTTTTTAGATCCGTTGCCGAAAAATCCCCAGGCTCTTATTGAAACGGTGGGAAAAGCCAGGGGATGTCTAAAAAAAGGCGGGTATGTCGATTCCCAAAAAGCATCACAACTGATCATCAGGGATCTTCGATCCGGCAGGCTTGGCCGGGTCAGTTTTGAAACACCAAAGGATATAAATGTAAACCATGACACAGATCAATAATTTTTTTCACAGACTTAAAGCCGTACTGGTTGTTGCCGTATTTCTTTATTGCACACCACTTTGCCATGCACAAATTTCCGAACTGACGTTTCAGGATGAACAGTCCCAGCAGTGCATTGACATTGTCAACGCCCTTGAACAAGATCACTTTACCGGTAAACACCTGGACAGCAATATGTCCGTCCAGGTGTTTGACCGGTATATCAAATCCCTTGATCCGGGCAGACACCTTCTGACCCAGGCAGACCTTGATGAGCTTGAACCGCTGAAACACCTGATGTATAAATATCTGAAAACGGGAAACCTCGGGCCTGCCTTTGAAATTTTCAACCTTTACCAGTCCCGCAGCGAACAGCGCCTTGAATATATCCTTAAACTTGCAAAATCCTGGCAGACCCAGATTGATTTTACCAAAAACGAAACCCTTGTCATAGACTATGAGCATAAACCCTATGTCCGGGATACGTCAGGCCTTGAACCCCTGTGGAAAAAAGAGCTGAAAAACCATATCATTAATTTGAAGATAGACAAGACCCCGGACAACGAAATAGGCGAAACCCTACAAAAAATATATACCAACCGGTTGGCCCGCCTTCCCCAGACACAATCCCGGGATGTATTCCAGATTTTCATGAATGCCGTCACCATGTCCTTTGACCCCCATTCCCAGTATTTTGCCCCGCGCCTGTCCGAAGATTTCGATATTCATATGAAATTGAGCCTGGAGGGCATTGGTGCCGTACTGCAAAACGAATATGAATACACAAAGGTCATCCGCCTTATTCCCAAAGGGCCGGCCGACAAATCCCAGAAGCTTGCCCCCGGAGACAAGATCATTGGTGTGGGCCAGGGTCAGGATGGCGAGATCAAGGACACCATTGGCCAGCGCATTGACGATGTGGTGAACCTGATCCGGGGACCCAAGGACACCTATGTGCGGTTGAAGATCATTCCTGCCAGAAAATCCAATGTAACCGCTACCATCAGTATCAAACGTGACACGGTGAAGCTTGAAGAGCAGTCAGCCCAGAAGAAAGTGGTTGATATCACTTCAAACGGCAGATCCTACAAGCTTGGCATTATTGAGATCCCCAATTTTTATATCGATTTTGACGCCTACCACAGGGGAGACCCGGATTACAAGAGCACCACAGCAGACGTGACAAAACTGCTTGAAGAGTTAAAAAAAGAGAACATTGACGGGCTGATTATTGATTTACGGGATAACGGTGGGGGGTCGCTTAAAGAGGCCAATGATCTGACAGGGCTGTTCCTTAGATATGGCCCCACGGTTCAGATCAAAACAAAATTCAGGGTATCCCGCCTGTATGATGAAGATCCCAAAATTGTCTACACAGGGCCTTTGATGGTACTCATCAACAGGATGAGCGCTTCGGCCAGTGAAATTTTTGCGGGTGCCATCAAAGATTATCACCGGGGTCTTATTGTGGGCACCCGTAGTTTCGGTAAAGGCACGGTCCAGGAACTAAAACCCCTGGGCGTGGGAAAACTGAAGATGACTTCGGCTAAATTTTACCGGGTCTCGGGTCAAAGCACCCAGCACAAAGGTGTTGAACCGGACATCTGGTTTCCCCAAATCTACAGAACCAAAGATACCGGTGAAAGTGCCCTGGACGGTGCTCTGCTCTGGGATCATATTGATGCCACCCGGTATTCAGCATATATGTCTTTGCAGCCCATGATCAAACCGCTGGATGAAGCCTATAAAAAACGGGCTAAAAATTCCTTAGGCATTAAATATCTCACCCAGCGGATTCAACTGGCAGAATCTTTAAGCGACCAAAAAGAACTCTCCCTGCAGCTGGCAACCCGCTTAAAAACAGACACCGCATTAAATAATAAAGAGCTGGTTCTGGAAAACAATTACCGGAAACAGAAAGGAGAACCACCCCTGGCATCCCTGGAGGATATTGACCCGGAAAAGGAAGAGATCAAGGCGATACTGACAGATCAAGCCGAATATATTGCCGCAGATTTTATCAGGTTAAGCCGGGACAACGGGTATGACTGGCAATAGACTCTGATTGATTTTCCTGTCCCGGCAGACATGAATGCATGGCCATGAACAAAAAAGGCATACAACGCATTGCGCTATTTTGTGCGGTAATAGTGCCTATCTGCACAGTGGCCATGCTTTTTATCATCCCCCCCCTGATAAACACGGCACAGGTCAAAGCTCGTCTGACAAAATTTGTTCAAGACAGAACCGGCATTGAAGTCCGGTTTAATCATCTGTCGTTTATCTTCAACCCCCTGCCGGGTATCTGCATCACAGGTATCTTTGCCCAGATTGATGAAAACAACCAGGTTACGATCCCCAAAGCGGCCGTGGAACTGGATTCGATCCGGCTGCTCGAATTCAGACCGGCTGTAAGACGCATCACTCTCCAATCCCCTGAACTGATAAGCAACAGTGCTGCAGGGAACAAAAACAATCCCACAACACCATTTAATATTGCCACTTTTTTGGAAAACGGATTGAACGGATTACCAGGGGAGGTCCCTTCTTGGATTAGGGATCTGGATATCATTGTAACCCATGCACGCTCGCGTTATTTCAACACCATGGACTGCCGGGTAAGGCTTACGAATCACACAAAGTCGATGAATCTTCAGGCCCGGATATCCGGACTTTTTCTTGACACCCATAATATCCCGGAATTTGGCCCGGCAGTCAAAGGGCGGATCACACGCATTGAGATCCCGTATCTGGACGTGAATCTCAATCATGATAACAACACAATTCTTGCCGGAAACCTTAAAATCCCATCTTTCCTGGCTCATCTTGAAGCGCCCAAAGACCGCTGCATTGAAGCCGGGGAGCTAAATCTTAACGTTGCCTTGTCAAAAGACCGGCTGAATGTACACCTTACACCGTTTGAACTTTTATACCCCAAAGGCCGTATCGGTATAGATCTGTCCCTGGCTTTTGACCAGCAGGCCTCGACCATTGAATTTTCCGGTGAACAAATCGATATCAGCCAGGCAAGACAGGTGGGCATTCCCCTTCTCCAGGGCCTGGAAGTATCCAGAATCCTGTTTGACGTACTCAGGTCAGGAACTGCCCAAAAGGTTGTTGTGGGATTTAAAGACAATGATTTTCACCAGTTGTTCAAGGGTGAAAACCTTTTTCTGAACGGCTGTGCCCATGGTGCAACGGTCAAAATCCCCGGCGTACCCATTATCGCAGAAAATGTTTCAGGATGCGCAGAAATGAAAAACCTGGTGCTGAGCATTCACCCCAAGGGCGGTTTTGTGGGGAAGAATACCATCACCGGAGGCAACCTTGATATCAATTTTGGACATCACCATGTCGTTCCATTTTCCGGAAAATTCCCAGTAAAAGTGAATTTAGCCGGACTGCCTGCCACCCTCATCGCCATACTGCCGGATACAGGACTTGCCCGGGAAATGTCAAAAATAGATAACTTGAGCGGCCGGGCCGATGCCGTCCTTGAACTGAACAGCTCCCTGTCCCACAAAGATCTGGATGTAAAGGTTACAGCCAAAAACATCCTGGCAAGGGGAAACTACCAGCGCCTTCCGCTGCCCATCCAGATTAACGGCGGCGTTTTTCTTTTAGACAAACACGAAATTGTCCTGAAAAACATATCGGGGGCCATAGGTGACAGCAGGATATCCAACCTTAATGCCGATATTGACACCATGGGTTCAGTGCCCATGACTATAAAAAACACGGCCGCAGCCATTATTCTGGAACAAACGGTTCCCCTTGCTGATCTTTTCCCCGGGGTAAAAGAGAAGCTTGGTCCGGTTAAAAATTTTTCGGGTACCATGAACATCCTGGATCTCAGGGTTGACGGTCCCATGTTTTCACCCGGACTTTGGCAGATTCACCTGGCAGGCCGGGTGAATAACGGAGATATTAGCTTTACAGACAACAATACCCCGGCAATTTCCGGCCTGTCCTGTGAATTGAACGTATCCCCCTCAACAATAAAACTGTCAGATATTGCCTGTACCATTAATGACATCACCTGGCTTGAGAAAAACATTTCATCTGAATATACACAAAGCATTGTCCTGCCCCTGGTACTGTCCCAGGGACAGTTTGAAAAACAGACAGACTCCTGCCAGTTTCAAGGCCAGTTACTTACCCCCTTTGGCACAAAGATTCTTTTCATGGTAAACGGGCCTGCCATGGATCAAATGACGCCTTTTCATGTGCAGGTAGAGGATGGGGAGCGAACCCATGCCGATGTGATTTTTTATAAAAACCCGGATATGCCTGTCCTGGATTTTTCCGGAAAACTGGAGAAAACAACCATAGACAACATGCTGCACACAGGCTCCTTTCTTTACCGGCAACTTCAGGAAGTCACAGGCGGAAATGCGCTCACTGTTTCCACGGATCAGGCATCCAATCTCACCATAACGTCCGACAAGCTTAATCTGGATCCCGTTTTATCCCAGCTTAAAACATCTGCCGGCGCTTTATCCCTTCGCCCCCTGGTCAAACAAAAACAGATCTATTTTAATGTCAGCACATTGGATTTTGACCAGCGTATCTACCAAGGGGTCAAGGCCAAGGTCACTATAACCCAGCCGTCCACTGATTTAGATATTATCCACGCAGGTCTTTGCGATCTCGATCTTTCAGGCACTATGACCATTAATCATGCCAAAGATGATCCCAAGGTCTTAACCCACGTTTTTCTCAATACAGACCAGGAAACGGACGTGTCGCTTTCCATTGGATGTCTGACCGGCACCCAGAGTGTGATTGAAGGGATTTACACACTGCAGGGGGAGCTATCCGGTTCCGCACAGGCCCTGGATCAGATAAAATCAAAACAGAACGGATCGATTAATTTCCAGGCACAATCGGGACGAATATACAAAGCCACGGTGCTTTCCAGGGTTTTATCCGTTTTAAATATCCTGGAAGAACCCGACCTGAAACAGCAGGGGTTCGGGTTCAAAAAAATGACCGCCAATGCGGAGGTAAAAGATAGCGTGGTGCATATAGAAAAGGCCTTTATTGATGCAGACGATATGGCTATCATGGCCGAAGGGTGGGTAGATCCTCTAAATGATGCCCTGGATATAACCTTTCTGGTGGCCCCGTTTAAAACCATTGATACCATTATCAAAAACATTCCAATTGTAAACACGATTATGAACGGCCGCCTGGCCTCTTTTCCGGCCAGGGCCTATGGAAAACTATCTGATCCCACTGTGATGCCCCTGCATCCGGCCGCCGTGCAAAAAGGGTTACTCAATCTGCTGGAGGATCTGGTCAAAACACCTGTCCGCCTGCTCGAAGGAGTGAACGAAAATGAAAAATAAACCTGAAATATTCTCACACACATTTAATTTGCCCTATTCCGCATTAACCATCGGGGGAAGGGTCAAAATGGACTGGCTTTTGAATGTATTCCAGGATGTCGCCTCTACCCAGTGTCACTACCAGAAAGTATCCGGGTTTGACATGGCTGAAAAGGGCCTTAAATGGGTGGTGGCCCAATACCGGATACAGATTCATAAATCCATTGACTGGATGACGCCTGTGATGGTCCAGACCTGGAGAGCCCCCTGGAAAAACCTTTATGAGGTCAGACAGTTCAGGGTGCTGGAAAATATAGACTTAGAGCACACCACTAGAGACCCGAAGCCTCTGGTCACCGCCTCAAGTATCTGGATACTCATAAAGGCCACAAACAACAGGCCCGTAAGACTTATGCCCAATATGCCGCCGTCGCTGATGACCTGCCCCCGGCAAGAACCTGTGGAACTGATAAAACCGCCTGCCGGACTTACCCGCATAGACCATGAATGCAGCTTTCCGGTCCATTTTCTTGATCTGGATCTCAACGAGCACGTGAATAACCGGGTATATGTCAGATGGGCACAGGAATCATTGCCCGGTACTTTAAATTTTGAATATACCCCGGTGACATGTGACATAATCTATCAAAAGGAGGCCCTGCCCCAGGACACCGTTCAAAGCCGTGTTTCAATGAACTTTAAAAACGACCTTTTGTTTACTGATCATGTCATTGCCAGGCAGTCTTCGGCAGAAAACCTGGCCAGCCTTATGTTCACCTGGAAGCGGACAGACACCAAAAGCCTTTTTCATACAAAAAAATGACGGTTAAAACAGCATACCACCAGGCCTTGAGGTATTTATCAAAAACCCCTAAAACCATCCGCCAGATGGCAGAATACCTTGCGGATAAAGGATATGATGCCAACATTATCGAACAGATTATTTCTCAATTGGTAAGTTTAAATTACCTTAACGACAGAGCCTTTGCAGAAAACTATATTGAAAGCCGGATCCGTCACAAGCCCAAGTCCGTTTTTGCTCTTGGATATGAACTGAGGCAAAAAGGCATTGACCCTGCGCTTTCTGAACAGCTGTTAACCGATTATAATGATATGGAACTGGCATTAAAAGCTGTTGACCGTAAACGTCAAACCTGGAAAACACTCAGTGAATCTGAACGTAGGAAAAAAATGACGAATTATCTGCGTTACAGGGGATTTGATTATGGTGTATGTCAGGCGGTATGCCGCTTTTTCAAACAAAGCTGAAACAAAATTCACACCAATAGATAGTATCTGCTGATTTTCTCTTATATGAATGAAGGTTGCCTTGATTCGCTTTAAGACCTGCATCAAAAATCATGGTTTAAAAAAAACTTGTCATGAGTTTAAAGCTTTTTTGAGACAATTTTATCGTATTGGGGCCGCAATCCACCCATCCCGAGAAACTGCAGGTAATCAGATCGCTGACATATGGGTCTAAATCAGCCCAGCAAGCCGAACCTCATCAGACTTTCTTCACTGATTTTTTCATCATTATAAAGCTGAAGAAACTTTTTCAGGTTATACGCGGTCTGACATAAAAGAGACCAAATGCGGTTTCCATCGGTCCCCTGATAAAGACTGCAACCAAAGCCGCGAAGATTTTTTGAAACTGCGATAAAGCCTTCCGTTGGAGAACGGGCTTTTTGGCAAAAGTCCCGCTTTTCTTCGGCAACATCCTGGCTTTTGACAAGAAAGATGTGTGGACAGCCGTTGGGGATTACCTGATTTCCCCGACTGCGGTAACCTTGATCACCGATAGCATGGTCAGGAATACCTTTCATCCTTTTTTCAAACAGTTGAGCTGTCCCTGACCATAGGGTTTTATCATTAGGCTTTCCGATAAAGTTTTCCATTGTAATCATCCTCGGTCATAGCATCGGGGAGTTTTTCCAGAAGGTAACGAAAATACCAGTATGATTCAAGACCATTTGTTTTGGCGGTTTCAATTAGGCTGTAAATGGCTGCACTGGCAGCGGCGCCTTCAGGGGTTACAGAGAAGAGCCAATTTTTGCGTCCGATCACAAAAGGGCGAATGGTGTTTTCGGCCATATTGTTGTCCGGAGTGACATGGGCCGTATCTGCATAAGTTAATAAAGGCCTTTAAGGAGCTCTGAGCCTCCCTCATTGTCCGGTAATCCTTCAGATAAACCTCCTCATACTTGATGGTTCTCCATAATCGTTCAACAAAAACGTTGTCCAGCGCTCTCCCTTTTGAATCCATGCTGATTCGAATCTCCCTCTCTTCAAAATAGACAAGAATTTCAATGAGGTATACTGACTCCCTTGATCAGTATTGAAAATTTCAGGTTTAGAAAGGCAGAGAGCCTCTTCCAAGACCTCTATGCAAAACGTGTTTTCAAGGGTGTTGCTGAGCCGCCATGACAGCACGTAGCGACTGAACCAATCTATCACCGCAGTCAGGTACATGAAGCCGTTCCCGATTCTGATATAGGTAATATCTGTGCTCCAGACATGGTCCGGCCTGTCAATGACGACATCTTTCAGTAAGTATGGGTATATCTTATGATTTTCATTCCTTTTTGTAGTTTGGGGTTTGGGATAGATGGCTTCTATCCGCATTAGTTTCATCAACCGCTGAATTCGTTTCCGGTTAACCGGATGGCCGAGGGCATTGAGGTAAGCGGTCAACCGCCGACTCCCGTAAAAAGGGGTCCTGGTGTGCTGCTCATCCAACAGATCCATCAGGGTAAGAGTATATGAATCTACAAGCTTCGGCTTGTATACAGGACCCCTTTTGAAATTTGTAGCAGTTCACACTGTCTGGTAATGCTGATCTCAGGATGTTTTTTGTCAACCAGGCGTCTTCTGTCAGCTACTGATTCTCTCAACCTTTTTTTTTAACCAGTCATTCTCAACGCTGAGCTGACCGATCTGTTTGTATAAATCTTCTATCAGGTTTTGTGTGTCGTGACTTTCCTTTCTGTCCTTCTGGGCTGTTGAGAAGAGATTGGGAAGCCCCTCCAGAGCCTCCTTCTTCCACCTGGTCAGCAATGATCGGTGAACTTCGTATTTAGATGCCAGCTCAGAAATCGTGTTTTGTTCCTTAATCACCTCAACCGCAACTTTTGCTTTGAACTTTCCGCTGTAATTCTTTCTCATGGACCTCCTTTGTCTGGTGAAAATCGAACCGGGCTTTTAGCACGTCAAGTGTCTCTTAGCAATCGGTTCAAATTTCGGGGTCCATTATAATCAACTCTTTCACAAAACTATAACCCATTAAAATAACACCTTTTAAAACTCTTGTGATATGTGGAAACACTTTGTGCTCCACGGGATTCCATTTAGATGTATAGGGAGGGTAATGAGCAACACGGATTTCTACTCCTATCCTATCCGAAAGTTTTTGAAGATCTTCTTTAAAAATATAGTGACGACATGAGTTACGGCCGCCTCCATCAGCCAGCATAAGAATTGATGTGCAATTTGGGTATTGAAACTGACCATAAGATTCCCACCATAACTGCAGTGAATCACAGGCAAACTCGCTTGTGTCTTTGCTGATACCAATATTGACATAGGCCTTGTTGCATTTTATATCATAAACGGTGTGAGGGATTATTACCCCATCAGCAAGATATGGAAAATCATGGTCATACACGTCTATCACCCCAGTACTATAAATATGACCATCCCGATATAAATTGCTTAAAAATTCTTTTTTTTTGTATCCACACTGATGATCGGATTACCATCCATCAGATATTGTTCTGATATTTTCAAATTGCTCATTTCGATCTTCAGAAGAGCCAATAGCAATCGTCTTGGCCGCTTTACGTTTAACAAAATTATGTTTTTTTAACAGCTTTTTAACGACGGTAACACTGATGGAGATTCCGTCCTCTTTCATTTTTGCTGCAATTTTCTTATGGCTTAAATTCGTCCAACGAATTTTGCTATTCATGGGGTCACCAGCAATATGATTATCTATCACTCTGAGAAATATTTCATCTATATTATCAGTGGGTTCTATAACAGATTTTCTCCCGGCCCCTATCTTTCGAATCCTGTCATTTGGAACTGTTTCAGGATTTTCTAACTCGTGTATACCTCTATATAAAGTCATCTTGCTGCAACCAAGGAGCTCCATGATATATGCTTTACCTCCTCGAGGTAATTTAAGAGCTTCAACTGCTGCATATGCCCGTTTTTCTTTCTCTGATAACCTGGAATAGGTTTCTTTTATGAACCTCTCTACTTCAGAAGGATACGGTGTTAATGGCTTAGGGCCAAATTTTTTATTTTGATGCTTCACAGTGCCTCGTTTTTTGTATGAGGAAAATTTTTTGAAAACTTCACACCAGCGATAAGCAACAAGGCTGCAAAGTCAATCAGGCAGAAAGTACGCAGTTGGAACTGGCAACTACGGCCAGGGGACACGCTTGAGGATCTGGCTATAGAATGTAATCCAATAGTTCAAGGCTGGATTAATTATTACGGGCGGTACAATCCTTCTGAGATGTCTGGGATTCTCCATCATATAAATTGGCGGTTAGTGCGTTGGGCAACCTGTAAATATAAGAAACTCAGGGGACGTCAACAAAAGGCCACGAGATGGTTGATGAAAAAATCAGTGAAGACAGCTTGATGAGACTCGGTTTGCTGGGCTAATTTGACCCTTATTCCAGCTATCTGATTGCCTGCAGCTTTTTAGGGATGGGTTGATTGTGGCCAAAATACGATGAAATGGCCTTAAAAAATGCTCTGAGTCCCTGACAAGTCTTTTTTTTACCATGGTTTTCAATGAGGGCCTTAAAAGGGGTACGAACCTATTTTCTTCATATGAGAGAAAATCAGCAGATACTATCTAATGAAATATTTTCCTAATGCTATCACTTTTTTTCATAAATATTATGAAAAAAAAACCACAATCACAAAGGGAGTTTTACATTGGCCCTTAGAAAATCTGGGGTGGGGATTAATAAAAATTATTCGCGATTATCGTAAGTTATGACGACACAAACAAATTCACCTCCCTTATTCAATATCGAGCATGAATATTGCATTGCGTCGTTTATTACTGAGTTGAACGGAAACATTACATAACAAGTTGAGGAATTACTCCTATGGTTGGAAGAAAAAGGACCATTGAGCGAAGAAAGCACAAACGATTCAAAGCGGCAGAAGGTGCTTATGCAGCCATCAGCCCGAATTCGAACAAACTGGGGCAAATTATTGATATCAGCATGGACGGACTGTGTTTCAAATACATAGATACCGAAAATATGTCAGACGAGCCCGAGAAACGCAACGACGAGTCGATTTTCTTGAGCAGCATGGGATACTATGTGGGAGATCTGCCCTTTCAAACCATTGCCGATTATGAAATAACCGATATGCCGTCATTCAGCTCAATGAAGGTCAGAAAGCGCCATGTCAAATTTACTGATCTTACGTTCAAACAGCTGTTTGACCTGGACTGTTACATGAAAAATAATGTTTTAGAACAGGTCAAACAGCTTCCAAAAAAAACTAAACAATAATTTCTGAATAGCTTTAATTTCTTACACAAAACAACAGACTGATATACTCTGATTATCAGTTAATAATATCTGTATTTATTCTTATTTCAGCTTTTTCTTTCCGGGCTGCCAGCCATTGGGAATAATAGGCCTTCTGCTTGCGAGCCTCGAGCTGCTGCTTAACGTTGTCAAGATTTTTTGCGATACCAGCTGCATCGGGTGTCTGCTTTTCCCTCAGGCCGAGAATGTAAAATTTCCCGGACACTTCAACAACCTGCTTATATACAGGACTTTTTTCATCAAGGGTAAAGGCGGCCTGGGCAATGTCCTGTGACCCGTCAATACCGGGAACCGCTTCATTACGGGTAAACATCTTGCTGGATTCAACCTTGAGTTGATTATCCTGGGCAATTTTTTCAAAACTTGCGATATCATCACCTGATTTATCAAGCAGTAACTGCGCAGCCTTCCTCGCTTCCTGTTTTTGCAGATCAGCAGTCATTGTTATCGCAATTTTACTTTTCACATCTTCATAGGCAAGCAGCGCTGGATCTATTTTTTCAAGCAAATGCAGCAGATAATAATTATTTCCGATCTTTTGGACTTCACTGATCTCATTGTCAACCAGAGCAAAGGCTGCTGCAGCGAACTGCCCTGGATCTGAAACACCCAGATCCTTCAATTGTGTTCCCTGAACCGAAAAAGGCGGGGTACTGACAGGTTGTTTACCGGCAACCAGGGCAACCTGTTCAAAGGAATCACCGTCAAGTACCGCATCATAGGCATCCTCAGCTTTATTATATGCCGCAGTCTTAAGCTCATCTGCTGCCAGTTCCGTTTGGATTTGTGACTTGGCTGTCTCAAAGGGGGTCACGGTTGCAGGCGTCCTATCTATCACCTTGATAATATGCCATCCAAAACGGGTCTTTACAGGCTGAGAGATTTCGCCGGCGTTCATGGAAAAGGCGGCATCAGCAAAGGGTTTTACCATACTGGTTTTGTCGAACCGGCCCAGATAGCCTCCGCTGGCGGCAGATGGCCCCTGGGAATAGGTCTTGGCCAGTTCTGCGAAATCCTGGCCCTTAACCGCCTTCTCATAAACGCTTAAAGCCTCTTCTTTGGCGTTGATCACCGTTTTTTCATCAGCGTTCTCGTCAACTTTTATCAGGACATGGCTGGCTTCAACTTGTTCCGGCGTACTAAAACGAGCCAAATTCTGATCGTAAAAATCCCGGATGGCAGTTTCACTGATCTTGACCTGATCTTTAAAATCTTCGGGAGAAAATACAAGAAATGCGACTTTCCGTTCAGATTCAGACATGTACAGATCATGATGCTCGTCATATTGGGCACGAATCTGCTTTTCGTCGGCAGTCACATCGGAAAACGTGTCCGGATCAATACAGACATAGTCAATACCGGCTTTTGTATTATTAAATGAGTACCAGGCCCGGGCTTCCTGGTCTCCCACAGTGATACCATTTACCACCATACGCTGGAGCTTGGCGTTTCTGATGTTATTACGCTGCATGGCTTCAAAGGTTTCAGGGGACATGGCATTCTGCCCGAGCACCCGTTTGTACAGCTCAATATTAAAGCTACCGTCTGCCTGAAACGCCTTAACAGACAAAAGATCCTGCTTGAGCTCCTCATCGGAAACAACAATGTTTAGCTTTTGGGCCTCAATATCCACAATTTTTTGATCAATCAGGCTGTTTACGGCATGCTGCCTGACATTTAAGGACTTTAACAAATCGTCATCCAGAGAGGTACCGAACTGCTCCTGAAGACGCTGGACCATATGCTGATAGGCATCACGGTATTCGGCCAAAGTAATAACCTGGTCATTAACCCTGGCAACCTGATTGTGCTTGCTTGCGTTCATACTTCCAACACCTAAAAATACAAACACAACGACAATGATGCCCAGAAAAAACTTTATAATCCAATTTCCAGTATTCTCACGAAGATAACGCAGCATTCCTGTTCAGCTCCTTGACCCTTTTCAGTTCATTAAAATAATAACCATGGATGGTCTTAATTCGATCGGCGTACAGAAAGGCCCCACAAAACACAACATGAAAGTAATATTGTAAATTATCAGGCCTTTCATAATAAAAACAGGGAATATTATCGTCTCACACCAACTGATGTCAATAAAATATTCCAAGACTGCACTCTCAAATCTGTTCAAAAAACATTTTTTTTATATTGACACGCCATTCGGTTTCTATTATACATCTACCACTCTTGTGGGGCTGTAGCTCAGCTGGGAGAGCGCATGGCTGGCAGCCATGAGGTCAGGGGTTCGATCCCCCTCAGCTCCACCAACAAAAAATAAAGGTTTCTTTTAAACCTTACGTGATACCGACCGGTAAAGTAATAACCAACTTTACCGGTTTTTTTTTGCATTTCATCTTTTCTTCCATTCAAACCCGAACAAAGATCTTATAATTCATGTGACTTACATGTTCTGATGTCCCATATTCCTGCAGACTTCAACAACAAAGGATTGCACTTTAATTGGTTCTGTGAAATGAATAATTATTCACACTGCCTTTCAGATATAATTTTCAAACTTCCGATACAAAATTTTTATATGAAAGCACCAAAAGTTGCTAATGTTCTTTCATTCATTGTTGTGGGACGAGTATAGGTGCTGATAAGGCCAGGTCGGCCCATGGCTGTTAGTCCGCAATGTTTTTTGCAAATCATGCCTTGAACTCCGTAAGTGGAAAGATTGCCTCGATTAGAGAGGATTGAAACTGATTGATAAAAAAAAGACGCTCTTCCGAAGTATTAACGATTTGGCAATCTGTATAAAAACAAAACGGGCTACCTTTAAAAGGCAGCCCGTTTTGAAAAAGGAGGGAGAGTGTACGCCGGTTATTATCATTCTAATAACGGTTTGTATCGCATTTGCCGCAACAGCAAATTGTCCGGCGTTGGATAGTAAATTAGCATCTGAACCTGACCTGAATATGACGCCAGAATTATCAAATGGTAATCTTTCAGGATAAAACCTGAAAAACAGCGCCGTCAGTCCAGATTCAGGCCAAGGTCTTTCAGATCGCTGTCAATATCACGGCGGCTGAACTTTTTACCGGGCCGCCACTTCCCGTCGTTTTCAAGTGTGGGAACCACCCAGTCATCGCCGCCGTTCACTTCAATGACTTTGTGAACCACATCATCGGGGGCGGATTCAATATCAACATACTTAAACTTTATATTTTTCTCTTCAAGATAAGAAACGGTCTGTGTGCAATGGGGGCACCATGCGGCACCGTAAACTGTTAACATTGTTTTTCTCCTTTTAAAATAGTTCAGACGGCATACACTTGTTTTTTCAGGTGTATGCCGTTCCCGGGATAGTATTAAGGTCGGTTCAGCCTGTCTATTTTTGAAGCCGGACAAACATCTGGGCGTTGCCACGCCTGAAAACCATATAAAAGGTCTGTCCTTTATCAATCTTACGCATTATTCCGGTATAATCACCCATGCCGGTAATTTGTTTATGGTTTATCTCAACCAAAAGATCTCCTGGTCTCACCCCTGACGTTGCGGCTTTTGAATCCGGATCAATCTGGGTTACAACAAGTCCTTTGACGGTTGAAGGATAACCAAGCTGATCGGCCAGGTCTTTATCCAAAGGCTTAAACATAAATCCCAGGTCATCGAAATTATCAGATGCCTCTCCGTACTGGGAATCTTCGACGTTATCCGGACGTTCGCCAAGCTTAACCGTGAAAGTTTTATTTTTTCCCTGGCGAATCACATCAACATTGACCTTGGAGCCGACTTTTAAATTGGCTATGGTCATGGTCAGATCCCTGGATGTATTTACTTTTACGCCGTTAACACCGATGATGATATCACCCTGGCGGATGCCGGCCTCATAGGCGGGATTGTCTTCATAGGCCTTTGCCACGTAAACACCTTCATCCGGATCAAGATTGTAATATTCGCTCATCTCTTTGCTTACATCCTGAATGGAAACTCCCAGCCAGCCTCTGGATACGCGTTTGGAATCCTTAAGCTGATCAATAACACTTGTGGCAAGATCCGAAGGGATGGCAAACCCAATGCCCTGGCCGGATTTAATAATAGCCGTGTTGATGCCCACCACTTCGCCGTCCATGTTCAGCAGCGGCCCACCGGAGTTACCCGGGTTAATGGATGCATCGGTCTGGATAAAATCATCATAGGGACCGGAACCAATGATCCTGCCCTTTGCTGAAATAATCCCGGCGGTCACAGTCTGCTCAAGACCAAAGGGAGAACCAATGGCCACGACCCAGGATCCGACCTGGGCACTTTTGGAGGACCCGAATTTCAAAGGCTGAAGATCCTTGGCGTCAATCTTAATCAATGCAAGGTCTGTCACAGGGTCTGCACCGATGATCCGGGCATCATACTCCTTGTCATCATGAAGAATGACCTTGATCTGATCCGCATCTTTTATCACATGGTTGTTGGTGACAATGTATCCTGACTTATCAATGATAAAGCCGGATCCAAGGCTGCTTTCCCTTCGATTCCTGGGCACTGCCCCAAAAAAGTCCTCCAGCCCGGGCTGCATGCCGAACGGGGAACCAAAAAAATGCCGGAACACCCGGCCGCCGCCCTTGATTGTCTTGACGGTCTGGATATTGACCACACCGGGTTTGGCCTGCTGGGCCAGTTGTGTAAAATTTGCCGGAACCATCCGGGTCTGGGCGCCTGACAGTGCCGGAAAAGCCAAAAGGCCCAACAGCATCAGACATGCCGTAATAATTCTGATTCGTTTGTACATTTGTCTATTATCCACAGATCTCATTTTTATACCTCCTTTAAAAATTATATTAATTGATTTCCAAAGCTTGCTTTGTGGACGTAAACAAAGAATAAAACACAAATATAATATTTAAATGATCCCAAAATTACGATGCGGTAATATTACAGTGAAAAGACTTCCCCCATTTTCGCAGGGTTGCACTGAAATTGTACCAGAATGCTGTTCCACAATGGTTTTGGCAAGACTTAAACCAAGCCCCGTACCCGGCGTTGTCCGGGAAGATTCCTCCCTGAAAAAACGCTCAAAGATCTTTTGGCGGTTTTGGGGGTCAATGCCGGGTCCGGAATCTTTGACGCCAATCTCCACCAGATCTTTGCCGCAGGTCAGAAGCGTTAAATGAACGTGGCCTTTATCCGGAGTATACTTAATGGCATTGTCGATCAGATTGGCAACGGCGCGCTGGAGCATGCCGGCATCCCCTTCAATCCACACCCCGGGCTCCACCTGCTGGGTAAAGGTAATCTGCTTGTCTTCGGCCAGGGGAACAAACAGATCCCAGGCATCAATGATCATAGCGCTTAAATCCACGGGTGCACTCTCAAATTCAGCCTCCCCGGCCTCGGCCCTTGAAATCACCAGCATGGTGTTGATCATGTCCAGAAGATGGTCGGATTCTTCAATGGTGTTGGCCGCCATGGTCCGGTAGGTCTCGATATCATCACAAGGCTCCTGGATCAATGCCAGTTCCGCAAATCCCCGGATCCTGGTCAGCGGGCTTTTAAGGTCATGGGCAATATTATCAGACATCTCCCGCATGCTTTTGACCAGGGCGGAAATCCGGTCCAGCATCCGGTTGAATGTGACGGCCAGAAGATCAAGCTCATCCTGGCTGCCGGATTCGGGAACACGTTCGTCCAGATTGGATCCGGTGATGGTGCCTGCTGTGGCCCTGATGGCCGAAACTCCGGCCAGGGCCTGCCGGGATAAAAACATGCCTGACGCTGCAGAAAACAGAATAACAAACCCCATGGAGACGGAAAATATTTTCTTGAAACCTGATAAAAACCGGGAATAGGCATTCATGGCAAGACCAGTGTGCAAAATAACATTGGACGCCACAAAGGTATACATCATCCTGGCGTTGAGGGCCTGGCCTTCAATGTGAACCGTATCAAACATCGTCACCTTGGATTTCATCAGCCGATCCACCATTTTTTTGTCCAGGCGGATATCATTCCAATAAGACATGGACGAGGAGGCAAAGACCTCACCCGTGGGATAGAGCAGCCTGAAAAAAATCTGCTTCTCCCCGGCGGCCTGGGCTTCAATCACGGCCAATTTCTGGGCGCCCACAATTCCGCTTCGGCTGATGACCGTGCGAAAATAACCGGCTTTGTCCAGCAGTTCCTGGTCCATCTGGTTTATAATAGTCTGGGTGGCAAGAAAATAGAACAGGCCAAAGGCCACACAGGACGAAATGGAAAAAACACCAGCATACCAGACGGTCAGTCTAAAGGCGATACTCCTGAAAAAACCTGTGCGAAAAAACTCAGACATCCTCGGCCTTTAATACATAGCCGGCTCCCCTGACCGTATGGATAAGCTTATTCGGGTATCCTTTGTCGATCTTATCACGCAGCCGGCAGATACGGGCCTCCACCACATTGGTCATGGGATCAAAATTATAATTCCAGACATGTTCCATAATCATGGTTTTGGATACCACACGCTCCCGGTTGCGCACCAGATATTCCAGCAAAGAAAACTCCAGGGGCTGAAGATCAATAAAGTCATCGCCCCTTTTGACCTGACGCTTGACAATATCCACGCTCAGATCGGCATAGGACAAAGATACAGGCTCAATGCTGTTTCCGGCCCGGCGAATAAGCGCCTGGACCCGGGCCAGCAGTTCGGAAAAAGAAAAGGGTTTGGTCAGGTAGTCATCGGCCCCGGCTTCAAGACCCCTGACCCGGTCCCCTACCCTGCCCCGGGCGCTGAGCACAATAATGGGGGTGTTTTTTCCGCTGGCCCGCAATTTTTCTATCAGGGTGAACCCGTCCATGCCCGGCAGCATGATGTCGATGACCAGGGTATCAAAATCAGCACCCAGAGCCATATCCAGACCATCCGGCCCTGTGCCGGCCACGTCAACGGCAAATCCTGATGCTTTTAAGCCCTTTTCAACAAAACTGGCGATTTTTTCATCGTCTTCAACCAAAAGCAGTCTCATGGCATCTCCACACTATTCTCCAATAATCTTCACCAGCACCCGTTTTCTTCTGCGGCCGTCAAACTCGCC
Source organism: uncultured Desulfobacter sp. (assembly GCF_963665355.1). Lineage (GTDB taxonomy): Bacteria > Desulfobacterota > Desulfobacteria > Desulfobacterales > Desulfobacteraceae > Desulfobacter. The sequence continues at coordinate 5,020,914 of NZ_OY762229.1, forward strand.
GTAAAAGATCTGTTCCCAGGTGCCGAAGTCCAGCCGGCCATCGGTAACGGCCACCACCACTTCCCGGCCCATAATCTGGCGCTTCATGTGCGCATCCGCATTATCCTCGCCCACATTATGCCGGTACTGCTCCACGGGTGCATGGGGTGCAAGTTTCTCAAGCCAGACATCATAATCATGGTGGAGCCCTGACTCGTCATCATTTATAAATACGGAAGCGGTAATGTGCATGGCATTGCATAACAGCAGTCCATTCCTGATACCGCTTTGGGCAAGACAGGTTTCAATTTCAGGGGTAATATTGATAAATGCCCTGCGGCCAGGCACCTTAAACCAGAGCTCTTTTCTGTAATGTTTCATACACTTGTCCTTGTTGCGTCAGTTTACTGTGTTCATGTGCAAGTTCATACGCCGGCCATTTCAATTTCACATCAGACCTCAGGCAAATTACATACGGTATTACTGAGTTTTTGTTTTTTTGATCTGGTTGTAAAGACTGACAAGCTTGCGGTCTGTTTCATTCAGGCGGTCGGCAAGGACGGTGAAAAGATGCTTGGCCACATCCGGATATTTTTCTATCACCTCGGTGAGTTTGTCTCCCGGAAACCGTTTGATCTTGGAGCGCCCCTTGGAAATAATGGATGCAGAGCGTGGGGTATTGGTTATGGCTGCCATTTCCCCGAAATACTCTCCGGGCTGGGTAATTTCTGCTATCATTTTACCGCCTTTGACCACATAGACAGCACCCTGGACCAGCTTGAAAAAATCAATGTCCGTGTTCCCTTCACGGATGATTACATCCTTGTCCTCGTACTGTTCAACATCCGGGGTTACCAGATAGGCCGGCAAGGCCTCTTTAGTAATAACGGTTTTTCTTAACACTTCTTCCAGGGAGATTTCTCCGGATTTTATCTTAACAAGGCCTGCATCCCTTAGCGTAATCATACCTTCGGAAACGGCCACCTTGCGCAGCTGGTCTTCAGGCACCTCGGCAGAGATGGCTTTACCGACCTCCTCGGTCACTTCCATGAGTTCATACAGTCCGACCCTGCCCTTGTATCCGGTACCATTGCAGTGGGAGCAGCCTTTAGGGCCGTACATGGTCAGATCCGGGATCTCGTTTTTATGAAATCCGTGCAACTCCAGCTCTTCGGGATTATAGCCGGTAACCACCTGCTTGCACTCCGGGCAAAGCCTGCGGCCAAGGCGCTGGGACAAAACCATGGTTACGGATGAGGCAAGCATATAAGGTGGAATGCCGATATCCACAAGCCTTCCAATGGTGGACGGACAGTCGTTGGTATGCAGGGTGGCAAACACGAGATGGCCTGTCATGGCAGCCTTGATGGCGATTTCGGCGGTGTCCATATCACGAATCTCACCCACCATGATAATATCCGGATCCTGTCTGAGAAAGGCTTTCAGGGCGGCGGCAAAGGTCATGCCCACCTCTTCTTTCACCGGAACCTGGTTGATCCCCTTGAAGTTGAACTCCACAGGATCTTCCGCAGTCAGAATTTTGATATCATCCTTGTTCAGGCGGTTCAGAATAGAATACAAGGTGGTGGTTTTTCCCGAACCCGTGGGCCCTGTAACCAGGAGCAGGCCATAGGGCCTGGAAATACAGCGTTTGAGCATCTCAAAGGTGCCGGACTCAAAACCCAGGCGGGTCAGGTCAATGCTTAATGCGCTCTGGTCCAGGATACGCATAACAATGCTTTCGCCAAACAGAGTGGGCAGAGTGGAGACGCGAAAGTCCACGGATTTTTTCTTGCCTATCCGAAGTTTGATACGACCGTCCTGGGGCACCCGCCGCTCGGCAATATCCAGGGATGCCAGAATCTTTATCCTTGAAATCACAGCGTTTTTAATTGAGAGCGGCAGATTCATGGCCTTGTACATGCTGCCGTCCAGGCGATAGCGAACCTGAAAGGTTTTTTCAAAGGGTTCAATGTGGATATCAGAGACGCCGTCATTGATTGCTTTGGTCAAAATCCCGTTTACCAATTTTATAATGGGTGCATCCGAGGCCATGAATTCATCCTGGCCGACACTTGAATCGGCTGCGACCCCCACCTCAAGCTCTTCGGCAGCCTCGGCAACCAGGGAACCGAAATCCTCAACAGAGGTTACCTGTTCCTCCTCTTCTCCCTCGTCTTCAAAATGCAGAAAACTTTTGTACTCTGCATCGGAAATCTTATAAAAATCACGATACGCCTGGATGATATCATTTTCCGTGGATACAAAGGCCCGGATGTTTTTCCCTGTTTTTTTCCCAAGATCTGCGACCACATCCGTGTCCGTAGGTTCGGCCATACAGACCTGTAAATCGTCTCCCGCAAGTTTTAATGGAAAAACCAAATTGTTTTTGGCTTCTTCATAGGGAAGAAGCTTTAAGGCCTGGGGATCAGATTTTATCTCGGAAAATGCAACAACCCTGTAGTTGTATATCCGCCCCAGCACATTAATAATGGTATCTGGATCAATATATCCTTTTTGAAGCAGAATACTTGAAAGCCGCTCGTTGGTTTTTTTCTGAATCGCCAGAGCCTCGTTGAGCATAATAGAGGTAATCTGCCCTTCTTTGGAAAGGATTTCACCGATTTTAATTTTCCCTGCACCAGACTGATCTTTAATTGTAGATTTAAGGCTGGAACCGGATTTTAAAACAGTGCTGCCCACCATACGACATCCTTTTTAAAAAAAACTGTTACGGTTTTTTATAATTTTTGAACACCCGGATGCCGCCGGCCAGCACCAGAAGAAAGCCCAGAAAATAGAGACAAAACCTTATAATTCCAATTTTATTTTTAAAAAACTCAATGGTCTCAATCTGGGGGATCACCTGGGGCACTCTGATGAAAACCGCTATGCCGACGACTATCAAAATTATACCATAATAAAATGTAAAGTTGCGTTTGTCCATTTAATCCATACCTTCGAGATCGGATAATTCCCGGTCAAATTTCTGTTTTATCTTGTCTGCCCTTTCGGTTATTTCCGTAAGGCTGTCAAACAGGACTTCAATGTCGGATTCCAGTTTAGCATGTTCTTTGGACAAAGTGACAATTTTTAATCCGTCCTGGTCCCGGGATGCGTCGAGCAGTTCTTTGTTTACCCGGGCCATCTTGGTTTCCTTTGCCTCTATGTCGTTTTCAAGTTTGCTGATCTTTTTATTCAACGGGGTTAACTGCTTTGACCTGTCGGCAACAAGTTCTGATTTTTTCTTGCGCAGCTCTTTTTTAGGCAGTTGTGCGACTTTTTTTTTCTTCACAGGGATCAGCTCTTCATCCTCCCAGCCCTGTTTTTCGAGAAACTCCTGATACGTGCCGTCAAAGATGTCAATGCCGCCGGAAGTAAAGATCACCAGACGATTTGCCAGGGCATGCAGGAACATCTCATTGTGGGTAACCAGAACCACCGCGCCGTCAAAGGCATTCAAAGCCTCCACAAAGGCATCACTGGCTTCAATGTCCAGGTGATTTGACGGCTCATCCAAAAGCACAAGATTCAAAGGCCGGATCAAAAGCTTGCCCAGCATGACCCGGGCTTTTTCGCCGCCCGACAGCACACTGATTTTTTTTAAGGCGGCATCCTGTTCAAACATCATGGCGCCGCAGATGTTTCTGGCGGTCTGGCGGTCTGTTTCAGGATAGGCGTGCAAAATTTCCTCTTCCACGGTGAACTCGGGATTCAGCGTCTGGATGTTGGTCTGCTCGAAATATCCGGTCTCCACACCCGGATTGGATTTCACCCAGCCTGAATCCGGCTCCATGTTCTGACTGATCAGTTTGAGCAGCGTTGTTTTACCTTTGCCGTTTTTACCGATCACGGCCACGCGGTCACCAGGGTAGACGGTCAGGGAAAAATCTTTTATCAAAGGATTGTTTTTTTCATATCCGAAACTTAAATCTTCGACGGTCAGGACCTGCTTTCCGGCAAAAGGAAGATAGTTAAAGGAAAAATCCAGATTTTTAAGTTCTGCCAGTTTATCCTTTGTGTCAAGTTTGGCCAGGGTCTTGATCCTGGACTGCACCATGTTGGCAAGGCGTGCCTTGGCACGGAACCGTGAGATGAACAGTTCAATCTCTTTTTTTCTCTTTTCCTCATTTACCCGGGTTTTCTCATAGATCTCTTCATCCTGGGCCACCTGCAGATAGTATTTTGCGGTGTCTCCCTGTATCTTTTTCATCTTGCGACGGTGAATGCCCACAATATGGGTGACCACATTATCCATGAAGCCGCGGTCATGGGTCACCAGAAGCATTTCCCTTGGCCAGGAAACAAGAAACCCGGTAATCCAGCGGATGGATGTAATATCCAGATAATTGGTGGGCTCATCAAGGATTAACAGATCAGGTTCGGACACCAGCACCTTGGCAAGGTTTAAACGCACCTGATAGCCGCCGGAAAACTGCATGGGATCCTTTTGCATGTCTGTTTCTGAAAATCCAAGACCTGACAGAATTTTTTCAGCTTTCCAGAAATGATCATGCTCATGAGCCAAAAGACCCAGCATGGCCTCTTCAAGAACAGTGGGTTTGCTGAATTTTATATGCTGGGACAGCACACCGATCCGATATCCGCTGGGAATGATAACGCGCCCTTCATCGGGGTGGTCCATGCCTGCAATTATATTTAAAAGTGTGGTTTTTCCATGGCCGTTTCTTCCCACCAGCCCCACCCGTTCACCGGAATTGATCTGAATGCCGGCATTCTCCAGCAGCACCTGATCTGCGAATCCTTTGGTTATGGATTCAATATTGAGCATTTACTCCTCCTGTTGTACCTGCCAAACGGCGATAACGTGCCAATCATACTTAATTACAAAAAAAGTGATATTATCATCGAAGCAGTGATTTATAAACATTAGATTTTATTTGACTTGATTTTTCCAACGCATTAATAGTAAACGTTAACTTTTGGCAGGCTTTAAAGAAAATCGGATTCCGGCTGATTCCACAGCTTGGGCAGGCTAAATATCAACATTAAGACTGAAACCATATAAGCGGTGATCTAAAATGACCAAATACATCTATGAGTTCGGCCCTGATAAAACAGATGGGGATGCAAGTCAGAAAAACCTTTTGGGCGGCAAAGGCGCCAACCTTGCAGAGATGGCAAAGCTGAAACTGCCTGTTCCGCCAGGGTTTACCATATCCACGGAATGCTGCAATCATTATTTCGATCTAAATGGGCGCTTCCCCGATACCCTTGAAGAAGAAATTCTCAAAGCCATGGCCAATATAGAATCCCAAACCGGCATGGTCTTTGGTGATCCCGACAACCCACTTCTGGTGTCCTGCCGATCCGGTGCAAGAAGTTCAATGCCCGGAATGATGGAGACCATATTGAATGTCGGCCTGTGCTCAACCACCATCCCGGGACTGGTCAAAAAAACCGGCAATGAATGGTTTGTCTATGATGCCTACCGCCGCCTGATCATGATGTATTCAGATGTGGTCATGGAAAAAGCGGAACAGATCCATCCCAGGGACGGCATGGGTATCCGTCTGAATCTTGAGATGATGATGAACAACCTGAAAAATGACAAGGGCTATGACAATGACACGGATATTTCAACCCAGGATTTAAAGGCTCTTTGCGAACGGTTCAAGAAAAAAATCCGTGAGGACCTGGGTGCTGATTTCCCCGATGATCCCAAAACTCAGCTCATGGGAGCCATTGGTGCCGTATTTAAAAGCTGGAATGGCAAGCGGGCCGTATCTTACCGCCGCATTGAACATATCCCGGACAACTGGGGCACGGCCGTCAATGTCCAGACCATGGTTTTCGGGAACATGGGCAATACCTCTGCCACAGGCGTCGCCTTTACCAGGGATCCTGCCACAGGGAGCAATAAATTCTATGGCGAGTGGCTGGTCAATGCCCAGGGCGAGGATGTGGTGGCAGGCACCAGAACCCCCAATCCGTTGAATAACGACACCAAAAATTCCCAGAACCAGCATCTTCCCTCTCTGGAAGAGTCCATGCCTGAACTTTACAAACAGCTCTTTGAGATCCGCAACCTTCTAGAAGCCCATTACAAGGATATGCAGGACATCGAATTCACCATCCAGGAAGGCCGGCTATACATGCTCCAGTGCCGGGTGGGTAAACGTACGGCGACGGCTTCCCTGAACATGGCCATGGATATGCTGGAGGAAGGCACCATTGATGAAAAAACCATGGTATGCCGTCTTGATCCTAAAATTTTAGATGACATGCTTCACCCCATTGTGGACCCGGATGCGGAAAAAGCAGCCGTTAAGGTGGCAGAAGGCCTGCCGGCCGGCCCTGGCGGTGCATGGGGCCAGATTGTGTTCTCCTCGGAAGATGCGGTGCAATGGGCCAAATTAGATAAAAAGGCTATCCTGGTCCGGGAAGAGACCAATCCCGAAGACATTGAAGGCATGCGCGCGGCAGCCGCCATTCTCACGGCACGGGGCGGCATGACCTCCCATGCGGCCCTGGTGGCCAGGGGATGGGGGAAATGCTGTATTGTTGGCGCCGGCGCACTGAAAATCAACGTTGAAACCAAAGAACTTCGTGTGGGTACCCGGGTGTTCAAGGAGGGAGAGACATTCACCCTTAACGGCACCAAAGGCATGGTTTACCAGGGGCAGCTTAAGATGAAGGACGCATCGGAAAATGTCCGATTCAAAGCGTTCATGGAAATTGCGGATAAATACCGGGCCATGCAGGTCCGCACCAATGCGGACACCCCGGAAGATGCCAGGACAGCCCTTGATTTTGGTGCCCAGGGGATCGGGCTTTTCAGAACAGAGCACATGTTCTACGGCGCCGACTCGGATAAGCCCTTGTTCCTTTTGCGTAAAATGATCCTAAGCAAGACCTATGAAGAGAGAACAGCAGCCCTGGAAGAACTGTTTCCCTTTGTCAAGGAGGAGATCAAGGCGACCCTGGAAGTCATGGACAATCGGCCCGTGACCCTGCGCCTTCTGGATCCTCCCCTGCATGAATTTGTTCCCCAGGCCCTGGAAAACCAGCAGGAAATCGCCGATGCCCTGCATATTGACATAGAAGAGGTGCACAAGCGCAGCGAACAGCTTTTAGAATCCAATCCCATGATCGGCCACAGGGGCGTGAGACTTGGCATCACCTATCCTGAAATCTCCGAGATGCAGGTGAAAGCCATATTTGAGGCCAGCGCAGAACTGATCAAAGCAGGAAAACATCCCATGCCGGAAATCATGGTGCCTGTAACCTGCAATGAAAAAGAGCTGGCCTTTGTCCAGAAAATTGTGACCAAGTGCCATGAACAGGTGCTTAAAGCTTACGGGTTAGAGACCCTTGACTACCTGTACGGAACTATGATCGAAATCCCGAGGGCGGCGTTGATCGCAGATAAGATGGCAGACTATGCCCAATTTTTCTCCTTTGGCACCAATGATTTAACCCAGATGACATTTGGGTTTTCCAGGGACGATATAGGATCTTTCATGAACGACTATATTGACAATGCGATTCTTAGCTCAGACCCCTTTGAGACCCTGGACCAGGAAGCGGTTGGAAGTCTGGTTACAACAGCGGTGGAACGTGGACGCAGGACCCGGCCGGACATTAAGCTGGGCATCTGCGGAGAACACGGCGGTGACCCCGAATCTGTCCTGTTTTGCCATAAGGCTGGGCTGAACTATGTATCGTGTTCACCCTACCGGGTCCCCATTGCCCGGCTGGCTGCCGCCCAGGCTGCCATTATGTATCCTGACCGCCGGTAAGCTGACCTTCAATAAATTTAAACAAGCCTGGTTACGCCAAGTGACCAGGCTTGCCCTTCAGGGTAAGCCTGCTTCTGCCCGCAGTTTAATCCAAACTTGCAAGACTCACATACGGATTGTAACAGAGTATAGCTGCACATCTTCTCGCAAATTTTTTTAACCATTTAATGCATGGATAGTTCTTGACGATAGTACAATGCGATGGTATAGGTTAACTTAACGTATTAACAATTCGTTCATTTTATTGTTTAGTGTCTGAACGGGAACTCGTTGTTTGGACGGCTCGAATAAGGGCGAATGCCCACAAAGTTGCCTGACTGCAACGTGCTTAAAAATTTAAAACAAAAGCGACCTCGTGGTTGCAAGGCTCGATTTTAACAAATTGGCAAATTTTTCTGCAACGTCGCAGGCGGATAATTTTTCGTTCAAACGCTAACATATCGCATTTAAAAGACCAAGACGCCAATGGAATCGAAGGAGCGGAGCTATGCATAAAAAAAAGGATGAGCCTTCATTGTCTTTCCCTCCTAAAATGGAAATAAAAAGGTGACAAGCAAATGAAACACGTACGAAAAAGAATTCTGGTGACCGGGGGCGCGGGATTTTTAGGTTCCCATCTATGCGAACGACTGGTTGAATACGGCGATGATATTCTATGTGTGGACAACTATTTCACCGGCCAGAAAAAAAATGTGGAGCATCTTTTAGGTGAATCCAATTTTGAGCTGTTAAGGCATGACATTACTTTTCCATTATACGTTGAAGTTGATGAAATTTATAATCTTGCATGCCCTGCATCGCCTATTCATTACCAGTATGATCCGGTACAAACCACAAAAACAAGTGTTCACGGGGCCATAAACATGCTTGGCCTGGCGAAGCGAACAAAGGCCAAAATTCTGCAGGCGTCCACCAGTGAGGTTTACGGAGACCCTCAGGTTCATCCACAAACCGAAGATTATTGGGGACATGTCAATCCAATCGGGCTTCGCTCCTGCTATGACGAAGGGAAACGATGCGCCGAGACCCTGTTTTTTGATTATCATCGCCAACATCACCTGAACATAAAAGTAGCCAGGATATTCAACACCTACGGCCCCAGAATGCATCCGAATGATGGACGCGTAGTATCCAATTTTATTGTTCAGGCCCTCAGGGGCGAACCTATAACCGTCTATGGAGACGGCAGCCAAACAAGATCATTTTGCTATGTGGATGACATGATCAATGCCTTTATTGATTTTATGGCAACACCAGATACTGTTACCGGTCCTTTTAATTTGGGAAATCCTTTGGAATTCAGTATGCTTGAATTGGCTGAAACCATCATCAAGCTTACGAAAACCACATCTCAAATCGTATTTAAACCATTGCCGGCAGATGATCCGACCCAACGCAAACCCGATATTTCCATGGCCAAAGAGCACCTGGGGTGGGAACCCAAGGTCAACCTTGAAGAAGGCCTAATCAATACCATAAATTTCTTTAAAAAAATCGCCGTGTAACGTTAATTTTTATTTTTTTTTTAAAACCATTTAATTCATGAATGGTTCTTGCCGATAATTCACTCAGAAGAAATTAACCCGAAAGTGTTGAACGAATTTCTTGGCCAGAAAAGAATCTTAAAGATTGGTTACAGCAGTATGAAGATGTAATCAAAAAAGCGGAGCTATATTTTGATCGTCCCTTACACCACAACTTATTTTTCGCCAAGCAAAGAATACAGAAGGCTTTCCATATTGATGCTGATCAAGGAGATGCCCCATTCCAGCCAGCACCTTATAGCCGAAAAAAGCCATTTGAGCAGTTCAATGGTCAACATATACATAAAAGAGTTAAAACAGGCAGGCCTGATCACTGTCTCGGGAAGTACAAATCGCACCACAGAGTATCATCTGACCCCAACAGGACAAAAAAAATTATTTCAGGATTTTATCTCTTTTTCATCTGAGGCCGTACAGATTTATGCCTCTGTAAAACGAAAAATCATCCGGTTGCTTAAGCGATATGAAACCAACGGCATTCGAACCGTAGTTCTTTACGGGGCATCTGATACGGCAGAAATCGTCACATCGGCCATCCCCCATACAAGGCTTGTGGTTATAGGCATTGTAGATGGAGATCCTGCCAAACAAGGCCAACTTTTTAACGGTACATTGATTCAGACCCCGGAAGCCATCTCCCAGATTGATCCGGACGCCGTATTGATCACCTCTTTTGCCCGCCAGGATGAAATTTACAGTAATATTGAAGCTATCGTGGGAGACAACATAAAAGTGATAACACTGACGGATCTTGAACATCTTCAAGAGCCACCACTTCAAGAGTTCGCCCGCAAAACCAATAAGAAAGCCACCACCAACCCAATCAAGCAAAACGCTACGATAAAACTATGATTATCGGCAAAAAAAAAATTGGAGAAGAGCATCCCACGTACATTATCGCCGAAGCCGGAATCAATCATAATGGCAGTCTTAAATTAGCAAAAGAATTGGTAGATGCAGCTGTTGACGCAGGTGCCCACGCCGTCAAATTTCAAAAACGGGACCTTGTAAGCCTCTATCCAGAAGATATGCTCAATCACCCTGAAAAGTACGAACAAAATTTTCAGTATATCATTCCTCTTCTTAAAAAATTCGAATTATCCAACAACGATTACCTTGAACTTAGAAGATATGCTGAGGATAAGCCCATTGACTTCATCTGTACCCCGTTTGACATAAACAGTGCAAAATTGATCTACAACGCCGGTATTTCTGCATTTAAAGTAGCCTCGGCGGACCTTACAAATTATCCCCTTTTAGAATACATTGCTTCCAAAGATCTTCCCATTATTATCTCCACGGGAATGGCATACAGGCATGAAATTCAGCAAACCGTCCGTTTCCTGAACGAACGGACCGCAGAATACGCCATTCTCCATTGCCGCAGTGCTTACCCGGTCTGGCCAAGGGATGTGAATCTTAAAATGATCAACTGGCTGAAGCAATTTGATAAACCTGTGGGATATTCGGGGCATGATATCGGCATTGTTATTCCCCTTGTCGCCGCTTCCATGGGGGCCTGCATCATTGAAAAGCATCTGACCCTTGATCCAACCATGGAAGGCAATGACCACAAAGTCAGCCTTGACCCCTACTCATTCAAACGGCTGGTCAGGGATATCGAAATTGCGGATCAGGCCATGGGCAGTCGTAAGCGCTTTCTTCTTCGCGGTGAAGTTCTCAATCGTGAAGTTTTTGCCAAAAGCCTTGCCGCCGCGAAAGATCTTGCCAAAGGCAGTGTTATCAATGAATCCCACATTAAAGTAATGGGACCCGGAAAAGGCCTGCATACTTCCAGAAAAGACGACCTGATTGGAAAGTCCATTCACCGCGATATCCCTAAAGACACATTTTTCTTTGAAGAGGATTTGGAAACAAACAGTAATGGTGGACCACCCCACCCTTCGGTATACTCTTTTCAGAGTAAATGGGGATTGATTGCACGGTTCAATGATTTTTATAACATCATCTCCTTTGATCCTGAGGTTATTGAAATACATCTGGCCGAAAAGGATTTTGCCACCGCCTTTATCCCGGAACGTTCTCATCGGCAGGAGTTGATCATTCATGCCCCGGAATTTATTGATGGTGAGATCATAAACCTATGCCATTCAGATCATGCCGTAAGGTCCAAATCAGTGGATCTTGTCCAAAGAACCATTGCGCTGGCCAATGAAATGAGTCCTTTTTTTCAGGGAACCCCCAAAATTGTGGTTCATCCGGATGCTGTAAGCCTGAAAGAAAAGCTTCCCAAAGGACCTCTTCGAAAAGCCTTAATGCAATCATTGTTTGAAATAGATACCACCGGCGTTGAACTGCTTCTGGAAAATCTGCCCCCCTACCCCTGGCTTTTTGGCGGGGAATGGAAGGGCAATTTTTTCATGGACGCAGACGAAGTCGTTTCCGTCTGCAATGAGGCAGGCCTGAATATAGTTTTTGACCTTTCCCATGCAGCCCTTTACTGCAACGCCAAGGGGACAGACCTCAAAGATTATATTCTAAAAGTGTACCCCTTGATCAGACACCTTCATTTAGCCGATGCCTATGGTGTAGACGGAGAAGGTGTTCAGTTCGGAGAGGGAGACATTGATCTGAACCGTATCATGCCGCTTTTTTCAGATTACAGAGAATCATGGGTTCCTGAAATCTGGCGGGGACATCTCAACAACGGCAAGGCTTTTTTCAAGGCGATCTCCTTAATTTCCAAATATATGGGATAAACCAGACCTCAGTGTTTGAACGATTTATAATTTTTTCTCACAAAGAGAATGCTTTTTACCACGTTCCTTCAATTGTGACGGCACCGGATGGCTCCATTCTGGCCTTTTGCGAACAACGGTGGCAATCGCCATGCGACAATGTGGGCGAATGCCATATTGTGATGAAAAAAAGCAAGGACAACGGCCAGACATGGCAAGATCTGACTGAACTGCGGCGAAAACAAGGGGCAAAATGGCATATGGGTTCCGCAGTCACGGACAATGAAACCGGCAAGGTTCTTCTCATGTGCGGCGGTGGCTGGCTTCAAAGTGCAGACTCTGGAGATACGTGGATGGATTGGCAACCTGCGCATAACATACAGGCCCCTGGCGGATTAGGCGGAACCCATGGCAGCGGGCCGGGAATTCAGCTCCAATTCGGCAGGCATAAAGGCCGTCTGATTTGGCCAGCCAGAGTGATCATTAGCACAAACGGGTACAATGACCAATCAATCCGTGACAGAAGAGAAAAGTGCTTCAGTACCGCCATCTTCAGCGATGACCACGGCAAAACCCTCTATCGGTCAAATGCATTCCACCAGGGAACAGGTGAGGCCTGTCTTGTGGAAAGAAGCAATGGCGACATCTACTTCAATGCCCGGGCCTATTTTGATGACTTCAAGCGAAAAACCGCAATAAGTTGTGATTGTGGTAACAGGTTTACCGAAACCAAAGATGATGCAATCCTAAAAGAACTATCCCAGGGGTGCAATGCCAGCTTGATCCGTTACCCCAAAGATCTGCTCAAAAAAATAGGTCTGTCAGACCGTGTTGGCGATGATGTTATCCTGTTTGCCAACCCCGACAGTGATGGTCCTTACCGGGAGCATGGCGTAGCCCGTCTAAGCACAGATGGTGGAAAGACCTGGCAATACTCCAAGGCTGTAACAGATTTCGGGGAGTGGTTTGACTACTCAAGCATGACCGTGGCCACAGACGGCACCATTCTTTTAATGTACAAAACAACTCTTACCATGACCGGATTACCGACATCCAGTGACCAATGTTGTTCCATGGCCCTTACTCGCTTTGATCTCAATTGGCTCTTGAAAGAAGAGATAAAAAAATAATATGGATGTCAGCTATCCCAGTCAACTTTCCGTTATTGTGACGAACCGATGCAATCTTCGGTGCAAACTGTGCCTTCAGCCCCAAAATGATTTGGACATAGATCCGAAGCTTTTGGACAAAATGAACCATGTCTTTCCCCAGCTTGAATGGTTTCACCCCATCGGGGGAGAGCCGATGCTGTATGATCTTCACCGCTTGTTCAACCTCCCCTTTGGTGATCACTGCAAAATGAAACTCATTACCAATGGCACGTTACTGACCGATAAAAATGTCAATGGTATCGTTAAAAAGGTTGGCCGGCTGATGATCAGCGTTGACGGAGGAACACAGGAGGCTTACCGAGCTATGCGTGGATACGATCTAACCAAAATACTTAAAGGGGTGCAGCGGGTTCAAGCCTCAAAAGCGGCTTCAGGCAGTCTGACGCCATCTTTAGAATTTAATTTTCTGTTAACTAAAACCACCATTAACTCTTTACCGACGCTTGCTGAATATGCCGGGGCCTATGGGATTGACTGCATCAACACCTTTTATCCCCAATTCATAGAACCTTCCCTGGAAAAGGCAGAAAAAATAAACAGAGACGAAGCCTTACCCTATATAGAAGCTGCCAAAAAACATATTTCCATAATTGAACCTGAAAACAGAGGCGGCAAGATCTGTCGCAGGCCCTGGAACACCTGTTTTGTTAACTTAAATGGAGACGTAACCCTGTGCTGTTTTGGCAGTCCTGTGGTCGGCAATTTAAACAAAAAAAGTTTTAATGACATCTGGTTTGGAAAAGCGGCGACCCAAATACGGGAAACAGTCAATACTGACAAAGAGATACCTGCATGCAGAAACTGCACAGTAAAATAACTTCATTATGGTAACAAAAGCAAAACCAATTCGCGTTGTCCACTTTTCCGTAACCCCCCTTGCCGGTGCCCCGATCCGTCTGGTCCAGGCCTTGAACCGGTTAACAGATGTCAATGCACGGCTTGTGGATTTGGAAAGCTTCGGACTTTACGACCACGATCTGATCTTCTCCGAAAACCCCGGAGAAGCCCAGCGCCTTGCCAACGAGGCAGATATCCTACATCTGCACAACTACCTGGATTGTGAATCCAGGCAGTTTACTCCAATTGATTTTAGAGTGTTGCTAAAGGCCGGCAAACGTATCATACGCCACTTTCACTCCACATCCGATTGGATAGCCGAGCAGATGGGCATCACGGAAGAAAAACTGCTCGGATGCCCCCTGCCCTCTCTGGTCATCGCCCAGTACCCAGAACGGTTCTTTCCCAAATCCCGCGTGGTGCCCAACCTGATTCCGCATTCCGATCCACTTTATTCACCGCGCTTGAATCATGAACCTGAATTCGACATTTTTTTCAGCCCAACAAAAACTGCAGGGGCGTTTGAGCGGCGTTGGGACACCAAGGCCGCTCCGGAAGTGACCGAGCTGATCCACCAAGTCGCAGCTCGCACCGGATGTACCTTTAAGATCATGTCTGGCCGGCCTCTCAAGGAAGTTCTCAAGGCAAAACAACAATCTCGGATCGTCATCGATGATCTGGCCACCGGGAGCTATCATTTAACCGGCCTTGAAGGCCTATCTCAGGGTAAGCCGGTATTAAGTTTTATTGATGAACGCAACCTTTCTTTGCTTCGGTTCGTTTCGGGCTCGGACCACTGCCCCTTTATAAATGTACGCCTGGAAGATGCCAAAACAGTTCTACTCCATTTGCTTGAGAATCCAGCCGAATGTGAAGAGATCGGACAATCCGGCCGCAACTGGCTTCTAAAACACTGGAACGAGGCCGATTTAATCCAAGCCTTCCAGCAAGTCTACACTGATCTTATCAACGAGCCTTCTACAGTTAAACGACAGCCGGAACTTAATTTGACAGAGAAAGACAGGCGGTTTCACAATCTGATTCTTCCGGATTTAATCTTTAAAGCACGAAGAAGTAATATACGACATTAATACCTTTTGAATTACCTCGCCATAGTGACTATTGACGACAATGATTTAAATACTTAATTACACGTTTGAATATGATAACTTAAAATCTGATTTCTGATAAAGAGATGTGAAATGGAAAGATATAATTACGATGAATTAAGACGCAGAATATCCGGCCCTGTATATCCTGTTCCACCAGCGTTTACATCTGATGGTAATTTAGACTTGGACGCAGTTGGTGAATATGTAAAATTTCTTTGCAGAGAAGGAGCCAATGCACTCATGGTGACCGCAGGTACCAGTCGCCTTAATCTTCTCTCGCCAGAAGAAATCATAGCACTAAATCGAAAGGTCACGGAAGAATCCAAAGAGAATATCTTAGTTATTGCCGGAACGCCACCTTATGGATCAATTCAAGTGGCATTGGAAATTATTGACGCTGCCCAACAAGATAATTGTGATGGCGCTCTGGTCTATTTCCCTGATAGGCACTACTCGGACGACTCTGTTTTTTCATATTATTTGAAGATATCAGAGATGACGGATATGCCGTTACTTGCCCACGGCCACCTGTTGCCCCGGGGGTGTGGCGGTGGTTCGGTGCCATATTCATTTGATTTGTGTTCCAAATTGACCACGATAGATTCCCTTGTGGGCATGAAGGAAGAGCTGGAAGATGAAAGCCTGCGTTATTCGATTGCGTCCCGGCTCTCAGACAGGATGCCGCTGATCGTGGCGGGGGGGAGCATGCGCAAATTTTTAGCCTGCGCCAATTTTGGTGTCAAATCCTGGCTAACCGGTATTGGAAACTTTGTACCCATGATTGAAGAGAAATTCTGGGAAGCCTGGCAAAATAAAGACCATGAATCTTGCTTAGATATCATTGATAATACCGAAACCCCCTTTTTTAATATCGCGTTTGAATTGGGATGGCATCGTGCTATGCGGGCTGCTTTGGAGATCATGGGGTTGATGCCGGGTCATGAACGCGTTCCACTTAGTCGAATAGATGAGGAAGGCAAACAAAAACTTATGCTTGTAATGAAGGACCTTGGCTGGTTGTGATTCTGCTTCTTACGGTTTACGAATAAGCAAGAAATCAGATTTGTATATTTTAAATGAAACGCTTCTGAAAGAAGGTTGACTGTTAAATTGGAAGAAAAACCAGAAATAATAGCAATTATTCCGGCGCGTGGTGGTTCTAAGGGCTTGTATAAAAAAAACATTCGTCTTCTAAATGGCAAACCGCTTATTGCTTATACCATTGCTTCCGCGTTAAAATGTAAAAATATAACAAAAACGTTAGTAAGCACGGAAGACAATGAAATTGCTGAAATATCCAAAGCCTTTAATGCTGAGGTTCCGTTTTTACGACCCCGTGAATTGGCGATGGATAAGTCTTCGATTGGGTTGAGTATGGAATACACACTAAAGCGGTTGGAAGATGAATATAGTTATGTTCCTGATATTCTGGTTGAACTCTATCCGACTAGTCCATTTAGAACCGCCAGTATGATGAACAAACTGACAAATATTCTTTTGGATGGTGTAAGCTCCGTAAAAACAGTAGTCTCAGTACCGGCAGACTTGCAATACTACTATCAGAGTAATAAGAATAAATTGCGGCGGTTAAAATCGACAAATTGTTTTCCAGATGAGATAATGAATTCATACTTTTTTAGAATGATCAGTCTGTTTTATGGGCGGAGACTGCGTGGTGGAAAACAGGTGATGCATATGGAGACCATAGAAAATCCAATCATGAAACTTGATATTGACTATCTTTCGGATTTCGAGATAGCTGAAAAGATAATAGAAGATGATTTGTTTAACTTTGATGAATGATCCTTCCTGATTTAGCTTTTGGGAGCCCTTAAACGCGATATAACTTTTATTATAAAATATTTCTATATGGTTTATACTTTGTTCAATAAAAGCTTTTTTATTTCATCTTCATGTTAAATAATGAAAATAGTTATTCCTGCATTTCATAATAACAAGCAAAGCAATCCTTGGGCTACAGACAGCTTGTTTTTAAAACTTATTGAAAAAGCAGTTGGAATGGTACGTTCATCATGTGCCCATGAATTGGTAATTGTAACGAATATAGTACACCTTGAAAATGCGTTTCATGGGTGTTCTGTCTGCCTGATAGAGGATATAGACTATGATTCAAACAATATAATGATGTCCGGCCTACAGTCCTCATTAAATCATTTTTCAAGAAATGAAAAACTACTCGTTATAAATCCGACGAATATTTATTTGTCTAAGGGTTACATCAAACTTGTATTGCAGGAATTTTACCACCAACAACAGACGCTTGCATTTTCGTTTTCTGAGGTGCGTAATCATCCCATTCAATTGGTTAAACCTGTTTCAATAATGGATGTTGGTCTTATTTTTATTTTCGATCAAAAGGCAGCACAATCACAGGAGAACTATGTTGTGTCTAAACCGTTTCCTTTGGAATGGCGTCGACTTGATCTGGTAAAGATAAATGAGGAAGTTTTTAAATGGAATATAGAACAGGACATCGTTGTAAAAAGTGAAACTAAAAGCAACAAGGAATCCGATGATATCCTGTTAAAAAAGGATAATGACGGGTTTGCAAGATTATTGATTTCCAAAAAACATCCGCTCATTCGATTGGGAACCGAGGTTGAAGAGAGGACTGAACTAACGTTTCATGGATTCTCTTTTGGAAAAGAGAGTTTATATCAACTGGGTGTGTTTAAGGGGGAACAGTCTGTTTATGTAAAACAATTTTCCAAAGAAATAAAAAACGCAACCCTTGCTGTTACAGTATTTAATAAGGAGCAGGGAACGTGCAGTGAAAGCAATATATCTGTGTTGGGGGATAATTTAAGCCGTACGGACTTGAATTTGCGTGGCGACTTTCTTTTTTATTCAATCCTGCAGGATAAAATTATTGAAGATGGTAATAATTACGATCTAGAAGAAGCTTTCACTCCATCACCTTCCTTGTGGAAGAGACCCAGATATTTTTCCGGTCTGGCTATGTTGGACGATGGGACCCAGTGTACAGGGCGCCAACAATTTCCATCACTATTGGCACCTGATTTCAATATCGTAATGGGAACAACCGAACGATTGTCGAACTGGAGAGAGTTAATTCAAGCACATCAATTCACAGGGTTCATATTGAGTGAAAAAGAAGGGGATGCTGACAATAGCGTTGCAAACATTGATTTTATGACAGCTGCTTTGCCTTTAGACGGCTGTGATGAGCATTTCCAAATTAAAGATAATAAAGCAAAGTTTGAGTGTGGAAACGTTTTCATAAAAGAATCCGGAAAGAGCCGCAAGAATAATTTGTTTTTATTAAATATCATCCTTTCAATAATAACTTATATCGAAATTAAACTTGATACCGAACAAAATTTAATCAGCCTGGACCACATCAAAAAAGCGGTGATTCGTATAGAGGAGGAAGTTATAGGCCCATATTTGGAAAACGCGGTACATTACTTAAATAAAGGAGATATCGGAACGGCAATAACCTTTTATGAAAAAATGATATCAATTTCCCCGTTTACCCCCATAGTAAATGAAGAAATGAGATCATTAGCAAAAACCGCGCGGATTAAAAATGGATTCCTTCAAATCTCTCAGTTTAAAAAAGAAATACCAATAATCGATATTCCAATACATTTTATCTTGATGACAGGACTTTTTCTTAAAGGTAAAACCGGATTTGCAAATCAACCATTGGATGGAAGCAAACTCGAATTCAATAAAATAAAACCGTTTTCTTTATTGATGCAAAGCCTTAAAATGATGCCTGAATTAGCAGGTAAGATGAAAAAGAATGATGCATGTTTTGAGCGGTTAAACAACTATCAGATGTCAGTGTTGTCAGAGAAAATCAATGAACTTTCAGGCTCAACAGTTTTTGATAAACAAAATACATCAAGCACGAATTCTTTACACGATCTTTTGCAGGTAATTAAAAATAATATAAAAACAGGAGATTATCCAGGGGCAACGAATTGTCTTGCTCGGGCTTTGACTAAAAAAGCAAAGATAGCTTGTGGATTTGAAGTCAATAATATCGAAGACTATCATAAATTAATTGCTGAAAATAATAACTTTTTATTTCAAGAAGAAGCAGTAAACAGCCTAATTGAAGATCTCTGCCAGGCGGATGATTGCAGTTTGGGGGGCATCAATGAATTTAAAGAAAAGTTTGATTTGTTTGTTCAGATACCCAATATTGCATCATACGAAAAATGGTCTTTGTACTGGGAAAAAATAAAAGAGAAGTTAAAATATTCAGAATTTCATTTAAAAAGCATCCTTCCAGTGCTGTGGGAAGCAAGAAGGTATGAAGAGGGGTATTGGTGCATTCAATGTATAGAAAAACTGAAAATATATGATGGCGCTTTTCTGGGGGCAAAATTTCATTTTAGCTATTGGTTAGGTGATTTTAAGGTTGCATTGAGCACCTTAAGGTTGTTACCTGAAGATAAGAGAAATAAGGAAATGCAGGCTCTGTTGTTGTTAAATCTTGGATGCTTTGACGAATGCATTGATTTTTGTTTCAAGGAAATAAAAGAAGACAATGAAGACGAATTTATTAAATCCATATTGAGTATAGTGCTTTTCTGCAACGGGAAGCTTGAAGAATCAAAAATGCATTTTTCTGAAGTTCATGTAACGCTACACAACCCAGTCTCCTGTCTCGCGAAAATGATGATCGACAGTAAAATAACTAATAATTATGATCTAAATGTTGGAAACATCCTTGGAGCTAATTTACCAAGAGTGATTTGCCTTGCGCCAAGTATAATTATTTATTACTGGGCAGGGCTTTTAAAACAACACAAAATGGATTTGATAGAAGACACGTATAGACAATTTCTTTTTCACCCGATTAATTATGTGCTAAATCAAAAAATCAGACAGGAATTAATTGCTTCGTATCTTTCCTCTAAGGGAGATGAAACCTCTTTAGACCCCAGAGAAATAGTTAAATACATTATGAGAACGACAACGCATACTGTTCTCCTACCAAAAGAATTTTCTGTTTTTCATTAGATTTAGAATTAGTACCAGATTAAAAAAAATTAATATTTGATATATATCAATCAAAAGCAAATAAGATTTTCAAATTTTTGAAGGCAGGTAATGCCGTAATGGCATAAGAAGGTTTTCTGGAAAAAAATGATGTAAACCTCGTTTTGAAAGATTTCAAATATCCTCAACAATACTATTCGCCATATCATATCGGCCTACATGCTGATTTAAAAAATGCAGAACGATATCCTTTTGTAAAAAGAACCGTTCTCAATAAATATTCCACACATTCTATGCTAAATGAGTTAGAAAGAATTTTTCAGCCGGAAAAATTTTCATTATCTGAACGTGGATTAATAGAAGTCGGTCCCGACGCTTGGCAAGATTGCCAAGCAAACCACTCTGCAGTTTTGTCAAAAAATGACGCAAATGCGGCAAGAGACATTTTGGACAAAGCGGCATATAAAATAAAAGAAGCAGACGTGGTAATTTTTACATTAGGTCTCACCGAAGTTTGGAAAGACAATGAAACGGGGTTAATTCTCAATCATCCTCCTAACAAGAGGTATATTGAAAAGATGCCAAAACGTTTTTCATTTTTTAATTCGACATTCAGTAAAACTAAAAAAGCTCTTTTAGACTGTATTCAATTGTTGGAAAATTTCGTGAAGCCGGATATCAAAATTATATTGACAGTATCTCCTGTACCACTGGGTATGACTTTTAATCAGGAGGACATTATTGTCGCAAACAATTATTCAAAATCTCAACTTGTAACTGTCGCCAGAGAAATTTGTAGTGAATTTAAAAATGTTGATTATTATCCAAGCTATGAAATAGTTATGAACTCTCCGTTTCAATCCACTTGGAAAGAAGATCGATCTCATCCAAAATTGGATGTCATAGAAGCGGTAATTGAAAGATTTATAAAACTGTATTTTGATGATAATCAAAATACAGTTTTATACTCTGCTAAATAGTTGAATGGTTCGTGACCAAGTGGTCAAAAAAGAAGACAATAAAAGTCTGCTCGTTGTTTTCTACAAATGAAAATTTCTGTCTTTTTTATGACACTTATTTAATGGATACTTTGTACTGGATATGTTGCGATCAAATTACTGGCCGAATGATGACAATCAAATAATTTATAAATTATTAAAAAATACCATCCAATCGTGATTTTTGTTTAGTTAACAAGCACTAAGACTCTAAGTACAAGCTATAAACGTAAAAAGAATATATTCATAAGTAATACGGAGGTTACCTTGCGAATTTCATTGTGCCTGTTTGGCCTTTTGGGAGGCATGGGGGGCAGAGATGGCGCCGGAGGCACCATAGCTCCAGAAGAAGGGTATAAATACTATAAAACGGCATTTTTCGATCACTACAATGTTGATGTGTTTATTCATACTTGGTCTAAGGATTATAAGGATCGTATTCTCAGCGTGTATAAACCCCAAAAGGCTCTTTTCGAAGAAAAAAGAGCCTTTGAAGACGTTAAGCTGATAAACTATGGCATAAAGGATGTCGCTGAGTTGAAAAACGATATTCGATATATCCCCATTGTAAACTCACAACCGGAGAATGAACTGGAATCCTATCTTACCAGTTTAGCGCGAAGAAGCCACAGCAGATGGTTAAGTACAAAAAAAGTGCTTGAATTAAAAGACGCATATGAACAAGCGCATCAGTTTAAATATGATTTTACGTTTCTCGGACGCTTTGACATGTGGTTTAAAGAAAAGTTTGTATTTGATGAAAAACGCAAAGATATAATACTGGCGTCACCCAGAAACTTTGATAAGACATACAGGGATGATGAGCCATTAGCCATTCAGGATCTGTGGCTTTTCGGTTCATCTGAAAATATATCTAAAGTTGGAAAGTTGTACGATTCCATTTATCAATACTGCATAAGGCCACCCTATGCCATTCGTGAACATATTAAAACAAAGATCGGGGATGAACACTTGAAGTATTATCTATGGCAGGGATTGGATTATGGTTTGATACGGCTATTACAATGATCGTGTTAATGAAGAAAGAATAACATTTCAGTCACTAAAATATAAGAATATGGCAGGATTAAAAGCTTTGTTTTGAGGTGTGAAAATGGCGCTGTGCAAAAATCAGATTAAATTTATCAGGGACAATAAAAAAGCAATAAAACTGTTTGTGGAAACAGGATTTTTAAGGGGAGATGGTGTTAAAATAGCATTGGATCTTGATTTTGAAAGAATAATTTCAATCGAAATAAACAAGGATTACATCAATAAATCCAAGTCAATGTTCACGAAAGAGATAACTGAAGGAAAGGTTACCATCGTTCATGGTAATTCAGCAGAAAAATTACGTGAAGTGTTGGAAACTATAGATGAAGCGGCTGTTTTTTATTTGGATGCACATGCACATGGTCATGGCTGCCCGTTAATTGATGAACTGAATGCTATTAAAAATCATTATATAAAAGGCCATGTGATTGTTGTTGACGACGTATGGTTTATAGAAAACAGTGTGAATAATTCAGATCGCGCACCTTGGGCAAATAATCTGACCTTTGATAGATTTATGGGTATCGTACAAAATATTTTTGATGATACCAAAGTTGAAAAAATTGAATATGGTCAATCTGCATATAGTGATGGTGGGAATAACTATGCTTTGGCAGTGTTGAACAATAATAAGTCTTAAAGAGTATTCTTTATAAAATGAGTGATGACAGAAAACCAATAAAGCCACCAACTCTACTCATAATGGATGTCGATGGCGTAATGACAACAGGCCAGTTTTTTTACACTGAGAAAGGTAAAATAGGTAAAGTCTTCGGCCCTCATGATAGTGACGGTTTGAAATTGATTCGGGATGAATTAAAAATCCTATTTATTACCGCTGACAAACGTGGCTATGAAATATCTAAAAAACGGCTTGTTGACGATATGGGGTATTCACTCGAATTGATACTGGAACAAGATCGGTATCACTATCTTAATGATCGATATGGAATGGAAAATTTTTTTTATATCGGCGATGGGATTTATGATGCTCCGGTTCTTCGCGATTGTTTCTATGGCATTGCACCATGCAATGCCAGAAAAGAAGCCATCGCCCAAGCCGATTATATAACCGAAAGCCGTTCCGGAGAAGGGGCTGTCTTGGACGCCTGCCTGCAAATTCAGAAAATTATTCATCCTGACAGAAAGATAGAAGCAGAGCCGGCGAATCGATTTGATGCGGACACACTCAAGTTTGTTTCCATGGCGAAGTTGCCAAGTAAATTCGGGATTCATTTTCATAACGCCGGATATTCGGCACATAAAATTAATGCTGTTTATATCCCCTTAAAAGTGGACAGCGAAGATTTAACGACGGCGATCGAATTACTTCGGAAAAATTTTCATGGGGCAGGAATTTCCATGCCCCATAAAACCAGAATTATAAAGTACCTGGATCAGATCGACGATAACGCCAAGAACATTGGTGCGGTTAACACCGTGGTCAAACAAGAAGGACGGCTTGCTGGCTATAACACGGATTATCATGGCGCCCGAAAAGCGATCAATGACACACTTGACATTTCAGGCAAGCGGGTGGTTCTGCTCGGAGCCGGAGGGGCCGCAAGGGCAATCGCCTGTGCCGTCAAGGATCTGGATGGTGAAATTTGCATTTGCAACAGAACCAGGGAAAAAGGTGAATTGATTGCAGAGATGACAGGTGGTTTATTTATCCCATGGGAACACAGAAATAAGCAGACGGGCCATTTGCTGATCAATGCTACAAATATCGGCATGGCCGCTGAGGATGACCGGTTGCCGGTTGACAAAGATACGATCAAACATTTTGATGCGGTCATGGATGTGGTGGTCGGCAAAAAGACGGGGTTGATTCAATACGCCGAGAAATTAAAAAAAACATTCATCGCAGGCAGAACAATGACAGTGTTTCAGGCAGCGGAACAATTTCGCTTGTATACGAAACGCTGCCTGTCTGATTCTTTTCTGGCGAAATGGCTATAAAGAACAGGGAAAAAATTTTAGGGGGAGAAAAAAAGTGGTATTCACAACAATCGATACAACTGAGAAATACCGGTTTGAACGTTTGGTGGCCGATGGTTCAGATGAGACGGATATATTCCGGACTGAAGAGGGCCTAAGAACGTTTTATCTGCACCGTGGGAAGATTGAACTGATAATCCAGAACCAAGACACAACAGATGTCCATTCCATAAATGAAGGTGAAGGTGCGGTATTACTTCCCGGAACGACATGGAAAATCAATGCAATTTCCGGGTTTGACTCATTTCATGTGGTATCTCACGAGATCTTTGAACCACCCGTTGAAATTATTGATGATGGCTATGGCAAAAAAGAGATCCCTTTGGAATCAAGCAAAATTCTTAAAAACATTAAAAAGGTGAAAAAACCCTGGGGGCATGAATTGTGGATAATATGGACAAAAAAACATCATGTTCTAAAACAGATCTATATGGTTGCCGGGAAACAGTCCAGCCTACAATTGCACAAAGCAAAGCTGGAAACAAACTTTCTTGTTGAGGGGAAAGCGGATGTTATTGCAGGGCTGCATGTTGATCTAAATGACCCGGCTTACGGCGGCAATATACCGATGGACAATTTGGATGCTTTCCGCACGTCAATCCAGCCGGGTGAGTTCTGGACATGCATACCCGGAGAAGTACATCGGGTTATCTCCATGTCCGACTATCTTGCCTATGAGGTTTCGACCCCTGAACTGGATGATGTCATCCGTCTGGCTGATGACAGCGGCAGGTTGTCCGGAAGGATCGATACGGAGCACAGGGAATAATATGCGATTTAAGGTTTGCATATTAGCCGCCGGGGCCGGAACCAGATCCGGTTATGCCGATATTATTCACAAGGCGTTGCTGCCCATAGGATATACTACGGTTTTGACCCGGATTATTGAAAAGTTTGAATCCTCGACGGAAATCGTAATCGCAGTCGGTGCCAAGGCCGAACAGATTGAGGATTATATTTCAATTGCACACCCCGATCGACCTGTTAAAACTGTACTGGTTGATAGATGGCAGGGAGAGGGAATCGGTCCTGGATATTCCCTGTTGCAATGCAGGCCTTATTTGGATTGCCCCTTTATTTTCACCTCTTGTGATACCATTGTGATGGAAGAGGTCCCTGAACCCGGTTATGACTGGGTGGGCGTTGCTGGTGTTGAAGATCCGGAGCCCTATTGCATGGTAGAGGTCAATGATCGCAAGGTTTCAGGGTTTTGGGATAAGGTTGATCCGACCACTTTTGAGCACGCGCATGTGGACGGCAAAAATATCTGCCTGGATCACGCGTTTATCGGTATGGCCGGTGTTTTTCATGTTGAGGCGTTTTTCTCCAGCCTGGAAAATGGAAATAAGATATTGCGAAATGAGGAGTGGCAGGTTGCAAGCGGGTTGGCAGGCTTACTTCCACACAACCTTACGCCCATTCCCTTTACCTGGCATGACACCGGTACAACATCCAATTACGAAAAAACCAGGGATGAACTAAGCAAATGTCAAGTCCTTCCAAAGATCAGTGAATTCACTTTCATTGAAAACGGCAAGGTCATCAAGTTTTATAAAGACCCGGAAATTGTAACCCAGCGAGTAACCCGGGCAGAAAAACTGGCAGGACTTGTGCCCGAAATCAGTGATTTGAAAAAAAATTTCTATGCGTATCAATATGTTCCCGGAAAACTGCTGTCAGAGGTGACAGACAATCGCTCTTTTAAAAATATGCTTGAAACCTTTAAAAAAAATTTATGGCGGCCACTTCATTTGGACCCGGAAGAACGGAATCATTTTTATGCCGTCTGCCGGAAATTCTATGAAGGCAAAACAAAAGACCGGGTAAAAATGCTTCTCTCCATGAATGAAATAGATGACCACGATTCCTGGATCAATGGGGAGATGGTTCCATCGCTAGCCGATCTTATCAACCAGATACACTGGGATGACCTTTGCCATGGGCAACCAGTTCTTTTTCACGGAGATTTTCAACCAGAAAATATTGTGTTCGGACACCAGGGTATGTGTTTGTTGATTGACTGGCGGCAGGCATTTGGGTCAATCACCAACTATGGGGATATATATTATGATTTTGCAAAATTGTACCATGCACTTATTGTAAATGGCGAAGTGGTCAGAAATAATCAATTTTCGACTTCAGTCGATAGTCATTCACATGCATTTTATAATTTTTTAGTACCATCCAACCTGATGGAGTTTCGTGAAATATTTAAAGAATTTATTGAAGAGAACGGCTACAGCTGGAAAAAAGTTGAAATTTTGGGGACATTGGTGTTTGCCAATATTGCCCCGCTTCATCATCAATCCTATTGTGAATTTCTTTATTTTTTATCCAGGCGTTTATTACATCGAATATTGAAGGAGTATGCCCAATGAACGAGTCTGTGTTCAATCTGATTGAACTATATGTGAAAGAGAAACAAGGGTTTTTGGATCAGTTTCCGGTAAAGGATGTAGAACGGGCGATTGATTCAGTTTGGAGAGCGTATGAAGATCAGAAATGTATTTACGCTTTTGGAAACGGGGGAAATGCAGCCTATGTATCAAACATGGTGACGGATCTATTTCTCCACCCCTTTGTTTCTGAAGACAAGGGCAAGCCGGTGTCAGAGGACATACCCCGGTTAAAAATATTAAATCTATCGGAAAGCCCCTCAACAATTACAGCGCTGGTGAACGATGTGGGGCCGGATTATATTTTTTCCCATCAATTAATAAACCATGGGGTTGATGCTGGAGATCTTGTCATAGGATTTTCAGGCAGTGGGAACTCAAAGAATATCATCACGGCCTTTGAGGCGGCAAAAAAAAGGGGTGCAACAACAATTGGCGTGGCACGTGATCCTGGCGGGAAGATGAAGGGCGTGACCGATATCCTGATTCTGATTCCCGGGGTTTCCACTTTTCCCGGGCAAACCGGGAACAACAATTTTAACTTTCATTTTGAAGACGCTCTTTCATCTATTTCGCATATTATTACAGGTATCTTTAAAATGAAGATAATGGAAAAAAGCAATGGATAGTTTAAAAAATATTTCGAATAACATCCGGAAAAATACATTGGACGCACTCTTTGGTGCCCAGTCCGGGCATCCGGGTGCATCCCTGTCGATTGCAGAAATTCTTGCTGTACTGTTTTTTTCTAAAATGCAGCTAAATGGTGAAGCGCGTGACCGTTTCATTCTTTCAAAAGGCCATGCAGCACCGGCACTTTATGGGGCCCTGGCAGAAATGGGGGCGTGCAGTAAAGATATGCTCCCCACATTGCGAAAGTTTGAAAGCCCTTTGCAGGGGCACCCTGTTCGGGGAACGCTCCCCTATATCGACGCAAGTACGGGGTCCTTGGGGCAAGGATTGTCCATGGGGATTGGATACGCTTTGGGGATAAAACTGAAAAAAAACAGGCACCGGGTTTATGTACTCATGGGGGATGGCGAAACCCAGGAAGGCCAGGTCTGGGAAGCGGCTATGTCCGCCCCAAAATTGGGTCTTGACAATCTGGTTGCCATCCTTGATCTCAACGGCTTTCAAAATGATGGTGCCGTTGCTGATACAATGCCCGTTGAACCGGTGGCAGACAAATGGCGGGCGTTCAACTGGCATGTCGTAACGGTGGATGGCCATGATGTTGAAGCACTGAGCAATGCGTTTGAGGATTGCAGAAAAGCGCTCAAACCTTCATTGATCATTGCCAAAACAGTAAAGGGAAAAGGAATTTCATTCATGGAAGGCAAGGTATCTTGGCATTGTCAGGCAATAAATAAGTTGGATTATGAAAAAGCAATCATGGAGCTGTCAAAATGACTTTAATTGCGACTAGGGATGCTTTTGGCCAGGCATTATGTACTTTGGGAGCGAATCGGTCTGATGTTGTGGTTGTCAGTTGCGATCTAAGTGGTGCAACCCGGACAAAACGATTTGCAGAAGAATACCCCGATCGTTTTTTTGAATTTGGGATTGCAGAACAAAATGCCCTCTCCGCATCCGCTGGCTTGGCTTTGGAGGGATTAAGGCCGTTTATCAGTAGTTTCGGCGCCTTTATTGCTTCCAGAGTAGATCAGATACGTACCTCCTGTGCATTCAACGGTGCGGGTGTCGTCATTGTAGGTACCCATTCAGGCCTTGCAATTGGAAAAGATGGGGCTACCCAGATGGGATTAGATGATTTGAGCTT
Organism: uncultured Desulfobacter sp.; assembly: GCF_963665355.1. Lineage (GTDB taxonomy): Bacteria > Desulfobacterota > Desulfobacteria > Desulfobacterales > Desulfobacteraceae > Desulfobacter. Next base: position 5,049,246 of record NZ_OY762229.1, read on the forward strand.
AATGTCATCCATCCCCACAATGAACATCTATTCCCCGGCCGATGCATTCGAGACTGAACAGATCGTTGAATATTTGTGCCGGACAAAAGACTTGGCTTATTTAAGGATCAGTAGAAAACCGTTGCCAAAAGTTTTACCTGATACATACCGGTTTGAAGCGGGGAAGGGTTATCTTTTTTCCAAGGGCCGGGACTGTATGATCGTTGCAACAGGAGATATGGTTTACTACGGCCGGCAGGTCCGTGACAAACTTGCAGGGGAAGGAGTTGATGCGGGGTTAATGAATATTTCAACTCTCAAGCCGATAGATGCTCAACTTATCCTTGATTGTGCCGCCGGCACTTCTTTGATTATCACGGTTGAAGACCACAGTGTCATCGGCGGACTTGGAAGCCGGGTGTGTGAAGTGATCGCAGGAGCCGGACTTCCGGTCCCGGTAAAAAGAATTGGCATAAAAGACACCTTCGGGGAGAGCGGCAGTCCGGAAAAGTTGTATAAAAAACACTTGTTGGATGAAGCTGGAATTTATACCCAGATTACCTCCTTTCTTGAGGCGCCAACTCAAACGGCTTAATCTTCCCTTTGGCAGAAAGAAGACATTGAGATAGGCGATTTAATTCAGTTCAACCATTTATGATTATACTATTGCGCTTTCAAGGCCTATTCGGAGAAAGCTCCCATGAAAAATGACGTGAGAATTTCCGCATTTTCAAATCAGTATGCGGAGGAAGTCTTTTTAAGCTTAGAGATGCCCGAAGGAGTAGAATTATCCAGAGGCGTAAATCGGCTGAAGGATATCTATGACCAGACGATTCGCGACAACGGTCTTGACCATGGCACTGAAATTTTTCTTCGGTTTCGGGTGAGTGATGCCGTTAACCAGGCGAACGAGATCGCCAATCAATTTCACAGGGCAAAGCCCTCTTTTTTCTCCGTGGTGGGACAACCCCCCGCTTCGGGAAGTAAAATAGCCCTTGAAGCCTATCATATTAAGTCTAAGACCCCGGTTGAAAAAAAGATGATCCTTCCGGGAGAGGGTGTTGCCGTTAAACATGGCGATTATCGCTCCCTGTGGTTATCCTGCCGGCCGGAATTCAAAACGACTTCCTTTGAGCAGACCCATCAGATCTTCTGCCAATTGTCTGATATTTTGACCCAAACGGGAACCGATCTTGAAAAAAGCCTTATTCGTACCTGGTTGTATGTCCGTGACATAGATAACAACTATCAGGGCCTGGTCAATGCACGGCGGGAGCTTTTTCGACTAATGGGCATGCATGAGCGGTCGCATTATGTAGCCAGTACCGGCATCGGCGGCAGTGGAGAAACTGTATCAGATCTTGTGGTTATGGATGCTTTGTCTATTATCGGGCTTGAGAAAGAACAAATCCACTATATGCAGGCGCTGGATTTCCTTAGCCCAACCCATGCCTATGGTGTCACCTTTGAGCGAGGGACCCGTTTGATATTCGGAGACCGTTCCCATTTTTATATTTCAGGAACGGCAAGTATTGATAAGGACGGGGAGATTATGCATTACGGTGATGTCGGAAAACAATGTGAGCGCACATTATTAAATATTGAAGCGTTGTTGAAATCCGAAGGGGCTGGACTGACTGATTTGAAAATCCTTATTGTTTATCTGCGAGATATTGCTGATCGGAAAATCATTCAGGATTTTTGCAAGCAGCATCTGCCCTTGGGATTACCTTTAATTGTAGTCCTCGGATCGGTTTGCCGCCCTGGGTGGGTGGTAGAAATGGAGGGGGTTGCGGTCAATGACCAAGGGAATCACGCCTTTTCGCCATTTTGTTAAAGAGGGTCAATAGCTTTAACTATTTGGAAACCGGCAAAAATTACAAGGTCTGAAAAAGAATGGGACCTGAAGAAACAAGGACTGGCAAGGGAAAATAATTAAAATAGGAGGAGATATGTCTTGTGGCGAAAATACATTATGGATTGTTGGCCCCTGCTCGGTCGAAAGCAGAGGCTACTTTCTAAAAGCCGCGGAATTTTTATACAAAACTTTCGAAGGCCGTGATTTTTTTCTTAAGGGATCGTTTGATAAAGCCAATCGGACATCTGTTTACGGTAAGAGGGGGCCTGGTCTTGAGGAATCCATAGATATTTTCCGGGAAACCAAAGAAGCGATGCCCGGCGTTAAAATAATAACGGATGTCCATGAAACTCACCAGGTCGAAAAACTGGCAGGTGTCGTAGACGCAATCCAAATTCCCGCGTTTCTTTGCCGGCAGACAGACCTCTTGCAAGAGTGCGGGAAAAACTTCAAAGATGTAAATGTCAAGAAAGGGCAGTGGATAGATCCGCATCAAACTGCGTTTTTTGCTGAAAAAATAAAAAGCAAGAACCCCGATACGCGTGTCTGGATCACTGAGCGCGGGACCTTTTTCGGATATGGAAACCTTATTGTGGATTTCAATGCGGCCGGCATCATGAGAGAATACTGTGACCATCTTATCATTGATTGCACGCACTCCACCCAGCATAAAGAGGGTCAGTTCACCTCGGGAAGCAGGTCTCTGGCCGAAAAATACCTGATGGCTTCGATTCCCTTCAGCTATACCGGCATTTTTATTGAAACCCATTTCGAACCAAGCAAAGCGACATCGGATGGGGATTGCATGGTATTGACCCAACGCATTCCTAAATTGCTCAAGGTGTACGACAAAATGTCGCAGATATATAAAAATGAAAACGGAGAAGGGGCAGATGATGAAAAGTAATCTTGCAATAATTCCTGCCAGGGGGGGCTCCAAACGGCTTAAAAATAAAAACACAAAATTACTGTGCGACCGGCCGTTGATTGTTTATTCCCTTGAAGCTGTCATTGAATCAAATCAGTTCGACAGTATCATTGTAACATCAGATTCAGATGAGATCCTTGAACTTTGTAAAGAATATGCAGGGGACCGGATTCGTCTTCATAAGCGTCCTGACCATTTAGCGACGGATACCTCTACAGTGCTGGAAACGGTCAAGGTTATAGCCGATGAAGAAAAAAATGCCGGGCGTGAATATGATGTGATTGGGTTGTTCCTTCCGACGGCCCCTTTACGTACAGCAAAAGATGTGAATGAGGCTATGGCGCTTCTGGACGAGAACACCGACAGTATCGTGTCGATCACGAACTATGAATTTCCGCCACAATTGGGTCTTATTAAAGACAAAAATGAGTTGCTTTGTGCGTATCATGAATCCGACCCTTTCAGGAAAGAAAAAACACGCAGTCAGGACTATGAAATGATATACAGGCCCAATGGCGCCATTTATATTTCCTGGTGGGAAAAATTTCTTACCAATAAAAATTTTTTTAAGGGAACGGTTGGGGGGTATTTCATGCCCCGGGAGGTTTCAGTAGATATCGATACGGAATTTGATCTGGTCATAGCCAGTAATATTGTTAAAAAATTCGATTTGCCTTTAAATACACCTTAAAATCAAAAAGAGCGGGCTGTTTCCAATTGAAATAACGATTGATCAGCCAATTTGTAACTATGTTTAGAGTCAAAATAGATGCATCTTTGCTGCAAAGGAGAAAATGATGACGACCACAAGGCCCTTGACGAATTCTCTTGTCGTATCCGGAAGCAAGGTAGACAGTAGAGGTGAAGACTTTGTTAACAACCTCTTTGGTATTCATAAAGTTAACAATTATTGTGTTTACGTTGATCATACCTCTCGTGAAGAAGATGTGCCGGAATTAAGTGCGCTTTCAAATAACGGCTATTTTACCTTTGATATCAACAAGGTGGGTAATATTTTCAAAGGTGATGAAATAATGCTTATACGCACAGATGGGGATGTGCCGGAATGCGACGGCTGGATTGTAGCGTCAACCAGTCGTGCATCTGCATTTTCACTGGCGGCAGCATTGAAGAATGCAGGCAAAGAAGATCAAATCATTTGTCGGCTTTACGACGGCCAAACTACGAAAATAGGTGGGTATATGGATTTGTTTTCGGGCGAAACGGAAACCTTGATATACATCAACCACTATTTCGATCGAAAATACCGTATCAATTTCCCTATTGATCTTCGATATTCAGTTTGTTCATGTGACGGGGAAACTGTTTTGTCCGGCCAAAGAATTATACCGGCCGGCGGCATTACAGTGTTAGATTCCCGGGATATGGCACTTGGCAAGTTTAAGGGATATTTACAGGTGGATCTGGAAGTGGAAAATTTGCAGTCCAGAATCCAGCCTTTTCTTCATTTCTGGGCAGATTATATCAGTGATGCCGGAATTTGCCGGAACCATCAGTCCGGCTGGGCCCCCCATCCACCGGGAGCAGTTTTTAACAGAGGGGTCTTCACATTGGACGATGATCTGGAATCAATTGGATCTTTTTATAATGAAAATGACACTGCCGCCCAGGCGACCGTATTGCTGCATTATAATCAGAACGGGGTTGAAGAAAAATATGAAAAAACATTAACACCGATTCCGCCACGTTCCATGCGATACTACAATTTTTCTGACCTTTTTTCCGACGTTGCGCCGACCAAGGCAAATTCGGCATACCTTCTTATTAAATGCGATACACCACTGCACAGGCCGAATCATTACATCGCAAAAAAGAATAAAGAACAATTTGTTGATACTTACCACCAAACCCGTGGTGCTGCACTTTACTGGGATAAACAAGGTACCTATGATGACGATAAAATCAATCGTATGAAACAGTTCAGAGCTTATCCTTGGATTGTTACCTTCCCAATTTTAGAACAACGATTTGGCATCGATACCTATTTGGGATTGTTGTCACAAACTGTGGCCGGGAATGGCGCTTTCACGTTTAAATTTTTAAATGCCAGGGGCGAAGAAATATTTTCAGAAGCAGGGATTTTAAACAGTCAGAGCGAACAATTTATAAATTTGAATCAATATGCAAGTCATAAAGGCATTGAAATTGATAAGGGAACATTTTGCCTGGTTCCGAATGAGAATGAGTCTCCTGTTCATGTTGGCCCCCCTCTTTTTTTCGGATTAAAACATAGAAAGTTCAAATATATTTCCACATCTTTCAGAGAAGGACGAAAAGAGGCAAAATTACCCTTCTATGTCGATGAAGGAACGCCGATTGCAAGAGAGTATAACTATTCACCGCTACAGATCAGCGATCTCTTTTCTCCGGGATTCGTATCAGATGAATATGATTCAATAATTATCGTCGAGCACAAAAGTTTATTAAAATCCTACCGCGATTCTATAAAATATGAACTTGAAATAGCGGATTCGACTGGAAGACGATATGTCCTGCATCATGAAATAGCGGCATTCTCTCATGATGCCTTCTGGCTTAGTGATATGTTAAAAGAAATGAGGTTGCCTAATGGGTATTACACCGTATGGATTAAAAGTAATGAAGCATATCTTAAATCATTTCATGGACTATACCGAAAGAAGGATCATGCTTTAAGTTTTGATGATGGGTCAGAAGGAACACTGCAGAAAGAACCTCAAATATAGCATTCCCAATCAACATTTGTGTGGGTGAATATTTTATAGAGCACCCAGACAATCTCAATCAGTTGGACGATCTTTTACTTTTAAAGGACTATTCAAAATGATAGAATTTCCGGATTTTACAATTCCATTCGAACACGAAAATAATTATTATTTATCCTGCAAAAGCAATAGAATCAGTAAGTTTATAGCTCACTATGAATTATATAAACTTAGCCTCGGGTTGCCGGGGTAGATTGTTGAGTGTGGTGTTTTCAAGGGTGTCAGTTTTGTAAGGTGGGCGATGTTGCGTGAACTTTTTGAAAAAGCTTATAGTAGAAAAATTATCGGCTTTGATACCTTTTCAGAGTTTCCGGAGCCTGAATACGAGCCTGATAAAGCCAAACTTGCTTCATGGTTGGAAGCTGCAGGAAATAAGTCCATTTCTCGTGAACAGCTCTTAAAAGTTCTGGCGCATAAAGGTATCTGTACAGGTATTGAACTGATTGAAGGAGATATAAGAGAAACTATCCCTGAATATTTGGAAAAGAATCCTGGTTTGAGAATTAGTTTGCTGAACCTGGATACCGACATATACGAACCGGCAAAAGTTATTCTTGAACATCTATACCCGCGAATAGTGCCGGGGGAGATTCTTATTTTAGATGATTACGGCGTTTACCCGGGAGAAAATAAGGCAGTTGAAGAGTACTTCTCAGGCAAGAAAATAGATTTGCAGAAAATGCCTTTCGCCATGACGCCGTGCTATTTGATTAAGAATGATTTTTAATGGATTAACGGGATAGGTAGTGGGCAGGATTTGAGTTGCACGCCAGGAGATAACAAAGCCAACTAATTTGTTATCTCAATACTTGGATAAGTCCGACCTTTGTAGCGAAAACAACTAAAAAATTTTTCATGGTTTATGCGAAAAGAAAGGTCATGCTTTGAGTTTAGATAATGTTCAAAAGGGACTCTGCATAACGAACAGCAAATAGAGATTTCAAAACAAAAGAATACATTAGAAGAATGTTTTAATATAGTATGGATAAGACAATGAATTTTGAAAAATTATTGAGTAAAAAATATATTTGCCTTTATGCTGGAGATATTCCAAGTCTTGAAATGTACAAAAAATTTATAGGATTATCTATATGTAAATCTGACGAACATCACATAAAACATAATATTGAAAATAGATACCCGATAAAAAGCAATTGTGTTCATATCTATCAGGCTGAAGATGTTTTGGAACATATTGAAATGGAAAAATTACCTGCAATCATAAATGAAATATACCGCATATTGAAAACAAAAGGTGTTTTCAGATTATCGTTGCCAGATTACCAGTGTGATGTTTTATGTAAGCGGTCAATTAAAGATGAAAAGGGGCGGATTATATTTGATCCAGGCGGGGGCGGTGATTTTGTTAATGGCCGAGTCATCGGCGGCGGGCACTTATGGTTTCCAAAATTCGAAGAAGTAAAAAAACTTTTGCACAAAACATTATTTAAAAAAATACGATTCTATCACTATTACGATACCACCGGATATGGTGTTATAAACCCAATAAACTACGAAATTGGTGTAGTAAGAAGAACCCCAGATTTTGATTCAAGAGTTCAAAATCCTAGGAGACCCCTGTCGATTGTTGTTGATTGCACGAAATAGATTTCAAAACAATGGATAAAACAGTATCCATTTGTATCTGACAATCATGGGGTGGCCTGGCTGGGGAATTTTTACAATGTGTAGTTTTTACATGTCGATGGGTGGTCAATGTGGGTAAGAGATTTGGGTTCAGTGAGAAAAAATGGTTAAACGGATTGACGATATGAGACCTTTGCATGAAAAGCATCTGTTCCGATTTTAGTATTTGGGGCAATTTTTTTTACAGTCGGGTCGCTAAAGGACATCAGAACGTATCGTATTTAGCAGCCATCGGAAGGCCCCGCAACCTCGTTTTTCCTCTTTATGAGGCATTTTGTACCGGATTTTGGAATCCGGGCGCACCTATTCTCATTAAACAGGTATGACATTGAGCAATTTAGCACCTTTTCTTAAATTGAAAGCAAACTGTCGAAACATGATATCAATGGTATTCTTCATAATCTCCGGAAATCGAGCCCGTTGTCCATTATCGTGCTCGTGGCTGATGCCAAAATACTGTTCGACAATGTACCGGAGCTTTGAAATGGCTTTATTCCGTTTGATTTCAGTCTCAGTCAATTTAGCGGTTTTAGAGTCCTTTCTCATAATGCCGTCCCCAATATTGTTTAACGCAAGGAAGCTACGATTCGGAGCACCGGCATATCCTTTGTCAGCATAGACCTTTTGAATCTTATTATTGGTATGCATACTGGAAATAACAACCATAGGCAGATGAATAGAATCATTTTGAGAAGACGGTGTCATATATGTGGAAAGGATAAAACCGTTATCGGTATCAACCGCCGTATGTTCCTTGAGTCCGAAATGAGGTTTGTCATTTTTGATGCTCCAGTCGGAATCCAAATCCCTGGAGTATTTTTTCCTGCTGCCGTTTTTATCCAACTGGCCTTCCCTGGTAAGGCTTTTCTCTTTAAGCTCTTTCAACTGATCGTTGGAAACTGGTCTGCTGGCAGATTTCACCAGACGGGCATCAACTGCAATGCCTTCATTAATAGAGTATCCAAGCCGATGAAACTGATTAAGCAACGCACTGTTTATTTTTATCATGGCATCTTTGGTCAAACGTTTACGGAAGCGGGAATAAGTCGAATGGTCAGGGCTGGCTTGTTCCAACGGCAGTCCCAGAAAGGATCTGAAGGAAACCCGATCATTGATTTGGCTTTCCAGTTCCGGGTCGGATTTTATCCGAAACCATTTTTGAAGCAGGAGGCATTTGAATAAAAACAATGGCGGATAGGCAACCTCACCGAGTTTTGACTTCCCCGGTTCATAGTGCTTCAGCAGGAGCGCCTGAATTGGTTCCCAGTCTACGGTTTTGTCAATTTCTTGAAGGAATATATGGTTTCTATTCTTTCGGGAGTATTTCTGGATCGCCATATCAGCGAAGGAACAACCGTACTGGATCTTTTTGTATGCCATAATAACTCCTGAATTTAAAATTTATTACTACCTATATAGCATAATATACCCATTATTTAAATTTGTTATATAAAATAAAGTAAAACTAAAATATGAAATCTGATAGTAAAATTAATGACTGCGGAAGCGGAAGCGGCTCGCTGGCGTCGACGACCCGTGCAAAGGTCTCGATATAAAATTATCGGTGGTTAATATTCTCTGTTACTTAAAGAGGAACATTTTTTTTCAATATGTTACAGAAATAAAGTAAGGAAATCAAAATTTTGAAGACCATTCTAATAGTTGGCAGAATTTGGTATTAAGTATGAAAAATCATGAAATTCAGAAAAAGCTTTTTGGCATTGAAAATGAATTTGACGTAGGAAAGTTAACTTATAATGGATATAAGATTTGGAATTTTTTAAGGGCTAAAGTAATAGCATCGTTGAATTCAAACACCGCATTCAAAGAATGCGACATTGCTTTTGATAAAGATATAGCAATTAAGGATGTGCTATTTCAAAAAAAAGAATATGAAAACGAAAAGAAATTGTGTGATAGTCAAAAAGAGAGATTCAGTAATAATAATGGTAAAATAAAAGATAAAAAGATTACATTTATAGCGAATTCGGTATATCGCAGCGATACGATAGATGGAGGAAAATTTCATAAGTTTGCAGACGCTTTAGGATTGTTTGGTCCTGAAATAAATATCATGGAGTATACAATGGATTATTTCAGGCTTCCACCTTATGGGAACCCAACGTATATTTCAGACATCATAAAAAAATCAAAATACCAAGAAAGTGAAAAATATTTAAAGGATGGTCTGACCGGAGCTATCGATAGAACTGAAATAAAATATTATGATGAATTTTTACAGTTCATCGAAAGCAAGAAAATTTGTTTAATTCAAAATGAGAATAGTTTGAAACGGTATTTAGATTACATTCTATTTTTGAGAAATAATTTTAAGGACCTTCTGTTAAAATTCGAAACAAAAATAATGTTTTGCAATATATATTGGCATGAGGTCGAATCTGCGGCGATACAGGCATGTAGAGAGCTATCCATAAAAACAATTGATATGCAGCATGGATTCACGGGCAATGATCATGTGTGGTATGCAAACAGAGGAAAATATGTAATTCAGGATCATTTTACTCCTGATCTCTTTTGGGTCTGGGGCCAAAGAAACCAAAAGATGTTGTCTCAATGGTTAGACACAAGAAGAGTCATTGACGGAGGTAACATATGGTTGTCGTATGCCTTGGAGAAATATAAAACCTTATCTACGCCAAAACAAAGAAATAAGAAACAATTTTTGTTTACAATTCAGCCTCATGATAATTGTCTGCCATCAGAACTGATAGAAATAATATATGAAACATCGGAAAAATTTGAGTGGCTATTTCGCTATCACCCCACGCACCCCAATATGATAGCGTTTAAGGACGAATTGTTTCAAAAAATCAATCAAATTGACGCAAAAGGAATTGATTTGCATGTCGAGTACGCATCTCAAGCCAACCTTTACGACTTACTTCCTGAAATAGATCTGCATTTCACATGCCATTCAACAGTGGCTTTTGAAGCAAGTGCATTTGATATCCCAACGGTCTTTATTTCTGAGGATGCCCCTCGCAGACTTGGTGATTGTATTGATGAACAGATGTTCTGCCTGGCGTTAAAAAGTAGCGAGATAAAAACTAAAATAGAATGGTTATTAAGAAACAAACCTTGCAATGTCAAAAAACCACATGAAAGCATCACTAAAGAAACCGCGAAGATCAAGAGCATTCTTTTGTCTTTGGACCAGAAAAAAACTAATAAAAGGGGTATTTTGATTACATAATATGAAAGAAACTATAGAAGATAGTTCCCCAAATAAATCAATTAGATTTTCCTTTGTAACTATAGTACTAAATGGCATGCCTTTTATCGAATATGCGTTGAAATCTGTTTACGATGAAGCGCATGAGATAATTATTGTTGAAGGCTCTGTTGAAAAATGTCGGTTTGCTGCAAATAAAGATGGTAGCTCAACAGATGGCACAGTTGAATGCATAAAGAATTTTTTTGATCCGGAAAAGAAAATTCGTTTAATCCAAGGCGATTGGCCTGAAAAATTGGAAATGCAGAATGAAGGCCTTAAACACGTCACCGGGGATTATGTTTGGTTGATGGATTCTGATGAAATCTACTCGTTTGATGCTTTGAAAAAAGCACGCTTACTAGTTGAATCCGATCCTGATATTACACAGGTGAACTTTATTCCAAATAATTTTTGGAAAGGCTTTGATTATATTTTTGTCAGCAATGAATTCTTTGAAGAGTCATATCACTATCGGCGTTTGTTTAAAAATAAAGAGGGGGCAGTATTCAGCACCCATCGCCCACCCACATTGATTTATCCTGACCGGAATTGCTCGAGTGAAGAAATTAAATGTATTGGCGGTGAAATAACACGTAAGATGGGAATAATCCCGTTCCACTACAGTTATGTTTATAACACCCAGGTAAAACAGAAGATTGAATTGTATCGTCGATATGGATGGGGTAAAGATTGGAATATCGACTTGGTGGAATGGTATCAAAATGGTTTTCTAAAGTGGAAGCCAGAAAATCGTATCCAAACTGAAAAATACTATGCCCCTTGGACTGGAAATCCCGAGAGCCGAACATGCAGATATGACGGCAACCATCCTGAAGTAATGCTCGATTATATTGAAAAATATAGAGAAGAACATGATGAATGAAAATTATGAAATAGCTGCAATGGAAGTGATCGGGCATCCCGATAATTTAAGAAAAGTTGTTGAAGTTTGGTCTTTCATAGAATTGGATAAGCCTCTTGCAAACCGCAGACAAAGGATGCTGGAAACCATAAAAAATGAAGATAGGTTTTGGAATATTCACGCCGCACTGTCCTATGCAACATGGAAAATCAATCCAACATCCTACTTGGAAATAGGTACAAGAACCGGGGGATCAATGGTGCAGGCTCTGCAAAGCCCAAACCTTAAGTCAGCCGTTTCTGTTGACCTTTGGAATGGAGAGTATGCAGGGATGACGAATACACTGAACTATTCAAAAAAACAGATTAGCGGATATCTTGAACGTCAAAAAAAAAATTGTGAATATATACCGATCCAAGGTTCTTCTCATAAAATTCTCCCCCAGTTAATAGATCAACAAAAAAAATTTAATTTGATTTGTGTTGATGGGGATCACACCGAAGGAGGGGCGTGGTTGGACCTTGTGAATGCTGAAAGGCTTCTATCTAAAAAGGGGGTCATAATATTTGATGACTTGATTCACCCAAGTTGCCCTTACATGATTAAAATCACAAAAAAATTTATGGATACCTATCCTGAGTTTAATATGATTAGTAATACTAAACAGGACAATGGGTGTGCTATTTTCTTAAAAGGTATTGATCCTTCAGATTTTTTACAGCCACCAAAACAAACAAAGATTGCTGAAGAACTCGATGCCAAATTTGATTTAACAGAAATAGGCGGTGAATTCCGTTCGGCTATAAGACGTGTGTTTAAAAAATATTGCCCCAGAAAAATTGTAGAATCCGGAACATATCATGGGACAGGTTCGACTAAAACCATATGTGAGGCGATTCGAGATTCGGGCATAACAGAGATAAAGTTCTATACAATTGAAGTGAATCCGGAATGCTATCAAAAGGCATTGGTAAATTTAAAAAAGAATCGGCTTGAAACTTTTGTGACTCCAGTCTTAGGGTTGAGTGTCCCCACATCTTATTTGCCGAATCTTGAGCAGATAAATTTTAGTACAATAGAAGAAATAAGCTCGAGAGATATTTTTGTTGATCATAAAGAAATTTATCGCGTTGCCAACTATTATAACGAAACAAATTTCGATGGTGTCGAAGATGATATGATCGGAAAAATCCTAAGCGAATTTGATGGCAAACCCGATTTCGTCTTGCTTGATAGCGCGGGACATTTGGGTTTTATAGAATTTGAATATGTTTTATCTATGATACGTAAGCCTTGTTTAATTGCACTCGATGATATCTTTCATGTCAAACACTATAAAAGCTATGCCCTGATACAAAAAAGTCCAAGATTCAAAATGATCAAGTGCTCACAAGACAAATTTGGGTTTTGTATAGCACATTATAATCCCTCAGATAGTAATTAAAATGAAACGTATTAAAATTGCCTGGATAAGGACCGATTCAATCGGCGATACTGTTTTATCAATGGGGATGGTCAGGCCAGTTGTTGAGGACTTAAAAAAGCAGTTTGATGGCGATATCCAGTTGACAGTGGTTTGTCAGGAGCACATTGTACCGTTATACCAAGTGCTGCCAGAGGTAGATGAAATAATCGGATTTAACAGGACAGAACTATTTAATTCCGAAGAATATCGTCGTGAGATAAAAAATGTATTGACTCAATATGCATTTGACCAGTTAATAATCAGCCTTTATTCACCGGATGAGAACACAATATTTTTTACAGAACATGTTTATGCAAAGAAAAAAATTGGTCTTGACTGCGACCTGAGCAATATAACACCAGAAATTAAATTAAAATACTTAGGTCTTTTAACAAAGGTCATTCCAACGTCAGGTCATCCCAAATGTGAACTTGATAGGGCGCAGGATTTGCTTGATGGGTTGAATGTTTCTGAAAAGCACCCAGGCGCATTTATTGAAATTCCGAACGAAATACGAAGTTGGGCCAAAAACTTTATTGATAAAAAAAAAAGTCAAAAAGAAAAATTGGTTATTTTATGTGCTGGAGCTCAATATGATAATCGGTTTTACTATAACTATGGAAAAGCCATTGAAAAACTGGCTCAAAACGAGACAATTATTTTAGGGGCAATTGGTGGGGCGAAAGATTACGAGATCAATCAGCGGAATTTGATGCAAGTGAAATCTGCAAAGACAGTATATAATTGGAGTGGTGATTTTGGGTTGCTGCAATCGTCAGCAATCATTGAGCAATCTTGTCTGGTTGTGTGCTCTGAAAGCGCTCCGATGCATATTGCATGTGCTTTAAATACGCCAAATGTTGTTTTACTTGGCGGCGGGCATTTTGGGCGATTCGCGCCTTATCATTCTTCGACTATTGCCGTGAGTTCCTTTAGGCCTTGTTATAATTGTAATTGGCTGTGTCAATACAACAATTTTCCATGTGTACAACAAATACCGCCGGACGCACTTAGTGATGCGATCAACATAATTTGGAAACAAACGCAATCAAAACACCCTCGAATTTTAAGTGCAGAACAAAAACAAAGTTCAATAAAAAGGCTAAAACGACTGGTTCATCGGAAATGTGTATTTATTGAAAAAGAGGCTACCGATTTAAGCCGGGACACTTTTTGTAACGGGTCACGCTTTTTTGATTAAAAAACTGGACATTTGATTCCGTCTATTAAATAGAACTCTCATCAGCAATTCTCAGTGAAGAGATGTGAGTTCTTTTGAAAGAGTTAACGAATTTAAGTACCACGGAAACTGGCTTCAGAACCTTTTAATTTCGGGTTCACTGGGAGGCTTACGGACGGGTCCCCCCAATCCGTTATAATCAGAATAAATTAACAACAGACCTGGAATAGAAAAAAGAAGAGACAAAAAAATGTTAGCTGCAAAAGGAAAGAGGCTGTCGAATTGAAAAATCAAAACAATGCTCCTAAAATTTCAATAGTAACGCCATCTTTGAACCAATCGTCTTTTCTTGAAGAGACGATTGAATCCGTTGTTTCCCAAAACTATCCAAACTTGGAATATGTGGTGATTGATGGGGGAAGTACCGATGGCTCACTGGATATTATAAAAAAATATCAAAACCATCTGACGTATTGGGTAAGTGAAAAAGATCGTGGACATGCCCATGCCTTAAATAAAGGATTTTCTAAAACATCGGGGGAAATCATGGCATGGATCAACAGCGATGATAAGTATACACCGTGGGCGTTCGATACTGTTTCCAAAATTTTTACCAAATTTCCAAAGGTTATGTGGATCGTTGGGTTTAATGCATGGTGGAATTCGGACGGAGCAATGACCCATGCAGAAAGAATAAAAAAAAATATCTATGATTTTTTAATCGGAAATCACTTATGGATTCAACAGGAATCGGTTTTTTGGAGACGGTCGCTTTGGGAAAAAGCTGGCGGACACATTGAAGAGAACTATCAATTTATGATTGATGGTGAATTATGGACCCGTTTTTTTCTCCACGCCGAACTATATACCGTGGATTGTATTTTGAGCGGTTATCGTTTTCACGATACGAACAGGGTTAAATTAAATTATCAAACATGTCTTCGGGAAATGGATAGCGCTGTTTCTGATTTGAAAAAAAATTGCGCTGAAGATGTTTTAAAAATGGCAAACAGGCTGAAAAAAGTAAAAAAAATAGTAAAAAATCCTGCAGCAAAAGCCCTGTCACTTGAAACACTATTTAGAAAGTCTCTATACAAAAAGGAGTACAGTGCCGCAAATTATAAAAATATCTTTTTTAAGGATGGCCAGTGGCATGAGCGAATTTTGCCTTTTCTTGTATGATATTGGAGTTCCTGTTTGAAATCAGCTATTTTTAGGTGTTGAAAATAAATCTGTAAGGAATAGATGGGCAACTTCTGAAATGACAAAGGGGAAGGTGGGACATAGATTGCTTCAAATAACATTATACATACCGTGCTACAACGCTGAGGCGTTTTTAGACAGAGTAATCCCGGCCGTTATGGCCCAGACTTATGAAATCGCTGAAGTTTTAATTATTGATGACGGATCAACGGATCAAACGGCAGCAAAGGCTGAATCATATGTTTCAGATGCCCGGTATCCCATGCGGGTAATCCGGCAGCCAGAAAATCTGGGACTTGCAATTGCCAGGAATACGGCCGTAAAGGAGACATCTACCGAATTCATTGCCGCACTGGACTCCGACGTTCTACCGGACAAAAATTGGCTTGAGATGCTGGTTGCGGAAATGAAGGATGATGTTTCCGGTGTTGGGGGTGAGTTGCTTGAAATGTATCAGTCTACATTGCCGGATCAATGGCGGGCTATTCATATGGTGCAGCACCGAGGGCCACGGGTTATTCGGCGACCGCCTTTTATATGGGGATGTAACACACTGTTTCGTAAACGGGTGATAGAAGAAGCAGGACTATACAAAGAATATTGTAAAACGAATGCTGAAGACGTAAAGCTATGTGAAGCAATACGGGATAAGCACATCCTGATTTATACGCCTCATGCCAAGTGCAAGCATCTTCGGCGTGATACAATGACCTCCCTGAGAAAGAATTTCTGGAAATGGTATTATTACGGGTGTTATGAGCCCCCCAAGTTCCGAAAAACATTGACCTCCAATATTCGCCACATAAAACGAATTATTGAATTATCCAAACAAGATATTTCAGATCGAAATATAAAAAACACGCTGGTGACGCTTTCAATGATGCCATATACGATAACCATGGATTGGATTGATTGGAGTCAAAATCAGAAATGTTGCAAGAAATGGGAAGAGGACATAACGATATGAAAAAAAAAATATGTTTATGGGGTAAGGGATACGGGGTCGAACGTATCATTGAGTTGTGCATAAATGCGGGTGTCGCGATCTCAGCCATTTTAGATAATGATCCTTCAAAATGGGGGCACAAGGTATTAGGTGTAATAGTAGTTCCGCCAGACCAACTGATGGAACTAAAACCCAATTATATATTAGTTCTCAGCCAAGCCATTGACGCCATAACTAAGCAGGCGACAGGAATGGGATTTCCCGAAGAGTCAATACTTCATTTTAATAGGAACCCATGGGAGGCTTTGAAACGAATCGGGGCCGAATACGCAATTTATCATTACAAATATGAATGGGATGGAGAACGACTCCAGAAATTTTTTTATGAGCATGCAGTGATTGGAAAACATATAAAAAGGGTATCTCCCAAGATATCAAAAGAACAGCAAATAGAAATTGTAAGTAAGCTTATAAAGGCTTTTAACATTGTTCGTAATGATGCCAAAACAGTGCCTGAAATCTATAGGGTTGGAGAAAATTGGGGTAACGTTTTGAAAGGAACTTGGGGCAATTTCTATGAACTATCTGAAAAGAATGATATCGTTAACATATCTGAAATGTTGTCAAATTTCTGCAGAAACCCTTTAAGTCATTCTATAATGGGCGGCGAAGGTGTTTTTAATAAATTTATTAATCACCCTGGCCAGGAATCTTGGCTGCAACACAATTTAGAGGTCTGGATGGCTCTTGTAGATGGGAAAGCCTCTTTAGATGAGGTTGGTATGCCTCCCATTGGAAATCCCTACGGCTACAATGTGGATGGACAAATTATTAATTGGAATTCATTTGTGAACCATGGGCGTGCATTTCGGACCCTTAGACTCCTGTCTGAAGAGGATCATCCGGTAGTGGCGGAAATCGGCGGGGGATTCGGGGGGTATGCTTATAATTTACTTCGGAATAAAAGAAAACTAACCTATATCGATTTTGATTTGCCTGAAAATTTGCTGATCGCCTCATATTATCTTTCTATGGCTTATCCTGAAAAAAATATCCTTATTTATGACTCTGAATCGATGATCATGGATATTGCCCATCTAAAAAAATATGATGCGGTAATGATGCCTAATTTTATGCTGCCAAAACTTCAAGATGCTTCTGTCGATCTTTTTATTAATACTATCAGTTTTTCTGAGATGGAGTATAAAACGATCTGTGAGTATTTTAATCAGATTGACCGTATTGGTTCTAAATATTTTTATCATGAAAATTTAGCATGCCATCCTGAATATAAGGGATACCCGTCTGCAATCTTCCCACAATTGAATAATTTCACGCAGATTTTCTCGTCTATTTCCCCGTGGCAGGGTTTTGATGCCTATGCTCTGGGTCATACCTACATTGAGAGGCTTTTTTTACACTCACGGTGATTTAAAAATGGAGGCTTTCTAAAAGAAATGATTATGCGGAAATTTACTCCGTTACAGAAAAAATTTTTATTTTTATTTGATGAACTCCTTTCATTGGCTTGTAACCTTTTTTTGTTATTAGTTGTTTTATTGGGGGCTGTTGTTCGGCACGTTTTAACTCATTTAATTCGGGAAAAGAATCCGGCTCCAAAACAAATTGTTTTCCTTTCAAGTGAAGGGATAAAGGTGGCACCAACAAGGGTTAGAAGTTATCACTTCGCAAAAACCATTCAGCGTTTGGGAAATGAAAACGCATTCGTGTTCGCCTACTGGGATCTGTTTAAGCCATTGTCCCATTTCCCGTTTCCTTTCCGCCGCATATGGGAGATGGAAAAATTTTTTGTTAATCTTGCCACTTTGATACGCCTGTTGTGTTACGGCCCTTTGATTATCATTGAGCAACGTCCCAATTACGGATTTATTGTTCCTTTGTATTTAAAATTGCTCAACGGTTCACGCGTTTTCATGGACATAGATGACTGGACCCTTGATTACCTTACCTTGAAGCCCCTGATTCGATTTGAGGTGAGGCACCTTCTCTCTTTTTTTGGCACCTATTGCGATACATGTATCGTGTCGAGTCGAAGGCTCCAGAAAAGATTAAGTCGGCATTTCAAAAAAACGCACCTGCTTCCCACCTACGTGGATCACCACCGATTTACCCCTGCAAAAACGAAAAAGAGTGATGGAACTGTTGTTTTTTCGTGGATCGGAACCATATTCCAAGATTTCACCAGGGATAATGTACTTTTCTTGATAGAGGCTTTTGCCGGCGCTTGCGACCTTCTGGATAAATTCGAAGGAATTCGCTTGGATATTGTGGGGGGCGGGGACTATTTCACTGCAGTTGAAGAACAGGTGAAGAATAGATTTTCGGACTATCCAATTAAAATGACCCCATGGCTTGATCCTGAAAAAATGCCCGCATACCTGCAGTCCATAGATGTCGGTCTATATTGCCTGCTGGAGCCATCCTTGTTTCAGGAAAGCAAAAGTCCGACAAAAATTTTTGAATACTATGCCTGTGCAAGACCTGTGATTTCAACCTCTCTTGGTGAAGCAAAATATTTTGTAAAAACTGACAAAACAGGAATTCTGGCGGATTCCTTGGATGCGTATACCAACGCTATAGTCCGCTTGTTTAAAGATCCTGAAATGCGTGTCTCCATGGGACGCGAGGGACTTTCAATGGTGGAACGGAAATGGAATATGGATACAGCGTGTGCCGATCTGAAACAAATAGTAATGGCACCGATGAAAAAAAAAGGAAAAGTGTAAAAAGATGAAAGTTTTTCTTGGCAATGCGCCCTGGAAAAAACCGGGGTTTTATGGAGTCAGGGCTGGATCCAGGTGGCCCCATTTTGAAGCGGATGGTTGTACATATATGCCGTTTCCATTTTTTTTAGCCTATGCCACCTCTCTTATAGAGAAAGACGGCTTTACGCCCCTTCTGGTGGATGCCATTGCAGAAGGGATGGATGATGAGACATTTTTTGATCGTATCACATCCTTCGGCCCTGATATTATTTTTTTTGAAATTTCTTCAGCCTCCCTGAATACAGATCTCAGGATACTTCACCATGTACGGAAGCTGGTGGGAGAGGATGTTAAAATTATCTTTGCCGGAGCCCATCAGGATCTTGGAACTTCAAATTTTCTTTCCGATAAGCCGGAACTTGATTTTACACTGGGGGGCGAATACGAGTTTCCTTTGCTAAGTCTGATCCAGGCCATCAGAGACCGATCGCCCATGGAAAGCGTACCGGGACTTGTCTGGCGAGACAACAAAGGAGATGTTCATACCAACCCCCGTGGCGCACTTCACGCGAATCTGGATGATTTCCCCTGGCCGTCCCGGGATATGCTTCCCATGGTCCGGTATAATGACCGGCCGGGGGGCATCCCTGCGCCATCCCTACAAGTATTGGCCTCCCGTGGATGTCCGTTTGGATGCGTCTTCTGCGCATGGCCCCAGCTTATGTATGGGGGCAACAGCTATCGAACCCGAAGCCCCAAGGATATTGTTGATGAAATTGAGGATTGTGTAAAAAAGTTCGGGTTCCGATCATTCTATTTTGATGACGATACATTCAATGTCGGAAAAAAGCGGATCATGGCGTTATGCCAAGAAATCAAGGCCAGAAGTCTGAATCTTCCCTGGGCCATCATGGCCCGGGCAGACCATATGGATCGTGAGCTTTTGGAAACGCTTAAGGACGCCGGTCTTCACGCATTGAAATACGGTGTTGAATCCGGTGCTCAACAGATACTGGATTCGGCCTGTAAAGGACTTGATCTTGACAAAGTTGCCGAAACGATCAGAATCACCAGAGAGTTGGGAATCCAATATCACCTTACATTTATGTTCGGACTTCCGGGAGAAACCGAAGAAACGGCCAGACAGACCATGGCTCTGGCCCTGGATCTGGATCCGGACAGTCTTCAGTTCTCAATTGCAACGCCCTTTCCAGGCAGTCGATTCTATGACATGCTGGTTAATAAAGGACATCTGCTGTCAACCAACCCGGATGAGTATGATGGATACCATAACGCGGTGGTTCGAACAGACGCCTTGACCCATACAGACCTTGTGGCCCTGCGCAATGAGGCCGAAAGCATGTGGAAAGAACATTGCCGCCAGAGAAGGGCCAGGGGGTAGAGACGATGCAAACCATTTTGATTACAGGCGGTGCTGGCTTCGTGGGGGCGTCACTGGCGCTTGAGTTCAAAGCCCGGTATCCTCAAAACAAAGTCCTTTGTCTGGACAATCTTAAACGCAGGGGTTCAGAACTCAATCTTCCCAGGCTCAAGGCTGCCGGAATTGAATTTATCCACGGAGACATCCGTATACAGACAGACATTGAAGCTGCCGGTCCTTTCGATCTTATGGTGGAGTGCAGTGCCGAACCATCCGCCCTTGCCGGTTACGGCGGATCGCCGGATTACCTGCTCGCAACCAATGTAACGGGCACCATGCATTGCCTTGAAGCCTGTCGCCGACACAGAGCTGCGCTCATATTTTTATCCACCAGTCGGGTCTATCCCTGGAATCCCATTCGAAATCTGCCCTACAAGGAGACCAAGACCCGGTTTGAACCAAATGATTTCCAGAATATTCCAGGAATCTCTTCCACAGGAATCAGCGAAACCTTTCCCCTGAACGGACCGCGAACCCTTTATGGTGCCACCAAGCTGGCTTCGGAGTTACTGATAACAGAATATGCGGATATGTATGGAATTAAGGCAATAGTAAATCGCTGCGGAGTGTTGACAGGTCCATGGCAGATGGGCAAGGTGGATCAGGGATTCATGGCATTATGGGTGGCCAGCCATTTCTTTGGCAGAACGCTTTCATACATTGGTTTTGGCGGAAATGGCAGGCAGGTGAGGGATGTACTTCATGTCAAGGATCTGTTCGAACTGCTTGACAGGCAAATTTCAGATCTCTCAACTCATTCCGGAGCCGTTTACAATGTGGGCGGCGGCGAAGTCTTAAGCCTTTCTCTGATGGAATTGACGGCTTTGGTTCAAGAAGCCACCGGCCGCAAGATTCTGTTCAAAAGTGATCCTGAAACCCGTCCCGGAGATATTCCATGGTATATCACGGATATCCGGGCGGTGACATCTGCAACCGGGTGGCAACCCCGCATGACCCCCGACGAAATCGTCGGTGAGATCACTTCCTGGATTGATCAGAACCAGGAAAGTTTAAAACACATTTTATAGTACACGCAAGAGAGAGGACGCAAATGTCTATTGTTATTATAACCGGTTCGGCCGGTTTAATCGGATCGCAAACAGCCACTTTTTTCCACGAAAAGGGCTTTGATGTAGTCGGTGTGGATAATAACCTGCGCAAGACCTTTTTCGGAGAGGAGGCTTGCACACTTTGGAACCGTTCTCGTCTGGAACGTGATCTTTCACGGTATCGGCATATCACTGCTGATATCCGGGATGCCGATGCGATCAACTCTGTTTTTTCCGATTACGGGAAAGATATTTCCTGTGTCGTGCATTGTGCAGCCCAACCGTCCCATGACTGGGCTGCCAATGATCCGTTTACTGATTTTTCTGTCAATGCAAACGGAACTATAGTCCTGCTGGAAGCCACCCGGAAATATTGTCCGGAAGCGGCGTTTATCTTCACCTCAACAAACAAGGTTTATGGCGATACGCCCAACCGCCTGCCGCTGGTTGAGTTGGAGTCAAGATGGGAATTGGATACAAAACACCCATGGCATGCCCAAGGTATTGATGAAACCATGAGCATTGATATGACAAAACACAGTCTGTTTGGCGCGTCCAAGGTTGCTGCCGATGTGTTGGTTCAGGAGTATGGGCGCTATTTTGGAATGAATACGGTCTGCTTTAGAGGTGGCTGCCTGACAGGCCCAGCCCATAGTGGCGCCCAGCTTCATGGTTTTTTAAACTACCTGATGCGATGCTGTGTCAGCGGAAAACCCTACTTTGTATTCGGCTACAAGGGCAAACAGGTACGCGATAATATCCATGCCTTTGATCTGGTAAACATGTTCTGGCATTACGTCCAGAAGCCAAGGCCGGGAGCAGTATACAATGCCGGCGGCGGTCGTCATTCCAATTGTTCCATGCTTGAAGCCATTGCAATGTGCGAAAAAATAAGTGGAAAAAAACTTCAATGGGAATATCAGGAAGACAACCGGATTGGGGATCATATCTGGTGGATCAGTGATGTCTCCAAGTTCCAAAAGGATTATCCGGAATGGCATTATACCTATTCCATCAAGGATATCTTCCAAGGAATGTATGACGTTCTTTCCTCTGATAAGTCCGCTCTGAAAATGGTTTGATTTATGACGAGTCCGAGATATTTACATTTTCAAATTACGGAACGCTGTAATCTCAATTGCCCGGGGTGTTATCTGCCGGTCAGGGATGGGTCACAGTGGACATCTTGCCGGGAAATTGAGGAAAGGGTTTTTAAACCCCTTGCCGCAGAAGGTGTTCGTTATGTGACGCTGACAGGTGGAGAACCGCTTTTACATCCGGACTGTGTTGCCATATGTGAAACCGCATGTTGTTATTTCAATAATGTTCAACTGGTTTGTAATGGTACACTTCTCGATATTCCCACCTACAAAGCTCTTCGGCGTGCAGGCATTATGGAGATCAAGGTATCGCTTGACGGCCTGACACCCGATGTCCATGATCTTCTGCGTGGCCGGGAAGGAACTTTTGAGAAGGTTATCGGAAATTTGAAGGCCATCATGGACCTGCCTCAGAAAGATCGGGGAGAAATAAATCTGGGATGCATTTGTACCATTAATCTGGAAAATGTAGCCATATTGAAGGATATAGCAACCTTTGTAAAAGAACTTGGTATGGACAGTATGCTGTTCCAACCGTTTCATCCCTACGGTACGCTTTACCCGCCAGGAAAGAAGGCCGTGGAAACACATCCACATGCCCGGGAAAATTTTCTTGCTGTTTTAGACAAACAGGTGAATGCGTTAAAGGTTTTCCGAAACAACTATCCCGGATTTTTAGATAACACGCTGACCATGCTGGATAAGTTCACATCTTTTTATACAGATCCGGATGGACCTGAGCAGGTTTGCGGAGCTGATCGTTATGTATTTATTAATTCAAAATTTGATGTTAGAGGATGTTTGTTTAGCAATCCCCTGGAATCATTAAAAGACCAGACAATAACAAAGTTCAGGAAAAAAGATGCATGGAAAAAATTTGACAGCTTCCGGCTTAAATGCCGACGTTGTCTGATGGGGTGCCAGTTTGTAGACAAAAGCAAGGACTATGTGGAAGAGGGATTCACGATGTTGGAGGCCGAAAAACCTGCTTTGGCCCGGGAGCTTTTTGATACCGCCTTAGAACTGGAGCACTCCGCAGAGGCAGCACATGGTGCTGGACTGGCACGTTTTAGAATGGGAGAGATAGATTCGGCTGGGGTTTTGCTTGAAGATGCGTTGGAGCACAGACCCCGGAATCTTTTTATCTTGGGGGATTTCGGAGCCGTCCTTCTTCAGCAGGGACAATGGATCCGGTTGGCGGATATTGCCCGCCGCATTTTTACTATATCTCCGGAACATACGTTAGGGTATCGCTTCAGTGGGCTGATTGCTCGGCATAAAGGAGAGCTTGATGAAGCTGTAAGGCTATTGCAAAGAGCAATGGAAACCGACCCAACGAATGATAAATGGCGCCTCTTTGAATATGGTTTGGTCTGCCTGGAGGCAAAGCTCTATACGACGGCAGAAAAATATATTCGAATGGCCACTGAAAAAGATCCTGAATTTCCATGGTATCATTATCGTCTGGCAATGGCCCTTCAGGGGTTGGACAGAAAAAATGAAGCCATTGATGCCTGCAAAGAAGCGATCCGGTTAGATCCGAATCAAGAACCTTTCCAAAAATTTCTGTCGGAACTTAACGACATGTAGACAAAACCTGTGCCAATGTTTTGGCAGGCAGATAATCAGGAGAAAATATGCCCGTATCAATTATAGTTCCAACCTTTAATCAAGCCTGCTATTTGAGACCCTGTCTGGACTCCATTTGGTTCCAGGATTACCCGGAAATTGAAATTATTCTCGTGAATGACGGGGCCACAGACGAAACAGCTGATGTTATTACCGATTTTGTTCGAGACATAGACTCTGCTCAGGTTTCCTATGCCTCAGTGTATGATCAGGAACAGAACCAAATTAAGCGTGTTTACCATCCCCGGTATCCGGCAAAAGGGCGTCAGCTTCACATTCTCACCCATGACACAAATAAAGGACTTGCAACAGCCTTAAATACCGGTTTCAAAGCCTGTACCGGAGAGATGTGCACCTATGTACCATCGGACAATATTTGCCTGCCCACCATGGTATCGTCATTGGTGAAACCCCTTTATGACGGAGCTGATTTCTCATACGCTGACATGTTTATCGTGGATGATAACATGAACATCAACCGTAAATTCGAACTTCCGGATTATTCCTTTGAGCGATGCTTCGGGGACTGGTACCTGTGCGGGGTGGCCAAGATGTACCGACGCAACCTCCATGATAGGTTCGGCTATTACGACGAAGGCCTTCTTGCTCATGACCATGATTTGTTTCAACGATTTGCCATGAGCGGAGCTCGCTTCGTTCACGTGGCCGCCCCCCTTATGTATGTCCGCGCCCATGACAATGATCGGGAGGTGGATATACATTCCCCCACAAACTGGAACCGGCTTTTGGATGAGTCCAAGGAAATTGTGATAAAAGCAAGGCAATTTATCCGCTGATAAAAAAGTCTAAAACCAATATAGAAAGCATTTCATGTCTAATACAGATTATTATTTTCATAAACCGGGAACTCCCGGATCCGGTGCTGTTCTTGACGTGGGACTCAGGTGCCCCCATTCCTGCAAATTTTGTTATTATAGTTTCTATACATCCCCGGAAGATCAGTTCAAGGCCTTGAGGCAAAGTCAATTTCGGCCCGTGGACGAATGTTTGGAAATCCTGTCACACATTGCAGATTACGGGTTGAAACATGTAGACGTTACCGGAGGTGAACCAACTATGCATCCGGACATTGTAAAAATTACCCGTTATGCTGCAAAACTTGGGCTGGGTTTGCGCATCATTACCCTGGGGCAATTTTTAATGCGTAAACAATCCCGGGAGCAAACCCTTTTAGAAGAACTGCTGGATGCCGGCGTTGCTGATTTTCTTTTTTCGGTTCATGCAGTGAACCAAACCCAATTCCGGGAATTTACAGGCGGGGCATGGGGTAAGCTGTACTCCGCTATGCAGTATTTACAACGTATTGGATTTCAATACGGAGTCAATACCGTTGTGTTCCGTGACAATATAGAGTTATTGCCGAAAATTGCCAATGTATCAGCAGGCCTGGGTGCCTATATTCATAATTTTATTCTTTTTAATGCCTATCACAGATGGGCAAAAGTTCCTCAAATTGCTGAAATGCAGCCCCTCTACCAGGATATCGAAAATCCGCTTAAGGAAGCTGTAAAAATTCTGGTATCACGAGGGGTTGCCGTAAACATCCGTTATGCCCCCATGTGTGCAGTCAAAGGTCTTACCCGTCATGTAGTCGGTGTAACCGGTGTTGCCCTTGATCCCTACGAATGGCGTAATCGGGCATGCAATTATGACCGGGAACCGGCATACTGTGCCCAACCCATCTCTTTAAACGCCGATGGTGTTCTCGTAAATCACGAATTAGCGTATAAAAACGGCGTGACAAAGGGGGGGTTTTCATATTTTGCGGTCCGGGGGGAAGATTTCAAAATTTTCCCGGAAATCTGTAGAACCTGTGCTGCACTTTCCGTCTGTGACGGTATTGATCCGCGTTATGCCGACCGACACGGTCTTTCAGCATTCTCTCCATATGCATCTTTTAAAACCTGTGCGGCCTTGGCCCATGAGCGCGTATCCTACCGGGCTCCCTTTTTTGTTAAGATGGGCCAGAGGCCTGACATGAAATCCATCATGAATTTTGGAAGCTGAAGCCCCCCCAAAAAAAATGTCTAAAAATTAAATTTTATGATTTTATATTCTGTCGCTTAAAAAAACATCAAATCTGAATTATCGGTTTGTATCTGAAAGGCAGATGCGGCAAGAAAGGAATCTCAATGGAAAAATCTTTATCAGGTGATCCTGGTATCCCCCCCAAAATAAAATCCATATTTCCACTGCTTTGTTCACGCTACTTAACCCCTGCTTATATTCACACTAATGGACTTCCTTTCAAAGCCTGTATCATTTGGGGTGCTGGACATCGAGGTGCTCTACTTAAAAGCTACTTTGAAGAACTTGGGGTGGTGGTTCACGCTTTTATTGATAATGATACGCGCAAGCAAGAAAATTTTTTTGCTGGGATTCCTGTTCACGGCGTTACCGTGTTACAGGAAAGGTATCCTGATATGCCAGTATTTGTTGCATCAAGATATTACGAGGCGATTCTAAGACAGTTGATAGGCATTGGCCATGAACGTTGTTTTGCCATGCCAGTTTGCTCCTTCTATTACGATCCGATGATATTAAAAAAAAATGGTCCGAATATTGATCAGGTCTTTTCATGGTTAAGCGACGATGAATCAAGGCTGAATTACGCCGCTATTGTAAAGGCATATTTGACGGGCGATGATGGATTCCTGCCTATTTCTAGCTACGGGCAGTATCTTCACCCTATGGTGAAGCCCGTAAAAGGAGATATCGTCATTGATGGCGGTGCTTATACCGGTGACACCTGTCGCCTGTTCTGCGGGAAATGTGGGTGTGATTATATCATCGCCTTTGAGCCCTCCATCACACAGTACAATATCCTCTCTGAAACTGCGTCAAAATTAGATTGCAAGGTAACATGTATCAATAAAGGGCTCTGGAACAAGCCCGATAGACTTTCTTTTCTAACTTTTAAAGCTGGACAAGGCGATCACATATCGGAAAACGGCGACATCAGTATTGATGTGACATCCATTGATAGGTCCGTGTCAGAACTATCGATTCCTGTAGTGAATGTGATTAAACTGGACGTAGAAGGGGCGGAGATGGCGGCGTTGCAGGGTGCCGTTCACACTATTCGTCAGCACAAACCAAAGTTGCAGATCAGTATTTATCATCGGATTAATGACTTATGGGAAATCCCGACACAAATAAAAACCATTCTTCCAGACTATCGGTTTCTGATCGGTCACCACAGTATAGACCCTCACGAAACGATCCTTTATGCCTATTGAAATCAAAGAGGTCACGTACGGTCTTTGGGTGATGTGGTCAATAAAAATGGACATTTCTTCCGATCTTTATTTTTTATGTTTCCAACATTTCTATATCCATAACTCGGTGCATAGGCTTATTCGTATGATGTTGAAATCTCTTTGCAAAAAGGAAAGTCATAACTTATTATTTTTGTTTTAATTTTTGCAGCGCAGATTGAGCCGGCTCATTAACCGGGTCTTTTTGAATCACTGCCTGGTAGGCTGTTTCTGCCGCTTCAATGAAGCCTTGTTTTAAATAACAATCGCCGAATTTTTTTAGGACATGAATCTTTCCAGGTAAAGCGATGAAGCACTTTTCATAGGCTACAGCGGCTGATGCAAAGTCATCATGTTCAAAAAAAGTATCCCCAAGTTCTTCCCAGAGTACAGCCTGATTGGCGTCTAACGCCACAGCTTGTGTCAGTTTTCGAATACCTTGGTCAAATCGGTCAGTTTCCATTAATAATCTGGCTAAAAAAGCAAGCCATGCCGGATATGAAGGCTCATTTGAATGGTAGAGATGATCCGATCCAAGCAAATGATTTTCAAGATAAACTGACGCTGCGAATTTATCATCCCTTTCGGCCATACATCTTGCTTTCCAATAATGCCATTCAGGGGTTTCTTCACAGACAGGTATCCACAAATTTAAGAACTCTTCTGTAACGTCTGCATTCTTCTCTTTCTCTATCCAATAGGAAAACCATTGAACTGCAATTTCCCAATTTTCCTGCTTGACTTTAACAACAAATTCTTTTTCCTGGCATGACCGAAGTGCCCATTCCAAATATCGAGGAAGCGCTAACTCGGTAAGTCTTGTTAACCAGTACTCTCCCATTTCCCGCCGCTGTTCCCTTAATAAATTCAGTATCACGGGCTTGTCTTGGACCATATCTATCGTCCACCATTTCTCAGCAGATTCAAAATCCAGCAATTGTGTCTTTGCAACACCCATAAACAATTTGGCTTTATCCATATCCGGCGATACTTTTTCTGCCGTTGAAAGAATCAACTCCAAAACACGGATCGCTTTTATGGGACACATCTCCTTCAAGCAAAGTTCAGTAAGTGCCAGTGCATTTTTGATTGAAAATGACGAATCGGCATTCAAATCTGAAAGAAGCTGATCTTCCTGTTCCAAAAACGAAACAAGTCTTACAACCTCCTCACAAAAAGTCATCAATCCTTTTTGATGCCCCCCCATTTCAAGGGTAATGATTTTTGCCTCCTTTCTTAAAGCTTCCAAGTAGGTATCGGGTTTTTCAATTTCCTGGACGATCCGGGCCTCATTGATCATTTTAGCCGCCACTTCCTCAATGGGCAGAAATGATTTTAATCTATTTCGTGCTTTCAAAATATTTTGTTTATAATTTTGGATCTGCTTAGGAAGCTTGGCAAAGGAATCTATCTTTATAGATAACGGATCGCTTAAATTCTCTATAAACCGGACGACCTTTTCGTTGCTTGATAGAATCGAATTAACTTGTTTGAGTCGTGATTGTGCTTCACGGAGTTGATGATTGGCTGCTTTAAGCAATTTTGAAAGGGCAACACAAGGCCTTTTTTCCAATGCAGACTTGATAGTCGCATCCACATTGATCTCTTGCATTAAATCATTTTTAAGCACATGTTCAAAATTTTGAACAATTGTACCCTCGATATGAGCGCCTTCAGCTGTCGCATTGATATAACGACAGGGATAATGATGCATAATTTCTTCAAAAGTCTGCTTAAACTCTAAAAGGAAATCCTGGGTTTTAACCATGTTCCCATCAACACCTTGAACAGTAATCAAATTTTTCCCTTGATGCCAGTTATGATTGAACACAGTTCCTTTTACATGATCGGCATGTTCCGAAACCAGTGCAAAATCATGCCCTATCATTATAATTGGATCAGCTTCAATCATCTGGGCAAATGAAAGAGACAAAGACGCCACCGTGCCGGCAGGTTTCATAAGGTTTTGTACTTTTAGGGCGTCAATCAACCACGTCTGAGTATCATTATCCTGGAAACAGTAAAAAAGATGGTCCAGGGGCAGCCTTCTGGCCGTTGGAACCGATGTCGAAATAACAGCAACAAGGGAGAATGGTGCCTTTTTTATTAGATGTGGGGACAGTTTATCAGAATTGTGATCCCGAAAATCAAGGGTTGTGACAAAATCCGGGGTAATTCCGTTATTCAACAAAGGAACCGCAGCAGAATCCACCGCAATAATAACACATTTCCCAACGGCTTTTTTTAAATCGGCCATACTTTTATCCAGAGAGGGGCCGGCAGAAACCAGGATAGCCGGTTTATCGCGAAATGCCCCTTTCAGGACATCAACGTTGCGGGCCTCCCGGAATAGTGCCATGTTTCGGATTCTGTTTACAAACAGTTGCTCACCGCATTTATCAAATACGCCCTTGGCTGAAATAGCCTTGGCTGCATAGGCCCTTGCCTTATTGAAGGCTTCGGTGTACAGCGTTTTACTCCAATCAAACTGGACCATATAACTACTAAAAAAGATATCTACGGAGATGGGAAATCCCACTAAAGTTTGGTCAAACTGTTGCCAGTCGATATCTCCTACAAAAAATGTTACTTTTTCAGACAGGAAGAGCGGACGCAAATCCACATATGTTAGTGCGGTGCAAAAGATATCCAGAGAAGGTTCAATAACCATCATCCGATACATATCCTGACGCGTTTCCAGAGCGGCCAAAGGCCTATATCCAAGCCCCATTCCTATAAGGAGACACACGGTCTTGTTTAAAGTTTCCTCTTTTTTCAGCATGGGGAAATTTTGCTGAAGCGCCCCCAATACATCATTTTCATCGCATAGGAAGTTAAACTTTTCTCCTGGCTGATGAAATTTTAATGTCGGGCCGGTTTTAGTCGGAAGAATTGTTCCAATTTCCACCGGCGTATGTTTAACGACTTGCTGATAAAGCTTTTGATTGGTTGATTTCAGGCAGACCAGGTTTTCCTCACGATAGTTTTGCACCCATCACTCCTTTTCCCTCTGAACTACAGGCATGAACTGGTTATCCAACGACTTAGCCCACAACGAAATAGTAACCGTTTTTTTTTAATGTTTTGATGAGATAGTCTTACTAAATAAAACTGGATTTGTAACTATTTGATTGGGAAAAAACGCTGAATCTTGCGAATGAACCAAAATTAGTCCTGATGAATCCAATATCGGGCCCACGGACATCGTTCTTTGTATGGATAGCGGATCAGTTCCGTGGCAAGAATGCGAAAATCCTTATCCCTTACGGTATAATAGGAGACCACTTTTTTCCCTGATAAATCTGTCACCCCCATGGCAACATATAAGGTCTGGTACTTTCCTTGTACATCGCACATAACCGTCCCGGTAAGGATGGTGATATCCAATTCCCTGGTCACATTAAAAAGTTTCACCATGGACACGGAAAAATCTTTTCCCTTAAAATGATTTTCAGCATCTGTCCGGGTCAGCTCGCATTGAATGAAATTTTTAAATCCAGCCTCCAGGTCATAAAAATCCTGGTCTGCCCCATGGCTGGTCCCGGGTATCGTGAGACAACGTACCAGTATCAATAAAAATATAGCATTGAAGATGCTTATTCTCTTATTCATTTTGTCAACTTTATCCATTGGCACGCTGTGTCCCAGTTTCCGTTCCAGATTTGATCAGACTTTTTATTGTCTGTTGAAGGCGGTTCAACACCACAGGTGTCACCGTCACTGATCCTGCCCCTGAAAATTTTGACAGATATTGGCGCTGGACCTTTTCGTTATTATAGCCGGTCTCCACAACTATTGGAATTTTATGATCAATCTTGAGTAATTTATCAACAAAT
Organism: uncultured Desulfobacter sp.; assembly: GCF_963665355.1. GTDB lineage: Bacteria > Desulfobacterota > Desulfobacteria > Desulfobacterales > Desulfobacteraceae > Desulfobacter. Next base: position 5,080,373 of record NZ_OY762229.1, read on the forward strand.
GCCTGGGACCCCATACCAGGCATATCGTAATTGACAATAACCATTTTAAATTTTTCAGGCTGATTTCTAAATATCCCCAAAGCGACATTGGGATCAGCAGATATCATGCCGACATAACCCATTCGCTTGATTACAGTATCAATGAGTTCACTGCGTTTGTTGTTTTGATCCAGCACCAGAATATGTCCCTGTCCGCCTACAATCTGGACTTGTGCTTCCGACACATCACTGGTATTAAAAACCCGGCTGTTTTCCATGGACCAATTTACAGGATTGTAAGGATGGACATTTGTCACATCTGTTTCATAGACTTTAGACGCAACAAACAAATCGTTTTCTTCATCAGGCACCTTGACAATGAAGCCTTTATCCTGGGCAACATACCGACGCAACCACCTGCGGTATTCTGGATGATCCCCGGTGAGCACCAGCATCTTTAAACCGGCATGGGAGCGTACCTGGAAAGAGTGGTAAATCATGGGACTTTTGGCATCGTTATCCTGGCTTTCCATGTAGTTTTCTTCAACATATTCAACCATGAAATCCCTGGCCTGACAGGGCAGGGCCGTGGCGATCAAGACAAATATCAGGATAAAATAAGGTGCCATAGGTGCTTTTCCTATTTTTTTTGTGAGTCACGATAATAACACTATCGGCATGCCAACCTCACTAACTTAAGCGTTGGTGGTAAGAAACCGGAAAAACCGGGACAAATTTTACAACAGAGTCCTGGACACAACGAACAGCAGGCCGTAAAGAATGGTTAAAAACAGTACAAGCTTTCTGCGATCTGTTCTGCGCCGACCCCGGTATCGTGAAAGCAAAAGCCCTGCAGCATTGATCACGGTCCCTGCACCAAGAATATCAACAAGGAAGCGGACATAGTGCAGGTCCCAGTAACGCCTTAAATGCAGATGGTAGAATCGGTCAAAAAAGGTTTCAAATTCGGGCTTGGCCCTGTGAAAAATAAGAATGGCCGCAATCAATCCTGCACAGGCAGCAATATTCATCCAGATAAAAACTGACCCAAAAAAATCTGTGGACTTTCGCCTGTCTGGTTGTTCATTCATTTCTGCCATTTAAAAACCTGTCAATGACGCTGTTGATAATTATGAACTGATACATCGCTTCAACTAGTACCTGGCAGAAAATAACAGATCAGCCCTTTATGTGGGCATTGGCTTTGAACCTGCGTGTGATCATTTCAATGACCTCTTCGGCACTGGTCTCTATGGGTTTATTGCTCACATTGATCATGGAAAAGCCTTTGGTAATATAATATCTCTGGGCGTTTTCGATCTCCTTTTCGATCTCCTCCCTGCCGGAATAGGCATAGATATCCTTTGCCCCAAGGCTCTCCTGACGCATTTTCCTGTGCGCCTGAAGCTGTTCCGGGTTGATGTTCAATGCAAACACCCGGCGCCGGTCCACAAGGCCCAGGCTCTGGGGCATGGGAACACCCGGAACAAAAGGAATGTTGGCCACTTTCCACCCCAAAACGCTCATGTACATTGACAACGGTGTTTTCCCGGCCCTGGACAGACCTATCAATACAATTTCAGCCTCGTTTAAACTCTCGGGATTCAAACCGTCATCATGGGCAAGAGCAAAATCAATGGCAGAAACCTGTTCTAAATTCACCAGGTGAATCTCTCTGTAAAGCCCTGGGATCTCCAGGGGCGGACGGTCAAGAAACGTTTCTATTTTTGAAATAATGGGGCCCATCAGATCAATGGTGACAATATGATTCTCCATGCCTTTGCGTGTAAGATACCGGCGAAGATTCGAATCAACAATGGTATGAACAATGATGCTTTCGATATCCTTGACCTTGTCGATGAGATCATCGACCTGGCTTTCCGTGCGTATCCGTGGAACTTTTACAACGCTGATATCGGCATCAGGAAACTGAACAAGGGTGGATTCCACAAGGTGAAACGCATTGACCCCCTCGCCGCAGGAGGCGATGTATATCATCTGAAATTTGCCGGTGGCAAGTGTGGCTTTCATATCATAAGGCCTTTATATTTTAAGTTATAACTCTGCAATACATAAACCTGGGACAAGAGTCAATTCTCCACTTTGTTAAGTGCCTTTTTTCTTCTACGCTGTTTTTGCTTTTTCATCCGGGCTATTTTCAGGGCCTTGGCATCGGGCACTCCGGATTTTAGCTGTTCGATTTTCTCCACCAGATATCTCAGAGCCATAAACCGGTTCAAATGCTGGGATCTGTGTTTCCCGAATTTTACGCTTACACTGGTGGGCAGATGGGTTAAAAATACGGCAGATGCGGATTTATTGAGCTTTTGGCCGCCACGGCCCGAGGATTTTATAAATTTCTCCAGGATATCTTTTTTATAAATCCCCAACTCATTCATTTTCTTTTCAAGAGCTCTTATTTTTTCTATATCAGGACCAGGCATCGGGGCTCAACAGCTCATTTTGGTTTAAATAACAGAATGTGCAGGTTTTAGAATGCGTTGAATTTTATCAGAAATCTCTTTTATGGAAAGCGGCTTGGACAACACGGCCTTTATACCGATTCTTTTCATCATATCCAAAGTAATGTCATTGCTGAAACCTGTGCAAAAAAATATTGGAATATCCCGGTGAATTGCCCTTATATGTTTCGCCAGACAATCGCCATTCATGGGCGGCATATACATATCCGTAATCACAAGGTCATAGGCCGTTGATTCTTTTTCAAAATGAGCCAGGGCAGTCAAAGGATCAGCCATGAGCGTGGCGTGACACCCCAGGCGGTCCAGCATGGATTTTGCCACTTTGAGAATAAGCTCCTCATCATCCACAAAAAGAACATTGATGCGCTCTTCACTATCGGTAACCTCATTGCCCGCCAGCGTATGAATCTTTGGGGTGCAGCATTTTTGTGAATGATATGGGAAATATATTCTGAATTCACTTCCCTTGCCCAACCGGCTGCTCACCCGGATGCTGCCCCTCATCTCCTTGACAGCACCATAAACAACAGCCAGTCCCATGCCGGTTCCCTTTTCACTGCCCTTGGTGGTAAAAAACGGTTCAAAGATATGCTTCATCACCTGGGTTGACATGCCGGCACCTGTGTCTGAGACACTTAAGCAAATATAATTTCCCGGCTTGACACCGTCGTTGGTATCGGCGTCATGGACATGTACAGGCATCAAAGAAATCTTTATTACGCCGTGTGTTTTGCCCACAGCATGTATGCCATTGCTGACCAGGTTCAATATAATCTGGTGTATTTGGGTTGAATCCCCAAGAATGGAAGGACAATTTGGGTCCACAACTTTTTTTATGGAAATATTGCTCGGAATACCGTACCTCATCAGTTTGAGAACAGTGTCTATACTATTTTGTATCTGTAACGGATGTCTTTCGATTTTCTTGTGGCGGTAAAAGCTCTGGACCTGATGCACAAGGTCCTTGGCCTGAAGGGCGCTTTCATAAATCTGTTCAAGCATCTCTATTGTTGCATCACTATGAACCGATCTGCCAAGAAGCATAAGTTCCGTATTCCCCAGGATGGGAAGCAGCATATTATTAAGATCATGAACCATGCCGCCTGTCAGGGTACCAAGGGATTCGACTTTCTGGATCCGGGCAATTTTTTCATTAATCTTAATTTCATTGGAAATATCACGCTGCACACACACATAATTGGTAATGTCACCATTTTCATCTTTGACTGACGAGATGGTCATGTCCGCAGTATATAATGCACCATCTCTTTTTTTGTTGACCATACTGCCGCTCCACATGCGTCCGGAACTTATGGCGGCCCACAGGTTAATATAAAACTGCCTGTCGTGTTTATGGCTCCTGAGCATGCGCAGATCCATACCGATGCAGTCCGGCCGGCAATACCCGGTCTGATGCTCAAATGCCAAGTTAACATACTCAATGATCCCCTCGGAATTTGTAATAAAAATTGCCTGGGGGGACTGTTCCATGGCAGCAAGAAGCAGCTCTCTCTCTTTTTGAGATTGTTCTTTTTCTGCAACATTTCTTTTCTGGGTGGTGATATCCTGAACGGTGACGGTCCTGCCTTTTGAAAAATCAATTTCATCAATGAGGCCATAGGTAAGGCTGACGTCAATCATTCGGCCGTCTTTGGTCCGCCACTTGGCTTCAATGCTTTTACGGCCATACAGGACATCATGGTGGGCTTTCTGGCTTATAATGTCCCGGTACGACACCTCATCAGGAAAAAACATTCTTGTATCAGAGCCTGTCAACTCCGCCATGGAGTAGCCGGTTATTTCACATAAGCACCTGTTTGCACGGACAATCTTCTGATCAATCAATACGGCTAAGCCTATGGGCGCGGTTTTAAAAATACATTCAATGTTACGGAAATCTTTAAGTTTGGCAATGTCTTGTTTTAAAGTGACATTTTCAAACTCAAGCGCTTGAATTTTTTCTTCTAAATTTCTATATGACTCTCTTTGAGACATACGCATCCTGAAAAAGCAGCCGTTGTTATAAATTTATCTAAATATTAAATATATTTTTATACTATTATCTGAAAATAGAATTAATTGACAAGAAAAATTTTTTACACAATTTCGCATTAAAGAGATCCAAAGAGTTGTGTTAAAGATTGATATGACCACAATGAATGGTATATAATACCAAATTCGGTTGCATCCGGAAGGTGTACGGATTTGATGTCAAAAAACACTTTTGCTTGCAACCCAACAAAAGATATGGAGGTTATTGCGTTGTATTCAAAAATTGTAATTTTAGATTTCCCGCCCCAAGAGGCCCAAAAGCCCATCGTCTGTCAGCTCGTAAAAAAGTATGACCTGATGTTTAATATCCTGAAAGCACAAATATCTTCAAAAAGTGAAGGGCATATGGTGCTTGAGATCTCTTCTGCCGGAAAATCCGCGTTTAACAAAGGGATCGCTTATCTAAAAGAACAGGGTGTCCATGTATCCACCCCTGAACATAAAATCTACAAGGACGAAGAGATATGCACCCATTGCGGCGCATGTATTGCGGTCTGCCCCACAGACGCCCTGTACATTAAACGTCCTGAAATGGAAGTGATATTTGACCAGGAAAAATGCAGTCTGTGTGAGCGCTGTCTTCTGACATGCCCCACCCGGGCCATGGGACTGTTCAGCAAAGATATAAAAGAAACCGCCTGATGTCTGACCCACCGGTTGTGGCCGTGGCACTGAGCGGCGGAATAGATTCCCTGGCAGCAGGGTTTCTGATCAAACAGCGTTTTGAGAAGGTTTTCGGCATTCATTTCACCACAGGCTATGAAAAGAGAATACCAAACGTATCAGCCCTGGCTTCTGTTCTTGGCTTTCCCGTGCATACCATAGATCTGTCCAGCCAGTTTCAAACCAGTGTGGTTGATTATTTTGTGTCAACTTACATGGCCGGGAAAACACCCAATCCATGCCTTGTCTGCAACATGCAGATAAAATTTAAGGCGTTGTTTGACCATGCACGAAAGCTTGGGGCGGATCTGATGGCAACCGGACATTATGCCACAGTGGTCAACAGATACACCCCAGACACAGAAGAAAACCATCAGGCATGGCTTGAAAAGGGCGCAGACCTTAATAAGGACCAGTCTTATTTTCTATCCATGCTTTCCCATAAAATTTTAGACAGGGTGGTGTTTCCGTTGGCTGGTTTTACCAAAGCCCATGTCCGGCATATTGCAGGGCAACACAACCTTGTGCCGATTATGCCCAATGAAAGCCAGGATATCTGTTTTTTGCCGGAAAAAAATCACGGGGCATTCATCAACGCCCAGACCAATGCTTCCATCAGCCCCGGCCCCGTGGTTGACGGTCATGGCAAAATCGTTGGGTCCCATCAGGGGCTGCACACATTTACAGTTGGTCAACGCAAAGGCATCAATATTCCGGGTCCCGCACCCTATTATGTAAAAAAAATTGATATGAACACCAACACCCTCCATGTGTGCTTTAAATCTGATCTTGCGGAAAAACAGATGAAGGTTGAACAGATTGTCTGGAATTATCCCGAAAAAGTTGGAATCCGGGATCTTTCGGTTCAGATCCGGTACGGCCACAAGGCTGCCCCTGCCAAACTTGACTGGGATAAATCTTGTGCCATTGTAACATTTGACACACCCCAAAACGCGGTAACGCCCGGCCAGGCAGCGGTATTTTATTGCAGGAACCGTGTATTGGGTGCGGGTCTGATCCATTAGTCATCCAATTAGCAATCCAACTTAGTCACCCGATTTAGTAATCCAACTTAGTCACCCGATTTAGTAATCCAATGAATAAAAAAACTTTTTATATTGAAAGCCTTGGCTGTAAAGTCAATCAATATGAATCCGACGGCATTGCCGCAAACCTTGAAGCCCATGGATTTTCAAGGGTGGACAAGGGCTGCCCCGCTGATATCTGCATCATCAACACCTGTGCTGTGACCTCCAGGGCCGGTATGCAGTCCCGCCAGGAAACCAGAAAACTGATCCGTGAAAATCCCGATGCAACCGTAATTGTCACCGGATGCCATGCCCAGACAGACCCGGAACAGGTTAAAAAAATTTCAGGAGTGGATCTCATAGTGTGCCACCAGGATAAAAACCTGATCCCTGAATACCTGGTCCAGAACCCACCTGAAAAAGATTTATTTGCATTCAGAAAACCGGAATACGGCAAAGGCGCATGTTTTGCACAATTTGCGGAAGCAGACCATCCCGTATCGGGCAAAATGACCCGGGCCTACCTGAAAATCCAGGACGGATGCAATCAGTTCTGTACCTATTGCATTATCCCCTATGCCAGGGGGACATCCGTATCCATGCCTTTCGACCAGGTTATGGCCCATGTTTCAGGGTTGAGCCGGCAGGGATTCAAAGAGGTCATTCTGACAGGTATTCACACAGGGTTATATGGCCAGGATTTAAATCCTGAAACCTCTTTGACACAACTTGTAAAGACCCTTGACGAAAAACGGCTGGTTGATCAGATAAGGATCTCCTCCATTGAGCCCAATGAAATAACCGATGCACTCATTCCAATGGCCCGTCCCGGCCATATTTTATGTGATCACTTTCATATCCCGTTGCAGTCAGGGGACAATGGGGTACTGTCCCGCATGAAGCGCCCCTACACTGTTGAACAGTTTTCAGACATCATACACAGCATCCATAGCACCCTGCCCCATGCAGGTATCGGCCTGGACGTGATCATGGGGTTTCCCGGAGAGACAGACAAGTCATTTGAAAACACATACAAGCTTGTTGAGGGACTGCCCGTATCCTATCTTCATGTATTTCCCTATTCACCAAGAAAAGGGACCCCGGCATGGCATTTCATCCCAAAGGTTTCGTCAGCCGCGGCTAAAAAAAGAGCCGCACAGATGCGCGGGCTTGGTGAACAAAAACATGAGGATTTTATCAAGGCAAACCAGGGTCGGGTTCTCAGGGGGCTGATTCAAAATCAAAGGGATTCGCGCACAGGCATGCTTAAGGCAGTCACAACCAACTACCTGACCGTTTTTATTAAAAACGAAAAGGATGTGTCAGAAAACCCGGACAACCTCAAAGGAGAAATCGTTAACATTAAATTTGATCAATTGGGCAACGGCTGTGGTCTTCTCGGCCGGATTATCCCCTGACAGCCTGTGGTTGTTCAAAATCCCCTGATCTTCCTGATATGTTCGTAAGCATCCTGAATTTCAGTGAATTTATCCGTTGCGAACTTAACAAATTCCTCGGGCAGCCCCTTGGCCTGGATTTTATCCGGGTGATACTCCTGGACCAGGGTCCGGTACTGTTTTTTAATCTCTTCGTTACTGGCATTTTCATCGCACTTGAGTACAGCGTAATAGGGATCGGATTTTTTTACATACCTGGATTTAAGCCGGTTAAATTCGGACTGGGAGAAATTGAAAATCCTGGTGGCTGACAAAATCATCTGCTCCTCGGCGTCAGAAATATTTCCGTCAGCCGAAGATACCCTGAACAGCACATCCATCATCAACTCTATGATATTGGCCTGGTATTTAAACACCGAATAAAACTGCCGTGCAAAATCCTCAAAGGTCTGGGAAGAGGTCACGGCGTTTCTGAAAATATTTTGGGCCGTTTCACGGCTTGCCTGGTCAAGTTGAAGATCGTTGATCATAAATTTCTCAACAACCTTTATCTCCTCCTCATTGATCCGGCCATCTGCTTTGCTGATTTTAGCCAGCATGGAAAATGCGGCTGTAAAAAACACAAGTTGGGCCTCTTCGTTGGAGGACAGTACCTGTCCCTTGCCACCGGGAATGGAACGTAAATATTCATCCTCTCTTCTATCCACAAAAGCGTGGCCAAATGCAGCCCCTGCCACAGCACCCAGCGGACCGCCCAAAGCCAGTCCGATGGTGCCACCTATCATTTTTCCAAGCCAACTCATATAAAAAACCTTTGAATTTTCTTTCGCTATTAGGGCTTTACCCTTGTCACAAAATCAAAGATTATATATAAACACTTAAGTCCTCATCGTCAAACCAATAACGGGAAAAAGCAGATCGTGCTGATTAAAAACATCGTGGGAACGATTATTGTGCTTTTAAACATGGCCGGCCTGGGATACCTCTTTTTTCTTGGGATTGCAGGATTTTTTGGTCACCACCACACAGATGAAGATGATGAATTCAATACCGTTGCAACACCTGAGGTCAATACAGGAAAACCTGTTGTCATTGACGAAGACATTATTCCCGATGAGGAGGATCTTTTGAAGGACATGGATCTTTCTGATCTTGACAAACTGGATTTCAACGATCCAGAATAAAGCAGTGCCAAGCCCAATAACCAGCGATATGCCAAAAAAATCAGATTACACAACGAAATACGCCATTGTCTGTGCATTTGTTTTGTTCTTAATGTCGGGGTGTGCATCCCAGAATCCCAATGCCGGGTCACCGGTATACTATCAATTAGATTCAGAACAGCGCACCCGCTCCCCTGTAACTTTTGTCAGCGACACGGTGCTCATGGCCAGGGTAAAATCCAAATTCATGTCCGATGACATGGTCAATGACGAAGGTATACACGTCAAGGTCCGTCATGGGGTTGTCTACCTTGACGGCTGTGTCGCCGATATCTACCAGCGCCGTATGGCCCAGGATCTGGCCGGAAGTATTGACGGGGTGGTCCAGGTGATCAGCCGCCTTAAGGTCACCAATCCGGGCACTGTTTTTATGAACACAGACATCAGGTAAGTTGTTTTTTGGGCCAGCGTTTTTTCTTTTTCACCTTCTCTTTGACAGGTGCGCATCTGGTTTCAATGCTGCCGGGCCCAAGTATAGTTTCAATTTCCTGGAAAAGACCGGGACAGGCATCGGACTTGTACTCATCCGACAACTTGACCATCACATCAGGATGTTCTGCATCAATGTGAATATTGAACAAAGAGACACAATTTCCGGGATATCGTTCAATCACGGGCTTGAGCTGATCAAACACATCAGTTCCATGACGGTTGGCATCCACCAGCATGACAATGCCTGCCGCCCAGAGGGTTTCCGCCTGGGTTGCCGGGACAATGGCCTGGCCCAACAGCTTGATCGTATTCTCTTTCTTTTGAACTTCGGCCTCGACAATAACAACCTGCTCCTGGGACAGAAAGGTATGGGTCCCGGCATAAAGTTCAGGAAACACCACCAGCTCCACGGTTGAATACTGGTCCTCAATATTACAAAAAGCCATGAGGTCCCCTTTTTTGGTTTTATGAACTTTTTGCACCTTCAGGTTCCCGCCGATGCGGATCATCTGTTCATCTTCAACGTCTTGAAGGGTAACAGTATTAACACTGGCAAACTTGCGTATGATCTCCGCATAATTATCCATGGGGTGGCCGGTGATGTAAAACCCCAGGGCTTCTTTTTCAAGCTCCAGTAAAACCTTGCCCTCCCACTCGTCCATGTCAGGTATTCTTGGGATACTGGAGGGAAGGCTGATCCCCACACCTAAATCTGCAAACAGATCCAGCTGGGCATCTGCTTTCTCCTTCTGGATCCTGGAGCCGTGATCCAGGGCATCTTCAAGCACAGCCATCATCTGGGCGCGTTTGTCGTTGGTGGAGTCAAACGCCCCGCATTTAATCAGGGCTTCAAGAACTTTTTTATTGGCCTTGGTCAAATTCACCCGTTCGCAGAAATTATAAAGGCTGGTATAGTCCCCTTCCTTTTCACGGTTTTCCACAATAGATTCAATGGCAGCCTCGCCCACGCCTTTAATGGCGGCCAGGCCAAAACGGATGCAATCATTATCCACATTGAAAAAGGCATCACTCTGATTGACATCCGGGGGCAGCACCTTGATGTTATGGGCTTTGCATTCATCCATGTACTTGAGCACCGCATCGGAGTTGCTGCGTTCGGAGGTCATCAGGGCCGCGATGAATTCAACGGGAAAATGGGCTTTGAGAAATGCGGTCTGAAAGGCAATCAGCGCGTAGGCTGCTGAATGGGACTTATTGAAGCCGTAGCCGCCAAATTTTTCCATGAGGTTAAAAAGCTCTTCAGCCTTTTTGGGATCATGGCCGTTTTCCTGGGCACCCTTCATAAAAAGGGTACGGTGCTCCTCCATCATGGCGGCAATCTTTTTTCCCATGGCCTTTCGAAGCCCGTCAGCCTGGGCCATGCTGTAATTGGCAAGGACGCCGGCAATCTTCATGACCTGCTCCTGGTACAGGATGACCCCGTAGGTCTCTTCAAGTACAGGCTCCAATTCGGGAAACAGGTATATCACAGGTTCCCGGCCATGCTTTCGTTCCACATAGTTGTCTGCCATGCCCGAATCCAAAGGGCCTGGCCGGTAGAGTGCCACAAGCGCCACAATGTCTGAAAAACTGGCCGGTTTAAGCCGGGAGATCAGTTCTTTCATGCCGGAGCTTTCAAGCTGGAACACCCCTGTGGTATCGGAATTTTGCAAAAGTTCAAAGGTTTTTTGATCTGAATAATCAAGGTGAAGCAAATCCGGCGGAGTCTTACCCTGTTTTTCAATCAGGGCAATGCAGTTTTTAATAACGGTTAGATTTCGAAGACCCAGGAAATCAAATTTCACAAGCCCCTGTTTTTCAGTGTAGTTCATGTCAAACTGGGTAATGGTCTCACCGTCCTTACCCTTGAACAAGGGCAGATACTCACACAGAGGCTTATCGGATACCACAACACCTGCGGCATGGGTGGATGCATGCCGGGGCAGACCTTCGAGCAGCATGGCCACTTCGAGCATCTGGGTTTTGACTTGGGTTTCGCTGCATTTTTCCTGGATGGCCGGGACCTCTTCCAATGCCTTTTTCAAATTTTTGGCCGTGTCGGGTATCATTTTGGCCACTTCGTCCACTTCGGAAAGGGGAACATTCAGGGCTCTTCCCACATCCCGGATTACGGCCTTGGCTTTAAGTTTTCCAAAGGTAATGATCTGGCACACATATTCAGGGCCGCCGTAGCGTTCAACCGTATAATTGTAGACATGCTCCCGGCCCTCAATGCAGAAGTCCACGTCAATATCAGGCATGGAGATACGGGCCGGGTTCAGGAACCGTTCAAAAATCAGCCCGTGCTCAATGGGATCAAGGGCTGTAATCCCCATGGCATAGGCCACCATGGAACCCGCCGCAGACCCCCTGCCCGGCCCCACCGGCACCCCGATCTTTCGCGCATGGCCGATAAAATCAGCCACAATGAGAAAGTAGCCCGGGAACCCCATTTTAAGGATAATATCAATCTCGTAGTTAATCCGCTCTCTGTAGACTTGTTCATCAATGTCAGGCGTCTTTTCCTTGATCTTGGCAAGGCGTTCTTCAAACCCCTCCATGGCAAGTTTTTTAAACAACTGGTCCTCGGACAGACCATCGCCAAGGTCATACCGGGGGAAATGATATGTTTTCTTGCCGAAATCCACCTGGCACATATCTGCAATGAGCTTTGTGTTGGCTATGGCATCGGGAAAATGGCCAAGGGTCTCGGCCATCTCCTGTCTGGATTTAAAATAGAGCTGATCGGAATCAAATTTAAACCGGTCGGCATTGTCAAAGGTATCCCCGGTCTGGATGCATAAAAGGATTTCATGGGCTTTGGCATCGCCCTTGGAAAGATAATGGCAGTCGTTGGTGGCCACCATGGGAATGGAAAGCCGCTTGCTCATGTCAAGCAGACCGCTGTTCAGACGGTGCTGGACTTCCATCCCATTTTCCTGGACTTCAAGAAAGAAATTTCCCTCGCCTAATGTTTCAAGATAAAACCGTGCCAGTTCATCTGCTTTTGCCTGGTTACCTTCCAGAATGGCCTGGGGGATATCTCCTTTGAGACAGGCGGAAAGCCCCACAAGGCCCCTGGCATGTTCAGCCAGAAGTGCCTTGTCGATTCTGGGTTTAAAATAAAACCCCTGGAGCTGGGCCACGGATACCAGTTTGCAAAGGTTGGCGTACCCTTCCCTGTCTTTGGCTAAAAGGACCAGATGGCTCAACCCTTTCCGATCCAGCTGGGTCCGGTCATTCAAGGTCCTGGGCGCCACGTAGACTTCGCAGCCCAATATGGGTTTGATGCCGGCCTTCAGGGCCTTTTCATAAAACTCGGCAGCACCGAACATGGTCCCGTGATCTGTAATGGACACGGCATCCATGCCGTATTCCGTACATCTTTTCATCAGATCGTTCAGCCGGATGGCCCCGTCAAGCAGGGAGTACTCGGTATGCAGATGCAGGTGGTAAAACGGTATATCCTGATTATCGGTCATGACAGATTAATTGCTTTCTTTAATTACTTTCCACTCTGTAGTTGGGCGCTTCCTTGGTAATGGCTACGTCATGGACATGGCTTTCCCTTAACCCTGCGGCAGTGATCCGGACAAATTTTGCCTTTTTGTGCAGCTCTTCAATGGTGGCCGCCCCAAGATATCCCATGCCGGCCTTAAGCCCGCCGATCATCTGGACAATATTTTCACGTACGGTTCCCCGGTACGGAATCCGGCCTACAATACCTTCGGGAACCAGTTCCTCATTTTTACCGGTATCTTTCTGGTAATATCTGTCGGAACTGCCCTTTTTCATGGCTTCCACAGACCCCATGCCACGGTATGCCTTATATGAGCGGCCCTGATAAATGACGATTTCGCCGGGACTTTCTTTGGTGCCGGCCAGAAGGCTGCCCAGCATAACGGAATGGGCACCTGCACCTAAAGCTTTGGAAATATCTCCGGAAAACTTGATTCCACCGTCGGCAATCAGGGGCACGCCGGTTTTCTTTGAAATATCGGCACAGTTCATCACGGCGGTGAGCTGGGGTACGCCGACACCGGCAACAATACGGGTGGTGCATATGGAACCAGGCCCAATACCGATTTTAACGGCATCAACACCGGCGTCAATCAGTGCTTTTGCCCCGGCCTCTGTGGCCACATTACCGGCAATGAGCTGACAGGCGGGATACGCCGCCTTAATACGCTGAATGGCACTGATCACATTTTGGGAGTGTCCATGGGAGGTGTCAATAACAAGCGCATCGGCCCCGGCAGTCAAAAGCGCTTCCACGCGCGTCATCATATCGGACCCCACACCAATGGCGGCACCGGCTCTCAGGCGTCCCAAGGAATCCTTGCAGGCATTGGGATATTTTCTTATCTTTTCAATATCCTTGATGGTGATCAAGCCTTTAAGTTTACCCTGGGCATCCACCACCAGCAGTTTTTCAATCCTGTGTTTATGCAGCATGATTTTTGACTCTTCCAGGGTACATTTTTCAGGCACGGTCACCAGGTTTTTACTGGTCATCACCGCCCGGGCCGGCTTATCCAGCTGAGTCTCAAAACGAAGATCCCTGTTGGTCACAATGCCCACCAGCTTATCGTCTTCAACAACCGGAATACCTGAAATCCGGTATTTGGCCATGATATCCAGCACATCGGAGATGGTGGCGTCGGGATGGACGGTTACAGGGTCAACAATCATGCCGCTTTCGCTTTTTTTAACCCGGTCCACTTCAACCACCTGCTCGGCAATACTTAAATTTCTGTGGATAAACCCTATACCGCCGGCCCGGGCCATGCTGATGGCGGTATCTGATTCCGTCACCGTATCCATGGCGGCACTGACAATGGGGATGTTAAGCTCAAGTTCCTTGGTCAGAAGAGTGCGTGTAGTCACTTCATCCGGCAAAATTGATGAAAAATCGGGAAGCAGGAGCACATCATCAAATGAGAGCCCCTGTTCTGGTATTACATTGGACATAATAAAAGCCTCCAGAAAGGAAAGGTGTTTATTTATACTTTAACGACCGGCCATTACATAAATTAAGGTAGGTGAAAGGCCGACCAATAATTGTTAAAAGCAAAGTATATAAACAGGTACTTTTACCAAAATCATGAACTTTTTACAAGGTCCTGCCCCGGGAAATATCTCACAAAGCGTCCCGGATGACTATTTGATCACTGTTTACGGTGCTCCAGAATATCAAGTATCACAGGGATGGCAGGAGGAACCCGAAGGCTGCCGGAAAACCGGTTGTCAAGCATTCGCCTGTGATCGGCTTTCACAAGGGTTACAGGCACATCTAAAGGTACGGCAGAATTTATGGAGACAAGACCGTCTCCGATCATAAGCCCAACCCTGTCCAGCATTGAAAGAAAAAAATTAGATTCAGGCGGCAGTAAATCGGCAGGGATCTGGTGTCCGGTGATCTGAAAATGCTGAGGCATATTCACAGGAAAAGGAAAAATCTGCCCTGCAATCATGTGACAATTTGTATTTTCAGGAAATGGCAGATTGTTCTGGTGCTTCATAAACTGGGATTGCGGTAAAAGATCAATACCTGCGGCTCCGGTCCCGTCAACAAAGCCAGAAAGCCAATGCCACCTGTGATGAACGCTAAGCAGGTATTGCTCCCGTATCTCCATGAAAAGCCTGAACCTTGACAGAACCGCCCCGTGGTTCGGGGTTCCGGCCATAATCAGGTCACTGACTTCAGGTACCCGGCCAAGCACCCTGGCCCGGGCATAATCAATTCCGGGATCAACCAAAAGGTGTCTTGCCACAAGCCCACCCATGCTGTGCCCCACAAGAACAACAGGGCCTGCAAAGGATAACGGCACAAGATTATTGAACAACAGTTGGGATGACGCATCAATATTCTGGTCATCCGGATAGAGGAAAAACAACACCGGATGCCCTTGCCGGTGAAGTTCTGACGCAAGTTGCTCAAAGATCAGCCCTGGTTCGTCAAGGCCGTGAATAAGAACAACACAGCCCGATTCAACAACACCGGTACATCTTTGGACAGATGCACCCGACCCTGTAAAATAAAACAGGCCATACTGGTTATTTGCCTTTTCAAATGTATCGGGAAACAGCTGTTTGAGCATCCCATATGTACAATTTCTAATTTCCCGCTCTTGTTTTAAAACAAAGGTCCGGCCTGTCTGGTATAACAACGTTATACCAAGCAGAACAATAAAAAGGCGGACCAATTTTTTCCTAATGCCTACAGACGTCAATACACAGAAGACCTTATCAATTAATTCAATGATCTCATCCAATGATCCGATGCGAATCCAGTCTATTTTATTGTTTCATCACGGATAATCTGATATAGCACCGTGAAGTATTTTCCACCACTTTAAATCCAAGGATCGAACAATGGGCAAAAAAATTGGTGTGGTAACAGGGGGAGGAGACTGCCCCGGCCTCAATGCTGTAATCCGGGCCATTGTAAAAGCCGGTGATATGCAAGGCTTTGCCACCATAGGTATTCGGGGCGGATTTGACGGGCTTTTAACACCGGTTCAGGCGACCCCCCTCACCGTTCGGGACATGGACGGGCTGCTTATTCGCGGCGGTACCATCCTTGGCACTGCAAATTCCGGCAGATTTTCATCGAAAACCGGACAGGGTGAAACGCGACAAATTCCAGAGGATCTTATAAACCAGGTACGGCAGAATACAGAAGCATTAGGACTGAACGCCCTTGTGGTCATCGGAGGAGACGGCACCCTGACCACAGCCTTGCAGATGTACGAAGCCGGAGTGCCTGTCATTGGCGTTCCCAAAACCATTGACAATGACCTGGATGCCACCCAGCAGACCTTTGGATTTGACACGGCCGTCGCCTGTGCAGTGGATGCCCTTGACCGATTGCATTCAACGGCCCAGAGCCATAACCGGGTCATGGTTCTTGAGGTCATGGGCCGCTATGCCGGTTGGATCGCCACCTATGCCGGACTTGCCGGGGGTGCTGATGTTATTTTGATTCCTGAAATCAAATTCAACATGATCTCCATTGAGAAAAAGATCAGGTCCAGGGAGGCCACTGGCAAGTTATTCACAATTGTCATTGTGGCGGAAGGGGCAATGCTTGACGACGCCATGGTGGTCTCAGAAAACAAGGAAGCAGACAGAGAAGTCCGTCTTGGCGGCATTGGATACGCCATTGCTGAAAAAATTCAGCAAAAGACCGGCAAGGAGAGTCGGTGCGTGGTGCTTGGCCATCTCCAGCGCGGGGGACAGCCAACCCACTGGGACAGACAGTTATGCACCCGTTTCGGGGTCCAGGCGGTGCAGATGGCAACACAGAAAAATTTTGGCAAAATGGTAACTCTCAAGCCCAGCGGGATGATGGGAAGTGTCCATTTGCAAGATGCCGTAAACAGAATACGCAGCGTTGATCCTGGCGGAGAGTTAATTATGACGGCCAGAACACTTGGCATCTGCTTTGGCGATTAATAAGGAGATACATCATGTTATATAATGTTAATCCCCAGACGCCCCAGGCGAGAATAATATCCATGGCTGTCAACACTCTTAGGAAAGGCGGTATTATAGCCTATCCCACAGATACATTTTACGGCATTGGCTGCGATATCATGAATAAAAAGGCCATTGAAAAGATATACCAAATCAAACAGCGGGATAAAATCAAGCCCTTCAGTTTCATCTGTCCGGATCTGAAAGATATCTCCCAATATGCCAAGGTATCAAATATGGCCTACCGCCACATGAAACGCCTACTGCCGGGACCATATACCTTTATTCTGCCCGGCTCAAAAATGGTGCCCAAAATTATGCTGACCAAGAGGAAAACTGCAGGCATCAGGGTACCGGCCAACCAGATCGCCTTAAGCCTTGCCCTGGAACTGGGCAACCCCATTATTTCAACATCAGCCACAGACCCTGACGGAAAAGTGTTTGAAGATGCCTCCCTGCTCCATGATTATTTCGATGCACGACTGGATATGGTCCTGGATGGAGGACCTGTACCCAACACGCCCTCTTCGGTAATTTCCCTGGTTGAAGATGAACCCGAAATAATCAGGCATGGCGCAGGCGAGGTTGAAATTTTTGAATAACAGCCATGGGCTGACCTGACATATCACCTGCCAGGCCATAGCCCACAACGAAGGTTGAAAGATCTGAGCCGGTTACACAGACTTTAATATAGAACCCCGAACTTAATTAAACACATATCTGAACTGTTCAGATAGCTTACCGCTCAAATTAACATCCTGAAACAGGGTCTCAGCCAGTTTTTTAAACAATGTCATTTTATCCTCTTTGGGATAAACAGGAATCACTTCCCCTTCAATACCGGCCATCTCTGCTGCCCACTGCACAGCATCATCCATGTTGCCGATACGATCAACAAGCTTAAGTTTCATGGCCGACTGCCCTGTGTAAACCCTGCCGTCAGCCAGTTTGGCCATGGCTTTGGCTTCCATGTTCCTGGCAACAGCCGCATCGGATACAAACTGGGTGTGCAACTCATCCACAAGATCCTGGAACAGCTGCTTTTCACTGTCCTTAAGCTCCCGCATGGGAGACCCCATGTCCTTATATTCACCGCTTTTTATTACCACAGGAGAGATCCCGATCTTTTTGGCAATTTCCTCAAGGTTGGCATACTCCATGATGACACCGATGGATCCGGTAATGGTGCCTGAATTTGCAACAATACCCTGGGTTGCACATGCGATATAATAACCGCCAGAGGCAGCAACAGATCCCATGGAGGTGATCACGATTTTTTCAGCACGAGTCTTCATCAATTCCCGGTAGATCTCCTGGGAAGGCCCGATTCCGCCACCGGGACTGTCAACCCTCAATACAATGGCCTTAATGGCGTCATCATCCCTGAACTCCTTAATATCATCAATAATTTCCTTTGAAGACATAATAGGACCGGTTACTTCAACCACACCGATGTTGCCGCGGGAGGATGATATGGCACCACCGAGTTCATTGTTAACGGCAAAAATCCCCAGGGCAGCAATACCGGACACGGCAACCAGGCCCAGGGTAAAGCAGGCACAGATAACACAAAGAAAAAATAAAAAAGGATGGCGTCTTGCAAACATAAGAGATTTTCCCCATTCAATCAGTAGTTGTTTGACCAACAGCCATGGGCTGACCTGGCATAAACTGCTGCCAGGGCAGCCCACAACAAAGTTTGAAAGATCTGAGTCTCTTACCCAGACTTTCATATAAAAAAAGAAAAAAGGCCGGATGATCTGCAAAGGATCAATCCGGCCTTAAAACCTTAAAAAATTGCAACCCTGAAGCCTGTCAAGCAGGCATTATTCGTTTTCTTTTTTCTTGGCTTCAAGTTTTTCCTGGATATTGTTTCTCAACATCTCGCCAAATGCCGAGGCAGCGGGCTTGGAATTTTTTGCAATTTCTTCAAGATATCTGCTGTCATCATCATCATCTTCTTCCAGACGCTTGATGGACAGACCAATCCGTCTTTCATCGGAGTTGATATTCATGACCTTGGCAGTAATGGTTTCGCCGATCTGGTAGTGCTCTTTGGGGCTCTTGATATTTTCTTTACTGATTTCAGATACATGAACCAGCCCTTCAATGCCTTCCTCCAGCTCCACAAATACGCCGAAATCGGTCAGGTTGGTGATGACGCCTGAAATTTCCCTGCCCACGTCATAACGTTCGGCAACGGTTTCCCAGGGATCAACCTGGGTCTGTTTGATACCAAGGGAGAATCTTTCATTGGCCTTGTCAATATCAAGAACAACAGCTTGAATGGTATCATTTTTCTTGTAAATTTCAGAAGGATGTTTGATCCTTTTTGTCCAGGAAATATCAGAGATATGAACCAGGCCGTCAATGTCGTCATCAATACCGATAAAGAGACCAAACTCTGTGATGTTCTTGATTTTTCCTTCAATGATAGTACCCACAGGATATTTCTGGGAAATGACTTCCCAGGGATTTTCAACGGTCTGTTTAATACCCAGAGAAATTCTGCGGTTCTCAGGTTTAAGGTCCAGAACAACAGCCTCAACCTCTTCACCCACGGCAACCATCTGGGATGGATGACGGATTTTCCGGGTCCAGGACATTTCAGAGACATGGATAAGCCCTTCAACACCCTCTTCAAGTTCAATGAATGCACCGTAATCTGTAAGGCTGACCACCCGGCCTTTGACCTTTGAATTAATGGGATATTTATCAGCTGCAGTTGTCCAGGGATCCGGGGTGAGCTGTTTCATGCCCAGGGAGACCCGTTCCTTCTCAAAATCAAAGGAGAGAATTTTCACCTTGATCTGGTCGCCAACAGAGAACAGTTCCGAAGGATGTTTAACCCGTCCCCAGGAAATATCGGTAATATGCAGAAGTCCGTCAACACCGCCAAGATCGACAAACACACCGTATTCGGTAATATTCTTAACAATACCTTCCATGACCTTATCATTTTCAATGGCGGACAGGGTGGCACTGCGCATTTTTTCTCTTTCATTTTCAAGCAGCACACGGCGTGACAGGACAATATTGTTTCTTTTTTTGTTGTATTTAAGAATTTTAAAGGTATAGGTCTGACCGACCATTTCATCCATGTTGCGGATGGGCCGAAGATCGGCCTGGGATCCCGGTAAAAAGGCCAGAAGTCCGATATCAACGGAAAAACCGCCTTTAACCCGACTGGTGATAACACCCTGAATGGTGCCGTCTTCGTCGTAGATATCTTTGATGGCATCCCACACTTTAACCTTTTTGGCTTTGTCACGGGAGAGAAGGACAGTCTCTTCCTCTTCATCCCATACTTCAATCATGACCTCAAACTCGTCGCCGATTTTGACGTTGACATTGCCGTCCTCACCAATGAATTCATGAATTGAGATCTGTCCTTCAGATTTGTATCCCACATCCACAAGGACTGTCTCCCTGCCGACGGAGATTACGGTTCCGGTGACAACCTGTCCCTCTTCAAATTTACTGAGGCTGGACTCGTAAATGCCCAGCAGCTCTTCCATGGTCTCTTCTCCGGTGAGTTCAATTTCGGACTCTTTTACCACATTTTGGGTCTCTAATTCTTGATTCATGTTTTGGTTTTCGTTTTCTTCAGCAATGTTGTTCATTAATATTAATCCCCCTAATCGATAATGTTACCCGCCTTTAACTCATAAGAAAAAGATAGTTAAGGGCGAGTACAATTGGTCCTTATATCAACGAAAAAAAGAAAAATCAAGAAATTCCAGAACTTTTTAACCGATTGTGATATAGCTTTTCATTTTTTCCACCACCTGGAATACATCTAATTCGGTGGCATCGATCAGGATTGCATCCGGGGCTGGTTTTAAAGGAGAGACCGTTCGCTGGGTATCGTTTGTATCGCGCTGGACCATATCCTGAAACATTTTTTCAAATGAAATCCCGGGGGTGTCAGATTCTTCAAATCGTCTTCTGGCCCGAACTTTTACATCTGCAGTCAGAAAAAACTTATATGGTGCATCCGGAAAAACAGCTGTCCCCATATCCCGGCCTTCAAACACGGCATCCCGGGCCCTTGCAATGGATTGCTGAATACCCAGCAAAGATTTTCGCACCTGGGGCACTGCCGATGTGGCCGAGGCCAGCATACTGATTTCGTTGGTGCGGATATATGCACTGATATCCTGACCCGATGAAACCATCACAGACTTTTGACCATCCAAAATATAATCAAGTTCAAGGCCAGCGAGAAAGCCTTCAAGAACATTCATATCCTTCCAGTTGATCTGCTGTCGGCTGATCTCAAACGCAACGGCGCGGTATAAAGCGCCTGTATCCACATAAACACAGCCAAGCGCTTGGGCAAGTGCTTTTGAAACCGTTGTTTTACCCGCACCGGCCGGCCCGTCAATGGTAATGATACGTCTGTTCATGCTTTATTTGCCTGAAACGCTGATGAGTGCATCCATACACTTTTGATTTTCCAGATCCGTGCCGGCATTGATGCGAAGAAAATTATCATATCCATAGGATGCCAGGGAACGTACCACCACACCCTTTCGAAGCAGTTTCTCACAGATGTCCCGGGAATTTGTCTTCACATCCACCATGAGAAAATTGGCTTGGGTGGGCAACACCTCAAACCCCTGTTCCGCAAGCTTGAGGGTTAAAAAATCAATGCCCCGGTGGGTACCGGCAATGGTTTTTTCCAAAAAATCCGTATCTTCAAGAGCGGCCTGAGCTGCAACCTGGGCAAGAGTGTTTACATTAAAAGGCTGGCGGATTCGGTTTAGGATTTCTGCAACCGATTTATCCATAACCCCGTAGCCAATTCGGAAACCGGCAAGACCATATGCTTTGGAAAAGGTTCTCAGGGTAACTATCCTTGGATCAGTCAACGGTTCGTCCAGGGATTGGTAAACAGAGTCATGGCGTGAAAATTCAATATACGCCTCATCCACAACAATCAGTACATTATCCGGCAATTGATCGGCAAACCATAAAAATTCGTCTCTGGTGATTGCAGCCCCGGTGGGGTTGAAGGGATTGGTCACGAACACCAGTTTTGTTTTCGGAGTAACCGCCTTCACAAGCCCGTCAAGATTGGTTGTAAAATCCTTGAGAGGCACCATAACCGGTACACCCTTTGCGGTTTTCACACTGATTTCATACATGAGAAAGGACGGCAGAGGCATCACCGCTTCCTGCCCGGGATCCAGAAAGCCATGGGCAAGCAGGGCAATGATATCATCGGAACCATTTCCTATGACCAGATTGTCCATCCGAACATGGTATTTTTCAGCAAGTTTTTGACATAGTGTAAAAGGCACCGGTTCAGGATACCGGTTCATCCCGGACAAGCTTGCCAAAACAGCTTGTCCCACTTTGGGTGAACACCCGAAAGGATTTTCATTGGAGGCAAGTTTTACCGCATTGGTAATCCCATATTCGCGCTCCACCTCACTTAACGGTTTGCCTGCCTCATAGGGTTTAATGGTCTTGACGGACTCACTGACTGAAAATAACATGAAAGATGCGCTCCATTACTATGCGGGTTGGATAAAACAGTATTAATTAGTTAGAATTTGAATTTTTGTCAATACCTGTGATAATGGGTCATACGGATAACAGAGTATCAATCTTACCTCATACCTTTTTTACCACGAAGATCATCAAGGGCCGATATTCTCGTCACTCGTGGTAAATCAAACAATAAAGAGTATTGGAGATTCATATTGAACAAAAATGCACCACGTATAAAGATCGGTTTGGAGACCCTACCTGACAATCTTCCTGGATGCTTAAAGGGCAGACGCATAGGACTTCTGGCAAATCCAGCCTCGGTTACACATAAATTTGAACATGCAAAAGAGGTTATATCACAACTGCTTCCAGGACAGCTATGTGCCCTATTCTCACCCCAGCACGGTTTTTTTGCGGAAAAACAGGATAACATGATTGAATCGGGGCATTTCAGAGACCCGGAGCTCAACATACCGGTGTTCAGCCTGTACAGTGAGACAAGAATCCCCACGGCCGACATGTTTGCCCCCATAGACACCCTTGTCGTTGACATCCAGGATGTCGGGACCCGTGTGTATACCTTTATATACACCATCTCGTACTGTCTTGAGACGGCAGCAAAGCTGGACAAGGACGTGGTCATCCTAGACCGCCCCAATCCTGTCGGCGGCCTTCAGGTTGAGGGCAATATCCTTGAAGATGAGTACTCTTCATTTGTCGGACGTTACCCCATACCCATGCGCCACGGCATGACCGTCGGTGAGATTTGTTCCTATATCAACACAACCCAAAAAATCGGATGTGATCTTACCGTCATTCCCATGCAGGGGTGGACCAGGGATATGTACTGGCAGGATACCGGACTATCCTGGGTTCCACCCTCCCCAAACCTGCCCACACCCCTTTCCGCCATGGTCTATCCCGGCCAGGTCATCTTTGAAGGGACAAATCTGTCGGAAGGACGAGGCACCACCCTGCCCTTTGAACAGTTCGGAGCGCCGTATATTGATAATTATGCTTTAAAGCAACACGCCCAAGACCGCCTTAACGGCGTTGTACTGCGCCCGGTCTGCTTCCAGCCCACATCCGGAAAATGGCAAAACCAGATATGTCAAGGCGTCCATATCCATGTAACAGACAGGCAAAAATACAAACCATATCTGCACGCCCTGATTTTGTTGCAGGAAATTATGAAGACACACCCTGACGGGTTTCAGTTCAAAGCGCCGCCCTATGAGTATGAATTTGAGCGCCTGCCCATGGATTTGATTTTAGGGAGCCGGAAGTTGCGGGAAAACCTTGAAGAGATGAATGACCCCATAGAACTGGAAAAGTCCTGGCAGATACCCTTGGATCAGTTTAAGCAGGAGTCACAGGCCTTCTACATATATACTGCATAGTACCTAATCCAAATACTGATCGCCACTCAGACACAAAAAAAGGGACGTGATATGTCATCAGGTCCCTTTAATAATCATCCTAACTGATAAATCCGAGAAACCGGAATTATCTGGCACTTATGCAGCTGTTTTTAAATGCGGAAAATTGCGTTTTGTATCAATCAGCAGAAGCGTCAGCGCCTTCGTCATTTTTCCAGGAGTCTTTCAACTCGTCAAATCCGAGGTAGAGTGCAAAGCCACCGGCCAGCAGAAGAATAACAGGGATACATCCAGTAATAATTTGCAAAAACTCACTAAACCATACAGCCAGACCAACAACTCCGAGAAGAACTGCAATAGCTCCACCAATTAACGTTTTCATAGATTATCCTCCTTAAATTCCCGTCTAAACATTTGATACGTATAATACGTCATTCATACCCAAATTTATTGCGTTTCTTTCATAAGCGTATTTCAATAGATGAGGAAAAATATCACAGGCCCCTGATTTTATCAAGGCGTTTTTACCCATGCGTAAACATATAAATAAATTATTTTAATTCAATATGTTACATAAAAAACAGCCAATTATTTTATGGGTTCAAAAAAAAATTATCATATTGCCATGCAAACCAAGCTCTGGTATTGAATTAACCGAAAAAAGCGTTCCTGCCACGATTGACGCTTTAAACTCCGATGGAAAAAGGACATCCCCATGAGCATGTTTGCACCTATAAATAACCTGGTCTTAGCCATACGAAAAAAAATACATATATTAATCGAGTTTTTACTTAACAATTCCCATGATTATTATTCAAGTTTTTATCCAGGAACCCAAAGCTTTATTGTCGGAAAAATACTGAACCATCTTGTTAAGAAAATCAACATAGATAACAACAGCATCCAAAGGATTAAAAACACGCCGCCGGACTCCATTGTTATTTTCACCTGCAAAAACAAACATCTTTTTGATTTTTTGTATTTTCACACCCTTTTAAAACCTATGAACTGTCCGTATCCTGAATTGGGTTTTGATTTACGTTTTTTCTTCTTGCTGCCCATAAAACAGCTTGGACGGATAATCATTTCTCATCTGGACTACTTTTTTCACCATTTCCAACTTAAAGATATCTATTCCAGCGGATATGCCCGGACAATGCTTTTGGAGAACCGGGCAGGATTCATCACTCTTATAGAAGAGGAGGAGTTTTACAACAGGTTTATCAGGTCAACACCGGACCCGTTGTTTCATCTGATTGAGTTGCAGAAACAGACTGAAAAACCGGTTGTCATCATACCTGAAGATATTATCTATATCACCAAACCCATGCACAAAAACCCCAGCCTTGGGGATATCATATTCGGAACCCATGAAAAACCCGGTCGTCTTAAAAGAATTTTTACCCTTTTACGCCAACCGGACAAAATCCGTGTGCAGGTATCCCTGCCCGTAAATCTGAAAGCGTTTCTGGCCCGGCCTGAAATCCAGCGTCTTGATTCTGAATTCCAGACCCATCGGCTCAGAAGCCACCTTGTGGATACCCTGAACCGCCAGCGCAAAAGCATCACCGGCCCTGTTCTTAAATCCCGGCAGGAGATCACCGAGGACATTCTCAACAGAAAATCCCTAAGAGAATTTCTGGCAGCCTATGCAGATAAAACCGGGACTTCTTCACGAAAGGTAAACAAAAAGGCCGCTTCTTATATTGATGAAATAGCGGCCAACTACAGTTTAAGGACAATAAATTTTTTAAACTGGATTTTGACGGCGGTGTTTAAAAACATATTCGAAGGAATTTCCGTGTCCCAGGACGAGATCAACATGATGCGGGAGACCTATACCAAGGCCCCGTTGATCCTGATCCCCTGTCATAAAAGCCACCTTGACTACCTGCTTTTACCCTATGTGATGTTCAAAAATAACATGCCCTGCCCCCATATTGCAGCGGGCAAAAATCTTTCCTTCTGGCCCCTTGGACCGATCTTCAGGGGCGGCGGGGCCTTTTTCCTGCGACGGACCTTCAAGGGTGCCGAGCTGTACACCCGTATTTTTGCAGCATATATCGAGAAACTTCTCTACGAAGGTTTCAACATCAAAATTTATATCGAAGGGGGCAGAAGCCGGACAGGCAAAGTACTGCCCCCCAAAACAGGCGGACTGTCCATGATTATCCGGGCATTTTTAAGCGGTGCCTGTGAAGACCTTTATTTTGTGCCCGCCTATGTGGGGTATGACAGGGTTCTGGAAGAAGACGCATATCTCAATGAAATTGAGGGTGGGAAAAAAACGCCTGAAAACCTCAAAGGCCTGCTGAACACGCGAAAATTCCTGAAACGCAAGTACGGTAAAGTATATCTTAAATTTGACACCCCGATTTCCATGAACACGTATATGGCCGAAAAAGGAATTAATCTCAGAAAGGCCAGTGACGGTGAATTCAATCAATTTGTCACGGAATTCGGATACAAACTGATAAACGCCATCAATGACAATACGGTTGCCACGCCCCATGGCCTCATAGCCTCCAGCATCCTTAACTGTTCAGAAAATACATTTACAAAACAGCAGATGTTTGCCCGGGTAAATACCTATATGAATCATCTGACCTTTCACGGGGCATATCTTTCCGACACATTGATGATGGACCAGGACAATGCCTTTGATTCGGTCATTGAAAATTTTATTTCCAGAAATTTCATTGAACTTGCCGATGAAGACGAGGATGACATCACAGACACCACCATGCTCATTGTCAAGCACAATAAAAGACCGGTTCTGGACTATTATAAAAACTCGGTGATCTGTTTCTTTGTGCCGGCTGCATATACAGCCGCAGCCATTATAGAGATTGACCGGTTCAAGTTTGAATTGCAGGATCTTGTATCCAGGTATCATTTTTTACAAAAACTGTTCACAGACGAATTTTCATTTGATGAAGAGATCACGGCACAGCAGCAGATCTCAAAGGCGCTAAAAGGTTTTATCAATGAGGGGATTCTTGTGCCCGACCCCCAATTTGCGGACACATTTAACCTGACATCGGAAGGGTTGAGAAAATTAAAATGGTTTGCGGCCTTTCTCATTCCTTTTTTCGAATCCTATTTGACCTGCCTGATCTTCCTGGAAAAAGAAAAGACAGATAAATATGATGTCAAAGAACGTGCAAAAAAGCTGCTGTCATTCGGCACCAAACTGTATAAACGCAACCAGGTGGTACGAAAGGAATCCTTGTCCCTGATCAACTACCAGAATGCCGTGAACTATTTTGCCCGGAACGATATTAACGGATCCAGTGACCAGGAGCGTATAGACCAGTACAAGGAGATCATTAATCTGCTTTCCAGACGAATCTCGAGTTGACAAACGTGAAAGCACTGATACTTGCAGCAGGACTTGGCACAAGGCTTTTGCCCTATACACAGCACGTGCCCAAGCCCCTTTTCACCATCAACGGCCGGCCGGTCCTCGACTATGCCGTTCAAAGCCTACTGGCTGCCGGATGCACAAAGATTTTTATCAATGCCCACCATCTGGCGGATGCCATCGAACGCTTTGTTGACAATCACCGGTCAAAAGACCTTCTGGAGGTGGTTTTTGAACCAGTCATTCTCAACACCGGCGGAGCCATTGCCAACATTGGCAGTCAACTGGCAGATGATGATTTTTTTGTGGTCAACGCCGATGTGATCTGCGACTTTGATCTGTCACTTCTGATGGCCAGCCACAAGGCATCCAATGCCCTTGCCACCCTGCTGGTCCATGACTGCCTTCGTTTCAACACCCTTTGCGTAGAACAGACAGCGTCTGGCCCCGGCATTGTCAGACACTTTTCCCAGGCCCCGTCCGGTCTTGCGTTCACAGGAATCCAGGCAATTTCCCCGGGCATTTTTGAATACATGCCCCCTGAAAAAATTTTTTCAAGCATTGATGTATATAAAAAATTATGTCCACAGGAAAAAATTTTTGCCCTTGAAGCTAAACAGTTTTACTGGCGGGACATGGGCACCCCCCAGGATTACCAGCAGACTTCCAGGGAATGCCTGGCCGGGAAAATCTTTGGAATTGCCCCGTCTCAGATTCATGAAATTGAAATTGAGAGCCTCGCCGGCGACGGATCGGACAGGCTTTGGTTTCGGGCCTGGTATCAGGGAAAAAGCCTGATTCTATCGGATCACGGCATTTGCCTGGGCCCTCCCCAATGCAGCACCAAAAACAACAATGGTACAGCCCAGCTGAATTCATTTATAAAAATAGGACAACATCTGGCAGGCAAAGGTGTTGCCGTTCCCAGAATTCTGGGGCATGACACCATTTCAGGCCAGGTGGCAGTGGCAGATCTTGAAAACACCCACCTGGCAGACCATATCCGGGACATGGATGAAAAGCATATTATCACATGGTATCAACTTGTTATTGATGCCCTGATCGATTTTTCCTTCAAAGGTATTGAGAATTTTGACACGGCATGGACCTGCCAGACCCCGTGCTATTCAAAACAGATGATCCTGGACCTGGAGTGCCGGTATTTCATGCGGGCCTTTGTCAATGAATACCTTGGCCGTGAAGAACAATTTGCAACCTTTGCTCTGCCCTTTTCCCATATTGCCGACAACGCACTGCGTTATGCCATAAACGGACTGATGCACAGGGACTGCCAGTCAAAAAACATCATGATCCATGACGGACGGCCATGGTTTATTGATTTTCAGTCCGCACGCCCGGGGCCTATCCAGTATGATCTGGCTTCCCTTTTGATCGACCCCTATGTTACACTGTCCCGGAATGTCCGGGATGAGCTTTTAAACTATGCTTTGGAAAAAATCGGCCCTAAAGTATCCTTTGAGAAAGATGCTTTTATCCACACTTTCAAATACTGCTGTATTTCACGGAACTTTCAGATGCTGGGTGCCTTTGGTTTTCTGACCCGAGTTAAACACAAAGACCAATTTAAAAAATATATCCCTGCAGCCCTGAAAGGACTTGAATACCGGCTCAAAGAACTGGACAACCCCGGATTGGGTGACTTAACTGATTTTGTCCAAAGCCTTCAAGGAGATTTAAAATGAATTACATACCCATCATGATCAGCGGACTGCCGGGAAAGGTGGCCGCTATAATGGCTGAGGCCGCGTCGCAGGATCAGCGGTTTACCCTTGTACCTTTCTCCCTGACCGGAGAGGATATTACCCAGACCCAGGTGTCTGTGAATCAGACAGATGTGACGCTTTTAAAACCCAGTGAACGGGAAGGAAAGATCAATGATATTCTTGAATCTTACCCTGGCTGCATCTGTGTTGATTACACCCACCCGACAGCTGTCAATGATAATGCCAAATTTTATGTGACGCATAAAATCCCCTTTGTCATGGGCACCACGGGCGGAGACAGACAGGACCTTGAAAATACGGTAAACAGCGGATCGATTCCCGCAGTCATTGCCCCGAACATGGCCAAACAGATCGTCGGACTTCAAGCCATGCTCGAATACGGGGCCAACACCTTTCCGGGGCTTTTCAAAGGATTCACGCTTCAAGTCAAAGAGAGCCATCAGCAGGCAAAAGCGGATACATCGGGAACGGCCAAAGCCCTGGTGGCCTGTTTCAATCAACTGGGAACGGATTTTAATATTGAGCATATTGAAAAAATAAGAGATCCGAAAGTTCAAAGAGAAGATTTACACGTTCCGGAGGAATATATAGGAGGGCACGGGTGGCATACATATACACTTAAAGCACCGGACGGGTCAGCTCTGTTTGAACTGACCCATAACATAAACGGACGTCAGATTTATGTTTCAGGGACCTTTGATGCGGTGGTTTTTCTGAAAAACAAAATTGATTCAAACACCGTTGAGCGCAACCTTTTTACCATGATTGACGTACTGAGCGCCGGGATGTGAAAATGACTCCGCTGGTTAAATTTATACTGGTTCTTCTGGGGCTGGCCTATCTTATTTCTCCTGCGGATTTGATCCCCGAAATGTATCTGCCCTGGGTGGGATGGATAGATGACAGCCTGGTTATGCTGTGTATTTATCATTTGATCCGATATGGCAGACTTCCCTCCTTTTTGTTTAGAAAAGGAGGGAAGTCGTCTTCTAAAAACAAAACGCAAGATCCTGCAACAGAGAAACCATCGGGAAAAGCCTCCCAAAACGGATCAACAGCCAGACCCAATACAACAGGGCCGTCCGAAAAACAGAACCGTTACACCAAAACCGATACCGTTAAATCCCCCTTTGAGATCCTTGGCGTGGACAGAAACGCATCCTGGTCTGACATTCAGACTGCGTATAAAAACAAGGCCAAACAATACCACCCGGATAAACTGTCCCACCTGGGTGAAGAGTTCTCGAACCTTGCCAATGGAAAATTTTTAGAGATTCAGCAGGCATATGCTAAGCTAAAGTCTCTTAATAATCGGTAAAAGAATAATTGAACACAACAAAATTTAGGAAACGCCATTGACCGGCATCAGCGAAATTCTTGTACTTATACTTCTAATATTGTGCATCCTGATTGTCCCCAGAATGATGACCCCGAAATCTGCCGCCAAAAGAAAAAAAACAGGGACATCTGCCAGGAGGATTTCAATGAAAATGAGGGCTTCCATTGTGCTGTCCATAACCATCATAATCATCAGTGCCCTGGGGACTAAGCCCTGGCAGGGTCAATTTTCGATGTTTATTGTGTCTGGTATTCTGCCGGTGGCCTTAGGGTGGTCCCTCGTGTGGATATTCTCTGCACGAAAAAAATAAAAAGAGAAGCCATTGAGGTGTTGCCATGAAAATACATCTTCATAAGAATGCCACAACTACCCCTGCCCAGCGTGCATATATTCAAAAGAATTCCCATTTGCCCGTTGCCACCCTGGCAGAAAAAACAGGGGTTAGTAAAACCACAATACGACGATGGCTAAAACGCACAGATATATACGACCGACCGCATACACCCAAGCGCATCAAAACAGCCCTGTCCCCCATTGAAGAGCTGAAAATCATTATCTGCCGGCTGGCATTCAGGGCAGGCCTTGATGACCTTCACCAAATTGCAGAATCTTTTTTCAAGGTCACTTGCTCCAGGGCCAGTCTTAACAGATGTCTCAAGCGATACCAGATTTCCAGGGTGCCAAAACTCAGAAAATCTGTACCCTTTAATCTCAAAGATTACACAGGCACATATTTTTATTACAATTATTTTCGCCTGCCGTCTTTTCTGGAAAACGAACCATCTGTGGTGCTGCAAACCCTCCTTGACTGCTCATTCCGGACCTTTCATGCCCAGTTTTCCACCACGATGGATTCATTTATTTGTGATCACATCCAGGGTTTCCCTTTAAAGGTATTGGGAATTATTTACAATAATCCAATAAATCTGGGCGCTGAAAATATAGATATAAAAAATCAGACCTTTCCCATTGAGCAGTTATGCAGATCATTGGGGCTTTCATACTTTCACATGGATGATATCATGCATATTAAAACCATAAGGGGATTAAACTCAAAAATAAAAATAATCGTTAACAAATCCGACCTGAAAAAAGATACAACGACTTGGGAAACCAACGAAACGCTGGCAGAACAGTTATCCCGTTACAACTTTGAACATCCCCTGGGCTATTTAAAACAGAAAACACCCTACCAGGCCATGGAGGCACACTACATCCATTACCCCAACAGTTTCAAACACAAGCCTGAATGCATGGCAGGGTCCCCACATGCAGAAATTAAAATCCAGTAGTAGTAGTTGAAATGTGCTTTGGGCGTCCAGGCGGCAGGGAATACAAAAACAGGGCATGTGACAAACTACAAAGTGATGGGCTTTATGGTAAAAAATCAGGCCCGGTAAAGTTTATACGCTACCAAATCTCAATTGATTAGTTCCACACTCTTTCAATATTTATTAAAAATTCAACAAGATATATATCAACGAAAAAATTCAACCATTATCGCGTTCCATATTTCGCCATAGTTATTGATTAAAGGTTCCCCGTTATTATCACGATAACTATTCTGAACATGGGATTCCAGAGTAATCAAGGCGGCCGGCCCCCGCCAAAAACTTTTAAACCATTCATCAGACGGATCTGACGAATGCCCCAAGTGACCAGGCAATGACGCCGGCACTTATATAACCAAATTCACGGAGGAAATAACATGAGTTTAAGTATCAATACCAACGTTGCCGCACTCACCGCCCATAGGAACATGGTTGCCAATGACCGTAACATGACGACATCTTTAACCCGTCTTTCCACAGGGTTAAGAATCAACTCTTCGGCGGACGATGCATCCGGCCTGACCATTGCCGATTCGCTGGCAGCCCAGTCAAGCGGTCTTGGCCAGGGCATCCAGAACGCCAATGACGGGGTTTCCATTGTACAAACCGCAGACGGTGCCCTTGAAGAATCTGTAAGCATTGTCAACACCATTAAAACCAAAGCCATCCAGGCGGCTTCCGACACCCAGACCACAACAACCCGGGCGGCCATCCAGGAAGACATCGACAAACTGCTCGAAGAGCTGGACAACATTGCCACCACCACATCTTACAACGGCATGCAGCTTCTCAACGGCTCATACACCAACAAGGTCATCCATACCGGTGCATCTGCCAATGAAACATCTTCCATCAGTATCGGCAACTCTGAATCCGATTCCATCGGCCATATTTCCACGGCCACTATGGAACTTGATGGTGAAGTAGGCAGCACAGTTCAGTTGTCCATCACATCATCCATCACCGGCGAAGATATTGAACTGGAAGCGATTACCATTGAAGATAATAACAAAGAAGAAAACGGACTTGGCGCCCTGGCAGATGAAATCAACTCGGTTTCCTCCAGCACCGGCGTATCGGCCCTCGCTGTTGTGGAAACAACCACCGATGAGGCAATTCAGGCAGGCACCACCGGTGCCGATTTTGCAATCAACGGTATAAACATCGGTGCCATTAATGTTAAATCCAATGACAGTGATGCATCTCTTGTCACAGCCATCAATGATAAAACGAAAGAGTCAGGCGTTTCCGCCGCCATTAATGACCAGGGAACCATCACCCTGACATCCGAAGACGGACGGGTTCTCAGTGTAACCGGTGAATTAGGCGGCGTTTTCGGTGATACGGTTTCAGCAGTGGATCTCTCCACTGTCGGCTACATCACCCTGACCCAGGAAGGCTCCAGCCAGTTCAACATTAACGGAACAACATCTGGCGGCACAGAAGATAAGATCACGCTCAGCAGTGAGTACACATCCACCGGTACAACGATAATTGCCGATGAGTCCACCATTGCCTCCGGTTCGGTACTGACAGCCGGAACCGTCCTTGGGGGCAATGCCACCATTGGAAAGGAAACCGACATAGTGTCCGACTTCCAGCTTGAAGCCGGCTCTACTTTAGCAAGCGGATCAGTAATTGCACAAGGAACAAATATCACAGGAGACATCACTCTATCAACAAGTGCTGATTTAAAAGAAGATATGACCGTCCTTGCCGGATCAACCCTTGCAAGCAGTTCAGTGCTTGGGGCAGGCACAGTGGTCAACCAGTCATTTACCAATGCCGGCATGACATATGAAGCAGGCACCACTTTAATTGCCGATGTTACCCTTGACTCGGAGCTGATTGTCACCTCGGATCTGGAGCTGGCAGATGATTCTAAAATCACTTCAGGGAGTACAATAACCGCAGGAACGGAATTAGGCGCTAAAATGACCATCACCGGAGACACTACATTATCTGCCGACATGACGCTTGAGTCCGGCTCAGAAATTGCCTCCGGTTCCGTACTGGCGACTGGATCGACTTTGGGAGATTCGGTAACACTGAGCGAATCCATGACGACATCCGACGATATGGATGTCGCGGCAGGCTCTAAAATAGCATCGGCTTCAACAATAGCAGTGGGTTCTCTGATGGGTGGTAAAGTCTCCGTTACGTCAACGACACTGACCGAAGATATGACCCTGTCTGCAGGGTCGAAACTGACCAGCGGTACGACAATTAAATCCGGCACAACGATTAACCAGGATATCACTGCTAACGGTATCACTTACTCTGCCGGAACAACTCTCAGTACTGATGTTTCGTTAACTGGAACTGAAGTCGTCCTGTCCGAAGAAATGACATTGGAATCAGGAAGTACCATTGGTAGCGGTTCGACACTTCAAATAACCGCATCCAGTGAGGATGTAGCTGTTTCCAACCAGAAAGGCATGACCCTGGCAGACATCAATGTCATGACCCAGGAGGATGCAGAAATTGCCATAGAGATTGCGGACGCCGCCCTGGCTGACCTGGATGCCATACGAAGTGGCCTGGGTTCAGTGCAAAACCAGCTGACATCCACCATCTCTAACCTTTCTGTGACCAAAACCAATGTGGCGGCCTCCGAATCCACCATCCGGGACGTTGACTTTGCAGAGGAAACATCCAATTTCGCAAAGCTGTCTCTGCTGGCCCAGACAAGCTCCTATTCCCTGAGCCAGGCCAACGCCTCATCTTCAAACATCACCAGCCTGCTCCAGTAAGTTAAAAGCAGCAGCAAACCGCCTTCCGGCAAAGGAGAAAATCCTTTGCCGGAAGGTTTTTATTTTGTGTTTGAGCGAAAAAGCTACCCATATAGCCCTCCACCAGGGAAACGTTTCGCCCAGACACGTTTTTTATTCCAGCAACTATTTTCTGGTCATCTGGGAAATGATGATACCTGCAAGAATCAGAATACACCCTAAAAGCCCCCTGCCGGAAAGGATCTCATCCAAAAGCAGCCAGCCACCCAGGGCTGCGAAAACGGACTCAAGGCTGAAAATAATGGCAGCATGGGAAGCCGGTGTCTGTTTCTGTGCATATACCTGTAAAGAGTATGCAAGGCCCACAGACATAAAGCCCCCGTAACAAAGGGGAATAAGTGCAGCCTTCACATGAGCCGGGGTCGCGGTTTCGCTGAATCCGGCTACCACAAGACTGAGCACACCACACACCAGAAACTGGACAAAGGAAAGAGAAATTGATGAAAATCGGCCCGCAAAATAACCCACAATCAGAAGATGTCCCGCAAAGCCGAATGCGCAGGCCAAAACCAGTAAATCTCCTGAGCCCATGCGAAAATCCTGTTTAACGCTGAGTAAAAAAATGCCGGCCAGGGCCAAAACAGCCCCTGTCCAGATCACAGGCGTTATTCTCTCCTGCTGAAAAAACAGATTTAAAAACGGAACCAGAATCACATAAACGCCGGTGATAAAGCCGGCCTTGCCTGCAGTGGTATACAAAAGCCCCACCTGCTGGAGAGAAGCCGCACAAAAAAGTATCACCCCGCAGATGATACCGGCCCCCACCAGGCCAACTGTAGAAATTGTTTTCTTACGCTTTCTGTTTAAAACCAACAATGGAACAAGAGAAAAGGCACCCAGAAGAAAGCGTATACCGTTAAACGTGAAGGGTCCCAGATGCTCCATACCCACCCGCTGGGCAACAAAGGCAAATCCCCACACAGCTGCTGTGATGACCAGCAATGAATCTGATTTCAGGGTGCGCCGGCATATCATATTTTTTTCCTTTCACTTTATTAACAACGGCTCCCTTCAACTTTCCAATCCAAATTTTAACAATTCAAATTTTAACAGGGAACGGATTATGTGGCCCACTCTTTTATCCAAGCCAACCGATTTAGTCAAGGATTTGTACAAACACCTCCCTATCAGTGAACTACGCTTGAAATTCAAAAAATTTGGGTTTGAAAATATGGGTTACTCATGGTGATAAAATAAAAAAACCCTGCAGGATTTATTTGATAAATCCTGCAGGGCCTTAAATTTCAGACCCGCCAGTTACTAAATGGTTTTAATCGCCTAAAAATTTATCTGCCATTTAATGCCGGCATAAAAAACCGTGGGCTGACCATCCTGCACCATATTAATATACCCGATTTCGGGAGTTACGAACACACCCTCTGCCAGAAAAATGGTGGACTGCAGGTATGTGGTATGGCAGTCGTCTTTCTCGGCGCCGTCCATGTCAAGTTTGGTTCTGGTATAACCATAACCGGCCTCAACGTAAAGACCTCTTTTGATTTCATATCCTGCCACACACAAGGCTGCAAGAGCATCATTATCAATTATCCCTTTTTCATAACCACTTGCCCCCCCAGTCACCGTATAAATAGTGCCGTCACTCCACTGGGCATATCCAACGCCGGCCCCATCCCTTACTACAGCACTGATATTGTCATATGTGGAGAAAATTTGGCCGTTAACAAGAATATCAGCCAGGTTGCCTACATTCTGTCCACCCCATATATTGCCTTTAAGATAAGCTTTACCTATATTCAACCGCCCACCAAGGGCAAGCACATAGGAAGTGACGTCCCAGGATTCCCCGCTGTCTTCAACATCAAATTTCTGAAATCCGCCGGCCATATTGATATGCCCCCAATTAAAATCGAGTCTATATTTTGCCTGGATATTGGGGATGACCACCTGGGTATCAGGGCCACTTTGCGGCGCATCTATAGAGCCTGTTGCAATGGAATAATAAGAGTTGACAAGGAGTCTGGGCTTCACTGCAGCGATCTGAAAGGTACCGAACTTCAACCGAACCATGGGCTCTCTTTTCCCGTAAAGCATACCCAGAAGGCTCATGTTGGTGTCACCATCTTTCAAGGCATAAATATTATATACCTGATTAGAGTATGGAAAAAGCAAAGGGGTGTAGTCCTGACCAACACCCAATGACCCGGCGCCAAAATTCCACTCTCCCATGAGGATACGAATGTTGGCATCACCTCTTTTTGCACCATACTCAAACCTTGCAGTTAAAGAATCATTCACCTTGACATTGGCACCAATTCGGGCATTTCCGTTAAGGTCCTGCTCATAGGAGTCCGTATTTCCGCCGGTACCCGCGATCGGATTTGCTCCCGAGCCGTCAACCACGTCAACGTTCCAGTTTGTATAAAACGTTGAAATACGGGCAGACCCATAAAATTCCCACTCGCTGGAAGCATGGACAGACCCGGCCCAGATAACAAGCAACACAGCGATAATAAATAATTTTTTCATCTTTTCTCCTTGTTGGGGGATTAACATTCGGGCCTTCCCGTCTGAAAAAAAACAGGTGTTCCTTTTAAGACACCCGTTTTTACGAAACTGGAAAACCTACTTTTTTATAAATTTATAATCAGTTAACCAGAAAGCATCGCCAGTTGTCAATATACTTGCAAACATTTTTTTATAAATTAAAAATATTTGCACATGAAATTTTTCTCCATTGGCCGCAATGCCGGATGCATTATTTAAAGTCCCTCCTGCAGTGAAAACAAAAAACGGGCTGCGCATTGGTAATTGCAGCCCGTCAAATTCAGATAAATTTTTACGTATTCGTTGTTAGAAATATTCCATACACTATCTCAATTTATAGGAAATGATGTTCGATGTTTTATCTTTGGAAAGGATGACCATCTTGGAACGGGTCACAACGGAAATTACCAACTCCTGTGTCCCGTCATTGTCTATGTCGGCAATATCAAAATCAGAGACCCATCCCTGTAGGGGAACGGTTTGAAATACCGGGGCAAGGGCTATGCCGTTCCAGGACATGATCTCAACGCGTCCTTCCTTGAACCGCTTAATCCGCCCCAAAGAACCGCCACCGACTTCATCATTTGTAATCAGAAAAACTTTGTTTTTCTGATCCTCTCCCACGGGGAAAAATTTTATTCTCGGATTAAAATATTCACGCTCCCGATAACTTGAATCTGCGCCCTGATCCCCTGAAAACCAGTAATTATTGGTTTTTCCGTACTTTTCGGTACTCTCCCATTCATTGGACCCGGTATCGCTGATGAGCACCAACCGATGATACTGATTAATGCTCAAAAATTCATCGGCATCGTCCTCACGGACCGGTCCCCGGGCCAGGGAAAGCACCGATGTCCCCCTGGGCATACGGATGGCTTTTTGCTCCTGATAAGCATTATCCGAAGGACTCATGATAAAAATTTTTCCGGCATATGGCCCCCGGCCCTTTTCCTGGGCATAGAGAACGGAATTTCCATCCGGAGACGCCATCACACGAAAGTAATAGGACAGGCCATCCTGAAGTGTTGTATAGGATGTACCATCGTATTCCACCACAAAAGAAGACAAAGTTTCTCTGTTTATTGTCATGGCCGTGACAAAAATTTCCGGATATCCGTTACGGTTAATATCCGCCACATCCAGTCCGATGATTCTTAAATATGATGCATAATCCAGATGTATCTCTTTGGTGAGCAGGGAACCTTCAAGATGGTATATCTCAAGGGCTGAATCTGTTGCGGCAACAACTTGAAGATGGCCGTCTTTGTTCAGATCGCCGGTGGCCATGGCCCGGATCACGTCCCCCATTTTAAGATGGGTGGTAAAGCGCTGGTTCGCCTGCATGGCCATCATGCCGCCGGTACCGCCGGAATACGGCCCTCCCCCAAGGACCGGATTCTGATCCTGGGGGCGGGCATACATTTTGTTATCAATGTTCCGGTTGAACACTTTCATATTGATATCACCGGCAAAGGAGTTTACCAAAGGGATGACATCTGACATTGAATTACTCTGCTCGAAAAAAGAAAGAGTATCCTTTTGTCCTGAAACATCCACCATGGAGGCATCCAAACTGATACTATCCCCGAAATGGGTAAGGCTGCCGAAAAGGATGTAATCCACACCCATCTGCGCGCCTAACTCCCGGGCTGTATTTTCATTGATACTGCCCTTAACAAGTCCGCTTGACTTTGCCCCGGCAAGGGCTTTATCAATGGCTTCACGGTCCAGCACGTCCACTTTCCCGGCATCGGAAAGCCTTGAGGAAAGCATTGAGAACAGCCCGTTCTGCAGGAAGCCAAGATCCTGGGGTGAATTTATTTCAAAAGGGAATACAGCCACGGTTTTTGTTTCACCGCACAATCCCGAACCGGTTACTGCCCAGAAAGCAACAAAGATCCAAACCGTAATAACTGCTCTTAAGGCAAAAATATTTTTCATGAATTTTCGCATGGGTTTTTCTTACACTCCTGTCAGATTAAATATGGTGATGAACTTTGAATCAGCAGGAATAAGGCGTATGCGTTTTTATCACACTATCCTGTTGAGCCCGCATTGAACCTAATTCAAATTCCCAAAGTTTATATCCCATCCCCCAAACTCACACAAGTCTTTTGAAAAGCCGTTCAAGACTGCGGGCATCAAATGAGACAAAAACGGGACGCCCATGGGGGCAATGCATGGGGTTTTCACAGGAAAACAACTGTTCCACAAGTGCTGTCATTTCCCTAAGCGTCATGGATTGTCCGCCCCGCACAGATCGATGACAGGCCATGGTGGAAAGGGCATCTGTAAGCCAGTCATCTTTAAGGCCGGTGCCGCCGTCATGGCTGATTTTCTCAACCATCTCCACCACCATGGCCCCCAGATGTTTTTCTTCCACCAGAACAGGAACCGCCTTTATTATAAATGACGTCCCGCCAAAAGGTTCAATCAGAATTCCCAGAACAGCCAGATCATCTATGATGGATTCAAGAACCAGGGCTTCCTTGTGGCTCAGCTCCATGACTTCGGGAACAGCCAGGGTCTGACTTTGGACATCCATACGCCGGTAGCGGTTTAACAACTGCTCAAAGACAATGCGCTCATGGGCGGCATGCTGGTCCACCAGAACAAGGCTTTTGTCCTTTTCCACTACAATATAGATATTGAGGACCTGACCAATCACCCTTGTCCCGGATAGGAATGTCTGTTTCGGCGCCAAGGCAGAAACAGATGTTCCAGCAACCTGGTCCGGGGCCTTATTTCCATAAACAGTCGCAGGGGGAGGCTCATTTTTTTTTGTTTCCACGGTGGAAGTATTAAGTTCTTCCGGGGATTCTGCAACCTGGGAAGCGTCAGAAACCCGATCCATATCCCCATACAAAAATGGCGTTTTGGGACTAACAGGCGCCTCGAACAAATCAGGTGTCGGTATTTTCCCGATCTGGGAGGCAGATTGTAACGCGGCCTGAACATGCGCGGGGAGCTCCTTTTCCCCAGGCATCATAGCCCTGGAATAGGATAATTTATCAGTCTGACCACGGGATAAAGATTCGGCCACGGCAAGGGATAAAGCGCTGTAAACAGGACCGGGGGTAATGAATTTAATTTCACGCTTTGCCGGGTGCACGTTTACGTCTACCTGGTCAAAGGGTAAATCCACACACACAGCCCCCACAGGATACCGCCCCTTCATAATCCTGCCCCGGTACCCCTGGAACATGGCGGAAACCAGTCCACGATCATACACAAGACGGGCGTTGACAAACAGAAAAATCCGGTTGGCTGTGCTGCGGGTCACAGCGGGATTGGCACACACACCGCGAATATGCAGCCCCGGAAGGCCGGTATCCCCGTCACCATCGGTTGGGGGCCACTGCATTTCGTACAGATGATCCGCGGCCTCTTTGCCCAACACCATCTGGGCCCGCTGAAAAAGGGTTTGGCCCGGGGGGTAACTTTTGACGGTTCTGTGGTTGGCAACAAAGCGGAACCCGACTTCGGGGTTACCCATGGCAAGGCCGGCCAAGGTATCTGCAATATGTCCGGACTCGGTATTTTCATTTTTCAAAAATTTTCTGCGGGCCGGGATGTTAAAAAACAACTGTCGTACTTCCACCATGGTGCCTGCGGGCGCGCCGGTATCTGTCACCCCGGAAAGTTTACCGCCATTCATATCCACCCGGGTACCTGTGGAATTGTCCCTGGTACGGGATACAAGACAAAACTTTGAGACAGATGCAATGGACGGCAGGGCCTCCCCCCTGAATCCGAATGTTGAGATGGAGAACAGATCTTCCTTGGTGTAGATCTTGGATGTGGCATATCGCTCCAGTGACAACACCGCCTCATCCCGGGAAAGCCCGCACCCGTTGTCAGAGACACGAATCAAGGTTTTCCCGCCGTTTTCAATTTCCACAACAATCCGGTCTGCCCCCGCATCCATGGCGTTTTCCACCAGTTCCTTAACTACGGAAACAGGTCTTTGAACCACCTCTCCGGCCGCAATCTGATTGGACAACGTGTCCGGAAGGATACGGATTCTGCTCATGAAGGCGTATCCGGATTTTCCTTTACAAAACGCAGCAGAAATTCACTGTCTTTGGGACTTAAATCAAACTGCAGACAGGCTTCATCAGCCAGTTTTTTAACATGAACATCCGGCTGGGCCAGCCTTTTTTCAGACACCCACGCAATGGCTTTTTTCAGGGCATCGCCCTGGGGCATGACAGTGGACATATCCACCTTCCTTGTATAATTTAAGTTTACAATTCGGGAAATTTAACAGGGATGCTAACAGCCTGCTCAAATCCAAATCCTGCCCGGATCAGGGACATTTCATCAAAATGCCGGGCCATTATCTGAAGGCCCATGGGAAGACCGGTGGAAGAAATACCTGCGGGCACCGAGATCCCGGGGATACCTGCCAGATTGCAGGACAGAGTAAAAATGTCGCTTAAATACATAGTCAGAGGATCTTCCACGTTCTCACCTATTTTGAACGCAGGCGTCGGTGCCACGGGAGACAGGATAATGTCGCATTCCTCAAAAGCGCGTTTAAAATCGTCCATGATCAGTGCCCTGACCTGGGAAGCACGACCGTAATAGGCGTCGTAATACCCGGAGGACAAGGAGTAGGTGCCGATAATAATCCGGCGCTGGACTTCCATCCCGAATCCTTTGGATTTGGTTTTTTTGTACATCTCAATGAGGTCGTCGGATTCCATATCCCTGTACCCGTACCTCACCCCGTCAAACCGCGCCAGGTTGGCACTGGCTTCACAAGGCGCAATAATGTAGTAGGCAGCCACCACATAATTGGTATGGGGTAAAGATATCTCTTTAACGGCAACACCTAAGTCTTCCAGGGTCTTCCGGGCTTTTTCAAACATGGATTTAACCTGCGGGTCAATACCCCCAAGACTTGAAAATTCCTTGGGGATGCCTGCAGTCATACCGGTCAGGCCTTTATCCTTGAACATGGCAATACCCTTTAAAAAATCAGGCATCTGTTCAGGTGCACTGGTGGAATCTTTGGGGTCATGGCCGCCCATGACATTGAGCATCATCGCCGCATCTGTCACATCCCGGGTAATGGGCCCCACCTGATCTAAGGATGACGCATAGGCCACAACCCCAAACCGTGACACCCGGCCATAGGTGGGTTTCAGCCCCACCACACCACAATGGGAAGCTGGCTGGCGTATGGAACCGCCGGTGTCCGTGCCCACGGCCCCGGCACAGAATTGGGCAGCCACGGCAGCGGCTGATCCACCGGATGATCCGCCAGGCACATGGTCCGTATTCCAGGGGTTGCGCGTGGCAAAAAAAGCAGAGTTCTCGGTTGAAGATCCCATGGCAAACTCATCCATATTGGTCTTGCCGATGAGCACGGCATCCTGTGCTTTCAATTTCTCCACCACCGTGGCATCGTACCGGGGAACAAAATTTTCCAGGATTCTGGATGCACAGGTGGTTTTAACGCCCCTGGTACATAACACATCTTTCAATGCCACGGGGATGCCGGTGAAGGCCTGGTTCTCCCCTTGGGCTATAATCCGGTCCGCCTGTTCAGCCTGTTCCAGGGCAAGCCCCGGGTCCACGGTGATAAATGACTTGATTTTATTATCATATTGATCAATACGATCAAGGAAAGCCCGTGTCAGTTCTACAGAAGATATTTCCTTTTTGGCCAGAAGATCCTGGGCCTGGGCAATGGTCAGGGTATGCAGATTCATTTTATTTCCTTACGCGCTTGTCTTTTGGGGAAGCTACTTTACAACTCTTGGAACCAGATAAAAATCCTGATCACGTTCCGGGGCATTGGCCAGGGTCACTTCCGGGCCCGGGGACGGTGCCGGTTTGTCTTCCCTGAGCACATTGTTCATGAATGCCGCCCCTGATGCCGGCGT
Organism: uncultured Desulfobacter sp.; assembly: GCF_963665355.1. Taxonomy (GTDB): domain Bacteria; phylum Desulfobacterota; class Desulfobacteria; order Desulfobacterales; family Desulfobacteraceae; genus Desulfobacter. Next base: position 5,122,957 of record NZ_OY762229.1, read on the forward strand.
CACACCTTCAACATCCACATCCTTGAGGGCATCGATATAATCAAGGATATCACTGAGCTGTCCTGCCAGGGTTTCCTTGAGATCATCATCCACATCCAGCCGGGCCAGATGAGCTATTTTTTCCACTTCCTGTTGTGATATTTTCATTTTTATTCCTTTTTTACGATCATGCCGTTTACACCTGAACCGGAAAGCGCTGTCAGCCGGACTCCTGCAGACTGGTAATCGGCAAAGGAGCCGGTCCTGATCCGGTACCAGGTTACTCCGTTGATCTTCACACTGACCCGGTAGGAGGAGATTCCTTTTTCTTTTAAACGCACCATGTGGGTCAGGGCATCACTTAAATCCTTATATGACGCAATCTGTATGGTATATGCACCATCGGATGACGCAGGCAATTTTCCAGCGTCATCCTCTCGTCTTTCTGGGGAGGCCTCTATTTTTTCATCTGTTTGGGATTTTGATTTTGAAACCTTGGGAGAAAGCTGGGGCACAGTCTGTTTTTCATTGGTTTTTGTATCTGGTTTTAGCAAAGCACTCTTTTTTTCCACAGGTGCCGGTGCGGCATCATTGCCAAAACCCTGTTCTGCCTGATGCCAGGTGGCCAGTTTTCTACTGCGTTTGACCGGAATTCCTTCAACCTGGGAAATCTGAGGTTCTGGCCGTACCGAAGCCGGCTTTCCGGTTTCCGGCCCCGGGGTAATTTCCCCCAAGTCTTGTTTTCCTTTAATCTGATGAAACACCGGCTCATCAAGAAGATCATAAAATTTAAGATCTATTTTTTCTTTTTCAGGCATTTTGGCTGCAAGTTCCCTGGCCATTTGACCAAGGTACTGCTGGAAAGGCCGGGTCTCAAACAGGACAGGACTTGATCCCCTGCCCACAAACACCCCGAGACTGAACATCCAGATTCCTATAAAAAAATAGCAGCCATATGTCCTGATAAAATGAATTGTAAACTCTCCTACATTCTCTCAGGAGCCGACACACCTAAAAGCAACAGTCCGTTGCGGATCACTTTTTTAACTGCCAGCACCAGGGAAAGCCTGGCCAGACAAAGCGGTTTATCCTCTATGATAACCTTATGCCGGTTGTAATAGGCATGAAAGGCTGCTGCAAGAGCCATGAGATAAGTAAAAATAACGTGGGGATGAAGAGTGGCTGCACTTTTTTCCACCTGTTCCTGAAAACCTGCAACCTGCTTGATAAGTTTGAGTTCCTCTTCGGCCACCAGTTTTTCAAGATGAATACCGGTTTTGAAATCTGTCTGGTCAATGAGGCCTTCATCCTTTGCCTTGTTTAAAATTCCGGTAATCCGGGCATGGACATACTGTACATAATAGACAGGGTTGTCAGAACTCTTCTTCTTGGCCAGTTCCAGATCAAAATCAAGGCCTGAATCATAACTGCGGCTTAAAAACATGAATCGGGCAGCGTCTTTGCCCACCTCATCCACAATATCCTTAAGCGTCACAAACTCTCCGGCCCTGGTGGACATCTGCACGGGATTTCCATCCCTGAGCAGATTAACCAGCTGGACCAGAATCACATCAAATTGTTCACTCTTGCGCCCTGAGGCCACAACTGCGGCATCAATTCGCTTGATATATCCGTGGTGATCTGCCCCCCAGACATCAATGACACGGTCAAACCCGCGCTCATATTTCTCATCATGATAGGCAATGTCCGAGGCATAATAGGTGGTCAGGCCGTTGTTGCGCACCACCACCCGGTCCTTTTCATCACCGAAGTTTTCCGTGCGAAACCACAGAGCCCCGTCCTTTTCATAAATCAGGTCTTTTGCTTTAAAATTTTCAATGGTCTCCTGAACCCGGCCTGAATCATAAAGGCTTTGCTCACTGAACCAATTGTCAAACCGGACCCCGAAATCATCCAGGTCAGACCGGATGCCGGCCAGAATTTTTTGGGCGGCAAATCGTGCACAGATTTCAATACCCTGTTTTTCGTCGGCATCCGCAAGGTCTTTGCCCCGGGAGTCAAGAATCTCCTGGGCAATATCGCGGATATAATCGCCCTGGTAGCAGTCCTGGGGGAAATCAATATTCCCCCCCTGAATCTGCTGCAGCCTTAGCCACACTGATGTGCCAAGGGTTCTGATCTGGCGGCCGGAGTCATTGATATAATATTCTTTTTGCACATCGAAGCCTGCAAAGCTAAGAATATTACCCATGGCATCTCCCACGGCAGCCCCGCGGCCGTGCCCCACATGAAGCGGTCCCGTGGGATTGGCCGATACAAATTCAACCTGGACCCGTTTTTTATCACCCATGGTGGATGAACCAAAGGCCAAATCTTGCACCAGCACCCGGTCCACCACCGGATGCCAGGCCTCAGGCGATAAGAAAAAATTAATAAATCCGGGGCCAGCCACCTCCATTTTTGCCAGCGAAGTCCCCAAAGAAGCGTCGGACATATCAGACATGGATTCAACAAGAGTTTTGGCAATCTTTGCCGGGGCCATTTTCTGCAGCTTTGCCGACACCATGGCAAAATTGGTTGAAAAATCGCCCTGACCTTCATGTTTAGGGGTTTCAACCTCAAATTCCGGCACTTGGTCCGAAGGCAGCATCCCCTTTTCAAAGGCAGCGCGGGCCGCATCAATGACCATGGTTCTAATTTTTGTTTTCATATAAGGATTAGTTCTCGTGTTCAGAGGTATCTTCAGGGGTAAATCTAGGGGTATCATCCTCGGAATCAATTTCCTTCATCTCATCCTCCTTGGTGTCCCCATCTTCATCTAACAGAACATCAAGTTCCACATCATCCTCATCAAGAAGAAACTCCTCTTCACTGGGCAATGTGTCCACATCATTAAATTCAAGTTCCATCTTATCCGATTCGAGATCGGCAAAAAATTCAATGGCATTTTCAAACAACTTTTCGGACAACTCCCTGGTGGGGAAAAAACTGCGGCGGCGAAATACGGCAAGAAATGCCTTGAACCCCTCCTGGCATGCCTGGCGCACTGCATCAAGGTCATAGTCCTCTTCATGCAAAGGCATAATTACACCGGGATCCACCTCGGCAGATTCAAGGACAGTTAAAATATTGTCCTTTAGATTTTTCTCAAGCCTGATTTTTTGTTTCATTAAATTCTCCTGTTATCATCCCCTGTTATAATCCATTCATTGAAACTTCTTAATATAGCCCAACTAATTCCCATGTCAATGATTTAAATTGGTACCGTCAGGGCAATTCCATGGATTTTGATTAAAACAAATGATTGCCCGGAATGGCATTTTTTGATTGACCAGCCGGGATCAAGGTGTTATATAACCCGGGTTAATTTTGGAGGAGTGGCCGAGCGGTTGAAGGCGGCGGTCTTGAAAACCGTTAGGTGTAACAGCCTCGTGGGTTCGAATCCTACCTCCTCCGCCAAAAAAAAAGTGATTTATGGAGAAGTGACCGAGTGGCCGAAGGTGCTCGCCTGCTAAGCGAGTGTATGGGGAAACTTGTACCGAGAGTTCGAATCTCTCCTTCTCCGCCAGTATCAAGAAGCAAGACTTAAAGGGCTTTTGTCGAGTGCGACAAAGGCCCTTTGTTTTTGTCTCAGTATGATCCCAGGTGTGACCCTTTGTTTTTTTTGAGACACATCTTTTTGACATTTGCTGAACGAATAAACACTGCGGGTTTGGAAACCCCGGGATACACCTAATAGCGCTCGCTGTTTTGATGAATTTATAGTGGAAGTACAGGGATGGTCTAATAGTCTATTGGGTACATCTTCCGAAAAAATGGATGTTGTGATGTGAGTAGTCCTCACCATCAACGCCTTGAAACCTATTTTGTTTCGATCCAATTTTCCAGTCTCAAACCATCAACTCTGACAAACTCACGCATGTTATTAGAGACAAGAATTAGTGATTCACTCCGAGCATGCCCGGCAATATGCAAATCATTGATCCCGATAGGGGTTCCTTTCTTTTCTAAATCCGCTCTGATATTTCCATAGTGGGCAGCCGCATTGTCGTCATAGGAAAGGACTTCCAGTCGTGATACAAAATCTTCTACTCTTCTCAGATTGTGGGACACCATAGTGCTTTTTTCAGCACCATGTAACAATTCTGCCAAGGTGATCGAACTAATACACATCTGCCCTGCATGGGCGTTGAAAACGGCTAATACTTCAATTGGTCGACGCTTAATCACATCAATAACAATATTGGTGTCCAACATATATTTCAGCATCAAAAAGATTCCCTTTCTGATTGTTCCTGTGAAGCACGTTCCGTCATAAAATCATCGGACACCCCGTCTTCAGAAAGAAAAAAACTGTCCCATGTATTTTCTACGGGTGAAAGCACACGGTCTTTGCCGACAACACGCACGACAACTTTTTTCACGTTCTCGGGAAACCTACTGTCAACCGGTAATCTTACCGCTTGGGTTCTGTTATTTACAAAAACGGTTCCTACGTCCATAACCCAATCTCCCATAATAAGTTCGCTATCCATCTGATAGCGCCCCATTCAGCCGAGGCTGAACCCAATTTTGCAAGCAACTAAAATCATGAGAAAAAAAATTTAGTTACTTAAAAGTATAAATCAGAATAGTGTATTTAGCAATGGTATATAGCATCAATTTTATCCCCAAGCCTTTAAACTGTTCGTCTAAACTGTTCGTCACCTTTTGTGTTTTTCATGGAAGCATTACCAGAAAGTCCGGGGTTTTCATCCGCCAGCAAAACGGTGTTTGCCCGATCAGTAGTCCTCGTGTTAACAATTCCAGTTTGATGTGTCGAATTTTAACTATCAACAACCCAATAATAAAAGCAAACTGCGCATATACTGAATGGATACAGCACATACAGACAAAATGTGGCATCTGCCCTTTTTCAAAAATTTGCTGAAATTAGCTTTTGATACCCGGTTCCCTTAAAAAGAGAATTTATCCGGGCACGGGATCTCCTGATCAGCCAAACTGCTCTATCACTTGATCTGCATGCTGAATGGCATAGGAGGACTCTCCGTGACAGGGAATTCTATCCCGATTCGACAATTATTGTTTTTTCAGACGCTTCCAGGCCCGGGTGCCTACCATTGAATCGGGCCAAGCATCCACCATCTGCAAAAAAAGGTCATAGGACACTGCAAAGCTGAATTCTCCTTTTTTAAAATATTTGATTCCATTAATGTCAAAACCGCCAATAACTGCAACCCTGTCTCCTTTACGCTTGAATTTGCGGGGCCAGGAAACAAGGGCAGCGCAGCCCATACCAAAGGGGATTTTAACCGCATCAGGATTCCCGGTAACAAAGACCGTTAAAGCGTTGAGCCCTATCAGGCTGTCCCGGTTCGGGAACAATAAAACGATTTCAGGTCTATTTCCCGAAGCAAACAGATCAAGGGGTTGAATAACAAGAACGGCTGCGTCTGCTCCAGGCGGTTTGAAGGAATCATAAATCCGTTTTCCGGTGTCAACGCAGTCCACATACCGCTCTCCCTGCATCTGGCCTTGGATGCCGCTTGAAATCAGGGCCGGTTCAAAGGATTCATAGAACGGTTTGAATCCCGTAAAAAACGCAGCCCCCAGGCATCCGTAATGTTCCTTGTCAAAAAATGCCGGACACATTTTCCTTCGGGCATACCGGACCTTTGAAAGTAGACAGGAGCTCCAATTTATCTCATGGTCACCATCCGGACTCAAAAGATCTATATGGGTCATGGGCTTAGGAGTTATCCCGGATTCAGGTATCTGATCTGTATAAAAAAGACCCATAACAGGCCCGTCAAGTCCAAGTATGTCCAAAAACGCTGTTATCTTTTTATTCATGTGTAATCCTCCTTATTTTAAACTGATGAATCATGAGGCTGAAAACAAATATATAGCGATAAAGGCAGTTAAAATCCCCAGTCCCTCTTTTAGTGTGATGGTTTCGTTAAGCAGTAGATATCCCAGGGCAATGGTAATCAATGGCGACAACGATGTGAACATAGCAACCACAGAAACCTTGCCGGACCGGACTGCAAACAAAAAACATAATCCCCCTGCCATACCAAGCATGCCGGTCGCCAGGGCCAGAAAAATCCCTTTGCCGCTTACGTCCGGCCTGAAATGCAAAACTGCCAGGACAATCGCACCTATTACCATGGCGCCCATACTTTCGTAGACCATAGCACTCATGGGGCTTATATACCGGGTGGTCAGTTTCGGGATAAACGCCCAGAAGCCCCAGCAGACAAGGGTGCCCAGTGCAGGTAATATCCATGTTTTCATAAAAATTCCTCCTTTTGCGTCGGCAATTTTAAGATGGTGAGCCATCATGGCATGCAAGCGTCCCGAAAACGTTCCGGGACCTGAGGGAAAATTTTAATTTGTAAAAAACGGACCGTTGCTATACTCAACAAGAGGGAGGAAAAATGCCGGAATTTGTCTGTCAATTTTTTGGAAGTCCAAAATTTTTTGTTGATGGCCGCCCTGTAAAACCCGACCGCAGGAAAGCTGTCGCACTGGCCGCGTTTCTTATCGTTCACGGAAAAAGCATATCCAGAGAACGGTTGGCCGACCTGTTCTGGCCTAACTTTGGTCGAACCAGCGCATTGGCATCCCTCCGCAGGACCCTTTCGGTCATGGGTAAAGTGCTGGGCAAACACTGGTTTGAGGCAAACAGAGAGACCATCTGCTTTGTGCCAAATGAAAATATCTCTGTTGATGTGGCGCAATTTCAGGCACTGATATCCCGGCATAGCACGAATTCTGATGCCCTGGAACCAGATGTTCTGGAAAAAGCCGCCCAAATGTATAGCGGTTCGTTTTTATCTGACTTCAGTCTCTATGATGCTCCTGAGTTTGACGAATGGCAGTTTGCTCGAAAAGAAGCCTTTGAGCGTGAATTCATCCAGATTATAAACATCCTTGCCCAAAGGCATGAAACCCTGGGTAATGATGACAAGGCCATAAAGTATGCCTCGGTCTGGGCGGAGTATGATCCATTAAATGAATCCGCCCACCGATGCCTGATCCGGCTTTTTGGCCGGACCGGGCAGAAAGGGCTGGTTAAGCAGCAGTATGACAGATGCCGGCAACTGCTTGACACAGAACTTGGCATCCCCCCAGATTCAAAGACAGCACAGCTTGCCGAAAAGGCCCTTGGGCCAGGCTCTTTTCCGGTTAAACAAATACCGACAGCCCGGGATCTGTTTCCTGAACAATCCTTTGCGTTTATAGGTCGGCCCAGAGAACTGACAGCCATTTCAGTGATTCTTATCCAACATGGTGCCAGGCTTTTAACCCTTACAGGCCCCGGAGGCATCGGAAAGACACGGCTTGCACTGGAATTCGCAACAAAAGAACGCATCTCATTTGCCCATGGTGTTTTCTTTTTACCCTTGGCCAATATATCCTGCCTTGATGCAATGATGGCTGCCCTGTCAGAACGCTTGGGGCTCTTGCCTGACAAGCGCACATCCGTCCTTCAGCAGGTTCAGGATTTTTTGAGAGACAAAAAGATCCTGCTGGTCCTGGATAATCTTGAACATCTGGAGGGGATTAACGAACAGATCTGTCTGCTCCTGGATAATACCCGGCATTTAAAAATTCTTGCCACCAGCAGATCCCGCCTGGAACTCGGCAGGGAACAGGTACTATCTGTGTCTGGACTTGATTGTCCCCTCCAGCCACCTGGTAAAAAAACAGAGCAAATCAAAACCTTCTTTGAGGCCCAAGCCCCGGCTTTATTCATAGCTGCCGTGCGAAGGGTTCAGCCTTATTTTGTGCCCCATGCCGGCAATCTGCATGACATCATGCGCGTATGCCGCCTGACATCGGGCATTCCATTAGCACTTATTCTGGCCGGAGGATGGGGCGACACATATTGTGTGCGGGATATTGCAGACCAGATCGAAAAGAGCATTGATTTTCTTCAGGTCGGCCAGGCGGATGTCCCACCTTCCCACAGAAGCATTCGGGCCGTTTTCGATACATCCTGGAACAGCCTATCGCAACAGGAGAAAAGGATTTTCATGAACCTGGCTGTTTTCAGGGGCTCATTTTGCCGTGAAGCGGCCAGTGCGGTTGCCGGCACTTTTGACCAGGAACCGGATTGCCAGGGGCTTTCAGGCATTATCAGAAAATCTCTTGTCAGACTTGATCCTGTTACAGGCCTGCTCTCTTTGCACACGCTTATTTCCCAGTATGCAGAAGAGCAACTTGTGTCATCGGGCACACAGGAAATGGTCCTTAACAGGCATCAGGCCTATTATCTGGGCATGGTTCGAACCGGTGAAGAAGAATTGATTGGGCCGAAAATGATGGCATACCGAACGGATATGGATCTGGCCTTTGCCAATATTGAACAGGCCTGGAACAGGGCTGTATTAAAGAAGGATATCGCATCCCTTTCAAGTGCGGCGGCCGGACTGTACGTCTATTTTGACATGCACGGAAATTACCTGAACGGCCAGCGGTTGTTTAGCGCTGCAAAACCGCTGGCAGAAAACCAGCAACAGCCTTTCAATCCGGTATCCGGCCTTCTGATGGTCTGCTGGTTTGATATGCATACCCAAAGCGTAAACGCCAAACCATCCTTTGATCAGGTTTTAGGATTTGCACACCAATGGCTCAGAAGCACTGTCAAATCAAGTGACGATTTAAGCCGTGCCCACGCCCTTCTTCTCATGGGTGCGGTTTCCCATAAAAAAAAAAGCATATCAGGGCCATTCGTTTATATAAACAAAGCCTATCCCGGGCTTCCCGGATAGAACATGCATTTTGGGTCACCATGCGCATCGGCCTTTGCACGCGGGCTTTGGGACAAATGGAACAGGCGCTGATTTTTTTTGAAAAAAGTCTTCAAATTGGCAGAAATCTCGGGGATGACACAAAAATCGCCTGGTCTTTAGGCAATATCGGCTCAGCCCATATCTGTCTTGGCAACTGCGATTCAGCCATTCCTTTGCTCTTGTCTGCAAAGGCAATTTTTGAGCAGATCAAGGCCCTGATCGGGGTGGTCTTCTGCCTGGAAGAACTTGGGCTGATCGCTTTGTTCCGGGGTGAATTTGACCGGGCACAAACCTTGGCGGATCAGGCTGAAAACCTGGCATTGGATGCGGGACTATCCCTTGATTTCCATCAAAGGCCAACGGCTCTTAAAGGAATGTCCAGGCTGATGAAAGGAGATTTAACCCGGGCAATAACCTGCTTTCAGGATATTGAAACAGCTGGGACACCCGGACTTACTACCTGTCTGGGAACAGGTTTTGTTTCAATTGTCAACCAGGATGCCTGCCGGGCCGCCTTTTATGAAAAAAAAGCAAAGCACCTTACAAAATCAGTACACAAACCCCAATTTATTGCCCTGTCATACCTGCTACAAGAAGCTATCTTTTTGCAGAATAAAGACAAGGCTGCTGCTGCTTCAAAGCTTGATCTTGCCATGAACGCCCCTTTGAGTCCCAGCAAGCTTTTTAATGCCTGGCCGTTTGCCGATAGCCTGATCTGTCAAATCAGACAAGTATGATTCTGCTTGAAAATTTAAGAAAAGAAGTGGGCTGACAGGGATAGTCCGGGGTGGTCTTCCATACAAAAAGAAGATTTTGTTTTAGAGGTAGTTTTCACCTCAAACCCTTGATTTGATCTTCCAGATTTTCGATCCAAGTCACCAATAACAAAAGTAGTGACCGCCGTCTCAAAATTGGCTTAGGAGTTCTTAAATAGCGCTCTATTAGCGCTCTCCCACAAATTACTTATTTTTTAGGGATGCGAGTTGAGGATTCCGGTCATCTACGGCACCGTCTCCCAATTCATCCTGACAGGAGTCTGGCATCTCCAGTCAAAGGGCGCATGTAATTTTTAGGTTATATCCAAAGGGCTCTTGGCTTCTTTCAAGGTCGTGGACGGTACGGTCTGTGTATATATCATGGTGGTTCGCACATCGCTGTGGCCGAGCAAGGCCTGTATAGTACGAATATCATAGTTGGCCTGGAGTAGGTGACTTGCAAAACTGTGGCGAAAGGTATGGGGCGTAACCCGCTTGGTAAGCTGTAGTCGATTAGCTGCTGATTTGATGGCCTTTTGGACATGCCGGTCATGGAGATGATACAACCTTCTTTCCCCGGTATCAGGTACAAGAGTCAGCTCCTTAGCCGGGAACAGCCACTGCCAGTTGAATTCTTTGGCAGTATGCTTTGCTTTCCTGTCCATGGCATCAAACATAAACACGCCATCATATCCATCTTGAATGAATTTCGTATGCAGCGCTTTCACTTGATTCACCTGGGCCAGAATGTCCGGAATGATTGATTCCGGCATAGGCAGGGTCCGATCCTTTTTTCCTTTTCCGTCATGAACGGTTAATATTTTGTGATCAAAATTCAGGGCATTCATTCGGATATTCATGCATTCAGCCAATCTCAAGCCGCATCCGTAAAGCAGCTTCACGATGAGATCATAAGGATATCTCAGTTTCTCCACGACAAGATCAATTTCTTTTCTGGACAGTACAACCGGAATGTAAGGTTTCCTCTTGGCCCGCACCACCCCGTCAATTTTCCCGAACTCCTTTCCAAGAATATGCCGGAAAAAAAACAAAAGGCCGTTAAATGCCTGATTCTGGGCAGACGCAGAACATTTTTGTTCAACCGCCAACCATGTCAGAAACTGTTTCACATCGTCAGGCGACAAAGAGTCAAGCGCCTTGTTTCGGACAAAAGTTTGAAATTGTTGCACCCACTTGCAGTAAGCATCAAAAGTTTTAGGCGAATAATGACGTACTTTGATTTCATTGCTGAGCCGGGAATAAACCGTATTCCATCCATCTTGAACAGAGGCTTTCAAAGGTTTTTCAAAAGCAGATGTATCCTCATGTATGGCATTCTCAGGAGAGTTCCCGGTTACAGGCTTTTGATACCAGTGGGGAACTATACCATACATGTCATAATAAATAAGGATTGAATCATACGCCTGCTTCTGCTGTTGTCTCGTCTGCTTTTTTTCTCTCAGCTTGTTAATAAATAAAGGCAGGCTGTAGGTGTTTTTAGCGGCATGGCCATACTTTGAACAAAAATCAATGTAATACCTCATCCATTTCTTAAATTCAGGATACTCGGCAGGTGATATCCCTTTGCTAAGTAACTGGGATTCAAATTGTTTTAAAAATTCTTGCGGAATTTGTTTCATCATGCTACCAAAAAATATCATTTAATTTGGAATGATATCCGATTAGAAAATACCGAAGCTACAAAAAGATGTCAACCGATATCAGCTTTTTGAATGATATGCGAGCAACCGGAGAATAACTTGTTAATTTTTCGTAATTTAGGATTCCAATTTGGAGGGAAAAAATGGGAGACCACTACAAATATAAATACAGCATTACCATGCAGTCTGATGATTTAGCTGTTGTACATTGTTTAAGATCCCTAAGTCAGTTTAGTCAAAAAACCGGAAATAATAGAATCACATGGGGTAACACGAAAGAATCTGACTGGAAGCGTGATGGGAAAAAAGTCACTTTTCGATTTACAACCCCTGAATACAGAAAATTCTTTATTTCGGAAGCAGAACGCCTATTGCCAAGTGATTCCTGGACAATCAGCGCTCAGAATGAGAACGATCCGGCCAAGCCCGCAAAGTAGTTTGTCGAACTGCTATTCAGCTTAAATTGGATGTAAAATCAGCATAGACAAATATAAGGCAAAAAATCGGTAATGCACGAACATTGAGAATTACTTGCAAAGAATAAGCAGCCTGTATAAAGTTCGCACACAATGTCATTAACTTAACGAATTGGCTGGTATCCATAATGAAAACGTCCGCTCCGCCTGTTAAATTTTCTTTCATATTTACGTCCCGGCCTTATCGGCTCAATCGTCTCTACCACAATTGTGTGAATATCTGAAATAAGCATGGATAAAACGTCTTGTGGCCTAAGGAACAACAAAGGCAGGACGTCTTTTACTTTTGAAAGTAGTTGAGCAAAATTCGTTTTATAGCGATAGCATCTGCTCTCAGTGTTCCTATCAATTTCTGGTTGGGTTGGATAGGCCAATGCAGATGTCAAATTTTTCGAAAAAACCTTGGCATGAAAATCTTGATAGACGGAGAGAACCGATTTGCCAGAAAAGTTCTCGATCTCAATCCAATGTTTCATGGTTTTATAATCTTCTTCCACCGGCCATCTCAGGTGATAGAGTTCGGCAAACTCTTCATACGAATATTTTTGGGAGTCAAGTAGGGATGTGATCAGAATTTCTGCCTCACCGGTGTCAAGCTCAACTCTAATCAGCCTCAATTTCAGTGGCTTAAGATCGAGTCCGAGTTTTTTACATTGCTTTATTGAGGTTGAGGGGATGGGCAGCGAGATGATCTTCTCCATTTTACCGGAATTATAAAAATGACGTACAATTTTCCAACGTTTCCGTTGAACCCGAGCACAGAAATCGGCCCCCCTGGAAATAACCAGATTAAACAGCCAATAGGCAGGGTAGCCTCTGTCGAGAAGGATCAAATCTTTTGGCATCAATTTTAAAAAATGGAATGCAGCCAATTCTCTTTCTCCCGTCTCTTTTGGCTTGATTATGGCGTCAACCGTCATCCGATTAAGGGGATCGAACATCTGGGAGACGCGGGCTTGAACAAAATGCAAATAGGGCTAAATTCTGGACAAAAGTTTATGTCGATGAATACGGAAAGGGCCTCATGACGACCTGTGCCGCCCCGGTTTACGATAATGACCGGTTCCTTGGAACGGTTGCGATCGATCTGACGGTTGACTTCCTGAATACTATCGTAAAAAAATTTGCCGTAAATAGAGGTCAGATATGTTTGATCAACGACAGCGGGCAGGTCTTAGCACATCCGAATGCCATAACCTCAAAAGATCAGGCAACCAAAATGTTGGATGAAATACTTCCTGTGGGATTAAAATCCGCCGCTTTTTCAATGACTCGTCTGCCGGATAAAACCCCCACCCAATTACACTCTTTTTATATATATAGTGCCCATTTGAGTCAGGCACCCTGGCAGGTGCTTTATTATGAGAAAAAGAGATCTTTACCGGCCTCGCTGATAAAATTAATCGGTCTGGGTCCGTTGGTTGTGCTGGGCTTATTGCTGATTTTGATCATCATGGTTTTTATCTTAACGGAGAAACAGTTCATTCTGCCGTCAAAAAATTTTGTGAACCATATCATACGCAGGAGTCAGAAACAATACACACCGGCACCGAAAGAAAGCAGGATTCCAAAAGCATGGAAGGCATGGTTTGATATAATTGATCATGTTTTCAGCAACAACGAAGAACTCACACATAGGATATTAGAACAGAATGAGTTCCTCGATCAGCAGGTCAAGCAACGGACTGCCGAACTTGAAAAAGAGATCGAGGAACGAAAGGCAACGGAGGCGGAAAAGGAGAAACTCATTATTGAATTAAAAAATACGCTGTCAGAGATTAAGACATTACAGGGTTTCATACCTATTTGCGCTTCCTGCAAAAAAATACGTAATGATAAAGGCTATTGGGATCAAATTGAAAATTATATCCAGCAACACTCGGAAGCCAAGTTCAGTCACAGTATCTGTCCTGAATGCAGTGAAAAGCTCTATGGCGGTGAAAATTGGTATATAAAAATTAAAAAAAATCAAGAGCTGAAATCAGGGCAATAGTAATACGGCAATTAAATAGGTATTCTTCAAAATATCCAGGTAATCTTCAACCGGTTGTCCGAGGATATTCAGGCCAATGAAAAGGCGGCCCAAAAGTCGGGCAAGGATATGGGATACTTCTTAGTTATCGCTCTGCCATTTCGACCCGGTTTCTGCCGTTTTGTTTGGCGCGATAGAGGGCCGTATCCGCTCTTTTGATCAATCCATCACTCCTATCACTTTTCTGTTGATAAACAGCTGTTCCAAGACTAATGGTAACCTCTGTCTGCTCTGCTATTGCCAGACGAATACGTTCGGCGATGTTCAATGCACCATCTGCATCCGTTTCCGGCAGGAGGACAAAGAATTCCTCACCTCCGAAACGGGCAGCCATATCCATCGTCCTGATCTGGCTGCTAATGATATCTGCCACTTTTTTTAACAGCTTGTCGCCAGCAGGGTGACCAAAGGTGTCGTTGTATTTTTTAAAAAAATCGATATCGATCATCAGGGCAGAAAGTGGTCGATTGTACCTTCTTGCGGTCGCCACCGATTTTTCGAGAAAAAAGTCAAGATAACGGCGATTGGCCAGACCGGTCAGGGCATCGGTGTTGGATCTGAGGGTCGCTTCCTCAAAACGCCGGACATTTTCGATCGCCATTCCCATCAAGCTCCCTGCGGTGCGCAACATCCTGAGCTTTTCCTCCTTGAGGCGGTAACCAGCAGCAGTGTAGAGAAACAGCACCCCAACCACCCCCTGGCTCCCGATGAGTGGTACGATAATATGGCCATGCGGCGTCTCACCCGGGAGATGGATCGTGTGCAAAAGATCGCTTTGGCAATTTTCCGAAATGAGGAGTTTTCCGCTTCTGGCGGTTTGGCCACAGAGACAGTCATGTATCGTCATGTTTGTATGACCGGCGGCAAAGCTATCGGAAAGGCCGCGATGGGCAGCAAGTACGAGACTTTCTCCCTCTATCAAGAACATTCCGCATTGTTTTTGAATTTCCAGTTTTGCTTGGGTCGTGAGGATGTCGAGTATTCCCGGGAAGAGCTTTTCCCTGTCAAGGGTGGTGGTCAACAATGACGAGAGGTGAAATATGGCTTCAAGTTCCTGGTTCCGTTCATACAGATCCCGTGTCCACCGCTTCCGTTCTATGGCATATCTGATAGTTCTGGCAAGGAGTTCCGGATCAAGAAATCCTTTGACCAGATAGTCCTGTACGCCGGCCTGGACAGCCTCCAATGCTTTCGTTTTATCATCGAGGCCGGTGAGCACAACAACCGGCAGATCAGGAGCAGCAGCACATATTTTGTAAACGCTTTCCAGGCCATGGGTATCGGGTAGGCCAAGATCGAGCAGCACCACATCCATGGGATATGCGGTGATGGTTTCAAGCGCAGCGGCCAGGGTCCCGACCTGGTAAAGTCGATGAGGGAAAGATTCGGCTTCCAGGAGCGTTTCTTTGATCAATCTTGCATCCCCAGGGTTGTCCTCCACTTGAAGTATCTGCAGCCTGGTTAAAGCATTATTCAGCATGCTCGACATCCTTTGCCAAAGAAAGGCTAAAATAAAAAGTAGATCCCCGGCCGACAACTGACTCAAGCCAGATTCGGCCGTTCTGTCGTTCAACGATCCGCTTGCAGATCGCCAGACCTATGCCGGATCCGGGGTATTCATTCCGGTGGTGTACACGCTTAAACAGCAGAAATATCTGCTCATGATGCTTCTGCGCTATCCCGAGACCGTTATCAGTCACGGAAAATGTGATCGTTGCTTCTGTCCGCCGTGCGCCAACGTGGATGACCGGTGGCTCATCCCGCCGGAATTTAAGGCTGTTATCCAAGAGATTATAAAAAACCATGACAAGCAAGTCTTCGGCAATCGCTACCTTAGGGAGTCTTTCGTCATGGGTGATCCGGCCGCCGCTTTCTTGAATTCGTTCCCCAAGGGAAGCGACTGCCCTAATTAGAGCATGATCGCTGTCGGAAGTTGTTGCGGTGGCATATCCGGTGCCAACCTTGAGATAGGCCAATAGGTCATTAATTTGGGTCTCCATTCGGCGTACACCATCGATGGTAAGATCGATAAATTCATCGGCATCGCGGTCCAATCGGCCGATGTAGCGTTTCGCCAGCAACTGAGCTGCTCCCATGGTCTGGCGTAACGGCTCCTGCAGCTCGTGATAGATCAAGTAGGTCAGTTGCTGCAGTTCCGCATGGATTAGTGCCAGATCGCGTACGTTCTCTTCAAATTTTTTCGATATCTCTTTGCGACCGGATATGTCGCGGGCCGAAGCATAAAGATATGTTGTATCTCCAAGTTGAATGCCGCAGGCATTGACCTCAACATCGATTATCCGGCCATCTGATTTTCGATATAAGGTCTCAAAAAGTACAGGTGAAGGAGAGGAGGCAAGACTCCTTAGTTTCTGAAGTGTTTCATCTTTTGGCCATTGCGTTGCCCAATCCGACACAGACAGGGTATTTGCTGCAGCCTCGTCGTAACCCAGCATTTTCAAGAATGCCTGATTAGTCTCAACCAACTTGCCATCCTGATCCAGGATATGGATTCCGTCGGTTGCAGACTTCATTAAATTCTTATACTTCCGGTTACTTATGTCGAGCGCTTTTTCTACCAAATATTTTTTCTCCAAATTGATGATAAACAACCCCAGAAACATAGTGGCAATCGGATAGATGATGATAACAGGGAGTGACAAGGTGCTGATAGCCTTGAAAACAAGATTATAGGGAAGAAGGGTCATGTTGATAATCATAACGACATGGACAGCCGCACCTAAACGAAGCAATTCAAGAGCAGTACTTCCAGAAAGTTTATTTCCTCGATAATGTCTCCAGGCAAGCCCGATCAAGCTGGAAGAAACAATGGTGTTGATAATCATAACGACATGGACAGCCGCACCTAAACGAAGCAATTCAAGAGCAGTACTTCCAGAAAGTTTATTTCCTCGATAATGTCTCCAGGCAAGCCCGATCAAGCTGGAAGAAACAATGGTGGCAATTCCCATGGCTGCCCCTCCACCGCCCATGTTGAAGCGGTACAGTCCGGCAATGGTCATGGCAACCAAAGTGGTAATGGGGCCGAAAAAAAGGCCGGTCACGCTGAGCAGAATGGTTCGGGTATCAAAAACAATACCCGGCGCCCATTGCACCGGTGTCAGCATAAGCACGATGCATATGCCGCCAACCAGGATCCCGAAAGCTGTTTGATATGCTGTTGACCTGACCACTATTGGATTACGTACAGTGGTGTTATATATTGCCCCTAATAAAAGCAACAAGGCGGCATTGTGAATGAGTCCGATCAGAATAGATGCTGACATACGACCTCCCGCAAAGCGGACAGAAATACATTTCTCCCAAGCGAAAATACATCCGCCGTGAGAAAAGAACCCAGGTTATACTGCTGAGTGACCATATTTTAATGTTTCCTGCCTGGTGGCAATTTCTTGATTTCCGCCAGCAAGACTTCGATGGGGACTTTTTGTTCATACATGGTTACTCTCCTTTGGTAATGGCAGGGTGAAATAAAAAGTGGCGCCCGACCCCGATTCCGATTCTACCCAGATCCGGCCACCGTGACGAACCACGATCCGCTGGCAGAGTGACAGGCCGATACCGGTTCCGGGGTACTCTTCCCTGGTGTGCAACCGATGGAAGAGTTGGAAAATCCGGTCCTGATCCTCTTTTTTTATGCCGATGCCGTTATCGCGCACCGAAAAGAGCAGTTCCTTGTCCTGTTGGATCGCGTCAACATGAATCCGGGGGATTTCTCCAGGCTTGCTGAATTTCAGAGCGTTGCCCACCAGATTCTGGAAGAGCTGGTTAATCTGATTTTCGTCAGCCAGCACCTGGGGCAGGTCGCTGTTTGTCACATCGGCTCCCGCCTCTTCAATGGACAAAGACAGGTTGGCCAGTGCCGTCTTGAGGCAATTGGTGCTGTCCACCAGTTCCGGCTCCTGCCCCTTGGTGGTGATGCGGGAATAGGCAAGCAGATCGTTGATCATGCGCTGCATACGTTCGGCGCCGTCTGCAGCGTAATTGATAAAGTCGTCGGCATCGGCGTCCAGCTTACCCTTGTAGCGCCGGGCCAGCAGCTTGACATAGCTTGCCACCATCCGCAGAGGTTCCTGCAGATCATGGGAAGCGGCATAGGCAAATTGCTCCAGCTCACGGTTGGAGCGTTCCAATTCCTCTGTGCGCTCCTGCACCTGGATTTGCAGCATCTTCTGGACAGTTATATCCCGGTCTGCACCCCGGTAGCCGAGAAGGTCGCCCTGGTCATCGAGCAGGGGAACACCATTGGTTACGAGGCAAACCCTCCGCCCGTTTTTCGCTACATTCCAGTTTTCCAGGTCTACCAGTGGCGCCTTTTGCTCAACCAGTTCCAGAAACGCGGTACGGCCCCGCCCCTGTTCTTCGGATGGCATCAGATCAAACGGTGTGCGTCCGAGCATCTCTTCGGGCCGGTATTTCAAGACCCTCTGTATTCCTTCGGAACAGAA
This sequence comes from uncultured Desulfobacter sp., assembly GCF_963665355.1. Classification (GTDB taxonomy): domain Bacteria; phylum Desulfobacterota; class Desulfobacteria; order Desulfobacterales; family Desulfobacteraceae; genus Desulfobacter. The sequence goes on from NZ_OY762229.1 coordinate 5,141,091, forward strand.
TGTGTAACATCCTTTCGCATCAACTTCCCAGATCCAGTCGCTGGTACTGTTCAGGATATCCCGCAAGCGGTTTTCGCTGGAGAGCAATTGCGCTTCCATCCGCTTGCGCTCCGTGATATTCCGACCGATGCCAAGCACACCGAGTACACTCCCATTGGCATCGAAAACCGGCACCTTACGAGTTTCCAGAGTTACGTGACGGCCATCGGACCGGTAGACGACCTCTTCCTCGTTGATACTGATCCGGCCCGCCGTAATAGCTTCCTGATCTTTTTTTCGAAAGAAAGCTGCCAGCTCGCCGGAAACGAAGTCGTAATCAGTCTTGCCGAGAATATCCTTTTCAGCTGCGCCGTAGAATAACTCGAACTCCGGGTTGCAGGTTAAATAGACCCCCTCCGGGTCCTTCAGCCAGATCAGGTCCGGGATGGTATTGACTATATTGTCGAGAAACAATGTCTTTTCCCGTAAATTCTCGTCGGACTGCATCAGCGCATGGGCTTGCTCATCCACCAGCCGCTCCAGCTCCTTCTGATGTACCAGCAGGTGACCTGTAAGGGGGCGTAACAGCAACACCACGCCGGAGATCCCCAGCAATAAAAGCGCGGCATAGGCAATGCCTACCCAGATCAGAATACGATTGGCTGCCCCCATGAGAGTCTCTTTATCCTGTCCGACCGCCAGCAGCCAGTCCGCAGGCATCAAACATACCAGCACCACGAATTCCTGCTTGCCATCGGCGCGTGACCACCAACTTGAACATCGTTCCTCCCCGGCCTTGGGCACGGCGACTGTACCGGCATCTACCGCTGCAGCCAGCCCATCCTCCGTACCGGCAGGAATTAAAAGAGACTGCCAGCCGTCCGGACTACGGGTTAAAATTCTGGTACTGCTGCCCAAACGTCCAGATACCTCTGCAAGGCGTTTCCGCAGGCTGGCAAGGTTGCACATAAACAGATCCGTTCCATGAACCTGCTTCTTGTCGTCAACGATAGGGATCCGCAGTGCGAGAAATTTAGTTCCCTGGTCATCGACGCCACTACGTCCGGAAACAACCTGTTGAGGGTCACTCCCTGCCGATGGCCACATTCCCTCTTCAAGGGGTTTACCCAGACGAATCACGGGCCGTCCCTGCCGATCAAGCCGCACCATTCCCAGGAGTTCCGGGGCCTGTCTCAGGGCATCAGCCAATTTCGGTGTACTGAAGGAAACCAGTTTGTCCAAATCGATCTCACCCTGGTTGTACTGCATCAGTGCTTTGCGGATCTGTGTCCGACTGCCGACCTGTAACCCCAATCCGACAAGGTGCTGATGGTACCCCTCAACGATCAGCCGCTGCAGATCGAGTTGATGTTCCAACTCACTCAGCGCCTGCGCACTCAAGCGGTTATTCAGGGGCAAAAGCCCCAGCAGTCCCGCCGCCAGCCCCACTCCGCAGATGAGCAATACACAAAGCCCCAATAGTCTTCGTCGAAGCTGTGCGGTATTCTGAATGCTGGCTGTAGTCATGACCTTTTAGATTTTCCTTCCCGGCAGTTTAACGACGGTAAACCAGAACTGTTCGATCATCTTAACAATTTCGATAAACTGCTCGAAGTCGACGGGTTTGGTGATAAAACAATTGGCGTTGAGTTCATAAGTTTTCAGAATATCTTCCTCTGCCTTGGAGGTTGTCAGCACAACCACCGGAATAGTTTTGAGATCCTGATCCATTTTGATTTCCGCCAGGACTTCGCGACCACCCATTTTCGGCATGTTGAGATCGAGGAGAATCAAGTCGGGCCGGGCCGTCCCTGCATACCGCCCCTGACGGCGCAGATAGGCCATTGCTTCCTCGCCGTCCTGCGCGACCTGGAGATTGATGTCGATCTTGCCCTCCTTGAGGGCCTCACGGGTCAGACGTACATCACCCGGGTTGTCTTCAACCAGCAAGACTTCGATGGGGACTTTTTGTTCATACATGGTTACTCTCCTTTGGTAATGGCAGGGTGAAATAAAAAGTGGCGCCCGACCCCGATTCCGATTCTACCCAGATCCGGCCACCGTGACGAACCACGATCCGCTGGCAGAGTGACAGGCCGATACCGGTTCCGGGGTACTCTTCCCTGGTGTGCAACCGATGGAAGAGTTGGAAAATCCGGTCCTGATCCTCTTTTTTTATGCCGATGCCGTTATCGCGCACCGAAAAGAGCAGCTCCTTGTCCTGTTGGATCGCGTCAACATGAATCCGGGGGATTTCTCCAGGCTTGCTGAATTTCAGAGCGTTGCCCACCAGATTCTGGAAGAGCTGGTTAATCTGATTTTCGTCAGCCAGCACCTGGGGCAGGTCGCTGTTTGTCACATCGGCTCCCGCCTCTTCAATGGACAAAGACAGGTTGGCCAGTGCCGTCTTGAGGCAATTGGTGCTGTCCACCAGTTCCGGCTCCTGCCCCTTGGTGGTGATGCGGGAATAGGCAAGCAGATCGTTGATCATGCGCTGCATACGTTCGGCGCCGTCTGCAGCGTAATTGATAAAGTCGTCGGCATCGGCGTCCAGCTTACCCTTGTAGCGCCGGGCCAGCAGCTTGACATAGCTTGCCACCATCCGCAGAGGTTCCTGCAGATCATGGGAAGCGGCATAGGCAAATTGCTCCAGCTCACGGTTGGAGCGTTCCAATTCCTCTGTGCGCTCCTGCACCTGGATTTGCAGCATCTTCTGGACAGTTATATCCCGGTCTGCACCCCGGTAGCCGAGAAGGTCGCCCTGGTCATCGAGCAGGGGAACACCATTGGTTACGAGGCAAACCCTCCGCCCGTTTTTCGCTACATTCCAGTTTTCCAGGTCTACCAGTGGCGCCTTTTGCTCAACCAGTTCCAGAAACGCGGTACGGCCCCGCCCCTGTTCTTCGGATGGCATCAGATCAAACGGTGTGCGTCCGAGCATCTCTTCGGGCCGGTATTTCAAGACCCTCTGTATTCCTTCGGAACAGAATGTGTAACATCCTTTCGCATCAACTTCCCAGATCCAGTCGCTGGTACTGTTCAGGATATCCCGCAAGCGGTTTTCGCTGGAGAGCAATTGCGCTTCCATCCGCTTGCGCTCCGTGATATTCCGACCGATGCCAAGCACACCGAGTACACTCCCATTGGCATCGAAAACCGGCACCTTACGAGTTTCCAGAGTTACGTGACGGCCATCGGACCGGTAGACGACCTCTTCCTCGTTAATACTGATCCGACCTGCAGCGATGGCTTCCTGATCTTTTTTTCGAAAGAAAGCTGCCAACTCGCCGGAAACGAAGTCGTAATCAGTCTTGCCGAGAATATCCTTTTCAGCTGCGCCGTAGAATAACTCGAACTCCGGGTTGCAGGTTAAATAGACCCCCTCCGGGTCCTTCAGCCAAATCAGGTCCGGGATGGTATTGATCATAGTGGAAAGACGGTTTTTAATTTCCCGGAGTGCATCTTCCATCCGCCTGCGCTCGGAAATATCCACCATCACGGCTATATTGCCGGTGACATTGCCCATGTCGTCATACAGTGGAGAGGCAAAAATAGAGAAGTCAATGGGTGAACCGTCACGTCGGCAACGTTGTACTTCCACCCCGTTTAAAGTCAGACCTTTGCGTATTTGCTCCCGGAAACGCTGAAATTCCCCCTCCTTGTCCATCGGCACCGTGGGCAGGGGACGTCCTATGACTTCTGCTGCACTCCAGCCGAGCATTTTTTCGGCGGCCTTATTCCAGATAGAATGCACATTTCCGTCCAGATCAAGATCGATAATGGCCGTAGGGGCCGCATTGAGTATGCTCTGCAGCATATCATTAGTCTGTTGCAAAACCCGGTTGGTTACGGCAAGCTGAAGACGGTCTGCCATGAACTGTTCGACTGATCTGGCCATCCTGCCGATTTCATCACCGCCCCGCACGGCAACCAGAGCATGGCCGGTTTGTGCTGCTTCCCACAACAGATGGCGGCTGATTTCATGCAAGCGTGCCAGGACACGTTTTTCCAGGACAAAGTAGAAAAACAGCCAGGCAGCGATCATACTGACAATAAATATGGTCAATACCAGACGACTGCTTTTTTCAGAGGCGACGGCAAGATTGTGGACAGCAGCCTGGTAGTCGTCCTTACCACGGGTGGACAATTTTCCGGTGGCAGCCGCCATAGCCGACGCCTGACGAGCTAATTCATCGCTGAAACGCTGCCGGTTATTGCGACCACCGGCCGGCGAAGTGCCTTGTAATTCCAGGGTTCGCAGGCCGACAACCACATGAATGATATTTCGGAAAATTTGCTCAGCCTGATACATTGCCAATACTGCAATATCGTCTTCCTTGCTTCCCAATTGTCCCGCCTGGCGGTCCAGTTTATCCAGCAATGGAATAATTTGAGTATAACTGGTTTGTATCCGTTCTTCAGTGACTGCAGACAGCATACGGTTGGTTTCAAGCTCGATCAGCATTGCAGTTTTACCCAACTCTTGCATAGCCTCCATCTGTACCAACCGCCCACCGGCCAGTTGCCGTGTATGTGCCACCGATTGGCGCAAGGAAAGAAAAGAAATCCAGCTGGCTGTGGCGATCAATAGGGCAAGGATCGTCAAGGCAAGCCTGAATTGCCAACGAAGAGAACGAGGCACAAAGATTGTAGCAATTTTCTTCACCCCAAAACTCATTTATTTTCCCCAGATGCCTTTATAGATTTCCCGGTAGCCGTTGTCGGGATCGAACTTCAGGTCCGGTCCACCGTCATGTGAGATATTTTTCGGAGTGACCAAATGAACCGGAACGACGTAGCCGTTAACAGGCTGATGCGCAAGCAGTCGATTTAATTCGTCAACCACCTGCCAGCCGTGCAAATTGAGCGGCTCAGCTACCGTTCCTGTCTGGTAGAGATTTGCCTGGATACGGACAAAGGCTGCTGCACTGCCGTCTCCGGCAGAAAACATCCTGAGGCTGGCTGGTGATCGTCCGGCCTTGGTCAGTTCCTGCACCGCATAGTCGAAATAGATGTCGTTAATGGCCAAGGCATAGGTCCAGCGGGAACCGTAACGGTCGAGCAGTTCCCGGGTGATACCCGGCATCAGCTCTCCGCTCTTCGAGATGGCCACATCACGCATTTCCAGCAACTCACACCCTGCACAGGACCGAATCACATCTGCCATGGCATTGGCCTTGGCCATAGCTATCCTGAAATTTGAGTCGGTAAAGATCACCACACCGGCATGCCCGCCGGAATCAACAACCGCAGCCATGGCGGTGGTGCGGGCAACCTCCAGCGGATCGGTCGATATATTAACCGCCACCGGACTGCCGTTCATTGGGCCTGCCTCAGGGCCGACATGCCAACCGACAATGGGAATTGCCCGGTCGGAAAATGGTTTAAGATAAGGGGCCATCTCACCGACGTCTGCGCCAACCAGAATCATGCCGTCGGGATTGATGTCCAGGGCATTGGTCGCTGCCCTGGCGCGTCCTGCTGGTGTGCCGCCGGCATCGAAAATTTTTACATTCCACTGCAAGAAATGTGCGGCCTCACCAATGCCTTGCGCAACACCAAGGATACCACCGTTGCGCAATTCCTCGGCAACGATGGCAATTCTTTTTCCTGTCACACCGGTTGGTCCGGATCGAGGACCGGACCAGGGAGGCGTGGGAACCGTTGCTTCATCGACCAATTGCCGCATATCCCCCAAGCCGGGACTGCCGGCTTCCGCTCGGACCGACACGACGATGCACAGCATGATAAATGCGGACAGAACACAGGAGCTTCCCTTGCGGAGCACCGCCTTATCTCTCAAACTCGAACAACCGCTACCATAACAGCCACCCGAAGCTGCAGGTCTGCAAAGCAGATTGGACACAATGAAAAGCCGAACATTGTCGATATTCCGGTTAAAAAACATGGCAATTGCCTCCCTATATAATGAGATATTTTATTAACGCCAAAAAAGAGACCGAGATATGCCTCCCATAAGCGGCAAAAGTTAGCCCACTGGAGGCGAGTAAAAAACAACACCTGCACCATTATCGGTTTGACTATGATCGTCACGGATGTGCCCATAAGTTCTTGCTGCCAGTATGCCGCCGTCTTTGTGCCCTAGCCATTTTCCGACGGTTGCAAAGTCAATGCCCGATTCAATGCAGGTCGTGGCAAAAAAATGCCTCAGGTCATGAATGCGGACGTGTGGGATATTCAAGCGTTTGCAGGCGTTTGTAAGAGCTTCTCGCGGGGACTTTAAGGCAAAAAGTGGCCTCCCGGACTCTGGGTTTATGCGTTTAATCAGACCTGACATTGCTGGTATAATTGGCACGTACCGCGATTCATGGTTTTTGGTTCCCGTTGCGCCTCCGGCAATCCGGATTCGACTTTCTTCAATATGGTACCCGGTGATGTGGCGAGCTTCATCGATCCTGACACCCGAGTATGCTAAAAACTCTATGAACTGCGACGCTTCAAGACTATGTAATTTTTTTTGGGCTTTAAAGGATAGGAACTTCCTTTTTGCCTGGCAAGGTATAGCAAATCATGACAAGATCATCAAGAGCCTGAAATATGGCCCCAGCCGGGCGCAGCTACAACATGTTGTAGCTGCGCCCGGCTGGGGCTTCTGTGGCAAAGCGGTTGTGGGGATAAAAAACAACTTTGGAAAACGCAGAATAAAAACTCGGGTTGTATTCACCGAAAAAAGGAATAGCACCTATCTTTTAGGCTGATTCTGGACAGACCTCACCGGAAACCCCGCAAAACACTCAAAAAAAAAATCAGTTCCAGTAGTCGGCTGCCGGGATTTGGGAATCGGAAAAGTCGTAAAGCAAATCAGGAATATAGTCTGAAGTGACAGGTTGAGGTGGATCATGGTTTCGGATATCCCAAAGTCCAAGATGGCGCAATATTTTTTCGATGATGTCAAGTTCTTCGATGAAACTGATGATGTGCATCTGGCCCCAGCATTTTGGACAGATCAACGGGTCCACTTCATAAATTTTCTGGATTAACCTGGCCCAGTTTTGCCGGGATTCTTTGGATGACATCTCATTTGGAATAACAGCAGGAATGTCATCATCCGTCTCCGCCTTTTTCCTCATCCCCCGGGATTTGTTCGAATAATAACCATAGTAACGGACCGTTTGCTCATATCGGCCGGGAATGTGCGTCACCAGCCTGGCCAGCCAGTCCAGAGCGTTAAAAGTTTTCCTGAACTTCCGGTCTTTCGATGTATAGACGACCTTGGCGGTAGCGTCGTCGGAAGCTTCCGCCGGTATATAGACCATGCGTTCCTGGGAAAAACAGGCCCGGATGATGTACCGGGCAAGCTTCCCGAGGTCCGCCTTATCATCGGAGAAAATTCTGTCCCCGATATAAACATTGAAACCTGAATGGCGCCATGAAAGCATATTCTCGATAATATCAGCCGTTATTTTGCCCTCTTTTTTGAGCATCTTTAGCACTTCATACTGAAAAATTTCTTCCAGGTCTTCCAAAAAGAACCCAGGTGCCATATGAAAATCACCGTCTTTTGAAAAACAGCCGTCAGAAACGATGGCATGCAGATGGGGGTTAAAATTTAAAAAATCACCGTAAGTCTGGACAGCAATGCTGGCTCCGGGAACAGCGCTGTTATCAGGTACGGTCGACTTCAAATATGTTTTGATAACCTTCCAGGCACAGATGGATAATTTTGCCAGCAATTTCCTGTCAAAGAGAAAATAAATCCGCAACCGTTTGGGGATACTGAATACCCATTGGCGGTGGGGTACATCTTGCAGGACATTGGTAAGCAGCCATTCTCCGTATTCAATCACTCTCTTCTGATGGCAGGAGGGACAGAATTGCCTGCGCTTACACGAAAATGCCAGGAGATACTCGTGACCGCATTCTTCACATCGCACCCGGGCAAATCCCATATGAAGGTCTCCACAATCCAGGAATTTATAGATCACGGTCATAATATATGTCCGCCAGAATCCATACCGGGATGCGTACATGTCGTCCCAAGCCAGTTCCAGATCTTCAAAGTGATTTTCAACACATTTGTAGTATGCACTTGCCTTGGGATTACGGGGCTGGTAAACATCACAAATATGTGTTGCTGTTTGATGGACCATGGCGGAACCGGTAATGGTAACGGGTTATATAGGAGCACACGGAAGTGGATCAGAATATTAACGCAGAACAAAAACGATTGTTGAAAATATACAACATATGTTGAAATAAATAAACACACAAGGTGCATAACCAAAACATGCTGACGGACAAGCCGCAGATGTTTGCGTTCACTCGGACTCACGGGAGCGGGCTGGCAAATTGCCCGATTTTATGGTACGGCTTAAGCTTTGCTTCGCTGCCGCAGAACTTCGTTATGACGGACAAAGCAAAGCTTAAGCCGTAGTCAAAGGAGAATTTACCACCCCACTTTCCCGGGCCTTTCCCGGGCCGTGGAACAGCCTGCTACACTCGAACGAGTCGGTGAGCTTAACATTATGTTTTGGAGTAACTCGAATAATGACCAATGAACATGTTGATCGATTTAACGCCGCCGCGTGGAAATACACGACGGATAGATATCCTGTACGGTCCCATTGTATGCGAAAGGTCTTGGACCTACTCGAATGAAAGCGAAATAGGGGACGTTGATTGAAACATTGAAGTTTTGATCGCCGGGAGCGGGAAACATCAATGAATCAATCAACGTCCCCTAAACTAGGCAAAAAGAAAGAAACCTCTACAGATTGTGGAATTAAAACTGACCCCTATTATTAAAAAAATCAATTCATTGAGGATAAAATGAGTAAAAAAATAAAATGGATACTGTCGATTCTCGGAATTTTATTATTGATTAACGGTTTTGGAAATATTGCTGATGACGCAAGTGTTCGATGTTATGACTTAACATCAATTTTTACAGGAATTGGTTTCATCGTCATAAGCAAAACAAATAAGTGCTGATGCCATAATGAAAGGGAGGGAACATGCGGAAAAATATTTTTAAATTAATAAGTGTTATATGTTTTTTTACGCTACTTGCAGGCTGCTCGTCGCACTGCTATCAGCCAACGGAACGTGTATCTACACTAACAGAAGCTGATAACACAGTTATTACATATGGTGTGCGCGGCGGCGGGGATATTACCATTGTCTTTATCCATTGTTGGACAGGAAATCATGAATTATGGCGTTCGCAAATCGAGTATTTTTCTCAAAATTACCGTGTTGTCTGGCTTGATCTGGCAGGGCATGGATTGTCTGGAAAAGACCGTAAAAACTATACGATGGAATCCTTTGGAGGGGATGTTGCTGCTGTTGTTAATAAAGTTGGAACGGATCATGTTATTTTAGTCGGTCATTCCATGGGGGGGCCGGTTGCATTGGAAGCGGCCTCATTACTAGAGAACAAGGTTGTCGGCATTGTTGGCGTTGATACTTTTTATAATGGGTTTACGGCTCCGGAAACAGAAGAAGCGATTGAAGCATTTTTAAAACCGTTTCAAGAAAATTTTCGAGAGGCTGGTTTACATATGCTTGATTCAATGTTTATCCATGATGTTGATCCTGCTGTGAAAGACTCAATTATTAATCAACTTACAACAGCAAATCCTGAAATGGCTCGAAGCGCGCTTCGCAACATACTTATATGGAAAAGAGCCAAAGAAACATCTTTGTTAGAGAAATATGCAACAAAATTGCGCAATATCAATGGTGCACCAACGGGAAAAGAAGTCCCATTAGATAAGAGTGTAATATTAATTCAAGGTGTCGGTCATTTTATTCCGCAAGTCAAACCGAATGAATTCAATAAAACCCTTGGTGAAATTATTAAGGAATTATCTAAATAATGGGAGCAACATTATACGATTTCAGGAAAAAAATATTGAGTTCCGGGGACACACGACTGGACCCAAATTATTCAAAAAGAATAAGGGGCAGGTCGAGTTATTCCGGATTAACAAAGAGGACGATTAATCATCGTGGTATAAAATGTGAAGCTAACAGTAAACATCAACTATATACAGCCCATAAGGAGGAAAAGACCATGCTTAAGTGGTGTATTCTTTTTGGTTTATTTTTTATGATGGTAAGTTGTGCAACCTTGCAGAAGGATTGGGAAGATACTGGACGTAAAAACACACCAGAAGCTTATAAAGTATTTTTGAGAAAACATCCTCAAAGTGAATTTAGTGAAAATGCTAAACAACAAATTGAAAAACTAGATTGGGAAAATACTCAACGAGTAAACACACCAGAAGCTTATAAAGAATTCATAAGAAAACACCCTAAAAGTGAATTTATTGAAAATATTAAAGAAAACTTTGAAAAAATTGATTGGAAAGATACTCAACAAAGAAACAGCTTAGATGCATATCGTGAGTTTCTAAGAAGACACCCTCAAGGTGAATATAGTGAAAATGCTAAACAACAAATTGATAAAATTACAGATATGATCCAAGCGATGGATAATACCTTGCTGATGATGGCAAATAAAATTGCTTTTAAAGTCGAAGGTTTATTGTATGGCCGAGAAGTAGTGAATGCAGAAAATTTATCGTTAGCTAGTTGTGTTTTTGCTAGAGAAATGAACTGTTTTCTTGATAAGCCAATATTAAGTCCAACACCGCACCTTGCTATGCATGTTACTGAACCGCCTGAATATTATAGTAAATACCATATAACACATATAGTTCTTTCAAATGGTTTCATTCCTGTGGCTACTGCATGGCGAAACATACAATCAAGAACACTGCAAGCTAATTATAAAATCGGAGGAATAGCTTCAAATCAATATGATCAGATTCTTGCAAGTGCCTTATCGGGAGAAGATATGAAAACACTGAATGAAATTAGAAGAATAAAAGGTCACTGTAAGGAAGAAATAAACTTCAAATGAGTAAATATTTTAAATGGCCTGGCCTGGAAAACAACAGGGTATTTAATTCTTAACAGAATTGGAAAAAGCAAGTAAAAGCGTCTTTTCCGAACCATAAAATGCACAGGACACCAAACTGCTGGCGCCTGTGATTTTCATGTTAAATTTCTTTTTATTCCAGTCCAGAAGAACCGTTGACTTTGTCTATTTAGACTCGCCCAAACCCATCTGAAAGCAGTATTCAATAACAGGAGTATTATGGGGTGAGAGCTATTGCAATTTTTCACTGAAGACTCTGTCTAAAACAAAAACCCCAGACTATTATTAGGCTTGATGATCAGGGTGGTAAAAAGTCTGTATCAGATTGAATTTCCGACAAAACCGTTGCGATTTTATTTAAAGCCTTTTTTATTTTCTCCCGGCTGACGGCAAAAGAGAACCTTATATGTCCAGGGGTTCCAAAGGCCTCTCCGGGAAACGATGCCACATGGGCCTGTTCAAGAAAGAGCAGGCAAAGGTCCGTGGCTGTTTCCACACGCTTTCCCCGGTGTTGTCCCGGCAGGTAAGCGCTGAAATTACAGAACACATAAAAGGCATCTTGGGGTGCAGCAAAGGAGATGCCGGGGATCCGTCCAAGTCCCTGTTCCATGACGTCCTTTCTGGCCTGAAACCTTGAAGCCATTTCAAAACTATACTCCTGTGATCCGGTAAGGGCCTGGATGGCGGCTCTCTGGGAAATGGTGCTGGGGCAGCCGGTATTCAGGGCCTGGACCCTGAGCATGGCTGAAATCACATGGGCGGGGCCGGCCCCGTACCCCAGGCGCCATCCGGTCATGGCGTAATTCTTTGACACGGCATTGACCATGACGCAATTCTCTTTGACTTCCCTTGAAAAGGCCGGGGGAAAGAAATGAACGGCCAGGCGCTCAAACAGGTCCCAGTCCACATAGCGTTTTTCAATGTCATTGGATACAAAAAAATCGCTGCCCGCATAAACGGTGGTGCTGCGGGCAAGGGCTCCGGCCACACTGCTGCCGATGACCTGCAGGGCCGGCGGCAGCCAGTGGAGGGAAGAAGGGGAAACAAAGCCGGTCAGAGAGTACGATGGTCCTGAAATATACCTTGCGACCTTGAACAGCGTATCGGGCGGATAGCTCATGCCCAGGGTGGCCAGATCGGTTTCATCTTCTATATAAAAAGTTCCGGTACCACTGCTTCCAAAAGGCGTTTGAAATACCAGCACATCGGAACCAAGCTTTTTTTTTAAAGCGTCAAGATTCACCGATCCAAGGGTGTGGACTATACAGTTGACACCTGGCATTCCCAGATTACGGATCAGATGCGCCAGGGTCACCTTATCGGAAAACATATGCTGAAGTTCATATGGATTACCCACAATCCGTATTCCCTGTTGCCGGCAATGATACCGATGACCAGACCTTTTTTTATATAAAGCTGTTCTCCTGCGCTGGGAACGGAATACTTTTTAAAACGGTCAAAAAAGAGATCAAAATTCTGTTCAAAGGTGGCCGAGCTCTGGACATAGAAAACATCCACCTTGGGCACCACCTGCTCCAGGGCCTCCCTAAGTTTTTTGCGGATGATTTCATCAGGGTGCTTGTTGTTGCTTTCATCTCTCAGGGCAAACCCTTTGGCAACAAAATCAAATCCGATTTCACGGCCAAGGGCCTCTATGATTTTAACGGCCCCTTCGTGGCTGGGAGATCCTGTTCATAGGGGGGGGAAAGCTCTGGTGTTGAACCGCGACAATCCGGAAAGGCTCGGCCATTGTGCCGAAAACACTAAAGAGGCAGGCAAAAAGACAAACAGATAAAGCGAATAAAAGAGTGGATTTCTTCATGGTGTTGTTTCCCCAAGGGTCTTGTCCGGGTTGAAAAACAGAAAAAATATAATATTGCCAAGAAGGCATAACCTCCCCCCCCCAAGGCAACGGAGGGAAGCATACCGACATGGGAGATGAAAAAACCGTAAAATTCAGACCCCAAGGCAGATCCGATGCGTTCAAAGGAATTATACACCGACACACCCATGGTGAAAAACGTGCCAAGCCCCAAGGAACGGTTTTCAGGGTCAGAGTGCAGGACAATAAACTATTTCTTGCTTTCTGTTCTATTCGATGGGAAGATAAAAACGTCACTAAGGTTACCGCCCCACATTATCTTGCATTACTTTTTTTGTGTGGAGTGTTTAAAATGGATAACAGGCATCGAATAAATTTCAAGGTTTTCTTTTTAACCATAGTACTAATGGCTTTCAGTACCATTTGCTTTGGCATTGAGATTAACAACAACACAACGGCCACTACATTACAGTTACTCAATGATCTCGAAGAGAACAGCTGCGTTCGTTTTGATACTGGCCCGACCTATTTGTATGCAAATGGAAGACTCTGGCCAATAAAAGACCCCGAAACTTATTCATTACTCGGATTTAACCAAGGGGATTGTACCACACCGGATTGGTCTTTAACGACGACATTTTCTGGAACGGTTTCACAGGAATTAGTGGCGGGTGGTGGAGGAACGATTCCATACGAGGGAATGGTGGTTGATGTTAAGGAGACTGTCGGACCCCATTCCTGTAATAACATCATACAATATCAGGATAGTGGCCGGGTTTTTTATTTTGACGGTAAAAAGTTTCGCTGGATTTCAAATCCGGAGATCTATTTTGAGATGGGGTATCGTCAGGATTGGACTGACGTGGTTCCGATTACTCAGGATTTATTCGACAGGTATGGAGAGGGCGATATTATTGAAGATGCCTATGATGCCATTCACATAAATCTGCCGGATAATACCTGTATTCAGTTTGATACCGGTCCGATCTTCTTATACACAAAGAGAAGACTATTACCCATTCAAGATCCGGAGACTTATATTTTATTAGGATTTAACAACGGCGATTGCAATACACCGGATTGGGCACTAACAAAACGGTTTCAAAGCAATATTCCATCGGATGCCTCCCTTGATAAAGTTATACCATTTAAAGGGATGGTTGCCGATATTCACAGAACAGTCGGACCAAACAGCTGTGGCGCCGAAAGTGATTGGCAGGACGATGGAAAAGTCTATTATTTTGATGGTGATAACTTCCGCTGGATTAGAAGCCCTGAAGTATATTTTCAAATGGGGTATCAAAGAGATTGGAGCGATCTGGTGCCCATTACCCAAAGCTTATTTGACAGGTATGGAGAAGGCGCAGAAATTGACGATACGAAAGATATCGCGGAAATGATGGAAGGGCGAGCCATTCTAGGCCCCCTTGCAAATGCCAATGTCAGAATTTTTGAGTACGATAATCTAACAAACCCCATTTATACGACAACAACATCGGATGATACGATATTTTTCAAAGCCGGTTATTTTGAAATTCCGAGAAGCAAAATAAAAAATGAGAAGTTATATATTATTGAGGTTGCCGGCGGCATCGACCTTGATACGGATTATGACAATGTTCCCGATGACACACCGACAATGAACATGGGCGCTATTCATCTGATTGCAGAGGGGCGTCATTTGAAGAGAGGGGATTTCAAGATAAACATCCTTACGGAAATCGCCTATCAGGAAGCCGTCTATGTTTTAAGGGCAGAATACCCGGAACAAAAGATTATAAGCTCACTCAACAAATCCGCAGGGGCGCTGATAAAAGAAGACCTTGACGGAGACGGCGAGAGGAGCGGTGCCGACCTAATGTTTTGGGACCCGGTGATTGGCAAAGATCAGTTGATACAGGACTGGTCGTATCTTAAAACACTCGGCCAGGAAATATACCGAAATGACAGCCAAGTGCTGTTCCAGAAGTTAGCGGCAATTGAATGGGTGAATCTGTCGCTTATCGATACACCGGGGACAGCTATGGATATTGCCGTCTCGGGCAATTATGCATACGTGGCCGATGGTGCGGCCGGTATGCAGGTCATTGATCTGAGCGATCCGTTATACCCTGAAATTGTGGCGAACTATCGCGGTGGAGAGAGTATCCATATAATTGCCGTTCAAAATGAATTTGCATATGTACCGGGTGATTTGGAACTTCAAATCATCGATATATCAGCCCCCCTTCAACCAATCCGTGTATCCAGTGTGCCCATAACTGGGTATATCAATTGTATCTTTCTGTCCGATGAATATGCTTATGTTACCAATTCATATGGAATGCATATTATTGATATTAAAGATCCGTTAAACCCCAAGTCTGTGAAATACATCCCTACCGAAGGACGTGCGATGGAAGTTCTTGTTTCCGGAAACTATGCCTATGTCCGTGACGAGAGGCATTTACTTTATGTTGGTGAAAGCATTACACCTCTTAAAATATTCGACATTTCAGATCCAACAAATCCGGTACTTGCCTCAGAATCCGATGTTTATATGGGATGTGACATGGCTTTGTCGGGAGAATTTGCTTATTGCGCGATAGGGTATAGTGGTGTCAAGGTGGTACATTTTGAAACTCCTGAAGAGCCGATTTATTTAAAAAATTTGGATTTACCCTTTAATAACATACAGAAGATAACCATTTCTGATAACTATGCTTATATCGCTTCGGGATGGCCAAAGCTTCAAGTAGTAGATATTACAAACCCTGAAAATCCTGAATTTGTGCTGGACTATGAACTTCCGGATAAAGCGCAACGGATTACCATAGCCAATGGGTATGCATACGTTCCATGCGGGGAAGCAGGAGTGCAGATTCTTAACGTCGCTGAAAGACGAAATCCTGCCATTATAGATACGATAAGACCATCATTTTATAGTCTTTCGTTGGCATATCACGCAGAATATATAGATATAACAGAAAATTTTATTTTTTTAACAGGAAATCTCTTTGGCCTGCGGTTGCTCGACCGTTCAGATCCGGAAAATTGGATAGTTGTTGAAGATACTGATTATGTTTTAGGTCATACTGATCGTGTTAAAATCTATCATGATAATGCTTATTTAGTGGGTCTCTACTCTGATATTCAGGTAATAGATATCAGCAACCCGTCTAAAGCCGTACTGGTAAAACCTATCGAAGTGCCTTGGAATTGGAACACGAAGGATATCGATATTTCCTCCGGATTTGCTTATGTGGGAAATACCCAAGGATTGGGCGTGATGGATATTTCAGATCCGGCAGATCCTCTATTGATAGCCGATGTGGGTCCTAAATCGCCCTTTGTACAGCATGTCAGGGTATCTGGAGACTATGCTTATACAGCAAGCCTTCGCTCGGTTTGGGTTGTTGATGTCCATGACCCTGCCAGCCCTAATTTTTTAGCAGAAGTTCACATGCCTGCCAGAATAATGGGCATTGCTCTATCCGGTGAATACGTTTATGTTGCCAATGAAAAGGCCGGCATCCAGATAGTATCCGCAAGAGACCCATTAAACCCGTTTATTGCAGCAATTGCAGCAACCATCGAAACGCCGGGCGAGGCATTTGCAGTTGCCGTATCCAATAGCCTGGCCTATGTCGCCAGTTGTGAAGGGGGGCTACAAATCTATGATGTGACCGACCCTACGGCTCCCTTCTTAACAAAAAGTATTGACGGGATCGGCAGCATCATTGGCGTCAATGTTTCCGACGGATATGTTTATGCCGCCACCGAAAGAGGCCAACTGCTTATCTTGAAAGAAATCGTGATCCCGGGGATATGATACCTAATTCCACCCAATGAAACCCCAACTAACGAACAACCCTCTGATTTCAATAGCCATAATCATCGTTATCTAAAAATTATGAGCAATCGGAGACCCCAGACTATAGCCCGTCTAAGATTGAATTTCCGACAAAACCGTTGCGATTTTATTTAAAGCCTTTTTAATTTTCTCCCGGCTGACGGCAAAGGAGAACCGTATATGTCCAGGGGTTCCAAAGGCTTCTCCGGGAAACGATGCCACATGGGCTTGTTCAAGAAAGAGCAGGCAAAGGTCCGTGGCTGTTTCCACACGCTTTCCCCGATGTTGTCCCGGCAGGTAAGCGCTGAAATTACAGAACACATAAAAGGCCCCTTGGGGTGCAGCAAAGAAGATGCCGGGGATTCGTCCGAGCTCCTGTTCCATGACGTCCTTTCTGGCCTGAAACCTTGAAGCCATTTCAAAACTATACTCCTGTGATCCGGTAAGTGCCTGGATGGCGGCTCTCTGGGAAATGGTGCAGGGGCAGCCGGTGTTCAGGGCCTGGACCCTGAGCATGGCTGAAATCACATGGGCGGGGCCGGCCCCGTACCCCAGGCGCCATCCGGTCATGGCGTAATTTTTTGACACCGCATTGACCATAACGCAATTCTCTTTGACTTCCCTTGAAAAGGCCGGGGGAAAGAAATGAATCCGGTTGTCAAAAAGAAACCTGGAGTAGACTTCGTCCACCACCAGCAGGATATCGGCTCCAAGGCAGATGCGGCACAACGCCATAAGCTCATCCTTTGTCCAGACCACACCTGTGGGGTTGGTGGGGGTATTGATCAGCACGGCCCGGGTCTTTTCCGAAACAAGTCCGGGCAGCCTCTTGCCATCAGGGCGAAAAGGATTTTCGGGATCAAAGGCCCATGGCACAGGGGTGCCTCCGGCGCACCGGATCTGATTTAAATAGGCCACCCAGCACGGTATCGGCACCACCACTTCATCCCCCGGGTTGAGGATGGTCAAAAACAGATTGAACAGCACCTGGCGGGCGCCTGTGGAGGCAATCACCTCATCCCGGCTATAAACCACCCCGGTGTCCAAAGCAAAACGGCTGATCACGGCATCTTTAAGTTCATTGCTGCCCCCGGCGGCCGTATACCCGGTTTCATTATCCTCAATGGCCTTTTTCCCTGCATCCCGCACAGGGTCCGGTGTGGGAAAATCGGGCTGGCCGATGCCAAGGTTGATGACCTCAATACCCTGGGCCGCAAGGGCTCTGGAACGGTTGGTGATGGCCTGGGTTATGGATTCGCCGATTGCTGCGGCGCGGTCAGACACTGTTTTTTTCATTACAAACCCATTGAATAATTTGATCGGTCAGATAATTTTCCATGGCATATTTGGCTTCCAGGGTCTGGGAAGCGCTGTGGGGGGTCAGGATCACCCGGGACGCCGGAACGGTTGTAAACCGCGGATTAATTTGGGGTTCATCTTGATACACATCAATACCGGCTCCCATGATTTTCCCGGAATCCAGGGCATCGCACAGGGCTGTTTCATCCACAAGTTCCCCCCGGGAGGTGTTGATAAACAGCGCCCCCGGCATCATCTGTTTAAAACGCCCGGCATCAATCAGATTTCTGGTTTCCGGCACCAGGGGCAGATGAAGGGTGATCACATGGGACTGGGAAACAAGGGTATCCAGACATACAAATGAAACCGCCTCCATTCCGTGCTGATGGCGATGGTTGTCGGGGTGGGCCGTGTGACAGAGCACGTCCATGCCAAAACCTAACGCCAGTCCCATCACCTTTCGGGCAATGGGGCCGGCACCAATGACCCCAAGGGTTTTCCCCGAAAGTTCAAACGGTTCTTTAAGGGTCCGCCATTGCCATCCTGCGTTGGCCCTCAACTGCTCCTCCGCCGTTTTAAGACGTTTGGCAAGACCCAGAATCAGGGCCATGGTATGCTCTGCGGTTGCCCCGGCATTCAGGGTGCCTGCGGTTACGGTGTCAACACCATGCTTCACGGCCAACTCCAGGTTTACACTGTCCGTTCCCCGGGCCATCAGAGCAATCAGCTTTTTCTTTTGCCCCAAAGCGTTGCGTCCAAACATTGAAAAACAGCGATGATCGAACTTTTCCAGGGCACCGGCAATGATGACGTCATGGGCGGCCAAAAGTATTGCAAGCTCTTCGGGATCCGGTCGGCCTCCTGAATCCCGGTAGGTCAGCTGGGCCTCTTTATCCAGACGAACCTTACTGCTTGGAGACCTCGATATTTTAATCGGGATCATATTCGGACATTGTTGCCGCAGCCCCGCAGCCTGAGCCAAATTTCGGGAATACACTGTATCCTTGCAACGCGTACTTTTTCCCCTACTAAATTCATCGCTTCCATAAAGAGAGTCCGCCTGGAGTTCTTTGGGAGAAAGGTTTCTCTGCTTGGCGGCATACTAAATTTCATCATTTCCAAACTTGTATTGATCATACACCTTACGGGCCAAATCCAGCATTTTCAGATCCGGTTCCAGATTGTCGGTGACCACACTGTTTCTAAGCCAGATCCGGCCCATGGGAGCATCGGGATGAACCCGGACACCCGGTGCGGGAATGCCGCCGGTGACAAGAATTTCATCTTTGCAAAAGTCACCCAGCGCCCGTCCGGGCCGTTCATAGACGACCTCATCCGCTTTCTGTGTATAAACACCGTGCGGTATCGTTTCGTTCAAAATGTTTACCTGGTTGTTCAGACAGTGCATCACCAGAAGACAGGCACCGGTATTAAACTTCTGGACATGCCGGGTGTTTGCGATTTCACAGCCCAGATATCCCAGAAGCTGCAGCAGAACAAAGGGGATCTCTTTGTTGGCCAGGGAAAGTTCCGTGAGCATGCGAATGGATCCCGGACAGCATTAAGATCCACCAGATAATTTCCCCGGGCAAGGCATTAAGATCCACATTTCCCCGGGCAAGGATGTCCACATTGAATATCCCCATGTACCCCGCGTTTCTCAGATGAACGGCCAGACGCCCAAACAGGTCCCAGTCCACATAGCGTTTTTCAATGTCATTGGATACAAAAAAATCGCTTCCCGCATAAACGGTGGTGTTGCGGGCAAGGGTTCCGGCCACTTTGCTGCCGATGACCTGCAGGGCCGGCGGCAGCCAGTGGAGGGAAGAAGGGGAAACAAAGCCGGTCAGAGAGTACGAAGGTCCTGGAATATACCTTGCGACCTTGAACAGCGTATCGGGCGGATAGCTCATGCCCAGGGAGGCCAGATCGGTTTCATCTTCTATATAAAAAGTTCCGGTACCGCTGCTGCCAAAAGGCGTTTGAAATACCAGCACATCGGAACCAAGCTTTTTTTTTAAAGCATCAAGATTCACCGATCCAAGGGTGTGGACTATACAGTTGACACCTGGCATTCCCAGATTACGGATCAGATGCGCCAGGGTCACCTTATCGGAAAACATATGCTGAAGCTTATATGGATTACCCACAATCCGTATTCCCTGTTGCCGGCAATGGGCCTCGATTTCACAGACGCTGCTGTAGCAAAATAAGACCATACCCCTGGGCAAAGAGATCTTGTTGGACTCAAAGAGCGTTCCAAGACTGGGGCTGTACCATTTTTTTCTTTGTCCGCAACGCTTTTCCATGGAGATGATCCGGTTTGCAATGGATGCGTGTTCCCGGCCGTCATCCAGACAGATGACCATCTCCAGGGGATAGTCGATAAAATCCAG
Source organism: uncultured Desulfobacter sp. (assembly GCF_963665355.1). Taxonomy (GTDB): domain Bacteria; phylum Desulfobacterota; class Desulfobacteria; order Desulfobacterales; family Desulfobacteraceae; genus Desulfobacter. The sequence goes on from NZ_OY762229.1 coordinate 5,161,325, forward strand.
AATCTGTTTTATACAACAGGCGTCCGTACCCCTTTGCCCCAGATAACCGACCGGGGGATCACCCAATGCACCAAGCCGCTCACGCAAAAGCGAAAGAGCTTCCTGAAACGTTAAATTTGAAAAAAGATGTGATGTCATTAATTATAATAACGCCGAAAGAGATCCAAAATCAGGGTTCTATTTCACGACAAATCTGATCAGCGGCCCCGAGAATATCAATGGAAGGATTGTACCCCACAATGGTTGCAGCCTCAATGTTCAATGCAAAGGAGAACTCCTTTCCAACGTCCATGGGCAGCGTTGCAGGGTCTGTCCCGGTGAGTATTTTGACGGCATATTCAGCACATTGAAATCCAAACCGCTCCTTGTGCCGGCCGATACCGATGACCAGGCCTTTTTTTATATAGAGCTGCTCTCCTGCGCTGGGAACGGAATATTTTTTAAAACAGTTAAAAAAGAGATCAAAATTTTGTTCAAAGGTGGCCGAACTCTGGACATAAAAAACATCAACCCTGGGCACAACCTGCTCCAGGGCCTCTCTAAGTTTTTTGCGGACCACGTCATCCGGGTACTTGTTATTGTTTTCATCCCTCAGGGCAAACCCTTTGGCGACAAAATCAAATCCAACCTCACGGCCAAGGGCCTCTATGATTTTGATGGCCCCTTCATGGCTGGGAGATCCTGTCAAATACACCATCCCGATGCTTTTAAAAGCGATGAGTTCGTGAAGCAGATTCACTCCGATCCCCACATAGTTTCGGCTTTCTACGCCGGTATAATTGGCACCGGAACTTTTCCAATCTGTCACCACCCCTGAGGTTTCAGGGGCGCCTAAATCGGTGAAGACAATGGGGTTGTCTTTGATCTGGTCGATCATCCGCTGGGTGGCCTGGGTACCCATGGAAAAAATCAGATTGACATCCTTTCGGGATTTAAGATCCTGAATATACTGATCCAGAGCCTTAAGATCATTATCGGCATTATACAACTCAAGTTCCACACGCCCCTTTAATTCAGACTGGTCAATGCCTTTTTTGAACCCTTTCAGATCCTGTTCATAGGGGGGAAAACTCTGGTGCTGAACCGCGACAATCCGATAGAGTTCGTCAACTGGTTTGTCAACTGCACCGGCGGCAGTATAGAGGCATGCAAAAAGAAAAACTGATAACAGGAATAAAAGAGTCGATTTGTTCATGGTGTTGTTTCCCCAAGGGTCTTGTCCGGGTTGAAAAACAGAAAAAATATAATATTGCCAAGAATGCATAAACCTCCTCCCAGGGCCACGGCGGGAAGCATTCCGAAATGGGAGATAAAAAAGCCGTAAAACACAGGCCCCAGGGCCGATCCGATCCGTTCAAATGAATTATATACCGACAAGGCAGTACGGGATCCCAAGGTTCTGGCGGTTCCGGTATTTAAAAGCAGTGCCGACTGGGCCGGAAAGGTGATGCTGTTTGAAGCCCCCAGCACCAGTAAAAAGAAGGGGATAAACAAAGTTTTCACCCAAAACGGCCCCTGCATGGGGATAAAGAAAAAAATCAGAAAAATACCCACCAGAATATTGGATCCGATGACAGACATCTTGCTGTGTCCGATTTTTTTAATCCGTTTGTTTATGGCACTGCCGAATAGGACCGACGGGACGCTGTAAAACATCATCATTCTGCCTATATCGGCATAGGTGTAATCTGTTTTTAAAAGAATGGGCAAAGAGAAATAGAAGAACCCGATGAACGTGATCCGGGTAAAAATGCCATGTATAAAAACACAGATCAGGTTCATGTCGGTCACACCCATAGCGAAAAATGTGCCGAGCCCGGATGTTTCTTCGGTCTGGTCCGACAGGTCCGAAGCGCTTTTATCTGCCATGATCATATAATCAAACACATAGATCAACAGCACAATGGCGGCACCGCAAAAGAAAACAAACCGATAGGAAAAGTAATCGGCCAGAATACTGCCGATGATGATGGAGCAAAAAAGCCCTCCGGAAAAAGCAGCCGTGAATCCGGCCAGATGAAAGGAGCGGTCTTCAGGGGTAGAGTGCTGGACAATAAACTGCTTGCAGGAGATGACAATAAATGAAAATCCAACGGCACAAAGCATTCGTCCGGCAACCAGCTCCACAATATTTTCAGAGAAACCGCATATGACAAGCCCCGCGGAGGTGCAAAAGGCACCGATGCTCACCATGTAGTCCGAAGGTATCTTTTTTTTAAACTGCCGTGATCCCATGAAGAGCATGACAAGGAACACCATGACCATGTGGCAGGTGATGGGAAGCCCCATGAGGATCTCCCGGGAAAAAAGATCAGACAGAAAAGTTTTCGTTTCCAGAAGTTCCCGGGCAAAAATAGGCAGAAAACTGGATTGGATATTGGCCCCGAGAAAAAACAGGAAGACCACCGGACGAATCTGGGAGGGATCCACCATCCGAGAGGTCTGGGTGGTCTGTCCAATAAGCTTTTGAAGGGCGGCCTGCTGGGCCTGGATGGGTTTTAGAAGGCTGCGGCCTGCATTGCCGACACAGTCAGAGCAAAACATGGCGGCATATTTTAAATTGCCGGTCATCTGATATATCTGCCGGTTTCGAAGACCGACCTGTCGTAAAATTTCATTGATAAATTCCTGGAACTCCCCGGGGATGGTAATGCTCTGATAGGGATTCATCTCCCGGATGGTTTTGTTCAGTGCCTGGATGGATTGTCTATAAGGCGTGGTGATCAGCTTTGCGGCGAAAAAGCGGATCACTTCAAATGTGATGATCAGTCCGGCAAACACAATGGTACTCAGATCAAACAGCATGGAAAAAATCTGCCGTCTCAGTTCATCACCGATGCCCAGCCGGATCACTGCGGTTTCCTGACCTTCCGAGAGGATGGGAACAAGGATATCTCTGGTGCTTGAAGAGGCCCTTTTTGCAGAAAACAAAATATTATCCCTGCTTTCCACCCGAATAAAGGCAAGTTCCGGCGTGTTGTCCAGAATCCCCTTTAAAAAAGCGTCCATTCCACCCAGCGACCTTACAGGGATCCCAAAGCCCATGGCATATTCAATTTCACTTTTTACCACGGCCCCAAGCTCTTTCATCTGCGCCTGACTCTGGTCTTCATAATCCTGCCTGAACATGGCCGCATTATTGACCATGTAAAGCAAATGGGTGAGACAAACAAACACGACAACAATTACAATCAGTCTTTTAGGCTGCATGGAAATCCTTTATTCCTGATGGATCAATCAATGAATTCAACATATAAACCCATTCAGGAAAGGGTTGAACATCATCGGGCTATACATTTATCTCTAAAATGCTTTTTAATTTTTCGTAAAGCGTCTCGTCAATTTTCCGGCCGGCAGAAGGTCCGGATCTCTCCTTTATTTCTTCATCGTCGTCAGGATGATCCGGCACAAGCCACTTTGCCGATTTAATCTGCTCGAACAACATACGGCTTTCATTCAAGGGTGAAAGATCAATCTTATGTTCTTTGAGCTTAAGCCAGTTCTCTTCCCGAAGCCAGACATTGATCGCGTCAATGAACCGGTTATAGGGGCGATTGATGAACAAGGTCAGCAACAGGTAAAGCACAGGAAGGGAACAGGCCAGAATGATGATAAAATTTAAAATTGATTTTCGGATCAGGGCCAGCCGTTTCTCTCTTACCCGCTGGTTTGACACCTCAATCACCAGGTTTCCCTGCACCCCGACCCGGTTGGTCAAAGGGAAAAAAAGTCGGTACACTTCCGGGCTTTTTTCATTAAAAACAGATCCGTGAACTTTAAAGGCGGTATTGGCATCGCTTTTTTTTGCGGTATAAAGATCCTGGCCGTTCTGATCAATAACATGGATATTTTCCACATCTGCCGGAATAATGTTGGATAAAAGCCTGTGATGTTCAATGGCGGATAAGGGTTTGCCGAAAATCAGGCTGGTATTGATTTTTCTCATCATCTGATTGCCGATAATCCTGTATTTTCGTAAATTGGCATCTTCCAGGTTATTGGCAAGAAAACCCACCTCAAGAAAACAGTTCAGCCCCTGCACAAACAGGATAATCAAAAAGGTGACGATCATGATACGGGATCTAAGATTCATGGTTCCCTCCCCTGTAGCGCAGCATGAGCATGGCGATATCGTCATACTGGGGTTCTGCACCGGTAAAATTGACTAAATCCGTTTTTATCTCCCGAATGGTCTGCTCACAGGTTTCACCGGCCAGGAATATCATTTTTTCAATCAGGGCCTGTTCGGAGTAGAACTGCTTTGACGTATTCTGGGCTTCCGTAACCCCGTCCGTATACAGGAACAGGCCCTCACCCGGTGCAAGATCAAGGCTGAGTTCCTCATAGGAAATATTCTCCTTAATGCCCACCACAGGCCCGGATATTTTTCTAACATACTTGCAGGGGCGCATTGTTGAGACGAGAATGGGCGGATTATGCCCGCCGTTGCTGTAGGTTACCCGTCCGGTTTTCAGGTCCAGTATCCCTATAAAAAGGGTGACAAACATGGTCTCGGGGTTATCTGCGGCAACGGCATTATTCACCTCCATCATGATTTCGGCAGGACTTGCACACCTTGTCGCAGACATCTTGATCAGCGTTTTGGTAATGGCCATCATCAATGCCGCCGGAACCCCTTTGCCCGAGACATCCCCAATGGTAAAACAGAGCCGGTCTTCCCCCACAAAATAGAAATCATAAAGGTCTCCGCCCACCGCTTTGGCTGGTTCAAGGGAGGCATAAACGCCGATATCCGAACGATCCACAAAGGGTGGAAATACCTTGGGCAGCAAACCCAGTTGAATGGTTTTTGCGACACCGAGCTCTGCGTTCATCCGTTCGTTTTCGGAGGTGGTTTTCATCAGTTTGACAATGTTGTCCCGCAGCTGTTTTTTCATAAATACAAAGGCCTGGGCCAGATGTCCCACCTCGTCTTTGTAGCGGTTCGCAAGCTTTTGGATATGAATGTCCTCTTCTTCTTCCTTTTGGGTGAGATCGGATTTTGAGAACTCCTGAACCCAGAACGTAAGGGTGTTGATGGGTTTTGATATGCGGGAGACCACCCAGGCCATTAATAAAATCCCCACAAACAGGATGACCCCGATGCGAACAGACTGCTTGGATGCAATAGCCGCTGCCGGCTGTTTGGTTTCCGAAACCGGAACGGTGATCCCCATGTACCACCCCAGGGGCTTAAAATACAGGGCATATGCGACCATCTCCTGTGTCCCGAACACGTTGGATCTGTAGGAAAGTATCCCGTTTTTCTTTTTAACAGCCGTCACCATGTCCTGCAGCAAAAGACTGTTATCATCCAGATTGACGGCGTTCTGGAAATCCGGACCAAACCCGGTCCTGCCGATGGCCAGTATTTTATGCTCATTGTTGAACAGGAAGGGGAAACCGGTTTCAGCGATGGTAATTTTTGTAAAAGATTCCTTTAGCGATTCAACGATTTTTTCAAGTTTTTTCTGGGCTTCCACTTCAATGGCATTGATATCACTCATCGTGCCCACAACCCATCCCCAGGGCGGGTATTTATAAAGACAGATCAGTATTTTTTTTTCAAAATCCCGGGACTTGCCCGGCAGTTGCTGTGTCACCACATCCATAACAGGTTCTCCGCCAAACCCCTTTGTGTCAAGCAGCTCGGTCAGGGTTTCCCGCTTCATGTTGGTGAAGTTTCCAATGTTCACATCTTTGAAATCCGGGTCCGGGTGGGCAAGGATATTCAGATCCGAATCGGCGATGAACAGGGTGCCGAAAGTTTCTGTCTGGGAATGGTTGATCCACTCCCGGACGATTTGCCGGCCACTCTCATCGGAGAGCAGCTTTTTGCTGATGGACTCACGCTGCCCGTTGATCATGCGAACCACCAGCATCGTCCTTGCCTTGAGAAGCGCCTTTTGACGATCAACGGAATCAATTTTATCGGCAATCAGGTTCTGGTAGCCCCCCTTGATATTCAGGTCGATAAGCGAAAGAACGTGCCTTGACAGCTTATCCTGTTGGTCCAGCATGGCATCGCCGATTTCACGGTTGGAAACAAAGATCAGTACAAATGCCGTAATGGCCATGATGATGATCAAAAGACCGATGATTTTGGACTGTATTGAGTTCAGCATTGTTGGGATTAACCTGGACATCGTTAAAATTAGTGGATACGCTTTCTTTTATACCCAAAGCCGGTAAAAATTCACAAGGAATTTTATTCATCAGGCGAAAAATCCGGATTTTGGAATACAAGACGAATCCGCTTCATATTATGTATTGCACGCGGCCCGTTTTTAAGATAGCTTGGGTGAATAATTTTAACTGAAATTTGCATTCAGCCCCATGCTGCCGGACTATTTTAAACCAGGTTTAAACCAGCCATGTTGGCCCGAATGAACGTGCTGTCTTTTGTCAGCCCCAAGCCCGATGTCCTGTCCAGGATTGCCAAACCTAAATTCAGCAAGGCTTAAAAAAAACTATATAGGGAGTTATGACAATGCCCTTGTTAACAAAAAAAAAGTACTCCTTCAGTTCTTCAGGAATGGCTGAGGACACTTTTTCCGTAGTCAGCTTCAATGGTTTTGAGGCTGTTTCCAAACCATACCGGTTTGAAATACTTCTTGTATCGGAGAACACCGACACCGACCCGCTTGGAGTACTGCAAAATCCTGCCGTGTTCACCATCCACCGGGACGAAGAAGACGATGTAACATTTAACGGCATACTTATGCAGTTCGAGGAAACCCAGGAATTTTCAGGCTGCCTTTTTTACAAGGCGGTTCTTACCCCCAAACTGTGGTGGCTCTCCCTGACCCACCATAACCAGGTATTTTTGAACCAGTCTGTCCCTGAAATAATGGAATCCGCATTAAAAGACGGCGGGTTGAACCCGGGAGTGGACTTTTCATTCGACCTGATCAACACCTACCCTGCCCTGGAGTATGTCTGCCAATACGATGAATCCCACTTTGATTTTATTTCACGGTGGGCCCAGCGCGAAGGCATCTATTACTTTTTTGAGCAGACCTCTGCGGGGGAAAAGGTTATTTTCACCGATTCCAAGATGGTACACAGCGACCTGGCCCAGGGCAAAGATCTTGTTTACCTGCCCCAGTCAGGACTTGATGCCCTCCATACCCAAGAAGTTGTCCAGGCCTTCATATGCAGTCACAACATGCTGTCCCGGCGCATTTATCTCAAAGACTATAATTATCTCAAGCCGTCCCTTGCCATAGAAGGCATTGCCGATGTTGATGAAAACGGAAGAGGCGAAAACTACATTTACGGCGTGAACTTTGACAGTCCCGAGGAAGGCAACCGGCTGGCAGGCATCAGAGCGGAGTCACTGCTGTGCAGGAAATCGATTTTCCATGGCAAAAGCGCGGTCCCGTTTATAGTTCCCGGGTACACCTTTGACCTCAATGATCACTATAAGGAGGCATACAACCGCAAATACCTTGTCACTGAAGTCTGCCATGAAGGGCACCAGTCCGGCTACCTTGTTTCGGGCCTGATCGGGGCTGTGGAAAAATACGATCAGCAGATGTTTTATTCAAACACATTTAAAGCCATATATTCAGACAAACAGTTCCGGGACGAGTTTCTCACGGAAAAACCCAAAATTTCCGGAACACTCAATGCAAAGATTGATGCCGGAGCCAGCGGCGAATATGCCGAGCTTGACGAGTACGGAAGATACAAGGTGATCCTTCCCTTTGACAGGAGCGGAAGATTCGGGGGCAAGGCCTCTGCCTGGCTCCGCATGATGCAGCCCAGCGCCGGGGCCAACCAGGGCATCCACTTTCCCCTGCACAAGGGCACCGAGATCCTGTTGACCTTTATTGACGGAAATCCGGACAGGCCTGTGATTGCAGGCGCCGTTCCCAATCCTGAAACAGCAAGTCCGGTTACCAGCCTGAACCAGACAAAATCCATCATCACGTCCGGAAAGAACCCGGTGGATTATTCTGTTGGCGCAGCCGACGCCATTGGTCTGGGAACGGCAGGCACATTCACAACAGGCGCAAACGTTCAAACGGATAATTACATTGAATTTGAGGACCAGGCAGGCCATGAAAGAATTCGAATCCATTCCGACCAGGATATCTGGCAGGAGGCCCAGGAGCGGTTTGCCGAATATACCATGGGTGTCCCGTCAAGTTCGGAGACAAGACCGACCCATATCGCCGATCTCATTGGAACCATGCGGGATTTCTCTTCATCGGGCTTTGCCCCCACAGGCGTGGAAATCTATGCGGACCAGGAGCCGTACAGTGAAAGTGTCACCCTGACATCCACCAGCGGCGCATCCACCACAACCACGTCCTGGGCAAACCCTGACGGAACCGCCACAACAGACCGTGGAAAATGGCAATACCTTGTGGACAGGGGCAAAGTCAAAATTTCAAGAGGCGATACCTTTAACGTCCAGGAAGGCCACATCTATGATTTCGGCGGGTACTGGAACTATAATCTGGGCAACAGCTATGTTGAAAACCACACCAGTCAACAGGCTGAATTGAACAAACAGCATACTCAGGCATATCCGAAACTTGACTATACATTCTGGAATACCATTGTCTCGGGCGCGGCAGGATTTGTCATGGGGGTTCTGGCTTCAGCAGGCATGGTCTTTACAAAAGTCGTAAAAAAACCATTGAAGTTAGGTGTTTTTCTGACCGGTTCGCTCATTGTCCAGTTCATTGTCGGCGTGATCGTTCAGGCGACAAACTGGCCCGGCACAACGGGAAAAGGCGACGGCATCAAGGATCTTATTGAAGGCGGGGCTGGTAAATTCAGCGACATGGCCGCCAACAAAGAGTTCATCAACGGTAAAAACGTAAAACTTCGGGCGGATAAAGCCTGGGTGACCAAGACAATCGTTGAAAAAGACGGCGACGATTTTAACGGCGGTGCATACAACTATACCAAAGCAGATACAATAGACATCAATATCGGAAAAAGAGAAGAGCATAACAAGACAAATACCTTCACTTATAACTACGGCGGCAGACATGAGGAGTTTAACTACCGGGGGAACGGGTTGTTAAAGGAGTGGAGCGGCACAGGCCTGATGTCTGCAACCTATGGCATTGTCAACAGCGCTTCGGCAAAATTTGATATCGACGGGCTTCTTACCCATTTTGACGCAACCCTTGTGGGCCAGACCATAGATTTTAATTTTCCCACTGTCCCGAAACTTGCATTTAAATTTGACGGCAGCTACGGCAATATCACCTTCCATGCCGCCACCGGAGGCAATTTTGATATAGGATTCGGAGACGGGGATGATATTAAAATCGTACTGACTGAAAATGGGTTTAAATTAAAATCAGATGTTGATGATGAAAAGCTTAAAACAAAAATCACTGACGTTGCCAAAGATGCTCTCAAAGCAGATATTCAACTGATTGGCACCCAGCTCAGCGAACTGAGACTGGACATGATGAACATCGCCATAGAACTGGCAGACAAACAGGCAAGAATTAAACAGGAATTTGAGGGAAATATCCAGCAACTTGAGTGCAAGGCGGCACAAATGAACAAGATGGGCCTGCTCAGTGTTCTTATGCATGTGGCGCCAGACATTAAAAAATATGACCTTTCGGTGAGGCAGCAGGGCAGTATCTGGGTGATCGGGTAACATCCATGAACATAATTAAATCACTTCATGCAGGCGTTCTGTACAAGACCTTTGACCACCGGAACAAATCATATTTTACCGTTTCCCTGCTGTGGGGATTTTCCCTGGATTCCGGTACGCCGGTCCTGGAGCAGAAACTTTGGGAACTTCTTGGAAAAAACTGCCGGGACGGTGCTGTTATCGACATGGGAATGCCCAAGGCAAGGGCCGAGTATATAGTCTACGGCAGTTTTTTTGCAGAAAATCAAAAGCCTGTCCAGGCCGGAAAGGTTAAAGTCACCCTGGGGCCGCTGAGCAAGGAGATCTATGTATTCGGCGACCGGCAATGGAACCGTTTGGGCATCTCAGATCCCGTTCCCATGATCGAAGTGCCCCTTGTTTATGCAAACGCCTTTGGCGGTGACGGGTATGAAAAAAATCCCATGGGCAAAGGATACTGCAGGATCACGTCCCAGGATGAAACAAGTATTCCCCTGCCCAACCTTGAATATCCCGGTCAGATCATAGGTTCTGTCAAGGACAGGCCGGAACCGGCCGGCCTTGGTCCTGTGGATATCTCCTGGCAGCCCAGGGCCGGTAAATCCGGGACCTATGATGCAACCTATGTCAAGGAAAGAATTCCGGGCCTGCCCGATGACATAGACTGGACATTTTTCAACCAGGGGGCTTACGACCAGTGGATGCCCGGCCATTTCACCGGAGATGAATCCTTTGAACTTCTCAATATGTCCAGAAATACCCCCAGAATCCACGGCAGGCTTCCCGGGGTGCAGGGACGCTGTTTTATCAACCACAATCGCAACGACGAAACACTTTTTAAAGAGATTGCCTGCAAGCTTGATACAGTCCTGTTTTTCCCGGACGAGAATACAGGCTGCGTCATTCACCGGGGAACCGTGGAGGTTGCCGAGGATGACGCAGCAGATATAAAGCAGCTTCTTCTTGCCCATGAAAACATTGCAGATGCCCCAAGGCCCCATGAGCACTACCTGAATGAGATGGCCTGCCGCACGGACCCTGACGAGGGGTTCAAATATATGATGTATACCGCCCCCCTTCTGCCCCAGGGCTGTAGATGCGGCTTTGAACTGCTCCGGGAAGAGTCAGCTAAAGCGTCCGAAAATCTCATGGGTAAAAATTTTGACACCTATGCCAAAAAACAGGTGGAAAACTACAAAAAACTTGCAGAGGAAAAAACGGCTCAGCTGGTGGAAAAACAGGAAAAACTGATCCAGGATCTCAAGGAAGCCGGTGTTGATACCAAGCCCATGACCGAAGAGATTGATAAAATCAAAGAAAAAATGGCAAAAGCCGGCAAGACGGATGAACCGGTATTGTCAGCCGAAGCCGAACAGTTAACCCGGCTCATGGAGAACATTCTTCCGGGAATCACAAAAGAGGGGGGTGGCCCCAACCTGTCAAAACTTAATTTGCAAGGGTTTGACGATCTTCAGGCTTATATGGTCAACAGCGCGGATGAGAAAAAGAAACAGATTCTTGAGGATGTTAAGAGCAAACTTAAGGAAGCCGGGGAGCGGGAGGGATACCAGGCGCTGAAAGATCTTAGGAAGAGGCATGAAATGAAAGGCATGAACGGATTGGATGCAGATCTTGACGAAATGTTTGATATCGACAGGGTCATCAAGACCATTGACAACCTGAACAATGGGACGGACCAGCCCCGGTCCCTGACGCCTTTGCCCCGGGTAAAACTGACCGGACAGTTTGACGACCTGAAAGAAAGACTTGAAAAGGCCCAGGATCAGATGCAGGAGATCCGGGAGAAGGTTGTATCCTTGGATGATTTTAAAAAAATCAAAGAAGAAATTCCCAAAGACGACATGAAAGATAAGAGGAAAGGTGTGGAAGATCTTTTTGACACAGAGTTCTCCCAGGAAAAAGTAACGGAACTTGGCTCCAGGATTACTGAAATGGAAGAACCGCTCAGGCAGGCCGAACAGCGGGCCAAAAGCGCCTATGGCCTGACAGCGCACCTGATCGAAGGATCATCCTCCCCCCATGAAGGCCAGGAGCAAGATATTGCGGCGAAACTTATGGCCGCCCATAAAAACGGCTCCCCCACCGCCAACGGCGATTACGCCTTTGTGGACCTGTCAGGCCGGGACCTGTCGGGAATTGATTTAAGCAACTGCTATCTGGAATATGCAAACCTGGCCCACACCAATCTGACCAAAGCCAATTTAAGCAGGGCCATTCTTGCCCATGCGGATTTGACCGGTGCCACCCTGGCGAATGCCGATTTGACAGGCGCCAATGTCGGGGCGGTTCTTATCAGGGGCACAAAATTTATCAATGCGGATCTGACAGGTGCCACCCTTTCCAGGTCAGTTATCGAAGACGCAGACTTTATAGGGTGTTCCTTTGGCGACAGACAGGACCTTTTTCTGGAAACAAAATTTTGCAGGTCAAATTTCAGAGGGTCATCAATGAAGGCGTGCGACTTCATTGATATGGATCTGACCGGGTGCTGTTTTGACAGTGCAGACCTGGCCCAGTCCAACTTTATACATCCGGTGCTGGAGAAAACCTCATTTAAAGGGGCTGTACTTGAAGGCGTCAATTTCATCGGGGCAAAGGGGGAAAATGCATCATTCCGTGAATCCCGGATGAATAATGTCCGGTTCCTTGACAGCTGTGTTCTGGCCAATGCAGACTTTTCCATGGCAGATGCCGCCCAGTCATGTTTGCGGCAATGTGATTTCAAAAACAGCAATTTTTCAGGTGCATGCCTTGACAGGGCGGATCTTGGGGAATCAGACCTGTCCCATTCACTGTTTAACCGTGCCCGGGCTGTCCAGGCCCAGTTCATCAAGGCGGATCTGAGCTTTGCACAGCTTCACAGGATCAATCTCATGGAAGGAAACCTGATGAAGGCAAGGCTTGTGGGGGCAAGCTTTACCCAGGCCAATCTGTATTCGGTCAGTTTCCTGAAAAGCCGGGTGGACAAAAATACTGATTTCACGGACGCATACCTGGAACAGACAATGCTCTATGAACAAGATTAGGGTATAAAGGCGGCGTATGGATAAGCAAGAACTGGAAGCATGGGTTAAAGGGCACGGCGAATTACCCGTCATTGCAGGGCAGGACTTTTCCGGCCTTGACTATCAGGGTATAGACCTTGGCGGCGGATTGTTTGAACATGTAAAATTCATCAACACCAATCTAAAAGGGGCTGTGCTCAAGGAGTGCAACTTCATATCCTGTGATTTTACAGGAGCCTGCCTGGATGATGCAAACCTTGCGGCGGCAAATTTCACCGATTTAACCGCAAAAGGTGTATCGCTCAAGGGTGCGGATCTTTCCGATACAAATTTTATTGAAGCGGCAATGGATGGTGCAGATTTAGGAAGCGCACGGTTGTCCGGAACAAACTTTGCACAGACGGATCTGACCCAGGCCTCGTTCAGGCAGAGCAGATCGGAGAATGTAAATTTTCTCAAATGCGGACTGAAAAATGCTGATTTCACCGATTCTGAGCACTACCGCCCCAATATTCTGGAATCCGATACCACAGGCGCAGTTTTTTCCCAGGCAGTGTTTACCATGGGATTTTTTCTAAAACCGGATTTGAGCCATCAAAACCTTTCCGGCACAACGTTTACCCAATGCCAGTTCATGGAGGCTGATTTTTCCCAGGCAGAACTTTCAGGCATGGATCTGACCCAGTGCGGATTTACAGGGGCAAAGCTTGAAGGGGCGGACTTTGGTGGGGCAACAGCGAAAAGCGCCCTGTTCATTAAATCCCTCTTAAAGGGGGCAAGGTTTGTGGGCGCCCGGCTTGACCAGGCGCTTTTCAATGAAGCGGATCTGTGCCAGGCAGATTTTACCAATGCCAGCCTGGTGCAGGCCCAGTTTACAAAGGCTGTTTGTTCAGGAACAAAATTTACAGGGGCGGACCTGACCTATGCTGATTTCTCCCACGCTGACTTAAGCGGTGCAGATTTGTCCAGCACCGGACTGTTCAGGACAAATCTGCATGAAATCATTGAAAATGAAACCACATGGCAAGGGTCCACAAGGGAGCTGGCCCTGTCAACCGACGAAAAAAAGGCAGCAGCAGAAAAGTTCAAACCATGAAAATTTAAATCTCAGCCTGACGAGCAGGTATGATGAATCATTATGAGGTGTGTGAATGAAAGCAAGTGTAATTCCAATGGCCCACTGCCCGGAACAGGGCGCTATGGGCACGGCAATCGTCAAGGAGATTGCCGGTGAAAACATTATCATTGCAATGGAAAACGGCCTGGTCTCTTCCCGAAAAGCCTTCAGCTGCCTTGTCTCCCCCGTGAAGGATGACAAAGTGCTTTTTACAAGGCAGGATTCCTGTTACATCCTTGCCGTGCTTGAACGGTCTGCCGGACCTGATATGGTGCTTGACGTGCCGGGAAATCTCTCCGTGCGGGCAAAACAGGGCGCCATCACCGCCCAGGCTGTTGACAAGGTGTCACTATCATCACTGAACGGGGTGGAAACTGTTGCGCCGCAATTCACTGTTATTGCCGATAACACCACGGTTGCATCCCATGACATGACACTGAAAAGTGAACGGATTCAAGCCGTCTCAAGTGAGGTGAAACTCTTTGCAAAGTGTTTGAACTTCATGGCGGACCAGTGGTTCCAGCAGTCAAAAAATGAAACACGGGTTGTTGAAGGTGTGGAAACCCATACCAGCGGCAGTTTAATACAGAACATAAAAAAAGCACTGTCCATTCGTTCCGTCTATTCAACAATCACGGCTAAAAAAGATATGAAAATAGATGCGGAACGTATCCACATGGGATAAAATGGATTAAAAAAGGAGAGAACAACATGCCATTTGTCAACACCCAGGCCGGAGGGTCAAACTTTGCATTCCCCGATGTCTGCCTGACACCCGCCCCGCCCGCCCCACCGATACCCTTACCATACCCAAACACCTCAATGCCCAATACGGCCATTCCCAATCAGTTTAAAATCTTTACCATGGCCATGCCGGACCACAATCTTCAGACAACCGTACCCATGAGCAACGGGGACAACCCGGGTGTGGGGCTGAATCCCGTATCCGGCATGGTCATGGGACCGACAAAACATATAGTGGGCAGTTTCAAGGTTTTTAAGGTTGGCATGCCGGCCACAAAGATGCTCAGCATGACAGGACAGAACGGTATGTCACCGGGTGCCCTAGGCTCAACGCTGGCACCCAGCCAGACAAAGGTGATGATTTTAAGCTGATTGTATATCGTCGGCTCATGGAGGGAATATGGGTTCTGACTGTAACAAATCAAAACAACAGGAACATGAGCGCTGGCTCAACGCCATCATTGACGCATCACCCGTGCCACTTGTACTGGGGGAAAAAGACGGCAAGACCCTTTACCTGAATCCCTGCTTTACCGACACCTTCGGTTACACCCTGGATGATATACCCCATATAGACGAGTGGTGGCTGAAAGCATATCCTGATCCGGTTTACAGAGAAGAAGCAAAAAGTCTTTTGGTGGAGCGGATCAGGCAGACCGGTCAGAACCACGCCCCGTTCATCCCCATGGAACTTCGCATCCACTGTAAAAACGGAGAGTTTCGTACAGTCTACGCATCCATGTCCAGACTGAAAGGAAATTCAAAGCAATTGCGTCTGTTTTCCTTGTCTGACGTAACACTGATCAAGAGCATTACTGAAAGGCTACAGACTCTTCTTGCCAATGCCAGCGACGGCATACACGTCCTGGACAGACAGGGAAACATCGTCGAATTCAGTGAATCTTTTTCCCGAATGCTCGGTTACACCCGCGAAGAGACCGCCCAGTTGAACATCATGGACTGGGATGCTCTTATCCCCGGCAATGATTTTCTTTCTTACACTCAAAAGCTCATGGATTCCAACGGGACTTTTGATACCCGTTATCGCCGCAAGGACGGCGAATTGATCGACGTGGAGATCCATGCACAATGGATTGTCTTTGACGGTCAGCAGTTGCTGTATGCCTCCAGCCGCGACATAACGAAACGCAAAAGAGCCGAAGAGAAGCTTACGCAGGCAATGCTCGAACAAAGCGCTATCCTGGAAAATGCAAACGTCGGCATTACCCTGATCAAAAACCGCATCCAGGTGAAGTCCAACAGGAAAATGGCTGAAATATTCGGCTACGAGCTGGAAGAAATGACAAATGCCAGCACCAGAAAACTTTATATCTCCCAGGAGGAGTTCGAAAGCTTAGGTCGACAGATTTATCCCATCATTTTCAGCGGTGGAGTTTATACGGCAGAGCGCGAGATGTGCCGTAAGGACGGCTCACTTATCTGGGTACGGATTTACGGCAAGGCCATTAATGTTGAAGCTCCGGAATCGGGCAGCATACTGGTTTTTGAAGACATTAGTGACGCCAAAGCCAAAGAACAGGCCTTACACAAGGCAAAAGCCCTGGCCGAACAGGCCAGTAATCTGAAATCAGAATTCCTGGCGAACATGAGCCATGAGATCCGAACACCCATGAATGCGATTCTGGGCCTGTCACAAATCATTCTGGACACGGAACTTAACACCCTGCAGCGTGATTACATGGAAAAATTGCACAAATCTGCAGAATCGCTGCTGGGCATCATCAACGACATCCTTGATTATTCCAAAATCGAGGCCGGCAAATTGAATATTGAAGCCACCGAATTCAGGCTTTTTGAACTTTTGGATGCCACGGCCGGGCTTTTCTCCTATACGGCAGCGGAAAAAGGTCTGGAGTTGATTTTTGACATTGACCTTGAACTGCCGCCCCTGCTGATTGGAGATCCCCTTCGTCTGCGTCAGATCCTCAATAATCTGCTGGGCAATGCCGTTAAATTTACCCGGCAGGGAAGCGTGACCCTGGGCATGAAAAGGCAGGACCGGAAGGACGGGCGGTTTCACCTTCAGGCCTGTGTCACCGATACAGGAATCGGCATGACACCGGATCAGATCGACAGGATTTTTACCCCCTTTGAACAGGCGGAATCATCCACCACACGTCGTTTTGGCGGCACCGGACTTGGATTAAGCATCAGCCGGCGCCTCATTGAATTAATGGGTGGAGAAATCAGCGTCCAAAGCCAACCCGGGGCCGGAACGGCCTTCACGTTTTCAATTCCACTGGGCATCTCCGATTCCCCAACGCCCGGATACTCCCGGGCTGTGGGTTTGAGCCCCGTACGGACGCTGATTGTTGAAGATGACACGGCCTCTCGAAATGTACTGGCAGGAATTTTTAACTCCTGGGGTTTTGACGTGGAGCTGGCATCCACTGCAGAACAGGGTTTGAACATGGCTTTGTCCGCCATGGACGAAGGACGCCCCTTCAGGCAAATCATCGTTGACTGGAGGCTGCCGGGCATGGACGGCATTGGAATGACAGGCCATCTGCGGGACGCTGAATCTTTGAATAGAAATAATGGCTACAGGCATGCCGTTATAATCATGGTGACGGCTTACGGTCGCAGAGCCGCCCTGGAGGCGAGTCATGAGAGCAAAATTGACGCAATTTTGGACAAACCCGTTATCGCTTCTCAACTTTACAATATCTGTCTCAGCCTGCAGGGGACCGGTCTGGATTCGAAAAATGGTCAGTCATGGATCAGCGGTCTGTACCACGCCCGCAATCAACTTAAATCCATTCACGGAGCGCGGATTCTGCTGGTGGAGGATAACCCGACCAACCAATTGATTGCCAGCGACATACTAAAAAAAATGGGGCTCTGCGTTGATATAGCCAACAACGGACTGGAGGGTGTGTCCATGGCGTCCTCAACTTTATTTGATGCAATTTTAATGGACCTGCAGATGCCTGAACTGGATGGTGTTCAAGCCACAGGTCGCATCAGAAAATTTAAAACCGGTAAAGACGTTCCCATCATAGCCATGACTGCGGCAGCCATGGCTGCTGATAAAACGACCTGCTTGAACGCAGGCATGGATGATTTCGTGCCCAAACCCATAGATATCAATTTGCTCGCAGCGGCCCTGTTGCGCTGGATTCCCCCCCGCATTCAAGAAACCGAAGACCGTCTTAATCCCGTGGTGAATGCCTTGAATATTTCCGGAAATGGTAAGCCGTTTTCGGCTAAAGGGCTGAATTTGTCCGACGCTGCCGGACGCATGGGCAATGACTGGGCGTTACTGCGTCAGGCACTGCGTTCCTTTGTTAATGATTTCAAAGAATTTCCGGAACAGTTTGAAGCCTGTTTAACGCACAGTCGCCAGGATGACGCCCTGCGGATGGTGCATACCATAAAGGGGTCGTCCAAACTCATCGGGGCTGATAACCTTTCAGAGATCAGTGCAACTCTCGAACACGAACTAAAAAGAGGACAATGCGCATCGTGGCAAAGGATGCGGGGCAAACTTACCGAGGTCCTGGATGCCATTGCAGCGGTCCCTGAAACCAAAGGTGATATTGCTCGCCCTCTGGATATTTCCCACTTCAGTGAACTGGCCCGGCGTATTTTCAGTGATCTGAGCAATTCCCGCTTCGTGCCGCCGGAATCAGTCCAAGACATTTGTTCACAGATGGCCGGAGCCGGATACGATGAGCAGAGTGAAACATTTAAACGTCATATTGATGCATTCAATTATCCAAAAGCGTGTGATATTCTAACCGATATCGCTGCTGCACTTCAATTTGAGATAAAGGAGACAGGCGCATGATCACACCAGGCGACATGACAAGCGCCAAAGATACGATTCTTATTGTTGATGACACACCGACCAATATCCAGGTATTGGCCCAGGCATTGATGAAAAAATATGAGGTCAAGGTGGCCATAAACGGTCCTGCAGCCTTGAAGATCGTTATGGGCAATGAAAAGCCGGATCTGATTCTCCTGGATATCATGATGCCGGATATGGATGGATATGAGGTCTGCCGGCGCATCAAACAGGATGCGGGAACCCGGAATATTCCCATTTTTTTTATCACTGCCAGAGACGAAGTCTCCGACCAGAAAAAAGGCTTTGACCTGGGAGCTGCCGATTACATTGTAAAACCCTTTGAGCTTGCGCTTGTCATGGCCAGGATCAATGTCCACCTCAGGCTGAAACGAAAAACAGAGCGACTGGAAAAGCTGGCATCTGTAGACGGCCTGACAGATATTCCCAATCGGCGGACCCTGGAGAGCACTCTGGCGCGGGAATGCCGACGATCCATGCGGAACAGTAAACCACTTTCCGTACTCATGATTGATGTGGATCATTTCAAAGCCTATAACGACAATTACGGCCACGGGGCGGGCGACGAATGCCTGTGTGCTCTGGCAAAAGTACTTGAAGCCTCTTTGCGGCGGCCCACTGATTTTGCAGGCAGATATGGCGGAGAGGAGTTTGCCATTATCCTTCCTGACTGTGATACAGACGGTGCCATGAAGGTGGCAGAAAAGATCCGTACCCGGATTGCCTCCCTGGCGATTCCCCACGCTTTTTCCGGGACAGCGGCGCATGTAACCGTGAGTATCGGTGGCAAGTCAATGCTTTTCAATGCTGAAACCTCCGGTGATGAGCTGCTTCAAAAGGCAGACCAGGCTCTTTATCTTGCCAAGGAACAGGGCCGTGACAGGGTTATTATTTTAGACTCAGCAGATTCAGTCTATAGTATTTGAATGAAAAGCCCCCCTCTGCTTGGTTGTAAGAAAATGTGCAATCCTCACCATATTTGGGAAAGCTCCGGTTATCATTTTTTCTGGCATATTTTATGTGCATATTCTATGAGTATATATAGTCTGTCTTTTCAATCGTTGCCCACCTTGTGTTCCTTCACAACCTAAAAATTTTAAAATATAGCCGATTGACAAAACTGCAGCATTAATTTAAACATGTTTAAATCATAAACTAGTTTAATAAAAAAACATGTTCAATTAAGGTGCCCATGAATCGAAAAGAAGCAAATAAGGCGGAAACACGGCAGCTGATTCTTCAAGCGGCCAGAAAACTGTTTTTTGAAGAAGAATTCAGCCAATGCACAATGCGGCGGGTTGCGGCAGAAGCCGGTGTGTCTGCCGCGTCTGTTGTTGTTCATTTTAAAAATAAAACCGCACTCATGGAGGCGGCCCTGGCCGAAGACATTGGGCGAATCTGGCATAGCGCTTTAAAAACCATGCCCGCCAGGGGGCCCTTGGACACACGCATAAAACATATCTGGCTGACCATGTTTAAGTTCTATGATGGAAACAGGAATCTGTACCGGGAACTGCTCAGCAGCACGGTATTTACACTTGAAGAGGATACGCCTGCCCTGCGCAGGGATATTGACAACTTTCTCAACTTTCTTGTTTCTGTGATTGAAGAGGAAAAAACAGCAGGCCGGATGGCCGGAGACGTGGACAGCATGCTTTTGTCCATGTCGCTTTTTGTACAGTACTTTGGTGTGGAGGTGATGTTTTTCCGGGATCCGGCCATGCCCCCTGAAAAGGCAGCAGAAATGGCACAGTTAATGAACCGGCAGACGCTTACAGGTCTTGAGATCAATTAAAAATGCAGCGGCACAAAACAGCAAAGGAACAATCCATGGCCATGATTCACAACAAACTGGAATCCTTCTTTGAAGCCATTGCAAAGTGGGTTTATGCACATGGTGTCTTAACCTTAGGCCTTATCCTGCTGGTATCGGTCATGCTCGCGCGCCAGCTGCCCCACCTGACCATTGATACCAGAGATCAAAGCTTTTTCCACCCGGATGATCCCACCTTGGTGGCCTACGATCAGTTCAGGTATCAGTTTGGCCAGGACGATATCTTCTTTATTGCCATGGAGCCTGAAAACGGACTGACGCCATCTTTTTTTAATACAATGAACCGGCTTCACAGGGAGTTGGAAGACAATGTCCCCTATCTGGACGAGGTAAAAAGCCTGATCAACGGGAGGATTGTCCGGGCGGACCATGACACCCTTATTGTGGAGGACCTGATCCCGGAACCACCTGAAAACTTCATCGAAAACCAGCGGATTTTGACATTGACCAACCATTATCCCCTGTATGAAAATTTTCTGGTTTCAAAGGACCGCACCCTGGCAATGATTATGGTCAAAGCCCAGGCTTTTGTACAGCCATCCCAGGATGACCTTTTAACCGGATTTGAACCGGATCCTGCCGCACACGCCCCCATTGCCGCCCAATACCTGGACAATGAACAGAATGTTGAAATCAATGACCGGATTCGTGAAATCGTCGATAAATATCGCGGCCAGGGCATTAAATTTTTCTTTGCAGGTACTCCTGTTTTTGCCGCGGAACTGCAACGTGGGCTTGAAAAAGATCTGGGACTGATGACGCCTTTGTCATTTCTGCTGATCATTATATTTCTGGCCATCCTGTTCCGGCGGGTGTCGGGCGTGGTATACCCTGTTATCATTGTACTGCTTTCGCTGACCTCTTCCCTGGGGCTTATGGCGGTCTGGAAAATTCCCGTCTCCAATGCCATCATGATTCTGCCCACCTTTCTAATTGTTGTAGGTGTCGGGGATAGCGTGCACATCCTCACCATTTTTTACCGCAATATTCAAAAGGATCAGAATCATAAACCGGACAAAAAAGCTGCCATAATCAATGCTGTGGCCTATTCCGGACTGCCGGTCCTGATGACCAGCCTGACAACCGCCTGCGGACTGTTATCATTTGTCTGGGCTGATGTGGCCATCATAGCCCAGCTTGGATATATTGCCCCGGCAGGGGTCATGATTGCATTTTTCTATACGGTTCTGCTGCTGCCCGCCCTGGTTGCCGTCTTTCCCATAAAAACAAAACAATTGCAGCCCCAGGGTCAGCCGCCCGTTGCGGACCGGATATTTGACGGCATTGCCAACATCGCAACAGGCAAGCCCCTGGCGGTTACGGCTGTGTGGATTGGTTTGTTTTTAGTGGCCGCAATAGCCTCGTTCAACCTTAGGTTTTCCCACAATGCCATGTCCTGGCTGCCCCACGACTCCACGGCCCGGGAGGGCACCCGGCTGATGGACCGGAAAAACGGAGGCACGGTCATGCTGGAGATCATCCTTGATTCCGGGCGGGTAAACGGACTGCATGACCCGGATCTTCTTTCGCGCATGGATCAAGCCGGGAAAGTGATTCCAACAATTTGCGAACACAATATCAGGGCCGGCAAGGTGGTCTCCATGGTCGATGTCCTCAAGGAGACCAACAGGGCCCTGAACGGGGATGCGGATCTTGCCTATGCGTTGCCGGAGACCCGGCAGCTGGCAGCCCAGGAACTGATCCTGTTTGAATCCAGCGGCAGTGATGATCTGGCTGAACTTGCGGACGGCAAATACCAAAAAGCGCGCATCTCTGTTCTAGCGCCTTTTACCGATTCAATTCTTTACCAGGACTATGTAGAAAAAATAAAAAATTATCTGGCCCTTCAATTCCCCCATGAAGCCGTCTCCCTCACAGGCCACATGGCGCTGTTCATCGGCATCACAAAGATGTTTATCACCAGCATGGCCAAAAGCTATCTGTTTGCCTTTCTGGCCATTACCATCATAATGATGGCGATCATGGGTAATTTTAAAATCGGTTTGATAAGCATGATTGCCAATATTGTACCCATTGTGTTGGTTTTCGGGGTCATGGGGGGAGCCCGCATCCCCATAGATATGGTAACCATCCTTGTGGGAAGTATTATATTAGGCCTGGTGGTGGATGACACCATTCATTTTCTTCACCATTTCAAAAGGGCCTATGAGTTGAGCGGGTGCGTTGAAACCGCTGTCAAAGAGACTTTGCACAACACCGGCAGGGCGATTATGATCACAAGCTTTGTGCTTAGCGGAGGATTCATCATCTATACCACGGCCTACCTGTCCTGTTATGTCCGGTTCGGCATATTAACCGCCAGTGCTGTTTTATTTGCCCTGGCCGCTGATTTAATTCTTTTGCCGGCGCTTTTGACCCTGGTGTATGGGCGTGGGGCAAAAAAGGCTGGTCAAAATTAAATATAAACCGTCGGAGAACATAAAATGAAAAAACAAAAAGTAACGATCTGGATCCGGAAGGAATTCCTTATCTTGATTTTGTTGATATTGAGTTCTGCCTGGGCACTGGCAGATGACCCTGATGCACGCAAAATTATGGAACAGGTGGATGCCAGACAGACCGGGGACAACCGGGTGGCTCAAATGGAAATGATCCTGACGGATAAAAACGGCAGTCAACGGATTCGAAAAATACAGACATTTATCAAGGACAAGGGACCGGACACCATGTCCCTGATGTTTTTTCTCACCCCGGCAGATGTGCATAAAACCGCTTTTTTGAACATTGATTATGATGACCCCAATCACGACGATGACCAATGGCTCTATCTGCCGGCGCTTAAGAAAACCAAACGCATTGCCTCTGCGGATAAAAGCGGCAGTTTCATGGGCTCGGACATGAACTACTCGGATATGACGGACCGCGAACTGACCGATTATGATTACAGTTTTTACGAAAAGGGCCGGGAGCAGGTTTTTGACAATATCAAAACTTGGGCCATATGGGCCATTCCCAGATCCGACAAGGTTATAAAAGAGACCGGATACGAAAAAGAGCTTCTTTTTGTCCGCCAGGACAACGATGTGGTGACCCGGTCCATTGGCTGGGTGGAAAACAGTCCGGATCTGAAATACATGACGGTGCGTCAACTGGATATAATTGATGGTATATGGGTGGCCACAAGTATGCAGATCACGCGTAAAAAAGGAAAACAAACCGTCCATAAAACAGATCTGATCCTGGACAGGGTTAAATTTAACCAGGATCTTGATGAGGGGATGTTTTCCGTCCGGCAGATGGAAAAAGGCCTGTAGATAAACTGCCGCATTGACACCACCGTATTAAACCATGAAGGGTGTGCCGGCATGAGAGTCCTTGCCTTTCAAATCCCATGGGGCCTTATCAATCAGAAAAAAACAATGAGCATAGCCTGGCCGCGTTCTATAAAAAGAGTGGGTCTGGCAATCTTCGTGATGATGCTGTCCTCTATCCTGTGTCAACCCGCCCCGGCCCATGGGGGGGGGAACGAGCTGCTCCACGGATTTGACGAAGCGCCTCCGGTCCCGGAGGACAGCCTTTGGGACGGATTTAAAGACGAGAACCCAACGGAAAATGCCCTGGATGCTTTACCCCACGACAGAGTGCCTGAACAACGGCTTTTTCGCCTGACCGGCCACATGAAAACAGCCGGCGCCTATAACTTTTCCAGTGACGCGCCGGTCCGGGAAAACACGAACTGGCAGGGCTTTTCACGCCTGAAGGCAGGAATGCTGCTGGAACTTGAAATCAAGCCCACAGATAAAGGGCGCATATTTGACTGGTTTATATTTGCCAGTGGATTTGCCTGGTATGATTTCATTTACCTAACCAAAGGGCGTGAAAATTATACGGATGAGGTCCTGGACGCCTACGAAACCAAAGCACAATTACGCGAACTATATCTGCTGGCCACCCCGGCAAAACACCTGGACATCAAAACCGGCCGTCAAATTGTGGTATGGGGAACATCCGATTACGTCCGGGTGGTGGACATTCTAAATCCCCTTGATCTCAAAGACCCCGGGACCACGGACATCGAAGACCTTCGGCTGCCGGTGGCCATGAGCAAAATCGACTATTACCGGGGACCTTTCAATCTGTCCGGCATCATGATCCATGAAGTCCGGTTCAATGAGACTCCCCCATACGGATCCGGGTTTTATCCCTATTCCAGCGCCCCGGCTTATGAAGAAACCCCGGACTGCGATCTGGAAAACACCCAGTTTGCACTGGCACTTAAATCAAGATTCTCCGGTTGGGATATGGGACTGTACTGGGCAGACATATACCATCCGGATACCTATATTGAAGACGTGTCAGACGGTGTTACGCCTGTCCTGGTGCAAAAGCATGAACGGGTGAACATGTTCGGGGCATCAACAACCATTGTAAACGGAAGCTGGATTTTCAAGGCTGAATCTGCATACTGGGACAAACTGAGATACACGAATATGCCCAATAAGAAATTTTCACGGCTGGATGTTATGGCCGGCTTTGAATACAGTGGATTTTCTGATACCCGGATCTGTGTGGAGCTGGTCAACCAGCATCTTTTTAACTATAAAAGCCAATTGAAAAACGATCCCGACGGCATTGATGAAGATCAGCTGCAATCGGTCATCTGTATTGAAAAAAATTTTATGCATGATATCCTTACGTTGACATTTTTCGCCGCAGGGTACGGAAAAAAGTGGCAGGGTGGCTCCTACCAGATATTTTCAGCCCAATATGATGTCTTAGACAACATTACACTAAAAGCCGGGGTCGTGTTTTACCAGTCAGGGGACCTGTCAATGTTCAAGGACATTGGGGGAAATGATCAGCTTTTTCTTGAATTAAAATATAGTTTTTGATGTCATAATTCTCACGTTCAAATACCTGTCATTTACACGGACCGAAATCGGAATTTAGCCGGATGCTGTATTCTTTTTCTTTTGAACAGCTGATCCGGATGTATTGCAATGTCAGCCCTCACAGGAATTTCAGATTGTCAAGAAATAGAGGGTCCCCCGCCGGAGGCTTTATCCCGAACCTCGGGCTTGAGCTCAAAAGGCCTGTCGGACAGGGCCAGGGAAAAGGCAAAGCCCAGGGCCAGGAGGATCGCACCACCGGCGTAGGTATAGACACCGGGGTTGGCAGGAAAGCGGTCACGGATAATGGCGGTCAGCTGGGGGCCGATGATCCCGCCGGCAGACCAGCCCGTGAGAATCACGCCATAGACAACGGGCATCCGGACCGGACCGAATACATCCAGGACAAATGCCGGCATGGCGCCGAATCCGCCGCCATAGCAGAGCAGGACATAGCAGACCAGGGCACCGAAGATCCATGGTGATCTGATGTAAATGAGTGCGATGAATATGGCGATCTGGCTGCCCACCAGCAAGCGAAAAGCATTGGTCCGGCCGACCTTGTCCGACAGGCTGCCCCAAAAAAAACGGCCCAGACCATTAAACACGGAACTGACCGCGATCAACGTAGCGCCGGCTGCTGCCAGGGCTGCCGGGTCAGAATATTTCTGGGCATGGGAAGCTTTGAGCAGCGCCTGCATCATGGGCGACTGAAAACCGATAAACATGATGCCGGCGGAAACGTTACAGGTGAGCACCATCCACATCATGAAAAATTTTCTGGACAGGACGCATTGCCGTCCTGTTAATGCGGCACCGACCGATCTGTGGTCTGAACCTGCGGCCTGTGCCGGGGTGTAGCCCGCCGGGATAAATCCCTGGGGCGGGTTGACCAGATTGTAAGCGGCGGGCAGGGTCAGAACCAGCATGACAATGCCGATCCAGAAAAAGACCTGCACCAAATTATGGTCAAAACGGGTCATGAGGATGGGTGCAATGAGCTTGGACATGACCAGGGCGCCGAAGCCAAAACCCATGACCACCATACCCGTCACAAAACCCTTTTTGTCAGGAAACCACTTGGCCACCGTGGCCACCGGGGTCACGTAACCCAGGCCAAGCCCGGCACCGCCGATAAACCCGTACCCCATGTAAAGCAACACCAGATTGTGCATGCTCAACGCCAGGGCCGCGATCAGGTACCCTGCACCGAACAGAATCCCCCCGGCCATGGCCAGTTTCCGGGGACCGGTCTTTGCCAGGTTCATGCCGCCCCAGGCAGCGGCCAGACCCAGGCAGCAGATGGCCGTACTGAAGGTCCAGGCCACCTGGCTGTTGCTCCAGCCGTAGGTGGTGACCAGGGGTTTTTGAAAAAAACTCCAGGCGTAAACCGTGCCCAGACAGACCTGGAGCAGGGTTCCGGAGATGGCGATCCGCCAGCGGTTGGGGCAATTACAGGCATCACTCATGTCATATATCCAATATAGGAGCCGGCCGGATCCACTGGGGGATGCCGGAGCCGGGCTGGGTTTTGGGTTTCAAATGGAAAAAACGATTATGCGCCCAGGTACGCTTTTTTTACCTCAGGATCGTCAAGCAGCTGATGGGCAGGCCCCTCCAGTACAAGGGTGCCATGTTCAATCACATACCCTCTCTGGGCAAACTTAAGGGCAAGCCTGGCATTCTGCTCCACCAGCAGAATGGTGGTGCCGTACCTGTTGATCTCCTTTAAGGCGTCAAACATCTCAAGCATGAGCAAAGGTGCAAGCCCCATGGAGGGCTCATCCAGAATCATGAGTTTTCTGCCGCTCAAATATCCCCTCCCCACGGCAAGCATCTGCTGTTCTCCGCCGGACAGGGTGCCGGCCACCTGGTTCTTTCGTTCTTCAAGGCGGGGAAAAAGATCAAACACCCACTTTTTATCCTTTTCAATCTGCCCGGTGTCTTTTCTGGCAAAACAGGCCAGGGTCAGATTCTCCGTCACCGTGAGGTTGCCGAATATTCTCCGGCCCTCGGGCACATGGGAGATTCCCAGTTTGCTGACCACCTTGTCGGTGTTGTATGCCAGAACATCCTGGCCCTCAAATTCAATGGAGGAGCCCGGCTCACTGGGCACCATGCGGGAGATGGCCCGAAGGGTGGTGCTTTTGCCGGCACCATTGGCACCGATAATGGTAACGATCTCACCGGTATCAATGCTGAAGTCAAGCCCGTGCAGGGCCTTGATATTACCGTAGGAAACCTTAAGATTTTTAACATTGAGCTGCATCAGGTCAAATCCTCCTTGCCCAGGTAGGCTTCAATCACTTGGGGGTTGTTCTGGATCTCTTCGGGAGGTCCCTGGGCGATCACTTCGCCAAACACCAGGGTCTGGATATGCTGGCAAAGCTCCATCACAAATTTCATGCGGTGTTCAATCAGAAATATGGCCACACCGAAATCCCGGTGTACCTGTCTGATAATCTTAATCATCCGGATCAGCTCATCGGGTGTCATGCCTGCGGTGGGTTCATCCAGAAATAGCACCTTGGGATTGGTGGCCATGGCCCGGGCCATCTCCACTCGCCGCTGGGCCCCGTAGGGAAGGCTTGTGACCAGCTGGTCGGCATATTGTTTAACATCGAAAAGTTCCAGAAGCCGGTAGGCGTTCTCTTCGACTCTGGATTCCTGCCTGCGGCATTTTCCGGTATTGAAAAATGCGTCGAACAGGCTGTAGGTGAGCTGGGAATAGTGGGCCATTTTAATATGGTCCAGCACATTCATGTGCCGCCAAAGCGCCAGGTTCTGAAAGGTTCTGCCAAGCCCTTTGGCCGCGATCTCGTTGGTTTCCAGGCCCACAAGATTCTCATTTTCAAGGGTGATACGGCCCTGGGTGGGGGTATATACCCCTGTGATCAGGTTGAAAACCGTTGTTTTACCTGCACCGTTGGGGCCGATCAGCCCCACAATCTGGTTGGGCCTCACGGAAAGATTATAGTTGTGGACCGCCCGCAACCCACCGAAATAGTGGGTCATTTTATCTACATGAAGTAATGGCGTCATGGGTGTTGCTCCTTATTTACTCTTTCTGGCCGCAAGCAGTTTTCTGGCATTAATCTCCCTGAAAGAGATCAAACCATAGGGCCTGAAGATCATGACAAAAATCAGTATCAGCGGAATGATGATCCACTTGAACAGCTCCAGGGGCCGCAGCGCCTCGCCCAAAATGTTTATGGAGACAGCCCCCACAATGGAACCCACAATGGAGTTAAGCCCGCCGAAATAGACCATGGCAAGGATCTCGGCCAGCCGGTTGATGCTGAACATGCCCGGATTTATATAGGCCAGCACATGGGCGAACAGCCCGCCGGCCACCCCGGCCCAGAACGCGCCGAACATGAACGCGGTCATCTTGGTTTTCCGGGTTTTCACGGTCATGGATTCCGAAGCCGCCTCATCATCGCGCACGGCATTGAGCGCCTTGCCCATGATGGAGGTGACAAAATTATGGATCACCCAGATACACAGCATGGTCCAGAAAAAAATCACATGGAGCGGCGCCAGATCCGGCTGTCCGCCCATTCCCCGGGCACCGCCGATGACATTGAGGTTTTCCACGGCACTTTTTACGATGAACATGAAGGCCAATGAGATAATGGCAAGATAATCACCCCGGGTTCTGAACGAAGGAATGGCCACCAGAAGAGACGCAACGGATGCGGCGGCACCTCCCATGATCAGAGCAACGGGGAAAAGCCACGGCCCCAGGGACGGCGGCAGCAGGGGCGCACCAAAAAGCCTGTCATTGGCAAACAACAGCAGGGTCATGGCCGAAGAGACATAGGCCCCCACAGCCATGAAGCCGGGATGGGAACAGGAGAACTCTCCCTGATAACCGTTAATGACGTTGACGCTGATGGTCAGGATTATCGAAATCAGTGTCAGTTTCACCACAAGCACACGGTAGTCGTTGATTCCTGCCCAAAGGGCCAGAATACCGTAGAAACAGCACAGATGAATCAGGGCAGACAACCACAGCGGCAACTTCTCCATCCCCCCTGCCAGGGGGTTGGTGAGAAAGGTGGAGGCTTTTGCCACAATGCAGACCGGCAGGACATAAACAAGCAGGTCGTAGGCCAGGGCACCGGGAATCATGATCGGGTCTTTGAGCATCAGAATGGCACCGAAGAGCACCGGAATCTTGGGCAGTCCCAGGTAATATGAAATATAGTCGTATCCCCAGAAATACTCAATCAGGGCAGCAGCCAGCAATCCTGAAAACCAGCCCGCCATGGGTATATCGGAAAGAAATGTCTTAATTGATTGTACAATCTTCATGGCACGAATCTTTCTAAACGTTCTAAAACGGTAAAATAAAAATTACAACCGAAGTTTGGTGCTGTATTCCATACCGAAAAACCCCCTGGGCCTGAAGGTCAGGATCAGAAGTATAATGGAATAGGCAATGAGATCTCTTAGGGTGGATGGAAATATGGTGGCCACAAATATTTCAATAAACCCCAGAAGATAACCGGCCAGCGCTGCGCCCTTGATGGAGCCTCGACCGCCAAGAATGGCGGCTACAAAGGCCTTCCAGCCAATCAACACACCCATGTACGGGTCCAGGATGGGAAATGCCTGGCCGTAGAGGATGCCGGCTATCGCAGCCAGCCCCGCACCAATGGCAAAGGTCAAAGGCGCCATGATGTTGATGGAGACCCCCATGAGCGGTACGGCAAGAAAATCATAGGACATGGCGCGCATGGCCATCCCCCATTTGGTTTTCTGGATAAAGGTGTGCAGGGCCAGCATAAGCAGCAGGCTGATGATGATAATCATCACCTTGATATTGGTAAAATAGACCCCGCCCCAATTATAGGAAACCGATTCAATCAGGGGCGGAAAGCTCAAGCGTTTGGCCCCCAAAAGAATTAACACACCGGTTTCAAAAATAATGCCGATCATAAGGCCCGTGATGGCGGCCGAAGCCCGGGGGGCCTGACGCAGGGGCCTGTAACCGGCCACTTCCACAAACACCCCGATCCATGAGGCTAAAAACATGGTTACCACAACGGTGGCCACAAAAATGACAGGTCCGGGCAAAAGGCCTGCAAACAGCGCAAGAAAAAGTGTTGCAATACCAAAACCGATATAGGTGCCCAGCATGAAAATATCACCATGGGCAAAATTAAAAAGCATCAACACACCGTAGACCATGGAGTATCCGATGGAAATAACGGCGTAAAAACTTCCTCGCTGGAGTGCATTGATAAAGTTCTGAATAAAAAACTGTATCAGATCGATAAACGATTCCATGAAACGATTTTCCTGTTAAAACAATAAAATCCGTTAAAAAAACAACTGCCGCGTTTCATTGCGGCAGCCGTTTTTCCAACTTAGACACGTATTGATAGATCTTCTTTCCTCTGCCCCTTAGGGACATACGGATTTGTAGAACTCAAATTCACCTTTATCACTGATTTTAACGATAACCGCACACTTGATGGGATCTCCCTCTTCGGTGAAGGTCATGTTACCGGTAATACCTGCAAAATCCTTGACCTTGGCAAGGGCATCCCGTACCGCAATACGGTCTTTTTCAATGTTGCCGGTCAGTTTTCCGGTGTTTTCAATGGCCTGCTGGGCAAGGCGAAGGGCATCCCAGGTCAGGGCCGCCACATCATCGGGGGTGTAGCCGTATTTTTCTTTGTAGCGTTCTATAAATTCTTTGGTTGCGCCGGTGGCTCCGGCAGCTGCGTAATGGGAGGAGAAAAACTGACCGTAACAGTCTTCGCCGCACAGCTCAACCGTTTCCGCCGATCCCCAGGAGTCGGAACCCACAATGGGGCCTTTCCATCCAAGCTCTTTGGCCTGTTTTACAATCAAAGGAATTTCATTGTAGTACTGGGGGGTAAAAAGGACTTCAGCACCAGACTGAATAATCTGGGTCAGCTGGGAAGAAAAGTCGGTGTCTTTTGTGGTAAAACTTTCAAAGGCAACAACGGAACCGGCACCGTGTTTTTTCTCCCATGCATCCTTGAACACCTCGGCAAGGCCTTTGGGATAGTCGGACGCCACATCATAGAGGACAGCCGCCTTGGTGAACCCGAACTCATCGGTGATGAAATTGGCCACAACAGGCCCCTGGAAAGGATCCAGAAAACAGCCGCGGAATACAAAGGGGCGGTTCAGGGTGGTGTCGGGGTTAGTGGACCAGGGGCTGATCATAACGGTTTTATATTTGTTGGCCACTTCACCGGCCGGCACAGCCTGTTTGGAAGCCTGGGGGCCGACAATGGCAAGAACGTCATCCTGGTTGATCATCTTGGTGTTGGCTTTTACCGCAGACTCTGCTTTGGATTCATTGTCCTCAACAACCAGTTCAACCTTGTATTTTTTTCCGCCCACTTCAATGCCGCCCGCCTTTTCAACGTCATTGAGCCACATTTGCGCCGCATACTTTGTCCCTTCGCCAACCTTTGGAATATCGCCGGTCAAAGGCGCATTGATACCAATTTTAATGACGGTTTCCCGTTTGCAGAACGCTGATGAAGAAAAAACCATGGTCATTGCAACGGCAGCTGCCAGACAAAAAGTAATTTTTTTCATATTTCCTCCTGTATTTAGTTGTTAACTTTTTTCCATAAAAATCTATTATGGGCAACCTCGTAAACTTCATCAAATCTACCTGGCAGACATTTTTGCACCCGATATTGTTCCCAAGGTTAAATAGACCTTACTAATAGTGATTTAATGTATATGAGATTAAAAAAACGAAGTAAAGCAGAATATTATATAACAGCCACGGGCTGCCCTGACATATCAGCTGCCAAGCCCAGCGTCGAAAGCTGAGCCAACAGACATACTGTCGGCCAGACGTCTTTCAACCTCGATGATCAGGCTTTTCGTCAAATCGTCTATACATAAACAGCAGATTCACCCCAATGCCCCCCCCCCCCCCCCCCCCCCCCCCCCAAGTTGCATCAGAAATCCATTTTTGCCTGTCACCTAAATCCGAATCCATGCAAAACCCGAATTGATTTTATGGTGATTAAGGATTATCATACTGATTAAGGGAGTTGGCTCCCCAGGTTCCATTTTCGCCCACAACCATAGTTATTACACAAAACAGGCACGTGCTGACTTGGTCTTTCAAACACCCAGGTTCAACCCGCAACTCAAAAATGTAGATTTATCTAACTCCCGGTATACCGGGAAAGGAGGGGTTCATGAACAGATCCATTCATAAAATTATCGATGAACATATCAAACGGTGGGAAATGCAAAAAAAGCAGGGCGTAAGCCCGGCGACTACCTGCAATGTGATTACCATTTCAAGGGAACGCGGCAGCCATGGACAGCAGGTGGCTGAAGCGCTTGCCCAGGCCCTGGGCTTTGACCTGTTTCACCATGAAATCCTTGAAAGCATGATCAAGGAGAGCCAAAACACCAAGGTTCTGCTTGAAACCCTTGATGAGAAGGGAATGAACATCGTGGATGATTTAGTTGCCGCTCTGGTTCACGAACACCATCTGTGGCCGGACGAGTATTCAAAAGTTCTGCTGCGGGTGCTCAATACAATCGGAAGACACGGCAATGCCGTCATTTTAGGCAGAGGCGCCAACTTTGCATTAAAAAATATTAACGCCCTGAGAGTGAGAATCGTTGCCCCTGATGATCTGCGCAGGAAAGTGGTTCAGCAGGAGCTGGGGCTGAACGCTGAGGATGCCCAGAAAATGATGGTCAGCACCGATGCCAACAGGACAGCCTTTATCAGGCGGTATTTCAATGCCGACACCCAGGATCCGGCCAACTACGACCTGGTGTTAAACACAGGAACCCTGTCCATCGAAAAGGCCGTCAGTATTATCCAGTCGGCTTTGGCTTGAGTTATTTGTTTCTGCATCGGTTTTTTTAGCTTTCAATGCTCCGGTGTTCAGGTAGAAGAGAGATCTATTTTTCTTGACTATCAGATACTCAATCTAATATAGAATCAAAAATTTTGCCTGAAGGCAATTGTTTCATTGCAGTTTTGATGCATGAAATTTCCGGAAGAATCCGGAAAAAAGTACCTGGGGTTTAACCGCCTTGGGGACAAGGCAGTATCTAACAGCCTTAAACGATAACTATATATAACAAACAACCACGAAGGTTCAACGTGCTTAACGGCATGCTGTTCCTTCGTGGTTTTTTTTTTGCATTTATTTCAAAACAGACGCCTGAAAGGAGAAATCAATGGCAGCCTGCGGCATGGCCCTGCTTAAAAAACGCATAGAAAAATACTGGAACTGGAGAAGTACAAGTTACGAACTGGACCAGGCAAAATCCACTGAAACGGTAAAAGAGTGGGAATCCACCATCAACGCCCTGGTCTCCCATGTCAAGGGAGATGATCTGCGGGCCCTTGACGTGGGCACAGGCCCGGGACAGCTCGCCTTTTACTTGGCCAGGGCAGGTTTCAAAACCACCGGCATAGATATTTCTGCCCACATGGTGGCACGGGCAGACCAGACAGCACGCAGTGACGGCCTCTCTTGCGATTTCAGGACAGGCGATGCAGAACAGCTTCCCTTTGAAGACAATGCCTTTGATGTGGTGGTCACCCGAAACCTTGTCTGGACCCTTCCCGATCCGGGAGCCGCCATCCGGGAGTGGCACAGGGTGCTCAAACCCGGCGGGCGCATCATTATCTCCGACGGATACTGGAAAAATATCACCTGGTCACGCATTCACCATCTGATCCTGAAAGGGGTAAAAGTTTTTTTGCAGACCGGCAGCTTTATCTCCTGCCGGTTTTTCTCCTGCTACGCCGGACTGATTAAAGACCTTCCCCTCTATGAAGGGGTGACCGTCAATGATGCGGACAAATTCATGTCCACGGCCGGGTTCAAGGATATTCTGTCCTGGGACATCCCCCGGCATTTCAGCAAAAACCCCTATGGTGCAGGTCGGCTGACTGCACCGGTGTTTTTCATAATTTATGGAAACAAGTGAATGGTTTATTTGTAATTTTTGAAACTTAACCAGAAAGCAGAACCAGAGTGTAAAAGGAAACCAGAGATGAAAGTTGTAAAACATGTTCTATTGACCGTTGCGGTCACAACGGCTCTTGCGTTGTATTCGCCGGCCTGGGCCGCCGACGATGCAGCACAGGATAAGGATAGGGCGTCTGTCCAAACCCAGACCGATGAAGAACTGGAAACCCTGACGGTCATTGCCACCAAAACCCCCAAGGCGCCATTGGATTCACCGGCGTCTGTATCCGTGATTTCCGAAAAAGAGATCAAAGCGTTTAACTCGGAACATCCGTTTAAACCGCTTCTCAGGACAGAAGGCATCTATCCGCGCCAGTACAGAGGCCTTGCAGATTACTGGTCACGTCCCATGATCCGCGGCAACCGGGCCCTTGTCATGGTTGACGGGCTGAACTGGTATGACTATGGCCAGTATTACAGCACCAGTGCCATCCCCATGACAGATATCGAGACAATAGAGATCGTACGCGGACCTTTCTCGGCCCTGTACGGCACACTGGCCCAGACCGGCGTCATCAACTATGTCACCAAAATCCCATATGAGACCCAGGCGGAAACGTCATTCACCTACGGAACAGACAACACACAGTTTTACAAGGCGCGTCTTGCCGACCGCCCCTTCAGGGCAGCCGATGGCGCGGAACAGCTCTCCTGGGCGGAAAAAAATCTGGGTGATAAGTTTTTCTATTCCATGAGCTTTAAATACCGCACCACGGACGGCTATGAAACCAACCCCACCTATTTGTCCCTGAGCAGTTCAAAGATTGTGACCGGGGATCTGGACTCATCCATTCCCATCGCCACAGATGTCTCCACGGACATTAACCCCAAAAATGGAGCCACCCGGTACATCATCGGCACGGACGGAAAAAACTGGTATGATGATTACGGGGCGTTTCTGAAAACCGGATATGAATTTTCAGACTACTCTAAAATCTGGTACAGTTTTAACATCAATCAGTTCGAGTACGGATGGAGCGGCGGACACAGCTGCCTGACTGATGCAGACGGAAACGCCATCACATCTGGAAATTACTATATCCAGGATGGATCCGACACCTATCTGTACTCCATATCAAACGGGACGTTCACACCAACGTCCTACCAAAAAGAGTCATATGTCCATACCCTTCATTATGACTACTCCGTTCCCCACAAGGTTGATGTCAATGCCCTCATCGGATACAACGACAAGGAGACCCAAAGCTACTCGGTTGCCAGCGCCTACACCAAGGAGGAGGACAATAACCTTCTCCAGGCAGATCTGTCCGCAACCTTTCACATGATGAACGACCAGTTCCTGTTGACCATCGGCACCCAGGGCGTTAAAGAGAATGCCACCGTAACCAAATATAATCTTTCCGACGCCAGTGATTCAGACAGCTGGGCCTCGGTCGCCACAAGAGAATCCGGAGAAAGCCTGACCTGGGGCACATTCGTTCAGGCAGAATACACCCCCATTCAATCCACCACCCTGTACCTGGGCGGCCGGTATGACCACTGGTGGGCCACGGATAGCGAATATTCCGACATCGCCGGCAACCATGAAACCGCCGAGGATAAGGACGACGGCCAGTTCAGCCCCAAGGCGTCTCTGGTGTATCGCTTGCTGGACAACGGAATTCTTCGCGGCTCTTATGGCAAATCGTTCACAGCGCCGTGTCTGTATTACAGAATTGCCAGCTACAGTTATGAAATTGCAGGAACGAAAACCTATGCAACGGGTAACCCGGACCTTGAACCCACCACCAACGAATCCTGGGAACTGGGAACAGAGTGGCTGTTTTTAAACAAAAAGCTGCGACTTAAGGCCACATACTTCCAGAACGATTTTGAAGATCTCATTGCCAATGCCACAAGCACCTACGTCATTGACGGGCAATCGGTCAGTATAAAAAAACGCACCAATGTGGCCTCGGCCGAAGTTGACGGCATTGAACTGGGCGTGGAAGTCGCCCTGCCCTGGAACCTGAAAAGCGGTATCCATTATACCCACCACTGGTCTGATTATGACGATCCCAATAATGCTCTCGGGTCGTCCGGTCAGGACGGCTGGGAAGTGGACGAAGTGCCCACGGATATCTTTAATTTCTGGTTGGGGTATTTCGCCGAACACTGGGAGGCATCCGTCAACGTCAGATACTCAGACAGCGCTTACGACGACAGACGTGATTCCTACGCAGGCGACACATTTGATGACTACTCAGACTCTTTTGTGGTGGATGCCCAGCTCACATACAGGCCCAATCAGAAAATTGCATTGACATTGTCCGTGGACAACCTGTTTGATGACGATTACTATGAATACTACGAAGCACCCGGAAGAACCGTTATGGGGACTATCTCCATAAGTTTGTAATCTGAAATCCCAGGGGTAAGTTATGATGGATAGGTTATGACTGTTTTACGCACAGCGCATTCCCCGGCCGGACCGGGCGTTTCAGCCTGGCCCGGCCGGGCCCTTATTTGTCTGATGCTTTGCCTGATTTTTTATTTGGGGTCAAACCCGGCGTTTGCTTCAGACCCGCTTACCGTTGCCAAACCCTTTGGCCCTGGGGGTACAGACCTTGATCCGGCCAGAGGATCCAACGGATGGTACTCCAGCGAGGCCGGCATTACGGAGACCCTGTTTGCCCTGGATTTTGACATGCAACTGATTCCCTGGCTGGCCAGCGGATTTAACAATCTGTCTCCTGTATCATGGCAGATCCGGCTGCGGGACAATGTTTTCTTTCATAACAAGGCACCGCTTTCAGCAGTGGCTGTAAAAAACAATTTTGACAGCCTGATTGACGAAAAAAGCGACAGATTCAACAAACGGATCCAAAGTCTTCTGGACATAAAAACCGTTACAGTAACAGATCTCCATACCCTGACCATTGAGACCCGGCATCCCAATGCCGGTTTTATCTATAATCTGACCTCCCCTGAAACCGGCATTATTGACCTGTCAGCCCAAACCCTTGCCGGAACCGGTCCGTTTCAGCTGACAAAGGTGGTTCCCAATCAAAAAACTATTGTTGCGGCCTTTCCCGAGTATTGGGGCGGAGAGCCCGGCATTGAACAGGCCGAACTTTTTGTCATCAAAAACCCCGTCTCAAGGATGCTGGCCTTTGAATCCGGGAGAATAGACATCGCCACAAATTTTCCAGAGCTGGATGCCCTGCGCCTGATGAAACAGGGCAATGGCGCCAGGGCTAAAATCATACGCCGGCCCACAGCCCGGCTCTGTTTTTTCTTTGTCCGGGTCAAGGACGGCCCCCTGGCCGATCCCCATCTGCGCACCGCCCTGAATTATGCCATTGACCGCAACCAGATCCTGGAGTCCGTGCTTGGCGGCATTGGAGGCCAGGCCGGGGGATCGATTTTCCCCTGGGTCATGCCCTGGTGCAATACCGCCCTTGCACCCTATGCCTGTGCCCCTGAAAAAGCGGCGGCCCTGCTGGATGACGCCGGGATAAAGGATCTTGACGGCGACGGCATCCGCGAAAAGGACGGCAGGCCGTTGCACCTGGAGATGTGGACTTATGAAACAAGAGCCGCCTTAAAGCCCACCCTGGAACTGATAAAATTCCAATTGTCCAAGGTGGGAATTGATGCCGGAATCCGGGTGACCAAAAAAGGATCGCCCATCAACCAGGCCATGCAGCAGGGGCGGGTTCATCTGAACCTTCAGATGTGGAACACGGCCCCCCAGGGGGATCCGGACGCTTTTCTGTCGGATGTGTTCATGACCCATGCCAGATCCAACGTCATGGGTTATGCCAATCCGGAACTTGATCATATACTTCAGGCGGCCAAAACCTGTTTTGACCAGGCAGAACGTGCCCGACTGTACAACCGGGCCCAGCAGATCATCCATGATGAGAACCCCGTGATTGTGCTGTTCCATAAATCCATGATCACGGCCATGTCGGGCAAAGTGAGGGGTTACCGCATCCATCCGGCTGAAAAATATCTGCTCACACGGACCATTGGTAAAGAATAATCACATGCCCTGTCCTGCCCGCCAAAAAATCCTTAACGTCAGCGGCCTCAGGGTCTGTGTGGCCACCAGGCAGGGAGACCGGGAACTGCTGCACAACGTCAACTTCACCCTTGGCCGGGGAGAAATCCACGGTCTTGTGGGCGAATCCGGGTGCGGAAAAACTCTTTTCGCACGCACCCTTGTCCGGCTTGAAGCCCCTGCCCGTATTGTGTCCGGCACTGTTTTTCTGGGCAATGCCAATATAGCTGACAACACCCTGGCAACCGGGAGCACAAAACGAGAGGCTTTCCGGGGCAAAAAAATCAGCCTGGTGCTCCAGAATCCGGCTTCGGCCATGGACCCGGTGTTCACCATGGCCAGCCAGTTCAAAGACGCCCTGTCCACGCTGCCCAAGAGTGACCAATCCATGGACCGGGTATATCACCTGCTCAACGATGTGGGCATCCCGTCCCCCACACACAGATGCCGGCAGTATCCCCATGAATGGAGCCGGGGAATGCTCCAGCGGGCCCAGGTGGTCATGGCCCTTCTGGGCAACCCCGGAATCATTATTTTAGATGAGGTGACATCAGCCCTGGACCCCACCATTGCCCTGCAGATCATTGAACTGATTTCCCGGCTCAGGCAGAAACGGAACACAGCCTTTGTCTTCATCACCCATGACCTTGCCATGGCCGCCCATATCTGCGATACCATTTCGGTCATGCGCCATGGCACCATCCTTGAAACCAATGATGCCAAGACCCTGTTTAACCAGCCGGAAAATGCCTATACCAAAGCATTCCTATCCGGAACCAGGCCGGAGGATTCGTGCCCGAACCCCTGATCCGGATTGAAAATATAGGCGTGGCCTTCCGGGGCCAGTCCGGCAGGTTCGGCCGAAGTTCCATCTTCTGGGGCGTCAGACAGATCTGTATGACCCTGGAAAAGGGAGATTCATTTTGTCTGATCGGCGAAAGCGGCTCGGGAAAAAGTACCCTGGCCCTTGCCCTGGCTGGTCTTCTGCCCTTTCAGGAGGGCTTTATAACATTCAAAGACAAAAAAATTAAAAAACCCGGGGACAAAAATCACAGGGCACTGATGAGGCGGACCCAGATGGTGTTCCAGGACCCGGTTCAGGCCTTGAGCCCTTTCAGGACCCTGGGCCAGTCCATTGAAGAGCCCCTGGCAGCCCGGGGCATTTGCCGGAAAGAGCGTGCAGCCATCCTTGCCCCGCTCATCCATGACACCGGCCTGACCCGGGAGCTGTTAGACCGAAAACCGTTCCAGGCCTCCGGAGGCCAGAACCAGCGGGTCTGTATTGCACGGTCCTTGTCCACCTGTCCGGACCTGCTCATTCTGGACGAACCCCTCACCGCCCTGGACAGCCTGAGTAAGAACCGGATCACGCGGCTTTTGTGTCAAATCAAAAAAAAATATCCGGCCACCTGCCTGATCATCACCCACGACATGGCCATGGTCAGGGCCATGGCCACCCGGGTGGGGGTGATCTATCTTGGCCGGATGCTGGAAACCGTACCCGGGCAGGTGCTGTTGTCCGAGCCTGCCCATCCCTATACCCGGGCCCTTTTGTCCGCCTCCTTTACGCCGGGGCTGTGGAAAGGACAACGACTGGTGCTCAAAGGCGATACCCCGTCAGCCACGAACCTGCCCAGGGGGTGTATATTTCATCCCCGGTGTCCTGAATGTGCCCGGATCTGCCGAACGCAGCCGCCCCCCCGGACAGAAATCTCATCCGGCCACACGGTCTTTTGCCACATGTATACGCCGGCTTCCGCATACCATAAGGAAAACATCTCATGCCCGGCTTCATAATGAAAAAAACCGCAGGCATGCTTCTGGTGTTGTTAGGGGCCACATTTCTGACCTACGCCATGATTCTTCTGGCCCCGGGAGATGCGGCACGGGAGATTGCCGTGGCCCGGTACGGCGGGGAAGCCCGGCTGGACCAGGCCACAGTGGAGTGGATCAGACAAAAAGAGGGCCTTGAAAAGCCGTTTCTGATCCAATACGGCAGATGGCTTTCCCATGTGGTGCAGCTTGATTTCGGCTATTCCCTGGTGGAAGAGGCAAAGGTGCTCACGCTCATCAGCACACGGTTTGCCAAAACCTTTGAGCTGGCTGCCGCAGCCATTTTCATTGCCCTGGCCGTGTCCCTGCCCCTGGGAACCCTGGCCGGCATAAAACCCGAATCATGGCTGGATTCGGCATCAATATCCCTTTCCGTGCTGGGGCTTTCCATCCCCAATTTCTGGCTTGGACTGCTTTTGATCTCTTTTTTCAGTGTTCATCTCCACTGGCTTCCCAGTTTCGGCACCGGCTCCTGGCAACATATGATCATGCCGGCCCTGACCCTGGGCACATCTATCACCGCCTATATTGCAAGGCTGTTGCGCCTGTCCGTGATCCAGAGTTTAAAATCCGACTATGTTCTGGCCCTGCGTGCCAGGGGAACGGATTCGTTCAGGGTATTATCAAAACATGTCGTCAAAAACACGCTCATCCCTTTGGTCACCATTGCGGGCCTGGAATTTGGACTGATTCTTGAGGGCGCCGTCATAACCGAAGTGGTCTTTTCATGGCCCGGGCTGGGCAGCCTTATGGTGGATGCCATCTGCAACCGAGACTATCCGCTGATCCAGGGGGTGGTGCTGTTCACGGGAACCATTTTTGTCCTGATCAACTTCGGGGTGGATCTGATCTGCAGCGCCCTGGATCCAAGGATTCGCCTGAAATGACTTTTTTCAAAAAAATCATCTCACCAGCCCGGTTAATCAGGTTTATATCGCACAATCCTGTCACGGCCATGGCAGCCGGTGTGCTGGTGACGTTAGCCGTCCTGACCGTGGCCGGGCCACTGCTTGCACCCAACAATCCGTTGACTCCGCATCCGGACATGCGGTTAAGCCCGCCCAATGCCCGGTTTCCCATGGGCTGCGATGCCCTGGGACGGTGCCTGTTTTCAAGAATTTTATGCGGCACCGGCGCATCCATCGGCATCGGCTTTGCCGCAGTGGTCATATCCGCCTGTGTGGGAACGGCCATCGGCCTTGCAGCAGGTTTTTTCAAAGGCTTTGCCGACGAACTGTTCATGCGCATCACAGACATGTTTCTGGCCTTTCCTGAAATGGTGGCAGCCATTGCCCTGGCCGGCATCATGGGGCCGGGCAATCTGAACCTTATTTTTGCCATCAGCTGCATCTCCTGGACAAAGTATGCACGTCTGTCCAGAAGCATTGCCTTGGGCGCCGGCCAGGCCCTTTATGTAAAGTCGGCGCGCCTTTCCGGGGTATCGCCGGCAACAATCATCTTTCGACATATTCTGCCCGCTGTGCGCCCCTCCATGACGGTCCTGGCCACGGTGGGCATGGCCAAGGGTATTTTAAGCGTCTCTTCATTGGGCTTCCTCGGATTCGGAGTCCAGCCCCCGGACCCGGAGTGGGGAACTTTGCTCATGGAAGGAAAAGATTATCTGTTCACAGCCCCCCATCTCTGTCTTTTTCCAGGGCTTTGCATCATGGTTTCGGTTCTGGCCTTTAACCTTTTAGGCAACCGGCTTGAACAAAAGACCGGAGTTTGAATATATCTGAAATATATTAGATTCCGAATTATCTCCAATGGATCTGGGAGCTAAGGTCTTTTCGATAATAATTCCTTGCATCGTCTTTGGATTGGTAGTATCACTTAAAAAGATCTCATTCTCCATAATTTTCAACACAATAACACACAAAGGCCTGCGATATGAACTCCTTAATTCGTTCGTCAACGGTGTGGGGCATCTGCATCTGGGGAACTCTTTTCTGGTGGGCTGCCGGTTTCGCTTCAGCCCAGACATTGCGTCTTCAGCTGAAGTGGTATCACCAGGCTCAGTTTGCCGGATGCTATGTGGCCATTGAAAAAGGATTTTATAAAGATCTTGGCATTGAGATGGAGCTGACTGAAGGAGGTCCAGGGGAAAGTCAGAGCCAGTCCCTGGCTGATCATAATGCGGATTTTGCCATCTCTTCGCCTGAGGACCTGTTGATGCACAGAAGCCAGGGAGAACCCATCACGGCCATATCGGCGATTTACCAGAAAAGTGCGGTGGTTTTTCTGTCCAGACAGGATTCGGGGATTGTCAACCCATCAGACTTTAAGAAAAAAGTCATTGCCGCGATAAGCAGCGGTGGTGTGGCGGATTTTTCGCTTCAGTTCGTTGCTCTGATGAAAAACATGCGGGTGGACCTCTCCCAAATCAAATTGGTTCCCTATGATGCAGAATATAAGGGATTCATGGACGGCAGCGTGGACATCACCCCGGCTTATTTCACAGGCGGGCTAATCAAGCTTCGTACCTGGGGTGCCAAGGTAAACATTATCTACCCCGGAGACTACCGGGTCCGGTTTTACTCTGACATTTTAATGACCACAGACGAACTCATTGAGACGAACCCGGACCTTGTGCAGAGGGTTGTGGCGGCCACCCTGAAAGGCTGGCAGTATGCCATTGAGAATATCGAATCAAGCATTCCCATAATTCTTAAATATGCACGTATCAAAGATGCCCAGCTCCAGAAAAAAATGCTGGAAGCCGCCGTTCCCCTTGTTCATACCGGAGAAGCACGCATCGGCTGGATGAACCGCAAACAATGGTCGCACATGCATGATATTCTGCTGGACCAAAAAATCATCGCCGGTCCCATTGCGTCCATTGACAAGGTATTCACCAACACATTTGTTGAAAAGACCTATACAGAGGCAACGCCATGAAAATCAGGCTGAAAATAGCGCTTTTATTCATGCTTCTGTCTATTCTGCCCATCAGTATTATTTCAACCCTTGTCTTCATAGAAGGCAAAAAGATCATCACACAAAAGGTCATTGATCACCTTGTCACCACAAACGATTTGAAGCTGGACACGCTGATACACTGGGCCCAGAGTCGAAGCCGCTTTTTAAATTCCATCGGGGCCATCCCTTTCTTAACCTCATCCCAACCTGCCGGGCTGAACCGGCCCCCGCTCTCCAAGGATACCACCAGGGCCTTTTTGAACGCATTTGTGGGAGAACACCAGTTTCTCGAACTTTTTCTGGTGGATATCGCCGACGGCCGAATCATGGTATCGACCAATCCCCTGCAGGAGGGAAAATTCAAAGATGATCAGGCCTTTTTCCAACAGGGACAAACCGCCCCGTTTATCCAGGACATCGTATTTGATATTGCCTCCGGACGACCGGTGATGATTTTTTCAGTGCCGCTTTTTTCTGAAACAAAGGAGATATGGGCACTTCTGGCCGGTGTGGCTGATTTAAAAGGGCTGTCAGAAATTTTTGAAAAAAGGAACCCGTTAAGTTGCACCGAGGATACATATCTTATCAACCAGTTCAATTATTTTATTACTGAACCCAGATTCGGAAATGAGTATGCCCTGAAAAAAAGCGTCATCACGGTGGGAACCCAGAAGGCGAGAACCCTGGGCCAATTTATTGGTATTTATAAAGATTACCAGGGCATTGAAGTTCTGGGGCAGACCAGGTGGTTTGAAAAAATGAGGCTGTATATAGTATCGAAAATAGACCAGGCAGAGGTGGATGCCTCCATTTTAACTTTAAAAAATCAGGTGCTGTTGACGGCATTTATTCTGGCGGCCATCTCTGCTTTTGCCGGCTGGCTGCTGACCGGGCTTGTCACCCGGCCTCTGACGGCACTGATGAAGGCAATCCGCAAAGTGGGTTCCGGGCAGTTTCAGATCAATCTGGACATTTCCAGACGCGGAGAATTGTATGATCTGGCCAGGGCATTTAAGAACATGGCGGACAGACTGAACGCCACCATGGTTTCAAAAGCCGAACTGGAGAAGGAAATTATTGTCAGAAAAGCTGCGGAAAAGCAATTGCAGCAAACGGTCAAAGCACTTGAACAATCCAACGAGGATCTCCAGCAGTTTGCCTATGTAGCCTCCCATGATCTTCAGGAACCTTTGCGCATGGTATCCAGCTTTACCCAGCTTCTGGCAGACCGCTATTCAGATCAGCTGGATGAAAAAGCCCACAAATGGATCAACTTTGCCGTGGACGGGGCCACCCGGATGCAGAGACTGATTCAGGATCTGTTAAATTTTTCAAGGGTGAATACCCGGGGCGGGGAATTTGAGGAAACAGATCTGGACGACGTGATTGACGAAGTTAAAATCAACCTGCAACTGGCCCTTCAGGAGAGTTGTGCCCGGCTCGAAACAGTTGGGCTTCCCATGGTCAGGGCAGACAGAAATCAGATGGTCATGCTGTTTCAAAACATTGTAGCCAACGCTCTAAAATTCTGTGAAGACAAATCCCCGGAAATCCGCATATCTTCTGAAAAACAGGACAATCACTGGCTGATCCATGTCCAGGATAACGGCATTGGCATTGAACCCGCATTTATTAATCAGATTTTTATTATATTCAAGCGCCTGCACACGCGCGAAGAGTATCCGGGCACAGGGCTCGGTCTTGCGGTGTGCAAACGCATTGTCCAGCGTCATAACGGATGGATCTGGGCAGAATCAGAACCCGGAAAAGGAACGATTTTTCATATCGCTCTTCCAACATAACTTAAGCGCAGGAGAAAACATGGTGCCCACAAAACCCCAAACCGCCACCATACTTCTGGTGGAAGACAACCCCGGCGATGCGGAACTGGCCAGGGAAGCCCTGGAAAATTCCAAATTTATCAACCAGCTTCATGTGGCTGAAGACGGTGTCAAGGCCATGGCGTTTCTTCATCGGCAGGAACCATATACCGATGCCCCCCGGCCGGACATCATCCTTCTGGATCTGAA
This sequence comes from uncultured Desulfobacter sp., assembly GCF_963665355.1. Lineage (GTDB taxonomy): Bacteria > Desulfobacterota > Desulfobacteria > Desulfobacterales > Desulfobacteraceae > Desulfobacter. The sequence goes on from NZ_OY762229.1 coordinate 5,206,146, forward strand.
CCTGCCCAAAAAAGACGGCAGGGAGGTGCTGGCCGAGATTAAATCAGATGAAAAGCTGAAATCCATTCCCGTGGTCATCCTGACATCTTCCAAGGCTGACGAGGACGTTATCAGATCCTATAAACTGCATGCCAACTGCTATATCGCCAAGCCCCTGGATATAACGCGTTTTTTTGATGTGGTGAACAACATTAAAGAGTTCTGGATGTCCATTGTGGTGCTGCCTCATAAAGGAGAATAGACGGTGGAAAAAATTCAGAAGCATATCCTTCTGGTGGAAGACAATCCGGCGGATGAGGAACTGATCCGGGTGATATTAACCGAAAAAAACAATTCTTCCTATATGCTTCATGTTAAAGAGCGCCTGGGTGAGGCGCTTGATTTTCTGTCCGGCCACAAAATTGATATTGTGCTGCTGGACCTGGGGCTTCCCGACAGCCAGGGCATCTTCACCATCCAAAGAATCAAGGAACAATACCCATTCATACCCATTGTGGTGGTCACTGGCAATGAAGATGAAAACACCGGCATTGAAGCCGTGCGCATGGGTGCCCAGGATTATATCTGCAAAGGGCTGATCCCCAACCATTACCTCACCCAGACCATTGAATATGCCATCCACCGGCAGGATTCAGAATTCCGGCTCAGACAGTCTGAAGCCAAATATAAAAGCATTGTGGAAAACATCGGCATCGGCGTGGCTCTTGTCAATTGGGACATGACGATTCTGGAAACCAATTCGTGCATGAACCAATGGTTTCCGCAGATCAATATTCAAAACGGGACAAAATGCTATGAAAGCATCAAGTGTTTCTGCAATGGTGCGCCTGGCTTTAAAGAGTGCCCGGTGGCGAAAACCCTGAAAGACGGGGCAGCACACAAATACACCAGTAAAAAAGGACATATCACCTACCGGATGCTGTACTCTCCCCTGAAAGACGGCAGCGGCCAGATCAAAGGCGTGGTGGTGCTGGCAGAAGACATCACTGAAAGACTGTCTGTGGAAACCCGGCTGCGCCAGGCCCAGAAAATGGAATCGTTAGGCACTCTGGCCGGGGGCGTGGCCCATGATTTTAACAACATTCTCACCGCAATTCACGGATTTACCACCCTGGCCAGAGCCAAATCTGGAAATAATAGTTCGCTTATGGATGACTTGTCAGAAATTATAAAAGCAACCCACCGGGCCAGTGATCTGGTACAGCAGATCCTGACCTTCAGCCGCATGAAGACTTGTGAAAAACAGCCGGTTCGAATGGATCTGATCATCAAAGAGGTCCTTAAGCTTTTAAGATCCACACTGCCGTCCAATATTGAAATCATCAACCTTGTGGGAAAATATCAGGAAAAAGTTCTGGCCGATCCCACCCAGATTCATCAAATCATGATGAACCTTTGCACCAATGCCGCCCATGCCATGGAAGAAACCGGAGGCACCCTGGAAGTCGCTTTGGAACTGATAAGCCGGGAGGACATAAGAGCCGGCGGTTTTACCTCATTGAAGAACCGCCCCCATTTCAAACTGATGATTAAAGATACCGGGACCGGCATCCCGCCGGATCTGATGGAATCTATTTTTGATCCGTACTTCACCACCAAAGGCATTGGCGAAGGAACAGGATTGGGGCTTTCTGTGGTTCAGGGTATTGTAAAAGACTGTGACGGAGAAATTCTAGTGGAATCAACCGTGGGAAAAGGATCCTGCTTTACCCTGTACTTTCCTGTGTCAAAAAACGGTTCAGCGGCCATCCCGACTCCTGTCCAAATGGCCAACTGGAGCGGCACGGAGAACATCCTGCTGGTGGACGACGAGCTGCCGATTTTAAAAATGGGCACCCGGATACTTAATATGGGCGGGTACCAGGTTCACACTGAAACCAACGGCCATGCAGCCCTTGAGTATATCCAGAAACACCATAAACGCATTGACCTGGTTTTATCAGACATGACCATGCCGAAGATGACCGGCCTTGAACTGGCCCAGCGATTGTCAGAGTTGCCGCTGAACATCCCCGTCATCATCATGACCGGTTACAGCCATGCTCTGTCGCCCAGAAAAATCAACGAGGCAAAGATCAAGGCCATCATCACCAAACCTCTGCTCATGGAAAACCTCATGTCAACCATCAGAAACGTACTGGATCAGACCTCCGGGCTCCTGTAACGCAGGATGTGGCTTGCTTTTCCAGCATTATTTGATTTCGGGCATCCAGCCAAGGTGCCGGAGACATTCAAACCGACCTGCCATCTTTTCTATGGTGCAAGGAGTATTGCCCCCCCCCCCCAGGATGATCTGCCCAAGTGGTCCGGGCACAAAAATCATTCTAAATTGCTGTATGATCAGCTGTAAACTGTTTCATCAATAAAACGACAAAAAAATTATTTTGGGGGGGAAAGACTAGCTGAAGAAGTGTTCACCCGCTCATCCAAAATTCAGAAGACACAATAATAGAGTAGTCAACGCACTGCATAGAAAAGTTCTCGGGATTCAATGATAGACATATCTGTCGCTCTGCTATACCTCAATTCTTTGCATTTAACGTGAAGTTGAGGGGCGGCGCGCTTTTGCGCCGTCCCACTCGAACGGCGGGTTATGTTTCATTTTGGAATTTCTTTTTTTGCTATTGATATTAACTTCGGAAGATAGTTATCAACTATCTCTCTAATCTCCCTGGATAGTATCAATGACCACTCTGCTCGACCTTGCTCAGAATACATGTCGGGCATGCTTTCTTCGTTTATTTGGAACCGAGTTTGGCCCAGTTTAATATTTGCCTCTTCGAGCACCTTTTGAAACGCTTCTGATAGAAATAAACTTCCTATTGCGCTTCGCTTGGAGATGACTCGCAAAGGCTCATCAAAATTTACATTTACATCTATCGTTGGCTCACAGGAATAACATGCCCTCGTATATTCTGACCAGCCCCCCAGTTCCTCAAATGCCTCAATAATTTCTTTGTATATAGCCTTTCTTTCATCCCATAGTTTTTCTTTCTTGGACTTGTTTAAGGCCAAGAGTGAACCAAAATAAGCCGCTATAAAACCCACAGTAATGGGAGATAGATATTTGGATATTTCGTCAATTTCCACTCAGTTCTCCTGAAGCATAACGCGGAACTGTGCGGCGCGGCCCTTTGCGCCCGCAACAGTGATTTGTTGGGCAAATTTTTCAGAACTTACCCTCAGCTATATACTTGAAGGGGTATTTCCCATTTAGCGCCGCTTTTATTTTATAGCGACCACTGGAATAAACTTCACAAAAGAACAGATCTTTCCCGCGCCCTTTGATCATGTAGCTCTTGTATCCAGATTCCTGAATAGGTTCACCATCTCCTGATAACTGAGATACTGGATATCCAACAGCTTTTGACACCGCAGCCTTACAGGTTTCAAACTCCGCTGCTGAACTACTTCGCAATTGCTCTTGAGCAGCCAATGCGGCTTTGGGCGTGAGCGTCAATAGCCGCTCGTCAATTTTGGGACCTCGACTATAGGTGTATGAAATCTGATAGTCGCCCACCTCTATAGACGTGTTGGAATTTGTGAAAAAGATAGATGTTAATTTCTTCTCCATTTTTGGGGCATAAAGCTTTGCAAAGACCTTTACGTATGCCTCCGCTACTATTTTGTCTGCATGCTTGCCATAACCTATATCAACGAACCAATCATTCCACATTAATTTTACATTCTTCACCTTATGATCATCTGCCGCTTCGTTGATAAAAAATTTTACCGTTTCGGCAGACCCGCCAATGCAACCATAAAGAGCCCCTAAACCCGAACTCGCTGGCGTTATTTTGGCCTTCGAGCAGTTTAATGCTTTGGTGGCGCGGTCAGCTTCTTCCTGAAAACTCAACAACCCTCCAAATACACTTTGTGTGGAGCAGAAAAAGATTGCCAACGCAACGAATAATCCCGAACTTTTCATGACACCTCCAGTAGCCCAACAATATGTTTAGCAGATCCGCATATCATTCAAGATTGATTATCTAACTGCATAACATGATTATTTTCATGTTAACCAGATCTGCATAATTCCTTTTTAAAATCACCACTATTTGGAATGCTTAAACATTCCTGTCAAAAATTGCAATAATCAATTAAATGCTCCTGTATAACGTCCCTTTATTCTTGGCCGGAAGACCGTTGACTTATGGTATTATGTGTCGTCAACAGGCCTGTCAATAAAGGCATTAACTTCTTTTTCTAGTGCTCAGGCCACTCACGATCTGGAGGGTGAGCTTTAGTGTTGGAAATGCTCTGGAGTAACATGGAAAGTCTGTGCCAGGGTCCTGTCTGAAAGGTGGTGCGGGCAGATAAGCAGTCCTCATCTAACGTATCCAAATAAACGGTTTATCCGTCTTTATTTGGCTTGTTGTAGTTAAATGAATTATGTTTATCCAGAAGCCCTTTTCCAGCGTCCAGCCGGCCAATAAAATCCGCCAGGCCCTTGCCCCGGCTAATTCGCCTTAAGGGGTTTCCAGGAAATTTCGCACGCCCCGGTATCCCCGGAAACATAAACGACACCGTCTGAAACCGTTACGGAAAGGTCCATTGTCCTGTTGGTCAATCCAGCCAGTTCCTGTATGCCTTTCCATTGGAGCTGGAAGACCTCCGCACTTAACCCCTGGAATTTTCCCCCTTCTTTCTCCCACCAACTGTCGGACTTGAGATTAAAGGAATATACCCGCACCGCAGAAGAAAGCCGTCCGGCTTTTTTTATCCGGTCAAAAGAAGGTTCTCCTACATCAACCCAGAGGGCAATCCTGCCATCCAGGGTTTTCTCCCAGATATCCGGCTCCTCCACAGTGGAAAGCCCCCGGGTCATGGTCAGGGCTTCAGTGGCATTCATGCAGAATGCGATCACTCTTGCCATCATGCGCTCAACAGATTCAGAAGGGTGCTGGGCAAGGGTGAGGTTCAGGGTATCGTAAACATTCCGGTCCACATCGGCCAAGGTGATATTTGCTTTAAAAATGGTGGGTTTAAGGGCCACTTGATTATCCTATGGGTTAAAAGCCTATCAATAAAATGTAAATTTTGTTGATAGCACCCTTAACCGAATCCATATTCCCCTGTCAAGCAGAGCTTTATCTCCAGTCTCACCTGGCCCCGGATAAAATTCCCCCGAGCAAAAAGTATCCACGGTTTATAAAATGACATGGGAATGCCGGCACGCCCTCTCCTGAGAATTGGGGGATGATCATAACATGGGCCACTCATAAGAAAACCCGATTCAGGTCACTACCAACCGATTGTAATTCCAGCGTTATTTTTTATGTTCTGAAAAGATGAGCACAAAGTGGCCGAAGTTATGATCAAGCCCAAAATTCGAAACATCGACATGGTTTTACAAATGATGTTTCGCCAGCAGAATTTGAGAGAAAGTGTCTACAACATTGATGGCGATTCACCTCTTCATGAAATATCCAGGCTAAATGACGGATCAGTCGGAGTAAAATTATTCCATTCTCCCATTGACAAAAAGGAGGTTCCTGTTTTAACTGATTGCACGATCTAACCCGATAATTTCAGGAGAAAAAAGTGAAATTTAACTTTGAAAAACTGATTGTCCCGACTCTGTGTTTGATCCTCTTATCTTTTGGCTTTTTTGTGCCTTGTGCGGTTGCCACGGTTGAAGGCGTTTATAAAACTGATTTTGGCCAAATGGCCTTACAACAAACAGGCAACAAGGTGTCCGGAACCTACAATTACAAAGGCGGCAGGATTAACGGCATCCTGAATGGAAACAGGCTTGTGGGAACCTGGACCCAGACCAACGGCAAAGGCATGTTTGAATTTGTCTTCCCCTATGATTTTTCGTCGTTTACCGGAAAATGGAGTTATAACACTGACCCGCCCAAGGGTAAGTGGAATGGAACACGGATCGGGTCTGTCTCCTCAGGAACGCCTGCCCCCGTCAAATCAACACCTGTGCCCAAGAGCACCGATTCCAATATTTCCGGAAACGGTCTGATTGAAGGGGTTTATGATACCGATTTCAGTCAGATGTCACTGCACCAGAACGGAAACCGGGTCACGGGCACATACAACTACAAAGGCGGGAAAATCGACGCCGTCCTGCAGGGAAACAAACTTGTGGGCACCTGGACCCAGACCAATGCCAAAGGCCGGTTCGAATTTGTTTTTTCAAATGGTTTTTCATCATTTAAGGGAAAATGGAGCTATAACAACGACCCGCCCAAAAGCAAATGGGATGGCCGTAAAATCGGTACCGATTCAACCGCCCGACCGACAGGTATCACAACGGTGGAGACATCTGCCAGGCCCGTTGATGTGGCCGGCAGCTGGTACGGTAGTAAAAACCAGCGGGGACGACTAAATTTCTGGCAGAATGGCAACCAGTTCAGTGTGATCATGTGCTGGCCGGATGAATCTGATCATTGGAAAACTTACAAAGGCGATGGTGAGTTTGACGGCAGATTAATGAAAATTAAAATTTATAAATCAAACACAGATGGTCGGTTAGTTGAATCAGATTATATCTATTATCTGACTATTTCCGACAAAAACGATGAACTCACCGGTTACTATACCCACAAGGGGGAAAAAATGGACCGGCCGAACTTTCATTATTATCGGGTAAAATAAGCGGGGTCTGCCCTTCTCTAAATCTTTGCAGACCAATCCAAGTGTTTGTATTTTCAGGAAATTTTTTCCCAAAATAGCAGTTCTGAACGTTTAGGTTGCACTTTTCGGCATCAAAAACAGCTGGGTGAAAACGTTAACTTAAGACGAATTTTATTAATATTCAACACTCCGAGATTCCTTGTTTTTCAGGATTTTTAATTCGGGGAATAAGCGACACGTCTATTTAAGGACTTCCAAGCCAATTTTGAAACGGAATTGGCTACTTTTGTTATTGCTGACTTGAATCGGAAATCAGGAAGACCAATGTTTTGGAAGCAGAAATGGGGCATGTCCCTATTCCCATTGATATGACGGCAGAACAATATATTGAAACCAAGATATTGCATTATCGGTATATTAGATATTGGGTTATTGCTGGTGTTGTCGTTCTCTTATGTGCGATTGCCGCTTGGACGTATATAGAAAAAGCAAAAACTGATACCGTAAATGCCCAGAACGTAAATCGGATCGAAGGACACATTACCAATGAAATAAATCGAGCGGTCGATTTGTTAAAAAATCCGTCAGGCGAACAGGTATTATGTGAATTAGAAAGGCAGTCTGATATAACTAAAAAAATGGCGTTTATGGCCTATGAGGATGGCAATAAAGCGTATCAAAATAATTTTTTTAGTCTTGCAATTGAACATTTTCAAAAAGCGCTTGATCTTATGAAGATACCATCCTTTTATTTTGCCTTGGGTAACAGCTACTATGTGACGAGCAATTATGGCGCAGCAATGGTTAATTATAATGCCGCTCTTTCACTCTATGAAAAGGACTTTGATTGCAAGAGATCTGAACGCCGAAAATTTGAGGCCAACACTTTAGGCAACATCGGTCTAATTTACAGCGCCAAGGGCGATCTGGACAACGCCCTCAAATACCTTCAGAACTCAAAAGCACTATTCGTTTATATTGGTGCATCCGACCAAATCAAAATAGTCAAACGCGCAATAGATAAAATTCAATCTAAAACTGATGGATAAATGTTCAGACCAGCATCTCTATAAAACTTAACAACTCTTTACTCTTTCAACATCCGTTTAATATAACAAAAACTTGACCAAGCACTAATGGTATAAGTCCCCAGATTTCCAGCCACGGATCGAATACCACATATTGTGGTCCGATATATGAAGCTCTCGGCCATCCCGCTTTATCAATGCCATCCGAACAGCCTTGGTACGGGATCAGCCTGCCGGGTGTTGGGTGGTCTATCCCGATTATTCTCATATAATTTCCGTTTCATTCAACTGCATTATTACAGTTGGAATTCCAGCAGGATTTAATCCACCATCCTTAATATCCTTAAAGCCAAGCTCCATATATAATTTTCTTGCAGCCTTCCCTTCTGGAACTGAGTCATTAAAGGTTTGAACATTTATTTTTTCTTTGGTATTCAGGCTGTTAATAGCAAATTCAATGAGTTTTCGGCCATATCCATTTCTTTGATACCGTTGTGAGACTGCGAGCCATAAGATTTCATTTGAATCTTTAGAAATCACAACTCCGGCAATCAATTTTTTATTGGTTCCATCGGATTCTGTACGAATACAAAAGGCCGTATTTAAAGATATTGCTTGCTTTAAAGCTTCCTGGAAACCTGACTCATCCGCCATCGGCCCGAAAAGCGGTTCTACTTCTCTTGATAGTGACAGCCAATCATCAAAATCAGATATTTTTGAATAAACAATTTCCATGTCCGTATTACCTTTTGCGTTTGTTTGGAAGCACAACAAGTAATTATGTAGTTTTTTTCTCTTAACGTCCGAGCTTCTAATGTCATCCCGTTAGAAAAAAAGGGCAATATTCAAATAACAGCCAAGAAACCGGATGTAAATAGAAAGCTTGAATGAACCCATTGAGAAAAACAAAACCAAGCATAATGGTATTTTATGTGGGGAAACTCGTTCCTCCCAGTACCCCCACCACTACCAGAAGCATTGTTCACCAAACCAAAAATTCGTCCAGCCATTACTTGCCCGACTAAAGCTCACCCCAGTGCCTTCAGCAAAGGATCATCGTTTCTCAACACAGTACAGGTTTCAGTTTCCTGGTCAAAAACAATAACTGCTTTGCCGGACCTGAGATGGGCCAGCACCTGGGCAATCTTGGTGCCCAAAGGCACTTCAACCTCACCATAGTCCGTACCATCCCTGGTTACAAATTCCTCAATGACACCGTGGAGAGCTTCCGGGCTCAATTGATCATAAGGGATTTTAATAGCTTTCAATTTTCAGGTATCCGGCCAGAAGGTACCGATGACTGATCAATGCCAAGCCGTTGAGCTTGATTTCATAGACGGTCAGCAGCAGTCTGCCCAATTTACCCTCGGGCAAGCCTTTGCGGGAAAACCAGACAAGATAGGGTTCAGGTAAGTCCACAAGACGCAAACCTTCAGCAACAGGGTAGATTTTATGATTTCAAGAAGCTCTTCTAACACGTCTTTTGCTTCGGTTGGATTACAATAAATTTTCTCTGCAATTCGTTCAACAATATCATTTTTTTGTCAGTGCCACAATAATATCCTTCCATTATAACAGCCATGAGCTGACCTGACATATCAGTTGCCAGGCTCAGTCCACAACAAAGTTTGAAAGATCTGAGTGAGTTACCCGGTCTTTCATATAAAAAAAACGCCTTTCACACCTTTTGAGAATGGTTGGATTTTATGCTGTTCAAATGTGTTCATAACTACGATCATATTATAAAGCAGGGCGTTGGAACTACCTGAAACAGATGACCACCACGCACAATCCAGTGCCGGTGGCATGACCGGAAAAATGGGAATGCGCCCGGTCAACCCCTCACCCAATTACGGGGTGGATCTGATCCGCTATGCCCTGCATTTAGGGACTCTCAAAAAATGACTTTTTTCAATTTCACGTTAATAAGTTATTTGACGCCTTTCTTCAGTTCAGATACATACTACAACAAGTATTAAAAAAATTTATAGAATGCTTAAAACAAACCCATACAAAGCATATAGTGGATAATGTATTGAAACGCGACGTTTCTGATTTAGTCACATGGTTCAGGAGGGTGCCGGCACTGGTCATCGGACTGCTGTTCACTGGGCTGTCGTTCACTGTTACGGCCCATTGCCAAACTTCTGATCCGGCCCGGGACACGACGGACCGCCTCCGGTTATCCCCGGCTGAAAAAGCATGGCTCAGCAGTCATCCAGACATCACCGTTGCCGGTCCCCGCTCCTTTCCGCCTTTTCACTATTATGAAAAAGGCAAATTAAAAGGTATCTCAGCCGATTACGCGGCCCGGATAGCTGCCCGATCAGGGTTTCACCAGCATATTCTGGCAGACCTGGCCTGGCCCCAGGTGCTGGAAAAGGTCCGCCGGGGGGACATAGACCTGATTGCCTGCATTGCAAAAACAGCTGAGCGGGAAACCTATCTTGATTTTTCCGTACCCTACCTGGCATTCCCCCTGGTCATTGTCACAAATGCCAACAGCCCCTTTATCGGCGGCATTGAAGATCTCCATGGCAAAACCCTGGCCATGGTGCCCCAAACCCTTACACAAGACTGGCTGACCAGGGACGGCATTAATTTTTCGCCCCTTTTTGTTCAATCTCCGCTACAAGGGCTTGAAGAGGTTGCCCTTTCCCGGGCCGATGCCATCATAGAGAACCTGGCGGCAGCCACCTATCTGATTGGTAAAAACGGCCTGGCAAACCTTAAAATCGCAGCCCCCACCCCCTATGACAATTATCAGCTGTATATGGCTGTTCCCAAGGGTCACCAGGAACTTCTCACAATTGTAAACAAAGCACTCCAGGCATTGGCTCCCGAAGAAAAAAGTGACATTCGCAAGCAGTGGCTGTCCGTTCAATACGACTATGGCATCATACCCGACGATCTATTCCGATACATCGCCATGGTGGTTTTGTTCTGTCTTGGCATTATCTTTGTGATACTGTTTAGAAGCCGCAGGCTTTCAAAAAAGGCCCGGGAAAAAATCGCCACGGAAAAAGCCCTGCGGGAAAGCGAAGAAAAACTTCGGAACATCCTGGAAAACTCCACCAGCATGTATTACTCCCATACACCTGACAATCAAATCACCTATATCAGTCCCCGGTGCAGACAGATTCTGCAGTGCGAACCCGAAGAGGCCATGGTGCAGTGGACTGAATTTGTCACGGACAACCCCATCAATCTCAAGGGCTTTGAGTTGACAAAAGAGGCCGTCAGAACCGGGGAGCGCCAGCCCCCATATGAAATGGAACTGCTCGGTGCCAAAGGGCGCAAGGTTATGGTGGAAATTCGTGAAACCCCGGTTGCTAAAAACGGCAGGACAGTGGCCATTGTGGGTTCCATAACCGACATTACAAAACAGAAAAAAATAGAAAAAGAGAGAAAAGCCCTGCAACACCAGCTTGTCCAGGCCCGCAAGATGGAATCCATCGGCACCCTGGCAGGCGGAGTTGCCCATGATTTCAATAACATTTTGGGAATCATCCTGGGTAATGCCCAGGTGGCACTGCTGGACCTCCCCGAAGAGAGTCCGGTCCGGTCACGCATTGATGCCATTCAAACCGCCTGCGCCAGGGCCAAGGAGGTTGTTCTGCGACTGCTCAGTTTCAGCCAGCAGACAGAACAGGGAAAATATTCTGTGGACCCCGTCAAACTGCTGAACGATACGGCCCGCCTTTTAAGGGCCTCATTGCCGTCATCCATCGAAATTGTGTGCCAAAACATTGGGCCCATCCAGACAATCAATGCCAATCCCACTCAGATCCAGCAGGTGCTTATCAACCTGTGCACCAATGCCGCCCAGGCCATGGAACCCGGCGGCGGGACCTTGAACATAGACCTGGACATGGTGGAGCCCCAGGAGTTAACCATGCCCGAACTGTCGGATTTTTCTTCGACCGGGGCTGTTCGGTTCACCATTGAAGATACAGGCACAGGCATTGATCCGACCATTCAGGACAGAATTTTTGACCCCTATTTCACCACCAAAGAGATCGGCAGGGGGGCAGGCATGGGACTGGCCATTGTCCATGGCATTGTTCTCAACCATGGCGGTGTCATAACCGTTAAAAGTGAACAGGGGGGCGGTTCTGTGTTCACGGTTCTGTTGCCGGCAGGCCCCAAATCCCCGGCAGACGAAGGCACAAGCGTCCATGCCGAAAATCCTTTGGGCAACTGATAATAGATAATCGGGCGGTTAGGAGAGATAGGTGAGGGGCTACATAGAACTGCATTTACACACGACACACACTGCCGGGAACTCCACTCTGACCATCGACCAGGCCGTGCAACGGGCAAAGACCTACGGCATGACGTCGCTGGGGATTATGGACAGCGGCACGATGAGTGGTGTTGACGTCTTTGTTGACGTCTGTCGCCGGGAAGGAATCACGCCGATTGTGGGCTGCGGATTCTATCTGACACTTGGGGATCATCGAAAAAAGGCTGACCAGAAGTATCATCTGCCCGTGATCGCGGAAAATGTTATAGGCCTGGAAAACCTGCGAGAGCTTGACCGGATTGCGCAAACCCATGGCAATATTGGTCGCCCCCAGATTGATCCGGAATTGCTGGAGCAGTATAGCAGGGGACTGATTGTGCTCACCGGAGGCCGCGGGGGAGCGGTGGACAAGCTTTTGAAGGCCGGTCATGACCAGAGTGCCGAAGCGCTGTTACTGAAGCTGAAATCCATTGTCGGGCCGGAGAATCTGCTGGTTGAGCTCCAGGACAATGGTCGCGCCGGGGAGATGGATATGAATGGGCTGCTGGAGGGTCTGGCCAAAAGGTGCGGGGTGGCATGTGTGGTAACCGGAGGACCGTTTTACCTGGATCGCATGGATGCAGTCGCATGTAATGCCCTGCGCAAAGCCCATGGAAATAATCTGCTCCACGGTGATGGATTCAATTTCCGGTCCGGGGAGGAGCAGGGCCAACGGTTTGAAAACTATCCCGCAGCCTTGGCGCAGAGTGTAAAAATTGCCCGGCGGTGCTCCTTTTTGTAAAACGATGTTTACGGGTTCAGCAGCTCGAATCCCATGGCGGTATCCAACTTACGCACAGCACCGGTATCAATTAATTCAAATAAAATAACCTCGAGTATATGCCATGTCTTCACACCGTTGCGGATACATCCGGTTACGGTTGAATCTTGTCTGCCGCACGCTATGTGCATGTGTAATTTGGGCACACCCTTCTCATTGGGAAAGATTGTGCCTGTCCCCACTATCTCATTCACATTGTTGAGAATATGCTTCATGGGGGTAATGGATTCTGCCCGGCCATCTTCTGGCCCGACAATTATATTGCTACCGGTATCAACGGCTCCGATAATGGTTAACGCCGCCGCTTTTATTGCCTGCTCATCAGCAAACTTTTCAATCTCTTCGTGTATGATATCACCGTCTTCAAGACGGATAACATATATTCTTCCTTGTTTTGCCTGGGAGTACTTCATGTATTATTCTTATCTCAATTATAGGGTATGGTGACAGCGGACCTAACTTAGAAATATTTTCCTATGGACGGAAAACCAGATTTTCCGTCCTGGGTAACGGAAGAGAGCCTCCAAACTGAAGATGCACAGCCGCACGCTCAAGCTCCTCGCTCAGATTTTCAACAAAGTAAGGAGAAATACCATGAAACTGCACAGCAACGCCATCCAGTTCAACCCTGACACTTTTTCCCTTCAGTTTTATGGGCAGGTGCCTGCCTGGAAGAGAGACAACAACACAGGCTTCAGAATCGACCTGCAGGTTAGACCGGGTCGTGAGGAACAACCCGGCACATGATATATCCCGTGCGGTTGACTTGATAAGCCTGTCTCCGATGACAGCGTCCACATTCACCGGCAATTGGTACCGGTGGCATTTGCGTTTTTCCTGTAGAATGTCTTCCATATACCTCTCCCAAAATCCCTTTAAAAATGATCCAGATCATACATGGAGAGCCTGTTGAAATCAATCAGGATTTTCCAAAGAAATAGTGTCTGGCCGATCGTCCTGCATCAGCCGGTATTTTTCAGGGATCCAGGCACTATTAAAGACCGAGATCATGGAACACGAATTGCACTGGCAGTTCAGGAGGGGCCTCAATCAAATTTTCAGCAGACCGGGCCCCTGAGTTCCAGGACCGGGCATAGTCCTCTCCCCTTTCTGCTGCCAGGTTTTCTGTTGTTGTGTGTCTCCACTGATTCACCTGTTCCTTAAGCCTTTCCACATAGTCCCGGCAGGGCTCCCCCCTTTGGGGACGGTTCTCCTTCACCCAGGACAGGACATCACCCACACCGTCCCGGTTTCGTTTCAGCGTTTTGGCATATCCGTCATCATTCTCATAGCACATACGGGCGATTACCTTGTCAAGCTCATCTGCGACACGATTCACCATTATACGAAAATAGGCCATTGCATTGAGCTGGTCAGCGGATTGTTCATAGTTGTCCATGGTGATTTCCGAGGACAATCTGCGCGACATTTCTGGTGACAGAGTGAAGGACAGGATTTTCCAGTCGGCCATGTCCGGCACTCCGGAGGTGTAATGCTGAACCATTACAAAGTTAAGAATACCCTTTTGTGTAAAAAACTCAGAGCCAATCCATTCAAAGAGATCGCAGACCCTGAACCTTCGGGCTGCGCCATCATAGCGTATCCACAGACATTCGCTGCCGCTGCCGGACCGGAGCACAGCCATGATTGATACATCAGGATCCGGGTTATCCAGGATCTGCAAAGACAGACTGTCCTTTTCAACATTAAAGATATCAGCCATCCGGTCCTCCAACTCCCGGTGGCGGTCAACCCTGAACAGGTCGGTGGGAAGCTCTGCACTGCTGCTGTTCAGCAAATCTGTATAGCCATACAAAGCCGTCATCCTCAGATCAATGAACTCCCGGTATCGAGATTGCGGATAGCCAAACGAAGCTTCCAGGGGAAAAACCATAAGTATTGTCTCTGTCCAGACCAGCCGGAATTTGCCGGCCTGAAGACGTTTTGTGCATAAAAGACTTGGGGGAATTGCCACCCGTCCCCGCTTGTCCGGCCGGGTCATGATCGCCGATCCCACAAGCAGACGTTTTATCTTCATGGATGATTGGTCTTTCATCATCATGACTCTGTTCTCAATGTTTTCCCAGATCTCATCCGGTACGATATACATCGCATCATTAAAATTAAAAAGCCAGACAACGGCGTCACCTGTCTTCCCTATGCCCCATGACTTCCCGAGGTGTGCAGGGATGGTTAAACGCCTGTATTTATCCATATGACCGGTTTGGGTTTGAAACATAAAGGGTCCTGTGAGCATGTAAGTTTAAAATAGACAATTCTGATAAATTCATTGTATTAAAATTGTATATCGTACTAATATTGAATGAATTTATACAGGGCTGGGTCTCTATTAAATTTAATCATTATCAATCTAACCGCCATGTTTTGGTATAATGCTGAAATAGAACAACTTCAATCAAAGCCGGTCAATGCTAAAGGTCAAAAGTCCAGACTGCTGTTTTACGGAAGTTCATCCCTGCGCCTATGGCCTGATGCCCCCAACGATTTCCCGGATTTTGAAATTATCAACCAGGCTTTTGGAGGTTCAACGTCAGCTGCCTGCTGTTGGTTTTTTAAACGGTTAATACCCCGGTACCAGCCCGACCTGCTTGTTTTTTATGCCGGAGACAATGACCTGGGAGAAGGCCGTCACCCCGAAGAGGTTTTTATCTGTTTTAACTACCTGATGTCTTTAATTGACCGCTATTGCGGGAATATACCCGTAGCTTTTATTTCAGTTAAACCAAGCATTGTCAGACAGGATCTGATAAATTCAATCAAATTCACAAACAGCATTATCCGCAGAGAAATAGAAGTATGTCATCCCAACTGTACCTTTGTGAATATTTTCGATTCAATGATGGAGGCGAATAACCAGGAAATACTGTTTGAAGAAGACGGATTGCATCTAAGTATCAACGGATACACCCTTTGGAAAAAGCTTTTGAAAGAACAATTTCTTAACAAATTCTTAGATTAGATTTTGTCAGATATCTTTTTTCCATGGGCTCTTATGGAGGATGTCTGGAGTCATTTTATGAGGATAACCATGGACCATATCAACGAACAGCCATGGGCTGACCTGACATATCTTCTGCCAGGCTCAGCCCCCAACGAAGCAAGAAAGAACCTGAACAACAAATGGGGACTTTCTTATGAAAAAATAATGCAGGCTACCCAGCAGGGCCAGGTGTGGCCACAGGAAAACCAGAAGGGAAAAAATAATGCAGCTTATTTTTGTTCACGGATGGAGTGTAACCAACACCTACACATACGGAAATCTTCCCCGGGCATTGTCCCATGCCGCCGCCGGAGTCGGCCTGAGCCTGGATATCCAGCATATCTACCTGGGCCGGTACATCAGCTTTAATGACAATGTCACCATGGATGACATCGCCCGGGCCATGGACCGGGCCCTGCGCGATCTGCCGGGAAACAGCGATGCCCATATTGCACCGTTTTCATGTATCACCCACTCCACCGGCGGCCCTGTGGTTCGAAGCTGGGTGGATCGATTTTACGGCGCCCGTCAATTGGATGCACTGCCCCTGAAACACCTGGTGATGCTGGCACCGGCCAACCACGGATCGACCCTGGCTGTTCTGGGCAAAGCCCGGGTGGGGCGGATCAAAGCATGGTTCAGCGGCATTGAGCCCGGACAGCGCGTGCTGGACTGGCTGGGCCTGGGCAGTGAGGGCCAGTGGGAACTGAACCACACCTGGCTTGACTATGACATGACAGCTGCCTCTTTTTACCCCTTTGTGCTCACCGGCCAGGGCATCGACCATAAATTTTATGATTTTATCAACTCATATCTTGTTGAAAAAGGTTCCGACGGGGTGATCCGGGTGGCCGGGGCCAACTTGAACTACAGCTGGGTTTCACTGGTTCAGTCCCTGGACGATGAAATCAGAAAACAGCCCCGGACCCTGCGCTTAAAATTAGCACGGGACGGGGGCATCAAACACCCGCAACCCGTGGCCCTAAGGGTATACAACCAGTACAGCCACACCGGGAAAACCATGGGCATTATGCAGAGTATCGGCCCCAACGACACCGGAGCACCGGTGGTTCAGGATATTTTAAAATGCGTTCAGGTAGACAGCCGGCAGGCATACGAAAATCAACTTGAACATTTGCAGAATGACACCCGAAAAGCCCAGAAGGATGGGGATCAATACTGCATGCTGGTATTTAATGTTCATGACGACCAGGGGGAGCACATCGCCCAGGGCGATTATGATCTGTTGTTTCTGGCCGGAAGCCAGTATCAGCCCGGCAAGCTTCCCAAAGGTTTTTTCATGGACCGCCAGATGAACCAAAGTACCGGTCGCCTGGTTTACTATCTGAATGTTGATAAAATGCAGGATATTATTAAAACCGGTCAATTCGGATTGCGGGTGGTGGCCCGGCCCGTCACAGGATTCGCCTATTACGCTGCGGCAGAATTTCGCCCGTCCAAAGACGAGGTACAAAAAATTCTAATGCCGAACCAGACCATTTATGTGGATATCATGCTCCACCGCTTTGTGGACAAAAATGTATTCCGATTCGGGCCTGTGACGGACACACCAATCAATTTCAAAAACATTAAACCGTCCGGAGAAACACTGGTTTAAAACCTTATCTCACAAACAGTTAACAACAGGAGCAAAGCCGATGAGTCTTTTTGACAGGCTGTCGTTGAAAAACAGAATGGTGGTTTCATTTTCCCTGATCATCATTCTGTTTGTGGCGTTGAGTGTCAGCACGATTCATCAGATAGAGGTACTCAACCGGCTTACCGTGACACTTTACACCCACCCGCTTCAGGTGTCCAATGCTGCCCTGGAAGCCAAAGCCGGGGTTCTTGCCATGCATCGGTCCATGAAGGATGTCTCCACGGCCCGAAGCCAGGCCGACATCGCCCTGGCCATTGAGGAGGTGCGTGAAAAAGAGGCTGTGGTTTACAAAGAGTTGGCCCTTATCAAGCAATACATTTTAGGCACAGCCGGCAAGCAACTGATTGAAAACACCATCGCCCTTTTTGACGGATGGAAGCCTATTCGTCTGGAGGTCCAGGACTTTGTTCTCAAAGGGGACACCGCATCCGCCAACATGATAACCCGTAAAAAAGGAGCTGATTACGTGGCCCGCCTGGAAAAACGGATGGAAGAGCTCACCCGCTATGCCAGAAATAAAGCAGACGGGTTTATGCAGGATGCCCGGAAAACCCAAAGGCAGGTATATATTTATATCCTGACCGCGATTATCATTTTTATGTGTCTGGCAATCACCATCGGCTGCCTGTTGTCTTCAAGTATATTGGGAGCCATTGAAACGTTTCGGAAAACCATCTCCCGGATCACCCGGACAGGAGAATTGGAACTGGCGACAGTCAGGGGAAACCACGAAATTGCGGCACTGGCAGATCATTTCAACCGGCTGATTCGACGGTTGAAAGAACAGTTCTGGCTTCAGCGCATGGAAAATGAACTGATTCACGCCCTGTCCGGAGACCTTGGATTTGAAGCACTGTTGGAAAAAGGCTGCGATCATCTTTGCCAAAGCCTGAAAAACTGCGCCGGGGCCATATACACATATGATGCACAGACAACCCAGTGCAGACTCAGCTACTATTATGCGGTTCCCCAGGGAAGCCAGTTCGCCGAACTTTTTGATCTGGGAGAAGGGCTTGTGGGCCAGGCGGCCAAAGATAAAAAAGAGATTATGCTGACCCGGCCAACGCCTGAAGAGGCTTCGGTCAAATCCGGAGGGCAAAACCAAACGCCCCAGGACATTATGGCCATCCCCATGATGTATGAAAATCATCTTTTCGGTGTATTTGAAGTCGCCTTTTTTGACCCTGTTGATACGCCCAAACAGCAATACTTGCTGTCCGCCATCCGGTCACTGTCCGTGTTGCTCTATGCAGCCAAACAAAATGAACAGGTCACCCGCCTGTTTGACTCGTCCCAAAAGGCCAACGAAAAGCTCCAGACGCTGAATACGGAGATCGAACATCAATCCGGGGAGTTGACCCGAAAAAATATCGAGCTTGAACATCAGCAAAAACAGGTGGAAGAGGCAAACCGTTTAAAAAGTGAGTTCCTCTCCAATATAAGCCATGAGCTGCGAACCCCGCTGAACTCTGTGAACGCCCTGTCCCGGGTGCTAATGACCCAGGCCGGCGAAAAGTTGACTCCGGAGGAAAATAACTATCTGGAAATCATTGAGCGCAACGGCAAACGACTACTGGCATTGATCAACAATATCCTTGATCTGTCTAAAATAGAGGCCGGAAAAGTGGAACTGGACTGCACCCGTTTTTCCCTTGAGGGGGTAGTGGATAATATTGTCGAAAGCCTCTCTCCCCTTGCACGCAATAAAAATATCCGGCTTGACGTCCGGCTGCCCGAAACACTTCCCCAACTTGAAAGTGATGAAGCCAAGGTTCATCAGATTCTTGAAAATATAATCGCCAATGCGGTGAAATTCACAGAGAGAGGAGGGGTTAGCGTATCTGCCCTTGAACGAAACGGACATGTTGAAATCACCATTGAGGATTCGGGTATCGGCATATCCTCCAAAGATTTGAAAACCATCTTTGAAGAGTTCCGCCAGTCCGACGGCACCACGACCCGGAAATATGAAGGTACCGGGCTTGGGCTGGCCATCGCCCACAAAGCCGTCCGGTTGCTGGGCGGGGATATCAATGTGTCATCGGTGGTTGACCAGGGCAGCCGGTTTATTGTCAACCTTCCGGTCAGCCCAAGCCGGCCGTCCAGGGAACCTTTGCCCATCCATTCCCTGCCGGCAGTCCCCACAAGACAGTGGCCAAGCATCCTCATTGTGGATGACGACCCGAAGACGCGTGATCTTTTAAGCGATGCATTTCAAAAGCAGGGATACAACACCCTGACCGCGGCCACAGGCCGGCAGGCGCTGAACTATGCAAAAACCCACTCTCTTCTGGCCATCACCCTGGATGTCATCATGCCGGAAATGGACGGCTGGGAAGTATTGAGCCAATTGAAAAAAGATCCGGATACCGCTGAAATTCCTGTGATTATAGTGACTGTATCCGATGACCGTAACACCGGGTTTGCCCTAGGCGCCGTGGGCTATGTAAACAAACCCCTGGATCGGGAACAACTCCTTTCTGAAATTCGAAAAATTTACCCGACACTGCCGTCCACCGTCATGCTGGTGGATGATAATGACACAGAACGAAACCAGGCGGCCCTGTGGCTTACCCGGGAGGGTGTCCAGGTTATGACCGCAAACAGCGCAGAGCAGTGTTTGGACCTGCTTGAATCCCAAAAACCTGACATTATGGTCATTGATCTGATCATGCCCGGGATGGACGGATTTGCACTGATCAAAGCCGTTCGGGCCAATCCGGAAACAACCGGAATACCGGTTCTGGTGTTAACGGCCAAAGATCTCACCCCCCAGGAAAAAAAGATTCTCACGATGAACGCCTCCACCATCCTGCTGAAATCACCCGAGTGCAGTGAACAGCTCTTTGAGCAGATCAACACGATTTTAAAAAATGCAATTCAGCCCCGGGTACCCCGCCCGGTTGAATCGAAACCCAGTACCGGCCGCCCCGTGGTATTGATCGTAGAGAATAACCCGGACAATAGAACCACCATAAAGGCCATTCTGCCCAAAGGGTTAGATATTAAAGAGGCGGTAGATGGGCGTCAGGGTCTTGATATGGCAAGGGCGCTGATGCCGGATCTCATATTGTTGGACATGGCCCTGCCGAAAATGGATGGCCTTGAGGTTGTCTCAGCTTTAAAGCAGGATGATGGAACCAAAAGCATTCCTGTTGTGGCGCTAACGGCCATGGCCATGGCAGGAGACAGGCAGCGGATTCTTAAGGGGGGCTGCGATGATTATATTCCCAAACCCATAAACCCGGAAGCCCTGAGAAAAAAGGTGCGTTTCTGGCTGCAGACAGACCTGGAGGAGTAACAATGCCCTGTATTCTGGCCATCGATGACAACCAGGACAACCTGGTAACAATCAGCGTGCTGCTCAAGCTGTTGATCCCGAACAGTGACGTTATCACGGCATCTTCGGGTGAAGAAGGCATTCACAAAGCCATAATAGAACGTCCGGACACTATTTTGCTGGATATTCACATGCCGGGAATGGATGGGTTTGAAACCTGCCGTGAATTAAAAAAGATAGAGGCCACCGCCTTCATCCCCGTCATCATGCTTACCGCTGTCCGGACAGATTCAAAGAGCCGGGTGCGGGCCCTGGATATCGGGGCGGATGCCTTTTTAACCAAGCCCATTGATGAAGCCGCACTTGCCGCCCAGGTTCGGGCGATGCTCAGGATAAAAAAGGCCGAAGACCGTCTCAGGGATGAGAACGCCCATCTTGAAGAACTGGTCAAAGAACGGGTGGCAGATCTCAGCCAGGCCAACGCGCAACTGGTCAGGGAAATGGAAGAAAGAAAGCAGGCGGAACAGGAAAAGAAAAAGTTGGAGCAGCAACTGATCCATGCCCAGAAACTGGAGTCCGTGGGCCGGCTTGCCGGGGGGATTGCCCATGAATTTAACAATATGCTCAGCATTATTCTCGGATATTCAGAAATGATGCAGGAGGATATGACGCGCACTGATCCCAATTACCCCAAAGTGATCGAGATCAGTGCGGCAGCCAAACGTTCAGCAGATCTGACAGAGCAGTTGCTCGCCTTTGCCCGCAAGCAGACGGCATGCCCCCGGATTTTGGATTTAAACGAAACGGTGTCCAGGATGATGAATATGCTCCGGCGCTTGCTCAGAGAAGATATCCGGCTCAATTTTCTGCCCCATGACGATCCTGGCTTGGTCAAAATTGATCCAATCCAGCTGGATCAAATTTTGGTCAATCTGTGTATCAATGCCGGGGATGCCATCAACGGCGCCGGTCAAATTTCAATTGCAACGGAACATGTGACCATTGATGAACCGCAATTCGAGCAAGATTCCGATTTACCTGCCGGCCGCTATGTGAAACTGTCAGTCCGCGACACGGGGTGCGGTATGGATAAAAACATTATCCCCAATATCTTTGAACCTTTTTTTACAACAAAAGAATCAGCCCATGGGTCAGGTTTAGGGCTTTCCACCGTTTATGGCATTGTCCGGCAGAACAACGGAAGTCTCTATGTATCCAGCGAGCCGGGTAAAGGCTCGACCTTTACAATTCTGCTTCCTGAGCATAAAAAACCGGATGGGCCTGACGCCTCCGATTGTGATCACAAAGTGCCGGACAGGAAAAATGCAACCATCCTTCTGGTGGAGGACGAAAAAGCTCTGCTTGATTTAGGCCGCCAGATGCTTGAGCAAATGGGATATTCAGTACTATGGACACATTCACCCAAAGAGGCGCTTGACATCGCTGCCGGGCATCCAGATCAGATTCAACTACTTATCACAGATGTTATCATGCCTGAAATGAATGGCTATGATCTTGCCGTCGCATTGAAAAAAAAACATCCCCATATCCAATGTCTCTATGTGTCAGGATATCCGGAAGAGGTGCTTTCTGCCAACAAAATACTGGAGGAGGGAACTCATTTTCTTCCCAAACCATACAGGAAAGAAGATCTGAAACGTGTGCTTGAAAATTTTTTTTAAAACCGGATAAAACCTGATAGGTGTGAAAAAAGAATACAGGTGCATCCCTTAGATTTCCGTACTCCGGTATTTATCAAATGAAGGTCATGCCCTTTCTATTTTTTCTCACTGGCCTTTTCAAGATCTGCCACAAGGGTTGAAGCTATGGGGTCTGCATATCTTAAAACATCACAATCACAGCTAAACATAAAGTCATTTTTCAGACCTGTGGATTTGGTTATTGAGCCTTTCCAAAGAATTTCTCCGGTTTCGATCTCAATGGCCTTAACAGAAAAACTGATAGTTGTGCATTTGGTTGGTTTATCGGGCTTTTCTTTGTCTTTAAACTCAGCATTGGCAAAGGCCCTTATCATCCCAATAACAATTGCATCTGAATTGGTTAATTTTCCGATCTCTTTTAGCTGGTCCTCATCCACATTGCCGGTATACGAAAATTGCATTTCATCAAGAACTTTTTTTATTTTAGGCCGCTCTACGATTTTAGCCCCGGTTTTAAGCAAAGCTGTCTCAAAGGCATCCAGCATCACATCAGTGACCATGAAATTAATATCTGCCCTTTGGGCCTGTTTTGTGCGAATATCTGAAAATGGCAAAATAGCGTAGGTATTCTGTTTTATGGAGTGTATT
Organism: uncultured Desulfobacter sp.; assembly: GCF_963665355.1. GTDB lineage: Bacteria > Desulfobacterota > Desulfobacteria > Desulfobacterales > Desulfobacteraceae > Desulfobacter. The sequence goes on from NZ_OY762229.1 coordinate 5,229,081, forward strand.
TTGGGACTGACCACTACGGTTTTTGACTTTCCGAACATTGCACATCCCCCAAACATTACACATCCCATTGACATAAAACAGATCAGAACCACCCAGAAGATATTTTTTTTCATAACCTTTCCCTGAATAATTAGTGTTTGGACGGATTGTCAGAAAAGCGCATACTCCCCTGACGAGCCGCCCAAACACGGATTTCCGTTCGGGCACCAATTAATGAACGATACGTCTATTTGGCCTAAATAATAGCTACACATAGCGTACAATCCCTTACTTTACAAATAATAAAAACTTTTTTGTCCTGGAAAATTGCATCTCTTAAAATCTTGCGGGGGAAGCAGTATGCCAATACAATGGCACGTATAAGCACTCATTTTTGATCACCCCATGGACAATGACACCAAACGGGTTGGAAGATATGAAAACAAAAAAGAATTGCCGGGAAATGAAATTGATCATCCTGTTAGCGATTACTGCCGCCATGATTTACGGCTGCACCGTTTCCACGACAAAAAGCGCCACCAAAGGCGGCTGCACCATGAAAAAGAAACTGGACATCCGGGTCATGGGGGCCCGCCGTTATTTTCTTCTGCATTTGCCCCAGGGGTACAACCCCGACAGGAAAATACCTCTGGTCATCGTCCTGCATGGGGCTTTCAGCACCCCCGTGCAAATGGAAAAACAGACCGGTTTCAGCACGCTTTCAGACAAATTTGATTTTCTTGTGGCCTATCCTTCGGGGGCCTATGGCTTGTTTGGCTATTTAAAACACTGGAATGCCGGGCATTGCTGTGGAAAGGCCGCAAAGGACAATCTGGACGATGTCGGTTTTTTACTGGCAGTCATGGATGATATTCAGGCTCAATTCCCTTTTGATACGAGCAGGGTGTATATGGTGGGTTTTTCCAACGGTGGAATGCTCACCTATCGCTTTGCCGCGGAGTATCCGGACCGGCTGGCCGCAGCAGCAGTCTTGGGTGCAGCTATTGGGGGACAAGCAGATGCTGAAACACCCTTGTGGATGCCCCCGAAACCCGCATTCCCCCTGCCCCTGATTGTCTTTCATGCCAAGGATGATCAAAATGTCCCCTATGACGGAGGCATCAGTCCACGAAAACGCGGAGAGCGCACATATACGCCGGTGGCCCAGGCCATAGACTTCTGGGTGAAAAACAATCATTGCCCGGATGAGCCCAGAACAGAAACACTTTGCCGCGACCAGGTCACAAAAACAAAGTGTGCCGACCCGGTCCATGATAATGATATTGAGCTGTATACCATGGATAAATGGGGACACAGATGGCCCGGGAGGTATTTTACAAGCCGGCTGAGCCAGGAAGATCCCTTAAAAGATTTCGCTTTTGAGCAGATCATATGGTCTTTTTTTCAAAACCGGCACAGACAGACAAATAGTCTATTGAGTCGTTGATCTAATCCAGACTTAATCTCAATCTAATTTCTGGTAGTGGAAACTGACATGGGGCCAGGGTTATGATCTGCCGGAAAACAAATTTTGCCGGGAAGCTATGGCGGGCAGGAGGTGAGCCTTACGTTCGGTAGGAGCCCTGTTCAAGCATTCGGGTCACACAGACAGATTCCTCCAAGACCTTTTCGGTCCAGTTGAAGTCCAGGGGATATACATCAGTTTTGTAACCTGGATGGAGAACCAACTGATGGTTGCACAATCCCTGGGAGTGAGCGCCATCGGAATGCCTATTTGTTCGGATATTCTCGAATCCCTATATGGCATTGGTAAAGCCCATGGTACCGGAGAAATAAAAGATGCCAACAGAATTGCGCTCCGGTTACCTTCATATTGCGGAGAGCTATCCGATGATGCAGCAAAGATGGTCATGGGGGTATCGGTAAAACAGCAACAAGAAATCGAGAAAAAAATTATTTTTTTTAACTCGGCAACGTCGGAAGGTGCTGCCGAATCCGAGCACAATCACAACTCTTCTTACCAGAGAGAGCAACCAGTATTTATCACTATTGCCGATGCCAAAAGTTGGAGAAAACAGGACATTTAGACACCCCAGATCTGGACCGGTTTAAAAATGTCAATGACTCCTTTGAAACCGAACTGAGAAAAGCGCTGGATCTCGGCGAACTTATGTTGTATTTTCAACCCATTATAAATATTGAATCTAAAGCCATGGAAGGATCTATGCAGCTTTATAAATGATTGTAGTAAAATTAACTTTTAAACAGGCTCTTAACCACAGGTCAAACCCAAACAGTCCGGGCAGCTGATGTGCAGATTAGGGCACAATCCCATTGCATAGGTACCGGCACCGCAGGTGTGGCAGACCACCGGATCCATATCCTTGGTCACAGGATTGTATGTCAGGGTAAAATCCCTACTGTTGCGCCCGGATATGAGCCGGGCAAACACTGCTACACAGGCAGAAGTCAAGTACAGCGCAGCGGCCGGTTTAAACTCAATACGGATGCCGTACTTATTGAGCAGATCCTTTTTCTTGGCGGCAAGTTCAGCTGGTATCATGGCTATTTTTTCTTCCCTTTCCCTGGCCAGATCCGGAGAAATACCGCCTCTGCCAAGATTTTGGCGCATCTCCTCTTCAAGGGCCTGGTAATATGCATCAAGACTTGCCGTATCCCTGTTAAACCGCCGGTTCATGCTCTCCACAAACGAACCCAGCCGCTCTTTCACCAGGACTTGTCCATATTGGGAGACAATTGTACCTATCGTTTCAACTTCCTTTTCGTTCACCTCCCGGCCCTTATCAAGGATGAACTCCTTTTGAACATGGGAAAGTCCCTGAGCCATGCCCGGAATAACCGCGCCGGTCTCCAGGTTGACGCAGATCTCCACAAGGCCTTGTTTTATCTCATCGCTTTGGGCGGTATACCGGCAGGTTAGTATCAGATACCGGGTCCTTGCTTCACCGGTCTTCATCACCCGGATCTTGGACTTATGGAATTGAAACCGGTTTTCGATCAGCCGGTCAAACCCCTGGGTTTTGATATAATCAAATTTCAGTTCGGCCCGGGCAAAGGGTGGTGATTCTCCTGCCAGGGTGAGCATCCGGTCAAGAAACGGCGTATGCAGCTGCACGGCATGGACTTTTGACCGCCCCTGGACCACAACCTCCTCAGGCCCCACCCGGAAAAACTCATCCGTACCAAGGGTTTGGGCCACTGCCTCGGGCAGCAGGATATCCCGGGTTAGCCCCCGTTCCTCCACCACCCCGCCCCGGGCTTTAAAAAACCGGCAAGCAAAATCCATGACATCAATTTGTTCGTGTCTGTCCTGGTCATATCCATTAGAGTTCATAGCTGTCTCCAAAAAGCTTGCCGTCCAGTTCCCGTGTTTTCTCATACCCTGTCTTGGCCCGTTTCAGTTTTGTGCCCAGCTTGGCAAAGGACTGGTCCCGCTCTTCCAGGCTTTGTGAATCCACCCAGATGTCGCAGACCATATCCGAAAACTCCTTTTCCCCTGTCACCCTGCCCAGGATCATGTCAATCTCTCCGATGACCATTTCAAACATATTGATTTTCCGGTCCAGGATATCCAGGATGTAATCCTCTATGGAGCCCTGGGCACAAAAATTATAGATCTGCACCTGCTTTTCCTGGCCGATGCGGTGGATACGGCCGATGCGCTGTTCAATTTTCATGGGATTCCAGGGCAGATCATAGTTGACCATCCGGGAACAAAACTGGATATTGCGCCCCTCCCCGCCGATTTCCGTGGTGACCAGTACCTGGACATCTTCTTTGAATGACTGGATAGCCGCATCCTTCAGCTCATTGGCCATGCCTCCGTGAAAAAGAACAAATGAAATATCGTTCCATTCCAAAAATTCAGCCAGATACTCGAGGGTCGCCGTATATTTTACAAAAACAAGGAGTTTTTCACTATCTGCCTTCACCAGCTTTAGCAGTGCCATGTTTTTAGGGGTATCCGCCGTTGTCCGGCACAGATTTCGAACGGCTTTGATTTCATTTTCAATCTCCAGCAGCCAGGACCGATTTTCAAGCATCCGGTCCAGACTGCCCTCCACGGCCTTGGGGGATGATCCGGCCTGGGCCAGCAGGTTTTTAATCATCAGTTTGGCCCGCCCCGTTTTCTGATCGTTGAGCAGGTGTAAAAGATTCTGAAGCCGCTCATAAAAAGCAGACTCGCCCGCTGTGGGGGCAATGCGGATAGTGCTGGCAAACCTGGGCGGGATATGGATTCCTGCCAGGGCCCGGGTATTCCGGATCATCACCTGGCTCAGCAGGTGTTTGAGCATTTCTCTGTTCTGGGGGTCTGTGGGGTCTCCACGCTTCATGAACCGTTCTCTGAAGGATGTGGCCGTTTCCAACTGTCCCGGTTTAAGCAGGGTGATCAGGTTGTACAGTTCCATGAGATTGTTTTCCACGGGCGTGGCTGTGAGCAAAAGGATAAATTTTTTCTTCAAGGCATTGACCAGCTTAAAATTCAGCGTGGATTTATTTTTCAGGTGATGGGCCTCATCAACAATCACCATGTCGTACTCCCGGCTGGTGATCAGATTCCAGTTCTTTTTTGATTTTGCCTGGTTAATGGATGCCACCACAATGTTTTGTTCCCAGAAACCGCTGTCCCCGGATTTGAACTCCGGGCTGTCGGTTGACTGTACCCTGAGGTTGAATTTGGATGCCATTTCTGTCTGCCACTGGGACACCAGAGGGGTAGGCGTTAGAATCAGCGCTGTTTTCACCATGCCCCGGCGCAAATATTCCGACAGGATGATCAGCGCCTCAATTGTTTTGCCCAGCCCCACCTCATCGGAAAGAAGCGCCCGTCCCCTGAATTGTTTGAGCACCTTTTTGGCGGTCTCCTCCTGGTACCAGAACGATGTAATTTCCGTAAGACCAGGCAGGCAGATCAGGGTTTCAAAGGACTCCGCAAACCGGATTTTATGACTCATCAGCGCCAGTTCATACAGATCAGGCCCTGCTGTTTCAGTTTCAGCCAGAGCCCTGACAAACGCATCTTTGTCAATGTTCACGGTTACAGGAACTGATGCCGATTTTTCAACTGCCTTGTCTTTGTAAGGCTGAGCAACGGATGATCCAGGTGCGGGCGGCCCCGGGGCAAACTTTTCCCCAGGCTCTGGAAGGCCTGTTTCAGCAGGGTTGTCCCGTTGCATGTAAATTTCCGCCATCTGCCGCATGGCTTGCTCACGTCTCTGGGCTGCGGCAATCTGTTCTTTACAATATCTAATGATATCTTTAACGTTGGCTTTTTTCCTGCGTTTATCGTCAAGGTGAAGTTGTGTAAAATTTTGGAGCAGGTCTTCAGCGGTTTTCAGGCAACTGTCATATTTTTCCAGATTCACAAGAAAAATGATCCGGTTATAACGCATTAAATCTGATAATTTCCCAATTTTCTCAAGGCAGTCCAGGGCGTCGAGCTGCACCTTCTGGTCGTTACACGACGCACCGATCTGCCCCATAAAGAGGATTACCTCCTCTTCTTTGGGAAGCAGCTTCACGGCTTTTTGTATGAAGGCGAGCGCCTTGGAAAGATTATTGATATCATGATAATAAATGGCGTCTTCATAGTAGAGCCATCCTTTATCAGCGGCGGCCTGCCCGGCCTTGACCCGCCTGGCCTGGGCCTGCTTTTGCTTGCGTTTCTGTTTGCGCTTTTCCTCTTTTGATTTTGCCAACATTCCCCCTGTTTTTTCTTGGCCGTCATTGCTGACGGCCAATTTTGTAAAACCCCAGATGAAAATGATATATACTCATATAAATTTGAAATCAAATATCGATGCATGGCGGCCCAAGATTCAGTTTTTATAAAATTGACAAAAGGATCGAGAATAATATATTTTGGACTTCGTTATTCGCAGGCAAAAAAAGCTATGCCACTGTAACCTTAATACAAATCCATACAAATACAGACAAAGGAGATGCTGATGGAATCGGTTCTTTCTATTGGCGGCCTGGCAAAATCTTTTTCTGGCCAGCAGATTCTTCAGGACTTTGGCCTTGAAGTCAAAGCCAGCGAGTTTATTACACTTCTCGGGCCTTCAGGTTGTGGAAAAACAACGCTTTTGCGCATCATTGCCGGTTTTGAAAACCCAGACAATGGCATCATACTTCTTGACGGAAAAAACCTGCTTTCCCTGCCCGCGGAAAAACGCCAGGTCAACACGGTATTTCAAAGCTATGCGCTGTTTCCCCATCTCACCGTATTCCACAATGTTGCCTTTGGCCTGAAAATAAAAAAAATCAATGGCAAAGAACTTGAGACACGGGTGAACCAGGCCCTTGAACAGGTAAAAATGACTGATTTTTCATCACGTTACCCCCATCAGCTCTCCGGGGGCCAGCAGCAGCGGGTCGCCATGGCCCGGGCCATTGTCAACCGTCCGAGAATTCTTCTGCTGGATGAACCGCTTTCCGCTCTGGATGCGCGGCTGCGCAGGGAAATGCAGCTTGAGCTGAAAAAATTGCAGCGGGAGCTTGGCATATCCTTTATCTTTGTCACCCATGACCAGGAGGAGGCCTTGTCCATGTCAGACAGGATACTGGTCATGCAGGACGGCAGAATTGCCCAGTTAGGCACCCCCCGCCAGGTTTACGAGGAACCTGAAAACCTTTATGTGGCAAAATTCATCGGCGACAGCAACTTTTTCCCCGGGGAAATAAGCACGGCTTGTGATCCTGACCAGGTGGAGGTCACCATATTTGGCCAGCAGATTACAGCCCACACCCGGCGCAAATTCCAGCCGGGCGACAAAGTGGTACTGCTGCTGCGGCCCGAAGACCTAAGGCTTTATGAGACTCCCCCAAAAGATATACAAACCTTTGCCGGCAGTATTGTTGAGCGCAGTTACCGGGGCTCCACCCTTGATACGCTGGTTCGCCTTGATGACGGGCCTTTGCTTACAGCCTGCGAGTTCTTTGATGAAGATGACCCGGATTTTGACTACAGTGTGGACGAACGGGTATATGTGGCCTGGGTTAAGGGCTGGGAGGTTGTTTTGCCTGATGAAAATTACTAGCAAAACCCGCTTCAACATCATTATTCTAATCTCAGGATGGTTTATCCTTTTTGGGGTTATTCCGCTGCTGCTGCTTGTCATTACAAGTTTTTTAACCATGGATCCGGCGAATCTGGTCCGTCTGAGTTTCAGCCTGAAAGCGTATTCGCAGCTGCTCATTGATCCCAGCTACATCATCGTTTTCATACGCTCGGTGAAACTTGCACTGATCACGACCCTGCTGTGCCTGGGGTTAGGCTATCCCTTTGCCTGGTATACGGCCAGGATGCCCCCCAAATGGCGAATTGGCGTTCTTGTCCTTCTGATGATCCCCTTCTGGACCAACTCCCTTGTGAGAACCTATGCCATGCGCATGGTGCTGGGCACCCAGGGGATACTCAACAAAGCCCTGTTAAATCTGGGGCTCATCCACACCCCTTTGAAAATCATGTACACCGATTATGCGGTGGTGGCAGGACTTTTTTACCTGATGCTGCCCTTCATGGTGCTGCCTTTGTATGCGACCATTGAAAAACTGGACTTCCAGCTGGTTGAAGCGGCACGGGATCTGGGCGCAGGCGCTGCCAGCGCATTTCTCAAGGTTATTTTTCCCCTCACCCTGCCCGGCATCATGGCCGGCTGTGTCATGGTGTTTGTGCCCACCATGGGGCTTTTCTATGTGGCCTCGCTTTTAGGTGGTGCACGCCAGCTGCTTGTGGGCAACCTCATCCAGCAGCAGTTCCTCAACGCACGGAACTGGCCCCTGGGCTCTGCAACCAGCATTGTGCTTATTATTTTCATGACGGTGATGCTGATCGGATACGGACTGCTGTTGCGCCGTTTCGGCCGGGGGAGGCAATAACGACATGAATATTTTAAGGCTGTTTTACTTTACAGGCATATTTTTCTATCTCTATCTGCCCATAACTGTGCTGGTCGTTAACGCATTCAATCTGAATAAATACGGCATGAAATGGGGAGGATTCACCTTTAAATGGTTTACGGCCATGCTCGAGAACCACTCCCTGATGGAGGCGGCCCGCCATTCAGTGCTCATTGCCGTATGCGCGGCGACCCTGGCCACGACCATTGGCGCCCTGTCCGCCATCGGATTGAACCGGTACCGGTTTTTGGGGCGAAAAGTCATCCAGGGCACGAGCATGACCCTGATGATGGCCCCGGACATAATCCTTGCCATTGCGTTTCTTGTCCTATTCATCACCCTGGGCATCGGCCTGGGATTCTGGTCTTTGCTGCTTTCCCACATCACCTTTTGCCTGCCCTTTGCCATCATGACCATTACGGGCAGACTGCAGGATTTTGACCCCAATATTCTTGATGCCGCCAGGGACCTGGGGGCAACGGAAAAAAACATACTTGCCCGGGTGATCCTTCCCATGATGCGGCCGGCCATTTTCTCAAGCTGGCTTCTGGCATTCACCCTCTCCCTGGATGATGTAATCATCAGTTCATTTGTCACAGGCCCAAGCTATGATGTGCTGCCCTTAAAAATCTTTTCAATGGTTAAAGTGGGAGTCAAACCCGAAGTCAATGCCCTTGCCGCCCTTCTGGTTCTGCTCTCCCTTGCACTGGTTATTGTCAGTCAATTAATGTTGAAGGAGAAAAAAACACATGAAAACACTGTTTAAACCCCTTATGGCCATAATCACGATTATGGTTGCCGCCTTGCAGGCCCAGGCCGCAGAAAAAATTTATGTTTACAACTGGACGGAATACCTGCCCGAATCAGCAATTGAAGAATTTACCCAAAAGACAGGTATTGAGGTGGTTTACACCACCTATGACAGCAATGAAACCATGTATGCCAAACTCAAGCTGATTAAATCAGACGGATATGACGTGGCTGTGCCCTCAACCTATTTTGTGGCGAAGATGGGCAGGGAAGGCATGCTCACAAAACTGAACCACACCCTTTTACCCAACATGAAAAACCTTGATCCCGAACTTTTGAACAAAGAGTATGATCCCCACAACAACTACTCCATACCCTATATGTGGGGTTCCACAGGCATTGCCGTGAACACCGATGAAATCCCCAAGGAACAGGTCACATCCTGGCAGGATCTGTGGAAGCCCGAATTTAAAGGAAAGCTGCTGCTCCAGGACGATTTGCGGGAGGTCTTTCACATGGCACTGCGCATTAAAGGGTTTTCCGGCAACACCACCAACCCCAAGGAAATTGAACAGGCCTACCTGCTGCTCAAGGATCTGATGCCCAATGTACTGCTGTTCAACTCCGACTCCCCGAGACTGCCTTTTCTGGCAGGTGAGGTCAGCATCGGCATGATGTGGAACGGCGAAGCCTGGATGGCCCGCCAGGAGAATCCGGCAATCCAGTATGTATACCCCAAAGAAGGCGCAAGCTTCTGGGTGGACAGCTTTGTTATCCCCAAGGGGGCACGAAACCCCAAAGGCGCCCATGCATTCATCAACTTTATGATGAAACCTGAAGTGGCAAAAACCTGTGTTGAAGAGTACGGGTACCCCACCCCGGTAAAGCCGGCTCTTGCCCTTTTGGCCCCAGAAATCAGCAGCAACCGCACCATCTTTCCTGAATCAAAGGTCATCAAACAGGGCGAATTCCAAAATGACGTGGGACCGGCCATTGAAATCTATCAGCAATACTGGGAAAAGCTTCGTACCAGCAACTAGTCGATACTGATGGAGATACAGGCTATATCATCGTGGCATTTGAACCGTGGAAAAGACAGGCACAAAGGGTCTGTCTTTTCCATCTGCCGGATTGTTTTTTTTAAGCCCGTAAGTCCCAGAAAAAGAAATCCGTTTACCAGGGCCGTATAATCTGTTTTTCTATCCGGAATCGCAGAAGGGATTGTCAGTCCATCCGTAAAGAGCAGAATATGGCGAACCTCTTCAAGATTCTGGGTTCCGTGGTTCAAAAACGCCTGGGCCGCCTTTTCTCCGCTGAGTACCCCGTAGGAGACATTCATTTGAGACCTTACGCTTCGGATCTGGCCGGCCAGTTTTTCCCTGGCCAGCGACACCCTTGCCCGGGTTTCCCATGAATCAACCCGGGGCCATCCTGGTTTTCCCGACTCCGACTGGTCCCGGGTCAGCTCCCGCCACAGGCACAGGGTTTTATAATCATGATTTTCCCGTTCCACCAACGCCTTATATGATCCATCATTATATATAACAAGAATCATGGCGTCCCCGGCCTGAACCCATTCCAGATGGTTCTGTTTTATACGAACCACAGCCGCACTGGTGCTCCAGAGGTTTTCCTTTCTGGAAATATCCACGCCGTGCATGACCATCTGCTTCATAATTTCGTTATTGGCCTGATCCGCCAGCTCACAAAGAGGGAAATGGTTGTAACGGAATACTGACATGGCGGCCTCGGCAGCAAGCAGGCCGCCGGTACGGCCACCCCCAAAGGTTCTTTTATCAAGGCTTGTCGCCCCGTCAAAAACGCCGAAAATATTATCCCCGGCCACCAGACAGTCTTCATTGACAGGGGCAGTGCCTTTTTCAAGAATGGTCTGAACTTTAATATTTACCCTCGGCTTTAGCATTCAGCAAAGCTATAAAAATGCCGGCATCCATGTCAAAATGAAATATTCGATATTTTTTCAAGTTTGCATTGATAATACTAATCCCGAGCAACCATGCTTTTCGTACATCCGTGCCCTGCTGATTTAAAATGTAAAATAATACATACATGGAGGCCTGTACCGACCAATAAAATTGAATATCCCGATAAAACAAACAACAGAAGATAAGGATTTTCAATTTGCCAAAAACCCTTATTTTATATAGGTCTTGAAACGTTTGTGGTTTAGATTGGATAAATGTTGCCGCTGGAAATAAAAGAGTATTAAGGACAGATTTTCCCAGACAACACTGAAGTTTTTAAAGGCACTGCCCGAGGTTGTCTGGTGCAAAAATTTTAGTATTTAAAGGAGTCAATCTAATGATCAATGTCACCAAGCCTGCCCAGGAACAGGTCAGGATGTATTTTGAAGGCAAAGAACTTTCACCCGTCAGAATCTTTCTTAACAGCGGCGGATGCGGCGGGCCAAGCCTTGCCATGGCCCTGGACGAGAAACAGGAGACCGATGCTGTATTTACCTTTGACAATGTAGAATACATCATGAACAAAGACCTTCTGGAAAAGGCAAGCCCTGTGGATATTGATTTCGTAGGAAGCGGCTTTCACCTGGAATCAAACCTGAAACCGGCAGGCGGATGCATGGGGTGCAGCGGCGGGACATGCGGCAGCTAGCCGAAAGGGTAAGTATGGCGCAGGAAGTCCACCTTCATCCAAAACTGGAAAGACAGCTTACAGCAATGCAAAATCAGGTCAACGCCCCATCCATTGCTGCAGACCGCGCCCAAAAAATTATTAAAGCCATGATTGAAGGCCGAACATCCCAGGCTGCAGGGCTGTTCAGAGCGCGTTCAGATGCCCGGGTAAAAAATTCCTGGAAATATGACCTTGGTGCAGGATACCGCCTGATCTGTATCCGTGACAGACAGATCATTTACGTCATGTATGTAGGAGATCACGAAAGCTGTGACGCCTGGCTGAACAGCAATTCAAAAAAACAGCCCCAAAATACTGAAATTAAGATGACCGCCTTCACCATTCGTAACAATCCGGAAATTTATGATTTTCAAACAGTTTGTTCCATGGACCCAGAAGCGGATTCAGATGATCAGAATTTGACACCCATTCCCCAGGAATACCTAAGAAGGGTATTCTGCGGGCTTGTGGCTGGTTGATATGCTGACTGATAGCGGAACATCGGGAATTCAAAAATAATACTGATGTAAAAAGATTAGACCTTAAAGCAACCATTTCAAAGGAGAACGTTATGACCGAGGCAATAAAACTTGATAAGGGAACAAAGGCAGCGTTTAGAGAAAAACTGATGGGTAAACTGCCCAATGGGGCCAATCTTAATACATGCCTGACATGCGGTGTATGCGCTTCCGGTTGCCCGGCCACCGGGCTTGAAAATATGGATCCGCGCAAATTCGTCAGGATGGTGGCTTTGGGCATGGACGAAGAACTGACCATGCATCCATGGGTGTGGATGTGTTCCCAGTGCCAGAGGTGCATTTATGTATGCCCGATGAAGATCGACATCCCGGCCATGATTTTTGAGGCCCGGAATTTATGGCCCCGGGACCAAAGGCCCAAAGGCATTGTAGGGTCTTGTGATATGGCCATGAGAAACACCTGCGGCAGTGCCATGGGCATTTCCGAAGAGGATTTTGAGTGGGTGGTTGGAGATATTCTTGACGAAGTTCATGAAAACCAGCCGGGTTGGGAAGATCTTGAAGCTCCGGTCAATAAAGAAGGTGCCCATTTCTTTGTAAGCCAGAATTCCCGTGAACCAGGCACGGAACCCGAGGAGATGATTCCGTTATGGAAAATTCTGCATATTGTAGGCGCAGACTGGACCTACGCCACACGGGGCTGGGGTGGAGAAAATTATTGCATGTTCCTTGCAGATGACGAAAGCTGGGAAAAAGTTGCAAGGAACTCCATTGAATCCGCCGGTGAACTGGGCTGCAAAGTCTATTTAAACACCGAATGCGGCCATTCAACCTATTCCATATGGCAGGGCCAGAAACGATACAATATAGAGACCAAGCTTGAAATTGCACCCATGGTTCAATATTATGCCAAATGGATCCGGGAAGGCAAACTGAAACCTAGTTCCGACTGGAACAAAGACTTAAAAGTTACGTTTACCTGCCAGGATCCCTGTCAGCAGGTTCGAAAAAGTTTTGGTGACCCCCTGGCCGAGGATTTACGCTTTATTATCAAAGCCTGTGTCGGTGAAGAAAATTTCATTGATATGCAGCCGAACTATTCCAATAACTTCTGCTGCGGTGGCGGCGGTGGATACCTTCAGTCAGGATACAATGAACAACGTCTGAAATATGGCGAAATCAAAAAAGATCAGATCCTGGCCACCGGTGCAGCCTACTGCGTTACACCCTGCCATAACTGTCATGATCAAATTCATAAACTGGCGGAGCACTATGAATGTGAATATCATACCATTCATTTATGGACACTGATTGCGTTTTCATTAGGCGTGCTTGGCGCGACGGAACGGTTATATCTGGGGCCGGACCTGAAGCCACTTAACATGCCGGAAGGCCAAGAATTAGAAGACGAATATTAAATCATTTCGCGGCATTTAAAAGGCGTTTTAAAATAAGTATTAATTTTCGGGGCAGGGTATTATTTTTATCCTGCCCCGTTTTTCTATTGGAATCACCAATTCATATTCACATTTTTTATTTATATTTTCGTTTTGATTTTAATACCCATCGTCATAATATTTAGGGTTTCAGCATAGATAAGTGTCTTTGTTAAATTGAATGTGGATTACTTATCGATGAAAGAGACACAAGTACTGATGTTATAAAAAAGGAGTATACAATGAGCGAAGATTATGCCCCCATGTGGGAGAGTCTTGGCATGGATTTACAAGCCCACGACGCGTTATTAGGTGTTTTGGGGCAAGGGTACCAGGACATATATCTTGCCCAGAAGAATCGCCCCGAAGGCATGGGGTATTTTGATTTTGTCATGAACGAGGTCCATGGACTGAGGATCAAGGAGCTTTTGGACGAGAAAAAACAGAACCGCAAGATCATTGGCAGTTATTGCGTGTTTGTGCCGGAAGAGATTGCCCTTGCCGGGGGTGCAACCCTGGTAGGCCTGTGTTCCGGTGCGGACTTTGCCGTTGAGGAAGTGGAAAAACATTTACCCCGAAATACCTGCGCATTGATTAAATCCTCCTTTGGTTTCAAGTTAGGTAAGGTCTGTCCCTACCTTGAAAGTGCGGACATGATTGTGGGCGAAAACACCTGTGACGGCAAGAAAAAAGCCTATGAAATTTTTGCCGGCATGGTGGACAACCTTTACATCATGGACCTGCCCCAGGTCAAATCCGGCCAGGGACGCACACTTCTTAAAGAAGAATATGAACGTTTTAAAAAAGCCGTGGAAGACTTGACCGGCAACACAATCACCCGGGAATCACTCAAAGAGGCAATCAAGGTCGTAAATGCAAAACGGGCCGCCCTGCACCGGTTGGCACTATTAAGGAAGGCCGATCCTGTGCCCATTTCCGGCCTTGACGCCCTTTTAGCCAATCAGGTGTTCTTTTACGACAACCCCGCCAGGTTCACCGAATCCGTAAACAAAATCTGTGACGAACTTGAAGTGCGGATCAAGGAAAACAAAGGCGCATTTCCGCCCAAAACTCCGAGAATTCTTATTTCCGGCTGTCCCATGGCTGTTCCCAACTGGAAACTTCCCTGGATCATTGAAACCAGCGGCGCTGTGATCGTGGGCGAGGAGTCCTGCGTTGGCGAACGGGGCGCACGTAATCTGACCGGTGATTCAGGACAAAGTCTTGATGAAATGATGGAGGCCATCACGGAGCGCTATTTCAAGGTGGACTGTGCGATCTTTACCCCCAACCAGGAGCGCAGCGACCATATTGTTGAGATGGCCAAAGCCTATGGCGCAAACGGTGTGATCCATTACGGCCTGCAGTTCTGCCAGCCCTATATCATGGAATCCATCCCTGTGGAAAATAAACTTGAAAAATTAGGCATCCCCTGTATGAGAATTGAGACAGATTACGGCATGGAGGATGTGGGACAACTTAAGACCAGAGTGGAAGCCTTTATAGAGCAAATTTCCGATTAAGGGAAAAAATGATTTACGCAGGAATTGATATCGGTTCCAGGAGCATTGAACTGGTACTGGTAAAAAACGAAAAAATTATTGAAGCCCGCCAGACCGACACCGGGTTTGATCCCATTTCCCAGGCCAAGAAACTGATGCAGGGAGCAAAATTTGACAGCATCATGGCCACAGGTTATGGGCGCAACCTTTTTGAGGTGGCCTATGAAGATGCGTCAACGGTTACAGAAATAAAAGCCCATGCCGCAGGCGTCCAGATGGAATTCCCCAGGGTACTGTCCATCCTGGACATTGGCGGCCAGGACAGCAAATCCATCCGGCTCAACGACCAGGGCCGGGTGGTAAAATTTGAGATGAATGACCGCTGCGCCGCTGGCACGGGCAAATTTCTTGAAATTATGGCCCACAATCTGGGTTTTTCCCTGGACGATTTTGGCCCGGCGGCCCTTGCTGCCCAAAAAGACCTTCAGATCAACAGTATGTGCACGGTGTTTGCCGAATCCGAAGTCACATCGCTCATCGCCAAGGGCCAGGACCGGCAGGAGATAGCCCGGGGCCTTCACTTAAGTGTGGTCAAGCGCGCGGTCGGCATGCTGAACCGCGTGGGGGCACAGGGACCCGTTGTATTTTCCGGCGGGGTGGCACAAAATCCTTGTATGGTGCAGATGGTGGCCAACGCCCTGAAAGAAGAGGTTCTTGTCCCCGAACATCCCCAGATGATGGGCGCTTTAGGAGCGGCCATGATCTTGTCTGCAAAACAATAATCAACCTGGTTCGGGACTGCATGTGGAGCCGTTTTCCGTGAATGCGCCTCAACTTTGGCTTCTGCTTCAAGGCCGGGCAGAATTTTTCCAAGCCAGACACTGGCGCCAAAGAAAAAAACTGCTCCCGCAATATTTAAGTACGGCATAAGTGTCCCCTCACTGCCGGCCAAAACAAGCCCGGCGATCCAGATCATTGCCGGTAAAGCGGCACTGCGTTTCTTTTTCGGGATACGTTTTATCTTTTTATTCAGTAAATTTTTCCGATTTAACAAAACAGAATGTTGCATAACCCACCTCCGTTTGGTTGAAATATATCAATATATGTTTAGCATAGTAAACACAAAATCCAAAAAAATTTACCGGTATTCCCGGCAACTCCAGATCACCCGCCCAAGGATTCTTACCTTTTCAAGGGCATGAATATCCAGATGAATGGGTGAAAAATCCTTATTATCACTGCACAGAACCAAAGCATCAGGATGTTTTTCCAGTCGTTTGACAAGAATGGTGTCATCCACCCCCACGGCATAAATGGCTCCCGCCATGATACGGGTTTGGGACTGATCGATTAATACAGTATCCCCTTCACGAATCAAGGGTTCCATGCTCCGGCCGAACACCTCCATGGCCACCATGGCCGAAGCAGAACCTTTACGGGAAAGCCAGGAAGAGGAAAACGAAAGAAACTGTGAAATATTCTGATCACATTCAAAAGACCCTGTGCCGGCAGACAGGCGGGCAGCGACCTTGGGAATGCGACGGAAACCGCTGCAGTCTTCATTATGTTTCTGGTCATAGAAAACCGATCCGTTACCCGTCTCCACCCACTCGGGATTCACTTTGAACCGCCTGAAAAGCTTTATAATCCAGTTATCAGGAATATGGTTCTTATTTCTGGCATGGGTGATCCCCGACCTGTTGATACCAAGTTCCCTGGCAAGTTCCGACTGGGATGAAATCCCGGTGGCACTCATGATCCGGTTGATCAACACATCGACTTTATTTTCCGGCATACGTTTATCCCTAATTCAAATCGTTTTTTTTCTGCATAGATGCCATACTTGTTTATAAAATGCAACGATTATATTTGACGTTGATCAATGGAAAAATCTTTTTATGCACTCATCATCTTGCCAGAAAGCATCTGTATCCTCATAAAGCTGTTGAAGAATATGGGTCACATGCTCCTGCATCTGTTCAAATTCGTCCCGTCCCATACTCTTTGGCACATGGATGGGGACACCAAACCGGATGATGACCCGGGAAAAGGGCCTGGGGACCATGAAACGGTCCCAGGAATTGAACTCCCACCGATTTTGCCCGGAGGTGATGACGGGGACAATGGGCAGATCCGCATACTGGGCAATGCGGATCAGGCCGGGTTTAACCACTCCGAAAGGTCCCTGGGGGCCGTCAACAATATGGCCGATCTTGTACCCCTTTCGGGCTAGACGTTTAATGGTCTCAAGGGCCTGGCCTCCCCCCAGGGACGAAGATCCCCTCACGGCTCTCCAGCCCAGGATGTCCACAGCCCGGGCCGCCATCTCACCGTCACGGCTTTGGGAAATCATAATGGCTATGGGTTTTCGAGTTGAAAAAAAAGTGATCCCCGGGAAAAAACGCTGGTGCCAGGACGCATAAACCACACGCCCCCCGGCCTTTAAAATGTTTTGTTCATTTCCCGGGTCTAAAATCCTGATGCGGTAGGTGGCTGACAGCAGCCTGACAAGCAACAGCCCTGCATAGGGGAACAAATAATAGTATAAAAAATACCTGATTTTATTTTTCATAGAGATTGCTCCGATAGTAGAAGGTCGAGACTAAAAAAAGCACCGAAATGTATGTACCCGAAAACGTCGACTCTGCCAAGCACTCTGTAAAGCGTCATTTGAAATTTTTAAAATTCTTGGCACAGGTGTCACCGCCACACACCGTTACCACGAAACCAAATGCGTTACAAACAGTAACGTTATTCTTCTTTACTTGTTGACACAATAAAAAATATATATCATAAAATCAGCATATTAATTCAAATTCATTTTCATATATAAACCTGCGGCATAAATTTTGGATTCTACCACCATGAAACAGATGAGACATTATTCATTCAACCCTTAATATAAAGGATATTTCAAAAATGTGGAAACTGTTGCAGAACATAAGCAAAAATCTGACCCTGGCCATTCCGGCAATGATGCTGGCCGGTTTTATATTCGGCACATTCAAGGATGCCGCATTTTTAAAAACCCTTATCATTCCCTTCACTTTCTTGATGGTATACCCCATGATGGTAACGCTGAATATCCAAAAGGTATTTGAGGGCGGGGATGTCAAGGCCCAGATACTTACCCAGCTGATCAACTTTGGCGTGGTGCCTTTTTTGGCTTATTACGCAGGGCTGATCTTTTTTAAAGACCAGCCTTACATGGCACTGGGCCTGCTTTTAGCCGGATTGGTACCCACGTCGGGAATGACCATCTCATGGACCGGATTTGCCAAAGGCAACCTGGCGGCTGCCGTAAAAATGACGGTTATCGGCCTTACCATAGGCTCCATTGCAACGCCAGTGTATGTCCGCATGCTCATGGGCACAAGCATTGAAATTGACATGGTAAGCATCTTCAAACAGATCGTCATCATTGTTTTTATCCCCATGGCAGCCGGTTATCTGACCCGCAGGCACTTTGTAAAAAAACACGGGGAAAAAGGATTCAAAGCATCGGTGGCACCCAAATTTCCACCGCTGTCCACCCTAGGTGTCATTGGCATCGTGTTCATTGCCATGGCGCTCAAAGCCCGGGCCATTGCCTCGGATCCCGGCATGCTTGGTTACATCCTTATCCCGCTGGTCATCATTTACGGATTCAATTTTGCTTTCAGCAGCCTTGTGGGCAAATGGCTTTTGCCCAGGGGAGATGCCATTGCCCTTGTTTATGGCTCTGTAATGCGCAACCTGTCCATAGCTCTGGCCATTGCCATCAACGCATTCGGCAAACAAGGGGCCTCGGCTGCCCTGGTTGTGGCTGTGGCCTATATCATTCAGGTCCAGTCGGCGGCCTGGTATGTTAAACTGACGGATAAAATATTTGGACCGGTGACCCCGGATGCCGAACAGCCATCGAAAACAAAACCCGCAAAACAGGCCAAACCTGCCCCGGATGACCGGAAAGAGTCCCCGAAATCCATGGTGGCCGACATCAAAAAGATCCTTTTTGCCACGGATATCACGCCCACGGCAAAATATGCGGCTCGTTATGCCTGTGCCATCGGCAACAAATTTGACGCAAAGGTGTGGGCCATCCACGTGGTTCCGGATCTTCTGGCAGAATATTCAACAGGCGCCGGCGTGGCCATAAAAGATGGTGGAAAACCGGAGGAGTTTAACCGGGAGGCCATTGAAAGCGCTGAAAAGATTCTTGAAGAACGGATAAAAACCACATCGGAAGAGGTGGTTCGGGAAATTTCCTTCTGCCCTTTGTCAAAGGATCGCATAATGGTCAAAACAGGTGATCCTGTGGAAGAAATCACCCGGGCTGCAGCCCAGGGAGATTTTGATCTGATCATCATGGGCACCCATGGAAATCAGGGCATTGATGATATTCTTTTGGGCAGTACGGCCCAGGGTGTTATCCACGCATCAAAAATCCCCGTGCTGGTAGCCCGCCCGGCCTGACAATTCTCAAAAATCATATTTCGTCCCGTGCTCTTTCCACTAAAGAGTGCGGGACTTTTCTTTAAATATACTAAATCCCTCTTCCCATGCCAGAAGTCCTATTGACAAGCCTGAATAAGCTAAGATATGATTTTGCATATTTTTTCTCCCCCTAACACATTAAAAAGTGGCAAATGGTACTATCATGAAAGTTATTACACTTGCAAACCAAAAGGGTGGTTGTGGAAAGAGCACCATTGTATTGAATCTTGCCATTGAATTTGCACTGCAGCGACATCGGGTCATCATCTTTGATACGGACCCCCAGGGCAGCTGCTATGAAACGGCCCAGATTCGCAATGGACAGGAAGATCAGGACGAAACAATGCAAATCAAGGTCGCTCCCATTTACGAAAACCTGTATCAGGCCATTGAGGAATATGATAAGAATTACGATTTCGCCTTTATAGATACGCCACCCCATGACAATGAAGTTGTATCGGTGGCAACGTTATGCTCTGATCTTATTATCATTCCCGTACAGGATTCTCCCCTGGATATTCGCAGTACGAAAACAACGGTGAACCTGATCAACGAAGCAAAAAAAATAAATCCGGACATTACGCCCTATTTTCTGCTCAGTCGTATTCAGACAAATTCAATCATGGCACGGGAACTTGGGCAGGTTTTAAAGTCAACTTATAAATTTGACATATTAGAAACCAGACTGGCAAACCGAATGGCATATAAATACTCCCTGATTTATGGCCAGAACGTGTCGGAATTTTCCAGCAGAGACGAAGCCTCGGCAGAGATCCGTTCCCTTGCCAGGGAGGTTCTGTCCATTCTTGACCGGATCAAAGGCAAATAAGATATTAAGGACAAATAACATTGGGTATACGCTTTTCACCTGCCGGGGAAACTCAATTTGAAATCAACAAACGTCATCTTTCCTGCCTGGAAACACAGAGATATGCAAAAAGGAGCACGTGCTATGAAAAAAAAGAGACCTTCACTACTTGATGTTGAGGTGTTTGTCAAAAAGAGAGCGGACAGCAGACTTGATCAGCTAAAAAAAATTGAAGAGGAAACCCTGGAACAGTCTTCCAACATATGCCAAGAGCCCGACGATGCCCATGAGATGACTGACCAAGAAAACAAAACGACACCTTATACACAAGACACCGAGCAACACAAAGAACAGGTTCCGGATGCCTTCATGGAGGAGCTTGTTGATTTTGTCACCACTTACAGAAATGAAATTCTCACCCTGAAAAATGACCTGTTCAAGGTCAAGGAACAGGTCCGCATATTCAGCGCAATGATGAACAGCCAGCAGAAAAAAATCGCCCAGATAATGGAATCACAGCAACGTGACAGTACGGACAATTCCGTTCACGATGATAATTATTATCGACTGGTACTCAGAAATATCCTCTGGCTGAAAGAGGAAAAAGGATTTACCACCAACGACGTCGCCCGGCTGTTCCGCGCTGAAGGGTTCCAAACACCGGCCCCCCATAAAGCCTGGGATGAAAAGGTTGTTGAACGGTTGTATACCGAAGCCCAAAAAGCTATTTATTAAACTGCTTCCATACAGCCCTATCACAATAAAGACTTTTTAGACATTATGGCGCAATACTTCCTATTTGCCTGGTTAATGTTTTTTATTTAGACCGATGATGCCTCGGCCATTGCAGTGACGCCTGAATTATGACCCAACTCATCCCGGCACCCCATGATAAAAATGTAACGCTATCTGCTGGAGGCGCTTTGATACTTCCCTACAAAAAAACGACATTGATCCCTGTAAAAATCCCCTCCCTAAAAATGATGCACGTAAAAAACAACCGGGGTTTTACAATGATTGAAATAATTGCCATCCTGATTTTATTGGGAATCATTTCCGCTGTGGCGGTGGTTACCATATCGGGGAATCAAAATGAATTAATTTCCCAAAGTGATGCCTTAATATCATACATTAAATATGCCCAGGCCAAATCCATGGGAACAACCGCCCGGGTATTCGGAATAGGCATAGATGCATCCCATGAACGTTACTGGATGTTTTCATGTAATTCATCCGGTACCTGCACTTGGCAGGACACAAAAGAACTCCTTCCGGGAGCCCGGTTAAATCCGGCCTTTGACGATACAGGAACCGGAGATCAGATACAAACGAGCAAGGTTAATGTTGACATTGCAGGCAGCGATACAGCCATTGTATTTGATAAAATCGGAAGACCTTTCCAGGCAACCACGGGCAGTATTACTTATGTGGACCCATTGCCCGACACAGCTGGACTGACCCAGCTCAGCACGGCCTTTGCCATTACACTCAATGATAATAAAGGCCATTCTAAAATCATAACCATAATACCGGAAACAGGATTTATCCAATGAAGATTAATAATCAAAAAGGATTTTCTCTGGTTGAAGTTATAATAGTACTTATTATTACAGGTATTATGGGATCATATTTAATTACCTTTGTACAATCGAGCACACAAAACTCGATTGAACCGATTCTTATGACCAATGAAAGGGCCAATCTCCAGGAGGAGATGGAGAAAATAACCCAGGAATATAAAAAACGGCTCAAGGCAGGCAATTTTTCCCTTGCTGATTTTAAAACAGGCTATGTGGATGGACGTTCCCTGGTGCTGGCCTCGGAAACAAGCTATGTCAAGTTCAAAACAGGAGAAGACGCAATGCTGCTGGTCACCCTTCAATCCGGCAATCAAAAAATATGGTCCCTGTTTGCCGAATAACAGCCATGGACTGACCTGGTCCTATCAACACCAGGCTTCGATCCGCAACGAAGGTTGCAAGATATGTGGAAGATACACAAACTTTAATGCTGAAAGGACCGCCGCCAATGCCAAATGAGAAAGGGTTCACCCTTATCGAAATCATCGCAACGCTTGTTATTATGGGCTTTATTACGATGACAGCCGGGATGGGAATTGTACATGCGGTTCAAGCATATGTGTTTGCAAAACAAAACGCGGCCATCGCCCAAAAGACGGCTTTTGCCTTCAGCCGGATGACTGTGGAACTGATGAACTGCACTCAAATTACCGCAGCAACATCGTCCCAAGTGGTTTTCTTTACTACCGCCGGAAATGTGGACGGAGTCCAACGTACAATTTCAGTGAATACCAACGCCGTTACATTGAACTCTTTTCTTCTGATAGATAATATCGCTGCAGGTTCAAGTCTCTCCTACAGGAAATTTGACAACACAGCCTGGACAACCAGTAACGATTTTTCGGATTTGGCTGCCATAGATGTGGTTCTGGTTGTTAAACGATCAGGCACGTCAGCTGAACAATATAGTTTTAACACATCAATCACCATGAGAAACAACAGTGTGCCCAACGCCCCCTTCCCCGGAGCCTGACATTGGAAATCACTTATAAAAGGGACACATTAACAGCTTATTTGAAGGGTAATAAAATGAAGAACAACATTCAATATGCCATGGGTGCCCCCTGCCGCAACAACTCCCAAAGCGGCTCCGTGCTCATTGCACTTATTGCCGGAATGGTTTTAATGGGCGTATTAACAGCCGGTGTAATTTCATTCAACTCAACCGATGACATGCAGGCTGTAAATACAATACAGGGCGATAGCGCATATTACCTTGCGGAATCAGGCTTAAGGTATGCCGCAAGCCAGTACAAGAAAATCCAGAACGAAAATGCGGAATATGATTCCACAGACCTTTCTGCAGACGATGAAAAAGCTGCATTTTTAGAAAACAGCCTGGACAAACAGACACTCACTCTGCCAAGTAACAAAGGAACAATCCTTATAGATGTTTATCCGTACTGGTTTGTATTTGCCCAGCGTGGTGGTACTGTGACCCTTAAGCTTCCAGGCCAGGTCCCGGATAATTTTACCCTGCCGGCCAGCGGAAGGCTGAAGCTAGGCAATGAAACAGCCTCTCCAACATACCTTGACTATACAGGAGGGGCAGTCAGTTCAACAGGCGTTTTCACATGTGATCAGTTTAGCACCTTGAGCCTTGGGACCTATGAGCGAAAGGAAGCCTACCCCGTTCTCAAAGTCGGCTACAGCCAGTCTAATGTTACCGATCTGAGCTTATCATGCACAACCCCTGGAATATTTCCTTCAAGAAACGGCAGAATTTTGATTGACACAACTTATTATATATACACGCGCACGACATTTGACAAAGACAACAGCATACTGACATTAAAAAACTTATCCAACCCCACCACCGGCCAGTCCGCACCCGTCACAGTATCGGCCGGGGATGATGTTATTTTGAAAAAATTCATTGTATTAAAATCCACAGGGACGGTAGGTTCGGGCAACTTCAGCAGTACCCGGCTCATCACGAACTCAATTCCCATCGGCGACAGCAAGCAGGAAGCGGCACCCATTGATATTAAACTGGACAGCATATCGGATTTCAATAAATATTTTTCCACGGCAAACAGCGAGGGTGTATCTGTTCAATCGCTGATTACAGCCGGCGGCGGAAGCACCATATTCACCAACATGAAATCGCTTTCCCAAAGCTCTGATGCCGGAGAAGACAACACCTACATGCAGGGCTCATTTATCTTTAAAGACAATTCCCTGAAAGACGCCTGGACGTCGGCACATACGCTGGATTATGATATGCAGGTTAAATTATCATCTTATAACTCCCTTATGTATGCAAGTCCCGGACTTGAATTCAGAAAAAAGAAAGTAAAAGAATATAACGGAACCAACCTCTATCAAGGCTTTGGAATTTCATTTATGAAATATTATTCTCCCGCATTGAAATTCAAAAACGGGAAAAAAGAATTAAAAAACGGTGACGTGATTTATTATTACGGGCCATCCGCTATAAAGAACACTGGCAACAAATGGACATGCTCTGGCGACAAAAAACTTCTGGCCAAAGCACAGGTGGATGGAGCCCCCCAGGTCACTTCCGGATCATGGAACGACAATAATGCAAAAGGCATTGTGATGTTAAAAAACACATCATTGGAAGTCTACGACGACGTGGGATACCACCTGGCCTCGGGAGATAAGCGTCCACCAGATCTTTGCTGTTATGCTGCAACAGGAGTTACGATCATAAACAGTGACAGTCAGGAGTATGCAGAGTTAGATGAGGCGCTTCATAATACCGAAGGACATAATGACTATATCCCGAACTCAATTAAACCGGCCGGGATGGGCACATGGCTTTCCAAAGGCTATTACCCGCCATCCAGCAACTATGAGCAGTCATACAACTATCCTGCCTGGAATGACAGCAGCAATGAAGGGGACAGGCTGCTTCTGGTCTTGTGGCAGCAGAAAGTTGAAGGAAATGTACAATACAGGCGCCTGCTGGCCTATAAGGATATGACTCACGACACTTTCATAAAAGGGAAACAGGATACCTATGACGGCAGAGTCGTCAATGATGAGACCTGCCTTCTTCTAAGAATCCGGGAAGGATATAGCGGCACCACCAAAATTAACAAAATAAACATTTTTTATGGGGACTCTTCAAGGCTGGTGAATTATTCAACCCGGACAAAAAATATGTATAAATATGATATTCTCAAAAGGCGGATGGCTTACTGGGGCGGGTTCAAACTTCCTGATCAGTCAAAGCCCACTGCAGGGTGGTCAGCGCTGTGGCCGCCCAGGAACTTAGTTTACTGGGCAAGCAGCTATAATGAATTTGATTATTTTTCACACATCGAAAAACCGGACACTGACGATATTCCCAATGATGCCCCCTTAAAAGATCCCGATGCCTTTCAATGGGACTATATGGCAAGTACCACCGGCACCATTGAAAGCTGGGACACAGAAGGCACAGCGATATTCACTCTGGATGATTCAGGCACAATAACAATCTCGGATTTCACCACGCCGGATTCAGGCTCCTACGATGCAACTGAAATCGGCCTTGGCGCCTTTTTCAATTCAGCAAATTCCGTACTCGTGAGCTTTTCTGATTTTTCCATCCGGATTCTTGACCCCGGATATGCATATGGCGCATTTATTTCCTCTGTACAAAGTTAGCATTAAAAAAACAATCCGTCTGCCCGGCAGCTGTTTCCTAACCAGGTCAGAAACAGTTGCCGGGGTATCATATGATGCGGTTTAACCTGATTATGTGGAGTTCATGATGAAAAAAGCTTTGTTGTATTTTTCAATATTATCTTTGGCAATCGTCTGTCATGTAACATTAAACAAAAATGATTTTGCAATGGCCACGGCACCGGTGGATGAAAAAGAAGACGCCCGGGAAAAAGCAGGAGAACCTGCGGTTCAACTTATCATTGAAAAAAATTCGGATGGTGTCACAATAATCCGCCAGAAACCCGCCTTGGATAAAAAGCCGGCTGACAGTGTGGAACATAATACCAAGGAATCTCCCAAATAACTAAGTCCCTTATCAGCAAAGATAACTGTCTCTAATGCGATAAAAATAAGGGACTAATCCTGAGCTAACGCAACCAGCTTAAATTTTGATCATCATATTCGGAAGTAAAAAAGCTTCGCCGTCCGGCAAATTCTGACATCACCTAAGCCGACGTTAATTCTAGGATGGGAACATACAATGAGCATCGATAAACTTCCTGACAACCCGTATTTATTGTTGACCCCGGGACCTTTAAGCACCACAAAAACCGTGAAAAGCGTTATGTTACAGGACTGGTGCACCTGGGACCATGACTATACCGACATCGTACAAAACATCCGGTCACGGCTGACCACCCTTGCAACGGCATCGCCTGAATATACCACGGTGCTCATGCAGGGGGCCGGCATCTTTTGCGTGGAAGCCGCCATCACCACGGCTGTGCCCCGTGACGGCAAACTGCTGGTTCTTTCCAACGGTCCCTGCGGATTTCATATCAAAAGAATTGCCCAGACCCAGAGCATTGAACATATTGTCCTGGATTCCGGACAGATGAATACCCCGGACCTGAATCTTCTGGACAAGACCCTTGCCATGGATAGATCCATCACCCATGTGGCGGCAGTACATTGCGAAGCCACCACAGGCATACTTAATCCTGCAGGCGAAATCGGTCAGGTAGTCAAAAATCATGGCCGCATCTTTATTCTCGATGCTGTCAGCAGTTTTGGGGGCGTCCCCATGGATCTTTCAGATATTCACGTGGATTTCATGATCTGCTGCTCTGACAAGTGCATTCAGGGGGTGCCGGGCTTTGGATTTGTCATTGCCAGAAAAGAAAGTCTTGAACAAACCCAGGGCCGGGCCAGATCATTGAGTCTGGATCTTTATGACCAGTGGCAGACCATGGAAAAGGGACAGGGGAAATGGCGGTTCACGTCTCCCACCCACGTGGTCCGGGCATTTGAAAAGGCCCTGGACGAACTTGAAGAGGAAGGCGGCATACTGGCGCGATGGGAACGATATGCCTCCAACAATGTGCTGCTCATCGAAAATATGAAAACCCTGGGTTTTTCGCCGCTTCTGCCGCGCTCGTGCCAATCCCCGATCATCACGGCATTTTTAAACCCGGAATATGAAACATTTGATTTCGAACGGTTTTACGAACTGCTCAAGGCCCAGGGCTTTGTGATATACCCGGGCAAGGTCACGGGCATGGAGACCTTCCGCATCGGTAACATAGGGGATGTTCACACCCAGGACATCCAGGAATTGACCGCAGCAGTTGAAAAGGCCATGTTCTGGAAAGAACATGGCCTTTTCATGCAACACTAAAATATACTTACAAATTCAGGGCACCTTAAAGCATAAGACTCCAAAGCACACCCGCGGCAATGGCCGAGCCGATGACACCGGAAACATTGGGGGCCATGGCATGCATGAGCAGAAAATTTGATGGATCTTCCCGCTGTCCCACAATGTGTACCACCCGGGCAGAGTCCGGTACAGCCGAAACACCGGCAGCACCCAAAAGGGGATTAATCTTCTTTTTCAAAAACAAATTCATAAACTTGGCAAACAACAGCCCGCTTGCCGTTGCAATGGCAAAGGAAAGCGCTCCCAGGATAAAAATTTTTACGGAGCTTTGGGTGAGAAATACATCTCCCTGGGTGGAAGCCCCCACGGTAATGCCCAGAAGAATGGTGGCGATATCAATGAGAGCCGTGCGTGCTGTTACGGCCAGGCGTTCTGTAACCACAGCCTCTTTAAGAATATTGCCAAAGCACAGCATCCCCAGAAGCGGCAGGGCTGCAGGGGCCAGAAAACAGCAGAGCAAAAAGGAGACAACCGGGAATATTATCTTTTCGCGTTTGGTGACGTGACGCGGATCGTCCATGCGGATGAGCCGTTCCTTGCGCGTGGTTAAAAGTTTCATGATGGGCGGCTGAATTACCGGCACAAGGGCCATATAACTGTAAGCCGCCACAGCAATGGGACCTATAAGATGCGGAGCCAGTTTAGAGGTCAAAAAAATGGCCGTGGGGCCATCCGCCCCACCGATGATACCAATGGCAGCAGCCTCTTTGGGCAGAAAACCCAAAGCCAGAGCACCCAGGAAAGTGATAAATATGCCGGCCTGGGCCGCAGCACCCAGAAGCATGAGTACCGGTCGCGCCAAGAGCGTAGAAAAGTCAGTCATGGCACCTATACCAAGAAATATCAAAGGCGGGTAAATACCCTGGGTCACCCCGAAATACAGGTAATGCAAAACAGAATTATTTTCATAAATACCCAGCCCCAGCCCTTTGAAAATAGGAATATTTCCCACGAGCATGCCGAATCCGATGGGAACCAGCAGCAACGGCTCGTAATCCTTTGCAATACCCAGGTATATGAAGATCATACCGACAATGATCATGATAATGTTTCGGTAGTCGCACAGATAAAACCCGGTGTTCTGAAAAAACTCTAAAAATAAAGTATCCATTGATCTTCTGTTTCTTTCAATTTTTCAAAGTTATCAAACAAGTGTCTGAACCGCCCCCGTGTTTGGGTTAGGAAATGGTACGGATGTAAATATCCTCATCCCACTTGAAATACCCCTGTTCATCAGCACACAGGATGCCGGATTTTATCAAGAGATTCATGTTCTCATGGGGATTCCTAAGGCCGGAAAGCTCGGCCATGCGCAAAAGCTTTGGCACAGAGATTCCATCGGCCATGGTCTGGGCCAGAAGTCCATATTGCCGGCATACCTGTTTTTGAGCTTCGGTAAGGGCCAGGTGTTTTTTAGGGGATCCCGTTTTGGCAACAGGTTCAGATTTTGAAGCAAACAGTGTTTTAATTTTTCCGGGATTATCATACAGGGCCACCAGCTTATGAAGCTGGGAGATCAGGGCAGCCAGGGCGACAAGCCCTGTGAACACAATAGTGATACCCACAACTGAAATTGCCCACCCGTTGTAGGCGCTTATGGCCTTAAGTCCATAAAGAGCGCCGACAGCGTCAACTCCATTCAAGACACACCTCATTTTTTAGTAATTTTTACACAATGCCTGTTTCGGCAGGATCTAAACAAAAGGGGGCTTTTTCTGCTAAAAACTGCTGCCACCCATCCATAACTATGGCCGCTGCCGGGGTGTCACGGCCGGTCATATCAAGGATATCCCGGCACGGTACAACCCAGACAGCGCCTTTTTCCAGCACCGTGATTGTGGCGGTATTTTTACCGCCCAGGCTCACCATTGACAGGCCCGCAAAATCCCCCGGACTATTGAGCACCACGGCCCTGCCCTCTGCCATGGCCACAAGCAAAGTGCCTTTTTCCAGAAGAAAGAAATACTGGGCCAAGTGACCAGTCCGGGCCAGGATCTCTCCAGGCATCACCGTCCACCTTGAAAACAGTGGTAAAAGCGTGTCACTATCCTGGGTATCAAGGCCATTAAAGATGATAGATTCTGATAAGCAAGCTGCAAGACCGTCCATATTCCTCCTTAAATTATCATTGGAGTTTGAAGCTAGCCTCCTCTTTGGGAAAAAGTATTCAAACATATTTTATAAAATCTGTCGAGCGCAAAAGCCCTGGCATAGGGCCTTTAAATGTAAAAGTAACGTAAATCTGATGGAATACCAACCGTGTTCTTGCCCTGGATAAATAGACACCGGCAAGGGTACTGTTCAGAGCAGAAGCACCCAAGAAACAAACGAAGCCGGGTGTATGCGTTAATATTCCCATGGGCCTTCAAAATGAACGACATGATTCATTCGTAAACATAGATTCAACACCGGTATCACCCCGGAAAACAATAAGGATACTTACTATTAATTCATCTTTAATAATAGGAACATTTAAAAAAAATTATTATTATTTTAGATAATTATAATTACACTCCCACTTCTTTATTTGACAAAATACATTGAATACAATATATAGATCAATAAATTAAATAGATGTTTAAACAGCACACACTTTCCGTTTGCGTAAAAAAATAAAGAGCAATCCATGGATCAAATCATCATTAAAAATATATTTAAAATATTCGGCCCGGAGCCCCAAAAGGCAATATCCCTTATCGAGCAGGGCCTGACAAAAGAAGAAGTTCTTGAAAAAACCGGCATGACAGTGGGCGTCAACAATGCGGATTTTTCCATAAAACGCGGAGAAATATTTGTCATTATGGGGCTGTCCGGATCGGGAAAATCTACCCTGGTCAGGATGTTCAACCGGCTTATTGAGCCATCGGCCGGAGAAATTCATATTAACGGCAAGAACATTACGGCTATGGAAAACAAGGACCTTGTCAAATTCAGGCTTAAACATATGAGCATGGTGTTTCAATCCTTTGCTCTGATGCCCCATCTCACGGTTCTGGACAATGCAGCATTCGGCCTTGAGTTAGCCGGAGAACCCAAAGCCGTGCGGAATGAACGGGCTGCCGCCGCCCTGAGCCAGGTAGGACTGGAAGGCTGGGAAGATCAGTACCCCAAGCAGCTTTCCGGAGGCATGCAGCAGCGTGTCGGTCTTGCCAGGGCATTGGCGGCAGAGCCGGATATCATGCTGATGGACGAAGCGTTTTCTGCCCTGGACCCATTAATCCGGACGGAGATGCAGGATGAACTGCTCAAGCTCCAGGAAAACAGCGACAGAACCATTGTTTTTATCTCCCACGATCTGGATGAGGCCCTTCGCATCGGCCACCGCATCGCCATCATGGAAGGGGGGCGCGTTGTCCAGGTGGGCACGCCAGAAGAAATCCTCCAGAACCCGGCCGATGATTATGTCCGCGCCTTTTTCAGGGGTGTGGACCCCACCAATGTTATTTCAGCCAAAGAGATAGTCAACATACACTACCCCACAATTATCAAAACCAGAAAGGGCGACATCAGAAGCTCGCTGGAGCTTTTAAACGCCAGGGATTTCAACCATGGGTATGTGCTTAATGCCAAACGTCAATTTTTAGGAATCGTATCCATAGACTCACTCCAGCAGGCCGTGGAAGCCGGCCGGTCCGGAGAACCTCTTGATATCTGCTACTTGCCGGAAGTCAATCCGGCCCATGCCAATGACAACATGCAGGATATTCTGCCGGAAGTAGCGTCCAAAGCCTTCCCAATCCCGGTGATCAACGATGATAATGTTTTCATGGGAGTGGTTTCCAAAAACCGGTTCCTGAAAACCCTGCACAAATCAGATCTGAACGGTCACAACGGATCCGGCAACGAATATGAAGAACAGGCCCAAACCATTCAAGCCGCGCGTTAACAGGAAAATATATTATGTTTGATGAAAAAGTAATTCCTTTGGATATATGGATCACCGCATTTGTGGACTGGCTGGTAAATAATTACCGACATGTATTTCAAATGATAAAATGGCCTGTTGAACAGATCCTGACCGGATTTGACATTGGCCTTAACGCCGTACCGCCCATTATTTTTATTGCTGTTCTGGCGTTGTGTGCATGGCGGGTCTCAGGCTGGGGCCTGGCTGTTTTCAGCCTTGGGGCAATGATATTAATCGGACTGACCGGATTCTGGTCAGACACCATGACCACCCTGGCCATGGTTTTGGCCTCGGTTCTGTTTTCCACCATTGTCGGGATTCCCATCGGTATTGCCGCAGGACGCAGCAACCGGGTGGAAACCATTGTCAGACCCTTTTTAGATGCCATGCAGACCACTCCGTCCTTTGTATATCTGGTTCCCATCGTCATGCTATTTTCCGTGGGTAATGTGGCAGGGGTTTTTGCCACCATTATTTTTGCCATGCCCCCCATCATCCGCTTAACAAGCCTTGGCATCCGCCAGGTACACCCGGAACTGGTGGAAGCGGCCACAGCCTTTGGTGCCACCCGCAGACAGGTGCTGTTCAAAGTCCAGATCCCCCTGGCCATGCCCACCATTCTTGCCGGACTGAACCAGACCATCATGATGGCGCTTGCCATGGTGGTGATTGCCGCATTGATCGGGGCCGGCGGCTTGGGATCGCCTGTGGTTGAAGGATTAAACACACTGGACATTGGGCTTGCGGTGATGGCGGGCCTGAGTATCGTGCTGGTTGCAGTACTTCTGGACAGAATTACCCAATCCATGGCCGGTAAGAATGAATGAAACGAAAAATAAAGGAGAATTTATGAGCGCCGCAAAAAAGGTTTGCTTTGTTCTGGTGGCAGTATTCATGGTCACATCCACACAACTCTTTGCATCTTCGGACAAACCCGGAAAAGGTATCACCTTGAAACCTGCACGGGCCACCTGGAATACGGGCTATTTCCAGGAAGCGCTTGTCAGCAGAGCCTTGACCGAACTCGGTTATAAGGTCAACAAACCCAAAGACCTGAAAAACCCGATTTTCTACAAAGCACTGACCCTGGGCGATTTAGACTACTGGTGCAACGGCTGGTTTCCCATGCATAACAGCCAGCTTCCCAAAGACTTCGAGGATAAAGCCCAGATCATAGGGTACGTGGTTAAAGCCGGTGGACTGCAGGGATACCTGGTATCCAAAAAAGCAGTTGAAAAATACGGCATTAAATCCCTGGACGACTTTAAACGCGAAGAGGTCAAAAAAGCCTTTGACAAAAACCATGACGGCAAAGCCGATCTGACCGCTTGTCCGCCGGGCTGGGGGTGTGAAAAAGTCATTGCCCATCACCTGGAGGCTTACAATCTTGAAGATGATATCAATCCGGTCAAGGCCTCTTATGAAGCCGGCATGGCTTCGGCCATCGGTGCTTACAAGTCAGATGAACCCATATTCTTTTATACCTGGACACCCAACTGGACTGTATTTAAACTAAAACCCGGAAAGGACGTCATGTGGATCAACGTACCTGAAATTAAACCGACACAAGCCCAGGCCGTGGCCAAGGAGATGATGACCCAGTCCGGCATCGAAGGCGCAGTGACGGATCCGGTAAAACTTGGTTTTGTTGTTTCAGATATCCGGATCGTGGCCAACAAAAAATTCTTGGCTGCCAATCCAGCTGCCAGGAAGTTTTTTGAAGTCTTCAACCTGCCCCTTGCAGATATCAATGAGCAGAACACCCGCATGAGCGAGGGTGAAAAATCCGCCGCAGACATTCAAAAACATGTTACACAATGGATTTCCAGAAATCAGGCTAAATGGAACGACTGGCTGGCCCAGGCCCGGGCCGCTGCAAAGTAATATTTGAACCACGAACAAGCCCGGCCCCTGCAGGATTGATTTCCTTAGCAGGGGCCGGGCTTGTTTTTAATGTCAGGATTCTGTGTTTAATTAGTTGACGCCAAACCTTCAATTATCGTATCATTCCAAGGATTTTTTGACATTCATACCTTAACCATTGGAGAGAACGATGAAAATAAAGACGAGAACGCTGATTGCCAGTTTTGTTTTTCTTTTCGCTTTGATCTTTGCCGGCTGCGGAGAACAGGACAAGCAGGAACAAGCGCCTAAAGCTCCAGAAAATGCTGCACAGTCCCAGGAACCCGCCGCCATAGAAAAAAAACTGAAAGCCGGCTTTATCTATGTCGGCCCGGTTGGCGATTACGGGTGGTCCCATGCCCATGATCTGGGTAAAAAATATGTTGAGTCTCTATATCCCTGGCTTGAAACCGTAGTTGTGGAATCCGTCGCCGAATCAGATGCCCTGCGAATCATTGATCGGCTTGTCCAGCAGCAACATTGCGATGTGATCTTCACCACCAGCTTCGGCTACATGGATGACACCGTGAAAGCCGCCGAAAAATATCCGGGCACCAAGTTCGTGCACTGCTCGGGCTTTAAACGCTCCGCAAACATGGGCACCTATTTCGGGGATCTGTACCAGATGTACTACCTGAACGGTCTGATGGCCGGTGCGTTAACAAAATCCAATAAACTGGGCTATGTGGCCGCCTACCCCATTCCCGAACTTATCCGGCACATTGACGCCTATGCCCTTGGCGCCAAGGCCGCCAATCCCAACGCCACCGTGGACGTCAAATGGATCTATGCCTGGTACGGGCCGG
Source organism: uncultured Desulfobacter sp. (assembly GCF_963665355.1). Taxonomy (GTDB): domain Bacteria; phylum Desulfobacterota; class Desulfobacteria; order Desulfobacterales; family Desulfobacteraceae; genus Desulfobacter. The sequence continues at coordinate 5,262,583 of NZ_OY762229.1, forward strand.
ACAAGGCCAGGGAAGCCGCCGAAGCGCTTATCGCCGAAGGGTGCGATGCCCTGGCATTCACCGAAGACACCCCGGCGGTCATTGAAGTGGGTCAGTCCCATTGCGATAAAGGCCAACAGATTTACACCTTTTCCCACTACTCCCCCATGCAGGCTTATGGTAAAGATTCCGTGGTTTCCGGCCAGCGCATGGACTGGGGCGGCATGTATGCCAAAATTTTGAAAGATATCCATGACGGCACCTGGGATCCCAGCCAGGATATCTGGTGGCTGACCAAAGAAAAGGCAGCAATCCTTGGCGGCAGCCCCGAGGACACCATCAACCCCAAATTTGTGGAATCTTTGAAGCAGGCCATGATCAAAACGGAACAATGGGGTGAAATCAGTGCCTATGACCTGGTCATGAAACGCTATGAACAAATGCAACAGGGCGTTGATGTATTTGATCCGTTCATGGGTCCGGTTTCAGACAACAAGGGCGAAATCAGAATCAATGAGGGGGAACAAGCCTCCAAGGATGATCTGCTTTCCATGATGTACTATGTGGATAATGTAAAAGGCGAAATCCCCAACAGCAACTAGTATTTGAACGAAAAGTCACCCATCTGCGCCTTGCATCTGGGCAACTTTTCGTCCAAACACAACGGATCGCATTAAATCAGACTTAAGATCTTATTGATACTGAAACAACCAACAATATGATAAATAAAGGCCGGGAAGCCGTATTTTCCGGCCTTTATAATTGAAACAGATTACATGATTAAAATACAGTGTCTTGAAGTAAAGGATATCTGCAAGTCATTCCAGGGTGTCCATGCCAACAAAGATATCAACCTTGAGGTCAGTTCCGGAGAGATATTAGGACTGCTGGGGGAAAACGGTGCCGGCAAGACCACTCTTATGAATATCCTTTACGGCATTTACCAGCCGGACTCGGGCAGTATCCGGATCAACGGAAAACCCGTGCGAATCACCAATCCGTTGGAATCCATCAACCTGGGCATCGGCATGGTTCACCAGCACTTCATGCTGATCCAGAACCACTCTGTTATTGAAAACATTGCCCTGGGCTACAAGAACACCCCGTTTTTATTCCCCCGGAAAGCTCTGCGTGAAAAAATAAAAGCATTCTCAAACCAGTTTGATTTCCATATCGACCTTGACCAGAAGGTGTGGCAGTTGTCCGCCGGAGAACAGCAGCGGGTTGAGATCATCAAAACCCTTCTAAACGGCGCTGATCTGCTCATCCTGGATGAACCCACTTCGGTCCTGACACCCCAGGAGATCAAGGAGCTCATTGAAATTCTTCGAAGGATGAAGGCGGACGGACACAGTGTGATTTTCATCTCTCACAAGCTGGATGAAATCATGGATATCTGTGACCGGGTCGCTGTGTTGCGCAAGGGACGCATTGTGGGCGGCGCCCACACCAGGGACACGGATAAAATGGGGCTTGCCCGGATGATGGTGGGCAAGGATGTGGCCCTGACCATGGACCGGGAGAAGCTGCCCCGGGGTCGTCTGGTTTTAAGTGTCGAAAATATTCATGTCACAGGCGACAAGGGGCTTGCCGCAGTAAAAAACATCTCCTTTGACCTGTACAAAAATGAAATCTTTGGCGTGGCCGGCGTGGCCGGCAACGGACAACGGGAACTGGCTGAAGCCATCACCGGCATCCGTGCCATCGACTCGGGCAAGGTGAAAATCAACGGTCGGGACATCACCAACCTGTCCCCCCGAAAAATTTATGACAACGGGGTCTCCCACGTCCCCGAGGAACGTATCCGGTTCGGCATTGCCCCGGGACTTTTCCTGTATGACAATGCCATTTTAAAACAGCACCATCTGAAAAAGTTTTCCAAACGGTATTTCCTTAAATACGAGAGCGTCAAACTGCATGCAAAATCCATCATCACGGAATTCAGGGTGGCCACACACTCCATTAACAACCAGATCAGAAACCTTTCCGGCGGCAATATCCAGAAACTGATCCTGGGCCGGGAAATCAGTGAACGCCCCCAGCTGCTGGTGGCATCCCACCCCACCTACGGACTTGATGTGGGCGCCACCCGTTTTTTGCGCAAACACTTGCTGGAGCTGTGCCGCCAGGGCAGTTCAGTACTGTTGTTTTCCGAAGACCTGGATGAAATCTTTGAACTGTGCGATCGTGTGGCCGTCATTTTTGCAGGCGAATTTATGGGTATTCTGGATACCGATGACGAACGTATCAATGATATCGGCCTGATGATGGCCGGATCAAAGCGCATTGACACAGCACCGGTTAAAACCGGGCGTTAAACCGAACAAAAAGCAAATATTTCATATGATACAGATTACAACCAGCGACCGCTACGATATTACACCGGCAAGGTCCTTTATGACCAATGTGGCCGCCCTTGGTGCGGGCATCGTGGCCATCGGCGCCATTTTCCTTGCCGCAGGCGTCAATCCTCTGTATGCGGTATCCCAAATCTTTCTTGAATCCTTCGGATCCGTTTACGGCATCAAGGAGACCATTACCAAAGCCATACCCCTGATCCTCATCGGGGCAGGCCTGACCCTTGCCTTCAGGGCCAAATTCTGGAACATCGGTGCCGAGGGACAACTGCTCATGGGGGCTATTTTTGCCACATGGACAGCCCAGCACCTGGGCGATGCCCTGCCCCCTGTGGTTATGGTACCCTTAATATTTACGGCCGGTTTCATGGGTGGGGCATTATGGGGAATAATTCCAGCCATACTGAAAATCAAGTATGCCATCAACGAAGTCATCACCACCCTGATGCTCAACTATATCTGTGCAGAGTTTTTAACCATGCTCATTGTGGGGCCGTGGAAGGGAAAAACCCGGTTCGGATTCCCGGGCACGGACGCCCTGCCCCAGGCCGCTATATTAGGCGTGATCCCGGGTTCGCGTATTCACTATGCCACACTGATTCTGGCCATTCTCTGCGCCGTGGGTCTGTGTGTTTTGATTTATAGAACCCGGTTCGGCTACGAAGCCCGGGTGGTTGGGGAGAACCCGGATGCCGGCAAATATGCGGGCATTGATTTTCTTAAAACCAGTCTGATTCTCATGGCCATTTCAGGAGGCCTTGCCGGTTTTGCCGGTGTGGGCGAAGTGGCGGGCATCCACCACTACCTGGGGTATGCGGCCTCGGTGTCATCCGGATACGGCTTCACCGCCATCATCGTGGCCTGGCTTGCCAAACTGAACCCTTTGTTTGCCATTGTGTCGGGTCTTTTTTTTGCCGGCATCATCGTGGGCGGAGACGCCATCCAGATCTCTTTGGGGCTGCCTGCGGCCACGGTGGAAATTGTCAATGGTACCCTGCTCATCTTTCTGATCATGGGGGATTACTTTTTATACAACAGGATTCAGATCCGCTGGTCCCGCTCATAAAAGCTGACGGCTATTAGCTGTCAACGGACAGCCATAATTTAACAATTTATCTGGACATACATTTACATATTATGGAAGAAATCATCATTTCAACAATTCAAAGAACCATGGTGGCAGGTACGCCGCTGCTTTTAGCCACAACCGGCGAGGTTATCTGCGAGAGGGCCGGAATCCTTAACCTCGGTGTGGAAGGTGTTATGGCCATCGGTGCTGTCACGGCCTTTATTGTCACCATGACCACGGGGCATCCCTGGCTTGGCGTCCTTGCGGCCATGGCTGCGGGCTTTGCCGTCTCCCTGATCCATGCCGTGGCCTCGGTGACGCTGCAGGCCAACCAGGTGGTCTCCGGTCTTGCCCTGACCATGCTGGGTCTGGGAATGTCCGGCATGATGGGCAAGCCCTATGTGGGGCGCCCTTTGGCCATTAAAATGAATGATGTGGCCATTCCCTTTTTGTCTGACCTGCCCTGGATTGGAAAAGCCATCTTTGACCAGAGTCCCTTTTTTTACCTGGCCATTATCCTGGCCATGGCCGCCTGGTTTTTCCTGGAATTCACCCGCATGGGGATTCAGATCAGATCAACCGGAGAAAACCCCAAGGCCACGGAAACCCAAGGGGTGAATGTCTCTTTTCTTCGCTATGCCTGCGTTCTTGTGGGCGGTGTTTTCTCTGCCCTTGCCGGGGCCCATCTGTCCATCTCCTATTCATCCTCCTGGGTGGAGGGGATGACCGCCGGCCGCGGCTGGATTGCCATTGCCCTGACCATATTTGCCCTGTGGAACCCGGGCAGGGCCATTTTTGCCTCATTCATCTTTGGCGGCATTTTTGTACTCCAATACCTGCTCCAGCCCCTTGGGATCTCGCCTAATTTTCTGGCCATGCTGCCCTATTTATCCACCCTTGCCATCCTCCTGGGTATCTCCTTTAAAGATCCAAGACGGCTCAATGCCCCGGCCTGGCTGGGAGCGGCCTATAAACGGGGCGAGCGATAACAATTTGACATTTCAGACTGTTTTATCCATAATTTTTAAGCTGACACATCATTAAGCCATATCAACCATGTGATCCCGACAAAAAGCCACAAATAAGGAAGCTCAATGGGAATTTCAATCAACCAGTCCATCGACAGTATTGCCCAAATTTTTTTGAAAACCACCCAGAGCACACTGAGAAAAAGCACCGGCAAAAAAATAACTTACGCCACCACCATTCAAAAAATCCCCAAAATATCCATGATGCCTGACTTGACCTGCTTTGTTCAGTTTGAAGGCGACTATATGGGGCTTGTGGTTTTTAACTTCAGTGATGAGGCTGCCTTTGAAATTTACAGGCAGTACATGATCACCATGGGTATGCCCGAGAATGAGCTGGCCGCCTCCATTTCCGATCCTGAAGTGGCGGATACCATGGGGGAAATTACGAACCAGCTCATGGGCCATATGATAAAAGCAGTTGAAGAAAAATATAACCTGAACGCTTATTTCGGCCAACCCAAAGCCTTGACCTTAAGTTCGGCCATCACCTTGTCCATTAACGACACATACACTGAAAACCGGCGTCTCGCCTTTAAAATCAGCAACTATACCTTCCGCATTGAAATAGCCATGGAAGACTCTGAATTTATAGATGTAACCAAACTATGATAAAACCATAAAAAATCTTTGATAAACATGCGACAATTCAAACAGACTGTAAGCTTCATTCTGACCATTGTTCTTCTGTGCCCCGGCACCACCTTTGCCATCTCCATTCCCGATGAACTCAAACTTGGCAAGGAATACCTGCAACTTATCGAAGATAAAGGTATCATCCTTCATGACCCTGTTGCCCAGAAGATGATCGATATTGTGGGAAACGCCATTGTCAAACCACTGCCGCCCCAACCCTTCCATTTTGACTTTTTCATGATTGATGACGACTCCTTTAATGCCTTTGCCACCCCGGCTGCCAATATTTTTGTGCACCGTGGATTAATTGCCTCCCTGGATAATATGGACGAGTTTGCAGGCATTCTGGCCCATGAAATCGGTCATGCCGTGGGCAGACACGTGTCCCAGGCCATTGACCGCTCAAAAATCGTGGCCGCCGGCAGCATAGCCGGAATCGTGGCCGGTATTCTGGTGGGAGCCGCAGCCGGCAGCTCCGAAGCAGGACAGGCCCTGACCATTGGGTCCATGGCTGCCGGACAGTCGGCCATGCTGACCTTTACCCGGGAAAATGAAACCGAAGCCGACCAGAAGGCGGTTCTTTTTCTTGAAAAGACAGGATATTCACCCCAGGGGATACTGGACAGTCTTTCCAAGATCAGACAGACGGATTACCAGGGCATTGAAAATATTCCCGATTACTTTAAAACCCATCCGGGCACAGCATCCAGGGTCTCCCATTTATCTGGCATCCTGGCAGACTATAAACCAGGGCCGGATAAACCAGCACCTGCCAAAAATTTTGACTACAGCATGGTCAAATACCGGGTGATTGGACTTTACAGTGACACTGACACCTTTATCCCCAAAATTGAAATTGCCCTGCAAAATGATCCGGACAATGTGTCGCTTCACTATGGGTTAGGCCTGTTATACGGACGGACCACACGGATAAGCGAGGGACTCGAACAGCTCAACAAAGCCTTGGCCAAAGATCCGTTTGAGCCCATGATCCTTTTGGAACTGGGCCGGCTTTGCATCCGAAACACGGAATCCCCCCGGGCTGAAACGATTTTGGACAGTATCGCCGACGATCCTCTGCTGGGGGACTGGGCCATCTTCTACCGCAGCATTGCCCAGATTGAAAACGGCAACCTGCCGGCAGCCCAAAAGGGACTTGAACACGTCGTTGGAAACGGCAAACCAGGATTTGAAAAAGCCAATTACCACCTGGCGGAGATCATGTCCAGACAGTCAAAACAGGCATTGTCCCACTATTATCTCGGGGTCTATTATGCCCGGATCCGCGATGAACAAAATGCCGTCCGCCAGCTTAAACGTGCCCTGGCCACCCTGGACGACGAAAAGATGCTGGAAAAAGCCCAAAACGAACTGGAGAACCTGAAAGGCAAGGGCAATACCGGGGGAAGACAAGACGGTCGAATGTAGTTTTGCCGGGGTATAATGCAAATTTCTGATGGGTTATACGTCTGTCATGATGAAGCAGAAAAGAATGTCCGAAAAAACCAAGGGTCAGTTCCCTGGATGGAAACTGACCCTGATCAGAGTATGTTTGCTTTTTTATCCGGCGACATCAATTCCCGGATCACATCCCAGGTGTTTATCAGGATTTTCACACTCAAAGGCAAAATGTCTGGTATCTGAATGCCCGTCTTCTCTTTCCTTCTCATTTTCCACATAACTCTGGATTCTGTTCTCAGTCATTATATCACCTCATATTTATATTTTATATCTTCATTAAAATCATTTTATCGATAAAGGCGTTTGCCTTTCAATATACAATAAGCAGGGCCTTATTTTTTTCAAGTTGCAATAATTATTTTTTTCATATTTTTTAATCTTCATCCCGAAGCACAGGGCTCAAATGACTAAAAGATCATTTTCAACAAAACACTGCCGTCCTTTCTCCAGGGTGTTCGGCCTGCCTGACCTGTGTGACGGTATGCCCGAAAGGGATGTGCTGGCATTTCCCTGGTTTCCCGGACAGCTTCAGGCAAGTCCCATGGTCAGCACTTTCCCCTGGTATTTTTCTTGCGAACTCATTAGGATAATCCAACCGATCAGCCCTGTTTCCGGCTGATATTTAAATGAAACCAATGAAAATTAAGGCGTCGCCCATGGCTAACAGTCTTTACATCACGCCCACGGAAATCCGCAGCGGTAAATCCCTCATCGTTCTTGGCATCATGCAGCTGTTGCTCAAAGATATCCGTATCGTGGGATTTTTCAGACCCATTATCAATCCCCATGAAAAAGGGGCCAGGGACCATGATATCGATCTGGTTCTTTCCAACTTTAATATCGGCCTGGAATATGAGGAAACCTACGCGTATACCCTGGAAGAGGCCAAGCAGATGGTCAACTCAGGTCGCCAGGCAGAGATGATGAAAACCATCTTGGACAAATATAAGGCCCTTGAGGAAAAAAGCCGATTTGTTTTGTGTGAGGGCACTGATTTCGCAACAGGCTCCGAGGCCTTTGAATTTGATATAAATGCCGAAATTATCGCAGACCTGGGGTGCCCTGCCCTGGTGGTCTCAAATGGCTATGCAAAGGCTGCCGAACAGGTAATAAGCTCGTGCAGGCTTGTTGTGGAAAGCCTATGTCACAAGGGCGTAGATGTCCTGGCCGTGATGGTTAACCGGGTGGCGCCCGACTCTTTGGACAGCCTGAAAATCGCTTTGGATCAGGCAATTGACCGACCCGAAGTCCTGGTTTATACCATTCCCGAAACCCAAGCGTTGAACCGCCCTTCGTTCCGGGACCTGATTCCGGCCGTGGATGCCCAGGTCCTGTATGGTCAGCAGGCCCTGGAAAATCAGTTTGCAGAATGTGTCATCGCGGCCATGCTGGCCCCCAATTTTCTGGAACATGTAAAAAAAGACTGCCTGGTGATCACTGCCGGGGATCGATCCAGCATTGTGATCACCTGTATAGCCTCCCGGCTTTCCATGGCCTATCCCGATATTGCAGGCATCCTGATCACCGGAAGCATTCCCATTCCCGACTCCATCATTCGACTCATCCAGGGATGGAAGGACCTGCCGGTCCCCATTCTCCAGACCCCCATGGATACCCATGCGGCGCTCAGGGCTGTTGACCATATCCACGGCAGGATTTCTCCCAAAGATCCCCAACGCATTGCCCTGGCTCTAGGTATTTTTGAGGCCAATGTGGATGCAGGTCCTTTAAGGCAGCGTCTGGCAGCCAGGAAGTCGGTACGCATCACGCCGCAGATGTTTGAATACAGCCTGATTGAGAAGGCCAAAAAAGATCGCCAGCATATTGTGCTGCCCGAAGGAAACAGTGACAGAATTCTTAAAGCGGCGGATATTCTTCTGCGGCGTTCATTCTGCGATATTACCATTTTAGGCAAGTCTGACGCCGTTGAGCGCAGGGCCAAAGAACTGGGGCTCAACCTGTCCCAGGCCCGGATTATCCAGCCCGACGCCAGTCCCTGGCTGGAGGATTATGCCCGGACCTATTTTGAATTGCGCAAACACAAGGGCGTGACCCTGGACTTGGCCAGGGACACCATGACAGACCCTTCGTATTTCGGCACCATGATGGTACAGAAAGGCAATGCCCACGGCATGGTGTCAGGCTCGGTGAACACCACGGCCCACACCATTCTTCCGGCATTCCAGATTATCAAAACCCTGCCCGGCGCAACCATCGTCTCCTCTGTGTTCCTCATGTGCCTGAAAGACAGGGTACTGGTCTTTGGCGACTGCGCCGTCAACCCCAACCCCACAGCATCCCAGCTGGCCGAAATTGCGGTGACGTCAGCCCAAACCGCATCCATTTTCGGCATTGAACCCCGTGTGGCCATGCTCTCCTATTCCACGGGATCTTCAGGAACGGGCGCTGATGTGGACAAGGTGATCCAGGCCACGGCAATGGCCCGGGAAAAGGCCCCGCACCTTCCCATTGAAGGCCCCATCCAATATGATGCCGCCATTGACCCGTCCGTGGCCATGACCAAACTGCCCGATTCCCAGGTGGCCGGCCGGGCCACCGTATTTATTTTTCCGGATCTGAACACCGGGAACAACACCTATAAGGCTGTCCAGCGGGCCTCGGAAAAGGCTGTGGCCATCGGTCCCGTGCTCCAGGGACTGAAGCGGCCCATTAATGATTTAAGCAGGGGATGTACAGTGCCAGACATCATAAACACAGTGGCGATAACAGCCATCCAGGCCCAGGCCGTAAAAGCGCAAATTTAAGAAAATCATAAAAGGCCGTGTAAGATACGGTAATCCTGTGTCTGGTTGTACTGCTCAATGGCATCGACCAGATGCTCTTCTCCTGCACGCAGAAAGGACCCGCCGGGCACCGCAAGCCCTTCATCGGACAGGCCGATAAAGATGGAAATGGGTTTTCCGGCGGCATGGAGGGCCGCAGCAATGACATCCTTTAAAAACGGAGGGCTGTACGTCCCGTTCAGGAACGCGGTTTCAATGGCCGTACCTGTTGCCACATAGGTTGGATTCAGGTGCATATTGATTGTGGCATCATACCCGGCCGATATTTGAGACAGGTAGTCAATGGCGTTTTTGATATCAAGGACAGCCTCTTCATCGGCCATGCCAGGCACCGGTTTTTGCATAAAATAGCATTTGAGAAGGTAATTATAAGGGGCGATTCTTTTTACCAGTGTTTCAAAAACAGTTAAAGACAAGCCCTTGTCAAATACGTCGTTTCGGATATGTTCGTCAAAGGCCTCAAACCCGATGGCGATTTCAAGAGCCGTGGGTGTATCCCCTTCGGCAAGGGCGCGGGCAATAAACTCCAGCTCTTCGGGCTCCACATATTCGGGACGGGTTTCCATGGAAAGGACCGCAAGGTTGGGCATGTTCTGGTTGAGACGTGCAATCAGATACATCAGCCCAGTGGAGGAAAATGTATCCTGGTCCAGAATGGATCCGTTGTTGCTTATGATCACTTTTTTTATCTCTTCGCGTTTGGAAAAGACCTTTGGGTCCGCCATCAGCGTGTCAATCTGGGCCATGATGAAATTATAGGGCACATGGGTTGAAGAGACTTGGGAGGGCAGATTGCAGCCAAGACAGCGGGACCACCGGCACGCCTGGGTGTAAAACACCACAAAAAGAATCAGCCCTTCCGTGGCGTTCTGAAACCACATTTGTGCGGGCAGCGTTTCATCATGGTTGTCATTGAATGAATAGGTTTTTCCGGCTTTCCTGGACCCACTTAGAATCTGATGGGTCACTTTATTGTCTGGCATGATGCGCTCCTGCATTTGTTAATTTGAATGACTTTCCGGTGAATACTCTTCTTTTCGAAGGGTTCTAAATGAATTGGGGTGTCTTAGGTCAAAGTCTTTGGCATGCTGGCGGTACTCCGGGTCAAATCCCTGGTGCCTGACCATCTGAATGAGCTCGCCGAACTGTGCTTCTTTTTTGACGCAGGTGGGGTTGGCATGCCTTGACAGTTCAAAGTCGCAAACCAGTTTTGCCCCCCGTGACGGATCGTCTTGGCCCCGGTCATCGGTGTAGTACTGGGAGAGCACCAGAAGCCTTGTGCCTAAGAATGCCGCCTCCTCCAGATCGTGGGTGACAAAAAATATGGTCATTCCCAGTTCCTCCCACAGTTCAAGGAGAAACATCTGCATGCTCTCCCGGGTACCCGGATCAAGGGCGCCAAACGGTTCATCCATGAGAAGAATCCGGGGTTTCATGATTAAAGACTGGGCAATGGCAACCCGCTGACGCATTCCGCCGGACAGTTCATGGGGGTATTTGTTCAGGTGATCCTTAAGCCGGACCTTTTCAAGATAAAAAACCGCCTCATCCGTCAGGATTTTCTTTCTTTTCCGCCGCTCAAAGAATCCCAGGCTTAAATTGGACCCGGCCATGACATTTTCAATGACCGTAAGATGGGGAAACAAAGAGTATTTCTGATAGACAATGCCCCTGGTCTTATCCGGAAAGCCCGGGAATTTGCCGTCAATCAGCAGGGTGCCGGCCGAAGGAAATTCCTGCCCGAGAATCAGCCGCAGCAAGGTGGATTTGCCGCATCCGCTGGGACCGACCAGGGTGATCAGTTCTTTTGGTGTCACAGCCAGGTCGATATCGTCCAGTATGGTTTTTCTGCCGTATCTTTTATAAATGTTTTCAAGATATAAGAGGCTGTTTTTCTGCAATTGAGTCATGGGGCATCCTTAAATCTGCAATCTTATTCTCTGGCCACAAGATACCACCCATACCTGTAACGGACAATGGATTTAAGCCCCCAGTCGATGAGAAGACCGATCAGAACGATCCAAAGAACATAGGGGATGATCATATCCATGGCCAGATAGCGCCTGACCAGGAAAACCCGGTATCCCAGGCCGGAGGTGGCGGCAATGGCTTCGGATGCGATCAGAAAAAGCCAGGCAGGCCCCATGTTGATCCGGATGGTATCTATGAGTTTGGGCATGATCTGGGGCACAATGACCCTGAAGGCAACGGCCGGCTGGGATGCCCCCAGTGTCAGCGACTTTATTATCTGCTCTTCGGGTATTCTGCTCACAGCAAGATAGATGTCTCGGGAAATCATGGGAAAGGTGCCGATAAATATCAAGATCACCTTGGCCAGTTCATCCACGCCAAAGACAACGAAAAGAATCGGCAGAACAGCCAGAGGAGGGATAATCGACACAAATGTGGTAAAGGGTAACAGCAGCTTTCTGATACCCGGCAACAGTCCCAGATGAAGCCCTAAAAACAGGCCGCACAGGGCCGATGCCGACAACCCGATACCGATTCGTTTTAAACTTACCGCCGTATCGGTCCACAATTGATACTCACCGGTTCTTTTATTTTGCTCAAACGCCGCCCGTTTCATTGCCGTTGCCATTTGGGTGATGGAGGGAAGGATTTTATCGGACGGATTTTTTTTGTGCCGTATATCTGAAGAGAGCATATAAATACAGATCAGAAAAATAAAAGGAATCAGGACAAGGAACCAGGAAAGCGGCACCGAAGGTTTGGCATGCAACCCTAAAAACTGGGGAATTCTTGCTATGGCAATCGTTTTATCGTTTGTCGTTGCCTTCTTGCTATCCATGGGCATTTCCTAAAGCTTGTTTTCTGCGGCCATTTGCATAAATGAGGCATCAAAACGCAGTTTGATGTTGTTGCTCTCCCCGAGCACCGAGCCGTCGGGAAACACCATACCCACCAGATCTTTGTCCGGCGCACCGTTTCCGTACAGCCCATGGTCAAAACTGAAGGTTCTGACATACTCCATGGTTTCCTTGAGCTTATCGCCTTTGGCAAATGCCACCGCATCCTGGGCAGAATAATACATATGGGTGGTTTTCAGCTGGGCTTTAAATTCGGCCAGGGTGCCGCCGGCGGCTTTTGCCATGGCATCGACGGCGTCCTTTCCCTCCTTGGTGTGGCTTGACATCACCTGCATGGCCTCAAACCAAGCACCGGTCAGGGCTTTTTTTAAATTCTCCGGAGCATCGCTTTGCACAACAAGGCAATCAATGATTTCACCGGGAATCCGGGAAGAATCAAACACCAGTTCGGCATCCTTGACATTCCTGACCTGCATGAGCGGAGGATTCCATGTGCAGACCGCGGCTTTGGAATCTTTTTCGGATTCCGTGATAAAAAGGCCTGCGATGTCTGCATCACTGGTGTTCACAACGGTCAAATCCCGCTCCGTCATCTGGTTCATGTCCAGGGCCCGGGTCAACAGGTAGTGGGATACGGAAAGCTCCACAAGCCTGACTTTTCGTCCTTTCATATCTTTTACGCTGGTGCCGTTTTTCAAAACAATGCCGTCATTGCCGTTGGAGAAATCACCGATAATCAGGACCGTAGAATCCACACCCCCAACGCCGGGGATGGTCAATGCGTCCATATTGGTCATGGCACATCCGTCAAACTGCCCGGCGGTGTACATATTGATGCTTTCAATGTAATCGTTGATGAGCACAATGTCGATTTTTTCAATGCCGTATTTTTTTGCCCATTTGTCCGCAATCCCCGACTCCTGGATAAAGGCCCAGGGTTCCCAGCCGGTATAGTGGGACCAGGCGATTTTATAGGTATTTTGGGCAAAAGCGGCAGTACTCATGCCGAAAATCAGAAGACATGCAAAGATAAAGAGTTGCTTTTTCATGTTTGATCTCCTTATTTATCAAATTCCAAATAATCCACATCCAGGGAAATACTGGGAGCGGCCTTGTTTCCCTGTTCCATTTTTTGAATCAGATCGTCGGCTTCACCGCTCATACGCTCCATCTCCAGAATATTATTTGCCATCTGGGGAAGGGCTTCCTGCCTGAATTTTGAAATATCGGAAAGAGCGGCCTGGATATCGGAAAAGGCCTGTTTCAACGTATTGATATCCAGCTTGCTGCTTGCCGCATCTTTGTGTATGGCAGCCCCCTGGGTCTTCAGCTTGGCTGCGGTATCGGCAATAAGTTTGTTGGTGGTTTTGTTGATGGCGGAAATCTTATTCAGGACGATTTTCTGATTGGCAAGGGCCATGGCCACAACAACAGCTACGTTCAAGGCATTTGCCGTGACGTTTGTGGCCCGGGACACGCCGCGGATCAATTCCTTATTGTTGCGGATAATCAGTTCAATGGATAGAACGGCCTGCTGGGCCACGGCAAGCTGCTGCTGCAAATCCATAATCCGCTGGCGGATGGGAAACAGCAGTTCATCCTGAATAAACTGATATTTGGCGTCGTCCGATGGAATATCCCGTTCCAGGGCATAGCTCAGCTTGTGATCTATCAAAAGCCCCAGTTCAATGGCTTTTTTAAGCTTTTCCGTCAGCATCCTCATGTGTTTCTGGTCTTCGGTCAGGGTGATGTTGTCCCGTTTCAGCATGTCCGCGCCCTGCTCCAGGGACCTGAAAATCGCATCAAGCACGGTCTGGGAAGATTCAAACTGAAGAAAATATCGTTTCAACGGTGTGCCCATGCCCGGAATAAACCCCAGGGTTCTGGCAAACCAGCCCGGCTCAAAATCGAAACGGGCAGGATCAAGTTCTTCGACCTTCACATTCAATTCAACCAGGGCGTTGGCCACGTCACCGCCATCTTCTCCTTTGGCCATGAGTTTTCTTATGGGCTCCTTGAGCATGGCACTTCTAAGGGCAGCCTGTTTCTGGGTCTGGGCACCCAGATTTTCAACGGCAGCGATATTCTGGTTTTTAAGGTCAAGCTGGGTCGGATCTTCGGGATTCAGGGAGAGTACTTTTTGCAAAAACTGGTCTGCCATTTTTTCAAGGACCGGATCTGTTTTTTCAGGAAGGGAAACCGCTCCCGGATCAACCAGGCCCAAATCGTTTTGAACATCTGTTACGGCGGCAGTCTGCAGCTGAGCGCTTTCCGCCTGCGGGGTTAATGTCATGGGGGTCCTCCTTTTTATTTATTATATATGGGGGCTTGTCTGGCCAGTTCCTGCAATTGCGCCATCGCAGACTCAAGATCGGTTTCGCCAAACGCAGATCCGGTTTTAAGCGATGAGACGGCAAATGTGGTTTCTTCCATTTTCGTCATGGCTTCCTCGTTTTTAGCAAGCAGATCATTGGCCAGCCCGATCTGTTCTTCCCAAAGAGACAGCCGTTTTTGAAGCGCTTCTATTTCTGTCAGGTCCGCTGCTTTCTTTTCAGTTTTTTCAGAAAGTTCATCAAGCTTTTGCCTGATGTATGACAAATCTATGCTGCTCAAGCTTTTAAGGGTTGCCGCAACCTGGCGCAGGTTATCCAGGGTTCCCAGGTACACTTGTTCTGCAGAGCCCAGAAACCGTGCAAAGGTCATTTCATTTGTGCTGAATTTTTCTTCCAGAAGATCCCTGACATTCTGGTATTTTACTTTGATTTTACTAAATTGCTGAACGCCCTGAAGCGCCATGTCCCGGGCGCCCTCAACCGTTGAAAGGGCATTTAAGTCTTTTTCAAGGTTTTGCAGCACCTCTTTTTCATGGGCCTTAAGCCTTTTATTCAGTTCATTGATGTATTGACCGGCAATGGCTTTATTTCTGAAAAAAATATTGATAACGGCATTGGCCAAAGAAAAGAAAACCGTTCCAGCCCCGAGAACACTTAAAAACGGCATGCCGAATAAAAATCCGGCAATTCCTGCAGGGATGCCGACAGCAGGGGGATAGAGCGTGAGCCAATGGGTCAAGCCGGTCTTAAATACCGCTTGATCAATGGCCTGTTTTGAATAGTCGTCTATTTGGGGTGGATTGTTTTGTTTTTGCATAACCCAGTACCCCCCGGCTTAAAAATCTTCACGCATAAGCACCAGCTCAACCCGGGGAAGACGGTATTCGTAAGATCGTTTGGATTCCCCGGCAAGTTGCGGCAACGGGGCATCCCCGCCCATGCCCGTAACCCGAAGACGGTTCTTGTCGATACTGTATACAAGCGTCAGATATCGTTGTACAGCCCGGGCCCGGTTCAGGGACAGCTTGATGTTTTCATCCCGGTCCCCTCTGGTCCCGGTATGTCCGACAATGTTAACCCGGAAATTGGGATAGTGGCGCAAACGTTCCACAGCCTGGTCAATCACCTGTTTTGACAGAAGGCTTAACGTATCAGCACCCTGCTGAAAAACAATGGGATCGACTTTTAAGGTGCCGACCTCTTTCAATTGATCCCATTCCCGGGCACTTAGCGCTGAAAATTTTGCCTCTAACGAGTCAATTTCAACGGGCCGACTGCCAGCCCCGGGGGAGGTAAAACCGGAGATCCCTTTTTGAAACAGCGTTTCCAGATAGGAGCTGTTGGTCAGCCGGTAAGGATCATCATCCGGAATGGGCAGTTCGTTGAAATCTTTGGCATGCTGTAGAATTTTTGCCGTGGAAGAGATCGTACTGACAAGTCCCTCATCGGCAAATGTGCCTGGTGCGGCAATGCCGAACCACTTCTCGCAGTTTTCATTAAAATTGACCCAGGTCACCCCTTTAAGCATGGATTCTATCTCATCATCCAAAAGCCCGGTTTCTGCTTTAACATGCTTTTTCAAAAGATCAGGCGACTCCTTATAGGTTTTAAGAGCTCTGAAATAATTATTCATCACATGGAGAACCACGTCGGGATTCTTTTTTGCAAAGCTTCTGCTAACCACCAGGATATCGACAATCAACCGCTCCGTGTCTTCGGTTCCCAGCAGCTTGACAATGCCGTCATGGCGCAACGCCTTGGATACATCCGGTTCCCATAGAATCGCGATATCTGCTTTACCACTTGTCAATTTTTCCCTGGCAGCCTGGGATCCGTCCGTTTCAATGCGCAGTTTTCCCTGGGGAAGAAGTTCGGACACATTAAAGTGATCCGCAGCGGCCTTGGCCAGATGATGGCTGGGGCTGGACGGTGTAAATGCCACGTGAATACCGGTCTTTCCTTTCAGGTCAACCAGACTTTCCACTTTAGATTTATTGGCAAGTATCGCATCCCCCCCCTTTGACTCGTCAATTACGCCGATGATAACGCCGGGGAAGTTGAGGTTATATGCATTCAGTATAAAAGAGTCCACCGTTGCCACCGCAAAATCAATATCCCCGTTCTTGAGGCGTTCCATCCGGGCGGCATAATCGGCATTGTCATCTTCGCAGACAAGTATCCACCCGCTACGTCGCATCAGTGCAATCATCTCGGGAGATCTTAAAGGGAAATACCCGATCCAGTTATCCATTGCAATGTGGATTTTTCCCTTTGTTTTTGTGGCATCACTGGTGGTTTTCTGGAACTTTTCCGTGAACACCGGCAGAAAAAACCATATCAGAAAAATAGCAGCCAGACTGATGATAAAAAGCAGCAGAGCCCCAATGATTTTCCTGTTCAATGATATGATCTCCTGAAATTACGCAATTTTTCAGTTCTGATGAAAGTCGGAAACATCAAAGGCCTCTGATTCGGCAAGGACTTCCTGCAACCCCTCTTCAAGCTGCTGGGGATTGTCTGCAGCCTTATACACGGTTCTTCCCGGAATGTTCAGGGAGTGGTCCGGACCGATACAAAAGCCGATGGTATGGATCTGTATGGGGGAATAGTCCAATATCCATGAGACAATTCTTGTGGGGTCCTCTCCGTCACTGGCTTCACCGTCGGTGACGACAACGATGGTGTACTCTCCATAGCCCAACTGCTTTTTGCCCTGGGCTTCCAGTTGAAGATATCCCTGCCGGATGGCAGAAAACAGTGGTGTCGCACCGCTGTTGAACGTTGCGTCAACTGCTGTCTTAAACTGGTCTCTATTGGCTTTTCCAAGGGGTATCCCTTCATAAATTTTGTTTTCCTGGAAAACAAGGAGTCCCAAATTGGCATCCCGGGGGACAAGATCGGCGAAATTTTTAAGCGATGTCTTTGCCACCTCCAGCTTGGGAAGCCCGTTTGAACAGTTGACTTCACCCATGGACCCGCTGCAGTCCAGGACAACATAATAGTTTTTTGCCGTCAGATCCTGCGCCACCTCAATGTGTTCATCCGATTCAACCTGTGGCCAGGCAGATTCCGTTGTCTCTTTGTTCTCATGTGCTGGCTCTAAGACGGCTGGATCTTTAGCCGTTTGTGTAGATTGTTGTGGCGGAGCCTGTTCACAGGCCACGCCTGTTACCATAGAGGCGAAGAGGTACAAAATCCCGATAAACCTTATCATGACATCATCCTTATTTTTTATAATGGTTTAAATACGGATGTTTCCGCTTCGACCTGGATGATCCTGAACTCCACACGCATGTTATTCCGCCACTCCTGCTCGGTCCTGGGCGCGCACGGATCACTGCCGCAAATTCCGCTTTTCGGTTTTAGGATGCCGTGCCCCACCACTGCGAACTGGGTTTCATCGAGAATGATCCCCTTTGTCGTTGCATAGTCTATGACGCTGGCCCTGACGGCATTGGCCCGTGACAGGCTCAGATTTTTTGCCGATTGCTTGATGTTTCTCAGAACAATTTCAGATTGGCCCTGTTTTTTTGCCTTGAGATAGCCCAGGGGATCCGAGTGGCCCTCTATGGTAATAATTGCGCCGCCATAGGTCGCGGCAAGTTCTATGACTTTGTTGAAGGCATCCATATACATATCAGCATTGAACTGGTTCTGATTAGGCTGAAAATAGACCTCAAAGGAAAACAGCTCCCCTTCCTTCAGGGTGCCTTGCTGCTGTTTGCGCTGCACCACGGCGGCCACCTGGCCTGTATCAAATTTGGGAACAATCACGCCGGAGGTATCGGTAAGCCCTTTTTTAAATTCATTGTAGTCAAACCGGGCATGGTCAATGGAAACCCTTTTGGACAGAAGTCCGATGTTTACAAAGGCATCCTGAATCTGCGTTGTCAGGGTTGCCATATTCCTGGGATAGTTGGGATCGCCAAAAAATTTCACGTTTCCGGGATATCCCGCATACTCACAGTCCGCATAAAGGGCCTGGGCATCGTCAACAGCTTCGGGGCTGTCTAAAAGAATCAGGGCAGCCCCTTTCATCATGTTTTTAAATTCACCCATCCGCGACTCTTTTTCTTTGTAGAGTTGCTGAAGTTGCTCTGCTGCCATCATAAGGCCGTGAACAAACTTTGTAACCTCTTCTCTATTTGACTTCATGTAATCGGAGCGGACCGCGTAGACATCACTGATAATACGGTTTGCCGTTTTGGTGGAGAGCAGAATTCTGGCGCCCCTGACCGATCCTTCGGACCCGGTTCCCACGTTGCCGTTGGAGGTGAGGACAAGGCCGTCGGGAATGATCATCATGGCGGCATCAACGTCCTGCTGATAAAACGCCTCCAGGGGGGTATTGTCCGAACCTGTCAGATCCTTTACCCATTTGATGTGAATATCGTTTAAAGACAGACCCGCATCCGCGATGATTTTAGACAGATAATAGACATGGGGCCCGTAGGCCTGCAGGGCAATGGTTTTTCCTTTCAGGTCGGCAGCAGTTTTAATCCCCTGTTTGACCACAACGCAATCACCACCCGTGGACCAGGTATGCTGGTAAATAATTATTGGTTTTGTCCTGGGGTCCCGGGATAACACATCAGCCGCCATATTGATCATGCCGTAGGTTCCGCGAAGATACGGTGTGCCCCCCCGCATATAGGCTTCCACCTGGTTCTTGAAATCATCCTGCCTGACAAGTTCCAGGTGTAATCCTTTTTGATCGAAAATGCTGTTCCGGGACGTCTGGGCCGTGTTCCCATTTGCCAGAATAGTGGCCAGATCACCGCCCCAGGTAATCAGCGGGACCTGGACTACGCCGGTATTTATAACAGGACCTACCGTTGTCTGAATGACTGTCGTTAATGGCGGTGCCTGGGTATACTGGACAGCTTGGGCAAGGGTGCCAATACTTAACCATAGAAATACAAATAGAATCCACATCGCAATACGTGACATGTCTTTTTTCATAGTATCTTCCTCTGGATTGGAGTGGTGGCGGACAGCCCACCTGACGGGCATCTTTGTATCATTCGCCCCAAAACTATAACGACATAAGAGTATTATGTCAAACTTTTCAATTAGACGCTAAGGACCTACCAAGACTGAGATCTCAATGGATGCCATTATTGAATCCAAAAGCGTTGGTGAACGGGAGTTGGCAGCATTTCATTTATGAATTTTTCAGTACCTACTAATTAATCAGGATGGTGGTTCAACTGCTGACCGTCAATATCAGTATCACTCAAGAAGGAATACTGGCAAAAGATGACGGGACTGATTTTACGGGCGCTATAAATTAACCAACCCAATTCGGCAATTCAGACGGTTTTGGGCAGACTGCATACTCAATCCGGTAACATAGGAGCCTGCTTCCTGGATAGTAACAGCTCCTGCCAATTTTTTACCCCCTTATAATTAACATGCCCGGTTCGGCCGTCATAAGCCATCACATAAAAGGATATATCTTTTTTACCAATATTTTCAGAACTCAAATACGTCAGCAGATTCTTTGAATTAAATAGAATACGATTTATATATCCGGGACCGTAGGTAAAGACATGATACCCAGGGCCGGCATTTTCCACTAAAACAGCAACACCTTTCTTAGGACAGGGCATTGAAGAAATATCCCGGATACTGTTTCTGTCTTTCATACTTAAATTTATCCAGTAACTTTTCCGGCGATCCGGACCAGGGGTAAATGTCAACCCATAGGCACATATCATAATAATACTGCCGAAAAAGAACAAACGCGCAGTGGTCCGCTTTCCAGGCAGGATAATTTTATCCAGCATACAGGACATCAGAAAAGAAATAAACACAGACGGGATATACAGATACAACCGGTGTTGCATATTGGCCATAGGTAAAACAGGTGCCAGGGAAATACCCGTACAGATGAGCAAGCAAAGCAAGACCGGTTTTTTCCTAAAAAAAAAATACAATGAACAAATCAGAACTAAGAAAAAAAGAATAACAATCAGGATAGAAGCCGTATCATACCCGCGGAAAACAAAATGAGAATTCAGGAAATTATAATATATGGATACGTACTTTAGAAACGACGCCCCGATAACCAAAGGATGAAAGGAATAGTAATACGGAGCATTAATATCAGTGGTCACGTTAGGCATCGCCCATTTCAGTTTCATGATATACCCGAAATAGGCTACCATTATTACGCAGGCAGTCAGGCAGAACACAGAGGGTCTAAATTTTGTAATATCTGCATATCTTTTTTGAGGATCAGATTTTATTTGAAGGAACATTTCGTAAAAAATAAAAATAACAGGCAGTACAATTGTCATTTCCTTGGTACGTAATGCCAGATAATAAAAAATAATGCACAAGATCGAATGAAACACCCTGAAATTTTCTTTTGCCTTGTCGTGAATATCTATAAATAAGTTAATAGCAAGTAGATAAAATGTGGCACCCACAAGATCAAATATAGCTGCAACCCACTGAACTGCCATGGTACTGTTGGGCCACATACCAAAAAGCAGGGAAGTGGACAGCGCGAGGGGATAATTGTTTTTATCCCAGAATGATTGGGCCAGTTTTTTAGCCAGGGAAAAAACGATTAACGAATTAAAAAAATGCAGAAGAAGAAGTGAGGAATGGAAACACACTGACTTAAAGCCGAACAAATTGAATAGGATTTTAATAAAGATAGCCCCCACAGGCCGGTCATTGTATACCTGTTTAGGCAGGAAATTGAAAATGTCACGGACATTATTGAATTTTGCCACCCAAATCCAGAAATAATCATCCATGACAAAGCCGTTTCGAAAAGTAACCACCCAATAATGGCTAACAAACATAGCGATACCGATAATAATAAAACAGATTATCTCTTTTCTGAGATCAGTTCTACCACACATGTTGCTCAACTTATCCTGCCCTCCTGAGGCTATCTGTCGGGAAGTATTTGGTCTTTGCCCCTTTCATTAAAAATTGCTCTTGATCCCAGGAACAAATACGCGATGTTGTCGTTTTTCCGGATAAAATAATCTATCAGCACAGAAAATCCGATGCCGAAAACGGTTTTATAGAACCAGATATCATGATTTTGCGCCACTAATTTCCGGACTTGATCACTGCTTCCATTGCCGGTCAGGTACAACATTAAATAAAACAGGCGAAGCCCAATAAAATGAAAAAAAAGAATAGAAAGAGTTTTTGTCCCCAAATAGGATAAAAGGCCATTCAGAATTTTAATTTTTCCCAGGCAAACCGATACGAACCAGCTAAGATATATGCCGGCCAACGCGGCTATAAAATTGGTGCCGGGTGTATCAAAATATCGGGTAGGCCAGTTCATAGGTATCCAGTTGATCCTACCGAAGAAATATATCAGGAATGCGGAAATGGGGAGAGCATAAGCATGGTTGATGTGAAGAAAAAAAACCTGGTGTTTATGGAACAAGAATCCAAGAATAAAGTAAATCAATGCATGGAGTGCTAAATCCGTCATGTAAGGATAATAAATTTTATGGGAATGCAAATAAAAGCAGAATATATAAACCGGGATGCATGCCAACAAAGTTATCCAGTCTTTAACATGGCATTTTTCTGCAAACCGTAACACCACAAAACCCATAACATTCGAAGAAAATAATACAACAAGGAACCATGTTGCGCCGCCTATATCCTGCGAAGAGGCATATTTAAAGAAGCGTCCCATCTTTAGTCCCAATTGGGAAAGCGTCATCACATCTTTATAAAATACCGCTTCCAAGTCCAGACAATGCAGCATGTAGCGAAGCAGAAAAAAAGCGATATTAATGCAAAAATAAGGGATTATCAGAGATTGAAATTTTTTCCATATAAATTTCGGGAAGGATTTCTGATGGAAATTCGCCGTATAACCGGACAGAAAAAAAAAAGCTGGTATGTGGAACAGGTAAATCTCTGCATTGTAGGGGGTGGAGACATGTCCGGCAACAACCAAAAAAATTAATACAAACCGATTGATATCCACCCATGTAATTCGTTGAAGCACCGGCATCTGCTCCTGGTTCCACTTCATTCCAGCACGTTTTTCATTTTTTTTGTCAGGCATCTTGATCATTAAAAGTCCAAATTTTATGCACCATGAATGTTATCAACGGTAGTACAAAGGCGGTACACATCACTTTCAAATATATATCAAAAGGGGTAAGTGCACTGGAAATACAAATAGCCACCATAAGTGATGCCACCTGAACCAATAAATATTTTAATGATTTTAAAAAGGAAACCCTGCTTTGGAAAACCCATTTTGACTGGGCATAATATGAAACATGAAAAGCGATAAAGAAACCTACCAGATTTGACAAGAAAAGTGACGGTCGGATGAAACGGATAAAGGCAGACGCCACGAGGATATGGATGCTGGTACAAAAAAGTCCCACCAACCCGTAGCGGAAAAGCTTAAACTGAAATAAACGGGTCCCGATACAGGAAAGCATAAAATCAATACTCCTTATCCACGATATATTTAGGCCGTTGTTTGGTTTCAAGATAAATCCGTCCAAGGTATTCGCCCAGAACACCGATACCAATAAGCTGGACCCCACCAAGAAACAATACGGAGGTAAGCAGGGATGCATAACCTGGAAGATCCACGCCCAGAACCAATGTTCTTAACACGATATATGCACCGTAACCCAATGAAAAAACGGAAATAGACACCCCGGCATAAAGCCATATTCTGAGAGGTACCGTGCTGAAGCCGGTAATCCCGTCCAGGGCAAAATTCCACAATCCCCATCCGTGGAAACTTGTTTTCCCGGCAACTCTCTTTTTTCGTGTATATTCCACGACACAAGTCTTAAACCCGACCCAGGCAAAAATGCCCTTCATGAATCGCTGATTTTCCGGAAGTTGCCTGATGGCATTTACTACTTTTCTGGTGATGAGGCGATAGTCGCCTACATCCTCAGGAATCTGGGGATTAGCGATTTTGTTATGAAAAATATAATATAACCGGGCGGTCACACGTTTGAGCAGACGGTCAGCAGAGCGGTCTCCCCTTTTGGCTATCACCACATCAAATCCTTCCTTCCATTTTTCAATAAACTGTAGAATCAGTTCAGGGGGGTCCTGAAGGTCAGCATCAATTGGAACAATAATTTCTCCTTCTGCATAATCCAGTCCTGCCGTCAGCGCAGCCTCTTTCCCGAAATTACGTGAAAAATCAATAATACGCAGACAAGGGTATTGTTTTTTAGATTGAATTAGTTTTTTTAGGGTCTTGTCTTTGCTTCCGTCATTAATGCAGATAATTTCAAAGGAAATAGTAAGACGATTGAGAACCAAATGAAGCTCTTCCATGAAATAATCAATTACTTCCTCTTCGTTAAAGAAAGGACAAACAATTGATAATACAGGAGTTTTTTCCGACATAAGAGATTTCACTTTCAGGTTTACCCCCATGATACAGCATATTTACTTTATCATATATGGCTATACATGCCATTTGTAAAGCTGATAGAATAGAAGTCCAATTTATGTCAACCGAAAAATGATGACAGCGTAAAAACTCAAGCAACCAATTGTAGGTTCCCGGCATCCCAACCTGGTATAGCGGATATACTTTGACATATGCCGGGATGATTTGTGAAAAAGTTCAATCTTCGCTCTTTGACAGCCTTAAAAATGAACAAAATACGTCCAGTTGATGAAAAATTAGTGCCCGTACCCTTTGCCCGGGCACGCATTACCCTCGCCGCTCTCAATAGATTCAGGCCAGCGGCCTTCATTGTGGCAAAGCATCGAACAGCCTTTCGGCCTCTAACCCTTAGTTTTTTGACCCCGGTCAGTTTATCAAACTCGCTCATGGTCGCCTCAACTCCAGCTCGCCACCGATAGGTTTCGATAAACTCGTCTGTCTGCTCCTGAGCCCGTCGGCAGGCCAGACGTTGCTGTTTAGGATTGTAGCGAACGTAAGCACTTTTGACCCCAAGCTTCGACGGTGTCAATGGTAATCCGACCCAGCCGGCGCATGTTGGAACGGGTGTGAACCGAGTCTATACGCTGGTTCTCAGTATTGACCTTGAACAGATCAGCCAGTTTGTCTGTGAGTCGATCGAAAAGAATACAGTCAAGCCCCAACTCGGCGATGTGATTGCGCATGCTCCAAATCGTTTTTCACAGATGTATTTGGCAGAATCACTTTCCTCGGTAATGTTCAGGGCGTAGTGCCACTGGATATTGTAAGCAAGCTGATCTGCGGCATCCTGATCAGTCAAATCCTGCATTTGCTGAAGGAGCAATACTCCCAGTACTGTGTGCAGTTCTTTGGTTGGCCGGCCCATACCCTGACGAAAGGCGGTTTTAAACTGGGAAACGGGCAATTCCTGTAAAAGATGTTTCTGGAATAGGCCGGGCCACTCCTTGTCCAATTTCTCTCTCCTCTTGGGGCTTAGGAATGCCCAGGGATCGAAAAGTTCCATCTGTTTGTGATCTTTGATGTTGATCATAACTCTTCACTATAACATTTTGCAATTATAGCTGATATCCTATAAAACTCCCTATAAAGCATCAAGAGATATGATTCAATATTTGCTATATTTTCGAACAGATAATAGAGGAATACTTTTTACGGTTTCATCAAATTTGAACAATTTCAATTTTAAAAAAAACCTTTTGATTTTTCAAACCACTGATGGAGTCGACGAATACCGCATAACCGGTTTCATTGTTTTATGAACGACTCGACTGTATATCGGGCTTTTTCAATTTCCTCTTCAAGATCTTTGGAACAGATCCTTTTCAGGTCGATATCATACATCTCAAAGTATTCTTCCCGTATAGGCAGTATCTGCTCACCTTTACCGTGATAGCCATACCCTTTACAGATCAAATCTGCCAGGCAGATGATGAAACTGAGCATGCGATACTCCCTGGGTATCTCTTCGGGCGGGAAAAAATGAGGGTAATGGTGATAGTGAATGACACTGGCAATACCCCGGGGAAGTCGCCATTCCTGTGCAATATAGCCGCCGAGATCGGCATGATTGAACCCATAAAGACAATCTTCCTCAATACATGAAGAAGTGCCTTCCGGTGCATGGGCTTTTGTTTCAAACAATGGCAGATAATATTTGCCGATATCGTGGAGAAGCCCTATGGTGGCCAATTCCTGCCCGTTGTGATGAAAAATATTGTGTCCCAGATAAAAGGCGCAGGCCGAAACTACGGTGGAATGAAGCCACAGGTTGTTGTATTCCTTTTTCTGGGCTTCATCCCGGGTTTTGGGAAGGACGTCCCGCAGATTGTACTCCATAACCATGCTTCTGAAATTATGGTAGCCCATGAAAAGAATGGCTGTGCCCACAGAGGTGATTTCTGTGGGTCGATTAAAATAAGCCGAATTGACAACTTTTAAAACATTTGCAGAAAAAACAGGATCTGTGGTGACAATAGATGCTAAATCTTTATTTTTCACATGGGGGTCATCTATGAGTTTTAAAATTTTAAAAGCTGCAGATGATGGGGGTGTCAGCGTTTTCAGCTTTTGATGAATGGTGTTTAGCAGCTCATCGCCTAAATCCTTTTTTTCTGCGGGACAAAAGCCCTCTTTTAAAACAGAGTATTCAAATTCAGGGGCCTTGTAATCATCTGTCCGCCCGGGCATGGTCACCGGGCCGTCATCCGGGGATGTCCTTATGGGCATCGGGTCATACAGCTCTGTGACATTATCCGCGGAACGGCTTTTTTTGCTGTAGAGAAGAAAGGCAATAACGAGCAGAACAAAACTTCCCGCCACACATAACGTCAAAACCATCTGTGTATTCCTTTTCACGTATTGACGATTAACAATAGGCCACTTCTAATAATTGCCTTTTGGCTATGATTTCTTCGTTGCAATAAATAAAATTTTACTCCTCGAAATATTTTATTTATTCTTCCGGTTAAAATTTTATTGCGCCTTTAACTCAAACCAAAATTCTAATCATTGGAGGTACCCAATAGCTGTAAAATTTGATTCTCTCTATACTGAATAAACCTCTTTTTTTTTCAAGTATTATCTGGTGATTCATGGGGCATTTTTTTTTAATTGACGTCAGAACATCTCATATGCTATCGAGCCTTAACATGTTTCCATGCAATAACCACATGTAATTTTAGTTAATTCTAATGGCCCAATCAATTCTTATAGGCTCTTTAAATGATCTTTTTCGGCTGCAATTTAAATTTCGATTTTTGGGTTTCACCTGTTCGGGGACATAGAATCTTTCCTAAGCTTGCTCCCTTTCTTGATTATTTCATGCAACCAACAATTCATGACCTAAACATTAAACAGGATAATCTGAAATTTATACGCTTCACATCAGGTGAAGATTAGCTGTCCACACATTTTATTCCAAATGGCTTGATCTGAATGTTAAATCAAATCGTCCGTTAGTCATGTTAGGAGAAGACGATAATGGCAGAGGCTAAAAACTATCAGCAAGATAATCAACGCCCAAAAGAAGATACTTTTCAGACGCTCGCTCCTTCTCTCCAACTCCCAAAAGGCGGAGGAGCCATCCGGGGTATGGGTGAAAAATTCGCTGCCAATCCGGTGACAGGCACGGGTTCCATGAACGTACCCATCGCCGTTAGCCCGGGACGAGGCGGTTTTGGTCCAAAACTCTCCCTCTCCTATGACTCGGGTGCGGGTAATGGACTATTCGGATTTGGCTGGCACCTTTCCCTGCCCGCCATCTCCCGAAAAACAGACAAGGGCTTGCCCCAATACCGCGATGCACAAGAATCGGATATTTTTCTTCTCTCCGGTGCAGAAGATCTGGTCCCTATAACTGGGCTCAATGGAACCAGTGACGGAGATTCAGACACGGTCCCCGGCTTCACTATTTTCCGTTATCGACCACGTATAGAAGGGCTTTTTGCCCGCATCGAGCGCTGGGTCAGTGACAATAAAAATGATGACGGTACCCACTGGCGTTCCATTTCTAAGGACAACATCCTGACAATTTACGGCAGGGATGGTAATTCCAGGATTTATGACCCGGATAATCCACAAAGGATATTCACCTGGTTGATCAGTGAAACCCGGGATGACAAGGGCAATGCCATCCTTTACGAGTACAAAGCAGAAGATGAGACAGGGGTTGATCTAAGCCAGGTCCATGAGCACAATCGAAATACTTGCAGAGCCATTAACCGGTATCTTAAACGCATTAAATACGGTAATACCACCCCTCTGCTGAATGACGACGGGAAAAGGCCGCAATCCCTCTCCAATGACCTAATCGAACAAACCCCATGGTTATTCGAAGCGGTGTTCGATTATGGTGAACACAAAAATCAAAACACCCCGATACCGGACAGCACCAAGGAGTGGCAGATACGTCCGGACCCCTTTTCCAGCTACCGGGCAGGCTTTGAGATTCGCA
Organism: uncultured Desulfobacter sp.; assembly: GCF_963665355.1. Lineage (GTDB taxonomy): Bacteria > Desulfobacterota > Desulfobacteria > Desulfobacterales > Desulfobacteraceae > Desulfobacter. Next base: position 5,290,460 of record NZ_OY762229.1, read on the forward strand.
CCTACCGGCGATGCCAAAGGGTACTGATGTTTCACCATTTTCCGGAAGACGGAGGTTATGACGGACTGGTCCGCTCCACTGATTGTACTTACTCCGATGATCAACCCCAGGAAAAATCCCCTGCCCCTGTCTATACTTTTTTAAAACAGGTAACTCAGACCGGTTATAAACTCCATGAAGACGGCAATGGTTACCATGCCAAGAGCATGCCTCCGCTCACGTTTACCTACTCCCAACCCAGAGTTCAGGACAAAGTTGAGGAGGTAACCACGGCCGGCTTGGAAAATCTGCCGGTTGGTCTTGACGGCACCACCTATCAGTGGACCGATCTGCACGGCGAAGGCCTCCCCGGCATCCTCACCGAGCAGGCCGATGCCTGGTACTACAAACGAAACGTCAGCCCCATCCCCACACAGTTGCCTGACGGCGGAGAATACGTCACGGCACAATTTGCGCCCCTTGAAACCGTTAATCTCAAGCCCAACCTGGCACTGGCCGCAGGGGTTCAGTTCATGGACCTGGCAGGGGACGGCCTGCCGGATCTGGTTGTCCTGGATGGCCCGGTAACCGGATTCTTTGAGCATGACGCTGAAGAGAACTGGAAGAATTTCCGTCCCTTTATCTCCCGCCTCAACCGCAGCAGCCGTGATCCCAACCTCAAATTCGTGGACCTGGACGGCGACGGTCATGCCGACGTACTCATCACAGAGGATGAGGCTCTGGTATGGCATGCATCCCTTGGAGAGGCAGGCTTTAGCCCGGCCCGGCGAACGACCCAGGCCCTGGACGAAGAAAAGGGACCACGCCTGGTCTTTGCCGATCCCGAGCAAACCATCTATCTGGCAGATCTCTCCGGTGACGGCCTCACCGATCTGGTCCGCATCCGAAATGGAGAGGTTTGCTACTGGCCCAACCTGGGGTACTGCCGTTTCGGGGCCAAGGTGACCATGGACAATGCGCCCTGGTTTGACCACCCGGATCAATTTGACCAGAAACGTCTTCGCCTGGCAGACATCGACGGCAGCGGCACCACGGATATCATATATCTGCATAGCGATGGGGTGCATCTCTATTTCAACCAGTCCGGTAACAGTTGGTGCAGCAAACAGGACCTGCCTGTTTTCCCCCAGGTCGACAACCTCAGCGCCATTACCGTAGTGGACCTGTTGGGCAACGGAACAGCCTGTCTGGTCTGGTCCTCCCCCCTTCCCGGTCACTTTGGCAGACAGATGGGCTATGTCAACCTGATGGGGGATCAAAAACCCCACCTGCTCATCAAAACAGCCAATAACCTGGGGGCCGAAACCCGGGTGCACTACGCGCCATCCACCAAATTTTACCTGATGGATAAACAACGCGGAGTCCCATGGATCACAAAGCTGCCCTTTCCCGTGCATGTGGTGGAAAAGATGGAGACCTTTGACTGGATCAGCCGCAACCGTTTTGTAACCCGCTACGCCTATCACCACGGTTATTTTGACGGAGAGGAGCGGGAGTTCCGGGGTTTTGCCATGGTGGAACAGTGGGACGGCGAGGCCATGGCTGCCATCAGCAACAATAACGGATTGTTCACGCCGGTGAATGAGAAAGCGGAATTTTCCCTCCCGGAGGTTTATACAAAAACCTGGTTCCATACCGGCGTGCCAGGTGATCAGGGCCTTATCAGCCAGAGTCTGGCCGGGGAATATGACGGTGCGCCCCCAAAGAGCGATCCTGACTACGGAAAAAATTTCCAAACGTTCATCACTGAACAGCTGTTGCCGGACACCGTCCTTCCCCAAGATTTATCCGTTGCAGAAATCCGCGAAGCGTGCCGTTCCCTCAAAGGCTCCATGCTGCGCCAGGAGATATATGCCCTGGACGGCAGCGACAAAGAGGCACATCCCTATAGTATCATGGAACAGAATTTCACAATCTGCTCTCTTCAAGACCGGGGCACCAACCGTCATGCCATATTCTTTACCCACCCCAGGGAAGCCATTACGTTTCACCACGAACGTAATCCAGATGACCCGCGGATTCAGCATGCCATGACTCTGGCGGTAGATGAGTATGGAAATATTCTGAAAGAGGCAACCATCGGCTATGGCCGCTCGATGGATGCACCCGATGAACAAAAACTCATCCATATCACCTGCACGGAAAACAGTTTCACCACTGCAATCACTGACGAGATTGGTGTTTACCGCACGCCCCTGCCCGCTGAGTCGCGCACCTATGAAATGCGCAAGGCAGAACAGGAAAAAAGTCCAAACGGGAAGTTCAGACCTTATGGCTTTGAAGAGATGCGGAGCTATGTGGCGCAGGCAGGAGCTGGTCACCACGATATTGCTTACCAGGATATACATTTTTCCCAAGCCCAGGAAACGGACACCTACTTTCGGCGGCCCATTGAACACGTCAGGACCTTGTACCGGGATAACGAGCTGACAGGTCCTTTGCCTCTGGGAGAACTTGAATCGCTGGCGCTTCCCTATGAAAGCTATAAACTTGCCTTTACGGACGAGCTGCTGAATACCGTTTTCCAACGTCCACACCCGGGCGAGCAGGATGAGCCACTCTTGCCCGATGATCCTGCAGATGCTCTATCAATCGCAAATCCCGGCGAAGCGATCAGCGGACACGGGGGGTATGTAAAACTATCCTTCAATGCGGACGATCAGAACCGCTGGTGGGTTCCATCCGGTCAGGTCTTTTTCTCTTCCGGAGAAAACGATACACCCCAGGCAGAGCTTGGGGCGGCCCGCCATAATTTTTTCACCCCAAGGCGTTATCTCGATCCCTTCGGACATTCCACCACGGTGACCTTTGATCCGCACTGTTTGTTGATGCAGGAAACCTGCGACGCCCTTGGGAACACTGTCCTTGCCGAGAATGACTACCGTGTTTTGCAACCCAGTGGGATGACCGACCCCAACGGCAACCGGAATGCAGTGGTCTTCGATACTTTGGGCATGGTGGCGGGTACCGCGGTGATGGGCAAGATTGATGACCAGGACCGGTCAGAAAGTGGGGACTCGCTGCTGGACTTCGTCAGTGATCCGACGGTTGGACAGTTGACGGCCATGATGGAAGCTCCCACAGAACGGTCCGGCGAACTGTTGAAGCAGGCAACCACACGCATCGTTTACGATCTGGATAGGTTCCATAAGACCCAATCGCAATATCCCCAAGATCCTTCCCAATGGTATCCCGTATTCGCCGCCACCATCGCCCGTGAAACCCATGTGAGAGATCTTCAGGACGGACAGGAAACAGCGTTGCAGATCAGTTTCAGCTACTCCGACGGTTTCGGCCGTGAAATTCAAAAAAAGATCCAGGCCGAACCGGGGCCTCTGGACCTGAATGATCCTAATTCTCCCCATGCGGAACCGCGCTGGGTGGGCAGCGGCTGGACCGTTTTTAACAACAAGGGAAAACCGGTCAGGCAGTATGAGCCTTTTTTCGATGATTCCCATGAGTTCAAATTCGGCAATAAGGTCGGTGTCAGCCCGATTCTGTTTTATGATCCCCTGGGGCGGATCGTTGCCACCCTGCATCCCAACCACACCTGGGAAAAGGTACGCTTCGACCCCTGGCAGCAGACCACCTGGGATGTCAACGACACCTGCGCGGTATACAATCCTCAGGCCGTTGTTCCGCACGATACCCGCACTGATCCCGATATTGGCGGGTATGTGGATGAATATTTCAAGACTCAGCCATCAGGATGGCTGAGCTGGTACGAACAGCGCATCGAAGGGGCTTTGGGAACGGCCGAGCAGACTGCCGCAAGAAAGGCTGCCCATCACGCCGACACCCCGACCACCGCCCATTTTGACAGCCTGGGCCGCCCCTTCCTCACCATCGCCCGTAACCGTGTTGTTTGTCCGGGCCATAGCCTTAATGGCAACGAGGATGAGTTGGAAACCAGGATTGAGCTGGACATTGAGGGCAACCAGCAAAGCGTAACCGATGCCAAAGGCCGGGTGGTGATGCGCTATAAGTACGACATGCTGGGCACGGTCATCCATCAGGTCAGCATGGAGGCGGGTGCGCGTTGGATGCTGAACGACGTGAGAAGCAAGCCGATCCACAGCTGGGACAGCAGAAACTTCAGCCACCGGATGACCTACGACGCCCTTCGGCGGCCACGGGAGCACTATGTCAAAGGCGCAGAAGGGACGGAACAACTGGTGGGAAAGACCCTCTACGGGGACACCCCTGGCGCCCTGCCTGCCCCCGAACAGAGCAACCATCGGGGACAAGCCTACAAGGTCTATGACAATGCCGGTCTGGTCACCAGCGAGGCCTATGATTTCAAGGGCAACCTGCTCTCCAGCAGCATCCAGTTGCGGCAGGACTACAAGGCAACGGCTGACTGGCCGCAGAATCCGGAAACCGAAGAGGATAAATTGGAGCAGGAGGTCTTCTGTAGTCGCAGCTGGTACGATGCCCTCAACCGGCCGGTGCAGCTCATCGCCCCCCACAGCAACCCGCCTGGCACCAAATTCGACATCATCCGCCCCGGCTATAACGAAGCCAACCTGCTGGAGCGGGTGGATGTCTGGCCCCAGCAGAAGGAGGCCCCGGAGGACCTGCTCGATCCGGACAGCGCCCCGCTCCAGGCTGTGAGCAACATCGACTACGATGCCAAGGGGCAGCGGCAGCAGATCGCATACGGCAACGGCACCAAGACCAGCTACAGCTATGATCCGCAGTCTTATCGGCTGACCCGCCTGCTCACCACCAGGACCGCAGGCGGCAATGGGCTGATCGCCAATATCTTCAGCAGCCCGAACTGCCTCCAGGATCTGCGCTATACATACGACCCGGCCGGCAACATCAGCCGGATTGAGGACGCCTCCCTGAAAACAACCTTTCACAGTGGCAAAATCGACCCCGCCTTCAACTACACCTACGACGCCCTCTACCGGTTGATCGAGGCCATGGGGCGGGAGCAGATAGGGCAATCCGCCACCCCGGTGGAAAAGTCCAACACCCGCGATTACCCCTTTGCCGGTTCCTGTCCGCAGAGCAGCAACCCGCAGGCCCTGCGGGCTTACACCGAACGCTATGTCTACGATGCGGTCGGCAATTTTATCAATTTCATTCATAAGGCGGACGCTGGCGACTGGCAGCGGGATTACCACTATGAGGCGGCGAATCTGCTGGCCGAAGAAACAGGCGTCAGCAACCGATTGACCACTACAGTGCTGCACCCCAACGGTAACCAACCGGTGGTGGAGCCCTACAGCTACGACGCCCACGGCAATATGACCGCTATGCCCCACCTGAGTCTGATGGCATGGGATTTCCACGATCAGCTCTGCGCCTCGTCCAAGCAGGTGGTAAACAACGGCGGCACACCGGAGACCACCTGGTATGTCTATGACAGTGGCGGCCACCGGGTGCGCAAGGTGACGGAGAACTATGCCGATGCGGGCAGTGATCCGACAAAAAAAAACGAGCGCATCTATCTGGGCGGATTTGAGCTCTACCGAGAATATGCGGGGGACGGCAACGATCTCACCCTGGAGCGGGCGACCCTGCACCTGATGGACGATAAACAACGAATCGGGCTGGTGGAGACCAAAATGGTTGATACAAACAGCAATGAAGGTTTAGGTGTGCCGCTGGTGCGCTATCAACTGGCCAATCATCTGGGCTCGGCCAGCCTGGAGTTGGATCGGGATGGAGGCTTGATTTCTTACGAGGAGTATCACCCCTACGGCACCACCGCCTTTCAGCTGCATAAGGGAGAAGTGAGCCTGAAGCGCTATCGCTATACCGGGATGGAGCGGGATGAAGAGACCGGGTTGAATTATCATTCGGCGCGGTATTATGCGTTGTGGTCGGGGAGGTGGTGCAGTTGTGATCCGGCGGGGTTGGTGGATGGTGTGAATATATATATGTATGCCAAAAACTCTCCTTTGTTATTGATTGATCCGCTTGGGCAGCAAAGCCTTGAAGAATTAGAGAACGGACCTCCACCGGGCGGATATTCAATGTTCACCCCCTTAAATGAGGGAGCACCTGATGATATAGCATTGCCGATTGGAGAAGGGCGAGAGTTGCCTCACTATAGCCCACCCCATACTCCCTCCCCTCAATCTGACGCAAAAAGTACTTCGACTAACACCACAGATGTTATCATTAGACCTGACAACCAAAGAAATCCGCCACATTCCTGTGATTGGATAGCTCCTGGGGAAAAAATTCCTGTATGCCACTTCTTAATAGATAACCCAACCGCAGGCAAACTCTATGAAGCGTTTCAGGTTATAGGATCAGTTCTTCTTCTCCGCCAGGATCTGAAATCTTTAAGCGGTTCTTTCAGAAATAGGAAAGGAGAATTTCACACCTATAGCGAAACTGTAACAACGAAGACGCGACAAGCTCCATCTAAGCCAAAATCCGTTGAATTGTATAAATCTACACTTCGTGGGCCGACACCACCTCATAGCGATGCCGATACGGTCTTTTTTAAAGATCGTGGGGATAGAAGAATGACAATCATGCGCCAAAGGCACAACGAGATCACGTTCGATACAGAGATTGGGCCTGGAGATATGGGCCTTGCCCACTACGTTGCTCGGAAGAGTGGAGGCAATATATATCTTGGAAGTGGAACACATGGCACTCCGGCAGGAGGAGTCAGCTGGATCATTCCTAGGTTAAGGCATCTACCGTTTTTTGAGCAAGATAGAGATCTTTTCCAAGGAACACGAAGAGGAATTATAACACGAGTGTATGATGTCCATGAAGACGTAGAGAGGCAAAGATTCTTCAAAAAAATCGAGGATAGTAGAAACGCATTTGAAGGTCAAATAACAGTGATACGAGGATGGTGTTGGAGTACGTACACTAAGGATTTTTGAGCCCGTAGCCCGTAGGTTGGGGTGAATGCAATGAACCCCAACATTGAAGCACAAATCCAAACCCATAAAGAAACCGATCAAATGCAAAAAAACATCACCAACACGCAAACACAACAAATAATCGGATGAAAAAAATATGATAACCCACCATCATTCATTAACGACTCTACACCATGAATGCATAGAAAAAACCAAACATGTTGGGGTTCGTACCTCACCACAACCTACACATAACGGTTTATGAAGGTTTGTTAATACAAGGAGAAGCAAATCATGGATAAAATCACATTTCCTCTTAAAAAAGGCGATAAAGGTGCCTGTGTAGCTAATCTTCAGGATGCTTTACGGGTCATGCTTGATCAAAAGGCAATTGTACCTGTGAACGCTCGACAACTCCTTGTTTGGAAAACCGGATTGGCATCCGAGCGATCAGAACAGACCTATGGTGCTGCCACGTCCGGGATAGTAAAAAAATTTCAGACGGGTCATAATTTTAATCCGGACAGCATTGTGGGTAGTCAAACAGCCGAGGCCATGAACAAATTCCTGACGGAATGGGGCCTCCTTGAACAAGCCACAGAGCCGGAAACCCCGGCGTACAAGTTACAAGGATTAATTAAACAGGCGGATGGCAGTCCCGTAGTTGATATTCTGGTACGCGCCTTTGATAAGGACCTGCGCCATGAGCAACAGCTCGGTGATGCCCGCACCGACCGCCGGGGATACTACAAGATTGGCTATAGCCAGAGCCAATTCCGCCGTGCTGAAAAACAGCTTGCCGATCTGGTGGTGAGGGTTTATGGCGCCGAAGAAAACCTACTGGCGGAATCCGGTATCATCTTCAATGCCCAGAAAGACGAAATTGTTGACTTGATCTTACAGAAAACTGAACCGGAAGCATCAGAATATGAACGCCTTATGGCTGAAATATCTCCATTGTTGGACGGCGTAAAAATAGACCAACTGACACCGGACGATATCATTTTTCTGCGCGAAGAAACCGGGTTGGAGAGCACTCTTATCGCTGATCTGGTATCTGCCGCAAAATTGGCAGTCACCACCCGCCTGTCTGAGAGCGCCCATTACGGTCTTATTCGTGAAGACCTCCCTGGGGAGCTTTCGGCACTTATACGTCAGGATCCGCAGGCACAACGACGAGCTCTGGTGTCTGCTGGCAAGAATAATCGCATCCCCGAATTGTCTGAGGAGGAACAAAACAAAATCCTGGACCGCCTGAATGACCTGCTCATCGAATCACTGCTTGAGGACCCGGAAAAATCAACACAACCAATACTTGGACGCCTGCTGGCATCCACTCTCGTGCCTTTATCACCCCGTCAGAAAAAAGCTTTTGTAAAACTCCATGTAGAAGCAGGGACAAAAAACGATTTATGGGAAAACCTAAAACAACACCCTGAATTTCAACAAGCTGGGTTGGTTGATGAGCTGAAAACAACAATTCAAATTGGCAATTTGACACAGAACCATGCCCCCCTTATCCGCAGCGTGCAAAAGATGCGACAAAAAAAAGATATAAACAAAGTTGGCGAACTGGCACGCCTGACCATTGGAGAATGGGGTAATTTGATCAAGCACTCCACAAAGGAACACGAATCGGTTGTTCCGCCAACCATAACCGGGGAAACTGATGCGGAAAAAATCGATACCTATGCACGGCAGATCAGTGAACAATTAGAAAACCTGTTTCCGACACTCAGCATCGCCTACCGGGTAGAACAGGATGACCTGCCCGGCAAGGAAAACCTGTCAGTTTTTCTTAAGCGAAGCATTATCGACCGTGAAGGCCTCAACGCCGACATTCCCGAGTTTGACTTTGCCACCACTCACATTGATCAATACCTTGAAGCATATGCAGACATGCTTCTGGAAAAGAATATGGATCGTGATGCATTGTCCCGGCAACTCAAATCCATACAGCGCCTGTTCAGGATTACACCATCTTATGACAAACAGCGTCTCTTCCTACAAAACGGACTGCATTCCGCACAAAGCATGGTTCGCATGGGTGCAAGGCAATTTGTGAATAAATTTTCCGAACAACTTGGTGGTGAAAAAAAGGCTGTCGAGATGTATGACAAGGCTGAATTTCAAAACGCCATGGCAACGGCATTGCTGATTGGCTATAGCCCTGCATTCCACGGCGTAACACCAACGGTTGTTCCGGCCGCGCCCCAACCATCTGAAAAAGATCTTGCAACGATCCCTGACTGGCCAAGTTTGTTCGGTTCGCTTGATTTTTGCGCTTGCAAGCATTGTCAGTCGGTCTATAGCCCGGCAGCGTATCTGGTTGATGTATTACATTTCTTGAAAGCTGCATGCCCGGCTAAAACGGGCAACAAAAGCGCTAAGGATGTGTTGTTCCAACGTCGACCGGACATTGGAGAGATCGAATTATCCTGTTCCAACACCAACACACCGGTACCTTACATTGATTTGGTCAATGAAATTCTCGAACATACCGTTTCTCCAAGCAATGTTGTCCCCCAGACACATGATTCGGCCGAGGAAATCAGCGCAAATCCGGAATATCTTAATCCGGAAGCGTATAACACACTGAGAAAAGCAATTTTTCCCTGGAGTCTGCCCTTCGACCTTTGGGCCGAGGAATGCCGGGTCTTCCTTCAACAACTGGGGACTAAGCGTTACGAGATCAAGGAAGTGTTCAGTGATAAGCCTCGAAAAGAGTCTCTGATTGATGGGGGGATTGCTCGTGAGTACCTGGGGCTGAACCCTCTGGAAGGGAACATTATCACAGGATTTGATCATCTGAACCCACCAGTTCAGGTCCATCGTGCCTGGGAATATTGGGGCTATCCCAAATCGCCCGAACCCGCCGGCTGGCCAAAAAAAATACTTAACATACCTATATTTTTGCAAAAGTCAGGCCTCAATCATGCAGAACTCCTTGAACTTCTCAATACCCGAATTGTCAATCCCGATCCGGCGCACCGGATTCTCGACATCTCACCAAAGGACGCCTGTCAGCTCGACGAAATGACGCTGACCCCCAAAAGTGATTTTTCCGATGACAAGCTGGAGGCAAAACTGAATGTCATTCATCGATTCATCCGCCTGCAACGCAAACTGGGGTGGACCATGCTTGAATTGGATCAGGCATTCACCACTTTCGGCATAGAAGCACCTACAAGTGTTTTTTTAGTACAATTATCTCATATTGAACGGCTGCGCAAATCACTAAAGCTGCCCATCGTTAATCTGCTTAGTTTTTGGAGCAACATTGATACCGTAAACTACGAAGGCAAAGAACAGCAAATACTGCCATCTTTGTATGACAAGCTCTTCCGGAATAAAACGCTATTGGGCGGTAATAAAGATTGCCTGAAAGCTTTCGCTTTGGATTCATCGTTAACTATTTCCGCAACGATTGGGGACTATGGTTCTGTGCTTATGGCAGTATTGGGCATTGGGCAAGATGACCTCAATCTGCTTATCAATGCGCTGGGGTTAAATCCTTCCGGAGAACTCAACCTGGCAAGATTGTCAGCTCTTTATCGTAACTGCTTACTGACAAAAACTTTAAAACTTAAAATTTCTGAATTATTCGCCCTAAAAACTCTGACAAATACGGATCCGTTCGATGTTAAGCATACAGAAAATCTTTTGCTGTTTGCAGAAACATTACAACGAATTCATGAAACAGGCTTCTCTGTCAAAGAATTGAATTATCTTTACCGGCACAATGATGACAGCACAAAACCGGTTGCCCCAGCCGCGCAGGATTTTATTAAACTATCGCAAACACTCTTGAATGAATTCGCCCGGATTAATGAAGGAACACGAATCAATCCCGCTTCCGAGGAGCAGTTCAAAACACTGCTGGCATCCTTACTGGATGAAAACCAACTCAACGCAGCATTCGAATTTCTCAACGGAGATGAAAGCCTGCTTGATACTGCCGACAATCGTGAGACGCTGGGTCACTATTTCGGATTTTTTCTGCCCGAAATCCCCAATTATTCAAAATTGTTAACGGGGCAGAAAGAGGACGCAATAACCTCTCTCTCCAACTTTTTGACACCTTTCCTGCGGGACCAGCAATACCGGACTACAGTCAAACAGACACTCAGTGAAACGCTGAATATAGATAAATTGATGACAGAGTCTTTGCTGGACAAGCATCTCCGGTCTCAAAGAGATCCGAACGCCCTTGGGCTTAGTGCGATTGATGATTTCCTGGATCTGCACAACGCAGGACTTCTTGCCAGTTACAAAGGCAAAGATTCACAGGGAAACGTCGTAATTGTAACACAAATCGACCCTTGCCTCGACTTTGACTGGGGAAACGCAGCTCAGGCAGAAGGGATCGTGCCGGGGACCTTACAGCAGGTGGCCTGGGATGGAAAAGTGCTGGCACCGTCAAGTGAAACCTATACCTTCCATCTCGACGCCGCTGGAACTGCCGAATTGGTTATAGATGTCGGAGGCAATAATCCGATTACGGTAACACCCCAAAGCAGCCAACCCATCAGCTTTACAGCTGGCGATATATATATCATCAAGCTCACGTACACCCCTTCTGACACCGATACACAACGAATTCAACTCAGTTGGAGCAGTCCCTCAACAGCCCAAACTGTTATTCCTCAGAGCTGTCTCTATCCTGACGACAGCTTTAGCCGTTTAACCAGAACTTACACCCTGTTATGGAAAGCGGCCCTATTGATCTCCCGCTTTACTTTAACCGTCAAAGAGGTTGACTATTTATCCCAACACGGCGCGGATTTTGCTGACTTCAACTTGAACGATCTGCCGCTGACGTCGCTCTCTTCCGGTCAGATAGATACCAAGTTTTTCAAACAATGGGAGCGTCTCTATGCCTTGAGCCGTCTTCGTGACAGTTTGCCTGTTAATGAAGCCGATCTGACGGATGTTTTCGCGCTGGCGTCCACACCGGATAAAGCGCGGGAAAAACTGGCTGAAGCAACTGGTTGGGACATGGACAAACTCCCTGATTTGACAGAAGAAGATCTGAAAAATGAAATCCGACTATTCAAATTACATAATCAATTGATGTTCAGTTATCGGATGGGGATTGCCCTATCGGGCCTCAAAAATTGGTGTCAGTGTCCATTGAATGATGAAGATGCGCAAAAACAGGCCCAGGCTATTAAAAATGGTTTAAAGTCCAGTTACGAAAATACACAATGGTTGGAAGTAGCCAAGCCGCTTAAAAACACGATTCGTGAACAGCAGCGTTCCGCCCTGGTCGCCTACCTGCTGGCAAATCCGCAGGTAATGAATCTGACCAGTCTTAAAGACAGCGACGACCTGTACGATCAGCTTTTGATCGATGTTGAGATGGGTGCCTGCCAGATGACCTCACGCATCAAGCAGGCGAACAGTTCCATTCAACTATTCGTTCAGCGCTGCCTCATGGGGCTGGAGTCGGATGTCTACCTCGATAAAAGCGCTGCCAATCAATGGAAATGGATGAAAAACTACCGGGTGTGGGAAGCCAATCGCAAGGTATTTCTCTATCCGGAAAACTGGATAGAACCGGAACTGCGAGATGACAAGTCGCCGTTTTTCAAAGAAATGGAAAACGATCTTCTCCAGGCAGAGATCAATTCGGAGAATGTGGAAACGGCATTCAGGAATTATCTGGAAAAACTTGATGATGTCGCCTTGCTGGATGTGCGGGGGATGTATTGGCAGTTAGAAGATAGCGTTAACATTTTACATGTATTTGCCCGCACTATGGGTGGCGCACCTTTTACCTATTATTCCCGCCAATGGGTAAAAAGCGCATACTGGACCCCCTGGGAGAAGGTTAATGTCGATATCCAGGGTGATCATTTGGTGCCGGTTATTTATAACCGCCGTCTTCGCCTGTACTGGCCAATTTTTGAAGAGAAACCTGAGGAAAACAATGATCCGCCGAGTGATTTACCTCAAAAACTCCATTGGGAAATCAAACTGGCGTGGAGTGAATACAAGAATGGCAAATGGTCGACCAAAAAGATATCCAACGGGTGTATTAAATCCTGTGATCGTGAAGAGTTTGACCATAGATCTAACTATACAAAAGATCAGTATTTCTTTTTGCCCCTTCATCGTCCAAATCGAGATATGCTTTCGCTTTTGTGTTTTGAAAAGCCTACGCAGGAACAATTTAAAAATATTTCTATGTCCCCTAAATTATGGAACGACAACTATCCATATTATAAATTCACAGTTAAATTTATTGGTAACACCTCTGTTGGAGGATTTGATATTATTGGCTGTCATGACACCATCTCTTATTGTGATCTAATAAAATGGTTTTCAGGCCAAGAATTTTATTTTTATTGTAACGATGCGAATACAAAATTTAGTGATCTCAAAATAACAGATGATGATTTTGAAATCACAACTGGTGTCAGGACTAATCCACTATCTGCCAGCACATGGCATACGCTTCATGAGGTAATGTGGTGGTATTATCATGCATTACCTGAACTGCCCAAACGAAGTGTCTACATAAATGAAGCACTTGTTGAGGATTGCTCTAATAAATCCAATGATAAACTTGGTTTTAAAATTTATTATGATCTTATGTTGGCAACACCTGGGCAATTCAATTTATGCTTTCCCAATCAATATGGTTCATTGGAATTCAATATCGACGTCAAACTAAGCCAAGAATACGATCCATACAACCCTATCACTCGGCAAATGTATCTACCTTTCTTTTATCAGGACAATACAAGAAATTTCTTTGTCACATCTGCATCTCAAATTGAATTTGATACGAAAGTGGTTAAAAAAAAATGGCACAATTTTTTTCATCCATATACTTGCCGCTTCATTAGTGAACTCAATCGCAATGGTATTGATGGTATTTTAGCGCCTCCTGATCAAGGATCTGATATGAATCGTCAATTTTGCCACAACATATTTTTTAAAGATCAATACATACCATTAAAAGCAGAAAAACCCTATCCAATAGAGTGGATTGATTTCATGCCGGATGGTTCATATTCTCTCTACAACTGGGAACTGTTTTTCCATGCTCCCCTACTGATTGCTGACCGCTTAATGGATGAGCAGCGCTTCGAAGAGGCGCAAAAGTGGCTCCATTACATCTTCGACCCCACCATTGATGATGATCCGGTCAACATGCCGTTGTTATTTCAAAAGATTCAGAAAGTTCTGGAAGATATTCTCGGGGTAACTGGCATTGACTATCAAACCGATACAACAGCCAGGCGTTACTGGAAAATTCAACCGTTCTTTCTCAACTGTCTGGATCAGATTTCCATTCAGCAACTAATGATGCATATGGCCAAAGCAAAGAATTGGAATGAAAAGAACCCTGCCAGGCAACTACTTGAGACCATGGTCGAACAATGGCGTGAGGACCCATTCAAGCCCCACTTGATTGCCCGCCTGCGTATCTCAGCCTACCAAAAAAACGTGGTAATGAAGTATCTCAATAATCTAATCGCCTGGGCGGACAACCTGTTTCGGCGTGATACCATGGAATCTATCAACGAAGCGACCCAACTCTATATCCTGGCAGCCAAAATTCTGGGCCCCAGACCAACTGAAATTCAGTCTCGCACATCAAGGCCTGTGAAAACCTATAATGATCTGGAACCCCATCTGGACGCATTCAGTAATGCCTTGGTTGAAATTGAAAATCATCTTGTTTCACCCCTTCCTTCCATGGACAATAATCTGCCATTTTTTCAAAAAAAGAAAATGCTTCTCCCTGAGTTCCAGGACTCCGGCTGGCCATCTGTATCGGCTACCCTTTCCAACCCATCTCTTTATTTCTGCATTCCGCACAACGAGGAGATGTTGGCGTACTGGGACACCATCAGCGACAGGCTTTTCAAGGTCCGTCATTGTATGAATATTGAGGGTATGGTCCGGCAATTACCGCTGTTCGAGCCGCCCATCAACCCGGCGCTTCTGGTTAAAGCCGCTGCTGCCGGTCTGGATATTGGATCGGTGTTGCAGGATCTCTATGCACCAATGCCCACGTATCGTTTTCAGGTAATACTCCAGAAAGCTGTGGAATTTTGTGGAGAAGTTAAATCCTTAGGTGCCGCACTGTTATCAGCCCTTGAGAAAAAAGACGCGGAAGCCTTGAGTCTGCTGAGAACAAATAACGAAGTCGATTTGCTGAAAACTGCCACACAAATAAAAGAAAAACAAATAGAGGAAGCGGAAGAATCAATTGCTGTGCTAATTGAATCAAAGGCCCTGGCTACAGCACGCAAACAACATTATGAAAATATTTCGACACGTCTGCCCGAAGAGAGCCATTATCTCGAAAAACAAGCTGAGTCTATAGCGTGGCAAATCCTGAGCCAAGAAGCGGCGTACCTTGGTTCAAGCGCAGCCACCCCTGTTCCAGAAATCATAACAGCAGGAAGGGCACCAAGCGCGGCTGGCGTCGATACAAAAATACTAAGCGGTGAAAAAATAGCAGCAATTGCAAATTTAGTGAGCATGTATCTGGGATGGCTGGGCCAGATTAATAGTTTGGAAGGGACAGAGGCTTCTTACAAGGCAGGACTTACGCGTGCACAACAGGATCGTGATTTACGAATCAAACTAGCTGCAAAAGAAATTCAGCAAATTGAAAAGCAAGAAAATGCTGCAAAAATCCGAAAGGAAATTGTTGAAAAAGAATTAGACCATCACAATGAACAGATTGAAAAGGCCGAAGCTGTACAAACTGCCATGCAGGAGAAATTCACCAACAAGGAATTGTACAGCTGGATGAGCTCTCAAATTTCCGGCATCTATTTCCAAAGCTATAAATTGGCATATGATCTTGCCAAACAAGCTGAAAGGGCTTTCCGTTTTGAACTTGGACTTGATGAGTCCAATTATATCCAATTTGGTTATTGGGATAGCCGGAACAAAGGGCTGCTGGCCGCAGAGAAACTCGCTCTTGATCTCAAGCGGATTGAGACAGCCTATCTGGAAAAGAATTGCCGGGAATACGAACTAACGAAGAATATTTCACTTGTACTGCATGATCCTATGAGCCTGATCCAGCTTAAAGAGTCCGGAGTCTGTGAAATCCTCCTGCCGGAAGAACTCTTCGATGCCGATTATCCGGGCCACTATTTCAGGCGTATAAAAAACGTTAGTCTTACTATGCCTTGCGTGGTCGGTCCATACACCGGCATCAACTGTACCTTGTCGCTTCTCTCAAGCCGGATACGGGCCAAAGCCACGATCACTGATAATTACAGTGAAACCCTTGAGAGTGCCGATTCCCGATTTAGGTACGATTTTGCCTCGGTAAAAAGTATTGCAACCAGCCATGGGCAAAATGACAATGGAATGTTTGACCTCAATTTCCGGGATGAACGTTACTTGCCTTTTGAAGGCGCCGGCGTCATTTCACGTTGGTGCATTGAACTTCCTGAAGAAAATAATGCTTTTAATTTGAGTACCCTCTCAGACGTGGTTTTGAGACTAAACTACACCTCTCGTGAAGGTGGTCAACGCCTACGCAAAGAGGCAAAAGAATCACTGAATCGTTTACGTCAAAAGCTCAAAAAGGTAAAAAGCAATGAAAACGATGCACAACCTGGACTCAATCCGGCACTACAACGTCTCTTTAGTGCTCGGCATGAATTTCAAAAGGAATGGTATGCGTTTGTACAAACAAAGTCCAATGAAAAGGCCGAAATGCCCCTAAACATTACCTCAGAACATTTCCCATTCCTGTTCCGAGGCAAAAACAAAGATATCCATAAAATTAACATATTCTTAAAAGCAAAGAACGACGAATCACTCGAGGGTATTGAATTGATAAAGTTAGAAATAGCCCCTCCGGAGGCTTTTGATTTTGAACCACTGCCATTGGTTTGGCCTTTCACAGATAATGACAAACTACTTAAAGCCTTTAAAGAGCCACCACATCCCAATGAACCATGGGGGCTTGGCAAATGGGTTATTCGACGGGATATCGACTTGGCCGGCTTGTACAAGACCTCAGTCGAAGATCTGCTGTTTGTGTGTACCTACACTCTAAATGAAGACTAATACATAAAGGCGTAAATATAATAACAGAACCGTTATAACATACCCTAACAGCAGAACCGCTGCATGGTGGGCGTTGCTTTTTACTTGTTGTGTGTGCAGAAGATAAGAAACCAGTTCAATCTTCTGACTACCGTTATTGATTGGCAGCCAGAAGATTGAACTCAGATATAGAGATTTGGATCACACCGCATCAAAACGTTTAAACTGCATTGTAAAGGTGCCCCGGCCCTGGGTGGCGGAACGAAGAGCTGTGGAGTAGCCGAACATCCGTGACAAGGGAACAATGGCTTTTATAACCTGAATGCCGGATTTCGGAGCAATGGATTCCACCCTTCCGCCCCTGGCATTTAAATCTGCAATGGCATCGCCCATATTGGCGTCCGGCACAAACACCTCCACATCCATGATGGGTTCAAGCAGAGCCATCTTGGCTTTTTTAAGGGCCTCTTTTACCGCCATGGATGCACAGACTCCGAAACCGAGTTCAGAGGCCTTTCCCTCCTCATGGAACCCGTCCGCCAGAACAATCTCAACATCCACGATGGGATAGCCTCTAAGGAACCCGCCCTCCAGGCTTTCCCGGATTCCGGTTTCAATGGTCTGGATATACTGGGGGGCAATTTTTTCCTCGGGTACAAGGGATTTGAAAGTCACCCCCGTTCCCCGGGCCAAAGGATTAAGCTCCACCGTAACGCCGGCATGATGGGATTTCCCCTGGATCTCCCGTTCAAACACAGCCTGGCCGGTTGCGGACGCCGTAATGATTTCCCGGTATACCACCTGGGGTTTGCCCACATTTACACTGGTGTTGAACTCCTTGACCATCCTTGAAATGATGATCTCAAGATGCAGTTCTCCCATGCCCGACAAAATGGTCTGTCCGGTTTCCTCATCCTTGCTGGTTTTAAGGGTGGGATCCTCTATCAGGAATTTTGACAGCACATCATCGAGCTTTTCCTGGTCGGCATGGGTTTTGGGCTCAATGGCTATGGAGATAACAGGCTGGGCATATTCCATTTTCTCCAAAAATACAGGATGGTCAGGACTGCAAAGGGTATCGCCGGTGCCGGAATCCTTAAGCCCCACAATGCCGATGATGTCACCGGCCGATGCCTCATCCAGACGTTCGCGCTTGTTGGCGTGCATTCTTAAAAGTCGGGACAGTTTTTCCTTACGGTTCAGACCAGGGTTGAACACATCCGCACCCGAAGCAATTTTTCCTGAATAGATCCGGGCAAAAGAGAGTTTGCGCCCCTCAATCATGGAGACCTTAAAAATCAGGGCCGCCAGGGGGCCGTTTTTTTCCGGTTTGAACTCAAGGATCTCACCGGTTTCAGGATGCTCGCCCTTGACCGGAGGGACGTCCTTGGGGCTTGGAAGATAATAGTCAATGGCATCCAGAAGCGGCTGAACCCCTTTGTTTCTCAGGGCAGATCCGCACAAAACAGGCACCATGGTCCGACGGATGGTGGCAGCCCGGATCGCGGCCCGAAGCTCATCCACTGTGATCTCTTCCTCACCCAGGTATTTTTCCATGATGGTGTCATCAAGCTCGGACACAGCTTCCAGGAGTTTGTCCCGATACTCCTCGGCCAGTTCCAGAAACTCATCTTCAATGGGCCCGGCAGTATATTCAGCGCCCAGAGTCTCATCATTCCAGGCAATCTGCTCCATGGTCAAAAGGTCAATAACACCTGCGAACCGGTCCTCCGCCCCGATGGGCACCTGGATCATCACAGGATTGGCAGCCAGCTTTTCCCGGATGGAAGCACAGGCGGCAAAAAAATCAGCACCCGTACGGTCCATTTTATTGATAAAAGCCATTCTTGGCACCTTGTACCGGTCAGCCTGGCGCCACACAGTTTCGGACTGGGGCTCCACACCGCCCACGGCGCAAAATACGCCGATGGCCCCGTCAAGAACACGCAGAGCCCGCTCCACCTCCACGGTGAAATCCACATGGCCCGGGGTGTCAATGATCTGGATTGTAGCCCCTTTCCACTGGCAGTAGGTCACCGCCGAGGTAATAGTGATCCCCCGGTCCTGCTCATCCTGCATCCAGTCCATGGTGGCCTCGCCGTCATGAACTTCACCTATCTTATGGGATCTTCCCGTATAGTATAGAATACGTTCCGTAACCGTGGTTTTACCCGCGTCAATGTGGGCCATGATCCCGATGTTTCTAATTTTTGATATATTTTTTTGCTTGCTCATAGGTTTCGTATCTATTTAAATTCAGCTTAATATTCGGCATAGTGGTGATACAGTATTGCCATTTAGGTGTCAAGAAAATAGCTTGCAAAACCGCGCCCGGTTTAATAGAATTAATTTCCTTGTTGCAGGCCTGTGTGAGTCCTGCTTTAGGCAGTTGCCAACCGATCGGAGCCGTCCATATCTGTTATGATTCCAGGGTTTGAGACCATAGTTGAAGAACGCATCAAAGCAGCCCAGAAACAGGGCCGGTTTGATAATCTCCAGGGCAAGGGGAAACCTTTAGTATTTGATGACAGCCCTGTACCCAATGACCTTCGCATGGCTCATAAAATCTTGAAAAATTCAGGATTTCTGCCCCCTGAAATTGAAATTAGAAAACAGATGGACCAGGTGCGCGAACTCATGGACCATGCAGAACCGGCGTCAACGGAAAAGTCAAAACTGCACAAAAAACTAAATTACCTGATGGCCAAGCTGGATGCGGTCCGCTCAACCGGACCCGGCAGCACCCTGGTCCGGGGTCAGTACAGAACCGCATTATTGAGAAAAATAAAATGAATATTCGCAAAAAAGATAAAGACGGATTATTTAAAAACATTTTTGTGGCCTATTTCATCCTCCTGCTCCACGTATTTCTTCTGGCCGGCATCGGCCTTACCGTGGTGCTGTTCCAGGGAATTTATCACTATCTGCCCTGGATCATGGCCGGAATCGCCATTCTGGTGCTCTCCATTGTCTGGGTCATTTACGCCAGAATGAAAGAGACCTCGGCCTCCCTGGGCCAGGTGCTGGGAGCCCCCCAATTTCAGGACAGGGCTGTTGAGATACGACTGCTCGGCGGCCTTGCGTCCTTTGAAATCAAAGCCAAAGAGCATCCCCGGCTGGCTAACCCCACCGGCCTTTCCCCCTATTCCGATGTTCAACTCATTGAAAGCCCGGGCGACAGGGAGGAACGCAGATTACTGGAACTTAACGGGCTTTATGACAAGGAACTGATCACCAAAGAAGAGTTCGAAAAAGCCCGCCAGGACATCATACAGAGCTGATCACCCAACCAATTCCAAAGGAGAGATGCATGAAGAAAATCAGGCTGGCCCTGTTATCAGGCGGTGTGTCCACGGAACGGGAAGTGTCCCTAAACAGCGGGAATCAGGTATTTGCTGCCCTTGACAAGGAAAAATACGACATCAAACGGTATGATCCCAAATTTGATCTGGCAAAACTTGTAACAGACGCACCGGATATTGATGCGGCCCTGATTATTCTTCACGGCCCCTTTGGGGAAGACGGCACGGTTCAGGGGCTATTGGACCTTTTGAACATTCCCTACCAGGGCGCCGGTGTTCTGGGATCAGCCGTTGCCATGAACAAACTGATGGCCAAAAGACTGTACCGCCAGGCAGGCATCCCCACCCCCGATTATATCAGCATTTCCACCCACACCCCTGACCCGGACCCACAACGGCTGAAAGCCATTGGTTTGCCCATCGTGGTCAAACCGGTGTGCGCCGGATCTTCGGTGGGTATGAGCATTGTATCGGATGAAAAAGATCTGCCCGCCGCCATTGAAAATGGCTTTCAAAATGATGACACCCTGATCCTTGAACAATATATCAAGGGCACGGAACTGACCTGCGGGGTCCTGGGCAATCAGGATCCTGAAGCCCTGCCCGTCATTGAAATCGTCCCCGGAGAGGGCCATGACTTTTTCGATTACCAGGCCAAATATGTGGCCGGTGAAACCCATGAGATATGTCCTGCCCGCATTGACGAACAAACCACCCAAAGGGTTTATCAGCTTGCCGTTGAAGCCCACAGAACACTGTTTCTGAAAGGGTACTCCAGAACGGACATGATGTTGAAAGACGGCCAGCTCTATGTTCTTGAAACCAACACCATCCCCGGCATGACAGCCACCAGCCTTTTTCCCCAGTCCGCAGCCAAGGCGGGCATTGAATTTGGCGACCTGATGGACAAACTCATTGAACTTGCCATAGAAGAGAACAAAAGAACCAATGTAAGGAGAGCCCAATGAAAATCCTTGTAGTCGGCAGCGGCGGCCGGGAACACACCCTGGTCTGGAAAATCTCCCAAAGCCCTCTTGTAGATAAAATTTACTGTGCCCCGGGAAATGCAGGCACTGCAGCCCTGGCTGAAAATGTGAAAATCAGTGCTGAGGATATTGATGCACTTTCGGCATTTGCCCTGGAAAATCACATTGATTTGACCGTCGTGGGTCCCGAAGGCCCTCTGGTGGCCGGTATAGCAGATGTTTTCCAGGAAAAAGGACTGGCCGTGTTTGGTCCGTCCGGGGCCGCAGCACAACTTGAAGGCTCCAAAGTCTTTTCCAAAAATCATATGCTCAAGTACAAAATCCCCTGTGCTGCGGGCAAATCCTTTACCGATCCCCACCGGGCCAAACTTTATGCCAAAGCCCTGGGCGCCCCCTGCGTGGTCAAGGCGGACGGGCTTGCCGCCGGCAAGGGCGTTATTGTCTGCACAAGCCTGGAAGAGGCAAACGCCGCCATTGACGACATGCTGGAAGGCAACAAATTCGGAGATGCCGGAGCCGTGGTTGTGGTTGAGGAGTGCCTCAAAGGCGAGGAAGCCTCGTTTATTGTTCTAACTGACGGCAACACGGTTCTTGCCCTGCCCGAATCCCAGGACCACAAGAGGATATTTGATGATGACAAAGGCCCCAACACCGGGGGCATGGGTGCATATTCCCCGGCGCCTGTTCTGGATCACCTATTGCGCACCAAGGCCATGGAAGAGGTGATGATCCCTGCGGTAAAAGGCATGGCCCAGGAAGGCACACCCTTCAAAGGAGTGCTCTATGCCGGATTAATGGTGGACAAGGACAGCATCAAAGTCCTGGAGTTCAACACCCGTTTAGGGGACCCTGAAACCCAGCCCATCCTCATGCGACTGGAGAACGATCTCGTGCCTTTGATGGAGGCCTGCTGCAACGGCACCCTGCACAACCATAAAATCAAGATTGACCCAAGGGCCGCCATGTGCGTGGTCATCGCCGCCGGCGGGTACCCGGGGTCCTACGAAAAGGGCCATGAAATCACAGGACTGGACCAGGCCAACGGAGTCAGGAACACAGTGGTGTTCCATGCCGGCACGGCCATGGACAACGGCAAGGTGGTGGCATCCGGCGGCAGGGTTCTCGGGGTCACATCCCTGGGTGACACGGTGGAAGACGCCATCAATACGGCCTATGAAGCCTGTGCAAAAATTAACTTTAAGGACTGCTTCAGAAGAACGGACATTGGCGCCAAGGCACTGAAGCGCATGGCCATACCGCCCCAGGTGGGTGTGATCATGGGTTCGGACTCTGATTTTTCAGTGATGCAGAGCGCCCTTGTCATGCTCAAAAAATTCGATATTCCCTACTATGTCACCGTGGCTTCGGCCCACAGAACGCCTGAAAAGGCTGTGCAGCTTGCGTCCCGGGCCCGGGAACAGGGCATTAAGGTGCTCATCTGCGGAGCAGGCCATGCCGCGCATCTGGCTGGCGTCATTGCCGCCCATACCACCCTGCCCGTTTTGGGAGTACCCATTGACTCCAGCGCGCTCCAAGGTATGGATGCGCTTTTGGCAACGGTGCAGATGCCCCCCGGCATTCCGGTCTCCACCATGGCCATCGGCAAATCCGGAGCCCAGAATGCCGGGATCACAGCAGCCCAGATCATCGGGGTCTCTGATCCGGTGGTGGCGGAAAAACTTGCGGCATTTAAAAAGGAGATGGCAGACAAGGTGGAACAAAAGGCAGCCTCATTTGCCTGATACCATTATGTTATCCTCTGATTTTCTAAATGAGCCAGAATAAAATCGTCCGGGTGGATAAAACCAACCCGGATGTCGACATCATAAACCAGGCCGCCGGCATTCTTAAAACCGGCGGCCTGGTGATTTTTCCGGCAACCTGCCTTTACGGCGTGGCGGCCAATGCCCTGTGTGGCGATGCTGTTGAAAAAGTATTCCAGCTCAAACAGCGCCCCCGAAACAACCCCATTCTGGTACTGATAAAAAACAGAGACCAGCTTGGAAGCCTTGTGGCAGAAATACCCCGGAAAGCCTGCATACTCATGGACAAATTCTGGCCCGGCGGCCTGACCCTGGTATTTGATGCGGCAGACGGGGTCAGCAAAAAACTTACCGCAGGGGGGCATAAACTTGGCATCCGCCTGCCCGGACATCCTGTGGCCCAAGCCCTGGTCAACAGTGTTGATTTTCCTGTCACCGGTACCAGCGCCAACCTGTCCGGTCAACCTGGATGCACCCGGACAGAGATGCTCTCTTTGGAAATCACTGAACAAGCCGACTTGATTCTGGACGCAGGACCGGTTAAGGGCGGGGCCGGATCAACGGTTGTCGATGTGACCTGCACACCCCCCAAAATTTTGCGCCGGGGGGCTGTTCCCTCCTCAGACATTTATGACTGCCTGCAAGAGTAAAGCAGTGCGCCACAAATAATTTTTCTTCTTTTTGACCGGAATCTGTTGATGTGATATTAATGTTTTTTAAAATTTATTTTTTACATTGATAACAAGATTGCAATTTTAACACTTGTGCCATGGATTAATTACCGCTATGGTATAAATCAATGTACCCATAAAACCGTTTTTAAAAGGAGGATATCATGGATTTAACTTATATCTGCGTGAATCATAATTGTTCCTTTCCCGGGGCAACTTCCTTTGAGATGACATTTAAAGCAGAATCCATCATGGACGAAAAAAATGTCGCAAGCCTATTCTGCCCATTCTGCAGGCACGAACTCATGCTGCGGGCTCCGGATGAAATCCCCCAGCAGTTATCCCCAAACGGTACAATTCATCCGCATTGAATCTCATCCGAACCGAATCGAACCAGGCCGGGCTGAATGAAACTTACGTTGATTTCAGCCCGGCCTGATATTTTACCTGTCTGTATTTAAAAGCACGCTTCCAGAATACCCAGAATTTCACCGGGGGTCAGGCTCTTATACCCGCCCTTGAGAATAACCGTGGATTCAGCAATTTGGGGAAGCATCTCCTTGGTTGCACCCAGCTCCTTCAAAGAAGTCACGATACTGCATTCATTCATGAATTTTTCCATGGCATTAATACCTTCCCGGGCAGTCTCCTCTTTGGCCTTGCCCTCCGGGGAAATGCCCCATACCTGAGTGGCAAACCGCACAAATTTATCCAATCCGTATGCATAAATATGGCGGTAGTAAGGCAGTGAGATTGCGGCAAGGCCCATGCCGTGGGCACAGTCCGTGTAAGCGCCAAGCTGGTGCTCAATCATGTGAACCTGCCAGTCCTGGGCTTTGGAGAGCCCTGTTACGGTGTTCAAGGCAAGGGTGGCATTCCACATCAGGTTGCTTCTGGATTCATAATCTTCAGGGTTATTCAGAGCTTGGCGGGTATTATCAATGGATGATCTCATCAGGCCTTCGATAATATAGTCTGTTGTGTTGTTGTCATCGCCGCTGAAATACTGCTCCATGAGGTGGGACATGGTATCAAACACCCCGCTGACCATCTGATACGAAGGTACGGAAAAGGTGTATTCCGGGTTCAGGATGGAAAATCTGGGATAGGCCGCCACGGGAAACACTCTGCCGGCCTTTACTTTCATCTCCTCATGGGTGATGACCGAGCCGCCGTTCATCTCGGAGCCCGTGCCCACCATGGTCAGAATGGATGCCACGGGAACCGTTTCATTGGCAAGGCTTTTATACCCCAGCCAGTATTTTTCAAAAGGATCTTCATCGCAGTATGCGGATACGGCAATGCCCTTGGCGCAGTCGATAACAGAACCTCCGCCCACAGCCAGAATCAAACTGACCTTATTGGCCTTCACAAGCCTGACACCTTCCATCAATTTGGCATAGGTGGGATTAGGCATGACACCGGAAAGTTCCACCACTTTTTTCCCGGCATCTTTGAGGATGGCAGTGACCTGGTCGTAAAGGCCCATGGACTTGATGGCATTTTTACCGTAGATCAGAAGAACGGTTTCTCCGTAATTGGTCAGTTCCCCCTTAAGCTTGTCCAAAGATTTTTTTCCAAAATATATTTTTGTGGGATTGTGGAATGTAAAATCCTTTAACATATAAAAATCCTTTTGTTATGGTTAGGTCTTATTCTTAACAATTTGCCAAACGCCCAAAAATTATGAGAAGATAACATCTATATGGGCTCATGACTATGCTTGTTTTTGCCTTTGGCTGCAAATTAAAATCAACCTTTATTTTCTGGGTAAAATTTTATGAACGCCCAAACAACTTGTTAATTTACTTTCATTTTTAGCAATATGATTTCATTTTTAATCACAGCGGTCCTGGTCACAGGTTGTATGTACGGTTTTTTCGGATTTCGGATAATCATGCCTCTGCCCTTGGGAGCCCAGTGGAAAACCGGGATGTGGGTGATGCTGGCGCTTTGCTTTGCGGCGCTCATCCTGTCCATGATGGCCAGACACAGCCATCCCGTCCATTGGATCACCCCGCCTCTTTTCTGGGGTGCCTATACCTGCTTTGGCTTTATCACCCTCATAGTCCCGGTTATTCTGGTCAAGGACGTCTGCATCGGGGCCTATTCTCTTGGACGAAAGCTTGCTTCCCTATTTGGAACCCCAAACAAGGATACCGGGAAATCAAAAGCAGGACTCAATCCGGCCCGAAGAAATTTTTTGACCAACGCCGGCAATGCCGCCCTGATAGGCACAACTCTTGTTTTAACGGGATATGGCATCATCCGGGCGATTAGGGAGCCGGACGTGGTCATGATGGACGTGCCCATAAAGGACCTTCCGAATCCGTTTAATGGGTTTACCATTCTTCAGATCAGTGATCTGCACATCAGCATGACACTGAAAGCGCAATACGTGCAAAAAGTTGTGAAGCGGGCCAGCCGGGAACAGGCAGACATGATCGTATTTACCGGAGACATGGCCGATGGCCGTGAAAAAGATATGGGCAAAGACGCAATGTCCCTGTCAGACCTTTATGCCCCGTTTGGGAAGTATTTCGTAACAGGAAACCACGACTATTATTCGGGAGTCTTTCCATGGCTGGACAGGATTGAACGTTTAGGTTTTACCCCCCTGATCAATGAGCACCGTATCATTGAAAAGGAAAGCGCCCGGATTGTGCTGGCCGGGATCACCGACTACCGGGCGGACAGAATAATACCCCATCATGCTTCTGATCCCGCCAAGTCTCTTCACGGCGCGCCGTTGTCCGTTCCGAGAATCATGCTCGCCCACCAGCCCAAAAGCATATTCAGCGCAGAGCCTCTGGGCGTGGACCTGATGATCTGCGGCCATACCCACGGCGGACAGTATGTTCCCTGGAACTTTCTGGTTCCCCTGGAGCAGCCCTATGTGCACGGGCTTCACCGGCACAATGCCACCACCCAGATCTATGTAAGTCGCGGAACCGGGTACTGGGGACCGCCGCTGAGGATCGGTGCCCCGCCGGAGATCACTGTCCTCCGGCTGGTCAACAGGAAGCCGGCATAAAGGACGTGGATCAGTGCAGATCTGACGGGTCAATATGCACCCGGACCTCTCTGACCTTATCCATGTTCACCCGTATGGCCTCCCTGAGAGATTCGCCGATGTCATGGGCCTTTTCCACAGTA
This sequence comes from uncultured Desulfobacter sp., assembly GCF_963665355.1. Taxonomy (GTDB): domain Bacteria; phylum Desulfobacterota; class Desulfobacteria; order Desulfobacterales; family Desulfobacteraceae; genus Desulfobacter. Next base: position 5,317,212 of record NZ_OY762229.1, read on the forward strand.
ATTTTGGGGTTCACCACCATGTCAAGATCAACCAAAAAAAAAGCACCGCTACGGCGCACCCGGATACCGTGAACGCCTCTCACCCCTTTCACGGTGAGCGCAAGCTTCTCCACTTCCCGGATTTTTTTCTCACCCGGGGATTCATCCATAATCTGCCCCACGGCATCCATGGCAATACCGTAACTCATTTTAAATATGAACAGGGCCACCACAATACCGGCCACGGGATCAAGAACAGGGTATTTTAGCCTGGCACCAATAATACCGATCAAAGCGGCAATGGAGGAAAAGGCATCTGACCTGTTATCCATGGCATTGGCAATGGTTGACGGGCTGTTGGTCTTCACCCCGGCCCTGTAAGTGAACTGATACATCAGTTCGTTGACGACAATTGACAATATTGCCGCATATACGGCCAAATTTCCCGGAGCGTGGAGACATCCATGCCGGATTGTTGTTATGGCGGCCCTGATGATCTCAACACCGGCTGCGGCCAGCATGCCCCCCACAATGAGGGTGGAAATCACCTCTGCCCTGCCGTGGCCGTAAGGATGTTCTTTGTCTGCGGGTTTCTGGGCAATTTTCAGACTGACATAAACAAATATGGATGCAAAAATATCCGAGGCGGAGTGCACGGCATCCGCAAGCATGGCCCCGGAGTTTGACACAATGCCTGCCCAGCCCTTTATAACCGCCAATGCCAGATTTCCTGAAAATCCCACCAACGCCCAGTACCTGGCGGTCTGGAAATCTTTATCTAAATCTTTATCCATTGATGTTAATTTCTGGCTTTTCCCCATTAATTTCTGGCTCCTTAAAAATTTTGCGGTTTAAAGCCCCATCGTTGCCTTTCAGCGCACGGGAACAAGCTCAGTAGTCATTGAACAGACAATCACTTTTGACAGGATATAAAAAAATTATTCCTGGCGGTACGTACTGAGGAAATCACCCATATCCTGCATGGCCTTTGTCAGCACCTTTGGTTCCGGCAACATGACTATTCTGAAATGATCCGGTTCCGGCCAGTCGAATCCACTTCCCGCCACAAGCAGAAGATGCTTGCTTTCCAGTAAATCCATCACAAATTTCTTGTCATCTGTAATATTGAATTTCTTGGCATCAAGTTTCGGAAAAAGATAAAACGCGGCCGAATTTTTAACGTATGAAATGCCCTCAATTTGATCCAGCGCTTTGATTGTGGCTTCCCGTTGTTCATAAATTCTTCCTCCGGGGGCGATCAACGCCTTTGTGCTCTCCTCATCCTCCAGTGCCGCCGGAATCACAAGCTGTGTTAATGCATTGCCGCACAAACGCATGGCAGCCAGTTTCGTAATAGACGCAATCAAACTGCCGATCTGCTGGCGCGGCCCGCTGATTGCCAGCCAGCCGCAGCGAAACCCGCATACGATGTGGGACTTGGATAACCCGTTGAAGGTCAGGACCGGCATATCAGGCGCCAGTGCCGCCGTAGAAACATGTTCGAGTCCATCCATCACCAGTCGGTCGTAAATTTCGTCCGAACAGATAAGCAACTTGTGTTCCCGTGCAATTTGTATGATCTGCGCCATCACCTCTTGGGAATACAACGCCCCAGTAGGATTATTGGGGTTGATAATCACTATGGCGCGTGTTCTCTGTGTGATCTTTTTGCGGATATCGGCCACATCAGGATACCATTCACAAGCCTCGTCACAACGATAAAGCACTGGGGTCGCGCCTACAATATAGGCCATATTCGTCCAAAGTGAATAACTTGGAGATGGAATAAGAATCTCGTCACCGGGATTTAGAAACGTGGTCATTGCCATATTTACAACTTCACTGACACCGTTTCCAATAAATATATCATCCATGGTAAGGTTCAAAAGCCCTTTACCAACGTGATAGTCACATATGGCGGTTCTGGCATCCGGCATACCTTTCAGGTCACAATATCCAACGGCCTTATCCACATTGTTTATTAATGCCGTGCGCACGCTGTCAGGCATTGTAAACCCGAATGTGGCTGGATTCCCCGTATTCAGTCTTAACACATCAATGCCGGCAGAAACCATTTCCATGGCTTTTTCAAAAATAGGACCGCGTATGTCTGAATGGACATTTTTCATTCTGTCTGAAGATAGTATGGAATTCATTGTTAAATGCCTCTTTATATTTTGTTACATACGATGGCCCAGGCCGATCACCTGGCGGGGCCGGACACCATCCGAAGGGGCGACGACACCCTGTTTTTCCATAAGGTCAATAATTCTTGCGGCCCGGTTGTAACCGATCCTCAGCGCCCGTTGCACCCCGGATATGGAGGCCTGGCGGGTGGACATGACAAAGTCCAGGGCCTGCTGGTACTTTTCATCATATTCATCATCGTCATAGGCCACGGCCTGCATATCGTCTTCCTGTTCCGTGGTGACATCGGCAATATATTCAGGTTTTCCCTGGGCTTTGACAAATTCGGTGATGGCACTGAGCTCCCGCTCGGACAGATAGGTGCCGTGGACCCGCTTAAGCCGGGCCGTACCCGGGGGAACAAAAAGCATATCGCCCCGGCCCAGAAGAGTTTCCGCACCATTGGCGTCAATGATGGTGCGGGAATCAGTCTTGGAAGAGACCTGGAATGAAATCCGGGTGGGAAAATTGGCCTTGATAATGCCGGTGAGCACATCCACGGAAGGCCTCTGGGTGGCCAGAATCAGATGGATGCCCGCAGCCCGGGCCATCTGGGCGATACGGGTCAAAGAAAATTCAATATCCTTGCCCGCGGTCATCATCAGATCGGCCAGCTCGTCAATGATCACAACAATATAAGGGAAGGGATTATGGTCTTCCTCCATGTCCGACAGATCTGTGTTTCGAACTTTTTTGTTATACTGCTCTATGTTTCGCACATGCATTCCGGCCAGTTTCTCATACCGCTGCTCCATTTCCCGGACCACCCACTGCAGTGCAATATTGGCTTTCTGCATGTCTGTGATTACAGGTGTAATCAGGTGCGGGATGTTGTTAAACAATGAAAGTTCAATGCGTTTGGGATCAATCATAATAAACTTGACCCGGTCCGGCGTTGATTTATACAAAATACTGCAGATCATGGCGTTGAGAGCCACGCTTTTGCCGGTTCCCGTGGCCCCGGCAATGAGCAGATGGGGCATTCTTTCAAGTCCCACCACCACGGGTTTTCCCATGATATCCTTGCCCAGGCAGATGGGCACGGGAGACTTGATTTCAGCAAAGGCGGAACTACCCGCAATATCCCTGAACGGCACAACCCCCATGCTGGGATTGGGTATCTCAATGCCGATAACATCCTTGCCCGGAATGGGGGCCACCAGACGGATACTTAAGGCACTTAAGGCCAGGGCCAGGTCATCGGCCAGCCCCACGATCTTGCTGATCTTGATCCCCGGGGCGGGCTTGTACTCAAAGGTGGTAATCACAGGACCCGGAAGAACCTCCATGATTTCGCCCTTGATGCCGAAATATCCCAGTTTCTGCTCCAGCAGTTCAGCATCCCGCCTGATAGCCTCGTGGTCCACCACGGTTTCCCGCCCCCCCTCTTCAAGGAAATCCAGGGAAGGCAGGCGGAACTTCTCATCGCCACTGTCCCGGACATTGGCCCCGGGCAAACGCCGGTCTTCGGGGGTGGCTGAAACTGGTTTCACCGGGGTTATAATCGTCACCCTGGGCGCCTGTGTTTCCAACGGTTTTGACTGGGCATCCCTGGTCTTTTTCAGGGTGTCAAGGACCTGTGTGACCAAAGGCCCGGGGCAGTCCTTGGCCTGCACTTTTTTTTCATCGGATTCATTCTGATCATGGTCCAGCCGGGGGATATCACTTAAATCGGCAAGGGGCAAAGAGGGGTCTTCGGATTCCATTTCAAGGGCCAGGCCCAGGATTTCATCATCTTCACATTCGCAGTCAGGCAGCCTTTCTTCATCGAATTTTAAGGATGTTGACTCATCTATAAAAGTCTCTTCAACAGAAGGCTCTTCAACACGGTTGATGGTGGAGGATTGGGTATTTCGTTCCTCATGGGCGGCAACTAGTTCATCATACCTGTTTTGAAGCTTGACATACATGTCTGCCAGGTTCAGATTGGCCAGCAGCAGCTTGACATATGGGTTGGCCTTATTCGGCCCGCCAATGATTTTGTCTGCTTTCTCCATTTCACCGGTCATCACCATTGCAATGCGCTGGGCATCACGCGACCCGGTCTCCCCACTGATCTGAAATTTATACTCTCCGCATTCGGTTTTCAGACACAAAAGATTATTATCTAAGCTGTAATTCTTATTTTCCACGCTGAATAGTACTTTCCTAAAAACACGAGTTTTTCGTTCAGGCACGACGGATTGGCACCGACCGGTCCGCAATGGAAATTCAACCCGTTGCCATTAATTTTTATTAAAACAGACCATATAGGACCGCTGAGGTTATATCACAACCCAGGCCGGGATTCCAGACAGTTCAAAAAACCAGCCACGGTACATGGTGATAATATGTTTTGAAAGCCACTGGACAATATGCCTGTTTTGTCGCAAACTTTGCACTTTGGTAAAAAAAATACAAAGGAGCTTTACATGGAATGTAAAAAAGAAAAAAACCTAAACCAGTGCAACTGCAGCTACGAGCCCTGCTCCAGAAAAGGTGTCTGCTGCGAGTGTATTGCCTACCATTTAAAAATGAGGCAGCTTCCCGGATGCTGTTTTCCCGATGACAGGGAAAAAACCTGGGACAGATCCTTTGAGCATTTTGCCAAACTGGTTGACAAAGGCCTGGTCTGATCCCCCCTCCCCCCCAGCCCGACATGACAATTTAAACGAAGGCCTTGAACCCGGTCAAGCGCTTATCAATCCGGCTGCTTATCCAGCAATTCCCGGATGGTGGCTGAAAGGTTTGACAAATTGGCAGGCTTTGGTATGTATTTTTTTATGCCTGCCCTCAATGCATCGGCCTTTGAAAAATGTTCGTTGTAACCGGAACACATGATAATGGGAATGTCTGCTCTTATTTTCAGTGCGGCCAGGGCAAACTTATCTCCTGCCATCCTGGGCATGGTCATGTCTGTGATGATGAGATCAAATTGATCAGGTGCTGTTTGAAACATTTGCAGTGCAGACGCCCCATTATCATAGATTGATACACGGTATCCCTTGGCGGTTAAAAAGGCTTCCAACGCTTCTAAAATTGATGTTTCATCGTCTACTATCATCAGCCGTCCGGAAGCGGGCGTCTCTTTTTTCTGTTCCATGGCCTGCAGTGGTTCCGGCCCGGACGTCTCGTCGATAATCACCGGCAGATAGATATGAAACGTTGTCCCGAGGCCCAGGGTTGTCTCAAATTCGATGTAACCGTTATGTTTTTTTACGATTCCGGCAACCACGGCCAACCCAAGACCGGTTCCCCGGCCCACTTTTTTGGTTGTAAAATAGGGATCAAATATTTTGTCTTTGATTCTATCGTCAATCCCCTGGCCGGTATCACTTACTGAAAGCCGAAGATACCCGTTTTCAGCGTCGTGTGCGCCCGGAACGCCATTACGTTCAGAAACTGTTTTTTCCTCCAGCGCAACGGTCAAAGTTCCCCCTTTGTCCCCCATGGCATGATACGCATTGGTGCAAAGATTCATGATCACCTGATGAAGCTGGGTCGGGTCTGCCAGAACCTTTGCTCTGGAAGTTAAATTCTGTTTTATTTCAATGGTTGAAGGAATGCTGGAACGAAGCAGATTCAAGGCTTCTTTCAAAATCAAATCCAGTTTGATGGGATGTCTGTTGATTTTACTCTGCCTGCTGAATGACAAAATCTGCTGGATTAATGAAGAGGCTCTCTGGGCGCTTTCAAAAATTTTGCGGTTATATTCTTCAACTTTCCGGGGATCGTTTTTATAGGTTTCCAGCAGTTGGGAATACCCGAACATGCCCGAAAGGATATTGTTGAAGTCATGGGCGATCCCCCCGGAAAGAGTCCCGATGGCTTCCATTTTATGGGCCTGGCGAAGCCGGTCTTTAAGCTTTAACCGTTCCTGCTCCGCCTGTTTTTTTTCAGTTATGTCAATGGTCAGAAAATAAAACCCGCTGACATTCCCGTTTGTGTCCATTTCAGGGACATAATTTACTTCATACAGCCTGTTTCCATCATTTGCCGCATTGAATAAGATTAACTCTATGGTGCCGGACCGTCCGGAAAGGGCGTCTTGGACATAGGATTCGATTTTATCGTAATTGTGTGGTCCCATGACACTTTTCATCTGCCGGCCGATGATTTGATCCCGATTCTTCCCATACGCCTTTTCAACCGCCCGGTTGACCAGCACATATCTAAGATCCGCATCCACATAAGAAATCAGGGCCGGCAGGTTGTCGATCAACAACTGTAGATTTTCTTCTCTCTCCCTTGCCCTTTCAAGCTGTTTTTTCAACAGGGGATAGTAACTTTTCCGTGTGGACTCAAGACTTAATTCCAGAAATTTCCTTCTGGCTGCCACATGGGGTTTTGTTTGCTCAGGGGTCTCCATTACTGAAAATAGCCTCTTTCATACGAAAGTTCCAATGAGTTGTTCATGTATTTTTCCATGCACTTTCATGGGTTGTTCCGGGCTGAACCCGGGTGTTGACAGACCAGGCCGGCCCATAGCCGTTAGTCGTAAATCTGTGCATATAGTTGTTCAATATCCTGAATGCCGGCATCTTTGGGATTGGTTGCCAGGCAGGGGTCGTTAAATGCAAATTCGGATAATTGGGGAATATCTGAAGATTTAACGCCCAGATCAATCAGTCTTTGATGAATACCCAGCTTTTTTCTGAACCCGGCAATATGATTTGAAATGGCACGCCCTTTTTGTTGGGGGGAGATCCCGGCCAAATCCAGCCCCAGGGCCTCGGCCAGCCGGTCGTATTTGTGTTCACATGCCGAATAGTTAAACTCAACAACTTTTTCCAGAAGAATCGCATTACATTCGCCATGGGCCAACCCGAACATGCCGCCCAGGCTGTGGGCCATGGCATGCACAAGGCCTAGGCTGGCATTGGAAAAGGCAAGCCCGGCCATGAGGCTTGCGGTCATCATTTTATCCCGGAAAGCTATATTATCCGGCTCATTATACGTTTTGAGCAAATATTGTGAAATAATTTCAACGCAGGCAATGGCCGCAATGTCCGTTAAAGGAGACGATGCCGTTGAAACAAAGGCTTCACATGCATGACACATGGCGTCCATGCCGGTGGCCGCCGTAAGCTCCGACGGCATGGTTGTCGTCGTCACAGGGTCAATCAAGGCAATATCCGGAATCACCATCTTGCTGATCACTGCGATCTTAACCTTTCTGGGAGTGTCCTGGATGATGGCAAACTGGGAAACATCGGCAGAGGACCCGGCTGTTGTGGGAATAAAAATTAACGGCGGCCCCGGGCTTGGGACCATGTCAACACCTTCGTAATCCAGAATATGGCCGGGGTTGCCCATCATCACCCCGATGCCTTTGGCGCAGTCCATGGGACTTCCCCCGCCAACGGCAATGATCAGATCGCATCCTCTGTTTTTGCACAGTTCAAACCCATTCATAACCTCATGGTCTTTGGGATTTTGTGTGATCTGATCAAAGATCGCGTATGAAATGCGGGAGTCCTTAAGACTTTTCTCCACCTGGGATGTCCATCCGGCATTCCGTACGCCCGGGTCGGTAACAATAAGCACCCTTGACGCGCCAAAATTGCTTGCATGGCGTCCGGACAGATGGATCGCCCCCTGTCCGTATACGATTTCCGGCGCCAGAAATTTTCTCAGATTCAACAGAGGCGTGTTATTCATAAATGCTCTCTTAATTTATGGACGAATCAGAATTAGTCGTTTGATACTTATGATAAAAAATTATCGTCAACTTTTCTTTATTTGGCAATACTTTTATTTTTTAGCTATTTTATCTCAATCATACCCGACAGGTGTTATCTGTTCTTTTGATGGTATCCCACTGAATTCTCACGACCTGTGAGAGACATTGCCCGTATAGACGAAACCGGCCTGAACAGGATAATGGTCGGATGGAAAAAAACCGTTATGGGAATCCTGTATCACCTGTCCGGATACAGGAGATACACCGTTCCTGTAAAGTATCCAGTCGATGTGAAGCCCTGTTTTTTTCCCGGTAAAATCGTGGAAGGTCGTGACAGACTCCCCTTCCATGACCAGGCCAAATCCCCGGGATTTAAAACACAAATGGGCAGGCGAACCCGGAGTGGCATTAAAATCGCCGGTGATGATCTGGGGCACTCCCCTTGGAAAATATTCAAGAAAATCCATGACCAGACTGGCGCTTTTTTTCTGGACCTCGGATTCAAAATCAAAGTGGGTGTTGGCAACGATCAGATACCGGTTTTTCTTCTTAAACCAGCCAATGACACATTGCCGGGGCCATCTGGAACCGGGAAGCAGGGAGGGAATGTCCGGGGTGGGGGTTAAAAAAAAGTGGCGGTGACCCAGACATTCCCAGGACGGGTCGAACAGGATCAGGGTGTTCTGCCACCATTTAACCCCTTTATTGTACCAGCCAATGAGACCGTAGCCCTTCAGTGTCCGGGCCAGAAACTCGGCCTGGAAATGATTGACCTCCTGAAAGCCCATAAAATGGCAGGGGTAGGTTTGCAGAATTTCTGCCACCAGATCCTTCCGGTGCTCCCAGTCATGGGGCCCCTCCTTGGCCAAGCCGAACTTAAGATTCAGCGTCATGACAGTAACCGGACCCGCGGCTTGGGTTTTGTCCTTTCCCGGAACAGGTATGTGGGAGATCTCAGCCATAATGACATAAAATGAGATATTCCCTCCCGCCTGTCAACACCCGATGGGCCTCCTGTCCGGGGGAATGTGTACACACCGCCGGACCGAATAATCAGAAGATCCAATTATGTTTCAAAAACAGCAATAATCCCCGGTGCATTTCTTACATTTTTGACGCTTATACTTTACTATTGACAAAACAAGCATACAAATAGTACTCATACGCCCATGATTGATATTTTATAAACTACTTTTTTACTTTATAAACTGACGACAAAGCACATATTAACCAGCAAAAAGAAAGGACGGGATGACCAGGCTCCAAGTTCACCATCTGTATTTTGATTACAACACCGGCCCGGTATTAAAAGATGTCTGTATGACAGCGGAACCCGGCATGATTTCAGGCCTGCTCGGCCCCAATGCATCAGGCAAAACCACCTTGCTCAAGTGCCTGAACGGTATCTTCCATCCCCGGTCAGGCCGGGTATGCCTGGCCGGACAATCCGTGGCCAAAATTCCCAGAAAGGATTTGGCCAAAATCATGGCCGTGGTTCCCCAGCAGACCGGGGCCATCTTTTCCTTTACCGCCAGACAGATGGTGGTTATGGCCAAAGCATCGGGCCTGGCCATGTGGCAGCGCCCGTCAAAAACTGATTTTGCCCGGGCCGAAAAAGCCCTGGAGGATATCGGAGCGAGTGGGCTTTCCCACCGCATGTTCAATGATTTAAGCGGCGGAGAACAACAGATGGTTCTTCTTGCCCGGGCCATGTTCCAGTGCCCGGAAGTTCTTCTTCTGGATGAACCCACGGCCCATCTGGACTTTAAAAACCAGCACCTGATTCTGGATATGGTTAAAAGCGTCACCAAAGAGAGAAATCTGACAACAGTCTTGACCCTGCATGATCCCAACCTGGCAGCCCGTTACTGCGATAAGGTTGTGATGCTTAAAAAAGGAGAAGTGTGCGGTCAGGGTCCTGTCCGGGAGATGTTCCGTGAAGAGACCATTGAATCGGTGTACGGTATAAAGGTCATAGTGACCAGTCATAACCGGAAAGACTTCCTGGTGATCCCCCGGACCAATACCGCCGGGGATATCATGTTCTGAAAGGCGGAAAGCGTTATGACGAAACACCGTCCTTTATATCCTGTCTGTGTGCTTTTCTTAGGATGCTCGGCACTTCTGGCCCTGTCAACGGGGAAATACCCCATGACACCTGCCACTCTGGTGCAACTGTGCCTGTCTGCTGTGGGGTGCAAGACATCCGGTGCTGACCTTGCAGGCCCGGCTCTGGTGCTGTGGTCTGTCCGCCTGCCCAGAATCCTCATGGCCGTGCTTGTGGGGGCGGGAATCTCCGTGTCCGGGGCTGTATTCCAGGGCCTGTTTAAAAATCCCCTGGTCTCCCCGGGCATCCTGGGCGTCACATCCGGCGCCAACTTTGGTGCGGCGCTGGGGCTTCTTTTTTTTGCCGGATCAGTCTGGGCCATCCAGGTGTCGGCCTTTGCCTGGGGACTTATTGCCGTAGGCCTGACCTGCCAGATCGGAAAAAGGGGAGACCGCTCCATCACTACTCTGGTCCTGGCCGGGGTCATTGTCTCAGCCCTGTTCATGGCAGGGCTTTCATACATCAAGTGCAAGGCAGACCCCATGGGCCAGCTTCCGGCCATTGTGTTCTGGACCATGGGCTCTTTCAACAGCATATCATGGGCAGACGTGGCCTGGGGCGGCGGGCTGATTGCCCCGGGCCTTGTGGCGGCACAATTCATGAGCTGGGGCCTTAATCCGCTGTCCCTGGGTGAGGAAGAGGCACTTTCCCTTGGGCTGAACGTAGCCAAACGGCGGGCGGTATACATAATGCTTGCCACCCTGATGGTCTCTGCCGCCACAGCGCCCTGCGGCACCATCGGTTGGGTGGGGCTTTTGATTCCCCACATGGCAAGAATTTTTACCGGTGCCGACCATACGCGTCTTATTCCTGTATCCGCCCTGTTTGGCGCCATTTTCATGCTGGCCATGGACACCCTGGCAAGAACGCTTCCCGGAGGGGAAATTCCCGTGGGTATTTTAACGTCCGTCATCGGTGCCCCCTGCTTTGGCCTGCTTTTAATCCGCAATAAAACCTGTATCTGGAACAATCACTGAACGGACAATCCCCATGAATCAATCCACTGAAAATAAATTATCGGTACTGCTTGCTGCAGGATTAATCGTGCTGCTCACGATCTTTCTGACCTGGGGAGCAACGACGGCGGCAGAGGAACAAACCTTTCGGACAATCACGGATCTTTCCGGCCGGCAGGTCCGCATTCCCCGTACGCCAAAGCACATCGCCTGCCTTTTCGGCCCAAGCTATGAGAAAGTGCTGGCCTTAGGTGCCCGGGACCGGATCTCCATGGTGGCCAACGTGTCCCTGCCCTGGAATTTTGTCATCAATCCGGACCTTGCCGATATTCCGGCTTTAACCCATTACGGCTCACCCGATGTAGAGGAACTGCTGAAGCAGTCAACCGACCTGGTTATCTATCACCCTTTTGCCAAACAGATTGAACGGCTGGAGGCGGCAGGCCTTCCCGTGGTGGTGGCCTACGACGGCAACCAGCGCATGCATACACTGGATGCATTTTTGGAAGACTGGTATGACCAGATCCGGTTTTACGGTGAGCTCCTGGGTGGACACGCCCCGGACATTGCCGCCGATTACTGCACTTATGCCGATGCAAAAATCCGGCAGGTGACCGATAAAACGTCCAGAATGCCGGAAAAACTGCGCCCCAGGGTTTTCTGGTTCTGCGGCCAGGTCAACGGCCCCATCGGCACCCAGACCCGCCACACCACCGCAGACTGGATCGTCACCGCAGCCGGAGGCACCATGCTCACCCATGATGACCCCTCCTACTTCGTATCCATATCTACCGAGGAGCTGATTTTATGGAACCCCGACATTATCCTGGTCAGTACTTTGCCCTCGATAACACCGATCCTGTCCGATGCACGCCTGAAAGGCGTGACAGCGGTAAAAAACAAACAGGTTTACATGACCCCCCAGGGACAGTTCTACTGGAGCCATTTTTCAACTGAATCCTTTCTGTGCATTCTCCATCTGGCCACGCTGTTCCTTCCCGATCAGTTCCCGGATCTTAATTTGATCCGGGAACTGATCGACTACTACGCCCGATTTTACCATTATGATCTGACACAGGACCAGGCAGAACAGATACTGGCACATCTTCCGCCCGGACCTGAAGCCGGAAGCTAACTACATATAAAAAAGTGAAGAAAAGAAGAGGAGAGAGATGAAATTTACGTTGCAAATCAGGAAAATGATATTCCCTGCCGCTGTACTGCTCATGTTGTCCGCCCATGTTTTTGCAGACACCACAGATGGCCAGGTCTTTAATTTAGGCGAGGTTGTGGTCTCAGGCGAAAAAACAGCCGCCACAAAGGCCACCACCGTCACCGAGGTTTCCATGGAGGAGATTGCCGCCAAAGGCGCCACCACAGCGGCCGAGGCCTTAAAGTTTCTTCCCGGCGTCTATGTCCAGTATGGGGGCAAAGGAGATGCCCATGTCAGTATCCGGGGTTTTGAACAGCGCCAGGTCAAAATTCTCATTGACGGCGTTCCGGCCCGGGAGAGTTACTTCGGGACTGTGGATCTGGCCATGCTTCCCGCAGATGCCATATCAAAAATTACCATCACCAAGGGCGCAAGCTCCGCTCTTTACGGATCCAACACCATGGGCGGTGTCATCAATATCATCACCAGAAAGGGGAGCAAACTTTCACAAACATCGGTTTCCGCCTCCTTCGGCGACTATGACACGGCCCATTACAGTGCCAACCACGGCGGCGCCCTTGGCAATGAAGGAATCATCAACTACTGGATCGGTGCCGGTTACCAGGCCTCGGACGGCTACCGGCTCTCCGGCGATTTCAATGCCCACAACACGGACAATGGCCTTGGCACCTCGTATAACGAAGACGGCGGGGCCCGGGATTTAAGCGACTACCAGAAAAAAAATCTGGACATGAAGATCGGATATGATCCCGGCGGCGAGTCAAGCCTCTACCTCTCCTTTGACTATGTGGATAACGACCGCGGCATCCCGACATTTTACAACCGGTACTGGGCCTATGATCACTGGAAACAGTGGCAGCTCAACCTGGCCGGCGAGCACAGAATTTCAGAACTGCTCAAGCTTAAAGCACGGCTCTACTACGTAAGCCATGAAGACGGCATTACAGATGTCAGCTGGGATGCCGACCATACCACGGGCGGAAAAAAATGGTTTGAAAAAAGTTATTACGACGACGACACCATGGGCGGTGAACTGCAGACCACCCTCAACATTGTGTCATGGAATACCCTTCGCATCGGCGTAAACTTCATGGAGGACAATCACCAGGAGGGCAACTATCTCAGTGATGACTGCTACAACGTTCTTAAGGGATGGTCCCCGGTGGGATGGGAACCCGAAGAGGAGTACACGGCCCAGACGTGGACCCTTGCCCTGGAGGACGAGATCACTCTTTTTGAAAAGCTCTCCGTGGTGCTCGGCGTCAGCTATGACGTGTTCGAGCCCACCAAAACATCTTCCCAGCCCGAACCCGGAAAGACTGACGCCGTCAATCCCCAGATCGGGCTTGTGTATGCCCTGGACAAAGAGACCAGCCTGCACGCCTCTGTGGGCCAGAAGACCCGGTTCCCCAGCTTAAAAGAGCTCTATTCCGACCTTGTGGGCGGCAATCCCGACCTTGAACCGGAACAGACCCTGGCCTATGAAGTCGGCGCAGCCCACACATTTACCGGAGAGATCCGGACAAATCTCGCCTTTTTCTATAATGATGTGGATGATCTGATCGACACCACCAAGATTGACGGAGAATCCGTCTATATCAATATCAACAAGGCTGTGATTTACGGTGTTGAGGCCGGTATCGCCATTCCTGTTACCCAGGCCATGGATGTCAGCCTCAACTACACCTATATGTCCACCGAAGACAAGTCAAACAATGGCCGGGACCTGGAAGGACGCCCCCGCCACCGGGTTAACCTGGGCCTGGGTTACCGTTTCTCCTTCGGGCTGACCGCCGATTTGAACGCCTCCTATAATTGTAAGCAGTACTGGGAAAACGCCGGCACCTATGAATGGGAAGAGCTGCCTGACTACTTTTTGCTCAACCTGAAGCTGACCCAGAAACTGCCCCGGATCGGCAAACTGGCCCCGGAAATTTTTGTGCTGGGGACCAATCTGCTGGACGAGGATTATTATGAAACCAACGGTCCCGAGCCCGGATTCAACTTCCTGGCCGGTGTGAATCTCAAGTTTTAGGAATATGCCATGAAATGCATGATCTGCGAACAAAAGTGTGAGATCCCGCTGCATGGAACCGGCCGGTGCAAAATGATCACGGCGGATGATCACGGTATCCGGGAACGGTATCCCGACCGGTACCTGGCTGCCGTAGATACCGCCATCGAGTCCATGCCCATGGTGCATTATCACCCCCGGGGCACCTTTCTTCAGGTCTGCACCGTGGGATGCAACTTTGACTGCCCCGGCTGCGTGTCACAGATTCTCACCGATCATTTAAATGCCATCCAGGGGCAGTTCCAGCAAATGTCGCCGGAAAAGATTCTGGACCGGGCACAACAGACCGGTGCCCGGGGTGTGATGTTTTGCTTCAACGAACCCACAATCTCTTTTTTTACCTTCATGCGGCTGGCCCGCATGGCAAAAGAAAGAGGTTTGACCGCAGGCTGCGCCACCAACGGGTACATGACCCGATGGGCATTGGAAAAGCTGTCTCCATTCCTTGACTTTGTGAACATTGGGATCAAGGGGTCAGCCCCGGATGTGTGTAACGCCTGCGGGATTAAGGATGCACATCCCATTTTCAGAAACATTGAACTGCTGTATAAAAAAGGGATCCATGTGGAGATCTCGGCCGTATACCGCAAAGGCCGGGAGGATGAAGTCGAAGAGACCGCCCGGTTCATCGCCTCTTTATCCAGACAGATTCCGTTCCAGCTCATGCGTTTCTTACCCTTCGGCAACGGGGATCCTGAAGACGAACCCACGGTGATGTCCTCAGAAGCCCTGTGCCTGCGGCTGCAGCAGCATCTTGACCACGTCTATCTTTTTAATACGCCCGGAACGTCCTTTCTTGATTCGGTCTGCCCCATGTGCGGAAGCACCATTATGGCCCGGGGCTTTTTCGGCCCCATGTGTGCCAACCTTTACCGGTACCAGCCCGGAGGCAGATGCGACTGCGGCTACCAGCTGCCCCTCCAAGGAGAGATCCACCCGGAGGAGCAGCACCGGATTTCCGGATATTTCGGCGGATACCGCACCGTGAACGCCATGAACATGATCCGATCCATCCTGGGCATTTTAGGGGTCAAGGACAAAACTGTGGCCGATACAATCATGGCAGAGGCAGTGCGCACAGATCTCATTGACGGCTTGTACCAGCGCCTGAACCGGATTGACGACTACCTTGCCACGGTGGATGAGTTTGCCAAAAAAACGGACACCCAGAAAAGGGCTGACCAATACCGGGAATATGTTGAACTCAGGGTCCGGCGAATCCAAAAGAAAATCGCACACGTTCCAAGACCACGGGTCTACTACTGCCTGGGCCATCCCATGATCGCCATGTTCGGCGAAAAAATGGAGTCGTGCCTGGCAATGGCCGCAGGGGCAGAACTCACCAACCTTGATCTGAACCGGGAGAAGCGGCCGGGCATTACCATTGACCATGAGGCGTTTCAACGCATGGCGCCCCAGATCATTGTGGTGGCCGATACCCTGGCCTGGCCGCCGTCGGATGTTATCGAGTGGTGCAAAAAGAATCATCTGTCCGCCCCGGCGCTGGATGACGGCAAGGTATTCGGATTACATCCCTTTCGCAGTTCCACCAATACAGACTGGATTTTAGGGCTCATGGCCCTTGCCAATATTATTCACCCGGCCCTGTTTCAATATGACCTGAAAAAAGAGGCCGACGATTTTTACAACACATTTTACGGACATCCCTATGATAACGGCCGGCCGCCGGTACTTGCCTGGGAGGAGAACTCAAATGGCTGAAACAAACTGGACAAAAACCCGAAACCCGACATTTGACAAGGAAGGGGCTCTTCGCATGGACCGAATTGCCAAGACGGCATTCAAACCCATATATCCGGTGATTGCCCAAAATGCCGTTCATGTTACTGGTAAAAGTAAAGGCCGGTGTCTGGACATGGGCACAGGTCCCGGCATGCTGGCCTTGGCAATGGCCAAAGCTGCGCCGGGAATGGCGGTGACGGCCTTTGACTTTTCCGATGACGCCCTGAAAATTGCCAGGACGAATATCCGGGAAGCAGGTCTTGAACAACAAGTGACCACCACAGCAGGAGACGTCCATGCCATGCCCTTTGAAACCGGCGAATTTGATCTGATCGTCAGCCGGGGTTCCATGTTCTTCTGGAAGGACTTAAAGCAGGCGTTTGCTGAAATTTTAAGGGTTCTTTCCCCCGGCGGCAGGACCTACATCGGCGGTGGATTCGGAAGTCTTGACCTCAAAAGGCATGTCATAAAGGAGATGGCTAAAATAGACCCTTCCTGGGACTGCTATGCCAAAAAAAAATCCGGAGACGACGGCATGAAACGATTTGAAAAAATGTTTGATGAATTAAACTGCAGCAGCTACCAGATCATTGATGATGATACAGGGTTCTGGATTGTGCTGTCCGCTCCGGCGTAAAACCTTCGTTCCTGGGACCCGGGAAAAAATTCCTTAATAGTGCCCGCCTTTTCCGTAGCATTTATTTTTTCCCGGGTCCCATATTCCCAATGCAATCACTTTTCAATAAAAAATATTTTTCTATTCTGGTGTTCCTGATCCAGGTGTATTTTGGGGTGATCTCGTCCTGTGCCCCAGAGGCCGTACCCACCGGCGGCAGTGTGCAACCCTGGACGTTTGCAGTGGTCAGTGACACACAGGGGAACAACAAAGCACCAGAAAGCCACTCCTGTATCAACGATCACATCGTCCACGCCATTGCCGATGACCTTGCACGTGAACATCCCGACTTGGTGCTGGTTTCCGGAGATCTTGTCAACGGCTGGCTAAAAAATAGCGATACGGCCTACCCGGTTCAATATCAAAACTGGAAAAAAGCCATGGCCGCGGTTTATGAAGCCGGTATCCGGGTCTATCCCATCCGGGGCAACCATGACAGCGGACCGGAACGGCTGGTGCTGCCGCCGTTGCCGGCCCATCTTGAACCGCCTGACGGAGCACTTGATCAATTAAAAAAGACCTTCCAAAAAACATTCAGCGAAGCCTATATTCCCCAAAACAGCCCGGTTGGTGAACAGGGATTAACCTACAGCTTTCGGCATAAAAATGCTTTTTTTGTGGGACTGGACCAATACAGCAATGGTCAGCACAAAGTTAATCAGGCCTGGCTTGACCGGCAGTTGCGGAATAATACGCATCCCCATATCTTCATCTATGGCCATGAACCGGCCTTTGAAATGAACCACAAGGACAATCTGTCCTGTTTTCAGAAATTGCGGGATATTTTTTGGGACAGCATCGGGCAAGCCGGTGCCGTAATCTATTTTTGCGGGCATGACCATTTTTACAACCGCGCCCTGATTCCGGACAGCACAGGTCATCCTCTGCGCCAGATTGTTGTAAGTCCCGGCGGCGGCAGGCTTAGAACCTGGTCCGGCCGTTACGAGGAATCCAATCGGGTAACCCGCGAGTATCACAATGAAAAATTTTATGGTTATATTCTGGTCACCGTGGAGGGACTGCACGCCACGGTTCGCTGGAAAGCATTAACCCGACCGGAGGATATGTATTCCTGGCAGTTTCTGGATACCTTCTCTTATTCTCTGAAACCCCGTGTAAATGCGCTTGACTAAAAAACCGGGGTTTACTAATCTTGGCGGGTTTACCCGGATATTAATTTTTTTTAAAAAAGGGAGGCGATATGGCCGTATATGTAAAGGACCATCCTCTAATAAAGCATAAACTTGGATTGATGCGCCAAAAGGAGATCAGCACCAAGGATTTCAGGGAACTGGCCTCGGAAGTGGCCCGCCTGCTCACCTACGAAGCAACCCAGGATCTTGAGACCGAAACAGAGGTCATCGAGGGCTGGGCAGGTCAGGTTGAGGTGGAAAAAATAAAAGGCAAAAAAATCACTATTGTTCCCATTTTAAGAGCAGGACTGGGCATGATGGACGGTGTCCTGGATCTGATTCCGTCCGCCAAGGTCTCTGTGGTGGGGTTTTACCGGAACGAGGAGACGTTAAAGCCTGTACAATATTATTTTAAAACAGCTTCTGCCATGGAAGAGCGCACGGCTTTGATCCTGGATCCCATGCTGGCCACCGGCGGCACTTTAATCGCCACCATTGATCTGCTCAAAGAGGCCGGCTGCAAAAGAATAAAGGGACTTTTTCTTGTGGCGGCCCCGGAGGGCATTGCCGCACTGGAGAAAAAGCATCCGGATGTTGATGTCTTCACCGCCAGCATTGATGAGCGGCTTAATGACGTGGGGTATATTCTTCCGGGGTTGGGGGATGCCGGGGATAAAATATTTGGAACAAAATAATGTTTAACATAAAAGGAAAATAAGAAAGATGTCCGATAGTCCGCCATCATCAACAGATTATAACTTCCGGGTAAAAGACTGTTTCCTGGGTGCCCAGATGCTCTTTGTGGCCTTTGGTGCCCTGGTGCTGGTGCCCCTGCTGACAGGATTAAACCCCAATGTGGCATTGTTCACAGCCGGGTTGGGGACCCTGGTGTTCCAGGCCATTACCCGGGGCAAGGTGCCCATATTCCTGGCCTCGTCCTTTGCCTTTATCGCCCCCATCCAGTACGGGGCCAAAACCTGGGGTATTCCCGGCACCATGTGCGGCCTGGCAGCCGCCGGCGTGATTTATATCATACTGAGCACCCTGGTGAGAATATGGGGCAGTGAAGTTATCCAGAAAATTTTGCCGCCGGTGGTAACCGGGCCGGTCATCATGGTCATCGGCCTGAAACTGGCTCCGGTGGCCGTGGGCATGGCCACAAGCGGAACAGATCACTACGCCAAGGCAGCAGCCATGACTGTGGCCTGTATTGCCCTTGCCACCACGATTCTGGTCTCCTTGTTTGCAAAAGGCATTTTAAAACTGATCCCCATTCTGGTGGGCATTGCCGTGGGATATGTTGTGGCACTGATCATGGGCATGGTCAGTTTTGATGCTGTGGTATCAGCGCCCTGGATTGCGATTCCCGCTTTTGTCTTCCCCCAGTGGAACCTTCATGCCATCTTCTACATTCTGCCTGTGGCCATTGCTCCGGCCATTGAACATTTCGGAGACATCGTGGCCATCGGCCGGGTTACAGGTAAAGACTACATCAAAGATCCCGGCATCCAGAACACCATGCTGGGCGACGGTGTTGCCACCTCTCTGGCGGCCCTGCTGGGCGGCCCGCCCAACACCACCTACTCCGAAGTCACCGGAGCCGTAACCCTGACCCGCTCCTTTAACCCGGCCATCATGACCTGGGCCGCCATCACCGCCATCCTGCTGGCCTTTGTCGGCAAACTGGGCGCATTGCTGCAGACCATCCCCGCCCCTGTCATGGGCGGCATCATGCTGCTGCTGTTCGGGGCCATTGCCGTGGTGGGTCTGAACACCCTTGTCCAGGCCCAGGAGGACCTTGTGGCACCAAGAAACTTGAGCATCATTGCCCTGATTCTGGTTTCCGGCATCGGGGGGCTGGCCATCAATTTCGGTAATTTTGAACTGTCCGGCATCGGCCTTGCCGGTGTACTTGGCGTTCTTCTGAATCTGGTTCTGCCACGACCTAAAGTTTAAAGCCCCATAAAGGCCCTGGCCGCTGAAAGGGCAATTCCCATGTCCTTTACAAAGTGCCGGATGAAAAATCCCGGCGTGTCATCCCCATAGATCATTTTTGGCCCCAGATTATTTATCTGTCATGGATTCTCCTTTCAAAACGCTTATCCCGCCATTATTGACAATCCTTTTGAGACGTTATCAATAACGGCCACAGGCCGCTATTGAAACTTTCATATAAACTTAAGACCTGGTATCATAAAAATTGTTTTCGCTCAAAGATTGTTTTTCGTTCAGTCCTAACACAATTTTAGTAATTTGCTGATATACATACAACACGATTTTGGGTCAAAATAGAATATGAAATGACTTTAGGATTGGCAAAGGAGCACCGAAATACGAATGCAAGCAGCCACAGGTGAAGAAGACACCAATTTAGAGAAAACCGTTGAGTTGACCACGACCAATCGTTATATCAACAGGGAGCTCTCCTGGCTCCAGTTCAACCGCAGGGTCCTTGAAGAGGCCCAGAACCCCAACCATCCCCTGATGGAACGGGTTCGTTTTCTCTCCATTTCCGCTTCCAATCTGGACGAATTTTTCATGGTCCGGGTGGCGGGTCTTAAAGCCCAGGTAAACAAAGGCGCAACAAGTGCAAACCCGGACAATATGACCCCGTCGGAACAGCTTAAGGCCATAGAAGAAGCCGTCATCCAGCTTAACAACATCACCCGGGAGTGCATCACAAGCCTGACCAGGGATCTGGAGGATGCCAATGTTTTTGTTGTCAAGCCCGAGCAGCTTACCATGGAGGACCGGGAAACCCTGCTCCTGGAATTCCAGAGCAAACTGTTCCCTGTGCTCAGTCCCCTTGCCGTGGACCCTGCCCATCCTTTTCCGTTTATCCCCAACCTGGGCCATGGCATGATCATGGATCTTATAGAAGAAGAGAGCGGGGATGCCATGATCGCCCTTGTCATCCTGCCTTCCCAGATCAAACGCTACATCAGGATTCCAGGCAAGGAGATCCGCTTTATCCGTCTGGTTTCGGTCATAAGCATGTTCTATGATCACCTGTTTCCCGGATACCGCCTGACAGGGTCAGGGGTTTTTCAGGTCATACGGGATTCGGAACTTGAAATTGATGAGGCTGCCGAAGACCTTGTACGCACATTCCAGTCCGCGCTGAACCGCCGCCGCCGGGGCAATGTCATACGCCTGCGGGTTGATACCGGCATGCCGGATAATTTAACCAGATTCATCACGGATCAGTTTGAAATGAACCCCGAGGATGTGTTCAAATCAGATCATGTGGAGCTGTCAGCCATCAAGGAACTGATCTGCGATGACCGCCCGGACCTGCTGTTTAAAAAATACCATGCCAGGTTCCCGGAACGGATCCGGGATTTTGGCGGGGACTGTTTTGAAGCCATCCTGAAAAAAGATATTGTTGTTCACCACCCCTATGAAAGCTTTGATGTGGTGGTCCAGTTCATCCGCCAGGCCAGCCAGGACAAGAATGTGGTGTCCATCAAACAGACCCTTTACCGTACCAGCAAGGACTCTCCCATTGTCCAGGCCCTGGTGGAAGCCGCAGAGGCAGGGATCAATGTCACTGCCATGGTGGAGCTTAAAGCCCGGTTTGACGAAGAGGCCAACATTGAACTGGCAAGAAAGCTGGAGCTTGCCGGCGCCCAGGTGGTTTACGGCATCATTGACCTGAAGACCCACGCCAAACTCTCTTTGGTGGTGCGCAGGGAAGACGGAAAGTTTGCATCCTATGCCCACCTTGGCACGGGCAACTATCACCCCATCACGGCCAAAATTTACACGGATCTCTCCTTTTTCACCCATAATCCGAAAATCTGCTCCGAAGTGATGCAGATCTTCAACTACATGACAGGATATGCCAAGCCGGCCAACCTTGAAGTTCTGGACATTGCGCCCCTGACCCTGCGCAAACGCATCATTGAAAACATAGAAAAAGAAATCGAGTTTGCCGAAAAGGGGAAGCCGGCCCACATCTGGGCAAAGATGAATTCCCTTGTGGACCCCAAAATCATTAATTGTCTTTACCAGGCATCCCAGGCAGGGGTCAGTATTGACCTTGTCATCCGCGGTATATGCTGCCTGCGGCCGGGCATCCCTGGAATCAGTGAAAACATACGGGTGAAATCCATTGTGGGACGGTTTCTGGAACACTCCAGGATTGCCTGTTTTGGCAACGGCCATGAAATGCCCTCCTCCCATGCCAAGGTGTATATATCCTCGGCAGACTGGATGCCCAGAAACCTGGACCGGCGCATTGAAACCCTGGTGCCCATTCTCACCCCCACGGTCCACCGTCAGATCCTGGACCAGATTATGGTGGCCAACCTAAGGGATAATGAACAAAGCTGGATCCTGAACAGCGACGGCACCTACACCCGAACCGTCCCGGGCAAGGAACCGTTCAATGCCCATAACTTTTTCATGACCAACCCCAGCCTGTCCGGCCGGGGGTCGGCCCTGCGCCCGGAATTGTTAAAAACACGGCAGAAACGCTTTCACAAGGTCAGAAAAAAGGTAAAAAAACCCTGATACAACGTTATCTATTTAGGGAAATTGGCTTTATTGGGTGCTATGGCACAACCCAGCCAGTCAATAATCTTTCCCATGTTTTGCATATTGGATAGTGCTTCCTGGTCGTCATTGACTTCGCCTTTGTCCAAGCCAAGGCCAAGATTCCAATAGATGGAACCGGGAACAATCATCTGGTTCATCAAGAACATATGATTGATGGTGTCAAAGACGTGGACCACGCCGGCTTTGCGGGCAGCAGCCACGGCCACGCCAATCTTGCCTGAAAAGGCAAGATTGTTACAGACAGCAATGAAACCGGAACGGTCAATGAGCCCTTTCATCTCAGACGTGACATCGGTAAAGTATGAAACGACATAAATAAAAAAGCCCTGACCAAGTCTACCTTGATCAGGGCTTTTAAAAAAGAACCGGCGGCGTTCTACTCTCCCACACAGTCTCCCATGCAGTACCATCGACGCTAAAGAGCTTAACTTCCGTGTTCGAGATGGGTACGGGTGTGGCCTCTTCGCCATCGCCACCGGTTACACTGGTCGGACCTGGAATTTCAGATTGGTTCTCACTGCCGTTATCCCATGGGTCCTAATATGTAATCTGTTGTAGTAATATCTTCACATCAAAGTATCTAAATTTATTCGTGGAAAAAAGTGGCTAAGCCTCACGACCTATTAGTACTGGTAAGCTCAACATGTTGCCATGCTTACACACCCAGCCTATCAACCTTGTAGTCTTCAAGGGGTCTTCAGTCTTACGATGGGATATCTAATCTTGAAGTTGGCTTCCCGCTTAGATGCTTTCAGCGGTTATCCGTACCCAACTTGGCTACCCAGCAATGCCGTTGGCACGACAACTGGAACACCATTGGTTGGTCCAATCCGGTCCTCTCGTACTAGGATCAGATCTCCTCAAATATCCTGCGCCCACGAAAGATAGGGACCAAACTGTCTCACGACGTTTTAAACCCAGCTCACGTACCACTTTAATTGGCGAACAGCCAAACCCTTGGGACCTGCTCCAGCCCCAGGATGTGATGAGCCGACATCGAGGTGCCAAACCGCCCCGTCGATGTGAACTCTTGGGGGCGATAAGCCTGTTATCCCCGGCGTACCTTTTATCCGTTGAGCGACGGCCCTTCCATTCAGAACCGCCGGATCACTAAGACCTAGTTTCCTACCTGCTCGAAATGTCTCTCTCGCAGTCAAGCTCCCTTATGCCCTTGCACTCTACGGCTGGTTTCCAATCAGCCTGAGGGAACCTTCGCGCGCCTCCGTTACTCTTTCGGAGGCGACCGCCCCAGTCAAACTACCCACCAGACACTGTCCCAAATCCAGGTTATGGACCATGGTTAGAACACTGAAATATGAAGGGTGGTATTTCAAGGGTGACTCCACCGATACTGGCGTACCAGATTCATAGTCTCCCACCTATCCTGCACATCATATCCCAAAATCCAATGTCAAGCTGTAGTAAAGGTGCCGGGGTCTTTCCGTCTTTTCGCGGGTAGACGGTATCTTCACCGCCACTGCAATTTCGCTGAGTCCCTGGTTGAGACAGTGTGGAAGTCGTTACGCCATTCGTGCAGGTCGGAACTTACCCGACAAGGAATTTCGCTACCTTAGGACCGTTATAGTTACGGCCGCCGTTTACTGGGGCTTCAGTTCAATGCTTCGCTTAAAGCTAACAAATCCCCTTAACCTTCCAGCACCGGGCAGGCGTCAGACCCTATACCTCGTCTTGCGACTTTGCAGAGTCCTATGTTTTTAGTAAACAGTCGCTACCACCAATTCTCTGCGGCCCCCATCCGCTTTGTACAGTATTATACTAACGGTCAGGGGCATACCTTCTCCCGAAGTTACGGTATCATTTTGCCGAGTTCCTTAACCAGGGTTCTCTCAAGCGCCTTGGGATACTCTCCCCACCTACCTGTGTCGGTTTACGGTACGATCACCTGTTATCTCGATAGAGGCTTTTCTTGGCAGCATGGGTACAGTCACTTTATGGGGCAAAGCCCCTCGTCATCACCTCTCGGCCTTGGAATCCCGGATTTGCCTAAGATTCCAGCCTACAAGCTTAAACCGCCTATTCCAACAGACGGATGACCTGCCCTCCTGCGTCCCCCCGTTTCTCAAACGATAACTAGGTGGTACAGGAATATTAACCTGTTTTCCATCGACTACGCCTTTCGGCCTCGCCTTAGGGATCGACTAACCCTGAGAAGATTAGCTTTACTCAGGAAACCTTGGGTTTTCGGCGAGCGGGTCTCTCACCCGCTTTATCGCTACTCATGTCAGCATGGGCACTTGTGACATCTCCACACATACTCACGTATGCGATTCTGCGACGACACAACGCTCTCCTACCAATGAAATAAATTTCATTCCGCAGCTTCGGTACTATGCTTTAGCCCCGATACATTTTCGGCGCAGATCCACTCGACCAGTGAGCTATTACGCTTTCTTTAAAGGATGGCTGCTTCTAAGCCAACCTCCTGGTTGTCTGGGCATTCCCACATCCTTCTCCACTTAGCATAGATTTGGGGACCTTAGATGGCGGTCTGGGTTGTTTCCCTCTCGTCCGCGGAACTTAGCTCCCGCGGGCTGACTCCCGTATTCTGACTTTTTGGTATTCGAAGTTTGATTAGGTTTGGTAATCTGGTGAGACCCCTAGCCCATTCAGTGCTCTACCTCCAAAAAGAAACATACGAGGCTATACCTAAATATATTTCGGAGAGAACCAGCTATCTCCAGGTTTGTTTGGCCTTTCACCCCTATCCACACCTCATCCGAACAGTTTTTAACCTGTGACGGTTCGGGCCTCCACGAAATTTTACTTCCGCTTCACCCTGGACATGGATAGATCACCTGGTTTCGGGTCTACTCAATGCAACTTATGCCCTATTCAGACTCGCTTTCGCTACGGCTACGCCTATCGGCTTAACCTTGCTACATTAAGTAACTCGCTGACTCATTATGCAAAAGGCACGCGGTCACACATTAATGTGCTCCCACAGCTTGTAAGCAAACGGTTTCAGGTACTATTTCACTCCCCTAACAGGGGTACTTTTCACCTTTCCCTCACGGTACTGGTACGCTATCGGTTGTCAAGTCGTATTTAGCCTTATGAGATGGTCCTCACTAATTCCCACAGAGTTCCTCGTGTTCCGCAGTACTTGGGAGTGCAAAAATAAGAGAGATCATTTTCACTTACAGGACTGTCACCTGCTATGGTCAAGCTTTCCAGCTTGTTCAGCTAATGATATCTTTTGTAACTTATTGACCCATCCGAAACTGGATCCAATTGCATCCCGCGACCCCGTTAACGCAACGCTTTCGGGCTTGGCACGTTAACGGTTTGGGCTGGTCCCCGTTCGCTCGCCGCTACTTAGGGAATCGTTTTTACTTTCTATTCCTGGGGGTACTAAGATGTTTCAGTTCTCCCCGTTACCCTCCTTAACCTATGTATTCAGTTAAGGATGACACAAGATTAATTGTGCCGGGTTGCCCCATTCAGAAATCCCCGGATCAAAGGATGTTTAGCTCCTAACCGAGGCTTATCGCAGCTTTCCACGTCTTTCTTCTTCACTTGACACCAAGGCATCCGCCGTTTGCTCTTAGTAGCTTAGCCACTATTCCACAAATAAGTTTAAACGCTTTGATGTTTTTCGGAAATTTTGTGAATTTCGGCGTTGCTACGCGTCAATTTTAAAACGGAGTAGTCTACTACACCTTATTTAAAATTGTCGCTTGCGCCTTGAACTTCACTAAAATTTCCTTCAACATAGCTGGAGTAATCAATTTGCATTGATCACACCTTTTATATTTTTAGTTGATCAGGTGTTCATTAACACCGTTTCAACAACGCTATTGATATTTACTACAACAAATTGTCAAAGAGCAATGAGAGTGCGGCTACTTTATTCGCCGGTTTGATCTCTCAAAGTTGGTCAGTGAATCCAAAAAGAGCTTATTTATTCTTTCCTTTGAAAGGAGGTGATCCAGCCGCTGATTCCTCAACGGCTACCTTGTTACGACTTCACCCCAGTTATCGACCATACCTTAGGCGCCTGCCTCCGAAGTTAGCCCAGCGACGTCGGGTATAATCAACTCCCATGGTGTGACGGGCGGTGTGTACAAGGCCCGGGAACATATTCACCGCGGCATGCTGATCCGCGATTACTAGCGATTCCAACTTCATGGGGTCGAGTTGCAGACCCCAATCCGGACTGAGATAGGCTTTTGGGATTGGCTCTTCCTTACGGAGTCGCTGCCCTTTGTACCTACCATTGTAGCACGTGTGTAGCCCTGGACATAAGGGCCATGAGGACTTGACGTCATCCCCACCTTCCTCCCGGTTGACCCGGGCAGTCTCGTTAGAGTTCCCATCCGAAATGCTGGCAACTAACGATAAGGGTTGCGCTCGTTGCTGGACTTAACCAAACATCTCACGACACGAGCTGACGACAGCCATGCAGCACCTGTCTCTGTGCTCCCGAAGGCACTATTCCAATTACGGAATATTCACAGGATGTCAAACCCAGGTAAGGTTCTTCGCGTTGCGTCGAATTAAACCACATGCTCCACCGCTTGTGCGGGCCCCCGTCAATTCCTTTGAGTTTTAGTCTTGCGACCGTACTTCCCAGGCGGTACACTTAATGCGTTAGCTTGGGCACAGCAGATTTTAATATCCGCTACACCGAGTGTACAACGTTTACTGCGTGGACTACCGGGGTATCTAATCCCGTTCGCTACCCACGCCTTCGCGCCTCAGCGTCAATATCGGTCCAGAAAGCTGCCTTCGCCATCGGTGTTCCTCCTGATATCTACGAATTTCACCTCTACACCAGGAATTCCGCTTTCCTCTCCCGTATTCAAGTCTTGCTGTTTCAAGTGCACTTCCGGGGTTGAGCCCCGAGCTTTCACACCTGACGGACAAGACCGCCTGCGCGCCCTTTACGCCCAATAATTCCGAATAACGCTTGCGCCCCCCGTATTACCGCGGCTGCTGGCACGGAGTTAGCCGGCGCTTCCTCCACAGGTACCGTCAATACATACATCTATTTAATATACGTAACTTCTTCCCTGTTGACAGAGCTTTACGACCCAAAGGCCTTCTTCACTCACGCGGCGTTGCTGCGTCAGGGTTGCCCCCATTGCGCAAAATTCCTCACTGCTGCCTCCCGTAGGAGTCTGGACCGTGTTCCAGTTCCAGTGTGGCTGATCATCCTCTCAGACCAGCTAACCATCGTTGCCTTGGTAGGCCTTTACCCCACCAACTAGCTAATGGTACGCAAACTCATCTTCAAACAATTGCTTTCAAGAAGAGGCAATCTTTCATCAATCTACTTGTGTAAACCGACTTTATCCGGTATTAGCTACCCTTTCGAATAGTTATCCCAGGCTTGAAGGCAGATTATCTACGTGTTACTCACCCGTGCGCCACTCTACTCGGGATTGCAAGCAATCCCTTTCTCGTTCGACTTGCATGTGTTAAGCACGCCGCCAGCGTTCATTCTGAGCCAGGATCAAACTCTCCAGTTATAATCCTTTACTAAAACTTTTTTAGGTCTGCACTTAAAGCCTAAGCCCCAAGCACATTGTCATTGACCCGCTCTTTTCTTTTTCACTGACCAATTTTCAAAGATCAAATTCAACTACATTTTTTCGAAAAATCTGTCCGTTCGAAAAACCTGCTAAATATACATCCGAGGCAATATCTTGTCAATCTTTTTTTTATTTTTTATGTATTTCTTCGATTCATGCTGGTCAAATCATTAAAGGATTACCACAACCTTTGCAGTCATCAACCACTATACAACCCACAGACACAACACAAACCTAAAATTTTACCCGGGAATACACATCACCATCAAGGCGGCATATCTGATTATCCCTAATCATTTCCCAACCCCTGGCGGCAACCATTGCGGCATTATCTCCACACAGTGACAGGGGCGGTGAAAATACATTGATTCTATGCCGTTCCGCTCTCTGGGCAAGATTTTCAACAAAGGTCCGGTTGGCTGACACCCCACCGGCAATACCAATACAGACACAGTTTTTTTTTCTGGCCGCGGCAATCAGCTTAGCGGATAATACATCAATTACAGCCAGTTGAAAACCTGCTGCCACATGGGCAGACTGATCATCATTCATTCCTGAATTTTCGTGAAGATGCCTTGCCACCGCCGATTTAAGCCCACTGAAACTAAAATCAAAATTATCTTTCCCAAGCATGCTCCGAGGAAATTTTATTTTTTTAGGATCACCTTTTTTTGCCAAGGCTTCAATGGCCGGCCCTCCCGGATAGCTTAACCCCATCATCTTGGCCACTTTGTCAAAGGCTTCCCCCGCTGCATCATCCCGGGTCTGGCCCATTAAAGTGAAGGCGCCGGGTTCGTTTACATAATAGATATTGGTGTGCCCGCCCGACACCACAAGACATATAAATGGAAACTGAGGGGGGCAGTCCAAAAGTTGTAATGAGCAGATGTGAGCTTCAAGATGGTTAACGCCGGCCAGGGGCAGGTGCCGCGCCCAGGCCAGAGCCTTGGCATATGAAAATCCCACCAGGAGAGCACCGATTAGTCCGGGACCCTGGGTGGCAGCGACACCATCAATATCATTTAAACCGATACCAGCCTGGAACAGGGCCTGGTCCACCACAGGCCCGATAACCTCAAGATGCATGCGCGACGCAAGTTCTGGCACCACCCCACCGTATATGGCATGGGTAGACACCTGAGAGGAGACAACAGAAGACCGAATATGTACACCATCTTCCACGACAGCCGCCGCAGTTTCGTCGCAGGAGGATTCTATCCCGAGAATAAGCATGTGTGGGGTACTTTGCGGCAGAAGAATCAGATATATTGGGTCTGATTCTCGTTGTTTTTTCTTTCCAGAATTTCACCTATAAAATAAGCACATTCGTCCATGGCGTTCAGTCTGTCCATAACTTCCTGGGCTGATTTTTCAGGAACCACCACTACCATGCCGATGCCATTGTTAAAGGTTTTGTGCATGTCATGCTCAGGAACATTACCTTCCCGCTGGATGATGTTGAATATGGGTGGAATCTGCCATGATCCTTTGTGAACAACAGCCTTGCATGCCTGGGGGATAACCCGGATGATGTTTTCGTCTATACCGCCACCTGTGATATGAACCAGTCCGTGAATAGGCAAGTCGCGCAGCAGGTTAAGAATACTGGTCACATATATGATGGTGGGCTTAAGCAGTTCTTCTCCAAGGGTGGTGTCCAGGTCGGCCAGTTTAGTATTTACATCATACCTGCACTTGTCAAAGAACACCTTGCGCACCAGGGAAAATCCATTGGAATGAAGCCCCGAAGAGGCAATTCCGATAAGTTTGTGCCCCGGACGAATGTACGAACCGTCAATAATTTTGTCATTGTCCACAATACCTACGGAAAAGCCTGCCAGATCATATTCGCCATCCTGATACATTCCGGGCATTTCAGCGGTTTCTCCGCCGATAAGCGCACAGCCGGCCTGGGTACAGCCGTTGGCAATACCCGCAATGATTTTTTCAGCTACTCTATTGTCCAGTTTGCCTGTGGCAAGATAATCAAGAAAAAATAGAGGCTTGGCTCCCTGAACAACGATGTCGTTGACGCACATGGCCACAAGATCTATGCCTACGGTATCATGTTTGTCCATCTGGAAGGCGACTTTAAGCTTGGTTCCCACCCCATCTGTGGAACTGACCAGTACCGGGTTGGAAATATTGGCCAAATTCAGGGAAAAAAGTCCACCAAAACCACCAATTTCTCCCATGACACCGGTCCGTGGGGTGGATTTGGCAATGTCTTTGATCCGGCCGACCAGTTGGTTGGCTTTATCGATATCAACACCGGAATCCGCGTATGTTAAAGAGTCATTCATCTGATTTTACCTCACTTATGGCAATCTTGAAGGATCTTTCAATCCCTTTAAAGGAGCCAATAATACGCTCAAAACCCGCAAAAAGTCAAAAGCTTTTTGACAAGGCTGCCCCGGATGAAGTATTAAGTGGATGATTTTTAAACTAGGGACTATTTTTGGAGAAAATGTCTTCATGAAAACAATCCATATCGGCTTACTTGGATTCGGTGTAGTAGGGGCAGGCGTGGCGAAATTGCTCAAGGAGAAAAAAAATCTGCTTGAAGCCCGGATCGGTGCCTGTCTGAATCTTAAAACCATTGCTGACCTTGATATTACAACAGATCGGGGTGTCGACCTGACAGGCACACAATTAGTTACTGATGCGGCAACCGTCATTAATGATCCGGACATTGATATTATTGTTGAGCTTATCGGCGGAGAAACCGTAGCAAAGAATTTTATCTTAAAAACCCTTGAAAACAAAAAACATGTGGTGACGGCGAACAAGGCGCTTCTGGCAAAGTTCGGTAATGAACTGGTCCATATTGCCGCAAACAACCAGGTTGATTTGGCGTTTGAAGCTTCCTGCGGGGGATGCATGCCTGTTATAAAAAGCCTAAGGGAATCTTTGGTCGCCAACGACATCCATGCCATGTGCGGCATTCTCAATGGAACCTGCAATTATATATTAAGCAAAATGACCAGGGATGGCTCCCGGTTTGAAGATGCCTTAAAAATGGCCCAGGAACTGGGTTTTGCCGAAGCTGAACCATCCTTGGATGTAGATGGATATGATACGGCCCATAAACTTGCCATCCTAAGTGCCTTGGCCCATGGTATGGAAATCAATCTTGATGATATCCATGTGGAAGGGATACGGAACATAGGTCCGGCAGATATTGGATTTGCAGGTGAATTTGGCTATACCATTAAACTGCTTGCCATCGGGAAAAAACATGAAAATTATGTTGAAGCTCGGGTCCACCCCACCATGATTCCCTGTTCCAATCCATTGTCCCATGTGGACCATTCCATGAATGCGATTGCAATTGATGCAGACGCCACGGGACGAACCATGCTTTACGGTCACGGGGCTGGTATGATGCCCACGGCTTCGGCTGTTCTTTCGGATATAGCTGATATCGCCAGAAACATCATCTCCGGCACCCGGCGCAGGGTCCCCACCCTTGGATATCCCCAGAAAAATATTCGAAAAATACCCATTCTTCCCATGACTCAGCTGTTCACCAGGTATTATCTTCGTTTTGAGGCCCAGGACCATCCTGGAGTTTTGTCGACTATTTCAGGAATTCTGGGTGAAAACGACATCAGTATCAAATCTGTTCATCAGAAAGGGCGCAGTGCCAAAGGTCAGGTGCCCATTGTCATGCTGACCCACCGGGCAGAAGAAAGCAGGGTACAGGCCGCACTTGCCAAAATAGTTCAAACTGACTGCGTCGTGGGAAAACCCGTGGTCGTTCGTATTGAAGATGATGACACAGAGTAGTTGTTTATCCGTTTTTTGACGTATTCAGAACATATTGCAGCACCAATAAATTAAGATAAAAAGGGCTAAAGGAATGAAAATACTTGTTGCAGATCTGGAAGGGGTTTTTTTGCCCGAAATCTGGATCAATGTGGCGGAAAAAACCGGGATTGAAGAGCTTAAACTGACCACCCGGGATATCAGCGACTATGATGTGCTCATGACCAAGCGGTTGTCTATACTTGATGAGCATAATCTTACTCTTAAGGATATCCAGAACGTCATAGCAGGCCTTGACCCCCTTGACGGTGCAAAACAGATGCTGGACTGGATCCGAAAACGCACACAGATTATTATCCTGTCCGATACTTTTGAAGAATTTGCAGGACCGCTTATGGAAAAGTTAGGCTTCCCGGCACTGCTTTGCCATAATCTGACTGTGGATGCATCAAACCGGATCACCGGATACAATCTGAGAATCGACAACCAGAAAGCAAGAGCCGTCAAAGCCCTCCAAGGACTAAACTACCATGTTATAGCTTTTGGAGATTCTTACAATGATACAGGAATGATCCTTTCAGCAGACAAGGGTTTTTTCTTTAAGCCCCCTGAATCCATTACCAAGGATTTTCCTGATATTCCCATTACCCATTCCTATGATGAACTCAAGGTCATGCTTACAGATCTTCTGGCGAACTGAATGATAAATATTGATGCATTTCAAAAATTGAGCGTGCTTGTCATTGGTGACTTAATGCTTGATGAGTACCTGTGGGGTCGGGTTGACAGGATCTCACCCGAGGCTCCTGTGCCGGTAGTGGCAGTGGAAAGAGAAAACTATACACTGGGTGGAGCCGGCAATGTTATCAACAACCTTTCAGCCATGGGGGCAAAAGTTTTTGCCATGGGGGCCGTGGGTACGGGACAAGCCGGTCACAATGTTCTGAAAATGCTTGAGTCGTTGGGGGTTGATGTCACAGGGGTGATCAGTGAGCCAGATCGCCCCACAACGCGAAAAACCCGAATCATAGCCTCCAATCAGCAGATGCTTCGCATTGATAGGGAGGTTAAACATAAGATCAGCGCTCATACACTTGAGGTATTAACTGGCGTTATGGCTGGATATATAAGGAAAATGGATCTTGTTATAATATCAGATTATGATAAAGGCCTTGTTACCCAAGAACTTGTTGGCCGTGCTACCGATCTGGCAAAAAAGGCAAGGGTAATAACCCTGGCAGATCCTAAGTCCATGGATTTCTCCAAATACAAGGGCGTAACCATTTTGACCCCTAATAAGAAAGAGGCTGCTATCGCAGCCGGAATGCAGCTTCAAACCCCCGCAGACATGGAAAAAGCTGCAGCAAAGATCATGGAACAGACAGGGCTTGATAAGCTTCTGATTACCTGCGGAAAATCAGGTATGATTCTCTATGAAACAGGAAAGCCCGCTGTCTCCATTGCATCCAAAGCAAGGCAGGTTTTTGATGTATCCGGGGCCGGAGACACGGTTATCTCACTTTTGGGCCTGGGGTTGGCCTCTGGGGCCGAATTTGAAACAGCAGCCTGGTTGGCCAATTTAGCAGCCGGTATTGTTGTAGCCAAAGTCGGAACCGCAACACCTTCAATTGACGAACTAAAACAATGCATTACAACAAATGTTTGAATTCGATAAAAATTTAACTTGACTCAAAAATGTCTTTGCTCTATATTATTTAATGTTGTTGCGGGGTGGAGCAGTCTGGTAGCTCGTCGGGCTCATAACCCGAAGGTCATTGGTTCAAATCCTTTCCCCGCTACCAAGTATATCAAGGCTCTCAGCGGTTACGCTGGGAGCCTTTGTAGTTTTGGTTCCATGTTGACTTGAAAAATATCACTGCAATGTAAGCGCTTAATAAACCGCACCTTGTCTGGGGAGGCTCGTTATGCGATATGAGGAGGACCGGCAAGTTTGGTCTTGTCGAGGTGTTGAGGTAACAAAGCTTTGTAATCATCCTCGGTCATAGCATCGGGGAGTTTTTCCGGGTGTGTCCCACCTTTTACATAAGATGAAATTTTAATCTAAAGTAAATTCTATTTGACGCGGTGGCGAACAATTATCATTTTCCAATATAGACCTGAATGAGGAAAAGATGATAAAAATGCCTGTAATAATACAAAGTCCGTTCAACTCTGCCGTTGTGGAAGCAAATCTGGATATATTCACCCGTTCATATACTGAAGAAGAGAATACAATTATAGAATTTGATATGAGGAAGCGGGATTGGCAAAAAGAAGCTGGTATAAGTCATGATGTTTATTGGCCCCCAAAGACATATAATGTAGACATACACGAATTTTCAGTATTTCATAATCCGATTGTTTACCGGTTTATATCAGCTCAGGCCTGGTATTATGATGACCATAACAGACAAATCTGGTTTACCCCGAACATCAGAGAGGTATCAGCACAACAACATGTAAGCAGAGGTGTGTTGCGTTTGGCATGTTTTCTGGCAGTTATCTGCGGAGTCAGTCTGAGGAATATTGCAACAATATTCACAGTTTTGTTTCGGATTCCTGTAAGCAAGTCGTCTGTGAAAAGGTGGATTGACACAATCGGAAGCAGCCTTCCTTCGGAAGAGGAAATTTTAAAACAACTTCTGGAACAAAAAAAAATCAGATCAGTGTCATATTGACGGTTATTATCCCATGGGAACCAACAATTGTGTGATGGTTCTAAAAGATGAGTCGGACCGTATTCTTATTACTTATGAAGCCGCTTCGGAGAATGCTGATGATGCCCTTGCATTTTTACAAAATATAAAAAATTGCGGAATGACAGTTACTTCGGCATTCTCAGATTATTCAGACAGCTATGTGAAAGCAATCAGAGAGGTATTTCCTGATGCTAAATTTCAGGCTGATCATTTTCATACGGCGAAAAATATATGGAAACATCTAAAGAAATCCCTTCTGGAATATAGAAGAAACCTGAAAGCGGAAGGTGAAAAAAATAAGGATGAAGATATGCTGGAAATTGCCTCAGAACTTTGGAAAATGCGATGGGTATTATTAAAAAAGCCTTCCAACTTGACTGAAAATGAACGTGAAAAGATAGAAGCGCTTGAAAAGATAGACAGCGGCTTTATTTCAACATTTCGTTCCATAATTGATCAGATTGTAAATATTTTTGATCATTCAAATACGGATACTCAAGCAAAAATCAAACTGAAGAATTTAAAAAATCAGATTGAAAAACTCGAAAGCAGTTACCTGGGTAAGATAACGAAGTTTTTTTCTGATCACTGGGATGCTGCCATGCAGTATTTGAAGAAAAAAGGGTTGGCCAAATATCGGCGCTCCTCAAATTCGGAATCGGGTATGAGGCTTCTTAGACGTCTGGAAAAAAATCACGACGGCATAAGGTCAGTGGAAACACGAAAACACTATATAAAAATTTACCAGGCAATAAAATATTTGTCGGCTGATGTTACTGAGTTCATAAATTCAGGGACAGAAAAAATCTATATAATGGATATGTAAAAGGTGGGACACACCCGAATTTCTTGGCAAAGTCATCCTCTTTGAGATGCTGGATTAGATCTCGTGCGGAATCGTGTTCCTCAAGGCGAAAGAACAACAATGCATGGAGTTGATCTTCAAAAGTCAGTTGCAATGGACGATTCCCTTTTGATTCGAGTATCGGGGCACCTGGAAGAATGGATTGCAATGCCGAAATATAGTGTAAGATTGAGAGTCAAAGTGCATCTTGTTGAGGTCGGATAATCGCATTTTTATAGAATGCCTTGTTATAATAATAGGTTACAACAAGACACGAAAATCTACCTTATTGACTTGTCAAGTAAAAAATGATTTTTTTGATTTTTTTATCCATGCAATTTCCTAACCGGACACCACTGCAAAAAACTCGAACATCGAGAAATATGAAGTTAAAAATAAAATTTGGCAAGAAAGTAAATCTCTGCATTATCAATAGTGCCAAAAATCGGAAAAATAAAAACACCTAAAATGCGATTTTTTAGACACCCCAATTCTGTACCGTTGCCTATACTGGTCAGTTTTTTGATATGCACCATCGACCGGGGAATGTCCATAACTCCAATGGTGCTGCTGAATTTATGAAAGACTGCTTTTATCACATGCGCTCCCAAGTTCCGGGCTGCATCCTTGAGGCACGCATGGACTGGGCATTTTTTAATCAGGATATCATTTCGCTGATGGCAGTCCAAAAGGTCCGCTTCACGGCCTCCGTTCCCTTTGCAAGATTCACGGAACTCAAGAAGCTCATAGAGAACTGTGATTCTTGGACAGACATTGAGGATCAATGGTCCTTTTTTGAAACTCAGTGGAAGCCTAAGTCCTGGGATACGGAATTTCGATTTGTATTCACCAGAAAGAAATATAAAACAGCAATCAAAGGACCTCTCCAATTAGATTTGTTTGAACCGGTAGACCGTGAATACCAATACAAAGTCGTTGTGACTAACGGCCATGGGCCGACCTGGTCTCTCAACACCCAGGCCCAACCCACAACAAAACATGAAAGTAACTCAGCAGCTTATTGGTACTTTCATATAAATAAAACGGGGGCTGCAGAATCAGTTGTGTTGTTTCATAATGGTCGTGGTTCTCAAGAGGCAATCTTTGGCAATGCAAAAAGCGATACTGCTCTCAGCGTGATTCCATGTAAGAGGCTTGTTGCCAACCAGGTGTTCACCCTATCATCAATGATGGCGCACAATTTTTCTCAAGAGATGCAAATGATTGCCCATCCCGCATCCCATGGGACATTTCCCAAACGTCCATCGGCATGGAAATTCCAGAAATTGGATACGATTAGGCACCGCATTACTTAAAAGGCCGGGCTTTTCACCAGACCAGGCGGCAGGCTGACGTTGACAATGAATTCGAACCAGGCTGTGAAAAAAGATTTACTGCATTTCCTTGAAGCCATGCAGAAGGCTGCCTGAAAGATAAGAACTTTTCCAACGATTTTTTAAAACGTTGGGGTTAAATCACCATTTAGCACTTGACTTTCACCGTTATTCCCATTTATAGCTATGACATCTCTGTTTCAAGTTCAGCACAAGTATTTAAAATGCAAATTCCCCCAACAGGATCAGAATGGCTTGAAACTCATTTTTTTTATTTCCATTACAGGAGATCGCCAAGATGGCTACAGGTAAAGTGAAATGGTTTAATGACTCAAAAGGTTTTGGCTTTATCGAACAAGATGATGGAGGGAAAGATGTCTTCGTGCATCATTCTGCTATCAATAAACCAGGTTTTAAATCCCTGAAAGAAGGGGAGCGTGTTTCATTCGATATTGAACAAGGGAAGAAAGGTCCTTCTGCAGTAAATGTAACCGCTCTATAGTCAGCGGTATGACCTGTTAAAAAGTTCCCGGACGGAAAATTGTTTGGGAGCTTCCTCCTTTATAAAATTCATCTCGTGATATGCGGCGATTAATGGCGGTTTGATCATTTTTGATTAAACATTCTCCAGTAAATTTGTATTACGCTGCAATATGTACTTGAGTTTTCGGAAAACAGTTAAAGACAAAAGAATCGAAGAATGAAATAATATGAAGGTTATTATTCAATTAAGGAGTTACGGGTGAATATACCGTGTGCCTGCAAGCCAGCCTTCATAATTACCGGATTCTCATTTTTAAAACCCGAGCTTACTAATATCCAGTTCCAAAATTTGACGCTGATTGCATCAGCTTTGATTCTCGGGGCAAAATTCAACCTTACCGAAATCAGTCGAATGTGGCTGAAGCAAAAGAGCATATCTGCGCTGTCGGAATTTTTATCAGACAGCAAATTTTGCACCATCGAAATGCAGCGCCTGCATTTGCTGAACATGCGCAATACCTACAAGATTGTCAAAGGTAACTTTTTGATTGACGACACCATGAAGCATCACACCAAATTTTGCAAATGGATACACGGTGTGCAAGTACTGTTTGACCATGCTTTGGGAACCAATTTGAGAGCCACATGTATTGTGTTCTTGTACTACAGTGATGGTAAATCAGTCAAATTTCCGATTTGCCACCGGATATTTTATCAAAAGAAAAGTCTCATGCCGTGGCGTCGAGGCAAAGATATCGTGCATAAAACCAAAAATGAGCTGGCGATTGAAATGCTGAAATGGGCAATTGACAATGGATTTCCTAAATGTACGGTTTTGGCTGATTCATGGTTTGGCGTAGAACCCTTTATTAAAGGATTAAAGCGTTTAAAATTGCATTACGTCATTGAAATCAAAGCCAATTTAAATGTCAACGTGGCGTGCCAAAAACCCAAATTGACACCAAAGGGCAGGCTATGCAAGCATCAATTCGATTCGGTTAATATCGTTGAATTTTTTACAACCGTCCTTGCCGGTCATGTCTGTGGGCTTGGAGCCGACAGGGATGAGGGAAAACAACAAAAGATTTTGTATCACACCAAGATTGCCAATATTAGGCTCAACGCGATATCGGGAAAGCATCGTTTGGTAGAAAGTTTTGACCCCACCACAAAGACCTCAAAATATTTGTTAACAGATCAACTCACATAGGAAGCCACCAAGATAATATCGATCTATGATTATCGTTGGGCAATCGAGGAATTTTTCAGGAATGCTAAGCAACTAACGGATATGGAGGGAGCCACTGTCAGGAGTGAACAAGGTGTAACAATATCGTTATACCTGGTGTCCTGGATTGACTCCCTCCTCCATCTTGAGAATTGGAAGCAAAGCGTTGCTGGGAAATTGACAAAGGCACCATAACGGTTCCTTCGATAGTCCGTCGTGCGCAGTATGAGAATCTTAAGGCTCTTTTGGAGAAGCTTGAGACTGATAAACATTTTGTGAAACGTTGGCTTTGAGTTGAAAAAACGCGTATGAACAGAACAAGGAAGAAGCGTTATGAGTTAGTGAATTTGGACGATGCCGGACTACAAACTGCAGCTTGACAAACAAAAACTGGAGTTTTTTTCAAAATATCAAGATAAAAAATCCGAAAACTCAAGTATGTATTAAAGTAAAAATTCGCTCGAATCGAAATATGGGATTGATATATCCATCCCCCTTTATTCCCATTAAAGATATGAACTTAGCACGCTAAAGCGCGGGTTTTTACTCCCCTACAAATTGCATGGTTTCTTGATTGCAACCAGGGCACCCTAAAACCGGCATAAAGCCTTCATAATATATGGGTGTGTCCCACCTTTTACATATCCATTATATAGATTTTTTCTGTCCCTGAAATTATGAACTCAGTAACATCAGCCGACAAATATTTTATTGCCTGGTAAATTTTTATAGGGCTTGATCATAACTTCGGCCAAGAAGTATGTCCTCATAAAGCTTAAAAATGAAAGATAGAAGAAAAAAATGTAGATAAAATTAGCCCGGTCTGTGAATAAATAATGCGCCAAACAAAAATTATTCACAGAAAGGATCAAGAAAACCCGGACATGACATCTACATACGCTGAATCTTCTCATAATGCAAATATCAAGACACAATGGTCCAGAGATGAAGTATCTATGAAAATTATAGATTTTGAGAGCCGTAAAGGAAAACTCAGTCAGCGTGAGTTTGCAATGGATGTCGGCGTTCCCCGCACAACTTTACAAAACTGGCTCAACCGGATGGATAATATCGATGAGGCTCCGGCGATAGTCGCTTTTTTCGAAAGTCCGGCAGGTGTGAAATTTTTACATACCTTGATTCAGGCCCTCCATTTTGAATTCACCAAGGTGGGATGCGCCAGCATCCGTAATATTTGCAATTTCCTTAAGTTAACCCGGTTATCAAGTTTTGTGGCGGCATCCTACGGCACACATCAAAAAATTTCAAATCAAATGGACACCCAAATAGGCCGGTTTGGTGATATGGAACAAGCGCGTCTTTCACTGCTTATGCCCAAAAAACGGATCTCCCTATGTGAAGATGAAACCTTTCATCCTCAAGTCTGCCTTGTGGCTATTGAGCCGAATTCCAAATATATTATTCTTGAAAAATATGCCAAGGACCGTTCCGGAGCCACTTGGAACCAAGCTGTGAGAGGAGCACTTGGCAATCTTCCCGTCAAGGTCATTCAAAGTACGAGTGATGAGGGAAAGGGATTGATCCATCATGTGACGAAAGGCTTGAACGGTCATCATTCTCCGGATTTGTTTCATGTAATGTATGGGATATGATTTTAAACCGATAAGAACGGCTTGCGCCTGTGGAGAGGCGCAAAGGTAGCGTTGCCTTGGCTGAGGCTAAAAAAAATAACCAATTATGCCATAGTACCTGTGCCCTCCTTTTTATATTGAGGCCGGGTTCTTGCCAAATTTCAAATTTTATCCGGCTCCGGCCGGACACACGCCGACAATAGCCATGGCAGCCCCGCAGTGAGGACATTTGAAAGCCGGCTTAGGGCTTGGCTTTACGATCAGTATTCGAACGTAGAGGATCAGCTGCACCAGGGAAAGCATCTTTTTAGCATTACTGTGCAGAAAACCGTAGTCCCTTGTTCGACGAAATCCCCGGGGTAATACATGCAGCAGGATGAGGCGTACAAAATCTTCGCCTTTGAGGGTTCGATGCTGTATTGATTTGGTTTCACTGTCAATATATCTGAAGGTGACATTTCCGTCCCGGTTGGTAATGATGTTTTTTTCACTGATGACACCCCGGTACAAGTACCTGGACAGATACTTCAGAGCCGTTATACCGGTTCCCACACGAATACAATTGACAATCCATTCAGGGGAAACGCCATTCGGGATTGGCAATTTTTTCTGATTTAATCCATCAAGAAACCTGGCACGAAAAACCCTGGCCAGAGCTTTTTGATTAAACAGATACCGGCCCTTTTTCTTTTTCCATTGGCGTTTGGCCGGATCGATCCCTCCGCCGGGAACAACCACATGAATATGAGGATGAAATTGAAGCTGTCTGCTATGCGTATGAAGGACCATAGTCATGCCGATGTGGGCACCAAGGTGCCGGGGATTGAGTCCAAAATCCTTCAATGTCCCGGCCACGCATGAAAACATCAGGGCAAAAACAGCGCGTTGATTCCGGTATGCCATGGTCCTGAATTGACATGGCAAGGTGAAGGTCACCATGAAATAATTGACGGGAAGCAGTTTGTTTTTCTGCCGTTCAACCCATTGGCTTGTTTCATGGTTTTGGCAATGGGGACAATTGCGGTTTCCACAGGATAGCGGGTGCTGTTGAGTATGCCCGCAACCCCGGCATAACGTCTGTATCGTTCCGGCCTGGGGAGTACGACAAAATCGCATGGCATTCAGGGCATTAATCTGCCCCGGCAATGCCGCTTCCCCGTAACGGGTCAAAAATGCGTCATAATACTGAGAGCAATCACGATAATCCATGGACAGGCATCCAAGATAAATTAGGGTGTGGCGAGAAGGTAAAATGTCCGAGTTTAACCGATAATGTTTCAATTGATTCGGTGAGGTTGATTTAAAGAAGTCGCTTCGCTCCTTCAAAATGGGTTTTTTAAGGCATAAGCAGGAAGGCTTGAATAAAAAACAAGCAGGAGCGGCAATTAGAACCACTCCTGCTTCACTGTTTAGGGCATTTTATTCAATGCCTCCTGCTTCCGGTTATCCCTTGTCAGGTTTCCTCCCCAGGATATCCTGACTCCGTTTCACCGAAACTCTAAAAATTGATGTGCCGGCTATAGAAACCCGGGCATATAGTTTTTATAGCCGCTCATCGCAGTCCATAGAACCATCCTCTGACTTTCTTTTTTGGAATTGCCTGAACAACTGATATTCTTTACTTAAATTTGCAAGTCCTGCTTGAAGCATTTCCAATATAAGACACTGTAATTCTATATTTATTTCCTCAAATAGCATGTCGGGATCATCAAAACGACTCATATTGTTCTCCTATTATTTTTTGGGTGGTTGTCTGGAAAAAATTTCAATAAAAAGTTTTTCATCCAGTTGGTTGAGTTCTTTTTCAATACCGGAACTCAACATTTCAGAGGACATATTGTTCAGGACCCGTAAATTGCCGGCACAATGGTCCACAAGAGTTTTTATCAGGGTTTTGGTCATCAAATGCAGTGCACCGGCAGTGTTCAGGCAATGATCCATATAGTTCATCAAGTCTTCCCTGATATAAGGGTCAAGCTTCATCCGGAACTGCATCCGGCTTCCCAGTGACATCAACGCCCTTGTCCTAAATCGTTCCGGCAGCCGGGTATCTCCACACAAAATAGTGGTCAGCAGATTTTGGGAGTCAAAATCCGTACTGTTTAACAGGCGTAACTCGTTTAAACAGCCGGTCAGCATCTCCTGAGCCTCATCTATGATAAGGATGGGTCGGAACAAGGTTGTTTTCACATGATTTTTCCAACGTTCACGAAGGTCCTTAAATCCGCCGTAGCGGTTGGCAGGGCTTAGATTGACGCCAAATAAAACACCCATTTCACGGTAAAAATCACCGACACTGCTTTGAGGACGTTCCATCACTCCAACAACGACCTCATCCAGTTTGCCGAATTTATTAGCAATGAGCTGTAGTGTTTTGGATTTGCCCAGGCCGGGTTCGCCGCTGATCAATGCAAACCCGCCATTCATGGTCATATTTTCAAGGCGAAAAATAAAACTGTTCATTGATGGTGGCTGCCATAATGCTTCCACCGGAATACTGGGTAAAAACGGATTCCATTTAAGGCCGTAATAAGCCAGAAGTTGTTTGTCGTTCATGATTCTCCTTTGGGCAGGTAGGCCGGTGGCATGCCGCTTTGGGCATACTCAGCAATCAATTTTCTCAATAAAGCAGGTTCTGACTCCCTCAATGGCTCATCCGGTACAATCGTCTGTTCAGGCCTGGATTGGATCTTTCGTTTTCCGGACGCATTCTTGATTTTGTCCTGGGTATAGATGGGAGCAATGTTTTTTCCTGTTTTTGGGTCCATGAGCCATGCTATGGATTTGTCCCAATTGGTAAAACAGACATGAAATTGCGGGATATGATGAAACCGGGAAGGAATTTCAAACCTGACGCCGTTGATGGACACGGTGCCGTCAGACTTCCTTTGCTTTCTGGATTCGCATACCGTAAAGGCGAACCGCATATGTTCTTCATCCGGTGCAGGACGGGAAACGCCTTTACCTTCCAGCATGCATTTGATAGGCGGCATACCGATATCACGATGCGTATTTTTGTTGTACTCCATTTCGACCCAGGCCTGACTGGTGTAATTGAGATAGTCCAGGGTCAAGGGTTTGACCTTGCTCAACATAGCCATCAGACGGCCTTCAAGGGTGCCCCAGAAGGCCTCCTGCTTACCGTTTTGATAAGGGCTGTAGGGCAACGTTGTCTCATGGAGTATCCCGGTTTTTTTAAGACCGTTGCAGAACTCATGGGAAGTCATGGCAGCGCCATTGTCTGTCATTAATGCCCTTGGCAGCCCTCGTTTGAAAAATGCTTGGGTCAGTCCATGGATTAGATCTTGGGTTGTTTCACCCAGATACCATTGGATGTGGCAACACAGACGGGAATGGTCGTCAAGGATACATAGGGCTTTGGGTGTATACCAATTGCCATTGTTATCTACTACCCGCAGGCTGCCTTCGTGGAAATCCAGGTGCCACAGGCCGTGAACATATTCTGCCTCATAACCACGGATTTCATGCTTTTCAAATCGCTGTGCGGCAGCTTTCATGCCCGCTGTCTGTTTTTTCTTTACCGATGGTTTCCTGCTCCACCCCCTTTCCACCATACGTCTCCTGACACTGGAGTAGGAAGGGATCGCAACTGACTCATTTTGTTCC
This sequence comes from uncultured Desulfobacter sp., assembly GCF_963665355.1. Lineage (GTDB taxonomy): Bacteria > Desulfobacterota > Desulfobacteria > Desulfobacterales > Desulfobacteraceae > Desulfobacter. The sequence goes on from NZ_OY762229.1 coordinate 5,360,593, forward strand.
TGAAGTTCTGCTGCAAAATTATCTGCGTGCAGCTTATAACTCCAGTTTGGATAGGTGCGGTATTGCCTGCCAAGCAACCGGATCAATTCCGGGGTAAATACAATTGATCCTCCATAGTCTGAACGGACTTTTCTGCCCAGGGCCACAATAGGATCTTGGGCGTTTTTTGCTTTGTAGTACCAGCTTTCAATGGTTGAAAAATGAAAAGCCGTTAATTCGTTTGTAATGGGATGAATGTAAAACTTGCAGGCGAGCCGCTCCAACTCTTTGCGCAACTTTCCCTTGGCCGGCGGCTGAGCTAGTAAGCTGCCAACCACGGAAAAGCGAAATAAAGCCCATTTATCAACCGGACTTTGGGTTTTACTGTTCATAGGGCGGGTTCCTTTCAATTTTGAGTTAAAATTTTCAGCGCAGTGCTGATCAAAATCCTGGAACTCTTGATAGAACAGTTAATTTTGCAGGGCTATGCCCATCCTCTGCGTGAAGTTACCCCGCCCTTATATTTTGCGACATTTCGCTACCTTGGGATAAAAATGACAAACAGCGTATCAACGCTTTTTCGATGGATGGGAATTGGTTCCGATAAAAATTGAGCAGACTGCCGGGCAGGGTGTCATTTTTTATAGCTGGCGACACTCGGCCCCGAATTTTTTTCCATGAATGGCTTTCTGGAAAGATCTCTTTAAATAAATTGATCCAGCGTTTAAGGGTGTTACGGGAGATACCGACTTTTTCAGCAAGCCTGGAAATCGGAATGCCGTCGGTCGCATGCTGCCAGTCAGATACAATTGTAATAATTACGGCATACCAGTATATATTTTTTCCCAAAAAACGGCAGGTTGGAGGAATCAAACGGCGCCGACACCCCTCCTTGCCGCAACATAAACTGAATTGTAAAAAATATTCTTCAGATAGTCCTTCTGGTTCTCCACGGGGTTTGCGTGGGTAATTGGCATAATACAGTGGCCCTTTGCAGTGGGGACACTTCATTTCTCGATACCGTTCAGCGGTTGATAGGTCTATCTTGTATAGCTTACAAAAAAGGCTTTCGTTTCTTAGTGCTTCTGATAGCATATCTCCTGCCCTGTTATTGGGTGGGAAGGCAGGAGTTCCATTGATTGTTTGCGAGATAAACGGGGGAGCTTCTGCCTCAAACCTTGCATATCTTGCAAATTATCTTCAATTTATCCATGATTTTTTGTGATTGCTCTCATAATACTCATTAATAATATCGGCTATTCGCATGATCACACCTTATGAAAGTTCACATGAATGGTGTTGATCAAATCGTTGATGACATTCAGACTGCTTTTCTCCGTAACACAGGTAAAATGGGTGTAGCGGGCAGTTGTTTCCGGTCGAGCGTGGCCGAGAATGCCCTGGATATGGCGAAGGCTTAAGCCGTTTTCAAGCAGATGGGTCGCAAAGCTGTGGCGCAGGGAATGTATAGAGATTTTTTTTTAATGCCGCATTCAGCGACCACTACCTTCATGGCATTTTGAGTGCCGCCCCGGTCCATGTGGGATTTGGCTTTTTGTATGGTCTCAAACGATCCGACGGCATTGGGGAAAAGCAACTCCGGATGGCGATGCCTTTTCCATAATTCTCTCAATCCCATCAGCGTAAGATCCGGCAGGGGGACCATCCGATCTTTATGGCCTTTGCCCCTTCGGATATGGACCAGCTTTCTTTCGGCATCTATATCCCCAACCTGCAGGGACAGGGCTTCCTCCAGGCGCAATCCCATGGAGTAGGTCGTCAGAAGAAAAACTCTGTAACGCAGTTTGCGTGTCGCACCGATCAGCTTTTCAACCTCCGCAGGCGTAAGAATATCCGGTATGCTTTTCACTTTAGGCGGTCTGACGATGTTCAACCACTCCCATTCTTTTTGGAGAACAAATTTCCAGAAATGCTGAAGCCCTAAGCGATCAATTTTGACCGTACTCCAAGAATGGGACACCACCAGATCGGCAAAGTAGTCTTCAAGCTGTTCGGGTTTGAGTTTATCCGGACAACAGTCAAAATAATCCCTGACCCGGCGAACGGCACGGGAATAAGCGTCAATGGTTTTTTGAGCCTTACCCTGAAGTTTGAGGGTTTTTAAATGACGTTCATAGAGTTCGTTAAAGCGGTTTACTTCGGATGCTTTCATGGTATACTCCTTTAATTGTAGATGGTTGGGATTTTCCTTTTGATCCCACAATTAAGAGTATACACGGCTTTGAGGTTTTCCGCCGCGAGAGCGGCTTTGTTCAAGTGTGCCGGGCAATCTGCCCCAAAGATGAGGGAAGGCCCCTCGGAGCCGCCTTTCAGGAGGAGGCTTCAAACCACCCTGAGTTGCTGTGGTTAAGAGCCATGGTAATGAGCGTCAGGGGAAAAGGCATGAGAAACATGTCAGGTATGGATCAAGGAGACGAACGTAAGTGAACCATTGATGAGGTGTCGAAAAACCGAATATTGTCGTCAAAACCGGGGTGCTTGAACTATCCCGGGATGAGATCGGAGGGTGCCTGATGATTGTCCGATCGGCGACCGGCATAGAGATGGCGTGAACTTGACCCAGGCTTTGGGATGGAACCCGGGAACCTGTCACATTGATGTTAAGGAAGCGATTCAAGCAGCGGACCTGTGAGAATCTGAGTACCGATGCAATGTACAGGGGCGGAGTCACCCGTAATAGTGATGAAGGTGCTGTAATGGCGCTGGAGCGAAGGGGTGGCATTGTTCAGCTTTACCTTTTGGTCAACTGGAATTATAGGAGGAACTGATTGGGAGAAGCAAAGTCATTTGATATTTCTAAATTGGCGGTATGGGATGCTTATATCCGGGTAAAACGCAATGATGGCGGAGCCGGTGTGGATGCAGTAAGCCTTGAGATGTTTGAGGAAGATCTTGAGAACAATCTTTACAAGATCTGGAACAGAATGTCCTCGGGGAGCTATTTCCCACCTCCTGTCCGAACAGTCTTGATACCCAAATCGGGCGGAACACGGACCCTTGGCATTCCAACCGTGGCTGACCGAATTGCACAGATGACAGTCAAATTGTATCTGGAGCCGGAATTGGAACCGGTATTTGATGAAGATTCCTACGGGTATCGTCCGGGGAAATCTGCATTGGATGAACTCAATGCAACACGTAGTCGTTGCTGGCAGTTTGATTGGGTTTTGGATCTTGATATCAAAGGCTTCTTGGAGCCATCGTCATACTGCACATCCTTTCATGAAAGTTGATTAAAAAGATCCAGCTGTTTGTCTATTACCTTAATATATAAGCCCATTTGTTTTCCTTTGCGCACATGGACAGCAGGTAGCTTGCCGGATTTTACACGATGCAATACCGTTTGGCGTGAGACACCGAGTAATTTTTTAGCCTCTTTCATGGTGACATAACCCTCGGGAGGCTGTTGAACGAAGCGGGATTTTAAATCCTCTGTCATCCGAATACGCCACGGGGCTCCTGGTGTGATTTGCTCTCCGGCAATAAAGCCGTCCAAGAGCCAACGGTGGACTGTTCCAGAGGCGACGTCAAGAATTTCAGCTGCTTTTTGAACGGTTACCAGTTCACCTTCATCAGGAGAAACACTCGTTGGATCAAATTTGGGGATATTCCAGTGCCGACGTAGATTGCCAACCCTGTTTGCTGTAAACCTATGACCTCGGGCGGTCTGTCTACCCTGCCTGTTTAAAATACCAGCAATCATTGCATCATTATAATGCACTGCAAGACGGCGCACAAGATCAATGGTGTCTTGTGCGGTTCGGATCGTTGGCGAATTTCTTTTCGGAAGGTCCATATCAATTTCAGTCACTGCATCTGTCTGCCATCGTATAATCAGGTGGGCAGTATTCAGGGTTCGATCAACACTGATATTCACCTCTTGCAATAAAATTTGAAGCAATTCTTTTTTGTCCCGGTACGTCGTCGTTGGAGCCTGCCAAACCAGCTTTATGTCTTTACTGAGCGTATGGATATGATCACGTTGTTCAGGTGTTAGCGCTTCCGGACGTTGTCTTTGACATTGTTCAAATTCATTTTTTGCGGCTTGAAGTTGGTGAAGACATGTTTCCCATTGATTCTCAAGCGTGCGGGCAACCAGACGATTTTCCGGTTCGACTGCTTGGAAACGACGTTCTGCTTTATCTGCTTCATATTGAAGCCGTTCAATATGTAACCGCCATTGATTTAAAGCTGCGTCATGTTCAGTTTTAATGTTCTTTTCGGCGAGCAAGATTGCATCCATGACAGCAGGTGTAATCGTATTCAAGAAGGTGTCGGCAACTACGGTGTCAATTTTTACACCTCCGACACGCATGCAGTATTTTGCCCGGCCTTCTACAATGTTGTTGGTAGCACAATAGTATCCGGGGCTGGAGTTCTTTCCTTGGTAATATACTTTGAGCCTACGTCCACATTTCCCACAGGTGGCAAGTCCTTGCAGCAAAGCCGCTCCTTCTCTGACGGCACCAGTGGTTTTATGAGGTACCGGCCGAGTATTTTTAGCAATTCGGGCTTGATTCATTTCATAGGTCTTCCAGTCGATAAACCCTTTGTGATGGTCATGGATTAATACCGCCCATTGGGATTGAGATAACCGCTTGGTACGTTTTTTAACCTGGCCGGTTTCGTCGATAACGTATTCTTGTTTTGTTTTACCATAGGTATAAGCCCCGGCATATACAGGATTCGTCATAACAGAATGGATTGCATGGTAGCTGGCCGTCACCCATTTAATTTCCGGAAGAAGGATGGTTTGCAACGGAAATAATAATTTGTTTGATCGAAACCATAGCCATACTTGCCGGACAGACCCCATATGCGTAAATTTTTCAAAAACAGTATGAATGGCTCCGGTAACGGCCTGGTCGGGATGCATTAAAACTTCTCCATCCTGATCACCCCAGATAAAGCCGACCGGCAGCCCCCGACGCAACTCCCCTTTGGCAGCTTTATTCCGTATACCACCTTCTAATCTTGCTCGAATGACATGAAGTTCTGCCTCGGCCATAGTACCTTTCATGCCCAGTAAAAGTCTGTCATTAAAAAGCCCCGGATGGTAGAGGCCGTCACTGTCGCCGATAAGTGTGTTGGTTACGCTGCACAGATCAAGTAATCTGTACCAATCAGAGTTGTTCCGTGCAACCCTTGATACCTCAATCGACAGGATTAAACCAACTTTTCCAAGGGCGACTTCTGAGATCATTTCACCAAAACCTTTACGTTGTGAAGTACTGGAACCGGATTGAGCCAAATCTTGATCAATTATTCGAATTTGTCGTTCTGTCCAGCCCAGATCAACTGCTCTGTCCTTGAGTTTGTACTGCCTTTCAGTGGATTCTCGATTAAATTCGACCTGGGCGGCGGTTGACTGTCTGATATAAATATAGGCGGTCCGTTGCAAGTGGTCCGGCTTAATTTTTTGATTATTCATCATGATCCACTTCCCTGGTTTGATTTGTTTTTTTCAAGTAGACACATTTGCTGACAAGACGTGATAGAACAGTTATGATTTTTTTCTTCTGTTGAAGATTGAGACTGTTCCAGATTTCTTGAGTTTTCTGCTCCTCCTGATCGGGCCAAAGTTCCAATTGCTTTTGCATGATTATGTCCCTCCTTTAAAGCGATTTCAGATTGCTGCTTTGGAGGATATATTTTCAGGAGAAGGGTATCTACTATCTTCCGTACCTGTAGTAGGTTCGATCTTGAGGCAATTAGATCCGTCTGTTTCCGGTTGTCTGGTGGTTTGAATTGGGGGCAAATGTCACCCAGATTTGTCCAATCAGCAGGTATATAGGATCTCGTGCCATCAGGTAAAACCAGGGTCAAATGTAAAATCCCATTTCTGTGAAGCCAACTGAGGACATCAAGGGCTTTTCCCTCCAATGGATGAAAATTTTTTGTTATCGTTACTTTAGGCGGAAAACCGTCGAGGTGGGTAGTGTGTCGTGTGTTTCTTTGATAGCATTGATCATGATCTGATGATGAAAGCGGTATGTTTTCATACGGATTGCAAATGGATACGGCTTTACATTGAGCGGTGGTTGAAAGCACCGGCGCAAATGCAGGATGGTAAACAGATGGCGCGGCATCTCGGCACACCGCAGGGTGGGGCCATTAGTCCTTTGTTGGCCAATCTGTTTCTGCATTATGCATTTGATGCATGGATGAGAAGAACCTATCCCGGTGTACCTTTCGAAAGATATGCCGATGATATCGTTATTCATTGCAAGTCTGAAGAACAGACATTGGCCATCCACAGAAAGCTGAAAAAACGGATGACAGCCTGCAAGTTGGAACTTCACCCAGAGAAAACAAAGATCGCTTATTGCAAGGACGCCAATCGGCCTGGCAATTATGACACGGTCAGTTTTGATTTTCTTGGGTATACCTTCCGGCCGCGCATGTCCAAGAATCGATGGGGGAAATATTTTGTTAACTTTTCCCCAGCCATCTCCCGGAAGGCGGTGGTGCGAATCTTTGGTGTCATACGTGACTGGCAGTGCAATAGCCGGACACCTATGGACTTGGAGGATCTTGCAGAATTTGCAAATCCAGCAATTCAGGGATGGATCAACTACTATGGAAGATTCTGTCCATCTGCTCTGCACAACCTGATGATGCATTTAGACCAGAAGCTTGTGAAATGGGCCATGCGGAAATACAAACGGTTTAGATTTCATGAAAAGAGAGCAACACATTGGTTGGGAAGAATCGCACACCGTGAGCCTGGCATGTTTGTTCACTGGAGATCTGGATATAAACCATCGACTGGACAATAAGAGCCGTATGAATCGAGAGGTTCACGTACGGTTCTGTGAGAGCCTGAGGGGGAAGGTCCCTCGGGCTACTTGACCAAGACTATATCAAGAAAGTTTACGTGCGTTGACCCTGGGTTGGTGACTTTGAATAGTTGCAAAATTAAAAAAACGACGAATAGCGATTGACCAATAAAAAAAGCCCTGACCAAGGATACCTTGATCAGGGCTTTTAAAAAAGAACCGGCGGCGTTCTACTCTCCCACACAGTCTCCCATGCAGTACCATCGACGCTAAAGAGCTTAACTTCCGTGTTCGAGATGGGTACGGGTGTGGCCTCTTCGCCATCGCCACCGGTTACACTGGTCGGACCTGGAATTTCAGATTGGTTCTCACTGCCGTTATCCCATGGGTCCTAATATGTAATCTGTTGTAGTAATATCTTCACATCAAAGTATCTAAATTTATTCGTGGAAAAAAGTGGCTAAGCCTCACGACCTATTAGTACTGGTAAGCTCAACATGTTGCCATGCTTACACACCCAGCCTATCAACCTTGTAGTCTTCAAGGGGTCTTCAGTCTTACGATGGGATATCTAATCTTGAAGTTGGCTTCCCGCTTAGATGCTTTCAGCGGTTATCCGTACCCAACTTGGCTACCCAGCAATGCCGTTGGCACGACAACTGGAACACCATTGGTTGGTCCAATCCGGTCCTCTCGTACTAGGATCAGATCTCCTCAAATATCCTGCGCCCACGAAAGATAGGGACCAAACTGTCTCACGACGTTTTAAACCCAGCTCACGTACCACTTTAATTGGCGAACAGCCAAACCCTTGGGACCTGCTCCAGCCCCAGGATGTGATGAGCCGACATCGAGGTGCCAAACCGCCCCGTCGATGTGAACTCTTGGGGGCGATAAGCCTGTTATCCCCGGCGTACCTTTTATCCGTTGAGCGACGGCCCTTCCATTCAGAACCGCCGGATCACTAAGACCTAGTTTCCTACCTGCTCGAAATGTCTCTCTCGCAGTCAAGCTCCCTTATGCCCTTGCACTCTACGGCTGGTTTCCAATCAGCCTGAGGGAACCTTCGCGCGCCTCCGTTACTCTTTCGGAGGCGACCGCCCCAGTCAAACTACCCACCAGACACTGTCCCAAATCCAGGTTATGGACCATGGTTAGAACACTGAAATATGAAGGGTGGTATTTCAAGGGTGACTCCACCGATACTGGCGTACCAGATTCATAGTCTCCCACCTATCCTGCACATCATATCCCAAAATCCAATGTCAAGCTGTAGTAAAGGTGCCGGGGTCTTTCCGTCTTTTCGCGGGTAGACGGTATCTTCACCGCCACTGCAATTTCGCTGAGTCCCTGGTTGAGACAGTGTGGAAGTCGTTACGCCATTCGTGCAGGTCGGAACTTACCCGACAAGGAATTTCGCTACCTTAGGACCGTTATAGTTACGGCCGCCGTTTACTGGGGCTTCAGTTCAATGCTTCGCTTAAAGCTAACAAATCCCCTTAACCTTCCAGCACCGGGCAGGCGTCAGACCCTATACCTCGTCTTGCGACTTTGCAGAGTCCTATGTTTTTAGTAAACAGTCGCTACCACCAATTCTCTGCGGCCCCCATCCGCTTTGTACAGTATTATACTAACGGTCAGGGGCATACCTTCTCCCGAAGTTACGGTATCATTTTGCCGAGTTCCTTAACCAGGGTTCTCTCAAGCGCCTTGGGATACTCTCCCCACCTACCTGTGTCGGTTTACGGTACGATCACCTGTTATCTCGATAGAGGCTTTTCTTGGCAGCATGGGTACAGTCACTTTATGGGGCAAAGCCCCTCGTCATCACCTCTCGGCCTTGGAATCCCGGATTTGCCTAAGATTCCAGCCTACAAGCTTAAACCGCCTATTCCAACAGACGGATGACCTGCCCTCCTGCGTCCCCCCGTTTCTCAAACGATAACTAGGTGGTACAGGAATATTAACCTGTTTTCCATCGACTACGCCTTTCGGCCTCGCCTTAGGGATCGACTAACCCTGAGAAGATTAGCTTTACTCAGGAAACCTTGGGTTTTCGGCGAGCGGGTCTCTCACCCGCTTTATCGCTACTCATGTCAGCATGGGCACTTGTGACATCTCCACACATACTCACGTATGCGATTCTGCGACGACACAACGCTCTCCTACCAATGAAATAAATTTCATTCCGCAGCTTCGGTACTATGCTTTAGCCCCGATACATTTTCGGCGCAGATCCACTCGACCAGTGAGCTATTACGCTTTCTTTAAAGGATGGCTGCTTCTAAGCCAACCTCCTGGTTGTCTGGGCATTCCCACATCCTTCTCCACTTAGCATAGATTTGGGGACCTTAGATGGCGGTCTGGGTTGTTTCCCTCTCGTCCGCGGAACTTAGCTCCCGCGGGCTGACTCCCGTATTCTGACTTTTTGGTATTCGAAGTTTGATTAGGTTTGGTAATCTGGTGAGACCCCTAGCCCATTCAGTGCTCTACCTCCAAAAAGAAACATACGAGGCTATACCTAAATATATTTCGGAGAGAACCAGCTATCTCCAGGTTTGTTTGGCCTTTCACCCCTATCCACACCTCATCCGAACAGTTTTTAACCTGTGACGGTTCGGGCCTCCAC